>NZ_BSUO01000001.1 GCF_030161635.1 Mobilicoccus caccae
GCACGTGATCGGGCACCTCGAGCTCGCGGACGTGCTTGTGCCCGCCCACCTCGTGCTTGATCGAGCCCTGCGGCAGGCCGATGCGGTCGACCAGCCCCTTGGCGTGGGACTCACCCGTGTCGGGGTCGACGAGCTGGTACTTGAGCGAGGAGGAACCCGCGTTGACGACGAGAACTGCGCGCATGCCTTACCCCTTGGCCTGGATGCCGGTGATGGCGACGGTGTTGATGATGTCTCGCACGGTAGCGCCGCGCGAGAGGTCGTTGACGGGCGCGTTGAGACCCTGCAGGACGGGCCCGATCGCCACGGCGGACGCGCTGCGCTGGACGGCCTTGTACGTGTTGTTCCCGGTGTTGAGGTCGGGGAACACGAGCACGGTCGCGCGACCGGCCACCGGGGAGTCCTTGAGCTTGGTGGCCGCCACGTCGGGGTCGACCGCCGCGTCGTACTGGATCGGTCCCTCGACGAGGAGTTCGGGGGCGCGTTCGTGCACGAGGGCCGTGGCCTCACGGACCTTCTCGACGTCGGCGCCGGAGCCCGAGCCGCCCGTGGAGTAGGACAGCATCGCCACCCGTGGCTCGACGCCGAACTGCGCGGCGGTCTTGGCCGAGGAGATCGCGATGTCGGTGAGCTGCTCGACGTTCGGGTCGGGGTTGATGGCGCAGTCGCCGTAGGCGAGGACCTTGTCGGCCAGGCACATGAAGAACACGCTGCTGACCACGGAGACGCCGGGAGAGGTGCGGATGATCTCCAGCGCCGGGCGGATCGTGTGGGCCGTGGTGGTGATCGATCCGGACACCATGCCGTCGGCCTCGCCGGCCTTGACCATGAGTGTGCCGAAGTAGGCGGGGTCGACCACGACGTCGTGGGCCCGGTCGAGGGTGACTCCCTTGTGGGCGCGCATCTCGGCGTAGGTGTGGGCGAACTGTTCGCGCAGCTCGCTGGTGTAGGGGTCGATGACGCGGGCGTTGCTCAGGTCGAGGCCGAGCACGATCGCGCGGTCGCGGATCTGGGCCTCGTCGCCGAGCAGCGTGAGCCTCGCCACGCGCCGCGCGAGGAGGGTGTCGGCGGCGCGCAGGATGCGGTCCTCGCCCCCTTCGGGCAGGACGATGTGCGCGTCGGCGGCGCGGGCGGGCCGTGAGCTGGTGCTCGAACATCAACGGCGTGACGACCCGCGGTGCCGAGGAGGGCTCGTCCTCCGGCCCGGCCGCGGGCAGCAGCGCGTCGACGTCGACGTGATCGTGCACGAGCGCGCGGGCGTGCTCGATCTTGCGGGTCGTGTGCGGCGTGATCCGCCCGGCGACCTCGTGCATGGCCATCGCGGTCTGCATCGTGTCGTCCTCGCACGTGAGCACGGGCAGCTCGACCTCCAGGCCCTCGACCAGGCGCGAGACCTGGCGAGACAAGGGGAATCCGCCGTTGAGCACGACACCGGCGAGCGCGGGGAACGTGGAGGACTTGTGCGCGAGCAGCGCCGCGATGAGCACCTCTTCGCGGTCGCCGGGACAGATGAGGACCTTGCCCTCGGTCAACCGGTCGAGCACGTGCGGCATCGTCATGCCGGCGACGACGAGGCCGGCGGTCTCGCGGTCGAGCAGGCTGTCCTCACCGGCGAGCAGGGTCGCGTCGATGGCGGTCATGAGGTCGCGCAGGGTGGGCGCGCCGAGCAGTGTGTCGTCGGGCATGGCGAACACCCGCGGGGTGCAGGTGTCGAGGTCGAGCTCGGCGAGCCGGGACTCGATCGCCTCGCGCACGACGTCGACCTGGCCGTCGGGGACGCGGTTGGTGACCACGGCGGCGACGTCGGCGTGCCGGCTGCGGGCCTCCTGGACGCTCACGACGGCCGCGGTGGCGGTGGCGTCGGCGCCGCGGTCGATGGCGGGGACGACCAGCACCATCCGCGAACCCAGGTGGGCGGCGAGGGCGGCGTTGGTGGAGAACTCCGCGGGAGCGGGGACGCCGGTGAAGTCCGATCCGACGATGAGCACCATGTCGTGGATCGCGGCGAAGGCGTGGTAGCGCTCGACGGCCGTGCTGATGGCGGCCTCGGTGTCGCGGTGGATCTCCTCGTAGGTGACGCCGACGGCCTCCTCCAGGGGCGTCTGGGAGGTGGAGAACGGGTGGAGGAGCTCGAGGATGCGGTCGGAGGAGCGGTCCTGGACGACGGGGCGGAAGACGCCGACCCGGCCGCCGCGGGCGCAGAGTTCGGCAAGGAGCCCGACCGCCAACGCGGTCTTTCCTGATCGGGATTCGACGGACGCGAGGTACAGGCTGCGAGTCACGTTTTTCACGATAACCTCCCGAGAAATAGCCGGTGACACGCCCGGTGATTCGCGAGGTGCCTCCTGTCCCTTCGGCCGCCACGGCCGACTCAGAAGTCGGACATTTCGACCGATGGGTGCCCGACGACATCAACGAGCCGGGAGAATTCGTGCGACGCCCCTTCAGAAAAGACCCGGTCATCCAGACCGCGACGACCCCGATCGAGCACGACGAGGTCTTCATCCTTCGCAAGGTCGTCAAGACCCTGGCGGGGGCGGAGGGCTACCAGGCCGCCGCACACGCCGGCATCAACCGGGTGTGCGACACCGTCGGGTGGGACCTGTCCAGCGTGTGGCGGGTCGACGAGGAGGCCGGCGGGCTCGTCCTCGACGTGTCCTGCGGACGCAACCCCGAGCTGACCGCGAGGTCGGCCGGAGTCGTCATCCCCCGCGGTGCGGGCGGGCTCGGCAAGGCCTGGCAGACCGGTGAGCTCGTCCTCGAGGAGGGCGAACTGCGCGATCTCCAGGCGATGCTCGGCCCGGATGCGCCGGTCCTGTCGACCACGCTGGCCATCCCGATCTTCTCGGGGCGTCGCGTCGAGGGGTCCTGAGCTTCGCGTCCCTCGAGCCGTGGCCGCGCACCGAGCGCCGCATGGAACTCATGCGCTGCGTCGGCGACCTGGTGTCGCAGGCCCTGGACCGGATCCAGGCGGCCGAGTCCTCCGCCGAACGCGCTCGTGACGCGACCGCGATCAACGCGGTGCTGCGCGAGGTCACCGAGGCGGAGTCCGAAGAGGCCGCGGTGAAGATCGCGCTCGACACCATCCGGCGCGAATTCGGTTGGGCCTACGGCTCCTTCTGGGCCGTCGACCCGGAGGCGCAGGTCCTGCGCTTCTCCACCGAGTCCGGTGACGCCGGCTCGGAGTTCCGGGACGTGACGCGCGCGGCGACCTTCGCCGAGGGCGTGGGCCTGGCCGGGCGCACCTGGCAGAAGCGGGATCTCGTGTTCGAGGCCGATCTCGGCACGGTCACCGACTGCGTGCGCGCACCGGCCGCCCAGCGCGCCGGGGTGAAGTCGGGCGTGTGCGTGCCGATCACGATCGGCTCCCAGGTGGTCGGCACCATGGACTTCTTCGCCACCCGCGAGATCGTGCTGACCGACGCGCGCCGCGACGCCCTGCGCAACACGGCGTTCCTCGTCTCGCACAGTCTCGAGCGCAGCCGTGCCACCGCGCGGATCGCGCACGCCGGCCGCGAACTCATCACCTCGATCTCCGAGGTCGGCAAGAACGTCGATTCCGCGCGGGACGTCGCCGCCGAGGCGAATCGCATCACGGCCGAGGCGGGCCGGATCGTCGCCGGGCTGGACAACAGCTCCATCGAGATCGGCGCCGTCGTCAAGACCATCACGACCATCGCCGAGCAGACCAACCTCCTCGCCCTCAACGCCACGATCGAGGCGGCCCGTGCCGGCGACGCGGGCAAGGGCTTCGCCGTGGTCGCCGGAGAGGTCAAAGACCTGGCGCGCGAGACCGCGTCGGCCACGGAGGAGGTCGGCACGAAGGTCGCGAAGATCCAGTCGGATTCGACGGCGGTGCGCGGTGCGCTCGACGAGGTCTCACAGACGGTGCGCCAGATCAACGACGCTCAGGAAGTCATCGCGAGCGTCCTGCGAGAGCAGGTGGAGGTCACGCGCAGCGTCCTCGGCGGCTGAGTGTCGGGATGTCGGCGGCGACGCACACATCGCAGCGAGAGTGGCGACACCCGCCGAATCTCCTACGCCTCCTCCGGTCTCGTGCCGCCTCCGATCGGAGGCGGCCTCGGCTCGCTGTCCTGGGCGGCTCCCGTCGAGCGATCTCCCAGGTGGGGTCGCTACCCTGCCGACTCGTGCCGGGGGCGCGCGTGAGTACCAGGGGGGACGATGAGACGGATGCCGGTGGCCGTGACGGCTGCCCTCGCGCTGAGCCTGCTGGGTGCGTGCGCCACCACGCCCCCGCTGACGCCGGAGGAACATCGGACCATGCACCCCACGCCGTCCACCCCACCCGCCACACCCGTGCCGGAGCAGCACGTGCGTGATCAGGCGTACGTCGCCGGCGGCGACGACGCACACGCTGGACCTCACGGTGCCGGGCGGTCACCGCGGTCCGCGTCCGGTGGTCGTGTTCATCCACGGCGGCGGCTGGGAGGGCGGCTCCCGAGCGCTGTTCGAGAGCACCGAGGGGCAGAACGTCGCGGCCCTGCGCGACGCCCTGCACCGGCGCGGCTGGGCGACCGCGAGCATCGACTACCGCCTGTCCGGGGACGCGCGGATGCCCGCGCAACTGCACGACGTCAAAGCCGCTGTGCGGTGGGTGTACTCCCACGCCGGGCGCTACGGACTCGATCGGGAGCGCATCGCCGTGGCCGGGGAGTCCGCCGGCGGGCACCTGGCGCAACTGCTCGGGACGACCCGGGGGCGGGCCGCGCACGAGGGGCGCCTGGGGCCGCTGCAGGGTGCCTCCAGTCACGTCGTCGCCGTCGTGAGCTACTACGGCGTCTCCGATCTGGCGGCGGTCGTCCCCGATCGGGTCCGGGCCGGGTGTGGTCGTGGGTCCGCCGGGCGGAGTTCACCGGAGGGGAAGCTCATCGGCGCCGACCCCGGTGCCGAGGCGGGCGCGAAGGCCGCGGCGGCGGCGAGTCCGATCACGTACGTGTCGCCCGAGTCGGCGCCGACCCTGTTCATCCACGGGCGTCAGGACTGCGTCGTCCCGCACGCCCAGTCCGAGCGTGCGGCCGAGGCGCTGCGCCGAGCCGGTGTCGCGACCGACCTCGTCCTCACCGACGGCGGGCACGCCGAATCCCGGTACTACGCAACGGAGGACATGCAGCGCAAGGCCGTCGACTTCCTCGCGACCTACCTGGATCCGCCTGCCGACGGCGGATGAACGCAGCGGTGGATCCGGGACCCGACCGGGCGGGGGAGCCCTCGGGGAGGTCCTCCTGGAGGAGGACCCGAAACCCTCCTGCAGGGTGACGCGCCGAGGGGAGGCCGGCGGGCACCGTGGTCGGTGAGCGCGGACCCGCGCTCGACGCGACCGTCCGAGGAGTCGACATGTTGAGCCAGGCCGTCTGGTCCGTGATCGCCGGTCTCGCCCTGTCGGGTGTGGCCTTCGTGCCCGTGCTGGTGTGGCAGTACCGCCGCTACGGTGCGCCGTCGCCCATGCGCTTGTTCGGCCTGGTCATGGCCGCGGTGTACGGGTCGGCGATCATCGCCTACACGCTGTTCCCGCTGCCCGGGCCGGGGGAGCTGACCCCGGGGTTCTGCACCGCTCGCGGTCGCCCTCTCGAACTCGATCCGACCGCCTACTTCCGCGCGATGCCGCGTGAGCTCGCCGGGCTGTCGCCGATCGCGATGGCGAAGAGCTGGGTGGTCATGCAGATGGTCCTCAACGTCGCGCTCTTCGTGCCGCTCGGGGTGCTCGGGCGGCGGCTGGGGCACTGGTCGGCCGGTCGGACCGTCCTCACCGGGGCCGGGGTGTCGCTGCTGGTGGAGGCCACGCAGTACACCGGCAACTGGGGGCTCATGGCGTGCTCCTACCGGTTCGCCGACGTCAACGACCTCATCACCAACACCACCGGCACCGCGATCGGCGTGGCCGTGGCCGGGTTCGTCCCGCGGTTGTTCGCCGACCCCGACGCCCTCGTGCGGCAGCGGGAGTCCGCCCGCCCCGTCACCCGGGTGCGCCGGTGGACCGCGATGCTGCTGGACGCCTGGATCCTCGCCTGCGCCGTCGCGCTCACCTGGGTGGGGGTGTTCATCGCGTTCGGGCTGGCCGTGGGGCCGCGCCTGGAGGAGCGGGGATGAGCGACCTCGCGCTCGAGCTGATGCGGTGGGCGGCGGTGGCCGTCACGGTCGCCCTCGCCGTGCTGCCCACCCTGCGCGGATCGCGGGCCTCCCTCGGGCAGCGGATCGTCTACCTGCGACCCGTGCCGGTCCGGCGGGACCGCCCGTTCCCGCTGGTCACGCCCGGTCTGCTGCGCGGGGTCGCCGCGGTGGGCATCTTCGCCGGACCCTTCCCCGTGGCGGCACTCGCCGTGCTGTGGCTCGTCGCCGACGTGCTGTGGGTGCTGCGCGACCCGCGAGGTCTGAGCGGGGTGGTCTCCGGGCACGACGTCGCCGATGCGCGGGCCGTGGACCGGGCGGGTTCGCACGCGGGCTCGGGAGCGACGGTGCGCGAACCCGTCGGCTGAACCGCGCGGCCGACACGGGCGGTCGTGGACGGCGAGGGTGAACCCCGCAGCCTCGGCGGCTGCGGGGTTCACCCTCATCGGGCCGTGCCCGGTCCGTTCTTCCGGTGCGGCGTCACTTCACCGGCGCGCGCTCGTCGACGACCGTGAAGCGGACCGTCTCGGTGTAGACCCGGCCGTGGCGGTCGGTGCCCTTCACGGTGGCGGTGTGGGTGCCGTTCGACAGGTTCTTCGGCAGCGTGGCGCGCCACACCGAAGAGCTGTTCTGGGGCACGTTGCCGCCGGCCGACAGCAGGTTGGCGTTGGCGACCTGGACGTCGGCGAACTCCCACCCGGTGTTGGTCTTCTCGCCCTTGCCCGGCTGCGCGAGCTCCGCCACCTGGTAGGCGCGGCCGTCGACGGACATCTCGACCGTGGCGTCGCGTGAGCCGAGCAGGAAGTTGGCCGAGATCCAGGTGCCGCCCTCGAGGTCCTCATCCGTGATGACGTTGAGGTTGCCCATGGTGGGGCGTGCACCCTTGTCGGCGGCCTTGTCCGCGCGCCACGCGAGAGCCTTGGGGGCCCAGTCACGCCACGTCGGGGAGTTCACGCCGAGGGAGAGCCGGTACTTCCAGGGCTCCTGGCGCACCTTGTAGCTCTCGACGAACCGGTTGCCCTTGAGCGACAGCGTCAGGGTGCCGGGACGGTTGCCACCGATGCCGACGGCGTAGGGCAGTCCGGACTCGTCGAGGTTGCCGGAGTACCAGTCGCCGGAGACGGCGCCCGCGACGATCTGGTGGAACGGCAGCTCGGCGATGCCCTTGGCCGCCCATTCCTCACGCTTGGTGCCCGGGAGCAGGTTCTCGATGGTGTGGGTGTGGCCACCGATCATGACGGTGTTCTCGGCGGTCCGACCGGTCGACTTCAGCACCGCGAACAGGTCGGCGGCGTTGTCGGTGCCCACGCCGCGGTAGTGCATGATCGGCGCGTGCGCGTTGATGACGACGAGCTTGTTCGCCGGCACGCTCGCGAGGTCCTTCTTCAGCCAGTCGAGCTGCTCCTGCGTGAGGGACTCCTTGTAGCCGCCGTTGTCCCACTTGCCGCCGGGCTTGGTGCCGTTGTAGCGGATGTTGTCGAGGGCGACCATGTGGGTGTTGCCGACGTCCCAGGAGAAGTAGGCCGGGCCGAACTGCGCGCGGTGGGTGTCGAGGCTGCCCTCGTCGTCCTTCGCGTCGAAGTCCATGTCGTGGTTGCCCGGCAGGGCGCGGACGGGACCCTGGAATTGGCGGTAGATGTCCTTCGTCGGGTCGTTCATGGCGAGGTCGTCGCCCACGTTGTCGCCGAGGAGCAGCACGCCGCAGCCGCCGAGGTCGGTGCGCTTGACGAGGTCGCGCACCGCACCCTGCTTGGCGTAGGCGACCTCCTTGAGGTTGTAGCCCTGTGTGTCGGAGGCGACCGCGCAGTTCTGCGAGGTCTTCGCGGTGGCCTTCGACTTCACCATCGGGAAGTTGACGGCCTTGGGCAGGGCGCCCGTGGCGGGTACGCCACCGAACCGGAGCTTGGGCGAGCCGGTCGGGAAGTGGTTGTAGGAGAACTGGGCGATGTTGTCCTCGTTCACCGGCACGGCGTAGCCCGAGGGCTGCGTGACGAAGACCGTCATGCGGTCGAACGCGGGGAGCGAGTACTCGCCGTCGGCGTTCGTGGTGACGACGTCGCGGCCGTTGGAGACGGTCACGCCGGCGATGCCCTTCTCGCCGCGGTCCTTGACGGAGTCCTTGTCCTTGTCGACGAACACCGATCCGGTGAGGACCTTCTCGTCCGCGGCCTTGCCGCGGACGACCTGCACGTGACCGGTGTAGTCGTCACGGACGACCTGGGCCTTGCGCTCGGGGTTGACGGGCGGGGTGGAAGCGGCCTGCGAGACGGTCACGGGCGCGAGGGCCAGACCGACGAGCGGGAGGATCGCCGTGGCGACGCGGCGGGATGCCTTGTTCATGAGGTGCTCCTGGGTGAGAGACGGAGGGCTGGACGGGCCCGCCGTCACGCTGTCGCGCCGGGGTGAACGCGACTCTGCCGTCGTCTGTTGGCCCGATGTACGCCACCTGACCGGACCCTGAGTAAATCCCTTGGTGCGCAACGAATTTCGGGTGACGTTCACCTGGTGTGCGCCGCCAGAGAACGTCGATCTGTTGTCGGGGTCGTCGGTCGCGCTGCGGGAGGGGTGAGGTGCGGGTGCAGGCATCGGGGTGCGGGCGGGCCGGACCCCGGCGTCCGGCGCGCCCAGCGTCGCGATCGTCGGCGTGGTCCAGGACGTAGCGCAGTTTCGACGTACTCGCGGAGGGGGTCGGGGGCAACAGTGCAGGTCAGCGGGGTGGGGTGTGGCGGGACCCCCTCCAGATGACGTCGAAACTGTGCTACGTCTCGGGTGGCATGGGCGGCGTGCCCGCTACCGAGATGGGCGCTTCGTCCTGCGTGACGCGCCGGGGTGGGGGCGGGAGGCGTCGGCCTGGTACGTCCTCGCGTTCCAGGTCGGGATTGCGGCGGGCGCGGGCCTCGGAGGTCTCGTCATCGCGCTCCGGGCGGCCCCGGGATGCTCCCACCCACGTCGTGCGTCGCGGTGGTCGCCGCGGCGGTCGTGGCGTGGGTGGCGGTGCGCGACCCTCATCGGACTGCTCGCCGGGCATGAGCGTCGTCAGGCCCGAGCCTCATCAGAAGGGTGGGGGTCCTGGGTCGGTGTCGGTCCAGGGGTCGCGTCGTGGTTCGGTGGTTCGACGCAGTCGTGTTCGTCGTGGTCGGTGGATGTGGATGGGGTCGTCGGTGAGGTCTCCGACCAGGACGGTGTCGATCGTGGTGGTGCGTCGGCAGTCGGGGCAGCGGGTGATGCGATGCACCACGCGCTCCGGCTGGGCGGGCCTCGATCCGAACGCAGTGAGCGCTCCTGGCGCGGGGTCGGCGGCGGGGTGGCCGGCAGTGCTGAGGGCCTCCAGGATCTGGTCGGGTGTGGGTGGGTCGGGGTCGCGGTAGTCCCAGGGTGTGGTGCGGTAGCGGCGTCCGGTGGGGGTGGTCCAGATGATCGTCCCGTCGGGTGCGGGTTCTCGATGGGAGTGCCAGGTGCGGTGGGTCTTGTGGTTGTGCCCGCCACGATGCTTGGCCGACACGTTCGACTCGCTGGTGGGGCCGCCGTCGGCGTAGTCGATGTCGTGGTCCATGTCGCACGCCCCGGCCGGACGGGTGCTGCCTGGCACTCGGGAGACCCGGTCGCGGGCCACGATCCGTTCGCGCAGGTCCCCGGTCACCGCGTATCCGGTGCTGGAGAGGTCGACCAGGTGCCCGCTCATCGGGTCGGTGACCAGTCGCCGCCAGGTCGATCCGGCCGCGAACGCCACATCGCGCACGATCTCCGCGCAGATCCACTCCTGTCGGCCCGCGATCGGCACCATTCCCGGATCTGCGCTCGCACCCATCAGGGAGGCCGCCGAGATCACCACATCGACCCGCGCCGCGGGCAACGCTCCGGCGAACCTCGAATACGCGGACAGGCCGGCGACGTCCAGGATGGCCGAGTCGGTGGGTAGTTCGCCCCACTGCAGCAGGTCCAGGGTGATGTCGGAGCGCAGTTGGGCCAGCGTGCGCGGATCCCCTCGCCCCGCAGCCGGCGCGCGATCCGGTCGACGCGTTCATGGGCGCTGGCCACGCGCAGCACATGGCCTGACGCAGACAGGGTGGCCTCGCCCTCGGGCAGCACGTCGATGCGGGTGCACCGCTGCCGCATCCGCTGGGCGTGACGCTCGGAGGCGTCCACGTGCCTGGCCACGAACCGCCGCAACCGGGCGCCGAACACCTCGTGCGGCACCAAGAGTCCGCCCACTCCGTCGACCGACCGCGCCGGATAGGGCGCCACGACCCGCGTCACCAGGTCTTCGATGTGCTCGGCCGGGACTTGGGCAGCGGAGTCCATGACTCGTCGCGCGCGTTCCCAGGACAACTCGCCCCGGCCCAGCGCCGCCCTGATCGGTCCCGTCCGCGAGGCATCACCACAGGCCAGGTCCAGCCGGGCCCGGCATTCATGAACCCGCAACCCCGTCGCCAGTGCCACCTCATCGACCACACACGCATCGGCCTCGGCGACCTCCAGAGTGCGCCGCCCCGCCGGGACATCCGGTGCCAGCGCCGCGAGGGCCTCCCGCCGCCGGCCGCGCGCCATGACCTCCATGAGGACCACCGACCGCGCCACCAACGCCGCCCGCTCACGCTCGATCCGCTCCAACTCGGACAGCAACTCATCCCCGGACATGCCCGCGAACACCGCCGCCTCGACACGCTCGCCCTCGCCGTCTGAGCGCGTGAGGGGGCCGCCGGCCCGACATATTCGGTCGCTGTCGACACAACCCTCACCCCCCGATCACCCGTCTGATTCCGTCTCCTCACCCTATCGCGTTGACCGATGAAAAGGAATGCTCAAACGGGAAACAATCGAATAGGTGTACGAGTTATCCACAGCGCTGTGGATACTCCCGCGTTGTCCACATCGTCGCCAGAGCAAGCCGGGCCTACAGGAACGGGCACCGCCTGATGATCTCCGCCGCCGCATCCCCCGGGGTGGCCGTGTCGGTGTTCACCACCATGTCCCAGTCGCCGCCCTGGCCCAGGCGGTGATGCCCTCGCGCATTGCCCGACTTGCGGCCCGACATCCGCTCCCGCTCCCGTCGTTCCAGCACCTCCAACGGCGCCGTGACGTAGACCCAGCAGCTCGCCGATGCCCGGAGATCACGCCGCCAGGTAGGCATGGTGGAGGCCTCGATCGGCATTTCGTCGAGGATGACGTCGTTGCCCGTCGCGAGGAGCCCGTTGACGGCGGCCCGCATGCCGGCGAGCAGCCTCCCCCAGCGTCTCCATAGCGGATGCGGGCCAGCGGAGCGCCGTCGTCGTCGGCGGAGTCGTCGTACCAGAATCCCGGCCCCGGACCTCGCGGATGGTCCTTCCAGTGGTGGGGGAACATCGAGAAGAATGATCCACCCCGACATGCAGAAGGGGTTCGCCCAGCCGGGTCTGCAGCTCCTGCGCCACAGACGTCTTGCCTGCGCTGGAGTCTCCCGCCAACACCACTGCTCTCCCGATCACGCGCCGAGTGTCCCAGCTTCAGGAGTCCGGTCGCCGGTCGACGCGCGGTCCTCCGGTGACCTCCCTGGCCAGGGGAGCCGGTGACGCCCGTCCTCACCCACGGCCCGTTTCGATCATGCCCACGGCGTCGACGTGCTCGCCCCCCCGCTGTCCCGGCGCGTGAGAGGGGTTGCCGGCGCCACACGTTCCGTCGCGGTGGACACCGCACGTCCCCCCGATCGCCCGCCGTCCACAGCACCCGGTCGAGCCGGCTCCAGGAGCAGACACCGTGCGTGGTCAGACACACGACTCAGCCCCTCCTACCCTGGGGGTCATGTCGCTGACCTCCCCGCCCAAAGCCGTGCCCGGAGACCGGGTGGCCGTGATCTCGCCGTCGTTCGCGGCGCCTGGATTCGCGCCGGAGGTGCACGAGCAGGCGATGCGTCGCCTCGCGGAGGTCACCGGTCTCGTCCCGGTCGAGTACCCCACGACCCGGCAGCTCGGGTCGTCGGCGCAGGCTCGGGCCGACGACATCATGGCCGCGTTCGCCGACCCCTCGATCCGGGCGGTGCTGGCGACCGTCGGCGGTGAGGACCAGATCACCGTCGTGGGCCGCCTCGACCCTGACGTCGTGCGCGCCGACCCCAAGCCCTTCTGCGGCTACAGCGACAACACCAACCTGCTGAATTGGCTCTGGGCGCACGGGATCCAGGGCTTCTACGGCGGGTCGACCCAGGTCCACCTCGGGCCGGGGCCGGAGGTCGACGCCGTCCATGCGGCCTCCCTGCGCGCCGCGTTACTCACCGGTGAGCGGCTGCGGATCACCGATCCGGGGGTCTCGGAGGACGTCGGCAAGGACTGGACCGACCCGGCGGCCCTCACGCAGTTCGGCGATCGCGAACCGACCGAGCCGTGGAGTTGGGCGGGGCCGGCGCGATCCGTGACCGGCCGCACCTGGGGCGGGTGCATCGAGGTCCTGCAGTGGATCCTCACGGCGGGGCGATTCCCTGACGACGCCGGCATCCTGGGCGGCGGGATTCTCTTGCTCGAGACGTCGGAGGAAGTCATCGACGCACGCGAGTTCTCGTGGATCCTGCGGTCGATGGGGGAGCGCGGCCTCCTCGCCGCGGTCGACGCGGTGCTCGTGGCGCGTCCGCCGGTCGCGACGATGGAGCACGCCCCGCCGGCGCGGGACCGAGCCGCCCATCGGGAACGGCAGCGCGACACCGCGATCGAGATGATCGCCCGCTACAACCCCGACGCCGTCGTGGTCGTGGGAGTTCCGTTCGGGCACACCAGGCCTCAATGGATCCTGCCCTACGGCGGAGTCATGACCGTGGACGGCGCCGCCCGGGAGGTCTGGGCGGAGTACGCCTGAGGCGCCCCTGATCCGGTCGTCAGCCGGCGGCACAGGCCTCCGCCGTCTCCTCCAACCCGGGCAGCCCGACGACGCCCGCATCCACCCACGTACCGTTTCGGTCATGCCGCCGACTCCCTCGTCGTCCACCTCGCCGCAGGCGCCCGAGGCGCCGCTCGACGTCAAGCTCGACCTGGCCCTGCAAGGTGGGGGTCGCACGGCGCGTTCACCTGGGGTGTTCTCGATCGTCTGCTCGACGACGACCACATCACGATCAGCGCCGTGAGCGGGACGAGCGCGGGTGCGCTCAACGCCGTCGCTCTCGCCTCCGGTCTCGCGGACGGCGGTCGGGTGGGTGCCCAGCAACGCCTCGCGCGGGTGTGGACGGAGGTCGGCCGGATCGGCACATGGATCTCCTCGCCGCTGGAGGCAGTTCTCGCCGACACGCCGCTGCAACCCTGGGTACAGATGTCCCAGGCCTGGGCCCGCATGTGGACCGGTCCCGTCGGCGGGGCCTGGCAGCAAGCCGTCCGGATGTGGGGCGCAGCGTGGTCGGCCGGGTTCTCCCCCTACGACATCAACCCCTGGGGCGTCCATCCGCTGCGGCGGATCATCCAGCGCGAGATCGACTTCGACGCGATGCGCCGCGGTGAGGTGGAGGTGTACGTCTCTGCGACGGCCGTCCGCAGCGGGCGGCTGCGGGTGTTCGACGGGTCCCGGATCGACGTGGACGTCGTCCTCGCCTCCGCCTGCCTGCCCACGTTGTTCCAGGCCGTGACGATCGACGGCGAGGAGTACTGGGACGGCG
This sequence comes from Mobilicoccus caccae, assembly GCF_030161635.1. GTDB lineage: Bacteria > Actinomycetota > Actinomycetes > Actinomycetales > Dermatophilaceae > Mobilicoccus > Mobilicoccus caccae. The sequence goes on from NZ_BSUO01000001.1 coordinate 13,736, forward strand.
GGTACGCCGGCAACCCCTCCCTCCTGCCGCTGGTCGACCACGCCGAGGCCCGCGACCTGCTCGTCGTCCAGATCAACCCGGTCGGCCGTGACGAGGCGCCCACCACGGCCCCCGACATCCTCGACCGGATGAACGAGATCACCTTCAACGCCTCGCTGGTCAAGGAGCTGCGCATCCTCGGTCTCCTGCAGATCGTCGCGCCGGAGGCCGACCGGGCCTGCGAACAGCACCCGTTCCTCGCGCGCGTCCGGGATCTGCGCGCGCACCGCATCGACGGTGGTGACGAGCTGGCCCGGTTCAGCGCGTCCTCCAAGACCGAGGCGCCGGCCGCGCTGATCAGGAGCTTGCACGACCTGGGATGGCAGCAGGCCGACGCCTGGTTGGTCGAGCACCGCGCCGACCTCGGCCGCCGTCAGACCCTCGACCTCGCTTCGCTGGCGATCGCGTGAGTCGCGCCCGCCGCGCTCAGGACTTTCGGTACAGCTTCTTGGTCTGGTAGGCGGGTTCGCTCGTGACCTGCACACCGAGGTTGCGGAAGATCCCCTCGTCGACGGGCCCGAGGATGACGGTCGAGTGCACGTCGCACCCGCGCAGCTTGGGGAGTTCGGCGAGCGCGCGACGTGCGTTGTCGTCGTGCTGGGCGCCGACGGCCAGGGCGATGAGCACCTCGTCGGTGTGCAGGCGCGGGTTGCGGCCCCCGAGGTGGCGGGTCTTGACCTCCTGGATCGGCACGACGGTCTCGCGCGCCAGCAGCTTGACGCCGTCGTCGATCCCGGCGAGGGCCTTGAGCGCGTCGAGCAGGATCGCCGAGCAGCAGCCCAGCAGCGAGGTGGTCTTGCCGGTGATGATGCGGCCGTCGGGCAGTTCGATGGCGGCGGCCGGCCCCTTGGTGCGCTTGGCGACCTTGAGCGCGGGCTCGACGACGGGGCGGTCGGTGGCCTGGATGCCCATCCGGCCCATGAGCAGGGCGATCTTCTCCGACTGCTCGGGCTCGATCTCCTCGCGCCGTTCGTGCGCCAGGGCCTTGTAGTAGCGGCGGAGGATCTCCTGCCGGCTCGCCGCCACGCACGCGTCGTCGTCGCTGATGCAGTGCCCCACCATGTTGACGCCCATGTCGGTGGGGGAGGCGTACGGCGAGGTCTCCATGATCTGCTCGAACAGCAGGTTGAGGACGGGAAAGACCTCGACGTCGCGGTTGTAGTTGACGCAGCTCTCGCCGTAGGTGCGCAGGTGGAACGGGTCGATGAGGTTGACGTCGTCGAGGTCGACCGTGGCGGCCTCGTAGGCGACGTTGACGGGGTGGTCCAGCGGCAGGTTCCAGATGGGGAAGGTCTCGAACTTGGCGTAACCGGAGGAGATCCCGCGCTGATGGTCGTGGTAGAGCTGCGACAGGCAGGTGGCCATCTTGCCGCTGCCCGGGCCGGGCGCGGTGACGACGACGAGGTCGCGGGAGGTCTCGATGTACTCGTTGCGGCCGTACCCCTCGGGGCTGACGATGTGCGCGACGTCGTTGGGGTAGCCCTTGATCGGAAAGTGCCGGTAGACCTTGACGCCCTGCCGCTCGAGCTTGCGCTTGAAGGCGCGTGCGGCCTTGTTGTCGTCGGTGACGTGCGAGATGACCACGCTGCCGACGAACAGTCCACGGCTACGGAACTCGTCGATGAGGCGTAGGACGTCGGCGTCGTAGCCGATGCCGAGGTCGCCGCGCATCTTGTTGTCGGCGAGGTCCTGGGCGCTGATGACGATGACCATCTCGACCTCGTCGGCGAGCCGGCGCAACATGACCAGCTTGTCGTCGGGCGCGAAACCCGGCAGGACGCGGGAGGCGTGCAGGTCGTCGAAGAGCTTGCCGCCGAACTCCAGATAGAGCTTGCCGCCGAACTGCTTGCGCCGGGCGTCGATGTGCTCCGCCTGCATCTGCAGGTACTTCTCGCGGTCGAACCCGATCTCCATCTCGCCCCTTTCGACCGTCGGAGCCTACCGGGCGCCTCCGAGCGCCCCGCGCACCGCTCCGGTCACGTGCGGACGAGGACGACGAGGGCGCCGATGCCGGCGACGACCGCGGCGATGACGCAGGCCGCGACCACCGACTGCTGGTAGATCGGCAACAAGGCCGGCGCGAAAGCGGATCCGAGGAACTGGGCGGACAGCGCGAGGGCGGTGGCGGTGTTGCGGTTGGCGGGGGTGCTGCGCAGCGCGAGCGTGTTGGTCATGACCCGGGCCCCGGTGCCGGCGATCCCGGCGGCGACGACGCACGCGACGAGGGCGGCGACCACGGGCGGCCAGGCGGCGGCGCCGACGGCGAGCGCGAGGGTGGCGGTCGCACCGAAGCCCATCCGGCGCATCCCGAGGCGATCGGCGAGGGCGCCCACCAGCCGCCCGGAGGCGAGCCCGGCGACACCGAACGTGGCGACGACCAGCCCGCGGGCCGCGGGGGACAGGCCGAATCGGTCGCTGGCCTCGAGCGCGGCCACCAACATGATGACGGTGGAGGCGAACTGCACGGTGAACCCGACCAGGCACGCCTGCCCGAGCCCGCGGTTGAGCAGGGGCCGCCACGGCGGGCGGGCGGCGTCGGTCCGGGTGTGGGCGGGTGCGCGGGGGGTGACGATCGCGAGAGCTCCGGCCGCCACGGCGACGACGACGAAGGCGAGCCGGTAGTCGACGGCGGCCGCCAGCCCACCGACGAAGGGCGCGAAAGCCATCCCCGCGGCCTGCATGCTCGCGTACGTCCCGAGACTGCGGCCGATCCGCGAGGCCGGCACGCGGTCGGCGATCATCGTGATGAGCAGCGGCGTCGTGAAGGCGTTGGCCATGCCCTGCAGCACGCGTCCGGCGAAGAACACTCCGAACACCGGAGCCACGACGCACACGAGCGCGGCCGCCGCGTAGACGACGTACGCGCGCCGCACCGTGCGCTCCGCACCCCACCGGGCGGCGAGCAACCCCGCCAGCGGCATGAGGGCGGCGAACGGGAACAGGTAGGCGCTCACCGCCGAACCCGCCGCCGTGACAGTCGTGTCCAGCCCACCGGCGAGCTCCGGCAGCATCGTGTTGAGGATCGCCCCACCGAACGGGCCGAGGAATCCGCCGGCGTACAACGGCCACAGCGAGCGCTCCTGGTCGCGGGGGACGTCGCCGGTTCGGTCGGACACCGGCACAGAGTACGCGTGCGCCGGTCGTGAGCATCGGCGATGATCGAGCGCGGATCGCGACACCGGGCCACGCGGATCACGGCCCCGACCCGAGGAGAGCCCACCGATGACCGAGTTGTCACTGCGAACCACGTTGGAGCCGTTCGGTCCTGCGTGCGCGATCATCCTCACCGACGACCAGGTGCGCGAGCTCGGCGGCGGCAAGCGGGCGGCGGTGCGCGTGAGCATCGACGGGCGCACGACGGCCCTGCGTCTCGCCGTGATGGGCGGCGTCAACTGCATCGGCCTCAGCAAGGCCGCACGTGCCGAGCTCGGGGTCGAGATCGGGCAGCAGGTCGACGCCGTGGTGGCGCGCGACGAGACGCCGCGAGAGGTCGAGATCCCCACCGAACTCGCCGACGCCCTGAGCCGGGACGCCGACGCCGGCCGGGGGTTCGAGGCGCTCGCCTACACCCACCGCAAGTCCTTCGCGACGTGGGTGGGCGAGGCCAAGAAGGCCGAGACGCGGCTGCGGCGGGCCGCCGAGGCGATCACGATGATCCACGAGGGCCGCATGCGCTGATCCCGGTGGTTTCACCGCTCGGGGAGTTCCTGGGCGAGGGACTCGCTGCCGCGGCGCCGCTCAGCCCTTCTCGAGGGTGGCGACGACGGTGATCGTGCCGGGGTCGACCTCGGTGTACCCCGCGTCGCGGACGGCCAGGCGCCGATGCTCGGTCCAGGCCACCGCCGGGTCCTGCAGGCTCGCGAGGAGATCCCTCCAGCACCGCTCGTCCGCGACCTCGGCCACGGCGGGGCAGTCGGCCTCGAACCACCGGCGCAGCAGGTCGGGGTCGGTCTCGGCGGCCAACGCGGCGGCGATCATGCCCGCGTGTCCGGTCTGGGCCATGAGCTTGCCCGCCGTCATCTCGAGCGAGGCCGGGACGACGCAGCGCAGGTGAGGGCCCTCGTGCGGCGTGGTGGCCGGGTCGGCTGCCGGGGCGGGGGTGTCGTCGTCGGGGTCGACGGGCGGGATCTCCGTGCCGCCCACCTGCATCACCGACACCCGCTTGTCGAGGTCGCCGACTCGCCCTGGAACGAGGACGCGGATCTGCGTGTCGCCCTGCTCGAACGACAGTCCGGGCAGGTCGGCGCTCGCCTCCCATCGGGCTCCGCGGGCGCGGCGGGTGACCTTGCGGATGTGGCCTCGGCAGTACGCGTCGACCTCCGCATGCCAGGGCCCGCCAGGAGCGCTGCGCTCGTCGAGGCAGAGCAACGCGCACCCGGTGGCGGCCAGGGCCAGTGCCGTCGCCCGGTCGGGGGATCCGTCGCGTTCCAGGCGCAGGATGAGTTGCAGCGCGCGGACCTCCTCGGGGTCCTCGCGGCCGTCCCGTTCGACCTCGACTGCGTCCAAGCCCAGCCAGTGCGCGTATCGCTCGCGCACCGGGGTCAGCACCTCACCGATCGACATGACTCCCACGGTGCCATGGGGACGCGGATGCCCGTCGCCGCGGCCCGCCGGCGTCGGATCGGGTCGTCGTCGCCGCTCGCCGTATCTGTGGCGTGACCAGCGGTGTTCTGCGTTCCGGATGCGTTGTCGGTGGCGGCGGCTACGGTCGGCACCCACGGCGTCACGACAGAGGAGCACCGATGCCCGACACCCTCACCCCCACTCTCGATCGCCACATCGATGGCATCACGGTCCGCGACCTGCTGACCAACGGGTCGGGCTACGGCATGCAACCCGGTGGGTCGCCGTTGGCGGCGGCCTACCGCGACGCCGGCGTCGAGGCGGGGGCGGATCCGGTCGACTCGTGCGCCGACGACTGGCTGGTCGCGCTCGCCACACTGCCCCTGGCTCATCAACCGGGGGACGGGTTCCGGTACCACCACGGCTTCGGCATCCTCGGCGTGCTCCTGCAGCGGTTCGCCGGAATCCCGGTGGAGGAGTACCTGCGTCGAGTCGTGTTCGATCCACTCGGCATGCCGGACACCTCGCTGTTCGTCCCCGAGGATCAGGCCCACCGGCTCCCGGCCGCCTACCGCCACGGCGAGTCGGGCCTCGAGGAGGCCGAGCCGCTCGGCGGCGGGTTCTACGTGGGCGAGCCTCCGTTCGACACGGCGCACGGAGAACTGGTCTCGACCGCCGCCGACTATCACCGGCTGTGCCGCATGCTCGCCGACGGCGGCAGGCATGAGGGTGACCCCTTCCTCGACCCCGACCTGGTGCGCGAGATGACGCGGGATCAGGTGCCGGAGTCGGTCAAGACGCCGGACAGCTTCTTTCCCGGCTTCTGGGACGGCATCGGGTGGGGCTACGGCGGATCGGTCGCCACCGGTGGTGAGCACGAGGGGCGCTACGCCTGGTCGGGTGGCCAGGGGACCGACTTCTACATCGACCCCGACGGCACGATCTCGGTGTTCCTCACGCAGGTCGAACTCGGAGACGCGATGTGGCCGGTGCTCGGTGAGGTGCAGGCGAACGCGGCGTCGCTGCTCGAGGGGTGAGGCGCGCGCTCAGGCGAGGGAGAGGAAGAGCTTCTCCATCGCGGCGAGATCGGCCTCGCGGTCGGGGTTGTCCTCGGTCATGCACTGCTGCAGGCCGGTGGTGATGATCGAGAACCCTGCGCGATCGAGGGCGCTGCTGCAGGCGGAGAGCTGGGTGATGACGTCCTTGCAGTCGCGGCCCTCCTCGATCATGCGGATCACGGCACCCAGTTGACCGTGGGCGCGGCGCAGCCGCTTGAGGGCCGAGTCCAGGTCGGACGGGTCGAGTCGCATGGTGAGTACCTCCTGGTGACGACGAGCTACCGGACGTCGACGATGCCGGCACCGCACCCAGTGAGTCGGGGCGTGCGGTGATGTGCGGTCTCGGCGCAGGCCGAGCCCCGATCGTACATGTACCCCCAGGGGTATCGGTCGGCGCGTGCCGTGCAGCGACCTGGGAGCGCACCCCTCATCACTGTCGGCGGAGCTCGCCGGTCAGGTCGTGGGGGTCGGCGTAGGTCGGCGGGTGGCTCAGCGAAGGAAGTCGAGCAGCGTCGGTCGCAGGTCGTCGGCGAACTCGTCGAAGAAGCCGTGACGGCCGCCGTGGTGGTGGATGAGTCGGGCGTCGAGGATGGCCGAGGCGATGATCTCTGCGTTCTCGGGGGGCACCATCGGGTCGTCGGTGCCGTGCAGGACGAGGGTGGGTGCGGTGATGTCGGGCAGCGCCGTCCAGGCGTCGTGGCCGGTGCTGGCGCGCAGGTGGGCGAGGGAGGCGGCGGGCGTCATCGTCGGGTCGCCGAGCAGCAGGCTGTCGGAGGGCCGGCCCGGCCAGTCGTCGGTGTAGAAGAAGCGCAGCACCCGCTGGATGCGGTTCCCGTCCTCCGGGGAGGCGAGGATGCGGCGCACCTCACGGCTGCGCTCGCGGGCCAACGGGCCGCCGGGGGAGGTGCACGCGAGGATCAACCGCTCCACCCGTGAGGCGTGCCGGGCGGCGAGGTGTTGCGCGACCCGGCCTCCCATCGACGTCCCGTAGACGCGGTAGCTCTCGAACCCGAATTCGGCCATGACGAGCGCGGCGTCCTCGGCGAAGGTCAGCGTCGTCCAGTCGCCGACGTCGGCGCAGGTGTTGCCCGTGCCGCGGTAGTCGATGGTGACGGTGCGGTAGGCCTGCTCGAAGCCGGTGCGGAGCTCCTCCCACCACCGCATCGAATTGGCCTGACCCTGCAGCAGCAACAACGGGGGCGCGGTCTTCGGCCCGGCCTGGCGGACGGCCAGCAGGGCGCCGTCGGGGGCGCGGACGTAGTCGTTCATGCCGCAGGCATGCCGAGAGCGCCGTTCATGGCCACACCCTGTCACGACGCGGGCCGATCGCCCGCGCGTCGGGCCCTCAGCGAGTCAGGCGAACGCGCGCATCACGATTCGGAAGAACGAAGCGCGAGACGCCGGCACGCGGGACGTGAAGCGCGAGACGCGACGCCGCGAGGCGCGGAACGGCGCCCCCACTCCCACCTCCGGTTCGAGGTGGTCGGCGGCGAGATGTGGGGCGGGTGCGGCTATCGACCCAGGAGCCTGCTGAGGAAGCCGGACTTCTGGCCCGCCGCCGCTCGCGGGTGGCCCTCGCACCACTGGTCGGCGGGGACGTTCTGGCGGACCGAGTCGATGTGCAGGCCACATCCGGCCCAGGTCGTCCGGCCACAGACCGTGCAAGGCACTGCTCGGCACATGGTGAAGCTCCTTCTGATGACGGGGGTCGACAACTTGACGACCATATACCCCCAGGGGTATGTATGTCCACATGAACATCGTGATCGTCGGTGGCGTCGCCGCCGGAATGTCGACCGCAGCCAGACTCCGCCGGTTGGATGAGACCGCCACCATCACCGTGGTCGAGAAGAGCGGCAACGTCTCGTTCGCCAACTGCGGTCTTCCCTACCACGTGGGCGGGGTCATCGAGGAGCGCTCGGCTCTCCTGCTGCAGACCCCCGACTCCCTGCGGGCGCGGTTCGACATCGACGTCCGCGTGCGCACCGAGGCCGTCGCCATCGCCCGCGACGCCCGAACCGTCCGGGTGCGCGATCTCGACTCGGGGCGGGAGGAGGACCTTCCGTACGACTCGCTCGTGCTCACTCCCGGCGCCGCGCCCGTGAGGCCGCCGATCCCCGGCATCGAGCGCGCTCTCGTGCTGCGCAACGTCGAGGACACCGACGCGCTGGTCGCCGCCGTCGACGGCGCGAGGTCCGCCGTCGTCATCGGTGGGGGATTCATCGGCGTCGAGATGACCGAGAACCTCCTGCACCGTGGCCTCGCGGTCACGGTGGTCGAGGCGATGCCGCAACTCATGGCGCCCATGGACCCCGAGATGATCGCCGGTGTCCACGACGCCCTGCGTGAGGCGGGGGTGGATCTGCGTCTGTCCTCCAGCGTCACCGCCATCGGTGAGGATCACGTCGAACTCGCCACGGGAGAACGGATTCCGGCAGACCTCGTCGTCGCGGCCGTCGGCGTCCGGCCGGAGTCGGCGCTCGCCGTGGACGCGGGTCTGGAGGTGGCGCCCCGCGGCGGCATCGTCGTCGACGAGCACTACCGCACCAGCGATCCGCACATCTACGCGGCCGGCGACGCCGTCGTCAAGAGGGACGCGCTCGACGGCGAGGGGGTCCTCGTCCCGCTGGCGAACACCGCGAACCTGCAGGGGCGTCGCATCGCCGACACCATCGCCGGACGCGCGGTCGAGGATCGCCCGGTGCTCGGAACGGCGATCGTCGGGGTGCTCGGCCACCAGGTCGCGGCAGTGGGTTGGAACGAGAAGCGCCTCGTCGCGGCAGGCCGCGCCCACCGCTTCATCCACACCCACGCGGCCTCGCACGCCGGCTACTACCCTGGCGCGGAGTCGATCTCGCTCAAGCTCCTCATCGACCCCCAGACCGACGCCATCCTCGGCGCCCAGGCCGTGGGGCGCGACGGCGCCGACAAGCGCATCGACGTCATCGCCACCGCCATGCGAGCCGGATTGCGGGCGAGCGACCTCGCCGAGCTCGAACTGGCCTACGCCCCGCAGTTCGGCTCCGCCAAGGACCCCGTGAACATGCTCGGGTTCGTCGCCGAGAACCGTGCCACCGGTCTGGAGGACAGCATCCAGTGGCACGAGGTCGCCGACGCGCAGGCCGCGGGCGAGACGGTGATCGATGTGCGCACGCCGGCGGAGTTCGCGGCCGGGGCCATCCCGGGGGCGGTCAACATCCCCGTCGACGAGCTGCGAGTTCGGGCCGATGAGGTACCCGCCGGTGACCTCGTCGTGCACTGCGCGGTCGGCATCCGTGGCCATGTCGCCGGCCGCATCTTGACTGCCTCCGGTCGTCGCGTCCGCAACCTCGACGGCGGGTATCGCACCTGGTCGGCAGGCATGTCGACCCGCGGCTGAGTCGTCGAGCCCTCCGTCCATGAGGGGAGAGGTCCGCGTGCGTCCTCGCCGGCGCGGGCGACCGCGTCTCGATCCGCCACCGCGCGCGTCCGGAGGGGAGGTGGCAGGCTCACCCATGTCGACAGGGGTGAGCCATGGTGGACTCCGGGCGGCTCGCGGAGTTCTGGGACTCCGAGGCCGCGACGTACGACCGCAAGACGTCGCTCCTCGAGCGTCGCCTCTTCGCGCCGCATCGCGCCTGGGTGGGTGAGCGGGCTCGTGGGCATGTCGTCGACGTCGCCTGCGGGACGGGCGCGAATCTCGACCACTTCCCGCCCGGGACGCGGGTGACCGGTGTCGACTTCAGTCCCGCGATGCTCACCGAGTTCGCCTCCCGCGCATCGGCGTTGCGCATCCCCGCGGAGACGAGGCAAGCCGACGCCGGCCGACTGCCGCTGGACGACGCCTCGGCCGACACGGTGCTCTGCACGCTCGGTCTGTGCTCGATCGACGGCGTCGAGGGCGCGCTGTCGGAGATGGTGCGCGTCCTGCGTCCGGGCGGTGCGCTGCTGCTGCTCGACCACGTCGTCTCGACGTCCGTCCTGGTCCGGGCAGGTCAGCGGATGCTGGAGACGGTCACGGTGAGCCGGTTCAACGAGCACTTCACCCGCCGCCCCCTCGACGTGGTCACCGCCCTCGCCGCCGAGGACGTGCTGGACGTCGTGGAGACCAGGCGGCGCCTCGCCGGCACCCTCGAGAGCGTCCACGCCACTCGTGCCGAGACCGAAGTCCTGCGCCGCGAGATGAGGGGAAGGCGATGACTGTGACGCACGACGACTCCACTGGACTGGACCGGCTCGCCTGGCACGAACACCGTGAGCGCACGAACACCTCTGAGCGACGACGCCGGCGGCATGACAGTGCGGGTCTGCGGGTCTCAGTGACGTCCGTAGGCATCGCGGCGGTGTTCGATGCGGAGGACGACGACCTCGCGGTCCTGTTCGTTGATCCGGTACAGAATCCGATAGGTGCCGCGCCGCGCAGAGTGGATATCCGCGAGTTCGCCTCTGAGAGGTTTTCCGACTCGTCGTGGGTTGTCGATCAGTGCTCCGGTGAGGAGCTCGACCACTGCTGCGGCCACGGCCTCTGGCAGACCATTCTGGATGGCTCGCGATGCCGGTGGGGTGAGGACCAGCTCGAAGGGCTCCGTCACGGGAGGAGAGCGCGGACCGCGTCGGCTCCCCGGATGACGTTGCCTTCCTGGTAAGCCACGTCGGCCTCGCGGATGTCGGCCAGCGCGGCGGGATCGCTGAGCACCGCCAAGGTCTCTTCGAGCTCGGCGAGGTCCTCGGGGCTGAGGATGACGGCGGCTGCCTTGCCGTTGCGGGTCACGGTCACTCGCTCGTGCTGGTGCTGCACTCGGTCGACCACGTCGCTGAAGTGATCGCGGACCTCACGCAAGGACTCGATGCTCATGACCACAATTGTGGCGCTTGGCAGTGCGGGGGTCAATCCTGGTCGCGAGCACCCAGCACGGCAGATGAGTGCGTTGCGATCGGCCCCGTCAGGGGAGGAGGTCGAGTACTGCCTACGCGCAGGCATGGCGTGGATGACCAGCTCATTGCCGCTCACGAAGACGAGGACGATCGTCTCGATGAGGCGGGTGTGGGTGTCGAACCCGAGTCTCATGCCGCACCCCATGCTTGAGGGCGTCATGTAGGCCGCGAGAATGTCGTTGGGCTGCCGGTCGGGGGTTCTTGCGGGCGCGGTGGTAGCGCGCCGTGGTTCGCGGGCCGGCGTGGCCGGCTGCGGGCTGGACGTCTCTGAGGTCGACGCCTGCGCGTTCAGATGTCCTGGCTGGTGCGTTGCCGCACGCGGGCGCGCAGGGTGAACAGGACGACGATGAGCAGGACGCCGTAGAGCAGCCAGGTGATGGGGCTCGCGACGAGTACCCCGTAGTCGCCCGCCGACGACAACAACGCGTCGCGAAGCGAGGTCTCCGCGAGCGGCCCGAGGACCATGCCGATCATCAGCGGCGCGAGCGGCATGTCGTGGCGGCGCATCGCGAAACCGATGAGGGCGATGAACAGCAACATGAGCAGGTCGAACGTCGAGTTCGACAGCGCGTACACGCCGAGGCCGCAGAACACCGCGATGCCGCCGTAGAGGTACGGGGCGGGGATGAGCAGCAGCTTGGCCCACAACTGCGCGAACGGCAGGTTGATGATCAACAGCACGATCATCGCGACGAAGAAGCTCGCCAGCAGCGACCACACGAGGTCGGGTGCACGGTCGAACAGCAGCGGCCCGGGCTGGAGTCCGTACTGCCGGAACGCGGCGAGCATGATCGCCGCCGTCGCCGACACGGGCAGGCCCAGGGCGAGCAGGGCGCCCATCGCGGTGCCGGTCGTGGCGTTGCCGGCGGCCTCCGGGGCGGCCAGGCCACGGATGGCGCCGCGGCCGAACCGGGGCTCCTTGCGCCGACGGTCGAGACGCCGCTCGAGGGAGTAGGCCATGAACGTCGGCACCTCCGACCCGCCGACGGGGATGACGCCGAACGGCAGACCGATCGCCGTCCCGCGGGCCCACGCGGGTGCGGCCTCCTTGAACTCGGCCGGGGACAGCCACGGCCGGCCCGTCGTCTTCATGGCCCGCACGGTGGGGTCGCGTCGGATGCGGGAGGCGACGTAGAAGACCTCCCCCAACGCGAGGATCGCGACCGTCACCGTGACGAGCGAGATCCCGTCGAACAGTTCCTGCACGCCGAGGGTGGCCCGCTCGACACCCGTGGTCGGGTCGATGCCGATGGTGGCGATGCCGAGCCCGAGGATGAGCGCGGCGATGCCCTTGACCACGGAGTCGCCGACGATCGAGGAGGTCGCGACGAACGCGAACAACGCGAGCGCGAAGTACTCGGCGGGGCCGAAGGCGGCCGCCCACTCCGCGAGCTGGGGGCGAGGAACACCACGACCACCGACGCCGTCATACCGCCGATGAACGCGCCGATCGCCGCCGTGGCCAGGGCCTGGGTGGCTCTGCCGTCCTTGGCCATGCGATGGCCCTCGAAGGTCGACGCGATCGCCGAGGCCTGGCCGGGGGTGTTCATGAGGATGGCCATGGTGGAGTCGCCGAAGAGGCCACCGAAGTAGACGCCGGCGAACATGATGAACGCCGCCGTGGGGTCGAGCGCGAACGTCATCGGCAGCAGCAGCGCCACGGCCATCGACGACCCGAGTCCGGGCATGACACCCACCGCCGTGCCCAGGAGGCACCCGAGCACGACCCACATGAGGTTCATGGGGGTCAGCGCGCCGGCGAATCCCTGCATCAACAGATCGATCGACACCTCAGATCACCCCCAGCACGCCGGAGGGGAGGCGCAGACCCAGGCCGACCGAGAACGTCAGGTAGATGACGGAGGACAGCAGCAGCGCCGCCGAGATGTCGAACAGCGGCCGCCGCGACCCGATCCCGCGGGCCACGAACCAGAACAGGAGCGCGGCGGCGAGGATCCAGCCGAGCAGTTCGAGGGTGGCGGCGAACAGCGCGAATCCACCGATGCACCACGCCACGGCCGACCAGTCGGAGAACGTGCGGTACCGCCCGCGGTCGTCCGTGACGTGCTCGGGGAGCGCACGTACTGCAGCACGAGCAGCAGCGAGAAGACGTAGCCGAGGACCACGAGGATCGTCGGGAAGAAGCGGGGACCGGGAAAGTCGGTGCCCTCGGGGACGTCCGTCGTCAGCACGCCGAAGAGGAGATAGCTGCTGAAGGCGGCGAGGATCAGCGGCAGCACCAGCCCGGAACGGCCACCCCAGAACGACCCGCCGCGCGGCTCACCGGCAGCGTCGGCATCCTCGTCGACGACGTCGACGCGGGACACCTCCGTGCCGTTCGGCTCCCGCCCGGGATCGGTCGCGTTCACAGGCCCAACTCCTTGACGAGCGCCGTGATCTGCGCGGTGTCCTCCTCGATGAACGTGTCGAGTTCAGGGCCGGTGAGGAGGACGTCGGTCCACTTGTTGCGCGCCATGGCGTCCTTCCACTCCTGGGTCTGCGCGGTCTCGGTGATGATCTGTTGCAGCTCGGAGAACTGCTCGTCGCTGATACCGGGCGGCGCGACGAATCCGCGCCAGTTGGTCATGGCCACGTCGTAGCCCTGCTCGACGAGGGTGGGCAGCTCGATGCCGTCGGCCCGTTCGGGAGCGACGATGGCCAGCCCCCGCATGCGGCCGGCGTCGATCTGGTCGGCGAACTCGTTGTAGCCCGACACCGCCGCGTCCGCCGCGCCGGAGGACAACACCTGCACGGCCTCCCCGCCTCCGGACTTGGGGATGTAGGTGATCTGCTCGGCGTCGATGCCCGCCTTGAGCGCGAGGTCCGCGACGATCAGGTGGTCGAGCCCGCCGGCCGAACCACCGGTGAACACCATGCCCTTCGGGTCCTGCTTCCAGGCGGCGACGAGGTCGTCGATGCTCTGATGGGGCGAGTCCGCCGGGACGACGATGACGTCGTACTCCTCGCTGATGCGGGCGATCGGGCGCACGTCCTTGAGCGTGTTGGGGGAGTCGTTGGTCTCGATGGCGCCGATCATCACCGTGCCCGTGACCATGAGGTTGGTGGCCTCTCCCGTCATCGTGACGAACTTGCTGAGTCCGATCGTGCCGCCGGCGCCGGGGATGTTGACGACCTGGGCGTTGTTGACGACGTTCTCGGTGCGCATCGCGGCCTGCTGTTCACGCGCGAACGTGTCCCAGCCGCCGCCCGCGCCCGCCGGGGCGATGAGCGTGAGGTTGGCGCGCAGGTCCTCACCGCTGTGGGCCGCGCGCGCCGAGACGAGCACCGCCAACCCGACGACGACGACGCACACGACGGCGTAGATCGCCATGCCCAGCCGAGGGGTCCTCCGATCACGCTGGGGGACGGGTGTGCTCATACCGGCTCCTTCGGGCGACGACGGGTCGTGGCCGGGAGGCTATCCCACCGCGAGCCGCCTCAGAAGGGCTGAGACCGGGTCGTCCGCTCCGGAGCTACCTCGGCGCGGTGAACGGGCGAGCGTCGACGACGGCGGCGGTGGGGAGATCGCCGCCGTAGATGTGCGGGAAGAGCTCGGTGTCGACGTCGGAGGTGGCGGGATCGGCCGGCTCGTAACGCACCTCGAGGCCGAACCGGGTCAGCACGGCCTCGGAGATCACGAGCACGAGCATCGGGTCGGTGACGTCGCGGTAGAACCGGCGGGCCACCCGGCGCAGCTGGTCCTCGTCGGTGCTGGCGTGCAGGAATCCGACCTCGGCGATGGTGAGGCCGCGGGTGGACATGAGATACGCGGGAGCTGCCGGATTCCAGTCGCGGGAGAAGGCGAGGTGCAGCAGCGACATGCTCGTGCCTTTCATCGGTGGTGGTTCGATCATGCCTCGTCCACACCGTGGCAGACAGGGAGACCGGACGCTCGGGTCGCCCCCGATCCGACGCGGCCCGATCGGTCCCGGCGCGTTCGCCCGGGTTCGCCGGGTTCTCAGTGCGCGTCGCGGCGCAGGAGGACGAGCACCTCGGCGTGATCGCTCTGGGGGAACATGTCGAACAGCCGGGCCCGCACGGGCCGCAGCGACGGCATCCGGTCGAGATCGGCGGCCAGGGTGACCGGGTTGCAACTCGAGTACACGACCGCGCCCACGCCCGAGTCCTCCAGCCAGGAGGCGAGGCGGGCCCGGATGCCCCGGCGGGGTGGGTTGACGACGACGAGATCCGGTGGCGTCGGCAGCGATGCGGCCCACGCGGTGGCGTCGCCGACCTCGAACCGGGCGTCGAGCCCCATCTCCGCCGCGGATCGCCGGGCGCTCGCGACCGCCTCCGTGCTGACCTCCACGCCGTGCACGGCACGACCGGTGCGTGCCGCGTGGAGTGCGAATCCGCCCACCCCGCAGTAGAGGTCGAGGACGGAGCGAGGGTCGCATTCGTCGATCCACTCCGCCGCCTGGCGGTACAGGCCGGAGGCGACGACCGAGTTCGTCTGGACGAACGCGCCCGGCATGGGATGCAGGGTCACGTCGCCGATGGTCATGGGCAGCGTCGTCTCCTCGGTGAGGAGGATCTCCTCCTCACCCTCGGGCAGCGCGACGTGCCGTGGGAGGAGGTTGACCGAGACCACGCGCAGGCCCGGCAGCGCGTCGAACAGCGCCGGCAGCGAGCGTCGGAGGCGTCCGACCTGCCCCTCCGAGCGCAGCACGAAGCGCACCATCAGCTCACCCCCCGCCGACTCCAGCACGTGGATGTTCTTGAGTTCGCCGGTGCGGGCGGGAACGTCATAGGGGCGCAGGCCGGTGTCGGTGATGAACCGCGCGAGGACGGGCATGCTCGCCGTCGTCGCCGGGCCGAGGAGGCCGCAGGCGCGCAGGTCGACGCCGTGGCCGTCGGCGTCGAGGATGCCGAGGGTCGGGGCGTTCGGGGTGCCGCCGACGACCATCTTGGCCTTGGCGCGAAAGTGTGACTCGGGCGAGCCGAAGGGCGCCGACCAGGCCAGGGCCGGCCGGTCGCCGACGATCTCGCGGACCCGCCGATCCTTGTCGGCCAGTTGCGCGTCGTAGGGCTCACCCATGCGGGTGCACGAGCGGCACACGCCGGCGTCGAAGTAGTCGCACTGCACAGGGGCGATTCTCCCCGATGCCCCGCGACGGACTCGCTCAGGCCGTCAGCGTCGAGCCGAGCCGCTCACGGGCGCTGCGCCCACGGCGCCCGACGGGGACGGTGCCTGTGGCGGCGCCGAGCCCGATCGTGGCGCCCTCGTTGTAGAACGTCTCGATGCCGTCCGCCGGCACGGCGAACGTCTCGTGCCAGATGCCGACCGCCCCGGGGTTGGCGCGGCTCGCGCGGTTGAAGGCGCGCCAGGCCGGGAGGTGTTCGAGGTCCGTGCGCTGGGCGTAGGCGTAGAGGTGCTCGATGCTGCGCCAGTACTGGACCACGAACGGGCCCTTGCCGCCGATGAGGGTCTCGGCGCCGAGAAAACCCAGGTCGGGAGCCTCGCCGCGGCGGGCCGCCTCCTTGTTGGCGTGGAGTTCGCGCAGCATCTTCGGCATCGCGACGAAGGCGGGCATCCACAGGTCGGGCCGGTGGGGCTTGCGGATCGTCATTCCGATCGTGAAGACGACGACCGGGCCGTCGTGGGCGTGGGTCGTGGCTGCTGCGGACATGGGAACCTCCAAGAACGGCGAGTGCGACTCTCTATTTATGGCGAGTGTTACTCTCCATGTCAAGAGGTGATGTGGAATGAGGATCTCCGGACTGTCCGAGCGGACCGGTCTGCCGGTCGCGACGCTGAAGTACTACCTGCGTGAAGGACTGGTCCCACCCGGGCGGGCCACCTCGCCCAACCAGGCCCGCTACGACGACACCCACGTCGAGCGGGTCCGCCTCATCCGTGCGCTCACCGAGGTCGGCGGGCTCGACCTCGCCACCGTCGACCGCGTGCTCTCCTCCATCGACGGACCGGACGTCGAGCGACTCGGCGTGCTCGGGTCGGCCCAGCGGGCTCTGCTCGGAGCGGAATTCGTCGAGTACGACCCCGCCACCGCCGACGAGCCGCCGACCTCCCGCGCCCGGGACTGGGTGACGCGGCGCGGCTGGCAGGTCGACCTGCACGACCCCGTGCTCGACGCGCTCGATCGGGCGTGGGACGCGTGCGAGGCCTCGCTCGTGGGCTTCGACGAGGGCAAGCTCGGCGTGTACGCCGACGCCGCCGAACGCATCGCGCAGATCGACGTGGAGTCGGTGCCGCCCGATCCCCACGCGGCCGTGCGCCAGGTTGTGCTCGGCACCGTGCTCGTGGACGCGCTGCTCGTCGCGCTCCGCCGCCTCGCGCAGCAACACGTGGCGGTCTCGCGACACGGCGACGGCTGAGGGCAGGCTCCTCCCACAGGAGGAGGCCGAGGCCAGGGTGACTTTCTACGATCGAGGCGTGCCACGACCACCGCTTCCAGACCTGATCCTGTCCGGGCTCGCCCTGGCGCTGACGGCGCTGCTCGGGCTGAATGAGGCGGAGCGCGGCCTCACCTGGGACGGCGTGCTCTACGTCCTCCTCCACCTGGGCCTGGCGGCCACGCTGGCGCTGCGGACCACCCGACGCCGGGGGTCCTTCGTCGCCACCTATGTGCTCCTCGCGGCGATGGCCCTGCTCGTGTGGTTCGCGCCCGTCAATCACGGCGTCAGCCCGGTCATCCTCTGCGCGCCGGCGGCCCTCTACAAGGTCGCCCGGCACGATCCACCCGCCTGGGGGTGACCGGACTGCTGCTCGGCGTCGCCGGGGCGTTCGTCAGCCCGGTCAACCGGCTCGCCGGGGGACCCACGACCGCGCTGGTCGCGGTGATGATCCTCGGCATGGTCGGCACCTACCTGTGGGCGAGCGGTCGGCGTCGCACCGAGGTGGCCTACCGCGAGCAACTCGAGCGAGAACGGGACGAGCACGAACGCGAGGCGGCCCGCCGGGTCCTCACCGCACAGACCGACGAACGCGCCCGCATCGCCCGCGAGATCCACGACATCGTGGCGCACAGCCTGGCCGTGGTGAACGTGCAGGCGAGCACCGCTCTGGCCGTCGGCGGTGAGGCCCAGATGCGCGAATCACTCACGGGGGTGCGCGACGCCAGCAAGAGTGCGCTCGGCGAACTCCGTTCTCTGGTCAGCGTGCTCCGCGACCAGGTCACCGACCACGAGGTCTCCGGCGACCTGCTGCGACTGCCCGCCCTCGCGACGGAGACCACCGCGGCGGGAGTCCGGCTCGAGACCGCGCTGCCCGAGGAGGAGACGCTGCGCCGGTGGCAGGAATCCTGGTCCGCCCCGGCGCGGTTGGCGGTCGTCCGCGTCGTCCAGGAGGCGCTGAGCAACGTCATCAAGCACGGCGGGGTCCGGCCGGTGGCGAACCTGTCCGTCACCGAACGCGACGGCGCCTGCCTCGTGTCGGTGACCAACGAGGGCCGTGGGCAGGGTGACTCGCTCGGGTACGGTCTGCTCGGCCTGCGGGAGCGGGTCACCCTGACCGGTGGGGACATCACCGCCGGCCCCGAGGGTGCGGGCTTCGCGGTCCACGCGCGCATCCCGACGAGGAACCCGACTGAAGGGGAGTGAGATGACGGGCGAACCGATCAAGGTCGTGGTCGTCGACGACCAGCCGCTGCTGGTGTCGGCGTTCTCCGCGCTCATCGGCAACCAGCCGGACATGACGGTCGTCGCGACCGCCGCCGACGGCGTCGAAGCCGTCGAGCGCACCCTGGCCCACGCCGTCGACGTCGTGCTCATGGACATCCGGATGCCGCGCCTCGACGGGGTCGAGGCGACGCGGCGGATCCTGGCGCGCGAGAAGGCTCCTCGAGTCCTCGTGCTCACCACGTTCAACGTCGACGAGCTCGTCCTCGCGGCGGTGGGCGCCGGGGCGCGCGGGTTCCTCCTCAAGGACGCCGAACCCACCGAGGTCATCGACGCCATCCGTGCCGTGCATCGGGGCGAGGCCGTCATCGCGAGCCAGGCGGCTCCGGCGCTGCTGGCCGCGGTGCGCAACCCGGCGGCCCTCGTCGAACCCACCGGTGACGAGGAGGACGGAGCAGCCGGGCCGAGTCCGCTCGTCGACCACCTCACCGCCCGCGAGGTGGAGGTACTGCGCCTCATCGCGCAGGGGCGCACCAACGCCGAGATCGCCGACGACCTGTTCATCGCGCAGACCACCGTCAAGACGCACGTCGGCAACCTGCTGCTCAAGCTCGACGCGCGTGATCGCGTGGCCCTCGTCGTGCTCGCCCACAGCGTCGGGCTGGCCGGACCGGCCGGCACCGTGCCCCTGTCGTGAGCCGTCTCCTCCCACGGGAGGAGACCGCGCCGCGAGAGCTCCGTGAAGATCGTCTCCCGGCAGGAGGTGCCCGACTTCCGCGGTGACCAGGCTGGATGTCATGACCACGACGATTCCCGCCTTCGGGTGCTCCGGGCTCACCAAGAGCTTCGGCGCCCACCGTGTCCTCGACGGCCTCGACCTCACCGCGACTCCCGGACGCGTCTATGCGCTGCTCGGACGCAACGGCGCCGGCAAGTCGACGAGTCTGAAGATCATGCTCGGCCTGTTGCGTGCCGACGCCGGGGAGTGCCACCTGCTGGGTGAGCCGTTCTCGCGCGCCGGGCTCGCGCGCGTCGGGGCCTCCATCGACGGCCCGGCCCTGTACGGGCACCTGTCCGCCCGTGACAACGTGCGCGTCCACGCCCTGCTCACCGGGGTCGACGCCGACCGCGTCACCGAGGTGCTGGAGGTCGTGGGGCTGGACGCGGGCCGGCGCGGAGCCGGACGCACCAAGGTCCGCTCGTTTTCCACCGGCATGAAGGCGCGGCTCGCGCTCGCGATCGCGCTGCTCACCGACCCCGACGTCCTCGTCCTCGACGAGCCGCAGAACGGCCTCGACCCCGAGGGCATCATCGAACTGCGCGGCCTCATCCGCGAGCTCGCCGCCCGCGGACGCACCGTCCTCATCAGTTCCCACCAGCTCGGGGAGGTCGTGCGCCTGGCCGACGACATCGGCGTCCTCGCCGGCGGGCGCCTGGTGTACGAGGGCCCGCTCGCGGACTTCGCCGAGGGTTCGGCCGGCGACCTCGAGGCGGCCTACCTCGCCGCGACCGGAGGCGGTGCCCGATGACGACGACCGACGTCCGTCCCTCCACCCGATCCAGGGTGTCCCTGTCCGGTGCGGTGCGTGCCGAGTTCGTGCGTGCGAAGGGGAGCGCCGCGGCGCGGTTCGCTGCCGCCGGCCTGGCCCTCGCGCTCCTGCAGGCGGCCGGGTGGCTGCTCGTCCCCTCGGGGCCGGTGCGGGACTGGTCGGCGCTCTTCGGGTGGCAATCCCTCTACGCCACGGGGCTCCTGGCGCCCGTCGTCGCTCTCCTCGCGGCGTCGGCGTCCTCGCGTGAGGCCCGGGCCCGCGAGGGCGGCACCTGGGCGCGCCCCCTCACGCCGGGGGTCGCCTGGACGGCGCGGAGCCTCGTCCTCGCCTGGCAGTCGCTGCTGCTGCACCTCGCCCTGACGATGCCGCTGATCGGGCTGGGGCTGCTCACGGGTTTGGGCGACCCGCCGGTGGCCCGGTTCGTCACCCTGTGGCTCGTGCTGTGGGGCACGTCGTTGCTGCCGCTCATCCTGTCGCTGGTCCTGGCGCGCCGGGTCGGCATGCTGCTCACGGTCGGGTTCGCCCTGATCTGGCAGGTCGCGGGAACGATCACGGCCGAGTCGTCGCTGTGGTGGGCGCAGCCGTGGAGCTGGGGAGTCCGGGCCGTGCTGCCGGTCCTCGAGATCCACGCGAACGCCGTCGGACTCGACCCGGATTCACCCATCCGACTCCAGAACCCGTGGTGGCCGACCCTCGCCTGTCTCGTCGCGGCCGGAGCTGTGCCGGCGGTCACCGCGTGGGCCTGTTCCGCCGGCGAACCACGGCGGGTCGGCCTGCGGGCATGGCTCGTCCGCCTGCGTGGGGGTGGTGGCCCGCGCGGTCATCTCTCCACGACCGAGGACGCTCCCGCCGCGGATCAGGGGAGCCCGCTCGTCCGACGCGACTTCTCCCCGCGCGGGCCCATCGTGCGGGGTCGCCCGCGGCCGGTGCGCGCCCAGCTCGCCCTGTTGCGCGGGACGGGTGTGTTTCCGCTGGTCCTCGTGACCCTTGGGGTCGTGGCCCTCGTCGGCGCGATCTGGGACGCGGAGTACGTCCGCGGTGTCGCGACGTGGCTGGTCGTGCCGCTCGGGTCCTGCGTCCTCGCCGCTCTGGCGTGGTCGGCGATGGCGCCAGGGTGGCGTGTCGCCGTCCTGAGAATGACCCCCGGCGGCTCGCGGCGTCGATGCTCGGCGTGTGTCTCGGGCTGCTCGCGGTGGTCGTCACGTGGGTCGCTCTCGTCGCCGCCCTCAGCGGCGGGGTCTCGATCGCCGTCCCGGTCCTGCTCTTCGCCGTAGGCGCGATGGTGCTGGTCACGAGCCTGTGGCTGGCGACGCGGTGCGGAGCCGGCGCAGCGCTGGGAGTGGTGCTCGTCGTGCTCGTGGTGAGTCTGGTCTTCGGCGCGACGACCATCGCGGACTCGACCCTGTGGATCGTCGGAGTCCTCGCGTGGCCCCTCACCGCGACGTCCGCACCGCGCATCGCCGGCGTGCTCACGGTGACGATGGTCGTGTGCGTCCTGGCCGGAGCGGCGTGGTCGGCAGCCCTGCGTCGCGCGGCCCGGAGCTGACGCTCCGGACGCGTGGGGGCGTCGCGGTCAGGGCCTCGGGAGAGTGGGGTCCGCGAGTTCGCGGTTGCGTGCGTCCTGGATGCCGTGGCTCACCCCGTGTCGGACGGCGGCGTAGAGGCCGAGGAGCACCAGCGCCACGGGGACCGCACCGCCCACCACGCCTACGACCAGCATCGTCAGAAGCTCAGTCCATCCGATCATCATGGCCGAAGCGTAGGCGCCCGTGACCTGTGGTCACGGGCGCCTCGCGGGGATGCGGTCGACATCGCTGTCGACATCCCTACCCGTTCTCGACGACCGGTTTCTGGTCGCGCAGGGTCGTGCCGTCCTCGAGAGTGACGTCGTAGGTCAGCTCCGGGGTGGTGTCGGAGTCGCCCGGCCACTCGGCGAGGAACGTGCCGTCGGTGACCTGCGCGGTCACGGCACGGTCGCCGTCGCGGACGGTGACGCTCGCCACGTCGGCGCCCGCCGACCCGGACACCGTCACCACGCTGCCGCCGCCCTCGGACACGCCGCCGCCCGAAGCGATGTCGCCGATCTCGCACGGGCCCAGCTCCGTCCTGGCGGTCAGGGGGTCGGGCACGTCGCGCTCGACCGTTCCGTCGCGGGAGGTGACGTCGTAGGTGACGACGGGTGACGGGGCGTTCGGCGCGGTCTCGGCGGAGGGCCACCACGCCACGAACCAGCCGTCGGCGACGGTCGCCCGCACCTCGCGTCCCTCCGACTTGACGGTGACGGCTGCCACCTCGGCACCGACACGTCCTTCGGCGAAGGAGTACGTGCCCTCCGGGCCGCTGGACATGCCGCCTCCGTTGCTCTCGATCTCGTTCGGGGCCAACGACGTCGGAGGCGGGGAGCCCTGCGTCGACAGACCCGCCGAGGAGCCGCGCACCTCAGAGGGCTTCGCGGCGTCGTAGAAGCACGTGGTCGTGCTGCCGTCGGACGAGGCCATCGCCAGGAAGAGGAAGTCACCGCGCCGCTCGGAGGCGACGGTGCGGAAGCTCTCCGGCGTCGCGGTCGGGCGGGTGGTGGGGTCCTCCCCGGTGCGACCGAGGGCCTCGGCGACGTTCTCCCGGCAGGCCGACTCGGCGGTGGCGAGGTCGGCACCGTCGACGGGCATCGGTCCGGCGGTCCAGGAGGCGTACGCCGGAGCATTGCCACCCGGCCCACCCCACACCGTCATCACACCGACGAGGGCAGCGGCGGCCGCGGCCGGGATCGCCCACCGCACGGTGCTGCGCCTGGCCCGGCGACGTCCGACGACGTGCGCCGCCTGGGAGCGGGTCAGCGTCGTCGGCACACTGTGCGGCACAGGGGTCGGGAGCGTCGTGCCGGTCGTGGCGGGCCGCCGGTCACGCTCGCCCGCGAGAAGTGAGGCGAGCAGTGCGTCCTTGCGGGAGGTCTGCTCGGCGGTGAGGTCGCGGTCGGCGGCGTCGAGGTCGCGCAGCGCCACGTCGAGGCGGTCGTCGTCCAGGTGGGTGGTCATGAGATCTCCTCGAGCGAGACCGGCCGGAGCCGGGAAGTCATGGGCTGGGGTCGCCGGTCGGGGCCGGCGCCGTGCGCCTCGACATCGGTGCTGGTCAGCCCCTGTCTCAACGCGGCGCGGGCGCGGGACAGCCGGACCCGATAGGCGGCAGCGCTCACGCCGAGGACCTGACCCGCCCGCCGGGAGTCGAGGCCCTCGAACACGGCGAGTGCGAGGACCTCCTGTTCGACGTCGGACAGGCGTGACCAGGCGCGGGCCAGATCGACACGGGAGATGGCCGCGTCGGCGCCGTCGGGTGTCACCGTGGCGGAGTCGACGTCGGCGAGCCGCACCCCGAGCGCGTCCCGCCGCCGGCGGGACCGGGCGTCGTTGAGCAGGCAGTTGCGGGCGATGCCGAACAACCACGCCCGGGCGTCGTCCAGGCCGGAGGGCAGGTCCTCCACCCGCCGCCAGGCGATGGTCATCGCCTCGGCGACGACGTCCTCCGCGCCGGCGCCGTCCGGATGGAGGCGCCGTTGCACGTACCTGAGGAGGTCGTCGTAGCCGGCCGCGTAGGCGCTGGTGTAGGCGGCGAGTCGATCCTGCGTCGTTCCGTTCACACCTACTCCTGTCCGGCACGGCCGGGGTGCAACAGGCCGGATCGAGGACCCGCCGTGATGGGTGGCGCCTCAGCCGGGGAAGGGAGGACATCATCCTCCCCCGAGGTCAGCGTGGAGGGGTGAGCTGGAGGAGTCGGCCCGACGGGCCGTCGGTGAGCAGCCAGATCGACCCGTCCGGGCCTTCTTCCACCTCACGCACCCGCGTGCCCATGTCCCACTCGTCCGCCTTCTCGGCGGTCGTGCCCTCGAGGTCGATCCGCGCGAGCGCCTGGCCCGACAGCCCGCCGACGAACGCGTCGCCCTGCCACTGCGGAAAGGCCTCGCCGGCGTAGATCATGAGGTTGGCCGGCGAGATCGACGGATCCCAGAACGCCGCGGGCGCCTCGACGTCGGGCCGTTCGGTGTGCGACCGGATCTTCCGACCGTCGTAGTGGTCGCCCTCGGAGGTCTCGGGCCAGCCGTAGTCGACACCCGGCTCGATGAGGTTGAGCTCGTCGCCACCCCGCGGGCCCATCTCCGAGGACCACAGGTTGCCCGCGCCGTCGAACGCGATCCCGAGCGGGTTGCGGTGGCCGTAACTCCACACCGTCGCGGCCGTGTTGTGCTGGTCGACGAACGGGTTGTCGTCGACGTGACCACCGTCGAGGGTGAGGCGCAGGATCTTGCCGAGGTTGGACTGGAGGTCCTGGGCCGGGGTCATCTCCTGCCGGTCCCCGGAGGCGACGAACAGGTTCTCGCCGTCCGGACTCACGGCCAGGCGCAGGGCGAAGTGCCCGCTGCCGCCCGCCGGGTCCTGCTCCCAGATGGTCTTCAGTCCCTCCAGGCGGGGCTTGTCCGCCAACGACAACGT
The DNA here is from genome assembly GCF_030161635.1 of Mobilicoccus caccae. Classification (GTDB taxonomy): domain Bacteria; phylum Actinomycetota; class Actinomycetes; order Actinomycetales; family Dermatophilaceae; genus Mobilicoccus; species Mobilicoccus caccae. Next base: position 37,919 of record NZ_BSUO01000001.1, read on the forward strand.
GGCCCGGCCGACGACGCCACGGGACTGGCCCTCGTCCGCGGCCTGGACCCAACTGAGGAACACGGTCCCGTCCTCGGAGAACGTCGGGCCGAGGGCGATGTCGCTCAGGCCCCCTGACCGGCGTCGACGACCTCGATGCCGTCGAGCCCCTCGACGGCCTCCGTCGCCCCCGAGGTGGTGTCGACGACGAGCAGACGCCCGCCCTTCTCGGTGACCAGGCCCCGCCCGTCGGGCAGGAACGTCATCGCCCACGGACTGTCCAGGGTGGCGACCTCGCGCGTGGCGAACGGCTGCCCGTCCCGCACGGTGCCGGCCGGTACCTCGGCCGACCTGGTGGGTGGCGGTGCGGTGCCGCCGGTGCCGCCTGGGCCCCCGGGGGTGCTCGGCTGGGTCGTGGTGCAGGCGGCGAGCAGGACCGCGGCGGCTACGGGCAGGAGTCGTCGGGCGTCCATGAGTAGACCCTACGGGTGTCGGCCTCCGACGTCCGGCCGTGCGCGGCCCCGCGTGTCCTCGCCCGGCCGGTGAGTATCCCGACGAGACAGGCGAATCGGGCGGTGCGGGCGGCGACCGAGGCAGAGCGTGTGCATGCCGGGAGACCGTGGGCGACCGGCCTACGGTGGGGTCATGGCCGAGACGACCGAACCCTGCCTCAACTGCGGGACCCCGATGCGCTGGGAGACCTCCCACGAACGCTGCGACGGCTGCGGATGGATCATCCCGTGCTGTGAAGGTGCGCCGTGCCCGCCCGCCGCTACGCCGGCTCCCGCCTCGCCCGAGCGTGCGGACGTCGATACGGTCGAGGCATGACTTCGCTCGTTCTCGTCGCCAATGCCGGAGACGGCACCATCACCTCGCTGCGTCTGCACCCCGGCGACGACCCGCGTCTCGAGACGCTGACGACGACCCGGGTCGGCGACGGATGCGGCACGCTCGCCGTCGACCCCGAGAACGCCCTGGTCTACGCCGCGACCAAGGAGCCTTCCGTGGTCACGCTGCGCGTGGATCGCGAATCGGGGGCCCTCACCGAGATCGCCCGCACGCAGATCGAGGAGACCCTCGCCTACATCTCCCTCGGGCGCGGCGGCTCGATCGTGCTCGGCGCCTCCTACGACGGGGCGTGCGCGATGACGTGGCCCGTCGCGGACGGTGTTCTCGGCGAACGTGTCTCACGCGTGGAGCACGCGAACGCCCACTGCGTCCTGCCCGTGGGTGAGCACGTGTACGTCGTGGCCCTCGGTGACGACGAGATCGGCCAGTACCGCCTCGGAGCCGACGGCGAGCTCGTCGCCCTCGACCCCGCCACCGCCTCCGCGCCGCAGGGCTCCGGGCCGCGCCACCTCGTGGTCGACGGCACGAACGCCTACGCGGTGACCGAGTTCTCCGCGGAGGCGATCCGCTACGACGTCGCCGGCGACGGAACGCTCACCCGCGGTGAGGCCGTCCGCATCGACGACCCCGCAGCCGGCCTGGGGCACAGCGACATCGACGCCGACCCCGCCAAGGAGCACCTGCGCTGGGGCGCGGAGGTCCGGCGCGTCGGACCGTGGCTGCTCTGCTCGGAGCGCACCGCCTCGACGATCGCCACCGTGCGGGTCGGGGACGACGGCCACCTCGGGGAGGTCGTCGCCGTCACCCCCACCGAGAAGCAGCCGCGCGCCTTCGGCATCACCCCCGACGGCCGGCACGTCGTGGCCGTGGGCGAGAAGTCGCCCCACGCCGCGCTGTCGCGGATCGAGGACGACGGATCGCTGACCCTGCTCGGCCGCGCCGACGTCGGTCAGACCGCCCGCTGGGTGTCCTTCATCTGAGTCCGCGGGGTCTCCGCCGACGGAACCCGGGGGCAGATTCGCCGACACCGGCAGGAACCACGTCCTGCCGGTGTCGGCGTTTCTCTGTCCTGCGGTGGGCGCGCTCAGGCGTCGGTGTCGGTGTCCCCACCGGTGAGTCCGCCGAGCACGTCGCCGGAATCGGTGCCGGTCACGTGGCCGCCGATGACGCCGTCGGCGCCCTCCTCGACGGTCGGGGCGTCGGACATGACGACGCCGGTGTCACCCGTGGAGCCGGTGCCGGTCTGGCTGGCGCCCTCCTCGGCCATCTGGGATTCGGGGTTGTTGCGCGGGTCGATCTCGGGGGTCTGGTCGCTCACGATCCACTCCCTTTCGTCGGTTCGGGGTGGCGCCCCGCCGGCGTCCGCGCGATGCGGGGCCCGGCGCGTGCGCCCGGTACGTCCTCACCCTGACACGACGACACCCCCTGGACCACACGGAGGGTCGACACGCCCGCTGTCGCCCCCAGGCCGGCCTTCGGGTGCCTCTTTCGCCGGGGTTGATCGAACCGAAGAACAACACCGACAACATAGACCCCGGCCGTCGCGCTTCCGTCGTGGCATTCCTGCAGGTCACGGGCCTGAGCCTCGACGAGGCGTGACGCCGATGTTGTCGATGTCGTTCTTCGGTCGGGTGAAGGCCGGGACCGTGTCTACATGTCGGCGAGCATGTCCTTCATCTGCGTGATCTCGGCCTCCTGGCTGTCGATGATCTGCTGCGCGAGGGCCTGCACGTCGGGGTTCTGCCCACCCCGCAGGACGTCCTGCGACATCGTGACCGCGCCCTCGTGGTGGGGGATCATGGCCTTGAGGAAGGCCCGGTCGAACTCTTTGCCCGACATCCCGCGCAGTTCGGCCATGACCTGTTGATGGGTCTTGCCGTTCATGAGCATGGATTCGTCGTGTTCGTGCCCGTGGTCGCTCGACTCCACGGGCTCCCCCCAGGCCTGAAGCCACGTCGTCATCTGCTCGATCTCCGGGCCCTGCGCCTGCTCGATGGTGGCCGCGAGGTCCTTGACCTCCTGGCTCTCCGCGCGCTGCGGGGCCAACTGCGACATCTCGATCGCCCCCTGGTGATGGACGATCATCATCTGGGTGAACATCGTGTCGGCGTCGTTGTGGGGGACGGGGTCGGAGTGCACGATCGCCGTAGGGGTCTGCGCCGGCGGGTTCTGACCCGGGGTGGGTGAGCCGTCCTGCCCTCCGCAGGCGGTCAGGGCCAGGGCCGAGAGCGCTGCTGTGGCGAGAGTCAGGTTGCGGGACATGGAAACTCCTCGATCTCAGGGGTCTTCATTCTGACAGCGACGGGCAGTCGGGTGTGAGGGGAGGCTCGGGTGTGTCACTGCCCCCGGAGTCGGTCGAGCCGACGACGATCGCGCTTGGTCGGCCGCCCCGCCCCGCGCTCGCGCAACGCGACCGGTGCCGGACGCTCCTCCCGCGGCGGGGGAGGAGGTGACTCGTCGAGATAGGCCTCGGCGGCGATCGGAGCGCCGACGCGCTTGCTCAGCAGTTTCTGCACGACGAGGATCCGCGGTCTGGGTCCGCCGGTGACCGTCACCCGCATCCCGGGCCGGACGGGTGCGGAGGGCTTGACGCCCGCCCCGTCGACGCGCACGTGGCCGGCCTTGACGGCCGCCGTGGCGAGGGACCGGCTCTTGAACATGCGCACCGACCACAGCCAGACGTCGATGCGCACGCTCGCCGGATCGTTCATCCCGCCAGGGTAGGGCGTGGCCGCGCGGAACCGGTGCGTGACAGGGCTGGACGCACACGGCGGGTAAGGCTAGCCTTACTCACGTCGAAGCAAGGGTTCGCCACGACCGGGGCGCATCGACATCCGGCTTGAGTCACCGGGTGTCGAGGCGCCCCGGTTTTTTCGTCGTGCTCGAGGCTTGTCGGCTGCTGCCGTTGCATGTACCCCCAGGGGTATATACGGTAGGGGGTATCCAAGGACCACTCCTCCGGAAGGGATCTCCTCGCCATGCCCGTCATCCGCACCATCGAGACGCCCTCCCTCGGCGACCGCAGCTACCTCGTCCACGACGGAGAGGTGGCGTTCGTCGTGGACCCGCAGCGAGACTTCGACCGCGTGCTCGACCTCGTCGAGGCCGAGGGCGTCCGTGTCGAGGCGATCTTCGAGACCCACATCCACAACGACTACGTCACCGGCGGGTACGCCCTGGCCCAGCACCTCGGCGTCGACTACTACGTCAACGCCGAGGACGACGTGAGCTTCGAGCGGACCCCCATCCGCGACGACGAGACCGTGACGGTCGGATCGATGACGGTGCGAGCTCTGGCGACCCCCGGTCACACCTTCACGCACCTGTCCTACGCGCTCGAGGGCGACGAACCCGTCGTGTTCACCGGCGGCTCGCTGCTGTTCGGCGCCACCGGCCGCCCCGACCTGCTGGGCCCCGAGCACACCGACGCCCTCGCCCACCACCAGCACGCCTCGGCCCACCGGCTCGCCTCCGAGCTCCCCGACGAGGCGCAGGTCATGCCGACCCACGGCTTCGGCTCGTTCTGCGCGCCGTCCAGCGAAGGCGCCGCCGACGACTCCACCATCGGCAAGGAGAAGCGCGAGAACCCGGCGCTGACCAAGGACGAGGCCGCCTACGTCGAGGAGATCGTCTCCGGGCTCGAGGAGTTCCCCGCCTACTACGCCCACATGGGCCCGGCCAACGCCGACGGCCCCGGCGCCCCGGACCTGTCGCCCCCGGAGAAGGCCGACGCCGCCGAGCTGCGTCGCCGGCTCGAAGCGGGCGAATGGCTCGTGGACCTGCGCAACCGCACCGCGTTCGCCGCCGGGCACGCGCCCGGGTCGTTCAACTTCGGCATCGACGGGCAGTTCATCACCTACCTCGGCTGGCTCATCCCCTGGGGGACGCCGGTCACGCTGCTCGGCGACAGCCAGGAGCAGGTCGACGAGGCCCAGCGCGACATGGTGCGCATCGGCATCGAGCGTCCCGCGGCCATGGCGACCGGCAGCCCGCACGACTGGACCGACGGCGAGCTCGCGAGCTACCCGACGGCGACGTTCGGCGACCTCGCCCAGGTGCGCCACCACCGCCAGGTGACGGTGCTCGACGTGCGCCGCCCGGCCGAGTACGCCGTCGGGCACATCGAGGACGCCGTCAACATCCCCATCCACGACATCGTCACCCGCATCGACGAGGTGCCCTCCGGTGAGGTCTGGGTGCATTGCGCCGGCGGCTACCGGGCCTCGGTGGCGGCCTCGATCGTCGCCGCCTCGGGCACGAAGGTCGTCGCCGTCGACGACTCCTTCGACAACGCTCGCGAGGCCGGACTGCCCATCACCGACTGACCACCACCTCCCCTCTACCGCAGGAGATCCCCATCGTGAACCCCGACTCCACCATGCCGCGCCCGGACACGGCGACCGCCCCGTCCTCGGGCGGCAACGTCGAGGCCCGCCCAGGCGACCCGCAGGCGACCCGCGAGATGCCTGCGCGCATCGACGCCCCGATGCTGCGCGAATGGCTCGACCGAGCCGATCGTCCCCGCATCATCGATGTCCGTTCGGCCGCCGAGTTCCAGGCCGCGCACATCCCCGGGGCGTACAATGTGCCCCTGCCGCTGCTGAAGGAGCACCGCGACGAGCTCGCCGGCAAGCTCGACGAGCAAGTGGTCCTCGTGTGCCGCACCGACAACCGGTCCGGCCAGGCGGGAGAACTCCTCGAAGCCGCCGGGCTCGGCAATCTGCACGTGCTGTCGGGCGGGCTCACCGCGTGGCAGCAGAGCGGCGGCACCGTCAACCGGGGTGAGAGCCGGTGGGACCTGGAGCGTCAGGTCCGCCTCGTCGCCGGAAGCATCGTCCTGACGGGGATCCTCGCGAGTACCGTCGTGCCGAAGGCGAAGTTCGTCTCGGGGTTCGTCGGCGGGGGTTTGGTGTTCGCAGCGCTCACCGACTCCTGCGCCATGGGCAAGCTGCTGTCCACGCTGCCCTACAACCGTGACCGTGAGCCGTCGGTGCGTGAGGTCGTCGACTCGCTCAGCCGCTGATCGTTTCGGAGGCATCGTTCGTGGAGTCGTTGATGGACCTGGTGTGGATCGTCCCGCTCGGCCTGGTCGTCGGCGTCGTCGTCGGCTCCCTCGGTGGCGGCGGGGCGATCATCACCGTCCCGATCCTCGTGTACCTGTTGCACCAGGACCCCTCGGCGGCGACGACCGGGTCGCTGATCATCGTCGCGCTGACGTCGCTGGTCGGGATGATCCCGCACCGTCGGGCCGGGCGGGTGCGGATCAAGGACGGGCTGCTCCTCGGGGGTCTCGGTGTGGTCGGCTCGTTCGCCGGCTCGGCCCTCAACCACGCGGTGCCGGAGCCGGTGCTCATGACGGCATTCGCTGCTCTGCTGTTCGTGGTCGCGGCACTCATGACCCGCAAGCGTCGGCGTGCCGCCTCCGACGCCGCGTCGGGGATCACGCGTGAGGCGGGAGAGCGACGGGGCCTGCCCGCGCTGATCGCCGCGGCCACCGGCGTCGGCCTGCTGACCGGGTTCTTCGGTGTCGGCGGCGGTTTCGCCGTCGTGCCGGCGCTCGTGCTCGTGCTGGGCTTCACGATGCCGGTAGCGGTTGGCACGTCGCTGCTCGTCATCGTCGTCAACAGCATCACGGCGCTCGCGGCCCGCGCCGGCGTCGGCCTGGAGGTCGACTGGTCCGTCATCCTCCCGTTCAGCGTCTTCGGCGCCGCGGGAAGCCTGCTGGGCGCCAAGGTGGCGCAGAAGGTCGACGAACAGAAGCTCAACCTGGGCTTCACGATCCTGCTGGTCGCGGTCGCGTGCTTCGTCGCGTACGAGAACGTGCCGGACCTCCTCCACCTCCTCCGCTGAACCACCCGCACACCCGGCCCCAGACCACCTCGGACAGCAGGTGACGACGAAACCGTAGCGCCTGCCTTGCTGTTTCAGACATGCCCGGCTGTTCGAGGTGTGATCGCCGTGGCCGGGAGTCGCTCGACCTCGGTTGTGGGCGCTCGGTCGACGGTGGACGATGGGGACGGCGTCCATCGGGGCGCCGCGGAGCGGGGAGGCAGCGGATGAGCACCGGCGGAGGAGGGGAGACCCCCGGGCGCGACGGCGACGCGTGGCGGGACGGCCCCCAGGACGTCCGGCCCTCGGATGCCACGCCGGCACCCCACGAGCGGGTGAGCGGACGTAGCGCCCCACCGTCGTCGACCGGCAGCGACGACGACCGCCGCAAGTCGACCTTCGTCAAGCTCGGGATCACCGCGGCCGTCGCCGGGGCGGGAGTTCTCACCCTCGTCGCGCTCAGTGGCGGTGACGATGACGACGAGCCGACGCACGCCGCCGTCTGTGTCGATCGCGAGACCGGAGAGCGCCAGCCCGACGAGCAGTGCGGCGACAACTCCGGCAGCTATCACGGCGGATTCGGCTGGTACTTCATCCCCTACGGCCTGGTCTCGCCGCGCGTCGGCGCGCCGGTGAGCGGCGGGAGCTACAGCGCCCCGGCGAGCTCGAGCTACGTCACCGGCGGCGTCTCACCGAACGGTGGTGTCGTCAGCGCCGACACCGTCAAGGGCGGCACGAAGACAACGGTGCGCGGCGGTTTCGGTGGCAAGGCGAAGGGCAGCGGGGGCTGATGCGACGCATCGTGACCACGGCCAGGCCCGACTGGCGCGCCCGGGTCGAGTCTCAGGGACTCGTCTACCCGACAACGGAACTCGACACGGCCGTGAGGTGCCGTACTGGTTCGAGGACGCCTACTACGAGCTGACCATGGCGGAGGTCGAGGAGCTCGAGGAGACGACCGAGACCCTGCACGGCATGTGCCTGGCCGCGGCGAGACGCCTGGCCACCGGTGAGTTCGGCGACCTCGGACTGCCACCCGAGGCGCTCGAGATCGCCCGGCAGAGCCTGGCGGCCGACCCGCCGAGCATCATCGGCCGCTTCGACCTCGGCTGGGACGGGCGCAGCCCGGCCAAGCTGCTCGAGTACAACGCCGACACCCCCACCGGTCTGGTCGAGAGCTCCATCGCGCAGTGGTACTGGCTGCAGGACACCTACCCGGAGTTGGATCAGTGGAACTCCGTGCACGAACGTCTCGTGCTCGCCTGGAAGGGTCTACGCAGCCGGTTGCCCGACGCCCGGGTGTGGTTCGCCCACCACGAGGACGAGACGACCGGCGAGGAGTTCATGACCTGCACCTACCTGCGCGACACCTGCGACCAGGCGGGGTTGCCGACCGGCTCCATCACCATGGGTGACATCGGGTACGACCCCGCGCGGGGGTGTTTCGTCGGGCTCGGCGCCGAGCCGCTGCGGACGTGTTTCAAGCTCTACCCGTGGGAGGCGATGCTCGCCGAGGAGTTCGGGCGCTACGTCGAACCCGACCCTGTCGGGGTGCTGTCGACGACGTGGCTCGAACCGCCGTGGAAGGTGCTGCTGTCGAACAAGGCGCTGCTGGCTGCGCTGTGGGCCATGTACCCCGGCCACCCGAACCTCCTGCCCGCCTACCTCGACGGCCCGCGCGACATGGACGCCTGGGTCGCCAAACCGCTGCACGGCCGCGAGGGCGACAACATCCGCATCCACGCCCCCGGCATCGAGATCGCCCAGCCGGGGGAGTACGGCGAGGAGGGCTGGTGCTACCAGCAGTGGTGTCCGCTACCGGAGTTCGACGGCAACAAGGTCGTCCTCGGCTCGTGGGTGATCGACGGGATCTCGGCCGGCGTCGGCATCCGTGAGAGCGACGGCTGGGTCACCGACTACTACGCCCGGTTCCTTCCCCACGTCATCGCGGCGCCCGCACCCGCGGACTCCCAGCGCGAGAACTGGCTGGAGGACGCCCGCCACGGCGACGTCCAGGACGTCGTGCCGGGAGGCTCGGGACGGATGCGCGGTGGGCGGGAGCCGAACGACCTGCCCGTGATCGAACCGCTGGTCTCCCCGATCCCGGTGGTCGGCGATCGTCAGGACAGCGTGCTGCAGGACACCACCCGCCCCGACCCGACGGCCGACCCGGCCCCGGCACCGACGAACGAGAAGGACGACCGCCGATGATCACCGCCCTGGGCTTCGGAGCCGCCTACAGCCTGCTCGGCATCGCGTTGCTCGTCGCGGGCTACTACGTGCTCGACCTCCTCACGCCCGGCCACCTCGGCAAGCACCTGACCAAGGGCGACTCCTACAACGCAGGGCTCATGGTGGCCGCGGGATTCCTCGGGTTGGGAGCCGTGATCGCCACGGTGATCTGGCACAACGCCGACGCGGGCTTCGGGCCGGCGCTCGCGTGGACGGCCGCGTTCGGGGTGCTCGGGATCGTGCTGCAGGCCGTGAGCTTCCTCGTCCTCGAACTCGTGACCCCCTGCAGTCTGCGCGAGATCGTCGTCTCCCCGGGGCTGCACCCCGCCGGGATCGCTGCCGCCGCGGGGCAGATCGCGGTGAGTCTGATCATCTGTGCGTCGATCGCCTGAGGAGCGCGCCGCCACCTCATGCAGTGTCGCGGGCGCAGGGGAGGGCGTGGCGGGAATCCTGCTGCGGTTGGGCAGGGGCGTTCTCGTCCCACCAGCGCAGCACGCGCAGGGCGTGGAACGTCAGCCACCTCGAGGACTCTCCGGGTTCGGAGTCGACGTGGAACCACACCCGGCCCTCGTGCCGCACCTGCTGGTGCCAGGTGCCGTCCTCGTCACGGGCCGCGCGGATGAGCTCGATCGCCTCGCGCATGCGGGGTCCGGCGGCGTGCCGTCGTGCAGGGCGGCGGCGCGGAGGTGATCGGCGGCCTTGAGGGCGCTGTACGTCGCCCGATAGGGGTAGGCGAAGTGCGTCGCCCACGGCTCGTGGATCTCACCCGTGCTGAGACTGCGCAGGAGACGACGCTGCAGCAGGTACTCCTCGGCGGCATGACGGGCGGCGCGGAGGTCGTCGGTGCCGCCGGTCCGGATCTCGTGGTCGAGGATGCCGATGACCGCGTTGATCGTCGAGTGGAACGACGCGCGGGTCGACCCGTCCACCCACGCGCAGTTCCACCCGCCCTCGGTCATCTGGTGTGCGGGGAACCACGCGGCGATCGGTGAGACGTCGGCGCCGAGCCACGTGCCGTTGGCGAGGGTGAAGGCGTTGATGCAGGCGTCGACCTCGCCGCCCCAGTACGGCAGGTCGTCGTACTCCCAGCGGGCGTTGGCGCGCAGGAGTCCCGCGGTGTCGGGCTTCAACGCGTCGGGTTCGACTCCCCATTCGCGCAGGGAGTTGAGCGACCACGTCGTCGCCGTCCACGGCTGACCGGGCTCCTCGGGGGAGGCATCGGCCGGGAAGAATGCGCCGCCGGCCCACAGTCCGTCGTCGTCCTGCTTCTCGAGCAGTGCCTTGCCGAACCCCTCGTGCGGAACCCGCGCACGCGTCGCCTGCCAGACCTCCTCGGGCGCGTCGAGAAGATCACGCTCGACCTGCCAGCGCAGCGCGGGATCGGAGTCGAGCAGCCGGTCGACGACGTCTGTCATGGACCCAAGCTAGGTGCGTCCGACCGGCGGCGCCAGACCTCGGGCTCGGCACTGCCGAACGGCATCGCAGAAGACATCGAGGTGGTCGCCATCGCGACCACTTCGGTGCGTTCTGGGATGCCGGATGGGTCTGCTCAGTACCCGGTACGGCCGTCGATCGCCTCGCGGAGGAGGTCCATGTGGCCGAGGTGACGGGCGTACTCCTCGATGAGGTGCGTGAGGATCCATCGCAGGTTGACCTGGTTTCCCCGGCGCAGTCCCCGGCCCGGGACGTCGAGGTCGGTCCATTCCGCCGCGAGTGCCCGTGTGCGCTCGACCTCCTCGCGGTAGGCCGCGACGTCGTGCTCGACGGCGGCGATGGTGGTGTCGTCGAAGTCGCCGTCGGGGCTCTCGCGGGTGCAGTAGTAGTCGGGCACGTCGGGGTCACCGAGCAGCACCTCGCGCACCCAGTACGCCTCGACCTCGGTCAGGTGACGCACGATGCCGACGAGGCTCATCGTCGAGGGCGGCACGGCCCGGCGGCAGAGCTGCTCGGCGTCGAGCCCGGCGATCTTGAGCAGGACGGACTCGCGGTAGAGGTCGAGCCAGTGGTCGAGCACCTCGCGCTCGGCGCCGGTCATCGGGCCGTCGGAGCGGGTGTCCTCGAACTCCCCGACGACCGGTGCCCCCGGCGAGTGGGTCCACGGCGCGACGGGACGGGTGGGGTCGTCGTCACGCCCGAGGGAGGCCAGCCATGCGTCGACGAGCCCGTCGGGGTGCGGCAGGTACTCGGGAACCTCACCGTGCCAGGTGAATCCGCACGCCCATGCGACTCGCCACGAGGCGAGGTTGCCGGCGTTCGCCCACCACGTCACCCGCTGCCCGCCCTGGTCGAACCACCAGCGGCACACGAGCCGCACCGCGGTCGACATCACGTGCAGCCCCCGAGCGTCGGGGTGCAGACCGAACCCGATCTCGGCACCGCCTTGACCGCGCGGGCGCAGATCGACGGTGCCGCCGAAGCGGGGAACGCCGGAGTCGTCGGTCCACTCGATCGCCCAGTACCGGTGGCTATCGGGGTGTTCCAGCCGTCGGCGACCATCTCGATCCACCGGCGTGCGTCGTCCTCGGAGTAGGGCCGCGGCACCGTGGTCCAGCGCACGCTCTCGGGATCGGTGCACTGCTCGACGATGGCCGGGACGTCGTCGGTGCGGTGGGCGCGCAGCCGCACCTGCCCTGATTCGAGCACGGGGACGACGTCGGGGAAGGACTCAGGCATGTCCCCGAGTGCACCACGCCCCAGTCAGGCGGGCCACCGATTTCGACGCGATGCGCGCGCGTCGACCTGCGCCAGGTTACGAAGCGCCATCCTCGCGCCGAGACCGCCCCCTATAGCCGGCGGTTTCGGCGGGTTCTTCGCTTCCGCGCCGAAACCGCCCCCTATAACCGGCGGTTTCGGCGCTTCTGTCGCCTGGCCGGGGCGTCGTCCGTCAGTCGCGCTCCGGCTCCGCCCACCGCCGCAGATGCTCGGCGGTGAGGGTGTCGGCGTCCTCGATCATGGCGCGCGGAGTTCCGGTGAAGACGACCTCGCCACCCTGGTGGCCGGCTCCGGGGCCGACGTCGATGATCCAGTCCGCCGCCGTCATCACGGCGAGGTTGTGTTCGATGGCCACGACGCTGCGCCCCCGCTCGACCAGCCGGTGCAGCATGTCGATGAGGTTCGCGGTGCCCGCGAGGTGCATGCCCGTGGTCGGCTCGTCGAGGACGTAGGTGTGGGCGTCGTCGCGCAGGCGGGCCACCAGCTTGATGCGCTGCCGCTCACCGCCGGACAAGGTCGTCAACGGCTGGCCGAGGGTCAGGTAGGGCAGGCCGACCTCGAGGAACCGGTCGAGGATCGCGGCGGGCTTCCCCGTCCGGAACACCTCACGCGCCTGCGTCGCGGTCAGCCGCAGGACCTCGTCGATGGTGTGCCCCTGGTAGCGGTAACCGAGGACCTCGTCGGTGAAGCGCCGGCCACGGCAGTCGGGGCAGGTCGTCTCGACCCCGGCCATCATCGCGAGGTCGGTGTAGACCACGCCCATGCCCTGACACGTCGGGCAGGCGCCGGTGGAGTTGGCCGAGAACAGCGACGCCGCAACACCGTTCGCCTTGGCGAAGGCGTTACGGATCGGGTCGAGCAGCCCGGTGTAGGTCGCCGGGTTGGAGCGGCGCGAGCCCCGGATCGGCGACTGGTCCACCACCAGCACCCCCTCCCGCCCCGCGAGCGAGCCGTAGATGAGCGAGGACTTGCCCGAGCCGGCCACCCCGGTGACGACGACGAGCACCCCCGTCGGGACGTCGACCGAGACGCCCTTGAGGTTGTGGGTCCTCGCGTCGCGGATCTCGAGTGCCCCGGTCGGGGTCCGCACGTCCGCACGCACCGGATGCCGCACGCCGATGGCCCGGCCGGTCGTGGTGCCCGCGGCGCGCAGACCCGTCGGCCCACCGGCGTACGTGAGGGTTCCGCCGTCGGCGCCGGCACCCGGGCCGAGCTCGACGACGTGATCGGCGGCGTCCATGACCGCGGGCTTGTGCTCGACCACGAGCACCGTGTTGCCCTTGTCGCGCAGGCTCTGCAGCAGCGTGACCATGCGGTCGACGTCGTGGGGGTGGAGTCCGGCGGTCGGCTCGTCGAAGACATACGTGCAATCGGTCAGCGCCGACCCGAGATGGCGCACCATCTTGACGCGCTGCGCCTCCCCGCCGGAGAGCGTCCCGGCCTCGCGGTCCAGCGACAGGTAGCCGAGGCCGACCTCGTCCAGCGCCGCGAGCATCTCCCGCAGGCTCCTGACCAGCGGCGCCACCTGCGCGTCGTCGATCCGATCCAGCCACGTCAGGAGGTCGCCGATCTGCATGGCGCTCGCCTGCGGGATCGTCACGCCCGCCACCGTCGCCGTGCGGGCCGCCTCGTTCAGCCGCGCGCCGCCGCACTCGGGGCATGCCGCGAACGTGGCGACCCGCTCGACGAACTCGCGCACGTGCTTCTGGCGCGACTCCTTCTCCTTGTCGAGGAACACCCGCCGCACCTTGGGCAGCAGCCCCTCGTAGGTGGCGTTCATCCCGGCGAGGCGGACCTTGACCGGCTCGGCGTGCATGAACCACCGCCACTCCTCCTCGGAGTAGTCGGCCAGGGCCTTGTCGGGGTCGAGGCGGTCGGACTCGCCGTAGGAGCGCCAGTACCACGTGCCCACACCGAAGTTGGGGGCGAGGATCGCGCCCTCGTTGAGGGAGCGCGACCGGTCGACGAGGACGTCCTCGTCGACGGCGGCGACCCGCCCGGTGCCCTCGCAGGTGGGGCACATCCCGTCGGGGAGGTTGAACGAGAAGCACCCCGAGGCGCCGACGTGCGGGGTGGACAGGCGGGAGAACACGAGCCTGAGCAGGGAGTAGGCGTCGGTGACGGTCCCGACGGTCGAGCGGGAGTTCGCCCCCATCCGCTCCTGATCGACGATGATCGCGGCGGTCAGGCCGGTCAGTTCGTCGACCTCGGGGCGGGCCAGGGTGGGCATGAACCCCTGGATGAACGTCGAGTACGTCTCGTCGATGAGGCGGCGGCTCTCGGCGGCGACGGTGCCGAACGCGAGGCTGGACTTGCCCGAGCCGGAGCGTCCGACGAACACGGTCATGAGGCGCTTGGGGATGTCGACGTCGACGTCGCGCAGATTGTGGACGCGGGCTCCGCGCACCCGGATGACGTCGTGGGTGCCGGCGGCGACCGGCGGTCGGTGAGGGGCGTGGCCATCGTCTGGCACGCCATGGTCTGGAACATGATGTCGTCGACTCATGTAGGGATATCGTAACTCTGAATTGCCTGTTGACCCTTGCGCCGGTCGGCGCTGTGGAGGTGTGCGCTGAAGTCTCAACGACGTACAGCGCTGCGACCCGTCGACCTGGCTCGTGAACACGGCCTGTCGGCCCAGGCGGTGCGCAACTACGAGGCCGCGGGAATCCTCCCTCCGGCCGAGCGGACCCCAGCGGCTACCGCCGGTACACCCCGACCCATGCGGCGGCTCTGCGCGCATTCATGGCGGCGTGGCCGGCGTTCGGTCACGCCGCCGCGACCCGGATGGTGCAGGCGGTGACGGCGGGCGACGTCGACGGCGCGCTCGCGATCGTCGACGACGGTCACGAGCAACTCGCGCGCGACCGGGCGACCCTCGACGCCTTGCGGGACGCGCTCGCCCATCTCGCGGCGGGTGAGGCGCGGCCGACGGTCGGCGACGGCAGATCGTGGAGCATCGGCGACCTCGCCCACCGCCTGGGTGTCACCTCCGCGACCCTGCGCAGTTGGGAACGTCTCGGGGTCCTCCGCCCGGAGCGCGACCCGGCCACGGGATTCCGGGTCTACTCAGGCGCCGACGTCTCCGACGCCGACCTCGCCCACCTGCTGCGTCGCGGGGGATACCGGCTCGACGACATCGCCGGTGTGCTCGAGCAGATCCGCTCCGCGGGCGGGGCCTCGGCGGTCGCGGCGGCGATGCAGGAGTGGCGGCAACGGCTCACCACCCGCGGTCTCGCGATGCTCACGGCCGCCGCGAAGCTGGGGGAGTACCTGGAGATCGCGGGACACCTGAGTGGCGCGGGCGGCCCGCCTCCGTACGCTCAGCCGGCCGCGCGGGTCGAGGGTCAAAGCTCCCTGGAGCGGTCGAATCACGTGTGAGCCGTACGGGACTCCAGCATTCACCCTGCGAGGGCGGAGCAGTCCTGCGCTCAGATCGCGGATCGCCCCGGCCGATAGGGAGGCGTGTCTGCCCCTCGCTCGGACCTCACCCGGTCGACCCGCTCCTCCCGCGCTCGGTCGGCCGCCGTGGTCGCCCTGCTCACGATCGTGGCCGCGGTCGCCGCGGGCTGCACGGACCAGACGGAACCAGAGGGTGGGTCCACGGCGGCCCCCTCGGACGCCGCACCGGCCGTCACCCCTGCCCCCGACCGCACGACCGTCGACGACGAGGGTGGAGTGGGCGCGCACGCCGATCTGCAGAAACCTCTCTGCGCAGCTCAGAACGGGGTGTGGGGCTTCACCGGCGTCGTCAAGAACGCCGCGCGCACGGCGCAGGTCTACACCGTCGAGGTCTCCGTGGTGAACCCCGACGGGTGGTCGGTCGTCGGCACGAAGAGCATCGAGGCCCGGGCCGAGCCGGGCAAGGCGGTGCCGGTGAGGGCCGCTGCGTTCCATCGCGAGTCGGCCGCCGACGCCGCGAAGCACCAGTGCGTGACCCGTGTCGTCCGTCATCAGGGCTGATCAGCCCACCGATCGCCGGCGTTGCGCACAGCCCGACTCACGCCCGGGCATCCCTTGACCGGCCGTCGTCCCCGCCGATGGGTGTGGCATCGAGATCCCTCCTGCCGATGCGGGGGTCCAGTCGTTCGGAGAGACCGAGGAGTGGTCATGCCTGCTGCTCGGATGCGCATCGCGCATGCCGCGTGGCTCTGCGTGTCCTGGCATCGGCCCTGGTCACCGTGGCTCTCGTCGTCGTGCCCTCGACCTGGCCGGTCCTCGCGGGCGGCATCCAGGCGGCCGGTATGCCGACGGCTCGGCCCGCGTCGGCCGTGCCCCTGATCGCCGGGAGTTCGTCCGACGGCCGGATCTCGGTCGACGTGCGGACCTCGACCTCGACGATCGTCACCCCCGGCACTCCGGTCACCTTCACCTATACGGTCACGAACTCCTCGACGACGCCCGCCTACCAGGTCTCGCTGACCGACACCGAGTGCGGCCCGATCACGGCGACCTCCGGACTGCGCAGCGACGGCCTGCGATGGTGGATCCCGGCCGGGCAGAGCGCCACCTACACCTGCGCCACCCCGGTGGACATCACCCAGACGGGCACCACCACCGCCAGTTTCCGGTTCGTCGACACGTCCGGCACGAGCACGATCTCGACGGCGACCGCCACCTCGACCGTGACGCTCAGCTCGGCGTGCTCGACGATCTGGTACGGCTCGACCCCGTCGGCATCCACCGTCGACGGCATCAACACCGGATCGATCGGCACGGTGACCTCGGCGGGTCTCACGCCGGAGTTCTTCACCTATGACCTCGCGCCGAACACTCCTCGGTCCCGCCCTATGGAGCACATTCGGGCCCTGGGCGTCGACCCGACCTCGGGGGCACTCTTCTACATCGCGTCGCCCCTCATCACGAACGACGAGGCCGGGCTCTTCCGCGTGAACCCCGACGGATCGAACAACCGACGCGTGACCGGCCCTTCGCAGGCCACCAACGCCGAGCGGCTGGCCGTGGACGGCGACGGCACGGTGTGGACGTGGGACGAGTTCAACATCCTGTGGAAGCTGCCCGCCGGGGCGACGACATGGACGCGGGTCGGACTTCCTCCCGGTCCGTGGCCGGCGTCGGGGGCCTATGCCGACTATGGCGACATCGTGTTCGACGGCAGCGGAAACCTCTATCTCCTGGGGCACGACGGAGGTGGGATCGCGTATCTCTCGATCATCGCGGCAGCGGACCTCGCGACACTGTCGACCTTGTCGCCGGTGACGACGACGCGGGTGCGCCCCTCCGAGGCAAGGTTCTACGCGGGGTTGGCCTTCGGACCCGACGGCCGCTTGTACGCCTCGATGGTGGCGGTGTTGGCCAACCAGATCGTCGACGTCCTCGACCCGGTGACCGGGATCGGGACGCGGTACACCACGGCCAGGCGCGAGGCGGTCGGTGACCTCGACGACCTGGCCTCGTGCGCCGCGCCGAAGGGGCAACTCGTCGCCACCAAGACAGCGACGACGAGTAGGCCGGCCGTCGAGGACGGCGATGAGATCACGTACTCCGTGCAGGTCCGGAACACCGGTGGCGCTCCCGTGGTGGGAGCGAGCCTCGCCGACGTGATCCCCGCGAACACGACCTACGTCCCCGGTTCGACCACCGTGAACGGGTCCGCGGTGGCCGACGTGTCCGGCGCCATGCCGTTCGCCACCCGCAGGACCATCACCGGGACGTCCGCGACCGGGACCATCCGTCCAGGCGTCATCCCCGCGGGCGGGACGGTGACGGTGTCCTTCAAGGTCAGGGTCGCCGCGGGCACGCTGGCCGACCGGGCGGTCACGGGGATCTCCAACCAGGCGACGATCACCTCGAGTGCCGGAACGGTGCGCAGCGACGACCCGTCGCGCCCCACCGGGACCTCCGCTGCTCCCGACCCGACCATCACGCCCCTGGCGCGGACCGAGGTGGCCGTGGCCAAGAAGGCCTCGGTGACCTCGGTCTCCGGCTCCGGCACGGTGACCTACGCGTACACGGTGACCAACACGGGCGTCGATCCGCTGGCGCGGGTGAGTCTCACGGACGCCGCCCGGACGGATGCGTCCGGCACGACGGCACCGTTCTCGACCGCGACCTGCGCGAGCCCCACCCGCCGATCCGGGGACGCCAACGGCAACGGGCTGCTCGACCCGACGGAGACGTGGGCCTACACCTGTGACCAGCCGCTGGAGTGGAAGCCGGGCGACAAGGACCCCACCACCGTCTCGAACACGGCCACCGTGACGGCGGTGGGGGACTTCACCACCAAGGCGGTGACGGCGACCGGCAGCGCGTCGGTCCGGGTGGTGCCCCGACCCGCGCACATCGACGTCGTCAAGACCGCCGGGACCGTGACCGGCCCTGACACCACGACCGGTGAGTCGTCGGCGACGTACACGGTGACCGTGCGCAACTCCGGTCAACTGCCCACCACCTACGGCGACCTCGTCGATATCCCGGCGTTCGCGGCCGGCCTGGAGGTCCTCGGGGTGAGCTGGACCGGGCAGACGACCGGCTCCGGCCCCGGCAGTACCCCGGTGACGCTCGCGCCGGCCGGGACCGCCCTCGCTGCCGGAGCCACCCACACCTACACGGTGACGGTGCGGTTCGCCGCCACGTCGACCACTGCCGTGCCCACGTGCGACGCGGGCGCCGGGCTGTCCAACGCGGTCACGCTTCCCGACGGCCAGGAGCACGGCCCGACGAGCGACAACACCGCCTGTCTCGCGCCGCCGGCGCCGCCGAAGACGGGGGTGACGATCACGAAGTCCGCCGGTTCTCCCGTGGATGCCGACGCCGACGGGGTCATCGACGCCGGTGACACGGTGGCGTTCACGTTCACCGTGGGCAACACCGGGTCGCTCACCGTGACGAACGTGGCGGTCGATGACGCACTCCTCGCGCAGGCGGGGATCGCGGTGACGTGCGCGGCCGACCGGCTCGCCCCCGGTGCGTCGACGACGTGTCGGAGCTCCCGGCCGTACCCGTTGACCCAGGCCGACGTCGACTCCGGCGCGCTGACCAACACGGCCACGGCGACGGCGAAGCCGCCCTACCTCGATGCGGTTACCAGCGCCGAGACGTCCGTGACGGTTCCGCTTCTGCGGACGCCGGTGCTGGGTCTGGAGAAGCGGGTCGCCGCGGTCACGGACGTCGACAAGGACGGTGTCACCGACCCGGGCGACACGATCTCCTACCGCTTCACGGTGATCAACCGAGGCAACGTCACCTGACCAGCGTGGCCGTCACCGACCCGTTGTTGTCGGGCGTGACCTGCACCGACACGACGCTGGCCCCGGGGTCGTCGACCCAGTGCACGGGCGTGGGGGCCCACACGATCACCGACGCCGATCAGCAGGCCGGAGCCGTCCGCAACACCGCGACGGCCATGGCGACCAGCGACGGACCCCCGCCCACCCCCGCGACGGCCTCGACCAGTACTCCCGTCGCCCCGGTCGGCAAGCTGCAGGTGAAGAAGACCATGGGTGTCACCTCCGCGATCGACCCCGTGACCGGCCAGGCGAGCGTCGGGTACTCGGTCACGGTCTCCAACGTCGGCGGCAGCCCCATCGGGTACGGCGCCCTCGTCGACACCCCCGGGTTCGCGCCCGAACTCGTCATCGACTCCGCCACGTGGACCGGCCCGACCTCCGGGAGCGATCAGGGCGCGGGTCCGTACACGCTGTCGCCCGGCGGCACGTTGGCCCAGGGGGCGAGCATCACCTACGCCGTGCGGATCACGTTCCACTACGCCGGAACCGGCGCCGTCACCGCGTGCACCTCGGGCCACGGGGGCGGGCTGTACAACTCGGTGACGCTCGCCAAGGCCCGCGAGATCGACCCGGCTGTCGACGCCACGGGCGGGGCAGCGTGTGCAACGGCCCCGGCAGCGCCGAGCACGGGACTCACCCTGAAGAAGGAGGTCGTCTCGGTCGTCGACACCGACGGCAACAACCGCACCAACCCCGGCGACACCATCACCTACCGGTTCGTCGTGACGAACACCGGATCGACCGTGGTGAACTCCCTGGGGATCCAGGACGAGTTGCTCGCCGCGGCCGGTGTGCCGGTCACGTGCCAGACGACCACCCTGGCGCCCGGTGGTACGACGACCTGTTCCTCCGGTGTGTACACGGTGACCACTGCCGACCTGTATTCGGGCGCCGTCACCAACACGGCGACCGCGACAGGTGCAGCGCCATTCCTCGGCGCCGTGACCAGAGGTGAGTCGTCGATAGCCACCAAGGTGACGACGGCCGGTCTCAGGCTCACCAAGACGGCGGGGACGATCACGGACCAGGACGGCAACGGACCCGACAGGGGGGACACCGTCGAGTTCACCTTCACCGTCAAGAACACCGGGACGACAGCGCTGTCCGACGTCGCCGTGACCGACCCTCGGATCGGGGGCGGCGGGACGGCCGTCTGCACGATCGCCACCCTGGCGGCGAAGGACGAGCACACGTGCGCGAAGGTGACGTACACGCTGACCCAGGCCGACGTCGACGCCGGAACCGTGACGAACACTGCATCGGTGACCGGCGTCCCCGCCGACAAGGGAACCGCGCCCGTGGCCTCGGCGAGTGCGGAGGTGTCCATCACCCCCGCCCTGGGTTCGCTCACGGTGGTGAAGTCGGCCGGTGGGATCGCCGACGCCAACCTCAGCGGCAGACCCGATGCCGGTGACACGATCACCTACTCCTTCGTCGTCACCAACGCGGGCGCCCAGACCGTGCGAGCCGTGACGATCAGCGACCCGAAGATCACGAGCGCGCCGATCACCTGTGGGGCCGGATCACTCTCGCCGGGCGCGAGCACCTCCTGCACCGCGACCTACACGTTGACGCAGACGGACTACGACTCCCCAGGAACGGTCGTCAACACCGCAACGGCGACGGCCACGACGTCGGTCGGCGGAGAGGTCACCGGTTCGAGCAAAGCAGTGATCACAGATCTGAAAGCCACCGCGCACCTCTCGGTCGACCTGCGTGCACCGGCGACCGTTCCGGGTGCCAAGGTCGGCGACACCGTCACCTTCACCGTCGTCGTCACCAACGACGGCACGCAGACCGTGAACGGGATCACCGCGGACCTGCCGGGGACGAGCGGACTGACCTGCTCGACTCCGGTGTCGCTGGAACCTGGTCGCAGCGCCACCTGCACCGCCACGTACGTCCTGACCCAGGCCGACGTCGACGCCGGACAGATCACCCGCAGCGGGACGATCACCTCGACCGACCCCGTCGTCACCGTGACCGACGTCGCGACGACGCAACTGCAGCCGACCGCCTCCGTCGCGTTGTCGAAGGAGGTCGTGCTCGACGCGGCAGGCAAGAGCGTCACCGACACCGACGGCAACGGCACGGACCTCGGTGACACCATCCGGTACCGCTTCACGGTGACGAACACCGGCACGACGACCCTCGCACCGGTGACGATCACCGACGCCAAGTTGGGGATCTCGGCGATGACGTGCGCGTCGACGCTGGCCCCCGGCGCGAACGCCACCTGCGAACCCGCCGAGCCCTACCGGCTCCAGCAGCCCGACGTCGACCTCAACACGGTCGTCAACGGCGCGCGGGCCGACGGCACCACGCTGCTGGGGACGGCAGCCGCCCCGGGCGCGGACAGTGTCACCGTCGTCTACGACCCCGTCGTCGCCCCCGCGAAGTTCGACCTGGAGAAGGTGGCCGGGACGGTGGCCGACGCCAACGGCACCGGCCGTCAGGACGCGGATGACACCGTGACGTACACCTTCCGCATCACCAACACCGGGCCGCTGACGATCCACGGCATGACGATCTCGGATCCGCTGCTGGGTTCGGCGCTCACGTGCGGCACGAGCATCGGCCCGGGCGTGACCGCCGTCTGCACCTCGCCCACCCCCTACCGCCTCTCCCAGGCCGACATCGACGCCGGCGAGGTCGTCAACACCGCGACTGTCTCGGGTCTCGACCCCAAGGACCGCCCGGTCACGGTGGGTGAGCGGTCCGACACGGCCACCCTGGCGCTGTCCCCGTCGTCCTCGGTCGAGCTGCGCAAGACCGCGAGTGCGATCACCGACGTCGACGGCAACGGGCCCGACGCGGGCGACACGATCCGCTACTCCTTCGAGGCCCGCAACACCGGCGCGGTGACCCTGGCCCCGGTGACCGTGACCGACTCCAAGCTCGGTCTGGACGGCGCTGCGTGTGTGACCTCCCTGGCGCCGGGCGCATCCGCCCCCTGCGCCGTCACTCCGACCTACACGTTGACCCAGACCGACGTCGACAACCGGCGCATCGACAACACGGCCACGATCACCGCGACCGATGCCACCGGGCGCCAGGTCCAGGCAGACTCCTCCGCGACTGTGCCGATCACCAACGTGGGTGCGATCGCCCTGACGAAGACCGCCGGCGGAGTCAAGGACCTCGACGACAACGGGCCCGACGTCGGTGACACGATCGGCTACACGTTCACGATCACGAACATCTCCAACGTCACGCTCGAGACGATCACGCTGACGGACACGAAGCTGACCGGGCTGAGCTGTCCGGCGACGCGTCTCGCGCCACGGGGCGCGACGACGCGTACGGCGAACTCCTATGTGTTGACACAAGCTGAGGTCGACGCCGGTCGCGTGGACAACGCGGCGAACGTGTCCGCCGTCGCACCCGGCGGGACGGCCGTCGTCGCCGACGCCACCGAGACCGTCACGTTCACGGCCCGTGCCTCGGTCGCCCTGACCAAGGTGATGTCCCAGACGACCGACGTCAACGACAACGGCGTCACCGATCCCGGCGACACCCTCACCTACACGATCACCGCGCGCAACGACGGCGCCGTGACGCTCCAGACGTGGACGGTGACCGACCCGACCCTGACGGGCATGTCGTGCGACACCGGTCCGATCGGTCCTGGTCTCACGAAGGTGTGCACGGGCACCTACACCGTCACGACGGCCGACCAGCGGGCCGGTCGTCACGACAACACCGCCGACGTGCAGGCCGTCGCCGCCGGAAACCGGGCCGTGTCCGCGAGTGCCACCGCCTCGACGCGTGTGGCGACCGAGGCGAACGTCGACGTCGTCAAGAGCGCCGGCACCGTCACCGAGGTGGATCCGGTGACCGGTCGGGCGAGCGCCACCTACACCGTGCGCGTCGTCAACTCCGGCGGCACCCCGGCGCCGTACGTCCTCACCGACACCCCTGCCTTCCCAGCGACCGTGACGATCGACGGGGTCACCTGGACGGGGCCGACGGAAGGTCAGGCATCCACGGCCGGTCCGTGGGAGCTCGGCAACGGCACGGTC
Source organism: Mobilicoccus caccae (assembly GCF_030161635.1). GTDB lineage: Bacteria > Actinomycetota > Actinomycetes > Actinomycetales > Dermatophilaceae > Mobilicoccus > Mobilicoccus caccae. The sequence goes on from NZ_BSUO01000001.1 coordinate 60,792, forward strand.
GGCGGCGAGAGCACCCACGAGTACGTCGTCACCGTGCGATTCCACTACTCCGGAACGCCGAGCGGTGAGCCGGGCCTCCTGACCAACACCGCGTCACTGGCGGGCGATCAGGAGCAGGGCCCGTCCGCCAACAACACCGTGTCACCGTCGGCGCCCGGGGCACCCAGCGCGACGCTGTCGATGACCAAGACCGTGGCGGGGACGAACGACGCGGACGATGACGGGCGAGTGAGCGCGGGCGACACCGTCACCTACTCGTTCGACGTCGTCAACACCGGGACGCTCCAGGTCACCGGGCTCGTCGTGAACGACCCGGGTGTGCAGGTCACCTGCCCGGCGACCACGCTGGCGCCGAAGGCGCGGACGACCTGCGCGAGCACCGCCAGGACGGTGACGGCGGGTGACGTGGCTGCGCAGGCGGTCACGAACACGGCAGCGGAGACCGCCACCCCTCCCGCGACCTGGGCCGGAGCGCAGCCGAGTTCGACCGCGACCGCGACCCTGCCCATCACGACGGCCGGTCTGACCGTGACGACGTCGCACGCCGCTCCTGCCGACGCCAACGGCAACGGGCGTCTGGATGCGGGGGACACCGTTGCCTACTCCTTCACCGTGACCAACACCGGGAGCACGACGCTGAGCGATGTCACGGTCGCCGACTCCCGTCTGGGCATCGCGCCGTTCGTGTGCGCGTCTAGTCTGGCCCGGTCCTCGGCCACGTGCACGGCGTCGGCCGCGTACGTGCTCACCCAGACCGACATCGACGCCGGCGACGTGACCACCACGACGACGACCGCGACCGGCACCCCGGCCGACGGCGGCGTTCGACCCAGCGCCGGTGATGAGGACACGCTGACGCTCACCGGGATCGCGCCGGCGTTGACGTTGACGAAGACGAGCAACGGCATCGGCGATACCGACAAGAGCGGGGGAGCCAACGCCGGGGACACCATCACCTAGACGTTCACGCTCGAGAACACCGGCGCGACGACCCTGACCTCGCCGGTGGTGTCCGATGCCGCGTTGGGGATGGACCGCGCGAGCTGCGGTGACGCCAGGCTCGCCCCGGGTGCGACGACAGGGTGTACCGGAACGCACACGCTGACCCAGACCGAAATCGATGCCGGGGCCGTCACGAACACGGCGTCCGCCGCGGCCAAGACCCCGGTCGCACAGACGCCCACCGTCAGCGCCACGGCGTCGGCGACCACCCCGATCACCGCGACGTCGTCGATGACGCTCGACAAGGCCGGGCCCGCTCCTGTCGAGGACGCCCGGGCGGAGCAGACGATCGCCTACACGTTCACGGTCACCAATACCGGTGCGACGACGATCACCGACCTGACGATCGACGATCCACTTCTGGCCTCGGCCCCCAGCTGCACTCCCACGACACTCCTCCCGGGGGACGTCGCGAGCTGCACGGGGACGTTGACCCTGACCCAGGCCCAGGTGGACGCCGGATCGGTGACCAACCTGGCGACTGCTCGAGCGTCCACCACCCGCGCAGGAGAGCGCGTCTCCGTCCCGCCGGTCACGGACACCGTGACGACCACCCTCCGGTCGACCTCGGGAGTCTCGGTGACCGCCGAGGCGGGCACGCTCGTCGACACCGGTGCCGCAGGCGCCACGGCCGGTGACCAGATGCCCGTGACGATCACGGTCACCAACACCGGCACGGTCACCCTCACGAACGTGCGGCTCGACGATCCGAAGCTGGGTCTGACCGGGTTCGTGTGCACCGCAGGACCCCTCGCGCCGCAAGCGAGCGCCACCTGTTCGGTGCCTGCGTACGTCCTCACCCAGACCGACGTCGACGCCGGCGAGGTGAGCTTCGCTCGCGAAGGCGACGGCCTCGGCACCGAGCGGTGACACCACGGCCGACACCGCGTTGACCGTGCCGCTGACCATCGGTGCGCCGTCGTTCACGCTCGACAAGGTTGTGGGCGGGCTCGCCGACACCGACGGCGACGGTCGCGCCGACGTGGGCGAGCAGATCCCCTACATCTTCACCGTGACCAACACCGGCCCCGTGACCCTGACGACGGTGTCGATCGACGACCCGAAGGCCGGGTTGCAGGGCGCGGAATGTCTGACTGCGCCCCTCGCCCCGGGCCAGCAGGCACCTTGTGCCGCAGCGGGTGCCTACACGCTCGTCCAGGCCGACATCGAGATGGCCAAGGTCGACAACACCGCGACGGCGAAAGCGACCGCCACGAACGGAGCGAGCGCCCCGAGCGTCACCGACTCCGCGACCGTCGACCTCGTCGTCGCGAACTCGATCACCCTGGACAAGGCGAGCAACGGTGTCCTGGCCGGAACCGACGGCCGGGCCGACGCCGGTGACATGGTGCCCTACACCTTCACCGTGAAGAACACGGGACAGCAGACCGTGTCGGACGTGACGATCACGGACACCGCGCTCGGCATCATCGATGTCAAGTGCGCCGATGCGCTGGCTCCCGGCGCCTCGGTGACGTGCACGACCGGGGTCACACCCGGCATGTCGGTGCGCACCCTGACCCAGCCCGACATCGACGCCGGTCGGGTCGAGAACACGGCCACGGCCACGGCGACCCCGTCGACGGGGAACCCCGTGCAGGCGAGTGACGCCGTGTCGGTGCTGCTGGATCGGGTCGCCACCCTCGTCACGACCACCACCGTCACCGGCCCGGCCGACAATAACAACGACGGTCGCACCGGAGCCGGGGACACGGTCACGGTCACGATCACCCTGGAGAACACCGGCAACACGACCTTGACGGACGTGTCGGGCAGGGCGACCCTGCCCGACGGGAGCGTCGTCACCTGTGCACCGGACGGTGGAACCCTGACGCCCGGGAAGCCACACGAGTGCACCGTCACCTACACCGTCACTCAGAGCGACGCCGACGCCGGTCGGGTCGATGTCACGACCACCGCGTCCGGCACCGACCCCTCGGGCGCGGCGCAGACCGTCACCTCCGGCGGCTCGACCACCTGGACCTCCCCGAGCGGGATGAGCCTGGTCAAGACCGCGGGTGAGGTCGTCGACGCCGACGAGGACGGGATCGTCTCCGCGGGGGATACCGTCGCCTACTCGTTCCAGGTGACCAACACCGGCGCCACCACGCTGTCGGGAGTCATCATCGACGACCCGACGATCGGTCTCACCGGGTTCGGTTGCGGCACTGGTGTCCTCGCGCCCGGAAACTGGGCCGACTGTGGCCCGGTCGTCGTCGCGATCACCCAGCCGCAGATCGACGCCGGGATCGCGCAGAACACCGCCACGGCCGCCGCGACGACCCTCGCAGGGGACCCGGTCTCGGCGACGTCGAACCCGACCGACACGACACTCGCCGCCACCAACCGGTTCTCGATGATCAAGCGGGCGAGCGCGGTGGCCGACACCAATGGTTCCGGTCGCGCCGACGCCGGTGACCGCATCACCTACTCCTTCGAGGTGACGAACACCGGATCGCAGACCCTCACCGACGTCGCGATCGTGGACGCCAAGCTCGGGCTGAACGGGGTGCTGTGCGTCGCGCAGCTCGCACCGGGGACGACCACCGCGTGTGCCGCCCCTGCCGATTACGTCCTCACCCAGGACGACGTCGACGCCGGCGTCGTGTCGAACACCGCCTCCGCCGTGGCGACCCCACCCGGCGGTCCAGCACGCAGCGTGTCGGTCACCCCATCGACCTCCCTGTCCACGGCCACCCCCATCACCGTCCTCGCCTCGCTGACCCTGGAGAAGCAGGCTGGGCCGGTCACCGACGTCGACGCCAACGGACACGACGCCGGCGACACGGTCGTCTACACGTTCACGGTGACGAACAGGAGCAACGTCACGCTCTCGGCCGTTCAGATCGCCGACCCGATGCTCGCCGGCTCGACGATCACCTGCGAGTCGAACACCCTCGCACCCAGGGACGACACGACCTGCACCTCCGCGCCGTACGAGATCACCCAGGACCAGGTCGACGCCCGCCGGGTGGACAACGAGGCCACGGTCTCGGCGCAGACCCCCGCCGGTGCGACGGTCACCAGCTCACCTGCGGTGTCCGGGCTGGATCTCACCCCGATCACCGGCGTGTCGGTCGAGACCATCCCCACGTGCAGCGACGAGCCCTGCGGCGTGGGTGACCAGGTGACCTACACGGTGGAGATCACCAACACCGGCACGACGACGCTGGATTCGGTGACCGTCAGCGACCCCGCGGGCGGCACGTTCACCTGCCCCGGCCCCATCGCCCCGGGCGCGCCGCCCTCCCGCTGTCAGGTGCCCACCCCGCACACGGTCACGCAGGACGACGTCGACCGTGGGGACGTCACCACCTCCGTGACGGTCACCGCCACCGCCGGGACGGCCACGGTCACGACCGGGTCGACCAGCACGATCACGCTCACCTCGAGCGCGAGTGTCGAGTTGGGCAAGTCGGTCCGCACCCTGCGCGACACCGACGACTCCCGTGGGTACACCGCCGGCGACGAGATCGCGTGGACGTTCACGGTGACCAACACCGGCACCCGCACCTTGGCCGCCGCCACGATCGCCGACCCGCTTCTCGGCATCACCGGCTATCTCTGCGCTGCCGACCTCGCACCCGGGGATGCCGGGGAGTGCGTCACGCCCACCTACCGCCTCACCACAGCCGATGTCGATGCCGGAACGGTGACGAACGCGGCCACGGTCACGGGCGTCCCTGCCGGCGCCGGCGGCGGTGACCCGGCGACGGCCGAGGCCACGTCGGTCACACCCTGACCGAGTTCCCGACGCTCGAGATGACCAAGACCGCGACGATCTCGTCCGACGCGAACGGCGATGGGATGCTCTCGGCCGGTGACGCGGTGACCTACACGTTCTCGGTCACCAACCGCGGACCGGCCCAGGTCAGCGCCCCCGAGGTGACCGACCCGCTCCTGGCGTCGCGCGGCATCACCGCGACCTGCCCGGCCGGTCCGATCGCTGCGGGGAGCTCGGTGACGTGCACGTCCTCGGCCCCCATGACGGCCACCGAACGCGACGTGAGCACCACCACGCTCGAAAACCGCGCGTCGGTGCAGGCACTGACAGCCCAGGGCAACCGCACCCCCGTTGCCTGGGCCTACCAGTCAGCGCCGGTGGCGGTTCCGACACTGTCCCTGACCAAGAGCGCGACCCTCGAGCACGACGGGATGACGGCCGACGCCGCCGACGAGGGTGACACCGTGCGGTACACGTTCAGGGTCGTCAACACCGGCACGGTGCCGCTGACCGGTGTCGCCATCGACGATCCGTTGCTCGCCGCGGCCTCGATCGCCGTCACCTGCGAGACGACGGACCTCGCGCCGGGCGCCTCCACCCCGTGTACCGCCGCCGGCGACTACACGGTTCGGGCCCCCGACATCGCCGAGGGACTGCTGCGCAACGTCGCGACGGCGACCGGCACCGCCACCGGCGGCCTGAGCGCCCGCAGCGACAACGCCAAGGCCGACATCGTCGGTGGCCAGACGGCCGAGGCCGAGCTCGACCTGCGCAAGTACGCGCGGCGTGCCGGGCTCCTGCCCGATGCCCCGCTGGTGCGTGGCCAGGAGGTCACCTACGGCTTCATCGTCGTCAACACCGGCACCGTTCGGGTCGACGACATCACGGTCGCGGACCCGATGCTGACCGGCCCCATCACGTGTGCCGCCACGACCCTGGAGCCGGGCGGCTCCACCACGTGCGCGGCGGACGCTCCCTACCTCGTCACCGCGGCCGACGTCACGGCTGCGAAGGTGACCAACACCGCGACGGTCAGCGGCCGCCCCGAACAGGGGCCCGCCCTCGATGTGACCGGCTCCGGGTCGATCACCATTCCGGCCGAGGCCAGGAGCTCGACATCGTCAAGACCGCGGCGCTCGGTGAGGACCGCGGGTTCCCGGGATTGGCCGACCCCGGCGATGTCATCCGCTACACGTTCCGGGTGACGAACCTCGGCACGACCGCCGCCACCGTGATCGTCAAGGATCGGCTGCTCGAGGAGTCGAACACCCCGATCACGTGCGCGACGACGCAGCTGGGCGCGCAGGAGGACACGACCTGCACCGCCGACTACGTGGTGCCGGAGGAGCAGCCGCAGTCGACAGGCGTCACCGAGTTGACCAACACCGCACTCGTCCAGGGCACCACGGTTGAAAACCCGGTCCCCATCCCCGAGGCCGGTGACGACGCCGAGGCCCTCATCGCTCCGGCCGCGCTCGCCCGGGTCCGCATCCTCATGGGGTACAGCGCACTCGACCGCGACGGCGACGGGCGGCTCGGCCTCGGTGACGGCGTGGTCTTCGACTACACCGTCACCAACACGGGCAACGTGCCGTTGACCGAGGTGACCGTCACCGATCCGCGAGTGACGGCCGCCGGGTTCGAGGTGGCGTGCGACGAGACGACCCTGGATCCGGGACAGCAGACGAGGTGCCGCGCGAGTGGTCCCTACACGGTGACCGCGGCCGACGTCACCCGAGGATTCCTCGTGGACATCGCGACCGTCACCGCCGGCTCGGAGTACGAGTTCGCGCCGCCGCCACCGGACGAGGCGAGCGTCACCATTCCGTTGGCCCAGGCTGCACCCGTCGACCCCGTCGATCCTCCGACGCCCGCCCCGACGCCCGCCCCGACGCCCGCCCCGATGCCGACCCCTGGACCGACGTCGACCCCTGGACCGACGTCGACGCCCGGACCGACCCCCACCCCCGCGCCGAGTCCGACGTCGGGCCCACCTGATTCACACGACGGCCCGGATGAGGACACCACCTCGCGCCCCTCGCAGAACCCGCCCCGGGAGGAGGTGGACGGGCCGCGTCGGACGACGGACCGCCGGGCCCCGACGACGGATCACCGGCGTCCGACCACGCGTACCGAGGTGCGCCGCCCCGCGCCTCGAACGGAGCACGTCCCGGTCACCGACCCCTGTGTCCGCACGCCCGTCCGCAAGGGAACCGCGATCTGGCGGGCCAAGACCGAGGCGATCGAGTGCCCGGATCGACCCCGCACGTCCACCTCCTCCGGTGACGACTCCTCCGGTGACCAGGGGTGGGAGGCGCTCCCGCAGGCTCCGGCCGATCCGGATGCCTCCGTCGGAGGCGACGCGGACGCGCTCGGCACTCACCCGACCGGGCGAGACGCGCTGCCGTGGCCCGAGGCCGTGGCGCAACTGCCCGTCGTGCTGTTCACCGTGCTGACACTGCTCGGCACGCTCGTCGTGGTGCGCCGTCGATACGAGGAGTCGAAACGTCGCGACGACGCGGACGGCGACGGCGACGCGTAGACGGCGATGACGGGGGCGGAGCTGTGGGTGTGCGCCCGGGTGCGTCACGTCGTGTGCCGTGCCACATCCCCGACGTCCGGTCCTGGCCGGATCACCGAGTACACGTACACATCCCGACGTTCGGCGCCGATCTGCTGCCACGAGCGCAGGAGCCCCTCGCGTTCGTACCCGCAGGCCTCCGCGGCGCGCCAGGACGCCTCGTTCCACGGTTCGATGTGCAGTTGCAGGCGGTGGATCTCGCCCAGGCCCATCGCCCAGGTCGTCAAGGTACTCAAGGCCGCCCGCAGGTAGCCGCGTCGTCGGTGGTGCGTCGCCACCCAGTAACCGGCGGTCGAGCGTCCCGAGCTGATCCCGACCGTCCAGAGTCCGATCTGGCCCACGGCCTCGTCGGAGGTGGTGTCGGCGATGGCGAAGGAGTACCCCAGGCCGCGGCGCACGCGATCGTTCTGGCGGATGATGAAGTCGAGGGCGTCCTGAGGGTCGCTGCTGGTCGGCACGGTCGTGATGAGGGGGATGAGCGGGTCGTCCGCCACCGCGCGGATCAGGGGCGCGTCGCGTTCGGCGAACGGCCGCAGGGTGACGACCGGGCCCGCCAGCGTGGGAATGTGCTCGGGGAGCATGACCCAGTGTCGCCTCCTACACTCCGCGACATGACGTTTCGCGAGATCGACATGGCCGCACTGGGCGAGTCCGACGAGCGGGCACCGTACCGGCTGCTCAACTCGGTCGTCGTACCGCGCGCCATCGCCTGGGTGTCCAGCCGTTCGGGTGACGGCGTGGACAACCTCGCACCCCACTCCTTCTTCACGGTGGCGTGCGCGGAGCCGCCGATGCTGGCGTTCACCTCGATCGGGGCCAAGGACACCCTGCGCAACGTCCGCGAGACCGGCGAGTTCATCGTGCACGTGGCCGCGCGGGAGTTGATGGGCGCCGTCAACCGGACCGGTGCCGGGCAGCCCGCCGACGTCAGCGAGTTCGACGACGCCGGACTCGACCGCGCCCCCGGACACGCCGTGTCGGTCCAGAGGGTCGCCGCATCGCCGGCGGCGTTCGAATGCGTCCTGCACCAGATCGTCGACCTGGGCACGAGCGCGATGATCATCGGGCGCGTCGTCCACGCGGCGGTGCGCGAGGACGTGTTCACCCACCCCAAGTACCCCGATCACCCGAGCTTCGATCGACTCCAACCCCTCGCCCGGCTGGGGCTGTCCGAATGGGCCCTGCCCGGCGAGGTCGTCACCCTCAAGCGCCCGTCCTGGGGCGTCGACACCTGACGCTCGGGGACGACCCGAGGCTCCGCGGGCCGATGCTCGGCGGGCCGGTACCGTCGACGGATGGGCGACCACTTCGACCATCAGGGTCACTACACGCACGGTCACGGCGAGGCGACCCTCGCGTCGCACGCCGCACGCACGGCGGCGAACTCCGCCGCGTACCTCCTCCCGCATCTGCAGCCAGGGATGCGCCTGCTCGACATCGGGTGCGGGCCGGGCACGATCACCCTCGACCTGGCACAGGTCGTCGCGCCGGGTGAGGTCGTCGGGGTCGACTCCGCCGAGACCGCGCTGACGGCCGCCCGCGACGAGGCCGCGCGCCGGGGCGACACCACCACGCGGTTCGACCTCGGCGACGTGGCCTCGCTGCCGTTCGAGGAGGACTCCTTCGACGTCGTCCACGCCCACCAGGTGCTGCATCACCTCGCCGACCCTGTCGCCGCCCTGCGCGAGATGCGGCGGGTCTGCCGCCCGGGCGGGTGGATCGCCGTCCGCGACGCCGACTACTCCGGCATGGCGTGGTACCCGCCGACGCCGGGATTGGAGGTGTGGCGGCGCCTGTTCAGCGAGGTCCAGCGCGCGCACGGTGCCGAGCCCGACGCAGCCCGGCGTCACCGGCGCTGGGCGCGCGAGGCGGGCCTGGCCGAGCCCCGCATCACCACGTCGACGTGGACGTACGCCGACCCCGAGTCCTGCTCGTGGTGGGCCGACGGTCAGGCGACGAGGTACGGCGCGGCGACGTTCACCGACCAGGCCCGTGAGATCGGTGCGAGTGAGGAGGACCTCGAGGCGGTCGTGCAGGGGTGGCGCTCCTGGGGCGCGGACCCCGACGCGTGGTTCGTCATGGTGCACGGAGAACTGCTGGCGCAGGGGTGAGGCTCACGCCTCGGCGTCGATGAGCAGCCCCTTGTCGAACATGCCGAACAGCGACGACGGGCCGAGACGCCGTGCGGCGAGCAGGAATCCGAGGCCCTTGCCGCTGCGGAGGGAGTCGAGCAGCTCCCGCGGCGGCATCCGCAACAGGCGGCTGAGGCGTCCGAGCCCCTCACGCTGAACGGGGGTGATGTTGTCCGACAGCAGCCCGGACTTGAGCTCCGGGTTGTCGAACCCGCCCTCCTGCTTGCCGCGCTGAGGGGTCTTTCCGGGCATGCCGACAGGCGCCGGAGCCCCGACTCCCGACACGCTGCTGGTGGCGGCAGTCGTGACGGCCGACGCGCGCGTCGGATCGACGCCCTCAACACCTGCCACGGTCACGCCCTCCCATCGGCGCGTGACCGCCCGTCCCCAGCTTCTCGGGCGAACGTTCTCGCCACTCCCACCTCGGACAGCAGGGAAGGTCTCGAACAGCCGCGCACGCCCTACGGTTTCGCCCTCACCGGCTGTTTCAGGTCGGTCAGGACGGTGGGACCAGGCCGAGGATGTCCGCTCATCCCGGCGGGGTCAGGAATGCAGGGTGGGGTTCGGTCGGCCATCGGTCCGGCGGCCCGCGACCCACCACATGAGGACCCATACGGCGGCGATCATCGGGCCCCCGATAATGGCGTACCGTCCCTTGTCCCCGTCGAGGAGTGCGAAACCCAAGCCGAAGGCGATGGTGAGCAGTACGGCGATGGTGTACGCGGTGCGCTGGGTCATGCCGACAGACTGTCAGTCTCGCACCACAGGCACCCCTGACGGATGTCACCTCCGCGGAGTGCGATTTCGCGCAGATCAGCGGACGACCACCACAGGGATCTCCGAGCGGTGGATGAGCTGGTGACTCACCGAGCCCAGGAGCAGCCCGGAGAACCCGCCGCGGCCACGGCTCCCGACGATGAGGGCCGTCGCGTCCCTCGTCGCCTCGAGGAGCGCGACGGCGGGATCGCCGTGGAGCAGTCGGGTCGACACGTCGAGGTCGGGATGCTGCTCGCGGATCTCCTCCGCGATGCCGTCGATCATCTCGCGCGTCGCGTCGCGGACCGCGTCGGCGCCGGTCTGCAGCGTGGACAGTGCCCACCCCTCACCCAGGCCGACGAGGACCTGGTCCTGCCACGCCGAGGCGACGACCAGCGGCAGCGCGAAGCGGCGCGCCCACTCGGCGGCGGTCGTCACGGCGTGCCGGGAGGCGGTGGAACCATCGACGCCGACGACCAGGGGACCGGCCCACTCGTGCGGCTCCGGCCCCACGACGACGACGGGACAGGGCGCGTGCCCGGAGAGCTGGACCGCCACCGATCCCAAGAAGGCGGAGGCGAATTCGCGATGGTGCCGGTGGCCGACGACGATGATGTCCTCGGCGGTCGCGCTGACGATGAGGGCGCCCGGGACGGGCCCGAGGACGACCTTCGACTCGACCTCGACCGCCCCCTGCGCGCGGGCTCGCTGTTCCCCCTCGATCATGACGTCGCGGTACCACTCCTCGACCTCGGCCTGGGTCGGCCGGGTGAAGCTGACGTACGTGGCGACGTCGACCGTGGGGTTGTCGAAGGCGCTGACGATGAGGAGTGGTTCGCGGCTGCGGGCGGCCAGGCGGGCGGCGGCCTCCAGGGCCGGGACCGCGTCCGTGCTTCCGGTGTAACCGACGATGATCATGACGACCTCCGACCTGGGGTGACGGTCACCCACCGCGTGGTCGCAGCGACGCCGGTACGTGGCCGTCGGCGTCTTTCCGAGTCTAGACCCGTATCGCCCGGCCGTCGTGAAGTCCGTCGACGACGGCGTCGACGGTCTCCTCGACCGACTGGTGCGTGGAGTCGACCCAAAGGCCGAGGTCGCGGAACTCCTCGAACTCCCGCGCCACCCAGTCGAACTGGTCGCCGATCCGCTTGGTCCCGCGCGCGGCGTCGCGGGCGAGACTCACCGAACGTTGCGGGTCGAGGTGGACGTAGGCGAGCCGGCGGGGCGCCACCGCCGTCGCGAAGGTGCGCAGCAGCGACGGGATGAGCAGCGAGTCGACGACGACGGTGAAGCCCGCGTCGGAGAAGTTGATCGCGAGGGCGGCGATGTTGCGCCACCGCAGGTCGAGCTGCCGCCACGACTCGTCCTCGGGCTCCTCACCCGGCCCGACACACCCGCTGACCGTCATCGTGTGCTGCAGGTGGTCACCCTCGATCACGGCGGCCCGGGGCAACCGCGCGGCCACAGCCGTCGAGACCGTCGTCTTGCCGGAGCCCGGCAGGCCGTTGATCAGCACGATCAGGGGTTCGTCCGACACAGGGACAGGCTAGCCCGGGTGAGCCTGTCACCTGCCGGGCGCCGGGCGATCAGCGCCGCACGGCCTGGTCCTGGGCGAGTGCCTCAGCCCGACAGCGTCCCGATGCGGAAGGAGGAGAGTCGCTCGGTCGGGGCGACATCGCCGTCGTGCTGGCCGGTGAAGTCCTGGGTGCCGTCCTTGCCGCACAGGTTCTTGATCCGGTCCTCACCGCCGGGGTGCTGACCGATCCACCGCGTGACGTCGTAGACGCCGCCGTCGATGACGGTCCAGCACGAGTCGGCGTTGCCGTGCTGGGCGACCTGCTCCATCGTGTAGCTCTCCGTGGGGGAGGGGGCGGCCGGGTTCGGCGGCGCGGAGGGGGCCGAGCCACACGCGGCGAGGAGTCCGGAGAGGGCGAGGGCTGCCAGGAGCGAAACACGTTTCACGAGATGTCCTTTCGGGCGTCGTCGACCACCACCGTAAGGCGATCGGCGTCGCGCATGTCAGCGGTCGGTCCGCGCGATTCGGTCCGGCGCACGCGTGGCCCACTCGCTCCAGGAGCCGTCGTAGAGACGCGCCTCGGTGCCGGCCACCTCGGCGGCGAGCGCGACCACGCAGGCCGTGACGCCCGATCCGCAGCTCACCACGAGCTCCTGCCCGGGAGCGACCGTGCTCTCGACCGCCGCCACCAACTGCTCCCGGCTGCGGAACCGGCCGTCCTCCAGCAGGTCGGTGAAGGGGAGGTTGACCGAGCCCGGCATGTGCCCCGAGTCGATGCCCGGGCGCGGCTCCGGGTCGGTGCCCGCGAATCGGCCACGGCTGCGGGCATCGACGACGGCCGTCCCCGGGTCGTCGAGGAGCTGATCGACCTGGGCGAGATCGACGACGTGTGGCGCGAACGGCCGCGCGGTGAACGTTCCCGGCTCGGGCGGGGCGTCGTCGGTCCACGGTTCGGTGTCGAGGCCGGCCGCCACCCAGGCCGGGAGGCCGCCGTCGAGGACGGACGTGCCCTCGTGCCCCGCGGTCCGCAACATCCAGCGGGCGCGCGGGCTCGAGAAGATGCCGGCCGCGTCGTACACGACGACCCGGGTGTGCGGCGAGATGCCGAGCCGCCGACAGTTCTCGGTGAACACCTCCGGCGTCGGGAGCGAATGCGGCAGACCGGTCGTGAGGTCGGACATCTCGCCGTCGAGATCGAACCGGCGGGCGCCGGGGATGCGTCGTGACTCCTCGCGCTCCGGGCCGACGCTCGCATCGAGGACGAGCAGGTCGGGGTCGCGCAGATGCTCGCTCAGCCAGGTGACATCGTCGACGGCAGGTGTCTCTCCCATAGGGGCAACCGTAGGAGGTCGGGCGGCGGTGACGCAGCGATCCGCGCTCCTCGGCGTTGTCGGGCGGCCGGCGAGCGTGGCACCCCCGCGCTCCGGTGGCGGAGGCGCGTCCATCGAAACGCGGTGGCCCTCGACCGGGCTCGTGCGACACCATCGGAGTCGTGACGTCGACCCCGTGGCCCATGCGTGTCGGATCGATCCTCCTGCGGGAGGCGACCGCCGCCGACATCGACACCCTCTACTCCTTCCGCACGCTGCCCGAGGTCAACCGGTGGATGCTGCGGACCTCCGTCGACCCCGACACGTTCCGCCGCGAGTGGCTCGCCGTGCCCGACAGCGAGACCGAGTTCTCCTGCGTCGCCGAGGCGGACGGTGAGCTCGTCGCGATCGGGTTCCTCGACATCGAGGACGGCATGGGACAACCAGGCATGCCGACGGGCACCGAGGCCGGGATCGGCTACCTCGTGCGGCCCGAGGCGTCGGGGCGAGGAGTGGCGAGCGCGGTCGCCCGCGGGTTGGTGAGCGCGGCGTTCGACCACCTGGGGATCCGGCGGGTGACGGCCGGGTGCTACGCCGACAACGTGGCCTCCGCGCGGGTGCTCGAGAAGGTGGGGATGCGGCGCGAACAGCACGGCGTGCAGGACAGTTGGCACGCCGAACTGGGCTGGGTCGACGGCTACACCTACGCGATCCTCGCCGAGGAGTGGGCGGCGAGCGCAGCGAACAGAGGTCCGGGGTGGCCGGCGTCCGAGATGGACGATCGGACGACATGATGGAAGAACGCCTGGAGGGTGGTCACACCACCGAGGTCGTGCGTGTGGGTGACACGGTGCGGCGTCCGGTCGGTGCGTGGACGCCCGCCGTCCACGCGCTCCTGAGGCATCTCATCAGCGTGGGGTTCGACGGCGCGCCTCAGGTGCTGGGCGTGGACGACAGGGGCCGGGAGGTCCTGGGATTCGTCGAGGGCGAGGTGGGCACGTTGTCCCCGGACTCCCCGCTGCCGCCGTGGTTCCGCACGCCCCACGCCTGCCGCGCGGTCGGGCGGTGGATCCGGTCCTTCCAGGAGGCGCAGCGAGGATTCCGCCCCGATGTCGCCCACCCGTGGCGTCGCTCACCCGGTGTCGACCTCGGCCCGGGCCAGGTGGTCGTGCATCACGACGTCTCCCCCTACAACACTGTGCGCACCGCCGCCGGGTCGATCGTGATCCTCGACTGGGACTTCGCCAGGCCTGGTGACCCGATCGAGGAGATCGCGTGGGCCGCGTGGAGGTGGGCTCCACTGTGTGCGGGCACGTGGTGGCACGCCGAGTACGGCATCGAGGCCGCCGAGGACGTCCCGGCCCGGCAACGCGAGAATCTGGCGGCGCTCCTCGACGGTTACGGCGCCGACGATCAGCAGCGGAGGCGGCTCGCCGACGCCATCACCGCCCAGATGACGGGCCACGCGGACGACCTCGAGGACATGGCCCGCACGGACCCGGCGTTCGCCACCCTCATCGACCGTGGCTACGCCGACGCCGCCCGTGCGGATGCCGCATGGTGGGCGGAATCGTCACTCCGGCGGGACGTCGATACAGGGACGACGCGCCTCCGGTGGGACGAGGTGCGTCCGGCCGACCGGTGGTGACGTCAGGAGGTGTCCGTTCCCGCTGGTGGGGCCGATGATCCCGGGCCCGTCGTGCGGTGGGGCCTCGGCGGCTTATCGTTTTGTGCATGGGACCCGTCGGCAGGCTCACTCAGGTGACGTTCGAGTGTGCCGACCCCCGGCGTTGGCGGAGTTCTGGCGCGCCGTCCTCCAACTCGAGCCCGCCACCGGTGACGAGAACCGGCAGACCCTGGAATGGGAACCCGTGGAGCGTCTGACGTTCCACCGGGTCGAGGGATACCGGCCGCCGGAATGGCCCGGCCTGTTCGGCGAGCAGCAGTCCCACTTCGACCTCCTCGTCACGGACTTTCCCGACGCCTGTGCCCGGGTGGAGGACGCCGGCGGCAGAGCGCTCAGCCCGGTCTTGGAACCGGGTCCGCAGGCCTGGCGCATCTACGCCGATCCCGAGGGCCACCCGTTCTGCCTGGTGTCGACGCCGGAGTAACCGGTACCTCTGGCGCGAGCACGTCCGGCGCCGCCTTCAGGAGCGCTTCCCGCACGCCGGACGCCCCGATCCGCCGTCGCGCGGCGTTGCGTAGCCTTCGCTGGTGGCCGATTTCGCAAGTGCTCTGAACGACCGTGACGTCCTGCTCCTCTTCGGGCTGACCCCGCCGCGCGCGTCGGTCACGGCGGAGAAGGCGGACCAGATCGCGGAGGTGACCCTCCGGCGGCTCGAGGGCATGCCGCTCGACGGGCTCGTCCTCTACGACCTCGACGACGAGAGCGACCGCACCGAGGAGGAGCGTCCCTTCCCCTTCATGCGCACGATGGACCCGGCGGACTTCCTCGCCGACCACCTGACCGGTTGGAGCGAGGCCGCCGTCGTCTACCGCAGCGTCGGCAAGTACACGCCCGAGGAGCTGACGACCTGGCTCGACTCGGTGCCGCCGGGGCAGCCCACCGTCATGGTGGGGGCGTCGACCTCGGGCAAGCAGGTGCGTACGAACCTGCCCGAGGCCCAGGCGTTGTGCCGGTCGCGGCGCCCCGACGTCCCCCTCGGCGCCGTCGCCATCCCCGAACGGCACAAGGAGAAGTCGAACGAGCACGAGCGCCTCATCGCCAAGCAGGAGGCGGGGGTCTCGTTCTTCGTCACCCAGGTGGTCTACGACGTCACCGCCGCCAAGAACCTCGCCTCCGACTACGTGTACGCCTGTCGCGACCGCGGACTCGAGCCGGCGCGGATGGTGTTCACGTTGTCGCTGTGCGGCTCGACCAAGACGCTGCAGTTCCTCCAGTGGCTCGGCGTCGACGTGCCCCGGTGGGTGCAGAACGAACTGACGAACTCGCGGGACCCGCTCGGGTTGTCGGTGGTGCACGCCCTGGACACCGCGCGTGAGCTGCGGGCCTTCTGCGCCCACCTCGGACTGCGGTGCGGGTTCAACGTCGAGAGCGTCTCGACCCGCCGCGCCGAGATCGAGGCCGCGGTGCACGTCGCCCGTCAGATCGCCTTCGAGATGGGCGACTGAGAAGACTGAAACCTGAACGCCCCGCTCCGGTTTCGGTGGATGCGGGGCATGTGGGTGCGCGCTCGGGCAAGGGTTGTCGGTGGTGAGTGACACGGTGAGGTCATGAGTGATCCGAAGCGCACACTGACCGCGACCGAGGTGACCGAAGCCGGGATCGAGGACTGGCGGCAGCTGATGGGCCGCATCACGGCACGGTTTCGCACCAAGGACTTCGCCACGGGCCTCGAGCTCGTGGCCAAGATCGGGGAGGCCGCCGAGGCGGCGAACCATCATCCCGACCTCACCCTCGTGTACACCGACGTCGTCGTGACGCTCTCCAGCCACGACGTCGGGGGCCTCACCAGCCGCGACATCAAGCTCGCGCGGCAGATCAGCGGGTTCGCCCGTGAACTCGGTGTGCGGGCCGACGTCGCGGGTCTCACCCAGCTCGAGATCGGGCTGGACACTACGGCCGGCGCCCGTCATGCGCCCCTGTACGCCGCCTTGTTGGGGGCGAAGGTCGTCGAGGGAGAGCCCGTCGACCCCACCGGGCAGGTGCCGACGCTCTGGTGGCAGGGGCCTGCAGAGCAGGAGGGGAGTACCCGCACATCCCCGAACCCGAGGTGGAGCAGCGGTGGCACTTCGACGTGTGGGTGCCGATCGACGAGGCGCAGCGACGCCTGGCCGCGGTGCTCGACGCCGGAGGCCGGCTCGTCAGCGACGCCGCCGCCCCGGCGTACTGGGTCATCGAGGACGTCGACGGCAACCGGTCCTGCATCTGCACGGCCGCCGAACGCGACTGACACGACCGGTGAAACGCCCGTTCCCCGCCGGGGCCGTCGGTTATCAGGTGTACGTGCGGTCCTTCGCCGACTCGGGCGGTGACGGGGTGGGCGACCTGGGAGGCGTCCTTTCCCGACTCACCTACCTGGGCGACCTCGGGGTGGACGCCGTGTGGCTCAGCCCCGTCCAGCCGTCGCCGCAGGTCGACCACGGCTACGACGTCTCCGACTACACGGGCATCGACCCCCTCTTCGGCGACCTCCCGCAGTTCGACGAGATCGTCACGCAGGCGCACCGGCTCGGCATCCGGGTACTGCTCGACCTCGTCCCCAACCACTGCTCCGACCGACACCCCCTGTTCCAGGAGGCGCTCGCCGCCGCACCCGGCTCCCCAGAGCGGGCGATGTTCCACTTCAGACCCGGTTCGGGGTCGCGTGGCGAGCAGCCGCCGAACAACTGGACCAGCGTGTTCGGCGGCCCGGCGTGGACCAGGGCTCCCGACGGCTCCGGGGAGTGGTACCTGCACCTGTACACGCCCCAGCAGCCCGACTGGAACTGGGTCGAGCCGGCGGTGGCCGACTTGTTCGAGGGGGTGCTGCGCTTCTGGCTCGACCGAGGCGTCGACGGATTCCGGGTCGACGTCGCCCACGGACTCGTCAAACGCGCGGGCTATCCCGGGCTGGCACAGGTCGTCGACTCGATGGACGGGCTGCGGTCCAACGAGCACGTGTGCGATCTCGAGGAGGTCCACGACGTCTACCGGCGCTGGCGCCGCGTCCTGGAGGAGTACAGCCCGCCCCGGCACCTCATCGGTGAGGTCAACCTCGCGCCCGAACGGTCGTGGCGCTACGCCCGGCCCGACGAACTGGACCAGGTGTTCACGTTCGGCCTGTGGCGCCTCGGGTGGGACGCCGCGTCCTGGCTGGAGTCGCTGACCGCCGCCCAGAGCGTCACCGATCTCGCAGGGGCACCGGCCGCCTGGACACTGGAGAACCACGACCTGCCCCGGGCGGCCACCCGCTTCGGCGGCGGTGAGATCGGTCGGCGTCGCAGCCTCGCAATGACGGCGTTCCTCCTGGGCCTGCCCGGCTCGGCCTACCTCTACCAGGGACAGGAACTCGCGCTGCCGAACGCCGTGATTCCCGCGGAATCACGCACCGATCCGGCCGCGCCCGGAGGCCTGCCTCTCGGCCGCGACGCCGCGCGCGTGCCGCTGCCGTGGACGTCGCACGGACCGAGCCTGGGATTCAACCGAACCGGACGGACGTGGTTGCCCCAGCCGGCGGAATGGGCCGATCTGTCGGTGGCTGCGCAGGAGGCCGACCCGGAGTCGGCACTGTCGGTCGTCCGCCGCGCTGTCG
Organism: Mobilicoccus caccae; assembly: GCF_030161635.1. Taxonomy (GTDB): domain Bacteria; phylum Actinomycetota; class Actinomycetes; order Actinomycetales; family Dermatophilaceae; genus Mobilicoccus; species Mobilicoccus caccae. The sequence continues at coordinate 79,071 of NZ_BSUO01000001.1, forward strand.
AGACGCGTCGACGACTGGCGGATGACCACCCGGGGTGGTCCACCTCGACCGCCCGGTTCGAGCTGTCGGGCGAGGTGGTGATCGCGCGCACCGACGTCGTGAGCGTCGCCATCACGATGGGTGAGACGTCTTGGCGATGCGATGAGAGGGACGTCGTGTTCGCCACCGCACCCGTGGTCGACGGACGCGTGCCGCCGGACACCACGGTGTGGCTCGCCGAGGCCGAGACGTCGTGACCGGTCGTCGCGGACGTGCCGGGCCGTCATCCGCGGGTCGCTCCCTGTCCCAATTCGCTCGCTGCGCACCACGATCGGGGACTCCCGACCTCGAGCTACGCCGGGCTCCCGGTCGTCGTGCGCCTCGCGTCGACCCGGCTCGCGCTGCCCTGGCGTCCCCACGTCGCCACCCGCCACGCGGCTTCGAGTGGACCCTGGCCGAAACGACGCAGCCACAGGGTGGAGGCCACGCTCTGGACGACGAGGATCGCCACGCACAGCGCGATCATCCGCAGCCAACTGTCCTGGTCGGCGCCCGCGATGCCGAGCTCGGGCATCACCGGACGCAGGGCGAGGATGATGGCGGTCGCCCCCAGATAGTTGGTGAGCGCCATCCGGCCCAGCGGCGCGAGAGTGGCTCGCAGGGCGGGCGCGACCGGGGTGTGCAGCAGGAGCAGCAGGGTCGCGACGTACGCGGTGGCGAGAGTGAGCCCGAGCGGTGGCGAGAGTTCGTCGCGAAGGGTCCGGACGTCGATGGTGACGAGAACGATCAGTGCCGCGACCCACGTGAGCGCCGCCACCAGCGCGACTCCGGGAATCGCGTTGACGATCCGCGACATCCGGCCGCTACGGCCCGCGCCGAAGCCGATCAGGAACAGTCCCGGGATCAACTCGGCGCTACCGGCGTCGGCCAAACCGGCACCGAGCAGCACGACGCCGAGGACCAGCGGCACGATCACCCCGGCGCGGCCACGCACCCAGGTGACCGGGAGAAGGAACACGATCCCGGCCAGGGCGTAGGGCAGCAGCGCCTCACCGGGGTGGACGAACTGGTGCAGGAGGCCGAGCACAAACAGCACGCCGAAGCGGCGCAGGAGGGCCAGCCGGGGGCGGGCGCTGCGCTGCGCCGCGATGAGCCACATCAGGCCGAAACCGACACCGAACAGCAGGCAGAAGATCGGAAAGAACCGCTCCTGCACGAAGAGATCCAGCGCGAGCCGCACCGGGTTGACCGTGCCGCCCTCGACAGCGGAGGGGAGGTCGATCAACGGTGGGACGTTGACGAGCAGGATCCCGCACAGTGCGAAACCACGGACGACGTCGAGGGCGTCGATGCGTCGGGATGGCGCCCCGGCGTCGTCGGGCATGGTCCGTGCGGGTTCGGTGTTCGCTGTCATCACCTGACCAGCATGGTCGCGGCGAGGTCATCGCGAATCAGCCCAGGGTCGAGACCTGGTGGCCTCTCACGTACGACTTGGGATCGAACGGGCCTCGGTTTCGGTGGACGACGAGGGGGCGGATGCCGGCCGCGTGAGTGGTGAGGACGGCGCCTCGGTGCGCCGGCGCGCCGGCGGGTCAGCGCGACAGGGCTATCGTCGGTGCTCCCACGCGTGAGGAGACACCGATGCCGAGTGGATGGCGTGACGTCGCACGAGGATCGGCCGAGCCCGGGGATCGGCCGCTGCTGGTCGTGCACGGCAACTGTCAGGCGGAGTCACTGCGGGTGCTCTGCGACCAGGCGTGGGGTGAGGAGGTCACCTGCGTCCGCATCCCACCCGTCTTCGAGCTGGAGGCCGGTGACGTCGAGGACTTCCACGCCCTCGTGCGGCGGACGTCCTACCTGGTCACGCAGCCGATCGTCGACGACTACCGCGACCTGCCGCTGGGGACCGGGCAGATCACGGCGCTGCTGCCGGACTCCGCCCGCGTGGCGATGGTGCCGGTGATGCGGTGGAGTGCGCTGATGCCCACCCACGCCATCGTCCGGGCCGCGGGAGTGGGCGACCCGCCCGGAGTCCCCTACCACGACCTGCGCGTACTCGCCTCGGCCGCGCGCGGTGAGGCCGTGGCCGACCTGAGCGAACTGTCGGCCGAGGCCGTGCGCGCGGTGCAGGAGATCTCGCGCGAACAACTGCGCGTCCGCCAGGAGCATCACGGCACGGTCGACGCGCTGTCGTTCTTCGAGGAGGCCGGGGCCGACGCGGCGTGGACGATCAACCACCCGCAGAACTCCGTGCTCATCGGCGTCGCCGGCCAGGCCCTCGATCGACTGGGCCTGCCGCGGACGGTCGGGGATCCCGGCCGGGTGCTGCTCGCGACGACCACCGCGCCCGTGAGCGCGGCCGTGTTGGAGGCGCTCGGCCTCACCGGCACGCCGCGGTCGGGGTGGCGTCACGAGGGCGACCCGTTCACCGAGGAGGAGATCGCCGCGACCCAACTCGCCTGGTACGCCGAGCATCCGCAGGTGGTCGAGGCCGGCATCCGTCGTCACTACGACACCCTCGAGGTCCTGGGCCTGCACGTCGGACACGTCTCCACCTCGGACAGTAGCCGAGGCTGAAACCGCCGCGCACGCCATCCTGTTTCACCCTTTCCCGCCTGTTTCAGGGGATGGGGAGCCGGCATCCGGGCTCGGTCGCTGCCTGGTGGAGGAGACTGTGGGCATGCGCTTTCGCAATCACCACGCCGGGTGCTGTGGGTACGTCCCGACCCGGTCCGACGGCTCGGAGTGGTCCCACGTCCTGACCCTGCGTGATGGGAGCACCGTCTACGCCGACACCGTCGAGGAGGTCCTCGCCGAGCTCATCCCCGGCTGGCCCGAGTTGACGCCCGAAGAACAGGCCGCGGCGCTGGTCCGGCACGCGAACGAGGCGGCGCAGGGAGAGCAGCAACGCCGCATCGCCGATGCGACGGTGCGAGGCCGCTTCGACCCGGCCGACGCCGACGACCGCGGGATGCTCGTCGTCCTCGAGGCCGACAAGCAGGTCTCCCTGCTGCTGGAGACGCCCGATCAGCCCGGTGAGCAGGCGTCGTGGGAGGCACCCGTCGACCTCGTTCTGCTGACGACGAGCTACCGGCCGCACGGCGAACATCCGCCGATCGGGGGCCGCACGGTCTGGCTCGATCCCTCGGACGCCGGCGCGTATCTGGCGAGCCTCGGCCGGGCCGGGGTCAACGACTACTGGAGTCTCTGACCCGCCGGACGCCCCGACGATCCGAGCCGTGACATCGACCCGCGGCCCGGCCGATCGGTCGTCACTCGTCGTCGCGCGGCCGACTGCTGCGGTGGCGCCACACGCCCCACCATTCGTGGGCGGTGAACAGCGACCAGCCGACGAGCGCCAGCCACAGCAGCACCGAATCTCCGGCGCCCGAGAGCGACCACGCCCAGACGCCCAGGAGCGCGGTCATGACGATGGCGCGTCGCAGTCGCGCGCGTCCTTCGTGGCGGGGGAACCCGTCGGCGTAGGTGCGGGGCGCGCCGAACTCCGTCGCCAGGTCGGTTCCGGCACGTGCCGCGTGCTCGCGGGCCTCGGCGAGGATGGTGCGGACCTCGGATCCGCGCAGGTCACCGCGTCGGCGCAGGGCCGCCTCGGCCTCACGCAGCCATCGGGCGTCCGCGTTCTCCTCACCGGTGAGCACGGGCTCGGCACGCAGACTCCCGGCTCCCTCGGGGATGAACCGGCTCGCGGCCCAGGTCAGCGCGCCGAGCGCGACCGGGAGCAGGAGCAGCCACCCCAGGCTCGCCCGACCCAACTCACCACCGGGGGCGAGGAGGGCCGTGGTCGTGATCGCCACGCCGACCACGAAGGTCGCCCCGGCGCCGGCCAGGGCCACGAGCCAAGGACGACGGCCGGCCAGGCGTTCCCACACGGTCAGGGTGGCCATCGTGGTGGCCGCCCCGAGCACGGGGAAGACGAGCCACCCGATCGTGTAGTCGACGTTCCACTGCCCCTTGAGGGCATGCACGCCCACGACGACGAGCGAGATGAACGTGGCGAGGATACCGGTGACGCTGACGAGGGTGTTCGCGTCCTCCGGCCCGTCGGGGGAGTGGTAGGCGACGCCGTCGTCGACCCAGCCGTCGATCCGCTCGCGCGCCCACGCGTCCGGGTCGCCGAACAGATCCTCCGGCCCCTCCCCGGAGGACTCCACGAGCTCGACGGCCTCGTCCAGCGCCTGCCGGATCCGGCTGTCGGAGACGTCGTTGGTCGTCAGCACGAGCAGGGCGCGACCCGCCCAGAGCTCGTCCCGCTCCTCCTCACGCGCCCGCCGGAATCGGTCGAGTACGTCGGTCATCGCACCGCTCATGTCCCCTCCTTCGTTCGTCGCACCGGCTCCCGGTGCCTGCCGCCGGCCCCGGTGGCCCCGGTGCCGTCGGTGTCCTCGCTGCTGTCGGTCGTCGTGGCCAGACCCAGGAGCACCCCGGTGAAGGCGCCCCAGCGCTGGGCCTCCTCCTCACGGTGTCGCCGCCCGGCCGGCGTGAGGGCGTACTCCTTGCGCCCCGGGCCCGAGGGACCCGGCGCCCACGACGCCTCGATCCACCCGGCCTCTTCGAGCCGGGCGAGGGCTGGGTAGAGCGATCCGCCCTTGAGCCGGCCCATCCCCTCCTCCTCCAGGCGGGAGGCCACGGCGTATCCGTGCCGCGGCTCCACCGTCAGCGTGGAGAGGATCGCCAGATCGAGCGCGGCCCGGACCCACGCCGTCGGGAACACCTCGCTGTCACTCACATATCTAAGTATGCACAGTATCTAGATCGGTGCAAGGGTCAGCCGTTCTCGGGCGTCGCATCGTTCGCCGCGGCCGGCTGGAGGTGACGCCGACCCTGGGCGCCGTGCCATCCGTCCGCGGAGGCCATGAGCACGACCCACCAGCAGACCAGGGCGAGCAGTGAGATCCGTTGGGCCAGGCCGAGAACGCCGACGCCGATGCTCAACTGGGCGATCTCCACGAGCGACCACGCGAGGGCGACGAGATGGACCGCGGCCAGCGCCGTTCCCGCCGTGCGCAGCAGCGTCGGCGCGTGTCCACCGCGCGTGAACCAGACCGTCCACATCATGGCGATCGCGGCGAACGTGCCGGCGATCGAGCTGGTCACCTCGTGGATGCGGTGGGGAAGTGGCACGGTGCCGGCCTCGTCGGCGATGCGGCACGCGAGGTCGGCGGTGGGTGTGCAGCTCAGGGGCGAGAACGCGTCGAGCAGTGTCGCGAGGCCGAAGAGGGCGAGCAGCGCGAAGGGGACGTCCCGGATCCACGGCCGGCCGGTGTCGTCACCGGTGCGCAGCGCCACGAGCATCGAGTCCGGGCGGTCCCGCACGGCCGGGGCGGCACGCGACGCGCGCCGGTGTCGGGCGATGACGATCGCGCAGGCCGAGACGAGGGCGACCGCGGCGATCGCGTCGGCGGTGCGGAAGAGGTGGGCGAAGGGTTGGCCCTGCGCAGCGAGTTCGCTGACGTAGGCCGTGATCGGGTCGAGCCCGGGGTTGATCCACCTCGCGCCCAACCACACCGTGAAGAAGACCGCGGCCACCACCGAGAGCCCGACGGTGACGCGACCCCCGGGCCGGACCCGGATCCCCGCCCCTCCTGCTGCTGCTCGTGCTGGTGGAGGTCGGTCCCCGCGACGGTTCTCACCGTGATTCCCCGATTCTCGCTCGCGTATGGTGCTCGCCCCGATCCTCCCGCGGAGGGTCGCCCGCGCACATCGACCGAAAGGCCGAGTGGGCTCATCCCATCGGCTGGGGTTCGCGGGGTGACCCGCGCGGCGTCGGGGGCGACAGGTGTCAGCCGTGATCGGTCCTGCCGAGGGCCGCACGAGCAGGGGTCAGCGGAATCGAAGAACAACACGGACTACATCGAGCGAGGTCTGATGTGCATCGGTGCAGGTCAGAGTGCCTGCCCTCACGGCAGGGGTCTGTCGATGTCGTCCGTGTTGTTCTTCGTTCGCCGAGACGCCCACGGGGAGGGGGTGCGACCCGCCCGATCAGGTGCCGTGGGCCTGCGAGCGGATCCGTTCGAGAGTGCGGGTCAGTGCCTCTCGATCCTCGCGACCCAGCTCGACGCCGAGCTCTCGGACCCCGTCGATCACCTCGGCCACGGTGAGGTCGTCGTGCCGCGTCGCCGAGCCGGCGGCGCGTTCGGTTCGTGCGGTCTCGGTCACGGTGACGTGGCCGGCGTCGGTGTGCCGCATCACCATGAGGTGATTCCCGAAGGGGAGTCGGCACCGGTGGAGGTCATGAGGTGCCCCATGGTGACGTCGACGGGCTGCACGGGCAGGTCGTCGTGGACGTGTTCGAGGGCTCCCTCGCGGGTCAGGGCCCACGTGCCGACGCCGGCGACGTTCCATCGCTCGATGCGGAACTCACGACCCGCCACCTCCTGGGTCGCCCCGGCGCGCAGCTCGATCGGTGAGGTGATGCTGAACCCGAAACCCGGGTCGCACAACACCTCTCGCCCGTCCAGACGCACGACGACCGTCATGTGCGTTCGTGAGCCGGCGACGTCACGGACCCGCCCCAGGGCCCGCCGGAACGTGAACCCGACGTACTCCAGGGCTGCGGCGAACAGTTGGGTGTGCTCGAAGCAGTACCCGCCTCGCCGACGGCGGACCAGTTGATCGTGCACCGTCACCGGGGCGATGCCCGGGTGCTGCCCCAAGAGCACGTCGACGTTGGCGAAGGGCAGCGTCCGCACGTGTGCCGAATGCACCTCGGACAGCACCTCGCTCGTGGGCTCGAGTGACGGACCCGGCCCTCCCGCCGAGGCGAGGCCGATCGACTCCAGGTAGGCGGGCACGTCGAACTCGGCTGTGCGCCACGAGGGTCCGACGAGGGTGGTCGGCGGCACGAGCGACTCCTGTCTGCGGGTTTGCGGGTCTGCGGCTCTGTCGGGCGTCTGGACCGCGGCGGCCGGTGCCCGCCTCAGCGACCCGTCTTCTGCCAGAACGGGGTCGGGGCCGGGATGCGGTCGAGAGGGGAGTCGACGCGGGCGAATCGGTCGTCGCGTCGTGCCCAGGACGCCTGCGCCTCCTCGATCTCCTCGCGGCTGCGGGCCACGAAGTTCCACCACATGAGGATCCGCTCCTCGAAGGGGACGCCGCCGATGAGCATCACCCGCGCCGGCTCGCGCACGTCCACCCCGAGTTCGTCGCGACCACGACCCAGGTAGCCCAGGTGACCGGGGGTCAGTGCCTGCCCGTCGACGGCCACGCTGCCGGAGAGGACGACGAGTCCGTACTCGAACTCCGGCCGCAGGGGCACGGTCGTCGCGGAGTGCATGACGAGGTCGACGCCGACGAGCTCGGTGTCGCGGCGGCCCGGGCTGGTGCCGCCCTCGAACTCCCCGAGCAGGACCGTGGCCTGCGCGCCGTCGAGGTCGAGCTGCGGCAGCTCGGCGTGGTGCTCGAACTCGGCGTCGCCGTGGCGGGTGGCCTCGGGCAGCGCGACCCACAACTGGATGCCCTCGAGGGTGCCGCCGTAGTGGCCCGTCGCCTCCTCGGAATGGGTCACCGAACCGCCGGAGGTCATGAGGTTGAGCTGCCCCGGGGCGATGACCTGCTCCGATCCGAGACTGTCGCGGTGCAGCAACTGGCCGTCGGTCAGCCAGGTGACGGTCTGCAGGCCGATGTGCGGGTGGGGGCCCACGTCCAGGCTGCGCTCCGGGGTGACGTCGGCCGGGCCCATGTGGTCGGCGAAGCACCAGGCGCCGACCGTGCGGCGACCCCGGCGGGGCAGGGCGCGGCGGATGCGGACCTCGCCGAGGTGGGCCTCACGGCTGTCGCTGATCTCGACGCACGCGGGCGCGGGTCGGTCGCGCTCCGGCGTGGCGGTGGTGTCGGTGTCCTCGCGAACCGGTCCGCTCATGGGGTGCCTCGCTTCGGGTCGGTGTACGTGTCGCGTCGCGGCGGCACGCGGAGAAGTCCGATGCTCCTGACACCACCGTAGGCCGCACCGGACCCGGCGGTCGCGGGCAGCGGTGTGTCAGGCTGGGGCACATGGCCGTCAGCGAGCAGGACCGGGAGTTCCTCCGACGTTGCGTCGACCTGGCCGCGCAGGCCCTGGATTCCGGCGACGAGCCGTTCGGGTCACTGCTCGTCCTCGACGGGCGGGTGCTCTTCGAGGACCACAACCACGTCGCCGGGGGTGATCCGACCCGGCATCCGGAGATCGCCGCCGCGAGGTGGGCCATCGACCACCTCGACCCGCGGCAGCGGGCGGCCTCGATCGTGTACACCTCCGGCGAGCACTGCGCGATGTGCGCCGCGGCCCACGGCTGGGCGGGCCTGGGGCGCATCGTCCTGGCGACCACCTCGGCCCAGCTCGGGGAGTGGCTCGCGCAGTGGGGCGTGCCGGAGGGGCCGGTGGCCCCGCTGCCGATCCAGACCGTCGTCCCCGGAGCCGTGGTCGACGGCCCCGAACCGTCCCTCGCCGACGAGGTCGCCGACCTCCACCGGCGCTATCACCGAGTCCGATCGGCGGAGGACAGCCATGACCGATGAACACACCACCACCGAGGCCCACGAGATCCCCACGTCCAAGCTCGCCACCGACGGCCCCACCGGCGGCGACCTCCTCGTCGACCTCATGCGCGAGGAGGGCGTGGACGTCGCGTTCGGTGTCATCAGCATCCACAACGCGCCGCTGGTCGAGGCGGTCGACCGGGAGCTGCGGTTCGTCCCGGTGCGGCACGAGGCGGCGGCGGTCAACGCGGCCGACGGGTACGCCCGCGCGACCGGGCGCATCGGAATCGCCCTGACCTCCACCGGAACCGGCGCGGGCAACGCTGCGGGCGCGATGCTCGAGGCCCTCACCGCGCAGAGCCGGGTGCTGCACATCACCGGCAACATCGACTCGACGTTCCTCGGGGAGGACCGCGGCGTCTACCACGAGGTGCCGCGGCAGCTCGAGATGCTCGAGGCGGTCTCGGGCAGCGCGCTGCGCGTCGAGCGGGCGAGTCATGCGCGCCGCGTGCTCACCGAGGCCGTGCGGTCGCTGTCCACCGCGCCGTATCGCCCGGTCAGCGTCGACTGGCCCATCGACCTGCAGTACACCGCCGACCCCACGGATCAGGTGCAGATCCAGGGGAGCGAACCCCGCCCCAAGGCGGCGACCAAGCGTGACGTCGCCAAGGCGGCGCGGGTCTTGCGCCAGGCGAGTCGTCCCCTCATCTGGGCCGGTGGCGGCGCACGCCGGGTGGGTCCGGCGTTGACGGATTTCGCCGAGGCGTGGGGCGCCGGAGTCCTCAGCGGCGCCAACGGGCGCGGCTCGGTCCCGGAGGATCACCCGCTGTGCATCGGCAACTTCGCGATCACCGACGAGCTGCGCGGCCTGGTCGAGCAGAGCGACTGCCTGCTCACCGTGGGCAGCCACCTGCGCGGGCACGAGACGCAGAACTTCGAGCTCCCGCTGCCGAGCGCCCACGTGCAGATCGACCTCGACCCCGACGCGATCGGCCGCAACTACCCGGTCACCGTGGGTCTGAACGCCGATGCGACGCATGCGATCCCGGCGCTGCTGGAGGCGCTGGCCGAGGCGGGAGGCCCGTCGACGCAGGACGGGTGGACCGAGCAGGTGCGCACCGCCGCCGAGGCCGCCCGGGCGGCTCATCGCACCGACATCGGCGCCTACGCCGCGATCTGCGACGCGATGCGCACGCGGCTGCCGCGCGAGGCGCCCCTGGTGCGTGACGTGACGATCCCCGGGAGTTCGTGGGGCAACCGGCTCCTGGAGGTCTACGACCCCCGGACCAACGTCTTCGCCGCCGGCGGCGGCATCGGTCAGGGCCTGGCCATGGCGATCGGTGCGGGCGTCGCCGTGCCGGATGTGCCCGTGCTGGCCATGGTCGGCGACGGCGGCTTGGCCGTGCACCTCGGCGAGCTGGCGACCCTCGCCGGAGAACGGCCCCGAGTCGTCCTCGTCGTGTTCAACGACGCCGGGTACGGCGTGCTGCGCCACATGCAGGAGGAACGGGGTGCCGACCCGCGCGCGGTCGATCTGCACACCCCTGACGTGGAGAAGCTGGCGGCGGCGTTCGACCTGCCCCACGCCGAGGTCGGCGACCCGGACGCGTTCGACGCCGCCCTGGCCACGGCTCTTCGCCGCACGGGTCCGTCGGTGATCGAGATCGACGTCCCGGCCCTCGACCCGCAACCGGCACCGTTCGTCCCGCCCGTCAACGTGCCCTGATCCGATCCTCCCGCTGCCCCTTGCCTGAAACAGCCGGTGAGGTCGAGACAGCAGCGCACGCGGTGCTGTCTCGGACCTCACCGGCTGTTTCAGGTGAGAAGGGACGTCTCCGTGCGTCGGTCAAGCGCGCAGGGATCGCTCGATGGCGTCGACCATGAGGTCGAGGTCGTCGGTGGTGGCCACGAGAGGCGGCGCGAGGCGGATGGTCGAGTCGTGGGCGTCCTTGGCGAGTACTCCGTGTCCGGCCATGCGGTGGCACAGCTCGTACCCGGTCATGAGGTGCGGGTCGACGTCGAGCCCTGCCCAGGCGCCGCGGACGCGCACGTCGACGACTCCGTGCTCGCGCAGCGCCTCGAGCTTGGGCGTCATGTGGTCGCCGAGCACGCGTGCCTTCTCCTGCCATTCGCCGGTCAGGAGCATCTGGACGACCTCGTGCGCGACCGCCGCCGAGAGCGGGTTGCCGCCGAACGTCGACCCGTGGGAGCCGGGGGTGATGACGTCCATGACGTAGTGGTCGGCCGCGATGGCCGAGACGGGCAGGATGCCTCCGCCCAGCGCCTTGCCCATGACGTAGATGTCGGGGACGACGTCCTCGTGGTCGCACGCGAAGGTGCGGCCGGTGCGCGCGAGGCCGGACTGCACCTCATCGGCGATCATCAGCACGTCGCGGCGGGTGCACAGGTCGCGCACGCCGGGCAGGAAGCCCGCCGGCGGGATGAGCACGCCGCCCTCGCCCTGGATGGGTTCGAGGAGGACGGCCGCCGTGTTCTCGTCGACCGCTGCGTCCAAGGCCTCGAGGTCGCCGTACGGCACGACCCGGAACCCCGGGGTGTAGGGGCCGTAGCTGCGGCGGGCGATGTCGTCGGTGGAGAACGACACGACCGTGGTGGTGCGGCCGTGGAAGTTGCCCGCCATGGTGACGATGTTGGCCTGGTCGGTCGGGATGCCCTTGACGTCGTACCCCCAGCGCCGCGCCACCTTGACGGAGGTCTCGACGGCCTCGGCGCCGGTGTTCATCGGCAGGATCATGTCCTTGCCGGTGAGGGTGGCCAGATCGCGGGCGAACGGCCCGAGCTGGTCGCTGTGGAACGCCCGGCTCGTGAGGGTGAGTCTGTCGAGCTGCTCGTGCGCACGCGCGACGAGCCTTGGGTGCCGGTGTCCGAAGTTGAGCGCCGAGTACCCCGCGAGGGCGTCGAGGTAGCGCTTGCCGTCGACGTCGGTCACCCAGGCGCCCTCGCCCTCGGTCAGGACGATGTCGAGAGGGTGGTAGTTGTGGGCGGCGTAGGTCTCGACGAGACGGATCTGCTCTTCGCTGCTCATGAGGGGCTCCTTCACCTGGACGGCCGGCCCGCACCGGGTGCGGGCCGGACGTGATCGCGGCGGTCGTGGGTGATCGTAGTGAGGCCGGCGCTCAGGCGGTCTCGTCGTTCAGCACCCGGCCACGGGTCTCGGGGAGGGTGAGGACGGTGATGGCGCTCACCAGCAGGAGGGCCATGACGTAGTAGGAGAAGGCCTGGGGTCCGTAGGCCCGGGTGAGGTAGGTCTGCAGGTACAGGCTGGTTCCACCGAAGATCGCGATGGCGATCGAGAGCGGAAGGGCCACGCCGATGGTGCGGATCCGGGTGGGGAAGATCTCGCACATGATCGCAGGCGAGATGGCGCACGGCGCGGCGACGAAGACCTGGGCGATCGTCATCGCGAGGAAGAGGCGGACCGGGTCGCCGTCGATCATCGCCGACAGGGGCAGGCACAGCGCGAACAACCCCACGATGCCGATGAGCATGACCGGCTTGCGGCCGATGCGGTCGGACAGGATGCCCCACAGCGGGAGCCACACGAGGAACAGCGTGTTGGCGGCGACGCTCGCGATGAGCGTGGCGGTCGGGTCGGCCTTGAGGACGGCGATGGAGTACCCGGCGGCGGCCACGACCCAGAGGTAGTAGGAGACGGTGAGCCCGACGGTCATGCCGATCACCTGGAAGGCCGAGCGGCGGTGCACCCACATCTCACGGACCAGGCTGGGACGCTCGCGGGCGATGACGGCCTCGGTGCGCTCGAACTCCTCGGTCTCGCTCATGCGCGAGCGCATGTAGAGCGCGAACAACCCGCCCACGGCGCCGATGGCGAAGGCGATGCGCCAACCCCACGTGCTCATGTCGGCCTGGCCGAGCACGGCGGACAGGATCGTGGCGAGGACCAGGCCGAAGTTCGCGCCGATGGTGCCGGAGAAGTAGATCAGCGTCGACCAGAGGCCGCGTCGCTCCGGCGGGGCCGCCTCGGCGAGGTAGGCCTGCGCCGCCGGCTGCTCGCCGCCGTGGGCCAGGCCCTGCAGCACGCGGGCGACGAACAACACGACGTAGGCGAGGACGCCGACCATCACGTACGGCGGGGCGACGGCGATGATGAGGCTGGCGAACGAGCCCAGCGCCACGGTCATCGCCAGGGCGCGCTTGCGGCCGAGCCGGTCGGAGACCCGCCCGAACATCAGCCCGCCGAGGGGCCGTGCGACGAAGCCCACGGCGAACACCGCGAGGGTCGACAGGAACGCCGACACGGGTCGGTGGAGACGAAGAAGCTGGCCGCGAAGAACGGGGCGAAGCTGGAGTAGATGCTCCAGTCGAACCATTCGATGGCGTTGCCGATGCCGGTGCCCACCAGGGTGCGGCGGGTGGAGGTCGGCGGGGTCGCCGTCGAGGACGACGCGGTGGGGTGGGCCGTTGGAGCGGGGCCGGTGGTGGCGGGCGGGGTCGCGGGGGTCGCGGACATGGGACTTCCTCGGGTGAGGTGGGATCGGAAGACGAGCACTACGAAGGGCGCTCGGGAGAGTCGAGGTGCCGGACGCGGCGACGCGCTCGGGTGACGGGCACGCCGAGGTGCCCGGGTGGTGCGGGGTGAAAGGAGTCAGGGGTGCAGGCTCGCCCAGGCGAGCATCTGCAGCGGCCGATGGTGGGCGCGGTGTGGTCGGCGTACCCATCGGCAGAGCTCGTCGTGACGCGGCGGCCGGGAAGGAGATCATCGGTGGTGGTCCTCGCCGGATCCGCGTCGTCCGTCAGTGTGAGGACGCGGCCACGGGCATCACGCTGATCTGTCGAATCCCGTCGAATCGGACACCACCGCGCTCGATCCGTTCATGAAAGGCTCGAACTATCGTTGATCCGTGCACTCACCGCCTGGGCAGGTGGCGGAGGGGAGCCGGTGAGGTGACGTCCGAGTGCCGCCATCGAGGCGGAGGAGAACCCGGGAGAACCCGCGAGAGCCCAGGAGAAGGGGAGACAGGTGCAGCAGAAGCTCGACGAGATCGACCTGCAGTTGGTGCACCTGTTGCAGATCGCACCCCGGGCGTCCTGGGCGGGTCTGGCTCCGATCCTGGGGCTGTCGCCCTCGGCGCTCGCGGCCCGCTGGCGGCGGCTCGAGAGGTCGGGCACGGCCTGGTTGACCGTCCACGCCGACCAGGCGGTGACCGGTCACGTCAGCGCGATCGTGCGCGTCGAGTGCCGTCCCGGAACCCGTGCCGCGGTGCGCGAGGCGTGCATCGACGACCCCCGGATCGTCGGCATCGACGAGGCGTCCAGCGGCAGCGAGTTGTTGTTGACGACCATGGTGAGCGACCTGCACGAGCTCTCCGACCACCTCGACGACGTCGAGTCGTGGTCCGGCGTGCGGCGGCTGCGGGCCTCCGTCGTGCACGACGTGTTGCGTGCCGGCAGCAACTGGCGCCTCGGTCATCTCGACGCCGAGCAGACCGCGGCCGCGGCCGCGCTGTCGCGCATCCCGTCGACGCCGGTCGTGACCTCGCCGCTGGCGGCCCCGCCGCACGCGACCCCAGCCGGGGGAGCACCGACAGGGTCGATGCCCCTGCTCATGCCGCCGATGCCACCCGACGCCGGCGCGTTGGCGGCGCTCCTGACCCGGGACGCCCGCATGCCGATCGCCGATCTCGCCCGCGGGCTGGGAGGGGAGCCACCCCGGCCACGACCCGCCGCCACCTCGACCGGCTCGTGGCCTCCGGCGCACTGGCCTTCCGGTGCGACCTCGCGCACGACGCGGCCGACTGGCCCGTGACCTCCGCGTGGTTCGTGCGGGTGCCCCCGGCCGAGTTGACCCGCACCATCGCGCTGCTCTCCTCACTCACCCAGTCGCGCCTCCTGTTGGGGATCACGGGTGAGGTGAACCTCGTGTTCTCGGTGTTCGGGCGGTCGGTCGCCGGGGTGTCCGCCTTCGCGGAGGCCCTCGGTCGAAGGCTGCCGTGGCTCGAGCAGGTCGAGTCGATGCTCCTGCTGCGCTCGGTCAAGCGGATGGGGTGGGTGCTCGACGACCGCGCCCGACGCACCGATCGCCTGGTCGTGCCCACCGTGGTGGAACGTCTGGGCCGGGTGTCGGGGTAATGGCGCCTGGGAAAAGCACGTGACCGGGCGCGATCTGCGCTGCTACCGTCGCCGACATGGGTTCGTTGTTTCTCTAGGTGTCTGCTGAAGAATCCCGTCGGCGTCCGCGCCGCTGCCCCGATCTGGCTGCGTTGTCGGCACTCGACGTAGCCCGCTACGCCTTCGCACCTCCGCCTTGCCAGATCGACGCAGCGACACGCCCGCTGATCGACGGGATTCTTCAGCAGACACCTAGGACAGGACGTCGCGTCGAGTTCGCTCCGTGGCGAGTCCTCCAGCGCGTTCGGCGGCACGGTGCTCCCCGAGCGCGAGTGTCTATCCCGCATTCGTATGGAGAAGCCTTCCCATGACCCGTCCTTCATCCCTGCCCCGAGCCCACCGTGTCTGCGAGATCCGCGGGGCGACGGTCCGCTACGCCGACCACATCGTCCTGCGTGAGGTCGACCTCGTCGTCGGCCCCAGCGAGCGCGTCGCCGTCGTCGGCGACAACGGCTCGGGCAAGTCCACCCTCCTTCGTGCCGTGGCGGGTGCCGTGCCGCTGGCGGCGGGCGATCGGCGCGTCGAACTCCCCGACGGTCTCGTGCTCGCCGAGCAGAACCCGCTCTTCGAGCCCGGCGCGAGCGTCGCCGACGCCCTCGACGTGCTGCTCGTCGATCTGCGGCGTCTCGAGTCCGACGTGCAGGAGGCCGCGGACGCGGTGGCCCGCGGCGCGTCGGACGACCGGTCCGACGAGGCCGCGCCGCACGACCCGGACGCCCAGCCCGGAGAGGCCGCGCTGCTCGCCCGACTGTCCAGCGCGATGGACCGGTTCGAGGCGCGCGACGGGTACGGCCTGGATCAGCGCCTCGACTCCGGACTCGACCAACTCGGACTCGGCGGCCTCGACCGCACCCGCTCCGTCGCGGAGTTGTCCGGTGGTGAACGGGCGCGCCTCGCGCTCGCGGCGGCGCTGGTCTCGCAGGCCGAGTTGCTGCTGCTGGACGAGCCCACGAACGACCTCGACGACGCCGGGATCGCCTGGCTGGAGGATCGGGTCGCCGCCCACCGCGGCGCGATCGTCGTCGTCACCCACGACCGCGCGTTCCTCGACCGGTTCGCCACCGACATCGTCTGCGTGCAGGACGCCGGCCTACGCCGGTACGGCGACGGGTACGACGGCTACCTCACCGCCCGGGCCGCCGAGAGGCGCCGGCTCGCCACCGAGTACGCCGCCTGGCGCGCCGACGTCGAGCGCAACGAGGCCCTCATCGAGGCCACTTCCTTTCGCGCGGCAGCGATCCCGCGCAAACAGGAGAAGGCGGCCTTCGGGCATGGATCCTTCCGGCTGCGCAGCCGCGATCACGGCGCGTCGAGCCGGATCAAGATCGCCAAGGAACGAGTGCGGAGGTTGACCGATGACCCCGCGCCCCGGCCGGCCGACCCGCTGCGGTTCACGGCCGGCTTCGCGCCACACGTTCGCGACCGCGACACCGACGCACCGCTGATCCGCGCCGAGGGCGTACGTCTGGGCGCGACGGCCGGGCCGCGCCTGCGGCTCGACTCCCTGACGCTGGAGGTGGGGGAGCGGTGGCTCGTCACCGGCACCAACGGGGCGGGCAAGACGACCCTCCTGCGGGTGCTGGCGGGCGAACTCACGCCGCAGTCCGGGACCCTCGAGCGTCGTGAGGGCCTGCGCGTCGCGTGGCTGCGCCAGGATCTGTCCGCGGGGTCGGCGCGCTCACTCCTGCACACCTACGCGCAGGCCCTCGACGTCTACCCCGAGGACGCCGCCGAACCCCTGCTCGCGCTCGGGTTGTTCGGGGCCGAGGACCTCGAGCGGCCGGTATCGCTGCTGTCGGTCGGTCAGCGTCGGCGTCTCGAACTGGCTGTCGCCCTCACCGGCGTCAGCGACGTGCTCCTGCTCGACGAGCCGACCAATCACCTGGCACCCGAACTCGTGGAACAACTGGAGGACGCTCTCGAGGGGTATCCGGGAACCGTCGTCACGGTCACCCACGACCGCCGGTGGCGCGACCGGGCTCAGGCGGGAGGGCACCTGCGCCGGCTCCACGTCTCCCCGGAGGGTCGGGTGACGCGGGTCGAGGCGTGACCCTTCCGGCTGCGCAGGTGGGCCTGGAGTGGTCGCGCGGCGGGCAACCTTTCTAGAGTGGCCACGTCAGCGCGGACCGTGATCCGTCCGGTTCCGCGAGCAACGTGGCGTCCACGACGCCAGGACGAGGAGTCTCCATGCATCCGACGCACATCCCGCTCCGTCTCGCCACCGGGGCCTTCATCCTCAACTCGGGCCTCGGCAAGCTGGACGCCGACGAGGGGACCGCGCAGTACCTGCACGGCGCGGCCTCGGGCGCCTACCCGTTCCTCGCCGACATGAAGCCCAAGGACTTCACCCAGTTGCTCGCGTTCGGCGAGATCGCCGTCGGCGGCGCCCTGCTCGCCCCCATGGTGTCCTCGCGGGTCGCGGGCGCGGCGCTCACGGGCTTCGGCGCCGGTCTGGTCGGCCTCTACCTGCGCACCCCCGGCATGACCGAGGACGACGGCATCCGCCCCACCCAGGAGGGCACCGCCGTCGCCAAGGACATCTGGCTCGTCGCCGCGGGCATCACGCTCATGACGCAGAGCGCGCTGGCCGGCGTGAAGTCGGGGGCCAAGGCGCTGCGCAAGAACGCGCGCAACGCGCTTCCGTTCACCGACTGACCCACCGCACCTCCGAGCACCCGGTTCGGCGTCCACGCGGACGCGCGGGCCGGGTGCTCGCGCGTCCGTCCCACCCCCGAAAAACCCGGACGGCCTGCCGTCGGTCACGGCTACCCTGGTGTTCGCCCGCCCTTCGTCGGCGTCGACGTGCGTGGCATCGACGCCACCCCCACTCCCCGGCTCGCGCCCACCGGCGCGATCCCCATGCCGTCAGGACCGACCGTCCCGATGACAGGCGAAAGAGAAGGACCCGTCCATGACCAGCGCCGCCCCGACGACGCACACCCACGCCGAGTCCACCGACCCCCACACCACGAGGACCCTGCGCGTCCTCACCGTCGCGACGTTCATCGTCATCCTCAACGAGACGATCATGGTCAACGCGTTGCCCGTGCTCATGGACGCCCTGTCCATCGACGCCCGCGCCGCGCAATGGCTCTCGACTGGCTTCATGCTGACGATGGCGATCGTCATCCCGACGACCGGCTGGTTCCTCCAGCGCGTCGGTCGTCGCACGGCCTTCATCGTGGCGATGTCGTGCTTCTCGGCGGGCACACTGCTCGCGGCGCTCGCCCCCTCTTTTCAGTGGCTGCTGCTCGGACGGGTCATCCAAGCCTCCGGCACCGCGGTGATGATGCCGCTGCTCATGTCGAGCGTGCTCGCGCTCGTGCCGATGAGCCACCGCGGCCGCGTCATGGGCAACGTGTCCCTCGCGATCTCCGTGGCACCGGCCATGGGGCCTGCGATCTCCGGGGTGATCCTCGGGTTCGCCTCGTGGCGCTGGCTGTTCGGAGTCGTGCTGCCGATCGCCGTGCTCATCGGTGTGATGGGCGCGCGGATGCTGCGCGCGCCCGTCCTCATGGCGACCGACGTCGAGATCGGTGACGGCGCGACCGCCGATGACGATGAGGGCGCGGCACCCGCCGGGGCCCTCGACATCCCCAGCGTCCTGCTGACCGTCGTCGGGTTCGGCGGTCTGGTCTATGGCCTCAGCCACATCGGCGGGGAGGGCGAGGCCACCGGCACGGCCGGCAGCGAGGCCGCCGGATTCCTGCTCGGACTCCCCATGATCGCGCTCGTCGTCGGCATCGTCGGGGTCGCGCTGTTCGCGTGGCGGCAGATCCGGTTGCAGCGCCGTACCACCCCGCTGCTCGACCTGCGGGTGCTGCGCCACGGCGCGTACCTGCTGTCGGTGTCGGTGATGGCCCTCGCGTTCATGGGGCTCATGGGCGCGATGATCATGCTGCCGATGTACTTCCAGGAGGTCCGCGGCATGTCGACCCTCGAGGCCGGCCTCATGCTCATGCCGGGCGGCTTGATCATGGGTGTCCTCGGCCCGGTCGTCGGCCGCCTCTACGACCGGCTCGGACCGGCGCGCCTGGTGATCCCCGGTTCCGTCGCGCTCGCCTGCGGCCTGGGTCTGCTCGCGTGGTCGACGACGCACGGTCCGTGGTGGCTGTTCCTCGTGCTGCACATCGGCATGAGCGTGGCGCTCGCGTTCATCTTCACGCCGGTCTTCACCGCCGGTCTGTCCGCGTTGCCGTCGCACCTGTACGGACACGGCAGCGCCCTGCTCGGCACGTTGCAGCAGGTCGCGGCCGCTGCCGGCACGGCCCTGGTCATCACGGTGATGTCGGTGCGGACCGCCACGCTCGTGGCCGCCGGCGGGTCTCCGGCCGCATCGCTCGGCGGCGGTGTCCAGAGCGGGCTCGTCGTCGCCACCGTGCTCGCGGTGATGGTCGCGGCCCTGTCGTTCCTGTTCCTGCGGGTGCAGGTCACGGAGTCCGATCGCCCCGTCGTCGGGCACTGACGACGGGCACCGACGTCGGGCGAGGCCCCTCGCGGGTCAGCCGTCGCCGCGCAGGATCGACGTCATCTTCTTGCCGCGCGCGAGCTCGTCGACGAGCTTGTCCATGTACCGGATCTTCTGCATGAGCGGGTCGTCGATCTCCTCGACGCGGTGTCCGCAGATGACGCCGGTGATGAGCGCGGCGTTCGGGTTCATCGCCGGCGCGTCCTCGAAGAACGTCTCGAGGGCGACCTTGCTCTCGATCGCCTCGGTCAGTCCGGCGGCGTCGTAGCCGGTCAGCCACGAGATCACCGTGACCAGGTCCTCCTCGCTGTGGCCCTTGCGCTCCACCTTGGTGACGTAGTGCGGGTAGATGTCGGCGAACGCGGTGGTGAAGATGCGGTGCTCGGCCATGTGTCGATCCTGTCCTGAGGCGGTGGATGCCGTCCTCCACGATGTCATCGTCGGCGCCGGCCCGCGGCGCGGCACGCCTGTCTCGTGGCGCCCCCTCCCGGAGGCCGTGCTGACCTACGGTTGAGCGCGTGAGACGACGAATGGCGGCGATGACGAGCGCCCACTGGTGGTTGGCGGAGGAGCGGCGGGCCTACGGGTCGGTGACCTTCGGGTTTCTCGCCACCCTGCCGCTGGCCGTCCGGGCGGCGGGGAACATGGGCCAGGCCACGTATCTCGGGTACGCCCTGGTGCTGCTCGCCACGTACCTCACCGCCTACGTGCTGCTGAGCTTCTTCGTGTTCGCCCGGGTCCCGGCGCACGAGTGTCGGGAGTGGGCGCGCTCGACCGAGCCGGGCACCCGCATCGAGCGGTTCGTCCTCGGCACCCAACCCGGGGCGGGGATGGCCACCGGACTCTCGGCGGTCTCACTGCTCGCCGTCGTCCTCGGGCGGACCTCCGACCTGTGGAGTGCGTTGGGCGTGTCGAACATCGTCGGGATCGTCGTGGTCGTCACCC
The DNA here is from genome assembly GCF_030161635.1 of Mobilicoccus caccae. Classification (GTDB taxonomy): domain Bacteria; phylum Actinomycetota; class Actinomycetes; order Actinomycetales; family Dermatophilaceae; genus Mobilicoccus; species Mobilicoccus caccae. Next base: position 99,088 of record NZ_BSUO01000001.1, read on the forward strand.
TCCTGGTCACCTCGTGGTTCTCGGTCGTCGTCACGTACGCAGTCGAGTACATGTGCCGCGACCAGCGTGAACCCGGCGTGCAACTGTCGTTTCCCGGGGGTGAGGAGTTGGGGTGGATGGACTACCCGTACTTCTCGTTCGGGGTCTCCACGACGTTCGGGACGACCGACGTCGATGTGCGCAAGACGACGATGCGCCGCACGGTCACCGGGCACGGCGTCATCGCGTTCGTCTTCAACACGGTCATCCTCGCCGTCGCCATCGGGGCGCTCATCTGAGATCGGGGCGTCTCAGCCTCGGGACAGTCGGCCGCGACGGGTGGGGGTCGCGCAGACGTCGTGACGCACCCGGACGACGTCGGGTCGGAGGGCCGCGGCGGTGTCGACGTCACCGAGGGAGGCGAGTTCCTCCACGAGGACCCGGGTGGGGGCGAGGAGGAACAGGGAACCGTCCTCGGCGCCGGCCTCGATCGCGCGCGCCGGCGCCCAGTCCGAGTGGTGCGCCTCGGTCGTCGTGTGCGTGAACGTCGCCGCGATCGCCGGGTCGCGCACGGGCAGGAGGAGGAAGCGGACGTCGAAGCGCTTGGGGTAGCCGATCGGCGTCTCCCAGTCGTCCCAGGGGATGAGTTCGGTCGGGTCGAGTCGTGCGCCGGTCTCCTCCTCGACCTCGCGCAGCGCCGTGGCGAGGACCGTGCGTGCCGCGACCGAGCCCCCACCGAGGCGGTCGTGCGCCGTCCGCGCCCAGGCGCGTTCGTGCTCGGCGACGAGGGCGTCGGGGAGCTCGAGGCTCGCTCCCAGCGCGGTGTCGCCGGGGTCGACGCGCCCGCCCGGAAAGACGACGGCGTCGGGGACGAAGTCCATCGTGCCGACCCGGTGTTGGACGAAGACCTCGAGCCCGTCCGGTCCGTCGCGCGCCGGCAGCACGCTGACGGCCGGGGTCGGTGTCGGGGTGTCGAGGATCGTCCGCCGCATCGCCACGCGCGGGCCGCCGTCGTCGAGTCGGGCGGCCCGCTCGGCGTCACGGATCGCGGCGAGGGAGGCCGGCAGCGGGTCGGGCAGCACCTCGAACCCCTGCCGCGCGTACCAGGGGGCGTTCCACGGCACGTCCGCGAAGGTCGTCAGGGTGAGGGAGTCGCCGCCGGCGTCCGCGACGACGCCGTACGCCGCGCACAGCAGCCGCGTCCCCAAGCCGCGTCGCTGGGCGTCGGGGCGGACACAGATCGCGTCGAGGTGATGTCCGTCGTCGAGGTCGACGACGTGCGCGAATCCCAGGGCGGGCTGCCCGACGACGAGCAGGGTGCCGCGCCGCGCACGCTCCTGCCCGCTCGGCGGTGTGCCCCACCCCGAGACGTCCATGACCTCGGCGAACCGTCGATCGGCCTGCGCCTCTAGCGACTGCACGAGCGGCAGGTCCTCGGGCTCGGCGTACCGCACCGCCGTCACGCTCAGGGCCATCGGTCTCTCCTGTGTCCAGCCGCTGCCGGGCGACCGTGCACGAGGCTACCCGGCCCGAGACGCAGCGGTTCGGCGTTCTCCGAGCTACTAGTTCTATTGACCTCAGGATCGGTGCCTGGCCAGGCTCGGTCTAGGTGGTCGGGGTAGTCGCTCTTTTCCGGCTGTCCATCCTGGTGGTGTGACTCTCGACCGGCTTGCGCTGCTCCGGCCACCGACATGGTCGGGAGAGGCTGAAGAAGGGATTGCTCTGCTGGTAGTAGCGGTGCCCTCCGGACCGACACAACCGATGTCGAGGATGTCAGGAGGCAGCTGATGAACGAGCAGGCACCGGGTCCGGTCGTGATCGGGATGGACCCGCACAAGCGCACCGTCACGATCGAGGTGATGACTCCCAAGGAGCAGATCCTCGGACACGGACAGTTCACCACCGACGAGGACGGCTTCGCCGCGATGCTGGAGTACGTCAGGCGTTGGCCCCAACGGAGGTGGGCGGTCGAGGGCTGTGAGGGCATCGGTCGACATGTCGTGGCCAGGTTGTTGCCGCTGGGCGAGCAGGTCGTGGACGTGCCGGCCAAGCTGTCCGCCCGGATGCGGATCTTCGCCACCGGCCAGGGCCGCAAGACCGATGACACCGACGCCCACTCCATCGCCCTGGTCGGGGCCCGGATCGCGGGGCTGCAGTCGGTGGCCCACGACGAACAGCTGGAAGTCCTGCGGCTGCTGGTCGACCGGCGCCGCCGGATCGGGGAGGAACACGTCCGCAAGGTCTGCCAGCTGCACGCCTTGCTGCTTGCGATCGTCCCTGGTGGGGCCAAGAAAGACCTGTCCGCCGCCCAGGCCCGCACGATCCTGACCGGCGTGCGACCCAAGGACGCCCTGGGCAAGACCCGCAAACGGGTCGCCCTGGAACTGGTGGTCGACCTGGAACGGATCCACACCCGCAAGAAGAGCGCGGACAAGGAACTCATCGAGCTCCTCAAGAGCACCGGAACCGCCCTGCTCAGGTTGCACGGCATCGGGCCCACCGGCGCCGCCCGGCTGCTGGTCGAGATCGGTGACATCACCCGGTTCCCCAGCAAAGGCCACTTCGCGTCCTGGAACGGTACCGCCCCGATCGACGCCTCCTCCGGTGACAACACCCGCCACCGCCTTTCCCGCGGCGGGAACCGACAGATCAACCACGTGCTGCACATCATGGCCATCGTCCAGCTGCGCACCCCCACAACCCAAGGACGGGCCTACTACGACCGGAAAATCGCCGCCGGCAAACGCCCCAGCGAAGCAATGCGCTGTCTGAAACGACGCCTATCCGACATCCTCTACCGCACCATGCTCAACGACGTCCTCACCACACAAAGGACGGGCCCAGGAGGACACCGGGGCGCGTCACTGTCATCCAGCGCGGCCGGCTCACAGCCCCACACCGACACTTCGGATCAATCACTTCCCGGACCCGTCACCACCCAGAATACGACCCCCTCAAGACCCCCGCTTGACACAGAAGGGTGCCGGTATCGGCTCGACGGAGCCCCGGCCGAACGCGAAGGAGCCACCGAGCCCGACATCGCCGGCGTCCGGCGAACGCAGCGTGTCGTCCTCACTGGATGGGGGTCGCTTCACCAGCTCACCCGCGGTGGGCGGAAGCGGACGTGGGGGCCGTCGGCGCTCTGGTCGACGAGGGCGTGGATGCCGTAGACGGCGTCGATGATCTCGGTCGTCAGCACCTCGCTCGGCGTGCCCGCGGCCACGGGGCGGCCACGGTTCAGCAGGAGGATCTCGTCGCAGAACGCGCCCGCGAGGGTGAGGTCGTGCAGGGCCACGACGACGGTGGCCGGGGTCGCCCGCGCTAGGGCGAGGATGTGCAGTTGGGCGGCGATGTCGAGATGGTTCGTCGGCTCGTCCAGCAGGAGGATGCCGGCCTCCTGCGCGAAGGCGCGGGCCAGCTGCACCCGCTGCTGCTCCCCACCGGAGAGGGTGTGCCAGCGACGGGCGAGGAGGTCCTCGACCCCGGTGCGTGCCGCCGCGGCCCGGACGACGTCGGTGTCGGTGGCGTTGCGTCCCGACCACGGCGGTCGATGGGGGATGCGGCCGAGGTCGATCACATCGGCGACCGACAGGTCCTCCTCGGTCGCGCTGAACTGCTCGACGATCGCGACGCGTCGGGCGAGTTCGCGACGGTGCCAGGCTCGGAGGGGGCGGTCGTCGAGATGCACGTCCCCGGCGGTCGGCCGTAGGTGACCCGAGAGCATCCGCAGCAGCGTGCTCTTGCCGGACCCGTTGGGACCGAGTACGCCGAGCACCCCGCCGACGGGCGCGCGCAGGCTCACGTCGTCGACGATGCGCACCCCGCCGATCTCGCGGATGAGCCCCCTGGCCTCGAGGGTCATGAGCGCTTCCGCCGGATGAGCACGATGGTGAACACGGGCACGCCGACGATGGCCGTGACCACGCCGACGGGGATCTCCTGCGGCGCCAGCAGCGTTCGGGCCAGGGTGTCGACCCAGACGAGGAACACGGCCCCGAGCAGGGCGACGGTCGGCAGTAGACGGCGGTGTCGCGGCCCGACGAGCATCCGGGCGATGTGGGGCAGGACGAGCCCGACGAAGCCGATCGCGCCGGAGGAGCTGACGACCACAGCGGTGAGCAGCGCGGTGGCGATGAGGAGGACGGCCCGGGTCCGGGTCACCGAGATGCCGAGGCCGGCCGCGGCCCGCTCCCCGAACGCGAAGGCGTCGAGCGCGGAGGCCGACCCGAATGTCACGCCGAGGACGAGGGCGAGGACGACGGCGGTCAGCGTGACATCGGTCCACGACGCCGTGCTCAGCGACCCCAGCAGCCAGAACAGCACGCCGCGGGTCGTCTCGGCGTCGGCGGCGACCATGACGACGAAGGAGGTGATCGCGGAGAACATCTGGGTGACGGCGATGCCCGCGAGGATGACCTTGTCGGTGGTTCCGCCCGCCGCCCACGCGAGCCCGAGCATGACGGCGAACGCGACGAGCGCCCCGACGAACGCGCCGCCGGACAACCCGATCGAGCCCATGCCGACTCCGAGGACGATGACGGCCACCGCCCCCGTCGACGCCCCGGAGGAGACGCCGAGCAGGTAGGGCTCCGCCAACGGGTTGCGTAGCAGCGATTGCAACACCGCGCCGCACACGGACAGACCCGCGCCGCACAACGCAGCGAGCAGCGTGCGCGGCAGCCGCAGGTCCCACACCATTGCGTCCTGCAGCCGCGAGACGCCGACGTCGGCGCCGAGACCGAGGTGCTGGGCGAGGACTCCCCACACCTGGGTCGTCGACAGCGGCGCGGGCCCGAACGTCACGGCGAGCAGGATCGACCCCGCGAGCGCGACCGACGCCACCAGGCAGACCCCGAGGGCGAGGAGGCGGCGACCCCACAGCGCCCCGACCAGTCCGGCGTCGCGCGCCGTCGCACTGCGGTCGGTGCTGCGGCGGGTCGGCGTGGTCGTCGTCATCCGCCCAGGCCGAGCTTCTTCAGCCCGGCTGCGACCTTCTCGACCCCGTCGACGGTGCGCAGGGAGGGGTTCAAGTCACCACCGGAGACCGTGATGTACCGCTTGTTCCTCACCGCGTCCATCTGCCTGGTGACAGGGTTCTTCTCGAGGAAGGCGATCTTGGCCGCTGCGGTCTCGGCCGTCTGACTCTTGCGAGTGAGGTCGCCGAGGACGATGACGTCGGGATTCTTGGCGGCGAAGTCCTCCCACCCGACCTGCGGCCACTCCTGCGTGCTCTCGCTGTAGACGTTCGTCAGCTTCAGCGTCCGCGAGATGATGCCGGGCGCCCCGTAACCTCCCGCGACGTAGGGCTGCTCGGAGTTGGCGAACCAGTAGACGACACTCGTGCCGTCCTTCGCAGGCGTCGCTGCGGCCGCGTCGAGCCGCGTGTTCAGGGAGGCGTTGACCCGTTCGGCCTCCCCCGGCACCGACAGCAGCCGGCCGAGCTCGGTCACCTCCTGGCTGATCGTGCTCATCTCCAAGGGAGTCGAGCGTGCGCCGTCGCCGTCGTCGTTGTTCGCTTTGACGCACTCCGAGGGCGACATGTAGGTCGGTACGCCCAGCTTGCCGAATGTGGCGCGGTCGGCCACCCCGCCTTCCGCGAGAGTGTTGTGGAAGGACGCCGTGACGAGGTCCGGCTCCTTCTGGAGGACGACCTCCAAGGAGGGATTGTTCTCGGCGAGGCGCTCGACCTCGGCATTCGCGTCGGCCAGCGCGGGCAGGACCGGGTCGGTCCACGTCGCCGTACCGACCATCCGGTCGGCGACGCCCAGCGAGAGCAGGATCTCCGTCGAACCCTGGTTGAGGGAGACGATGCGCTGCGGCGCCTGCGGCAGCGTCACCCTCGCACCGCAGTTCTCGATCGAGACCGAAGCGGCTCGCGTCGCATCGTCGGCGCCCGAGGGTGCTCCAGATCCCTGATCAGCCGCCGTCCCACCGCATCCCGCCAGGAGGGCTGCACCGGCGAGGGCGGGTGCGGCGAACTTCCGCGAGGTGTGGATCCGGCGTCGCACGGCGGTCATCGAGCGCCGACCTTCGCCAGACCCTGCGCGATCTCGGCCGTCGCTGCGGGGGTGCGAACGCCGAGGTGCATGTCCGAGCCCTGCAGGAGGATGTACCTCTTGTTCTTCACGGCCGTCATCTCCTTCGTGACGGGATTGCTCTCGAGGAACGCGATCTTGACGGCGCCGGTCTCGGATGTCTGCCGCTTGCGGGTGAGGTCGCCGAGCACGAGGACGTCTGGGTCCTTCTGCGCGAAGGCCTCCCAGCTCACCTGCGGCCACTCGTCGCGGGACTCGGCGAAGACGTTGGTCAGGCCCAGTGCCCGGGCCGACACGGCAGGTGTTCCGTACCCGCCTGCGACGTAGGGCGATTCGCTGTTGGCGAACCAAAAGGCGACGGTCTTTCCGGCTCCCGGGTCGCCGGTCGAGGCCGCGGCCAGATCGGCGCGGATCCGCTCGTTGAGCTTCGCGCCGGCCTCGGGCACACCGACGATCCGGGACAGTTCGTCGATCTCCTGGTAGGCCGCGTCCATCGTCAGCGGAGTCTCGCGGCGCCCGTCACCGGTCCCGTCGGTGGCCTTCGCGCACTCGGCCGGCGCCATGTAGACGGGCAGGCCGAGCTGCCCCAGCGACTCGATGGTGGAGGAGCCCTCACCGGGTAGGTCGGCCCGGAACGTCGCGGCGACGAAGTCGGGCTCGGTCGCGAGAAAAGCCTCGAGGGAGGGGTTGTTGTCGGCGATCCGCGGGATGTCGGCATTCGCCGCCTCGAGCTCCGGGAGGATCGGGTCGAACCACGTCGAGGTCCCCACCACCCGATCACCGACGCCGAGGCTGAGCAGGGTCTCGGTGGTGTTCTGGTCGAGTGAGGCGATGCGCTGTGGCGGCTTCTGGACGACGAGTTCCCGCCCGCAGTTGTGCACGCGGACGGGGTAGCCGGCGGATGACGCCGAGACCGCCGGTGCGCTGGGGGTCGAGTTGCCGGGCTCGGCCGCGGAGCAGGCGGACAGGCTCGCGGCGACGGCGAGGGTGATGAGAAGGGACTGCCGGTGACGGAGCACGAAACACCTCGGGGGATCCGCAGCCCTGGAACGCGAGGTCCGCACGTCGATCCGGCCCGCGGGGTCCGCGGGAGATCACCAGCAGGTCTTCGGACTCGGCATCATCCGGGTCGGGGCGCCTTCCCGGATCGCTCCAGTGGCGTCGTGCCCCGCCCGTCCGCCTCACCGCTGCGCGTCAGTCCCGGACTCACACCGGGTTCCCTGGCCCTCTCGAGGGCGACTGGCAAGGCAAACCTAACACGGGCTCTCGGCGTGGGATTCCACCGCAGACGGCATCGCAGAATGCATCGAACTGGTCGTCATCACGACCATCCGGCTGCATTCTGCGATGCAGTCCTACTCGGGGTCGTGGATCGCGCCGGATCTGGAGAGGCGCTGGGAGGCGGCGACGGCCGGGGCGAGGTCGGCGAGGGTGAGCAGGTGGCGCGGCGGATGGGCGAGGACGAGGCGTTCCTCGATGTCCAGGGCGCCGGTCACGTGCACGAGCACGCCCGACGGCAGCAGGCGCCACCCGTCGTCGCCGTCCATGGGTTCGCTGGCGACGACGATCGAGGGGATCTGCGCCAGGTCGGCCGAGTGCACCGCGGTGCCGGCGGCGCTGCGGTGGTGCAGGGGACCATCCGCGTCGCGCCGGTCGAGCAGCCACAGCTCGTGGGTGTCGGGGTAGCGCAGCGCCCAGAGGTCGGTCGGTGTCGACAGCAGGATGTTGAGGGCGAACACCGGAAGGCGGTCGGCGATCCACGCCGTGGCGGAGGTGATCCCGGCGCCGACGTCACCTCCGGCGCGGGCGATCTCGGCGGTGACGAGCGCGAAGACGCGTTCGGAGTCGGTTTCGCCGCGCACCCGGCGCAGGTCTGCGCCGAGGTGTCGCTCCAGGTCGGGCAGCCCCTCGATCACGCCGTTGTGCGCGAAGATCCGCCCGTCGAGGGTGAACGGTTGCGTGTTCTCCTCGCTGATCCCGCCGGTGGTCGCGCGGCGCACGTGGGCGACGAACGTCGTGCTCTCACGGCGACGCGCCTCCCGGGCGAAGGCGGCGTCCTCGTACGCGGCGAGCGGTTGCCGCTCCACCACCGGCGACCCGTCCGCGTCGAAGGTGCCGAGTCCGGTGCCGTCGGGGTTGGCGTGGGACTGCCGGCGCAGACTGTCCGGCGCGTGCAGCAACCAGACCGTGGCACTGGCCCGATGACTCCCCGCGCTCAGACCGAACAGTCGACACATGCGCGCCTCCTCGGCTCGGGGTCCATCCGCGGGGTGGATGGTCGAGTCTCGTCGACGCAGACTGCATCCGCCGATCCAGTGCGCCTCCCTCTGGTCGAGGGACGCCACCCCCAGGCCGGACGACGCCTCGCCCCGGGGTCTCCGACCGCCGCCGCCGGGGATGCCCGACGTCGACCCGCGCCGGCGGATTCGCGCTCGTCGCAGGGTGCTCGGGCAGAACTCGACCGGAAGGCGCACGCTTGACCTCTACCGCTCCGGTACGGGGGCAGGAGGCATCCCATGGACACCCCGATCGAGGAACACGCACTGCTCGGCGACATGCGGACGGCGGCCCTGGTCACCCGCGCGGGCAGCATCGACTGGCTGTGTCTGCCGCGGTTCGATTCGCAGGCCTGCTTCGCGGCCCTCCTCGGCGAGCCGGAGAACGGGTGGTGGCTGCTCGGCCCCGCGGACGCGGCGCACAGCGAACGCCGGTACCGCCCGGGCACGCTCGTTCTCGAGACCACCCACACCACCGAGAGCGGATCGGTGCGGATCACCGACGCGATGATCGTCGACCCGGCGACCCTCACCGACACCGTCGGCGCCGAGCGTGTCGACATCGTCCGCCGGGTCGCGGGCATCTCGGGGCGCGTCACCCTCCGTCACGAGTGGATCGTGCGGTTCGAGTACGGCGCCGTGCGTCCGTGGATCCATCGCGTCCCCGACATGAGCGACCTCGGCGGGCCGGAGATGCTTCAGGCCGTGGCCGGCCCGTACGCGGTGGCGTTGCGGGGGCCCCTGCTGCCCCACGCCGAGGGCCGCAGACACGTCGGCGAACTCGTCGTCGAAGCGGGCGACGTGCTCACGTTCACGATGACCGCCTGGCCCTCCTACCGCCCCACGCCCGGGCCGTTCGACGTCACCCGCGCCCTCGACACGACGGTGCGGGTGTTCGCGGGGTGGACCAACCGGTGCGAGTTCGGCGGCCCGCACCGGCAGGCCGTGCTCACGTCGCTGACCGTGCTGCGTGCGCTGACCGACAGCGAGACCGGCGGCATCGTCGCCGCACCGACCACGTCGCTCCCCGAGCAGTTCGGCGGCCCCCGCAATTGGGACTACCGCTACTGCTGGCTGCGCGACGCGTCGTTGACGCTCTCGGCCTTCCTGCGCGCCGGCTACCGGCACGAGGCTCGCACGTGGCGCGACTGGCTGTTGCGGGCGATCGCGGGCGACCCGGTCCACATGCGCATCATGTACGGCATCGACGGCCGCCGTGACCTTCCGGAGAGCGACCTGGAGCACCTCCGCGGCTACGCGGGCTCCCGGCCGGTGCGCATCGGCAACGGAGCCTCGGGGCAACGGCAGAACGACGTGCTCGGCGAGGTGCTCACGGCGCTCGAGAACGCCCGGGCGCACGGTCTGGCCGAGACCGACGACTCGTGGGCCCTGCAGGTGGCGCTGGTCGATCACCTGGCGGAGACGTGGGACACCCCCGACAACGGACTGTGGGAGATCCGCGGCCCCCAACGGCGATTCACCCATTCGCGGGCGATGTGTTGGGTGGCGTTCGACCGCGCGGTGCGCGCGATCGAGACCTATGGTCTGCCCGGTCCCGCGACGCGGTGGAAGCGGGTGCGCGACGTCGTCCGGCAGGACGTGCTCACCCGCGGCGTCGGCCCCGAGGGCCACTTCCGGCAGCACGACGAGACCACCGCGGTCGACGCTTCGCTCCTCCTGCTCGCACCGGTGGGCATCGTCGACGCCGCCGATCCCCGCTACGTCGCCACCGTGGAGCGGATCGAGCGAGAGTTGCTCGTCGACGGCCTCGTGATCCGCTACCGCCCCGAGACCGGTGTCGACGGCCTGCCCGGAACCGAGAACCCGTTCCTGGCCTGCTCGTTCTGGCTGGTGACGGCGTACTGCCTGCTGGGCCGCGTGGACGACGCGGAGCGCCTCATGGCCCGGCTCGTCGGGCTGACCAACGACCTCGGCCTCCTGCCCGAGGAGTACGACCCGGCGGGCCGCTTCGCCGGCAACTTCCCCCAGGCGTACTCCCACCTGGCCCTCGTCGAGGCCGCGTACGCGTTGAACGCGGCGCGACAGGCCTGAACTGGGATTTCTGCCCGTCGCGGTGCCTGCCGGCGAGCCGTGAGCAAGCCCGGGCGGTGCCAGGTCTCCTCGAGCGCGTGGGCTTCGACGACCGGATCGAGGACTCCCGCTACGGGCTGGGCGACGGCCCCGACGGCGGTGACTCCGGACGTAGCGCAGTTTCGACGGTCTCGCGGGGCTCGTTCAGAGCGCAAAATGCTGTGACCAGCACTGTTGGGTCCGGTACTCGCTGCCACACCGTCGAAACTGCGCTACATCCGCCCGCACCCGACTCGGCGCGCAGGTCAGTCCGCGGACCGTAGTGGCCGGAGGGCGCCCGCCCAGCGTTCGACCTGGTCGAACATCGACGCGCGGTTGCGCGGCTGGTAGTCGCGGGGTGACATCACGGAGAAGTCGGTCATGTCGTCGTAGATCGAGATGGACACCTGGCTGCGGACGGTCGCGATCTGCAGCTCGCCCAGGACGAGCTTGAGCTGCTCGGCGACCCGCAACCCGCCCGAGCTGCCGTAGCAGCAGATGGCTGCGGCCTTGTCGTTCCACTCCGCGTAGAGGAAGTCGAGGGAGTTCTTGAGGGCGCCGGGGATGCCGCGGTTGTACTCGGGCGTGACGAACACGAAACCGTCGAAGCCCGTGACGAGTTCGGACCAGGCTCGCGTGTGCTCGTGGGTGTAGGTGCCGGAGGACGCGGGCTCGGGCTCGTCCAGGAGCGGCAGGTTCTGGTCGGCGAGATCGACCAGGGTGTAGGTCGCGGCCTCGCGGTCGGCGGTGCCCTCCATGACCCAGTCGGCCACGGCCGGACCGACCCGCTCCGGTCGGGTGGAGGCGAGGATGACGGCGATCTTCAGCTTGTCGGGCATGCCGCGAGTCTCGCGCACCGGCGGGCGTCCGTGCACCCGCCCGACGTCTCGTCACGTCACGCGCCCCCCGTCAGGTCGTGTCGACCGCACGACCTTCCTTCCGCGTGAGGCTCGGGCACCCTACCCCTCCTGCCCGACTCCCGAGGTCAGGAGTGCGTGGAGGAGCCACGCCTCCGTGCCCGCGAGGCCGACGCTGAAGAACACCGTGGTGCCCTCAGGTACCGGACGCTCACCGGCGAGCACGGCGCCGACATGGACGATGTCGTTCTCGATGGCGCTGCCCACCAACACGTTCGGCGGGTCGTAGGCCTGCACCTGCTGCGGGGAGTCGCTGACGACCATCGCCGCGTCCCGGGCCAGGGAGGGGTCGAACTCGGAGCGGCCCACCTGCTTCGGGCCGAGCGTCGTCACGTACGCCCCCGGACGCACGAGGTCGGCGGCCAGCACGGGCTGCCGCGCGGAGGTCGCGAGGATGACGACGTCGGCGTCGCGGACGGCGGCCTCCACGGTCTCGGCCGGGCGGACGTCGAGGCCGAGCTCCGTACGTGCCCGCTCGGCGAACGCCGTGCGGGTCGTTCGGGAGTGCACGTGGATCGGGGTGCCACGAAAGCGATCCGGCAGGGCCCAGAGTTGGTGCCAGGCCTGGGTTCCCGCGCCGACGAGGGCGATGCGTTCGGGGGCCTGCGGACCGAGCGCGTCGAGGGCCGCGGCCCCGATGGCACCGACCCTGCAGGGGCCGAGCGCCTCGCCCACGGCCATGCCGAGGACGGCACCGCTCGCCTCGTCCTGCACGACGACGACCTGGTCCTGGTGGGCGTCACCGGGGGCGATGTAGGAGCGGTAGCCGAACCAGTGGCCGGGTCGGGCGCCGCACGTGAACGTCAAGCGGGATCCGTCGAGGTCGGCGCTCACCCGCGGCGGCGCGATCAACTCACCGCGCCAGGCGGCGACGGCGGCCTCCCGCATCGCCGCCCGCGCCAGGTCGGGGGTGAGGAGTCGCTCGACGTCCGTATCACGCAGGATCCGCATGGCTCAGTGTTTCCCGGTGGCGGCCCCAGGGCAACGAGGTTCGGCCGATCTCCCCACGAGGATGAGGGGCGCCCGGTCGGGTGAGGCCGATGAGAGGATCCGGTGCGTGAAGATCCTCGTCGTCGACGGTGCGAACGTCGTGGGCAGCGTCCCGGACGGGTGGTGGCGTGACCGCGCGGGTGCGGCGGCTCGCCTGCACGCCGGGCTGACCCGCGCCGAACTCGCTTACGGCCGTGTCGTGCTCGTGCTGGAGGGCGAGGCCCGGGCGGGTGTGCCGGAAAGTATCGACGGGATCGTGCAGACGGTGCACGCGGCCGGCTCCGGCGATGACGAGATCGTGGCCCGGTGCGAACACGCCGCCGGCGCCGCCGAGGTGACGGTGGCGACCGCCGACCGCGGCCTCCTGGACCGCCTGGCCCCGGAAGTGGCGGTGATCGGCCCCCGCACGCTGCGCTCGCACCTGGGATGAGGCGCCGCGGGTGCTCTCGCGTGACGAAGAACAACACGGACAACATCGTCACGACAGCCGTTGCCGACGCCGCAGGTCAGGGGGTGAGCGGTGTCGAGCGGACCTGTCGATGTCGTCGGTGTTGTTCTTCGGATCGGGCGACACTGCGCGCCGTCCGGGGCAGTGCGGGTGTCGAGGGCGGTCTCGTCAGACTGGACCCATGACGCGGATCACGAAGGGGCCCGGCCCGATGGGTGTCGAGGAGCTCGTCGAGACACCCGACGGGCGGGTGCTGCACACGATGGTGGCGGGGGAGGGCCCTGACCTGGTGGTTCTCGAGGCGGGCCTGGGGTTCGGCGGGCACTATTGGGCGCCGGTCCATGAGCGCCTCGCCCGACGGGTGCGGGTCGTGGCGTACGACCGGGCCGGCCTGGGCGACAGCAGCCCCGACCCTCACCCTCGCGACCTCGACCGCCTGGAGGCGGACCTCGGTGTGCTTCTCGACGCCTACCCGCACCGGCGCCTCGTGCTCGTCGGACACAGTTGGGGTGGCCCCGTCGTGCGCCTGGCCGCCGCTCGGCGCCTGGACAGCGCGCGACCGATCACCGGCGTCGTGCTCGTGGACGCCTCCGACGAGCATGCGCCGGGGTACTTCGCCCGGCAGGCGGCCCTGGGCGATGCGGTGCAGGCGGCGACCCTGCCGACCCTGGCCAGGGTGGGCCTGATGCGTGCGCTGATCGCGGTGGCCGCTCGAGGACTCGAGCCCGTCCACCGTCGTGGCCTGCTGGACTCCTCGACGACGGTGGCCGCGGCCCGCGCCGCCGTCGAGGAGAACCGACATGTCCGGCCGGGGCTGCGGGCACTCCTGGACCGGCCCCTACCGTTGCCCGACGTGCCGGTGACCGTCATCTCGGGACGTCGGCACGGCCGCCTCGACGCCGGACTGCGGCGGCAGCTCAACCGCGCGCACGCGGTGACGGCCGAGAGGCATGGTGGCCGGCTCGTGTTCGCCGAACGCTCGGGCCACCTGATCCCCCTGAGTGAACCCGAGCTGATCGCCCGCGAGGTGCTGGCCATGGTCGAGCCGGCGCCGGAGCCGGCCTGACCGCCCGACACTCACGCCGGACGGGTCGCTGGGGAGCCGACCTCGAAGGCCGGCTCCCCAGCAGCTCAAGCGGATTCGCTGAACTGACGCCGCAGGTCGGTCGACGGCTCGGCCTCGGAGCGGGGCACGAGGTGGATGCCCGCGAGCATGCAGCGGGCCGAGCCGCCGGCGTGCTCGATCGTCGGGATGTGGACCGGGACGATCGGTGTCGTCGCCTCGAGGGTGGATCGTTGTGCTGGGGTGAGGGATTCGACGCCGCGAGCGCTCATGACGAGGACGTTGCCGGTCGGGGTGGTCACCTCGAACGCGTTGCCCGCGAACGCGGCGATCTGTGCGCGGGACAGCTCGACGACCTCGCGGCCGCTCGCCTCCAATTCGGCTCGTACCCGGGCCCGGTCGGCGACCGACGGCATCGCTTCGAGGCCCACGAGGGCGGTGTGCGTGCCCACCGACATGAGCACGTTGGTGTGGTAGATCGGCACGCCGTCGTCGTCGAGAGCGTCGAACACGACGGCCTCGTAGGCGAACTCGGCGCAGAAGCGGCGCAGCAGGGGCTCGCTCATGCGCTGCGAGCGGCACGCATAGGCGCGGCGGGTGCGGTGGTCGAGCACCATCGAGCCGGTGCCCTCGAGGAACTGCCCCTCGAGCTCGTGGCCGGTGTAGTCGTGCACCTGCGTGACCCGGTAGTGCTGGGCGAGGTCGTCGAGGATGTCGATGCGGCGCTCGGCCCGCCGGTTGGGGCAGTGCATCGGGTAGAGCGCGACCGCGCCGGAGTGCTCGGTGGAGAACCAGTTGTTCGGAAAGACCGAGTCGGGCGTCGCGGTGCCCACGTCGTCGTAGAGGTGCACGGTGATGCCGGCCGCCTCGAGGGTCGCCGCCATGGCCGTGACCTCGTCGAACGCGGCGCGCGCCACCTCCTCGGGCGCGACGGTGGGAGCGCTCTGGAACGCGTTGTCGACCCGGGTCTGCGGGTTGGGGACGAAGCGGTGCGGGCGGACCATGACGACGGCTCGCGGGGCGTGCCGGGCGGACAGATCATCAGGCATGGGGCCTCCTCTCGATGGACTCACCCTGGAATGGTGCGGTCTGGGAGGTGTCGCGCACCATGCCCAGAAGTAGCAATTTCTGGTTGCTCTCTGAACAAAGTGCGAGGTATTTGCCTACACTTTGGCCCATGAGGGCACTCGACGATCTCGACCGACGGCTGATCTTCGAGCTCCGGGGCGACGGGCGTGCCACCGTGAGTGCGCTGGCCGCCGCGCTGCAGGTGTCGCGCGGCACCGTGCAGGCGCGTCTCGAGCGGCTGTTGCGCGACCGGGTCATCCGACGGTTCACCATCGAGGTCGGGCCGGGCGCGGAGGAGGACATCGTCCGGGCGATCACGTCGATCCAGCTCAGCGGATCCAACGCGCGACCTGTGACCCGCCGCCTGACGTCGATGTCGCAGGTACGAGCGCTGCACACGACCAACGGCAACTGGGATCTGGTGGCCGAGATCTCCGCGACGAGCCTCGTCGCCCTCGACGCGACGCTCAGCGAGATCCGTTCGCTCGCAGGCGTCGCCAACACCGAGACCTCGATTCTCCTCACCTCGTTGTGACGCCGCGGCGGGCGACGTCCGTATGCCCGCAGAGGTCGTCCAGCGGGGTGCTCGATACCGGATCGCGCGTGGTCGACTCCGGCATCACCGGCCCGACGGGTGGTGGAATGTCGGGATGAACGCCGGTCGGCCCGTCTTCGTCCTCCATGAGCATCGCGTGCCGCGACACCACTTCGACCTGCGCCTGGAGGAGGGCGGCGTGCTGCGCTCGTGGGCGCTGCCCAAGGGTCTGCCGACCACTGCCGGCGCCGACCGGCTGGCGGTGCCGGTACCCGACCACGGGCTCGACCACGCGACGTACACCGACGCGGACAAGGACATCGCCGACACCGGCTGGTGGGAGCTGGAGGACCGCAACGACCGCCGATTCGTCTTCGTCCTGCACGGACGAACAGGAGCGCGCCGCTACGCCATGATCTCCACGGCGCAGGGCGCGCTCCTGCATCTGGTCGAGGACCAGTCCGGCCTCTGAGGGTGGTCAGGCGGTGCGGCGCAGTGCGCCCCGCACCGTGTCGACGACGGAGTCCGTCGACAGGCCGTATCGGTCGTGCAGCGTCGGCAGCGCCCCGGCGTCGAGGAACTCGTCGGGCAGGCCGATCGGCTCGATCTTCCTGCCGATCCCGCGCCGTGCCATCGCGCCGGCGACGCTCTCGAAGAGACCGCCGACCACGGTGTGGTTCTCCAGGGTGTATACGGGCCGGTCGGTGTCGATACGGGACAGAACGGTGTCCGCGTCGAACGGCTTGATCGTGGCGCAGTGCACGACCTCGGCCTCGATACCGCTCTTGGCCAGCTCCTCCGCGGCGAGCAGCGCCCGCATGGTCATGAGTCCACTGGAGACGAACACGACGTCGTCACCGGGGCGCACGACCTTGGCCTTGCCCAGTTCGAAGGTGTAGTCGTAGTCGTCCAGGATCCTCGGCACCGCGCCGCGGAGCAGGCGCGTGTAGGTCGGCCCGGGGGAGGCTGCGAGCTGGGGAACGGCCTGCTCGAGGTCGACGGCGTCGCACGGGTCGATGATCGTCAGGTTCGGCATCCCGCGAAGGATCGCCACGTCCTCGGTGGCCTGGTGCGAGGGCCCGTACCCCGTCGTCATGCCCGGCAGGGCACAGACGATGTTGACGTTGAGCTCGGGCTCCGCCATGTCCAGGCAGATGAAGTCGTAGGCGCGGCGCGTCGCGAACACCGAATAGGTGGAGGCGAACGGCACCAGACCCGTCTGCGCCATGCCGGCGGCCGCCATCATGAGCGCCTGCTCGGCCATGCCCATCTGGAAGAACCGGTCGGGGTAGGCCTTGGCGAAGACGTGCATGTCGGTGTACTTGGCGAGGTCGGCCGACAGGCCGACGATCCGCTCGTTCTCCGCCGCCGCCTTGACCAGCGCCTCACCGAAGGGCGCCTTGGTGGTGCGCATGCCGGGGTCGGCGATCGAGGCGATCATCGCGGCGGAGCGCAGGGGCTTCATGTTCTTGTCGGGGGCGTCGGTCATGACGCGTCCTTCCCTTCGTAACCGGCGGTGAGCTGGTCCATGCAGACCGGCCATTCCTCGGCGGCGATCTTCATGAAGTGGAGCTTCTCGCGAGATTCGAGCATCGGTACGCCCTTGCCGAGCTTGGTGTCGCAGATGATGATGTGCGGCCGGCCCTGGGCCTGGGCTTCGTCCTTGGCCGCATCGAGTGCGGTGAGCAGTGCCTCGAGGTCGTTGCCGTCGACACGCTGCGTGTGCCACCCGAACGACTCCCAGCGTGCTTCTTGCGGTTCGATCCGCAGCACGTCCTCGGTGCGGCCGTCGGCCTGCATGCCGTTCATGTCGACGAGGGCGATGAGGTTTCCGGTCTGCCAGTTGGCCGCGGCCATCGCCGCCTCCC
Source organism: Mobilicoccus caccae (assembly GCF_030161635.1). Taxonomy (GTDB): domain Bacteria; phylum Actinomycetota; class Actinomycetes; order Actinomycetales; family Dermatophilaceae; genus Mobilicoccus; species Mobilicoccus caccae. Next base: position 116,337 of record NZ_BSUO01000001.1, read on the forward strand.
AGGTGGATCCCTCGTTGAGTTCGCCGTCGCTGAACAGCACGTAGACGAACTGGTCCGTCTTGCCCTGATGCCGCAGACCCATCGCGGCACCGACGCCGAGTCCGAGGCCGTGGCCGAGTGAGCCACCCGAGATCTCGTTGCCGGGTGTGTAGGTCGACATCGAGGACATGGGTAGACGCGAGTCGTCCGCCGCGTACGTGGTCAGTTCGTCACGCGGAATGATGCCCGCCTCCGCGAAGGTGGCGTACAGCAGCAGCGCGTAGTGCCCGACCGACAGGAAGAATCGGTCGCGGTCCTCCCAGTCGGGGTTCTCCGGGTCGAACTTCATCGCGTCCATGTAGACGGCGGCGGTGATGTCGGAGGCGCCGAGCGCCTGTCCGACGTATCCCTCTCCCTGCGCTTCGCCTTCTTCGAGGACTCCCATGCGGATCCGGTAGGCCGAGTCGGTGGCCTCCTTGATCCTGGTCTGGAGGTCCTTGTCGCGGTTGGGGTTCTTGATCGACATGTTCTCTCCCTCAGCAGACATAGGTGCCGCCGTTGATGCTCTGGGTCGTGCCGGTGATGTAGCCGGCGTCCTCGCTCGAGAGCCACACGTACAGAGCGGCGATCTCATCGGGTCGGCACTGGCGTCCGAGCGGAACGGCGGCCGACAGCTTCTTCTCGTTGTCCTCGTCGGACCCGACCCTGATGTCGGTGTCGACGACTCCCGGCGCGATCGCGTTGACGGTGATTCCGTACTGGGCCAGCTCGCGCGCCATGCCCTTCGTCAAACCGATGACACCGGCCTTGGCGGCGGCGTACCCCGTCTTCGAGAAGACCCCACCGCCGTGCTGTGCGGTGACCGAGGACATGTTGACCACGCGTCCGTAGCCCGCCTCGATCATCTGGGGGACGAAGGCCTGGGCCACGAGGAAGGAGCCGGTGAGGTTGACCGCGATGACGCGGTTCCACTCGTCGAGGCTCATGTCGAGGAAGGAGGACGGGGAGGGGATTCCGGCGACGTTGGCCACGGCGCCCACCGGGGGCAGATCCGAGGCGGCGACCGCCTCGACGACCGCCCGCACGCTGTCGGGGTCGGCGACGTCGCAGGCGAGTGCGAGAACCGGCACGTCGTAGTCGTTCTTCAGCACGTCGCCGGACTGGGTGACGCCGGCCTGGTTCAGGTCGGTGAGGACGACCGCCCACCCCTCCTGGGCGTAGCGACGGGCGGTGGCGAGCCCGATGCCACGGGGCGATCCGGCTCCCGTGACGACGGCTGTGCGTTGAGTCTGTGCGTTCATCACTGGTCCTTTCAGGCGGTCGACGGTGACCGCTGACTCAACCCTTTCACCGCTGACTGTTGACTGTCAACAGTCAGCACACAGTGTGATGTGACACGCGTGATGCGGAGGAGGTCCGGGGGTCAGCGGGCCGGCGCGTCCACCCAGAGGCGCGCCGCCTGCTCCATGTGTGCCACGAGCGTGTCGTGCGCGGCCCGGTGATCGCCCGAGGCGATGGCGTCGACGATCGGGAGGTGGTGATCGCGGGTCATGATGGTGGAGGGGCGATCACCGCCCCGTGCGAAGAAGATGATCCGCATCCGATCCTGCAGCCCGCTCCACGCGTCGAGCAGAATCGAGTTCTCGCTCAGGCGCACCATGCGCTCGTGGAACGCCAGGTCGCGATTCATGTGATCGCTGAAGTCCCCCACCACGCTCGCCGGGGGCAGATGCCGGCGCAGCTCCGCGACGATGTCCGCCCGCCGCTCGTTGCCGGTGATCGCCCGCGCCGCCAGGCCTTCGAGGGCGCCGCGCACCTGAAAGAGTTCGGCGATCTCCCGGTCGTCCGGGGTGTGCACGTGCAGCCGTCCGCGGGCATCCGCGTCCACCAGCCCGGCCGCCTGCAACTCGCGTAGGGCCTCCCGCACCGTGCCACGGCTCACCCCGTAGGCGGTGGCCAGATCCGTCTCGATCAGCGAGGAGCCCAGGGGAAGTCACCGCTGGTGATGGCGGCGCGGAGGAGGTCGAGCACCTGCTCGCGCAGCGTCTGACGGTTGACGGCCACAGGCTTGACGATCACCGCTGAAGGTTACCAGCGGGTGCTGTGCGCGCCAGGTCGTCGGCAGGCCGACCATCGCTCCCACCTGGCCCCATGCCCCTTGTGCGGAGGTGCGGAAATTCTCCTCGAGCCCCTCTAGACCCGGCCGCGTCTCCGGGTTTAGGTTGACAGTCAACAGTCAACTGCCGACTGACGACAAAGGAGTCTCCCGTGGGCACTGCATATCTCATCCTCGTGGGGATAGCGGCCATCGCGTTGCTGCTGTTCCTGGTCATGGCCTTCAAATGGCCGGCATACATCGCGCTCGTCGCGGTCTCGGTGGTGGCTGCGGTCGCCGCGGGGATGCCACTCGACGAAGTCATCCCGACCGTCATCGCCGGAATGGGCGGCACTCTCGGCAGCGTCGCTCTCCTCGTCGGACTCGGCGCGATGCTCGGCGGGATCGTCGAGAAGACCGGCGGAGCCGAAGCGCTGGCGCGCAGCATCACTCGCAAGCTCGGCGAAGACCGGGTCGTTCCGGCCCTGGTCATCGCCGCGTCGCTGATCTCGATCCCGATCTTCTACGACGTCGCCTTCATCATCCTGGTCCCGCTCATCTACAGCTTCGGCAAGGCCGCGGGTCACCGCTCGCCGCTCATCCTCGGGCTGCCCATCGGCCCGCTCATGGTGTACATCCACAACACCGTTCCGCCGCACCCGGGCATCACCGCCGCCACGGTGAGTCTCACCGGCGACGTCGGCCTGCTCATGCTCGTCGGCCTGGCGATCTCGGTTCCGGTCGGTGTCGTCGCCTACTTCCTCGCCAAGTACCTCAACCGCACGGTCTTCGAGCTCTCCCCGGAGATCCAGGAGCACTTCGTCCACGCCGGGGCCGACGAGCCGATCGCGGGGATCGACCAGAACGGGGGCGGCAGCGGCGGCTCCACCGGTTCGGGCGGAACCGCTGCTGTCGGTGCCGCGACCTCCACCAGTGCTCCCACGGCCCCGGTCAGGACCGCGCCCGGGGGCGGCGAGGTCCTCTTCGCCATCCTGCTGCCGGTGGCCATGATCGCCGTCGGCACGATCGGCAACCTCCTGTTCGAGGACGGCAGCGCCGAAGCGCGCGCCACGGCCTTCATCGGCGCCCCGGCGTTCGCGCTGCTGGTGGCCTGCGTGCTCTCGTACTACCTCCTCGGTGTGCGCCACCACTGGTCCGCGGGTGAGGTCACCGAGATCATGGAGGGCGCGCTCGGCCCGGCCGCGGTCGTCATCTTCGTCACCGGTGCCGGTGGCGTCCTGGCCAAGGTTCTCACCGAGTCGGGCATCGGAGACGCGCTCGCGAACTCCCTCCTGCAGACCGGCATCCCGATCATCGTGCTGGCGTTCCTGCTCTCCGCGGCGTTCAAGGTCTCGCAGGGGTCGGGCACCGTGGCCAGCCAGACCACCGCTGCGCTGCTCGCCTCGACCATCATCGGCGGCGATTACAGCGCCATCCAGATCGTGCTGATCCTCGTGGCCATCGGCTGTGGCGCGAACTCCCTCACGCACGTGAACGACTCGGCATTCTGGATCACGACGAAGTACCTCGGCCTCTCCGTCGCCGACGGGTTCAAGACGTGGAGTCTCATGGGTCTCGTCCTCGCCCTCACCGGGTTCGCCATGTCGTGCCTGCTGTGGTTGATCGTCTGAGCCGGTCGGACCGGAGAACGGAAGGGATTCCCATGCGTATCGTCATCACGGGCGGTCACGGGTTCATCGGATCGCTGCTTCGAGCCCAGCTGAGCGCTCGCGGCGTCTTTCGCGGTGAACCGATCGACGAGCTCGTCATCCTCGACCGCAGCGCTGCTCAGAGCGACGTCGCAGGGTCGGGTGGAGTGTCGACGTCGACCGTGGTCGGCGACCTCGCCGAGAGCCTCGACGATCTCTTCACGCAGCCGGTCGACGCGGTGTTCCACCTGGCCTCGGCGGTGTCGTCGGAGTGCGAGGCCGACCTCGACCTCGGTCTTCGCGCCAACCTCGACGGAACCCGCGCCCTGCTGGACGCGGCCCGCCGCCAGTTCGAGCAGACCGGCCGGCTCGTCAGCGTGATCTTCAGCAGCAGTGTGGCCGTCTACGGTTCGGACGCCGCTCTTCCGATGCCGGAGGTGGTCAGCGAGTCGACCCTGTTGACACCGCAGTCGAGCTACGGCACGCAGAAGCACATGTACGAACAGCTGATCGCCGACTACACGAGGCGTGGCGTTCTCGACGGCCGGGTCGTGCGGCTGATGACGGTCGCGGTACGACCCGGACGCCCCAACGCGGCGGCCTCGAGCTTCGTGTCGGGGATCATCCGCGAACCGCTCGCGGGGCAGGGTTCCGTGTGCCCCGTCCGCCCCGACCTGCTGCTCGCGATCGCCTCACCTCGCCGCACCGTCGAGGGAATCCTCACGGTCGCGGAGGCCGAGCGGGGCGATGGCCCCGGCACTCTCACCGGTCGGCTTCCCGTGAATCTGCCCGCGCTCACCGTGACGGTGGGAGACATGCTCGATTCCCTCGAGCGCCTCGGCGGAAAGGAGGCGCGCGCCCGCGTCACGATGCGGGAGGACCCGGCGATCGATGCCATCGTGCGCTCATGGCCTGCGCGTTTCGACAATGCCCGCGCCTTCGCGCTGGGTCTGGGCGCCGATGAGGACATGGACGCCGTCGTGGCCCAGTACATCGAGGATCACGCGTCCGGAACCGTGGACGCCTGACCCGCGGGGCGCGAGCGGAGGCGTGCGGGAGCCGATGCCCGGATCGGGTGGTGGAGGAGCCCTGGTGGTTCCGCTAGTTGTACTGACCGGGCACGTTGATCAACGCGCGTCGGGGATATACAATACGAGACGTGTCGTATCAAAAGGATGGTGTTGTTTCGCGCGGTCGCCCTCGTGACGTAGAGCTCGATCGCCGGCTTACGTCGGCGGTCCTTGAGGTACTCGGCGAGGAAGGCTTCGAAGGCCTGACATTCGAAGCGGTCGCGCGCCGCAGCAAGGCCTCCAAAGCGTCGCTGTATCGCCGCTGGCCCAGCAAGCGAGACATGGTGTTGGCCGCGGTGAAGGACGGGCCCGCGCGGGAAACATCCGAACCCCTCGAACCCGGGTCGTGCCTGCGTGACGACCTCCTGGCACTTGTTCGGCGGCTGGCGCAGACGATGAGCACGGCGGACACCGGCACGGCGCTTATGTTGTTGCAGGCCGGGCTAGAAGACCCAGACCTGTGCGACGCCATCGAGGAGGCCGTTGGCCCCACGGGGGCCCGGCTGCCACAACCGGTGATCGACGCTGCCGTCGCCCGCGGTGAGCTGCCCCTCGGTGTTGATCCCTTCGCATACGAGGAAGTCGTGGGCGCGGTCCTGTTGCTGCGTCGCGCAAACGGTCTCGCCATCACCGACGACTACTTGCACTCGCTCGTTGACGCCGTAGTCATCCCCGCCCTGACCGCTTCGCCCGCCCGCGTCGGGCTGCCCGCCGGCATCTTCTCTGGCCACCCCTCGACCACTGCTAACCCGTCCCAGGAGACCTCATGACAAACCTCACGATCGAAGACTTCAGCTATCGCTCCGTCGCGGGCAGCGACGGAGTCCGCCTCAACGTCGCCGTCGGTGGTCAGGGCCCGGCCGTGGTCCTGCTCCACGGGTTCCCTCAAACGCACTACATGTGGCGACATGTCGCCCGTCGGCTCGCCGCGCAGTTCACCGTGATCGTCCCGGACCTGCGCGGTTACGGCGACAGCGACAAGCCTGCCGCAAACAGCCCCGACACATACTCCAAGCGCACGATGGGCAACGACATCGTCGCTGTTGCCCACGAGCTCGGCTTCGATCGCTTCGGGCTGGTGGGCCATGACCGCGGGGCCTTGGTCGCCGTGCGCGCCGGCCTCGATCACCCTGACACGGTGTCCTTCCTCGGCATTCTCGATGTCTTGCCCACCCTCGACACCTGGTCAGTCCTGCACGGCGTGGACGCCAAGGTCGCCTGGCACCTCTATCTCATGGCGCAGCCCGCCGGGCTGCCCGAGAAGATGATCGCCGCAGTCGCGCCCGAGTTCTACGGCTCCTTCCTCGACGCGTGGGACCCGACCGGCACCACCTTCACCCCGCAAGAACGGGACCACTACGTCCAGAGCTCGATCACGTCCACCGACTCGATCGTCGCCGACTACCGCGCCACCGCGGGGATCGACCTCGACATGGACGCCTCCGACCGCGAACGCGGCGCCCAACTGGCCATGCCCACGGCCGCCATCTCTCAGGACTGGGGCGCACAGCTCGGCTTCGACGCCGCGGCCCTCTGGCGCGCGTGGGCGCCCGACTTCACTTACCAGGCCACGGCCAGCGGCCACTTCATGGCCGAGGAGAACCCCGACGAGATCGCCGACTTTATCGAGAACCTCGCGCGACGCGCCCAGCATCAGCCCTGAACCACCCACCTTCGAGGGGCCCATCCGCGCCGGATGGGCCCCTCGCTGTACGCAAGGACACGAATGTCGCATCGAAATGCCGCTCTGACCCCACGCCACCGCTTGAAGGTCGCCCGCTTGGTCGTCGACTTCGGGTGCCCGATCAGCGAGGTCGCCGCCCGGTTCCAGGTCTCCTGGCCGACGGTGAAGCGCTGGGTCGACCGCTACCTGGCCGGCGAGTCGATGCAGGACCGCTCCTCGCGCCCGAGGACGTCCCCGAACAAGACCCCGAAGCAGGTGACGAAGCGGTGTGTGAGTCTGAGAATGCGGTTGCGGGAGGGTCCTGTTCAGCTCGCTGCCCGACTCGACATCGCCCCTTCGACGGTGCATCGCATCCTGTCGACGGCGCGCCTGAACCGGCTGTCGTACGTCGACCGGGCCACGGGTGAACCCGTCCGCCGGTACGAGCACTCCCACCCCGGGTCGCTGGTGCACGTGGACGTGAAGAAGCTCGGGAACATCCCCGACGGCGGCGGCTGGCGCTACGTCGGCCGGCTCCAAGGCGAACGGAATCGGGCCGCGACCCCCGGGAAGCCGAAGAACAAGTGGCACAACCCCAGGCTCGGCTACGCCTAAGTCCACACCGTCATCGACGACCACTCCCGCGTCGCATACACCGAGGTCCACGACGACGAGACCGCCGTCACCGCAGTCGCCGTCCTGCACCGAGCCGTCGAATGGTTCGCCGACCGCGGCGTCACGATCGAGCGGGTGTTGTCGGACAACGGCGGCGCGTACCGGTCGCACCTGTGGCGCGACACCTGCGAAGCCCTATCGATCACCCCGAAGCGGACGCGACCGTACCGGCCGCAGACCAATGGGAAGGTCGAGCGCTTCCACCGGACCATGGCTGACGGGTGGGCCTACGCCCGCTGCTACACCAGCGAGCAAGAACGCCGAGACGCCCTTCCCGGATGGCTGCACCGGTACAACCATCACCGTCCCCACAGCGCGTGCGGGAACAAGCCACCATTCTCACGGTTGATCAACGTCCCCGGTCAGTACAGCTAGTTGTTGTCGTAGCCCGTGACCGGGCCGGCGGTGTTCGGCTCCCACCCGAGCGCCGGTGCGACGTGCGTGGCGAAGTTCTCCAGGATGCGCAGGTTGGGCGCCACGCCGAGCTGGGAGGGGATCGTCAGCATGAGGGTGTCGGCCGCCTGCACGGCGGCATCGGCCTGCAACTGCTCGATGAGACGGTCCGGCTCGCCGACGTAGGAGCGTCCGAACGTGGACGTGAATCCGTCGATGACGCCGACCTGGTCGCGCGACTCCCCGCGCAACTGCAGCCACATCGTGTCGTTCGCATCGACGATGGGAAAGACACTGCGGCTCACCGACACCCGAGGCGTGTGTGCGTGGCCCTGCTCGGCGAACGCATCGCGGTAGCGCTCGATCTGCTCGCGCTGCAGGTCGCCGAACGCGTCTCCGGTGGCCTCGGTGATGAGGGTCGAGCTCATGAGGTTGACGCCGATCTGCCCCGCCCAGGCGGCCGTGTCGCGCGTGCCGGCGCCCCACCAGATGCGCTCGGCCAGGCCGGGGAGTGCGGCTCGACCCGCAGTCGCACGCCGGGGCCGAACTGCGCCGGGTCGGCGTCGACCATCCGCTCACCGGAGACGGCTCGCATGAAGGTCGCGAACTTCTCACGAGCCAGATCGGCGCCGCGGGGGTCGGTCGAGCCGGTGTAACCGAACGCCTCCCATCCGCGCTGGGCGGGCTCGGGTGAGCCGCGGCTGATGCCCAGGGCGATGCGTCGCCCGGAGATGAGGTCGAGCGCGGCCGCCTCCTCGGCGAGCTGCAGCGGGTTCTCGTACCGCATGTCGATGACGCCCGTGCCGACCTCGATGCGGGAGGTGCGCGCGGCGATCGCCGACAGCAGCGGCATCGGGGAGGCCGCCTGGCGCGCGAAGTGGTGCACGCGGAAGTAGGCGCCGTTGACGCCGAGATCGTCTGCGCCCTGGGCGATGTCGATCGCGTCGCGCAGCATCGCGCCCGCGTCCGGATCGTGCGGCCCGCTGCCGGAGCCGTAGTGGCCGAAGCTGAGGAATCCGAAGGCCTTCATGCCGTGGTCCAACATGAGTGAAGAATCACTTGTTCCTGCGTCGGTACGGGCGGGATGGGCCTCGCCGTGAGCGCCGCCTGATTCACTGGGGGCATGGGACGAGACCCTGAAAGGGCCAGGCAGGCGAGGCTGCGGCGGGCTCGCCGGCGCAACGACGTGAGGACCGTGAGGCGTGCCGGCGACGACACGTCGCTGCCGTTCGACCTCGCGTACGTGCGCACCGGGCAGCGTGGCCGCACACCGGTGCTCGTGCTCCCCGGTGGTCCGGGGGTCGCCTCGATCCGCATGTACGAGCCGTTCCGCGCCTCGGCCACCAAGCACGGGCTCGACGTGGTCATGGTCGACCACCGCGGGGTGGCGTTCTCCCGCCGCGACACCTCCGGTCGCGACCTCCCGCCGGAGTCGATGACCCTGGAGAGTGCCGTCGACGACCTCGCGGCCGTGCTCGACGCCGAGGGCATCGAGCAGGTGATCGTCTCGGGAACCTCCTACGGCACCTACCTCGCCCAGGCGTTCGGCGTGCGTCACCCGCAGCGGGTGGCCGGCATGGTGCTCGATTCGACCGTGCTCACCGCCGAGGACCACCACGAGGTGCGCCGCAATGCGCGCCGTCTGCTCTGGGAGGGCGCCGATCCCGCTACCGCCGAGGTGGCGTCGAAGATCCGCATCCTCGTGGAGCGCGACGGCCTCGACCCCCTCGCTCTCGGCGACGCCGCTCGCCTGCTCTACGAGTTCGGCGGTGTCGCCCTGCTCGACCGGTACCTCGAACAACTCGTCCGCGGGCAGGCCAGGGCCACGCAACGCACCATCGCCCGGCTCATGTCCAAGGAGGTGGCCGAGGGGTCGCCCGGGATCATGGAGTTCGACCTCGTCGGCCGCATCGCGTTCCGCGAACTGCAGTACCACCCCGAGCCCGACGGCCTCATCTTCGACCCCGCCCCCTCGATGGAGGAGGCCTCCCACGCTCATCCGCCCTACGCGGGCGAGCCGTTCGACCTGCCCGCCGCCCTTCCCCGCTTCGACTGGCTGACCGCCGTGATCTCCGGAGGCCGCGACCTGCGCACACCGCGCGTCGTCGCCGAACGTGTGGCCTCGCTGCTGCCCGACGGGGTCCTCGTGCCGATCGCCGAGATGGGGCACAGCGCCCTCGACACCCACAACGAGATCCTGCTGGAGGTCGCGCGGGCGGTCCGCGACGGCGACCGTGAACGGCTGGCCGAGCTGGCCCGCAGCGGCGGTTCGGAGATTCGCCGGCGTGGCGCCTCCGGCCTGCTGGGTCCGATCCTGCGAGCACTGCTGGCCGCCGAGAAGCCCGTGGCTCCGCTGGTGCGGGCAGCGACTCGGAGGTAGCCACCGCGACGTGGATGATGCGTGCCCGACGCCGCTGGTCGCGGCGCATGTCGGCCGTGTCGTTTCGTCAGCGGCGAGGCACCCGCGCGGCTCGGTCGGTCATCGTCGCGCACAGGGTGACGAGGGTGTCGCGGCGCTCCTCGTCGAAGTCGCCGAGCAACACCTCACCGATCTCGCGCCGCACGGCGGCGATCTCGGCGGCAGCGGACTCGCCGGCCGCCGTGAGGCTCACCCGCAGTGCACGACGGTCCTCCGGGTCGGGGTCGCGGCGCACGAGCCCCTTGTCCACCAGCGCGTCGACGATGACGGCCAACTGCTGCGCACTCACGCCCACCGACTGACCGAGCGCTCGCTGGCGAGACGGGCCGTCCTCGTGCAGGGCGAAGACCACGCGGGCCCGCACGGGCGTCAGGCCGAGGCGGCGTGTGCCCGTATCCACGAGGGCGCCGAAGCCGGCGGCGAGGTCGGCCACGGCATCAAGAGCGTCTTCCACCGACGTCACGGTCTTCTCCTCTCGGGGGCGGACGAGTTCACGGTAGCTCCTTGACAACCATCAACAGTATTGTCAATAGTGTTGATGGTTCGCAAGGGCGAACACAGTCGAGATGAAGGAGCCTGCGATGGACGTCGTGATCATGGGATGTGGGGAGATCACCGGTGCGGTGGCCCAGGAACTGGCCCGAGAGGGCGGGGTGCGCCTCGTGGTGGCCGACCGGGATGAGACCAGGGCACGCGAGCTGGCCGCCCGAACCGGCGCACGTCCGGCGCGCGTCGACGTGACCGACCGCGAACAGCTGATCTCCGTGCTGGGCGACGCCGACCTCGTCGTCAACGGGGTGGGCCCGTTCTTCCGGTTCGGCCGCAGTGTCATCGACGCCGCCGTGGCGACCTCCACGCACTACGTCGACGTGTGCGACGAGTACGACGTGACGGCGCAGGTCGTCGCCGACGTCGACCTCGACCGGGCTGCCCGTGAGGCGGGTCTGACGATCCTGCTCGGCGCGGGAGCATCGCCCGGCATCACGAATCTGGCGGCGCGCTGGGCGGCGGAAGGGCTGGACGAGGTGCGCTCGATCGACCTCTTCGTCGGCGTGCCGACGATGCCGAGCTTCGGGGTGACCATCAACGAACACATGCTGCATGCGCTCTCGGGCGACGTACTGCAGGTGCTCGACTCCCGTCTGCAGCCGGTCCCGGCCTGGGGTGGCGCGGTCGAGCAGCCTCTGGCCGAGCCCTTCGGCACCCACGAGTTCGGGTACATGGGGCATCCCGAGCCCATCACCCTCGCCCGCAGGTACCCGGGGCTCGAGCGGGCCACGATCCGGTACTCGTGGCTGTCGCCGCAGACCAACCGGCTGTGGCGTGACTTCGATCGGCTGGGACTGACGTCGTCGGACCCGGTCGACGGCACCGGCATCTCGCCGCGCGGCTTCCTCGCCCGCCTCCTCGACAGCGACCAGGCGGCGGCGATCCCGGGTGCCACCCCCACCGAGCGTCCGGTGGGCTCCGCGTGGCGCATCGTCGCCGAGGGCGTGCGCGACGGGCGATCCGCCGAGGTCGTCGTCGACAACGCGATCCGGTACGCCGAATTGCGGTGCGCCGGGCCGATGCTCACGGCGCTGCCGGCGGCGTGGGCGGCTCGGGCGCTCCTGCGCGGCGAGGTGGAGGGCGCAGGAGTGGTGGCCCCTGAGGACCTGTTCGATCCGGAACCCTTCATCGCCGACTACGTCGAACGCACCGGGTGCCGCATCGAGCGGCGCGTGTGAGCTCGGGCGGCCCTGCCGACGAGGGTCAGGAGCGCGCGAAGCCGGCCCGGCCGAGAGCGTCCTCGAGGTCGGCGGGGTCGACCGGGCGCACGACGCGTCCGACCTCCACGCCGTCGCGCAGGAGCACGAGCGTCGGCCAGAGCTTGACCCTGAACGAGCGGCCCAGCGGGTATCCCTTGCCGTCGGCGACCTTGATGCGGCGGATGTGGGGGCGGGCGTCCAAGGCCTGGTCGAGCAGCGGTCGGGCGGCGCGGCAGATGCCGCACCAGTTGGCCCCGAACTCCAGGGCCACCTCACCCGGCATGGCGTCGACCTCGTCGCGGGTGGGCTGGTCTTCCTCGTATCCCAGGGAGAGCATCACCCGATCCTAGGGTGAGCCTGCGCGGCCGGCGCCTCGTGAAGCACCTTCGCGTGCCGGATACGATGGAGGCGAAGCTGCCGGCGGGACGACCCGCCAGGTCGACGTACGAGCAGGGACGACCCCGCAGAAACTCGGGAATCACCTGTGAACTCGGTACCCATCCTCCGCACCGTTCTCACTCCGGCGGTGCTCGTCCGCATCGCCTTGGGTTGGGGAGCGTTCGTCCTCACGCTGGTGGCACGGCCCGTGCTGTCCGCCCATCTCCCGACGTCGGCGCTGGTCGCGGTGCTGGCGGCGGTCGTCGCCGTCATCGTGGTCTGCGCCTTCGGGGTCGTCGCCCAGGCCGAACACCTCGCACACCGCCTCGGCGATCCCTACGGCACGCTCGTGCTCACGCTGTCGATCGTGCTCATCGAGGTCATCCTCATCTCGGCCGTGATGCTCGGCCCCGGCGATCACCTCACCATCGCCCGGGATTCGGTCATGGCGGTCTCGATGATCATCCTCAACCTGGTCATCGGCGTCGCGCTGCTCGTCGGCGGCCTGCGCCACGGTGGCCTCCTGCCCAACCGTGCCGGGACCTCGGCGTACCTGTCGCTGCTGGTCGTGCTGTGCACGGTCGCCTTCGCGCTGCCCGGCCTCATCGGCACGGGCGGCGCCTACCGCGCCGGGCAGGCTGTCCCGATCGCCGCGCTCACCGTGGTGCTCTACGCCTTCTTCCTCTACCGGCAGATGGGAGCCCAGCGCGCAGACTTCCAAGAGGTGATCGCGGTGGGGTCCACCGGGGCAGCGAACCCTGCCGCGGAGGCGACCGATGACGCGGCGGACGTGCGTCCCTCGATCGGCGAGGTTCTCTCGGAGCACCGCACCGAGGTGGTCGCGCGGGCGATCGCCCTGGTGCTGACGGTGACACCGATCGTGCTGCTCTCCCACGACATGGCGGTGCTCCTCGACGACGGCCTCGGCCGGGCCGGGGCCCCGGTGGCGCTGTCGGGCATCCTCATCGCGATGATCGTCTTCCTCCCGGAGACCCTCACCGCGATCCGGGCCGCCCACGCCGGGGAGATCCAGCGGGTGAGCAACCTGTGTCACGGCGCGCTGGTCTCCACCGTGGGGCTGACGATCCCGGCGGTGCTGACGATCGGGCTGCTCACCGGTCAGACGGTGGTCCTCGCCGAGAACGCCACCAACCTGACCCTGCTCGCGGTGACGCTGGTACTGAACGTGATGACGTTCGCGGGCTCGCGCGTCACCGCACTGCACGGCAGCGCCCACCTCATGGTCTTCGTGATCTACGGACTCACCGTGTTCGCGTGACCTCTGCGCCCCCATCTCGAACAGGCGGGAGCAGTGTCGAACCGGAGGGTCTGGCGTCCGGTCCGAACGTCACCCTCCGGTTCGAGATGGGTTCGGCGTTCCTGCGGGTCGTTCGTTGATCCACGCGGACGTGATGGAGCCGGACCCGCGATCGATCCTGGCCTCGTAGCGGTACGCCGTCGGCCAGGTGGCGAACATCGACGAGTCGCTCACGATGTACCGGTACAACAGCCCGCGCTGGCGCGGCACTTCGACGGCGTTCACGTCGATGGCCAGTCGGGTGCGGTGGCCCTGGACCTCCACCGTGTAGCCGGCGGTGATGCGGCCCAGCTCCGGGTGGCTGGTCATGATGACCGTGCCGCGGCCGGCCTGCGTCAGGTCCAGAGCCGGCTCGAACGCGAACTCAGTGCTCCCGGCGATGATCCGGCCGAGGTGGGGCCCGTCGAAGACGTAGACGGTGTCGCCGTCGCGATGGGTATCTCCATCGGTGGTGACGCGTTGCAGGTGGGCGTGGCCTGTCGGGAAGACCGCGATGATCTCGGAGTCGGTCATGTACTTGGCGAAACTGCGCCACTGACCCTGGATCGGTAGTGGGACGGGAAAACCGGCCAACGTGACGGGCCGGTCGTCGATGTGCACGTCGAGGTCGGAGCCGCCGAGGCGGATGAACTCGAAGTCGTGCATGAGGAACAGGGGGAAGTACTCCGGGTCGGCGGCGGACGACCCCACCGGTGCCAGGAGATTCATCGGCGTGGACCGCCGGGTGGTGCGTTCGTGGATGCCGGCCGTGATCCGTCGGCCTTCGACGTCGACGAAGGAGAACTCGACGTGGATGCGGCTCTGGTCGTCCACCTCGAGGATGGGCCGGCCGAGGTCCGTGTGGCGATAGGTGAGCCGACCCCTGCCCGTCACCCGGCTCTCCTCCTCCGGTTCGGGAGTCAGAGTCAGGTCGTCGTACAGGTCGACGTGGCCGTCGTGTCGATAGCCGATGATCCGGATGCCCTGCTCGGCGCCCCGATCGATGAACTGCGGTTCGAGTCCCTCGTAGACGCTGTCGCCATCGTCGGCGAACTGCAGCAGGGCGAGCCGGGTGATGGGTGCGCGGTCGACCCGCAGCGGGAGGAGTACCTCGCGATCCTGGCCGTCGTTCCGGTCGGACGAGACGCTCGGGGCGGTCCCGGGGAATGGTCGACGCAGATCCCAGACCTCCCACCCGATGAGGAGCACCCCTACCAGCGCGATCGCGAGTGCCCCTCGGGCCGGCCAGACCCCGTGCCCCTGCGAGAGGGCGAAGACCGCCGCCGCCGCCGCGCCGGCGAGCATGGCGAGGGACGACCGGACGTCGAGGACCGCCACTGGCAGCGCCACCAGCGCCAACACCACCGCGACCCACGCCATGTCAGATCTCCGCGCCCGGGGGGAGCAGTGAGTCCCCGGTCAGTGACCGCGACATGGTGTCGAGCACCCGCAGGCAGGTGTGCAGGTCGGCAGGTGCGACGTCGGCGAAGAGGTCGTCCAGGAGGCGTCTTCCGGTCGCGTCCTCGCGCTCGAACAGGTCGAACGCTGCCTGGGTGAGGCTGATCTGTCGGGCGCGCCCGTCCTCGGGTGAGGGGGCGAGGCTCAGCAGGCCCTTACGGTCCAGTGCCCCCACCAGTTTGCGGACGTTCTGATGCGTGGTGCCGAGGGTGCGAGCCACCACCGCGGTCGAGGGCACCGGCTGCGGCAGAGTGGCGACCACGGCCAGCGCCAGCCACTGCTTCAGCGTCACCTCGCCCAGCGCCGAGTCGTACGTCGTCTGCATGCGGTTGGCGAGCAACAGCACGCCCGCGAACGTCGCCTGTCGGTCGTCGATCCCGGCCATAGGGAAAACGTACAACTAGTTGTAAAAAATGGCGGCGCCGGCTCGACGAGAGCGGATATCGGCCCGCCTGAGATCGGGGAGTCCGCCCTGCGGTGAGCAAGAACGGTCGGGCGCGGGCGGGGGTGGCGCGCGCAGACTGAGGTCATGACGACGCCTGCCCGAGATCGCCTGCGCGAGCTGCTCGATGCAGTGCTCGACGAGGATCACCGCACGCTCGGCGACATGGCCCAGGGCGCGTTCTCCTCGCCGTTCCACTTCAGTCGGGAGCTGATGCGCGGGGCCGGCGAGCCGCCGGTGACGATGCGCCGCC
The DNA here is from genome assembly GCF_030161635.1 of Mobilicoccus caccae. Taxonomy (GTDB): domain Bacteria; phylum Actinomycetota; class Actinomycetes; order Actinomycetales; family Dermatophilaceae; genus Mobilicoccus; species Mobilicoccus caccae. The sequence continues at coordinate 131,856 of NZ_BSUO01000001.1, forward strand.
GGGTGCTGCTCGAGCGTGCCGCGTGGTCGCTGGGGCGAGGTGGGTCGGTGACCGACGCGGCCTTCGCCGCGGGATACGAGTCGGTCGAGGGGTTCTCGCGGGCGTTCGCCCGGGCCTACGGGCACCCGCCCGGCTCGGTGGCCGCGCGCCCCGGGAGTCACTGGTTGCCCTCCCCGAACGGGATCCACTTCCATCCGCCCACGTCGCTGTGGGTCGACAGTGGCGAGGCGAACTCGGCTCACCCCGTCGGTGCGGGTCCGCTCGAGCTGATGGTGCACCACGACATCGACGACATCCGTGCCCTGCTCGCCGCGGCGGCGACACTGCCTCGCGAGGACCTGGACGCCGTCCGGGTCGCCGGCAGCGTGCCCCTGAGCTGGGACGGTCCCGACGAGACGATCGGTCAGGTGCTGCGCCACCTCGTACAGACCAAGGAGGTGTGGCTGGCCGCCGTCGAGGGTCGGGACCTACCCGAGCTGTCGGCCGACGCATCGATCGAGGTGCTCGGAGAACGCCACGACGAGGTGGCCGCCCACTGGCTCGCCCTGGTGCGCGACACCGACCGCCGCGGAGCGTGGGCCGACCGGATCGTCGACGCCTTGTGCGAGCCGCCCGAGAGCTTCGTCCTCGGCGGCATCGTCGCCCACGTTCTCACGTACTCCGCGCACCGACGTCAGCTGCTCCGGCTGATGCTGCGCGCCCCGGGCCGCACCCTCGACGAGGGCGACCCGATCACCTGGCTCCGACGACGCTCGGGAGGCACGGCATGACCCGCACGATCTTCTACACCGCCGCCACACTGGACGGCTACCTCGCCGACGAACACGACTCGCTGGAGTGGCTGTTCGTGCAGGACATCGACGCCGACGGGCCGAACTCCCACGGGGCCTTCATGGCCGGGGTCGGGGCGATGGTCATGGGCCGGACGACCTACGACTGGCTCCGCGTGCACTTGCAGCGGACGGGGGAGTCGTGGCCGTACGCCGTGCCCGCCTGGGTGCTCAGCCACGCGACGCTGCCCGACATCGACGGCGCGGACCTGCGCTGGGCGCAGGGGGACGTCGCCGACGTTCATTCCGCCCTCGTCGAGGCCGCGGGAGGCAAGGATGTGTGGGTCGTCGGCGGCGGTGACCTCGCCGCCCAGTTCGCCGACGCGGGTTTGCTCGACCAGATCGTCATCTCCATCGCCGGCGTCACCCTCGGCGCCGGACGGCCCCTGTTCCCACGCCGTTTCGCCCTCGAACTCACGGACGTGGCGCGCAACCGCTCGTTCGTCTGCGCGACGTACGCCGTCAAGGGGCCGCTGGAGTAGATCGCGCTGTGAGCCCACGTTCCCGACGATGACGATGTCATGATGAATCCCTCGCCGAGGCCATCCACTCCGCCTACGACCTCGCCGATCCCTACTGACCCGACGGCGCCGTCCGGGCATGGATCGCTCGGTCGGGATCAGGGCAGGGTGACGCCGGTGTGTTGTTCGAGCCGTTGCAGGAGGCGTGCCTGGAGGGCGGGGTCAGTCCCTGGCCGGAGCGGGTCACCCTAGGCGCAATCGCTCCACCGATTGCCCGGTGACCTCGGCGATGAGGTCGAAGTCCTTGTCGAGATGGAGGACCGTGAGCGACTCCGCCTCGGCAGTGGCGGCGACGAGCAGGTCGGGGATGCCCGGCGCGCGGTGTCGCCCCTTGCCGGCCAGCAAGCGTTGCACCTCGAGTGCACGCAGTTCAGCGGCAGGCGTCGTGTAGGTGACGGGCATCAGGGAGACCGGCGGTTCGGTCACGAGCGATGCCCAGTCGGTGCTGTTGCGCGCTGAGAACCCGATCTCCAGCAGCGTGGGGGTGCAGATGTGGACAAGGCCGCGTCGGATCCGTTCGAACCATTCGGCGGCGTCGCCGGCGGTGGCGATCCGCCACAGGGCGGATTTGGCGAGCAGCCAGCGGCCGTCGCTCACGACCAGGCGTCCCGCATGAGATCGTCGTCGCCCAGCGAGGCGAACTTGTCGAAGTCCGAGGCGGCGACGGGTGCGCTGCCCAGGTGGGCCTCACGCTCGACGGTGCGCCGCAGGAACTCGGCGCGGGAGATACCGAGGCGCGCACTGGCACCGCCTCCGCCGCCATGCTGATCCACGTGGGAGACGCGCCCCACTCGTCCGTCGGGCGCAGCGGTCGGGTGCCTCACCGGCACCCGACCGGCCCGCAGGTCACGGGGTGGGCATGCCGCCGTTGACGTTGAGCGTCTCGCCGATCACGTAGCTCGACTCGGGGGAGGCGAGGAAGACGTAGGCGGGCGCGAGCTCGGTGGGTTGGCCGGCGCGACCGAGGCCGGTCGCCTTGCCGAACTCGGGCAGGTCTTCCGGAAGCTGCCCGCCCGAGGGCTGCAGCGGCGTCCAGATCGGGCCCGGGGCAACCGCATTGACTCGGATTCCCTGCGGAGCGAGTGCCTCGGCCAGTCCCTTGGTGAAGTTGTTGATCGCGGCCTTCGTCGAGGCGTAGTCGAGCAGCGTCGGCGAGGGCTGGTAGGCCTGGATCGACGTCGTGTTGATGATGCTCGAGCCGGGCTTCAGGTGCGGCAGCGCCGTGCGGACCAAGCGGAACATGGCCAGGATGTTGATGTCGAAGGTCGCCTCGAGCTGCTCGTCGTCGATCTTGTCGAAGGACTCCGTCGCCACCTGCTTGCCGCCGTTGTTGACGAGGATGTCGAGGCCACCGAGAGCCTTGACTGCCTCGTCGACCAGCTTCTTCGTGAACGCCTTGTCGCGCAGGTCGCCGGGGATCGTCGCGACCGTGCGTCCGCTCTCGCGAATGATCTCGGCGACGTTCTGGGCGTCCTGGTCCTCCTCGGGCAGGTAGGTGATGGCGACGTCGGCGCCCTCGCGCGCGAACGCGATCGCCGTCGCGGCGCCGATACCGGAGTCGCCGCCGGTGATGAGAGCCTTTCGACCCTCGAGGCGGCCGGTGCCGCGGTAGGACTTCTCGCCCAGGTCGGCCTTCGGGGTCATCTCCGCGTCGAGGCCGGTGCCGGGCAACGCCTCCGCCGGCGGGCTGATCGAGGGGTAGCGCTTCACCGGGTCCTGCAAGGTCAGCTGGTCGGTGGTGGTCGTGTGAGTGTCCTGCGACATGAGACTCCCTTGATAGTGGGTCCGGCGCGTGTCCGGGCGTGGGCGGTGTCGTCGCGCCGATCTGGCATCCGTCGCCGACTTCTGTACCCGTCCAGGCGCATTCGACACGTGGGGGTCAGCGCGCTTCTGGAGCCACTCGGGGTCGGCATCATCGGTCCCCGCGCCGTGCGATCTCACCGCGGGTGACGCGGACCGGTACGCCTCTCCGGGATCGAAGAACAACACGGACGACATCGAGACCGCGGCCATCTGAAGCACCGCAGGTCAGACGGTTGAGGGTTGCGCTGACAGCCCGCCGATGTCGTCCGTGTTGTTCTTCCCCGTCGGGCACCCGTCGCCCCGGGGCCCGTGTCCCACCGGATCGGGGCCGGTCCGAGGCGGGTCGCACACCCGATGACCACGGGGAGGGTGCGGCCCTGATGGGTGCGTCGGCCGGGTCGATGGCAGGGGGTCGGCGCCGGGCCCCGAGGATGGCGGGGTGGACGACGCGCGCGGTGACGAGGCACAGGTCGATCCGCGCACCGTGCGCCGGACGGTGCTGGCGGCGGCGGGGCTGAACCTCGGCTACTTCTGGGTGCAGGTCGCGGTGGCGCTCGCGATCGGGTCGGTGGCGCTGTTCGCGGACTCGGTCGACTTCCTCGAGGACACCGCCGTCAACCTGCTGATCTTCGTGGCCCTGGGCTGGCCGCTCGCGCGACGCGCACTCGTCGGGCGGGTCATGGCCGGGATCATCCTCATCCCCTCGGTCGCGGCGGCCTGGATGGCGCTCGTGCAGGCCAGGAACCCCGAACCCCCGGACGTCACGGCGCTCGTGGTCACCGCGGGCGGGGCGATGGTCGTCAACGGTGCGTGTGCACTGATCCTGGCCCGGATCCGCCGGCATGGTGGGTCGCTCACGGCGGCGGCGTTCCTGTCGGCCCGCAACGACGTGCTGGTCAACCTCACGATCATCGTGATGGCCCTCGTGACGTGGTGGACCGACAGCGGGTGGCCGGACATCGTCCTCGGCGTCGTCATCCTCCTGCTCAACGCCACTGCGGCCAAGGAGGTGTGGGAGGTCGCCACGGAGGAGCACCTCGCCGCCAAGGCCCTCGCCGGCGAGGACATCGACGACGACTGAACGACGACACCCCGACGTCGTCGGCATCGGGAGAGTCGTCGAGTGCGGACATCGTCCTGATCTCGGGAGGTCGCTGCTCCCGAGGCTCCGCCCACCGAGCGGGCAGGGATAAGGACAGCTCCGGTGCCGTGATGACGACACCGGAGCTGTCCTACCGGCTGTCCGCTCGCACTCAGGCGTGGAGCGGCGCCCTCATCAGTGCAGAGAGAGGTCGGCGGCGGTGGTGCGCCAGTCGTGGAAGCGGACGACCAGGCCCGCGCGGGTGGGGGCGCAGACGAAGGGGCCGGCCTCGAGTGGCTCGCCGGGGTCGGTCGGGGTGACGCGCACGAACTGCCACGGCCCCCGGTCCTGCCCAGGGGCGGTGTCGGTGTCCTGATGCGCGGCGGCGCGGACGATGAGGGCGTCGCCGGTGCGGCTGACGCGGACCGTCACGACCGCGCCGTCCCGGTCACCGGCCGGTGCGACGGACCAGTCCGAGCGGTCGCGGGTGACGACGGCCCCGAGCTGCAGGATGCCGTCGGAGCGTTCCAGGCCTGCCTTGACCCAGGTGCGCTCGTCGGCGCGCACGAACACCCCGGCCTGATCGAACTGCTCGGGCAGGTCGGCGGTGAAACTCACCTCCACCGCCGTCCCCGCCTTCAGGGGTGCGAGGAGCGCGTGCTCGGAGTCGTGGACGAATCCGTAGGACGTCGTGCGCCACGCATCGGACCCCTCCGCCGCGGTGACGAGCAGATCGTCCCCGTCCTCCCTGATCCCGGCCGGCGCGTTCGTCCAGCGTCCGTGCGACCACGGGTGGCGCACAGGCAGGACGGTGGGCGAGGTCGTGGGCTCGGGGGAGGTCATGCTGCCCATTCCATCAGTCGACGTACCCGAGGGTGGGCGCGGGGACGCCGTGGCGAGGCGGGGACCGGGACATCTCGTCGCGTGAGCGGCGCAGCCGGCGCCCTCGCGGGCCTGACCGGCTGAGGGTGCAGGGATGAGTGCAGGATCGCTGCTGTCATGGCGACACCGGCCCCGCACTCATCCCTGCATCCATCCAGCCGCGGCGGGACGAGTGCTCAGCGGTAGAGCAGCCGGTTGAGCTGGGTGAGGAATGCCGCGTCGACGGTCGCGGACGGATCGTCCACCTTGTTCGTGATCACGTCGATGGCGAGGTCGCGGCGGCGCGGCAGTCGATCCTTCTGCGCCGCGGCGAGGGCCGAGGGGATCTGCTCGGCGGTCAGGCTCGTGCAGTAGACCGGCGACCCCGGCTGCTGACGCCAGGACTCGCTCAGCGAGCCGGCGTCGACCGCGTCGAGCCCGGTCTCCTCCACGAGCTGCCGGGCGACGGCGCTCGCGCGCTCGTCGTCGCCGGCCACCGGGATCGCGATGCGCCCCGCGTCGCCGGAGCCCGCGGCTGCCAACGTGTCGGCCAGGACGGCGTTCCAGGCCTTGACGATCGAGCGGCCCAGCTGCTCCACGACCCACTCGCTCTCGACCTGACCGTCGTCCAACGCCTCGATCTGACCGTCGCGAGCCGGGTAGTAGTTCGAGGTGTCGATGACCACGGTCCGCTCGTCGGCGGCGGCCACGACCGGCGCCAGGTCGGGGATGCGCGCCAACGGGATCGACAGGATGAGCACGTCGACCTCGGTCGCCGCCTCCTGCGCGGTCACCGCCCGGGCGCCGGCGGAGGTCACGTCGGCCTCGATGGTCTCGGGGCCGCGGGAGTTCGCGACGAGGACGTCGTGGCCGGCGCGAGGCAGCCGCTGCGCCAGCGTGGTGCCGATGTTGCCGACGCCGATGATGCCGATCTTCATGTCAGGGCCTTTCCGTCGAGGGTGCGTTCCACCGCGAAAACGGAGAGGTGGTCCGTTTCATTCCCTGCCGGTCGATGTCGCCCAGCCGCGGCGCAGCATCTCGCGCAGGCCGGGCTCGACGGAGTCGTCGGCCGAGTCGGCGCCGCCGGCCCATGCGGCGGCGAGCGTGCCGAGGTAGAGGTCGACCCCGCGCACCCCGGGACGGGCGTGGCCGTCGCGCTGCGCCGCCACGAGGAACCGGTCGGTGGTGGCGATGACCTCTTGGCACGACGGCGCCAGTGGGGAGGTCTGCTCCCGGTGGGCCGTGCGCAGCGGCTCGGGCAGGCCCTCGAACGCCTGCATCCAGGCGCTCACCGCCGTGAGCCAGCGATCCAGTGCGGCCCGCGAATCGGTCTCCTGCGCCTCGATGTCGGCCTGCTCGGCCCGCAGGTCGGGACCGCGGTCGGCGAGGACGGCGGCGATGAGTTCCTCCCGGTTGGGAAAGTGCCGGTAGAGGGTGCCTGCGCCGACTCCCGCTCGCTTGGCGATCGCGTCCATCGACACCTCGACCCCGGTCTCGGTGAAGCCCTGCTCGGCCACGGCGAGGATGTGCGCCCGGTTGCGCTGGGCGTCCGTGCGGGGGCGGCGGCCGGTCGGCTGGGTCATCGGGTGAACACCTCACTGGCGCGGATCGCGCCTGGACTCGAATAGCGGAGATGGTCTCCGTATCGTAGAGGCCGAAGCGGAGAAGCTCTCCCATTATCTCGGAGGACAGGATGACGGTCAATCACGCGCCCACACGCACGGCGCCGGGCCCCGAGGCGATGCGGCACGCCCTGGCAGCCTTCCCGACCGGAATCGCCCTCGTGGCCGCGCAGGTGGAGGGTCGCACGGTCGGCATGCTCGCCAACTCCTTCGCCTCCGTCTCCCTCGACCCGCCGTTGGTGTCGATCGCCTTCGCGCGCACGTCGACGACCTGGCCGGTGCTGCGCCGCGCCGACCGCTGGGGCATCAGCGTGATCGGCGCGGACGACGCGCAGAGCGTCGCAGCCTTGTCACGTCCGGCGAGCACCCGCTTCGACGACGTCCCGGCCGAGATCGCGGTCGACGGCAGCGTGCTCCTGAGCGACGCCGCCGCGACGTTCACCGTGCAGCGGCACGCCGAGGTGGCCGCCGGCGATCACGTCCTCACCCTTCTGCGGGTCCTCGACCTGCACCGCGACACCTCCCTGCCCCTGGTCTTCCACGGCAGCGCCCTGCGCCGACTCGCCGACTGACCGCGCTCACGCCACGAAGGAACCCATGACCAGGCAGTCCCGCCAGATGCTCATCGGCCTGCAGCTCGGCAACGGCTACGGCAGCCAGCCCATGTCCTGGCGCGCTCCCGGCGTCGACCCGGCCAACTACACGAGCTTCGACGCCCAGGTGCGATACGCCCAGGCCGCCGAGCGTGGCAAGATCCAGTTCTTCTTCCTGCCCGACTTCGCCGGCCTGACCTCCGACGTCACGAACGACTCGCCGCAGCTCACCCTGGAACCGCTGCTGACGATCGCCGCCGCGGCCCGCGCCACGGAGCGCATCGGGTTCGTGGCCACCGGTTCCACGACCTTCACCGAGCCGTACAACCTGGCCCGCCAGTTCAAGACCCTCGACGTCATGAGCCACGGCCGCGTCGGCTGGAACGCGGTGACCACCAGCGACCCGAACGTCGCCGCCAACTACGGCGCCCAGATCGCGCCACGTCCCGAGCGCTACCAGCGCGCCCACGAGACGATCCAGATCGTCCAATCCCTGTGGGGCAGTTGGGGCGAGGACGCCTGGCTCAAGGACACCGAGACCGGGCGGTTCGCCGACCCCGACAAGATCGTGCCGATCAACCTGCAGGGACAGCACGTCGCCTCCCGCGGGCCGCTGCCGATCCCGCCGTCGGAGCAGGGGCAGCCGGTGATCTTCTCCGCCGGCGGCGGGGAATACGGGCTCGGCCTCGCGGGCCGCTACGCCGGCGGCGTCATCGGGGCGACGTTCTCGATCGAGGATGCGCGTGCTCAGCGCGAGTCGATCCGGGAGGCCGCGCGCGCTGCCGGACGCGACCCCGACGAGGTGAAGTTCTTCGCCGGGGTCATGCCCGCCATCGCACCCTCGGTGCGCGAGGCCGTCGACCGGCGGCTGCGGATCGGGGAGTACTCGCTGGAGAAGCGCCTGCCCTACCTCGGCTCGATGCTGGGCATCCCGATCGAGGCGAGCCGGCTCGACCGGCCGCTGACGCCGGAGCAGTTGTCGGCGGCGCGACCGAGCCCGTTCGACCCGCGCGCGCCGCGCGCCCTGGAGGTCGCCCGCGAGGGCTGGACCGTGCGCGAGATCCTCGCCCACGGCGTCATCGACTACCACCCGACGCCGGTTGGCCCGGCCTCCGTCACCGCCGATCACATGCAGGAGTGGTTCGAGGCCGGCGCGGTCGACGGGTTCTGGGTGTCGGTCGATGTCTACGAGGACGGCATCGACACCTTCGTCGACGAGGTCGTGCCGATCCTGCAGGAACGCGGCCTGTTCCACACCGAGTACGAGGGCAGCACGCTGCGCGACCACCTCGGCCTGCCCCGGCAGTACGGGCTCGACCCGCGCCTGCACTGACCGCACGCGCCTGCACTGACCGCACCAGACGATTCGAACCGACCACGACAACCTGGAGGAACCCATGCGCATCGGCATCATCGGCGTCGGCCACATCGGCTCGACCCTGGCACGCGAACTCAGCCGGCGGGGCCACGACGTGGCCGTCGCCAACTCCCGCGGACCGGAGACCATCGAGAAGCACGTCCTCGCCCACGGAGCCCGCGCCGTCACGGCGCACGACGCCGTCGAGGTGCTCATCCTGTCCGTACCGCTCAGCGTCATCCCCGGCCTCGCCCCGCTCATCGCCGGTGTGCCGGAGTCGACGACGATCATCGACACCTCGAACTACTACCCCATGCGCGACGGCGACGACCTCCTGCCTTCGGGGCAGGCCGAGAGCGAGTGGGTCGTCGAGCAGCTCGGACGCCCGGTCGCCAAGGCGTGGAACACGATCGGGTCGCAGTCCCTGGAGCGCAAGGGCGCTGCGGCCGGGGCGCCGGGGCGCATCGCGTTGCCCGTCGCCGCCGACCGGCCGCAGGACCGCGACCGCGCCATGGGCCTGGTGGACGAGACCGGCTTCGATCCCTACGACGCCGGCGAGCTCGCGCAGTCCTGGCGTCAGCAGCCGGGAAACCCCTGCTACGGGACCGATCTCACGCTCGAGGAGCTGCCGGCGGCCCTCGCGGCGGCGGATGCCGAGCGGGCTCCCCGCCGCCGCGACCTCACCGTCGCGATCTTCGCCGAGCGGATGGGCTCCGGTGTCAACCCCGACGCCGACTGGGGCGTGGCCGTCTCCCGGCTCGTCTACGGCTGACCGGCCCGCCCGAGTGACAGGGCGTGCGCAGACGTACCCAGCAGGTCCTCGGGGCAGCTCGAGACGTCCCTCGTCGGTGATCGTGCCCAGGGCAGCGACGGCGTCGGTGACGGTGCTGGACAGGGTCTGATCGTCCGTCGGCGCCGCTCCGCCCCAGCGTCTCCCGGTGGTGAAGCCAGACGGTGAGTGAGACGCCCCCGGCCGGCCGCGTTTCGATCAGCGCGATCCGGGGGCTTCTCAGGTGGCCGGGAGCGTGTGTCCGGTGTGCTCTCCCAGGAGTCGAATCACGTCCGCCCGGAACTCCGGGTCGAGTGTCGCCGGATGGGGACGCTGCGTGCGCCGGTGGTGCCAGTAGCCGCCGGTGCGGGGCTGGATTCTCGCCAGGTCCGCGGTGGCGAGCCAGGTCTGCGTGGGGTGGGCCTCCTGGAGGCTGTCGGTCGCGCCGGGGCCGCCCATGCGCGTGGGTACCCAGCCGGGGTCGACGGCGTGCACGGCGGTTTCCGGGATGGAGTCCGCCAGCGCCATGGCCAGGGTCGTGAGCAGCAGCTTGCTCGTCGAGTAGGCGGACGTCGCCCCGGAGGAATCATCGAGGTCGAGCCCGCTCAGGTCTCTCGAGCCCCCGCGATGCATCGAGCTGCTGAGTCCGATCCACCGCACCGGTGGCGTCATGAGGGCGGTGAGCAGGTAGGGGGCGACGACGTTGACCGCGAACACGTCCGGTCCGTCGATGACCCCGGCGTTGTGGATGACGGCGTCGAACCGGCCGATCTCCTCGGCCTGGGCCGCCATCCGGGCGACCTGTGCGGGGTCGGCCAGATCGCCGCACACCATCGCCTCGACCTTCTCGGCCACGGCCACGCCTTCCACGCGGCCGGGGTGGCGGGCGTGGAGGACGACGTCGTGCCCGTCCTCCACGAGCGACTCGACGGTGGCGAGACCCACGCCGGCGGTGGCGCCGGTGACCAGGATCAGTGACATGGAGGGTTCCCTTCTCGGTGGTGCGGACGGCCCGTGGGCCCGTGGTCAGGACGCAGGCAGGAACTCGGGGAGGTCACGGGTCTTGTCACGACCGAGCCTGCCCAGCACGGCCCGGATCGGCGACCTCATGGGCCTCCGCGCGGACGTCGACGTTCTGCCCGCCCGGAAGGACGGGGCCCATTCGACGATCGTCACGTCCGAGCCGGTCCGATGCGGCCGGAGCGCGGTGCCCAACCTGGCGATGCTCGCCCCGGAGACGAGTACTCGATGATCCATGCCCGCTCCTCGCTCGAACTCGCTCGTGTCAGCGGTCCAGGTTCGGGTTTCGGTTCCGCCAGGTGCGGGCGAGGGTCAGCGCGGCCAGGCTGATACCGCAGCGCAGCCGGCCGGTCGCGATCAAGGTGTCGATCTCCTCCTGCGTGAACCATCCCGTGCGCTCGACCTCTGGGCCCTCCCCGGCATCGCCCGAGCCGTTCCCGCCGTCCCCATCTCCGGTGACGTCGTGGTCGCCGGTGCGTCTCGGTGAGTCCGCCTCGGCGGGACCGGCCTCCGCCACGACCACCTGCACCGACGCTGCGAACACCCCCGGGTCGGGGTAGATCTCACCGAGGTCGGCGACGAATCTCGCCTCCACCCCGGTCTCCTCGCTCAACTCGCGCAGCGCGGACTCCGCTGGGGTGGCGTCCTCCTCGTCGACCATGCCGCTCGGGACCTCCCAGAGCCGCACCCCGGGAGCGGGTCGGTCCTGTTCCACGAGCAGCACGCGCGGCTGCGGCCCGTCGCGCCGGACGCACACGCACATGGCCCCGGTGAGTCGTCGCTCTTCGTCGCCCATGACCAGGCGCAGGTTCGGGCGGGTCCACCCGTCGGATTCGCGGGTCGCCTCTTCGACCTGCCACCGGCCGTGCCGCTCGTCGGACCACAGTGCTCGCCAGTCCAGGGGTGGGCATTGCGGGGCGATTCCTCCCCACGTCCGGTCGTTCATCGTGTCTCCCTCGTCCGCCGATCTTCCCGGAGACGGCCAGATGCGAACAGTCCGTCCCGGGCGGTGTCACCTCCTCGACGGTATGCCGGGCTGAGGTCCGCGTCCTGCGCAAGCCGGTCGTCGAGGAGTGCGCGGCGGCCACCGCTGTCCAAGACGTCAGTTCAACTCGAGGCGGCATCGCACCGTTCGTCGGGCAGAGTGCCCTGTCACGGCCGTTACGCCCGCCGGAACCGCGACCACCGGGAGCCCACATGGCGAACGTCACATCCCCTCGACGACCGACACGGCCCCGTCGGCTCGGCCTCCGTCACGGCGCTCTACGACGTCGTCGTGCTCGGCTCGGGCTTCGGTGGGTCGGTCGCCGCGCTGCGCCTGTCCGGCGACAAAGACCGACTCGGCCGTCGACGAAGGCCCTCGTTCGCGATACGGACTGGTGCCGGTGGCGCCGGTGGCGCCGGTGGCGCCGGTGGCGCCGGTGGCGCGGGCAGGGGCCAGGTGGCACCGGCCGACGCCGATCTCGACGGCGGGTCGGGCGTCGATGATGTCTCGCCTCTCTCGGTCTTCAGCAGCTGCAGGCACGGGCTGTCGTGCGTGAGGTCTCGACCGGCGGAATATGCCCGTCGTCCTGCCGCGAATCCTGGGGCGGGTAGGTGGGCGAGCGGGTCTGGGCGGGCCGGTCGGTCACGGCCGACAGTGGTTCAGCTGGATCCACGTGCAGGACTGGCTGACGATCGCTCGCCGCCCTGGGGCTCGAGCCGGGGATCGACCTTCCGGCGGGCGTGGTCGTGGCTGCTGCGCCGACCCCTGTTCGCAACGCCGAACTGATGGCGACCCTGCGCCGCTCGACCGGCCGGAGGGCGGGCATGCCCACGCCTGCGCCGCTCCTGCGCCTCGGCGCCATCGGCTTGCGCACCGACCCGGCCCTGGCCCTGACCGGCAGACACGCGACCTCGCCCGTCCTGGCCGAAGCAGGGATGTGTTGGCAGCATCCCACCCTGGCCGGCGCTGTGGCAGACCCATTCACGCCGCGGCTCGAGTGACGACCCGGCCCCAGGTCTGGGGCAGCGCTGGGCAGGCTGGATGGACACCAGCGGGCTCCCGAGATCGCGAGAGGCGACCTATCGTCACGAGCGTGTCTCTTCATGTGCGAACCGCTGGGGACGAGGACGTTGCGCAGGCCGCGGACGTCCTCGCGCGGGCTTTCGCGACCGATCCGCCCTTCGTCGCCGCGCTCGGGCATCCTGACGAGCCACAGCGGCTGTTGCGCTGCCTCTACGCGAGCCTGCTGCGCCATCACTACCTGTCGCGCGGCGCCGTCGATGTGGCGGTGGACGGCGACGAGGTGATGGGTGTCGCCGTGTGGGGTGCGCCCGGGCGCGGGGCGCTGCCCCTCGGGGCGAAGGCCCGTATCGCCCGGGAGGTCCTGCCCGTGTACGGCCTGCGCGCCATCCGGTTGCTGCGCCAGGAGCGCATCATCGCGGCACACTACCCGCCGGGTGAGTACTGGTACCTGTTCGCCATCGGCGTGGGGGTGCCCGGCCGAGGCGTCGGAGGCCTGCTCCTAGACCACGGCGTCGCCCGCGCGACCGAGCACGGTTGCTACCTCGAGGCCTCGACCCCGTCCAGCGCTCGGCTGTACGAGCGCAAGGGATTCGTCCGGCGGGGCGACGTCGAGGTCGAGGGCGGCCCTCTGGTGCGGATGTGGCGTGAGCCGGCTCCTGTGAACCAGGTCTGAGAAATCGAGACGGGCGGACGGCCATCGGCCGGCGGTGACCTCGTGAGATAGCAGGCAAGGGTGAGGAAATCGTGCGGGCGGAGCTGCGTCACCCTTCGTGGCCCCGGGTGGCCGAGGCCCTCCCCACGACCCCTGGGCGTCGCCGCAGTCGGGCAGTCTGGGGTCGAACGGCGTCGTCCGCCGCCCCCGCCTCATGACGGCGCGACGGCCCGGCTCGTTCTCGACCTCATCGACCGAAAGGGCACGGCATGCGCATCGGCAATCTGGACGGGCGGCTGGTGATCATCGACGCCACGGAGACGCGAGCTCTGGATGTGGCGACGGCCAGTGGGGGGCGTTTCGGCCCCGATCCGCAGTCGGTGTTCGAGCGGTGGACGGACTTCGCCGGCTGGGCCGCATCGGCCGACGTCGTCGCCGGTGAGGAGTTCGACCCGATCCGGCTCGGACCGCCGGTGCCCCGGCCACCCCAGGTGTTCGGTATCGGCCCCAACTACCGCGACCACGCGCAGGAGGCAGAGCTCGACCTCCCGGCCGAGCCGATGGTCTTCACCAAGTTCCCCTCCTCGGTGACCGGCCCGTTCGCCGAGGTCCGGCTGCCGTCGGACCGTGTCGACTACGAGGTGGAGCTCGTCGTCGTCATCGGTAAGAAGGGGCATGCCATCCCGGTCGAGCGGGCGTGGGACCACGTCGCCGGCCTGACGGTCGGGCAGGACGTGAGCGAGCGTGCCGTCCAGTTTCGTGACAAGCCCGCGCAGTTCTCGCTGGGGAAGTCCTACCCGGGGTTCGCTCCGATCGGTCCCGCCCTGGTGACGCCGGACGAGCTGCCGGATCGGGACCGGCTCCAGATCGGCTGCCGCACGGGTGAGGAGACGCTCCAGCAGGGAACCACGGCCGACATGGTCTTCCCGGTGGCCGAGCTCGTGGCCCGGCTGTCGTCCGTCGTGACGTTGCTCCCCGGTGACGTTGTCTTCACCGGAACGCCTGCCGGCGTCGGCTCGGTCCGCTCGCCCCGCCGCTACCTCAGCCGCGGGGAGGTCGTCGAGAGCACCATCGAGGGCGTCGGACGGATTCGGACGACGTTCGTCTGAGCTCCCCCTTCTCCTGCCGGTCGACATGATGGCGTCGATGCAGATACGTCGCGCAGCGCTCTGTCTAGGTGGTGCGTGGCTGCTGGGGTCAACGCCGTGACGTGGCCACGGTCAGAAGGGTGGTGGTCCGGGGTCGGGGTTCGTCCACGGGTCTGTCGGTCGGTCGGGGCGACGTCGTGGGCGTGGTGGGAGGTGGACACGGATGGGGTCGTCGTCGAGGTCCCTCACCGTGATCATGTCGACGTGGTGGGTGCGTCGACAGTCGGGGCAGCGGTGGATGCGGTGGACGACCTGGTCCGGTGGGGCGGACTGGATCCGCCCCGGTTCGGAGGTTCCGGCATGCGTGTCCTGCGGGCCGTCGTGTGGGTGGTCGACTCCTGCGCCTGGACCTGGACCTGGGCCTGCGCCCGTGGTCGTGGCGGTCGCCGGTGTGCCGGCGAGGTTCTCCAGGAGTTCGTCGGGGTCGGGCGGGTCGGGGTCGCGGTAGTCCCAGGGTGTGGTGGTGTAGCGGCGTCCGGTGGGGGTGGTCCATGTGATGGCGCCGTCGGGGTGGGGTTCGCGATCGCAGTGCCAGGTGTGGCGGGTCTTGTGGTTGTGTCCGCGGCGGTGTTTGGGGGAGATGTTCTCCTCGGAGGTGGTGCCGCCGTCGGCGTAGTCGATGTCGTGGTCCATGTCGCAGGCCCCCGCGGGGCGGGTGCTGCCGGGCACCCGGGAGACCTGATCGCGAGCGATCACCTGCCGGCGCAGGCGCGCGGGGACCTCGTAGGCCTCGGTGGACAGGTCCAGCAGGTGCCCGGTCAGGGGGTCGGTGACCAGGCGCCGCCACGTGGACCCGGCGGCGTGGGCGACATCGCGCACGATGGCTGCGGAGATCCATTCGTGCCGCCCGGCGATGGGAGTCATGCCGGGGTCGGTGCTCGCACCGAGGAGCGAGGCCGCGGAGACGACCACGTCCACCCGTGCCGGGGGAGCGCCCCGCCGAAGGTGGCGTAGGGAGCGAGGTGGGTTTCCTTGAGAGTGGCGTCGGGCGAGCCGAGTTCGCCCCACTGCAGCAGGTCGAGGGTGATGTCGGAGCGGAGTTGGGCCAGGGTGCGGGTGTCGCCTTCGCGGCGCAGGCGGCGGGCGATGACATC
The DNA here is from genome assembly GCF_030161635.1 of Mobilicoccus caccae. GTDB lineage: Bacteria > Actinomycetota > Actinomycetes > Actinomycetales > Dermatophilaceae > Mobilicoccus > Mobilicoccus caccae. The sequence continues at coordinate 147,215 of NZ_BSUO01000001.1, forward strand.
GACGCGTTCGTGGGCTCCGGCCACGCGCAGCACGTGCCCGGAGACGGTGAGGACGGCTTCGCCGTCGGGCAGGACGTCGATGCGGGTGCAGCGCTGCCGCATGCGCTCGGTGTGCCGCTCGGTGATGTCGACGTGTCGGGTGACGAACCGGCGCAGCCGGGCCCTGAACACCTCGTGGGGGACGGCCAACCCGCCGACGCCGTCGACGGAGCGGGCCGGATAGGGCGCCACGACCCGGGCGACGAGCTCGTCGATGTGTGCGGCCGGGACCTGCGCGGAGGCCTCCATCACCGTGCGCGCCCGCTCCCAGGACAGCTGCCCGCGGCCCAGCGCGGCGCGGATCGGGCCGGTACGGGAGAGGTCGCCGCAGGCCAGCTCGAGGTGGGCCCGGCACTCGTGGGTCCGAAGTCCGGTGGCCAGGGCGATCTCGTCGACCACGCACGCGTCGACCTCGGCGACCTCCAGGTTCCGACGCGAGGGCGAGACGTCGGGAGCCAACCCCTGCAGGCAGTCTCGCCGCCGCGCGCGGGTCATGGCCTCGGTCACGGCCACCGACCGCGCCGCCAACGCCGCGGTCTCACGTTCGATCCGTTCCAACTCACTCAGCAACTCATCGCCGGACCACCCGGCGAACGAGCCCGCATCCACGAGTCCGGGACCGGCGTGCTCGTCAGGGGTGGGCGCGAGGGTGGGGGACTCTGTCATCGCCGTCGACACTGCCGTCGTCACCGCAGCTCACCCCCCGTCTCGTGATCGATCCCTGTGACAGAACTCTACCTCAGAGAGATCATGAGGGCAATGGTCAGAAGGCATGTATTCGTAAACGTGTACGACTTATCCACAGGCTGCGTGAAGCGCTCGAACATCCACATCCCGTCCCAACCGCCCGCCGAAGCCGCCTACCGACCGGCACATCGAGGCGTCGACCGGTGGGGGCGACGTGAGGAGAGAAGTTCGAAAGAAGCTCTTTCGGCGCCGGCCGCAGGGGCCTAGGGTCTCGGTCATGGCGACCACCGACCCGGGCCTCGTCGAGGTCAAGGCTTTGAACGACGCCACGTGGCCGCTGTTCGAAGCTCTTGTCGAGCGTCACGACGGCATCTTCGGGGGTGCTGGTGCATCTGGTTCCACCCCGGCTGTGTCGAGCGCGGGCAGAGCTACGAGGGCAATCGCGTGCTGAAGAAGCGACTGATCACCGATGGCGAGGCCCATGCGGCACTGGTCGTTCGACAGGGCGAGGACGGAGAGGAAGCCGTTGCTTGGGCGCAATACGGCTCATCGGAGGAGCTGCCGAACATTCATCACCGCAAGCAATACCTGAAGGACCTGTCAGCAGCCGGCGAGAGCGAGCCTGACTACCGCATCACGTGCATCTTCGTGGACAAGCGCTTCCGTCGCCATGGCCTGGTCACCGCCGCCTTGCACGGCGCACTCGACCTGATCGCGAGGGCCGGCGGCGGGATCGTCGAGGGCTACCCCCATATTCCTCGCACGGACAAGCCGACCTCCTCGTCGTTCTTCTACAACGGCACCAGAGCCGTCTACGAACGTGCCGGTTTCGAGTTCGTTCGCCCCAAGGGGCTGCGCAACACCGTGATGCGCCGGGCCGTCCAGCCCGCCTGACCACGTACTCGCCTCGTGCAGGCGGGCACGATCCCGGCGGACGTCACGCACGCCCACTCCTCCTCCAGGATGGTGCGACGGGTGCGGTGCGTCGTCACCGAGGAGGCCTCAGCGCCCTGACGTGCGCGTCCTGGACGTGCCCGCTGGAGTGCGGGGCTGCTGCACCCGCGCGGGAGAAGGCCCGACGCGGGCGGCGCAGCAGCCCGGTCCACCTCACAAGAACCGGTACTTGGCCTTGCTGATCATCAGGCCGCGCCCCGTGTCGAGGTCGGTGCAGGTGACGCCGGTCGTCTCGGAGGTGCACGTGTAGTCGCGGTTGCGGAGCGTCCAGCCGTAGGGCAGGACGGCCTGCGGGCCGTACAGGGACTTGAAGGGCTTGAGGTCGGTCTGGTGACCGTGTGGCCCCGCGCGAGCGCCGCACGGGCCAGTTCTGCTCCGGTGCCCGAGGAGGCACCGACGATGGTGATGTTCACGGTTGTCCCTTCTGCTGACGGATGGGGGTGATGACGCGGCGCACGGCCGGCCGGAGGCCGAGGACGCCTCGGACAGCGGTGCGGGCCACGGGGGTCCACCGGTCGCGGAACGCGATCCAGGGGCCGATCGTCTCGGCGTACCGGGTGAGGTCGGCGTCGGGACCGAACAGGCGCTGCTCGACCTCGCCGTCACTCCGGCCGAACCGGGCGGCGACGCTCGAGAGGATCCGCACGATGACGTTGCTCGCGGTCTCGGCGGGATCGGTGGTCCGCAGGTTCTCCTTGAGCTGCCACGCGTATTCGCCGAGCGCCTCCAGGTCGGGCAGGCGATTCCGCTCGTAGTCGGCCAGGGGTGTTGCGGAGTCGGTCGCGAGCGTGTCGGTGAGGAGGAACGCGTCCTCCAGGCCGGAGTTGACGCCCTCCCCGGTCGGAGGGATGACGCTGTGCGCGGCATCGCCGAGCAGGACGAGCCACTCGTCGAACGCGATGCGCGAGCACCGGACGACTGCACCGCCGAAGGGTTCACGGGCGAAGTAGGCCCGGTAGTCCTCCTCGCGCAGCAGCGGTGGGACGAGCGGGGCGTGCTCGGCCAGGTGGGCGCGCAGGGCGGCGACGTTCTCGTCCGTGGCGTCCGTGGAGAGAAGGAGGTCTTCGGCGGGGTCGCCCTTGATCGCTGTCACCGCGATGCACCAGACGCCGTTCGGCAGGGTGGCGGTGTAGATGCCCTTGCTCGTGAAGATGTGGTGCTGCGCGGGGTCCAGACCGGGCGCGGTCGCCCCCGCCTGGGAGAACAGGACGCGGAACTGCACGCCCCAGTCCCCGACCACCGGGTCGAACTCGGGCACGGCCTCGGCGAAGGACCCGCGGGCCGGGGACCACACGCCGTCACACGCCAGCACGATCGCGCGGCTCGCGTCGACGGTGACCGACTCGTCGGCGGTCGTCGTGAAGTCCAGGCGCCGGGCGTCGCGGTCCAGGGTGCTGAGCCGGTGGCCGGTGACGATCCGGATCCGCGGCTCCGTGCGGGCGGCGTCGAAAAGGATGCGGGTGAGGCGGGCCCTGGTCGTCCCGGTGAGCGTGCCCGAGGGCAACTTCGCGACGGTCCGGGTGCCGTTGCGGATGACGAACCCCTCGACGAGTTCGCCGGTGTCGCGCAAGGCATCCAGGAGGGCGGGGTCGATGCGGCGCAGCGCCTCCTGGCCGCGCACGTTGACACCGATCGGGTAGCTGTTCTCGTCGGTGAGGAGCAGCTCGTCCCGGCCTTCGTAGACGGTGACGGCCCGCCCCTGTTGCGCCGACAGCAGTGCTGCGGCCAGACCGACCGGCCCGGCGCCCACGACGATGACCTCGGTCGAGTCGGCGGGGGAGGCTTGGGCCGGGGACGTGTCGGCCTGGGGTGCCTGGGTGTTCTCGGATTGCGTCATGTCAGCGGTTCCCCCGCAACTCGATTGATATTCAGATTGACACATGATCCGGATCCCGCCGCAGGTCGCCGACACGGCACGTCAGCGCGCTACTCGGGCTCCGGTCCACCGCTCGTCATCGCTCACGTCTTCGATGATGTCAAACCGGTCCGGGGTAGGCGCAGAGGGCTCCTCTCCATGGTCGATCTCGGCGACCAACGTCCCGTCGGTGTGCTCATCGAGGGCAACAGTGCCTTCACCGGTGGGCTCTCCGCGCGGTGGGTCGCTGCTGATTCTCTCGGGCGAGGATGTCGCTGCGGCGGAAACGACAGGAGTCCGCGGAACGTCACGTGTCGGATCCGACGACGCCGCTCAGGGTCGCGGCGGGTCGAGGAGGACGCCGGCCTGCCAGAGAAGATCGACCCTCGGCGGCAGGACGACCCCGTCTGGGCCGTAGACGGATTCGCACACGTCGGCGATTGCGTCGGCGTTCGTCAGTCCCAAGTGGTGGATGAGCAGCCTCAGGTCGCTGAGGTCGGAGTGTCGAAACGCCGCCATCTTCATGGCGAGGAGGTGTTCGGCCGGGGCGATGACGATGTCGAGAGCGCCGAACCGACCGAGGACTCGTCCGGTCGGGGGCGGCCCGGGCGGGAGGAAGAGGGTGACGGCGTCACTGAGCCATTCGGGTGGGAGCGCACGTTCGGCGGCCAGCTGTGCGGCGACGTCCTTGATCGTCGTGGGTGGGTCGAGCAGTGCATCGATGTCACGGGTCGAGCGCCGAGCGTCCCACTCCAGGGCCATGACCGCGCCACCGACGACGTAGATGCGTCCGGCCACGTGGTGCGCCGCGAGGCGAGTGCCCAGTTCGGTCAGTAATTCCGTCACGGTGTTGCGGTCGAAGTGGTCCACGTCATCGGCCCTCGAGTGATTCGGCATCGATCCACACGCCGAGCACGGCCAGCTCGGAGGGCGTGCGCTGAAGCAGTCGTGTGGCCAGGGCGGGCTCGGGACGCACCATCCAGAACCGCTTCAAGGGTTCGATGTTCGTCCATTGCGGTGCTGTCAGGCCGCGACGACCGAACACCCAGGCGACCGCCCCGGCGGTGAGCGCGTCCCAGCGCGCAGACCCGGTGCGCGGCGTGTCGGCCGCGCGACGCGGACCTCGACGAGACTGCGACATCTTCAGTGAGATCCGACACCTCCTGGCGGCCACCACCACATCGGTCCCCGATCGCGGGAATGATCTCCCGTCGACAAGAGTTGAGTCGAGTGAGCGCAACTTTGCGGAGCCCCGGTTTGACAGGATCGGGCCGGAGTCGCAGAGTTGAGCGCAGTCGAATCAACCCCGGCCGGAGCCGGGCGAGAGGCCTCGTGATCGGGTCCGCACGACCCGACCTGGGCGCAGCACCACACCGACGAGTCGGTGGGTGTGCGGCCCCGAACAGGAGGCGTCCCGCCGTGACTCCGACCACCCCGACCCACAGGGAGTGAGAAACCACATGGCTCGTGCAGTAGGCATCGACCTCGGTACCACCAACTCGGCCGTCTCCGTTCTCGAAGGAAACGAGCCGACCATCATCGCGAACGCCGAAGGCGGCCGCACCACGCCGTCCGTCGTCGCGTTCAGCAAGAACGGCGAGGTGCTCGTCGGCGAGATCGCCAAGCGCCAGGCCGTCACCAACGTCGACCGCACCATCCGCTCGGTCAAGCGCCACATCGGCACCGACTGGAAGTCCCCGGAGATCGACGGCAAGCAGTACAGCGCCCAGGAGATCAGCGCACGCACGCTTATGAAGCTCAAGCGCGACGCCGAGTCCTACCTCGGTGAGCCCGTCACCGACGCCGTCATCACCGTGCCGGCGTACTTCGACGACGCCGAGCGTCAGGCCACCAAGGAGGCCGGTGAGATCGCGGGCCTCAACGTCCTGCGCATCGTCAACGAGCCCACCGCCGCGGCCCTCGCCTACGGCCTCGACAAGGGCAAGGAGGACGAGCTCATCCTCGTCTTCGACCTCGGTGGCGGCACGTTCGACGTGTCCCTCCTCGAGGTCGGCAAGGACCCGGAGGACGGCTTCTCCACCATCCAGGTCCGCGCCACCCACGGTGACAACAAGCTCGGTGGCGACGACTGGGACGACCGCATCGTCAAGCACCTGCTCACCACGGTGAAGAACAACACCGGTGTCGACCTGAGCAACGACAAGATCGCCATGCAGCGTCTGCGTGACGCCGCGGAGCAGGCCAAGAAGGAGCTCTCCACCGCGACGAGCACCAACATCTCCCTGCAGTACCTGAGCATGAGCGAGAACGGCCCGATCCACCTCGACGAGACCATCACCCGGCCTCAGTTCGAGCAGATGACGGCCGACCTCCTCGAGCGCACGAAGGCGCCGTTCAACCAGGTCATCAAGGACGCGGGGATCTCGCTGTCCGACATCGACCACGTCGTGCTCGTCGGCGGTTCGACCCGTATGCCGGCCGTCAGCCAGGTCGTCAAGGAGCTGACCGGCGGCAAGGAGCCCAACAAGGGCGTCAACCCCGACGAGGTCGTCTCCGTCGGTGCGGCGCTGCAGGCCGGTGTCCTCAAGGGTGAGCGCAAGGACGTGCTCCTCATCGACGTCACGCCCCTGTCCCTCGGCATCGAGACCAAGGGCGGCCTGATGACCAAGCTCATCGAGCGCAACACGGCCATCCCGACGAAGCGTTCCGAGGTGTTCACGACGGCCGAGGACAACCAGCCCTCGGTGCTCATCCAGGTGTTCCAGGGTGAGCGTGAGCTCGCCAACGCCAACAAGCAACTCGGCACCTTCGAGCTCACCGGTATCGCGCCCGCGCCGCGTGGTGTGCCGCAGATCGAGGTCACCTTCGACATCGACGCCAACGGCATCGTCCACGTCTCCGCCAAGGACCGCGGCACCGGCAAGGAGCAGTCCATGACGATCTCCGGTGGCTCCGCGCTGCCGAAGGAAGAGATCGACCGCATGGTGCGCGAGGCCGAGCAGCACGCCGAGGAGGACAAGTTGCGTCGCGAGGAGGCCGAGGCCCGCAACACCGCGGAGCAGCTCGTCTACTCCACCGACAAGTTCCTCGTCGACAACGGCGACAAGGTGTCCGAGGAGACGAAGAAGCCGGTCGAGGAGGCCCTCACCGACCTCAAGGTCACGCTCGGCAAGACGGGCGACGAGGCCGCCACGCCGGAGGACATCAACGCCAAGGTCACCAAGCTCAACGAGGTCTCCCAGGCCATGGGCGCCGCGATGTACGCCGCGGCGCAGGCCGAGGGCGGCGAGCAGGCCGGCGGCGAGCAGGCCGGCCCGTTCCCGGGTGCCGAGGGATTCGGCGCGGCCGGCGGGCCTGCCGGTGACCAGGGTGCTCAGGCGGGCAAGGACGACGACGTCGTCGACGCCGAGGTCGTCGAGGACGACGACAAGAAGAAGTGACCCCGCTGTTCCGCCCCGGTCCCACCTCGCGTGGGGCCGGGGCGGAGCGCCACCCGCAGACACCCCGGTGAGGCCGCCGGCGCAGACCGAGAAGGAGCCGTACATGAGCAACGACGAGAACCGGACGCCCGTCGGCGACGACGCGCTCGGGTGGCCCGGTCAGGACACCAGGTCCGAGGCCGATCAGGGCGGTATGTCCTCGGGTCGGCCCACGTCTCCCGCGAGGAGTGCGGCCTCGGCCGCCGCCGCCCGCGCCGCCTACGCGAACGCAGGCAAGGGCGCACCGCGCGCCGAGCAGCACGATCTGTCGCAGGACGACGCCCCCAGCATCGAAGAGGAGCCGGTCATCGAACCCGCAGACCCGCGCGAGGACATCATCGGCTCCGAGCAGGACCCGGAGCCGGAATCGGCCGAGGGACGCCCGGAGGCACCCGGTCCCGACACCCAGAACGTCGACGCCCGGCTCGCCGCCGAGCGCCTGGCCGACTACCAGCGTCTGAACGCCGAGTACGTCAATTACAAGCGCCGCGTCGACCGCGACCGTGCCGGGGACCGCAAGCGGGCCGTCGCCTCGTTCCTCGAGTCGTTGCTGCCCGTGCTCGACGAGATCCACCTCGCCCGCGAACACGGTGAGCTGGTGGAGGGAACGCCCTTCGCCAAGATCGCCGCCAAGCTCGAGGGGATCCTCGCCAAGCAGGGCGTGAGTGCCTTCGGTGAGGTCGGCGAGACCTTCGACCCGATGGTGCACGAAGCGCTGATGCACACCACCGCGGAGCTGCCCGAGGGCACGACCGACACCACCGTCGTCATGGTCATGCAGCCCGGCTACCGCATCGACGACCGCGTCGTCCGACCCGCACGCGTCTCGGTCGCCGACCCCGCGTGACCCACCCGAACACCTACTGAGGAGGCGAGATGGCCAGCCAGGACTGGTTCGACAAGGACTTCTACGCCGTGCTGGGCGTCTCGGTCGACGCTGACGCCAAGGACATCAAGGCCAAGTACCGCAAGCTCGCCCGGACGCACCACCCGGACAGCAACCCCGGCGACGCGGCGGCCGAGCAGCGGTTCAAGGAGATCGGCGAGGCCTACGCCGTGCTGTCCGATCCCGAGGAGCGCAAGCAGTACGACGCCGTCCGCGCCATGAGTCGCGGTGGCGCCCGGTTCACCGCCGGCGGCCCCGGCGGCGGCATGGGCGGAGCCGGGTTCGAGGACGTGTTCAGCACGATCTTCAACCAGGGCGGCGGCGGAGGCACCCGGTACTCCACCGGCGGCGGCTTCGGCGGCCGCACCGGCCAGGAACCCGACCTCGAGGACCTGCTCAACATGTTCGGGCAGGGCTCGGGCGGCGGATTCCCTCCGGGCGGGACCCAGTACGGCGCTCCGGGCGGCCCCGGTGGTCGATCGGGCGGTTTCGGTGGCGGGTTCCGCGCGCCCCGCAAGGGCCGCGACATCCACGCCACGGCGGGACTCAGCTTCCGTCAGGCCGTGGAGGGCGACACGGTCGTGGTCAACGGCGTCGGTGGCAAGGCCATCACGGCCCGGATCCCCCGGGGATCAAGGACGGCGCGACGATCCGCCTGCCCGGCAAGGGCGAGGCGGGACCCGGTGGCGCGCCCGCCGGCGACATCCTGCTCAAGGTGACCGTCCACCCCCACGAGGTGTTCACCCGCGACGGCGACAACCTGCGCATCGAGGTTCCCGTCACGTTCGCGGAGGCGGCCCTGGGGGAGACGATCAGCGTGCCGACGCTGGCCGGTGACACCGTCAAGGTCAAGCTGCCCGCCGGCATCACCAGCGGCAAGACCCTGCGTGTCAAGGGCCGGGGAGTGCGGCGCAAGAACGGGCAGAGCGGCGACCTCATGGTCAAGGTGTCCGTCACCGTGCCGCAGCGGCTCACCGACGAGGCCCGTGCCGCGATCGAGGCGCTGCGCAACCAGGAGGTCGGCATCGACCCCCGCGAAGAGCTGTTCCGCAAGGCCCGCACCTGAGGCGGGCCCGGCCGGCATCGACCCGCCGGGCCGGGAGGACACCCCTTCCGGTCCGGCGTGGGGCACTCTGAAACTCTCGGAGAGGAGATGACATGACCACCATGGGATTCACCCCGGACGACGACACTCCGGTCTTCGTCATCTCCGTCGCGGCCGAACTGGCGGGGATGCACGCCCAGACCCTGCGCCAGTACGACCGCACCGGGCTCGTCACCCCCTCCCGCACCCGCGGCGGAGGACGTCGGTACTCCAACCGCGACATCGTCCAGCTCCGGGAGATCCAACGGCTCTCCCAGGACGAGGGTGTGAGCCTGGCCGGCATCAAGCAGATCCTCGACCTGGAGAACGAGAACGCCGCCCTGCGTGCGCGCTTGACCGAGATCCAGGACGAACTGGCCCGCGTGCAGGCGCTGTACGAATCGGGTCGGCGGGTGTTCGCCGCCGGGCGCGCCGGTGACGTCGTGGCCGTGCGTGCCGGTGAACGTCCCCGGCGCCGCCGCAGTGACTCCCGCGCGCTCGTCGTCTGGCGGCCTCCGACGATCTGAGCACGGGACGCGGCTACGGTGACCTCGTGCTCACTCTGCTGTCACCGGCCAAGTCGCTCGATCTCGACTCCAAGCCGCCCACGAAGACCCACACGCAGCCGCGTCTGCTCGCCGAGGCGGAGCAGCTCGTCGAGGTGATGCGGGGCAAGAGCCCCGAGGAACTGTCCGAGCTCATGGGCATCTCGGAGGAGTTGGCACAGCTCAACGTGGACCGGTTCGCCGCCTTCACCACGCCGTTCACGCCCAAGAACGCGCGACCGGCGGTGTTCACGTTCGCCGGCGACGTCTACCAGGGGCTCGACCCGCGGGAGCGGTTCGACACCCGCGACCTCACCGAGGCGCAGAAGACGCTGCGCATCCTCTCCGGCCTCTACGGCGTGTTGCGGCCGCTGGATCTCATGCAGGCCTACCGCCTCGAGATGGGCTCCCGCCTCGCCACCGACCGCGGCGCCTCCCTCTACGACTGGTGGGGGTCGCGCATCACCGAGCAGATCGCCGCCGATCTCGCCGACTCCCCAGGGCCCGATGTCGTCGTCAACCTCGCCTCGGGGGAGTACTTCGGGGCCGTGGACGCCGACGCGCTCGACGCCCGGCTCGTCGAACCCCGCTTCGAGGACCAGGGGCCGACCGGCGACTGGAAGGTGATCTCGTTCTCCGCCAAGCGCGCCCGCGGACTCATGGCGGGCTGGATGGTGCAGAACCGCGTCCGCTCCGTGCGCGCACTGCGGGAGTTCGACGAGGCCGGCTACCGCTACCAGCCCGACCTCTCGCGCCCGGATGCACCCGTGTTCCGCCGCCCGCGCGTGGCCTCGGCCTGAACCCACTCCCTGTTCGAGCACGTCATCGATCGACATCGGTCGATCGGGAGTAGGTCAGCGGGACAACTCGTCGAGGAAGGCCAGGGTGGGTTCGGTGATGCGCTGCTGGGCCACGTCGTGTGGCACGGACTCCACGCCGTCGTCGGACTGGGTGCCGTAGTCGGAGAACGAGGTGTGGGTGGCGCCCTCGGCCGCGACATACCGGGTGTTCGCGGGTCGCTGCTCCGGCGCGGGTACGGCCTCGGCCGGCGCGATGAGGCCGTCGTTCGTGCCGTACACGCTGAGGACGGGGACGACGTCGGTCGGTGTCCGGACGTCGGCGTAGGAGGCCCAGAAGAGGAGTCCCACGACGCGAGGGTCGCTCGAGGCTGCCGTGCGGGCAGCGGCGACTCCACCGAGGCTGTGTCCCGCAGCCACCCAGCGAGACACCTCCGGGTGGGCGTCCATGGCCCAGACCGCGGCACCCTGCGCGAGCAAGGAGACCCCGAGCGGCTGCTCGGCGATGACGACGGTGTGGCCCCGCTCGGCGAGACGGGTGAGGATCGGTACGTATGCGCGGGCGTCGACGCGGGCTCCGGGCTGGAAGACGACCCCGACCCCGGTGTTCTTCCGTGGAGTGAGGGTGATCGACGTCGTGTCGTGAGTGACGCTCACGGTGTCCGTCCCCGACATGGCCGCGAGGGCGATGTCGGTCGCGGAGTGCGGACGCCCGAAGACGAGGACGACCGCGACCACCGCGGTCGTGAGCACTGCAGCGACCCATCCGCTCGCGCGCAACGCCTTTCGACGTCGGGACGCCGCCCCGGCGGTGGATGGCTCGTGTGTCGACGATCCGGAATCACCGGGTGCAGCGGCGGACCGGTCCCCGAACAGGGACACGGCGTCCTCGTCGGGCAGCCGGCTCGCTGCGCTGTGGCCGGTCCCGTGGCTCGCTGCACTGTCGCTCACCGGCCGACTCGCTCCCTGGCCCGCCGCGCCGGCGTTGCGGCTGTTCGAGCGGCGCAAGGTGCGGAGCAGGAGGAGGCCACCCGCGACCGCCGAGATCGTGAGCATCACCGGATACACCGGGTGTCCGGTGACGATCGCGTCGAAGGCCGTGGCCAGCGCCCAGACCGGAATGCCGAGCAGGACGACGCCGCATGCGGCGAGCACGATCGAGCCGACACGAGGACGGGGGCGAGTGGCGGGCATCCCTCGATCTTCGTCCACCGTGCGGGCATCCGAGGTCTGCCGCGCGGCGCGTCCCTACGATGCCGCGGTGGCAACTCTGACTCCCGCGACCCGCATGGGTCTGTCGATCGGGGTGGCAACGGGGCTCTATGGACTGAGCTTCGGCGCACTCGGTGTGGCCGCCGGTCTGTCGATCCTCCAAACGTGCGCGTTGTCGTTGCTGATGTTCACGGGTGGCTCTCAGTTCGCGCTGGTCGGGGTGATCTCCGGTGGGGGCACCTGGCCCTCGGCCGTGACGGCCGCCTCGCTGCTCGGCATCCGCAACGCCGTGTACGGGGTGCAGTTGAACGAGCTGCTGCGACCCCGCGGGGCGACGCGAATGGCCATGGCGCACCTGACGATCGACGAGTCGACGGCCACGGCGTCGGGCCAGGAGGATCCCGCCGAACAGCGCCGTGGCTTCTGGACGGCCGGGGTGGCGGTGTTCCTCTTCTGGAACCTGAGGACGTTCATGGGTGCACTCGCGGGGGCCTCCCTGGGCGACCCCGAGGCGTGGGGACTCGACGGTGCGGCGGTGGCGGCGTTCCTGGGTCTGCTGTGGCCGCGACTCCACGGCCGTGGGCCGATCGAGGTGGCGCTGATCTGCGCGTTCGTGGCCCTGGTCGTCACCCCGTTCGTGCCGCCGGGCATCCCCATCGTGCTGGCGGCGGTCGTCGCGGTCCTGGTCGCGTGGGCGCAGCACCGGCGAGCGGGGGAGGCGTCATGACTCCGTGGCTGTGGCTCGGCCTGGCCTGCCTCATCGCGTTCGCGACCAAGTTGCTGGGCTATCTCGTCCCGGAGTCGGTCCTGGACGCTCCCGTGATCCGGCAGGCGTCGGCCGCCTGTACCGTCGGTCTGCTCAGTGCCCTGGTCGTCGCCAACACCTTCGCGTCCGGTCAGGACTTGACGCTGGACGCACGGGCGGCGGCGTTCGTCGCCGCAGCCGCGGCGCTGGCCCTGCGGGCCCCGTTCATCGTCGTCGTCATCGTGGGAACGCTCGCCGCAGCGCTCGCCCGTCTGGCCGGGCTTCCGTGAGACCGGAGCAGCATCGCCCCGCACGGGCACGGTGTCGTTGAGCCGGGAGCGAAACCCGTGGAAGGCCGGCGTCGTGCGTGTCACGGTGCCGTCATGGACTTCTTGATCCTGGGTGGGACGGCCTGGCTCGGACGACGTGTCGCCGAGATCGCGCGTGATCGAGGGCACGACGTCACGTGCCTCGCGCGGGGAAGCGAACCCGCGCCGGAAGGGGTGCGGTTCATCCGCGCCGACCGGGACGACGAGGACGGCCTGAGCGGTGTCCGGGACCGGCGGTGGAGCGCGGTCGTCGACGTGGCACGGCAGCCTGGGCAGGTCCGGCGGGCGATGAGACAGCTCGAAGCCGAGCACGTCGTGTTCGTCTCCAGCATCAGCGTCTACACGCGCAACGACCTGCCCGACCGCGACGAGTCCGCACCCGTGCACGAGCCGCTCGCCGCGGACGAGCTGGACGACATGTCGCAGTACGGCCCGGCGAAGGTGGCCTGCGAGCGGATCGTGCGAGAGACCGCGTCGTCCTCCACGGTGATCCGGGCCGGACTGATCGGCGGAGCCGGGGACCACACCGGGCGCACCGGTTACTACCCGTGGCGCTTCGCCCACCCCACGGGCGCCGACGTGCTCGTGCCTCCCGACGACTCCTACCCCGTGGCGATGATCGACGCCGAGGACCTGGCCGCCTGGATCGTCGAGGTCGCCGAACGCCGCGTCGACGGGATCTTCGACGCCACCGGCCCTGCGGTGCCGCTGGGGGAGGTGCTCGAGTGCGCCCGCGCGGTCGCCGGCAGCTCGGCGCCGCCGCGCGCCGCGGATCCCGAGGCGCTCGCGAGTGAAGGCGTCGGATTCTGGATGGGGCCGACGACGCTGCCGTTGTGGGTCGGCGCGCCGGGGTGGCGATATGCGACGGTCGCCGACGCGTCCGCCGCCCGCAGCCACGGCCTGACGACCCGTCCACTCGCGCAGACCCTGGCCGCAGCCCTGACTTTCGAGGAGAGCCGCGGCGGACCGCGCGGCGCCGGCCTCACCGACGAGGAGGAACGACGCCTGCGGGCTGCGCTCTCCGGGCAGTGAGTCCCGTTCTCTCTGAGCAGATCCGCCTTCCGTGCTGCCCCGGCGCATGTGCGGGTCGGTGATGATGACGGCAGGCGAGGCCAAGGTGCGGGAGGAGTCACGCGTACCAGCAGCCGCCCGCTGGGGGCAGGCCCGCACGACAGCGAATCGGGCTCGACCCGAGCCGTACCGCACGGGAGAGAACGTCTCGGGCAAGGATGGGGGCATGCGTCTCGTCATCGCCGGTTCCGGCTCACAGGGGGACACCCGTCCCTACCTCGCGCTCGCCGAAGGCATGCGGGCGCGGGGGCACGATGCCGTCGTGTGCCTCGATCGCACCGGACGTGACGCGGCCGACGCCCTCGGGTTGGACTTCCGCGAGCTGGGGGGCGACTTCCGGACCCACCTGGACGGCGGGCGAGGGATGCGCGCGCTCGAGAAGGCCGACGGTGGGTTGTCCGGGCTGATGCTCTTCCGCGACGTCGCCCGCGAGCACTCGCAGCAGTGGATCACCACCATCGCCGCTGCGGCCCATGACCATCGCGCCGACGTCGTCCTCGGCAGCGGCCTCGCGATCTTCGCCGCGCTCACCGCAGCCGAGATCACCGGCAGCAGACCGGCGGTCGCCGGCGCGTTCCCGCTGTCGCCGACGAGGAGTTCTCCTCCGCCGTGACTCCCGCGCCGGTGCCCGCCCGGCTGAACCTGGCCACCCACCACGTCGCGTCCCGGGCCATGTGGTCGGCGTTCCGGGCCCCGACCAACCGCATCCGTCGCGCCGCCGGGCTACGCCCGTTCTCGCCCCGGTGGGAGCGGCTCCCGGTCGTCTACGGGTTCTCCCCGGCGTTGGTGCCACGGCCGCTGGACTGGCCGGACAGCGCGCGCGTCTGCGGCGCCTGGCACCTGGCGGAGCCCGACTGGACCCCACCGACCGAGCTCGCCGCGTTTCTCGACGAGGGGGAGCCGCCGGTCTACATCGGCTTCGGCAGCATGGCGGCGTCGGGAACGGCTGAGCTCACCCGGAGGATTCTCGACGTCCTCGAGGGGCGTCGGGCCTTGGTCGCGCCGGGGTGGAGCGGTATCGAGCGCGAGCTGGGCGCGTTGCCCGAGTCCGTCCGACTGGTCGGGGCGACGCCGCACTCCTGGTTGTTGCCGCGGTGCGCCCTCGCCGTCCACCACTGCGGTGCGGGGACCACCCATGCCGTGGCCCGTGCCGGCATCCCCTCGGTCCCCGTCCCCTTCGCCGCCGACCAGCCCTTCTGGGCGCGCCGGCTGCGGGAGGCCGGCATCGGCAGCCGTCCGTTGGACCGCCGGTCGGCGACGGCCACGTCCATCGGCGACGCGCTGTCGGAGGCCAGTTCGAGGTGGATGCGTGACCGCGCAACCGAGGTCGGGCAGGACATGGCGGGAGAGGACGCGGTCGGGGCCGTCATCGACCACCTGTCGCGCTGGCACTCCTGATCGACGGTGGGCACAGGCGCGGCGGCAGGGGCGAGCACCAACCGGGAGTACAACGGCGCCGAGCCCGGGTACCGCGTTCCATGAGTGCAGTTCACAGGGTTGCTGCGAGGGTCGGGATCCGCCGCATCCACCGTTACCCTCCCGCTTGGTGCCCGCACCCACCCATCGCATCGGTGTGAAGAGCGACTCCGCGTCCCTGGAGGATCGAACCGGCGGGGTCGGCGTCATCCCGGCCCGCGTGGGCATCGACCGGGTCCCCGACGCGAGGGCTCGTCCGGTGTCCGGCTGCCCCCTCAGGCCCGCAGGGCGGCCCGCCGCAGCACGACCCACACGACCACAGCGGTGACGCCGGTGAGGATCGCGCCGACCATCGACGTAGACGCCACTCCGGCCTCGAAGGCGCGCTGCGCGGCGAGGACGGTCTCGGCGGCCTGCGCCTCCGGCATCCCCTCACTGGCGGTGACCGCGGTGCCGATCATGTTCTCCACGTCGGCGCGGGCCTCGGCGGGCACGCTGTCCGGCACCTGGATGGTCATGCGGTACATCCACGAGAGGTAGCTGCCGAGAATCGCGACGCCGAGCGCCGTGCCCAGTTCGTACGCCGTCTCCGAGATGCCCGACGCGGCACCGGCGCGTTCGGCCGGCACCGAGGCGAGGATCGCGTCGTTGGTCAACGTCTCTGCCAACCCGGCACCGGCCCCGACCAGCACGAACACCAGCACGATGACGATGTGCGGCGAGCCCACCGTCATCGTCGACCCCAGGGAGTACCCGGCCGTGGCGAGCAGGATGCCCGCCGGGATGAGGTGCCGGACGGCGATGACCCGCGCCAACACCACGGCGAGCAGGCCGCTGACGATCGAGGCGAGCGCTCCCGGGATCATCGTCGTCGCGGCCTCCAGCGGCGACCTGCCCTCGACGAACTGCAGGTGCTGGGAGAGGAAGAACACGAGTCCGGCGAACGCGAACACGCTGATGAAGTTGGCCGAGATCGACGCCGCGAACACCGGGCGCGTGAACAGACGCAGGTCGAGCAGCGGGTCGGTGCGCGTGAGCTGGCGCCGCACGAACGCGATCGCGCTCGCGATGCCGATGGCGAACATGCTCGCGCCGAGCAGGTCGACCCCCTCGGTGGCGGTGTGCTTGACGCCGTAGACCAGCGGCATCATCGCGGCGATCGACAGGACGACGCCGACCGGGTCGAGGCGCCCGGCGTGGGGGTTGCGCGACTCCGGGAGCAGGAAGGGCCCGGCGGCGAGCAGCACGACCGCGGCCGGCACGGAGATGAGGAAGATCGCGCCCCACCAGAAGTGCTCGAGCAGCCACCCGCCGACGATGGGTCCGAGAGCGGCGCCACCGGCGAACGCGGAGGCCCAGATGGCGATGGCCAGACGGCGTTGGGTGTCGTCGAGGAACACGTTGCGCAGCAGCGACAGGGTCGAGGGCATGAGCATCGCGCCGAACACCCCGAGGAGGATGCGGGCCGCGATGAGGTGGCCCGCGGTGGGCGCGAAGGCGGCGTAGATGCTGACCAGCCCGAACCCGGCGGTGCCGATGAGCAGGAGGCGTCGCCGGCCGATCCGGTCGCCGAGCATGCCCATGGTGATGAGCAACCCGGCGAGGACCAGCGGGTACACGTCGACGATCCACAGCAGCGCGTTGGCGCTCGGCTGCAGCGAGGTCGACAGCTGCGGCACGGCGAAGGCCAGGGCGGTGTTGTCGATGCTGACGACGAGGACGGGCAGCATCAACACGACCAGCGCGGCCCAGCCACGAAGGCCCGCGCGTGGGGTGGTGGTGCTGGTGGGTGACATGGTGCTGGTCATGACCTTTCGGGATTCTCGCTCGAGGGTGTCGTCTCACTTAACCGTCCGGCCGGTACAGTATCTGGTGACGTGTCATCCCCGCCAATCGGAGGAGAACCGGCGAGGATGGAGAATCCGAACGATATCGACCGCGGTGAAGACCGCGGGAGGAGGCGAGCGCCACGTGAGTGACACCCGGGGCCGGATCATGGACGCCCTGGAGGAGGTGCTCGCCGAATCCGGGCCCACCGGCGCGACACTCGAGGCCGTCGCCGCCCGTGCCGGGATCTCCAAGGGGGCCTGCTCTACCACTACGGCAGCAAGGAGGCCCTCTACGGCGGGCTGCTCGACCGCCTGCGGGGGCTGGGGGAGGCCGACGCCACCGACCGGGCTCCGGGCGGGGTCATCACCTCCTACCTGGCCACCTCGTCGGTCGCCAAGGACCACTTCACCCGCACGCTCATGGCGGCGCTGCGCCTCCTCGGGTCGGCCGACGTCGACGTCGAGGGCGCGATCGTCGAGGCCATCGACCACTGGTCCGCCCTGTTGTCGCGCGAGATCGAGGATCCACTGCTGGCCCGCCTCGTCGTCCTCATCGGTGACGGGCTCTACCTGCGGGCGCTCATCGGCGCGGAGCCGAGTCCGGTCGACGGTGATCTGGCGGCGTATCTCGAGGGGCTCGTCGAGCGGGCTTGATCCCTGGCGTCCTGGACGGGTCCGGGATGGGTGTCCAGTTGCGCAACGCCGGAATCGGCCACGAAAGCGGTGTCGACGGCGCCTCCGCGGCCGATGTACTGGTGACCCCCGTGCAGTGAGTCACGACCAGAACAGAGGCGCCCTTCTCATGAGCCAGTTGATCGACATCGCTCTCGACGGCGCGGCCGAGGCGTTGGACCCGGCTGTGCGTCCGTGGATCCTGGGAGTGGCCCATCTCGTCGACACCTCACCCGAGCAGGAGGCCTTCGACCCCGCGACCATCGAGTCGGTGCTCGACCTCGCCTCGCGGACGGTGCAGTTCCCCAGCGGTCCGGTCGGGTTCGTCGCCGGAGGGTATGAGTCGCGTCCAGAGCCGGACTTCCAGCTCGTCACGTTGAGCAGCGCCAAGGCCCCGCACCTCGAGCTGAAGATCGGCCTCGGCATCGCGGGGTTCGTCGCCGTCGGGCTGACGCGCAGCGACGTGTTCGACGACGGGGTGACGCGTCCGGCAGGCGCGCTCCTCACGGACATGGAGTCGGTCATCGCCGACACCTACACGCTCTCGATCGCCAGTGCCCTCCAGCTCGGATACGTCGGCCCCATCGACTACGGCTTCACGGTCGCCTACGACGGCCAGGGTCGCGGTCTGACGCTCTACACGCTCGACGAGGCCACGGGGCGCCCGGTGGAGGTCGTGACCGACGGTGCGAGGATGGCCCCGAGTGTCGGTCGGATCGCCTACTCGCCGGAGAAGACCCTGGTGGAGGCGTACATGGACGTGTACGAGATGGCTCGAGGTCTGCTCGCGCGCTACGACCGGACCCCCCAGCTCATCGACCTGCCCGGACGCAGCGGCGACGGATATGACGGGGACCCCCTCGGGGCCAAGGCGGAGCGGGGGCGGCTCCGGCCGTAGGGCCTCGGCCCCCGGGGTCCATCCGTTCGCAGAACGGCTTGCTGTACATAGCTGTCCTTGCTGTCTATAGTGCGTATAGACAGTAAGGAGACTCTCGTGCGCATCGTCATCTCGAACGCCTCGGGACAACCGATCTACGAACAGATCTCGACCCAGGTCAGGGCCGCGATCCTCGCCGGGGATCTCGCCGAGGGCGAGAAGCTGCCCTCGATCCGCGGGCTGGCCCGTGACCTGCGCGTCTCCGTCATCACCACGACACGTGCCTACTCCGACCTGGCGGCGGAGGGGTTCATCGTCAACGTCCAGGGCAAGGGCAGCTACGTCCTCGCCCGCGACGGCGAGCTCGTCCGCGAACACGCGCTGCGCGAGATCGAAGCCCACCTCATCCGCGCCGTCGACACCGCTCGCGCGGCCGGTCTCGACGGCGCCGACGTCCGCGCAGCCCTGCAGGCGCTGCTCGACGCGGACTCCGACGACTCATCGGATGCGAAGGAGACCACCGATGACCGACATCCACCCCACCCCGAACGACACCCTCGCCGGTTCCGATGTCGCACTGGCGATCCGGGGGCTGGTCAAGAGGTTCGGCCGGTTCACGCTCGACGGGATCGACCTCGACGTCCCGCGTGGGTACGTCGTCGGCCTGGTCGGCGCGAACGGCTCGGGCAAGACGACGACGATCGGTTCGGCCATCGGCACGGTCGTCCCCGACGAGGGCCGGATCGCCATGCCGACCATGGACAGGGTCGGGGTCGTCCTCGACTCGCACTACTTCATGAAGGGCTGGACGCCGACCGCGATCGAGTCGGCGGTCGAGCCCTTCTACCCCGCGTGGTCGGAGGAGCGCTACCGCAGTCTGCTCGCGCGGTTCGGCATCCGCACCGATGCGAAGGTCGGTGAGATGTCGCGCGGAACCGGGATGAAGCTGCAGGTCGCCGTGGCACTCGCGCACGATCCCGAGCTGCTCGTCCTCGACGAGCCCACCTCCGGTCTGGACCCCGTCGCCCGTGAGGACTTCCTCGACCTCGTCGCCGAGTTCATGCAGGACGAGAGTCACGCCGTGCTCTTCTCCAGCCACATCACGGGTGACCTGGAGCGGATCGCCGATTTCGTCACGGTCCTCGACCAGGGCCGCGTCGCCGCCTCCGCAGCGACCGATGACCTGCTCGCCGATCACCGCGTCGTCCGGGGCGGCGTCCGCGACCTCACCGACGACATGCGCGCCGCGCTGTACGGGTGCGGGTCCACGAGGCCGGTTTCGACGGGCTCGCCCGCACCGAGGACGCCCGGGGCTGGGCCGGCGACCTCGTGCTC
Organism: Mobilicoccus caccae; assembly: GCF_030161635.1. Classification (GTDB taxonomy): domain Bacteria; phylum Actinomycetota; class Actinomycetes; order Actinomycetales; family Dermatophilaceae; genus Mobilicoccus; species Mobilicoccus caccae. Next base: position 166,988 of record NZ_BSUO01000001.1, read on the forward strand.
GACCCGCCGACCCTGGACCAGATCGTCGTCGGCCTCGCCACGGGGCGAGGAGGTGTGCGGCGATGACCCTCCTCACCTTCTCCGATCTGGATCGTCGACGCCCGCCCCGCGTACACGAGGCGTGGAGGCTGGATCGTCGCAGCGCACTCGGGGGTGCCGATGTCGCCGTCGCCGTCGTCGGCCTCGCCGGCGGAGTCCTCGGCGCCTTCATCGATGTGAGCAACGCGCTCACCGGCGGCGCCCTGGGAATCGCCTACCCGCTCATCCGCACGTTGTGGACGGTGGACACGACCCAGGGTGGGGGAGAGCTGCGGCGCATCCTGCCGCTGCGGCGGCGCGACGTCGTCACGGCCCGGTACCTCGCGAGCGCGCTCCATTACCTCGCGTTCCTCGGGAGCTACCTCTTCGCGGCCCTGGTGGTCTCGCTCGTGACCGGTCGGGGCGTCGGAGAGGCCCTGTTCGCGTCGTGGATGGCGGCCTGCGTCGCCACGGGTGCCGTCCTTGCGGGGATGCCGGTGGCAGCCGGTCGAGGTGCGATCGCCACGTTCATCGCCGCGGTCACCGGCGGATTCGTCGCGATGTTGTCATGCCTGGCGATCTGGGCCGTGGCGCTCGATGAGAGCCCCGCCCTGCTCACCCCCACCTCCGGCGTCGTCGCACTCGTCACGCTGGTCGTCCTCGTCGTGGGCGGGGAGTCCTGTCCCACCGCCTGGCGGTGCGTCGCTACGAACGAAAGGATCTCTGATGCGAGCGCTCGGGTTGGATCTTCGACTCGTCGGAAGCCGGTCGTTCCTCGGCGTGATCGCCGTGCTCGTCGTGGTGGGGTGTGCGGTGACGGGTTCGCTCGTCCTGGCCTGGCCGATCGTGGCCGGGTGGGTCTCGGCGTGTGGCCTGGCGCACCGCGACATGGAGCAGTCCGGCCGGGTCGGTGCGCTCCAGAGCGTGCTCGGCATCCCCCGCGGCACGGCGGTGCGGACCCGGTATGCGTCCGTGGTCGTCATCGCGGCGGCTCTGGCCGTTCTCGGTGCCGTGATCGCCCTGGCCTGGACGGCGCTCGGGCGTGACCTCACCCCGGTGTGGGGGTACTTCGCGGTCCTCGTCTTCGCGCTCGCCTTCGGCCTGATCAACCTCACCCTCGGCTACACCGCCTCCACCGGGGTCAGGCAGGCCGTGGCCTACGGTCTCATCGTGATCGCCCTCGCCGTGACCCTCACCCCGTTCATGGTGGGCGCGAACACGGGATGGTCGACAGCCGCCCTCGTCGAGGTGCTGTACGCCGCCCCGGTTCCGCCCGTCGTCGTGGCCGGGCTCATGGCGATCGCCGCCCTCACCCTCGGCTCGCCCATGGCGGTCCGCGCGCACTCCCGCGCCGTCCTCTGACCCGATCGTCGCCGCCCGAGAGCCCCGTCGTCGTCCCGCCGCCTGTGCTTCACGGCGCGGAAACCTTGGGGGCCTGCGGGATTCGCCCGGTGTTCCTAGCGTCTGGCTGCGCTCACGAGGAGCGCGAAGACACAGGAGGACCACGTGGACAACGACGACATGGATCGCCCCGGCACGAATCTGGGACGGCGCGGGCTGATCAAGGCCGGCGGGCTCGGGGCGCTGGGTCTCGGCATGGCCGGCATGGCTCCGGCGTCGGCTCAGGCGGCGCCGAAGCCGAAGGCCGACCCGGTGAGCGGCATCGCCACGAAGGCATCGGTGCGCTTTCGGCCTAACGGCAGGTTCAAGATCGTCCAGTTCAACGACACCCAGGACGGGCCGCGCACCGACCGCCGCACGGTGGAGCTCATGGACAAGGTCATCGAGAAGGAGAACCCCGACCTCGTCGTGCTCGTCGGTGACCAGCTCACCTCGGCCCCCACCACGGTCATCGAGCAGAAGCAGGCACTCAACAACGTCATCCAGCCGATGGAGCGCCGTGGCGTCAGGTGGGCGGCCACGTTCGGCAACCACGACGAGGACCCCACCCCCAAGACGGGCATGGACGAGCCGGCGATGCTCGACTTCTTCCGCACCTACGAGCACAACGTCAACACCGCGGGGGCCAAGGGCATCACCGGCACCGGCAACATGTTCCTGCTCATCGGCAGCAGCCGCGACAACGAGCCGATCTTCGGTGTGTGGCTGCTCGACAGCGGCCGCTACGCCCCCAAGCAGATCGCCGGCCAGGACTTCGAGGGCTACCCCGACTGGGACTGGCTGCGGGCCGACCAGATCCGCTGGTACCTCGAGGGTTCCGAGCACGTCCAGCGCCGGGTCGGGGCCAAGATCCCCTCGCTGATGTTCCTCCACATCGCGCTCTGGGAGCACCGGTTCATGTGGTTCGCCAGCGTCGACTCCCGCACCGACGCCGACCACGCCCGCGCCGTCAAGAAGCACCAGATCGTCGGTGAGCGCAACGAGGCCGAGTGCCCGGGGCCGTTCAACTCCGGCATGTTCTCCGCCATCCAGCACCGCGGCGACGTCAGGGGTGTCTTCGTCGGGCACGACCACATCAACACCTACGTCGGTGACTACTACGGGGTGAAGCTCGGCTACGGCCCCGGCACCGGCTTCGGCCCCTACGGGCTCGAGGGTGATCAGAAGCACCGCCTGCGCGGCTGCCGGGTCTTCGAGCTCGACGAGTTCGCCAAGGACGTCTGGACCGGCACGCGCACCGTGTTCGCCAAGGACCTCGGGATCGACATGTCCGTGGCCAAGCAGCCCATGGAGCCCCTGCCGTTGGGTCGCCGGCAGCGCTGATCAGCCTGCTCACCGGGGCTGTGGCCGTGATCGCGGCGTGGTGGGGCTCGGCCCGCATCACGCCGCGCCTCGGCGCACGTCCCGTTGCACGACCCACGTTCTGTGGTCGACTGACCTCCCACGCACGAGAGGAGCAGGGCATGAGCACCATGCGCGCAGCAGTCGTCCGCGAGTTCGGTCGGCGGGTCACCGTGGAGGAGATCCCGCGGCCCACACCAGGGCCGGGGCAGATCCTCGTCAAGCTGCTCACGACCGGGGTGTGTCAGACCGATCTGCATGCGTGCGACGGGGATTGGGCCGCCAAGCCCCGGCTGCCGTTCGTGCCCGGGCACGAGGGGGTCGGTGAGGTGGTCGAGGTCGGCGAGGGCGTGAGGCTCTGGTCGCAGGGTGACCTCGTGGGCAGCGCCTGGCTGGCCTCCACGTGCGGCGCGTGCGAGTACTGCCGGTCGGGGTGGGAGACCCTGTGCAAGAGGCAGGTCAACAGCGGGTTCTCGGTCGACGGCAGTTTCGGGCAGTACATGCTCGTGGACGAGCAGTTCGCGGTGCGGATCCCCGAGGGCAGCGACCCGCTCGAGGCCGCTCCGGTCCTGTGCGCGGGGGTCACGGTCTACAAGGGACTCAAGGTGTCCGGAGTGCGGCCCGGCCAGTGGGTGACGATCTCCGGGATCGGCGGTCTCGGGCACGTGGCGGTGCAGTACGCGGTGGCCATGGGCATGCGCGTGGCGGCCGTCGACGTGGCGCCCGACAAGCTCGACCTCGCCCGCCACTACGGCGCCGAGGTGGTCGTGAACGCCGGGGAGACCGACCCCGCCTCGGCGATCAGGAAGGCGACCGGCGGTACCCATGGCGTGCTCGTCACCGCCGTGCACCCCTCGGCGTTCGGGCAGGCCATCGGCATGTGCCGGCGCGGAGGGACCATCGTCTTCCAGGGTCTGCCGCCCGGTGACTTCCCGGCCCCGATCTTCGACATCGTCCTCAAGGGCCTGACGATCCGCGGGTCGATCGTCGGCACCCGCCAGGACATGGTCGAGGCCCTCGACTTCTACGCCCGCGGGCTCATCAAGCCGCGCTGCAGCGAGCGCCGACTCGACGAGATCAACGACGTGTTCGACGAGATGCGGCGCGGCGGCATCGACGGACGCGTGGTCATCCGCCACTGACCGTCGCGGCCTGCGCCCGATCCGGTCAGCGCAGGGAGAACGTGCGCACGATGTCGTGGAGTTCGCTCGAGAGGCGGGACATCTCGTTGGCGGCGGCCAAGGTCTCGGCGGCGCCGTCGGCGGTCTCCTTGGCCGCGCCGGCGACCCGGTCGATGTTGCTCGCGATACCCGAGGAGCCCGACGCCGCGTCGTGCACCGAGCGGCTCATCTCGTTGGTCGTCGCGGTCTGCTCCTCCACGGCGGAGGCGATCGTGCTCTGGGTCTGGTCGATCCGGGCGATGACCTCGCTGATGGCGGCCAGAGCGGCGCTCGTGGCGGCGGCGTCGTCCTGAATCCCCTGGACGCGGGTGGAGATGTCCTCCGTCGCGGTCGCGCTCTGCTGAGCGAGCTCTTTCACCTCGCCGGCGACGACCGCGAACCCCTTGCCGGCCTCACCGGCGCGGGCGGCCTCGATGGTCGCGTTGAGGGCCAGGAGGTTGGTCTGCTCGGCGATGCTGGTGATCGCCTTCATCACCTCGCCGATGCGGATGGAGGACTCCGACAGCTTGGCGACGGTGTCCGAGGTGAGCTCGGCGGACTGCACGGCCTCCTGCGCCACGCCCGTCGCGCGGTTGGCGGCAGCGGCGATCTCGCGGATGGAGGAGCTCATCTGCTCCGTGCCCGCCGCCACCGAGGAGACGTTGGTGCTGACCTCGCCGGCCACGGTGGAGGCCGACTGCGACTCGCTGCGGGTCCGCTCCGAGGCGGCGTCGAGACGCCGAGCGGTCTCGGTGGGTTGGGATGAGGCGGTCGACAGGGCCTCGGCGTTGGCGGCGATCGCGGTGATGACCGAGGCGACCTGCTCGTTCTGGGCGTTGAACGCGTCGGCGAGGTCGTGCAACTCCTCCACGCCACCGGGCTCGAGGGCGAACGTCAGATCGCGGGGGTCGCGTCCGCGCAGATCCTCGGCGTAGCGGCGCACGACACGTCCGAGCTGACGGTGGAACACCAGGAGGATCGCCAGCAGCGCGATCGACAACAGCCCGGCGGCGACGGCCAGCGCGACCTCGGTGAAGGACCGGAGCGCCTCCGTCTCCTGGGCCTCGGCCGTGACGCGCGCGGAGGACTGCTGGTGGAACTGCTCCAGCGGTCCCATGATCTTCTCGACCTCGGCCTGGTAGGCCTCGCCGTGGACCAGCTCGCGCGCCAGGTCCCGCTTGCGATCGGGGGACAGCGCGGCGTCCGCGGGCGCGTAGTCGAACTCGGCCACGGCCTTCGGCATCTGCCCGGTCGGGACCCGGTCCGCATCCAGCACCAGCCGCATGGCGCGGGTCTCGGCGGTCACGAGGTTGCCGGAGTTGGCGCTCGCCTGCGAGACGAGGTCGAGCTCGGACTGCGGCGTGCCGACGGCCTTGAGCTGCTCGATCCCCTTGGCCTGGGACTTGGTCTGGTCGATCTCGGTCCAGTAGCGGTCGAGCCAGGCACGGTCACCGGTGGCGGTGAACGCCCGGACACTGTTCGTCAGGAGCTGGGAGGACTCCTCGATCGCGTCGCTGGCCACGATGGTCTGCTCCCTGACCTGCGCGGCCTCGAGCGTCTGGTTGGTGGCCTGGATGTTGCCGGCGACGGCGGCTCCCGCCAGGAGGGTGAGGGCAACAGCCGAGCCTGCCGCGATCTTGGTGACGGTCGACTGCTTCACGAGGTTCCTCCGAACGATGGTGTCTGGTGAGAAATCGACCCTGGGATCGACGAACTGAGAGTCACCGCTGGACCGCCGGGGCATGACGACGCCCGGGCGGTCTCCTGACCACCCGGGCGTCGTGAGCAGCGGTTCTCAGATCGAGGTGACGGGCGTCTCCGGAGCCTCACCCCTGAGCACGGCCAGCGCGTTGCGCGCCGCGAGTTCGGCCATCGCCGTACGGGTCTCCACCGTGGCCGAGCCGAGGTGGGGGAGCAGCACGACGTTGTCGAGGTCGAGCAGACCCTCGTGGACCGTCGGCTCGTCCTCGAACACGTCGAGGCCGGCGCCGGCGATCTCGCCCTTCTTCAACGCCTCCACCAGGGCCGCCTCGTCGACGATCGGGCCGCGGGCCGAGTTGACCAGGTAGGCGGTCGGCTTCATCCGCGCGAGCGCCGCGGCGTCGATGAGGTGGTGGGTCGCGCCGTCCTGACCGGCCGGGATGAGCGGGCAGTGCAGCGAGACGACGTCGGCGGTGGCGAGGAGTTCGTCCATGTCCACCCGCTTCGCCCCCAGTTCGGCGGCGGCCGAGGCCTCCATCTCACGGGCGTCGGTGTAGATGACGTCCATGCCGAACGCCTTGGCGCGGCGGGCCATCGCAATGCCGATCTGACCGGCGCCGACGATGCCGATCGTCTTGTCCTGCAGGCCCATTCCGAGCATGTAGAACATGCCCCACTGCCACGGCGTCCTCGAGCGGATGACGCGTTCGCCCTCACCGAAGCGGCGGGTGGCCATGAGCATGAGCCCGAACGCCGTGTCAGCGGTGGTCTCGGTGAGCACCTTGGGGGTGTTCGTGGCGACGACTCCGCGCTTCTCGCAGGCGGCGACGTCGATGTTGTTGTAGCCGACGGCGACGTTGGCGACGACCTTGAGCTGGTCACCGGCGGCGTCGAGGAACTCGTCGTCGACCTTCTCGGTCAACAGCGTCACGACCGCGTCGGCGCCGGCGATGAGTTCGAGGCATGTCTCTCGCGAGATGCACTCCGCCTCGTCCCACACGGTGACGTCGTGCTCGGCCTCCAGCAGGGCGACGCCCTCGGCGGGGATGCGGTTGGTGATGACGACCTTGGCCATGATCTCCTCAGCTCTCGATCCAGGACTTGAGCAGGCCCAGGCCCCCGCGGATGTGCTCCTCCGGCAGGCCGGAGTAGGCGAAACGGACGTAGTCGCGGTCCTCACCCGGCTGGGGCCGGCCGAAGTGCTTGCGCGTGCAGAACGACACCCCCGTCGCGTGCAGGGCCTCGGTGGAGAAGGCGTTGACCTCCTCGATGCCCTTGGCGGCCATCGCCTCGGTGACGTCGGGGAAGAGGTAGAACGTGGACTCCGGCTTGGCGATCGTGACGCCCTTGATGGTCGAGAGCACGTCGAACGCGGCGTCGCGGCGGCCTCGGAGGGTGTCGAGGATGGCCTTGACCTCGGTCTGGTCGCCGCGCAACGCCTCAGCACCGGCGTACTGGATGAAGTGCGTCGTGCACGACTCGTTGTTGGTGTTCATCGTGCTGATCACGCCGGCGATCTCCGGCGGAGCGATCGCGGCGCCCAGCCGCCACCCGGTCATCGCGAACTTCTTGGAGAACGTGTAGAGGATGACCGTGCGCTCGGCCATGCCCGGCAGGGACGCGATGCTCTTCGATTCACCCGAGTACCGCATCTCGAAGTACGCCTCGTCCGAGAGGACCCACAGGTCGTGCTCGATGGCCAGCTGGGCCACGGCCTCACGCTCGGCATCGGTGGACTCGGCGGAGATGGGGTTCTGCAGGTCGTTGTAGATGATCGCCCTGGTCTTGGGCGTGATCAGTGACTCGACCTGGTCGAGGTCGATGGCGAACCCGCGCTCGGTGGGCACGTAGCGGTAGGCCTTGGCGATGCCGCCCAGGTACTCGATCTGCGACTCGTAGATCGGAAAACCGGGGTTGGGGTAGAGGACCTCCTCGCCCTCGTTCATGACGGCCTGGAGGAACTTGGTGATGACCGGCTTGCCGCCGGGCTGCACGACGACGTTCTCCGGGGTGTACGACGTGCCGCGGCGCATGTTGACGTCGTCGGCGAGTGCCTCGCGCAGGGCCGGGATGCCCGCACCGGGGCAGTAGCCGGTCTTGCCGTCGGCGATCGCCGTGTTCATCGCCTCCGTGACGACCCGCGGGGTGGGCAGGTCGATGTCACCGAGGTGGAAGGGGTAGATGCGGTGGCCCTTGGCCCCCACTCGTTCGCTGCGAGGGACACGGCGAACGCTGTCTCCGTGCCGAGCCTCGACAGCCGGTTCGCCACTGGCATGGCGTCTCCTTTCGGCCGTGTCCGGTCACAGTAGCGCCGCTGACCTGCGGCGTCCGGTGGTTCCGGAAAGCTCGGACCGTGAGGGGGAGCACGCCGGGAACGGTGGGGGATCGAACGATTCATGCGGCGTCGAGTTCCGCCGGCCGGCCGGGTCCGCGCCCGGTTCGGGAGGGGTCAGCCGGCCCGAGTCACGACTGTCGCCGGAGCACGATGTCCTCCGGGACGGCGGCGATGCCCCGCACGTCCTCGACCAGCTCCGCATCGATCGTCTGCCCGTCCCGCACCACGGTGAGCGATCCCCGCGACTCGAGGATGACGAGGGCCACCTCGGCGTAGCTGCGGACGCCCGCCATCCGGAGGCGGATGTCGAGGTCGTGCTCGTCGATGTGCGCGGCCCGAAGTTCGGCTCGCAGGACACGCCCCTGCCGCACGACGACACGCGCCGGGCGGCGGCGCCGGTGTCGCTTGGCCACCCCCTTGGTCCGCAGGAACCCGAACCCGGACTCGAGGGCGGCCAGCGTGAGGAGCGCGACGAGTCCTCCGAGCAGCGTGGGGGAGTTGCCGAGCATCGCCCGTGCCATCACCGCGCCGGTCACCGTGGCCAGGGCGAGGCTCAGGGTGGACGTGCTCGATTGCAGTCGTTGCGTCCACAGCTCCAGCAGGGCCGCGTACACGAGATAGAGCACGGTCGTGGCCCCGACGACTCCCAGCACCTGCGGCCACGTGATGCCGATCTGAAACCAGAGCTCGTCCATGCCCCGATTCTCGCGGGGCGCACCTCGTCACCGCCGAGACCATCGGTGCACATCTCCTGCCGTGTCGCCCGGGCCGCCCGTGTCGCCGTCTCGGATCGGGCCTCGCCTCGCGCAGTGAAATCGGCCGCCCGTGGACCGCGCGCCTACATGAGCGGGGCTCGCAATACAGTGACCTCGCGCGATGTGCGCGCCTTTTCGCCCGCATCGATCCGACGGAGGATTCGTGAGCACCCTGCACCCCACGCTGCAGCCCATGTATGAGACGGTCCTGCGCCGCAACCCTGGTGAGGTCGAGTTCCATCAGGCGGCGCACGAGGTGCTCGAGAGCCTTCGCCCCGTGGTGGACAAGCGGCCGGAGTTCGTCGACGCCTCGATCATCGAGCGCATCTGCGAGCCCGAGCGCCAGATCATCTTTCGGGTGCCGTGGGTGGACGACTCGGGCAAGGTGCGCATAAACCGGGGGTTCCGGGTGGAGTTCAACTCCGCCCTCGGGCCGTACAAGGGTGGTCTGCGGTTCCACCCGAGCGTGTACCTGGGGATCGTCAAGTTCCTCGGGTTCGAGCAGATCTTCAAGAACGCCCTCACGAGCATGCCCATCGGCGGCGGCAAGGGCGGCTCGGACTTCGACCCCAAGGGGCGCTCCGACGGTGAGATCATGCGCTTCTGTCAGTCGTTCATGACCGAGCTGTACCGCCACCTCGGCGAGTACACCGACGTCCCGGCCGGTGACATCGGTGTCGGCGGCCGCGAGATCGGCTACCTGTTCGGGCAGTACAAGCGCATCACCAACCGGTACGAGGCCGGCGTCCTCACCGGCAAGGGACTCTCGTGGGGCGGCTCGCAGGTGCGCACCGAGGCCACCGGGTACGGCACCGTCTTCTTCGTGCACGAGATGCTGCGTGCCCGCAAGACCGACTTCGACGGCAAGAAGGTCGTCGTGTCGGGCTCCGGCAACGTCGCCATCTACGCGGCGGAGAAGGTCGCCCAGCTCGGCGGCACGGTCATCGCCCTGTCGGACTCCGGCGGCTACATCGTCCAGGAGGGCGGGATCGACCTCGACGCGGTCAAGGAGCTCAAGGAGGTGCGCCGCGGCCGCATCTCGGAGTACGCGGAGAAGCGCGACGCGCGGTTCGTGGCGGACGGCTGCATCTGGGACGTGCCCTGCGACATCGCCCTGCCGTGCGCCACGCAGAACGAGCTCGACGAGTCAGGCGCCGGGGCGCTCGTCAAGAACGGGTGCATCATCGTGGCCGAGGGCGCCAACATGCCGACCACGCCGGAGGCCCTGCGGGTCCTGCGCCGCGGCGGGATCGAGTTCGCTCCCGGCAAGGCGGCCAACGCCGGCGGTGTCGCCACCTCCGCGCTGGAGATGCAGCAGAACGCCTCGCGCGACACGTGGACGTTCGAGTACGCCGAGGAGCGCCTGCACGACATCATGCAGGGCATCTACGGCACCTGTGCGATGACGGCCGAGGAGTACGGCATGCCCGGCGACTACGTGGCCGGCGCCAACATCGCCGGGTTCATCCGGGTCGCCGACGCCATGCTGGCCCTCGGGGTCATCTAAGCTTGGCGGGCATGTCATCGTCGGGTTCCGAGAGGTAAGCCGCGGTCTCGACTGCATGGAGGATGTCCAGCTCGTCGATGCCGTGGCGCAGCGCAGAGTGGTTGACCTTCACGCCACGTAGGCGCGAAGAGCGGCACGGATCAGCTCCGAGCGGCTGAGGCGATCATGTGCGGCACGCTCATCGAGTGCACTGAGCAGCGTGTCGTCGATACGCACGGGCACCACTCGCGCGGGGCCATCCCCCAGAGGCTTGCGCCCTCGCTTTCGGAGGACCTCCACGTCGTACCCGGCCTCGGCCTCATCCGCCCAGGCCTGGATCTGCTCGTCGGTGACGGGCTTGCCGTTGATGGTCTCCATCCACAAAGCGTATTACGGAATGCAGCGCCGCGCCAGAGGGCTGAAAGGCCAACCAGCAGCAACGCTCGCCTCTGCCGCGGGGCGCGCATGTCCCTTTGTAGCGAATTGAGAGACACGCCCTAGGCGCGACGTGATCCGGCGCGAACGAACTCGAACCGCACTCCGATCGGAGGGCGGTTCGGGCGTTCGGGCGGAAGATGGGCGGGTCAGGAACCCGCGACCGCCGAGGCGAGGCGGGCGAGGGAGTCCTCGAGCGCCTCTTCCTGGATGAGGGGGAAGCTGACCTTCTTGAGGAGCTCCTTGTCGGTGACCTTGGACCAGTCGTAGCTCAGGGCGACGACGGTGGAGTCCGGGCCCTCGGGGGTGAGCTCGTACACCCACTTCCATCCCTTGGGCTCGGTGCCGGCGGGCGCGGTCTCCCAGGCGATGAGCCGGTTCTCGTCGAACCCGACCACGTGGTTGTCGGTCTGGTAGTCCCCACCCATGTGCTCGGCGTTCATGTTCATCGTGAACACCTGGCCGTTCGCCGTGATGCGGTCGGTCTTCTCGTCCGAGACGATCTGACCCGAACCGTCGAACTCCGCGTGACGGGCCGGGTTGGAGATGATCTCGAACACCTCCTTGGGGGCGGCGTCGATCGTGCGGCTGACCGTGATCTTCTTCTCGTCACTCATGATTCCCACCCTGCCTGCCACCGAGCGCCGACGCCACCCGGGCACCCGGGTCACGGCCGGCCGGCGACTACCGGTCCGGCGCGTCGAAGGCCTCGCCCGGGTAGAGGCCGGGCATGGGCGGCCACGGCTCGGGTGAGAGGTCGGCCTGCTCGGCTGAGAGGTCCGGCTGCTCGGCCGGTGGCGCGCTGCCCAGCAGGACCCGGGTCATCCGGCTACGGGTGTCGAGCAGGCCGTCCAGCGCGAGATCGAGGTCGTCGGCGCTCGCGGTCAGAGGCGCGTCCTCCTCGCCGCCGACAAAGGACTCTCCGGCCTGCGCGGATCGTTCCGCGGCGGCCAGTGCCGTCCGGCGCAGCAACTCCTTGAGGAACGAGGCCGTGACCCCTTCGGCCCGTGTCAGGGCCGCCCCGATGCGCTCCTCGTCCGCGTCGATGACCAGACGCCCGCGGTAGAGCTCGAAGAGGCGGCGGCGCGCCTCCAGGTCGGGCAGGTCGATCTCGACGGCCTCGTCGATGCGTCCCGGGCGCGCAGCCAGCGCCGGTTCGAGGAGGTCGGCGCGGTTGGTCGTGAGGATGAACGCGACGTCGGCGTCACCCTCGATCCCGTCCATCTCGCCCAGGAGCTGGAACAGCATCGGGTGCTCGCCGGGGTGCATGCCGCGGTCCTCGGCGATGAGGTCGACGTCCTCGACGACGACGATCGACGGCGCGAGCGACCGTGCCGCCGAACACGCCTCGGCGACGAACTGCAGGGCGTTGCCGCTCACTTGGATGACGGTGACGTCGGTCAGCGTGCTCATGAGGTAGCGGATGGTGTGCGTCTTGCCCACCCCGGGCGGGCCGTACAGCAGCAGCCCACGCTTGAGGTGCTGCCCGGCGCGCAGGAGCGCCTCGCGGTGGCCGGCGATCCCGACGACCTGCCGCTCGATCGCCGCGAGGGTCCGCTCGTCGAGGATGAGGTCGGAGCGCGTCATCGAGGGTCGGCGGTGGAAGTTGAGGATCGACTCGCCGTAGCCGAACATGTCGCCGCCGAAGGTGAGGACCTGCCCCCGGAACACGTTGAGCGCCCGGCTCAGCTCGCGCAGCTCCCGCCCGACGCGTGCGGCGACCTCGCGGTCGGCGGCGAGGATCTCGACGGTCGCGTGGGGGCGTCCTCGGCTCGGGTCGGCCAGTGACTGGAAGAGCGCGACCCGGCTGTCGGCGTCTCCCTCGACCGTCTCGATCAGGTGGAGGCCGAACCGCACGCACGCGATGGTGTGGCCGTCCGGTCCGGCCGGCAGGTTGGTGCGGGAGACGTTGGCGATCGTCGCGCTGAAGGGGTTGTCGTCGCCCATGAGCATGATGCCCAGGGACGCGTCGTCGTTCATCGACTGGATGCCGTAGAGCCGGTGGGGCTTTCCCGCCGTCCAGGCATCCACGGCGCGTTGGAGGTTGACCCCCTCGTAGGAGGCCCACGCCTCCTGCACGATCTCGGCGTCCACGGCGGCCTCACCGAGGAAGTCGCGGATGACGCGGCCCGGCGTCGCCCCTTCCTCGGCCCGGGCGACCTTGAGCGCCAGCTTGAGGCCGCGGCGCGCGAGGCGTCCGATGTCGGCGAGCTCGGCCTGGCGGCGCGGGTCGGGGGCCTCCGGTGGGCGGATCCCCGCCGTCGGTGCACCACCGTCGGCATACTGCTCGGACATCGGTGCGTAGGCGAACCATCCCTGCGACATGAGCCTGTCCCTTCCCCGAACCCGGCCACGACCCCCGCAGCCGGACTCCAGCAAACCAGCACGGCAGACCGGCGTCGAGCACTATCCGGATCACCGCCCTCGAACCCACCTCGGACAGCAGGTCCGGTCCGAGACAGCCGCGCACGCCCTGCTGTCTCGTCGTGAGGTGCTGTCCGAGGCTGGGAGGCGACGGTGGGGGCGGGGTCAGGCCAGCTTGGGGATGCGTCGGAGCACGAGGGAGAGCACCAACGTGACCGCCACCAGGGCCGCGCACAGTGCGACGACGACGCTCCAGGCTCCCTGGGCCCACGCGATGCCGGCGACGGCACCGAACACCGAGGACCCGGCGTAGTAGGCGAACAGGTAGCCCGAGGACGCCTGCCCCTTGGCGGCGCCGCCCTTGGCCGCACGCGCGGCGACCCACCCGCTCGCCACGCCGTGGACCGCGAAGAACCCGGCCGTCATCACCGCGAGTCCGAGGACGACGACGAGCACGGGCCCGGCCAGGGTCACCAGCAGTCCGGCGGCCATGACGAGGACGCACACCGGCATCACCGCACGCTGACCCCACCGTGAGGCGGCGCGGCCGGCGTAGGCCGAGCTCACCGATCCCAGTGCGTACGTGAGGAACACGAGCCCGACGGCACCGACACCCAGCCCGTACGGCGGCGCCATGAGCCGGAAACCCATCGCGTTGAAGACCCCGACGAACGCGCCCATCGACGTGCCGGCCACGCCGAACAGGCACAGGTAGGCGGGGTCGCGCAGGATCGTCCTGGCCGCGTCGAGCAGGTGCGCGGCACTCGCCGGGGCGGGGGTGAAGCGTCGGCTGCGGGGGAGGAGGAACCACACGGCGACCGCGCACACCAGGCACAACGCCCCGATGCCGACCAGCGCCGCGCGCCAGCCGCCGAACTCCGCCAGCGCGCCGGTGACGAGACGACCGGACATGCCACCGATCGCGGTCCCGCCGATGTACAACCCGGCCACCCGGGCCGTCGCGCGCGGATGCACCTCCTCGGCGAGGTAGGCCATGGCCACGGCGGGCAGGCCGGCGAGCACGATCCCCTCGACCAGACGCAGACCCAGCAGGGCGTTCCAGCCCGGTGACAGGCCACCGGCGATCGCGACGAGGGCGGCGGCGAACAGCGAGGCGTGCATCAGCGGGGTCCGTCCGAGCACCTCCGAGACCGGCCCCGCCACCAGCAGCGCGGCGCCCAGGCCGGCCGTCGCGAACGAGACCGACAGCGCGCTCTGCCCCGGGGTCAACCCGAACTCCTCCGCCAGCAGCGGCAGCAGGGTTGCGTGCTGTACAGCAGTGCGAACGTGGCCACACCCGCCAGGAACAGCGAGATCGTGATGCGCCGGTAGCCACGGCTGCCCGGCTCGTATCCCTCGAACGTCATGCATCCTCCGGGCGACGGAAGCGGCGGGTGAACCACACGGTCCAGATGATCGTGCCGACGAGGTACAGCGCCAACATCCACGGGCCGACGACGTCACGACCCAGCATCGAGATGGCGACGATGTCGGCCATCATCACGGCGATGAGCAGGTTGGTGGCGGCGAGGAAGTACCAGAGCTGGGTGCGCACGAGGCTCAGCGTCGCCTCTCGCCGTTCGGGCTGCAGCCAGTAGTCCTTGTTCGGCATGTTGAGCATCGACGCGTCGCCGCGCGTGGCCGCGGAGCTCAGCGCGGGGGTGATGCCCAGCATGAGCAGCGCCAGGCCGAGGTTCGTCCCGACGAACTCCGCGCGGCTGCCGTACCGGGTCACCTCACCGGAGAGCGACATGTGCGCCGCCACCCCGTCGGCGGGGAGCACCAGCCAGCCCCAGACGATGACGCCCAGGTAGAGCACGGCGCTCACGATCCACGTCACCCTCCCCATGCCCCCGATGACACCACATCGACACCGGCGGGGGCATGGGTGGTCAGTCGACGGTGATCTCGCTGCGGTCACCGGACCACAGGGTGTGGAAGCTGCCCTCGGCGTCGGTGCGGCGGTAGGTGTGGGCGCCGAAGTAGTCGCGCAGGCCCTGGGTCATCGCGGCGTTGACCCGCGGCGCGCGCACCATGTCGTAGTAGGCGACCGCGGCGGAGAAGCCCGGCACCGGCACACCGGCCTGGACCGCCCGCCCGATGGTCCGGCGCCACCCGTCCTGGCAGCGGGCGAGCCCGTCGCTGACGCTCGGCGCCTCCAGCAGGGTCTCGAGGTCGCCTCCGGCGTACTCGTCGCGGATCCGGTTGAGCAACTCCGCGCGGATGATGCAGCCGGCCCGCCAGATCTTGGCCACCTCGGCCATGTCGACGTCCCAGCCGTACTCCTCACCGGCCATGCGGATCTGGTCGAGTCCCTGGGCGTAGGCGATGACCTTGGAGGCCCAGAGGCTGTCGCGCAGGTCGGCGACGAACGCGGCCCGGTCCTCCACCTCCAGGGTGCCGCCGGGGCCGGTCAGCACCCGCTGCGCGCTCCGACGCAGGGTCGTGTGCGAGGAGACGGCCCGGGCGAACACCGACTCGGCGATCGTGTTGACCGGGGTCGCGAGGTCGAGGGCGGTCTGCACGGTCCAGGTGCCGGTGCCCTTCATGCCCGCCGCGTCGACGATGACGTCGAGCAACGGCTCGCCCGTCTTCGCATCGATCTGTCGCAGGACGTCGGCCGTGATCTCGATGAGATAGGAGTCGAGGTCGCCGGTGTTCCACTCCTCGAAGACACCGGCCGCCTCCTCGTGGGAGAACCCGGCGGCGGAGAGCAGTTCATAGGCCTCGCCGATGAACTGGATGTCGGCATACTCGATGCCGTTGTGCACCATCTTGACGAAGTGCCCCGAGCCGTCGGGGCCGATGTGCGTGCAGCACGGCTCGCCGTCGACGTGGGCGGAGATGTCCTCCAGCATCGGCCCGAGAGCCTCGTAGCTCTCGGTCGAGCCGCCCGGCATGATCGAGGGCCCCTCGAGCGCACCGACCTCACCGCCGGACACCCCGGCGCCGACGAAGTGGAACCCGAGCTCGCGCAGCTTGGCCTCGCGGCGGCGGGTGTCCTCGAAGAAGGAGTTGCCGCCGTCGACGACGATGTCTCCCTCCTCCAGGTGCGGCAGGAGGGTGTCGATCACCTGGTCGGTGACCTCACCGGCCTTGACCAGCAGGATGATCCGCCGCGGACGCTCGAGGCTGCGGGCCAGATCCTCGACGGTGCCCGAGGGGACGAACGTGCCCTCGTCGCCGTTCTTCTCCATCATCGCGACCGTGCGGTCGGCCCAGTGGTCGTACACCGCGACGCGGTAGCCGTGGCGTCCGAGGTTGCGGGCGAGGTTGCTGCCCATGACGGCCATGCCGACCACCGCGATCTCCGCGGACGCCGTCTCCGGCGAGGGGATGTCGACGCTCTCGCGTGCACTCCCGACCTTGGTGTCGGTCTCGGCGGCGGCGGCGCGCTGACGCCCGGCACGGGATTCCTGGGTGGTGAGTTCCTCGTCACCGTCGTGGGGGTCGCGGGGGTCTCGTGCTCGGGCGTCATCACGTCTCCTCGACGTCGGCTGATCTGCTGCCGACCACGCTACGACCCGTCCCGCGAACCCGCACGAGGGGTCGTCGAGGGGGCGCGGGATGCGTTGCGGGCCCGTGTTTCTCGGGGGTGGCCCCGGTGCGGGCCCTGCGTGCATGATCCATCACTCACTCCCGTGCGCGGGTGTTGAAAACCCCGCCCGTCGGACGTCGGTGGCGAAGCCGGGAGCGGTGGCGTCGATGTCGGAGGATGACCGCCATTCGGCGGACACGCGTTCGCCGATCCCTGAACACCGAGAGGATCCTCGATGCGCCCCCTTCGTATCGCCGCCGCACTCGCCCTGAGTGCCTCGATCTCCGTCGCCCCCGCCCTCGCGCCGGCCGGATACGCCGCCACCGCCTGGCAACAGGCGTCGGCCCAGGTCGCCACCGCCCCGATCGACCCCGAGGCTCTGCGCGCCCGCATCGCCGAGCTCATGCCGACGACGGAGAGCCCCCGCAAGGCGGCGCTCGACCGGCTCATGGATCACCCGCAACACATCGACGGCTCGCAGTACCAGTGCGGCCCGACGCAGTTCAACCGCTGGGCCGCGCAGGCCACCGCCGACTTCACCGCACAGGACCGGCAGATCCTCGACAGCCTCGCCGCCTACGACCTGCCCACCTACGAGGCCCTGGTCTTCGGCGCGCAGGGACACCCGGACTTCGCGCTCCGCGCCGACGCGAAGGACCTCGAGAAGACCATGCGCAAGCTGCGCTCGTTCTGGGACATCAAGCACGACGACATCCAGCTCATGGCCATGCACGGCGAGATGCTCGCCGACCCGGCGCGCACCGCCCGCGTGTACGAGGTGGTGTACGAGGTGCCGCGCGCCCAGGCCCAGGAGCTCGCCCGGCTGCTCGCGGAGTTCATCCGCTCCGACCCCAAGTTCGAGGGCGGCAACCACCCGATCTTCACGCTCAACGCCTTCGCGTTCACGACGCACGGCCAGGAGCTGCCGGGTCTCGGGCGGATCGGCGACCGCATCGTCATGGGCGACGGCATCCTGCAGGCCTACCGCGAACTCGGTTACGGCGACGTGGCGCCCGAGGCGATCCTCGCCCACGAGTACGCCCATCACGTGCAGTTCGAGATCGGCATGATCCCGCCGAACCGGATCAGCACCCCCGAGGGCACCCGCCGCACCGAGCTGCACGCGGACGCCTCCGCCGCGTACTTCCTGTCCCACCCGCGCGGGCTGAGCATGCAGCAGAAGCGCGTGACGCAGTTCCTCACGGTCTTCTACACGATCGGTGACTGCAGCTTCGCCAGCACGGGCCACCACGGCACCCCGCTGCAGCGTGAGCGCGCCGCGAACTGGGCCTACCAGGTGCAGGAGCAGGCCCGCCCCAAGGGCAAGATCCTCACGACCCGCCAGTTCTTCGAGCTGTTCGAGGCCGAACTGCCGCGTCTCATCGCCCCCGACGCCCGCGTGGCCTGACCGGTCGCCACACCGCCGGCACCCGCCCGGGTGTCGATCGCCGACCGACGCCGTCGAGGCTGCGCACCTATCGGCCCGCTCCGCGAAACCCTCGGGGTTCTCGGGGCGGGCCGTGTCGCGTGCCGGGGCAGGCTGGGGAGGCCGGTGACGAACCCCTCGACGCGACGGCGCCCCGGTCGAAGAACAACACCGACAACATCGAGCGCGGCACCGGTGACGACATCCCAGGTCACGAGGGTGCTGACCGGCAGGAGGTGTCATCGATGTCGTCGGTGTTGTTCTTCCCTGCGGCAGACCGGTGCGACATGACGTGTCGGGCGCCCGCGTGCGCCGCCCGAGACCCGTGGACGACCTGACTGCTGGGTGTCGGCGCTCCCCTTCTAGGGTGGCGCCATGGCCGGCCGGATCGCGTGGATCGACGTTCGCGCCGGCGTGGCCGGTGACATGCTCCTCGGTGCCCTGGTGGACGCGGGCGCCGATCTCGACGTCGTCCGCCGTGACGTCGAGGCGGTCCTTCCGCAGACCGTGACGCTGCGCGCCGAGCCGGTCACCCGCGGGGTGATGCGGGCGGTCAAGCTCCACATCGACCCCGTGCGCACCGACCAACCCCACCGGTCCTGGCGCGACATCCGCGCGATGATCCGTGCGGCCGACCTCCCCGAGCGTGTGCAGGCGGATGCGATCGCCACGTTCGCCGCTCTCGCCCGGGCGGAGGGGCACGTCCACGGTGTCGATGCCGAGGACGTCCACTTCCACGAGGTCGGCGCGTGGGACTCGATCGCCGACGTGGTCGGCGTGTGCTCGGCGCTGGCCGACCTCGACGTCTCCACCGTGCTGACCACCGCCATCGCGCTCGGCGACGGCTTCGTCCGCGGCGCCCACGGGGTGGTGCCGGTGCCGGTCCCGGCCGTGCTCCGCCTGCTGGAGGGCAGTGGACTCGAGGGCGTCGGCGTGCCCGCGCGGGTGCCTGGGTGGGGGAGTCCGGATGCCCCTCACGATCACGAGGGTCCCGATGCCGGTGGGTCGGGCAACGCCCCGGAGGCGCGAGGCGCGGTCGGAGAACTCGCGACCCCCACGGGTGCGGCGCTCCTGGTCGCGCTCGCGACGCCGGCCCCGGTCATGCCGCGCGGACGGGTCGAGAAGGTCGGCATCGGTGCCGGGACCAAGGACGGCCTGCCCTGGGCCAACGTCGTGCGGATCGTGCTGCTCGACGCCGAGGCGCAGGTCGGGGCACGCCCTGATTCGCCCTCCCGGCAACCGGTCTCGGCCGGTGCCTCCGACGAGCGGTCCGACGTGCTCACGGTGCTCGACAGCAACGTCGACGACCTCGACCCGCGCGTCTGGCCGTCGGTTCTCGAGTCCCTGCTCGGCGCCGGTGCCCTGGATGCGTGGCTCACACCCGTCGTCATGAAGAAGGGGAGGCCGGCCCACGTCGTCTCCGCACTGGTGGGTCCGGCGGCGCTGGACGCCGTCCGCGACACGCTCTTCCGCTCGACCACCACCCTCGGGGTGCGGGAGTACCCGGTGCAGCGGACGGCGATCGCCCGCACCTGGCGGGCCGTGACGGTGACGCTCGGTGAGACCACCGGGGAGGTGGCCGTCAAGATCGGTCATACGGGAGGCGAGATCGTCACGGCGACGCCGGAGTTCGAGGACGTCGCGTCGCTCGCGGCGACGGCCGGGGTCCCCGTGCGCCACGCTCTGTCCGCGGCAGCGACCGCAGCGCACGACGCGGGGCTGAAACCCGGGGGCGCCCTGCCCGGGTGAGCCGGTTCAGTCCGGGGTCGGTGCGGCGATCTGCGCCGCGAGGTGCCCGCCGCCGTACCCGTTGTCGATGTTGACCACGCCGACACCGGGGGCACAGGCGTTGAGCATGGTCAGCAGGGGAGCGAGTCCGTCGAAGGCGGCGCCGTAGCCCACCGAGGTCGGCACCGCCACGACCGGCGCCGACACGAGACCGGCGACGACGCCGGGCAGGGCGCCGTCCATCCCGGCCACGACGACGATCGCGCGGGCGGAGCGCAGCAGGTCGAGCCGTCCGAGGATCCGGTGAAGTCCCGCCACGCCGATATCGGCGATCAGCTCGGCGGGGCGTCCGAGGTAGCGCACGGTCGACCACGCCTCACGGGCCACCGGCAGATCGGATGTACCGGCACAAGCTACGACGACCAGCCCACCCGTCGGTGGCGGCGGCGTGGGCGGCCACGCCAGGAGGCCGGCGAGCTCGTCGTAGTGGGCCTCGGGAACTTCGGCGCGCACGGCGGCGGCGTGATCGGGGTTCGCGCGGGTGAAGAGGGCCACACCCGGCTCCTGGCGCAACCGGGCCGCGATGGCGCGCACCTGCTCCGCCGTCTTTCCCTCGCAGAACACCGCCTCGGGGTAGCCGCGGCGCGCGAATCGTTCGGTGTCGAGATCGAACTCGGACTCCTCACCCACGGGTGACCTCGATGAGCGGCAACGTGAACGCGCCGGACTGGATGCCGTCCAGATCGAGGGCCACGAAACGGAATCCGGCGGCCCGGATGCCCGCGGTCAACCGCTGCGACACCTCGGGGGTGACGGCGCTGGGCAGGTCCTCGGTGCGCAACTCGACGCGCGCCACGTCGCCGTGGTGGCGCACCCGCCCGTCGGTGAAGCCGCACTCGCGCAGCACGCGCTCGGCCGTCTCGACCTGCGCGAGTCTGGTCGGGGTGACCGGCTCGTGGTGCGGGATGCGCGAGGCGAGGCACGGGGCGGCGGGCTTGTCGGCGCACGGCAGTCGCAGAGCCCGGGCCAGCTCACGCACGTCGGCCTTGGTCAACCCGGCCTCGGCCAGGGGGCGCAGGACGCGGTGCTCGGTCGCCGCGCGCGATCCCGGGCGGTCGGGGCGGCGGGCGTCGTCGGCGTTCTCGCCGTAGGCCACCGCGTCCAGCCGCTGGTCGGCCACGAGCTCGTCGTCGATGCGGGTGAAGAGCTCGTCCTTGCAGTGGAAGCACCGATCCGGGCCGTTGGCGACGTAGGCGGGGTTATCGCCCTCGTGCGTGCGGACCTCGACGACCGGGCAGCCGATGAAGTCGGCGACCCCGTGCGCGGCGGTCCGCTCGTCGGCGGCGAGGCTGGGGGAGACGCCGAGGATCGCCACGACGTTCTCCGGCCCGAGTGCCCGCACGGCCACGGCCAGCAGCACCGAGGAGTCCACACCGCCGGAGAAGGCCACGCCCAGCCGCCGCACGCCGCCGAGCATCGAGGCCACGTGCTCTTCGCGTGCCTCCAGCGGCGAGGGCAGGGGCGTGCGTTGCATCCGATCCATGGGCCCCAGTGTCACAGCAGCTTCACCCGCAGCCGGAGGGTGGCGCCCGAAACCGGACGCCACTCCGGTCCCGGGCACCACCCTCCGATGGAGGTGGGCTGGTGAGGCGTCGATGCGCTCGCTCAGCGACCGGCGCTCAGCGACGCGTGTGGTCGGAGACGGACGTGTTCGACGGGCGCTGGGTGACCTCGGCAGGGTCGTCGGTGCGGCCGAGGCGCGCGTCCTGCCTCTCCAGGGCCGCGATCGAGACGCGGTATACGACCAGGCCCAGCGTCGTGATGACGGCGATGATCCACAGCACGTTCGCGTACTGCTCGCCTTGCTCGGTCGCGGCCAGGGACAACCAGGACAGGAACCGCGGGGAGAGGTCGATCAGCATGGCCACGTAGGCGATGCCGAGCGGGATGGCGATGTTGATCGTCAGGTTGTAGAAACCGATAGCCACACCCGACTTCTCCGGCGCGATGTCGCGGATCGCCGTCGAGACCAGCGGCGCGTAGATCAGGGCGAAGCCCGAGGCGAACAGCGTGACCGACACGACGAACACCCACGTGCCGGCCTCCACCAACACGGCCGGGCCGGCCAGGGCGAGGATCATCATGCAGATCGCCAGGGTGATCGCTCGCTTGGAGTCGAGGTAGCGCGCGATCCGGCCCGACAGGATGCCGACGAGCACGGCGCACAGATAGCCCGGGGCGAGCAGCAGCGACGCGGCGCCGGCGTCGAGGCCGTACAGGTCGGCCATGAGGAAGGGGAACATGAACATGTACGCCAGTTGCGCGGAGTACAGCACGAACACGACGGCGAGCATGCTCGGGTAGCGGGGCTCGGCGAAGAACGACCGGTCGACGATCGCGCGCCTGCCGTACCGGATGTGCAGCACGAAGACCACCATCGCCGCCGTCACCGGCAGCAGCCACCACCAGACGAAGTTCTGCAGGAAGAGCATCACGCAGGTGGCGAAGACCGCGATGAGGAACAGGCCGAGCACGTCGACATGCCCGGCGGTGACCTCGTGGCGGGGCACCTTGCGCAGCACGCCCGGCAGGGCGAACACGCAGAGCAGCGGGACGAGGAAGAACACCGTCCAGTGCACGTAGGTGGCGATGAATCCGCTGGCCACGGCGCCGAGGAGCAGGGAGAGCTGGAACGCGGCGGTGCTGAAGCCGAGGTAGGTCTTCTGGTCCTCGCGCCGCAGGTACTTGGTGACGTAGATGACGTAGAGCGTCTCTGCCGCGGCCAAACCGCAGGTCTGGATGATGCGCCCGGCGAGGATGCCCTCGAACGAGGTGCGGAAGACGTAGCCGACGAGCGATCCCACACAGATCATCGCCACGGCGGCGATGAGCAGCTTGCGGATGCTGAACGTGTCGGCCAGCGTCGCGTACACCACCGCGCCGATGCCGATGATGACGCCCGCGAGCGTGGCCTGCAGGCTCACCGTCGACGCCGACAGGCCGAGGTCGTCGCCGATCGACTTCGAGACGAACTTGAAGCCGTTGTCGATGATGAGGGAGAAGACGAACAGGAAGAGGATGACGGGGACGGCGCGCTTCGGGTCGACTCCGCGGCCGGCCTCGACACCGCCGGCGGGGGTGGGTGTGCTCACTTCGTCACCGCGGTGAGGGCGATCTCCATCATGGCCGTGAAGGCGGTCTGCCGTTCCTCGGGCGTCGTGTGCGTGCCCTCGATGAGGTTGTCGCTGACCGTGAAGATCCCCAGCGCGTCGACGCCCGCCGCGGCCGCGTTGGCGTAGAGGCCCGCGGACTCCATCTCGACCGCGAGGATGCCCATGCGCGCCCACCGGTCGACGGCCGTGTCGTCGGCGTTGTAGAAGATGTCGCTGGAGAGGATGTTGCCGACGTGGAACCGCTGGTCGGCCCCGCGCGCCGCGGCGACGGTCCGCTCCAGCAGCCGGTAGGACCCGATCGGGGCGTACGTGCCGGGGCACCCGAACTGGCTGAGGTAGTTGGAATCGGTCGAGGCGGCCTGCGCGATGACCACGTCGTACAGATCGACCGACGTCTGCATCGCGCCGCACGAGCCGACGCGCACGAGGTTCTTGACCCCGAACGTGTGGATGAGCTCATAGGAGTAGATCGAGATCGACGGCACGCCCATGCCGGTTCCCATCACCGAGACCTGCTCTCCGCGATAGGTGCCGGTGAAGCCCAGCATGCCCCTGACCTCGTTGAAGCACACGACGTCATCGAGGTAGGTGTCAGCGATGAACTTGGCGCGCAGAGGATCACCCGGGAGCAGGATCGACTCGGCGATCGGGGCACCGTTCGGCTGGATGTGGGGCGTGCTGGCGGCGGACACGAAGGCCTCCTGGTCGATGTTCGCGCGGACGGTCGATCCGCGCTGTCGACGCTAGGAGGCCACCGAACATCCGTCAAGAGTCCTGTGACAGATGTTCCAGATCGGTCGCACCGGCAGCGGTCGGAGGCCGGCCTCGCCAGTAGGGTCGAGGCATGCCGCCCGTCGACGAGGACAGGGCCGCGACCATCTACGACGTCGCGGCGGCCGCGGGCGTGAGTCCTTCCACCGTGTCACGCGCGTTCTCCCGTCCCGGGAGGGTCTCCTCGGCCACGGCCGCGCGGGTGCACGAGGTCGCCGAGAGCCTGGGGTATCGCCGCGAGGCCGTCCGGCACACGACCCTCGGCGCGGCGGTCCGCACCGACGCCCTCGCGCTCGCTGTCACCGACGTCACCAATCCGTTCTTCTCGCCGATCATCCGCGGCGCCGAGCGCGCCGCCGCCGAGGCGGGGTACGTCGTACTGCTCACCGACGCCGCCGAGCACGACGAGGCCGAACGCCGCATCATCCAGCGGGCCGTGCCGCTGGTCGACGGCCTCGTCGTCGCCAGCTCGCGCCTGTCCGACACCGATCTGCGCTCCCTGGCCAAGGTGGTGCCGGTCGTCGTGCTCAACCGGGTCGTGTCCGGGCTGCCGAGCGTCGTCCCCGACACCGGGCGTGGAGTGCGGCGCGCCGTCGAGCACCTCGCCGAGCTCGGCCATCGCCACATCACCTACGTCGCCGGCCCCGAGGGCGTCCTGGGCCGACGGCAGCCGGTGGCGCGCGCTGCGGGAGGCGGCCTCCGAACTCGCCTTGCACGAGCATCGGGTGGGTCCGTTCGAGCCGACCGTCGGCGGAGGGCGGCGCGCGGCGCGTCTCGTGGCCGAGCGGGGTGACGGGGCGGTCATCGCCTACAACGACCTCATCGCCATGGGACTGATCGCGGGGCTGCGCGAGCTGGGGATCTGGTGCCGGGGCGGGTGAGCGTGGTCGGATTCGACAACATCTTCGCCGCCGACCTCATCTCCCCGGCGCTGACCACGGTCGCAGCGCCGCTGGCCACCCTCGGTGAGACCGCCGTCCGCTACGTGCTCGCGCTCGCCTCGGGCAACGCGACCGCCCGCCGCCGGCCCACCGTCCTGCCCGTCGAGCTGGTGGTGCGTGAGTCCACCGGACCTCGTGGTGGTCGCTCGCGACGCTGACGCACCCGTCCGCGCCCGACTACCTGGTGGATCGGTCGCGCACGCGGAAGAGGATCTCGCCGGCGTTGTGGACGACGGTGACCTGCGGATCGGCCTCCAGCGCCGCGAGGTCGATGCTCGCCGGGTCGAGGTAGCCGACGTTGATCCGGCGGCACACCTCTTCGGGGATCTGCGTCGCGAGGGTCACGCCGATCCGCAGGCTCTCCTCGCCGGTGTCGGGGTCGTACGTGCCGCGGCCCCGCATGTGCGTCGAGTGGGCGAGGACTCCCCAGTGGATGTGTTCGAACGTCTCCCACTGCTGCACGAAGTAGTCGCGGCAGTGGTAGCCGATGTCGTAGATCTCGGGGTGGGTCTCGCTGACCTCGGTGATGTGCGGGGCGTAGATGATGACCTCGCCGCCGTCGGCCACGGCCGGCTCGGTCTTGTAGAAGCCCTTGGCCGCGGTCCAGATGTCCTCGTACCGCTCGGGCATGACGGCCACGACGGTGCGGAACGGCTCCTCGACGTACGTCACGTGGGTCTCGGCGGCGACCGCGGCGGTGGCGGCCCAGGCCTCCTCGGGGGTGCCGAACGCCGCCGCCTCGAGCTCGCCCGTGCCGGATTCGACGACGCAGCACAGCGCCAGACGCAGGGTGGGGATGAGGCGGGCGCCCTCGTCGATCATGGCGCGCACGGGGGTGATGCCGGTCGTCCCGATGATCTCGCTGCTCGTGATGAGCGCGCCGACCCAGTGCGTCATGTCGATGAACTCGGCCGAGGCGACGCCGGGGATGAAGTACTTGTTGCCTCCCGAGATGCCCACGACCTCGTGCGGGAAGACCGGTCCGACGACGATCGCCACGTCGGACTCCACGACGTACCGGTTGATGAGGATGTCGGCGCCGACCGCGAGCCTCCCCTCGGACAACTCGGCGATGCGCTCGCCGCCGATGTGCCCGACGCGCACGAGCATCTCGGGGTCGGCCCACTCGTGGTTGACGACCCGCAGGCCGGGGTAGGCCTCCTCGAGGGTGGCCGGCCGGGCGCTGCCGTCGGCGTGCGTCCCGCGGACGCCGAAGAGCCGGTCGATCTCGTCGGGCTCCATGTAGGAGTGGGTGCCCAGCGCGATGACGGCGGTCAACGACGCGACGCGTTCGTGCAGGTGGCGGTGCAGGGTGCCGACCAGCAGGGGCAGCGGGCACGACCGGGTGCCGTCGGGGACGACGAGGACGACGTCCTTGCCGTCGACGTCGACGTCCGCCAGGTGCTCCTTGACGAACGCGTCGAGTTCGACTGCGCCGACGTGCTGGTGGGGTCCGCCGATGCTCGCGATGCTGCTGTTGGTCGTCACCGGCCCAGTCAGCCACGAGTGACCGCCGATTCGCAACGGGTTGCCGGGTGTTGGCCCGCCCTGGCAGGCAGCGACGAGGTCCGGCTCGAGATCCGGAGGCCCGGAGAAACACATGGCAACCCGTTGTGGGCTCGCCTGCCGCACACCAGGATGGCGTGCATGAGTGAGCTGACCCTGCACCCTGACCGCCTCTTCCCGCCCGAGGCCACGACCCGGGGTGTCGCGAGCCGCCTGTACGACCAGGTCAAGGACCTGCCGATCATCTCCCCGCACGGCCACGTGCCGCCGGAGTGGATCGCGAAGGACATCCCCTTCCGCGACCCGGCGTCGCTGCTCATCACGCCCGACCATTACGTGGGCCGCATCATGCACGCCCACGGCGTCGACCTCGCGAGGCTCGGCGTCGCCCAGGGCGAGCTGGACGAGACTGCGTCCCGGGCCGCGTTCCGGACGCTGTGTGAGCACTGGCATCTCTACGCCGGGACGCCGGTGCGCTACTGGCTGGAGAACGAGTTCGTCGACATCTTCGGCATCGACGAGGTACCGACCGCTGAGAACGCCGACCGGCTGTACGACGCCGTCTCCGAGTGGATCTCGCGACCGACGAGCCGACCGCGGGCCCTCATGGAGTCCTTCGACATCGAGTTCATCGCCACCACCGACGACCCGTGCGACACGCTCGAACACCACATCGCGCTCGCGCAGGATCCGTCGTTCACCCGCCGCATGGCTCCCTGCTTCCGGCCCGACGCCTACCTCGAGCCCGCCCGCAAGGACTGGAACGAGCGCACCGACCGTCTCGCCGACGTCAGCGGAGTCTCGATCGACTCCTACGCCGACTGGGTGGCGGCCATGGAGAACCGGCGCGCGTTCTTCAAGGAGAACGGCGCCGTCTCCACCGACCACAGCCACAAGGACCTGCGCACCGACGTGCTGCCCGAGGGTGAGGCCGAGCGCATCTTCCGCGAGGCCCGTGCGGGGTCGGCGAGCCGGGTGGAGTGCGAGGCCCTCCAGCGGCACATGCTCTCGGAGATGGCCCGCATGGCCGCCGACGACGGGCTGACGATGACCCTGCACCCGGCGGTCGCGCGCAACCACGACCCGGCGACGCTGCGCGACTTCGGCGCGGACGTCGGTGGCGACGTGCCGATCTCGGTGGAGGCCACCCGCGCCCTGCAACCGCTGCTCACCCGCTACGGCAACACGGGCACGTTCAACCTCGTCGTGTTCACCATGGACGAGACGATCTTCGGCCGCGAGCTCGGGCCGCTGGCGGGGTTCTACCGCAACATGTACGTCGGTGTGCCGTGGTGGTTCATCGACGCCCCCGACGCCATCCGGCGCTTTCGCAAGGCCGTCACCGAGCCGGCCGGGTTCCACAAGACCTCCGGTTTCATCGACGACACACGGGCCTTCTGCTCCATCCCGGCGCGCCACGACATGTCCCGCCGCCTCGACTGCGTCCACCTGGCCGACCTCGTCGTCGAGCACCGCCTGTCCGAGGACGAGGCCGCCCGGATCGCCCACGAACTCGTCGTCGACATCCCCCGAAAGGTCTTCACGCTGTGACCACCTCCGCCCGCCGCCTGTCCCGCGCCACCGACGGACGCCCCGCCGCGCCGGTCCGCATCCTCCACCTCGGTGCCGGCAACTTCTTTCGCGCCCACCAGGCCTGGTACACCGAGCACGTCCCCGACGCGCAGCAGTGGGGGATCGCCGCCTTCACCGGCCGCTCTCCCCAGGTGGCCGAGGACCTCGCGCCGCAGGACGGGCTGTACACGCTCGCGACCCGCGCCGCCGACGGCGATCGGACCGAGGTCGTCTCCTCCCTGAGCGCGGTCCATGCGGCCGGAGACCTCGAGGCGTGGCGCGGCTACTTCCGCAGCCCCGAGCTGGCCATCGTCACGAGCACGATCACCGAGGCCGGCTACCTGCGTGACTCCGCCGGTGGGCTCGACCTCGACGACGAACGGGTCGCCGCCGATCGCGACGCGTTGCGCGAGGACGGCGCCGAGGCCGAGGTGAGCACGGCGGTGGGCCGGTTCGTCGCCGGACTCCTCGCTCGCAGAGCCGAGTCGGGGAGGCGCGCCTGACGTTCGTCCCCTGCGACAACGTGCCCGAGAACGGCCCGATGGTGCGCCGGGTCGTCACCGACCTGGCCCGCGAGGTCGATCCGGATCTCCTCGAGTGGATCGAGCGCACCTGCACGTTCGTCACCACCATGGTCGACCGCATCACCCCCCGCACGACGGAGGAGGACCGGCGGGACGCCGCCGACCAGACCGGTGTCGACGACCCCGCCCTCGTCGTCACCGAGCCGTTCGTCGAGTGGGTCCTCGCCGGTGAGTTCGCCGCGGGACGTCCGGCCTGGGATGCCGCCGGTGCGCGCATCGTCGACGACGTCCGTCCGTTCGAGACCCGAAAGTTGTGGCTGCTCAACGGCTCCCACTCCCTCATGGCCTTCGCGGCCACGATCCTCGGTCACGAGACCGTCGCCGACGCGATCGGCGACCCCGTGGTCCGTGGCTGGGTCGAGGAGTGGTGGGACCTCGCGGCGCGGCACCTCGATCTGCCGGAGGAGGACATCGACTCCTACCGTCGCGCGCTCATCGAGCGGTACGAGAACCCGCGCATCCGCCACCTGCTGGCGCAGATCGCCTCGGACGGGTCGCAGAAGCTCGCCATCCGCATCGTCCCGGCGCTGGAGGCCGAACGGGCCCAAGGTGGCTCGGCGACCGGTGCGTGTCGTGCCGTCGCGGCGTGGACCCTGCACCTGCGCGGACTCGGGGCGCCCGTGAACGACCCGGGTGCCGACGAGCTGCGTCGCGCGGTCGAGGGAGATCTCTCCTCGGCGGTGGGTGCGGTGCTGCGTCACCTCCGGGTCGAGGACGACGAGGTGCACGCCGAGGTGTTGCGCCTGGCCGAGGACCTCTCCCGCCAGGAGTGACCGACCGCTCGACTCAGGTCGGCAGACCCTCACCGGCCGCGGCCAGCCGCACCGGCCCGGTCGCGGCGGTCGCGGCGGTGTCGGCGCCCTGGGCATCCGGCCTGGTGGGGATGTCGAGCAGGAGCGCGTCGGCGCACCCGAGCACGTCGGCGTGGGTCCAACCGGCCTCCGCGAACGGCCGGATCACCCGGTGGGCGCCCACGGTGCGGACGACGTCGAGGTCGCCCTCGGCGGTGTCGACGTAGGCGACGGAGGTGAACTCCGTGGCATCGCGGGCGATCTCGACCCCCGTGGCCCCGGAGATCGCCGCCACGTGCGGGTCATGACGCTCGGGACCGACGACCAGGAGCACGCGCTCGTGACCGAGCGCGCGCCGCGCGAGGTCGAGCAGCAGTGTGGTGGCCACGGGCTCACCGAGGACGACGCCGAGGCGGCCCGCGCCGATCACACACGCCTGGACGCGGCCGACGTGCGCGGCCAGCTGTGCCGACGCCGGGCACGGGTGCGCCGCCCGGTCCCGTCCCCGAGGTTCCATGAGCCAAGTGTCGCAACGGAATCGGCGCACGTCAGGTGCCCTGGTGCCCGTGTCGTATACATCGGGGTCGTCTCGGGTGTGCGTCCGTGGTGAAACGGCGACAGCACGGACGGGTGGCCGTCCGTGCTGTCGTCTGGACCGGAGTCGTCGTGTGCGGGAGGGTCAGTCGCCGGCGAGTCCCAACGCCGTGGGCAGCCACAGCGAGATCTGCGGCACGAAGACGACGACGAAGAGGCCGATGACGATGGCCAGGAGGAACCAGGCCAGCTTGGCGACGACGGGTTCGATCCGCAGTCCCGCGACGCGGGCGCCGACGAACAGGACGTTGCCGACCGGCGGCGTGATCACCCCGACGCACAGGTTGTAGACGATCATCGTGCCGAAGTGCAGCGGGTCGACCCCGAAGGTCTCGACGACCGGCAGGAAGATCGGGGTGAAGATGAGGATGGCCGGGGTCGGGTCCATGAAGCAGCCCACCACCAGCAGGATCGCCATCATCACCAGCAGGATCACCGTCGGGTTCGAGGAGAGGCCGAGCATGGCGTCGGAGACCATGCCGGGGATGTGCGAGAACGACATGACGAACGACAGCGCCGTGGAGACCGCGACGAGGATCATGACGATCGCCGTCGTGCGCGCCGCGTCGAGCAGGATGCGCGGCAGATCACTCACCTTGAGTGCGCGGTAGACGAATCCGAGGACGAGGCAGTACACCACCGCGATGGCCGAGGACTCGGTCGCCGTGAAGAACCCCCGAGGATGCCGCCGACGACGATGACGATCATCAGCAGCGACGGCACCGCACGCCACAACGTCACGGCCGCCTGAGCCGCGGTCGGGCGGGCGGCGTCGCGTCCGCCGCTGAACTTCCGACCCAGCACGGCGACGACGATCATGCAGGCCGCCACCCACACCAGGCCGGGGCCGACACCGGCCATGAACAGGGCCGCGATCGAGGTGCTGCTGACCAGCGAATACACGATGAAGGTGTTGCTCGGCGGGATGAGCATGCCCGAGGGTGCCGAGGCGACGTTGACCGCCGCGGCGAACGAGCGGTCGTACTTCTCCTCGCGCATGCGGGGCGTCATGACGGTGCCGACCGCGGCCGCGGCGGCGACGGCCGCTCCGGAGACCGCGCCGAACATGCCGTTGGCGACGACGTTCGTCTGCGCCAAGGAGTTCGGCATGCGCCCGACGAGGACCTTGGCCGCGTCGATGAGCCGCGCGGCGATGCCTCCGTTGTTCATGAGCACGCCGGCGAGGACGAAGAACGGGATCGCCAGCAGCGTGAAGCTGTTGATGCCCGTGAACATCTTCTGGGCGCTGACCAGCGCGGCCTTCTCGACGTCGAGGAGCACGAACGCGGCGGCGAAGGACGACAGGCCGATGCCGACGGCGATGGGGACGGCGCACAGGATGCACAGGGCGATGCCGACGACCAGGACGATCGCGGCGAGCATGATCGGGTCCACGGCGTCAGTTCCTGTTCTCGTCGGTGGTCGTGCGCGGGGCCGCGGTGGCGCCCGCGCCCGTCGCGGCCTGCTCGTCGGGATCGAGATGGACCTCGACGGCCGGGTCGGTCTCCTCCGGGAAGGGATCGACGGCCCCGCTGAGGATGGAGAGGAGGTCGCCGATCGCGTAGAAGGCGATGAGGACTCCCGTGATCGGCAGGACGATGTACATCTGCCCGAGGGTGAACGGCAGCGACTGGAGCTGCTGGTCCCAGGCGCCACCGGCGGCGCGGATGCCCCCGTAGACGAGCAGGAGCAGGGCGAAGGCGATGACGGCGACCTGGACGAGTGCTCCCAGCACGCGTCGGCCCGCGGTCGGCAGCATCCGGGCGACGATGTCGACGGCCAGGTGGCCACGCTCGGAGAAGACGAGTGCCGTCGCGAAGAGCCCCACCCACACGAACAGGTACCGCGACACCTCGTCGGTCCACGCCGCGGGCGACTGGAGCACCTGTCGGGTGATCACCTGCCACACCACGACGAGCACGAGCACGGAGAAGAGGACGACGCACGTGCCGGCGAGGAGACGGTCGAGCATCCTGCGGAGCGCGTTCATCGGGTCGCCGCCTGTCGGGTCCGGTCGTACAACTGCTGCTGGGTGGGGTTGGCGAGGAACGACCTCGCCAGGGGTTCGAGCCGCTCGTCGAACGGGGCGGTGTCGATCTGGTGGAACTGGGCTCCCTCGGCGGTGGCGCCCTCGATGGCGTCCTTGGTGGCCTTGTCCCAGAGGGTGACGAACTCCTCGTACGTCTTGGTCCACTCGCGGTCGAAGGTCGCGCGGTCCTCGGGCGACATCTTCTGCAGCGTCTCGCTGTTGGCGACGAGGTAGTCGAGTCCGACGAGGTGCTTGGTGTAGGTGTAGTGCGGCGCGACCTCGTAGTGCTTCTGCGTGAAGTAGGAGACCTCGTTGTTCTCCGCGCCGTCGAGGACTCCCGACTGCATGGCCGTGTACACCTCGCCGTAGGACATCGGGGTGGGGGAGCCGCCCATCGTCGTGATCATCCGCAGCATGACGGGGCTCTCCTGCACGCGGATCTTCTGCCCGGCCAGGTCGGCGGGGGTGTTGATCGGCTTCTTCGTGTAGAGGTTGCGCTCGCCCTGGGTGAAACCGCCGAGCACGGTGAGGTGCTGGTCGCCCTCCAGCGATCGGTAGAGGTCGCCCACCACGGCCGGGTCGTTGATGACCTTCATCTGGTGCTCGACCGAGTCGAACACCCGCGGCAGGTTGAACACCCGGAAGTCGGGGTTGATGTTCTCGAGCTGGGTGCCCGAGATGACGGCGAGGTCGATGATGCCGTCGCTCGTCAGGCCGAGGACCTCCTGCTGGGCGCCGAGGACCTCGTTGGGG
Organism: Mobilicoccus caccae; assembly: GCF_030161635.1. Lineage (GTDB taxonomy): Bacteria > Actinomycetota > Actinomycetes > Actinomycetales > Dermatophilaceae > Mobilicoccus > Mobilicoccus caccae. The sequence continues at coordinate 199,390 of NZ_BSUO01000001.1, forward strand.
AAGACGTCGAGTCGGTACCGGCCTCCGGTCGCCTGCTGGAGGCGGATGCCGAAGCCGGTCAGCGCGACGTAGGAGGGGTGCTTCTCGGTCTGGTTGAGCGCGAGCCGGAGGATGACGGGGGCCTCGCCGCCGATGGCGGGCGCGGCCGACGTGCCGCAGGCCGCGAGGGAGGCGATCGCCGCTGCGCAGGCCGCGCTCGTGATCAGGGGCCGTACACGCATGGCGTGTCCTCTCGACGACGGTGTGGAGTGTCTCGAATGCTCGCGGACCGCTTGACTGCCCGGCAACGTGTTGCCAGAAGTTGCCGGGCGGTCACCTGCGGAGCGCATCGACGAACGCCCGCAGGGTCTTCTCGCCGAACAGGACGAACCGCACGACGTCGAACTCGCCCTCCTCGACGCCGGGGTGGGCGCGCACCGCGTCGACCGCGAGGCGGGCGGCCTCGGCTGCGTCCCAGCCGAACACGCCGGCGCCGACGGCGGGGAGGGCGATGCTCTTCGCGCCGAGGTCACGCGCCACGTCCAGGCTGCGGGTGAAGCACGACGCGAGCAGGTCGGGATCGGTCTGACCGGCGCGGCGGTCGGGGCCGACGGTGTGGATCACCCACCTGGCCGGCAGGTCGAAGGCGTCGGTGGCGACGGCCTCACCGGCGGGAAGGCCGTCCGGCAGGGATTCGGCGCGAAGCGCCCGACACGCCTCCAGGAGCCTCGGGCCCGCCGCCGCGTGGATGGCGCCGTCGACGCCGCCGCCCCCGGTCAGCGAGCTGTTCGCCGCGTTGACGATCGCCTCGACCCTCTGGGTCGTGATGTCGCCCTCGATGGCCTCGATCAGCGTGCTCATCGGCGTCCTGCCTCTCTCGGTGCGTCCTGCGGACGAGGAACACGGCCAACGTAGGTGATTCGGAGCCGCTGATCGGGCGGGGCGATTCGGACGCGTGGCGGAGGGCGCGGGAGGACGGCGATGGGTAGCCTCGGGGAGGACGCCGTTCCGGTGCGTCCGAGATTCACGACGAAAGGACCTCCGATGGTCGTCTTCGGACTCATCCTCCTGCTGCTGGGCGTGGGCGCCGGCGCGTTCGCCTTCTGGGTGGCGACGGCGGGGACGCAGTCGCCGGGCGGCGGCATGGGCATCGACGTCTTCGGCAACACGATCGTCATCGCGCCGCTCACGCTCGTGCTCCTCGGCGTCGGCGCCGCCCTGCTCATCCTGCTCGGCGTCTGGGTCATGATCGCCGCCAGCCGCCGCAAGATGCGCGAGAGCCGCGAGCGCCGCGAACTGCGCAAGACGCAGAAGCGTCAGGAGAAGGAACTGGCCGAGACCCGCAGCCGTCTGGGCGAGGACTCCGCCCGCACGGGCCGCCGCGACGACCACCGTGACGACCGCGGCGCGACCGGAGGTGCCGTGCGTGCAGAGGACCGCAGCGCGGCCCCCGCACCGAGCGCTACGACGAGCGCAGCGGTGTGCGTCACGAGGACGTCCGCCACGACGACGGCCGCGGCCCGGCCACCGGCGAGCGCATCGGCAACCAGGACCGCATCCCGCCGGTGGACCCCCCGCGCGACCCGCGCTGACGGCATGGAGCAACGACTCACCTTCGTCACCCTCGCCGTGGACGACGTCGCACGCTCGGCGGAGTTCTACATCGGCGGTCTCGGGTGGGAGGTCGAGTTCGAGGCGCCCGGTGAGGTGCTGTTCATCCGGCTCGGGCCGGGATTGGTCCTCTCCCTGTGGAGCCGTGCGGGATTCGTCGAGGAGATCGGCGCGGAGCCGACCCGGGGTCTTGCGCCCCTGACTTTGGCCCACAACGTGTCCTCGCCCGAGGAGGTCGACGACGTCCTCGACTCGGCGCGCGGCGCGGGGGCGGAGGTGAGTCCCGGAGTCCGGCGCGACTGGGGTGGGTATTCCGGCTACTTCACCGACCCGGACGGGTTCCGGTGGGAGGTGGCGCACAACCCGAGTCCGCTCGGGGACGACCTCATCGCACGCGCCCGGGTCTGGGAACAGTCGCGCTCCCTGGGTGCCGCGTCGGTCACCACCTCGCTGCGCGAGCGCGAGCCGCTGTTCCACCGCGAACCTCGTGACGCCACGCGAGCGCACTTCGAGCAGATGGTGGCACCGGGCATGGTGCACATCGGGGCCTCGGGACGGCAGATGGACCGCGAGGAGACCATCGCGGAGGTCACCCGCCGCTACGCCGAGGGCGACCACGGCGACGACCACACCTGGATCGTCGAGGACTTCGAGGTCGAGGAGCTGGCCCCAGCCCTGTGGGCCGCCACGTACGTGCTGCATCAGGGGCCGCGCGTGACCCGACGCTGCACGCTCTGGGAGCTCGCCGACGGACACTGGCGCGTGCGACGCCACCAGGGCACCGTGATCGATGCGTGACCTGGGCCGGACCATTCGACTCCGAGCGTTCGCCTACTCGTGACCCGAACGTGACCCAACCGGCTCACGCCGGAGGGTGACGTGCGTCACCATCGAGGCTCCGGTCATTCGCCAAAGGAGCCGAAATGCCAACTCGCTCAACACGGTCCACCAGACGGTGGACTCGTTCGTTCGCTGCGTCGATCGCGATGGGGGCCACCGCCCTCGGCGGCGCAGTGGTCGCCGCGCCGGCTCTCGCCGAGCCCACGCCGTCCCCCGCCCATCGGCGCGGGCGACCGCTCCCGATGCCGCCAGCCTCGTCACCGTCCACGCGCCGACCAAGGGAGCGAGGACCAAGCTCGTCGACCTCGGCTTCGACACGACCAGCCGCATGCGTGCCGGCGGTGGTCTCGACGTCGTCCTGCACGGCAAGGCCGACGCCGCCCGTCTCAAGACGGCGGGATACACCTGGACCGTCCGCACCGCGAACCTCGCCGCGCAGCAGCGGGCCAACGCCGCCAAGGACCGGGCCTACGACAAGGCCACCGTGCGCTCCCCGCTGCCCAGCGGCCGCACCGCCTACCGCACCTACGACGAGTACGTCGCGGACATGAAGCTCCTGGCCGAGAAGTACCCCAAGCTCGTGCGGATGTTCACCCTGCCCAACAAGACCGTCGACGGCCGAGAGGTCCACGGCATCGAGATCACCGAGAACGTCGACGCCATCGACGACGGCAAGCCGGTGTTCCTCATGGCCGGTGCGCACCACGCCCGTGAGTGGCCGTCCTCGGAGGCGACCCTCGAGTACGCCTTCGACCTGCTCGACAACCGGGCGAGTCGCGTGGGTGATGCCCGGGCCCGCGAGATCGTCAAGAAGACCCGCACGATCTTCGTGCCCATCGTCAACGTCGACGGCTTCATCGTCTCTCGCGACGCCGTTCCCAAGGGCGACTTCTCGGCGCAGGACTACGAGATGCGCCGCAAGAACTGCTCGATCAGCGTCCAGACCCCCGCCGACATGCGCTCGGGCACCTGCGGCGACAACCCCGCCGGCCGGTTGCGCGGCACCGACCTCAACCGCAACTACCCCGGCTTCTGGGGCGGTCCGGGAGCCTCGGCCAACTGGCGCAGCGACACCTACCGTGGCGACGGGCCGGGCAGCGAGCCGGAGACCGACAACATCCGCAAGCTCGTCTCCGGCCGTCAGGTCGTCACCCTCATCTCCAACCACACGTACAGCAACCTCGTGCTGCGTCCGCCGAGCATCATGGACACCGGCCTCACCCCGGACGAGCCGTTGTACAAGGCGTTCGGTGCCGAGATGGCCGATCCGATGGGGTACGTCAACCAGCGTTCCTTCGAGCTGTACGACACCTCCGGCAGCACCGAGGACTGGAGCTACTGGAACACCGGCGGTCTCGGATTCACCTTCGAGATCGGTGCCGAGGGCTTCCACCCGCCGTTCGCCGACGGGGTGGTGGCCGAATACGTCGGCGCCAAGCCGGCTCCGGGAGCGAGCAAGGGCGGCATCCGCGAGGCGTTCTACCGCGCGTCGATGTCGACGATGAACGCCGAGCGGCACTCGACGCTGACGGGCAAGGCCAAGCCCGGCCACACGCTGCAGATCCGTAAGCGCTTCGTCTCGGCGACGTCGCCGGTGATCGGCACGGACGGCATCGTCGGCGCGCCCCGCTACTACGAGGACACCCTCACCAGCACCCTGCGTCCCAAGAAGGACGGCCGCTTCACCTGGTCGGTCAACCCCTCGACGCGTCCGGTCGTCGCCGGGCGGTACGGCCGCGACGCCGTGGCGCCGCCGCAGAAGGCGATCACGTTGACCAACCCCGACGGTGTTCCCGCCGAGGGCAAGACGGAGGAGACGACCTTCACCGTCGAGGCACCGCCGAAGGCCGACAACGGGCGCGTGACCATCGAGGTCGGCTGGGCGGGCGCCACCGGTGACACCGCCATCGACTGGGACGTCGAGATCATCGGCCCGGACGGCAAGCCCGCGGGCTCGGCCGGGACGACGAACCAGCCGGAGAAGGCCGTCATGCTCGACCCGGTGCCTGGCAAGTACACCGTGCGCGTCACCAACTACAAGGGCGGCGCCACGGCCGACTGGACCGGCAAGGTCACCTTCGCCTCGCCGCAGCCGGCCACGTACTCCGGGATCAAGGAGTCGTGGACGCTGACCTGCACGAACGCGCGAGGCAAGATCGTCGCGATGCACGACGTCGTCGTCGACCGCGGCCAGAAGAAGAACCTGGGCAACAACGTCTGCGGCCGCAAGGGCTGATCCGCAGCCATCCGAGTCCGACGCGCCGGCCGTCCCGCCTCACGCGGGGCGGCCGGTGCTGTCGCCGAGACCGCCGCCTATAGCCGGCGGTCTCGGCGAGGTGGGGGTGACGCATGGTTGCCACGCCGATGCCGGTTGCCTAGGCTCCGAAGAAGTCGAGCGAGGCCGGACACAGTGTCGTGCCGGCTCGGTGGAGGTGGCTTGCGATGAGCGCGAACCCGCAACCGGGGGCTGACCGGACCGGCACCCCGTTCCCACCGGGCGCCCGACCTCCGGGCGTCGACGACGGCCCTGACGACCCGGACCCGCCGCGGCAGGCGCCCGGTGGCAGTGACCCGTTCGCGCCGTCGGACACCGGCGCCCTCGCGGGGCTCGCGCGCGATCTCGCCGGACGCATCGGCCCCGAGAAGCTCCTCACCGATCCGCAGCAGCGCCGCACCTACGAGTGCGACGGCCTGGCGCATCACGCGGTCGTGCCCGGGCTCGTCGTCCTCGCCGAGAGCGCGGACGACGTCCGGGAGACGGTGGCGGCCTGTGCCGCGGCCGGCATCCCGTTCGTCGCGCGCGGCAGCGGGACCGGCCTGTCGGGTGGGGCCCTGCCGCACGCCGACGGGGTCCTCATCGTCACCTCGCGGATGCGGGCGATCCTCGAGATCGACCCCGTCGCCCAGCGGGCCGTCGTCGAGCCCGGCGTCATCAACCTGCAGCTCACCCAGGCCGCGACCCCTGAGGGCTACTACTTCGCGCCCGATCCCAGCAGCCAGCAGGTCTGCTCGATCGGGGGGAACATCGCCGAGAACTCCGGCGGCGCGCACTGCCTGAAGTACGGCTTCACCACGAACCACGTCACCGGCGTCGACTTCGTCACCCCCGACGGGCAGGTGAGCACCATCGGGGGCAAGGCACCCGATCCGCCTGGCTACGACCTCCTGTCGATGATCGTCGGCTCCGAGGGGACGCTCGGGGTCGCGACGCGCGCGACCGTGAAGCTGACCCGGTTGCCGCACACCGTCCGCTGCCTGCTCGCGGGCTTTCCCGACACCGACGGTGCGGGCGCCGCGACGAGCGCCATCATCGGCTCCGGGTGCATCCCGGCGGCCATCGAGATGATGGACACCCTGGCGATCGAGGCCGCCGAGCAGGCGGTGCACTGCAACTACCCCGAAGGCGCCGGGGCGGTGCTGATCGTCGAGCTCGACGGCCCGCAGGAGGAGGTCGAGGCCCAGTTCGCCCAGGTCGAGAGGTTCTGCCGCGAGCACGGCGCCTTCGAGCTGCGGGTCGCCGCCGACGAGGCCGAGCGCGCGCTCATCTGGCGCGGTCGCAAGTCGGCCTTCGCCGCCGTGGGGCGGATCAGCCCCGACTACCTCGTGCAGGACGGCGTCATCCCGCGGACCGAGCTGCCCGAGGTGCTCCGCGCGATCGGTGACCTCGCCCGGGAGCGCGGGTGCCGTGTCGCCAACGTCTTCCACGCCGGAGACGGCAACCTGCACCCGCTCGTGCTCTTCGACGGCGACGTCGAGGGCGAGGCCGAGCGCGCCGAGGAGGTGTCCGGGGCGATCCTCGACCTGTGCATCAGCCACGGCGGCTCGATCACCGGTGAGCACGGGGTCGGGTCGGACAAGGCCAAGTACATGCCGCGCATGTTCACGGCCGAGGACCTGGACACGATGCAGATGGTCCGGTGCGCCTTCGATCCGGACCTCCTCTCCAACCCCGGCAAGGTCTTTCCCACCCCGCGCCTGTGCGGGGAACGCCCCGGTCGGCACCGAGGCGCCCATCCGCTCGCCGAGGCGGGCGTGGCGGAGGTGTTCTGACGCGATGACCACCCAGCACTCGCACGACACCCGGCCGGATCGGGACCCGTCGTCGCGCCTTCGTGACGACGAGATCGGTCGCCTTCTGCGAGCCGCCGCGGACGTCCGCGACGCGACCCCCGCCGACCACGTGGGCTTGGTGCCCCCGCGCTGGGTGGCCCGTCCGAGCGACACCGCCGGCGTCGCGGCGCTGATGCGCGTGGCCCACGAGCACGGACTCGCCGTCGTCGCCCGCGGGGCCGGCACGAAGCAGGACTGGGCCGCCCCGCCGCGCGCGCTCGACCTCGTCATCGAGACGACCGGGCTCGCGGAGGTCATCGAGTACGCCCCGGACGATCTCGTGCTGCGCGTCGGCGCCGGCGTCCGGCTCGAGACGATCGAGGACCTGCTCGCCGAGAACGGGCAGAGGCTCGGCATCGACCCCGCGCGCCGTGGCACGATCGGCGGCGCGGTCGCGACCGCGGCGACCGGGCCGATGCGCCTGACCCACGGCTCCGTGCGCGACCTCGTCCTCGGCGTGACCTTCGTGCGCGCCGACGGGACGATCGCCAAAGCCGGTGGCAAGGTCGTGAAGAACGTCGCGGGATACGACCTCGGCAAGCTGCTCACCGGCGCGTTCGGCACGCTCGGCATCATCACCGAGCTCGCCTTGCGCCTGCACCCGCGCGCCGAGGCGACCCGGTGGATCGGCGCCCCCTCGATGTCGGCGGGCTGACCCGGGTGCTGCACGCGATCGCCCAGGAGCAGATCGTGCCGAGCGCCGTGGAGATCGACGTGCCGGTCGACGGACGCAGCAGCATCAGCGTGCAGTTCGACGGCACGCTCGCCGGGATGGGCCGCCGCGTCGACCGGATGCGTGAGCTGCTCGTCGAGGCGGGGCAGGTGAGCGACGCCGGGATCGCCGTCGACGACGGTCCACCCTTCTGGTGGGGTGCCGAACCTCCCGGTGAGGCGATGCTCAAGGTCACCCACGTGGTCGGCCGGGCCGGTGCCCTGGCCGAGTCACTGCGCGAGGCCGCCGAGGCCACCGGCGTCCGGTGCGCCCTGCGCGGCTCGGCCCTCGTCGGCGTGGCCCACGTCGGCCTCGATGCCCCCGGGCCCGAGTCCTTCGCCCGCTTCGTCGAGATGGCCAGGGCGGCCACGGCCGCCCTGGAGGGCACGCTCGTGGTGCTCAGGGCCCCGGCGCCGTGGCGCGACGCCGTCGACCCGTGGGGGCCCGTGGCGGGGTTGCCCCTCATGCGGGCGGTCAAGGATCAGTTCGACCCCGACGCGATCCTCGCGCCGGGCCGATTCGTCGGAGGGATCTGATGAGCACCGGACACGAGACCGACGGGCGCGCGCACACCTCGAGCAGTCCGGGCGGCACGACCGCGCCGAAATCTCCGGCGCAGGCCCCGGCCACGGCGCCGGCATCGGCGTCGACACCGGTGGCGCTGCGCGGATTCGACGAGCACCGCCCGCCCTCGGCCGAGCTCCTCTCCGACTGCGTGCACTGCGGCTTCTGCCTGCCGACGTGCCCCACGTATCTCATGTGGGGGAGGAGATGGACTCCCCGCGCGGGCGCATCCACCTCATGACCCAGACGCTCGAAGGCGGGCCGTTGACCGACACGGTCGTGGGCCACTTCGACGCCTGCCTCGGCTGCATGGCGTGCGTCACCGCGTGCCCCTCGGGGGTGCAGTACGACAAGCTCATCGAGGCCACCCGCGCCCAGGTGGAGCGCAACCATCGCCGCTCGCCCCAGGACCGGGCGCTGCGCTCGGCGATCTTCTCCCTCTTCCCCTACCCCCGGCGGCTGCGGGCGGTGACGGCGCCGCTCAAGCTCTACCAGCGCACAGGCCTCGGCCGGCTCGTGCGCCGTTCGAAGGTGCTGGACCGGATCTCGCCGCAGCTCGCGGCCATGGAGGCGCTGGCCCCACCGCTCGGCGCCGCGGAGCCCGTCGCGCACGTCACCCCCGCGGTCGGTCCGCGCCGTGGCCGCGTCGGGATGCTCCTGGGGTGCGTGCAGCGGGAGTTCCTCCCCGGCGTCAACGCCGCCACCGTGCGGGTGCTCACGGCCGAGGGCTACGACGTCGTCGCGCCGCGGGAGCAGGGCTGCTGCGGGGCGCTGTCGGTGCACGTCGGCCGGGAGGAGGAGGGCTGCGCTTCGCGCGCTCCCTCATCGACGTCTTCGAGCGCGAGCGCATCGACCACTTCGTCGTCAACGCGGCCGGGTGCGGCTCGGCGCTCAAGGACTACGCGCACCTGCTCGCCGACGACCCGGAGTACGCCGAGCGCGCCGCGGCACTGTCGGCGCGCAGTGTGGACGTCAGCGAGTTCCTCGCGCAGGTGGGGACGCAGGCGACCTACCACCCGCTGCCGGTGACGATCGCCTATCACGATGCCTGCCACCTGGCCCATGCACAGGGGGTGCGGGCGCAACCGCGGGCCCTACTGCGCGCGATCCCGGGTGTGGAGCTGCGCGAGATCGTCGAGGGCGACCTGTGCTGCGGCTCGGCCGGCGTCTACAACGTCATCAACCCCGAGCCTGCCGCGCAGCTCGGCGACCGCAAGGCCGGCCACGTCGCCGCCGCCGGCGCGGAGCTGCTCGTCACCGCCAACCCCGGATGCCTGCTGCAGATCGCCTCCGGTCTGGAACGTCGGGGCGTCGCCATGCGGTCGGCGCACACCGTGCAGGTGCTCGACGCCTCGATCCGCGGCGCGGGGGTCGACGACATCGGCACGTGATCCGGCGCGGGGTGTCCGGGCCTTCGTCACCGCGGCCATCCCACGGGGGTGCGGAGGTGAAGAACGACACGGACAACATCGAGCGACGGCATGATTGCATCGATGCAGGTCAGGGAGATGCGCCCAGGGCGATGGCCGTGTCGATGTCGTCCGTGTTGTTCTTCGTCCGGTCAGACCTCCTCCGAAAAGCCCCGGCATACCTCGAACAGGGTTGAGTGGAATAGACTCAACTTCGTTGCAGTTGTACCCGGTGAATGCCGGCTACCGGCCACAGAAACCATGTCCGCGACACCCCCGAGGAGGGTTGCCAGTGTCCCTTCAGCTCACGACCAAGGCCCAGGAGGCCTTCTCCACCGCCGTCCGCACCGCAGCAGCTGCGGGGCACCCGCACGTCGAGACGGCCCACCTGCTCAAGGCCCTGGTCGAGCAGACTGACACGACGACCGGCCCGCTGCTCGACGCCTCCGGGTCCTCCCGCCTGGCCGCGATGCGTGCCGCCGACGCCAAGCTGGCCCAGTTGCCCAGCGCCACAGGGTCCTCGGTCAGCTCGCCCAACCTCTCTCGCGGCGCGCAGACCGTGCTCGAGCAGGCCCGCCAGGTCATGGAGGCGATGGGTGACACCTACGTCTCCACCGACCACCTGTTGCTCGCCATCGCCCGCACGGGCGAGTTCGGGCTCGACGCCGAGGCGATCGACCGGCTCATCCCGCAGATGCGCGGGGGCGGCAAGGTGACCACCGAGAACCCCGAGGACCAGTTCAACGCGCTGGCCAAGTACGGCACCGACCTCACCCTCGCCGCGCGCGAGGGCAAGCTCGACCCCGTCATCGGTCGCGACTCGGAGATCCGCCGCGTCGTGCAGGTGCTCTCGCGTCGCACCAAGAACAACCCCGTCCTCATCGGCGAGCCCGGCGTCGGCAAGACCGCCGTCGTCGAGGGCCTGGCCCAGCGGATCGTCGCGGGCGACGTCCCCGAGTCCCTGCGGGACAAGCGCCTCATCGCGCTCGACCTGTCGGCGATGGTCGCCGGTGCCAAGTACCGCGGCGAGTTCGAGGAGCGGCTCAAGGCCGTCCTCACCGAGATCCGCGAGGCCGAGGGCAAGGTCGTCACGTTCATCGACGAGCTCCACACCATGGTCGGTGCGGGAGCCACGGGTGAGGGCGCCATGGACGCCGGCAACATGCTCAAGCCGCTGCTGGCCCGTGGTGAGCTGCGCCTCGTCGGGGCGACGACCCTGGACGAGTACCGCAAGCACATCGAGAAGGACGCCGCGCTGGAGCGCCGCTTCCAGCAGGTGTTCGTGGGCGAGCCCAGCGTCGAGGACACCATCGCGATCCTGCGCGGGCTCAAGGAGCGGTACGAGGCCCACCACAAGGTGGCCATCGCCGACTCGGCGCTCGTGGCGGCGGCGACGCTGTCGGATCGGTACATCCAGGCGCGTCAGTTGCCCGACAAGGCCATCGACCTCGTCGACGAGGCGGCCTCGCGGCTGCGCATGGAGATCGACTCCTCGCCGGTCGAGATCGACGTGCTCCGGCGCGCCGTCGACCGGCTCAAGATGGAGGAGCTGCACCTCTCGCGCGAGACCGACGAGGCCTCGATCGCGCGGCTGGAGAAGCTGCGCGCCGACCTGGCCGACCGTCAGGAGGAGCTCGCCGGTCTCACCGCACGGTGGGAGGCCGAGAAGGCCGGGCTCAACCGCGTCGGTGACCTCAAGGCGCGCCTCGACGAGCTGCGCATCACCTCCGAGCGTCTGCAGCGCGAGGGCGACTTCGCCGAGGCGTCCAAGCTGCTCTACGGCGAGATCCCGCAGCTCGAGAAGGAGATCGAGGCGGCCAGTGCCGCAGCCGATCTCGCGGCCGAGAACCCCGACCCGATGGTCAAGGAGCAGGTGGGTCCCGACGACATCGCCGATGTCATCTCGAGCTGGACCGGCATCCCCGCCGGCCGTCTGCTCGAGGGCGAGACCGAGAAGCTGCTCCACATGGAGGACTGGCTCGGCAAGCGCCTCATCGGTCAGGCCGAGGCGGTGCGTGCGGTGTCGGATGCGGTGCGTCGCAGCCGTGCGGGCATCGCCGACCCGGATCGTCCGACGGGCAGCTTCCTGTTCCTCGGACCGACGGGTGTCGGCAAGACCGAGCTGGCCAAGTCGCTCGCGGACTTCCTCTTCGACGACGAGCGCGCGATGGTGCGGATCGACATGTCGGAGTACTCCGAGCGGCACGCGGTGGCCCGCCTCATCGGTGCACCCCCGGGTACGTGGGGTACGACGAGGGCGGTCAGCTCACCGAGGCCGTGCGGCGCCGCCCGTACTCGGTCGTGCTGCTGGACGAGGTCGAGAAGGCCCACCCGGAGACCTTCGACATCCTCCTGCAGGTGCTCGACGACGGCCGTCTCACCGACGGCCAGGGGCGGACGGTGGACTTCCGCAACGTCATCCTCGTGATGACGAGCAACCTCGGGAGCCAGTTCCTCATCGACGAGAACCTCACGTCGGAGGCCAAGCGTGACGCGGTGATGGCCGCGGTGCGGGCGTCGTTCAAGCCGGAGTTCCTCAACCGCCTCGACGAGACCGTGATCTTCGAGCCGCTGTCGACCGAGGAGCTGTCGCGGATCGTCGACCTGCAGGTCGAGGCCCTCGACCGCCGGCTGGCCGACCGCCGGATCGTGCTGGAGGTCACCGACGGCGCCAAGGAGTGGCTGGCGATGACGGGCTACGACCCGGCCTATGGTGCGCGTCCGCTGCGCCGACTGGTCCAGCGCGAGATCGGCGACCGGCTGGCGATGGCGCTGCTCGCGGGCGAGGTCCGCGACGGACGCCGCGTGGGGGTCGACGTCGACTTGGCGGCCGACCACCTCGTGCTCACCGAGCTCGACGCGCCGATGCAGGGTCCCGCTCCGGCGGGTGCCGGCACGGAAGGTGGCGGCGATGACGACATCATCGACGCCGAGGTCGTCGACGACGGCACGCCCTGACCCCGGTCCCGGACGAGAACAGCGCTCGGGCCGCCTCCCCTCGGAGGCGGCCCGAGCGCTGTGTCGCGTCTCAGGCGATGGGCTCGAAGCGGCTGGTGAAGAACCGCAGGCTCGGGGGCTCGTAGACGAACTTCAGGCCCGTGATCTGGTCGCGCTTGGCGCAGAGGTCGATGACGGCCCGGGCCACGATCTCCATGTGCCGGTCGGTGTAGACGCGGCGCGGGATAGTGAGGCGCACCAACTCCAGGGCGGGGTTGCGGTTGTTGCCGTCGGCGTCGCGGCCTGCGGAGACGTTGCCGCGCTCCATCGAGCGGACGCCGGACTCGACGAACAGCTCGGCCGCCAGCGCCTGCGCGGGGTACTGGTCCTGGGGGATGTGCGGCAGGAACTCGGCCGCGTCGAGGAAGACCGCGTGGCCACCGATCGGCTCGACGATGGGCACGCCCGCCTCGCGGAGGAGTTCACCGAGGAAACGCACCTGTCCGACGCGGTGCGCCAGGTAGGCGTCGTCGGTGGCCTCGCGCAGACCCACGGCCATGGCCTCGAGGTCGCGGCCCGCCAGGCCGCCGTAGCTCGGCATCCCTTCGTAGACGACGACGAGCTCGCGGGCCTTGACGAGGATGTCCTCGTCGCGCATCGCGAGGAATCCACCGATGTTGACGAGGCAGTCCTTCTTGCCCGACATGGTGAGTCCGTCGAAATAGGACAATTGCTCCTTGACGATCTCGGCGCAGGACGTGTCGGCGTATCCCTCTTCGCGTTCCTGGATGAAGAAGGCGTTCTCGGCCAGACGGGTGGCGTCGGACCACATGATGATGCCGTTGTCGTCACACATCTTTCGGACGGCCCGGATGTTCTCCATCGAGACCGGTTGCCCGCCTGCGAGATTCACCGTGAGTGCCACGTTGATGTAGGCGATGTTCTCGGCGCCGACATCATCGATGAGTTTCTGGAACTTCGCGAGGTCGACATTCCCCTTGAAGGGGTGTTCGAATTGCGGATCGTGCGCCTCGTCGATGATGACGTCGTGGAATGTCGCGCCCGCCTGTTCCTGGTGGAACCGCGTGGTGGTGAAGTACATGTTGCCCGGCACGTGCGTGCCCGGACGGATGAGGATCTGGCTGATCAGGTGCTCGGCGCCGCGCCCCTGGTGGGTGGGGACGACGTACGGGAAGCCGTAGACCTCCTCGACCGCCTCCTTGAGGAGGTCGAAGGACTTCGCGCCCGCATAGGCCTCGTCGCCCATCATCATGTGCGCCCACTGGTTGTCGCTCATGGCAGAAGTGCCCGAGTCGGTCAGCAGGTCGATATAGCAGAGCTTGCTCGGCAGAAGGAAAGTGTTGTACCCGGCCTCGCGGATCGCCTTTTCGCGTTCTTCACGCGTGGTCATCGTGATGGGCTCGACCGTCTTGATGCGATACGGTTCGGCAAGGGTGCGTTCTGTGGTTGCCATGGGTGGGCTCCTGCGTATGCGGCTGCGCCGATGACGGAATGGCGGGCAATCAGGTGGTGTCGCCTCGCCTTTTCATCATGTCACCGGGCCCGAGGTCGCGGAGGGTGTTTGGGTAACTTCACCCCGAACGCCGAAACCGCCGGCAATAACCGGCGGTTTCGGCGAAAGTGAGGTTGGCCTAAGCGTCGGACCACCGAGCGATGGTCGCGGCCGCGCGGCGGACTCCGCCTCCGGGCAGGTCGGGAACGACGTCCTCCAGGAAGGAGTACCGCCGGCGGACGGCGCGGTGGTAGGCGTTGGAGGAGCCGCAGTCGCGCAGGCGGTGCCACCAGTCCGCGATGTCGCCCCACCCCGGCGCAGCCAGCGAGCCGCCGAACTCCTGCACCGCGAGCGCCGAGCACAGCGCCGCGAAGGCCAACCGCTGCCGCAGCGGCCAGCCCGCGAGCGTCCCCAGCGTCATGGCGGCGCCGAACACGTCGCCGGCGCCCGTCGCATCGATCGCGGGCACCATCAGTGCGGGGACGCTCGCCTCCTCACCGGTCGTGCTGTCGTAGGCGAGGGCCCCGTCGGCGCCGTTCGTCACGACGGCCAGCGGCACCCGGTCCGCCAGCGCGTACACGGCCTCCTGCGGGGTTCGGGTGCGCGTGTATGCCATCGCCTCACCGGCGTTCGGCATGAAGGCGTGGCAGATCGACAGCGGCTGGAGCATCTCCGGGTCCCATCGCCCGGTCGCGTCGTGGCCGATGTCGGCGAACAGCAGCGCCCCGTCCTCGTGGGCGAGCCGGCCCCATCCCGGAGCGTCGTCGGTGCCCATCGCATCCGAGCACGACAGGTCGAGCAGCACCGCACGCGACCGAGGCGGGCGCCCGATCATGACGCTCGCCGACTCGGGGGCGTCGTGGCCGTGCGTGACCATGTTGCGGTCCCCGCCGCAGGCCATGGACACCGTCACCGGCGAATGCCACCCGTCGTACCGCTTGGAGGTCGACAGGTCGATCTCTTCCTGGTCCGCGAGCGTGCGCCAGCAGAACTCGCCGTAGTCGTCGTCGCCGAACGCGGCACCGAGTGAGGTCCGCAGGCCCAGGCGGGCCGTCGCGACCGCGAGGTTGGCGATGCCGCCGGGGCAGGAGCCCATGCCGTCGGCCCACACCTCCTGGCCTGCCTCGGGCATCGACTCCAGCCCGGAGAAGATGATGTCGAGGAACACGGTGCCCTGCAGGTACACGTCGAACGGCGGCCCGTCGTCGCGGCTGTCGGCCAACGGATCGAAGCGTGGATTCACCGGACCTCCTTCAGAGATCACTCGCGGACGGCCCCCTCGAGCATCCCCGCGATGAAGTGCCGTTGCAAGAACAGGTAGACGATGACCACCGGTAGCGCCACGATGACGGCTCCGGCGGCGAGCAGCGCGAAGCCCTGGGTGTATTGGCCCTGGAAGAACCCGAGGCCGAGCGGAGCGGTGCGCAGTTCGGCGTTGCTCGGCAACATGACCAGCGGGATGAGGAACTCGTTCCAGGTCCACATGAACTGCAGCACGATCAGCGTGAAGACCGCCGGGCGGGCCAGGGGCAGGAGCACCGACCACAACACCCGCACGTGTCCGGCCCCGTCCAGGCGCGCCGCCTCGACGAGCGCCCTACTGCTCGTGCGGAAGTATGCGCGCAACCAGTACGTGCCGAACGCCACCGACTGCGCGACCTGCGGCAATGCCACAGCCCAGAACGTGTCGGTGAGCCCGAGGCTCTGCAGGTCGAAGAACAACGGGACGACGATGACCTCGGTCGGCAGCATGATGCCGAGCAGGAACACGTAGAACAAGACCCCGGAGCCGGGAAAGCGCATGGATCCGAACGCGTAGCCCGCGAGCACCGACAGCGTCGTCGCCACGACCACGACGAACACCGAGACGGCCAGGCTGTTGAGGAGGTAGTCGCCGAACCGGCCCACCTGCCAGGCGAGGGCGAAGTTGCCCAGACCACCGGGTGCGCCGCGCTCGGGGAGAGGGAGGCGATGAGCACCGTGAGCAGCGGGTAGATCGCGAAGATCGCGAACGCGATGAGGATGACGTAGTTGGCCAGCCGTTCGGCGGCGGAGATCCTCATCGTGGGCCGTCCTCGCGGTCGCCGATGCGGTTGATGACGAAGGAGATGAGGAAGATCACCGCGGCCAGGCACACCCCGAGTGCCGAGGCCGCGCCGACCCGTCCGATCTCGAACGCCTGGTAGTACACCTCGTAGGACGGCACCGACGTCTGCCGGCCAGGCCCGCCCTTGGTCATGATGTAGATGAGGTCGAAGGTCTTGAGGGCGGCGATGACGGTGAGCGTGAGCGCCACGGCGATCTCCCCGCACCGAGGGCAGCGTGACGGCGAAGAACTCGCGGATCGGCCCGGCGCCGTCGAGGCGCGCGGCCTCGTACAGCTCCAACGGGATCCGGCCCATCCCGGCCAACAACAGCACGGTGACCAGGCCCGTCTCGAACCACGTGCCCACGAGGCCGACGGCGGGTAGGGCCAGGGAGTAGTCGCCGAGCCACGCCCGATCACCCCCGAGTCCGATGGCTCCGAGGGCGCCGTTGAGGGGGCCGTCGACGGCGTAGATGCGGCGCCACGCCACACCCACGACCACCATCGCGACCACCTGCGGCAGGAAGACCACGGTGCGGAAGAAGGACAGTCCCCGCACGCGCGCCCGGTGCAGGATCGCGGCCAGCAGGAGGCCGACGATCAGCGGCAGGACCGCGAAGAAGAACATCAGCACGAAGGCGTGGACGAAGGCTCCCCGCAACCGGACGTCGGTGAACACCTCGACGTAGTTGGCGAATCCGACCCAGGTGCCCGCCGTCAGCCCGTCCCAGTCGAAGAACGACAGGTTGACGGCGCGGGCGAGGGGGAAGAGCAGGAAGGCGGCGTACACGAGGAACGCCGGCAACAGGTAGAGGTAGGCGATCAGGCGGGGTTCGCCGGGCGCCGACGAACGCCGCCCCCGCCCGGTCGCGGTGCGAGACCGGACCGGGCGGGCGGCGGCACCCACCGTGGCCGATGTGCTCATGTCAGCCCTTGGAGGTGAAGTCGCTGTAGTCCTGCTCCAACTCCTGAAGCACCTGCTCGGGAGTGCGCTGCTTGGCGATGAGGTCCTGCAGCCCGGCGCCGAGGGTGTCGCCCATCGTCGGCGTCGCCCAGTCGAGGTAGGGCAGCAGGCCGTTGGCGGTCGACACCTGGTCGAAGGCCGTGAAGATCTGCTGACCCAACTCGTTCGGGGCCTTCTGGTCGGCGGCCTCCACGACGGGCAGGCCCTCGTTCTCGGCGATGACCTTCATGGCGTCGGAGTTGGTGATGAAGTCGATGTACGCCGCTGCCGCGTCGGGGTTGTCGGCCTTGTTCGTGATGGCGAAGGGCTGACCCGAGGCGCCCGTGGTGTGCACGGCGCCGCCCTCCTGCGCGGGCGGCGGGAGGAAGAAACTGACGTCCTTGCCCATCGCGGCCGACAGGTCCGCCTGCAGCCACGTGCCCGCGATGAGGAAGAGGCCCTCACCCTTGGTGAACGACTGCCACGCGGGGTCGTACCCGGTGCCGTTGACGCCCTTGGAGAAGTACCCGGCGTCGACCCACTCGACGAGTTTGGTCGCCGCCTGGGTGTTCTCGGGGTGTTCCAACTGGCGCCGGCGTTGCCGAAGCCGAGGGCGCGGATCTGGTCGGGCTGCACGTACTGACCCTGGATCACGCCGAACACGTGCGCCGCCGGCCACTTGTCGAGGTTGCCCAGCACGAGCGGGGTCTCACCGCCGGACTTGGCCTTGGCGAGCGCGGCCTCGAACTCGGCCCACGTCTTGGGCTGGGAGATGCCCAGCTCGTTCATCTTCTTGGTGTTGGCGAACACGCCGACGACCTCACCGACCTGCGGCATGCCGTAGACGCTGCCCTGGCCGAAGGTCTTGCCGTCGGGGGAGTAGGACACGACCGAGCGCACCGACTCCGGGTAGCGCTTGTCCCAGCCGTAGGCCTGCATCCACGGGTCGAGCGAGATGAGCTGCCCGGCCTTGACGAACTCGCCCATCTGGGCGCGGGTGTTGTTGGCCTGGACGACGTCCGGGGCGTCGTCGCCGCTCAACGCCAGACGCAGGGTCTTGACGAGGTCGTCGAACGAGCGCGAGTTCCGCTCGATCTTGATGTTGGGGTACTTCTGCATGAAGGCTGCGTTGAGGGCCTTGAGCTGGGCGTCCTGCCCGCCGCGGACCTCCTGGTCCCAGACGGTGAGGGTGACATCCCCCATCGAGGCCGGATCGGTGTTCACCGAGGTGGACGCGGCGGGGGTCTGCTGCGGCGCCGACGGCTGGGTGCCGGGTGCGCAGGCGGCGAGGGCGAGGACGGCGGTGATGCCGGTGGCGGCTACGGCTCGGCGGCTGAGGTTCATGGTGGGTCCTTTCCTGCCGGCCTGGCCGACAACGGTGGCGACCCCATCCTGCCCCTTACCGGCGCAGAAGGAGAGTAGGGGAGCATGATCGGTATGAAGCTGGCACTCCTCGGCGGCGGCGGGTTTCGTGTTCCCCTCGTCTACGGCGCGCTCCTGTCCGATGTCCACGACCGGCGGGTCGACGAGATCGCCCTGCACGACGTCGATCCCGGGCGGCTCGCGGCGATCTCCCACGTGCTCACGCAGATGGCCGCGCAGTCACCGCGGGAGGTCGAGCCGCCGCGGGTCGTGACGACCACCGATCTCGACGTCGCCCTGACCGGGGCCGACTTCGTCTTCTCCGCGATCCGCGTGGGCGGGTTGGCCGGACGCACCTGCGACGAACGGGTCGCGCTCGACCTGGGCCTGCTGGGGCAGGAGACCACGGGACCGGGCGGCCTGGCGTACGGCCTGCGCACGGTGCCCGTCGCCCGCGAGATCGCCCGCCGTGTCGCGGCGGTGGCACCCGGCGCGTTCGTCATCGACTTCACCAACCCCGCCGGCCTCATCACGCAGGCGATGAACGCCGAGATCCCCGGCCGGGTGGTCGGCATCTGCGACTCCCCGATCGCCCTGATCCGGCGCGTCGCCCGCGCCCTGGAGGTCGATCCCGCGCGCGTCTCGGCGGACTACGTCGGGCTCAACCACCTCGGATGGCTGCGGGGGATGCGCGTCGACGGGGTCGACCTGCTGCCCGACCTGCTCGCCCGGCCCGACCTCGTCGAATCCTTCGAGGAGGGAAAGCTGTTCGGGGCCGAGTGGCTGCAGACCATCGGTGCCGTGCCGAACGAGTACCTCTACTACTACGACTTCACCCGGGAGGCGATCGCCTCGATCCGGGGCGGCGCGCAGACCCGCGGGGAGTTCCTCCTCGATCAGCAGACCGACTTCTACCGCGCCGTCGAGGCCGATCCCGACTCCGCGCTCGCCACCTGGCGGGCCGCGCGCGAGCACCGCGACGCCACCTACATGAAGGAGGCCCGCGAGGAGGGCGAGGAGCGTGACGCACTCGACGTGGCAGGCGGCGGATACGAGGGGGTCGCCCTGGCGCTCATGGCGGCGATCGCGCGCGGCGAACGGTCGACGATGATCCTCGACGTGCCCGGTGGAACCGCGGTGCCGGGTCTGCCCGCCGACGCCGTCGTCGAGGTCCCGTGCCTGGTGGATGCGAGTGGGGTGTCACCGCTTGCGACCCGCCCGCTCACCGGTCGCATGCTCGGCCTCGTGCAGCAGGTCAAGTACGTCGAGACGCTGGTCATCGAGGCGGCTCTCGAGCGTGACCCGCGCCTGGCCGTCGAGGCCTTCGCGAGTCACCCGCTGGTGGACTCGGTGACGACGGCGCGGGCCCTGTTCGACGGGTACTGCGCCCGGATCCCCGAGCTCGGGTCGCTCTTCCGCCGCTGACGAGCGGTTCCGCCGACACGCACGCCGAGACCGTCGGTTATAGGGGGCGGTTTCGGCGCTCACGCCCAGACCGTCGGCTATAGGGGGCGGTTTCGGCGCTCACGCCCAGACCCCCGGTGATCTGTGGCGATCTCGGTGGGCGCTGAGACGGGTGTCAGTACGGGGTGAGGAGCTGGTCGACGGGCGCGAAGTCGTCGGTGAGCACGGGGGCGTCGCCGACCCAGGCGCGCAGGTCGTCGCCGGCGATGACGCTCCATCCCACGTCGCGGGAGGTCATCTGCGCCGCCCACGCCGAGGTGTCCAGCGGCGCGTCGGAGGCGAGCACGACGAGGTTGCCGCCGCTGCCGTCACCGGCCAGCGCCCCGGGGTAGCTGGCGAGCGCGACATGGTCGAACGTCGTCATGAGGGTGGCGACCTCGGCCCGCGCGAAGGCCAGGGGGCCGCGGTCGATGACGTTGAGGGCGTACACCCCGTGAGGGCGCAGGGCCCGGTGGATCTTCTCGACGGCCTCGACCGTGGTCAGGTGCCACGGCACGCTCACGCCTCCGAAGGCGTCGCCGACGACGAGGTCACGGCTTCCCGCCGGGAGGGCGTCGAGCCCGAGGCGGCCGTCCTCCACCCGCACCTGCAGATCGTCACCGAGCTCGGCTGCGAGGTGCTGCTGGTCGATGTCGACGACGCCCTGATCGATCTCGGAGACGGTGTTGCGGCTCCCCGGCCGGGTCGCCGAGAGGTAGCGCGGCATCGTCAGGCCACCGCCGCCGATGTGGTGCGCCTCGATCGGCCGCCCGTCGGGGAACGCGGCGTCGACCGCCGCCGCGTAGGCCTTGACGTAGCGGAACTGCAGGTGGGTCGGGTCGTTCAGGTCCACGTAGGAGTGCCGCAGGCCGTCGAGCACGAGCGTTCGGCCCGAGGCGTTCTCGGGATCGGTGACCACCGCGGCGCAGTGGTACCGGGTCTCGACGTCGCACCCGTCCGGGACGATCACCGAGCCGGAGCCGATCGCCGCCAGCAGCGCCACGCACCCGACGCTCGCCCGCCCGGAGGGCTTTGAGGGCGTCGCAGGCCGGCCAGGACGATCGCGGCGGCGGCGAGCAGGGCGACACCGAGACCGATCATGATCCCGGTCACCGGCACGGCCGAGATGAGGATGAACCCGGTGATCACCGTGCCGACGATGGACCCGGCCGTGCCGATGCCCGACAGCTTCCCGACGACGGAGCCGGTGGCGGACAGGCTCGTCAGGCTGAGCTTGGTCACCATCGGGGTGACCGCCGAGAGCAGCGCGCCGGGGATCATGATCGTCGCCGCGGCCGCCAGCAGCGTCAGCCCGGCATCACCGATCATGCCCACGGCGCGCACGACGAACGGCATCGCCGCCGCCGCGATCGCCGAGACTCCGAGCAGCGGCGCGAGGGCGTCGCGCGGGTCGATCCGGTCCGCGGCCCGCCCACCGGCCCAGGAACCCAGGGCGATGGCCGCGAGGGCGATGCCGATGACCAGGGTGTTCGTCTCCAGCGTCAGGCCCAGGTAGGGCGCGAGGAGGCGCAGCGCGACCAGCTCGACGACGAGCACGGCCGCCGAGGCGAAGAAGACGAGCGCCGCCGCGGCGACGTGTCCGAGCCCCGGACGCACCGATCCTCCTGCGTCGTCGGGCGGTTCGGACCCGGACCCGTCCTGGCCGGGGGCGTCGGAGGCGCGGCGTGTCGTCACGCGCGCCACTGTAGGAGAGTCACGCCCGCCCCGGCGTCCTACGTCTGGGGCCTGGGCGCGTCGAGTACCGCCGCGGCGGGTCACGCGACGCACCGACATGCATGCGCCCTCCAGCATTCGCTCAGAAAGCACGAGGCCGGGTTGCGTAGCCTGTCGTGGGACGCGCGGCGTCCGCGCTCTCCTCCCGACCGACATCACCCACTCGAAAGGTGCGCTGTGGACGCTGGCAACGCCGTCCTGACCTATCTCGATGCCCTCATCCTCGGCATCGTCGAAGGTCTCACCGAGTACCTCCCGGTGTCCTCGACCGGCCACCTCACCATCGCCGAGAAGCTGCTGGGCCTGCCGATCGACAACCCGACCGTCACCGGGTACACGGCGACGATCCAGATCGGGGCGATCCTCGCGACGCTCCTGTACTTCCGCACCAAGATCCTGCGGCTGTTCCGCGCGTGGGTGGCGGGCCTGCGCAACCCGGAGGCGCGCACGCACGACTACACGCTGGCGTGGGCCGTCGTCGTGGGGTCGTTGCCGGTCGGCATCGTCGGATTCCTCGGACGGCACGTCATCGAGGGCGCGCTGCGCAGCCTGTGGGTGGTGGCCATCGCCCTCATCGCGTGGAGCCTCGTCATGTGGATCGCCGAGCGACGCTACGAAGGCGCCGTCGCGAAGGGGAACGAGCGCAGCGAGGACGACATCACGATCCGCGACGGCCTGATCATCGGCCTCGTGCAGTGCTTCTCGCTGATCCCCGGCGTGTCCCGGTCCGGGGCGACGATCTCCGCGGGCCTCCTGTCGGGCGTCAACCGCGTGGTCGCCACCGAGCTGTCGTTCTTCCTCGCGATCCCCGCGCTCACGGCAGCCGGATTGTTCGGGTTGAAGGACGTCGATACCGCCGTCATCCCCCTCGGGCCGATGATCCTCGGCATCGTCATCTCGTTCGTCGTCGCCTACGCCTCCATCGCCTGGCTGCTGCGGTTCGTCGCGTCCAACAGCCTGCGCGTGTTCATCTGGTACCGGATCGCCCTCGGCGTCGTCCTCCTCGTCGTGCTGTCGATGGGCTGGATGACCGCCACCTGAGCCGGAGCATCCGGTCAGGGCGGTTCAGCTCTCCCGGCTGTCGTCAGGCGGATCCGGAGGATCGTCGCCACCCCGTGATGACGCGCTGCACGGCGAGGACGTCCTCGTGGATCTCCGCTGCCGGGCGACTCCCACGGACCGAGTGGGTCTTGATGCGCGACAACGGTTCTCGCGCTCGATCCGCGAGGGCGCCCGCCGAGCGCGTGTCGGGGTGCCAGGCCAGGCCCAGCACGACGTATCCCAGATGCGACAGCGTCGCCTCCATCTCGCGATACGGCGCGACGCGGCGGGGGAGTCGGCGAGGGTGCGGCGGGCGTACTCCTCCGACTCCAGCAGCGCGAAGTGCAGGTGGCGGCGGTTCTCCCGCGCGGCGTGCGTCTCGATCCGGCCGGCGCCGAGATCGGACAGCACGGCCCCGATGCCGTCGACGACGTCGCGGGCGTAGCTGCGCAGGACGGGCACGTCGGTCCTCCGGCCCACGAGGTACAGCACCGCGAACGCCACGACGATGGCCAGCACGGTGTCCAGGCCGCGCTCGGCGGCGAGGGCCGAGGACGACGACCCGCCCGAGGCGTAGGCGCCGACCGTGAGCGCCAGCGGGGTGATGGCCACGACCGCGAGGCCGTAGTTCGCGACGACGACCATCTCGATGAAGAACTGCAAACCGGCGACGAGAAGGATCAGCGGCCAACCGGTGGGGCCGATCCAGCTGATGAGGAGGAGCAGGCCGAGGCCCACCACGGTGCCGCCGAGGCGCTGGATGCCGCGCACGGTCTGTGCCTCCCGCGTCCCTCCTTGGTGGAGCACGAGGGTGGCGAAGGCCGCGGCCCAGTGGGCGTGTTCCGCGCCGAGGGTGCGCGCGATCCCGGCGGCGATGAGCGTCGCGACGAAGACCCGGCCGGCGACGAGCAGAGGCTCGGAGGGCCACCGGAGCGCACGGAGCAGGATCGGGCCCGCCGCGGGACGGCCGAGGGAGGTGTCCCAGATCTTCTCGGCCTCGAGCCGGCGAGCGGCGGCCGTGGTGAGGGCGTCGTCGGTCTCGAGCACCGCGCCGGTGAACTCGTCCTCCTCGCCCGCGACCGAGCCCCACGGCGCCTGGTGGAACCCGAGTTCGGCGCCGGTGACGCGTGCTGCTGCGGCGGCGTACCGGTCCTGGACAGCCCACAGGCGTGAGGTGAACGACGGATGACCGCCGCCGTCGGTGACCGTCGTCCACCCCCGGTGCAGTGCCGAGGAGGCGGCGTACCTGACCGCGACGAGGTTCTCGCGCCGGGTCTCGGCCTCGTACCGGTCCATGGCGTTCTCGGCCGCTTCGACGGCGTGACGCTCCGGGCCGGTGGGGTCGAGGACGAGGTCGCTCATGCCACCCACGACCCCCATGACCGCACCGAGGGCGACGGCGCCCACGATGACCTCGTAGGGAGTCCCGTGCAGCGCGGCCAGCCCTCCCACGCCATGGACGAGCACGAAGAACATCGCGCCCGGAGGTCCGACCCGCAGCGCGACGCAGAGGAAGGTGGCGACGGCCCCGGTGGTGGCCAACGCGGGCACGTCGAGCCAGGGGTTGTGGACCGTGAGTGCGCCGACCGCCACCGACGACACGAGCCCGAACCCCACCGTCGCCAGCAACCTCAGCCGGTACCGCGCCGGCGCCATCGCCCCGTAGAGGACGGTGAAACAGCCCAGGGTCGCCAGCATGCCGAACCGGAGGTCACCGAGCAGGTGCGAGCCGCCGAGGACGACGACACTCGTGGCCGCGGTCTTGAGGGCCACGCGCCACCGGGCGGGCACGGCGTTGAACCGCGCGGCCGCCCGCAGATGTCGGTGTCCTGGGATCGCTTTCATCACCCGCATTGTCCCCCGCCCGCCGCGGTCGCTGCGGTCGTCCACAGGGTCCGCTCGTGGGTCGGGACACCGGCCCGCCGCCGACCTAGCCTCCCGGCATGACGAGCCTCTCCCACGACGGTGCCCTCCGCAACGACGGCCGCGCGATCGTCGCCCCGTTCCTCACTTCGGGCGAACGGATCGACCACACCGAGTTCATCCCGCGGACCGAGGCCTCGCCGCGGGCCTTCGTCCTCATCGTCCTTCTCCCGTTCGTGGTCGTTGCCGGGGCGGGGGTCTGGCAGGTCGTGAAGGAATGGACGACCACGACGAACCCCATCGACTTCGTGCCCGCGGCACTGCAGACGGGGATGCTCTTCGTGTTCTTCTGCATGGTCGCGGCCATCGCGCTCATCCCCGCAGGCAATCGGCGACGCATCTTCGGCTCGCCGCCGCGCCTGTGCGCCGTCACAGACCGACGGATCCTCGTGTTCGACCTGGTCGGCCGCGATCGGCGGCCCTCGCTCGACGTCGCGGAGTCGCTGGACGCGCTGCCGCAACTCACCCGCCTCGGGACACCCGGTCGGTCCGATCTCTACTGGGCCGGCACCGAGTTCCAGGTCCGCGTGCACGCATCGGCGGGGAGGGTCGGTCGGCGTCGTGACGTGAACTCGGTGCCACTGACGGGTGTGAGCGGGGCGCCGGTCGACCTCTCCGGCCTCGAGCGCGCCGTGGTCGCCTCCGGGCGCCCCGCCGTACCGCCCGGGCGCACCTCGACCTCGCACCTCTCGCCGCAACACCAGGCCCTGCTCGCCGAGGTCCTGCACCCCGAGGAGGTGCCGGTGTGGTGCTCCGAGGCGCCCCTTCACCTGGCCGACGGGTGGGTGGACGACGCCGTCGTCACCACATCGACGGGTCGTGTCCGCCCGATGTCACCGGCGCGGACGCGGATCGTCCTGTTCGTCGTGGTCGTGGTCGTCCTCGGGGTGAACCTCCTCAAGCTGCTGCAGGCGTCCCCGAACGTCGCGACGTCTCCCGTGCCACCGGTGGCGCTGTGGATCGGGCTCGTGTTCGTGGTTCTCCTGCTGCCCGTGCTGCGGCGGCGCGCAGGCCAGCAGGAAGCGAGCGGTGCCTGCGCGATCTACGCGGTGACGAACGCGCGGGCGGTCATCGCCCAGTGGGACGAGCACGGACGGATCCTCGTCGAGACGTTCCTGCCCCCACACCTCGCCGGATGCCACCGCACGGCGACCGGAGACGTGATCCTGTCGAGGCACCCGCGTGTCGGTCAAGGGTTTCCGTTGCCGCAGAACGTCTTTCGCCCTGTCGCGGATCTTGAGAACGGCGAGCGTGCCCTGATGTGGCTCATGTCCTCGACCGGGGGCCACCCGTTCCGTCCTCCCTACGGCTCTCGTCCCGCGTGAGGGGGCGTGCCGGGTGCGTCGCCTCAGGCGATGGGCCAGGTCTCCCGGCGGTGCGCGGCGTCCCAGAACATCCACTCGAACTGCGCGGCACGGCCGAACGCGGCGAGCATCCGCTCACGCACCTGCGGCGAGCTCTCGTCCGCGAGGCGGTCGACGATGGCGATGGCCTGCCGGGTCGATTCGGCGAAGTCCTCGTCGGCGTAGGTCGCGATCCAGTCGCCGTAGGCGTGCTGCTCGAGGTCGCCCGCGGCCTCCAGCAGCCGGTCACCGACGTCCTTGTAGATCCAGAAGCAGGGCAGCACACCCGCGGCCAGCACGGGGTAGCAGCCACCCGCGACGAGCGAGCTGAGGAACCCGGTGTAGGCGACGCAGGTCGGAGACGGCTCGGTCGCGGTCATGTCACCCACGTGGGCCTCGTGCAGGACGCGTTCCACGACGATCGTCTCCCGCGCGGCCGCGGCCCAGAAGATCAGGTCGTCGCTGGTGGAGCTCTGCGTCGCGCAGGCGGCGAGCGTGCGTCCGTACTCGAACAGGTACAGCGCGTCCTGCGCCATGTAGTGGTCGAAACGGGCGCGGTCCAGGGTGCCGTCGGCCAGTTCGGTCACGAACGGCAGCGCGTCGATACCGGCGCGAATGCCCTCGATGTGTGTCCATGCGGTCTGGGTGAAGCTCGTCATCTGTCCTCGTCGTCCTCTGGCCGGTCGGGCCGTGGTGGGGGTGGTGGGGGTGCGGCGAAGCGGGAGTCTCAGCGGTCCCACAGGGCGTGGAAGTGGTGGATCGGGCCGTGACCGCCGCCGACCTGCAGGGTGTCGGCCGCGGCGATCGCCCCGGTCAACCAGGCCTTAGCGTCGCGGGCCGTCTCGACCCAGTCGGTGCGCTGGGGACGCAGAGCGGCCAGCGCCGACGAGAGGCTGCAGCCCGTGCCGTGGGTGTTCCTCGTCTCGATGAACGGCGCCGTGAGCACGTGCTCCTGGCCGTCGAGGATGAGGACGTCGGTGGCGAGTCGCCCCTCGTGGGTGTCGTCCGGCGCTCCGCTCACGCGCTCGGTCCGCGTCGCCCCGGCATCGAGGTGTCCTCCCTTGACGTAGACACCCCGGGCGCCGGCGGCGACGAGGCGGCGTGCCTGGTCGCGCAGGTCGTCCAGGGTGCGGGCCTCGGGCAAGTCGAGGAGGACCGCCGCCTCCGGCAGGTTGGGGGTGATGACGTCGGCGAGCGGCATGAGGGCGCGGACGGCGCCGGTGGCGTCCGCGTCGAGCAGCCGGTCGCCGCTGGTCGCGACCATGACGGGGTCGAGGACCACGGGCAGGTCCGCGAAGGGACCGGCGAGGTACTCCCCGACGGTGTCCGCGAGGGCGGCCGAGGCCAGCATCCCGATCTTGACGGCGTCGACCCGCACGTCGGAGACGATGTCGTCGAGCTGCGCCCGGACGAAGTCGAGTGGGACGGGGTGGACGTCGCTCACGCCGCGGGTGTTCTGGGCGGTCAGCGCCGTGAGCACGCACATGCCGTAGGCGCCGTTCGCGCTGAACGCCTTGAGGTCGGCCTGGATGCCGGCGCCGCCGCTGGGGTCGCTGCCGGCGATGGACAGGACGTTGGCGATCCGCGGAGCCCTGGCCCACGCCTCGGTGAGCTCGCGGGTGGCCGCCTCGGGGTCGTCGGTGCCGCAGATCGCGCTGATCACCGCCATGCCGTCGACGCCGCTCGCCTTGAGGGCGGCCGCATCGCGCGAGGTCACGCCACCGATCGCGCACGTCGGCCACGGGCTGCGCCGGGCCAGGCGCGCGAGCCGGGCCATGCCGAGCGGGTCGGCGTGACCCGGCTTGCTCGCGGTGGCCCGCATCGGCCCGAGGCCGAGATAGTCGATCGTCCCCTCGGGCAACGCCAGGGTCGCGTCGAGTTCGGCCTCGTTCGTCACCGACCAGCCGATGACGGCGTCGGGGCCCAACACCGCGCGGGCCTGCGCCGGTGGCATGTCGGACTGCCCGACGTGGACGCCGTCGGCGCCGATCTCATCGACGAGGTGCACCCGGTCGTCGACGATCAGGGGGACACCCGAGCCGGTCAGCACGTCGGCGAGTTCGAGTCCGAGGCGGACGAACTCCTCGTCGGAGGCGTGAGGGTCGCGCAGCTGCACGAGGGTCGCGCCCCCGGCGAGCGCCCGGCGCACGGTCTCGACCACCCCGCCCGGCCCGCCGCACTGCTCGGTGTCGGTCACGAGGTAGACGGCGAGGTCCTCCGGGCGCATCCGTGCCTGGGCGGTGCTCATGCGGTCCCCCCGTCGATGCGGAGTCGGCTCTCGAGGCCCTCGGGCGTGATGAGCGCGAGCTGGTCGAGCAGCGCGACGGCGAAGGATCCGGGGCCCCGGGACTCGGTGGCAGCGGCCTCGGCTGCGATCGTCAGCAGTGCCGTCGCGGTGGTGGCGGCCAGCACCCGGTCGTCGGTGACCGCGGCGACTCCGGCCATGAGGGCTCCGAGCGAGCAGCCGACGCCGGTGACCCGGGTGAGCAGCACGTGCCCGTTGTGCACCCTGACCAGGCGCGTCCCGTCGGTGATGTGGTCGACCTCGCCGCTGACCGCGACCACCGTGCCGTGTTCGCACGCCAGGGCGTGCGCCGCGTCCAGCGCGGTCTCGGCGGTGTCCGTGGAGTCGACTCCGCGCCCGCCCGCGCCGCCGGCGAGGCCGAGGATCTCGGAGGCGTTGCCGCGCACGATCGCGGGTGGCTCGTGCAGGGACAGCAGCCGCCGACCGACCTCCGTGCGCCACGACAACCCGCCGGCGGCGACGGGGTCGAGCACCCATGGGGTCCCGGCCGCCGACGCGCCGCGGACAGCCTCCTCCATGGCGGCGATCGTCTCCACCTGCGGTGTTCCGAGGTTGACCAGCACGCCTCCGGCGACGGCGGCGAACTCCGCCGCCTCGTGGGGGTTGTCCACCATCGCGGGAGCCGCCCCCGCGGCGAGCAGCACGTTGGCGGTCCAGTTGGTCACCACGGTGTTGGTCAGCGACTGCACGAGCGGTCCGGTGTCCCGGAAGGTCTGCAGGGTCTCGGCGCAGGCGGCCGGGGTGATCTCAGGGTGCGGTGGCGTCATCGACGACGTCCCTTCGCTAGTCCGAACTAGAGGCAGGTTCGACGGGTGTGATCTCAGCGCTCGCGCGCACCCCGCGTCGTCCGGCCACTCTAACCACCACGCGTGAGCGTCCGCAGGCGGGCAGCGCGAAGGGCGGGCACCGAAGCGAATCGGTGCCCGCCCTCCAGGCGAAGCGGTAGGTCGGAGGACCGGTGGATCAGCCTCGGCCGAGGCTCTTGGTGCTCTCGGCCAGGGTCAGCACCGCGTGGGCGATGGCCTTGACGTTGATGCCGAGCGCGGCCTTGTTGATGTTGGTGAGGTCGTCCTTGGGTGTGTGGTAGTTCGGGTCGTACTGCACGCCCTCGGTGCCACCGAACAGCTCGACCTCACGCGCGGTCTTCGAGCCGTCGGCGCCGGTGAACAGGCCGCCCGCGGCGACACCGTTCTCGATGAACGCCTGGTAGTCCGAGCGTCCGGAGAACTCCGTGTCGACCCACGGCTGACCGATCTTGTCGAAGTAGTCGGTGAACACCGACTCGGTCGCGGCCGAACCCGCAGGCACCGCCACCGGGGCCTTGTACGTCGACTCGTTCGCGTCGTACACGCCGATGATGTGGTTGGGGGAGCCCACCATGTCGAAGTTGAGGTAGGTGGCGATCTTGCCGAGCTTCTGCGGGTTGTTCGCCTTGAGGTCGTTCACGTAGTGGGTCGAACCCAGCAGACCGATCTCCTCGGCGCCCCACCAGGCGAAACGCACCTTGTTGGCGGGCTTGCCCTGGATGTTGCGCTGCTGGAACTGGCGGGCCACCTCGAGGATCGCCGCCGAACCGGAGGCGTTGTCGTTGATGCCGGGGCCGTCGCCGACGCCGTCGAGGTGCGCACCCACCATGACCACGTTGTCGGCGCTGCCGCCCTTGGTCTCGGCGAGCACGTTGAAGGTCTTGCGGTTCTCGACGGTCTTGTCGAGGACGAACTTCATCGTGACGGGCCCGGCGTTCATGAGGTCGAGCAGCGACTGACCCTCGGCCTTGGTGACGCCGGTGGTGGGGACGTGGCCGGCGTCGATGCCGCCGAGCGTGCCGTTGAGGGCGCCTTCGGCGTTGTTGTAGATGATGACGGCGGCGGCGCCTGCAGCGCCCGCGGCCTTGGACTTCTCGCCGAAGGAGCAGGTGCCGCGGCTGACCAGGGCGATCTTGCCCTTGGCGTCGATGCCGTTCCAGGCGGCGGCGTCGCAACCCTGCTCGTTCGCGGGCTTGACCAGCGCGGCGGTGATGCCGGCGGCCGGGGTGCCCGGGCTGTAGGACATCGGGTTCTGCTCCACCGCGCGCTGCTGCGGGGAGACCACGGCGAGGCCGGCGGCGCGCACCTGCTCGAAGACGAAGTCGAAGTACTGACGCTCGGTCGAGTAACCGGCCGCGCGCATCTGGCTCTCGACGTACTTGGCGGCCTCTTCGTACCCGCTGGTGCCGGCGGCGCGGTTGTTGTCGTTGGCCTTGGCGATGGCCTCGAACTTGTTGAGGTGGGTCATGACGCCCTCGGTCGTCACGGCCTTGCGCAGCTTCTCGGAGCGCTGCAGGGTCTTGTCCGGCGGGGCGGTGGGAGCGGCGGTGGCCGTTCCGATGCCACTGGCGAGAAGGCCGGCGACGGCCAGGGCGACGGTCGCGGTGCGACGGGTGTTCCTCACAGGGGTACTCCTGGTGTGGGGAGCCTCACAGGGATGCGGCTCGGTGTGAGGAGGCTAGGAAAGTCCTGGACGTCGCGCCCCGAGTTCCCGGATGTGGTGCGGCGGGCGGGTGTTCCGGCGGGGCGAACGGCTGCTGTGGGCCGGTGAGCGGGCCTGTGTGGGGATGGATGGCGGCACCACGCGGCGAACGGCGGAACTGCGCGAAACGGACGGGCGCCACATCCTCCGGTTCGAGCGCTCGGGGCGCGGTGCTCAGTCGAGCTCGACGAGCACCGGCGCGTGGTCGCTGGCCCCCTTGCCCTTGCGTTCCTCGCGGTCGATGGAGGCTCCGGTGACCCGGGCGGCGAGGGCGGGGGAGGCCAGGGCGAAGTCGATCCGCATGCCCTGCTTCTTGGGGAAGCGCAGTTGGGTGTAGTCCCAGTAGGTGAACTGGTCGGGGGTGTGTTCGCGCACCACGTCGGCGTAGCCGGCGTCGACGACGCCCTGGAACCCTGCGCGCTCGGGCGGGGACACGTGCGTCTTGCCGACGAAGAAGCCCGGGTCCCAGACGTCGTCGTCGGTCGGGGCGACGTTCCAGTCGCCCATCAGGCAGATCTGCGCCTGCGCATCGGCGGCCAGCCAGCCGCCCGCCGTGTCGCGGAGTGAGGCCAGCCAATCGAGCTTGTAGTCCAGATGCGGGTGGCCGAGCTCGCGGCCGTTCGGCACGTACAGCGACCACACGCGCACCCCGCCGCAGGTCGCGCCGATCGCGCGGGCCTCCGCCGCGGGGTCCGGCTCACCCCAGTGCGGCATCCCCTCGAACCCGACCTGCACGTCGTCCAGGCCGACGCGGCTGACGACGGCCACCCCGTTCCACTGGTTGAGGCCGTGCATCGCGACCTCGTACCCGGCGTCGACGAACCGCTGTACGGGGAACTGCTCGTCCTTGCACTTGGTCTCCTGCAACGCGAGCACGTCGAGGTCGTGCCGCTCCAACACGCCTACGGCGCGGTCGATGCGGCTGCGGATGGAGTTGACGTTCCAGGTCGCGATACGCACGCCCCCACCCTATGTGGGCGCGCCGTCGCCCTCAGTCGGGAGGGGCGCGGGCCGATCAGGCAAGAGCGCGATGACGATTCTCCCCGATCTCAGGAGCCCCCGATGGTCCGCCGCCCCTTGCCCACAGCCGTGCTCGCGATCGGAGTACTGGCCGCCGGCGCGGTCGGAGGGCCCCTCGCCGCGGGCCCGGCCGCCGCCGCCTCCACCGCCGCGGCTCCCGCTGCCGCCCCCTCGACGGCGGCGCGGATCGCCCAGTGGAACGACATGCGCTGCGGGTTCGCCTCGGCGCAGGAGGTCCGCGACGACCGCCCGACGACGGTCAGGCTCGCCCCGGCGACGTTGACGATCGGCTCCATCCCGGCGAACCAGTGGCGCAAACCCGCCTCCGCCGACCCGACCTGGCAGCTCAACCTGTACAGCTTCGTCTGGCTCCGGCCGGTCGCCAAGCGGGCGTTCGACGACGGTCAGACCAAGGCGTTGGCGCGCATGGTCGCGCAGGTCGACGCCTTCTACGTGCAGAACCCCGACACCGGCAAGTCGGTGCGCGGCTGGGACGAGGGGTCCTCGTTGCGGCGGCTGGAGAACCTCAACTGCCTCTACTCCCTGACCTACGATCCTCGGCTGGCCAAGCGGATGGGGCAGGAGGTGGCCCTGCAGTTCGGGCCGCGCTACTACGGCCCCCCGCGACACCCCGTCCACAACCACGGGTTGATGGCCAACCTGCAGGTCAAGCGTGCTGGGCAGCTCCTCGGCCGCAAGGACTGGGTCGAGCGCGCGAAGACCCGCATCCGCTCCGAGGCCGACCTCGCGTTCTCCGCCCAGGGCACGTCGATGGAGCAGTCCGCGGCCTACCACATCGTCAACCGCAACATGTGGCTCACGGCGGCGTACCGCCTGGCCGAGATCGACGAGAAGGACCCGATCGCCCGTCAGATCCGGGCCCAGATGGACAAGGCGACCGTCGTGGGTCGGTGGCTGACCGAACCCGACGGGGACCTCGTGCAGATCGGCGACTCCCGTCGGACCGCCGGGCTCGAGCCGGAGGGGACCGAGCGGGCCACCGCGTTCCGTGACGACGAGGCCGGGCTGCTCGTGGGTCGCTGGTCGTGGACCGACCCGCAGACCTCCTACTACACGCTGCGCTACGGACCTCCGCGGTGGGCGCACGGACACCACGACAAGGCGGCGGTGACCTGGTCGACCGCGGGCACGCGGGTGCTCGTCGGGCCGGGCTACTACTCCTACGACTGGTCGAACCCCTACGCGGTGCGGGCCCGCACCCTGCAGGCGCACAACGCCGCCTGGGCGGCCGGCCGCAAGTTCAACGGCCGGGCGAACGCGACCCTGCGCACGGCGGGCAGCAGCCGCGACATCCACCGATTCACCATGCGGGACAAGGTGTACGGCGTCGCCCACACCCGTCATGTCCAGATCGCCGGGCCCGCGAAGCGACTGATCGTCAAGGACACCTACCCGGGCAAGACTGTCGTGCGCCAGTCCTGGCACCTCGACACGAAGTGGCAGTTGTTCAATCAGCGCGGCAAGACGCTGAACTTCGTCCACCCCGACGGAAAGCGGCTCGCGCTCACGACGTCCGGCGGGTTCGTCTCGAGCAGCCGGGGCAAGACGCGTCCGGTTGCGGGGTGGAACCACCCGACCACCGGGTCGCGGATCGCCAACTGGGAGATCGTCACCGGCGGCACGGGCACCGTCACCACGACGTTCCAGGTGCGCTGAGGCTCACTCCTTGGCGTGCACCAGGGCCGTGAGGAGTCGGCAGGTGGGGGTCGGGACGCCGAGGAGCTCACCGCGGCGGACGATCTCGCCGGTGAGGTGGTCGATCTCGGTGAGGCGGCCGCGCGCCAGGTCCTGCGCGGTGGACGACATCTGGGTGGGCATCGTCCGAGCCAGGCGGACGGTGTCGTCCACCAGTGTGTCGGGGAGGTCGATCCCCTCGGCGCGCCCGACGGCGAGGCACTCACCGGCGATGTCGTCGACGACCTGCGGCATGCCCGCCATCGACCAGACCTCGCCGTAGGTGTGTCCGGTGATCGCCGACAGCGGGTTCCACACGCAGTTGGCGATGAGCTTGCCCCACAGGGCGACCCGGACGTCGGGGACGCCGCGCACCGCGAACCCGCTGCCGTCGAAGAGCTGCGCGAGTCGGTCGTGATCGGCGCCGGAGTCCACGACGAGTTCGCCGGCGCCGTGGTGGCGGACGTGGCCGGGGCCGACGATCCCGACCGCGACGTAGACCACCGAGGCGATGACACGCGCCCGGGGGAGGGCGTCGGCGAGGACCTCGGCGTTGCCGATCCCGTTCTGCACGCTGACCACGAGCGTGTCGCCGCGCAGGTGGGGCTCGAGGTCGGCGGCGGCCTCGCCCGTCCCCGTCGACTTGACGCAGCACAGCACGACGTCGGCGTCGGCCACCGCCGCAGGATCGGTGCTCGCCGCGAGGCGGACCGTCTCCTGCTCCTCACCGCGGGAGATGCGCAGGCCCTCGGCGTTCACCGCGTCGACGTGCGCTTCGCGTCCGATGAGGACGACCTCGCGCCCGGCTGCGGCGAGCAGGCCTCCGATGTAGCTCCCGACCGCCCCGGCGCCCATGATCGCGACCTTCATGCCTACCTCCGACCGTTGGAATGACGCCTCGACGGTCCCACACGGACTCCTGATCCGCGGGTTCGGGCACCCGGAATCGCGATTCGGGCCGGCAGAGATGCGGGGTCTCCGGGATCGAAGAACGACACGGACTACATCGACAGCGGCTTCGGCGCAGCCCACCTGCGCAAATGCCTCGTGGGCCCTCGCCGATGTTGTCCGTGTTGTTCTTCATCACCCGAGCCGGCAGGTCTGCAACGCCGGAACACGTGCCTGTGGACGGGTCCTCAGCGGCGCCGTGAGCAGCCCGCGAGTTCGGCCAGGATGTCGCTGAACTCCGGTGTCCACGGCATGAAGTGGTCCGAGTCGAGGGTGGGCGCACCACTGCTTCTCACGCGCCGAAACCGCCGGCTATAGACGGCGGTCTGGGCGACAGTCATGTGTCACCGCGAGCCGCCGGCCGTCTTCGGCGGCTTGGGCGTGGACGGTGGCGTCCGGTTACCGTTCGGTCATGACGACTGCACTCATCACCGGTGCCACCTCCGGTATCGGAGCCGCGTTCGCCGATCGACTCGCCCGCGACGGGCACGACCTCGTGCTCGTGGCCCGCTCGGCCGAAACGCTGGAGCAGAAGGCCGCCGCGTTGCGCGTCGAGCACGGGATCGCCGTCGAGGTGCTCCCCGCCGATCTGTCCGACCGGGACGCCGTCGAGCGGGTGGCCGAACGCCTGCGCGACGAGGGCGACCCCGTCGACTTCCTCCTCAACAACGCCGGGTTCGGTACGAGCAAGGCGTTTCTCGAGAGCGAGATCGCCGAGGAGGAGCACGCGATGGCCGTGATGATGCAGGCCGTCATGGTGCTCTCGCACGCCGCCGGTCGGGCGATGGGTGCCCGTGGCCGGGGGCCATCGTCAACGTCGGTTCCGTGGCGTCGTTCATGTTCTCCGGCACGTACTCCGCGGCCAAGACGTGGGTCACGACGTTCACCGAAGGCCTCGCCACCGAACTCGCACCGCGCGGCGTCGTCGTCACCGCCTTGTGCCCGGGCCTCACCCACACCGACTTCCACCGCCGCGCCGGCATCGAGTTCATGGATCAGGCGGCGCTCTGGCTCGACGTGGACGACGTCGTCGACGCCTGCCTCGCGGACGTCCGCCGCGGCAAGGTGCTCAGCGTTCCCGGCCTCCAGTACAAGGCGTTCACCACGATGTTGGAGGTCGTGCCCCGCCCACTCAACCGGATCATCAGCCGCGCCCTGCGCTGATCCGTCGACTCAGGCCGACCTCGCCGCGCCGATGGCCTGGGAGAGATCGGCCCAGAGGTCCTCGACGTGCTCGACACCCACCGACAGCCGGACGAGGTCGTCGGGCACGCCGTGCGCCGCGTCACCGGCGTACCGGGCGCGGCGTTCGATGAGCGATTCGACGCCGCCGAGACTCGTCGCGTGGGCGATGAGTCGCACGCTCTCGCAGACGCGTTCGGCGACCGCGGCATCCCCGAGCCGGAAGGTCAGCACGGCTCCGTAACCGTCCATCTGCTCGGCCGCGCGGTCGTGGAACGGGTCGTCGGGCAGGCTGAGGTGGCGCACCTCGACGACCGCGGGGTGCTGCGAGAGTCGGGCGGCGAGTTCGGCGGCGCCGGCCTGGGCGGCGTCCATGCGCAGCGGCAGGGTGCGCAGTCCGCGCAGCGCGAGGAAGGCCTCGAGCGCACCGGGCATGGCGCCTCCCCGGTGGCGGCGGCGCGTCAGGCGCTCGCCGACGTCGCTGCCGGGCCGCGTCACCGTCGCTCCGATGAGCGCGTCGGAATGCCCCGCGATGTACTTCGTGGCCGAGTGCACGACGACGTCGGCCCCGAACTCCAGCGGACGCAGGACGAACGGGGTGTTGAACGTGGAGTCCACGGCGACCAGGGCGCCGCGTGCGTGCGCGGCCTCCGTCAGGGCGGCGAGGTCGCTCACGCGCAGCATCGGGTTGCTCGGCGTCTCCAGCCACAGCAGGGCGACGTCGCCGAGGTCGTCCATGGCGGCGCACGTGGCCTCGGTGTCGGAGGTGTCGACGACGCTCACCCGCAGGCGCCCGTCGTCGCCGGCCTCCTCGGCGACGACGCGCGAGTTGTAGTAGCAGACATCGGGAACCACGATCCCGCTCCCGGTGGGCACGACGTCGAACACGGCGCTGGTCGCGGCCGTGCCGGAGGCGAACGCCAACGCCTGCCCGCCTTCGAGGGCTCCGAGGGCCTCTTCGAACGCGGACACCTCGCTGTCGACGGTGCCCAGTTGGCGGCGGTAGACCGCCTCACCGCCGTGGTGGTGGGTGGTCGAGGTCACCAGCGGAGCGTTGACACCGGCCCCGGGGGTGCGCGGCGGACGTCCGGCGGAGACGGCGAGGGTGCGGCGGTGCGTCATCGCGTCAGCGTATTTCGGGTAGGGCTCAGGGTCACTCGGAGCCCCGCGCCGCAGTGGATTCTGCGGCCTCCTGCCCGCCTCTTAGGCTGACCCCATGACCGCACGCGAGCAGCTTCTCGACCTCATCAAGGCCAAGGCCGTCGTCCACGGCAAGGTCA
The DNA here is from genome assembly GCF_030161635.1 of Mobilicoccus caccae. Taxonomy (GTDB): domain Bacteria; phylum Actinomycetota; class Actinomycetes; order Actinomycetales; family Dermatophilaceae; genus Mobilicoccus; species Mobilicoccus caccae. The sequence goes on from NZ_BSUO01000001.1 coordinate 235,878, forward strand.
CCCTGTCCTCGGGCAAGGAGGCCGACTACTACGTCGACCTGCGCCGGATCACCCTCGACGGGCAGGCCGCACCCCTGGTCGGTGAGGTGATGCGCGAACTCGTCTCCGACCTGCAGTTCGACGCCGTCGGCGGGCTGACGATGGGCGCCGACCCGGTGGCGACCGCGATGCTCCACGCCGCTGCCGCGCAGGGCGGGCGTCTCGACGCGTTCGTCGTCCGCAAGGCCGAGAAGGCCCACGGCCTGCAGCAGCGCATCGAGGGTCCGTCGATCTCGGGGCGCCGCGTGCTGGTGGTCGAGGACACCTCCACCACGGGGGGATCGCCGCTCACAGCGGTCGAGGCGTGCCGTGAGGCCGGCGCGGAGGTCGTCGCGGTCGCCGTCATCGCCGACCGCAGCTCCGGTGCGGGCGAGCGCATCCAGGACGAGGCAGGCGTGCCCTACCGCTACGCCTACGGCCTGGGAGACCTCGGCCTGAGCTAGGACACCGAACGGACAGGTGGACGGACATCGGTGCTGTCGTGATGGCGACACCGCTGATGTCCGCTTGCCTGTCCGGGCGCCCCCGTCACGCCGCGTGGCGAGATGCCCTCACCTCTGGTCTGTGCCCCGATGCCACCGCTCGACGGTGTGTCTGCTCGATGCGAGCCAGGACCCGGCCGGGCTCCTTCGCGATCGAGCTCGGGGTGAGGGGAAGGACCCGAACTCCGTGAGCGGTGAGTTCACCGTCGCGCTCGACGGTGGGGGCCCAGGCGGCGCCCGAGTGATATCGGTGCGAGTGCACCATCAACGCCAGACCCACGTCGTCGAACCAGCCGTCCGGGGTCAGGAGGCGAGTGCCGTCGGCTGCCGACAGCCGCGGGTTGCACCACATCTCGGGAAGAGAGCGGCTACCCGCGACCAGCCTGGCCAGGTGCAGCTCCGGTAGTGACCAGGCACCGTCCGCAGCGCCGGCGATGGCGCGGGTCGCCAGGGCAGACCCCGGGCGACCCAGTTGGTCGTTGACCGAGACGAGTTCGTCGAGCGTGACGACCCGCCGCTGGACCGCTTCGATCACCAGGGCCTCGGCGGCCGACGCGTCGGGAGCGTCGCGTGCGGCCACCACGACGGCCCGAGCCGGTTCGACGGCTCGGATCGCGCCGACGCCCCGTGCCTCGTACGGAATCCAGGTGCGGCGGGCCTGGACCCAGGCCACCTGCCGGGTGGCGCATCGGCGCGGGACGGCGACCCGCACGACGCCTCCGTCATCGGCCTGTCGGAGGCCGTACCAGCCGGCGGCACTCGCTCCCGTGAGGGCCGACCACGGCCCGGTCAGGAGAAGGGCGGCGATGCGGCGTTGGTCGTCTGTGAGCGGGACGCGGTGGACGTGGATGACGCCCGGCAGCACCACCTGCCACGAGCGGGCGAGTGCCCAACGCAACGCGGACGGGGTCATGCCCGCGCCAAGGGCCTGGGCCCGAGTCATCAGATCGAGCTGTTCGGCCAGGATCGGGAGCAACGAAGCGGGAAGCATGGCCGCAGCACACCCCGGACTCGGCTCGGAGTCCTCGCTCTCCCGGGTGCCGGTGGACGACCACCCTCGGGACAGGAACCTGTGGATCCCGAAAGGACACGCAGGCGGACATCTCCGGTGTCGCCATCACGACATCGGAGATGTCCGCCTCGCTGTCTGCTCGGTGGACCCGGCGGTGTCACCCGTAGACTCCGCGCCGTGGAGGGCGTGGAGCAGCGTGTCGTCGGGGTGGGGCCGTGGCCCGGGGAGAGGACGCGTGGCCGCGGACCGATGCAGGTGAGGTGGCCGCGCCGTACGATCCCGACCTCCTCGCACACGGCGACACGCGCAACGTCGCCGACGGCTACCGCTACTGGAGTCACGACGCGATCGTCGCCGACCTCGACACGCGTCGCCACGACCTGCACATCGCGGTCGAGAACTGGGAGCACGACTTCAACATCGGCTCGATCATCCGCACGGCCAACGCGTTCAACGTCGCTGCCTTCCACATCGTCGGCAAGCGGCGCTGGAACCGTCGGGGCGCGATGGTCACCGACCGCTACCAGCACGAACACCACCACCCGGACGTCGCCGATCTGCTGAGCTGGGCGCGCGGGGAAGGGCTGGCGGTGCTCGCCATCGACAACGTGCCCGGCAGCGTCGCGATCGAGACGGCGCCGATCCCGCGGCGCAGCCTCATGCTGTTCGGGCAGGAGGGCCCGGGGTTGAGCGAGGCAGCGCTCGCCGGTGCCGACACGGTGCTGCACATCAGCCAGTTCGGCTCGACGCGCTCGATGAACGCCGGTGCCGCGGCCGCGATCGCGATCCACGCCTGGATCCGCCACCACGCCGAGATCGGCTGAACGGTGGACGATCTCGTCGTCGAACACGTGCTGCGGGCGGTGGAGCAGGTCCCGGCCGGGCGGGTCGTCTCCTACGGCGGGATCGCCGAACTCGTCGGCGGCACCGCGCGTCAGGTGGGCTCGGTCATGCGGTTCTACGGCTCGAACGTCACCTGGTGGCGGGTCGTCAACTCCTACGGTGACCTGCCCGCCCACCTGCGATCCGAGGCCGCCGTGCACTGGGCCGCCGAGGGGATCGAGTGGAAGCCGAACGGGCTCGGGTGCCGTATCGCCGAGTACCGCGTGGACGAGGAGACGTGGGCCTCGGCGTACGAGCGCGCCGTCGAGGATCTGCCTCGCCTCCACCGCCGCTGAGGCCCCCGAGCCCGGGATAGCCGGGTCATGCGGCGGGCGTGGATGGCAGGCTGTGGGCAGATGCGACGAGCCGCCCCGATCGAAGGAGACGCGATGAAGTACATCCCCGAGCCGTTCAAGATCAAGATGGTCGAACCCATCCGGATGACGACCGAGGCCGAACGTCGGGAGAAGATCGCGGCCTGCGACTGGAACGGATTCGGGCTGGCCGCCGAGGACGTCTACATCGACCTGCTCACCGACAGCGGTACCGGCGCCATGAGCGACTCGCAGTGGGCCGCCATGCTCACCGGCGACGAGTCCTACTCCGGTGGGCGCAGCTACTACCACCTGGTGGAGAACGCCCGCGAGATCTTCGGCTACGAGTGGATCCAGCCCGTGCACCAGGGACGCGCCGCGGAGAAGGTCCTCTTCCCCGTTCTCGTGGAACGGCGCGGGCAGGTCGTCATCTCCAACACGTTCTTCGACACGACCCGCGCGCACGTCGGTCTCGCGGGCGGTCGTCCCGTCGACTGCGTGTGCCCCGAAGGGCTGGACTCGGGCCTGGACGCCCCGTTCAAGGGCGACATGGACGTCGACCGGCTCGAGGACCTCATCACCGAGTTCGGTGCCGGGGAGGTCGCCGGCATCGTCATGACGATCACGAACAACTCCGTGGGCGGCCAGCCGGTGTCCATGGCCAACATGAAGGCCACGTCCGAGATCGCCGCCCGTCACGGCATCCCCGTCGTCATCGATGCGGCCCGGTTCGCCGAGAATGCCTACTTCATCAAGGAGCGCGAGGAGGGCTACGCCGACAAGTCCACCCGCGAGATCACCCGCGAGTTCTTCTCCTACGCCGACATCTTCACGATGAGCGCCAAGAAGGACGCCATCGCCAACATGGGCGGGCTGCTCGGCGTGCGTGAGGAGGGCGAGCACGTCCCCGACGTCAAGTCGCTCGTCATCGCCGGCGAGGGATACGTCACCTACGGCGGCCTCTCGGGACGTGACCTCGCGGCCCTCGCGGTCGGTCTGGTCGAGGGTCTCGACGAGGACTACCTGCGCTACCGCCTCGGGCAGGTCGCCTACCTCGCCGCGCAACTCGACGAGCGGGGCATCCCGTTCCAGCGCCCGGCCGGCGGTCACGCCGTGTTCGTCGACGCGGGCCGGCTCCTGCCGCACATCCCCTGGTACCGGTACCCGGGGCACGCGCTCGCCGTCGAGCTCTACATCGAGGCCGGAATCCGCAGCTGCGACATCGGCTCCTACCTCATGGACCGCGACCCGGCGACCGGCGAACAGCAGCGCGCCCCACTGGAGTTCACGCGCCTGGCGATCCCTCGTCGCACCTACACCCAGTCCCACCTCGACGTCATCGCCGAGGCGCTGGGCGAGATCGCCGACCGTGCCGAGCAGGTCAAGGGTTACGAGATCACCTGGGAGCCCAAGGTCCTGCGCCACTTCACCTCGAAGTTGCGTCCCGTCGACTGATCGGAGCGGCCTCCCGCCGTCTCGATGACGCCCGGGTGGCCGCGGCCGGTCCTGCACTGACTACGATGAAGCCAGTCCTGGTCCGCGCATCAGGCGTGGACATCCGAGTGACGAAGGAGCCCGCCAGTGCCCATCGCAACCCCCGAGGTCTACGCCGACATGCTCGACCGGGCGAAGGCAGGATCCTTCGCCTACCCGGCCATCAACGTCTCCTCCAGCCAGACGCTCCACGCGGCGCTCAAGGGCTTCGCCGACGCGGGCAGCGACGGCATCATCCAGGTCTCCACGGGTGGCGCGGAGTATCTGTCCGGTCCCTCGATCAAGAACATGGTGGCCGGTTCGCTCGCCTTCGCGGCGTTCGCGCAGGAGGCCGCCAAGAACTACCCGGTCAACATCGCCCTGCACACCGACCACTGCCCCAAGGACAAGCTCGACGGGTTCGTTCGCCCGTTGCTGCAGGCGTCCAAGGAGCAGGTCGAGAAGACGGGTCTGCCGATCTTCCAGTCGCACATGTGGGACGGCTCGGCCGTGCCGCTGGACGAGAACCTGGAGATCGCCAAGGAGCTGCTCGAGCTCGCGGCCGCCGCCAAGATCATCCTCGAGGTCGAGATCGGCGTCGTCGGTGGCGAGGAGGACGGTGTCGCCAACGAGATCAACGACCAGCTGTACACCACCCCCGAGGACGCCCTGGCCACGGTCGAGGCGCTCGGGCTGGGCGAGAAGGGCCGCTACATGGCGGCGCTGACGTTCGGCAACGTCCACGGCGTGTACAAGCCGGGCAACGTCAAGCTCCGCCCGGAGATCCTCAAGCAGTGCCAGGACGCCATCAAGGAGAAGTACGGAGACGCGGCCGGCGACAAGCCGCTCGCGCTCGTCTTCCACGGTGGGTCGGGTTCGCTGCCGCAGGAGATCAGCGACGCGGTCGACTACGGCGTCGTCAAGATGAACGTCGACACCGACACCCAGTACGCGTTCACGCGCCCGGTGGCCGAGCACATGCTGCGTAACTACGACGGCGTGCTCAAGATCGACGGCGAGGTCGGCAACAAGAAGCAGTACGACCCGCGCGCGTGGGGCAAGGCCGCCGAGGCCGGCATGGCCGCCCGCGTGGTGGAGGCCTGCGAGAACCTGCGCTCCGCCGGCACCCACAAGTGAGTCGACTCCGCGGCTGAGCGCCTGCGCGCGTCGAGCGCCCGCATCCTGCGTGGTGCGCGGTCGGCGCGTGAGGCGACGTGCCTACGTGACGGCCTCGCGACCTGCCCGGTCGCGGGGCCGTCGTCCGTACGAGCCGGACGAGAACGCCGAGACCGTCGCCTATAGGCGGCGGTCTCGGCGTCGGGAGGTCATCGGCCGGTGGCCATCGGCGCGCCCGAGGGTCGGAGTGGCCGCGGTCAGGTGATCCGGGAGACCATGGTGGAGGGTGGCCGGTCCGAGCCGCGCCCGATCCGACCCCATCACCACGGAGGAACGATGTCCCACCAGAACCTGTTGGAACCCCCGAGACGCTGCTCGAGGTCGACCCGGCCGCGGCCGAACTGCTCTCCGGCGCCGACCCGGCGATCACCGCGGGACGGTTCCCGGAGTCGGCGCTGGCGTGGGCGACGCTGGCGGAGGCGGCTCTGGCGATGGGATTCACCGTCGAGGCGTACGCCTACGCCCGCACCGGGTACCACCGCAGCCTCGACCAGTTGCGTCGGGCGGGGTGGAAGGGTGCCGGTCCGGTGCCGTGGCGTCACGAGCCCAACCGCGGATTCCTGCGCAGTCTCGGCGCGCTGGCCCGCGCCGCCGCCCAGATCGGTGAGGACGCGGAGCGGGAGCGCTGCGAGCAGTTCCTGCGCGACTCCAGCCCCGAGGCGGCCGACGCGCTCGGCTTCTGAACCGGGCGCATACCCCGCTGACGCGACGACCGCCGAGACCGTGGCCTTCCACGTTCTCGGCGGTCGTGCGTGCGCGACGCGGGCGTCGCGCACGCGGGGAGAGGTCAGTCGACCTTTGCGCCGACGACGCCGCCGCCCTTGCCTGCCTTGACGGCGTCGAGGTCGAAGGTGAGCGTGACGCGCTTGCCGGCCTCGGTCGTGTAGCTGCACATGTCACCGTCGCAGGCCGTGCGCAGGAGTTCGCCCTTCGGGACTCCGGCGCCGAGATCGGCCACGGCGGAGCCGGACACGTACTTCGCCAGCGTCGCCTTGTCGCCCGCGGCCCACGCCTTGACGGCCGCGTCGCCGTAGTCGCCCGGGTCGGTCTGCGGCACCGTGACGGCACCGCGCGCGGCGTCCTTGGACGTGGCCGTACCGCGCGGGGTGGCGGCGCCGGTCTCGCTCGCCGCCGGAGCGGACGACTGCGCCGATCCCTCGGTGGCCGTGGGCTCCTCGGTGGCCGACGTGGTCGGCGCCGCGGTGGTGGCGACGGCGGGGCTCGTGGGTGCCGTCGACCCCGTGTTCGTCGTCTCGTTCTGACCGCAGCCGGCCAGAGCCGCGCAGAGTGCGGCCGAGGCGGCGAGGGTGCGGCGGGTCTTCATCACGAATGCTCCTAGCTCGGTCCCAGGACCGGGGTCGTCGACGGGCGCCCGCGGGTGCGGGACACATGTCAGCTCAACTCTGTTCGGCACGATTCCCCCAGGACTGAGCGTAATTCGCCGGCGAACCCTCGCCGGTGCGACGCGGCGGGGATCCTGCGAAGACCTGTCGAGGTCGAGGGGGCCCGCCGGTGGCGAAACCCCTGCCCGCCCGTGCTCGTTCCGCGCCCTGAAGGAGCCCCGCACGACGCGGTAGGCTCGGTGAGTACGGGCCCCGTACAGGGGCCCGCGCCGTTGCCGGAGCAGAATCCGCAGCGCCGACGCGAGCGAAAGGTGGACCCACCATGCCGGCGATCGTCCTGATCGGAGCCCAGTGGGGCGATGAGGGCAAGGGCAAGGCGACGGACCTCCTGGGCAAGGACGTCGACTACGTCGTCAAGTTCAACGGTGGCAACAACGCCGGTCACACGGTGGTCATCGGTGGCGAGAAGTACGCCCTGCACCTGCTGCCCAGCGGCATCCTCACCCCTGGTGTCACGCCCGTCATCGGCAACGGGGTCGTCGTCGACCTCGAGGTGCTCTTCCACGAGCTCGAGGCGCTGGCCGCCCGCGGCGTGGACGTCTCCAAGCTGCGGATCAGTGCGAATGCGCACATCATCCCCTCCTACAACCGCACCCTCGACAAGGTCACCGAGCGCTTCCTCGGCAAGCGGCGCCTCGGCACGACCGGTCGCGGCATCGGTCCGACGTACGCCGACAAGATGAACCGCGTCGGCATCCGCATGCAGGACCTGTTCGACTCCTCGATCCTGCACCAGAAGGTCGAGGCGGCCCTCGAGGTCAAGAACCACCTGCTGGTCAAGATCTACAACCGTCGCGCCATCGAGGCCGAGGAGGTCGTGGCCGACCTGCTCTCCTACCGCGACCGCGTGCACCCCATGGTCGTCGACACCGGGTACGAGCTGTCGTGCGCGCTGGACGAGGGCAAGACGGTCCTGTTCGAGGCCGGTCAGGCGACGATGCTCGACGTCGACCACGGCACCTACCCCTACGTCACCTCCTCCAGCGCCACCGCCGCCGGGGCGTGCACCGGGTCCGGCATCGGGCCCACGCGCGTCGATCGGGTGGCCGCGGTGTTCAAGGCGTACACGACCCGCGTCGGCGAAGGTCCGTTCCCCACCGAACTCAACGACCAGTTCGGTGAGCGCCTGCGCGCCAACGGATTCGAGTTCGGCACGACGACCGGCCGTCCGCGCCGCTGCGGCTGGGCCGACACGGTCATCGGCCGCTACGCCACCCGCATCAACGGGGTCACCGACTACGTGCTCACCAAGCTCGACGTCCTCACCGGCTTCGACACCATTCCGGTGTGCGTGGGTTACGACGTGAACGGTCGGCACTTCGACGACATGCCCGCCAACCAGAGCGACTTCCACCACGCGGTGCCGGTGTACGAAGAGCTGCCCGGGTGGAGCGAGGACATCAGCGCCGCACGCGAATTCGAGGACCTCCCGGAGAACGCGCAGAAGTACGTGCTGCGCCTGGAAGAACTCATCGGGGCGCGCATCTCGGTCATCGGTGTGGGACCCGGCCGCGAGGAGATCATCCAGCGGCACAGCCTCCTGCACGACTGATCTCCCCCTCGACACCCCACCGCGACCAGAGACCCACCGCTAGGACGACTGCATGAACGACGCCGATCGACCCCACGACGCGACCTCCGCCCGGCCACGCCGCCGCCGCAAGGAGAAGCAGGCCGAGGTCGACTGGGTGGCCCGGCTCGCCGACGAGGTCATCGAGGCGGCCGTTGCCCGCGACCCCGAGAAGACCATCGTGTGCGCCTCGGGCCTGTCTCCCTCCGGACCGATCCACCTGGGCAACCTGCGCGAGGTGATGACGCCGCACCTGGTGGCCGACGAGATCGCCCGCCGCGGCATCCCCGTCGAGCACATCATCAGCTGGGACGACTACGACCGGTTCCGCAAGGTGCCGGCCGGGGTCGAGGGCGTCGACGCCTCGTGGGAGGCGCACATCGGCAAGCCGCTGACCAGCGTCCCTGCGCCGCCCGGGAGCGAGCACCCCAACTGGGCCGAGCACTTCAAGGCCGCGATGGCCGAGTCGCTGGCGCGCATGGGCGTGCGGTTCCGCGGCATCAGCCAGACCGAGCAGTACACCTCCGGCGCCTACCGCGACCAGGTGCTGCACGCGATGGCTCGCCGCGGCGACATCGACGCCGTGCTGGGTCGGTACCGGACCAAGGGCGCGACGGCCGACGCGGAGGCGGCTGCTGCAGCCGAGGGCGGTGAGGGGTCCGAGGACGCCGATGCCGTGGCACGCGCCGCCGAGGGCAGCGGCGCCGCCGACGAGGACGACGGCGGCAGCGCGGCCGGGTACTTCCCCTTCAAGCCGTACAGCAAGGCCTTCGGCACCGACGCCACCCGCGTGCTGGCCTACGACGACGAGACGACCGAGCTCACCTACGAGGCGAGCGGCCCCGGCGGCGAACTGGTCACCGAATCCATGCGCCTGGACACCGATTTCCACGGCAAGCTCGTGTGGAAGGTCGACTGGCCCATGCGCTGGGCGTACGAAGGCGTCGACTTCGAGCCCTCCGGCGTGGACCACCAGTCACCCGGGTCCTCCTACGTGGTCGGTGGCCAGATCGTCGGCCCGATCTTCGGTGGTCACCAGCCCATCGGGCCCATGTACGCCTTCGTCGGCATCGCCGGCATGGCGAAGATGAGTTCGTCCAAGGGCGGCGTGCCCACCCCCGCGGACGCCCTGCAGATCATGGAGCCCGCCGTCCTGCGCTGGCTCTACACCCGGCGCCGGCCCAACCAGTCGTTCTCGGTGGCGTTCGACGCCGAGATCCAGCGGCTGTACGACGAATGGGACGCCCTGGGCCGCAAGGTCCTCACCGAGGCGGCCCAACCCGGCGACCTGGCCATGCACGCCCGCGCCATCGGGACGGCCACCGGCGAGCTGCCCCGCACACCCATCCCCGTGGCGTACCGCGCGCTCGCCTCGGTCATCGACATCACCGGCGGCGAGCCCGAGCAGATGTCCCGCATCGTCCACGGGATGCTGCCCGAGGAGCAGGCGGAGGTGTTCACCGGACTCGACCAGCTCCGGCCACGCCTCGACTGCGCCACGACGTGGGTCAGGACGCAGATGCCCGCGGAGGACCGCACGCAGGTGCGCACCGAGCCCGACACCGACCTGCTCGCCGGACTCGACGACGCTCAACGCGAGGCCTTGGCGATGCTGTCGGAGAAGTTGACCGACGACTGGTCCCTGGGTGGGCTGACGACCCTCGTCTACGGCGTGCCCAAGCTCCAAGCCGGCTACGACATCGGTGAGAAGAAGCTCCCGCCGGAGGTCAAGACCGCCCAGCGCGACCTCTTCGCCCTCCTCTACCGACTCCTCGTCGGCAGCGACACCGGCCCACGCATCCCCACCCTCCTGCTGTGCCTCGGCCCCGACAAAGTCCGCACCCTCATCGAGCCCTGACCACACACGCACGGGGGCTCCCGCCCCCGTGTGCCCCCGGAACTGCACACACGGGGGCTCCGCCCCCGTGTGCCCCCGGGACTGCATCGGCGCGGCTGCGCCGCGGCGTCTTTCTGTTCCGCCCGTTCAAGCTCGCTGCGCTCGCGAACGGGCGGGCCTCGCTACCGCTCGGCGGATCGCTTTTCCTGCTCTTCGGGGGCTCACACGTGGTGTGCCGCCCCGCGCCGTCGCCCTGGCCGATGGTGTGGTCGTGCTCCTTTTGTCGGGGGAGCATCACCGCTATCGGGGGAGCATCACCGTTGGTGCGACGACGAAGCGGAGTCCGGGCGCAGGACGTGCATGCGGTGGGCTGCTCGGGTGAGGACGACGTACAGCACCCGCACCCCACCCGGTGACTCCGCGACGATCTCGTCCGGGTCGACGACGACCGTCGCGTCGTACTCCAGGCCCTTGCTCGACAACGGGTCGACCAGCACCAGCCGTCCGCCGAGGTCAGCCGGGCCGCTGCGGAGTTCGTCGACCAGGTCGGCGAGTTCGCGCGCCCACCGTGCCGGCGCCACGATCGCGATGCTCCCGTCGACCTCGGCGGCGAGGTCGAGCACCGACCGGCGGGCGGCGTCGACCACGTCGGTCACCGTGCGGTCCACCGGCTGCACACCGGTCTCGCGCACCGCGTCGGGGATGTCCGCGTCCGGCACGTGCTCGCGGATCACCTTCTCGGCGTAGGCGAAGACCTCGCGGGCGTTGCGGTAGTTGGTCCCCATGTGGAACGAACGACGCACGGGGGAGCCGAACGCGTCCTCGCGCGCAGCGGTCGCCTCGGCCACGTCCTCCCAAGACGCCTGCGCCGCGTCGCCGACGACGGTCCAGCTCGCCCACCGTCCACGGCGGCCGAGCATCCGCCACTGCATCGGGCTGACGTCCTGGGCCTCGTCCACGAGGACGTGCGCGTACTCCGCCGGCGGGCCGATGTGGCCACGCAGGAGTTCATCGCGCGTGTCGCCGTGACGCTCGCGCGCGGTGGGCAACGCCGAGTGCTCAGGGGCGGGCCGCTCGGGTGTGACCCCCACGCGCAGCGACCGCTGGGCCTCGAGCTCGTCCAACTCCTCGATCTCGAAGAACCCGCGCTCGACCGGCGCCTCCTTGACCTCACCCAGGCGCACGTCGAGGTCGTCGACGAGCGACACGTCGGCGGCCGACCACAGCCCCGACTCCAGGGTGAGGCGCATCGACTCGCTCAGGACCTCGGCCTCCCGGTGACTCAGCACGTCCTGGGCGTAGCGGCGCGCCCGGGCGGGGTCGGCCAGCCACAACAGCACCTCACGCGGGTCGACCGGCCGCCACCAGCGACGGAGGAACGCGTCGACCTCCAGGTGGTCGACGAACGTGGAGATGAACTCCTCCCGATCCGTGTCGCGGTCGTCGGGGCGACGGACCTGACTCCACGCCTCGGCCGCGAGGGCCAGGGACATCGGTTCGAGGGAGGAGTTGCGGTGGTGACGCCGCAGGACCCGGGAGCGGATGCGATCCAGGGTGCGGCGATCGAGCCGGACGGCCCGCCCGGCGATCATCGCGCGGAGCTCCTGCGGCGCGCCGGGGATCGTGTCCCGCGACGCGCGTCCGAGCACCCGCCGGATCCGCAACGACCCCTTGACGGCGGCGGCCGCGGGCGGATCCAGACGTCCTGCGGTGCAGGCCTCGACGACGTCGCCGAGCGCCCGCAGCACGACCGACTCCTCACCGAGAGAAGGCAGCACGCGTTCGATGTAGGCGGTGTAGGCCGGGGACGGTCCGACCACGAGCACGCCACCGGCCTCGAACCGGCGCCGGTCGGAGTACAGCAGGTACGCGGCCCGATGCAGCGCCACGACGGTCTTGCCGGTGCCCGGCCCGCCGGTGATCTCCGTGACCCCACGGGCGGGCGCGCGGATGGCCTCGTCCTGGTGCGCCTGGATCGTGGCGACGATGTCGCGCATCCGCGCACTGCGGCTGCGGCCGAGAGCCGCCATGAGCGCACCCTCCCCGAGGACGACCAGATCCTCGGGCGCCTCGGCCACCATGAGGTCGTCCTCCGCGCCGATCACCCGATCGTCACGACACCGCAGGACGCGCCGGCGCAGCACGTTCTGCGGGTCGACAGGCGTGGCCCGGTAGAACGGCGAGGCCGCGGGCGCGCGCCAGTCGACGACCAGCGGTTCGTAGTCGTCGTCCCGGACGCCGATCCGGCCGATGTAGCGGACCTCCCGGCCGTGGTCGTCCTGCATGTCCAGGCGGCCGAAGACCAGCCCTTCGTGTTGACGTTCGAGGTCGTGTCGGCGTCTGCCGGCGCGGAAGACGAGGGCGTCACGGGCGAACAGGCCCGACATCTCCTCATCACGGATGTCGCCGGTGCGGTCGGTGCGGCCGCGCGACATCCCCTCGGCCTCGACGAGCGCGGCGCGTTCGTCGGCCTTGCGCAGCTCCTGGTACACCCGGTCGACGTGCTGTTGCTCGACAGCGAGTTCGTGGGCGAGTACCTGGGCAGGCGACCGCTCGCCGGTCTCGTTCGTGCTCACGCCATCGCTCACTGCATCGCTCATTCTCATCGCCGGAGTTCGTCGTCCCACGCGTCCGGCAGGGACGACGCGAGCCATCCACTTTACGGTGGCCGCGAGGTGGGTCGGAGCGCGGTTCGGTTCAGATCCACCCGCGACGGGCGGCCATCACGCCGGCCTGGAAGCGGGTGGCGGCGCCGAGCCTGCTCATGAGGATCCGGACGCGGCGTTCGACGGTGCGTTGGGAGATCCCCGACTGCACGGCCATCGTCGTGTCCGTCGCCCCGGCGGCGAGCATGGACAGGATGAACGCGCTGTCGCGGTCGAGTTCGCCGACGGCCTCCCAGGCCATGGGGGTGCCGAGCGTCCACCAGGTCTCGGCGAGGCGGCGCAGCGCCAGCACCAGCCGGCGATCGTCGATGAGCAGGGACCCGGCCCCGGAGGTGTCGAACGAGGTGAGGTCGATGACGGCGATCGCGTCGTCGGCGAGGATCACCGAGAACGGGACCCCGGTGAGGAACCGGTGTTCCTCCCCGCTCTCCGACCTGGCCATGAGCACCTCACCCGCCCGGCCGTGGCGCATCATCGTGCTGTCGAACGTCGTGCGGCGCCGCAGCGGGGTGCCGTCGGGGGTGATGAGCCGGGCGCGGTGCCACTCCAGGTCGTTGCCGAAGAGGTGGGCCGTGCAGGGGAGTCGTCGTAGGCGGCCCAGACCTCACTGGTCGCCGTGCCGATGACGAGGGAGATCGCGGCACTGAGCTCCTCGTTGTTGCGCAGGACCGTGATCCTCTGGGTCGGTTCGCCCGAGGGCAGCCGGGTCGAGTGGTAGACGTACGCCAGGCTCTCCGCGGAGTCCCGCAGATAGGTGGCCCGCGCCTCGTACGTCGACGCGAGCGACGGCAGCGCGAGGTCGGGCGGGATGGCCTCCCAGGTGTCCGCCCCGACGGGCCGCAGCAGGCCCTGCTCGCTGAGGAGGTCGATGATGGTGTCGAGGTTCTCCTCCGGCAGCCCCGCTGCGATCATGTGCAGTTTGGTGAGGTTGGGATGCCGGATCGCGAGCATGTACAGCCGCGTCGAGTGACGATCCAGGGTGTCCGGCGGCAGGATCGACAGCGGCGTGGTGCGGTCCCTCGATCCGGTGTCGACGGTGCCCGAGGCGTCGGCGTGCGCACCGGTGGCCCCGCCGGTCTCGGTCGGGATGTCGGGCCCGTCGGCCGCCGCGAATCGAGGGTCCTGACCGTCCTCGTCCACATCGACCTCCTCGGGTCTGCGGTGTCGTCCACCGCGCCGCGGGATCGCACGAGCAGTCCCGCACTCCCCCAGCACGATAGCGGGACGACCCCCGACGAGCGGTGAGGCCCCTGCTCGGGTGTGACGAGTCACGCGGCTCCTCGGGCCCGGGTCGAGGCGGCGTTCGACCGCCTAGGCTGGGTCCCGTGAAGGTCCTTGTCATCGGTAGTGGTGCCCGCGAACACGCCCTCGCACTGTCGCTCTCGCGCGACCCGTCCGTCGAGGAGGTGGTCGTCGCTCCCGGCAATCCCGGCATGAGCCAGGTCGCCCGGTGCGAGCATCTCGAGGGCGGAGGTCTGGACCCCGAGGCCGTCGCCGACCTCGCCGAACGGCAGAGGGCCGACCTCGTGGTCATCGGACCGGAGGCCCCGCTGGTGGCGGGGGCGGTGGACGCGGTGGTCCGGCGCGGCATCCCCTGTTTCGGACCGACCGCGCAGGCCGCCCGCCTCGAGGGCAGCAAGGCGTTCGCCAAAGAGGTCATGGCCGCAGCCGGGGTTCCCACGGCGCGATCGATCGTCTGTCGGCGGGTCGATGAGGTCATGGACGCCTTCGACACCTTCGGTGCGCCGTTCGTGGTCAAGGACGACGGGCTCGCGGCCGGCAAGGGCGTCGTCGTCACCGAGGTGCGGTCCCAGGCGTTGGCGCACGCGGTGCAGTGCCTCGAGCGCGAGGTCGGCCCCGGCGCGGCTCCGCCGCAGGTCGTCGTGGAGGAGTACCTCGACGGCCCGGAGATCTCCCTGTTCTGCCTCACCGACGGCGAGGCCGTCGTGCCCCTGGCCCCGGCCCAGGACTTCAAGCGGCTCTCCGACGGTGGCCGCGGGCCGAACACCGGTGGCATGGGTGCGTACTCGCCGCTCGACTGGGCGCCCGCCGATCTCGTGGAGGAGGTCGTGACGACGATCGCGCAGCCCACGGTCGACGAGATGCGTCGCCGCGGCACGCCGTTCGCCGGAGTGCTGTACGTCGGTCTGTCGCTGACCGCACGCGGCCTGCGGGTGGTCGAGTTCAACGCGCGGTTCGGCGACCCGGAGACCCAGGTCGTCCTCGCCCGGCTCGAGACCGGCCTCGGGGGCGTCCTGCTCGCCGCGGCGCAGGGACGTCTGGCCGAGGAGCCGCCGCTGGAGTGGTCGCCGGAGCACGCCGTCACGGTGGTCGTCGCCGCTCGCGGGTACCCCGAGGCGCCGCGCAAGGGCGACCCCGTGGTCGTCGGCGACGTCGGCGACGCCTGGGTCCTGCACGCCGGCACCCGGATGGGCGCCGACGGGCTCGTGACCTCCGGGGGACGTGTGTTGTGCGTCGTCGCCACCGGTGAGGACCTGCACGTGGCGCGGCGGCGCGCCTACACCGGAGTCGACGCCGTGAACATCCCCGGCTCCCAGCACCGCACCGACATCGCGCTCGCCGCGGCGCAGAACCGCATCGCTCTCCCCGTCGAGGAGCTCGCATGACGACGACCCCGTCCGACGCGCCGCCGATCCCCGGTCACGCTCCGATCTACTCCGGCAAGGTCCGTGACCTCTACGCGCCGCTGGATGCGAACGGCGATCCGCGCGAGGACGTCCTGCTGCTCGTGGCCTCCGACCGCATCTCGGCCTACGACCACGTCCTGGACTCGGTGATCCCCGACAAGGGCCGGGTTCTCACGCAGCTCTCGTTGTGGTGGTTCGAGCAGTTCTCCTCGCTCGTGCCCAACCACATCGTGTCCACCGACGTGCCGAGCGAGGTCGAGGGGCGGGCCGTGCTCGTGCGCAGGCTGCCGATGCTGCCGGTGGAGTGCATCGCTCGCGCCTACCTCACAGGCAGCGGTCTGGCCGAGTATCGCGAGGTGGGCTCGGTGTGCGGGGTGGCGTTGCCCGACGGACTCACGGAGGCCTCGCCGCTACCGGAGACGATCTTCACGCCCACGACCAAGGCGCCGATGGGTCAGCACGACCAGCCCATCACCTACGCCCAGGTCGAGGACCTCATCGGGGCCGAACTCGCCTCCAAGGTGGCCGAGATGACCACCTCGATCCTCGCCCACGGCAACGAGATCGCCGCCGCGCGCGGGATCCTCGTGGCCGACACCAAGGTCGAGTTCGGTGTCGCGGGCGACGAACTCGTCCTGGCCGACGAGGTGCTCACCCCCGACTCCTCCCGGTTCTGGCGGGCGGAGGACCACGTCGTCGGGGTGCCGCAGAAGTCCTACGACAAGCAGTACGTCCGTGACTGGCTCACCTCTGCCGAGTCCGGGTGGGACCGCACGTCCGGTGACGCGCCGCCCGCCCTGCCGGCCGACGTCGTCGCCGCCACCCGCGAGACGTATGTCGCCGCGTACGAGGCCATCACCGGCGACACGTTCCGCTGAGGGTTTCGGCCGATAGGCTTGGTGGACCGGATCGTCCGAGCGAAGGGGCCCGCCGTGGGAAGCGTCGTCGTCGATGTCATGCCGAAGTCCGCACAGCTCGACCCGATGGGACGTGCCGTCACCGGCGCGATGCCCGTCCTGGGGTTTCCGCAGTTCGTCGACGTGCGTCAGGGCAAGCGGTTCGTGCTCACCGTGGAGGGCGAGGTCACCCGTGAGGTGCTGGCCTCGGCCCGCCTGCTCGCCGAGAAGACCCTCACGACACCGGGTGTCGAGGAGATCGTCTCGGTGCGCGAGGCCGGTGACGCCACCGATCTGGACGACGACGTCGACGCCGACTGGGAGGACATGCCCGAGCACTGGGGCGGCGGCGACACCGTGCCGCCCGAGGTGGGGTCGTACCGTCCGCGCAAGCCCGTCGCGCACCACCGCATCGACGAGTCGATGCTCGGCCAGGTGGAGGCGGGCTCGTATTACGGACGCGCCGAGGACGTCAGGAGCGACCGCCTCGGCGGCGAGGAGAGCTAACGCACCCGCCAATCGCGGCGTCCTCCCGGCCGAGTCACACGCCCGGGAGGGGGTCCTGGCCAGAATCGTGGCGCGAGAGCAGACCCGCCTTGTGTGCCCACGAGGCGAACCCGCCGAGACCGAACGGCCAGCGGATGTCGTGCCGCAGCATCTCGTCGCAGAACGCCGAGACCACCCCGACCGTGGCGCGCCCGGCCGCGATCCCCTCCGTCAATGCCCAGAGGGACCCGTGGGCGGGAAAACCGTGTCGTCCGGCGACGCGTCGTGCGCCCGCATCATCGATGATCGGAACGGCCCTGTGCACTTCACTCCAGGCAAGTACTGCAGCCTCGCCCCGATGCCGGTCCTCCGTTGCGCCGGTGACGCTGAGCCAGCGTGAGAAGGCTCTGAGCTCTCGGAGGTCGTCACCCAGGGTCATGGTGCCGATCCAGACGGGCAAGGTCATGCCGAGCAGTTCCCTGTGGACGATGTCGGGGACCACGTGCCGACACGGCGGTAGCAGCGAGCCGAGGACGTCCAGGCGATCTGCACGCTCGGCGTGGATCAGCAATGTGGCATCCCAGCAGTACGCCGACCTCTGTTCGGTCACCAGCTCGCTGCCGCCGGTTCGGGCAGATCCTGCGGCCCCAGGCTGGGGTCTCGCAAGAGTTCGAGGGCGCGAGGTGCCATCACGAAACCATCCTCGTAGGCCGCCATGACGGCCTGCCGCCAGGTGCTGCTGGATGTGCCCACCTGAAGATCTTCCGGCACGTCGGCACCCACAACCCGGAGAAAGTCACCCCTCAGCGGCGGATCGGCGATCAGGTCTTGCGCGACGTCGTCGGGCAATGCGGCGACCCTTTGTAGCCCGCGGACAGAAGCACTCCACGACACGCGGTAGGCAGCGCCGATCCTGATCAGGTGCTTTCGCAGTTCCGGGATGGAGGCCCCACCCACTGGGACGACCTGCAGCACCGCGGTCGGCAGGAGTAGCTCATGCGCGAAGGCATCGATGAGACGTTCGCGGGCGTCCCTGCTCGTCGCGACTCCGACATCGGACGCGTACTCGTCGCCGGTGACGTGGTGACCGATCTCGTGGGCAGCGGTCATGCGGCGGCGGCCGGGGCTCGACCGTCCTCCGACGATCGCGACACCAAATCCTGGTGTCGGCGTGAGGCTGGCGCCATCCATCTCGTCATCCATCACGGTGATGTGCAAACCCAGACCGGCAGCGACGTCGGCCAACGGCGGCAGCGGTTCATCCTCGAGCCCGAGCCGCGAACGCGCCATCCGAGCCAACTCGGCCGCCGACTCCTGGTCGGTGATGGCGCGCGCCGGAAACTGAACGGGCTGCAGATACCCACCTGCCTGCAGTTGCTCCACATCTCGCCATGCCTGTTCCAGCGCCACGTCCGCGGTGAACTGCTGGGCCTCGGTCGGGTTGGCCTGCTCATCGAGTGGTGTGCGCATCGACACCACGGCCGGGAGTGGCTCCTCGAGGAACCACGACATCGGGACGTGCAGACAGTCGGCGATCGAGAGCAACTCCAAGGCGGTGATCCTTCGATCTCCTGCCTCGACCCTGGTGAGCGCACTGCGGTCCAGCCCTACTCGATCGCCGAGGTCGGCCTGGGACATGGCTCGTCCGAGCCGGGCCTGCCTGACCCGCCCCCCGATCTGCGTCCACTCCGCCGTCGCCGCCATGGTGTGATTTTCACACGCGATCCCGCTCGGTGGGGCCCGGGTTGCACGCAAGCCGTGATGTCACGCGCTAACGCACCCGCCAGCGTCCGGGGTCGGGGGCCGTGGGGGAGGGCATCGGGTCGTCCCGCGTGAGCAGCGCTGCGCCGGAAGGGCGGCGGACGATGTCGGTGCGCAGGCCCGTCGGGATGGGCGCACGCCGCAGACGTCGCGTGAGTTCGGCGACGTCGAGTTCCTCCGCGCTCGCCACGAGGACGAGGTTGCCGCCGCGTCGACCCTTGAGCACGTCGTGCGTGGCCACCACCGCGCGATGCGGCAGGCCGGCCGCCCCGACGGTGGCGCTCACGCGGGTGACGTAGCGCAGGCCGGGCTCGTCGTAGAGGTTGGCCGCGAAGACCCCGCCGGGTCGCAGCACCGACGCGGCGGGGGTGAGGAACTCCAGCATCGTCACCTCGGCGGGCACCGTGCCGGCCGTGAACGCGTCGAGGACGAGGGCGTCGGCGGTGCCCGGGCGCAGCGCGGAGACCCCGTCCTCGCCGGTCGTGGCCCGCACGCGGATCCGATGCCCGCGCGGCAGTGGGGCGGCGGCGCGCACCGCCTCCGTGAGGGCGGCGTCGGGCTCGAGCACGATCTGCGGTGAGCCGGGCCGGACGTGCTCGACGTAGCGCGGCAGCGTCAACCCGGCTCCGCCGACGTGGGTGACAGCGAGCCTGGCCGGCGGTGAGGGCCGGAGGAGATCCAGCACCGCGGCGAGGTGCTGCATGTACTCGAACACGAGAAACCCGGGGTCGTCGGCGATGTGCGACTGAGGATGCCCGTCGGCGAACACGGTGACCCCGTGCGGATCACGGATGAAGTCGACCACCGCTGCACGCTACCGGGCGACGCCCGACTCGACGGCGTCCGGCCTCGCAGGACGGGCACGGAGTTCGACAGATGTGACATAGGGGTCCATCTCCGTGAAGCGGAAATGCGAAAGGAAGTGCGGGCGTACTCTTCCCAGGTGACGACGAGCGATCCTCGTCGCGCCGGCACGAACGAAAGGTCGCCCAGATGACGCAGCCCACCACCGCCCGGCATTCCGGCGGGTCGTCCACCGATCGAGGGTTCCTCGGCCATCCCGGCGGCCTGGGCACGCTCTTCTTCGTCGAGTTGTGGGAGCGCTTCTCCTACTACGGGATGCGCGCCATCCTCGTCTACTACCTCTACACGGCCATCGCCGACGGCGGTCTCGGCATCCCCGAGGAGAACGCGCAGGCCGTCGTGGCGATCTACGGAGCGTCGGTCTACCTGCTCAGCGTCATCGGCGGGTTCGCGGCCGACCGGATGATCGGTGCCTACCGGTCGACGTTGTATGGCGGCATGGTCATCATGGCCGGCCACATCAGCCTGGCCCTTCCCGCCGAGGTCGCCTCCTGGACGGGCATCGCCCTGGTGGCGCTCGGTACCGGCCTGCTCAAGCCCAACATCTCCACGATGGTCGGGCAGCTCTACGACGAGGACGACAAGCGGCGCGACGGCGGCTTCTCGATCTTCTACATGTCCATCAACATCGGTGCGTTCTTCTCCCCGTTCATCGTGGCCGAGTTGCGCAACCTGTGGGGTTTCCACGCGGGATTCGCGGCCGCCGCGGTCGGCATGGCTCTCGCCCTGGTGCTGTTCGTGTGGGGCCGTGGGCGCCTGAGCCCGCACAGCTTCGAGGTGCCGAACCCGCTGACCTCCCGCGAGCGCACGACGGTGAGCGTCGGCATCCTCGCCGCGCTGGCCGCGTTCGTCGTCGTGTACTTCCTGGCGGCGATGTGGCGCGACAGCGCGACCGAGCAGGTCGTCGACGCGATCTCGATCTTCTGCCTCCTCACCCCGGTGGCGTTCTTCACCATGATGTTCCGCAGCCCCAAGGTGAGCGCCACCGAACGCAGCCACCTGACGGCCTACATCCCGTTGTGGATCGGGGCCATGTTGTTCTGGATGATCTTCGAGCAGGCCGCCGGCAAGATGGCGACCTTCGCCGAGGTCAACACCGACCTCAGCCTCGGCGCGCTGGAGGTGCGGCCGGAGTGGTTCCAGTCGATCAACCCGCTCGCGATCATCGCCCTGGCCCCGATCTTCGCCATCGTCTGGACGCGGCGCGCCGGCCGGTTCCCCTCCCTGCCGATGAAGTTCGCCATCGGAGTGGCGCTCATCGGCCTGTCGGCGTTCGCGATGTCGGCCGCCTACGCCGCGTACCCGCCCGACGGCCCGGCCCGGGCGGCGGTCTGGGTGCTGGGGTCGATCTTCGTGCTCCAGACGATCGCCGAGCTGTGCCTGTCGCCCGTCGGGTTGTCGGCCACGACCCTGCTCGCGCCGAAGGCCTTCGCGAGCCAGGCGATGGCCCTGTGGTTCCTCGGCAGCGCCGCCGGTCAGGCCCTCGCGGCGCAGATCATCACCGCCATGGCGGGGCTGTCCGACGCCGTCTACTACGCGGCCCTGGGCGGCATGACCCTGGCCGTCGCGCTCCTGCTGTTCCTCCTCGTGCCCTGGACCCAGCGCAAGATCGAGGCCGCCGACACCGGCGAGACCGTCGCGGCCGCTCACTGAGGCCGGCCGAACTCCCGCTCCGAACTCGCCTGAGACAGTAAGCGAGGGCGAGACAGCAGCGCGTGCGGTGCTGTCTCGGACCTCGCTTGCTGTCTCAGATGGGGTTGGGTGGAGTTTCGGGTGGGTGGGAGGATGGCCGCATGCCCCGACGAGTACGTCCCGCTGACGGCGAGTCGGCTCTGGCTGCGTGGTGCACCGACCCGACGGCCCCGCGGGCGGTCATCGCCACCGCCGTCCGCTACACGCTGGAAGAACTCGCCGAGCGGGCTCCCGGTCATTCGGTGGAGGTGCGGGTCCCGCCGTTCGGGGTGGTCCAGTGCGTCGCCGGGCCGCGGCATCGCCGCGGGACCCCACCTGCGGTGATCGAGACCGACGCGCGAACGTGGCTCGGCCTCGTCGTCGGTGATCTGACCTGGGAGGACGCCCGTGCGTCGGGGTCGGTTCGCGCCGGTGGCGAGCGCGCCGACCTGGGCGCCCACCTGCCTCTGATCCCGCGCGCCGCCTCCGCTGGATGATCCCGGGACGTGGCAGAGCACTCCCGGCGGGTGGTCCCGTCCGCTCGTCCGGCGCCTCGTGGACTACCGTTGCCGTCATGGCCTCCACCGCACCGAACTCCCACCGCGGGCGGACGACACGAAGCGTGAACTGGGGTGCCTTCCTCGGCACGGGCGTCGTGCTCGGCGTCGTCGTGGGAGGGCTCGTCCACGTCCTCGGCCCGTACGTCCCGAGCTACACGATGACCACCTCGGTGCTGTTCTTCGCGGCGTTCGGCGCTCTCGTCGGTGGGCTCCTCGCCGGGCTCATCGGCGTCATCTGCGACATCGTCCTCGCCCGGCGCTGATCGGATCGGTCCCGCGAGCCCGGCGCACGATCGACGCCATGGGTCGGCGGACCGTCGCCGCTGCGAGATCGACCGGACGAGGCGTTCCCCCGACGTGTGGAAGACTGAGCGCGTGAGACGCGGTGACGGTCGGCTGAATCACGACATCCTCCCTGGTGAATCAGGGCCTCAGGACGCCTGCGGTGTCTTCGGGGTCTGGGCGCCCGGCGAGGAGGTCGCCAAACTCGCCTACTACGGGCTCTACGCGCTGCAGCACCGCGGGCAGGAGTCCGCAGGCATCGCCGCAGGTGATGGTTCGAGAGTCCTCGTCTACAAGGACATGGGCCTGGTCAGCCAGGTCTTCGACGAGACCAGCCTCGCCCAGCTCACCGGCCACGTCGCCGTGGGCCATGCGCGCTACTCCACCACCGGTGGCAGCACGTGGGAGAACGCGCAGCCGACCCTGGCGGGGGCCGCTCGTCACACCATCGCCCTGGTGCACAACGGCAACCTCATCAACGCCCCCGAGCTGCGTGAAGAGCTCGGCGAACCGTTGGAGGGGGCTGTGCGGGGCGAACTGCGCCGCGGCAACACCACCGACACCGCCATCGTCACCACGCTGCTGTCGGAGAGCGAGGGCAAGGACATCGAGGCCCGCGCGCTTGAGGTCCTGCCCTCGGTGCGGGGGCCTTCTGCTTCGTCTTCATGGACGAGAACACCCTGTACGCCGCCCGCGACCCCCAGGGCATCCGCCCCCTGGTCCTCGGCCGGCTCGAGCGGGGGTGGGTCGTCGCGAGCGAGACGGCGGCGCTCGACATCGTCGGTGCCAGCTTCGTCCGTGAGATCGAGCCGGGCGAACTCATCGCCATCGACGAGGACGGGCTGCGGTCGCAGCGGTTCGCGGAGGCACGTCCGCGCGGATGCGTCTTCGAGTACGTCTACCTCGCCCGACCCGACACCTCGATCAACGACCGGGGGTGTACGAATCCCGCGTCGAGATGGGTCGCGCCCTCGCGCGCGAGCACCCCGCGGACGGCGACCTGGTCATGCCGACGCCGGACTCCGGCATCCCCTCGGCCATCGGGTACGCCGAGGAGTCGGGCATCCCCTACGGCCAGGGCCTCGTCAAGAACGCCTACGTGGGCCGCACCTTCATCGCGCCCAGCCAGACCATCCGCCAGCTCGGCATCCGGCTCAAGCTCAACCCGCTGCGGGACGTCATCAAGGGCAAACGCCTGATCGTCGTCGACGACTCGATCGTCCGCGGCAACACCCAGCGCGCCCTGGTGCGGATGCTCCGCGAGGCGGGGGCCGCCGAGGTGCACGTGCGCATCTCCTCCCCGCCGGTGAAGTGGCCGTGCTTCTTCGGCATCGACTTCGCCTCGCGCGCGGAGCTCATCGCCACCGGCCTGGGCGTCGAGGAGATCTGTCGCAGCATCGGCGCGGACAGCCTCGGCTACATCTCGGAGACGGGCATGATCGAGGCCACCCGCCAGCCGCGCGAGCTGCTGTGCACCGCCTGCTTCACCGGCGAATACCCGATGGAACTCCCCGAGTCGACCTCCGTCGGCAAGCACGTGCTCGAGCCCGGCGCCGCGCCGCTGTACCCCGGAAACCCCGACGCCTCGCTCATCACCGTGCCCGCCGAGCAGACACCGCGGCGTTCCGTCGTCACCCAGGAGGACACCCCATGACCGACGCCACCCCTTCGACCTCCGGAGGCATCACCTACGCCTCCGCCGGCGTCGACGTGGAGGCCGGTGACCGCGCCGTCGAACTCATGAAGGCCTCGGTGGCTCGCGCGCAGCGCCCCGAGGTGCTCGGCGGCCTGGGCGGATTCGCGGGGATGTTCGACGCCTCGGCGTTGCGCGGGATGCGCCGCCCCGTGCTCGCGACCAGCACCGACGGTGTCGGCACGAAGGTCGCGATCGCGCAGGCGATGGACAAGCACGACACCATCGGGTTCGACCTGGTGGGCATGGTGGTCGACGACATCGTGGTCTGCGGGGCCGAACCCCTGTTCATGACCGACTACATCGCCTGCGGCAAGGTCGTCCCCGAGCGGATCGCGGCCATCGCCTCCGGCATCGCCGCCGCCTGCGAGTCGGCGGGCGTCGCGCTCGTCGGCGGCGAGACGGCCGAGCATCCGGGGCTGTTGGGTCTCGACGAGTACGACTGCGCCGGCGCCGCCACGGGTGTCGTCGAGTTCGACGACGTGCTCTCACCCGATCGGGTCGTGCCCGGCGACGTCGTCATCGCCCTGGCCTCCAGCGGTCTGCACTCGAACGGGTACTCCCTCGTGCGGGCCGTGTTCGCTGCAGCCGGCTGGGGATTCGACCGGCACGTCGAGGAGTTCGGACGCAGCCTGGGGGAGGAGCTGCTCACCCCGACCCGGGTCTACAGCAAGGATCTGCTCGCGCTCATCCGCACCGAGGGCGTCGACGTCCATGCCCTCAGCCACGTCACCGGCGGCGGGCTCGCCGCCAACCTCGCCCGGGTACTGCCCTCCGGCGTGCGGGCGGAGGTCGACCGCGGAACGTGGACCCGCCCGGCGGTCTTCGACGTGGTGCAGGCCGTCGGCCAGGTTCCCACGCCCGACCTCGAACGGACCCTCAACCTGGGCGTCGGATTCGTCGCGGTCGTCCCCGAGGACCAGGCGGACCGCGCGCTGGCGAGGTGCGCCGAACTCGATCTGCCGGCGTGGGTGGCCGGTCGCGTCAGCGTCGCCGACACCCCGGCACGCGACGACGCGGAGATCGTCCAGGGCTCCAAGGGCGTCCAGGGCGGCGCGGTGCAGGTCTTCGGCACGCACCCGCGCTGAGGTTCGCCGGACTTTTCGAACTCACGCCGATCCATACATCGTGCAACGACGAGGCCGACGTCCCGGGTGGTCCTGGGATGTCGGCACACGTCGATGACGGGTACGGGAGGGTGGAGAGGGGACTCAGCGCTCCGAGGTGCGCCAGTCGTCGTCGTTGCCCCCGTAGCCGTGGTCCTCGGCCTCGACCTCACGGTCGCGATCGGTCGTCGAACCGTGGAGCTCGCGCTCAAGCGCTCGTAGGTCGGTGTCGGGGCTGAAGTACTTCAGCTCGCGAGCGACCTTGGTCTGCTTGGCTTTAGCTCGGCCGCGCCCCATGGCGTCGACCCCCTCACGCGTCTGCCGGGGCGGCATCACGACGGCCGGGCACCTCGTCCGACGAGTGCCTGGCCGTCACGGAGCGGCTCCGGGAATGTCGTTTGTTCGTGGGGTCTACGGTACATGCCCGAGCGAGAATCGGAGAACCGGCGCGGTCGACCGCCAGGGCCCCGTGAGGACGCCCTGCGACGATTCGGCATCGGTGCCCGGACTGGGCGACGTACGCCCTCGTGTCCGTGGGGCGACGAGAGTAGGCTGGGGGCTTCGTCGACGCGGAGACCAATGCGTGGAAGGCAGCTCATGGCACAGCAGGAAAAGACCGACGCTCGAGAAGATCTGATGACACCGGCAGAGGTCGCAGCCCTGTTCCGTGTCGACCCCAAGACCGTGACCCGCTGGGCGGTGGCCGGTAAGTTGCAGTCGTTGCGCACGTTGGGCGGGCACCGTCGGTATCGGGCCGCGGAGGTCCACGCACTGCTGGCCCAGGCCTCGGGGGCATGCGCCGACGCCCCGGTCGAGGGGCCGGGCGCAGGCGCCGCCGACGCGGCCTACTGACACCGGCGCCGCCCGGGTGGGCGGCGACGAGAACGGCCGGCCCGTCCCGAAGGGGACGGACCGGCCGAGTCGAGTTCCGTGTTCCTCTGAAGGACCCGCCGCCTGTCTTGGGCGGGCGGGCCTTACTTCTGGCGGCGTTCGCCCTCCGCCTCGTTTTTGTCCTTGCGGGGGGACATGCGCTTGGCGAGCGCGGCCGCGGCTCCAGGACGTGCCGTCGCGGCGTCCTGGTTGGCCTTCTGGAGATCGCGGTAGATCTCCTCGCGGTGGATGTCGACGTCGGCCGGGGCCGTGATGCCGATACGGACGGTGTCGCCGTTCACCTCGAGAACGGTGACGACCACGTCGTTGCCGATGAGGAGACTCTGCTGCGGGCGTCGGGACAAGACCAACACGGCGGGTTCCTTAAGGGGATGAGAGGGGCGAGGAACTTAGTGCCGCAAGGTTACAGCTCAGTCGAGCTGAAGCGTGGCACGCAACGGCAGGTCCTGGTCGACGAGCACGACCTGGGCCGCCTCCTTCGTGTGCCGGTTGACGACCACGGGCGCGAGCAGGTTCGCGGCCGGCTGCTCACCGTCGACACCGAGGTTGACGAGCAGCAGCACGAGAGCGTCGTCGACGTTCTCCAGGCCGAGACGGCCCGCGGT
Organism: Mobilicoccus caccae; assembly: GCF_030161635.1. Taxonomy (GTDB): domain Bacteria; phylum Actinomycetota; class Actinomycetes; order Actinomycetales; family Dermatophilaceae; genus Mobilicoccus; species Mobilicoccus caccae. The sequence goes on from NZ_BSUO01000001.1 coordinate 262,195, forward strand.
GCCCGAGTCGATCGAGGGTGAGTAGTCCGGGAAGAACGGGCTCGGTGCGATGACGACGAAGCCCATGTCGGGCATGTCGAGGCACTGCATGTCGAACAGGCCGCCCGGGCTCTCGGTGAGCCGGAAGTTCTGGGCGAGCGGAAACCCGACCAGGCCGTGGGGAAGAGTGAGGTCGACGCTCTCGACCTGCTCGGTGGACGTGCTCGGAGTGCTCGTGGTGCTCATCTGGTAATCCCCCAGGGTGGACGTGAAGGTCAGGACTTCTGGTCGAACAGGTGCCGTCCAGATCCCCCGGCGCGTGCACCCGTGGCGGTGTACGTCGTGGAGTCCTGGGACGTGTGGTTGAACCGGTCGAGGGTCTCCTGAACGGCGCGGTAGCTCGCCTCGAGCATGGCGCTGTTCGACCGGCTGAGACGGGACAGTTCCTGTGTGGCCTTGGTGAGGGCGTCGCGGTGCTCGTCGAGGACGTCGTCCCACGGCGGCGGCGCCGCCGAGGCGATCTCGGACAACGGCGTGTCCTCGGGCAGGCCGAGCAGTTCGCACACCGGTCCCGCGTCGACGGAGCGCATGAGTTCCGCCTCGCGCATCTCGCCGATGACGACTTCGATCTCGCGCGTGGAGCGACCCATCCACCGGGTTCTGCCGGTCTCGATCAGGACATGCTGAACCTCCAGCCGGTAGGTGAGGAGTTCCAGGAGTTCCTGGATCCGCCACAGGCCGGCTGAGAGGTTGGAGAGTACCGTCGTCGCGGCGTCGGAGGGGCCGGTCACGCGTGCCTCAGCTCGTTCACGAACGTTCAATCGGCCGGTGTCCTCGGCAGGTAAGGGTTTCGAGGACATCCGGGAGAGGTGACGCGAGAAGTGCCGGAGCGGGGCGACCGGCGATATCGGCGGTGATGTCGATGTCGATCCGGGATGTTGCATCCAGCGGAGGGGCCCTGGGGTTCAGAACGCCGGTGCCGGGTCCGAATAGATGGACGCATCCACCCGCGGTCGGGCCCGCACACGCTCGCCCGACGGTCGGGCCGGGAGCGAAGTGCTTGACGGTGAAGCGAATTGGCGTGGCTCCTTTGGAGGAGCGATATGGGATCGATTCTCGTGTGGCTCTGAAGGATATTCTGGGCAAGCGTTCTGGACATGTACTGGACAATCGATCAATTGCTGCTTCAACATGTTCACAACCCCTCGGAGTTGCATCTAACGAGGCCCCCTGATCGCTACCTGAGAGTAGGCGAAGGCCCTCTGACCTGCGCCGATGCCCCGAGCATGGGCGATTTGTCGTCCACCCGCACCTCTTCCTAGCGTGTCGTTGTGACCGCAATTCCCGGTGTCTTGCGAGGTGGGAGAAAACCGTGACTGAAGTGAAGGTCGACGCCGTCGACATGGATGAGTTGTGTCGTGCGCACTTGCCGTTGGTGCATTTTGAGGTGCGGGCGATCGGGTCTCGGTTGCCTGGGCATGTGTTCACTGATGATCTGGTGAGTGCTGGGATGGCTGCGTTGGCGATGGCTGCGCGGAGTTTTGATGCGTCGTTGGGTGTGCCGTTCGGTCGGTATGCGGTGCGTCGGATTCGTGGGGCGTTGTTGGATGAGTTGCGGTCTGCGGATTGGGCGACTCGGTCGTTGCGGGCGAAGGTGCGTCGGCGGGATGCGGTGCATGATTCGTTGGCGGCGTCGTTGGGTCGTCGGCCGTCGCCGGTGGAGGTGGCTGCCGAGTTGGGGTGTTCGGTGGCGGAGTTGGAGCGTTTGGAGGCTGATCTTCATTCGTCGGTGGTGTTGCGTCTTGATGTGATCACTGATGCTTCTGGTGGTGGGGGTGCGGCGGATGCGATTTTGCCGTCGACGGATGCGACGCCGGAGATGGTGTTGATGGCGCGGGAGCGTCAGGCGTATCTGCGGGATGCGATCGAGGCGTTGCCGGATCGGTTGGCGACGGTGGTGCGTGGGTGTTTCTTCGAGGATCGTCCGATGCGGGAGTTGGCGGAGGATCTGGGTGTGACGGAGTCGCGGATCTCGCAGATGCGTGCTGAGGCGTTGCGGTTGTTGCGCGATGGATTGAATTCGCAGTTGGATCCGGCGATGTTGGCGTCTTCGGGTGATCGTCCGGTGAATGCCACTGGTGCGGTGGCTCGTCGGAAGGCGGCGTATTACGCGCAGATCGCGGCGCGGTCCTCGTATCGGGACCGGTTGAGCATGCCCACCGCAGGCGAGGCCGCCGCTGCATCCATGAGTGGGTGACAGGGGCTTCGCCACTGCCGATACTCGGACCAGGAGCCGGCGTGCTCCACGACAACTGAATCGGCCTCACCCGAGGCCCGTGAACTTCCGAGACCTTCGAACTCCGTGCGACAACACGTCGAGCGCGATCCTCGGATTCGGTCGGTCGGCGGCTTTCCCCAGCTGCGACCGATCGGGTTCGGTGCCATTCCCCCAAGCGGCATCGGACCCCACCGGTTCCCCGGCCGGTGTGGAAGGCCCCTGCCGACCGTGCTCCCCAACACGGTCGGGCAGGGGCCTTCGTCGTCCCCGGCAGAACCCGTGGGCAGAACCGTCGGCGCTGTCCTAGGCGCGTCTGGCCCGCAAGACGTACTCGTAGGCCTCGAGCATCGTGCGGGCCTCGTCGGAGTCGGTGCCGTAGGAGGCGATGCAGCCCACGAGGGCGTCGAGGTGGGAGGGGTCGTGCAGGGGGATCTCCTCCACGCCGCACGCCTCGATCCTGCTGAGGCCGAGGCGACGGAACATCGCGACGGCCTCGACCATGGTGAACAGGTGGATGCTGCCCCGGTGCAGCAGGCCGGCGTCGCGGTACTCGAACCGGTCGTGGAGCAGCAGCGGCAGCACGACCGACCAGTGCTTGACGTTGGGGATCGCGGCGACGACCACCCCGTCGGGCGCCAGGTAGGGGAGCAGCGCGGCGAGGCTCGCCTCGGGGTCGACGAGCCGGTCGAGGATGTCGACGGCGACGATCGCGTCGAAGTGGCCGCGTTCCTGATCGAGGTCGGGGAGCCGGTTGAGATCCGCTGCGACGACGTGATGCAGGGTGCGGCGGGCCTGGTCGAGATGCCCGCCCTCGTGGTCGATCCCGGTGACGACGGCGCCGCGCTCGACGGCCAGGCGGTGGGCGAAGACCCCTGTTCCGCAACCGAGCTGCAGGACGCGGCCGGCGGTCGGCGGGACGGCCTGGAGGATGCGCCGGTGCCGGGCCGTGAACCCGGACTCGGGCGGGGCGGGCGCGGGCAGGGTGCCGAACCGCTCCGGGCGCTCGTGGGTGCCCTCCTCCAGCGCGACGTGGTGTTCGAGGGTGCCGAGCGTCACCGACCGCGCCCGACGCCCCTGCCAGACCGCCGCCGCCTGCTGGTAGGCCGCGTCGATGTCGTCCGGGTCGGCGTGGCGGGTCAGGGAGATCGGTTCGACCGAGATGCGCCAGCCCTGCTCGCGGGCGCGGTGGCAGAAGTCGACCTCGAACCCGCTGGGGCCGGTGAAGGCGACGTCGTCGAAGCGCAGCCGGGCGGCGAGGTCGGGACGCAGCACGATGCAGGCCGAGTCCACGTAGTCCACGGGCGTGCCGGCGTTGTCCGCGGCCCCCGGAGGTGAGCCCGGATGGCTGCGCGCGGCCGTCTGCCACCAGCGCGGCTCGGAGCCGGCGCCGCTCGCGCCGATGATCGCGAGCTGCGGGTCACGCTCGAAGGCGGCGAGGATCCGGGTGCGAAAGTGCGGGTCGACGATCTCGACGTCGTCGCGCAGGAGCACCACGGCCTCCACCCCGTCGAGGTCGAGGCTGGCCTCGAGAACGTCGTTGTAGGTGCGGGCGACGGGCAGGTCCGGTGAGGACATCAGGGTCGCGTCATCGCCGCCGTAGGCCGCGATGGCGGGCAGGCAGTGTCGGTCGAAGCGGTCGGTGGATTCGACGCACACGCCGAAGACGAACATCGCGAAAGTCCCTTCCGTCGGACGCGCGTCCCGCGACCCGTCCAGGACTCTGATCGGCCTTCGACCTCCGTCGCTGAGGCCATCCGGTCAGCGCTCGTGGGCAGGTGCGCCCTGCTCGCAGGCCGCCTTGATCCCCTGGAGGGTCTGCCTCATCCCCGCGCGCATCGTCCTCGTGAACGCCTCCGTCCCGCCCATGTACTTCTGGGTCAGTCCGTGGGCGTGGTCGGAGATGCCGTCGGGGGCTTCGCGGCGTTGGACGAGCCGCGTGCCCGGACCGGGGGTCTCCTCCAGCGTGAATGACCAGACGAGCCAGTTCTCGTCCAGGCGGAACGCCATCGCGCGACAGGGCTCGAAGTGCACGATCTCGCCGTGGGTCGTCCACGCGAGTGGGCCGCTCTCGTTGTGGTTGACGAATCGGACGCCGACCTCGAGATGGACGGCGCCGTCCAGCAGTGTGGTCTCGCGGACCTGCGGGCTCCATTCCGGGAGGCGACGGACATCACCGACCATCGACCAGACGATGTGCGGGGGTGCATCGATGAGGACGTCCACCTCGAGGGTCTCCAGGGCGGGCACGGCATTCTCCGATCGCTCGAGATCGACGCATCGCTCGACGTGTCGAGAGGCCCTGTCCCATTCCAGGGGGCGGCCCGAATCGAGCCTATTCCTGTCTTCGAAGCGCGGACAGGGATGAAGGCGCACAGGTGCCGGCAGGGGGTGATCGCCTCCACGAAAGCGGCCGTGATGGGGGCGTCTGCGACGTCTTCGACACCTCTGTCGGGGCAGTGGTGGCGGAGGAGAGGAGGCCTCGGACCTGGGCGGACTGTCAGAAAAGTGACGTTCTCTGATTTTTTGGGCGCATGTCCAATACGTGCGACCGACCCTGTTGATCAGGTATCGACAATGGCGTTCTGCTACCGAGTGTTTCAGCATTGCGCAAAGGAATCGTCAGGGCTTCTCATGCATTCATGCGTGCGTCCATCTTGGCCGGAGCGGGGTATCCTGTGAGTCTGTGACCAGCGGCGTCTCATCAGATGGACGACCTTGGAGCGGCCGGAGAAGGTTCTTAGCGTTCTCTGAGTGACCGCGTTATTGGGTGGGGTGGAAAAATATGGGTCCTGAATCGAAGGCCCCTGCGAACGACATGGATGAGTTGTGTCGTGCGCACTTGCCGTTGGTGCATTTTGAGGTGCGGGCGATCGGGTCTCGGTTGCCTGGGCATGTGTTCACTGATGATCTGGTGAGTGCTGGGATGGCTGCGTTGGCGATGGCTGCGCGGAGTTTTGATGCGTCGTTGGGTGTGCCGTTCGGTCGGTATGCGGTGCGTCGGATTCGTGGGGCGTTGTTGGATGAGTTGCGGTCTGCGGATTGGGCGACTCGGTCGTTGCGGGCGAAGGTGCGTCGGCGTGATGCGGTGCATGATTCGTTGGCGGCGTCGTTGGGTCGTCGGCCGTCGCCGGTGGAGGTGGCTGCCGAGTTGGGGTGTTCGGTGGCGGAGTTGGAGCGTTTGGAGGCTGATCTTCATTCGTCGGTGGTGTTGCGTCTTGATGTGATCACTGATGCTTCTGGTGGTGGGGGTGCGGCGGATGCGATTTTGCCGTCGACGGATGCGACGCCGGAGATGGTGTTGATGGCGCGGGAGCGTCAGGCGTATCTGCGGGATGCGATCGAGGCGTTGCCGGATCGGTTGGCGACGGTGGTGCGTGGGTGTTTCTTCGAGGATCGTCCGATGCGGGAGTTGGCGGAGGATCTGGGTGTGACGGAGTCGCGGATCTCGCAGATGCGTGCTGAGGCGTTGCGGTTGTTGCGGGATGGGTTGAATTCGCAGTTGGATCCGGCGATGTTGGCGTCTTCGGGTGATCGTCCGGTGAATGCCACTGGTGCGGTGGCTCGTCGGAAGGCGGCGTATTACGCGCAGATCGCGGCGCGGTCCTCGTATCGGGACCGGTTGAGCATGCCCACCGCAGGCGAGACGACCTCCGCGGCCATCGGCTGATCGCCGGGCTCCTCGGGCTTCTCCGGCTGCCTCCGCTCTCTGATCTGCACCGGTGGGGGACTGCGGTCCTCAGCGAGAGGGATCCGCTGCCGATAGGGGGATCGGAACCCGTGCCAGGGACGGCGCGGGCGAGAACTCACGGAGGAGCCATGCGGATCCCGGTCGACCAGGACGCCTTGGCGCGTATGGTCGCGCGCCACGTGTCAGCCCATCAGGCGGCGTCGGTGACGGCTGCCCGGCGCCTGGCCGACATCACTCCGAACGCCGCCGACGACGCGGCGGGCGTGGCCATCGCCACCCGCATGCAGGCCCGCGCGGCGAGCGCGGCGGCCGCCTCCCACAACGTGCAGGACGGCATCTCGCTGATGCAGGTCGCCGACGGCGCCCTGGCGGCGATGACCGCCTATCTCGACAAGGTCAGGGTCGTGGCCGTGCAGGCGGCGACCGACACCTTCGACGACACCCAGCGCAGCGCCCTGCAGATCGGCGTCGACTCCCTGCTGCAGGGGTTCGACGACACGTGGCGGTCCATCAGCGAATCGACCCGGTCGATCCAGGTGGGCATCGACGCCGGCGACACGCTCACTGTCCCGGCCGGTCTCGACGGCGAGCGGTCCTGGGGGTCTCCGTGCAGAGCGCCGACTCCGCACGATCGGCGCTCGACATGCTGGACGAGGCGTTGCAGGAGCTCTACGCGCAGCGGGCCGCCGTGGGCGCCGCGGAGAACCGGCTGGGTCGGATCCTCGAGTCGCTCGGGGTGCAGGAGTCGCAGGGCGCGCAGACCGCCTCGCGGATCACCGACGCCGACCTGGGTCGGGAGGTCATCCAACTCCTTCGTTCGCGCTCGTGGGCGCAGGCCGGCGCGCAGATGCTCGGTGAGGTCACGGCCGCCGGTCGTCGGGCGATGGAGATCCTTCTGGCGTCGGCGGCGACCGTCTCGGCCGAGGCAGCGGCGGACAGTCCTCCGGCGACCGGGTCCGCGGCGGCGCCCCCGGCGAGTGCGCCGTCCCCGATGCCCATGCTCATGCGCCCCGCCGTGGACGTCTCCCCGCTGCCTGCGGCTCCTTCGCCCGGTCCTCGGCTCGCTCCCGCGGGCGTAGAGTCCGCTTCCTCGGAACCTCATCTCACGGCCACGCCTCTGCCCGTGCAGAATTCGACGGCCGAGTTGGCTTCGACGTCGGCCGGTCCTGCCGATAGGACCTCGACCGTGTAGCTGCGCGCGTCCGACCGCTCATCCGGTGGGACGGGATCGGAGGCGAGGTGAGCAGGCTCGCTCTCGTGATGGTGACCCGCGACGAGGCAGATCTCGTGGAACGGGCGGTGCGATCCGCGCAACCCTTCGTCGACGAGACGGTGCTGCTCGACGTCGGCTCCGGTGACGCCGCCCTGGAGCGGTTCGCGCAGCTCGACGTCCGGGTGGTCGACGGCCGGTGGAGCGAGGACGCCGCGAGATGCCGCAACGCCGCTCTCGACGCCGCCGACGCCGACTGGAATCTCGTGCTCGACCCGGAGGAATGGCTCGCGGAGGGCGCTGAGGGACTCAGGTCGCTGACCGACGGGCCGGACCAGGTGGGTCTGGTCGAGGTGCGGCGGGCGCCCGGTGGCGTCCACGAGGCCGACCACCCGCGCCACCTGTCGCCCCGGCTGCTGCCCCGAGGGGTGCGGTTCGAGGGTGCCTACCGCGAAGAGCCCGTGTTCGATCTGCCGGTCGTGCGCACCGATCTGGTCGTCGCCTCCGACGACACCGAGACCGGACGCTGGCGGGCCGACCGCAGCCGCAACGAGGCGATCCTCCTGCAGGCGCTGGCGGTGCGTCCCGGCGACCCGACTCTCCTGACGCAGCTCGCCGACGAGATGCGACTCACCGGCCGGTACTCCGAGGCCGCGGAGTACTACACGACCGCGATGACGGGTGTCGCCGCCACGGAGGAGTCGCGGCACGCGATGGTCATCGGTGCGCTGGAGTGCTACACCAAGGCCGGCCTGTTGCGCGACGCCGTGGCGCTCATGGACGAGCAGGGCGCCGCCTGGCAGCACTCACCCGACTTCACGTTCCTGTTGGGCGACCTCTTCTTCGAGATGATGCTGACCACGCCCGATCTGGGGCAGGAGTTGGCGCCGCTGGTCGAGACCGCCTGGCGCCGCTGCCTCGAACTGGGGGAGCGGCCGGATCTGGCCGGCGCGGTGCACGGCCGGGGCAGTTTCCTCGCCGCGCAGAACCTGTACGTGCTCTACCTGGTGCTCGGTCGCAACGACGAGGCGGAGGAGTGGGCGGCCCGCGCCTCGACGATGCGCATCCCCGCGTCCTCGGTGGGACGCCTGCTCGGCTGAAGGACCCGGCCTTCTCGCGTGTCAGGCGTGTGCGCGGCTGGTCACCAGGAGATCTCGATCTCGATCTCGGACTTCTCACCGACCTCGACCTCGACGGACAACTCCACCTGATCGGGAACGCTCACGGTGACGTCCCGCCCGCCCTGCACGAACGTGATCTCGTTGTGGCGGGCGAGTTGATCGGCGATCTCGTGCAACCGGGCCGCGGCCTCTTCGCGGCGAAGGGACTCGTTCTTCTCGTGCTCGATGATGTCGGCCATGCCTCAACCCCACCGGGGCCGACGCCGCGTGTCAATGACCGGCGTCACGGGGTCGGGTGGGCGGGAGTGCCGGTGTGAGGCGCAGTGAGATCTGTCGCTCCCGCCCGGCCGTCACCGCCCGCGACGTGCCAGGGTGCCGGACATGGACATTCCCACTGTCGTGACGACCTACCAGGGTCCGGCCGGAGACCACGACGATCGGGCGATGGATGCGGTCGTCCGGCTCGGCGAGGCTCTCGGGAGATGGGCGGGGACCGACGTGGTCGAGGTGGGGATGCCGTCGCCGTCCGATCCTGGTGACTGGCGCGTCGAACTCGAGCGGTGCCGGACCTCGCTGCACCTCATGGCGGACCGTGTGGACGCGGTGATGTCGGCCGGGCAGCGCCCGATCAGTGCCATCACCCGGTGCGCCGTCGCGCTGGCGACGCTGCCCGTCGTGCCCCGTCATCGGCCCGACGCGGTCGTGGTGTGGTTCGACGCCCACGCCGACATCAACACCCCCGCCGACACCGGCACCGGATACCTGGGCGGGATGGCTCTGTCCGGTCCACTGGGGTGGTGGGACTCCGGCCTGGGCGGTGGCCTGCCCGAGGACCAGGCGGTGCTGGTCGGCTGCCGCGACATCGACCCGGCCGAGCAGGCCCGCATCGCGGCGGGGTCGCCGGTGCTGGTGGCCCCCGGGGTCGGCGTGGCCGATCGGCTGGCGAAGGCCGTGCGCGGGCGTCCCGTCTACATCCACCTCGACTGCGACGTGATGGAACCCGGGCTGTTCTCCACCGACTACCGGGTTCCCGGCGGCCTGACGCTGCCCGACCTCGAGGCCTGCGCCCGGGTGTTGGGCGGGAGTGAGGTGGTCGGGGTCGAGATCGCCGAGTACGAAGGCGACGGTTCGGCGACGGCGGAGGACCTCGTCGAGAGTTTGAGACCGGTTCTGTTCGCCTGAGTCGGCGCGGCCGTGGTCGGCACGTGGATCGAAGAACAACACCGACAACATGGCCGCACCGGCGCTGAGGATCACCCCAGGTCAGAGGGGTGCACCCCTGAAACGCAGTCGATCCATGTTGTCGGTGTTGTTCTTCGCGGCGAGAGACCGTCGGCGAATGGTGTGGGAACTGCTGCTCACGGGGTGATGGTGCGGGCGAGGCGGAAGCCGAGGTCGTCGAAGGTGGCCCGAGGGTTGGTCTTGCGCCGGACTCCTGCGCGGCAGGCCCAGTGGGGGTCGCTCCAGCCGCCGCCTCGGATGATGCGGTAGGAGCCGTAGATCTGTGGGTCGTAGAGATCCCAACACCATTCCCACACTCCGCCGAGCATGTCGAACAGGCCCCACGCGTTGGGCCTCTTCTCGCCGACGCGGTGCCGGGCGCCGTCGGAGTTGTCGGCGTACCAACCGATCTCGTCGAGGTCGCCATAGCGCGCGCCGCTCGTGCCGGCCCGACAGGCGAGTTGCCACTCTGCATCCGTGGGGAGGCGATAGCCGTTCGCCTCGCGGTCCCAGGCCACGTCCCAGTCGTCGGGGACCGGCTCGTCGTGCGGGGTCCACGTGGATCGCGGCTGCGGCGCGGGATCGAGGACGGTGACGGCGTAAGCAGGAGCGAGTCCCTCCTGCAGCGACAATTCGTTGCAGAACGCGATCGCCGCCCGCCAACCGACGTCGACCTTGGGGAGGTCCGTCCGGTTCGAGTCGATGTCGATGTCGCGCACCGTGTTCCACTGATCGACGGTCACGACCGTCGTGGCGATCTCGAACCGATCGACCTCGACCGTCCACGTCCGCCCGGTCCGGCGATCCACCATGGCCTCGGCGACGGGGCCCTGCGGGGGCACCCGCACCATGTCGATGGGCATGTGCGTCCTCTCGGGTGGGGGCGTCCGCGACCGCACGTCGTACTCGAGCGGCGTGATCCGCGACCACCGTAGACGGGTGGGGTGTCGGGGTGTGAGTGAGCGTGAGCTCACGGGTGGAGCGGGCTTGGGCTATAGCAATGGACGCTATGGTCTGAGCGTGAGTGAGCGGAAGGAGATCCTGGCGCTCGTGATGCGTGCGACCAGCACCAGTCAGAGCGAGTTGTCCAGGTTGAGCGGGTGCACCAGCCCAGCATCAGTCAGTTCCTGTCCGTGAGGTTCCCCCGGACCGTAGAGGCATCGACAATGAGGATCGAGATGCCAGAGAAGCGGAAGAAGTACGACCGGGAGTTCCGTGAGGGAGCTGTCCGGATCGTCGAAGAGACCGGGAAGCCGATCGCCCAGATCGCGCGCGACCTTGGCGTGAACGAGGGCACGTTGGGCAACTGGGTGAACCGCGCACGCGAGGCTGCCGAGGGCACCAGAGGGTTGTCGAAGGACGACGTCGAGGAGCTCAAGCGGCTGCGTGCCGAGGTCGCCGAGCTCCGGATGGAGCGTGATGTCCTCAAGCGATCCGTGGTCCTGTGGGTCAAGGAGGCGACGAAGTGAGCGTGGCACGCTTCATCGCCGACCAGAGGACCAACTACCGGGTGCCACACACCGTGACCTGCCTGCTGCTGGGGGTGTCCCTAGCGTGGTTCTACAAGTGGCTCACCCGTGCCACCGGACCGTCGGCGTCCAGCGGTCTGCACACCTCTCGGGACCGTCGCCGCGACACCATCGACCGGGCCGTGAAGGTGATGTTCACGAGCAAGCGCGGCCTGCATGGCTCGCCCCGCTTGGTCCATGATCTGCGTGACGACGGCTGGCAGGTCAGCGAGAAGACCGTCGCGGACTCGATGCGTCGCCAGGGCCTGGTTGCGCGTCGGATCAAACGTCGCAACGGGCTGACCAGGCAAGACAAGACCGCGCCGAAGTTCCCTGACCTGCTCAAGCGGGACTTCACCGCCCAGCGGCCCAACGCAAGGTGGGTCGGCGACATGACCGAGATCCCGACCGTCGACGAGCACGGCCGGCCGGGCCCGAAGCTGTACCTGGCGACCGTGATCGACCTCTACTCCCGGCGTCTGCTCGGCGCGGCCACCGGGCTGCATCCCGACGCCGAACTGGCCTGCTCGGCGCTCAAGATGGCCGTCGCGGCCCGTGGCGGCGTGGACGCGGTCAACGGTCCCGACTGGCGCACCGACGAGACCCAGCGCGTCATCTTCCACACCGACCGAGGCTCGACTTACACGGCGAACTCGTTCACCAGACTGTGCCGTCAACTCGGGGTCCGCCAGTCGATGGGCCGGGTCGGATCGTGCTTCGACAATGCCGCGGCCGAGGCGTTCTTCTCCTCCCTGGAGTGGGAGGTGCTGTCGCGACACGAGTTCACCAACACCCGCGCCGCTCGGGCCGTTGTGCTGGACTGGTGCTACGGGTTCTACAACCACGACCGCCGGCACAGCTCGGCGGGCATGATGAGCCCCGTCAGCTACGAGAACACCGCGGCCCTCGACCGGGAAGCCGCATAGGGAAGCCCTCCACGATTCGGGGGAACCACACCGGACGCGTCGACCTGAGTGACGAGCAGCTCGACCGGTTGCTGTGTTGCATGGGTCAACGGCTGGAGGTCGCCCGCAGGGCGGTCGAGCCTGAACTGACTCGCTCGGAGCGTCGGTCGTGGCTGCTTCACCGGCGGATCTCCGCGCACCTGACGCGTGAGACGTGGGGCGCCTCGGAGCCGATCGTCCAGAGCAACCTGCGGAGGCTGCGTCGGGGCGTTTCGGGGGAGCCTCACAAGCGCAACCTGGCCCGCTGGCAGGTGCTCGTCGACTCGGGCGACATCTCCGGGCTCAAGCGCGTGCTGACGGGCCTCGACCGACACTCGATCGAGATGCGGGAGGTCTCCCCCATGCGCGGCCTGATCTCCCAGGAGGAACGCTCCGCGGTCATGGCGCAGGGGCGTTGATGCGCCGAACCCCGCTGGACAGGGGTTCTCCGCATACTGAACTCGTGCGCGTCATTCGCATCATTCCCGACCTCGAGGTCGAGGACATCGCCGCCGCCGACGACTTCTACGGCGGCTACCTGGGCCTGCAGAAGCAGGACCTCGGGCTCGACTGGGTCACCCGGTACCTCGCGCCCGCCGGCGCCGACGTGCAACTGGTGACGACCGACGCCACCGCGAGCACCACGCCCGTGCTGTCGGTCGCCGTGGACGACGTCGACGCGGCCCACGCCGAAGCGGTCCGGCGCGGGTACGAGATCGTGCACCCCCTCACCACGGAGAGCTGGGGAGTGCGACGGTTCCTCGTGCGCACGCCCGACGGGCACGTCGTCAACATCCTCCGCCACCGCGAGTGACGATCCCGCACGCCTGCACACGCCAGAATCGGACAGTTCGCCCGCACCAGAAGCAGATCCGAGACCAGGCAGACTCGGGGACATGACCTCCGAACCCCGCGCAGGCGACGTCCGAGTCGGTCTCGAGCCCGACACCGGACGCCCCGCCCGACGCTTCCACCCCGCCGCGCGTGTCGTGCTGGCCGCGCTGGCGATGCTGGTGTCCGCGCTGTCGCCGCTACCGTTGCTCCTCATCCCCGGGGCGCAGGCGTACCTCAACGCGGCGACCCCCGAGGTCGCGGGTGCGTTCATCATCGGGATGAGTGTGCTGCCCTTCCTCGCGGCCATCGGGCTGGTCTGGCTGCTCATGAAGTACGTGGATCGTCGCCCGATGCGCGAGAGCGGCGTCGTGTGGACCCGGCGGTCGCTCCCCATCTTCCTCGGGTCGATCGCCGCGGTCGTCGCGCTCGTCGTGGCCTGCGGGTTGGCCGTGGAGGCGACAGGGCTGCTGCGCGAGGGCGGGTCGCTGGGCGGCGGTGCGTTGTGGATGGTGATCCTGGTGGCCCTCGCGCAGGCCTTCCTGCTCCAGGGCATCCCCGAGGAGTTCATCTGGCGCGGCTACATGCTGCAGACCCTCTCGGTGCGGCCCTGGGTCGCCGTCCTCATCTCGGCGGCGGGGTTCGCCTCGCTGCACATCATCTCCCAGGGCGGGCAGCAGAACGCCCTCGAACGCGTGCTGTACCTGGCCGTCCCCTTCGGGTTCGGGCTGCTCGCCGGCGCCCTCGTGGTGCAGACCGGATCGGTGTGGGCGGCGGCCGGCGTCCACGGCGGGTTCCACACCGGACTGCTCATCTGCTCCCTGCTGGGAGTCGGCAACGGCCCGGCGTTCTGGCTGGCCTCCGGCGGACTCCTCGGCATCATCGGCGTCGTCCTCCTCTGGCTGCCCGAGAGGCGAACCAGGCAGGCCCAGGCATCGGTCGACGACGCCCGGACGTCCCTCCCCAGGACCGACTGAGGCCCTGATCAGGCGCCGCATCGCGGCCCCGATCCGCGCTCCGGAACACACCGACCGCACCGACATTTTCCAATTGCTTTACCGTCCACAGTGTTTCGGTGCTTGAATCCGGGCCGCGGGTGCCGATGGAGGGAGCATGGAGACGCCCACGCTCGCCTGCTGCTTCGTCGTCGGTGACGACGCCCGCGACCTGCACGCCGCCCTGGCCTCCCTCGCCTCGCTCGAGGACCTGCTCAAGGGCACGGTCGTCATGGGCATGGGCGCCTCGGAGCGCACACTCGAGTTCGCCCGTCGTGCCGGAGCCCAGGTCTTCTCCCGCCCCGACGACGGAGACCTCGCCGCCGCCCGCAACGAGGCCGCCGCCGCAGCCGAGTCGACGTGGATCTTCACCCTCGAGGGCGACGACCGCGTCACCGCCGACCCGGAGTTGCTCGGCAAGCTGCTCGTCTCCCAGCCCGGCGAGGTCGTCCGGCCGGACGCGCTGCAGATCGAGGTGCAGCAGGGCGCCGACGCGCCGGCGACGCGCGAGGTCCGCCTCTACCGCACCGACGGCTGCCACTACATCGGCGGCATCCGCCCCCGGCTCGTGGCCATCGAGGCCGGCCGCACCCTGCGTCCGCTCAACCCCGGCTCCGACGTCGTGCGCGTGAGCAGCGCGCTCGGCTCCGACCCCGCGGGTGAACGCGCCCGACTCCTGCGCCGCGAGGCTCGCGCGACCCGCATCATCGACGTCCTCGACGCCGACGGCACCGGCGGCGACGAACTGGTCTCCGCGCTCGTCGAACGTGCCCGTGCCCGCCGCAAACTCGGTGACGGCAACGGCGCGCTGGCCGACCTCAACCGCGCCCGGGCACTGCCCGCGGGCGACCGCTACCGCGACACCGCACGCGAAGAACTCGTCGGCCTCCTCGTCGAGCACCGCCACCTGGCCGGCGCCCGCACCCTCATCTCCCAGCTGCGCGAGGGCGGCGCCGACACCGGGTACAGCGACTGGCTCGAAGCGCAGGTCAGCGCGGCCGAAGGGCAGGCCGAACAGGCACTGGCCATCGTCGACCGGCTGCGTGAGCGCGGCCTGCTCACCCGCGCCGACGGCGGCGTCGTCGCACCCCCGGAGATCCTCAACGAGACGATGATCCTCGCCGCGCGGGTGCACGACTACGACAAGGCGTTCGAGTGCTGCCTCGAACTCGTCTCCCGCCACGGCCAGGCGCGGCGCTTCGGACGTCTGCTGCTCAAGCTCTGGGGCGCCCGCTCGCCCGAGGGACTCGCGGCGCGTCTCAAGGCCGCCGGTGCGCCGATCGACCCCGTCGCGACCGCGCTGCGCGGTCTCCCGGGCGCCGGGCCGGCGGTCGCCGAGGCACTCGAGGCGACCCGTCCGGAGCTCACCGAGGTCGCCGCCGCACTGTGACGGCGACCCCCGACCTCGACGGCATCGTGATCCCGGCGGAGGACGATGCCGCTGCGCCCGACCGCGCGCACGGCGACTTCCTCGCCGTCGACATCGGCCCGCACGGCCTGCGTGCGCGCCGGACCGGGACGGACCCCGAGACCCGACTCGACATCCCCGAGATCGAGGGCGTCCCCTCGGTCGGCGACCTCCTCGGAGCCGTCGGCGGACTCATGATCGGCCGGCCTCCGTCGGTGACCGTGTGGTCCCTCGGTGGGGCCGCGGCACGTGTCGACCCGGCCGAACTCGTGGCCGCCTCGCCCCCCACCACCAGGACCGTGGTCGTCGACGCGGCGACCGCCACCCTCGTCGGGGCGCTCGGCGGCGTCGAACCCGGCATCGTGCTCGAGATGACCTCCGGCGTGCGCACGATCGTCACCGACTTCGACCTCGTGTGGCGGCGCATCGACGGGTGGGGACCGATCCTCGGCGACCGCGGGTCGGGTGCGTGGCTGGGGGCCCAGGGTCTCGCCGCCGGACTCCGGGCCGCCGATGGCGTTCCGGGCGGATCGGAGGAACTGCTCCGGGCCGGACGCCACGCGTTCGGCGACGAGTTCACCTGGCGGGAGATGCTGGAGAACCTGCCGGTCGCCGAGGTCCTCGCCGACTTCGCGCCGGTGGTCGGCGACGTCGCCCGCCGTGATCCGGTGGCCGAGGGGCTGTGCCGGTTGGCCGGTGAACACCTCGCCGACGCGATCTGCGCCGGCGCCGAGATCCTCCCCGGGCGGCCCATCACGGCCACCGGCGGACTCCTGCTCATCGAGGCCGTCAAGGTGTCCTTCGCCTCGGCCCTGGGCAAGCGGTACAAGGTGCTCGTGCCGGCGCTGGGCGACACCCTCGCCGGTGCCCGCACCATCGCCGAACACGTACTCGCCGGCGGCCGGTTGCCGCACCGCCCGCCGTACGTCTTCGTCCAGGGCCAGTACGCCCTCACCGGCGCCACCGCCGACAGGAACCACGAGGTCTGAGACCTCACCACGCGCCGAGACCGCCGCCTATAGGCGGCGGTCTCGGCGTCTGCAGGGGTGCGCACATGCGAGAAGCGGGCCCCCGGTGGGAGCCCGCTTCGTCTGGCGGAGGATAGGGGATTTGAACCCCTGAGGGTGATTAACCCAACACGATTTCCAATCGTGCGCACTAGGCCACTATGCGAATCCTCCATCGGCGAGGGTACCCGAACGTACCCCTGACGAGCCAATTCGCCCCCAGAGCACTAACTGGTCGACCAGGGGCTCGCCGGTCAGAAGGGGATGACGATGCCCAGGGCCCCCGTGCCGTACCCGTCGACGTCGAGGGAGAAGTCCTCCCGCCGACCCAGGCCGCGCATCTGCATGGCCGCCTCCCGGGGAGGATCATGCCCGGCTGATACACGGTCTTGAGCTTGAGGTTGGCGCCCGTCTCGTCGTCGAAGAACAGCGACGAGAAGATGTTGAGCACCTCGTAGAAGTTGTCATACAGCGCCGCGGGGAGCTCCTTGTTCTCGATCGCCGAGTCGGCCCCGGTGGAGGGGACCAGCCCCAACGCCGCCCCCGCACGGGCCGACAGTTCGAGGTCGGCGGCCACGAGGGCCTGCGTCTCTCCGTCGTGGTCCATGTAGGTGCCCACGCAGCACGCGCGGCGGGCGGTGGGGACGACCTTCTCCGACTGCGTCGCGATCGTGACGTCACGCCCCAGCAGGCTCTCGAAGAGGTCCTTGATGGGCTTGTGATCGGGAATCTTGGCCATCGTCGCGTCGTTCCGCTCGGTCGAATCGGATGGAGGGGCAGGTGGGCTCAGCCGAAGACCGGCTTGAGCGCCTCCGCGAACATGTCGGCGGTGAACGGCTTGGCGATGAGGAACAGCGCGCCGGACTCGTCGGCCTGCGAGCGCATCGTGTCCGAGCCCTCGGAGGTGACGAAACCGAACGGCACCTGGTTGCCCTCGGCGCGGACGGCCTGGAGGAACTCGATGCCGTTCATGTTCGGCATGTTCCAGTCCGACAGCACCAGGTCGGGGGAGTTGGCCTTGACCGCGGCCAGGCCCTCGGCGCCGTCCTCGCACTCGATGACCTCGGCGCCGTCGTAACCGGCCTGACGGAGGGTCCTGACGACGATCATGCGCATGGCGCGGCTGTCGTCCGCGACTACAACCTTCACGGGAATCTCACTTTCGGGGGAGTTCGGGTTAGGGCGACCGGCTCCGGTGGGAGCCGGGCGGGATCAGGACTGGTTCAGTCGGTTCCAGACCGTGACGATGATGAGGTGGTCGCCGCAGGCGTAGACGGAGTCGAGCAGCTTCTTCGCCGACGGCACCTTGAGGGTCGGGCTCGTGCCCTGCGCGACGACGGGCAGTGACAGCGAACTCGGCTCCGGCAGGAGGGACTTGATGTTTCCGCCGACCATGTTCGTCAGCTCGCCGATGGCGTCGGAGATGTCGTCCTCGGACGCCTCGTCCTCGGCCAGACCGAACATCGTCGCCCCGAAGAGGCGCGCCGCGTCCGAAGCCATCTCGACACAGATCAGGCAGTCGGTGGCGCCGCTGACCCCGACCGAACCGGACACCGCAGGCCCGGCGATCTTCGGGCGCTCCTCGAGCTCGAGGGGGTCAACCGGAAGGCCGAGCATGGAGCTCCAGACCTCGTTGACGATCGCTGCGACATCGTCGTTTGACAGGTGCATGCTCGGTCCTTCGATGGCGACCACGGTGGTCTGCTGAGACTCGATGACCCCCTCGGATCGGGGCACACCGCTGGTGCGGCGAAACCTCATCCGGGACAGGGTCATCCGTAAACGGACAACCTCTCTATCGGCGTCCACCACCTTGATCTGAGCAACCCATTTCGGCGAGTGCCGTTGTCTCTCAGTGCAGAACCGGTGGTCGTGTCGTTGTGGCCGGCGAAGACGACGTCGTCGGCGTCCGGATGTCTCATCGGCATGGTCGCGGCGAACCTGACCCACGCGCGCGCGTGAGTGAGATGGAGGACGGCGAGCCGGGAAACCGGGCGATCCGGACGCTGGGGACCGCCCGCGTCGAGGTGGCCGAACTCTCGCTCAGGTCACCATCGCTGCCGCCGATTGGTGGCCTGAGCAAGATCAGTGCGTCAACAAAGGCCGACCGCGACGGCGCCGACGCCAGACCAGGAAGGTGCCCATGGACGGCATGGAGGAGATCGTTCAGGAATTCCTCGTGGAAAGTCACGAGAACCTGGACCAACTCGACCAGGACCTGCTCGCTCTCGAGCGGGAACCCGAGTCGAGGGAGCTGCTCTCGAGCATCTTCCGGACCTTGCACACGATCAAGGGCACCAGTGGGTTCCTTGCGTTGCACACGCTCGAGCGGGTGGCCCACGCGGGCGAGTCGCTCCTGTCGAAGCTGCGCGACGGTGAGATGGTCCTCAACCCGGAGATGGCGACCGCCCTCCTGGAGATGGTGGACGCCGTGCGTTCGCTCCTCGGCCACATCGAGGAGGACGGGAACGAGGGCACCGAGGAGTACCACGAACTCACCGCCAAGCTCCACCTCCTGCTCGAGGGACGCTCGCCGAAGGCCGAGGCCGCCGCCGGCAACCTGGTGCTCGCCGAGAGCGCCGCTCCTGCAGCGGAGGCCACCGAGACCACCGATGCGGCCGACGCTGCCGAGCCCGTGGTCGAGATCTACGAGGAGAGCGTCACCACCGCCACCGACGGGGACGTGACGACGACGATCTCGACGTTCGAGGAGTCCGTCACGGCGGCCGACGGCACGACCGTCTCGGTCACCACCGTCGCCACCGAGCAGCGGCCGGTCGGCGGGGAGCCCCCGCCTCCGAGCAGCCGGCGGAGACCCCCGCGGAGCAGGCAGACGCCAAGGCCGACACGCGCGACGCCGTCAAAGCCGCCGCGAACGCCCAGGCCAGCGCCGCCCAGACCGCGCAGGCCGGCGACGGCGACAAGAAGCAGCAGCGCTCCGTCGCCGACTCCAGCATCCGCGTCGACGTCGACCTGCTCGACTCGCTGATGAACCTCGTCGGTGAGCTCGTCCTGTCGCGCAACCAGCTCGTGCAGCGCGCCGCCGCCAGCGACGACCAGGAGCTCCAGCGCTCCATGCACCGCCTGTCCCTCGTGGCCAGTGAGCTGCAGGAAGGCGTCATGAAGACGCGCATGCAGCCCATCGAGAACGTGTGGAACAAGATCCCCCGCGTCGTGCGCGACCTGTCCAACCAGATGGGCCGGCAGATCCGCGTCGAGATGGAGGGCAAGGAGACCGAGCTCGACAAGACGATCCTCGAGGCCATCAAGGACCCGCTGACCCACCTCGTGCGCAACAGCTGCGACCACGGCATCGAGCCGCCGGAGCAGCGCGTCGCCAAGGGCAAGCCCGCCGAGGGAGTCCTGCTCATGCGCGCCTTCCACGAGGGCGGGCAGGTCAACATCGAGATCATCGACGACGGCGCCGGCATCAACGCGGACAAGGTCCGCGAGAAGGCCGTCGAGAAGGGTGTCATCACCCGCGAAGAGGCCGACCGGATGTCGGACCGCGACGCCCAGCACCTCATCTTCAAGGCCGGGTTCTCCACCGCCGCAGCCGTGACCAACGTGTCCGGCCGTGGTGTCGGCATGGACGTCGTCAAGACGAACATCGAGAAGATCGGCGGCGTCATCGACGTCACCTCGGTGTACGGCGAGGGCACGACGACCCGCATCAAGATCCCGCTGACGCTCGCGATCATCCCCGCGCTGCTCGTGCGCGGCAAGGACAACATGTTCGCGATCCCGCAGGTCAACCTGCTCGAGCTCGTGCGCCTCGACAAGGAGCAGGCGGCCGAGCGGCTGGAGACCATCCAGGGGACGCCCGTCTACCGCCTGCGCGGCCAGCTCCTGCCGCTGGTCGACCTGCGCGATCAGCTCGGCGTGGAGAAGGAGGAGCACGAGACGACGTTCATCGCCGTGCTCCGCGCCGACCAGCGCCAGTTCGGCCTCGTCGTCGACGACATCGAGGACACCGAGGAGATCGTCGTCAAGCCGCTCGGCAAGCAGCTCCGCGGCATCGACCTGTACGCGGGAGCCACCCTCATGGGTGACGGCCGCGTGGCCCTCATCCTCGACGCCAACGCGTTGGCCGCACACGCCGGCATGGTCAACGAGAGCGCCGAGGCAGCCCGCCGCGCCGAGGAGGCCATCCTCTCCAGCAAGGACTCGACCTCGCTGCTCGTCGTCAAGCTCAGCAACGGTCGCCGCGTGGCCCTGCCGCTCGCGTGCGTCGAACGGCTCGAGGAGTTCTCCATGTCACGCGTGGAGACCGTCGGGCAGAACCAGGTCGTGCAGTACCGCGGCGTCATCCTGCCGCTGCTGCGCCTCGCCGACGACTACGGCAGCTACACCGAGATGGATCAGCCGGACACCTCCGTGCAGGTCGTCGTCTGCCACCACCAGGGACAGCTCTTCGGCTTCGTCGTCTCCCAGGTGCTCGACATCGTCGAGGACGAACTCGCCATCCGCACCCACCTCGACACCGGCGGCAACCTCGGGTCGGCCGTCGTCAACGAGCACGTCACCGAACTGCTCAACATCGACGCGACCCTCGCCGCCCTCATGCCCCCGGACTCCGGGGACTTCGCCGACGCATCCCAGTACTCCGGAGCCTTCTCCGGTCACGGCTACTGAGCCGACCTGCCACACCTGAGGGCGACGCCCGCGGGTCGAACACCGAGGAGAATGACCCATGCCCGCGACCGTCTCGTCGACGCCCGGCGGCACCACCAGCGCTGAACCGGGGCGCGGCTCCCGCCTCGGTGTGCGCGGAGAATTCCTGCTCGTCGGCCTGGCGGGCGCGATCGCGGCGGCTCTCGTCGCGGGCATCGCGCTCGTCAACGTCGGCCACATGCGCTCCCTCACCGAGGAGATGCGCCGGATCGAGATCGCGCAGGCGCAGATCCAGGACATCCGCTTCGCCAACGGCGACGTCAGCGGGTGGCAGCTCGGCGCCGCGTGGACCGCGAACGCCTCCGGTGGGGCTGTGGGGGCCGACCCGGAGAACAAGTACCGCAAGAACTTCCTCGCGTACGGCAAGGAGCTGCAGCAGAAGATCGCCGGGTTCCCGACCGCCGACCTCAACGAGGGCGAACGCGCTCAGCTGACCAAGCTCAACGACCTGTGGACGCGCTACCTGGCGTTCGACGGGCCGATCGCGGCGGAGTGGGCCAAGAACAACGACGCCGGCGTGGCCGCGGGCGATGAGATCCTGCGCTCGCAGGCACTGCCCATGTACGGGGAGATCCTCGACGCCACCGACGCCCTGGCCAAGTCCGTCGACGCGCGCAGCGCCCAGGCGGCTCAGGCCGCCGCCGACGCCGCGGCGCTCGCCCGCCTGCTCATCGTGGTCACCAGCCTGCTGGCCCTCGTGGCCATCGCGGCCCTCGCCCTGTGGATCTCGCGGCGGTTCATCACCGCGCTGCGCTCGGTCCGCGAGAGCCTGCTCGCCATGGGCGACGGGGACCTGACGGTGCCGGCCGAGGCGACCACGAACGACGAGGTGGGCGAGATGGCCACCGCCGCCGAGCAGACGCGCGTCTCCATGAACAAGGTCATCGGCGAGGTGGCCACGGCCGCCTCCGGTGTGGCGTCCGCCTCGGAGGAGCTCCGGGCGTCCTCGGACTCGCTGCAGTCGGCCTCCCAGTCCTCGGTGCGACAGGCGCAGGACGCGCAGAAGTCGGCCGAGGAGGTCTCGCGCAACGTCGACACCGTCGCGGCCGGGACCGAGGAGATGACCGCGTCCATCCGCGAGATCAGCAAGTCGGCGAACGACGCCGCCGGGGTCGCCTCCCAGGCGGTCTCGGTGGCCGACCGCACGACCGACACCGTGGGCAAGCTCGGCGAGTCGAGCATCGAGATCGGCAACGTCATCAAGACGATCACGTCCATCGCCGAGCAGACCAACCTCCTCGCCCTCAACGCGACCATCGAGGCCGCGCGTGCCGGTGAGGCGGGCAAGGGCTTCGCGGTCGTCGCCAACGAGGTCAAAGACCTCGCTCAGGAGACCTCCAAGGCCACCGAGGACATCGGCCGGCGCGTGGAGGCGATCCAGCTCGACACCGAGGCGGCCGTCGCGGCCATCAGCGAGATCAGCGCGATCATCGCCCAGATCAACGACACCCAGTCGACGATCGCGTCCGCCGTGGAGGAGCAGACCGCCACGACGAACGAGATGGGCCGCAACGTGCAGGACGCCGCCAGCGGCTCCTCCGAGATCGCCCGCAGCCTGGTCGGCGTGTCCCAGGCCGCCGGAGGTGCCACGACGACCGTCGAGCACACCAACCGCTCGGCGGGCGACCTCGCCCAGCGAGCCAGTGAACTGCAAGCACTCGTGGGGCGCTTCCGCTACTGAGGTCCGTGCACCGGAGTCCCTTGAGAGCAGGGGGCTCCCGCCGATGGGACAGACAGCCCATCGACGAGCGCGGAATGGGCCCCACGCATCGAAGGGAACATCATGGCAACGCAGTACTGCACCTTCCGCCTCGGCGGGCACCTGTTCGGTGTCCCCGTCGAGACCGTGCAGGAGGTGCTCCGGGAACAGGCACTGACCAAGGTGCCGCTGTCCTCCTCGGAGGTCTCCGGACTCATCAACCTCCGCGGCCAGATCGTCATCACGATCGACCTCCGCGAGCGCATCGGCCTGCCTCCGCGTGAGGAGGGCCAGGAGGTCACCAACGTCGTCGTCCGCACCGCGGACTCGGTGACGAGCCTGCTCGTCGACGAGATCGGTGACGTCCTGGAGCCGGACCTCGACCGCTTCGAGTCCCCGCCCGACACGGTTCCGCCGCGCGTGCGCGACCTCGTGACGCGGGTGTGCAAGCTCGACCGTCAGCTGATGCTCGTGCTCGACACGGACAAGGCGGTCGACGTCGAGGCGGCAGCCTGATGCCAGCCGTCTGCGCTCGAAAGGCGCCGCTCTGCCCGGCCCGGGATTCGGGTGTCGGGGCGGAGCGGCGCCTTTCCGGTCGAGGGTCGGCTCTCTTAGAGTTCCCGGCCCTCGTCGAGGTCGGTGATCTGGTCGACGCGGCCCGCGTGCCGGCCTCCGTCGAAGGAGGCCTCGAGGAAGGCGTCGACGATCGCCATCGCCAGGCCCTCACCGGTGACACGCTCGCCCAGGGCCAGCATGTTCGCGTCGTTGTGACGTCGGGTCATGTGCGCCGACCAGGGGTCGGTGCAGGTGGCGCACCGGGCACCGGGGACCTTGTTGGCCGCGATGCCGATGCCGATACCGGAGCCGCACACGACGATCCCGAGCTCGGCCTCGCCGCCGGTCACGAGTCGCGCGGCCCGCGAACCCCAGATGGGGTAGTCGGTGCGGTCGGGGGAGTCGGTGCCGACGTCGAGGACCTCGTGTCCGAGGTCGTCCAGGTGCTTCTTGACAGCGTTCTTCAGGGTGAATCCGGCGTGGTCGGCGCCCAGAGCGATCTTCACGGGTGGTTCCTCTCGGACGGAAACGGACGGAGGCTGACGGACGGGGCCGGCCGAGCGCCGGCTGCCTCGATTCTCCCATCCACCGCTGCGGCGCCAGGCGTCGCACTCGCGACCGCGGGGGCCCGAGAGCAGCGGCGGACTCGGGCAGGCGACCACGACCTCGGTTCAGTCACCTTGAAAAGCAGGCGGATTCGCCGATGGGCACCACGTCAGGCTGCGCCGTCCCCTCAGGAGTCCACGTGTCGACCAGCACACCCGCCCCGTCGCCGTCGTTCCTCTCCCGGGTGCCCCTGGCGACCAAGATCGTCTCGATCGGCGTGGTCGGCGTGCTCGGCCTGGTGCTGCTCGCGGTGTCGATGTGGGCCGGATCCTCGGCGATGTCCTCGGCCGCCGAGCGACGTGAGGCCCAAGCCACCGTCACCGAGAACGCCGCCCGGCTGGCCACCCTCGACCAGCGCCTGTGGAACACGCAGTTGCTCTACGTGCTGGCGGTGAACGGCGGGCGATGGGGTGCGGCGGAGGCGTCCTCCCCACAGCGCTCGGCGTTCCTGGAGGTCCTCAGGCAGAAGCAGGAGACGCTCGCCGCGTTCCCCGCCCAGCACCTGACGCCGACGCAGTCCGACGCGCTCGTGCGTCTGCGGGAGATCGACGCCGATTTCGCCGCCGCCGAGCAGCGGGGCGCCCAGTTCTACCTCGCCCGCAACCGGGAGTCGGGTGCCCGGGAGATCGACGCCTCGCGGGCCGTGCTGGGGGAGGGTGAGGCGGTACTCACGGCACTCACCGACGCGGCCCGCGCCGAGGCGCAGGCCGCGGACGCCGAGATCGCGGCGGCGAAGGACCGCCAGCGGATCATCGGGCTGGTCACCGTGGCCGTGATCGGCACGCTCCTCGCCCTTCTCGCGATCCTGCTGGCGCGCTCCGTCGCCGGCCGGATGCGCCGCGTGCAGGACACCCTCACGGGCATGGCGGGCGGCGACCTCACCCACGCCACGGGGCTCGCGCCCGGTGACGAGATCGGCGACATGGCCGCGGCGGCGGACGCCTCGCGGGAGGCCATGCGCAGGACGCTCACCGAGGTCGGTTCGGCCACGGAGGAGGTGGCGGCGGCCTCGACGCGGCTCGCGGCGAACGCCGACGAACTCGACCAGGGCGCGAGCAGCGCGACCGCCGACCTCGAGCGGGTGGTGGGCTCCTCGAGTGACATGTCGCGCAACGTGTCGACGGTCGCGGCGGGCACCGAGGAGATGACGGCCTCGATCCGCGAGATCGCCAAGAGCGCCACCGATGCGGCCGGGGTCGCGGCCACCGCGGTGACGGTCGCCGACCGCACCAACGCGACGATCGCCAAGCTGGGGGCCAGCTCCGCCGAGATCGGGGAGGTCATCAAGGCCATCACCTCGATCGCGGAGCAGACCAACCTGCTGGCCCTCAACGCCACGATCGAGGCGGCGCGCGCGGGGAGGCGGGCAAGGGGTTCGCGGTCGTCGCGAACGAGGTCAAAGATCTGGCGCAGGAGACCGCCAAGGCCACCGAGGACATCGGTCACCGCATCGAGGCGATCCAGCTCGACACCGAGGCGGCCGTGGCCGCCATCACCGAGATCAGCGCGATCATCGCCCAGATCAACGACACCCAGGCCACCATCGCCTCGGCCGTGGAGGAGCAGACCGCCACCACCGACGAGATGGGCCGCAACGTGCAGGACGCCGCCGGCGGTGCAACGACGATCTCCGACAGCGTGGCCCTGGTCAGTCGCACCACCCAGGCCAACATGAGCGCCACCCAGGACACCGCCGCGGCGGCACGCGAACTCGGGGAGAAGGCCGAAGGGCTGCGCACCATCCTCGGCCGGATCCGCTACTGACGTCCGGGGACTCCCCACCGGCACGGAACTCCGTCTGTGCTCCTCCGATAGGGGGAGCACAGGCGGAGTGTGGTGTGTCTGTCGTGAGTCCAGGTGGATGAAGACCGAAGGCCGATGGGAGCCTGTCGCTCGCGGATCTGCGGGTCACCGACGGCGACCTCCGACCCGCCGACCGGCCCGAGCGCGGGGGCAGGTCGGCCCAGTTGAGTGGGACCGCTTGAGAACACATCGCCTTCGCCGATGAGTGGGTGTGGGCCCCCGACGTCGTCGAGGGGTCGAAGTTCCCCGGTCGCCGACGTGTCGGCGGCCGTGACCCTCACCGGGTCCCTTCCCGAGCAGCGAGGACAACAATGCGTGCACTGGTGATCGACGACTCGCGTGCGATGCGCACGATCCTGACCCGGACGATGGAGAATCTCGGATTCGAGGTCGAGGCGGTCGTCGATGGACAGCAGGCGGTCGAGGCCGTCCAGCGTGGTCCCCTGCCGGACGTCTGCCTGATCGACTGGAACATGCCCGTGATGAACGGGTTGGAGTTCATCGTCGAGGTCCGCAAGAACCGCGAGTGGCGCGACATCACGCTGATGATGGTCACGACCGAGGCCGAGCAGGCCAACATCGTGCGCGCCCTGGCCGCCGGTGCCCACGAGTACGTCATCAAGCCGTTCACGCCCGAGGTCATCGAGGACAAGCTGGCGATGCTGGGACTGCTCTGATGGCCGGGCAGAAGATCCGCGTCCTCATCTGCGACGACTCCATCGTGATCCGTCGGCTCATCACCGACGTGCTCAAGACCGACGCCGAGATCGAGGTCGTCGGCACCGCCGTCAACGGCAAGAACGCCCTCGACAAGCTGCCGATGCTCAAGCCGGACGTCATGACGCTCGACGTCGAGATGCCGGTCATGGACGGCCTGCAGACCCTGGTCGAGGTGCGCAAGCTCAACAAGAAGCTGCCCATCATCATGTTCTCCACGCTGACCGAGCGTGGAGCCGGCGCCACCCTCGACGCCCTCGAGCGCGGGGCCAGCGACTACGTGACCAAGCCCGCCAACGTCGGCTCGGTGAGCGAGTCGATGGAGGCCGTGCGCAGCCAGCTCATCCCCAAGATCAAGTCGCTCACCGGACGCGCGCCCATGCCGCCGCGCCGTGCACGTCCGGCCTTCGGTGGCGAACCGCCCGCGGGCGCACCGGCCCCCGGCGGCCCCTCGGGTCCGGTCACCGCCGGCACCCCCACGGGCAAGGTCGACGTGGTCGCCATCGGGATCTCCACCGGTGGGCCCGACGCGCTGACGACGGTCATCCCGTCGCTGCCGGGCAACTTTCCCGTGCCGATCGTCATCACTCAGCACATGCCGCCGGTGTTCACGCAACTGTTCGCGCAGCGGCTCGACGGCAAGTCCGCGCTGCACGTGGTCGAGGCATCCCAGGGCGAACTGCTCACCCCCGGCAAGGTCCTCATCGCGCCCGGCGACTGGCACATGCGCTTCAAGCGCGGCGCCCAGGGAGTCCAGGCCGTGCTCGACCAAGGACCGCAGGAGAACTACTGCCGCCCGGCCGTGGACCCCATGTTCCGCTCGGTCGCCGAGATCTACGGCGGCAACGTGTTGTCGGTCATCATGACCGGAATGGGTCAGGACGGGCACCGCGGTGCCGAACCGATCATTCGCGCCGGCGGGCGACTCATCGTCCAGGACGAGGGGAGCTCCGTCGTGTGGGGCATGCCGGGGGCCGCGGTCGCCGCAGGCCTGCCGTGCGACCTCATTCCCTTGTCCGGACTGGGTGAGGCCATCACGTCTCGGACCGTCTCGGGCCGGGGCGCCACTTCGAGGAGCGGGCGAGCATGAGCCTTTCCGGATCCGACGTCGACTTCATCAGTCAGGTCGTCCGGGCGCGGTCGGCGATCGTGCTGGACCGGAGCAAGGAATACCTGATCGAGTCGCGTCTCGTGACCCTCGCCCGCGAGCGCGGCGACGAGTCGGTGACCGACCTGGTGCGTCAGTTGCGGGCCAACCCCAACGGGCCGGTCCGTGACGCGGTCGTCGAGGCGATGACCACGAACGAGACGTCCTTCTTCAGGGACGGCCACCCGTTCATGGCCCTGTCGAACACGATCCTGCCCGACCTGCTGGTGGAGCGCGGCCGTGAGCGGTCGCTCAACATCTGGTGCGCGGCGTGCAGCTCCGGGCAGGAGCCGTACACGATCGCCATGCTCATCCAGGAGCTCATCGGTGCCGACCCGAGCTGGCGCGTGCGGCTGCTCGCGACCGACATCGACTCCAAGATGCTCAACCGCACCAAGGAGGGCATCTACAACCAGTTCGAGATCAACCGCGGACTCCCCGCGCCGCTGCTCGTGCGGTACTTCGCCCGGCACGGCATGAACTACCAGGTGGATCCACGACTGCGGTCGATGATCGAGACGAAGTTCCTCAACCTCGCCGAGCCGTTCCCGCCGATGCCGCCGATGGACATCGTGTTCCTGCGCAACGTCCTCATCTACTTCGACGTGGAGACCAAGCGCGCGATCCTGAAGCAGGTCAAGAAGGCGCTGCGGCCCGACGGCTACCTCTTCCTCGGCGGCGCCGAGACGACGATGAACGTCGACGAGGGCTGGGAGCGGCAGACCATCGGCCGGGCGGCGGTGTACCGCCCGCGGTGATGCGCAAAGCCCGCACGTGAATCGTTCCGGCACCCCGGGGGACCTCGTCCCACCGGGGTGCCGGCGTGAGAGGCGGGGGCGAATCACGGTGCTCGACAAGCCGGTTCAGGCGGTTGACCGATCGTGTTCCACGCCGGCCCCGCTGTTGCATCCATGCAGGTCAGACGGCTATTCGGCGGCTCCGACCACTCAGGACACCCGCACCGGTGTCGATTGAGTCTGTGGCCATGGAGGGCCGTCGGTCACCACGGAAGAGACGACAACGAGGGCGCCTGCCACGTCCTCGACAACGCCATCCCAGGGGGAGCCCAATGAGTTTTCTCATCGGCGACATGACCATTCGCACGCTGAGCGAGGCCATGACCGGTCTGTCGATGCGTTCGCGCACGATCAGCGACAACCTCGCGAACATCGACACACCCGGCTTCCTCGCCGGCAAGGTCGACTTCGAGTCGGTCCTGAAGAAGGCGTACGCCGCGGGCACCGACCCGACCGGCATGGACATCGCCACCTCCCGTTCGCTCGAGCCGACGCGGACCAACGGCAGCAACGTCAACCTCGACGAGGAAGCGGTGGCGGGTCAGGAGACCCTGCTCACCCAGCAGCTCGTCGCACAGGCGCTGACGAACAAGTACAAGGGCCTGCGCACGGCCATCACCGGTAGCGGTCAGGGCTGAGGGGGACGTCATGAGCATGTTCGACGCGATGAACATCTCCAACTCCGGTCTCACGACCAACCGCAAGTGGCTCGACGCCATCAGCGACAACATCACGAACATGAACAACGTGAGCCGCACGGACGAGGCCGCGTTCCAGGCCCGTTACGTCGTGGCCCGTGCCGCCGACTACGGCAAGCCCGCCGGTGCCTACGTGGCGGGAAACATGTGGGGCAACCCGGAGGGCCGTGTCGTCGACATGCCCGATCACCCCCTGGCCGACGCGCGCGGGCAGGTGCGCGTCCCCGACATCAATCTGTCTGACCAGATGGCGCAGCTCATGCAGGCTCAGCGCGCCTATCAGGCCAACCTCGCCGTCGTCGAACGCACGAAGGCGGCCTACGAAGCAGCGATCGGAATCGGTAGATGAGCATCGCCCCCATCAGCCCCTCGTTCGGATTCGGCGTGACCCCCGGATTCGGCATCAACCCCGCCTACGGCGTCTCGGCGACCCCGCCGCGCACCCAGCTCGACCTGGGTGGCTCCGGCGGAGGTGTGACGACGTTCGGTCAGGTTCTCGCCGACCGCATCGCCGCCTTCGGGCCGGCCGCGTCGCCGGCGGCTGCACCGAACGTCACCACTGCCGTCACCGATGCCTCCGGCACCCGCGTGAACAACCTCGGCGGAGTGCAGGCCGTGACGGCGCCGGTCAACGCACAGAACGCGGCGAACTCCGGCATGAGCGGGTACGTCTCGGAGAAGCTCGGGCAGTTGTCGGGCCTGCACACGCGCAGCGACAAGCTGGCGGTGGCCGCCGCGACGGGTGACCTGCGGGACATCCACGAGTACACGATCGCCGCGCAGGAGTCGGGCGTGGCCACGCAGCTCGCCGTCACCGTCCGTGACAAGGCGGTCCAGGCGTTCAACGAGATCATCCGGATGCAACTGTGAACAAGAGCAAGATCACCTCCGTCTTCTCCTCCTCGAAGCAGACCTTCGGCTCGTTCACCCCCGGTCAGCGCGCGGTGACGATCATCGCGCTCGTCGTCGCCCTCGTCGGTGGTTTCGCGTTCATCCAGTGGGCCAGCGCGCCGACGATGACGCCGGTGTTCAGCAACCTCTCGGCCACCGACGCCGGTGCGGTCACCGCCAAGCTCGACGAAGTCGGCACCAAGTACGAGCTCGGCGAGGGCGGCACCACCGTGCTCGTGCCGGCCGAGCAGGTCGCCAAGACCCGCATCGACCTGGCCGCGGCCGGGCTGCCCAAGAACACCGAGAACAGCCAGGGGTACACGCTCCTGGACGAGCAGAACTTCGCCTCCTCCGACTTCCAGCAGAAGATGGCCGCCAAGCGCGCCGCCGAGGGTGAGCTGCAGAAGGCCATCGAGAGCATGGACGTCGTGCAGAAGGCCACCGTGCAGCTCGCGCTGCCCGAGGAGGAGGTCTTCACCGCCGAGCGCACCCCGACCACCGCGTCGGTGCTCGTCTCGCCCAAGCCGCAGAGCCAGCTCGACGCCGGCCAGGTCGAGGCCATCGTGCACCTGGTCAGCAGCGCCGTGCCGAAGATGACCGCCGGTAACGTCACGGTCACCGACAGCACCGGAAAGCTGCTGTCGGCCACCGGGACCGGCGGCGCCGCCAGCTCGATCGGCGACCAGCGCGCGGCCCAGGCCCAGACGATGTCGCTCACGGCCCAGCAGAAGATCCAGGCGATGCTCGACAAGGCCGTCGGCCCGGGCAACTCCTCGGTCACCGTCACGGCCGACCTGAACTTCGACAACACGCGGATCCAGTCCAACGAGTACATCCCGGCGCAGCCCGGTGCCGTGCCCGTGCAGGAGGACATCGAGACCGAACGCCTGCGCGGCAACGGTCAGACCCCCGTCGGTGGCGTCCTCGGCCCGGACAACATCACCGTGCCCAACGCCAACGCGGGTCAGACCAACCAGGAGTACGACACCGAGAAGCGCAAGGTGCAGAACCCCGTGGGAACCCGCGTCACCGAGACCGAGCAGGCGCCCGGTCGACTGGCCCGGATGACCGTGGCCGTCATGCTCGACTCGGGCAAGTCGGCCGCGATCAACCAGACAGAGATGAACGAGCTCGTCGCCGCCGCCGCCGGTATCGACGCCGACCGTGGCGACGTCGTCAAGGTCAGCCGCATGCCGTTCGACACCCAGGCCGCCGCCGCCGCCGAGGCCGCAGCACAGGCCGCCGCCGAGCAGCAGCGTCAGGACGAACTCATCGAGCTCGCCAAGAACATCGGTCTCGCGCTCCTGCTCCTGCTGGCCCTGCTCATCGGGTTCCGCAAGAGCCGCAAGAAGACCCGCACGGTCGAGATGGGCGACCTCGCCTCCGTCGAGACCGAGAGCATCCTGCCCCCGCAGGGTCTGCCCGAGCTCCCGCCGCCCCCTCGGAGTACGCGTTGGAGGACGACGAGATGCCGGTCATCGAGGCCACCCCGGTCGACCCGCAGTCCGAGGCGCGCAGCCAGGCTCGCGCCGAGATCTCGGCACTCGCCTCCGAGAACCCCGACGAGGTCGCGCGGTTGCTGCGCGGCTGGATCGCGGAGAGGAAGTGACGTGAACTCCATGCCCCCTTCGCCGGCCCGGCGCCCCTGAGGCGTCCTGCGTCCGATGTGCGTGAGAAAGAGATGTCATGAGTACGGTCGCCCCTCACCTCACCGGGCTGCGCAAGGCCGCCATCCTGCTGGTCCAGCTCGGGCGGGACGCCTCCGCCTCGATCCTCAAGACCCTCCCCGAGCACGAGGTCGAGGCCCTCACGGCCGAGATCGCGCGCCTGGAGGACGTCGACGTCGAGATCCTGGACGAGGTCCTCGAGGAGTTCCGCCAGGTCGCCAAGGCCCGCCAGTACTACGTGCAGGGCGGTGTCGGGTTCGCCGAGGAGATCCTCGTCGCGACCATGGGCAAGGAGAAGGCGCAGGAGGTCATGGACCGCCTGACCGCCTCGCTGGTGGAGCTGCCGTTCGAGTTCCTCCGACGGGTCGACGCCAAGCTCATCCTCAACTACCTCGCCGACGAGCACCCGCAGACGATCACGCTGGTGCTCGCGCACATGCAGTCCGAGCAGGCCGCGATCATCCTCTCGGGTCTGACCCCCGACATGCAGGCCGAGGTCGCGCACCGCCTGGCGATCATGGACCGCACGTCCCCGGAGATCGTCAAGCAGGTCGAGGCGCACCTCGAGCGGCGACTGTCCACGCTCGTGCAGGCGTCGGACTCGACCAAGGTCGGCGGCCTGAAGCCGTTGGTCGAGATCATCAACCAGTCCGACCGCACCACCGAGCGCCTCATCCTCGAGGGCCTGGAGAAGCGGGATCTCGAACTGGCCGAGCAGGTCCGCGCGCAGATGTTCATGTTCGAGGACATCGTCGGCCTGGAGGACCGCGCCGTGCAGGTCGTGCTGCGCAAGGTCGACTCCAAGGACCTCGCCGTCGCCCTCAAGGGTGTGCGCGAGGACGTCCGCGAGAAGATCACCCGCAACATGTCCGAGCGTGCCGCGCTCGCCCTCGCCGACGAGATCAGCATCCTCGGGCCCGTGCGCCTCAAGCAGGTCGAGGAGGCGCAGGCCGTCGTCATCCGCCAGATCCGGATGCTCGAGGAGGCCGGCGAGATCGTCGTGGCCCGCGGCGGCGGTGACGAGTTCGTTGCCTAGCGCCCGCCGTCAGCACACCCCGGTCCGCCCGAGCTACGTCATCCGGGCGGTCGAGGACGACGTGTCCCGTCCCGCGCGGATGGGGTCGGACCTGACGACGACCGAGTTCGCGCCGGTCGGTATCGCCGACCCCCGCCTCGTGGACCCCTATCTCGCGCAGCTCGTCGAGGAGGCACGGGAGGAGGCACGCAAGGAGGGGTACGAGGCCGGGCGTCGGGCCGGGTTCGAGGTCGGCCGCGCCGAGGGGCTGGAACTCCTGGCGCAGCAGCAGGCCGAGTTCGCCGAGGAGGACGCGCGGGAGCGTGCCTCCCGCAAGGAGCGGCTCGGTGAGCTGCTCATCGCCGTCGAGACCGCCATCGCCTCCGCGCTGGACTACCAGGCTCCGGCGATCGCCGAGATGCAGGAGGTCATCAGCGGCCTGTCGGCGGAGATCGCCGCGGCCGTGATCGGCCACCACCTGGCGGTGGGGGACTGCACGGCCCGCGACGCCGTCATGCGTGCGCTGGGGCAGGTGCCGCGGCGCGTGCGGGTCAGCCTGCGGATGAACCCGGCCGACCTCGCCGAGGTCGAGGCCATCACCGGCGACATCACCGACTGGACCGTCGCGCAGGTCATCCCCGACCCGAGCGTGGCCCGCGGCGACGCGATCGCCCTGGCCGACAACCTCGAGGTCGAGGCGAGCATCTCCGGCGCCCTCGCGCGCGTCAACGAGGCGCTCGGCCGATGACCGTCGACTCGTCCCAACGGGCCGGACGCCACGTCGTGCTCTCCGGAGTCTACGCCGACCTCGCCCGGCAGGTGCGCCAGGCCGCCACGCCGCTGGCCAAGGGCAAGGTCGTCAGCGCCGTCGGTCTGTCCATCGAGATCGCCGGCCTGGAGCTGGGGATCGGCGAGGCCGTGCGCATCATCGGCGACCACGGCCCGATCATGACCGAGGTCGTCGCCCTCCACGACGGGTACGCCTCGTGCATGCCGGTCTCGGACCTGCGCGGCGTGCGCGCCGGCAACCCCGTGCTCTCCACGGGCGCTCCGCTGCAGGTCCCCGTGGGTGCGGGGCTGCTCGGACGCGTCGTCGACGCCCTCGGACGCCCGATGGACGGCGGCCCACCGCTGACCAACGTCACGTTGACCAGCTCGGACGGCACGCCGCCCCCGGCGATGGAACGCGAACGCATCACCGACCCGATGCCGCTCGGCGTCCGCGCCATTGACACGCTCGTGCCGGCCGGGCGCGGCCAGCGCATGGGCATCTTCGCGGGCTCCGGTGTCGGCAAGTCGAGCCTGCTCTCGATGATCGTCCGCGGCACCGAGGCGCCGGTCTCGGTGCTGGCCCTGGTCGGCGAACGCGGCCGTGAGGTCCGCGAATTCATCGAGGGCGACCTCGGACCCGAGGGCATGAAGCGGTCCGTCGTCGTCGTGGCGACCTCCGACGAACCCTCCCTGGTGCGTCTGCGGGCGGCGTTCACGGCCACCCGGATCGCGGAGTGGTTCCGCGACCAGGGCCAGGACGTCATCCTCTGCATGGACTCGGTCACCCGAGTCGCGATGGCCCAGCGCGAGGTCGGCCTCGCCGCCGGCGAACCGCCCGCCACCCGCGGCTACCCGCCGAGCGTGTTCGGGCTCATGCCGCGGCTGCTCGAACGGGCCGGCATGTCCAAGGACGGGTCGATCACGGCCCTGTACACGGTCCTCGTCGACGGCGACGACCTCAACGACCCCATCGCCGACAACGTGCGGTCGATCCTCGACGGACACATCGTGCTGTCGCGCAAACTCGCCACGCAGGGCCACTTCCCGGCCATCGACGTGCTCGAGTCGATCTCGCGTGTCAACAACGCCGTGACGACGAGGGACCAGCGCGCCGACGCCACCCTGCTGCGCGGCCTGCTCGCAGCGCGCCGCGACGCCAAGGACCTCATCGACATCGGCGCCTACGTCGCCGGCAGCAACCCGCAGGTCGACCGGGCCCTCGCGCAGTCGGCCGACATCGACGCGTTCCTGCGCCAGGACATGGAGGACCTCACCCCCGCACCCCAGGCGTGGGAATCGCTGAACCGCATCGCCGAGTCGGGCTGAACCGGCCGTGGCGAAGTTCACGACGCCCTACGACACGTTGCTGCGGGTCAGGCGCATCGAGGAGGACAAGGCGAAGGCCGAGATGGCGAGCGCCTCCCACGCGCAGCGGGCCGCGCAGGCCACGCTCGAGAGCCGCGAGGCGGCCTACCCCGACCTCGTGCGGCCTCCGGATGCTGAGACGGCACTGAGGGATTTCCGTCGACATCAGGAGTCGGCCGAGGCCGCCGCCGCATCCGTCACCCAGGCGAGGCAGGCGAACGAATCGGCATACGAACAACTGGAGTCCGCGCGGACGCTGCTCCAGGAGGCCGCGATGCGCACCCAGGGACTCGAGCGGCTCGTCGATCGGGCCCGTGAAGAGCGGTTTCGCGAAATGCTCGATGCCGACCAGCGGGCGGCCGAAGAGAGTGCGTCGAGGAAAAAGAAAGGACGTCGATGACGATCGAGGCGAGCGGCCTGGCGGCCGCC
Organism: Mobilicoccus caccae; assembly: GCF_030161635.1. Classification (GTDB taxonomy): domain Bacteria; phylum Actinomycetota; class Actinomycetes; order Actinomycetales; family Dermatophilaceae; genus Mobilicoccus; species Mobilicoccus caccae. The sequence goes on from NZ_BSUO01000001.1 coordinate 297,219, forward strand.
CAGTCGAGGGTCGCGCAGATCCAGTCGCTCTTCGGACCGAAGGCCGCCCCTGCGACGGCCACGGCGACGTCGGCGACGGCCACGAACGGGTCGTTCGGCGACGCGATGACCCGTGCCCGCAGTCAGTCGGCGACCGCACAGCCCTCCGCCGACGCGGCGACCTCGCACGCGCAGAACGCGCCCACCGCTGCCGGCCGGTCCAGCGCCGGCGCCGCGGCGACGCGGGCGGAGTCTGCTCCGGCGACGTCCTCCGGCGGGCTCAAGGACGCCGACGCCGTGCTGGCCACCGCCAAGAAGTACCTCGGCATCCCCTACAAGTGGGGCGGCACCAACCCGAAGGTCGGCCTCGACTGCTCGGGCTTCGTGCAACTCGTGTTCAAGCAGCACGGGATCTCCCTGCCGCGCGTCTCGCGCGACCAGGCACGCCAGGGCTCGAAGGTGGAATCCCTCGCCCAGGCCAAGCCCGGTGACCTCGTGGCGTTCAACAGCCCGGTCAGCCACATCGGCATCTACGTGGGCGACGGCAAGATGATCCACGCCCCGCGCACCGGCGACGTCGTCAAGATCAGCAACGTCCACAAGAACATCACCGCCATCCGCCGGGTCCTGCCCGAGGAGGCCCCGGGCGCGACCGCCCAGCCGGCCTCGACGACGCCCGCGGCCACCTCGCCGCTGCCGGCCCCCGGCGTCGACACGGCCAAGCTGGCCACGACGCTGCGCAACGCCGCCATGAGCACCGCGGTCAATGGTGCGGACACGGCCACGTGGCAGGAGGCCGTCGCCGCGGCCGTCTCGCAGAGCCTGGTGGGCTCCGACGTGGAGAACCCGCAGGCCGCAGTGCAGGCGGCCATCGCCGGTCTCGGCTCCTCGGCCGCCGAAGTCGTGGCCGCCGCGAGCATGGGCCCGACCGCCACGTCGGCCGTCACCCGCCGGGCGGGTGGCCTCGCGCCGGACGCCGTGGGCACCACCGCGCTCAACCAGGCCCCGTCGCGCTTCCGTGAGCTGTTCGAGGCCGCCGAGCGCAAGTACGGCGTGCCCGCGACGCTGCTCGCAGCCGTCGCCAAGCAGGAGAGCAACTTCAAGCCCAACGCGGTCAGCCGCGCCGGCGCCCAGGGGCTCATGCAGATCATGCCCGGCACCGCCCGTGGCCTCGGCGTCACGAACGCCTTCGACCCCGCGCAGGCTGTCGACGGCGCTGCCAAGCTGCTGCGCTCGCACCTGCGGACCTTCGGCTCGACCGAGCTCGCACTGGCCGCCTACAACGCCGGCCCCGGTGCCGTGCGCAAGTACGACGGCATCCCGCCGTTCCGGGAGACCCAGAACTACGTCCGCAAGATCATGGCCGGACTCCAGGGGATGGCAGCATGACCGAACTCGTTCCCGACGTCACCCGCACCCGCTACGGGCGCGCCACCGCCGACGGCGGCCGCACCGGAGGCACCCCCGTCGAGGGGTTCTTCGAGGCGATGAACACCGCGTCCAAGGGCCCGCGCGGCCAGGCCGCCGACACGGCCGGAGCCGGAGTCGGTGGGCAGGGCGGCGGGTCTTCGGCCGGTGGGTCGGGGTCGGGTTCGGGTTCGGCGTCGATGTCGACCGATTCATCCACGGGAGAGCCGAAGTCGCTCGCCGCGCAGACGGCGTTCGCGCGGCTCACCGAACGTGGCCTGTGGCACCAGGCGCTCGGCCTCGCCGCCGGTCTGGTCGACGGCGACGTGCGCCGCACGTCCGAGACGCTGCTGGGCCAGGCGGCGGTGCCCGCTGCGAACGCGGCCGCGACAGCAGGCGACGACGCGCTCGCGGGCACGGATGCCTCGGTGCCCGTGACCGCAGTTCCCTCTGCCGGTGTCGACGAGGCCGCTGACGTGGCCGACGTCGATGCCGCTGCCGGCGGCACAAGCGACGTCGCGCCGCTGGACCGTGCGCTCAGCTCGGCCGCGATCGTCGCCGCCGAGACCGCCGCGGGAGCCGCGGCCTCCGCGACCGCTGCCATCGCCGGATCCTCCACCGCGACCGGTGAGGCCGACGCCGACGTGCCGACCGCGGCGCCGGGCGTCTCGGCGGCCGGGGCCCAGGGGCGTTCTACGGGTGCCGCGACTGCGACGGTCCCGACCGTGCCGAGTGCGCCCGCCGAGGCCGCTGCCGGGCAGGCGTTCGGACGAGTCGCCGGATCGCAGCCCGCTGCCGCGCAGAGCGCGCAGGCCGCTCCCGCAGGTGCCTCGGAGACGACCACCGAGGGCGAGGCCGCACTGCGCGGCGCCGCCTTCGGCACGCCTGCCGTGGCTTCGGCGGCTGCCGGCCGCGACACCTCCACCGTCGCCGACGATGCGACCGTGCGCCCCGCGGCTGTGCCGCAGGGCGTCGCCGAGGCCGCCGGTGGCGCGAACCGTGCCGCTGCTGCTGCGGCGGGCTCACGCACCGATGGCGTCGTCGGCCAGGGAGCCGCATCGCCGCAGGTGGGCTCACAGATTCCTGTCTCCGGCGGTGCTGCGGACGGCACTCCCGACACCGTCACGGCCACGCGCGGACGGAACTCCGCCGACGCCCTCTCCGGTGCGGCGACGCGCACCGCGGCGGGTCTCGACCAGGGCGCGGCCGGCCGGGTGCCCGCGGGTGCCCAGGCACCTGTCGCCCCGGGCGTCACGCCGCAGACTGCTGCGCCGTCGGCCGCCGCTGCTCCCGCCGCGGGCGCTCCGGTGCCCGCCGTGCCCGCGACGCCGACCGTCGCCCAGCCGACTCCGGCCGGCGCCGCTGCCGCTGGTGTGCCGATCCCCGGCGTGGTGGTCGAGGACGTCCAGGTCGAGGGTCAGGCTGCCGGTCTGCCGGCCGACGCCGCCGAGACCCGTGTTGCCGGGGAGCCCCGTCAGTTCGTGCAGCGACCGGCCACCGAGTCTGCTGGTCGCGCCGCCGTGGCCGAGGCGGCCACACCGGCGGCGACCGATGCAGCAGCGGTGTCCGAGTCCCCCGAAGGCATGTCGGAGGTCGACCGCGCCGCTGCGACCGGCGACCGCTCGAGCGTGGACCGCACCGACGTGCGTGCCGACCTCGGCGGCGGGCGTGGCGGGGAGTCCCAGCAGGGCTCCGGCCGCGAGATGCCGCGCCAGGACATGACTCTGGTCGGTGCCGAGCGGGGCTTCACAGCTCCCGCGTCGATGCCGGTCGTCTCGCAGGCGGCCGCACCCGCCGGGGCGAGCCCTGCCGGTGCACCGCTGCACGCGCAGATCATGCAGGGCCTCGGGCCGCTGCTGCGCCGCGAGGACGGCACCCACCAAATCCAGTTGCAGCTCGCCCCCGCCCACCTGGGCCGGGTGCGGATCACCCTCGAGATCCGCGGCGGTGAGGTGGCCGTGATGATGCAGGCCGCCGACGGTGCCGCCCGTGAACTCCTGCGCGACAACGTCGACCAGTTGCGCCAGCAGCTCTCCGATCTGGGCCTGCGACCCGGCTCGGTCGACGTCGACTCCGGCGGTCACGCCGACGGTGGCGACGGCTGGCAGCAGCTCGTCGACGCCCAGGCCCAGGCCCGTCGCGCCGCGGAACTCGGCGACGGCACCGGATTCCCCGGCGAGCCCGACCTTGCCGCCCCGAACACCGAGAACCTGGCGTCGTCCCCTGCCGGCGACGCCGCCCCTGCCCAGTCCGATGACGGCGACCTCGATGTCCGTCTTTGAGGAGGACACCCCATGACCACACCTGTCGGTTCGACGACCAACAGCACTCCGCCCCCGCCCCCGGCACCGACCAACACGGTCAAGCAGCCGGACGGGTCGACGTTCGAGCTGCCCATCCCCACGGCGACCTGGGACCCGGCGACCAACTCGTGGCGGTCGAACGTCACCGAAGAGGTCACCAAGCAGGCCCAGCAGATCAACCGCAAGTACGGCCAGGCTCTCGACGCCGACGACTTCATGAAGTTGCTCGTCGCGCAGATGCGCTACCAGGACCCGAGCAAGCCCGCCGACACCACGGCGATGATGCAGCAGACCGCCTCGATGGCGATGCTCGAGCGCGTCAACGAGATGACGACCTCGGCCAACGCCATGGCGGAGGCCGCGAAGGACCTCAAGGCCAGCAACAACGAACTCATGGCCTACTACGCCGGACAGCGCGTGGAGCAGCGAATGGCCACGGCTGTCGGGATGATCGGCGCCACCATCACCTATGCCGACCCGGCCGATGCGTCCAAGACGCTCGAAGGACTCGTCGAATCCGTCAAGTTCTCCGACGCCGGGCCGATTCTCTTCGTGAGTGGTACGGACGTTCCGCTCGGATCGGTCAAGTCGGTGAAGTCACCGGCCACAGCCGCACCGGACGCCACGCCTGCGACCAGCGACACGAACACGGGTTCGGCTCCCTCCACCGCACCCACCACGGACACCACCGGTGCACCCACCGGCACAGCCACGGACGGCACCCCGGGTAGTGACACCACTGCCGACAGCACCGGAAGCACCGGTACCCCTGCCTAAGACACCTCGGGCCATCGCCCGAGAAGGAGGACTTCTCTCATGATCCGTTCCATGTGGTCGGCCGTCTCCGGTCTGCGTAACCACCAGATCTACCTCGACGTGACCGGTAACAACATCGCGAACGTCAACACCCACGGGTACAAGTACTCCCGCGCCGTCTTCGAGGACAGCCTCAACCAGGTCGTGCGCAACGCGGCAGGGCCGGACACCGCCAATGGCTCCGGTGGTCTCAACCCCACCCAGATCGGTCTCGGCGTTCGCCTCGGACAGATCTCCGGCAACTTCACTCAGGGTGGTCTGCAGGTCACCAACGTGCCGACCGACATCGCCATTCAGGGCGACGGATTCTTCACGGTGCGCAAGGGCGAGACCGAGTACTTCACGCGCAACGGTGCCTTCAGCCTCGACAAGGATGGCAACCTGACCACGTCCGACGGCAGCTTCGTCCTCGGCATCATGGGCGACGGTGACATCACAGCCGGGGGCGAACCGGATGACCTGGCGCCGATTCAGATCAGCACGAAGGATTGGCAGAACTTCCAGATCTCGCCCAATGGCAAGATCATGGGTCAGGCAGTCGGGGAGGAAGCGCTCACCCAGATCGGTCAGATCGGTCTCGTCAAGTTCAACAACCCCGCCGGTCTCGATCGCGTGGGTGGAACGATGTTCCGGCAGACGCTTAACTCCGGTGACCCGCTGGTGTACGCCCCGAACGACGCCGACAACGGCATGGGCTTCGTCACCGCCGGCACCCTCGAACTCTCCAACGTCGACCTGGCCGGTGAGTTCACCAACCTGATCATGGCCCAGCGTGGTTTCCAGGCGAACTCGAAGGTCGTCACGGCCTCCGACGAGGTGCTCAACGACCTCATCAACATGAAGCGCTGATCCGGCTCTTAGTTCTTCGCCGGTCGCATCAGACCCTGTGTCGACGCTGTCACGTCGACTCGACCGCTTCGGTGGTCACCGGCCGGCGCGCCTTCTTCCGGGCGCGCCGGCCGCTCTCGTCCGTCTCTGCCATAAGGACCCTGCATGTTCCGTGCCGCCGACTCCGCGATCGCCGGGATGCGTCAGCATCAGATCTTCCTCGACGTCACCGGTAACAACATCGCGAACGTCAACACCGACGGGTACAAGGTCAACCGGGCGATGTTCGAGGACACGTTGTCCAAGATCGCCCGGGCCAACGACATGGCGCCGCCGCAGCCGAACGGGGCCATCAACCCCGCGATGCTCGGTCTGGGTGTCGGGACGCGAGCCATCTACGGCGAGTTCCACCAGGGCGCATTCATCACGACGAACAAGCCGACCGATCTCGGCATCGGCGGCGCCGGCTACTTCGTCCTCCAGGGGGCGGGGGCGCACCTACACCCGCAACGGCAGCTTCTCGCTCGACCCCACGGGTGTCCTGCGGGCCGGCGACGGCAAGGCGGTGCTCGGCGTCGACAACCGACCCATCCGCATCCCCGACGCCTCCACCACGCCCGCGAGCTACTCGATCGGTCCGAGCGGCCGGGTGACCGCGCGGGGTGCGAACGGCGAGGAGGTCGTGCTCGGCACGATCCAGATCGCCCGCTTCACCAACGACGCAGGTCTGTTCCGCATCGGCAACACCGAGTTCCGCGAGACGGAGGCCTCCGGCGCCCCCATCGCCGGCACGGGCGGCACCGACGGCCGCGGCTCGATCTACTCCGGCGTCGTCGAGGCGAGCAACACCGACATGGGCCGCGAACTCACCAACCTCATCCTGGCCCAGCGCGGATTCGCCGCCAGCTCCAAGGTGCTCTCGACGATGGACGAGCTCGCCGACTCGGTGAACCAGATCCGCCGCTAAACCCACCTGAAACAGCAGGTGAGGTGTGAAACAGTCGCGCACGCGCCGCTGTTTCACCCTCACCTGCTGTCTGAGGACGCGTGGGTGCCGGTCGTCAGCGCCGGATGTCGGGTGGATCGGTGGTGACGGGGAGCCCGTCCGCGACCCACGCCTCGAATCCACCGATGACGTCTGTGGCTCGGTGCAGCCCCATCTGCCGCAGGTTCCAGGCGGCCAACGAGGACGAATACCCGTGCCGACACACCAGCACGTATCGGGTGTCCCACCTCCTCGCCTCGGGGATGCGGTAGGCGAAGGTCGGGTCCAACCGCCAGGGCAGTACGGTCAGATCGATGACGAGCGCGTCGGGGATCTCGGCGGTCCTCGCCCGCTGCGCGTCCGTGCGCACGTCGACGATGACGGCTTCCCGTGATCGTTCCTCCCACGCCTGCGCGGGAGTGAGCCGATCCAGCCCGGCCCGTGCCCTCGCCAGCAGACCCATCGACCCGGACACAGCGGCGGAGTCCTGCACCGACACGACCTCGTGCAGCGCCATGGGCGCCCTGCGTCGTTCCGTCACAGGCCCGACGATAGGCGCGACGTCCGCCACCGAGGTCCACGCCTCGCGGACCGCACAGCAGCAGACACCCGTCCCCGAGCGGTGAGTGGGACGACAACGGCTCCTGACCATACTGGTCAGGAGCCGTGTGTCGATTGGTCGGGGTGACAGGATTTGAACCTGCGACCTCTTCGTCCCGAACGAAGCGCGCTACCAAGCTGCGCCACACCCCGGTGCTCGCGTGCGAGCGACCGCCTTACCTTAGCCGACGCGAGGCTCGATCACCGAATCGACTCGGGTGCCGGGCTCGGGCGCGGGACCAGCGTGAGAAGGGTCGCCTCCGGGCGGCAGCAGAACCGGATCGGCGCGTACGGCGAGGTGCCCAGACCGGCGGAGACGTGCATCCACGCGGCGTCCGGCGGCGCCTGCTCCGAGGGGATGCCGCCCGCACCCGGCCACCAGCGCGATACACCCTTGACGCGCTTGGTGTCGAGGTCGCAGTTGGTCACCAGTGCACCGTAGAACGGCACCGCGAGCTGCCCGCCGTGCGTGTGGCCGGCGATGACCAACCCAGCCCCGTCGGTCGTCATCGCATCGAGCGTGCGCGTGTACGGCGCGTGCACGATGCCGACGGTCAGATCGGCGCTCGGGTCAGCGGGCCCGGCCACGTCCTCGTACCGGTCGTACCCCAGGTGCGGGTCGTCGACGCCCACCAGCTCCAGATCGAGCCCGCCCACGGCCATGCGGCCACGCGTGTTGGTGAGGTCCGTCCACCCGGCCCCGGACAACTCCGCGACGAGCACGTCGGTCGGCAGCCGCGGCGTCTTCGGCTTGGCCTTCTTGCGCAGCAGGTAGTCGACCGGGTTCTTGCGCCCCGGAGCGAAGTAGTCGTTCGACCCCAGCACGAACGCCCCCGGCAGGCCCGGAACGGCTCGAGCGCCGTCATCAGCGGCTCGATCGACTGCGGGTGGGCGATGTTGTCGCCCGTGTTGACCACGGCGTCGGGCTCGAGCTCGGCGAGAGCGGAGATCCATGCCAGCTTGCGCTTCTGCGACGGCATGAGGTGGATGTCCGACAGGTGCAGGATGTCGACCGCGCGGCTGCCCTCGGGCAACACCGGCAGCACGAAGCGGCGCAGGGTGAAGGCGTTGCGTTCGATGAGCGAGCCGTACGCGACGGCCCCCGCACCGGCCAGGCCGGTGCCGAGAACGGCTTTCGTGAGCGTGTTCATCGAGGCCAGTGTTGCAGAAAGTGCTCGGGCCCCCTCCGAGCGGAGGAGGCCCGACGCATCCAACACTCAGTTCTGACTGCGCCCGCTCGACAAGGTGAGGCGGATCGTCGACCCCTCGTCGGTCTCCTCACCGGCGCCCGGAGACATCTCGGCGACACGGCCACGCTGGACGTCGGAGGAGGAGACCCGCTCATCGGCGATCTCGACCTCGAAGCCCGCCTGCTCGAGACGGTTGGTGGCACTCTGGCGCCCACGCCCGACGACGTTGGGCACCCGCACCTGCTTGGCCTCGCTCTGCTCGGAGTCCGAATCGTCGCCGCCGGTGAGGCGGAACCGCTCGGCCTTCATGCCCTTGCTCGCCTCGCCCATGATGCGGGCGAACAGGGGAGCGGCGACCGTGCCGCCGTAAGCGCCCACCGACCGCTGCGTGTAGGGGGTGCCGTACCAGACGGCCGTCGACAGCTGCGGCGTGTAGCCCGCGAACCAGGTCTCCGTGCTGTTGTCGGCCGTACCCGTCTTACCGGCCACCTGACGCCCGGAGAGCGCGGCGCGCTTGCCCGTGCCGTCGGTAACGACGCCCTGCAGGATGCGGGTCGCGTCGTAGGCGACCTTGGGCTCGATCGCCCGGCGGCACTTGTTCTCGCCGATGGGGAGCTTGGTGCCGTCGAAGGCCTCGACCTTCTCGACCGGTCGCGGCTCGCAGTACATGCCACCGGCGGCGAGCGTGGCGTAGGAGGCCGCCAGCGTGAGCGGGGAGGCGTTGTCGGCGCCGAGGATGGTCGCCGCCAGACCGCCCGAGCCGTACTCCTTGCCGTCGGCACGGGTCATGCCCATCCGGCGCATGACGTCACGCTGCGGGCAGACACCGGTCTCTGTGGCGAGCTGGGCGAACGCGGTGTTGATCGACATGACCGTGGCCTCGCGCAGCGTGGTCATGCCGTGCTCCTCGCCCTCGGCGTTGTACGGCGAGAACGACCTGTCGGTGTAGCCGCACTGCTCACCCTTGAACGCCGAGCCGGGGAAGGTGGTGCCGTCGACCGGGGCGTAGAAGCGGGAGCCGGCCGTCATGCCCTGTTCGAGAGCGGTGACGACGGCGAACATCTTGGCGGTCGACCCGATCTGGAACCCGGCGGAGGCGCCGTACTTGTTGTCGACGGCCCAGTTGAGGCTCGTCTTGCCCGGGCCGCCCTCCAGCGCCCACTCGGTGTTCTGCCCGATGGACAGCACCCGGCCGGTGCCCGGCTCGACGACGGCGGCCGCCGCACCCCGCTGGCTCGCGTTGGTCGGAGGCACGCGATCGGCCAGCACCTTGGTCGTGTACTCCGTCAGCTTGGGGTCGAACGTCGTGTGCACGTTGAGCCCGCCGTAGTAGAGACGCTTGCGGCGCTCTTCGGGGGTGTTGCCGAGCGCCGGCTGCTCCATCAACCACTTGACGACGTAGTCGCACACGTAGGTGTTGGTGGCGGCGGGGCAGGACGGCTTGGTCTGCGTGACCTTGAGCGAGAGGGCCGACTTCTTGGCACCGTTCATGCGCCGCGTGCTGATCATGCCCTGCTGCCGCATGGCGTCGAGCACGTCGTTGCGGCGCTCGATGGCCCGCTCGGGGTTGTTGATGGGGTCGGCCGTGCCCGGGTTCTGGGCCAGACCGGCGATGAGCGCCGCCTGGGGCAGCGAGAGCTCGGCTGCGGTGGTGTCGAAGTACCGCCGCGCGGCAGCCTCGACCCCGTAGGCGTTGGCGCCGTAGTACACGATGTTGAGGTAGCCCTCGAGGATCTGCTCCTTGCTGCGCCGCTGCTCCATCGAGATGGCGTACTTCATCTCCTGGATCTTGCGGACGATGCCGGGGATGCCGCTGCGGGCCTGAGCGGCCTCCGCCGCGTCCTCGTTGCCCTTCTGACGAGCCGTCGCGATGAGCAACTGCCGCACGTACTGCTGGGTGAGCGTCGAGGCGCCCTGGGTCTCACCACCCGCGGTGGACACGAGGGCGCGCACGAGCCCACGACCATCAACGCCGCCGTGCTCGTAGAACCGGCGGTCCTCGATGGCCACCTGCGCATCGAGCATGACCGGGGCGATCTTGTCGATGGGCACGACCAGGCGGTTCTCGTCGTACAGCGTGGCGATGACCGAGCCGTCCTTGGCGAGGATGCGCGACTGCTGCGCCATGGGCGAGGCCGTGAACTGCGCCGGCAGCGCGTCGAACGCCGTGACCACCGACTTGGCCGTCATCCCTCCCGCGCCGACGATCGGCATGATCACACCTGCGGCCAATAGCCCGAGCACGGTGGATGCCGCGACGAACGCTCCGAGAAGTCCAGCGACCGCGGTCGCTCCCTGACGCCGTTCCATGAGTCCAGCGTAAACGGCATCACTGACAACGGTTCACGGCGCTCGACCCGTGTCGGCCGCGCCTCAGGCGCGCTCGGGGGTCTGAAGGGCGTCCGAAACCGCAGGTGATCCCACGGGTCTAGTCACTTCGGACTACGTCGAACCATCCTCCCGGGGGATCGCGCCGGAGCCCCCGGCTTCCTAACGTTGGAGTAACGAGCCATCGCTCGTCAGCCGCTCACGCGGCCACGTGCATGCGCCACACCGTTGGTCGCCGACACAGAGGACGGGGAATGACGATCACATCAACGCCGATGCGGCGTCGTCAGTCGGACTGGGTGGAGGACTGGACTCCACTCGCGAGTTGCCGGGCCTCCACACCGGATGAGCTGTTCGTCCAGGGGGCTGCGCAACAGCAGGCCAAGAAGATCTGCCTACGCTGCCCGGTCGTGGCCGAGTGCCTCGCCGACGCGTTGGACCACCGGGCCGAGTTCGGCGTCTGGGGTGGCATGACCGAGCGCGAGCGCCGCGCCATCCTGCGTCGGCACCCCGGAGTCACCTCCTGGCGCGACCTCTTCCAGCGCGCACGCGCCGAGGACGAGACGGACTGACCTGACACAGCCCCGGCGTCCGTAGGCCCGGATCCCATCGATCCGTGCTGCGACGACCGGGGCTCAGTCCTGCCCCGGAGCGGACGCTCGCGTGACGGAGGCTCGCTCGAGGGCCGCCTGCGCCTCGGCCCGCTCCCGAGACACGCGCGCCAGTTCCGTACCGATGCCGCGGAGCCCGTCGAGGTCGTGGACGTCGGTGGCGGCGATGGGCACCCGCACCAGAGGAACCGCAGGATGCCGCGCCGCGAAGTCGTTCGTGAGCCGTTCGTGCCTGCGCGCCTCGGCGGCGATGTCGGCGTGCACGTCCAGGAGTTCGGCGGCCGCCAGCAGGCGATCCCCGTCGTTCGAGGACTCCGCCCGCGCCCGCAGCTCCTCGGCCGCGGAGGTCGCCGAGTCCACCGACACCGCCGACGTGCGGGTGTGACGCACCCGGTTGACGACCACACCGGCCAGCGGCATCGCCTCGGCCACCAGCCGGTCGATGAAGTAGCCCGCCTCCCGCAGCGCATCCCGCTCGGGGAGGCCACGACGACGAACGCCGTCTCCGGGCGCTGGAGCAGCGAGAACGTCTGGTCGGCCCGCTCGCGGAACCCGCCGAACATCGTGTCCAGCGCCGCCACCAGGCCGCGGACGTCCTCCAGGGTGGACGCGCCGAGGAGCTTGGACAACACCCCCGACGCCATGCCGATGCCGACCCCGACGACCTTGGTGTAGGCGCGGCCGCCGGCCTTGGCGGGGGCCAGCAGCACCCGGATGAACCGGCCGTCGAGGAAGGAGCCCAGTCGCGTCGGTGAGTCGAGGAAGTCCAACGCCGAGCGCGAGGGCGGCGTGTCGACGACGACGAGATCCCAGCGTGGCCGACCGTCGGGCTCGGTGAAGGCGTGGAGTTGCCCGAGCTTCTCCATCGCCATGTACTCCTGGGTGCCGGCGAACGAGCTCGACAAGGCCTCGTAGAAGGGGTTGGCGAGGATCTGCGCCGCCTTCTCCGGGGTGGCGTGCGCCTGGACGACCTCGTCGAACGTGCGCTTCATGTCGAGCATCATGGCGTCGAGCCGGCCTCCGCGGGAGGCGTCGATCCCCTCCACGGCGCGGGGGGTGTTGTCGAGTTCGGTCAGGCCGAGGGACTGCGCCAGCCGCCGGGCGGGGTCGATCGTCAGCACGACGACGCTGCGACCCTGCTCGGCCGCGCGGACGGCGAGGGCCGCCGCGGTCGTCGTCTTGCCGACACCGCCGGAGCCGCAACAGACGATGATGTGGACGCCCTTGTCGCCGAGCAGCCCGTCGACCCCGAGCGCCGGCCGCGGCTCGGACTCCGAGAAGTGGGCCGCCTGGCGACGGCGGTGACGTGCGGGGGATTCGGTCATGACCACACCGCCTGTTCGGCCAGATGTTGGGCGAGGATGCGGATGCCTGCCGGGTCGGTGCCCTCGCCCACCTTGGGCAGGACGAGCAGGGGGACGCCGTGGCGGGCGAGGACGTCGAGGTGGACGTCCTCGAGCGCGAGGCGGTCGGCGTGATCGCGGGCCTGCTGCAGCAGGGCCGTGACGACCTCGGGCGATCCGTCCACCCGGGACTCGGACAGCACACCGCCCAGCGCCGCGACGGACTCCTCGTCCTGCAGCGCCGGAAGGTCGGCGACGGTGGCCTCGGAGAGGATCTCCTCACGTGCCTGGTTGACGATGATCGCGCCGAGCGGGACCTGGATGCGCGCCAGGTCGGCGACGGCGTCGATCGTCTCCTGCACCGGCATGTCCTCGAGCAAGGTCGTGATGTGGACGACGCACGTGCCCGAGCGCAGCATGCGGGTGATCGAGTCGGCCTGGCCGCGGATCGGCCCCATCCTCGCCAGCTCCGCCACCTCGTCGTTGACGTTGAGGAAGTGGGCGACCCGGCCGGTGGGGAGCGTCGAGGACGACCGCGTCGTAGACCCACGGGGAGGTGCCCGCGCGCGTCGGACGCCCGCGCTCGGCCCGCCGGCGCACCGCCTCGTACACCTTGCCGATGAGCAGCACGTCGCGCACGCCCGGCGCGATGGTCGTGGCGAAGTCGATGGCGCCCATGCGTTCGAGCACGCCGCCGGCCCGCCCCAATTTGTAGAACATGCTGAGGTATTCGAGGAGCGCGGCCTTGGCGTCGACCGCCAGCCCCCAGATCTCACCACCGCCGGAGACCCGCAACACGAGCCGTTCGTCGTCCGCCAGGGGAGCGACGTCGAAGGCCTGGCTGATGCCCTGCCGCCCCTCGACCTCGGCGAGCAACACCTTGTGGCCGAGGCTCGCCAGCGTGAGGGCGAGCGCGGAGGCGACCGTCGTCTTACCGGTGCCGCCCTTGCCGGTGACGACGTGGAGACGCGCGCCCGGCCAGTCGGCGGCGTGCGGGGAGTCGGACATGGCTCAACTGTAGGGACGCCACCGCGGCCCGACACCCGGAGGAGGTTCGGGCAGTTCGCGAGGAGTGCTCGGGTTTCGCCGAGACCGCCCGATATAGCCGGCGGTCTCGGCGAGGGGGTGTCCGCGGCGGGTGCCTTCCACCTCGGCGGGTCCGGTCTAGAGTCGGGGGCATGACCACGTGGGAGTACGTCACCGTTCCGCTGATCGTCCACAACACCAAGGCGATCCTCGACAACTGGGGGTCCGACGGCTGGGAGCTCGTCCAGGTCGTCGTGATGCCCGAGGGCAACCTCGTCGCCTACCTCAAGCGCCCCCTGCAGTCCTGAGTCCCGGCGCGCTCCCGGGCGTCCACGCGCGACGTCCGGGACCGCCCGGCACCGACCCGAGATCATCAGCAGACCCCTGAACCCGAGAACACCGCGAGCCGAGGAGAAGAGCCGTGAGCACCATCGAAGATCGTCTGGCCGAGATGGGACTGTCCGTCCCCGAGGTCGTCCCGCCCGTGGCGTCCTACGTCCCCGCGCAGCGGGATGGTCGCCGCATCTACACCTCGGGGCAGCTGCCCATGAAGGACGGTGCGATGCCGGCCACCGGCAAGGTCGGCGAGGGTGAGGGTCTCGTCAGCCCCGAGCAGGCCAAGGAACTGGCGCAGCTCTGCGCGCTCAACGCGATCGCGGCCGTCAAGAACGTCGTCGGCGATCTGGATCGCGTGGCGCAGGTCGTCAAGGTCGTCGGGTTCGTCGCCAGCGACCCCTCGTTCACCGGCCAGCCGGGCGTCGTCAACGGTGCCAGCGACCTGCTGGGCAAGGCGTTCGGCGATGCCGGGGTGCACGCGCGCAGCGCGGTCGGAGTCAGCGCCCTGCCGCTGGACGCGCCCGTGGAGGTGGAGATGATCGTCGCCCTCGCCGAGGACGACTGAGCCCATGGCAGGTCTCAGCGTCGAACGGGTCGTCCGGTACTTTCCGGTGCCGGTCGGCCTGACCTCGGCCACGGCCGCCGACGACGATGCGCCGGTGCCTGCGCGTCCGGCGTCCACCGTCATGGTGGTTCGCGACGCGGCGACCGGTGAGGGTGGCGTCGAGGTGTTCATGCTGAGGCGCAGCTCCTCGATGGCCTTCGCCCCCAACCGCCTGGTGTTCCCCGGCGGTGGGGTCGACCCCCGCGACGGCGACGACGACCTGCCCTGGGCCGGTCCGTCACCGGCCGACTGGGCCGAGCAACTCGGAGCCCACGACGAGGCGGAGGCCCGCGAACTCGTCGTGGCCGCCGCCCGGGAGGTCTTCGAGGAGTGCGGGGTGCTGCTGGCCGGCCCCGACGACGCGAGTCTCGTCGGCGATGTGTCCGGCGCGGACTGGCACGCCGAACGTGACCGACTGGCCTCCCACGAGCAGGCGTTCTCCGAGATGCTCGTGCGTCACGGGTACGTGCTGCGGACCGACCTGCTGCGACCGTGGGCGCACTGGGTGACCCCCGAGTTCGAGCGTCGCCGCTACGACACGCGCTTCTTCCTGGCGCGGCTGCCGGAGGGGCAGATCCCCGACGACCGCACCAGCGAGGCCGACACAGCCGACTGGGTGTCACCCGCCGACCTCCTCGCCGAGGCCGAGGCCGGCAGCGCCGCGCTCCTGCCTCCGACGATCGTGTGCCTCGAGAGCCTGGCCGCCGCCGCGGACTCGGGCGATCTCCTCGCCGCCGCGCCGCCGATGGCCCGCGTCATGCCCACACTCGAACCCCACGGAGACGGGGCGCGCCTGCGCATGGAGCTCCCCGTCGCAGGGAGGACGTCATGAGCCCGATACCCCCGACTCCGCCGGTCGAGCCGGGCACGTGGACCGGCGGCGCGGGGACTCCGCACGTGCGGGCCGTCCTGGCGCCGAACCCCTCACCGATGACGCTCGAGGGCACCAACACCTGGGTCGTCGGGGAGCCGGGCGTTGGCGCGTGCGTCGTCGTCGACCCGGGGCCCGACGACGGGACGCACCTCGCGGCCATCCTCGACGTCGTCGACGGTCGGCGCGTCGAGGCGGTGCTGCTGACCCACCGCCACCCCGACCACGCCGAGGGCGCCGGGGCGTTCGCCGAGCGGGTGGGCGCGCGGGTCCGGGCACAGGGCGAGGGGGAGGACGACCTCGCCGACGGCGACGTGGTGAGCGCGGGGGACGTCGAGATCGGGGTCCTGGGCACGCCCGGGCACACGGCAGACTCGGTGTGCTTCTACGTCGGCGCCGACGACGCCCTGCTCACCGGCGACACGATCCTCGGGTGGGGCACGACGATGGTGGCCTGGCCCGACGGCCGCCTCGACGACTATCTCGGCTCGCTCGACCGGCTCGCAGGCCTCACCGGCACCGGCCGGGTGCGCACGTTCCTCCCCGGGCACGGCGCCTACCTGCCGGACGCCGACGCCTCGGTGCACTACTACCTCGACCACCGCAGGGAGCGCCTGGACCAGGTGCGACGCGCCGTCGAGGGCGGGGCGACCGACGTCCAGTCGGTGCTCGAGGTCGTGTACGCCGACGTGCCACGCGAGCTGTGGCCCGCGGCGTCCCGCAGCATCGAGGCCCAACTCCACCACCTCCGCGGGGAGTGATCAGAGCCCCAGGCTCGGGGCGCCCAGCGCCTCCTGTCCCTGGACCCGGCCTTCCTCGAACCTGATGTCTGACCGCCTCCACGAGGAGGCGGTCAGACATCAGTGGGAGGCGGCGGTTCAGCGGCTGCGGCGGCGCAGGCGTTCGACGTCGAGCAGCAGGACGGCGCGAGCCTCGAGGCGCAGCCATCCGCGGGTGGTGAAGTCGGCGAGGGCCTTGTTCACCGTCTCGCGTGAGGCGCCGACGAGTTGGGCGAGCTCCTCCTGAGTGAGGTCGTGGGCCACGAGCAGGCCCTCCTCGGTGGGCCTGCCGAAGCGCTCGGAGAGGTCGAGCAGGGCCTTGGCGACGCGGCCGGGGACGTCGGTGAAGACGAGGTCGGCCAGGGAGTCGTTGGTGCGGCGCAGGCGCTTGGCCAGGGCCGCGAGCAGGCTCTGACCGACCGGGGGACGACTGAGGAGGAACTGCTGCAGAGCCTCGTTGCCGAGGCCGATGAGGTGGGTCTCGGCGATGGCGGTGGCCGTCGCGTTGCGCGGACCCGGGTCGAACACGGAGAGCTCACCGAACATCTCACCCGGGCCGAGGATGGCCACGAGGTTCTCCCGCCCGTCGGCGCTGGAGCGGCCGAGCTTGATCTTTCCCGCCTGGATCACGTAGAGACGGTCGCCCTGCTCGCCCTCCCGGAACAGGACCTCGCCGCGTGACAGGCGGCTCGTCGACATGGTGGCCTGCAACGCCGCGACATCCTCGTCATCCAGGGCAGCGAACAGGGGAGCTTTGCGTACGACGTCGTTCTCCACAGCCCTAGTGTGCCAGAGGTCACCATGCCTCCCCCGTAGCTTCGACCCCTGACCTGGCGGACCGACGCGATCCCGCCGGCTCACCGGGCGGCGGCGCGGCCGCTCACCCTCCTAGGCTGAACCGCGTGAGCACCCTCGAACCGGAGTCCCCCCTCGCCCTCAAACGGCGCGCACGCCGCATGTACCGGGTGCTGCACGAGCGGTACCCGGACGCCCACTGCGAGCTCGACTTCACCACCCCGCTCGAACTGCTCATGGCGACGGTGCTGTCGGCGCAGACCACCGACGTGCGGGTCAACATGGTGACCCCGCGACTCTTCGCCACCTACCCCGACGCCGCAGCGTACGCGGGCGCCGACCGCAGCGAGCTCGAGGGGATCATCCAGCCCACCGGCTTCTTTCGCGCCAAGGCCGACTCCCTCATGAAGATCGGCGCGGCCCTGGTGGAGAAGTACGACGGCGAGGTCCCGAAGAAGCTCCCCGACCTCGTCGCCCTCCCGGGCGTCGGCCGCAAGACCGCCAACGTCGTCCTCGGCGACGCCTTCGGAGTTCCCGGGATCACCGTCGACACCCACTTCGGGCGTCTCGCGCGCCGCTTCGGATGGACCACCGAGGAGGACCCGGTCCGCGTCGAGCAGGCCGTCGGAGAACTCATCCCCCGCAAGGACTGGACGATGCTCTCCCATGTGCTGATCTTTCACGGGCGCCGGACCTGCCACTCGCGTCGACCCGCGTGCGGCGCGTGCCCCGTGGCCCGCTGGTGCCCCTCCTACGGCATCGGCGTCACCGACCCCGTGGCCGCCGAGAAGCTCGTCAAGGACGCCCCGCCCGCGCCCGCGACCACGCCGTGACCGACCGGCCGGCGTGGCTCGACCGGGCCCGCGACGCGGCCGGACGCGCACCGAAGGACTTCTTCTCCCGGCACCGCCCCGCGGGGGTGGGCCACCGGGAGAGCGCCGTCCTCATGCTCGTGGGGCCGCGACCCGAGCACCCGGGCGAGCAGATCCTCGTGCTCACCGAACGGGCCCACGGCCTGCGCTCCCACGCGGGCCAGATCGCCTTTCCCGGTGGCCGCGTCGACCCCACCGACGACGGCCCGATCGCGGCCGCGCTGCGGGAGGCGGGGAGGAGATCGCCCTCGAGCCGGCCGGCGTCGAGGTGATCACGACCCTCCCGCAGGTGCACGTGCCCGTGTCGTCCTCCGTCGTCACACCCGTCCTGGCCTGGTGGCACGCGCCCTCACCGGTGCGGGTGAACTCCCCGGCGGAGGTCGCGCGGGTCGAGCAGGTGCCGCTGACGGAACTCCTCGATCCGGTCAACCGTTTCACCGTGACCCACCGGGTCGGCTATCGCGGGGTCGGGTTCGAGGCATCCGGACTCTTCGTCTGGGGCTTCACCGCCGCCCTCATCGACCGGCTCGCGGTCCTCGGAGGACTGGAGAGGCCGTGGGATCCACACGTTACCCGGCCGCTGCCGGACCGGGTGAGCGCAGGACGGGCGCCGATGATGCTCGACCAGTCCCCGGAACGAGAGGACCGATGATCACCACCACGAACGCCACCCTCGTCCTCGACGGTCTGCTGCTGCTCGGCCTCCTGCTCTACGCGGTCGAGGGCTACCGGCGCGGATTCGTGCGGACGGTCGGTGGCGCGGTGGGATTCGTGGTCGGTGGTCTGCTCGGGCTGCGCTTCGCCCCCGCGTTCGTCGAGGCCATCGCCCCACAGCTCGCGCCGATCCCGCTCCTGGTGGCGCTCGTCGGACTGGTGTTGTTCGCGGCGCTCATCGGTCAGGCGGTGGTCTCGGGGATCACGCGCCGCATCCTGCCGGTGCGCACCGCGGCCCTCGGACGGATCGATGCGCTGCTGGGCTCGGTGGTCTCCCTCGTGCTCGCCGCCGGCATCGTCTGGCTCGGCGCCGGGCTGCTGCGCACGGCCGTACCCGCGGCCGTCGCCGACGTGGTCGACGACTCCCGGGTGCTGCGGACGGTCGACGACCTCGCGCCGGTGTCGAAGGAGCGTGCGCTGCAAGAGGTCTCCGACGTCTTCGCCCGGTACGAATTTCCCCGGGTGTTCGAGGGCGAGCCCGAACGCATGCCGCCGGTCGAGGCCGCCGACCCGGCCATCGCCGACAACGCCGCCATCGCGCGGGCGGGAGCCTCCGTCGTGCGCATCGACGCCACCGCGAGGCAGTGCGGCCGGATGCAGGAGGGCAGCGGCTTCGTCGTCGGCCCCGGCCTCGTCGTCACGAACGCGCACGTCGTCACCGGATCGGATGCGGTGCGGATCCGCAAGGACGGGCTGCGCAGCACGGCGGAGGTCGTCGCGTTCGACCCGGGACGCGACCTCGCCGTGCTGGCCGCCGACACCGGCGACCTCACGCCGATCCCGCTGGCGGACTCCGACCTGCGCCGTGGCAGCGAGGCGATCATCGCCGGCTACCCGCTCGGAGGCCCCTACACGGCGCACGCCGGGCGGGTGCGCGACCTCATCACCGCGCAGGGCCGCGACATCTACTACCAGGACCGGGTCGTCCGCAAGGTCTACGGCGTGCGCGCCGGCATCAAGCCGGGCAACTCCGGCGGCCCGCTGCTGACGACGGACGGCTCGGTCGCCGGCGTCGTCTTCGCTCGCTCGCTCGACGACGAGGGCACCGCGTACGCGCTGCGCCTCGCCGAACTCCGCCCGGTGCTCGAGACCGCCCAGGCGCGCGAGACGGTCGCCGTCGGAGGATGCACCGCCGCCTGAGCCGGAGCTTCGGCACCGAAACGACGAGGCGCCCCACCCGAAGGTGAGGCGCCTGGTCGATGTGACGGACCGATCAGGACTTGGCCTGCGTGCTGCCGCTGCCGTCGCTGGACACGGTGCCCGCGGACGCGACATCGGTGCGCGGCGCGTTCTCGATGCGCGCCGGCGCCGTGGCGGGGGAGGGGCCGTGCGTGATCGGGTCGGCTCCGCGGACCGCCTGGGTGCGGTGACCCGACGCGCTGCGCTTGACCGCCTCGACCGACTTCTGCGCCGAGTCGATGGTGCGCTCCGGCTTGCCCTTAATCTTGCTCAGCGCGCTCTTGCCCACCAGCGCGAGGATGCCCGCGATGACGAAGAGGACCAGCGTCACGATCAGGTACGACGCCCACATCGGCAGACCGAGGGCGTTGATGCCGAGCGCGATCGTGTGGAGCAGGAAGATGAGACCCAACAGGGCCAGCACCCCGGCGACCGCGAACATCGCGGCGCCCTTGACGCCCTTGTTGACGTCGACGGAGATCTCGGCCTTCGCCAGGGCGATCTCGTCACGGATGATGCCGGACAGGTTCTCTGTCGCGTCGGCGACCAGACGACCGAGGGTCGGGTCGGAGGCCCGCGGCGCGGCCGGGTCCGGAGTCGGGGGGATTGACGTGGACATCGATACCTCCTGTGCGGGCTTGACGCCCTCGTTCATGACAAGGAGACCATAGCGACTCGCCGGTCACCCGGCGAGGTCAGGCGTCCCGGCGCGTTCGACGGCGCGTTCGGTGGCGGGGCGGCGGCGCGCTCGTGAGCGGGCGGTGCCCCCGGTGTGAAAGGTGGATGAACGCCGGAGTGGCGCGCCCGAGTCCGGTCGGGGACGCCTCACGCATCGAGGACAGTGGAGGCATGGGGTATGCCGACACCACCGGACCCATCGCGCTGGCCCACCGGGGAGGTGGCGGGCTGGCCCCCGAGAACACCCTCGCGGCGTTCGCGCTGACGACGGACCTCGGGTTCCGGTACCTGGAGAGTGATCTCCGCTTGACCTCCGACGGCCAACTGGTCTGCTTCCACGACGCCACGCTGGACCGGGTCACCGAGGGGCGTGGGCCGATCGCGGCCCGGAGCCTCGCCGAGCTGCGCCGGCTGCGGGTGGAGGGGCGCGAGACCATCCCGAGTCTGGACGAGGCGCTCGAGGCCTTTCCGGACACGTGCTTCTCGGTCGACCTCAAGGACGAGCGGGCCATCGAACCGCTGGTGAGGACGCTGAGACGCCCGGGGGTGGCCGACCGGTTGTGCATCGCCGGCGCCTGGGACCGGTGGCTGCTGGAGGTCCGCCGGGAGGTGCCGGGGGTGGCGACGACGCTCGGCTGGCGCTCGCTCACCATGCTGATCGCCTGCGCCCGGGCCGGCGTCCGGCCACCACGGCACATCGCCACCGCGCCGTTCGCGCACGTGCCGGTCCGCCTGGGCCGCCTGCGGATCCACGTGGAGCGCGTCATCGAGATGGCCCACGACCTGGGCGTGCGGGTTGTCACCTGGACCGTCGACGACGCCGACACCATGCATCACCTGCTCGACGTCGGCGCCGACGCCGTCATCACCGACCGCCCCGACGTGCTGCGCGGCGTGTTCGTCCACCGCGACCTCTGGTCGCCCATGAGCCCGCCTGCGACGCTCGAGGATCCGATCACATGGATGCCGGTCCCCGCCCGACCGCCGGGCCACCCCCAGGCATGATGGGTGAGGAGCCCAGGGGCGCGGCGTGACCGCCGCCCGTTCGAACAGAGGGGAGACGGCGATGACGACCCGGATCGGGGTCCTCACCAGCGGCGGAGACGCCCAGGGGATGAACGCGGCCGTGCGGGCCGTGGTCCGCACGGGCATCCACCTCGGAGCCGAGGTGTACGCCATCCGCGAGGGCTGGCAGGGGGCGGTCGACGGCGGTGACGGCATCAGCCGGCTCGACTGGGACGACGTGGGCAGCGTCCTGCACCGCGGCGGGACCGTCATCGGCACGGCCAGATGTCGGGAGTTCCGCGAACGGGCGGGGCAGCTCGCGGCGGCGCGTCATCTGCTCGAGCACGGCATCGACCGGCTCATCGTCATCGGCGGCGACGGCAGCCTCACCGGCACCGACGAGTTCCGCCGCAACTGGCCCGACCTGGTGGCCGAACTCGCGCGCGAGGGTCAGATCACCCAGGAGGTGGCGGACGCCCACACCTCGCTGATGATCGCCGGGCTCGTCGGCTCCATCGACAACGACCTCGTCGGTACCGACATGACCATCGGCGCCGACTCGGCCCTGCACCGCATCGTCGACGCCATCGACACCATCGCCAGCACCGCGGCGAGCCATCAGCGCAGCTTCGTCGTCGAGGTCATGGGACGGCACTGCGGATACCTGCCCCTCATGGCGGCGATCGCCGGCGGATGCGACTACGTGTTCGTCCCCGAGGACCCTCCGGCCGACGGCTGGGAGGACGACATGTGCGAGCTGCTGCGCTCGGGCCGGGCCGCCGGGCGGCGCGACAGCATCGTGCTCGTCGCCGAGGGCGCTCACGACCGGCACGGCACCCCCATCACCGCCACCCAGGTCAAAGACCTCCTGGCCGAGCGCCTCGGTGAGGACACGCGGGTGACGATCCTCGGTCACGTGCAGCGCGGTGGCTCCCCGAGCGCGTACGACCGGTGGATGAGCACCCTGCTCGGGTACGCGGCCGTGCAGGAGGTGCTCGAGGCGACGCCCGACAGCGTGCCCCACATCCTCGGGGTGCGGCACAACCGCATCGCGCAGATCCCGCTGGTCGAGGCCGTGCAGCAGACCCGTGAGGTCGCCCGTCACGTCGAACGGCAGGACTACGAGGCCGCCGTCACCGCCCGGGGCGCGAGCTTCGGCGAGATGCTCGCGGTGTTCGAGCGCATGTCACGCCCCCGCAGACCGTCGAACCCATCGAGAAGGCGCCGCGGGTCGCGATCGTCCACGCCGGTGGTCTCGCGCCGGGCATGAACACCGCCGCCAGGGCCGCCGAGCGACTCGGGCTGACGCGCGGGATGAACATCATCGGCGTCGACGGCGGATTCCCCGGTCTGATCGAGGGCCACGTCCGCGAACTCACCTGGGGCGACGTCGAAGGCTGGACGGGGAGGGCGGCGCCGAGCTCGGAACGCGCCGGCGCATCCCCACCGTCGACGAGCTCTACGCCCTCGGCCGGTCGATCGAGAAACTGGAGATCGACGCGCTGCTCGTCATCGGTGGCTACAACGCCTACCAGGCCGTGCACCTGCTCGACTCCGAACGCGGGCGGTATCCCGCGTTCGACATCCCGATGATGTTGGTGCCGGCGAGCATCGACAACAACCTGCCCAGCTCCGAGCTGTCCATCGGCTGCGACACCGCCCTCAACAGCGCCGTCACGGCCCTGGACGCCATCAAGATGTCGGCCAGCGCCAGCAAGCGCTGCTTCGTCGTGGAGACCATGGGACGCCGGTGCGGCTACCTCGCGCTCATGTCCGGGCTGGCCTCCGGCGCAGAACGCGTGTACCTGCACGAGGAGGGCATCACCCTGGCGGGGTTGCAGCAGGACGTGGAGGAGATGATCCGCGCGTTCCGAGGCGGCAAGCGGCTGTTCCTCACGATCCGCAACGAGCGCGCCAACGACCTCTACACCACCGACTTCCTGGCCCGCCTCTTCGAGGAGGAGGGCCAGTCGCTGTTCGACGTGCGGCAGGCCGTCCTCGGACACGTACAGCAGGGCGGCGCCCCGACGCCGTTCGACCGCATCCTCGCCACGCGGCTGGTCAAACACGCCGTCGACGGACTTGCCGGTCAACTCGCCGCTGAGGACACCGCCGCCCGATCCGTCGGACTCGTCGACGGGGTCGTCACGTTCGCGCCCGTCTCACGCATGCCGGAGCAGATCGACGCCGAGAACCGTCGCCCCCGCGAGCAGTGGTGGCTCGACCTCCGACCCGCCCTCGCGGCCGTCGCCGAACGCAGCCCCCGCAGCGAGGAACCACCGATCCCCGTCCTGCGCGCGGAGGGCCCCGCCTGACCGTCGTCGCGCGGCCGCTGCCGGGGTCGGGGCGAAGGTGAGGTGCATGCGAGCGGCACGAATCGGTGCTCCATCTCCCATACTGGGTCGATGAAATGCAGGGAACACCGGGTCGTGGTCGACGACGGCGACGTGGCTGTCGTCGAACACGTGAAGGACGCAGGCAGTGCGCGTGCTGCGATCCCCGTGCTGCTGGTCCACTCCACAGGGATGTGCGCGGCGAACTGGGATCTGCTCGCCGCCGAGCTCGGCGACTCCGTCGTGGCGTACGCCGTCGACCTTCCTGGTCACGGCCGGTCGAGCGCCGAGATGCGTACCGCCGAGGACGGGTGGCGCCACCTGCCCACCGTCGTGCGGGAGCTGGGATTGGACCGCCCACTGCTCGTCACCCATGAGAACTCCGCCTTCGTGAGCACGGTCGCGGCTCTCGAGTCGCCTGACTCCTTTCGGGGCCTGGTCTCCTTCGGCGGTGCCGTCCTCGACAGCACCGAGGCGGCCGTGGAGGCGATCGCGTTCGTCAACTCCGCCGGTTTCGCGGAGGTGATGACGGAGAGGTTCCGGTTCGGGGAGACCGGCTCGACCCCCGCCCAGGCCTCCGCGCTCGTCCACCAACTGAACGAACGGGCCCAGGCCGATTGGGTCTCGGTCGAGTTCGGCGACAGGCTCCTCCCCGAGATCACGAGGTCCCTGACCTTCGCCCCTGACGGATCGTGGCTGCACAGGCCCACGATCGAGACCATTCAGGCGATGTACACCCTGGCCGAGGACCACCCTTACCTGCCCGGCCCCCACTTCTACGACTCCCTGCGCATCCCGGTGTGGACCGTCGTGCTCTCCGGCGGCTTCGAACAGCCGTCTGCCGAGGCGGTGGCCCTGGTGGACGACCACCCCCTGATGCGTCTCGTGCGGATGAACGCGGGTCCCTGGCCGCAGTACGAGACCCCCGAGGTGCTGGCACGGTTGATCGAGACGCTGGCGCTCGACCCCGAAGCGGACACCCCGGCGTCGGTGCAGGCCATCACCCGCTGACGCGGCCGGATCGAGACCGTTGGGGCAGCTCGCCCCTGTCGTCTCGCATCAGCAGGGGAGCCGGTCTGCGGTCGAGTCTGGCCCCAGCGGTGCGGCCCCCGCTCAGTCGCCGGTGTAGGTGCCGGTGCGCTTCTCGCGCATAGCGGCCAGCGCCTCGGCGTGGTCGGCGGTGTGGTGTCCGAGGGGCTGCATCGCGGCCGAGAGCTCCAGCAGGCTCGACAGGCTGGAATGGGCGGACTCGCGCAGCAACCGCTTGGTCATCCGGGTGGCCCGCGGCGGATTGGCCGCGATTCGCGCCGCCAGTTCGTGTGCCGCGGTGAGGAGGTCGTCTGGCTCGACGACCCGCGACACCAGCCCCCACTCGAGGGCCGTGGCCGCATCGATCGCATCGCCGGTCAACGCCATCTCGGCCGCCCGTGCCGCGCCGACGACCCGCGGCAGGAACCAGGCCCCGCCGTCGCCGGGGATGATGCCGAGCTTGACGAAGCTCTCGGCGAAGAACGCCGTCGCCGACGCGATCCGCAGGTCGCACATGAGCGCCAGGTCGCAGCCGGCACCGACCGCGGGTCCGTTGACCGCCGCGACGACGGGGACCTCGCACTCGTAGAGAGCCCGGGGGATGCGCTGGATGCCCCGGCGGTACCCCTCGCGCATCCGGGCCGGGGAGCCGCCGAACATGCCGCTCTTCTCGGCCATCGCCCGCACGTTGCCACCGGCCGAGAACGCCGACCCTGCACCGGTGAGCACCACCGCACGGACCTCGTCGTCGACGTTCACCCGGCCCACGGCCTCGACGATCGCATCGATCATGTCGTCGTCGGAGATGGCGTTGCGGATGTCGGGCCGGTTCAGCGTCCATGTCTCGACGTGCCCGTCGCGCTCGATGAGGACCGCCGGCGACGCGTCGGTGCCACCGCCGTCGATGGACTCGCCCACCCCGGCCGTGTTCTCGGCCTCGTTCCCGTTCTCGCTCTGCGCACTCATCTGCTCACCGCCACCGGATCGGGGCCATGGTGAGCACGCCCGTCGACCCGAGTCCGAGCGAGGCCATCGCACGATCCACGAGCGCATGGCCTTCACCGAACAGCGAGGCGACGGGGGAGTTGCTGTTCTCGGCGGGCATGAACCGGTCGAGCGGGCCCAGCTTGGGACTGATCCGGGTGTCGGCCTCGTCGGGGTCGATGTCGGCGAGGGCGCAAGCGCGGAGCACGGCGTCGGACAGTCCGCCGACCCGGTCGACGAGACCGATGTCGGCCGCCTGAGCACCACTCCACACACGGCCGCGGGCGAGGGGTTCGAGCTGGTCGATCGACATGCCGCGGTCGTCGGCGGCCTTGCGGGTGAAGTCGGCGTACACGTCGTCGAGGAAGCGGGAGAGCAAGTCCCACTCCTGCTCGGTGAAGCCGCGCTGGGAGCTGAGCATGCCGGCGAAGGGGCCGGTGCTCACCAACGCGCGGTGGATGCCGAGCCGGTCGAGTCCGCCCTGGGTGACCTGCTTGCCCGCGAGCACACCGATCGAACCCGTGAGCGTGGTGGCGTTGCTGACGATCTCGGTGCAGGGCATGGAGATGAAGTATCCGCCGGATCCGGCGACCGACCCCATCGAGGCCACGACCGGCTTCTTCTCCTTGAGCCGCAGGATCTCCCGGTGGATGGCGTCGGAGGCCACGGCCGACCCGCCAGGGGAGTCGACCCGCAGCACGACCGTCTCGACCTTGTCGTCCTCGGCGACACCCCGCAGAGCGGCCGAGAGTGAGTCCGAACCGATGGAACGCCCGGCCAGCGGCGACGGCCCGCCCGACCGCCCGAGGTGGATCGGCCCGGCCGCCTGCACGATCGCCACCACGGGCCGGCCCCGGCCGGTCATCGAGCTCATGCCGAACCCGGAGTCGTACCGTTCGACGAAACGCAGCTCGGTGTCCTCATCGGCTCCGGCACGCTCGCGCAGCGAGGCGTAGGCCTCGTCGCGGTAGCCGACCCGGTCGATGAGATGCAGCTCACGCGCCCGCTCGGGGAGAGGACACCCTCGTCGACGACGGGTCGGACGTCGTCGGCCTCCATGCCTCGACCTCGGGCGATGCCGGCGAGGAACGTCTCGACGGCGGAGCCGGTGAGCGACTGCAGCACCTCGCGGTAGGGGCCGGAGATCTCACGCTCGGTGAACATCTCGCTGGCCGACTTGTACTCGTGACGCCGGTCGAACTGCGGCTCCACGCTCATCTTGTCGAGCGCCTCGCGCAGGAAGACGGCCTCGGCCGCCGCGCCGGTGAACTGCAGGTACCCGGTGGGCTGCAGCCAGATCTCGTCGGCGGCGGTCGCCACCAGGTACCCGGCGACCCCGTTGGTCAGCTCGCCGTACGTCTCGGCCCAGGCGATGACCGGCTTGTCGGCGTCGGCGAAGGCCTCGACGGCGGCGCGCACCTCCTCGGCGTGGGCCGGGGAGAGGGCGGGCGCGCAGGCGTGGACGGCGAGCCCGCGGATCTTGGGGTCGGTCGCCGCGTCGTGCAGGGCCTCGACGATGGCGTGCAGCGTCGGGGTGTGCCGCTCGCGGATCGCCTCGATCGGGGAGGCCGGCGCCGTCTCACCGACGCCCCTCGCGAGGTCGAGTTCGAGCAGGCAGTCGCCGGAGATCCCGGGCACGGGCAGCTTGCGCAGCGCCGTGGTGTCGAAGGGGAGGCGGTCGAGGAGGTCCTTGAATGCGCTCACGGTGCTCACGCTACAGAGCCCCACCGACAACCCGCTGGACGGACGGAATCGGCCCCGCGCCCCGGGCGCGACAACGCCCCGCCGGCAGGGGTCCGGCGGGGCGTGGCCACTGTACGAGTCGGAGGCGGGATCACGGACGTGACCGCGCGGGACTCGCCGCGAAGGGCGATCAGCCCTTGGTCATGCCCTTCTTGATCGTGTCCATGACCGAGGAGTCGGTGAGGGTCGTCGCGTCTCCGGCCTCACGGCCCTCCGCGAGGTCCTTGAGCAGACGGCGCATGATCTTGCCCGAGCGCGTCTTGGGCAGCTCGCTGACCACCATGATCGACTTGGGCTTGGCGATCGGGCTGATCTCCTTGGACACGTGCGACTTGAGGTCGGCGACGATCTTGTCGTCCTCGCCCTGGGCGTCGCCACGCAGGATGACGAACGCCACGACGGCCTGACCGGTCATGTCGTCGGCCGCACCCACGACGGCGGCCTCGGCCACGGTCGGGTGCGACACCAGCGCCGACTCGATCTCGGCGGTCGACAGACGGTGGCCCGACACGTTCATGACGTCGTCGACGCGCCCCAGCAGCCAGATGTTGCCCGCCGAGTCGTACTTGGCGCCGTCACCGGCGAAGTAGTACTTCTCGCCGAACCGGCTCCAGTAGGTGTCCTTGTAGCGCTGGTCGTCGCCCCAGATGCCGCGCAGCATCGCCGGCCACGGCTTGGTGAGCACGAGGTACCCCACCGCGTCGGCCTCGGTGACGGGCTCGCCCGCGTCGTCGAGGATCTCGGCGCTGATGCCGGGGATCGGACGCTGCGCCGAGCCGGGCTCGAGCTCGGTGACACCCGGCAGCGGCGAGATCATGATCGCGCCGGTCTCGGTCTGCCACCACGTGTCGACGATGGGGGCCGAGCCGCTGCCGATGTTCTCGCGGTACCAGCGCCAGGCCTCGGGGTTGATGGGCTCGCCCACGCTGCCGAGGACCCGGATGCTGGAGAGGTCGTACTTCTGCGGGATCTCGGCCCCCACTTCATGCAGGCCCGGATCGCCGTCGGCGCGGTGTAGAGCACCGACACCTTGTACTTGTCGACGATCTCCCACCAGCGGCCCTGGTGGGGGTAGTCCGGAGTGCCTTCGTAGACGACCTGCGTCGCGCCGTTGGCCAGCGGCCCGTACACGAGGTAGGAGTGCCCGGTGACCCAGCCGATGTCGGCGGTGCACCAGTACACGTCGGTTTCGGGGTGCACGTCGTGGACGACGCTGTTGGTGTACGCGACCTGCGTGAGGTAGCCGCCGGAGGTGTGCAGGATGCCCTTCGGCTTACCCGTGGTGCCCGAGGTGTAGAGGATGAACAGCGGGTGCTCGCTGTCCATCGGCTGCGCCTCGTGCTCGGCCGATTGCCGGTCGACGACCTCGTGCCACCAGACGTCCTTGTCGTTCCATTGCACGTCGCCGCCGGTGCGCTTGACCACGAGCACGTGCTCGATGGGGGAGTCCTCGGCGCTGACCGCCGTGTCGACGGCCTCCTTGAGCGGGGCCGACTTGCCCTTGCGGTACTGCCCGTCGGCCGTGATGACGACCTTGGCCTCGGCGTCGGCGATGCGCGACTTGATCGCGTCGGAGGAGAACCCGCCGAACACGACCGAGTGCGGGGCACCCAGACGGGCGCAGGCGAGCATCGCGACGATCGCCTCGGGGATCATGGGCAGGTAGATGGCCACCCGGTCACCCGTGCTCACGCCCAGTTCGGTGAGGGCGTTCGCGGCCTGGCAGACCTTCTTCTGCAGGTCGGCATAGGTGATGGTCTGTGTGTCGCCCTCGGCGCCCTCGAAGTGGATGGCGACGCGGTCGCCGTTGCCGGCCTCCACGTGCCGATCGACGCAGTTGTGGGCCACGTTGAGTTCGCCGCCGACGAACCACTTGGCGAAGGGGGCGCCACTCCAGTCGAGAGTCTGGTCGAAGTCCTTGCTCCACGTGACGTACCGACGCGCCTGGTCGGCCCAGAACCCCTCGAAGTCCGTCTCGGCGGCGGTGAAGAGGTCGGCCGTACCGTTTGCCTGGGCCGTGAACTCCTGAGTCGGTGCGTAGCTCGCGTCGGTCACGAGGTCCTCCTACGGGTCGGTGTGCGTTGTCTGCCCTGTTTGTAACGTCACTCAACCCGGCGACGGTATCGACCTCAAGGGGGCGTCCGCCCCTCGACCGCCCGGCGGGCCGCTCGTGCGACGAACGGCGGAGCACAAGGGTTCTCACCAAGATCGTTCAGGTGGGCGGCGTGACGCGTCGTCGGGTTCTGTCGGCCTACTCTCGTCAACAGCGGGCTGATGACGAGTAGGCCGAGGCGCTCATGCAAGGGTTGTCAGTGCCCACCAGTAGCGTCTGTCATAGTGAATTTGCCATCTATCTGGAGGTGCGCGATGGGATCTGCAACGACCGAGTCCATGACGTCGGAACAGCTGGAAGAGGAGCTTCGCAGGCTCGAAGCGGAACTCGGCATGCCTGTCGACCTCGCCGAGGACATAGCCGCCGCGGACGCACTCGACGCTGATCGGTACCAGATCCTTCGACGGATCCGAGACCTCAGGTGGCTCCAGACACCGTGACCTCGCTCGCAGCGGAATCCGACGCCTTCGCCCGTCGGATCTCAGATGCTGTTTCGGCCTTCGTCGGTCGTACAGTCCCGTTCAAGTCGACGAGCAGTGGCTCACGTTTCGTCGTCACCGACGACACCAACGGCATTGTGATCCCGGTCGGCGAAGTTGGGACCCTGGCCCTGGAGGTGAACTACCGGTGCGAACTCGACGGCGCCGGTCGCTATCTCAAGGTGCTGAGTTCCAAGGTCGCGGTCTATGCGGGCAGCCGTCCGAAAGGTGACCCACTCTTCCGATACGAGTACGTTCACGACCAGGGAAAGGGGTTGCCGGCCGGGCACGTGCACGTGCACGCTCACCGAGATCAGTTCACCCGTGTGATGACGCTGGCCGCCGTTTCGGGTGTGTCCCGTCGTCAAGCCGCTCCGGACGCGGAACTCGAGGCGGCGCGGCTGTCACGGATTCACTTCCCCACCGGTGGCCACCGTTTCCGACCCACGCTCGAGGATGTGCTCCAGATGATCGAGGAGGAATTCGGGGTGAGACCGGGGACGACGACATGGCCTCAGGTGCTTCGAACCAACCGCATCCAATGGCGGCGGCACCAGACGGGTTCTGCCGTCCGTGACTGTCCGAGTGAGGCCGTGCGGGTGCTCGAAGAGCTCGGCTACGTTGTGAACCCACCCGCGACGGGGCCGGTCCAAGACAGGGAGGACCGGCTCGCCGCCTTCTGATTCGGCCGAGCATCCTCGGATGGCCAGGCTCGCAGTCTCCTGGATGCCGGAGTGCGACGGCCTCGATATCTGCTTGGATGCCGGAGTGCGACGGCCTCGACATCTGCTCAGCGCACCGCGGCCGAGGCGTCGACGAGGCCGTGGCCGTAGTTGCTGTTGAGCCCCTTCTTGGTGCGGCATCCGTTATCGCCCCGGGGGCAGGGCAGCGGACGTGCCTGTTTCTGCAACATCGCCGAGAGCCGGGACGGCGACGCCTGGGGGTGCCGGGTGGCCAGCAGGGCGAGGACGCCGGCGACGTGCGGCGCGGCCATCGAGGTGCCGGACTCGACGGCGTACCGCCCGCCGGGAACGGTGGACAGCACCTCGTCGCCGGGGGCGGTCACGTCGACGACGCCGAGGCCGTCGTTGGAGTAGGGCGCCAGGCGCTTCGACCGGTCGAGGGCCGAGACCGTGACGACTCCGGGGATCTCGGTCGGCAGGTCGTGGCAGCCGCTGTTGATGCGGCGCATCCGCGTGGAGGCGTCGGTGGGGCTCTCGCTGTCGACGCTCTTGCGCGTGAGGTCGATGCCGGAGTTACCCGCAGCGGCGACGTTGACCACGCCCTTGCGCGCCGACCACGCGAACGCCCGGCGCAGCGACTCCTTGACCGCCGCCTGGCCCGGCTGGTCGTCGCACCAGAAGACGAAGGGGTCGACGAAGTAGCTGTGGTTGGCCACCTTCACCCCGGCGCGGGCCGCGGACATGGCGCCGCAGATCGCGTACTCGGGATAGATCATGCCGTCCTCGTCGAGGACCTTGATCGAGGCGAGCCGCACACCAGGCGCGACGCCGGTGACGCCGGCCCCGTTGCGCGCGGCGGCGACGATGCCCGCGACGTGCGTGCCGTGCGGGTTGGTGGTGGCGCGCCAGGCCGACTGTGCCCGCTCGGGCCGTCCACCGTTCGCGCACCCCATCGACGCCTTGGGGTCGATCGCGCCCTTGAGTTCGGGGTGATTGACGTCGATGCCGGAGTCGACGACCGCCACCGTGACCGCGCGAGAGCCCCGGGTGACCCGGTGCGCCCGGTCGGCGCCGACCATCGACGTGTTCCACTGCGTGCGCTCGCGGGCGACGCGGACACCGTTCGCGGGGGCCGTGCGCCTTGGCGGGGGCGTGCGCTTGACCGGCACGCTGCGGGTGGCCCCGGCGGAGGCGACGCGGGCGGCGCCCTTGACCTTGGCGAGGAATCGGGTGTCGCGCGACTGCACCACGAGCACCCCGATCTCGGGCCACGCCGCGACGACGCGGCCGCCGGCCTTGCCGACCGCCTTGTGACCGGCCAGACGATCGGCGCGGGAGGGGGTGCGGAGGTTGACGACGTAGCTGGCGGTGGTGCCGGCGCGAGGGGTCTGGGCCATCGCGGTGGACCGGGGTTCGGTGCTGCCACCAGACCAGGAGGCCGCATCCACCCGCGTCGGGCCGGCCTCGGCGGGAGGCGCGGGGGCGAGGGCGAGGCTGGGGACGAGCAAGGACGCACAGACGACCGTCAGTGCGGCTCCTCGGCGGCGGGACACGGGAACTCCTCGGTGTCGAGTCGGCCACGTCGGTTTTTCGCGACCGATTCCCAGGGTAGGGGGTGGCACCGACACCCCTGGTGTCTCGTCCGCGGCGCCGGGTGCCCGCACCGCTTCAACAGCGCAGCTCGCGGGTTGAACATCTGCTGCCCACAACCTGGGGAAACCCCGAGCCTGAATCCTTGAGCGGGGGCCTCGGGGAGTGTCTACTGAGGCGATCGGACGACGGTGTCCGACCCCGAATACCAGGAGTCCCCGTGTCTTCATCCACGCGCATCACCCGCCTCGGTCTGACCCTCACCGCGGTGGGAACGCTCCTCGTGCCCGCGCTCACCGCGCAGGCCGTGCCTGCAGCACCTGCCGCCCCGCAGGCCTCCACCCCTGTCCCGATCGTCTACCCCGAGGGGCAGACGATGAGCTACGTCGTCAACGTCGGCAAGGTCAACCACGGCCAGATGCTCAAGGCCGAACGCGCCGTCAAGGCCGCAGGCGGCACGGTCGTCCAGCGGTGGCCCGAGATCGGCGTCATCGTCGTCCAGTCGACCAAGAGCCGGTTCCTGGAGACGCTGCGCGCCGACCGCAAGAGCGGTATCGAGTCCGCCGGCCCGACCCGCACGGTTCCCGTCTCCGAGGCCCCGGGCAGCGACGCCGGCCGCGCCCTCCCGCCCGGTCACCGCAAGCTCGCCGACTTCGAGGGCGCCTACACCGGGGACGCGTCGCCGGCCGCCGGCACGCTCGACCCGTTCGAGCCCGAGCAGTGGAACAACGCGATGATCAAGGCCGACCAGGCCCACAAGATCACCGACGGCGACCGCAAGGTCACGGTCGCGATCGTCGACTCCGGCATCGAGGCCAACCACCCGGACCTGGCCCAGAACATCGTGCCGAGCCTGTCGGTCAACTGCACCGGCGGCGGCGTCACCGACACCTCCGCCACCGGATGGCAGGCCACGACGAGCTACCACGGCACGCACGTCGCGGGCACCGTGGCCGCGGCCCGCAACGACGTCGGCATGGTGGGTGTCGCACCCGCGGTCAAGCTGGCGAGCGTCAAGGTCGTCAACGACGACGGCTTCATCTATCCGGAGTACGCGATCTGCGGGATCATGTGGACCGCGCAGAAGCAGATCCCGGTGGCCAACCACAGCTACTACGTCGACCCGTTCGAGTTCTGGTGCGGCGACCAGCGTGACCAGGCGCCGGTCATGGAGGCCCTGCGTCGTGCCTACGCGTTCGCCGATAAGCGGGGCGTCGTCAGCGCGGCGGCCGCGGGCAACTCGGCCTATGACCTGGCGAACAAGACGACGAACGACTCGAGCCCCAACGACTCCACCCCGATCCAGCGTCAGATCAACAAGACCTGCAAGGACCTCCCGACGGAGCTGCCGGGCGTGGTGACGGTCTCCGCGGTCCAGCAGGACGGCAACCTCGCCTCGTTCTCCAACTTCGGCGACGGGGTCATCGACGTCGCGGCGCCCGGCCGCAGCATCCTGTCGACCGTGACGGGTAACCGTTGGGGCCGCGCCTCGGGCACCTCGATGGCGTCCCCGCACGTCGCGGGCGTCCTCGCGCTGCTCAAGGGCACGCACCCGAACGCGTCGCCGGCCCAGTTGGTCTCGTTGTTGAAGTCGCAGGCGACGAACAAGCCCTGCCCCGCCGGTGACGCCCGGTGCACCGGCACGGCGCAGTACAACGGCTTCTACGGCGAGGGCATCGTCGACGCCCTCAAGGCCGTCCAGAAGTAACAGCGGTACACCCACCCACCTGAACCCGGAAGGCGGCGCCTGAGACCGGAGCCGATGGACTCCGGTTTGAACGTCACCCTCCGGGTTCAGGTGGTTGTGGCCGCGCATGAAGAACGGCCGCGGCGGGCTGGTGCCCTCCGCGGCCGTTCTCGTGTGCTGTGTGGCGCGAGCGTCAGTGGTCGACGATCTTGCCGGAGGCGCCGGCCCCGGTGAGGGAGCGGACCTCCATCTCGGCGTACTTGGCCTCGTTGTACTCCTTGCTCGTCACCGAGCCGAGCCAGCCGAGGAAGAACGCCAGCGGGATCGAGATGATGCCCGGGTTCTCGAGCGGGAAGAGGTGGAAGTCGATCGCCGGGTTGGTGATCATCGAGGAGCTGAGCCCGGTGATCGGATCGGCCGGCTTACCCGAGACGACCGGGCTGAAGATGATGAGTCCCAGCGCCGAGATCAGTCCGCCGTAGATGCTCCACAACGCGCCGCGGGTGTTGAACCGCTTCCAGAACAGCGAGTAGAGGATCGTCGGCAGGTTCGCGCTCGCCGCGACGGCGAAGGCGAGGGCCACGAGGAACGCGATGTTCTGGCCGTAGGCGAGGATGCCGCCGACGATGGCGATGACACCGCCGCCGAGAGCCGCATAACGGGCGACCTTGACCTCTTGCTCCTGCGTGGCCTGTCCGTGCTTGATGACCTGGTTGTAGATGTCGTGGGCGAACGTCGCGCTGGTGGTGATCGTCAGGCCGGCGACGACCGCGAGGATCGTAGCGAACGCGATGCCCGAGACGATGCCGAGGAACACCGATCCGCCGAGTTCGAACGCGAGCAGTGGTGCCGCCGAGTTCGCGCCACCGGCGGCCGCCTTGATCCTGTCGGGGCCGACGAGGGCCGCGGCGCCGTAGCCGATGACGAGCGTGAACAGGTAGAAGGCGCCGATGAGCCAGATGGCCCACTCGACCGACTTGCGGGCCTGCTTGCTGGTCGGGACGGTGTAGAAGCGGATGAGCACGTGCGGCAGACCCGCCGTACCGAGCACGAGCGCCATCGACAGCGAGATGAAGTCGATCTTGGTGAGGTCGGAGAGGCCGTACTTCAGACCGGGGTCCACGAGCTTCTCCCCGACCTTGGGGGAGTTGTCGATCGCCGCCTGGAAGAGGCCGTTGATCGACAGCCCGAACAGGGCGAGTACCCAGATGCTCATGATGAGTGCGGCGGCGATGAGCAGGACCGCCTTGATGATCTGCACCCAGGTGGTGCCCTTCATCCCGCCGATCATGACGTAGCCGATCATGACGACGCCGACGACGGCGATGACGAGGTACTGGGCCCACAGGCTGCTCACGCCGAGCAGTAGCGAGACCAGGCCGCCCGCACCGGCCATCTGGGCCAGCAGGTAGAAGAAGGAGACCGCGAGCGAACTCGTGGCGGCCGCCATCCGCACCGGCCGTTGACGCAGGCGGAAGGAGAGCACGTCGGCCATCGTGAATCGGCCGGTGTTGCGCATGAGTTCGGCGACGAGCAGCAGCGCCACCAGCCAGGCGACGAGGAATCCGATCGAGTAGAGGAAGCCGTCGTATCCCTGCAGGGCGATGGCGCCCGCGATACCGAGGAACGACGCGGCCGACAGATAGTCACCGGCGATGGCGACACCGTTCTGCTTGCCCGAGAACGCCGCGCCGCCCGTGTAGTACTCGGCGGCGGTCTTCTTACCGGCGGCGACCTTGATGACGACCGTCAGGGTGACGACGACGAAGAGGACGAAGATCCCGATGTTGATGAGGGGATTGCCGACGGTGGGTGCCGCGGCGGCGGTGATCAGGTTCATCGCTGGTCTCCCATGAAGCGCTCACGGATGGCATCGGCGCGGGGGTCGAACACCTTGTCGGCCCAGCGGACGTAGGCGATGGTGATGCCGAACGTGGTGACGAACTGGAGCAGCCCGAAGATCAGCCCGATGTTGACCAGGCCGAACACCCGCGTGCTCATGAACTCCGGAAAGTACGCCGCGAGGATGACGTACGCGAAGTACCAGGTCAGGAAGAAGATCGTGCACGGGAAGACGAATCCCCGAAATCTCTTCCGAAGATCCTTGAATTCGTCGCTCTGCTGCACCTCTCGGTACAAAGATGAGTTCGTCGCGTTCGGGTTCGTCGCGTCTGGATCCACGAGGCACACCTCCTGTCGTTTCGCTGATGGCCGTGATGAGCGGGCACCGGCCCGCCGCGGACCCACTCTGGCGCTCCGGGTACCGGTGGGCGAGCAGGCACTTCGGGCTCTGAGGTCGGCGGCATCGTGCCTGCGGTCACCGGCGCGGATCGTGGCGCCGAACGGTTGCCGCCCCGCGCCGAACGGTGGGGCGTTTCAGCCGGTTCGCGAAGAGAGGTTCTCGGGCAGGTGCAGGCGCGTCATGGTGCGGAGCACGTTGCGCGGGATGCGGTCCTGTGTGGCCAGCGAGGCGAGCATCGCGGTGACGAAGGCCAGCGGCACGGTCCACGCCGCGGGCTGGGACAGCAGCAGCGCGTACGGCTCGGGGAGGTCGATGTGCGACAGCGTCACCCCGGCCGAGGCGAGCGAGCCCGTCGCGCCGACGACCATGCCGAGGGCCGCACCGCGGGCGGTCAATCCGCGCCACCACACCCCGAGCGCGAGCATCGGGCACAGGGTCGAGGCGGACACCGCGAACGCGAGTCCGACGGTGGTGGCGAGGCCGGTGGGTCCGACGACGACCGTGAGCATCAGCGGGACGACCATCGCGAAGACGGCCGACACCCGAAAGCTGAAGATCCCGTCGACGTCGTCGCCGGTCACGCGCCGCAGCCACGGTTTGACCAGGTCCTGGTCGACCACGCCCGTGACGGCGATCGCGAGTCCCGAGGCCGTGGACAGGAACGCCGCGAAGGCCCCCACGGACAGGACCACGACGAGCGCCTGCCCGAGGGCGCCGGGCGCGATCACCGTGGGCAGCAGGAGGACGATCTGGTCGGCCTGGGCACCGGGCGGCAGCGTGGGCAGGTAGGCGCGGCCGAGGACGGCGTAGATCGGCGGGAACAGGTAGAAGAGGCCGAGCAGCCCGATGACCGGGATCGTCGTGCGGCGTGCGGCGAGCCCGTCGCGGTTGGTGTAGAAGCGAACCGCCACGTGCGGGAGTCCCATCGTGCCGAGGCAGAGCGCCAGCAGCAGGGAGTACGTGGTGTAGGCCTCGGTCGCCGCGGTCTGCATGGGCAGCTCGGGCATCGTCGGCACGCCGAGGTCGGAGGACGCCCAGATGGTGACCATGATGACCGCGGGGACCGAGATGGCCACGAACTTGACCCAGTACTGCACCGCCTGCAGGTCGGTGACCGAGCGCATGCCTCCGGCGACGACGTTGATCGTCACCACGACCACGACGAGGGCGCTGCCCGCCCATCCCGGGGCTCCCGTGAGGGTGGCCACCGCGATGTCGGCGCCCTGGAGTTGGGGGATGAGGTAGAGCCAGCCCACGAGCACGACGAGGACCGAGGTGAGCAGGCGCAGTTTGCGGCTCTCGAGGCGGAGTTGGGCGAAGTCGGGCAGGGTGTACGCGCCCGAGCGCCGCAGGGGAGCGGCCACGACGGCGGCGAGGATGACGTACCCGAGCGTGTAGCCCACCGGAAACCACAACATGGCCACACCCGAGGCGTAGACCAGTCCCGCGATCCCGAGGAACGAGGCGGCCGAGAGGTATTCACCGCCGATGGCCGACGCGTTGCGCCAGGGGGTCACCTGCCTGCCGGCGACGTAGAAGTCGGAGGTGGTGCGCGAGAGTCGGACGCCGTGGATCCCGCCGACGACCGTCGCCAGACAGGTGAGCGTGATCGCGACGACGATCGGCACCGACGTCACGGAAGATCCATGAGTTCGGCGAACTCGCGCTCCACCCGCTCGGCCGCCCGGACGTACCAGGTCGTGACCAGCAGGGCGATGGGGTAGACGAGGACCCCGAGTCCGACCCAGGACGCCGGCACCGTGAACGGCCCGAGGTCGAGCGCCTCGGGCACGAAGAGCAGGACCATCGGCAACCCCACCACGAGGAGCACGATGCCGATGATGAGCGACCCGGCGAGCCGGCGCTGCGCCTGCAGGATGGAGTCGACGTAGACCTCGCCGAGCAAGGTCTCCTCGTCCAGATCGCGGTAGCGCGACCGCCGACCCACCTGGTGCGCGGCGCTGCGCGGCGAGGTGACCCTGACGCGGCGCGGACTACCCCCGCGGCCGGGTGAGGTCACGAGGTTCCTCGCCGAGGCAGACGGATGAGGCGGTCGCGCAGATCGCGGGTGTGGCGCCTGCTCACCTGCAGCTCGATGCCGTCGCCCACGACGACGACGCTGCGGCCGGCCTCGGTGCGCACCTGGGTGATGGCGGGCAGGGCGACGAGCGTGCTGCGGTGGATGCGGGCGAATCCGGCCTCGGCCCAGCGCTCCTCGAGCAGGGTGAGGGAGACCCGGAGCAGGTGGGAGCCGTCTGAGGTGTGCAGGCGGGCGTAGTCGCCCTGGGCCTGGACGTAGAGCACGTCGGAGCGCTGCACGAACGACGTGACACCGCCGAGCTCGACGGGGATCGTCTCGTCGGGGACCGCCGGCGGCGCCGGGCTCGCGGACCCGCCGCCGGGTGTCGCCTTGGCCACGACCCGACCCACGGCCTCGGCCAGGCGCGTGGCCCGCACCGGTTTGACGACGTAGTCGGTGGCCGAGACGTCGAAGGCGTCCACGGCGTGCTGCTCGTAGGCGGTGACGAACACGATCTGGGGGCGGACGGCGAACCGGGCCAGCACCCGCGCCAGTTCCATGCCGTCCAGCCCGGGCATGCGGATGTCGCAGAAGAGCACGTCGGCCGGGGCCTGATCCAGCGCCCGCAGGGCGTCGGCGCCGTTGGACGCCGTGCGCACCTCGCTGATCCGATCGTCCTGCTCGAGCAGCCACGCCATCTCGGCCCGGGTCGGTGCCTCGTCGTCGATGACGAGGGCATGCAGGCCGGACGGCGCTGATCCGGAGGGCTCTGGTGCCATGTCGGAAAGATTACGTCGTGAGGCGGTGTGAGCGGCGCTGTACGCGCGGTTCGAGGCTCATCTCGCCGGTCACCGCCGTGGCCGGTGCGTCAGGACCTCACTCCACGCCGGGGTGGTACTTGGGCACGCGAAAGCTCACCCGCGTGCCGGCGCCCACGGCGGTCTCGACGACCAGGCCGTACTCGTCGCCGAAGGTCTGGCGCAGGCGGGCGTCCACGTTGGCCATGCCGATGTGGTCGCCGCCCTCGTCGCCGGCCAGCACCGCCCGGATCCGCTCGGGTTCGGCGCCGGCACCGTCGTCCTCGATGGCGATCTCCGCCTCCGTGCCGAGGTCGTAGGCCTCGATGAGGATCGATCCGACGCCCGTGGCCGCCTCGATCCCGTGCTGGACCGCGTTCTCCACCAACGGCTGGATGGCGAAGGAGGGCACACGCACGCCGAGCACCTCGGGCGCCACCCGCAGGCTCACGCTCATCCGGTCACCGAACCGCGCCTCCTCAAGGGCGAGATAGCGCTCGATGTTGACGAGTTCGTCGGCCAAGGGCACCAGCGGACCGGTGCTGCGGAAGCTGTAGCGCGTGAAGTCGGCGAACTCGAGGATGAGGTCGCGCGCCCGTTCGGGATCGGTGCGGACGAACGAGGCGATGGCCGCGAGGGAGTTGTAGATGAAGTGGGGGCTGATCTGGGCCCGGAGTGCGCGCAGCTCGGCCTCCATGACCCGGCCGCGCTCGCGACCGAGCTCGGCGATGTCGATCTGGGTGGCGATCCAGTCGGCCACGGCCTCGGTGGCGTGCACGAGGTCGCTGGTGGAGCCCCGGTGGTAGGAGGCGAGGACCGCCACCACCCTGTTGTCGCTGAC
Source organism: Mobilicoccus caccae (assembly GCF_030161635.1). Classification (GTDB taxonomy): domain Bacteria; phylum Actinomycetota; class Actinomycetes; order Actinomycetales; family Dermatophilaceae; genus Mobilicoccus; species Mobilicoccus caccae. The sequence continues at coordinate 337,009 of NZ_BSUO01000001.1, forward strand.
CACGGGCGCGAGGATCGCCGCGCGGATCAGGCAGTCGGGGTCGTCGCACGACACCTTGCGGTCGTCGAGGCGCACCGTGCGTCCCCCGGCGAGCACGGTGGGCACGTGCTCGGCGAACGCGCCGCGGTGGTGCTCGGCCGACCCCTCCCAGGCCAGCACACCGCCGGCGTCCCCCATCGCCACCGCCTCCACCCCGAGCAGGGGACGCAGGTCGCGCGCGGCCCGCTCGGCCGCCTCCGGGGTGAGCCCGTCACGCAGATGTCTCGCCGCGGTGGAGGCGGCGTGCAGGGTGCGGTAGGTCGCGGTGCCCTCGGGTGAGGCGATGCGGCTGCGCACCCGCAGGACGGTGGCGACGATGACCAGCAGCAGGGCGGCCGCGGCCACGAGCACGATGACGACGGTCCACGCCCGGCCTTCGGTGCCCGCCTGGTCGATCAGCGGGACGACCGTCGGGAGCAGGTGCGTCGTCACGTCCGCACTCTACGACCGGCGGAGGTTACCCGGCCGCTGCCGGAGCCCGTGTTCGGACCGAGGCGCGCCCGGTCTGCGTGCAGGTCCTACCCTGACCGGGTGAGTGATGCCGCGGACGCGATACGGACGATCGCCGCCTGGCCGGCGGTGGATGCGGCGCTGTCGGAGGCGCGTGAGGCGTGCACCCGGTTGCGGTGGAACGAGGGGTTGCGGCGCCGGGCGCCCGAGGCCGCCGCGGAATCCCGGGTCCGGGGTGCGCGGGCGTCGGCGGAGGTCGACGGTGCGCGCTCGGAGGACTCCGTGGTGCGCGGCCTGCTCATCGGCGCGACGGAGTGGCCCTCGGACCCCGACCCCACCCTCGCCGTGCTGCGCGGAGCGATCCAGGCGACCGCCGAAGCCGAGCACGTGGGTCGCATCCTGCGCAGTTCGCCCCGCCAGGCACTCGCCCGCCTGCACACCGCCGCCGCCGAACCGCTGCTCACCGGCGAGGGGCACGCCCAGCTGGGGCGGCCTCGCGAGGAGGGCTCGCCGTGTGCGGAGTTCGCCGACCTCGGAGCACCGCCGACAGGGCTGACGGACAGGCTGCACGGCATCGTCTCGCTGCTCGAGACCTCGGCCGCACCGGGGACGCCCGTGCTCGTCGTCGCCGCGCTCGTCCACGCCGAGATCGCTATCGTCCGGCCGTTCTCTCGTGGCAACGGCCTGGTCGCACGTGCGGTCGAGCGGGCGCTGGTGCACGCCGGCGGCGTGGACCCCACCGGAGTCAGCGTCCCGGAGGCGGGTCATCTGCGCCGGGCCGGGTCGCCGTACCTCGGCGCGCTGGCGGCGTACGCGGGCGGCACCCGCGAGGGGGTCGAACTGTGGGTGCGGCACGTGGCTTCCGCCGTGACCGACGGTGCCGCAGAGGGTGAGCGCATCGCCTCGGCGGTCAGGGCCGGGCGGTTGGACGCGTAGGAGGTCGGGCCGCGAGGACGGGGCACAGAGCCCCGGGTGCCCGCGGGGTGAGAACCGTGCGGGCGGTGTTCGAGGCAGGTGCGAACTGCGGCGGCGTGGGCCCGGGGGCATGCCTCGCACGTGCCGTGAACAGCAGCGCAACGATGCGCGGGTGGCCCGAACGTCTCCACCATGAGCGTATCCGCCTATGGCCGAAGACACCATCGACAAGGCCTTGCGGATGTATCGGAACGGGGTGATCCTGAACATGTCGGAACGAGGAGTGATCCTCCGGAAGACACCCAGGTGAACGGCCGGGCACCCACACGCAGGCAGTCCACTGATGGACCGGTCCGTGGTGGGCTTGCCCCACCCGGACGGCTACGACCGCACGCTTGATCACCCGGTCCGGTCACCTGGAGATGGCACCCCGTTCCAGGGGTGCCATCTTCGTGTGCGACGCCACTTCGGGGCAGGCGGCGCCGACCGGGGGCAGATCGCCAAAATCGCACCGAGAATCTCCGCCTCCGGAATTGCCAATCGGACGTCCAACTAGCACAATGGATTCAGCGCTCCCTTCGGGTTGAGCGCGGCGCACCAGCTCCTCCCCCCGGGGCTTGGCGCGTTTGGCGGCCCCCGTTGTCCCCCCAGCGGGGGCCGCCCCCATTCTTCTTGCGGATTCCGCTGGGGGACAGGCGTGCTCAGCGGCCACCGGTCGGTCGTCCGCGGCGGCGTGCCGGCCCGGTCCACCCGTCCACACCCGGCCCTCACGTCGTCGGTATCCACAGCCCGAGCGCGGGCTCGCTCCGGACATCGTCGACCACGGCCAGGCTGCCCCCATGACTCGTGTGATCTCCGTCGTCGGCACCGCCGGAGGCGTCGGTGCCTCTGTGCTCACCGCCGCACTGGCCTCGCGTGCCTCCCATCTCGGCGCGGCGGTCGTCGCGGTCGACGCACGCCCCTTCGGCGGCGGCCTCGACGTCGTCCTCGGTGCCGACGAGGAACCGGGTCTGCGGTGGCGTGATCTCGCCGACGCGGCCGGCCCGGTCGAGGGGGCGGAGGTCTTCGGGCGGCTGCCCCTGGCCGGACGATGCGGCGTGCTGTCCTTCGACCGGGACGAACCCCTCATCCCCTCCCCGGAGGCGCTGACCTGCCTGGTCGGTGCGCTGGGGCGGGTGAGCGACATCGTGCTCATCGACGCGCCGCGGGCCGGGGAGGTGTGGGAGGCGGAGGTCGCCGACCTCAGTGACGAGGTGATCGCCGTGACCGGCTACACGATTCCCGCCCTCGCGGCCGCCGCCGCGTCCCTGGCCCACCTCGACCTCGTCCACGACGGACTCTGGCTGGCCTGCCGCACCGATCGGGAGACCGCCGACCTCCCGGACGCCATCACCCGCCGGTTCGACATCCCGCTCCTCGGCGCGGTGCCCACCGATGCCCGGGTACCCACGGCGCTGCGTGAGGGGCGCCCACCCCCGGGTCGAGGGCGCCTGGCCAAGGCCGTCGATGCCATGCTCGGCAACCTCCGCCCCCTGCGGAGGGCGGCATGACGACCGCGGCCGTCTGGGATCACATCCGCCACGGCCGGGCACCGACCTCCTCGCGTGTCGCCCACGCGGTGGGGCAGGAGGCCGCCGTCCTCGGAGCAACGGGTGCCGTCCGCAAGGTCGGGCACATCGAGGGCGCGCTGCTCGGCGCAGGACCGCTGCAGGAGTTGCTCACCGACGAGCGCGTGACCGACGTCCTGGTCAACGGCACCGCCGGGGTGTGGGTCGACCGCGGTGACGGGCTCGAACACGTGGACTGCGACATCGGCGACGAGAGCGACCTGCGGCGACTCGCGGTGCGGCTCGCAGGGTCGGCGGGGCGCAGGCTCGACGATGCCAGCCCGTACGTCGACGGGCAGTTGACCGGTGGCATCCGCCTCCACGCCGTCCTGCCGCCCCTGGTCGACGGCGGACCGCACATCAGCCTGCGCATCCCACGCCGTGACGCGCCGACCCTGGCCGAGCTCGAACTCTGGGGCGCCTGCACGAGCGACATGACGCGGATCCTGCGGGCCGTCGTCGCTCGGCGCTGCGCCTTCCTCGTCACCGGCGGCACCGGGAGCGGCAAGACCACCCTGCTCGCGGCGTTGTTGGCCGAGGTGCCCCACACCGAACGCATCGTGGTGGTGGAGGACGTCCGCGAACTGCTCGTGCGCCACCCGCACCTGGTCGCGCTGCAGGCCAGACCCGCCAACGTCGAAGGGCGGGGCGCGGTCGACCTCGCGGCGCTGGTGCGTCAGAGCCTGCGCATGCGTCCGGATCGGGTGGCGGTGGGCGAGGTGCGCGGCGCCGAGGTCCGCGACATGCTCACCGCGCTCAACACCGGGCACGAGGGAGGGTGTGGGACCGTCCACGCCAACGCCCCGGCCGATGTCGTCGCCCGGATCGAGGCCCTCGGCGCTCTGGCCGGCATGAGCCCGTCGGCCACGCGGAGCCAACTCGTCAGCGCCTTGCGCCTCGTCATCCACATGCGACGGCAGGGGAGTGCGCGCGTCGTCGACTCCATCGGGGTGATCGACGGCGACAGCCGGCGTCTGCGGGTGATTCCCGCCCTGCGGCGGGAGGGGCAGGGGTATCGGCGCGAGAGCGGCCACGGAATGCTCGTCGATCTCGGGATCACCGGAGACGACGCGTGACCGGGATGCTGTTGGGAGTCCTCGTGGCCCTGGCGGTGCTGCTCGTGCCGTCCCGGACGCCCCGGCTGTGGGCCCGGGCGGCGCCGCGGGCGGCTGCGCCGGTGGATCGTCACTCCGGGCGGAGGGCTGCCGCGCAGACCACGGGTGAGGTCGAGGGGCTGTTGGCGTTCCTCGACGTCGTCGCGCCCAGCCTGCGTGCCGGACGCACTCCGGAGGAGGCGGTGCGGTTGGCCTGCGACGTCGTCGGCGGGAGCACGTTCGTCGACGCCGTGGGTGAGGCCGTCGCACACGGCCGGTCGGTCGACGTGGTGGTGGAGCGCCACGCGCGGAACCACCCGGAGTCGGCGTTGTTCGCGCGCGCCTGGCAGTTGTCCTTGCGCACCGGTTGCCCGTTGGCCGACGCCGTGGAGTGCGCCGCTCGTGGTGTGCGGGCGCGGCTCGCCCATCGTCGGCGTGTGGTGACCGCCTCGGCGGGAGCACGATCGACCATCCGGATCCTCATGGCCCTGCCACTGGGTGGCCCGCTGCTGGCGGTCGCCGTCGGTGTCGATCCCGTCGAGGCGTACCTGACCTCACCCACGGCCTGGGCGTGCCTGGCAGCCGGTGGCGTCCTCGTCCTCCTCGGACGAGCGTGGGTGGATCGATCGGTCCGCGACGTCGCTCGCGGCCCCGTCCTGGCGTGAGCACCGCATGACGGGGCTCGTCGGGATTCTGGTCACGCTCGCCGTGCTGCTCGCGAGCGGCGGGAAGGGTGCCCTTCACCGTCGAATCGGACGCGTGGTCGGCCGCCGGGTCGACGACGCGACCCCAGTGGTCGAGATCGCCGACGTCGCCGAACTGCTCGCCCTGTCGTTGGCGTCCGGGCGCGGGGTCACGGCGTCGATGTCGGTCGTCGCCGAGCGGGTGGGCGGACGCCTCGGGCAGGACCTGGCCATGGTCGTCGCCGCGCGCGACTGGGGTCTGCCGGACGACCAGGCGTGGGGACTCGTCGATCCGGCGTGGCAGCCGCTCGCGCGTGCCCTCGTCCTCGCGGAGGCGGCCGGTGTCCCACCCTCGACCACCCTCACCGCTGCTGCCGAGGACATCCGACGTTCCGAGGGTCACCGGCTCGACGTGGCGGTCGAACGCCTGGGCGTGCGCCTCGTCGTACCCCTGGGCCTGACGTTCCTGCCTGCCTTCGTCCTCACCACGGTCGTGCCCGTCGTCGGCGCGCTCGCCGGATCGGTCCTCGCGGGATGACCTCCCACAGCAGCCCGTCGTCCACACCGCCGGAGAGGCTGCGCGTTCGTCCCCATACCGCGGGTGACGCCGGCCGGCGGCCTCCCGCGGAGGTGAGGCTGGCAGCGCGGACACGCCGCATCCACATCCCGACCCGAAAGGACGGCCCTCATGTCCCTGTCCCTCATCACCCGATCCCGAGCCCTGGCCCCTCGACTCCGGCAGCGGTGGCGCGAGCTCACCGCCGCCGGGGAATCCGGGATGTCGACCGCCGAGTACGCCGTCGGGACCCTGGCCGCGTGTACGTTCGCGGCCGTTCTCATCGCCGTGGTCAAGTCCGGCACGGTCAGCGCGGCCCTGACCAAGCTCGTCACCTCCGCGCTCGCCATCGGGAGCTGACGTGACGTCGCGGGTGCGGGTGACGGTGGGCGAGATCCGGTCTGCGCGTGAGGCGGGCATGGTCACGGCCGAGACCGCCGCCGTCCTCCCGGCGATCGTCCTCGTCCTCGCGCTCGCGTTGACCTCCGTCCGGATCGGCATCGACCAGGTCAGGTGCATCGACGCCGCCCGCGCCGGGGCACGGGCCGCGGCGCGGGGAGACACCGAGGCCGACGTGCGGGCGGTGGCCGAACGCGCGGCGCCGCGAGGATCGACGGTCACCGTCTCGCGCGACGGCGGCGATGTCGTCACCACCGTCACCGCACCCACGCCCCTGGATCTGCCCGTGATCGGAGACCTGCCCGCACCGGTCGCCCGCGCGATCTCCCCCGTCGAAGGGGCCGGGGCGGGCTGGGGGCGCACATGAGCGCAGATCGTTCGCCGCGGATCTTCCGAAGCGGGCGCTCACCTCGACGACGACCTCATCGAGCCGTGATCTCCCAGGGTGGAGCCGGCGCCCGCGGTGGTGGTCCCCGCACGACCGTGACCCTGCGGGACCCCGAAGCGGGCCACGCGACGGTGCTGGCCGCGGGGTCGATCGGTGCCCTGGTGATCGTGCTGGTGGCGGCGTTGCTGCTGACGTCGGCAGTCATCGCCTCACATCAGGCGCGCGCCGCCGCCGATCTCTCGGCCCTGGCCGCGGCCCGTGGCTCAGCGCCCTCGTGCGACGAGGCGCGCCGGGTGGCACGCCTGCACCGGGCGACGGTGCACGAGTGCCGACCCGACGGGGCGTACGTGGACGTACTGGTCGGCGTACTCCCGGCCGGGGCCGCCGCCCGATTCGGGGAGGCCCAGGCACGGGCCCGCGCCGGCCCCGAGACCGGAGAGGAACTCAGCGGTGGTGACGACCGAACCGGCCCGTGATGGCCGAGGCGATGTCGAGGTAGGCCTCCCGCGTCGCCGGACGCAGCTGGTCCCACTCGAGCAGAGACCCGTCCGCGACGTGCGGGTCGGCCGGCACGACGATGAGGTCGCCCGCCTTCCACAGGTGCTGGGTGACGGCCTCCTTGTCCACCGACTTGCTCACGATGTCCTTGGCGGTGAGCACGACGACCGAGCTGCGCGCCAGGTCCTCGAAGCCGTTGTCCTCCAACCACTCGATCGACTCCGCCGCGCGCTTGGCGCCGGTGATCGACCACGCCGCCGGGATGACGACCGTGTCGGCGAACCGCAGGATGCCCGCCATGAGCGGGTGCGTCACACCGGTGCCGCAGTCGATCTGCACGAACGAGTAGTACCGCTGCACGACGTGCATGATGTTCTCGAAATCGCGCGAGCTCAGGGAGTTTCCGAGCGTCGGGTTGGGTTCGCCGGGCAGGACGGTGAGCCGGCCGCTCGTCGCGGTGTACCGGGACAACTCGTCGAGACTCGTCACCTTGTCCACGTCGTGGGCGAGGCTGGTGATGCCCGACAGCTTCTCGCCGATGAGACGCTCGGCGAGGTCACCGGCGTCGGGGTTGGCGTCGATGGCGAACACCGGGTCGGGACGCAGGTCGGACAACGCGATCGAGGTCGCGGCCGTCGTCGAGGTCTTGCTGATGCCGCCCTTGAGGCAGAAGAACGCCGTGACGTGCCGGCCGCGCAACTGGGTCGCGATCCGCGCCTCACGGTCACGCTCCCGGCGCTCCTTGGCGGACAGTCCGGGGTTCCACCGGCCACCGGTCACCGAGTAGGCGGAGGCCCGCCAGCCGGCACGGGGGCGACGCTCGCGCGGCCGCACCATGGGCGCCGTCCACTGCGGCCGATCGATCTGCGGGAGCTGTGGCGAAGGATCCTGCGGGACGGACGCGCCGTCGTCCGGGGGAGCCGCGATGGCCTCGGTACGAAGGCCACCGTCGGGGCGATGAACGGAATCCACGGAGTCGTCCTGGGGGTCGAAAGACAGGGGTATCAGGACATTGGTCCAGATTTCAGCTCGTGTCAAACATCGTCATACCGAACGCCCAGCGCCGACAGAGGTTTCCGCGTCCACCAGAAGGTCGAGAAGGGTGATCGCGGCGGCCTTGTCCAACGGTTCGTTGCCGTTGCCGCACTTGGGCGAGTGCACGCAGGAGGGGCACCCCGACGAGCAGCGGCACCCGGCCACCGCGTCCTTGGTCCGCCGCAGCCATTCGTGCGCGCGCTCATACCCCTCGGCGGCGAATCCCGCCCCGCCCGGATGCCCGTCGTAGATCATGATCGTCGGCAGGCCGGTGTCGGGATGGCACGCGGTCGAGACGCCCCCGATGTCCCATCGGTCGGCGGCCACGAGCAGCGGCATCAGACCGATCGCCGCGTGCTCGGTGGCGTGCAACGCCCCCGGCAGCGTGGCGTCGTCGATCCCCGCCCCGGCGAGCGCGTCGGGCGTGATCGTCCACCACACGGCGCTGGTCGTCATGGCCCGTTCCGGAAAGTCGAGCGGGTGCTCGCCGAGGACCTCCCCGAGGGGAGCCGCCGCAGGAACGACGTGACGCGCGAGCGCACAGACACCCGGCCGGTGTGCGCGGCGACGCCGCCCAGGTCACGCCGGTCGGAGGTGTCGAGGACGACGAACGAACTCTGCGAACGGGCCGTCGTGATCCACCCGGGGTCGCCCGCCACCACGTGCGCGGTGCCGTCGTCGAGATCGAGCTCCCGCACCACGTAGGTCCGCCCCTGGTGCAGGTGGACGGCGCCGGTGTGGACGGAGGCCTCCGCGCGGGCGGCGTCCACGGTGCCGATGACGCGCCCGGTGGAGTTCTCGACGACGCGGACCTGCGGCCCCACCCCTCGGATGGGCAGGTCGTCGGTGGGACGTTCGTCCCGTGTCCAGAACCACCCCGTCGGCCGACGACGCAGGAGCCCGACGTCGGTGAGCCGGGCGAGCAGCGCCGGCGCCGCCGGGCCGAAGATCGTCTCCTCCGGTCGCAGCGGCAGCTCGTAGGCGGCGGCGAGCAGGTGCGGGCCGAGGATGTGCGGGTTGTCCGGCGAGACGACGCACGCCTCCAGAGGGCGGTCGAACAACGCGTCGGGGTGCGTGACGAGGTAGGTGTCCAGCGGGTCCTCGTCGGCGACGAACAGCACGAGGCTGCGCCGCCCCGACCGCCCGGCTCGGCCCGCGCGCTGCCACCAGGCCGCGGTGGTCCCGGGCCACCCCGCGAGGATCACCGCATCCAGGCCGCTCACGTCGATGCCGAGCTCGAGGGCACTGGTGGCGGCGACCCCGCGCAGCGCACCCTCACGCAGATCGCGTTCGAGGGCCCGCCGATCCTCGGGGAGATATCCGCCGCGGTAGGCCGCGACCGCACTCGGTGGCACCTCACCCGCCGACCTCTCCGCCACCACCTGCCGGGCGATGTCGGCGACGACCTCCGAGCCAGCCCGGGAGCGGCCGAACGCGACGGTCCGGACGTCACGGCAGACGAGTTCGCCCAGCAACTCACCCGCGTGGGTGAGGGTGGACCGGCGCGAGGTGCCGTCCTCGGGCGCCGGGTCGAGGAGCGCGAGTGTCCGCTCTGCCGCGGGCGACCCGTCCACGGTGAACGCCTCGACGTCCAGACCCAGGAGTGCCGACGCGTGCTCGGCGGGCCGGGCGACCGTGGCCGAGGCGAAGGCGAACGTCGGCGCCGCCCGATGGTGCGCGGCGACCCGGCGCAGACGGCGCAGTACGGCACCCACGTGGGTCCCGAAGACCCCCGGTAGGCGTGGCATTCGTCGACCACCACGTAGGCCAGATCCCGCAGGAACGCGGCGAATCGACCATGCCCCGGCAGGATCGAGTGGTGCAGCATGTCCGGGTTCGTGAAGACGACGTTCGCGTGACGACGGATCCACGCGCGTTCGTCGGCCGGGGTGTCCCCGTCGTAGACGGCGGCTCGCACACCGGGGATCTCCAGTGCCTCGACGTGCGCGAGCTGGTCGGCGGCCAGGGCCTTCGTCGGCGACAGGTACAGCATGGTCGCCGGGCGAGGTCGGCCGAGGCTCACGGCGGTGAGGGCGGGCAGTAGGTAGGCGAGGCTCTTGCCCGACGCAGTCCCCGTGGCGATGACGCTGTGTCGCCCGGCGTGGAGCGCCTCGGCGGCCTCCACCTGGTGGTCGTACAACGTGGTGATCCCGCCCAGCTCGAACGCCCGACGCACCTCCTGACCTGCCCACTCCGGCCAGTCGCGGGTCGTCGGCGGGCGCGCCGGCAGGGTCCGGACCGCCGCGAGTCGCGGCGTGGACGGCGGGAGCCCGGCGAGGACGGCGAGGGGACCGAAGGGGGACATTGCCGCCACCGTACGTCCCTTGTCGGGAGCCCGACTGCGGGCCCCGGATCGCGCAGTCTAGAGTAAAACCGCCGGGAAGGAGGCGCAGATGAGCGAGCTGTCAGTGTCGAGCCACGAGCAGGGGCGTTTCACCGTCGTCGAGGCCAATGGAGACATCGACCTCATCTCGGCCCCCGTGCTGCGCGGCAGCCTGGAGTCGCTGTTCCGCGACTCCCGCCTCGCGTTGATCATCGACCTCCGCGGGGTCCCGTTCCTCGACTCCTCCGGCCTCGGCGTCCTCGTGGGTGCCCAACGGGCGGTGCGACCCCGCGGCGGCGACATCCGCCTCGTGTGTCATGAACCACGTGTCCTGCGCGTGTTCTCCATCACGGGCCTGGATCAGGTCTTCTCCATCTACGACAGCCCCGAATCGGCCATCGAGGACGGCGGGGTGAAGGCCGCTGCAGACGGGGCGGAGTGATCCTTGCGCAGTGACACGGTGAACCCGCGATGAACGACCGGGGGCATTCACTTTGTTCCCCTCGAATTGACCATCTTGAATGGTGGGTTTGGTTGCTCCCGGTGGGTAGCGACCAGTAACTTCGATGACGTGGCCGAGACCAGTGCCATGCCGGACGATGGGACGGGAATGGAGTGTCCTTGGTCGCCTCGGGGAGTCCGCTGCCCGCGAGGAGCGGACGGAAGAACTGTTCGCCCACGCGGAATCGCTGACCGACATCGCCGAACAACAGACCTGCCTCGACGAGATCGTCCTGCTGAACGCAGGAGTCGCGGAGGCACTGGCAGGTCGTTACTCCCAGCGGGGTGCCGACCCCGAAGATCTGGTCCAGGTCGCGTACCTGGGCCTCGTCAAAGCGGTGCAGGGGTATCGCCGCGGCGAGGGCCCGGGGTTCCTCGCCTATGCCGTGCCGACGATCTCAGGTGAGATCAAGCGGTACTTCCGCGATCACGGCTGGATCGTGCGACCGCCTCGCCGGCTCCAAGAGCTGCGGAGTGCCGCGGTGACGACGGCTGCCGACCTCGAGCAGATGTGGGGTCGTCCGCCGACCAAGAGCGAGATCGCCGAGGGCCTCGGCGTCGCCGAGTCCGAACTGGTCGAGGCCGAACAGTCCCGCGTCGGGTTCACCGCGCTGTCCTTGGACGCGCCGGTGCGCGACGACGGTTCCGCCGTGCTCGGCGACCTGTTGGTCGACGAGAACAACGCGTTCGAGCACGTCGACGACGCCGAGATGTTGCGCCCGGCCCTGCAGATGTTGACGCCCCGAGAGCGGCACATCCTCCTGCTGCGCTTCGTCCGGGGTCTCACCCAGGAACAGATCGGGCGAGAGATCGGCGTCAGCCAGATGCAGGTGTCGCGGCTGCTGACCAAGATCCTCGACGGCCTGCGCGAGCAGCTCGAGGTCACGGGCCAGACCGCCTCGATGGGCTGAGACTCAAGAGCGTCGGGACGCGGGCGACCGCGCCTGTTTCTCGCCGTCACCTCCCGTCGGGGATGATCTTCTGGTGCCTGGTCTCGGAGTGATGTCGTGATGCCCGGATCGCTGCCGGATCGACGCAGCGTTCTGCGCGCCGCCCTGTTCGGGGTCGGTGCGGTCGGTCTCGGCGCGTGTACCGCGAACCCGTACCGGAGCGGACCCTCCGGTGGCGGCGCTACGACCGGCGCCGTCCCCACGCAGGCGACCGGGCGCGAGGTCGAGTTCCAGGGCGCGACCTACCGGGTACCGCCGCGCGCAACACGCGTCGTCACGCTCGGCGACGCGAGCCTGCAGCCGGTCCTCGACGTCGGTGGGCCGGTCGTGGCGACGTCCTCGATCGCGCTCGCGACCATGCCCCCGTCGCGGCGTCCGGCCGTCCGCGAGATCCCGGTCGTCGGTCGCGGGCGCGAGGGGGACCCGATCACCGCCGCCGACGTCGCGGAACACACCCCCGACCTGGTCTTCGCGGCCGAGGGGACCCCGCGTGACCTCGTCACCGAGGTGGGCCGGGACGTGCCGGTGGTCCTCGTCCGCACCTCGGGTGAGTTCCGCCGGGACTGGCAGTCCCGCGTCGGCGGGGTCGCCGAGATCCTCGGATCCGACGCCCTGCCCGGGCTCCTGGCCTCCTACCGGGGTCATGCCGACCGCATCCGTCAGCGCCACGCGGCCACCCTCGAGCGGGTGCGGGTCGTCGTGCTGCGCGCCTGGGACACCGAGCGCATCACGGCCTACGGCCCGGACTCCGCGATCGGTGCGATCTACGCCGACGCCGGGGTGCGGTTCGTCCCCACCGTCCAGGGCGAGGCCGCCCGCGCGGCCGGCGGTGAGGTCGACGACGCCAAGGCGAACGTGTCGCGCTACCTCCAGGGCGCCGACATCGTCATGCTCGCGAGCGACTATGCCGGCGGTCTGGACGCGTTCACGGGGGCAGCCTCGCGACCTCGGACGCCGTGACCGGCCACGTGCGGCGCACCGGCGCGGTCCTGACCGGCGCGGGAGTCCTCGCCGTCACGAGCTTCGCCCAGGTCCACTACATCCTCGACAGGTTGGACGAGGCCCTCACCGCGGCCGCCGCCTGACCGAGTGCCCGCCACGGCGAGGAGGCCGGCGTCTCCTACTGTGTGGCTCATGGATGAGACCCGGACCGAGGCGGGCGCTCCGTCCTCCGCGCAGACCGCCACGGCCTACGGCCAGTCGCCTCCCGTCCCCGTCCTCCCACCGGAGCTCGTCGACCCCCTGCGCCGCGACCTGTCGGAGGCCGACTACACCGTCGAGGGGATCACCGCCGCCCTGGGCGACGTCGCGGCCGGTGCGATGATGCGCGGCGACCTCGTGCCCGCACGCCGGGTGATCGCGGGTCAGGGAGGAACGCCGCTCGCCGTGCTCCTGCGCCTGTTCGCCCTCGGCGACGCGGTCGACGAGGAAGCGCTGGCCACGGCTTTTCCGCGCACCGGGGCCGCCGGGGTGCGCCGCGTCGGTCTGGTGGCGGGCGTCGACACCGGCGTCGTCGCCACCTGTGACTTGCGCCCCTACGGCGACGAGAGTGCCACCTGGTGGATCGCCTCCGACCTGGGGGAGATCACGACCGGGCGGCCGCTGCATCCCGATCACGTCCTCGGGGTGGGCGGGGCCTCGCTCACCCTCGCCGCCTGGACCCCGCGCCTCCCGGCACCACGGGTCCTCGACCTCGGCACCGGCTGCGGGATCCAGGCCCTGCACGCCGCCGCCCAGGCGCAGGAGATCGTCGCCACCGACCTCTCGGAGCGGGCCCTGGCCTTCGCCGCCTTCACCGCGGCGCTGGCGCAGCAGCGCTGGGATCTGCGTCGGGGGATCTGTTCGAGCCCGTCGCGACCGGCGAGCCCGACCGGTTCGACCTCGTCGTCAGCAACCCGCCGTTCGTCGTCAGCCCGCGTGCCTTCGGGCTGCCGGTCTACGAGTACCGCGACGGCGGGCGGCCCGGCGACACGCTGGTGGAGTCGTTCGTCCGCGGGGTGGGCCGGCATCTGACGCCCGGCGGGCTGGCGTGCTTCCTCGCCAACTGGGAGGTCGGGCAGGACGCCGACTGGCGTGACCGCTGGCGCACCTGGCTCGCGACCCCCGAGTGCGCCGGTCTGGACGCCTGGGTACTGGCGCGCGAACGCCAGGACGTCGCCGAGTACGCCGAGACGTGGGCCCGCGACGGCGGTCACCGCCCGGGCAGCGCCGAGCACGACCGCTGGATCGAGGCGTGGCTGGAGGACTTCGAGTCCCGCGGGGTGCAGACGATCTGGTTCGGCATCGTGTTCCTGCAACGTCCGGTCGACTCCCGCTCGCGGTGGATCGACCTCACCGAGGCCACCGGCGCCGTGGAGTCCCCGATGGGACCGGCGATCGCGCGCGGGCTGGCGGCCCGGACGCGTCTGCACGACCTCGACGACGACGCCCTCTTCGCGACGACCTGGGTCGCCGCCCCCGACGTCACCGAGGAACGGCACACCCGGCCCGGCGAGGCCGACCCCGACGTCATCGTGATCCGGCAGGGAGGCGGGCTCCGGCGGGTCATCCGGGCCGACACGGCCCTCGCCGCGTTCGTGTCGGTGTGCGACGGCGAGTTGGCCGGCGACGTGGCCATCACGGCGATCGCCGCCCTCACCGGCGTGGAGCCGGAGGTGGTGCGCGCCGCGGTGATCGGGCCGCTGCGGGAGCTGGTCGCGGACGGACTTCTCGTCCCGGCTCCGGCGTCGGGGCCGGCGTAGACCGCGGGATGAGGGCGTCGACCTCACGGTGGGATGCTCATACGCCGATGGGACATCGCCGAGCGCCACGCGCTACGGTGTGGCGAAACCTCGCTGCCCCCGTGGCACAGGTCGAGGGATGGGGCAGCGACGAATCCGCTGCAGGTGAAAGGAAGCCGACCAGTCGTGTCTGCAAGTGAACCGCGGCGTCTCGTCATCGTCGAGTCGCCGGCCAAGGCCAAGACCATCGCCGGCTACCTCGGTTCGGGATACGAGGTGGAGGCGTCCGTCGGGCATATCCGCGACCTCCCCAACCCCAGCGAGCTGCCGGCGGACATGAAGAAGGGGCCCTACGGCCGGTTCGCCGTCGACGTCGACAACGGGTTCGACCCCTACTACGTCATCGACGCGGACAAGAAGAAGAAGGTCACCGAGCTGCGTCGCGCCCTCAAGGACGCCGACGAACTCCTGCTCGCCACCGATGAGGACCGCGAGGGCGAGGCCATCGCCTGGCACCTGCTCGAGGTGCTCAAGCCCAAGGTGCCCGTCAAACGGATGGTGTTCCACGAGATCACCAAGGAGGCCATCCGGCGCGCCGCGGGGAGACCCGCGACCTCGACCACGCCCTGGTCGACGCGCAGGAGACCCGCCGCATCCTCGACCGTCTCTACGGGTACGAGGTGTCGCCCGTGCTGTGGCGCAAGGTGCGTCAGGGCCTCTCGGCGGGCCGCGTGCAGTCGGTGGCCACCCGCATGGTCGTCGAGCGGGAGCGCGAGCGCATGGCCTTCCGCGTCGCCTCCTACTGGGACGTGACCGGCCGGTTCGACACCCAGGCCGACCGGGTGGAGTCCTTCACCGCGAGGCTGTCCTCGCTCGATGGAACCCGCGTGGCCACCGGACGCGACTTCGGCGACGACGGCCGGCTCAAGAGTGCCGTCACCCACCTCGACGAGGCGGGTGCGCGCGCGGTGGCCGAGGCCGTGGCCAGGGCGAGCGCGACCGTCCGCGAGGTCAGCGAGAAGCCCTACTCCCGCCGTCCCTCCGCACCGTTCACGACCTCCACGCTGCAGCAGGAGGCCAGCCGCAAACTGCGCCTGTCCAGCCGCAATGCCATGCGCGTCGCGCAGCGGCTGTACGAGAACGGCTACATCACCTATATGCGGACCGACTCGACCACGTTGAGCGATTCCGCCCTCACCGCCGCGCGCAGCCAGGCCCGCGACATGTACGGCGAGGAGTACGTGCCGAGCAGCCCGCGCCGGTACGAGAAGAAGGTCAAGAACGCCCAGGAGGCGCACGAGGCCATCCGCCCGGCCGGTGACACCTTCCGCACCCCGGCGCAGGTCGCCGGTGAGCTGCGGGGTGAGGAGTTCGCGCTGTACGAGCTCATCTGGAAGCGCACCGTCGCCTCCCAGATGGCCGACGCGAAGGGATCCACCGCCACCGTCAAGCTCGTCGTCCCCACCGCGGGGGCGATGGTCGGGGGCGCGGCCACCCAGCAGGCCGAGTTCTCCGCCAGCGGCACCGTCATCACCTTCCGCGGCTTCCTCGCCGCCTACGAGGAGGGCCGCGACGAGGACGAGCGCGCCGCCGCGCAACTGCGCGAGGAGGACCGCCGCCTGCCGCAGCTCACCGAGGGCACGGGTCTGGACGTCACGGAGGCCGAGGCCGACGGACACGAGACCGCACCGCCCGCCCGCTACACCGAGGCCACGCTGGTCAAGGCCATGGAAGAGCGGGGCATCGGACGCCCGTCGACGTACGCGGCGACGGTGGCGACGATCCAGGACCGCGGCTACGTCGGAATCCGCGGCACCGCCCTGGTGCCCACGTGGCTCGCGTTCGCCGTCACCCGCCTGCTCGAGGAGCACTTTCCGAGCCTGGTCGACTACGCGTTCACGGCCACGATGGAGGCCGACCTCGACGCCATCGCCCGCGGCGACGCCCAGCGCGTCGACTGGCTGCAGAAGTTCTACTTCGGCGACGAGGTCGCGCACGCCGAGGGGCTGCGGCACCTCGTGGAGAACCTCGGCGACATCGACGCACGGGAGATCTCCACGATCTACCTCGGCGAGGGCATGGTCGTGCGCGTCGGCCGGTACGGGCCGTACGTGCAGGAGGAGGTGCCCGCGGGCGTCGACCCGGCGACCGGCGAGGTCACGGGTGAGGCCACCGGTGAGGCCACGCAGGCCAAGGAGACCCGACGGGCGTCGATCACCGACGACATCGCCCCCGACGAGATGACCCCGGCCAAGGCGCGGGAGATCCTCGAGCAGGCCTCCGACGACGGGCGTGAACTGGGCGTCAACCCCGAGTCCGGACGCCAGGTCCTGGCCAAGGCCGGACGGTACGGGCCGTACGTCACCGAGGTCCTCACCGAGGCCGAGTCCGAGCTCAAGGGCAAGAACAAGCCCAAGCCCAAGACGGCCAGCCTGTTCAAGGACATGGACCTGGCCACGATCGAGCTCCCGGCCGCGTTGAAGCTGTTGTCGTTGCCGCGCGTCGTGGGCACCGACGCCGAGGGCGTCGAGATCACGGCACAGAACGGCCGCTACGGTCCGTACCTCAAGAAGGGCACGGACTCGCGCTCGCTGACCACCGAGCAGCAGCTCTTCGACGTCACGGTCGAGGAGGCGCTCGCGATCTACGCCCAGCCCAAGCAGCGAGGTCGCGCCGCGGCCAAGCCGCCGCTGGCCGAACTCGGGGAGGACCCGGTGTCGGGGCGCCCGGTCGTCGTCAAGGACGGCCGCTTCGGTCCGTACGTCACCGACGGCGAGACCAACGCCACGCTTCGACGCGACGACGACCCCGAGACCATCACGGCCGAGCGCGGATTCGAGCTGCTCGCCGACAAGCGGGCCAAGGGCCCGACGACCCGCAAGCGGGCGACGAAGAAGACCGCGAAGAAGACGACGAAGAAGGCGGCCTCCA
This sequence comes from Mobilicoccus caccae, assembly GCF_030161635.1. Classification (GTDB taxonomy): domain Bacteria; phylum Actinomycetota; class Actinomycetes; order Actinomycetales; family Dermatophilaceae; genus Mobilicoccus; species Mobilicoccus caccae. The sequence continues at coordinate 354,098 of NZ_BSUO01000001.1, forward strand.
AGAAGACGGCCACCAAGAAGACGGCGTCGACCAAGACGACCGCCAAGAAGTCGTCGTAGCGAAGGACGAGCGCGCGTCGATGACGCGACAGTACGCAGAGGCCGTGGACGAGATGTCCACGGCCTCTGCGCTGTTCGGGGTGGTGCTGCGCGGGGTCTCAGCCCTGACGGGCCTTGAAGCGCGGGTTCTGCTTGTTGATGACGTAGAGGTGCCCGCGGCGGCGGACGACCTTCGATCCCGGTGCTGTGGCGAGCGACCGGATGGAGGCGCGGACCTTCATCGGAGTCCTTTCGTGGTGGGTGTGGTGGTGGGTTCTGGGCACTGGGTGGGCGGTCGAGCTCACCAACTCGACTTGGTCACTCCGGGCAGTTCGCCGGCGTGGGCCATCTCGCGCAGGCGCACGCGTGACAGGCCGAACCTGCGGTAGACGGAGCGGGGGCGACCGTCGACGACGTCGCGGTTGCGCAGCCGGGTCGGGCCGGCGTCGCGTGGCAGCTTCTGCAGGGCGCGGCGGGCCGCCTCGCGTTGCTCGTCGCTGCTGTCCGGCGAGGCGAGGACGCGCTTGATCTCCGCGCGCCGCTCGGCGTACCGGGCGACGATCTCGCGCCGCTGGGCGTCCTTGGCGATCTTGCTCTTCTTGGCCATCAGCGCTCCTCCCGGAACTCGACGTGGCGCCCCGCGCGCGGGTCGAACTTGCGCAGCCGCAGACGGTCGGGGTCGTTGCGGCGGTTCTTGCGGGTGACGTACGTGTAGCCCGTCCCCGCGGTGGAGCGGAGCTTGATGATCGGGCGCACGTCGGTGTGCCTGGCCATCAGAGCTTCTCCCCTCGGGCGAGCAGGTCGGCGACGACGGCGTCGATGCCGCGGCGGTCGATGACGCCGATCCCCTTGGGGCTGACGCGCAGCGTGACCTTTCGGCCGAGGCTCGGCACGAGGTAGGTCTTGCGCTGGACGTTGACGTTCCAGCGGCGCTTGGTCCGGCGGTGGCTGTGCGAGATCGAGTTGCCGAACTGCGGCGCCGCCCCGGTCACCTGGCAGCGTGCGGACATGTCTCCTCCTGTGCTAGTAATGATAACTATTCGCATCAAGGTACAGGAGGCGTTCGTGCAAGAGGGAATCCACCCCGACTACCACCCCGTCGTCTATCGCGACCGCGCCGCCGGGTTCGCGTTCCTCACCCGGTCGACCGCCACACCCGCAGCGACGATCGAGTGGGAGGACGGCCACACCTACCCGGTGGTCGACGTCGAGGTCTCCGCGGCTAGCCACCCGTTCTGGACCGGCACCGCCCGCGTGCTCGACAGCGAGGGACGCGTCGAGAAGTTCCGCCGTCGCTATGCCCGCGGCGGTAGCCACGGGCGTGCGGGGGAGCCGCGATGATCCCCGTCGTCACGTGCTGCTCGGTCGATGAGGTGTTGCGGTCCTCGGTGACCGGGGGTTGCTGCTCGACCTGCCGGGCGCCGTCGTCATCCGGCACGACATCGATCCCGAGGCCGGCACGCTGCGGCGGCTGGTTCACAACGCCGGCGGCACGATCGAGGACCGGACGCGCGAACTGGCGCACGCCTGCCTCGGGTGCGCGTTGCGGGAGGACATCGTCCCGGCCATCCGTGAGGCGACGCTGCGCCGGCCGCCCGCGATCGTCCTCGCCCTGCCCGTGACGGCCGAACCCGTGCCGGTCCTGCGGGCGCTCACCGAGCTCTCCGACGAGGGTCTGATCGCGGTCGGTGCGGTCCTCACGGCGCTGGAGGCGGGGGACGTCGCCTGGGACGTCTGCGGCGACGACCTGTTGCGCGAGCGGGGACTCGCGCTGTCCGCCGACGACGAGCGGTCCCTGGGCGAGGTGCTGGCCCGCCAGATCGAGGGTGCCGACGTGGTCGTGAGCGACCGGCCCTTCGACGCCCTGGGTGACGCCCTCGTCGATCACCTGACGCCGCCGGCGACCTCGCGCATGCTTCTGCACGAGGTCGAGGCGGCCTCCCTGCTGGCCACGATCGACCGTGAGGATCTGCTGCGCCGGGGCGATCCGGTGTCGGTGACACCGAGCGAGTGCGCGCCGCGCGAAGGGGTCTGGACCGTCGAACTCGAGTCGTGGCGACCGTTCCACCCCGGTCGCCTGAGGGAGAACCTCGAGGCCCTCGGTGCCGGTCCCGGGCGCAGCCGCGGCGTGTTCTGGCTGCCCACCCGCCCCGACCTCGTCTGTCACTGGGACGGTGCCGGCGGCCAACTGAGCCTGGGCAACCACTCGACGTGGACGGGGGTCGGATGCCGGGCGTGCACGCGGCTGGTCGTCACGGGAGTGGACGGCGAACCGGCCGACCTCGCCCGGGCGTTCGAGAAGACACTGCTCACCGACGCCGAACTGGCCGCCGGCCTGGCCGGATGGGCGGGCAAGGACGACGGGTTCGACCCCTGGCTCGGCGAGCGCCGAGGTGCGGCCTGAGGGCCCCCGGGTGTGGCCCCGACCGGAACGCCGAGCGCGCGATTCGCCGAGACCGTCGCCTATAGCGGGCGGTTTCGGCGCGAGATGGCCGACCCGGACGGCACGAGGCACACGAACAACACGAACAACACTGTGGGTCGACACCGACGATCCACCGACGACGAAGGAGACGACCATGGCAGTTCCCAAGCGCAAGATGTCCCGGTCCAACACCCGCTCGCGCCGAGCGCAGTGGAAGGCCACGCCGGCCGATCTCGTGCCGGTCACCGTGCAGGGCAGGCGGGTTCAGGTGCCGCGACGCCTGGTCCGGGCCGCTCAGCTCGGTCTGGTCGACCCCGCGCCGGTCGACTGACCGGCCGGCACGATCCCGGCCACCTCAGGTGCGGGGGCGGGGACCCTCTCCCCGCTGCCGGGCGTCCTCGACCGCCGCCTCCACCTCCCGGAGTCCCTCCGCGCTGATCAACTGCAGGTCGTGGGCGATCCGCGCCGCCTCGTCCCAGGTGTCGACGGTGTACACGCCCTCCCGGGCCCAGTCGGCGCGGGTGCGTGCGTCGACACCGACGACGTCGTGGATGAACACGGCGGCCACGTGGTCGCCGTAGTCGCGGCGGGCCTGGAGACCGACCTGGGCGTCGGCCTGGCCGCTGTCACCGCAGAACACCATCCGGCACTCGGGAAAGAGGCGCCGGTCGCGTGAGATGTTCTGGATCTTGCGGTCGGCGATCGCAGTCTTGGTGTGCAGGTTGAGCAGCGACCCACCCATGATCGAGTGCGACGGGAGGTCGAGCTCGCCGAGCGCGTCCCGCGTGTACCGCTCGACCAGTCCTGCCGGGCCCGCCGGACGCGCCGTGACGAACGTGAGGTCGCCCGGCCGGCCGGGGTTCGCGCCGCCGCCGTCGTCGAGCGCCCGCAGGAACGCCTCGATGCCGGGATAGATCGTCCCCTTGGGGTAGCGGTCGTCGTGGATGGCGCTCTTGAGGGTGTCGTCGATGTCGCACAGCACCCGGACGTCGCGGACCTGTCCGACCACGCGTGCCTGCTCGGCGATGTGCGCGAGCAGCCTCTCCCGCGGCGCCTCCCCGAGGTCGTCGTAGACGAGTTTCTCCAGGTCGTGCATGTCGCCCTGGCTGTTGAGCAGGTACTTGACGTCGAGGAACCGCCGGCTCCGCAGGCGGGTGAGCAGGCTGACGAGCGCGGCGCCGCCGTCGGGGGAGATGCCACGCCGATGAGCTGCATGCGCGAACCGGGCGATGGCCAGGTCGGAGAGGTCGTCGACCTTCGGGGTGGACTGTCGGCTCGGACGGGTGTGCACCAGCAGGGCTCCCGGCTCGATCCGGGCGGCCAGCGCGCGCACGCCCTCGACGACGTCACCGTCGACCTGGACCCGCTGGGGTCGGTCGACCTCGACGGTCACCCGGTCGCCCCGTCGCTGGCTGAGTCCGGCCGGGCCGCGGTAGCGCGGACGGATGCCGTAGGCGGCCACCCGCAGCCACTTCCAGGCCGAGTCGGGATCGACGACGCTCAGATGCAGGACCCCGTCGTTCGGTCGGGCGTGGTCGACCAGCGTGACGCCCCCGGGCAACCGGCCCGTGTTCGAGACGAGCACCGACCACGCCGTCTCCTCACGCGGCTCGGTGTCGTCCAGCCGCACGCGCATCGGGATGAGGTCCGCGGACAGACGTCGCAGGCCGGGCAGGACGTAGGACATCCAGCCGACGTCGCTCTTGTGGTGGGCGTTCACGTCGGCGACGGTGTCGGCGTCGTGCCCGATCCCCACGACGACGAGGAACGGCCGCTGCCGAGTGCCCTCCGTCGTCGTCAGCTCGACGCGGCCGAGGTCGGCCGGTTCGGGGGCGCCGGCGATGGCCCACCGGGCGAGGCGGCGCACCTCGTAGCCGTGCAGACCGGCGCTGCGGGCGTAGAGGTTCGCGGTCCCCGTGGGGAGGATGCCCAGGGGGACGCCCGTGCCGGCGAGGACCCCGGCGACCTCCACGACCGTGCCGTCGCCGCCGACGGCCACGACGACGTCGGCGCCGGCCTCGAGGGCCGCCCGGGCCTGCGGACCGCCGGGGGAGTCCGGCGTGGTCTCGAACACCAACGGCGCGGGCATCTCGAGGAACCGGCACCGGTCCCGCACCGCCTCCAGAGCCGGGACCGATCCGCGGTGGATCGGGTTGAGGACGACGGCGACCTGTCTGCGCGAGGGTGCGTTCACGCACGTCAGTGTGCCGGGAGCGTGACCTCGCCGCCATGCGGAGGCCCGAGGGGATGACAGGATGCGGCCATGCGCAGCGCCGGCACCTTCCCCATCCTCGACCACGACGACGACCCGGACGACCTCATCCACGTGGCCCAGCGGGCGCAGGAGCGGGTCGACCTACCGCCGCGGGCGGTGCTCACGCTGCTGGGGGAGGTGTCCGAACGCTACGCCGAGGAGAACGGGTACGAGCTCGTCGATGAGGTCGAGACGATCATGCGCAGGCACCCGATCCGGGTGGGCGTCCACGGCGGCGTCGAGGTCGCGCTCGTCGAGATCCCCCTCGGCGGACCGGCGGCGGTCATCATGCTCGAGCACCTCCTCATGAGCGGGGTGCGTGAGGCGGTCGCCGTGGGCTCCTGCGGCGGCCTGACCCACTTCGAGGAGGGCGCGTTCGTGCTGCCCACGCGGGCACTGCGCGCCGAGGGGACCTCCTACCACTACCTGCCGGCACAGGAGTGGGTCGACACCGACCCCGCGTTGCGCCAGGCGTGCGCCCGTGCCGTCGAGGCGGCCGGTCTGCACCACGTCGAGGTCGCCACGTGGACGACCGACGCCTTCTACCGCGAGACCCGGGCCACCCTCGCGGCCCGTCTCGAGCAGGGCTGCCAGGTCGTCGAGATGGAATGCGCCTCGCTCGCCGCCTGCGCGCAGTACCGCGGTGCCTCCTTCGCGCAGATCCTCTACACGGCCGACACCCTCGCCGAGGAGGACTGGGACGCACGGCGATTCGGGAGCGACGCCCGCGAGGTCGGGCTCACCCTCGCCCTCGACGCGGTGACCGGCGTGACGTCGGCGTCCGGGGGTCAGGCGCAGCGATGACGGATCGCGTCATGAAAACGTCACGAACCGGGGCGTAGAACTGGGGGTACTCGTCCGTCGCGTCGGCAGGCCGCGACGTCGAGGTCGTGGATCCCCCGGGGGAGGCACGGCTGGTCAGGCCCTTCGCCACGAAGGGGCGCCACGTTCGTCGGTCCCGGCGCAGCTCAGGGGAGTGCCGGGACCGACGTGTGCCCACGGGGAGGGTGACAATGGGGGGCGTGCGAGTGCTCCTGGTGGAGGACGACCTGGATCTCCGGTCGTCGGTGGCCGCGGTGTTGCGGCGACAGGCCTACGCGGTCGACGAGGCGGGGTCGATCGCGGAGGCCGACGAACGCCTCGCCGTGCACTCCTACGACATCGCGATCCTCGACCGGGCGCTCCCCGACGGTGACGCGGCCGATCTGCTGCGCGAGGCGCGGGCGGCGGGCTGGACCGCGCCCGTCCTGTTCCTGTCGGCGCGGGCCGACATCCACGACCGCGTCCGTGGACTCGACGCCGGGGGCGATGACTACCTCGTCAAACCGTTCGCCATGGAAGAACTGCTCGCCCGGCTGCGCTCGCTCACGCGCCGGCCGCAGGTGACCACGGAACGGCTCTCGCTCGCCGACGTCGAGATCGACCCCGCCCGCGTGGAGGCGACCCGAGCGGGCCGGCCGATCCTGCTGACCCCCAAGGAGTTCGGCCTCCTCGCCTACCTCGTGCGGCACACCGGACGTGTCGTGTCGCGCACCGAACTCCTCGAGCACTGCTGGGACGAGTACGCCGACCCCAGCAGCAACGTCGTCGATGTGCGGATCCGGTTGCTGCGCAGCAAACTCGGCAACCCCGCCCTCATCCACACGGTGCGTGGCGCGGGGTTCATCGCGGAGCGCCGCGCATGAAGGTGTCGGGTCGGCCTCCGGCGCCCGGCGAGGTGCTCCAGGGGCTGCGGGTGCGGCTCACCGCGGTCTTCTTCCTCGTGGCCCTCGTGGCGTTCACGCTCTTCGTCCTGGCCCTGTCGGTGCGCGACGTCGAGCATCACGCCCGGTGGATGGACACCCTCCTGCGCGGTGAGGCCTCGCGTGCCGCCGCGTTGATCTACGTGGATTCCAGCGGTCGGGTGACGACGGAGGCGCTGCAGCAGGACCACGTCGGCACCCAGGCGTCGGGCCTGTTCGTCCTCGAGCAACAAGGCGAGAATTTCGTCGAGGTCTTCGCCTCGGGCCGGTCGATCGACGGGGAGTGGCAGGGGTTCGCGCGGACGTGCCTGGCCGCGGCGCCCGAGGTCGGGGCGTTCGCCGACATCGGCGGTGAACGCGTCGCCGGGATGCCGTGGTGGGGAGACACCGGCGATCCGCATCCGGCGGGGTGCGCCATGGCGCTCGCGTCGCGGGCCGGCCTCCTGCATTCGCACGTCACGCTGCCCGCGATGCTGGGGTCGGGTCTGCTGTTGGTCCTGCTCTCCGCGATCGTCTGGTGGACCGCCGGACGCAGCATGCGCGTGGCCGAATCCGCGCTCGACGACCGCGAACGGTTCCTCGCGACCGCCGCGCACGAGATGCGGGGACCACTGGCCGGGATCCGCCTGGCGGCCGAACTCGCCCTGAGGTCACTGCCGCCGGATCACCCGGAGCCGGCGCGGCAGTTGCGGAGCCTGCTGGCCACGGCCGACCGCGCGGGCCGGGTCGCCTCCAACCTGCTGCTCGCCACCCGGATCGATCACGCCGAGGTGCCGGTCCAGGCGCCCCCGGTCCGGCTCGACGAGCTCGCGTTCGAGGTGGAGACGGCGATCGACGGGGTGGTCGTCGACGTCACCGAACGTGTCGAGATCACCGGCGATGCGATGTTGCTCCGGCTGGCGATGACCAACCTCGCGGACAACGCCCTGCGCCACGGTCGCTCGCGCGGGCAGGGAGCCGACGTCCTGCTCACCGTCGCGCGGCGCGCCGATCACGACGTCGTGCGGGTGGCCGACGACGGACCCGGGTTTCCCGCCGGGCTCGACGTCACCGAGCCCTACGTCTCGGGTGCGACCGGTGGCAACGGGCTGGGGTTGCCGCTGGTGCGGTGGATCGCGCGACGGCACGGTGCGGTGCTGTGGACCGGGTCGGCCGACGGCGAGGGCGGGATGCGCGGCGCCGCGGTGGAGCTCCGCTTCCCGCGGGATGTTGCGCAACGCACGTCGACGACCGAGCGCGGGCGCGCTCGCTGGTGGCGGTCCTGAGATCGCCGTCGTAGCAGGCTCGCTCGGGCGGTCCGACGCACGTCGCCGGAGATGGGCCTGTGCTCGGCCGCCGCGGCGACGGGCCGGGCCGCTCAGGACGAGGGGTTCGCGGCCGATGTGTCGGTCGAGTGTCCTGCCGGGCACCCCTGCCACCGGATGACGGAAGGTCACGACATGGATGTCGCCGCGCTCGCCCAGACGATCCTCAGTTCGAGGACGGCTGCGGCGTACCAGGACGCCCAGGTGTCGATGCTGAAGAAGACGATGGACACCCAGAAGGCGGCCGCCTCGCAGCTGCTGGAGACCATGACGCTGCCGCTCGCCACCGACGGCAACCTCGGCCGCAACGTCAACACCTACGCCTGACCTCGGCCCGGAGAGCAGAGGGGTCGGCCTCCCGGCACACAGCGCCCGCGGAGTGCCGGGCACGAGCGCGTCGGATAGCGTCGTCCGGGTGAGCAACGACGCCGATGGCCTGGACGATTTCTACGCGCAGATCGCGCACGCCGAGCCGTTGGTCATCGCGCAACTCGGGCAGAGCCTGGACGGGTTCATCGCGAGCCGCACCGGCGATGCCGAGTTCGTCACCGGTGAGGGCGATCACCGTCATCTGCACATCCTGCGGTCCCTGGTCGACGCCGTGGTCGTCGGCGCGACCACGGTCATCGCGGACGACTGCCGCCTCACCGTCCGTCACGTCCCGCTGCGCGGCCCCCGCCCGACGCGCGTGATCCTCGATCCGCGAGGCCGAGTACCCGCTACTGCGCACCTGTTGACCAGCGACGATGCGCCGACCCTGTGGATCGTGGGCCGCCGCGCCGAGGTGCCGCGCGGACTCCCGTCCCACGTGGACGTGCTGCGGATGGAGGTCGACGCCGCGCTGGCGCCGGCCGACGTCGTCGCCGAACTCTCCGAGCGGGGGTTGCGCCGGATCCTCGTCGAGGGCGGCGGCAGGCTGGTGTCGGCCTTCGTCGAGGCAGGTCTGATCGATCGGCTCTACGTAACGACGGCGCCGCTGCTCATCGGCGACGGCGTTCCGGGACTTCGGTTCACGGGCGCGGACGCGCTCAGCGATGCGCTGCGGGGTCCGTCGCGCCGGCTGATCCTCGGTGAGGACGTCTGTACCGAACTCGTCCTGCGATGAGCACCAGCGCGCCGGGCAGCACCGAGGCCAGGGCCAGCAGGCCGTAGGCGACCGAGGTCGTGAACCCGGCCGATCCGTCGAGTCCGGCCAGTCCGTAGGCGAGGACGGCGACACCCTCCCGCGGGCCCCACCCGCCGACGTTGAGGGGGATCGACATGCCCGCGAGGACCAGCGACCCGACGACGACCGTCTGCAGCGGCGGGAGGGGCGGGCTCACCCCGGCGGCGGCGAGTCCGCCTGCGGCGAGCGCGAAGAGGCCGAGGTAGGCGAGCCAGCCGACGATCGACCACGCCACGCAGGCCACCACGGCGGTGGCGGGCAGGGCCCGCATCGAGTACCCGGCCACGCCGGCGACGATCAGGGTGATGACGAGCAGGGCGGCGGCGAGGTCGGCGCGTCCGAGGCTCGCGACCGATCCTGCGGCGGCGAGCGTGACCACCGCTGTGCCGCACAGCCGTTCACCGACCACCGAGCCGATCCCCGTGCCCCAGTCGTCGCGGGCCCGACCCCGGCGGAACGCGCGCAGCGCATCGCCGGCGAGGCCACCGGGCAGCACGGCGTTGAGGAACGCGGCCTCCAGGCACCGGGAGATCGCCTCGGTGCGGCTCATGCGGTCGCCGAGCCCGGCGGCCACCGCACGCCAGCGCAGCCCCTGCGCGAGGCCACCCACGAGACCGAGCGCCACGGCACCCGCGACGGTCCCGGGGTGAAGGACCGCGCCGGCGGCGGTGGCGGCTCCCGTGCCGAACAGCCGGATCAGCCAGGCGAGCACACCGATCGCCACGGCGATCTGCAGTGCGACGAGCCAGGGACGTCGCCGTCCCGGGCCGTTCACCGCGGGAGGACGAGCAGATCGACGTGGCCGACGACGACGGCGAGCCTGCCCTCGCGACACTGGTCGAGGCGGCGCTCGAGCCACCGCCGACCCCGCTCGGCGAGCGTCGGCTCCTGCTCGACGGCGGCCGCGACCCGGTCGGTCAAATAGCGCTCGATCAGGTCGGCGTCGCTCGTGGTGAGCCGCCACGGCGTCGCGGCCTCGACGACCTCGGCGCCGGCCTCACGCAACCGCCCCGCGAGGTGGGCGGCCGCCGTCGATCCCGCGATGTCCTCCCGCTGCTGGTGCGCCTCGAACGCGGCGCCGATGGTCTCGTCGTCCTCGTCGGCGGGGGCGAGGGTGACCGTCCCGTCGACGGTGAGGCTGAACAGCGCGGGCACCGACCGGTCGACGATGACGCGCGCCAGGTCGTCGAGTTGGGCCGGGGTGAGCAGGTCCAGGAGCGCGGAGCAGGTGAGGACGGTCGTCCCGTCGGCGTCGGTGAGGAGGTCGGGCAGGTCTTCGATCCCCCCGTGGACGCGGTTTCCCTGGGCCGCGGTCTCGGGGTGGTGCAGCAGGTCGGGGTCGTGGTCGAGCAGTGTCCACCGCGTAGGGAACGGGAGCCGCTGGGCCAGCCATGCCTGGTTGGCGCCGGTGCCTGCGCCGAGGTCGATGACGTGCACGGGCCTGCCGGGGCGTGCCTCCGGGCGTTCCTGCAGCGCGCGCCACAGCCGGGATCCGAGCCGCTGGGTGCCCTCCCGGGCCGCTTCGTCGGCCGGTCGGCGCAGGGTCAGCCAGTCGGCGGCGATCGGGCGGGGCAGGGCGGAAGGCTCGTGGTGACTCATGGAAGCTCCGTCAGGGGTGGTGGCGGGAGGGCGTCGGGCCGAAGAGGATCTCGGCGGGGGTGGTCCAGCCTCGCAGGTGGGGCCGTCGGCGCAGGGCGAGGGTCTTCCAGGTCGGGTCCGACAGGACCGTGTCCAGCGCGAGGGCCAGGGCCCGCGGATCCCTCGCGTCGACGGCGATCCCCGGGTCGGGGCCCGGTCCGTCGCCGAGCGCCTCGACCGCGCCGGTGCCGGCGGCGACGACCACGGGGACGCCCCGGGCCAGCGCCTCGGTGACGACGAGCCCGTACGTCTCGGCCAGGGACGGCAGGACGAGCACGTCGGCGGAGTCCCACAGCTCCTCCAGCGCGGCGCCGCCGACCTCACCCGGCCGGCTCACGCGGTCGGCGACACCGGCGGTGACCAGGGCGGATTCGACGTCGGCGACGGTGTCGTGGTCACCGTCGGGGCCGGCGAACACCGCGGTCCACGACCGGTGGCCCATCAGCCCCAACGCCTCGGCGAGCACCCGGTGGTTCTTGCGCGGCACGATCGCGGCCAGGCACAGGACCAGCGGCGGGGTGCTGCCGTTCGACTCGGGGGCCGGCCGGGCGCCCGGCGCGGCCACGATGACGTCCTCGCGGCCGTAGCGCTGCGCGAGGTCGGCCGCGGCGGTGCGGCTCGTGGCCACCACGCGCGAGCAGGCGAGGACGGCTGCGCGTTCGCGACGCGCCAGGTCCTCCCGGCGGGCGGGTGACAGACCGGTCTCGTCGGGCAGGGGCAGGTGGATGAGGAGGGTGATGCGCGTGCCGGCGCGTTCGGCCGCGTCCAGCACCTCGGGGTGGGCGGCTCCCGCGAGCCCGTCGACCACCGCGGAGGCACACCCGGCCAGGGCACTCGCCAGCGTGGTGGCCGTGCCGGGTCCGTCCGGCCAGTCGCCGGGCAGTCGCACGTGGTCGGCGGCCTCCCCTGAGTCCCCCGAGCGCGCCTCGAGCACCGCCCGGTTGTACACGTGCCCCCCGCTGACGACCTCGGACGCGGGGGAGATGAACGTCGTCACCGCAGGTCGCGGGTGTAGGAGGCCCAGGCGTCCGGGTGTTCGCGCAACACCACCTCGAGCGTCGTCAGGCCCTCGTCGGTGACCCGCTCGGCGAGTTCGTCGGCGATGTGCCGGGCGATCACCTCCGTCGTCGAGAAGCGGCCGGCGAAGGCGGGGTGTTCGTCGAGGTTGCGATACGTGAGGTCGGCGATCACCTCGGCCAGGGCTCCACCGGCGGCGCCGATGTCGAGGACGACGCCGTGCTCGTCGAGTTCGGCGCGGCTCCAGGTGGCCTCGACCACGAGCGTGGCGCCGTGCATCTGCTGGGCCGGACCGAAGAACGGGTCGGGCAGGCTGTGGGCGATCATCAGGTGGTCACGAACCGTGAGGCGGAACAACGGATCTCCTCGGGCGCTGGGATGGCTGCGGGGGTGATGCGGGCAGTGGGCTCAGTCTGTCGTGGTGTGGTCGACGACGTGGCAGATCGCGCGCAGTCGTCCGTGCGCGATGTCATCCATGGTGGCCGGGAGCTCCGCGAACGGGACAGGACCCGTCAGCAGGGCGTCGAAGGCAGGATCGGCCAGGCACCGCAGCGCGAGGGCCATGCGGTCGCCGAAGGTCCGACGCACCCGGCGGGCGTCGCTGACCATGCCGACCTGGCTCGAGCGGATCCGCAGACGCCGCGCGTGGAAGTCCAGGCCGAGCGGGACCTGCGGGTCGGACGTGCCGTACCAGGACATCTCGATGACCTCGCCCTCGTCGCCGAGGAGTTCGAGGGAGCGGGCGAGCCCGGCCTGGGTGGACGAGCAGTGGAACACCAGATCGCAGCCGCCGAGATCGCCCTGGTCGGTGCGCTCCGGATCGACCCACGCCACCCCCAGACGCGCGGCGAGTTCGCCGACGGCCGGGTCGGGGTCCAGGAGGTGGAGCCGGTCGAGGGGAAGCTGCGCAGCAGGATGGCGACCGAGGCGCCGATCATGCCGCCCCCGACCACGGCGATGCGGTCACCGAGCCGCGGACCCGCGTCCCACAGGGCGTTGACCGCGGTCTCGACGGCGCCGGCGAGCACCGCGCGGTCGGTGGGGACCTCGTCGGGGATCGGGGTCAGGGCGCCCGTGTCGACGACGTACCGGTCGACGTGCGGGTAGAGGCAGAACACGCGACGTCCGAGGAGATCGGCGGGGTTCGAGCCCTGTCCGTCGTCGTCGGCGGCCGGTCCGACCGCCTCGACCTCACCGACCGACAGGTAGCCGTAACAGACCTCGCCGGGGAGGTCGCCGCGCTGGAACGGGGCGCGCATGAGGTCGCGCACCGGCGCGGGTACCCGCCCCAGATGCACCAGGGACTCGGTGCCTCTGCTGATCCCCGAACGCAGGGTGCGTACACGCGCCTGACCGGGACCGGGATCACCGACCGACTCCTCACGGAGCTCGCCCCGGCCGCCGGGAAGGGTCCAATAGGATCGGCTCCACATGAAACGGATTCTCGCCGGTCGCTGGCGGCCCCGCGAGTTCGCGCCCCTGACGGCCGCGATCGCGGTGGCCGGGGCCGGTGTGGCCGGTCCGGGCCGTCGGGTGCTCGGTGCCGTGGTGGGCGCGGTGGTGCCGTCAATCGTGGCTCTCTCGGTGAGTCGCCGTGCAGCGCCCGGGAGTTCACCCGCCGATGCCATCACGTTCGTGCGGGCCGGGCTCGCCGGATGTGCGTGCGCGGCCGCGCTGGCGCCCCCCACCGCGAGCGAGGGGCTGCGGACCTGGGCCGTCGCGGGTTTCGCGATCCCGGCGCTGGCCCTGGACGCGGTCGACGGCCCGGTGGCGCGGGCGACCGGCACCGATAGCCCGGCCGGTGCCCGCCTCGACATGCAGACCGACGCCGCCGCCCTGTTCATGCTCTCGACCGTCGCGACGCGCGTCGTCACCCCGTGGGCCGCGGGCATCGGGGCCGCGCGGTACGTGTTCGTGGCCGGATCTCTCCTCCGCCCGGCCTGGGCGGGGGAGTTGCCGCCGAGCAGGCGGCGCAGGGCTGTCGCCGGTCTGCAGGGCGTGGTCCTGTCCGTGGCACTGGCGCCCGTGGTGCCCCTGCCGATCGCGCGCGGCCTCGTCATCGGAGGTGCGATCGCCCTCGCCGGGTCGTTCGGGCGCGACATCTGGCTCCTGGAGCGTCGCGTGGCTCGGCAGGCAGGGTCGACGCGGGGCGGGTGGGCCGAGCGGGGCGAGTGGGCCGCATGGCTCCGCCGGCATCGCGACGACGACTCCTCTCGCGCCGCAACCGCCGGTGAGAGGCGGCGGTCTCGGCGAGAGGGGCGGGTCGTCTCGGAGCGACGAACGACTGTCGGTGTCGTCGCCTAGGCTGCGGCCGTGGTGTTCATCGCGTTCGAGGGCGGAGACGGGGCCGGCAAGTCCACGCAGGTGGCGAGGCTGGCGGCCCGGTTGCGTGAGCGTGGCCACGAGGTGGTGACCACGCGCGAGCCAGGTGGTACCGAGCTCGGTGCCGTCATCCGCGAGCAACTGCTGCACGGCGCGCAGGTGGGCCCCCGTGCCGAGGCGTTGCTCTTCGCGGCCGACCGGGCCCACCACGTCGACACCCTCATCCGCCCGGCGCTGGAGCGTGGCGCCGTGGTCCTCACCGACCGGTACGTCGACTCCTCCGTCGCCTACCAGGGGGCCGGGCGTGATCTGGACGCCGCCGAGGTGGCCTCGCTGTCGGCCTGGGCCACCGGGGGCTGGTGCCCGACCTCACGGTGCTGCTCGACGTCAGCCCGCAGACGGGGCGCAGACGGCGCAGCGGCCGAGCGGCGGACCGCATGGAGACCGAGGCCGAGGCGTTCCACGAGCGGGTGCGCCGCCACTTCCTCGACCTGGCGGAGGCTGCTCCCGAGCGTTACCTCGTGCTCGACGCGTCATCAGCGAAGGCCGATCTCGCGTCGCAGATCGCCGGGCGCGTGGAGGCCGTGCTCCCGGCGGGGGTGAGGCCGTGAGCGTCTGGGACGACCTGGTCGGACAGAACCAGACGGTCACCACTCTCGACCGCGCGGTCCGCGACCCCGCCTCGATGACGCACGCCTGGTTGCTCACCGGGCCGCCCGGCTCGGGCCGGTCGACGGCGGCGCGGGCGTTCGCCGCGGCCCTCAACTGCCCCGATCACGGCTGCGGCACGTGCCGTGAGTGCACGACGAGCCTGGACGGCACCCACGCCGACGTCACGGTCGTCGCCACCGAGGGTCTCTCGATCCGCGTCGAGGACGCCCGCGAGTTGGTCGTCGAGGCGGCACACCGCCCCTCGGTCGGGCGGTACCGCGTCGTCATCGTCGAAGACGCCGACCGGCTCACCGAGCGCGCCGCGGACGCGCTGCTCAAGGCCCTCGAAGAGCCCTCCGAGCGCACCGTGTGGGTGCTGTGCGCGCCCTCCCACGAGGACGTCATCGTCACCATCCGCAGCCGCAGCCGCCACGTGCGCCTGCGTACTCCGCCTGCCAAGGCCGTCGCCGACCTCCTCGTGCGGCGCGACGGCGTCGACCCGGCGATGGCGATGTACGCCGCCCGTGCCGCGCAGAGCCACATCGGCCTCGCCCGGCGACTCGCGCGCGACGACGACGCCCGGCGTAGGCGTCGCGAGGTCGTGCAGATGACCGGCCGCATCCGTTCGGTGCCCGACGCCATCGGAGCCGCCGCCGATCTCGCGGCGATCGCGACCGAGGAGTCCGGCGCCTCCTCCAGCGAACGGGACGCCGCCGAGCGGGCCCGGCTGCTGGAGACCCTCGGCGCCGACGCGGGCGCGCGCACCCAGCCGCCGCACGTGCGCGCGCAGATCGCCACGTTGGAGAAGGAGCAGAAGACGCGGGCCACCCGGTTCGCCCGCGACGTGGTCGACCGCGCCCTCATCGACCTGCTGTCGGTCTACCGAGACGCGCTCGTGGTGCGGTTCGGCGCCCGCGTCGAGCTCGTCAACGAGGACGCCCGCGCCGAGGTCGACGCGCTCGCCCGAGCCATGAGCGCCGACGACCTCCTGGCCGCGATGACGGCGATCGGCACGGCGCGCACCCGCATCGAGGCCAACGTCCCACTCCTGCTGGCGCTGGAGGCGATGGCGGTGTCGCTACGGCTGCAGCGTCGCTGAGTCTCGTCCTGAATACGGGCGCGCGCGCCGGGAGCGACCGCCCGGTCGCGCAGGTACGGTGAGTGCCGAGGCGCCGCATCGCGTGCGCGCACTGCATGGAGTCACACAGGAAGGGATCGATGTGGGTCGTGTCCAGGCTGGGAGGCGTCGTTCCCGCACGGCCGTCGCGATGACGTTGGCGACGATGATCGTCGTCGGGGGCTGCTCCGTGCAGGCGCCCGCCGAGGGTGGCGCGAGCGGAACTGCGCCGGCCACGGCACCACCCGCCGGGCAGGAGGCTCTGTCGAAGTTCTACTCCCAGAAGTTGAGCTGGGAGGGCTGTGGCCCCGCCGGTGAGGCGAAGGCCGAGTGTGCCTGGGTCGAGGTGCCGGTGGACTACGACGAGCCCGACGGCGAGACCATCAAGTTGCGGGCACTCAAGGTGGCGGCGACGGGCAAGTCGCAGGGATCCTTGCTGGTCAACCCCGGTGGCCCCGGTGGTTCCGCCGTGGAGTACGCCCGGGCGGCCGACCTGGTGGTCTCCCCGTCCATCCGCCGGAGCTTCGACGTCATCGGTCTCGACCCGCGTGGGGTGGGGGAGTCGAACCCGATCGAGTGCTTCGGGGAGGAGCGGATGGACGAGATGCTCTCCCTCGATCCCACGCCGGACGATCAGCAGGAGGCCGACAAGGCCCGCACGGTCGCGCGGGAGTTCGGCCAGGCCTGCCAGCAGAAGCACCCCGATCTGTTGCCGCACCTGTCGACGGTCGAGGCGGCCAAGGACATGGACGTCATGCGGGGGGCGCTCGGCGAGGAGAAGCTGACCTACCTCGGCAAGTCCTACGGCACGTTCCTCGGCGCCACGTACGCCGAGCTGTTCCCGCAGCGTGCGGGGCGGTTGGTGCTCGACGGGGCGATCGCGCCGGAGCTGTCCAACGACGAACTCAACCTGGGTCAGGCCGTCGGGTTCGAGACCGCGACGCGGGCCTACGTGCAGGCGTGCGTGTCCGAGGGGACTGCCCGCTGGGCAAGGACGTCGACAAGGGCATGCAGCAGATGCGGGATCTGCTCGAGAGCATCGACAAGAAGCCGCTGCCGGTGACCGACGACGCCCGCGTCACCGAACTCACCGAGGGGTGGGCGGGCACCGGATTCGCGCGGGCCATGTACGACCAGAGCTCTTGGGACGGACTCACCGACGCGGTACGGGCGGCGCAGAAGGGTGACGGGTCGCAGTTGTTCCAGCTGGCCCGCGAGTACGCCGACCGCGACGAGTCGGGCAACTATCACGGCAACATCATGCAGGTGATCTCGGCGGTCAACTGCCTGGATCGGCCGGCCGAGAAGCCGAGCGAGGCCGAGCTGAAGGCGCGGCTGGAGAAGTTCGAGAAGGCCTCGCCCACGTGGGGTGAGTCGATGGCCCAGTCCGGTGTGACGTGCGAGGAGTGGCCGGTCAGGTCCGACAGCAAACCGGCCGAGATCCAGGCTCCGGGCAGTGGACCGATCGTCGTCATCGGCACGACCCGCGACCCGGCGACGCCGTACGAGTGGGCGCAGAAGCTCGCCGGTCAGTTGGAGGACGGACGCCTCATCACCTTCGACGGCGACGGACACACCGCCTACATGCGCAGCAACGACTGCGTCGACAAGGCCGTCGACACCTTCTTCTCCAAGGGCGAGGCGCCCAAGGACGGACTCTCGTGCTGAGGCGCCGCTGACACCCCCGTCGCCGGTGGGCGCGACAGGTGGGATCGATGCGCGTACCGCCGCAGGTGGGCGCGGGTTTTTGGCAGGCGCAGGGGCTTTGCTATCCTCGGTGAGTCCCGCTGCGCGGGGCGACGCCGCTTTAGCTCAGTCGGCCAGAGCGATTCACTCGTAATGAATAGGTCGTCGGTTCGATTCCGACAAGCGGCTCAGATGACGCCTCCGATCTCCGGTCGGGGGCGTTTCTGCTGCTCAGGAGGTTGTCGCGGTGTGCAGGGGAGGTTGCAGCTAGCCCCGACCCCAAGCCGCTGCGGGAGGCCGACATTGGCTTGGTGGACGCATCCTGGCCGTATGTGTGCGGACTGTCCCTCCATCTTCGTCCGGGCCGGGTACCGAGGATGGAGGTCGGCTGTGCCGAGGATTCCCCGACCGCGACGGCCATGGTTGTCATGCCTGTCCGCCGATGCGATCCAGGGCGGCGACGGTGTCGAGCTCGTCGTCGTACAGGTGGGCGTAGGTGCGTGGGGTCGTCGTGATCGACTCGTGCCCCATCGCCTTCTGAATCCACCGGCCGTGCACGTGCTCAGAGTGGATCCCCCCGAAGAAGGGGCGATGATGACTCGGTGGCCGCAGAGTCCGCTGCGGCAGCGGCCCCCTTAGAGAACTTCAACTTGACTCTGCCATTCAGCCTGGCCTCCTTGAGGGATTGGCGAACGGCTTTCGCGACCTGCGCGGCCTCCTTGCCTGCCCCGTCGATTCCCACGATGAGCCGGTTCCGTGCAGGGTCCGTCTGAACTACAGAGACGAACGCGTCACCTGTGCGGAAGCCGTCCGCCCGTCCCGTAACGATACCGTAGGATTGTGTCAGTTCGGCGCTCTGCCGCGGAACTGCGGCAACTTCCTTCTCGCTTCCTGGAGTAATGTCCTCCATAGTTTTCTGCAAATCATCTGCGATGATTTCGTCGGCGGGCGGATCATTCGTAGGGTCGCTTGTTGATGCGTAAACAATTGCCGGGGGCATGGCGAGAATCAATGCCGAGGCGGCGATGACGATCGGGCGAATTCGTCTCATGACGGTCTCTCTGTGAGGTGTGCAGAAGTGACGGTGTTCGTGGAATCTACGCCCACGACGAGCAGCTGTTGTTTAGGGTTGCCTGATGTGATCGTGAATGTTGTTCGCGTGCCATTCGCGTCGGTTTGAATCCCGTCCACTGCAACAAGCTCACGGGGTGGGGTCACTCTCTCCGTGAGAGCTAACGACTGGAACGTCTCGATGCACGAATTTGCCTCGTCAGGGCAGGCGGCCTCCTGTACCCCGAGAACGGCCCAGTAGGCGAAATGAGCCGCCATCGCCACCCGCGGGGACACGTCGCTCGGGAGGTCCGTGGGGAGTGTGGGCGGTGGCGGCTCGATGGGGCCCGCTTGGCCGACGGGTGGAATCGTCGAACGAGCCGGTTCGAGAGAAGGGTTCGATTGCGTGCAGCTTGCAAGGGCCAATGCGCCGACCACCGTCAGGCTTCGACCGAGCAGGCGGACCCTAGTGGCAATCATAGAGATGCCTTCGCGCACAAGCGGTGACTGGGCTCATCCCCAATTATAGGGGTATCTCGACACAGTGTGGGTAGGGGTGCCACCAATTCGCATTCAGACCGTTATCGACCCGTCATCTTGGCCCTGTTGGATCGCCTTCTGCATGAGCTGGCCATGGGGCGACGATCTCCTCGTCTGACGTATCGACTCGTGTTGGCCCCCTGAGCTCACCGTGGCAATCGACGAGGGCCCCCAGGGGAGGGCAGGTGTGCACGCCAGCGCGCTCACGGCGGTGCTGGAGGCCACGGCCGCGCGCGAGACGCCCACCCGGGGAACTCGGAACACCGCGTCATCGCCTTGGCGACCAGGTTGCCAGACCGGTCGCTGGCCGCGGCGCCATGTTCGTACGGCTGCTACGGGGGAGGCGGACTGTGGTGGGTGCAGATTGCTTCCGACAACCCTCGTAATGAATGGGTCGTCGGTTCGATTTCGACAAGCGGCTCAGAGCAGGCCCCCGGTCACCGACCGGGGGCTTTCTGTTCGAGTCGATCATCCTCGCCGTGGCCCTGCGCGTGGATGTGGTGGCCCTGGGGGCACGCGGAACCCGGCCTTGCCCGAGAGGTAACGCAAGTATCGACGTACTCGCGGCACCCGACCGTCGTCGACATCTGGTATCGCTGCAGGTCAACCGGTTGTCGCCCCGAAAGGCGCTCCGGTCACACCGTCGAAACTGCGCTACGTCCGAGGTGCTGTGGCTGAGGGGGCTCGTGGCAGGGCGAGCGCCGCACCGCTCTGCCGAGCCGGCGGGAGGCGGCTCGGGCTCCACGCGGCACTGATCGACCCTCGGGCTTCGGGTCCCTGATGTGCCGAGGATGCTGTGGATTCTGTCCGAATCAGGCGGATCCGGCGAGGGCTGCGTCGACGGCGGCGAGTGCGTGGATCCGTGAGGTGGGGAACAGGGGAACGTCGACCTCTGGGGTGTGGTCCGGGTCGAGGAGCAGTTCGATCTCGGTGCAGCCGAGGATGATCCCTTGGGCGCCCGCCTGGATGAGGTCCGCGACGACCTCGAGGTATCGGGTACGAGACTCCTCGCGGATGACGCCGTGGCACAGTTCGTCGTAGATGACGCGGTGGACGTCGGCGCGCCCGGCGGGTTCGGGGACGAGAACCTCGAGGCCGTGACGCTCGAGACGCTGCCGGTAGAAGTCCTGCTCCATCGTGAAGGCGGTGCCGAGCAGCCCGATGGTCCTCGACCCGGCGTCGGAGACCTTCCGCGCGGTCGCGTCGGCCAGATGTAGGAGCGGCACCGACACGGCGGACTCGATGTCCGAGGCGACCTTGTGCATGGTGTTCGTGCACAACACGATCAGGTCCGCGCCCGCACGTTCGAGGGCCCGCGCCTCCTGCGCCAGGCGGCGTCCCGCCTCGTCCCAGCGTCCGCTCGCCTGCAGCGCCTCGATCTGGGCGAAGTCGACCGACACCATGACGATGTCGGCGGAATGCAACCCCCGAGCCGACTCGCCGTCGCCTCGTTGATGAGCCGGTAGTACTCCATCGTCGACTGCCAGCTCATGCCACCGAGCAACCCGATACGCCGCATGCACGAGACGCTAGAGGACAGTGCCGGTGCTCGCCGAGCCCGTCTTCTGCGTCGGCCCCGGGGCATGTCATTGACCGGCCAGCGCATTGCAAGTTAACTTTGATCGATGCTGGATGAGCCGGTCGTCGCGCCGAGTGCGCTGAAGCATGGAGTAGCGGAGAGGGACATCTTGCATGCGTATCGCAACCCTGTTCGGGTCTGGGACCTGGGCGACAACTTCACGATGATCGTCGGTCCGGACCGGACCGCAATCTTCGTGGAAGTCGGATACGTCGAAGGAGAGCAGGCGCACGTCATCGTCCACGCGATGCGTGCTCGAGAGAAGTTCCTCAGGTGATGACCATGCCCCGCACAGTCGAAGAGATCCTCGCTCACGCCGACGAGTTGGCGGCCCGCTTCGAGGAGTACGAGCCGAGCGACGCCGACGAGCTCGACGTCGGTGCCGTGATGCTGCTTCGCTCCGCGATCGCCGAGCGCTCCCAGGCAGAGCGCCACCTCATCGCTGCGGTCCGACGGGCGCGGGAGTCCGGTATGTCGTGGTCCGCCATCGGGACGTTCGTCGGCACGAGCGGCGAGGCAGCCCGCCAGAGGTATGCGTCGAAGGTCGCCTGAGGCTGCCGATCCGGGCCAGGACAGCTGGGGGCCTCGGCCTGCGCCGTGAGTGCCGTCCGGTTCAGGGCGCTCACGGGGTCGAACTACGCCTACTCTGCGTGGAGCGTCGCGTGCCGGTGGCAGTCCGTGTCAGGCATGGAGGCGCCGAACCCCACACCGCACAGTGGACCTCGGCGTTCGAACACCGGCTGGCCGACGTCGTCGGCGACGGGTGCCGATGATCCACCGGGTGGCGTTCCCTCCGTCGGGGTGTCACCTCGCCCGATCTCTGACAGGCTGACCTGGGACACCTCGAACACGAACCCCCCAGGAGCCCGCCGTGGCCGATTGCGTCGAAGTCGTCATCACCGGACCGGATGCGGAGTGGGCGGCCGACCTCGCCCGGGTTCTCGTCGAGGAGCGGTGGGCCGCGTGCGCCCACATCCTCCCCGAGATCCGCTCGGTCTATCGCTGGCAGGGGCAGATCGAGGACGCCCCCGAGGCGCGCCTGGCGCTGCACACCCGCGCCGACCTCGTCGCCGACATCGCCACCCGCGTCACCGAGCTGCACTCCTACGACGTGCCCTGCGTCATGGCGTTGCCGCTGGTCGGAGGCCTACCCGACTACCTCGAGTGGATCGCCACCGAGACCCGAACCGACTGAGACGCCAGGAGAGGGCGAGACGGTAGCGCGGGCTACTCGTCTCGCCCTCTCGTGGCGTTCGAGGTGGATCTCAGTGGGCGTGGGGGCTGGGCCAGCGGCTCGTGGTGACGTTGTTGTCCTTCGCGCGCTGGACGGCCTCGTCGATGATGCGCTCGGCGGTCTCCTTGCCGGCCCAGTGGGCGCCGACCACGGACTTGCCGGGCTCGAGGTCCTTGTACGTCTCGAAGAAGTGCTGGATCTCCAGACGGTCGAATTCGCTGACGTCCTCGAGGGTCTGGATGTGGACGATGCGCGGGTCCTTGGCGGGCACGCAGAGGATCTTGTCGTCGCCACCGGCCTCGTCACGCATGTGGAACATGCCGATGGCGCGGCACTCGATGAGCACACCCGGGAACGTGGGGGAGTCGAGCAGGACCAGGGCGTCGAGGGGGTCGCCGTCCTCGCCGAGGGTGTCCTCGATGTAGCCGTAGTCGCTCGGGTACTGGGTGGAGGTGAAGAGCATGCGGTCGAGACGGATACGGCCCGTCTCGTGATCCACCTCGTACTTGTTCCGCTGGCCCTTGGGGATCTCGACGGTGACGTCGAAGAACTTGGGCGAGGCAGCCTCGTGGCCGGTCATCTGGGAAACCCTCCTGAGGTGGCGACGTATTCTCAGCGGACAGCATGTCATGCGCGGCGCGCCTGGCGCGTCCCGATCGCGGGGGAATCACGAACACCATGACCAGACGCACACGTGGGGCGATCGCTCTCGCGACCGCGATGGTCGTGGGCGCCGGCTACGTGACTCTCGATGTCTTCGACGTCGTCCCCGGCGTGCTCACCCGCGACACGCGCGAGATCGACCCGCCGCCTCGCCCCGACCCGGACGAGGACGGAGCGATCGCCCCCACCGCCGCGAGCCCCGCGCCGCCGATGCAGGCCCTCGCCACGACCGTTCCGCCGCCGACGCAGGCGGGGCTGGCCGCGGCGCTGACGCCGGCCGTGAAAGACCCGGCGCTCGGCCCCTCGGTCGGCCTCGACGTGCGTGACGGGCTCACCGGCGAACGCCTCTGGTCCCACGATCCCGGCCGGGCGCGCACCCCGGCCTCCACCACCAAGCTCCTCACGGCCGCCGCCCTCAGCCACGCGGCCCCGGGCGAGCGCACCTTCGACACCCGTGTCGTAACCGGTGCCACACCCTCCGACGTCGTCCTCGTCGCCGGGGGAGACACGCTGCTGGCCCCGGGGACGGGAACGCCGGACGCGGTCGCCGGTCGTGCGGGACTCACCGACCTCGCGCGGCAGACCGCAGCAGCGCTGCGGCGGTCGGGGACGACGACCGTGAAGGTCCACCTCGACGACTCCTACGCCCGCGGTCCGGCGCTCGCACCCGCGTGGGCGCAGGAGGACGTCGCGCTCGGGCTCACCGGCCCGGTCGCGATGCTGGGAATGGACGACACCCGGCCCCTGCCCGGGCGCCCGGCCCCGACCGACCCGGCACTCACCGCCACCTCGCGGTTCGCGGTCGCCCTCGTCGAGGCGGGGATCGACGTGGCCGGCCGGCCGGACCGGGTCACCGCGCCGCGGGGCGCGACCGAGCTCGGCGTCGTCCACTCCGCTCCTCGCCGGGAGGTCCTGGCCCTGGCGTTGGACGAATCCGACAACGCGCTCACCGAATCCCTCGCGCGCAGCGGAGCGTCCGAGGCCGGGCTGGGTGACCTCTCGTTCCCGTCCGTGGCCTCCTGGGTCCGCGACCGGCTCACCGAGCAGCAGATCCCCACCGGCCGTGTCGCCCTCGTCGACACCAGCGGGCTCTCCCGCGCGACCCGGGTCCCCGCCTCCGTGGTCGCCGACGTCCTCGTCCTCGCGAGCACGGGGGCCTCACCGGAGTTCGCCGAGGTCGTGGCCCGGTTGCCCGTCGCCGGTCTCTCGGGAACCCTGCACGACCGGTTCCACGGCGAGAGAGCGAGATCCGCGGCCGGAATCGCCCGCGCGAAGACCGGGACGCTCACCGGGGTGCACGCCCTGGGTGGCACGGTGGTCGACGCAGACGGCAGGCTGCTCGTGTACGCGGTGCTCGTCGACCGCGCCGGGGGAACGCCCGAGGCGCGCGCGGCGTTGGACCGCCTGGTCGCGACGCTCGCCGCCTGCGGCTGCCGATGACGATGGGAAGGGTCCGCCGATGACCGACAACCGGATCGAGCCGCGCAGGTCGTTCGTCGACTGGGAACTCGCCAGAGCCACCAGCCGGCGCCTCACGCCGTCGGGGCCCAAGGTCAGCGCTGCGGAGGCCGAGCAGGCCGTCACCGAACTCCGCGCCGCCTCGGAGCGTGCGCACGGCCCCGTCGCCGAGACGGCCCGCCTGACGACGCCGCCCGACCTCCCGCCGGCGATGGTCGTGGACCGTCCCACCTGGTCCGACATCAACATCGGCTCGTTCGCCGGGTTGATGGACCCGGTCGTCGCCAAGCTCGTCGACCGCAAGGAGGGCCCGCCGATGATCGCGCCGGTCCGCAAGGTCGGCGGCGTGCTCACGGGGGTCGAGGTCGGGTCGCTGTTGTCGTTCCTGTCCGCCAAGGTCCTCGGGCAGTACGACATCGCCTACTCCGGCACGGGCGCCGACGCGCGGCTGCTGCTCGTGGCTCCCAACATCGTCGAGACCGAGCGCGCGATGGGCGTGAACCCGAGCGACTTCCGGCTCTGGGTGTGCCTGCACGAGGAGACCCACCGCGTGCAGTTCACGGCCAACCCCTGGCTGCGTCAGCACATGATCGACCGCTCCCGCGCCCTGATCGACGACCTGGCCCCCGACGTGGAGACCCTGGGCGAGCGGCTGAAGATGCTCGTCGACGGCCTCCCCGGCGCGTTCCGTGAGGGCGGTGGCGGGGTCGTCAGCCTGGTCACCACCCCCGAACAGCGCCGCCGGTTGGAGGAGGTGACCGCGGTGATGTCGCTGCTCGAGGGGCACGCCGACGTGGTCATGGACGACGTCGGACCCAAGGTCGTCCCCAGCGTGGAGGAGATCCGGGTCAAGTTCGAGAAGCGCCGCGACGGCCTGGGACCCGCCGACATCCTGCTGCGTCGCGTGCTCGGTCTCGAGGCCAAGATGCGGCAGTACCGGGAGGGCGCGGCGTTCGTGCGCGGCGTCATCGACGTGGTCGGTGTCGACGACTTCAACGCCGTCTGGACCTCGCCGGAGACCCTGCCGACGCCCGAGGAGATCGCCGAACCCCGCCGGTGGATCACGCGGGTCCACGGCTGACGTGCCCGGCCCGCACCCGGCCGTCGCCCGGACCCGGCTCGCGGTGCGAGCGGTCCTGCGCGACACCGACACCCGGGTGATCGCCGCCGTCAGCGGGGAGCGGACTCCCTCGCGCTCGCGGCGGCGATCGCGTTCGAGTGCGACGCGGCGCGGCCTGCAGGCCTGCCCGTCGAGGCGCGTGCGGTCATCGTCGATCACGGTCTGCAGCCGGAATCCGCGCGGGTCGCCGACCTCGCCGCGGCTCGCTGCCGGCGTCTCGGGCTGGATGCGGAGGTCGTGCGCGTCACGGTCGACCGGGCGGGGGCCGGAGGGCCGGAGGCGCGCGCCCGGGACGCGCGCTACGCCGCGTTGGATGAGGCCCGCCTCCGCCACTGCGCGGATGCCGTGCTCCTGGGTCACACCCGGGACGACCAGGCCGAACAGGTGCTGTTGGGGCTGGCGCGGGGCTCAGGCGCGCGGTCGCTGGCGGGGATGGCCGTCGAACGGGACGGTGTGCGGCGACCCTTCCTGCGCGTGACGCGCGAGACCACACGCAGCGCGTGCGCCGCCCAGGGGATCGAGGTGTGGGACGACCCCCACAACGACGACCCGCGCTACCTGCGCGTCCGCGCGAGACGGCTCCTCACCGCCGTCGAGCGGGAGCTCCCCGGGGTGGCCGCGGCCCTGGCCCGCAGCGCCGACCTGCTGCGCGACGACGCCGACGCCCTGGACGAGATCGCCGCCGGGGTGCGCGCGGAACTGGGGGAGTCGCCCTGGGCCGTGGCCGCCGTCGTCGACCGTCCCGTGGCCGTGCGCCGTCGGCTGTGGCGAATCCTGATCACCGAGGCCGGGGTCGCGGGCGGCGCGCTGTCCTCGACCCACCTGCGGGCCGTGGACGACCTCGCCGCCCGGTGGCACGGGCAGGGGCCGGTCGACCTCCCCGGTGGCCTGCGCGCCCGCCGGCTCGCCGACCCCCACGGATCGCCGTCGAGACGGGCGCGGACACCCGATCCCGGGACTGAACGCCCATCGGCCGGTGGCGTCGGATAGCCTCGCCGCGTCGGGATCAGCACAGACGCAGCAGGAGGACACGTGGACGCCGAGCACATGGAGGGCGACCTCGAGCGGGTACTCATCTCCGAGGAAGAGATCCTGGCGCGACTCGACGAGCTCGCCGCCGACATCTGGCGCGACTACGAGGGCAAGGACCTGCTGCTCGTCGGCGTCCTCAAGGGTGCCGTCATCGTCGTGTCCGACCTCATGCGGGCGCTGCCCGGGACCGCCCCCATGGACTGGATGGCCATCTCCTCCTACGGGTCCGGCACCAAGAGCTCGGGAGTCGTGCGCATCCTCAAGGACCTCGACACCGACATCACCGGCAAGCACGTCCTCATCATCGAGGACATCATCGACTCCGGTCTCACGCTGAGCTGGATCAAGTCCAACCTCGCCTCCCGCAACGCCGCGTCCGTCGAGATCTGCACGCTGCTGCGCAAGCCCGACGCGGTCAAGGTCGACGTCGGCGTGCGGTACGTGGGCTTCGACATCCCCAACGACTTCGTCGTCGGCTACGGCCTGGACTACGCGGAGAAGTACCGCAACCTGCGCTGCATCGGCCTGCTCGCCCCGCACGTCTACGCCTGAGGCGCACTCCGCCCCCGGGCGCGGCCCCGCCGCATCGGAGGGTTGTGGGTGCCCCGGTGTACCGTCGAACGAACGGCCGACCAGGCGGCCAGGCACGCACCCGGGACCGTCCGGGGACAGACCAGGAGGAGCGGGGTCGCCCCGAGAACCATGGACGCCAAGCGCATCGTCAAGAACCCCTTGCTCTGGGTTCTGCTCGTGTTCCTCATCGGTCTCGTCGCGCTCAACCTCGGCACCGGCGGGTCGGCCCAGCGCATCGACACCGCCCGCGCCGAGCAGCTCATCGCCGACGGCCACGTCCAGAAGGCCGTCTTCCGCGACGGCGACCGCCTCGACCTGAGCCTCACCGAACCCACCGACGTGGGCACCGGCCGGGTCACCAAAGAGGTCTACACGATGTACGTCGAGCAGCGTGCCGACGCCCTGCTCGACCAGGTCCGCGAGGCGCGTCCGTCCCAGGGGTACGACGACCACCCGCCGCAGTCGAGCTGGTTCGGGCTCCTCCTGCTCAACGTGCTGCCGCTGCTCGTGCTGTTGCTCGTCTTCTGGTTCGTCCTCAGCCGCATGCAGGGCGGCGGCAAGGTCATGCAGTTCGGCAAGTCACGGGCCAAACTCGCGAGCAAGGACAACCCCACGGTCACCTTCGCCGACGTGGCGGGCGCCCAGGAGGCCGTCGAAGAGCTGCAGGAGATCAAGGAGTTCCTCGCCGAGCCCGCCAAGTTCGCCGCCGTCGGCGCCAAGATCCCCAAGGGCGTCCTGCTGTACGGCCCGCCGGGCACGGGCAAGACGCTGCTGGCGCGGGCGGTCGCGGGCGAGGCGGGGGTGCCGTTCTACTCGATCTCCGGCTCGGACTTCGTCGAGATGTTCGTCGGTGTCGGAGCGAGCCGTGTGCGTGACCTCTTCGAGCAGGCCAAGCAGAACGCCCCGGCCATCGTCTTCGTCGACGAGATCGACGCGGTCGGTCGCCACCGCGGCGCCGGCCTGGGCGGCGGGCACGACGAGCGCGAGCAGACCCTCAACCAGTTGCTCGTCGAGATGGACGGATTCGACGTCAACGCCAACGTCATCCTCATCGCCGCCACCAACCGCCCCGACATCCTCGACCCGGCCCTGCTCCGCCCCGGCCGCTTCGACCGCCAGATCGCCGTCGAAGCCCCCGACCTCGCCGGGCGTCGCGCCATCCTCGAGGTGCACGGCACCGACAAGCCGCTGGCCGACGGCGTCGATCTGCAGGCCGTGGCGCGGCGCACCCCGGGTTCACCGGCGCCGACCTGGCCAACGTGCTCAACGAGGCGGCGCTGCTCACCGCGCGCACCGGTGCCCGCGCCATCGACGACGACGCGTTGGACGAGGCCATCGACCGCGTCGTCGCCGGGCCGCAGAAGCGCACGCGCATCATGAGCCTGGAGGAGAAGAAGCGGACCGCCTACCACGAGGGCGGGCACGCGCTCGTGGCCGCCGCGCTGCACCACACCGACCCCGTCACCAAGGTGACGATCCTGCCGCGGGGGCGCGCGCTCGGCTACACGATGGTGCTGCCCGTCGACGACAAGTACTCCTCCAGCCGCAACGAGATGCTCGACCGGCTGGCCTACCTCCTCGGCGGGCGGGTGGCCGAGGAGATGGTGTTCCACGACCCGACCTCCGGCGCGGCCGACGACATCGACAAGGCCACGGCCCTGGCACGCAAGATGATCACGCAGTTCGGCATGAGCGAGCGCGTCGGCGCCGTCAAGCTCGGTCAGGACTCCGGTGAGGTCTTCCTCGGCCGCGACATGGGGCACCAGCGCGACTACTCCGAGCACCTGGCGGGCGTCGTCGACGAGGAGATCCGGCGGCTCGTCGAGGCGGCCCACGACGAGGCCTGGCAGGTGATCTCGGAGAACCGGGACGTCCTCGACCGCCTGGTCCTCGAACTCCTCGAGACCGAGTCGATCGGCACGGCGCGGCTGGCGGAGTTGTTCGCCGACGTCGCCAAGCAGCCCCGACGCATCGTGTGGCTGAGCAGCGAGCGGCGGTCGGTGAGCGAACGTCCGCCGGTGCTCACCGAGTCCGAGCGTCGCCGACTCGCGCAGGGGCGCCCCGCTGATCCCCCCGACGATCCCGAGGACGAATCTCCTCCCACACAGATCATCCAGATACCCGGCGGTGGCCATGTCGATCCCCCAGTCGTTGACATCGAGCGGGCCGAGCGCGCGGTCCGCGAACTCCTGCTCGCCATCGGTGAGGACCCCGACCGCGAGGGGCTGCGCGAGACCCCGGGGCGGGTGGCCCGTTCCTACGCCGAGCTCTTCGCCGGTCTGCGGATGGACCCGGCCGAGCTGCTGGCCACGACCTTCGAGGTCGACCACGACGAGATGGTGCTCGTGCGCGACATCGAGCTGTACAGCACCTGCGAGCACCACCTCGTGCCGTTCCACGGCGTGGCGCACGTGGGCTACATCCCCTCCAAGTCGGGGCGTGTCACCGGGCTGTCGAAGATCGCGCGGCTGGTCGACGTGTACGCCAAGAGGCCCCAGATCCAGGAGCGTCTCACCTCCCAGATCGCCGACGCCCTCGTGGAGCACCTCGAGCCGCGCGGGGTGATCGTCGTCGTCGACTGCGAGCATCTGTGCATGTCGATGCGCGGGGTCCGCAAACCCGGGGCGCGCACGACGACGTCGGCTGTGCGGGGGCAGTTGCGTTCTCCCGCGACTCGCGCGGAGGCGATGAGCCTGATCCTCGGGGGGCTCGATGAGCCGTCCGCTCGTGATGGGCATCGTCAACGTCACGCCCGACTCCTTCAGCGACGGGGGGCGCTGGTTCGATCACGAGGCGGCGGTGGAACACGGTCGGGAGCTGGCGGTCGCCGGCGCCGACATCGTCGACGTCGGGGGCGAGTCGACCCGTCCCGGTGCTCGGCGCCCGAGCGAGCAGGAGGAGCTCGACCGGATCCTGCCGGTCGTCGCCGCCCTGGCCCGCACCCGGCTGCGGGTCTCGATCGACACGATGCGTGCGTCGGTCGCCGCTGCGGCGCTCGACGCGGGGGCCGACATCGTCAATGACGTCAGCGGCGGTCTGGCCGACCCGGGGATGCTGCCGCTGGTCGCGAGCACCGGAGCGACCTACGTGACCATGCACTGGCGCGGCCACGGTGACTCGATGCAGCAGCGCGCCGTGTACGACGACGTCGTCGCCGAGGTGCGCGGCGAACTCCTCGCGCGGGTGGAGGCAGCCGAGGCGGCCGGGGTCGGCGCGGACCGGATCGTCATCGACCCCGGGTTGGGGTTCGCCAAGACCGCCGAGCACAACTGGCAGCTCATGGCCCGGATGCGGGAGTTCACAGAGCTCGGCTACCGGGTGCTGGTCGGGGCGTCCCGCAAGACCTTCCTCGGCCGGCTCGGTGGGGCGGAGGCGCCGGTGCCGCCGGCCCGCAGGGATGCCGCCACCGCCGCGACGAGCCTGCTGTGCGCGCAGGCGGGGGTGTGGGCGGTGCGCGTGCACGACGTGCCCTCGACCCTGGCCGCCCTGCAGGTGCACGAGGCCGTCAGCGCCTGGGGCGAGGTCTCGGGCGGCGCGTCGTGACCGACCGGATCCGACTCACCGGCCTCGAGGCCGACGGCACGCACGGCGTGCTCCCCGAGGAACACCTGCGGGCCCAGAGGTTCGTCGTCGACGTCACCCTCGAGGTCGACCTGTCCGCGGCCGGGGCGAGCGACGATCTGGCGGACACCGTGAGCTACGCCGAGGTGGCCCAGGACGTCGTCGAGGTCGTCGAAGGCCCCCACGTCGACCTCGTGGAGACGCTGGCCGACCGCATCGCGCGCACCCTCCTGCGCCGGCCTCCGATCGAGGCGGTCGAGGTCGTCGTGCACAAGCCCGACGCCCCGATCCCGTTGCGGTTCGCCGACGTCGCCGTCGAGATCCGACGCGAGGCGCGCCATCGGGTCGTCATCGCCCTCGGCGCCAACGACGGCGACCCGGGACACACCCTGGCCGCCGCCGTGCGGGCCGTGGCCGGCATCGAGGGCATGCGCGTCGACGGTGTCTCAGACCTGTACGAGACCGACCCGGTGGGCGGTCCGGAGCAGCCCGTCTACCTCAACGCGGTGCTTGTCGGTCACACGCGCCTGTCCCCGCACACGCTGCTCGGTCGACTGCACGAGGTGGAGGCCGATCACGGTCGCGTCCGGCAGGTGCGGTGGGGTCCGCGCACGCTCGATCTCGACCTCGTCCAGCACGGCGACCCGGGGGCCGGTGACGACGTCGTCTGCGACACGGCCGACCTCGTGCTGCCGCACCCGCGTGCGCATCAACGGGCCTTCGTGCTCGTGCCGTGGGCCCAGGTGGATCCGCGGGCCCTGCTGCGGGTGGCCGATGAGCCCGTGCCGGTGGCCGAACTCGTCTCGGCGCTCGACGCCGACGGGCTCCTGGAGGGGGTCCGCACACGGAACACCTGGCAACCCTCGTGGTGAGCGGTCGTGCGTGACGGCGTCGGCCCGGTCCCGATCGCCGGACTCGGTGTCCTGAGCGCGGTGTTCGGGTGGCTGATCACGCGGATCTGGTACGCCCGCGCCGGGATCCCGCCGTCGCCGTCGTGGCTCGCCGCGGTGCTCGTCGTCGTCGCGGCGGGCGCGGTGATCGTCCTGGCGCGTCCCGTGCGTGCGGCGTCCTCGGCCGACCCGCCCCGGAGCGTCGCACCCCGCCGGGCCGTCGTGGCTGTCGCGCTGGCGCAGGCCGCCGCGGTCACCGGTGCCGCACTGGCCGGGTGGAACGTCGGCTTCCTGCTCACGCTCGCCGGCGATCTCGACGCGGCGTCGGTGCGGGCCGCCGCGGGGGCGGCGCTGGCGCTCGTGGCCGCTGCCGTGGCACTCGTGATCGCGGGGGTGTGGGCGCAGAACGCGTGCCGCCTTCCTCCGCGCGGCGCTTCCCCGGCATCCTGAGGTCCGCCGAGCTACCGTCGTGGGTATGGCCAGCGACCGACCAGCCCGACTGAAGGTGGGAGTGCTCGGGTGCGGTCGGGTGGGGGCCGTGCTCGGTGCGGCGCTCGCGGAGGCCGGTCACCGGGTCGTGGCGGTCTCGGGGGTGAGCGAGGCGTCGCGGGACCGCGCCCGGGCCCTTCTGCCGGGAGTGCCGATGCTCCTGCCCGAGGAGGTGCTCGACCGGAGCGAACTCGTGCTCCTCACTCCACCGGCGGCCGTATTGGAGTCTCTGGTCGGGCATTTGTGTGTGTCCGGTGCTTTCCGTCCCGGACAGATCGTCGTGCATACACATCCAGGTTTCGGTATCCGTGTGTTGTCCGAAGCGAGGCATGTTCTTCCGCTGGCCATCCACCCGGCCACCCGATTCACCGGGACACGTTCGGATCTGGCGCGACTACGCGTTTCTCACGCGGCGGTGACGGCACATCCGGATCGTCGTGCCGTTGCCGAGGCACTGGCGGTGGAGATGGGCGCCGAACCCGTGTGGGTCGAGGAAGCTGCACGTTGTGTGTACGCGGCCACCATCTCGTTGATCGGCGATCATGTCCACGCGTTGTTCGAGGCCGGACGAAGTCATGCCCTCGAGGCGGGTATTCGTGACGCCGAGGATCTTCTCCGTGGATACCTGCACGCGAGTGCGGAGGTCGCGCATACCCGCCGGGCCCACCCCCACGGTTTCGCCGAGACCGGGGACGCCGAGGGGCTGACGCGCGACCTGACCGCCTTGGCCGGCGCGCAACCGGACCCGCGCCCGTCCTATCGGGCCCTGGCCCGGCTGGCGGTGGCCGGATCGTTGCGCAGCGGCACGCCGATCGAGCTGCGGGACGACAGCCTGTTCGACGCGTTGTCCCAGGACGACGGGGGCGGCGGTTGACGCGGACGTGACCGCGCCGCCCCTGACCACCGGCGATGTCGCGGGTGCGGTGTGCCGCAGGCCCGCGGCTCGCGCCGAGGTGAGGACGGCGAGTACGGTGGAGCGAACGCGCGCGTCGAAGGAGTGGTCGTGGAATATCTGGAGCAGGTGGCGCTCGCCATCATCCCCTCCATCGGGGTCGGATTCCTCTTCTACAAGGTCATCAAGACGATCGTCGAGAGCGATCGCAGCGAGCGGCTGGCCTATGCGCAATGGCAGCAGCGCCAGGACGCGCCCGAGAAGTCCGATGCGACCGACGGCACCGGTGTGGCAGAAAGCAGCTCGACGACTCCCCGGAGCTGAATGCAAGACATTCTCTGCGACTATTTCCCTCACTAGGCCGGATAAAGTAGGGTGAGGCGCGAGCCGAGTGGATGTCTCCTCGATATTCTCTCGGTCCCTTCAGTCTTCAATCAACTCTGGAGAACATCCATGGCCCAGCGTGTCCAGGTCATCCTCGTCGACGATGTCGACGGTGGAGAGGCCACCGAGTCCGTCACCTTCGCCCTCGACGGCGTGACCTACGAGATCGACCTTTCCGAGAAGAACGCCGCGCGTCTTCGCGATTCGATGAGCGAATGGGTGGCCAACGCCCGTCGTGCCGGCGGTCGCAAGGTCACCGGCCGTCGCGCGGGTTCGACCCGTCGTGACGACCTCAACGAGATCCGCCAGTGGGGTCGCGCCAACGGATTCAAGGTCAGCGACCGCGGTCGGGTGTCGCGCGAGCTGCAGCAGGCGTACGACACCGCTCAGGGAAAGTAGCCCCCGCCGGCTCGAAACGAGCCGGAGTCGGTGACATCCTGGTGGCCTCATGAGCGCGCACCCGGAGCTGGCCGATCTGGCGGCGGACATCACCACCCACATCGGGTACGTCGATGTCGTCGCGCAGGGATGGGGAGTCCGCTCCCCTATTCGTGCGAGCAGATCATCACCGAGCAGGAAGCCGGAGCGGACCCGACGGCATGGTGGCGCGAGAGCGTCGGCAAGGCCCAGGAACGCCGGTATCGACACGCGGCGCCCCCACAGGTGGGCGCCGCGTTCGTCATGGGGTGGTACCTGCAGGTGGTGGCGACGCCGCTCGCGTTCGCCGCGGTGCTGCGCGACTGGCTTCCTGATGCCTCGCCCGCGGCGTTGAGGTTCGATCTCGACGACGCCGAGTTCTATCCCGTGGCCGAGTCGCTCGGTGGCGAACACATCCGTCGCGCCACACATCCTCAGCTCCGGATGGCGCAGGCGCGCAAGGCGTACGAGGAGCACGCGTTCCGGTTCGCGGAGTCCTACGAGCCGGGTGTGAAGATGGGCAGCAAACAGCGCTACGGGCTCGTGCGTGACACGTGGGCGGCGATGCTCAACTCGGCACGGACCTCGGTGTTGCAGGAGCCGAGCCGTCTGGGAATGCGCGAATCGTGTTGCTTCATCTTCGCTCTCCCCGGCGCGCACACGTGCGCACGCTGCCCTCGCAATCGCGTCCGCTGAACACGAACGTGTTTCGACGTCGGTGCCCGGCGGCGTTGCGGTTCAAGAGTTCTCGCTGAGTCCGTCTTGCCCGGCCTCCGAGTCTGGGGCAGGCTGACCGCCAGGTCGCGCCCGTCGACCAGATGCGAGAGGTCACCCATGTGCGTCCATGATCACGAGAACAGCGACGTCTCCCTGCCCGCCGTCGCGCGGCGCAACGTCTTGGCGGGAGCTGCCGTCCTCGCGGGCATCGCCGGGGTCGGTCTGGCGTCCTCGCCCGCGGCCGCCGCGGCGGGGGAGCCCCGGAAGGATCGCGGGTCGGCACCCCACCCGCCTGTGCTGATCGTCGAGGGCGGCGCTCTGGTCGACCCTGAGACCGGCGACGTCACGCCGGATGCCGTGGTCGTGTTCGCCCGAGGCCGCGTGGTCGCCTCCGGCTCGCGCGATGCGACGCGTCGCGCGGTCAAGGAACACGGGCGGGGCGCGCGGGTCCTGCGGGCCGACGGGCGCTGGGTCGTGCCCGGCCTCATCGACGTGCACGTGCACAACAACACCCTCGAGGACGCCGCCACGGTGCTCCGGGCGGGCGCCACGAGCACCCGCAGCGGTTCGTCGCTCTTCTACCAGGACGTCGCCCTGGCGGAGTACTCGAAGTGGGCCCCCGGGCGCGTTCCGCGCATGCTCCCGGCAGGCACGTTCGTCACGCCCGATCTCGGCGACACCATTCTCGGCGACCCCGAGCTGGCCCCGTTGGCAGCGCTGCGCAACGGCGTGCGGACCCCCGCCGACCTCGCGCACCTGACCAAGGTCAACCTCTCCCGCGGCGCCCGCGTCATCAAGACCCGGGCCAACCCGCGCGCCGGTCTCCCGGAGCAGGACCCGCTCGAACTGGTCTACGACCGTGAGCAACTGTCGGCGGTCGTGAAGGCGGCGGGCAAGGCAGGTGTCCTGTGCCACGCCTACAGCGAGAAGGGCATCGACGGCGCCGTGCGAGCGGGGATCCGGTCACTCGAGCACGGGGTGTTCGTCGGCGAGCGCACGCTGGCCGAGATGGCGCGCCGGCGCACCTACTTCACGCCCACCATCGCGACGATCGACGGCATGCGGCACGTGGAGGATCCCGTGTTGCGGGCGCGCGGTGAGGAGTACGTCCCCGTCCTCGTGAAGGCCGTCGCCGAGGCGCATCGTCGGGGCGTGCCGATCGTGGCCGGGACCGACTCGTTCGGCACGGCCGTCGACCCCATCGGCAAGGAGACCCGCTTCCTCCACGAGGCAGGTCTGTCCCCGCTCGAGGCCCTGCGCAGCGCGACGACGCGTGCGGCTCGTCTGCTCGGATGGAGCCGGGCGGGGCGCCTCACCCCCGGAGCGTTCGCAGACGCCGTCATCGTCGACTCCGATCCGCTGCAGGACGGCGCGGCGCTGGAGAAGGTGCGGGTCGTCATCGCGCAGGGTGTGGTCGTCCGGGAGGACTGACCGGCGAGTGACGCGCTGAGACCGGAGGCGGCGTCGGTGTCGACGCCACCTCCGGCTTCTGGATCACGCTCAGGTGAGGGCGTCCATGAGGTCGCCGTCCGTCTGCAGGCGGTCGAGGACCTCCGTGGGCGTGAGTTGCTCCAGTGCCACCGGATCCTCGGCCCCCTCCTCGATCTCCTCCCAGGTGCGTGGCGCGGCGACGAACGGCGAGTCCTTCTTCCCCCGCAGTGAGTAGGGGCAGATCGTGGTCTTGGCCGCGACGTTCTGACTCCAGTCGATGAAGACCTTTCCGCCACGCACGTTCTTGGCCATCGTCGACAGCACGAGGTCGGGACGCTCCTCCGCGAGGTGGTCGGCGACGGTCTTGGCCATGGCGCGCGTCTGGTCGGCCGGGGTGAGGCTCGGCAGCGCGGCGTAGACCTGGAGTCCCTTGCTGCCGGAGGTGACCGGCACGAGCCGGGTCAGGCCCGCGTCGGCGAGCACGTCACGCACGAGCAGAGCGACCTGCGCGCACTCCGTCAGGCCCGCCGGCGGCCCCGGGTCGAGGTCGACGACGAGCCGGTCGCAGTCGAGGCGGCGGTCCTCCGCGGTCGCGGGGTCCACGTCGGCCCCCTCGGATGCGGCGTCGTCGACCTCGACGCGCCACTGCGGCACGTGCAGTTCGAGGGCGCCGAGCTGTCCGAGCCACGTGAGTCCGGCGACGTCGTCGATGAGGGGGTAGGTCACGAGTTCGTCGGCGCGGCGCGAATGGGGTGACAGGAGGGTGACGCGCCGCACCCACGTCGGCGCACCCGCGGGCGTGTTCTTCTCGAAGAACGACTCTCCGGAGACGCCGTGCGGAAAGCGCAGCCGCGTGACGGGCCGATCGTGGAGCTGGGGCAGCAGTGCGGGGGCGACGGCGGCGAGGTAGGAGAGGATCTCGGCCTTGGTCGTGCCGGTCCGCCCGAACATCACCTTGTCGAGGCTGGTCAGCCGCAGGACGCGCCCATCGACCTCTACACGTACCTGCTTGCGGTCCTCAGGCATCGGAATCCTCCTC
This sequence comes from Mobilicoccus caccae, assembly GCF_030161635.1. Classification (GTDB taxonomy): domain Bacteria; phylum Actinomycetota; class Actinomycetes; order Actinomycetales; family Dermatophilaceae; genus Mobilicoccus; species Mobilicoccus caccae. The sequence goes on from NZ_BSUO01000001.1 coordinate 390,526, forward strand.
CGGGATGTCGGTGGCGAGGGTGTCGGCGGGCACCAGATCGGGTCGCAGGCCGCGGTAGGACGGTTGCCGCAGTCGCCCCTGACCGGCCAGGCCGAGGCTCTCGACGTCGATGACCACCTCGGGACGCACCCAGGTGGCGAGTTCGGCGTCGATGCGGGGGACGTCGTCGAACGGCCGGTCGGGACAGGCGAGGTCGCGGAGGTGAGCCAGGAGTTCGTCACCGGCGCGGCCCGCGAGTCCGCTGCCGACGCGCCCGAGGAGCCGGAGTCTGCCGTCGGGGCCGGGGGTTCCCACCAGGACGGCGCCGAGCCGGTCGCGGCTGCCGGTCTCCGGGCGCCACCCGCCCACGACGACGCTGCGCGTGCGTCGGTGAGGACGCTTGAGCCAGTGCGGACTTCGCTGTCCCGGGCGGTAGGGCGAGGACCGCCGCTTGCTGACGACGCCCTCGAGGCCCCGCTCGCGGGTCACGTCCAGCAGCATCCGCCCGTCCGCGTAGACCTCGGGGACCAGCCACTTGTCGTGCTCCAGGCTGGGCGCCAGCGCGTCGAGGAGTTCGCGACGCCGGTGCCACGGTTGGTCGATCACCTCGTGGCCGTCCAGGGCGAGGACGTCGAAGAGCATGACCGTGACCGGCCGTGGTGCGGCGCGTCCAGGACGCTGCGTCTTCGCCGGGCCACTGATGCGGTCGGCCAGGGCGTGCAGCGAGGGGATGCCGGCCTCGTCGAGCGCGACGATCTCTCCGTCGAGCACGAGATCGGGCAGCACCAGGCCCTGCAGTTCGGGGAACGAGGAGGTCACGTCGCGCTCCGAGCGGGAGAACAGGCGCACCGCGCCACCTCGGACCTCGGCGATGACGCGCCACCCGTCCCACTTGACCTCGTGCGCCCAGGCGTCGCCCGTGGGGACGGAGTCGGTGTGGGTGGCGAGCATCGGACGCATGTCGACCATGGTCGCGCAGGTACGCGCGGTCGGCAGGACGACAGGCTGTGGGCACGCGACGGCACAGCGGGTGGGGCGTGGTCGAGGCTTCCACGAGGTGGTCGGATGGGTGCTCGTGCTGGATAGTGGAGGTCCACCCCAGGGGAGGTCTCATGCGTGCGATCTGGAAGGGGGCCGTGTCGTTCGGCCTCGTCACCGTGCCGGTCCGGTTGTACTCGGCGACGGAGAACCACGACATCCAGTTCCGTCAGGTGCGGGCGAGCGACGGCTCACGCATCCGGTACAAGCGGGTCGCCGAGGCCGACGGCGAGGAGGTGCCGTACGCGGAGATCACCAAGGGGTATGAGACCTCCGACGGGCAGATGGTGGTGCTGACCGCCGACGAACTCGCCGCGCTGCCGAGCCGGAGCAGCAAGGAGATCAGCGTCGAGAAGTTCGTCCCCGCCGAGCAGATCGATCCGATGCTGCTCGACAAGAGCTACTACCTCGAACCCGATGCGGCGGGCGCCAAGGCGTACTCCCTGCTGCGCGAGGCGCTTCGGGACTCCGACCGGGTGGCGGTGGCCACGTTGGCGGTGCGCACCCGCATGACCATGGCGGTGCTGCGGGTGCACGAAGAGGTCATCGTCTGCCAGACGATGCTGTGGCCCGATGAGATCCGGGCGGCGGACTTCGGCGTGCTCGAGGACGTGCCGGAGCCCAGCAAGAAGGAGGTGCAGATGGCGCACCTGCTCGTGGAGTCCCTCGCCGACGATTTCGAGCCCAACGAGTTCGAGGACGACTACGCCAAGGCCGTCGAGGAGCTCGTGGCCCGCAAGATCGAGGGCCAGGAGGTCGTCGCGGCACCCGAGGCCGAGGAGGAGGCCGGTCAGGTCGTCGACCTGCTCGCGGCGCTGCAGAAGTCCGTCGAACGCGCCAAGGGTGGCCGCAAGGGCGGCGGGTCGGCAGCGACGAAGGAGGCGGGCGAGCAGCAGGACTCCGGCGAGGCGCAGGAGGACGAGGACTCCTCGTCGACCACGCGCACCGCGAAGAGGTCGACCGGCAAGAAGACGGCCGCGAAGACCCCGGCGAAGAAGAGCGCCGCCAAGAAGAGCACCGCCAAGAAGACGACGGCGAAGAAGGCGAAGTCCTCCGATTCGTCCGAGGCGGACGACGAGACCCTCAAGGCCGGCTGACGTGCCGGAGGGGCACACGATCCATGCCCAGGCGCGGCGCCTGAGCAGAGCGTTCGCTGGGTCGTCGGTGAGCGTCTCGAGCCCGCAGGGGCGGTTCGCGGAGGCCGCGGCGCTCCTCGACGGCGGTGAGTTCGTCGCGGCCGAGGCGGCGGGCAAGCACCTGTTCACCCACCACAAGGGTGACCGGATCGTGCACGTGCACCTGGGGCTGATCGGCAAGTTCTCGGTCATCCCGCACGACGCCGGCGAGGGTGAGGTGCCCGTGACCGGCGCGGTGCGTCTGCGGATCCGCGACGACGCGCACGTGGCCGACCTGCGGGGTCCGAACGTGTGTGCCCTGGTCACCCCCGAGCAGCACGACGCGGTGCTGGCGCGCCTCGGCCCGGACCCGCTGCGTGACGACGCCGACCCCGACCGCGCCTGGCAGCGGATCTCACGCAGCGGCAAGAGCATCGCCGAACTGCTCATGGACCAGGCGGTGCTCGCGGGGGTCGGCAACGTCTACCGCTGTGAGGTGCTGTTCCGGCACCGGGTCGACCCGTTCCGCCCCGGCAAGGAGCTGAAACGGGCGACGTGGCAACGCATCTGGGACGACGTCGCGCTGCTCCTGCCGCTCGGGGTGGCCTTCGGCCAGATCCTCACGATGGAGGACCAGGTCGAGGACGCCCTCACCTGGCTGGGCAGCTCTCCGGAGGAGGTCGACGCCTACACGGCCACCCTCACCGGCGACGGACACGGCACCCACTTCGAACGACGCTTCTCCGTGTACAAGCGGACCGGCGAGGAATGCCGGGTCTGCGGCTCCCACATCCGCACGCAGAAGATCGCCGGACGCCACCTCTACTGGTGCGGACGGTGTCAGCGGCGGGGGTGAGACTCAGGTGTGATCGACGGCGGCACGTTGGACCGGAAGCGCGTCGCGGTAACGCTGCAGGAACTCCTCGAAACCCGCCGCCGTCTCGGCATCGGGCTCCGCACGCTGGAGATCGGAGCCCGAGAACACCTCGGCCTGCAGGTGGTCGGTCAGGCTGCGGCCCTGGCCGCGGAGCGTGAAGTCCGCCAGGAGGGCCATTCCCCAGGGACCGCCTCGCGACGCGACCTCGCCCACGAGGACCGGTGTCCCCAGTGCGGCGGCGAGGTACCCCTGGGCGACGCCCGGGGTGGCGAAGAGGCCGCCGTGGGCGAAGAGCCGGTCGATGCGCACGCCCTCCTTCATCAGGACGTCCATGCCCAACCGCAGTGTCGCGAAGGCGCCGAAGAGCTGCGCCCGCATGAAGTTGGCGAGAGTGAGCTCACTCCCCGGGCGACGGAGGACGAGAGGCCTGCCTTCGGGCAACCCGGTGATCGGCTCACCGGCCAGGTTGTTGAACGCTGTCAGGCCGCCCGCATCAGCATCTGCCTCGAGGGATGCGCGGAACAGGGTGGAGAAGACCGTGGACTCCTCGACCTCGTGGCCGAGAGCATGCGCGAACTGGCCGAACACGTCTGCCCAGGCGTCGAGTTCGCTCGCACCGTTGTTGCAGTGCACCATGCCGACCGGGTCGCCGGCAGGCGTGGTCACGAGGTCGATCTCGGGGTGCGGGCCCGACAAGGGACCCTCGAGGACGACCATGGCGAAGATGCTGGTGCCGGCGCTGACGTTGCCGGTGCGTGGTGCCACCGCGTTCGTGGCCACCATGCCCGTCCCGGCGTCCCCCTCGGGAGGGCAGGTGGGCGCGCCCGGTTCCAGGTGCCCGTCGGGGTCCAGGAATCTAACGCCTGCAGGGGTGAGGTGCCCTGCGGTCGCACCGGCCACGCGAACCTCGGGCAGGAGCGTCCGCAGCGGTGTCGTCACCCCGTGCTCTGCGGCCAGTCGGTCGAAGCGGCGCAGCATCCCCTCGTCGTAGTCGAGAGTCGCCGCGTCGACCGGGAACATGCCGCTGGCGTCGCCGATGCCGAGGATCCACTCGCCGGTCAGCTCGTGATGGACGTAGCCGGCCAAGGTCGTGAGCCGGTGGACGTGGGAGACATGCGGCTCCTGGTTCAGGATCGCCTGGAAGTAGTGCGCCACGCTCCAGCGGTGGGGGATGTTCTGACCGAGGTGCCTGCTCAACACCTCCGCAGCCTCGCCGGTGGCCGTGTTGCGCCACGTGCGGAACGGGGTGAGGAGTTCGCCCTCCTCGTCGAACGCGAGGTATCCGTGCATCATCGCGGAGACGCCGAGCGCTCCCACCTGCGACAATGTGGCGCCATGTCGTGCGCGGACGTCCTCGCGGAGCCGGGCGACACACGACCGCAGCCCGGTGCGGACCGCGTCCAGTGAGTACGTCCAGGTGCGGTCGACGAACTCGTTCTCCCAGGACTGAGAACCGTGGGCGATCGGCCGGCGGTCGGGGCCGATCAACACCGCCTTGATGGTGGTCGAGCCCAACTCGATGCCGAGCGTGGTCCGCCCTTCGTCGATGGCGGTCGCGACGGGGTGGGTCGTCATGGGTGAACCTCGTCGTTCTCGTCGTTCTCGTCGTTCTCGTCGTTCCGATGGGCACGGGCAAGACCTCACGGTAGCCCGCGAGGTCGTCGGAGCCAGGGGCTAGCATTCTCTGACGTCGTCGTCGCCCGATGTCGGCGGACGCCGTTCGCCTCCTGAAGGCGTACTCACACCACGCCTGCACGGGAGGTGGCACCGGATGGGGATCCAGGACGAGATCCGGGCGACGCGCGACGTCGTCTGCCGGCTGCACGCGGAACTCATCCGCTGGGAACTCGTGGTCTGGACCGCGGGAAACGTGTCTCAGCGAGTCGCGTCCGAAGGGCCGAGCGCCGACCTGTTCGTCATCAAGCCCTCCGGAGTCCGCTACGACGAGCTGACCCCGGAATCGATGGTCGTCTGCGATCTGGAGGGGAACCTCGTCGAGGGCGACAGATCTCCGAGTTCGGACACGGCCGCGCACGCCTACGTCTACCGGCACATGCCGACGGTCGGCGGTGTCGTGCACACCCATTCGACCTATGCCACGGCCTGGGCCGCGCGCGGCGAGGAGATCCCGTGCGTGCTCACGATGATGGCCGACGAGTTCGGCGGCCCCGTCCCCGTCGGGCCATTCGCGGTGATCGGTGACGACTCCATCGGGCGCGGCATCGTCGAGACGCTGCGGGATTCGCGGTCCAAGGCGGTGCTCATGGCCAACCACGGGCCGTTCACCATCGGCAAGGACGGGACGGCGGCCGTCAAGGCGGCAGCCATGGTGGAGGAGGTCGCCCGCGTCGTCCACATCTCGATGCAGCTCGGGACCCCGCTCCCCATCGCGGACCACCTCATCGACTCACTCCACGACCGGTACCAGAACGTCTACGGGCAGGGCAGCACCTCCTGAGGAGACCCAGAAGGGTCGGGAAAGGAACCACATGCAGGCACAGGGAACTCGCTCGTTGGATCGCAAGCTCACCGCGATCCTCGCCGGCGGCTACTCCCCGCGGGACTTCGTCATCGCGGACGCGAAGGACGCGGACATGTCCACCGGCCTATGTTCGGCGGGTCCTCGACGGGATGCCGGTGGTGCCGTCGTCGGATACCGCTCGCGAGCGGACTTCCTCCAGGACATGGTCGATCAGATCGAGCAGGGAGACATCGACATCCTGCTCGCCTCCGCATCGAACGCCGAGCGGCTGGCGGACGAGGATCGTCTCGGCCACGAGGTGACCCTCGCCGTCCGGGCCAACGACACCACGGACATCTGGGCGAACCGGGGAGCGACGTACCAGCAGTTCCCCTCGCGTCCGTTCCGGACTGCTTCTCTCCCGCGGGTGCGCCGGTTCTGCGACCTCGTCCTCTACTCGATGACGTTCACCAACGACATCGAGCGCGACCTGGCGACTCTGACGGACTATCGCGAGTTCCGCGCCGAGGCGGCCGATCTGGGGGTGCGGCACTTCCTCGAGGTCTTCAACCCGGCGGTGCCGACGGGAGTGAACGCCGCAATGCTGCCCGCCTACGTGAACGACTCGATCGTGCGCGCGCTGGCCGGCGTCACTCAGGAGGAACGGCCCATCTTCCTCAAGATCGCCTACAACGGCGCGTCCGCGCTCTCCGAACTGGCGCAGTACGACCCGGCCCTCGTCGTCGGTGTTCTCGGCGGGTCGGCAGGGACCACTCGCGACACCTTCGAGCTGCTGCATCGCACCGAGAAAGCGGGCGGCAGGGTCGCTCTGTTCGGTCGCAAGATCCAGAACGCCGAATCTCAGAGCGACCTCGTGCGTCTCATGCGTCGGGTCGTGGAGGGTGACCTCGCTCCCGAGGGCGCCGTCGAGGCGTATCACTCGGCGTTGACGGACAAGGGCCTCACCCCGCAGCGCCCGCTGTCGCAGGATTCCCGACTCACCGACCCGGTGCTGCTCGCCGAGTGACCTCAGGCGACCGGCGGGCGACACACGATCGCGCTGACCTCTCCGCCGAACTCCACCTCGCCGGCGTCTGCGGGCAGGACGACGGTGTCACCGCGGACGAGGGCCATGGCGCCCTCTGACCAGCGCATCTCGCCGGTCCCGCCGGTGACCACGACGATCCCGAACCCCGGTGGCAGGTGCGCACCGCGCGACACGCGGTCGGCGCGGAAGAACTGGTTCGCGGCCGGCGGGAGCACCGCCCCGTCCGCGGCGGCACGTCGACGGACGAGTGCGGTCGTCAGGTCCTCGCCGGAGGTGCCCCGCAGATCGACCGCGCGCAGGGCGGTGTCGAAGCCGATCCCCAGGTGGCCCTCAGACGGGCCGTCGATGTCGAATCCGACCCACTCGAGCAGGATCGACAGGTCTTCGGGCTCCTGGACCTCCACGATGAAGCACCCCTCGCCGATGGCGTGAGGCGTCCCGGCGGGGACCAGCACCGCATCCCCCTCCGAGACCTCGATGGCGTACATCGCGGCGAGCATGGCGTCGACATCCTGGTCATCGACCCACCGGCGCAGCTCGACCTCGTCGATGTCGAACCGCCACCCCAGGTGGACGGTGCCGCCCCGGAGGAACACCCACGCTTCGGTCTTGCCGTGGGCGACGCCGAGGTGACGTGAGGCGAAGTCGGCGTCGGGATGCACGTGCACCGGGAGGCGCTGTCCCGCGTCGAGGAGCTTGGTCAACAGCTTGGTGTCCGCTCCCCACGCCTCCACGTGCGCCCGACCGAGCCACGCCTCCGGGTGCCGGCGCACCTGGTCACGGAGGAGCTCACCGGTCGGGAGCCGAGACAGGCCCAGGCTTTCCTCACCGTGCAGGGTGGTCACCGACGCCACCCAGTCCTCGGGAACATGGCTCCCGTGGGCCCCGCCCGAGCGGAACTCCGAGATGCGGGGCCCGCCGCGGTAGAAGCGGTCCGCGGGCTGGTTGGGGGAGAGCTTGACCGGGTGGATCATCGTCGACCTCCGGAGGTGTGATGGTTGAGGGTGGTCGGGAGGGCGACCCTGCGCGGGGGAGCGTCGGGGTCCTCGAGACGAGAAAGCAGGAGTTCGACGGCGGTCCGCCCCAGATCCCTCGGATCGAACTCCGCGGCGATCACGTCGACGGGCAGGGCGTCGGCCAGGGGGAACTCGTCGAAACACACGATGGCCGTGGTCAGGCCGGCCGCCACGACGGTCGACGCGACACCGAGGGCGATGCGGTTGTTGCCGCAGAGGACCGCATCGGGCCGGTGTCCCCTGGAGAGGAGGTCTCCCATGACGGCGGCGGCGTCGTCGATGGTGTGCGCCCCGATCATCTCCTGGCCGGGGGCCACGTCGAGGCCGTGACGGCGCAGGGCGGCGTGGGCTGCCTCCCTCCGCAACCACATGGTGCGGAGCTGGAAGCTGTCCACGATGAGCGCGAAGTCGCGAAACCCGGCGGAGATCGCGGTGTCCACCAGGCGGGTCATGCCTCCGTCGTTGTCCAGTGAGACGTGGTCGAACGGCAGGTCCGGCCAATCGGTGTCGACTGTGACGAAGGGGACGAATCTGCTCTGCTCGGTCCCCGTCGGGACGTGGTCGACATCGGCCGGCGTGACGATCATTCCCGACGGCCGGCGGTCGAGCAGGCGGTCGAGAAGGAGTTGCTCGTGGCCGACCCGCCCCTCGGAGCTGGCCGCGAGGACGACGAGGTGGCGCTCGTCCGCGGCGGCCATCGCGCCGGCCGCGATGGCCGCGTAGAAGGGGTTGGTGATGTCGCGGATGATCAGGCCGATGGTGCTGGACACCCCACCTCGCAGGTCGGCGGCGGAACCGTTGCGCTGGTAGCCCAGACGCGCGCACGCGGCCCTGACCCGCGACGCCATCGCGGCGTCCACGCTGTCGACGCCGTTGACCACCCGGGATGCGGTCTTGAGACTGACCCCTGCCGCGTGCGCCACGTCCTTGAGGGTGGGCCGCCGGGCCGCCGGAACACTCACCGGATGAACCCGGGGGGACCGATCGTGCCGGTGCGCACGTACTCGGCCGTGACACGTCCGGCGCCGAGGGCGGCCTCGCGGAGTGGCAGGCGCGCCAGGAGGCCGTCGATGAGAGCCGCCTTGAGGACGTCCCCGGAGCCCGTCGTGGTGACGGGCGAGGCGATGTGGGGTGCCTCGACGAGGAAGCGGTGCTCCTGTCGGGGTTCGTCCGGGGTCAGGGGTCCGGGGGCGGCGGGCGTGCCGTGGGACGCGACCGCGAAGCCCAGGCTGCCGCCGGAGACGACCGCGACGGACGGTCCGTAGCCGAGCATCCTGTCCGCGAGGCCCAGGAGGTCCTCGGGTCGAGCAGGGGCGGGCACGCCGAGCGCAGAGACGAGGTCGTCCGAACTGCCGGCCAACAGGTCGCAAGCAGGACCCACGCGCCCGAGCCAGGCGTCCCAGTCGACCTCGGACGCAGGCGCATCCGGTGCCACCCCGGCGAGGTCCACCGATGTCCCCACACCGTCACGACGGATCTCGGTCAGGCGGTCCGCGAGAGCGCTGCCCTCGTTCGCCCACAGCCCGGGCAGCAGCGGCGGGTATCCCAGGTGCACGACTCGGGCGCCGTGATCGGCCGTGACGTCGGCGGCGGTGAACTCGGCATTGGCGCCCTCGTAGTGCCAGAAGGACCGATCCCGACCCTCGGCCTCGATGACCAGGGTGTAGGAGGACGCCGTCCCGATCGTCCTGAGGTCGAGGCGGGTCCACGTCTCCCGCTGCAGGAGGCGCTTCGTGATCCCGCCCACCTCGTCATCACCCGTCAGGCCCCCCAGGGAGACGTCGTGACCCAGGGCCGTCAAGGCTCTTCCGGTGTTGCAGGCCGAGCCGCCCAGCCGAAAGGCCAAGGGCCCGACGGCGAAGAGACGACCCGGGTCGATGGCCGGAGGGCCGGGCCAGTGCGGGATCAGGTCGACGCACACGTGACCGGTGACGCGGACCTCGCCCATGATGACCTCGCTGCCTCGAAACGGAGTGACTCGAAGCCTAGACAACGTTGTCTCGTCACGGCTAGGTTTGGGCGATCTCGCACGTGAGTCTTTCCCCGGGGTTGCCCCGAGGCCGAGCTCTCCTATCCGCAGAAGGGAACAACGATGTCTCCCAAGACGAAGTCCACCGCCCGCTTTCTGATCACGGGTGCCGTCGTCGGTTCAGTGCTCCTGGCGGGATGCAGTACCGGGGACGAGGGTGACCCCGGCACCAATGCGGCCTCCGGCGGAAGCAAGGAGGTCAAGAAGATCGGCGTGATGTTGCAAGACATCTCCAACCCCTTCTTCGCCGCCATGCAGAAGAGCATCCAGGACAAGGGGCAGGCCGACGGCGTCGAGGTCAATGTGCAGGACGGCCGTCAGGACATCGGCACGCAGAACGACCAGGTCGACACGTTCATCCAGCAGCAGGTCGACATGATCATCGTCAACGCTGTCGACAGCAAGGGCATCGGTTCGGCTGTCGCGCGCGCCAAGGCCGCCGGTGTCACCGTCGTCGCGGTCGACGTGGACGCCGAGGGCGCCGATGCGGCTGTCACGACGGACAACGTGGCCGCCGGCCGACAGAGCTGCGAGGCGCTGGTGAAGGCCATCGGGGGCAAGGGCAACATCCTCATCCTGGAAGGCACGCCGACCTCGGCGCCACAGGATCGCGTCAAGGGCTGTGAAGAGGTGCTCAGCCAGAACTCGGGCGTCTCCGTCGTGGGGCGGCAGGCGGGCAAGAACGACCGCGCGTCCGGACTTCAGCTGACCACAGACCTCCTCACCGCCAACAAGACCGTCAACGGGATCTTCGCCATCAACGACCCCGAGGGCCTCGGTGCGGACCTCGCCGTCCAGCAGGCCGGGCGCAGCGGCATCAAGATCGTGGGTGTGGACGGATCTCCGGAGGCGGTGAAGGCGCTGGAGGACCCGAAGTCCAACTTCTTCGCCACCCCGGCGCAGGACCCGGCGGGCATGGTCGTCAAGGCCTACGAGGTCGGCAAGCAGATCCGCTCCGGCCAGCCCCCGCCGAGCGGGTGACCCTCATGCAGCCGACGCTCGTCGACAAGGACAACGTGGGTGACTACAAGGGCTGGTGAGAACGGCCCTGATCGGAGGCGATGATGGTCACCGACGTCGACGCGCCTGACGAGAAGGGCGCGCACCTTCTGGAAATCTCGGGCGTCTCCAAACATTTCGGGGCGACCCGGGCGCTCACCGATGTGCATTTCGATCTGCGGCGCGGTGAAGCCCACGCGCTCATGGGAGAGAACGGCGCAGGCAAGTCCACATTGATGAAGATCCTCTCGGGCAATTATCAACCCGATACGGGGAGATCCTCATCGACGGGACCCCGGCTCACATGACGGATCCGCGTACCGCCATGCAGGCCGGCGTCGCCATCATCCATCAGGAATTGAACACGGTTCCCTACATGACGGTCGCCGAGAACTTGGCGATCGGACATGAGCCCAGTCGCGGATTCGGAATCCTCGACCGCAAGACGATGCTCGCCGACGCCGCGGAGAAGCTGGCACGTGTGGGTTCGGACATCGACCCGAGGACGCCGATCGGTCGTCTCAGTGTCGGCCGGCAGCAGATGGTGGAGATCGCCCGGGCCGTGGCGGAGGACGCCAAGATCCTCGTCCTGGACGAGCCGACCGCGTCGCTGTCCAAGACGGAGTCGGAGGCGCTGTTCGGCCTCATCCACACGATGCGCGAGCGGGGATGGGGCTCATCTACATCTCCCACCGCATGGAGGAGGTGTGGGAACTGGCCGACCGGGTGACCGTCCTGCGGGACGGTCAGCACGTCGGGACCCGGTCGATGTCGGACGGGACCAAGCCGTCGGACATCGTCCGCATGATGGTGGGTCGCGACGTGGACGACCTCTACGGCAGTCATCGTCGTGAGGCCGGCGAGGTCCGCCTCCGCGTGGAGGACGCTACCGGGGACGAGGCATCCGGCGTCGGTCCGGTGTCCTTCGACGTGCGCGCCGGGGAGGTCGTCGCCATGGTCGGCCTCATCGGGGCCGGGCGCACCGAGGTCGCCCGCATCCTCTACGGCGCCGACCCCTGCACGGGTGGGAGCATCTCTCTCGACGGGAAGCCGGTCACGGTCAAACATCCCGCCGACGCCATGAAGCAGGGCATCGGCCTGCTGCCGGAGAGCCGCAAGGACCAGGCACTGTTCCTCGACATGAGCGTGAAGGACAACATCACCGTCTCCACGCTGTCCCGCTACAGCAAGGTGGGCATCCTCGGCCGGGGCAAGCTCACCGAGGCCGTGCGGGAGATCATGAAGAAGCTCAACGTGCGCGCGCGGTCTCCCGAACTGGAGTCCCGGGCGCTGTCGGGCGGCAACCAGCAGAAGCTCGTCCTCGGGCGACTGCTGCTGCAGGCTCCGAGCCTGTTGATCCTCGACGAGCCCACGCGTGGCGTCGACATCGGGGCGAAGAGCGAGATCTACCGCATCGTCGACGACATCGCGGCCGAGGGGACGGCGGTCCTGGTCATCTCCTCTGAACTGCCCGAGGCCATGGGCATCGCCGATCGCCTCCTCGTCATGCGCAAGGGGCAGGTCGTCGCGGACGTCGCGGCGGCCGACGCCACCGAAGAAGTACTCATGGAGCACGCAACCGGCGTGTACTCGTCACCGTCGATGGGGAACTGACCATGTCCACGAATGTCGCAACCGTAGACAAGGCTGCATCGAAGCAGGACCGCAAGGATCTCGCCTACTGGTGGGACCGTGTGGGGATCCTTCTGGTGCTCCTCGTCCTCATCGCCCTCATGGCGCTGGTGGCCCCCAACTTCCTCACCGTGGCCAACGGCTTCAACGTCGCTCGGGCCGTGTCCATCAACGCGATCCTGGCCGCGGGCATGACTCTCGTCATCCTCACCGGGGGCATCGACCTGTCCGTCGGCTCCATCGTGGCGGTCAGCGGCGTGGGCGGTGTGTTGTTGGCGATCGCCGGTGTGCCGGCGGTCCTGGCCGTGCTCGGCGGCATCGCCCTCGGCGCCCTCGCCGGTCTGCTCAACGGTCTGCTCGTCGCGTGGCTGGCCCTGCCGGCGTTCATCGTGACTCTCGGCTCCATGACCTATCTGCGCGGCGCCGCCTACTCACTGACCGACGGACAACCCGTGGTCGCGAGCGGTCTCAACTACCGCGGCCTGGGCAACGGGTCCATCGCGGCCATCCCCACCCCGGTGGTCACGATGATCGTCGTCTACGCGCTGTGCTGGTTCCTCCTCGAGCGCACGACCTTCGGGCGGCACGTGTACGCGGTCGGCGGCAACCCCGAGGCCGCGCGACTCGGCGGCATCAACGTCCGCAGTGTCCTGCTCCGCGTCTATGTGCTGGCCGGGGCGGCAGCGGGCCTCGCCGGGGTCATCTTCTCGGCACGGGTCCTGTCGGCCCAGCCCACAGCCGGACAGGCCTACGAACTGGATGCCATCGCCGCAGTCGTCCTCGGTGGCACGGCCCTGGCCGGGGGCGTGGACGGATCCTCGGCACCCTCATCGGCGCCCTGATCATCGGGGTCCTGTCCAACGGGCTCGTCCTCATGAATGTGCCGTTCTTCTACCAGCTCATCGTCAAGGGCGTTGTCATCGTCCTGGCGATCGCACTGGACAGCCTCAAGAACTGGAGACGCGGAGGCTGATCCGACTCGTGCGGACGTGCCCGACGGCCGCCTCGGGCGCGCCCGGGCACCGTCGAGTCGGTCCGGCCAGGCCCGCCCGCAGGATCGGAGGAGGAGATCCATGGCTCTCGTCGCAGGGGTCGACAGTTCCACCCAGTCGTGCAAGGTGGTCGTCCGGGACGCCGACAGCGGTGACCTCGTGCGTACCGGCTCGGCACCCCACCCCGACGGGACCGAGGCCGATCCGCGGGCCTGGTGGTCCGCCCTCGGTCGAGCCGTGGAGGCGGCCGGTGGCCTGCACGACGTGTCTGCGCTGTCCGTCGCCGCCCAGCAGCACGGGATGATCTGCCTCGACGAGCGGGGAGAGGTCATCCGGTCCGCCCTGTTGTGGAACGACACGCGCTCGGCCGAAGCCGCCGAGGACCTCGTCCGTGAGGTGGGTGAGGGCGACGAGGACGAGGGCCGGCGCCGATGGGCCACCCGGACCGGCTCGGTGCCCCTCGCCTCGTTCACCGTGACGAAGCTGCGGTGGCTGGCCACCCATGAGCCCGAGAATGCGGCGAGGGTCGCGGCGATCGCTCTTCCGCACGACTGGCTGACGTGGCGCCTTCGTGGTTCGGGTCGACTGGAGGACCTCGTCACCGACCGCTCTGACGCGTCGGGCACGGGGTACTGGGACACCACCGCCGGCGAGTACCGGCGGGATCTTCTCGCCCTGGCGCTGCTGCGGGACGACGTGGACGACATCGTGCTCCCACGGGTGGCCGAGCCGTTCGAGACGGTGGGTCTCACGGCGGAGGGGGTGGCGCTCGGCCCGGGGTGCGGCGACAACGCGGGCGCGGCGCTGGGGCTGGGGTTGAAGCCGGGTCAGGCCTCGATGTCCCTCGGGACCTCGGGGGTCGTCGCGGCCGTGTCGCAGGTTCCCACCGGTGACGCCTCGGGCATCGTCGCGGGATTCGCCGACGCGACCGGCCGCTATCTGCCACTGGCCTGCACGCTCAACGCCAGTCGGGTGCTGGAGGCCATGCGGCAGGTCCTCGCGGTCGACTTCGAAGAGTTCGATCGCCTGGCGCTGTCGTCGGTGCCGGGGGCGCAGGGTCTGGTTCACATTCCGTACCTTGAGGGCGAGCGGACCCCCAACCTTCCGCGGGCGACCGGCTCGTTGCACGGCATGACCCTGGCGTCGATGTCGCGAGAGCACCTGGCGCGTGCCGCCGTCGAGGGGCTGCTCTGCCACGTGGCCGAGTGTCTCGACGGGATCGTCCGTCATGGCGTCCCCGTGGAGGAGGTCGTCCTCATCGGTGGCGCCGCGCGTTCGGAGGCCGTCCGAGAGCTCGCCCCCGGCCTTCTCGGTCGCCCGGTGGTGATCGCCCCGAGCCGGGAGTTCGTGGCGGACGGCGCCGCCGCGCAGGCGGCCTCCGTGCTGCTCGGCCACGACGGGCCCACCGTCTGGGGCCTCGACGGCGCGGCGCACACGTCCGCCCCGCCGCAACCCGCGGTGCGCGAGACGTATCGGCGGTATGCGGCCGAGGTCGCCGCCAACGAGTCGACTCGGCGGGGCTCAGAACCTCCGAGGACGCTCTGAGGTCGCGTCCCTGGTGGATACGCCGCTGCCGAGCCGCCCCGGCGCCATGTACCCCTGAGCCGACGACACGCCCGCCGTCACCGGCCGGAGCGTGCACATGGTCACTCGAGCCGCTGTGCGCGGGTGTGTCTTCGGCTGTGGTGCGCACAGCCGGCGGGACGTGTCGCGCGAAGGTCGTGGGCGGTCGGGGCGGGCAGGGCCTCGTCCCCGCCGATTAGGGTGACCCGCATGCGCACCACGCTCCGCGACATCGCACGGCTGTATGCCGAGGGCCGCCGGTTCACCATGGTCACGGCGTACGACTACACGAGTGCGCGCATCGCCGAGCGTGCCGGGCTGCCGCTGCTGCTCGTCGGCGACTCCCTGGGCATGGTGGTGCAGGGACAGGACTCCACCCTGCCGGTGACGGTCGACGACATCGTCTACCACGCCCGTGCCGTGGTGCGGGGGTGTCGGACGCCTCTCGTGGTCGGTGACCTGCCCTTCCTCACCTACGCCACCGAGGCCGACGCCGTGTCCGCCGCGCGGCGGGTCATGGCCGAAGGTGGTTGCGGCTCGGTCAAACTCGAAGGCGGGCGGGAGATCGCACCCATCGTCCGCAGGCTGGTGCACTCCGGCGTCCCCGTGATGGGGCACCTCGGGTTCACGCCCCAGTCCCAGCACCAGATCGGCGTGCGCGTCCAGGGCCGGGACGCGGCCGCGGCCCGCGACCTCGTCCTCGACGCCCTCGCCCTGCAGGAGGCCGGGGCGTGGGGGATCGTCCTCGAACTCGTGCCCGCACCCCTGGCCCGGGAGGTCACGGCCCGCCTGTCGATCCCCACCATCGGCATCGGCGCCGGCCCGCACTGCTCCGGCGAGGTGCAGGTGTGGCACGACGTGCTCGGCCTCTTCGACGACCACGTCCCACGGCACACCCGCCGCTACGCCGCACTCGCCGATGCCGCGACCGACGCCCTCACCGCGCTCGCCGCCGACGTCGAAGGCGGCACGTTCCCCGCGGCGCCGAACAGCGCGACGATGGACGAGACGGTGCTCGCCGACGCCCTGCGCGAGGTCGACGAGGAGACCGCCCGATGAAGGTCGTCACCACCCGGGAGGACCTGCGAGCCGCCCGGACGGGGCTGGACGACCTCGGCTTCGTCCCCACCATGGGATACCTGCACGACGGGCACCTCGGCCTCGTCCGCCGCGCGCGGCGCGAGTGCGCGGGCGTGGCTGCGTCGATCTTCGTCAACCCCACCCAGTTCGGGCCGGGGGAGGACCTCACGAGCTACCCTCGCGACCTCGACCGCGACCTGTCGCTGCTGGAGGACTCCGGCGTCGACCTCGTGTGGACCCCGCGCGTCGAGGACGTCTACCCGAGCGGGTTCGCCACGAACGTGCAGATCACGGGTGTCACCGAGGTCCTCGAGGGCGCGCGTCGGCCCGGACACTTCGGGGGAGTCGCGACCGTCGTCACCATCCTCCTGGCGCTCATGCGGCCACGACAGCTGTTCGTCGGGCAGAAGGACCTTCAGCAGTCGGTGGTCCTGCGCCGGTTGGTCGCCGACCTGGGCCTGGCCGAGGAGGTCGTCGTCTGCCCCACCGGACGCGAGAGCGACGGCCTCGCGATGAGCAGCCGCAACATCTACCTCGACGACGCACACCGGCAGGCCGCGCGCGTCCTCTCCACCGCCCTGCGGGCCGCCCGCGCCGCCTACGCCTCGGGGCAGCGCGACGCCGCGACGCTGCGAGGCACGATGGAGGCGATCCTCGCCGCCGAGCCCCTGGCGGACGTCGACTACGTCAGCCTCGCCGACCCCGACACCCTCGTCGAACTCGAGGGCCCGATCACCCGGGCGGCCGCGAGTCTCGCCGTGCGGGTAGGCCGCCCGCGCCTCATCGACAACACCCTCCTGCACGAGGACGACCCCGGCCTCGGGTGAGGGCGGGGTCGTCGGGCGCGCGGCCCGAGGGTCGAGCAGGTCGAGTGTCAGCGACGCTCGGCGGTCGCGCCGACACGATCGGAGTCGCGGGTCTCGACGGTGCGGTCGGCGTCCTTGGCGTCGACGGAGTCGCCACGGCGACCGGTGAGGGCGTGGTCGACGCTGTAGCGGCCGGGGCCGACGAGCGCGAACGTCATCGCGGCGAGGGCGATGACCGCCACGAGCTCCCAGCCACCGTCACTGGCGAAGATGCCGTTGCCGATGTGCACGAACACGGCGGCGCCGATCATGACGAACGTGACGAGGATGCCGACGATCGGCGTGAGCGCCCCGAGGATCAGCAGGATGCCGCCGACGAGCTCGATGAGCCCCGCCGCCCAGGCGGAGACGGCCGGCAGGGGCACGCCCATGCCCTCGAAGGCCGTGGCCGTGGCGTCCATGCCGTTCATGAAGAACTTCTGGTAGCCGTGCGCGGCCACGACGAAGCCGAGGAGTGCGCGGGCGATGAGCAGTCCGATGTCGCGTGCAGGAGTCAGGGGACGCATGCGGTTCCTTTCGGTGATGAGTCATCGATCTCCTCCACCGTACCAACTCCTGCCGCGCGCACCGGAACTCAGTTCGGCGTCGGCGTGGGTGACCTCCTAGTCGGACAGGTCCTTCGCCTTGGTCTCGGGCAGGGTGAAGACCACGAGCGCCGAGATGATCGCCAACGTCATGGCGTACACCGGGAACGCGTACCGGAAGTCGATGTCGGTGCCCATCCACGTCTGGACGTAGGGCGCCGTCCCGCCGAACAGGGCGATGCAGATGGCGTAGGGAACACCGAAGGCCGTGGCGCGCACCGCGGTCGGGAACATCTCGGCGTACACCGCCGGCGCGATCGCGAGGAACGCTCCGAGCACGACGCACATGACGCTGATGGCCAGCGCGAGCTGCCAGACGTGGGTCTGCACCAGCGACAGCATCGGGATGTAGAGCACAGCGGAGCCGATCATGGCGAACAGCATCAGCGGCTTGCGCCCGATGCGGTCGGACAGCATGCCCCAGAACGGGAGGCTGACGATGAGCGCCGTGTTGCCGATGATCGAGGCCCAGAACGCGTCCTGCGGGGCGAATCCCAGCGTCTTGGTCGCGTACGGCGTCATGGCCACCGACCACACGTAGTACGTCACGGTCAGACCGGCCGTCATCCCGATGACCTGGACGGCGGCGCGGCGGTTCTGCCAGACGCCGACGAGCAGGTTCTCCTTCGGCAGACCCTCGGTCTCCTTCTCCTCCTCGAACACCTCGGACTCCTCCATGCGGGTCCGGATCCACAGCGCGAAGATGCCGAACACGGCGCCGAGCAGGAACGGCACGCGCCATCCCCAGCTGTCCATCGCCTCCTGCGACAGGGTCGCGTTGAGGCCGAGCCCGAGGAACATGCCCAGCAGCAGACCGATGGTGCCGCTGACGTAGATGGCGCTCGCCCAGAACCCGCGCTTCTCCCGCGGTGCCTGCTCGGAGAGGTAGGTTTGCGCCGAGGGGAGCTCACCACCGTGGGCGAGTCCCTGGATGAGGCGCGCGATGAGCAGGATGAGGGAGGCCCACGCGCCGATCTGCGCGTACGGCGGGCAGATCGCGATCATGAGGGAGCCGACCGACGCGCAGATCACCGCGACCATGAGGGAGTGCTTGCGGCCGATGCGGTCGGCCAGCCAGCCGAACACGTACCCGCCGAAGGGCCGGGCGACGAACCCGACCGCGAAGATCGCGAGCGTGCTGAGCAGCGCCGAGGTGGGGTCGGCCTTGGAGAACATCTGCGCGGAGATGTAGATGGCGAACGTCGCGTAGACGTTCCAGTCGTACCACTCGAGCGCGTTGCCGATGCCGGTGCCGGTGATCGAGGTGCGGCGCCGTCGTGCGTCGTCGGCATGGGTGGTGCCGGCGGTGGTGCGCCCGCTGGTCGCGGGCTCCGGGGTGGTCGGTGTCGACATGGGAGAACCGATCTGTGAGGAGGAGGGGGATCAGTCGCCGTCGGCGGCGAGCGCGGCCAGGCGTCGGGTGGCGAGTTCGACGAACAGGGCGACACCGTCGTCGATGACGGCGTCGTCGAAAGTCGCGTACGCGGAGTGGTTGAAGGGTGCGGTGTCGTGATCGACACCCACCGGCACCGCGGACAACCCGATGAACGAGCCGGGGACCTCGGCCAGGACGCGGGAGAAGTCCTCGGCCCCGCCGAGCGGCTGCGTCCAGCGGGAATGACGCTCCTCGCCGAACAGCTCCTCGACGACACCGCGGACGAACTCCGTCTCGGCGTCGTCGTTGATCGTCGAGGGGTACTGCCGCTGGAAGTCGATCTCGACCTCGACGCCGTGCGTCGCCGCCACGCCATCGAGGACGCGCGGGACGAGTTCGAACAGCCGCTCCTGCGCCTCCGGGGAGAAGGAGCGCACCGTGGCGTCGAACTCGCCGAACTCGGGAATGACGTTGCACGTCGACCCGGCGTGGATCGAACCCACCGTGATGACCGCCGGGTCGAACACGTCGAACCGCCGCGCGATGAGCACCTGCAACTGCGTCACCATCTCGCACAACGCCGGAACCGGGTCCTTGGCGCGGTACGGAGTGCTGCCATGGCCGCCCTTGCCGACGACCTTGACCTGCAGACGGTCGGAGGCGGCCATCATCGGGCCCGGCTTGGTGCTGAAGCAGCCGCCAGGGTCGAGGGCGGACCACACGTGGATCGCATAGGCCGCATCGGCTCGGCGCCCGGCCGCGTCGAGGACTCCCTCGGCGACCATGTGTGAGGCCCCGTCGTAGCCCTCCTCGCCCGGCTGGAACATGAAGACGACGTCGCCCGCCAGCTCCGCCCGCCGCTCACAGAGCCGCCGCGCGGCCCCGACGAGCATCGTCATGTGCAGGTCGTGGCCGCAGGCGTGCATCGTGCCCGTGGTGGAGGCGAACTCCACGCCCGTCTCCTCGGTGACGGGGAGCCCGTCCATGTCGGCCCGCAGGAGCACGACCGGAGCATCCGTCTCGGGGCGGCGGCCACCGCGCAGGACGGCGGTGATGGAGGTCAGCGACTCCCCGGTGGTGATCTCCAGCGGGAGGCCCTTCAGGGCTCGCAGCAGCGTGGTCTGCGTGCGGGGGAGGTGCAATCCCACCTCGGGGTCGCGGTGGAGGGTGTGCCGCAGGTCGACGAGGTCGGTGTCCGTGCTCATCCCAGGTCCTTTCGGGCGTTTCGGGAATACGGGGTGTGCGGCTCCGTCGAGCGCGACCGACAGGGGCGGTCGGCGGAGGCGACACGCGGGCGCCGCCACCTTACGCACAGCCCGCGGGGAGTCCACGGCAGCCGGAGGCGTGGATAGAGTCGCTTCACCCGGCGCAGCGTGGCCCCGGGCCCGGATCGGAGGAGGATCGAGATGGTCGACGACACGCTCGTCAAGGCGCTGCTCGCGGAGTCGGAGATGCCGACGCAGTGGTACAACATCGTTCCCGACCTGCCGGAGCCTCCGCCGCCTCACCTGCACCCCGGCACGCGCGGGCCGCTCACGGTCAACGACATGGCCCCGATCTTCGCCCGGGCGCTCTGCGAGCAGGAGTTCTCCACCGAGCGGTACGTCGACATCCCCGAGGCCGTCGCCGAGGTCTACCGCATCTGGCGCCCCTCGCCGCTGTTCCGCGCGCGGCGGCTGGAGAAGGCGCTGTCGACCAGCGCGCGCATCTACTACAAGTACGAGGGCACCAGCCCCATCGGCAGCCACAAGGCCAACAGCTCCGTGCCGCAGGCGTACTACAACTCGGTCGAGGGGGTCTCGCGGCTCACGACGGAGACGGGCGCGGGCCAGTGGGGCAGCGCGCTGGCGTTCGCCTGCCAGGTGTTCGGGATGGGGTGCGAGATCTGGCAGGTGCGCGCCTCCTACGAGGGCAAGCCGTACCGGCGGATGCTCATGGAGACCTTCGGCGGCACGGTCCACCCCAGCCCGTCGGACCTCACCGAGTCGGGCCGGGCGGTGCTCGCGGCCCACCCGGACACGCCGGGCAGTCTGGGCATGGCCGTCAGCGAGGCGATCGAGGCGGCGGCGGGCAGCGGCGGTGCCGCCAAGTACGCGCTCGGAAGCGTGCTCAACCACGTCGTGCTGCACCAGAGCGTCATCGGCGAGGAGGTGCTGCGCCAGCTCCCGATGTTCGGCGAGGAGCAGGCCGACGTCGTGTACGGATGCGCCGGGGGCGGGTCCAATCTCGCGGGTCTGAGTTTTCCGCTGCTGCGCGAGAAGCTGGCCGGCCACGCCGACACCCGGTTCGTGGCCGTCGAGCCGGCGGCGTGCCCCTCGCTCACCCAGGGGCGGTACGAGTACGACCACGGCGACGTCGCGGGCCTCACCCCGCTGCTGAAGATGTACACGCTCGGGCAGGACTTCGTCCCCGACCCCATCCACGCCGGTGGCCTGCGCTACCACGGCATGTCGCCGCTGCTCTCGCACACGGTGAACCTCGGCCTGGTGGAGGCCGCCGCCGTCGGTCAGCAGGAGGCGTTCGAGGCGGGTGTGCTCTTCGCCCGCGCCGAGGGGCTGGTGCCTGCGCCGGAGTCGTGCCACGCGGTCGCCGCGGCCGTTGCGGATGCCCGCTCGCGCACGAGGCCGGAGGACTCGGTGGCCATGGTCATCGGCCTGTCCGGACACGGCCAACTCGACCTGCCCGCCTACCAGACGTACCTCTCCGGCGACCTGGCGGACACGGTGCGCCTCTGAGAGGCCTCAGGCGACCACCGGGCAGGCGGCTCGGTGGTCGCCTGAGATGGAGGCGTCGAGGGTCGGGTCGTTCCGGCTGCACGACGGTTCGGCGATGGGGCAGCGGGGGTGGAAGCGGCAGCCCGGGGGATGGCCGCGGCGTCCGGGGCCTCGCCCGTGAGGATCGTCGGGGTGATCCTCGCCCGCGGGTCCGGCTGTGGGATCACCGACATCAGCGCCTGCGTGTAGGGGTGACGCGGGTTTCTGGTGACCGCGGCCGCCGGTCCCTCCTCGACGATGCGGCCCAGGTACATCACGGCGATCCGGTCGGCGTAGTGGGCGGCCGTGGCGAGGTCGTGCGTGATCATGACGACCCCGAGCCCCTGCTCGCACAGCGACGCGAGCAGACCGAGGATCCCCGCGCGCACCGACACGTCGAGCATCGAGACCGGCTCGTCGGCGATGAGCAGCCGCGGACGGATCACCAGCGCCGCGGCGATGGCCACCCGCTGCCGCTGACCACCCGACAACTCGTGCGGGTACCGGCCCAGATAGGTCTCCGGCGGGGTGAGCCCGACCGTCTCCAACGCCTCGGTGATCCGCCGCGTCCGCTCCTCACGGCTCACCCCGCGTTCGTGCACGAGCAACGGCTCGAGCAGGGTGTCGCGCACGGTGAAGCGCGGGTCGAGCGACTCGTAGGGGTCCTGGTAGACCATCTGCATCGCGCGGCGCACCGGACGCAGCGACCGCTGGGACAGGGCGGTGATGTCCCGACCCTCCAGGACGATCCGCCCGCTGGTGGGATCGACCATCCGCAGGATCGTCTGCACCGTACTCGTCTTGCCGCACCCGGATTCGCCGACCACTGCGAGGATCTCCCCGGGCGCGACCGTGAGCGACACGCCGTCGACGGCGCGCACCTCACGGCCTCCCTGGAACAGACCGCGCGGGGAGTAGGTCGTGACGAGGTCGGTCACCTCGAGCAGAGCCTCAGACATGGTGGGCCTTCCTCGCGGGCCGGTCGACTCCCGCGCCGGGACGGTGGCATTCGGCCAGGCGGTCACTGCCCGGCCTGACCAGCGGCGGTGGCTCGGTCCGGCACACCTCGGCGGCCGAGTCGCAGCGTGGGGCGAACGCACAACCGGTCCGCTCCTCGTTCAACGGCGGCGGCGAGCCAGGGATCGACGCCACCGCATGCTCCGAGAGCACGTCGGGCGTCGCGTCGAACAGCATCCGCGTGTAGGGGTGGGCGGGGGAGTGGTACAGGTCGGCGATCGGCCCCGACTCGACGATCCGCCCCGCGTACATGACGGCCGCGCGGTCGCACAGCTGGGAGACGACCGGCAGGTCGTGCGTGACGAGCAGCAGAGCGAGGCCGAGTTCGCTGGAGAGTCGGTCCAGCAGCGTGAGGATTTGGGCCTGGACCATGGTGTCGAGCGCGGTGGTCGGCTCGTCGGCGATGAGCACCTGGGGGTCGCAGGCCAACGCCATCGCCAGCATCGCCCGCTGCCGCATCCCGCCCGAGAACTCGTGCGGGTACCGGCGCCCGGCAGACGGCGCGATCCCCACGAGTTCGAGCAGCTCCCGCGCCCGGCGCACGGCCGCCCGGGGATCGCGCAGGCCGTGCACGACCATCGGCTCGGCGATCTGGTCCTCGACGCGCACCACCGGATTGAACGCGTTCATCGCGCTCTGGAACACCAGCGACAGCCCGGTCCAGCGGTGCTTGCGGGCGTTGATCTCGTCGGGGACCAGCAGGTCCACTCCGTCGAAGATCACCCGGCCCGACACCGTCGCGGTCGGCGGCACCAGCGCCATCACGGCGTTGAGCACGGTCGTCTTGCCGCAGCCGGACTCACCCACGAGCCCGAGCCGCTGCCCGGCCTCCAGCGTGAGGTCGAGATCGCGGACCGCGTGCATCTGCCGGCCGTCGGGCGCCTGGTACCAGACGTTCAGGCCCGAAACGTCGAGGACGGCCATGTCAACGCACCTCCTGGGTGGACTGCAGTGCTCTCGGCTGCGACGCGGGCATCGACCTGTCCAGGTCCTCCTGCGCGGACTGCCGCCGGATGGAGGCGAGCCGGAACGAGCGCGGCGTGAGGTGGGAGATCTTCAGACGCGGGTTGAGGGCGTCCTCGACCGCCTGACCGATGAGCGAGCAGGCCGTCACGACGAACGCGATGCACAACCCGGCGGGGATGATCGCCCACCACGCGCCGGCCGACACTGCGGTGCGCACGAACCCGAGCTCGATGATCTTGCCCCAGGTGATGGCGTCGGGATCGCCCAGCCCGAGGAACGCGAGGGCCGCCTCGAGGAAGATGGCCGACGCGATCGCGAGGGTCATGTTGGCCATGAGCAGCGGTGAGATCTGCGGGAGCACGTGCCGGCCGATGATGCGCAGATGCCCCGCGCCGATGGAGCGGGCCCGCCGCACGTAGGCGCGTTCCTTGAGGCTGCGCACCTCCGCCCGCACCAGCCGCGCGGTCGTGGTCCAGATGAGCAGACCGATGACGAAGATCGTGTTCTGCACCTCGGCGCCCCACACGGCCGAGACGATGATCGCGAGCGGCAGTAGCGGGATGACCATGAAGTAGTCGGTGATGCGCATGAGGACGGAGTCCAGCCATCCCCCGAAGTAGCCCGCGAGGATGCCGATGCCGCCGCCGACGATCATCGAGACCAGCGCCGCCGCGAACCCCACGAGCAGCGAGGTCCGACCTCCCTGCAGGAGAGGGACAGCATGTCGATGCCGCCGTCGTCCAGGCCGAGCGGGTGGGCCAGGGAGGGCGGCCCGTAGACCTCGCCGACCCGTTCGTCCAGCGGGTAGGGGCTGAGCAGCGGACCGATGAGCGAGGCGAGGACGAACAGGGCCAGCACGACGACGCCGACGAGGGCCTCGGGGCTGTCCTTGAGGATCGTCCACAGTCGTCCGCGTGGCCGGCCGGAGGTCGGCGCGGCCGCAGGGGCCTTCGGTCGGGTGGCCGGAGTGGCGGGTGAGGTGTTCATGCGCGGATCCTCGGATCGAGCTTGAAGTAGAGGAGGTCGGTGAGCAGGTTGCACAGGACCACCGACACGGCGAGCACGAGGAACGCGCCCTGCAGCATCGGGTAGTCCCGCTGGACCACGGCGTAGTACGTCGCGTAACCGATGCCCGGCCAGCTGAAGACCGTCTCCAGCAGGATGGCGCCGCCGACGAGCGTGGCCAGGGACAGCCCGATGAGCGTGACCGTCGGCAGCAGGGCGTTGCGGAAGGCGTGTCGACGCAGGACCCGGCTCGGCCGCAGTCCCTTGGCGCGGGCGGTGAGCACGTAGTCCTCGCCGAGGCTCTCGAGCATCGCCGAGCGCACGACGAGGGTGTACTGGCCGTAGAGGATGAGCGCCATGGTGATCGTCGGCAGGATCATGTGCGCCAGCACGTCACCGACGCGGGTGGGCAGCGGCGCGTCGGCGAGGAAGGGATCGGACATCCCGTGGGTGGGCAGCACGCCCGAGAACCACAGCAGGAGCACGAGGGCGAGCCACTGGGCGGGGACGGAGTAGAAGAAGATCGCCATCGCGGTGGTGAGGGAGCCCTTGAGCGTCCCGCGCCACCACGCCGCCGCCACGCCGGTGACGACGCCGAGCAGGATGCCGAGGAGGGTGCCGGCGAACACCAGGAGCAGGCTGTTGCCCAGCATCTCCATGAGGTTGTCCCACACCGGTCGTTTGTCGACGAAGGAGATCCCCATGTTCCCCTGGACGAGCTCGCGCAGATAGGCGAGGTATTGCTCGCCGAGCGGCCGTTCCAGGCCGAACTCCTCGGTGAGGGCGTCCACGAGTTCCGGCGACGCGTTGGGCACGCGCGCCAGATTGTGGACGGCGTCACCCGGAAGCACCCGGAAGAGCACGAAATTGAGCGTGATGGCCACGAAGATCGTGGCGACGGCGAAGGTCACGCGCTTGGCGATGTAGCTCCACATATGTCTCCCACCTCTCCCGCGCGCCGCCTCACCGGCGGTGCACGGACTCCAGGGACTGGGTCGACCGGTTGTTGAAGAACCCCTGGGTCGAGGGGATCAGGCCCTCCCACTCACGCGACCAGGCGTCGATCCGCTGGTCGTAGGTGAGGACGATGTAGGGGCGGTCGAGGAGTTCTCGGTTCTTCGGCTTGTCGGGGTTGGAATTGATGATGAGATCGCGCAGCGCCAAGGCAGGTTCACCGTGCGTCTCGACGTTCGCCGACTCCAACGCCTTCAACCCGGTCGGAGGCACCCCGTAGGCCGCGTCCAGATCGCCGGAGGCCAGCGCCGTGATCATCGCGTCGGGCGCCCGGAACGTCTGCAACCCGAACTGCTGGATGGAGGGTTTGTCGCCGTACCAATGGGGGTTCGCCGTGAAGATCGCGGTCTCGCCCTGGCGGTACCGGCTGAGCACGAACGGGCCGCCGCCGACCATCGCCTCCCCACCCTCGGGCGTGTTGTCGAAGGTCTTCAGGGCCGACCCGTCACCGCCGGCGTACTTCTCCCAGACCTGCGGCGGGAGCAGCGGCGTGGTCGCGACGTCGTACAGCGACAGCGCGCTGCGCTCCGTGAACCGCAGCACGAGGGTCCGTGCGTCGGGTGCGGTGACCGACTCGATGGTCGAGCCCACCGACCATCCGGCGGCGGCCGTCTCGTGGAACTCGCGGAACACGTTGAGCGACCACGCTGCGTCCGTCGCGTCCAGCGGCTCGCCGTCTGACCACCGGGCGCCCTCGCGGATGGTGAACCTCAGCGAGAGTCCGTCGTCGGCGAGCTTCCACGACTCCGCCAGGCTCGGCCGGTAGGGCAGGTCGGGCTTGGACGTGTCGTACTGCAGGAGTGAGGGATACATGTGCATCCAGGCCGAGTAGCCTTCCTCGTTGATGCCGACGAAGGGGTTCATCGAGTCGATCCCGCTCGTGGTGCCGATGCGGAAGACCTCGCCGCGGGCGGGGGCGGCCGAGGTGCCACACCCCGCGAGCACGAGTCCGAGACCGGCCAGGGCGGCCACACCACGCCGCGCGCGCCTCATGAGCTCTCTCCTGTCGTCGCGGTCTGCCGGTCCAGGACGAGGCGGATCAGGCTGCGCACGCCGTGGCCGGTGGCTCCGGGCTCGAGTCCGTCGGTCTCCTCGTCGAGGAAGGCCGTGCCGCCGGTGTCGAGATGGGCCCAGGGGCGGCCGCCGACGAACTCGCTGAGGAACAGAGCCGCGGTGATCGCGCCCGGTCCCTCGCCGATCTCCTCGTTGCGCAGATCGGCCACCGGGGAGGCGATGAGCTCGCGGTAGGGCTCCCACAGCGGCAGTTGCCAGTACGGATCGCCGACGGCCACGCCCGCACGCCGGATGTCGGCCACGAGCGCGTCGTCGTTGCCGATCACCGAGGTGATCTGGATGCCCACGGCCCTGATCGTCGAGTAGGTCAG
Source organism: Mobilicoccus caccae (assembly GCF_030161635.1). Lineage (GTDB taxonomy): Bacteria > Actinomycetota > Actinomycetes > Actinomycetales > Dermatophilaceae > Mobilicoccus > Mobilicoccus caccae. Next base: position 417,320 of record NZ_BSUO01000001.1, read on the forward strand.
CGTCGCCACGTCGAGGATCGCCGAGGGCGCCCGCTCGGCGGCGTAGGACAGGACGTCCGACATCACGAGCCGGCCCTCGCAGTCGGTGTTGACGACCTCGGTGGTCAGGCCGCCCCGGTGACGGATGACGTCCCCGGGGCGCAGCGCGTGCGGGCCGGGGAGGTTCTCGGCCAGGGGGTCAGGGCGATGACGTGGACGTGGGGCGGCGCGAGCTGCGCCAACGCCCGGACGGCGGCGAGGACGGTCGCGGCGCCGGCCATGTCGGACTTCATCTCGGCCATCGCGCTCGCCCGCTTGAGGGAGAGGCCGCCGGAGTCGAAGGTGACGCCCTTGCCCACGAGGACGATCGGCGGGGTGTCGCCGGCCTCGGCGCCGCGGTAGGTCACCTCGACCAGGCGAGGCGGGTTGGGCGACCCCGCGCCGACCGTGACCAGGCCCGCGAACCTCTCGGCGGCGAGCCACGCCTCGTCGAGGACCCGCACGCTCGTGCCCTCCTGCACGATCTCCCGGACGACCTCGCCCGCGAGCATGACCGGGGTGAGGTCGCGGGCCGGGGCGTTCGTCAGGTCCCGGCACCACTGCACGTTCGCCTCGACCACCTGGGCCACGGCCAGGTCGTGATCGACGTCGCCGCGCCCCGTGTCAGGTCCCGCGTCGTGGAGGACGCGGAGTTCGGCCGGGGCGACGGCGGCGCCGGCGCGGTAGCGGGAGTAGCGGTAGCGCGCCTCGCTGAACCCGGCGACGAACCCGCGCAGGGCGTGCGCGCCGTCGGGTGTGCCGAGGCCGGTCACGGCGATGTCGGTGGCGCCGCGGTGACCGGCGCCGATCCGGCGTCCGGCGCGGCGCGCGGTCTCGTGGGTCGGGGAGTCGAGCACGACGACCTCGAGGACCCGCGCCCGGAACGCCGAGTCCGACGTGCCGGGAACGGTGAGCATCTCGCCTTCCTCGAGCTCCCGCAGGTGCGGCTCGTACGGCGCCAGCCAGGCCGGCAGATCAGTCGCTGTGGCCGGCCTCGCCACCACGGCGACGAGGACGTCGGCGTGGGCACGCGTGGCTGTGGTCGCCTCCCGGTGCAGGATGACCGGGTCGGGGATCTGGATGGACGTCATCGTCACGTCGAGCCCTCCGTCGGAGTCGAGGTGGGCTCAACCCTAGGGAGTCGGTGGGGCCGGCAATACCCGCGAGATGTCGCAAGAGTGGACGGTCCATTGCACATCCGGTTCGCCGCCTGGTAGGACCCTGACCATGTCGACGTCACCGGAGATGCCCTACCCGCTCGACCTCGGACGCTTGGACGACGACCTCACGTCGCCGCAGCTCGCCGCCATGTATCGGGCGCTGGTCGAGGAGATCCCCGCCGTCCTCTACATCAACGGGCCGCAGGAGAACTCGCCCACGCTCTACGTGAGTCCCCGCACCAACGAGGTCCTCGGCCTGCCGCCACAGGGGTGGTACGACGACACGTGGTCGACCCACGTGCATCCCGACGATCGAGCCACCGTCGACGCGAACTACGTCGCGGCCCTGCGGCACGGGGCGTCGGAGGCCATCGACGAGTACCGGTTCGTCAGGCCGGACGGGCAGGTCGTCTGGCTGCACGACAGCATCCGGGTGATCCGCGACGACGACGGCAGCCCCACGCTCGTGCAGGGCGTGATGTTCGACATCACCGCGCGCAAGCGCAGCGAGGAACTGCTGTCGCGCCAGGCCGCGCTGGTGGAACGGATCGCCGCGGTCGGTCAACGGTTCACCCAGCTCCTGCTCGAGGGCGGCGACCTTCAGGCCATCCTCGACGCCCTCGCCGACATCGTCTCGGCGCCTGTCGTGTTCGACGACGCCGCCCGCCAACTCGTGGGATTCGCGACGACGGCCGCGATGGACGACGCGCGGCTGCTCGAGGTGTGGGCGAGCCACGGCCACCGCGGGCACGTACCCGACGTGCACGAGGAGTGCGTGTGGATGCCGGTGCGGCTGCGCCACGAGGAGTGGGGTCGGTTGCACGTCCTCACCGACGGCGCGAAATCCGCCACGCGTGGCGCCGCCACGGACGCGGACGGCAACGGCACCGAGACCGGCACCGACCCCGACGAGATCGACGTCATCGCCACCGACCGGGCGGCCGCGGCCATCGGGCTGTGGCTGTTGTCGAGGCAGGACCGCGTCGCGCTCGCCGACCGGGCGCGCAGCGAGCTCATCGCCGACCTGTGGCAGGGGCGGCGGTGGAGCGCCCCTGATGCGCTGGCCCGATCCCGCAGTCTCGGTGGCGATCTCGATCGTCCTGTGCTGCTCGGCGTCGCCGTGGAGTTCGGTCGGGAGGGGCCGCCCGCCGGCTCGGGCGCACCCGATGCCGCCACCGTGCGACTGCTCGACTCGGCGCACGCGGAGATCCGACGGTTCGCCTCCGCCGAGGGGTTGTCGTGCATGGCCGCCGTGGTCGGTTCGGTCTGCCTGGCCATCGTCGGGTTCTCGACCGAGGCGGCCGCGCGACCGGTCCTCGGGCGGCTGGGGGCGCAGCTGGAGTCGCTCTCCCGCGCGGAGTCCCGCGGCCGGACCGTGGCCGTCGGCGTCAGTCGTCCGGGCTCCGCCGACGGTCTGCGGCGCATCCTCACCGAGGCGACCGACGCCGCCGCCCACGGCGCGCACTCCGTACGGGCGAGCGGGACCTACCACAGCGCCGACCTCGGCCTGCGGCACCTGCTGGCGCGTCTCGGCGACGGCCCGGAACTCGGGCGGTTCGTCGAGGACGAACTCGGGCCGCTGCTGGCCCACGACGCCACGGGCCGAGCGCCGCTCATCCCCACGCTGCGGGCGTTCCTCGACAGCGGTGGGCGCAAGTCCACCGCCGCCCGGACCCTCCACCTCGAGCGCCGGTCCCTCTACTACCGCCTCGAACGCATCGAGAAGTTCCTCGAGATCGACCTCGCCGACCCCTCGGCCCGGCTGCGGGTCGAGGTGGCCGTGCAGGGCCTCGACGTGCTCCGGCAACGCAGGCCCGGGTACGGCGAGCCGGAGTGAGGTCGCCACGCCGCGCAGGCTCTCACTCAGATGTGGCCGCTTGCGGCCGAATCGGATTCAGGAGGCGTGAACTCGCGGACTCGCCCAGGTGGGTCCCCGGGGGATCCACCACGTCGACAGACGCGCATGCGACGCTGGTTCGCGCCCACGCCGGTTCCAGCCGCGACGGAGACCGTGAATGCCCAGCTCCACCATCGAACGCCAGAGCGCAGCGCAGGACGAGACCGAGGTCCCGCTGCGGCTGTCGACGCGACGCCAGGAGGTGCTGGCCCGCCTCCTCATCTGGGTCTACGTGCTCGCCGCGGCGACCTCGTTGTTCCTCTGGCTGATCCAGCTGTTCGGACGCCACCACCCGTCGTGGATCGAGCTCGCGTTCACGTACATCAACATCCCGGTCAGCAGCTCGCTCATCTCGGTGGTGCTGCTCACCCTCATGGCGCGCGCCCTCATCGGCCGCAAACGCATCGGGCTCCTCGCGGTCGCGTTCTTCCAGGCGTTGGGGTCGATCTCCAGCCTGGCGGTGCTGCTCGTGCTCATCGCCGAGCCGGAGATCCGTCAGGAATGGGGGAGGACTGGTCCCTCGGCCTCGTCCTCGACATGACGGCGTTCATCCCGGCGCTCGCGGTCCTGGCCGTGTGCTGGTGGGTGCGACCGGCCTTCCCCGGGCGCCTGCGGCCGGGATCGTGGACCACGCTGGTGGGCACCCTCGTCATCGGGCTCGGTCTGGCGGCGCTGATCACGTGGGCGTTGCTCACCTACATGGAGCGGGACGCCACCGACCCCAACCTCGTGCGAGCGATCGTCCTCCACGCCCTCGGATTCGCCGGAGTGCTGACGACGCAACCGACCGGGGCGCCTCCGTTCGTCACCCAGGTCGCCTCCACCGTCGTCAGCATCACGGTCATCCTGGCCGTCGTCCTGTTCACCCGATCCTCCCGTGACAACGGCACCTGGACCCAGGACCACGAACTCTCCCTGCGCGAGCTGCTGCGCTCGCACGGCGACCTCGACTCGCTCGGCTACTTCGCCACCCGCCGCGACAAGTCGGTGGTGTTCTCCCGCGACGGCAAGGCCGCCGTCGCCTACGACGTCGTCGCCGGTGTCGCGCTCGCCGCCGGCGATCCGATCGGCGACCCCCACTCGTGGGACGACGCGATCCTGCGCTGGAAGGGTCAGGCGCGGTGGTACGGCTGGGCGCCGGCCGTGCTCGGGGCGAGTGAGGACGGGGCGCGGGCCTACATCGCCGACGGGTTCGACGTCTTCGCCCTCGGCGACGAGGCGATCCTGCGCCCCGACACCTACCGCCTGAACAACACGTCCATGACCGGCGTGCGCCGCTCGGTGCAGCGGGCGCGGCGGGCCGGGCTGACGGCCAAGGTGCGCCGACAGTCGGAGATCCCCGAGGTCGAACTCGTCGAGCTCGTCGCCATGGCCGACGCCTGGCGCGACGGCGGCACCGAGCGCGGGTTCTCGATGGCGCTCGACCGCCGGGGCGACCCCGCCGACCGTCGCACCGTGTGGGTCACCGCGCACGACGCCTCCGGCAAGTGCTACGGCATGTTGTCCCTGGTGCCGTGGGGTGCCACCGGGCTCTCCCTCGACACGATGCGGCGCCACCCCGAGGCGCCCAACGGCACCAACGAGTTCCTCGTCACCTCCCTGATGGAGGCGGGCGGCGACCTCGGCATCGTCAAGGTCTCCCTCAACTTCGCGTTCCTGCGCGGGGTGTTCGCCGATGCCGAACGCCTCGGCGCCGGCGTCATCACCCGGCTGAACTCCTCGGTGCTCGGCGGTCTCGACCGGTTCTTCCAGCTCGAACGCCTCTACCGCGCCAACCAGAAGTTCGAGCCCCAGTGGGTGCCGAGGTACGTCTGCCTCGACTCGCGGCTGTCGCTGCCGCGCGTGCTGTTCGCCATGGGCCGCGCCGAGGGATTCCTGCCCACCTACTTCCGTCGTACGCAGGTGCCGCGCGTGGACGAGGCTCACCTGGCCGCGATCCACGAGCTGGAGGCGCGCCCCGCGATCGATGCCGCCTCCCTCGCACCCCGCCGCGGAGACCAGACGCAGGTGCGCCTCGACCACGCGGCCGCGCTGCGCGCCGAGGGTCGCGAGCCGTACCCGATCGGGGTGGCGCCGGCCGCGCCGCTCGGCTCGGTCAGCGGACGCTCCGAGGAGCAGTGGGCGGGGACGGTCCGCCTCACCGGCCGCGTGCGCGCGGTCCGCGACCACGGCGGGGTCGCCTTCGCCGACCTCGTCGAGGGGCGCGACGTCGTCCAGGTGCTGCTCGAGGCGGCATCCACCGGGCCCGAGCACGGACCCTCGGCGTTCGTGCGCAGCGTCGACGGCGGCGACGTGATCGTCGTCGACGGCCGACTCGGCCACTCCCGCAACGGGACTCGGGCCGTGCTCGTGGATTCATGGCAGATCGTGGCCAAGGCGCTGCACCCCATCCCCTTCGGTGCGTTCAACGACCCCGAGACCCGTCTGCGGCGTCGTGAGACCGACCTCATCGTCCACCCGGAGGCGGCCGACATGCTGCGCGTGCGCAGCGCCGTCGTGCGGTCGCTGCGCGCCACGCTGGAGGGCGAGGGGTACCTCGAGGTGGACACGCCGATCCTGCACACCGTGCACGGCGGCGCCTCCGCGCGGCCCTTCACCACGTTCAGCAACGCCTACGGCGTCGACCTGTCCATGCGCATCGCGCCGGAGCTGTACCTCAAGCGCCTCGTGGTCGCGGGCCTGGGGCCGCTGTTCGAGATCGGCCGCAACTTCCGCAACGAGGGCGCCGACGCCACCCACAACCCGGAGTTCACGTCGCTGGAGGCCTACGAGCCGTTCGGCGACTACACGACGATGCGTCTGCTCACCGAGCGGCTCGTCAAGAACGCCGCCACGGCCGTGCACGGCTCGCCGGTCCTGCCGCTGCGGGTGCGCGAGGGGAGCGCGAGCTGGTCGACGTCTCCGCGCCGTGGCCGGTGGTCACGGTGCTCGGCGCGGTGTCCGAGGCGGTCGGCCGGCCGGTCGATCTCGACACCGACTTCGAGATCCTGCTCGACCTCGCGCGCAGGCACGACGTGCCGATCCACGAGGCGATGGGCCCCGGCGCGATCATCGAGGAGCTCTACGCCGAACTCGTCGAGCCCAACACCGTGCACCCGACGTTCTACGTCGACTTCCCGGTGGAGACCTCGCCGCTGACGGGCCCGCACCGCAGCGAACCCGGCCTGGTCGAGCGGTGGGACCTCGTGGTCGACGGCATGGAGCTGGGGACGGCCTACTCCGAGCTCACCGACCCGATCGAGCAGCGCGAGCGCCTCACGGCGCAGTCGCTCAAGGCGGCCCTGGGCGATCCCGAGGCGATGGAGGTCGACGAGAGCTTCCTGCGCGCGCTGGAGACGGGTATGCCCCCCACGGGCGGTCTCGGCATCGGCGTCGACCGCCTGGCCATGCTCATCATCGGCACGAACATCCGGGGCGTCCTCACCTTCCCGTTCGTGCGTCCCCAGCGCTGAGACCCGCGGCGCTCACCGCGGCAACGAGGCTCGCACCACCTCGCCCCGACCCGCCCCCGACTCGGGCCGCCTCCGATGGGAGGCCGCCCGAGGTGGTGGGGGACGATGATGTGCGTGCGTCCGTCGATGTGGAAGAAGCTCAAGCCCGACCCGTTCATCCTCATGATCCTCGGGGCGGTGCTCCTCGCGAGTCTGCTGCCGGCCCACGGCGTCGGGGAGGACGTCCTCGCCGGTGTGGTGACGGCGGCGATCGCCGTCCTCTTCTTCATGTACGGCGGGCGTCTCGAGCCGAGTGAGGCGCTGGCCGGGCTGCGGCACTGGCGGCTGCACCTGGTGATCCTCGCGTTCACGTTCGTCGCGTTCCCGCTGCTCGGGCTCGCGCTGTCACCCCTGTCGGGGAACCTCCTGTCGCCGGCGCTGTATGCCGGGATCCTGTTCTGCTGCCTCGTGCCCTCGACCGTGCAGAGCGCGATCGTGTTCACCTCGACCGCGGGCGGCAACGTGGCGGGGGCGATCGTGGCGGCGTCGGCGTCCAACCTCCTCGGCGTCGTCCTCACCCCGTTGCTCGCGGCGTTCGTCATGCACACCTCGGGCAGCGCCGGCATCGACCCCTCCGCCGTCCTCGACCTGTTCGCCCAGATCCTGCTGCCGTTCGTCCTCGGGCAGCTCTCACGCCGGTGGACCGCGGCCTGGCTCAAGCGCAACAACCGGTGGCTCAAGCACGTCGACCGGATGGTGATCGTGCTCGTCGTCTACTCGGCGTTCAGCAAGGGCATGAACGAGGGGATGTGGGGCCTGGTCGGTGTGAGCGACATGGTGGTCCTCATCCTCGTGTGCGCCGCGATCCTGGCGCTCATGCTCGTCCTCACGATCAAGGTCGCCGGATGGCTGCGCTTCGATCGCGCCGACCGCATCGCCATCCAGTTCTGCGGCACCAAGAAGTCGCTGGCCACGGGCCTGCCGATGGCCGTCGTCCTGTTCGCCGGGCAGCCCGTCGGACTCATGGTGTTGCCGCTGATGGTGTTCCACCAGCTCCAACTCATGGTGTGCGCGGTCCTCGCGCAGCGGTACGCCGAGGTGTGACGCCGAGACCGCCACCTATAACGGGCGGTCTGGGCGTGGATTCGGGGGTGCTCGCCGAGACCGCCACCTATAACGGGCGGTCTGGGCGTGGATTCGGGGGTACTCGCCGAGACCGCCGCCTATAACGGGCGGTCTGGGCGTTCGGAGGGGGCGGCGTCGGACTGCCGGCGTCCGGAGCCGGTGGTGGCTCGACTCAGGCGGTGCTCGTGGTCGAGGGCCGACCGATGTCGAAGAGGTTGCCCTCGGGGTCGCGCAGGGTGACCCACGCGACGCCGTACTCGTCGAAGTCGCCCACGCGCTCGGCGCCGAGGCCCACCGCCTTGGCCACGGCGCCCTCCAGATCGGGGTCGTAGAGGTCGACGTGCACGGGGTTCTTCGCCTCGGGCCGCGATCCGCCCACGCCGAGGAACAGCAGGGACGGCCCTCGATCCGCGGCGGGAGCGGCGTGCTCGTGGACCCCGCCGATGGAGGCGAAGTACGGCGAGGCGCCTTCGTCGATCGGGCGGTCCAGGAGCGCGGACCAGAACTGTGACTGGCGCGTGACGTCGCGGCAGTCGAAGGCGATGGCGGAGAGCGTGGGCATGGTCAGGGCCTTTCGGTGAGGTGGTCGACGCCGGTCGCGCGACCTGTGGTGGTGGATGCGCCGGCGTGCGCGCAGGGGTCGAGGGGGACGGAGTCCTGCAGCACCGGCCACCAGACCTCCGAGCGCCAGGTGGCGGGGTCGTCGCTGTGACCGGGGCCGACCAGATAGAGCTCGCGCACCGTCTCGTCCGACACGGAGGTGAGGTCGCGGCCCACGGCCCGCCCCAGCCCCGCGTAGGTGAGGTCGAAGTGGGTGTACGCGCCGTCGTGCACGGCCACCGCGAACGTCCCGCCCGGCAGCGACTCCGCGCCGGGAGTCCCCGCGGCGACGGGGACGAACGCGGTCACGGTGCCGTGGTCGTCGGTGAAGAACTCCGTGCTGTAGGTGGCGCCGAGAGGTCCCCACGGGATGCCCACGCGGCCGATCAGGTCGGTGAAGCTGCGGTCGAACCAGGTGGCGCACTCCTCGCGGGACAGGCGGGCCGCCGTGCTCACCACCCACTGCTCGGGGACCCGGCGTACGGCGTAGGAGACCTCCGGCACCGCCTGGAGCAGCGCCGCGGTGCCGACGAGCCGTTCTCGGGCCGACGCCAGTTCGGCGTCGACGGCCGCCAGCGCCGCCCGGATCGCCGCGTCCCGCCGGTGCGTCGTGGCGGCCACGATGCCCGAGATCTCGGCGAGGGGGACGCCGGCCCGGCGCAGCTGCGCCACGAGCATCGCGTCGGCGACCTGGGCGGGCTCGTACCACCGGTGGCCGGTGGCCGGGTCGGTGTGCGCCGCCATGAACACGCCCTTGTCGTGGTAGTGCCGCAGGCGTTTGACGGTGGTGCCCGACGCCCGCGCCATGTCCCCGATGCTCAACCTCATGGCCAGAGGGTGGCATCTCCCACCGTGGGAGGTTCAAGGGCCGATCCTCGGGCTGGGCGACCCGACCTCATCGCGCGCCTCCAGGGGTGCCGCCGCGCCGGTGGGCGGGAACGACTGTCCGCTGTGAGCGGACACGACTCAGGGCTGTTCGGGGAACAGGGCGGCGCAGGGTCGCGTTGAGTCCCGTGAGTCGTCCTCGCCGAGGTGTGTCCGTATCGCCTCGCGGCACGCAACACCGGTGGGGAAACAGCAAGCAGCCCAGCTAGCATCGAGGGATCTCGATAGCGAGGAGCGAGTTACATGTTCGAGAGGTTCACCGACCGGGCCCGACGTGTGGTCGTGCTGGCGCAAGAAGAAGCGCGCATGCTCAACCACAACTACATCGGGACCGAGCACATCCTGCTGGGCCTGATCCACGAGGGTGAGGGCGTCGCCGCGAAGGCGCTGGAAAGCCTCGGCATCTCGCTCGACGCCGTGCGCGAGCAGGTCCAGGAGATCATCGGCAAGGGCCAGCAGGCCAGCAGCGGGCACATCCCGTTCACGCCGCGCGCCAAGAAGGTCCTTGAGCTGTCCCTGCGCGAAGCGCTGCAGCTCGGCCACAACTACATCGGCACCGAGCACATCCTGCTCGGGCTCATCCGCGAGGGTGAGGGCGTCGCCGCGCAGGTGCTGCAGAAGCTGGGCGCCGACCTCAACCGGGTCCGTCAGCAGGTCATCCAGCTGCTCTCGGGCTACCAGGGTGGCAAGGAGACCGCGGGCGCCGGCGTCGGCGGGCAGTCGACCTCCGGCGAGGGCACCCCGCCGGGTCGCTCGTGCTCGACCAGTTCGGCCGCAACCTCACCCAGGCCGCCCGCGAGGGCAAGCTCGACCCGGTCATCGGGCGCAGCAGCGAGATCGAGCGGGTCATGCAGGTGCTCTCGCGCCGCACCAAGAACAACCCGATCCTCATCGGCGAGCCCGGCGTCGGCAAGACGGCGGTCGTCGAGGGCCTCGCGCAGGACATCGTCAAGGGCGAGGTGCCCGAGACCCTCAAGGACAAGCACATCTACACCCTCGACCTCGGTGCGCTGGTGGCCGGGTCGCGCTACCGCGGTGACTTCGAGGAGCGCCTCAAGAAGGTGCTCAAGGAGATCCGCACCCGCGGCGACATCATCCTGTTCATCGACGAGATCCACACCCTGGTGGGTGCGGGTGCCGCCGAGGGCGCCATCGACGCCGCCAGCATTCTCAAGCCGATGCTGGCCCGCGGCGAGCTGCAGACCGTCGGTGCCACGACGCTGGACGAGTACCGCAAGCACATCGAGAAGGACCCGGCCCTCGAGCGCCGGTTCCAGCCGATCCAGGTGGCCGAGCCCACGCTGAGCCACGCCATCGAGATCCTCAAGGGTCTGCGCGACCGGTACGAGGCGCACCACCGCGTGTCGATCACCGACGCCGCGCTCGTGGCGGCCGCCAACCTCGCCGACCGGTACATCAACGACCGGTTCCTGCCCGACAAGGCCATCGACCTCATCGACGAGGCCGGCGCCCGCCTGCGCATCAAGCGCATGACGGCGCCGCCGGACCTGCGCGAGTTCGACGACAAGATCGCCCACGTGCGCCGCGAGAAAGAGTCGGCGATCGACGGGCAGGACTTCGAGAAGGCCGCCAAGCTGCGCGACGACGAGAAACAGCTCATCGAGGCCAAGAACAAGCGCGAGAAGGAATGGAAGGCCGGCGACATGGACGTCGTGGCCGAGGTCGACGAGGAGCTCATCGCCGAGGTGCTCGCCGCCTCGACCGGCATCCCGGTGTTCAAGCTCACCGAGGAGGAGTCGACCCGCCTGCTCAACATGGAGGGCGAGCTCCACAAGCGCATCGTCGGCAACGACGACGCCATCAAGGCGCTGTCGCAGGCGATCCGTCGTACGCGCGCCGGTCTGAAGGACCCGCGTCGTCCGGGTGGCTCGTTCATCTTCGCCGGGCCCACCGGTGTCGGTAAGACCGAGCTCGCCAAGGCGCTCGCCGAGTTCCTGTTCGGTGACGAGGACGCCCTCATCACCCTCGACATGAGCGAGTTCGCCGAGAAGCACACGGTGTCGCGGCTGTTCGGCTCGCCTCCCGGCTACGTCGGGTACGAAGAGGGCGGCCAGCTCACCGAGAAGGTGCGCCGCAAGCCGTTCTCGGTCGTGCTGTTCGACGAGGTCGAGAAGGCGCACGCCGACATCTTCAACAGCCTGCTGCAGATCCTCGAGGACGGCCGACTCACCGACGCCCAGGGGCGCGTGGTCGACTTCAAGAACACGGTCATCATCATGACGACCAACCTCGGTACGCGGGACATCAGCAAGGCCGTGAGCCTCGGCTTCGCGCCCGACCCGACCGACGTGTCGAACTACGAGCGCATGAAGAACAAGGTCAACGACGAGCTCAAGCAGCACTTCCGTCCCGAGTTCCTCAACCGCGTCGACGACACGATCGTGTTCCCGCAGCTGTCCGAGGACGAGATCGTGCAGATCGTCGACCTCATGGCGGCCCGTCTCGACGAGCGCCTCAAGGACAAGGACATGGGCATCGAGCTCACGCCCGCGGCCAAGAAGCTGCTCGCCAAGCGCGGCTACGACCCGGTGCTGGGTGCCCGTCCGCTGCGTCGCGCGATCCAGCGCGACATCGAGGACGTGCTGTCCGAGAAGATCCTCTACGGCGAGCTGACCTCGGGTCAGTTGGTGTCGATCGACGTCGAGGGTGAGGGCGGCGACGCCGTGTTCACCTTCGAAGGCACCAAGAAGGACTTCGACGACACGCCGGTCCCGGCTCACGCCGAGGGCAGCGACCACGGTGGTCCCGACCACATCAGTGGTGGTGCCGGTGGCGCCGCGTCCGCCGCCGACACCCCGCCCGCCGAAGGGCCCGCCCAGGCCTGACACACGGCACTCACGACGACGGCCGCCCTCCCCACATACGGGGAGGGCGGCCGTCGTTCTGGGTGAACACGAGGGCACGGCGGCGGCGCCGGGTCGCGGCATTCCGGCAGCCTCGACGGCAGGGAAATGGTCGTCATCACGACCATTTCCCTGCCAGGGTGGATGTCGGCGTGACGGCAGATCCGAGCCGGTCCCTTCCCGGTTCGGGATCTCGCCGCGAGCACTATGTCTATGGCGGACGTATGCGCCGGCACGTAGCGTCGAGGGATGACCGACCTCATGCCACCCGGCCGCGGGATCCGCGAGTTGTTGCGGGCCACCCTCACCGAGCGGATGCGCGCGCGTGACACCGATGCCGTCAGCGCGTTGCGTACCGCTCTGGCGGCCATCGACAACGCCGAGGCCGTCCCGATCGAGGACGAACAACGCGCCACGGGCGGGTCCGCGCACGTCGTCCTCACGTCCGGGACGGCCGAGGTCGACCGTCGGGAACTCTCCGAGGAGCAGATGCGGGGCCTCGTCGCCGCCGAGGCCGACGACCTGGCCGAGCTGTCACGACGACTCGGTGAGTCCGGGGCGGCCGACGCGGCGCGCACGGCATTCGAGCAGGCCGCTCATCTGCGGTTCCTCCTCGACGTCGCCGCCGACCGCGCGAAAGGTGAGTCCGGCGCCGGCTGACGTCCGCGCGCCGGGGACACGCGGGCGAGACCCGTCGTCCGGCACCGGGGCCTCGGCGGGATACTGGCCCGATGATCGAGGTCAGCCGCGCCCGCACCTCCGACGTCGAGGGCATCCACAGGCTCGTCGAGCCCCAGGCGGGCCGGCGCGTCCTGCTCGCCAAGGAGACCGTCGCCTACTACGAGAGCGTCCCGGAGTTCCGGGTGGTGCGCGACGAGGCCGGCGAGGTGGTCGGCTGCGGCGCCCTGCACGTCATGTGGCGTGACCTGGCCGAGGTCCGCACGTTGACCGTGCGCGAGGACCAACTGGGGACCGGGGTCGGGTCGGCGCTGCTGCACCGCCTCATCGAGGACGCCCGCGAGATCGGCGTCTCCCGGGTCTTCTGCCTCACCTTCGAGACGGACTTCTTCGCCCGCCACGGGTTCGAGGCCATCGAGGGGATCCCGGTCGAGCACGAGGTCTACTCCGAACTGCTGCGCAGCTACGACGAGGGTGTCGCGGAGTTCCTCGACCTCGAGCGGGTCAAGCCGAACACCCTGGGAAACACGCGGATGCTGAGGATCCTCTAGGTGGCGCGCACGAAGCGCCGCGCCGGTGCCGGCAGCCCGGAGGTCACGAGTGTCACCGTGTGCCAGGCCTGCTGGGCCGGTGACTCCGCCGAGGTGATCGGGTCGGCGCCGATCTGCGGGCTGGGTGAGCGCCCCGACGTGCGCACCCGCGGCATCGACTGCTTCGGCGTGTGCGAGGGGGACAGCGTCGGTGTCGTGCAGCCCTCGGTGCAGGGCCGCCGCGCGGGGGCCGGCCGTGCTGGCTGCGCGAGATCCACGACCCCGATGTCATCGAGGCCGTCGCCGGCTGGCTGGAGGCCGGCGGTCCGGGCCTGGCCGACGAACCCGACCTCGTCGCCATCCACGCCTTCACCCCCTCCCGCCGCATCCGCACCGAACACGAGGACACCTGAGTCGAACTCGTCGCGGTGGGGTGGGCGGCGTACCGACGGTCCGGGCGAGTCCGTCCGGGAAGAACAACACGGACTACATCGACGGTGGCTTCTCGAGAAGAGAGGCATCTGACCTGCAGCGATGCTCATCGGCCTGTGCTCGATGTTGTCGGTGTCGTTCTTCGATCCCGCAGCCTTTGCACCGTCATCGGCCGCGATCTCTCGCTCGTACCCGAATCAGCCGCCCAACTCCTCGGCTCAGGTGTCGAGGCCGGAGGCGTAGACGCGGCGGACGACGTCCTCGATGTCGGGTTCCTCGATCGACAGGTCACGGACGTCGGTGCGGCGGGTGACGGCCGCGAGCAGCCGTGCGGCGGAGGTCTTCTCGGTGTCGAAGGCGAGGCGTTGGCGCAGGCCGTCCGCCTCGGAGCCGACCAGGTCGACGCCCGCCAGGGGCGTGCCGTCCTCGTCGGACAGGTCGGTGAGGTCGGGATGGGGGAGTTCGAGGTCGACGACGAGCACCCGCCGCGCTCCCATGGACCGCGCCAGCGACGGGAGGTCGCCGTCGTACAGCAGCCGGCCCGAATCGACGAGAAGCACACGGTCGCAGAGGTGTTCGATGTCGCTCATGTCGTGGGTGGTGAGCAGCAGGGTGGTGCCGTGCCGCTCGCGCTCGGCCCGGAGGAACTGCCGCAACTGCGCCTTGGACAGGACGTCGAGGCCGATGGTCGGCTCGTCGAGGATGACCAGGCCGGGGGAGTGCAGCAGGGCCGCCGCGAGCTCGCCGCGCATGCGCTGGCCCAGGGAGAGCTGCCGGACCGGGGTGTCGAGGAACGCGGCCAGATCGAGCGCGTCGACGAGTTCGGCGGTCCGCTCGCGTTCGCGTTCGGAGCTCAGGCCGTGGATGGCCGCGAGGATCGGGTAGGTCTCGCGCAGCGGCAGGTCCCACCACAGTTGGCTGCGCTGGCCGAAGACGACGCCGATGCGCCGGGCCAGGTCGCGGCGCCGGGTCGTGGGGTCGAGGCCGCAGGTGCGGACCTCACCGGAGGTCGGCACGAGGATGCCGGTGAGCATCTTGATCGTCGTCGACTTTCCCGCGCCGTTCGCGCCGATGTACCCCACGGCCTCGCCGGCCCCGATGCGCAGGGACAACCCGTCGACGGCCCGGACCACCCGTCGCGACAGTCCCTTTCGTACGGAGAACTCACGCACGAGGTCGCGGGTCTCGATGATCGTGCTGCCCGATGGATCGGTCTGGGCCGTATGGGGGGTCATCCTCCACCTCCCTGGTAGTGGCGGGTGCCGATGCGCCAGCACCCCAGGGCGAGCACCCAGGTCCAGGCGGCGACGAGCGGTGTGGCCCAGGCGAGCTCGGGCCGCAGCCACGACAGCGAGTCCGGCGGTGCGACGTCGAGGAGTCCGAGCGCGGGCACGTATCCGGTGAAGGCCACCGGCACGGCGAACACGAACGCGACCGCCAGGCCACGGCCGAAGATCGACGCCGGCTGCTGCGAGGCGTACCGGCCGCCGTACGTGAAGGCGTTGGTCATCTCCTGTCCGTCGACGAGGAAGAACTGCAGCCCGGCGGCGGCGACGAACAACGCCGCGAACAGGGCGATGGAGGAGGCCAGGCACAGCGCCAGCAGCACCGCCTTGGCCGGTGACCACGCGATGTCGACGACGGTCAGCGCCCAGCCGAGGATGACGACCGACAGGGCTCCCCACCCGAGACGGCGCAGCGCGACCTCGCTCGTCACCAACTGGCCGAGTACCGACAGGGGCCGGAGATGGAACGCCTCGAGGGTGCCCGTGCGCAGGTAGAGCGGGATGCGGTCGACGTGACCGAACAGCACCTGCGAGAACGAGAACCCGACATGGGCGATGCCGAACAGGAGGCACACCTGCGCGAACGACAGCCCGCCGAGGGAGTCGACGTTGTGGAAGACGATCCAGACCTCGGCGAACTCCACGAGACCGACGAGGATCGACGCGACGACGTCGAGGGCGAAGGAGGTCGAGTACGCCTGCTGGCTGCGGATGCGGGAGAGCACGAGCAGCCGGTAGGCGTGGGCGGCCCGGCGCAGGTCGGCGCGGGGCATGTCAGCCGCCCTGGACGACGAGGCGGCGGGTGCCGGCCGCGAGAAGGACCCGGCCGAGGAGGACCAGCGCGACGAGCCAGCCCACCTGCTGGGCCACGAGCCACCAGATGTCCGGCCCGGTCACCCGTCCGGACAGGATGTCGATCGGGTGCTGGAGCATCGAGGGGAAGGGCGTCAGCATCGCCATGGCCCGCAGCCAGTCGGGCATGAGCGCGAGCGGGAAGACGAGCCCGGCGAAGAACCCGGACACCACCATGTAGAAGGTCTGGATGCCGCGGATCTCGATGACCCAGAACGAGCTCAGTTGCATGACGAACCGCGCCAGGAACGAGATGACCAGCGCCAGCGCGATGCCGAGCAGCCCCGCGATCCAGGGGGCCAGGTGGCCCGGGAGGACGATGCCGACGGTGAGGGCGCCGACGGCCACCGTCGGGAGTCCTCGCAGGACGATCGAGGCGAGCGCGCGGCCGAGATCCTGGGCGAGGAACGTGGTCATGAGGTCCAGGGGCCGGGCGAGGTCGACCGCGATGTCGCCGGTCCGGACCCGGTCGGAGACCTCGGTGGTGCCCCAGATGGCGAGCGCGCCGATGGCCGACTGCGTGAGCCAGTTGTAGGTCATGAGGCTCTGGCCGGTGTACCCGGCGGCGGCGACGCTCCCGCCCCCGACGATGGCCAGCAGCACCGCGCCACGGATGTAGCCGAAGGTGACGTTCGCGACGATGCCCGCCACGGCCGCGAGGCGATAGGCGGTGAACCGGCGGAACCCGGCCAGGACGAGGACGAGCAGCATCCGGACGACCTGGCGCGCGCCGACCGTGCCGACCGGCTGGGGGAGGGCGGGCGCGGGTGCGGACACAATCGGCCAGCCTAGCCCAGGGCGGCCGGTGGCGTACGCGGATGCGGGACCCGCGCCGAGGGGGTTCGTCCCCGTGGGCGGGGCGCGGCGGCCCGCCCAGATGGGGCTCGCCGGACGTCGCGCAGTCCGCCGGCTGATCAGGCGGGGAGGCGGTAGCTGCTGTCTCCGACGGGTTCGACGAGGCCGTCCTCGATGAGGGAGGCGAGGCAGCGCTCACGCTTGGCCTCGTCGGCGGGCCAGGCCGCCGCGAGGTCGGAGGCCGCCACCGGATCGGGGCTCTCGCGGAGCAGTGCCATGAGGCGTCCGCGCACCTGCCGGTCGGTGTCGGCCCAGGCCTGCCCTCGCCGTGCGGGTCCGTCGTAGGCGGGGGAGCCGGCGCGGCGCCAGGCGCACAGGTCCTCCACCGGGCAGGCCGCGCACCGCGGGGATCGGGCGGTGCAGACGAGCGCGCCGAGTTCCATGGCCGCGACGTTCCACGTGGCCGCCTCGGCGTCGTCCTCGGGGAGCAGCGAAGTGGCCAGCGACGACTCCGCCCTGGTCAGGGTCGCCGCGGGGAGGGCGTCGCCGGTGACGAGCCGCGCGTGCACGCGCCGGATGTTGGTATCGACCACCGTCGTACGGATGCCGTAGGCGAAGGTGGCGACCGCGGCGGCGGTGTAGGCGCCGACGCCCGGGAGCGCGAGCAGCGCCTCCTCGTCGGCCGGGACCTGCCCACCGTGACGCTCGACCATCGCCGTGGCAGCTGCGTGCAGGCGCAGCGCCCGCCGCGGGTAGCCGAGGCGATCCCACATGCGCACGGCCTCGCCCGGGGAGTCCGCCGCCAGGTCCGCCGGGGTGGGCCAGCGCCGCATCCAGGCCGACCATGCGGGCTCCACCCGGGCGACCGGCGTCTGCTGGCTCATGACCTCCGAGACGAACACGCCCCACGGCGTGCACCCGGGCTCGCGCCACGGCAGGTCACGGCCCGCGCTCGCATACCAGGTGAGGACGCGACGATGGATCTCGGCCAGGGGCGGGTCGAGGGTGCTCACGGCGAGGGAGTCTGTCAGATCACTCGTCGTCGAACGTCGTCATGGCCTCGTGCATGGCGCGCAACACGTCACGCGCGGTGCGCAGCGACTCGTCGTCGAACTCCGCCAGGCCCTTGGCGATGTGCATGCCGAGGGGGACGAAGTAGGCGGAGGCCGTCTCGTGGCCGTGGAGGGCGTAGCGCAGGATGACGCGCCGCCGGTCGGTCGGGTCGTCGGCGCGGGTGACGTGCCCGGAGGAGACCAGACGCTCGACGAGGTAGGTGACGGCACCCGAGCTGAGGCTGAGCATCGCGGCCAGCTTGGACGGACTGAGCGGCTTGCCCTGCTGCTCGGCCGTGTAGATGAGCGTGAGCGCGCGGAAGTCGGTGGCGTGCAACTCGTGGTGGTGGGCGAACCGGTGGGCCAGGCGGTCGCTCTCCAGCGTCATGTCGCGCATGAGATCGCCCAGGGCGCGGGCCAGTTCGACGCGCTGCTCCGAGGATTTCGCCTTGTCGGCTCCGTCGGCCGGCGCTCCTGATGACCTCATGCGCCCAACCCTACCTGTCTCTCATTGACTGAGAAGTTCAATTGATGAAAGAGTGCTCCTCATGCCGTCTGCTCCTGCGATCCTCGACGCCCGGACCTCCGACACGACGCCTCGCCCGGTACGCGCACCGGCCCGAGCCGTCACCGGACCGCGCTCCTGGATCGCCCTCCTCGTGTTGCTCATCGCCTGTGGTGCCGTCTTCGGCCTCGTCGACTCGACGTCGAGCTCCAGCGCACCCGCCACCCTTCCCGCGGAGGCGGAATCACAGCTCGTCGCAGACGAACTCGCCACCTTCCCCGACGCGGATCTCGCACCGGTCATCGGTGTGGCCACCCGGGTGGACGGCGGGCAGCTCACGCAGGCCGACCTGGACGCGTTCACGCAGGCCAGGGAGCGGATGATCGCCGTCGACCGTGGGCCCGGCACCGAGAACACGGCCGACGCCGAGAACTCCGACGCCGCCGATCCCGGCGCGGTGCCACCGGTGCCGCTGCCGACGGACGACGGTGAGGCGGCCACGATCCTCGTGCCGGTCTCGGTCGACGTCGACGGGGGCGACCTCGCCGACATCGTCGAGAAGATCCGCTCCGAGGGTCGCAACGGGCTTCCGGCCGATCTGTCGTTGCTGGTCACCGGCGGTCCCGCGTTCGGTGCCGACACCGCCGGCGCGTTCGCCGGTGCCGACCTGCGGCTCATCCTCGTGAGCGCCGCGGTGGTCGCGGTGCTGCTGCTCATCACCTACCGCTCGCCGATCCTGTGGGTGGTGCCGCTGCTCGTCGTCGCGGTGGCCGACCGGGTCGCCACGCTGCTGGCGGGCGCCTTCGCGGGGTGGTTGGGCTACGCCGTCGACGGGTCGACGAACGGCATCACCAGCGTGCTCGTGTTCGGTGCCGGAACGAACTACGCCCTGCTCATCGTGTCGCGCTACCGAGAGGAGCTGCGCCGAGAACCCGACCACCGCGTCGCCCTCGGGCGTGCGCTGCAGGCCGCCACGCCGGCCGTCCTCGCCTCCAACATCACCGTCGTCCTGGCGCTGGCCACGCTCATGGCCGCGATCGTCCCGAGCACGCGACTTCTCGGCCTCTCGGCAGCGGTGGGGCTGCTCGTGGCCCTGGTCATCGTCCTCGTCGGCCTGCCCACGCTGCTGTCGCTGTGCGGACGCCGCTTGTTCTGGCCGTTCGTGCCGCGGTTCGGCGACCCCGACCCCTCCGAGCGCGGCGGCTGGCACGCGGTCGCCAGTGCGGTCGTGCGGCGTCCGTTGATCGCCCTGGCGGTCACCCTGCCGTTCCTCGCGCTCTGCGCCGCCGGTCTCACCCACACCGAGGTCGGCCTCGAGCAGAGCCGGCAGTTCCGCGTACAGGCCGAGTCCGTCGAGGGCCTGGACGCCCTGCGCGAGCATCAGGATCCGGGTGAGGTGACCCCGACCAACGTCCTCGCGACCACTCCGGACGAGGCGGCCGTCGCCGACACCCTGGAGGTCATCACGAACACCCCCGGCGTGCTGCGCGCGAACCCGAGCGGCCAGGAGGGGGACCGGACGAGCTTCCGGGTCGTGCTCGACGCCGAACCGGCCTCGGACGAGGCGTTGCAGGCCGTGCAGTCCTTGCGTGACCGGCTGGGGCAGGTCGAGGGGGCCCAGGCCCGGGTCGGTGGTGGTGACGCCGAACAACTCGACTCGCGCGCCGCGAGCGAGCGCGACCTCTTCCTGCTGGTCCCGCTCATCCTCGGGGTCGTCGTCGTGGTGCTCTACGTCCTGCTGCGCGGCGCATGGGCGCCGCTGCTGCTCATCACCGCGACCAGCGTGTCGACGATCGCGGCCATCGGCGCCGGGTCGTGGCTGAGCGCGGAGGTCTTCGGCTTCCCCGCCCTGGACGTGTCCGTCCCGCTGTTCTCGGTGCTGTTCCTCATCGCCCTCGGCGTCGACTACACGATCTTCCTCGTCACGCGGGCGTGGGAGGAGTCCGTCGACCACGGCACCCGGCAGGGCACCGTGCGGGCCGTGGCACTGACCGGCGGCGTCATCACCAGTGCCGGCGTCGTCCTCGCGGCGGTGTTCGTCGTCCTCGGGGTGCTGCCGCTCATCACGCTGACCCAGATCGGCATCATCGTCGGCATCGGCATCCTGCTCGACACCTTCGTCGTGCGAACCATCGTGGTGCCGGCCATGATCGGCGTCATCGGCGACGCGTTCTGGTGGCCCAGGCGCCCCGGCCGGGCGCGGGAGGCCGCCCGTCGCGAGGAGCAAGAGCCCGCACTGACGTAGCCCGCGGGATCACGCCGACGCCGGCGCGCGCCCACGCGGCCGGTGTCGGCGGGGGCGGGCAGGTCGTGGGCTCGGAGTCTGCGCGGGTGGTCCCGCCGTTCCTCGCCCGAGCGGGTCAGACGTAGCGTTCGAGGATGCTGGACTCGGCCAGGCGGGAGAGCCCGTCGCGCACGGCACGGGCCCGCCCCTCGCCGACGCCGTCGACCCGCTGGAGTTCGTCGAGGTTGGCGGCCAGGAGGCGCTGCAGCCCGCCGAAGTGCTCGACGAGCCGTTCGACGATGACGCCGGGCAGACGCGGGATGCGGGACAGCAGCCGGTAGCCGTTCGGGCTCGTCGACTCGTCCAGGGTCTCGGGCAGCGTGGAGTACCCGAGGGCAGCGGAGGCCGAGGCCACGTCGAGCAGTGCGCCCTGGGGCAGGGAGCCCAGCGCCTCGATGACGTCGTCGGGGGTCCGCTCGAACAGCGGGCTGAGGTAGTCCCGGATGACCAGGTCGCGCTCGCGGTCGATACCGCTGGTCAGCTCGGCGAGCTGCAGGCTGAGCAGCCGGCCGTCGGTGCCGAGTTCGACCACGTATCCCGAGATCTCCTCGCGGATGCGTTGCACCATCTCGAGGCGTTGCAGCACGACGGCGACGTCGCGGATCGTCACGAGGTCCTCGATCTCGAGGGCCGACAGGGTGCCGGTGACCTCGTCGAGGCGGTTCTTGTACCGCTCGAGCGTCTGCAAAGCCTGCACGCCCTTGCTGATGATGGTGGCGGCGTTCTCGAGGACGTGCCGGCGGCCGTTGAGGTAGAGCGCGGCGATCTGCATCGACTGGCTGACGGAGACGACGGGCAGCCCGCTCTGGATGGAGACGCGCTCGGCGGTGCGGTGCCGGGTGCCGGACTCGCTCGTCTCGATGGAGGCGTCGGGCAGGAGCTGTGTCGCCGCCCGGACGATGCGGGAGACGTCCTTGTCGACGACGACCGCGCCGTCCATCTTGGCCAGTTCGCGCAGCCGCGTGGCGGAGAACTCGATGTCGAGGGGGAACCCGCCGCTGGAGATCTCCTCGATGATCGCGTCCTGGCCGAGCACGATGAGCGCCCCGGTGCGCCCGCGCAGGATTCGCTCGATGCCGTCGCGCAGTTCGGTGCCGGGCGCGAGCGCCGCCAGGGCTGCTCGGAGCTCGTCGTCGATCTCGGCCACGGCATTCCTCCTGGTCATGGGACTACGAGCGCGGGACGGAAGCGTGGAACGCCTTTCGACAGCAGGCCCGCGAACCGATCAGTGCACATGGGCGGTACATGGGCGCTGAGCAGGACGTATGCCGACTCTACCGGCCTGAGCCGATCAGCCCTTGTACCGCCTCGGCGAGCCGTTGCACCTGATGGACGCGCAGCCCACGCGGCATGTCGCCCGCCTCGACCGATCCCGCCGGGACGACGGCCTGGGTGAAGCCCAGCCGACCGGCCTCGGCCAGGCGCCGCGCGACCCCGGCGGTGGGCCGCAGTTCGCCCGCGAGCCCGACCTCGCCGATGACGACGGTGCTGCGCGGCAACGGCCGGTCGGCCAGCGAACTGGCCACCGACATCGCGGTCGCGAGGTCGGAGGCCGGCTCGGACAGCCTGACGCCGCCGACCGTGGAGACATAGCAGTCGCAGGTGCCGACGGGGATCTTGACGTGCTTCTCGAGGACGGCCAACACCATCGCGACGCGGGAGTGGTCGAGCCCGCTCGTGGTGCGCCGGGGTGACCCGCCACCGGCCTGGGTGAGCAGGGCCTGGACCTCGCAGACCAGAGGGCGCCGGCCTTCGAGCGTCACCGTGACGCTGGTGCCGGGCACCTCGAGGTCGCGGCTGGACAGGAAGAGTCCGCTGGGGTCGGCGAGCCCGAGGATGCCGTGTTCGCCGAGGTCGAAGCACCCGACCTCATCGGTGGGGCCGTACCGGTTCTTGACCGCCCGCACGAGGCGGAGCCGGGTGTGCCGGTCGCCCTCGAACTGCACGACGACGTCGACGAGGTGTTCGAGCACGCGGGGGCCGGCGATGCCGCCGTCCTTGGTGACGTGGCCGACGAGCAGCGTGGACATGTCCCGCTCCTTGGCCGCCCCGATGACGGCCGCAGCGACCTCGCGCACCTGCGACACGTTGCCGGCGGACCCCTCGACCTCGGTGGAGGAGATGGTCTGGACCGAGTCGAGGATGAACAGGTCGGGGGAGAGGCGGTCGATCTGCGCGAGGACGGTGCCGAGGTCGGACTCCGCAGCGAGGTAGAGCCCGTCGGCCATCGCCCCGATGCGTTCGGCCCGCAACCGCACCTGCGCGGCCGACTCCTCGCCGGTGACGTAGAGGACCGTGCGACCCAGCCGCGCGGCGCGTGCCGCCACGTCGACCAGAAGGGTCGACTTGCCGATCCCCGGCTCGCCGGTGACGAGCGCGACCGCGCCCTGCACCAACCCGCCGCCGAGGACGCGGTCGAACTCGGCGACCCCGGTGCTCTTGGCCTGAGCCGCCCGGGCGTCGACCTCACCGATGGGGACCGCGGGCCGGTTCACGCTCCCGGACGGACGTGTGCGCCCGGCCGGTGCGGCGTGGATCTCGACGACCGTGCCCCACGCCTGACAGCCGCCGCAACGCCCGACCCACTTGATCGAGGTCCACCCGCACTCGGTGCACCGGTGCCCCTGCGGTGTGCTGCGGGCGGACTTTCGCCGTGCGGAGGCGGTGGAGGTCGACATGTCACGAAGGCTAGAGCGCCCCACCGACAACCCTTGCCCTCCCACGCCCGCAGGGCCGAAGAATCCCGTGTCGCTGCAGCTCAGCGGCCTCTCAGTACCGCCGCCACCACACATCGACCGCGTAGTCGACGCTGCTGCCGGGGTGCTCGGCCAGGATCGCCTGCGCGAGGTGCGGCGCGAACTCGATGCGCACGATCGCCTCGAAGTCGGCGCGGGTGTCCGTCTGCCACGAGGTGAGGATCGGGTGCCGGGTCCACCCCCGCCGGCGCCAGAACCGCGCGACCGCGAAGGGGTCGTAGTCGGGGTGGGAGCGGCGGAACCAGGCCCCGAACGTAGAGGTCGTGATGCCGTTGTCGATGACGAAAGCCGTTCCCCCGGCGCCATCACCCGGTCCAGTTGCGCCAGGCCGGGCTCACAGCCGGGGCCGAAGAAGTAGGCCCACCGCGCGTGGGCCACGTCGACGCAGCCGTCCTCGACGGGCAGGTCCTGTGCCGGCGCCTGCGCCACCTCGACGCGCGAGCGTGACTCCGGCGCACAGGCCTCGAGACGCCGCCGGGCCCGCTCGACCAGCGGCGGATGCGGCTCGACGCCGGTGACCCGCCCCGCTCGCTCGGCCCACCGCGGCAGGTGGAAGCCGTCACCGCAGCCGATGTCGAGCAGATGACGCCACGGGCCGGGCGCGATCTCCGCCATCGCCGCCTCGACGAGTCCGGCGCGGTCGAACGCGCGGTTCTCGATCTCGTACACCTCGGGGTGTTCCCAGATGTTCGGGCTGCGCAACGTGCCCGGTCCCGACTCGTGGTTCATCGTTCACCCGCGCTCGTTCGCCCGCGCCGCGAGCGTCGCCGGATGGACGAGCAGCGGCAGCATCCGCGCCCCCTCCGGCACGTGGCTCAGCGCGGAGACCGAGGCCAGGTGCGCCGTGCAGCGCCGGGCGAGTTCGTCATAGGCGGGCCGGCCCATCAACTCCACGAGTTCGGCCTCGGACGTGCGGAACAGCGGCGCGCTCCCGGTGTGCGCCCGCGGTGAGGCCGTGCAGTACCAGTCGAGATCGTGGCCACCCGGACCCCAGCCCGCCCGCGTGTACTCCCCGATGCTGACCTCCTGGTACTCGGTCTCGTCGGGCAGCGTGACGTCGCGGTAGGTGCGGCGCAGGGGCAGCTGCCAGCACACGTCGGGCTTGACCGTGTGCGGCTGGAGACCCCGCGCCACCGCGTGGTGGTGCAACGCGCACCCCGCCCCGGCCGGAGCGCCCGGCCCGTTGAGCAGGATGCACGCGCCGTCGACGACGCGGGTCTTCTCCTCACCGTCCTCGAACTCGGTCCAGCCGTCCGTGAGGGCCTCCTCCCGCAGCTCCCACTCCTGCGGCCCCAGGTCGCGGACGACGGCCTCGACCCGCACGCGGTCCTCGTCGTCGGTGAAGTGGGCGCCCAGGGTGCAGCAGCCGTCGTCGGGACGGTCGGCGTCGATGCCGGGACATCCCGCCCCGAAGACGCAGTGGTAGTCGGAGGTGAGCCACGTCAAGTCGCACCGGAACCGGCGGCCCTCCTCGGCGGGGTCGTCGAACTCCACCCAGATGCGCGTCGACGGTTCGTCGCACTCGTCGGCTCTCCTGGGCCGCGTCGCGCCCGGCTCGGTGGTCATCGCGCCAGGCTACGCGTGCCTCCGCCGGGGTGCCGAGCGCTGAGCGCGGGGCCGGAGGGGGTAGTTTTCCCGCATGCGCATGGGAGTCATCGACGTCGGATCCAACACGGTCCACCTGCTGGTGGTGGACGCGTTCTGGGGTGCCCACCCCATCCCGGCGAGCAAGCACAAGGTCGATCTGCGGCTGTTCGACTACATGGACGAGAAGGGTGCGATCAGCGACGAGGGCTCGGCGCGCCTGCTCGGGTTCGTGCGCGAATGTCTCGACGTCGCCGAGGACTACGGCGTCGAGGCGCTCATGGGGTTCGCCACGAGCGCGATCCGCGAGTCCCGCAACGGCGACGACATCCTCGAGCGCATCCGCAAGGAGACGGGGGTCGAGCTCAAGGTCCTCCCGGGCGCCGACGAGTCGCGGCTGACGTTCCTCGCGGCCCGCCGGTGGTTCGGCTGGTCGGCCGGACGTCTGCTGCTGGTCGACATCGGCGGCGGGTCGTTGGAGCTGGCCTCGGGGCTGGACGAGGACCCCGACGTGGCGTTGTCGCTCCCGCTGGGTGCCGGGCGCATCACCCGTGAACACCTGGCCGGCGACCCGCCCAAGCCCGCGCAGGTCAAGAAGGTCCGCAAGATGATCCGGGCCGAGATCGCCAAGGTCATGCGCGACCTCAACAAGGTCGGCGTCCCCGACCTGTACGTCGGCACGAGCAAGACGATCCGCTCGCTGGCGCGGCTCACCGGCGCGGCGCCGAGCGGAGAGGGCATCTACACCCGCCGCACCCTGGCCCGCGACGACCTCAAGGAGGTCCTGCCGCAGCTGGCGGCGATGCCGCAGGCCAAGCGCGCCGAGCTGCCCGGGGTGTCGGCCACCCGCTCGCTGCAGGTCCTCGGCGGCGCGATGGTCGTCGAGGCGGTCATGGACCTCGCCGGCATCGAGGAACTCGTCGTGTGCCCCTGGGCGCTGCGCGAGGGCGTCATCCTGCAGCAGCTGGACCTCATCCCGGCTCCGTGAGCGAGGCCGGCGGCCTCTACGCTGGCACCATGAGTGGTCGCGCGGGTCCCGAGGTGACGCTGTCGACCTCGTCGGTGTATCCGTTGGGTCCGGCGGCGGCCTTCGAGATCGGCGCGCGGCTCGGGTACGACGGGATCGAGGTGATGGTCCTGTCCGACCCCACCACCCAGGATGCGGAGGGTCTGCGCCGCCTCGTCGACGAGCACGGAATGCCGGTCCGCTCGATCCACGCACCGACGCTGCTCGTCACCCAGCGCGTGTACGGCTCCTCGCCGTGGGACAAGATCGACCGCTCCATCGAGCTCGCGCACGAGCTGGACGCCGACGTCGTCGTGCTGCACCCGCCGTTCCGGTGGCAGAAGGAGTACGCGACCGGGTTCGTCGAGGGCGTCGTGCAACGCGAGGCCGACAGCGGCCTGCGCCTGGCCGTGGAGAACATGTTCCCCTGGCGCGCCGGCAAGGAGCTGCAGGTGTACCTGCCCGCGTGGGACCCCGTGCCGATGTCCTACGACAGCGTGACCCTCGACCTGTCGCACTCGGCGACCTCACGCAGCGACGTCCTGGCGATGCAGGCAGAGCTCGGCTCGCGCCTGGCGCACGTGCACCTGGCGGACGGGTCGGGCTCCCTCAAGGACGAGCACCTCGTCCCCGGTCGCGGCACCCAACCGTGCGACGAGTTCCTGCGCCGGCTGGGCGGTTCGGGGTTCGAGGGCGTGGTGGCCGTCGAGGTCGGAACGCGGCGCCTGACCCCGGAGGGACGCGACGCCGACCTGCGTGAGTCCCTGGAGTTCGCCCGCACGCACCTGGCGGACGGCGGCGAGTTCACCTGATGCCGCCTGCTCCGGTCGCGCGGCCTGTCGGTGGGACCGACTAGCCTGGCCGTGGTGAGGATCGAGATGCCCCCGGTGAGGGGCCGAACTCGGAAGGGGACGGCGTGGAGGCCGCTCGTCTGACCGTGCAGGACGCGCTGATCCGGGTGGCGACCGACGCCCGTCTGCGTCGCGCCGCAGAGAACCGCACGATGAGTCACGAGATCGTGCGCCGCTACATCGCGGGGGAGTCGATCTCCTCGGCGATGGACGTCGCCTCCTGGCTCGCCGCCCGCGGCCGGTGCGTCAGCCTGACCCACCTCGTCAGCGAGCCGCAGGATCTCGCGCGCACCGTCAAGCGCGCCAAGCGCATCCGCAAACTCATCCGCCGCCTGTCCGACGCCGGGCTCACCGACGACGGGTTCGCCGACGTGAGCATCAGGCTCTCGGCGCTCGGTGCGGGCCTGGGCAACCCCGGACGCAACGCCGCCCGCGACCACCTGCGTGAGCTGGCGGAGGCCGGCGCCGAGCACGGCGTCACCCTCACCCTCGAGGTCGAGCCCGCGATCCCCGCCGACCTCACCATCGAGGCGTTCCACCACATCCGCGTCGACCACCCCGAGACGGCGATCAGCCTCCAGGCGTGTCAACGGCGCACCGAGAGCGACTGCCGCTCGCTGGCGCGCGCCGGCGCCCGTGTCCGCCTCACCAAGGGGGCACCCGGTCCCGATCCCGAGGCCTTCGGCCGCCAGCACGACGTCGACCTCGCCTACGTCCGGGCCGTCCAACCGCTGCTCGAAGGGGCGAGCAAGGTCGCCGTCGCCACCCACGACGAACGACTGATCCACCTCTCGGAGACGCTGTGCCGACGGTTGGGGCGCGACCCCTCCACCCTCGAGTACCAGTTGCGCTACGGGGTGCGCCCGGACAAGCAGGCCGAGATCGCCGACCGGGGCGACCGCATGCGGGTCTACGTCCCGTTCGGCGAGGACTGGTACCCCTACCTCGCCAGGCGCGTGGCCGACAGCCCCCGCGAGATCCTCGCCCTGGTCAGGGCCACAGCCCGCTGACGACCTCGACGCAGCCCGTTCCACCGACCACGACGACCCGACCAGCCGTCGACGCGCATCATCGACCAGCCAGGAGACGAGCAATGACGAGCGACACCCCCGACCTGTCGACCTTCGAGGCTCGGATCGCCGTGCTCGGCGCGGGGATGATGGGAGGCGCGGTGCTCTCGGGCCTGCTGGCGGCCGATCTGTCGGCCGAGTCGGTGATCGTCACCAACATCGACGAGGACGCACTGCGGCCGTGGGCCGAGCGGGGCGTCCAGACCTCCGACGACAACGTCGCGGCCACGCGGGATGCCGACATCGTCTTTCTCGCCGTCAAACCCCACGTGGCGGCCGACCTGCTGGACGAGATCGCCGCCGAGCTGTCGGAGGACACGCTGGTGGTGTCGCTGGCCGCGGGCGTGACGCTCTCGACCCTCGAAGGGCACGCCGGCGCGGGCGTC
Organism: Mobilicoccus caccae; assembly: GCF_030161635.1. Lineage (GTDB taxonomy): Bacteria > Actinomycetota > Actinomycetes > Actinomycetales > Dermatophilaceae > Mobilicoccus > Mobilicoccus caccae. The sequence continues at coordinate 445,367 of NZ_BSUO01000001.1, forward strand.
CCGGTCGTGCGCGTGATGCCGAACACCCCGGCGCTCGTGGGGGAGGGCATGTTCGTCCTCACCCCCGGCGAGCACTGCGGCAAGGATCGCCTCGAGGCCGTCGAGCAACTGCTCAACGCCTGCGGACGTACCGAGGTCGTGCCCGAGCGGTTGCAGGACGCCGCCACCGGACTGTCGGGATCCGGGCCTGCCTACCTCTTCTACGTCGCCGACGCCCTCATCGAGGGCGGCGTGCTGGAGGGGTTGCCCCGCCCGATGGCCACGCGGCTGGTGGCGCAGACCCTCTTCGGTTCGGCGGCCATGGTCCGCCAGGGCGACGAACCGCCCGCGACGCTGCGTGAACAGGTGACGAGCCCCGGTGGCTCCACCGCCGCGGCCCTGCGGGTCCTCGACGCGGGCGCGGTGCGTCACCACCTCGGGGCAGCCGTGAGCGCGTCGACGAAACGGTCCGCCGAACTGGGCGCCTGACCCCTGGAGGGCCGCGGAACGGCGTACACTTCACGCTCCGGCAGTGGTCGACAGAGGGTCGATCGGCGCTGTTACTGTGGTGATGGCCGCTGTGGCGGGGGCCCAGCCTGGTTGCGAGGAAAGGAACCTCATGTCGGAGTTCTCCGTTCGTGTGCTGTCCGAGGCGGAGTGGGAGCTGTACCGCGAGATGCGGTTGCGGGCGCTGCGCGAGTCTCCCGAGGCGTTCGTCGCCGACATCGCGACCGAAGAGGACTACGACGAGCAGCTGTGGCGCGACCGCATGAACCGCTCCGACCGCATGATCTGCTACTCCGGGGACGACCCCGTCGGCATCGCCTCCGTGCGCATGAACGAGGCCCTGTTCGAGAACGCCGCCGAGCTCTTCAGCCTGTGGATCTCACCGTCCCTACGCGGTGAGGGTCTGGCCGCCAAGTTGGTCGTCGCGGCCAGCGAACTCGCCGAGAAGAAGGGCGCTTCCCAGCTCGTCTACTGGGTGGGTACCGACAACGCGCGCGCCGTCGCGTTCGCCAGCAGCTACGGGTTCCGTCCGACCGAGCACCGCCGCGAGCCCCGCACCGAGTCCGCGCGCTCGGAGGGGATCGAGGAAGAGCTCGCGATGGTCCTGGCGCTGCGGCGCTGACCTCCCTGCGCAACTCCGTCGGCGCGAACGCGCCGCCTCGGCCTGCCTGACGGATAGCGTTCGACCATGGCGACACAGGCCCGCATCGTCTGGGACGACTCCTTCACCGCGTACGACTTCGGTGAGGGACATCCGATGAACCCGATCCGGTTGGATCTCACCGCCCGGTTGTGCCGTGCCCTCGGTCTGTTCGACGAGGGTGAGGTCGAGCTGGTGGTGCCCGACACCCCCGACGACGACCTCCTCGCGCGGGTGCACTCGGCCGAGTACATCGAGGCCGTGCGTCGCGCCTCGGCGGATCCGTCGTCGGCCGACCCGCGCTTCGGGCTCGGCACGGAGGACGACCCGGCCTTCCTCGGCATCCACGACGTGAGTGCCCGCATCGCCGAGGGGACGCGCGCCGTCGCCGAGGGTGTCTGGCGCGGTGAGGTCCCGCACGGGGTCAACTTCGCGGGCGGGTTGCATCACGCCATGCCGAACACCGCTGCCGGATTCTGCATCTACAACGACGCCGGCGTGGCCATCGACTGGCTGCTGGACAACGGTGTCGAGCGGATCGCCTACGTCGACATCGACGCCCATCACGGCGACGGCGTCGAGCGCATGTTCTACAAGGACCCTCGCGTCCTGACGATGTCGATGCACGAGACCGGCACGGTGCTCTTTCCGGGCACGGGCTTTCCCGGCGACCTCGGCGGTCCCGACGCGCTGGGCTCCTCGGTCAACATCGCCCTCCCGCCCGGCGTGGGCGACGTCGGGTGGTTGCGGGCCTTCCACGCCGTCGTGCCCCCGATCCTGCGGGCCTTCCGACCCCAGATCCTCATCACCCAGCACGGCGCGGACTCCCACTACAGCGACCCCCTGGCGCACCTGTCGGTCTCGGTCGACGCCCAGCGGATCGCCGCGGACACCCTGCACGACCTCTCCCACGAGCTGTGCGGCGGCAAGTGGGTCGCGCTCGGCGGTGGGGGATACGAGATCGTGCAGGTCGTGCCGCGGGCGTGGACCCACGTCGTCGGCCTCGCGCTGCACCGGCCGATCTCGGTGGACACCGAGGTGCCCGCCTCCTGGCGCGACGATGTGCTCACACGTATGGGTGAGGAGGCGCCGCCGACCATGGGCGACGGCACGTCGGAGAAGGGGCGCATCTGGTGGCGGTCGTGGGATGCCGGGTTCGACCCCGAGGACGCCGTCGACCGAGCGGTGATGAAGACGCGGGAGGCCGCCTTCCCCCATCACGGACTGGACCTCTGGTTCGACTGATCGGGCACCGCCGCGTTTTCCCCCGGCGCCCGTGCACGCTAAGCTCGGGGAGATCGTCTGTCGCATCGGCCTGCGCCGACGCGGTGGGCACGAAGCGCGCTGAGCATGACTGCCGGGACAACGGCCGACCATGACTGCCGTTTCTCATCCGGGCCGGTCGACTCGCGCCGATCAGCCGAACCACCCCAATCACCGGGTTCTCCGGTGTGATCGATGAGGTTTTCTATGGGCTCTGTCATCAAGAAGCGCCGCAAGCGTATGGCGAAGAAGAAGCACCGCAAGCTGCTTCGCAAGACGCGCCACCAGCGTCGTAACAAGAAGTAGTCCGCAAGGCGGATCCAGGCGAGGAGCAGGTCTGCGTCACGCAGGTCGGCTCCGGCCGATCGTGTCCGGGCCGTGGTCGTCGTCGGCGACCCCGGCCTGATGCGTGCCCGGCTCCGGCGTCGACGGCGGCCCTGGGCGATCACGCGTCCGCGTAGCGGTTTCGCAGGCGGCGTGACTCGTTAGGATCCAGGCAGAACGACGAGGAGGGGCGGATGTCGACGACGATCCTCGTCACCGGTGTGTCCTCCTACCTGGGCGCCGGCGTCGCGCGCCGGCTGGCCGGGAGTCCCGACGTCGACCGGGTCATCGGCGTCGACGTGCAGAGCCCGGCGTTCCCGCTCGGTGGCGCGGAGTTCCTGCGCACGGATGTCCGCAACCCGATCCTCGGGCGGGTCGTGCGTCAGGCGGAGATCGGGACCCTGGTGCACTTCGGCGCGGTGCCCACCACCGGGTCGCGCTCGGCGCGGACCTCCCAGCGTGAGGCCACGGTCATCGGCACCATGCAGCTCCTCGGGCTCTGCCAGGCCGTCCCCGCGCTGCGGCACGTGGTGCTCGCCTCGACCGGATCCGTGTACGGCGCCTCGGCCTCCTCGCCCGCGATCGTCACCGAGCAGAGCCCGGTCAACGTGCGGGCCCGCGCCGGTCACGTGCGCGATGCCATCGAGGTCGAGTCGTACGTGCGGGCACTGGCGCAGCGGCGCCCCGACGTCGGGGTGAGCGTGCTGCGCCTGACGCACGTGTTCGGCACCCACACCCGCAGCGCCATGAGCAACTACCTGCGCGCCCCCGTGGTGCCGGTGCCGTTCGGGTTCGACGCGCGCCTGCAGGCGCTGCACGAGGACGACGCCGTCGGAGCCCTGGTCACGGCCGCGGCCGGCGAGCCCGTCGGCACCGTCAACGTCGCGGGCGACGGCATCCTCACCCTGCGCCAGGCCCTGCGGATCGCCCGCCGCCCCTCGGTGCCGGTGCTCACCACGACCGGCCGCGCCCTCGGGGCGCTCACCCGTTGGGCGGGGGTCTCCGACGTCGACCCCGATCACATCGACTACGTGATGTACGGCCGCTGCCTCGACGTGCGGCGGATGCGCGAGGTCCTCGGATTCACGCCGCGACTGACCACCCGCGAGACCTTCGAGTGGTTCGCGCAGGAGACCTGGGGTGTCGCGCCGTCGCACACGCACCTCACGCGTCCGGGGCCGGGCGCCGTCGCCGACCTCCCCGACGACGTCGATCCCGCCGACGACGAGCTGCTCGTGGAGGAGGGCACGTGACGGAGCTCCTGCGCCACCTGGTGTCGATGTTGCCGCCGGGCACCGACCCCGAGGAGGCCGTCCGGATCCTCACGCGGATGCTGCGGTGGGCGGCCGATCAGGCCGGTCTGGATGCGGAGGAGGCCGAGGAGGCCGTGGCCGCGACCCTGGCCTTCCTGCGCCGTCGGCTCGAGGGCGACTACGTCGTCGACGAGTTCGGGTTCGACGCCGAGTTCACCGAGTCGGTCTACATCCCGATCCTGCGGCCGCTCTACCACCGGTGGTTCCGCGTCGAGGTCCGCGGGATCGAGAACATCCCCTCCACCGGCGGCGCGCTCATCGTGTCGAACCACTCCGGCACGATCGCGATCGACACGATGATGACCACGGTGGCCGTCCACGACGCGCACCCGGCGCACCGCTTCCTGCGGCCGCTCGGGGCGGACCTGGTGTTCGCGGCGCCGCTGGTGGGCGACGTCGCGCGGCGCTCGGGATCGACCCTGGCCAGTCAGCTCGACGCGGCCAGGTTGCTCGAGGACGGCGAGGTGGTCGGGGTCTGGCCCGAGGGGTTCAAGGGCGTGGGTAAGCGGTTCGCCGACCGGTACAACCTCCAGCGCTTCGGCCGCGGCGGTTTCGTCGCGACGGCGCTGCGGGCGGGAGTGCCGATCATCCCGTGCTCGGTGGTCGGGGCCGAGGAGGCCTACCCGATGATCACCGACCTCGCGCCGCTGGCGAAGCTGCTCGGGCTGCCGTACTTCCCGCTCACGCCCACGTTCCCGCATCTGGGACTGTTCGGGCTGGTGCCTCTGCCGACCAAGTGGATCATCGAGTTCGGGACGCCGATGGACACCGCCGGCCTGGGGGCGAAGGACGCCGACGACCCCCTCACGGTGTTCGAGGTGACCGACCAGGTCCGCCAGACGATCCAACGCACCCTGCACGCCCTGTTGGCGCAGCGCGGTTCCCCGTTCACCGGCGGCTGACGACGGCCCTGCGAACGCGGCCCTCCGGGTGCATCCGTGCAGCTCGGAGCACGGATGGGCCCCAGGCGAACCCGGTCCGGGGTGGGGGATGGCCACCGTCGAATGTCGGAGAATCAGGACGATCGTCATACAGTGGTCCGCATGGAGAGCACATGGGCACCCACCGTCACGCTCATCACGAAACCCGGCTGTCATCTGTGCACGCTGGCCCGTGATGTCGTCACCAGGGTCACCAGCGATCTCGGCGCCGGATTCGAGGAGTTGTCGCTGGCCGACATCCCCGATCCCGACCCGATGTGGTGGGAGCAGATCCCCGTCACGCTCATCGACGGTCAGGTCCACGACTACTGGCGCGTGAGCGAGCGACGACTGCGCAACGAACTCGCGGGACGGATCGGCGCGGCGCGCAGCGCGTGAGCGGCGCAGTCCGGCGGCTCGGCTCGACCGGCGGAACGGTCGAGATCCCCCTGTCTCGCGAGGCGAGTCGACGCCGGTCGGCATTTGTCCCGGACGAGGGGTGGATCTAAGGTGAACGAAGACCTGACGGGGACGCCCACGTCATCCACGATCGATCAGGAGCCGGAGACACCGTTGACCGTTCATGCCGCATCGGCCACGGACGGGCGACGCCGCCATCGTAGTGCGCCCGTTCTCTGCACCGGGCGGGGGGTAGGTCGATGAGCCTGGTGGTCATGGGAATCTCCCACCGCAGCTCGGACATGTCTCTGCTGGAGCGTCTCTCGCTCGACGACACCCGACTCGACTCCCTCACCCGGACCCTGTTGTCCGGTGAGCACATCGAGGAGGTCGCGCTGCTGTCGACCTGCAACCGGCTCGAGGTGTACGCCGAGGCGTCCACGTTCCACGGAGCGGTCGCGCACATCGGTGAGGCCGTCGCGGACGAGACGCAGGTCGATCGTGACGAGCTGAACGCGGCCTTCTACGTCCACTACGAGGACCGGGCCATCGCGCACGTGTTCTCGGTGGCCTGCGGTCTTGACGCCATGGCTGTGGGCGAGGCGCAGATCCTCGGCCAGGTGCGCGGCACCCTCTCGCGGGGGCAGGACTCGGGGTCCGTCGGTCACCAGCTCAACCTGCTGCTGCAGCACGCCCTGCGCGTCGGCAAGCGGGCCCACTCCGACACCGAACTCGACCGTTACGGCTCGTCCCTCGTCGAGGTGGGGTTGAGCCGCGCCCAGGAGCACGTCGGCGACCTGTCGCACGCCTCGGTCCTGGTCATCGGTGCCGGCGCGATGAGTTCGCTCGTCGCCACCACGGCCGTCCGCCACGACGTGAGGTCGCTCACGGTCATCAACCGCACGCCCGAACGCACCCGCCGGCTCGCGGCGGCGACGGGTGCCACGGCCCGCAACTGGGACGAGCTGCCCGAGGCGCTCGCCGAGGCCGACGTCGTCCTCTCCTGCACCGGCGCCATGGGTCAGGTCGTCGAGGCCGACGTGGTGCGCCGCATGCTGCCCGGCCGGCAGGGACGGCCGGTCGCCTTCGTCGACCTCGCCCTCCCGCGCGACGTCGACCCCGAGATCGCCGACCTGCCCGGATGCCTGGTGGTCGCGCTCGACGACCTCGGCCGCGCGCTGTCCGACGTGTCCATCGGCGGCGAGGCCCTGCGCCAGGTCGAGGACATGGTGGTCTCCGAGGTCGCCGCGTTCCTCATGACCCGTCGCCAGGAGTCGGTCGCACCGGCTGTCGCCGCGCTGCGCCGGCATGCCGCGGCCGTCGTCCGCGCCGAACTCGACCGACTCGACACGCGCCTGACCGGCGTCGACGCCCAGACGCGCGCCGAGGTGGAGCGGACCGTGCACCGCGTCGTCGACAAGCTGCTGCACACCCCGACCGTGCGGGTCAAAGAGCTCGTGGCCAACGGCACCGGCGGCGGCGACTACGCCCAGGCGCTGCGCGAACTGTTCGACCTCGACCACGAGCACGTCGCCACGGTCACCCGGCCCCCGGAGCGCGGCGGAACGAGGGATCTGCCATGACACGACCCGCTCCCGCCGGACACTCCGGATCCTCACCCCGCCCGCTGCGTCTGGGCACCCGCCGCAGCCGCCTCGCGACGACCCAGTCCGGGTGGGTCGCCGACAAGCTCCGCGCCCTCGGGCACGAGGTCGAACTCGTCGAGGTCGTCACCGAGGGTGACGTCAACCTGGCGCCGTTGACCCAGATCGGTGGCACGGGCGTCTTCGCCTCCGCGCTGCGGCAGGCCCTGCGCGCCGGTGAGGTCGACCTGGCCGTGCACTCCCTCAAGGATCTGCCGGTGCTGCCCGAACCGGGCCTCGTGGTCGCCGCCATCCCCGAGCGGGAGGACCCGCGCGACGTCCTCGTGGCCCGCGACGGTCTCGATCTCGCCGGTCTGCCGGCCGGTGCGTCCGTGGGCACCGGGTCGCCCCGTCGGGCGGCGCAGGTGCTCGTGCACCGGCCCGACCTGCAGGTCACCGCCATCCGCGGCAACGTCGAGAGCCGCATCCGCCGCACGACCACGGGTGAACTCGACGCCGTGATCCTCGCCGGTGCCGGCATGCGCCGGCTCGGCCTGGCCGAGCAGATCACCGACGTCATCGACGTCGACGTCATGCTGCCCGCCCCCGGGCAGGGCGCCCTGGCCGTGGAATGTCGCGAGAGCGACACCGAGGTGATCGAGGTCGTCCGCGCCCTCGATCACGAGGCCACCCGCACCGCCGTGACCGCCGAACGGGCGCTCCTGCGCGCACTGGAGGCCGGATGCACCGCCCCCATCGGCGCCCGCGCCCACCTGGAGGCCGGTGAACTCGTCCTCGAGGCGTTCGCCGGCAGCGACGACGGGTCGATCGCCCTGCGGCGGCGCGCCACGGGCGACCCACAGGATCCCCTGCGTCTCGGATCCTCCCTCGCGGCCGAGCTCCTCACGGACGGAGCGGACCGCATCCCGGCGAGCGTGCTCGCCCGCACCCCCACACACACGCCGCCGTCGGGAGACCCCGACGGCCGTACGCGAAGCCCCCGTGACACGGGCGCCATCAAGGAGCAGACACCGTGAGCACCACCAGCCGCCCGGTCGACGGAATCTCGACGCAGACGGCACGCGTCGCCTTCGTCGGCGCGGGCCCCGGCGACCACTCGTTGCTGACCGTCCGGGCCACCGACCTGCTCGCGGCGGCGGACGCCGTCGTCGTCGACTCGGTCGCCGCCGAGGACATCGTCAAGCAGTTCGGTCGTGAGGACGTCACGATCATCGAGACCACGCAGGGCGACCGTGGCAGCGCGCTCACCCACGCCTCGTGGGCCAAGCTCGTCGCCCGCGCCGCGACCCAGGTCGCCAAGAACGCCGCGCAGAACGGCGCCGCGACCGCGGGTGGTCCGGGGCTGCTGGTGCGGCTGATGACGGGCGACCCGACGGCCTTCCACGGCCTCGCCGCCGAGCTCGCCGCCTGCCACAAGGCCGGGCACAGCACCGAGATCGTACCCGGCGTGAGCACGTCGGCCGGGGTCGCCGCGTACGCCGGCATCCCGCTGACCTCGCGCGAGTCGGCCTCGGTGCACATCGTCGACGCCGCGACCTCCGACGCCGACTGGGGTGGCGGTGTGGCGTCCACGACGACCGTCGTCGTCATCGGCACCGACGCCGCCCAGCTCGCCGACGGCCTCGACCGGCTGCTCGAGGCCGGGCGCGACGGCGCGACCCCGGTGGCGCTCACCGAGCACGGCACCACGGTCGAGCAGAAGACGACGACCACGACCCTGGCCGAGGCGTCCGCGTTGCTGCGTCGGGGCGACCTGCAGCCCGACGTCGCGCTCGTCGGGGCGACGGTTCCGCTGCGCGACGAGATGTCCTGGTACGAGACCAAGCCGCTGTTCGGGTGGCGTGTCCTCGTGCCGCGCACCAAGGACCAGGCGGGTCCGACGATCGAGCGCCTGGCCGAGTACGGCGCCCGCGGTGAGACCGTCCCGACGATCAGCGTCGAGGCCCCCGCACGCCGCAGCAGATGCAGCGCGCGATCAAGGGCCTGGTCACCGGTCGGTACGAGTGGGTCGGGTTCACCTCGGTCAACGCCGTGCGGGCCGTGCGCGAGAAGCTCGAGGAGATCGGCCTCGACGTGCGGGCGTTCGCGGGCCTCAAGATCGCCGCGGTCGGCGGCGTGACGGCCGACGCGCTGCGCGAGATGGGCCTGGAGCCCGACCTGCTGCCCACGGGTGAGCAGTCGGCCAAGGGCCTGCTCGAGGTGTGGCCGCCGTACGACGACGTGCTCGACCCGATCAACGGGGTCTTCCTGCCGCGCGCCGACATCGCGACCGACACCCTCGTGGCCGGTCTGCAGGAGATGGGCTGGGAGGTCGACGACGTCACGGCCTACCGCACCGTGCGCGCGGCGCCTCCGGCCGTCGAGATCCGCGACGCCATCAAGCAGGGCGACTACGACGCGGTGGTCTTCACCTCCTCCTCCACGGTGCGCAACCTCGTCGGCATCGCCGGCAAGCCCCACCCGACCACGGTGGTGGCGTGCATCGGGCCGGCCACGGCCAAGACCGCCGAGGACCACGGGCTCACCGTCTCGGTCCTGGCCGACGAGGCCTCCTCCGCGGCCCTGGTCGACGCCCTGGCCGACTACGGACACCGGTTGCGCGCCGCCGCCCTCGAGGCGGGCGAGGACGTCCGCCGGCCCAGCGACAAGCGTCCCGCCGGACGCCGGAAGGCGCGTTGATGTCCGAGGCGAACCTCGACCGCTCGGCCGGGCGCATCCGTCCGCGCCGGCTGCGGAGCACCCCGGCCATGCGGCGTCTCGTCGCCCAGACGCGGCTGCACCCGGCCGAACTCATCTGGCCCCTGTTCGTCAGGGAGGGCGCCGACGGTCCGCGACCCGTCACGTCGATGCCGGGGGTGGAGCAGCACAGCCTGGACTCCCTCGTGACGGCGGCGCGCGAGGCCGTCTCCGCGGGCGTCGGTGGACTCATGCTGTTCGGCGTGCCGCAGCAACGTGACGCCACCGGCACCGGGGCCGACGACCCCGACGGCATCCTCAACGTGGCGCTCGCGACGGTCCGTGAGGCCGTCGGCGACGACACCCTCGTCATGGCCGACCTGTGCCTGGACGAGTTCACCGACCACGGACACTGCGGCGTGCTCACAACCGGCCCGCGCGGTGAGACCGTCGTCGACAACGACGCGACGCTCGAGCGGTACGCCGCGATGGCGCTGGCCCAGGCCGACGCCGGGGCGCACGTGCTCGGCCTGTCCGGGATGATGGACGGCCAGGTCGGCGTCGTGCGCGACGCCCTCGACGCCCACGGCCGCTCCGACGTCGTCGTGCTCGCCTACGCTGCCAAGTACGCCTCGGGCTACTACGGTCCGTTCCGCGACGCGGTCGAGTCGACGCTGCAGGGCGACCGGTCCACCTACCAGCAGGACCCGGCCAACGCCGCGGAGTCGCTGCGCGAGGTGCGCCTGGACATGGAGCAGGGCGCCGACATGGTCATGGTCAAGCCGGCACTGCCCTATCTCGACATCCTCGCCAAGGTCGCCGACGTGGCGGCGCAGGCCGGGGTGCCGACGGCCGCCTACCAGGTCTCCGGTGAGTACGCGCAGATCGAGGCGGCCGCCGAGCGGGGTTGGATCGACCGCGACCGGGTCGTGCTGGAGTCGCTCACGGCGATCCGGCGGGCCGGTGCGGGCTCGGTCCTCACGTACTACGCCCTCGAGGTCGCGCGCCGCCTCAACGGATGACGAGCGAGGACAGATGAGCGCCGATCGGCCCGCGGACCCCCGGCGGGGACGCGATGTCCCGCGCCCGCGCCAGGAGTGGTTGACCGAGCGCGAACAGCGTGCCTGGCGGGCCTATCTCGCCGGCAGCCGCCTGCTCGACGACGCCCTCGACCACGATCTGCAGCGGCACGGACTCCAGCTCAGCGAGTACGAGATCCTCGCCCTGCTCTCGGAGGCCGACGGACGCCACCTGCGCATGTCCAAGCTCGCCGATCAGGTCGTCCAGTCGCGAAGTCGCCTGACCCACACCGCCACCCGCCTGGAGCGGCGGGCCCTGGTGCAGAGACGCCCGGCTCCCGGCGACGGCCGCGGCGTGGACCTGTGGCTCACCGACGAGGGGTCGGCGTTGCTCGACCGCGTCGCCCCCACGCATGTGGCGAGCGTCCGTCGCCACCTCGTCGACCACCTCGGGGCGGAAGGACTCGCGCAGTTGGGGGCCGCGATGGCCCGGATCCGCGACGGCATCCTCGGCGAAGGTGACCCCGCGTCGCCCCGCACGGCCCGCTGAGGACAGGATGGGAACCATGAACGACAACGCAGCAGTCCAGTCGGCCCGACTCCTCGACCGTGCGACCGCGGTCACGCCGGGGGCGTCAACAGCCCGGTCCGCGCGTTCCGGGCCGTCGGGGGCACGCCGCGCTTCATCCGCGAGGCGAAGGGCCCGTGGCTGACCGATGTCGACGGCGCCACCTATGTCGACCTCATCGCTTCCTGGGGGCCGATGATCCTCGGACACGCCCACCCCGACGTCATGGCCGCTGTGCAGGACGCCGCCTCCCGCGGCTTCAGCTTCGGCACACCCAGCGAGAACGAGGTGCTGCTCGCCGAGGAGATCGTCTCGCGGGTCGAGCCGGTCGAGCAGGTGCGGCTCGTGAGCAGCGGCACCGAGGCCACGATGAGCGCCGTCCGCCTGGCGCGCGGGTTCACCGGCCGCAGCAAGGTCGTCAAGTTCGCCGGCTGCTACCACGGCCACGTCGACGCGCTCCTCGCGCACGCGGGCAGCGGTGTCGCGACGTTCGCCCTGCCCGATTCGGCGGGGGTGCCGACGTCGGCGGCGGGCGAGACGATCGTCCTGCCGTACAACGACGTCGAGGCCCTCGAGACCGCGTTCGCCGAGCACGGCTCCGAGATCGCCTGCCTCATCACGGAGGCGAGCCCGGGCAACATGGGTGTCGTGCCACCCGAGGAGGGGTTCACCGAGGCCCTGCGCCGGGTGACCGCCGCCCACGGTGCGCTGCTCATCTCCGACGAGGTCATGACCGGCTTCCGCTGTAGCCGATCCGGGTGGTACGGGCTCGAGGGGCCCTACTCCGGCGGCGCGCCCGACCTGTTCACGTTCGGCAAGGTCATGGGCGGCGGGTTCCCGGCCGCTGCGTTCGGCGGGCGGGCCGACATCATGAGTCACCTGGCGCCGCTCGGCCCGGTCTACCAGGCGGGCACGCTGTCGGGTAACCCCGTGGCCACGGCCGCCGGGCTCGCCACCCTGCGCGGCTGCACCCCCGAGGTCTACACGCGCCTGGACGAGGTCTCGCGCACGATCGCCGACGCCGCCTCCGCCGCGCTCAGCGCCGAGGGCGTGCCCCACCTCGTGCAGTGGGCAGGCAGCATGTTCAGCGTCTTCTTCACCTCCGAGGGCTCTCGTCCCGCGCAGACCGGCGTCGTGCGCGACTACGACGACGCCCGCGCCCAGGACCTCCCGGCGTTCGGCGCGTTCTTCCACTCGATGCTCGACTCGGGCGTGCACCTGCCGCCGAGCGCCTTCGAGGCCTGGTTCGTCGGCGCCTCCCACGACGACGAGGCCGTCGGCCGGGTCCTCGATGCGCTGCCGGCCGCTGCCAGGGCAGCCTCAGCAAGCCGTGGCAGGATGGCGGGATGACCCGCACGATCGTTCATCTCGTCCGTCACGGCGAGGTCGAGAACCCCGATCGTCTGCTGTACGGCCGACTCCCCGAATACCACCTCTCGGCCCGTGGACAGCGGATGGCCGAGCGGCTGGGGAGTACTTCGCCGGCAACGACCTCGCGGCCGTCACCGCCTCCCCGCTCGAGCGTGCCCAGGAGACCGCGGCGCCCATCGCCCGGGCGCACGACATGCAGGTGCGTTCCGACGAACGTCTCATCGAGGCGGGCAACCACTTCCAGGGCACGCCGATCGGCTCGCGCCCCGCCCAGTTGCTCAACCCCAGGTACTGGCACCTGCTCGTCGATCCACTGCGTCCCTCCTGGGGCGAGTCCTACGACTCGATCGCGCAACGGATGTCGGCGGCGATCGACGCGGCGCGCGACTTCGCCCACGGGCGCGAGATCGTGCTGGTCTCACACGAACTGTGCGTCTGGACCGCGCGCCGCCACGCCGAGGGGCGGCGCCTCTGGCACGACCCGCGGCGCCGGGAGTGCACCCTCGCCTCGGTGACGACCCTGACCTACCACGACGACGTCCTGTCCTCGCTCGCCTACTCGGAGCCCTGCGCAGATCTATGACCCCTCGTTCCACTCGCCCCGCCCGGTTCGCCGCCGCCACGCTCGCCCTTCCCCTCCTGCTCCTGGCGGGCTGCACCGACGAGGGCGGCACCAACACCGTCGCGGGCCAGGCCCGTGAGGTCGCCGACCGCGCCTACAACAGCGGCGACGGCCGCATCGAGACCCTCGCGCCCGACGAGCGCGGCGAGCCCGTCGAGCTGACCGGCCGCACCCTCACCGGTGAGGACTGGTCGAGCGTCGATCATCGCGGCGGCATCGTCGTCCTCAACGTGTGGGGGTCGTGGTGCCCGCCGTGCGTCTCGGAGATGCCCGAACTCGAGAAGGCCTGGACCACCCTGCAGAAGCGCGACCACAAGGTGCAGTTCATGGGCGTCAACACCGGCGGTGAGAGCCCCGCGACCGCCGCGGCGTTCCTGCAGCGCACCGGCACCAGCTACCCCTCGCTGGAGGACGACGGCGGCGTGGCCCTGATCGCCCTGCAGGAGAAGGCCTCCACACCTCCCACGACCCTCGTCCTCGACACCCAGGGCCGCATCGCCGCCCGGGTCGTGGGCGAGACGACCGCCGCCACCCTCACGGGCCTCGTCGACGACGTCGCCGCGAAGGGCTGAGGCATGCTCGTCGCCTCCGGCGGCCTCGCCGGGCTCCTGTTCGACGGAAACCTCCTCCTGGCGGTGGGTGTGGCACTCGTCGCGGGTGTCGTGTCGTTCGCCTCACCGTGCGTGCTGCCGCTCGTGCCGGGATTCCTCGGGTTCGTCACCGGCGCGACCGAACGCCCCCTGGCCGACCAGCCGCGACCGCGGGTCCTCGCCGGGGCGCTGTTGTTCGTCCTCGGGTTCTCCCTGGTCTTCATGACGGGCACCCTGCTGGCCACGGTCACGGGGTCGTTCCTGCGCCTGCACGGCGACCTGCTCCGGCAGATCGGCGGCGTGGTCGTCATCCTGCTCGCCCTGGTGTTTCTGGGCGTGGGGGCCGGGGCGGGCACCCAGCGCGCGTGGACGCCGCGGTGGCGACCGGCCGCCGGACTCGCGGGAGCGCCGCTGCTGGGCGTCGTCTTCGGCCTGGGCTGGGCGCCCTGCATGGGCCCGACGGTCGCCGTCATCTACACCCTCGCCACCGACCTGCGCGGTGACGAGCACGTCATCGCCCGCGGCGCGGCGCTCGGACTCGCGTACTGCCTCGGACTCGGAGTTCCGTTCCTGCTCATCGCCGCCGGGTGGTCGAAGGCCGTGCAGACCTCGGCGTGGCTGCGTCGCCACACCCGCGCCGTCCAGCTCCTCGGCGGCGGACTCCTCCTGCTCGTCGGCATCCTCCTGGTGACCGGCGGGTGGGGCGTGCTCGTGACCCAGGTGCAGAGCACGCTGGTCCAGCGATTCGAGACGCTGCTGTGAGCGGCGGGCGTGGGGTGAGCGGTCGCGCTCCGGACGGACTCGACACCGGCTCCGGCGGATCCGGCGCAGTCGACGCCGGTGGCGACGACGCCGGTAGCCACCGGGTGCGCGAGCCGCGGCTCGGCGCCCGCGGGTGGGCCCGGTTCGTGTGGCGGCAGCTGACCAGCATGCGTACCGCGCTGATCCTGCTGCTGCTCGTGGCGATCGCGGCCATCCCCGGCTCGGTCTTCCCCCAGCGCAGCATCGACGTCACCGCCGTCGGCGAGTACCTCGAGGCCAACCCCACGTGGGGTCCGATCCTCGATCGGCTGCAGTTCTTCGACGTCTACACCTCGGTGTGGTTCTCGGCGACCTATCTGCTGCTCGTCATCTCCCTCGTGGGCTGCATCGTGCCGCGCACCGGCCAGTTCTGGGGCGCGCTGCGGGCCGTCCCGCCGGCGGTGCCGCGACGTCCCGAACGCCTCGGCGACAGTGTGCGACTGGAGATCCCCGCCGCGCCGGCGGAGGTCGAGTCGCACGTGCGCCACCTCCTGCGACGTCGGCGCTACCGGCTGCGGGCGGCCTCCGACCCCACCGGCGACGCCACCGGTGCGGCGACGACCCGCGAGGTGTCGGGGAGTCCGGTCACCTGCGCGAGGCGGGCAACCTGCTGTTCCACTACGGCGTGCTCGCCGTCATCGTGGCGCTCGCGGCCGGGTACCTCGTCGGGTGGAAGGGCGACCGGATCGTCCCCATCGGCGAGAGCTTCGCCAACGCCCGCTCGGCCTACCACACGTTCTCCGGCGGGCCGCTGGTCGACGACGGCGGTCTCGAGCCGTTCGTCGTCACGCTCGACTCGATGGTGGCGAGGTTCGAGGACCGTGTCGGCACGGGGCAGCTCGGTGCGCCGCGCGAGTTCCGCGTCGAGACCACGGTGCGCGACACCCCCGGCGGCGAACCGCGGCCGGAGACCCTCGAGGTCAATCGGCCGCTGCGGTTCGACGGCGCCGAGGTCTACCTGCTCGGCAACGGGTACGCGCCCGTGCTGACCGTGCGCGACGCCGACGGCGACGTCATCTACCGCCAGCCCACGCCGTTCCTGCCGCACGACGACAACTACCGCTCGACGGGCGCGGTGAAGGTCCCGGCCGCCGCGCCGAAGCATCTCGGCTTCTCGGGGTGTTCCTGCCCACCGCCGTCCAGGTCGGTGAGGACGGTGAGACCTCCGGCGTGCCCGGCGACGACGTGCCGGACTACCAGTCCGGATTCCCCGACGTGCGTGATCCCCTGCTCGTCCTGTCGGTCTTCGAGGGCGACCTGTTCCCGGGCGCCGAGCCGCAGTCGGTCTACCAACTCCAGACCCGCGCCATGCAGCCCGTCGCCGACGCCGCCACGGGGCGTCCGTTGCGCCTGGAGATGCGCCCCGGGCAGACCGTGACGCTCCCCGGTGGGCGTGGCAGCGTGGAGTTCGAGAGCATCGAGCGCTGGGCGGGGATCTCGACCCGCTACGACCCCGTCAAGGGCGTGGCCATGTGGTCGGCGATCCTCATGCTCATCGGGCTTCTCGGGTCGCTGGTGATCTCGCGGCGCCGGGTCTTCATGCGGGCCACCGGCGTCGAGGGGGAGGAGCGCAGCACCGTGCTCCTCGCCGGACTCGCCCAACGTGAGGACGTCGCCCTCGGCGGGTTGCTGGAGGACCTCGCGGACGACCTGCGAGAGCGATGGCCCGGGGCAACTATCATCGACCAGACCGACTCGCGGACGGATCGCCCATGACCTCTCCTCAGATGGCCCAGCTCTCCACCCTCGCGCTGTACGCGGCGATGGGGGTGCTCGCCTTCGCGATGCTGGCCTTCACGCTGTACCTGGCCCGCCTCGCCCCGAAGCGATCGGCGACCCGTCGGGCCGACCGTTCGCCGGTGCTCGTGGGCGCCGGCGGTGCCGAGGTGGAGACCCTCGACGGCCGTTCCGCCGGCCGCGGGGACGTGCAGGACGCGACGGGTGGGGCCGACTCGTCCGAGGTGTCTTCGAAGCGGGCCGGAGGCGCGGCGGGCAGCGCCGGTCTCATGCTGAGCTGGCTCGCGGCCATGCTGCTCGTGGCCTCCATCGCCCTGCGCGGGTTCGCCGTCATGCGCCCCCCGGTGGCCAACCTCTTCGAGTTCGCCGTCGCCGGCGCCACGGCCACCCTGGTCACGTATCTCGTCCTGGCCCAACGCCGCCCGCTGCGGTGGCTCGGTCTGTTCGTCGTCCTGCCGGTGCTGTGCGTGCTCGGGCTCGCGCTCGTGTCGTGGTACGTGCCGGCGGCCGAACTCGCGCCGGCCCTCGACGACTACTGGATCGCGATCCACGTGCCGATCGCCATCATCTCCATCGGGATCTTCACGGTGGCCTTCAGCGTGCTCATGATCCAGCTCCTCGTCGAACGCCGTGAGCGCGGCCTGGCCGAGGTCGAGCGCGGCGGCGGCGCCGCTCCGGCGGGCAGCCTGCTCGACGAGCTCCCGAGCGCGGCCCGCCTGGACCGGTTGGCGTACTCGCTGCACGTGGCGGCGTTCCCGCTGTGGACCTTCACGATCATCGCCGGCGCCATCTGGGGTCAGAAGGCGTGGGGCACCTACTGGAGCTGGGACCCCAAGGAGATCTGGAGCTTCGTCATCTGGGTCCTCTACGCCGCCTACCTCCACGCCCGCGCCACGAGCGGCTGGAAGCGACGCACGGCCAACCTCATCGCCGTCGCCGGCTACGTGGCCATCCTGCTCAACACGACGGTCGTCAACCTCTTCTCCTCCGGCCTGCACTCCTACTCGGGACTCTGATGAACACCACGATCCAGTACTCGCTCCTGCGCATCCTGCTCTTCCTGGCCTCGCTGTTGGTCCTGTGGCTGGTCGGCCTCAAGAACCCGCTGTGGCTGCTGCTGGCCGCGGCAACGGTGTCGATGCTGCTCTCGCTGTTCCTGCTCTCGGGGCTGCGGGAGCGCATGAGCGCCGACGTCGTGCAGCGTGTCGAGAGCCGTCAGGCCAAGAAGGCCGCGCGACGCGAGAGCGCGCCGCTGGACGAGGACATCGAGGACGCCGAGGTCGGTCGTCGCGAGCGCCCCACCCCCTCCGCCTCCACCGAGCGCCCCGGTCGATCCACCCCCGCCGAGGACCCCGACGCCTTCCGCTGATCACCCCGGCGCGAACCGCGTCAGAGGTGATCGGCGCGAGGTCAGTGCCGGTCGGGGCCGGTGAGCACGGCGCCCTGGCGCCAGCACTCCGCCCAGAGATCGAACGCCGTCAAGGTCGCCAGCGTGGCCAGCTCACCCATCCCGGTCAGGTGGGCGCCGGTGGTGGCCATGCCCACGGGGTCCAGCGGGAAGGCGGGCTCATGCGGTTCGTCGATGCGCGTCGGGGGGTGTCCGGTGAGGTCCTGCTCGATGCCGGCGAGGAAGGTGGCGGCGTGGACGGCAGGGCCGCCGAAGAACGCGCCGTAGTTCTCCAGGCCCAGGCGGGCGGAGGTGTGGCTTTCGCCGTTATATGGCGGGGTTCTGTCGACGCTCTGTGGCGGCATCTGCTCATGGCGATACACGCGAGCACCGGTCTGGTCACAGATAGCGGCAGACGGTCGTGGTGTCGCATTTGGTGGGGTCGCTGGTGGTGGCACTGTGGTGAAGGTGCGCGACGGTGTGTCGCAGTGCTTGCAGGTCGGCGATTTGGCGGTCCAGGTCGCCCAGGTGGGCTTCGAGCAGGGCGTGCACGTGCTGGCAGGGTGCGACTCCGGCGTCGCGGATGTCGAGGATCTCGCGAATCTGGGCCAGGGTGAGCCCAGCGGTGCGGCCGCGGCGAACGAAGTCCAGGCGCGCCAGGGCCGCAGGGGTGTAGTCGCGGTATCCGTTGGCGGTGCGCTCAGGCGCAGGTAGTAGGCCGGCTTCTTCGTAGAAGCGCAGCGTCTTGGTTGTGGTGCCGCTGGCCACGGCCAACTCACCGATGCGCACAGTGGCCCCTTTCTCGGCTCTCGTCCATGTTCGCCTTGACCTTCCCCTGCGCTGGAACGTCCACTATGGACGCTGAAGAGGGGTCACGCGAAGGAAGGTGGGCAAATGGGTGTGGACTACGACGTCGATCTGGCCGTGATCGGCTCAGGAGGCGCGGCGATGTCCGCCGCCATCGCGGCCAGCCAGGCCGGTAAGAGCGTCGTGCTGGTTGAGCGCGGTGTTCTGGGCGGGACGTGCGTGAACATCGGCTGCGTGCCGTCCAAGACGCTCCTGGCGGCCGCCGGGGCCCGGCACGCCGCGCTCACCAATCCCTTCAAAGGTGCCCCAACGTCAGCCGCACCGGTGAACCTCGGCGATCTGGTGGCCCAGAAGGACGCACTCATCGAGCGCCTGCGTGATGCGAAGTACGCCGATGTGGCCGCTGCCTACGGCTTCCAGGTCCGCCCAGGCCAGGCCAGCTTCCTGGACGGGGACACCCTGGCCGTCGACGGCCAGGCGCTGCGGGCCCGGGCCTATCTGGTCGCCACCGGTGCCACCCCCGCCATCCCGGAGGTGGTCGGTCTCGACTCTGTGGACCGGCTGACGTCCACCACCGCGATGCAGCTGACCGAGCTGCCTGAGTCCCTGGTCGTTATCGGTGGCGGGTACGTCGGGATGGAGCAGGCCCAGCTGTTCGCTCACCTCGGCACCCGGGTCTCTGTGGTCGGGCGTCTGGCGCCGCACGCCGAGCCGGAGCTGGCCCAGAGACTTCGGGAAGTCTTCACCGACGACGGCATCACCGTGGTCGAAGAGCGCGCGACCACTGTGGCCCGCGAACCAGGCCCCGCAGGAGAGGTGGTGGTGACCACGGACTCGGGCGAACAGGTGCGCGGCGCGCAGGTCCTGGTGGCCACCGGACGCCTGCCCCGCACCGACGGCCTGAACCTGGCCGCTGCCGGTGTGGACGTGGACGAGCGCGGCTTCGTCGTGGTCGACCAGACCCAGCGCACCTCCAACCCGCGCGTCTGGGCCGCCGGTGACGTCTCGGGGGCTCCCCAGTACGTCTACGCCGCCGCCGCCGGCGGTCGGGCCGCCGCGCTCAACGCCCTGACCGAGGACAGGTACCCGCCGGCAGCTCGGGTCGACTACGCCGGCTTTCCTGCGGTCGTGTTCACCCGGCCCCAGCTGGCCTCGGCGGGGTTGACCGAGGACGAGGCCCTCACCCGAGGGCACGCGTGCGACTGCCGCGTCCTGGACCTGTCCGATGTCCCCCGGGCGCTCGTCCAGCACGACACCCGCGGGGCGGTGAAGCTCGTCGCCGACGCCGTGAGCGGCAAGGTTCTGGGCGTGCACGCTCTGGCGGACGGGGCCGGGGAGATCATGCTGGCGGCCACCTACGCCATCAAAAGCGGCATGACCGTCGACGATCTGGCCGACACCTGGGCGCCGTACCTGACCATGAGCGAAAGCCTGCGCATCGTGGCCGGCCTCTTCCGAAACCAGATGCCGACGTCATGCTGCGCCTGAAACCCGCGGCCCCAGCGGGGTGGACGAGGGCTCCCGCGGCGGCCCGCCTGGCGCCGTGAATGTGCCTTAAAAACCTACAGTCTTATGAGACACCAGGCGGGGACCGGACGCCGAGACCGCTTCATGGGCCGATGGGCACCTTCTGCCTCTCGCGAAGTCGTCTCACCGTGAACTGTCGCAGGGTGGTGCTCGGTAGGGGTTTGTGAGTCATAATCATGTCATGAGGCTCTTGGGGTACACCCGCGTGAGCACTGCGAGTCAGGACGCGCAGTTGCAGTTGGATGCACTCGTGGATTCCGGGGTGCAGAAGCGGGATGTGTTCGCGGATGTGACCTCGGGTAGCCGGACCGCGATCGAACGCCCGGGGATGAAGCGCCTGTTGGACTATGCCGAGTCCGGCGACACGGTCGTGGTGTGGCGCATCGACCGGCTCGGCCGATCCTTGATCGATGTCCTCAACACCGTGAACCTGATGCGCGACAAGGGCGTAAAGATCAAGTCGCTTTCGGACGGCATCGACCCGGAGACCACTTCCGGCCGGTTAATGCTGGGCATGCTGGCCACGCTGGCCGAGTACGAGCGCGAGCTGATCACCGAGCGAGTCAATGCCGGCATCGCTGCGGCGAAGCAGAGCGGTACCCGGTTCGGTCGGCCGCCTGTTGACCCGGCGGTGATTGCGGAGAAACTCGACATCGCTCGGGACGCCCGCGCCAAGGGTCGCACCGCCGAGGAAGCCGCCCGATTGGTCGGATGGTCTCGCGCCACGCTGTACCGGCACCAACAGGCTGCCCGCGACCGCGACATGGTCTCCCAGCAGGTGTGACATGGACGGGCCGCAGCGGTGGCGAATCCTCCGGCTTCACGTCGAGGACGGCATCTCGCTGACGACCCTGGCCCGTGACACCGGCACCGGGCTGCGGACACTGCAACGCTGGCTGGATCGCCCCGGGAAGGGTGGAGGGCTTGATCTCCCCAGGAGGATGGAGTCATGCCTGCACCAAGGAAGTACCCCGAGGAGCTGCGTGAGCGGGCGATCCGGCTGGTCCGGGATCGTCTTGCGGACGAGCCTGGCCTGCCGGTCTCGCGAGCGTGTCGCTTGGTCGGTGAGCAGCTCGGAGTCAATGGCGACTCGTTGCGGAACTGGGTCAAGCGCGAACGCATCGATGCCGGGGAGGTCCCGGGCGTGACCAGCGCGGAAGCGGTCCGGATCGCCGACTTGGAGAAAGAGAATCGTGAACTCCGCCGGGCGAACACGATTCTGCGACAAGCGAGTGCGTATTTCGCTCAGGCGGAGCTCGACCGCCGCTGACTGATATTGATGGCTTCATCGACGCGTACCGCGATGAACACGGGGTCGAGCCGATCTGCCGCGAACTCACCGAGTCCGGCGTCCAGATCGCCCCGAGCGGATATTACGCCCGCAAGACCCGTCCGGCGTCGGCGCGGTCGGTCATGGATGCCCAGATCGATGAACGGTTACAGGTTCTCCACGCGGATAATCTCGGCGTGTACGGAGTGAGGAAGCTGTGGAAGGCGTACAACCGGGCCTGGCCGCAGGCGCCGATCGCGCGGTGCACCGTCGAGCGGCGGATGCGGGTCCTGGGCTTGGCTGGAGTCCCGAACTCCCGCACCGCCAGGACCACCAGGTCAGATCCGGCGCAGGCGAGCCCGGGTGACCGCCTGGAGCGGGACTTCACCGCCCCGGCCCCGGATCGGCGATGGGTCGCCGACATCACCTAATGGTGGAGCCACCCGGGGTGGCGGCTCCTGGCAGGGGCCACTGAGATTTCACTGACCCATAGGGTCGATGCTGGTGGTGAGCTGCTGGCGGGTGTCCACTCACCTGTGCTTCACCAAGGCTCGGCCGTGCCGAGGTTTCTCAACGTAGACGGTGGCCCTGCCAGTTGCCCGGGACCAGATCATCGGCTTGTGAGATGCCGCGCCATTGAGCGCTTCCATTAGGTCGCCGTGCTCGTCCCGATGCTCATCACCGGTCCGACCGTCGGACCGCGTGGAAGGGACGAGGAGAAGTGGATGGCACCTGTCACCGTCGGCATCGACTGGGCTGAGGGGCATCACGACGTCGCTGTCATGGACGAGGCCGGCGCCGTCGTCGGCAAGACCCGGATCGACACCGGCGTCGCCGGTTTCACCGAGCTGCTCGCGTTGATCGCCGAGCACGGCGGTACGCCCGAGCAGACCCCGGTCGGCATCGAGACCGACAAGAACCTGCTCGTTGTCGCGCTCGTTGCTGCCGGGTTCACCGTGTACCCGCTGAACCCGCGCGCCGTGGCCCGCTACCGGGAGAGACACTCCCAGTCCGGGCGAAAGTCCGACGCCCGCGACGCCGCGCTGCTCGCCGACGTGTTGCGCACCGACCGTCACCTGCACCGCCCGATGCCCGCGATCAGCGAGCAAGGGCTGGCGCTGAAGGCGTTGGCGCGCCAGCACCAGGAAGCGATCTGGGCATGGCACGACGTCCTCAACCGGCTGCGATCGCTGCTGATGGAGTACTACCCCCAAGCACTCCTGGCCTTCCCGAACCTCAAGCACAAGGCCGCGATCGAGGTCCTGGGCCTTGCCCCCACCCCGAGCAGCGCCAGGACGCTGACCCGCCGACGCCTCGTCGCGGCGCTGCATCGCTGCGGCCGACGCAACGACCCACCCCTGGTCGACCAGCTCCTCACGGCACTACACGCAGACGGCCTCGCCCAGCCACCCGCCGTCGAAGCTGCCCTCGGCACAGCAGCCGCCCAGCTGATCGCTGTGGCCAAGACGATGAGCGCCGGTGTCGACGAGCTCGAAGCCGCCCTGACAGCAGCGTTCGCCGAACACCCCCAGGCCGCGATCGTGGCCAGCGCACCAGGACTGGGGCCAGTCCTGGCCGCGCGCGTCTTGGCCGAGATCGGCGACGACCCCACCCGATTCCCCACCGCTGCTGCGCTGCGCTGCTACGCGGGCACCGCACCCGTGACCAGGTCCTCCGGCCGCTCCCACTACGTCAAGGCGCGCAAGGTCCGGAACAAGCGACTGGGCGACGCCTGCCACTGGTGGGCCTTCGCCACCCTGACCCGCTCGCCAGCAGCCCGAGCCCACTACGACGCCCGCCGCGCCGCCGGCGACCATCACAACGCCGCTCTGCGCAACCTCGCGAACAAGCTCCTCGGCAAGCTCTGGTGGTGCCTGACCCACGGGCAGGAATGGGACGACGCGACCGCCTGGCCAGCGCACCCACGAGCCGCTCTGCCCGCGGCTGCCTGAGCCTGATGTTGACACCTCACTCGCGTGGGATGTCTACGTCTCGACCTGGGCGGGTTTCGTTTATGTTGCCTTCGTGATGGACCTTTTCTCCAGGCGGATAGTCGGCTGGCGGGTATCGACATCGCTGGAGCCTGTCAAGTTGTCTGTGTAAGTGACCTGGGTCTCATGGGGTGTTACAGGTAGGGGTTGATGCGGTCGGGATAGATCAGGGCGAGCTCTCCCAGGGCGGCTTTCCAGCCTTGGATGACGGAACCCTCGACGAGCTTGCCGGGCGCCTTGCGGGGAGTTCCTCTGGGGGCGCCGGCTTCCTTGGCGCGTTCACGGGCCCGCTTGTCCTCGATGTTGCGGATGGCCAGCCACAGCAGCTTGATCGCGGCCGTGTCGCTGGGGAAGTGGCCGCGGTTCTTGATGATCTTGCGTAGCTGGTAGTTGAGCGACTCGATCGAGTTGGTCGTGTAGATGACCTTCCTCAACGCCGGCCCGAACGCCAGGAACGGGGTGAACCGCTCCCATGCGTTCTCCCAGGAGGCCACGGCGGCGGGGTACTTCTTGCCCAGGTTCGAGTCGGCGAACGCGGTCAGCGCCATCAACGCCGCGTCCTCGTTCGCGGCGGTGTAGATCGGACGCAGCATCGCCGCGACGGCCTTGCGGTCGGTGTAGGAGACGAACCGCATCGAGGCCCGGATCAGGTGCACGACGCACGTTTGGACCATCGCGCGGGTCCAGGTCGCCTCGATCGCCTCGGGGAAGCCGGTCAGACCGTCGCAGCAGACGATCAGCACGTCCTTGACGCCGCGGTTGGCCAGCTCCGCGCACACCGAGGCCCAGAACTTCGCGCCCTCGACGGCTTGGACCCAGATGCCCAAGACGTGCTTGACGCCATCCAGGTCCACGCCGACAGCGATGTGCGCAGCCCGGTTGGCCACGTGCGCGCCGTCACGGATCTTCACCACCAGCGCGTCGAGGTAGATCACCGGGTAGAACGCCTCCAACGGCCGCGTCTGCCACGCGGTGACCTCCTCGGCCACGGCGTCGGTCACGTTGCTGATCGTCTCGTGGGACAGCTCAGTGCCCAGCGTCGCAGCCAGATGATGCTGGATGTCGCGGATGGTCATCCCGCCCGCGTACAGCGAGATGATCATGTCCTCCGGGGCTTGACCCCGGTTCTTGGACACGCTGAATCCAGCACCTGCTGGGGAAGCGAGATGATCCAGGAATCATGGCCAGGAAGAACTACTCCGAGGAGTTCCGTCGTCAGGCCGTCGACTTGTACGAGTCCACCCCGGGCGCCACGGTCCGCGGCATCGCCGAGGATCTCGGCATCGTGCGCGGCACGCTGCGGCACTGGCTCGAGGTCTACGGGACCGGCAAGAAGACCGCCGCTGACGGGACATTGACCTCCAGCCCACTGCAGTCCAAGCCGTCGCCGACAAGCCCTACGGGTCCCGCCGGTGAGACGCCTGAGCAGAAGATCGCCCGGCTCGAGGCCCGGGTCAACGAGCTCGAGGTCGAGACGACGAAGCTGACCACCGAGCGGGAGATCCTCCAGCGGGCGGCCAAGTATTTCGCTGGGGAGACGGGCTGGTGAGTCGCTTCCAGTTCGTCGCCGACAACTCCGCCACCTTCGAGGTGAAGCGACTGTGTGAGCTCGTCGAGATCGAGCGCTCGTCCTACTACGCATGGCTCAAGGCTGCCCCGGCCCGAGAAGCCAGGGCAGCTGACGACGCGGCGCTGGCAGAGCGGATCAGGGCTGTCCATGCCGAGGACAACACCCAGGGTGCGCCACGGATCACCGCCGAGCTCAACGACAGCGCGCCTGCCGGTGAGCGGGTAAACCACAAGCGCGTCGCCAGGGTGATGCGGCTGCAAGGAATCCGGGGCTATGTGAAGAAGCGGCGGGTGCGGACCACGATCCCCGAACCGTCTGGCCAGAAGTACCCCGACCTGCTCAAGCGCGACTTCACCGCCCCGGCGCCAGGGCTGCGCTACGTCGGCGACATCACCTATCTGCCGATCGCCGACGGCACGAACCTCTACCTGGCGACCGTGATCGACTGCTACAGCCGTCGGCTTGTCGGGTGGGCCATCGCTGACCACATGCGTACCGAGCTCGTCGAGGACGCGTTGAAGGCCGCCGCCGCAACCCGGGGCACCCTCAAGGGCAGCGTATTTCACAGCGACCACGGGTCGGTCTACTGCTCGAAGGACTACGCCAAGCTCTGTCGCAAGCTCGGCGTCACCCAGTCCATGGGCGCCGTCGGGTCCAGCGCGGACAACGCGTTGGCCGAGTCGTTCAACGCCACCATGAAGCGCGAGGTTCTCCAAGACGCCGCCTGCTGGAGCAACGAACTGGTCTGCCGCCGGCAGGTCTTCAGGTGGCTCGTCCGCTACAACACCAAGCGACGCCATTCGTGGTGCCGCTACGTCCCGCCGGTCCTCTACGAGACCGGCAACACCGCTACGCTGCCGACGGCTGCGTAATCACACCCCGTGTCCAAGATCCGGGGGTAGGGCCCTCCAGTCCACCCAGACGCCTTGCGCCCTTGGGCACCAACGACGACGCGAAGGTGGAGTTACGATCCCTCGGCCGGTCCAAGCCGACGTCCCCGACCTCGGTCCCGACCGTCTTCGGGGTCGTGCCGTTGCGCGAGTTGCCCGAGCCGTTCCCACCCGGGTCTCCCTTCTCATACCCGAGGTGGTCGGTCAGCTCGGCCTGCATGCCCCGCTCGAGGACTGCCTTGATCATCTCGGGCAGGAATCCGCCCTCACCCGTCAGCGACAGGCCCCGCTCGTCGGTGGCGGCCATCAGCTTGTCGAGCATCTCGTCGTCGAAGAACTCACGACGCAACTGACGCGCTTCAGGCTCCTGCCCGGGCTCGTCGCTCTTCTTCGGCTTGGTCATAGCCATAGTCAATCTCCTTCAGGTGGGAGACCCCTCGCTTACACAGACCATCTGACACCCCCCATCGCTGCGCACCGACCTGGCCCTGGACGCACTCGAGCATGGGCTGTGGACTCGGTCACGCGAGCATCGAGACATGTCCCAACTCATCCACCATTCCGACAAAGGATGCCAATACGTTTCGATTCGCTACACAGAACGCCTCGCCGAAGCCGGCATCGAGGCCTCGGTCGGATCCGTCGGTGACTCCTACGACAATGCTGCCGCCGAAGCGCTCAACAAGCTGTACAAGAAAGAGCTGATCTGGCGTCGTGGACCGTGGAGCGGCTTGGACGCCGTCGAGCTCGCCACCCTCGAATGGGTCGACTGGTACAACAACACCCGCCTGCACTCACACTGCGGCGACATCCCGCCCGTCGAGTACGAGAGCACCTACTACGCTGAACTGACCACCGCGCCGCCAACCGCCGGCCCGGCACAACCCGCTCTCCACTGAACCCGGGGCGATCCAGGCACCAGCTTTACAAGACCGGCGGCATCGCGGCGTTGGAGCCGCGTCCACGACGCGACACGGGATCTCGACGCACTCCGGCGGAACTGGTCACGTTTCTCGAGCACCTCGCGCTGACCCGCCCACGCCCGAGCACCGCTGCATTGCACCGGCTCACCACGGCCGAAGCGGGTCGCTTGGGTTTGGCGGCCCCGAGCTATGCCACGGTCCGCGCCATCGTCCACGCTTTGGACCCGGCCCTGGTGACGCTTGCTCTGGAGGGGCCGGCAGCATATCGGGACCGCTATGAACTGGTGTTCCGCCATCGCGCCGAACGGCCGAATGTGACGTGGCAAGCCGATCACACCGAACTCGACATCCTCATCACCGGCGCCAGCGGCACCCCGACCGGCCCTGGCTGACGGTGGTGATGGACGACTACTCCCGCGCGGTCTGCGGGTACATGGTCTTCACCGGGGCGCCATCGGCGATGAACACCGCGCTGGTGCTACGACAGGCGATCTGGCGCAAGACCGAACCGGCCTGGGCGATGTGCGGACTACCCGACGTCCTCTATATCGATCACGGCAGCGACTTCACCAGCCGCCACCTCGAGTACACCGCGGTCTCACTGAAAATCCGCCTCATCTTCTCCACCGTCGGTCGCCCGCAAGGCCGAGGCAAGATCGAGCGGTTCTTCGGCACAGTCAACACCGAGCTCCTGGCCACCCTGCCCGGACATCTGGCACCAGGGGCCAAGACACCTCCATCACTGGATCTACCTGCGCTCGATCAGGCGATCGCCGGTTTCATCGCCACCTACAACGAGCGGACCCACCGGGAGATCGGGACGAGCCCGAAGAAGGCGTGGATCGGTGAC
Source organism: Mobilicoccus caccae (assembly GCF_030161635.1). Classification (GTDB taxonomy): domain Bacteria; phylum Actinomycetota; class Actinomycetes; order Actinomycetales; family Dermatophilaceae; genus Mobilicoccus; species Mobilicoccus caccae. Next base: position 472,915 of record NZ_BSUO01000001.1, read on the forward strand.
GGGTGGTTGCCACGCATGCCCGAATCCCTCGATGAACTCGACGGACTGCTGCTGACGGTGCCCAAGCACCGCACCGTGCAGCGTGACGGCATCCACTTCCAAGGCCGGCGCTACCTCGCGCCAACTCTGGCACCGTTCGTTGGCCGCCCGGTGACGATCCGCTACGACCCGCGTGACATCTCCGAGGTTCGCGTATACGACCGCGACACCTTCCTCTGCGTGGCCATCGATGAGGCGCACCCGAACCAACGGGTAAGCCTGCAAGAAGTCGAGACCGCACGCCGAGCCCGCCGGCGCCAACTGCGCAAAGACATCAACGACCGCATCCCGCGTATCGCCGATCGGGCCGAACCGCGCACCGCCGCCCCCGGAGCGCGGCCAACCAAGCTGCGCACCTACGAAGAGGACTAAGGATGGCCAAGGACTTCATCATCACCAAGGAACATCGCCGGTTCACCGAATTCGCCACCGCGGTACGCAAGGAACGCACCATCGGCATCTGTCACGGCGACGCCGGCATCGGCAAGACCCAATCGGCACGCCGATACGCCCACTGGGACACCGTGGAACCGTTCATCACCGAATGGGGGCCGCGCACCGAAGACGACGCCAAGCTTTATGCAACTGCGAACCGGTGCCGGACCGTGTTCTACACCCCCGAGGTGCTCCCCAGGCCCAAAATCCTCATGCACGAGATCGCGCACCTGCAGACAAAGCTCGGCATCTGCATCGACGAACACCAGCGCAACATCGGCAAAGTCACCGGCGCCCGCTCAGGTCACACCAACAAGTGGGTCGAGCTGCTCATCATCGATGAAGCCGAACGACTGGCCCCGACCGCACTCGAACTCCTCCGTGATGAACACGACCGCTACGACCTGGCGATCATCCTCATCGGCATGCCTGGCATTGACCAGCGGTTTCGCCACTACCCTCAGCTCTACAGCCGCCTCGGATTTTCACACCGATACCGGGCACTAGGACGCGAGGAACTGCTCTTCGTCCTCGATCGCCATTGGAAACGCCTCGGCCGCACTCTTGACCCAGACGACTTCACCGACGCTCAAGCGATCGCCGCGATCGAACGCATCACCCGGGGCAACTTCCGCCTCCTCGAACGCCTCTTCCCTCAGATCGCCCGAGTGCTCAAGATCAACCAACTCGAGACCATCACCGACGACGTCATAGAATCCGCCGCCAGCATCCTCGTGATCGGAAACTAACGCCCCCAAGCGATCACAGAAAACCGCCGCAAAGCACTCAAACCCACATTCCTCTCGATAAGTAGCGGTGGTGTCCGGTGAGGGTTCCCCTTACGGGCATGCGATCTGGGCTGACGCCTGTGACCGAGTGTTCAGTGCGCGCTGTATAGTTCAGTCCATGCTGACTATTGCTTCGCGTCTCGACGTGATGAACCGCCTGGGTCGTGCACTGGCCGACCCCACTCGATCCCGGATCATCTTGACCCTGCTCGACCATCCCGCTTACCCGGCGGAACTGGCCCGAGATCTGGACCTGACACGCCCGAACGTGTCCAACCACCTGGCATGCCTGCGCGATTGCGGGATCGTCGTCTCCGAGCCCGAGGGTCGTCGGACACGATATGAGATCGCCGATTCGCACCTGGCGCAGGCGCTGACGGCACTGGTCGATGCCACCCTGGCAGTGGACGAAGACGCCCCGTGCATCGATCCCGCCTGCTCGCTTCCCGGATGCGACGCAGCTGGGGAGGGCGCATGATCCTCACCTCGGTCTTGCAGGCGATGGGCCTGTTCGCAGCGACCAACATCGACGACATCATCGTGCTCTCCCTCTTCTTCGCGCGAGGGGCAGGCCAGCGCGGCACTACCGCCCGCATTCTGGCCGGCCAGTACCTCGGATTCGCCGGCATCCTCGGTGCCGCGGTCCTGGTGACTATCGGTGCCGGAGCATTCCTGCCCTCGGCAGCCATCCCGTACTTCGGTCTCATCCCTCTGGGCCTCGGCCTCTGGGCCGCATGGCAGGCCTGGCGCGGAGACGATGACGACGATGACGACGAGGCCAAGGTTGCCGGCAAGAAGGTCGGCGTGTGGACCGTCGCAGGCGTCACCCTTGCCAACGGCGGCGACAACATCGGCGTCTACACCCCTGTCTTCCTCAGCGTGGAACCTCTCGCAGTAGTCGCCTACTGCATCGTCTTCCTCGCGCTCGTCGCGGTCCTGGTGGCCCTGGCAAAGTTCGTCGCCACCCGCCCCCGATCGCCGAAGTGCTCGAACGCTGGGAGCACATCCTCTTCCCCATCGTTCTCATCGGCCTCGGCATCGTGATCCTCGTCAGCGGCGGAGCCTTCGGACTCTGACGTAGCGGCAGCGATCCAAACGGCCCCGACCGGGCGCACCCCTCTCGGTTCAGACCGCGACACCTACCTGCAGCCAGTCCTGCGTGATCGCGGCAACAAGACCGCCACGGAGCGCTGCAAAAACCCCGCCACCAAGCGAACGAAGCCACAGGCGGAGGTGATCGCCACGGTGGCCGGGGCAGGAGAAAAGGTCGATGCGGACATGGGTGTCTCCATGAGACGGGGTGGGCAACGGATCTACCCGCGTCCCCTCGGGCAGTGTGCTGAGGCCCTGACAGGGGCCGTCACACTCCGAATCGACAGATGTTTCCTCGCCGGTAACTTCTGGTCGACATGATGTGCGACACAGAGTCGGGACTGCTGGAAGGTGGGTTCGTCCCTCACCAGTGGCGGACGAGCACGACTCCCAGGCCGAGGACGACGGCGTACACGAGGGTGAGGCGGCCGGTCGCTCCGAGCACGGGGATGAGGGCGAGCCCGGTGACGCGCTGCAGCACGGCGCGGCAGGGGTTGACGGCCAGGGGGATCGCCGCGAGTCCGAGGAGGGCTCCCGGGTGCTGGACGGCGGCGACCAGGCAGGCGAGGAACGCCGCGACCACGAGCGCGACGTAGGCGAGGCGGGCCCGGCGCTCGCCGAGGCGGACGGCGAGGGTCTTCTTGCCGGCGGGCCCGTCGGTGGGGATGTCGCGGATGTTGTTGGCCATGAGGATGGCGCACGACAGCGCACCGACACCCGTCGCCGCCGACCACGAGGCGAGAGTCGTGCTCGCGGCCTGGGTGTAGGTGGTGCCGAGGGTGGCCACGAGCCCGAAGAACACGAAGACGAAGACCTCACCCAGGCCGAGGTACCCGTACGGGTGGGAGCCGCCCGTGTAGTACCAGGCGGCGACGATGGCGGCGGCACCCACGGCCAGCATCCACCACGCCCCCGACCAGATCACCAGTGCCAGGCCGGCGAGTGCACCGACCCCGAACGCGGCGAACGCGGCGATCTTGACCTGCTGTGGTCGTGCGTGACCGCCCCCGACCAGTCGGGCCGGACCCGAGCGACGGTCGTCGGTGCCCCGGATGCCGTCGGAGTAGTCGTTGGCGTAGTTGACGCCGACCTGCAGCGCGAGTGCCACGAGCAGCGCGAGGAGCGCGCGCCCGAGGTGGCCGGCGTCGATCGCGAACGCGCAGGCGGTGCCGAGCAGCACCGGTGCGAGGGCTGCGGGCAGGGTGCGGGGGCGGGCCCCGTCGACCCACTGGGAGAGCGTCGCCACGGGTCAGAGCCGCCCGAGGAAGTCGGGGTCGTCGTCGGGCCCGAGCGGACCGCGCCGTCGCGGGCGGTCCTGCGGGGATCCACCGCCGAGGCCGGGGAGACCGGCGGGGCGCCCCGCGATCCACCAGGCACCGCCGCCCACGAGGGGGAACAGCAGGATGACGAACACCCAGGCGATCTTGGGCAGCCCCTTGACCTTGTCGTCCTCGGTCTGGACGCAGTCGATGACCGTGTAGATCGTGAACGCCAGTAGAGCGACGGCGGCGATGACGCGGAGCAACGGTCAGCCTTCCTGTTCAGGGGTGGACACCCCATTCTCCCATCCCGGATCCATGAGGAGCGAGGCGAGCCGGGCCCGATCGGGCTTGCCGGGTCCGCGCCGTGGCAGGGCACGCACGACGCGGGCCAGGCGAGGGCGTGCGTGCGGCGGCAGGACGTCGCGGGCGTGGTCGAGGAGGTCGGTGAGCAGGTCGGCCGACGACCCGTGCGTGCACTCCACGGCCACCGCGACGCGCTGGCCCCACTCCGGGTCCGGCAGGCCGACCACGGCGAGGTCGCAGCCGTCGGGGACGAAACCGGCCAGGGCCCGCTCGACCTCGGTGGGCCAGACCTTGAGACCGCCGCTGATGATGACGTCGTCGACCCGGCCGTCGACGACGAGCAGGCCTTCCTCGTCCAACCGGCCCATGTCGTCGGTGCGGAACCAGCGCAGCCCGCCGTGCTCGAGGAACGGGTCCTCGCCCGCCGGTCGGCGCACGAGGTAGCCGCGGGCGACGACGGCTCCGGCGAGGTGGATCCGGCCCTGCTGGATGCGCAGGTGGACCCCGTCCAGGGGCGTCCCGTCGTAGACGCATCCGCCGGCGGTCTCGCTCATCCCGTAGGTGACGACGACCGGGATCCCGGCCTCACGGGCCCGTCGCAGGAGCACCGGGGGCATCGAGGATCCGCCGACGAGCACCCCGTCGAGACCGCGGGCCGCGGCGACGGCGTCCTCGTCGAGCAGGAGTCGCTGGAGCTGGGTGGGCACGAGGGAGGTGTAGCGGCGCATGCCCGTCATCGAGTCGACCCCGGCGACGAACCCGGCCGGGGTGAACGACCCCGGGGGCACGACCGCGGGCCGGGCGCCGGCGCGCAGCGAACGCAGGAGCACCTGCAACCCGGCGATGTGGTGGGCGGGGAGGGCGAGCAGCCACTGACCGGGACCACCCAGCCGCGCATGGGTCGCATCGGCCGAGGCCGTGAGCGCGGAGGCGTCGAGGACGGCCCGCTTGGAGGCTCCCGTCGATCCGGACGTGCCGACCGCGATCCCGCCGCCGGAGGGGAGGACGTCGGGGTCGATGTGGTCGAGGTCGGGCTCGTCGGGGCCGTGGCCGGTACCCGTCGGGGCGGCGGTGGGATCCGAGGGCGACGGTTCCTGGGGGAGGAGGAGAGGCCCTCTGCCCGCGATGGCGTCGGCCAACCGATCGAGCAGCGCCGGGTCCGACGTGGGGTCGGCCGGAAGGGGCAGGGGTACGGGCTTCACCGCTGAAACCTAGCGTTAGGTTGGGTCTCATGACGAGAACAGCAGTGGTGACCGGAGCCAGTAGTGGGATCGGCAAGGCCACGGCGCGGGCCCTCGCCGCCGACGGATACCGCGTGGTGCTCGCGGCGCGGCGGGGTGACAAGCTCGCCGGGATCGCCGAGGAGTTCGGTGGAGTCGCGGTGACCTGTGACGTCACGAACGAGGAGGACGTCGCTCGTCTGGCAGCGGCCGCCGGGGACGACGTCGCGGTCGTCGTCAACAACGCCGGTGGCGCGCTCGGCCTCGAGCCCGTCGCGGACGCCGCGCTCGACAAGTGGCGTCAGATGTACGAGACGAACGTCATCGGCATGGTCGCCGTGACCAAGGCGTTGATGCCGGCGCTGCGTGCGGGTGGTGGCGGGTCGATCGTCACGGTCACCTCCATCGCGGCCGACGGGGCGTACGAGAAGGGCGCCGGGTACTGCGGCGTCAAGGCGGCCGAGCGGTACGCCTCCGACGCACTGCGTCTGGAGCTCAACGGCGAACCGATCCGCGTGTGCGACATCGCTCCCGGCCTGGTGGAGTCCGAGGGGTTCTCCCTCGTGCGGTTCGACGGTGACGAGGAGAAAGCGGCGGCGGTCTACGAGGGTGTCGAGAATCCCTTGACCGAGGAGGACGTGGCGGAGTGCATCCGCTGGGTCGTCTCCCTGCCGGCGCACGTCAACATCGACCGCCTCACGGTCAAGCCGGTGGCACAGGCCGCACCACACAAGATGGCCCGCACCTCCTGAGGCCAGAATCGCCGAGACCGGCACCCTTCTGTGTCAAGCGGGGGTCTTGAGGGGGTCGTATTCTGGGTGGTGACGGGTCCAGGAAGTGACTGATCCGAAGTGTCGGTGTGGGGCTGTGAGCCGGCCGCGCTGGATGACAGTGACGCGCCCCGGTGTCCTCCTGGGCCCGTCCTTTGTGTGGTGAGGACGTCGTTGAGCATGGTGCGGTAGAGGATGTCGGATAGGCGTCGTTTCAGGCAGCGCATTGCTTCGCTGGGGCGTTTGCCGGCGGCGATTTTCCGGTCGTAGTAGGCCCGTCCTTGGGTTGTGGGGGTGCGCAGCTGGACGATGGCCATGATGTGCAGCACGTGGTTGATCTGTCGGTTCCCGCCGCGGGAAAGGCGGTGGCGGGTGTTGTCACCGGAGGAGGCGTCGATCGGGGCGGTACCGTTCCAGGACGCGAAGTGGGCCTTGCTGGGGAACCGGGTGATGTCACCGATCTCGACCAGCAGCCGGGCGGCGCCGGTGGGTCCGATGCCGTGCAACCTGAGCAGGGCGGTCCCGGTGCTCTTGAGGAGCTCGATGAGTTCCTTGTCCGCGCTCTTCTTGCGGGCGTGGATCCGTTCCAGGTCGACCACCAGTTCCAGGGCGACCCGTTTGCGGGTCTTGCCCAGGGCGTCCTTGGGTCGCACGCCGGTCAGGATCGTGCGGGCGCGGGCGGCGGACAGGTCTTTCTTGGCCCCACCAGGGACGATCTCCAGCAGCAGGGCGTGCAGCTGGCAGACCTTGCGGACGTGTTCTTCCCCGATCCGGCGGCGCCGGTCGACCAGCAGCCGCAGGACTTCCAGCTGCTCGTCGTGGGCCACCGACTGCAACCCCGCGATCCGGGCCCCGACCAGGGCGATGGAGTGGGCGTCAGTGTCATCGGTCTTGCGGCCCTGGCCGGTGGCGAAGATCCGCATCCGGGCGGACAGCTTGGCCGGCACGTCCACGACCTGCTCGCCCAGCGGCAACAACCTGGCCACGACATGTCGACCGATGCCCTCACAGCCCTCGACCGCCCACCTCCGTTGGGGCCAACGCCTGACGTACTCCAGCATCGCGGCGAAGCCGTCCTCGTCGGTGGTGAACTGTCCGTGTCCGAGGATCTGCTCCTTGGGGGTCATCACCTCGATCGTGACGGTGCGCTTGTGCGGGTCCATCCCGATCACGACCGGACCCGGTGCCTGCTCGTTCATCAGCTGCCTCCTGACATCCTCGACATCGGTGGTGTCGGTCCGGAGGGCACCGCTACTACCAGCAGAGCAATCCCTTCTTCAGCCTCTCCCGACCATGTCGGTGGCCGGAGCAGCGCAAGCCGGTCGAGAGTCACACCACCAGGATGGACAGCCGGAAAAGAGCGACTACCCCGACCACCTAGACCGAGCCTGGCCAGGCACCGATCCTGAGGTCAATAGAACTAGTAGCCGGCAATAGCCGGCGGTCTCGGCATTTCCGCGTGCGGCCAAAGGGTCGGATGGCGTTCTGGGCGCCCCGGGCGCGCGCTCTGGTGCGCGCAGTCAGTCCCGGGGGAGTCGGCGACCGTCGGCGCGGCGGTACAGCGCACGGCGGTAGCGGCTCGGCAGGCGGAACAGGTGGCCGAGGCGCAGGGCCCCGAGGGTGTTCTCCAGCCAGACGCAGACGACGATGACCAGGGCCGTCAGCAGCAGGGGGTACAGCAGGTCGAACCACAACGACCCGGCGGTGAGCTGTTTCACGAGCGCCAGCGGTCCGAGTTCGACGGCGAAGTGCCAGGCGACGATGACCGGCACGTGCATGACGTAGATCCCCAGCGTGCGCCGACCGATCCACGACCCGGCCCTCGCCCAGGGGCGCAGCCGGCACAACTGCGCCGACAGCGCGATCGCCAGGACGGTCGCGGAGAGCTGGAGGACCTGGATGGTCAGCGCGTTCTGCAGCGACAGCGGCGCCGGCGTCATCAAGGTCCTCAAGGTGAGCATCCAGAACGTGACCAGCGCGAGGACCGCGGTGACGGGCAGGACCCACACCTTGCTCGCCACCCCGATGAGCAGCGCGCGTCCGTACACCCCGGCCACGAAGTAGAAGACGTAGAGGATGGCCCGGGTCCACAGTGGTGACTCCACCGACCACGTCATCGCCGCCCAGACACCGAGGGCGAACGCGGTCCCCGCCACGATCCCTCGCGGCACCCTGCGCAACGCGGTGAACAACACCATGTACACCGCGAGGGCGAACACGAACCACAGCGGCGTGCGCGGCTGGAGGATCTGGATGAAGAAGTCCTGGACCCGGGCAGGCTGGAAGGGCACGACGATCGGGCCGGAGGCGAGGAAGAGCACGCCGTACACCGCGAGCCAGACCAGATACAGGTAGTAGTTGGTGACGGCCGACAGGATCGCGTTGCCGCGGGTGAACCCGCGCCGGATCTTGCCGGCGGCGAGCATGCCGGACACGACGAAGAGCAACGGCATCCGCACCACGGCGACGACCTGATTGATGCGGTCCCACCGCGGCAGGACCCAGTCGTCGGCGTGGGGGAGGCCGTAGAAGTGCCCGATGCTGACGTGCAGGAGGACGACGCCGACGATGGCGAGGGCGCGCGCGGCGTCCAGCCATGCTAGACGCCCTCCGTCGCTGTGGGAGCCGCGTCGGGGCAGTCGTCCGAAGGACATGCTCAGAAGTACCAGGGGAACGGCGACCAGTCGGGGTCACGCTTCTCGAGGAACTGGTCGCGGCCCTCGACGGCCTCGTCGGTCATGTACGCCAGGCGGGTGGCCTCACCGGCGAACACCTGCTGGCCCATGAGCCCGTCGTCGACGAGGTTGAACGCGAACTTGAGCATGCGCTGGGCCTGGGGAGACTTGCCCATGATCTCGCGGGCGACCTGAATGGCCTCGGTCTCGAGGTCGGCGTGGTCGGCGACGATGTTGACGGCGCCCATGCGGTGCATGTCCTCGGCCGTGTAGGTGCGGCCGAGGAAGAAGATCTCGCGGGCGAACTTCTGCCCGACCATGCGGGCCAGGTAGGCGCTGCCGTACCCGGCGTCGAAGCTGCCGACGTCGGCGTCGGTCTGCTTGAAGCGGGCGTGCTGCCGGCTCGCGATCGTCAGGTCGGAGACGACGTGCAGGGAGTGCCCGCCACCGGCGGCCCAGCCGGGCACGACGGCGATGACGACCTTGGGCATGGTGCGCATGAGCCGCTGCACCTCGAGGATGTGCAGGCGTCCGCCTTCGGCCTTGACGCGGGCCTCGTCGACGCTGCTGCTGCCCTCGTCGCCGGACTCGGCGGCCTGGGCGGAGGCGTACTGGTAGCCCGAGCGGCCGCGGATGCGCTGGTCGCCACCGGAGCAGAACGACCACTTGCCAGCCGCGCCCGTGCCCTCCGGCCCGGGGCCGTTGCCGGTGAGCAGGACGACGCCGACGTCGGGGGAGCGGCGGGCGTGGTCGAGCGCCCGGTAGAGCTCGTCGACGGTGTGGGGGCGAAAGGCGTTGAGGACCTCGGGCCGGTCGAACGCGATACGGACCGCGCCCAGCGTCCGCCCCGGCACGGGACCGGGCAGCACGCTGCGGTGATACGTGAGGTCGGTGAAGTCGAACCCCTCGACCTCCGCCCAGGCGGCCGGGTCGAACGGGGAGGGGGAGGGCAGGGAGTCCGAACTCATGAGCGCAGCCTACAAACTCGCCCCGACACCGCCGTCCCCCGCGAGCCCCCTTCTCACCTGAGACAGCAAGAGATGTCTGAAACAGCCGCGCAGGACCTGCTGTTTCGTCCTCACCTACTGTCTCAGGCAGAGGGGCGCGGGCGGGTGGGGTGGATGGTGGCGAGCGCGTCGCAGGGGTACAGCGGGAGCGGCTCATCGGCGTCGTCGAACGGGCGCCATGCCAGGGGGTAGGTGGTGCCGTCGGCCTCGGTGAGGGTGGCACCCTCGGGTGGCGGCATCGGGTCCAGACGCCCTCTACCTCGTGACGTCGACACGGGTGACCTCCACGGGCGGTCGACGACGGACCCCGCCGATGGCCTTCAGATCCACCGCGCCGTCTCGGGTGATCGACGGCAAGACGACCTGGCTCGACTCGCGATCATCCGAAGAGGACGTCGCCGACATGTAGGTCCGCACGAGGTCCTCACTCGGCTCGTCGGTGCCCTTCTGGTACATCCAGATCGCCAGTGCCCCGAACGGTTGATCGTTTCGTCCTGGTCAACCCTGGTCCGGGTGCGGGTGTCCGGGCGTGATGATCCGGGCCGGTCTGGCCTGTGGAGGTGGTCTCGTCCCAGGAGCGAGCGCTCCGGGGCGGCGATCTACGGTGGAGTCATGCCCATCCCCGAGCACGTCGCCTGGTTGCGCGACCACGTCGGCCCGGCGCCGTTGTGGCTCACCGGGATGACGGCCGTCGTCCTCAAGCACGACCCCGATGCCGTCGCCGACCCCGATGGCCCCGCTGCTCCGCCGTCGGTGCTCGTCGTGCGCCGCAGCGACAACGGCGCCTACACGCCGGTGAGCGGCATCGTCGACCCGGGCGAACACCCCGCCGACACGGCCGTGCGTGAGGCCGAGGAGGAGACGTGCGTGCGGATCGAGGTCGAGCGTCTGATCGACGTGCGGGTCGTGGGGCCGATCACCTACCCCAACGGTGACGTCTCGACCTATCTCGACCATGCGTTCGTCTGCCGGTGGGTGTCCGGGGAGCCCCGGGTGGGCGATGACGAGTCCACCGAGGCCGGATGGTGGCCCGCGGACGCGTTGCCGCCGTTGTCCGACGCGCACGCGGCGCTCGTGCAGGCTGCCGTCACCGGTGAGGTCGGCCCGTACCTGGGCCCGCCGGAGGCGCGCGAAGCCTGACGCGATCCCACGACGCCACCGGGATCCGGACTCCCCTCGCCCCGCCTCGAATCGACTACGACCGATCCCGGGTCGGCCGATAGGGGAAGGGTCCCCGCGCGGCCGTTGCGCGGCGGAGCAAGCCGACGTGGCCGGAGAGGATCCGGTGCGGGAGGAGCCTGGCATGTCGCTGCGGATCGTCGTCGTCCCGATCAACCACGGCGCGGGGGTGACGACCGCCTGTCTGGGACTCGCGCACGCACTCGACCGGCAGCGGGTGTCGGTCGGCTACATCAAACCCTTCGGACGGGCCGCGGCCGACGGTGAGGACCCCTCGGCCGAACTGTTCCGGCTGGCCACCCCGCTGCGTCCGGCGCCGCCGATCCCGTTCACGCACGTCGAGGCGATGCTCGCCGCCGGGCGCGACGACGAACTCATGGAAGAGGTCCTCGCCCTGGCCGCCGACACCATCGGCGCGCACAAGGTCACGATCGTCGAGGGGGTCGCGCGCGAACTCCGCTCGGCGCACTCCACGCGGCTCAACGTCGAGATCGCCCGGTCCCTCGACGCCGAGGTGTTGTTCGTCGCCTCGGCGGCCGACACCAACCCCGAACGTCTCGTGCACCAGGTCTCCGCCATGGCGCAGGGCTACCGCGTGCCCGGCGACGAACGCGTCATCGGCATCGTGCTCAACCACATCCCCCTCGGTCAGGACGACGGACGCTACGAGCGGGCGCTCGAGGAGGCCGGATACCGGACCGTCTGCTCCCTGGTCCACCGACCCGAGTTCGCCCGCCCGCGGGTGCGGGACATCGTGCACCAGCTCGGTTTCGAGGTGCTCAACGCCGGTGACGACCGTCGTCGGATCGCCGGTGCGATCGTCGCCGCCCAGAGCCTGCCCGGGTTCCTCGCCCACCTCGACGACGAGCGGCTCGTCATCGTGCCCGGTGACCGTCACGAGGTGCTGTTGTCGGCCGCGCTGGCCGAGCAGAGCGGGACGCGGCTGGCGGCGGTGCTGCTGACCGCCGGGATCCGGCCGGACGCCGACGTCATGCGCCTCTGCCGCCCGGCGCTGCAGGAGGGCCTGCCGATCCTGCTCACCGACGATCTGACCTTCGAGGCGACCAGCCGCGTCGTCTCCCTCGACCCGGGCATCCCCGCCGACGACGAGGACCGCGCGCGCCTGGTCATGCGCGGCGCGGCCGACGCGTTCGACGACGTGTGGCTGGCCGAGGTCCCGAACCGCAGTTGCGTGCGCCGCCTGACCCCCGCGGGATTCCGGCTGGCGATGGCGACCTCGGTGGCGAAGGGCGACCTGCGCATCGGACTCACCGACGGAGACACGCCGCGGGTCGTCCGCGCGGCGCTCTCGCTGCACGAGCGTGGCCTGCTGCGCTGCATGCTCGTGGGTGACCCCGAGCGGGTGGAGGCGATCGTCACCCAGAGCGGCGCCACGGTGCCTCCCGGTCTGCGCGTCATCGATCCCGGAGCGGTCGAACCGGCCGAGGCTCGGCGTCTGGAGCAGGTGGCGCGCGAGGCCGGCAGCCGCAGTTCGACCACTGCGGATCTCGCGCCGACCGATTCGCTCATCGTGGGTCTGGACCTCCTCGCCCGCGGTGAGATCGACGGCCTGGTCACCGGGCTCTCCCACGATCACCAAGACGTCGTCGCCCTGGCCGAGGCCGTCATCGGTCACCAGGAGGAGATCCCCCTGCTCACCTCGGTGCACGTACTCAACCTGCCCAACGAGGTCGTCATCTTCACCGACTGCTTCCTCAACGAGCACCCGAGCAGTGAGGAGCTGGCGCTGATCGCGCTGTCCGGTGTCGCCGCCGCCGAGAGCATCGGGATGGAGGCGCGGGTGGCGCTGGTCACCGGCCCCCGGTCGGATCCCGATGCCTCCCAGCGGATCGCCGGCGCCGTGCAGGCCATCCGTGACCGCCGCCCCGACCTGCAGGTCGAGGGGCCCGTGACGCTCGACCGGGCCTCCCGGCGGGTGAAGGCGGGTGAGGGTGGCGGCAACGCGTCGGTCTTCGCGTTCGCCGACCTGGCGACGGCCGAATCGAGCCTCACGGCCGTGAGCCGGGACGCCGACGTGTCCACCTACGGCCCGGCCATCATCGGTCTGCGGCGCCCCGTCAACGTGCTGGCCCCCACGGCCTCGGCCCTCGAGATCGCCGACATGGTCGTCGGCACCGCCCACCAGTCGGGCGAGGCGGGCTGAGGGCGCTCCCCCGACCCGTCGGGACGGTGGGGGCAGGGCGGGGTATCGAGGGAGGCGTGCCGGGATACTGAGCCGGTGACCTGCCTACCGACGCCGCCCCTGGCGGACCTCCTCGACTCCGCCCACGTCGTGCGCATCCCCATGCGGACGCGGTTTCGCGGACTCGCCGTGCGCGAGAGCGTGCTGGTGCACGGGCCGGCGGGGTGGGGTGAGTTCGGGCCGTTCCCCGAGTACGCCGACGTCGAGGCGGCCCGATGGCTCGCCGCGGCCATCGAGGCGGCCTGGTCGGGACACCCGGCGCCGGTGCGCGAGGTCGTGCCCGTCAACGCGACGGTGCCGGCTCTCGGCGCGGATCAGGTGCCCGAGGTGCTCGCCCGGTTTCCCGGCACGACCACGGCCAAGGTCAAGGTCGCCGAGGCCGGTCAGTCGATCGAGGACGACGTCGCCCGGGTCGCCGCGGCCCGTGACGTGCTCGGTGCCTCCGGACGGATCCGGGTCGACGCCAACGGCGCCTGGGACGTGGATCAGGCGCTCGACGCCATCGAGGCGCTGGCCCGGTACGACCTCGAATACGTCGAGCAGCCGTGCGCCTCGGTCGACGAACTCGCCTCGGTACGACGGCATCTCGCGAGGTCGGGACGCGACGTGCGCATCGCCGCGGACGAGTCCATCCGTCGCGCCGAGGACCCCGAACTCGTGCGTCGCCACGGGGCCGCCGACGTGATGGTGGTCAAGGTGGCCCCGCTCGGTGGCGTGCGGGCGGCGGTGGAGGTCATCGAACGCGTCGGTCTGCCCGCGGTGGTCTCCAGCGCGATCGACACCTCCGTCGGCATCACGGCCGGCGTGGCCCTGGCCGCGTCGCTGCCCGACCTGCCCTTCGCCTGCGGCCTCGGCACCGTCGCCCTGCTCGACGGCGACGTCGTGACCGACTCGGCCCTGCCCGAGGGCGGGGTCCTGCGCGCCGGCCGGACGCTCCACGTCGATCCGGCCCTGATCGAGCAGTACGCGGCCCCCACCGACCGCACCACCTGGTGGACGGACCGCCTGACCCGCTGCCACGCGGTCCTGGCGGGGCGCTCCTGACCGCCCGACACGGGCACCGACCGCCCGGACACGGCTGCCGCTCGTGGTGGTCGGGTGACGAGTGAGGCGCCTACGCCTCGCGGTCCAGGACGAGGGCCAAGGGGCCGTCGGGGCCCACGGTGAGGAGCAGGGTCGCCTGGTCGCCGCCGCGGGCGGAGAGTCCGAGGCGACGGCGGAACTCCTCGGGGTCGAGGCGGCCACCGCGACGTTTGATGGTCAGGCCCGTGACACCTTCGCGCCGCAGCCAGGCCTTGACGGCCTTGACCTGGGCCGGGAGCACGTCGGTCACGCGGTGGCGGCGGGCGTAGGGGACGTCGATGCGCTCCTCGGAGACCACGTAACCGGCGCCCTCACCGAGTTCGGCCCCCTCCACCGCGTCGGACAGCGCCCCGACGAGCCCCGCCTGGAGGACCGCCAGGTCGGGTTCGTAGAGCAGAGAGCCGGGTTCGACGACCGACGTGCCCGCAGGCGCCGCGCCGACGGCGTCGGCCTCCGTGACGGTCACGACCTCCCCGCTCCGGCGCACCACCGTGGCGACCCGTCCCGGCGTCTGCGCCAACGGCCCCCACCACAGTGCGCATTCGACGAGATCGCCTCCGGTGGAGACCCATTCGGCCTCCGTATCGGCCGGGATCGCGGGATGGGGGAAGGCGGGTGACAGCTTGGCCCCGGTCGCCGGGATCCGCGCGGCGGAGTCCTGCACGAACTCCCAGGAGGGCGCCATGTCCTGCAGCCGAAGGGTCCGGCGGGTGCGGCCGGAGGCGTCGTTGCGCCCGGGGGTGCGTCGGGCGGGATCGAACCAGACCCCCTCCGTCGGCGACGGCCGGGCGTCCTCCGCACGCCCCTGCCGGGCACGAGAACGCCCCTGTCCGAACGCGTCCGGGCCGAGCGCCCCGATGTTGTGGTCGGCGAGCAGAGCGGTGGCCTCGTCGGCGTCGACGGCCCGGACCGTGAGCCCGGCGCGCCCGAGAGCGAGGGCGTCGGAGCCGATGCCGCACCCCAGGTCGTGGACCGTCTCGATCCCGGCGGCGGCGAACCGCTGCGCGTGACGATCGGCGACCTCCCGGCGCGTGGCCTGCTCGAGCCCGTCCGCAGTGAAGAGCAGGCGGGCGGCGTCGGCCCCGAACTTGGCCCGCGCCCTCTCGCGCAGCCGCGACTGGCTGAGGACCGCCGCCACGAGCCCGGCGTCGTATCCCTGTGTCCGCAAACGGGTTCCGAGCGCCAACGCCTCACCCTCGTCGTACGGCGGGAGTCCGGCCAGGAGGTCGAGCCCGTCGGCGATCAGGGTCCTGGCGGTGTCGGCGTCCACCGGCGTCACGCTACCGGCGCGCGGCACCCGTCCTCTCGCAGCGTCCGGACGCATCCGGGCAGCGCGTCGGCACCTCCGGCCGGGTATTGGCAGTCGAGTTGACCGAGTGCTAATCGCGGGCCTAGATTCGGGGTTAGCACTCGACCACTCCAAGTGCCAGTCGCCGGCTCCGGCCGACCGATGGTCACGAGGTGTGGCGAGCGATCAGAAACGAGAACCGCATCCCGTGTTCTCCGGGCCGACCCCCGCGACGGCGACCCGGACGATCACGCGGGTGCACCTTCAGACCACGCGCCCACGGGCGCACTAGCGAAAGGTCGTACCGTGTCGGTGAACATCAAGCCGCTCGAGGACCGGATCGTCGTCAAGTCCAGCGAGGCCGAGCAGACCACGGCCTCCGGTCTCGTCATCCCGGACACCGCCAAGGAGAAGCCCCAGGAGGGCGAGGTCCTGGCCATCGGTCCGGGTCGTGTCGACGACAACGGCAACCGCATCCCGCTCGACGTCGCCGTCGGCGACAAGGTCATCTACAGCAAGTACGGCGGCACCGAGGTCAAGTACTCGGGCGAGGAGTTCCTCATCCTCTCGGCCCGCGACGTGCTGGCCGTCGTCACCAAGTGACTCAGGGGTCCTCTGACTCACCGCGGGTGTGCCCCTGAGGGCGCGGTCCGCCACAGCAATTCCGATGCGCCCCGGCCGCCTGAGCAAGGCGCAGGCCGGGGCGTCGTCGTCCCACGACCGGGAACTTCCACGAACACAGATGGGTGGCTCACACATGGCCAAGGAGCTGGAGTTCAACGACTCCGCACGCAAGTCGCTGGAGCGCGGTGTCGACGCGCTCGCGAACACCGTCAAGGTGACGCTCGGTCCGCGCGGCCGCAACGTCGTCATCGACAAGTCCTGGGGTGCCCCGACCATCACGAACGACGGTGTCACCATCGCCCGTGAGGTCGAGCTCGAGGACCCGTACGAGAACCTCGGCGCGCAGCTCGCCAAGGAGGTCGCGACCAAGACCAACGACGTCGCCGGTGACGGTACGACGACCGCGACGGTCCTCGCGCAGGCGATGGTCAAGGAAGGCCTGCGCAACGTCGCTGCCGGCGCGGCCCCCTCGGGCCTCAAGCGCGGCATCGAGAAGGCCGTCGAGGCCGTCGACGCGGCGCTGGTCGAGAGCGCCCGCGACGTCGAGGGCAAGGAGGAGATCGCTCAGGTCGCCTCGCTGTCCGCGCAGGACTCCGAGATCGGTGGGCTCATCGCCGAGGCCTTCGACAAGGTCGGCAAGGACGGCGTCATCACGGTGGAGGAGAACCAGACCGCGGCGACCGACCTCGAGTTCACCGAGGGCATGCAGTTCGACAAGGGCTACCTCTCGCCCTACTTCGTCACCGACACCGAGCGCATGGAGGGTGTCCTCGAGGACGCCTACGTGCTGGTCAACTCGGGCAAGATCTCCACGGTCGCCGACATCCTGCCGGTGCTGGAGAAGATCGCGCAGAGCAAGAAGCCGCTGCTCATCATCGCCGAGGACGTCGACGGCGAGGCCCTCTCGACGCTGGTCGTCAACCGCATGCGCGAGATCCTCAAGGTCGTCGCCGTCAAGGCGCCGGGCTTCGGTGACCGTCGCAAGGCGATGCTGCAGGACATCGCGGTGCTCACGGGTGCCACGGTCGTCTCCGAGGAGGTCGGTCTCAAGCTCGAGAACGTCGACCTCGACATGCTCGGCCAGGCGCGTCGCATCGTCGCCACCAAGGAGACGACGACGATCGTCGACGGCTCCGGCGAGGCGGCCGAGGTGAACGCCCGCGTCGGTCAGATCAAGTCCGAGATCGAGCGCACCGACTCCGACTGGGACCGTGAGAAGCTCCAGGAGCGCCTCGCCAAGCTCGCCGGTGGTGTCTGTGTCATCCGCGTGGGTGCGCACACCGAGGTGGAGCTCAAGGAGAAGAAGCACCGCATCGAGGACGCCATCTCGGCGACCCGCGCGGCCATCGAGGAGGGCATCGTCGCCGGTGGTGGCTCCGCTCTCGTGCACGCCTCCACCGCCGTGGACTCCCTCGGCCTGGAGGGTGATGAGGCCACGGGCGCGCAGATCGTGCGCAAGTCCGCCGCCGAGCCGCTGCGCTGGATCGCCGAGAACGCCGGCCTCCAGGGCTACGTCGCGGTCGCCAAGGTGTCGGAGGCCGGGCCCGGTACGGGTCTGGACGCCGCCACCGGTGAGTACGGCGACCTCATGGCCAAGGGCATCATCGACCCGGTCAAGGTGACCCGGTCGGCCCTGCGCAACGCCGCCTCGATCGCGGCGATGGTCCTCACCACCGACACCCTCGTGGTGGAGAAGAAGGTCGAGGACGACGGCGCCGGTCACGGTCACGGTCACGGCCACTGAGGCACCTGATCGGGCCAGGCAGGACCGCCTGACACCAGTTGGGCCCCGCCGTCGTGGCGGGGCCCAACTGGTGCGTCCGGGCGCAGGAGGACCGTGCGGCGAGGCCGCGCGTCTTCAGGAGGCCAGTTCGTCGCGGCGGGGGTAGCAGGCCTCGCGCTCGTCCTCGGTCATCCCGCCCCACACGCCGTAGGGCTCGCGGACGGCGAGTGCGTGCTCGCGGCACTGTTCGAGCACCGGGCAGCCGGAGCAGACCAGCTTGGCGGCGGCGTCACGGGCGCGGCGCCGTGCTCCGCGTTCTCCCTCGGGGTGGAAGAAGGTTTCCGGTCCGGTCGCCCGGCAGGCTCCCTCGTACTGCCAGTCCCATCGGTCGGCCTGGGGGCCGGGGAGTCGCGAGATCTCTGCCATGATCTTCCTCCTGGTCACGAGAGTTTCGCCCGTGTTCGGGTTGCCGCAGCGTCATTGATGAGGCACAGTCGAAGCGAGGTGTCGTCCGACTGGGTCCTGCCGGGGCGCGTGAGGTTGTGTTACCCGCCGCGCCGGAGTCCGAAACGTCGGTCTTCCGACTTCTCTTCGGGTGGTGTCCTCACAAGGGGTTCCACCCGGTCGATCCAAGGGCTTGACGCCATCCACGTCCGCCTGGCCAGGGGGTAGTCCACCCCGCCCGAGGAGGGAACTGCATGACCGTGCCGCTTCGGCCACTCCTCGCGGGCACCGGGGGAAGCCAGGAAGACGTAACGCAACCCACGTCCGACGCGATGACACGAATGACAGCCGCGTCACCCCTCGCCGAACTCGTTCCGGCGGCCATGGGCGGGGACACCGCGGCGTTGGAGGCTCTGATGCTCGCCGTGCGCGAGCGGGCCTTCCGTTATGCAAGGGCCAGGTTGGGTCGGTTCCCGCAGGCAGCGGGGGCCGCCGAGGATGCAGCGCAGGAGGTGTGTATCGCGGTGCTCACGTCATTGTCGCGGTACGACGAGCGCGGCGTCCCGTTCGAGGCGTACGTGTACTCCATCTGTGCCCGCAAGGTCGCCGATGTGCAGCGGTCGATGTTCCGTCAGCCCGTACCCACCGACGAGGTCCCCGACCGGGCCGACCTCGACGCCGGTCCGGAGGAGCTCGTCGTGGCGGGTTCGCAGGCCGACGAGGCCTGGGAGCTGATGCAGTCGTTACCGGATCACCAGCGTGAGCTCCTGACGCTGCGCGTGGCGGTCGGCCTGTCGGCCGAGGAGACCGCTTCTTCATTGGGCATGACCGCGGGGGCGGTCCGTGTCGCACAGCATCGTGCGCTGGCCCGACTCCGTGAGATGTTCCACAAGCGCCAGGGGGAGGCGTAAGAGATGTCCGCCTCACTCGGCTTCGGGCCGATCAAGGACGACGACGAATTGCTCGACCGGCTGGGTTCGCGGGGGTCGCACTCCGACGACGGTCTGGAGGGTGTGTTCGCGTCGTGGACCACGTCGATCGACGAGGACGAGCGCGCCTGCGCCCGTAACGTCGGTCCGCTCGGTTTGCGTCGCGTCGAGGGCCGCTCGGACGAGGAGACGGTCGCGGCCGCCTCGCAGCGCGTGCGCGTCGTCCGGGTGCCCCGTTCGCGTGCCGTCGCCGTCCTCGGCGCGCTGGCGCTGACGGTCTCCGGCGGTGGGGTCGCGGCCGCGATCAACCAGACCGAGCTCGCACCGGTGGTCCGGGCGATCGAGAAGGCCACGGCACCGATCGCCGCTCTGCAGGTCGCTGCCGGCACGCACAGCACGACGCCGACGCATTCCGCGTCCAGCCCCGCAGGGGTGCTGCCCGTGTTGGTCGACAAGGCACGCGGTCTGGCGAAGGACGGTCAGTACGGCAAGGCCCTCGGTGTCATCGAGGCCGTGCGCAGCATGGCTCCCAAGGACGCCGTGGGACAGCAGATCACGGCGCAGGTCGATCAGCTCGAGAAGCAGATCACCGGCGGACCGGTGATCCTCGCCGACCCCCGCAGAAGGCGCCGCTCACGCGCACGCAGCCGACGACGACCCTCCTGTCGACCACGGCGACGGGCGCACCGGTCACCTCGCCGACGGCCACGTCCTCGGCTCCGGCCACGTCCTCCCCGCCGGCCACCACGTCGACGCCGGCCGAGGAGAAGCCGACCTCCACGACACCGGGTGACCCGACCAGCACGGGCGCCCCGACCTCCACGGCACCCGCCGAGACGCCGGCCACCACCGCGCCGACGACGACGCTGGGCACCGCCGGTGGCGAACAGAACCCGGGCACGGCCTCGCCGTCGAAGGGTACGGAGACCACGCCCACCAGTGGGGGCACCGAGGCTCCTCGGGGTTCGGTGAGCCCGAGCGCGCCGAGCGAGAGTGCCACGAACGCGCCGAAGACGGCCCAGGGATCCACGGCGCCGAAGTCGGCCGAGTCGACGAAGAAGTCGAAGTCCTCGACGAAGAAGACGACGAAGACGACCAAGGTGACGAAGAAGGCCGCGGCACCCAAGGCGACGACGTCCGCCAAGGTTCCGTCCGCCGCGATCGACCCGGCGGTGAGTTCGGCCACGTCGACCGGTGCGGGAGCGTCGGCGACCTCGGTCGACTGAGTCGAATCCGGCCGCCAGCCCTGCCGGTTTGCCGACCAGCGATGGAGTTTCGCCGACCAGCGATGGGGTCTGTCCCATAACGATCTCGGACCCCGTCCGAGGTGTCGGCCGACGCCGACCGGGGCGGATCGGAGCCCATCTGGGGGCACGTAGACTTCTGTCATGACGAGCACCCACGACGGACCTTCTCCCGCCGGAGAGATCCCGGCCCTCGTCGCCCCGCTGGGGCTGACCTACGACGACGTGTTGCTGCTGCCGGGCGAGACCGACGTGATCCCCAGTGAGGTCGACACGACCTCCCCGTTGACGCGCGGGATCTCGCTGCGCACCCCGCTGATCTCCGCCGCGATGGACACGGTGACCGAGTCGCGGATGGCGATCGCGATGGCGCGTCAGGGGGTCTGGGAGTTCTGCACCGCAACCTCTCGATCGAGGATCAGGCCCGGCAGGTCGACCTGGTCAAGCGCACGCAGACGGGGCGGATCACCAACCCCGTCACGATCGGTCCGGACGCGACGCTCGAGGATCTCGACCGCATCTGCGGGGAGTTCCGTGTCAGCGGGCTGCCCGTGGTCGACCCCGGCGATCACCTGCTCGGCATCTGCACCAACCGTGACCTGCGGTTCACGCCCGTGGCCGAGTGGGCCACCACATCGGTGCGCGACGTGATGACGCCGATGCCGCTCATCACGGCTCCCGACACGATCTCGCACGAGGACGCCACGGCGATCCTGCGTCAGCACAAGCGCGAGCGGCTGCCGCTGGTCGACGAGCAGGGACGGCTCACGGGGCTCATCACGGTCAAGGACTTCGTCAAGAGCGAGCAGTACCCCGACGCCAGCAAGGACGCCGACGGGCGGCTGCTCGTCGGTGCCGCGGTGGGCTTCTTCGGTGACGCGTGGGATCGCGTGACGGCGCTCGTGGACGCGGGCGTCGACGTGCTCGTGGTCGACACGGCCAACGGGCACGCGCGGCTCATGCTCGACATGGTGCGACGCCTCAAGGCAGACCCGGCGACCGAGCACGTGCAGATCATCGGCGGCAACATCGCCACCCGCGTGGGCGCTCAGGCACTGGTGGATGCCGGTGCCGACGCGGTCAAGGTCGGCGTCGGTCCGGGGTCGATCTGCACCACGCGCGTCGTGGCGGGTGTCGGTGTTCCGCAGGTCACCGCCGTTCACGAGGCCGCGCGGGCGTGTACCCCGGCGGGTGTCCCCGTCATCGCCGACGGAGGCCTGCAGTACTCGGGCGACATCGCCAAGGCCCTCGTCGCCGGCGCGTCGACCGTGATGGTGGGCTCCCTGCTGGCCGGGTGTGAGGAGAGCCCCGGTGAGACGGTGTTCGTCAACGGCAAGCAGTACAAGCGGTACCGCGGCATGGCCTCGCTCGGTGCGATGACGAGCCGAGGCGACCGTCGTTCGTACTCCAAGGACCGATATTTCCAGGCCGACCTGGGCGATGACGAGATCATCACTGAGGGCATCGAGGGCCAGGTGGCCTACCGCGGCCCGGTCGAGGCCGTCGTCCATCAGCTCATGGGTGGCCTGCACCAGTCGATGTTCTACGTCGGCTCGCGCACGGTGCCCGAGCTGCAGGAGCGCGGCCAGTTCGTTCAGATCACCGCGGCAGGGCTCAAGGAGTCGCACCCGCACGACGTCCACATGACCGTGGAGGCCCCGAACTACCAAGGACGTCGCTGATCGCGCTCCCGCATGTATTCATCGCCTCGGCCTCGTCGGGGGTCGAGGGGTCGGGCCGGGACGTTCGGCCCGACGGACCCGGTCGTGAGACAGGCTCGGGCAGTGGAGCGCTCGGCCGAGGGTGGGCCTGCGGCGTTCGTCGATGCCGGGACTGGAGGGTCGCCGATCGGACCTTCCCGGGCGGCGTGAGATTCGACTAGGACGCTTGTATAGTTGGGGGCGGTGACCCACCGACGCACCGTCCGGGCCCGGCCACGCCGGGTATCACGACTCCGGATCGCTGAACGCGAGATGCCGGGTGGGCCGCCCGAAGGGGAGGCCGCTCGCGCGGCCGTCGAGAACATCATTCTTCAGGGGGATCAGCCATGCCCATGACAGTGATCGACATGCGGGGAGGGGCTCGATGAAGGCAGTCATCCTGGCCGGAGGGCTGGGCACACGTCTGAGCGAGGAGACCACGCTCAAACCGAAGCCGATGGTCGAGGTGGGCGGCAGGCCCATCATGTGGCACATCATGAACGAGTACGCGGCGCACGGCATCAAGGACTTCGTCGTCTGCTGCGGATACAAGGCCGAGTACATCAAGGAGTGGTTCTCGACCTACGCCATGCGCAACTCGGACATGACGTTCGACCTGCGCAGCGGTGAGGTCCAGATCCACAAGCGCGACGTCGAGGACTGGCGGGTCACGCTGGTCGACACCGGGCTCAACTCGATGACCGGTGGACGTCTCAAGCGGGTGCGGGAGTACCTCGGCGACGAGACGTTCTGCTTCACCTACGGCGACGGCGTCTCCGACACCGACATCGGCGCGACGATCGAGTTCCACAAGGCCTCGGGTCGCCTGGCGACGATGACCGTCGTCCAGCCGCCGGGCCGGTTCGGCGCGATCTCCCTCGGTGCCAACGAGACGACCATCGAGCACTTCCAGGAGAAGCCCGACGGCGACGGCGCCTGGATCAACGGTGGCTACTTCGTGTGCGAGCCGGGTGTCATCGACTACATCGAGGGCGACGACACCACGTGGGAGCAGGAGCCGCTGCGCAACCTCGCGCACGACGGCCAGCTCAACGCGTACAAGCACCCCGGCTTCTGGCAGCCGATGGACACCCTGAACGACAAGAACAAGCTCGAGAAACTGTGGGCCGGCGGATCGGCTCCGTGGAAGGTGTGGAACTGATGAAGGTCCTCGTCACCGGAACCGAGGGATACCTCGGCTGCCTGCTCGCCCCGATGCTCATCGACGCCGGTCACGACGTGGTCGCGGTCGACGCCGGGTTCTACAAGAACGGCTGGCTCTACAACGGCCTGACCTCCACCGCGCTGACCCTCGAGAAGGACATGCGCAACCTCACGCCTCAGGACTTCGAGGGTGTCGACGCGGTCGTCGCGATGGCCGAGCTGTCCAACGACCCGGTCGGTGACCTGGTCGGTCCGCTCACCTTCGAGATCAACCACAAGGGCAGCAGCCACGTGGCCTCGACGGCCAAGAAGGCCGGGGTCGAGCGGTTCGTCTACATGAGCTCCTGCTCGGTGTACGGCGTCGCCGACGGCACCGTCGACGAGACGAGCCCGGTCAACCCGCAGACGGCCTACGGCGAGTGCAAGTACCTCACCGAGAAGGACCTGTGGGACCTGGCGGACGACGACTTCCACCCGGTCGCGCTGCGCAACGCCACCGCGTTCGGCGCCAGCCCGCGTCAGCGGTTCGACATCGTGCTCAACAACCTCGCGGGCCTGGCCTGGGTCGAGAAGAAGATCGCGATGACCTCCGACGGCACCCCGTGGCGTCCGATGGCCCACGCCCTCGACCTGTGCAAGGGCATCATGACGATGCTCGAGGCGCCGGTGGAGAAGATCCACGGCGAGGCCTTCAACATCGGCGGCAACGAGAACAACTACACGGTGCGCGAGATCGCCGAGACCGTGGCGGGCGAGTTCCCCGGCTGCGAGCTGTCCTTCGGTGAGCCCGGTCAGGACAACCGCAGCTACAAGGTCAGCTTCGACAAGGTCAAGGACACCCTCGGGTACACCCCCGACTGGGACCTCAAGGCGGGCGCCAAGCAGCTCCACGAGGTGTTCGAGGCCATCCAGCTGGACGCCGAGACCTTCTACGGCCGCGGCCACACGCGGCTCAAGCAGATCGACTACCTCCTCAAGACCGGTCAGGTCGACGAGAAGCTGTTCTGGAAGCGGGAGTGGTGAGCATGGAGTTCACGAAGACGGCCGTCGACGGCTGCTGGATCATCGACCTCACGCCCTTCGGCGACGAGCGCGGCGGGTTCGCGCGCACGTTCTGCGCCAAGGAGTTCGCCGAGCACGGCATCGAGACCGGCGTGGCCCAGGCCAACATGAGCTGGAACGCCAAGAAGGGCACCCTGCGCGGCATGCACCGCCAGATCGCGCCGGCGGCCGAGGGCAAGCTCGTGCGCTGCACCCGCGGTGTCATCGTCGACGCGTGCCTCGACCTGCGCGAGGACTCCCCGACGTTCGGCGAGCACGTCATGGTCGAGCTGTCGGCCGACAACCGCCGCGCCCTGTGGATCCCGCCGTACTGCGGTCACGGGTACCTGACGATGACCGACGACACCGAGGTCACCTACCAGGTCTCCGGCTTCTACAGCCCGGAGCACGAGCGCGGGCAGCGCTACGACGACCCGGCGTTCGGCCTGCAGTGGCCGGGTGAGGTCGAGGTCATCAGCGACAAGGACAAGGCCTGGCCGGACTGGGACGGGAAGCCGATCAAGTGATCATCACCGACACGCTGCTCGCAGACCGCAAGGACAACCCGATCAAGGTCGGCATCGCCGGCCCCGGGTTCATGGCCAAGGGTCTGATCAACCACATCACCAACACCAAGACCGGCATGAGCGTCGCCGTCGTCTTCGCGCGGACTCCCGACAAGGGTGTCGCGGCGCTGGAGAACGCGGGGATCGACGCCGAGCGCATCGTCGTCGTCGACACCGCCGACGAGATCGATCGGGCGAGCGAGAACGGCCAGGTCGCGGTCACCTCCAGCTACGAGGCGATGACCGACTGCTCGGCGATCGAGTGCGTCGTCGACTGCACGGGTTCGGTCGAGTTCGGCTGCCACCTGGCGCTGGCCACGCTCGCCGGCCGCAAGCACCTCGTGCTCATGAACGCCGAGGTCGACGCCACGGTGGGGCCGATCCTGGCCAAGAAGTTCACCGAGGCCGGCCTGGTCTACACCGGCTGCGACGGCGACCAGCCGGGTGTGCAGATGAACCTCATCCGGTTCGTCCGCGGGCTCGGGCTCACGCCGCTCGTGGCGGGCAACATCAAGGGCCTGCAGGACCCCTACCGCAACCCCACCACGCAGGAGGGGTTCGCCAAGCAGTGGGGTCAGGACCCGCACATGGTGACGAGCTTCGCCGACGGCACCAAGGTGAGCGTCGAGCAGGCGCTCGTGGCCAACGCGGCGGGCCTGTCCGTGCACCAGCGGGGTTGCCTGCAGCGTGACCACCGCGGCCACGTCGACGAGCTGACCGGCATGTACGACGTCGAGGAGCTCAAGGAGCTCGGCGGCGCCGTCGACTACGTCGTCGGGTCCAAGCCGGGGCCGGGCGTCTACGTGCTCGCCACGCACGACGACCCCAAGCAGCAGCACTACCTCAACCTCTACAAGCTGGGTGAGGGGCCGCTGTACAGCTTCTACACGCCCTACCACCTGTGCCACTTCGAGGTGCCGAACACCGTCGCGCGGGCCGTGCTCCTCGGTGACGCGACGATCGCGCCGCTGCCGCAGGCACCCAAGGTCGAGGTCATCACCGTCGCCAAGAAGGACCTCAAGGCCGGCGAGACCCTCGACGCCCTGGGTGGCTACACCTACTACGGGGAGTGCGAGAAGGCGCCGGTGGCCAAGGCGAGCAACCTCATCCCCGTCGGACTCGCGGAGGGCTGCGTGCTCACGCGGGACATCGCCAAGGACGAGGCGATCTCCTACGCCGACGTCACCGTTCCGACCGGCCGCCTCTGCGACGAGTTGCGCGCCGAGCAGGACGAGACCTACCCGCAGGAGGCCTGATGAGCGACCGCCCCACGCACGCACCCACCGACGACCCGAGCCTCGCCGGACCGGGACTCGACGGCAGTGCTCACGACGGCGGTGTCGTCGAGGCCGACGGGCAGAGCACACCGCAGGGGACGCCTGCTCCCGGCGGCGCGGCTCCGGCCGTTTACGACTTCGCGGTGATCGGCGGCGGGATCGTCGGTCTGGCGACCGCGATGACGCTGCTGCGTGAGCGTCCCGGGTCGAGCCTGGTCGTCATCGAGAAGGAGGACCGCGTCGCGGCCCACCAGACCGGGCACAACTCGGGTGTCATCCACGCGGGCATCTACTACGCGCCCGGCTCGCACAAGGCCAAGCTGTGCAAGGAGGGCGCCCAGCGCACGCGGGAGTTCTGCGACGAGCACGGCATCCCCTACCGCAACACGGGCAAGCTCATCGTCGCCACGAACGACGCCGAGCTGGAGCGCATGAACGCCCTGTACGAGCGGGCGTTGATCAACGAGCTGGACGTCGAGAAGATCGACGCGGCCGAGTTGCGGCGTCGTGAGCCCAACATCACCGGCGTCGGTGCGATCTGGCTGAAGAGCACCGGCATCGTCGACTACACGGCGGTCTGCCGCACGATGGCCGAGGTCATCGAGTCGGCCGGTGGGACGCTCCGTCTGGGGACGCAGGTCACCGACATCACCGAGTCGCTCTCGGAGGTGCGCATCGACGTCTCCGGTGGTGAGGGGGTCGTCACGCGGCGCCCTCGCAGCGTGCCGAGACGCTGTACGCGAAGCAGCTCGTCGTGTGCGGCGGCATCCAGGCCGACCGGCTGGCGCTCATGGCCGGGCTCGACGTCGACTTCCAGATGGTGCCGTTCCGGGGGAGTACTACCGGCTCGACGCCAAGCACAACCAGATCGTCGACACCCTGATCTACCCGGTGCCGAACCCCGACCTGCCGTTCCTCGGCGTGCACCTCACGCTGATGATGGACGGTGGCGTGACCGTCGGCCCGAACGCCGTCATGGGGTTCGCGCGCGAGGGCTACCCGAAGTGGTCGATGAACCGCAAGGACATCGCCGACTTCGTCACGTTCCCGGGGTTCTGGAAGATCGCGCGCAAGCAGCTCAAGACGGGTGCCGTCGAGCAGTGGAACTCGGTCTACAAGCCGGGCTACCTGGAGCTGGTGCGCAAGTACTGCCCGCAGTTGACGACGGCGGACCTCACGCCGGAGCCGGCGGGCATCCGGGCGCAGGCGGTGCGCAAGGACGGGTCGATGGTGGAGGACTTCCTCTTCTACGACACGCCCCGCATGCTCCACGTGTGCAACGCCCCTTCGCCCGCCGCGACGAGCGCCATGCCTATCGGTGATCTCATCGCGAGCAAGGTGCTGAACCGCGGGTAAGACGCACAGCACACCGGCAGACCCACCGAAACCGGAGGCCGGCGCCCGATTGTGGCGCCATCGCCTCCGGTTTCGGCGTCCCACGCGCGACCTCACACGACTCTGTGCGTGGCGGGCTGAGCGCGTCCGTCTGCTCTGCCTGGTCGGGGTCTACCGGAAGACGCGGCTGATCGACCCGCTCAGTTGCATGAGCTGCATCCACATCCCGAAACGGCGGAGAGGGCGCAGCAGCCACCGGAGCAGGGGGATGCGGCGCGGCGCATCCGGGCGGCGCACCCACGCGATCGAGAGCGACAGTTGCGTTCCTCCTGCCGCGGGCTCGAGGTCGATCCGCACCTGCCGCATGGGGGATTTCGGTGCGTCCGGCCAGGTGAACCGCCATTCGATCCGGCTGAACTCCTCACGATCCGTGAGTTTCACCGCCGCTCGTCGGCGCTCCTGCTTCACGTCGAAGGGCTTTCCGTCCGGGCCCTCCGTCCGTGCCTGCGACACCCAGCGTGATCCGATGGTGGCGCGCGAGGGCACGTCCTCGACGCTTCCCGTGCCCGGTTCCCACTCCGGCATGCGGGCGGGGTCGCAGAGAAGAGCCCACACCTGCGCGACATCTGCGGGGACGAAACCCTCGGACGAGCTCGACAGCGCGCCGGGGCCGAACGAGTGCTGCGCCCGCGCGGGGTGACGCGTGACCTCCTCGAGTCGTGCCAGCACCACATCCGGGCTCGTCCCGAGGCGATGCAGCACCGCCTCGATCAGACCGCTCGGTTCGGTGACCACTTCGCGGAGCACCGCCGCAGCGTCGCCCCTCTTCTTGCCCTCGACCGATCGCTTGACGACCTCGCACGCACTCTCGTTCAGCGAGTAGTCGTTCGTTTCGTAGAACGTGATCCTGCCGGGAGCGGGCGCCTCGGATCGAACTCCGAGCGAGGCCAATTGCGCAGCGTGTTGGGCTGCGACAGCCGCGTGGGCCAGGTCCAGGGTGATCCCGAGGCTCCGGAGCACCTGGCCCGCGACCTGCTCGTTCACGACGAGGGCGAGGAACAGGTGGTCGACGCCCACCGTCCTCTCGCCGAGGCGGGAGGCCTCTTCCATGGCCGTGAGGGACAGGGTGTGGCTCGTCGCTGCCGCAACGCTGAGCTTGCTCATCTGTTCCTCCTCGGAACGGGGATCGACGGGTCGATGCGCTTCGCGTACTTCTTGTGCACCGCCTGGCGCGACACCCCGAGTGCCGCGGCGATGTCCTGCCACGCCATCCCGGCTCGTAGCCCGGCCTCCACCTGCGCCAGTTCGAGGCGATCGGTGAGCGCACGGAGCGAGGCGACGGCTCGCAACCCGGCACGTGGGTCGCGAATGTCCGCCGCGACCTCGGCAACCTCCAATGACTCCATGCGTGCAACCTACGTTGCTAACTGGGTCACTGTCAATGGAAGTTGCTAAAGTGGCTCCTTGGTGCGACGCCTGGCTGTCCCGAGCCTCAGGTCTGGCCGTGCGTGTCGTTCTGCGGTGGTGGAGGCCCCCGCGGACTCTCAGGGGTGGTGGGCGAGGACGTAGAGCCGGTCGGTGTCGACCTCGACGCCGGGGAGCGGTGAGCGGACGTACCTCTCCTGCACGCTCAACCCGGCGGCCTCGACGGCGGCGACGACTCTGGCCGTGTCGTGGAGCACGGCGTCGAGGTCGACGGGATGGCCCACCAGTCGTCGGCGTGACGCACCTCGGCGCCGACGTGGGTCGCCAGCGCGAACACACCGCCCGGCCGCAGGGCGCGGGCCAGCCCCGCGATCGTCTCCGGGAGTTCCGACGGCGCGAGGTGGCACAGCGCGTACCAGGCGACGATGGCGGCCCACCCCTGCGCGGTCGGTGGCCGCATGACGCGCCGCAGGTCGCCGACCTCGAAGGAGACCTCGGGGTGGGCGGCCGTCGCGAGGTCGATCATGCGCGCTGAGATGTCCCGGCCGGTGACCTGGGCGCCGCTGCGGGCGAGTTCCGCCGCGACGTGCCCCGGTCCGCAGCCCACCTCGAGGATCGGCCCGTCGTGGCCGGCCTCGGCGATGCGCGCGAGCAGCCAGCGGTCGAAGGGCTTGTGCTCGAGCTCGTCGCCGAACTCGTGCGCGTAGGTGTCGGCGACCGCGTCGTAGGCCGCCAGCACGCGGGAGTCACGGGCCTCGCCGCCGTCGCGGAGCACGACCTCCAGATCGATGCCGCCCCCGTCCGTGTGCGACCCTCCGGTGGCCACGTCGACGGGGCCGAGGAGATGTGTCCACCGTGCTTCGCGCTGCCCGGCTTGCCGCTCGAGCTGAGCGACCAGAGGTGCGGGCCGGCGCGACATCCGCAGCAGGCACTCCTCGACCGCACCCCGATCGGCGAACGTGTGCAGTCGCTCGGTGCGGGTCTTCAGCTCGCCGGGAGCCTGCGGCCCGCGCAACAGCAACACCGTGAGCAGGGCGTACTCATCGGGGTCGAGTCCGAGTGTGTCGCTGAGCAGTTCGTGGTGCTTGAGGGTGCGCGAGCCCTTGCCCGCCCAGATCACCCGGACCAGATCGCGGCTCTTGAGGTCGCGCACACCCTGCTCGAGGGTGGCGTCGTCGTAGTCGCTCACGGGGTCGCGGCTGCTCGACTGGTTGCAGGCGCCACGCAACGCGTTGAGGGTGAGTGGGTAGCTCGCCGGGACCGTCACCTGCTTCTCGAGCAGGCTGCCGAGGATCCGCTGGTCGAGTGCGTCGAGCGTGGGCAACTCCGTCATCGTCGCGTTCCTCCTGGTGCGCCTGTGCCGCTTCGCGCGATCCGACGGTGCGCCGACCGCGACCCTGTGGGACTCCATGATGGCGTAGCGCGGCGAGTTCGCCCCTACCCCGACCCGCTCCGGTCTCAGGTGCAGGGGCGGAGGGCCGGTAGGCTGGCCCGCGTGAGTGAGATCGAGATCGGCCGAGGCAAACGGGGACGCCGTGCCTACTCCTTCGACGACATCGCGATCGTGCCCAGCAGGCGCACACGCGATCCCGAGGAGGTCTCGATCAGCTGGCAGATCGACGCCTACCAGTTCGAGTTGCCGTTCATGGCGGCCCCCATGGACTCGGTGATGTCTCCCGAGACCGCGATCGCGTTCGGACAGCTCGGCGGCCTCGGCGTCCTCGACCTCGAAGGCCTGTGGACCCGGTATGAGGACCCCTCCCCGATGCTGGCCGAGATCGCCTCCCTCGACGCGGGTTCGGTCACCGGCCGCATGCAGGAGCTGTACGCCGAGCCGATGAAGCCCGAGCTCATCACCGCACGCCTCGGGCAGATGCGCGAGGCCGGGGTCACCGTGGCGGGCGCCCTGTCACCCCAGCGCACGCAGGAGCATTGGAAGACCGTCGTCGACGCCGGTGTCGACCTCTTCGTCATCCGCGGCACCACCGTCTCGGCCGAGCACGTGAGCAGCCACGCCGAGCCCCTCAACCTCAAGCGGTTCATCTACGAACTCGACGTGCCGGTCATCGTCGGTGGCGCCGGCACGTACACCGCCGCGCTGCACCTCATGCGCACCGGTGCGGCGGGCGTGCTCGTCGGCTTCGGCGGGGGAGCGGCGCACACCACCCGCCAGACCCTGGGCATCCAGACCCCGATGGCGACCGCGATCGCCGACGTCGCCGCCGCCCGGCGCGACTACCTCGACGAGTCCGGCGGACGCTACGTCCACGTCATCGCCGACGGCGGCATGGGCCGCTCGGGTGACGTCATCAAGGCCATCGCCTGCGGCTCGGACGCGGTGATGATCGGCGCGGCGCTCGCGCGCGCACTCGAGGCTCCCGGCCGCGGATTCCACTGGGGTTCGGAGGCGCACCACAGCCAGCTCCCTCGCGGCGAGCGGGTCCACGTCGGCGCCCTCGCCCCGCTGCAGGAGATCCTGCTCGGCCCGGGCCGCTCGGCGGACGGCATGACGAACCTCGTCGGCGCCCTGCGTCGGGCCATGGCGACCACCGGGTACTCCGAACTCAAGGAGTTTCAGCGCGTCGAGGTCGTCGTCTCGCCCTACACCCCCGCGGGTCTGCACAGCCAGTACGGCGGCTGACCTCGCTGTCGGCCTGAGGTTCACGCGCCCGACACCCACCGGTCCTACGGTCGGGGGCATGAGGTCCCGTCCCGGCATGCCCCTGTTCGTCGGAGCCGCGGTGGCGGGCCTCCTCCACGCGGCCGCGAGCCTGTACTGGGCGCTCGGTGGCACCTGGCTCCTCGACACGGTGGGGCAGTTCGCCGTGGACATGCAGCGCGAGGGCGGTCCGCTGATCACCCTGATGTTGTGGGTCGTCACCCTCGCCAAGGTGGCCGGTGCCCTCGTGCCGCTGCTCGATCACGCCCGCCCCCGGCCCACCGGTGGGTGCGGGTCGTGTCCTGGCTGGGGGTGCTCATCCTGCTCGCGTGGGGAGGGGCGGGCATGATCGGCGCCTGGATCGCGCTGACCTCAGGGACCTCGACCGGCGACGACACCGCCCTCGTCGGCCACGCGTTCCTGTGGGACCCGCTCTTCGTGATCTGGGCAATCCTGTTGGCCTGGGCCCTGATCGCGTCGCGGTCCTGGTGGCGTCCCGGCCTCGTCGCGCCCGGGAGTCCTCCCCGCTGACGTCTACGATCGGCACATGACGAGCACGGTTGCCGACGCCCCGGTCCTCGATCCGATGCGGGTCGCGCAGTTGGCCGAGTACGCGGTCACCTCGCCCCTGGCCGCGACGATGACGACCTTCTCGCCCATCGACGGCGCCCGCCTCGCCGACCTGCCGTGCTCGACACCGGAGGACGTCGCGGTCGCGGTCACGGGTGCGCGCGCGGGGTTCCGGTCGTGGTCGCGCATGCCCGCCACGTCGCGGGCGGCGGTGCTGCAACGCTTCCACGACCTCGTGCTCGACAATCAGGTGGAACTGCTCGACCTCATCCAGCTCGAGACCGGCAAGACCCGCACCCACGCCTTCGCCGAGATCGTCGACGCCGCGCTGACGGCCCGATACCTGGCACGTCGCGCACCGGGGGTCCTGCGCCCGCGCCGGCGGGCCGGCCTCGTCCCGGTGCTCACCGACGTCATCGAGACGCGCCGCCCGGTCGGGGTCGTCGGGGTCGTGGCGCCGTGGAACTACCCGCTGTCGATGGCCGTCTCCGAGGCCCTTCCGGCGTTGATCGCGGGCAACGCCGTCGTCATCCGGCCCGACCCCTCCACGTCGCTGACGATGCTCATGGTCGCCGAACTGCTCGCGCGCGCAGGTCTGCCGCAACGGGTCCTGCAGGTCGTCCTCGGTGACGGACCGGTGGTCGGGGGCGCCGTGCTCGCGAGCACCGACTACGTGTGCTTCACGGGGTCGAGTGCCACCGGGCGGGAGGTCGCCGTCGGCGCGGCCCGCCGGCTCGTGGGCGCGAGTCTCGAGCTCGGTGGCAAGAACGCGATGTACGTCGCCGCCGACGCGGATCTCGACCGGGCGGTTCCCGGCGCGGTCGAGGCCTGCTTCACGAACGCCGGTCAGGTGTGCATCTCCATGGAGCGGATCTACCTGCACGAGAGCATCGCCACCGAGTTCCTCACCCGGTTCGTGCGGCGGGTCTCGGCGTTGCGCGTCGGGGTCGACCTCGCCTACGGCGCCGATATGGGCACCCTGTCGGGTCCGCGGCAGCTCGAGCGCGTCACGGCGCACGTCGAGGACGCCCGGGCCAAGGGCGCGGCGGTCCTCACGGGCGGACGTCCTCTGCCGAAGGTCGGCCCCTACGCCTATGCCCCGACCGTGTTGGAGGACGTGAGTCCCGACATGCGGTGTGCGGGGGAGGAGACGTTCGGGCCGGTCGTCTCGGTGTGCCGGGTCGGCAGCGACGCCGAGTTCGTCCTCGCCGCCAACGACACCGAGTACGGCCTCACCGCCTCGATCTGGAGTCGTGACGTCGCTCGGGCGCGGGGGATCGCCCACCTCGTCGAGGCCGGGACCGTCAACGTCAACGACGGATTCGCGGTCGGCTACACCGCCAAGGACGCCCCGATGGGCGGCATGAAGTCCTCGGGGATCGGCCGTCGTCACGGCGAGGCGGGCATCCTCCGCTTCACCGAACCGCAGACCATCGCCACAGCGCGGGGAGTGTCCCCGACGATGCCGACGACGGCGGAGGCGGCCCGCTACACCACCGGTGTTCTGCGCCTGTTGTCGGTGTTCGGTCGCCGCTGAGCAGACCCTGTTCCGCGGCCTCGGGGCGCCCGGATTTCTCCCAGCCCCATGGCCTAGCCTGGACGGGTGCTCCAGACGGCCCTGCGACCCAGATGGTTGGCCCTGTTGGGCCTGGTCGCGGCCATCGTGGTGCTGTTCGGCTGGCTGGGTCTGTGGCAGCTCAACGTCTCGCAGCAGAAGGCGCAGACCGAGCTCCTCCAGCAGGTCGAAGCGGCACCCGAGGCCCCGATCGACGACGTCCTGCCCCCGCAGACGTCGATCACCGGCGCCCACGTGGGCCGGTCGGTGATCGCCGCCGGTCGCTACGACGCCGAGAACCAGGTGCTCGTCGCCGGTCGCCGACTCGGGGACCAGGTGGGGACATGGGTGCTCACGCCCCTGGTCGTCGATGCCACCGGCGCCCGTCTGGCGATCATCCGGGGGTTCGTGCCGGAGGGCACCTCGCCGCCCCCGCCGCCGCCCGGACCGGTAACGGTCACCGGCACGCTGCAGCCGCAGGAAGGTCCGCCCGACCAGCGTCAGCCGATGCCGGAGGGGCAGGTGCAGACCGTCGACCTCTCCTCCTTCGTCAACACCTGGCCCAGCGACGTCTACAACGCCTTCGTCTTCGCGGACACCGAGACTCCTCCGGCCACCGGCGCCGCCGCCCAGGTCACCCCCGTGCCGCCGCCCGCGGTCGACCCCGGCGGACTCAACTGGCGCAACTTCGCCTACGCCATCCAGTGGTGGATCTTCGCCGCGTTCGTCGTCTACGTGTGGTGGCGCCTCGTGCGTGACGACTACCGCCTGAGCCTCGAGGGCGAGTCCCACTCCGAGGCAGGCGCCGAGGCCGGCGACACCGACCAGACCACCCGCACCGGTGAGGACCCGCCGGTGCGCGACGCAGGCGAGGGCACCACCGACCCGACGGACCACCCGCTCCCCTCAGGAGGCAACACACGATGACGACCGCCGCGAGCACCCGGGTCCCGCGAGGATTCGACGCCGAGAAGACGCGAAAGGCGTTGCCCTTCTTCAAGATCATGGCGTTCATCGTCGGCGTCGGTCTGCTCGTCCTCGTCGTCGAGATGTGGTTCGCCTACGGCATGAAGATGACCAAGGAGGAGAACCCGCTGTCCTGGTGGCCGGGCCCGCACGGGTTCATCTACATGGTGTACCTGGCGGCGGTGGCCAACCTCGGGTTCCCCGCACGGTGGTCCCTGCTCAAGATGATCGGCGTCATGCTCGCCGGCTGCGTGCCGTTCCTGTCGTTCTACGTCGAGCGCAAGGTGGCCCGCGGCGTCGAGAGCCAGCTGGCCGCCGCCGAAGCCTGACCGTTCACCGCCGACCGCCCCCACGTGGAGACGGTCGGTGGTGAATAGGGCGGAGTCCTGCGTCAGGAGATCAGACGGGTACGGCGTCGCTCCAGTTCGAGGATCGCCGCACTCACCTTCTCGATCGCGTCGTCGAGCTGGGCCGCGGCCTCCTTGATCCGGCCGCGCACCGACAGGTCGGTGAAGATGTTGTCGAAGAAGATGTCGATGCCGCGGGAGAGGCCGTCGACGACGGGCGCGTCGACGCCCGGCAGGTCGACGTCGGCCAATTCCCGTGAGAACCGGTCGAGGACGGCCGATGCGCTCTGCAACTGGTCGGTCACCTCGTCGAGGCGCTGGTGCTTCATGTACGAGCTGAACACGTCGCCGCCGCCCCAGGTGTCCCACGCCGACCAGTCGTCGGCCCTGCCGAGGGTCTCGCGGGCCTCCAGCAGGCTCGTCCGGGCCTCGTGGCCGGCGGCCAGGGCCTCCTCGACCTCCCGACGCTCGAGGATGTGACCGAGCTGCCGTTCGGCGTCGCCGGCGACCCCCGCAGGGAGGGATCGGCCTCCGCCGCGCGCACGGTGGCGGCCAGGGCACGTTCGTGGGCCGCCTCGACGTCGCCGAGCGCGTCGCGCTGAGCGCGAAGCCCCTCGGCCTCACGCCGGAGTCGATCGAGGTCGGCCTGCGCGCGCTGGGCCTCGTACCGGGCCCGGTCGGCCTCGGCGCGCTCGCGGTCGAGGTCGCCCTCGCGGCTGCCCTTGAACGTCGCCCACAGGCGCGTGGGGGAGATCTTCTCCAGCCGCGCGACATCGGACTCCTCCTCCGCCAGGCGCGAGCGGGTCTGTGCCGCACGCTCCTCCGCCTCCGCCAGCCGGGAGTCGAGCCGGCCGAGCTGATCACCCAGCCGGCGGTGCTCGGCCCGCGCCCGGATCGCTGCTTCGAGGTCCTCGACGGCGTTCGCGCTCATGCCGCCGACGATACGACGGCCGCGCTCGGAGCGGTGGACGACGGCGTGGACCGGGCTGTCGGTGCACGCCGGTAGCCTGAGTCACGTTCCCGCCGCCCTGGCTGAAAGGCCCCTGCCGATGGCTGCCTCGCCCACGCTCGCCCTGACCACCGTCGTGGGCGGCTCCGCCCTCTCCGCCTTCCGCGCCCGTGCGCTGCTGGAGCGTCTGCGGGAGGTGGCTCCCGGCGTCACCGGCGTCTCCGCGCGCCACGTGCACCTGGTGGCGAGCGAGGCGCCGCTGCAGAGCCGGGTCGCCGAGATCGTCACCGCGATCCTGTCCTACGGCGAGCCCTACGAAGGTCCGGAGCCGAGCGCGAACACCGAGCTGGTCGTCGTCGCCCCGCGCCTCGGCACGATCTCGCCGTGGGCCAGCAAGGCCACCGACATCGTCCACAACTGCGGCATCGACATCCGCCGGGTCGAACGGGTGACGGAGTATGTCATCACGACCACCCCCGAGGCCGAGCCGCTCGACGACCAGCAGTGGCGGGCCGTCGTCGCCGTGCTGCACGACCGGATGACCGAGGTGGCGCTGAAGACGCTGGAGGCGTCCGGGCAACTCTTCGACGAACGTCACCC
The DNA here is from genome assembly GCF_030161635.1 of Mobilicoccus caccae. Taxonomy (GTDB): domain Bacteria; phylum Actinomycetota; class Actinomycetes; order Actinomycetales; family Dermatophilaceae; genus Mobilicoccus; species Mobilicoccus caccae. The sequence goes on from NZ_BSUO01000001.1 coordinate 509,377, forward strand.
GGAGCCGATGGCCCACGTCGACGTCCTCGGCCGCGGGCGCGAGGCGCTGGTGGAGGCCGACCGCGAGTTCGGACTCGCTCTCTCACCCGACGAGATCGATTACCTCGTCGACGCGTTCACGGGCCTGCGGCGCAACCCCACCGACGTCGAGCTCATGATGTTCGCGCAGGCCAACTCCGAGCACTGCCGGCACAAGATCTTCAACGCCGACTTCGTGGTCGACGGCGAGGCGCAGACGCGCTCCCTGTTCGGCATGATCCGGCACACCGAGGAGGTCGCCGGCGGCCCCGACAACGGCACCGTCGTCGCCTACCGCGACAACGCCTCGATCATGGCCGGAGGCCCCGTCACGCACTTCCGGCCCGAGGGCGCGGGTGACGGCCCGAGCCGCTACGTCGCCCGCGAGCGCGACTCGCACGTGCTGATGAAGGTGGAGACGCACAACCACCCCACGGCGATCTCCCCGTTCCCCGGTGCCGCGACCGGCGCCGGTGGCGAGATCCGCGACGAGGGCGCCACAGGCCGTGGCTCGGCACCCAAGGCGGGCCTGACGGGTTTCATCGTCTCCAACCTCGAACTGCCGGGGACGAACGAGCCGTGGGAGACCGCCGCCCGCCACACCGGCACCGAGGCGTCCGACGACACCGACGAGTCGACGGCCGGCGACCCCCAGCGCACCAGGCCCGGCCGGCTCCCGGCGCACATCGCCTCTCCGCTGGACATCATGATCGAGGGCCCCATCGGCGCCGCGGCCTTCAACAACGAGTTCGGGCGCCCGGGCCTGGGCGGGTTCTTCCGCGTCTTCGAGCAGCGCGTCGACGGGGTGCACCGCGGGTACCACAAGCCGATCATGAGCGCGGGCGGACTCGGCTCCATCGACGCCGATCAGACCGAGAAGGTCGTCTTCGGCGAGGGCAGTCTGCTCATCCAGCTCGGCGGGCCCGGCATGCGCATCGGCATGGGTGGCGGCGCCGCCTCCTCGATGGCGGCGGGTGTCAACGCCGCCGACCTCGACTTCGACTCGGTGCAGCGCGGCAACCCCGAGATCGAGCGCCGGGCGCAGGAGGTCATCAACCACTGCCGTCAGCTCGGCAGCGACAACCCGATCCTCGCGATCCACGACGTCGGCGCCGGCGGGCTGTCGAACGCCTTCCCCGAGCTGGTCGACGACGCGGGCATGGGTGCGCGGTTCGACCTGTCGGCCGTGCCCCTGGAGGAGTCCGGCCTCGCGCCCAAGGAGATCTGGTGCAACGAGAGCCAGGAACGCTACGTCCTGGCCATCGCCCCCGACTCGCTCCCGCGGTTCGCGGCGCTGGCACGGCGTGAGCGGTGCCCCTACGCCGTCGTGGGCGTCGCCCGCGCCGACGGGCAGCTCGTCCTGGCTCCCGGTCCCGAGGAGGACACGCCGGCGGAGGCCGACCGGCCCGTCGACATGCCGCTGGAGGTGCTGCTGGGCAAGCCGCCGCGCATGACCCGCGACGTCGCCCGGGTGGAGTGCTCCACGCCCGAGCTGCATCTCGACCTCCCGGCCGACCAGGTCCGCGAGGCCGCCTACGCCGTGCTGCGGCACCCCAGCGTGGCGAGTAAGCGGTTCCTCATCACGATCGGCGACCGCACCGTCGGTGGACTGACCCACCGCGACCAGATGGTCGGCCCCTACCAGGTGCCGGTCGCCGACGTCGCGGTCACCCTGTCCGACCACGTCGGTTTCGCCGGCCAGGCGATGAGCAGCGGTGAACGCACCCCGCTGGCCTCGGTCGACGGGCCGGCCTCCGGGCGCATGGCCGTGGGTGAAGCCCTGACCAACCTCCTCGCCGCGCCCGTGACGCTGGGCGAGGTCAAGCTCTCGTGCAACTGGATGGCCGCCTGCGGTGAACCGGGCGAGGACGCCGCGCTGTACGACACGGTGCAGGCCGTGGCGATGGAGCTGTGCCCGGCGCTCGGCATCTCGGTGCCGGTCGGCAAGGACTCCCTGTCGATGCGCACGCGCTGGGTCGACGAGACGGGCCAGGCCCGGCAGGTCATCTCGCCGGTCTCGCTGGTCGTGTCGGCGTTCGCGTCGCTGCCCGACGTGCGCGGCACGCTGACCCCGGTCGTCGGATTCGGCGACGAGTTGCTGCTCGTCGACCTCGGCGCCGGGCGCGACCGCCTCGGCGGCTCGATGCTGGCCCAGGTCAGGGGCGAGTTCGGTGGTACGGTGCCCGATCTGGACGACCCGCAGCGCCTCGTCGCGCTCGCCTCGGCCCTCACCGCGCTGCGCGCCGACGGGCTCCTCACCGCCTACCACGACCGCTCCGACGGTGGACTGTGGGCGACGCTCGCCGAGATGGCGTTCGCGGGCGGCGTCGGCATCCAGGCCGAGGTCGACTCGCTCGCGGCGCTGTTCACCGAGGAACTCGGTGTCGTGCTCGGAGTGCCGGCGGGCGACGTCGACGCGGCCGAGGCGGTGCTGGCCGCCCACGGGCTCGGTGAACTCACCCGGCGCGTGGGGCGCACGCGGCCCGAGCGGGAGGTCACGGTGCGCATCGGCGACCGTGTGGTGCTCGCCGAGCAGACCCGCGACCTGGCCCAGGCGTGGGACGAGGTGTCCTGGCGCATCAGCGCCCTGCGCGACAACCCCGTCTGCGCCGACGAGGAGCACGCGGCCGCCGGTGGCGACGACCCGGGTCTGGTCCTCGAGACCACCTTCGATCCGGCCGACGACGTGGCCGCGCCGTACCTCTCGCGGGGCGTGCGTCCGAAGGTCGCGATCCTGCGTGAGCAGGGCGTCAACTCGCACGTCGAGACCGCGTTCGCCTTCGACCGTGCGGGGTTCGACACCTACGACGTGCACATGACCGATCTGCAGTCGGGGCGGTTCGACCTCGCCGACGCGACCGGCCTCGTCGCCTGCGGCGGGTTCTCCTACGGCGACACCCTCGGCGCGGGCGAGGGCTGGGCGCGGTCGGTGCTGTTCAACGACCGGCTCAAGGAGACGTTCTCCACGTTCTTCGACCGCACCGACACCTTCGGCCTGGGCATCTGCAACGGAGCTCAGATGTTCGCCGCGCTCGCCGACCTCATCCCGGGCGCGCAGGCGTGGCCGCGGTTCACCCGCAACCTCTCAGAGCAGTACGAGGCGCGGCTGTCGACCGTCGAGGTGCTCGACTCCCCGTCGATCTTCTTCGCCGGCATGGCCGGGTCGCGCATCCCGATCGCCGTCGCCCACGGCGAGGGGTTCGCCGACTTCTCCACTCGCGGTGATGAATCCGCGGTGCTCTCGGCGGTACGGTTCGTCGACGGCCACGGCGCTCCCGCGACGACGTACCCGCTCAACCCCAACGGGTCACCCGGCGGGATCACGGCCGTGACCACGCCCGACGGGCGGTTCACGGCGATGATGCCGCACCCCGAGCGGGTGCAGCGCAACGTCCAGATGTCGTGGACGCCCGGGCCGATCGAGCAGGAGAGCCCGTGGTTGCGCATGTTCCGCAACGCGCGGGTGTACGTGGGCTGAGAAAGGACGAGCGGGTGAAGCAACTGCCGGTCCCATCGTTGGAGCAGACGATGGCGGGATTCTGCGAGGCCGTGGAGCCCCTGGTCGCTCCCGAGGTGCTCGAGGCCTCGCGCCGTGCGGCGCAGGCGTTCGCCGACGGCGACGGGCCGGCGGCCCAGGAGGCGCTGCGACGCTTCGCCGACGCCGAGCACGGCGAGGGGCGCAGTTGGCTCTCCACGGCGTGGTTCGACGGGTACTTCGGGGTGCGCACCCCGCTGCCGCTGACGAGCAACACGTACTTCGAGCTGGCCTGGGAGCAGACGCGATCGGGCGTCGACCTCGCGGCCGACGTGGTCGCGGGCTTCGCCGCGGTCCACCTGGCCCACCTGCGTGGGGAGTTCGAGATCCCGACGTCCGCGCGCGGTGAGCAGGTCGACCCCGGCCAGTTCGGGTTTCTCTCGGGCGGCATCAGGATCCCGCGGGAGAGGCTCGACGTCTCCGAGCCCGGCGACGCCGGCGCCGGTGGGCGCGAGGTGGTCGTGCTCCACCGCGGGCACGCCGCGGCGCTGACGGTGAGCGACGCCGACGGCCACCCGCTGCCGGCATCGGCGATCGGGGCCGCGCTGGCCGAGATCGCCGCGTCGACGCCGACCGAACCGGGGCTGTTCGCCCGTCCCGCCTACCTCGCCGGCGACGACGCGGCCGCGATGCTGACGACGCTCGTGGCGGACCACGGCAACGGGGACACCTACGAACGGCTCCGCAACGCGCTGTTCGTCCTCACGCTGGTCGACGACACCACCCCGGACTCAGACGGCGATGGCGATGGCGAGGACCTCGAGGAGTTCATGCGTCGCGGCGCGTTCGGGCTGGACGAGGCGTGGCCGTACAAGGCCGTGAGTCTGCGGGTGCCGTTGGGATCGACTCCCAGGGTCGGTCTGCACATGGAGCACGCGATGATCGACGGCGGCACGATCGTCGCCGTCATCGCGGCGGCTCAGCAGGCGGCGGCCGATCTCGACCCTGGCGCCGACGGCGCTCCCGTCGCGTGGGAGCCGGTGTCGTGGACGCTCACCGAGGATCAGCGCGCACGGCTCGTCGCCGCCGGTGAGGACTACGAGCAGCAGGCCGCCGGTCTGCGGTTCCGGATCGTCACCGAGCCGATCGAGCCGTTCCCGACCCTGCCGTTCAAGGCAGGCCTCGACGGGGTGCTGCAGCTCGTCATGCTCTACGCGCAGCTCGCCACCTACGGGCGGGTCCGCAGCACGTACGAGTCGGTCGACATGCGGGAGTACCGGGCCGGTCGCACCGAATGCCTGCGCCCCAACACCCCGGAGGCCGTCGCCTGCGCCACCGCGATGGTCGCGGGGGAGGCGGGGCCGGTCCATCTGGAGGCGGCGATGGCAGCCCACCGGGCGCGGATCAAGAGCGCCAAGGCGGGTCAGGCCATCGACCGTCACCTCTTCGGCCTGCATCTCATGGCCGAGCGCGACGGCCTGCGCGCGCCACTGATCGACGACGAGGGGTACCGGGCCCTCACCACCGACTTCCTGTCGACGACCTCCCTGGGCTCCCGCGCGCAGATCGTGCGCACGGCGTTCGCCCCGACGAGCGCGGGAGGTCTGGGGCTGTACTACTCGGCCTCCGACCGTGACGTCGACGTCTGCATCAGCTACGACGAGCGTGAGGCCTCGCGCGTCACGGAGTTCGAGGAGAACCTGCGGGCCGGCGTCCGGGCCGTGCGTGACCTCATGGTCGCCGCGGCCTCGGACGCCGCTGCCGTCAGTCGCGCAGGGTCTTGATGGCCCCGGCCAGGGGCACGAGCTCGTCGAGCAGGTTGCCCACTGACTTCGCCTTGCGCTCGTCGGGGGCGAAACCCTGCTCGCCGAAGTCGGTGAACAGGTTGAGCACGACCTGACCGCGCGTCGAGTGCAGGTAGTTGTTGATGACGACGCCGCGCCAGTGCTCCACGGCGCGGGTGCCGCTGTCGGCGCCGTAGCTGACGAACCCGACGGCCTTGTTGCCCCACTCGGGAGCGAGGAGGTCGAAGGCGTTCTTGAAGGCACCCGGGATGCCGTGGTTGTACTCGCCGGTGACGAAGACGAAGCCGTCGCAGGCGTCGATGGCCTGGCTCCAGCGGCGGGTGGCCTCGTTCTCGTACTGGGGGTTCGCGGCGCTGGGGGGTGTGGGCTCGGCGAGCAGGGGGAGGTCGAACTCGGCGATGTCGAGCAACTCGTACTCCGCGTCGTCGCGTCCCGACGCGATCTCGTGGACCCACGTGCCCACCACTTCGCCGTTGCGACCCTCGCGGATGCTGCCCATGATGATGCCGATCTTCATACAGTCTCCTTTGTATGACGAGTCACGCAGTTCCGGCTCCACCCTATGAGGTCTCGCAGCCGGGCGCGACCGGGGGCGTGGTCCCGGCGGCGCCCGACGCGGTGACCGGCCCGAGGCACACCCGGAGGCCCGCAGGTCGCGAACGGCCAGGGATTAGAGTGGGTCGACCCGTCTCACCGCCGCCGGGCGCCCGACCGAGGAGATCCCCGCGTGACCACAACCCGGCCCGAGGGCCTGCACGAGAACCCCGTTCTCGTCGTCGATTTCGGAGCCCAGTACGCGCAGCTCATCGCTCGCCGCGTGCGGGAGGCCGACGTGTACAGCGAGGTCGTGCCGCACACGATGAGCGCCGAGGAGATGCTGGCCAGGAGGCCGGGCGCGATCATCCTCTCCGGCGGTCCGTCCTCGGTGTACGCCGAGGACGCCCCCGGGCTCGATCCGGCGCTGCTCGACGCCGGGGTGCCGGTGTTCGGCATGTGTTACGGCTTCCAGGCGATGGTGCAGGCCCTGGGCGGCACGGTCGCGCGCACCGGACTCGGGGAGTACGGCTCGACGCAGGCCGACATCCACGACACCGACTCGACCCTCTTCAAGGGGCAGCCGTCGACCCAGTCGGTCTGGATGAGCCACGGCGATTCGGTGACCGAGGCCCCCGCCGGGATGCGCGTCACCGCCGCGACCTCGGGGGCGCCGGTCGCGGCGTTCGAGGACGACGAGCGCAAGATGTTCGGGGTCCAGTGGCACCCCGAGGTCATGCACTCGACCTTCGGGCAGCGGGTGCTCGTCAACTTCCTGCGCCAGGGGGCCGGGCTCGAGGGTGACTGGACGGCCTCCAGCATCGTCGAGGACCAGGTGGCGCGGATCCGCGAGGAGGTCGGCGACGCGCGCATCATCTGCGGGCTGTCCGGAGGCGTGGATTCCTCGGTGGCCGCGGCGCTGGTGCAGCGCGCGGTCGGAGACCAGTTGACCTGCGTCTTCGTCGATCACGGCCTGCTGCGCGCGGGCGAGGCAGAGCAGGTGGAGAAGGACTTCGTCGAGGCCACGGGCGTCGACCTGGTGGTCGTCGATGCGAGCAAGCAGTTCCTCGACGCGCTCGCCGGCGTCAGCGACCCGGAGACCAAGCGCAAGATCATCGGCCGCGAGTTCATCCGCAGCTTCGAGCAGGCGGCGCGCGACGTCGTCGCGGGGACCGCGGGGCAGAACTCCCCGCAGGACGCCGAACAGCACCCGGTCCGGTTCCTCGTGCAGGGAACGCTGTACCCCGACGTGGTGGAGTCCGGCGGAGGCAGCGGCGCGGCCAACATCAAGAGCCACCACAACGTCGGCGGCCTGCCCGAGGACCTGCAGTTCACGCTGGTCGAGCCCCTGCGGGACCTGTTCAAGGACGAGGTGCGTCAGGTCGGCCTCGAGCTGGGCGTGCCGGAGTCGATCGTGTGGCGGCAGCCGTTCCCCGGCCCGGGTCTGGGCATCCGCATCATCGGCGAGGTGACCGGCGAGCGCCTGGAGACGTTGCGCGCCGCCGACGCGATCGCCCGTGACGAACTCACCGAGGCCGGCCTCGACCGCGACATCTGGCAGTGCCCGGTGGTGCTGCTGGCCGACGTCCGCTCGGTGGGCGTGCAGGGCGATGGGCGCACCTACGGGCATCCGATCGTCCTGCGCCCGGTGAGCAGCGAGGACGCGATGACGGCCGACTGGTCGCGCGTGCCCTACGACGTGCTCTCGAGGATCAGCACCCGCATCACGAACGAGGTGAGCGAGGTCAATCGGGTGGTTCTCGACGTGACCTCCAAGCCCCCGGGCACCATCGAGTGGGAGTGAGCCGGTGCTGACTGACGGACGCGTCGACGTCGGTAGGGGTGCTGCCGGGACGTTCGTTCGGGCAGGATGAGCGGCAGGGATCCGGTGATCCGGTGATCGTCAGCGACGCAGGGGATCACCGGAGACGGTGATCGGGCAGTGATCGGTACGACGACGGGAGATCGACATGAGCAACACTCCGCTCCAGACGCGCCTGCGCCAGGCGGTGCAGGGGTATTACGACGCGCTCGACCGGAACGACGTCGATGAGGTGCTGTCGGACTTCAGCGGCGACGTGCTCTACCGGCGTCCGGGGTACGACCCGATCGTCGGTCTCAAAGGGCTGCGCGAGTACTACACGGGCAGCCGCAAACTCGCGGCCGGGCGGCACGTCCTGCGGGCCATGGTCGTCGAGGACAACAACGTGGCCGCGCACGGCATGTGGGAGGGCGACCTCAAGGACGGTGGCCGCACCAGCATGGGCTTCGCGGCCTTCTTCAGCTTCGATTCCGCGGGTCGCATCACCGAGCACACGACGTACTTCTTCACCCCCGCCGTCTGACGCCTACCCGCCCCACCTCGCCGAGACCGCCGCCTATAACCGGCGGTCTCGGCGAGGTGGGGTGTTACGCCGGTGCGTTGATCGCGTGGCCGGGGCGGTCGTGCGGCGCGCGCATCGCCTCGGGGATGTAGGTGCAGGTGGGGTCGCTGCCGAGGATGTCGCCGGTGACCGCGTAGGCGTGGCTGCGCGATCCGCCGCAGATCTGGTTGAACTCGCACACCCCGCACTTGCCGTGGAAGGTCTCCGGACGCCGCAGCGAGCGCAGCAGGTCGCTCTCGCGGTAGACCCGCGTGAACCCCAACTCCTTGACGTTGCCGCAGTGCTCGGGGAAGAAGCCCGAGGGGTAGACGTTGCCGCGGTGGTCGACGAACGCGAATCCGCGGCCGGAGTTGATGTCGATCGGCGGACGCGGGGGCGGTGGGGGATCTCGTGGCCGTCGGCGACCCACTCGGCCAGCATCCGCTCGGTCTCGCGGGTGAGGTAGGCGTACGTCTCGCCGCGCTCCTCGAGCTCGCGGGGGTCGCGCCCCTCGGCCTTGGCGCGGGCGCGCTGGGTGAGCACGCGCCGGAAGTGCGGCGCCTCGGTGGTCTTGACCGCCAGCATGTCGGAGATGTCGGCCATCCAGTGCAGGACGTCCTCGATCTGCGGCGCGTCGAGGGTCTTGAGCTGCTGACCGCGGCCGGTGGGCACGAGGAAGAACAGGCTCCACAGCGAGACCTCGAGCTCGAACATGATGCGCAGGAGGTCGGGCAGCTCGGGCATGGTGTCGCGGGTGACGGTGCTGTTGACCTGCAACCGGATCCGGTCCTCCCGCATCGCCCGACCCGCGGCGAGGGTCGAGTCGAACACCCCGGAGAACCCGCGGAACGCGTCGTGCGTCTCGGGCTTGGCGCCGTCGAGGGACAACGACATCGAGTTGGCGCCGGCGGCGTGCATGGCGCGCACCGACTCACCCGTGAGGCGCGGGGTCACCGAGGGCGACAGCGCCATGTGCAGGCCCAACTCCGAGCCGCGGGTGAGGAGTTCGTGCAGGTCGGGCCGTTCGAAGGGGTCGCCGCCGGTGAGGATGACGATGGGCAGCGGCTTGCCGAACGAGGCGATGTCCTCCAGCAGTCGCAGGCCCTGCTCTGGGGTGAGCTGCTCGGGGTGGGCCTGGGGCTGGGAGTCGGCGCGGCAGTGCCTGCACACGAGCTGGCAGGCGCGCGTCACCTCCCAGATGACGATCATCGGCCGGTCGTCGATGTCGTGCTTGAGCCGGCGGACGGCCTTGTCTGGCGCCATGGTCATGCTCGGGTGCCTCCTTGGGCATGGGTGGGTCCGAGGTGGGTGAGGACGTCGGTCGCGGCCCGGCGGGCCGAGCCCAGGCAGGCCGCGATGCCGACACCGTCGTAGGACGATCCGGCGAGGGTGAGGCCGGCGGGCAGGTCGTCGCGGGCCGCGCTGAGCCGGTCGAGGTGTCCGACGGTGAGCTGTGGCAATGCCGCCGGCCACCGCTGGACGTGGACGTGGCGCGGGGCGGCCTGCAGCCCGATGAACCGCGCGAGGTCGGCGCGGACCCGGGCCACCAGGGCGTCGTCGTCGAGCCCGGCGAGGCGTTCGTCGCCGGCGCGGCCGGCCGAGGCGCGGCAGAAGTACAGGTCGGGGTGGTCCAGGTGGGGCCACTTGGTCGACAGGAACGTCGCGGCCTTGAGCAGCGAGTCGACCGAGGAGGGGACGAGGATGCCGGTCCCGGCGAACGCCGGGAGGGCCTCGACGACGTGCCGCGGGTAGGCGAGCACGAGGGTGGCGACGTTCGCCCGCGGGGTCTGGCCGAGGAGTCCCGGTGCGCGCGGGGCGAGTCCGTCCAGCAGCGCGGCGGCCCGGTCGCCGGGGAGGGCGACGACCACGGCGTCGAACGTGCGCTCGTCGGCGTCACCGGCAGCGGCGGACGCGCCGACACGCAAGCGGTAGCGGCCGTCGTCGGTCCGTTCGATTCGTTCGACCGGGGAGTCCGTGTGGATGTCGAGCCCCGCGGCGAGCGCCTGCACGACCCGCGTGAGCCCCTCGCGCCACGTGACGAACGACATCGCCGGCGGTTTCGCCCCTTTCGGGCCGGCCCGCGCGCCTTCTTGCGGCCGGTGACCAGCGATCGTCCCTGTTCGGCGGCGGTCACCAGCGACGGCGTGCACGCGCGCAGGCTGAGGGTGCGCACGTCGCCGCCGTGGAGGCTGCCGAGCAGCGGGTCGACGAACCGCTCGACGACCTGGTCGCCGAACCGGCCACCGACGAAGTCGCCGACCGAGCGGTCACGGCCGGCCGAGAGGTCGGTGCGCCCGCGTGTGCGGGCCAGCAGCGGCTCGAGTCCGGCGCGCGCGAGGCCGGGGACGGTCATCACGCCGCTGGCCAGCACCGGCCGCAGCCGCGTCGGGCCTGCCGGGCCGACTCCGGCCGGCAGACGCCGCAGGCCCTTCGGAGTGACGATCCAGCTCGCGCCCGGCCGCGCGGTCACCATGTCCGGCGCGAGACCGAGTGACTCGATGAGCTCCGCGGCCCCCGGCGCGCCCAGGTGCATCGCCTCGGCGCCGACGTCGACGGGGACACCCCCGACGTCGACGGTGCGGATCTGTCCGCCGACGCGCGAGGACGCCTCGTGGACGACGACCCGTACTCCCGCGTCCTGGAGGAGACGCGCGGCCCGGAGGCCGGCGATTCCCGCGCCGATCACGGCCACGCCGGCCTGCTGCATGGTCACGTGGTGACCTCTCTTTCTCCGGGGGATCCCAGGTTAACCCGCGCCGACACACCCGTCCCAGGGGCCGGAAGTCACGTTCAGGGCGGGTCCGGGGTCGACGTCTACCCTGAACGTGCAGGGGGAAGAACCGTCGGGGTGGGAGGGGAGTCGGAACGTGCAGATGTGGCGTGCCCGGACGATCGGGTGGGTCATGGTCGCCCTGGGCGGCCTGTCCGTCGTCGCCTGCGTCGTCCTCGTCGTCTGGACCCACCTCGGGCAGCGCGCCGACGAGCGCAGCCTGTGGTCGGTCGCGGTGCCGTCGGCCACGTCGCGGATGCTGCGTGCCTGGCTGGGCCTGGTCAGCGTGGAGTTCATCGTGATCGTGCTGGTCGTGGCGGTGCTCCTGGCGTTCGTGCGCCGACGGGTGTCGAGGGCGCTCGCGGCGCTTGCGCTCGTCGCCGGCGCGAACGTGACCACCCAGATCCTCAAGGCGGGCCTGCCGCGCCCCGACATGGGCGTGGGGGCAGGGCTCGGCAACACCCTGCCCAGCGGGCACGTGACCGTGGTGACGTCGCTGGTCCTCGCCGCGCTGTTCGTCGTGCCGGCGTCGTGGCGGTCGGTGGTCGCGTTCCTCGCGGCCGGCGCCGGGACGCTGACCGGCGCGGCGGCGCTGATCCTGCGCTGGCACCGGCCGAGCGACGTCATCGCCGCCTACGGGGTGTGCGCGATCTTCGCGGGACTCGCGTTGCTGCTCGCCGAACGCTCCTCGCGGGGCGACGGCGCCCACACCGGGCCGCTGCGGCTCGGCCGCCCCCGCCTGGTCGGCCACGCGCTCGCGGCCCTGACCGGCGCCGCGCTGACGGGCGTCGTCCTCATCGCCTTGGGTCTCGTGCCGCACGCCGACGAACCGAGCGCCCTCCTCGGCGGGATCGTGCTCTCGGCGATGGGCGTGACCTGCGCCGGGGTCGTCGCGTTCAGCGCCTGGGGGCTCGACGCCCTGACCGGCCGGGCCTCGCGCCGGAGTCTGGTGGCATCCACACGCCCCCGGGGGTGAGGACGACCCCGGGTCGGAGGGGCGGCCGAAGCGCACCGCGTTGCGCAATCGTTCACCCCATCAACGAAATTCGGCAGCACGCTCAGGCTCCCGACGTGCTCGGGGCGCTCTAGCGTGAGCGCACCCCGCCGCCTCGTTGCCCAGGAGAGTTCCGATGAAGGTGCGACTGTTCGTCTCTGCCGTGGTGTCCGGTCTGGTCGTGACGGGGGGTGTGGTGCCCGCCTCGGCGTCCGGTGGAGCGCAGGCCCCGCCCGCGGAGCGGCCGACGACGTTCCTGCTCGACGCGCGCGTGCTCGACGGCGGGCAACAGGTGGTGTCGGTGACCCTCGATCTGCCCGAGCAGATGAAGGTCGACCCCCGCAGCCTCACGCCGTCGACGTTCACGGTGCGCGCCAAGGGCGCCAACCCCGCGCGGGGTGCCGACACGGCCCGGTTCGCGGGCGAGTACGACCTCCAGCGTCAGGTGACCGGCGTGCGGGTGAACCGCGCCGGGGACGTCGTCGTCGACCTCGCGCACGGTCCGAAGGCGCAGGGAGCCTCGACGTTCGGGTGGGCGCCGGATGCCGGCCGCAACGTCGTGCTCGACCTGACCTACACGATCACGCAGGCCAAACCCCTGAAGCTGCGCAACGGCTCGTCCGTGACGCTGAAGCGGTTCGCGCAGGGCTCGGTGGTCGATCGCGAGGTCGACGCCTTCGGCGCCGGGATGTCGTCGTCCGGACTGAAGTACCGGGTCTACACGCCGGCCCGCAAGAGCGGTGAGGGCTCCAAGCGTCCGCTCGTCGTGTGGTTGCACGGCGGCGGGGAGGGCGGCTGGTCGCAGTCCTACCACAACGACCTGCCGCTCATCGCCAACCGCGGCGCGCTCGGATTCGCGACCCGCGAGGCCCAGCGCACCTTCGGCGGCGCCTACGTCGTGGCGCCGCAGGCCTGGACCCGGTGGCTCGACGACGACACCTACGACTACACCGCCAGGCTCAAGAGCCTCATCGACGAGTTCGCACGCAAGCACGACGTCGACACCTCCCGCATCTACGTCGCGGGTGCCTCCAACGGCGGCTACATGGCGAGCAAGCTGGCCTCGGCCTACCCGAAGGCGTTCGCGGCGAACGTCTCGATCTGCCCCGTCGCCGTCTTCACCGATCAGGCCGCGGGCACGACGCGCACCGTGCTCACCGACGCCCAGCTCCGACGCGTCCGTTCGACCCCGACGTGGATCATCTACGCGAAGAACGACCCGGTCGTCGACCCGGTGCGCAACGGCCGCCACATGGCCGAGGTGATCGGCAACGCGGTGGAGACGGTCTACCCCGCCGTCGTCCGCAACGGCCACGAGTACGACGGGCACTGGACGTGGATCTACGCCGCCCGCAACGACCCGAAGACGCCGCAGGGGACGAGCCTGTGGACGTGGATGGCCCAGCAGCAGCGGTGAGGAGCATCGCGATGCCAGGACCGGAGTCGCGGGCTCCGGCAGGGTGCGTGGTGGGTCGGGGTCCTGACAGATGGCTTGCGCAAGGTGGGCGCAACAGCACCTTGTCCGCTCGACGAGCCGATGGATATGGTGTCCGAATTCCACTCGGATAACGGGCCTGTCATTCCGTCCCTCGCGGACCGGAAGCAATAACCCGAGGTCAGGTGATGTCTGCCCTGCCTTGGTGTTCGACGCCCGTCACGTCACCGCACCTCCTCGGCAGCTTCTCCGACACCGGGTCGAGTGCCGCTCCGCCGAGACCCCCTCCCGGAGCGTTGCCACTGTGACATGGGCGACGATGCCCGAGAGAGGAGCTGACGGTGAGCGCGCAGATACGTGACTACCCGAAGCTGGCCCGCGACATCCTCGATGTCGTCGGAGGTCCGGAGAACGTCAGCAATGCAGCCCGTTGCGCCACGCGCCTGCGGCTGGTGCTCAAGGAGACCCCGCCGGATGCGAAAGCTCGTGTGTCCGAACTGCCGGGCGTCATCACGGTCGTGGAGAACAACGGTCAGTTCCAGGTCGTCATCGGCAACCACATCAGCGATGTCTACGACGAGTTCATCACGCACGTCGCGGCGGATTCGGCATCGAGCGACGCGCCCCACGGGTCGATCGTCAATCGGATCATCGCGACGATGTCGGCCGTGTTCGCGCCGTTCATCTATGTGCTGGCGGCGGCCGGCATTCTGCAAGGTGGGCTGATCATCGCCCGCATGATCCAGCCTGCGTTCGAGACAACCGGTACCCACGAGGTGCTGGCCATGATGTCGTGGGCTCCCTTCACCTTCCTGCCCATCTTCATCGCGATCACGGCCGCCCAACACTTCAAGGTCAACATCTTCAACGCAGTGCTGTGCACTGCGGCGCTCGTGACCCCGACCTGGGCCGAGATCGCAGGTCGGATCGCCGAGGGAGAGCAGGTGACCTTCTTCGGGATCGCACTCTCGCAGACGACGTACACCAGCTCGGTGCTGCCGCCGCTCTTCCTCGTGTGGATCCTCTCCTACCTCGAGCGCTTCCTGAACAGGCGGATCCCGGCCGTCGCCCGTCAACTCCTCGTCCCGCTCATCTCGATCCTGGTCATGGTTCCCCTGACCCTGCTCGTCATCGGCCCGATCACGGCTGCGGGAGCCACGCTCATCGCCACCGCCTACAACGCCGGCGTCGAGGTGGCGCCGTGGCTGGCTGCGGCCTTCATCGGCGGGTTCTGGCAGGTTGCCGTGATCTTCGGATTCCACTGGGGCATCACGCCGGTCGTGCTCGACAACTTCGCCAAGTACGGACAGGACTCTTTCCAGGCCTTCCAGACTGCAGCCGTCATCGGCCAGGTCGGCGCTGCGGCCGGTGTCTTCCTCAAGAGCCGCAACCGCAAGATCAAGGGAGTCGCCGCGCCCGCGACCGTCACCGGGGTCTTCGGCATCACCGAGCCCGCCATCTACGGCGTGACCCTGCGGTTCAAGACCCCGTTCATCTTCGGCTGCATCGCGGGTGCCGTCGGCGCCGTCGTCATCAGCCTGTTCGGCGCCCGCTACTACGCCTACGCCGGCCTGCCCGGACCGCTGACGATCGTCAACGCCTACTCGCCCGACAACCCGATGTCGTTGTGGGGCGAGCTCATCGGGTGCGCCATCGCCTTCTTCGGGGCCGCGGCCCTGGTGTACTTCGCCGGTTACAAGGACGTCCTCGCCGAGACCGGCACCGGGCCGGCCGACCCGCAGGCCACGTCCACCGCGGGTGACCTCGCCCAGGACCTGCAGATCGCGAGCCCCCTGGAGGGGTCGGTCGTTCCTCTCTCGGAGGTCCCGGATCCGGTCTTCAGCGGCGGAGTGCTCGGTCAGGGCGTGGCCATCCGTCCCACGGGAAGCAGGATCGTCGCCCCGTTCGACGGCTCCGTGGTGTCGGTACTCGACTCCCAGCACGCCGTGGGCCTGCGCTCCGATGAGGGTGTCGAACTACTGATCCACGTGGGACTCGACACCGTCGCGCTCGAGGGCGAAGGCTTCACCGGTCACGTCAGCGCCGGACAGCAGGTCCGGGCGGGCGATCTCCTCATCGAGTTCGACCCGCACCTCATCGGGGAGCGCGGGTACGACCTCATCACCCCCGTCGTCGTCACCAACGCGGCCGCATTCGCCGGTGTTCGTCCCGTCGCCACGGACAGCGCCGTCATCGGTGAGCCCGTCCTGGCCCTGGACCGCCTGCCCGCCGCGAACTCGGCATCCACCGACGCCTGAGAGGACCGACCATGTCACGCTTTTCCGACGATTTCCTCTGGGGTGGCGCCGTCGCCGCTCATCAGTTCGAGGGTGGCTACGACCAGGGCGGCAAGGGCCTGTCCGTGGTCGACGTCCTCACCGCCGGTGCACACGGCACACCGAGGCGCATCACCGAGACGGTGGAGGAAGGGGAGTACTACCCCAACCACGAGGCCATCGACTTCTACCACCGCTACGAGGAAGACATCTCGCTCTTCGCCGAGATGGGGCTGAAGTGCTTTCGCACGTCCATCGCCTGGTCGCGGATCTTCCCCCTGGGTGACGAACACGAGCCCAACGAGGAGGGCCTGCGCTTCTACGACGACCTCTTCGACGAACTGCTCGCGAACGGCATCCAACCGGTCATCACGTTGTCCCACTTCGAGCTGCCGCTGCATCTCGCCCGCGAGTACGGCGGTTTCCGCAACCGGAAGTTGGTCGACTTCTTCGCACGTTTCGCGCGCGTGTGCTTCGAGCGATACCACTCCAAGGTCCGCTACTGGATGACCTTCAACGAGATCAACAACCAGATGGACACTCGCAACCACCTGTTCCTCTGGACCAACTCCGGGGTCGTGCTCACCGAGGAGGACGATCCGCGTGAGGTGCTCTTCCAGGTGGCCCACCACGAGTTGCTCGCGAGTGCCCAGGCCGTGGCGATCGGCAAGGAGATCGACCCCGACCTGCAGATCGGGGCGATGGTCTCGCACGTCCCGGTCTACCCGTACTCGTGCGACCCGGCGGACGTCATGGCTGCGCAGATCGCCTCCAGGGAGCGGTTCTTCTTCGCCGACGTGCAGGTGCGTGGGCACTACCCGCCGTATGCCGTCAAGGAATGGGAACGTGAGGGCTACCGGGTCGGGATCGAGGAGGGCGACGAGGAGATCCTCGCCGCGGGCACCGTCGACTATCTGGGGTTCAGCTACTACATGTCGACCGTCGTCAAGGCCGACGCCTCCAACGACGCGACGGACTCGGTCGACGGCGGTTTCGCCAACAGCGTGCCCAACCCGTATGTGAAGGCGAGCGACTGGGGTTGGCAGATCGACCCGACCGGTCTGCGGTTCACCCTGGCCACGTTGGCGGAGCGCTATGAGCTGCCGCTGTTCATCGTGGAGAACGGGTTCGGCATGGTCGACGAGATCGCGGAGGACGGCACGATCTCGGACGCGCCCCGGATCGACTATCTGCGCGCGCACATCGAGGCGATGAGGGATGCCGTCGAGTACGACGGGGTCGATCTTATCGGGTACACCCCGTGGGGCATCATCGACCTCGTCTCCTTCACGACGGGTGAGATGAAGAAGCGCTACGGATTCATCCACGTCGACCGCGACAACGCGGGCGAGGGCACCCTCGAGCGTCGCCGCAAGGAATCCTTCGAGTGGTATCGCACGGTCATCGCCTCCAACGGCGAGAACCTGTAGGTCGTGACCGTCGTCGGTGGGGTGGCGCAGGCCGGCAGCGCTGCCCCACCGACGCCACAGGAGGTGAGCATGGAGGTCGTGCGTGCGCTCAACAACAGCGCAGTCCTGGCGACCAGTGGGTCGGGTGAGCGATGTGTCCTGATGGGCAAGGGCATCGGCTGGAACAAGGGCCTGGGGGACGCGGTCGACATGGCGGCAGTCACCCAGCGATTCGTTCCGGACGGTTCGCACTCCCTGCCCCAACTGGCGGCCTTTCTCGCCGACATCGACCTCGACATCGTCCTCGTCGCCCAGTCCATCGTGGAGCTGGCCGCACGACGCCTCGGTGTGGCAGGCGAGCAACCGCTGCTCTTGACGATCGCCGACCACATCCACCACGCTCAGCTGCGGCTGGGAGCCGAGGAGGGCCCGCATCCGCTGTCCTGGGAGATCGACCAGCTCTACCCCGAAGAAGCAGTGATCGGTCGCGAGGCTGCGGAGTTGGTGGAACAGGAACTGGGGTGGGCCCTTCCGCAGGGAGAGCCCACCGCGTTCGCCCTGCACCTCGTCAACGCCCGCTTCGCGACCGGAGACCTCGCCAAGTCCGCACAGATGACGCGACGGATTTCCGAGATCCTCGACGTCGTGGCTGCTCGCACGGGCGCCGACATCCACGCCGACCCGATGAATGTCGCCCGGTTCGTCGCTCACCTGCGCTATCTCCTGGCGAGAATGGATGAAGACCGTCTGATCGAGGACGGCTCCTCTCGTGGATTGGTCGATCTGCGCGAGTCCCACCCGGAAGCTCATGCAGCGGCCGAGGATCTCCGATCGGTGTTCTCGGCGCACGGAAGGGCGATCACCGCCGACGAGGTCGGATATCCGTCGCTCCACATCGCCCGGCTCACCTCGGCTCAGCGCAGGAGCTGAGGCCGTCCGTCCACCGGGTGTCGATGCCGAATCCGCCGAACGGTCCCGCAGCCCTGTCTGGCTCCTCACGGGTGGTCTCGCCGGCGCCGACGCGCGGGCTGCTATGTGTACCGCCGAGGTACGACGTCTAGGCTGACCGACGTGCTCAGGACCTCTCTCGCCGTCGCTGCAGGAAAGGCCGCGCGTGCGGCGGCTCGTGTCAAGGGTGGTGGTGGCTCCGCGCTGCCCGGCCTCCTCGCCGAGCGGATCGACCCCACGTTCCTCGCGCACGCCCTGGCGGGGGTGGAGGACGTCGTCGTCGTCACCGGCACCAACGGCAAGACGACCACCACGCGCATGCTCGCCGCCATCCTGCGCGCGCACGGCCGGGCGGTGTTCAGCAACCCCACGGGCAGCAACTTCACCCGCGGCGTCATCAGCTCGATGCTCGGTGAGATCGGGATCTCGGGTCGGCTGCGGGCCGACGTGGCGGTGCTCGAACTCGACGAGGCGCACGCCCTGCACTTCGCGCGCGTCGTCGCTCCCACGCACGCGCTGCTGCTCAACGTGGCCCGCGATCAGCTCGACCGGTTCGCCGAGATCGACCACACCGCAGACCTCTTGCGTCGCTTGGGCGTCCAGGCCACGCGCGGCGTGGTCATCAACCGCGACGACCCGTTCGTCGCTCGCCACGCCGACGAGATGAGCGCGCCGGTCACCTACTTCGGCCTGCACGCCTCCATCGCGGACCGGCTGCCCGAACTGCAGGAGGACGACGTCCGCGGCGCCGTGGCCGACCCGCCGCCCGCCACCGGCGCCGACGGGCTGCTCAACCCCGACCCCGACCCCGACCAGCCCGGCCGGTTCTCCGTGGAGTTCGGCGCCGGCCCGCACGTCGGGCCCGTCGAGCTGCGGCAGCGCGGACTGGCCGCCATGATCAACGCGACCGCCGCGGCGACCACCGCACGCACGATCCTGCGTGAGGACTTCGACCCCGCCGCGGCCACCCGGGCACTGGCCCAGGTCGCCCCGCCGTTCGGCCGGGGTGAGGTGATCGACCTCGGCGACGGCCGCACCCTCGAACTCGTGCTCGTCAAGAACCCCGCGGGGTTCACCGTCGCCCTCGGCACCTACGGCGGGCACCCGGCCGCCACGATGATCGCCATCAACGACAACACCGCCGACGGCCGCGACGTCAGCTGGCTCTACGACGTGTCCTTCTCCTCCCTGCGCGAGCGGGGGTGTCGATCACCAGCGGCATCCGCGCCTACGACATGGCCCTGCGCCTGGAGTACGACGGGGTGAGCACCGACGCCGTCGTCATCGACCTCGACGAGGCACTCGACGCCTTCCTCGACCGGCACCCCGGTGAGCCGCTTCGCCTGTTCTGCACCTACACGGCGATGATGCACCTGCGGCGGGTGCTCGCCGCGCGGTACGGCCTGGAGGAATTCGGGGCGGAGGGCAAGTGAGCGGGAACGGAATCGGCGACGACAAGGGCAATGCCGAAGACACAGCCGAAGACATGGCCGGCGATGCGCACGACGCGGAGCACGACGGCGCCCGGATGATCGACGTCCCCCTCGACGACCCGACCGGCGCGGGCCCGGCCACCGGGCACCGCAAGGGGCGGATCCGCATCGTCCACCTCTACCCCCGCGAGATGAGCATCTACGGCGACCGCGGCAACACCCGCGCCCTCGCCATGCGCGCCCGCCGCCACGGCTACGACGCCGAGGTGCACGAACATCACCCCGGCGGAACGCTGCCCGAGGGCATCCACCTCGTCGTCGGCGGCGGCGGCCAGGACTCCGGGCAGGACCGGGTGCGGGAGGATCTCGAGCGGATCGGTCCGATGCTCACGGCCCTCGCCGACGACGGCACGCCGATGCTCATGATCTGCGGGATGTACCAGCTCTTCGGCCACGACTTCCGGACCACCTCCGGCCGGGTCATCCCCGGCCTGGGCATCCTCGACGTGACGACGAAGGGCAACGACGTCCGCATGATCGGCCCGGTGTTGCTGCGCACCGATCTCGGCGACATCGTCGGGTACGAGAACCACTCCGGCTCCACCGAACGCGGTTCGGGCCAGGCGCCGCTCGGCATCCTCGGCTACGGCAAGGGCAACAACGGCAAGGACGGCACCGAGGGCGCGGTGCGCGACCACGTCTACGGCTCCTACCTGCACGGCCCGGTGCTGCCCGCCAACCCGGCGTTCATCGACCGCCTGCTCGGCGTGGCGCTCGACCGCGTCTCGGGCAAGGGGTTCGAGCCCGCCGAGATCGACGACACGCTCGCCGACCAGGCGCGCCGGCGTCAGGTCGACCGGTTGCTCACGGCCGCGGCCAAGGGCCGTGAGGTCTGAGCCGCGCGCCGGCGTCTGCGGATCAGCCCGACGACGCCGAACAGGACGCACAGGCCGCCGATGCCGAACATCCACTGGGCCGGGTCGAGGTCGACGGTGTAGCCGGTCAGCCGGGTCACCGCCACGAACGCCGCGACGAGCAGGGCGGCGATGCCGGTGAGGAGTTGGAACCCGCGCACTCCGCGCCGCCGCTCGGTCGCCGTGGCGCCGGTCGCCACATCGCTGTGCGTCGGGTCGGTCTCGGTCACGTCCCGGTGGGCGTAGGGGTTGGTGGGGTCGGGATGCACGGTGCTCATGGCGTGGCCCTTTCGATGGCCGGGGCGTGGGTGTCGGTGAGGCGGACGGTGATCTCGCCCACGCCGGCGTCGAGTTCGATGTCGTAGGCGTGGTGGCCGGTGCCGATGTCGATCGGCGTGGTGACGTCGTTGCCGACGGCGATCTCCCGGTCGTGGCCGTTCTCGACGACGTGGACGGCACCCAACCCCAGCTGTGTCGTCACCGACGTCCGGGCGTTGGCGGGGAGTCTGATCTCCAGGTCACCGACCCCGTGCGACACCCGGACCCGATGCGTCTCCGCCCCGACCGGCACCGCCGTGAGGTCGAGGACATGCGTGCCGATCCCGCCGTCGTACACGGTCTCCAGCGCCGCGACGCTGGTCGGCCGCCACACCGTGTCGCCGACGGACGTCGTTCCAGCACCCATGCTGGCCAGCAGGCTGATCGCGAGGGCCCACGCCGACAGGGTCACGAGGGGCGGCCGGTGGCGCGTGATCGCGGTGACGATCAGGACGAGCCCGAGCACGGCCAGCGAACCGGCCATCGGCACCATCCACTGCTGCTCGCCCTCGACGGGGATGAGGTCGAGACCCACGTAGGCGAGGATCGCGAGCCCCGCGGCGATGAGGGTGACCAGCCAGGACGAGGGGTCGCGGCGGCGAGCGACGCGGGCGGGCGCGGAGGTCGGGGGCTTTGTCGGGATCGGCTGCGGGGCCCACCCGCTGGGATGCGGCCGGACGTCCTGAGGCTCCCCGAGCAGCGGGTTGACCAGCGGGGGAGTGCGGTCCTCGGGTCGGTCGAAGGTGAGCGCGTCAGGGCTCGAAGTCGTCACGGGGGCGGCCGTCGGCGTGTTCACCGGCGTGGCCGACGTGGTCGTGTCCGGCGCACTGGTCGTCGCGACCTCACCGGCCGTCGTCGGGTCCGCAGCCGTCGAGGACTCGGGCTGCGTGTGCGGCGAGGTGAGCACCGTGCCCGGTGCGCTCCGGCTCCTGACGAGCAACCACACGATGCCGGCGACGGCGACGAGGCCGAGGAACGACAGCCCCGTCTTGTCGCCGTCGGGAGTGAGGGTGCCGACGACCGCGATGATCGTGAACACCATGAGCGTGATGGCGATCCTGTCGCCGCCGCGCACCGCGCGGTCGAGAGCGACCGTGTCGTCCTCGGCCGGCAGCAGCAGCCAGCACATCAGATACACCGGGATCCCGATGCCGCCGAACAGCGAGAGCAGCAGAAACCCGACCCGGAACAGGACGGGATCCACGCCGTAGCGCGCCGCGAGGCCGACACACACCCCGGCGACCCACCGACGCTCCGAGCGCCGGCGGATACCGGTGCTCAGGCTCTGCCGGACGAACCTGTCCAGCGCGTTCTCAGCCATGACGACTCCTTCGCGGACCCTGCGCCGCTGTTGTCTGCGGCGCCCTCGCCGTGGTGGGCGGGCGCCTACCTCGATCGTGGACGACGCAGCACCCCCGCGATATGAGGGGCGACCCTGAATCCACCCCGAATCGCTCAGGGACGACCCCGGACTATGCCGCCGGCGCGTGACGAACCGTGAGGTAGCGGGGCACGATGAGGACATGACCGCGCCACCGAGCACCGAGCTGCCGCGCCTCGTCCGAGGCGACGGGCACGTGGCCGGCGTGTGCCAGGGGGTCGCCACACACCTGGACGTCCCGGCTCGCCTGGTGCGCTGGATCTTCGTGGCGATG
Source organism: Mobilicoccus caccae (assembly GCF_030161635.1). Classification (GTDB taxonomy): domain Bacteria; phylum Actinomycetota; class Actinomycetes; order Actinomycetales; family Dermatophilaceae; genus Mobilicoccus; species Mobilicoccus caccae. The sequence goes on from NZ_BSUO01000001.1 coordinate 531,724, forward strand.
ACGGTGGCCGGCGGTCTCGGCGTCGCGGCCTACGGGCTGCTCTGGGTGATGACGCCCCGGGGTGAGGCGGGCCGTGAGCTCGTCGGAGGCGACTCCTTCGCCGGGCTGTCCCGTCCGTCGACGCTGCTGCTGGTGGGCGGAGTGCTGCTCGCCGGCGGCGCGATCTGGGTCAGCGGCGCGGTGGCGGGGGATGGACCTTCACGATCGAGAACCTGCTGCCGTTCCTCGCGGTCGGCGCCGGTGCCGTGCTGGCCTGGTCCCAGCTCGACCACTCCCGAGGGCGGCGCGAGGGCATCGTCCGCGTCGGCCTCGGGGCGCTGTTGGCGGTCACCGGGGTCGTCGTCCTCATCGCGCGTGAGCAGGGCGTGCGCATCCTCTGGGACGTCATGTTCGCCACGCTCGCCGTGCTCGGGGGCTCGCCCTCGTCCTCGGCCCCTGGATCATGCGGTTCTGGCAGCGTTACCAGATCGAGCAGACGACCCGCATCCGCGAGACCGAACGCGCCGACATCGCGGCGCACCTGCACGACTCCGTGCTGCAGACCCTCGCGCTCATCCAACGCACCGACGACCCCACCCGCATCACGCAACTCGCCCGTGCGCAGGAACGTGAGCTGCGGTCGTGGTTGTACGGCGCCCCGACGCAGAGCGTCGACACGCTCGCCGCGGCGGCAGCGGCCGTGACGCACGAGATCGAGGACCTCCACGGGGTGCCGGTCGACCTCGTCCTCACCGGTGACCGCCCGCTGGACGAGGCCGGTCAGGCGCTCGTGGCCGCGATGCGGGAGGCGCTGGCCAACGCCGTGCGCCACGGGTCTCCGCCGGTGTCGGCGTACATCGAGGTCGGGCCGCGCCTGGTCGAGGCGTTCATCCGCGACCACGGGCCGGGATTCGACCTCGACGCGGTGCCGGAGGACCGTCTCGGCGTGCGGGAGTCGCTGTTCGGGCGGATGGAACGACACGGCGGGTCGGCGCGTATCCGGTGCCTGGAGGTCGGAACCGAGGTCAGCCTCTCCCTGCCCGTCCGCGATCCACAGCCTGAGACAGTAGGCGACGACGACACAGCACCGCCTGAGCCACTGTCCGAGACCTCAGGTGCTGTGTCAGGTGAAGGGAGAGGGTGACGATGAGCGTTGCTGGTTCGGGTTCTTCGGGTGCTGGTTCGGGTTCGGGTGGGGCGATCCGGCTCGTGCTCGTGGACGACCACCGCATGTTCCGCACGGGCGTGAAGAGTGAGCTCGCCGAGTTCGCCGGCGCTGGACTCGAGATCGTCGGGGAGGCGGCGGGCGTCGAGGAGGCCGTCAAGGTCGTCACGCAGACCCGTCCCGACGTCGTCCTGCTCGACGTGCACCTGCCCGGTGGTCAGGGCCGCGGTGGCACCGACGTGCTCCTGGAGTGCAAGGGCGTCATGGCCGACCCCGAACGGCCGGTGCGCTTCCTGGCGTTGTCGGTCTCCGACGCCGCCGACGACGTCATCGCCGTCATCCGCGCGGGTGCCCGCGGGTACGTCACCAAGACCATCTCCCCGAACGACCTCGTCGCCGCCATCCGCCGGGTCGCCGACGGCGACGCCGTGTTCAGCCCGAGGCTCGCCGGATTCGTCCTCGACGCGTTCGGCGCGGCCGCCGGTGAGGTCGCCGAGGTCGACGAGGAACTCGACCGGCTGTCCGCGCGCGAGCGGGAGGTCATGCGCCTCATCGCCCGCGGCTACCAGTACAAGGAGGTCGCCAAGGAGCTCTTCATCTCGGTGAAGACCGTGGAGACCCACGTGAGCAGCGTGCTCCGCAAGCTGCAGCTCAGCTCGCGTCACGAACTCACGGCGTGGGCGATGCACCGACACCTGCTCTGAGGCACGCTCAGCGCGGCTCGTCGACGACCTCGATCCGCACGACGTCCTCGGGTGTCGACCCGTCGGGCCGGCGCACGACGTAGTGATCCCCGGGGATGTCGAGCACGAGTCCCCGCGGGCTCTCCCGCACGACACCGGTGAGGGCCGCCGAGCAGTCGTAGATCAGCCGCACATGGTCGCCGGGTCGCACGTCGGAGGCGCTCGTCGGTCTCTCCGCCATGGCCCCTCACCCCCTGTCGACGGTCGCCCTTCCTATCGGCGCGGAGGCGCCGGGCCTGGGCCGAGTGTGCCGACCATGACCACCGAGCATGAGCAGCGCACCGATTCGGGATCACCGCGCCGGTTTCCGTAGGGTGGGGCCATGGATACTGCTCTCGTCGCTCTCGGATGGGCCCACTGGGGTGGGCTCGCGCTTCTTGTCGTCGGATATGTGATGAGCCTCGCGTCGGGGGTGATCCACCCGATCATGGTCTGGGGTGCGCGTCTGCAGTTGCTGCTGGGCCTGGCCATCGTCGCCGGCGGTGAGATGGCCGGCTGGTCGATGAACCACATGTGGGTCGGCGTCAAGCTCATCGTGGCCCTGGCCGTCGTCGCGCTGTGCGAGATCGCGAGCTCCAAGGCCAAGAAGGGCGAGAACAAGCCCCTGTTCATGCACCTCGCGGCCGCGCTCGTCGTCGCCAACACCCTGTACGCGCTGTTCGGCCTCTGACGCGGGGGCGCACAGCACACCGCGCGAGAACGGAACCGGCACCACCCTGGAGAAGAGGGCGGTGCCGGTTCGTCGTGCTGGACGGCCGGCAGGTGGCTCACGAGCCGTGCGCGGTGGACGAGTCCGCACGAGCCTGCCGATCGCGGTGACCGCGGTGGATTCCGACGTCACGCGTCCGAAGACGGAACGCGCTTATCGCGCGATCACCTCACATGTCCGAGAGTTCTTCACTATCGGATCACCTCCCTTCCTGTGTCCCTCGACGGTAGGGCGGCAGGGCGCACGACCGCAACGCTTTTTTCTCTCCTCGGACAGGAGGCCAGGGGTGAGACAGCACCGTAGGCGCCACGGTCTCGACGACGCCTGCTGTCCGAGCGTGGTCCACCCTCCGGGCTAGGCGAGGGTTGTCGGAGGTACGTCCTAGACTCGGCGGCGAGATGAGCCTCTTCGACGACCTCCCCGATTTCGACGTCCCCGCACCCACCGAGCAGGGCCCACGCCGCGCCTCTCCCGCGCGTGAGGCCGACCCGCCCGGCGGCGATGTCGACGCCTCCGGGGTGCCGATGTGGGCCGTGCGGGGTGCGGCGGCCCCCGACCGTCCCCGCGGTGGTCGTGGCGGTCGCGGGGGCGCCGGGCCGCAGGTCGACGTCGAGGCGCTGCTCGCCGGGCTCAACCCCCAGCAGCGCGAGGCGGTCGTGCACGAGGGCGCGCCGCTGCTCATCGTCGCCGGCGCCGGGTCGGGCAAGACCCGCGTGCTCACGCACCGCATCGCCTATCTCCTGGCCGAACGGCACGTCAACCCCGGTCAGATCCTCGCCATCACGTTCACCAACAAGGCCGCGGCCGAGATGCGCGAGCGGGTCGAGTCGCTGGTCGGACCCAAGGCCCGCGCCATGTGGGTGAGCACCTTCCACAGCGCGTGCGTGCGCATCCTGCGCAAGGAGGCCTCGCGGGTCGGCCTCAAGAGCAGCTTCTCGATCTACGACGCGGCCGACTCCCAGCGGCTCATGGCGATGGTCATGCGCGACCTCGACCTCGACGCCAAGCGCTACCCCCGCGGTCGTTCTCCACGCAGGTGAGCAACCTCAAGAACGAACTCGTCGACGAGGAGGAGTTCGCCTCCCGCGCGAATGCGGAGGGCGCCGGCCCCGCGGACTCCATCCTGGCCGAGGCCTACACGATGTACCAGCGGCGGCTGCGCGAGGCGAACGCCATGGACTTCGACGACCTCATCATGACGACGGTCAACATCCTCCAGGCCTTCCCCGACGTCGCCGAGTACTACCGCCGCCGGTTCCGTCACGTGCTCGTCGACGAGTACCAGGACACCAACCACGCCCAGTACGTCCTGGTCCGCGAACTGGCCGCGCCGGTCGAGGTCGGGCCGAACGAACACCCGGTGGCGCCGGGCGAACTCGTCGTCGTCGGTGACGCCGACCAGTCGATCTACGCGTTTCGGGGCGCGACGATCCGCAACATCGTCGAGTTCGAGCAGGACTACCCGCAGGCGCGCACCATCCTGCTCGAGCAGAACTACCGCAGCACGAACACCATCCTCAAGGCCGCCAACGCCGTCATCGCCAAGAACTCCGAGCGGCGACCCAAGCGGCTGTGGACCGACGCGGGCGACGGCGCGAAGGCGATCGGGTACGTCGCCGACTCCGAGCACGACGAGGCCGCGTTCGTCGCGAGGCGCATCGACCAGCTCTCCGACGAGCACGGGGTCCGCCCCGGCGATGTCGCGGTCTTCTACCGCACCAACGCGATGAGCCGCGCGCTGGAGGAGGTGCTGGTCCGCGTGGGGTTGCCCTACAAGATCGTGGGCGGCACCCGCTTCTACGAGCGTCGCGAGGTCAAGGACGCGCTGGCCTACCTGCGCGTCATCGCCAACCCCACCGACACGGTCAACCTCCGCCGCATCGTCAACGTGCCCAAGCGGGGCATCGGTGACCGGGCCCAGGCGTGCGTCTCGTTGCTGGCCGAGCGGGAGCGCATCTCGTTCGTGCAGGCCCTGGCCATGGCCGAGGAGGCCCCGGGCATCGCGACGCGGTCGGTCAAGGCCATCGGCACGTTCACCGCGTTGCTCGAATCGCTGCGTGAGGTCCACGACTCGGGCGCGGGCGTGGGTGACCTGCTCGAAGCGGTGCTGCACCAGAGTGGCTACATCGACGAACTGCGCGAGAGCAGAGACCCCCAGGACGAGACCCGCCTCGACAACCTCGCCGAACTCGTGGGCGTGGCACGGGAGTTCGACGAGCAGGCCGCCAACGACGGCAACGAGTCCGTCGCCTCCCTCGACGACTTCCTCGAGCGCGTCTCGCTGGTCGCCGACGCCGACGAGGTGCCCGACGAGGCGGTGGCCGACGGCGCACACGCCGCGGCCGACCAGGGCGTCGTCACCCTCATGACCCTGCACACCGCCAAGGGCCTGGAGTTCCCCGTCGTGTTCCTCGTGGGGCTCGAGGACGGCACGTTCCCGCACGCCCGCTCCCTCTTCGACACCGACGAACTGGAGGAGGAACGCCGCCTGGCCTACGTCGGCATCACCCGGGCCCGCGAACGCCTGCACCTCTCGCGCGCCGTCGTGCGCTCGGCGTGGGGTCAGCCGCAGTACAACCCGCCGTCGAGGTTCCTCGGCGAGATCCCCGAGGAGCTCATCGACTGGGAGCGCACCGACGCCTCGCTCACCGGGTCCTCGGCGGTCACGACCCGCAGGGCGCCGGGAGTGGCCACCCTCTCGGCGCGTTCGGGGCCGACGCAGCCGGGCAGGCGCCAGATCCCGTCGCTCAAGGCGGGGGACCGGGTCAACCACGACTCCTTCGGTCTGGGCAAGGTCGTGCGCGTCGAGGGTGAGGGCGACCGCACCATGGCGCACGTCGACTTCGGCGGCGACGCGGTCAAGCGACTACTGCTGCGGTACGCCCCGCTCGAGAAGCTCTGAGCTGGAGCGGTTCTGCGCGCCGGGCCGGCGCGCCGGCGCGAGGAGAGGGTCGAGAAGCGCCCGTCACTTCGTCGCGTCGACGGGGACGACGCCGCGATCGGTCAGCCAGGGCATCGGGTCGATGGGCGCGCCCTTCGGGGTGCGCACCTCGAAGTGCAGGTGCGGTCCGGTGGAGCGGCCGGTGTTGCCCAGGGCGGCGATGATCTGGGCCGGTTCGACCTCGTCGCCGACCTCGACCCGGATCTTCTGCAGATGTCCGTAGCGGGAGAACGACCCGTCCTCGTGCTCGACCTCCACGAGGTTGCCGTAGCCGGGTTGGACCTCGGCCACCGTGACCGTGCCGCCGGCCACGGCCCGGATCGACAGGCCCACGGGCCCGGCGTAGTCGACTCCCGCGTGCAAGCGGCCCCAGCGTTGGCCGAACGGCGAGGTCATGTGGGCGCCTTCGACCGGTCGGGCGAACCCGGGCCTGGCGCCGAGCATGGCCCGGTCGGCTGCGCGTGAGGCGCGTGCCTCGGCCTCGAGACGGGCCCGCATGGCCGGTCCTACGCGCACTCCGGCGCCGGCCGAGACCGCTGCCGCAGCTCGTCCGGATGCCGAGACGTTCGGTGAGGCGGCGGCGGCCGCGGCCGGTGTCTCCGGGATCGTGAGACCGGGCAGCGACGCGGCAGGAAGGGCGTCCGCCGGGAAGCGGAGGCGGGCGAGCTCGTCGGCCTCGGCCTGCGCGGCCGCCTGGTCCTGGACGGCCTGCTGCTGGGCGGCGGCGACCTCGGCCTGGTGCGGAGCGTTGAGCATGGGCAGAGACATCGCCTGCAGGGCCGGAACGTCCTCGGGGGCAGCGGTGCCGGCCCACATCGAGGCGCTGATCAGGGCGATCGCGGTGAGAGCTCCGCCGCGTCGTGCCCATCGATGCCGCCGCGTCCGTGCGCCGGGGCGCAGGGGGAGGGCCTCACCGGGACGTCGTGTCCCCAGGAGTTCTGACTTCGATGTCGGCATGGGACCTCGCACGGATCCGGTTCAGGGGCGGTAACGAAACACACTATGCATGGTCACGGGGCGGTAAAGAAATCGTATCGAACGAGCGTCTTGAACGAGTGTGAAGAGAACGACACGTGTCTTCCTCGCCCCGCGGACCTCTCCTTCTGCACCTTCTGCGTCCACCCGGCGCCTCCTCGGGTCCCCACCTCGCGGTGGTGCCGCCAGACCCCCTCGGTCGGGCGCCGGGACTTCGGTCCTTCTTCTCAAGCCGCCTTCTCACATGGGGTCCGCGCTGCGGGCTAGGCTGACGTCATGAGTGAATCTCCGTTGCGCATCGTGGTGGCCAAGCCCGGACTCGACGGGCACGACCGTGGTGCCAAGGTCATCGCGCGGGCGTTGCGTGACGCCGGGATGGAGGTCATCTACACCGGCCTCCACCAGACCCCCGAGCAGATCGTCGAGGCCTCGATCCAGGAAGACGCGGACGCGGTCGGGCTCTCGGTGCTCTCCGGTGCGCACATGACCTTGTTCGCCAAGACGATCGAACTCCTCAAGGAGCGCGAGGCCGCCGACATCACCGTCTTCGGTGGCGGCATCATCCCGGAGGACGACATCCCCGAGCTCACCCGGTTGGGTGTCTCGAAGGTCTTCACCCCGGGCGCGACGACGACCGAGATCGTCGACTGGGTCAAGTCCAACGTCACACCTGCCTGACGCGTCGCACTGCACACCGCCCCGCGGTGTGATCGTCATCGCATCCACGTCGGTGCAGTGAGGTGAACGGGCGGCCCGGTGGGCCGCCCGGTCGGTCTTCCGCGCTCAGCGGTGTGACCTGCGTCTCGATAGGGCCGATCGTGGCCCCCGACCGTAGGACTCGATAGTTCTGCGCCTCCGGCCGTCGGTAGACTCCCGCTCGGACCTCTACCATCGATGACGAGGAAGTGCCGTGGATCTTTTCGAGTATCAGGCTCGTGACATGTTCGAGAAGCACGGTGTCCCCGTGCTGGCCGGCGAGATTGCGACGACCCCGCAGGAGGCGCAGGCCGCTGCGGAGGAGATCGGCGCCCGAAGTGGTGGCGTGACGGTCGTCAAGGCCCAGGTCAAGACCGGCGGTCGTGGTAAGGCCGGTGGCGTCAAGCTCGCCAAGTCGGGCGAGGAGGCCGCGTCCCTGACCGAGCAGATCCTCGGCATGGACATCAACGGGCACACGGTGCACACGGTGATGATCGCCCAGGGCGCCAAGATCGCCGAGGAGTACTACTTCTCCCTGCTGCTCGACCGCACCAACCGCAACTACCTTGCGATGTGCAGCAAGGAAGGCGGCATGGACATCGAGACCCTCGCCGTCGAGCGTCCCGAGGCGCTGGCCCGTATCGGCGTCGACCCGCTGGTCGGGATCGATGCGGCCAAGGCCGAGGAGATCGTCGAGGCGGCCGGTTTCGACGACGACGTCAAGGCCGAGGTCGCCGAGGTCCTGCAGAAGCTGTGGGTCGTCTACCGCGAGGAGGACGCCACGCTGGTCGAGGTCAACCCCCTCGTCAAGCTCGAGGACGGCGGCATCGTCGCCCTCGACGGCAAGGTGACCATCGACGACAACGCCCGCTTCCGCCAGCCGGAGCACGAGGACCTCGTCGACCAGAAGGCCGAGGACCCGCTGGAGGCCAAGGCCAAGGCGATGCACCTCAACTACGTCAAGCTCGACGGCAACGTCGGCATCATCGGTAACGGCGCCGGTCTCGTCATGAGCACCCTCGACGTCGTGGCCTACGCGGGCGAGGAGCACACCGGCGGCAAGAGCAAGCCCGCCAACTTCCTCGACATCGGTGGCGGCGCCTCCGCCAAGGTCATGGCCAACGGACTCGACGTCATCCTCGGCGACGAGCAGGTCAAGGCCGTGTTCGTCAACGTGTTCGGTGGCATCACCGCCTGTGACGCGGTCGCGGACGGCATCGTCGGCGCCCTGAAGAGCCTCGGCGACAGCGCCACCAAGCCCCTGGTCGTCCGCCTCGACGGCAACAACGTCGACGAGGGCCGCCGCATCCTGTCCGACTTCGACCACCCGCTGGTGACGATCGAGGAGACCATGGACGGCGCCGCCCGCAAGGCCGCCGAACTGGCCGCCAAGTAACCGACGACCGACGAGAAGGAAAAGACAACAGACATGGCAATCTTCCTCAATGCCGACTCCAAGGTCATCGTGCAGGGCATGACGGGCGCGGAGGGCATGAAGCACACGGCCCGCATGCTCGCGGCCGGTACCAAGATCGTCGGTGGCGTCAACCCCAAGAAGGCGGGCCAGACCGTCGACTTCCCCGAAGGCAAGCAGATTCCCGTCTTCGGCAGCGTCGGTGAGGCGATGAAGGAGACCGGGGCCGACGTCTCCGTCGTCTTCGTCCCGCCGGCTGCCGCGAAGGCGGCCGTGATCGAGGCCATCGACGCCAAGATGCCGCTCCTCGTCATCATCACCGAGGGCATCGCCATCAAGGACACGGCGGAGTTCTTCAACTACGCGAAGGGCAAGGGCAAGACCCGCATCATCGGCCCGAACTGCCCCGGCATCATCAGCCCCGGTGAGTCGAACGCGGGCATCACCCCGGCCGACGTCTCGGGACCGGGCAAGCTCGGGCTCGTCTCCAAGTCGGGCACCCTGACCTACCAGATGATGTTCGAGCTCCGCGACATCGGCTTCACCACCGGTGTGGGCATCGGTGGCGACCCCATCGCCGGAACCACGCACATCGACTGCCTCGAGGCGTTCGAGAACGACCCGGAGACGGTCGGCGTCGTGATGATCGGTGAGATCGGTGGCGAGGCCGAGGAGCGTGCGGCCGCGTGGATCAAGGAGAACATGACCAAGCCGGTCGTCGGCTACGTCGCGGGCTTCATGGCTCCCGAGGGCAAGACGATGGGCCACGCGGGCGCCATCGTCACCGGTTCGGCCGGCACGGCTCAGGCCAAGAAGGAGGCCCTCGAGGCCGCCGGTGTCAAGGTCGGCAAGACCCCGACCGAGACCGCCGAACTGATGCGCGAGATCGTCAAGGGTCTCTGACCCCAGGCTGTTCCACCGACGGCCGGATCCCGACAGGGGTCCGGCCGTCGCGGTGTTCAGGTGCTGGTGACAGGGGTGATGGCGAGGGGCATAGCCAGAGCCAGAGCCAGGAGCGGGCCCAGGGCGAGGAAGGGGCCCAGGGGGAGGGGGTGCGCCGGTCGGCGTGGCCGGTGAGGAGCAGGAGTGCGGCGGCGAGCCCGGCGAGCAGCCAGGTGATCGCGAGGCCCGCCGCGAGGACCGACCAGCCGTGCCAGGCCGATACCGCGGCCAGCGACCACGACAGCTTGACGTCGCCGAGGCCGAGACCTCTCACGGCCAGGGCGGCGACCAGGGTGAGCGCCGGCACCACGACCCCGGCCAGCAGGGCGCGTGCTCCGGCCTCGGACGTCGGTCCGTCTCCGGCGACGACGGCGAGGATGCTCAGGACCGTCGCCGCCGCACCCGCGGGGAGGGTGAGGACGTCGGGCAGCCGCTGCACGCATACGTCGACGCACGCCGCGGCCACGAGCACCGCCGCGAACGCCAGGTGGGTGAGCAGCACGACGACCGCCGGCGGAGTCGTCGGCGCAGGCAGGCTGAGGGCCAGGAGCAGCCACGCGAGGGCGGTCATCACCGTCGGGACGCCCCTCGTCCTGCGCGGCGGCGGGTCACCGGGACGTCGGTACCACCCGCGGGCATGACGACGCTCGACGACGAACCCCACCCCGAGCCCCAGCGCGAAGAGCGCGAGCCCGAGTCCCGCCCCCGCGGTCAGAAGTGGGGAGGTCGGGAACACCACGGCGATCACCTGTGCGGCGCTGCCGGACGGGTCGTGGATCATGGGGCACCGACCCCTTTCGGTGACGTGGCGGTGATCCGAAGCCTCACCCGCTCGCCCGCCGATGTGTGGCGGTCGTCCACAGACCCCGCGCGGCGTGGGAACCCCGCGCGCGCCTTCGCCCGGGAGACGATGAACCCCTGATGCGTGACACCCTGATGCGTGTGCGAGACCTCGATTCCCCCTCGTCCCAGGAGGAGGACGTCCTCCCCGTCTGGCTGATCGCCGGTGGGTCGGGCGCCGGTGCGGCGTCGGCGTCGGCGACGATGCTCGTCGTCCTCGCGGTGCTCGGCTGGTTGACCGGCGCGGGCGGTTCGGAGTCGGCGGGTGTGACGGTCGCGGCCGGACTCGCCGGCTGGGCCTTCGCCCACGGCGCCCCGCTTCGGCTCGACCAGGGCAGCGTCGGCCTCATCCCGTGGTTGCTGGCCCACTGGCCGCTGCTGTGCGCGTGGTGGTCGGCGCAACGCGTCGTCCCCGATCCGGAGGCCACCTCGCCGCGATTGCGGGGGTTCGGTGGTGTGCGCCGCGACGTCGCGGTGGCCGGGGCCGCCTTCGTCGCCGGGTACGCCCTGGTCGCAGCGCTCCTGGCGGTCGGCGCTCACCTCGGCGGCGCTCGGCCCTCGATCGCCTTCACCGCGTTCGGGGCGCTCCTGCTCGCCGCGCTCGCGTACCTCCTCGCGCTGCTGCCCACCTACCGCGGACACCTCGACGCGCTCGCGCCGAGGGTCGCGTGGGCCTGGCGGGAGTACGTCCCGCAGTGGGTCGCGGCCGCGATCCGGCCGGCGCTGCGGGCCACGCTGCTGACCCTCGCCCTGGGGGCGTTGACGGTCATCGTCGCGGTCGCCGTCGCGTTCCCGTCGGTCACCGCCGTGTACGCCAGGATCGGCGGCGGGGTCGTCGGCGCGACCCTGCTCACCCTCGCCCAGCTCGCCTACCTGCCCACCCTGTCGCTGTGGGGCGCCTCCTGGCTCGCGGGTCCCGGTTTCACCCTCGGCGGGGGGACGTCGGTGTCGTGGGGCGCCTCGGAGCCGGGGATCATCCCGCTCATCCCGGTGCTGGCCGCCGCGCCGCCTCCCGGACCGATGCCCGCCTGGACCCCGATCGTCGTGGCCGGCCCGGTGCTCGTCGGCATCCTCCTCGGCGTGTGGTGCGCCCGTCGGGCCGACGGCACGTGGATCGGTCGCGCCAGGCTCACGGGAGCCGCGGTCGCGCTCTACGGCATCGTCATGCTGGTGGTGGCCGTCGCCGCGTCGGGGTCCGTCGGTGGGGGCCGGTTCGCCCACGTCGGTGTCGACGCCGTGCTGACGGCCCTCAGCCTCACCGGGGAGGTCGGGCTCGCTGCGTTCGTCGTGGTGGGTCTCGCGGGACTCCGCCTGCGGCGCACCGGGGCAGGGGCGCGTGATCGCTCCGAACCCGCAGCGTCGCCGACGACCACGACGTCGACGACCACGACGTCGCCTACGTCCACGAAGAAGGCCGTGCCGAAGAAGAGCGAGCCGAACAAGGCCGGGCCGAAGAAGAACGCGCCGAAGAAGCCTGAGAAGAAGAACGCGCCGAAGAAGAGCGAGGACGAGACTCCCGGCAGACGTCTCCGTCCTCGGCGCAGCAAGCCGCCCCAGGACGACTGATCCGCGCCACCCTCCGGTGTGCGCGCGGTGACCTGCCGGATCGTTAGCCTGTGCTCATGCAGCGCACCCCCGTCGTGGTCCTCGTCTCCGGTGGCGGAACCAACCTCCAGGCCCTGATCGAGGCAGCGTCCGACCCGGCCTGCGGTTTTCGCATCGTCGGTGTGGGGGCGGATCGTCACGGGATCGAGGGGTTGCGGCGGGCCGAGGGCGCGGGCATCCCGACGTTCGTCGTCGCGGTCGGCGATCACCCGGATCGCGAGGCCTGGGACGTGGCGCTCACCGAGGCGGTGGCGGGTTTCGAGCCCGAGCTGGTCGTCTCCGCCGGGTTCATGAAGATCCTCGGCGAGCACTTCCTCGCCCGCTTCTCCGGCCGGGTCGTCAACACCCATCCCGCCCTGCTGCCGAGTTTCCCCGGGGCGCATGGAGTCCGCGACGCCCTCGCCCACGGCGTCCGGGTCACCGGGTGCACCGCCCACCTCGTCGACGGCGGTGTCGACACCGGCCCGATCATCGATCAGCGGGCGGTCCTCGTGCGCGAGGACGACACCGAGGACACCCTCCACGAGCGCATCAAGGTCGAGGAGCGGGAGATGCTGGTCGACCTCGTCGAGGCCATGAGCGCCCACGGCTGGCGGGTGGACGGACGCGTCGTACGCGTGGGCGCAGGCTCCCCGGGCGGCCGAGCCTAGGGGCCGGGCCGGCACACGCCCACGGGTAGGCTGAGCGCACACGAGTGGCGCGGGTGGGACACCACCGGGGAGTGACTTCGTCGGCATCGCCCGCCTGGGTGCCGAAGCACAAGACCTCTACCCACTTCGATCTACTTCGACCGACTTCGACCAGGAGCGCGCGCATGCCCGAGTCCACCCCCGTCACCGCCCTCGACGACAGCGACGGCCGACGGCCGGTCCGGCGGGCGCTGGTGTCCGTCTACGACAAGTCCGGCCTCGAGAGCCTCGTCCGTGGCCTGCACGAGGCCGGGGTGCAGCTCGTCTCGACCGGCGGGTCGGCGGCGGCGATCGAGGGTCTCGGCCTGCCCGTCACCCGGGTGGAGGAGCTGACCGGGTTCCCCGAGTGCCTCGAGGGCCGGGTCAAGACGCTGCACCCGCGGGTGCACGCCGGGATCCTCGCCGACACCCGCAAACCCGACCACCTCGAACAGCTCGAGCAGTTGGGTGTCGAGGCGTTCGAGCTCGTCGCGGTCAACCTCTACCCCTTCACCGACACGGTCGCCTCGGGCGCCGACGTCGACGCGTGCGTCGAGCAGATCGACATCGGGGGTCCCTCCATGGTCCGCGCCGCGGCCAAGAACCACCCGAGCGTGGCGGTGCTCACGTCCCCGGCCCAGTACGAGGACGCTCTCGAGGCGGTGCGCTCCGGCGGCTTCACCTACGCGGCCCGGGCGAGGCTGGCGGCTCAGGCGTTCGCCCACACCGCCGAGTACGACGTCGCCGTGGCGACGTGGATGGCGCAGCAGTTCGACACGGCCGGTCCGGGGGAGGCGGGTGGCCACTTCCCCGAGTTCGTCGGTGCGGCCTACCAGCGCGCCTCGGTGCTGCGCTACGGCGAGAACCCTCACCAGGCCGCGGCCCTCTACGTCGGCGGTCCGGCCGGGTTGGCGCAGGCCGAGCAGCTGCACGGCAAGGCCATGAGCTACAACAACTACGTCGACGGCGATGCCGCGCTGCGGGCCGCGTACGACCACGGCGACGTCCCGACGGTCGCGATCGTCAAGCACGCCAACCCCTGCGGGATCGCCGTGGGTGCGCGGGGTCAGGACGTCGCGGAGGTCCACGCCCGCGCCCACGCCTGCGACCCCGTCAGCGCGTTCGGGGGGATCATCGCGACGAACACCGAGGTCAGCGAGGCCATGGCGCAGCAGGTGAAGGACATCTTCACCGAGGTCGTCATCGCTCCCTCGTTCGCCCCGGCCGCCCTGGAGATCCTCACCGCGAAGAAGAACCTGCGCCTGCTCACCTGCGGTGCTCCGCCGCGGGACTCCTGGGAGACCCGCCCGATCTCCGGCGGACTGCTCGTGCAGGAGCGCGACCTCATCGACGCCGAGATCGACCGCGCCGAGGACGCCGCGTCCCCGACGCAGGGCTACGGCGACGACCCGAGCCGCTGGACCCTCGTCGCCGGTAGCGCGGCGGACGAGGCGACGCTGGCCGACCTCGCCTTCGCCTGGCGGGCCGTGCGGGCGACGAAGTCGAACGCGATCCTCCTGGCGCGCGACGGTGCGTCGGTGGGCATCGGGATGGGCCAGGTCAACCGGGTCGACTCCTGTCACCTGGCCGTCAACCGTGCCGGCGCGGAGCGGGCCCGTGGTGCCGTGGCGTCCTCCGACGCCTTCTTCCCCTTCGCCGACGGCCTGCAGGTGCTCCTCGACGCCGGTGTCACGGCGGTCGTCGCCCCCGGCGGGTCCGTGCGCGACGGCGAGGTGATCGAAGCGGCGACGGCGGCGGGAGTCAGCCTGTACTTCACGGGAACCCGTCATTTCGCGCACTGAGTCGTCCGCGGGCAGCTCCTCCCTCGTGGTCCTCGCGGGTGTCGCGGCGTTCACCGCCGGGGCGCTCACGGCGTTCCAGTCCCGGGCGAACGCGATGCTCGCGACGACGTTCCAGTCGGCCATCGACGCCGCGCTGTGGTCGTTCCTCAGCGGGTGGATCCTGCTGAGCCTCGGCCTGTTCCACCCGAAGGCCCGTGCCGGGCTACGTCGGGCGCGACAGGCCTACCGCGACCGGCACCTGGCGTGGTGGCAGTTCTTCGGCGGCCTGGGCGGCGGGTTCTTCGTCGCGGCCCAGGTGTGGAGCGTGCCGCAGATCGGCGTCGCCATGTTCACCATGGCGCTGGTCGGCGGTCAGACGACGAACGCCCTGCTCGTGGACGGTGTCGGACTCGGGCCGGCAGGTCGGGTGCCGGTTTCGGTGACGCGGGTCGTGGCGGCCCTGGGCACCTTCATCGGTGTCGGGGTGGCGATGGCCGGTCGTGGGGGACTCGGGGTCCACGGCGTGCCCGTCGCGGCGGTCCTGTTCGCCGTCGCCGCGGGCGCCGGGCTGGCCGTCCAGCAGGCGGTCAACGGCCGGGTCAACCGGCACTCGGGCAGTGTCGCGGCGACGACATGGGTCAACTTCACCTGGGGCAGTGGGCTGCTCCTCGGCATCCTCCTCACCCAGGTCGTTCGTGGCACCTGGTCGGCCCCCGTGAGTCTGGACGCGCCGGTCTGGGCCTGGACGGGCGGGATGGTGGGCATCGTGTTCGTCGCCGTCGGTGCGGTCGTCGTCCATCATCTCGGCGTCCTGCTCGCCGCCCTGCTGACGCTGTCCGGGCAGCTCATCGGTGCCGTCGTCGTCGATCTCGTCTCGCCGGGGCCGGCGGCGCACGTCGACGGGATCGTCCTCGCGGGCGTCGCGCTCACCCTGGCCTCCGCGGTGGGTGCGGCCGTGGCCGCACGGCGCGCGAGGTCAGGCGACGATCGGGCCGTGAACCTGGACGCGACGAGGTGCAGACAGGGAGCAGAATCGGGCGAGTGAGTATCCCTGTGGTCGAGGCCGTGAGCCGTGATGAGGTGCACCGCTTCTCGAAGACACCCGTCGAGTCGATCCTCCTGGTCGCCGGACTCGGCGTCGCGGGCGATGCCCACGCAGGAACCCTCGTCCAGCACCGATCCCGGGTACGGCGCGACCCGAACCAGCTCAACCTCCGGCAGGTACACCTCATCCACGCCGAGCTCTTCGACGAGGCCCGTTCACGGGGATACGAGCTCAGGCCAGGAGATCTCGGCGAGAACATCCTGACCTCCGGAGTGAACCTGGTGGGACTCCCCGTCGACACGACGCTGACGATCGGGGACGCCGTCATCCGCCTCACCGGGCTGCGCAACCCGTGCGCGCAGATCAACGAGTTCCGACCGGGGCTGCTCAAGGTCGTCCTGGAGAAGCCGGACGGCTCCCCCAGGACGAGCCTGCTCCGTCGACCGCGTCCGCGGAGATCAGATCCGTGCGGCTGGTCCGCAAGGCCGGCGTGATGGGTGTCGTCGAGCGTGGTGGAACAGTTCGCGCCGGCCAGTCGATCAGGGTGGCGCTGCCCGAGCACCCTCACGCACCGCTGGAGCCGGTCTAGGTCTGCCGAACGATGCGTCGGCGAACGATGTCCGCATCGATCGACGCCGCCGATGGAGATTGGCCGACGCTGATAGACAGGATGTCTTAAAAAGGCTGGCTAAACCACTAGTCATCGAACACGTATTCGGATAAAATCAGGGGTATGACAAGCCGCCCCGCACCTCCCGAGATGACGCTGGATGCAGCCGTCGCGCTCATGGAGCAGGGGCGGCTGGATGCGGTCCTCGATGCCGTGCGGGAGCACGTGGTGCGGCTCGGTGATGGGCAGGTCGGTGCACTGGCGTCGGCGGCGTTGAAGGTGCGGGCGCTGGCCGAAGGGTTGGCGTTCGCGTTGACGGCCGAGGCCGACTCCCGCGGCGTCATCGCTACTGCGCCGGCGGCGCTTCCGCGCGACCGCTGGGTCACGCCCGCGACATGATCGTGTCCCAATACGGCCTCCCGGCAGAGTTTCAGGACGACTGCGACGAGCGGGCGATGCATCGACAGGTCACCGCATTCCGGCGCACCCGTGACGGGATGTACGCCGCGCGGATCGAGCTGGATCCCGCCTCGCACGCCGTCGTCGAAGCCGCGCTCACCGCCCTGTCTGCGCCGACCCCTGCCCAGGATGGGCTCGCCGACCTGCGCACCCCCGGGCAGCGGCGAGCTGATGCCGTCATCGAGATGTGCTCGGTGGTGGCGACCGACCCCGATCTGTTGTCGCGCAGTGAGCACACCCCGGACAAGGCGCCCACCGGACGCTCTGCACGGGCGCGGGTGGTGATCACGATGCCGTGGACGTGGCTGATCGAACAGACCGGTCACGGCCGGACCGGGTTCGAGCAGCCCGTCGCTCCCGGTGACGTGCGCCGGATGGCGTGCGACGCCCAGATCATCCCGATGGTCCTCGGGAGCGCGAGTCAGCCCTTGGATGTGGGACGCGCGTCGCGCCTGGCCACCCCCGCTCAGCGAGCCGCCCTCGCCCAGCGGGACAAGGGCTGCACCTTCCCCGGCTGCGATCGGCCACCGAGTTGGTGCGAAGCCCATCACCTGAATCCGTGGGAGACCGGTGGCCACACCGACCTCGACGAACTCGCCCTGCTCTGCTGCCGACATCACACCGTCGTCCACCGCGACGGACTCGTCGGCACCGTGGAAGGACCACCGGGCGAACGCGGATCGCGGGTCGTGTGGCGACCACCCGCGCACAGCCGCGCTGCCCCCGCAGCCTGAGCCCCGTCCCATGTGTCGACCCCTGTCCGACCTGATTCGCCGGTGACGGTGCGCAGGCCGCCGGGTCGCAGGCCTCGGCGACTCAAGATTCCGGCCCGCGACCTGATGACGGTCTGAGGCGCCTATGCGGCTCGGCGCAGGCGCTGCTGCAAGCGCTGAGCGCTCGCTGCCGCGCGGCCGAGATCGAGGCTCAGATGACCGTGGTCGATCCATCAGGAGCACCGATCGCCCTGAGTGCGAACCCGGCTCAGGACGGTGAGCCGATGGCCTTGAGGGCGTCCACGAGCACGGCGTCGTCAGGGTTCTTGCCGACCCCGTAGGCGTTGAGCAGCACGACGGAGGCGCCCGTGCGGCGGACCGCGACGTCCTGCACGACCTCGGCCGTCGTGGGACTGGACGTGCCGGTTGCGCTGCCGGGCACGGGGATCCGCACGCGTTGACGCCAGGCCACGACCCCGGCGGGTGCGCCGGCCAGGGAGAGCTTCTCGACCGTGAAGGTGCTCTGGCCGCCGTCGCCGTCCTTGGCGGTGTAGGTCGTGCAGTCGGGGATCTTCGAGGCCAGGGCCTTGGTGACCGTGGCGGCGGTGTCGTCGGCGTACACCCGCACGTGCTGTTCGAGGTAGGGGCCCGCGGCGGAGGCCTGCCAGTTCTGCTGGGCGCCGTCGACCGGATCGCTCGGTTCGAGATCGACCCCGCACACCGTCATCCGGTAGCCGCGGGTGTCGCGTGCGGGGGTGGCGGTCCACCCGGTCGGCAGCGCCGAGGTGGGGACGAGCAGGGGCGTCGCGCTGCCGTTGCCACCGGGCAGCCGGGCGACGCTGTCGGCGGGGGAGGTGCTCGCCCCGCCGGTCGGTGAGGGCTCGCTGGGTGGCGTGTCGGTGGGGGCTGCCTGCGTCGGTGTGCCGTCCGTCGGCGACGGCGTCGCACCCGGCGTTCCGGCCTCCGGTGAGAGCGCGGGTGTGGTCAGCGGTGCGGTCGGCGGAAGCCCGAGGCCGGCGCAGCCCGAGAGCGCCGTCATGGCCAGGAGGCCTGCGGCGACAGCGGATCGGCGGCGACAGCTCATCCTTCGCAGGATAGGGAGCGGGGCGGGGTGGGGCGAGACGCCTGGGATACGTCGGCGGCGGTCACGCCCTCGTGGGAGGTCGGCTGCCGTGGCCGCAGGGGTCGGTCCTGGGCTCGTCGAGCACCCGGCCGGGCGTGTTTGCCCATGCGTCCGCCGCACCGGCGCCGGGGGTGGAAGGATGGAGCGGTGACTGCGATACCTCTCGACGGCAAGGCGACCCTCGCCCAGATCAAGACCGAGCTGAAGGCCCGTGTGGCAGAACTCGCGGAGAAGGGCATCACGCCCGGTCTCGCGACGGTGCTGGTCGGCGACGACCCCGCCTCCTCGTGGTACGTCGGCGCCAAGCACAAGGACTGCGCCGAGATCGGTATCACCAGCATCCGCCGCGACCTGCCGGCGTCCTCCACCCAGGCCGAGGTCGAGGCCGTCATCGACGACCTCAACGCCGACCCGGCCTGCACCGGCTACATCGTGCAGCAGCCCACGGGGCTCGACGAGTTCGCGCTCCTGTCCCGCATCGACCCCGACAAGGACGTCGACGGACTGCACCCGTTCAACCTCGGCTGCCTCGTGATGAACCGCCCGGCCCCGCTGCCGTGCACGCCGGTCGGCGTGGTCGAACTGCTGCGCCGTTTCGAGGTGCCGATCGCCGGGGCGCACGTCGTCGTGGTCGGTCGTGGACTCACCGTGGGCCGGCCGCTGGGGCTGCTGCTCACCCGCAAGTCGGAGAACGCCACGGTCACCCTGTGCCACACCGGAACCCGTGACCTCGCCTCTCATGTCTCGGACGCCGACATCGTCGTCGCCGCCGCAGGGGTGCCCGACATCATCACCAAGGACATGGTCAAGCCCGGCGCGGCCGTGCTCGACGTGGGCGTCTCCCGCCGCGACGGCAAGGTCGCCGGTGACGTCTCCCGCGACGTCGCCGAGGTGGCGGGCTGGCTCACGCCCAACCCCGGCGGGGTCGGGCCGATGACGCGGGCGATGCTCCTGCAGAATGTCGTCGAGACGGCCGAGCGTCAGGTTCAGGGCTGAGTTCCGCGATGAGCAGCACCTCCTCCCCACCCGCGGCGTCCACCGCCCGGCCCCTGGTCCGGCTGGGCGTGGGGTGGTGGGCCTGGGCGGTGCTGGTCCTCGGCGGTCTGGTGGTCTTCGCCGTCGGCGGCGGCATCCTCGCCGGTGGGCTGGTCATGGCCGCGGGGTTCGCGGTGGCGGCGGTTCTGCGGGCGGTGCTTCCGGCGGACAAGGCGGGGGGTCTGCACATCCGGGGCCGTCGGATCGATGTCCTGCTGCACGGACTCATGGCGGTGGCCGTGGTCCTCGCCGCCGTGCTCGTTCATCTGCGCGAGGCGACCTGAACCTCGGGCCATTCCCGTGGGTAGGGGTGGCGCATCGTGGCCGGGTCGACCTCGGTGTGCGGGGCCGCGGCGTGCAGGCGGCCGTCGCGCTGCACGATCGCCCCGGCGGACTCCATGCCTGAGAGGAGTTCCTGCGCGAACTCCTCGGCGTCGCGGCGGAGCAGCCTCGCGGCGTCGGTGAGCCAGGCACGGTCGATGAGGTACTGCTCGATCTCCGCGGACGGGATGCCCCCGCGGATCATCAACGCGTAGGCGAGGATCCGTCGCGCGCCGTACCAGAGCGCGCCGTCGGGGTCGTCGACGAGGCGCTGGGCGCGGGTCAGGGCTTTGGCGACGGCGCGCTGGGGATCGACCAGGATCGGACCGTGCGCGGGCAGGACGACCCGCGCGGACAACTCGGCGATCCGCCAGCCGGGCAGATCGTCGGAGCTCACGTGCGCACTCCCTTTCCGAAGGCCGACGGTGAACCTCTGGGCAGGCTATCCGCCCCACCGGGATCGAGGCCGTCGACGACGCAGGGCCCCTCCCGATCGGGGAGAGGCCCTGCGTCCGGGGGCGTGGATCGTGCGTCCGACGATCCGTGCCGGGATCAGATCAGGCCGAGGTCCTTGACCGCGTCGCGCTCCTCCTGGAGCTCCTTGACCGAGGCGTCGATCTTGCCGCGCGAGAAGTCGTCGATCTCCAGACCCTGGACGATCTCCCACTCACCGTTCTTGGTGGTGACGGGGAAGGAGCTGATGAGGCCTTCCGGCACGTCGTAGGAGCCGTCCGAGGCCACGGCCATGGAGATCCAGTCACCCTGGGCCGAGCCCTTCAGCCAGTCGCGGGCGGCGTCGATCGTGGCGCTCGCGGCCGAGGCCGCCGAGCTGGCACCGCGGGCCTCGATGATGGCGGCGCCGCGCTTGGCGACGGTCGGGATGAACGTGTTCTCCAGCCACTCCTGGTCGCCCACGGCCTCGGCGGCGTTACGGCCACCGACCTCGGCGTGGAACAGGTCGGGGTACTGCGTGGCGGAGTGGTTGCCCCAGATCGTCATCTTGGTGATCTCGGTGACCGGCACGCCGAGCTTGGTGGCCAGCTGGGAGATCGCCCGGTTGTGGTCGAGGCGGGTGAGGGCGGAGAAGCGCTCACGGGGGATGTCGGGGGCGTTGCTCATGGCGATGAGCGCGTTGGTGTTGGCCGGGTTGCCGGTCACGCCGATGCGGATGTCGTCGGCGGCGTGGTCGTTGAGGGCCTTGCCCTGGCCGGTGAAGATCGCCCCGTTGGCCGAGAGCAGGTCGCCGCGCTCCATGCCCTTGGTGCGGGGGCGGGCGCCGACGAGCAGGGCCAGGTTGGCGCCGTCGAAGATGACGTTCGGGTCGGAGCCGATCTCGACACCCGCGAGCGTGGGGAAGGCGCAGTCGTCGAGCTCCATGACGACGCCTTCGAGCGCCTTGAGCGCCGGCTCGATCTCGAGCAGCCGGAGCTGGACCGGGGTGTCCGGGCCGAGCAGTGCACCGCTGGCGATGCGGAAGAGGAGGCTGTAGCCGATCTGACCGGCGGCACCGGTGACGGCGACCTTGACGGGGGAGTTGCTCACGTGACGACCCTTCCAACAGGGAACAGATGTGTTTTCGACGCTATCAAAGGGCGACAGTCGCCGAGCCGGAGAGTCTTGTGCATCACGCCACCCTGGAACGCGAACCGCCCCGCACCCGCTCGGAACGCCTCCACGTGGGGGCGGTCCGGGTCGGGACGAGGCGGTTGTCGAGCTCGGGGAGAGGGGTCAGATGCGTTCGCCCTCGATGTCGATGCCCTCCCGGTGCTCGCCGGTGAGCGCGGCGTAGGCGAAGCCGGCGATGGCCGCACCGATGATCGGCGCCACCCAGAACAGCCACAGCTGCATGGGGGCTCCGTCGCCGTTGAAGAACGCGACGGCGGTCGAGCGCGCCGGGTTGACGGAGGTGTTGGTGATCGGGATGGAGATGAGGTGGATGAGGGTCAGCGAAAGACCGATGGCCAGCGGCGCGAAGCCGACGGGGGCGCGGGAGTCGGTGGTGCCGAGGATGACGATGAGGAAGAACGCGGTGAGGATGACCTCCGCGAGGAACGCGGCCATGAGGCCGTACCCGGCGGGCGACCCCGCGCCGTAGCCGTTGGCGGCCATGTTGCCGGTGGCGGTGAATCCCTCCCTGCCGCTGGCGATGGCGAAGAGGGCGGCGCCCGCGAGGAGTCCGGCGACGACCTGGGTGATGACGTAGGCGGGGACGTCCTTCCACTTGAAGCGCTTGGCGACCGCGCAACCGATGGTGACGGCGGGGTTGAAGTGTCCGCCCGAGACGTGTCCGACGGCGTACGCCATGGTCAGCACCGTGAGGCCGAAGGCCAGGGCCACGCCCATGAAGCCGATGCCCATGTTGACGGGGTCGTCGGCGTGCATGACGTGAGCAGCGAAGATCGCGCTGCCGCAGCCGCCGAAGACGAGCCAGAACGTGCCCAGCGCCTCCGCGCTCAACCGGTGTGCGAGAGCTGGTGTGTTCACGACGATCCTTGCTTCTGAGAGGTATTCGGGATTGGGGAGGGCTCGATCGCCATCCGTGGACGACGGTAGCGCGACCGCTCCCCGACGTCGCGCAGCCACCCCCAGGCACCGGCAGCCCTGATCCACCGCGTCGGTGGATCAGGGCTGCAGGTGATCGGAAGGGGTGTTCGGCGCGTCCTCAGCGCTTGCGGCCGAAGAGGCGCTTGAACAGGCCCGGCTTGTCCTCCTCGGGCCGGCTCTCGCTCGGCCGGGCGTCCTCGGGTCGGGCCGGCTCGACGGGTCGGCCGTCCGCGGCCGGGGCCGGGGCCACCGGCTCGGGCCGGGGCTCGGCGGAGGGGCGGTGCTCCGCCGCAGGGCGGTCGGGCTGCGGAGTCGCCTGCTCCGTGGGGCGGTCCACCGGGCGGTCCACGGGAGTCATCTCGCGGTCGTCGGTGGTGCGGGCCGAGGTCGCGCCGCCGGTCTCGCGGGACTCCTCGGCGCCCTCGACCGGGACGGCCAACAGCGGCGGGCTCGTCGCGGGATCGGCGGCCGCGGCCGTGGAGGTCGGGACGACGACCTCGGGACGCGCCTCGTCGTGGGTGTCGGGGGCGTCGCGGCCGTCGTGGGACGCCGCCGGTGCGTGCTCGTGCATCGGACGATCGACGGGTCGTTCCTCGGTGTGCGGGAAGTCGCCCGAGGTCTCCTCCGAGCCCAGCGCCACCTCGCGCGCACCCGTCTCGGCGTGGGCGGGGTAGGAGGCGTCGGAGCGCAGGTCGGCCTCCGGCTCGGTGTTGTGCACCACGCCGGGGGAGTCCTCGTACTCCATGCCGACGAACCGTTTGGTCTGCTCGGAGAACACGTACACGCCGTCACGTTCGGACAGGGCCGCCATGATGCGGGCGACGTCGCGCTCGCGGACGCCGGTGGGGTCCTCCTGCCCGGAGGCGTCGATCATCGTCGTGCACCGGGTGACGCGCTTGCGACGCAGCGGGGAGGCGTAGTCGGCGTAGCGGTCGCCCAACCCGTCGGCGTCGTCGTCGTACCAGAAGGTGTACGTGTAGTCCTCGAGTGTGAGTTCCGCCTTGATCTCGCCCTGTTCGACCCGTGCCTCGGGGAACAGTCCGACGAGGATGTCGGCGAGCGCCTGCTGCGGCAGCGTCTCGGAGCTCTTGGCGAACACGATGTGGGGGTAAGCGTTGCCGGCCATGGGGCCATCCTGGCGCACCACCGGAGCTCGTGCGACCCGCACCCCACTCCGAACGGGGTCCGCAGGCCGCCGGCAGGCCGCGCCCGCGGCCCATCCGACGTCGCGCGAGCGGGGCGCCGGGTAGGGTCGGGAGAGACGATTCTCTCGCCCGGCTCCCGGTGGATCCGGGTGGTCGGGAGAGGTCTCACACCGTCCGACACCAGGTTCACACCGTTCGACGAAGGAGCTGCCACCCGTGGCGACACAGAAGATCATCTGGACCCAGATCGACGAGGCTCCGGCGCTCGCCTCCTACTCGTTCCTGCCGATCGTCGAGGCGTTCACGCGCGGCACCGGTGTGGACGTCGAGACCAGCGACATCTCGCTGTCGGGTCGCATCCTCGCGCAGTTCCCCGACCGGCTGGGCTCCGACCAGCGCATCGAGGACAACCTGGCCAAGCTCGGCGAGCTGACCCAGAGCCCCGAGGCGGCCATCATCAAGCTGCCGAACATCAGCGCCTCGGTGCCGCAGCTCAAGGCGGCCATCGCGGAGTTGCAGCAGAAGGGGTACGACATCCCCGACTACCCCGAGAAGGCGACGTCGGAGGAGGACGAGAAGGTCCGCGCCGCCTACGCCAAGGTGCTCGGCTCGGCGGTCAACCCCGTGCTGCGTGAAGGCAACTCCGATCGGCGTGCCCCGCAGTCGGTCAAGGCCTTCGCGCAGAAGAACCCCCACCGCCTGGGTGAGTGGAGCTCGGACAACAAGGCGCGGGTCGAGAGCATGGCCGGCGGCGACTTCTACGGCAACGAGAAGTCGGTCGTCGCGCGCGAGGACTCCGACCTGACGATCACCTTCACGGGCACCGACGGCACGAGCACCGTCCTCAAGGACGGCATCTCGGTGCTCGAGGGCGAGATCGTCGACGGCACGGTCATGAACGTCTCTGCGCTGCAGTCGTTCTACCGCGACCAGATCGAGGCGGCCAAGGCCGACGACCTGTTGCTGTCGCTGCACCTCAAGGCCACGATGATGAAGGTGTCCGACCCGGTGCTGTTCGGGCACGGCGTCGTCGCCTACTTCTCCGACGTCTTCGAGAAGTACGGCGCCGACCTGGAGTCGGCGGGTGTCGACCCCAACCTCGGCCTGGGCGACCTGTACAGCAAGCTCGACAAGCTCGGCCCCGAGAAGAAGGCCGAGATCGAGGCGGCGATCCAGCGCCAGTACGAGTCCCGTCCGCGCCTCGCGATGGTCGACTCCGACAAGGGCATCACCAACCTGCACGCCCCGAACGACATCATCATCGACGCCTCGATGCCCGTCGTCGTGCGCGACTCCGGTGAGATGTGGAACGCCGACGGCGACCGTCAGCAGACGCTCGCGATGGTTCCGGACCGCTCCTACGGCCCGATGTACCAGGCCGTGTTCGAGGACTGCCGCAAGAACGGCCGCCTCGACCCGGCCACGATCGGTTCGGTGCCCAACGTCGGCCTCATGGCCCAGAAGGCCGAGGAGTACGGCTCGCACCCCACGACGTTCGTCATGACCGGCAACGGCACGGTCACCGTCACCGACCAACACGGCGCCAAGCTCTTCGACCACGAGGTCCACGAGGGCGACATCTGGCGGATGAGCCGGGTGCGCGACATCCCGGTGCGCAACTGGGTCGAGCTGGCCGTCACCCGCGCGAAGGCCACGGGCGCCCCGGCGGTGTTCTTCCTCGACGAGAACCGGGCGCACGACTCGCACGTCATCGACAAGGTCAAGGCCTACCTGCCCGAGGCCGGCGGCGACGAGATCGAGTACGTCATCAAGCGTCCGGTCGACGCGATCACCTACTGCCTCGAGCGGATCCGCCGCGGCGAGGACGCGATCTCGGTCACCGGCAACGTGCTGCGCGACTACCTCACCGACCTCTTCCCGATCCTCGAGCTGGGCACCAGCGCCAAGATGCTGTCGGTCGTGCCGCTGCTCAACGGCGGTGGCCTCTTCGAGACCGGTGCCGGTGGCTCGGCCCCCAAGCACGTGCAGCAGTTCACGGCGGAGAACTACCTGCGGTGGGACTCCCTGGGCGAGTTCTCGGCCCTCGGCGCCTGCTTCGAGCACATCGCGCAGACGACGGGCAACGACAAGGCCAAGGTGCTCGGCGAGACGCTGGACGCCGCCATCGGCCGGTTCCTCGACGAGAACAAGTCTCCGGCCCGCAAGCTCGGCCAGATCGACAACCGCGGCAGCCACTACTACCTGGCCCTGTACTGGGCGCAGGCGCTCGCGGCCCAGGACGAGGACGCCGCGCTCAAGGAGCGGTTCTCCACGGTGGCCTCGCAGTTGGCCGACAACGAGGAGCAGATCAACGCCGAGCTCATCGGCGCGCAGGGGCACCCGGTCGACCTCGGCGGGTACTTCCGTCCCGACCCGGAGAAGGCCTCGGCGGCGATGCGTCCCAGCGCCACCATGAACGGGATCATCGACGCGCTTCGCTGAGTTCCGGATTCTCCCCGGGGTCGCTCGACCCCACTCGTTCGGCCCGTCGGCTCCTGCCGGCGGGCCGAACGCGTTGCGCCCGTGGACGATCGTGCCCCCGAGGCGTCCGCGACGCGAATAACTCTGACGAATCGCGCGACATTGTCAGGGATGCGGGGGTGAACCGGTCAGAGTCGGGCAGGATGCAAGGGGATCGGGCTCCCGGCCGACATCCTGCGTGCCTACGAGAGAGCGGAGCACATGACCACCGATGATGGAGGATCGCAGACTCAGGACGGTTTCGCCGTCGTGCTCCGAGGGGCGATCGCGGCGCGGGGGATCAGCCTGGATCAGTTGCGACGGGCGCTGGCGCGCAAGGGGGTCACGGTCAGCGTCGCCACGCTGAGCTACTGGCAGTCGGGCCGCAGCCGCCCCGAACGCGCCACCTCCCTGGCCGCCATCGGTCCGCTGGAGGAGTGTCTGGAACTGCCCCGCGGCTTCCTGGCGAGCCGGCTGCCCACCTCCCGGCGTAGGCAGACCCGCGACGAGGAGTTCTACGACCAGGCGCAGCTGCCGGACACCTCGGTCCGGCCCCATCACATCGGCCAGGCCGTCGAGCAGCTCGATCTGGACTACTCCGGCGCCACCTGGGTGAGCATCCACGACCGGATCCGCCTGGACCGCAACCGCATGGAGACGATGCACGAGGTGCGGCTGCTCCTGCAGGCACGTCGTGACGGTTTCGACCGGTTCCCGGTGTGGATGGAGACCGACGACCCCTCGATCTACCCGGTGGTCACGGCGTTGACCAACTGCCGGGTGGGGCGCGTGAGGGAGTTCCGCGAGCACCGCGGCATCGCCGTGGAGATGCTCCTGGAGCGCCCGCTGCGCCAGGAAGAGACGATGCTCGTGGAGCATCGGCTGTCGTTCGTCGGGCCGCAGACACCCAAGACGTACGTGTGGCGTCGGGTCGTCACCCCTCCCGGGAGGTGGTGATGGAGATCCAGTTCGACCCCGAGACGGTGCCGACCTCGGCCACCGCCGCAGCCGTGATCGACGGGGTGCGCGAGGAGTTCGCCGTGCCGGTGCACCGCACGATCCAGGCCCACTTCACCGACCGCCCGCCGGGTCGTTTCCACCTGTCCTGGACCTGGTGAGCTCGCGACGCGCCGCCACGAGCCGGAGCCCTCGCCTCCCACCTGCGGCGCCGTAGATCGATCACGCGGCGAGCAACCGGTTCTACAGTGACCCAATGACCAGCGGGACCGCAGCGTTCGAGACGCTCCTGAGCGAGGCCATGGACCGTCGTGGCCTGTCACTCGGACGCATCCGCTACCACCTGCGTCTGCGGGGCCACGACCTGTCGGTGGCGACGTTGAGTTACTGGCGGCGGGGGTTGTCCCGCCCCACCCGACTGCGATCACTGGCCGCGGTCGAGGCCCTGGAGGAGATCCTCGATGTCACACCCGGCGAACTCACGGGGTCGTTGGTCGAACGAATCCGGCCGGAGGGCCCCGGGGCGCCCGGCGAGGAAGCGTTGGTGGCCTCACTCGGCCTGTCCTGGGACGACGGGCTCGTGCGCACCAGCGTGCATGACAGCGTCGTCCTCGATGCCGCGGGCCGACCCTCGACCTACCGGCTCCGGGAGACCGCGGTGGCCCAGCGCGCCGGGATCGACCGGTACCCCGTGGCGATCTGGCAGGACGACGGCCTGGCGGGGGTCCGGATCACGGCCGGCGACAACTGCGTGCTCGGGCGCGAGAGGCGGACCGACGGCGCGGTGCTGGCCGAGATCCTCCTGCCCCGGGCGCTGGGGACCGGTGAGTCGTGGACGACCGATGTCTCCGTCACCCACGGCGACGGAGCCGCCCCCATGGAGTGCTGGGGCAGATGTGTGACCACCCGGACCCGGTTGGTGCACTTCACGATCCACTTCTCGCCCGCCCGTCTGCCGATGAGCGCCGCGGCGGTCACCGAGGTCAAGGGCGTCACGACGCGCGTGCCGTTGGTGATCACGGGGAGCTCCCTCGAACTGCACCTTCAGGACTTCGGTCCGGGTGAGGCGCGGATCAACTGGTCCTGGTAATCCAATTCACTACACGATCAAGCGCTTCGGCCGATGAGGACCGTGCCTGCGTCCGGTGCGCAGGCCGGTGTCTGCGCCGGCGGGCATCCGTGGGATCACTCCCCAGGAGAGCGAGAGCCTCGTGCCCGCCCGTGTCCGTACCGGGCTGCTTCGGCGGCCACTGCACCTCGGGGTGATGCTCGCGTCGGTGGTGGTGGCGTTCACGGCGTTCGCCGGTAGCGCGCCCGGTGGTGGCGACGCGGTCGCCCCGGTGACGGGTGCCGCGGCCGATGCCGGCGAGGTCGTCACGCAACTGCGTGTCGGCGCCGCGCAGTCGGCTCCGACGTCGACCTCGGCCTCGCAGCAGCCGCCGCGGGACGTTCACGTCGTCCGCATGGTTCCGGCGGGATTCCGGCCGGACCCGCAGATGGACACCGATCGCGTGCGCGCCGCGGTCGAGGGCGCATCGGCCTACTGGGCCGAGCAGACCCGCGGTGCGGTGTCGTTCCGGGCCATGTCCATCTCGGACTGGGTCACCACCGAGCTGGGCTGCGAGGACGTCCCCGCGCTGTGGGCCCGGGCTCTCGAACTCGTCCCCGACGCGGCCGAGCGGGGCACCCACCTGGTCGTCGTCGCGCCACGTGCCGCGGGAGAGGAGGGCAGCGGGTGCGACTTCGGCTTCGGCTCGATCGGCGTGCGTGACGCCGGGGGTCGACCTACGTCACCGACCTGCGGCCTGAGCTGCTGGCCCACGAACTCGGGCACAACCTCGGGCTGGGCCACGCCGCCGCGCTGGAGTGCGAGGGCGCTCAGGACGGCCGCTGGGACGAGCGCGACTGGGCCGCCGGCTGCGCCGCGCGCGACTACGACGACCTCTACGACGTCATGGGGTACTCCGGCGAGGGGTTCGGGGAGGACACCTCAACGCGGTCGGCATCCATCACCTCGGCGCCGACCCCGAGGGCGTCCGCACCGTGCGGGCCTCGACCTCGGGGATCCGGCTGCTGCCGATCTCGCGCATCGGACAAGGGCAGCGTGTCCTGCGGATCGAGGTGCCGGGGGAGCCGGTGTACTACGCGGAGTACCGCACCGCTCAGGGGCGGGACAAGGCCATCGCCACGGGTGAGTGGCGGCCGTCCACGGGTCTGCGTGTCCTGCGCGAGGACCCGAAGAACGGGAGCGTGGAGCTGGACGCCTCACCCGGCGGGTGGCGCTACGACCGCGCCCTGCGGGTGGGTGGCAGATTCACGTCGGCCTCCGGTGTGCTGCGGCTGACGGTCACCCGTGCCGACGACGAGGGAGTCACGGTGGACGTGACGATCGGCGAGCCCGCACCCGCGCCGACCACCGGATGATGTGACGTCGGGGGCCTGCCACAATGGCCCCATGACCAGCCCCACCCCGACGCGTCCGCGTCTGTTCTCCGGCATGCAACCGACCCAGGACTCCCTGCACATCGGGAACTATCTCGGGGCGTTGGTCAACTGGGTGTCGATGCAGGAGGAGTTCGAGGCGATCTACAGCGTCGTCGACCTGCACTCGCTCACGGTCGACGTGGACCCGGGTGTGCTGCGCACCCGCACGAGGGCCACGGCCGCCCAGTACATCGCCGCCGGTGTCGACCCCGCCAAGTCGGCGATCTTCGTGCAGAGCCACGTCGCCGAGCACGCCGAGCTCACCTGGGTCCTGTCGTGCATCACCGGTTTCGGTGAGGCGGGCCGCATGACGCAGTTCAAGGACAAGTCGAGCAAGCGCGGCTCCGAGGGCACCAACGTCGGCCTGTTCACCTACCCGATCCTCATGGCGGCCGACATCCTCCTGTACGACGCGGCGCGCGTGCCCGTCGGTGAGGACCAGCGTCAGCACCTGGAGCTGTCGCGCAACCTCGCGCAGCGGTTCAACGGGCGCTACGGCGAGACCTTCGTCGTGCCCGAGCCGCACATCCTGCAGGCCACCGCCAAGATCCAGGACCTCCAGGAGCCCACGGCCAAGATGAGCAAGACCTCGCCCGCGGGGTCCATCGACCTGCTGGCCGACCCCAAGCAGACCGCCAAGCGGATCCGGTCGGCGGTCACCGATCTCGAGCGCGAGATCCGGTACGACGAGGCCGAGAAGCCCGGCATCTCCAACCTGCTGTCGATCTACAGCGCCCTCGACGGCCGCACGATCGCGCAGCTCGAGACGGACTACGAGGGCAAGGGGTACGGCGACCTCAAGAAGGACCTGGCCGAGGTGGTCGTCGGTGTCCTGGGCCCGATCCGCGAGCGCGCGATGCAACTGCTCGACGACCCGGCCGAGCTCGACCGGATCCTCGCGGACGGGGCCGAGCGCGTGCGTCCGATCGCGTCCGCCACCCTGGCCCGTGTGTACGACCGGGTCGGCCTGCTCGCGCCGTCCTGAAGGCCGAGACCATGTCGACCCTGTCGACCGCGGCGTCGGTGACGCAGCCGGCGCCGCAGTCGGAGCCCGCCGAGGTCGTGCTCGGGGTGCTCATCCTCGTGCCGGAGCCGCTGTCCGGGCGGGTGCGTGCCCTGCGCACGTCGCTCAGTGAGGACGTGGTCGCCGTGCCGACGCACGTCACGTTGATCCCGCCGACGACCGTGGCGGCGACCGAGCTGCCGAGCGTCGTCGAGCATCTGCGGGCCGTGGCGGCGGGGGAGGCGCCCTTCTCGATCCGTCTGCTGGGCACCGACACGTTCCAGCCGGTCACGGATGTCGTCTTCCTGCCCCTGGCCGACGGCCGCGATTCCTGCGACCGCCTGCAGGAACGCCTGCGCGGCGGACCGCTGCAGGTCGACCTGAGATTCCCCTACCACCCGCACGTCACGCTCGCCCACGACATCCCTCAGGCGGGCCTGGATCAGGCGCGGGCGGCGATGGAGTCGGTCGACGAGACGTTCACCGTCGACAGGTTCGTGCTGTACGCCGACCCCAGCGGCACCGAGGACTGGGAGCCGGTCCGGGAGTTCCCCCTGGCGACAAGCTGACTCGCCTCACCGTCGCCGCAGTCTGCTCCACGTGAACGCGGCGGCGGCCAGGAGCGCCGCGGCTCCGCCGGCCAGGAGGGCCAGCCGGCCCTGACCGATGGTGGGCGACAACTGGATCCCCCGAACGCGGGCGCCGTGGAGGCCGAGGCGTCGGCGGTGGCCTCCGGCTCGACGGGCGCGACCGGTGGGGTCTGCTCGGGGTCGAAGGTGTCCGCGTCGACGAGCTCGCCGACGGGCTTGACCTTGTCGCCGTAGGCGAAGGCCCAGTCGAGCAGCGCGGCGGTGTCCCGCCAGCCGCCGGCCGTGCCGCCGAGATAGGTGATGGCGTACGTCGCATCGCCCCGGCGGACCGCCCCGATGTACGTCTGACGGGCGGCCTGCGTGTACCCGTTCTTGACCCCGATGGTGCCGTCGTAGTTCCACAGCAGCTTGTTGTGGCTGTTGATCTGGTACCGCTCGCGGCGACTGCCCGGGCCATCGGTGCGCTTGCCGGGGAACTCCGCCGTCTTGACCGTGAGGTAGCGGCCGACGACCGGGTCCTCGATGGCGGCGCGGCCGAGCAGCGCCAGGTCGTAGACGGAGGTGAGTTGGCCCGTCGCGTCGAGACCGCTCGTGTTCTTGGCGAAGGTGTCGAGCGCGCCCATGCCGTGCGCGTGCTCGGTCATCTCACGGGCCGTGGGCGCCATCCCGCCGTTGGCGCGGGCGAGGGCGTTGGCCGCGTCGTTGCCCGAGGTGAGCAGCAACCCCAGCATCAACTGCTCGACGGTGTACTCCTCACCGGGCCAGAGGCCGACCTTGCTGCCGTCGATGGCTGCGTCCTCCGGGGTGGCCGCCACGATCTGGGTCCGGGGCAGCTTGGAGGCGAGGGTGAGGGCGGTGAGGGTCTTGAGGGTGCTCGCCGGGCGTGACTGCAGGTGTGCGTTCTTGGCGAGGATGACCCGGCCGTCGTCCGCGTCGGCCACGAGGTAGGCCCCGGCCTGCAGTTCGGGCGGGCGCGGCACCCCGGCGGGGCGGTCGTAGAGGATGCCCGGGCGCAGGAGTCCGGCCCCACCGATCGTCGAGGTCGGCTGCGGCATCGGCGGTGTCGTGGTGGGCGTGGGGGGCGGTGTGGGGGTTGCGGCAGGCATGGCGGGCATGCCGGTGGGCGTGGTGGCAGGCGCGGCAGCAGCGCTGCCGGCGCCGGCGAGCAGCCCGAAGGCGAGCGCCGCCGAGGCGCACCGTCGACGCAGTGTCACGAACCCTCCCCGTACCGTTGACGATTCCCCTCGTTCGACGATACCGGAGAGGTGCAGGTCAGGGCATCATCCGGGAAGATTCAGGCCGCGGTGCCGAGGCGCGTGAGGTCGGCGTAGTGGGCGATGAGGCCGTCGACCAGGCTCTGCCAGGAGCGGCCCTGCACGCGGACACACGCCTCCTCGCCCATGACGGCGCGGCGTTCCCAGGCGTCCTCGGCGGTGGTGAGCGAGGCGACGTGGCGGGTGAGGTCGGTCGGGTCGTCTGGATCGAAGAGGAGTCCTGTGCGTCCGTGGTCGACGAGGTCGATCGGACCGCCACGGCGTGGGGCGACGACGGGAAGCCCGGTGGCCGCGGCCTCCTGGAGGGTCTGGCCGAAGGTCTCGTGCGTGCCGGTGTGGACGAACACGTCGCAGACGGCGTAGGCGCGGGCGAGGTCGTCGCCCTCACGGCGGCCGAGGAAGGTCGCGCCGGGCAGGAGCGCCTGCAGGGCCTGGCGGGAGGGACCGTCACCGGTGACGGCGACCTTGACGCCGGGCAGGTCCACCAGCGGCGTCAGGCGGTCGACCTCCTTCTCGGGGGCGAGGCGGCCGACGTAGCCGACGATCGTCTCGCCCCGGGGCGCCAGCGTGCGGCGCAGGGCGCGGCAGCCGGCGTCGTCGCGCCATCCGGGGTGGAACAGGGCGGTGTCCACGCCACGGCCCCACAGGCCCGTGCGGGTGATGCCGTTGCGCCGCAGGTCGGTCAGCGCCGCCGAGGAGGGCGCGAGGTTGAGGTCGGCGAGGGAGTGGACCCAGCGCAGGTAGCGCCACGTGGCGCGGGCCGCGGGACGCCCGGCCGCGCCGCCGTGCTGGAGGACGTAGGCGGCCATGTCGGTCTGGTAGATCGCGAGGACGGGGATGTCGAGGTTGCGCGCGGCGACCAGCCCGCGCGCCCCGAGGAAGAACGGGGAGGCCACGTGGACGACGTCGGGGGAGAAGGCGGACAGCATCGACTCGATCTCCGGGGTGGGGAGCCCCACCTGGAACTGTCGCACCGGCACGCGCGTGATCGCCTGCACCGGAAAACCGTTGTACTCCCGCGGCGCCGGGGCGGGCGCCACGACCACGGCCTCGTGACCACGAGCACGCAGGCAGTCCAGCACCCGGCACACGCTCGTCGTCACACCGTTGAGCGAGGGGAGGAAGGATTCCGTGACGATCGCGATACGCACGAGGCCAGGGTCTCGACCACCGGCATCCGGGCGACGACGCCGACCTGTGTGTCGGGTGAAGCGCAGACGTCCGGACGGGGGCGCCATTCACCTCGTCCTCGGGGTGGATCCCCCTGGCGTTCATGTGGAGTCACCGACGCGTGCGAGACGAGCGGCCACCGACGTCCGCGCGCGTGTCCGTGCCCCTGCTGAGCCCGGCGCATCCGGCGCGCACCGGACCGGTCCGGGGGTCCATTACCGTGGACGTCATGACCAACACACGGGACGACTTCTGGTGCGTCATCCCCGCCGGTGGGGCGGGCACGAGGCTGTGGCCTCTGTCGCGGGCGGGCTCGCCGAAGTTCCTGCACGACCTGCTCGGATCGGGCCGCACCCTCATCCAGGCCACCGTCGACCGGCTCACCCCGCTGGCCGGCGAGCGGCTCCTCGTCGTCACCGGACGCCGCCACGCCGAGGCCGTCGCCGCGCAGCTCCCCGAGGTCCCGAGCGACCGCATCCTCGCGGAGCCGTCCCCGCGTGACTCCATGGCCGCCATCGGGTGGGCCGCGGCCGTCATCGAACGCCACAACCCCGAGGCGATCATCGGCTCCTTCGCCGCCGACCACGTCGTCGGCGACCCCGAGACCTTCCGCGCGATGGTCAGCGAGGCCGTCGCCGTCGCGCGCCACGACTACGTCGTCACGCTCGGCATCCGCCCGACCTACCCGGCGACCGGATTCGGCTACATCCACGAGGGTGCCTCCCTGGAGTACGACGACGCCCCGCACGCCCGGTCCGTCGTGCAGTTCGTCGAGAAGCCCGACGCCGTGACCGCCCGACGCTACGTCGGCACCGGCGAGTTCCGGTGGAACGCGGGCATGTTCGTGGTCAAGGCCCGCGTGCTGCTCGACCTGTTGGCACAGTGGCACCCCGACCTCGCCGCCGGTCTGCGCCGCATCGCGGCCGAGCCGGAGCGCCTCGAGCAGGAATGGGACGCGCTGGAGAAGATCGCCATCGACCACGCGGTGGCCGAACCCGCGGCCGACGAGGGCCGGGTCGCCGTCGTCCGGTGCGACGTCCCGTGGGACGACATCGGCGACTTCCATTCGCTCGCAGGCCTGCTCGCGGTCGCCGCGCGCGATGACGACGCGGACGCCGCCGCCTCCGACCTCTACACCGTGGGGCCCGCCGACGTGCTCGGCATCGACTCCACCGGCATCGTCGCGTCCCGCAGCGACCGTCTGGTGTCGGTCGTGGGCGTGGAGGACATCGTCGTCGTCGACACCCCGGACGCGCTGCTCGTCACCACCCGCGGCCGCGCCCAGCACGTCAAGAAGGTCGTGGACCGCCTCAAGGCGGAGGGCCGCACCGACCTCACCTGATCCCGGGGTGACCGGCGCCGGCTCGCGCTGACCCGGGCGGATCGGCGCTGGTCGGCGCCGAGGGCGAGGTCGGGAGCGTCCGGACCGGAGGCCGAGACGGCACCGTTCGCGGCCCGAGATCCTCGGAGGACCTAGGTCCTCGCGAGGCTTTCGCCCCCCATGAGGGCATGGCGCGCGACTACCCTGGTGGCCATGGGTGAATCCACGGCACGTACTGAGTCCGACCTGGAGATGCGATCGGTCTACTCGGCCGCCGACCTGAGCGGTTTCGACGCCCAGGCCCGGCTGGGGGAGCCCGGCTCCTATCCCTTCACGCGCGGCGTCTATCCCACGATGTACACCGGACGTCCGTGGACGATGCGGCAGTACGCTGGGTTCGGCACCGCCAAGGAGTCCAACGAGCGGTACAAGCAGCTCGTCGCCGCGGGCACCGGCGGTCTGTCCGTCGCGTTCGACCTGCCGACGCAGATGGGCTACGACTCCGACGCCCCGCTGGCCGCCGGCGAGGTCGGCAAGGTGGGTGTGGCGGTCGACTCGATCGACGACATGCGGGTCCTGTTCGACGGTCTGCCGCTCGGTGAGATCTCGACGTCGATGACGATCAACGCCCCCGCCTCCACGCTGCTGCTCATGTACCAGCTCGTCGCGGCCGAGCAGGGCGTCGACTCCACCAAGCTCGCGGGCACCATCCAGAACGACGTGCTCAAGGAGTACATCGCCCGCGGCACCTACATCTACCCGCCCAAGGAGTCCCTGCGGCTCATCAGCGACATCTTCGGCTACTGCAGCAAGGAGATGCCGCGCTGGAACACCATCTCGATCTCCGGCTACCACATGGCCGAGGCGGGGGCGACGCCTGCGCAGGAGGTCGCGTTCACGCTGGCCAACGCCAAGGAGTACGTCAAGGCCGCGCAGGCCGCGGGTCTCGACGTCGACACCTTCGCGCCGCGGCTCTCGTTCTTCTTCGTGGCCCGCACGACCCTGCTCGAGGAGGTCGCGAAGTTCCGTGCGGCCCGTCGCATCTGGGCGCGCATCATGAAGGAGGAGTTCGGGGCGACGAACCCGAAGTCGCAGATGCTGCGCTTCCACACCCAGACCGCGGGCGTGCAGCTCACGGCGCAGCAGCCCGAGGTCAACCTCATCCGCGTCTCCCTGCAGGGTCTGGCCGCGGTGCTCGGTGGCACGCAGTCGCTGCACACCAACTCCTTCGACGAGGCCATCGCCCTGCCCACGCAGAAGGCGGCCCGGCTGGCGCTGCGTACCCAGCAGGTCATCGCGTACGAGACCGACGTCTGCAAGACCGTCGACCCGTTCGCGGGCAGCTACGTCGTCGAGTCGCTGACCAACGACCTCGAGGAGGAGATCCTCCAGCTCATCCAGGCGGTCGACGACAAGGGCGGCGCGGCCTCGGCCATCGAGCAGGGTTTCCAGAAGCAGGAGATCGAGCGCTCGGCCTACGAGCAGCAGCTCAAGATCGACTCCGGTGAGCGCATCGTCGTCGGCCTGAACAAGTACCAGATCGACGAGGAGGAGAAGTACGAGCCGCTGCGCGTCGACCCGGCCATCGAGGCCGACCAGCACGAGAGCCTCGACAAGCTGCGGGCCGGTCGGGACCAGGGCAAGGTCGACCAGGCGCTCGGCGAGCTCAAGCGGGCCGCCGAGGGCAGCGACAACCTCCTCTACCCGATGAAGGACGCGCTGGCGGCCCACGCCACCGGCGGCGAGGTCAGCAACGCGCTGCGTGACGTCTGGGGCCAGTACGTCCCGGTCGACGCGTTCTGATCCGACCGAAAGCCTCGCGACGGCGGTGCTCTCCTGCGGGAGAGCACCGCCGTTCGCCTGTCCGTGACAAGTCTGTGTCGCCCTTCTGACACGTCGACCCTCGGACGGTCCCGCAGGTCGGCGCCGCGATGCGTAAACTCGGGCAATTGTGAACCTCGATGCGGTGACGAGCGGTCTGGCCCGGACGATTCAGGGGCTCGAACCCGAGCTCGTGTCGATCCGGCGCGACATCCACGAGAGCCCCGAGTTGTCCTGGCAGGAGGTCCGGACCACCCGGGTCGTGCTCGATCGGCTCGAGCGTGCGGAGGTCGAGGCCACGCGGCTCGACAAGACGGGGCTGGTCGTCGAGCTCGGCTCCGAGGACCCCGTGGTGCGGGTGGGACTGCGCGCCGATCTGGACGCCCTGCCGCTCCTGGAGCGCACCGGTCTGCCCTTCGAGTCACGACGTCGTGGCGTGGCGCACGCCTGCGGGCACGACGTCCACACCACGGCCCTGCTCGGCGCCGCGTTGGCCCTGGCCTCCCACGAGGAGGCCCTCGTCCACCATCAGATCGCGGTCAGGCTCTTGTTCCAGCCGGCCGAGGAGTCGATGCCCGGCGGCGCGCGGCTCATCGTCGAGCGGGGGCTCGTGGACGACCTCGACATCGTGTTCGCCCTGCACTGCGACCCCCGCCGCGACGTCGGTGAGGTCGGTCTGCGCGTCGGGCCGATCACCGCGGCCGGCGACCAGGTGACCGTCCGTCTCACCGGTCACGGCGGCCACACCTCCCGCCCGTTCCTCACCGAGGACCTCACGTTCGCCCTCGGCAAGGTCATCACCGACCTGCCCGGAGCCCTGTCGCGTCGACTGGACCCGCGTGCGGGTGCCCTGCTCGTGTGGGGCGGCGTGCACGCGGGTGGGGTGCCCAACGTCATCCCCGACTCGGGTGAGGTGACGGGGACGCTGCGCATGCTCGACGCCGACGCCTGGCAGGGGATCGGTCCATTGCTCACCGAACTCGTCGACGCGGTCGTCGCCCCTTACGGCGTCGAGGCCGAGTTGCGGCACGTCCCGGGGGTCCCGCCGGTGGTCAACACCGAGTGGGGGATCGACGCGCTGCGGGCCGCGACGGTGGCCGTCCTGGGCCCCGAGGGCGCGGGGGAGACGGATCAGTCCCTCGGCGGTGAGGACTTCGCGTGGCTGGTCCGGGGCCGTCAGGGGGCGCTCGGGCGGCTCGGCACGCGGACTCCCGGGGGGACCACCTACGACCTGCACCGTGGCGACATCGTCGTCGACGAGCGGGCCGTGAGCATCGGCGCCCGGGTCTACGCCTGTCTGCCGTTCGCGACCCGGCGATCCCGGCGCGAGGCGTTCACGGGCTGACCTGCGCGGTGGGCCGATCGGTGCCGGCGACACCGCCGAAGAGCCGGCGGCGTCGGGTCTGCTGACCCTCGAGGCGGTCCGTCTCACGCCGGCGTCGCTCGGCCATCACGGCCTGCAGGAAGGCCCGCGCCGTCGTGCCGCGGGGAGGATCCGGCGAGACGTGTTCGGCGACCCGGGAGGCGAGCATCTGCTCGATCCGCTCACCGGAGGCGCCGGTGAAGTCGGCCTGCTGCGCCATCGTCGTCCGCACGAGGATGGCGAGCTCGTCGGGGATGCGTCCGAGGTCGGCGATCCGCGCCCAGGCCTGCAAGGGCGCGGGCATCTCCGGCGGCGGAGGCAACTCCAGACGCACGCGGTCGCGCGCGACGTAGGTGCCGGCGGCGATGTCGCCGAGGCGGCGGGTGGGCTCGGTGAGCAGCCCCGTGATGAGTGCCGGAACGCCGCCGGTGAGCCAGATCTCGACGACGCCGATGAGGTGGCGGGTGACGATGCGCCGCGGGTCGGCCGGGCCGCCGTCGTTGCGGACGGTGCGCAGGCCGGTGAGCTTCTTGCCCACGGTCCGGCCGGTGAGCGATTCGCAGATCACGGGAAAGCCGACGAGGCAGAACACGGTGATGAGCAACGAGAACGACGTGACCAGCGCGTCGTCCAGACCGCCTGCCACACGGACGAAGCCGAAGGTGAGCCCCACGGTGAGCAGGAGGTGCACGAACATGTCGACGGCACCGGACAGCGCGCGGATCGCCAGGCCGGCGAAGGGGAGGGCGACGACGACCGCCTCACCGGTGACGAGGTCGTCCTTGGGCAGCCCTGAGCGCATGCCACCAGGGTAGGGGGCGCCGCTCTCGGCGCGTGCACGCCGGCTCACCCGCGCCCGTACAGTGAAGGCGTGGACGTCGACGCCTTCACCGCAGTGCACGGTCCGTCGTGGTCACGGCTGGAGGCGCTCTGCAAGCGCTCGCGGCTGACCACGGCCGAGGCCGACGAACTCCTCGACCTCTACCAGCGCACCACGACCCACCTGTCCCTCGTGCGCTCGGCCACCCCCGATCCCTACCTCGTGCCGTACCTGTCGTGGCTGGTCACCCGCGCCCGCACGAAGGCGTACGCCGTCGAGGTGCGTCGAGGGACCCTCGGGGGGATCGTCACGTTCTTCACGACCACCTTTCCCGCGGCGTTGTACCGCAGCAGCCGGTGGTGGGTGGCCACGCTCGTCCTCAGCGTGCTGTACGCGGTGGTCGTGGGCTGGTGGTTCCTCGCGAACCCCGACTTCACCAGCGCCATGGTCGACGACGAGAGCGTGCGCCGGCTGGTGGAGCACGACTTCGAGAACTACTACAGCGAGTACGCGGCCTCGAGTTTCGCGTTCCAGGTCTTCACCAACAACGCGTGGGTGGGGGCGCAGGCCATCGCGTTCGGCATCTTCGGTGCGCCGGTGGTGTGGGTGCTCCACCAGAACATGCTCAACCTGGCCCTGTCCGGGGCGCTGATGATCCAGCACGGCCGGGGCGCACTGTTCTTCGGCCTCATCACCCCGCACGGCCTGCTGGAGCTGACCGCCGTGTTCGTCGCGGCCGGCGTCGGCCTGCGGCTGTTCTGGTCGTGGGTCGATCCCGGCCCCCGCAGCCGGTTCTCCTCCCTCGGCGCGGAGGCGCGCACGTCGGTGGGGATCGCACTCGGGTTGGTCGTCGTGTTCGCGATCTCGGGCGTCATCGAGGGGTTCGTCACCCCGTCGGGACTGTCGACGGCGGCGCGGATCGGGATCGGCGTGGCCGCCGAGATCGGTTTCCTCGTCTACGTCTTCGTGCTCGGACGCCGCGCGGCGGCACGGGGCGCGACCGGCGACGTCACCGGTGCGGCGGTCGTCGCGGAGGCACCCTCGCGCGCCTGAGCGTCTCGGCCGGCGCGACGCCGGGCGTGGGCCGTGCGCCGAGGAGTTCCGATCAGAGCAGGCCGCGCGCCTTGAGGTCGAGGTAGGTGTCGCAGAGGTCGCGCGGGAGCTTGTCGGGTGGGCTGTCGAGCACGATGACCCCGAGTCCGGAGAGCACCTCGGCGGTGCGGCGGCGCCGGGCGAGGGCGTATTCGGCCGCGGCGACCTCGTAGGCGTCGACCGGGCGATCGTCCCCACCGACGCCGCCGGGGGCCGAACCCGCCGGCCCGGTCCGGTCGCCGTGCGGCGTGTCGCCGGTCGTGCGGTCGAGGGCGGGGTCCTGGACCGAGGCGAGGAGCACACGGTGCTTGGCGCCGAGGGCCGTCAACGCGGGCAGCAGGGTCTCCTCGACGACGACGGGCTCGAGGGGGTGAGCAGCACCACGAGCGCGCGGCCGTGGCTGACGTCGAGGGCCTGGGCGGCCAGTCGACTCCAATCCGCTTCGAGCAGTGAGGGTTCCAGCGGGGCCATCGCCTCGATGATCTGGTGCAACCGGTCCTCGCGCCGACCGCCGCCGCGTCCGCCACCGGAGATCCGGCGGACGATCCGATCTCCGGCCACGAGGTCGACCCGGTCGCCCGCGCGCGTGACGAGGGCGGCGAGCAGGAGCGCGGCGTCCATGGCCGCGTCCAGGCGCGGGACGTCGTCGACGCGGCCCGCGGAGGTGCGTGAGGTGTCGAGCAGCAGGATGATCTGCCGGTCGCGTTCGGGGCGCCAGGTGCGCACGACGACGTTGGTCCGTCGCGCCGTCGCCCGCCAGTCGATGCTGCGCACGTCGTCGCCGGGCACGTAGTCCCGCAGCGAGTCGAACTCGGTGCCCTGCCCGCGGGTGCGCACGGCGGAGCGTCCGTCGAGGACCCGCAGCTCGGCCAGGAGCCCCGGCAGGTGTTTGCGCGAGGGGAAGGCGGGCAGGACGCGCAGGACGCCCGGCACCTCGACGCCACCCTGACGTCCGGCCAGGCCGAGGGGCCCGAGGGTGCGCACGGTGACGCGGTCGGTGACGAGGTCGCCGCGGCGCACCGGGCGCACCGTCGTCGTCAGCTCGACGGTGTCCGCCGGCCGCAACCGCAACCGATGCCGCTCGCCGCTCGTGCCCACCGACGGCTGCCACGCGTCGCGCAGCAGCCCCCGGACCGTGCGGCGACCCGTGTGGTGCACCCGGAGCGTCGTCGAGCCCGTCTCCTCCAGGCGCAGCGGCTCGAGCGCGTCACGGGTGATGGTCAGGACGGATCGCCGGGGCGCGAGGATCACGTCCAGCGCGATCGCCACGACGACGAGCAGCACCCAGGCGAG
The DNA here is from genome assembly GCF_030161635.1 of Mobilicoccus caccae. Classification (GTDB taxonomy): domain Bacteria; phylum Actinomycetota; class Actinomycetes; order Actinomycetales; family Dermatophilaceae; genus Mobilicoccus; species Mobilicoccus caccae. The sequence continues at coordinate 572,825 of NZ_BSUO01000001.1, forward strand.
CACGGTGGACCCGGCCGGTCGCAGGACGACGGGCAGGAGACCGAGCGCCATGAACGCGACGGCGCGACCGGTGATGGCCATGCTCAGCGGGGGACGGCGACGGAGCCGATCGCGCCGGTGAGCGCGGCGGAGGCCGTGACCCCGTCGAGTTCGGCCTCCGTCCGCAGCAGCAGGCGGTGGGCCAGGGTGGCCGGCGCGAGGGCCTTGACGTCGTCGGGGGTGACGAACCCGCGGCCGTTGAGCCAGGCCCAGGCGCGGGAGGTCGCCAGCAGGGCCGTCGCACCACGGGGGCTGACGCCGAGCGCCACCGACGGCAGGGCCCTGCTCGCCCGGGCGATGTCGATGATGTAGGCGGCGACCTCGGTGGAGACGGTCACCTCTCGCACGGCGGCGGCCGCCGCGAGCACGTCGTCGGGGCCGGCCACGGGGAGACGCCCGCGGCGGCCAGGTTGCGGGGATCGAACCCGTCCGCGTGGCGGCGCAGCACCTCGATCTCGTCGTCCCGGTCGGGCAGCTCCAGGTGCAGCTTGAGCAGGAACCGGTCGAGCTGGGCCTCGGGCAGCGGGTAGGTGCCCTCGTACTCGACGGGGTTCTGGGTGGCGGCCACGAGGAAGGGCGTGGGCAGGCGGCGCGGGGAGCCGTCGACGGTGACCTGACGTTCCTCCATGGCCTCCAGCAGTGCGGCCTGGGTCTTGGGCGGGGTCCGGTTGATCTCGTCGGCGAGCAGGAGGTTGGTGAACACCGGGCCCTCGCGGAACGTGAAGTCGCCCCGGTGCTGGTCGTAGATCAGCGAGCCCGTGATGTCGCCGGGCATGAGGTCGGGCGTGAACTGCACGCGGCGGGTCTCGATCGACAGCGCCGCGGCCAACGACCGGACGAGCAGCGTCTTGGCGACGCCGGGCACGCCCTCGAGCAGGACGTGCCCGCCGGCGATGAGACCGATGAGGAGCCCGGAGACCGCGGCGTCCTGACCGACGACGGCCTTGCCCACCTCGGTCCGGACGCGGCGGAGGGCCTCGAGTGCAGCACCCGCGGCGGCGGGAGGTCCCGAGGTCGTCCCGGTGGAGGGCTCGGTGGCGATGGTCGCCTCGCCGGAGGTCGCCTCGCCGGAGGTCGCGCCGGCGGAGGTCGCGCCGGCGGAGGTCGCGCCGGCGGAGGTCGCGCCGCCGGCGCCCTCGACGTCCGGCGTCCGGCCGGTGTCGTCGGTGGGAGGAGTGGGTGCGTCGGTCATGACGTGCGGACCTTCCTGCGTAGGCGGCGAAGACGCCGGGCGTGGGCGTCGAGGCTGTCGGGGACGGTGGTGGACAACAGGGCGGAGACCTCGCTCCGGTCCTCGCCGGTGGCGCGGTGGACGGCCTCGGCGATCCGGGCGACATCGGCATCGGCGGGCAGCCGCAGGCGTCGGCGGATCTCCTCGGTCGCGGCGTCGGTGAGGATGCGGGCGACGGCCTGCTCGTCGCCGGCGCGGCGGTACAGGCGGGCGCGGGCGCTGGTCGTCTCACCGGCGGGGACGACGACCGGGAGCGGCTCGACGGTGATCGGGCCGAGCCTCCGTCCGCGCCACAGGCACAGCAGCAGCACCGTCAGCGCGGTGATGATCAGGGCGGGGAGGATCCACTCCGGCGCCGTCGGCCGGTCGCCCTCGACGGCGGGGTCGTCCTCGTCGGGGCTCGGGACGTACCAGAGCACCCGCGTGGTCTCGGTGCCGAGCAGCCGCAGGGCGATCGCCGCGTGCGACTCCCGCGTGATGTGGGCGTTGCTGAATGCCTGGTCCTGGCCGAAGACCACGGTGTCGGGGTGGGAGCCGGTGGCGCCGAACTCCAGGTAGGCGGCCGGGGCCACGTCGTCCGGCCGGTCCTCGTCGATCGCCGCGAAGCACGTGGTGACCCCCGACGTGGTCGGGCGGTACACGAGCGATCCGGCGCTGAGGGTGTCCGTGGGCTGCACGGCGCCGACCTCGCAGGCGGCCTCGAGACGGCCCTGGCGGCCCACCGGCGTGGCCGGGAGGTTCAACCCGTCGAGGATCGGGGCCGAGGGGGTCACGAGGACGAGCCGATGCACGTCCCGGCGTTCGCGGAGCAGAGCCACCGCTCGCTCGGGTACGTCCGGTCCGGTGACCAGCACCGTCGTGCCCGAGTCGGTGCGCGCGGCCCTCAACTCCTCGACCGACCTGACGACGTCGGTCTGCACGCCGCGGCGTTCGAGCACCTGACTCAGGGCCCGCGCGCCGGTGGGGCCGGCCGACGCCGGGTCGAGAGGGCGGAATCCGTCGCCGCGGGGGACGAGGATCGCGACGAGGGCGAGCAGGACGACGAGCCCGGCTCCGATGAGCACGCCTCTGGTGGGCCGGAATCGGGATCGGCGGGCCGGTCCCCCGGACGCCGGGCTCGCCGCCGGGTTCGCCGCGGAGGTCGACGTCGACGCTGCCGAGGTCGTCGGCGTGGCTGTCATCGCGGGACCGCCGGGAGGGCGTCGCGACGGCCACCGGTGACGGGACTGGCCTCGAGCAGGGCGGCGTCGAGGTCGGCGAGGGCACGGACGTCGTCGGCGTCGGCGTGTCCGCCGCCGTAGCGGACGAGGTCGAAGAGCACCCCGGCGCGCCACGCCCGGTCGGCGTGGTCGGGATAGGAGCGGGCGAGGGCGGCGCCCACCTCGTGGGCGGTGAGGTCGGGGGAGTCGGTGACCAGCCGCGCCTCGATCGCGTCGGCGCCGATGGCGCGGTAGCGGTCCAGTGCGGCCGCGTCGAACCTGCCGGCGACAGCGTGGGCCTCCGCGCGCTCGCGGTATTCGCGTGCGGTGAGCGCGTGTTCGCCCTCGAACACGGCGTCACCGGTCTCGGCCGCAGCTCGCTGACGCGCCCGACGCCGCATCGCCACGACCACGCCGATCCCCACGGCCAGGGTCGCGAGCGCGGCGAGGACGAGGAACACCGTCGACAGGTCGACGTCCCCGGTCTCGATGAGGAGCTGGTCGGCGAGCCACCCCTTGAAGCGTTCCCACCAGCTACCGGCGTAGACGGGATTCCACAGCTCGTCCGACAGTTCGCGGCGGGCGTCGTCGGTGTCGATGGCGAGCATCGACCTCAGCGCGTGGCGAAGAAGCACGTCAGAGCGGGTTGGTGCGCTCGGCCTCGGCGAGGAGGTCGACGGCCAGCGCCTCGGTGCGGAATCGGCGGTCGAGGTAGATGAGCGCGTTCACCGCGGAGCTCAGCGGCTGCACGATCGTGCTCACCAGCGCCGTCATCACGGAGGTCACGGCGATGTAGGCGAAGGCCGCCGCGGGGTTGCCCTCACCGGCGAAGAGCAGGAGGGCGACCGCGATCATCACACCGCCCATGAGCATGCCGGCGATGATGCTCGTGATGAGCGTGACGACGACGAGGAGCCCGAAGGTGCGCCAGAACGCACCCCGGATGAGGCGGAAGGACCGCTTGATCGCCGTGATGGGCCCGACCTGTTCGAGCACGATCGCCGCCGGCGCGAGGCAGAGGCTGACGGTGATCCACGCGTAGAGGGCCAGGAGCGCGATGAGCACGCCGATCACGGTGAACGCGATCGTGACACCGCTCTCCGACAACACCGCCGCGACGATGGCCGCCACGGCGGGGACGACGAGCGCCACGAGGATGAGGGCCGAGATGAGCAGGTAGCCGAGCAGGGGCAGCAGGCGCCCCTTGATGCGTCGCCAGCTCTCACCGGCCGTCAATCTCCGGCCGAGAGCGGCCTCGGCGATGGGCACGATGAGGATGCCGCTGAGGAAGAACGTGACGAACGACAGCAGCATGCTGTTGAGCTGCAGCCCGAGTTCGCCGGGGACGCCTCCCGTGGGGGAGGTGGTCAGCAGGTCCTGGCCGTCCAGCAACACCGAGGACAGCCCGAAGACGAGGGCCAGACCGACCACCGTCGTCACGGCCAGCACGACGAACGACAGGCCGAAGATCGTGCGCGGGTTGAACCTCAGCACGCGGAAGGCGGACTCGAGGACTTCCCCGAAACTCAGGGGGCGCAGCGGGATCGGGCCGGGCCACAGCTCGGGCACCCCGCCGGGGCCGACGCGGACGAAGGCGCCGCTCGGGCGACCTCCCGCGGGGGCGACGGCGTCGCCCGAGGGCTGCCGCCAGTCCGAGGGCCCACCGGCGTGTCCACCGGGCTGCTCACCGGGACGTTCACCCGGACGAGTGGTCCCCGGGTCGTGCTCGTGCGCGCCGTCGGCCGGTCGGCCACCGGGCGCGGCCCACCCCTCGCGCCGATCGTCGTATCCCCGTGTGGGGTCGTCCCACTGGCTCATGACCAACTCCCCTGATGTGTTGCCGACCCGCCCATCATGGCTCACCGGTTGCCACTTCGCCGGTACACCCCCTGATGAGAGGATGTGCGCGTGATGGAACGAGAGACGTCCGTGGTGGTGCTGGGTGGCGGTCCCGGTGGGTACGAGGCGGCGTTGGTGGCCGCGGCGATCGGGGGCAAGGTCACGGTCGTCGACCGTGACGGGCTGGGCGGGGCGGCGGTCCTCACCGACTGCGTGCCGAGCAAGGCCCTCATCTCGACGGCCGCCTACGTGGGTCAGGTCGTGGAGGCCGGCAAGCGTGGCGTCCACCTCGCGGGCAAGGACGCCGACGACTCGGGGGAGCCCTCGAGGCCGATCTGACCGAGGTCAACCAGCGCATCCTCGCCCTCGCCGGGGCGCAGAGCCACGACATCGGCGCCCGGCTGGCCCAGGTCGGTGTCACCGTCGTGGCGGGCACGGGCCGGCTGCTCGACTCCTCGACAGTGGAGGTCACGACGACTTCCGGCGAGACGTCCACCCTGACGGCCGAGATGATCCTCATCGCCACCGGGGCCACGCCGCGGGTCATGGAGACGATGCAGCCCGACGGCGAACGCATCCTCACCTGGAAGGACATCTGGAACCTGCGGGAGGTGCCGCAGCGGCTGGTCGTCGTCGGATCCGGTGTCACCGGAGCCGAACTCGCGCAGGCCTACCTCGGTCTCGGCAGCGAGGTCGTGCTCGTCTCCTCCCGCGACCGCGTGCTGCCGGGAGAGGACCCCGACGCGGCCGAGCTGATCGAGCGCGTCTTCCGCGCCCAGGGCATGGAGGTCCTCAACCGCTCGCGCGCGGCGAGCGTGGAGCGCACCGACGACGGTGTCGTCGTCACGCTGGTCGACGGCCGTCAGGTCACCGGATCGCACGCGCTCATCGCGGTCGGTTCGGTGCCGCAGACCGAGGGGCTGGGCCTCGCCGAGGCGGGCGTCGAGACCACCGAGAGCGGTCACATCGTCGTCGACCGCGTGTCGCGGACGACGGCTCGCGGTGTCTACGCCGCGGGCGACTGCACGGGAGTCCTTCCGCTGGCGTCGGTCGCGGCCATGCAGGGACGCATCGCGGTGGCCCATTCCCTCGGCGACGCGGTCACCCCGCTGCAGGTCCGCGGCATCAGCGCCAACATCTTCACCGAGCCCGAGATCGCCACGGTCGGAACCGGACTCGCGTCTCCGTCGGCCAAGGATCAGGGTTCGCCGGTGCAGGCGGAGGAAGGCATCCGGCAGATCATGATGCCGCTGTCGACCAACCCGCGCGCCAAGATGGACAACCTCGAGGAGGGGTTCGTCAAGCTCTTCGCGCGCGAGGGCAGCAACACCCTCCTCGGTGGCGTGGTCGTCGCGCCGCGGGCCTCCGAGTTGATCTTCCCCATCGCGCTCGCGGTCCACGAGCGGCTCACCGTCGACCAGGTGGCGTCCACGGTCACCGTCTACCCGTCGCTGTCGGGCTCGATCGCCGAGGCGGCACGCCGGCTCCACGTCACTCCGGAGGACTGAGATGGTCGACGTCAGAGGGTTGTTCAGGCGGGCCCGCGACAAGGGCCGCGATCTGGCCGAGGACGCGCCGGACCAGGCGCGTCGCACGGCCAAGGAGGCCCGCCGGACCGCGGAGGCCGTGGGTGAGGTGCTCGACGAACGCACCGACGGCCGGTTCGGTGAGGCGGTCGCCAAGGGCGGTGAGATGGTCGGCCGGGTGAAGGACACCACGGGTCAGGCCAAGGAGGCGTTCCGGGAGGAGTCCCGGGCCGACGGCTACCGCCCGGACACCTACCGCCCCGACCCGGTCGAGGCCCCGGAACCGATCGACCGCCCGGAACCGATCTGAGCCCGCGCGCAACCCCTTCGATCGCCGAAACCGCCGGTTATAGGCGGCGGTTTGGGCGTAACCCCTTCGATCGCCGAAACCGCCGGTTATAGGCGGCGGTTTGGGCGTCTTCTTCCTCGGCGGTGGTCGGTGACAGCGACGCCGCCCCCTCCGGATTCGACAGGGGCGGCGTGGCTGTTCCAGCGAGCTGCGACTCCTACTCCGCGTCCTTGATCTCCGCGAGGACCGAACCGCTGGTGACGGTCTCGCCGACGGTCGCGGACAGGCCCGTGATGACGCCGGACTTGTGGGCGTTGATGGGCTGTTCCATCTTCATCGCCTCGATGACGATGATGAGGTCGCCCTCGGCCACTGTCGCGCCCTCCTCGACGGCGATCTTGACGATCGTGCCCTGCATGGGCGCGGTGAGGGAGTCGCCGGAGGCCTTGGCTCCGCCGCGTCCGCCGCTGCCCGAGCGCCGCGGGGCCTTGCGCTTGGCGGATGCGCCGCCGCTGCCGCCTCCGCCGATGGCGAGGTCGCCGGGGAGGCTGATCTCGAGTCGCTTGCCGCCGACCTCGACGACGACCTTCTGCCGCTCGCTCTCCTCGCTCGCTGCGTCGGAGGTGGGGCCGGAGTACGGCTCGATGGTGTTGTCGAACTCGGTCTCGATCCAGCGGGTGTGCACCGAGAACGGCTCGTCGCCCTCGGGCGCGAACGCCGGGTCGTCGACGACGGCGCGGTGGAACGTCAGGGCCGTCGGCATGCCCTCGACCTCGAACTCCGCGAGGGCCCGGCGGGATCGGGCCAGGGCCTCCTCTCGGGTGCGGCCGGTGACGATGAGCTTGGCCAGCATGGAGTCGAACTGGCCGGAGATGATGTCGTTCTGCTCGATGCCGGAGTCCAGACGCACGCCGGGGCCGCTCGGGGGAGCGAAGCGCATCACCGTGCCGGGGGCGGGCAGGAAGCCGCGGCCGGGGTCCTCGCCGTTGATGCGGAACTCGAAGGAGTGCCGGTCGGGCTTGGTGGGCAGGTCGTCCTGGGTGTAGCCCAGCACCTCGCCGTTCGCGATGCGGAACTGCTCGCGCACGAGGTCGATGCCGGTGACCTCCTCGGTGACCGGGTGCTCGACCTGCAGGCGCGTGTTGACCTCGAGGAAGCTGATGGTGCCGTCGATGGCCACGAGGTACTCGCAGGTGCCGGCGCCCTGGTAACCGGCCTCCTTGAGGATGGCCACGGACGCCCGGATGAGTTCGGCGTTCTGTTCGTCGGTGAGGAACGGCGCGGGCGCCTCCTCGACGAGCTTCTGGTGGCGACGCTGCAGGGAGCAGTCGCGGGTGGAGACGACGACCGCGTTGCCGTGGGAGTCGGCGAGGCACTGGGTCTCGACGTGCCGCGGCTTGTCGAGGTAACGCTCGACGAAGCACTCGCCGCGGCCGAAGGCGCCCACGGCCTCACGGACGGCGGAGTCGAACAGTTCGGGGATCTCTTCGATGGTGCGGGCGACCTTGAGGCCGCGGCCGCCGCCACCGTAGGCGGCCTTGATCGCCACCGGCAGGCCGTGCTCCTCGGCGAACGCGACGATCTCGTCGGCGTCGGCCACGGGGTCCTTGGTGCCGGGGACCAGCGGCGCGTTCGCGCGGGTGGCGATGTGGCGGGCCTTGACCTTGTCACCGAGGCTGTCGATGGCCTCGGGCCCGGGCCCGATCCAGGTGAGCCCGGCGTCGATGACGGCCTGCGCGAACGAGGCGTTCTCGGCGAGGAAGCCGTAGCCGGGGTGGACCGCGTCGGCGCCGGACTGCTTGGCGACGTCGAGGAGCTTCTCCTGCACGAGGTAGCTGTCGCCGGGCGTGGATCCGCCCAGGGCGTACGCCTCGTCGGCGACCTTGACGTGGAGGGCGTCGCGGTCGGGGTCGGCGTACACGGCCACCGAGCCGATTCCGCTGTCCTTGCACGCACGTGCGATACGGACCGCGATCTCGCCGCGGTTTGCGATCAGTACCTTGCTGATGGGCGCCATGGACCGGACTCTAGCGCGCCGTCAGTACCGGAGGCGGGGTTGCCTGGCGACTGTTCGGGGTGAGCGGAGACACACCGCACGTGGGCGGGGGTGCTCTCAGCGCTTGCCGCGTTTGGCGCCGACGAGGACGACGAGCAGCAGGACGAGGATGAGCCCCGCCGCGCCGCGGTTGCTGAGACCCGAGGGGTCCTCGGGATTGCGTTGGGTGGCCTCGACCCGGGCGTCGGTGCCGCCGTCGGTGGAGGGGCCTTCGCGGCCGGCCAGACGGTCGAGGAAGGTGCCGGTGGGTTCGCGGCGATCCCGATCGGCCGTGGCGGGCTCCTCACGGCCCGCGAGCCGGTCGAGGAAGGAGCTGTCGGAGTCGTCGGGGTTCTCGGTGGCGCGCTCGCGCGGCCGCTCGGTGTTGCCGCCGGTGGTGCCTGAGGGCCGGTCGGTGCCGCCGGCCTCGCGCGGCGCGGTGGCCGGTGGGCGGGTCTCGGTCCTGCTCGCCGTGGCCGAGGCCTGCGACAACCCGAACAGCCCGACCCACGCGATCCCGAGGAGCACCAGGAGCGCGATGATCGGCGCGAGTCCGGTGTTCTTCATCGGCTCCTCCTTCCGGGCGTCGTCACGACCTCATCGATTCTCCGCCATGTCTAGGTGTTTCGTGGCTCCGACACAAGCAGACACGGGAGATCGAGGCGTTCACCCTCCGTCGATCGTGCCCGCGTCCGCCCGGTCGGGGACGGCCCGCAGCCGGTCCGGGGCCGGTCAGTGCCCGGTGCCCGGCTCCCAGCCCACGTCCTCCCAGTCGGTGGTCAGCGAGGCGAAGGCGGCGGGGCCGAGGCCCGAGAGGCCGGTGCGGATCGCGTAGACGTCGGGCCCGTGCCACAGCGGCAGCTGCCCGTACTGGCCGAGCCACTCCTTCTCGATGGCGTTGATCTCGGCGGCGCGGGCGTCGTCGTCCGCCTGGGCGCCCAGACGGGCGATCCGCTCGTCGAGTTCGGGTGTTCCGGCTCCGGAGGCGTTGCCGGGGGAGGTGGAGCACATCGTCTGGCACATCGCCGAGGTGGGGTCCGGGCTGTCCGAGCCGCCGCCGGCGAGGAGGACGTCGAAGTCCCGGGACGACATGGTCTGTCCGAAGGCCGACTGCGGTCGTGCGTCGATCTGCGCCTCGACACCGATCTTCGTGAGCTGGTTCTGGACGGTCTGGGCCAGGGCCGTGGACATCGGGTCGTCGCCGTGGATGGTGAATCGGATGCTCAGGGGTTTCCCGTCCTTGGCCCGGGTTCCGTTCTCGTCGGTGTAGCCGGCGCCCTCGAGGGTCTGTGCGGCGGCGGCCGCGTCGAAGCGGACCGGCATGTTGTCCTGATACTCGGGCTGGAACGGGTGATACAGCGCCGATCCGGGTGGGGTCTCGACGTGGTCGAGGCCGTTGAACCGCACCGTCGCGAGCTGGGCCCGGTCGATGCCCTGCCACAGCGCCTTGCGGACGGCGACGTCGCTGAGGGCGGGGGACGTCGCGTTGAAGACGAGGACGCTGGTCGAAAGGCGCGGCCCGGTGCGCACGTCGAGGCCTGGAGCTCCTCGACCTGGCTGCGGAGGGCGACGTTGCCGACGTCGGCGAGGTCCACATCGCCGCCTCGGGCGGCGGGGACGGCGGTCGAGGGTTCGATCTGCTGGAACACGACCCGGTCGAGCAGCGGCTTGTCGCCCCACCACTTCTGGTTCGGCTCGAGGACGATCGTGCGGGTCTGGCGGTCGACGTCCGACACGGTGAACGGGCCCGATCGCAGTTCGGCGTGGACGTCGTCCTTCATGAGGGTGTTGAACGCGTCCTTGTCGCCGAGCTTCGGGTGCAGCAGGTGGGAGAACACGCCCGTGACGGGGTGGTGGGGTTCGCGCAGCGTGACGACGACCTGGTGGGCGGTCGCGCCCTTCTCGACCGAGGCGATCCGCGCGTAGGCGGGGTCGGGGACGCTGTTGAAACCGCCTTGGTCGATGGGTGCTCGTCGCGCCTTCCAGGTGGCCTCGAACGCCGTCCAGTCGATCGGGGTGCCGTCGTTCCACACCGCCTCGGGATTGAGGTCGTAGGTGATGACCTGGGTCCCGTTCGTGTCCTCGACCTGCGGCATCGCGCTCAGGTACTCGGTCCGGGGCGTGACCTCGCCTTCGGGGGAGTAACGGTAGAGGCCGGGGTCGGTGGCCGCGGTGACGTCGCGCCAGGCGGCGAGGGTGCCCTCGACGTGGAACCGGTTGAAGTTCGTCGGGAACGCCGCCATCGGCAGCGTGACCGTGCCGCCCTGGGCCAGGTCCGCACGGGGATGGGGGTTGGTCGCGGCGAGTGAACTCTCGGACGAGGCGCCCTGCGTGGGCGGGGCGGTGCCCGAGCCGGCCCGGGAGTCGGTGCCGTCGGTGCCCGAGGCGCACGAGGTCAGCACGAGCGCGAGGCTCAGCGCCGCCGCGGTCAGGTGTGTCCGATGAATTCGCAAACCGATGTCCCCCTGTCCCTCCCGAACGGCCGGGCGCCGACGGGCGTCACACGCGCCCGTCTGGCGGAGCTGCGAGACGAATCATGCACGTGGACAGCGCTATTCAAGGACCAATTTCCGCGCGGCACAAACCGAGGGCCGGCACCCCGAGCAGTCTGCGGAGTGCCGGCCCTCGTATCGATCGGGTCGGTGGTGGGCCGGTGACCGATCGTCACCGGCTCATGCCGGGATCAGTTGTGGGTGCTGCCCTGCACCCAGCCCACGTCCTCCCACTTGGGGGTGATGGACGCGAAGGCGGCGGGGCCGTAGTTCGCCAGGCCGGCGCGGTAGGCCGAGATGACCGGGCCGTTCCACATCGGCATCTGGCCGTACTGCTGCATCCACTCCTTCTCGATCGCGTTGATCTCCTTGTTCTGCTGCTGGGTGTCCTCGATCTCGCCGATCTTCTTGATGCGCGCGTCGAGTTCGGTCGAGCCGACCGCGGCGTAGTTGCTCGAGGAGTCCGAGCAGTAGAACTGGCAGACGCCGGTGACCGGGCTGGGGCTGGTCATGCTCCAGGACATGGCGAGGAAGTCGAAGTTCTTCTTCTCCATCGTCTCGCCGAAGGCGGCGCTGGGTCGGATGTCGAGCTGGAGGTCGACACCGATGGCCTTGAGCTGGTTCTGGGTCGTCTGGGCCAGGGCCGTGGTCATCGGGTCGTCACCGAAGGTCGTGTACTTGACGGTGAGCTTCTCCCCGCCCTTGGCGTAGATGCCGTCGGCGCCCTTGGCGTACCCGGCGTCCTGCAGCGTCTTCTCTGCTGCGGCCTTGTCGAACTGGACGGGCATGTTGTCCTCGGCGTCCGGCTGGAACGCGAAGAACAGGGCGGAGCCGACGGGGTTCTCGGTGTAGTCGAGGCCGTTGAAGCGGACCTGCTTGAGCTCCTCGCGGTTGAGGCCCTGCCAGAGGGCCTTGCGCACGTTGACGTCCGCCAGGCTGGGCGCCTTGGAGTTGAACTGGTACACGGTCGTGTTGAGACGCTGGCTGCGACGGATCTCCATGTTCGGCGCGCCCTGGATCTGCTCGAAGCGGGCCTTGTTGGCGACGCCGGTCGCGTCGATCTCCCCGTTCTTGAACGCGGGGATGGTGGCCGAGTCCTCCATCTGGCGGAAGATGACCTGGTTGAGCAGCGGCTTGTTGCCCCACCACTTGTCGTTCGGCTTGAGGATGATCGTCTGGGCCTGCTTGTCGATCTTGTCGACCGTGAAGGGGCCGGAGCGCAGCTCGGCGTGCACGTCGTCCTTCATCAAGGTGTTGAAGGCGTCCTTCTCCCCGAGCTTGGGGTGCACGAGTCCGCCGAAGAGCTCGGTGACGGGGAAGAAGGGCTTCTTCATCGTGACGACGACCTCGTCGGCGCTCGCACCCTGCGCGACCTTCTCGATGTCCTCGTACCCGGCGGTGATGATGTTGTTGAAGCCGCCCTTGTCGACGGGCTGGGCGTTGACCTTCCAAGTGGTCTCGAAGGACTTCCAGTCGATCTTCGTGCCGTCGTTCCACACGGCCTTGGGGTTGAGCTTGTAGGTGATGGTCTCCTTGCCGTCCTTCTGCTCGACCTTCGGCATCTCCTGGATGAACTCGGGACGCGGCGAGATCTCGCCCTCCGGTGAGTAGAGGTACAGGCCGGGGTCGGTCGCCCGGGTGACCTCGCTCCAGTCGGCGAGGTTTCCGTCGATGTGCCACCCGTTGTAGTTGGTGGGGAAGGACGCGAGCGGAAGGGTCAACGTGCCGCCCTGCTCGAGGGAGTTGCGGTCCTGGGGGTTGTTCTGGGCGATGCCCGACTGCTCACCCGTGCCCTGGGTTCCCCCACCGCCGGGGTTGTCTCCCCCGTTTCCTCCGCCACCTCCCGCGCAGGCGGAGAGCGCCAAGGCGCTGCTCATGGTGACCGCGAGGGCCAACTGGATCCGGCGACTCTTCATCGAGTGTTCCTTTCCTGGTTCGTCCGCGTCGGTGAGTGCGCGTCCGTCGTGCTGTGTGTCGATACCTGGGCGGTGACGAGTTTCTCCTCGGGGAAGAAGCACGCCTGCTGGTGGTCGTCGGCCCCGGTCGGGACCAGTGGGGGTTCTTCTGTGCGGCAGCGGTTCCGACGTTCCTCGTCGAGACCGTTGAAGATCGGGCAGCGTGAGGCGAAGTCGCAGCCCTCGGGCCGCTCGAGCGGGCTCGGCAGGTCCCCGGAGAGCAGGATGCGCTGACGGCGCCGCTCCTTGGCGGGGTCCGGTACCGGGATCGCCGACAACAGCGCCCGCGTGTAGGGGTGGGTCGGGTGGTCGAACACCTCGTCGACGTCACCGATCTCGACGAACTTGCCGAGGTACATGACGCCCACCCGGTCGGAGATGTGGCGCACGACAGCGAGGTCGTGGGCCACGAAGAGGTAGCTGAGGCCGATCTCGGCCCGGAGTTGGTCGAGCAGGTTGATGACGCCGGCCTGGATCGACACGTCGAGGGCGGAGACCGGCTCGTCGAGGATGATGACCTTGGGGTTGAGTGCGAGCGCGCGGGCGATCCCGATGCGTTGACGCTGACCACCGGAGAACTGCGTCGGAAAGCGGTTGAGGTGGTCCGGCATGAGGCCGACGGTCTTCATCAGCTCACGCACACGCTTCTCGCATTCCTCCTTCTTCATCCCGTAGGTCTGCAGCGGTTCGGCGATGATCTCGAACACCGTGAAGCGCGGGTCGAGGGCACCCATCGGGTCCTGGAAGACGAGCTGGACGTTGCGGCGCAGCTTGGTGATCTCGGACTTCTTGCGCAGCTCCTTGACCGAGGTGCCGAGCACGACGACGTTGCCGCTCATCTTCGGCGACATCTCCATGATCTCGAGCAGCGTCGTGGTCTTGCCGCAACCCGACTCGCCGACGATGGCGAGGCACTCGCCCTCGCGGATGTCGAAGGTCAGGCCGTCCACGGCCTTGACGTCGCCGACCTGGCGCTTGAACAGCGTCCCCTTCATGAGGGGGAAGTGCCGGTGGAGGTTCTCCACCGAGAGGGCCACCTCGCGTTGCTCGCGCGGCAGCTGCGCCAGTCGGCCGACCGCCACGGGTGGGACGGGAAAGATGTCCTCCGCACCGTCGATCCTGCGCAGCTCCGCGCTGCGGATGCAGGCGGCGGCGTGGCCGGGCGCGACGATCTGCAGCGGTGGCTCGGCCTCCAGACAGGCGTCGGTGACGACCGGGCACCGGGGTGCGAAGGGGCAACCCTCGGGCTCGTGGAGCAGGTTGGGCGGGGTGCCCTCGATGGGGACGAGGCTGCGCTTCTCGCCGCTGTCGATCCGGGGGATCGAGCCCAACAGGCCGATGGTGTAGGGCATGAGCGGCCGCGTGTAGAGGTCGTCGACCCCGCCCTTCTCCACCGGACGACCCGCGTACATGACCATGACCTCGTCGGCGATCCCGGCGACGACGCCGAGGTCGTGCGTGATCATGATGACCGCAGCGCCGGTCTCCTTCTGCGCGATCTTCAGCACGTCGAGGATCTGCGCCTGGATCGTCACGTCGAGGGCCGTGGTCGGCTCGTCGGCGATGATGACGCGCGGGTTGTTGGCGATGGCGGTGGCGATGACGACGCGCTGCCGCATGCCGCCGGAGAACTCGTGCGGGTAGGAGTCCACGCGGGTCGACGCGCTGGGGATGCCGACGATCTCGAGCAGTTCGATGGCCCGCTTGCGGGCGGCTGCCGAGCCGATGGAGCCGTGTGAGCGCAACGCCTCGATGATCTGATCGCCCACGGTGTGGACGGGCGTCAACGAGCTGAGCGGGTCCTGGAAGACCATGGCGATGTCGGTGCCACGGTGACGGCTCATCTGCCGGTCCGACAGCCCCAGCAGTTCCTGGCCGTTGTAGGTGATCGAGCCGGTGATCTTCGCGTTGTCGGCGAGCAGGCCCATGATGGCCAGCGACGTCACCGACTTTCCGGAGCCGGATTCGCCGACGATCCCGAGGACCTGACCCGGGTGGAGGTCGAAGTCGACGCCGCGGACGGCGTGGACCGATCCGGCCTCGGTGCCGAACCGCACGTGGAGGTCGCGGACCGAGAGGACGGGTCCGCCCACTCGGAGGTCCTCGCGTGTGGCGGATGCGGTGTCGGTCATGCTCGGCCTCCTGACCTGCTGTTGGGGTCGAGGGCGTCGCGCAGTCCGTCACCGATGAGGGCGAGGGAGAACGTGAGCGCCACGAGGCAGAGCGCCGGGCCCCAGAACATCCACGGGTAGGCGTGGAGCTGACTCGCGGCCTGCCCGATGAGCGAGCCGAGCGACACGTCCGGCGGGCGGACGCCGACGCCGAGGAAGGACAGCGCGGTCTCGGCGATGATCGCGCCGTACGTGCTGGTGATGATGTTGATGATGAGCAACGACCCGATGTTCGGGATGATGTGCCGCCGGATGATGTTCCAGTCCGAGACACCCATGTACCCGGCGGCCTTGACGAACTCCCGCTCCCGCAGGGAGGCCGTGGTGGCGCGGATGACACGGGCCAGGCCCATCCATCCGAAGACCGTGAGCAGCAGGGCGAGGTGGAGCGCGCTACCGCCGGTCGACCCCATGAACACGGCCACGAGCAGGAAGTAGGGCATGAGGATCCACATGTCGAGGATCCACATGCCGACCTTCTCCCGTGTGCCGCCCCAGAACGCGATCGCGGTGCCGTAGACGGCGGCGATCAGCGGGGCACCGAGGCCGACGAAGAACGCGATGAGCAGCGACTTGCCGGTGCCGTGTACGAGCATGGCCCAGAGGTCGATGCCGCCGGCGTTGGTGCCGAGGCGGTGGCCGTCGGTGCCAGGGGGCGAGCCGAGGTTGAGCAGATCCTGGTCGAAGTGCGAGTAGGGGTTGCCGACGTTGCCCACGAGTGCGAAGGCCGTCAGCAGACCGAGCATCACCAGGCCGAGGACGGCTCCCTTGTTGCGCAGGAGCCGCCGGATGATGAGCAGCGCCTTGTTCGAGATCTTGATCTCGTCCTCGGGGACCTCCGAGGTCGAGAGCAATGCCGAGGCCTCGACCTCGGTCCGGATGACCGTGGACGTCGGCATCGAGCCACTGCCGACACGACTCGCGGAGTTCGCGGTGTCGGCGATGGGGGTCTCCGGGAGGAACCCGGGGAGTCCTGGGCGTGCCGCTGCCGGTCGATCTCCTCGCGCGAGGTGTTCGCGAGGGGGTCGGCGTGCGTGTTGTTCGCGCCGGTCGGGGCGGCGGTCACGCCGTCGAGACCCTGGTCGCCGGCGGTGTGAGGGGCGCGGGACGGGCGGTCGGTCATGTCAGCTCACCCGTGCTCTCGGGTCGACGATGGCGACGGACAGGTCGGCCATGATGGCGCCGATGGCGAACATGAGTCCGCCGAACGCGACGCCGGCGACGGCGATGTTGACGCTCTGGCTCATCGTGATGGCGTCGAGGGTCCATCGGCCGAGGCCCTGCCATGCGAAGACCGTCTCGATGATGAAGGTGCCGACGAAGATGCCCGGGAGTTGGAAGGCGATGCTCTGTGCGACGGGGATGAACGATGTGCGCAGCGCGTGCCTGCGGATCGCGGTCATGCGCGTCAGCCCCTTGGCCCGCGCCGTGCGCACATAGTCGGCATTGACGTTGTCCAGCAGCAACGACCGCTGGAGCAGGGTGTAGCTGGCGTAGGCGACGATCGTCAGCGCGACGGTCGGCAGGATGAGGTGCTGCATCTCGTCGACGAATTTGGGCCACGCCTCCTCGGGGGTGCGTGGTGAGCGCATCCCGGTGACGAAGAACAGTCGGCTGCCGGCGGATTCGTTGAGCTTGATACCGCCCATCTGCACGAGCAGGTAGATGACCGGCGCGGGGATCACCGAGATGAAGAACGTGCCGTAGGTGATGAGCCGGTCGCTCAGCTTGTACTGGCGGGCGGCGGCGATGACACCGAGCGCGACGCCGATGATGATGGACAGCAGCGTGGCCAGCAGCACGAGGCGTGCCGAGATGATCGCCCGCGAGAGGAACTCGTCGTTCACGGCGGCGCCGGTGGGGGCCATTCCCCAGTTCCAGTGCAGGACGATGTTGGTCAGCCACTGCCAGTAGCGCTCGAAGGCGTTCATGTGCGGGTCGAGTTCGAGCAGACGCAGTTGCGTGTCGACCTGCTCGGGGGTCGGCCGCGGGGTGCGCTGCAACAACCTCGTCTGGGGCCTCATGAACGTGACGGCCGCGAAGTACGCCAGCGAGGTCGCCACGAAGATCATCACGGCGTAGTTGGCCATGCGCCGCGCGATGTAGACGATCAGGTCCACGACGGCCCACTTCGTCGTGAAGACATGCGCAGTGGCGGTGTTCCTGGGGCCATCTCGTGTTCCTCCCCTGGGCGGCCGCGTGGCCGGGTACGAGTGATCGGTCGAGTCCGCGGATGCGAGGACTCCCCGACGCACCGGCGCGTTGGCGTGAAGCTAACACCAGGTGGCAGTGGCCCGAGGGCGGATTCCGATGATTCATCCCGTATCGATATCCGGGCGTACACCGGATCCGGCGGTCTTCTCGGTCGACGACGAACGGGCCGGGAGGCGAACCCGACCCGTCTGTGAGCGTCTCGCGTCAGGGGAGGCGGCGCAGGTCCTCGCGGCAGCGGTTCTCCAGCGTCTGGAGTTCGGCGAGGGCGATCTCGAGGTCGGCGCGTCGCTGTTCGAGGTCGGCCCGCCGGGCGTCGATCTGGGCGAGGAGGTATTCGAGCTGACCCCGCTCACCGGGGTGGTCGTCGTACATGTCGACGATGCGACGGATCTCCTCGAGCGGGAAGCCGAGACGTCGCCCGCGCAGCACGAGGTCGAGCCGGGTGCGGTCGCGGCGGTGGAAGAGCCGTTGGGTGCCTCGCCGCTCGGGGGAGAGCAGGCCGAGGGACTCGTAGTGCCGGATCGCCCGATGGGTGACGTCGAACTCCTCCGCAACCTGCGCGATGGTGCGAGGCTCGTCGTCGACGGGTGGTGTCGGACGGGTTGTCATACCCGTGACGATGCTTTACGTTAACGTAAACGTCAAGCACGTACGTGTATGAGTCACGCGCCCAGGCCACGAAGGGACGACGATGTTCGAACTCTCCGCAGATCACGAGGACTTCCGCCGCACGGTCCGCGACTTCGCCGAGTCGCAGATCGCCCCCCACGTGCCGGAGTGGGACCGCGACCATCACTTCCCTGCCGACCTCATCCCGCAGATGGGCGAGCTCGGCCTGTTCGGCCTGGTCGTCCCCGAGGAGTACGGCGGTCACGCCGGCGAGGGAGGCGAATTCACCTACCTCTGCCTCGCGATCGAGGAGCTCGGCCGCGTCGACCAGTCGATGGGCATCACGCTGCAGGCCGGCGTCGGCCTGGGGATCAACCCGATCCTCACCTACGGCACCGAGGAGCAGAAGTCCCGCTGGCTGCCCGACCTCGCCGCCGGGCGCACGATGGCGGGCTTCGGCCTGACCGAGCCCGACGCCGGGTCCGATGCGGGCGCCACCAAGACCAAGGCGCGCCTGGAGAACGGTGAGTGGGTGATCAACGGCGCCAAGGCCTTCATCACCAACTCCGGCACCCCGATCACCTCGGTCGTCACGGTCACCGCCCGCACGGGTGAGACCGAGGACGGCAAGGCGGAGATCAGCGCGGTCATGGTGCCCAACGGGACTCCCGGATTCACGGTCGAGCCCGCCTATCACAAGCTCGGCTGGAACATCTCCGACACCCACGGCCTCACGTTCGAGGACGCGCGGGTGCCCGAGGAGAACCTGCTGGGCCGGCGCGGTCACGGTTTCAAGCAGTTCCTCGCCACCCTCGACGACGGACGCATCGCGATCTCCGCCCTGTCCACCGGCTGCATCCAGCGCATGCTCGAGGAGGCCTCCGCCTACGCCAAGAGCCGGATCGCGTTCGGCAAGCCCATCGGCGCCAACCAGGGCGTGAGCTTCAAGGTCGCCGACCTCGCCGTCATGGCCGAGACGGCGCGCCTGCTCACCTACAAGGCCGCGTGGCTCAAGGACGAGATGCACGCCGGTCGCCGCACGCACACCGAGGTCAAGAAGGCCGCCTCGATCGCCAAGGTCTACAGCTCCGAGGCGGCCGTCTCCGCCACCCGCATCGCGACGCAGATCTTCGGCGGCAACGGCTTCATGGAGGAGTACCCCGTCGCCCGGTTCTACCGCGACAGCAAGATCCTGGAGATCGGTGAGGGCACCTCCGAGGTGCAGCGGATGCTCATCGCCCGATCCTTCGGTCTGTAGCGCCCGCAGGCACCTCCGCCGGAGGCTAGATTGCCCGTGACGCCCCCGCTCGGCCGTGCCGATGGTGCACGTGCGCCTCGTGTGGCCTGAACAGGAAGGTCTCGATGACCGACCCGATGAGTCAGATCAGTGACGCCCCGTTCGCCGACCCGACGCCCGGACCCGGCGGGGACGCCCGTGTGGCGGACCTGCGCAAGCGGCTGAACCGCGCCCACGCGGCGTCGGCCACGTTGTCCGAGCGCGCCCGGGCCAAGCTGGACTCCCAGGGCAAGCTGTTCGTCCGCGACCGCATCGACCTGCTGTTCGACGAGGGCAGCTTCGTCGAGGACGGGCGGTACGCGAACTCGCGGGCCACGGGCCTGCCGGCAGACGGGGTGGTCACCGGTCGCGGCACCGTCGAGGGCCGGCCGGCGATCGTCATCGCCAACGACCCGTCGGTCAAGGCGGGGTCGTGGGGCGCCCGCACGGTGGAGAAGATCATCCGCGCCACCGAGATGGCGCTGCGCGAAGAGCTCCCCGTGTTCTGGTTCGTCGACTCCGCCGGCGCCCGCATCACCGATCAGGTGGAGATGTTCCCGGGGCGCCGCGGCGCGGGGCGCATCTTCCACAACCAGGTGGCGCTGTCGGGGCGGGTGCCACAGGTGTGCTGCCTGTTCGGGCCGAGCGCGGCCGGCGGCGCGTACATCCCGAGCTTCACCGACGTGATCATCATGGTCGAGGGCAACGCCTCCATGTACCTGGGCAGCCCGCGGATGGCCGAGATGGTCGTCGGTGAGCGGGTGTCGCTGGAGGAGATGGGCGGTGCGCGGATGCACTGCACGGTCTCCGGCGTGGGCGATCTGCTGGCCGAGGACGACGCCGACGCCATCGAGCTCGCGCGTCTCTACTTCTCCTATCTGCCCAGCACGTGGCGGGAGGACCCGCCGGTGTACGAGGCGGAGGCCCCGGTCGAGCCGCTCACCCGCGAGAGCGTGCCCGAGGTCGAGAGCGTGCCGTTCGACATGCACGAGGTCATCGACGGCCTGGTCGACGAGGAGTCCTTCTTCGAGATCAAGACCCTGTTCGCCCAGGAGCTCGTCATCGGGTTCGCCCGGATGGACGGGCGGACGGTCGGGATCGTCGCGAACAACTCCGCGGTCAAGGGCGGGGTGCTGTTCACCGACTCCGCCGACAAGGCGGCACGGTTCATCTGGCAGTGCGACGCCTACGGCATCCCGCTCATCTATCTCGCCGACGTACCCGGCTTCATGATCGGGTCGGACGTCGAGCGCGGCGGGATCATCCGGCACGGGGCCAAGATGGTCAGCGCCGTATCGGAGGCGACGGTGCCGCAGTTCTGCGTCGTGGTGCGCAAGGCCTACGGCGCCGGGCTGTACGCGATGGGGGGACCGGGCTTCGGGCCCGACGCCACCATCGCCCTGCCGACCGCGCGGATCGCCGTCATGGGACCTGAGGCCGCGGTCAACGCCGTCTATGCGGGAAAGATCGCCGAGATCGAGGACGAGACCGAACGCTCGGAGTTCGTCGCCGCCAAGCGCACGGAGTACGAGGCCGACGTCGACCTCGAGCGCCTGGCCGCCGATCTGGTCATCGACGCCGTGGTGGAGGCCGACGCTCTTCGCGCGGATCTCCTGCGCCGGCTGGAGTACGCGCGGCACCGCGATCGTCGCTTCTCCGACCGTCGTCACGGGGTCCCGCCGGTCTGATCCGGGCGGTCCCCGAGCCGCGTCGAGACAGCTCGGCGGGCTCAACGGGACCGGGGCGCGGGCCTGACCAGACCCGTCGGCGGCGCGATTTGCATCCGTCGAGCGCCGCATCGTATGGTCTCCAGGTTGCCCAAACGGGGTTCACACGGTGAACTCCGGTCGACACCGGCCGATTTGACCGGCGGAGGCGGGCGGCGTAGGTTTCAACAGCACCTGAACAGCCGGTGAAGAGCAAGGCAAGTCCGAACGAAAGTTCGGAAGCCGAGATTGACACCGAGAGGCCGAACAGGTAAGGTTGAAGAGTTGCCCCGGAGGCAAAATCCGCAAAGCGGCCAGCGTTTCCGAGTGCATCCGATGCTTGAGAACTCAACAGCGTGCCAAAAATCGATGCCAATTGTTTGTTGGTTGATCGTCAATGTTTTGTTGATTGATTGGCCAGGATTTTTGAATGATTCTTTTATGGAGAGTTTGATCCTGGCTCAGGACGAACGCTGGCGGCGTGCTTAACACATGCAAGTCGAACGATGAAGCCCAGCTTGCTGGGTGGATTAGTGGCGAACGGGTGAGTAACACGTGAGTAACCTGCCCTTCACTCTGGGATAAGCCTGGGAAACTGGGTCTAATACTGGATATTCTTATCATCTCGCATGGGGTGGTGTGGAAAGTTTTTCGGTGAAGGATGGACTCGCGGCCTATCAGCTTGTTGGTGAGGTAGTGGCTCACCAAGGCGACGACGGGTAGCCGGCCTGAGAGGGTGATCGGCCACACTGGGACTGAGACACGGCCCAGACTCCTACGGGAGGCAGCAGTGGGGAATATTGCACAATGGGCGAAAGCCTGATGCAGCGACGCCGCGTGAGGGATGAAGGCCTTCGGGTTGTAAACCTCTTTCGCCAGGGAAGAAGCGCAAGTGACGGTACCTGGAGAAGAAGCACCGGCTAACTACGTGCCAGCAGCCGCGGTAATACGTAGGGTGCGAGCGTTGTCCGGAATTATTGGGCGTAAAGAGCTTGTAGGCGGTTTGTCGCGTCTGCCGTGAAAATTCAGCGCTTAACGCTGGACGTGCGGTGGGTACGGGCAGGCTAGAGTGTGGTAGGGGAGACTGGAATTCCTGGTGTAGCGGTGAAATGCGCAGATATCAGGAGGAACACCGATGGCGAAGGCAGGTCTCTGGGCCATAACTGACGCTGAGAAGCGAAAGCATGGGGAGCGAACAGGATTAGATACCCTGGTAGTCCATGCCGTAAACGTTGGGCGCTAGGTGTGGGGCTCATTCCACGAGTTCCGTGCCGCAGCTAACGCATTAAGCGCCCCGCCTGGGGAGTACGGCCGCAAGGCTAAAACTCAAAGGAATTGACGGGGGCCCGCACAAGCGGCGGAGCATGCGGATTAATTCGATGCAACGCGAAGAACCTTACCAAGGCTTGACATACACCGGAAAAGTGCAGAGATGTGCTCCCCGCAAGGTCGGTGTACAGGTGGTGCATGGTTGTCGTCAGCTCGTGTCGTGAGATGTTGGGTTAAGTCCCGCAACGAGCGCAACCCTCGTTCCATGTTGCCAGCACGTAATGGTGGGGACTCATGGGAGACTGCCGGGGTCAACTCGGAGGAAGGTGGGGATGACGTCAAATCATCATGCCCCTTATGTCTTGGGCTTCACGCATGCTACAATGGCCGGTACAGAGTGCTGCGATGTCGTAAGGCGGAGCGAATCACTAAAAGCCGGTCTCAGTTCGGATTGGGGTCTGCAACTCGACCCCATGAAGTCGGAGTCGCTAGTAATCGCAGATCAGCAACGCTGCGGTGAATACGTTCCCGGGCCTTGTACACACCGCCCGTCAAGTCACGAAAGTCGGTAACACCCGAAGCCGGTGGCCTAACCCTTGTGGGGGAGCCGTCGAAGGTGGGACTGGCGATTGGGACTAAGTCGTAACAAGGTAGCCGTACCGGAAGGTGCGGCTGGATCACCTCCTTTCTAAGGAGCCCTCTTTTAGAGGCACTCTTGATGTCCTCCGAGTGTGGGGACTGGGGTGTTGCTCATGGGTGGATCATCGATTAGTTGGCTGCTGGTTTTCTGCCGGCTCGAGTACGGCCCCTGTTGGGGTGGGGAAAGGGTTGGTGGGGGTTTGGTGGCTTGGCGCGTTGTTGGGTCCTGAGGGATCGGCTGCACGTGTGTGTGGTTGGTTTTTCTGGTGGTTGGACTCCCTTTTTCTACTTGCGTGGTGGTTGCCGCGTGGTGGTTGGGGTGGGTTGGTGTTTTGAGAACTGTACAGTGGACGCGAGCATCTTTGTTGTGGTCAAGTTTTTAAGGGCACACGGTGGATGCCTTGGCATCAGGAACCGATGAAGGACGTAGGAATCTGCGATAAGCCTCGGGTAGTCGATAACCAGACTGTGATCCGAGGATTTCCGAATGGGGAAACCCGGCTGGAGTTATGTCCAGTCACCCGCATCTGAATATATAGGGTGTGTGGAGGGAACGTGGGGAAGTGAAACATCTCAGTACCCACAGGAAGAGAAAACAACAGTGATTCCGTGAGTAGTGGCGAGCGAAAGCGGATGAGGCTAAACCGTGCACATGTTCAAGCCGGTAGGCGTTGTGTGTGCGGGGTTGTGGGAGCATGATTGATCGTTCTACCGGGCGGTCGGAGAGTAAGAAATTCGTGGCATAGCCGAAGGATCTGGAATGGTCCGGCGTAGAGGGTGTTACCCCCGTAGGCGAAATGTTGCGGACTCTCTTTTGTGTTTCCCAAGTAGCACGGGGCCCGAGAAATCCTGTGTGAATCTGGCGGGACCACCCGCTAAGCCTAAATATTCCCTGATGACCGATAGCGGACAAGTACCGTGAGGGAAAGGTGAAAAGTACCCCGGGAGGGGAGTGAAATAGAACCTGAAACCGTGTGCTTACAATCCGTCGGAGCCTCTTTGTGGGGTGACGGCGTGCCTTTTGAAGAATGAGCCTGCGAGTTAGTGCTTCGTGGCGAGGTTAACCCGTGTGGGGTAGCCGTAGCGAAAGCGAGTCTGAATAGGGCGTTTTAGTCGCGGGGTCTAGACCCGAAGCGGAGTGATCTACCCATGGCCAGGTTGAAGCGACGGTAAGACGTCGTGGAGGACCGAACCCACTTAGGTTGAAAACTGAGGGGATGAGCTGTGGGTAGGGGTGAAAGGCCAATCAAACTCCGTGATAGCTGGTTCTCCCCGAAATGCATTTAGGTGCAGCGTTGCGTGTTTCTTGCCGGAGGTAGAGCTACTGGATGGCTGATGGGCCCCACCGGGTTACTGACGTCAGCCAAACTCCGAATGCCGGTAAGTGAGAGCGTGGCAGTGAGACTGCGGGGGATAAGCTCCGTAGTCGAGAGGGAAACAGCCCAGATCATCAGCTAAGGTCCCTAAGCGTGTGCTAAGTGGAAAAGGATGTGGAGTTGCGATGACAACCAGGAGGTTGGCTTAGAAGCAGCCACCCTTGAAAGAGTGCGTAATAGCTCACTGGTCAAGTGATTCCGCGCCGACAATGTAGCGGGGCTCAAGCACATCACCGAAGCTGTGGCAATCACATTTTTCCCTAGATTCGTCTCAGGGGTGTGGTTGGGTAGGGGAGCGTCGTGTGGGGAGTGAAGCGGCCGAGTGATCGAGTCGTGGACGCCACACGAGTGAGAATGCAGGCATGAGTAGCGAAAGACGGGTGCGAAACCCGTCCGCCGAATGACCAAGGGTTCCAGGGTCAAGCTAATCTTCCCTGGGTAAGTCGGGACCTAAGGCGAGGCCGACAGGCGTAGTCGATGGACAACGGGTTGATATTCCCGTACCGGCGTATGTCCGCCAATATCGAGGCAGGGGATGCTAAGCACCCGAAGCCGCCTTTACTCACCCTTCGGGGTGGGAGGGGATGGTGGAGCGTGCGGCCCGATCTTGTAGTAGGTAAGCGATGGAGTGACGCAGGAAGGTAGCCTCCGCGTGGCGATGGTTGTCCACGTCCAAGCATGTAGGGTGTCAGCTAGGTAAATCCGGCTGGCGTGAAGCCTGAGATGTGATGGTGACCTCTTTTGAGGGAAGTAGGGTGATCCTATGCTGCCGAGAAAAACTTCTAGTGAGGACATGAGCCGCCCGTACCCTAAACCGACTCAGGTGGTCAGGTAGAGAATACTAAGGCGATCGAGTGAATCGTGGTTAAGGAATTCGGCAAAATGCCCCCGTAACTTCGGGAGAAGGGGGCCCGAGCCTTGAAACCCTTGCGGGTTAGGGGTGAGGGTCGCAGAGACCAGGGAGAAGCGACTGTTTACTAAAAACACAGGTCCGTGCGAAGAAGTAATTCGATGTATACGGACTGACGCCTGCCCGGTGCTGGAACGTTAAGGGGACCGGTTAGTCACTTGTGGCGAAGCTGAGAACTTAAGCGCCAGTAAACGGCGGTGGTAACTATAACCATCCTAAGGTAGCGAAATTCCTTGTCGGGTAAGTTCCGACCTGCACGAATGGCGTAACGACTTCTCCACTGTCTCGACCACGAACTCGGCGAAATTGCATTACGAGTAAAGATGCTCGTTACGCGCAGAAGGACGGAAAGACCCCGGGACCTTTACTATAGCTTGGTATTGGTGTTCGGTACGGCTTGTGTAGGATAGGTGGGAGACTGTGAAGCTCGTGCGCCAGCATGGGTGGAGTCAACGTTGAAATACCACTCTGGTCGTTCTGGATGTCTAACTTCGATCCGTGATCCGGATCAGGGACAGTGCCTGGTGGGTAGTTTAACTGGGGCGGTTGCCTCCTAAAAGGTAACGGAGGCGCCCAAAGGTTCCCTCAGCCTGGTTGGCAATCAGGTTTTGAGTGTAAGTGCACAAGGGAGCTTGACTGTGAGACAGACATGTCGAGCAGGGACGAAAGTCGGGACTAGTGATCCGGCCATGGCTTGTGGAAGCGTGGTCGCTCAACGGATAAAAGGTACCCCGGGGATAACAGGCTGATCTTGCCCAAGAGTCCATATCGACGGCATGGTTTGGCACCTCGATGTCGGCTCGTCGCATCCTGGGGCTGGAGTTGGTCCCAAGGGTTGGGCTGTTCGCCCATTAAAGCGGTACGCGAGCTGGGTTTAGAACGTCGTGAGACAGTTCGGTCCCTATCCTCTGCGCGCGCAGGAAACTTGAGAAGGCCTGTCCCTAGTACGAGAGGACCGGGATGGACGAACCTCTGGTGTGTCAGTTGTTCTGCCAAGGGCACCGCTGATTAGCTACGTTCGGGAGTGATAACCGCTGAAAGCATCTAAGCGGGAAGCACGCTTCAAGATGAGGTTTCCATGCCCCTTGTGGGTGAGAGGCTCCCAGCTAGACTACTGGGTTGATAGGCCAGATGTGGAAGCGCAGTAATGCGTGAAGCTGACTGGTACTAATAAGCCGATAGCTTGACTACAACGATGATGTTCTGCGTCCACTGTATGGTTCTCGATACATCAGCCCCCCACGCCTTGTGTGGGTGTGGGTTGATAAGTCGATAGTGTTACGGCGGTCATAGCGAGAGGGAAACGCCCGGTCCCATTCCGAACCCGGAAGCTAAGCCTTTCAGCGCCGATGGTACTGCACTGGGGACGGTGTGGGAGAGTAGGACGCCGCCGGACTAATTGTGTGAGTGAAGGGGTTCCCGTTTATCGGGAACCCCTTCCTTGCGTTGTGCCGCTAGTGTGGGTTCGGCAGATGCCACCCCACGAAAGGCCAGGCCCGTGACGGACCACGAACCCCTCGCGCTCTCCACCGGTGATGTTCTCTCCACGCTCGACCGGGGAGTACTCACCGTGACGCTGAACCGCCCCGATACCCTCAACGCCGTCTCCGCAGCCATGCTCGAGACGCTCGAGGCCGTCGTGCGCGCCGGATCCGCGTCACCCGAGGTGCGGGTCGTGGTGCTCCGCGGCGCCGGCAAGGGATTCTGCTCAGGAGCCGACCTCGACCCCGACGGGCCCCCTCAGCAGCGACGCTCGACGCCGGCAGCGCCTTCGTGTCCGCGATCCGCAACTGCCCGCGTCCCGTCGTCAGCGTCGTTCAGGGCCCGTGCGCCGGCATCGGTGTGTCGATGGCCCTCGCTGCCGACCTCGTGGTGGCCTCCGACAAGGCGTTCTTCCTCCTCGCCTTCGCGAACATCGGCCTCATGCCCGACGGCGGCGCCACAGCACTCGTGGCAGCGTCGATCGGCCGCGCCCGCGCCATGCGCATGGCGCTGCTGGCCGAGCGCGTGCCGGCCTCCGACGCCTTCGACTGGGGGCTGGTGTCCCACCTCGCGTCCGCCGGCGAACTCGACTCCGAGGTCGAGGCGCTCGTCACCAAGCTCGCGACCGGGCCCTCGCTCGCCTACGGCAGCACGAAGACGGCGGTCAACGACGCGACCCTGGGGGAGCTCAACGAGGCCTTCCAGCGGGAGCGCTACGGACAGACGAGCCTGATGTGGACCGACGACTTCGCCGAGGGCGTCGCCTCGTTCCGCGAACGCCGCACGCCGGACTTCACCGGCTCCTGACCCTGCGAGGGCTGCTCAGGTACGCGGGCGTGCCTCAGGTGCGCAGGGTGTGCCAGGGGACGTCGATCTCGGCGAGCAGCTCGCGCAGCAGCGGCAGGCTCACCCCGACGACGTTGTGGTGGTCGCCCTCGAGGCCGGTGACGTACGGGCCGCCCAGCCCGTCGATGGTGAAGGCTCCGGCCACACGCAACGGCTCACCTGTCCCCACGTAGGCGTCGATCTCCTCATCGGTCAGGCGCGCGAAGTGGACGGTCGTCGACGCGACCGCACCGAGCGTCGCCGCCGTTCCGTCCTCCCGGGTGTCGATGATCCAGTGCCCCGAGTGGAGGACTCCGCTGCGGCCGGACATCGCGCGCCACCGGCGACGAGCCTCCTCGGCGTCCGCAGGCTTGCCGTGCGTCTCCCCGTCCAGGTCGAGCACGGAGTCGCACCCGAGGACGATGCCGTCCCATTCCTCCTCGTCGAGGACGGCGGCGACGTCCTCACACTTGGCCCGGGCGAGGAGCAGCGCGACGTCCTCGGCGGCCAGCTCTCCGTGGCGTTCTGCCGCAGCGGCCTCGGCCGCCGCCTCGTCGACGGAGGACACCCGCACGAGCGGATCCACACCCGCCCCCGCAACGTGCGCAGGCGGGCAGGGGAGGCGGAGGCGAGGCACAAGGAGATCGACACGAGCGCAACCCTACCGAGCGTCGAGGGCTCGCCTCAGGGTGTCCAGGCCCACCGAACCCAGGTCGAGGGCCCGGCGGTGGAAGTCGCGGAGCGAGAACGCGTCTCCCTGCGCGCGAGCGACGTCGTCGCGCAGCTGCAGCCACAGCCGCTCGCCGATCTTGTACGACGGCGCCTGACCCGGCCAGCCCAGGTAGCGGTCGAGCTCGAAGCGCAGGGTGTTCTCCTTGATGCTGACGTTCGAGCGCAGGAACGCCCACGCCTTGTCGTAGTCCCAGGTGCCGCCGCCGACCTCGGCCGGCGCCTCCAGACCGCAGTGCACCCCGAGGTCGACGACCACCCGGGCCGCGCGCAACGCCTGACCGTCGAGCATGCCGAGGCGGTCCGCGTCGTCGTCGAGGTAGCCGACCTCGGCCATGAGGCGCTCGGCATAGAGCGCCCATCCCTCCCCGTGTCCGGAGACCCAGCACAGGTGACGCCGCCAGCGGTTGAGCAGGTCGGCGCGAGCCGCGGTCTGCCCGATCTGGAGGTGATGCCCGGGCACGCCCTCGTGGTAGACGGTGGTGAGTTCGCGCCACGTCCCGAAGCGCGTCACACCCTTGGGCACCGACCACCACATGCGTCCCGGTCGGGTGAAGTCCGCGCTGGGACCGGTGTAGTAGATCCCGCCCGTCGTCGACGGCGCGATGCGACATTCGATGCGGCGCACCGGCTCCGGGATGTCGAAGTGCGATCCGGCGAGCTCGGCGATGGCGGCGTCGGCCTTGCCCTGCATCCACTCGCGCAACGCGTCGGTGCCCTCGATGAGGTACCGCGGGTCGGCGTCGAGGTGCTCGAACACCTGCTGTATCGAGGCACCCGGGCGGATGCGCCCGGCGACCTCGCGCATCTCTGCCAGGATCCGCGCGAGTTCGTCCTGACCCCAGGCGTATGTCTCGTCGATGTCGATGTCGGTGCCGAGGAAGTTGCGTGACCAGATGGGGTACAGGTCGCGCCCGCAGCCGTCGACCTCAGCCGCCAGCGGGAGGAGTTCGGTGATGAGGCGCTGCTTGGTCTCCTGGTAGCCCTCCGTGGCGGCCGCGGCGCCTCCCGAGACCAGTTCCGCCGCCGGTCCGTCGACCCGGGTGGCACCCACGACGGACATCCGGGCGAAGGTGCCGTCGGGGCCGGTGAGGTCGTCGATCTGGCGCAGACACCCCTCGATCTGGCGGCGCGTGGTGACCATCCCCGTCGCGGCCGCCGACATCAGCGAGGCGTGCCACTCTCTGAGCGCCTGGGGGATCGCCGCGAAGTAGCGGCCGATCGCGACCCAGTCCTCCTCGGTCTCGGTCGGCATGAGGTCGACGGTGTCGCGCAACTCCTGCAGCGGGGACTCGATCACGTCCAGGCTCATCGCCTGCAGACCGGACTCGTACATCGCCTCCTCGACGCCGAGCCGCTCCCGCATCGCGTCGACGGTCACCTCGTCCACCGCGTCGACCGGCGTCATCGACCCCAGGGCGACCAGCGTCGATCGACGCAGCGCCGACCGTTCGGCCAGACCGTCGGGGGAGAGGTCGTCGATGGGCCGCTCGTCCACGGTCATGCCCAGGTTGATGGCCGTCAGCGGGCTCAGGGCGAGGAGGTCGTCGGTGTACGCCTCGGCGAGTCGGTCGATGTCGGTGAAGTCACGGGTCACGCTTCGACGGTACGTGTGCGCAGGTCCTGCCCGTCTGCTATTTGCGCAAAGTCCGCTGCATCGGGACGGGCGTCCGCGGCGACACACGGGCCCCGGACCAGAAACGCCGAGACCGCCGGCTATAGCCGGCGGTCTCGGCGGGTGGTGGGGTCAGCGACGACCCCAGCCCAAGGCGGGGGAGACGCCGCCGCCGAAGCGTCGGGAGGGTCGGGCCCACCCGCGTCGCAGGTTGGGCTCGGCCGATCCCGAGTCGCTGCCGAGCGCCGCCAGCAGCACCGTGACGGCCGCGACCTCCTCGACCGTCGGGTTGCCGCCGGTGATCGCGACGACCGGCTCGGGGGCGGCGTCGGTGTCTCCACCGGTGTCTCCACCCGTGTCGTCGGCGGAGTCGGCCCCCTCGCGCCCCGACGTCTCTGCGGCCTCGGCGGCCTCTGCGGGCTCGGTGCCGTCTGCCGGGTCGACCTCGGGACCGGTGTCGGTGCTGTCGTTCGTCATCGCGTCTCCTCGAGGCTCACAGCGGGATGTTGCCGTGCTTCTTCTCGGGCAGCTTGGCGTGTTTGGTGCGCAGGGCACGCAGGGCCCGGATGACCTGCAGGCGGGTCTCCGACGGCGGGATCACGGCGTCGATGTAGCCGCGCTCGGCCGCGATGTAGGGGTTGGCGAGCGTGGTCTCGTACTCCTCGACGAACTGGGCGCGCGCCTCGTCGACGTCGCCACCGGCGTCGATGACCTTCTGGATCTGCTTGCGGTAGAGGATGTTCACCGCACCCTGGGCGCCCATCACGGCGATCTGCGCCGTGGGCCACGCCAGGTTGATGTCGGCGCCGAGGTGCTTGGACCCCATGACGTCGTACGCGCCGCCGTAGGCCTTGCGCGTGATGACGGTGACCAGCGGGACCGTCGCCTCGGCGTAGGCGTAGATGAGCTTGGCGCCGCGGCGGATGATGCCGTTCCACTCCTGGTCGGTGCCCGGCAGGAAGCCCGGGACGTCGACGAACGTCAGCACCGGGATGTGGAAGGCGTCGCAGGTGCGCACGAAGCGGGCGGCCTTCTCGGACGCGTCGATGTCGAGGGTGCCGGCGAACTGCATCGGCTGGTTGGCGACGATGCCGACGCTGCGGCCCTCGACCCGGCCGAACCCGCAGACGATGTTGGGCGCGAACAGGGAGTGCACCTCGGTGAACGCGCCGTCGTCGACGATGGTCTCGATGACCTGGATCATGTCGTAGGGCATGTTCGGGCTGTCCGGGATGAACGTGTCGAGGGCCTCGTCCTCGGGCGTCATCTCGGGCAGCTCGTCGAACTCGAAGACCGCCGCCTCCTCGAGGTTGTTCTGCGGCAGGAACGACAGCAGTTCGCGCACGTACTCGATGGCGTCGTCCTCGGTCTCGCCCATGTAGTGCGCCACGCCCGACTTGGTGTTGTGCGATCGGGCGCCGCCGAGGTCCTCGAACGCGACGTCCTCACCGGTGACGGTCTTGATGACGTCGGGACCGGTGATGAACATGTGGGAGGTCTGGTCGACCATGACGATGAAGTCGGTGATGGCCGGGGAGTACACGGCGCCGCCGGCGCACGGGCCCATGATCAGCGAGATCTGCGGGATGACACCGGAGGCCATGACGTTGCGCTTGAAGATCTCGCCGTAGAGGCCGAGGGAGGCCACGCCCTCCTGGATGCGGGCGCCGCCGGAGTCGTTGATGCCGACCACGGGGCAGCCGATCTTCATGGCCAGGTCCATGACCTTGATGATCTTCTCGCCGAAGACCTCACCGAGCGACCCGCCGAACACGGTGAAGTCCTGCGCGAATACGCACACGGGGCGGTTCTCGACGGTGCCGTACCCGGTGACGACGCCGTCGCCGTAGGGGCGGTTCTTGTCCTGGCCGAAGTTGGTGGAGCGGTGCCGGGCCAGGCCGTCGAGCTCGACGAAGCTGCCCTCGTCCAGCAGCTGCTCGATGCGCTCGCGGGCGGTCTTCTTGCCCTTGGCGTGCTGCTTCTCCACGGCGCGTGCCGACCCGGCGTGGACCGCCTCGTCGTTGCGGCGGCGGAAGTCCGCCAGACGGCCGGCGGTGGTGTGCATGTCTTCGGTGGAGGCGTCGGTGCCCCCGGGATTCACGGCATCGCTCATGGGCGCAGCCTAGCCTTGTGGCCATGTCGGAGACTCTTCACGCCTCTGTGCTCGTCGACACGCTGGCGGTGCCCTCGGGTGCCTGGTCGCGCGTGGACGTCTGCGGTGTCGTCGGATCGACGAACGCGGTGTCCCTCGCCGAGCCGGTGCCGTGGCGGGTCGTCGTGGCCGAGCAGCAGGACGCGGGGCGGGGCCGGCACTCGCGGGCGTGGGTGTCGCCGGCCGGGACGTCGGTGGCGATGTCGATGACGGTGCCGCTGCCGCCGAGGCCGGAGGAGTGGGGGTGGATCCCGCTGGTCACGGGGCTGGCGGTGCGTGACGCGCTGGCCCGGGTGGGTGGCGACGCCCTCGACGTCGCGCTCAAGTGGCCCAACGACGTGCTCATCCGTGCCTCCGACGGCAGCGGCGAGCTGCTCAAGGTGTGCGGGATCCTCTGCGAGAGCGCCGGCGACGTCGTCGTGGTCGGGGTGGGCGTCAACGTGTCGGTCGCCCGGGAGGATCTGCCCGTTCCGACCGCGACCTCCCTTGCTCTCGAAGGGTTCTCGGGACAGGCGGCGCGTGAACAGGTCGTCATCGCGGTCGCGGAGGCCTTCGCCACGCGGTTCGCGACCCTGAGCAACGGCGGCCCGTTCGTCCGGGGCCTGCGGGCGGACTACCGGCAGCGGTGCTCGACGATCGGTCTCGACGTGCGGATCCACGTGCCGGGCGACCAGATCGTGAGCGGTCGGGCCGTGGATGTCGACGACGAAGGGCGGCTGGTCGTCGAGTCCGATGCGGGCCGTAAGGCATTCGCGGCAGGTGACGTAGTTCACGTCCGCCGGTCCGACCAGGCATGATCGACGGCATGACCCCCGAGCCCGAAGACCCCGTGCGCGGCCCCCAGGTGGGTGACGCCACGGAGCAGGTGCTGGGGCGCCCCCGCACCCTGCGACGACGCGAGGTCAGCGCCGCGGCCGGTGTGCCGCTGCTCGAGGCCCGCCGGTTCTGGCACGCCCTCGGGTTTCCGGGGGTGGGCGACGAGGAGACGTCGTTCACCGATGCCGACATCGAGGCCCTCAGTCACGTGGTGGGTCTCATCCGCGCGGGGCAGATGGACGAGACGCTCGCGCTGTCGATGACCCGCGCCATCGCCCGCACCGCCGACCGGCTCGCGGCCTGGCAGTCCAGCCTCCTGCTCGACGCGGTCCTCAACGACCAGGGCGCGCCCGACGTGCCGGTGCACGACATCGACGCGGTGCTGGACACCGCCGGCGGCTCCGGTCTCGGTGGCCGCAGCGCCGACGACACGCAGGCCTCGCACATCGCCGGCGAGCGACTGCTCGGGCTCGTCGACCAACTCGAACCGCTCGTCGTCTACGCCTGGCGTCGGCACCTGTCGGCCGCCTTGACCCGGCTCTTCTCCGAGGGGCACAGCGAGGCCGGCGGCAAGCAACGCACCGTCGGGTTCGCCGACATGGTGGGGTTCACGACGCTGGTCACGCGGCTGTCCGACCAACAACTCGGCCGGCTCGTCGCCCGGTTCGAGGCGCTGGCGGCCGACTGCGTCACCGCGCACGGCGGCCGGGTCGTCAAGACCATCGGGGACGAGGTGTTCTACACGGTCGAGAACATCGACTCCGGCGTCGACATCGCCATCGACCTGCTCGAATCCATGCACGAGGACCCCGCGATGCCGCGGATGCGCGTGGGCCTGGCCTCCGGTGAGGTGCTCGCCCACCTCGGTGACGTGTTCGGGACGACGGTCAACCGCGCGAGCCGCATCGCCGAGGTCGCCCGCCCCGAGACGATCGTCGTCGACGACGTGACCGCCGCCGCGCTCGCCTCCCGCCCCGAGTACCGCATCGAGCGGCTCGAACCGCGTCCGCTGCGCGGGCTGGGGGTGACGGGCATGTGGACCGTGTCACGCGCGGGGGATCCGCGACCGCGTCGCGACGGACGCGCACCGTCATCCGGTCACCCTGGACGCAGACCCACACGGACATGACGCTGGACTGTCCGCACACCCCTCCCGTCAGCGAACCCCCGAAGGAGAACGACCGATGAGCGAGCAACTGGTGAGGATCGACCGGCACGGCGAGGACGGCGCGGTGGCCGAGCTCGTGCTCGACCGGCCCGGCGCGATGAACGCGATCTCGACCGAGATGGCCAGGGCGCTCGCGGCGGCCTGCGCCGAACTCGCCTCCGACTCCGGTGTGCAGGCGGTCGTCCTGTCCAGTAAGCACGAGAAGGCGTTCTGCGTGGGCGCCGATCTCAAGGAACGCAATTCCCTGTCCGACGCCGACCTCGTGGCGCAGCGGCCCGTGGCGCGGGCGGCCTACACCGGGGTGCTCGACCTGCCGATGCCGACCATCGCCGCCGTCGACGGGTTCGCCCTCGGCGGAGGCTGTGAGATCGCGCTGTCGTGCGACATCATCGTCGCCGGCGAGAAGGCCACGCTCGGGCTCCCGGAGGTCTCGGTCGGCGTCATCCCCGGTGGGGGTGGCACCCAGCTCGTGACCCGGCGGCTGGGGTGGTCCAAGGCTGCACGGATGGTGTTCACCTGCCGCCGGTTCAGCGGCGTCGAGGCGGGGGAGTACGGGCTCGTGGACGAGGTCGTCGCGCCCGGGACGGCGCGGGAGGCCGCGCTGGAGATGGCCGGCGTCATCGCCAAGCACTCGCCCGTGGGTCTGCGCAACGCCAAGAAGGCCATGCGCCTCGGCTTCGACGTCGACCTGCGCACCGGCCTGGAGGTGGAGGACGCGTGCTGGCGAGCGACGGCGTTCTCGGGCGACCGCGCCGAAGGTGTGGCGGCGTTCAACGAGAAGCGGGCGCCCCGCTGGCCCGGAGTCTGAGTGCCCGTTGTCGTCCCAGTTGCCCGAAATAGACCGCGACCAGGACGCTCGCGATTGCCCGCCGGGAACAAAGACACGCCCGAATTCCGTTCTCCCCGAGCGCCTGTCGGTCGTCTGACCGATAGCATGCGCAACATGGTGCGTGTACTGCTGGCGGAGGACGACAGCGCGATCAGCGACCCCTTGGCACGGGCCCTGCGTCGCGAGGGTTACGACGTCACCGTGTGCGACGACGGTCTGACAGCGCTCGAAGAGGCCAAGAGCACACCCGATCTGGTCGTGCTCGACATCGGCCTGCCGGGCCTCGACGGGCTGGAGGTGTGCCGGCGGCTTCGAGCCGACGGCCGCACCGCTCCCGTGCTCATGCTGACGGCGCGCGCCGACGAGGTCGACACGGTCGTCGGACTCGACGCGGGCGCCGACGACTACGTGACCAAACCGTTCCGGCTCGCCGAGCTGCTGGCGCGCGTGCGGGCCCTGCTGCGGCGCAGCGCCCCGGCCGCCGGGCCCACCGACAACGGTGGCCTGCGCATCGACACCGGCGCGCGTCGGGTGTTCGTCGACGGCACCGAACTGCAGCTCACCGCAAAGGAATTCGACCTGCTCCGGGTGCTGGTGCGCGAACAGGGCAAGGTCGTCGGCCGCGAGCAACTCATGCGCGAGGTGTGGGAGACGCAGTGGTTCGGCTCGACCAAGACCCTCGACATGCACGTGTCGGTGTTGCGTCGCAAGCTCGGTGACGACGCGTCACGACCGCGGTTCATCACCACGGTGCGGGGCGTGGGCTTCCGCTTCGAGCGTCCTGGCGACGCGGCCTAGGTTTTCGGGCCGTGGAGGGTGCACTCCTGCGATCGACGCTGGTGACGGTGGCTTTCGCCGTCGCGATGCTCGGCATCCCGATGCTCGTCATGGGGTTCATGTACATCGACGTGTATCAGCAGGTGACCTCGGGGCAGCTGCGGTACGACCCTGACCGCCTCGAGACGGTCATGCAGGGACAGCTCGTCGTCGCGTACGTGACCTTCTTCGCTCTGCTGGCCGTCGTCGGTGCCGTGACGCTGGCCCGTCAGCAGGCCCGCCGGTTCAGCGAGCCGCTCGCCGCCCTGGCCGACCAGGCCGAACGTCTGGGCGCCGGAGCCGCGGCGCGGGTCGAGCCGGTGGCCTCCGGGCTGCCCGAGATCGACCGGGTCTCGGCGGCGCTCGCGGGGACGGCGACGCAATGGCAGCGCACGCTGTCGACCGAACGCGACTTCGCCTCCGACGCCAGCCACCAGCTCCGCACGCCCCTGACTGCCGTGCTCATGCGACTGGAGGAGATCGCCGTCACCGACGACCTCGACGTCGCCCACGAGGAGGCCAACGCGGCGATCGAGCAGGTCGAACGGCTCAACGTGACCGTCGACGAACTCCTCGCCCGCGCCCGGCAGGGGTCGACCGGCGCGCCCCGGCCGACGTCGGTCGACGCCGTGCTCGCGGCGCTGCAGCGGGAGTGGGCGGCGCAGTTCGAACGCCGTCACCGCAGCGTCCTCGTGCAGGGCGACCGCGGGCTGGCCGTCGTCGCCACCCCGATCGCGTTGTCGCAGGTGCTCGCGACCCTCATGGAGAACGCGCTCGCCCACGGGTCGGGTGTCGTCGAGGTCGACGTGCGCCAGGCCGGGCCGTCGGTCGTCATGGAGGTCCGCAACGCCGGGTCGGTGCCGCGGGAGATCGCCGGGCGGGTCTTCGAACGGTCGGTGAGCACGTCGAGCACGGGCCTCGGGCTGGGGCTCGCGCGCGACCTGGCCGAGAAGTACGGCGGCCGGCTGGACCTCGTGCGTGCCTCGGACCCGGTCGTGTTCGCGCTGTTCATGTCGGCGGCGACCACGCCCACCGAGGAGCACGCGCTGCGGGTGGATCTGACCCGCTGACGGGCTATCGTTCACCTGCCCGGCCCCGGGCGGAGGAAGGATCAGACGTGGAGCAGCAGGTCGTTCGGCACCCAGGCGGATTCCCGGTCGTCGGGATCATCGGCGGAGGCCAACTCGCGCGGATGTGTCAACCGCCGGCCGTCGGGTTGTCGTTGACGCTGGCGGTGCTGGCCGAGGCGCCTGATGCGTCGGCGGCGTTGGTCGTGCCGGCCTCGCCCGTGGGTGCCCACGACGACCTCGAGACGGTGCGCGAGTTCGCCCGCGCGTGTGACGTCGTCACGTTCGATCACGAGCACGTCCCCGCCGAGGTGCTCGCCGCGCTGGAGGCCGACGGCGTGGAGCTGCACCCGCGGCCCTCCGCGCTGCTGTACGCGCAGGACAAGCTGGCCATGCGTGAGCGGCTGACGGGGATCGGCGTGCGGTGTCCGAGGTGGGCGCGGGTCGACTCCGTGGCCGACCTGGGGGAGTTCGGCGCCGACGTCGGATTTCCGCTGGTGCTCAAGACTCCTCGCGGCGGGTACGACGGCAAGGGCGTGCGGGTCGTCGCCGACGCCGCCGAGGCCGCGGACTGGTTCGAGCGCGCCGCCGACGAGGGACTGCTCGCCGAGGAGCAGGTCGCGTTCACCCGTGAGCTCGCGGTGCTCGTGGCGCGCAGCCCGTCGGGGCAGGCGGCCGCGTGGCCGGTCGTGGAGACCGTGCAGACCGGCGGCATCTGCACCGAGGTGATCGCCCCGGCCCCGGATCTCGACGCGGCCCTGGCGGCGACGGTCACGGCGGCGGCGCTGCAGGTCGCCGGCGAGCTGGACGTCACCGGAGTCATGGCCGTCGAACTCTTCGAGGTGGCAGGCGCCTCCGGCCCCGACTACGTCGTGAACGAGCTGGCCATGCGCCCGCACAACAGCGGTCACTGGACCATCGACGGCGCCGTGACCAGCCAGTTCGAGCAGCACCTGCGGGCCGTCCTCGACCTGCCGCTGGGCGATCCGCACTCGCGGGCGCCGTGGACCGTCATGGGCAACGTGCTCGGCGGCGACGCGCCCGAGCACGCCGAGCTGTACTCCACCTACCGGCACCTGCTGGCGCGCGACCCCGGCCTCAAGATGCACCTGTACGGCAAGCAGGTGCGTCCGGGACGCAAGATCGGCCACGTCACGGTGTTCGGCGACGACCTCGCCGACCTGCGCGAACGCGCCGACCACGCCACCGGCTACCTGCGCGGCACCATCACCGAGTGATCCGAGCCGAGCTCCGGCCGACCTGCCCCTGGCACCTGACGCCGTCGATCGGGAGAGGATGAGGGCATGAGCACGCACACAGCGCCGGTCGTCGGCATCGTCATGGGCAGCGACAGTGATTGGCCGGTCATGGAGCAGGCCGCGCTCGCGCTCGAAGAGCTCGGCATCGCGTACGAGGCCGACGTCGTCTCGGCGCACCGGATGCCGACCGAGATGATCGCCTACGGGCAGCAGGCCGCCGAGCGGGGCGTGCGGGTGATCATCGCCGGCGCGGGTGGCGCGGCGCACCTGCCGGGGATGCTCGCCTCGGTGACACCGCTGCCGGTCATCGGGGTGCCGGTGCCGCTGAATTACCTCAACGGGATGGACTCGCTCCTGTCGATCGTGCAGATGCCGGCCGGGGTGCCGGTGGCCACCGTCTCGATCGGAAATGCCCGCAACGCGGGGCTGCTCGCGGCCCGGATCATCGCCGCCGGAACGAGCGCTGAGGACCTCGCCGTGCGCGACCGGATGGTCGCGTTCCAGGAGTCGCTGGCCGAGGCTGCCAGATCCAAGGGGGAAGCGCTCCGAAACCGGCGTTCTTGACGAACTGTTTACCCAAAGGTGGGCCAGGACACGTTAATCCGCGCACAAGTGAACCGATGAGATAGGTGCAGGGCCACCGGAACGACCTTCTCGAAGGACGTGAGGTGGGGCCCGGCGATGTACCGCACGATCGTTTCTGTGGCAGGGGCCGATCGGCGACCGGAGTCGATGTCCTTTGGGGGGACGTCCACCTTGGCAGGGGTGTTGTGTACTCCGAGCGCATCGCCGGGCTTTCCTGCGCCCAGAGCTCGCCGCGCCCGGCCGGGGAGGCCCGCGCGGCTCTCGAGGCGGGACACCGAAGGGGGTGGACCGCCTGGCGCGGCGCACCCGCATCGAGGGCGGGTGCGCCGCGCTGCTACCGGTTGCGAGCCACGATCGCGGTCCGGTGCAACCGTGGCGGTGTCTCACGTCGCCACGGCGATTGCTCGCCGCGAACGTGAGATCGACGTCGGATCATCCATGATCGACTCGTGTCGGGGCGGAGTCTGGTTGCGTCCTTGCAGTTCAGGGCGCCCGTCGGGCGCCGAGTGACTCGCCCTCCCCATCGTCGCGCCCGTGGCATGGACAAGTGTCCGCGAATCACGCTTCGGTAACGACGCCGATCCGGCGGGTGGTCGGGGCCTGACCGGCAGGCCGGGGCGTCACCAGCGCGGGAGGCCGCGCACGTTCCACCCGGCTCCGGCCCACATGGCGTCGGTCTCGGGGACGGTGACCGTGCGGATCGTGATGGGCGTCCAGCGGCCGTGCTTCCACTGCGCCGTGGTGCGGACGCCGGAGAACGTGGCCGGGGCCTCCCAGGAGTCGCGGCTCAGGGAGATGCGCGTGAGCTGCTTGGTGCCCTTGACCGTGCGCAGCGAGTAGCCGGCGGAGAAGCTCAGGGCGCCGTCGGTGACCCACTCGATGGAGCCCGCGGGGTCCTTCTGCGCCACGAGCTTGCCGCCGCGCCAGGAGTAGACGCCGAAGAACTGGGTGTGGGCGCCGCTGCCGGTGCGCAGGACGATCTCGGAGCCGCGCACACCGTCCATGGCCGCCGCGCCGTAGAAGGGGGCGTTGCCGAACAGC
This sequence comes from Mobilicoccus caccae, assembly GCF_030161635.1. Classification (GTDB taxonomy): domain Bacteria; phylum Actinomycetota; class Actinomycetes; order Actinomycetales; family Dermatophilaceae; genus Mobilicoccus; species Mobilicoccus caccae. The sequence goes on from NZ_BSUO01000001.1 coordinate 611,984, forward strand.
CACGGCGTGGCGACCTTGGTCGAGGCCGTGCGGCCCGTCGCGGTGACGGTGCGCAGCAGGTGCGCCTTGCCCTTCTGCAGACGGGTGAGGCTCGTGGTGTCGGCCCGGCCGTCGCCGTCGATGTCGGCGCGGGAGACGACGGTGCATCCGGCTCCGCAGGTCGAGCGGGACGCCGGGGCGGCCGTCGAGGCTGCCGCGGGCAGGACGAGTGCGGCGGTGACGAGTCCGACGGCGGCCACGCGAACGCTGGTGCCGGCAGTGGCGGCGCGGGCGGTGATGGCGCGGGCGGTGGCAGTGCGGGTGGAAGACATGACGGCCCCTGTGGTGAGTGTCCCCGAAGCGCCCCCGGACCCGGACGACGCATGTCGATGCTGTCACCGAATTCCGGCTCTGACCAGGAGGATTGCGAACTCGTCACACGACTGTGAGCGCATCGCGAGCCGTTCGTGACCTTCGGCGGAATCACCGGTCTCCACGCGCGGATTCGAGGGCGCTCCGCGGGTGCTCCGCCGGGTGCTCAGCGAGTGGTTCTCGGGCGCTGCGGTGGGTGCGGCGGGCCGGACACGTATGAGGGCGGCGGCCGGACCTCGTGGGTCCGGGCCGCCGCCCTGAGGTGACCATCCCCCGACGGTCACCGGCGAGAAGGTCCCCTAATTCCTTCTCGCGATCGAGCCCCCGCAGCGCGGCGGGTCGAACTCCCCTGGCCCGCCGTGCTGCTCTGATCTACACATCGCCGGCTGCACGGGGATCGTTACGTCTGACTTGGACGAGTGTTGTGGACGGTTCAATCGGTTTTCGAATTCCCTGGTCAGAGCGTTACGGAGCATTCCCGATGTGACCCAGGTCACATCATTGCTGCCACGTGAAGCCCGTCCACCCCGCGAGATCGCGCGCGCGATCCTCGCTCAGGGTGCGGGTCTTGGTGGTGCGCACGGGCTTCCACGTGCCACCGGCCCAGCGGTAGGTCGTGCGGGTGCCGCTGTAGACCAGCCGCTCGGAGTTCACGAACCGCCCCTTGAGTTCGGTGGCGACGACCTGGCGCGCGCCGCGCACGGTCGAGAAGTCGTAGCCGGCGACGAGGGTGAAGTGATCGGCGACGGTCCACGCCGGGTCTCCGACGGTGGCGCGGGGTGCGACGGCCGGGACGATGCGGTTGTTGCGCCAGGTGTACACGTGCGGCCACGGGAAGTCGCCGACGTTGCCGCCGCGGTCGACCATGATCTCCGCGCCCCGGACTCCGTCGAGGTGCGCGGTCCCACCCCAGATGTCGGAGGGCGTGAGGGTGCCGTCGACGTAGTCGGCCACGTGGACGTCGCGGATGGCGCGCTTGCCCTTGGCCGTGGTGACGGTGATGCGGAACGTGTACCGGTCCTGCGAGACCTTGGTACGGGTCAGGCGGACCGTGTCGCGCTTGAGGTCGCCGTCGACGTCGACCCGCGTGACGACGGGTGTCGTGTCGACGGAACCGGTCGGGACCCCGGAGCCGGCGTGGCCGATGCGGTGTGCGCGGATCCTGCGATGACGGCTGCGGCGATGGCGCCGGCGACGATCTTCATGATGAAACCCCCAGTCGTGCAACGAAATCCCCCGAAAGAGGCGCGATCCGCCTCGTCTCGAGACTAGGGGTGCGGATGGCCCACTTCGGCTCGTGGCGCGGCGCGAGTTCCGAACTGTGTTCGGAGCGTTGGCATTCCGTGATGTTTCCGGCGCACCGCGTGCTCGTGTACTGCGCTGACGGGGTGTGGGGAGCGGCGTCCGAACTCAGTCGGAGCCGAACAGGTCGCGCGTGTAGACCTTGTCGGCGACGTCGTCGAGGTCCTCGCTGCGGCGGTTGGCGAGGATGACGTCGCTGCGGCGCTTGAACTCCTCGAGGTCGTGCACCACCTCGGAGCGGTAGAACTCGTCGGCCTCGAGAGTGGGCTCGTAGACGATGACGGGGATGCCCTTGGCCTTGATGCGCTTCATGATCCCCTGGATGGAGGAGGACCTGAAGTTGTCGGAGCCGGTCTTCATCGTCAGGCGGTAGATGCCGACCACCGCGGGGTCGCGGTCGATGATGTCGAACGCGATGAAGTCCTTGCGGGTGGCGTTGGAGTCGACGATGGCCTTGATGAGGGTCTGCGGCACCTGGTCGTAGTTGGCGAGGAGCTGCTTGGTGTCCTTGGGCAGGCAGTAGCCGCCGTAGCCGAAGCTCGGGTTGTTGTAGTGGCTGCCGATGCGCGGGTCGAGGCCGACGCCGTCGATGATCTGGCGGGTGTCGAGGCCGTGCCGCGAGGCGTAGGTGTCGAGCTCGTTGAAGTACGCGACCCGCATCGCGAGGTAGGTGTTGGCGAACAACTTGATGGCCTCGGCCTCGGTGGTGCCGGTGATGAGGACGGGGGTGTCCTCGTCCAGGCTGCCGGCGGCGAGCAGGTCGGCGAAGCGGCGGGCTTGCGGCTCGGCGTCCGCGTCGGTGCCGACGACGATGCGCGAGGGGTGCAGGTTGTCGTGCAACGCCCGGCCCTCGCGCAGGAACTCGGGGGAGAAGAGGATCGTCAGGCCGGGGTGGCGCTCGCGGGCGCTCGCCGTGAAGCCCACGGGGATCGTCGACTTGATGACCACCGTCGTCTGCGGCGCGACCTCGGCGACCAGGTCGAGCACGGAGTCGACGCTGCTCGTGTCGAAGAAGTTGAGGTCGGGGTCGTAGTTGGTCGGTGTCGCGACGACGAGGTAGTCGGCGCCCGCGTACGCGCTGCGGGCGTCGGTGGTGGCGGTGAGTCGCAGCTCGCGGTGGGCGAGGTAGTCCTCCAGGTCGGGATCGACGATGGGGGAGCGCCGGTCGGTGATGAGGTCGACCTTGCGTTCGTCGAGGTCGACGGCCACGACGTCGTGCTCCTGCGCGAGGATGACGGCGTTGGCGAGCCCCACATAACCGAGTCCGGCGACGGCGATCTTCATGGGGGACAGGGTAGTCGGCGCAGTGCCACAGTCCGTGGCGCCACGGCATCGAGCGGGTGTCGGCGGCGGCCGGTGTCGTGTGGGGCCGGTGCCGGTGCCGGTGCCGGTGCGGTCTGGGTCGGTGGTGTCGGGGTCGGTGGTGTGTGGGTCGGTTCGAGACTGCGGTCGTGCTCCCCCGATCGGAGGAGCACGGACGGAGTTCGGTGCCAAGGTGGTCCGATCTCGGGAGCACGGGGGCGGTATCGCGAGCACGGGCCTTCGAGGTGGCCCTCGGCGGGCGCAGCCGGGGGCGACGGACTCTGCACCCTCGCGCCTGACGCTCCGATCCGTGCGGGCGGCTACCCGGCGGCGCCGGTGGTCAGCATGACCGTGACGAGACGGTCGATGTTGTCGTAGCGGATGTCGCCGCGGGGGTGACGATCTCGCTCCAGGTCATCCGGAGCACGGGATGCCCGGCACGGACGATCGCGGCCTCCCTGGCCCTCTCGGCGCGGATGATCTCCTCGACGGTTCGCGAGTCGTCCTTGTCTCGGGCGGCGGGAAGGTACTTCATCATCCCGTCGATCTCGAGGACGAGTCGACCGAGGGCGAAATCGACGCGGTAGGAGTTCCCCTCGGCGACGATCGGCAGTTGCGGAGTCACGTCGTGGCCCAGTCGCGTGAGGGCGTGGCGGGCGAGGGTCTCCGCGGGGGACTCCGACGAGGGATCCACGTGATCGAGCATCGCGACCATGAGGGAGCGACCCGGGTGGCCGGCGAACGACGTGGCGCGGCTTCGGAGGTCGGTGAGAGTCACCTTGTCGGTGCGGACGGCCTGGTCGGCGGCGACGAGGGTGGCGAGTGGATTGCCGAGGCCCACCTGGAGCACGGCGTCGGCACAACCGACCGTGGCGCTTCCGGGCTCGAGGTGGGCGACGGTGTGATCGGCGCGGTGGATCAGGCACCCTGCCCGACGGCGGTTGCTGGGTGAGGTGCGGTGGGTGAGGTGCGCGGTCTCGAGGTCCGCGGCGAACGCCGGCAGCTCCATCTCGAGCAGGGCCGAGTGATGGCTGGACACCGTCTGCGGGTTGCGCCGACGCGCCGCGGAGGTCTGACGCCGGTGCCGATCCTTGCGGTGGAGGGAGGTGTCTCGCGGGGCGTAGTAGCCGTGTGTGACGCGCACGAGGACACCTGCTCTGGTCACGGCACGGAGCGTCTCGTGGTTCACGCCGTCGGCGAGCGCCTCGGCGGTCGAGAACAGCCCGAACTCGCCGGCGGTGAGAGCAGCCAACGAGGTCCGCAGGCCGGGAGGGAGGTCGTCAAGTGTGGGCACGTCACCAGCGTCGTCCGTGGTCGATGACGTGACGGAACGCCGCTTCACGTTGGGGACGGACTCGTGGCGGATTACGCCCTGTGGAACGTGGGCGCGGGCTTGATGCGTGCCGCGGTGGATCGAAACTGCGTCCGTGCTCCCCCGATCGGAGGAGCACTGGTGGTGTTTCGTGTCCTCCAGCTCGATATCGGGAGCAGCGGAGGAGTTCGGCGCGCGCCGTCGGCGTTGGTGTGGGCGCTGTCGTGATGTGTGCCGGGGCGGATCGAAACTGCGTCCGTGCTCCCCCGATCGGAGGAGCACGGACGCAGTTCGGTGCCAGGGTGCTCCGATATCGGGAGCACGGAGGGAGGGTCGTCGCACCGCGAGCAGCCGAAGACATCGAGGCGTCCCGCCGGCGACCCGCGTCCGAACCGCCCCGTGGGCCGGAGGTCAGTAGCGGGCGGCGCCGAGGATGCCGCTGTACTTGAGTTGCGCCACTCGTTCGGTGACCAGGCCGGAGCGCGTGCTCGAGACTCGCACCCAGGTCTTGGTGGCCGGAGCCCAGCGGTAGGTGGTGTGGGTGCCGCTGAGCTTGCCGGTCTTGCGGTAGGGACGCAGGTCGTGCCGGACGACGTAGCGCACGCCGCGTTTGGTGGAGAAGGTGTAGCCGGCGTGGTGGCGCGGCGTGTTCGCGGCCACCCACGTGTTGCGGGCGTCGCGCGAGCCGCGTGCGCCCGGTGCGGCCTGGAGCACGAGCGCCCCACGCTGCCAGCGGTAGACGCGCAGGGCGAAGTCGGCCGACTCCGGCGTGAGGTTGACGACGATCTCCGCGCCGGGAGTCCCGTCCATGGCGATCGGCCCCCACCACGACATCAGCGGGTCGCAGGTGCCGCGGGCGGTGACGGGCGTGCTGACCACGGCTCCGCGCGCGGTCTTGACGGTGAGCGTGTAGTGGCAGCCGCGTCGGTCCTCGCGCTTCTGGGCGAAGGTGACGCGGTCGCGGCGACCGTCGCCGTCGATGTCGGCCGAGGAGGTCTTGACGGTGTCCGTCGCCGCGCTCGTGGGAGCGGCGGTGACGGCCTCGGCGGACGTGGCGGTGGTGGCCAGGCTGCCCGCGAGGGCGGCGGTCGTGAGAACGGCGACGGCGAGCGTCGATGGCATGGTGATCCCCTTCACTCATGGATTGATCCGCCTGTCCCCCGGCGGACATCGCCCATCCTGTTCCCTTCGGCGCGTGGAAGGAATGGATGCGACGAGCTTGTGGTGTGACGGTGGCCGATCCGTGACCTCGTGTTCGTCCTGCGGTCGGCTGGGGCCGTCGGGCGTCGGAGTCTGCGGAGGTGAACGTCGCGCAGCCGGTGCGGGGTGTCAGGGCGTGGGGTCGTCGTGGAGGCGGACGCTGGAGAGTTCGACGACCCCGTCGGTGCGTTGCCAGTAGTGCAGGCGGCGGGCGGAGGCGGTCTTGTGCTGGAGGTAGACGCGCCAGCAGGTGGCGCCGTCGGGGCGGGTCACGGGTGGGTCGTCGCCGCCGAGACCACTGCGGAGCTGGTGGAGGTGGCGGGCGGGGATGTCCTTCACGCGGCCGGTGACGACGTCGACGATGACGTCGACGACCTTCTGCCGGTCGATGCCTTCGACGGCGGCCCAGGTGGTGAAGAAGTCGGGGCCGATGGTCCAGTCGCGGATCGGGAGGGCCGCCTTCTCCCCGGGGGTCGTGCGGCGGGCCCAGGAGAGGTGCACCTCGTAGCGGAGTTGGTCGCCGGGATCACCGAAGAGGTCGTGGTCGAGGTCGGCATCGGTGTGGGCGTGGCGCAGGGCGATCTTCGCCTCCCGGACCTGGGTGCGCAGGCGCTTGGTCTCGTCCTTGAGCGAGGCGCGTTCGTTCTCGGCGGCGCGCAGCTCGCGCAGGAGTCGGTCGCGTTCGAGGCGCATCGCGGCGAGTTCGGGCGATTCGCCGGAGTCCTCCGCGCGGGTGGGGGTGGCGTCGTCGGCGTGGGTGACGAGGTCGGCGGCGGCGTTGTGGGCGTCGATGGCACGGGCGACCATGGCGGCGATGTCGATGTCGAGGTCGGTGGACTCGGCGGGAGGGACCTCGTCGGTGGCGAGTTCGGGGGCGGTGGTGTCCTCGGCCTGCGGCGGCTCGAGCCAGGGTGGTCCGCCGCGCAGGATCGGCGGCGCGGTCAGCACGGCGTCGGCGGGGTTGCGGGCGAGGCTGATGCGCCAGTGAGGGCCGGTGGCGAGGACGAGCGCGGTGAGGGTCTCTCCGGGGGTGAGGACGGTGCGCAGGTCGAGGTCGGTGTCGTCGAAGGCCTGGGCAGGGGTGAGGTCGACCTCGACGTCGGGGAACAGCCGGGCGATGCAGAGCTCGCGCTCGACGTGCACGAGGAGTACGGGGACAACGGCGCCCACGTGGTAGTCGGCGAGGGCGTCGGTGGGGGACAGGCGCATGGGGGTGACGTCGAGGCGGCCCTGGCGGACGTCGAGGAGTCCGTCGACCGACATGCCGCCGGTGAGCAGACGTTCGGCGGGGACGTCGGGGGCGATGAGCTCGGGGAGATCGTGGCCTTGGCCAGGGGGCCGTCGGTGAGGGTGACGAGGGCGCGGCCGCCGACGATGCCGTCCACGGTGCCGGAGGTGGCGACGGGTCGGGGGCCGGGGCGTGGGGCACCAGGCGCACCGGGGCGGGCGCCCGGCACGGGGGTGAGGGCCGCCGGCGTGACGGTGGCTGCCGCGCTCATGCGGAGGGCATCGGAGACGAGTTGCGAACCCACGCGGGCGCCGTCCTCGGCGGTGTAGACGAACCGCAGAGGGGAGAGGAAGACGTCGTCGACCCATGCCAGGCCGGGAGGGTAGACCCGGCACGCGCCACCGTAGGCCTCGGTGCGGGGCGGCAGGATGCGGGAGAACTCCCAGCTCAACCGGCCGGTGGGGACCACGTAGACCGAAGCGTGGCCCGCGACCTGGTGGGCGACGTCGTCGACGTCGACGTGGGAGGCGCTCGCTCCGGCGGGGATGCTCACGATGACGACGGGGTCGGTGCGCGTCGCGTCGAGCAGGTGCTCGGCCAGGGCCTGGACCTGCGCCTCACTGGTGAGCCGTATCGCCGCGCTCATGCGTCACCTCCGGTTCATCCGCGGGCGCCAGGGGCGTCCCTCGGTACGTTTCGAGGCTACGACGTGCGGTGGGTGGAGGGGACGTCCCCGGCTGGGATCGGGCCGGCACGGGAACTCCTGCGTCGAGGCGGTCTGCGGGCTGTCCGCTGCGATGGCACTGTCGGCGCTCCGTTCCAGGGTCGCATGGCGGCGTTGTCGTGCACGCGCCGGAGAGGGGCCGCGGCTTTCGGGGGCCGCTCGGTGGTCCGAGAATGCGGCTGTGCTCCTGCGATCGGGGGAGCACAGACGGAGTCTCGTGTGCAGAAGCCCGGTGTCGCGTGCAGGGGAGGAAGATCGGCGCGCAGTGTCGGCGAGGGTGTGTCACCGCAGCGGGGGCAGGGTGAGGCCCTTGGCGCGGAGTCCGCGGATGATCCCGGGGAGGGCCTCGGGGGTGTGGCGGCCGGTCATGTGCATGAGGACGACGCCGCCGGGGCGCGCAGGCGGCGTGAATCCGTCGCCGTGGAGGACGCGGGCGATCAAGGCGTCCGCGCTGGCGCCGGAGTAGTCGCGGGTGTCGGTGGTCCAGTAGCAGAGCTCCTGGCCGTGGCGTTTCGCCGCCTGCACGACGCGGGTGGTGAAGGTTCCCGCGCCGAAGCCTGGGCGGAGCAGCGTGGCTCGGGTGGCGGGCCCGCGCGCGGCCTGGCCTTCGAGTGCGTCGTCGTCGATCGCGTTGAGGGATTCGTGGGTGTCGGTGTGGTTCTCGACGAGATGCCCCGCGCGCTGCAGGGCTCGCACCATGCCCGGATTCGACCGCGCCCACGTGCCGGTGGCGAAGAACCGGGCGCGCACGTTCTCGGCCGTCAAGGTGGCCAGCACGCGGTTCATGGTGCGGGTGGACAGGAAGCCGTCGTCGAAGGTCAGCCAGACGTCCGTGCCGGTGTTGCCGCAGGTGAGGATGCGATCGCGGGTGGCGCGATCGACGGTGCTCGTGCGCGGCCCGCTCGCGGTGATGCTCGAGGTGGCACCGGCCCGGGAGTCGTCGGACAGGGTGGCGTGTGCGGTGAGCGTGTGGCGACCGGCGGTGCGCGGCAACGTGATCCAGCACTGCTGCGACACCCCGCCGGCGTGGCTCCACGTGTCTCCGGCGCAGTCGCCCCTGACGTCGTCGACCGTGACTTCGAACGATCGCGCCCCCGGTGCCGTGACGACGATGGGCACCGAGCCTCCGGGTGAGTCGTACTTGGGAGAGCGGATGGTGACCGTCGTCGAGGAGTCGTGTCGTGGAGGTGCTGGTGGGTGAGGGAGGCGGGGAGGTGGTGGTGCTCGAGGCCGCTGTCGTGGGAGGGGTGTTCGCGGTCGTCGGGGGTGAGGTGGTCGTGCTCGGGGGCGCTGCGGTGGGTGCGGGGTCGCCGGTCTGCGGGGGTGCGCTGCAGCCGGTCGCGAGGAGAAGCAGGCCCGCGGCGGCGAGCACTCTTGGTCTCGCGTGGATCGACATGTGATTCCCCCGGAGAAACGTCGGCGTGTCTTCAGTGTGCATGTCTGGATGGGAGTTCACGGTGAGGACAGTGGGATTCGCGGGTGTCGGCCTACGGTGGCATTCGGCCGAGAGGTCCACTCAGAATCCGCCGTGGCGGCCGACTGGCAGATGAGCATCCATGAAGGGGAGGCCACCGTGATTCGTCGGCCGATGGCCTACGCGTTGATCGCCGGGATCTCCGCCGTCCTGCCGGGGTGCGGCGCCGCGACGACGCCGGCCGGGGGAGCGACGTCGCCTGTGGCGCAGGCTCCCTCGCCGTCGGAGACCGTCGCGCCGACGACCACGCCCGAGCCGGTGACGACCACCACGACGCCGCCCGCTCCGAGCACCGCGCCGCCGACGACGGCGCCCGCGGTCCGGCCGACGACTCCGGCCGTGGGGACGACCGTCGCACGGCCGGCCGCGCCGTCGGCGTCGCCTGCTGCGGTGCGTGTGGCGCCGGCGGCGAAGGAGCGTCCGAGTCGTGGCGGTGTCGAGATGCCGGCCACCGGGCGGGGTGCGTTGTCGGGGCGGGTGGTCGTGGTCGATCCGGGGCACAACGGGGTGACGGTCGCGCGCATCAACAATCGGCAGGTCGACGCGGGAGGCGGTCGGCGCAAGGCGTGCAACACCTCGGGCACGGCCAACTCCCGCATGAGTGAGCACGAATTGAACTGGAAGGTCGCCTCGCTCGTCGTCGAGCAGTTGCGCTCCCGCGGCGCGACGGTGTGGCTGACGCGACCCGACGACAAGGGAGTCGGCCCGTGCGTCGACGAGCGCGCCGGCATCGGCAACCGCGTGGGCGCCGACCTGGTGCTGTCGATCCACGCCGACGGCAACACCTCCGCCTCGGCGCGGGGGTTCCACGTGATCGTCGCGCAGTCGATGAAGGGCGGCCCCGAGGCGCAGGCCCAGTCGCAGAACGTCGCCGGGCTCGTGCGCGAGCAGATGAAGACCACGGGCATGCCGGTGTCGACCTATCTGGGACGCAAGGGAATCCACATCCGCAGCGACATCGCCGGAGTCAACCTCTCCGAACCCCCGGCGGTGATGCTCGAGATGGGCAACATGCGCCACCCGAAAGACGCGGCCCTGTTCGCACAGGCGGGCTTCCGGCAGCGAGTGGCGACTGGCCTGACGAACGCGGTGCAGAACGCGCTGCGGTGATCGGGGCGGCGTCCTGACTGTGGACCAGCGCGCTCACGACCGATCGCACCGGCCCCTCAGCGCCAGAGCACGATCTCCACGGCGTTGCCTGCCGTAGCAGTAGAGATCGCCGGTCTCCCGATGCGGTGATGCGTCGAGTTATCATCGCGGCATGGCAGACCTCGAGAGCGGAGCCCGGATCGCGATGGCCAGGCGTGCGGCCGGCTTGACGCAGAGGGCGCTGGCGGCCAGGTCGGGCGTCGCTCAACCACACATCGCGAGGATCGAGTCGGGCCGTGTCGTTCCGACGGCGCAGACTCTCGAGCGGTTGCTTCAGGCGGCTCGCCCGGATGGCCGCACGGTGCTGTCTGCGCATCGCGACGAGATCGTGGCCGCGGCTCGGGCTCGGGGCGGCACGGGTGACGTGCGGGTGTTCGGGTCGGTGGCGCGTGGTGAGGACGGGCCGGATTCGGACGTCGACCTGCTGGTCGAGTTCGCGCCGGGGGTCGATCTCTTCGACGTCGTCGATCTGGAGATCGAGCTCGGCGAGCTGCTGGGGAGGTCCGTCGACGTCATGCCGTCGGACTCGCGGGGACGAGCCGCCGACCACGCCCGACGGGACTCGGTGCCCCTGTGACACGAGACGGCTCGAGCGTCGAGGAGGTCGCGCTCGCACTACGCCAGATGTTGGCTCAGTGCGAGCACATCACCGCCGGGGGACGGGCCAGGTTTCTGGCGGACGACCTCGACGCGCAGATTCTGCGTCTGGCTGCCGAGAGGCTCGTCATCACGCTGCAGGCCGCGGTGGAGGATCTGCCGCCCGGCTTCGTCGAGACCCACGCGGATCTCCCGTTCGCCACGGTGCGTGGGATGCGCAATCGACTCGCCCACGGATATGTCGACGTCAATCCCGCGATCGTCTGGGAAACGCTGAGCGGGCGACTCCCCGAGTTCGTGCGGGACGTCCTGCAGCGCCTGTAGCGGCGCCCGGCGCGGTGATGCGAGTTCTGGTGGAGTTCGATGTCCTTCACCGGCGAATCCTGCCCACGCGCCAAGCGGTGACGAGCGCGCCGATGAGGGCGATGAGTGCGAGCGCACCGATGTCGGCGGTCCAGACGCCGGCTTCGTGACGCCAGAGGTCGTCGTGGTCGACCCCAGGGTGTCCGAGGAGGTCGACAGTCGCTGCGCCGGCGGCGTAGCCCCACCTGCTGGGCGCAACCCACGCGAGCTGTTCCAGGCCGGCGCGGCCGACGACGGGGATGAGGCCGCCGCACACCACCAGTTGCGCCATGATCGCGACGACGAGCAGGGGCATCACCTGGTCGGTGGTCGACACCACCGACGAGATGACCATTCCCAGCGAGGCGGACGCGAACGCGGTCAGCACCACGGCGGCGTAGATCTCGAGCCAACCGGCGCCGATGACCACGCCGGTGTCTGGTGGTGGCTTGACGAGAAAGACGAGACCCACGAGCAGCGCCGACTGCACGGCGGCCAGGAGTCCGAAGACGGCGAGTTTGGCGAGCAGGTATGCGTGCGGTGAGAGTCCGACGGCGCGTTCTCGCCGGTAGATGGGACGCTCCCCGACGAGGTCGCGGCAACTGGAGGCCATGCCCATGAAGGCGGCGCCGACCATGAGAACGACGAGGAGCTCTGCTGCTTCGCTCAGGTCGGGGGCGGCGGGCATCCCGAAGCCGGCCTTGCCGGGGACCGCTGCCACGAGCGCGGCGAGCACGAGGGGCAGCAGCGCGATGAAGAGCGCGTACGAGCGGTCGGCGGCCAGCACCGTGAGGTGGCGCCGGCCGAGGGTGACGGCCTGTCGTATCGCGGACTGGCGACGGCGGGGACCGGCCGACAGCGGGGACGACTCGTGCTGCGCGTGTGCGGCCGGGCGGGTGTCAGTGCGGTGCCGAGCGAACCGGTCGGCGTGGTCGAGGGGATCGGCGGCGACGGCGGAGAAGATGTCGGGGTAGTCGGCGCCGTCGAAGTAGGGGCGCACGTGCTCGGGGCGGCCGTAGAACGCGACGTGTCCTCCGGGCGCGAGGAGCAGCACCCGGTCACAGAGGTCGAGGTTGGCGACGCTGTGGGTGACGACGACCACCGTGCGGCCGTCGTGGGCGAGGTCGCGCAGCGTGGTCATCACCGACTTGTCGAGGCCGGGGTCGAGACCCGAGGTCGGTTCGTCCAGGAAAAGGAGCGAGGGCTGGGTGAGGAGTTCCATCGCGACGGAGGTCCGCTTGCGTTGACCGCCGGAGAGCCGATCGATCCGGGTGTCGGTGTGAGCACGCAGCCCGAGCTCGCCGACCACTTCGGCGATGCGGGCACGGCGAGCGGAGGTGTCGAGGTCGGAGGGGAACCGCAGCAGGGACGCGTACTCGAGGGCCTGGCGCACGGTGAGCTGGGGGTGGACGACGTCGTCCTGCGGCACGACACCGATGCGGTCGCGTAGTTCGGCGTAGTTGGCGTAGAGGTCGCGGCCGTCGAAGGTCACGGTGCCGCTGGTGGCCGGGCGGCTCGCGGTGAGGGCGCCGAGGAGCGTGGACTTGCCGGCGCCGGAGGGGCCGATCACGGCGAGCAGGCCAGATGCAGGCAGGTCGAAGCCGACGTCGGCGAGCAGGACCTTGCCGGTGGGCAGACGGTAGCCGAGTCCCTCGGCTCGCAGGCTGACGCGCGTGTCGGCCTCGGTCATGACGAGTTCGTCTCCGACGATGCGGAACTCGTGGTGCCCCACCGTCAGCAGGTCGCCGGGGGTGAGGAGCTCCGACCGGATGGGCGTGCCGTTGACGTAGGTGCCGTTGAGGCTGTCGAGATCCTCGATCCAGAATCCGTCGGCGTGTGGGGTGGCGCGGACGTGGCTGCGTGAGACGAGCAGGTCGTCGACGACGATCGTGTTGGCGTGGTCGCGGCCGATGGTCACGGCGACGCCGGAGCCCCGTCGCGCGATGGTGACGGTGGCGGGGGAGGGGGCCGGGTGCTGGGCGTCCTCGAGGGACAGGCGCGGCGCGTCGGGTGAGGAGCCGACCCGCACGGCGGTCGTGGCGTCGAGGCGGATGTGTGGGACGCGGCGACCGTCGGTGTGCAGGCCGTTGAGCGATCCGGCGTCGCGGACGATCCAGCCGCCGGGGGCTTCGAACGTCATGGTGGCGTGGGTGCGGGACACCTCGGGGTGGTCGAGTCGCACGTCGGCGTCGGCTGCACGGCCGATCGTGTAGGTCCTGCCGGGCTGCAGGTTCCATCGGAGGTCGCCGGCGACGAGTTCGGTGCAGCCCTCGACGGACATGTGTGACCTCCTGCGCCGACTCCCGTCGACACCCCTCGTGCCGGTGCCTTCTGTCGGCCGAATCTGGCCGGTGCCCTGGCACTTTCGGGTTCAGAGTAGTGGGTCGGACGTCCGTCACGGGGTTAGGCTGTGGCCGGATCGCGAGCCACTTCGAACCGGGGACGAGCCCGGTGTGAGCACGGATCTCGGGGGTGTGGGACGTCGTGAGTGGGCAGCAACGGGTGGGCAGCCGATATGTGATCGAGACGGTGCTCGGGCAGGGCGCGTTCGGCCAGGTCTGGGCGGCGCGGGACGTCGACGGCGGGCTGTGGGCCGTCAAGGTGCTGCGCCCCGAGTTGGCGAGCGACCCGGGTGTGGTGAGGGGTTCGTCCAGGAGCGATCGGTGTTGGCGTCGGTCCGCCACCGCCACGTCGTCGGCGTGCACGATCTCGTCGCCGAAGGCACGACGCTGGCCATCGTCATGGACCTGGTGGAGGGGCCTGATCTGCGCTCGCTGCTGCGCGCCAGGGGCACGGTGGCACCGGCGACGGCCGCCCGGTGGGGTGCGCAGGTGGCCGCGGGCCTGGCGGCAGCGCATGCCGTGGGGGTCGTGCATCGAGACGTGAAGCCGGAGAACGTGCTCATCGACGCCGCGTCCGACGAGGCGAAGCTGACCGACTTCGGGATCGCACGCCTGATGGACGCCTCCTCGCAGACCGCGACGATGCTCGCGGGCACGCCTCAGTACATGTCGCCCGAGGTGGCCGAGGGTGATGTGAGCGGTGCTGCGGGGGACCTGTATTCGCTCGGAGCCATGGTCTACGAATTGGCCTGTGGGGTGCCCCCGTTCGCGGGGCGCGGCTCGGCGTTGGCGACACTGCGCGCGCATGCGCATGAGGTGGCCGGCCGGCCACCGCAGATGCCGGACCCGCTGTGGGCGATCGTAGACCAGTTGCTGGCCAAGGACCCTGGGCAGCGACCGAGTTCGGCGGCCGAGGCATCTCGGCGGTTGTCGCACGTCGCGGAGGAGCTCGCCGGGGTTCCGGCGGCCGAGCGACTGTCCGCGCCTCCCCCGTCGGCACGTGTGATCACCGGCGCCCCGGACGCGCCGACCATGGTCGGGATGCAGGCCGTCCGCAGCGGCGCCCCGGCCTCGCGGCACCCCGTTCCCGGCTCGCCGAGTGCGACCCCCGTGGGTGGTCTGGGGCAGGGCGTCTTCGACCAGGCGGCGGAGGTCGACGACGGCTGGGATGAGCCACGGCCCAGCAAGCGCTTGATGATCGGGCTGGTGGGGGTCGGAGCCGGACTCCTCCTGTGCGCAGGGGTCGCCGCTGCCGTGATCATGTCGGGCGAGGAGACTCCCGCCTCTGCAGGTGAAGTGAAGCCGACCGTCGTGCCGTCGGACTCGGCGTCGCCGATGCCGGCATCGATGTCGCCGGGCTCGCCGACGGGGGCCCCGGCAGGAGTGACACCGCTCGTGAGTGTCCCGAGCGCCATGCCAGGTGCTCCCGCGCCGTCGTCCGTCGGTGGGCCGACCGTGATGGCGCCTCCCGGGGTGCCTGTCCCCCAGCCGGAGGAGCGGTCGATACCTGCGCTTCCGGTCGTGCCCAACACGCCGGAGAACGTCCCCGGCGATCAGCCCGTCGTCGAGAACCCGCAACCGGGGGAGCGTCCGATCGTGAAGCCGCCGGATCCGGGCCCGGAGGTCGAAGAGAAGGAGGGTGAGCCTCCGACCGATTCCGAGCTCGTCCCGCCGGAGCCCCCGAAACCGCCTGAGCCAGGTCCGAACGACCATGAGGCGCCTCCACCCCCGGTCGACCCGCGTCCGCCGCGCGAGGATCCGCCGGCACCCGCACCTGGCGAGCCTGGTGGAAGTGCCGGCGGGTCGGGGGCAGGCGCGGTCGACAAGCCCGCCGAAGGTCGAGGGGGCGCTGAGGAGCAGGGCCCGTCGTCCCCACCGTCGTGACGTGTCGAGCCCGGCGGACCACCACTTCACGTTGTGGACGGTTCGACGTGTGCGCTCCCGTGAGGAGTCTCGTCTTCGTCAGGTGCGATCAACCACGTGAGCGCGGCTGCACCGGAAGTCACCAGTCGTGCAGGGCGGCGTCGTGGTCGTCGGCGCGGAGGTAGCTCTCGCGTGCGACGAGGGTTCCGCGGACCGGGTGGGGGACGGGGCCCCAGCGGCGGATGGTCGTGGACGTGCCGGGGTTCTTGAGAGCCCCGATTGTGTAGACCTGCGCGCGGCCGGTGCGGGTGTCGATGCCGACGAGCGACGTCTGAGCGCCGCAGCGCTGGGCGACGAGGCGGTCGTACACCTGCCACGTGCTGGTGCGTAGTGCGGAGAACTTCGGGGTGAAGGCCGCCGTGCGGGGGACCTCGATGAGCATGAGCGCGCCGCGGGTCGTGGTGGCCACGAGGAGGTCACGGCTCTTCTCCGAGCGCAGAAGAGTGAGGCCGCGGTAGGTGGAGAAGCCGGTCTTGATGCCGGCGCTGCGAGCTCCGGTCGGAGATCCGAAGTGCGTGAATCGGCGGAGGTTGCCGCCGTCCAGGGTGTAGAGCGTGGCGGCGTCGCCCTCAGCGAGGGCGCGGACCGGTGGCAGGCCCCGTACGGCGACCTCCGACAACCAGTGGGGGTCCGGGCTGCTCGGGTACAGGATCGCGGCCCAATGCCGGTGGTGGCGGTAGATGCGACCGCTACCGGTGGCGGTCGCGATGGAGTGGTCGGCCTTGGGGCCGATGGTCACGTACTCGTGGACCCGGTAGGTGCCGACTGCCACGGTGTCGGGCGTGATGAGGCCGTCGAGGTAGTCGTCGCGCCACGTCGTCGTAGTCGGTGGCGACGCCACGGTCAGGGAATGCCTGACACCATCGCCGGTCGTGTCGAACGCGGTGAAGGCGACCTCGCACGTGCCCACGGTCGGCTCCGCCGCGGGGGCTGCCGTCGCGGTGCCGGCCGGGATCGCGAGAAGTGTTGCGATAGCAAGGGATACGACGACCGCAGGCTTCATGGCCTCCTGATCGTCGCCTGACGCAGAGCGTTACGCCCAGTGAGATCCATCGTGCGACCTCACCCCCTCACCTGCGTCTGGATTCGGTCAAGACCCGGTGTGCCCAGCGGAAGCGGTGCGGTGTCGGTGCTCCACTCGACTCAGCTGCGTGTGTCGGCACAAGGAGGCGTCATGAGAAGGCGTGTCGGGTGGGGTCGGGTTTCGGTGGTCCTGGCGGCGGTGGCGGTCGCCGGTCTCGTGCTGCCGGCATCGGCGACTCCCGCCGTCACGCCCACGGTCGAGACAGCCGTCGCAAGAACGTCACGCCTCGGCGGCGCCGATCGCTACGAGACCGCGGCGAAGATCGCCCTGCATCACTCGGGACGCCCGGGGACGATCACCCAGGCGCTGCGGGTGGTCCGGGGTGATCGGCCGCTGGACGCGGCTGCGTCGGCCGGCTCCGGGACTCCCATGCTCTACCTGCCGCCGCGCGGCCCCATCCCTGCCGTCGTCAGGCGTGCCTTCACGCGGATCGGGCCACGCAGCGTCGACGTGATCGGGAGTAGAAGCGTCATCTCGACCTCACGTCTGGCCGGGATGACCAAGCAGCCCGTGAACCGCCGTGACCTGAACACGCCGAAGCTGAGCCTGACCACCTCCGTGGAGAGGACGTCCTGGGAGGAGCACGTCGTCATGGTCGACGGCCTCGATGTGGTGGCGACGGAACCGCTGGCCGAGGCGTCGGTCGCCATGGCCAACCGCTCCCGCACCGTCATCATCGTCCCCCCGAAGGGAAAGGTCGATGCGGAGGGCGGCTACTTGACGGTGCTCTTCAAGGGCCGGCACCGCTTCGTGGGACGGGCAGCTTCCTTCAGCACGACGCGTCAGAAGGAGGTGCTGGTGGGGGTCGATGCGCAACGCCTACCGGGGTCGACGCTCGCGGGGCCCGACCGGTACGCGACATCGGCGCAGCTCGCCCGTGAGGCCTTCCCGCATGGTGCGTCGCGGGTGTACCTCGTGGGCGGCACGAACGGCGTGGATGCGGCGGCAGCCGCGAGCCTCGCCGACGGTCCGCTGCTCCTGGTGCCGCGCTGTGGGGTGCTGCCCGAGTCCACGCGGCAGGCGATCGCCGAGGCCCACCCGCGGGAGGTGGTGGCCATCGGTGGCACGGCGGCCGTGTGCGAGGGAATGCTGACCCAGGCCGCAGCGGCCGCCACACCTCTGCCGCAGGAGCGGGTGTCGGATATCGCGACGTCCTGGATCGCGCCGACCTGCCTGATCGTCACGGGGGGTGAGGTGCGGTGCTCGACAGACGATGACCAGTGGGCGCCGTTGGCCGGGCAACCGGAGCCCATGACAGCGATCACCGTGGATGACCGCCGCAACGCGGACTTCGTGCGATTCTCCGTCGTGGGGGAGTCCGGCCGCCTGTGGACCTGGGAGACGCGCGTGAAGGAGGGCAACTCCTTCGCGCACACGACACCCGCCGCGCTTCCGCCGCCGCCGGAACCCGTCGCCACTCTGGCCACCGGGAACGGGGTGACGTGCGTCGTGGGGACCGCGGGGGCCTCTCGTGCCTCGCAGATGCCGACGAGGGCGAGCGCGTCTGGGTGCGGGTGGACGTGCGCGAGCCGCGATCGGTGTCGGTGAGTTGGAGCGGGGTGCATGCCGTGGATGCCGACGGGCGCCCCCGCGCGTGGTGGTTGGACGGCACGCGCGCCGAGCCGGTCGTGCTCAAGAACATGCCGGAGCGGGTCGTGGCGTTCGACGCCCGGGGGCAGCAGAAGTGGACGCTGACGCCCGACGGCACCATGCGCGGTGATCACATCGGGGGCGAGTTCGACGGGCGTGGCGGCATCGTGGACTACGGCGTCGACACCTTGGTCGGCCATGGATGCGGCACACAGGGCGCCGTTCTGCGGTGCCATCGTGACGGTTGGTTCACCCCGGACGGATTCGTCGCGCCGGCCGGCACAGCGGTGGCGCAGGTCGAAGACCCCTGGGTGCGGCTCTCCGACGGGCGGTTGTACAGGATGCACCGGTTGACCGCCCCCGGGCCGTGGACCGTCGAACCCGTCAGGGGATTCGAACGTTGAGACCGCCAGGTTCGCATCCTGCCCCGACCGCTCAAGGAGACCGCGGGGGATCTGACGTGGTGGGCGCGAGCCGCGACCGCCACGGCCACGACCAGGCCTTGTGCCTGGGCGACCGTGGTCGGCGCCCGACCTCACCTGAACGTCACGCCGAAGACGCCGCCGTACTTCTGCTGGGCGTAGGCGTCGGAGACGAGGCCGGCGCGCTTGGTGGTGACCTTGCTCCACGTGGCGGTCTTGGTGTTCCACCGGTACGTGGTGTGCGTGCCGGAGAACTTGCCGGTGCTGCGGTAGGGCTTGAGGTCGTGGTCGACCACGTACCGCACGCCGCGGCTGGTGTAGAAGGTGTAGCCGTGGATGGCCCACGGCATGTTGACGGTCCTCCAGTCCTGGCCGCCGTTGCGCCACCTGCGGGTGCCGGGGACGGCCTGGGGGACGAGCTTGCCCTTGTGCCAGCGGTAGACGCGCAGTGAGGCGCCGTCGCCGACCGGTGAGGGGTTGAGCACGATCTCGGCGCCCGGCGTGCCGTCGAGGCCGGCGGCGCCCCACCAGATCGCGTCGATGTCCTCGCCGTTGTCGGAGATGACGACCGGCGTGGAGGCGCGGGCGCCGCGGGCGGTGCGGGTCTCCAGGGTGTAGGTGTACTGCGTGTTCGTGGGCTTGGTGAGCCTGAGCGTGGTGGTGTCGCGGCGTCCGTCGCCGTCGATGTCCATGCGGGACGTCTTGACGGTCGGTGGCTTGGCGGTCGGCGCGGCGGTGGTGTCGGTTGTGGTTGCGACGCTCGGAGCTGCGCCTGCGGTGGCCGATGCGGCGATGGCGGCGACCGCGGCTGCGGTGAGCGCGTACATGGTGGTCGACGTGAACATGGTTCCCCCTGTGGATCCGTGACAGCGTCCGCTCGGTCCCCTGCGGACACGCCCATCCTTCTCCTGCGAGGCGGAGACCGGAAGGCCGTCTATCCGCTCGTCTCACAACGGTGTCCGAGTCGTGATCGGGGTGGGGTGACGGGGAGTGCCGGCGCTGTGGGGGAGTGGCGTTCGAGTTTGCTTCGAGTTCATTTGCGGACAAGGGCAGATGAACGACTGGGGTGATTCAAGTCGAACGTCCAATACGGAAATGCGTGACAACGGAATGGTTTATCAGAACGGGCGTCCTGGACGCTCGAATGATTGACCGTCGCTTGACCCCGTCTTGGGGTATTGGAGAGGGTCGAGGCGGGTCGCTGAGGTGACTTTTCAGCCACGTCTGGCCGGTGACGTTGGGGATGCGCGGCCTCGGTTCGAGGACTCCCAGGGTTCTCCCAGTCAAGGCGGTCTGGAGTTGGTCGAGTGTCATGACATGCCTGGTGACAACGGATTTCGCGAGGGTCGAACGTCCGGATCCAGGGGCTCTGGGGAGGGGGTTCCTTGTGATCTATGCCACACAATCAGGCCTCAGATCGACGTCGTTCCTGCCGACAACACGCGCCCTGAAAGTTATGGAGAACGTCAAGACCTGGGAGCAACGTGAAAATGGTCTGTAATGCCGCTCTGTCTTGAGCGATGATCAGGTTGGTGTAACCATCAATACGGCGGGCAGCCATCGGATCCCCGGTGGTCTGGGGGAAGTAGACCCCAGGGGTCCAGCCCGATCCACACCCCGAGTTTCAAACAACACGAAACAGCCTTCAGGAGGCAACCGTGAGCTCTGCAGCCAAGCTGCGTTACATCGGTCGCGGCACCGCCGTCGTCGCGTCCGCAGCACTCGTCATGACTTCGTTCGGACCGGCGGCGTTCGCGGCTTGGGATGACGCTCCCCAGACGCCCAACGTCAACGAGGCCAGCACCATCGAGGACAGTGAGACGGAAGGCACGATCGGCATCAAGGACACCAACACGTCCTTGGCCAACAACCAGGGTGCGACGCTGGTGCAGGCCGGTGCCAACGACCAGCCCATCGCCGACACGATGTTCACGCTGCCGAACCGTTTCAAGGCCGGCGACGTCATCGAACTCCACCTGCTCGACCGTCAGGTCAGCGAGGAGAACGACTACAAGTTCAACTCCGGCCCGTCCATGGCTGTGGGCTTCTCTGGCGCCCCCACCGTGGCGGTCGACGCTGCACCGAAGTCCTCCACTGCGGAGATCAACCCCGACTCGGATATCACAGACCCGGTCGCTGCTTGGGCGGCTGCTCAGGGCTCTACGGTGACCAAGCCCGGAGTTGCCCCGTCGTTCTCCGTTGCTACCCGTTCGTCCAACGGCGGCCCCGGCCAGAACGTGCTGCGCCTGACCGTCACCAGCGAGGCCTCGACCGGGGACCCGGACGGCCGCTGGGTCGTCAACCTCAGCGACCTCAAGGTGAACCTCGGCTCCGCTGTGACCCCGGGGGCCCTGCGCCTGGTGCCGTTCTCGATCAATGCGGACGGCAATGCGACGGAGTGGTTCTGCGAGAACGCGCCGTACTCCAACAACGACACGACCACCCCCACCGACGACACGATGCGCGAGATCGGCATCTACACCGTGCCGGCCTACGTGGCTCCGGCCAAGATCGCCGCCGAGACCAGCATCATCGCCGACGGCAGTTCGCAGAACATCGGCGACCTCACCATCGCCGAGACGCAGCCGTATTCGCTCGGTGACGGGCTCTACACCCTCCGCCTGTCGGGTGCCACGATCGCCAACACAGCGACCTCGCAGGTCAAGGTTGCGGTCACGAACGGTGGCACCAACGAGACCGCTACGGTCACGAACATCTCTCAGGACGGCACGACGCTGACGTTCCGCCTGAGCAACACCGACGCCACCAAGGCCTCGACGCTTGCTGTGTCCGGCCTGCAGCTGCGTTCCAGCTCGCCGCAGCCCATCACGTGGACTCTCGCGGGTGACTCGCTCAACGCGTTCATGTCCACCGCAGGTCAGGGCGCTCAGGTCAGGGACGCCGCAGGTAACACACTGGTTCGTGACGAGGCGTCGTTCCTTAGCGAAACCGGAACCCAGCCGTACAACACGGTTGTGGATGACCCGGCTGTCGCCACGGACAACACCGCGGGTGCCGATCTGACCCAGCAGGAGGCGGGCAAGTTCGTCACGCCGGCCGGTGGTTCGCAGACGGTCAATGTCACGTGGACGGGTGGGACGCCTCAGTACGCGATCACGGATGGCGCTGGCGACGCAGCCACTGGCATTGGCGCCGACCCGGTGATCGGTGACCCGACCGTGACCGATCCGGTATCTGCTGCGAATCTGACACTGATGGGCGGGGACGGAACCTACACGGTGACCGCTAGCCCGGCCGTCAACGAGATCACCACGAACACGGCTGGCGTGACCATGACGCAGGACACGCTCAATGGGCTGGCTGCCGGTCCCTACACCACCACGTACCAGACCGACGGCACCCGTCAGTTCTGGACACTTTCCGACGGCACGACCACGTGGAACTCCATCAACGGCACGGACTTCTGGACCGGAGGGGACTCCTCTACGTACACGGTGAGCGGAACCAACACGTTCGACCTCACGGGTATCGCCCCGTCGGCCGGCGCGTTCACCGTCGCGCAGGACGAGCCCGCCTCCTGGACCCTTGCCACGCCCAACGGGACCACCGCGACCAGCACCGACGGGACCACCTTCACTGGCGACTTCGATGGTGACGCGTCGACGGCGGCTACGACTGTCACGTTCACGCTCCCCACCGGCGTCAGCGCTCTGGAGACGGGTACGTTCCAGGTCGCCGACACTGGTACCGCAGCGACTTGGGCCTTGGTCGACGCGGAGGTCATCGGTGCCGACGGCACCGAGTACACGGACGTGACCTACACATCGACCGATGGCGTCACCTTCACCAAGGAAGCTACTGCGCCTGCTGGTGCTCCGGCCACCATCACCTTCGCTGCTGCACTGAGCGATGACGCAACCTCGAGCTTCGTCGTTCAGGAGCTCGCGGCCGAGCTGGACTGCGGCGTTTGGCAGAAGGACATCCTGGCTCCGGCGAACGCTCTCCGTATCACCGGCGGGGCCACCGCCGGCACGGCGAGCATCGGTGGATCGAACCGCTTCGGTACGGCTGCCCGCATCGCGCACGAGTACGTGCGTTCCACGGGTCTGCCGAACGCCGACACGGCGATCATCGTCAACGGCATGTCCGCACCGGACGCTCTGTCGTCGAGCTTCCTCTCCCAGCGTGAGGGCGCCCCGATCCTGCTCACCGCTCCGGGCCAGCTCCCGGCGGAGACGGTCGAGGCTCTGCGCGACCTCGGTGTTCGCAAGGTCTACATCGTCGGTGGTCGTACCGCTGTCGGTGGGGCGGTCTTCGACGCTCTGAAGGCTCAGGACGCCTACATGTGGGACGCTGCCGCCAAGGCGATCAAGCCGCGTGGTGACAAGCTCGAGGTCGTTCAGCTCGGTGGCGACAACCGCTACCAGACGAACTGGCGAGTCAACACCTACGCCGCTGCTCAGACCGCTGCTGCTGCGCCCGTGGGCAAGATCTCGGTCGGCTACGGCCAGGCGCTCAAGACCACGGCCATGGTGGCCCGCAGCTCCACGGCGAACGACTTCGTCGACGCTCTGTCGGCCAGCGTCCTCAGCGCCGGTCGTGCAGGTGGCCTCTCCGAGGTTCGCGAGGCTGGCGCCGTGCAGCTCTTCACGGTGACGACCGGCTCGTTCGGCCTCGCAGCCGGTGCGAACGTCGCCACGCTGGCGGCGGGGCAGTACCGCCTCGTCGATGGCGGCGCCGTGCAGCGTTACGACGGCACCAACTGGGCCCCCGTCGGCACGTACACCGCCAACGACCTGACGATCGCCGGGGTCGTCTACCCGCTGTCCGGTGTGGCTGCCAGCGGCAACGCCTTCACGGTGAGCGCCAACCCGGAGGCTGGTGCGCAGTTCGGGTACGACACGACCGTGGGTCGCGTCAACGCTCTCCCGGTCATCCTCACCCAGCCGACGCAGCTCGTCGATGAGGCCGCCTCGCAGATGCGGGCGCTGCACATCGAGCACGCGCTGCTCATCGGTGGCGACTCGGCGCTGGCCCCCGCGGTCAACGACCAGGTTGCCAAGGTCGGTGCGACGAGCTACCGCATCGGTGGCGCCGACCGTTGGGAGACGGCTGCCAACGTCAACCGGTTCGCCATGAACCCGCAGACGGTGACGGCGGCTGGCCAGACGCCGGGCCTCGGCTTCGACGGTGGCCACATCTACAGCGACGCCGTAGGCACCAACCGCGTCGGTGGCGAGATGGTGAGCTACCTGGCTAACGGTCTGAAGTTCCCCGACGCTCTGGTTGCCGGACCGTGGGTCTCCCGCACCCGCAACACCATGCTGATGACGCTGCAGAACGACCTCCCGGCGCCGTCCGCGACGTTCATCAGCGAGAAGGCTGCGCAGATCGACCGCGCTGCCGGCCTCGGTCAGGGTGCTGCCGTCAGCAGCGCCGTCATCGTCGAGGCGAACCAGATCGCTTCCAGCAAGTGATCGACGCGTGACTGATCGGAGACTGACAGCTTGATCGTCTGGTCCGAGCGGCGGGCCGGAACCTGACAAGGTTCCGGCCCGCCGTGTGCGTTCTTGACTCTGCCTATACCCCATCCTTTCCGACCCTCCAGGAGAGTGGAAACATGAAGCTCACCATCCTTGCCGCCCTGCCCATCGCAGCGATTGTTCTCGCAGGCTGTAGTGGGAACGGGGGTGGTGACGAGAATAACCAGCAACAGACGAATGCCGCTGGGACTTCGGCGGCTCCGGTGCAGACCATCACACCCGGCGCTACGCACGGGAACGCGGATCAGGCGGATGTCAAGGTGACGAAGTGCGAGGCCACCGACGCCGCCGTGGAGATCGAAGCGGAGATCACCAATACCACGAAAGAAAAGCGCAGCTACATCATAACGGGCATGGCGCACAACGAGAAGAATGAAGGCGTCGCGTCGGCTGCGATCATGGTCGACGACGTCGAGCCCGGCAAGACGGCCAAGGGTAGCGGGCGATCGAACTCTCCCGCTAAGGGTGAGATCCAGTGCACTATCACCCAGATCGAGAGCATGCCGATGGGCTGATCCCTCACGCCAGACTTCGGCGCCGCGCCCAGTCGGGTAGCGGCGCCGTCGTCGGTTCTTGGGCGAGGGTTCGTCGCATCCCCAAGAACGGGTTCGGTGGCGTTTAGGATCACCCGATCCCTCGATCCCCCGGCCACCCGCGAGGCGCAATGGCGTCTTTGACCCAAACGCTTCCCGTCCAGGACGTACGTACGCAACGTTCAAGTCGCGCACCTCACGACATCGCTTTCTGGGCCGATGAGCAGGGACAGGCCGTCCTCCTCCCGGCGCCGATCTCGAGCTCTCGGAGAGCCTCATGCGCGCGTCACACACCTCACGATTCACCCGGACCTTGGCGGCCACAGCAGGTGCCGCCGCGTTGACCGTGGTTCTGGCGTTGCCCGGGCAGGCTGCCACCGTCGACCGCATCGCCGGGGACGACCGGATCGCGACCGGCCTCGCGGTGTACGAGTGGAACCGGCCGGTGTTCACCTCCGACGCCGTCGTACTCACTCGAGCAGACCAGTTCGCGGATGCTCTCGCCGCCGCGCCGCTGGCCGCCGCCATGAAGGCTCCCGTGCTCTCGACGTTCCCGCGGTCCATCGACGGTCGTGTGTTGGCGGCGATGAAGCGTCAGAAGGTGGAGCGGGTGGTCATCGTCGGGGGTGCGAGCGCGGTGAGTGAGGCCGCTGCTGCGCAGCTGCGCGCCGCGTCGTTCACCGTGGAGCGTATCGCCGGCACCGACCGGTTCACCACGGCCGAAGCGGTCGCGAAGAAGACCGTGAACCACCTGCCGAGGAGCCGCGTCCCGGTGTATGTCGCCGACGGGCTCAAGCCCCACGACGCCCTCATCGCCGGCGCCGTCGCCGGACACCACGAGGGCGTCGTCCTGCTCTCCGCCGGCCGGACCCTCAAGCCCTCGACGCGCCAGCTCGCCGCGTCCGACATGGCGTCGGGGAGGATCGGCGTCGGAGCCGCAGGCACGGCAGCCCTGCAACCCCTCGGGCTCCCCGAATCGGTCAGCGGCTCCACACCTGAGCTGACCTCCGCCAACGCGGGCAAGTGGTGGTACCGGAGTGCGTCATCCGTGGTCGTCGCCTCTGCCGGGGGATGGGCTGATGCGCTCTCCGCTGCGCCACTCGCAGCTTTGACCCGCGCGCCGCTGATCCTCGTCGGGCCTGGCAGCCTGACCCCGCAGACACGGGCGTACCTCGGGTCGAGTCGGGCTACCAAGGCCACGATTCTTGGAGGGCATATCGCTGTTTCACCGACGCTGGCCAAGCAGGTTGGAGCGGCTATGCCGAAGTAGGGCGCCCTCTCAGGGGAGTTCGGATCGAGACGTCCGTGAGTCTATGCAATTCAGTGGTCGCGACGTGAGGACAAAAGCCGCCTGGTCCAGGCCATGAACTCAGCAGGGCTCGTCAGGCCCATCATCATCGGCAAAGCAGGTGACCCGTTCCGCTGCCCACGTTTCGAGGGCGTGTCCGCTGCAAATCAGTGTCTGGTCCTTTCCCTCATTCCAGGCGTGGCGTGGAAAATCTAGCGGTCAGTCCTACTGGGGGCGACGCCAACGAGAAGGCGCCGGACGCAGGAGAGCCGCGGCGCCGGGCAGTCAGCAATGTGCAGTTTCTCGGCTCATCACAATTGAGGGTGTAGCTGCGGTCTGAGGCCGCTGGCCTCAAGGAGGGGCTCGGGCGATGTAGCTGGGGAGGTTGCGGAAGCCGAGGGTGGCGCCGCGGAGGTGTTCGAGTCGGCCGTTGACGGCTTCGGTAGGCCCGTTGCTGGTGCGGGGTCGGTTGAAGTAGGCCAGGACGACTTCGGCCCGCTTGGACAGGGTGCGCCCGAGCTTGCGCAGCTCGACCAGCGGGGCGGGCACGTTGTCGGCGAGGGTGTCGATGACGGACCTGGCCTCCGCGGCGCCGGCGGCCCGGTCGGGGTTGCGGTAAGCGGCGATGAGTCGCTGGTAGATGCCCCAGGTGCACTCGACCAGGATGTGGCGCTCGTGGGCGAAGAGCTTGTCGAGGCGTTCCTGCTGGTGTTCGGTGAGCAGGTCGGCGCCGGTGTGCAGGGTCCGCCGCGCGGAGTAGAGCGGGTCGCCCTTGCGGCCGCGGTGGCCGTGCAGGTTCTGCTGGACGCGGCGGCGGCATTCGTTCAGCACGTCGACGGCGAAGCGGACGACGTGGAAGGGGTCCATGACCGTCACTGCGTCGGGCAGCTCTTCGGTGGTGGCGGTCTTGAATCCGGAGAACCCATCCATCGCGACGACCTCGATGCCCTCGCGCCAGGCCTGGTCCCGGTCGGCGAGCCAGTCCTTGAACGCCTTCTTGGGCCGGCCCTGCACCATGGCCAGCAGGCGGGAGGGTCCGGTGCCGTCGCGGACCGGGGTGAGGTCGATGACCACGGTGACGTACGTGTCGCCCTTCCGGGTGTGCCGCCAGACGTGCTCGTCGACCCCGACCACGCGAACGCCGTCCAGGCGGGCCGGGTCGGCGATCAGCAGCCGCTGGCCCTCGGCCAGGACGGCGTCGTTGGCGGTGTTCCAGGAGACCGCGAGTCCCTCGGCGACACGGGCCATTGACAGGTGGCCGACCACGATCGCGACCAGTCCCACCGCAGCCCGGTCCGGGAGATCTTCGCCCGGGGTTCGGCGGCGGCGGTGGTGTCCTGACGCCACACGTGGCCACAGTCGGCGCACCGATATCGCCACACGGTGAACAGCAAGGTCGTGGGTCGCCAACCGAACGGTTCGTGCGTCAGCTCCCGGGTCACGGCGTCCCGCGGGGTGCCCTGGCAGCCGCACCGTCGGCACCAGTCGTCCGGCTCGACGACCCGACAGGCGAGCACGGCACGGTCGGGTTCGAGGAGCTGGCCGGTGGCCTCCAGTCCGAGGGCGTCGGCCGGCGAAGGTGGTCAGGTCAGGGCGCGCGAAGGTAGCGTCAGACAACGTCGAGGTCTTTCGGATGGCTGGCGTAGGAACCTCCATCTTCGGAAGACCTCGACGCCTACCCCGGGATCGACGCGCCAGCGCCCACTACACCCCCATCTGTGAAGAGCCCGATTTCCGTGCAGGTCCCCCAAGCACACGAAGCATTCACCCAGCGCAAGCGGTCCGATAGCTGGCAGCTGAACGCATCCTCCTCGGGAGCAGTGGTCGAGGCAGGACCAGCGCTGGCAGGTCGGTGGAGAGCCCGTCGGCAGAGCCGGGGATCGGTGGACTTCGACGTCGAGGCGCGCCAGGGGCCGCAAATCGCACCTCGGGCGGGCGCAGGCGTTCCCGTGAACATGTACCTGACGAACGCAACGCCATCGGCCCGGTGAATTCTCCGATCCTGGGCGCCGCCGTCGATCCCGGGTTAAAAGAACCCCTAGCCCTAGGCCACTCTGTCGAGTAAGCTGTCCCCATGGGGAAGGACGACAGCATCCGCGAGACTTACTCCGCCTTAATCAGCCGAGCTGATCTCGAACAGTTCAAACCGAACTCTAACGCCATGTTGGCCCTTGAGTTGAAGTACGGTCTGGACGACCTTCGGACCGTTGCAGACGACGCACTCACGGACGACAAGCTGGACCGAAAGTGTGACCTACTATATATCGACCGTGAAAATGGGCTCGCCGTAATTGCGCAGGCATACGAAGCGGACTCTTTGGACAAGGCGCAACCGCCCGCCAATAAAGCCGCCGACCTCAACACTGCCCTGACGTGGATTCTTGATGGTCAGGTACCTAGTGCAGAATTGGGCGAGAAGTTGCGGGCAGCCGCCCAGGACCTACGATCCGCCCTGGCGGGGGCGGAGATTTCGACCCTGGAGATTTGGTTTGTGCACAACCTGCCTACATCACCTAACGTAGATAAGGAGCTTCGGCAGGTCGAAGGAACGGCTGCAAGCTTGGTCCGTCATCACTTTCCCGACGCAGACTCCCCGGAGGTTCGCGCGCTACAAGTCAGCCGAGACAGAATCGTGTCCTGGTACCGGAACCAGGACACGGCGATTTTGGTGAGCGACACGCTTACAGTCCCTAAGATCGGGGCCTGGTTTGAGCAGGCGGGGAGCGACTGGAGAGCGATTTGCACCTCCATTCCCGCGGCCTGGCTTCGCGATCTCTATACACAATACGGGGATGAACTCTTCTCCGCCAATGTGCGTGGCCCGATCCCCAGTCGCCGCTCTTCGGGAAACATAAATTTCACGATCGGCCAGACAGCAAAGAGCGACCCGGATCACTTCTGGGCGTACAACAATGGCATCACGGCCATTGTGAACTCCATAAACCCAGCCGAGGATGGCCTAAGGATTGAGGGCATTGCGATTGTCAATGGCGCTCAAACCACCGGATCGCTCCCCCGGGACAAGAATTCGAAGCTAGAGGGCGTCCAAATCCTCGCACGCTTCGTCGAAAGCTCGAACCGCGACGTCATTGACGGCATCATCCGGTATAACAACAGCCAGAACCCCATTAAACCTTCGGATTTCCGTAGCCGAGACAGGCACCAACAGAGACTGCGCAAGGAGTTCAGCGCAATTCCCGACGTGACCTACCTAGGCACGCGCCGAGGAGGACGCGACGATGCTGCAAAAAAACCATCGAACTACATCAGCGCAGACACGGCGGCGCAATCTCTAGCCTCATTCCATAGGGATCCAGGGACTGCCTACCATGAACTCAAGCAAATCTGGGACCGGGATGACCAATACGCGACCTATTTCGGGGATCACACTACCGCGACCCACATCGTGTTCTGCTGGTCACTACTGCGGGCAGTTCAATACCTCAAGCAGGACTACGTCACTAGGGAAGAGTCTCTGACTTCGTCCGACAAGCAGGTGCTCCAGTTCCTTAGGAAACGGGGCGCAACGTTCCTCTTAGTCTCCGCCATCGGTTCTACGATCGACTCCATTTTGGGTCGAGCGGTGCCGTCATCCTTCCGGCTTTCATTCAGCCCTCAAGTTAGTCCCGCTGAGGCCGTCAAAGTTTGGTACCCCGTCGTTCTTGCACTTGCATCGCTCGCACCAAGCCTCGACGTCGATAACCAATCCGGGACCGCCTTCCAGCGGCACACAAACATCGACGAGCGTCTTGCTGGTTTTCAGCAGGCAGTCGCGGCCATTCGACGCCCCCTAGCCGACATCTTCGCGACGTTCGCAGCGACCGTGGTTGAGGATGCCACTCCGGAAGCTCCTTGATCTAGTGGGCCGTGTTTGAAGTTGTTGGACGGTTGGCTTTCTTGAGGATGTCGTCGGCGGTCTTGGTCCACACGAAGGGGTGTTTGCGGTCGTTCCAGCCGGTGATGAAGGCACGGATCTTGGCGTTGAGGTCGGCGACGGATCGGAAGGTGCCGCGGTGGATGGCTTGGCGTTCGATGATGCCGAACCAGACCTCGACGAGGTTGAGCCAGGATCCTGAGGTCGGCGTGAAGTGGACGTGGACGCGGGGGTTGGCGCCCAGCCAGTCACGGACCTCGACCTTCTTGTGCGCGGCGTAGTTATCCATCACCAGGTGCAACTCGCGGTCGGGGTAGGCCTTGGCGACCTGCTTGAGGAAGGCCAGGAACTCCTGGTGGCGATGCCGGGGCTTGCAGGCCGCGGTGACCTGCCCCGTGGCGATCTCCAGTGCCGCGAACAGGGTCGTCGTCCCGTGCCGGCGGTAGTCGTGTGTGCGACGCTGGAGCCTGTCAAGTTGTCTGTGTAAGTGACCTGGGTCTCATGGGGTGTTACAGGTAGGGGTTGATGCGGTCGGGATAGATCAGGGCGAGCTCTCCCAGGGCGGCTTTCCAGCCTTGGATGACGGAACCCTCGACGAGCTTGCCGGGCGCCTTGCGGGGAGTTCCTCTGGGGGCGCCGGCTTCCTTGGCGCGTTCACGGGCCCGCTTGTCCTCGATGTTGCGGATGGCCAGCCACAGCAGCTTGATCGCGGCCGTGTCGCTGGGGAAGTGGCCGCGGTTCTTGATGATCTTGCGTAGCTGGTAGTTGAGCGACTCGATCGAGTTGGTCGTGTAGATGACCTTCCTCAACGCCGGCCCGAACGCCAGGAACGGGGTGAACCGCTCCCATGCGTTCTCCCAGGAGGCCACGGCGGCGGGGTACTTCTTGCCCAGGTTCGAGTCGGCGAACGCGGTCAGCGCCATCAACGCCGCGTCCTCGTTCGCGGCGGTGTAGATCGGACGCAGCATCGCCGCGACGGCCTTGCGGTCGGTGTAGGAGACGAACCGCATCGAGGCCCGGATCAGGTGCACGACGCACGTTTGGACCATCGCGCGGGTCCAGGTCGCCTCGATCGCCTCGGGGAAGCCGGTCAGACCGTCGCAGCAGACGATCAGCACGTCCTTGACGCCGCGGTTGGCCAGCTCCGCGCACACCGAGGCCCAGAACTTCGCGCCCTCGACGGCTTGGACCCAGATGCCCAAGACGTGCTTGACGCCATCCAGGTCCACGCCGACAGCGATGTGCGCAGCCCGGTTGGCCACGTGCGCGCCGTCACGGATCTTCACCACCAGCGCGTCGAGGTAGATCACCGGGTAGAACGCCTCCAACGGCCGCGTCTGCCACGCGGTGACCTCCTCGGCCACGGCGTCGGTCACGTTGCTGATCGTCTCGTGGGACAGCTCAGTGCCCAGCGTCGCAGCCAGATGATGCTGGATGTCGCGGATGGTCATCCCGCCCGCGTACAGCGAGATGATCATGTCCTCCAGTCCACCCAGACGCCTTGCGCCCTTGGGCACCAACGACGACGCGAAGGTGGAGTTACGATCCCTCGGCCGGTCCAAGCCGACGTCCCCGACCTCGGTCCCGACCGTCTTCGGGGTCGTGCCGTTGCGCGAGTTGCCCGAGCCGTTCCCACCCGGGTCGCCCTTCTCATACCCGAGGTGGTCGGTCAGCTCGGCCTGCATGCCCCGCTCGAGGACTGCCTTGATCATCTCGGGCAGGAATCCGCCCTCACCCGTCAGCGACAGGCCCCGCTCGTCGGTGGCGGCCATCAGCTTGTCGAGCATCTCGTCGTCGAAGAACTCACGACGCAACTGACGCGCTTCAGGCTCCTGCCCGGGCTCGTCGCTCTTCTTCGGCTTGGTCATAGCCATAGTCAATCTCCTTCAGGTGGGAGACCCCTCGCTTACACAGACCATCTGACACCCCCCGACGCTGCGGCAGACCGGGCTGCATCGGCAGCATCGGCGCGGTCCGGTCCAACGCCTGGATCTGGGACTTCTCATCCACGCAGAGCACGACCGCGTTCTGCGGTGGCTCCAAGTAGAGCCCGACGACGTCGGTGACCTTGGCCACCAGCTCGGGATCAGTCGAGAACTTGAACGTCTCCGACCGCCACGGCTGGATTCCGTACTCCTTCCACGCCGTGGCCACCGTCTTGTTCCCGATCCCCAGGTGACGACCCAGCAGCCGCGAGGACCAGTGCGTCACCCCCAGCTTGGCCGGTGGCGGCGCCAGCGTCGCCGCCACGATCTCGCGATGATCCACCTGCCGCGGACGACCCGAGCGCGGCGCGTCCGCCAGCCCCGCCAGGCCGTGCTCGACATAGCGACCCCGCCACGTCAACACAGTCCCTCTCGAGACCCCCACACGCGAGGCGATCTGCTCATTGCCCACCCCATCAGCCGCCGCGAGCACGATCCGCGCCCGCTGCGCCAACCCCGCACGCACCGAGCTCGACCGCGTGATCCGCGCCAACTCCGCACGATCCCCATCACGCAACGCCAACGTCGGAGCAGGA
Organism: Mobilicoccus caccae; assembly: GCF_030161635.1. Lineage (GTDB taxonomy): Bacteria > Actinomycetota > Actinomycetes > Actinomycetales > Dermatophilaceae > Mobilicoccus > Mobilicoccus caccae. The sequence goes on from NZ_BSUO01000001.1 coordinate 644,046, forward strand.
CGATTCGCCATACCCCATGATCCCAAAACTCGAACCGTTCAAGAACTAACGACACGCTCCACTAGCAGGTGCACGGTCGTACTCGCGGGCTCCTCAAGCTCCTGGAGCCCGCAGTGCGTTCGCGGCCCCGCTTGCCATGCTGCTCGGGGGAGCGAAGTGCAACCGGTGAGAGGTTCTTGCTCCGGGCGCGTCGCTGCACCGAACGTCATCACCTCAGGAAAGAGGTAGGGCGATTGTCATGGCCGTCACCGTAGTGGCGACCAGCTGGCTTTCGGTGCACACCATGTGCCGATTGCCTTGGCGCATCACTGCATTCCTAATCCAGCATCGTGACTGTCACGCCACTCTTCCCTTTTCCCCCCTCGCGACGCGCCAGGTAGTGCCGTCGTAGGTGCGCACGAACCAGGCGTGGTTTCCGGGCCCGACACCTGTTCGGTAGTCGAGTTCGATCTCGCAAGGCTCCCTACCCGTATCCTGTAGCCAGGCGTCGAGCAGCGACCTTGGAATGGAGGGTCGAACGGTCAGTCCCCGCCCGCGGTGGATGAAGTAGCGATTCTCTCCATCGTCGCCCACGAACCATCCCAAATTTCCCCGCTGCTCGCCGTCGCATCGGATTTTCTTTGTCCACCTAAGGTTGTCAAAATTGAGTTGTACGTTCTCCGCTCGAAGGCCTTTCACGTACTCCGAAAGTCCGGCGGGGGCGCTAGGGGATGCTGAGTTCGGCGGTTCTTGACCGGGCTCTGGTTCAGAGTCGGCCTCGATTCGCACCTCCTGTGCAACGGCATTTTGCTCGGCCAATTCACGGACAACTTCGCGCAGCTCATTGAAAATGGCAGTCGACTCGCGCTTCCACTCCCCGTCGACTTCAGCCCAGGACTCGCTGTCCTTGCGCTGAAGCCTGTGGACATAGAAGGCGATCGCCAGTGTCGCAAGGAGGCTGGCTATCCCAAGCCAGGTCAGTCCCAAGTCCATCTGAACATGCTGCCAGACAGCTCCCCCTAGCGCTCAAACGATGTTCATATCCGATGGGTGGCCCCAGTCGGGTGGGCTCCAAGGAGCGCACCTTCCGAGGAGGAACGTGTGGCCAGAGAACCCTCGTAGCAGATCAGGGGCGTCGGCGGTACGAGAGTGACGGATCCGCGATGAACGACGCCCCTGTTCAGGCCTGCAACTCCTCGACCCGCAACACGACCTCACGGCCGGCGACGGTGACGACACCGACCCGTCCGTCACCGGTCGGATCGACATACGACCCGGCCTCGACGCGGTCGAACACGGCCACGCGTGGGGTGTCCCGGACGTCGACGACGACATAGGTCGGCACTCCTGCCGCCGCGTACTCGGAGCGCTTGCGGAGCCAATCCGTCTCGACCGACCCCGGGGACACGATCTCGACGACGACCTCCACATCACGGCCACGCACCCGCTTCGCGCCGCGCACGGCATCACCGTGAGCGATGACGACATCAGGCCGGCGGACAGTGGCCGGCACTTCCGAGATGACGATGTCCAGATCCGTCACCGGCAGGTAGTCATCGCCCAGGACACGATGGAACGCCAGCATGACCCTCGTGCCGACCCGGCGGTTCTCGTAGCTTTCGCCGGGACTCATCGTCACGTACCCGGCGACGAGTTCATGACGCTCGAGCTCGTCCTCCGGCAGGTCGAACCACGCGTCGAGATCGAGCGGCGTCGGCAGGGGAGTTGTCACCATCACGTACCTCCTTCGTGTCGCTGCGACCATCCTGCTCATCCGTGGGGTCCACAGGTGCTGCGAACCGCCGCCGCTCGTCTCGGACGTGCGTCTGGGACGACGCAACTGTTCGGACGCGTCACGGGGCCGCACCTCGGGGGTGGGAGTGTCGATGCGGGGGATGTCGGTGGCGCAGGGGGTGTCACCGGCTACTCATGCTCACGGAGGAGCCACCATGACCACCACCCGCCGCTCGCTCATCGCCGCCGGGCTCGGCGCCGCCGTCCTCGCAGCCACCGCGACCGGGATGCCGGCCGCCGCTGCACCCGCCCCCGCCGCCGCCGCATCGAGCGTGTACGCGGCGGTCACCAAGGCCAACGGGCGGGAGTACCTGCGCCTGATCGACACCCGCAGCGGCCGCGTCACCGCCACGCTCGCCTCGGTCAAGCCACCGGCCGAGGGCTACTTCAAGGACATCGACCTCGCGCCCGACGGATCCGTGCACGCCGTCACCCACGACGCCACACTCCCCGACAGCTACCGGACCCGGCTGCGCCGCTACACGACCAAGGGCGCCGTCGCGCTGCAGCCGTACATCCTCACCGTCAAGGTCGCCCCCAACGGCAAGACCCTCGCCACCACGTCCCTGTCCCCGGACGGCGACGGAGACGGATACGGCCTCGAGACGCTGCGGATCTCCAGCCTCAAGGGCATCAAGCTCCGCGACCTCATGACCTCCAAGGCGCCGGTTTGGAAGAAGGGCACGCCCTACGCGGGGAGTCCGACGATCAATGCCGGTGGGACGAGCGTGCTCGGCTGGCTGCCCGGCGGCAACCTCGCCGTCGACTGGGGCTGCTGCGACAGCGGCGCCTCCTGGATCGCCTCCAGCACTCGCACCAACCAGTCGACGACCCTGCCTCCGCGGCGCACACTCATGGGGACGTTCGGGACGACGATCATCGGGTACAAGGGCGCCTCGGTGCTGCAACTCCACCGCGACGACGACTACCAGCCGCTCATCCGCTGGGGGACGGCCACGAGCTACACCGGCAAGATCGTCGGGCGCCCGGGGTCGGTTGACTGGGCTCGGCTCGATGCCGTGGCCCGGAAGTACGGAGCCACGCCGATTCGCATCTCGCCCAAGACATATCCGTATCGCGGGGCTGGATCGGTGGTGCAGGCGTCGTTGTGAGAGGGCGCTCCTGCGGGCTCGCGGTGTGACGGCGCACCGAGGCGGGGCAGAGGTCGCGACACGGGCATAGCGGAGGGCCGTGTTGCCCGATCGCCGCATGGCGGGGTCGCTCCCGACACTGTGCTGGTGCTCCTGGTATCGGACCTCTGCCATCACCGGAATCCCGCCGTGCTCCTCCGATAGGGGGAGCACGGCCGCACTATCGGTCCAGCGCAGGCGGCGCAACACGTTCCGGAGCTGCGCTCACGCCGGCCGCGCCACGAACACCGTCTCGCCGTGGAGCAGGGCGTGGCGGAGGGTCTGGTCCGGGGTGCCGGGGTGTTCGGTGAGGTCGAAGCCGGCGTCGCGGATCCGAGTGCGCAGGTCGCGCCCGTAGTGACGGACGTGGTCGTGACGGCCGAAGTGCTCGAGGCGGCCGGCGTCGGTGGTGATCGAGGAGTCCTCGTACGTGTCGGCCCACCCCTCGACGATCGGCACCATGATCAGAGCCCGGCCGCCCGGAGCCAGGACGCGACGGATCTCCCGCAGCGCGCCGCGGTCGTCGTCGACGTGCTCGAGCACATGGGAGGCGACGACGACGTCGACGGAGGCATCCGGCAGGTCGATGGCCGTGATGTCGAGCACGCGATCGGCGGCGCCGGGGCGGATGTCGGCCGAGATGTACTCGCGGGCGAATCCCCGCAGCATCCGCGCCATCTCGGGCTCCGGCGCGAAGTGGAGCACGCGATCCTCCGGGCGCACCACCTGCTGCTCCGACTGCACGAGCATGAACAGACGATGCCGCTCCACCGACCCGCACCGGATGCACTGCGCGTCGGGGCGCGGCGGAAATCCCTGCGCCTGAAAGTGGCCCACGTGGCCGCACATGTTGCACTCCCGGGTGTGGCTCCCGCGCAGCTCACGCAGCACGCGCGTGGCATACCTGAACCGACGCAACCGTTGGAACCGCGGCGGAAACCCGTTGTGACGCTTCATGAGGCGGCCTCGTGTCGAAGGTGATGTCCGACCCATGATCACTCGCCGTGCCCCGCGCGCGTGGGACTACGGCGCGCGGCGAGTCCGCAACCTCAGATGCCACGCCAGCACGACGAGCGAGGCGAGCATCAACCACCACGGCGTCCATCGCAGCGCCGAACTCGTGACGACACCCGCCATCACGAACCCGACGAAGAACACGAAAGTCAGGTAGCGGGCGCCCGCGTCGTCCAGGGAGGTCGGACGACCCAGCGTCGACGCGCGCCGGGGGATGCGCACCGCCCGCCACGCGATCATCACGAGCACGACGACGAACGGGACGAACACGAGCAGTCCGTACTCCGTGAGGATCTCGACGAACGTGTGATGCAACGGCAGCACCCGCCCCACCTCGGGATGCTTCCAGCGCAGGAGTACCTCGAACCGCGCGCCGCCGACGCCCGTCCACGGGTCCTCACGCCACCACTGCAGGGCGATGCGCACGAGCGTGAGGCGCAGGGAGTCGGACCGGACCGTCTCGTCGTCGCCGGGCAGCAGCATCCACGCGAGGGGTTGGCGCGGCGCAGCGGCGGGATGACGAATGTCGCTGCGGCAGCGAGGATCAGCGCCGGGATCGTCCAACGCATCGACGGCCAGGCCGCGCGGGGGTAGCGGCGCGCGAGGGCGAGGATCGCGGCTCCGGCGGTGACGGCGCCCAGGGCCAGCAGGCCGGCTCTGCTGAGGGTGAGAGCGATGAGTGTCGCGAGCACGGCTGCGGTGACTGCGAGGGTGGCCAGGTAGGTGCGGGAGATGCGCTCGGTCATGCGCGAGAGCACCACGCCGACCCCCACGACCAGCACACACGCGAGGTTGTTGGGGTTGCCGAACGGGCCCGCGGGGGAGAACGCCGGGGGGCCGTAGGGGGCGCCGGGGCTGAAGTGGATTCCGGTCACGGACTCGCCCACGGCCATGAGCGCCAGGGGTGCGACGACGAGCAGCCAGAGGCGGCGCATGGCGCTCACGCCGCCCCGGGTCGGGCCGGTGAGCAGCACGAATGCGACGGTGATGAGGGCGCACGCGATGAGCCCCTGGGCTTCCGCGACGACCAACCGCCCACCCGGCCACCACGCCGACCACAGGGGATACGACGCGGCCCACGTCGTGAACAGGGCGACGAGGGCGACGAGCGGGAGGCCGCCGCGGCGGGGGAGTTGCGGTAGGTGCGTGAGCCCGGCGGCCAGGGCCACGGCGTACAGGGTCCAGATGACGGCCGGAGGGAAGAGAGGCGTGAGCGTCGTGAGCATCGGCGCCCACACGGTGAAGACGGCGAGGACCGCTGCTGTGGCGAGGCGGAGGTTGCGGGTGCGGGCTTGCTGTCGGTGGTGGAGGGAGGCTTGGTGGGAGGTCGGCGGGGTGGTCGCCGGGGTGGCAGTCGGCTTGCGGCCCTGGATGGTTCGGGCGACCTCGGCCTCATGGGCGGCTTCGCGGGTGACGTGGGCGCGGACGTCCTCGAGCTGATCGCGGGCAGGCTCAGCGGTGCGGCCGGATGCCTCCGTGCCGACGGTCATCGGAGCGTCGCCGTACTTCATCACGCCCCCTTGATGACCGGCCTCGGCCTCCAGGGTCGCGGTGAACCGGGGCGACGGCCAAGTGCGCTTGCGTCTCAGGGGGATTCGGGCGGCGTCGATCGGTGGACGGTGCTTCGGGAGGAAAGGGTGTCGGAGGGGAGTGGCACGGTGATCTCCATCTGGGGGTGCTTCGGTGCTTCGGGGTCGTGGTTCGGGTCTCTTTGATGCGGCGGTCGGGAGGCCGGCTGTGGATTCTCGAGAATTGAGTTCGTGGCGTTCGGAGTGCGGTGTGCGAATCGCTGTGAGGTGTAACGGAGGTCGGGGTTCATCCACAGCGCTGATCGGGTCTGGAGTTATCAACAGGCTGAGGGTTGTGAGGCGTATTTGTGTTCGATAAGATGCACGTATGACTACAGCCGCACTCACCACGATCATCGGTCCCGCCGATGATGCTGTCGTGGTGCAGGTGGAGCGACTCACCCGGGAGTTGGGTGACCTCGCTCGCGGCGTGGTGTCGATCCCCTCCGGCGACCTCGCGGCGGTGGCGGCGGCCGCGTCGGCGCTGGTGTCGGCGGCCGAGGCCACCCGGGCCGCGGTGGTACTGGAGGCCTACCAGCGGGGCGTGATCGCCCAGTCCGATCACCCGCGGGTCGATCGGTGGGTGGAACAGTCCAGCCGTGAGGGAGGCGCGCCGCTGGCCCGGGCGCAGGCCCGGCAACTCAAGGACATCGCCTCCCTGCCCGAAGGGGAGATCTGGCGGCGCTGCGTCGGGCGATCATCGAGGGACGGGTGCCGATGGAGGCCGCGGCCACGGTCGCGCGGGTCTTTCGTCGGTGGCGCTCTACCATCGACTACGGCGACTGGGACGTGCTGCTGGAGACCCTCATCGGCTGGGCCGCCGAGGGAGCGGTACGCCGCGAGCTGGAAGCCCTCGAAGACATGGTCATCGGGCAGTACGGCACCGCCGGCGCGCTGGACGCCGCCCACGAACGGGACTACCAGCGGCGCGAACTCACCGCCTTCCGCCGCGACCACGCCGGGATGCTGTGCGCGACGCTGCGCCTGGACCCGGCCTCCGAGGCCGTGTTCACCGCCGCGATCCACGCCACCTCCGCACCCCGTCCGGGCGATGACGGCACCCTGGACGAACGCACGCCCGGTCAGCGACGCGCCGACGCGCTGCTGGCCCTGGTCGGGGGCGCGACCACCCCGTCCCGCGCGATGCCCGGCTCGGGATCCAAGGCCAGAGTCGTCATCACGATGACACTGCAGGACCTGCTCTCCGGGATCGCCGACCACGCCGCGGGCGAGTCCGCAGCCCATGGGGCTTTCGGCGGGCAGCGGGTCTCCACCGAGCGAGGCTATGGGACGACCGGATTCGCCCAGGCGCTCTCACCCACCGAGGTGCGGATGCTGGCCTGCGACGCACAGATCATCCCGGCCGTCCTCGGCGGGTCAGGTGAACTCCTCGAACTCGGGCACACCAAACGGCTCATCACCCCCGGGCTGGGATACGCGCTGCAACTACGCGACAAGGGATGCAGCTTCCCCGGCTGCACGGCACCCTCGAGCTGGTGCGACGGACACCACATCACGCACTGGGCCGCCGGCGGACGAACCGACCTGAACAACCTCGCCCTGCTCTGCCGACATCATCACGTCGAAGTCCACCGCAAAGGACATACCGCCACCGTCGACGACGACGCAGTCCACTGGGTCAGATCCGACGGCACACCCATCGGCAATCGACCACGCCCCGACACGCCCTTGGCAGGCACGGCATGAACGGGGTGTCCGGGATGAACGGGGTGAACGGGGTGAACGGCTTCGCGGTCGCTGAGGTGTGCCCGATTCTGCGAACCACATGCCGAGGCCCCGGCAAGCCGATGCTCGCCGGGGCCTCGTCAGTCGATCGTGGGTCAGCAGCCACCCGTGAGGGCGCTGAAGTCGCCGACGATGTTGCTCGATCCGAGGCGGACCGTCTCCGTCAGCGGCAGCTTGTCGAGCTGCGTCTTGACGCTGGTCGGCAGGCACTGACGCAGCGTCAGCGCGAGCGGGGCGTTCACGGAGTGAGCCGCCGGGATGCCGGCGAGGGCGTCCGGGTAGTTCAGGCCCGTAGCGAGGAAGGCGCTGGTCGGCGCCTTGTTGTCCACCGGCTTGCCCGTGACGTTCTCGATGATCAGCGCGGAGGTGGCGAAACGGTCGCTACCACCGGCGCGGTCGATCTGGACGTTGCCGACGATGTCGCCGACCTGGCGGGCCACCGAGGTGCGCACGACGTCGTCACCGCCGACGAGCACGACCTTCTTCGGCGCCAGACGGCGCAGCTCCACGACCGTCTCGTCCGTCAGCGTGCGGCCGTCGGTGAGGAGCATCGCCGCGCCCTCACGAGCCGCACCCGAACCGCCCGCGAGAGCGTCGGGGAAGTTCATGCCGGACGCGATGTAGACCGTGCCACCCGCCGAGCGACCGGCGGAGACCTTGGCCGCCGTCGCGAAGCGGTCAGCGCCCTGGATACGGGACACCGTGGCGATCTCCGCGAGCTGCTTCTCGACGTCCGCGTTCACGGCCGCCGTGCCACCCACGATGCGGATGTTCTTCGGCTGCATGCGGCGGATCTCGGCGAGCACGGACGGCTTGACCGAGCCGCTCGCGGTGAGCATCAGCGGAGCCTTCGCCGACGCCGCGGCCGGACCGGCAGCGAGAGCGTCAGGGAAGTTCATGCCGTTGGCCACGTACACCGTGTCGCGCTGACCAGGGAAGTACTTCTTGGCGATCTCCACCGCGGTCTCGAACCGGTCCGAACCCTGAACGCGGGTGATCGACGGTTCGGAGCGAGCGCTCGTGAACTCGTACGTGAACGTGCGGGTCGACGCGCCGTTGCCGAAGGTCTGGCCCTCTGCCGCGGTCGCCACGACGGTCACCGTCGCCTTGCCGTTGGCGTCCCGCGTCACGGTCGAGGGGACGTTCACCGTGACCGTCGAGCCACTACCGAACGTGACGGGCGCGCCGTTCATCGTCCACGTGACGTTGGGGGTCGACGTGAAGGTCAGGGCGTCGTTGGCGCTACCGGCCGGGTCGGCCTTGGTCGGCTCGGTGACGGTCAGCGCAGCCGGCACCTGAGCGGCGGTCGTCGCGCGCAGGGTCCACTCCTGCGTCGTCTTGCCGTCGGCGAGGACGTAACCCGGCGCAGCGGTGGCGAGCACCTTGACGTCGGTGGAGGCTCCCGAGCCGTGCGTGATCGTCACGTCACGGCTCGACTCGTTCGCACCCAGGGTGATCGGGGTGCCGCCCTGCACGGTCCAGGTCGCCACGCCAGGGGTCTTGTACACGGTGATGACGTCGGCGGTGGACCCCGGCGTGTCCGCCACGCGCGGCGCGGTCACCGAGGCGACCGAGTCGTTGACCGTGACGGCAGAGGCGAACTCGGTCGTCGTGGCGCTGCGCACCTTGAGCTGGTAGTCGCCCTTGGTGGTCTCGGTGATGGTGCAGGTGAGCGTGCCGTCGGCGGCGGCCGCCGCGGGCGCGGCGCACGAGTTGGACTCGGCGAGGTTCGAGAGGTCGTTGGCGCTCGTTGCGGTCAGCGGCACGCTGTACTGGGTCCCGGCCGTCAGGCCGGTGACCTTGGCGGTGAAGGCCTGCCCCGCCACCGGCGCCGTGGGGGTGAGGGTGATCGTGGGAGCAGCCGCGGCGGACGTCGCGGGAATGACGACACCGGCCGCCATCATGGCGACGGTCGCAGCGGTGGTGAGAGAACGAGAACGAACAACAGGCATGTGGTGACACCCCTCCGGTCGCGCGAAGGCGACCTCAAGTTGGAGACCGCGGAACGCTGGACCCCCAAGCCCGCGGTCGGGGCCCAGCATCAGCCGGACGCCCACCCATGATGGTGAACCGGCAGGTCTCCGCTTGCAAGTCGATCAGATGTCCGAGACGTACGTCCAGGAGTGTCGATTGTCCGGTTCGGGGGAGTCACGGTGTGACGGGGTGCGAGGGGCGCCTGCCGCTCAGGAGTGGGGGTCGCTACGGTCGCCGGTCACCAGCGCAGGTCGTCGGTGCGGCGCAGGCGCTCCACGTACACGCCCACGACCTGGCAGATCGAGAAGGTGAGCAGCGGAAAGATCCACGCCTCGACGATGGCCGCCGTATAGAACGTGAGCGCGACAAAGTTGGCGAGCGCGACGATCACGCCGACGCGCACCGAGGCCCGGCCCGAGATGTCGCGGTGAAAATCGCCCGTCGCACAACCCGGGATCAGCGCCACCCGGGCGACGAACGACACGAGGACGACTCCGGCGAGGCCGAGGAGCGACAGCTCGTACAGGGCCGGCAGGCGGGAGATCGACACGGACGTCGCCTCGGCGTCGAGCATGGCCACCGCCATCAGGGCGGGACTGCCGGCGGCCATGGCGGCGGCGGTCACGATCATCGGCAGGGTGAGCCACAGCAGCAGCAGGCATGCCGCGAACTCCAGGTGCGTGCGGAGTTCACGGGTGATGGCTGGGGTGGGTGGCGTGCTGACGACCAGTGCCCCGCCGAGGGTGGGGTGCGTGTCGCTCATGCTCATGTCGCGTCCTTACGTGGTCGACCGTCCGTGGTCTGCATGTGCACCCTCCAGATCGGTCGAACGACCGAGGAGATGAGGGCTGTCGGGTACCGCTACGGATCCCCCTCAGCGGCGCGGCAACCCGTGCTGCTTCAGCAGCGCGTCGACCTTGCTCACCGAGAGGCGGTTCTTCTGGATCGAGGGGGTCTTGTGCTGCTTGGTCCAGTAGCGGGCGAACGACTCGGCCCAGACCTCCGCGGGCATGCCGACGTAGGGGCCGGCGGTGAACGTCTTGCGGCCGGCGAGCTTGGTGACCTCCGCACGCAGGGCCGTCGCCCGGGGCAGGTAGGAGACGGCGTGGCCCAGCTCGTGAGCGGTCACGTAGGCCATCGAGGCGACATCACGGGTCTCGAGGATCGCGATGTCGCGCTTGCCGTACTGGATGTACCCGAGCACCGACATGTCCTTGACCGTGGTGTCGGGCACCTTCCACGTGATCGTCGGCACGCAGTGGACGCGGTAGTTGCCCGCCTTCTTCGCCAGGGCCGTGAACTGCGTGATCGCCGTGCGACACAGGCCGGGAGCCGACGACAGCGGCAGGCGCTCCGACGCGCCGACCTTGGCCGTCGCCCACTCGACCGACTGCACCCACTGTTCCGGCACCAGCTTGCTGTTGACGGTGAGGACCGCGACACCGTCGAACCAGAAGTCGTACCCCTTGGTGGTCCCCGGCTTGCACACGACCGTGTGACCAGACGGACCCCACCAGCTCGGCATCGCCGACTTCACCAGATCGCGACACCGCCGGTCACGGGCGCTCATCGGGGTGGCGTCCGCCTTGCGCACCCGCGCCTTGATGTCGGGGATGCTCATCGCGAGGAACGCATCGCCCTCGGGCGCGGGGGAGCGGGTCGCGGCATGGCGGGTGGGGTGGGAGGCCTGTGTGTCGTCGGGGTCGTCGGCGCTCTGGCCCGGTGCGCTCTGGCCCGGTGCGCTCTGATTCGCCGCGTTCTGGTTCGCCGCGTTCTGGTTCGCTGCGTTCTGGCTCGACGCGCTCAGGCTCGGTGCGGCAGCGAGGGGCTGAGCCGGTGCCGGTGCGGCACAGCCCAGTGCGGCGACGGTCAGTGCGGTCACGGCAGCGGAGAGTTTCACGGTGCCCCCTGGGGCGATGGTGAGCGACATGCGTGCCGACCGTCGTCACCGCGGGAGGCTGCGCACACGAACGGCAGTCATCCTGCCTCATCACGCACCGGGCGCGGGCGGCGGATGTGGACGCTGCAGGCCGGACGGCAACGGCCTTGCGGCTCCCCGGACATGGGAGGACGGTCCCACCCTTTGCGGCTGGGACCGTCACCCGGACTATCGGCACGGAACACCCCGGGGTTACACCCTCGCCATCAGTTCTTGCATGGAAGGAAACCGGCGGGGCGCCCGGGAGACCAGGATCGAGCAGGTCGCCGGCGTCCCGTCAGGGCCGATGAGCGGCGAGAACACGCCGGCCAGGACGTGCGATGTCGCACGTCAGAGGCGCGCGATCGCCACCGATCCCGCGACGTGGATCTCGCGGGAGTCACCCTCCGGGAGGCGCAACGCCAGCTGGGGCCAGAGCGTCGACACCCCGTCGTCCGCGTCGACGACGACGCGCACGGCGTCCTCCTCGGCCTGCATCGTCCACCGGATCCAGCCGCCGTCGAGGACCCCGTCGCCGGAGTCCTCATACCAGGAGCCCCGCGACGTCGTCCCCGGCGGCGGCGGGAAGAGGCGCAGCTCGCGGGAGATGTCCAGGGCCGGGTCCAGGTGCGGCACGACGGGACCGAAGGGGATGCCCGCGCCGCCGCGGACCAGCATCGGCAGACGCTCGAGCGGTGCGTCCAGCTCGACGTCGAGGCCGCCGGCGTAGTGCTCGCCGGTGTGCCAGTCCCACCACCCACCCGGGGTCCGGGGCAGGCGCACGGTCCGCGTCCGGGCACCGTCGACGACCACGGAGGCGACCAGCAGGGACGGGCCGAGCATGAAGTCCGCGTTCTCCTCCCACAGGCGCGGGTCCGACTCGTCGACGGAGAACGTCGGCCGGACGATCGGTTCGTGGCAGATCGTGGCCAGCACCCGCTGCGTGTAGAGGTAGGGCATGAGGCGGTAGCGGAGCTCGATGGCCGCCCGCACCTCCTCGAGCACCTCCGGGTACATCCACGGCTCGTTGACCGACCCGTCCTCGTGCCAGGAGTGGATCGTGAACCTCGGGTGAGCGATGCCGTTCTGCACCCACCGCACGAACAGCTCCGGCGAGGGTTTGGTGCCCGTGAAGCCGCCGACGTCGTGCCCGAAGTCGTACAGGCCCGACAGGCTCATCCCGACGCCCATGATCGTGTTGGCGCGCAACGTCTCCCACGAGCTGTCGTTGTCACCCGACCACGTCTGGGCATACCGCTGCATCCCGGGCAGCCCCGACCGGGAGATGACGTAGGGCCGTCGCTCGGGGCGGTGGGCGCGCTGCTCCTCGTGCGAGGCCCGCACCATGAGGAGGGTCTGAGCGGGGCGCACGTCGCCGATGCGCACCGGCTCGCCGAATCCGTGGCACAGCGCGTTCTCGTCCCACACCTGAAACTCGTTGTTGTCGTTCCACGTGGTCTCGATGCCGAAGTCGAGCAACTGCGTGCGGATCTGCCGGCGCCACCACGTGATCGTGTCCGGGTTGGTGAAGTCGAGGTGGCTGCCGGAGTCGTCCCAGAAGCGGCTGAGCTCGGGACGGCCCGTCGTCACATCGGTGACGAACAGGCCTGCGGCGGCGACCTGCTCGTACAGCGGATGATCCCGCAGCAGACAGGGTTTGATGTTGGCGGCCAGGCGCACGCCGGCGGCACGGAACGCCTCGACGCTCGCGGACGGCTCCGGAAACTTGTCGCGGTTCCACGTGAACACGTACCGCTTGTCACCGATCGAGGTGTACCCGCTGCTGAGCTGGAAGCTGTCGCACGGGATGCGGTGCTGCTTGGTGAGTGCGAGGAACTCCAGCAGCCGCGTCGAGGCGTCCGGGGCGTCGGTGTACGTCATCGTCGACCCCGAATTCCCGAGACTCCACCGGGGCGGCAGGTAGGTGCGGCCGGTCAGGGCGACGAACGCGCGGGTGACGTCGAGGACCTCATCTCCGAACATCAGGTAGAGGTCGAGGTCGCCGGAGTCGGCGTGCCACTGCCAGAACGGCGCGTGGTAGTTGTCCTTGGCCTGACCCAGGTCGAACGTGCAGCGGGAGTAGTTGTCGTAGAACAGGCCGACCGCGCCGCCCGGCTGCCCGGGCACCGTGCGGATGAGCATCGGCCAATGCTTGTAGAGGGGATCGGTGCGTTCGGCGTCGTACCCCATCGCGTCGAGCGCGCGCATCTCGTAACGCCGCCCGGCCCGATCCAGCGGCCCCGCCTTCTCGCCCAGGCCGAGTACCCGCTCGCCGGGGCGGCGTTGCACGGCGTGAGCGACGTCGGTGCCCTCGGGCGCGGTGAGGCCCTCGAGCACGAGGGCGTCCGAGCCCACGTGGTAGGCACCGGTCGCGAGATCCGCCAGCACGACGACCCACTCGCCGCCCACGAGCCGCTCGTAGGTGAGCCGGAACGGGTCGGAGGCCATCCGCACCCGCACATCCCGATGCCGCAGGAGCAGCGTGTCGTCCTCGACCCACGTCTCGACCTCAGGCGCGGAGTCGGCGATGCTCGCGCGGTCCCGACCCTCCCACGGCACGTCCACCTGATCGGGCGAGGGCACCGACCACGTGCGCGGCACGCGGGTGCGTCCGTCCTTGCGGATCCAGACACGCAGCAGCGGCGCCCCTCGAGAGGGAGCGCCGCCACGTGCACGATGTGCCGGCCGTCGACGACCACCTCGCACCCGGTCGGTGTGAACCGGTGATCCGTGATCTTCTCGAGCAACCGCATGACGTCAGTCAGTCACGGAACGCGCCGAGCGGCAAGCAGGTCGGCGCGTGTCGTGACCGGTGTCTCCGGTGCAGCTCAGGAGGGCCAGCCGTAGGGCTTCAGCTCGGCGCAGGTGATCTGCTTGCGGTTGAACCCGTCGGGCCAGCCGGCACAGGTTGCCTGCGTGCGGGCCCAGACCTCCGCGGGCATCGTGTTGTAGTCGCCGCCGCTCCAGCTCCGCATGCCGAGGTAGCTCGCGAACTGCTGACGCTGCCCCGAGGACATGTAGGCGTAGGACCACGCGTGGCCCAGCTCGTGGGCGATGACCGCGCGCAGGAGGTTTCCGGTGAGGTCGGAGCGGATCTCGACCGTGCCCTTGACGAACTCACCCGAGTCGTACCCGACCCACGTCGTGGTCAGACCGAGGGTCTGGGACTCGTCGAACCCGGCTGCGCAGGAGATCGTGTAGCGCGAATCCATCCTGATCGGCCGGAAGGAGGCGACGACCGACTCACACGTCTCGGGGCTCTGGGTGAGCGCCGGAGCGGGGGTGGGGTGTAGGTGGGTGTCGGTGTCGGTGTCGGTGTCGGTGCGGGAGTGGGGGTCGGCGTCGGGCTCGGGGTGGCCGTCGGTGTGGGCGTCGGGTCCGGCGTGGTGAGGGACGGCGCCACGTAGGTCGGCAGCGACCCCGTCGTCGCGGTCGGGACCTTGGCGGCCACGGCCGAGATCGCCCCGTCCGGCACGGCGACCGGGCCACCGAGGGTGCCGATGTTGCGGGCGCCGAGGGTCTTGAGCGTGTCGGCGACTCCGGTGACCAGCGCCGTCGCAGAGGCGGGGGGAGTGAGGACCACCGGGCCGTCGCCGAGGGTGCCTCCGGCCACCGCGTCGGCGAAGGTGTTGCCGCTCGCGAGGTAGGCGACGCTCGAACCGGTCGGGAAGGCGGCGCGGGCGACCTTGCCCGAGGTCTCGTAGCGGTGGGCGCCGGCGATGCGCCCGGTCGAGCGCCCGGAGGCGGCCGAGGACAGGGTGGCGTCCGAGATCGCGGCCGGGCCGCCCAGGCCCGTGACCCTCCGGGGCGAGAGGGCGGACACGAGACCGCGGATCGCCGCGGGCGCCGTGCCGGTGGCGGGCACCGGGACGACCGGACCGTCGCTGAGGGATCCGCCGACGACGGCATCGGGAGATCCGCCGACGCGGGCCAGGTAGACCGTCGAGGCGCCGTTCGGGAACGCGCGCCGCCCGATGGCGGCGGCGGTCTCGTAGACGGAGTCCGTGCCGAGGCGGGAGGTCGAGATCCCCTGGGCCGCGGTCGCGAGCGTCGCGGAAGACACCGACGTGCCACCACCGAGGGCGATGACGCGGCCGGGGGTGAGGCGGCGGATCTCCGCGAGGACGGAGGCGGGCACTGTGCCGGTGGTCGGGACGAGCAGGACGGGCCCGTCGGTCAGGGCGGCTCCGGCGAGGGCCTCGTCGAGCTTGTTGCCGCCGACGAGGTACACCGTCGACGCCGTGGTGGGGGAGTACGCACGGCGGCTGATCTGCACCGACGTCTCGTAGCGGTTGGCTCCCGCGAGGCGCGTCGGCCCGGAGACGGCGCGGTCGACGATGCGCTCGCTCTTCGCGTCGGACTCGACGACGGGCACGTTGATGTCGGCGGTCGTCGTCGTGCTGACGACGGCGCGCACCGGCTCGTCCGGCGGCGGTGTCGGGGTGAGGGCATGGGCAGGGGCGCCGAAGGACACACCGGCGGTGAGACCGGCGGTCACGGCAAGGGTGGACAGAACGCGTGGCAGTCGCGTCATGACTCTCCTCCGTGAGAACTGTGGCAGGTGTCCTCATCCGGAGGACACATCACTCATCGACCACGGAGGCTGGTTCTGTATGAACGCTCACCCACGCTTTCGCCGCTGGTCAGAGGCCTGACCGGGCGCGGTGGGCAAGGCTGTTACGGCGCAGGGATTCTCGGCGCACGGAGGTGATCGTCGAGTTCGAACAGGAGGAGCCGGTGAGTCCGTGGGCACCTTGCCGTCGACTCACGTGCCGTCGACTCACGTGCCGTCGATGACGGGCCTCAGGAGCTGTACCTCGTATCCGAGGTGGTGGGTGAAGGTCGTGACGACCTCATAGTCCGGATCCGGGGAGCGGCCCAGTGCCGGCAGGAGACCCTCGATGCGGCGGCGTGAATCCGGGGCGTCGAGGACCCACGCACCATCGAGCATCTCCCGATCGTGGCTCACCGCAGCCAGGGCGGCGTCGAGGCTGCCTCGGTAGCCGCCGAGCAGCCACGAGCTGCCGACCGGGTGTCCGCCGAGCTGCCGGATGTATCCCGGTGAGGCTCCCGTGACGTCGAGCATGGGGACCCCCTCGAGGTGATGCTCCGCCGCGACGGCCGCGAGCTGCCTCGACGTCGCCGCGTCCTCCGCCGTCAGACGCAGGGTGGCGCCCTCGGGAGACACCGTGGTCACGGCGGTGAGCGCCGGCCGCACGGCTGCCTCGAGCGGCGGGGTGTACCGGTAGCCGTACCCCAGGCTCAGCGCCGCGACGATCAACGCGAACACGGCCGCCCCCGCCGTGTACACGCGCTGCTGCACCGGGAGCCCCGCCAGGAGCACGACACCCGCGACGACCCAGAACACCGCCGCCCGCGACTGCGCGATCCAGTAGTTGCCGTTGGTCCCCACCACGTACGCCAGCGGCAGGAGGGCGAGTGCCACCGCGACGACGATGCGGTGCGTGCCGGGTCGCTGTGAACTCGCCACCCCACCCGGGGAGGGCGCGGAATCCCCGACCTCACGTGCCTCACCCGTCGGCGCCGCCGGCAGCAACATCACGAGCACCGGCACCGGCAGCCACCACCAGGCCAGGAGCGCGAACGGCGACCCCGTCAACGCCGGGTCTCCGAGCGCCGTCGCGGCGAGGGCCACGAGCGTGAGCACGAGACCGGCCACGGGGAGCGCGACCGCGAACAGACCCGCCCGACCGATGCCGGCGAGCACCGAGATGAACGTCGCCGCAGCCATGAGGACCGGGAGCGCGAGCGCGCCGTCGAGCAGGAACGGGTCGAGACGCACCAGGTTCTCGTGCCCCTGCAAGAGCGCGACGCTGCGCGCTCCTCGGAGTAGAAGTCGACGAACCACGCCGGTCCGTGGCCGGTGACGAGCATGAGCGACAGCAACGCGACGACTGCAGCACCACCCACGCCGACCAGCAGTGACACCAGTCGTCGTCGCCTGAGTTCCCCGGGCGTGAGGAGGTGGAACGCGACCACCACCGCCACCGTCAACGCCGCGAGCGCCGCTCCCGTGGTCGCCTTGCCTGCGAACGCGAGCACCCCACCGATGCCGAGAAGGACCGGCCCGACCCACGCCGAACCCGCCTTCGCGCGTGACGTGGCACCGGCGGTGGGGAAGCGCGCCGACAGCAGCAACCCCATCGCCCACAGACACACGCCCCAGAAGGCGACGGTGTTGTAGCTGGGGGTGAGCGGGAAGTACAGCATCGGACCGACGCCGAACGCGGCCACGACCAGCGTCGTCGTCGCCGTCGCGGTCGTCGAGGGGGCGGACGCACGCGACGTCGACCGTGCCGCGATCCACCCCAGCACCCCCGAGGTGAGGAGGCAGAGGAGGGTGCCGACGATCCGCAACGCCAGGACGTCACCGCCGAGCAGCGTGAACAGGGGATGCAGGAGGTGCCCGAACAGGAACACCGACCCGCGGCTCGCCTCGGGGTCGGCCATGAGCAGCAGGTACTGACCCTCGTCGGTGCGGTCGAGTCCCCAGGACAGGCGCGACAGGTGCACGACCACCGTGAGGACCGCCGCGACGATCGCCACCCAGGCGCACCCTCGCAGCAGACGAGCAGTCGACGGCGGCACCTCCCGCGCTCGCGACCCCACGAATTCTCCCCTCGGACAACGCCGTACGACATCCCAGTCTGGCAGCTGTGGATAGCGCGCCCACGCTGCCACGCAGGCGGGCAAGGGTACGGACATGGACGACCAGGCCGCGATCGAGCACGTCCTGGCCCGGTGCGGCGGATACGCGGACCGGCGCACGCTGCTCCGGACCATCGGTCGCCGTGCGCTCGACCGCGCCGTCGCCGACGGGTCCCTCGAGCGCCACGCCCGGGGGTCTACGCATCGGACACCACGGCGCCCTCGGATGCCCGGCTCGCCGCCGAGGCCGGGGAGTGCTCATCGGCGCCTCCGCGGCCCGGCACTGGGGGTGGGAACTGCTCCGCGTACCCGGCACGGTGACCGTCGCCGTTCGACACCACCGTCGGGCCAGCACTCCGAAGCGGGTGCGTATCGTGCTGCGTCCCCTCCCCGAGGAGGAGATCGCCGAAGGGATCGTCACGACCAGGCTGCGCACCGTGCTCGACTGCTCGGTGCTCCTGCCCTTCGAGGAGGCACTGGCCGTGGCCGACTCGGCCCTCCGCTTCGGGAGCCTCGACCACGACGACCTCATCGCAGGTGCGAGGCGATCTCGAGGGCCCGGGCGTCGGGCGAAACTGCGGGTGGCGACGCTCGCGGACGGCAACGCCGCCAACCCGTTCGAATCGGCCCTGCGGGTGCGGTGCCTGGACGCCGGACTGGGCGTCGACTGCCAGGTGCCGATTCGCGTCGGTCGGCACCGGTTTCGCGTCGACCTCGCCGACAGCACACGCCGGATCGTCGTGGAAGGCGACAGCTTCGCCCACCACGCCTCGCCCGAGGCCTTCGCGCGTGACTGCATCCGGTACACCGAACTCACGGTGGCCGGGTGGACGGTGCTCCGCATGCCCTACCGTGCCGTGGTCGACGATCCGGACTGGTGCCGCGCGATGCTGCAGGCGGCCGTCGACCGGGCCGACCGCGGCGAGACCGGGCACCGAGCGGGACTATAAAGTGCACCTACCTAGTGGCCGTCGGCGCATCTCCGCAGGTGACAGGGGTGTGCCCACCGCCGACCTTCGTGCGGCCGCGCGTTACCATCCCGCTCAGTGCTCGCGACTCGCTACATCTCCTCGTGGGTGCGGGGGTCGCCGCCGAAGAGGCGTCCGTCCTCGCGGCCGAGCGCGGTGATGGCCTCGACCTCGGCGCCCGAGAGCTCGAAACCGAAGACGTCGAGGTTGGCCTTCTGCCGGTCGGGGTTCGCCGACTTGGGCAGGGGCAGCGAGCCGATCTGGAGCTGCCAACGCAGGATGACCTGGGCCGGCGTGACGTCGTGGGCCGACGCGGCGTCGGCGACGGCCGGCTCGTCGTAGGCGGCGTCGGCCTTGCCCAACGGGCTCCACGACTCGGTCTGGATGCCGAGTTCGGCGTGGACGGCGCGCATCCGCGCCTGGGGGAAGCGCGGGTGCAGCTCGATCTGGTTGACCGCCGGGGTGACGCCCGTGGCGGAGATGATCTCCCGCAGGTACTCCTCGGTGAAGTTGCTGACGCCGATCGAGGTGACGAGCCCCTGCTCACGGGCCTGCACGAGCCCCTCCCAGGTGCGCACGTACTTGCCCTGGCTCGGGTTGGGCCAGTGGATGAGCACGAGGTCGAGCCGGTCGAGCCCCATCGTCTCCAGGGACGCCTCGATCGACTTCACCGCGCGCGAGGCGCCGTGGTCGCGGCCCGCGACCTTGGTCGTGATCTGCACCTCGTCCCGGGGAAGGCCGCTGCGGCGCAACGCCTCGCCGACCTCGAACTCGTTGCGGTAGTTGACCGCCGAGTCCAACAGCCGGTAGCCGGCCTCGAGTGCGGTCGTCATCGCCGTGATGCCGGCCTCGCCCCGCAGGGGGTAGGTGCCGAATCCGATGCGCGGCAGCGTGGTCCCGTCGTTGAGTTCGTACGTCTCCATGGCGCCAACCTAAACCCGGACCCCGGCGGCCCCGCGCGGTGGCCTCGCGCCCGGGAGGCTCAGGCCGTCGCCTGCGCCATGAGGCCTTGCTCGATCGCCCACCGCCGGGCGTCCTCCGCCACGGCGTCCCAGTCGCGGCCGGGATTCATGACGCCGACCTCGGCGTGGCACGCGATGTTGGGCGCCGCCGTGTATAGGGGGTGGGGGTGGCGGGACTGCATGCCCGCCCGCACCGTCAGCGCGAGACGGAACGGCACGAGCACGGCCGCGCGCACGACGCCGCGCAGTCCCGGGACGAAGTCGCCGCGAGGACCGAGCACGTATTCCTTGTCGTGGTAGGGGTATCGGCCCTGGTAGACGACGCAGGTCTCGTGGTCGAGGAAGCGGTGGCGGAAGGGGAACATCGCCTGCCGGAAGATGCCGTAGTCCTGCCGCAGCGCCCCCAGGCGCGCGCCGAACGTACTGGCCGTGCTCACTCCGTGCACCCACTGCACCCCGCCGGCCTCGATCGGCGGCAGGACCTTCCAGTGCTTGGGGTAGGCGAACGCGCCGGGCGCCTCCTTCTCGTTGGCGAACTCGGGGGTGAGCCCGTACAACGCGAAGTAGGAGACCCCGCTCTGCTCGGCGACGGCCTGCAGCGAGCGCAGCGAGTCGGGCAGGTGCAGGTAGTCGTCCTCGCAGAAGTAGACGACGTCGTCGTCGGGCCACTGACTCTCGATGGCGTAACGCAGGGCCGTCACGTAGCTGCGGCGCATGCCGACCGGGCCACCGGCGATCGTCAGGACGTCACCGAACTTCTCCATCAGGCGCATCCGGTCCTCAGGGATGGGCCCGTCGTTGAGCCAGTGCACCCGCAGGCCGCCTCGTGCGCCGCGCGCACGAACGAGGCGGCGCACAGCAGTTTGCCGAACCACCTCGGACGATCCTTGTCGTTGTCCCCGCCGTAGGAGCGGTAGACGAGGTGAACGGTCATGACAGGTCCCCCTTGCCCGTCGGCGGCACTCCTCAGAGCCGCCGCAGCGACTCGTGTGCCATCACTACCACCGCAAGCTGAAGAACCACAGTCATGATGGTCACGAGCAGGACGGCGGGGTGGGCGCCGTCCAGTCCGTCGCGGACGACGGGAGCGACGTCGTAGGCGATGGTCGCGGTGGCGAGGCCGACGAGTACCCAGTTGAGGACACGGGCGACCGGACGGCGGAACGCCCCCTGTGGCCTGTCGCGGGGCCGGTGGATGGTGGCGGCGGTGTACCCGAACACCAGCGGCGTGGCCAGGGCGATGACTCCGCGCTCGTGTGCGCCGGCGAGGATCAGCGCCACCGTCGCGACGACGCCGAACCCGACGCCGATCGTGAGGATGGAGACCCAGGTCCGTTGTTCCAAGGGGAACAGGGTCCGGGTAGATGTCGCCACACTCACCTGGCGCTCTCCTCGTGGTCGAACGGAACGGCGATGGCCGACCGTGGAATCGCCCTCCCAGTCGGCGGGACGCCGGTCATGCTGAACCTCGACCGCAGACCCTGGACAACCCTTGACCAATCAGTGCCGATTCACTGAACAAACCGCCTCTGACCTGCGGACGTACGACTTGGACCGGGGTCGGGGGGTGCGTGTTCCTCGGCGGCGACCCCGCCACGTCGACCCGCACCGGGCGCCCGCACCTGTGCCGGTGAGATCACGCCTGTTCATGAGAGGTCACCACCGGGTCCGGCGCGGTTAGTCTTCGGGACATGAGTGGCAACTCCGACTTCGACCTGTTCAAGACCTCCGACGACCACGAAGAACTGCGGGCGGCGATCCGCGCGATCTCGGAGAACCAGATCGCACCGCACGCCGCCAAGGTCGATCACGACAAGGTGTTTCCCCAGGAGGCCCTGGACGCCCTGGTCGCGTCCGACTTCCACGCGCCGCACGTGCCGGAGGAGTACGGGGGCATGGGGGCCGACGCCCTGGCCACCTGCATCGTCATCGAGGAGGTCGCGCGGGTCTGTGCCAGCTCGAGTCTCATCCCGGCCGTGAACAAGCTGGGCTCGATGCCGGTGATCCTCGGCGGGGACGAGGACATCAAGAAGAAGTACCTCGCCCCCATGGCCGCCGGTGACGCCATGTTCAGCTACGGGCTCTCCGAGCGTGAGGCCGGCTCCGACACCGCGTCGATGAAGACCCGCGCCACGCGCACCGGCGACGACTGGGTGCTCAACGGACAGAAGAGCTGGATCACCAACGCCGGGGCCTCGGAGTACTACACGGTCCTCGCGGTCACCGACCCCGACGGTCGTCGCGGCGCCAACGTCAGCGCGTTCGTCGTCGAGAAGGGCGATGAGGGGTTCACGTTCGGTGAGCCCGAGCGCAAGCTCGGCATCAAGGGTTCGCCCACGCGCGAACTGTTCTTCGACAACTGCCGCATCCCCGGCGACCGCATCATCGGCGCCGAGGGCTCGGGTCTCAAGCTCGCGCTGCGCACCCTGGACCACACGCGCGTCACCATCGGCGCGCAGGCCGTCGGCATCGCCCAGGGCGCCCTCGACTACGCCGTGGGGTACGTCAAGGAGCGCAAGCAGTTCGGCAAGGCCATCGCCGAGAACCAGGCCATCCAGTTCATGCTCGCCGACATGGCGATGGAGCTCGAGGCCGCCCGCCAGCTCGTGTACGTGGCGGCGAGCAAGTCCGAGCGTCAGGACTCCGACCTGGGCTTCTTCGGTGCCGCGGCCAAGTGCTTCGCCGCCGACGCCGCGATGAAGATCACGACCGACGCCGTCCAGCTCCTCGGTGGCGCCGGGTACGTCGAGGACCACCCGGTCGAGCGCATGATGCGCGACGCCAAGATCACGCAGATCTACGAAGGCACCAACCAGATCCAGCGCCTCGTCATGGGCCGCATGGTCCTGCGCTGACCTGCCCTCGCGCGACGACCGTGGACACCGTCCACGGTCGTCGTGTTTTCGGGCTCGCGACACGGGTCCGACCCTGCCCAGATTGCGCTCAGGTGAACAGGAATACTTGGCGACCATGAGTTCCCCTGAAGACGATTCACGCCGTCGCCACCGCGACGACCCGGGCCTCGACACGATCGAGGTCCGGCGGGGATCGTCGTCGCTCTCGGATCCCGAGGCCCTCACGCCGCGGCTGCGCAGGCGGCGGGCGTTCACGCTCGTCCTGCTGACGCTGGTGGCGCCGGGGTCGGCGCAGATCGTGGCCGGCAACCGCCGGTTGGGGCGCAGCGCGTTGCGGGGGCGGTGCTCGTCCTGGGGTTGGCGGTCCTCGCCGCGCTCACCTACCTCATCAGCCCGGGGATGCTGCTCGGCATCGTCACCGGGCCGTGGTTCCTCGGGGCGCTGGCCGCGTTCCTCGTCGTCGCGGGGCTGTTCTGGGCGTTCCTCTTCCTCGACGCGCTGCGGCTCGCCCGGTTGCGGCGGGTGCAGCCGAGTACCCGCCGCCTCGTGGCGTTCCTCACGGCGCTGCTCATGCTGCTCACGAGCGGGTCGCTGTTCACGGCGGCGTGGCTGGTGTGGGCGGGGCGCACGGCGGTCACCAACGTGTTCAACGCCTCCGAGCGGCAGGCGCCCTCCCACGGCCGGTACAACGTGCTGCTCATCGGCTCCGACGCCGGCTCCAACCGCAGGGGCGTGCGGGCCGACACCCTCATGCTGGCCAGCGTCGACGCCGCCACCGGACGCAGCGCGCTGTTCGGGTTCGCCCGCGACACCGAGAACATCAACTTCCGGCCCGGCTCGACGATGGCCCGGCTCATGCCCGAGGGCTGGAACTGCGGCGACCAGTGCCTGCTCAACGGCCTGTACCAGTGGGGCACCGAGCATCGCGACCAGTTTCCGCCGGAGGTCAAGAACCCCGGGGCGGAGGCCACCAAGGAGGCCGTCGAGGCGCTGTCCGGGCTCGACATCCAGTACTACGCGATGGTCGACCTCGTCGGGTTCCGCCGGTTCGTCGACGCCGTCGGGGGAGTCGACGTGCAGGTCGGGCGCCGCACGCCGATGGGCGGTGGCACCTCGCCGATCTCGGGGTGGATCGAGCCCGGCCGCCAGACGCTGGATGGGTATCACGCGCTCTGGTATGCCCGCTCGCGCGAGGGCGCGTCGAACTACGACCGCATGGCCCGCCAGAAGTGCGTCATGACCGCGATGCTCCACCAGCTCGACCCGCAGACGGTCATCCTCAAGGCGCAGGACATCGCCGAGATCTCCGGCGGCACCGTCGAGACCGACATCCCCTCAGGCGATCTCGGCCGGCTCGGGGCGCTCGCGATGAAGGCCCGCGACGGCGACATGACCACGGTCAACTTCACCCCGCCGCTGATCCAGCCGTGGAACTACGACCCGCAGCGCATCCACGAGATCGTGCAGAAGACGATCGCGGGCGACCCCGACCCGACGGGCCGTGGGGCGACGAGCGGGTCGAGGCGGGGATCCACAAGCGGGTCCACGAGCGGGTCGACGTCGGGAGCGACGTCGGGCTCGCAGCGCACCTCGACGCCGGGGGCGACTCCTCGCGGTCGACGTCCGGCTCCGCGCAGTCCGGGTCCGGGGGAGTGAGGACGCCGAGCAGTACCGGTTCAGCGTCAAGGACGACGACGGGCTCATCTGCGGCGTGCCGTGACCCACGGCCTGGCACGAGGTCGCGCAGGGGCGCGGCACAATGGGGCGGACGACCGGCACCGGGAGCCGGAACGAGCAGGACGAACGGATGAGGGAACGGGGAGAGACGACGTGAGCGGACAGCAGTCGGCCCGCCTGCCCGCGGTGAGCGTCGTGATGCCGGTGCTGCAGGAGGAGCGGCATCTGGGCGCGGCGGTCCGGCAGGTGCTCGCCCAGGAGTACCCGGGTGAGCTCGAGGTCGTGCTGGCCGTGGGGCCGAGCAAGGACCGCACGCAGGAGGTCGCCGACGCGCTCGCGGCCGAGGACCCGCGCGTACGCATCGTCGCCAATCCCAGCGGACGCACGCCCGACGCCCTCAACGCCGGCATCGGCGCGGCGCGGCACCAGATCATCGCGCGCGTCGACGGACACGCCGAACTCTGCGACGGCTACCTCGCCACCGCGGTCACCGAGCTGTTGCGGGTGGGTGCGGCGAACGTCGGCGGCATCATGGACGCCCAGGGCCGCACCCCGCTCGAGCGGGCGGTCGCCGCGGCGATGAAGAGCCGGATCGGGGTGGGCAACGCGCGATTCCACGTCGGCGGCGAGGCCGGGGAGGCCGAGACCGTGTACCTCGGGGTGTTCCGCCGCGAGGCGCTGGAGGCCGCGGGTGGCTACGACTCGCACTTCGCGCGCGCCCAGGACTGGGAGCTCAACCACCGCATCCGCTCCGCCGGTGGGCTCGTGTGGTTCGTGCCCGACCTCACCGTCACCTACCGCCCCCGCGGCACCTTCATGGCGCTGGCGCGTCAGTACTTCAACTACGGCCGGTGGCGTCGCGTCGTGGCCACCCGCCACGAGGGCACGATCAACCTGCGTTACCTCGCGCCGCCCGCCATGGTCGTGGGCACCTCGGCGGCCACCCTGCTCGGCCTGGCCTCGCGACGCACCCGGGCGGCGCTGCTCGTGCCGCTCGCGTACGGCGCGGCCGTCACCGTGGGCGGCGTGGCCATCAGCGCGGGGGAGTCCCTCACGACCCGCCTGCAGACGCCCGCGGTGCTCGCGACGATGCACTGGTGCTGGGGACTGGGTTTCATCACCAGCCCCAAGCGGCTGCGCACCGTGGCCCGCACGGTCGCCGAGCACGATGAGCACGCAGGGCACGACGCAGCGCGCGACGTCGCGGACGGCGCCGAGGGCACGACGGACCGTGACGCATGAGGGTGCTCATGCTCGTGGCGACCACGGTGGCCACCGACACCCGCGTGCTGCGGGAGGCGACGACGCTGGTCGGCGCCGGTCACGAGGTCCACATCATCGGTCGCTCGGTGCCGGAGGACTTCGTCCCGCCGGCCGGGGTGAGCTGTTCGAGCGTGGGCACCTCCTCGGTGTTCCGCGCCGAGGGAACTCCCTCGTTGTCGGGCGTGCGGCTGCCACCGCACATGCGGCTCGCACGCTGGATCCTGTTGCCGCAGCACCGTAATTCGGCGTTCGGTCGCTGGGCGGCCGGGGCGATCGCCGACGCCCGCGGGCGTGAGTTCGACGTCGTGCACGCCCACGACTACACGGCCCTGGAGGCCGGCGCGAGGTTGGCCGGCGAGCGCGGTGTGCCGTACGTCTACGACACCCACGAGCTGTGGACCGGACGCCCCCGGGAGTACCGTCCGACGCCGCTGCTGGACCGGCGCGAACGGCGGCTGGAGTCCGAGCTCGGGGCGGGGGCGGCGGCCGTCATCACCGTGGGGGAGGGTGTGGCCGACGCGCTGCGCGAGCGGTACGGATGGGACCACGTCGAGGTGGTGCGCAACACGTTCCCGCTGTCGGTGCAGCCGCGGCGAGGAGTCGCCGACGGGCCGCGTGACCCGGATCGGCACGGGCCTCGCGGCCTGGTCTATGCGGGGCGGCTCGCGGCGTTCCGCGAGTTGGAGACGGTCGCCGAGGCCAGTGGCCGCCTGGCGCAACTGGGCCTGCCCGTCACGCTGCGCGGCCCGGCCGACGCCACGTGGCTCGCGACCTTCGACCGCGGCACCGCCCGCATCGAACCCCCTGCACACCCGATGAGGTGACCCAGCACCTCTTCGCCGCGGGGCTCGTGCTCGTCACCCACTCCGACCGGTGGGAGAACCACCGACTCGCCTTGCCCAACAAGCTGTTCCACGCGGTGCAGGCGGGGGTGCCCGTCATCGCCACCGACGTCGGCGAACTCGCCCGCATCGTGCGTCGGTACGACATCGGCACTCTCTACGCACCCGGCGACGCCGACTCCCTCGTCGACGCCGCCCGCCGCGCCGTGGCCGGCTACCGCACCCTGCGGCAGGCCGTGCGCGAGGCGGCTCCGGAACTCAGTTGGGAGACCGACGGCCGCCGGCTCCTGGAGGTCTACACGCGACTGGGCACCGACCCCCGGATCTCGGGCCGGTCCCATGAGTAGCGTGTCCCCAGCACCGATCCATGTAAGGAGCACCATGAACGCTGAATCCGACCTCAGGGACGGTCAGCGATGAGTGCTGTCACCACACCCCACGGCGACGACGCCCCGATCTACCACCGGTACGAGCCACACAAGGCCGGCATGCCGCCCCTGCGCACCTACCTGCGGGAGCTGTGGCGCCGCCGCGAGTTCGCCGTCGAGACGTCCAAGGCGAACATGCGCGCGGCCAACACCCGCACGTTCTTCGGGCAGGCCTGGCTCATCATCAACCCGCTGCTGCTGGCGCTCGTGTACTACATCCTCGTGGACGTGCTGCGCGGACGGGCAGGAGAGCCGTTCGACGCGTCGTTCTTCGCCCACCTGACCGCAGGTCTGTTCGTCTTCTACTTCTTCCAGGGGGCCGTCAACACCGGTGCGAGTTCGGTCACCGGTGCCGGCAAGGTCATTCTCAACACCGCGATGCCTCGGCTGCTCCTGCCGATCGCGGCGGTCCGCACGGGCTTCTATCGCTTCCTGCCGACGGTGCCGGTGTACTTCATCTTCCACATCCTGGCGGGTAACCCCTGGACGCTCGCGACCTTCGTCGTCGCGCCGATCTTCCTCCTGCTGCTGACGATCTTCGCCACGGGCCTGGCCGCCTTGTTCGCTGCATTGCAGGTCTATTTCCGCGACGCGGCCAGCTTCCTTCCCTACGTCATGCGGATCTGGCTCTACTCCTCACCGGTGCTGTGGACCATCGACCAGTTGCCCGCGGCGCTCGCCCCCTTCGCGGCGTTCAACCCGTTGTACGCGCTGGTCGGCGGCTACAACGAGGCGTTGCAGCAAGGCATCTTCCCGGCCCCCGAGATCTGGCTGCTCGCCCTGGCCTGGGCGTTCGGAGCCCTCGTGCTCGGCTGCGTCTACTTCCTCATGAGGGAGCGTGATTTCGCTGTCCGCCTCTGACCGCTCCGCATCGTCCGACAAACCCGGGTTCTCCGTCGGTGGCGCGTTCGCCCTGGGCAACCGCAAGGACGACAAGACCCGTCGCAAGGCCGAGAAGGCCGCGCACGTCGAGCACAGCTACGTCGACAACTCCTACCGCACCGACCTCGCGGTCAGCGTCCAGCACCTGTCGATCACCTACCGCACCACCTTCGAGCGCGTACCGACGTTCAAGAACGCCATCGTGCGGGCGGGGCGCGGAGAGCGCGCGCTCGTGGAGGTCAAGGCCCTCAAGGACGTTTCGATCGACGTCCCGAACGGCACCGCCCTCGGCATCATCGGGGCCAACGGGGCGGGCAAGTCGACGATCATGCGCACGATCGCGGGCATCCTGCCGCCCACCGACGGTCGCGTCGAGGTATGGGGGCGCGCCAGCACGCTGCTCGCGCTCGGTGTCGGGTTCAACGCGCAACTCTCCGGGCGGGAGAACGTCATCCTCGGCGGGCTCGCCTCGGGACTCTCCCGGCAGGAGGTCAACGAGCGCGCCGAAGAAGTGGCGGAATGGGCGGAGCTCGGCGATTACATCGACGCGCCGATGCGCACGTACTCCTCCGGAATGTTCAGCCGTCTCGCGTTCAGCGTCGCGGTGCACATGAAGCCCGACATCCTCATGATCGACGAGGCCTTGTCGGCCGGTGACGCGGCGTTCCGCGAGAAGGCCAACGCCAAGATGGAGGAACTGCGCAGCTCGGCGCGCGCGATGTTCCTCGTCAGCCACGGCCTGTCGAGCATCAAGGACATGTGCAACGACTGCATCTGGCTGCACAAGGGCCAGGTGATGATGCACGACTCTCCCGAGGCCTGCATCGACGCCTACACGCAATTCGTCAAGGTCGGCAAGACCCCGCGCACCATGGACGAGATGTGAGCCCGACCTCCTTCGACGTCACCTTTCTGACGTCCGGACACGACGTCGCCGACGCGCGTCTGCACCGTGAGGCCGCTGCACTGGTGGCGGCGGGGTTGCGGGTCGAGGTGCTGGGCCTGGGGCGGGTCGAGGACGGGCCGCCGGAGACCTCGGTGCGCACGTGGAGTCGGGTCGGCGGGGCGCGCCGGGCGGCGCTCGCGGCCCGGATGGCGGCTCGTGCGGGCGGACGGGTGCTCATCTCCCTCGATCCGGACTCCGCCCTCGCGGCGCACGCGGCCGTGGTCGCGAGCGGCCGTGAACTCGTCGTCGACGTCCACGAGGACTTCGGCGCGCTGCTGTCGGATCGGCCCTGGACCGCCTCGTTCGGGGGCGCTGCCGGGCGGGTCGCGCGCGAGGTGGTGCGCGGGTTCCACCGCGTCGCCGGCCGGGCCGCGATGACGGTGGTCGCCGACGAGCACGTCCCGCCGCTGCGCGCGCGCCACCGGCTCGTGCTGCCCAACGACCCCGACCTGGGCATGCTGCCCGACCCGGTCGATCCGGGCAGCTCGCCGCGGGCGTTGTACGTCGGTGACGTGCGCGCCAGCCGCGGTCTGTTCGCCATGCTCGAGGCGGTGCGCGGTGCGCCGCAGTGGTCGCTCGACATCGTCGGTCCGGTCGCGCCCGCCGACGCCGACGCCCTCGCCGAGACCCTCGCCGCCGACACCGACCTCGCCGGGCGCGTGACGTTCCACGGACGCCGGCCTCCGCGTAAGGCGTGGCGGCTCGCGAGCGGTGCCTGGGTCGGGATGCTGCTGCTCGCCGACACCCCGGCGTTCCGCGATGCCCTGCCGAGCAAGGCGGGGGAGTACCTGGCCTGTGGCCTCCCGATCGTCACGACCGACCTGCCGAGACAGGCTGCGCTGGTGGGAGACTCGCTCGGCGTGGTCGTGCCAACCGGCACCGACGAGGCCGTCGGCGCCGCCGTGGCCGAGCACCTGCGTGCGTGGGCGGAGGACCCGCACCGGCTGCATGCGATGCGCGCGGAGGCGCTGGAGGCCTCGGTCCGGGGCCGGCGCGAACGCGGCGAACCCGACCCCTACGCGCTGTTCGCCGACGCGGTCCTCGAACTGCTCGCGAGTCCGGAGACGCCGTGAGTCCCGACCGCGGGCCCGGGCTGCCGGGATGAATGCCGTGAGTGCCGGTGCGGGTCTGCGTGGGCGGGTCCTCGCGCGGATTCCGCGTGGCGCGAAGCAGCAGGTGAAGACCGGGCTGGTCGATCTGCGCCGTCAGGCACCCGCGTCGCTGGTGCGCACGGCCGAGAAGCGGGCGGGGCGGGTCGTCGCGACGCCGCAGCTCCTCGACCGGGCGGCGCAGGCTCGACCGACGCCGCCGCAGACTCCGACGCGACTGTGGGTGGGGCCCGCCAACTTCGCCGGTCAGGGAGACGCGTGGGCGCGCGCGGTCGAGCGGCACCTGGGCGATCCGGAGGTCGGGGCGACGTCGATGAGCGTGGCCGGCCCGATCCGATTTCCGGTGGACTACGAGGTCGAGCCCGAGGTCTTTCGCGACCTCGCCTGGCAGCGGGAGCAGCTGACCGCCCTGCGCGGCTGGACGCACGTGCTCGTGGAGGCCGAACGCCCCGTCACCGGAACGCTCTTCGCCGATTGCGCCGCGGAGGCGCGGGCGCTCGAGCGGCTCGGTCTCCTCGTCGCGCACCTCTCGCACGGCTCCGACATCCGGGCGCCCGACGTGCACGCCGCGACCCATCCGCACTCGCCGTTCACCGACCCGAGCGACCCCCGCGTCGTCCGGCTACAGCGCCTCACCGACCGCAACGGCCCCTACCTGCGCGAATCGGGGCGGCCGTCGTTCGTGTCCACCCCCGACCTGCTCGATCACGCGCCCGACGCGATCTGGTGCCCGGTCGTCGTCGACGCAGACCTCTGGGCGACGGACACGACTCCGCTGTACCGGGATCGGCCGATCGTCGTGCACGCGCCGAGCAACGGCTGGCTCAAGGGCAGCGACCTCATCGACCCGCTCATGACCGAGCTGCACGAGGCGGGCGTCGTCGAGTACCGCACCCTGCGGGGGCTCGACCGCGCCGGGATGCTGCGGGAGTACCGCGAGGCCGACATCGTGCTCGACCAGTTCGTCCTCGACCTGTACGGCGTCGCCGCGGCCGAGGCGATGGCGGCCGGTCGGGTCGTCGTCGCCTCCGTGGGGGAGTCGGTGCGCGCGCGGGTGCGTGAGGCGTGCGGTGAGGAGGTGCCGATCGTCGAGGCGGGCCCCGACGACCTCGTCGAGGTCATCCACGGCATCCTCGACGACCGCGACGCCGCCCGCACGACGGCCGCCGCGGGTCCGGGATTCGTGCGCCGGGTCCACGACGGCACCCGTTCGGCGCAGGCCCTGGCGACCTTCCTCGGCTGAGGATCGCCCCCACTTCGCGCCGAGACCGCCGCCTATAACCGGCGGTTTCGGCGGGGAGGTCGGGACGTGCGCGTCCCAGCGAAGGGTTGACGGAGGGCGCGGTTAGGCTGGCGCAGAACCCACCTGCCTCGCCTGAGGAGAACCCGTTGACGGACGTCAGCCCCCTCGACACCCCGCCCGACCCCGACGAGCGGTACGACGAACTCGTCGTCGTCACGCCCTGGTACCCCACGCAGGACAACCCGATGTGGGGCAGTTTCGTGCGCGACGCCGTCACGACCCTGGCCCGGCACCACCGGGACCCGATCACGGTCGTCCACGTCGACTCCACCCCGGTCGAGGGTGAGACGCGGGCCTCCTGGGCGGAGGTCGAGGAGCGTCCCGAGGCGCGGGTCGTGCGGGTGTACGCCCCGATGGATCCGATGACGCCGCGGCACGAGGCCATCGACATCCAGCGGCAGGCGCTGCTGGAGCACGCGCTGCACCACATCCGTGAGGCGACGTACGTCAACGCGCATGTGGGAGCCCCCACCGGCGCCGCCGTCGCGCCGCTGCTGGCGCGCCCGACCCGGTTCGTCATCACCGAGCACGCCACCTACGTGCGGGCCGTGTTCAAGGACTTCGACGCCGCCACCGACTACCGCGCCGCCGTCGCGCGTGCGCAGGCCGTCATCGCCGTCGGCGACGAGTCCGCGGGCGTACTGCGCCGGCTCTGTGGGCAGCAGGCCGAGATCATCTGGGCCGTGCCCAACCCAGTCCGGTTCGACGACATCCCCCTGCGGGCCGCACCGATGCGTAGCCCCGACCGCTGGCTCTACGTGGGCAGCCTCATCGAGCGCAAGGGGGTCGAGCGGCTGGTCGAGAGCTTCGCCCTCGCCGTCGAGGGCCACCCCGAGCGGCCCTGGCACCTCACGCTCGTCGGCGACGGACCCTTGCGCGCGCAGCTCGAGGAGCGCGTCGGCGAGCTGGGGCTCGCCGACCGGGTGACGTTCGCCGGCATGGTCGACCCCTCGCTCGTCGGCTCGTTCCTCGCCACCCACGACGTCCTGGTCCACCTGTCGGCGTACGAGACCTTCGGCATCACCCTCATCGAGGCGGCCGCGAGCGGACTGCCCGTCGTCGTCACCAGGTGCGGTGGACCGGAGGAGACGATGGCGCTGCCCGAGGACGTGGGCACCGCGGCGTTCGTCCCCCGCGACCCCACACCCGCCGAGGTCGTCGCCGCCGTGGAGTCGCTGCGTCGCGACGTCACCCTCGCCGAGCTGACGCGGGTGCGCGACACGCTGTGCGGCTACTACGGGGTCGAGCGCGTGGCCGATCTGCTGCACAAGCACGTGCTGGGCAAGCCGGCCGAGACACCGCTGACCGAGCCCGGCGACCTGCGCATCGTCGTCGTGTTCCAGGGCATCGTCCA
The DNA here is from genome assembly GCF_030161635.1 of Mobilicoccus caccae. Taxonomy (GTDB): domain Bacteria; phylum Actinomycetota; class Actinomycetes; order Actinomycetales; family Dermatophilaceae; genus Mobilicoccus; species Mobilicoccus caccae. The sequence goes on from NZ_BSUO01000001.1 coordinate 676,427, forward strand.
GTGGCGCCGGCTCATGCACGGCATCCAGCGCGCCATCGACATGGGCGCCGAGGTGGTCGCCGTCGACCTGGAGTCGATGACCGCGGGCGTCGTCCCGCCCGGCATGTCCCTCGTCGCGGTGGGGGAGCCCGAGCGGTACAACACGCTGCACAAGGTCGAGCGGACCGTGATCGACCGCGCCCCCGCGCCGTGTTGCGCCAGGCCGGTCGACTGGCCGAGAAGCTGCCCGAGTCCAGGCGTCCGCAGGCCACGAAGTTGCTCGCCCGTGCCGGCACGTTCCACGCGCGCGCCTCCGGGTTCTCCGAGCGCCAGATCTACCGGCGCCCCTGGCTGCTCGTGCGCGGCCTGGTCATGGCCCGGCGCGCCGAATCGCAACCGGAGCTCTACACCGCCGACCACGTCGACGTCGTCGTCCACGGCGGGAGCCGGTTCACCCAGCTCACCTACCGCCTGCTCAAGAAGCACCCCGAGGCCGCCTACCACTCCGGGCCGTTCACCGCCCGGCACGTGGCGCACTGGTGGGGCCGCAAGATCGAGGCGCAGCAGGGCGGGGGTGCCGCGTGAGTCGCGGACACGTCGGGCTCGTCGCGTTCTACTTCCCGCCCTCGCGCGCGAGCGGCGTCTACCGGATGCTGGCGCTGGCCAATCACCTGGTGGAGAACGACTTCGAGGTCACCGTGTTCACGGTCACCCCCGACTTCTTCGAGCACATCACGCAGTCCTCCGACCAGAGCCTGCTCGAGTCCATCGACCCGCGCGTGCAGGTGGAGCGCATCGCGTTGCCGATGCAGCACCTCGAGAGCCACCCACGCCGGTTCTCGTGGCTGCGCGGCAACTTTCCCGAACTGCACCGGCGCCTGTCGACGCGGGCGATCCGCTCGATCTGGCTCGACCAGTACGGCTCGTGGGTGCCGGGGCTGCTCACGCGCATGATGCGGGTGCATCGCGCGCACCCCCTCGACGTCGTCGTCGCGACGGGCAACCCCTACTCCTGCTACCAGGCGCCGTGGCTGTTCAAGAAGGCGACCGGGGTGCCGTACGTGCTCGATTCGCGCGATTCGTGGACCCTCGATCTGTTCACCGACGAACTCGCCTTCCCCGAGGGCCACCCGGCCTACACCTGGGAGGAGCGCACGTTCTCAGGCGCCGAGCGCATCTGCTTCGTCAACACGCCGTTGCTGGCCTGGCACCAGAAGACCTACCCGGCCTACGCCGACAAGATGTCCGTCGTCATGAACGGCTACGACACCTCGGTGCTCACCACGCTCACCGACGCCGTCGAGGAGGCCGGGGAGCCCCGCCGACGCCTCGACGCCGCAGGAGGGTGTGCGGTTCGGGTACGTCGGCACGCTGACCGGCAATCAACCGCACGACAAGGTGTGGGCCGGGTGGCGGGTGGCCAAGGCCGATCCGCGCATGGAGAGCGCCACGATGAACCTGTACGGCCACCTGGGGTTCTTCGGCGTGAGTCGGGCGGTGGCGAACGTGCTGCCGACCGGCGACCCCACCCAGGACTGCACCTGGCACGGTCCGGTGGCCAAGGCCGAGATCGGGGCCGCCTACGCCGCGATCGACGTGCTCGTGATGATCGTCGCCGACTCGCCGTACGTCACCTCCGGCAAGGTCTTCGAGTACATGGCCACCGGCAAGCCCGTCGTCGGCCTGTACGAACCCGACTGCGCCGTGGCCGACGTGCTCGACGATTACCCGCTCGTGGTCAAGGCCCGGTCCTTGGAAGCGGCCGACGTCGCCGAGGCATTCGTCGAGGCCGAGCGTCTGGCGCATACGGTCACGCCGGAGCAGCGTGAGGCGGCCATGCGGTACGCCGAGTCCTTCGAGCGGGTGCGGCAGATGACGCCGCTGGTGGAGGACCTGGGCGCGATCGCGGCTCGTCGACGTCGGGCCGTGGCGAGCGGGCGGGAGAAGATGGGGCGGCAGCGCTGATCAGCGGGTCGGCAGAGCTGATCAGCGGGTGCGTGAGGCCCCGGGGGTGCGCCGGGCGGTGGGTTCGCCCGCCGGCACCGTCCGGCCTCTCGGCGTGAACGCCCCCGCCAGGCGGGTGCTCTGCGCCGCCTGCCGGTCGACGTCGTCCCGGAGTCCGCGATCGGTCCCGCGCCCGTGGGTGCGGTCGCGCAGGGCCGCCGCGCAGGCGCAGGCGTTGGCGAGCATGAGCCACCAGACCGGCAGCGCCAGCGACGAACTCGCGGTGAATCCCAGGGCCACGAACACGAGCAGATGTCCGAGCATCTCGGTGCGCACGATCGCCACCTGCGGGCGCAGCCGGGCGCTGAGCCGGCTGCGCCACGCCACCACGAGCAGGAGCGTCGGCACGAGCGCCAGCGCGGCTCCGACGACGACGCCGTACTGGCTCAGCAGCTCGAAGAACGCGTTGTGCAGGTTGGCGTCGATGGCGATGCCGGAGTTCGGGTCGTTCCACATGATCGGTTCGAACGACCCGGCGCCGGTGCCGAGGTAACCGGACTCGGCCAGGTACCGCAGCGAGACCCGGATCAGCGCGACCCGCAACAGATCCGACTGCCCGGTCTCGGGCTGCATCGCGTCCTGGATCATCCGCAGGATCGGATTGCGGGTGGCCAGCGCCGGCACGACGAACGTGCTGATCACGGCGAGGGCGACGACGACCAGCGCGGTGACGGTGAGGCGGAGGTGGCGGGTCACCGCGTCGCGGACCAGGCCCGGGCGCGCCGCCACGACGCGTGCCATCTCCAGCGCCAGCACGAGGACCAGCCCCAGGACCGCGGCGCGACTCTGGGAGGCGAGGACCAGGAGCCCGGCCCCGACCGCCGCCGCAACCAGCGCGATCCGCACCCGCCGATCGCGCGCGGTCGCCCGCCACGCCAGCAGCGCGACGATCATCGAGAGCAGCACGATCCCGAAGTTGTTGGGGTTGATGTACGTCGCCACCGCGACGCGCCCCCGGAAGGGGAACGGGCGTTCGGGGGTGACCCACAGGTGGTCGCCGGTGACGAGCTCCCAGACGCCGACGCCGCCGACGAGCAGGAGACCGAGCAGCCAGCCGATGCGCCACCAGCGCAACCCCGCTCGTCCCCCGGCCAGCAGGACGGCCACGGACAACGCCGCGCAATAGCCCAGCCCGACCGCCTCCCGCTCGGCGAGCCGCGTGTGCGGAGCGACGTCGAGCGCGTACGGCATCCACGCCCCGAGGACGATCCAGAACAGGAGGAACAGCCACACGGCCGGGCTGCGCCACACCCGCGTCCGCACCGAGAGCAGCACCCCTGCCGCCAGCAGACCCAGGTAGGCCGGCCAGATGAGGTCGGCGGCGTACAGGGGGTTCGACACCAGCCCGCCGGCCTGGATCATGAGGATGATCCCGGCGGTCAGCACTCCGGCGAGGGCCGTGAAAACGGCACCCGTCCGGCGGGGAGACGTGGCCCCCGCACCGGACTCGGTTGGGCTTGGCACGCGCCGAGTCTAGGTGAGCCACGGGCGAACCCGTGGGAGGCCGGGAGCGGGCCGCGGTTCCTCGCGTGGCCGGCCCGCCGGGCCAGGGGTGCTCGCGTAGAGTGACGAGCCATGGGTGACATGCACGTGTTGATGCTGGTGGGGAACAATATTCGGCATGACACCCGGGTACTCAAGAGTGCCCTGGCCGTCGCCGACGGCGGGGCTCGGGTCACCGTCATCGGGTACGGCGACGAGGGGTACCCCGAACACACCTCGTTCGGCGGCGTGGAGATCCACCGGGTCCCCGTCGCCTGGCGGCTGCGCGACAAGGCGCGCGACCGCCGCGACCGGTTCACGGCCGGGTCCCTCGTCCCCGACATGACCGGTTCCGAGCGCCGCATGGTCGTGCGTCGGGCCCGGCTCCGCAGCGCGGAGGCCGCCGAACTGGGCGGACGCGAGCGGGAACTGCGGGCCAAGGCCACCAAGGTCGGCGCCTCGATGCGCACGCGGCTCGGTCGCCTGCAGGAGCGACTCAGCCACACCGAGCAGGAGTGGCGTGCCTCCGCACTCGACTGGTACGACGGCCAGACCCGCCTGGCGTCCTGGCGCCGCGACCTGCCCGCGATCGACGACTACGAGTTCGCGTACTCCGGCCTCGTCGACCGGCTCGACTGGGACGTCATCCACGCCCACGACGTCCACCACATGGGCACGGCCGCCCGCGCGGTCGCCCGGCGTCGCGCACAGGGGCGGGACGCCTGGTGGATCTACGACGCCCACGAGTTCGTACCCGGCCTGTCGCTGTACCCGCCGCGCACCGCGCGGGTGCGCGCGGCCTACGTCGATCTGGAACGCGAGTTCATCCCCTTCGCCGACGCCGTCGTCACCGTCACCGACGCCCTGGCCGCTGAACTGCAGCAACGACACTCACTGCCGAGGCGACCCGGCGTGGTCGTCAACTCGCCGGTGCTCGACGGGGACCTCGAGATCGGTCGACACCACATCCGTGCGGTGTGCGGACTCTCGCCGGACACACCGCTGCTCGTGTACGCCGGGGGAGTGACGGCCGCGCGGGGCATCCAGACGGCCGTCTCCGCGCTGCCCGACCTGCCCGGTGTGCACCTGGCGGTCGTGTGCGTGCCCAGCGCCGAGGTGAGCCCCGCCCGCGACCTCGCCGACCTCGCCACCAGGCTCGGGGTCGCCGACCGCCTGCACCTGCTCGACCCCGTCGCCCCCGACGACGTGTCGGCCTACGTGTCCTCCGCCGACATCGGCATCATCCCGCTCGTCCACTTCGGCAGCCACGAATTCGCCCTGGCGAACAAGTTGTTCGAGTACCTGCACGCCGGGCTGCCCCTGCTCGTCAGCGACTGCCGCGCGCAGGCCGAGTTCGTGCGCGGCCACGACGTCGGCGAGGTGCACCGCGCCGAGGACGTCGCGGACTTCGTCCGGGCGGCCCGCCGGGTACTCGAGCGGGCGCCCGAGCTGCGGCGGCACATCACCGAGAACCCCCAGATGCTCGCGCCCTACGACTGGCACCGTCAGGCCGCGGGCCTGCGTGAGGTGTACCGCGGCCTCGTCGGCGGCGACCGGCTGATCGAGCCGCAGACCCCGACCGACCTCTCGCAGGTGACCGAGGAACCGCTGTGGCGCGACGAACGCCCCAGCGTCCTCGGCATCGGCGCGACGAACGCCGCCGGTCAGGGCTGGGCGTGGGCCAAGGCCGTGGAACGCCACGTCCCCGGTGTCGACACCTACGTCGTCGCCGTCGACCGCGGCGGGCCGCTGACGTTCGACGCCGACGAGGTCGTGCCCTGGAGCGTGTTCCGCACCAATCAGCGCTTCTCGGCCGATCTGCAGCAGCGCATCAACGCCGGCTGGACCCACGCGCTCATCGAGACCGGCCGCTCGCTCATCGGCACGCGGTACGGGCGGGACTTCGTCACCGACGCCGAGGCGCTGCGGGCCGTCGGGATCCGCGTCGGGCTCATCTTCCACGGCTCCGAGATCCGCGACCCCGAGCTCAACACCCGCCGGACCCCGTACTCGCCGTACACCGACCCGCTCGACCCGCTGACCACGTCACTGCAGACCCAGCGCAACGAGTTGATGCCCAAGGTCGAGGTGTTCATCGAGGGCAAGGTCGGGCCGGTGTTCGTCTCGACGCCGGACCTGCTGCTCGACGTGCCCGGCTCGATCTGGCTGCCCGTGGTCGGCGACCCCGGCGTGTGGCACGCCGAGCCGACCGCGTTCGACCGTGAGCTGCCCGTGGTGCTGCACGTGCCGAGCCGCGCCCGCATCAAGGGCACCGAGGCCGCCGACCGGGTGGGCCTGCTGCTCGAGTCCGAAGGGCTCATCGAGTACCGGCGGTTGGAGAACGTCGTGCCGCAGGAGATGCCGAGCCACGTCAAGGACTGTGACATCGTCCTCGACCAGTTCGCCCTCGGCGCCTACGGGGCCGCCGCGGTCGAGGCGATGTTCGCCGGCCGGATCGTGCTCAGCCACGTCGTCGATGCCGTGCGCGAGCAGGTGCCGGGCTGCCCGATCGTCGAGGCGAACCCCGACACCCTCGAGAACGTCATCCGAGCCCTGGTGGCCGACCGCGACCGAGGCCGCGAGGCCGCCAGGGCCGGCCAGACGTACGCGCACGAGTGGCACGACGGACGCCGGTCGGCCCAGATCCTCACCGAACACCTGCGGTTGCACGGGTAGAGCGGGGAGCAGGTAGAGCGGGAGCCGGGCGGCGCCGCGCCGCTCACCCGTGCGCGCGTCGCCGTGCCTCGATGATCTTGACCGCGGTCGTCATGTCCATCGGCGCCTCGTGGGTCGAGACACGTTTGGCGAGCACCCAGGCCGCCTTGCGCGAGCGGGCGTCGAAGGGGACGACGACGTCGGCCCAGGAGGCGAGCTCCGCGGCCTGCGCCGAGCGCGCTACAGCGATGGCGAAATCCGTGGGTACCCCGTCGGAGCGGACGCCGAGGGCCGACCGCAGCCGCACGCCCAGCGGGGAACTGCTGCTGAGCGCCGACATCGGCGAGGCCAGCGGCTGCGGCAGGCGGCGCGTGATCGGGGTCAGGCGCCGGCTCGCGGCGCGGGTCAGTCGTCGCGTCCGCCAGCGCAGCGCCGCGGTGACCCGGCGAGGGTCGGTCCTCGACAGGTGCGCCGTCGTCCCGACCGGCCCCGGCACCCGCCGTGGCACCGTGACGTTGGGGCGGACCGGTTCGGGCCGGCCCCAGTCCAGCGTCGGGCCGAAGACGAGCTGATCCACCACCGGCAGCGCGACCCTCGGGTGATTCCACGACAGGAGAGCGAGGTCGTCCCCGTGCTCCAGCTGCAACTGCGACCGCCACAGTTCGACGGACGCGACGTTGCGGCCGCGTCCGGTGTCGACCAGCACCACCTTCATCGCTGCGCCTCCTTCGTGTGCGTCTCTGGCTGAGAACCGTTCGAGGCCACCATCTCCCGCAGTGCCCGGACGCGCGGACCCATCTGCAGGTCGCGGGCGTACCGGCGGGCGAAGTCCGCGCAGGCGCGGCGCGTGGCCTCATCCGCGGTACGCGCGGCGTGAGCGGCGCGGATCAGGGCGTCGGCGATCGTGTCGGGGTCGAGATCGTCCACGGCAAACCACAGCGGATACTCGCGCAGGACGTCGGTCGCGGCGTTGCGGGGGTCGTGCACCGACACGATCGGCAGCGCGCTCGCGGCGTACTCGAAGACCTTTCCGCTGGTCACGTACAGCCCCGCGCCGAGGATGAGCAGGCACACGTCGAAGGTGTCGTAGACCTCGCGCACCCGCGCCTTGGGCACCGGCCCTTCGTAGGACAGGCCGTCGTCGTCGTGCTCCTCGACGAGCTTGAGCAGCGCGGGAGCCGGGGTCGAGTAGAACCCCAGGTAGCCCCACAGTTGGGCGCGCGCGTCGGTCATGTCGCCGCCGCGGGAGCGGGCCCGTCGCCAGCCCTCCGCGAACTCCTTCATCGGCACCTTGGAGGAGGCCGTGCCGATGTACCCGAAGGTCAGCGGCCCGGTGGAGGCGTCGGTGCGGGCGGTCGGCGCGAAGTCGGGGTCGTAGCCGTTGGCCACGACATGCATCCGGGGCGCGACCTCCGGGTGGCGCTTCACGTGCCACTCGCGGATCGGGTTGTTGACGAACCAGACCTCGCTCGCGCCCGCCAGCAGGCTCCGCTCGATGCGGTCGGCGCGGCCGCCCTCCTCGTGCAGCAGCCCGCCGTCGAACACATCCAGCATCCAGGCGTCGCGGTAGTCCATGACGAACGGCACGCCGTGTTCGGCGTTGAGGACGGCCGCGGCGCAGAAGTCGACGTTGGGGTTGGCGGTGGCGACGGTCAGGTCGACGGGCCGGCGGGCGTGGATCTCGAGCGCCGCCTCCTCGATGCGCGCCCGCCACGGACCGTATCCGGTCTCGGGAAAGTCCTTCTGGTCCAGGCGGGTCCGCCGCTTGCGCCACTGCCGGGGGCCCACATGCGCAGGGTCGACCAGGAGCGGAGGTCGGTCTCCATCGCGGGCCACTCGAACGGCACCCGCACCACCTCGACGCCGTCCGCCACCTGCTCCTCGAGGGAGGCGTCGACGCCGGTGTACTTCTCGAAGGTCTCCCGGTCGGCCGTGAGGACGGTGACGTCGAAGCCCTCGGCGACGAACGCGTTGACCGTCGCGAGCGCCCGGTACACCCCGCCGCCGCGAGAGGGTGGGAATCCCCACGCCACATAGAGCACGTGCGGAGCCTGCGTCGGCATGTCGGGACCTCCGAGGTCGGCCGGGAGCGAACGGAACCGCGGGGCTGCGGCTCCGGCCACAGTATCGGGGGAGGGCGAGGTCGAACCACGCCGCGCCCCCGCGCGTCGGGCATCCGCGCGTCCCGGGCGTGCGTCGGTGCGCTGCCTCTACGCTGGGCGCGAGCATGTCTTCACCCGTTCCCGCAGGAGGCCGCACGTGACCGTTCGTATCCAGCCCAGCGCAGACGTCTCCGACGACGCGATCATCGGTGAGGGCAGCAGCGTCTGGCACCTCGCGCAGGTGCGTGAGCAGGCCGTGCTCGGCGAGAACTGCATCGTGGGCCGCGGCGCGTACGTCGGCACCGGGGTGCGGATGGGCGACAACTGCAAGCTGCAGAACTATGCGCTGGTCTACGAGCCGGCGGTGCTCGAGGACGGCGTGTTCGTCGGACCGGCGGTGGTGTTCACGAACGACCACTACCCGCGATCGATCAGCCCCGACGGCACCCTCAAGCGCGGCGACGACTGGGAGGCCGTGGGGGTCACGTGCCGTCAGGGATCCTCGATCGGCGCGCGTGCCGTGTGCGTCGCACCCGTGACGATCGGCGCGTGGGCGATGGTCGCCGCGGGCTCGGTGGTGACCAAGGACGTGCCCGATCACGCCCTCGTGGCGGGGGTCCCCGCCCGACGGATCAGGTGGGTCGGACGAGCCGGAGTCCCGCTGGAGGAGGCGGGCGAGGGCACCTACCGTTGCCCCGAGACGGGCGAGACCTACCGAGAAGAAGGCGAGACCCTGACCCGCGAGAACTGACGCACGAGAGCCCACGCCCAAACCGCCGGTTATAGGCGGCGGTTTCGGCGTCGTGGGGGGCGCGGGTTGAGGTGGACGACCGGCTCTCGTGCCTCCACCAGCTCCGGCACCAGGGCGAAGAGTCTCGGGAGGATGAGGTGCCGCACCTCGTTGAGAAGGTCCTCTCCTGAGAAGCGCTCGAGGCGATGACCTGCCGCGATGATGGCGCTCTGACGTGCCTCCTCTCGGGACTGCTCCGACGGATCCTCGTACTTTCCCCGACCGTCGAACTCGACGCAGGCGAATGTGCGGTCATGAGGCGGGCCGAGCGCCCAGCCGAAGTCGGCATGAAACAGGCCCTCGGCAGTGTGGACGGGCATCTGGAGGATCGGCGCAGGCAGGCCGGCCGCCAGCGCGACACAGCGCAGACGAGACTCACCGGGAGATTCGGACCCCGGATCAGCCCGCCGCAGGATGTCGCGCGCTTGTCGACACCCCCGCATGGGACCCAGCTGCGCGAGATACCTCACCCACTCCTCGCGGAGGGCCTCGACCTCGTCGCGGTCGTGAGGCTGATCGCGCCGTCGTGGAGGAAGGCGTAGACGCATGGCGCTGTCGGCCACGGCCAGGGCCCACTCGACCGGGAGTGAGGTGATGCAGTCGATGACCGTGCGGGTGAGGCCGGTGACCAGGACGCCGTCGATCTGTGTGATGTCGTCGTCGCTCAACGGCCGGTGGTGACGGACGATGGTGTCACGCTGACTCTTGGTCTTGAACGTCTGCGTGACGTGAACGACCTCGATCCGGGGCGGCACCCACAGCCCGAGGAGGGCAGCGGCGGTCACATGGCTGAACACGGTCTGTGGGCTGAGCCTGGCGGCATCGGCGACGCACCGGGCTCGCAGCACCGTGGTACTTCTGCGCCAGCCCTCCAGCTCTCGAAGGCGGTGTACGGACAGGTACGCACCGTGTTCGATGCGGACGACTTCTCCGGATCGGTGTTCGGCGAGGAGGTGGAGCGGGTCGTGATCCCGACTCAGCATGACCTCGGAACTGGTCAGATCAAGGGGCGCGGGGACGGTGGAGTCCCCCTCGAGTGAACGCATGACATCGAGATGAATCCATGTCGCAGCCTGTGTGGGCCCCTCGATGACGCGACCTGTTGATAACGCCGAAACCGCCGCCTATAACGGGCGGTTTCGGCGATGGGGAGGGTGCGCGCCGAAACCGCCCGTTATAGGCGGCGGTTTCGGCGAGAAGGCGCGGATCGCCCTCCGCCCGGCTTGCTATGTCGGGAGGCGGGCCGAGGACTGGGCCGGGGTCTTGCGCAGGACGTAGCCCTCGAGGAAGCCCAGGCCCCAGCCGTAGTGCATCGCCATGAAGGCGCCCGGGAGGGACGTCGGGTCGACCGAGCGGTCCGCGCTCGGGGCCTTCGGGTCGACCGGTGCGTCGCCGCGGCCACGCCAGGCGTGGACGCTCGCGGCGGTGACTCCCGCCACGTACGGCAGGTACAACGCCACCGCCGACCTGGGGAATCGCGTCGCCAGCAGCGCGAGCCCGGCCGTTCCGGCCACGGCCACCGGGGCGGCGAGGTGGCGGGCGCGGATGGCCTCGCGACCGTTCTTGCGGACCATCGCCGCCTTGCCCCGGCCGTACCGGCGGTACTGGCGGAACAGGTCCTTGACGCTCTCGCGCACGTGCCAGTAGATGTGCATCTTTGGGTCGAACGCGATGCGGTGACCCCGGCCGAGGATGCGGTGGTCGAAGTCGACGTCCTCGTTGACGAGCAACGCCTCGTCCCACCCGCCGACCGCACGGGCGACCTCGGTGCGGTACACGCCGAACGAGGCGTGGTCGGTCTCGCAGAACTCCTCACCGAAGTGGTTGATGGAGTTGCCGACGCCGAACGGGCTCGACAACGCGAGGGCGACGGCGCGGCCACCGGCACTGCGAGCCACACCGTTGCGGATGCCTCCGACCGCGGCCAACCCGGGATCACGCCGCAGATGCGCGACGGCGCGGGCGAGGTAGTCCGGGCTCACCGACGCGTGGCCGTCGATGCGGGCCACGAACTCCCCACGGGCCGCGGCGAGTCCGATGTTGAGGGCGGCCGGGATGGTGCCGGTGGGGTTGTCCACCAACCGCACCCGCGGGTCACCGGCGGCGAGTCCCGCCACGATCTGCGCGGTCGCATCGACGGACGGCCCGTTCATGACGAGGACCTCGACGTCCACGCCGTGATCGGACTGCGCCAGCGCCGACGCGACGGCCTCGGCGACCGCCGCCTCCTCGTTGAGGACCGGCATCAGCACACTCACCTGCGGGTGGGTCGTCATCGTCTCTCCTCGGATCGCTCGTCGGTCGTCGGTCGTCGGTCGTCGCGCGTCGCGCGTCAGTCGGCCTGTCGTGTCAGATGTCGGCGTTTGCGACGCCTGTCGGGCGGTTCCTCCTCGTCGTCGCCCGTGCCCGCCTCCTGGTATCCCCAGGGGGCCGGCGACCACAGCGTGACCACGATGAACGCGGGCACGATGATCGGCTGGGCCGGGGGCTGCAGCAGGAAGAACTGGGCGAGGAGCGTGGCCGCCAGGGCCCGCTCGTGAGCCCGCATGAACGGCACGACCGCGAGCGCCAGCAGCGCTGCGCCGGCGAAGAATCCGTACTCGTAGAAGACCTTGCCCACCATGGGGGCGATGAGGCCGTCGGTGCCGCTGCCCTCGACGGCCTGACGCGAGGAGCCGGCACCGAACCCGACCCACACCGACCACGGCTCGTGGATCCAGCGCGGCACGAGGTAGAGGTAGGGCTCGAAGCTGCGCATGGCCGCCGAGGAGTTGGTCTCGCCGACCTCGGTGACGCGCTCGACGAACACCTGCCCGATGGCCGTCGGGATCGCGATCGCCGTGACGATGACACCCGGGATGACGTACCGCCGCAGCAGCGAGTACTGGCCGCACAGCAGCATCGCCAGGACGCCGACGCCGATGATGGCGAACCCCGACCCGGCGACCGTGGTGAGGATGCCGAGGAAGAGCCAGACGACCTTCCACACCCGGGCGCGCGTGAGCAGCGCGGTCATGAAGCAGACGCCGAGCGTGAACGACATGAACGACGGCTCGAGCATGATCCAGCCGTTGGACTTGTAGATCGGGCTGTCCCACACGATGGGGTAGCTGATCGCGAAGCCCTCGACGTGCAGCGAGCGCGGCAGGATGTCGAACAGCCAGTCCCGGTAGGCCACCCCCGCCAACTGCGAGAGCAGGAAGACGATGGACAGCGAGCTCAGCCACAGGCCGACGGTGGTGACGGCCTCCATCATGCGCCGGTAGGTCAGCGCCGAGCGGTCGACCATCATGAAGATGACCGGGAACCACATCGTCATCCAGAACAGCCAGCTGTTGACGCTGATGAACGGGCGGTCGACGAAGAGGACCTGGGGAGGACCACCGCGGACGACGCCGCGGCAGCCCCCATCCAGAGGATCATCCGGCGCTTCTCGACCGCGAGGATCCCGAACCGCCACGCCGCGAAACACCACAGCACGGTGATGGGGACGGTGAACGGGATCGAGATTCCCGGGATCGAGATGCGCTGGAAGAGGATGTTCAGGACGAACAGCCAGACGATCCACCGGATCGGGTCGTACCGGCCGGCGACCCCACGGCCGTTCCGGCGTGACGCGCCGCGGCGGTCAGCCGTCGACGACGACGCATACGCGGTCGCCGAACTGGTTGACATGCTCATCGAGCCACTCGAATCGGGTCTTGTGCGGACGGACGAGGACGAGGACCATCGCGTTCTCGTCTCGTGCGGCGCGCTTGAGGATGGCGCTCGTGAGAGGGGTCTGGAGCAGGGTGGCCGTGCGCGGGCGCCCGTTCCCGTTCATCGAGTCCCGGCCGAACGCGGCCAGGTCGTCGGTGACGGCCACCTCGCGACCGCCGGCGTGGAAACCGGCGGCGACGGGTTCGACCAGGCCGCGGACCGCACCTGCCGGAGCACGGACGCCGGTGAGCACGACGCGGTCGATGTCACGGGCCTCCATGCTGATGACGGTGGGCAGCTCGCGGGCCGGCACGAACTCGAGGTCGGGGTAGACGCGACGCATCTCGGTCATCGAGGTCATCTGGCCGCGTCGGCCACCGAACACGAGCGCGAGGGCGCCACCGGCGAGGACTCCGCCGAGCAGACCCATCGCGCCGAGCAGCGCGGTGGAGGGTCCTTCGGCGCCCGCGGCCTCGGCTGCCTGCAGCAGGGAGAGACGGCGGGACTGCATGAGCAGCGTGCCCTGGTGGTCGGCCAGCTGGCCACCGAGGCGGGCGACGCGCTGCTGCTCGGCGTCGGGTTCGGTCAGCGGCTGCTGCTTGATGAGTACGCCGGTGGTGCGGGTGAGTTCGGTGAGCTCGTCGTTGATGCGCGCATTGCTCGCCTCGACCGCGGCGTCGGCGAGGCCGTTGGCCATGCGCGCGGCGGTCTCGGCGTCGCGGTCGGTGGCCTTGATCGACAGGAACGTCGTCTTGACCACCGCGGTGACCTCGGCATTCTCACGCAGGGTCGTCATGTCGGCGCCGGTCTTCTGCGCGGCCGACTCGAAGACGTCACGCGAGGACGCCTCGAGCATCGCGCTCTGCACGGCGTCGGCGACGGCCTGCGGATCGGGATTGGATGTCTGGACGCGCACGAGAGCCTCGGCCGTCTTCGGAGCTGAGATGCCGGCGAGTCCCCCACGACTGCACCGACGAGCCCGAGGACGACAGGGATCCACCACCACCGGCGCAGAGTCGCCGCCAGTGACCGCCCCCACGGGTCACGGTTGTTCTCGGCCGTTGTGGCCACGTTGTCTCCCCTTGTCGAGCGTTCAACACGATCCCGGCGGCCCCCGGCCAGTCGGAATGCCGCTTCAGTCTAGTTGCCGCCCCACATCGGACCAATTCGTCTTGGACGCATGATCAAGAGCGTCGCGTCGCTGGTCACGGCCCCGGTGGCGGTTCTGGCCGTCGATGACGACGGTCCACTCCGCGCACTCTAGGTACGGAGGCTGGACGATGACTGAATGCCGGCCGCCCCGCCGCGTCGCTGCTGCCCGTGGCCAGCGGGTTCGTACCATCGGACGGTGAAGATCCTCCGGCGCCTCAAGGACGGCTCGCTCCTCGGGGTGTCCGGTCGGGACATCACCTACCTCTCCTCCGGGGCGTTGATCTCGCAGATTGTCCTCGTCGTCGGCCAGATCGTGACGGCCCGCCTGTACACCCCCGAGGAGTTCGGGCACTTCGCCGTCGTCCTCGCCTGGGCGAACATCCTGGCGGTGCTCGCCACGCTGCGCTACGAGACCGCGATCCCGTTGGCTGCCACCGACGAGGAGGCCGGCGCCCTGGCCAGGCTGTGTCTCATCACGTCCACGGTGACGTCGCTCGTGGTGATGACGCTCCTGTGGGCGAGCGCCACGTCCGGGGCCGAGCTGATCGCGACGCCCGGGGCGTGGTGGGGAGTTCCGCTGCTGTTGTGGGGAACCGCCGCATTCGCCGCCGTGCGGATGTTCGCGGGCCGCGCGGGCGCCTTCGGCCGCGTCGGTCGCGCCGGTGTGGTGGCCTCGGTCGGGCAGGTCGGGGTCCAGGTCGGTCTGGGCGTGGCCGGGGTGTCCTCGGGCCTCATCGCCGGCCAGGGCGTCGGGCGCGTGCTCAACGCCGCGTGGATCGGGGCCGGTGGGGCGCTCCGCTCCGGCGGATCGCTGCGCCAGGTGGTGACGCGGTGGAAGCGGATGCCGTTGCTCAACACGGTGCCGGCGCTGCTCAACGTCATCTCGGTCGGTGCGGTCGCGCCACTGGTGGCGCGGTGGTTCGGGGTGGCGCTTGCCGGCCAGTTCGGTTTCGCCACACGACTCCTGGCGGCCCCGGCGGTCCTGCTAGGTCAGGCCGTCTCCCAGGTGATGTTCCCCAGGTTGGCGCGGCTGGAGCGCACGAGCGGTGAGGCGGGCGCGCAACTGCGCCGGGCCACCGAGGCGCTCACCCTGGTGTCGCTCCCGGTGTTCTCGGTGGTCTGGCTGCTGGGACCGGAGGCGTTCGCCGTCGTGTTCGGCGAGCAGTGGCGCGAGGCGGGGTTGCTCGCCGCGATCATGGCGCCCTGGCTCGCCGCGAACTTCGTCTCCTCGCCGCTGTCCACCTACGCCACGGTGCGCGATCAACTGGGCCGGATCCTGCTCATCTCCGTCGTCGAGGCGACCGTGCGGCTCGCGGGCCTGTACGCCGGTGTGAGCGCCGGATCCGCCATCGTCGGGATCGCTCTCTATTCGCTTGCGGGGCTGGGGATCTGCGTCGCGTTCACCGGGTGGGTGCTCGCCCTGGGTGGCGTCGGACGCCGCGGCCTGCTGCGTGATCTCGCAGTGCCCCTGGTGATCGCCGCTGCTGCCGCCGCCGTCTCGGTGGGGACGCGGTGGGCCGGAGCCCCGACGTGGGTGGTCGTCGCCGTCGGTGTCGCCGGCGTGCTGGCCGTCAGCGTTCCCTGCGCCCGTCGCGTGCTGCGACTGCTGCCCGGTAGATCGCGCTGAGTCTCGCCGCGACCTCGTCGGCCCCGAACCGGCGCTGCACCTGCGTGCGTCGCTCCGCATCGCTCGAGCCGACCTGCGCCGACGTGCCGGATTCGTCGTCGCCCAGGGCCTGCCGGATGCCGCCCCCCAGATCCTCCGGGGTGCTGTGGGTGACGAGCACCCCGGCGCCGGTGAACCACACGCTCTCGGGGCCGCCGCTGCGGACGGCCACGAACGGCACCCCCGAGGCGAGGCCCTCGATGAGGGTCATGCCGAAGGTCTCCACGGGACTCGCCGAGACGAGCAGGGCAGCTCCGCGCAGCACGCCCGCGACGTCGCTGCGACGCAGATGCCCCGTGAGCACGACCCGCTCATGCACCCCCAGTTCCCGTGCGGTGGTGGTCAACCGGGACGCCTGAGGTCCGTCCCCGACGAGGACGAGGCGGTGGCGCTCGCGCAGGTGCGCCGGGAGGGCCGCGTAGGCGCGTACCAGGGTCTCCATGCCCTTGTGCGGCATGAGCGTGCCGATGCTGACGATGTCGCCGCGTACCGCCGCGTCGGGTGCGCGGAGGGTGAAGTCGGCGGGGAGCACGTTGGGCACGACCTCGACGTCGGTGGCCGGGATCGCCTCGGCCTGCCGGGGGCTCACGGCCACCACCCGCGCCGCGGCGCGGTACACCCGGGCGGCGGTACGCACCTCGCCGGCGGCGAGCTGACCGCGCAGGAACGCGCTGGAGTGCTCGGTGACGACGACCGGGACGTGGGTCTGCGCCCGGGCCGCGTAGCGCACCGCGGCGACCCCGGCGGGAAAGACGTTGTGGGCGTGGACGACCTCGGGGGCCGGGTCGAGCCGGCGCAGGTCACGCATCATAGTGGCGGTGGCCAGGGTTCGACCGACACCGTCGTGGGCCAGGCGGCCGAGGATCCGCCACCGGGCTCCCGTGGAGGCGGACTGCGCGGAATCGGGCAGTGCGGACTCGGGCAGTGCGGACTCGGGCTGCGCGGGGGCGGCGGCGTGTCCCGCAGGACGCCCGAGCCGGCCACGCACCCGGTTGGCGAGGCGGCGCAGCGTGGGCGGTTCGTGGTGGATGACGCACACCTGGTGACCGGACCCGCGCAGGGCCTCGACCTGGTCGCGCACGAACATGGCCCGCTCGGGAGCGCGCCGGGTCGGGTACTCCCCGGTGACGACGGCGACCCGCATCAGCGCCCGCGCCAACCCGTGAGCGGCGTCAGCAACCGGCTGCGCACCCGCCAGAGGACCGGGTGTGACATCGAGGCGAGCGCGATCCGGTCGACCGGGGGCAGATCCGCATGCAGGAGTCGCAGGGTGCGGCCCTCGTGACGCAGCCGTTCGGCCTCCCGTTCGGCCGCGAAGCGGTGCCGGTACTCCTCGGGCAGGACGAACCGCTCGGTGGACAGGAGCGCGTCGTAGGCCGTCATGCGGGCGTGGATGGCACGGTCCATCGCCGCGAACGACTTGTTGCGGGGGTTGGAGTTGCCCGCGTGACGGCGGTAGCGGGTGACGACGTCGGTGGCGTCGACGCGCACCTCGGCGAGCGCGTCGGCGGCGTTGCCCATCCAGATGTCCTCGGAGACCAGGTGTTCGGGCAGGGGCATGACCAGCTCCGCGAGGGCGCGGGTCATGGTGATCGAGCCGCCCGACATGCTGCCTCGGCGACCGCGGGGCACCACCGTCTCGGCCCGCGCGGCAGTGTCGGAGGCCTCGGACGGGCCAGGCCCCGCAGACGCCTCGACCAGCAGCGCCAGTTTGAAGAACCCGACGGCCCGGCTGCGCACGTGCGGCCCGACGGCGCGGACGCGGGCGGCGAGGGAGTCGGGGGGCATGAGGTCGTCGCCGCCGAGGTGGCACAGCAGGTCGCCGGTGCTGTGCGCGTAGGCGAGGTTGAAGGCGGCGTTCTTGCCGAGCGCCTCGCCCGTGCCGAGCAGACGCACCCGCTCGTCGCGGTCGGCGTACTCGCGGGCGATGGTGGCCGTGCGGTCGGTCGACCCGTCGTCGACCAGCAGCAACTCGAACTCGGCGTGCGTCTGCGCCAGCACGCTGTCGAGCATCGCCGCCAGGTGCGCCTCCTCGTCGCGCACCGGCGACATGATCGACACCCGGACGGACGGATCGGGCGGGGGCATCGGCGTGCGGTGCTCGACGAGCAGGCTCATCGTGGGGGCCCCTGGTCGCGGATCCCCGCCCACTCACGGTGCCGGCGGTGGGTCGACAGGATGAAGCGGACGGCCCGTTGGGAGCAGTTGTCGATGGCGTAGTCGGCGGGCAGGACGGCGTCGGTGTGGTGGTCGGGGCCGATGGCCGCCACCGCGTCGCGGATCCCCTCGACGACGCTCACCGGGTCCAGGCCGGTCATGACGATCGCGCCGGTGTCGAGGGCCTCGGGCCGTTCGATGGAGTCGCGCAGCGTCACCGCGGGGAAGCGCAGCAGCGAGGACTCCTCGCTGATCGTGCCGGAGTCCGACAGCACGCACAGGGCGTCCTGCTGCAGGCGCACGTAGTCGATGAACCCGATCGGCGGGTGGAACGTGATGCCCGAGAGGTCGATGTCCTCCGCGCCCGGTCGCGCCGCGAGCAGGTCGAGGCGCTTGCGCGTGCGCGGGTGGGTCGACACGAGCACCGGCACCTCGAAGGTGTCCCGGGCGGCGACCAACGCGCGCAACAGGGCCGACAGGCGTCCGGGGTCGTCGACGTTCTCCTCCCGGTGCGCCGAGACCAGCAGGTACCCGCGCGGATCGAGACCGAGGTCGGTGGCGGCGGTGCTCGCCGCGAACGCCTCGGCGTGGTGGTCGAGCACCTCCTTCATCGGGGAGCCCGTGAGCAGGATGCGGCGGGGGTGCAGCCCCTCGGCCAACAGGTTGCGGCGCGCGTGCTCGGTGTAGACGAGGTTGAAGTCGGCGACGTGGTCGACCAGGCGGCGGTTGGTCTCCTCGGGGACGTTCTCGTCGAAGCAGCGGTTGCCGGCCTCCATGTGGTACACGGGGATGCGCATGCGCTTGGCCATGATCGAGGCGATCGCGGAGTTCGTGTCACCGAGGATGAGCACCGCGTCGGGCCGCTCGGCGGCGAGCACCTGCTCGGATTTGATCAACGTCTCACCGAGCACCCGCCCGAGGCTGGAGGTGTCGACCTCGAGGAAGTGGTCCGGCCGGCGGATGCCCAACTCGTCGAAGAAGATCCCGTTGAGTTCGTAGTCGTAGTTCTGCCCCGTGTGGACCAGGACGTGCTCGCACGTGCGGTCGAGGCGGTTCATGACCCGCGACAGACGGATGATCTCCGGCCGGGTGCCGACGATCGTCATGACCTTGGTCATCGACTACTCCTTCGCTTCGGTCGGGTCGGGCTCTGGGTCGGGCCGGGCTCGTGCAACGCGGCCAGGTCGCGTTCGTACCGCAGGAGCCGGCGTCCTTCGGGGGTGGTCGTCGTCTCGCTCTCCACCCATCCGCATCGACGATAGAAGGCTCGCACGGCGTCGTTGTCGTCGTGGTCCGTCTGCAGATAGGCTCGTCGGGAACCTGCCACCGCGGCGCCGGCGCACCAGCGCTGCTGGAGGGCGGCACCGACGCCCGTTCCCGCGACCGAGGGGTCCACGACGATCGAGGAGAGCAGGGAGAACGACGGGTCGGGGGCGTCACCCCGGTAGGTGAGGCCGCGCACCAGCCGCGGCACCGATCTCGGGGACGTGAGAGCCCCCGAACTCCCGCCAGGGCGAACGCGAGACCACGCCGGCGGAGCAGTCGTCCGTAGAACCCCGCCGGTCGGGTCGTCCCCACCACGACACCCACGGGGCGACCGCTCGCCAGGCGCGCCACGACCGCCACGGCCGTGGGGTCGTCGAGGTGGCCGCGGTAGAACTCGCGCAGGAAGGGCAGGCCGAGGCTGGTGAGGAAGAACCCGGGGAATCCCCGCCGGTGGATCCGCGCCAGCTCGGCGACGTCACTGGTCCGCAGGCCGGTGTAGGTGAGCTCCGGGTTCATGACGCCGCCGACGTGGGGCGATCGCGCCCGGTGAGAACCGGCAGCGGGTAGGTGTCGGGCCGATCGGGGTCGAAGAGTTCGTTGGTCCAGAAGGACGTCACGAGCTCGTCGTCGCCGATGTTCTCGATGGAGTGGGTCCAGTGCGTCGGCATGTCGATCACCGCCGGTTCGTCTCCGGTGACACGGAACTCGAGGACCTCGTCGGAGAGCACACGGCGCAGGCGGATGAGGCCGGTGCCCGAGAGCACCTGGAACCGTTCGATCTTGTGCAGGTGCACGTGGTCGCCGCGGGTGAACCCCGGGTTGGTGCTCGACACGAACGCCTGCCCGGTGCCGCCGTGCACCCGGATGGTCTCCACGAGCGTGCCCCGCTGGTCGGAGCGGGGGACCGGCCGCAGCGGGTAGGCCTGCGGCCACATCGCGGCGCGCAGGGTGTTGAACAGGTGGACGTCGAACTCGCCGGTCAGCGCAGGGATCTCACCGACCGGCGCGTAGATCCGGTGCATGTGCGTGAACCGCTGCGCAACCTCGGAGATCAGCGTCGGCCGTCCCGGTGGGCGGATCGGCTCGGAGCCGCCCGTCGTGCTCACCTCGTCGGTGTCCATCGCGGCCAGCAGGGCCGCGGCGGCGTCCTGCACGTGGAGCAGCGGGAGTTCGCGGTCGCCGACGATCTTCGGGGTACCACCGGTCGCGACGAGGTGGGCGAACGTGGCGACGAAGCTGTTGTAGTGGGGCCGGCCGTGCTCGCCGAACAGACCGGTGAACCGCACCTCGCGCACGGCCGCGCCGGCGCGCTCACCCCAGGCGCGTAGCACGTCGCCCGCGCGGCGTTTGCCCGTCGCGTAGGGGGAGTCGGCGCCCCAGTGTCCTTCGTCGACATAGGTGCTCCCGGCATAGACGACCGTCGGTGTCGCGCGCGCCGCCTCCAGCGCCCGCACGAGCTCCTCGGCGAGGGCGGTGTTGCCGTCGGCGAGATCCGCGTCGTCGCCCCGGTTGTACCCGGCGAGGTGCAGGACGGCGTCGGCGTCGCACAGCAGGTCGGGCAGGGCCTCCCACTGCGCGCGTCCGACGGGGACGACCACGTCGTCGGGCCGGGTCAGCAGCAGCCGGGTGCGGGTGTGCAGGCCGAGGAATCCGTTCGCCCCGGTGACGACGATGCGCATCAGCGGCCCTCCCGGGAGGCGCGGAGCACCTGCACCTCGGGGAGCGTCATCAGCAGGTCGACGGCGCCGTCCACGTCGAGACGCTCGGTGTTCTCCGAGGTGTAGTCGTCCTGGGTGCTCGCCCGCGGATCGCCCTCCTCGAAGTACGGCGCATAGTCCATCGAGCGCGCATCGACCGGCACGCGGAAGTAGTCGCCCTCGTCGACGGCGGTGGCGCGCTCCTCGCGGGACAGCAGGGTCTCGTGCAGCTTCTCGCCGTGGCGGGTGCCGATGATCTGGAGGGGGTGGTCGGGCACGCCCATCACCGTGGCGACCGCACGCGCGAGGGTCTCGACGGTGCTCGCCGGGGCCTTGCGGACGAACAGATCGCCGGGCCGGGCGTGGGTGAAGGCGTACTCCACGAGATCGACCGACTCCGACAACGACATGAGGAAGCGGGTCATCGCCGGATCGGTGATCGTCATGGGCTCCCCGGCGCGGATCTGTTGCACGAACAGCGGGATCACCGACCCGCGCGAGTACATCACGTTGCCGTAGCGCGTGACGCTCACGGTCGTGGACGCCTCGGGGTGGCGGCGGGCGAAGGCCTGCGCGGTCTTCTCCATCAGCGCCTTGCTCATGCCCATGGCGTTGACGGGGTAGACGGCCTTGTCGGTGGAGAGGCACACGAGCCCGCGAACCCCGGCGGCGTGCGCGGCGTCGATGACGTTGCCGCTGCCCACGACGTTGGTCTTGACCGCCTGATCGGGAAAGAACTCACAACTCGGGACCTGTTTGAGGGCCGCCGCGTGGAACGCGAAGTCGGCGCCGACGAACGCCGCGTCGACACTCGCGCGGTCGCGGACGTCGCCGAGGAAGAACCGCAGCCGCGGATCGGCGAAGGCGACACGCATGTCGTGCTGCTTGGCCTCGTCGCGCGAGAGCACGTGAACCGCGGCCACGTCGAGGGCGAGCAGATGCCGGGCCATCGTCGACCCGAACGACCCCGTCCCACCCGTGATCGCGACGGTCGCCCCCGCAGGTGCGTGTGGTCGATCACCGCGAAACCCTCCCGCTCATCGGACGCTCGCACGAGCCGCCTCCAGATGCTCTTCCGCCCGATCCAGCGCGCGGGCCAGACCGAAGTGCCGTTCGTAGTGGCTGCGTGCACCGTGACCGCGGGCAGCGAGCCCGCCACGTCCACTGTTGCACACCAGTCGCATCGCGCCGGTCAGGCCCGCGACGTCGCCCGAGCCCACGGCCCACCCGGCTCCGGAGTCGGCGACCACCTGCCGGATGTCGCCGTCGGCGGCGACGAGGATCGCCTTGCCCGCCGCGAGGGTGGCCTGGGTCTTGCTCGGCATCGTGATGCGGGTCAGTGGCGTGGCGGCCAGGCCGACGAAGCAGACGTCGGCGGCAGCCATGAGCACCGGCATCTGCGACTGGGGGACCCGGCCGGGGACGAGGATCCGCCCGGCGGGCGCCGTCTTCGCGGCCCGCGCGCGCAGTGCCTCCTCGGCGACGCCCGACCCGGCGACGACCACGCGCAGGCGGGGGTCGTCCACCGCGGCGGCGGCGTCGATCAGCGTCTCCAGGCCCTGGGCGTGCCCGAGCGCGCCGGCGTAGAGCACGAGGACGTCCTCCGGTCCGATGCCGAGCCCCTCGCGCCACTGCTCGCCGAGCCGGCGGGTGGCGTCGTCGGCGGGGGAGAACGTCGACTCCTCGGCCCACATCGGCGCGTAGGCGAGCTTGTGCTCCGGGACGCCCCGATCGCGCAGCACGTCGTGGACGCCGGGGGAGATGTAGGTGACCTTGGCCGACGCGGCGTACATCGCCGCACACCAGCGGTGCAGTCCGGCGTCCACGACCCGTCCGATCCCCGGGTGCGACGGCGCGAACCCACCCGCGGTGAGCGTGTCGGGCCACAGGTCGGCGACATGACAGACGAGCGGGATCCCGAGCGCGTGGCGGGCCGCCAGCATGGGCGGGGCGATCGTGATCGGCGAGTAGTTGACCCAGATCGCGTCCGCACCCCGCACCGCCGACAGACCGTTGACCAGCGCGCTGGCGCCGAAGGAGGCGTAGTTCGCCATCCGCCGCGCCGCGCTGCCGTCGTGGCTCGGGTAGAGGGCGACCCGGGTGACGCTCACGCCGTCCTCCACCCGACGCCGGCGGCGCGTCATCGTCCAGCCCTGCGGCAACCGGCCGGTGGGGTAGTTGGGAAACCCGGTGAGCACCGACACCTGATGGCCCCGGGCGGCCAGACCGCGCGCCAGGGTGGCGGGCAGGGCGGCGGGCCCCGGCTCGGGGTCGTACCACTGGGTCAGCAGTCCGATCCGCACGGGCAGCTCCGATGGGTCGAGGGACGGATGCCGGTGACCGGATCGTCGCGGCCGGCTCCCTGCGTGAGTCGCCGCCGCCCGGGCCTCCGACCAGGCACTATCGTAGCCGTGTGAGCGAGAAAGACCTGCCAGTCCCCTTCGCCGCGCCCGACATCGGCGACGCGGAGATCGACGCCGTCGTCGAGGCGATGAGATCCGGATGGCTCACCACGGGCCCGCGGGCCGCGGCGTTCGAGACGGAGTTCGCCGAGTTCCTCGGGGGTGACCTGCACGCGGTGGCGCTCAACTCGGCGACCGCGGGCCTGCACCTCGCGCTCGAGGCCCTGGGCATCGGCCCCGGGGACGAGGTCATCGTCCCCACCTGGACCTTCACCGCCACCGCCGAGGTGGTGCGCTACCTGGGGGCCGACCCCGTCATCGTCGACGTCGACGACGACCTCCTCATCGACCTCGAGGCGACCGAGGCGGCGATCACTCCCCGCACCCGGGCCGTCATGCCCGTCCACCTCGCCGGGATGCCCGTCGAGCGAGGCGCGCTCGCGGCGCTGGCCGAGCGCCACGGCCTGGCCGTCGTCGAGGACGCCGCGCACAGCTTCCCGGCGCGCTCCTCGGGGACGATGGTCGGTGCCGGAGCCAGCGAGGCGGTCGTCTTCAGCTTCTACGCCACCAAGACGATGACCACCGGCGAGGGCGGCATGGTCGTCACCGCCGACCCCGAGCTCGCGCGCCGCATCCGCACCATGCGCCTGCACGGCATCAGCCGGGACGTCTTCGACCGATACTCCACCCCCGGCGCCGGCTGGGCCTACGACGTGGTCGCCCCCGGCTACAAGTACAACCTCACCGACCCCGCCGCGGCCATGGGTCGCGTCCAGCTCCGGCGCGCCGGGGCCATGCGCGATGCCCGCGCGAGTATCGCCGCCCGCTACGACGAGGCATTCGCCGACCTCCCGGTCGACCTCCCGCCCCACGCCCACCGCCCGGATGACGTGCACGCGTGGCATCTCTACGTCCTGCGTCTTCGTCCCGAGGCGCCGATCGACCGCGACACGTTCATCACGCGCCTGGGTGAGGTCGGCATCGGCGCCAGCGTCCACTTCATCCCCCTGCACCGTCATCCGTACTGGGCGCAGACCTACGGGCTGTCCGATGCCGACTACCCGACGGCCGAACGGCACTTCCCGACCGTCGTCAGCCTGCCGCTGTCCTCCGGCCTGAGCCAGGCCCAGGTGGACAAGGTCGTCGCGACGGTACGGACCCTGCTCGGCGGGCGCTGATGCCGGCCACTCCGGGGTATGCGAGGGCCAAGCGCGCCGTCGACGTCGTCGTGTCCGCCGCCGGCCTCGTCGCCACCGGGCCGCTCCTGGGTGTGCTGGCCGCCGCCGTCCGCGTCGACTCCCCCGGGCCGGTCTTCTTCCGGCAGACGCGGGTGGGGTTGGGCGGCGAGGAGTTCCGGATCCACAAGTTCCGCACGATGCACGTCGCGACGGCGGGGAGGCGCGCATCGCCGTCACCGCCTCCGGCGACCCCCGCATCACGCGGACCGGGCGCGTGCTGCGTCGGACCAAGCTGGATGAGTTGCCCCAGCTCATCGACGTGCTGAGCGGCCGCATGAGCCTGGTGGGTCCACGCCCCGAGGTGCCCCAGTACGTCGCCCGCTGGGACCCGGCGATGCGTGCGGAGATCCTGTCCGTGCGGCCCGGCATCACCGATCCGGCGAGTCTGGCCGGCCTGGACGAGGCCACCGAACTGGCCGGGGCGGCCGATCCCGAGGCCTACTACGTCGAGGTCATCCTGCCGCGCAAGCAGGCGATGTACGTCGACTACGTGCGAACGGCGTCGCTGCGCGGTGATCTCCGGTTGGTGCTCGCCACGCTCCGCGCGCTCCTGCCCGGCCTGCCCGCTACTGCGACAACCCGGCCAGTGAGCGCAGGTGCAGGCGCACGGCGTCCGGGTCGGTCTGGGCGGGGTCGTGCAGGCACGACGGGGCGAGGGCAGGCACGTCGACCGACCTGACGAGGTGGTGGGCCGTGGTCCGGCGGTTCTCGGCGCCACCGAACAGGTCTTCCTCGAGCTTCTCGCCCGGCCGCAGCCCCGTGTACACGACCTCGATGTCGTGCCGCCCCGACAGGCGGATGAGCGTGCGCGCGAGATGGTCGATGCGGACCGGCTCGCCCATGTCGAGCACCATGACCTCGCCGTCGTGGCCCATCGACGAGGCCTGCAGGACGAGCTGGCACGCCTCGGGGATGAGCATGAAGTAGCGGGTGACCTCGGGGTGGGTGACCGTGACCGGACCGCCGCGATGGATCTGCTCGGTGAACGCCGGGATGATCGACCCGCGGGAGCCGAGGACGTTGCCGAACCTGACGCTGACGTACGTGCCCTCGTGGTGTTCGCCGTACCAGGCCGTCAGGCACTCACCGATGCGCTTGCTCACCCCGAGGACCGAGGTGGGGTCGGCCGCCTTGTCGGTGGAGATGTTGACGACGGTGGACGCGCCGCACGCGGCCGCCGCGGCGAGCACGTTGGCCGTGCCGATGACGTTCGTCTTCCAGGCCTCTGCCGGGAAGCGTTCGAGCAGGGGCAGGTGCTTGAGCGCCGCCGCATGGAAGACGACGTCCGGACGGGCCTGGGCGAAGACCTCGGCCAGCCGGGGGCGTCGCGCAGATCGGCGAGCACGACGTCGTCGCTGTCGAGCAGGCCGTGACCCACGAGCCCGACCTGCGTCGAGTGCAGACCCGATTCGTCCCGGTCGAGCAGGATGAGCCGCTCGGGGGCGAACCGCGAGATCTGGCGGCACAGTTCGGAGCCGATCGACCCACCGGCGCCCGTGACCAGGACCCGGCGCCCGGCGAGGTGATCGCCGATCATCCCCTCGTCGAGATCGACGGGACGGCGTCCGAGGAAGTCGGCGAAGTCGAGATCCCGCAGGTCGTGGACGCTCGGGGTGCCGACGACCTCGGCGACGTTGGGCAGCACCTTGACGTCGATGCCCAGCGAGGCGGCCGTGGCCGAGATCTCCTCCAGCACCGACGCAGGGGCGCTCGGAGCCGCGAGGACGAGCAACGTCGCGCCCACCTCGCCCGCCACCCGCTCCAGGTCCTCGTGCCCGCCGAGGACCTTGACGCCCTCGATGCGTCGTCGGCGCTTGACCGGGTCGTCGTCGAGGAAAGCGACCGGGGCGACCGGGCTGTCGTCCTCAGCGACCAACATGCGCACCAGGCGGCTGCCGGCACCACCGGCCCCGAACACGAGGGCGGGCCGGCCCTTGCCCGAGACCACCGCCCGCCGCGTCGCGCGGGCACGGACGACGAACCGCAGGGCGAACATCAAGGCCAGGGCCAGCGGTCCGGCCGTGCCGGGGAGGAGCGGGGCACCAGCGGTGGATAGACGATGAGCAACCACACGAGCA
This sequence comes from Mobilicoccus caccae, assembly GCF_030161635.1. Classification (GTDB taxonomy): domain Bacteria; phylum Actinomycetota; class Actinomycetes; order Actinomycetales; family Dermatophilaceae; genus Mobilicoccus; species Mobilicoccus caccae. The sequence continues at coordinate 702,794 of NZ_BSUO01000001.1, forward strand.
GGACGACGGCGGTGACGGCCACGGCGATCGTGAGATCGACGGCCTCCTCGTACGACCCGCGCACCCGCGAGCGGCCGTACAGGCGCAGGACCGCACCCGCGACGAGATGGACGACGACGACGCCCGCCACCGCGATCCACGTGTCGAGCGCGAACACCCGCTCGGGACGGAAGTCGTACCGCAGCCACACCGACGCGAACAACGCGGCGGCCCAGGCGGACGCGTCGAGAGCGGCCCACCGCAGGTCCCGATGTCCCCGCTGCGCGTGCGTGAGCACTCGGCCTCCCAGATTCCCCTCGACACTCATGCGGCGTATGGCGACCCCCGCCACCATGGCTTCGTCCAATATAGGTGCGAACGCGCGCCTGGCCGAGCCGCCAAGCCGCGAACGCGACAGGCCACCACAGGACTTCACGGGTGACTAGCGTTGTCGCCATGCTCGCCGTCTACTGCGAAACCCAGTCCCAGACCGATCCGCTCTCCGGCCTCGTCGTCGGTGAACGCCCCGACCCGGAGCCGCGTGAGGGCTGGGAGGTCGTCACCCTCAAGGCCGCCACGCTCAATCACCACGACCTGTTCTCCCTGCAGGGGATCGGTCTGCCCGCCGATCGGCTGCCGATGATCCTCGGGTGCGACGGCGCCGGCATCGACGCCCAGGGGCGGGAGGTGATCCTGCACAGCGTCATCGCCACGCCCGGATGGTCCGGCGACGAGACGTTCGACCCCAAGCGCTCGCTGTTCTCCGAGGTGGCCCAGGGCACGTTCTCCGAGAAGGTCCTCGTGCCGAGCGCCAACCTCGTGGCCAAGCCCGAGGACATGAGCTGGGCCACCGCCGCCGCGTTGCCGACCGCCTGGCTCACCGCGTACCGGATGCTCTTCACCAACGCCGGGGTGTCGCCGGGCTCGCTCGTGCTGGTCCAGGGCGCGGGCGGCGGGGTCGCCACGGCGCTGATCCAGCTCGGCGCCGCTGCGGGCCTGCGCATGTGGGTGACGAGCCGTGACCCCGAGAAGGGGAGCGTGCCAAGGAGCTCGGCGCCGAGGCGGTGTTCGAGTCGGGAGCCCGCCTGCCCGAGAAGGTCGACGCCGTGATGGACTCCGTCGGCGCGGCCACCTGGTCTCACTCGGTCAACGTGCTGCGACCCGGCGGCACGATCGTCACCTGCGGCGCCACCAGCGGAGACGCCCCCGCCAAGGCCGAACTGACCAAGATCTTCTTCCGCCAGCTACGGGTCATCGGCTCCACCATGGGCAACAAGGCCGAACTCGCCCTGCTGTCGCAGTTCGTGCAGCGTCACGGCCTCGAGCCGGTCGTCGACCTCACCGTGCCGCTCTCGGAGGCCGCGACGGGATTCGAGCGCCTGGCCTCGGGGAGTCCTTCGGCAAGATCGTGCTGACGAACTGACCTCGCAGGACCGGTCTCGACGGGTCCTCAGCGGGGCGCGATGGCCACGGCGCGTCCGCCGACCGTGGCCGTCGCCGTCGTGATGATGCGGTAGGTCGCCGCACCGACGGCCGTGGGCCGGGTGAACGTCGCCCGGCCCGCCGCGTCGGTGCGGGCCGTGGAGATCGTCGACCACGTGCAGGTGGAGGCCACACACGTCTGGTGCTGCAGTGCCGCCGTGGCGCCGGACCACGGACGCAGCGCCGCCGACGCCGCGTCGTACCTGGTCGCCGCCACGGTGACGTTCTCGGGTGCGGCGGTCGCGGTGAGCGTCGACCCGGCCTTGACCACCAACGAGCCCGGGACCACGACCAACTGGCCGTAGTCGGCGTCGTGACCGAACACGGGCACGAGGCGGTGCTTGCCGATCGAGGTCGCGTCGGGGGTGGGCACCGTGAGGGTCCTGGCGCCGTGGCCCGTGAGCGTGAACCGGCCGACCTCGGCACCCGAGGGGCTCACGACCCGCCAGCCGGCCGAGGCGCCCATAGGGCAGGACGCGTCGAGCTTGACCACGACGCTGGTGCTCGGGCCGCTGGTCGTCACCACCGGGGGCACGATCGGTGAGCAGGACTCCCGAGGCCCGGGAGCAGGCTTGATCGCCGGCTTGGCCACACCGGCTGCCGGCGCACCGACCGGCGGAGCGTTCTCGGCGAAGGCCGTCGGGGCCGACAGGGCGAGAGCCGCGGGAGCGAGCACGAGGCACGCGGCCAGGCGTGCGAACGCACGGGAACGGCGCGGGAAGGGGGCGATCACAGGCATGGGAACTCCTCGAAGGGGCGGCGTGGTCACCTTAGCCAGGTCCGCTGACGGTGGGGCGGCCCTTCGTGTCGCTGCGGGCCCTCACCCGTCCTCAGACCGGTGACGCGAGGCGCCCCGGCCCCCTGACAGGTCGGGGTCCGGGGCGCCGTCGTCGGCAGGCGCGTCACCTCCGCGGCGGGTCGAGGACCTCCTGGATCCGCTCGCCGGCGTCCTTGAGGATGGCGATGACCTCGCGCACCTGCGCGGCGCTCGGGAACGGGCCGGGCGGGGACTGATCGCGCTGCTCCTCAGCCGGTTCCGGCTCCTCGACCACCTCGCCCAGGACCTCCTCACCGTCGGGGATCCGCGCGCTCGAGGCCGCGCCGGGAGGCGGCGCGGTGACCGTGGCGTGGGGGTCGGCGGTGTCGGTGGCGGGCTCCGGAGCGGGGTCCGACTCGGTCTTCGGGGCGCCGTCCTGCGGGGAGTTCGGAGCGTTACGCTCTGAGGATGTGACATTGGTCACATCACCGGGATCGGCCGCGTCGGGCGGCCCGAAACCCCATCGTCGCACCGCGCGGGAGATCGCGTCGGCGTCGGGCAGATGCCCCCGCGTCAGGCCGCCGATGAGGCCGTCGAGGTCGAACGGGGGCGGCGTGTCCGCGCCGGCGGTGGGGCCGGCGTGGTCGGTGACGTCGCTCCAGCGCGCCGAGGAGCTCCCGCCCGCTCCTCCGCGCAGGTGAGCCGTCGCGGCCGCGACCTCCGAGCGCAGGTCCTCGGAGCCGGCACGGACCCGGCGACGCATCTCCTCGGCGAGGCGGTCGGCGGAGGCGTCGAGGGAGGACTCGAGCGCGGCGATCTCCTCCTCGCGCGCGCCGGCCTCGGCCCGGCCGGCGTCGGTGAGTCGGTAGAGCGCCTTGCGACCCTCGTCGGTGCGCTCCACCAGGCCCTCCTCCTCCAGTTTGGAAAGGCGCGGGTAGACCGTGCCCGGGCTGGGGAGTACATGCCGGAGAAGCGGTTCTCCAGGTCGCGGATGATGTCGTACCCGTGGCGCGGCCCCTCGCGCAGCAGCGCGAGCAGGTAGAGCCGCAGTTGACCGTGGCCGAAGACACTCATCAGATGCCCGTCCCGGCGTCGGGGCCGCCGGGCCCCCGCCGGTCCTGACCGGGCACGTCGTCCTGGATGTCGCTGGGCGCGCCCCAGGTGTCGCCGATGACCGGCCCGGTGCCGGGGCCGGTGTGGTTGCCGGCGCGGCGCAGGACGACGAGATCGCCGGTGACGGTGCGGGCCTTGACGGCGACGCTGCGGTCGCCGGCGTAGCGGTGGCCACCGCGCTTGCCGTCCTCGAGCAGCGGCTCGCCGTCGACGACGACGTGCCCGGAGGTGGAGGCGACCGAGGCGTCGTAGCCGCTGTCGGCCGGCATCCGCACCGAGACCTCACCCGAGACGGAGTTGGCGGTGACGAGCGAGGGCCCGTGACGCAGGTCGAGGATCGTCCGGCCGGACACGGAGTTGACGCGCGCGGAGCGCAGCACGGCGTCGCGGACGGTGATGTCGCCCGAGACCGTCTTGGCCTTGAGCTCGCCCGAGGGGGAGGCGCAGTCGACGTCACCGCTGACCGTCGTCACGTCGATGCGGCCCGTGGGGTGATCGAGGGTGACGTCGCCGGAGACGGTGTAGACGGTGACCGGGCCGTGCGAACCGCCGGAGAGGACGTCGGCCGAGACCGTGCGCACGGAGACGGCGGTGTCGTCGGGGACCGACAGCGTGAGTCGGACGCGGGGCCGGTTGTGGCTCTCGCCGGCGCCGCCCAGGAACGACTTGAGTGCACCCCAGACCTGACCGTCGGCGTCCTTGAGCTGCTCCAGCTTGAGCGCCCCGCCTGTCGAGGAGGTCGCGAGCGGCGGCCCGGTGAGTTCGTGGACCACGAGGGTCGCCTGCCGAGTGTGCGGTGAGGCGATGACGTCGACCGACCCGCTGACGACGGTCACCGTCACGCTCTTGGGCCGCTCGAAGTCACGGGTGGTGGGGGATTCGATGCGGTCGGTGTTCGGCTGTTCGGTCATCCCGGTTCTCCTGAATCGCGATAGATCGTGTCCTGTCGAAAACACGATATATCGCGTCAGGCGCGAAGGGAATGGGGGTTTCCCCCGATCCGTGGACCGGGGTCAGCCCTCGATCTGCAGCCAGCTCTCCCAGCCGCCGTGGAGCACCAGCCAGGCGAGCAGTCCGTAGCCGGCCTGGCCGGGGTGGCGCTGGTCGCGGGAGGCGCCGAGGTCGCTCAGCCACTGGTCGTGCTCGAGCAGCGGGTAGTAGCAGTCGACGAACGGCACCGAGCGGCGCGCACACACGTCCGCCTGGGCTTCGACGACGATCTCGAGGCGTTCGTTGAGAGAGGGGTCGATGGTGGGCGGCGGGCCGACGACGAAGGGCGCGATGCCGCGAGCGGTAGCGTCGTCGAGGATGTTGGCGAGGTTGAGTCGCGAACGTGCGGTCGTCAGGCCCTCGAAGACGTCGTTCTGGCCGACACCGACGACGAGGCGACGCTCGCGGCGCTCCTGCCAGCGCAGCAGCCCCTCACCCTTCCACCGGTCCAGGACGTCGGCCGAGCACTCGCCGCGGATGCCGAGGTTGTACGTGGAGACGTCGAGGTCGGGGTGGGAGGTGCGCCCCATGACGCGGGAGACCCAGCCGAGACCCTTGGGGTCGCCGTAGCCGGAGACGAACCCGTCGCCGATGAACACGATGCCGACGTCGCGGGGGCCGTCGTGCGCGAAGGAGTCGGCGCTCGGCGTGAAGGTGGTGGGGATGCCGTCGTCCATGGCGTCTTCCACGGGTTCGCCGAGGGAACCGCCGAAGTCGTAGGCGCCGGTGGTGTCGTCAGTGCTCACGGATGTTCAGTCCTCATCGTCGTCGAGTCGGGCCAACCAGGTGGCGAGGCGTTCGATGGGGATCTCGAACTCCGGGTTGAGATCGACGAACGTCCGGAACTGCTCGGCGAGCCAGTCGATCGTGACCTCGTCGTCCCCACGGCGGCTCGCGAGCTCCTCGATGCCGCGGTCGGTGAAGTACACGAGGACCATTCTGCCTCATGCATCCCGCCTGGTCGTTGACCTCCGCCGCGCCGCGCGTGGTGTCGCGCCGCAGCAGGGTGGAGATGCCGGTCGTCGATCGGTCGGCGGCCACGCCACCGACCGATCGACGACGGGGTCACCGACTGAAAGCGCCGTTCATCAGTTCCTCTTGCTCCACCGCGTGGAACTTGCTCGATCCGGTGGACGGTGCGGCCGACTCGGGTCGGGAGACGACGGTGAGTGGGCGGGTCTCTCTGCGCTCGGCGAGGGCGGCGGGGAGGTTGAGTGCCATGAACGGCCAGCCGCCCTGGTTGCGGGGTTCGTCCTGCACCCAGCACAGGTCGGCGTTCGGGTACTCCTTGACGGCGCGGGCGATCTCGTCGGCGGGCAGCGGGTAGAGCTGCTCGACGCGGATGATCGCGATGCGGTCGTCCTCGCGTTCCTTGCGCATGGCCTCGAGGTCGTAGACCACGCGCCCGGAGGCGAGCAGCACCCGGTCGACCTTGTCGGCGGCGGGCTGCTGGCGGTCCACGATCACCGGCTCGAAGGTGCCGTTGGTGAACTCCTCGACGCCGCTCGTGGCCGCCTTGAGGCGCAGCAGCTGCTTGGGCGTGAACACCACCAGCGGGGTGCGCGGGCGGGCGTAGGCCTGGCGGCGCAGCAGGTGGAAGTGGCTGGCCGGCGTGGAGGGCTGGGCGACGGTCATGTTGTCCTGCGCGCACAGCTGCAGGTAGCGCTCGATGCGCGCCGAGCTGTGGTCCGGTCCCTGACCCTCGTAGCCGTGGGGCAGCAGCAGCACGACGGAGCTGCGCTGGTTCCACTTCTGCTCCGAGCTGCTGATGAACTCGTCCACGATCGTCTGGGCGCCGTTGGCGAAGTCGCCGAACTGCGCCTCCCAGCAGACCAGGGCGTCGGGGCGTTCGACGGAGTAGCCGTACTCGAAGCCCATGGCGGCGAACTCCGAGAGCAGCGAGTCGTAGGCCCAGAACCGCGCCTGGTTGCCCAGGTAGAGCAGCGGCGTCCACTCCTCGGCCGTGTCGCGGTCGATGAGGACGGCGTGGCGCTGCGTGAACGTGCCGCGGCGCGAGTCCTGCCCGGCGAGGCGCACCGGTGTGCCCTCGGTGAGCAGCGAGCCGAACGCGAGCAGTTCGCCCATCGCCCAGTCGATCCCGCCGCTGCGCGTCATCTCGGTGCGCTTCTCGAGCATCTTCTGCAGCTTCTTGTGGACGTTGAACCCCTCGGGGTAGTCGGTCCACGCGTCGCCCAGACGGTGCAGGAGTTCGGTGGAGATCGCGGTGGCGACCTGACGGCCCGGCGTGCGGTCGTCCTTCTCCTGCGCCTCGGGCCGTTCCAGGCCCGCGACGTCCTTGCCCGCGGCCTGCTGCTTGCTGGCCTCACGGGTCTCGACGAACACCTGCTCGAGGCGTGACTGGTAGTCGCGCATCGCGTCGGCGGCGTCGTCGGGAGAGATGTCGCCGCGTCCGATGAGCGCCTCGGTGTAGAGCTTTCGCACCGACCGCTTGGCCTCGATGAGGTGGTACATCAGCGGCTGGGTCATCGAGGGGTCGTCGCCCTCGTTGTGGCCGCGGCGGCGGTAGCACACGAGGTCGATGACGACGTCCTTGGCGAACTTCTGCCGGAACTCGTACGCCAGGCGCGCCACGCGGACGACGGCCTCGGGGTCGTCGCCGTTGACGTGGAAGATCGGCGCCTGGATCGTGCGGGCCAGGTCGGAGGAGTACACCGAGCTGCGCGAGGACGCGGGCGCGGTGGTGAAGCCGACCTGGTTGTTGACGATGACGTGGATCGTGCCGCCGGTGCGGTAGCCACGCAACTGCGAGAGCTGCAGCGTCTCCAGGACGACGCCCTGGCCCGCGAAGGCCGCGTCGCCGTGCAGGAGGACGGGCAGCACCGTGAAGGCCTCGCCGTGCAGGTCGAGACGGTCCTGCTTGGCGCGCACGATGCCCTCGAGCACCGGGTTGACCGCCTCGAGGTGACTCGGGTTGGCCGCGAGGTACACGGCGGTCTTGGCGCCGTCCTCGCTGGTGAACTCGCCCTCGGTGCCGAGGTGGTACTTGACGTCGCCGGAGCCCTGCACACTGCGGGGGTCCTGCTTGCCCTCGAACTCGCGGAAGATCTGCCCGTAGCTCTTGCCGGCGATGTTGGCCAGCACGTTGAGCCGGCCGCGGTGCGGCATGCCGATGCACACCTCGTGCAGGCCTTCGTTCGCGGCGGCGACGAGGACCTCGTCCAGCGCCGCGATCGTGGATTCCCCGCCTTCGAGGCTGAACCGCTTCTGACCGACGAACTTGGTCTGCAGGAACGTCTCGAACGCCTCGGCCGCGTTGAGCCGGCGCAGGATTCGCATCTGCTCGTCGCGGCCGATCTTCTCCTGCGGGACCTCGATCTTCTCCTGCATCCAGTGCCGCTGGTCGGGGTCCTGGATGTGCATGTACTCCACGCCGACCGTGCGGCAGTAGGAGTCCTGCAGCACTCCGAGCATCGCGCGCAGCGTGGCCATGGGCTTGCCGCCGAACCCGCCGGTGGGGAACTCGCGGTCGAGGTCCCAGATCGAGAGTCCGTGCGTCGACAGCTGCAGGTCGGGGTGACGGCGCTGGCGGTACTCCAGGGGGTCGGTGTCGGCGAGCAGGTGGCCACGCACGCGGTAGGCGTGGATGAGCTGCTGGACGCGCACCGACTTGCTCAGGTCGTCGTCGTGGCTGGTGGAGACGTCCTGGCTCCACCGGATCGGCTCGTACGGGATGCGCAGCGAGGCGTAGATGTCGTCGTAGAAGCCGTCCTCGCCGAGGAGGTTGCGGTGGATGATCCGCAGGAAGTCACCCGAGGCCGCGCCCTGGATGATGCGGTGGTCGTAGGTGCTCGTCAGCGTCATGATCTTGCTGATGGCCTGACGGTTGAGCGTGTCGGTGCTGGCGCCCTGCCACTCGGCGGGGTACTCCATCGCGCCGACGCCGACGATCGTGCCCTGGCCCTTCATGAGCCGCGGCACGGAGTGCACCGTGCCGATGGTGCCGGGGTTGGTCAGCGAGATCGTCGTGCCCTGGAAGTCCTCGATGGTCAGCTTGTTGTCGCGGGCGCGGCGGACGATGTCCTCGTACGCGCTCCAGAAGCCGAAGAAGTCGAGCTGCTCGGCCGCCTTGATCGAGGGGACGACCAGCGAGCGGGTGCCGTCGGGCTTGGGCAGGTCGATGGCGAGGCCGAAGTTGACGTGCGCGGGCTTGACCACCGAGGGCTTGCCCTCGACGACGTCGAAGCTGGCGTTCATGTCCGGCATCGCCTTGAGGGCCTTGACGATGGCGTACCCGATGAGGTGGGTGAACGACACCTTGCCACCGCGGTTGCGGCGCAGGTGTTCGTTGATGGCGATGCGGTTGTCGATGAGAGCCTTGGCCGGCATCGAGCGGACGCTGGTGGCCGTGGGGATCTCCAGGCTCGCGTCCATGTTCGCCACGATGCGGGCGGCGGGACCGCGTAGCTTGACGACCTCGGACTCGACACTGGCGTCGGAGGTGCGCGCGGCGGGGGTGTCTCGCGATGTCGGCATCTGCCGCGCCATGGGCTCCTCGGACACCGAGTTGGGAGCAGCGGGGCTCGTCTCCTGGCTGCCGGCGCTCGCCGCGCGGGACTCCGCGCCGGTCTCGCCGGCGGTCCGGCGGGCGGGGGTGCCACGGTCGGGGGCGGCCTTGGACGCGGCGTCCTTGGTGGACGTCTTCGAGTCGTTCTTCACGGCACCGCTCTTCTTCTTCGTCTTCGTCGAGTCGTCTCCGGAGCCCTTGGCGCCGTCCTCGGCCCCGTCCTTGGTGCCGGGCGCGGGGGAGTCGGTGGACTTCGCCTCACCGGAGCCTGACGTGCGTGGGGGTGCGGGCGCCGGCTCCTTCGAGGTCACCGGGCGGGCGTTCGACCGAGCGGAGTCGGACCCGGCGGCGGCAGAACCGCCCGGACGCTCCTCACCTCGTGCGCGAGACGGGGTGTACCCGTCGAAGAAATCCCACCAGGCCTCGTCGACCGAATGCTTGTCCTCGAGGTACTGCTCGTACAGCTCGTCGACCAACCATTGGTTCGGTCCGAACGCCGCCATCGGGTCGCTTGTCGAGGGCTTGTCGCTCACGGATATAACGCCTCTTTCGTACGTCGACTATGACGGCTTGGGCCCCGCAACGACCGTCGAGAACCGTGCGTCGACGGACGCGGATACGACATCGGACGCGGCGAGGACGTACGTGACTCAGGGTACATGTGCCCTGGTGCGACGGCGCGGCACGGTGCACCCCGTTTCGCGGACGTCGCCGGGGCGCGAAACTGCAGGCAGCCTCAGGGGTGACGCTCCCCGCGGCCCCCGATGACCGCGGTATATCCCTCCCGGTAGGTGGGGTGGGCGAAGGTGAAGCCGGTCGCTCTCAGTGCGGCCGAGGACAGGCGGCGCCCGGGCGGTTCGGACGTCGTCTCGGGGGCGGGCCGGGCAGGCAGACCCGGCAGGCCGAGCAGGTGACGGACGAAATCGGCCACCTCGCTCGCGCGCGCCGGCTCGGTGTCGGTGCCCAGGAGCAGTGGCGGCGGCGACTCCAACGGCGACTCCGACGACTCCGACGGCGCCGACAGCAGGTGGACGACCGCGGCGGCGGCGTCGTCGCGGTGGATGCGGTTGGTCCAGCGTTCGCGCACCTCACTGGCTTTCACCCGTCCGATGAACGTCGCGCGCCCCGGGCCGTACAGACCCGACAGGCGCAGGACGGTGCCGTGGGGGAGGCGGGCGTGGAAGAGCCGCTCGGCCTCGAGCAGGATCTCGTGCGTCGGTCGGGAGGGGGCGACCGGCGTCGTCTCGTCGACCGGCCCGGTCGTGTCTCCGTAGACGCCGGAGGAGGAGACGAGCACGGCGCGGCGCGGCCTCGCCCCGCGCGCATCCAGGGCGTCCAGGGTGCGCGCGAGGCCGTCGACGTAGGTCCGCCGGTAGGCCTTCGCGTCGCCACCGTCGGCGGTGAGGACGACGGCGAGGAGGTCGTAGGTGCCCTCGGGCAGGTCGGGGCGATCGCGGGTGAGATCGACCGACAGCCCTGCGATCTCCGGCGGCAGCACCTCGATCCGCCGTCGCAGGCCGAGGACGTGTTCGCCGCGCGCCGCCAGACGCAGGGCCACCTCGGTTCCGAGATCGCCGCACCCGGCGACGAGGGCGGTGGGTCGGGGCGTCGGCTCGTCGGGCATGGGGCGAGGTTACGCGGGGAGTCGGGGACGCCCGGCGGGAACGCAGGTCCGTTCGGCCCCTGTCGATCCCGCCCACGAGGGGAGGCCGCGGGCGGGGAGTCCGGGGCGCGGCATAAAGTCGTCCCATGGTCGCTCCGGTCGAGGTCATCGCTCCCAAGGTCCAGTCCGCGATCGCCGAGGCTCTCGGCGAGGAATATCGCGACGTCGACCCCGTGCTGCGACCGAGCCAGTTCGCCGACGTGCAGGTCAACGCCGCGCTGGCGCTCGCCAAGAAGGCGGGTGTGAAGCCGCGCGACCTCGCGGCGAAGATCGTCGAGCATCTCGACCTCTCGGCCGAGTGCGAGGACGTCGAGGTCAGCGGCCCCGGCTTTCTCAACCTCACGTTCAAGAACGAGTGGGTGTCCTCCCTCGTCGGGGATCTGGCCGGCGACGACCGCCTCGGCGTGCCCGTCGAGCAGCGGCAGAACATCCCCATCGACTACTCGGCGCCCAACGTGGCCAAGGAGATGCACGTCGGCCACCTGCGCACGACGATCGTCGGCGACTGCCTGGCGCGCACGCTCGAGCATCTCGGGCACCACGTCATCCGGCAGAACCACGTCGGCGACTGGGGGACGCCGTTCGGGATGCTCGTGGAGCACCTGCTCGAGGTCGGTGAGGACTCCGCCGAGGCGCACCTGGTGCAGACCGACCCCAACGCCTTCTACCAGGCGGCCCGTGGCAAGTTCGACGGCTCACCCGACTTCGCGACCCGCGCCCGCGCCCGCGTGGTCAAGTTGCAGGCCGGGGACCCCGAGACCCTGCGCCTGTGGGGCCGGCTGTACGACCTGTCGAAGTCGTACTTCAACACCGTGTACTCCACCCTCGGCGTGACGCTCACCGACGACGATCTGGCCGGCGAATCCACTTACAACGACGCCCTGCCCGGCATCTGCGCCGACCTCGAGGACAAGGGCATCGCCACCGTGGACGACGGCGCGCTCGTCGTGTTCCTCGACGGCTTCACCGGCCGTGACGACCGGCCCGTGCCGCTGTTCATCCGCAAGTCGGACGGCGGGTACGGCTACGGCACCACCGACATGGCGACCGTCAAGCACCGCGTGGAGACACTCGAGGCCGACCGCATCCTCTACGTCATCGGCGTCACGCAGAGCCTGCATCTGCAGATGGTCTACGAGACCGCCCGTCGCGCCGGCTACCTGCCGGAGTCGGTCGAGGTCGAGCACATCAAGATCGGTTCGGTCCTCGGTGAGGACCGCAAGATCCTCAAGACGCGTTCGGGTGCCCCGTTGCGCTTGATGTTCCTCCTCGACGAGGCCGTTCAGCACGCGCGCGCCTATGTCGACCGGGCCCGGCCCGAACTCTCCGAGGACACCCGCGCCGACCTCGCCCGCCAGGTCGGGATCGGCGCGGTCAAGTACGCCGACCTGTCCGTCGCGCACGACTCGGATTACGTCTTCGACCTCGACCGCATGCTCGCCCTCACCGGCAACACCGGCCCGTACCTGCAGTACGCCGCCGCCCGCATCCGGTCGATCTTCCGCGGCACCGAGACCATCCCCGCGCCGGACGCCTCGGCGATCACGATCACCGAGCCCGCCGAGCGTGACCTCGCGTTGCGCCTGCTCGACTTCGGCTCGATGGTCGCGCAGGTGGGCGCGGTCTACGAGCCGCACCGCCTCTGCACCTACCTCTTCGAACTCGCCCAGAGCTTCTCGGGGTTCTACGAGAACTGCCCGGTGCTCAAGGCGGAGTCCGAAGAGGTCAAGAACTCCCGCCTCGCCCTGTGCGCCCTGACCCTGCAGGTCATGGTCACCGGCCTGGACCTCCTCGGCATCGAGGCGCCCGAACAGATGTGACCTCCTGGGCGAACCGCGGGCACGCCTGAGTTCGGCGGCCTCAGGGCAGGGTGATGCGGGGACCGTTGCCGATGGGTGTGCCGTCGCGTCTGGTCCAGAGGACTCCGTGGATCGGGTGGACGGTGGCGGTGTGGTCGTGTCGGTGGACCACGGTGTGGTGGTGTCGGCAGAGCAGGGCCAGGTGTTTCATGTCGGTCCGTCCGCCGAGTGCCCAGTAGACGATGTGGTGGCCGTCGCACCATTGCGGGGGTATCGAGCATCCGGGGTAGGTGCAGCCCTGATCTCGTTGGTGGAGTGCGGCGCTCTGACCTGGGGTGATGGTGCGGTGGGCTCGGCCCAGGTCGAGGATCTCGCCGTTCGTGCCGAGGACGGTGGGGATGATCTGGGCGTCGCAGGCCAGCATGCCGGCCTCGGTGGGGGTGAGGGTCTGCCCGAACCCGGCGGCGGCGTAGCCGCGGGTGCGGGAGCGCACTCGCGTGCCGGAGCGGACGCTGTTTCGGCTGTCGGTGCCCTCGGCCGTGTCGCTTCCGCGGCCGTCGACGCCACCGGCCTGATCACAGTCGGCGAGGTCGGCAAGGAGGTCGGCGAGGGTCATCGTGATGGTGATGCGTGCTTTGGCGCCGGTGCCGGGCACGTCCGGCCGCGCGGTGGTGGTGAACCCGGCGATGGACAGCAGGGCGTCGGCGCGGCGTTGCCCGCTGCTACGCAGGTCGGGCTCGCCGCCGGCTCCCGGTTGTGGCTTGGACAGGGCATGGAGTGCTGCGGTGAGAGTGGCCTCCGAGGCGGGGTCGAGTTTGAGGGTGGCGGTGCGCATCCCGTCGCGGGTGGTGCGGAAGTCGGTCAACCGGCGGTTCTGGTGGGCGCGGTCGTGCTCCTCCTGCAGGGCGTCGGCGGTGCCGTACTGGCCGATCATCCGCTCTTCGAGGGAGTGCAGCTGGGAGGGCCGGGCGCCTTCGGCGGCCCAGTCGATGAGGATGTCGGCGAGTAAGTCCCAGTGGGGGTGCTCGATCTTCTCCCGGAGGCGTCGGTACACCTTGGCCACCACGGCCGCCGATTCCAGCGGCAACCGGCCGGCCGTCACGGCCTCACGCAGAGCGGCCACGTCGTGCCCGGTGCAGGTCTGGGCGATGTCCTGCAGCTGCCGCGCCATCACGGATGTGACCGGCACCTCGGCGTCGCGGCAGGTCTGCTCCACCCACGCCTTGGTCCGCGGATGATCGGAACCGGCGATCACTCCCCGCGAGGATGCCTCCAACACGATGGCCGCCCGTGCCGCCTCAGCCGCAGCGATCACTCCGGCCGCGGAGGCGGCCAGGCGGTCCAGTTCCTCGGAGCTCACCGCCACCAATCCCGCACCGACCGCCGCGATCGACTCACGCGCGGCGTCGAGCTGCGCGAGCGCCGCGTCACCCGCGGAGGCGGGGATCGGGAAAGGTGCGATGGCCATGCCTGATTCTATCGAACGAGCGTTCTATCCACAGGATGTCCACAGTTGAATACCGTTGCGGCGAAACGGATTTCGCACCCGGCCGCGAGATGTGTGGCGACGGTGAAATGTGTTGTGGCACAGCCATTCTCAACCGCAAGGAAAAGTGTGATGTGCGTCACAGTTCAGGTCGGCTGTGCGCCCATCCGAACGGGGCGCATCGATGGCCGATCAAGAAAGGGCCGGGCGTGGAAGCCCGACCCTTCCTGGAAATTTTTCGGCGCCCCCGGCAGGATTCGAACCTGCGCTCCCGCCTCCGGAGGGCGGTGCTCTATCCCCTGAGCTACGGGGGCCGATCGCGCCGGACCTTCCCGGTTCGGCACCGGTGCAGCCTAGCAGCACATCCAGGCCTGTCTGAATCGGTCCCCCGGAGAGACAGAGCACCCCGGGTGACACCGCCATTCACGTGGCGCGAAGGGCAGGCGAAGCCTCGGGTGCCGGTTCGTAGACTGGCGCGGTGACACCCGAAGAACTCTCCGTCGCCCTGCGGGGCATCCTCACCGAGGCCGTCGATGCCGGTGAGCTGTCCCTGGGCACCTCGATGATCGAGGCGCCGCGGGTGGAGCGACCCAAGAACCGGGATCACGGCGACTGGTCGACCAACGTCGCGCTGCAGCTCGCCAAGAAGGCCGGCATGAACCCGCGCGACCTGGCCGCGGTCGTCGCGGGTCGACTCACGGCGATCGAGGGTGTGGCGGCCGTCGACGTCGCCGGTCCCGGGTTTCTCAACATCACCCTCGAGGCGGCCTCCGCGGGCGGGCTGGCCCGCACCATCGTCGAGGCGGGCCGAGAGTTCGGACGTGGTCGATCCGAAGCCGGCCGGGTGGTCAACCTCGAGTTCATCTCGGCCAACCCCACCGGCCCGCTGCACATCGGTCACACCCGGTGGGCCGCGCTCGGCGACTCCATGCGCCGGCTCCTCGACGCCACCGGCGCGCAGGTCACCTCCGAGTACTACATCAACGACGCCGGCGCGCAGATGGACAAGTACGGGGCGTCCGTACTGGCCCGCGCTCGCGGCCAGGAGCCGCCGGAGGGTGGCTACCCCGGCCCCGACGTGGCCCTCCGGGCTGCGGAGGTCCTCGCCGCGCGCCCGGATCTGCTCGACCTGCCCGAGGACGAGGCCCTCGAGATCGCCCGCGACCTCGGGTGCACCGCGCAGCTCGCCGCGATCAGGTCGACCCTGGACGGCTTCGGCGTCCACTTCGACGTGTGGTTCTCCGAGCGCACGTTGCACGAGGGCGGAGCGGTCGAGAAGGCCATCGCCCGACTGCGGGAACAGGGTCACATCGTCGAGTCCGACGGGGCCATCTGGCTGCGCACGACGACGTTCGGCGACGACAAGGACCGGGTCCTCATCCGCGCCAACGGCGAACCCACGTACTTCGCCTCCGACGCCGCGTACTACCTGAGCAAGAAGGACCGCGGATTCACCGAGAAGATCTACCTCCTCGGCGCCGACCACCACGGGTACATCGGCCGACTCAAGGCCATCGCCGCGTGCGCCGGCGACGACCCCGACGTCAACATCGAGGTGAGGATCGGCCAGCTCGTCGACATCGGCGGCGAGCGCATGGGCAAGCGGCGCGGCAACGCGCTCTACCTCGACGACCTGCTCGAATGGATCGGCACCGACGCCATCCGGTACAGCCTCGCCCGCTATCCCGCCGACAGTCCGCTGTCGCTCGACGGCGAGGAACTGCGCAAGCGCAGCAACGACAACCCCGTGTTCTACGTGCAGTACGCGCACGCCCGCGCGGCCGGTGTCGCGCGACTCGCGGCCGAGGACGGGGTACGGCGCGAGGACGCGTTCGACCCCTCGCTGCTCACCCACCCCACCGAGGCGGCGCTGCTCGCGATCCTCGGCGACTTCCCGCGCGTGGTGGCCCAGGCGGCCCACCTCTACGAGCCGCACCGCGTCGCGCGCTACCTCGAGGGTCTCGCCGCGAGGTTCCACAAGTGGTACGACGAGTGCCGCGTGCGACCGGGTGTGGTCGACGGGCGACTCGAGGAGACCACCGACCTGCACCGCACCCGGCTCTGGCTGAACGACGCCACCCGTCAGGTGCTCGCCAACGGTCTCGACCTGCTCGGCGTGAGCGCGCCCGAGCGGCTCTGACCCGCCCCACCAGACCCACCCGAGAGGACGGCTCATGAACATGCGCGCCCACGAGGCCGGTGCACTCCACGCCGAGGGGTACGGCGGCCCACCGCAATGGCTGCCGCACCCCACCGACGTCAACGCCCTCCTACCGCAGCTCTGGCCCGGCGGGGCCCGCCGCGACGAGGCGGGACACCTCGTCGTCGGGGGAGTGGCCGCCACCCGGATCGCCGAGGAGTTCGGCACCCCCGCCTACGTCGTCGACGAGACCGACTTCCGGCGCCGCGCGCGGGCGTTCCGCGACGACTTCGGCGCGCCCTTCCGCGCCCTGGGTACCGACCTCGACGTCTACTACGCCGGCAAGGCGTTCCTGTGCACGGCCGTCGCCCGGTGGGTCGCCGACGAGGGGCTCTGCCTCGACGTCTGCAGCGGCGGCGAACTGGCCGTGGCCAAGCGGGCCGGGTTTCCCGCGGCGCGCGTCGGCATGCACGGCAACAACAAGTCGAGCGCCGAGATCGAGGACGCGCTCGAGTACGGCGTCGGACGGATCGTCGTCGACTCCTTTGACGAGATCGACCGGGTCGCGGCCATCGCCCGGCGACTCGGCGTGCGCGCCCCCGTGATGGTGCGCGTGACGGTCGGCGTCGAGGCGCACACGCACGAGTACATCGCCACGGCACACGAGGATCAGAAGTTCGGGTTCAGCCTGGCGGGTGGGCAGGCGAGCAAGGCGGTCGCCGAGATCCTCGCCGCGTCGGACGCCCTCGACCTCCTCGGGCTGCACAGCCACATCGGGTCGCAGATCTTCGACACCGCCGGCTTCGAGGTCGCGGCCGGTCGCCTGTTCGACCTGCACGCGCAGGTGGCGGCCGACGGCCACGTCATGCCGGAGATGGACCTCGGCGGCGGTTTCGGCATCGCCTACACCAGCCAGAACACGCCGATGAGCGCCGGCGACCTCGGCACGGGACTCGCGGCCATCGCGGAACGCACGTGCGCGGCGGCCGGGGTCGCGGTGCCGCGACTCTCGATCGAGCCGGGCCGCGCCATCGCCGGGTCGGCGGGGTACACCCTGTACGAGGTCGGCACGGTCAAGGATGTCGAGCTCGGCGGGGGTGCGCGCCGCGCCTACGTCTCGGTCGACGGCGGCATGAGCGACAACGCCCGCACGGCGCTCTACGGCGCCGACTACTCGTGCACGATGGCCGCGCGCGCGAGCGACGCCCCGCCGATGCTCTCCCGGGTCGTCGGCAAGCACTGCGAGAGCGGCGACATCGTCGTCATGGACGAGTTCCTGCCCGCCGACGTCCGGCCGGGCGATCTCATCGCCGTGCCGGGCACGGGTGCGTACTGCCGCGCCCTGTCCAGCCAGTACAACCACGTGCCGCGCCCTCCGGTGGTGGCGGTCCGCGACGGCGAGGCACGCCTCATCGTCCGACGCGAGACGATCGAGGACATCCTCGCCCTGGACGTCGACTGACGGATGCGCATGGGGGAGATGGACGCCTGGTGGGACGCTCCGGGAGAAGATTCCGTCCCGAGCGCGGGTGTCGGGCACGATGGGCGAGGACCGAGCGAAGGAGTGACGAAGTGAACGTCGAGGAGAGCCCGCTGAGGGTCGCCCTGTTGGGATGCGGTGTGGTCGGTGCGTCCGTGGCCCGACTGCTGGTCGAGGGACGCGAGGACTTCACGGCGCGCATCGGGCGCCCGCTGGAGGTCGTGGGCGTGGCGGTGCGTCGCCAGGGTCGCGACCGCTCCGAGACGGGGCTGCCGGCCGAGGTGTTCACCACCGACGCCGACGAACTCGTCACCCGCGCCGACATCGTCGTCGAGGTCATCGGCGGCATCGAGCCGGCGCGTTCGCTCATCCTGCGGGCCTTCGAGCACGGTGCGAGCGTGGTCACCGCCAACAAGGCGCTGCTGGCCGAGGACGGCCCGACACTGTACGAGGCGGCCGCGAAGAACGGCGTCGACCTCTACTACGAGGCCTCGGTCGCGGGCGCGATCCCGCTGCTGCGCCCGCTGCGTGAGTCCCTCGCCGGTGACGACGTCGGCAAGGTCCTGGGCATCGTCAACGGCACGACCAACTACGTCCTCGACAAGATGGACAGCACAGGTCAGGGATTCGCCGAGGCCGTCGAGCAGGCCCAGGCGCTCGGGTACGCCGAGGCCGACCCGACGGCCGACGTCGAGGGATTCGACGCCGCCGCCAAGGCCGCCATCCTCGCCTCGCTCGCCTTCCACACCCGCGTGACGGCGGGTGACGTCTACCGCGAGGGCATCAGCGAGGTCACCGCGTCCGACGTGCGGGCCGCCGCCGAGATGGACTGTGTCGTCAAGCTCCTCGCGATCTGCGAGCGCACCCGCCCCGCCGACGGCGGCGCCGAGGGCGTCTCCGTGCGGGTCCACCCGGCGATGATCCCGCGCAGTCACCCGCTGGCCGGGGTCCGCGAGGCGTTCAACGCCGTGTTCGTCGAGGCCAGCGCGGCGGGGCAGCTCATGTTCTACGGGCCCGGTGCCGGTGGCGACCCGACCGCGTCGGCCGTGCTCGGCGACGTGGTCGCCGTGGCCCGCCATCGCGTCGTCGGCGGTCGTGGCCCGGCCGAGAGCACCTACGCCGACCTGCCGGTGCTGGCGATGGGTCAGGCCCGCACGCGGTACTACCTCAGCCTCGAGGTCGCCGACCGTCCGGGTGTCCTCGCCCAGGTCGCCACGGCGTTCTCCCACCACGGGGTCTCGATCCAGCAGGTGCGTCAGAGCGTGAGCGACGACGACGCCCAGACGACGGCCGAACTCGTCATCGTCACGCACACCGCCACCGACGAGGCCCTGGCCGCGACGGTCGCCGAGATCGCCGACCTCGACATCGTCATCGGCGTCACCTCGGTGATGCGGGTGGAGGGGAGTGAGCGCGATGCCGGTGGGGGCGGCGGTCGATCTCGTCGTCCCCGGCAGCTCCGCCAACCTCGGCCCCGGGTTCGACTCGGTCGGACTCGCGCTCGGCGTCCTCGACTCCTACCGCGCCGTCGTGCGCGAGGCTCCCGGACTGGTCGTGGACCTGGGCGAGGAGTCTCAGGACGTCCCGACGGACGAGCGTCACCTCGTGGTCGCCACGATGTACCGCGCCTGGGACGAGCTCGGGGTGCAGCGGCCCGAGGGCCTGGAACTGGTGTGCCGCAACACGATCCGCATGGGGCGCGGCATGGGGAGTTCGGCCGCAGCGATCGTCGCCGGCGTCGCGCTCGCCTCCGCGCTGGCCCGCCCCGAGGCCCTCGAGGCCCCCGAGGGCAGCCCGATCCCGCTGGACCTCGACTTCGTCAACGACCTCTCGGGGGCTCTCGAGGGACACCCCGACAACGCGTCCGCCAGCGTCTTCGGCGGCGCCACGGTCTCCTACGTCGAGAGCCGCGACGGCGAGCGGTCGCTGCCGCGCGTGCGGACGGTGCGGCTGCCCCTGCATCCGGACATCCGGCCGGTGGTGTTCCTGCCCTCCACCCAGTTGCCGACGGCGACGGCCCGCGCGGTGCTGCCCGCGACGGTCCCGCACGCGGAGGCGGCTCTCAACTCGGCACGCGCCGGGCTGCTCACCTTCGCCCTGACCCAGGACCCGTCGTTGTTGCTGCCCGCCACCACCGAATGGCTGCACCAGGAGCAGCGGCGCGGTGCCTACCCGCAGGCCATGGCCCTGATCGACGCGTTGCGGGCCCGCGGCCACGCCGCGGTCGTGTCGGGCGCGGGGCCGAGTGTGCTGGTCCTCACGACCACACCGGAGCAGGTTCAGGACCCCGACGAGGCCGCCGAAGCGTGGCAGCGGCTCGGTCCTGGCATTCCCGCCGTGGGTGTGCAGGCAGCCCGTGCTACATTGAGGACGTCTCTCGGAGAGCGCACGGCCGCGATCTGATCTGCGCCGGTCGAGTACCGGGCCCGATCGAGCCACCATCTCCGCTCTCGTGGACGCAACACCACCGCCGTACCGGTTTTTCCTCCTCTTCATGCCTCACGTGTGCGAAGGGGACGGTGTACCGCCCGGTCCGGTGGCCCAGACGCCTCGTCGAACGTGTATCGCCTACGCGCTCGCCGCCAGGCACCGACAACCCCCACCTTGACCGCTCGAACGGGCGGGACGAAGGGGAAGGACCCACGTGACCGAAACCACCGAGCTCGCAGGCACGCCCGAACCGGCCAAGCGTCGCGGCCTCACAGCCATGCGTCTCGCCGAACTGCAGGACGTCGCTGCCGGCCTCGGCATCTCCGGTACCGGCAAGATGCGCAAGGGCGACCTCATCGCCGCCATCCGAGAGCGTCAGGGTGGCGCAGCACCGCGTCAGTCCGCGGCCTCCACCCCGGCCTCCGCGCCGGCTCCCGAGCAGTCCGCGAGCAGCGCCCCTGCTCAGGGCGGCGAAGCCGCCGGCATCGAGGCGCCGCAGCGCCCGGCCCGTCGTGGCCGTCGGGTCACCACGCAGGTGACCACCCCCGAGCCGGTCCAGGCCGCGCCGGTCCAGCAGCAGGCCGACGCCGAGACATCCGGTCGGCGCGAGGACCGTCGTGACGAGGCCGGCGAGCCGGCCGCCAGCCGGCGCACGGAGACCCGCGACGACCGCGGTGGGCGCGAGGAGAACCGTGACAGCGGCGCTCGCGACAACCGCGACGAGCGTGGTGGCCGCGACAACCGCGACAACCGCGACAACCGGACTCAGGACGGCAACCGCGACAACCGTGACAACCGCGGTCAGGACGGCAACCGCGACACCAACCGCGACGACCGCGGCGGACGCGACACCTACCGCGACAATGACCGTGGCACCAACCGCGACGACCGTGGCGGCCGCGACAGCAACCGCGACAACCGCGACGACCGTGGTGGTAACCGCGACGACCGGCGCAACAACAACAACGACGACGACGGTCGTGGCGGTCGCCGCCGCAACCGGCAGCGCAGTCGTGACCGCAAGCGTCGCGGCAACCGCGGCCAGGGCGGCGGGTACGACGAGTCGAACGAGGTCGAGCAGCAGATCGCCGCGGACGACGTGCTCGTCCCGGTGGCCGGCCTCCTCGAGCTCGGCGACAACGTCGCGTTCGTGCGCACGAGCGGCTACCTCGCCGGTCCGAACGACGTGTACGTGCCGATGAGCTTCGTCAAGAAGTTCGGCCTCCGTAAGGGTGACGCGGTCACCGGTGCGGTGCGCGCGCTGCGTGAGGGCGAGCAGTTGCCCGCGCGTCAGAAGTTCAACGCGCTGGTGCGTCTCGACACGGTCAACGGCATGTCGCCCGAGGACAGCAAGAAGCGTGTCGAGTTCGGCAAGCTGACGCCGCTGTACCCGCAGCAGCGTCTGCGCCTGGAGACGGCGTCCAACATCCTCACCACGCGCATCATCGACCTGGTGGCGCCGATCGGTAAGGGCCAGCGCGGTCTCATCGTCAGCCCGCCCAAGGCCGGTAAGACGCTGATCCTGCAGGCCATCGCCAACGCCATCTCGGCGAACAACCCCGAGGCCCACCTCATGGTCGTGCTCGTCGACGAGCGCCCGGAGGAGGTCACCGACATGCAGCGCACGGTCAAGGGTGAGGTCATCGCCTCCACCTTCGACCGTCCGGCCGACGACCACACCACGGTCGCGGAGCTGGCCATCGAGCGCGCCAAGCGGCTGGTGGAGATGGGCCACGACGTCGTCGTGCTGCTCGACTCGATCACCCGCCTCGGTCGCGCCTACAACCTCGCGGCTCCCGCGAGCGGCCGCATCATGTCCGGTGGTGTCGACTCGAGCGCGCTGTACCCGCCGAAGAAGTTCTTCGGTGCGGCGCGCAACATCGAGAACGGCGGCTCCCTGACGATCCTCGCCACGGCCCTGGTCGAGACCGGGTCCAAGATGGACGAGGTCATCTTCGAGGAGTTCAAGGGCACCGGAAACATGGAGCTGCGCCTGTCGCGCTCCCTCGCCGACCGGCGCATCTTCCCCGCGGTCGACGTCAACCCCTCGGGGACGCGTCGTGAGGAGATCCTCCTGGCCGCCGAGGAACTCAAGATCATGTGGAAGCTGCGTCGGGTGCTGGCCGCTCTCGACCAGCAGCAGGGCATCGAGCTGCTCATCGACCGACTCAAGAAGTCCAAGAGCAACGCCGAGTTCCTCATGACGATCCAGCAGACGTCGAATATCAAGATGGACGACGACTGACCGGACCTCGGTACCGATCCACGGGCCCGCCACCGCGATTCGTCGGTGGCGGGCCCGCGGTTCCTCTCCTGGGATCTGCCGGCCGGCCGCGGCCACGGACAAGGAGAAGGGCTACCGATGGAGACCCCCAAGCGTGTGCTCGTCGCGGACGACGACGACGACATCCGCGACCTCGTGTCGTTCAAGCTGGGTCAGGCCGGGTACGACGTCGTGGCGGTGGACGACGGCCTGAAGGCGTGGGCGTCGATGACCGAGGAGTTGCCCGCGCTCGCGGTGCTCGACGTGATGATGCCGGGGTTGTCGGGCCTGGACGTGCTGCGCAAGGTGCGTGAGGACGAGCGGACGAGGAACGTCCCGGTCATCCTGCTCACGGCCCGCAGCCGGGAGAACGACGTCGACACCGGGTTCGCCTCGGGCGCCAACGACTACGTCGTCAAGCCGTTCAGCCCGCGTGAGCTGGTCCATCGAGTGAGCACGGTGTTGGGGCGCGGGCGAGGATGACCCTGCAGGCCACGTTGGTCGCGTTGGTCGTCGTCGGGGCCGTGTGCGGGGCTCTGATCGTCGCCACGGTTCTCGCGCGCCTGGAACGCCACCGTCGGTCGCGCGTGCTCGCGCGCCTGACCGCGCCGCACCGCATGCTGCTCCTCGACGTGGCCAGTGGTGAGGACGACGACGGCAGGTCGGCGGCGGCGCTCGCGGATCTGACCGGGCGGGCGTGGGAGGGGATGCGCGGCGCGGTCACCGGCCTGCTGTCCAAGGTGCGCGGGGAGCCCGCGGAGCAGCTCGTGGAGATCCTCGCCGCTCACGGTGACATCGACGCCGCCCGCGTGGGCACCCGCTCCCGCTCGGCGATGGCGCGCGCCCGCAGCGCCCACCTGCTCGGTTCGGCGCGCACCCACGATGCCGTGCCCGACCTGTTGCCGCTGCTCACCGACCGTGCCACCGAGGTGCGTCTGGTCGCCGCCCGCGCCCTCGGTCAGATCGCCGACCCCCGCACGGCGGCACCGTTGTTGCGCTCGGTGATCCCGCCCCAGGGGCGTCGCGCCGGCCCGGTCGGCGTGCCGGCCTGGATCGTCGCCGACGGCCTGCTGGCCATGGGCCCGGCGGTGACCACCGTCGTCGTCGCCGGACTGGGCGATGAGGATCCGCTGGTCAGGGACGTCGCGGCGTCGGTGTCCGCCAACTCGATGATGCCCGCGCTCCTGCCCGTGCTGCGGGCCCGCCTGGCGGTGGAGACCGAACCGACGGTCCGGGCGCAGATCGCCTCCGCACTCGGTCGCCTGGGTCACCCGCAGGACGCGGCGCTGCTCACCGCGCACGCCTCCGCCTCCGTCGACCCCGGGCTGCGGCGCGCCTGCGTCGGGGCGCTCGGTGAACTCGGCGTCCCCGCGGCCGAACCCGTGCTCACCGCGCTGCTGGCCGATGAGGACCGGCGTCTCTCCTCGATCGCCGCCGACGCGCTGATCGCCCTCGGGCCGGTGGGACATCGTGCCCTCGAGGCCGCCGTCGGGCAGGGCGAGGCGGCCGCGCGGGCCGCGCGCGGGGCCCTCGAACTCGCCACCTTGCGGGAGGCGTGATGGTCGCACTCACCGCGGTCTCCACGATCGGCGCCTGGTGGGCGTCGGTCGCCGATGTGCTCCGCGAACCGATGACCGTGCTGCTCGGCGTCATCGGCCCGCCGATGCTCCTCTACTTCTTCGCGATCAACACCTCCTACCTCGTGCTCGTCCTGCTCGCGGCCTCGGAGTTCCTCGCCCACCTGCGACGGTCGGCCTTCTCCGGGCGCGCCGAGGCGGTCTCCAGCCGGCTCGCCCCCGGCGTCAGCCTCATCGTCCCGGCGCACAACGAGTCGGCCGGGATCGTCATGGCCGTGCAGTCGCTGCTGTCGCTGCGTCATCCACGGCACGAGGTCGTCGTCGTCGACGACGGCAGCACCGACGACACCTTCGAGCAGTTGCGCGCGCGGTTCGACCTGGTGGAGGTCGCGCGGGAGGTGCCGCGCGACATCCCCGTCCCCGTGGAGGTGTCCAGCGTCCACGTCCCAGACGACGGGGTGACGCGGCTGGCGGTCATCCGCAAACCGAACTCGGGCAAGACCGACGCGGTCAACACGGGGATCAACGCCGCTGTCGAACCCCTGATCGCGGTGGTCGACGCGGACTCCATCCTCGAACCCGACGCCCTCATCGCCGTGGCCGAACCCTTCGCCGAGGATCCCGTCCGCACCATCGCCACCGGCGGGGTCATCCGCGCGGCCAACGGCTGCACGGTCGTCGACGGGCGCGTCGTCGAGGTCGGGATGCCCCGGCAGTGGGTGGGCCGGATCCAGGTCGTGGAGTACCTGCGCGCGTTCCTGCTCGGCCGCAGCGGATGGTCGAGCATCGACGCGCTCGTCCTCATCAGCGGCGCGTTCGGCATGTTCCGCCGCGACATCCTCGTGGAGATCGGTGGTCTGGACCGCGACTGCATCGGTGAGGACTTCGAGCTCGTCGTGCGCATGCACCGGCACATGCGCGACGCGGGCCGGCCCTACCGGATCCGGTTCGTCGCCGAGCCCATCGCCTGGACGGAGGTCCCCACGTCGTTGCGGGTCCTGCGTTCGCAGCGCCGCCGCTGGCACCGGGGCCTGTACGAGGTGCTCGTCCTGCACGCCGGCATGCTGTTCCGGCCCCGTTACGGCCGCATCGGATTCCTCGCTCTGCCCTGGCTGTGGCTGTTCGAGCTCGTCGTGCCGGTGCTCGAGATCGTCGGCATCACCATCGTCCTGCTCAGCCTCGCCGTCGGCGTGACCAACCTCGAGTTCGCCCTGTTCTTCCTCCTGGTCACCTACGGCTACGCGCTGCTGGTCAACCTCGCGTCGATGACCATCGAGGAACTCTCGTTCCACAAGTACCCCCGGTGGAAGGACCTCGGCGTCGCGATCGTCGCCTCGGTCCTGGAGAACTTCGGGTACCGGCAGCTCAACGTCTGGTGGCGGTGCGAGGGCCTGGTCCAGGGCCTGCGCCGCGGTACGCACGAGTGGGGCACGATGACCCGCGCCGGGTTCGGCGGGACTGCGCCGAGGGGGACCGGGGCGGGGGTGGGTCATGCCTGAGACGCGAGACGCCGCGCCCCGACCGAGGTTCGACAGAGGTGTGGGAACCCCGTCGGTGCGTTTTCGTGTCGTCGTCTTCGCCGTCGTCATGGTGGCGCTCATGCTCGGCATCGCGTTGCCCTCGACGATCAGCGCGGACCGTCAGAGCCGACTCACGTTGCGACTGACCACGACGATCGGCCCGGCACTGGACGCGGGGCTGGGGGCGCGCGCGGCGACCAACGACGCGCACCGGGAGTCGAACCCGACCGAGGGAGGGGACACCCGGGCGGCCGAGGTGTTCGCGGGGGCGGCCCAGGCCGCGTCGCAGGAGATGGCGCACCTGGACGCGATCCTCGCCTCACCCGAGTTCGATGAGGACACCACCGTGCTCTCCTCGGAGATGCTGCCGTTGCAGGCCCGTCACCGTGAGGCCTTCGACGCCTGGTGGGCGTGGGCGGGCGCGGTCCAGGGTCGCCGTCCTACGACGGGGGAGGACGCTGAGGGCGACCGGCTCTACGCGACGTTCCTGCAGGCCAATCAGGCAGTGCTCGACGCGGTCCGCCGCGACCGTGACCAGCTGCGGGAGGCGACGGGGGCCGGCAGCGAACGCACGACGAGGATCGTCGTCGTCACCACGGGGATCGCGGTGCTGCTCGCCCTGGCCGTCACGTGGTGGACGCTGCAGTCGCTGACCCACCCCATCCAGGCCCTGCGCGACACCGTACGACGCCAACGCGAGGGACACCGCACGGCCTGGGCGAGCATCGACCGGGGCGCGCGCGAGGTGCGCGAACTCGCGGCCGACGTCAACGCGCTCACCGCCTCCCACCTCGAACTGCTCGACGATCAGGCCATGCGGTTGGTGTTCGAGCGGGCCGAACGCGACCTCACCCGCGCCCTGCGCGATTCACCGACCCTGCGGACCGCGCTGTTCCTCACCGTCGAGAGCGTCGCCGAGAACCTCGGGGTCGACCACGTCGTGGCGCTCACGCGCGACGAGAGCGGCGAGAACGCCCAGGTCCAGCATTGGCTGGCCGACGACCACACCGGGTGTGTCTCCGGCGACCAGGTGATCCGGGACGCCCTCGAGCTCACCGTCGACCGCATCTGGACCGGCAGCGAGCAGGTGATGCGCATCGACGACCTGGCCGATGCCGACGCCCGGAGCGACCTCTCGCGCTTCGTCGACTCCGGCCTCCTCGCCGATACGGCCGGATGCCTGCTCGTGACCCCGATCGGGGTGCAGGACCGCACGATCGGGGTGCTCGTCGTCCACGAGAGCACACCACGGCGCCCGTGGCGCGATGCCGAGACCGCGTTCCTGGCCGGTGCCGCCGACGCCCTGGCCCGGTTCGTCGTCGCGGGCGAGGTCGAGCTCGAACGCGAGGACTACGTGCGCCAGCTCGAAGAGCTCGACCGGCAGAAGGACACCTTCCTCTCGACGGTGAGCCACGAGTTGCGCACGCCGCTGACGAGCATCGCCGGGTACCTGGAGATGCTGCAGGACGGAGACGCCGGGGAACTCACCGCGCCGCAGGCGAAGATGCTGGAGACCATCGGGCGCAACACCGTGCGCCTGCGCAGCCTCATCGAGGACCTGCTCGTGCTCAACCGGATCCAGAACGCCGCGAGCACCTCGACGCGCGAGCTCGTCGACATGGGGGAGATCGTCCGGCGCGCGGTCGAGGAGCACCAGGCCTCCTCCCATGCCCAGGGGCTCACCCTGCGCAGTTCGGTGAAGGAGCCGGCCGTGGTGTTCGGTGACCGCGGCAACCTCACGCGCGCCGTGTCCAACATCCTCGCCAACGCCGTCAAGTTCACCCCGGCCGGTGGCGAGGTCGACCTGGTCGCCGCCGTCGACGAGCAGACCCGCATCGTGCGGATCGTGTGCTCCGACACCGGGATCGGGATCCCCGACGGCGAATCCCCGCGGATCTCCGAGCGCTTCTTCCGCGGATCCAACGCCTCGACCGCCCAGATCCCCGGCACCGGCCTCGGGCTCGCGATCGTCCGCGGCATCGTCGAGAGCCACGGGGGACGGTTGTCGCTGACCTCGACCGAGAACAGCGGCACGACCGTCTCGGTGTCCCTGCCCGGCGCACCGGAGGCCTGAGGGGCCTCGATTACTCCTCGGTATCTATGGCCGAGTCGGCCCCGTTGGCCAGGTCGGACGTCCTGGACTATCGTCCAGCTCGCGGCGCGCCCGAAGGGGACCGTGCGCGGCCGGGGAGCACGACTGGGGGAGCCATGAACATCGGAGTATTCGGGCCTGCCATGCCCGGGGGCCGGCGACGGATCTGATGATCCTCGCCGCGACGCTGTCGGCGTTGGCGGGACTGCTGTTCCTGCTGTACGTCGTCGCCGTGGTCGCGGGGGTGGCCTACGGCACGATCAGAGGCGGCACCCGCCGCGGGGTGGAGCGCTGAGATGCTGCTGTCCGCCTGGCCCCTCTGGCCTGTCGTCGCCGTCGTCCTCAAGGGTGCATCCATCGCGTTCATCGCGACCGTGCTGCTCCACGGGCTCGTCATGCTGATCCTGTCGCGCCGGGCGGTGCGGCCGCCGGCCGGGCCTGCGCCGACGCCCCGCGTCGTCCTGCTCGTGCCCTGCCTCAACGAGGCGCGGGTGCTCGCGGCGAGCATCGACCGGCTCCTGTGCCTGCCGCACGAGGACCTCGTGGTCGTCATCATCGACGACGGCTCGGACGACGAGACCGCCTCGATCGTCGCCTCCTACGCCCACCCCCAGGTGCGCCTGCTGCGCCGGGTCCTGCCCGAGGCACGGCAGGGCAAGGGTGCTGCCCTCAACGCCGCGGTCGCCTGGCTCGTCGGCTCCGACATCGTCGGCGACCGCTCACCGGCCGACGTCGTCATCGGGGTCGTCGACGCCGACGGCCGCCTCGAGGACGACGTGTTCACCGAGGTGCTGCCGTACTTCGGCGACCCGATGATCGGCGGGGTGCAGACCGGGGTCCGCATCAACAACCGGCACGTCAGCCGACTGGCACGGATGCAGGACATGGAGTTCGTCACCTTCACCGACGTCTACCAGCGGGCGCGGGTGTCGATCGGCAGCGTCGGCCTCGGCGGCAACGGCCAGTTCATGCGCCTGTCCGCGCTGCAGGATCTCGGCGAGCGTCCGTGGTCGGACTCCCTCACCGAGGACCTGGACCTCGGCCTGCGCCTCACCGCCCGCGGGTGGCGCACCGTGTACTGCCCGACGACCGCCGTGCACCAGCAGGGGGTCGTGGAGTTCGGCCGCCTCGTCCGTCAGCGCACGCGGTGGTTCCACGGGCACCTGCAGGCCTGGCGTCTGCTGCCCGAGATCGTCCGCGACGTCCGCGGCGTGGCCCGGTGGGACCTCGTCTACCACGTGACCGCGCCGTACCTGCTGCTCGTGGCCTCGCTGCTCACGGCGTCGTTCGTCCTCGGCCTCCTCGCGCTGGGCCTCGCCGCCGCGAGCGGAGCCCCGTTCCTCGGCTGGTGGGTGGTGATCGCCTACCTGCTCGCGGTCGTCCCGGCGCTGTGCTTCTCCCAGGTCTACCGCGCCCGGGAGCGGGCCGACGGACTCACCCGGCTCGGAGCGATGGGGGTGGCGCACCTCTACGTCCTCTACGGGCTGATGTGGTACCTCGCCGGCTGGCGCGCCGTGGGCCGGATCATCCTGGCCCGCACGGGCTGGGCCAAGACCGCACGGACCGCCGAGACCGCCGTGACGACCCTGCCTCCGGTGGCGGGCGGCACGCTCGAGACGGCGCCGGAACCCTCGGCCGCCGACCTCGCCGACGTGCGGGGAGCCTCCGCGGTGTCGGTGCCCGTCGGCCTCGGCCAGGGACGCGTGGCGGGCGGCCCTCGGGCCCCCTTCCGCTCGGCGGACCGCCCTGGACGGGCACGCTCGTCCACGTCGACCCCGGACCCGGCGTGAGCGGCGCACGTGCGCTGGTCGCGGGCCTCGTGACGGTGTCGTCGATGACCCTCGCGGCGTGCGGCACCGGCGGTCAGGGATCCGCAGACTGGCGAGAGGGCGAGCAGCGCGGCCCGTGGACCCTGGTGTTCGACGGCTACGGGAAGGCGAGCGGTGACGCGGATCGGGTGCGCCTCGGCCCGCGGGTGGCCGCGGATCACGACGTCACGCACGGCGCGCTCGCCGTGGACGCCACCGCCCCGGCCGATGTGCGGATGGCCGGCACCGTGACCACGGTCGAGCAACTGCGTGAGGGCACCCCCAACCCGTGGGAGGTCGGGTGGATGCTCTGGCGCTACACCGACCCCGACCACTTCTACGCCCTCGCGGTGAAACCCAACGGGTGGGAGCTGTCCAAGCAGGACCCGGCCTACCCGGGCAAGCAACGGTTCCTGGCCTCCGGGGACACCCCGGTCCATCCGACCGGGCGCGGCTATCGCGTCGAGATCGTCGCGGTCGGACCCACGATGACCGTCCGCGTCGACGACACCGTCCTGGCCACCGTCACCGACGGCGAGCGGCCCTACCTCACCGGCGGGGTGGGGCTGTACACCGAGGACGCCGTCGTCGACTTCACACGGGTCCGCACCGAGCGGGCCGCCGCACTTCCGGCCTGGGCGAGCGTGCCCGTGCCGGCATCGACCGGGTCCGGCCGCGGGGGAGCGTCCGGACCCACGGGCACGGGGAGCACATCATGACGAAGATCAAGGCGTCCTCGATCATCACCCTGGCGTTTCTCGCCGCGGTCGCGACGACCGGGGCGGGGATCTACCAGGCCGAGCGCACGGCGTACCTGGCCAGCCAACACGCACCGCCGCAGCAGTACGCCACGGCCGTCGACGCGTGGGCGCAGCAGGGGGTGGCCACCCCGGCGGCACGCGAGGACACCACCCGGGAGGGCCAGGCGCTCACCTTCGGACCGACCTCGGGCACCCGGACCCTCGTCCTCTACGGCACGGGTGGTGCCTACGCCGCGGAGTCCGAGCTGTCGGCGACCTCGGCCGCCCAGCTCGCCACGCACTTCGGGCCGGTCACCACCCTGCCCCTGCGCTCCTACACACCGGGCCTGCTCGATCGGTACGACGCGTTGCTCTACGTGGGCGTCTCCTACGAGCCGACACTGCCGGCGGGCCTGGCCGACGACATCGTCACCGGCGATGCCCAGGTGGTCTGGGCCGGGTCGAACGTGCAGGGCCTGGCCGGCTCGAGCGAGGGCGGGACGCAGGAGGACGCGCGTCGCCGGTTCGTCGCGAAGTACGGGTGGGACGCGAGCGCCTCCAAGGTGGCCACCACCGACCTCGTGGAGAAGGTGCGGTACAAGCAGACCGATCTGCTGCGGGCCTCACCGGGCGGGCAGGGGACGCTGATCGCGCCGCACATCCTCGACGCCGAGGCGGTCGACGTCCTCGCCGAGGGCGTCTGCACCGACACCTGCCGCACGCCCGATCACTCCGGCGACGGCACGGTGCCGTGGGCCATCCGCTCGGGCAACCTCACCTACGTGGGGGAGTCACCCTTCCGGTTCCCCGTCGAGAACGGTCACCACCTCGCCTACGCCGACCTTCTGTACGCGGCGCTCGGTGACGACGTCGAGCCGGTGCGTCAGGCGGCGGTGCGGCTGGAGGACGTCAGCCCGAACTCCGACCCGGCGCGGATCCGGCAGTTCGCCGAATACCTGCACGGCGAGGGGGTGCCGTTCCAGATCGCCGTCGTCCCGAACTTCGTCGACCGTCCCGGCACCACCCTGGGCGGCCGCCCGCGCAACCTCACGCTCGCCGACACCCCCGACCTCGTCGAGGCGCTGCGGTACGCACAGAGCAAGGGCGCGACGCTCATCCAGCACGGCACCACCCACCAGTACGACTCCGTGGCCAACCCGTACGCGGGCGCGACCGGCGACGACTTCGAGTTCTACCGCGCGGCCTGCGTCGACTCCGACCAGGGCGCGGGGCGCGCGCAACGGACCTACCGCGCCTGCGAGAAGGACACCGACGTCGCCCTCGTCGGCCCCATCGGGCAGGACGACGCGCAGACGTGGGCGACCCGCATCGCCGGTGGCCGTGCGCTCTTCGGGGCAGCCGGGCTCGAGGCTCCCGCGATCTTCGAGACGCCGCACTACGCCGCCAGCACAGAGGCCTACCGAGGCATGCGGCGCGTCTACGACACCCGTTACGAACGAGGCATGTTCACCGACGGGCTGCTCAGCGGCACCGCCGGGACGGGGGCCGAGGCCGACCAGATCTTCCCCTACCGTGTGATCGACGTGCACGGCTCGGTGATCCTGCCCGAGAACCTCGGCAGCGTGGCGCCGGAGTCCTACAGCGGGCACGCGCAGCGCTCGCCGGAGGAGATCGTCGAGGCCGCCCGGACCAACCTCGTCGTGCGTGAGTCGACGGCGAGCTTCTTCTACCACCCCTTCCTCCCCTGGAGGGCCTGCAGCGGATCGTCGAGGGAATCAAGGCCGAGGGCTACACGTTCGTGAGAGCGTCGGATCTTCGGTAGAGCGCCCGCCCGCGAGTTGGACGAACGCCGGGGGATTTGACAGGATGGAGCGTTGGCTGCCGGTTCACGCACCGGAGGCACGCCGCGAGGCGTCCTCCACGATCGATCCCGAACGAGTCGGAACGATCGCCGCGACCCGGCGGACCCCAGGACCCGAGGAGAAGCCCGTGCAGAAGAACATCCACCCCGAGTACGTCGAGACGACCGTGACGTGCACCTGCGGTAACGAGTTCGTCACCCGCAGCACCGCCACGAGCGGCCGCATCAGCGCCGACGTCTGCAGCCAGTGCCACCCGTTCTACACGGGCAAGCAGAAGATCCTCGACACCGGTGGTCGCGTGGCCCGCTTCCAGCAGCGCTACGGCAAGAAGTAGCTCGCTCGCGAACGCCGACCTCCCTCTTCGGGAGGTCGGCGTTCTGCTGTCTGTGCCCCCGTCCGCCCGCTCGTCCCGTCGAGGTGACCCATGACCCCCATCGACCCGGCCCTGACCGCGTCGGCCCAGCCGATGCTCGCCGAACATGCGGAGTGCGAGGCCCGGCTGTCCGACCCCGAGGTGCTGGCCGATCCGTCGCTGGTGCGCACGGTGAACAAGCGGTACGCCGCCCTCGGGCCGACCGTGGCCGCCTACCGGGCCCTGGTCACCGCGGACGAGGACCTGCAGGCCGCCACCGAACTGGCCGGTGACGACGCGGAGTTCGCCGAGGAGGTTCCGGCGTTGGAGGCGACGCGGGACGAGGCGGCCGACAGGCTGCGCATCCTGCTCCTGCCGCGCGATCCCGACGACGACCGCGACGTCATCCTCGAGGTCAAGGCGGGGGAGGGCGGTGAGGAGTCCGCCCTGTTCGCGGGCGACCTCGTGCGCATGTACCTGCGCTACGCCGAGCGGCGCGGCTGGTCGGCCCAGATCATCGACGCGACCGAGTCCGACCTCGGCGGCTACAAGGACGTCAAGGTCGCCGTCAAGGCCAAGGGCGTCGCCGCGCCGGGTGAGGCCCCCTGGGCGCGACTGAAGTACGAGGGCGGCGTGCACCGCGTGCAACGCGTGCCCGTCACCGAGAGCCAGGGCCGCATCCACACCTCCGCGGCCGGAGTGCTCGTGCTGCCGGAGGTCGAGGACGAGACCGAGGTCGAGATCAACCCCAACGACCTGCGCATCGACGTCTACCGCAGCTCCGGCCCCGGCGGGCAGTCGGTCAACACCACCGACTCCGCGGTGCGCATCACCCACCTGCCCACCGGCATCGTCGTCTCCTGTCAGAACGAGAAGTCCCAGCTGCAGAACAAGGAGGCCGCGCTGCGCGTGCTGCGCGCCCGCCTGCTGCAGGCCGCCCGCGACGAGGCCGAGGCCGAGGCGTCGGCCGCCCGCCGCAGCCAGGTGCGCACCGTCGACCGCAGCGAGCGCATCCGCACCTACAACTTTCCCGAGAACCGCATCGCCGATCACCGCACCGGCTTCAAGGCCTACAACCTCGACACCGTCCTCGACGGTGACCTCGACCCCGTCGTCGGATCGGCGCTGGCCGCCGACGAGGTGGCGCGCATGGCGAGCCTGGCCGGCGAGTCCTGATGGCGACCGAGGCCGACCTGCGCGAGGTCGTGCGGCAGGCCACCGCGCGCCTGAGCACCGCCGGGGTGGCCACGCCGCGCGTCGACGCCTGCGCGCTGCTCGCGTTCGTGCTCGAGGTCGAGGTCGGTGAGCTCGAACGGCGGATCGTCCTCGGCCACGGGCTGCCGGTCGACCTCGCCGCCCGGTTCGCGGCGCTGCTGGAGCGCCGCTGCGCCCGTGAGCCGCTGCAGCACCTCACCGGCCGCGCGGGGTTCCGCCGACTCGACCTCGCCGTCGGCCCGGGGGTGTTCGTCCCCCGGCCCGAGACCGAGGTGGTCGCCGGCCTCGCGATCGAGGAGCTGACCCGCCGTGACGCCGGTGAGCGCCTCGTCGCGGTCGACCTGTGCACCGGCTCGGGAGCGATCGCGCTCGCGCTGGCCGACGAGGTGCCCGGCGTCGAGGTCCACGCGGTCGAGGTCTCCGAGGCGGCCCTGGTGTGGACGCGCCGCAACATCGAGGAGACGGGTCTGCCGGTCGCCCTCCACGCCGACGACGTCACCGGCCGGCTCGACACCCTCGCCGACCTGCGCGGACGCGTCGCCGTCGTCGTCAGCAACCCGCCGTACATCCCGCCCGACGCCGTGCCTATCGACGTCGAGGTGGCCGGGCACGACCCGCACGAGGCCCTCTACGGCGGCGGCCGCGACGGACTCGACGTGCCGCGCGCCGTCGTCGCGGCGGCCGCGGCTCTGCTCGTCCCCGGCGGCCTGCTCGTCATGGAACACGCCGACGTCCAGTCCGGGACGCTGACCGACCTCCTGAGCGCCGATGACGCCTGGCAGGACGTCGCGGCGCACACCGACCTGACCGGCCGGCCACGCGCGGTCGCCGCCCGGCGCACGGCGATCCGCACACCCGGCTCATAGACTCACCACCATGAGCCCCGTCATCAGCACGAGCGACGACGACGGACGCGAGAAGGGCATCCGGGCCGCGGTCGACGCCGTCCGCGACGGTCGCCTCGTCGTCATCCCCACCGACACCGTCTACGGAGTCGGCGCCGACGCCTTCGACGAGGCGGCCGTCGCCGCCCTCCTGGAGGCCAAGGGGCGCGGCCGTGAGATGCCGCCCCCGGTCCTCGTGCCGAGCCCGCGCACCATCGACGGACTCGCCGTCGACGTCCCCGAGTACGCCCGCCGGCTCATCAGCCGGTTCTGGCCCGGAGCCCTGACGGTCGTCGTGCGCGCCCAGGCCTCGCTCATGTGGGACCTCGGGGAGACCAACGGCACCGTCGCGGTCCGCATGCCCGATCAGCAACTCGCGCTCGCGGTGCTCGCCGAGACCGGCCCCATGGCCGTGACCAGCGCCAACCGCACCGGCGAGCCGCCCGCCCGCACGATCACCGAGGCCGCCAGCCAGCTCGGCGCGAGCGTGACGGTCTACCTCGACGACGGCCCCGTCGGCGACAGCGAGGCCTCGACCATCGTCGACTGCACCGGCGACGCGCCGGTCATCCTGCGCCGCGGCGCGATCGAGGAGTCCGACATCCTCGCGGCGATCGCCGAGCCTGAGCAGGATCCCGAGGATCCGGCCGAGGGCATCGACGCCACCGGTGGCGCCACCGCCGTCGATCCCGCCGCCCCCACCCGTCGACCTGCGACGGAGGACTGAGCCCCCAGCCATGCGCGAGTACCTGCTCGTCTTCGTCGTCGCGGCCGCGGTGACGTATGCCCTCACTCCCGGGGTGCGTGCGCTCGCCGTGCGGATCGGCGCGATGACGGCCGTGCGGGCGCGCGACGTGCACACCGTGCCCGTCCCGCGGCTCGGGGAGTGGCCATGCTCTTCGGGTTCCTCGCCGCCATGGCGCTCGCGACCCGGCTGGAACACCTCTCGCAGATCTTCGACGGGCCCGAGATCCTCGGCATCGCCATCGGCGCTGCGATCGTCACCCTGGTCGGGGCCATCGACGACGTCCGCGAACTCGACTGGCTCACCAAGCTCGCCGGCCAGATCATCGCCGCCGGCGCCATGGCGGCCATGGGTGTGCAGTTGCTCTCACTGCCGCTGTTCGGCGTCACCGTGCTGCCGGCGCCCGTCCTCATGGCGATCACCATCGTCATCGTCGTGGTGACGATCAACGCCGTGAACTTCATCGACGGCCTCGACGGCCTGGCCGCCGGCATCGTCGCGATCGCCTCGCTGGCGTTCTTCCTCTACGCCTATCAGCTCTCGTTCCAGTACAACCCGCCGAACGTGTTCTCGACGGCGACGTTCGTCACCGCGGCCCTGCTCGGCTGCTGCGTGGGGTTCCTGCCGCACAACTTCAACCCGGCACGCCTCTTCATGGGCGACGCCGGCGCGCTGCTGCTCGGTCTGCTGCTGTCGGCGGCGACGATCTCGATGATGGGCAGCGCCGACCCCGCGGTGCAGGCCGGGCCGAACGCCACGGTCGCCATCGTCCTGCCGATCGCGCTCCCGCTGGCGATCATGTCGATCCCGCTGCTCGACATGACCCTCGCCGTCGTGCGCCGCACCCGCCGCGGGCAGCGCCCCTGGCACCCTGACGCCCAACACCTCCAGCACCGCATGATGCAACTCGGCCACTCCCACCGCGGGGCCGTGCTCCTGCTCTACCTGTGGGCGGCGATCATCGCCTTCGGCGCCACCTCCTTCGCCTTCGTCTCCGGACCGCTGCCCCTCTTCGTCATCGCCGTCGGCGTCGTCGCGGCGCTGGTCCTCACCGCGCGACTGCCGAAATGGCTCCGACGTGGACGCCTGTGATAGTTTCGGCATGCCGTCCTGCGCGAAGGCGCCAGACCTCTGCGATCACCCTTCACGGTGAACGTCGCTGGTCCCGGTCCTAGCCCGCGGCCCCCTGCCGGTCTTCCGCAGGCCGCGCCTGTCCCGCCCGCTTCCGACCGAGGTAGGTCACGCTGAAGCCCCTTTCGCCGAGCGACGCCACGCCTTCGCGCGACGCCGCGTCAGGGCAGTGGCGACCTCTTCTCGTCGGTGGTCTGCTCCCGTGCCTCGCGAGCGCCCCCGTGGTGGCCGGCCTCGCCTACTGGCTCGGCGGAACGGCCACCCTCCTCAGCGCCCTCTTCGGTCTGGCACTGGCGACCGTCTTCTTCGTCGTCGGACTCGCGGCCCTGCGCCTCGTCCTCGCGAGCGCGCTCTCGATGCAGATGATCGGCGCCCTCGCGGTCTACGCCGCCCAGGTGCTCGTCCTCTTCGCACTGCTCGACGTGCTCGCCTCCGTCACCGGACTCCAGGGCCGCCCCTTCGCCCTAGGTGCCCTCGTCGGCGTCATCGCCTGGCAGACGGGGCAGGTGTTCGTCCTCATGCGACGCCGCACCCTGGTCTACTCCGGCCCCATGCCCGGCGAGACCTCTGTGACCGACACCACGCAGGACGCCGCGCCGACGTCGCGACCCGCCGAGAAGCTCCTGCACGGGGGCGCCCGATGAGCCGCAACCCGCACGTGTCCGCATCCCCGATCCGCGCCGATCAGGGCCGCCGTGGCAACAGCGTCGACACCGACGCGGCCGTCGGTGTGACTTCTTACCTGCTCGCCGGGCCGCTCGCCTTCGGCGGGATCGGATATGGTCTGGACCGGTGGCTCGGGACACAGGTTCTCGTCGCCGTCGGCATCCTCGTAGGCCTGGCCGTGTCCCTGTACATCGTGTGGCTTCGATACGGTGCCGGTGGGGACGACGACCGCACGACGACATCGTCCTTCGCTCCGGGCGCCTCGCGCGGATCCCGCCACGAGCACGCCCCGACAGCTTCGACAACCCACGAGGAGAGCCAGTGACCGCCACGATGGTGATGGCAGCAATCGGCGGAAGGGTCACCGCCGCCGGTGGAGAGGGTGGCTACACGCCGCCGTCCCCGGACGACTTCTGGCTGCCTCTCTTCGGTAGTGGCGCGTTCGCCTTCACCCGGCCCATGGCCATCTACCTCGTCAGCGCGATCGCGGTGGCCGGCCTGCTGTGGTGGACCACCAGGAACGCGGCCGTCGTGCCGACCAAGCGGCAGTGGTACGTCGAGCAGCTCTACGACTTCGTCCGCAACTCCATCGGCCGCGACATGATCGGCAGCGCCCACTTCCGGCGCTTCACGCCGCTGCTGTTCACGTTGTTCACGTTCATCCTGCTGAACAACCTCATGGGCGTCATCCCGTTCTTCCAGAACCCGCCGTTCGCGCGCATCGGTTTCGCGATCGCCCTCGTGATGGTCGTCTACCTCGTCTACCACTGGGTCGGTCTGCAGAAGCACGGCCTCGTGGGCTACTTCAAGCACATGATCCCCCCGGGTCTGCCCGGCTTCATCGCGCCGTTCGTCTTCCTGGTGGAGTTCATCACCTACTTCATCACCCGCCCGCTGACGCTCACCCTCCGTCTCTTCGGAAACATGCTCGCGGGTCACATGGTGCTGGTGTTGTTCATCCTGGGCGGTGAGTACCTGCTCCTCCACGGTGACGGGTTCGTCAAACTCGCGGGTGTCGCCTCCTTCGGCGGTGCCGCGCTGATGACCGTCTTCGAAATGCTGATCCAGACCCTGCAGGCCTACGTGTTCACGCTGCTCACGGCCTCCTACATCGGTACCGCCGTCGCGGACGACCACTGATCTTTTCCGACCACAACTTCACAACCCGCTCGCCGGGGGCGCCGCTCCCGGGAACGACCAACGAAAAGGAACCCATCACCATGACCGGCTCCCTGTCCGTCGTCGGCTACGGCATCTCCACGCTCGGCCCGGCCATCGCCATCGGCCTGATCTTCGCGGCCCTCATCAACGGCATCGCGCGTCAGCCCGAGGCCCGCAGCGTCCTCCAGCCGCAGGCCATCCTCGGCTTCGCCGTGGCCGAGGCGCTCGCCATCCTGGGCTTCGTCCTCGTCTTCATCTTCAACTGACCGGCCAGTTCCGGTACTCAACGAGAACCCCGGCGCCACCTCAGTGGTGCCGGACCGGCCCGGTACTAGGAGAACCCAGTGCACCTCAGCCCGACGCACGTCGTCGCTCTCGCCCCCGCCGTGGGTGGCGGGGGTGGTAACGACGGCCAAGGAATGCCGATCCTCCCTCACACCGGTGAGTGGATCT
This sequence comes from Mobilicoccus caccae, assembly GCF_030161635.1. Classification (GTDB taxonomy): domain Bacteria; phylum Actinomycetota; class Actinomycetes; order Actinomycetales; family Dermatophilaceae; genus Mobilicoccus; species Mobilicoccus caccae. Next base: position 741,068 of record NZ_BSUO01000001.1, read on the forward strand.
TCGGCCTCATCATCTTCCTCCTGCTGCTCGCGTTCGTGTGGAAGAAGGTCGTGCCCAACCTCGAGCGTGCCTACGAGGCCCGCGCCGAGGCGATCGAGGGCGACATGTCTCGGGCGGAGCGAGCGCTGGCCGAGGCGGAGTCCACGAAGCGCCAGTACGAGCAGGCGCTGACCGAGGCCCGCACCGAGGCCGCGCACATCCGAGAGGAAGCGCGCGAGCAGGGTGCGAGCATCATCGCGGAGATGCGCGGCGAGGCACAGTCCGAGGCCGCACGCATCACCGAGTCGGCGCACAAGCAGATCGAGGCCGAGCGTCAGCAGGCCATGTCGAGTCTGCGCGGCGAGATGGGTCGCCTGTCGACCGACCTCGCGAGCCGCATCGTCGGGGAGTCCCTGCACGACGAGGCCCGTCAGAAGGGCATCGTCGAGCGGTTCCTCTCCGAGCTCGAGGCCGGAGAGGTGCGTCGGGAGTCCCTCGCGGGCACCGAGGGGGCGAGCGTTGATGGAAGGCCCCTCGCGCGGATCCTGGGTCGCCGCCGATGAGGTGCTCGCCGAGGTCCTCCCGGACGTCGACGCCCGCAACCTCGCGGGTGAGCTGTTCGCCATCGGTGAGGCCGTCGACGGCAACGCCAAGTTGCGTCGCTCGCTGGCCGACCCTTCACGCGACGCGGGGCCCAAGCGGGCCATGGTGCGGACGCTCTTCGACTCGCGGGTGTCCCCGCAGGCCGTGAGGGTGCTCGAGACCGTGGCCTCCGGACGCTGGCGCACCGACCGTGACATGGTCGACGCCCTCGAGCGCCTGGGTGTGGACGCCGTCCTCGCCGCTGCGGAGAAGGACGGGGTCCTCGACCAGGTCGAGGACGAGCTGTTCCGGTTCGAGCGACTCGTCGCGGCCGACCACGAGCTGTCCACGGCGATCTCGCGGCGCGAGGTCGACCCGCAGCGTCGGGCGCAACTGGTCGTCGACCTGCTCGCCGGTCGGGCCCTGCCCGACACCGTCTGGCTGGCCCAGCGTCCCGTTCTGCACCCGCGCGGTCGCAAGTACTCGGCGGCCATCTGGGCGCAGTTGAAGATCGCGGCCAAGCGTCGGGAGCAGATCACGGCCATCGTCACCAGCGCGGTCGAGCTCGACGCCGGTCAGCGCGACCGGCTGGCGGCGGGTCTGACCAAGCTCTACGGACGCAACGTGTTCGTCACCGTGGTCGTCGACCCCGACGTGCTCGGTGGGCTCCGTGTCCGCATCGGCGATGAGGTCATCGACGGCACCGTGCGGCGCCGCCTCGAGGACGTCCGCCGTTCCATGGGCACCGCCTGACGGCTTCGCCCACCCCCGGCGGCGGTTCCGACACCGCCGTCCCCAAGACAGACCCAGCAGTTGACCGCTTCTCACCCGGCCCCCGCCGGAGGAGCTGACAGGAGAGAGACAGACGATGGCGGAGCTTACGATCCGTCCGGAGGAGATCCGGGACGCACTGGACTCCTTCGTTCAGTCCTACGAGCCCGACGCGGCCACCCGTGAAGAGGTCGGCCGGGTCACCGATGCCGGCGACGGCATCGCCCACGTCGAGGGGCTTCCTCGGCCATGGCGAACGAACTGCTGGAGTTCGAGGACGGCACCCTCGGCCTCGCGCTCAACCTCGACGTGCACGAGATCGGCGTCATCGTCCTCGGCGACTTCGCCGGTATCGAGGAGGGCCAGACGGTCAAGCGCACAGGCGAGGTCCTCTCGGTCCCCGTCGGCGACGCCTTCATGGGTCGCGTGGTCAACCCCCTCGGTCAGCCGATCGACGGCCTGGGCGAGATCAAGAGCGAAGGGGTGCGTGAGCTCGAGCTCCAGGCCCCCAACGTCATGGCCCGCAAGTCGGTCCACGAGCCGATGCAGACCGGCATCAAGGCCGTCGACTCGATGATCCCGATCGGCCGTGGCCAGCGTCAGCTCATCATCGGTGACCGCCAGACGGGCAAGACCACCGTCGCGGTCGACACGATCCTCAACCAGCGGCAGAACTGGGAGTCCGGCGACCCGGACAAGCAGGTGCGCTGCATCTACGTGGCGATCGGTCAGAAGGGTTCGACCATCGCCTCCGTGCGCGGCACCCTCGAAGAGGCCGGCGCCATGGAGTACACGACGATCGTCGCGGCCCCGGCCTCCGACGCCGCCGGCTTCAAGTACCTCGCGCCCTACACCGGCTCGGCCATCGGCCAGCACTGGATGTACCAGGGCAAGCACGTCCTCATCGTCTTCGACGACCTGTCCAAGCAGGCCGAGGCCTACCGCGCCGTGTCGCTGCTGCTGCGCCGCCCGCCGGGCCGCGAGGCCTACCCGGGTGACGTGTTCTACCTGCACAGCCGCCTGCTCGAGCGTTGCGCCAAGCTGTCCGACGACATGGGCCACGGCTCGATGACCGGTCTGCCGATCATCGAGACCAAGGCCGGTGACGTGTCGGCGTACATCCCGACCAACGTCATCTCGATCACCGACGGCCAGATCTACCTGCAGGCCGACCTGTTCAACTCCAACGTCCGCCCGGCGATCGACGTGGGTGTGTCGGTCTCCCGTGTCGGTGGTTCGGCGCAGATCAAGGCGATGAAGGAGGTCTCCGGCCGGTTGAAGCTCGACCTCGCGCAGTTCCGCGCTATGGAGGCCTTCGCCATGTTCGCCTCCGACCTCGACGCCGCCTCGCGGGCCCAGCTCGCCCGCGGTGCACGCCTGGTCGAACTGCTCAAGCAGCCGCAGTCCTCCCCGCTGCCGGTGGAGGAGCAGGTCGTGGCGGTGTGGGCCGGCACCACCGGCAAGCTCGACGACGTGGAGGTCTCCGACGTCAGGCGTTTCGAGGCCGAGTTCCTCGACGAGGTGCGCCGCAGCCACAGCGGCATCCTCGACGCGATCCGCGAGAGCAAGAAGCTCGAGGACGAGACGAAGAACGCGATGGAGGAGGCCATGGAGTCCTTCAAGCGCACCTTCCGCTCCGGTGACGGCGGCATCAGCCCCGGTCCGGACGAGGACAACGGCGCGGCCGAGGACGACGAGATGGACCAGGAGCAGATCGTCCGTCGTCGCTGACGCGACATAGGGGCCGACCGGACCGGCATCCCCGGCCCGGTCGACCCCGACGGAGGACGGCGGATCGTCGCCGGCAGCACCACACCGAGAGCCAGACGAGAACGAGGAGAGGCGGAAAGCTATGGGAGCGCAGATCCGGGTCTACCGGCAGCGCATCCGCTCCGTCAGCGCGATCAAGAAGATCACCCGAGCGATGGAGCTCATGGCGGCCTCGCGGGTCGTCAAGGCGAGGCAGCGGGTCGACCAGACCTCGCCGTACTCGACGGCCCTCACCCGGGCGCTCTCGGCCGTCGCGTCGCATGCCGACATCGAGCACCCCATCCTCACCGAGGCCGAGAACCCGCGTCGCGCGGCCGTCGTCATCATGACGAGCAACCGCGGTCTCGCCGGCGCGTACGCGTCCTCGGTGCTCAAGGAGAGCGAGCGGCTCATCGAGCGGCTGCGCGAGGAGGGCAAGGAGGTCGTCCCGCTCCTGGTGGGTCGCAAGGCGATCCGCTACTACTCCTTCCGCAAGCGTGACTTCGCCGACTCCTGGGAGGAGTCGACCGACGCCCCGCCGTACGAGATGGCCAAGGAGATCAGCGACGCCGTCCTGGGCGCGTTCCTCGATCAGGAGGAGGACGGCTCCGGCGTCGACGAGGTCCACGTCGTCTACACCAAGTTCAAGACGATGGTGACCCAGGAGCCGCAGAACCTCCGTCTGCTGCCCATCAAGGTGGTCGACGCCGCGGACGCCACCGGTGACGCCAAGGACTCCGGCGACGCCCACGGGCCGATGCCGCTGTACGAGTTCGAGCCCAGCCCCGAGGAGGTGCTGGACGCGATCCTGCCGCAGTACGTCTCGCACCGGATCTACAACTGCCTCCTCCAGGCGGCGGCCTCCGAGCTCGCGGCACGTCAGCGCGCGATGAAGTCCGCGACGGACAACGCCGACGACCTCATCAAGACCTACACCCGGCTGGCCAACGAGGCGCGCCAGGCCGAGATCACCCAAGAGATCAGCGAGATCGTGGGCGGCGCCAACGCCCTCGCGGACTCCAAGTAAGAGAGAGCAGGGAGTACGCACCGTATGTCTACTTCGTTCGTCGAGCCGACGACCGCTTCGCAGGCCCAGCCCGGCGCCGGTCGTCTCAGCCGCATCATCGGTCCCGTCGTCGACGTCGAGTTCCCCGCGGACGCGATGCCCGACCAGTACAACCTCCTCTTCACCGAGGTGACCCTGGGTGGCGAGAAGAAGCGCATCAACCTCGAGGTCGCCCAGCACATCGGTGACAACCTGGTCCGCGCGATCTCGCTGCAGCCCACCGACGGTCTCGTGCGCGGGCAGACCGTGACCGACACGGGCGGCCCCATCACGGTGCCGGTCGGCGACGTCACGCTCGGTCACGTCTTCAACGCGACCGGTGACTGCCTCGACCTGGCGCACTCGGGGGAGACCCTCGAGGTCAACGAGCGGTGGGGCATCCATCGCCCGTCGCCGGCGTTCGACCAGCTCGAGTCCAAGACGACGATGTTCGAGACCGGCATCAAGGTCATCGACCTGCTCACCCCGTACGTGCAGGGTGGAAAGATCGGCCTGTTCGGCGGCGCCGGCGTGGGCAAGACCGTGCTCATCCAGGAGATGATCGCGCGAGTCGCCCGCGACCACGGTGGTGTGTCGGTGTTCGCCGGTGTCGGCGAGCGCACCCGTGAGGGCAACGACCTCATCGTCGAGATGGAGGAGGCCGGCGTCCTCGGCCAGACCGCGCTGGTCTTCGGTCAGATGGACGAGCCGCCGGGCACCCGACTTCGCGTGGCCCTGTCGGCGCTGACGATGGCGGAGTACTTCCGCGACGTGCAGAAGCAGGACGTGCTGCTGTTCATCGACAACATCTTCCGGTTCACCCAGGCGGGTTCGGAGGTGTCGACGCTGCTCGGCCGCATGCCGTCCGCGGTGGGTTACCAGCCGACCCTGGCCGACGAGATGGGCGTTCTGCAGGAGCGCATCACCTCCACGCGTGGTCACTCGATCACCTCGATGCAGGCGATCTACGTGCCGGCCGACGACTACACCGACCCGGCCCCGGCGACGACCTTCGCCCACCTCGACGCGACGACCGAGCTCAGCCGTGAGATCGCCTCGCTGGGTATCTACCCCGCGGTGGACCCCTTGACCTCCACGAGCCGCATCCTCGACCCGCGCTACATCAGCCGTGAGCACTACGACACGGCCGTGCGCGTCAAGGGGATCCTGCAGCGCAACAAGGAACTGCAGGACATCATCGCGATCCTCGGTATCGACGAGTTGTCCGAAGAGGACAAGATCCTCGTCAACCGCGCGCGTCGCATCCAGCGCTTCCTGTCCCAGAACACCTACGTGGCCAAGCAGTTCACCGGTCTCGAGGGCTCCACGGTGCCGCTCGTGGACACCATCGAGGCCTTCACCAAGATCTGCGACGGCGAGTACGACCACGTGCCCGAGCAGGCGTTCTTCATGTGCGGTGGTCTCGACGATGTCGAGCGTCAGGCCGCGGAGCTGGAGAAGTGACGAAGGCGTTGAGGCTCGACAAGTAGCCTCGACCGGCGCCGAAAGGGCGGTCATCCCCATGGGGTGACCGCCCTTCTGCGTGTCGCCTGACCAGGGAATTCACTTGGTATCACCGGGTCTTCACGGGGCGGGCGTTCGTCGGGGCGTGCGGGCACCGTATTCTGGGAAGGATCACCGTGGTCCCGTACCCCTGCGGTGACCGGAGCTCGCCAGTGTTGTCGTGCTCGACACGATCTCGAGCCACCCCTTCAGGAGTCCCCGATGTCCTTCGCCCGCCGACCGCATGAGCGTTCCCGGCGTCTCGCCGTCCGTCGTAGGCGTCCCGCGGTCAAGGCTGCCGGTGTCCAGGTCGAGCACTGGGAGGCGGATCCGCTGCTGAACCACCTGCGTGAGACCGTCACCCAGGCGCCGGAGGCCGAGCCGGCGGTGGCGATCGGGTCGATCAACCTCGATCATCTGCACCACTTCGGTGAGGGGCGCATCGAGTTGGAGAACCAGCCCGAGGAGAGCGGCGTCGACTGGATCATGCTCGCCGACGGTGCGCCGATCGCGGGCCGGGCCTCGCGGGCGACGAACCTCGAGTGGCCGCGGCTCACGGGCGCCGACCTGTTGCCGGACATCCTGGCGCTGGCCGAGGAGCAGAAGCTGATCGTCGGGTTCCTCGGGGGCACACCCGAATCCCACGAGAACCTGCGTCCGGTGCTGGCGGAGCGCTACCCGGGATTGCCGCCGGCGAAGTTCTGGGCGCCGGAGCGTGACCAGGTGGACTCGGTGGAGGGCTCGGAGCAACTCGCCGAGGAGATCAGGCTGGCCGGGGTCGACGTGCTCAACGTGGCGTTGGGCAAGCCCCGGCAGGAGATCTGGATCCACCACTACGGCGACGCGACGGGTGCGCGACTGTTGTTGGCGTTCGGCGCGTCGGCGGACTTCCTCGCGGGCAAGGTCTCGCGGGCGCCGGAGTGGGTGCAGGAGCGGGGACTCGAATGGGCCTACCGCCTGGCGCAGGAGCCCACGCGCCTCGCCCGCCGGTACCTGGTCCAGGCGCCTCCGGCCTGGCTGAAGTGGCGCCGGGCGCGTCGCGTGCGCTGAGGAGCGCGGGCGGCGTCGTACCCTGCTGTGGCGAGGATCGGCATCCGATTCTCGGCCGGATCGGCGGCGGGAACTCCGCGTCCCGCCGCCACGTTCACCACGACATCGTCGGACGACCCGAGAGGCCCCGTGTTCATCCCGCCTGACCCATCAGACCCCTGTAGACGGATCTCGCCCCGCACCGCTCCGGCGCATCGGCGCCCGGGTTCTCCCGTGATCTGCCCGCGTTCGTCGAAGGCGGGTGACACGTCGGCATGACCCCCGTCGTCTCACTGCTCGTCGGCGTCGTCGTCGTGCTGCTCATCACGGCCGCGACCGGCTACTTCGTGGCGCAGGAGTTCGCCTACATGGCCGTGGACCGCTCCCGGCTCGCGAGTCGCGCCCGCCAGGGTGACGCGGCCGCAGAACGCACGCTGGCCATCACCAAGCGGACCTCGTTCATGCTGTCGGGTGCGCAGCTCGGGATCACCGTGACCGGTCTGCTCGTCGGATACGTCGCCGAGCCCCTCATCGGTCAGGCGTTCGCGCAGTTGGCCGGGGGGTCGATGTCGACGGCGCTGGCCGTGACCCTCGGCGGTGTCCTCGCCCTCGCGTTCTCGACCCTGGTCCAGATGCTGTTCGGCGAGCTGGTGCCCAAGAACTACGCCATCGCGGAGGCCGATCGGGTCGCGCGGTGGCTGTCGCGGTCCACGCGCATCTATCTGGCGGTCCTCGGCCCGGTCATCTGGGTCTTCGACAAGGCGGCCGAGGGGTTCCTGCGCCTGCTGCGGATCGAACCCGTGCACGACGTCGAGCACGCGGCGACGGCCCGCGACCTCGAACACGTGGTGGCCGAGTCCCGCGCCAGCGGTGATCTGTCGCCGGAGCTGTCCACGCTGCTCGACCGCATCCTCGACTTTCCCGAACGTCCCGTCGAGCACGCCATGGTTCCGCGGTCCAGGGTCGACACCCTGCGCGACACCCTCACCGTGGCCGAGGTACGGCACGAGATGGCCACCGGCCACACCCGCTATCCGGTGCTGAACGAGGACGAGGACGTCATCGGTGTCGTCGACCTGGCCGCCGTGCTCGACGAGCCGGCGGACTCGCTCACGCCGGTCACGCAGATCCTCGAGCCGGCGCTCATCCTCACCCCCTTCATGACCCTTCCGGACGCGTTGCACCGCCTGCAGGAGAACGACCAGGAACTCGCCTGTGTCATCGACGAGTACGGCGGGTTCGCCGGCATCCTCACCGTCGAGGACCTCGCCGAGGAGGTCGTCGGCGAACTCACCGACGAGCACGACCCGGACGAGCCTGACTACGAGCCGCGTCCGGACGACGGCGTGTGGGTCATGGCCGGCGACGTGCACGTCGACGAGGTCGAACGCGCCCTCGACGTCGATCTGCCCGAGGGCGACTACGAGACGGTCTCGGGACTCGCGCTGGACACCCACGGCGGGTTGCCGGGGGAGGGGAGACCATCGCGGTGGAGCTGCCGATGGACCCTGCCGACCTCGTGCTCGACGAGACGCCCGACCCGCGCATGCTCTACATCCAGGTGCTCGACGTGGACAACCACGTGCCCTCCCGGGTCCGCCTGACCCTCGACGAGCCACCGGGTGACGACGTCGTCGCCGACCGGCGTGACGACGAGGAGGGCCGATGAACGGGACCACCGTGACGCTCGTGACGATCGGTCTCATCGTCGCCAGTGCGTTCTTCGTCGCCATCGAGTTCGCCCTCATCGCCGCCAAGCGGCATCGGCTCGAGGATCTCGCCGCCACGTCCCCGGCGGCGCGTGCGGCGCTGCGCAACGCCTCGGAGCTCAGCCTGCTGCTGGCCGGGTCGCAGCTCGGCATCACCCTGTGCACGCTGGCCCTGGGTGCCGTCACCAAACCGGCCGTGCACCACGCGCTCACACCGTTGCTCGTCTCGACGGGTCTGCCCGCGGCCGTGTCCGACGTGGTGGCGTTCGTGCTCGCCCTCGTGATCGTGACCTTCCTGCACCTGGTCATCGGTGAGATGGCGCCGAAGTCCTGGGCGATCGCCCACCCGGAGAAGTCGGCGGTCATGCTGTCCCTGCCCATGCGCGGCTTCATGCTCGTGGCGCGCCCGTTGCTACGCGTGTTGAACCACACGGCCAACGTCATCGTCGCGCGTCTGGGCACCACGCCGGTGGACGAGCTCGCCGGGGGTCAGGACGTCGCCGGCCTGCGGCAGCTCGTCGAGCACTCCGCGCAGGCGGGCACCCTGGACGCCGGCTACCGCGCCACGATCGAGCACGCCCTGGACCTGCGCGAACGGACGCTGACCGAGCTCGTCTCGCCCGGGCGAGGACTGACGTCGGTCGATGCCGGCGCCGACTTCGGCGACGTCCAGCAGGAGGCCCGCCGCAGCGGGCACCGGCGCATCCTCGTGCGTGACGGCGACCTCGTGACGGGCGTGGTGCATGTGCGGGACACCCTCGGTGAGGCGCCGCTGTCCACACCGGTGACGGCCGTCGCCCAGCCGGTCCTCGAGTTGGAGGCCACGACCCCGCTGCACGAGGCGTTCGCCGCCATGCGGGAGGGGCGTCGTCAGCTCGCCGTGGTGCGTCAGGGAGCCGAGCAGATCGGTGTCGTGACGTTGAGCGACATCCTGCCCGGGCTCCTGCCGCCCGCGTCGGAGGCTGCCGTCTCCTGACCGACGTATACGACGAGGTGAGGACGGGACTCAGGCGACGCGCCTGACGTGCCGATGGGGATGGTGCCGCCTAGGAAGACGCGGTAGTTCGTACCCGCCAAGGAAGGCTCTCTGCCACGATGTCTCGTCGTCTCACCGCACTCACGTGCGGCCTTGCTGTCCTGCCCGTTTTCGTCTCCGGTGCCGTCATCGCCGAAGCCGCTCCCCGCTCGACGGTGGGGACCGTCTCGGTGTCGGCTGCCACAAAGCCGGCCAAGAAGGTCGTCAAGAAGTCCACCAAGAAGACGCCTGCCAAGAAGACGCCCCCCAAGAAGGTCGTCAAGAAGGTCGTCAAGAAGGCTCCGGCCACCAAGAAGCCTGCCCCCAAGAAGGCCCCGGCGAAGAAGGCTCCGGCTCCGGCCAAGGCCGTCTTCACCTCGCGCGTGGTCGCCGGCCCCGCCGACGTCACCGATCGCGCGGGACGCACGTGGACCAGGCGACCGGCGACCCTCGGCTCGTGGAGGTCGAGCACGATCGATGCCGGCGTCGACATCGCCCGCACGAGCGACGACGTGCTGTACCGCAAGACGGCGCCGGGAGTCCGGTGGCATCGCGTCGAGGTCCCGGCCAAGGCCACCTACAAGGTCCGGATGCTGTTCGCCGAGAGCTACTTCTCCGCTCCCGGTCAGCGCGTGTTCGACGTGCGCGCCGAAGGGCGTCTGATGCGCGGCGGCATCGACATCGTCAAGGCGGTCGGCAAGCACGCGGCTCATGACGTGACGTTCACCGTCCCGGTGTCCGACGGACGCCTGGACATCGAGTTCGTCGCGAAGACGGACACGGCGATCGTGTCGGCCATCGAGGTCGTCTCGACGGCGCCCGTGGCCAAGCCCGCGGCCCCGCAGCCCAAGGTCGCGGTGTCGAAGGACAGCTTCTACCACTCCGACATCAGCAAGGCGCCGCTCGCCACCAACTCGAAGGAGGCGTCCGCCCACCTGCTGCGGCAGGTGACGGACAACTGGGGCGGCATCGCGGCGTTCAACGCGTACCGGTACAACAACTCCTTCTACGAGGTGCCGGCCACCCAGCGCAAGGTGCGTGTCAACTTCTACGACTGCCAGCGCAAGGGGCACGTCCCCGGCGGTCTCTACGACGGCGCCAAGCACTTCGTCGACGTGCCGATCCCGCCCCACGCGGTGCCGGCGACCGGCACCGACAAGCAGCTGACGATCTACGACCGCAGCGCCGACAAGCTCTGGGACTTCTGGGTCACCGAGAAGTCGGCGGACGGCTCGTGGCGGGCGTGCTGGGGAGGCCGCATCGACGACGTGTCGAAGAACCAGGGCATCTTCCCGGCTCCCTACGGCGCCACCGCCGCCGGGCTGGCCATGACTCCCGGCGTCATCTCCATCGACGAGTTCCGGCGCGGACGCATCGATCACGCGATGTACCTCGCGATCATCGAACCGGCCAAGTGGGCCAACTTCTCCTGGCCGGCCAACCGGACCGACGGTCACTCCGCCGACCCGAACGCCCTCATGGAGGGCCAGCGGATCCGTCTGGACCCCACCCTCGACCTGTCGCGCATCGCGATGACCCCGGTGGCGCGCATGATCGCCGAGGCCGCGCAGAAGTACGGCTTCGTCGTCACCGACCGCGCCGGTGCGGTGGCCGTGGTCACCGAGTCCGGCAACGCCGAGAAGGCCCGCACGGGCGTGAACCCGTGGGACGGCATGCTCGCCGGTCCCGACTACCAGGCGATGCAGGGCTTCCCCTGGGAGCACATCCAGGTCCTGCCGAAGGACTACGGCAAACCGCGTCGCTGACACGGCCCGTCATCGGTCGACCTCCGACCTCCGACCTCCGTCGACCTCACCCCGTGGTCCGCGGGAGCTCAGCCTCCCGCGGACCACGGCGCCTGCGGGCGCGTCCACCTGCCCTCGCGCCCACCCACGTGGAACACCTGCCCTGCGCGCAGGCACCTGCCTCCTGATGTGCCGCGCATCCCCGCGTCGTCCCGACGCTCCCACCTGCCACGAAACGAGAACTCGCCATGCCTTCGACCACTCCGCCGGGCCGCCCAGGCCCGTTCCACGCCTCGCCCGCCCACTCCTCGCGGCGCAGCGCCCGCCTGCGGCTGCTCATCCTGGGGACCCTCACCGTCCTGCTCGCCGCGATGCTCACCCCGTTGACCATCGCATCGGCGGCCGGCGCCCCGTTCGTGTCCCGGATGACCGCGCGGTGGATGCCCTTCACGGACTCCACGGGTACCCGCTGGGACGCCCGTTCGTGGTCCCTGGGCAGTGACAAGTCGACGCTGGCGCTGCAGAACGCCGACATCATCGGCACCGACCGCAAAGAGCTGTACCAGGTCGGGGCCTTCGCGGTGAAGGGCTACCGCCTGGCCGTGCCGCAGGCCGGCTCGTACTCGGTGCGCCTGCTCATGGCCGAGGGGTACTGGACCGCCCCCGGCAAGCGCGTGTTCGACGTGTATGCCGAGAACCTGCCGGCGGCCAAGGACATCGACATCTTCCGGTCGGTGGGCAAGGGCGCGGCCTTCGACGTGCAGTTCGTGGTCGCCGTCACCGACGGCGCGCTCGACCTGCGGTTCGACTCCAAGGTCGACCACGCGCTGATCACGGCCATCGAGGTGACCCAGGTGCCCGACGAGCCGGTGCCGCCCAAGGAGGTGCAGACCTTCGCCTACCGCATGACCGCGGCCTCGACCGAGCTCGTCGACGCGGCCGGTCACACGTGGAAGCGCCGTGGCCCGGGCTTCGGGTCCTCGAAGCTCAACACGCGCCTGGTCGGCAAGGAGGTCGCGGGGACCGAGGACGACAACCTGTACCAGTACAACGCCTACGGGATGAAGGGGATGCTCGTGCCGGTGCCGGCGACCGCCACCTACCGCGTGCGCCTGCTCTTCGCCGAGGGGTACTGGACCGAGCCCGGCAAGCGCGTCGTCGACGTCCGCGCCGAGGGTCGCGTGGTGGCCAGTGGTGTCGACGCCGTCGCGGCGGCGGGCCCGGCGACCGCCCACGACGTCGTGTTCGACACGCGGGTCGACGACGGCATGCTCACCCTCGACTTCGTCAGCCTCACCGACCAGCCCATGGTCGCGGGGATCGAGGTCACCTCTACCGACCCGGCCGCGGCGACGAGCCTTCCCTCGGCCTCGCTCATCCCGCTGGGCTCGACGAGCGTCTTCCACCAGGACCTCACCAACGCCCCGGTCGTCGAGGGGTCGTCGGCCATCATGACCCGCCTGCGCGCCGCCATCGCCGGTGAGTGGGGATTCAACGCCGCCGTCAATGCGTATCAGTACAACTCGGCGTTCTACACCGCCACCCCGAGCACCCCGCGTCACACCGTGGCCTTCTACGACTGCCAGAACAAGGGCTGGACGCCGAACGGCCTGTTCGACGGCCCGCAGTACTTCGTCGACGTCCCGATCCCCAACGGCGCCGTGCCCGCCACCGGCACCGACTCCCAGATGGGCATCTACGACCCGAGCACCGATCAGCTGTGGGAGTTCTGGGTCATGCGCCGCACCGCGACCGGCGGCTGGGAGTCCTGCTGGGGCGGTCGCGTCGACGACGTCTCGACCTCCGACGGCACCTTTCCCGAGCCGTTCGGTGTGTCCGCCTCCGGCCTGGTCATGGCCGGCGGGGTCGTCAGCATCCAGGAGGCCGCGCGCGGCGAGATCGACCACGCCCTCTACCTCACGGTCACCGAGGCCAAGGCGCTGCTGTTCAGCCACCCCGCCAACCGCACCGACGGCCGCAGCGAGGGCGACGACATCCTCGTCGAGGGTCAGCGGCTGCGCCTGGACCCCTCGCTCGACGTGCGCACCCTCGGCCTGACGCCGTTCGGTGAGGCCGTGGCGCGGGCGGCGCAGAAGTACGGCTTCATCGTCTCCGACCTGGGCGGCACGGTGTCGATCGCGACCGAGTCCGGTCGCCCCGACGAGCGCCGCACCGGCCTCAACCCGTGGGAGATCCTGCTCGGTGGCCCGTCCTACGACGCGCTCTCGAAGTTCCCCTGGGACCGCGTGGAGGTCATGCCGATCGACTACGGGAAGCCCTGAGGCCGGTGAGGAACCGGGCCATCGCCGGCCCGGTCACCTCCGGCACGAACTCCGCGAGCACGGTCTCGCGCCCGGCCCGGCCCATCTCGATGCGCCGGGCCGGGTCGCGTGCGAGGTCGGTCAGGGCGTCCGCCAGCAAGTCGGCGCGCCCGGGCGGCACGACCCTGCCGTGCACGCCGTCGGTCACCATCTCGGTGACGGCGGCGATCTGCGTCGTGACGACGGGGATGCCGGTGGCCATGGCCTCCATGAGGACGACCGGCAGACCCTCGGAGAAGCTGGGGAGCACGAACACGTCGCTGTCGCGGTAGAGGTCGGGCAGGTGGTCCTGACCCACGGGACCGACGAGCTCGACCTGGGAGGTGAGTCCGGTCTCGGCGATGGTCGCAGCGAGGCTGTCGTGCAGGTGCCCAGCGCCGACGATGCGCGTGTGGGTGGGCACCCCTGCGTCCGCCAGGCGCCGCAGCGCGTCGAGGAGGACGGGGAGCCCTTCTCCGGCACGAGGCGACCCACGTAGAGCAGCCGCAGTGGTCGATCCGGGCTCTCGGGAGCCGCGGCGGCGTCGCCCGTCTGCGGCGTCGGGTGGTAGCGGCCGGCGTCGACGCTCATCCGCACGACGTCGAGCTTGCCCCAGTGCTCGGGCTCGACGAAGCGCATGAGCTGGCTGCGGCAGAAGTCGGAGATGCACGAGACCCCGTCGGCCGAGCGCACCTTGGCCGGGAGGTCGAAGGCGTCGACGGCCTCGAACTCCGTGGGGCCGTGCATGGTGAACGACCACCGCCAGTCCGAGTCCGGCCCGTCCTCGGTGCGGCCGAGGTGGGTGACGAGGCGGGCGACGTCGCAGGCCACGTTGGCGAAGTGGGCGTGCACGTGGGTGATCCCACGCTCACGCAGGCGTTCGTAGAGCAGCACCGCCTCGGCGAGGTAGAACAACTGCCACGTGCGGCCCTTGGGCGTGCGCGGCCCGGAGGCGAGCGCGCGCCGGAGTCCGGCGGCCAGGACCCGCGGATTGCGGCGGGCCAGGCGCGCGTGCGCCTCCGCCCAGGTCGAGAGCGACGAGCCCCGCAGGGTCGGCGTCGTCTCCGCGTCCTCGAGCATCGCCGCGGACTTGAGATCCTCCGGGGGACAGGGCCGCACGCTGAAGGTGGCCACGTCCACGCCCGCCGCGCGGACCGCCCGCACCTCGCGTTCGATGAAGGTGTGCGACAGGGCGGGGTACTGGCTCGTCAGGTAGGCGACGGTCATGCCGATCTCCTCGTGCGTCGATGCGATGGCGTGGGCGGTCAGCTCCGGGTGGAGTCGTCCCGCTCCCAGGTGGTGGCGGCGCGGCCCTGGCGGGAGGCGCGGGCGCGGGCCAAGAGGGTGACGCCGAGGTAGACGGCGACGTCGGGCAGCGACCGGGGGTTGCGGCGGAGGAGGTCGAGCAGCGCGCGTCCGGTGGAGGAGGTGGTGGCTGAGAACCGGTCCTCGACGCTGTGCGCCGCGAGCCCGGCGTTGCCCTTGGCCACGCGCACGCGCACGGCCAGCAGGCTGCGCAGGGTGCGCGGCGCCGACACGGTGAACGTCCCGCCGGTGATCGCGCGCTCGTCGTGGGTGAACAGGCGCTGGACGTAGAGGTCGTCGGCGACGAGGTCGGGAAAGTGGTCGAACCGCTCCCGGCCCGCGCGGGAGAGGCCGTACACCCCGAGCCCGACGAGTCCGTCCTTGACGTAGGGGAGTTCGGTGAACACCCGGTAGAACGCCTTGACCGGCGCCGAGGACCGGTCGAGGTCGAACCGGATCTGCGGCGCCGCGACGACGGCCTCGGGCACCGACAGCACCCGCACCAGGGCCGGCACCGCGTCGGCGGACATCTCGATGTCGGCGTCGAGGTAGATGCGCGGGTGGGCCGTGGCGGCCTCGTCGCCCTCGTTGAGCGCGAGGGACTTCGAGCCGGTGGGGATGTCCAGCACGATGACCCCGTCGTAGCCGCGCGCGATCTCGGCGGTGCGGTCGTGGCAGCCGTTGGCGGCGACCACGACCTCGATGCGGGGGAGGAGCCGGGACGGGTGTACGGGTGCAGGACCTGCAGGCACCGGTCGATGACGCGTTCCTCGTTGTACGCGGGCACGATCACCGCGGCGTCGAGGTCATGACCGGTGGCGCGGGAGGACTCGTTCACGACGTGTGGCTCCTTCCAGGGAGGTTCGCCGCCAGCCTAGTGGCGGTTGGGTGCGTCCACCTCCGCCCCTAGACTGAGACGCGTGTTGTCCCAGGCCTTCTCACGTCCCCTCCGCACGGCTCGTACGTCATGAACCCCGCCCGCACCGATCCCGGGCGCCGGGCTTGGACCCTGGCGCAGGGATGGAGTCAGTACCGGGCGTTGCTCGCCGGCGACCTGCCGCGTAACCCCTACCCCTGGTGGCGGATCACCCTGGCCGTGCTGCGCGCCGGTCAGGTGCTCTACCGCTGCAAGGGGCCGGCGGCCTTCGTGCTGCGCCGGGTCGTCGGAGTCGCCGACGCGGTCTGGCTGCGGGGACTCATGGGCGCCGAGATCCCCACGATGGTGTGGTTCGGGCCGGCGCTGCGGCTGCCCCACGCGGGGCGCGGCCTCATGATCCACTCCACCTGCAGCATCGGCAGCGGCGTCACCCTGTACCACCGCGTCTCCCTCGGCGTCCGCGACGGGCGTCCCGGCCCCACCATCGGCGACGACGTCGAGGTCGGAGCCGGCGCGGCCATCCTCGGCCCGGTGCACGTGGCGCAAGGGTGCAAGGTCGGCGCCAACGCCGTGCTGGCCACCGACACCGAGCCGGGCCTGACCTACATCGGCATCCCGGCCACGGCCGCGGCGGGACGTCCGTGAGCGCGCAGGAGCCGCGTGACGTGCCGAGTCGTCGGCGCGCAGGGACCATCATCGGCGCGGCGCTGCTGGTGCTCATCCTCGTGTTGTCGCTGATGACGACGCTGCTCACGCCCGATCCGGAGCCCGAGCCGCCGCAGCCGACACCGCAGCCCACAGCCGGCCAGCTCGGCGCCTACCCGCAGTTCGGGGAGCAGGACGTCTTCGACGTCGACCTCACCGGCGCGCCGGTCCACTCGAACTCCGAGGCGATGATCCGCAACCTGCGCTCGCAGATCGAGCCGCACTACGGCGGCATCGCCGGGCTCAACACGACGCAGTACAACCCGGTGCTGTACGTCGTCGACGGATCGACGCCGCGGGTCGACGTCGAGTTCGACGACTGCCAGCAGAAGGGCCACACGCCCCCGGGGCTCATGGACGGCAAGAAGCAGTTCCTCGACGTCCCGATCCCCGAGAGCGCGAAGACCTCCGTCGGAACGGACTCGACGATCACCCTCTGGTCGCCGTCGACCGACCAGCTCTGGGAGTTCTGGGTGATGAAGCAGACCGGCGGTGGCGGGTGGTCGGCGTGTTGGGGCGGACGCATCGACCAGGTGTCGCAGTCGCCCGGGTACTTCGAGGCGCCGTACGGGGTCAGCGCCTCGGGGCTGGTGACCACCGGCTCGATGATCACCATCGAGGAGGCCCGCGCCGGCCGGATCGACCACGCGATGGGGATGGCGCTCATCGCACCGGCCCAGTGGGACCGGTTCTGGTACCCAGCCCAGCGCAGCGACGGCACCGACGCCTCTTCGGACGCCATCCCCGAAGGGGCGCGACTGCGGCTCGACCCGTCCGTGGACGTCGAATCGCTGGACATGACCCCGCTCGGCAAGGCCATCGCGCGAGCGGCGCAGAAGCACGGGTTCGTCGTGGTCGACACCGCCGGTGCCGTGGCCGTCATGGCCGAGAGCGGTCAACCGTGGAAGCAGCAGACCGGCACGGACCCGTGGGAGGAGATCCTCGGCGGCGTCCCCCACTACAAGCAGCTCGAGAACTTCCCCTGGGATCGCGTCCAGGTCATCGGCCAGGACTACGGCAAACCCGGCTGACCTCAAACAGCAGGCGACGACGAGACAGGCCGAGCGTGCGCGGCTGTCTCAGACGTCGCGTGCTGTTTCAGGTGGTCAGCGGTGGCGGAGGACCGTGGCGGGGGATCCGGCGACGATCGACCCCGCCGGGATCTCGCCCTTGACCGTCGAGTTCGCCGCGATCACGCAGCCGTCGCCGATGCGTGCGCCCGGCAGGATCACCGCACCCGCGCCGATCCACACGTCGTCGCCGATGACGACCCCGTCGCCGGTCCACGGCTGATCGACGATCGGGGTGCCCGGGGCGGTGCCGTGATTGCTCCCGACGATCGTGATGTGCTGGCTGACTAGGCAGTGACGCCCGATGCGGATGGGCGCGCCGGCGCACCGGATGTTGTTGAACTCCCCGATGTACGTGCGTTCCCCGACCTCGAGCAGGGCGCCGTTCAACCCGCCGCCGTCGGTGACGAACAGCGCCGTCGGCCCGAGCACCGAGACATCGGCGGCGAGGCGCGCCCTGGACGCGTCTCCGGCGAAGGTGACGGTGCCGGCGACGAAGGCGCCGGGGTTGGCACGACGCAGGCGTTCGCGGGGGAGGATCCCGTCACGCAGCGAGCGGGCGAAGTCCTTGAGCGGCATGACTCACTCCTGGCCGGGCGAGGCGGGCGGTGGTGACGGTGGCGGTGTGGACGGCGATCGCGACGGGAACGCCCAGAGCAACCCCGCCAGGGTGAAGACGACGAAGGTCGGGAAGGGGTAGGGGATGGGGCTCGTCATCGCCGGGACGAACCAGATCAACCCTGCGGCCATGGTCGCGGTGCGCCAGTCCTCGGCCTCCGGGTCGCGGCGTCGGCGGCAGATGGCCGCCACCGGACCGGCCAGCAGGATGCCGATGAACAGCAGTGCCGCGGGTACGCCGAGCTCGGCGGCGCGGCTGAGGAGGACGTTGTGGACCTCGATGTTGACCGTGGTCACGGGGTAGTCCTCGGCCTGCCGGACCCAGTCCGGTCCCACCTCGACGAACTGCGCCCAGCCGACCCCGGTGACCGGGTCGTCGGCGATGGCGCGCACGGCGGCGACGTTGGAGTTCTGCCGGTCGTCGAGGGAGCGAGAGGTGGATCCGCGCTCGAGGATGTTGTCGGCGACGTCGGGCACGGCGGCCAGGCCGACGACGGCGAGCAGGGCCCCCGCGATCACCATGAGCGGCACCCACTGCCACAGCGCGCGGCGGGTGGCGACGACGGCGATCGCCGCGAGCGCCACGCCGAGCCACACCGATCGGGTGAGGGAGAGCACGGAGGCGGCGACGGCGAGCGGGCCGACGACGAGCCCGAGGACGCGCCACGCGCGCCGGTCGAGCCGGGCGAGCAGGAACGCGGCGACGGCACACAGCGCGAGCGCCATCCCGTTGGCCTCGCCCGAGACGAACGGACCGCCGGCGCGGGCCGCCTGGTCGCTCAGGGTCGGGACGTTCTCGAAGACGGCGATGTACCGCGGGAAGAGCAGCCCGGTCAGACCGGCCGTCTCGAGGAACGCCGTGATCGTCAGGTAGACGCCGAGCAGCGTGAGCCCGCGCAGGAACAGGAGCCGTTCGAGTGCGCCCCGCAGGAACATCGGTGCGGTCGCGAACAAGAGGAACGGCATCGCCACCCGGTCGAGGACGGCGTAGATCGCGTTGGTGTCCAGGGCGTCGTGCAGGATCATCGACGCCCCGGCCCACGTCGTGAACAGCAGCATCGCGGCGTGGAGCAGGCGCGGCCGCGGACGGGGGATCCTCGGGTCGAGCAGCAGCAGGATGAGGCCACCGGCGAACAGCAGCCGGTCGGGGCCCAGCGGCAGGCCCATGTCGCTCCAGCGGCCCGAGAACACGTTGAGCAGCAGGGCCGCGAGCAGGACGTAGAACGCGAACGGCACGTCGCGCACCGACCGCGGCGGGGCCGACGTGCCGACCCGCCCGTCCGCACCCGTCAGGGGCGCGGCGGGGTCGCCGGAGGTGATCGGGCGGCTCATCGGCGACCTCACCCGTGGGTCGTCGCGTCCTCGGCGCGGCGGCGGGAGGACGCCGTGCGGCGACGGTCGAGCAGGACCGCCACCAGCAGTCCGAGCAGGCCGCCCGCGCCCAGGCCGATGAGGCCGTAGCGCATCATCGCCGAGCGGGTCGGGTCGCCCGTGCTCGCGGCCGGGGCGACGACCTCGAGCGTGCTGTTGCCGGCGGCGTCCACGAAGAGGCGCCGGTACAGGTCGCCGGCCGCGTCCTGACGCAACTGCACCTGCGCGAGTTCGGTCTGCGCGGCCTGGAGCTGCTCGCTCGCGGTCTCGCGTGCGGCGGCGGCCGTGGCGCGGCCGTAGGCCCGTTCGGCGTCCTGCACCGCGGCGCGCGCCTCGGCGACCTGGGGAGCGAGGTCCTGGAACTGCTTGTAGGCCGCCTCGGGGTCGTGGCCCGAGCGGGCCTCGGCGACGGTCGACATCAGCGTGTCGGCGATCTGCTTTGCCCCGGCGGTGGCGCTCTGCTCGTCGCCGGCGGTCACCTCGATGCGGATGACGGCGGAGTCGGGGATGGGGGAGGCGGTCACGCCACCCACGCCGGAGGGTGCCCAGGCGCCGTCGGTGGCGCGGTTCTGGACCCAGCGGGCGTAGTCGGCGGCGAGTTCGCGCGCCCCGACGGGGTATCCGGCCACCGTGTAGGCGTTGCTGTTGGCGGGCACGACCGCGACGCGCGTCTCGGCCATGTGCTTGGTGGGCAGAGCCATCGCCGTCGCGATGCCGAGCGCGAGGCCCAGCGCCATGCAGACGGCGACGAGAACGGGGTGTCGCAGGACCGACGTCAACGGTCCGACGGGCTCGCCGTGCTCGGAACGGGCAGACACAGACTTCTCCTCGGGGAGGGGGCACAAGGGGGCGTCGATCGACGCAGGACGGTGATCGATGCAGAGGTGTTTTCCCCCGACCCTACTCCCGACCGGGGGTGCTGAGCACGTCGCGGGCGGCGTGCCGGCCACTGCCACGGGCGGATTCGCTCGTGGTCCGGTCGGTGGGGCTCGCGGGCGAAGGGCCGGTGCGGCCTCTAGCATGTGGGCCGTGCATCGACCCCGTCACCGCCGCGACTCGCCCGGAGGTCGCTCATGAGCGACGACCGGCACCCCCTCCCGGATCCGGACGAGGAGTCGGTCTCTGCCGCCTCCACCCCGCCGCCGGCGGCCGGTGCCTCGCGGGGGTCGGCCCGCACCCTGGTGAGCGGAACGTCCTGGAGCGCGCTGTCGCAGGTCATCCCGCTTGTCATCAACCTCGCGATGACGCCCTACATCATCCACGGGCTCGGGGACGCCCGGTACAGCATCTTCCTCATCATCAGCTCGATCACCATGCTGCTCAGCCAGTTCGACGGCGGGATCGGGCAGTCGGCGATGCGGTACTTCACGATCTACGCCGGGCGCGACGACCGGGTGTCCACGACCCGCCTGCTGTTCTCCGTCTCGGCGGTGATCGCCGTGTTCGGGGCCGTCATCACGGTGCTCGTCGTCGCCTTCTCCCCGCAGATCCTCACGTTCTTCCGCCTCGAGGACGCGTTCGTCGCCGAGGCGACGGTGCTGCTCATCAGCCTGACCGCGGTGGTCGCGTTCCTGCTCCTGCGCAATCTCTACAACGCGGTCGTGTCGGCGCGGCACCAGTTCAAAGTGCTCTCGATCGCCGTCGTCGCGGGGCACGTGGTCTACGCGATCGGTCTGGTGCTCACGGTCGAGAACGGGTGGGGCCTGTACGGGGTCGCGGTGACGATGATCCTGCAGCAGGTGGTGGGCACGGTGATCACGGTGCCGATCGGTCTGCGCTACCTCACCCGTGACGGCCTGGGCCTCATCACGCGGGCGGAGGCGGCCGACTTCGCCCGCTACGCCTGGAAGGTGCAGGTGGCCGGGATCGCCACGATCCTCGCGGCGCAGAAGGATCAACTCGTCGCGGGGCGGGTGCTCTCGGCCCAGCAGTCCGGGCCGTTCGGTCAGGGCACCAACTTCGCCAACCAGTTGAAGATGGTGCCGCTCAACGCCCTGGCACCCATCCAGGCCCTCATCGGGTCCGAGATCGGGGCCGTCGGCGCCGAGGCCTCGCGTCCGAAGGTCGAACGGTTGCAACACCTCTGGGTCGTCTTTGTGGCCGGATGGTGTGCGGTCGGCATCCCCGCCACGATCGTGGGCGTGCGCGCCTGGCTGCCCGAGAGCTTCGCGCTCACCGGCAGCGTGGCCGCGATCCTGCTCGCGGGGCACTTCTTCACCCTCGTATGCATCGTCGCGCGCACCTGGGCACTCACCCTGGGGCACGCCGAGGTGGCCATGCACCAGAGCGTCGTCACGCTCGCGGCCAACGTCGGTCTGAGCATCGCGCTGTGGTTCGTGTGGGGGATCATGGGCGTCGTCGTCGGCACCTCCCTCGGCGCGGCGGTCGGTGCGGTCTACCTCTCGGTCCACACCCGGCGGGTCGTGCCGACGCGCATCCGGTGGTTCATGCGCGATGTGCCCTACTGGCAGGCGGCGGTGGCCGCGGCGGTCACCCTCGGCCTCGAGCTGGCGGTCGAGCCCTTCCTGCCGGACGGCGCGATCGGGCTCGCCGCCGCGGGACTCGTCGCGGTGCCGGGTGCGGTCTTCTACGTGCTCACGACGCTGGGGATCCGCGGGTCCAAGGAGGCCGTCGCGATGGTGCGCCGTCGCTGAGCGGTCACGAGCCGAGCGTCAGGATCGTGCCCCGATGGCCGCGGCGCTCTTGCGGGCGGCGCGGGCCATCATGCGGGTGATGAACCGCACCTCGGCCACCGTCATCTGCCGCGGGCGCGTCCCCGCGGCCACCGTCGCCACGGCCCGCACGTCGGCGTTGTTGGCGAAGGTCTCCATGAAGTAGTGACGCCCGTGCGCGGCCTCGTCGCGGGGCAGTGAGCGCAGCCGGTCGACGATGCGCGCGTACACCTCGCGGTGCCCGGCGACGACCTTCTCGGCGGAGGAGGAGATGCGGTTGACGTCCTCGTCGTCGCGCCAGTAGTGGACGAGGGCCTCGGGCACGCAGGTGATCGCGAACCGGTCGTTGACGCGGATGTAGAACTCCCAGTCCTGGCACGAGCGCAACGAGGGGTCGGGAATGCCCACGGCCTCGACGACCTCACGCCGCACCATCACGCACGAGAAGGTGCCGATCAGGTTGCCCTGCAACAACTCCGACAGGCGTCTCCCCGCGGCGACCGGGCGGCGTCCCGGCTCGATCCGCCCGTCGGGGTAGCGCAGGTCGTACCAGGTGTAGGACATCCCCGCGCTCGGACCGGCCTCGGTCAACAAGGCGACCTGCTTCTCGATCTTGGTCGGCATCCACAGGTCGTCGGCGTCGAGGAACGCGAGGAACTCCCCACGGCTGGCCTCGATCGCGGTGCGGCGTGCGGCGTTGCCGCCCTGGTTCGTCTCGTGCGAGAGGACCAGCAGCCGCGGGTCGTCGATGGTGGCGAGGGCCTCGGCGGTGCCGTCGCAGGAGAAGTCGTCGACGACGACGACCTCGAGGTCTGCCCACGTCTGGTCGAGTGCGCTGCGCACGGCGGCGACGATGGTGTCGGCACGCTTGTAGGCGGGCATGAGCACGGAGACGCGCGGGTCGCTCATGGGTCGCTCCTGGGGTCGCTTGAGAAGGCCCCCGAATTACGTTGAAATTCAACGTTACTCGTTTTGTGAACCATCCGCATCGTGGACAGATGCCTCAAACACTCGTCCAGGAGAGCGCTCGCCGGCGAGCCCGGCGACCCCCGGCTGTAGGCTGACACCGGCCCGATCGGGCCCCCGCCGCGACGTGTCCACGACGACGTGCACGGATCACGGCATTCCGGCGTCGGCGCCGAATCTCCAGGCACCGCACGCGATCTCCCCGCCCCCGATCCGAAAGGACCGGCATGGTCGACCGCCCGCTCGTCAGCATCGTGATCCCCGTGTACCAGTCCGAACGCACCGTGGGTGCGGCCATCAGCAGCGCCCTCACGCAGACGTACGACAACGTCGAGGTGGTGGTCTGTCTGGACGGCGCCACGGACCGCAGCGGGCCCATCGTCGACGCCCACGGCGACCTCGTCAGGGTCGTGCGTCAGGAGAACCAGGGGCTCTCGGCCGCGCGCAACGCCGCGGTCGCCGCCTCCTCCGGTGAGCTCATCGCGTTGTTGGACGCCGACGACGTGCTGCTGCCGCCCCACGTCGAACGGGCCGTCGACCGCTGGCGGGCGCGACCGGTCGAGAAGGCCTACGTGACGTGCAACGCGTTCACGATGGGCCGCTCCGGCGTCGTCAACCGGCGCACCGTCCTGCCGCGCAAGGCTCCGGCCGCCGACTCCCACCGGCTGGCGCTGCTGCAGCGCAACATCGTCTCGGTGCTGTCGGTCTACCCCAGGGCGATGCACGACGAGGTCGGCGGATTCGACACGCAGATGCGGGTGCTGGAGGACTACGACTTCTGGGTGCGGGCGGCCTTCGCCGGCTGGACCACGCTGTACGAGACCGAACCGACGGCGCTCTACCGGCGCACCGGCACGAGCCTGTCGGCCCAGCGTGAGCGCATGGCCGAGTACGAGCAGCGTCTGCGCGCCACGGTGCGTGAGGAGTTCGCCGACCGGTTGACCCCGCAGGAGCGTGAGTACCTGGCGCGCGCCGAGGGGATGGAGACCCACGACATCCACCTCGAGCGCGGAGATGCCGCGCTGCGTGAGGGGCGCCGCCGGGACGCGGCCCGCGAGTTCGCCGCGGCCTCCGCGCTCGTGCCCTGGGATCGGCCGCTCGCGCTGAAGTCGTCGGCCCTGCGGTACCTGCCGCCGGCCGGCGCGTTCTACGCCTGGCGCGAGCGCGTCCGCGCGGGGGAGACGGCGCGGTCATGACGGCACACGCGGACACCCCGGACACCCATGTCGACCCGCTCGGCTCCTCCCGCGACAAGCGCATCATGAGCACGATGTGGGGCTCCTCGCCGCGGTGGCGACGCCACGTCGACTACTACGTCACCGACCGTTTCGGCACCCCCGGTGACCTCCGCCGTCTCTGGGCCCTCGCGAAGGGCAAGGAGGGGGTCATCCTCCTGGGGTCGGTCACCCGCCGGCACCTCTACCGCGATCTCGTCTTCGCCGGTCTGCTCAAGGCGTTCCGCGCGCCGAGCGAGCGGCCCCGGGTGCTCATCACCGACGCGACGTGGAAGCCGGAGAGCAAGGCCCTCGGCCGGCTCACGGGTCTGCCGCCCCGGTGGTTCGCGCTGCCGACGAGGATCGCCGTCAAGCTCGTCGACGGTGTGCACGTCCGCTACGCGGTGCTGAGTTCGGAAGAGGCCGAGTCGTTTCCGCGCACCTGGGGGTGGACCCCGACCGCGTCGTGTTTACCCCCTTCCCGGCCACGATCGAGCCCGACGTGCCGACCTCGACCGGCGACTACCTCTTCGCGGGCGGCAACTCCATGCGTGACTACGCCCTGCTGGCGGAGGCGGTGCGTGGAACCGGCGTGCGGTGTCGGGTGGCCTCGACGTGGGAGCCGGAGGAGACCTCGGAGGAGATCGAGGTCGGCACCGTCCCCCACGAGGAGTTCGTCGACCTGCTCGCGGGCTGCCGCGCCTCGGTGGTGCCGCTCGAGCGCACCGTCCGCTCGGCGGGTCAGCAGTCCTACCTCAACGCGATGATGCTCGGGAAGCCGGTCATCGTCACCGAGGCGCCCGGCGTGCACGACTACATCGAGGACGGGGTGACCGGCGTCGTCGTGCCGCCCGAGGCGGACGCGCTGCGTGCGGCGATCCTCGACGTCATGGACCCGGCCCGCGCCGAGCACTACGCGCTCATGGGTCGCCGGGCCCGGGAGTGGGTGCTCGCCAACGTCACGCAGGACGTCTACAAGGACGAGGTGCTGCTCGAGGCCATCGGTGTCCCGCCGGAGGACGAGCCCGCCCGGCCCTGATCACCTCCGTGGCGCTCGCCGACCGCGTCGAATCCGCGTTTCGCGAAGATCCATACGCAACAAGGAGATCCGCGTTGCCGTCGGTTGGGCGTGGCGTGAGGCTGCGATGACGTCGATTCCCTACCGTCGTGGCATGGGTCTGTGGGAGTCGACGGTCGGACGGGTCGAGCGAGCATCGGGAGGGCAGCGTTTCGGGTACACCGGGCGGGTGCGGAGCCAGGGTCGGGAGGCCGAGCGGGTGGTGCGCGCTGTGCTCAACCCCTCGTGTCGTCCCGAGGCGGTGCTCGTCCCCACGTACTGGTGGGAGAAGGTCAAGAACTTCGGCGACCTGCTCACCCCTTCCTCCTGCGCGACTTCGGCATCGTGCCGGTGCTCACCCCGCCCGCCGAGGCCGGTCTGATCGGCGTCGGCTCCCTCATCCAGCACCTGCCGACCGACACGACCGCGACCCTCTGGGGGACGGGCCTCATCCACGACGAGCGCGTGGACCTGCCCGGGGCGACGACGCTGGCCCTGCGCGGTGAGATGACGCGCGACCGGCTCGGCTCACCGGCGGTGGAGGCCCTCGGTGACCCCGGACTGCTCATCGCCGACTCGATCCGGCGGACGGGGGCCTCCCACGACGTCGGTGTGGTCGTCCACTACGTCCACGCCGACGACGAGCACCTGCGCGCGATGATCGCCCGGTACTCCGGATCGCTGCTGGTCATCGACGTGGCCCAGAGCCCGGAGGCGGTGGCGCGGCAGGTGGCCTCCTGCCGCGCGATCGTGTCGACGTCGCTGCACGGCGTCATCACCGCGGACTCCCTCGGGGTGCCGGCGACCTGGGTGCGGATGCCGCGGGCGCTCGCCGGCGGGGACTTCAAGTTCCACGACCACGAGACCGTCGTGCGCCCCCCGCGGGGTCGTGGCGTCGACATCGGCGACGTCGCCTCCCTCGAGGAGCTCGTGGCCGGGGCCGTCGCCGCCGACGCCGGCGCCGTCCGGCGGGCCAAGGAGGGGCTGCGGGCCACCGCGCGCCGGATTCCCGAGGTCACCGACTCCCGACGCGTCCGGACCTGGCAGGTACCGGTCGTCGGCCGTGGCCGCCCGGTGCACCCCTACGTCTGACTCCGCCGGTCACTCACCGGCGTGCCCGGCCTCCGGGGAGTGTTCCGGACCAGGCCGACCAGGCGCCCGCCCAGGGCGACGAGGTCGATGGCCGTCGCCGCGAACTTGTCCGGGTCGCGTCTGACCAGCCCGGCCGCCGTGTTGCGCGCCGCCCATCCCGTGCCGACGATCACGTGCTTGACGACGAAGGCGCGGCCGTGGAAGGCGCGGTCGGTCTGTGCGGCGACGACGTTGCTGTTGAAGGCACGGCGCAGGATCACCCCGGTGGCGAGCCGGGAGGCGGGGGTGGGTTCGGTGACGGCGGCCTCGTCGCACCAGGCCAGCGTCCCGCCCTGATCCAGCACCTCGCGGAAGAAGAAGTGGTCCTCCCCACCGGCCGTGCCGAGGTGGACGGGGAACCACGGGTCGCCGATGGCGTCGACGGCGGCGCGCGAGATGCAGATGTTCTGCGCGCCGTTGAGCATCGCGACAGGCCCGGACGGATGACGCCGACGCCCTGCGTAGACGCTGTTGCGCGCGAGCAGCGAGGCGCCCGCGGGGAGTTCGCCCAGGACGGGACCGGCCGTGACATCGGCCCCGAACCGGTCGACCCCGGCCATGAGATGGGCGAACCACCCTGGGGTGACCAGCCCGTCGTCGTCCAACATGATCAGGTGACGCCAGTCCGGGCGCTCGCGGGTGGCCGCGCGGACGAGCTCGTTGCGCACCTCCGAGATGCCCGGGCGGGGCACGGGGACGCAGACGGCGTCGAGTCCGCTGTCGCGCACCACCTCGGCCGCGCGGGTGCCGGCCTCGTTGTCGCCGACGACGATCAGTACGTCCTGCCCGTCGATCTCGGGCGCGAGGGAGTCCAGCAGCCGCGCCAGGAGGAGCGGCCGCCGATACGTCGGAATGCCGATGACGACGGCTGCGCGGTTCATGGTCCCCTCACCTGGCTGACGAACTGCGCTGAGGCACACGAGAATCAGGCAGTTGACTCTCGTCAACCGTAGCGGCGCGAGGGGCAGGACCCGGCGAGGCTGAGGTCAGGACTCGGTCAAGGACGCCGCGGTCGGCGGCGTCGCCGAGTGACGAGTGATCAGTGCGCCGGCCGACCGTCCCATCCCTGCTCGCGGGAGAGGTCGCTGTGGGCGGCGTCGAGGTCGGTGCCGGAGAAGTCCGGGGCGCCGGGCTCACGTCGGGCGCGTCGCGCCAGCTGGTGGGCGAGGTGGTAGCCGACGATGACGGTCACCGTCCCCAGGGCGATGCCGGAGAGCTGGAAGCCCTCGCCGATGTGGAGGCTCACGTCACCGACGCCCATGATGATCCCCGCGGCGAGGGGGACCAGGGTGGCGGGGTGGCCGAACAGCACCTTGTGCTCGACCCAGATCTTCGCGCCGAGCAGGCCGATCATGCCGTAGAGCACGACCGTGATGCCGCCGAGGACGCCGCCGGGGATCGCGGAGACGACGGCCCCGAACTTGGGGGAGAAGCCGAACGCGATCGCCGTGAAGGCCGCGACGACGTAGGCCGCCGTCGAGTACACGCGGGTGGCCGCCATGACGCCGATGTTCTCGGCGTAGGTCGTGGTGGGCGCGCCGCCGACCGAGGTGGCGACGATCGTGGCGATGCCGTCGGCGCCGACGGCGCGGCCCATCATCGGGTCGAGGTCCTCGCCGGTCATCTCACCCACGGCCTTGACGTGCCCGATGTTCTCGGCCACCAGGGCGACGACGATCGGCAGGGCCACCAGGGCGAATCCCAGCTGGAAGGTCGGCAGGTGCCAGCCGGGCACGTCCGCGGTCGTCGCGCCGGGGAAGCCGAACCACGGGGCGGCCGCGACCGCGCTCCAGTCGACGCGCAGGTGCGTGGTCACCTCACCGGCACCCGTGGGGGAGGTGATGGGGCCACCCACCACGTCGGTCAGCCAGGAGAGGGCGTAGCCGAAGATCACGGCCGCGAAGATCGCGATGCGGGAGAGGAATCCGCGCGAGGCCACGCTGACGGTGATGACGAACGCCATGACGGCCAGGGCGACCCACTGGTCCTGCGGCCAGTAGGTCCTCGCCACCACGGGCGCCAGGTTGAAGCCGATGAGCATGATGACGGCGCCGGTGACCGCGGGGGGCATGAGGCGATGCATGAACGTGGCGCCGAGCACGTGGATCGCGATACCGATGAGCAGGAGCGCCACGCCGATGAACAGCAGCGCCCCGGTCTTGTCCGAGGCGGTGCCACCCTGCGTGGCGATGACGCCCGTCACCCCGACGAAGGACGCGGAGGAGCCCAGATAGCTCGGTACACGGCCGGCGGTGAGCACGAGGAAGAGCAGGGTCGCGACACCCGACATCATGATGGCCAGTTGCGGCGAGAGCCCCATGAGCAGCGGAAACACGAAGGTCGCGCCGAACATGGCGACCACGTGCTGCATGCCGAGGCCGACGGTGCGCCCCCAGGAGAGGCGTTCGGACGGGGAGACGACGTCGTCGGGTCCGGCCAGTGCGCCGTCCCGATGCAGGGTCCACAGTTTCACGAGCCCCGAAGGTATCACCGCCACGGACCTCCGCCGTGCGCCCCGAGGGTCGGCACGCGGCATCCGCGTGCGGGGGCCGCCACCGATGCCATGCGGTGTCCCGGCTCCCCGCCCCCGCGTCCGATCTGCGATGGTGGACGCCGTGCCCGAGAACACGCGCACCTGCGGGTAGACTCGCGCCAAACCACACCGTCGAAGGGGTCTTCCAAGTGGGTCAGCTGCACGTCGAGTTCGTCGCCGCGGACGGCAAGGTCTGGGAGGGCGAAGCGAACAAGGTCGTCGCCCGGGCGCTGGAGGGCGACATCGGAATCCTCCCCAGGCACCAGCCCCTGCTCACCGTCCTGCGCGAGGGTGAGGTGCGCATCGACGGCGAGGGTGGCGACCAGACGTTCCACGTCGACGGCGGGTTCCTCTCCGTCGACGACGATCTCGTGACCATCGTGTCGGAGTCCGTCTCCACTCCCGACTCCCGCTCCAGCGCTCAGTCCGCAGCCCGAAACTGAGTCACGACCCGGCGATGGGACTGTTGGCCGCAGAACTCATCCTGGCCGGCATCGTCCTCGCCGCGGTGGCCGCGGTCGTGTTCGTCTACGCCCGCCGGCGCCTCATCGCCCACGACAGCGATGTCGTCACCTGCGGCTTCCGAGCCACGTCCTCCGCGCGGTGGCGTCCGTGTCTGCTGCGCATGTCGACCACGACCCTGCAGATCTACCCGCTGTTCGGATGGACGGCCCTGCCCTCGCACACGTGGCGCCGGCGCACGCTCGACCTCGTGTCCACGACGCCGATCGAGGGGGAGGCCAAGCTGGTCGAGATCCTCGATCACGGACGCCGCGCCGTGCGCGTCTCCACCTCCGGCGTGACCGAGGGCGGATCGCGCATGCAGTTCGACCTCGCCCTCGGACGCTCGCAGTACACGACCCTGCGTTACTGGGTCGAGTCCTCCCCGCCGACCGCCTGGCCCCTGTAGCCCCTCAGGCCTTGCCGCGCGAGGATCGGCTCGACTCCTCGCGGCCACCACCGGGCTTCCACAGCACGTCGCCACCGGCATCGACGTTCGCGACCCGCGCCAGGATGAACAGCAGGTCGGAGAGCCGGTTGAGGTACTTGGCCGTCAGCAGATTGACGCCACCGGGGCGGGCGTGCTCATCGTGCTCACCCGACCCCTCTGCCTGAGTCGCCTCGGCCGTGGCTGCGGCCTCGTCGCCGCCCTTGTCCTTGCCCCGCTTGCGCGGCTCGGCGGGGGCGTCGCCGTAGGCACCCACCGCGGCCCAGGTCGAGCGCTCGGCGCGACGCACGATCGTGCAGGCCAGGTGCAGGTAGGCCGAGCCGGGGGTGCCGCCGGGGAGGATGAACGAGCGCAGCTTCTCGACCTGCTCGTTGTACCGGTCGCAGTCGGCCTCGAGCTCGTCGATCCACTCCGCCTTGACCCGCAGCGGCGGGTACTGAGCGCTCTCCTCACCCACCACGAGCGGGTTGCACAGGTCGGCCCCGACGTCGAAGAGGTCGTTCTGGATGCGGGTGAGCGTCGCGCGGACGTCGTCGGTCAACCCCCGCACGCGACGGCGATGCCGATGGCGGCGTTCGCCTCGTTGGAGTCGGCGTAGGCCGCCAGTCTCGGGTCGGTCTTGGACGTGCGGGAGAAGTCGCCGAGATGGGTGGTTCCGTCGTCGCCGGTTCGGGTGTAGACGCGCGTGATGTTCACCATGCACCGATCTTGTCAGAGCTCACCGTCCCCGCCGCGGGTTACCGTCCACCCATGGGAGAACGTGACAAGCCATGGGTCATGCGGACGTACGCGGGGCACAGCAGCGCCACCGCGAGCAACGCGCTCTACCGGCGCAACCTCGAGAAGGGGCAGACCGGGTTGTCGGTGGCCTTCGACCTGCCGACGCAGACCGGATACGACCCCGACCACGAGCTCTCCCGCGGTGAGGTCGGCAAGGTCGGTGTGCCGATCTCCCACATCGGCGACATGACGGCACTCTTCGGCGGCATCCCACTGGCCGAGATGAACACGTCCATGACCATCAACGCGACCGCCATGTGGCTGTTGTCGATGTATCAGGTCGCCGCGGAGCAGCAGGCGCAGGACGCCGGCCGCGACCCCGCCGAGGACGTCGTCAAGCTCGCGGGCACGACGCAGAACGACATCATCAAGGAGTACCTCTCGCGGGGGACGCACGTGTTCCCGCCGGGGCCCTCGCTGCGCCTGACCGCCGACACCATCGCCTACACCGTCTCGACGATGCCCAAGTGGAACCCCGTCAACATCTGCAGCTACCACCTGCAGGAGGCCGGCGCGACGCCGGTGCAGGAGGTCGCGTTCGCGATGGCGACGGCGATCGAGGTGCTCGACACCGTGCGGGAGCGCGGCGAGGTGCCGCAGGAGCGGTTCGGTGACGTCGTCGCCCGCATCAGCTTCTTCGTCAACGCCGGGGTGCGGTTCGTCGAGGAGATGTGCAAGATGCGCGCCTTCGTCGAGCTCTGGGACGAGCTGACCCGCGAGCGGTACGGCATCGAGGACCCCAGGCACCGGCGCTTCCGATACGGCGTGCAGGTCAACAGCCTGGGCCTCACCGAGACCCAGCCCGAGAACAACGTGCAGCGCATCGTGCTCGAGATGCTGGCCGTCACCCTGAGCAAGAACGCGCGCGCCCGGGCCGTGCAACTCCCGGCGTGGAACGAGGCCCTCGGCCTGCCGCGCCCCTGGGACCAGCAGTGGAGCCTGCGTCTGCAGCAGGTCCTCGCGTTCGAGTCCGACCTGCTCGAGTACGAGGACCTCTTCGACGGCTCGCCGGTGGTCGAGGCCAAGGTGGCCGAGATCGTGGCGGGCGCGAAGGCCGAGATGGCCCGCATCGCGGACATGGGCGGTGCCGTCGCGGCCGTCGAGTCGGGGTACATGAAGGCCGAGCTCGTGGCCTCCCACGCCCTGCGCCGCCAGCGCATCGAGTCCGGTGAGGACGTCGTCGTCGGCATCAACAAGTTCACGAGCACCGAACCGAGCCCGCTGACGGCGGATCTCGACACGGCCATCCAGACGGTCGACCCGGCCGTGGAGCAGGCCGCGTCCGAGGCCGTCCGGGCGTGGCGCGAGCAGCGGGACTCCGACCCCGACAAGAAGGCCGAGGTGGAGGCCGCCCTGGCGGCGTTGCGCGAGGACGCCGCCGACGAGGAGGTCAACCTCATGGAGGCCTCGTTGCGTTGCGCCCGCGCGGGTGTGACGACGGGGGAGTGGGCCCAGGCGTTGCGTGAGGTCTTCGGCGAGTACCGCGCGGCCACCGGTGTCGGGGGCAGCGTGGGTGTCGGCGAGGCGGCCGAGGGCAGCACGCTGGCCCGCGTGCGTGACCTCGTCCGGTCGACCGGTGAGGAGCTGGGCACCCACCTGCGCTTCCTCGTAGGCAAGCCGGGTCTCGACGGTCACTCCAACGGCGCCGAGCAGGTGGCGGTGCGGGCCCGCGACGCCGGGTTCGAGGTCGTCTACCAGGGAATCCGGTTGACCCCCGCGCAGATCGTGCGGGCGGCGGTGGAGGAGGACGTCCACGCGGTCGGCGTGTCCATCCTGTCCGGCTCGCACATGGAGCTCGTGCCCGAGATCCTCGACGGGCTGGAGGCGGCGGGCGCGGGCGACGTGCCGGTCATCGTCGGCGGGATCATCCCCGACTCCGACGCGGCCAAGCTGCGGGCCCTCGGGGTCAGCGAGGTCTTCACGCCCCGCCACCACGACCTCACCACGTCGATCGGTCACATCGTCCAGGTGATCCGCGAACGCCACGGGATGAGCGCGGCCCCGTTGCCCTGACTCCTCCTGCCGGACATTCGTCCGACACGGTACGTTCGCCGCCGTTAGTCTGATGCGGATCCCGCGCGATCGCGGACGGAGAGGTGAGATGGCGTTCTGCTACGTGGTGATGTGTCACACCGATCCGGACGGGGTCCTCCGGCTCGTCCGGCGCATCCGCGACCTGAGCCCGCACAGCCGGATCCTCGTGCGGTACGAGAACCCCCTCTTTCTCGACCCTGCGGTCGTGGAGGCGGAGGGTGCCCAACCGCTGCTGAGCCGGACTCGGGTCGAGTGGGGGCGTTCTCGCTGGTGGAGGCCCAGTTGGAGGCCTTCGCGGTCGCCCGGGCCATGACCGGGTGTGAGTACGTCGCCGTCGTCTCCGGTCAGGACTACCCCGTGCGCGACCTCGCCCGGTGGGAGGCGGAGGTGCGCGAGCGCGACGTCGACGCCCTGCTCGACCCGTTGGTGGATCAGCCCGACGACCACCGCTGGTACTGGAGGGTCCTCCTGCCACCGCCCGCCCTGCGCCCCGACCGGGCGCCGGCGAGGAGAGCGGTGGTCAAGGCCGGATCGTTGCTGACCGACCGGGCGAGGGTCCTCGTCAAACCGGACGAGCCGCGACTGTGGATCGGCACCCGCCTCCGGCGTCACACCCCGCCCGTGCAACCGGTCAAGTGCGGGTACTGGTCCGTCTACGGCCGGCGCGCCATCGACTCGGTCCTGCGGGCCGACCACACGAATCCGGCGCTGCGGGCGTTCTTCGGCCACGTGCGCACCCCGGACGAGTGGTACGTGCCGTCGCTGGTCTGTGCCGACCCCGAGCTGCGCGTCGGCCTCGGGGCCACCTCCGGCAAGCACTTCCCCGACGGTCAGCCGAGCCCGCTGTGGATCGATGCGGCCGTTCTGCACCTGCTGCGTCGCCGGACCGAGGCGCCGTTCGTCCGCAAGATCCCCCGGACGTCGACCCGGCGGTCCTGCGCGAGGCCGACGAGATGGCCGGGCGCACCCGCGCGCAGGTGCACGCCGAGGTCGTCGACCCCTCACTACGCGCCGCCCCCTGGGCGGGGAGATCCGCGCCACGGTCGTCCCGCCGCCCGCGCTCACGACCGGCGACCGGCGGTGAGCGACCTCCAGTGCCCGGCGACGTTCCACGTGCTCGGCCCGGGCGCCTCGAGGCCCGTGGCCGACAGGCTGCTCGACGGAGCCGGCGTCGCCGCCGTCCACGCCGGTGTCGGTGTGCACGGAGCCGGTGTCCATGCCGGCGACGGTGAGTCCACGCA
Source organism: Mobilicoccus caccae (assembly GCF_030161635.1). Lineage (GTDB taxonomy): Bacteria > Actinomycetota > Actinomycetes > Actinomycetales > Dermatophilaceae > Mobilicoccus > Mobilicoccus caccae. The sequence goes on from NZ_BSUO01000001.1 coordinate 775,018, forward strand.
CGAACCCCTGGACGAGACCAGGCCGCTCTGGGACGTGTTGGACGAGCTCTCCGACCTCTACCGGGGCTGCCACGTCCTGATTCTGCCGAGCACGGCGACACCCCCGCTGACGAGCACGGACGACGCGGTGACGGTGCGTATCGACGCCGACGGCCGCACCGTCGAACACGCCGCCCCCGACCCCACCTGAGACAGTAAGCGCGGTCTGAGACAGTCGCTCCGGCGCGGCTGTTTCGCCCTCGGCTGCTGTCCGAGGTCAGCCGATCGCGGTCGCTGCGGTGCGGCGCGGGTCGCCGGCGGCCTCGAGGACTCCGTCGGGGTGGCACAGGGTCGCCCCGACACCGCCGAAGTACATCGCGATGCGCTCGTGCTCGACGGTCGGCATGCCGCAGGCGTCGACGGCGGCGAGGATGTCGTCGCCGTTCTCGAACTCCACCCGCGGGTTGCCGTCGTGCTCGTCGAACGCGACGTGCAGCCGTGGCTGGTCGATGGCCGCCTGGATCGACTTGCCGTCGAGGCACACGCCGCCCATGACCTGCATCAGCGCCGTGGTGATCCGGTCGGCGCCCGGGCTGCCGACCGCCAGCGTCGAGCCGTCGTCACGTCGCGCCGTCGAGGGGGCCATGTTGGAGGCCATCCGGGTGCCCGGGGCGAGCGCGTGCAGACCGCGGCGGTTGAGCTCGGGCTCGCCGAGGGCGTTGTTGAGCATGAGTCCGGTGCCGGGGACCGTGACGCCCGAGCCGTACCCCGCCGAGGTCGTGATCGAGCAGGCCAGGCCCGTGCTGTCGATGGTCGAGACGTGGATCGTCTCCGGCGAACTCGTCACCGCGGCCAGTCCCTCGGGGCCGAGTTCGTCCAGCGCCCTGATGAGTTCGTGGCCCGCGACCTCGAGGTCCTCGGCGGCGTCGATGGCGCGGCGCCGGTACTCCAGGACCGTGTGCTGGATGTCGATGACGTCGGAGGCCGCGGTGCGCCCGTCGCGCGTCCGCCGGGCGGAGAGTAGCCGCAACATCGCGGTGAGCACCGGTCCGCCGATCGAGGGGGCGGGGTTGACCGCGACGTCCCAGTCGGTCAGGCGGGTGCGCAGCGGGGGCCGGACGGCGGTGCGGTAGGCCGCGAGGTCGGCGAGGCCGAGCAGGCCGCCGTTGGCGTCCATGTCGTCGGCCAGCACGTGCGCGATCTCGCCGGTGTAGAGCGTGGAGACCCCGTCGCGGGCGATCGTCTCCAGGGAGTTCGCCAGGTCAGCGGATCGCACGACCTCACCGAGCGCCGGGGCCGGGCCGTGCCCGCCCTGCGACATGAACTCACGGGTCTGGGCGTCCCAGGCGAAGAGGTTGTCGCCGCTGTGCCGCAGGTAGAACTCCGACGCCGTCCCGACCGGCCAGCCCTGCCGCGCCACGTAGGCCGCGGGGGTGACGAGCTCACGCCACGGCAGCGTGCCCCAGCGCGTGGAGGCCTCGTCGAGCGCGGCGAACATGCCCGGCGTGGCGACCGACCCGTGACCGCCGTTGACCGTGAACCCGCCGTAGTAGGTCATCCGGAACTCCCGCAGGCCCGTGCCGAACCACTCCTTCGGCCGCCCCCGACCCGGCATCTCGACGTATCCGTCGAGCACCAGCGGGTCCTCACCGGGCGCCCACACGTTGATGTAGGCCCCACCCATGGGGCTGACGATGCCGACCTCGGTGACGCAGGCGACGCAGATCGCGGCGACGGCCGCATCGACCGCGTTCCCCCGAGTTCGGCGACCGCCATCGCGGCCTCCGCCGATTCGGGTGCGGGTGCGGCCACGGCGATCTGCCGTCGAGTCATGCGGGGTTCCTCGCTCTGCGGTGGGCGCGGGGGCAGGCAGGGTTGCTGCCCGGTCGCGCGGTGTGGGTCGGACGGTGGGACGAAAAGGACGACGCCGACATCCGTGAGGAGTCGACGCCCTTGCAGTCTGTCACCGTCGGGCCGCTCGATCAGAACAGGCGTCCGGTGACATCGTCGAGCCCGCGCAGCGCGTCGTAGTCGAGGGTGACGCACCGGATGCCCCGGTCCGTGGCCAACGTGCGCGCCTGGGGCTTGATCTCCTGGGCGGCGAACACACCCTGCACCGGACCGCCGCCGACCAGCAGCGGGTCGCGATTCATGAGTTCGAGGTAGCGCGTGAGCTGTTCGACCCCGTCGATCTCGCCGCGCCGCTTGATCTCGACGGCCACGTGGGCGCCGCCCGCATCGCGGCAGAGGATGTCCACCGGCCCGATGGCGGTCATGTACTCGCGCCGGACCAGGCGGTACCCCTCACCGAGGGTCGTGATGTGCTCGGCCAGCAGCTTCTGCAGGTGCGCCTCCACGCCGTCCTTGACCAGGCCCGGGTCGATGCCGAGCTCATGGCTGGAGTCGTGGTGGATCTCGTGGATGCGCACGCGCAGGCGGTCGTCGCTCTTGGCGTTCTGCACGACCCAGACGGCCTCGACGCCGTCGGCCCGCTCGAGCTCGTCGGGGCCGACCTCGGCCATCGAGCACGGCGGCGACATCCAGTTGAGCGGCTTGTAGGAGCCGCCGTCGCTGTGGACGAGGACCGATCCGTCCGCCTTGACCAGCAGCAACCTGGTCGCGAGCGGGAGATGAGCGGCCAACCGACCCTCGTAATCGACACTGCACTTCGCGATGACCAGACGCACGCCGCACACCCTAGAGCATCCGCTGCTCCCTCCTCGGCGCCGACCACGCATCGCAGGGCCCCCTCTCCGGCCGCGTGTACAAGGCCACACCGTCGTTCGGGCGACGTGGGGCGAGTGCTCTGGAAGACTCCGGACATGGCTCGCGAAATCACGAAGATCGGTGTGATCGGACTCGGCACCATGGGTGCCGGAATCGTCGAAGTATGTGCCCGGAGCGGGTTCGAGGTGGTCGGCGTCGAGATGAACGCCGATGCCGTCGAGCGCGGTCGAGGGCACCTGCAGAACTCGACCTCCCGCGCGGTCTCGCGCGGCAAGATGTCGGAGGAGGACCAACAGGCGCTGCTGGGCCGGGTCACCACCACCGACGACCTGTCCGCCCTGGCCGACTGCGGCCTGGTGATCGAGGCGGTGCCGGAGGTCCTGTCCATCAAGCGCGACGTGTTCGGCAAGGTCGACGACATCGTCGCCGACGACGCCATCCTCGCCACCAACACCTCCAGCCTCTCCGTCACCGACATCGCGACGGCCACCCGGGCGCCGAGCCGTGTCGTCGGCCTGCACTTCTTCAACCCGGCGCCGGTGCAGAAGCTCGTGGAGATCATCGCCACCGTCATCACGGCCCCCGACGTGCTCGAGGACATCCGTGACATCGCGCGCCGGCTCGACAAGGAGCCCGTCGTCGTCGGCGACCAGGCCGGCTTCATCGCCAACCGGCTCCTGCTCGCCTACCTCAACCGCGCCGTGTCGATGTACGAGAACCGGTACGCGAGCCGTGAGGACATCGACGCCGCGATGACGCTCGGCTGCGGGCTGCCGATGGGGCCGCTCGCGCTGCTCGACCTCATCGGGCTCGACGTGGCCTACGCGGTGCTCGACACGATCTACAAGGAGGGCCGCGACAAGTTGCACGCGCCCTCCCCGATGCTCAAGCACATGATCGCCGCGGGCCTGCTCGGGCGAAAGACCGGCCGCGGCTTCTACACCTACGAGAAGCCGGGCTCGGGCAAGGTCGTCGAGGACGGCGCCTCGACCTCGGTCGTGCCCGCCGGTGTCGAACCCCGCCCGACCACCAAGGTCGGCGTCGTCGGCAGCGGCACGATGGCCACCGGCATCGCCGAGGTGTTCGCCAAGTCCGGCTATGAGGTCAAGCTCGTCTCCCGACACGCCGGGCGGGTCGAGCAGGCCTTCGAGGGGCTCAAGAAGAGCCTCGCGAAGGCCGTGCAGCGCGGCAAGCTGACCGACGAGGTCCGCGAGCAGGCCATCGCCAACATCAGCATCAGCACCGCCCTCGACGTCCTCTCCGACGTCGACCTCGTGGTCGAGGCCATTTCTGAGGAGCTCTCGACCAAGCAGGCGATGTTCGAGAACCTCGACGAGATCTGCAAGCCCGGGGCCATCCTCGCCACGACGACGAGTTCACTGCCCGTCATCCAGGTCGCCATGGCCACCAAGCGCCCGGCCGACGTCATCGGCATGCACTTCTTCAACCCGGCCCAGGTCATGAAACTCGTCGAGGTCGTCTCGACGGTGTCGACCTCGACCGACGTCGTGGCCACCGCGCTCGACGTGTGCGAGAAGCTCGGCAAGAGGGCCGTGACCTGCGGAGACCGGTCGGGCTTCATCGTCAACACCCTGCTGTTCCCCTACCTCAACGACGCCATCAAGATGCTCGAGGCGCACTACGCGACGACCGACGACATCGACCTCGCGATGAAGGCCGGGTGTGGGTACCCGATGGGGCCGTTCGAACTGCTCGACACCGTGGGACTCGACGTGTCGCTCGCGATCCAGCGTGAGCTCTACCTGGAGTTCCGCGAGCGCGGCTTCGCCCCGGCGCCCCTGCTGGAGCACCTGGTCAAGGCCGGGTACCTCGGCCGCAAGACCGAGCGCGGGTTCCGCACGCACTGACATCCGCGTCCGGACTCACGCGAGTTCGGGTGGTGTCCGCCGAGACCGCCGCCTGCAGGTGGCGGTCTCGGCGTGTGTGTCGAGGTGTGGTCAGGCGTCGAGGGGGCGGGTGGCCTCGACGAACGCCTCGGACAGCGAGGTCATGCCCGCGCGCAGGCGTTCGGTGGTGGCGGGGAGTTCGCTCCACCCTGGGAAGGCCACGCGGAAGTAGGCCGGGCTGCCGGGGGTGCTCGACTCGACCATCACGTCCATGCTCGTGACGTCGACCAGTGTCGGTTCGCCGAGGTCGGGCACGAGTCCCTTGCGGCCGGCCGGGTCGGCGAACGCGAGCATCGACCAGGGCAGACGCAGGCGCCACTCCATCGGCTGGGCCGGGTCGGGGCGCACGAGCTGCCAGGTGGCCAGGGAGTTGTACGCCGAGCTGCTCGTATCCCAGGTGCCGAGCACGAGCTCGCCGACGCGCAGCATCTCGGCAGGCATCGTGCGCCTGCCGGGGACCTCCAGCGGCGGGGCCATCGTCAGTTGGTGGACGACCCAGCCCCGTGAATTTGCCCGTGGCAGATAGAGCGTCGGCAACCCGTCGAGGCGGGCAGGGTCGAGGGTGCGGCGCACGAACATCGTCACCGTGCTCATCGTGGGCACGAAGTGCAGGGCCACGTCGTACACCGGCCGTCCCGATCCGCCGGGCAGCCGCAGTCCGGCGGCCTCGAAGAGCTTGAACCCGACGTCGACCGGTGAGGTGACCCGCCGCGTGAAGAACAGCGTCATGTAGAGGTAGGACGCGTCGTGGTCGACGGTCACCTTGGTCATCTCGTCCTCGGGCGCGTTGTGCACCACGCGCGCGCCGGCCTTCGCGGGGTCGTGGGCCAGGAGCCCGTACCACTGCGTGCTCGTCAGCGGGTCGTGGAAGAGCGCGCGACGCTCGGGGCGGACCTCCCGCGTGCGGGGCTCGGTCGGAGGCGAGGTGGCCGACCAGTCGTCGGTCCACGAGCGCAGCAACCCGCCGGAGACGCCGATCTCGCGGAACATCACGAGCAGGTCGGCGTTGGTGCGCATGGCGCTCTGCTCGTCGAGGAAGCCGCTGTTGCGCCCCAGCGCGGCGTTGTCGCTGCGGCCGAGCGAGGCGGGCACCCCGAACTCCGTGACGACCAGCGGCAGCCCCTGGTGGTGACCGCGCAGGTCGAGCAGGTAGGCGCGGTAGGGGTCGGCGACGTTGCGGTAGGAGTTCTGGTAGCGCAGGAACTTCGGCGTGAACGGGTAGGCCGCGTACGCGGCGAAGGTGCCGCCGGGCCACGTGGTGAGCACGCCGATGTGGTTGACGTCGATGGAGACCAGGTCGTTGCCCTTGACCGGCTCCTCGGGGTGCTCGAGCGGGTCGGTGGCGGGGTGGTTGGCCGCCGCGATGGGCGCGCTGACCCCCCGCTTGGCCTCGGCCGTGGCGAGTTCGTCCATGCGGGCCGCGATCCACGACTCCGTGGCGCTCGCCTCCGCCGAGGACGTGAAGTAGGTCCCCTTGTACGGGCGGGCGTCGTAGTCGCGGTCGGTGGCCAGCGCGACCCCGGGGATCCAGGGGGAGCCGATGATCCACCCCGCGATCCACGGCGAGACGTCGGCGCTCCAGCGTCCGTTCGGAGCGGACCCGGAGGAGGGAAGCTGCAGGTCACCGTGGATCGCCGCGCTGGTCGCCGCGATCTCGGCGGTCATCGCGGTGCGGGTCGCCGTGCCGAACGGGCGGTCGTCGGTGCCGGGGGAGCTGAGCGCGGGCACCGTGATGCCCTGCAGGAGATAGAGCGGCGCGTCCGGGTTCGCCTGGTTGTGGGCGAGGAGTTCGGTGTACAGCGCCGGCGCCTGCAGCGAGTCGAGGCGGACGACACGGACCCCGACATCGCGCATCATGCCGAACCAGCGGCGGTAGTCCTCGGCGGTCGGGGCGAACTCGCCGGGGAGGTAGCCGGGCAGCGTCGCGGCGAGGCCGACCCCGGCCCAGAAGGTGCGCTCGCCGTCGACGGTGCGCAGCACGAGCTCCTCGCCGCGCTGCATGGAGGTGACCTCGAAATCGCCCATCGTGACGGGCTGCGGGGCCCACGAATCGACGTCGACGGTCGGGGAGGTCGCGGTGCCGGCGGGGGCGGGGGAGTCGGGACTGCGCGTCGGGGCAGCCTCGGGCGGGGTCTGCGTCGTGCACGCGGCGAAGGCGGCCAGCGAACCGGCCGCGAGCCCGCTCACCCGCATGAAGTCGCGGCGTGAGGGACGCGCCCTGTCGGTCATCGATTCCTCCTACGCCGTCGGGCGGCGACCATGTCCGCGGCGGCCACCCCTGCGGAGTGGTCGGACGCTGTTGCGAGAATGTGGCCGTGCCCCGAGCCAATCGCCGTCGCCGTGACCAACGCGGACTCGACCCCGGCCTGTTCGTGCGCGAGTCCCGCGAGCGGCACGCCGGCGAGATCTGGGTGGTGCGGCAGGTGGCCGGACGTGAGCCGGGCCGTCGCTACCTGTGCCCCGGCTGCCAGCAGATGTTCGCCGGTGAGAGCGCCCACGTCGTGGTGTGGCCGGCCGAGGGCCTGGGTGGCGTGACCGACCGGCGTCATTGGCACACGACGTGCTGGCGGGCCCGCGATCGACGTCCGCCGAGGGGCGCCTACCGCTGACGCGCGAGGTCGCACTGCTCACCCCCGGGGCTGTGGTCGAAGTATCAAGTGTCCGTGGCGCCTCGCTCGTCTCGACCTGGACCTGAAACCGGGTACCCGGGCGCTGCGCGGACTCCTGGCCGAGCCTACTACGACCTGCGAGTGCGACCGGGCTCGCCGAGACGCGGCCCCTGACGCCCGCTGCCGGGATCCGCACGAGCGACGGCCCGCCGCCGGTGAGGGCGACGGGCCGCAGGGCTCGGGGCTCGGCCGGGCTCAGATGTTGCGGAACCGGTTGATCGCGTCCAGGTGCGGCTCACGACGTTCGGGCATCGTGACGCCGAGGCCCTCCTCCGGTGCGAGGCAGAGCACCCCGACCTTGCCCTGGTGGGCGTTCTTGTGCACGTCGTAGGCGGCCTGGCCGACCTGGTCCATCGGGTACGTCTTGGACAGGGTCGGGTGGATGAGGCGACGGCGGATGAGGCTGTTGGCCTCCCACGCCTCGCGGTAGTTGGCGAAGTGGCTGGAGACGATCCGCTTGAGGTTCATCCACAGGTAGCGGTTGTCGTACTCGTGCATGTAGCCCGACGTCGAGGCGCACGTGACGATCGTGCCGCCCTTCTTGGTCACGTAGACCGACGCGCCGAACGTCTCACGGCCGGGGTGTTCGAAGACGATGTCGACGTCGTGCCCGCGGGTGAGTTCGCGGATGTCGGAGCCGAGACGCTTCCACTCCTTGGGGTTCTGCTTGGTGCCGTCCTCGTTCCAGAACTTGTACCCCTCGGCGCTGCGGTCGATGACGTGCTCGGCGCCCATGCGGTGGCAGATCTCGGCCTTCTCGGGGCTGGAGACCACGCACACGGGGGTCGCGCCGCCGGCGATGGCCATCTGGGTGGCGTACGACCCGAGACCGCCGGAGGCGCCCCAGATGAGCACGCGGTCGCCGAGCTTCATCGCGGCGCCGTTCTTGCTGATGAGCTGGCGGTACGCGGTGGAGTTGACCAGGCCGGGGAGGCGGCCTCCTCCCACGTGAGGTGCTCGGGCTTGGGCATGAGCTGGTTGGCCTTGACGATGGCGAACTGCGCCAGGCCGCCGAAGTTCGTCTCGAAGCCCCAGATGCGCTGCTCGGGGTCGAGCATCGTGTCGTTGTGGCCCTCATGGTGCTCGAGTTCGACGGAGAGGCAGTGGGCCACGCACTCCTGACCGGGCTTCCACAGGTGCACGCCGGGGCCGGTGCGCAGCACGACGCCCGACAGGTCGGAGCCGACGATGTGGTAGGGCAGGTCGTGCCGCTTGGCGGCCTCCGAGAGGCGGCCGTACCGCTCGAGGAACCCGAACGTGGGGATCGGCTCGAAGATCGAGGTCCACACGGTGTTGTAGTTGACCGAGCTCGCCATGACGGCGACGAGCGCCTCACCCGGCGCCAACTCGGGCAGAGGCACGTGGTCGACGTGGAGGCTCTCGCGAGGATCCTTGTCCTTGCTCGCCCGGCCCTCGAACATGTCGACCTCGTCCTTGCGGACGACGACGGCGTCGAACGAGTCCGGCAGGGTCAGGCCTGCGTACGTCTCCTCGGTCCGATCGCCCGACATGATGGCGTCGAGAATCTCCTGCATGGTGTCTCCTTGAGCTCGTCGTCGAGTGGGGCACCGTGGCGCGAGCGCATGCTCACGCCCCGCCTTTCGTCTGCGTTCACGATCACCGGCGCGGGACCCGGTGTGGAGACCTGCGCCGGGTGAGGTTCATCACCTACACACCTGACAAGCATCTGACCTGCGACGACACGGGCCTGACGCCATGATGTGCGCCGGCCCGTGTCGCTCCAGGAGCGGATGCGAGGGTGCTCAGTGACCCTCGGGGTTGGGCTCGACGAGCTCGACGAGCACGCCGCCCGCGTCCTTGGGGTGGATGAAGTTGATGCGGCTGCCCGCGGTGCCACGCTTGGGCTCGGGGTAGAGCAGGCGCAGGCCGCGCTCCTTCAGCGTCTCGCAGACCTCGTCGATGTTCTCGACCCGGTAGGCCATCTGCTGGATGCCGACGCCGCTCTTGTCGATGAACTTGGCGATGGTCGACTTCTCGTTCAGCGGAGCGAGGAGCTGGATGCAGGAGGAGGAGTCCCCGACCTCCATCATCGCCTCGGCGACGCCCTGCTCCTCGTTGATCTCGCGGTGGGCCATGCGCATCCCGTACTTCTCCTCGTAGAAGGCGATGGCCTCGTCGAGGTCACGGACTGCGATGCCGACGTGATCGATGTGCGTGAAGAGTCCCTGAGTGCTCATGCCTCCAGCCTAGATCCGCACCGCGTTCCCAGGGCGGGAGCGGTGTACCCGGGGACCAACGGCCCCGTCCCGGGCGCCCCGATCAGTGGGGCGCGACTCTGCAGTCCGAAGTCGGCGCGCCCTAGAGTGGGCTGCACTCACCGAGGACTCTCGATGCCATGGAGGCCAGTACATGAACGCTCAAGACCGACCCAGCACCGTCATCGTCGCCGGCGCCCGCACACCGATCGGGCGGCTGCTCGGCTCGCTGTCGGGCTTCAGCGGGGCAGACCTGGGCGGCTTCGCCATCAAGGGAGCCCTGGAGAAGGCGGGGGTCGCCCCCGACAAGGTCGACTACGTGATCATGGGCCAGGTCCTCACCGCCGGCGCGGGGCAGATCCCCGCACGTCAGGCGGCGTCCAAGGCCGGTATCCCGATGAACGTCCCGGCGCTGACCATCAACAAGGTCTGCCTGTCCGGCGTCGACGCCATCGCGCTCGCCGACCAGCTCATCCGCGCCGGTGAGTACGAGATCGTCGTCGCCGGTGGCCAGGAGTCCATGAGCCAGGCCCCGCACATGCTCACCGGTAGCCGCTCGGGCTACAAGTACGGCGACGTGACGATGCGCGACCACATGGCCTACGACGGTCTGTGGGACGCCTTCACCGACCAGGGCATGGGCAACCTCACCGAGGACGCCAACGCCGGCGAGGACGAGATCAGCCGCGAGGACCAGGACGCGTTCTCGGCCCGCAGCCACCAACTCGCCGCCAAGGCGTGGGAGAACGGCGTGTTCGCCGACGAGGTCGTCCCCGTCTCGATCCCGCAGCGCAAGGGCGACCCGATCGAGTTCGCCACCGACGAGGGCATCCGCGCGAGCACCACCGCCGAGAGCCTGGGCAAGCTGCGTCCGGCGTTCAGCAAGGAGGGCACGGTCACCGCAGGCTCCTCCTCGCAGATCAGCGACGGGGCGTGCGCGGTCGTCGTCATGAGCAAGGCCAAGGCCGAGGAACTCGGCCTGGAGTGGCTCGCCGAGATCGGCGCCCACGGGGTCGTCGCCGGGCCGGACTCCACGCTGCAGCGTCAGCCGTCCAACGCGATCCTCGAGGCCTGCCGCAAGGAGGGCATCGAGCCCTCCGACCTCGACGTCGTCGAGATCAACGAGGCCTTCGCGGCCGTCGGTGTCGCCTCCACCCGGGCGCTCGGCATCGACGCCGACAAGGTCAACGTCAACGGTGGCGCGATCGCCATGGGGCACCCGATCGGGATGTCCGGTGCCCGCATCACCCTGCACCTCGCGCACGAGCTCAAGCGCCGCGGCGGCGGCGTCGGGGCCGCCTCCCTGTGTGGTGGTGGCGGTCAGGGCGACGCGCTGATCGTCCGCGTACCGAAGTCCTGATCCACCCCGCCGGCGGGTGGTGTCGTGCCAGGCTGGCATCACCCCACCCGCCGGCGGTCCCACTCCGCCCACGATCAGAAGAGGTAGTTCCAGCATGGCCCGTCAGGTCGATGTCCCTGCACTCGTGGAAGCCGCGCGCCGGGGGCTCCCCGGGCCGTCGCCCGGCTGATCTCGCTGGTCGAGGACGCGCATCCCGCCTTGCGGGAGGTGATGGCCGCGCTGGCACCCCACACGGGTCGGGCGCACATCATCGGCATCACGGGCAGCCCGGGAGTCGGCAAGTCCACCTCGACGAACGCGCTGGTCACGGTCCTGCGCAAGCAGGGCAAGCGGGTCGGCGTGCTGGCCGTGGACCCCAGTTCGCCGTTCTCCGGCGGGGCGCTGCTGGGGGACCGGGTGCGCATGCAGGACCACGCGCTCGACCCCGAGGTCTACATCCGCTCCCTGGCCAGCCGCGGGCACCTGGGCGGGCTGTCGTCGGCGACGCCTCAGGCGATGCGGGTGCTGGACGCGGCCGGCTGCGACGTCGTGCTCGTCGAGACCGTCGGCGTCGGGCAGAGCGAGGTCGAGATCGTCGGGATGGCCGACACGACGATCGTGCTCCTCGCGCCCGGCATGGGTGACGGCATCCAGGCCGCCAAGGCCGGAATCCTCGAGATCGGCGACCTCTTCGTCGTCAACAAGGCCGACCGCGACGGTGCCGACGCCACCGTGCGCGACATCCGGCACATGATCAGCCTCGGCGACCGCACCCAACCCCACCTGTGGCGTCCGCCGGTGCTCAAGACGATGGCCGACCGCATGCACGGTGTCGAGGAGGTCGTCGAGGGCATCGAGAAGCACCTGGCGTGGATGACCGAACACGGTGAGCTGGAACGTCGCCGCCGCGCCCGGGCGGCCGACGAGATCGAGGCCATCGTCCTGGGCGACCTGCGGGCCCGCATGGGTGACCTGCGCGACGGACACAGCATCGACGACCTCGCGGCCTCCGTCGTCGCGGGCGAGACCGACCCCTACCGCGCCTCCGACGAGGTGCTGACCGCGCTGGACGGGACGGCGGGCTCGGCCTGACGCCGATGACCGCAGGGATGAAGGCAGCGTCGGTGTCGCCATGGCAGCACCGACGCTGCTGTCATTCCTGTAGTGATGCCCCTGGCCGCCCAGGGGAGTAGGTGGTCGCCCAGCGCCCTCGGTACTCTGACCTGCATGAAGGCCTCCCGAGTGCTCGCGTTCGACCCCATCCGCCGGGCTGCGGTGTTATGGGAGCGCACCTGGGGGCGGGGTTCGGCGCCGCAGTCGATGGCGGCGGCGACCTCGGTGATGCGGGTGCAGCAACTCCTGCTCGCCCACTTCGACTCGCTGCTCGCGGAGTACGACCTCACGTTCCCCCGGTTCGAGGCGCTGGTCCTGCTCACCTTCAGCCGTGAGGGGCGCCTGCCCATGAGCAAGGTGGGGGAGCGGCTCATGGTCCACCCCACGAGCGCCACCAGCCTCGTCCAACGGCTCGAGTCGCAGGGGTACGTCGAGCGCGTCCCCAACCCCCTGGACGGTCGCGGCACCCTCGCCGTCATCACCCCCGAGGGGCGCGCTGTCGCGGAGTCCGGGATGCATCGGCTCGTCGACGCGGGCTTCGGGCTGGGCAATCTCACCGGCTCCGAGCGCGTCGAACTCTTCCGCCTCCTGGAGAAGGTCCGCATCGGCCACGGTGACGTCGACGAGGCCGGCGACTGACACCGGACGCCTGACACCAGAACTCGCTAGCGTCCGGCGTCAGCGGGTGGGAGGACGATCCTCGCTCGCAGGCCCGTGCGTCCGGTGTGGGGGTCGCCGACGTTGTCGTGCAGGCTGACCTCCCCGCCCTCCCGGCGGACCAGTTCTCGCACGATCGACAGTCCGAGACCGCTGCCGCCGGAGTCTCGTGCGCGCGCCTCGTCCAGGCGGGTGAAACGCTCGAACACCCGCTCACGGTCGGACTCCGCGATCCCCACCCCGTCGTCGCACACCTCGATCGCGACGTGCCCGTCCGCGGGCTGCACCCGCACGTCGACGCGGGTCTCGGCATGGCGCACCGCGTTCTCCAGGAGGTTCACCAGGGCGCGCTCCAGGGCGGAGGCGTCGGCGACGACCGTGGCACCCGAGCCGGATTCGAGCGACACCGGCACCCGGGCGTCGACGAACCTCGCCACCACCCCCGCGGCCAGCTCTACCGGATCCAGAGGCTCGGGCCGGTAGGGCGTCTGCGCCGATCCGGCCCGGGCCAGGAGCAGCAGGTCGTCCACGAGGCGGCTGAGACGCTCGACGTCGGGCAGCAGTTCGGCGGCCAGTTCGTCGTCGGGGTCGAGCCGGGCCGCCACCTCCACCTGCATCCGCAGACTCGCGACGGGACTGCGCAACTCGTGCGCGGCGTCGGCGATGAACCGGCGCCGGCCCGCGGCGGCCTCGTCGAGCCGGTCCAACATGCCGTTGAGCGTCACGGCCAGTGCCCGGATCTCGTCCTGCGCCACCGGCACCGGCAGGCGCGTGCGCTCCCCGGACGACTCCGCCTCGCCCTCACCCCCGGCCCCGATACGTTCGGCCCCGGCGCGCAGGGCGTCGACCGGGCGCAGCGCGGCTCCCACGGCACGCCACGCGAGCACCGCCGCGACGAGCAGGACGAGGGGCACCCCACCCGCGAGGCCCAACCACAGCCCGCGCTGGGTGTCGGCGAGGTCGCCGACGTCGGAGGCGGTGATGACCGTCGCCTGCCGCGAGGCCGGCCCGGCGGGAAGGGCGACGGCCCGCAGCCGCCCGCTCTCCGCGACGCGCCCCGCCGACACCTCGACGGCCTTGCCTCCTCGTGCCGTCGCGAGCTCCGCGGGTGCGAGCAGCGGCGTCAGGCGATCGGCGGCCGGCGAGGCCGACACCACGGCGCCCGTGGGGTCCACGACCTGCACGAGCCGCGCGCCGGAGACCGGCAGCGTCGCCGGCACCCGGTTCTCCGCGACGAGCGTCGCGATCTGCTGGGCGGTCTGTCGCAGCTCGGCGTCCAGAGCCGACCGTTGCATCGTCACGACCAGCGCCGACAGCGCGATCGCGCCCACCAGGAGCACCGCGGCGAGCAGTCCCGTGGTGATCGCCACGATCCGCGCCCGCAGTCCCCGGGCGCGCGTGGTGGTGCGCGACGGCGACGACGTCGCAAGGGAACTCGGCGGCCGCCCCGGCAGGTTGGTCGCGTCAGCCGGCATCGGGGGAGTCCTGCTGTGCCAGCCGGTACCCCAGCCCCCGCACGGTGACGATGCGCTCGCGGCCGATCTTGCGCCGCAGGTGACCGACGAACGCCTCGACCACGTTGGGGTCCGCGCTGGCACCGGCCCAGATGTCGTCCAGCAGACGCTCCTTGCTCACCGGGCGGGGGTGGGCGCGGATGAGGTGCTCGAGCAGGGAGGTCTCCCGGGCGGAGAGGTCGACGGGGGCTCCGTCGCAGGTCACCTCACGGGTACTCGGATCCAGGCTCACCCCGGCGGCGCTGGCCACCACGGGCCGCGGCGCGGGGAGCGGCGCAACAGGGAGCGCAACCGCGCCAGGAGCACGACGAACGAGAACGGTTTGGTGAGGTAGTCGTCCGCGCCGCAGTCGAGCCCGTCGGCCTCGTCGTACTCGCCGTCCTTGGCCGAGATCATCAGCACCGGCACCCAGTTGTCCTCGGCGCGCAGGGTGCGCACGACGTCGTACCCGTTCAGCTGCGGCAGCATGACGTCGAGCAGCACCGCGTCGAACTCCCCGAACCTGGCGGCGTCGAGCCCGGCGCGCCCGTCGCGTGCCACCTCCACGACGAACCCCTCGGCCGTCAGCCCCCGCTTCAACGCCCGCGCCATGCCCGGTTCGTCCTCGACGACCAGCAGACGCATGTGGATCTCCTTCGCGGAGCAGGGGACGGGGCACCCTGGGCGACGAAAGGCGCCCCACCCACGAGCACGACTGCGCTCGAGTCTAGTCGAGGGGCCGGTCGTCCCCGGGGAGCTCGGTGGCCGAGGAGGCCGTGCCCGGCGTCGGGGCGTCGGTCGGCTCGGTCGGTTCCGGGTCGCCCTCGCGGAACAGTTCGTCCATCTCCTCGTTGCTGCGGCGGACGATCCGGTTCATCGCGTCGCTCGCGGCATCGGCGTCGCCGCGTTGGATGGCCGTGGCCACGTCGACGTGATCCTGCAACGCGGCCTGTTGGGGGATGGCGGGCACGAGGCCGTGTCTGGTCCTGCCGGCGAGGATCTCGGTGACCGTGGAGCCGAGCTGGGCGAACATCGGGTTGCCCGAGGCGCGCAGGAGCGCGTCGTGGAACTCCACGTCGATCTCGAGGAAGCGTTCGGGCTCACCCGACATCCCGGCCTCCCAGAGGCGGGCGGCGAGGGCGACGAGCTCGCTGCGGTCCTGGCCGTCGGCCCGTTCGGCGGCGAGGCGGGCGGCCATCGGCTCGACGGCCTCGCGCAGCTCGGTGAGCGCGTGCAACTGATCGAGCCGGTCGCGGCCCGCCAGTCGCCAGCGGATGAGGGTGGGATCGAACAGGCTCCACCCCGAGGCCGCCCGCACGACCGTGCCGACCCGGCGTCGTGACTGGACCAGCCCCATCGACGTCAGCACCCGGATCGCCTCGCGGACCACCGAGCGCGACACCTCGAGCTGCTCGCTGAGCGCGTCGATGGACAGCACCTGCCCGGGGGCGAGGCGTCCGGCCGTGATGTCGAGCCCCAGCGCATCGAGGACGTGCTGGTGGAGATCGCCGCGCGTGTCGGCACTCATGGACTCGACCCCTTTCGACCCGATGTCGGGAACGGCCACAGCATCGCGCATCGTCGTCACGACCGTCAGGGGCTCTAGTGCAGCTTGCCGTGTCCACGGGTCGAATGTCGGCGCATCTCACGGTCGGTCGTAGATGTGACCACCGGAACACTTGATTCGTCTGTTTTATGGACCTAGCATCGCCGCAATGAGCCGACGAGTGTCGGTTCGTCATCGACCGGACACGACGTCGTGCCGGCAGGACACTGGAGGTCCCCACGATGCGTCACTCACTCGCCTGGACCACATCGGTGGCCGTTCTCGCAGCGCTCGGGCTCTCCGCCTGCGGCAACGGGGGCGACGACCAAGGATCCTCCGGAGGGGGTCAACAGGGCGGAACGGTCCGGGTCACCCTCGCCAACCACGTGTGGACCGACAACGTGAAGGCTGCCCTGCCGCAGTTCGAGAAGGAGACCGGCATCAAGGTCGAACTCACCCAGCTCGGTGAGGATCAGCTCTCGGACCAGTACAACGTCAAGCTCAACGCCGGCTCGGACGAGATCGACGTGATGATGTACCGCCCCCTGCAGGAGGGCAGGCAGTTCGCCAAGAACGGCTACCTCGCCGACCTCACCGAGCGCGTGAACGGCGATCAGGCCTTCTCGTGGTCCGACTTCCAGAAGGCCCCGGTCTCGGCGACGACCGCCGAGGGCAAGGTCGTCGGCGTGCCGCTCATCACCGAGCGCGAGGTCCTGTACTACCGCAAGGACCTGCTGCAGAAGACCGGCCTGAAGGTGCCCAAGACCCTCGATGAGCTCAAGAGCGCGGCCGCCAAGATCAAGGCCGACAACCCCGACACCGCAGGCTTCGTCGCGCGCACGGCCCGCACCGCGGCCGTCACCCAGTTCTCCAGCTTCCTCTACAGCTACGGCGGCGACTTCAGCAAGGACGGCAAGGCGGCGGTCAACACCCCCGAGGCCAAGCAGGCGTACGCGATGTACGGCGGTCTCATCAAGGACTCGGGGCCGGCCAACGTCAGCACCGACATGAGCTGGCCCGACGCCATGGCGATCTTCACCCAGGGCAAGGCCGGCTTCTACACCGAGGCCGACTCCCTCTACAAGAACGCGACCGACCCCGCCAAGAGCAAGGTCGCCGAGAACGTCGGGTTCGCGGTGTTCCCCGCCGGTCCGGCCGGGTCGAAGCCGTACAACATCCCCTCCTGGGCCCTCGGCGTCAACGAGGCGAGCAAGAACCAGGACAACGCCTGGGCCTTCGTCAAGTGGGCGACGAGCAAGGAGCAGGTGCTCACGCAGCAGAAAGCCGGAGTGCCCGGCGCGCGTCAGTCGGCGTGGGACGACCCGGCGGGCATCGAGTCCTACCCGGCCGACCTCGCCGAGGCGATCAAGGCGAGCCAGGGCACCGGCGTCGACCACGACCGCCCGCAGGTCGTGCAGGTGGCCAAGGCGCGTGAGATCGTCGGCGCCCCGATCGTCGACGCCATCACCGGCAAGGACTCCGCCGCGGCGGCCGATGCGGCGCAGACCGCGTTCCAGCAGTTCCTCGACGACGAGTTGTGACCGTGCGGTCGTCGGCGGCCCGGTCGTGGGACCAGGGCCGCCGACGAGCCGCGCCCGACCTCGAATCGAGGAGCCAATGACCGACGTGTCGACCACGGCGTCCGCCCCCTGCGGCGCCGACGGCAGCCCTCGGCGCTCTCGCGCTGGGCCAACCGTCACATCAAATGGGTGTTCGCCGCGCCGGCCATGGCGTTCGTGGCCGCGCTCATCGTCTTCCCCCTCGCGTGGACCCTCTACCTGAGCCTCACCGACGCCTCCGGATCGGTGCGCGCCTCGGCAGACTTCATCGGCCTGCGCAACTACGCCCGCATCCTCACCGACACCGAACGCTTCTGGCCGGCGGTGTGGCGCACCGGTCTGTTCACCGGCGTCACGCTCGCCGTGCAGGTCGTGCTCGGGATGTGTGTCGCTCTGCTGCTGTGGCGCCCCTTCCGCGGTGAGCGCTGGGTGCGCGTCGCGGTGCTGTTGCCGCTGGTCGCGACGCCGGTCGCGGTCGGCATGATGTGGCGGTTGATCTTCGACCCGAACATCGGGTTCGCCAACCAGTTGCTCGGGTTCGTCGGCATCCCGCCCCAGCCGTGGCTCGCCGGTCAGACCAGCGCGCTGTGGACCGTCATGCTCATCGACATCTGGCAGTGGACGCCGATGGTGGCGCTGATCCTGCTGGCCGGGTTGACCTCCCTGAGCGACGAACCGCAGGAGGCCGCGCTCATCGACGGCGCCAGCGGCTGGCAGCGGTTCTGGTACATCACGCTGCCGCTCATGATGCCGACGGTCATCGTCGCGGTGCTGCTGCGCGGCATCGACGCCCTCAAGACCTTCGACATCCTCTACGCCACCAAGGGCAAGGGCGGCGGCTCCTTCCACGAGGTCGAGACCCTCAACGTCTACGCCTACGGCTTGAGCTTCGACTACAACGAATACGCCCGTTCCTCGGCCGTGCTCGTCATCTTCTTCCTCATCATCGTGGGGGCCATGTTCGTCCTCACCCGTTCGAAGGCGGACCGGACATGACCACGCGCCGACGTCTGTCACTCCTGCGTGCCCTCGCGATCACGCTGGTCGTCGTCATCCTCGTCGCACCGCTGGGATGGATGGTGCTCGCCTCGCTCAAGACGAACGTCGACATCTACGACGCGAGCAAGGCCTTCGTCTTCACGCCGACGCTGGACAACTACACGACGGTCCTGCAGCAGGCCAACTACTCTCGCTTCATCCTCAACAGCTTCTGGGTGGCCGCCGCGGCGACGTTCCTCTCATTGCTGCTCGGCGTGCCCGCGGCGTACGCGATGTCGCGTTTCGGCATGAAGCGCAGCGCGCTGGTCGTGCTCATGGCGCGCATCATCCCGGGCGTCTCGCTGCTCGTGCCCTGGTACTACGTGTTCTCCAACATGCGCCTCGTCGGCAGCTTCACGGTGCTGATCCTGTCGCACATGTTCGTGTCGCTGCCGCTCATCGTCTACATCCTCATGGGGTTCTTCGACGGGTTGCCGATCGAGCTCGAAGAGGCGGCGATGGTCGACGGGCTCACCCCCATCGGGACGTTCTGGCGCATCTGCCTGCCGCTGGCGATGGGCGGTATCGCGACCGCCTCGATCCTGTCGTTCATCTTCAGTTGGAACAACTTCATGTTCGCGCTGGTGCTCTCGGGGAGGTCGACCAAGACGCTGCCCGTGGCGATCTTCGACTTCGTCGGCTACGCGAGCATCGACTGGGGCGGGCTGATGGCGGCGGCGACGATCGTCACCCTCCCGATCATGGTCATCGCCCTGTTCACGCAGAAATACATCGTCAGCGGTCTGACCGCGGGCGCGACGAAGGGCTGACACACATGACCACCATCGCTTCGGTCGAGACCTTCCTCGTCGCGCCCCGCTGGCTGTTCGTGCGCATCGAGACCGACTCCGGCCTCGTCGGCTGGGGCGAGGCGACGTGCGAGGGACGCTCGGAGACCGTGCGCACGGCCGTCGACCAGCTCGCCGAGCTGATCATCGGCAGGGACGCGCTGCGCATCGAGGACCACTGGCAGGTCCTGACCAAGGGGTCCTTCTACCGGGGCGGCGCGATCCTCGCCAGTGCCGTCGCCGGCATCGACCAGGCGCTGTGGGACATCGCCGGCAAGCACCTGGGAGCTCCGGTCCACCAACTGCTGGGCGGCGCGGTGCGCGACCGGATCCGGGTCTACGCCTGGGTCGGCGGGGACGAGCCCGCCGAGGTCGCCGACGCCATCACCGCCCAGTGCGAGGCGGGGATGACCGCGGTCAAGATGAACGCCAGCGGCCGGATGCGGCCGCTGGCCTCGGTCGGTGAGGTCGACGGTGTCGTCGCCCGCGTGGCCGCGGCGCGTGAGGTCCTCGGCGAGCATCGCGACGTCGCCGTCGACTTCCACGGCCGGTTCACGCTCGCCACCGCGCGCGCCGTGGCCCACCGTCTCGAGGAGTACCGCCCGTTCTTCCTCGAAGAGCCGGTGACCCCCGAGAACTCCCACCTCATCGGACGGTTCGTCGACTCCACCACGCTGCCGGTCTCGACGGGGGAGCGGCTGTACAACCGCCAGGAGTTCCTGCCGGTGCTGCAGGCGGGGATCGCCGTCGCCCAGCCGGACCTCTCCCACGCCGGCGGGATCACGGAGGTGCGCAAGATCGCCGCGCTCGCCGAGACCTTCGACGTGCAACTCGCGCCGCACTGTCCGCTCGGGCCGCTCGCGCTCGCGGCGTCCCTGCAGGTCGGCTTCGCCACCTACAACCACCTCATCCAGGAGCAGAGCATCGGCATCCACTACAACGAGGACGCCGAGGTGCTCGACTACGTGCTCGACACGAGCCCGCTGCAGTTCGTCGACGGGCACATCGAACGGTTCACCGGGCCGGGACTCGGCATCGAGATCGACGAGGCCGCGGTGCGCGCCGCCGACCGGCGTGGGCACGCCTGGCGCGGACCGATCTGGCGGCACACCGACGGCTCGTTCGCGGAGTGGTGACCGTGGCAGGGGACGGCAGCCGGGAGCAGATGTTCCTCGACCTCGTGCGGCGGCACCGGGTCATGGCGATCGTCCGTGGCGACTCCACCGCGGCGGCGCTGGCGACGGGACATGCGCTGCTCGAGGAGGGGATCGCGCTCGTGGAGGTGACGCTGACGACTCCGGGCGCCCTCGACGTCATCGCCGAGCTGGCGCAGGCGCGTCCCTGCGGCACCCTCGTCGGCGCCGGGACGGTGCTCACGACCGGGAACGTCGCCGACGTCCTCTGCGCCGGTGGGGAGTTCGTCGTCACGCCCTGTCCGGCGCCGTCGGTGGAGGCGGCCGCGAAGGCGGGGCTCCCCGTCGCGGCCGGGGCCTACACCACCGGCGAGGCGTACGCGGTGTGGCAGGCAGGGGCGAGCGTGGTCAAGCTCTTCCCCGCCGGAGCCGGTGGCGGTCCCGCCTACCTCAAGGCCCTGCGCGATCCGCTGCCGGACATCGCGTTCATGGCGGTCGGGGGCGTGGGCGCCAAGGACGTCCCGCGGTACATCGAGGCCGGCGCGGTCGGTGTCGGCGTCGGTGGCCCGCTCGTCGGCGACGCCGCGCGCGGCGGCGACCTGATCGCCCTGCGGGAGCGGGCGCGGGCGTTCGTCGCCTCGGTCCGTGACCTCGGAGGGTCGCCGACGTGATCGACCTGGTGACCTTCGGGGAGACGATGGTCTCGTTCCGCACGAGCGGAGCACTGGTCTCCGGTGCGGCATGCACGGCCCACGTGGCGGGCGCAGAGTCCAACGTGGCGATCGCCCTGTCCCGGCTCGGCCACCGGGCCCGGTGGGTCGGCGGGCTGACCGACGACGCGCTCGGTGACCTCGTCGCCGCGACGCTGACGGGCGAGGGGGTCGACGTGGTCCGGGCCGACCCGGTCGGGCGCCCCGCAGGACTCATGCTGCTCCAGCGGCGCACCGCCGACGTGGCACGGGTGGCCTACGCCCGCAAGGACTCCGCCGGGTCGTGCCTGACGGAGGCGCCGGTTCTCGAGGCCCTGGAGCACGGGGCGCGCCGGCTGCACGTCACCGGCATCACCCCCGCGCTGTCGGACACGGCGCGCCAGACGACCCTGACCGTCGTCACGGAGGCGGCGCGGCGCGGCGTCGCCGTGAGCCTCGACGTCAACCACCGCGCGGCCCTCTGGTCGCGGGAGGACGCGCGGGCCGTGCTGACCGAGATCGTGCCCCACGTCGATCTCCTGGTCGCCTCCGCCGACGAACTCGACCTCGTCGGTGAGGACGGGGCGTCGGAGGAGGACCTGATCGCCGACCTGGCCGACCGGGGCTGCGCCGAGGTCCTGCTCAAGCGGGGCGGCGAGGGTGCGACCCTCCACCGCGACGGTCGTCGCCTCGACGCCGCGGCCCGGCCGGTGACCGTCGTCGACGTCGTCGGCGCGGGCGATGCGTGCACCGCGGGCTACCTCAGCGGACGCCTCGACGGCGTGTCCGACGAGGCCTGCCTCGAGAGGGCCATGACGCTCGGCGCCTTCGCGGTCTCCACCGTCGGCGACTGGGAGGGGCTGCCGCGGCGCCACGAGCTCGGGCTGCTGTCCGGGGCCGCCAGCGACGTCACGCGGTAGGACGAGCTGACCGGCGCAAGCAGACGCATCGAGGGTCTCCGGTGATGCCGGAGGCCCTCGATGCGTGTGTGTCTGGTCAGGATCCGCTCTCCCCGGCGCCGGGGTCCGGGTCGGGATCCTCCTGCGGTGTGCCCTGACCAGGGGGCTGCTCCGCACTCACGCTCTGGTCGGGGTCCGGATCCGGGTCGCTGCTCAGCCTGGACTGCTCGGGATCGGTGGGTGACTGGTCCGACATGGCAACTCCTTCGACGTGCGTCATCGGGTTCGGCGACCTCGTGCGCGAAGCCGAGTGCGCCTACGGGCCAGCCTCACACCCGGTGACCGGATCGGCGAGCCGGAGAGCGAATACCGGTGCACGGACGGCCCCGTCACAGCCCGGTCGTCACGTGAGTCGCCGTTTCAGGATCGCGTCAGGTCGGGCGCGCACCATGGAGACATGACGAGTCCAGAGCCGACCGCCCCCGCGACCTCCACCACACCCCGACGCAACCGTCGCTGGGTCCTGCCCACCGTGGCCGCACTGGTCGTCACGGGCGGCATCGGCTACGGCGCGATGCAGGCCGGAGCCAACTCCGGTCTCGAACCCAAGACCGCCGAGCAGATCCTCACCGGCATGCAGGCCGCCGAGATCAAGCCCCTGGCGGGTACGGTCGTCGCGACGGCCGACCTGGGCCTGCCCGCCATCCCCGGGGCCGCCGACTCACCCGAACTCATGTCGCTCGTCAGCGGATCGCACACCGTGCGGGTCTGGTACGGCGGCCCCGAGCAGGTGCGCATCGCCAAGCTGGGCGGGGCCGGCGAGACCAACGTCATCCGCAACGGCAAGGACGCCTGGATCTGGTCGAGCACCGAGAAGAAGGCCGTGCACCACACCGTGCCCACCGGCGCCGCACACGGCACGACCGGCACGAAGGACCCGGGCGCCGCCCCGAGCGGGATGCCGACGACGCCGCAGGAGGCCTCGCAGGAAATCCTGTCTCACCTGTCCGAGGACTCGACCGTGTCGACCACGTCGAACTCCACGGTCGCCGGACGCGACGCCTACGAGCTCGTGATCACCCCCAAGCAGAAGAACACCCTGGTCAAGGACGTCCGTCTCGCCGTCGACGGAGAGACGATGATGCCGCTGCGCGTGCAGGTGTACTCCACCAAGCTCAACGCGCCCGCGTACGAGATCGGCTTCACCTCACTGGATCTCGGCCCGGTCGAGGACCGCATGTTCACCTTCTCCCCGCCCTCGGGCACCACGGTCGAAGAGGCCGGCGCGCACGCGTCCGGTGACGACAAGGGACATGGCGCGGCGAAGTCCGGCGAGGTCCACAAGAAGAGTGAGGCCCACAAGAAGGGTGAGGCCGGTTCGGGCATGACGTCCAAGGTCGTCGGCGAGGGCTGGGAGCGCGTGTACGTCGCCTCGACGCCGGCGGGCGCGCTCGAGAAGGCCGCGCAGTCCGGCTCCGAGACGAGCGATGGCCCGCACGGTGGCGGGGGCATCGACCCGGCCGGGATCCTGGCCGCGCTGCCCGAGCGTTCCGGATCGTGGGGCAAGGGCCGCGTGCTCGACGGCACCCTGTTCTCGGCCGTCCTGGCCGACGACGGTCGCGTCGCCATCGGCGCGGTGGGCGTCGACCAGCTGACCGCAGCCCTCGGGCAGGGCCGGTGACCGCCACGTCGACGACGGCGTCATCAGGGGCGCGGGACTCGACCACGTCCATGGTGAGCGCTCACGAGGAGTCCGCGCCGCGGGTCGAGCCCGCGGTGGCGACCCGCGGGCTCGTCAAGACCTACGGGCGGGCGAGGGTGGTCGACGGCATCGACCTCCTGGTGCCGCGCGGATCGGTGTACGGATTCCTCGGGCCCAACGGCTCGGGCAAGACGACGACGATCCGCATGCTGCTGGGGCTCGTCGGCTCCGATTCCGGTGACATCGACATCCTCGGCCGGTCGATCCCCGCGCACGCCTCCGACGTGCTCTCCCGCGTGGGGTCCCTCGTCGAGGGTCCCGCGTTCCACAACCACCTCACCGGCCGGGCCAACCTGCGACGCCTCGACGCCGTCGACGACCGTGCCGATCCACGCACGTGCCGGGAGCGCGTCGACGCGGCGCTGACCCGGGTCGGGCTGCTGGCGGCGGCCGACAAGCGGTTTCGCGCCTACTCACTGGGGATGCGGCAGCGCCTCGCGATCGCGGCGGCGCTGCTCGCCGAGCGCGATCTGCTCATCCTCGACGAGCCGACCAACGGACTCGACCCGCAGGGCACCCGCGAGATCCGTCACCTGATCTCCGCGCTCGCCGCCGAGGGGGTCACGGTGCTCGTCTCGAGCCACCTCCTCTCGGAGATCGAGCAGGTGTGCACCCACCTCGGAGTCATGCGCGACGGGTCACTCGTCGCGCAGGGGACCGTCGGGGAGATCCGTTCTCTGGCACCGGTCCAGGTGCGGGTCACCACCACCGACGCCCAGCACGCGGCCCGTGCCGCGGAGATCCTCACGTCCGCCGGTCTCGCGCAGGTGCGGGACGTCGACGGCGCCGGGGCCGGAGTCATCGCCACACTGGGTGACGCCCGTCCCGAGGACCTCGTCACCGCGCTGGTCGGTGCCGGGGTCGGGGTGCGCGGATTCGAGGTCGTGCCACCGCGACTCGAGGACCTGTTCGTCTCGCTGACCGGGGAGGGCTTCGATGTCAGTCGTTGAGACGTGGGTCAGTGAGGACACCGGCGGGGTCCCTCGTACCGATGCGGCGTCGCGGGTGCGTGCCCGTCGCCCGTGGGCGGCGGCGTTCGGTCGCCTCGTCCGCTCGGAGCTGGGATTGATCGCCGGCCGACGCCGCAACCAGGTGGGTCTGCTCATCCTCGCCGCCGTGCCGCTGATCCTCGGGATCGCCGTCTGGTACACGGCGCCGCCGGCCGATGCGGGCGGGCCTCCGTTCTTCTCCTCGATCACCCAGAACGGCATGTTCATCGCGATGACCGCGCTGATCGTGCAGATGCCGCTCTTCCTGCCGTTGGCCGCGGCGGCGCTGTCGGGGGACGCCATCGCGGGGGAGGCGGGCAGCGGAACGTTGCGCTACGTGCTCACCGTGCCGGTCGGCCGGATCCGGTTGCTGCTGGCCAAGTACCTCGCCGCGCTCGTCGGGCTGTTCATCGGCGTCCTCGTCATCGCGGTCACCGGAGTGATCACGGGCCTGGTGCTCTTCGGGTCGGGGCCGGTCCTCACCCTGTCCGGGTTCGAACTCACCTACGCCGAGGGCCTGATGCGCGTCGGGGCGGCGGTGCTCTACACGACCGCGGCGCTCGCGGCCGTGCTCGCCATCGGCATCCTCATCTCGACGCTGACCGAGCAGCCCATCGCCGCGATGATCGCCGTGGTCGTCGTGACGATGTCGATGCAGATCCTCACGACGCTCGATCAACTCGCCTGGCTGCACCCCTACCTCATCGCGCACCACTGGCTGGCCTCGATCGACCTGTTCCGAGAGCCGGTCTTCACCGAGGGCATGGTGGACGGACTGTGGGTGTTCGCCACCTATGTCGTCATCGCCCTGGGCCTGGCGATGTGGCGCTTCCGCACCAAGGACATCACGAGCTGACCGATCCCGCTCGAGCCGTCGGTTCGAGCGTCGGGGCCGCGGCGATCGCGGCGAGGCGGGTGCGGATGCGCCGGTCCAGTGCGGCGGTGCGCAGAGTGCCGTCGGCGTCGAGCAATTGATGCCACGTGACGTGCATGACGTGCAGGCCCTGGGCTCCGAGCTCCTCGTCGCGCTCGAACACGGACGTGACGGCCGAGCTGACGGCGGCGCGGGTCGCGCCCATCGTCGTGAGGCTGCGATCCGCCGTGAACTTGGCCATGCCGTCGAACTCGAGGATCAGTGGGGTGCCGAGGAGGCGCATGTCGCATCGACGCGCTCCCTGCGCCGGGCGGTACTGGGTCTCGACGGGTCGTCCGAGCAGGTGCAGCGCGTACCGCAGGAGGGATTCGCCGACGGACTCGCTGCAGGGGTCGAGTACGGGGAACGCCTCGCGCACGGCCGCCATCCCGGGAGAGTGGGCGTAGACCTCGATGATCGAGGCGATCTCGGCACGGTCGGTGGCGCCGCTCATGAGCGCTGCGTCGCCGGCGACCAGCATGGAGACCGGTCCGAACGCGATCCCGCACTGCACCACGGCCGCCGCGACGGGCACCACCGGGCCGCTCGTCGCTCGGGAGATCGCGTCGGCGGCGTGGACGACGTAGCGATCGGTGTATCGCATGCGTGTGCGCCGGCGATGCGTGACATGGACGAGATCCGGGCTCCGTACACGGGGAGTCGGCGAAGGGCCAGGGCGCTGTGATGACTGGCCACGACGTCCTCGCCGTGCGCTGCGAGCACGCAGAGCTGCCAGTCCTCCCGGGTGCGCGCACGGGCACGGACGTACCAGCCGTGGGTCACCCGAACCACGAGCCGATCACGCACCCACCGCTGCAGCGACTCGGGTCCCACCCCTGCCCGCCGGGCCTCGGCCGTCGAGACGACCTCGAGGTCGTGGAGAGCACCGAGCTGCGCGAGGACACGGTCGTGGCGGTTCATGCGCGTCATCCTGGCGGGGTGGCGGCGCGTCCCGGGGCCTCGCAAGCTCGCCTGTGGACAGCGGCGGGCGTTCACCGGGCCGGGGGATGGAAGCGACCCGACTTCACCCCCGAAAGTCCGTCTTTACACCGGATGATTTCGGGGGTGAAGTGCCACTTCGGGGTGTCGAGTGCCTTTCGGGCGCGACGTCCGCCGATCCCGCCTCGGTTCGAGCGCCGTCACCCCGCCCTACCCGTCCGTAGCACGACGAGCGGTAGGTCTGACGCGGTGAGCGGTCGTCCCCGCTCTGGAAATTTACTAGGAAGTCCTAGTAGTTTGGTCGCATGACGATGACGGAGCCGCAGCAGATGACCGGTCGCGAGCGTTGGCAGCAGCGCTTCGACACCGCCCGAGTCCGCGACGCGGACTTCACGACCCTGTCCGGCATGGAGGTCGACGCCGTCTACGGCCCGAGCCCCGAGCAGGAGTCCGCCGACCCCGACTTCGACCGCATCGGTTGGCCGGGCGTCTACCCCTTCACCCGAGGCCTCTACCCCAACGGCTACCGCGGACGCACGTGGACGATCCGCCAGTTCGCGGGCTTCGGCAACGCCAAGCAGACCAACGAGCGCTACAAGATGATCCTCGGCCGTGGTGGCGGCGGGTTGTCCGTCGCCTTCGACATGCCCACCCTCATGGGCCGCGACTCCGACGACTCGATGAGCCTCGGCGAGGTCGGCCACTGCGGCGTCGCCATCGACTCCGCCAACGACATGGACCTGCTGTTCTCCGACATCAAGCTCGACGGGGTCACCACGTCGATGACGATCTCGGGCCCGGCCGTGCCGGTGTTCTGCATGTACCTCGTGGCCGCCGAGCGTCAGGGCTGCGACACGGGCGCCCTCAACGGCACCCTGCAGACCGACATCTTCAAGGAGTACATCGCGCAGAAGGAGTGGCTGTTCGCCCCCGAGCCGCACCTGCGTCTGATCGGCGACCTCATGGAGTACTGCGACTCCAACATCCCTGCGTACAAGCCGCTCTCGGTGTCCGGGTACCACATCCGTGAGGCCGGTTCGACGGCCGCGCAGGAGCTCGCCTTCACCCTCGCCGACGGGTTCGGCTACGTCGAACTCGGCCTCTCGCGTGGTCTGGACGTCAACTCCTTCGCGCCCGGCCTGAGCTTCTTCTTCGACTCCCACGTCGACTTCTTCGAGGAGATCGCCAAGTTCCGCGCCGCGCGCCGCATCTGGGCCCGCTGGCTGCGTGACGTCTACGGCGCCACCAGCGAGAAGGCGCAGTGGTTGCGCTTCCACACCCAGACCGCGGGTGTCTCCCTCACCGCGCAGCAGCCGCTGAACAACGTGGTGCGGACCGCCACCGAGGCGCTGGCGGCCGTCCTCGGCGGAACGAACTCCCTGCACACCAACGCCCTCGACGAGACCCTCGCCCTGCCGACCGAGCAGTCCGCCGAGGTCGCCCTGCGCACCCAGCAGGTCATCATGGAGGAGACCGGCGTCGCCAACGTCGCCGACCCGCTCGGTGGCTCCTGGTACGTCGAGGCCCTCACCGACAAGATCGAGGCGGAGGCCGAGCGCATCTTCGACTCGATCCTGCGCATGGGCACCAGCGGCCTCGGCGCCGAGGACAAGGACGCCCTCGCCGACGTCGTGCGTTCCAACATCGGCGACAAGTCCGGTGACGCCCAGTGGCCGATGACCTCCGGCATCCTGCGCGGCATCGAGGAGGGCTGGTTCATGTCGGAGATCGCCGACGCCGCGTTCCAGCACCAGATCAGCCTCGAGAAGGGCGACAAGAGGGTCGTCGGCGTCAACTGCCTCACCGAGTCCGTGGCGAACGAGCTGGAGATCCTGCGCGTGAGCCACGAGGTCGAGAAGGAGCAGGTCCGCGAGCTGTCCTCCCGCAAGGACGGCCGCGACCAGGCCGCGGTCCAGGCCGCGCTGACCACGATGGTCGAGGTCTCCCGCACCCAGGAGAACATGATCCCGGCGATGCTCGACGCGGTCCGCGTCGAGGCCACCCTCGGTGAGATCTGCAACGCCCTGCGTGACGAATGGGGCGTCTACCGCGAGCCCGCGCGCTTCTGATCACGCCGCCCCACGGGGCACCCACGACGGCGCTCGGACCGTTGCCGACAGGCGACGGTCCGAGTTGCATGTCGACGAGGGAACTCGCGAGGTGTCGCCGGATGTGGGCGCCGCTGCGTCACACTCGTCGGGTGAAAGCACCTCAGAGCCGCCGCGCGGAGGCCGACGGGCACGGTATGCGTATCGCCCCCTCGCTCTCGCGACCTCCCTCGCCCTGACCGTCCCTCTCGCCCTGGCAGCGCCGTCCGTGGCGCAGTCGGCGCCCCTGCGATCGGCGGCGTCGATCACGACGTCGGCCACGAGGATCACCCACGACACCCTGCGTGACCCGGTGCTGCGCGGCACCGCACCGGCGGGCAGCCGCCTCACCCTGCAGGTCGACGTCCGCGGCACGTGGAAGGCGAACCAGCGGTTCACCGTGCCGCGCAGCGGTACTTACGCGGTGCGGCTCACCTACGGCCGGGGAGCGGTGGGCACGTTCCGCCATCGGCTCACCTCGTCCGCGGGCTCGGTCGGCCCCGTCGTCACCCTCCGGCGTGCGGCCGTGCTCAACCCCACCATCCGCACGACGACCCGCGCCGACGTGGCCAAGACGTGGCGTCCCGGCTGCCCCGTGCATCACTCGGCCCTGCGCACCGTCGAGATGAACCACTGGGGGTTCGACGGACGCATGCACCGCGGTCGGCTCGTGCTCGCGGCCGGTGTCACCACCAGTGCGCTGCAGGCCTTCCAGGTCGGGATCGACACGAAGTTCCCGATCCAGCGGATGCGTGAGGTCTCCGCCTACGCGGGCAACGACGACCGGTCGATGGCGGCGAACAACACCTCCGCGTTCAACTGCCGGCGCATCACCAACGGCACAGGATGGTCGAAGCACTCCTACGGGAGGGCCATCGACATCAACCCCGTGCAGAACCCCTACATCTACAAGAAGACCGTGTCGCCGGCCGCCGGCAAGGCCTACACCGACCGCCGCAAGGTGCGTCCGGGGATGATGGTCTCCTCGGCGCCGCTGACCCGCGCCTTCACCACCCGCGGATGGAAGTGGCTGTCCACCTACGACTACCAGCACGTGGAGAAGTAGGGCGGAGGGCCGCGTTTCACACGGCCCCGTCTGTTCGGCAAGAATGCGGGTATGACTGAGCAGCCTGGAATCCGTTCGTCCGCTCTTCGTGGTGCCGTCGACCTGTCCTCGCTCGGGCAGGGCCCGACGGGCGGCGAGGCCACCGGTGGAGGGGTTCAGCCGGGTTCGATCCGGGTCGACGCCACCGAGGCCACCTTCGAGGAGTTGATGCTCAGCACCCGTGAGGTGCCGGCGATCGTGGTCCTGTGGTCGGCCTCGCACCCGGAGACCGAGAAGGCCGTCACCGACTCGGTGGCGGTGGCCGAGCGGCTCGGTGGTCGACTGCGGGTCATCGGGGTCGACGTCGACGCCGCCCGCGCGATCGCGTCCGCGTTCCAGGCGCAGCAGATCCCGATGACGGTCGCGGTCATCGCCGCCCAGCCCATGCCCCTGTACCCGGGGCTGCAGCCGGTCGAGCAGATGGAGAAGGTGTTCGCCGAGGTCGTCAAGGTCGCCGGTGAGAACGGTGTCAACGGTCGGATCGACGTCGGCGCCGAGCCGGCGGAGCAGGAGCCCGAGCCGCTCTCTCCCGAGCACCAGGCCGCCTACGACGCCATCGAGCAGGGTGACTTCGCCGCTGCCGTCGAGGCGTACGAGGCCGCGCTGAAGAAGAACCCCAAGGACGCCGACGCCGCGGCGGGTCTCGCGAACGTCTCCCTCATGGAGCGCACGCAGGGCGCCGATCTCGACACCGCCCGTCGCGCCGCCGCCGATGCTCCCGACGACATCGACGCCCAGCTCCTCGTGGCCGACCTCGACGTCCTCGGAGGTCACGTCGAGGACGCGTTCTCGCGCCTCATCGACCTGGTCCGCCGCACGATCGAGGACGACCGCGAGCGGGTGCGCACCCGCCTCGTCGAGCTCTTCGAGGTCGTCGGCGCGCAGGACGAGCGCGTCGTCAAGGCACGCCGCGCCCTCATGAGCGCATTGTTCTGAGACAAGACGACGACGGCGGCGCACACCCGGTGTGCGCCGCCGCCGTGTGTCCGCGTGTCCTACGCGCCGAGCAGCGCCGGCCCCTGCACGAGCAGGATCCAGACTCCGCCGAGCAGCAGGCTGGCCGCAGCGGCGAACCGGACGTTGCGCTTGACCTCGGGGCTCTTGACGAGCAGCGAGACGACGAGCAGCCCCGCCGCCAGGAACGCCGCGATGCCGGCGATCTCCATGAACTCTCCCACCCTCGTTTGTGCGTCATGCCTCGAATCGGAGGGTAACGCTCAAAGCGGACGCCGGGGTCACCGGTTCGACCCCTAACCTCGGGATTCCGGTGGGTCGGGGGAGCGCGCCTGTCAGGCTGGTGGGGTGACATCGACGAACGTGCGCGCTGGGCGCGACCTCCTTCCAGGGTTGGCACTGGCCGTCGGTGCCGCGCTCGTGGCGTCGGGGATCAACGCGGTGGTGCCCACGCTCAGCGCACTGCTGGTGGCGATCCTCCTCGGTGTCCTCGTCGCCAACACGGTGAGGTTGCCGCCGGCCATACATCCCGGACTCGCCGTGGCCTCGAAGCACGTCCTGCGTCTCGGGATCGTCCTGCTCGGTCTGCAGGTGTCGCTGCAGGCGATCGCGGGGCTCGGAGTCGGGATGGTCGCGGTCGTCGTCGCCGTGGTCGTCGGTGGCCTGGTGGTGACGGAGTACGCGGGCCGCGCGCTCGGGGTCGTCCCCTCCCAACGGGCGCTCATCGGCGCGGGGTTCTCGATCTGCGGTGCGGCCGCCGTGGCCGCGGTCGAGGGCGTGGTGGAGGACAAGGCCGAAGAGGACGTCGTCACCGCGCTGGCCCTCGTCGTCCTCTTCGGCACGCTGATGATCCCGCTGGTCCCGCTGTCGGCGGGGGCGTTCGGCCTCGACGGCCCGACCGCCGGTGCCTGGGCGGGAGGATCGATCCACGAGGTCGCGCAGGTCGTGGCCGCGGGCGGGATCATCGGTGGTGCGGCGTTGCAGACGGCCGTCGTGGTCAAGTTGGCGCGGGTGCTCATGCTCGCCCCCGTCGTCATGTGGTTCGGGTGGCGCTCGCGGCGGGCGGGAGCCGGCCCGATGGCGGGTCGCCCGCCGCTGATGCCGCTGTTCGTCGCCGGATTCCTCGCCGCCGTCGCGCTCAGGAGCACCGGGCTGGTGCCCGTGGAGCTGCTGGAGGTCCTCAAGATCGCGCAGACGCTGCTGCTCGCGGCGGCGATGTTCGCCCTAGGCTGCGGGGTCCGCTTCGCGACGTTGCGCGGCGTCGGGGGCCGCCCGTTCGCGCTGGCCACGGTGACGACGGTCGCCGTCGCCGCCATCGCGCTGGCAGGCGTCCTGCTCGTCTTCTGACCGGCAGAAGTCGGGGAATGGTGCGCCCGATCAGAAGCTGTCGCGGATGTGGACCTGCCGGCCACCCATGAGGGCGTCGAGAAGGCCCGGGGCCGGCGCACCCGTCAGGCCGCCGACCGCGGCGATGTTGGCGCAGGACTGGGCGCCCGCGAACCACAGGGCGAGTCCTCGGGCGTCGAACACCGGAACCTCACCCGCGTCCACGACATCCGCGAGGCGCCGGCAGCGTCCCCGGCCGGCCTCGACGGCCAGCTCGTAGGTCCCGTCGACCCCGGCCAGCGGCGCTCCGCCGACCCCGAAGCGCACCGTCGTGTCGATGCCGTGGACGTATCCGCGCGCC
Organism: Mobilicoccus caccae; assembly: GCF_030161635.1. Lineage (GTDB taxonomy): Bacteria > Actinomycetota > Actinomycetes > Actinomycetales > Dermatophilaceae > Mobilicoccus > Mobilicoccus caccae. The sequence continues at coordinate 807,206 of NZ_BSUO01000001.1, forward strand.
TCGAAGGCCGCGACGACGTCCAGCACCGCGAGCATGTAGTGGTCGATCTCGGCGGCGGGCCACGAACGGCCGGGGACGACCAACCGGAGCAGGTCGAGGCCGCTCGACCCCGACGACAGGAGTTCGGTGGTGGGCGCCACCGCCGCGGACGACCCGAGGGCGCCGAGCAACAGCCGGTATCCGTCGAGGGTGGTGGCGACGAGGTCGTCGACCTCGAGGAGGCCACCACCGTAGTAGCCGCCCGTGTGCTTCCACGCGGCATACCCGACGGTCTCTCCCGCCGGGTCGAGCGCGAGCGTGACGGCGTGGGTCTGGAAGACCTGGTCCGGGTCGCCGAACGCCGGACCCCGCCTGGTCAACGGGCCGTTCTGCGCGCGGGCCCAGGCGTCGTAGACGGCCGCGAGCGCCGGTCGGTCGGCCGCCGTGGCGCGTCGCGTCGTCCCGCTGCCACGGGTGACGGGCGCGAGTGACGCGGTCGGCAGCCGCAGGTGTTCGTAGGTGGTGATCGACTCGTACCCGCACGGCCGATAGGCGGCCGGTGCGGTGGGGACGAGCGTCGAGACGGCGGCGCCACGCTCGCGCGCACCGCGCATGAGCTCGAGCATCACCGCGCGCATGGTGCCGCGGCCGCGTTCCTCGGTGGCGACGGTCACCGACGCCACCCCGGAGGTCGGCACCACGCAGCCACCGAACCAGCTGTCGTAGTGCAGGTCTCGGGCCTTGCCCACGACGACACCGTCGCGCTCGGCGAGGTACATCGTCTGGCCGGGGGCATCGAGCGGCCCGAGGTCGCCGGGGTCGGTGGGCAGGGAGTACCCGAACGCCTCCGACGACAGCCGCGCCGAGGCCAGCTTGTCCGCATCGGAGTTCTGTGCAGGCCGGATCAGGAACGTCACGGCCCGAGCGTGTCACACGGCTCCTGCGCGGGCAGCGAATATTCCGGGGGCCCGGGTCGAACGGACGTGGCGGGAGCGTGGACCGGTGCCACGCTCCCGCCACGCGTCCTCAGCCCTGGGCCGGGGAGAGGACGATCCGCTGCGTCGTGTGCTTCTCGATCGCCTTGCGGCTGTAGAGCATCGGTACGTACTCGCCCTTCGACCACGGCTCGGCGAGGTCGCGGTAGTGCTTGCTGGCGGGATCGCCTGACTGGCCGGGGGTGTTCATGACCCACGAGGCGTCCCAGTTGCCGACGTCGATGACCTGCTTGTACGACGCCCGTCCCGAGGCGATGGGGGTGGTGCTCGACCCCGGGATCGCGAACGGGCCGACGTCGAGGCGTCCGTCGTGCTTGCCGAGGGGGTGGTTCATCGTCACCTTGTTGCCCTCGTACCCCCACGTCTTCTCCGACACCGCACCACGCTCGGAGAGCGCCTTCGTGTAGGCGTCGGTGAGGGTGGCCAGCAGGATCCGGTCGCGCGCGGCCTCGGGGTCGGCACCCAGCGTGCTCGTGTACTTCTTCGGGTGCTTCAGGACGTCCTCGACGACCAGCCAGTCCACGTCCTCGACCAGCTTGCGCTTGTCTTCCGGCACGAGCACGTCACGGACGGCGTGGTTGAGCCGCTCCTCCCAGTACTTCTCGAACAGCATCGCCTGCACCGAGCCCAGGTGTTCCGACCCGTTCCACCCGGACATGAGGTCGAGGGCCGCAGTGGTGGTGGGGTCGTCGCTCTCGAGGGGGCGGATGAGGCGCGTCAGCCACTGCGCGCGGGTGGAGACGACGTCGTGCTGCAGTGCCTTGGAGTCCTCGAGGGTGTGCTGGGGCTGCCGGGAGAGTACATGGCTGATGCGTCGGTGCCGGTCCGGGTACGACCACTCGTAGGCCGTGACGTCCTCCCGGGGCGTGTTCGGTGGGAGGTTGAACTGGTTGGCCGTGGCGAACCAGCCCTGGCGCGGGTTGTACACCTCGGGCAGGTTCTCGCTGGGGATGTAGCCGTTCCACTCGTACCGGCCGTCGCCGGGCACGGGGAGCAGACCGTCGTACCCGGTGCGGCGTGGGGCGAACGCGGCGGCCTTCCACCCGATGTTGCCCTTGGCGTCGGCGTACACCTGGTTCTCGCCGGGTGCTCCCCAGCGGCGCAGTGCGGCGACGAACTCCGACCAGTTGTTGGCGCGCATGTAGCCGATGCTCGCGAAGTACGCGGAGGTGCCGGGGTCGGACCAGACCGACCGGATCGCGTAGGCCTTGCGCTTGGCCTTGTCGACGTGCACGACCGGTCCGTGGCGGGTGAAGCTGACGTCCTTGGTGACGGGGGCGCCGCCGCGGACGCCGATCTTCTCGGTCTCGGTGCGAATGTCCTCCCACCCGCCCTTGTACCGATACTTCGTGCCCGTCTCGTCCAGGTCGTAGGTGTACAGGTCCTGGGCGTCGGTGCCGAAGATCGTCAGGCCGAACGCGATCGAGCCGTTGTGCCCGATCGAGATGCCCGGAAGCGCCGGCTCGCCACCGCCGATGACGTTCATGCCGGGCGCCGAGAGGTGGGCGACGTAGCGCAGCGAGGGAGCCTGGTGCACGCGGTGCGGGTCGTTGGCGAGCACGGCCCGTCCCGTGGCCGATCGGCGCGGGGAGACGACCCAGTTGTTGCTGCCGTCCGGCTCCGCCGCATCGCCGGCAGCCGTGAACTCCAGCGGATTCTCGAGGTCGCCCGTGAACTTCACCGACTTCGTGGCGTCCTCGTAGACGCCGAGGACGTCCTTCGGGAGGCAGGGGTCCAGCCCCGCCGGCACCGACGTCGTCGTCGAGGGCTCGCGCTTCATCCGCAGGTCGTCCAGGCCGAGGGCGTTCTCGCAGGCGAGCTTGGCCCGGCCCACCTCGTCCTCGAGCCCGTCGACGAGGGCGTGGGTGCGGATCCGCACGATGTCCTCGGGTGTCCACCGGTCCGGGGTGTAGCCCAGCGCCTCGAACTCCGGCGGCAGCTGGTCGGGGTTGTCCTTGAGCCAGTCGATGTAGGCGTTGATGCCGGCGGCGAACTTGGTCGCGATCTGCTTGGCGCCGGGCCCGTAGGAGGCCCATTCGGCGTCCATGTCGCCCCGGTAGAGGAAGAGGCGGGCGGCGCGGTCCTGCTCGAGGTACTTGTCCCCGAACACCTCGGAGAGCTTGCCGAGGCCTCGGCGGTGCGACAGGTCGATCTGGAAGAGCCGGTCGCGCGCGGCGTTGAAGCCCTGCGCGAGGAACACGTCGTTCGTCGACTCGGCGAAGATGTGGGGGATGCCCCAGCGGTCGACGTCGATCGTCACCTTCTTCTCCAGACCGGCCACGGTCCGGTGGGTGATGTCGGTGGTGGCTGGAGTTTCTGTGGCGGCCAGCACCGGGGTGCCTGCGACGGTCAGTGCGAGTCCGCCGCTACCGAGTACGGCGGCGACGCGGGACAGGGGCTGCGTCGGTACATGGATGACCTCCTCGTCATCGGGGTTCCCGACGCTACCCGAGCGGAATCCGGCACACTGTGCCGAATTTCGCCGGATCTGCCCACAGGGTGTGCAGGTGCGGGGTCAGCCTCCGGGCCGGTTCGAGAAGGTCGCCTCGAACTCCGCGAGAAGCGTGAGATCGCCGGTGCGGTGCAGGTCGCCGAGCGTGGGCCGCCCCCAGAAGGAGCAATCCAGGTCCTCGGCCGTGCCCGAGAGGATGGCCACCGGTCGCACCGTCCCGTCGGCCGGGTCGACGTCGGCGACGGAGATCCCCTGCGACGCCCTGGGCCGACCGTCCTGCCTGACGACGACCCTGGTCATCGTCGCCAGCCACGTGGTGCCGGTGTCGGAGGCGACGACGCGCACCAGACGGTCCTCCTCTGGCTCGACGGTCGCCTCCGGCGGGACCGCCGCTCCGATGAGACGCAGCGCTTCGTCGACACCGTCCGTCGCCAGCATCGGATCGATCGCGGTCCGGGCGCTGCAGTCGGGTGCGGCGGTCAGCTCGGCGTCGAGGCGATGGATGCACGCCTCGTGCGCCTGACGCCGCTGGATGAACCCGACCGTGTGGTCGTCCGGCGCCCACGTCCACGCCTCCGCGTCGGCGGGCGTGCTGTCCAGGGCGTCGAGCAGGCGACCGCTCGCGCCGCGGACCACGTCGAGGAGTGTCTGCCGGTCATCGGGCCGGGGGAGGGGCGTGAGGGCCTCGGCCTCGGCGTCGTCACGCACACCGGTGGTGATGACCAGCGCCCAGAAGTGGTGGACCTGCCCGAGGTGATGCAGCAGATCCTCGACGTTCCAGTCGGGGCAGGTCGGCACGCGGGTACCGTCCGGGACCGTGGCGAGGACGTCGACGAAGCGGGCCGCGTCGGCGGCGACGGCCGCCAGGTACCGGTCCGGGTCGAGTCGGGTCGATGACGCTGTGCTCATGCGCCCACCCTCCCACCGTCGCGTGCGCGCTGCACGGGGGAATCCGAACGTTCAGCGATCGTCGGTGTCCTGCTCGGTCTCCGTCTCGACCACGGACTCGGGCAGACGGGCCAGGATCTCCTCCACGACCGCGTCCGGGGCGTCGGCGGTGAGTCCGAGCCCGGGCAGGTCGCCGGCGGGCGAGGCGCCGAGGCGCACGAGGTGGATCGGTGTGGGGGAGGCGAAGTCGAGGTAGGCCTCGAGGTGCTCGGCGGGCACGTCGTCGGCGACGACCGCGTCGTACCCGGCCAGGCGAAAGCTGTCGGCCAGGGCGATCCCGGCCGTGTAACGCAGGAAGGTCTGTTCCAGACCGGATCCCTCGGCGTCCCCGCCGAACATCGCCCCGACCACCGGACCGTCGACCGAGGCCGCCCGCGGTAGACGCGCGGTCAGGGCCCGCGCCACGTCGTCGGCTCCCGCGCCGCTCAGCAGGAAGAAGCGGCCCTCCGGCGTTTCGTCGGCGCTCATCACGTTCCCTCTCGCTCCCGGTGTCGTGGAGGAATCACCCTGCCACACGCCCCGACGGGCCTCAGCGCAGGAGTTGGTCCATCTCCTCGGCGAGGCCCGAGAGCTGGCGGGCGGTGTCCTGGGAGACGGCGGCGAGTTGTCGCGTCCCGGCCATCGTCGAGGACACGCCTCCGATCCGCGTGGTCACGTCGCGCAGTGCCCCGGAGGACTCCGACGCGCGGGCCGAGATCGTCGCGACCGTGCCGGCCTGCTGCGTCGCCATCGCGGCCATCATCGACTGCTGTTCGTCGAGGGAGTTGATGTCGGAGTCGAGGGAGGAGAACGAGGTCATCATCGAGGCGGACAGTCCGCGGATGTGCCCGATCCGCTCGCCGATGTCGCGCGTCGCCGACCCGGTCTCACCGGCGAGATCCTTGACCTCACCGGCCACGACCGCGAAGCCCTTGCCCAGCTCACCCGCCCGCGCCGACTCGATCGTCGCGTTGAGGGCCAGCATGTTGGTCTGCGAGGCGATCGCGTCGATGAGTTCGACGACCTGCGAGACCGACGTCGCGGCGTCCTCGAGCTGCCCGACGTCACGGGCGGTCGTGCTCATCGAGCTGCGCACCGAGCCCGACAGGGTGGAGGAGTTCTCGACGGCGCGGGAGATCTCGCGGATGGCCGCCGACAACTCGTCCACGGCCTGCGAGATCGACGTGACGCTGTCGCTGATCTCGGAGGTCGCGCTCGTCGCCGACTCGGCCGCCCGGGAGACGTCGGCGATCTCGGCGGCCAGGCTGTCGGCCACCGCAGCGACGTTGGCCGCGTTGGAGGCGACCAGATGGGTCATGAGGGCCTGTCGGTATTCGAGCCGGTCCATGTGTTCGTCGATGCGTGCGCGGGCGGTCCAAGTGACGCCGCCCTTGGGCAGCTCGCCGAGGTGCAACCGGTCGGCGATGTCGCGGACGGGGGCGACGATCGGCAGGATGAGCAGATTCTTGATGAGGATGAACAACGCCGTGGGGAGTACCACGGCCATGACGAGCGAGAAAGCGACGATCCACGGCCCCGACAGGACGAATCCGCAGATCAGGCCCACCGCCGCGAGGCACACGGCGAACCCCAGCATGACGAGCGCGCCCTTGCGGTAGGGGTTGTCGTGGGGTTCGACGACGCGGGGCTCAGCCGGCCGATCGATCTCGACCGCCCGTGCCAGGGCCTGATCTCCGGCGGTGAGGGCCGACAACATGCGGACGAGGGCGGAGGACGTGCGACTGAACTCCCCGTCGATCCGCAGGCTTGCGCGGGCATCGTCGGTGCGTCCGGCCGTCACGTCGCGGGCCACCTGCGCGGCGACCTCGTGGAATCGGTCGTGCATAGTGACCAGCGCGTCATGGATGTCGGCGGGCAGATCCTGGCGTGCCCGGCCCGCACCCACGGTGGCTCCGAGCTCGCAGAGGTCGGTGCGGCCGACCTCGTCGGCCTCGACCCGCTCGACTCCGCTGACGGCACCCTCGAGACGGGCGCGCCATCCGGCATGGCTGATGATGGTCGCGTTGAAGTCCACGAGAGTCCGTTTCGTCCGTTTGGATACCGACTGCCCATCGTCCGCGGCGAGGGCGACATGAGACGTCGGTCACCCCTCGACCACGTGCCGAGGCGGCCTGGCACCCGCGTCGAAGCCGGCTCCCAGGAGTCGCTCCTACCCTCGTGGCCGTGCCCGTGACCTTCGCCCATCCCGTCGCCGTCCTTGCGCTGAGAAGGACCCCGTTGCCGATGTCGGCCCTGGTCATCGGGTCGATGGTGCCCGACCTCCCGCTGTTCCTGCCCTGGGCGCCGCTGGACTACGCCACCACCCACACCCCGCTCGGCCTGGTCACGGTCGACGTGGTGATCGGGGTGCTCGTGTGGGCCGTGTGGCATGCGGTGATCCGCGCGCCGGTGCTGGACGCGGCACCGAGCCCGCTGCGACGCCGGATCGCCTCCGCGCCCGCGCCCCGTGGGATGCGGGCGCTGCTCGTGCCGGTGGCCGTCGCCGTCGGAGCAACGACCCACGTGGTGTGGGACGAGTTCACCCACATCGGGCGTTGGGGAGAACGGCACATCACGTGGTTGGCCGAGGTCCATGCGGGCCTGCCCGGGGTGAAGTGGGCCCAGTACGTCAGCGGTGTCGGTGGCCTGCTGCTGCTCGCCGTCGTCGTCGCGATCCTCCTGTACCGCACGCCTCCTGCGCCGCAGGCACCCCGGGCGAGGCCCCGGCTCGCGCCCTGGATCCTCGCCGCGCCCACCGGCGCCGTGGCTCTCACCGCGGCGGTCGTCGTCGCGACGGCATCGGAGATCTCACTGCGCTCGGTGGCCTACGGGGTCATCACCCAGGGCGCGGTCGCCGGCGTGGCCGTTCTGACGCTGACGTGCGCGCTCTGGCACGTGGCCCCGCGCAGGTGACGGCGGAGATGGCCGTGGACCACGCACGTCGGCGGCCGCACCCGGACCGGGTGCGGCCGCCGATCGCGCCTGCTCAGTCGGCCAGCGCCGCGGAGACCACCTCGCGTGCCTCGGCCTGCACCTGCTCGAGGTGCTCCGGGCCCGTGAACGACTCCGCGTAGATCTTGTAGACGTCCTCGGTGCCCGAGGGGCGGGCGGCGAACCACGCGGACTCCGTCGTCACCTTGAGGCCGCCGATCGCCGCGCCGTTGCCGGGCGCCTCGGTGAGTTTGGCCGTGATCGGCTCTCCCGCCAGCGAGTCCGCGGTCACGGCCTCGGGGGACAGCTTCTTGAGCTTGGCCTTCTGCTCCCGGTCGGCGGGTGCGTCCACCCGGGCGTAGGCCGGTTCGCCGTGCTGTGCCACGAGGTCGGCGTAGTGCTGCGAGGGACTCCTGCCCGTCTTCGCCTGGATCTCGCTCGCGAGCAACGCCAGGATGATGCCGTCCTTGTCGGTGCTCCACACGGAGCCGTCGAAGCGGAGGAACGACGCGCCCGCCGACTCCTCACCGCCGAACGGGCCGGACCCGTCGAGCAGGCCGGGCACGAACCACTTGAACCCGACCGGCACCTCCACGAGGCGACGGCCGAGGTCCTCGGCGACCCGGTCGATCATCGAGCTCGACACGAGGGTCTTGCCGATGAATCCGTCCGCCGACCAGTCGGGCCGGGCGCCACCGAAGAGGTACTGGATGGCCACCGCGAGGTAGTGGTTGGGGTTCATCAACCCGCCGTCGGGGGTGACGATGCCGTGCCGGTCGGAGTCCGCGTCGTTGCCGGTGGCGATGTCGTAGGAGTCCTTCTGGTCGATGAGCGAGGCCATCGCCGAGGGGGAGGAGCAGTCCATGCGGATCTTCTCGTCCCAGTCCAGGGTCATGAAGCGCCAGGTGGGGTCGACCAGCGGATTGACGACGGTGAGGTCGAGGCCGTAGTGCTCGCCGATCGCGCCCCAGTAGTCGACGGACGCGCCGCCGAGCGGGTCGGCGCCGATGCGCACCCCGGCGTCCTTGATGGCCGCCATGTCGATGACGTTCTCGAGGTCCTCGACGTAGATGCGCTTGAACTCATACGGCTCGCAGCGCTCGCGGGCCTGCGGGAAGGGGAGGCGCTGGACGCCCTTGAGCCCGACGCGGATGTACTCGTTGGCCTTGTCGGCGATCCAGGTCGTCGCGTCGGTGTCGGCCGGGCCGCCATGGGGCGGGTTGTACTTGAACCCGCCGTCGCTGGGCGGGTTGTGGCTCGGGGTGACGACGATGCCGTCGGCGAGCCCGGCGTTCGCGGGCAGGTCGTCGACCCCGCCGATCTTGCCCTTGTTGGCGCGCAGGATCGCGTGGCTCACGGCCGGGGTCGGGGTGTAGCGGTCCTCGGCGTCGACCCGCACGTCGACACCGTTGGCCACGAGGACCTCGATGGCGCTGGCCCAGGCCGGCTCGGACAATCCGTGGGTGTCGCGGCCGATGAACAGCGGCCCGTCGAAACCCTGCTCGCGGCGGTAGTCGACGATCGCCTGGGTCGTGGCCAGGATGTGGTGCTCGTTGAACGCCGTCTTCAGGCTGCTGCCACGGTGACCCGAGGTGCCGAACGCCACCTGCTGGTCGACGTTCTGGGGATCCGGCCGGCCCGTGTAATAGGCGGTGACGAGATGAGCGACGTCGACGAGATCGTGGGGCTGGGCGAGCTGTCCTGCGCGGGAGTCGGTCATGGCCCCCATCTTTGCAGCGAGGGAGCTCCCGTGGTGGGCCGGTGATCGACCCCCGCGACGAGGATGTCCTCGACTCCGGAATTCGCCGAGACCGCCGCCTATAGGCGGCGGTCTCGGCGGTGGAGGAGAGCAGGGATGAATATGAGAACGATTATCATTAGAGTGCCGGCCATGCGTATCGACACACCTCTCCCGCTTTCCATCGCCGGGCTGGCCCTCGGCGCCCTCACTCTCACCGCGTGCGGAGGTCCTGGCGGCGCGCCCGGCCAGAACCCCACCGACCAGGCGCCCTCCGCGCCCACCTCGACCTCCATCGCCGACCCGGGGGCCGGTGGCAACGAACGCGAGGTCGGCACGGTCAAGCCGCGCCTGCTCATGTCGCACGCCGACGGCCTGACCCTCCTCGACGCCGGGACCGGCAAGGTCCTCAAGGAGACCAAGCATTCCGCGTTCCTGCGGCTGAACAACGCCGGAGACGGGCGGCACGTCTTCGTCACCGACTCCGACACGTTCCGCCTCTACGACACCGGAATCAGCTCCCAGCCCCACGGCGACCACAAGCACAACTTCGAGACCGACCCCTGAAGTTCCCCTGGAGCGTAGAGGCATCCACAATGAGGGATCGAGATGCCAGAGAAGCGTAAGAAGTACGACCGGGAGTTCCGTGAGGGAGCGGTCCGGATCGTCGAGGAGACGAACAAGCCGATCGCGCAGGTCGCTCGCGATCTTGGCGTGAACGAGGGCACGCTGGGCAACTGGGTCCAACGCGCCCGTGCCGCACGCGAGGGTCATGGAGAGCTGTCCAAGGACGACTACGAGGAGCTGAAACGGCTGCGCGCCGAGGTCGCCGAGCTGCGGATGGAGCGTGATGTCCTCAAGCGATCCGTGGTCCTGTGGGTGAAGGAGGCGACGAAGTGAGCGTGGCACGCTTCATCGCCGACCAGAGGACCAACTACGCCGTGCCACACGCCCTTGTCTGCTCGCTGCTCGGAGTCTCCGAAGCGTGGTTCTACAAGTGGATCAAGCGCGCCGACGGTCCCGGCGCTGCCAGCGGGCTGTTCACCGACACCGACCGCCGCCGCGACACCGTCGACCGCGCGGTGCGCGTCGCGTTCAAGAACGCCAAGGGCCTGCACGGCTCACCGCGCTTGCACGCCGACCTGCGCGAGGCTGGCTGGCAGATCAGCGAGAAGACGGTCGCCGAGTCGATGCGCCGCCAAGGCCTGGTCGCCCGCGTCATCAAGCGGCGCAGCGGCCTGACCAGGCAGGACAAGACCGCACCCAAGTTCCCGGACCTGGTGCGTCGCAACTTCACCGCGCCGGCGCCGAACTGCAAGTGGGTCGGCGACATCACCGAGATCCCCACGGCCGAGGGCAAGCTGTACCTGGCCACCGTGATCGACCTGTACTCGCGCCGGTTGCTCGGCGCGGCCACCAGTGCCCACCCCGACGCTGACCTGGCGTGCGCGGCGATCCAGATGGCCGTGACCGCTCGCGGCGGCAAGGAGGCGATCTGGCGCGAGGACGAGTCCGACCGGGTCATCTTCCACACCGACCGGGGCTCGACCTACACGGCGACCTCGTTCACCCGGCTCTGCGCCGACCTCGGGATCCGCCAGTCGATGGGCCGGGTCGGGTCGTGCTTCGACAACGCCGCCGCCGAGGCGTTCTTCTCCTCCCTGGAGTGGGAGGTCCTGTCCCGGCAGGCGTTCGACACCCGAGCCCAGGCCCGGGCCCTGGTCATCGACTGGGCCTACGGATTCTACAACCACCAACGCCGGCATAGCGCGGCTGGCATGATGTCACCGGTCAACTACGAGCAGTCCACCGCAGCGTCCGTCCCGGACGCCGCGTAGCCCGAAGCCCTCCACGATCCGGGGGAACCACACCCGGCCTGACCGCGGTCACCTACGACATGCCCCACGCCGGACATGTCGTCCTGCATCACGGCCGGACCGTGTTGTTCGCCGACGGCGACGGGACGATCCTCGCGATGGATTCGGACAAGGTCGCCGACACCGGCCGCGGCCCGACGCGCTACGGCGCCGACGCGGCACATCACGGTGTCGCCATGGAGCTGGCCGACGGGTCGCTGCTCACCACGCAGGGCACCAAGGACGCGCGCACGACGATCCAGAACAAGAAGGGCTCGACGGTCCTCAGCGAGACCAAGGACTGCCCGGGAGTCCACGGCGAGGCCGCGGCCAAGCCCGACACCCACGGCGACGTCGTGGTCTTCGGGTGCGAGAACGGCCCCGTCGTCTTCCGTGACGGCGCCTTCCACAAGGTGCCGGTCAAGGACGCCTATTCCCGCTCGGGCAACCTCGCCGGATCCGACGCTTCGCCGATCGTGCTCGGGGACTACAAGGTCGACAAGGACGCCGAGCAGGAGCGACCGACGCGGGTCGCGTTGATCGACACCCGCAACGACAGCCTCAAGCTCGTCGACCTCGGCTCGCCGTACTGGTTCCGCTCGCTCGCGCGCGGCCCCGAGGGTGAGGGGCTCGTGCTCACCTACGACGGCAGCCTGCGCGTCATCGACGAGGAGAAGGGGACGCAGACGGCCTCGATCAAGGTCATCGAGCCCTGGCAGGAGAAGAAGGACTGGCAGGAGCCGGGCCCGGCGATCAAGGTGGCCGGCGACAAGGCCTACGTCACCGACGCCGAGAAGAAGAAGCTGCACGTCGTCGACCTGCACAAGAAGGCCGTGAGCAACACCTACGACCTGCCGCACACGCCGGTGGAGATCGCCGTCACCACCGGTGAGGCGGAGAACCCGGCGAAGAGCGCCGACGGCCACGGCCACGAGGGGAGGGCCACGAGGGTCACGACCACTGAGCCGGACCTGACGCGGCGACGCCTCCCCGATCCTGGTCGGTCGGGGAGGCGTCGCCGGTGGCAGGCGGCAGGCCTGAGGTCGCGAGCGTCAGAGGAGGCGGCGGTTGGAGAGCTGCTTGGTGCCGGCGAAACGTCCCTCGAACCACAACTGGGCAGCGGTGGCGTGGGTGAATCCGCCGGTGAGGTGGCTCACATTGAGGTGGGTACGCAGTTGGACGTCGGCTCCCTGCGCACACCAGTCTTTGGCGAGCTGCTTGCCGACGGCGTAGGGGACGACGTCGTCACCCAACGCGTGGGTGACGAGGACAGGGACCGCCGGCTTGAGCCTCCCGATCCGGCTGTCGGCGATGGCGCTGCGCATCGGCTCGGTGTCGAAGGACGTGTAGAGGGGCTTGCCGTCCTTGGTCAGCGTCGCGGTCTTGAGGCCACCGAACGTCGTGATCTCCAGCGCGCAGTGGTCCTCGGCGCGGCGCAGGGTCTCCAGGCCGGCCTCGTTGAGCGAGTCCTTCGGGTCGATGTGGTAGCCCGTCATGAGGCCGATCGCCGAGTACAGGGTGAAGGCCGAGTAGAGGGAGCCTTCGATCTTCCTGCCCACGGGGACGAGGTCGGCCGGGACCGCTCCGGCGGCGGCGCCCTTGATGTCGAGCTCGGGTGCGTAGGAGGGGGCGAGCTCGGCGGCCGCCGCCACCGCTCCACCACCCTGGGAGTAACCGTTGAGGCCCACCGGGTTGGAGCTGTCGATGCCGGTGAACCCGAGTCCTGCTGCGGCGCGGGCCATGTCGAGCACTGCGTGGGCCTGGGCCTCCCGGACCATGTAGGTGTGCGACCCGGGGGTCCCGAGCCCCTGGTAGTCGGGGATCGCGATGGCGTACCCGCGCAGCAGCAGGTTCTTCATGAACAGGATCTCGTACTGGGAGAACTGCTGGAACTTGCGGGAGGCGGCGCAACGGTCGCCGGTGCCCTGTGTGCCGGGGGCGTGGACGATGATCGGACGCTTCTTGCCCGGGGTGATCCACTTCGCGCGCGGCACGACGACGAGGCCGGTGAGGGCGATGGTGTTGCCCTCGCGGTCCTTGCTCGAGTACATGACGCGGCGCGCGTCGAAGCTCAGGTCGTTGGCGCGCAGCGGGTCGGCCACGGTGTCGCCGTGCTCCTGCCGGATGACGGTGCCGGGCTTCGCGGGCAGCGCGCTGGGCGGTTCGTAGAACGCGGGACGGGGGCCTTCGGCGACGCCGGTCAGCGTGGCGGCGCCGGCGGTTCCGGGGATGTCGCCCGGGCTCGCGGAGGCGGGAACGGCGGCGGCGGAGACGAGAAGGGCGCACGCGAGGAAGGTGCCGCTCCCCCGAAGGAGCCTGGACGCAGACATGGGAACTCCTGGGTGAAAGCCGGGATGGTGAGAGGAACCTACGCAGGAGTAACCGGCCACCGCAACGGTTGACTTTCGGCTGCCCGTGTGCCTACTGACGAGTAGTTCCGGGGTGGTGGGTCGGGTTCCATCGCCGGGGATCACGAACTCCCTTCGGCGCCCACGACATCGGGCCACGGCCTCCTCCTCACTCGGGCCGCGTCGACGTCGAGGCGGCCCGAGTGAGGAGGAGGGGGTCGAGATGCGGGAAGGGACGCTTCAGCGGGTGTAGCGGGTCATCGCGTGGAGGCGGTCCGGGTCGAGGGGGCCCTCCTCGGACAGGCACGCCCGCATGGCTTCCTCGACCGCCTCGGTGTCGATGCCGGTGCCGATGGCGACGAGCTGGGTGATCGGGGCGGTGTCGGCGGGCCAGGGTCGCTTCTCGAAGGCGAGCCATCCGCCGACGGCCTGGACGATGTACTGACGGTCGTTGCCGGGCACGTCGACGTGTGTCCGCCCCTTGACGCGGTACACCCCCGGCGCCCGATGTTCGAGGAACGCGACGAGACGCCGCGGGTCCACGGGCAGCGGCGACTCGACGCTCACCGACGAGTAACGGTGATGCGCGTGGTCGCACGCGTGGTCGTGGCAGGACTCGTCAGCGCCGACCGGGGCTTCGTCATGGTGGTCGTGCTCGTCGTGCCGGTGGTCCTTCGCGCCGTGCTCGAGCAGGAGGTCGGTGAACGACAGCTGCCCGGTGGGTGCGTCGCGCTCGGCGGCGTCGAACAGCAGCGTGGGGTCGATGCGCCCGTAGGACGTCCGGACCACGGGCGTGCCGGGTGCGTGGCGCTGCAGGGCCTCGGTGAGACGCTGCGCCGCCTCCGGGTGGTCGTGCAGGAGGTCGTCCTTGTTGACGACGAGCAGTGAGGCCACCTGCAGGTGATCGACCGCGACGGGCAGGGGGTCGATCGCCCCGTCGGGCCCGGGCAGCCAGGCCGCCGCGTCGAGGACCTCGACGATGCCCCCGAACCGGATCCGGGTGACCGTGCTCGACAGGAGCATCCGCGCCAGTTCACGCGGTTCGGCCAGACCCGAGGCCTCGACGACGATGACGTCGAGGTCCATCGACGGCCGCGCCAGCAGGGCGAGCGTGTCGTCGAGTTCGCTCGGGTCGGACAGGCAGCACAGGCACCCGCCCGAGATCGTGGCCGTCGCGTCGACGTGCCCCTGCACGAGGAACGCATCGACGTTGATGTCGCCGAAGTCGTTGATGACGACTCCGATCCGGCCCATCCCCTGACGCAGGAGGTGATTGAGCAGCGTCGTCTTTCCGCTGCCGAGTCCTCCGGAGACGACGATGACGGGCACACGACTTCTCGTGCGGACGGACATCGTTCCCCCTTCGACGACGGCTCCACCGACCAGGCGGCGGAGGCGGCCGTCTCAGTCCTCTTCGTCGGCGGAGGCCGCGTTGGAGATGGACGAACGGTCGAACGGGGTGCGTTGGTAGACGCTGTAGTTGAGCCAGTTCGCGTAGAGCAGGTAGGCGTGGGAGCGCCACCGCTGGCGCGGCGGCTGCGCGGGGTCGTCGCCTGGGTAGTAGCCGCGGGGGACGGCGATGTCCTTGCCCTTGGCGATGTCGCGGTCGTACTCGCCCTTGAGGGTGTCGCGGTCGTACTCGGGGTGTCCGGTGACGAAGATGCGCCGACCGTCCTTGCTGGCGGCGAGGTAGAGGCCGGCCTCCTCGGAGGTGGCGATGACCTCCAGGTCGGGCTCGGCCTCGATGTCGGCGATCGAGGTGCCCGTGTGGCGGGAGTGCGGCGCGAGGAAGGTCTCGTCGAAACCACTGACGGTCGGGGCCAACGGCTGGTGCACGCGGTGCTCGAAGACGCCGAACATCTTGGCGTCGAGCTCGTGCTTGTCGATGCCGTAATGCCGGTACAGGCCGGCCTGCGCGCCCCAGCACACGTGCATCGTCGAGTACACGTTGGTGCGGCTCCAGTCGAGGATCTCGCACAGCTCGGGCCAGTACTCGACCTCCTCGAACCGCAGATGCTCCACGGGCGCCCCCGTGATGACGAGGCCGTCGAACTTCTCGTCCCGCACCTGGTCGAAGGTGCGGTAGAACGCGTCGAGATGCTGACGGGCGGTGTTGCGCGACTCGTAGCTGCGCATCGTCAGCAGCGTGATCTCGACCTGCATCGCCGTGTTGCCGAGCAGACGCAGCAGCTGGGTCTCGGTGTCGATCTTCGTCGGCATGAGGTTGACGATGGCGATCGACAACGGCCGGATGTCCTGCATGTCGGCGCGCTCGCGTGACATGACGAAGACGTTCTCGCCCGCGAGCGTGCGACGGGCAGGTAGTGCGTGCGGGATTCTGACGGGCACGAGTAGGACTCCCGAGTGATCGAGGAACCGGTCCGGGCCTGGCCGGGGGTGTGTCCACGATACGGCTCGGGTCACGGACGGGTCGGGCCGGTCCGGCGGGCGGAAGGCGACACCTCTAGATGTACTGACCGGACACGTTGATCGACTACATGCCGTGAGGTCACCTCCTGGTTGGTGCCACTTGTTATACTTGTGGCACCAACCAGGAGGTCAGCATGGACATGGATCAAACGCCCCCACCGGGCAAGTACGCCGCGACGGTCAAGGTCGGCCCCAAGGGACAGGTCGTCATCCCCAAGGGTGCGCGGGAGCTCTTCGATATTCACCCGGGCGACACCCTGCTCCTGCTCGCTGACGCGAACCAAGGGATCGCTTTGATGCGCCAGGAGACGCTCGATCAGATCGTCATGCAGGCGATGCCTAGCCATCAGGCCCCCGTGGACTCCGAGGGTGATGAGGGATGAAGAATGTCGTGAGCTGTGCGGCTGTCAGCCGCAACTTCGGCAGCTTCACTGCCCTCGAAGACGTCTCCTTCAAGGTCCGCGAAGGAGAGATCTTCGGGGTCGTGGGCCCGAATGGTGCTGGTAAGACGACCCTGTTGAACTGCCTGGAAGGACTGGACCGCCCCTCGTCTGGGCACGTCGAGGTGCTCGGCTGCGACCCCATCAAGGACCAGCACTCGTTGGCTCAGCAAATTGGGGTCCAGCTGCAAAGCGCGGCCCTGCCACCTCGCCTCACTGTGCAGGACGCCCTCGAGCTCTACTCCGCCCTCTACGAGCGTCCGCGGCCTTGGCGCGAACTGCTGAAGGATCTGGGGATCAAGGACAAGGCCAACGCCCGCGTTGACAGGCTCTCGGGTGGGGAGCGTCAACGAGTGTTCGTCGCCCTCGCCTTGATCAACCGTCCCCAGCTCGCCTTCTTGGACGAGCTCACCACCGCTCTCGATCCTCAGTCACGTCGAAACATGTGGGACACCGTCGAGCACGTCCGCGATAGCGGTGCAACGGTCGTTCTCACAACCCACTACATGGAGGAGGCCGAACGGCTATGCGACCGTGTAGCCATCATCGACCACGGCCGGTTGGTTGCTTTGGACACAGTGGCTTCCCTCATCCAGCAACACGCCGGCGAAACCACGGCGAAGCTCATCCTGTCGGCGTCGCCTAGCGCAGAGTTCGACCTCAACGGAGTTCCTGGCGTGACCAGCGCTCGAACAGAGGGACGGGAACTGACCATCCGCGGCACTGCGGACGGGCTGCAGGGCGTCCTTGCTGCACTGGCGGCACACCGCATCACCGTAACGAGCATGAGCACGACGACCCCCGGCCTTGAAGACGTCTTCCTGGCCCTCACCGGTCGACACATCACCACCGAGGAGCAGGCGGCATGAACGCATATCGAGCCCTTCTCAAAGCCCTATGGCGCTCCCAGCGCCGCGACCCTGTAGGCCTGTTCTTCTCTTTCGGTTTCGCGCCGGTTTTGGTGCTGGCCTTGGGTGTGATCTTCGGTAACGATCCGCGACCGGAGTTCGGTGGACGGGGATTCCTCGATGCGACCCTGCCCGCCTTCGCCTCTCTTGTTCTCGCCATGACCGGGGTCCTCCAGGTGCCCGTGGCGATGCTGACCCTTCGTGACACGGGCGCACTCCGACGCCTGAGTCTTACGCCGCTGCGTCGTTCCACCTTCATCGCAGCGAGCCTCACCGTGCACTTCGTCGTAGGTATTGCGGGCATGCTCACCGCTTTGGCGATTGGGATCGGGGTTTTCGGGGTGCCCATGCCTAGCCACGTCCCAGGTGTCCTGGCCGTGTGCCTCATCGGGCTCAGCACCTTCCTCGCAGTGGGTTGCGCGCTTGCTGCGCTCTATCCGTCCGCCACTGCCGCTACGGGCATAGGGAACGTGCTCATGATCCTGCTCATGCTCACATCCGGAGCCTTTACGCCATTGGCGGCGATGCCGTCGGCGATTCAGCAGATCGTTAAGTATTCACCCGTCCGTTGGTTCGTCGAAGCCGCTCAACACGCGTGGGACGGCGACCCACTAGCCGCCATGATCATGCCGGTGTTTCTTCTGTGCGTTGTACTCGCCGTCGCTGCTCTCGTTGGCCGGTGGCGCTTCCAGTGGGAGCCGGTCCGATGACGACGCACGCGAACGCCGCTCTCACACCTCGCCACCGACTCAAGGTCGCCCGCCTCGTCGTCGACGAAGGATGGCCGATCAGCGAGATCGCAGCCCGGTTCCAGGTGTCGTGGCCCACCGTGAAGCGTTGGGTAGACCGCTATCTGTCCGGCGAGTCCATGCAGGACAGGTCCTCGCGCCCGAAGAACTCACCGACCAAGACATCGCTCGCGGTCACGAAGCGCTGTATCAGCCTGCGAATGAGGCTGCGAGAAGGACCGGTTCAGCTCGCCGTGCGCGTCGGTGTCGCTCCATCGACCGTGCACCGCATCCTGCGCTCGACTCGATTGAACCGACTTGCTTACCTCGAACGCGCCACTGGCGAGCTAGTTCGCCGGTACGAACACCGCTACCCTGGCTCCCTCGTCCATGTAGACGTGAAGAAGTTCGGGAACATCCCCGATGGCGGTGGCTGGCGCTACGTGGGCCGCCGCCAAGGAGAGAAGAACCGTTCCGCCACCCCCGACAAGCCGAAGAACAAGTGGCGCGATCCCAAGCTCGGGTACGCCTTCATCCACACCGTGATCGACGATCACTCACGAGTGGCGTACTCCGAGGCCCACGACGACGAGACCGCCACCACTGCGGTCGCTGTGCTGCACCGTGCGGTCGAGTGGTTCACCGATCGTGGCGTCACTGTCGAACGAGTCTTATCAGACAATGGCGGTGCCTACCGCTCGCACCTGTGGCGCGGCACCTGCGAGGAGCTGTCCATCACCCCGAAGCGGACCCGCCCCTACCGGCCGCAAACCAACGGCAAGGTCGAACGCTTCCATCGCACAATGGCCGACGGATGGGCTTACGCTCGCTGCTACACCAGCGAGCAGGAGCGTCGCGACGCACTCGCTGACTGGCTCCACCACTACAACCACCACCGGCCGCACACGGCCTGCGACTACCAGCCGCCCATCTCCCGATTGACCAACGTCCCCGGTCAGTACAGCTAGCGCCTCAACTGCCGTCGGCGGTGAGGATCTCCCTGCTCCAGGTGTCGTCGGTGCGGGTGTAGACGATGCGCAGGTGCTTGCGGTCCGGTGATCCCTGCCAGAACTCGATGCGATCGGGGCGCACCCACCACAGGCGCCAGTCGCCATCGGCGACCAGGGACTGCGCCTGCGGGCTGCGGGCGGCGAGATCGGCGGCGCTCTCCTCGGGAGTGCCCTCGACGGCGCGACCGCGCACACGGACCGCCCGCGTGAGGGGCTGCCACCAGAAGCTCAGTGCCGCAGCAGGATTGTCGGCGAGTTGCTCACCCTTGCGGCTCGAGGCGGTGCTGGCGAAGGCCCAGCCGCGTTCGCCGACGTCCTTGAGGATGAGCAGTCGGGCATCCGGAATCCCGTCGGCGTCTGCGGTGGCCAGGGTCGTCGTCCGCGGCTCCGGCACGCCGGCCGTGACGGCGTCCTCCAGCCAGTCGAGGAAGAGCGCGGTGGGCTCGGCGGGGAGTCGCTCCAGGTCGAGGGTGGGCGGCGTACCGGTGAGGGCGGGGATGGCCGCGAGGCGGCGGCGCACGTCGTCGGTCATGCCTCGATCGTGTCACCTCTCCTCGAGCTGATCACCCCGGTTCGCCGGACGGCTCGCTCGTCCCGGGCGACCCGTCGTCGCACCAGCCCTGACGGACACGCCACGGAGGCCGCCCGGGCACGATCGGTGGTCCACGGCCACGTCATCGCGGCGAAGACGACGGCGAGCAGCGCTGCCACCGACAGCAGATACCACGGCCACGGCCCGAGCAGGTCGAGAGCCGAGGCGACACCGGGAGGCTCGGAGACGAAGCCGTAGTTCGTGCCGAGGACCGCGTTGACCGCGAGGGCGACCCCGGCCCAGCCCAGCGTCGTGAGGTAGCCGGCGGCGAACCCCCGCCAGGTCGGACGGTAGCCGAGCCCCCACACCAGCACGATCGGCGCGACCAGGGCGACGACGTGGAGGAACCAGTACATGCCGAACTCCAGGGCGGGGTTGCGGAAGTACACGAGATCCGGGGTGAGGACCGCCTGGAGATTGAGCGTCAGCCCCCAGTAGTAGGACATGACGACGGCCCAGCCCGAGCGCGTGATGAGCGCGACCCCGGTGATGACGCGCAGCCAATCCGAGAGGTGGAACGGCAGGGACTGGTGGACGTCGAAGTGCCCGGGCAGCCACCACCACACCATCCACCCCAGGCCGGCGGCCAGCATGACCCACCCGAACGCGCCGACCCAGCGCTCGGCACCCGGCCGTCGCGCGGCCGGCACACCGACGGCGATGGCGACGATGGTGATCGCCAACACGACCAGGTGGGGCGTGCTGTAGTTCTGCATGAACCCGATCTCGGGCACTCCTGCCATCACGGCTCGGAGCGTAGCGGCCCGGCGGTCCGCAGCGGGGGAGCCCGGGGGTAGCCTCACGAAATGGGAGAACTCCTCACCTTCGGGCACGGACGCCTCTCGGCCGAGGAACTCCTGGCGATGGTCGACGACGCCGGGATCCGGCGGGTCGTGGACATCCGACGCTTTCCGGGGAGCCGCGCGAACGAGGCCGCGGCGCGCGGACGGATCCCGGAGATCCTCGCCGAGGGCGGCATCGACTACCGCTGGGACGAGCGCCTCGGTGGTCGCCGCCGCCTGACGAAGGAGGAGGACGCGAACTCGCCGGACACGTGGTGGCGGGTCGCCGCCTTCCGCGCCTACTGCGCGTGGACACGGACGCCGGAGTTCCGTTGCGGACTCCACGAACTCCGCGACGACGTGGCGGCAGTGCGCACGGCGGTGATGTGCTCGGAGACCGTGTGGTGGCGGTGCCATCGGCGCATCGTGGCCGACGTCGTCACCGTCGACGGCGTCGACGTCGAGCACCTCCTTCCGGGCGGGCGCCTGGATCGACACATGCCCAGTGCCGGGGCACGCGCGGGTCCCGACGGGCTCGTCTGGGACGGATGACGGCGCGGCCGGAGGATGCGGTTGCACACAGCCGACGCCACCAGACCTCGGGCGAGCACGACGGCGGCGCCTACACGGCCTCACGGCATCACGAGATCGCGCTCATGTGCGACGACCTCGACTCGACGGTCGACGAACTGCGTTCTCGAGGTGCGGAGTTCGCCGGCGACGCGCAGGAGATGGGCTTCGGTCGCGGCATCATGCTGAGGGTCCCCGGGGCTGACGACATCCTGCTCTACCAGGCGCACCACGCCGCGGCGTACACCCTCGGCGACGCCTGAGGCTGCACAGACGACGCGGCGGCGCCCGATGACCGGGCGCCGCCGCGTGTCGCGTGCGGATCGATCAGTGCGCGGCGCCGGCCTCGTGCTTCTTCTTGGGCCAGGGCAGGACGTGCATGATCGCGACGATGACGGCGCCCACGATGAGGCCGAGGATCGCCGAGCCGACGGTGTTGGTGAGCCACTTCAGCGCCGGAGCGGCGGCGCCGGCGGCATGACCGACGACCTCCTCGGCGTGGTGGACCAGCGCGTACGGCCCGTGCCAGCCGAGGGTGTCGAAGCCGAGCAGGAGGATGTGGCCACCGACCCACAACATCGCGGCCGTGCCGATGACCGACAACGCAGTGAGCACCTTCGGCATCCCGCTGACCAGCAGGCGCCCCAGCTTCTGCACAGCACCGGACTTGTTCTTCGTCAGGTGCAGGCCGATGTCGTCCATCTTGACGATGAGCGCGACGACGCCGTAGACGCCGATCGTGATGCCGATCGCGACGACGATGAGGATGACCGCGCGCGACCAGAAGCTCTCGGCGGCGACCTCGTTGAGGGAGATGACCATGATCTCGGCCGACAGGATGAAGTCGGTGCGGATGGCGCTGGAGACCATCTGGTCCTCGGCCTCGGGCCCCTGCAGCACGGCGGGAGTCGTCTCCGCCTCCTCGTGCGGGTGGATCTTCTCCCAGATCTTCTCGGCGCCCTCGTAGCAGAGGAACGCGCCGCCCAGCATGAGGATCGGCGTGAGCAGCCAGGGCAGGAACTGACTGAGCAGCAGGATCGCCGGGAGGATGAACAGGAGCTTGTTGCGCAGCGACCCCAGGGCGATCCGCTTGATCGCCGGCAACTCGCGGTCGGCCTTGAACCCGATGAGATACCTGGGAGTGACGGCCGTGTCGTCGACGACGACGCCGGCGGCCTTGGCGCTCGCGCGGCCGGCAGCGGCACCGATGTCGTCGACGGAGGCGGCTGCGAGCTTGGCCATCGTCGCCACGTCGTCCAGCAACGCGACGAGACCGCCGCTCATGAGCGGCCCCCAGGGCCGAGAGTGATCGTCATGGGATCACGGTAAGGCTCTCGGCAGGCGACCGCGATGCAGCGCCCCGGGACGCGGCGTCGCCGGCCGGGATCGCCCGGGCGGGGAGGTCGTCCCCGCCCGGGCGGCGGCGTTCGGGCTCAGAGCCCGAGGGCGTTCACCAGGGCGTCGTTGAACGCCGGGAGGTCGTCCGGGATGCGGGAGGAGATGAGGTTGCCGTCGACGTGGACCTCTTCGTCCACGTACGTGGCGCCCGCGTTCGTGATGTCGTCACGAATCTTGTTGACGGCAGTGACGGTTCGACCCGAGAGGACATCCGCCGAGATGAGCAGTTGAGGCCCGTGGCAGATGGAGGCGACCGGCTTGCCGGAGGCCACGAAATCGCGCGTGAAGTCGACCGCGGTCTCGTCGATGCGCAGGTTCTCCGGCGAACCGCCGCCGGGGATGATGAGGAGTTCGAAGTCGCCGACGGTGGAGTCGGCGATCGTGGCGACGGCGTCGACCTTCGCGCCCTTCTTGCCCGTGAGCGTGCCTGTGCTCATGCCGATGACGGTGACGTCGACGCCCTGGGCGTCCAGGGCCTCGATGGGGCTGGTGGCCTCGGAGTCCTCGAAGTTCTCGGCGAGGATCATCGCCACACGACGGGGGGTGCTGCTCATGGTGGTCCTTCCCACGGAGTTCGTCGGACGCCGACCATCCTCTCGTCCATGGCGACGAGCCGCGACCTGGGCGATCCCCGCAGAACGCCCGGGGCGACAGCTGGTCGTCGGTGTGGCGGATGGGTCATGGTGAAGCCATGACGAGACTGCTGTGGCCCGACGTGCTCGACACCCCGACCTTCGACGACACCGAGGTGATCGTCTACGACGCCGCTGCGCCCTTACCGGAATCCGCGGCGGACGCCGATGTCTTCGTCGTGTGGGGACGGGACGGTCGCCGTATCCCCGACGACGCGCGTCTGTTGACGCGGGTGCGTCTGGTGCAGGGGCTCATGGCCGGCACCGAGGCCTTGGAGTCCGCCGGGTTCGGCGCGGACGTGGCGATCTGCTCAGGAGTCGGGTTGCACGATCGGCCGGTCGCCGAGCACGCCCTCGCGCTCCTGCTGGCGCTGGTCCGCAGGGTGCCGGACTGCCTCGAGGCGCAGCGTGAGAGTCGGTGGTTGAGCGAGTACGCCGGTCATCAGCCGTTGCACCACGAGGGTCCCGTCACGACGCTCATCGACGCCCGCGTGCTCATCTGGGGATTCGGGAGCATCGCGGCGACGCTGGCACCGATGCTCACCGCCCTCGGCGCGCAGGTGCGCGGTGTCGCGCGCAGCGCGGGGAGCGGCACGGATATCCGGTGGTCACCGAGGAGGATCTCGATGCGGCGCTCGCGGAGACCGACGTGCTCATCTCGATTCTTCCCGGAGGCCCGGCCACGCGCCACGCCCTCGACGCGGCCAGGTTGGAGCGCCTGCCCGAGCACGCCTACGTCGTCAACGTCGGTCGCGGGTCGACCGTGGATGAGGACGCCCTGGTCGAGGCGCTGAACGCCGGGCGCCTCGGCGGGGCCGCCCTCGACGTCATGGAGACCGAACCGCTGCCCGCCGATTCGTCGCTGTGGAGCGCCCGCAACATCGTCCTCACCCCACACTGCGCCGGTGGGAGGCCGGTGGGCGCGTCCGACCTCGTCGCCCACAACCTCGCGGCCATGAACACGGGATCTCCGCTGCGCAATCAGGTCGCCGGCGCCCCGGGCGCCACCACCTGAGGACCGGCAACGGCGAGACCGGAGCTCATGACCTCCGGGCTCGACGCCACCCTCCGGTTCAGGTGAGACGGGGTGCTCGGGCCAGTGCCGTCCCGACGCCGCGCAGCGCTCGGTCCCGGGCGGGTTGGAGCCGGGTGGCCAGGGCCACCTGCATGAGTGCGTGGGAGGTCCGCCGCAGGACGGCGCCCGGGAGGAGCCGGCGCGCCTCGTACCGCGTCAGGGCGCTCCCGAGGTCGCGGGTGTTCAGTTCCGAGGCGAGGATGCGCGCGCCGACGAGCGCCTCACAGGCACCCCGTCCGAGATTCGGTGTCATCGCGTGCGCCGCGTCACCGACGAGCACCGCGCGACCGTGGACCAGCCGCCGCATCGGCGGTGCCTCGTAGATCCGTTGCGCGAGCGTCGTCTCCGCGTCCGCCCGGCCGAGGACGTCGAGCACGACCGGGGCACGGTCGGCGGTGCCCTCGAAGACGCGACGGGCCTCCGCGAGCGCCTCGCCGACGTCGACGACCAGCGACCGACGCCACGGATCGCCGCCGGCCTCCGCGGGCAGGGCGCCGAGGTGGCTCACGTGCGTCGTGAACCAGTAGGTGCCGCCCGGCGCTTCGACGACGCCCGCGAGATCGCCACGCCCCCAGTACTCCCCGTTCTCGGGCGGCGTCCCGGGCAGGAGTCCGCGCAACGCCAGCCACGGCGTGAGGCGGGGCACGGTGTGCTCACCGAACGCGGAGCGCCGCACGACGCTGCGCACGCCGTCGGCACCGACGACCAGGTCGGCCGGCAACCTCTCGGGCCGGTCCACCCGCTCGTGCACCCGGCGGACCGTGTCCGGCACCGCCTGCTCCAACAGCTCGATCAACGCCGGCCGCAGGATCATCTGCATCGACGCGTCCGCGGGCGGACTCACCAAGGGACGGCCGGTCGCGTCCCGCAACGACCCCGTCCCCACCTCGTGGACGAGCCGGCCGGCACGATCACCGACTCCGAGATCGTCGAGCACGCGCCGGGCATCGGGCCACAGCGCCAGGGAGGATCCGGCCTCGGCCCGCTCGGGACGCTCCTCGTGGATCGTCACCGCGAACCGCTCCGGGTCCAGCAACCCCGCGAGGGCCAGGCCCGCGATGCTGCCGCCGACCACGGCGACGCGTGTCCTGCTCATCGGGGCGTGGCGAGGTCGGCGAACGCCGCCAGGACCGGCGCCCAGGCTCGGTGGACGGCCGGCATCTCGCGGCGGATTTCGACCATGGCGGCCTCCGCCCGCGCCACCGATCCGGCCTCCCGCTCCTCGCTCTGCGACGCGGCCCACGAACCGACGATGTCGACGTCGACCTCCGGATGGCACTGGACGCCCCAGGCACGCGGCCCGTACCGCAGCACCTGGATGCCGCCGCGGGGATCGTGGGCGAGCACGGTCGCGCCGGCCGGCGGGACGGTGACCAGGTCGCCGTTCCAGTGCACGACCCGCGCGTCGGCCCTCAGGTGCGCGAAGAGCGGGTCCTCGCGCCCCGCGTCGGTGAGTCGCACGGGAAAGACGCCCCAGAGCGGGTCGGGATGCCGCTCCACGGTGCCGCCGAGGGCGACCGCACCCAGTTGGTGGCCGAGGCACACCAGCAACGTGGGGATGCCTGCGCCGATCGCCTCGCGGATGAGGCCCTTGGTGGGGGCGAGCCACGGGTACTCGGCGTCCTGGTAGGCGTTCATCTCGCCGCCGAGGACGATCAGGCCGGAGTGCCCCGCCACCGATGGCGGCAGGTCCTCGCCCTGATAGGGACGGACGACGTGGGTCGGGGGTCCGTCGTCGGCGATGAGGAGTCCGGCGGGAGCGTCCGCCTCGTGCTGCACGACCAGGATGCTCATGTGTGCCCTTCGGATCGGCGTCGATGACTCGATCGATGGAAGCACATCGGCGGGGTGGGCGCCCGTGGATCAGAACCGGTGGCGGGGGTGCCTCCCGCTGCGCCCCGACCCGGGGACCCGGAGGCCACCATCGCGAGGAACTCGCTGAACATCGGCTCCCACGAGGAGCACACGGCGTCCATCCGCTCCAGATCCGGTTCGAGCGCGGCACGGGCCTCGGGGGTGAACAGTGGATGTCCGGCCTCGAGCAGCTCGGTCAGGGCCGCGCGGTCGAGGTAGGGGTGGCCCTGAAGCCCCCACGTCTGGGGCCCGAACCGGACGGCCTGGGGAAGGCCGGACTCGTCGACCGCGAGAACGGTGGACCCGACCGGCAGCCGGGTGAGGCCGAGGTCGCTCCACTCGATCCAGCGGGCGGTGGAGGGGACACGTGAGAACAAGGGGTCCAGACGCCCCTGGGCGGTGCGCGTGACCGCGCGGAGTCGGACCGGGATCGGCTCGGGAATCCCCGGCTGTGCGCCGAGGGCCCAGGCCACGAAGTGTGCTCCACCACCGATCCCGAGCGTGGGCATCTCGCGCCCGACGGAGGTGACGAGCAGGGCACCCAGGCCGCGGGTGTGGATGCGTTCGTCGTAGGGGCTGACAGCGCCCCCGACGACGAGCACTCCACAGAGGTTTTCGATACGCGGCAGGTCAGCAGCCGGATCGACCTCGTGCAGGGCAATGGTCACGCCGGAGTCCCGGCACCACTGAAGCAGCCTTTCGGGTGTCCGGACGCCCGGCAGGAGAGCGACGAGACAGGTAGACACCTGACCATCGTACTGAACGGTCGACCTGGAAGCGATCACGGCGCCCGGGCCTGCGACCAGCGGGTTGTTCGAACCCCGTGGCCAAACTTAACGAACAGGCCCTTCCGGTGCGAGCAGAGAACGCGCACAGCCGATCTCGGCGTTCACACCACGACGGCTCCGGACCTGACCGTCGCGAGGAACCGTTCGATACGGCCCACGGCCTCGGCGAGCTCGTCCTCGTGCGGCAGGGTGACGATGCGGAAGTGGTCGGTGTGCGGCCAGTTGAGGCCGGTCCCCTGCACGACCAGGACCTTCTGCGCCTTGAGGAGTTCGAGGGTGAAGGCCTCGTCGTCGGCGATCGGGTACACCGCGGGGTCGAGGCGGGGGAAGGCGTACAGCGCCCCCTTGGGCATCGTGCACGAGACGCCGGGGATGCTGTTGAGCATCTCGACGGTGATGTTCCGCTGCCGCGCGAGCCGGCCGGTGGGGTGCACGAGTTCCTCGATGCTCTGCCGGCCGCCGAGGGCCGTGGCGATGGCGTGCTGCGCGGGGTGGTTGGCGCACAGGCGCATGTTGGAGAGGATCTCGATGCCCTCGATGTAGCTCTGCGCGTGCTCCTTCGGGCCCGAGATGACGAGCCACCCGCTGCGGAACCCGGCTACGCGGTAGCTCTTGGACAGCCCGTTGTAGGTGAGGCACAGCAGGTCGGGAGCGAGCGACGCGGTGGGGATGTGGACGGCGTCGTCGTAGAGGATCTTGTCGTAGATCTCATCGCTCATGAGGATGAGCCCGTGCTTGCGGGCGATCCCGACGAGCCCTTCGAGGACCTCACGTGAGTAGACGGCGCCGGTCGGGTTGTTCGGGTTGATGATGACCATGGCCCGGGTGCGGTCGTTGACCTTGGCCTCGATGTCCGCGAGGTCGGGCGCCCAATCGGCCTCCTCGTCGCAGAGGTAGTGCACGGGAGTGCCGCCCGCGAGCGAGACCGTCGCCGTCCACAGCGGGTAGTCAGGCGCCGGGATCAGCACCTCGTCGCCGTTGTCGAGCAACGCCTGCAGCGTGGTCGTGATGAGCTCGCTGACCCCGTTGCCGAGGTAGACGTCCTCGATGTCGAAGCCCTCGACGCCGCGCTCCTGGTAGTACTGCACGATCGCGCGGCGGGCCGAGACGATGCCCTTGCTGTCGGAGTATCCGACCGAGGAGGCGAGCTGGCGCCGCATGTCGACGAGGATGCCCTCGGGCGCCTCGAAACCGAACGGGGCGGGGTTGCCGATGTTGAGCCGGATGATGCGGTGACCCTCGTCCTCCATCCGCTTGGCCTCGGCCGGGACGGGTCCCCGGATCGCGTAGTGGATGTCGGCGAGCTTGCGGGACTGGGAGACCGGGCGCATGCGCTCATCATGGCACCGCCGGTGGTGTAGGGCCGCGAACGGCACAGACCTCGAGGCGCTCTCTTCACCTCACCTCACGGGCCGCGTCGAGGCGCCGCGACTCCTCGTCGTCGTGGCGGCGAGGACCGGGGTGCCGCCGACAGAGTCGCAGGTCAACAGGACTTCGCGCCAAGTCCTTGGTTCCACCCGCTGCCCGTCGATAGGGGATGCGGAGCGTGGCGGGCGGCGGAGGAGGGGCCGCCGCCCGTCACGCGCCTTTCCACCCCGCCGGCGCACTCGCGCCCGTCGCTGCAGGGTGATGAACCCCCCGGCCGGCATGACGAACGTCATCCCCGCCCCGTGCACGCCTCACCCGGACCGATGCCCGGGCTCATCGCCTCACCGCCCCGACCGGCACCACGATGAAGACATGACGACAACGCTTCTTCGTGCAACCGGGCTCCACCGCCGCTACGGCCACCCCCGCACCGGGTTCGAGGCCGTGCGCGGTGTCGACATCGAGGTCGGGCCGGGCGAGTTCTTCGCCCTCCTCGGCACCAACGGTGCGGGCAAGACCTCGACGATGGACCTGCTCGAGGGCGTCGCCCGCCCGACCGCGGGCAGCGTCGAGATCGCCGGCCTCGACCCGTTCACCGACCGCCGCCGCCTGCGTCCGCACATGGGTGTGGTGCTGCAGAACGCCGGGTTCTCCGGGGACCTCACGGTTCTCGAGACCGCCCGGATGTGGGCGGGCACCATGGCCGCACCGCGACCGGTCGAGGAGGCGCTCGCCATCGTCGACGTGCACGAGCGTCGCGACGTGCCGGTGCAGAGCCTGTCCGGTGGTGAACGCCGGCGCCTGGATCTGGCCCTGTCGATCATGGGCAAGCCCCGCATCCTCTTCCTCGACGAGCCGACGACCGGCCTCGATCCCGAGAGCCGCCACCGCGCCTGGGACGTCCTCGGAGGCCTGTTGGACGACGGAACGGCGATCGTCCTCACCACGCACTACCTCGAGGAGGCCGAGCGGCTGGCCGACCGGATCTCGATCATGCACGAGGGACGGATCGCCACCTCGGGGACGCTGTCGGAGATCGTCGCCGGCGCACCCGCCACGATCTCCTTCCAGACCCCGGGGGTCACCCTCCCGCGGATCCCCGACGCGCGCGTCGAATTCGACGGCCCGCGCACCGTCCTGCGCACGCCGGAACTGCAGCGCACCCTGCGCGAGCTGCTCGCCTGGGCGGGCGACGACATCGACCTCGTGGGCCTGCGTGCCTCGGCCGCCTCGCTCGAACAGATCTTCCTCGAGATCGCCGGCACCACCGACGCCGCGCAGTCGGCCGCCGCGTGAGCGGGCCGACCATGACCACGCCAGCTTCGAATCACCAGGAGACAGCGATGCACAGCGAGACCTCCACGACCGACCCGACCACGCGCGACACGACCGCCCGCGACACGACCACCCCCGGCGGCGTGACGCCGACGGGCTCGAGCGTCGCCACCGCCGCTCGCCCCGTCACCCTTCCGGAGGTGCGCCCCGCGAGTCGCCTCAAGCAGGCTCTCTCCCTCGCCGGCGCGGAGTGGCGCCTGCTGCGGCGCAACAAGGTCGCCCTCATGAACACCCTGCTCATGCCGGCACTGATCGTGGTGTTCTTCTCGGCGATGCCCATGGGCAACGATCTGGGCTTCGGGCGACTCGCCCCGATCCTCATCCTCGGAACGGCGCTGATCTTCGTCGTCTACTACACCCTCGTCACCGCGCTCGTCGCCCGCCGTGAGGCCTACGTGCTGCAGCGGTTGCGCACCGGCGAGGCGTCCGACGCGGTGATCCTCACGGGGCTCTCGCTGCCCTTCGCGCTCATCACGATCCTGCAGACCGTGCTGTGCGTCCTCGGCGCGGCCCTGCTGCTGGGCGTGGGGATGCCGCCGAACGTGCTGCTGATCGGCGTGGCCATGGCGCTCGGCACCATCGTGTGGTCCCTGCTGGGCATCGCCTCCACCGGATTCACCCGCAGCGTCGAGCACGCCCAGATCACTACTCTCCCCTTGATCTTCGTGCCGCTGCTCCTGTCGGGCATCTCCTTCCCGCTCACGATGCTGCCCGACTGGGCCCAGCGCATCGCCGCCTGGACCCCGCTGAACCCCGTCGTCGAGCTCATGCGGCTCGGCATGGCGGGAGTGGACGCCGACGGCACCGCGCTCACCTTCGCCGAGACGTTCACCGCGGCCGGCATGCCCGTGCTCGTGCTCGTCGTCTGGACCGTCCTCGCCGCCTGGCTCGTGCGCCGCTACCTGAAGTGGGAGCCGCGCCGGTGACATCGGTGCTCACGGACGAGTGGCAGGCATGATCGGAACCATGGATCACTCCGCCACCACACACGCCACCGGGGCGCGGGCCGACGACATCGTCGGTCCGCGCAGCGAACGTGAACGTCGCCGCTTCGAGGCCTACTGCCGCTGGTCGATGCACGTGATCCTGCTCGGCGCCGGAGTCGTGGCGGCCGCGGGCTCCCTGTCGGCCGGACGCGCGGGGGTGCGCGCCCACGGCTGGAGCCCGGAGACCGGGCTGCTCATCGGCGCGGTCTCCGCCGGAGTCGCGATCGTGTGGACGGCGCTGGCCATCGCACTCACGGAGTTGCTGTGCACCGAGCGCCCGGTGCCGCCCGTCGTCGTCCGCTCCTTCGCCGTCATCTCGGTGATCGGGATGGTCGGGCAGGCGGCTCTGGTGCCCTCGACCGGGATCCGTGAGCAGGGTGCGGGACCGTTCATCGGCCTGGGACCCGCCATCCTCATCGGCACGGCAGCGGTCGCCGCCCTCACCAAACGGTGGCGTCTCGTGCTGGCCGGCACGGTGATCGGGTTGATCGTCCTCTACCTGGTGTACGTGGTCGGGCCGCCCGGGCTGTCCACCCCGCGGCCGCGGCCGTGATGGTCATGACGACGTGGCTGTGCATCGTCATCGTCCCCACGGCGATGGCGACGCGATGGATGATCGACGTCGTCCGCCGCCTGTGGCGGTCGCGGCAGGTGGCCGCCGACCTCGCCGTCGCCGAGGAACGCCTGCGCTTCTCCCGCGACCTGCACGACGTCTTCGGACGCACCCTGTCCACCGTCGCGGTCAAGAGCGAACTCGCCGCCGAACTCGCCCGGCGCGGCGACGACCGCGCCGCCGAGGAGATGATGGCCGTCCGCGAGATCGCGCAGAGCGCACTGACCGACGTCCGCGGGCTCGTCCGCGGCTATCGGCGTATCCAGCTCGACGACGAGGTCATCGGTGCGCGGTCGGTGTTGCGCGCCGCCGGGATCCGCACCCGCGTGCTGGGACTGGACGACCCCGAGGCGGTCGCGGCGCGGCTGTCGGACCCGGCCGCGGAGGCGCTCGCGTGGGTCGTCCGCGAAGGCGTCACCAACGTGCTCCGGCACGGCCAGGCCGGCGAGGTGCGCATCACCGTCGACGAGGCGCCCGACCACGTTGTGCTGACCATCGAGAACACCTCGCTCAACGCCGTGACCCGCACGCCGGGCGGGACCGGACTCATCGGTCTGCGGGAGCGGGTGGAGGCCGTGGGCGGATCACTCGAGGCGGGCCCGTCGGAGTCCGGATTCGCGCTGGTCGCCGGGGTTCCGCTGCACTGAGCTGTGGAGCGCGAGGAGGCAGCGCGGCCGACGAGGCGCGACACCCTGCGGCTCGTCGGCCCGCCGCCCGGTTAGCCTGCTCACAGGAGGTGCCGCCATGGTCCGTCTGCTGCTGGCCGACGACGAGAACATGTTCCGCGACGCGCTCGCGACCCTGCTCGGTCTGCAGGACGACCTCGAGGTCGTGGCCCAGGCCGCGTCGGGGGCCGAGGCCATCGCCGTCGTCCGCTCCAGCGAGATCGACGTCGCCGTGCTGGATCTGCAGATGCCGGGCATGGACGGCATCGCCGTGGCCGAGACGTTGCTGGCCATGACCCCACCGGTGAGCTGCCTCATCGTCACGAGCCACGGACGCCCCGGTTATCTCAAGCGGGCTCTGGAGCTGGGCGTTCGCGGGTTCCTGCCCAAGACCGCCTCGGCCGGAGTGCTCGCCGACGCCATCCGTGCCGTGCATACCGGTGGTCGGTATGTCGACCCCGAGTTGGCCGCCGACGCCATCGCCGCGGGGGCCAACCCGCTCTCGGCCCGCGAGGCCGACGTCCTCGAACTCGCCGCGGAGGGCGCTCCCGTGGACGAGATCGCGGCCCGTGCTCATCTGTCACCGGGAACGGTGCGCAACTACCTGTCGGCGGCCGTGGCCAAGACCGGCGCGAACAACCGGCACGAGGCCGTGCATTTGGCCCGCGACCGCGGTTGGATCTGACCGACGAACTCGGACCGCCTCCGGGTGGAGGCGGTCCGAGTCGGTGGGAGTTGGTGGGAGCCGGCGTCAGTTCGTGGCGTCGGCGTGATCGGTGGAGCGTGGTTCGGCCTCGGTCGAGCCCGGCACGGTGTGGGGGCCGCGGTCCTTGAGGGCGTGGCCGGTGAGCAGGCCCACCATGAACAGCCCGATCGAGAGGGCACCCACGGCGAAGATCGTGTCACCCGGGGTGCGCATCCACCGAAGGACGGTGAGCACGGGGTCGTACAGGAACTCCGGGCTGCGGGCGTACCACAGGCCCTCGTTCATGCTGGCCCACGCCTGGGCCAGACCCAGCGGCAGCAGGCTGAGCAGCGCCATGGCCAGCAGTCCGCCGTTCATGGCCCAGAAGCCCAGCTTGAGCGGCCAGTCGTTCCACTCCCGCCCCGGCATGAGGCTGCGCACGCAGAACAGCATGAGACCGATGCCGAGCATCCCGTACACCCCGAACAGCGCGGTGTGCGCGTGCAGGGGAGTGAGGTTGAGGCCCTTGACGTAGAACAACGAGATCGGCGGGTTGATGAGGAACCCGAAGACGCCGGCGCCCAGCATGTTCCAGAACGACACCGAGATGAAGAAGTAGATCGCCCACTTGTAGCCCGCGACCCACTCGCTCACGCGGAGGATCTTGAGGTTGCGGAACGCCTCGAAGCCCATCAGCGCCAGCGGCACGACCTCCAGCGCACTGAACGTCGCACTCCATGCCATGACGGCGTCGCTGCCACCCGAGAAGTACAGGTGGTGACCGGTGCCGATGATGCCGCCGAGGAGGAAGATCGTCGTCGCGGCGAGCGTGGCCGTCGTCGCCATCCGCGGACGCACGAGGCCGAGGCGGGCGAAGAGGAACGCGATGACCACGGTGGCGAAGACCTCGAAGAAGCCCTCGACCCACAGGTGCACGACCCACCAGCGCCAGTACTCCAGGATCGACAGGTGGCTGTCGCGGCCCATGCCGAACGCGGCACCGAAGAACGAGGCGATCGCGAAGCAGCTGATGAGCAGCATGATGATGAGCGTGCGCTGCGAGCCACCGGCCAGCGGCGCGTTGGCCGTCGGCGCGGCGCGGCCGCCCTTGGCGCGGCGCACGGCCGGCCACATCGACCGGAACATGAGGAAGAACCACAGGAACAGGCCGATGAAGAGCCCGATCTGCCAGAGACGGGCCAGGTCGAGGTACTCCATGCCGGTGGTGCCGAGCCACCAGTTCATCGGGGTGCCGTACCCCATCTTGCCGGTGATGGACAGCCACTGGCCGGCCATCGAGCCGGCGACGACGACGATCAGCGCGCCGAACAGCACGTTGACGCCGAGGCGCTGGAACTTCGGCTCGAAGCCGCCCACCGCGGGGCCGACGTAGAGACCGGTGGCGAGCCAGGCCGTGGCGATCCAGAGGATGCCGAGCTGGGTGTGCCAGGTGCGGGCGACCGCGTACGGGAGGATCTGATCGATGGGGATGCCGTAGAGCGCGCCGCCCTCGACCCCGTAGTGCGCCGTGATAATGCCCACCGCGATCTGCAGCACGAACAGGGCTCCGACCACGAAGAAGTACTTGAGCGTGGCCTTCTGCGAGGGCGTCGACTCGTATCCGAGCAGCGGGTCGTTCGACGGCGGACGCTTGGTCACCTCGTCCTCGGGGTGGTGGCTGTGGTACCAGACCATGCCCGCGATGCCCATGAGGAGCACGATGAAGCTGATGATGCTCCACAGGATGTTCGGCGCGTTCGGCACGTTGTCGACCAGCGGCTCGTGCGGCCAGTTGCGCAGGTAGGTCGCGTCGCCGGGCTCGGTCTCGGTGGACGCCGCCCAGCTACCCCAGAAGAAGAACGCGTTCATCTTGCGCATCGCCTCGGGGTCGTCGATCGTCCCGGCCGGGATGGCCATGTCGACGTTGCCGTTCATGAAGACGTCGGCGTAGTGCGCGGCGTTCGCCTCGTAGGCGGCGGCCCGGGCCGGGCTGATCGTGATCGTTCCGGTCGACGGGTCGTAGGTGTTGGTGCGGAACGCCGTGACGACGTGGGCGTCGATCGCGCCCTTGTCCTCCGGAGAGGCGGCGTCGTAACCGGGCAGGCCACGCTCCTGCACGTAGGAGCTCTGCACGTGGACCGCCTCGCGGTGCAGCCAGTCGGCGGTCCAGTCGGGGGCGACGTAGGAGCCGTGGCCCCACACCGATCCGATCTGGTGGCCGCCGATGGACTGCCAGACCTGCTGGCCGGCGAGCACGTCGCCTTCGTTCACCAGCACCTCACCGTCCGTCGAGACGACCTGGGTGGGGATCGGCGGTTTGTTGTCGTTGATGTCGACGCCCATCCAGATGAGGACGCTGAACGACCCCACGACCACCGCCAGCAGCGCGGCCCACCATCGCCGCTGAGCGATGAAGTGGTGCCGGGCGTCGTCGTCGTCCGGTGGTGGGGTGGCGTCCTGTCGAGCCGGAAGCGTGGTACTCACGAGGTACTCCTACCAAAAAACACGATATTGACCGTGCAAAACATACGCCCACCGAGGTGGCAAGCCGAGCGCTGGGTTCCCGGTCAGGTCGTGACTTGCATCACAATCCGCGCCAGGGGCGAGGCCGAGCGTACTCCCGTTCCGGCCCGGATCGAGGCGCGATCCCGCGGCCGGTTCCCCGGGTCGGCCTCCTGGCGCCGGCCATCGAGTCGCCATGCAGCACAAAGCTCCGCGCGCATGCGCGAGGAGCCCGGTGCTGCCTGTCTCAGTCGACGTCAGTTGACCTCAGTTGACCTCGGTGACCGAGGCCGGTCCGGTGAAGCTGCCGGTGACCCCTTGGGGGTTGCCCGGGTTCTGGAACTGCTCGCCTCCGGACGGGTCGACCTCGTGGGGTGCCAGGGTGCCGTCGGCGATGCTCTCGGCCCAGTGGCAGGCCACTTTGTGCGGTCGTTCGTCGGCAGCGCGACCGGTCGTGTGGATCACCCGGAGTTCGGGACGCTCGGTGTCGCAGCGGCTCTCCTGCCGCCAGGGGCAGCGGGTGTGGAAGCGGCAGCCGCTCGGCGGGTTGGCCGGGCTCGGCAGGTCGCCGGCGAGGAGGACGCGTCCGCGTCGGTCCTCCACCGTGGGGTCGGGCACGGGCACGGCCGACATGAGCGCGCGGGTGTAGGGGTGCAGCGGCTCCTCGTACAGCGCGTCGGCGTCGGCCTCCTCGACCAGCGCGCCGAGGTACATGACGCCCACGACGTCACTGATGTGGCGCACCACCGCGAGGTCGTGGGCGACGACGAGATAGGTGAGACCGAACTGCTCCTGCAGGTCCTCCAGGAGGTTGACGACCTGCGCCTGGACCGAGACGTCGAGGGCCGAGACCGGCTCGTCGGCGACGATGAGCTTGGGGTCGACCGACAGGGCGCGGGCGATGCCGATGCGCTGACGCTGGCCACCGGAGAACTCGTGGGGGTACTTCTTGAGTGCGGCGGGCGGGAGGCCGACGGCCTTCAACAGGTCGCGCAGGCGGGTGCCGGCGGCCTTCTTGTCCTTGACGAGTCCGTGCGCCTGCATGCCCTCGAGCAACAGGGACTCGATCGACTGCCGCGGATCCAGGCTGGAGAGCGGGTCCTGGAAGACCATCTGCATGTCCTGGCGTCGCCGCCGCAGGGTCTCACCCTTGAGCGAGGCGATGTCCTCGCCGTCGAAGTGCACCGAGCCGGCGGTCAGCTCCTCCAACTGCAACAGCGCGCGGCCGAACGTCGACTTGCCACATCCGGACTCACCGACGAGCCCGTAGGTCTCGCCCTGACGGATCTGCATGTCGATGCCGTCGACCGCGTAGACGTGCCCGACCGTCCGGTCGAAGATGACACCGCGCTTGATGGGGAAGTGGACCTTGAGTCCCTTGACGTCGACCAGGACGTGCTCGTCCGGGCCGGCCCCGAGATCGCCCGAGGACACCTCACGGTCGGAGGCTGCGGTACTCATCGGGTCTCCTCCGGGTTGGGAACGGGATTGTGGCAGCGCAGCGCTCGCGGTCGGACCGAGCGGCTCGGCTCGTCGACGAGCTCCGGGGTCTGCTCCCGACAGATCTCGATGGGCTGCGAGCACCGCGGCGCGAAGGCGCACGCATGCGTCCACGGCAGGTTGTCCGCCACCGACCCGGGCACCGGGTTGAGGCGCTCACCGCGCGGGGCGTCCAGACGGGGGATGGAGGCCAGCAGCCCGTTGGTGTAGGGGTGGCGGGGAGCCGCGAACAACTCGTGCCGGTCGGCGCGCTCGACGATCCGGCCGCCGTAGAGGACGTTGACGCGGTCGCAGAGACCGGCGACGACACCCAGGTCGTGCGTGATCATGATGAGCGCCGTGCCGGTCTCCTCGACGAGTTCGCGCAGCAGCATGAGGATCTGCGCCTGGATCGTCACGTCGAGGGCGGTGGTCGGTTCGTCGGCGATGAGCAGCCGCGGTTCGCAGGCCAGCGCCATGGCGATGAGCGCGCGCTGGCGCATCCCGCCGGAGAGCTGGTGCGGGTACTCCTTGAGCCGCCGGTCGGGGTCAGGGATGCCGACGCGCTTCAGCAGATCGGCCGCCACCGGCCGGGCCTCGGAGCGCTTGAGTCCCCGGTGCCGTTCGATGACCTCGGTGACCTGCAGGCCGATCGGCACGACGGGGTTGAGCGAGCTGAGCGGGTCCTGGAAGATCATCGCCACGTCGCTGCCGCGTCGATCGCGCATCTGCTTGTCGGACAACGTGAGCAGGTCGGTGCCGTCGAAGTCGACGCGTCCGGTGACCTTGTTGCCGCGGTGGGGGAGCAGCCCCATGATCGCCAGCGAGGTGACCGACTTGCCGCAGCCGGACTCGCCGACCAGGCCGACGGTCTGGCCGGGCTGCACCTCGAAGGTGACGTGATCGACGGCCGTGAACGACTCCTGCCCCTGGCGGGTGAACTCCACGGTGAGGTCCTCGACGCGCAGCAGCGGGCCCTCCCCGCGGGCGTGATGACGTCGACCGTCGCCGGCGCCGGCCGCGTCGGTCGCCGTGGCCGCGGTGCTTCCGCTGGTGGTGCGGGCCATGGCTATCGCCTCGTCTTCGGGTCGAGTGCCTCACGCAACGACTCGCCCATGAGGGTGAAGCCGAGCGCGACGACGATGATGCACGCCGCGGGGTAGAACGCGAGATGCGGGAATCCGGCCAGGTACTGCTGGGAGGCGCCGAGCATCTGTCCCCACTCGGGGAGACGGTCGTCGGGGTTGCCCAGGCCGAGGAAGGAGAGCGCGGCCGCGT
The DNA here is from genome assembly GCF_030161635.1 of Mobilicoccus caccae. GTDB lineage: Bacteria > Actinomycetota > Actinomycetes > Actinomycetales > Dermatophilaceae > Mobilicoccus > Mobilicoccus caccae. Next base: position 844,550 of record NZ_BSUO01000001.1, read on the forward strand.
CGATGATCGCCACGGCGAGCACGAGGGTGGCCTGCACGATGACCGGGCCGAGCGCGTTGGGCAGCATGTGCCGGAACACGATCGGCGCCTTCTTGACCCCCAGGGCCCGGGCGGCGAGCACGTGGTCGCTGTACCGCTGGGCGATCATCGAGCCGCGTAGGAGGCGGGCGAAGATCGGGATCTGCACGATCGCGATGGCGAGGATGACCGTCCACTGGCTGGGGTTGGCGAAGATCGCGGCGATCGAGAACGCCATGAGCAGGCTCGGGATCGAGAGCATCACGTCGACGATGCGCATGACGAGGGCGTCGACCCAGCCGCCGAACGCGCCGGCCAGGGTGCCGAGCACCAGGCCGCCGAAGAGTCCGCCGAGGGTGGCCAGCACACCGACGATGAGCGTCTGACGGCTGCCCACCATCAGGCGTGAGAGCAGGTCCCGCCCGAACCAGTCGCCACCGAGGACGTACCCGGGCTGGGGGCCGGGGATGGGGTTGGTCTGCTGCCGGATCTGCGGGTACAGGTCCTGGGCCGTGGGGTCGTGCGGGGCGATCCACGGGGAGATGATCGCGAGCACGACGAACGAGAGGGTGATGAAGGCGCCGAAGAGGAACAGCGGGTTGCGGCGCAGGCGACTCCACGCGCTGGCCAGCAGGCTCACGCCCTCGCCGGAGTCGATACGGCCCGCGTCGGCGACCGCCACCGAGGAGTCGGACCCGCCCGCGGCTGCGGGAGCTCCCCGGGCCGACGACGCGGCCAGGGAGTCGATGCGGTCCTTCTTGGAAGAGTTCATCGCGCCGTCCTCACACGCGGGTCGATGACCGCGTACAGCAGGTCGACGACGAGGTTGACGAATACGTAGACGGCCGCGGCGGCCATGATGAGCAGTTGGAGCATCGCGTAGTCGCGGAGCTCGAACGACCTGGCCAGCGCGTCGCCGATGCCTGGGAAGGCGAAGACCTTCTCGGTGAGCACGGCCCCGGCCAGCAACGACCCGACCTGCAGACCGATCGTCGTGACCACCGGGAGCATCGCGTTGCGCAGCACGTGGCGGTTACGGATGACCGGCAGGGTGAGGCCCTTGGCCTCCGCGGTGCGCACGTAGTCCTCGTCGAGCACGTCGAGCACGCTCGCGCGGGTGATGCGGAAGATCACCGCGAACGGGATGGAGGACAACGCGATTCCGGGGAGGATGAGGTGTTTGAACGCGTTCCAGGCGGCGTCCCACTCGCGTGTGAGCAACCCGTCGAGCACGAAGAAGCCGGTGATGCGGGTGGCGTCCATCGTGGCCGACTGACGGCCCGAGGCCGGGAGCCAGCCCAGCTCGATCGCGAAGACGTAGCGGAGCAGGAAGCCGAGGAAGAAGACGGGGACGGCGACGCCGACGAGGGAGAGCAGCACCCCGCCGAGGTCGAGCGGACGACCGCGGTGACGGGCGGCGAGGTATCCGGCCGGCACGCCGATGAGCACGGCCAGAAGGATGGCGAACAACGACAGCTCGATCGTGGCCGGAAAGCGTTCCACGAGGATCGAGACGACCGAGCGCCCGGGGAGCACGCCGGTGGAGACACCGAAGTCGCCGGACAGGGCCCGCATGAGGAATCGCCAGTACTGCACCCAGATCGGCTGGTCGAGGCCCAGGGCGGCCTCGAGCTGCGCTCGGGTCTCGGGGGTGGCCCGCTCGCCGAGCAGCGCGGAGACCGGGCCCCCGGCAGGGATCTCAGCCACGCGAACAACAACAACGAGAGGACGAGGACGACCAGCACCATCTGGGCCAGGCGTCTGACGATGTACCTCAGCACGGGAGGACCTTCCGAGAGTTCACCCGAACGGGTCCGGCCGCGTGGTTCGCGGCCGGACCCGTCGAGTCGGGGCGGATCAGTTCGAGACGGTGACCTGGTCGAACTTCTCGTCGGTCAGCGGGCTGGGCGTCACACCCTCGACACCCTTGGCCAGGGCGATGGCGGGCGGGCTGTGGCTGATCGGGATCGCCGGGAGGTACTCCTGCATGATCTTGGCGTTGATGTCCTCGTACTTCTTGGCGCGCTCCGCCTCGTCGACGGTGCCGTCGGCGTCCTTGAGAGCCGCCGACAGGTCCTTGCCCCAGGGGTACTCGGAGGTCTTGAAGCGGTTCTCGGTGTCGCCGAAGAACGTGCCGATGAAGTTGTCGGCGGTGTTGTAGTCGCCGGTCCACCCGAGGAAGAAGGCTCCGGCCTGTCCGGCGTCGACCTGGTCGAGGTAGCCACCGTTCCAGGGCTTGGTGGTGGGCTGGACCTTGATGCCGACGGCCTCGAGGTCGGTGCGCATCGCCTCGTAGAGACGCTGCGGGGCCGGCATGTACGGACGCGTCACCTCGGAGGGGTACCAGAACTTGAGGGTGAAGCCCTCGGCGCCGGCCTCCTTGAGGAGCTGCTTGGCCTTCTCGGGGTCGTACGGCGCGACCTGCAGGCTCTTGTTGTAGCCGGCGACGGTCTCGGGGATGAACTGCGTCGCGGCCTTGGCGCCCTCGGGCAGCTGGGTCTGGACGATCTGCTCACGGTTGATGGCGTGCTGGATCGCCTGACGGACCTTGAGGTCCTTGAGCTCGGGGTTGGCCTTGGCGTTGAGGCCCAGGTAGAAGACGTTGAACGCGGGGCGGACCTCGACCTTGTTGCCCTCGCCCTTCAGCGCCTCCCAGTCGACGGGGTTCGGGAAGTCATACCCCTGGATGCTGCCGGCCTGGAGCTCCTGACGACGGGTGCTCTCGTCGGGGATGATGCGGAAGATCAGCTTGGAGAGCTTGGCCTTGGTGCCGTGGTACTCCTCGTTGCGGGCGAGGCTGATGGTGCCGTTGGCCTGGTCGTAGCTTTCGAACTTGAGCGGCCCGGTGCCGGTGGGGTGCTTGGTGGCGTACTCGGAGAACACGAAGCCCTCACCCTGCGCCTTGACGTCGTTGGCCTTGTACTGATCCATCGCGGTCGGGCTCTGCATCGCGAACGAGGAGAGGCCGAGCAGCGCCGGGAACTTGCTGGTGACCCGGTTGAGCACGATGTCGACGGTCTTGGGGTCCTTGGCCGTGCACGACTTGTAGAGCGAGTCGGCCTTGCCGTCGGTGAATCCGCCGAAGTTGTCGGTCCAGTACTGCGACACCGCGGCCGTGGCACCGGCACCGGTCTGGCCGTACATGCGCTCGAAGTTCTTGCAGACGGCCTCGGCGTTGAAGTCGGTCCCGTCGTGGAACTTGACGCCCTCCTTGAGGGTGAAGGTCCAGGTCAGGCCGTCGTCGCTGGGCTTCCACTCGGTGGCGAGAGCGGGTGCGGGGTCGGCCGTGCCGGGCTTGAAGCCCACGAGGCCCTCGAACATCTGACGGGTGACGCGGAACGTCTCGCCGTCGGTGGCGTAGAAGGGGTCGAGCACCTTGGGAGCGCCCGCCGCGCCGAAGGTGAAGGTGCCGCCGCCTCCGCCCTGCGTACCACCGCCCCCGGAGGTGTCCTCGCGCTGCGACTGGGCGCACGCGCCGAGGGTGAGGACGAGGATGGAAGAGGCTGCGACTGCGGCCAGCGACCGGATCCGGCTCATGAAGGAACCTTTCTCAGGGGCCGGGCGGGCCCGGCGGTGGACTGTCGCGAACAGTACTTAACGACCGGGTCCACGTCCGGTGATCCGGCTCACACGGGCGCGTCGTCACCGAATCGAGACCTGGCCTCAGGCCCTCGCGTCATGCCCATGTGCCCTCACGCAGCGACGGCGCCCCGGGGGACGCCGTCGCTGATCGGATGTCTGGTGTTCAGGTGAGTTTCACTGCTGCACATACTCGATGAGTTGATCGCGCTCGTCCTGCAGGAGCGCCATCCGGGCCTTGACCACGTCTCCGATGCTGACGATGGCCACCAGATCGGTGCCGTCGATGACCGGAACGTGACGGAACCGGTTCTGCGTCATGAGGTCGGCCAGGGCCACGACGGTGTCGCGGGCCGTGCACGTGCGCACCTCGGAGGTCATGATGTCGGCGACGGTCAGATCGCGGAGTCCTGCGCCGTGCTCGGGCAGCGCCCGCACGACGTCGCGCTCGCTGACGATCCCGTCGATGCGGATCCCGTCGGTCGAGACCACGACGGCGCCGATGCGGTGCTCGGCCAGCAAGGTCGCCAGCGCGGCGACGGTATCGGTGGGGGAATCGTGACGACGTCGGAACCCTTGGCCCTGATGATATCGGCGATCAACATGACGACACGTTACCGACAACTGGGGCCCGGAGTCACCGGTGGCTCGTGTGCATTCTCGTGATTCCCCCTGGAACACAGATGGATCCGGGCACGATCCCACCTTTCGGACTCCGGCATCATGGCGCGGGTGAGGATCGTGCCCGTCGTCGCCGCCGCCATCGTCGACTCCCTGGAGCGGCCCACGACCGTGCTCGCGGCAAGGCGCACGCGGCCGGAGCACCTCCGCGGACGGTGGGAGTTCCCCGGCGGCAAGGTCGATTCCGGGGAGAGCCCCGAGCAGGCGCTGCACCGCGAGCTGGCCGAGGAACTGGGTGTGCGGGTCGTCCTCGGTGATCGACTCCCGGGCCCGTTGCCCGGTGGCGACTGGCAGTTGGTGCCGCCGTACCGCATGGGGGTGTGGCTCGCCCGGATCGTCGAGGGGACGCCGCGACCACTGCAGGATCACGACGAACTCCGGCTGCTCGATCTGGCGTCGCTGGAGGCGGTGCCGTGGCTGGAGAGCAACGCCGACATCGTCGCCTCGCTCGGCTCGGTTCTGCGTGCCTCGCGCCCCCACTGATCGCGCGCGTTCGGAGCATGGCGCGATTCCTGAGAGAATCAGGCACGTGCCTACGCAGACCAACATGACCCGCGGTGACATCCGCAACGTCGCCATCGTCGCCCACGTCGACCACGGCAAGACCACGCTCGTGGACAAGATGCTGATCCAGGGCGGTGCCTTCCAGGGCCACCAGTCCGGCGGACAGATGGACCGCGTCATGGACTCCGGTGATCTCGAACGCGAGAAGGGCATCACGATCCTCGCCAAGAACACCGCCATCCACTACAACGGCCCGTCCGCCGCCGGCCACCCCGAGGGCGTGACGATCAACATCATCGACACCCCCGGCCACGCCGATTTCGGTGGCGAGGTCGAGCGCGGCCTATCGATGGTCGACGGGGTCGTCCTGCTCGTCGACGCCTCCGAGGGTCCGCTGCCGCAGACGCGGTTCGTGCTCCGCAAGGCGCTGGCGGCCAAGATGCCGGTCGTGTTGTGCATCAACAAGGTCGACCGGCCCGACTCGCGCATCGCCGAGGTCGTCGACGAGGCGTACGAGTTGTTCATGGATCTCGACGCCGACGAGTCGCAGATCGAGTTCCCGATCGTCTACGCCTCGGCCAAGGCCGGCAAGGCGTCGATGGAGCGGCCGGCCGACGGGACCCTGCCCGACAGCCCCGACCTGGAGCCGCTGTTCCGCACGATCATGGAGACGATCCCCGCGCCGCGGTACGACTCCGAGGCGCCGCTGCAGGCGCACGTCACCAACCTCGACTCGAGCAACTTCCTCGGCCGCCTCGCGCTGCTGCGCGTGTTCAACGGTGAGATCCGCAAGGGCCAGCAGGTCATGTGGTGCCGCCACGACGGCGAGCAGAAGCCGGTCAAGATCACCGAGCTCCTCGTCACCGAGGGGTTGGAGCGCAAACCGGCCGACAAGGCCGGGCCGGGCGACATCATCGCCATCGCGGGCATCCCCGAGATCACCATCGGCGAGACCCTCACCGACGTGGAGGACCCGCGGCCGCTGCCGCTCATCACCGTCGACGAGCCGGCCATCTCCATGACGATCGGCACGAACACCTCGCCGATGGTCGGCCGGGTCCGCGGAGGCAAGGTGACGGCGCGTCTGGTCAAGGACCGTCTCGACCGCGAGCTCGTCGGCAACGTGTCGCTGCGCATCCTGCCCACCGAGCGCCCCGACGCCTGGGAGGTCCAGGGCCGTGGTGAACTCGCGCTGGCCATCCTCGTGGAGCAGATGCGCCGTGAGGGTTTCGAGCTGACCGTCGGCAAGCCGCAGGTGGTCACCAAGGAGATCGACGGCAAGCTCCACGAGCCCGTCGAGCACCTGACCATCGACACGCCCGAGGAGTGGCTGGGCGCGATCACGCAGATCCTCGCGGCCCGCAAGGGACGCATGGAGCAGATGACGAACCACGGCACCGGCTGGGTGCGCATGGAGTTCGTCGTCCCCGCCCGCGGTCTCATCGGATTCCGCACGGAGTTCCTCACCGAGACCCGCGGCGCCGGCATCGCCCACCACGTGTTCCACGGGTACGAGCCGTGGTTCGGCCCGATCTCCACCCGCCAGGCGGGATCGCTGGTGGCCGACCGTTCGGGTGCCGTGACCAGCTACGCGATGGTCAACCTGCAGGAGCGCGGGATCCTCTTCGTCGAGCCGACGACCGAGGTGTACGAGGGCATGATCGTCGGCGAGAACTCCCGCGCCGACGACATGGACGTCAACATCACCAAGGAGAAGAAGCTCACCAACGTGCGCGCCTCCTCGGCGGACAACTTCGAGAAGGTCATCCCGCCCAAGAAGCTGTCTCTGGAGCAGAGCCTGGAGTTCTGCCGCGACGACGAGTGCGTCGAGGTGACCCCGGAGGCCGTGCGCATCCGCAAGGTCGACCTCGACCAGGTGAGCCGGGCCCGCAACGCCGCCCGCGCCCGCAGCGACGCGAAGAAGGGCTGACCCTCCTCACCTGACACAGCACCTGAGGTCTGAGACAGCACCGCACGCGCGCCTGTCTCACCCTCAGGTGCTGTCTCACTTTTCTCAGAAGACGTGTGGAGGAGGGGAACGTGATCGCTGCAGGTGCCGTCGCGGATGCGGCGACCCGCGCCTACTGGCGCCTGACGGGCCGGGAGATCGAACTCGACGGCGAGCAGGCGTGGCTCGACGCGCCGGTCAGTGCGGGGCCGCGGGTCGACGACGGGTGGATCGAGCGCCACGCCGCCTCCGTCGGGGGCGGAGTGGCGACCCCGCAGGGGGCCGGGCTGCTGGCGGACATGAGCCTCCTCGACGGGCCGGAGTTCCGGGCTCGGGAGCTGGAGGGGCAGGTGCGCGCTTTCTACGAGCACACCTCCCGGTGGCGCATGGAGGTCTGGTTGGGCTGGTCCCGGTGGCTGCGCCCGGGTGGAGCCGTCGTGGGTGCCGCCTTCGGCAGGCGTGTCGGTCAGCTCGCCATTCCCGTGGATCCGTTGGCGGTGGCGCACGGCATGGACAGCGAGGTGCGCGTCATCACCGACGGATCCGGCTGCCAGATCGCGGCCGCGTGGCTCCGGCGCCTGCGGGCCACGGGGGAGTACGTGTACAGCGGGTGCTACGGGGTGAGGCGGCTGCCGGGAACCGAACAGCCGCGCGTCCATGTGGCGTTCCCGCTGGAGCAGGGCAACGTCCAGGTGTTCCTGCGCCCCGAGGTCGGCCCCGGTGGCTCACTCCGCCTGACGTCGCCGAGGGGGAGGTTCGGATCGGACGGCGCCTACGTGGTGGTGCGTCGGGGTGGGCGGGCCGACGCAGCCAGGGTTCCGATCCACGAGGAGTTCCACGTCTACGTGGACGACGAGGGTGTCCTGCGCACCGATCACCGACTCGATCTCTGGAACGCCACGGCCGTGCGGCTGCACTACCGCCTCACCGAGGCCGAGCCGGCCGACCCGCCGGCCCGCTGACCCCTGCTCACCTGACACAGCACCTGACGTCTGAGACAGCACCGCACGCGCGCCTGTCTCACCCTCAGGTGCTGTCTCAGATGCTCGCGGTCGACCCGCTCACGGTTCGCGGAGGTCCAGGGAGTGCAGCGGCTCGACGTCGGGTTCGGGGACCGGTGGGGCGGGCTCGCCGTCGCCGTACAGCTCCATGAGGACGGCCGCGATGCCCTCCTCGTCGTGGGAGGCGGTGACGCGGTCGGCCGCCTCGAGGACCTCCGGGATGGCGTTGCCCATCGCGACCCCCAGGCCCGCGGTGCGGATGAGCGGCAGGTCGTTGCCGTTGTCGCCGAACGCGACCGACGCGGCGACGTCGAGGCCGCGGGCCGCCGCGAGATCCGTGAGCGCCGACCCCTTGTGGACACCCTTGGCCGTGGCTTCGTAGTAGAACGGCGCGGAGAAGGAGGACTCGACGCAGGCGCCGAACCGCTCGGTGAACAGCTCCGCGAACGGCCGCAGGACCTCCGGCGGCGCGTACATGAGCAGCTTGTCGACGGACCCCTCGTCCTCGGTGAGCGTCGTGACGTCACCGACGATGCGGAGGTTGAGGTCGTTGCCCTCGGCCTCGATCACCACCTGAGGATCCTCGGTGTCGACGACCAGGTCGTCCCCGTCGCACAGCATGGGGATGACCCCGTTCTCCTTCGCCAGGGCGGCGATGCCCCGGACCGTCTGGGGGTCGAGGCCGTGCCGGGCGAGGAGGTCACCGGTCTCGGCGTCGATGCTCACGGCGCCGTTGACCCCGGAGTAGACCACCCCGTCCGTGTCGAGGCGGAGTCGTCGCACCAGGCGACGCAGGCCCGCGACGGGACGACCGGAGGCGAGGACGATCGTCGCCCCCGCGGCGCGCGCCCTCGCGAACTCGGCCCGGGTGCCCGGCAGGATGGTGCCGTTGCTCGCCAGCAGGGTTCCGTCGATGTCGACCGCGATGAGTGAGGGAGGATTCTTCACCCTGCCAGGCTCTCATCGCCCGATCGTGCCGGTGTCCGGCGGGTCCGCCCCGCGGCGTCGAGCGCCACCCCGACCGCGAATCCGACGAGCGCCGGGACGACCCACCCGAATCCGACCTCGAACCCGGGCAGGACCCGCCCGGCGGCACCGGTCAGCGCGGTGACGACGGGTGTCGTGGCCAACCCCTCGGGCAGAGCCGCGAGGAGGTCGAAGAACGCGGCGAGCGCCGTGAACGCCAGCGTGCAGCGCACGACGACCAGGTGACGGCGGGCCCGGCTCCAGCCCAGGCCGAACACGATCGTGACGATGGCCAGGGGATAGAGGAACATCAGCACCGGGAGCGACACCCCGATGATCGTCTCCAGGCCCGCGTTCGCGATGGCGAACGAGACGAGCACGAAGCCGAGCGCCCAGGGGACGTAGGACCGTTCGGCGACGGACCCGTCGGTGGGGGAGTCGCCGGCGGCGGATCGCAGCCGCCCCAGCTCGGAGAACATCCGGGCGCAGGCGGCGATGAGGCCGATCGAGGTCTTGAGGCAGGCGACGAGCACGATCGCCGCGATGAGGTACTGCCCGGCCGCGCCGAAGTAGTGACGACTCGTGGCGGCCAGGAGCACGCCGCCGTTGTCGGCCTCGGGGACCGCGCCGACGCTCGTGGCTCCGATGTAGGCGAGGGCGGCGTACACCACGGCCATGCCGAGACCGCCGACGACGCCGGCCTTGCCCAGTTCGACCGCGAGCCTCCGGGGTGTGTTCACGCCGAGGCGGCGGGCGGCGTCGACGATGACGATGGCGAACGCGAGGGAGGCGAGGGCGTCCATCGTGTTGTACCCGTCGATGAGCCCTGCCGACAGGGCATGTCCCGCGTACCGATCCACCGGGGCGGCAAGGGGTTCCGTCGTCATCGGCCGCACGAGGGCCGCGACGACCAGCGCCGAGAGCAGGACCAGGAAGATCGGCGTCAGGTACCGCCCGATCCAGTCCATGAGCCGACCCGGTCGCAGCGCCACGGCGGCGGTGACGGCGAAGAACGCCAGCGAGAAGAGCAGCAGCCAGGGTCCGCCCTCGCCCACGAGGGGACGTACGCCCACCTCGAAGGACACCGTCGCTGTCCGCGGGATGGCGAAGAGCGGGCCGATCGTCAGGTACAGCGCGCAGGTGAAGAACAGGGCGTAGCGCCGCGAGACCGGGTCGACCATCGCGTGGACGCTGCGCGACCCGGACACCGCTGAGGCCACCACGCCGAGGACCGGCAGGCCCACGGCGGTGATGAGGAACCCCGCGCACGCCGCGAGCACCGCCTGGCCGGCCTCACGGCCGAGCTGAGCGGGAAAGATGAGGTTGCCGGCGCCGAAGAACAACCCGAAGACGAGTGACCCGAGCAGCAGGGTCTGGCTGGGGCGCAGGCGCGAATCCACGGGCACTCCTGGGTGATCGTTTCAGGCCGTGGTGGGTGGCCGCGGCCTCCGTGACGGTACTCGGCGTGGAGTCGGCGCTTCGATTCGGGTGGAGGCCAGGGGCGCTCCCGCCTCGGCCCCGGGCGACCCGCCGCTCGCGCACCCACTGGTCCATAACGTCAAGTTTGGTATCTGTGTGTCGAGGTGATGTAATTGCCATGGTTTCGCGCGTGACACGTCCGCGACGACGACCCCCTCGACGGCCAGTGATGTCCGGCCGCTTCCCTGATTCGACGAACGGATACCCCATGCCTCGCCGCGCCCTGCCCACCCTCGCTCTCGCCCTGGCCGCCTCGCTCGGTCTGTCCGCCTGTGGTGCCGGCGGTGGGAACGGCGACGCCGGTGGTGGCACCGCCGACGCCGCGAAGCCGCTCACCGTGGTCGCCGACGCCGAGCCGCACGCGACCCTGCTCAAGCAGGTCGAGGAGCAGGGCCTGCTCGGCGACGTGGACATCGAGGTCACCGAGATCGCCGGTGGCGTCGACCCCAACCAGCTCGTGTCGGGCGGGGACGTCGACGTCAACTACTTCCAGCACACCCCGTACCTGAAGAACTGGAACTCCGAGCACAGCGCCCAGCTGCAGATGGTGGGCACGGTCCACGTCGAGCCGTTGGGCCTGTACAGCCGCAAGGTCTCCTCGCTGCAGGAGGTCCCGAAGGGCGCCAACATCGCCATCCCCGCCGACGCCGTCAACCAGGGACGCGCGCTGTTCCTCCTGCAGGAGGCCGGGCTGGTCACCCTCGACGTGCAGGCCGGCGACCCGAACCTCGACATCGCGCAGGTCACCGAGGGCAACATCACGGAGAACGCCCAGGGCATCACGTTCACCAAGATCGACCGCCCGCAGCTCGCCGCGTCGCTCGACGACCCGAAGGTGCACCTGTCGGTCGTCAACGGCAACTACGCCCTCGAGGCCGGCCTCAAGCCCGACCAGGACGCCCTGATCCTCGACTCGGTCGCGAACAACCCCTACGCCAACGGCATCGTCACGCGTCCCGAGCTCGTGAACGACCCGCGCGTCGTCAAGCTCACCCAGGCGCTGCAGGACCCCAAGATCAAGCAGTTCATCACCGACACCTACGCCGGCTCGGTCCTCCCGGCCGAGGACGGCGAGGCCGCCCCGACCGGCGCGCCGACCAGCTGATGATCACGCTCGATTCGGTCACCAAGGTCTACGCCGACCGCGGCAAGCACGTCACGGCCGTCGACGGGGTCTCGCTCACCGTCGACTCCGGTGAGATCTTCGGGATCCTCGGCCGCAGCGGCGCCGGCAAGACGACCCTGTTGCGCTGCCTTAACCTGTTGGAGCGTCCGACGTCCGGCACGATCACCGTCGACGGGGTCGAGCTGGTCTCGATGAGCCGGCGGGACCTGCGGACGGCGCGGCAGCGCATCGGCACGGTGTTCCAGCACTTCAACCTCATGTCGAGCCGGACCGCGGCGGAGAATATCGAGTTCCCGCTCGAGGTGACCGGTGTGGGTCGGGCCGAGCGTCGTCAGCGCGTCACGGAGTTGCTCGAGCTCGTCGGGCTCTCCGACCGCGGCGGCAACTACCCCTCCGAGCTTTCGGGCGGGCAGAAGCAGCGGGTCGGTATCGCCCGCGCGCTGGCGGGTCGCCCGTCGGTGCTGCTGTCCGACGAGGCCACGAGCGCCCTCGACCCGGCGACGACCGAGCAGATCCTCGACCTGTTCAAGCAGATCAACGAGGCCACCGGGGTCACCGTCGTGCTCATCACGCACGAGGCCGAGGTCGTCCGGCGCATCTGCGATTCGGCGGCCCTGATGGAGTCGGGGCGGTTCGTCGAGCAGGGGCCGCTGCTGCAACTCGTCGGTGACCCGGACAGCAGGCTCGCGGAGATCCTGCTCCCCACGGGCGACCACGACCTCTCGATCCCCGGCCGGCACCTCACGCTGGCGTTCGCCGACGAACGCGCCATCGAGCCGTCGCTGTCGCGTCTGTCGCGTGACCTCGGCGTCGAGGTGTCGATCCTCGGGGGCACCCTCGAACGCGTCGCCGGGCATCAGGTCGGGCGGCTGCGCGTCGTCTACCAGCCCGGTCAGGCCTCCGACGACGCCGTGATCGGCTATCTACGTGAGCGGGGAGTGACGGTGACCGCGGCATGAACCGCACGACATGGATCGACGCGCTGCCGGAGCTGCTCGAGGCGTTCGGTCAGACCGCGTGGATGACGGGCTGGGCGTTCCTCATCACCCTGGTCCTGGGTCTGGTGGTCGGGGTCGCCCTCCGCCTCACCGCCCCGGACGGGATGACGCCCAGCCGCGTCTTCTACCAGGTGTGCGGGGCGATCGTGAACCTCACGCGCAGCCTGCCCTTCCTCATCCTGCTCATCGTGCTGATCCCGTTCACGCGCTACGTCGTCGGGACGGCCTACGGCCCGACGGCCGCGATCGTGCCGCTGGCGGTGGGAGCGATCCCGTTCTACGCCCGGGTGGTGGAGTCGGCGTTGCGCGAGGTGGCGCACGGCAAGATCGAGGCGGCCCAGTCGATGGGCGCGAGCACGTGGCAGATCGTGCGCAAGGTGCTGCTGCCCGAGGCCATGCCCGGCCTGGTCGCCGGCGGCACGCTGACACTCGTGACGCTCATCGGCTACTCGACGATGGCGGGCGCGATCGGCGGCGGAGGCGTGGGCGACTTCGCCATCCGCTACGGCTACCAGCGGTTCAACGCCCCGGTACTGCTGTCCTCGGTGATCGTGCTCATCGTCATCGTGCAGGTGGTCCAGTCCATCGGCGACGCGATCGTGCGATCGATGAACCACAAGCGAGGCTGATACGGCAGAGGGTTCAGCGTGGCTGTGGCTGTGGCTGGGCGTCTGCGGCGGTGGCGCATGATGCGCGTGCCGAGATCAGGCCCCGTCTCGCCGCGAGCGGACGTCCCGACTCAGACGTCGAAGCGGTGCAGGATGGTCTCACCGCGCTCGCCGTAGGGCGTGAAGCCCATCGCCCCGTAGTAGGCCAGGGCTGGTTCGTTGTCGGCTCCGATGCTCGCGTCGATGTGCTTGAGGCCGGCGGTCCTTGCCGCTGCCAGGGATGCCGTGAAGAGCCGCCGGCCCAGCCCGCTGCGCCCGGCGTCGGGGTGGATGTGCGTGCCGATGATTCCCCACCCCTCGGCCACGTCGTAGGGGTTGTCGGGCCACGCCCGCTTGAGCGACTGGAATCCGACGACCCGGCGCAACGTCATCGCCATGCACCTGATGGTATCGAAGTGGTATCACGTCGTCATGCCTGTGCTTGCCTGACGCTGGGACCGGTTCTGACCCGCTCCGAAGCCATCCGCCGGGCACTGGCCAACGTCGCGGCGTGAACGCCCACCCCAGCGCCCCGCCGATGACCCATCGGCGCGGGATCGAGACGTTGGTGCAGTTCTGAGCCATGACGTTCCGCCGTGATGGTTCGTGGTCGCTGCGCCGACGGTAGCCGGTGCTCCAAGTGCAAGGCGCATCTCGTGGGACGTGGTGGGCTCTTCGGCGGATCGGGTTGGGGTGGAGCATGGTTCCCGACGACCTCGGAGCAGGCGCCGCCGGGGTCGCCGCCGCGCCTATTGACGTCGGGGAAGCCCTCTGCGAGGGTCGCAGCAACCCGATGCACACCGAGCGACTCCGGTTGCTCTTTCGACAACGAGGTCGACATGACGAATGCGCAGAATGTCCCCAGCATGGACGAGATCCTCAAGGACGCCCCGACGAACTGGGGCAAGTGGGGTCCGGAGGACGAGGTCGGAGCACTCAACTACCTGACGGCGCAGGAGGTCATGCGCGGCGTCCGCCACATCACCCAGGGCGAGGTCTTCACGCTGCAGCGCCTCATCGGCGACCCGAAGGGCGACCCCGTGTGGCCCGGACGCACCCCGGCGGTCCGCACGATGATCCTCGACGAGGCCCACTGGGACGAGGGCGGCGACGGCCCGGCCTTCCCCGGCGGCCTGCACTACGCCGACGACAAGATCGAGGCATTCCTCCAGGGATCCACGCAGTACGACGCGCTCGGTCACGTCTGGTACGGCGGCAAGATCTGGAACGGCTACGACGCCCGCACCACCGTCGACGGCCTCGACAAGGCAAGCGTCGAGCCCATCGCCCAGCGTGGCATCGTCGGCCGCGGCATCCTGCTCGACATCGCCCGCTGGCGGGACAAGGAGGCACTCGACGCGGCCGAGACCTTCACCCACGAGGACCTCATGGCCTGCGCCAAGGACCAGGGAGTGGAGATCGAGAAGCACGACGTCCTGGTGATCCGGACCAACTTCCTCAAGAAGTTCCACGAGCAGGGCGAGAAGTTCTACGAGAACTTCTGCGAGCCCGGCCTCGTGTACTCACCCGAACTGGTGCAGTGGTTCCAGGACATGGAGATCCCCAACCTCGTCACCGACACGATCGCCAACGAGATCACCTACGACCCCAACAACGGTGCGGCCCTGCCGTTGCACTGTGCGCTCATGCGCAACCTCGGGGTCACGCTCACCGAGATCGCCGACCTCGAGAAGCTCGCTGAGCACAGCGCCGGTGACAAGCAGTACACGTTCCTCTACGCCGCGGCTCCGCTCAAGATCCACCAGGGCACGGGCTCGCCGGTCAACCCGATCGCCATCAAGTAGCAGGGGGCGGTCCCGCGATGAGCATCTACGCAGACCGGCCGTGGCTCGCCCGGTACCGCGAGGGCAACCCGCCGGACATCGAGGCCGAGCACACCGACATGCTCGGGCTCTTCCGCAGCACGCTCGAGCGGGACCCTCCGCACCCGCGATCCGGTACTTCGACGGCACGTTGACGTTCGCCGATCTCGACTCCCGCAGTGACGCGCTGGCGGCGTATCTGCTCGAGCAGGGATTCTCCGCCGGTGACCGCATGGCCGTCTACACCCAGAACGACCCGGCGTTCGTCGTCGGGTTGCTCGGGGTGTGGAAGGCCGGCGGCAGCGCCGTCGCCGTCAACCCGATGAACAAGGCCCGGGAGTTGGAGTACCTCCTCACCGACTCGGGCGCCGTCGCGATGCTCTGCCTGGACGACCTCTGGGCAGGCGTGGCGAAGTCGGTCGTCGACGGCGGGGCGACGCAGGTGCGCACCGTCGTCCTCTGCAGCGGTCTCGACGATCAATCCCGCGACGACGAGCGGCTGTTCGCGGACACGACGAGGCACGGGACCGACGGCGATCAGCGCGTCGTGACCCTGCGCGACGTCGTCGAGCAGTACGCCGGGGCGAAGATCCCGATGCGCACCGCGGACGCCGACGACGTGGCCGTCCTCACCTACACCAGCGGCACGACCGGAGTCCCCAAGGGCGCCATGAACACCCACGCCAACATGGCGTTCAACGCCCAGACCTACCGCGACTGGGTGGGGCTGGGCAGCGAGGACGGGGTCCTCGGGGTGGCACCGCTGTTCCACATCACCGGGCTGGTGGGCCACATCGCGCTCGCCCTGCTCACCGGGGCGCCCCTCGTCCTGGCCCACCGGTTCGAGCCGCACGTCGTCATGGACGCCATCCGCGAGCACCGCCCGGCGTTCACCATCGGGTCGATCACGGTGTTCATCGCCCTGGTGGGACTCGACGGGGTGGGCCGGGAGGACTGGGAGAGCTTCCGGATGATCTACTCCGGCGGCGCGCCCGTCGCGCCGGCCGTCACCGACAAGTTCGAGCGGCTCACCGGTCAGTACATCCACAACGCCTACGGGCTCACCGAGACCAACAGCCCCTCGCACATGGTGCCGATCGGGCAGCGTGCGCCCGTCGACGAGAACAGTGGCGCCCTGTCGGTGGGCGTGCCGGTGTTCAACACCGTCGTCCGCATCCTCGGGGAGGACGGCGAGGAGTTGCCGGTGGGGGAGGTCGGTGAGATCGCCACGTCGGGCCCGCAGGTCGTCCCCGGGTACTGGAACAAGCCCGAGGCCACCGCCGAGAACCTGCCCGGCGGCGAGTTGCGCACGGGTGACGTCGGATTCATGGACGAGCAGGGATGGTTCTACCTCGTCGACCGCAAGAAGGACATGATCAACGCCGCCGGCTACAAGGTGTGGCCGCGTGAGGTCGAGGACATGCTCTACGGACACGAGGACGTGCGTGAGGTCGCCGTCGTCGGCGTCCCCGACGAGTACCGCGGCGAGAGCGTCAAGGCGTTCGTCTCCCTGGTGCCCGGCTCGAACCTCACGCCCGAGGAACTCGTCGACTGGGCCAAGGAGCGCATGGCGGCCTACAAGTACCCGCGCGAGATCGAACTCGTCGAGGAACTCCCGAAGACGACGACGGGCAAGATCCTGCGCCGCGAACTCCGCGCGCGAGATTCCCGCGCCTGACCCGCCGGAGGGGCCGCTGAAACCGGACGCCATGGCGTACCGGTTTCAGCGCCCCCTCGTCTCATCAGGTGGTGACGGTTCGCCTCGGGTGACGGATGTCAGGGGTGGGGGGTGACTCGCGGCCGAGGTGGGCTCGTCCTCGTGCGGCGAGGGTGGAGCCATGACCACCACCTCCGGCTCCACCACCCGCCTGACCGGGACGCCCGCCGTCCATGTCTCCGGACTGGTCAAGACCTTTCCCGCCCCGCGCGGCGGCACACCGATCGAAGCCGTCCGCGGCGTCGACCTGCACATCGAGCGTGGTGAGGTCGTCGCGCTCCTCGGCCCCAACGGCGCCGGCAAGACGACCCTGCTCGACATGGTCCTCGGCTTCACCGAGCCCGACGCCGGCACCCTCGCCGTCCTCGGTGACGCACCCGCGGAGGCGATCGCGCGGGGCGGCGTCTCCTCGGTGATGCAGACCGGTGGACTGCTGCCCCTGCTGACCGTGGGGGAGACCCTCGACATGGTCGCCGACCTCTACGGGCGGCGCGACGCCGTGGCCCGACGGGCCGGAGTCGCCTCGCTGCTCCGCCGCCGGGTGAGCAAGTGCTCCGGTGGCGAACAGCAGCGCCTCCGCTTCGCGCTCGCCCTGCTTCCCGACCCCGAGTTGCTCCTCCTCGACGAGCCCACCACGGGCCTGGACGTCTCCGGTCGGCGGGCGTTCTGGGACGCGATCCGCGCCGACGCCGACTCCGGGCGCACCATCGTCTTCGCGACGCACTACCTCGCCGAGGCCGACGACATCGCCGACCGCATCGTGCTCCTCAGCGGGGGTCGGATCGTCGCCGACGGCACACCCGCCCGGATCAAGGGCACCGCTCTCGGTCGGGTCGTGCGCGTGACCCTGCCCGCCGATGACAGCACCGACGCCGCCCTGCGGGAACGTCCCGACGTCACCGCCTGGGAACGCCACGGCGACGTCGTCGAGATCCGGACCTCCGACTCCGATGCCCTCGCCCGCCACCTGCTCACCCACACGGGCGCCCGCGACCTCGAGGTCACCTCCACCGCCCTCGACGACGCCTTCGTCGCGCTCACCGGATCGGACCCCTCATGACCACCGACGCGCCCACCGGCCGCAGCTCCACGTCATCCACCGCATCCACGGCATCCATCGCGAGGAACCCCATGACCACGAACCCGGCCACCACGAACCCGGCCACCACGATCCCGGCCACGACGTCGACCCCGGGGCGTCACGTCCCACGGGTGTACCTGCGGCTCGAACTCGTGCGCGCCCTGCGCAATCCCTGGACGATCGGGTTCTCCGTGCTGATGCCCGTGGCCTTGTACCTCCTGTTCGGGGCCGGTCCGGCCTACGGCGCCATGGAGACGCCGCGCGGCACGGTCGCGGGCATGATCATGGCGAACATGGCCCTCTTCGGCGCCATGATGGCCTCGACCAACGTCGCCGGCAGCGTCTCCGACGAGCGCGCGAGCGGCTGGACCCGTCAACTCCGCCTCACGCCGCTCTCACCCGTGTACTACATCGGCGCCAAGCTCCTCGCGGCGCTCGCGATCGGGCTGTTCGTCGTGACCATCACCTTCGCCGTCGGCGTCGCCACCGGCGCCCGTCTCGACCTCCCGTACGCCGCCTGGGCGTTCCTGCTCGCCTGGCTCGGCGGGACGACGATGTTCGCCGTGTTCGGCCTCGCCGTCGGCTACCTGTTCCGCGGGGAGGCCGTGCTGGGTGTCGTCGGCCCCTTCATGTCCCTGTTCGCCTTCTTCGGTGGGGTCTTCATCCCCCTGGAGCAGCTCGGTTCGGTCATGTCGACGATCGGGCAGTACACCCCGATGTACGGTCTGCGCAGCCTGCTCGCCTCGCTCACCCTCGGCGCCGAGGTCGAGCCCGTGGCCGTCGCCGGCATCGTGTGCTGGACCGCACTCTTCGCCGTCGTCGCGGCGTGGCGCTACCGGCGGGTCGCCGGTCGGGAGTGACACGCCTCCGACGGACGACCGATCCCGAGACCACCTGCGACGATGCAGGTAGCCACCCCCACAGGAGGAGACCACGGTGACCACGTCCCCGGAGCGACCGAGCCTCTGGTCGCCACGACGGTGGCGCCGGGGACGGGACACCACGGTCTACGCCTCGATCTTCCTCGTCTTCACCCTGTTCACGGTGGTCGACGGGTGGGCCCGCGGTCTGGTCGCGGGGGTGGGCGCCACGCTCGTGGTGCTCGTGTTCTGCGTCTGGTACATGGCGGGCTACCTCGCCGCCGAGACCCCGCCGGTGCCCTGGGCGGCGAAGATACGCCCATGGCCGTGGATGCTCGGACTCATCGCTCTCGTGGCCATCGGTCTGCTGTTCACCGATGCCGCGCTCACACTCCTCACCTACGTCGCGGCCGGTGGGGGAGCACTGCTGCGGGGCCGGCGGTCGGTGGCGGTCATCGTCGGCAGCGGTGCGGTTTACGTCGTCATCGCCCTCCTGTTCGGCGTCCCCCTCGGGTGGGCGATCGGCGTCGGGTTGTGGATCGCGTTCATCGGGTTCACGGTCTGGGGGTCGCTGCGCCTGGCCAAGAGTGAGGAGGCCCTCGTCGCCGCCCGGGAGGAGAAGGCGGCGCTCGCGGTCGACCTCGAGCGTGAGCGGCTGGCCCGGGACCTGCACGACATCCTCGGTCACTCCCTCACCGTCGTCACCGTCAAGGCCCAACTCGCCGGGCGACTCGTCGACGCCGATCCCGAGCGCGCCAAGTCCGAGATCGCGGAGGTGGAGCGGCTGGCGCGGGATGCGCTCGTCGACGTGCGCTCGACGGTCCGCGACTACCGCAGGGTGTCGCTGTCGGCCGAACTCGCCGGGGCGAGAAGAGCGCTGGCCGCGGCGGAGGTCGAGGACGTCGAGATCCCCGGCGCGGGCGACCACGTCGACTCGGAGTGCCGCGAGCTGTTCGCGTGGGTGATCCGTGAGGGTGTGACGAACGTCGTCCGGCACGCGGACGCGAGCCGGGTGACGGTGCGGCTGGGTGAACGTGAAGTGGAGGTCGAGGATGACGGTCGCGGGTCTCCCGCCGTGGGCGAGTACGGAAGTGGGCTCCTCGGGCTCACCGAGAGGGCGAGGAACGCGGGGGCACACCTGAGTGTCGGGCCCGGGCGCGGCGGGCGAGGAACGCTGGTGCGCGTGGCCGTCGACGACACGATCGGCCCGGTCACCAGGAAAGGGGAGAGGCCATGAGCATCCGTCTGCTGCTCGCCGACGATCAGGCGCTGGTGCGCGGAGCCCTCGCGGCGCTGCTCGAGCTGGAGGCCGACCTCGAGGTGGTGGCCCAGGTCGGGCGGGGCGACGAGGTCGTCGAGGCTGCCCGCACGCACGCCCCCGACGTCGCGTTGCTCGACGTCGAGATGCCCGGCCTCGACGGCATCGCCGCCACGGCGGCCCTGCGTGAGGCCTGCCCGCAGGTGCGTGTTCTCGTCGTCACGACGTTCGGGCGACCCGGGTACGTGCGACGTGCGCTGGAGGCGGGTGCGTCCGGTTTCGTCGTCAAGGACACCCCGGCGCCCGACCTCGCCGACGCCGTGCGGCGCGTCCACGCGGGGCTCCGGGTCGTCGACCCGACCCTCGCGGTCGATTCGATGGTGAGCGGCAGCTCCCCGCTGACCTCCCGCGAGACGGACGTTCTCCGGGAGTCACGGCGAGGCGGTACGGTCGCAGATGTCGCCCGCGCTCTTCACCTGTCGGAGGGGACGGTGCGCAACCACCTGTCGGCGGCGATCGGCAAGACGGGCGCCAGGACTCGTGCGGAGGCCGCCGGTATAGCCGTCGACAACGGGTGGCTGTGACGACGATCGCCACCACGAGCACGTCGGTGCCATGACGGGGACCGAGGACGGAGACCCGGATGAGCCAGGACGGAACGACCCAGGACCGAACGGCGCTGGATCTGACGTCGATGGGGGAGTACGTCCGCGACACGGAGTTCGGCCCGGACACGACGTGCGAACAACGGCTGGTGAGCGTCGAGTTCGAGGGCTGCACGTTCTCGGGGATCGTGTTCGACGAGTTCGTCCTGCGGCAGTGCTCCTTTCGCGACTGCCGCTTCGAGGACTGCAGCCTGTCGGGGATGACGTGGCCGGACTGCTCGATCGGCGGGTGCACCTTCGTCGGCTGCCGCTTCGTGGGCACGTCGTTCTCGCAGCTCGCCGCCAGCGTCGTCATCGACCCGTGCACCTTCGACCGCTGCCGGCTGCACCTGTGCTCGCTCTCCGGACGGGACATGTCGCGCTGGGTGTTCACCGACTGCGCGATCATCGAGTGCGACCTCGACGACTGCGACCTGCGCCAGGCGAGTCTGCGCGACTGCGACCTGCGCAAGACCGCGATCCGTGGATGCGACCTGCGCGAGGTCGAGATGCCCGGCACCACCGGCATGCAGCTCGACCCCCGGGAGAACCGGGTGCGCGGCCTGCTCGTCGACGAGTCGGCCGCGGCCTCCCTGCTCGCCCCGTTCGGCATCCGGCTGGGGTGAGGCTCGCGGGGTGAGTCCCGCCGGGCGGGTTCGATCCGGACGCGTGTGGAGGTCGGAGGGCGCTCGCGGCGGGACGAGCGGACGGTCCGACGATCAGCGGCGGAGAGCGGGATACGCTCACCCCTGTCGCCGCACACGAGCCAGGGAGACCCGATGACCGACACCATCGACAAGGACACACTCGCGGCTGCTCGCGAGTCCGCCCGCAGTCGCTACGACGAGTACGTCGCTGCCGGACTCAAGCTCGACATCACCCGCGGCAAGCCGTGTTCGGCGCAGCTCGACCTCAGTGACGGGATGACGGACGTCCTGCCCGCCGGCGACCACACGGCCGACCCCGAGGGCGACGCCCGCAACTACGGCGGTGCGCCGCAGGGACTGAAGGCCCTGCGTGAGATGTTCGCGCCGCTGGTCGACGTCCCCGCCGATCAACTCGTCGTCCGTGACAACTCCTCCCTGTCGCTCATGCACTTCTGCGTGGCCAGCTCGTTCTTCCACCCGCTGCCCGGCGGCGAGAAGCCCTGGGCCGGAGAGAAGGTCACGTTCCTGGCGCCCTCACCGGGGTACGACCGTCACTTCGCCGTCTGTGACGAGTTGGGTGTCGACCTCAAGACCGTCGCAATGACGGCGGACGGCCCGGACATGGACGAGGTCGAGGTTCTCGTGGCCGCCGACTCCTCGATCAAGGGCATCTGGTGCGTGCCCAAGTACAGCAACCCGACCGGCGTGACCTACAGCGACGAGGTCGTGCGCCGCCTCGCCGCCATGACGACCGCCGCGCCCGATTTCCGCATCTACTGGGACAACGCCTACGCCATCCACCACCTCACCGGCGAGCACGACGAACTCGCGTCGATCGTGGACGCCTGCGCCGAGGCAGGTCACCCCGATCGCGTGTTCGTCTTCGCCTCCACCTCGAAGGTGACGTTCGCGGGCGGTGGCGTGTCGTTCTTCGGTGGATCCCCGGCGAACGTCACGTGGTTCCTGGCCCGCGACGGGATGCGCTCGATCGGCCCGGACAAGATCAACCAGTTGCGTCACGTGCGGTTCTTCGGCGACACCGCCGGAGTCCAGGCGCACATGGACAAG
Organism: Mobilicoccus caccae; assembly: GCF_030161635.1. Classification (GTDB taxonomy): domain Bacteria; phylum Actinomycetota; class Actinomycetes; order Actinomycetales; family Dermatophilaceae; genus Mobilicoccus; species Mobilicoccus caccae. Next base: position 866,595 of record NZ_BSUO01000001.1, read on the forward strand.
CACCGCGAGATCATCGCGCCGAAGTTCGAGGCGGTGGGCAAGGCGCTCGCCGGCGACCTCGGCGCCCTGGGCGTGGCGGAGTGGAACGAACCGAACGGCGGATACTTCGTCAGCCTCGACGTCGTCCCCGGTACCGCCAAGCGCGTCGTGCAGCTGGCCAAGGAGGCGGGCGTGGCCCTCACCCCGGCCGGCGCGACCTTCCCCGGCGGTGACGACCCCGGCGACCGCAACATCCGGATCGCGCCCACGTTCCCGACCACCGACGAGCTGGAGCGCGCACTCGGCGTCCTCACCACCTGCGTGATCCTCGCGGCCGCGGAGAAGCTGCTCGACTGAGGCGAGGAGACAGGCAGGAGGACAGCGTCGGTGTCGTGATGACGACACCGACGCTGTCCTCCTGGCTGTCCGTTCCGGGACATCGAGCCGGGGCGTCTCGCAGCCTTCGCCGAGTGCCGCAGACGCCGACTCTCAGACGGCGGTGGCGACGAGACGCCGTGGAGCCCGCCCCGTGAACTGCTCGACGACGTCACTCGCCACCGCCATCTCCCCCGCGCGATCGCAAGGTAGGTGCCGACCCATCCGTCCAGCTCCCAGTCGGGGGCCTGGGGTAGGCGGCTCGGCGAGGCGTACGCTTCGTCGACCGTCTCGTTCTCGAAGCGGTAGCCGCCGCCGGTCCCGCCCAGGCGTGCCGCGGTCTCGGCCATCGTCAGGAGCTCGTCCCCGGTGACGTCGTACGTGGCGCCCTCGTGACCCCCGGAGGTGAGCACCTGCGCAGCCACGGCCGCGAGGTCGTCACGGGCGACCCACGCGATGCGTCCGTCCTCGGCCGGTCCGCGGATGACGCCGTGATCGTCGGCCCAGAGCGCGACGTGGTCGAGGTAGAAGCTCGGGCGCAGGAACGTGTGGTCCACTCCCGACTCCCGCAGCATCGTCTCGGTGCGGATCACCGGTCGGCGGGACGTCCTGCCCGGGTGCCGGCCCGGTGTCGGCCGCGGGGCCGGCGATCGGTGACGGGGCGTACCCGGGCGCCGAGCCGGCAGTGTGTGCGCGACTCACCGGTTGGCAAGTCCCGTGTCGTCGTCCGGGGGCTGCTCGGAGGTGGCGGAGGTGGGGGTGGCCGGGTCGGATCCGCCCACGCGCATGGCCTGGTCCGCGAGCTCGAGACCGGTGGCCGCGAAGGCGTTGAAGGCCATGTCCGCGCCCGCCTCCAGTGCGTCGTGGACCCCGTCCTCGTAGCGGTCGGCGGTGGCGATGATGCCCTGGAATCCCTGGATCCGCAGGGCTCTGACGGCGTGCGCGCAGTGGCTGGGGAGGGCGACCACGATCACGCGCACCTTCTCCCGTCCAGAGAGCCGGACGAAGAACGTCTCGTCGCTGCCGTCGGCCTCGACCACGCGCATCCCCTGCCCCCGCAACCGTTCGATCCTCGCCAGGTCGCTGTCGATGCCGACGACGTCGAGACCGTAGGCGTCGGTCAGCTGGGCATAGGCATTGCGTCCCACCCGGCCGAGCCCGATGACCACGGCCTCGGCGCCGCTGATGTCGGCGGGGCGGTCCTCGGGATGCAGGCGGGTCGGGTCCTGATAGGGCATCCGTGCGGCGAGTCGCTCGAGCAGACCTTGGCCCAGGCCGTTGAACAGGGCGGAGACGACGAACCCGAGCGACAGCGCGAGGGACAGCACCACGAGCCAGTCGGGATGCACCAACCCCGCCTCGGCACCGACGTCGGCGACGATGAGGCCGAACTCCGAGAACTGGGCCAGACCGAACCCCACGAGCCACGCCGTGCGGTGCCGCACCCGCATCGCCCACAGCACCATCGCGTAGACCAGCGCCTCCAGTGGGAGCAGGAGCAACAGGGCCACGGCGACGGCGGCCTGGCCCGGTGTGGGGAGGCCGCCCGCCATCCCGATGGAGAGGAAGAACCCGACGAGCAGCAGCTCCTTGACGTGGAACAACGCCCGCGACAGCTCGGTCGCCGACGGGTGGGAGGCGAGGAGGACCCCGATGATGAGAGCGCCGAGATCGCCCTTGAGGCCGACGAGTTCGAAGAGCAGGTACCCCGGCACGATGGCCATGAGGATGCCGAACATCGACTGCATCTCGCCGTGGCCGAGCCGCCCCCACACGGCGCGGAAGAACCGCGCGGCCGGCCACAGCAGCACCAGCGCGAAGGCCCACGGGCTGGGCAGATGCCCGGTGGTGGCGGTCAGGAACGCCACCGCGATGACGTCCTGCACGATGAGCACGCCGACCGCGATACGGCCGTAGAACGCGTGCGAATCTCCGCGCTCCTCGAGGAGTTTGATGACGAACACCGTGCTGGAGAACGCCAATCCGAGGGCGACGACGCCAAGCGTGCGGAGGTCGGCGCCGGCGGCCGGGCCGAGCCCGATGACGGCGAGCATCGACAGCAGACCCAGGCCGGCGGCGACGTTGACGACGAGAGTGACGCCCGTGGTGAGCCAGACCTCCTTGCCCAGCAGGCTGCGCACGTCGAGCTTGAGGCCGATGGCGAACAGCAGGAGGGTGACGCCGAGGTCGGCCACCGTGTCGATCAGGGGGACGTGGTGGTAGCCCAGGGCGTTGAGGACGAACCCCGCGGCGAGGAACCCCACCAGGGGCGGAAGCCGCAACAGGGAGGCGCCGAACCCGAGCACGAACGTGACCGTGAGGATGGTTGCGGCGACCTCCACCCCGGTCTCCTTCACGGTCGACCCCGCCCGACCGGCGGATCACCCGAGGATATCCGCGCGACCCACCGGGATGTGTGGATCCCTCTCGCGGCGCGTCCGGCTACGGCGGAGGCCCACCGTCGGGCACCGCGGTCGCCGGAACGACGGGTGCACCCAGGGGTGTCTCCTCACCGGCCCTCGACTCCGCGAGTCGGCGGGCGCTGCGGCGGATGAGGCGCTCCAGGACGACGGCGCCCCGGACGGCCAGCGTCGGCGTCGCTCGCACGAAGGCGTCGATGATCCGGGCGTCCGCGCCGATGAGCACGCGGGGCCTTCCGGCCGCCACGCCGTCCAGGATCGTGGTCGCAGCGTCCTCGGGCTCGGTCAGCAGGATGTGGTCGTTGTAGAACGCCGTTCGCGCCTCGTCCTCGACACCGATGACCTCGCCGGCGAGCCGCGCCTTCTCGAGCCGCGACGTGGCGATGTCGGTCTTGACACCCCCGGGGTGCACGACGGTGACGGCGACCGGGTGTCCGTCGGTGAGCATCTCGGCGCGGACGGTCTCGGTGAAGCCGCGGACGCCGAACTTGGCGGTGACGTACGGCCCCAGGCCGGGTTGGGCGAGGACTCCGTTGAGGCTGGAGATGTTGACGAGTACCCCTGCGCCGGAGGCGATGAGGTGGGGGAGGAACTCCTTGGTGCCGTGGATGACACCCCAGAGGTTGACCGCGAGCGAGCGTTCGAGGTCGTCGTAGTCGCCGTCCAGGACGTAACGGCCACCCGATCCGATGCCGGCGTTGTTGTAGAGCTGGTCGACGACGCCGAAGTGCGCGACGGTCTCCCGGGCCCAGGCCGCCACCGCCGCCCGCTCGGACACGTCGACGACCGAGGTGAGCACCCGGGCGCCGAGCTCCGCGGCGCGGACGCGGGTGGTCTCCAGGCCGTCGGCGTCGACGTCGCAGAGCGCGAGATCGGCTCCGCGGCGCGCGAGTTCGAGTGCCAACGCGCGCCCGATGCCGGAGCCGGCGCCTGTCACGGCGGCGACGACGGGCCTGGTCCGGGCGCGGCGCTCACCCGCCGGGTCGTCGGTGTCGCCCACCGGGAGCCCCTGGGCGTGATCGGCGATGAGGGTGGTGAGGCGCGTCGTGAGTCCCGGCGCGATGTGGTGGCGCATGCCCGGGATGGTCACGTGGCGGGAGCCGGCGATGAGATCGGCGGTGGCCCGGCCTCCGGAGGGATGGACCATGAGGTCGGCGTCGCCGTGGATCACGAGGGTGGGAGCGGTGATCCGGCGGACCTGGACGGTGCGGTCACCCGAGCGCCTGATCGCGTCGATCTGCCGTGAGGTCCCGGCGTACCGGGCGCGGCCACCGGCGCGGTTCCAGACCTCGGCGGCCCAGGTGCGTTCGACCTGTTCGTCGAAGGGGAACTCCTCGAGCCGATGTGGCGCATCGTGCGCACATGGCGCTCGACGGCCTCCTCCTGCGTCGACGGCGCCGGCACCGCGAGTCGCAGCATCGCCGAGCGCGCGATGCCTCCGACCCCGGAGGCGCCCGTCGTCGAGAAGATCGAGGTGAGGGTAGCGACCCGCTCGGGGTGGGTGGCGGCCACGATCTGCGCGATCATCCCGCCCATCGACATGCCCACGAGGTGCGCCCGGTCCACGCGCAGGTGGTCGAGCAGCGCGACGACGTCTGCGGCCATGTCGCCCAGGTCGTACCCGCCGGACACCGGCCGTCCCGCCACCTGCCGCCACACCCGGGACCGGGGAGCTCGGTCATGAACGTCGAACGACCCGCGTCACGGTTGTCCGGTCGGATGACACGGAACCCTCGGGTGACGAGGGCGTCGACGAACTCCGGACTCCACGAGAGGAGGTCGAGACCGAGACCGGCGAGGAGCACCAGTGGTGCGCCGTTCTCGTCACCGTCGACGCGATAGCAGATCCGCACACCGGCGTGGTCGCAGAACAGGTCGGGCATGGGGCCTCCGAAGGGCGGGATCGATCGAAGTTCGTCGGCGGCCGTCGGACGCGGCGCCGCCGTGTGGAGAGGGGAGGGACGGCGTCAGTCGCCGACGGCCTCCAGACCGCGGCGCACGATCTCCGGGTCCGGGGCGTAGACGACGCTCGTGTCCTTGCCCTCGTAGTCGAACTGGTTCAGGAAGTGGCGCATCGCGTTGATGCGGGCGCGCTTCTTGTCGTTGCTCTTGATCGTGGTCCAGGGCGCGATCTCGGTGTCCGTGCGACGGAACACCTCTTCCTTGGCGTCGGTGTACGCCTCCCACTTGTCGATCGACTCGAGGTCCATGGGCGAGAGCTTCCATCGGCGCACCGGGTCGATCTGGCGGATGGCGAACCGGGTGCGCTGCTCCTGCGCCGTCACCGAGAACCAGAACTTGGTCAACGACGTGCCCGCGTCGATGAGCATCTGCTCGAACACCGGCGCCTGCGTCATGAACAGTTCGTACTCGTCGTCGCTGCAGAAACCCATGACGCGCTCGACACCGGCGCGGTTGTACCAGGAGCGGTCGAACAGCACCATCTCGCCGGCCGTGGGCAGATGCTGGACGTACCGCTGGAAGTACCACTGGCCCTGTTCGGTGGTCGTCGGCTTGTTGAGGGCGACGACCCGCGCGGCGCGGGGGTTGAGGTGCTCGGTGAACCGCTTGATGGTGCCACCCTTGCCGGCGGCGTCGCGGCCCTCGAAGAGGATGACGTGGCGGCCATCGACGTCCTGCGTCCAGTACTGGAACTTCAGCAGCTCGACCTGCAGCAGGTACTTCTCCGCGTCGTACTGTTCGCGCGTCATGCGCTCGTCGTAGGGGTAGCTCTCGCGCCAGGTGTCGACGGCGCTGCCACCGGGGTCGATGAGGTCGGGATCGGAGCCGTGGTGGTCGCTGCGAACCGTGTACCCCTCCTCGCGCATCCGGTCGATGTGCTCGCGCAGGCTCATCTGCATCGTCGGGGTGTCCTCTCAGGTCGGATCCGTCCGGGTGGCCGCCACATGACGGCCCACGGCCCGGTCATCGTGCGGGCGGCGGGTGAACACCATTCGACTCCAGGATGAACCGTTCTGCGACCCACAGCCCCTCGACGGCCCTCGCCGATGTGCACCGGGCCGAGTGGGCCGGGGCGACTCCGGTGGTGCCGTGACGGTTACGGTGAGCACGTCATGACCGAGAACCACGCACCCCGCCGCATCGTCCTCGTGCACGCACATCCGGACGACGAGACGCTCGCCACCGGCGTCACCATCGCCCACCACGTGCTCGCCGGTGACGAGGTCACCGTGATCACCTGCACCCTCGGTGACGAGGGTGAGGTCATCCCACCCGAACTCGCCCACCTCGGCCCTGAGGCCGAGGACCGGCTGGGCCCCTACCGGCGGGGGAGTTGTGGGCGGCGTTGCACCGCGCCGGTGCCCGGGGCGTCGTCCTCGCGGACGAGGAGACCGAGCTGCCCGGCGAGGGAGCCGGCTTCTTCCGCGACTCCGGCATGGCGGGAACTCCCGCGAACGACCGCGAGGGCGCGCTCGCCTACGTCGACCTCGACGAGGTCGTCACGCGCCTGACCGCCGCCCTGGAGGCGGTGGACCCCGACATCGTCGTCACCTACGACGCCACTGGCGGCTACGGGCACCCCGATCACATCCGCGTGCACGACGCGACCGTGGCCGCCACGGCCCGCCTCAGCCGCACACCGGCGCTCTACACGGTCGTCACCCCGCGCTCGTGGGTGACACGCGACCGCCGGTGGGTCCTCGAGAACGTCCGCGGGGACCGCTGGAGCACACCGGCACTCGATGACGAACTCATGCCGTCGGTCGTCGACGACGAAGCCGTGACGCACGTCGTCCAGGGCAGCCCCACCGCGCTGACCCGGCGCGACGCCGCACTCCGGGAGCACCGCACACAGGTCGTCGTCCACGACGGCTGGTTCACCCTCAGCAACGACGTCGCGACGCGGTTGCCCAGCGCCGACGCCTTCGTGCGCGTCCAGCCGGGAACGGGTGAGCCGATGCCGGGGCGGGGGGAGCCGGGAGGTCTGGACGGTGCGTCGGGCGACGGAGAGGGGACCCGGTGACGCCGGCGAACAGCGCCCCCGACGGCGACGATCTGCGGGCGGTGATGACCGAGTTCGCCACGGGTGTCGCGGTGGCGACGACACGCCACGACGGCGTCGACCACGCGGTCACGGTGAACTCCCTGACGTCGGTCTCGCTCGACCCGCCGATGGTGCTCCTCTGCCTGGGCACGACGTCGCGCTTCGCGCTCGCGGTGCAGGCCGCGGGTGTGTGGGGTGTCGCGATCCTGCGCGCGGAGGACGGGGAGACCGCGCGGCGTCTGGCCGTGCGGGGTCCGCGCCCCGGCCCGGTGTTGGAGGGCATCCCGCATCACCGCGGATCCACGGGCGTCCCGCTCCCCGACGGCTCGCTCGCCCGGCTCGAATGTGCCACGCGGCAGATCCACGAGGCGGGGGACCATCTCATCGTCGTCGGTGAGGTCGTGTCGACCTCGACCGGACCTGCCTCACGCGCGAACGGCGACGCGTCCGCCATCATCGACAGCGTTGGGCCACTCGTGAACTGGCGGGGGGCTTCGGAACCTTCGGGTGAGACGAGGGAGGCGGGGGCGATGGGCGGGCGGGCAAGCGGTGTGCTCATGCTCATGGCCTCGCTCACGGTCCTGCTGGCCCTGTATGTCGGGATCGCCCTGTTCGTCGGGCGCCAACTGCCCGCCCGCGCCGAGGTCGCGGGCGTGAACGTCGGAGGCCTCGGCACGCAGGAGGCCGAACAGCGTCTGGCCCGGCGGGTGGAGGAGCTCGAGACGACGCCGGTGACGCTCGTCATGGACGGCACGCGCAAGACCCTGGTGCCGTCGGAGTCCGGCCTCCACGTCGACGTGTCCCGCACGTTGCAGGGGGCGACGGGGTTCTCCCTCGACCCGCGCGAGGTGTGGAACCGGCTGGCCGGTGGTGGGGAGTACCCGCTCGTCGGGCGCGTGGAGACGGGGCGCCTGTCCGACATCGTCCGGGAGGTGGCCACCGACGTCGACCGCCCGCTCGTCGAGGGCGCGATCAGCTTTCAGGGTGCCCAGGTGGACGTCGTGCGGAGCGCCGCCGGCCGGACGGTGGACGTGGCCGGCACCGTCTCGGGGATCGAGGACCGCTGGCCGCAGCAGCGTGAGTTCGAGGCCGTGATCGACACCCAGGCTCCGGCCGTGTCACCGCAGGAGATGGATCGGCTCGTCGAAGAGGTCGCCGACCGCGCCGTCGCCGCGCCGCTCGTCCTCCTCGCCGGGGATCGGCGCATCAGCGTCCCCGTCGCCGAGTTCGCCCCCGCTCTGCGCATGAACCCCGCGGGCTCGACCCTCACCCTCGCGCTGGACGAGGAGGCCTTCGCCCCGGTGGTCGACAAGGCCCTGGCCCGCGTGCTGACCGAGCCCGTCGACGCCGGCCTGCGGGTCGTGGGGGACCGGGTGGAGGTCACACCCGCCCGGGAGGGCCTGCGGGTCCGCATGGACCTCACCGCCGAGAACGCGGCCTCCGTGCTCACACGCACAGAACGCCGTGAGGCGGCCGTGGCGATCAGCCGGGCGCAACCCCGGCTCACCACCGAGACGGTGCAGGCGTGGAAGGTCGGCCGGCGTGTGGCCACGGTCGAGATCGGCGGGCTGCCCCCGGCGGCGGCCGCCAACGCCCGGCGCGCGCTCGAGGCGCTCGACGGCACGGTCGTCCCGCCCGGCACCCGGTTCTCCCTCGCCGACCACCTCGGACCCCGGACGGAGGCCGCCGGGTACGTCGCCGCACCGACCGGTGGTGAACCGGCCCATGCGCTCGCCGGTGGTGTCGACCACGTCGCCTCCGCGCTGTACGAGGCGGCCTTCCGCGGCGGCTTGACGATCGAGGGCCGCGTCTCACCCGCCGTCCACCTGGCCCGCACCACCGACGGTCTCGACGCGGCCCTGACCGGCGCCGACCTCGCCCTCACCACCACCGCGGGTCAGGCGGTCCTCGTCTCCACGACGTCGACGCCCCGGGGCGGGAGCATCGCCCTCTGGGCGGCGCGTCCCTCGGGCGTCGCCGTCGAGATCGGCGAACGACGCGACGTCGTGCCACCCGGGCCGGCGGTCACCGAGGCGTCACCGGACTGCGTCGCCGACCCGGGGGAGGCCGGGTTCCGGGTCACCGTGACCCGCACCGTTCCGCAGGAGGGCGGCGAGGACAGGCGGGAGAGCCACGAGGTGGGGTACCGTCCGCGGCAACCGCACACGTGCCTCCCGCAGGTCGGCGCACCGACGGGGTGAGCGCGGTGAGATCGTGGCCGGGCCGCTTGGGCGGCGTCCGGGCGCGAGAGGCATACTGGTGCAACCCACGACCCCCGACGGAGGACCCCTGCAATGACGTACGTGATCGCCCTGCCCTGCGTCGACCTCAAGGACAAGGCCTGCATCGAGGAGTGCCCGGTCGACTGCATCTACGAGGGTGAGCGTTCGCTCTACATCCACCCCGACGAGTGCGTCGACTGCGGTGCGTGTGAGCCGGTGTGCCCGGTCGAGGCCATCTACTACGAGGACGACGTGCCCTCGGAGTGGGCCGAGTACTACAAGGCGAACGTCGAGTTCTTCGACGACCTCGGCAGCCCGGGCGGCGCCGCCAAGATGGGCCTCATCAACAAGGACCACCCGATCATCGCCGCCCTGCCCCCGCAGAGCCACGACGAGTGAGCCTGACGCTTCCCGACTTCCCGTGGGACACGCTCGCGGCCGCCAAGGCGCGCGCCGTCGAGCATCCCGGGGGGATCGTCGACCTCTCGGTGGGGACCCCGGTCGACCCCACGCCCACCCTCATCCGTGAGGCGCTGGCCGGGGCCTCCGACGCGCACGGTTACCCGCAGACCTGGGGGACGCCCGACCTGCGCGAGGCCGTCTCGGCCTGGTTCGAGCGTCGTCGCGGCGTACCGGGACTCGACCCCGACGGGGTCATGCCGACCATCGGCAGCAAGGAACTCGTGGCCTGGCTGCCCACCCTGCTCGGGCTGCGCGGCCGGCCGGTCGCCTTTCCCGCGGTCGCCTACCCGACCTACGACGTCGGCGCCCGCATCGCCGGCGCGACACCCGTCCCGTTCGAAGGACTCGCCGAACTCGGCCCCATGACCGAGGCCACACGGCCCGGACTGATCTGGATCAACAGCCCCAGCAACCCCACGGGCAAGGTCCTGGGCATCCCGCACCTGCGCAAGGTCGTCGACTGGGCCCGCGCCAACGGCGCGATCGTCGCCAGTGACGAGTGCTACGCCGAGATCGACTGGCGCGATCCCGCCGAACGCCTCGACCAGGCGGGCGGGTCCGGACACACCGGCGTCCCCAGCCTGCTCGACCCGCGCGTCTGCGACGGCGACCACACCGGGCTGCTCGTCTGTTACTCGCTGTCCAAGCAGAGCAACCTCGCGGGCTACCGGGCGGCGTTCGTCGCCGGCGACCCCGCGCTCGTGTCGCAACTGCTCGAGGTGCGCAAGCACGCCGGGATGATGATGCCCTGGCCCGTGCAGCGCGCGATGCTCGCCGCTCTGCGCGACGACACCCATGTGGCGGCCCAGGTCGAGATCTACCGCAGGCGACGCGAGACGCTCCTGCCCGCGATCAAGGCCGCAGGCGGACGCGTCGACGACTCCCGGGCCGGCCTGTACCTCTGGACGACCTTCGGCAAGAACGCCCTGACCACCGTCGACGCACTCGCCGAACGAGGGATCCTCGTCGCCCCGGGCACCTTCTACGGACCCCGCAGCGCCGAACACGTCCGCATCGCCCTCACCGCCCCCGACGAACGCATCGAAGCCGGCGCCGCACGCCTGCGCGAACGACCGCTCTGAGTCAGACCCCCCACGGGGGCTCCGCCCCCGTGTGCCCCCGGAACTGCTCGGACGCGGCTACCGCCGCGGCGTTCCTCTGTTCCGCCCGTTCAAGCTCGCTCCGCTCGCGAACGGGCGGGCCTCGCTCTCGCTCGGCGTCCCGATTGCCTGCCCTTCTCAGGAGCTGAAGGAGATGCGGACCTCGTTCGGGCCCGCGTCCGTGTCGTGGGAAAGCCACTGCGACGACGTGCGGGACAAGCCCCGGGACCAGCGCTTCGAGCCGACCGACACGCTGCCCACGCCCGTCCGGTCGGCATGCGCGACCGCCCAATGGGCCACCGTCCACGCCAGCTCGGGGGAGCTGAGCACCGCGACCAGACCCTCACCCGTGACCGCCGGAGAGACCCCCACCTGCTCCTTGATGTCGGCGGCCACCTGCGACGCCGTCATCGACGTCGAGGCATCGTCGAGGCGACACGTGAGCGCCGCCGGACTCTGACCCGTCAGCGCACCCGCCAGGAGGTCGGCCAGAGGTTCGTGCTGCGCGTACGCGTCCGGGAAGCCACTGCGTTGCACGTCCTGCGCCACCTCGGTGAGCGGTCGATCGAGATACCCGCGCACCCGCACCAGCCGCTCGTAGAACGCCTCGGTCGCATACACGGTGTCCTGGAGTTGCGCCGGAGTTCCCCAGCCCTGGCTGGGCCGCTGCTGGAACAAGCCGAGCGAATCACGGTCGCCGTGGTCGAGATTGCGCAGCTTGGACTCCTGCATGGCCGTGGCCAACGCGATCGTCACCGCACGGCGCGGCAGGCCCTCCCGGACCCCGATCGCGGCGACCGTGGCCGCGTTGCGGGTCTGTTCTGGCGTGTACGTCACCGACTCGCCACCGGCCTCGACCCGACACGTCCGCGGCGAGAGTCGGGGCACGAGGTAGGAGCCCACACCGTAGGTACCGAGGATGAGCGCCACGACCATGAGGATCGAGGTGACGATGCACCCGAACCGCCGGCGTCGACGCCGCTCCTCCCGCGAGGAATCAGTTGGCATGCAGCTCCGAGTTGAGAGTGATGCCGTGGCCGTCACGGGCCAGCGCGCGGACGGCGCCCGAGACGGAGTCGCGGATGAACAGCAGGTTGTCCTGCCCGGACAACTCGGCGGCCTTGACCACCCGGTCACCCTCGAGGGTGACCTTGGTGCCGGCCGTGACGTAGAGGCCCGCCTCGACGACGCAGTCGTCACCGAGGGCGATGCCGATGCCCGCCTCGGCCCCCAGCAGGCACCGCTTGCCAATGCGGATGCGCGCGGTGCCGCCGCCGGACAGGGTGCCCATCGTGGAGGCGCCGCCGCCGATGTCGGACCCGTCGTCGACGACGACGCCCTGGCTGATCCGCCCCTCGACCATCGAATGGCCCAGCGTTCCGGCGTTGAAGTTGACGAAGCCCTCGTGCATGACCGTCGTGCCCTCGGCGAGGTGGGCACCCAACCTGACCCGGTCGGCGTCGCCGATGCGCACGCCGGAGGGGATGACGTAGTCGGTCATGCGCGGGAACTTGTCGACACCGAACACCTGGACCGGTCCCGCGGCACGCAGCCGCGCCCGCGTGGCCTCGAATCCCTCGACCGCGCAGGGGCCGTGGTTGGTCCACACGACGGTGGTGAGCGTGCCGAACAGGCCGTCGAGGTTGATCGAGTTGGGCTCCACGAGCCGGTGGGAGAGCAGGTGGAGACGCAGGTAGGCGTCCGGCGCCGACGACGGTGCCGCATCGAGGGCGATCTCGACCAGGGCGACGCTCGTGCTCACCCCGCGACGCGGATCGGAGGTCGCGAGGGCGGTGAGGTCGGCCGGCTCGTCGGCCCCGGCGGGCGCGGCGCCCAACTGCGGCGAGGGATACCACGTGTCGAGCACCGTGCCCTGATCGGTCGTGGTGGTCAGTCCCCAGCCCCAGGCAGCACGCGAAGTCATGGCGCCACCTTAACGGCGGCCACCGACAGCCTCGGGGAGCCCGCGCGGGCGGTGGGTTCGGACAGGGCCGTGAACGGTTGTCGGAGGGAGGTTCTACGGTGGCTTGCATGACGGACGTGACACGCCTCGACCTCGGTTCCGACATCGTCGACCTCACGGCGGCGATCTGCGACATCCACTCGGTGAGCGGCGACGAGGCCGAGCTGGCCGACGCCGTCGAGGCGGCCCTGGCGGGGGCGGCGCATCTGGCGACGATCCGTGACGGCAACACCGTCATCGCGCGCACCGACCTCGGTCGCGACGAGCGGGTGGTGCTGGCCGGGCATCTCGACACCGTGCCGCTCACCGATCCGCCCAACCTGCCCACGCGCGTGGAGTCGGGGCCCGAGGGCCCGGAGTTGTGGGGCCGGGGGACCGTCGACATGAAGGGCGGGGTGGCCGTGCAACTGCGCCTCGCGCACCTGCTCGAGGCGCCGAACCGCGACATCACCTTCGTCTTCTACGACTGCGAGGAGGTGGAGGCCGAGCGCAACAGCCTCACCCGCATCGGTTCCACCCGGCCGGAGCTGCTCGAGGGCGACTTCGCGGTGCTGCTCGAACCCACGCGTGCCCTCGTCGAGGGCGGGTGCAAAGGCACCCTGCGCGCCGAGGTCACCACCCGTGGCGTGGCCGCCCACTCCGGTCGACCCTGGATGGGCGAGAACGCGATCCACGCCGCCGCTCCCATCCTCACCCGCCTCGCCGAGTACACCCCGCGCGAGGTCGACGTCGACGGGTTGCTCTACCGCGAGGGCATGTCCGCGGTCGGCATCGAGGGCGGTATCGCCACCAACGTCATCCCCGACTCCTGCACCGTCTCCGTCAACTACCGCTTCGCCCCCGACATCGACGAGGCGGCAGCGGAGGCCCACGTGCGTGAGCTCTTCGACGGCTTCGAGGTCACGATCACCGACAGCGCAGGCGGCGCGAGGCCGGGGCTCGACCGCCCGGCGGCTCTCGCCTTCGTCGAGGCGATCGGTGGTGAGGTGTCGGCCAAGCAGGGCTGGACCGACGTCGCCCGCTTCTCCGCCCTCGGGGTCCCGGCCGTCAACTTCGGCCCCGGCGACCCGCTGTTGGCCCACAAGGACGACGAGCGGTGCCCGCTGGACCAGCTCCGGGCCGCCGAACAGGCCCTCCTGCGCTGGCTCGGAGGCGAGTCCACCGCGCACGCGGCGCCCCCCGAGTGATCGAGAGGGTCTATTCAGGCGAGCGCTGGGGTGATAGCCACACTCTATCTGGCGCATCCGGAAAAACGATCGACCCAGACTGTCATTCCAGCCAGTCTTGATATAGGTTCTATATCGAGCGCGGGGGTCGACCGCCCCCACGAAGCTCACCACACGACACGAGGAGCGCAACACATGTCCTTGATGAACACGGAGATCCTCCCCTTCTCGACGACCGCCTACAAGCAGGGCGAATTCGTCGACGTCAGCGACGCCGACGTCCGCGGCAAGTGGGCCATCTTCTTCTTCTACCCGGCCGACTTCACCTTCGTCTGCCCCACCGAACTCGGAGACCTGGCCGACTACTACGCCGACCTCCAGAAGCTCGGCGTCGAGGTCTTCTCCGTCTCCACCGACACCCACTTCGTCCACGCCGCGTGGCACAACTCCTCCGACACCATCGGCAAGATCGACTACTACATGCTCGGCGACGCCAACGGAGTCATCACCAACAACTTCCAGAACATGCGCCCCGGCGCCGGCCTCGCCGACCGCGCCACCTTCCTCGTCGACCCCGACGGCATCATCCAGTACATCGAGACCACCTGCGAAGGCGTCGGCCGCTCCGCCACCGAACTCATGCGCAAGGTCAAGGCCGCCATGTACGTCCGCGAGCACCCGGGCGAGGTCTGCCCCGCCAAGTGGGAAGAGGGCGAGAACACCCTCAAGCCCGGACTGGACCTGGTGGGCAAGATTTAATCGCCGCGTGCGCGGACACCGCTGCGCGGGGCTTGAACTGCCCTGACGCCGCTTCGCGGACACCGCTGCGCGGGGCTTGAACTGCCCTGACGCCGCTTTCGCGGCGGCGTTCTGGATTACCAGAAATAGGCTCCTTCGTCGCATTTCTGGTGCCGATGGTGAATCACGGGGCTTCGCCCGGTGATTCACCATCGGCGGCCCCGCTCCCCGTCCTTGGGGCCTGCTCCGCGGGGAGTCGGCCGAACCGATACGCCCTCACCAGGGAGGGGCCCTCCTGATCTCTTCCCGGTCGTAGCGCGACTGTTGCGCTCCCGGCTCTCACTCGTCATCCCTCGGTCTTCCCCGAAAGGACACCTCCGTGCTCGACGCCGACCTCACCGCCCAGTTGAAGACCTACCTCGAGATGGTTCGCGAGCCCATCGAGCTCGTCGCCACCCTCGACGACAGCGCCAAGAGCACCGAGATGTCCGAGATGCTCGACGACATCGCCGCACAGTCCGACAAGGTCAGCGTCCGCACCGACGGCACGTCCGAACGCACCCCCTCCTTCGGCATCGCACGCGTCGGCGAGACCCCCGCGTCACCTTCGCCGGACTTCCCCTCGGCCACGAGTTCACCTCCCTCGTCCTCGCGCTGCTCCAAGTCGGCGGGCACCCCCGAAGGAGGACGAATCGGTCCTCGACGCCATCAAGGCCGTCGACACCGAACACCACTTCGTCACCTACATGTCGCTGAGCTGCCAGAACTGCCCCACCGTCGTCCAGGCCCTCAACACCATGGCCGCGCTCAACCCCAAGATCAGC
Organism: Mobilicoccus caccae; assembly: GCF_030161635.1. Lineage (GTDB taxonomy): Bacteria > Actinomycetota > Actinomycetes > Actinomycetales > Dermatophilaceae > Mobilicoccus > Mobilicoccus caccae. The sequence goes on from NZ_BSUO01000001.1 coordinate 881,850, forward strand.
CACACCGCCGTCGAAGGCTCCCTCTTCCAGGACGAGATCGCCGAGAAGAACGTCCTCGCCGTCCCCACCATGTACCTCGACGGCGAACTGTTCGGCCAAGGCCGCATGGACGCCCGCGACATCGTCGGCAAGATCGACACCGGAGCCTCCGCCCGCGACGCCGAACGCCTCAACGGCATGGACTCCTTCGACGTGCTCGTCGTCGGCGGCGGCCCCGCCGGCGCATCCGCCGCCATCTACGCCGCCCGCAAGGGAATCCGCACCGGTCTCGTCGCCGAACGCTTCGGCGGGCAGGTCCTCGACACCATGGCCATCGAGAACCTCATCTCCGTGCCCTACACCGAGGGCCCCAAGCTCGCCGCCCACCTCGAAGAGCACGTCAACGCCTACGACGTCGACCTCCTCAAGGGGCACACCGCCAGCGCCCTCAAGGTCGCCTCCGACGGCGCCCTCCACGAGGTCGAGTTCGACAACGGTGCCACCCTCTCGGCCAAGACCGTCGTGCTCGCCACCGGCGCCCGCTGGCGCACCATGGGCGTTCCCGGCGAGGACGAGTACCGCAACAAGGGCGTCACCTTCTGCCCGCACTGCGACGGACCCCTGTTCAAGGGCAAGCGCGTCGCCGTGATCGGCGGCGGCAACTCCGGCGTCGAAGCAGCCATCGACCTCGCCGGCGTCGTCGGCCACGTCACCCTCATCGAGTTCCTCGACGAGATGCGCGCCGACGAGGTCCTCCAGCGCAAACTCCGCAGCCTCGACAACGTCGACGTCGTCCTGTCCGCCCGCACCACCGAAGTCATCGGCGACGGCGCCCAGGTGACCGGCCTCGACTACGAGGACCGCACCACCGGTGAGACCGAGCACCTCGACCTCGAAGGCGTCTTCGTCCAGATCGGGCTGCTCCCCAACACCGAATGGCTCAAGGGCGCCGTCGAACTCACCGACCGCGGCGAGATCGTCATCGACGAGGACGGCAAGACCAACGTCCCCGGAGTCGTCGCCGCCGGAGACGCCGCCTCCTCCCCGGCCAAGCAGATCGTCGTCGCCCTCGGCGGAGGAGCCACCGCCGCACTGACGGCCTTCGACCACCTCATCCGCACCAGCGCCCCCGCGTGAGACCGCGATGAACCTGCGCGACCTCGAATACCTCGTCGCGCTGTCGGAACACCGGCACTTCGGCCGGGCGGCAGCGGCCTGCTACGTCAGCCAGCCGACCCTGTCGACCCAGATCAAGAAGCTGGAATCCGACCTCGGCGCCCCGCTCATCGAGCGGGGCGCCCGCGGGGTCCTGTTCACCATGGCCGGTGAACAGGTCCTCGCCCGCGCCAAGACCGTCCTTGCAGGCACCGAGGAGATCCGGGCCATCGCCCGATACGCCACCGACCCCCGCGCCGGCACCCTGCGCCTCGGCGTGTTCCCCACCCTCGCCCCGTACCTCCTGCCCCACGTGGTCCCGGAGATCCGCCGGCGACTGCCCGACCTGCGGCTCCTGCTCGTCGAGGAACGGACCGCGGAGCTGACCGACATGCTCCACGCCGGCTCGGTCGACGCCGTCGTCCTCGCCACCCCGGTCGAGGACTCCTTCGAGTCGCTGCCCCTGTTCCGGGAGGACTTCGTCCTCGCGGTCCCCAGCGGTCACCCGCTCGCGGCCACGAGTGGGCCCGTGACGACCGGGGCCCTGCGCGGTCAGGACATCCTGCTGCTCGCCGAGGGGCACTGCCTGCGCGAACAGGCCCTCGAGGTCTGCTCGCAGGTCGGTGCCGGTGAGCGCGACGGGTTCCGGGCCACGAGCCTGGAGACCCTGCGCCACATGGTGGCCGCCGGGGTCGGGATCACCCTGCTGCCACAACTGTCGGTGGCGCCCCCGGTGCCGCAGTACGACGGGATCGACCTCATCCCCTTCGCCGACCCTGCGCCCTACCGCGACATCGCCCTCGGGTGGCGGCGGGCCGGCGTCCACGGCGGCCTCATGACGGAGCTGGCCGACATCCTGCGCACGGCCACCCAGCACGGCCCGCGACCCCTCGGCGAATAGCCGTCGACGGGCAACGAGGCGGCCGGTGAACGTGAGGCGACGGGCTCCCCGTGAGGAGCGTTCGGGTTCCGTCGCAGGTGGGGCCTCCTCTAACCTCGATGAATGAACGCGTATCAGCGTGGTCCCGTGACACTGCGCGGGCAGCACGTCCCCACGACGACGACCGACCAGCGGCTGCTGGACAACAGAGGGCCCGCCGACTGGCTGCACACCGACCCGTGGCGTGTCATGCGGATCCAGGCGGAGTTCGTCGAGGGGTTCGGTGCCATGGCCGAGGTCGGGCCCGCGGTGAGCGTCTTCGGGTCGGCCCGCACCAAACCCGACCACCCCATGTACGCGCTGGGGGAGCAGGTGGGCGCCGAACTGGTCGAGGCCGGGTACGCCGTCATCACCGGCGGGGGCCCCGGGTCGATGGAGGCCGTCAACAAGGGTGCCGACCGGGCGGGCGGGACGTCGGTGGGACTGGGCATCGAGTTGCCCTTCGAGCAGGGCCTCAACTCCTACGTCCACATCGGCGTCAACTTCAGGTACTTCTTCATCCGCAAGACGATGTTCGTCAAGTACGCCGAGGGGTTCATCGTGCTCCCCGGCGGATTCGGCACGTTCGACGAGCTGTTCGAGGCGCTGACCCTCGTGCAGACCCATAAGGTGACGTCCTTCCCCATCGTCCTCATCGGCACCACGTACTGGCAGGGCCTGCGTGACTGGCTGCGCGACGTCGCCGTCGAGGAGGGCACGATCAGCGCCGCGGACGTCGACCTCCTGCACCTCACCGACGACCCGCAGGAGGCGGTGCGCCTGATCCGCACGGCCAACGAGGAGCGTCGCGCGCATCGTCCCGAGTGAGGACGCCCGCGCGCCGGTACGCCCGAGCCCCGTGGCGTGACACCATCGTCGGGTGATCGTCCTCATCGCCGTCGCAGCCCTGACCGTCATCGGTCTCGCCGTCGCCCTCGGCTTCGGGGCCGTCGCCCGCCTGTCCGTGCATCGCAGCGATCCCACCTCCACCGTCGGTGGCCGGGCGTTGCCCGAGGGGAGATCGTCAGCGACGACGTGGAGCACGTGCGCTTCGACGTCGCCCTGCGGGGATATCGCATGGATCAGGTCGACGAGGTCGTCGATCGACTCCGGCTGCGGATGGCCGAACTCGAGGAGGAGCTCGCCGCCCAGGGACCCCGCTACCCCTTCTTCGCCGAGGACGGGGAGCACTCGGGCGGGTCCGTGTCGATGTTCCCGGTCGTGCGCCGGGACGCGTCCGACCCCGCGTCCGGTCGTGCGCGGCTCGGTGCGGCACACGAGGATCGGCAGGACGGTCCCGCAGACGACACACCGAAGGCGTGACGCGAGTGTCGGCGACGCCCCGTGGGCGTGCGCGCGTGGGGACCGGTCATGACCGGGGGGTACAGTGGGCCCGATTCGCCGCGGGCGGGGGCCCACGTCGTCTCTCGGCCCGTCCACGGCCGACGGACTCGACACCGTTCACGCCCCGGGCCGCCCATCCCGCCGCGGTCGACACGAGTTGTCGTGACCAGTCCCGGACGGAAGGAAGCACCGTGCTGCAGGCGGACGCCGTGCGTCGAGTCGATCTCGGAGCATGTCGATGAGGGGTGCGGTCGGCGCCACCTCCGGTGAGAGCTCGCCGAAGGCGGCACTCGCGGCGGATTCGGGCGGACGGACGAGTTCGCAGCAGGCCGGGTCGCCCTCGGCGCTGCAGCGAGTCCTCTACCGGTGGTACGAGCGGCCGCGGGCGTTCATCGTGGGCACGCTCGTGATCTACTTCGTGGCCCGTCTCTTCTCGGCGGTCGTGCTCACGCTCGTCAGCGGTTGGCAGCAGGACGTCACCTGGAACCTCGCCGAGCACGGCAGCCCCTACTTCCGGATGACGGTCCTCTGGGATGCGTTCTGGTATCGGCAGATCGTCGAGGACGGCTATCCGGCGGTGATGCCGGCCGACGCCGAGACGGGCCGGTTGTGGCAGAACCCGTGGGCCTTCTACCCGCTGTTCCCCTACCTGACCCGGTTCCTCATGCAGCTCACGGGTGGCGGCTTCGCCGAGGTCGGGTCCACGGTGTCGTTGCTGGTCGGCGCCGGGGCCGCGGTGCTCATCGCCGTGCTGCTCCGGGATCGTGTGGGCCCCCGAGTCGCCATCGCCGGCGTCACGCTGTGGGCCACGTTCATGGCGGCCCCGGTCCTGCAGGTCGCCTACACCGAGTCGATCGCGATCCTGCTGCTGTGCGGCGTCCTGTACTTCCTCGCCCGTGAACGCTGGCTCGCGGCCGCGGCCGTGGCCCTGTTCACCGGTATCGCCCGCCCGATCGCGTTGCCCCTGGGCTTCGTGGGCTGCGTCTGCGTGTTCCTGCGCTGGCGCAAGCGCGACGAGCGCCCGGTGAGCAAGGCCGAGTGGGTCAAGATGTTCACCGCGCTGGTCGCCTGCGGCCTGTCCGGTCTGATGTGGCCGGCCCTCGCCTGGCTCGGGACGGGCAAGCCCACCGCCTACACCGACTCGATGGCGGCCTGGCGCGCCGTCCCCGAGATCCAGCCGTTCCAGCCCTGGTGGAAGCTCTTCAAGTGGATGGCGGCGTACTGGGTCGACGGGGGACCGCTGGTCGCCGCTCTCGCCCTCGCGGCGATCGTGCTGCTCACCTTCGGGCTCATCCTCGGCCCGTGGGCGCGGTCCCTCGGCCCGGAGCTGCGCGCGTGGTCGTTCGCGTACTCGCTCTACCTCTTCGCCTCGCTCGACCCCTCCACGAGCATCTTCCGCTACCTGCTCTGCCAGTTCCCGATCGCGGTGGTCCTGCTCGGACGTGGCTTCGGCCCACCGCGGCCGATCCCCGGGGTGGACGACGAGAGCGACTCCGTGGCCACCGTGGCCGAACGCTACGACGCCCGGCTGTGGTGGCTGGTCGCCGCCGGAGTCATCCTCAACCTGGCGCTCCAGTGGTGGTGGGTCGACGTCATCTGGCACTTCACGCCACCGGCCGACAACCCGCCGTGATCCACGTGGTGGCACCGGTGAAGGACGGCACCCGCCCTGGTGGCGAGCGCGGTTCGTCCCGGGGAGCCGCCTGTCAGATTTCGCTCGGGGGTGAGGGTGGGAGATACTGGGGTCCGTGAGGCGCCGGGTCCTGGCCGGATCCGCCCCACGTCCGCTCTGGTTGAGAAGGAAGAGGGTACCCATGGCCGCGATGAAGCCGAGGACTGGTGACGGGCCGCTCGAGGTCACCAAGGAGGGTCGCGGCATCGTGCTGCGCATGCCCATCGAGGGGGCGGGCGCCTGGTCGTCGAGATGTCCCCCGACGAGGCCGCCGAGCTCGGCGCCGCCATCGACGGGTGCGAGGCTGTCCCTTCTCGTTGACACATCGCCCGCATTTCGAAGGAGCCCCCGCCGATCCGGCGGGGGCTCCTTCGTGTCGTCGGCGGGTGATCGAACCCCACCTACGGGGTCAGGCCAGACGCACCGAGACCAGCAGACCGTCACCGACGGGGAGCAGGGTCGTCTGTAGACGCTCGTCGTCGCGCAGGCGCTTGCCGAGGGTGCGCAGGATCGTCGTCGTCTCATCGCGGGCGGCGGGGTCGGCGACGCGGTCGTGCCAGAGCATGTTGTCGACGGCGACCACGCCGCCGACGCGGACGATGCGCAGCGCCTGCTCGAGGTAGTCGGGGTACTCCCGCTTGTCACCGTCGACGACGACCATGTCGTAGGCGCCGTCGGCCAGGCGCGGCAGCACGTCGAGTGCCTGCCCGGTGATGATGCGGGTGCGCTGCGGCGCGAGACCGGCGGCGGCGAACGACTGGCGGGCGGCGCGGTGGTGTTCGGCCTCGATGTCGATAGTGGTCAGGACACCGTCGGAGGGCATCCCCTCGAGCAGCCACAGCCCCGACACGCCGGCGCCGGTACCGATCTCGACGACGGTGTGGGCCTGCCCGGAGGCGGCCAGCAGCCGCAGCGCCGCGCCGACGCCGGGCAGCACCGGGGAGCATCCGAGCTCCTCACCGCGCCGGCGGGCGGCCTCGACGGCCGGGGGCTCGGTGAGGAAATCCTCGGTATAGATCCAGCTCGCCGGCTTCTGCATGCTCATGGCGCCAGCCTAGTCCGGATCCGCACGCATCTCGTCCCCGGTCGGATCGCTCGGCCCGCGGCGGCGGGGAGCGGTTCGAGCGCCGGATCCCGTGGTCCCGTCGGCCGCCCCGCGGCGGTATTCAGGGCGGACTCGTCACCATTGTCCAGCGTCCTCCCAGGTTGAGTCGGGACAATCGAGGGGTCGATGGGTTCCGTCCCGGGACCCCACTCCAGCCGAAGGACCGACGTGGTCTCCACACCGACCCCCGCTCGAACCACCACTGCGTCGAGTGACGCGGTGTCAGATGGCGCGTGGACGCAGCCGTCGTGGGACGAGGTGGTCCGGGACCACTCCGCCCGCATCTACCGGCTCGCCTACCGCCTCACCGGCAACCAGCACGACGCCGAGGACCTCACACACGACGTCTTCATCCGCGTGTTCCGCTCGCTCGGCTCCTACCAGCCCGGAACGTTCGAGGGCTGGCTGCACCGCATCACCACCAACCTCTTCCTCGACCGGATGCGGCGCAAGCAGCGCATCCGCTTCGACGCCCTCTCGGAGGACGCCGCCGCGCGTCTGCCCAGCAAGGCCCGTGGCCCGGCGCAGGAGTACGACGACACCCACTTCGACGACGACGTCCAGCGCGCTCTCGATGCGCTCTCGCCCGAGTTCCGCGCGGCCGTCGTGCTGTGCGACATCGAGGGTCTGACGTACGAGGAGACCGCGGCGGCCCTCGGGGTCAAGCTCGGCACCGTCCGCTCGCGCATCCACCGGGGCCGGTCGCTGCTGCGCGAGTCCCTGGCGCACCGGGCTCCGACGTCCGCCCGATCCAAGGCCACCCGCCTTCCCGCGCTCTCCTCGCAGACGGTCCTCGCTCACTGAGAGTTCACGTGGCGGGTTTCGGCCGCCACGACGTCGGTGCTTGAATGGCACTGCGCCGGACCTCGGCGCCGCAGAGCGGATCGGGTGAGGAGCGCACAGGGTGGGTGCTGGAGAGTTCGGCGTCATCCTCGTCCTCGCCTTTCTGCTGATCGGCCCCGAGCGACTGCCGGAGGTGCTGGCCAAGGTCAAGCACTTCGTGCGTGAGGCGCGCAAGATGGCCGAGGGAGCCAAGGGGCAGCTGCGCGAGCAGATGGGCCCGGAGTTCGACGACATCGACTGGAAGTCCTACGACCCGCGTCAGTACGACCCGCGCCGGATCGTGCGTGAGGCGCTGGCCGAGCCGCTCGAGGACGACGACGAGCCCGCCCGGGACGAGCCGCAGGATCGGCCCACCTATCGGCCCGCCGCGGTGTACGACCCGGCCAGGCCCGTTCCGTTCGACACCGACGCGACCTGACCCGGTCCGCCGACGACGCATCACGACGACGAAGCAGGCCCCGCCGAGAACGGCGGGGCCTGCTTCGTGCTGCGCTGCGGTCAGCGGTTCTGCGGAGTGATGCCCAGCTTGCGACCGGCCAGGCCGCGGGCGCGGGTGGCCAGGCCCTTGGCGATGCCGCGCAGGGCGACGCCGGCGGGGCCGTCGGGGTTGGACTGCACGACGGGAGCGCCGCTGTCGGAGCCCTCGCGCAGGCTGATGTCGATGGGGATCTGCCCGAGCAGGGGGATCTCGGTGCCGACGATCCGGCCCAGGGACTCGGCGACCTGTTGCCCGCCGCCGGAGCCGAAGAGCTCCTGCCGCGTGCCGTCCGGCAGCTCCAGCCACGACATGTTCTCGATGACGCCGACGATGCGCTGGTGGGTCTGCGTGGCGATGGAGCCGGCACGCTCGGCCACCTCGGCCGCGGCCTGCTGCGGCGTCGTGACGACGATGATCTCGGCGCCGGGGATGAGCTGGGCCACGGAGATCGCGACGTCGCCGGTGCCGGGCGGCAGGTCGAGGAGCAGGACGTCGAGGTCGCCCCAGTACACGTCGGCGAGGAACTGCTGCAGCGCGCGGTGCAGCATCGGCCCGCGCCACACGACGGGCTGGTTGCCGGGCACGAACATCCCGACGGAGATGACCTTCACGCCCTTGGCCTCGGGCGGCATGATCATGTCGTCGACCTGGGTCGGCGGGTAGTCCACACCCATCATGCGGGGGATGGAGAACCCGTAGATGTCGGCGTCGACCACGCCCACGCGCAGCCCGGACTCGGCCAGGGCCGCGGCGAGGTTGGCGGTCACCGAGGACTTGCCGACGCCGCCCTTGCCCGAGGCGATCGCATAGACACGGGTGAGCGAATCGGGCCTGGCGAAGGGGATCTCACGCTCGGCCTGGCCGCCGCGCAGATGCTGTTTGAGGGCGGTTCGCTGCTCGTCGTTCATCACGCCGAGAGTGACGTCGACCGAGGTCACGCCGTCGACCGCCGCGAGCGCCTTGTGGGTGTTCTGCGACAGGGTGTCCTTGAGGGGACACGCCGCGACCGTGAGCAGGATCGTGACGGTCGCGCGGCCGGCGTCGTCGACCGAGACGTCCTCGACCATGCCGAGCTCGGTGATGGGGCGGTGGATCTCCGGGTCCTCGACCCCGGCGAGGGCCTGGAGCAGGGTCTCCTTGGTGGGGGCTGACATGTCACCCACTCTATGGGGCGCCGGGGGTGGGTCGAGCACGGGGCGGAGGCCGGGGGTCCGTCGTCGTTCATGTCCGCGTCACCCGGCGCGTGCACAGTGGCACGGGTGTCTCGCCCGAGGAGGGGGATCGATGATCGAACGGGTGGGCCGCGCGATGATCGCGGTCGTCATGGTGGTGCTGCTGACGACGGCGTCGGGGCTGGGGACCTCGGCCGGTGTCGCACAGGCCGCGAGTCGGGTGAAGAACGTGAGTCTGCAGGTGGGAGCGACCTCGACCGTTCACCACCTGTCCTGGTACGCACGCGCCGTCTCGGGCCAGTCGGTGCAGGTCAGGCAGCGCCCGGCGGACGGGCGCTGGTCCGGGCCGGCGCGCACGGTCCCGGCACGCGCCCACCGCACCTCGGAGCGTGGATGGGTCGGGCTCAGGGCTGTCGTCGCGGGGCTCGAGGCTGGCAGGACCTACCTCTATCGGGTCGGCTCGGGTCGCGGTGGGTGGTCGAGCACGGGCACCTTCACGGTTCCGGCGGGCGACCACGGCACGTTCATCGCCCTGGGGGATCCGCAACTCGCGCACCGGGGGCGGAGCGTGCGGGGAGCCGACGGCTGGCGCCGGACCGTGGAATCGGCCACGACACGCCACCCCCGCGCCCGGTTTCTGCTCAGCGTGGGCGACCAGGTGAACGACCCGAGGTCCGTGAGCGAATGGGACGCCTTCTACGCGCCCACCCGGCTGCGGGGGTACCGCCTGGCCACCGTACCGGGCAATCACGACGTGGCCCGCCGGAGCACCACGTACGGCGAGCATGTGCATCTGCCCGGCCTGGCGCCGGCGGGTCGAACCGTCGCCGGAACGGGCGACTACCACTTCGTCGACGGTGCGACGCTGGTCGTCGGTCTCAACTCGAACGAGAAGCGCGTCGAGGTGCACCGCGATCACCTCCGTCGGGTCGTCGCGGCGAACCCCGCGCGGTGGATCGTCGTCGTCATGCACCACGCCCCGTTCTCGGGAGCCGGGCACCTGCACGACGCCGACGTGCGCGCGTTCCGGGCACGACTCACGCCCGAGTTCAGCCGGCTCGGTGTCGACCTCGTCCTCTCCGGGCACGACCACAGCTACGTGCGCACCCACCTCATGACGGGTGCGGCGGTCTCGCACAGGACCGGGCCGGCTCCGGCCACCGTGCGACCGGGACCACGCGAGGTGATGTACCTGACGCTGGATTCGTCCTCCGGGAGCAAGCACTACGCGCTCGAGGGGAAGGTGCCGTGGGCCGCCGTCCGACACCAGGGGATGCGCCCGTCGTACACGGCGGTGACGACCAGCCCGACCAGCCTCGTCGCCACCACCTACGACGACCGCGGCGCTCGCGTGGACTCCGTGACGCTGCAGCGCTGACGTCGGTGCGCGGCGGGGTGGCCGGTGACGCCGCGGGCGCGTGTCGATGACAACCGATGGTGCCCGTGGATGCGTCACTGAGGACATGGAGAGAGCGCGGACCTCGTTCGAGGACTTCGTGCGCGCCTGCGGCCCTGGCCTGCACCGGGCGGCCTGGGTGCTGACCCGCGACGTCGGACATGCCGAGGACCTGGTCCAGTCGGCGTTGCTCTCGACGTGGAAGGCATGGCACCGCATCGAGACCGAACCCGGCGCGTATGCCCGCACGGTCCTCGTGCGGGAGTTCGTCTCGACCCGCCGGCGGCGGATGTGGGGCGAACGCCCGGGCGCGGATCAGGACGTAGCAGGGTCTTCGGCGAAGACCGATGCGCCGGAGGAGAACTGGGTGGACCGCGTGGCCCTGCACGACGCACTGCTCGCCCTTCCGCGGGCGCAACGGGCCGTGGTGGTCCTGCGATTCCTGGAGGACGTGTCGGTCGATGCCACCGCGCAGGCCCTCGGCATCGGCACCGGAACGGTGAAGTCGCACACTTCGCGGGCGCTCGCGCATCTGCGCGTCGACCCCGCCGTCGAAGGGAGCACGCGATGAGATCCGAGCACTACCTGGACGACCTCCGCCGTGACCTGCGGAGACTCGCCGACGACGCGCCGGCCTTCGACCCGCGGACGGTGCGTGAGCCGGCCGAGCAGGCGAGCGAGCTCGGCACCCGGTCGCGACGACCACGTCGGTCGTGGATCCTCGGCGCGGCCGCGGCCGGTTTGCTGGTCGCACTCGTCCTTCCGTGGGCGGCCATGCTCGGGGGTGCCGACCCGGTCGGGGCGCCGGCGCAGCAGGCGGCCGGAGACGCGACGACCACGGCGACTCGTGATCCGGGGCCGATACCGGTTGAGGAGCGGTTGCCGGCGCACGGAGGAACCGGGATGGAGGCGCTGCTCGACGGCCCGACCGTGGTGATGGCGCCCGGGTGCGTCGCCGTCGTGGGACCGAACGATGACCTCGTCCCGGTGATCTGGCCGCAGGGATACTCCTCCGAGACGACCGAGGAGGGCACCTACCTGGTCCGTCCCGACGGCACGCGGGTCGTGCGGTTGGGGACGCCGGACCGGCCCGGACCGCCGCTGCGGATCGGGGGCGGGTATGGTGCCGCCGTGCCCTCGGCCTGCCGAGGCGCGGGCATCACGGCCACGGAGGGGTTCTGGGCCGGAGACGTCGAACTCGGCTGAGCCCGAACGCCGCCGGGTCGCAGGATCAGGGGCCCTGCGGCTGCGGAGGACTTCCCGCGTCGAGCGGGTCGTCGGACTCCATGCGGCGCGCCTTGGCCTTCTTCTTCTTGCGCGGGCGACGGTCGGCGTCGTCGGGGGAGTCCTCGCCGTCGTCGGCGCCACGGCGTTCGTCCATCTCCTCGAGCAGGTCACGCAGCTCGGAGCGCACGAAGTCACGGGTGGCCACGTCGCGCAGGGCGATGCGCAGCGCCGCGACCTCACGGGTGAGGTACTCGGTGTCGGCGAGGTTGCGTTCGTCGCGGGCACGATCCTGCTCCAGACCGACCCGGTCGCGGTCGTCCTGCCGGTTCTGCGCGAGCAGGATGAGCGGGGCGGCGTAGCTGGCCTGCAGCGAGAGGATCAACGTCAGCAACGTGTAGTTGAGCGCGCGCGGGTCGAACTGGGCCGACTCCGGCATGAACGTGTTCCACGCCAGCCACACGGTGACGAACACGGTCATGTAGAGCAGGAACTGCGGAGTTCCCATGAACCGTGCGAAGCCCTCGCTCGCCCGCCCGAAACCCTCGGGATCCATCCGGGGGATGCGGATGGGACGACGGGTCGACTCACGCGGCTGGTCCAGTCGGCCGCGGGAGGGGAGTCAGCCATGCGTCACCTCGTGTCGGTTCTCGCGCCAGTCCTCGGGCAGCAGGTGGTCGAGCACGTCGTCGACGGTGACCGCGCCGAGCAGGTGTCCGTCCTCATCGGCGACGGGCAGGCTCACGAGGTTGTACGTCGCCAACTCGCGCGTGATCGTCCCCACCGGATCCGTCGGGGCGAGCGGTTCGACATCCTTGTCGACGACCGAGCCGACGGACTCGTGCGGTGGTTCTCGCAGCAGCCGCTGGATGTGGACGATGCCGAGGAACTTGCCCGTCGGGGTCTCGGTGGGAGCCCGGCAGACGTACACCATGGCGGCCAGCGCGGGGGAGATCTCGGTGCGGCGCACCGACGCCAACGCCTCCGCGATCGTCGCCTCGGGCGGGAGGATCACGGGCTCGGTCGTCATGAGACCGCCGGCGGTGTCCTCGTCGTAGGTGAGCAGGCGCCGAATGTCCTCCGCCTCGTCCGGTTCCATCATCCGCAGGTATCGCTCCTGCGCCTCGGGCGTGAGTTCGGAGAGCAGGTCGGCGGCGTCGTCGGGCTGCATCTCCTCGAGGACATCGGCGGCGCGCTCGCCCTCGAGCGAGGCGAGGATCTGGATCTGCTCCTCCTCGGGCAGCTCCTCCAGGACGTCGGCGAGCTTCTCGTCGGTGAGTGCGCGCGACACGTGGATGCGCCGGTGGGGCGGCAGATCGCGGATCATCTCGGCGAGGTCGGCGGCCTTCATGTGGTCGACGTCGTCGAGCAGCAGGTCGGCCCGCTGGTCGGGTTCGTGACCCCGCAGACCGATGACGCGATCGACGTCGACGAGGGCGGTCTCGCCGCGTCGCCGGGTGATACGGAATCGCGAGGCTTTCTCCCCGGGCGGGGTCTTGCGGACGAAGATCTTCTCCACCGACCACTCACGGGTGCGGACCCGCTCGATCGCGACGTCCTCGACGGTGGCGGAGTAGGCCTCCTCGTCGATCTCCTGCACGGTGACGCTGCGGTCGAGCAACTCGGCGACGACACGCACCTCGGTGGGGCGTTGCTCGAACCGGCGCATGTTGACCAGGCCCGTCGTGATGACCTGTCCGGCGTCGATGCTGGTGACGCGGGTGAGGGGCACGAAGACGCGCCGACGCCCTGCGACCTCGACGACGAGCCCGACCGCCAGCGGCCGTCGCCGGGTGGAGGTGAACGTCACGATGACGTCACGGACGACGCCGACCTGGTCGCCGAGAGGATCGAAGACGGCGAGACCCGCCATGCGCGCGACGAAGACCCGGGTGCTCTGACTCACGTTGGCAGGGTACAACCCGGCACGTCAGCGCCCCTGGCGCCGATCACGCGACGGGACCGGACACGCCCGATCGGTGGCGCAGCTCAGTGGGAGGAGGTGTCCCGGTCGGTGTCGTCCCCTTGCCGCGGTGGCGTCGCACGAGCTTGACGACGTACCAGACCACGACCACCACGATGACGGCGACGATCACCCATTGGAAGTAGCCCACGTAGTTCTGCACGACGTCGTACTGGTCACCCAGCCAGTACCCGGCGCAGATGAGGGCGGCGTTCCACACGAGGCTGCCGAGGAACGTGAAGATCGAGAACTGTACGAACGGCATGCGTTCGAGCCCGGCGGGGATGGAGATCAGGCTCCGCACGATGGGCATGAGTCGTCCGAAGAACACCGCCGACCTGCCGTGCCGGTTGAACACGCTCTCGGCCTTGACCATGTCGTCGACGTCGACCATCGGCATCTTGTCGATGATGTGGATGAGCCGGTCGCGGCCGAGGACGACCCCGAGCCAGTACAGCGCCCAGGCGCCGACCAGGGAACCCACGGTGGCCCAGACGATGGCCGCGGTCAACGACATCGACCCCACGCCGGCGGTGAAGCCGGCGAGGGGGAGGAACACCTCGCTGGGGATCGGCGGAAAGATGTTCTCCAGCGCGACGAGCACGGCCACACCAGGGGCACCGAGCGCCTCCATGATGGAGACCGCCCAACCGGCGATGCCGTCCGTGGGAGGGGAGGCGGCGGCGGCGAGAAACGGTGCCGGGGAAAGCATTCGGACGTCCTTGCTGGAGGTGGGGTGACACGTCATTAGACCGCCGGAGGCTGAGAGTTCGCTGGACCAATGGTGCGTGGGGAGTCGGTCGAGGAGGGGGCGGGAAGCTCCGTGACGAGGGTCTCGTTCACCGAAAGTGCTGATCGCGAGGCCGCTGCTAGTCTCGAAAAAGCAGGCTGCCCAGCTCTCGAAACGCGCCGCCCCGCCCGGTGCTCCGTCCCGGGGACCGGTCGCGTCCGGCAGACACGACGACGTGGGAGGACATCGCCACATGCGCAGTGCCAAGGACTTCTTCGCCCCCTCGCGGTCGGGGCCCCCACCCCGTTGCGGGAGATCCCGAGCCGGCCCAGCCGGGCCATCCACTTCTTCGACCCGAGCAACGCCAAGATGGCCGCCAAGGTGCCGGCGATGGCGGGCACCGTCGATGTGCTGCTCGGCAACCTCGAGGACGCGATCAAGGCCGACAACAAGGAGGCCGCGCGCGAGGGCCTCGTGACGATCGGCAGGGAGACCGACTTCGGCACCTCGCAGCTGTGGACGCGGGTCAACGCCCTGGACTCGCCGTGGGTGCTCGACGACCTCACCCGCCTCGTCACGGAGATCGGGGACAAGCTCGACGTGGTCATGGTGCCCAAGGTGCAGGGGGCCGAGGACATCCACTACGTCGACCGGCTGCTGGCGCAGCTCGAGGCCAAGGCGGGCGTGCAGCGGCCGATCCTCGTGCACGCCATCCTCGAGACCGCCCGCGGCATGGCCAACGTCGAGGAGATCTGCGGTGTGTCGCCGCGCATGCAGGGCATCTCGCTCGGCCCGGCCGACCTCGCCGCCGACCGCCGCATGAAGACGACGCGGGTGGGCGGCGGACACCCCGGTTACCTCGTGCGCTCGGACGCGGCCAAGACGGACGACGGCTACGACGTCCACGGCGAGCAGACGCCTCGCTCCACCTACCAGCAGGACCTGTGGCATTACACGATCGCGCGCATGGTCGACGCGTGTGCGATGCACGGGATCTTCCCGTACTACGGCCCGTACGGAGACATCACCGACGTGGTCGGGTGTGAGGACCAATTCCGTAACGCCTTCCTCCTTGGTTGTGTCGGTACATGGACGTTGCACCCGAAGCAGATCGAGATCGCCAAGCGGGTGTTCTCGCCGGCCCCCGAGGACGTCGAGCACGCCAAGCGCGTCGTCGAGGCGATGGGTGACGGCACCGGCGCGGTGATGCTGGACGGCAAGATGGAGGACGACGCCTCGCTCAAGCAGTGCCTGGTCATGGTGCGGCTCGCGGAGCAACTCGCCGAGGGCGACCCCGAACTCGCCGCCGCTTACGGGATGAAGGGCTGAACACCATGGATCAGGACACCGTGTTCCGGCCGCGCCGCTCGGTGCTGTACATGCCGAGTTCCAACGCTCGAGCGCTGGAGAAGGCCAAGACGCTCCCCTGCGACGGGCTCATCCTCGATCTGGAGGACGCCGTCGCCCCCGACGCCAAGGAGGGCGCGCGCGAGGCGGCCTGCGCCGCTGCCGCGAGCGGAGAGTACGGACGCCGAGAGCTGACGATCCGGGTCAACGGCATCGGCACCCGGTGGCACGAGGCCGACATGGCCGCAGCGGCGAAGGCGGGCCCCGACGCGATCGTCGTCCCCAAGGTGAACTCGGCCGAGGAGGTGCGGCAGCTGGTCGGCGCGATGGAGAAGGCCGGGGCCCCGGAGAAGACGACACTGTGGGCGATGGTCGAGACGCCCATCGCGATGTTGCGCGTCCACGAGATCGCCGCCGCCTCCGACCGGTTGTCGGTGCTGGTCATGGGCACCAACGACCTCGTCAAGGAGCTGTACGCCGAGCACGTGCCCGGCCGTGTGCCGCTGCTGACGGGGCTGGGGCTGGCGCTGCTCGCCGCCCGGGCGGAGGGCAAGGCGATCCTCGACGGCGTCTACAACGACGTGAAGAACACCGAGGGGTTCCTCGCCGAGTGCGCCCAGGGCCGCGAGATGGGTTTCGACGGCAAGACCCTGATCCACCCGGGTCAGGTCGAGGGCGCCAACTCCGCGTTCGCCCCGAGCGAGCAGGCCGTGACCGACGCGCGGGGCATCCTCGAGGCGTGGGAGGCCGGCAAGGGGACGGGCGTCGTCACCTACAACGGCAAGATGGTCGAGAGCCTGCACGTCGAGTCGGCCCAGCGCACGCTGACCATCCACGACGCGATCCAGGCGCTGCAAGCCGACTCCTGAGCCGAGCCTCCACCCCTCCGACCGGGTCTACGCCGAAACCGCCGCCTATAGCCGGCGGTTTCGGCGTTTCTCGGATCCGACGTGGTCGGTCAGGGCGTGCCTCCCATGACGATCTCGGCGACGTCCGTGGACGCCCTCATGATCGTCTTGGGGCCGGTGACGAACGGCTTCACGGCCTCTGCGCGAGGGCCGTCGCGCGGGGTGTCGGCCGTCACCAGGGCGTGACCTCGGTAGGCACCGACTCGTGATCTGGACCGAGTAACTTGGACGTCAGACCTGATCGGTGATTCGACGATCGGTCACGCGGGGAGGGCCCCGCGGGGGCTGCCTACTGCCGGGCAGCGTGTTCCACACAGGGGGAAGCATGTCTCGTCGTCGTCTCATCACCATCGTCCTGGCCGCCGGGCTGGCCGGGATTCCGGTCGTCACGGGGGCCGCGCCGGCGACCGCCGGATCGTCCCCCTCGGTCACGAGGTCGGTGGCCGCACCCACCCCGGCGCCGTCGCCGACGGTGAAGCCCACACCCAAGCCGACCGTGAAGCCCACGCCCAAACCGGCACCGAAGCCGACGACGAAGCCGGCGCCCACGACGGTGGCGGGGTCGCGGCCGCTGCTGCGTCCCGGGGCGCGAGGGGTCGCCGTCACGACGCTGCAGACCCGTCTGGCGAAGCTGGGGTACTGGCTGGGCGCGCCGAGCGGGCGGTACGACCACACGACCGCGCAGGCCGTGATGGCGCTGCAGAAGGTCGCCGGGTTGGGGCGGGACGGGGTGACCGGGCCGGCGACCTGGGCGGCTCTCGACCGAGGCATCCGACCGACGCCGAGGAGCGCCCGAGGCCGGGTCCTCGAGGTGGACCTGAAGAGGCAGGTTCTCCTGTTCGCCGTCGACGGCAAGCTGAAGTACGTCATCAACACGAGCACCGGCACGAAGGCCACCCCCACGCCGCGCGGGCTCTACCGCATCTTCCGGCAGCAGGACGGATGGCGAACGGCACCGCTCGGAAAGCTCTACCGCCCGAAGTACTTCCACCGCGGATACGCCGTCCACGGCGTCACCGACGGCCACATCCCCGGCTACCCGGCCTCGCACGGCTGCACCCGCGTCAGCATGAAGGCGATGGACATGATGTGGGCCAAGGGCGGCCTGCGCTATAACGACCGGGTCTGGGTGTACTGACCGCGGAGCATCGGGAGCCCATCCACGGGCAGCAATTAGGTAAGGCTAACCTGTGGAGCGTGACTACCGAGAAGCGCCGCCGCGTCCCGCGTGAAGCCGTCGTCACCCGCACCGAACGACTCACCCGCGACCTCGTGCGAGTCAGCTTCGAGGGGGACGGAGTCGCCCACATACCGCCGCTGAAATTCACCGACAGCTACATCAAGCTGCTGTTCCCGCCGGAGGGCGCGGACTACGCGTGGCCCTTCGACCCCGACCGGATGCGCGAGGAGGCACCCCGCGAACTCTGGCCCGTCACACGCACCTACACGATCCGCAGTCTCGACCAGGGCCGCATGTCCGTCGACTTCGTGCTGCACGGCGACTCCGGGCTCGCCGGCCCGTGGGCGGCCCAGGCGAGCCCCGGCGACAGGATCGGGTTCCTCGGCCCCGGTGGCGCGTGGGCGCCGGCAGCCGACGCCGACCATCACCTGTTCGTGGGCGACGAGTCGGCCGCGCCTGCAGTGGCCGCGGCTCTCGAGGCGCTGCCGCACGCGGCCGCCGCCACCGTGATCCTCGAGGTCACCGACGAATCCGTGCACATCCCGCTGCGCGCCATGCCTCACGTCGACGTGCGCTGGGTCCACCGGAACGACGCCGGCGAGGGTTACGGCGTCGCCCTGACCCGAGCCGTCCGCGAGACGCCCATCCCCGAGGGTGACGTGCGCGTCTTCGTCCATGGCAACGCCGACATGATCAAAGACCTGCGCCGCTTTCTGTTCGTCGAGAACGGGGTGCCGCGTGAGCGCGTGTCGATCTCCGGCTACTGGCGCACCGGTCAGGACGAGGACGCCTGGCAGAAGGGCAAGAAGGCGTTCGTCGAGCAGATGGAACGTGAGGAGTCCGAGACTGCGTGGGCGGGCTCACAGCGGACGTGACGAGCGTGGAAGCGCTCCCGACCGGCATACTCGGCGGGACGGCCGAGCCGACCGAAAGGGTTACCCATGTCCCGCCTGCAGAAGACCGAGGGCCTCACCGAGGAACAGACCGAGCTCGTCAAGCTGGTCCGCGAATTCGTCGAGGAGCAGATCATCCCCGTCGCGACGGAGATGGAGCACGCGGATGAGTACCCCACCGAGATCGTCGAGGCGATGAAGGAGATGGGGATCTTCGGGCTGATGATCCCCGAGGAGTACAGCGGCCTGGGGGAGTCGCTCCTCACCTACGCCCTGTGCGTCGAGGAGATCGCTCGCGGATGGATGAGCGTGTCGGGCATCATCAACACCCACTTCATCGTGGCGTACATGTTGCTCAAGCACGGCACCGAGGAGCAGAAGCAGAAGTACCTGCCGCGCATGGCCACCGGCGAGGTCCGTGGCGCCTTCTCGATGTCGGAGCCGGGCTGTGGTTCGGATGTGTCGGGCATCAAGTCCAAGGCCGTCAAGGAGGGCGACGACTGGGTCGTCAACGCCCAGAAGATGTGGCTGACCAACGGCGGCAGTTCCACGCTCGTGGCCGTGCTCGTCAAGACCGACACCGGTCACGACTCGGTGTACAAGAACATGTCGACCTTCCTCGTGGAGAAGGAGCCCGGATTCGGGCAGGTCGGCGAGGGCGTCAACGTGCCCGGCAAGATCGAGAAGATGGGCTACAAGGGCGTCGACACCACCGAGCTGATCCTCGACGGCTACCGCACCACCGACGCCGAACTCCTCGGCGGTGAGCCCGGCCAGGGCTTCTACCAGATGATGGACGGCGTCGAGGTCGGCCGCGTCAACGTCGCGGCGCGCGCCTGCGGCGTCGCCCGCCGGGCCTTCGAACTCGGCATCTCCTACGCCCAACAGCGGGAGACCTTCGGCAAGAGGATCGCCGACCACCAGGCCATCATGTTCCGCCTCGCCGACATGGCCACCAAGGTCGAGGCCTGCCACCAGATGATGGTGATGGCCGCCAAGCTCAAGGACTCCGGGCAGCGCAACGACGTCGAGGCCGGCATGGCCAAGTACCTCGCCGCCGAATACTGCGCCGACGTGGTCGAGCAGAGCTTCCGCATCCACGGCGGCTACGGATACAGCAAGGAGTACGAGATCGAGCGGCTCTACCGCGAGGCGCCGATGCTGCTCATCGGAGAGGGCACCGCCGAGATCCAGAAGATGATCATCGGCCGCAGCCTCCTCAAGGACTACGCGATCAAGCGCTGATCACACACGCACGGGGCTCCGCCCCGTGTGCCCCCGGACTGCGTGGACGCGGCTGCCGCCGCGGCGTTCTGTCTGTTCCGTCCGTTCAGGCTCGCTTCGCTCGCGAACGGGCGGGGCTGCGCCCCCGTGTGCCCCCGGGACTGCGTGGACGCGGCTGCCGCCGCGGCGTTCTGTCTGTTCCGTCCGTTCAGGCTCGCTTCGCTCGCGAACGCACGGGGGCTGCGCCCCCGTGTACCCCCGCAGAGGCATGGGCGCGGCTTCGCCGCGGTGACTTCTCTGTTCCGCCCGTTCAGGCTCGCTTCGCTCGCGAACAGGCGGGCCTCGCTCCCGCTCGGCGACCGCGACGTGCCGTGGGTGCCCGGAACTGCGCTCCCCCTCGCGCCGCACTCCTCCATCTGTGGTGAGAATGGGGCATGGCCACCTCTCCTGGAATGTCCGGACGCCTGCCGGCGTCCAAGCTGCAGCTCGACAACCCCCGTAGCCTTGCCGTGTACGACAGCTACGAGGACGCGCAACGCGCGGTCGACTACCTCTCCGATCACGGCTTCGCCGTCGAGAACGTGATGATCGTCGGCACCGACCTGCGTCAGGTCGAGCGGGTCACCGGGCGGATGAGTCTGGCCAAGGCGCTCGCCGGTGGCGCCCTCAGCGGAATGTGGCTGGGGCTCATGGTCGGCGTGCTCATGTCACTGTTCATCGAGGACGACATGTGGATGACGATCGTGTCCTCGGTGCTCTTCGGTGCCGTCTTCTTCACCATCTGGGCGGGCATCGGCTACGCGTTCACCCAGGGCAAGCGTGACTTCACCTCGGTGAGTCAGGTCGTCGCCACCCGATACGAGATCCTCGTCGAGCACGCCAAGTTCGACGAGGCCAACCGCATCCTGCGCGGGCCGGCGCAGGGGCAGGATCACGGCCGCGAGCACCAGTCACGCGAGCCGCACCACTCCCGCGAGCCGCACGGACGTGAGCAGGACCAGCCGCCCGCGGCGGCTCCCACCCAGCCCGCGCCCCCGCGTGAGCCGCACGAGACCGAGCGCCCCGACGCCGGGCGGCGTCCCGTGGTCGACCGGCCCGAGGACGAGCCGCGCGACCCATGGCGCGCGCCCCCGGCCTGACACCACGCAGAGCGCGCAGCGCCTCGGCCGGGCGCCGGAACCGACATCGCGCACCGCTCGCAAAAAATCCCGAGAACCGTTGGGCAACAGACGTGTTCGGCGATCGTACGATCGTCCTGGACGATCTTCTCACACGACTCTCGGGCTGCCAGGATGCCGCTCGGCCTCCTCGGCCGGGGACACGGACCCGAGGGTGACCGCCACGATCGTCGGCGCTGCTCTCCCTCTCGCGGTGCCCTGACCCAGGAGGACCGAGTGGCCAAGCAGCGCCTCGTTCGACGCGCCCCGAGTGGCGACGTCCTACGTCTCGAGTGGGAGGGAGCCGCGCCCGGTAGCGAGGTCGTCGGCGTCCGATTCGCCGGTGGCAACTACGGCCGCGGATTCCAGATCCATCCCCTCGGCGCCCACGACGCCGCCGTCGAGCGGTTCGTGCAGGGCGCGCGCACCTCCCGACTGGTCGTGGGTCGCCACGAGGTCAAGGTCTCGGTGGCGCCCGACGACTCGAGCACCACGGCCACCCTCATCGGACGGCACCACGAGCTGATGACCGTGTTCACGGGACCGGCGCCGGCGACCGGCCGCATCGTCGACATCTTCGGCGTCCTCGACATCGACGACGCTCCTCAGGGCATGCGGGTCACCCCGGCGCGCAGCACCCTGCTGTCGGTGCTGAACGAGCATCTCGTGGTGTTCGCCGAGGACTTCGTCTCCATGGACATGCCCGGGCCCGCCCATGCCCACCGGGTGGTGCCTCGCCACCGCGGCAATCGCACGCGGCGCGGCAACGAGGTGTGGAAGTCGACCTTCCCGGGTCGTGGCCGCGGCCGTGGCCGGGCCCGTGACTTCGCCTACATCGTGGGTGGTCGGAGCGGAGTCGCCGAGGTCGTCGCATCGGACGTCGACGCGACGACCGATGCCGCCGTGCTCGCCATGGTCGACTCGCTCGACGTCGCGTGGAGCCCGGGAAGCTGATGGACGCCGTCATCGCACTGCAGATCCTGCAGTGGGTCGCGATCGTCGTGGTCTACCTCGGATTCGCCGCTCTGCTGCGCGAGACCCGCCTGTTGCGCGGGCAGGTGTCGCGCCTGCAGCTGCAGGTCTCCACCCTGGGCGGAGAGGGCGGCGCGCGGGCCGAGGAGGAGCCTCTTCCGGAGCGGGTGACCGGTGGGCGTGACGGCGTGGTCGTCGTCGCCGACACCACCTGCCCCTCCTGCGCGCTCGTCCTCGAGCGGCTGATGTCGCACCGAGGACACCTGCGGGCGCAGGTCACCCTGCTCACCTGGGAACCCGAGGAGGACTGGTCGCACCTGGAGTCCGTCCGCATCGTCCGGGATGCCCAGGCGTGGTCGAACCTCGCCCACCTCACGCCGCCGATCCTCCTGCGGGTCGAGGCGTCCGGACGCATCGCCTCCCTGCACCTCCCCTCCGGCATCGAGGACATCGACGCCACCCTGACCTCCTGGGGCGTGCTCGCCCCGGCCACCGAAAGGGATCTCGCATGACTCTCACCCTGGATCAGATCCCCGCCGCGGACACCGCGCCCGAGGGCGCCGAGAAGACCGAGGCGCTCAGTGCCCTGGGCGCCATGGCCCGCCGACGCACGGTCCTGCGCGGCATAGCCCTCGCCGCGACGACCGTGGGCGCGACGGCTCTGGGCTGGTCACCGCTCGGCGGAGGCACCGCGGCGCGGGCGGAGACCTCGCCGAGCGGCCTGCAGGGCTGGGACGCCAACGACTGCAAGGACGCCTACCCGAACGGGTACGCCGAGCAGCGCGACACCGAAGGCGCCTACACCACCCGGCCGGGCGCGTGCTACGGCGGCTACCGGATGGGCTCGACGCTGTGCGACTCCACCGGATGGCACCGCGCGGACGTGGAGCGTCGCTCCTGGCTGGAGTCGTGGGCCTACCGTCCGACCTCGACGGCCTGCGGCGCCACCACGACGAAGAACGCCTGGAAGTGGACCGTCGACGGCACGACCTATCGCTGCTCCGACGGGGTCATGTCGGTGCGGTACCTCGGAATGAGCTGGTACTCCTACCTGACCATCTGTCGGTCCATCGTCTGATCGTGTCGGTCCTGACCTCGTCCCGACGCAGATGGCACCCGGTCACGGGGGCGATCACCCTCGCCCTGCCCTGCCTGCTCGCCGTGCTGCTCGCGGTGGGCGGGTCGGCCGATGCCGGCGCGGTGGTCGGGGGCCTGACCGCGTTCCTCGTCATGGGTGCCGTCGCGGGATTCTCCGTCTCGGGCTCCACCTGAAGTCGCAACTCGGCCGCCGTGCTGAACTCGCCCGTGTGGCGAGGATCCCCTTCCCGGGCCTTCGCGCTCGGTCTGCTCGCCGGTGGCGTCGCGTCCGCGCTCGCCCTGGTCGTCCTCGGGTCCGTCCTGCGGCTGCTTGCGCCCCCGCTCGTCTGGCTGACGCTGGCCGCGGCCTGGTTCGTCGTCCTCGCCGTGCGCGAGACCGGCGCGATCTCCTTCGCCCTGCCCCAGAACGCCCGCCTGGTGCCCGAGTCGGTGTTCCGGCACGGCCCGTTCTTCGGACCGTTCCAGTTCGGGCTGGAGATGGGCACGGGCGTGCGCACCTACGTGACCTCCGGGCTTCCGTACGCGCTGGTCGTCGTGGTCGCGTTCCTCGCGACGCCTGTGACGGCGGTGGCCGCAGGGATCGGGTTCGGCCTGGGTCGCAGCGTGATGACCTTCGGCAACCTGCGCTACGACGAGGACGCCGGCTGGGACCGGGAGTTCGACCGCTGGGGCGTCCTCATCCGCGTCCTGGTGTTCGTGTCCTACGCGGTCTCACTCGGAGTGGTGGCGCACCCGTTCCTCTGACCAGAGGGCGATGACGGCGGGGATGACCCAGGCGACCAGCGCCACCACCACCGCCGCGCCCAGGGCGAGGACGCGGTCGATCGTGGAGGGCGGAGGCGTGCCCAGGAGCGCGGGGGCGGTTCCCAGCGCGAGTGCCCCGGCGCGGAGGGGGACCGCCCAGGTCAAGGGTTCGACGCCGAAACAGGCACACGGGGAGCCGGGGGCCGAACGCATCGCCCTGGCCGTGTAGAGGCAGAACACGGTGTACAGCGCGACGACCCCGGCCACCGCCCCGATCCAGAGGAACCGAAGGTCCTCGACGGCGACGAACCACAGGCCCAGGGTTCCCGCGCCGAGGAGGAGCTCGACCGGCCCCAGCATCGGGGCCGACCGCGCCGCCCACGGCGGAAGGACCCCGTGCCGACGCACCGAGACCACCAGGAGCGGGCGGTGACGCAGATGCCCGGGAGCCGCGGCGAGCAGCAGCACGGCCGCCGCCAGGACGACGACGGCTGAGGCTCCGGTCACGGCGTTCACAGCGATGGGGGAGTGCGTGCTCAGCGGGAGAGGATGTCGCCCATCCAGGCCTCGACGTCCGTCGACGTGCGCGGCAGCATCGCCGAGAGGTTCTCGTGGCCGTCCTCGGTGATGAGGATGTCGTCCTCGATCCGGACGCCGATGCCGCGGAACTCCGGCGGCGCGAGTTCGTCGTCGGCCTTGAAGTACAGGCCGGGCTCGACGGTGAGGACCATCCCGGGGCGCAGTTCGGCGTCCATGTAGTCCTCGCGCAGGGCCATGGCGCAGTCGTGCACGTCCATCCCCAGGTGGTGGCTGGTGCCGTGGACCATCCACCGCCGGTGGTACTGGCCCTTCTCGGCGTCGAGGGTCGCCTCGACGTCCACCCCGTCAGGCAGCAGCCCCCAGTCGAACAGGTGCCGGGCGATGACGCGGATCGCGGCCGCGTGCACGTCCTTGAACCGATTGCCCGGGCGGCACGCCTCGATGCCGGCGCTCTGGGCCTCGTACACGGCGTCGTAGATGCGGCGCTGGGCGTCACTGAACGTGCCCGAGACGGGCAGGGTGCGGGTGACGTCGGCGGTGAACAGCGAGTCGACCTCGATGCCGGCGTCGAGCAGCAGGAGGTCGCCGTCGCGCAGGTCACCGGTGTTGCGGATCCAGTGCAGCGTGTTGGCGTGGTCGCCCGACGCGCAGATCGAGTCGTAACCGACGCCGTTGCCGTGGTGGCGTGCGTGGAGGCCGAACACCCCCTCGACCCACCGCTCGCCGCGTCCCCGCCTCTTGGCCTCGGGCAGGTCGGCCACGACCGCCTCGAACGCGCGCGCCGTTCCCTCGCAGGCCAGACGCATCTGGTCGCGCTCCCACTCGTCCTTGACCAGGCGCATGGTCGAGCAGTGGCGGGCGAGTTCGGCGTCACCCTCGACGGCGGTGGCGACCTCCTGCTCGCTCTGGCCCGCCTCGCTGCGCGCCACGTCGACGGTGGAGGCGATGTCGACGTCCGCGTCGCGGATCACGCGCAGACCGACCTGACCGGCGTCCTTGGCCACGGCATCACCGAACTCGTCGATGTGGCGCGTGGCGATCCCCAGCTCCGCAGCCATGCTCTCCAGGGTCGGGCGTGACCCGACCCAGAACTCGCCGTAGCGGGAGTCGGCGAAGAACTCCTCGCTGTCCCGTGGCGCGAGCGGCCGGAAGTACAGGACCGGGTCGTGCCCGTCCTCGGTGGGCTCGAGTACCAGGACGGCGTCGGGCTCGCGGTCGGCACCCAGTCCCGTCAGGTAGGAGAACGCCGTGTGCGGCCGGAAGACGTAGTCGGTGTCGTTGCTGCGGACCTTGAGCCCACCGGCGGGAATCACCAGGCGTTCGCCGGGGAACGCCTCGGACAAGGCCCGCCTGCGCGCCGGTGTCCACGAGGCCACCTCGATGGCCTGCGGCAACGTCTCGTCCCGCGGTGCCCAACCGCTCGCGATGAACGCGCGGAACTCCTTGCCGGAGGGGCGGCTGCGGTGGTCGGAGGACTTCGGCTGCTTCTCACTCACCACGTCATGGTGTCACGCCGACACGGGCACGATCAGTCGATCCCTGCGAACCCCCACCGGTGCCCGGCACGCCCGTGTGCGAGACGGTTTGCCGCGTTCGGACCCGGTGCCCCACAGTTGAGGTCGTGACCGAGCAGTTCTCGCCCGACCCCCAGCCAAGCGCCCATCACGACTACGACAAGTACGAGGTCAATCCGACCCTCACCGGCGTCTCCAGCGACCCGCCGTCCGAGGTGTTCGAGATCGTCGACCAGAGCGTCGTCGAGGCCAACATGGGATCGGCGGTCACCGCCGCGCGTACGACGCCCCCGCAGAAGATCGGCGCGAAGACCGCGTTCATCCGGCGTGCCAAGAGCGCGGTGCGCGCCGTCGATCCGCCGACCTGGGGACTCGACCTGCGCGAGATCAGCGACGGCATCGAGAAGGCGCGCTCGCGTGCCGTCATCGACCTCGCCATGCGCATCGCAGAGTCGACCCTGTCCACGGGCGCGTCGGCCGCCGACGTCACGGCCAACACCCTCGCCGTCACCTCTGCCTACGGACTCCGGGCGGTGCACGTCGATGTCACGTTCACCTCGATCGCCGTCACCCACCACCGGGGCGCGCACGAGGACCCGGTGACGATGGTGCGGATCGTGCGCGTGCGGGTCGCCGACTACGACCGGCTCGCCGCCACCCAGCAACTCATCTCCGACATCGCCGACGGCGACCTCCCACTCGAGGACGCACAACGCCGGTTCTTCGACATCATGGGTCGCCCGCACCTGTACCGCCGCTGGGTCATCACCCTGTCGTTCGTGCTGCTCGGCGGGGGAGTGGCCACCCTCATCGGAGGACGACCGCTGGAGATCCTCCTCGCCATGCTCATCTCCGGGCTCGTCGACCGCGCCATGATCTGGACCGGCCGCAAACGCGTCGCCACGTTCTTCGCCCAGATGCTCGGCGGCGCCATCCCCACCGTCTTCGCGACGATCATCATCGCCCTCCGCGAGCACATCCCGTTCATCGACGCCTCCGTCAGACCCTCGGTGCTCGTCGCCACCGGCATCGTCATCCTGCTCGCCGGACTCTCCGTCGTCGGCGCCGCGCAGGACGCCATCGACGGGTACTACGTGACCGCCGCAGCGCGAACCTTCGAAGTCGTCGTCCTCACCCTCGGCATCCTCGTCGGCGTCCTCGGCACCATCACCCTCGCCTCCACCCTCGGAGTGCCGTCCTACCTCATCCCGCCCGCGTCACTGGCCACCTCACCCGTGGTCCAGCTCATCGCTGTCGCGTTCATCGCGATCTCCTACGTCCTCGGCTGCTACGCGCGCCCGCGGACCATCCTCATCTCCGTCGGGATGGGCCTCCTCGGCTGGACCGCGTCCCTCATCGTCGGTGAACTCGAGGTCGGCGGCCTCGCCGCCACCGCCCTGGCCTGCGTCGTCGTCGGCTTCTTCTCCCAACCCGCCGCCTGGATGTTCCGAGTCCCCTCCCTCGCCATCAGCACCGCCGGCATCGTCGCCTTCCTCCCCGGCAGCATGGTCTACCGGGGCCTCTACTACCTCGTCGAACCCGCCCCCGTCACCACCCCCAGCACCGACGGACCCACCCTCCTGTGGACCGCAGCCGGCACCGGACTCGCCATCGCCGGCGGCGTCAGCCTCGGCTCCTACTTCGGGCGCCAGGTCAAACGCGACCCCCGCAGCGCACAGGCCCGCGCCTCCGCCCGAGCACTCCGGCGCGGCGCAGCACCCGTGGCGGACTGACGTCCGCCCCGCAGGCGGCGCCCGCCCGCCTTCGGCGGACACCGCCCGCGGCGGGTTCACCTGCATCGACGCCGCTTCGCGAAGGTCGCCGCAAAGGCGGCTCAGACGCGTGCCCATCTGAACCGGATGACCTCGCGCCGATTCCAGCGACCCAGCAGGCCACGCCAACTCGGCGCCGAAGACGAAGACGCCGACGAAGTCGCCGTGTTCGTCATCGGCCCGAGAATCCGTCCGAGCGAAGCGAGGCTTGGATTCTCGGAACATCCACTGCGCCGCCGCGAAGCGGTGTCCATGCAGTTGATGTCCGCCGAAGGCGGGGTGCAGTCGACATTCGCCGAAGGCTGGATGGGTCAGCGGATCGAGGTCACTGTGCTCGCGCTCTTGACCCGGCCTGACTCGTCCTTGACGACCACCCGGTACTCCATGCGGGTGCCCTTACGGATGTCCACGGTGTCGTGGAAGACCTGGTACGGGGCGTTGTCGTCGATGCCCAGCAGCGTCCACGTCGGCTGACCCGCTCGCCTCGCGTAGAACGTCGCCTGCACGAAGCGGCCCTCGGAGACGTTCGCCGCCACCCGCATCCGGCCGTCGCTCGTCATCGGCCACGTGGTCGCCATCCGCACCGCCGGCGTCGTCGCGACACGATCGACCTTGGTGGCGGCCTTGTGCGCCACCGCCGACAGAGGCGGCACCGTCACCGTGACCTTGCCGGTGCGGTCGGAGCGGACCGCCGTCTTCGTGCCGAACACCGGCGCGAAACTCTCTCGCGCGTTGTACGTCGGGAACGTCACCGTCTTCGCCGTCGTCGCGTTGTTCACCGCGACGACGTACTCCCGCTGGTCCTTCGCGTCGATCCGCGAGAACGCGAAGACCCCCGCACGTGACGGCGCCAGGCGGGTCACCTGCGCGCCGTCGGCCAGGGCCGGGTGCTCCTCTCGCAGGTTCGCGAGCCCAGAGAGCTGCCGGTAGAGACGCGAATCCGTGTCGAACCGGTCGCGGGCGCCGGCCGGGCCGAGGAGCGTGGGTTCCTCGGCGTACAGCTCGGTCTTCGTCGCGAACATGTCGTGACGCGCGGCCTGGTCGTTGCCGGTGCCGATGAAGCCCTGCTCGTCGCCGTAGTAGACGATCGGCTGGCCGCGGGTCAGGTACATGAGGGTGTTGGCCAACTCCACGCGGCGCAGCAGATCGGCCCGATCGAACGGCTTCTTGCCGTTCGCTCCCGTCCGGCCCTGATTGAGCAGGAAGGGCAGACGACCCATGTCGTGGTTGCCGGTGAACGTCGGCAGCGAGTACGCGTTGGAGTCGGCATCGGTGTAGAGGTCGTCATTGCGGTAGAAGGCGCCGAGGGCCTGCGGGGTGCCGCCGGCCACGAACTCCTGCGCCGCCTTCTGGAAGCCGAAGTCCAGCGCCGCGGGCAGCGTGCCGCGGGTCGAGTACCGGCTCATCTCCAGAGGATCGGGGTCGGCGATCTCGCCGAACATGAAGAAGTCGTCGTTGCCCGCCTTCTTCGCGCGCTCGATCATGCGCGGGGAGAACTGCTGCCAGAACTCCATGTTGACGTGCCGGGTCGTGTCGATGCGGAACCCGTCGATACCCAGGTCGACCCACGCCTCGTAGATCTCGCCCATCCCGTCGACCACCTCGGGACGCTCGGTGAAGAGGTCGTCGAGCCCGAAGAAGTCGCCGTACAGGGAGTTCTCGCCCTCGAACGTCGTGTCGCCCCGGTTGTGGTACATCGTCGGGTCATTGAGCCAGGCCGGGACCTTGACAGTGCGGTCCGCCTCCGACTCGAACGTCGGGGTGAGCGGGAAGGACGTCCGGACGTCCAGCTTCGGAAACACCGAGGTGCCGGCGTAGTCGCGGTCGTCGAAGACCCGCCCGGAGGCGTCGCGGTAGGGCTCCTTGCTCTTCGAGATGTACACGTACCGGTTCTCGGTGTACTTGATGACGTCGGCCGTGTGGTTGGTGATGATGTCGAAGTAGACCTTCATCCCCTTGGCGTGGGCCGCGGCGATGAGCTTCTTCATCTCCTCGTTGGTGCCGAAGTGCGGGTCGATCTGCGTGAAGTCGGTGACCCAGTAGCCGTGATATCCCGCGCTCTCCTGACCGGCGGGCCCCTGCACGGGCCGGTTCTTGAACGAGGGGGTGAGCCAGATCGCGGTCGTGCCCATGCCCTGGATGTAATCCAGCTTCTGCATGATTCCGGCGAGGTCACCACCGTGGAAGAAGCCCTTGTGGGTGGGGTCGAACCCGGTCTTGAGCGGGCCACCGGAGAGTCCGCCGCGATCGTTGGCGGGATTTCCGTTGGCGAACCGGTCGGCCATGACGAAGTAATAGCGCTCACGCGTCGGCGCGTGACGCAGTGAGGTGCGGGGTGTGGGCTGGACCCCGTCGGCCGACGGCGCCGCCGGGTGCGGCTGCTGCGCGGGAGCGGCAAGCGCGCCCCAGGCAGCCGGCGTCATCAGGGACAGGGAGAGGGCGGCAGTGGTGCCGATGACGAGGGTGCGGCGGGAATTCACGACAGCTCCTTTGCTGCAGTAGCAGATCCAGCGTCAGCGTAGGTCACCTCGGGCCCCGTGTGGGGTGGAGTCGTGTGGCGGTGTGGTGAACGGCCGCCGACACGGGCGGCCACGGTGTCGGCACCGGACGCCACCCGGAGCCGGCGGGGGCGACGAGACGCGCCTCGCGGGCGGTGCGCCCGGCGGCATCGGGTGGGGGCGCAGGGTAATGAAAAGGTAAAGACCCGTGGGTAACTCTGGGTCGTTCGCCTACCCGAGGGCTAGGTTCCTCGGACCTGCCAGGAATTCTGGGGCACCCTCGAAGATGCGGAGTCATCATGCCAGCACCCAGAGCACATCGGCTCGGCGGAATTCTCGCCGCGAGCCTGAGTACGTCCGCCCTCGTCGCCGGAAGTTTCGGCTTCTTCGGCACCGACCTCATGACCGAGAAGGGCGCTGCTCCCCACGCGTCCCCTGTGAAAAATGCCCCTGCCGCCGTCGGCCTGCAGACCGCCGCCGATCCCGGACCGTTCCCCGCCTCCGTCGTTCCCGCCGGTGGCAGCATCACGATCCCGGGTGAGCGCGAGGGGAAAGTACCCTCCCCATCGTCTCCTACCCTCAGGTGCAGCCGAAGAGCCCGGGAAAGATGGACTTCGAGCATTATCACACGGGTATCGAGATCGAATGGTGGCTCAAGAAGTGGGCCGCCGATCACCCCGACATCGTCGATCTGTACGTCGTGGGTGAATCCTTCTCCGGAAACCGATCTACCAGTTGACGCTCACGAACAAGGCCGCGGGCAAGGACACCGACAAGCCCGCCGCCTACTTCGAGGGCAACCGGCACTCCGGTGAGGTCACCTCGGCGGAGGCCTCGCTCTGGCTGGCCTGGCATCTCATCGAGAACAAGGACTCGCGCCAGATCGAATCGCTCCTGAAGGACAAGGCGATCTACATCCGCCCGGTGAACAACCCCGACGGGCACGACATGTACCTGTACACGGCACAGACGAACCGCTCGTCCGTGCGGCCCCACGACAGCGACGGCGACGGTCGCATCGACGAGGACCCCGGTGAGGACCTCAACGGAGACGGCTTCATCTCCCAGATGCGGCAGCACGTCGGAGCCGGCAAGGGCACCCACGTCATCGACGACCGTGACCCCGCCGGCAACGCGATGCGCAACGTCGGGCAGGGCAAGGGCGACTACCTCATCACGCCGGAGGGTATCGACAACGACGGCGACGGCCGCATCAACGAGGACGGCATCGGCGGGCTCGACCTGCACCGCAACTACCCGACCAACTGGCGGGTGGAGGCCTCCGCGGACGCGACCGGGCGAGGGTTCACGCAGAACGGCGCCGGTGAATATCCGTTGTCCGAACCGGAGACCCGTCACGTGTACACGTGGCTGATGTCGCACACCAACATCGGGGTCGTCAACAGCATGGACACGCGGGTTCCGATGCACCTGCGCGGCCCCTCGACCTGTGAGCAGGACGAATGCATGGCCCCCAAGGACGCGCAGTTGTACGAGGCGTTCGACAAGAAGGGTGTCTCCTTCACCGGCTACCCCTATGCCGGCAACGTCTACCGCGACTACGCCACCCGATTCGGCGGAAATCCGACCCCGCTGTTCGGCCACGGACCTGACTTCGGCTACTTCGGATACGGCGCCATGTGGTACGGCGACGAACTCTGGAACGGCGGTCAGAACACCGACTACGACAAGGATGGACGCTACGACGAATGGGAATTGTCGCGGTGGTGTCACGAGAACGGGCGCAAGAATTGCTTCATCCCGTGGACCAAGCAGGCACACCCCACCCTGGGTGAGGTCGAGATCGGAGGGATCAACCCCAAGTTCTGGTCGCAGAACCCGCAGCCCGATCTGCTCGAGCCGTGGGCGGCCAACCAGAGCAAGTTCAACCTGTGGATGACCAGGCAGTTGCCGGAGGTCGGGATCGTCTCCGCCAACGCCAAGGCCGTCCGCGGCAGCGAGGACGGGGCCACGCACGAGATCACGGTCCGCGTGCGCAACACCGGGCAGCTCCCGACCGCGCTGGAGATGGCCAAGCAGATCAAGATCGTGCGTCCCGACACGGTCCGGGTCGACGGCGCACAACCGGTGGGAACGCCACCCGCCTATCACCTGGACGCGCGGCAGGCCATGAAGGTCACGCTGCGGGTCAAGAAGACCGGCGGCGACAAGGTCACCGTGACCTCCGTGAGTACACGCGGAGGAGTGGACTCCACCTCCGTCGCGCTTCGCTGACCAGGCTCGTCGACGGTGGGCCGGCTCCCCGGAGCCGGCCCACCCCGGCGGTCCCCACCCCAGCGCGAACGGCCCGATCCTCACGAGGATCGGGCCGTTCGCTGCTGTGCTGGGGTGCTGCCGGGTCAGTAGTTGATCATGTGCCCGGAGATGCCGTGGACGGCCTCCTTGATCGCCTCGCCGAGGGTCGGGTGGGCAAACACGGTGCGCGAGAGCTCGTCGGCGGTGAGGTCCCACTGCTTGGCCACGTTGAGGGCCGGGAGGAGTTCGGTGACGTCCGGCCCGATCATGTGGCAGCCGAGGATCTCGTTGTACTTGGCGTCGGCCACGACCTTGACGAACCCGACGGCGTCGCCGAGCCCCTGCGCCTTGCCGTTGGCGGTGAAGGGGAACGTCGCCGTCTTGACGTCGTAGCCCTTGTCCTTGGCCTGCTGCTCGGAGTACCCCATCGAGCCGATCTGCGGGTGGCAGTACGTGGCTCGCGGGATGAAGTCGAAGTCGATCGGCATGGTGTCGGCGCCGGCGATGGTCTCGGCGGCGACGATGCCCATGGCCTCGGCGACGTGGGCGAGCATCAGCTTGGCCGTGACGTCGCCGATGGCGTAGACGCCGTCGATGTTGGTGCGGCAGTAGTCGTCGATCTTGATCGCGCCGCGCTCGGTGAGTTCGACGCCGAGGGTGTCCAGCCCGTAGCCCTCGGTGCGCGGCTGGAAGCCGATGGCCGAGAGCAGGCGGTCGGCCTCGAGGGTCTGGGACTCGCCGCCGTCGGCGGGCGCCACGGTCACCTTGACGCCGGAGTCGGTGTCCTCCACGCCCTCGACCTTGGTGGAGGTCATGACCTTGACGCCGAGCTTCTTGTAGTGCTTGGCGAGTTCCTTGCTGACCTCCGGGTCCTCGGTGGGCACCATGCGGTCGAGGAACTCCACGATCGTCACGTCGACGCCGAAGTTCTTCATGACGTAGGCGAACTCGACGCCGATGGCGCCGGATCCGGCGATGATGATGCTGCCCGGGAGTTCCTCGTCGAGGATCTGCTCCTCGTAGGTGACGACGTTCTTGCTGACCTTGACACCCGGCAGCATCTTGGTGACCGCGCCGGCGGCGATGATGAGGTCGTCGTAGGTGACCTCCTTGGCGCCGTCCTTGGTCTCGACGGAGATCTTGCCCTTCTCACCGAGGGTGCCCCAGCCGTCGATCTCGGTGATCTTGTTCTTCTTCATGAGGAAGTGGACACCCTTGACGATGCCCGAACTCACCTGACGGCTGCGCTTGTGCGTGGGGCCGTAGGACATGGTGGCGTCACCCTCGATGCCGTACTTCTTCTTGTCGTGGGCGAGGGTGTGGGCCAGTTCGGCGTTCTTGAGCAGCGCCTTGCTGGGGATGCAGCCGACGTTGAGGCAGACCCCGCCCCAGTACTGCTTCTCGATGACGGCAACGGACTTGCCGAGTTGCGAGGCGCGGATGGCGGCGACATAACCGCCGGGACCAGCACCGAGGACGACGACGTCGTAGTGATCAGCCATGGCGGTCAGCCTACCGGGATGCTCCCGCGTGCGGTCGGGGTACGCCACCCCCAGCCTCACCGCCCTCCGGTGGAGCCCCGGCGGCACCCCCGACGACGCGCCTCGGACAGGAGGCCACGACGAGACAGGAGGCCTGGCGCGACTGTGTCAGACCTCTCCTGCTGTTTCAGGTGAGGGGTGGGAGGATGGCGCCGGACGATGACGTCGATGCAGGAGGAGCGCGCACCGTGGCGAGCAGGACCCCCGACACAGCACAGAGGGCCAAGAACCGGACCGGGAACTTCTTCGAGGACTTCGAGATCGGACAGGAGATCCTGCACGCGACACCCCGGACCGTGAGCGAGGGCGACGTCGCCCTCTACACGGCTCTGTACGGCTCGCGTTTCGCGGCCACGAGCGCCGAGACGTTCGCCCGCGACCTCGGCTATCCGCGGATGCCGGCCGACTCCCTGCTCGCCTTCCACCTGGTGTTCGGCAAGACCGTGCCCGACATCTCGCTCAACGCCGTCGCCAACCTCGGCTACGCGGGGGCCGGTTCGGCGTGCCCGTCTACCCCGGCGACACCGTGTCCACCACCTCGACCGTCATCGGCCTCAAGCCCAACTCCTCGGGCCGCAACGGCAACGTGTACGTCCGGTCGGTCGGCGTCAACCAGGACGGGGAGGTCGCGCTCGACTACGTGCGGTGGGTCATGGTCAACCGCCGTGAGGCCACCGAGGAGATCGGCGAGGCCGTGATCCCCGACCTGCCCGGCGCCGTGGCCGCCGAGGACCTCGTCGTGCCGGTCGAGATCTCCGGCTACGACGAGGTGATGAAGACCCTCGCGGGCAGCGAACACCTCTGGGGCGACTACGAGGTGGGCGAGAAGATCGACCACGTCGACGGCATGACGATCGAGGAGTCCGATCACATGCTCGCCACCCGGCTGTACCAGAACACGGCGAAGGTGCACTTCAACCAGTTCGCGCAGAAGGACACGAAGATCGGGCGCCGCCTCATCTACGGCGGACACGTCATCAGCCTGGCCCGCGCGTTGTCGTTCAACGGGCTCGGCAACGCGTTCGCCATCGCGGCGATCAACGCCGGCGCGCACGCCAACCCCACGTTCGCCGGTGACACCATCCACGCCTGGAGCGAGGTGCTCGAGCGCATGGAGATCCCCGGACGCACCGACGTCGGCGCCCTGCGCCTGCGCACGGTCGCCACCAAGGACCTGCCCTGCGCCGACTTCCCTCTGCGGATCACCGAGGGCGACAAGGCCGGCGCCTACCACCCGCAGGTCGTCCTCGACCTCGACTACACGGTGCTCATCCCGCGCTGACCCGCGCCGGAGCACAAAACCGCTGGCCCGCACCCTCGGGCCTCTGTCAGGCTCGTGGCCCGTGGGACACATCGAAGCCAACGAGATCGACTACGTCCTCCCCGACGGCAGGCCGCTGCTCGGCGGAGTGAGCCTGCGCGTGGGCGAGGGCGCCAAGGTCGCGCTCGTCGGACCCAACGGGACGGGCAAGACGACGCTCCTGCGGATCATCTCCGGTGAGCTCGCGGCCCACGACGGGGCGATCACGCGCAGCGGGAACCTGGCCGTCATGCCCCAGTTCATCGGCCGTCTGGGGCGCGACGGCGAGGGGTCCACCATCCGCGATCTGCTGCTGACCGTCGCTCCGCCGGCCATCCGCGAGGCGGCGGCGCGCGTCGACGTCTCCGAGGTCGCGATCATGGAGGTCGACGACGAGCCCGCCCAGATGGCCTACGCCCAGGCGCTCGCCGACTGGGCCGAGGTCGGCGGCTACGACTGGGAGACCCTGGCCGACGTGTGCACCGTTGCGGCGCTCTCGGTGCCGTACGAGAAGGCGCAGTGGCGTGACGTGAACACGCTCTCGGGCGGGGAGCAGAAGCGGCTGGTGCTCGAGGCCCTGCTGC
Source organism: Mobilicoccus caccae (assembly GCF_030161635.1). Classification (GTDB taxonomy): domain Bacteria; phylum Actinomycetota; class Actinomycetes; order Actinomycetales; family Dermatophilaceae; genus Mobilicoccus; species Mobilicoccus caccae. Next base: position 917,358 of record NZ_BSUO01000001.1, read on the forward strand.
GTGGCCCCGACGACGTGCTGCTGCTCGACGAGCCCGACAACTACCTCGACGTGCCGACCAAGCGGTGGTTGGAGGAGCACCTGGTCGCCTCACCCAAGACGGTGCTGCTCATCAGCCACGACCGCGAACTCCTCTCGGCCGTCGCGACCCGCATCGCCACTCTCGAACCCCAGGCCTCCGGAGCCACGTGCTGGGTGCATCCCGGCGGCTTCGCGACCTACCACGAGGCGCGCCGCGACCGGCAGGCCCGGCTCGTCGAACAGCGCAAACGCTGGGACGAGGAGCACGCCAAGCTCAAGGCCCTCGTGCAGATGTACAAGCAGAAGGCGGCCTACAACTCCGACATGGCCGCCCGCTACCAGGCGGCGCGCACCCGCCTGGCGCGGTTCGAGGCCGCCGGCCCGCCCGAGGCGCTGCCGTTCGAGCAGAACGTCACGATGCGGCTGCGTGGTGGCCGCACGGCCAAGCGGGCCGTCATCGCCGAGCGCCTCGAACTCACCGATCTCATGCGGCCCTTCGACCTGGAGGTCTGGTACGGCGAACGGGTCGCCGTGCTCGGCTCGAACGGGTCGGGCAAGTCGCACTTCCTGCGGCTGCTGGCCGCGGGCGGCAGCGATCCCGACGTCGAGCACCGGCCGGTGGGCGACATGGTGCCCGACCGGGTCGCGCACACGGGATCCGTCAGGCTCGGGTCGAGGGTGCGGCCCGGCTGGTTCGCGCAGACCCACCACCACGCGCACCTGCAGGGACGGACGCTGCTGGAGATCCTCTACCGCGGCGACGACCACCGCGCCGGGATGCCGCAGGACCTCGCCGCCCGAGCGCTCGACCGGTACGAACTCGCCCGGTCGGCCGAGCAGACGTTCGGGTCGCTCTCGGGCGGGCAGCAGGCGAGGTTTCAGATCCTGCTGCTCGAACTCAGTGGCGCGACGCTGCTCCTGCTCGACGAGCCCACGGACAACCTCGACCTGCACTCGGCCGAGGCCCTGGAGGAGGGACTCGAGGCGTTCGACGGGACCGTCGTCGCCGTCACGCACGACCGTTGGTTCGCGCGCGGGTTCGACCGGTTCCTCGTCTTCGGTGCCGACGGGCGCGTGTACGAGGCCCCCGAACCCGTGTGGGAGGAAGGGCGCGTCGTGCGCTCGCGCTGAGGCGCGGTCGTGTCGCCTGGGCCTCCCGCTCCGGGACGCTGCCGGAGGGGAAGCGCTCCGGGACGCCGGATCCGCCTCGCCTACGCTGGCGTGATGATCGTCGACCTCCACGCTCACACGCTCGCCTCGGACGGCACGGACACCCCGACCGGTCTGGTCGAGAACGCTGCCGCGGCCGGGCTGGACGTCGTCGCCATCACCGATCACGACACCACCGCGGGGTGGCGCGAGGCCATCGACGCGGCGACCCGTCTCGGTGTGGGGCTGCTGCCGGGGATCGAGATCTCCTGCTCGTGGCGGGGGATCAGCGTCCATCTCCTGGGGTATCTCCACGACCCCACGGACGACGCCCTGCTCGCCGAACTCGACGCCGCGCGGGAGAGCCGGGACAGCCGCGCCCGGCGGATCACCGACCTCCTCGCCGCCGACGTGCCCGTCACCTGGGACGACGTTCTGCGCCAGGTGGCGACGGGCGCGACCATCGGGCGCCCGCACATCGCCGACGCGCTGGTGGCGAACGGTGTGGTGCCCGACCGCGACGCCGCCTTCGCCGAGTACCTGTACACCGGGTCGCCGTACTACGCCTCGCACTACGCGCCGGACCCGGTCGAGGCCGTCCGCCTCGTGCGCGCCGCCGGGGAGTGCCGGTGATGGCCCACCCGTTCGCCGCCAAGCGCGGACGCATCGTCGGCGACGACGTCGTCGCCGACATGGTCGCCGCGGGCCTGTTCGCCCTGGAGGCGGATCACCCCGATCACACCGACGACCAGCGGGAACGCGCCCTGTCTCTGGCCGCCGACCTCGGCATCCACGTCACCGGGTCCAGCGACTACCACGGCTCCGGCAAACCCCAGGGGCTCGGAGCGCGCACGACCGACCCCGCCGTCCTGGAGGCGCTGCTGGCCGAGCCGACGTACCGGGGGATCGTCCGCCCCTGAGCGGCTACGTGAGGCCGGGGCGCGCGTCGCGCCGGCGGGCGGAAAGGGCCGCGAATGCAGCGCGCCCCGGACCGCGGGGACGGTCCGAGGCGCGCGGGTGGCATGCCCGGGGAGAGCATGCGCACCCAGAAGGCGGACTGCGACCCGAAGGGGTGGGCCGCAGGCCGCGAAGGGCAGGCCATGCCAAGGAACACCCGCGGATCCCCAGACATCGCATCATCGATGCGCCCCGTCGTGCGATCCCCCCATGACGACGTCACAGACACCCCCAAGCGGTCTGTGACGGCCCTGAATCTAGGACGCGATGTGGTCACTTGTCCAAGTCATCCACGATACGGACGGCGCCCACCATCCGAGATTTTTCGGAGAGTGGGCGCCGTTGTGGAACAACGTATGTCGCTGCCGGCGGGGGCCGGCGGGCGTCGGTCGGTGGGTCAGTCGGCCGAGCCGGCGGGCTCGCCGCCACGGGTGCGGCGACGACGCCGCGGAGAGCGACGCTCGGAGGACGAGCCGCCACCCGCATCGCCCTCGCGCGGGGAGTCCGTGCCGCGGCGGCCACGCCCACGCGGACGGCCGGCTCCACGGCCGAATCCACCACCGGACTTGTCGGACTTGCCGGACTTGCCGGTCTCACCGAGATCCTCGATCTCCTCGGCCGCGAGACCGGCGCGGGTGCGTGCCGACTTCGGCAGGCGACCGGTGGCCTTGGGGGTGATCCCGAGGTCCTCGTAGAGGTGCTCGGAGGAGGAGTACGTCTCCAGGGGCTCGGGGATGCCGAGGCCCAGGGCCTTGTCGATGAGTCCCCAGCGCGGCATGTCGTCCCAGTCGACGAGGGTGACCGCGACACCCGTGTGTCCCGCCCGCCCGGTGCGGCCCGTGCGGTGCAGGTAGGTCTTCTCGTCCTCGGGGCACTGGTAGTTGATGACGTGGGTGACGTTCTCGACGTCGATACCGCGGGCCGCCACGTCGGTGGCCACGAGGATGTCGACCTTGCCGTTGCGGAACGCCCGCAGCGCCTGCTCGCGGGCGCCCTGCCCCAGGTCACCGTGGATGCTGGCGGCCGCGAACCCGCGGTCGACGAGCTCCTCGGCGACCTTGGCCGCGGTGCGCTTGGTGCGGCTGAAGACGATGGTGAGCCCGCGCCCCTCGGCCTGGAGGATGCGCGCGACCATCTCGACCTTGTCCATCGCGTGGGCGCGGTAGACGAACTGCTCGATGGCCTTGACGGTCTGACCCTCGTCGTCGGTCTCGATGGCGCGGATGTGCGTCGGACGGCTCATGTACCGGCGGGCCAGGGTGACCACGGCGCCGGGCATCGTGGCCGAGAACAGCATGGTCTGCCGCGAGGCCGGGGTCTTGGCCAGCAGCTTCTCGACGTCGGGCAGGAACCCGAGGTCGAGCATCTCGTCGGCCTCGTCGAGCACGAGCGTGCGCACCGAACTCAGCACCAGGTGGCCCTGCTGCATGAGGTCGATGAGGCGGCCGGGGGTGCCGACGACGACCTCGACGCCCTTCTTGAGCGCCTCGATCTGCGGCTCGAACGCGCGACCGCCGTAGATGGTGGTGACGCGGATGCCACGACGCTTGGCTGCGCGCTCCAGGTCGCCCGCGACCTGGTTGGCGAGCTCGCGCGTCGGCGCGACCACGAGGGCCTGCGGACGCCCGGGGTGGGCCAGGGTGTCGACGTCGTCGTCACCCGGGGCGATGACCCGGTCGAGCAGCGGGACGCCGAAGCCCAGCGTCTTGCCCGTACCGGTCTTGGCCTGGCCGATGATGTCGTGGCCCCCGAGGGCCACCGGCAGCGTCATGGACTGGATGGGGAACGGGGTGACGATCCCCGAATCGGCCAGGGCTGCAACGATGTCCGGGTGGACGTCGAAGTCGGCGAAGGTCTGGACCGGGGCCTCCGGCGCGGACGCGGTGGCGTCTGTCGATGTGGTGGCCTCTGTCGTCTCGGCGGCCTCGGTGGCGTCTGTCGCCTCAGCGGCAGCGGTGGTTTCTGTCGCCTCGGCGGCCTCGGTGGGCTCGCTCGTGACCTGGTCGCGGGGGTCGGTGGTGCGCATGGATGAAAGTCCTTCGATCGTCCCGGGCGCGTGGCGCAGCCGGGGTGAGACGGGCCGATCGGAGGTCATTCGCCGCGCCCGCAGGGCGCGTAGGCGGCTCGTCCGCCGAAGGAAATCGCAAGGTCGTGCCGACCGGTCACCGTGGTGGTCGACCCCAGTCTAACGGTGATGCCCGGCTCCGTCGGTGACGGCGCCGGGCATCGGGTCCGTTCCAGTGCACATCAGGGCGCGTACAGGCGCCCGTGAGGAGGACCGGAAGGGTCGGGCTCACTGCATGCCGAAGCCGACTCCACCCTTGCGCGCCGCACCGATCTCGACGTAGGCGATCGCCGGCCCCGGGACCAGCACGATGCTGCCCTTGGCGTCGGCCAGACGCAGCGAGCCGGAACTCTCGAACGCCGACTTCACCGCCGCCTCGATGTCCTCCTGGGTCTGGTCGGAGTCGATGGTGATCTCGCGGCTCGTGTTCTGGACACCGATCTTGACCTCCACGAGGTCTCCTTTCGGACGCGGCGGTACACGCCTTCGACGTGCACCGCGATGGCGATCGAACGACCCGTGGTTGCAGGTGAGCGATCGATTCTCGTCCAGGTTAACGGTCGCCGGTGTGGCGTTCTTCCCGCGTCTGGGTCGGGGAGGTCGATGCCCGGGCCTCGTCGACGACCGGGAAGGTGCGGATACCGCGCCACACGACGTCGGCGAGCAGCCTGGCGGCCTCCGCCTGGGGGATCTGGGAGTCCTGCGCCAGCCAGACCCGCGCGGCCGTCTGCCCCATCCCGACGACACCGGTCGCGACGAGGCGCGCCTCGGCCTCGCGCAGGCCGGTCTGGTCCATGACGATGTCGGCGACGGCCTTGGAGGTCAGGGTCTCGACCCGGCGGACCCGGTCGGCGACGTGGCTGTCCTGACGCAGGTCCGACTCGAACACCAGCCGGTAGGCACCGCCGTGGCGGGCCACGTACCCGAGGTAGGCCTCCATGGTGGCCACCACGCGCGCCTCGTTGTCGTCGGTCGACTTCAGGGCGGCGCCGACGTCGTCGAGGATCTGGTCGCAGGCGGCGTCGAGCAGCGCGAGGTACAGCTCGAGCTTGCCCGGGAAGTGTTGGTACAGCACGGGCTTGGAGACGCCGGCACGTTCGGCGATCTCGTCCATCCCCGCAGCGTGGTAGCCGGACTCGACGAAGACGCCGAGGGCGGCGTCGAGGAGTTGAACGCGTCGGGCCTCACGCGGTAGACGCGTTCCACGGGGGACGCTGGGATTGTCACCGGAACTCGTTGGCATGGCCGGCCGGCTCCTTCCGACTGATTCACGCGGATCCGTCGACCCGAGAAAATGCATCCTATCGACGCCGGTGAGGCTGGACGTGCGGTGGCCGCGAACTGGTATGAGAAGTGTCGTCATCGCAGGTCAAAGGCGGCCTCGCAGGGTTGTCGGTGGTCTCTGCTGCAATGGGCCCATGGTCGAGACGAGGCGCACTTCCACCCGCGGGGCGACCGCAGGTCCGCAGCGGCCGGCCCGCCGAGTCGACGAGCCGCTCGTCGGTGTCGAATCCCTCGACCCCTCCCAGCGCGCCGCCGTCGCCGCTCGGGGCCCGCTGGTGCGCGTCCTCGGCGGCCCCGGCACGGGCAAGTCGACGGTGGCGGTGCACTCGGTGCTGTCCCGGGTGGCCGACGCGACGGTGCGCCCGCAGGAGGCCGTGGTCCTCGCGCCGACGCGGGTGGCCGCTGCACGGTTGCGTCTGCAGCTCACGACGATGCTGGCCGCCACGACGGCCTCTCCGCTGGTGTGCAGCGTCCAGGCGTTCGCGTACGGGGTGCTGCGGCGCCGCGCCGCCGAGCAGGGAGATCCGGAGCCGCGGCTGCTCAGCGGGCCGGAGCAGGACGTCATCCTGCGTGAGCTGCTGGCGGGGCACGAGGCCGGTCTGGGGCGCCGCCCGTCCTGGCCGCCCGAACTGATCGAGGCCACGCGCACGCGGGGTTCCGGGCCGAGTTGCGCGACCTGTTGATGCGCGCGGTCGAGCACGGTCTCGACCCGGTGGGCCTGGCCGAGCTGGCCGACCGTGAGGGACGGCCCGTGTGGGCCGCCGCCGCGCAGGTGCTGGCCGAGTACGACGAGGTCACGGCCCTGTCGTCGCCCGGGGGCTACGACCCCGCGTGGATCCTCACGGCCGTCGGCGATCTGCTCGAGGACGACGCCGAGGCCAGGGCCGACGTCCACCGGCAGGTGAAGGTGGTCGTCGTCGACGACGCCCAGGAGCTCACCGCTCCGGCGGCGCGGCTGCTGCGACTCCTGCGCTCGGGGGCGGGAGAGGTGGTGCTCGTCGGAGACCCCGACGCCGCCACGCAGACGTTCCGCGGCGCCGACCCGCGTCTGATGATGGAGGAGGTCGCCACGCAGACGGTGCTCGAACGCACCTGGCGACTGCCCACCAAGGTGGCCACGGTGGTCTCCCGCGTGACCGACCGGATCGGGTCCTCCGGTGCCGTCGCGCACCGCCTGGGGCCCGACGGTCATGGTCGTGAAGCGACGGTGACCACGGGCGCGGGGAGTGACCGAGGCACAGACGCAGACGCAGACACACACACCGACACAGGCGCCGCTGGGGACACGCAGTCCCGGGAGGCTCGTGCCGCAGTTCGTGACGAAGGCGGTCGGGCCCACCAGCCGACCCTGTTCGATCTCCTCGACGGCGATGTGGTCGGTGGCGACCTGGCCGACAGGGGTGCCGAGGGCGCGGGTGCGACGGACGCACCGGCGGCCGAAGGTCACCCGGCTGCGGTGGCGGCCGCTGCTCCCGCCGGTTCCGTCACGTCGGTCGTCGGGGACGACGAGGGAGCTGACGACGGTGTCGGCGGCGACGGTCGTGAGGGGACGTCGCTCGAGCAGGGCGGGTCGCTCCTGCGGGAGGGGCGGGTGGAGACCGCGGTGGTGGCGACCGCGGCCGCCGAGGCGCGCTACATCTCGGCCCGTCTGCGGCGGGCGCACCTGGTCGAGCACGTCCCGTACTCCCGGATGGCGGTGATCGTGCGCGGCGCGGGGCGCAGTGCCACGATGCGGCGGGTGCTGGCCGGTGACGGGATCCCGATCGACGTGCCCGGCGCCCGCGTGCCGCTGCGCGACGAGCCCGCGGTGCGGCCGTTCCTGCGCCTGTTCGACGTCGCCCTGGCCACGGCGGCGCCGCCGGCCGAAGCGGAGGAGCAGCCCGGTGGACTCGACGCCGAGACGGTGCTCGACCTGCTCGCCTCCCCGTTGGGGACCACCGACTCCCTGGCCGTGCGCCGTCTGCTCCGGGCGCTGCGCCGGGCCGAACGCACTCGGGTGGGGCCTGACGGCGACGTCGCCCCACGCAGCACCGATGACCTGCTCGTCGCCGCCGTGCGGGGCGATGAGGTGCTCGATCACGTCGAGGACGGGGCGCCGTCGGCGGGGTTGCGGCGGATCCGCGATGTCCTCGCCGCCGGTGTGCACGCCGCGCGACGCGAGGGCGACGCGTGGGCCTCGGGCGTCACGGCCGAGACGGTGCTGTGGGCGATGTGGCAGGCCTCCGGGCTCGCCGAGCCGTGGCGACGAGCCGCGCTGGCCGGCAGCCAACGCGCCGACCGCGACCTCGACGCCGTGGTGGCGTTGACCGACGCCGCGGGCCGCTACGTCGACCGGCTGCCCAAGCGCGGGCCCGACGGCTTCCTCGAACACGTCCGCGGCCAGGACGTCGCGGGGGACACGCTGGTGGCCCGCGCTCCGAGCGACGAGTGCGTCACGCTGACGACACCGGCCGGAGCCGCGGGCCTGGACTGGGACCTCGTCGTGGTCGCCGGGGTGCAGGAGGGCGTGTGGCCCGACCTGCGGCTCCGTGGCTCGGTGCTGGGCTCGGCCGACCTCGTCGACACCGTCACCGGCCGGGGCCACTCGTCGGTGGCGGCCAGGAGCGCCATCCGTTCCGACGAGGCGCGCCTGTTCCTCGTGGCGGTCAGCCGCACCCGCGACACGCTGCTCTGCACGGCCGTGCGCAATGACGAGGAGACCCCCTCGCCGTTCCTCGACCTCGTCGACCACGCCGACGGACCCCGTCCGTACGCGCCGTTGCCCCCGCCGATGACGCTCCCCGACGTCGTGGCCGGCCTGCGTCGACGCCTGGCGGCGGGCGCGCTCGTCTCGGGGGAGGACGCCACCCCGGCCGAGATCGACGTCGAGGCGGCCCGACTCCTCGCGCGACTGGCCGAGGCCGGGGCGTCGGGGGCACACCCCGACGAGTGGTGGGGTCTGCACCGGATCAGTGACGATCGACCGCGACGCGGTGAGACCGACCGGCTCACCGTCTCACCCTCCAAGGTCGAGTCGTTCGCGCGGTGCGAAGTGCGGTGGCTGCTCGCCGGCAGCGGTGGACAGGCGGGCGGGGGCAGCATCGCGACCTCGCTCGGCACGCTCGTGCACGACATCGCCGCCACGACCGACAACGGCGACTACCCGGCGCTGGTGGCCGAACTCGACCGGCGCTGGTCCGAACTCGATCTGCCGCAGGGATGGCTCGAGCGGCGACAGCACGAGAAGGCGATGGCGATGCTCGACCGGCTGGCGCGCCAGCACACCGCCGCGCTGGCCTCGGGGTGGGAGGTCGTGGGCACCGAGATCGACGTCGAGGTGCAGGTCGGGCGGGCCGTCGTGCGCGGGCGCGTCGACCGGCTCGAACGCGACGCCGAGGGCAGGCTGCGGGTCGTCGACCTCAAGACGGGTTCCTCCTCGTCCAAGCCGAAGACCGAGGACCTGCCGCAGTTGCCCCAGCTCGGCGCCTACCAGGTGGCCGTCGAGGAGGGCGGCTTCGGCGGGCTGGGGCGTGACTCGGCCGGGGCGGCTCTCATGCAGATCGGTGAGGGCGGCGGCAAGAAGGGCTCCACCCAGCACCAACCCCCGCTGGCCGACGCCGAGGACCCCGACTGGGCGCGCACCCTGCTCACGAACACGGCCGAGGGGATGGCCGGCGCCACGTATCGCGCCCGCGCCGGAACCTGGTGCCGGATGTGCGAGTCGCGGTTCAGTTGCCCGATCCAACCCGAGGGGGAGACGCTCCGATGACCATCGCCGACGTGCGGTACTCCGCCGCGCAGATCGCCACGGCCCTCGGACTGCCGACGCCCACTCCCGAGCAGCAGGCCGTGATCGAGGCGCCCTTGACCTCGATGCTCGTCGTGGCCGGAGCCGGGTCGGGCAAGACCGAGACGATGTCCGGTCGGGTCGTCTGGCTCGTGGCCAACGGATTGGTCGACCCCGAGCGCATCCTCGGCCTCACGTTCACGCGCAAGGCGGCGGGCGAGCTGGCCGAGCGCATCGGGGGACGCCTCCGCCGCCTGACCACGACAGAGCTGCGCAGCGAATCGGCCGGTGGGGCGCTCGAGGCCGACGCGCTGCCGACCGTGGCGACCTACCACTCCTACGCCGGGGGCTCGTCACCGAGCACGGCCTGCGTCTCGGCGTCGAACCCGACGCACGTCTGCTCACCGAGGCCGCCGCCTGGCAGTACGCGCACGAGGTCGTCGTCCGCTACGACGGGCCGATGGAGGAGGTCCGCAACGCGGAGTCCACCGTCACTGCGGCGGTGCGCGACCTCGCGGGAGGCCTGGCCGAACACCTCACCACGACCGATGACCTGCGGCGATACCTCGCTGACCTCGAGGCGCACGTCCAGAGCCTGCCGTCCGGCTCGGGCAGGTCGAGCATGCCGGCCCCGGTCAAGGAGCTCGTGGAACACGTGCGGGCCCAACGCCAGGTGATCCCGCTGCTCGAGGCGTACGCCGCCGCCAAGGGCGCGGCCGAGTCGATCGACTTCGCCGACCAGATGGCGCTGGCGGCCACCCTGGCCGAACTGGATCCCGGTGTCGCCGCCGCCGAACGCTCGCGCTATTCCGTCGTGCTGCTGGATGAGTTCCAGGACACCAGCGAGGCCCAGATGCGACTGCTGCACGCCGTGTTCGCCGACCCCCGGGGCGGCATCACCCGACCGGTCACCGCCGTGGGCGACCCCCACCAGTCCATCTACGGCTGGCGTGGGGCGAGCGCGACGACGTTGGCGGCCTTCCCCCAGCGGTTCACCGTGCCCGACGCCGCGTGGGTCTCGGCCGACGCCGAGGCCGCGGCGCGGCCCACCGGTGACGGGGTCGCGGTGATCCCCCCGGTCCTGCCCCTCTCGACGAGCTGGCGCAACGACGCCGCCATCCTCACCGTGGCCAACACGACCGCGGCGCCGCTGTCGGCGGCGAGCCCGGTTCCGGTCCAGGAGTTGCGGCCCTCGCCCGTCGCCGGCGCCGGAACGGTCGAGGCCGCGCGGACGGCAACGGCGTGGGAGGAGGCCGACCTCGTCGCCGACTGGATCGCGGATCAGTGGTGGGACGCCGGATCCGCGCGACGCACCACGGGCGTGACCGCTGCCGTCCTGTGCCGCAGGCGAGCCCAGTTCGCCGCCGTCGCCGACGCACTCGGGGCCCGGGGGATCCCGGTGGAGGTCGTCGGTCTGGGCGGTCTGCTCACCCGGCCCGAGGTGAGCGACGTCGTCTCCCTGTTGCGCGTCGTGCACGACCCCTCCCGCGGCGACGCGCTCATGCGGCTGCTGACGGGATCGTTCGTGCGGCTCGGCGCGGCCGATCTCGACGGCCTCGGCGCCTGGTCCCGCGAGATGCGGTCCCGCCGCGACGCCGCAGACGTCCCTCCGCCGGACGGGCAGGACGGGCAGGACGGGCACGCCGGGCAGGACGGGCACGCCGGGCAGGACGGAGACGACGGTCACGGCCACCCGGAGGGCGGGGGGCATCTCGAGCGCGACGGCGGTGAGGGTGAGGACGTCGAGGAGGAACCGAGTCTCGTCGAGGCCGTCGACGCGTTGCCGGAGATCGACTGGGTGGGCAGACAGGGGCAGCGGCTCTCGCCGACGGCGCACCGGCGGTTGACCCGGCTCGCCGAGGCCATCGCCACCGTGCGGTCCGCGGTGGGGCATCCCCTGCCCGAGCTCGTCGTCCTGGCCGAGCGCACGCTGGGGCTCGACGTCGAGGTCGCGGCGAGCGTGGACACCCTGCCCGAGACCGCCCGCCTGCAGCTCGACGCCTTCGCCGACGCGGCGGCCTCCTTCGCCTACGGCGCGGACCGGCCGACCCTCGGCGGCTTCCTCGACTGGCTCGACGCCGCCCGTGACGAGGAGCGGGGCTGGACTCGCCCGCCTCGCACGTGAGTGAGGGCGCGGTCCAGGTGCTCACCGTGCATGCCGCCAAGGGGCTGGAATGGGACATCGTCGCCGTACCGGGCCTGGTCGAGGCGGCCTTTCCCTCTCACCGCAGTTACCGGCCACCCAAGGGCGGCGGGTTGCCCACGCCCACCTCCAAGGGGTGGCTCACGGGGCTCGGCTCGGTGCCGTATGACCTGCGGGGCGACGCCGCGGGCCTCCCGCACCTGCCGTGGCGCGCCGTGGAGGACCTCACGGAGCTGTCCACGGCCATCGGCACCTTCGCCAAGGAGGGCGGCGCGCACGCCCTGGACGAGGAACGGCGACTCGCCTACGTGGCGTTCACCCGGGCCCGGCACCGCCTGCTGCTCACGGCGAGCGTCTGGCTCGACGGCACGGCGCCACGCGTCCCCTCACGCTTCCTCACCGACCTCCTCGACCGCCCCGGGCTGGTCCGGATCCTCATGTGGGAACCCGATCCCGAGCCGGACGCGGTCAACCCGGCTCTCGCCGATTCGCCGGCCGCGCGGTGGCCGGTGCAGCGTGACGATCCGCGGGACGCCGCGGAACGCCAGGCGGCTGCCTGGGTCGCGGCCGCCCTGGCCACCGACCCCGCAGCCACCGGCACCTCCACGCGCGACGCCGAATCTGCGGGTGCTGGTGCGGGGGCCGGGACGGCCGACGAGCAGGAACGACGCGAGATGCGACACCTCGCGGACGCCGTCGAGGTCCTCCTGTCAGAGCGTGACGAGGCCCGCGGTGACTCCGGCGTCCCTCGCCTGCCCGGGCACCTGTCGACGTCGGCACTGGTCGAGTTGAACAGCGACCCCGCGGGGTACGCGGCCCGTCTGCGGCGTCCTATGCCGGCGCCCCCGGCCACCGCGGCGCGACTGGGGACGGAGTTCCACGCCTGGATCGAACGCCATTACCGCAGTGCAAGTCTCGTGGACGACCTCGATCTCGAGGGGTTCGCCGACGAGAGCGAGGAGATCCCCGATCTCGAGACGGCCAGACGCCTGTTCCTGCAGAGCGAATGGGCAGGTGCGACCCCCTGGAGGTGGAGGTGTCGCTGGAGACCGTGGTGGCCGGACTGCCCGTCCGAGGCCGGATCGACGCGGTCTTTCCCCGCAAGGGCGGTGGCGTGACGATCGTCGACTGGAAGACCGGAGCGCCCCCGGCGCCGGAGGTCCTGGCCGAGCGGGCGATCCAGCTCGCGGTGTACCGGCTCGCCTACTCCCGGTGGAGCGGGCTGCCGCCGGAGGACATCGACGCCGCGTTCTACTACGCCGCGACGGGCACGACCGTCCACCCGCCCATGCCGCAGGAGGACGACCTCGTCGCCCTCCTGGTCGAGCTCACCGCAGGGGAGGTCTGAGCTCGTCCGGCCCACCCGTGGGACGCACCTCGCCCCCGGGTCCTGGCCACGGGAGTCGCGACCACCCTCGGGGAGGGGCGCGGCCCGTCCGTCGTCGGGGACACGATCGCCCTCGTGGGCACCGGTCGCCGCGTCGCCGGTCCTCGCGGCACCGGTCGTCGCCCCGGTCCCCTCCGGTCCGGTGAGCGCGGCGGTCGATCCGGTGCGCCCGCTTCGGGAGGAGTAGAAGTCCTCGTCGGCGGGCTCCTCCTCGAACGTGACGGGCAGGGCGCCGCGGGCTGCCTCACCGGTGGAGGGAGCGGCGGGAACGTCGTCCTCCAGGTAGTCCAACAGCCGGTGCATGGTGCGCACGGTGTGCTCGACCGCCACCTCGTCGCCGCGGTGGTGCGCCGACAGCAGACGCGACAGCAGGCGGAGCTCACCCAACAGGCGGGCACGTTCGCGCAGGTGGGGGTCGACGGGCTCACGACGGTGCTGGGCGTACGCGCCGAACACGGTGTCCACGGCGTCGGGCGGGGCCGATCGGGCGAGCGCGGCCAGGTCCTCGGCCGGGTCCCCGATCTTGGCGCCCTCCCAACTGACCAGCGCCGAGACGTGTCCCGAGCTCGTGTCCTCGGTGGGGAAGTCGGCCAGCAGATGGGCGTTGGAGAGGTAGCCGTGCACGGGCACCGTCGCGAACCGCCACCACGACACGTCGTCGAGCAGGTGCTCCCAGCGGGACAGCAGCGCCGACGGCACGAGCCCGGTGCGGGCCCCCGGTCGACGTCGCTCACGAGACGGTGCCGGCATTCGCCCGCGTCGTACACCGGCACTCCGGTCTCGTCCAGGGCCTGGACCGGTACGTCGTGCAGGGCGGCCAGGGCGGCGCCGATGCCCGTCGCGATGCCGGGGCCGGCGGGCAGGAGCGCGAAATCGACGATGCGTCCGTGCAGGTAGGGGTAGACCATCGCCCGGCGGCCGTCGCCGAGAGCAGCGACGCCGACCGGCGCGGGGACGTCGAACGGCAGGTGGCGCGCGACCTCCTCCAGAAAGGGGATCGAGGTGTCCTGCAACGCCGCCGACACCGGATCTCCCGGCAGCCGCACCACCCAGGCCCGTTCACGGTCGTCGATGACGAACCCCACGTGGAACTGCTCCCCGACGCTCTCGGCGACCACGTGGATGCCGACCGGCAGCAGACCGGGCACGGCGCCGTCGGCGAGGGCAGCGAGATGGTGGGGGTGATCTTCACCCCGCCACGGTAGCCCGGCCGAATGCGACCTCGTCCGCGACGCACCCGGGCGGCCGAGGATCGCGCCCGGATGACGGCGGCGGGCCGCGACGGCGGGTCGAGATGACGGGTCACCGGAGCGTCGTCGCCGCGCGGCCCGGGGGAGGCGCCTCGTACCGTGGGGCCCATGAAGCTCGTCCACGATCGACACTCCGGGGAACGCATCGACCTCGACCTGCGCGGGCTGCTCAGCGACCCCTCGACCCGGGTCCTCCCGCTCGTGGGCGAGCGGGCTCCGGTGCAGGAGAACGAGAACGGCGGGATGCCCACCCTGTCGACACGCGCGCCGCGGGAGGGCGATGTCACCGGCGAGGTCGTCGTCTTCCTCGGCCGCGACGAGGCGGGACGGGCTCTGATCGTCGTCGCCGAGCCCGCCGAGGACCCGGCGGGCGTCGCCTCCCCGGCGGACACGATCACCGACGACCTCGACGCCCAGGGCGACACCGCCGACACCGCCGAGATCACCGAGATCTCTTGGCAGGGCTTGCGTGACATCGGGCCGTGGCTCCCACCGGGTGACGCCGAGGCGTTCATGGCCGCGCAGGGGATGGCCGCCTGGCATCGGTCCCACCGGTTCTGCCCGCGCTGCGGAGCGGCGACTGAGTCGGCCGCCGCGGGGTGGGTCCGCCGGTGCCCGGTCGAGGGGCGGGAGCTCTATCCCCGCACCGACCCGGCCGTCATCATGGGCATCCGTGACGCCGACGACCGGCTCCTGCTCGGCCGCGGGCCGCAGTGGCCGGAGGGCCGGCGGTCGGTCCTGGCGGGGTTCGTCGAGCCGGGGGAGAGCCTCGAGGACGCGGTGCGGCGCGAGGTCGCCGAGGAGGTGGGCATCGTCGTCGACCGGGTGGAGTACGTCGACAGCCAACCGTGGCCCTTTCCGGCCTCCCTCATGCTGGGGTTCGCCGGCTGGTCGACCACGACGGACATCGTCTGCGACCCGGCCGAGATGGCCGAGGCCGAGTGGTTCACGCGCGAGGAGGTCGCCCGTGCCGTGCGGGAGGGCGAACTCCTGCTGCCGGGGCGGTTGTCGATCGCGCGGCGGCTCATCGAGGGCTGGTTCGGAAAACGGATGTTCGTCCCGCAGATCGACGAGCGCGGCGGGCAACCCTGGATCCGCCCGTCCTGATCATCGGGTGAAGCGTCGGGCGCTGTGATCGGCGCGGTGACCAGCACCGACGCCGGTCCGTCAGGAGGCTGACAGGCGCAGCCGCACGTCGGCGACTCCCGGATTGGTGGCGGTCGTCCCGTCGGGGAACACGACCGTCGGCACCACGCGGTTGCCGCCGTTGATCTTCTCGACCGCTGCCGAGGCGGCGGCAGCGTCGGGGGCGTTCTCGACGTCGATCGTTTCGAACTCGATCCCCGCGTCGGTGAGGTCGGAGACGAGCAGTGAGCAGTAGGGACACCAGGAGGTCGTGTAGAGGGTCACCGTTCCGGCGCGAGGCGTGCGGGGGTGTGCGTGTGGGGAGGCGTTCATCACCGACGATCCTAGGAGACTGCCGAAATCCTGCCGTCGGGCGGTCTGACAGGATCGGTGGCGATGAGCACCACGCCCCCTCCCGCCGCCGTCGGTCCCGACGACATCCTGGCGGCTCTCGACCCCGATCAGCGTGAGGTCGCGAGCAGCCCCCTGGGTGCCATGTGCGTCCTCGCCGGGGCGGGGTCGGGCAAGACGCGGGCCATCACCCACCGCATCGCCTACGGCGTCGCCTCCGGCGCCTACCAGCCGCAACGCGTGCTGGCCGTCACGTTCACCGCGCGAGCCGCCGCCGAGATGCGCACGCGTCTGCGGCACCTCGGCATCGCCGGGGTCCAGGCGCGCACCTTCCACTCCGCCGCGCTGCGCCAGCTCCACTACTTCTGGCCGCGGGCGGTCGGCGGCGCCGCGCCCGAGATCATGCCGCACAAGGCGGCCGTCGTCGCCGAGGCGGCTGCGCGGGTGCGGATCTCCACCGACCGGGCGATCGTGCGCGACCTCGCGGCCGAGATCGAATGGGCCAAGGTCAGCATGCTCACCGACGAGACCTACCCGGAGGTCGCGGCCCGGGTGGGGCGCGACGTGGCCGGGGTCGATCTGCAGACCATGGGCCGGTTGCTCGCCCAGTACGAGGCCACCAAGACCGGGCGAGGGGTCATCGACTTCGAGGACGTCCTGCTCCTCATGGTCGCCATCCTGGGGGAGTCCGAGGAGATCGCCCGCGAGGTCCGCGGGCAGTACCGCCATTTCGTCGTCGACGAGTACCAGGACGTCAACGCGGTCCAGCAGCGCCTCCTCGACCTGTGGGTGGGGCAGCGACGCGACGTGTGCGTCGTCGGAGACCCGGCGCAGACGATCTACAGCTTCACGGGGGCCGGGCCGCAGTACCTGACGGGTTTCGCGCGCCGGTACCCCGATGCGCGCACGGTGCACCTCAACCGCAACTACCGCAGCTCTCCGCAGATCGTCGAGTTGGCCAACACGGTCCTGCGTGGGGCGGGTGGGCCCGCACGTCGCCTCGTGGCGCAGAGCGAGACCGGGCCGACCCCCACGTTGTCCGCGTTCCCCGACGACCCGGCGGAGGCGGTCGGTGTCGCCGCCGAGATCGCGCGGCTGATCGAGCGCGGCACCCCGGCCTCCGAGATCGCCGTCCTCTACCGCACCAACGCGCAGTCCGAGGCGTTCGAGGACGCGCTCGCCGACGTCGGCATCCCCTACCTCGTCCGCGGCGGTGAGCGGTTCTTCTCCCGCGCCGAGGTCAAGCGGGCCATCCTGCTGCTGCGCGGAGCCGTGCGCAGCGACGACCCGGCGACGCCCCTGCCGGACGCCGTCGGCGACGTGCTCTCCACCCTCGGCTGGTCGCCGGACGCGCCCGTGGCCCGTGGGGCCGTGCGTGAGCAGTGGGAGTCCCTCGACGCGCTCGTCCGGCTGGCGGCCGACCTCGTGACGACCGCGCCGGGTGCCCGCATGCGCGAGTTGGTCGCCGACCTCGACGAACGCGCCGCCGCCCAGCACGCGCCGACCGTGCAGGGCGTCACGCTGGCGTCCCTCCACGCCGCCAAGGGCCTGGAGTGGGACGTCGTGTTTCTCGCCGGGGTGGCCGAGGGCCTCATGCCCATCGCGATGGCCGAGGGCGCCGAGGCCGTCGAGGAGGAGCGTCGCCTTCTCTACGTCGGCCTGACCCGTGCCCGTCGCGAGCTGCGCCTGTCGTGGGCGGCGGCACGGACGCCGGGTGGGCGCGCGGGGCGCCGGCCGTCCCGGTTCCTCGAGGGCGCGACCTCCGTGCTCGGCGACGGCGCCCGCGCCGCGCGGGGTGGTCTCGGCGCCTCCTCGGCACGTCGTGAACGCCGTGCCCGTACCGGAGCCAGGCGTGTCACCTGCGCCCGGTGCGGCGCCGATCTCGACACCGCCTCGGACCGCACCCGAGGACGCTGCGAGGGATGTCCGCCCTCCTACGACGAGGCCCTGTTCGACGCCCTGACCGCATGGCGTCAGGAGACGTCGGCGGCCGCCAAGGTGCCCGCGTACGTGGTGTTCACCGACGCCACCTTGGAGGCGATCGCCGAAAGACGTCCCGTCGATCGCGCCGAATTGGCGACGATCCGCGGTGTCGGCGCACGAAAACTCGACATGTATGCCGACGACGTTCTCGACGTCCTCGCAGATCAGAGGGCTGGCGAGGAGTAATTCTCGCCGACGGGGACAGGCGGATCGAGACTGCTTCGTTAAATGCGTTGCACGGTTGATTCGGCTGGCCCTACGCTGGTCATGTCGCTACGGCGGCACGCCTCGATCAGGGGCGGAATGGAACAGACCGACCTCGAGAGCAGAAAGGGGAGACACCTGATGATGATCATCACCACCGGAGGCGCCGTTCACGGCGTCCACACCGAGCGCACGCTCGCCGATACGTCCGCAACGCCGACGTTCGACGCCACCGCCACGTGCGGTACGCGCTACTCCGTCTCCCCGCGATTTCGCCTCTCGACGCTCGCTCTGAACAGCTGACGCGTCAGCGGTACCCATCCGTCCAGTTCCAACGCATCCTCACCTTTCGTCGAGGATCGTCCGGGGTCAATGGCACCCCGGAGACCATCGAGGTTTCTCCCATGCATCCCGTGCGCCGAGTCCATCGCGACGTCCATCCCGTCCTGCCGTGCCGTAGGCACGACGCCGAGCTCTGGTTCGCCGACACCCCGAACGACGTCGAGCGCGCCAAGGAACTCTGCCTGGACTGCCCGCTGCTCCAGACCTGCCTGCAGACCGCACTCGAGCGTGCGGAGCCCTGCGGTGTCTGGGGTGGGCAGCTGCTGGTCGGGGGCAAGATCGTCGCCCGCAAACGACCCCGTGGGCGTCCCCGCAAGACCGAGGTCGCGGCCTGACCTACCCGTCAGGCCATCGCCCTCCTTGCTCCACCCACTCCTGTTCCGCGCGGCTCCTGTTCCGCGCGGCCGTGGCCGTCCTGTCGTACCGGTGAACCGGTACGACAGGAGGCCAGCCGCCGCTCACCAGACCGCTACACCCACCCGTCCTCCGCGTTGCGTTGCGCTTGCGCTTGCCCTGCGGAGGGCCCTTCGGCAGACCCCGAAAGGAGTGAACACCGTGCAGTCATGGCTGAAGTCCTTCCTCGTTCCCACCGACCGTGCGCGCCGAGTCGACGGACGCACCTGTGAACAGGATTTCCACCTGTCGACCTGGCACCCCGACCGCACCGCGCTCGGTTCCCAGGGACACCCCATCCGCTGAGCGCCGTCCGGCCTCACCTCACCCGAGAGCGGCACGACGATCGTCGTGCCGCTCTCGGCATGTCCGGGTGTTGCGGTGCGCCTCAGACCGGGGAGAACTCGGCACCCGGCAGGCCCTCGGCGAGGATGCGCCGGGCCGGGACGACCCCGTTGATCTGGCACAGGACGCCGATGCCGCCGGCCCAGACCCGCTGGATGAGCATGTATTCGGTCGGCAGGTTGAGCCGCAACGAGGTGCGGAAGTCGACCGAGCGGGGATTGCGCAGCCTCTCGGCGTGGCTGCGCAGCCAGTCGCGGGAGAACCGGTACTCCGGCTCGCGGACGGGGTCGATGAACGGGTCGATGAGGTCGAGGAGCTCTTCGGCGTCGACCTCCATGTGCGGACGGATGAACCCCTCCTCCCGCAGCCCGTCGAGCACGGTCTGCGCGTCGTCCTCCAGAGCCCGCGTGAGCAATCGCCCGATGGCCGTGGGCAACCCACCGGGCAGCCGGTCGGTGGAGCCGAAGTCCATCACCCCGAGGCGTCCGTCGGGCAGGATGCGGAAGTTGCCCGGATGCGGGTCGGCGTGCAGCAGGCGCGCGCGTTCCGGGCCGGCCAGATGGAACTCCAGGTACCGGGTGGCCGCGTGATCGCGCTGCTCGGTCGTGCCGCCGGAGATGATGCGCGACAGCGGCGTTCCCTCGAGCCATTGGCTGACGATGATCGTGGGGCCGTGGTGGACGACGGCCGGGACGACGATGTGCGGATCGCCCGCGAACGCCTTGGCGAAGACCTTCTGGCCCGCGGCCTCGCGTTCGTAGTCGAGTTCCTCCTCGACGCGGGCGACGAACTCCTCGAGCAACGGCTGGAGGTCGAGGCCCGGCAGCCAGCCCGCAGACATGCGGGTCACCCGCGCGAGTCGTCGGAAGTCGCCGACGAGAGCAGGGCCGGCGCCCGGGTACTGCACCTTGACCGCCACGTCGCGTCCGTCCTTCCACACGGCGCGGTGCACCTGACCGATGGAGGCCGACGCGGCCGGTTCGTCGTCGAAGTGGCGGAACTTCGAGGGCCACCGCGGACCGAGGTTCTCCGCGAGGACGCGGTGGACGGTGGCGGTCGGCATCGAGGGGGCCGAGTCCTGCAGCTTGGTGAGGGCGACCCGGTAGGGGGCCGCGAGATCCTCGGGCATCGCCGCCTCGAAGATCGACAGCGCCTGCCCCACCTTCATGGCTCCGCCCTTGAGTTCGCCCAGGACACTGAACAACTGCTCGGCGGTGCGGTTCTGCAACTGGAGAGCGATGTCCTCGGCCGGGACGCCCGTCAGGCGCCGGCCGGCCCCGAGCGCGGCGCGCCCGGCCACCCCCAACGGGAGGGAGGCCAGCTTGGCCGTACGCGTGATGGCACGGCGGGGCGGTTCGCTCACCTGCTCATTGTCTCCTGGGCCCCGTCGGGGTGCGCAACCGCGGGTGCCCCGCCGGGGGCCCGGGCTCGTGACCGCTCTTCGGCCCGGCCGCTCATCGAGGGTGACGGTGACACCGGGGATGGCGCGACCAGGTGCGTCGCACGACCCGCGGCGGGTGCATCGACATCTCGACGGAGACGTCCGGCTCGAGCAGATCCCGGCTCTCCGGCGTCGTCGCGTCGAGGTGGGCCAGGATGCGCGAACAGGCCAGCGCGGCGGCCATGGTCGTCAGCGCGGAGGCCGACGCCGGCTCGTGCAGTCGTCCCATCTGGGCGAGCAGATGGGCCCAGGCCGGGTCGTGGTCGGCGCGCGTGAGGTCCAGGCACAGCAGGCAGGGGCCGGTGGAGTCGACGAACGGACCGACGACGACCGAGCGCGGCCGCAGCAGGACCGGCAGGCAGACAAGATCGTCGACCGGCCGCCCACCGACCGGGGAGAGGGCGCCGGCGGCCACACGCACCAGCAGGTCGACCTGGTCACCGGCCGACGGCGTGTGGCCGGAGCGGTGGGCGAGATCGAGGTCGTCGAACGCCGAGCGCCCCTGCAGGACCTGCGCGCCCGACTGCCGCAGCAGGTCGGCCAGCTCGCGGCTCGTCGCGCCGTCCCCGTCGACGAGGATCGAGGGGTGCGGCCGGCGTGCGGACGATCGGGCGTCGACGAGGAGTCCGCGATCGAGCAGGTCCAGGACGAGCCGGCCGAACCGGTCGGACCCGGCCTGGGGAGCGAGCACGTCCTCCAGGGGGAGCGAACCGTCGAGCAGCTCCAGTGAACGGATCTCGGCCTCCGACAGCCCCGAGAGGACGACCGTGCCGTCGGGGTCGAGCCCCAGTTGGACTTCGGCGGGGCCGCGCCTCAGCAGCGGGACGGACGGACCGAGAGCAGGGAACACGGGCACTCCAGACCAGATCGGTGCGACGGGGACGGACGACGCCGGTGGGTCGACGGGGCCTCAGTGTGTGCTCCCGTCGCCGACCCACCGGCGTCCTCGTCCACAGGCGTCATCGGCCCGCGGGCATGCGAACGGGGTGGCCGCGCCGAGCGCGTGCCACCCCGTGTCCTTCGCGTCCTCAGGCCTTGCCGAGGATGCGGTTGAGCTTGGTGCTGCACTCGGGGCAGGTTCCCTTGGCCATCCGACGTCCGTTGGTCTCGACGACGTTGCCTTCGGTCTCGCGCTTCGCCTTGCACTTCACGCAGTAGAACTCGCCCTTGTAGGTCTCGCCGGTCTCGGTCATGTGCGTAGGTCTCCTTGTCGCTGTGGGCCGCCCGTGCGACGGCCCCGATCAAGAGCCCACCCTAGGGGCAGGCCGTGCCCGGTGCCCGTATTGGCCTGGCGACGCGCGGTGTCGTCGCGCCGGATTCGGGCCCGACACGCCGTCGCTCTCACGGGTCGTCCACACCGGGGAACCGCCTCTGCGGACCACCATTGTCGGAGGGAGGGGATAGCGTTTCGGCCATGTCCAGCAGGCCCCCGTCCCGCGCTCGCCGCGACCCCCGCCCCGATGCGTACGACATCGACGGCGAAGTGGTCGCGGTCCGTCGCAGCGCGCGCCGCCGGCGCACCGTCAGTGCCCGCCGTGAGGCGGGCCGTCTCGTCGTCATGGTGCCGGCGACCCTGTCGGCGGCCGAGGAACACCGGTTCGTGGAGCAACTCAGCCGCAAGATGCGCGACCGGGAACACCGTGGTCACGCCGGGGACTCCGCCCTGGAGACCCGGGCGGCGGAGCTCTCCGAGCTCTATCTCGGTGGCCGCGCGGTACCGACGTCGGTGCGGTGGAGCACGCGTCAACGGCGGCGGTGGGGCTCCTGCACGCCCGCCACGGGCGAGATCCGCATCTCCGAACACGCACGTGGACTGCCCGACGACGTCTTTGACTACCTCCTGCTGCACGAGCTGGCCCATCTGCTCGTGGAGGGGCACGGTCCGCGGTTCTGGGCCGAGCTGGCCGGGTACCCCGACCTGGAGCGGGCGCGCGGATTCCTCGACGGGGTCGCCTACGCGCAGGACCAGGGTCTCACCAGGTGAGAAGAAGGATGAGCGTCAGCACCGTCGACAGGGCGATCTCACCCAGCCCGACCTTCATCGGGCGGATCGCGCGGCCGGCCAGAACAGCGGCGCGGGCCGTCGTGACCGCGAAGAAGGCCACGAGCAGCCCCTGCGTCAGCGCCGGTGGCCGCAATGATTCCGGCAGGAGCCAGGGGAGGATCAGCCACAGTGCCGTCGCGGCGGCGTGGTAGGCGATCGAGGCGTGTTTGTAGCCGCGAGAACGGCGCTCGCGGATGAGGGTCTTGACGTACAGGCTCGTGCCCACGAAGTAGAGCGCCACCGCGAGCGTCATGCCGAGCAGCGGGGGATCGGTCAGCGCCGTGGTGACCGACCCCAGTCGTCCGGCGCTCGCGGCCACCAGCGTCATCAGGGAGGCGGCGAGGATCGTGACGATGTCGTTGCCCAGCGCGCGGTCGTCGCGGCGCCAGGAGTACCAGAGGCTGATGCCTCCGAGCGGGGCGAACACGGGAGCCCACACGAGCAGTGAGGGCTGCAGCGCCAGGAGCACCAGGCCGGCGGCCAGGCAGATCCCGCCGTAGGTGAGCATCGGCCGCAGGTAGACCGGCTTGCGGCGCGATCGCAGCCACAGGCCGGTGGCCGCAAAGCACAGGTACCCCACGATCCAGCAGATCAGCAGCGGCAGGTGCGTCGGCGCGAGGCCGGCGTGGACCGCCCCGACGAGGAACGGGACGACGAGCATGGCCCAGGCACCGTGTTGCTTCGGCACCCAGGCCGCGCGGGCGCTGCCCCGCTTCCCGCCCCGCCGCGCACCCGTCGGCGGGCGCGCGGCCGCAGCCGCGCGCCGCGCCCCGGTGGGGGCTTCGTCAGCGGCCTTCATCGGGCTTGCCGTCGCCGGACGGATCGCGTCGATCGGGCCCCTCGTTCCCCGTCGCCGTGTCGGAGTCGCCGGGCTTCGTGGGCCACGGACCCGCGTCGGCGGGACCCTCGTCGGCGTGAGCCTCACCCTCGACGTCGACCCGCTTGCGGGCGTCCTCACCGGCGAGGATCGCCTCGAGGGCGGCGTCGAGGTCGTCCCCGAGTTCGGAGGTGCCCGACCCGGCGGTGCGCTCGACGAAGCCGAGCGGGTCGTCCAGGTCCTCGGCGCCAGGGGCGACGTCGGGATGGGCCCAGGCGGCGTCACGGGTCGTCGCGTCGGAGGCGTCCTCCAGCGCCCGCCACAGGTTGGCGGCGTCGCGCAGGCGGCGCGGACGCAGCTCCAACCCCACGAGCTGGCCGAACAGCTGCTCGGAGACACCACCGGCGGCGCGACGGCGCCGGACGGCCTCACCGAGAGCGGCGGCCTGCGGCAGGTGTCCGGCGGTGGCCTTGTCCGTCACGACGTCGACCCAACCCTCCACGAGCGCCAGCAGCGTCTCGAGGCGGGTGAGCGCGGCCTTCTGGGCCGGGCTCGGGTCGGAGGTGAACAGCGAATCGGTGAGCGCCTCCTGCATGGCCTGCGGGTCGCTCGGGTCGAGCCCGGCGACCTTGGCCTCGATGCCCTCGGTGTCGATCGAGATGTCGCGGGCGTAGGCCTGGACGGCGGTGACGAGCTGCGGCCCGAGCCACGGCGCACCGGCGAACAGCCGCACGCGCGCGGCCTCGCGGACCGCCAGGTAGAGCTGGACCTGCGCCGCGTCGATCTCGAGGCCCTCGGCGAACTCGGCGATGTTGCCGGGCAGCACCACGACGGCACCGTTCGCCACGAGGGGGAGCCCGACCTCGGTGCCCGTGAGGACGTCGCCGGCGAGCACGCCGACGGCCCGGCCGATCTGCGCGCCGAACATCGAGCTGCTCATGCGCGTGAGCATCGGCTCCATCTGGCCGAGCACGGCCGACAGGTCCATCCCCGGGGGAGCCCCGGCATCCCGGGCATCGCCATGCCTTCGGGCAGCCCCTGCTCACCGAGCTGGTCGAGCTGGCTCTTGAGAGCCGAGGTGATCGCGGCGTTGACGCCCTGGGCGACCGGAGAGACGAGCTTGCCCCACATCGGCATGGTCTCGGCCACCCACTCGGCGCGGCTCCACGCCTTGACGACACCGGCACCGGGGGAGTCGAACGAGGTGACCTCGTCCAGCCACATCCCGGCGACGCGCCCGGCCTCCTCGGCGGCCCGTCGCTGCTGGTCACCCACGGAGGCGTCACCGCCCTCGGCCGCGACGGTCTTGCGTGCGACGTCGGCGCAGAGGTCGAGGTCGACGCCGTCGGTGGGCGGCGCGGAGAACATCGCCTGGAGCTGGGCACCGAGCATCGCCATCATGGACGGGTCGATGCGGTCGAGGCCCATGGACTTCATCGCCTCGGCCATCGCCGGGTCCCCGCCGCCCAGCAGCTGCTCGAACAGCTTGCCGAAGTCGGGCTGCTCGGGCTCGTTCGGGTGGGACGGGTTGGACATCAGGACTCCCATCTGCCTGAGACACTGTCTTCTCCACCTAACCACGGGCGGCTCCGGGAGGTTCCCGCGGACCAGGTCCGCGCGGGTCTTCGTCCCACGTATCGTCCGTTCGGCGTCCCGCATGTCGACGGTCGCCGCCGGTGGGGGCTGATGCAGCCCTCGCCTTCACGCATGACGATGAGGAGTCGAGACCCATGTCGCAGGTTCCGCCGCTGGTGGCCGTGAGCGAGACGCCGTTGTCGGTCGACGAGGTGCTCCGCGCCGTGGCCCACCCGCGCGTCGGAGGTGTCGTCACCTTCCTCGGGGTCGTGCGCGACCACGACGGGGGCAAGGACGTCGGCGCGCTCGACTACTCCGCGCACCCCTCGGCGCTCACGGCTCTGACCGAGCTGGTGGAGGCCACCCTGCGCCGCGAGGGGGTCGTCACCGCCGCCGCCGTGCACCGCAAGGGTCACCTGGAGATCGGTGACCTCGCGGTGGTCCTCGCGGTCGGCGCCGAGCACCGTGGCCAGGCCTTCGACGCCTGCCGGGCGCTCATCGACGACCTCAAGGCGCAGGTCCCGATCTGGAAGCACCAGGTGTTCGCCGACGGGTCGGACGAGTGGGTCGGCACGCCGTGAGGGGTTTTCGACGCCGAGACCCCCGAGATCGCACCCGGATCGGGGACATCCCACCCGAGCAGGCGCAGGACGGTCACGACGCGCCGGACCCGCAGGTGAGCGGATCCCCAGATCGCCGAGGCCGGCAGCCCCTGCTCGGCCGGACGCTGTCGCTCCTGCTGTTGCTCGTGGTCGTGGTCGGTCTGGTGGCGCAGTTCGTCACCCTGCCGTTCGTCATCCTGCGCCCCGGGCCGGCGGTCGACGTGATCGGCAAGCCCGAACAGGGCGCACCGGTCGTCACCGTCGAGGGCGCCCGCACCTACCCCACCTCCGGCGCGCTCTACTTCACGACGGTGGCCCAGTACGGAGGGCCGGACCGGCGTCCCAGCGCGTGGGACGTGCTCGGAGCGACCATCGACCCGCGCAGCGAGATCCGGCGTGAGGAGGAGGTGTTCCCGCCGCAGGTGACCCAGCAGCAGGTCAAGGAGCAGAACAGCGCCGCGATGACCCACTCCCAGGAGGGTGCGGTGGCCGTCGCGCTCCGTGAGCTCGGTCGGCCCGTGACGGAGGCGGCCGTCGTGGCCGAGGTGATCCCCGACGGACCGGCCCAGGGCGTGCTGCAGAAGGATGACGTCATCACGGCGGTGGGCAGCACGAAGATCACGCGGGCGCCTCAGCTGACCGACGAGATCCAGAAGGCCACCGGTGCTGTCACCCTCACCCTGACCAGGGGCGGAGCGTCCATGAGTAAGACCATCACTCCGGTCGAGCAGCAGGGGCGGCGGCTCGTCGGCGTCCTGGTGCAGCCGACGTTCTCCTTCGGGGTGGACGTCACGATCCACGCCGGCGACGTCGGTGGCCCGTCGGCGGGGATGATGTTCGCCCTCGGTGTGTACGACACCCTCACCCCGGGCGCGTTGACGGGTGGGCAACGGATCGCGGGCACCGGCACGATGAACTCCACCGGCGCGGTCGGGGCCATCGGCGGTCTGCCGCAGAAGATGGACGGCGCCAAGGCCTCGGGGGCCACGTTCTTCCTGGCCCCGAAGGACAACTGTGCCGACGTGCCCGGCAACGTCCCCGACGGGCTGACCGTCACCCCCGTGGACACCTTCGAGGTGGCGCTGCACGCCGTGCAGGAGATCGCCGCGGGCAAGGGAGACGCGCTGCCGCGCTGCCCGGGAGTCTGATCCGGCGCGCCCGCCTCAGTCCTGGAGCGTGGCGGCCAGAGCGCTGATCAGGCCGGGGGCGATGTCCTCGCCGGAGGCCACCTGGTCGTCGCTGTCGTGAGCACGCTGACGCACGAGGCAGACGCGCTCGCCGTCGCGCAGCACCGCTGCGAGCAGCCGGATGTCGGCGCGATCCGGATGATCGAGGAGCGCCTGGGTCGCCGCGGCCGGGTCGTCGGGGAGATCCTGCTCCGCCTCCGGGGGCAGGACGATGCGCTCCACCGCGACCGCCACCCCGTCGACCTGAGGCGGCCACGCGATCTGGGCCAGCAGTTCTTCGACGTCCTGGTGCGAGGGCAGGTCGTCCTGCTCGACGGAGACGTACGACGACCCGGGGGCGGGCGGCCCGTCCTCCTCGGTCTCGTCCGCCGCCCCGACGCCGTCGGGCCGGTCGCTGCGGTCGTGCTCGTCGTGCTCACGCAGATGGTCGGCGAGCCCGGGCTCGGCGTCGGCGAACTGCGCGCCGTCGACGAGCGCGAACAGGCGGATGGGTTGGTCCCATCCGGCGGCGGCCACGTATTTCTCGGCCTCGATCGCGCACGAGAGCAGGGGCGGGTGGACGGGGATGAACTCGGTCACCGGCTCATCGTGCCAAACGACCGCCGCCGGCGCGCGGACCGGTCGACGCGCCGCTGGAGGCCGGTCCACCGGCGATCACCGGCGGGCCATGTCGCAGATGTCCGGTGCGACTTCGCCGGGACGGGTTCTCGTATCGACGTGCGCGCTGGGTACGGTGGTGTTCGACACACCTGCCCGCGGGCCACGTGCCTCGATGCGGCGGTGTGCGTAGGCACACGACAGGACAGGTGGACACAGCGTGAGTGACCAGACCCCCCGGCCCGGCGACGACGTGCCCGAGGGTGGTGGCGGCAGCACACCGCGCGGATTCGGCGGCCCGGGTGGTTTCGGTGGGCCGACGGGTCCTGGCGGACCTGCCGGACCGGGACGCCCCGGCGGATTCGGTGGCCGGGGCGGCGGGCGGGGAGTTCCTCCGCCGGCGGCGCTCAGCGCAAGCCGAGCAAGTTCGGTCTGACGCTCGCGATCGTCCTCGTCCTTCTCGGCGCTCTCGCGGCGGGAGCGACGTTCTGGACCGACGTGCTCTGGTTCTCCTCGGTGGGCTACTCCCAGGTGTTGTGGACCCGCATCGGCGCCCAGGCCGGCCTGTTCTTCGTCGCCGCGCTCATCGTGGGCGGTCTGGTGGCGCTGTCGTTGATCGTCGCCTACCGCTCCCGGCCCATCTACGCGCCCTCGGACCCGCAGCAGGAGGCGCTGGACCGGTACCGCGAGATCCTCGACCCGCTGCGTCGCATCGGCCTCATCGTGGCGCCGCTGATCTTCGGCGCCTTCGCCGGCCTCGCCGCGGCGAGCCAGTGGCAGACGCTGCTGTTGTGGATCAACGCCCAGCCCTTCGGTACGGCCGACCCCACGTTCGGCATGGACGTCGGGTTCTTCGTGTTCACGCTGCCGTGGCTGCAGTTCCTCGTCTCCTTCGGCACGATGGCGCTCGTCCTCGCCCTCGTCACCGCGGCCGTGACGCACTACGTGTACGGCGGGCTCCAGCTGGCCGGCGGCGGTCCGCGCACGACGACGGCGGCCCGCGTCCACCTCTCGATCCTCGCCGCCCTGCTCGTGCTGCTGCGAGCCGTCTCCTACTGGCTGGAGCGGTACGAGCTGTCGACGCAGACCGGCAACCTCATCACGGGTCTGCAGTACACCGACAACAACGCGGTCCTGCCCACCAAGGCCATCCTCGCCATCGCCGCGCTCATCTGCGCCGGGCTGTTCGTGGCCACCATCTGGAGCCGGTCCTGGCGTCTGCCGATGATCGGTCTGGGCATGCTGCTCGTCACCTCCCTCGTGGTCGGCAGCCTGTACCCGCTCGCGTTCCAGAACCTGCGGGTGCAGCCCTCCGAGCAGTACCTGGAGGCGGAGTTCATCCAGAAGAACATCGACGCCACCCGGGCCGCCTACGGGTTCGACGACATCAAGAAGGAGGAGTACAACGCCACGACCGAGGCCTCGCCCGGCCAGTTGCGTGAGGACGCCGCGACGGTCCCCGGCATCCGCCTCCTCGACCCGACGATCGTGCCCCGCACCTTCACCCAGACCCAGGGTCTGCGCCGCTACTACGGCTTCCCCGACGTCCTGGACGTCGACCGCTACTCGATCGAGGGCCAGACCCGCGACACGGTGATCGCGGCGCGCGAGCTCGACCTCAACGGTGTGCCGCAGCGCAACTGGGTCAACGACCACACGGTCTACACCCACGGCTACGGCGTCGTCGCGGCCTACGGCAACCGCCAGACCAGCGACGGCGAGCCGAGCTATTACGTGCGCGACATCCCGCCACGAGGCGAGCTCGGTGAGTTCGAGCCGCGCATCTACTTCGGCGAGCGGTCCACCCAATACTCGATCGTCGGCAAGTCCGATGGCGGCAACGATCGCGAACTCGACTTCCAGTCGGCCGAGGGCGAGCAGTACAACACCTACGCCGGTGGCGGCGGTGTGGCGATGGACAACATCGTCAAGCGGGCCGCGTACGCCATCAAGTACCGCGAGTACCGCATCATGCTGTCCGAGCAGGTCGGCGACTACTCGACGATGCTGGACCACCGCACGCCTCGCGAGCGGGTGGAGCGGGTGGCGCCCTGGCTCACCCTCGACGGCAACGCCTACCCGGCGGTCGTCGACGGGCGCGTCCAGTGGATCATCGACGCCTACACGACCTCGGCCAACTACCCGTATTCGCAGAAGCAGTCGCTGGAGACGGCGACGACCGACGCCGTCACCTCGCGCGCCCAGAGCGTCGAGGCGGTCCGCTCCGGTGAGGTCAACTACATCCGCAACTCGGTCAAGGCGACCGTGGACGCCAGCTCCGGTGAGGTGCGTCTCTACAGCTGGGACGACCAGGACCCGCTGCTCAAGGCGTGGAGCGCGGCGTTCAGCGACACCGTGCGTCCGATGACGGAGATCAGCGGTGACCTGATGTCGCACCTGCGCTACCCCGAGGACCTGTTCAAGGTGCAGCGCCAGCTCATCACGCGCTACCACATCACCGACGCGGGTAGCTTCTACACCGGTGGTGAGTACTGGAAGGTGCCGGAGGACCCGACCTCGGGTAACCCGGGCCAGGCCGGTCTGCCCGACCAGCCTCCGTACTACCTCTCGATCGCGATGCCGGGGCAGGAGAGCCCGTCGTTCTCCCTGACGACGTCGTTCTCGCCGGTGGGTGCGGATCGCCCCTACCTGACGGGCTTCATGGCCGTCGACTCCGACGCGGGCTCCGAGGCCGGTAAACGCCGTGAGGGTTACGGCGCGATGCGGCTGCTGGCCCTGCCGAGCTCGACGAACGTGCCGGGTCCGACGCAGGTGCAGAACCGGATCGACTCCTCGAACGACAACTCCGAGGAGTTCGGCCTGACGCTGAGCCAGTTCCTCAACCTCAACAGTCAGGGTGGCTCGCGGGTGCACAAGGGCAACCTGTTGACGTTGCCCGTCGGTGGCGGTCTGCTCTACGTGCAGCCCGAGTACGTCAGTGGTACCGCAGGGTCGACCTACCCGCGTCTGCAGGCGGTCGTCGTCTCCTTCGGTAACGACATCGCCTGGGCCTCGACGCTCGACGCCGCGCTGGACGAGCTGTTCCAGGGCGATTCCGGCGCGCAGGCCGGGGACAGTGGGGTCTCACCGACGCCGGAGAAGCCGGGCGCGACGCCGACCCCGGGGCAGACACCCTCACCCTCGCCGACGCAGAGCGAGCAGCCGCAGGAGCTGCAGACGGCGTTGGCCGACGTCCGGCGTCACTACGACGCGGGTCAGAAGGCCATGCAGGCCGGAGACTGGGCCGCCTACGGCGAGGCTCAGAAGCAGCTCGACGCCGCGATCAAGCGGGCCATCGAACTGCAGCCCGAGCGGGGCCGGGTCTCGGTGCCGACGTCCACGGCGTCGCCGGCTCCGAGCCCGACGGCCACGGGGACGCCGACCGGCTGATCGAGCGCAGTGCGAATCGGGCGTCCGACGTGGTGACCGGATCACCACGTCGGACGCCCGATTTGGACGATGGGAGGGCCCTCGCGTAAGGTGGTGTTCACCGACGCGGGGTGGAGCAGTTCGGTAGCTCGCCGGGCTCATAACCCGGAGGTCGCAGGTTCAAATCCTGCCCCCGCTACCACAGAAGGGCCCCTGATCAGCGGAAACGCCGATCAGGGGCCTTTGTCATGCCTACGCACGGAGGCTCCCGCCGCCGTGACCCGTCGATGTGAAGTAGCTGGTCGACCGCCCCCAGGCTCAGGTCTTGGTCTCGTGCGGGTGGTTCGTCGACACGCGGATCAATACGACCTCCATCTCCTCGACGTAGAACCAGATCCGCGCACCGCCGGCCAGCTTGTGCTGCCCCTGCTCGTGTGTGCGACCGTCGCGTGTGACTGTGGCCAGGTCATCCTTGAGGGGGTAGTTGTCGGCAGTCCTGTCGCAGGGCCGGGTCGTCAAGAACTCCCAGGCGTCGACCACAACGCCGCGTTGTACGGCCAGGAGGTCTTGCCACCCTTTGGCCGCCTGACGGGTACCGAAGACGACCTTGAACTCGGACTTACGCAGCGGTCGTTCCACTCGGGAACTGCGCTTCGCCACCCAGATCAGTCCGTGGGGTGCGGGACCGGAGTCGGCTCGTCGAGCCAGTCGAGCTGGGAGTCGGTGGTGTAGCCGGCAGCCCTGCTTGCGGCAGTCTCACGCCAGGCGACGATTTCGGCCAGGAACGGCGTGAAGTCCTTGATGGACGCACAGGCGCGCGCGCTGTGGACGATCTCGTTCGCAAACATGTCCCGACCTGCAGGAGTAAGGAACCCCATCCAGGGGAAACGATCTGCAAGGCGATCGACGAAGGGGACCTCGTCGGGGCCAAGTGACGCGGCGATGAGGTCAGCCGCCATGGTGAGCACGGTGAACTGATCGTCGCGCTCGCTCTTGCGCGTGAGGATGAGGGTCTCGCCGTCACGACGAGTGATCTCGACCGGACCCTGATCGGCAGCGTGGAAGACCTCGGAACCCCTGCGGGAGAGGTCGGAAGAGGATGCACGAGTCATGAGGGCCATGACAGACATTGTTTCTGAATACGTTCAGAAGTGTCAAGCGGTGCCGGGAGGTGTCAGCGCCGAGGGTTCTCAGGTGTCGGCGCGGTCGTTCAGCCCCATGAGTGTGAGGAGTTCCCAGGCGCTGTGGGCGGCGGCGAGACCGGTGATGCCCGCGTGGTCGTAGGCCGGTGCCACCTCCACGACGTCGCCGCCGATGATGTCCAGGCCACGCAGCCGGCGCAGCACCGAGAAGAACTCACGGGTGCTGATCCCCGCCACCTCGGGCGTTCCCGTGCCCGGCGCCTGCGACGGGTCGAGCACGTCGATATCGATCGACACGTATACCGGGCGGGAACCGAGCCGGCCGCGGATCTGCTCGGCGATGCTCTGCATCGACTGCTCCTGGAACGCCTCGCTCCGGATGATGGCGAAGCCGGCCCGGCGGTCGTCGACCAACTCCTCGGGATCGTAGATCCCGCCACGGATGCCGACGTGCTGGCAGTGCTCGAGGTCGAGCAGCCCTTCCTCGGCCGCACGGCGGAACGGGGAGCCGTGCCAGACGTCCGCGCCGTGCAGCACGTCCCAGGTGTCGAGGTGGGCATCGAAGTGCAGGACCGCCAGCGGCCCGTGAACCCCCGCCGCAGCCCGCAACAGCGGGAGCGCGATCGTGTGGTCGCCACCGAGCGCCAGGATCCTCGTCCCCCCGGCCACGAGGCGCGCGGCGTGCGCATGGATCGTCTCGACGGCCCGGCCGATGTCGTAGGGGCCGACGCCGATGTCTCCGGCATCGACGACCTGCCGATCCCGGAAGGGGAAGGTGTCGTGGGACTGGTGGTAGGGATGGAGTTGGCGCGAGTTCTCGCGAATGTGCGCCGGCCCGAAACGGGCCCCGGGCCGAAAGCTCGTGCCCGAATCGAACGGGATGCCCAGGACCGCGAGATCGGCGTGTTCGACGTCCTCGATCCTCGGAAGCAGGGCGAAGGTGGCGATCCCTACGTAACGGGGAAGATCGGGATCGTCGCGCTGCCCGGTGATCCGTCGGTCGTTCGTCATCGACGATCCTCCCTCTGCGGCGCTCTCGGCTCGCGCGGCCCGGGCGAGGCGCCGTCGCGCCATGAGCCTCACGTCCGAGCCTAGGTCATCGGGTGCGGCCGGAGCCCGTCGCCGCGGCAGGTCCCGGTCGAGTACCCATTCCCCTGGCGCGGCTGATTGAATGGCGATCACCACAGCGCCGACGAAAGGGCAGTGATGCCGAGCACCGTCAAAGGAGTGATCGCCCGGGGCAAGGGGGATCCGGTCGAACTCGTCGACATCGTGATCCCCGACCCCGGCCCCGGTGAAGCGGTCGTCGCGATCCAGGCATGCGGGGTGTGCCACACCGACCTGCACTACCGCGAGGGCGGCATCAACGACGACTTCCCGTTCCTCCTCGGACACGAGGCCGCCGGCGTCGTCGAGGCGGTCGGTGAGGGCGTGACCGAGGTGGAGTCGGGCGACTTCGTCGTCCTCAACTGGCGGGCCGTGTGCGGTGAGTGCCGCGCCTGCCACAAGGGGCAGCCCCAGTACTGCTTCGCCACCCACAACGCCACGCAGAAGATGACGCTGACCGACGGCACCGAGCTGACACCGGCGCTGGGCATCGGCGCGTTCGCGGAGAAGACGCTGGTCGCGGCCGGACAGTGCACCAAGGTCGCGCAGGCCGACCCGGCCGCCGTCGGCCTCCTCGGATGCGGCGTGATGGCCGGCTTCGGTGCCGCCGTCAACACCGGCGGAATCCAGCGCGGTGAGTCGATCGCCGTCTTCGGGTGCGGGGGAGTGGGCAACGCGGCCATCGCCGGAGCCCGCGTCGTCGGTGCGACGACCATCATCGCCGTCGACGTCGACGACCGAAAGCTCTCGTGGGCCAAGGAGTTCGGCGCCACCCACACGATCAACTCCCGCGAGGAGGACCCGGTCGAGAAGATCCGCGAGCTGACCGGCGGATTCGGCGCCGACGTCGTCGTCGAGGCCGTCGGACGCCCCGAGACCTACGAGCAGGCGTTCTACGCCCGCGATCTCGCCGGGCGTGTGGTCCTCGTCGGCGTCCCGACGCCCGACCTCGAGGTCACCCTGCCCCTCATCGAGATCTTCGGCCGTGGCGGGGCGTTGAAGAGCAGTTGGTACGGCGATTGCCTGCCCAACCGCGACTTCCCGATGCTCGTGGAGCTGTACCGACAGGGCCGCCTGGACTTGGAGAAGTTCGTCAGCGAGCGCATCGACCTCGATGCGGTGGAAGGAGCGTTCGCCAAGATGCACGAAGGCACCGTTCTGCGGTCGGTGGTGGTCCTGTGAGCGCCTCGGAGATCGTCACGACGCCGGGATCGATCGACGGCGTGCGCGTCGAACGCGTCATCACGACCGGCACCTTCGCCCTGGACGGGGGCGAGTGGGAGGTCGACAACAACATCTGGCTCCTCGGCGACGACGAGGAGGTCGTCGTCATCGACGCGGCCCACGAGGCCGAGCCCATCATCGAGGCCATCGACGGGCGCACGGTGCGCGCCATCGTGCTCACCCACGGTCACAACGACCACATCAACGCCAGCAAGGAGCTGAGCGAGGCGACGGGCGCCCCCGCTGGATCCACCCCGACGACCGCATGCTGTGGGACGCGGTGTTCCCCGAGGAGGAGCCCGACGCCACGCTGACCGAGGGCCAGACGATCGAGGTCGCCGGCGCGCGCCTCACCGTCCTCCACACGCCCGGTCACGCCCCGGGCTCGGTGTGCCTGCACAGTCCCGAACTGGCCGTGCTGTTCAGCGGTGACACCCTGTTCCAGGGTGGCCCCGGCGCGACCGGCCGGTCGTTCAGCGACTTCGACACGATCGTCGCCTCGGTCACCGACCGGCTGCTGACCCTGCCGGGGGAGACCCTCGTCCTCACCGGGCACGGCGACTCCACGACGATCGGCGCCGAGGCCCCTGACCGTCAGAAATGGATCGACGACCAGGCCTAGGAGACTGCTGAACAATGGCGCGCCTCCCGAGGTCCTCGGGCTGACCTGAAATTCTGAGGTCATGCAGGGTGAGGCCGATCGGCAGCGTGAGCTGCTGGATGTTGAGTCAGTGGCTGGTCATCTGCTCGAGCCGGGCAGCGTGTTCGCGTTGTTGGCCGAGCATCGGGACCGGTTGTTCCCGAGCGAGTTGTTCGCCGACCTGTTCCCGACCGGCCGCGGTCGGCCCTCGATCCCGGGCGAGGTGATTGCCTCGGTCATCGTGCTCCAAGCGCTCTACGGCCATTCGGACCGCGAAGCCGTCGACGCCTTGACCTTCGACCTGCGGTGGAAGGCCGCGTGCGGGTACGCGATCGACAAGCCGGGTTTCGACCCGTCGACGCTGACCTACTGGCGTCGCCGGCTGGCCGCGAGCAACCGGCCGCAGCGGATCTTCGAGGTGGTCCGCGAGGTGATCACCGAAACCGGGGCGGTGGCAGGGAAGCAGCGTCGGGCGCTGGATTCCACGATCCTCGACGACGCGGTCGCCCGGCAGGACACCGTGACGCAGCTGATCGCGCAGATCCGCCGCGTGGGTCGTGAGGTTCCTGGCGCCAAGGGCCTGATCACCGAGCACTGCACCCGCCTGGTTGTGTTGACCGGACAGGACTACCACTTGACCGGGAAGCCGCCGATCGCGTGGGACGACCCGGCTGCTCGTGAAGGGCTGGTGTCCGCGCTGGTCGGCGACGCACTCGCCCTGCTCGCTGTGCTGGATGTCGAGGCCATCACCAAGACGGGCGGGAAGCCGGCTGATGCGGTCGCGCTGCTGGCGCTGGTCGCGGGCCAGGACGTGGAGCCGACCGAGGACTCCGATGGCACCGACGGCCGGTGGCGCATCGCCCGGAAGACGGCGCCGGATCGGGTGATCTCGACCGTCGACCCCGACACCCGACACCCGACACGCCCACAAGACCCGGAAACGACGCCAGGACGGGTTCAAGGCCCACGTCGTGGTGGAGCCCGATACCGGGTTGACCACCGTGTGTGCGTTGACCAAGACCAACGGCCCGGCCAACTCCGATGCCACCGTTGGTGCCGAACTGGTCACTGCCGACTCGACCCTGGCAACCGACCAGCAGGTCGAGGTGCTCGGGGACTCGGCCTACGCCACCGGCGACATGCTCCACACCCTGGACGGCAAGAAGTGGCTACCGCTGCTCAAACCGTGGCCGCTGCGCCCCACGGTCGAAGGCGGATTCACCCTCGATGACTTCCGCTACGACGCCGACGCCCTGACCTGCCCGGCGGGCATCACCAGGAAGCGGTCCGCGAAGGGTACCGTCACCTTCGGTGCCGCCTGTCGCGGCTGCCCGCTACGACAGCGATGCACCACTTCGGCAAGCGGGCGCACGGTGTTGATCGGCGAACACCACCAACTGCAACGCGAACACCGCAAACGAGCCGCCGATGACGGCTTCCAGGCCCACTATCGGCAGCACCGACCGATGGTCGAACGCTCGATCGCCTGGCTCACCCGCGGCGCCCGACGCGTCCCATACCGAGGCGTCGAGAAGAACAACAACTGGCTCCACCACCGCGTCGCCGCCCTCAACCTGCGTCGACTCCGCGCCATGGGTCTCACGATGATCGACGGAGCCTGGGCCCTGGCCTGACGGGGCCCTCGCGGGCTCAATCCGCCCCTTGCACGCGGCTGCAGAGCCGCGCAGGATGGCCCACGGCGGGCGGAACGACCCCGTTGTCGCACCCAGAGTGCTGACTCAAACTCTCCGCTCGACGGCCTTGGCGGCGATCCGCCCGCCACCCACGCCGCCAGATGACCGGTTGTTCAGCAGTCTCCTAGGTGGGCCTAGGTGGTTTCAGCAGACACCTGGTGACGTTGCCCGATCCGCGAGGGGCATCCGGTGGCGGTCAGGCGTCGAGTTCCAGGGCTCGTGCGGTCGCGTGCAGGCCGTCGTCGTTTCCGGTGCGCGCGGCTGAGGCCAGCGCGGTGTCGGCGAGCTTGATGACGTGCTCTCCGCCGTGCGCGAGGGCCGCCTGCCACAGGTCGTCGGCCGTCCGCCCCTCCAGTGCCGTGTCGGGGAGGTCGCCGGTCGCCCGATAGGCCGCGACGACCGCACACGTGGCGGCCCACGCAGCCCTGACCGACTGTTCGTGCAGTGATGTCGGGAGGTGCGGCAGCACCCGGGCGACCGCCGCGGGTGCCGTGGCCGCGTGGACGAGCATCGTCGGCTGTCCGTGCGCCCCTCGCGCGTAACGGGCGACTGCGGCGTCGACGACGGCCTCCAGCGCGTCGAGCGGCTCTGCCGGCGGGCCCCAGGCACCGACCGCCTCGATCCACCCCGGCGTGGTCGGCAGTTGCGCCAGCCGGGTGCGGATGCGGTCTTCCTGCTCGGGCACCGGGGGACTCCGGCGAGGGCAGCCTCGGTCGTCAGATCGCCGAACGGAACGCTGGTGGGCACCGGCTCCCACCGCGCCGCCCAGTACGCCAGCGCGTGGGCCAGTTCGTCCAGGCGCGGCCCCGTCTCGTGCTCCGTCAGCGCCTGCACGGCGTGACCGACACGGATGACGCCGTGCGTGGCCCCGGCGGCGATGCCGGGCAGGAGTCGCGGCCACCACGTCGTGAGGACCTCGTTCCACGGCTGTTCGCGGACCTGCGTGAGCATGAGACCGATCCAGTCACGGGAGCGGGTGGCGTCGCCGAGGGGGTCACGCCACGCCTCCGGGCGGATCGGGTCGACGCCGCGTGGCAGGTCGTCGAGGCGCTGGGAGTAGGCGTCGGTCCAGGCGTGGATGCGGTCGCCCTCGCCGCGGCGGGCGAGCGCCTCGACGACCATCGGGCCGTGGTTGGTCAGATGGCCGTCGAACTCGGGGCCGGTGGCGTGGTAGCGCTCGAGGGCCTCGTCATAGGTGCCGGGTGCGATCATGACGCCAGTGGACGATGTGAAGTGGACTTGAGGTCAACCCCATGAGCCGACCTGCGGACCCGATCCGGCGCACGGACCCGATGGCGATCGGCGACGTCGCAGCCCGCAGCGGTGTCGCGGTGTCGGCGTTGCGTCACTACGAGAGCCTCGGGCTCATCGCCGCCGAACGCACGCCGGGCGGGCACCGCACCTTCCACCGGGCCGTGCTGCGCCGCCTCGCCGTCATCCGGGCCGGTCAGCGAGTCGGGTTGTCGCTGGAGGAGATCCGCGCCTCGTTCGGCGGGCTCGACCCCCACGACGCGCCGACGCGCACCCAGTGGCGGACCATCTCCAAGCGGTGGGCCCCGCTGCTGGACGCGAGGATCCTCGAGCTGCAGAAGGTGCGCGACAGCCTCGAGTACTGCGTCGGCTGCGGATGCCTGTCGATGCGTCAGTGCGCCCTCTACAACCCGCAGGACACCCTCGGCGGCGGGTCCGCGCCCGGCGCGCGTCGCCTGTTCCCCGGCGCACCCGAGGAGGAGTGAGTCCGGCTCACCCGCGCCGGGACCGTACGCTGGGGTGATGCCGTTGGACTACCCGATCGAGGAGACGACGCTGCCCAACGGGCTGCGCGTCGTCGTCAGTGAGGACCACGCCGCGCCGGTGGTGGCGGTCAACCTGTGGGTGGGCGTGGGGTCCCGCCACGAACAGCAGGGAAGGACCGGATTCGCCCACCTCTTCGAGCACCTGATGTTCCAGGGGTCGCGCAATGTCGCGAGCGGAGAACACTTCTCGGCGTTGATGGGTGCCGGCGGGCGGCTCAACGCGACGACGTGGTTCGACCGCACCAACTACTTCGAGACGCTGCCCTCGAGCGCGCTCGACCTCGCGTTGTGGCTCGAGGCGGACCGGCACGGGTATCTCCTGGACGCCGTCAATCAGGAGAACCTCGACAACCAGCGCGACGTGGTCAAGGAGGAGAAGCGTCAGCGCTACGACAACCAGCCGTACGGCGAGGCGCTGCACCACCTCTACGCGAGCGTCTTCCCGGTCGGCCACCCCTACCACCACCCGACGATCGGGTCGATGGAGGATCTCGACGCTGCGACCGTGGAGGACGTGCACGCCTTCTTCCGGCGCTACTACCACCCGGGCAACACGGTGCTCACCCTGTGCGGAGACGTCTCGCCCGACG
Organism: Mobilicoccus caccae; assembly: GCF_030161635.1. Classification (GTDB taxonomy): domain Bacteria; phylum Actinomycetota; class Actinomycetes; order Actinomycetales; family Dermatophilaceae; genus Mobilicoccus; species Mobilicoccus caccae. Next base: position 955,947 of record NZ_BSUO01000001.1, read on the forward strand.
ACGGATTCGCCGCGGCAGAGCGGTATTTCGGTCCGCTGACCCCGGGCGCGGACGTGCCCCCGGCCTCGACCCCGCCCCTGGCGCCGGGGGAGGCGAGCAGGGTCGAGGTCGACCAGGAGGTCCCCGCACCCCGCCTCTACCTGGGCTTCCGCCTCCCGCAGGACCACACGACCGACTTCGACGCGGCCTCCCTGGCCATGGAGATCCTCGGTGGGACCGCGATCTCCCGCCTGGAGAAGCGACTCGTCCGCGGCCGTGAGATCGCGACCTTCGCCTCGAGCGCCGCGCTCGGCCTCGCCGACGGGGTCTCGCTGGGATTCCTCGCCGCTCAGCCCGTCGACGGGGTGTCCTTGGACGAACTCGAGGACGCCGTGGTCGCCGAGCTCGAGGACCTCGCGGCCACCGGGCCCACCGATGTGGAGATGCAGGCCGCCTCGGCCCAGAACGAACGCGAGTGGCTCTCGACCCTCGGCGACGTCGAGCACCGCGCCGACCAGATCGGGCGACTCACGACCCTCTACGCCGACCCCGGCGGCATCAACACCTACCTCGACCGGCTGGACGCGCTGTCCGCGGACCACGTCCAGGAGGCCGCGCGCGCGTGGTTGCGGCCTGAGCATCGAGCCGTCGTCGCCTACGCAGGAGGCCAGGCATGAGCACCCGACCCGTCATCCCTCGCCCCGGCCCGTGGACCTTTCCCGAGCCGCAGCGGCACGACCTCGGATGTGGCGCCGACCTGCTGACCTTCGACATCCCCGGTCAGCACGTGGTGTCGGTGCAGATCGTCTCCCCGTTGCCGCTGGATTCCGAACCGGTGCACCTCGAGGGGTGGGCTCGATCATGGCACGCACCCTGGACGAGGGGGCGGGCGAGCACGACGCCGAGGAGATGGTCGAACTCCTCGAACGCACCGGTGTGGCCATGCACGCCGGCGTCGGCGAGCGGGGTCTGGCCGTCGACCTCGACGTCCCGTCGCGGCGCCTGGCCGAGGCGCTGGAGCTCGCGGTGGACGTCGTGACCCGGCCGCGCTTCGGCGAGGCGGAGGTGCGACGTCATGTCCGGACGCGCCTGGCCGAGATCGACCAGGAGGACGCCAACCCCGGCATGCGTGCGGCCCGCGAGTTCGCGGCCACGTTCTACGCCGACGGCACCCGAGCCTCGCGGCCCACGGCGGGTTCGCGCGAGACCGTGGCGGCCCTGACGTCCGAGGACGTCCGCGCCCATCACGCACGTCTCTCACCGCGCGGGTCGACCGTCGTCGTCGCCGGTGACCTGCGGGGACTCCCGGTCAGCCGTCTGGTGGACTCGGCGTTCGCCGGTTGGTCCGGCCCGGGTGCGCAGGGCGAGCCCGAGCCGCTGCGCCGCGCCACGGACGCCGCGCGCATCGTCGTGGTCGACCGGCCTGGCAGCGTGCAGAGCGAGCTGTATCTCGGCTGCGCCGGACCCGATCGCCGCGTCCCGGGCGGCTGGGCGCCGTTCCCCGTGCTCGCCTACCTCCTCGGCGGATCTCCGAACGCCCGCCTGGACGCGGTGCTGCGCGAGGAGAAGGGATACACCTACGGCATGCGTGCCGTGTCCCGGCCGCGCACCTCCGGTGGGTTGTTCATCGCCTCGGGATCGGTCCGCACCGAGGTCACCGCCGAGGCACTCGAACTCACCCTCGGGATCCTCGATGACGCCGCGCAGGGGTTCACCGCGGAGGAGACCTCCGCCGGCGTCGACTTCCTCGCCCTGACCGCTCCCGGCCGATACGCCACCGCCGACGCGGTGGCCGCGGAGGCCGCCGCGCGGGCCTTCGACGGACTGGGCACCGCCCACACCACGCAGGTGCTCGCCGACACCCTGGCCCTGTCGGCCGAGCGCGTCTCACAGGCCTACGTCGATCACATCGACCGGCGGCGGACCGTCGTGATCGTCGGTGACGCCGACCGGATCGTCGGTCCGCTCGAGGCGCTCGGCCACCCCGTGTCCGTCGTCTCCTGACACCTCACGTCCGCCTCGCTGCCGCGGGGGTGAGGCGGGGGTGAGCGGTCAGGAGGCGGCGGAGTCCGTCGCCCGAAGGCGGTCGAGGACCTGGTCGTGCAGCAGCCCGTTGGTGGCCAGGGCGCCTGCGCCCCACGGCCCGCCCTCACCCTGCAGGGAGGAGAAGCGGCCACCGGCCTCGGTGACGATCGGCACGAGAGCGGCCATGTCGTGCACCTCGAGCGAGGGCTCGCAGGCGATGTCGACACCGCCCTCGGCCACCATCATGTAGGACCAGAAATCGCCGTAGGCGCGGGTGCGCCACACGTCGTCGGTGAGGCCGAGGAACTGCTCGTGCAGGCCCGCCGCACGCCATTCGGTCAGCTCGGAGTAGGACAACGAGGCATCGGTCAGGCTCGAGACCGAGGACACCTTCATGCGCCGTGCGCCCGCGAGCGAGCGGCCCGTCCAGGCGCCCGTGCCCCGCGCCGCCCACCAGCGGCGGTTGAGCGCCGGCGCCGACACCAGACCGACGACGACCTCGTCGTCCTCCACCAGCGCCATGAGAGTGGCCCACACGGGGACTCCGCGGACGTAGTTCTTCGTGCCGTCGATGGGATCGACGATCCACTTGCGGCTGCCGTGCCCGGTGGTGCCGCCCTCCTCACCCTGGACGGCGTCGCGCGAACGCGCCCGCTTGAGCTGGCTGCGGATCAGCTCCTCGGCGTCCCGGTCGGCGTCGCTGACGGGCGTCAGATCGGGCTTGGACTCGACCACGAGATCCTCGGCCTGATAGCGCCCCATCGTGACGCGTTCGACGGAGTCGGCGAGGACATGGGCGAGGCGGAGGTCGTCGTTGTAGTCGGGCACGACTCCACGCTATCGCCCGAAAGGACCTGGAGGGGGCAGGGATCGGCGCCCGCGGCGCGTGTCCCGCCGATCCGTGCTCAGTCCTCGGGGTCGGTGTAGGGCGAGGGGATGGAGTCGTCGCCGACGGTGGAGGCGTGGTCGGGCACCTCGAGCTGCAGGGAACGGTCGGTGCGGCGGTACCCCGTCGACGCCGGACGCTTGGGCAGCTTGAGCTTGGGCTGGTCGACCTGCTCGTAGGGCACCGAATCCAGCAGGTGGGCGATCATGTTGATGCGCGCCGCACGCTTGTCGTTGCTCTCGACGACGTTCCACCGCGCCTCGGGGATGTCGGTGTGGACGAACATGTCGTCCTTGGCGCGGCTGTAGTCCTCCCACCGGGTGAGGGATTCCAGATCGGTGGGGGAGAGCTTCCAGCGCCGCATCGGATCGGTGAGCCGGGACTCGAAACGCTTGACCTGTTCGGCGTCGCTGACGGAGAACCAGTACTTGCGCAGCATGATTCCGTCCTCGATGAGCATGCGCTCGAAGATCGGGCATTGGCGCAGGAACCGGCGGTACTGCTCGGAGGTGCAATACCCCATGACGCGTTCGACGCCGGCGCGGTTGTACCAGGACCGGTCGAACAGACGGATCTCACCGGCGGCGGGCAGTTGCTCGACGTAACGCTGGAAGTACCACTGGGTCTGCTGCCGCTCGGTCGGAGCCGGGAGGGCGACGATCTGCGCGGTGCGCGGGTTGAGGTATTCGGTGACCCGCTTGATGGCGCCGCCCTTGCCCGCGGCGTCGCGGCCCTCGAAGACGATGACGAGACGCTGCCCGCTCTCCTTGATCCACTGCTGCATCTCGACGAGTTCCTGCTGCAGACGCAGGAGCTCGGCCTCGTACACGGACTTCTTCATCTTCTTCTTCTGAGCCATCCCTTGATGATGGCACCCCGGCGCGATCGGCGGAGGTTTGGCCTCAGCGGTTGTGCGCGCCGTGCGAGGTGTCGCCGCGGGCGTGCAGCAGGCGGCGCAACGAGTCGAGCCGCGCCCGACCGGCCGCCCCGGCGTGTCCGCCCTCGACCCACGCGTCCAGGCCGCACTCCGGCGCGTCGTCGTCGTGCGTGCACCCACGCGGGCAGTCTTCGAGGCCACCCGCCATGTCGGGGAAGTGGGTGACGATGCGGTCGATGTCGATGTGGGCCAGCCCGAAGGACCGGACGCCGGGGGTGTCGACGATCCATCCACGGGTTCCGGCCTCGTCGGGCGGCAGCTCGAGGGCGATCGCGGAGGTCGACGTGTGGCGACCACGGCCGGTGACGTCGTTGACGTGCCCGGTGGCGCGGTCGGCGTCGGGCACGAGGGCGTTGACCAGGGTCGACTTGCCCACCCCGGAGTGACCGACGAGGACGCTGACCCGACCCGACAGGTACTCCCGGACCTGCTCGACCGCCCCGATCTGCTGGATGCCGTCGACGGGCTCACCCGTGAACGACGTGACGACCATGGGCACCTCGAGCGCGGTGTAGGCCGCGAGCAGCGCGGGAGGGTCGTCGAGGTCGATGCGGTCGGCCTTGGTGAGCACGAGCAGCGGATCGAGCCCGGCGTCGTAGGCGGCCACCAGGCACCGGTCGATCATCCGCGGCCGCGGCTCGGGATCGGCGAGGGCCGTGACGACGACGAGCTGGTCGGCGTTGGCGACGATGACCCGCTCGACCGGATCGGTGTCGTCGGCCGTGCGGCGCAGCACCGACCGGCGGGGTTCGATCCGCACGATGCGTGCGAGCCGGTCCGGCCCGCCGCGCAGGTCGCCGACGAGCGCGACGTCGTCACCGACGACGGCGGCCTTGCGCCCCAGCTCGCGCGCCCGCATGGCGATGACCGTGTGGTCCTCGACGCGCACGGTGTACCGGCCGCGGTCGACGGTGACGACGGTGCCGATCACCGCGTCCTCGTGCCGGGGTCGCTCCTTGGTGCGCGGGCGGGATCCCCGGCGACCGGGCCGGACCCGGACGTCGCTCTCGTCGTAGCGGTTCGCGAGGCGGCTCACCCGCGGCTGCCGGTGTCGGGTCCGCCCACCATCGACTCCCACATGTCGGCGAACGCGGGCAGGGTCTTGCCGGTCGTGGCGATGTCCTCCACGAGGACACCCGGCGTGCCGAGGGCGAGCACCGCGGCGGCCATGCCCATGCGGTGGTCGGCGTAGGTCTGCAGGGTCGCGGGCCGGAACTCCCCGGGCCGGATGTGCAGGCCGTCGTCGAGGATCTCGACCCGGCCACCCACCGCCCCGATCTCGTGGGCCAGGGCGCTCAGCCGGTCGGTCTCGTGTCCGCGCAGGTGCTCGACGCCCCGCAACCAACTGGGCGAGTCGGCGAAGGCGGCCACCGCCGCGACGACGGGGGTCAGTTCGCCGACGTCGTGCAGGTCGACGTCGAGCCCGTGGGGCCGGTCGGGACCGGTCACCGTCAGACCCTCGCGGGTGAGGGTGACCTCGCCGCCCATCGCGTCGAAGATGTCGCGGATGCCGTCGCCGGCCTGGGTCGTGTGGTGCGGCCAATCAGGTACGTGCACACGGCCGCCCGTGACCATCGCGGCGGCGAGGAAGGCCGCGGCGTTGGACAGGTCGGGCTCGACGACCACGTCGAGAGGATGGATCGGCCCGGGCTCCACGCGCCAGGTGTTGGAGTCGCCGTCGTCGACGGCCACCCCGGCGTCGCGCAAGGCCTCGACGGTCATGACGAGGTGCGGCTCGCTCGGAACCGGCTTGCCGTCGTGGACGACCGTGATGCCGGCGGTGAAGCGCGCTCCCGCCAGCAGCAGCCCGGAGATGAACTGGGAGCTCTCGGAGGCGTCCATCTCGACCAGGCCACCGGCGACGGCGCCGCGGCCGTGGACCGTGAACGGCAGGAGGCCGGGTGCCTGCGCGGAGTCCTCGACGGTGACACCCAGGACGCGCAGCGCGTCGAGGCCGGTGGCCATGGGCCGCCGGCGTGCCCTCGTCGCCGTCGAACCGGACGGGGCCGTCGGCGAGCGCGGCCACCGGCGGCAGGAACCGCATCACGGTGCCGGCCAGGCCACAGTCGATGTCGACGTCACCGCGGACGACCCCCGGCGTGACGATCCAGTCGTCGTCGACCTCGACGATCTCGGCTCCCAGGGAGCGCAACGCGCCCGCCATGAGCTCGGTGTCGCGGCTGCGCAGCGGGGACCGCAGTCGTGAGGGCCCCTCGGCGAGGGCAGCCAGCACGAGGTAGCGATTGGTCAGGGACTTGCTGCCCGGCAGCCGCACCGTCGCGTCGACCGGGGTCGACGTCGACGGTGCGTGCCACAGCACGGGATCCGGGATCACCTGGAGCGCGTCCTCGGTGCTCAGTGGATGGCGAGCTTGGCCTGCGCCTTGGCCAGGCGGGCCTCGCGCTTGGCGACCTTGGCCGCGTTCTGGGCCCGCCAGGCGATCCCGGGCTTTCCGGCCGTGTCGACGGCGGCGAGCATGACGCCGCCGAGGAGGCCGAGGTTCTTGAAGAACTGGATGCGCTGCATCGTGCGCGCTCCGGCCTCCTCCTCCTTCCAGAAGGCGTGGCCGACCACCGTGGTGGGGACGAGGGAGGCGGCGAGGACCGTGCCGGCCAGGCGCGGCATCCGGCCGGTGGCCAGCATCAGGCCGGAGACGGCCATGAGGGCGCCGTTGGCGCGGACCAGCATCTCGGGGTCGTTCGGAGCCCCCGTCAGGTCGGCGACCTTCTCGGCCACCGGGGCCGCGACCTCGACGCGACCGCCCGGGTGGCGAAGGGCGTCGAGGCCCCCGCTGACGAAGATGGCGGCGAGCATGGGACGGGCGAGTCGACGGATCATCGGTGCTCCTTGTTGTCGGGTCGACGGACCCCGACCTCGACGGGGACCCGCTCCTACCGTAGTCGGCATGACCGACACGTGCCGTGCGGTGTCGGCCGCGGGGCTGCCGGGCTACCGTCCTGGAGAGGGTCCGGTGGGTCCGGTGCACAGCCGGGCGGGCGGGCGCATCGAGGCGTCGACCGGTGGGGGCGACGTGAGAACACGAGGAGGGCCGGATGTGCGGTCGGTACGCGGCGTCGGCGGGCAACGACGACCTGGTGGAGGAGTTCGACGTCGTCCTGGACCGCACCGGTGAGCCGGTGCGCTCCGTGCTGAAGTCCCCGCAGGACCCGCCGGCCGGGAGCCCCGATCACAACGTGGCACCCAGCAAGAACGTGCGGGTGGTGCTCGAGCGTGTGCCGAAGAACGGCGACGGGGGAGCCGGTGATGGCGACGGCAGCAGGGACCCGGTGCGTCAGCTGCGTCTGCTCACCTGGGGGCTCGTGCCGTCGTGGGCCAAGGACCCGTCGGTGGGGGCACGGATGACCAATGCCCGTGCCGAGACCGTGTTGGACAAGCCGGCGTTCCGCAAGGCGGCGTTGGCCCGTCGGGCGATCGTCCCCGCCGACGGATGGTACGAGTGGCAGAAGAGCCCGACCGTGAAGCTCGACGGCAAGCCCCGCAAGCAGCCGTTCTTCATCCACCGGGCCGACGGCGCGCCGGTGGCTCTGGCGGGGTTGTACGAGTTCTGGAAGGACCCCTCGCTCGATCCGGCCGACCCGGTGTCGTGGTTGACGACGGTCACGATCGTCACGACCGCTGCCGAGCCGGGCCTGGACCGCATCCACGACCGTCAGCCGCTCGTCCTCGAGCCGGAGGACTGGGGGCGATGGCTCGGTCCGGGCACGGACGACCCCGACGAGGTGGCGGCGTTGTTGGCGTTCGCCACGCCGGGCAGGTTCGACGCCTACCCGGTGGGTCGCGCGGTCGGGTCGTCGCGGGTGAACGGGGCGGGTCTGCTCGAGCCCGCCCCACCGGAGGAACTGCAGGGAGTCCTCGACCCGGCCACGGGGGAGATCGTCGGCTGAGGCCCGCACGTTCGCGAGCGCAGCGAGCCTGAACGTGCGGAACGGAGGTACGCCGCGGCGCCAGCCGTGTCAGTGCAGTTCCGGGGGTACACGGGGGCGGAGCCCCCGTGCGTAGTGAGCCTGAACGTGCGGAACGGGGGGCGTCGCGACGTAGTCGCGTCGATGCAGTCGGGGGCACACGGGGGCGGAGCCCCCGTGCGTGGGCGGAGCCCCCGTGCGTGTGGGAATGCGGGCGTCACCGGTTGTCGTTGACGCTGCTGTCCGCGAGTTGGCCCGAAGGAGAACAGCGTGCTGGTGATGACCGACCGCTTCCAGCCCTCACGCGTCGGGGTCGCCGGCGGGGAGAGCGCGAGCGGCATCCCGATCGGGGCACTACCCTGGAAGGTGATGAACCAGTCGCCTGCACCGCCGGCTTCGCGCCCTGCGCCCGAACCCGGTGAGAAGAGTCCTGTCAGAGCCGCAGACTCCTCGGAGTCCGACGAGCTGATCGTCGATGTGGCGAGTGAGTCGTCCGCGGATCGTGCGGCGCGTTTCGAGCGTGACGCGATGCCGTACCTGGATCAGTTGTACAGCGCGGCGTTGCGGACGACGCGTAATCCGGCGGATGCCGAGGATCTGGTGCAGGAGACGTATGCGAAGGCGTTCGCGGCGTTCCATCAGTACAAGCCGGGGACCAACCTCAAGGCGTGGCTGTACCGCATCCTCACGAACACCTACATCAACTCGTATCGCAAGAAGCAGCGTCAGCCTCAGCAGTCCGACGCGGCGGAGGTCGAGGACTACCAGTTGGCTCGTGCGGAGTCGCACACGTCCACGGGTCTGCGTTCGGCCGAGGTGGAGGCCCTGGATCATCTGCCGGACAGTGATGTGATCCGGGCGCTGGCGTCTCTGGGTGAGGACTTCCGGCTGGCGGTGTACCTGGCCGATGTCGAGGGCTTCGCCTACAAGGAGATCGCCGAGATCATGGACACGCCGATCGGCACGGTGATGTCCAGGCTGCACCGGGGGCGACGTCAGTTGCGTGAGCTCCTCACCGATTACGCGATCGAGCGCGGGTACACGGGGGTGGGGTCGTGAGTGCCGAGCCCGTCCGCCCCACCGACTGCTCGGAGTTCCGCTTGCGGGTCTACGAGTACATCGACGCCGAGATGGAAGAGGTCGACTGCGGCCGTATCCGGGCGCATCTGGCCGAGTGCGGCACCTGCATGAGCGAGTACGAACGTGACCTGGTGCTGAAGGCGCTGGTGCGTCGGTCGTGTGCGTGTGAGCCGGCGCCGACCACGTTGCGCATGCAGATCCTCGCGCGCATCACGACGGTCACCGTCGAGGTCCGCTCGGAGGACTCCCGCGGCTGAACCGTTGCCGGCACGCGCCGGAGGGCCCCTACCGATCGATCGGTGGGGGCCCTCCGGCGTTGACTGCGTCAGGCTCAGGCGTTGGGCTTCTTGCCGTGGTTGGCCTTGTTTCCCTTGCGGGAGCGACGCTTACGGGCTCGCTTGCTCATGTGTGCTCCTTCGTTGGCAGTTTCGTGCCTCGGCTGTATCCTCCCACAGGCGCCCGCCTGGTCCCAAGCCGCCGCGGGGCTCCCGTGTGTGTGTGGTGCCTGCGACCGGCGAGTCGGTCGAGTTCCGGCGAGTCGAGCGCGTCACGGGGTGAGGCCTCCGGTATTGATCTGCGTGGTCGGTCCTGCCTGCTGTCCAATTCGGACGTTCGACCATTTGTCATATTAGCGTAAAAGGAGCAAAGAATGGGCAAAGTCGCCCGAAACGTGTCTTGTCGGGCGTCCGAAGGTGGATATATTGAAGGCGCATTGAAAGCCGATGGGGGTCGGAACTTCATTGCTATTCCTCGATATTCATTGCCCGCCGGCCGCTCCGGTCAGTTACCGATCTGTCCCTGGGGGAGAGGTGCGGCGGTGGGCCTCACCACATGGAGTTGATTCCGATGACCGCTGCCCGCTGCTGGTGGTGGACCCCGTCCTTCTGACGGTGGTTCCCCTCCTGAAAAAACCCTGACCCTCGTCTACCATCGAGGGATGAATCGACAGCCGCCGCAACAAGATCGGCTCGGACCGCAGTCCGCGGGCCCCGGGTCGACGACGGCGGTAGGCATTCAGGACGCCCGTCCCGGCCCCGGCCGTGGCGGGCGTCCTGCCGTTCTCGTCCTCACCGTGGTGGTGGCGGTGCTCGCGGTCTGCATCACGTGGGCGGCCGACTCCTACCGTGAGGCGCGGATCGAGGACTTCCCGGCGTTCACCGTCCTGCTCGTGGCGGCCGCGGCCAGCGCCGGCCTCCGGTTCGGGCACGCGCAGCAGCGCGTCTCCTTCTCGTTCACCGCGGTCGTGCTCCTCGCTGCGATCCCGCTGGTGGGGCCGCTCGGGGCGGTCCTGCTCGGTGTCGGTGCGGCGGTCCTCGACGCACGTCAGGGGTGGTGGCAGGCCTGGACCTTCAACGGCATGATGTTCGGCCTCGCCGCGGCCGTGGCCTCCCTGGTCTACGGCGCCGTGGGTGGCGCCTTCGTCGTCGACGGGCGGCTCGTCGTGAACACCCCGGGCACGCCCGGCCCCGAGGTCCTCATCACGTCGGTGCTCGGCCCCCTGCTCCTGTCCGACATCGCGTTCCTCCTCACCAACCTGGCGGTGCTGCTGGTCGTCACGCGCAAGGACGCCGCCGCCCCGAGTCGGGTCCGGCTCGTGGCGGGGGTGTTGTGGACCTCGCCCCTGTTCCTCGCCTGGGGTGTCGTCGCGTTCGTCGTCATCGTGCTCTGGGCGCAGGCCGGGGTCGGTCCACTCGCGATCCTGCTGGTCATCGCGCCGTTGGTCATGGCTCGGCACATCTACGGGTTGTTGTCGGACGAGCGGCGGGTCCGCGCGAGCATCATCGACGCCCTGGCGGGTGCGGGTCGGGACAACGGCATGCTGGCCCACGGGGATCGGGTCGTGGGCTACGCGACGGCCATCGCCGCCGAGATGGGGCTCCGCCCGGCGGAACGGTCGGTGCTGCAGTACACCGCGCGCCTGCACGGCGTCGGGTCCCGGCAACCGTGCTCCCGCGCCCTGCGCCTGGGGGCCGACCCCGGGAGAGCGTGGCGGCGGCGCTGGTCGCCCACCAGGTCGTCGGCCTCATCGGCTTCCTCGACGCCTCGGCGCAGGCGATCCGCCACCAGGCGGAATGGTTCGACGGCTCGGGCGGCCCCGATGGCCTGTCCGGATCGGTGATTCCGCGGGACGCGCGGATCCTCGCAGTCGCCGACGCCGTGGACCTCGCCGTCCGGAGCTCCGGGTCGGACCGGCCGGCCTGTGAGGCACTCGTGGAGATCCGGGCGCTGGCCGGGACCAGGTTCGACCCGGCCGTCGTCGACGCCTTCGCCCGCACCCTCCGTCCGCCACCTGATGGACCCGAGCTCGAGATCGAGACCGAGTCCCAGCCCGAGCCCCTGGCACGGCCTGCGTCGGCGGTGGCTGCGGAGCCGGGGGTGTCGCGGGCCTCCACCGGACGGCGGCAGGGTCTGGGGAGGGCCCGGCGTCTGCGCTCCGGTGGGGCGGCGAGATGATGCGCTACCGGGCCGCGGTGGCCGTCACCGGAGTGTTCTTCGCGGCAGGTGTGGTCCTCGCGGTTCTGGCGGCCCTCGGTGCCTCACCCGCCGGCGCGCCGCAGGCCGACGGGACGCTGCTGCTGCTCATCTACTTCGCGGCGATCCTGTTCGGCGCCACCCTCCAGGTGCACGAGAGCGACGAGAGCTCGCACATGGTCGACGTCGGGGACACCGCCGCGCTGGCGTTGAGCATCACCTACGCGCTCCCGGCGGGTCCGGTGACGCCCGGTGTGAGCTGGGTGGTGGGGGTCTCGGCCGCCGGGTTGATCGGAGGCGGGATCCTCTCGGGCCTGATGTCTCCGGTGGGCCTCAGCGCGGTCGTCGGGCGGGCCCTGCCGCGCGTCGTCTCCGTCGCCATCCTCGCCACCCTCGTCCACGGCCGGATGGACGATTCCGAGATCGGTGACCTGCTGCGACAGGAGCCGGGGAATGCCGTCGCCGTGTTCCTGCTGGCCCTCGTGTATCTCGTGCTCCTGCTGGAGGCGCCGTTGCGGGCCGAGTTCACGGACCGTGAGACGGAGAGTCGGCGGGAGGCGCACCTGTCGGCGCTGCGCGAGAGCGTTCTGCTCGGATTCCTGCCGGCCTCGACGGCGGTCCTCATCGCCCTCGCCCAGCCCTACCTCGGCCTGGCGACCCTGCCTGTCCTGCTCCTGCCCCTGGCGTTCAACCAGATCGCCGTCCGCCGCCACGAGGAGCTGCGGGGCCACTCGCGGCAGAGCGTGCTCGCTTTGTCCCGGATGCCCGAGGCGATGGGCCTGGTCCGCCCCGGGCACGCCGCCCGCGTGGCGCGCCTCGCCGTCCGGATCGCCCGCGAACTCGATCTGGGTCGCCGGGAGATCGTCGAGATCGAGCGTGCGGCGCTCCTGCACGACCTGGGGCAGGTCCGGCTCGCCATGCCCGTGCCCTCCGGGGCCACCGTCCTCGCCGCGCCCGCCGACCAGGAGGACATCGCCGCCGTCGGTGCGGCGATCGCCCGCGCGACGGGCGTCCTCGACGCGGAGTCCGTCCTCATCGAGGCGCAGTCCCTGCCCTATCAGCACCACGTGTCGCACGTGCGCACGATCCCGCTGGGCAGCCGCATCCTCAAGGTCGCCAACGCCCACGACGACCTGCGCACCGGCGAGGTCGGCGGCCTGCCTCCCGGGGACGCCCACGCGGCCCTCGAACGGATCTACCTCGGGCTCGGCCACGAGTACGACCCCCGCGTCGTCGAGGCGCTGGCGGAGACTCTCGGCGCCGGGGTGTCGGGACCGGGCACCGGAGCCGCGGAGGTCGCGACGCCCTAAGATCGCCCAGGAAGCATCGAACCGTCGGCGGCAGCGCCGGAAGTGAGGAACCGCTCGTGAACATCACCGTCGTGGGCCTGGGCAAGATCGGCCTCCCGCTCGCCGTGCAGTTCGCCGGCAAGGGGCACCGCGTCCTCGGCGCGGACGTCAACCCGGCCGTCGTCGAGACCGTCAACGCCGGCAACGAGCCCTTCCCCGGTGAGGCCGACCTGCAGACCAAGCTGAGCACCGCCGTCGAGGCCGGTCTGCTCGAGGCCACGACGGACACCGCCGCCGCCGTGTCGGAGTCCGACGCCGTGGTCATCGTCGTGCCGCTGTTCGTCGACGCCGAGGGAAAGCCCGACTTCGGGTGGATGGAGTCGGCCACCCAGGACATCGCGCGTGGTCTGCGCCCGGACACCCTGGTGTCGTACGAGACGACCCTGCCCGTGGGCACCACCCGCACCCGGTGGAAGCCGATGCTCGAGGAGGGGTCGGGCCTGGTCGAGGGCAGCGACTTCCACCTCGTGTTCTCCCCCGAGCGGGTCCTCACCGGCCGCGTGTTCGCCGACCTGCGCAAGTACCCCAAGCTCATCGGTGGGCTCGACGGACTCGGCGGAGCCGGCGCCCGCCGCGGCATCGAGTTCTACGAGGCCGTCCTCGACTTCGACGACCGGCCTGACCTGACCCGCGGCAACGGTGTCTGGGACCTCGGCTCGGCCGAGGCCGCCGAGATGGCCAAGCTCGCCGAGACCACCTACCGCGACGTCAACATCGGACTGGCCAACCAGTTCGGCCGGTTCGCCGCCGCCAACGGCATCGACGTCTACCAGGTCATCGAGGCCAGCAACTCCCAGCCGTACAGCCACATCCACCGCCCGGGCATCGCCGTGGGCGGCCACTGCATCCCGGTCTACCCGCGCCTGTACCTGTGGAACGACCCGGAGGCCACCGTGGTCCGCGCCGCCCGCGAGGCCAACGCCGACATGCCGTCCTACACCGTCGGTGTCGCCACCGGCGCGGCCGGCGACCTGTCCGGCAAGACGGTCGCCGTGCTGGGGGCCGCCTACCGCGGCGGCGTCAAGGAAACGGCGTTCTCCGGCGTCTTCGCCACCGTCGAGGCGCTCCGGGCGCAGGGGGCGACGGTCGTCGTGCACGACCCCATGTACTCCGATGACGAGCTGGCGAAGTTCGGGTGGACCCCCTACCGGCTCGGTGACGCCGTCGACGTGGCCATCGTGCAGGCCGATCACGCGGAGTACCGGGAGCTGTCGGCGAGCGACCTCCCGGGCGTCTCCGTCGTCATCGACGGCCGCAACCACCTCGACCCCGCCCGGTTCGAGGGCGTCACGTTCCGGACCGTCGGGCGCGCCTGACCCGCGCCCCCGCCCAGATCGGCGACCGGCCGTCACCTCCTCCGAGGTGACGGCCGGTTCGTGTATCCGGTTGCGGTGATAGCAGGTTCGGTCCGTGAAGGATTCAGCTCGTGAGGGTGCGGTGCTACCAGGTGCGGAAGGTCGACGTCGCCTTGTCGGTCGGGACCGAGAGCACTTCACACCCGGCTCCGGCACGACGGCGGGGTATATGTCGTGGTGCAGCGGTGATCTCGACACGAAGAACAACACGGACAACATCGACGGCGTGGGCTCTCTGAGCGCTGCAGGTCAGGAGGTCGACCATGGCCATGGGGGCGTCTCGATGTCGTCGGTGTTGTTCTTCGCACCTCGCCTATCCGGGTGGTGAGGGCGGGCGACGCCGGTGGACGGTTCCCGGTTGTCGGGGACGCTCCGCCTACCCTGGGTGGGTGCGCTATCTCTCCACCCGTGACGCCAGCGGCGACGCCTCCCAGCGGTTCTGCGACATCCTCATCGGCGGGCTCGCCCCCGACGGCGGTCTGTATCTACCGGAGTCCTACCCGCAGGTCGACGACGCCACCCTCACGTCGTGGCGGCGTCTGCTCGAAGAGAAGGGGTACGCTGCCCTCGCGCACGCGATCCTGTCCCTCTACATCGACGACATCGACAGCGAAGACCTCCTCGGCATCTGTCGCCGGGCCTACACGGCCGAGAAGTTCCGCACCGAGGACATCGTGCCGGTCACCCGGCTCGACGAGCGCCTCGCCCTCGGGCACCTGTCGAACGGCCCGACGGCGGCGTTCAAGGACATGGCCATGCAACTCCTCGGCGAGCTCTTCGAGTACGAGCTGGCCCGCCGCGACCAGAGTCTCGCCGTGCTGGGCGCCACCAGCGGCGACACCGGCAGCTCGGCGATCTTCGCGCTCAAGGGCCGGGCGCGGATCCACGTGTTCATGCTCAGCCCGCTCGGTCGGATGACGCCGTTCCAGCAGGCGCAGATGTTCAGCGTGGACGACCCCAAGGTCGTCAACCTCGCCGTCGACGGGGTGTTCGACGACTGCCAGGACATCGTCAAGAAGGTGGCCTCCGACCTGGAGTTCAAGGAGTTGCACCGGCTCGGCGCCGTCAACTCGATCAACTGGGCGCGGCTGCTCGCCCAGGTCGTCTACTACGTGGCGTGCTGGATCCGCTGCACCGAGCGCAACGACCAGCAGGTCTCGTTCTCGGTGCCCACCGGCAACTTCGGCGACGTCTGCGCCGGCCACGTCGCCAAGCAGATGGGGGTGCCGATCGACGCCCTCGTCGTCGCCACCAACGAGAACGACGTCCTCGACGAGTTCTTCCGCACCGGCGTCTACCGGGTGCGCAGAAGCGCCGAGACGCAGGAGACGTCCAGCCCGTCGATGGACATCTCCAAGGCGAGCAACTTCGAGCGGTTCGTGTTCGACCTGCTCGGGCGTGACGGTGCCCGCACCGCCGAGTTGTTCTCGGGTCTGGGCACGGGCGAGGGGTTCGATCTGTCGGACGTCCCGGCCTTGGCGCAGGCGCGCTCCCGGTACGGATTCCGCTCGGGCCGTTCGACCCACGCCGACCGCGTCGCGACCATCGCGGCCGTGGACAAGGAGTTCGGGGTCGTCGTCGACCCGCACACGGCCGACGCGCTGAAGGTCGCCTTCGACGTCCTCGACGGCGACGACGTCGCCACCCCGGTGGTCGTCCTCGAGACGGCCCTGCCGGTCAAGTTCGCCGAGACCATCCGCGAGGCCCTCGGACACGACCCGGAGACCCCCGAGGCGTTCGCCCACCTGGCCGACGCCGAGCGCCACGTCACCGAGATCGACAACGACGCCGACCTCGTCAAGAAGATCATCGTCGAGACCCTCACCTGAGCGACGCTCTGTTTCGAGGCGCTCGGGGGCTCGCACCTGGGGTCAGGGTCGGTGCCACTCGTACGGGGTGGTGGTCGTGACCTCGACGAAGCCCGACCTCGCGAGGATGGGGCGGGAGTACGGCGTGCAGTCGCTCTGGATCAGCGTCTTGCCCCGGTCGAGCGCGGAACGTGCCCGTGCGGCGGTCAGCGCGCGGTAGATGCCGCGGCGGCGCCAGTGTGGCCGGGTCGCCCCACCCCAGATGCCGGCGAACTCGGTGTCCGGCACCGGTTCCAGCCGCCCCGCGGACACGATCGTCCCCTCGGCCTCGGCGATCCACAGCTCCATGTCGTCCGTGCCGAGCGACAACCGGTACAGGAGCGCGTCCGCCATCGACGTGCTCGGCGGGCCGCCGAACACCTCGTCCTGCATGGCGGCCATGGCTCGCACGTCGTCCTCGTCCGTGATGCGCCGCAGCGTGATCCCCTCCGGCAGCGCCGGTGCGTCGGCGAGATCGACGGCGCGGCCGATCATCACCGATTCCCGCTCGCCGGCGACGAACCCGTGCGCGATCAGCGCCGCGGCGAGCTCGGCGTCGCCCTCGTCGTGACCACGGGTCTTCCACTCCACCTCGACCACCTCGGAGTCGGCGAGGTAGTGGGCGAGGGTCTCGCCGACGAGCGCATCGAGGTCGGCGCGGGAGAGTCCCGCGAGGGCACCGAGCTCGTGGACGACGAACCCACGACCTCCGACGTAGGTCGAGCGCAGGACCGACCCGTCACGCTCCCACCGCAGGGCCGAGGCGAACTCGGCGTCGCCGCGGAGCTGGGTGTCGTAGGCGTCAAGGAGGTCCGCGCTCGAGTGTGTCATCTCCGAAGCATCGCCGGTGCGCTCCCCGGAGTCACCGCATTTTCTCCCTCCCGCGGCGCGGCGCCCCGGGCCTGCGGTGAGCACTCGCCGACGCGCGCCGCGGACCGGCCGGCCGTAGCGTGGGCGGAGATCTGTGGAGCCGATCCCCTACGCACTCAGGAGCATCCGTGAAGAAGCCCGACGTGGTACGCAACGCCGAGAAGCTCGTCCGCGACGACGAGGAGGGCAAGATCTTTCCGTCGCAACAGCAGACGCCACCCGGTCTCACCGGCGAGATGGACCCGGTGCCCGACCACGGCGAGCAGACGTGGAGGGGCCGCGGGCGCCTGGAGGGGTTGAAGGCGTTCATCACCGGCGCCGACTCCGGGATCGGTCGGGCCGTGGCCATCGCCTACGCCCGTGAGGGTGCCGACGTGGCGATCGGCTACCTGCCCGAGGAGCAGGTGGACGCCGAGGAGACCGCCCGCGTGGTCGAGGAGGCCGGACGCACCGCCGTCCTCGTGCCGGCCGACCTGCGCACGAACGAGGAATGCGTGCGGTCGATCGGCGAGGCCGTCGAGGGTCTCGGCGGCCTGGACATCCTCGTCAACAACGCGGGATACCACTGGGAACGCAGTGGCGAGGGTCTCGAAGGGCTGGACCTGGAGGAGATGGACCGCACGTTCCGCACCAACCTGAACGCGATCCTGTGGCTCAGCCGGGCGGCCTTGCCGCACCTGGGCGAGGGCGCCTCGATCATCAACACGAGTTCGGTGCAGGCCTACGATCCGTCGACGTCGCTGCTCGACTACGCGGCCACGAAGGCCGCCGTCAACAACCTCACGGTCAACCTGGCAGCGGACCTGGGCCCGAAGGGCATCCGCGTCAACGCCGTCGCGCCCGGTCCGATCTGGACGCCGCTGCAACCGGCGACGCGGTTTCCGGAGAAGGTCGAGTCGTTCGGCGCGAACACCCCGCTCGGTCGAGCGGGCCAGCCGTCGGAGATGGCGGGCGCCTACGTGTTCCTCGCCTCCCCGGAGGAGGCCAGTTACGTCTCCGGCACGGTGATCGGCGTCACCGGCGGCCGCCCGGTCTTCTGATTCCGACGTTTCGTCTCACCCGCGGCGGGCCTGGTCACCGACCAGGCCCGCCGGGCTGAGCGTGATCGGGAACGGGCGGCTCACCGACAGCGTCTGCTCACCCTCGGCCGCGCCGACCTCGACGAACAGGCCGTCCTGCAGGTCCCAGGCCGTGATGCTCGGCGGAGTGGCATCGGTGCCGGGATCGACGACCCAGTAGGAGGCGCATCCCGCCTCCTCGTAGCGCGCCTTCTTGAGGTTGAGGTCGTACAGGCGGGTGCTGGGGGAAAGGATCTCCACGGCGAGCAGGGGCGCGGTCGGCAGGCCTCGCTCTGTCAGCTCGTCCATCGAGGCGACGAGGACATCGGGCTGCAGCGAGGTGTCGGGCGCGAGCCGGACGTCGAAGGGGGCGGCCAGGACCTCCAAACCGGCCGGGCAGAGAGCATGTAACGCGCTGCCCAGCCGCATCGAGATGCGCTGGTGACGCCGGCTCGGCGCGGGTGTCACGACGAGCAGCCCGTCGAGCAGTTCGTACCGGTTGCCGTCGTCAGGCATGGTGTCGAGGTCATCGACGGTCCAGGTGTGTCGAGTCGGCAGGGTGGTCATGGTGCCCATGGTCGCTGTTCCCGTCGTCGTGGTCCAGGGTCATGAGGCGATCATCGACGTTGAGTGTGGTCTCGGCGCAGCGTCATCCACAGGGTGCCCCGCGTCGGTTCAGCGGCGTCTGTGCGTCTCGACGAGGGCTGCGGGCACGATGGTGACCGGGAACGGCTCGGCGAGCGTCAGGGACTCCTCGCCTCGGACGGTACCGACCTGCGTGTAGGTGTCCCCGTCGAGATCCCAGGCGGTGATCGAGGCGGCGGCGTCGTCGGTGCCGGGGTCGACGACCCAGTACGAGGGGCAGCGGGCGACCTCGTAGCGCGCCTTCTTGAGGTTGAGGTCGACCAGGCGGGTACTGGGCGAGAGGATCTCGACGGCGAGCAGTGGCGACCCGTCGAGTCCGCGTCGGGTGAGTCGGTCCTGATGAGCGACGAGCAGGTCTGGCTGCACGGCGGTGTCCGGGGCGAGCCGGACGTCGAAGGGGGCGCAGAACACCTCGAGGTCCGGCGGGCAGGCGCGCTGGAGGAGGAAAGCGAGCCTCACCGAGGCGCGCTGGTGCCGCAGGAGGGGTGCGGGCGTCACGACGAGCGTTCCGTCGATGAGCTCGTACCGATTGCCGTCGTCAGGCATGGTGTCGAGGTCATCGACGGTCCAGGTGTGTCGTACGGGCAGTGTCGTCACAGTGCTCATGGTCGTCGCTCCGCGGGGTGGGGTCCAGGGGCATGGACCGATCGTCGTCCGCGGTGTGGGTGGCGTGGCGTCGTCATCCACAGCCATCCGGACTCACGCCCAATCGAGGAAATCCCGGATCCGCGCGACGGTGAGATCGACGAGGTCGGCGTCGTACTCGGGCAGGTGCCGTTCGGTGAACAGATGTCCCGAGCCGGGCTGCACGTGGTCCTCGAACATCGCCCCGGACAGCTCCACGGCCTGCTGCAGCCGGACGACGTGCTCGGGCTTCACCCAGTGGTCGTGCTCGAACCGGTGGATCTGCACGGGTATCCCGGGCCACGACGCACCCTCGCGGACCGGGTTGGTGTTGCCGAGGAGGATCAGGTGCCGCGTGCGGGGTCGCTCGGCGACGAGCCGGTGGGCGAACGAGGCGCCGAGGGAGAACCCGATCATCGAGACGTCCTCGGGGAGTCCGGCGATGTCACCGCGGACCCGGTCCAGCAGGGTGTCATACCCCATGGAGTCCCGGTATCCGATGCCGTCGGCCTCGGTGGTGAACACCCGGCCGCGGTAGTAGTCGGGTGCCACGACCTCGCGTCCGTCCGCCGACAGCGCGGCGACGACGGCCTGAACGCCACGGGTCAGGCCGTAGGCCGAGTGCAGGACGAGTACGGGAGTCCCCATCACTCGATGATGCCCTGCCCTGCCGGTCGAGGGCAGAACGGTTGCATACACGGGTGTGGCGGGCGCCGTTGCGCGACAACGGCGATGCCCTTCGCAGGCGGCATCGAAGAAGGCAGCGTTCTGGTCGTGATGACGACCGTTTCGCTGCAGTCTGCGATGCAGTCCGGGGTGTCGTCAGCGGGCGCGTTCCAGGAGGACCTTCGCCACGCGGTCGGCGGTGTGGCCGTCGCCGTAGGGGGTGCCGCGCTCGGACGTCGGAGCCTGGCGCACCGCGACGTCGGCGAGCTGCGTCAGGTCGTTGTCGAGGATGTTCCAGCCGCCCTCGAGGGTCTCGACCCACTCGGTCTCCGGGCGGATCGTCGTGCACGGCGTGCCGAGGAGGAAGGCCTCCTTCTGCAGGCCACCGGAGTCGGTGACGACGCCCGCCGCGCCCATGACCGCGCGCACCATCTGCGGGTAGGCCAGGGGAGAGGTGCCGTACAACGAGCCGCCCACGAGGTCCAGGCCGTGCTCCTTCGCCTTCGCGACCAGCCGCGGGTGGGCCAGCAGCACGACCGGCGCCGGCGCGGCCCGCAACGCCTCGAGGATGGCCCCGAGCCGCTCCTTCGTGTCGGTGTTGTCGGGCCGGTGGATCGTGGCCAGCAGGTACGGCTGCTCCAGATCGAGGCCCTCACCGAGCCCGGACACGTCGAGAGCCTCCGCCAGGGGAGTGCCGGCGACCGTGTCCCGCACCAGGTGACAGACGTCGGTCATGACGTCGCCGACCATGACGCTGCGCTCGGCCAGTCCCTCATGGGTGAGGTGCTTCATCGCCTCGTCGGTGGGCGCGAGGAGCAGATCGGCCGCGTGGTCGGTGAGCACCCGGTTGTGCTCTTCGGGCATCCGCCGGTTGAACGACCGCAGCCCCGCCTCCAGGTGGGCCACGGGCAGGTGCATCTTGACCGCGGACACCGCTGCCGCCAACGTCGAGTTCGTGTCGCCGTAGACCAGGACCCAGTCCGGCCGGTGCTCCTCCAGCACGGGGTCGAGCCCGGCGAGCATCGTGCCGGTCTGCACGCCGTGGCTCCCGGAGCCGACACCGAGGTGCACGTCCGGGTCGGGGATGCCGAGATCGGCGAAGAACACGTCCGACATCACCGCGTCGTAGTGCTGCCCGGTGTGGACGATGACGTGCTCCACACCGGCACCGGTGAGGGCGGTGGCGATCGGGCCGAGCTTGACGAACTGCGGGCGGGCGCCGACGACACTCAGGACCTTCATCTGTGACCTTTCACGAGCAGAACACGGGGCGACTGTAGGCTGGCCGACAGTGACGGCCGTGCTGACGTCGCCCATTCTGCCCCGACCACGTCGTCGCGGCAGGAGCCGCCACCGACACGGCTTCCCGTGTCGGCGCGTGAGGGGTGTGCGCAACAGCAGCGGCCGCCCGCACGAACGGACCCGTGACGTCGCGGGCCGTCGACGAACAGCGGTACGCCTGGAAGGGGCATCTCCGACATGACCGACTTCATCCCTCCTGCCAAACCCCTCATCGGCGATGAGGAGCGAGCGGCGGTCGACCGTGTGCTGCGCAGCGGCATGATCGCGCAGGGCCCGGAGGTCAAGGCGTTCGAGGAGGAGTTCGCCGCCCACTTCGGCCTGGGCCGTGAGTGCGTCGCCGTGAACTCCGGCACCTCGGGTCAGCACCTCGGGCTGCTCGCGGCCGGCGTGGGCGTCGGCGACGAGGTGATCGTCCCCTCGTTCACCTTCGCCGCGACCGCCAACTCCGTCGCCCTCACCGGAGCCACCCCGGTCTTCGCCGACATCGAGGAGGGCTCGTTCTGCCTCGACCCCGCGAGCGTTCGGTCGGTCGTCACCGAGCGCACCGTCGGCATCATGCCGGTGCACCTCTACGGTCACCCGGCGAACATGACCGGCCTGCAGGCCCTGGCCGAGGAGCTCGGCCTCAAGATCTTCGAGGACGCGGCGCAGGCGCATGGCGCGTCGTTGAACGGCACCCCCGTGGGCGCGTTCGGCACGTTCGGCATGTTCAGCCTCTACCCCACCAAGAACATGACCTCGGGTGAGGGCGGCATGGTCTCCTGCGTCGACGCCGAGACGGCGCGCCTGGTGCGTCTGTACCGCAACCAGGGGATGGAGAAGCAGTACCACAACGAGGTCGTCGGCCTGAACAACCGCATGACCGACATCCACGCCGCCATCGGGCGTGAGCAGCTCAAGAAGGTCGACGGCTGGACGCGGACCCGGCAGGAGAACGCCGCGTTCCTCTCGGCCAACATCACCGGCGTGACCACCCCGCCGGTCGCCGAGGGCGCCGTGCACGTCTACCACCAGTACACGGTGCGGGTGCCCGAGGGGCGCGACGAGTTCGCCGCCGCGCTCAAGAGCGAGTACAACGTCGGCTCGGGCATGTTCTACCCGGTGCCCAACCACGAGCTCGCGCCGTTCGCACAGAACGCCCACGCCGACCTGCCCGTCACGGCGAAGGCTGCGAAGGAGTGTTTGTCGCTGCCCGTGCACCCCAGCGTCGACCAGGCCGGACTCGAGCGCATCGTCGAGGCCGTCAACGCCCTCGCAAAGGCAGGTGCGTGATGGCGAACCTCCGCGCAGGCCTCATCGGCCTGGGGATGATGGGCCGCCACCACGGGCGCGTCCTCGCCGGACTCGAGGGTGTCGACCTCGTGGCCGTCGCCGATGCCAGCGGCCAGGACCCGCACGACGTCGCCAAGGGTCGGCCCCTGCTGACGACCGTCGACGAGCTCATCGGGCAGAACCTCGACTACTGCATGGTGGCCGTGCCGACGGCCTACCACGTCGACGTCGCGCTCGCGCTGGCCGAGGCCGGCGTGCACGCGATGATCGAGAAGCCGCTCGCCCGCGACACCCCCGGCGCCGAGAAGATCGCGCAGGCCTTCGAGAGCGCCGGACTCGTCGGTGCGGTCGGGCACATCGAGCGGTACAACCCCTCGCTGCAGCAGGCGCGGGCCCGCATCGAGAACGGTGATCTCGGCGACGTCTACCAGATCATCACGCGCCGGCAGGGCCCGTTCCCCGCGCGCATCGCCGACGTGGGCGTGGTCAAGGACCTCGCCACGCACGACATCGACCTCACGAGCTGGGTGCGTCAGCAGCCGTTCACCTCGGTGGCGGCGCGGACCGCGTTCCGCAGCGGGCGCGAGTTCGAGGACATGGTCGCCGTCACCGGTCAGCTGGCCGACGGCACGATCACCAGCCACCTGGTCAACTGGCTCTCGCCGTTCAAGGAGCGCGTCACCGTCATCACCGGTGAGAAGGGCGCCTTCGTCGCCGACACCCTCACGGCCGACCTCACGTTCCACGCCAACGGCAGCGTCAAGACCGAGTGGGAGGACATCGCCAACTTCCGCGGCGTGTCCGAGGGCGACGTCGTGCGGTACGCCATCGCCAAGCGTGAGCCGCTGCTGGTGGAGCACGAGAACTTCCGGGACGCGGTGCTGGGCAAGGACGCCGACATCGTCACCCTCAGCCAGGGACTGGCCACGGTGCGGGTGGCCGAGGCCGTCATCGAGTCCGCCGAGACGGGCCGCACCATCGACGTCTGAACCGGTTTCGGCCGGGGAAGGGCGCACGATCTGCATTTTCTCCCCGACCTCCTCGACACGCCCCTGACCTGCGGATTCGTCCGCGTGTCAGGGGTTCGTCGCATCCGGGGTCGGTGAGTCGCCGGTCAGGAGCGCGGCGAGCCCGCCGATGGGGATGGCGTGAAGTCGTCGACCGCAGCCCTCGTCCGTGTCCTCGTCGTCCCCGCCGTCGGACTCTCCTTGTGCCTCACCGACGGTGCCTCCGCCCCGGCCGCACACGCCGCCCCCACCGCCGCCGACCCGATCTCCACGCTGGGATCGGACGGCAAGATCACCTTCGAGGGTCGCGGCTTCGGCCACGGCCGTGGCATGAGCCAGTGGGGCGCCTACGGAGCCGCCGATGCCGGTCTGTCCTGGCGGCAGATCCTCGGGTTCTACTATCCCGGCGCCACCCAGGCCTCCCAACGTGATTCGGAGATGCGGGTCTGGATCTCGCGCGACAAGGACGGGGCCACGCAGGTGCCCCCGCAGGCGGGTCTGACCGCAACGGTCGGCCGCCAGGTGTACCGCCTCCCCACCGGGGCGAACTACACCGCATGGCGTGCGCTGCAGAGCGGCTCCACCGTGGCGCTGCAGCACCGCGACGCACGCGGCACGTGGCGCGCCTACCGGATCCCGACGACCACCGCCGTCGTGTTCTCCGCCGGCGGTCTGGTGTCGGTGACGATGCCGAACGGCCGGACCGAGCAGTACGCCGGCTCCGTCGTCGCCCGCTCCCAGGGCGGAAAGGTCATCACCGTGGTCAGCACGACCACCGAGCGGTACCTGCGCGGCGTCGTCCCCAACGAGATGCCGTCGTCCTGGCACGTCGAGGCCAACGCGGCCCAGTCGGTCGCCGCCCGCACCTACGCCTCCTCCTACCGGGCGCGACAGCGGGCCAAGGGCGCGGTGTGGGACATCTGCGACACCGTGACCTGCCAGGTCTACCGGGGTCAGGCCGAGGTCGTCGGCGGCACCCGGCGCGTTCTCGACGATGCGCGCGCGACCGCCGCCATCGCGGCCACTGCCGGCACCGTGCTGAAGACCCCCGGCGGCAACTTCGTCCACGCCGAGTTCTCGGCCTCCAACGGCGGGTACACGGTCAACGGGGGAGCGTTCTCGCAGGTCGCCAAGCCCGACCCCTACGACGGGCGCATGAAGAACCCGAACTCGGCCTGGACCCGGACCGTGAACGCCTCCGTGCTGGTCTCCCAGTTCGGTCTCGGGCAACTCCGGTCGCTGCAGGTGCTCGACCGCGACGGCCGGGGTGCCGAGGGTGGTCGTGCGAAGACGGTGCGTCTGATCGGCGCGAAGAGGACCGTGGACGTGAGCGGCACGAAGATGCGGCAGGTCCTCGGCCTGAAGTCCGACTGGTTCACGATCCGCACGCAGGACGGCGTCACCAAGCCGAGCCCCGGCGGGCGTCCGGCCGCGGGCACGAAGCCGCCGGCGCTGCCCGGCACGACCGCGATGTTCGCGGAGTGGAGCGGCGACCGGACCCTGGACCGGCTGACCATCCGGAGCGGGCGGTTGATGATGGACCGCGGCCGCGGCGGCGGCACGTACGGACCCCGCACCCCGGTCGCGGGCGCTCCGGCCGGCCTGGCGCGGATCGTCGGGGTCGGCGACGTCGACTACGACCGCCGCGCCGACGTGGTCGCGATCGACACGCGCAACCGCCTCGTCGTGCTCAAGGGCAACGGCAAGGGCGCCGTCACCAAGGCCCTCGTCCACGGCGGAGGCTGGAGCGCCTTCCGATCCCTGGAGCTGCGCGACGTCACCAAGGACCGGCGGGCGGACATCATCGCCACCCGCACCGACGGTCGTCGCCTGCTCTACGTCGGCACGGCTCGCGGCGTGGTCGTGGGGAAGGGCGCCTACACCGGTCGGTGAGATCACGGGGCGCGACGTCGGCGGGCGCCCCGGGAGTCGAATGAGGAGTTCTCGGGTGGTCCGGGACCGTCAGTGGTCCGCGCCGAGATTCCCGCTGAGCCGTGCGTGGCGCTCCTGGGAGGCCTGGTTGAGTCCGACGATCTCCACGGTCTTGCCCTTGGCGGCGTACTTCGTCTCGATGGCGTCGAGCGCGGCGACGGTGGAGGCGTCCCAGATGTGGGAGTCGGTGAGGTCGATGACGACACGGGCCGGATCGCCCGCGTAGTCGAACTGGTAGACGAGGTCGTTGCTGCTGGCGAAGAACAGCTCGCCGGCCACGCGGTAGCGCACGGTGTCGACCCGGCCGTCGTCGGTGGTGTCGCCCTCGAAGGTCTTCTCGACGTTCGCGAAGTGCGCCACCCGGCGGGCGAACACGACGAAGGCGACGTTGACCCCGGCGATGACGCCGTAGGCGAGGTTGTGGGTGGCGACGGTGACGACGACGGTGACGAGCATGACCAGGGTCTCGCTGTAGGGCATCCGGCGCAGCGTGGCGGGATGGATGCTGTGCCAGTCCAGCGTCGCCACCGAGACCATGATCATGACGGCGACGAGGGCCGCCATCGGGATGCGGCCGACGGCATCTCCCAGCCCGACGACGAGGATCAGCAGGAACACCCCGGCGAGGAAGGTCGAGATCCGGGTCCGGGCACCGGAGGCCTTCACGTTGATCATCGTCTGACCGATCATCGCGCACCCGCCCATGCCGCCGAAGAATCCGGAGGCGAGGTTGGCGATGCCGAGACCGCGTGCCTCCGTCGACTTGTTCGAGTGCGTGTCGGTGACGTCGTCCACCAACTTGGCGGTCATCAGCGACTCCAGCAGGCCGACAAGGGCCATGGCCAGGGCGAAGGGGCCGATGATCGTCAGCGTCTCGAGTGTGAGGGGGACGTTCGGGAGGAACAGCGACGGGAGGGAGTCGGGCAGGTTGCCCTGGTCGCCGACCGTGGGCACCTGCCAGGCGAAGACGACCGCAGCCGTCGTCAGCACGACGATCGTCACCAGAGGCGCCGGGACGAGATTCGTGAGCCGGGGAAGACCGAACAGGATGACCAGCCCGGCCGCCACGAGGGCGTACACCGACCGGGGGGCGTCCGTCAGGTGCGGGAGCTGTGCCAGGAAGATGAGGATCGCGAGGGCGTTGACGAAACCGACCATGACCATGCGGGGGATGAACCGCATGAGCCGGGCCACTCCGAGCACCGCCAGGACGATCTGCAGCACCCCGGCGAGCAGCACCGTGGCGATGAAGTAGTCGAACCCGTGCTCGCGGGCGACGGGGGCGATGACGAGGGCAACCGCCCCGGTGGCGGCCGTGATCATGGCCGGTCGCCCACCGACGATCGAGATCGTGACCGCCATGACGAACGAGGAGAAGAGACCGACCCGCGGGTCGACACCGGCGATGATCGAGAAGCTGATCGCCTCGGGGATGAGCGCGAGGGCGACGACGAGGCCTGCGAGGATCTCGGTCTTCAGTCGCCGGGGATCGCGCAGCGCGGCGCGGACGGACGTCTCTCCGGCGTCGGCGTCGGGCACGTAGGCCGACGGCGGTCGAGCGAGGATGTCGGGTTCGGACATGGGGCTCCGTTCGTGAGGACCTGCGCAGGCAGGACACGGCGTCGCGTGAGGGGAATCAGGTCTGGGATGTGGGTTCGGCGTCGCGAGACGCGGCCCGACTCAACTCTCACGCTACGTTAGAGTTGGGTTCCCTGAGAAATCTCACCGAATCCAGGTCGGGCGTCCGGTTTCGCGTTGCTCTCACCGCCAACCTCCCGTAACGTGAAGGTTGAATCTGACGGGGCGTCAGAGTTGACGTGCGACTGGTCGGGGAGTTCGCCTCGACGCCACGATCCTGGGGGAAATGTGCATGGTGACCATGACCGGTGAGGCGGCTCAGCGGGGCTCCGGCGTCGCCTCTTCGCCGCGGCGTGCCGACGCCCTGTCCGCGCTCTTCGATCCGAAGGCCAACAGCCTCAACAACCTTCGACTCATCCTCGCGACCCTCGTGGCCGTCGTGCACGCCTCGGCGATCCTCACCGGCAACCAGCCCCACTTCGGCGCGACCGAGGTCGGCTCGATGGCCGTCGACGCCTTCTTCGTCCTCTCCGGCTTCCTCGTGGCGAGTTCGTACGACCGGCTGGGGTCGTTCGTGCGCTACGCCTGGCACCGGTTCCTGCGCATCATGCCGCTGTTCTGGGTCGTGCTGGTGGTGACCGCGTTCGTCGTCGCACCGCTCATCGCGGCCCTCGAAGGGCGGCCCGCGACATCGGCCTTGACCGGGCCCAACCCCTCGTGGCGGTACGTCACCGACAACTTCCTCCTCTACATCGCGCCGCACAACTTCGGCGTGGCCGGGCTCCCCACGGGAACGGCGACTCCCGGGGTGGTCAACGGTGCCCTGTGGACCCTGTTCTACGAGGCCGTCTGTTATGTCCTCGTCGCCGTCATCGGTGTCCTCGGTCTCCTGCGGCGTCGTCGCTGGCTCGTGATAGCCGCGACCGTGGCCGTGGCGCTCGTGACGATCGGCAAGGAGTTCGGGGTCATCGATCCTCCTGCTCAGCTGTTCATCCGCTTCTTCCTCGTCTTCCTCCTGGGCACCCTCGCCTACATGTACGCCGACCGGTTGCCGATCACGGGAAGGTGGGCGCTGGTGTCCCTGGGCGTCCTCGCGGTCAGCCTGGCGTTCCTCACGGACTACCGCGCGTTCGGCGCTGCGGCCTTCGCCTATCTGTGCATCTGGGCCGTCGTGAAGACGCCCTTCCTGCGCCGGAGCCTTCCGTGGGATCTGTCGTACGGGATGTACGTCTTCCACTGGCCGACCGAGACGGTCCTCGTCGTCTCGGGAGTGGCCGGCGCTCTCGGGCTCGCGGGGTACACGGTCCTCGCGGTGCTCATCGCTGCGAGCCTGGCCTTCGTCTCGTGGAACGTCCTCGAGAAGCCGGCGTTGTCCCACAAGAGCGCGCCGCTGCCCTTCGACCGGAAGCGGCGATGAGCCGACCGGAGGAGTCGCAGGCCGCTGAGCCTGCACGGGTGGGGACGATGCAGATCGGCGAGGTGGCCGAATGCGTCGGCCTCAGCCTGCGCACGATCCGTCACTACGAGGACGTGGGCCTGCTCACTCCGGCCGGCCGGACCAAGGGCGGGTTCCGCCTGTACGACGACGCCGACTGCGCCCGGTTGCGCATGCTCAAGCACATGAAACCGCTGGAGTACTCTCTGGAGGAGATGCGCGACCTCGTCCGGGTCGTGGATGCGCTCGCGACGACGGCTCCCGGAGGCGGGCCCGAGGCCGAGCTCATCGATCGATTGGACATCTACCGCGAGGGGATCGACCAGCGGGCCCAACGGCTCGCCCGTCAACTGGACCAGGTGACGGACCTGCGCGGACAACTCGCCTCCCTGGTGGAGGAGCGGCGTCCGTCCTCGATCACCCGCCCCCAGGCGGGGTGACCCGTCGCGGCGCCGCCGCACCGACCATGACCGGAGGACCACCTGTGTCGTCGACGACGACCCTTCACGACATCGACCTGCCCGCCCGAGTGAAGCAGGAGGCGGCGCGCCGTCGCACCTTCGCGATCATCTCCCACCCCGATGCGGGCAAGTCGACCCTGACGGAGGCCCTCGCGTTGCACGCGGCGGCGATCGTCCGCGCCGGCGCCGTGCACGGCAAGCACGGCCGTCAGGGGGTGACCTCCGACTGGTTGGAGATGGAACGCGCGCGCGGCATCTCGATCACGTCCTCGGCGCTGCAGTTCACCGTGGGGGACGTCCACATCAACATGCTCGACACGCCGGGCCACGCCGACTTCTCCGAGGACACCTACCGCGTCCTCGCGGCCGTCGACTGCGCGGTCATGCTCCTCGACGCCGCCAAGGGGTTGGAGCCGCAGACCCTCAAGCTCTTCGAGGTGTGCCGAGCCCGGCGGATCCCGGTCATCACGTTCGTCAACAAGTGGGACCGGCCCGGCCTCGAGCCCCTCGCCCTGCTCGACGAGATCCACGCGCGCCTGGGGCTGGAGACGGTTCCCGTGACGTGGCCCGTCGGTGTCGCCGGCGACTTCCGTGGGGTCGTCGACCGCCGGACCGGCGGGATGGTCGAGTACGAGCGGACTCCGGGCGGGGTCACTCTCGCCCGGGAGCAGGACCTCTCACCGGAGGAGGCCGTGGCCCGTCACGGCGAGGACTGGGTGCGGGCCCGCGAGGAGCACGAACTCCTCGCTCTCACCGCCGAGGAGGATCGCGACGCCTTCCTGCGTGGGGAGTCGACGCCAGTGCTGTTCGGCGCCGCCGTCCTCAACATGGGAGTGGGTGCCCTGCTCGACCTGCTCGTCGACACCGCGCCCGCGCCCGCGCCGTGGCCGCTGATCGACGGGGGCGCGCGGGAGCTCGACGCCCCGTTCTCCGGGTTCGTCTTCAAGGTGCAGGCCGGCATGGACACCGCCCATCGTGACCGCCTCGCGTTCGTGCGCGTGTGCTCCGGCCGGTTCGAGCGCGGCATGCCGCTGGTCCACGCGGCCACCGGCCGGCCGTTCGTCTCCAAGTACGCCCAGAGCGTGTTCGGTCGGGAGCGGCACACCGTCGACGAGGCCTACCCCGGTGACATCGTCGGCCTGGTCAACGCGGCCGCCCTGCGGGTGGGGGACACCCTCTACGACGGGCCACCGGTCACCTTTCCGCCGGTGCCGCGGTTCTCCCCGGAGCACTTCCGGGTGGCGCGGGTGGCGGACGCGGGCCGGTCGAAACAGTTCCGGCGCGGGATCACCCAGCTCGACGAGGAGGGCGTGGTCCAGGTGTGTCACTCCGACGCTCGGGGCAGCGCCTCGCCGGTGCTGGCGGCCGTGGGCCCGATGCAGTTCGAGGTCGTCTCCCACCGGATGGCCTCGGAGTTCAACGCCCCCATCCGGCTGGAGGCCCTGCCGTACGAGATCGCGCGGCGCCCGGTCCCCGAGGTCGTCGGTGACGTCACCCGGGCCATCGGCGCGGAGGTGCTCGAGCGCACCGACGGCACGCTCATGGCGGTGTTCCGCGACAAGTGGCGGCTCGCGACGATCGAACGCGACCTGCCTCCCGGCTCCCTGCGGCCCCTGTTCGGTGAGGAGCACGTGGCGCCGTAAGTCGGTTCCTGTGCCTGTACCTGTATCGGTACAAGCTCAGCTGAGGTGGCGCACCTCGACGCCCATGTCGGTGAGCAGGGCGGCGACGCGCGCCTTGATCTCATCCCGGATCGGGCGGACCGCCTCGACGCCCTGACCTGCGGGGTCGCTGAGCACCCAGTCCTCGTACCGCTTCCCCGGAAAGATCGGGCAGGTGTCGCCGCAGCCCATGGTGATGACGGCGTCGGAGGCCTGCACGGCCTCGGTCGTGAGGAGCTTCGGCGTCTCGGCCGAGATGTCGATGCCCTCCTCGAGCATCGCCTCACGGACGGCGGGGTTGATGGTCTCGGCCGGGGCGGACCCGGCCGAGCGGACCTCCACGGCGCCGCCGGAGAGGTGGTGGGCGTAGGCCGCGCCCATCTGCGAGCGGCCCGCGTTGTGCACGCAGACGAACATGACGGACGGAGTACTCATCGGATTGCCCTTCGGTGGGTGATGTCAGCGGCCGTTCAGCAGGTCGCCGAGGAGGTGGGTGACGCGCACCTGGATGTCGTCGGTGATCTCGCGGACGGTGACGAGATCGGCACCCTCGGGGTCGGCGACGGGCCAATCCTCGTAGCGCCGTCCCGGGTGGTAGGGGCATTCGTCGCCGCATCCCATGGTGATGACGACGTCGGCTGCCAGCAAGACGTCCCGCGTCAACGGCTTGGGGAAGGCGTCGGGCAGGGGATGCCACGCTCGGCGAGCACCTGCACCGCCACCGGATTGATCTCCCCGGTCGGTTGGGAGCCGGCCGACCGGACGTTGACCCGGCCGCCGGAGAGGTGCCGGGCCAAGGCGGCCGCGATCTGCGAGCGGCCCGCGTTGTGGACGCAGACGAAGAGCAGCTCCGGCAACGGCTTGGCCTGACGCCCCTCCGCCTGGGCTCGCGCCACCAACTGCTCCTTGGCGAACCGTTCCACCAGGACCGGGAGATAGGTGGGCACCGTGTTGGTCGGTGCGAGGGCCGCGTGAGCGCCACGGACCGCTGCACGCACGGACGCCTCGTCGAACACGCCCTCGAAGCGACGGACGAGGTCGTCCGCCACGGCCTGATAACGTTCGGCATGCCCTGCCGGCTGCCCGGTGAGGTCGAGGGCGAGTGCCGTCACCCGCGCGAAGACGTCTTCGCGGATGAGCCGCATGCGCTCCTCGCCCTCGATGCCGCGCGTCGACGGCTCGTCGGTCTCCCACACCTCGATCGGGGCGGTGCCGGGGCGCTCGATGACGGCCTCGGTGCCGAGCACGATCACCCGGTCGACGGAGTCGAGCAGGGCGGGGTCGATCGGCTTGGTGAACTCGCCCTCCATGGACGCGCCGACCTCCTCCACCACTGCGCGCGAGGCCTTGTTGAGGGAGCCGCCGGGCCTGGTGCCGGCCGAATGGACGGTGATCGCCTCCCCGGCGATCTGTCGCATGAGGGCGGCGGCCATCTGCGACTTGCCGCCGTTCTTGACACACACGAAGAGGACGGAGGGAGTACTCATGGGATCTCCTGGAGGTCGACGATCGAGGACGTGCTCAGGGCGAGCAACGCGGCGGCCCCGACGGGTTCGTCGGCCAGCGCGGGCACGATCGCGACACGGCGTGCCTGGTCGTAGACGGTGCCCACGGGGCCGGTCTCGGCGGCGGCCCGCGCGGTCAGCAGGGGATCGGTCGGGGCGGCGGCGAACAGGCTGTGGTTGACGACCCAGGCCCACGGCTCGATGTCCGCGCGACGCAGGTCGTCCTGGAGGTCCGTCGCCTCGAGCACGGGGGTCGTCTCGGGCAGGGTGACGATGACGACCTTGGTCTGCGCCGGGTCCTGCAGGCGCATCAACGGGGTCGTGTAGTGGGCCGCCGCACCCATCTGACGCGCCATCTGCCGGTGATAGGAGCCGGTCGCGTCCATGAGGAGCAGGGTGTGCCCGGTGGGGGCCGTGTCCATGACGACGTAGTGCCTGCGGGAGGCCGCGACCGCCTTGGAGAACTGCTGGAAGACGGCGATCTCCTCCGTGCAGGGGGAGCGGAGGTCCTCCTGGAGCACCGCGCGTCCGGCATCGTCCAGACCCTTGCCCTGGGTGGCCATGATGCGGCCGCGGTAGTCAGCCACCGCCTGCTCGGGATCGATCCTCGAGGTCTCGAGCCCCTCGACGGCCTCGGGCAGGGCGCGGGTCAGATGCGCCGCCGGATCGGTCGTCGTGAGGTGCACTCGATGGCCGCGGGCGGCCAGCGCCACGGCGATGGCGGCGGCGATCGTCGTCTTGCCGACCCCGCCCTTGCCCATGCACATGATGAGACCGGTGTTCCCGTCGGCCTCGATGGCGTCCACCAGGTCAGGCAGGGAGGCATCGTCCGTAGCGGCGGCGGGCTCGGCAGAGGTGCGGACCGACGGAGCCCCGAGGCTGGTCTCCGCCGGGTTCGCGAGCAGGAGGCGCAGGGCGTCGACACCCATCGTGTCGACGGGCAGGAGGCCGATCTCGGTGCGGGACAACCCGGCGAGCGGCCCGGGCAACTCGGCCAGCGCACGCTGTTCGCGCTCGCGGAGTGCGGTGGCGAGCCGGTCGCCGCTGCCCGTCTCCGGCATGAGCGCGTTGATCACCAGGTGGGGCTCGCGCATCCCGACGTCGGCGAGTTCGGCACTGGTGCGGGCCACCTCGGCGAGGCTGCTCGGCTGCGCCCGGGCCACGAGCACGAGGCGGGTGAGGGCCGGATCGCCGAGGACCTCGACGGCACGGGCGTACTCGGTCCGCTGCCGTTCGAGCCCGGCCATGGGCCCGAGGCAGGAGGCGTCACCCTTGCCCCGGTCGAGGAACTCGGTCCACTCGCCGGGCAGCTGCAACAGGCGGATCGTGTGGCCGGTGGGGGCGGTGTCGAACACGACGTGGTCGAACCCGCGGGTGTCCTCGGTGTCACCGAGCAGGCCGGTGAACTCGTTGAACGACGCGATCTCGGTGGTGCACGACCCGGAGAGCTGCTCGGTCATCGACGCGATCTCCGGCTCGGGCAGCAGCCCGCGGACCGGGCCGATGATCCGCTCACGGTAGGCCTCGGCAGCCTGCTCGGGGTCGATCTCGAGCGCGGACAGGCCCGGGACGTCCGGGACGGGGGTGATGCGGTTGCCGACGCTCACCCCGAACACCTGGCCGACGTTGGAGGCCGGGTCGGTACTGGTCAGCAGGACCCGTCGGCCCTGCTCGGCGAGCGCGACAGCCGTCGCGCACGCCAACGACGTCTTGCCCACTCCGCCCTTGCCGGTGAAGAAGACGAACCGGGGGAGATCGTCGAGGAAGGGCGCAGACATCAGCAGCAGCCGCTCGTGGAGGTGCCGGGTGCCGAGGCCGCCGGCGAGGGGGAGCAGCATGCCGAGTCCTCGTCGGTGGAGGAGCAACACCCGTCGTCGGCGCCGGCCGCGGTGAGGCCGAGATCGCGGTGCGTGCTGTCCTGGCCGTTCGAGGTGTCGGCCGCGTCGGCGGACAGCCCTGCCCACCGCAGGAGTTCGCCCCGGTCGGGGTAGCGCCCGGTCAGCACGGTCACTCCGTCGACGAGGGTCAGCGGCAGCCCGGCCGAGCCCGCGACCTGGAGGAACGAGCGGACCGTCTCGTCCTCGGCGAAGGCCTGGGGGTCATTCGCGAGGTTGTGTCGCTGCAGTTCGCCACCGGCGTCGACGACGTGATCCAGGTCGGCCGTGAACGTGACGAGCCGCTGGTCGAGGTCGGGGCCGCACACGCCGGTGTTGCAGCACAGAGCGGGTTCGTAGACGTGGATCGCAGGCATGATGACCTCCTGATGAGCTCTCGGGTGGCCTGCGTGGTGGGTGTCAGCGGTGCGTCGTCGACGGGGTGTCGGTCGTGTGCGGGAATCGGCGGCGCAGCCACAGGCTGACGTAGACGAGCCCGACGAGCACGGGCACCTCGATGAGGGGTCCGACGACCCCGGCGAGGGCCTGCCCGGAGGTGGCGCCGAAGGTGGCGATGGCCACCGCGATGGCGAGTTCGAAGTTGTTGCCGGCGGCGGTGAAGGCCAGGGTCGTCGTCCGCTCGTACGTCATCCCGACCGCGCGGCCGAGCAGGTAGCCGGCGCCCCACATGATGCCGAAGTAGGCCAGCAGCGGCAGCGCGATCCGGACGACGTCGAGCGGGCGGCTCGTGATCTCCTCACCCTGGAGGGCGAAGAGCAGGACGATGGTGAACAGCAGACCGTAGAGCGCCCACGGGCCGATCCTCGGCAGGAATCGGTTCTCGTATCCCTCGCGGCCCCAGCGCTTCTCGCCGATCGTGCGCGAGAGGTACCCCGCGAGCAGCGGGATGCCGAGGAAGATGATCACACTCACCGCGATCTGCCACATCGACACGTCCAGCGCGGCCTGTTCGAGCCCGAGCCAGGCGGGCAGCACGGACAGGTAGAACCAGCCGAGGACCGCGAACATGAACACCTGGAAGATCGAGTTGAGCGCGACGAGGACGGCCGCCGCCTCCCGGTCGCCGCACGCGAGGTCGTTCCAGATGATGACCATCGCGATGCAGCGGGCCAGCCCGACGATGATGAGGCCGGTGCGGTATTCCGGCAGGTCGGGCAGCAGGAGCCAGGCGAGGGCGAACATCAGTGCGGGGCCGACGAGCCAGTTGAGCACGAGGGAGCTCACGAGCATCCGCGCGTCGCCCGTGACGGTGCCGAGGCGGTCGTAGCGCACCTTGGCCAGCGGCGGGTACATCATGACGAGCAGGCCGATGGCGATGGGGAGTGAGACCCCCTGCAGCTGAACGGCGGCCAGCGCCTCGCCGAGGCCCGGGACGAGCCGGCCGAGCAGCAGCCCGGCGACCATCGCGGCCCCGATCCAGACGGGCAGGAAGCGGTCGAGCGTGGACAGGCGTTGCGCGACGGGCGCGGATGTCGCGGTGCTGGTCATCGGAACCTCTCATCGACGGTTGTCGATACGAATCTTGAACCATGTATTGATGAGTGTCAATCAGTGGGCGTACGGTGGGAGCATGACCGCCCACGTCGCTCCCGCCTCCCGAGCGTCCGCCCCCGCCACGGCGCCGGCGGCCGCACCCGGGATCGACGACACGTGCTGCGCCGCGTCCGACGACGCGCTGATGGAGGCCGACCGAGCCGCCTGCCTCGCCGCGGTCTTCAAGGCGCTCTCCGACCCCACCCGGGTGCGTCTCGTCGGCTACCTCGCGTCGGCGCAGGGCGGCACGGTCTGCGCCTGTCACCTGCCCGATCGTCTCGGCATCAGCCAGCCGACGCTCAGCCACCACCTCAAGAAACTCACCGCGGCCGGCATCATCACCCGTGAGCAGCGGGGGCGGTGGGCGCACTACGCCGTCGTCCCCAAGGTGCTCGACGTGGCCCGCGACTACCTCGGCACGTCCATCGGCGACGCACGCTGCTGCTGACCATCGACCGGAACGCGGCGCGACCGTCACCCACCGGATCCTGAGCCGGTGCACGATCCTGCCCGACGACACGCACGACTCGAGCGGCCCCGCCGTGCACGTGTGCACCTCAGCCGCCGAGACAGGGCGCGTCGTCGGCCGCATCGTGAAGGGGCTGCTGAGGGAGGACGCGTTGTCGGCCTGCTGTCAGGACACGCCGTCGAGGTCGGCCATGAGGTCGGGGGAGAGGTCCAGCTCGGCGGCCGTCAGGGCCTGGTCCAGCTGGTCGAGCGAGCTCACGCCGAGGATCGGGCGGGCGACGGGAGTAGAGGCCAGCAACCACGCGAGGACGACCTGACCACGACTCGCGCCCAGACGATCGGCCACGTCGCTCAACGCGGAAAGGCGCCGCGTCGTCCCGGGGTGGTCGTACTCCTGCGGGAACGGGCGCTCGGGCCGGTCGTAACTGCCCTGCACCAGCGGTGAGTAGGCCCACAGCTCCAGGTCCGGGTTCTCGGTCAGGTAGTCGACGGTCTCGTCGGTGACGAATCCGAAGCGGTGATCCTTGCCTGGTACGACGACGTCAGGCCGCGGACGCACGTAGGACGTCGTGAGCTGCAGCAGCGAGAACGGCTCCCAACCGTCGCGGGCGGCGATGCCCCGAGCCCGCTCGACCCGCCACGTCGGGTGGTTCGACAGGCCGATGCGGCGCACGACCCCCTCACGCACGGCCCCGCCGAAGGCGGCGACGACGTCCTCCAGTGGGGTGCCGCGGTCCTCGCCGTGCGCCCAGTACACGTCGATCACGTCGACGCCGAGGCGCTCACGGCTGCGGTCGAGTTCGCGCGCGACCACCTCGGGCGCCAGACCCTCGACGACGGAGAACTCGCCTGGCGTCACCGGCTCCTGACCGACCTTGGTCGCGATGACGAGCTCCTCCCGGAGGCCGGGGTTGCTCGCCAGCCACCGCCCGATGACGGTCTCGCTCGTGCCGCCCGCGCCCGTCCCGCTCTGCCAGAACGCGTAACAGTTCGCCGTGTCCAGCGTGCGGCCGCCGGCCTCGACGAACCGGTCGAGCAGCGCGAACGACGTCGCCTCGTCGGTGCGGGTGCCGAAGTACATGGTGCCGAGCACGAGATCAGCCGGAGATGCCATGGCTCACACCGTAGTCCGACGCGTCGAGGGCCCCGACAACGGCGGACGGGCCCGGGGAGTCCCCGGGCCCGTCGACGAGCGGTGATGCGCCCGTGTCGGTCTCAGATGACCTCGGGCGCCGCCTGCAGGTCGACCGTGAGTGGCGCGCCCGTGCGTTCCTTGATCTCCTCCTCGGTGACGCCCTCGGCGAGCTCACGCAGGACGAGACCGTCCTCGGTGACGTCGATGACGCCGAGGTCGGTGATGATGCGCTGCACGACACCCAGGCCCGTGATGGGCAGGGTGCACTGCTCCATGATCTTCGCGCCGCCCTTCTTGTCGTTGTGCTCCATGAGCACGATGACCTTCTTGGCGCCGTGGACGAGGTCCATCGCCCCGCCCATCCCCTTGACCATCTTGCCGGGGATGATCCAGTTGGCGATGTCGCCGCGGACGCTCACCTGCATGGCGCCGAGGATGGCCGCGTCGACCTTGCCCGAGCGGATCATGCCGAAGCTCGTGGCCGAGTCGAAGATCGAGGCCCCCTTGCGCAGGGTGACCGTCTCCTTGCCGGCGTTGATGAGGTCGGGGTCGACCGCGTCCTCCGTCGGGTAGGCGCCGACACCCAACAGACCGTTCTCGGACTGCAGGACCAGCTCGACGTCGTCGTCGACGTAGTTCGGCACCATCGTGGGCAACCCGATGCCGAGGTTGACGTAGTCGCCGTCCTTGAGCTCCTTGGCGGCGCGGGCCGCCATCTGCTGACGGGAGAGTGCCATCACTTGCCTCCTTCGTTCGGCTCGCGGACGGTGCGCTTCTCGATGCGCTTGTCGGCGGCCTGTTCGGGGGTGAGGGCGACGACACGCTGGACGAAGATGCCCGGCAGGTGCACGTCGTCCGGGTCGATGTCGCCGGGCTCGACGAGCTCTTCGACCTCGGCGATGGTGATGCGTCCCGCCATGGCGCACGGCGGGTTGAAGTTGCGGGCGGCCGTGCGGAAGACGAGGTTGCCGTGCCGGTCACCCTTCCACGCGCGCACCAGCCCGAAGTCCGTGGTGATGGACTCCTCGAGCACGAACGTCTTCTCCTCGCCGTCCCACTCGAACACCTTGGTGTCCTTGGGCGGTGAGGTCAGCACGACCTCGCCCTCGCTGCCGTACCGCAGGGGCAGGCCACCCTCGGCGACCCACGTGCCCACCCCGGTCTGGGTGTAGAACGCCGCGATGCCGGAGCCGCCCGCCCGCATCTTCTCGGCCAGGGTGCCCTGGGGAGTCAGCTCGACCTCCAACTCGCCGTGGAGGTACTGCCGCTCGAACTCCTTGTTCTCACCGACGTAAGAGGCCTGGATGCGCCGGATCCGCTTGTCGCGGAGCAGGATGCCCAGGCCCCAGTCGTCGACGCCGCAGTTGTTGGAGACGATCGACAACTCGGAGACGCCGGAGTCGTGGAGGGCGGAGATCAAGGTGGAGGGGATGCCGCAGAGGCCGAAACCTCCGACCGACAGCATCGCTCCGTCGGGAATGTCGGCGACCGCTTCGGCCGCGCTGCTGACGACTTTGTCCATGCACGCGACTCTATCCATCCGCCGCGGCGGGCTCAGGCGGTAGGTCGAAGCCGGTTCGGACGGTGGCGCGCCCCGGGGGTCTCCCGTGTCGCCGCCCTGACGCACCTGACCTGTCGCTGACGGGGTGAAGGGGCGATCCGCACACCCTCCGACGCGGTCCTTTACTCAGCAACGACGCCGCCCGGCCGACGATGAAGACATCCCCCGCAAGGTGGCCGGGACGGTCACCGCAGCAGGCGTCTCACCTGCCATGCGCCGCCGAACTCCCGGAGACCTCACATGTCCACCGCCGCTCGACGCCTGCTCACCCTCGCCCTGGTCGGAGTCACGCTCGCCACGGGCGCCCCACCGGCCTTCGCCGACGACAGCCACGCCGACGAGGATCTGGTCCTTCGGGGTCCGTCCGCCGGCGTGTCCCAGGTGACCCTCGCCCAGGCCGTGACGGCGGTGCCGCGCCCGGCCGTGTCGCTGCCCGCCGCGCTCGACGCGCGGCCCACGTATCAGGCGGGGGTGTCGTGCGACCCCGTCGACCGCCCGGGATCCACCCGG
This sequence comes from Mobilicoccus caccae, assembly GCF_030161635.1. Taxonomy (GTDB): domain Bacteria; phylum Actinomycetota; class Actinomycetes; order Actinomycetales; family Dermatophilaceae; genus Mobilicoccus; species Mobilicoccus caccae. The sequence goes on from NZ_BSUO01000001.1 coordinate 994,918, forward strand.
CTCGGCCGGCTCCTCGTCGACACCTACGGCACCGGCTACTTCGGGGTGTCGCGCTACTGCAACGGATCCACCAGCGAGCACCACGAGGGGCGCGCCGTCGACTGGATGCTCGATGCGGCGAATCCCGCCCACGCGGCGGTGGCCGATGCCTTCCTCACCCAGCTGGTGGCCGCGGACGGCGCGATGGCCCGGCGCCTGGGCATCCAGTACGTCATCTGGAACCGCAAGACCTGGCGCGCCTACGCCCCCGAGCGCGGCTGGACGCCCTACACCGGCGCCAGCCCGCACACCGACCACATCCACATCTCGCTCACCTGGGACGGCGCCATGGCGCGCACCTCCTGGTGGACGGGCCGGGCCGTGACGACCCGCGACGTCGGGACGTGCCGGGTGTACGCCGGGCAGCCTGCGCCGCTGTACACCGGCGTGCGGACCAAGTCGTGCGCCGGCGGACTTCCTGCCGCGCCGCCCTCGACGCTGCCGGTCGTGGCCATCGGCTCCCGGGACGCGACGAACGTCAAGCGCGGGCAGAGCGCCCTCGGCATCACCGCGGACGGCGTCTTCGGCTCGGGCACCCAGCGCGCGGTGCTCGCCTACCAGCGCAGCTCCGGGCTGCCGCAGACCGGCGCGTTCGACAAGGCCACGTGGAACCGGCTCGTGCCCTCGGCCGTGACCGCTCCGCCCGTCACGTCTCCCGGCCCGACGACGCCCGCTCCGACGACGCCGTCCACGACGACGCGCCCCCCGGTCGCCTCACCGCCGAGGACCTCTCGCCCCACGACGACGCTGCGGGTTCCCGCCGCGGTCGTCCGGCCCCTGGCCGCGCACAAGCGCACGGTCCTGCGCGCCGGCGCCACGGGCACCGCCGTCCGCTCACTGCAGAGCACCCTGGGCGTGCGTGTCACCGGCCGTCACGACGCGGCGACGGTCGCTGCCGTCAAGCGCGTGCAGGCGCGGTGGAAGCTGCCGCAGACGGGCGTGGTCGACCTGCGCACCTGGAACCGGGTCGAACTGACGCGCTACCCCTGGCTCGGCTACACCGGCACGACGCTGCGATCAGGCTCGAAGGGCCCCGGGGTCGTCGCCCTGCAGCGGGCGCTCAAGGTCGGGGCGGACGGGCAGTTCGGTCCGCGCACGGCCCAGGCGGTGCGCGGGGTGCAGGCGCGGTACGGCCTGCCGGCCACGGGTGTCGTCGACGCCGCCACGTGGCGCGCGATCAGTCACGCGGCGCGCTGACACCCTCGCTCGCGAGGACGTCGGCGAACGCACCGGAGCCGGGATCGCCGCCCTGCTCGGCCTCCCACTGCGGGTCGGTGAGGACGATCGAGCCGCCCGCCGCCCAGGTCGAGGCGGCGGCGCGCAGCACCTCGGGCAGGGGGAGTGATGCCGACAGGTGCACCCGCGCATCGCTCGCCGGCGACACCAGCTCGCCGTACGTGAGGTCGATCGAGCCGGTCACGGCCGGATCGTCCGCGCTCGCACTGTCGTAGGGCTCCATCTCGTCGGCGTAGGTGAGGAGCACGGCCGCCTCGTCGATCACCCCGGGCGGCAACGCGACCGGACTCGTGCGGGCCAACGCCGCACGGGTGAGCGCGACGACGGCGTCCGGCGTGGTGGTGTCGAACTCACCGGCGGCGATGCGGGACCCGTCGGCCACGACGATGTCGGCAGCGACGTCGATGCCTGCAGTGACGTCGGTGGCGCTCTCACCCGACTCGTCGACGACGACGGTCGCGCCGAGGGTCCACGTGCCGAGAGCCCACGCGAGCAACCGCCAGTGCGGGGCTCCCACGAGGAGCACGCGCGTGCCGACCTCGGCGTCGAGGTCCTCCTGGAGGAGGTCGGCCACCTTGGAGGCCCACGTCGCGAGCACGCGACCGGAGAGTTCGATGCGCTCGCCGGGGGCGTACCAGATGAGGCGAGGGCGGGCCGACTCCCCGGAGCGCAGGAGGCTGACGAGGGAGTCCGGACGGACGGCTGCAGGCATGACCCCTTGCTACGTCACGGAGGTCACGAAGAGCAAGACGAACGGGACGCGCCGACCAGACACGCCTCGGACAGCAGGGAATGTCCGAAACAGCCGCGCACGCGCTACGGTCTCGTCCTCGCCCACTGTCCGAGATCGGATCTCCGGGGCGAGGAGGGGAGGGACGCGGCGTCGTGAGCATCGACCGACCCCACCACCGCTCCGGAGACGCCGCCGATCTCATTCCTGACGCAGACCCGGTGCCGGGCGCCTCGGACGCGTCCGCTGCCGACGCCCCCGCCCACGACGCCTCGGTTCATGACACCCCTCCAGGCCCGGACGCGGAGCGCGTGTGGCGGCCGGGGAGGCCGGTGGATCTGGGGGCGACGCTCGGCGGCATGCGGCGCGGCTCGGGAGACCCGACGTGGCGCCGGCTCGGCGACGGATTCGCCAAGGCGTGGCGCACCCCGGCCGGTGACGTGACGGTCCGGTTCGCGACCCGGCCCGCCGACGGTGAGGTCGTGGTGTCGGCCTGGGGTCCTGGCGCGGAGTGGGTGTGCGATCGGACCCCGGTGATCCTCGGCGCCGACGACGACGTGTCCGGTTTCGTCCCGCGGCACGACGTGGTGGCCACGCTCTGGCGGCGTCACCCCGGCTGGCGCGTGCCGTGCACGGGTCTGGTGATGGAGTCGCTGGTCCCGGCCGTCCTCGAGCAACTCGTCACCGGCACCGAGGCGTTCGGCGGCTACCGCTATCTCGTGCGTCGCCACGGGGAGGCTGCTCCCGGCCCGTTCGGCCTGGTCCTCGCGCCCACCCCACGTGGGTGGAGCCGGATCCCCTCCTGGGAATGGGCGAAGGCGGGAGTCGACGGCAGCCGCGCCGAGACCGTCCTGCGCGCCGCCACGCGCGCCGGCCGTCTCGAGGAGTCCGTGACTCTCGGGGCGGTCACGGCCCGCCGCCGGCTGCAGTCGATCCGGGGGATCGGGGTCTGGACGGCCTCGGAGGTGCTGCACCGGGCGCTCGGTGACGCCGATGCCGTCAGCTTCGGCGACTACCACGTCGCCAAGAACATCGGCTGGGCGCTGCTCGGGGAGCAGATCGACGACCACGCACTGGCCGAGTTGCTCGAACCGTATGCGGGACACCGCTACCGGGTGCAGCGCCTCATCGAGCTGGGCGGTATCCACCGACCCCGCCGAGGTCCGCGCATGTCAGTGCGTACCCACACCCCCTCCGTCGTGCGCCGCTGACCCCGGGCCACCTGCGCATCTCCGCCGGATACGCCACGGCAACCCCTCTCGACCAGGAAGTGCACCGACCTCCTGAGCCTGCCCTTGGGGCCTCCGGTCCGGACGTCGCTCTCCAGTTTCAGGTGCTTGTGTCCCCCAGGAAGGCGACCAGTGCGCTGGTGCCCTCTGGTGTCGCGTCATGGCTCACCGGGGTGCTCAGGACGCCCTCGAGAGCGAGGGCAGCGACGAGGCGGCCGATCGCGGTGCCGAGGGTCAGGTCGTCGGGGGCGTCCAGACGGACCCCGACCTGCAGCACTGTCGCCGCGACTCGCGAGGGGTCGATCGTCGTCGAGACGCGTCGTCTCACCGGATGCCACTGCGACACCTCGGCGAACGGGCGCAACGCCAACCGGCAGGCGCGCGCCACGCGCTCCTCGACGGGGTCCGGAGTTCCCCGCCGGTCGGCAGGCCGACCTCGATCGCCTCCGCGGTCCCCGGTTGCACGCCGAGCGCGGCCCGCGCCGACTCGTAGCGTCCGGTCCAGTCGTCGCCGTTCGCCGTGGCCGGAATCCCCGACGCCTGCGCAGCGGGCGCCGACGCAGCGGCCGCCGGACCCGTGATGAGGACGGCCGGGGCGTCCGTCAGTGACAGCACGGCCGCGGTCGCCGGGGCGGCGATCCCGTGCTGCGCGAGCATCACCGGCACTCCGGTCGGTGTGGCCCGCGAGGCGAGCAGCACCGCCACGATCCCCTCGTCGCCGAGCACGGTCCAGAGGTCCGCCGCTGCCTGCTGCGGGTCCTCGGGAGGAAAGGCGAGCTGCGGGTCGGCCGTCGTGACGGTGGCTCCGGCATCGAGGAGTTCGGCCTCGCCGACGCGGACGAGCCGTCTGATCCCGGCCTCGTCGAGGAGTTCGGCGACGACCGCTCCACCGCGTCGCACGACCTCGACGACCCGGTGTCGGGTCGGCACCCGGGGTCCGATCGCGGCGGCGTCGACGACGAGGACGGCCGGTCCTCCTGCGGAGACGCGCGCTCGCCGGGCGGCCTCGATGATCTCCTCGGGGGAGGCGCCGGTGAGCGGCCGCAGAACGGTGCTCTCGGCAGCGGCCGACTCCTCGACCCTCACCGTGTCGTCGAGGTTCTCCGGCCGGTCGGTGGTCACCGGCGGCCTCCTGCGAGGCGTCCTGCCAGGGAGATCGCGTCGTCCGCGATCGCCCGCGGGTCCGAGGTGCACCCGGCGAGCGTGATGTCGGAGCGCCCCAGATCGAGGTCGGCCGGCTCGTCCTCGGGGACGAGATACCCGTCGAGGATGTCCTCGAACAGGCGGGCCATGTCTCTGGAGGTGTAGTCGAGGTTCAGAGTTGTGAGCGTCTCCTCCTCACCCCCACGAGGCGGAAGGAGCGCCGGGCTCACCCCGATGACCGGGGCCGTGGTTCCGCGCAGGGCGTCGCGCAGGCCCGGCAGGCCGAGCATGACGCCCAGGCCGGTGACGGGCATCGTCAGCGGGACGATCACCGCGTCGGCGGACCGGACGGCGTCCAGCACTCCGGGCGCCGGGTGGGCGGAGCCGAGCCCCGCGGCGGTCACGCCGACGGGCGCCTCCGACCTCTCCCTCCGAGCCGCCCACTCCAGGGCGTGGACCCCGCGTCGCTCACCCTCGCCCTCGAGGACGACGTGCGCCTCGATGGGGGAGTCGCTCATGGGCACCAGGCGCACCGGCCCCGGGCCGGTCATCCGCGCGCAGACCTCGGTCAGCGTGAGCCCCGCCCCCAGCCACCGGCTGCGGGCGATGGCGGCGGCGAAGGTGGCGTCGTCGAGGGGGTACCACTCCGGTGCCGCGTCGAGCCGTCGCAGCCGCTCGTAGACGGCGTGAGACTCCCGGTCGTCGCCGGCGCCGCCACCGTCGAAGCTCGGGCCGACGAGCGCGGCAACGGCGTCCAGATCGGGACAGAACCGGAGCCCGCAGAGGGTGATGTCCTCCGAGGTGCACCCGATCACGGTGAGCTCCACAGGCGGGTCGGGGTGGTCGGTGACGACAGGGGTCGCCGAGCCCTCGGCGCCCGCGGGCGACGTGGCCGACGAGGCCTGCGATGTCGTGAGAAGGTCGACGAGGCCGCGGACGACGTGCTGACCGCCGGGACCACAGGCGAGTGCGGTGAGCTGCATGGAGGTCAGTCTGTCATCGGTCACTCCGGTCGCCGCCGGTGTCCGACGGGCATGGTCGGGGCGTCTCCGATGGGTCGTTCTCGAGCCGGCTGCCGGTGAGGTCACGGCCCGATCAGGGGCGCCACACTGACCACAGGCGAGGCCCGCGAAATCGGCTTATGGATCACTTGACCAGGTCATACGTTCAGGAACGAAAGCCTTACAGGCTAAGCATCACCGGCTTGACTTCCCGGGATGACACGCGTGTAATTCTGCGTGTCGTCGCTCTCCGCGTCGGAGGATGAAACCCAGATGGTTTCATTCCCGGTCGGAGCGGTTCCTGGGGGAGGGGCCACGGCGCCGGCGGCCGCTTCGGCGGCACGGCCTAGCAGCAGACCGGAACCAGGAGGGGCCATGAACGAACTACTGCTCATCGCGAGTTCGGATGCCGTCGAGGAGACCGTACTCTCCTGGCAGGACCGGGCGCTGTGCGCTCAGACCGACCCGGAGGCGTTCTTCCCCGAGAAGGGCGGCTCGACCCGTGAGGCCAAGCGCGTCTGCGTCGGGTGCGAGGTGCGGGCCGAGTGCCTCGAATACGCCCTCGAGCACGACGAGCGGTTCGGCATCTGGGGTGGGCTGTCCGAGCGGGAGCGTCGCAAGCTGCGCAAGCGCGCCGTCTGACGGACGAGCAGACACACTTTTCGAGCGACTGCGGCGGGGGACATCGGTCCCTCGCCGCAGTCGTTCGGCGTTTCGGGTCGTTCCGGCGTCTCAGGTCGTCCGGCGCAAGCGCGTCAGGACTCGTCCTGGTCCCGGTACCCCGGATCGAGGGTCGTCGGTTCGACCCCGAGCGCCGCGGCGAGTTGCTCGACGACGATGTCGTTGACCATGACCGCGAGGTCGCGCGGGTCGTCGACACGGGTCTCGATCGGCCTGCGGAACAGGACGATCCGCGCCGGCAGCCCCCGCTCGGAGGGGAACAGGCGGCTGAGGGGGACCTGCTCGGGTTCGAAGGGCGTCGGGTCCGAGGGCGGCACGAGCTCGACGGCGAACTCGATGTCACCGATTCCGGAGGCGACGCGCCGTTCGATGCGTTCGACGGCGTCGAGGACGAGGTCGTCGAACATCTCCGAACGCGAGGTCATCGACGGCACCGGCGGCCACACCAACGGGCCGCGCACCCCGCGACCGCGCCGGTCGCGTCGACTCAGGGATCGGGTCGGACGGCGGCTCATGGCCGCCACTGTACGGCGTGGTTCCCGGCGTGGAGCGCCGCGCATCGGCGCCTCGGGACGCTACTCTCGGGGGCGTGAGTCTGATGCGACGGTGTTCTCGAACGGCCTGCGGGCGATCCGCCGTGGCGACCCTGACGTACGTGTACGCGGAGCAGACCGCTGTCCTCGGACACCTCGCCACGTTCGCCGAGCCGCACACCTACGACCTGTGCGCCTTCCACGCCGAGCGGCTCACCGCCCCCCAGGGCTGGGAGTTGCTGCGGCTCTCCATGCACTTCGAGGAGCCCGCCGACGGCGACGACCTGCTCGCGGTGGCCGACGCCGTGCGTGAGGAGCGCGGGGTCGTCTCGCCGCCGCTGCCCGGGCTCGGTGGGCTCGAGCACGACGAGCAGGCCCGTGCCGACGGCAACGGGACCGACGGCCTCGGCGGCCACCGCGTCTCCCATCTGAGGGTCCTGCGGGAGGGCCGGTCCTGACGGGCCACCGCCCGCCGCCACCCGGCGTGGTGGGCTCCCACCCCGGCACCGATTAGGCTGGCCTGCGTGAACGAGACCCGCCTGTCCGACTTCATCAAGGCCTACGACGTCCGGGGACTCGTCCCCGAGCAGCTCGACGCCTCCGTCGCCCGCGCCATCGGCGCCGCGTTCGCGCGGGTCGTCGCGGCTCCCGACGGCGCGAGGGGCATCGTCGTCGGTCACGACATGCGGCCCTCCTCACCCGAACTCTCGCGGGCCTTCGCCGAGGGGGCGCGCGCCAACGGGTTCGACGTCACCCTCATCGGCCTGTGCTCGACCGACGGTCTGTACTACGCCAGCGGCGCGCTCGATCTGCCGGGGGCGATGTTCACCGCCAGCCACAATCCCGCGCAGTACAACGGCATCAAGATGTGTCGCTCCGGGGCTCGTCCCGTGGGTCAGGACACCGGCCTCGCCGAGATCACCGCCGTCGCGCAGGCGATCTGTGACGGCGCCGAGCCCGAGGTGCCGGACGGGTCGACCCTCGAGCCGGGCGCCGTGGTGGAGCGCGATCTGCTCGCCGATTACGGCGCCTTCCTGCGCGGACTCGTCGACCTGTCGGGTTCGCGGCCGCTCAAGGTCGTGGTCGACGCCGGCAACGGCATGGGCGGGCACACCGTTCCCTCGGTGCTGGCCGATCTGCCGCTGGAGATCGTCCCGCTGTACTTCGATCTGGACGGCACCTTTCCCAACCACGAGGCCAACCCGCTCGAGCCGGAGAACCTGCGCGATCTGCAGGCCGCGGTCCTCGAGCACGGCGCCGACATCGGTCTGGCCTTCGACGGCGACGCCGACCGCTGCTTCGTCGTCGACGAGCGCGGTCTGCCGGTCAGCCCGTCGGCGATCACGGCCCTGGTGGCTGCACGAGAGATCGGCAAGGAGGTGGCCCAGGGCGTCGCGGCGCAGGACGTGGCGATCGTCCACAACGTCATCTCGAGCCGCGCGGTCCCCGAGGTCGTCGCCGAGCACGGCGCCCGCGCGGTGCGCACCCGCGTGGGGCATTCGTTCATCAAGGCCGAGATGGCCCGCGTGGGAGCCGTTTTCGGCGGTGAGCACTCCGCGCACTACTACTTCCGCGATTTCTGGTTCGCCGACACCGGCATGCTCGCGGCGATGCACGTCCTCACGGCGCTGGGGGAGCAGGACGCGCCCTGCTCCCAACTCGTGGCGGAGTACGACCGCTACCCGGCCTCCGGCGAGATCAACTCCCGCGTCGAGGACGTCCCCGCCGCGCTCGAGCGCGTGCTCGCCTGGGCGCCGCAGGACGCGACCACCGACCACCTCGACGGCCTCACCCTCGGCTCGGTCACGGGCCCGATGTGGTGGCTGAACATCCGCAAGAGCAACACCGAGCCGTTGCTGCGGCTCAACGTCGAGGCGCAGGACGTCGACACCCTGACCCGGGTCCGCGACGAGGTCCTGGGTCTCATCCGCCAGGGTTCCTGACCCCGCCCGCCTCACCCACCTCATCCACCCCGATCCAGGAGTAGACATGACCCAGTCCGCCGGTTCCGCCCCCATCGCCCCGTGGCTGCGGGAGATCCTGCGCTGCCCGGTGACGGGCTCGGAGCTCGTCGACGGCGTGGCCCCCGACGGCACGCCCGAGCTGCAGGCCGTCGAGGCCGATGCGCAGGGAGTCCGCCGCGCCTACCGCGTCGAGGGCGCGATCCCGGTGCTGCTGGCCGATGAGGCCAGGACGATCTCCTGACGCGATGAGCTACCTCGACGAGGAACGCCTGGACGACCAGGATCACCTGCGCGCCTGTGACAGCCGGGGCTCGCTGCGGGCGCTCGCGACGGCGGGCGCCCAGGTGCGCGAGGCGTTGTCGCTGTCGGCCGAGGCCGACACGGCCCGGCTCGCGCGGGGCGATCGGCCGAGGTCGGTCCTGGTCGCCTCCCTCGGCGGCTCGGCGGTCGTCGCCGACGTCCTCGATCTGCTGGCCGAGCCCACCTCGCCGGTGCCGGTCTCGGTGTGCCGCAACGTGCCTCTGCCGGGCTGGGTCGGACCGCTCGACCTCGTCGTGGCCGTGTCGTTGTCGGGGCGCGCCGCCGGTCCGCTGGCCGTCGCCGTCGAGGCGGCGCGTCGTGGCGCCCAGTTGCTCACCGTGGGTGCGGCGGATTCGCCGCTGGCCGCCGTCTCCCAGCGGGCGCGGGGAGTCCACGTCGATGTCGGGCGCGACCGCCTGTCCTCCCGCACGGCCCTCTGGTCGTTGCTCGTCCCGGTGCTCGTGGGTGCGCGTGACCTGGGCCTCTTCGAGTTGAGCGACGCCGACATCTCGGCCACGGCCGACCGGTTGGACGAGGAGGCGGAGGGCTGCCGTCCGTCCTCGGAGTCGTTCGTCAACCCCGCCAAGAGCCTGGCCCTGACCCTCGCCGAGACGGTGCCGGTCGTCCTCGGCGACGGCCCGCTGGGTGGGGTCGCGGCTACTCGGGCGGCCTCGATGCTCGCGCGCACCGCGCGCCTGCCGGCCACCCACGGGGAGTTGCCCGACGCGGCCTCCCAGGTGGTCGCCACGTTCGACGGCCCGTTCACCGCGGGCGGAGGCGAGGGCATCGGCGCCCGCCGCGGCGACGACATCTTCGCCGACCCGTTCCTCGACGGGCCCGCCCAACCGCGGCTGGGGCTGCTCATGCTGCGCGATCACGTCGGCGAGATCACCTCACCGCAGATGGCCGACCTGGCCGTGCTCACCGAGGCCGTGCTCGACACCGCCGGCGACGCGGGGGCGAGGGTCGCGACCATCGAGGCGGAGGCGGGTCATCCGCTCACCCGCCTCGCCGGACTCATCGCCCGCACCGACTTCATGTCGACCTACCTCGCCATCGGTCTGGGCATGGACCCGGCCGTGTCGCGCCACATCGCCGCCCTGCGCGATCACACCAGCGAGCGCTGAGCGGGCTCCCCGCAGCCGTGCGCGGAGCCCACGACCGGCTCGGTAGCCTGAAGAGGTGGACCACTACGACCTCGTCATCATCGGCACCGGCTCCGGCAACTCGCTCGTCACCCCGGATTTCGACGACAAGCGCGTCGCCGTCATCGAATCCGGACTCTTCGGCGGCACCTGCCTCAACGTCGGCTGCATCCCGACCAAGATGTTCGTGTACGCCGCGGAGGTCGCCGCGACGATCCGGTCTGCGAGCACCTACGGCGTCGACGCGCACGTGGACGGCGTCCGCTGGCGTGACATCCGCGACCGGGTGTTCGGGCGCATCGACCCGATCTCCGACGGCGGACGTCGCTACCGCCTCGAGTCCGACCACACGGACGCCTACCTCGGCCGGGCGAGGTTCGTCGACGCCCACACCCTCGAGGTCGCGCTGAACGACGGCGGTACCGCGACCGTGAGCGGCGACCAGATCGTCGTCGCGACCGGGTCGCACCCCGTCGTCCCCGAGCAGGTCGCCTTGGCCGGGGTCCCCTTCCACACCTCCGACACGGTCATGCGCATCGACGAGCTGCCCGAACGCATGGTCATCATCGGTGGCGGCTACATCGCGACCGAGTTCGCGCACGTCTTCTCCTCCCTCGGTGTGGAGGTGACCCTCGTCGTGCGGGGCGAGCACTTCCTGCGGCATCTCGACGGCGAGGTGTCCCGGCGGTTCACCGAGGTGGCGACGGACTCGTGGGACGTGCGACTGCGCACGCAGGTCACCTCCCTGACCACGGCCGGTGCGGACCGGGTCGACGTCGCGCTGACCGACGACTCGGTGGTCAAGGACGCGCTGCTCCTGGTCTGCACGGGACGCGCGGCGAGTGTCGACGATCTCGACCTGCCCGCCGCGGGCGTGGCCCAGCACGCCGACGGCCGGATCGTCGTCGACGAGCACGGCCGCACGTCGGTGCCGGGCATCTGGTCCCTCGGGGACGTGTCCTCGGACTACCAACTCAAGCACGTCGCCAACCACGAGGCCCGCGTGGTGGCGCACAACCTCGTCCACCCCGACGACCTGCGCTCGTACGAGGAGGCGTTCGTGCCCGAGGCCGTGTTCACGCACCCGCAGATCGCCGCGGTCGGCGCCACGCAGGAGGAACTCGACGCGGCCGGCGTCCCCTACCGGGTCAAGGTGCAGGAGTACGCCGACGTCGCCTACGGCTGGGCGATGGAGGACCGGACCGGGTTCTGCAAGGTGCTCGCCTCGCCGGAGGGCCGCCTGCTGGGGGTCCACATCATGGGTCACGAGGCGTCCATCGTCATCCAGCCCGCGATCCAGGCGATGAACGCCGGGTGGACCGCGCAGGAGACCGCCACCCGCCAGATGTGGATCCACCCCGCCCTCACCGAGGTCCTGGAGAACGCCCTGCTCGGCGTCTGACCCTCTGCTCGCACCGCCCGACATCGCGTCTCGGACCGCCTCCACGTGGGGGCGGTCCGAGCCGGTTCGGGGGACCGGTCAGGGAGGGGCCGGGGGATCGCCGGGTGCGGGTGACGTGGCGTATCTGCGGGCGGTTTGCCGGGATTCTTGGCCGAAAACTTAAGCGACTCAGACATTTTGGCCGCTTCTCCGATGCCTGTGCGTTCATACGATCGCAGCGGTGGACGTACTCGGCCGACCGGGTCGGGGCGTCGCCCGCGACAGAGAAGAGCCTGACGATGTTCCCCTCCACCCGTTCCCTGCGCCTGTGCGGCGCCGTCGTCCTCACTGCGTGCAGTGCCGGCGCCGGACTCACCGTGGCCCAGGCGGCCGAGGTCCCCGGAGCCGTGACCGACGTGCGCCTGGAGGAGACCCTCGCCACCAGTTGGTCCCAGATGCGACTCCAGCTCGACTGGAAGGTGCCCGACGGCACCGACGCCGGGGACACGTTCACCCTGAGGCTGCCCGAGCAGCTCCAGGCCACCGACGGACTCCGGTTCGGCTTGAAGGACGCGAGCGGCAACGTCGTCGCGAACGCCGACGTCGACGGCGAGCTGGTCACCTTCACGATGACCGACTACGCCGAGACGCACACCGGCGTTCACGGGTCGGCGTGGTTCTGGGTGCGGTTCACCTCGGCCGTCGAACCGGGTGACGACCTGTCGCTGGTGTTCGAAGTGGGGTCCACGACCTTCACCGACACGATCACGGTCGAGGCGCCCGGCCCCGACGACCCGCGCAGTGCGCTCAAATGGCAGCGGTGGGAGACCGACGACGCCGGCGAGCGTGAGGACCGCTTCCTCTGGGCCATCGACGGGCCCGTCGTGCAGGAGAACATGGTCGGCTCGACCTACCAGATCGTCGACACCCCCGGCCCCGGCCAGGAGATCGACTGCGAGGCGGTGTCGGTGTGGTCGGGCACTCGCGACGGGTCCTGGGCCGATCCGACGTTCGTCGCCGAGGACCGTTGGAACCTCGAGTGCGGCCCGAACCAGGTCAGCGTGACCGTGAAGCCGACCACCGACGAGATCGGCCGCGCGTTCCGGCTGCTCGGTGAGTCCGCTGTCACCGACACCACCCTGGAGGAGTACCGCAACTCCGGATTCGTGCGCCTGTGGGGCACGGCCGAACTGCCGGTCGACCAGGTCGTCCGCGCCGGCGGTGGTGGCGACGGGACGGGTGAGGTTCCCACACCCGGCCCCACCACGACGACCCCGGCGAGCCCGACACCGACCACGTCCGAGCCGACGACATCTACGCCCACCACGCCGGAGCCGACGACCCCAGAGCCGACCGTGACGGTCACCCAGCCCGGCTCACCCGCTCCGACGGTGACGTCGGAGCCCACCGTGACGGTCACGCTGCCCGGCTCACCTGCGCCGACGACGACGGTCACTGCGCCCGCGCCGCCGGTGGACGTCGATGTCGACGTGGACGTGACGGTGACACCCGCTCCGCCGGTGTCGATCACGCCGACGGCCACCTCGACGACGATCGTCCTGCCCGGGGCGCCGGCTCCCACCACTTCCGGTACGCCGGATCCGACGGTGACGGTGCCCGGCTTTCCGGCGGAGCCGACCACGACGGTGACGTTGCCGGGAGCGGCCACCCCCACGCCGACCACGACTACGACCACGCCCACCGCCACGACCACGGTGACCGTGAGCCCGGGCACGACGCCCGCTCCGGCCGCCACGCCGCGGACCGTCGCGCCGGCCAGTCCCACGCGGATCGACAGCGGTGTTCCGGCCGAGGGGATGAACCCGAAGGTCGCCGGCGCCGGCGGCGCGATCGCCCTGGTGAGCGGCATCGGACTCCTCGCGCTCTCGCGGCGCCGCACGTCCGCCGAGAGCTGAGCCGGGCGTGCCCGCACCACGACCCGTCACCGCCCGGAGCGTCCTCCGGGCGGTGTTCGGTGTCGGCGTGGCGGCCGGACTCGGCCTGGCGGGGTGGGGTCTGGTTCCGCCGCCCGCGGCGCCCGTCCCCACGACCACTTTCGACCACCGCGCCGCCGAGACGGTCGCCATCGGGTCGTCCACCTCGACGAGTGATCCGACCCCGGATCCCGTCGTCCTCGAACCGGCGCGGCTGCGGATCCCCGCGCTGGGCGTCGACGCCGCGGTCCGGGCGGAGTCGGTCACGGCCACAGGCGAACTCGTCGTCCCCGGTGACCCGGCCGTGCTCGGATCCTGGACCGCCGGTGAGACAGGGGAGGCGAGCGCCGCGCCGGACGGCGTCCTCGTCATCGCCGGACACGTCGACATGCGGGGTGATCTCGGCGCCCTGCACGACCTCGCCGAGGTGAGTCCCGGCACGCAGATCGATCTCGTCGGTGCCGGGGGAGGCGTCGAGCACTGGCGGGTCGACGCCCTCGAGGTCCGCGGCAAGGACGACCTGCCCGACTTCTCCGCGACCGGGCCGCGGCGCCTCGCCGTCGTGACCTGCGGCGGGCCCGTGGTCGACACCGCGACCGGTCGCGGCTACCGCGACAACGTCATCGCCTGGGCCACGCCCGCACGCTGAGGCACCCCGGCCCGACGTGCCCGTCGCGCGCAAGGGGCGTGGGGCGCGAGACGCCGGGGCGATAGACTGGCGCCAGTTCCGGCGTGGGTGATGACCCGCTGCGTGACGACCGGCTTCCCGACACGGGTGAGCGGTCCGTCCCGGCCCAGAAGGGCGTCGCCGGGGCCGATCTGACATCGACCCACGAAAGAGTGCACATGACTGTGGAACACCAGGTCCGCGACCTGTCCCTGGCCGAAGCCGGCCGACACCAGATCCGCCTCGCCGAGCACGAGATGCCGGGCCTCATGTCCCTGCGCGAGGAGTACGCGGGCAAGGCCCCCCTCGCCGGCGCGAAGATCGCCGGCTCCCTGCACATGACCGTGCAGACGGCCGTCCTCATCGAGACCCTCATCGACCTCGGTGCCGAGGTCCGCTGGGCCTCCTGCAACATCTACTCCACCCAGGACGAGGCGGCCGCCGCAGTCGTCGTCGGCCCCAACGGCACCCCCGAGGACCCCCAGGGCGTCCCCGTCTTCGCCTGGAAGGGCGAGACGCTGGAGGAGTACTGGAACTGCACCGACAAGATTCTCACCTGGCCCGGCGGCGAGTTCGCCAACATGATCCTCGACGACGGTGGCGACGCCACGATGCTCGTGCACAAGGGTCGCGAGTGGGAGCTGGCCGGCGGCGTGCCCCCCACCACCGAAGAGGACTCCGAGGAGTTCAGCGTGTTCAAGGCCCTCGTGCGTCGCACGATGGAGGAGAACCCCGACAAGTGGACCGAGGTCGCCACCCACATCAAGGGCGTCACCGAAGAGACCACCACCGGCGTGCACCGCCTCTACGAGCTGCACCGCGACGGCGAACTCCTCTTCCCGGCGATCAACGTCAACGACTCCGTCACCAAGAGCAAGTTCGACAACAAGTACGGCTGCCGCCACAGCCTCATCGACGGCATCAACCGCGCCACCGACGTCCTCATCGGCGGCAAGGTCGCCGTCGTCTGCGGCTACGGCGACGTCGGCAAGGGCTGCGCCGACTCCTCCGCGGCCAAGGCGCCCGCGTCATCGTCACCGAGATCGACCCCATCTGCGCGCTCCAGGCCGCGATGGAGGGCTACCAGGTGGCCACCCTCGAAGACGTCGTCGAAGACGCCGACATCTTCGTCACCACCACCGGCAACTACGACGTCATCACCGCCGACCACATGGCCCGCATGAAGAACAAGGCCATCGTCGGCAACATCGGCCACTTCGACAACGAGATCGACATGGCCGGCCTCGCCAAGCTCCCCGGCGTCACCAAGACCGAGATCAAGCCCCAGGTCCACGAATGGACCTTCGAGAACGGCAACTCGATCATCGTCCTGTCCGAAGGCCGCCTCCTCAACCTCGGCAACGCCACCGGCCACCCGAGCTTCGTCATGAGCAACTCCTTCGCCAACCAGACGATCGCGCAGATCGAACTCTTCACCAAGGCCGGCAAGGAAGAGCAGTACCCCACCGGCGTCTACGTGCTCCCCAAGCACCTCGACGAAAAGGTCGCCCGCGCCCACCTCTCCGCCCTCGGCGTCCGACTCACCGAACTCACCAAGTCACAGGCCGCCTACATCGGCGTCGACGTCGCCGGCCCCTACAAGCCGGACCACTACCGCTACTGACGCACGGGGGCTCCGCCCCGTGTACCCCCGGAACTGCACAGGGCTCGCTTCGCTCGCGCGCTCTGGACGTTCCGGAAAACCAAGCTCGCTTCGCTCGACGGTTTTCCGGGCCGCTCACGCGGCCTCAGGTGGTCGCCGTGGGTTCGAGCCTGGCCTTTCGGGTCTGGCCTGGGACCGGCGTTCGGTATGGCATTCGGGCCCCCGACTTTCTCGGAAGTCGGGGGCCCGTCGCCGTTCCGATGGATGCCACGCCGTCCGGGTCGGGATCTGGGCGGCTGCCGGGAGGTAAGATCGAGCCGGAACATCCGGCGGAGGAGATTCATGAAGGCACGCGTACTCGTCGTCGACGACGACCTGGCCCTCGCGGAGATGCTCGGTATCGTCCTGCGCAACGAAGGCTTCGACGTCGACCACGTCGCCGACGGATCCGAAGTCCTCGGAGTCTTCAGAGAGACCCGCCCCGACCTCGTCCTCCTCGACGTGATGCTCCCCGGCATGGACGGCATCGACGTGTGCAAACGCCTCCGCGGCGAGAGCCCCGTGCCCATCATCATGCTCACCGCACGCACCGACACCGTCGACGTCGTCGTCGGCCTCGAATCCGGCGCCGACGACTACGTCAGCAAACCCTTCAAACCCCAAGAACTCATCGCGCGCGTCCGTGCCCGACTCCGCCGCGGCGAAGACCCCGCACCCGAACGCCTCACCATCGGCGACCTCACCATCGACGTCGCCGGCCACTCCGTCAAACGCGGTGGCGTCGCGCTGTCCCTCACCCCCTCGAGTTCGACCTCCTCGTCGCCCTCGCCCGCAAACCCTGGCAGGTGTTCACCCGCGAGGTCCTCCTCGAACAGGTCTGGGGATACCGCCACGCCGGTGACACGCGCCTCGTCAACGTCCACGTGCAGCGGCTGCGCAGCAAGGTCGAGAAAGATCCCGAACACCCCGAGATCGTCCTCACCGTCCGCGGCGTCGGGTACAAGGCCGGCCCGGCCTGAGCATGCTCGCCCCGGCGGCCGAAGACGGCGACGGCCCGGTCGCCGACGGTCACGACCCCACACCCGCCGCCGCGACCGGTGACCCCACCACCGGAACGCGTCGCACCTCCGGAATCCGCGGATTCCTCACGCGCCTCTCCGATGCGGCCGCGCGCCTCTGGCGGGGCGCCCGCGGACTCTGGCGCACCAGCCTGCAGTTCCGCGTCGTACTCACGACGATGCTCATCGGGACCGTCCTCACCGTCACCCTGCAGTCCTTCCTCTACGGCCGCATCGCCGACGGGCTCGTCTCCGCGCGCATGGAGATGGCCCAGAACGACGCCGCCCAGAGCGCCGCCGACCTGCGCCGCGTCCTCGACGAACACGACCAGGCCGACGCCGAGGAGTTCCTCACCTCCACCCACGACGTCATCGGACGCCAGGAGGAGAACGAGAACCGCGAAATCACCCTCAACCGGTCCCCCTCCAACCGATCCGGCCCGGCGGCCATCGTGGCGTTCGACACCAGCTACCCGCCCGAGATGATGCCCGAGGACCTGCGCCAGGCCATCTCCGACGACCCCACACACCAGCAGGTGCAGATCGTGCCCCTGCCCGTGGGCGATCAACCCGACGTGCCGGCGGTCGTCGTCGGCACCCAGATCGTCATCCCCGAGGCCGGCCCCTACGAGCTGTACTACATCTACCCGATGGCCCGCGAAGAGCGCCTCATGGTCGTCATCTGGCGGGTGTTCCTCGTCGGATCGGTGGCCATCGTCGCCACCCTCGGGCTCGTGGCCTTCATCGTCACCCGCCTCGTCGTCGACCCTCTGCGTCAGGCCTCCGAGGTCGCCGGACGCCTCAGCGGCGGTCACCTCAACGAACGGATGCTCGTCCGCGGCGAGGACGACATCGCCCGCCTCGCCACCGCGTTCAACGACATGGCCGAACACCTGCAACAACAGATCCGCCAGCTCGAGGACCTCTCCCGCGTGCAGCAACGGTTCGTCTCCGACGTGTCCCACGAACTACGCACGCCGCTGACGACCATCCACATGGCCTCGGAGGTCATCCACGACCAGCGGGACGGGTTCGACCCCGTCGTCGCGCGGTCCACCGAGCTGTTGTACGCGCAGGTGCAGCGGTTCGAGGAGCTGCTGGCCGACCTGCTGGAGATCAGCCGGTTCGACGCGGGCGGCGCCGTCCTCGATCTGGAGCGGGTCGACCTGCGCGACATCGTCTCCAGGGCCATCGTCGGGGCCGAACAACTCGCCGTGTCCCGGGGCAGTGAGGTCCTCGTCGTCGGGGGCGAGGTGCCCCGGGAGGCGGCCGTGGAGCCGCGCCGGATCGAACGGATCCTGCGCAACCTGCTCGTCAACGCCATCGAACACGGCGAGGGCCGCCCGGTCACCATCGAACTCGGCTCCGACGACGACGCCGTGGCGATCGTCGTCGCCGACCGGGGCATCGGCCTGAAACCGGGGAGGCCGACCTCGTGTTCAACCGGTTCTGGCGCGCCGACCCCTCCCGTAAACGCACCACCGGCGGCACCGGCCTCGGCCTGGCCATCGCCCTCGAGGACGCCCACCTGCACCGCGGCTGGCTGCAGGCCTGGGGCGAGCCGGGCACCGGCGCCCGGTTCCGGCTCACGCTGCCGCGCACCGCAGGTGCCGACCTCGAGAGCTCCCCGGTCCCGCTCGAACCGCCGGTCATCGTCGTGAGTGACGCGTCCGGTGCCGGCGAGGGGCCCGGCGTCGAGGACGAGCCGGACACAGGCCCTGCGTCCGAGGTGAGCGCGGCCGGCACGACCACCGACACCGGCTCGATGTCCGACGACGGGGCCGTCGGGACCGGTGAGAACCACCCCGACGCGCACGGGAGGGCGTTCGACGACGGCTCCCGCCCTGCGCGGGCGGAGGATCGGCGATGAACGGCCACGGCAGGCGCGGGCGTCGCGTGTCCCGGGTGATCGGGTGGACCCTGGCGGCGTCCCTACTCGGCGCGTGCGGCGGACTGCCGTCCTCCAGCCCGGTGGGGCGCGGGCTGGAGGTGGGCGCCAACGACTACGCGCCGATCCGCCTGCAGTTCGATCCGCCGGCGCCGGGGGCCTCCCCGCAGCAGATCGTCGACGGGTTCCTCCTCGCGAGTTCCTCCGACGACGACGACTACTCGGCCGCCCGCCTGTTCCTCACGGGGGCGGCCTCATCGGCCTGGACCCCCCGCAGCGGCGTGACGGTCTACTCCGACTCGAACGACCTCACCCTGGAGGGCGACGGCGAGAAGGTGTCCGTGCGGGCACCGGTCAGGGCTCGTCTGGACTCCTCGGGCCGCTACTACGTCGCCTCGCCCGGCGAGGTCGCCACCTCCACGCTGGGCCTGACGCAGGTCGCCGGGGAGTGGCGGATCTCGGAGCTGCCCGACGACTTCGGCCTCTGGCTCACTCCGTTCCACTTCGGCCGCGCCTACGGCCGGTTCGCGTTGACCTATGCCGATCCGGTCGACCGTTCGCTCATCTCCGACTACCGCTGGTTCCGGCAGGGGCAGGGGTTGGCCACCTCCCTCGCGAAGGCCCAACTGGCCGACGTGCCGCCCTACCTCCAGGGCGCGGCGGTCACCGGATTCCCGCCCAAGAGCCGCCTGGTGGTGGATTCGGTGCCGATCGTCGAGAACGTGGCGCAGGTCGAGCTGAGCACCGAGATCCGGGACGTCGCGACCGTGGAGCAGCGCCGCAGCGCCTGGGCGCAGATGTTCCGGACGCTGCGTCAGGTGCAGGGCGTGACCGCGGTGTCGTTGTCGGTCGAGGGCGGTCGTCTGTCG
The DNA here is from genome assembly GCF_030161635.1 of Mobilicoccus caccae. Classification (GTDB taxonomy): domain Bacteria; phylum Actinomycetota; class Actinomycetes; order Actinomycetales; family Dermatophilaceae; genus Mobilicoccus; species Mobilicoccus caccae. The sequence goes on from NZ_BSUO01000001.1 coordinate 1,014,319, forward strand.
TTGGTCGGTGTCGACGGTCTGCCCACCAGCCTCGCGGCGCTCGGGTTCGCCCAACCCGAGGCCGCGCCCCGCGCCATCGTGCTGCGCACGGGGACCCGGTTATCGGCCGCGGACTTCACCGGGTGGTTGACCGGTGGCGAGAACCAGCGCGCGGTGGACGCCCCGCCGCTGCCCGAGGTGCCGCTGCGGTGGGAGCGGCTCGCGATCTCCCAGGACCTCGGCAGCGGGATCGGCGTCGACAAGGCCCGCGCGTCGATCTACCGGTGGACCCCCCGCGACTCGGGCAGCCCACCCACCTTCGGGTCCTCCCTCACCGAGCCGGCGTTCGACCGCCGCGGGCAGGGCTGGATCGCCGGTGTGGACGGCGCCGGCCGGCCGCGCATCTGGTACATCCAGGCGGATCTGCCGGTCCGCACCGCCCCCGAGGTCATCGAGGCGCCCTGGCTGGACCAGCGGGTCACCGCGGTCAAACCCGCCCCCGGAGGCCGCAGGCTGGCCATCGCCCTGACCGACGGCGCCGGGCAGACCTCGGTGTACGTCAGCGGTATCGCGGTGGAACAGGGCGGGACCCCCGTCGCCCTGCAGAAGCCGTGGCGCATCGCGGCCGGGTTGACCGACGTCCGTGACCTGAGCTGGGTGGACGACTCCGCGGTGGCCGTGGTGGCCGGCCGCAAGGGAGCGAAAGTGGCGCCCCGGATCCTGCCGCTGGGCGAGCAGGAGGCCCCGCTGGCCGAGGTGAACGGAGCCGCGCAGATCGTCACCTCCGGCGGTGAACGTGGCGTGGTCGTCGTGTCCGAGGACGGCGCGGTCTGGCGACGCATCGGTGGTGGGTGGCATCGCCACGACGAGGTCGGCGAGCTCATCGTCCCCGGCTCCTGATCGCGCCGGGGTTCTCCACACGCGCGGGACCCGCGACGCGAGCAGGCCGCGCACGCGCGGCAGGCTGTCACCCATGTCACCCATGGCCTCCCTGCCACCCACGGCGCCCCTGCGCAAGACCGTCGGCCTCGCCCGGACGGCGGTGAGGCTCGCCTCGGCCCTGGTGGACCTCGCGCTCCCCGCGGTGTGCGCGGGCTGCGGGGAGCTCGGTACTCCCTGGTGCGCGACCTGCGCGTCCTTCCTCGACCGTTCCGCCGCGTACCCGCGCATCGTGGCCGGGCGCGTGGGCCGTGCCGCGACTCCGCACGGCGTCGTCGTCGCCGCCGGGCCCTACGACGGCCCGCTGCGTTCGGCGATCGTCGCGTTCAAGGACGGTGGCAGGCGCGACCTCCTACCCGTCCTCGCACCGGCGATGCGAGCGGCGCTGGTCACGGCGCTGACGATCACGGCCGACGAGCCGGGTGGACCGGGCGAACCATGCGAGGTCAGCGAGCCCGTCTACGTCGTCCCGGCGCCGTCCTCGCCCCGCTCCCGGCGTGTGCGCGGCGACGTGCCGACCCACCTGCTGATCCGCGCCGCGCTCGCCGGCGCAGGCGTGTTGCCCGGCCGCACGCTGGTGTGGGCCCCGGTGTTGCGCCACACCCGGCGGGTCGCCGACCAGGCCCGGCTGACGCGGCTCGAACGCACCGGCAACACCGACCACGCGTTCACCGTGCGCCCCGGCACGCCCGTCACGAGTGGCGCCCCGGTCCTCGTGGCCGACGACGTCGTGACCACCGGCGCCACCGCTCGTGAGTGCGTCCGGGCCCTCGTCGGTGTGGGGGCACGACCGATCGCGGTCTGTGCCCTGGCCTTCACCCCGGCGCGCGAGACCGGCACCCCGGGCACGACGGACACGACCGGCACGACCGGCATGTCCGTCTTGTCCACCTGACCCTGGTCACGAGCGTCGCCACCAGGTCGGGAATGTGCACATGACCCGCGCCACGGGCTGGGCATTCCTCGCGCGTCACACGCTTGTCGACTACCGTTCATCATGAGCGCCCAGCGCGGGGCGCGTGCTGTTGTCCTCTCCGACCGCAGTCGGGATCAGCCGCCGCACAGCGGAGTTCCGGAACCGGTCGCCATCGGTTTGGCGAAGGGGGTGAAGAACCCGTCGTCCGGGCTCGCGTGAGCCCGTCATCCCCGAACAGCACTGGAGGATTCCCGTGGAGATCGTCGTCACCGGCCGTCAGCTCAAGATCTCGGACCGCTTCAGAGAGGTCCTCGAGGACAAGCTCACCAAGGTCGAGCAACTCGCACCGCGCACGCAGCGCATCGAGGTCGTCCTCACCCACGAGACCGGGCGCGGCACCCCCAAGGGCAGCGAACGACTCGAGATCACCTGCTTCGCCAAGGGACCCGTCGTCCGCGCCGAGGCGTTCGCCGAGGACAAGTATTCGGCCCTGGACCTGGCGCTGGGCAAATTGCAGGAACGGCTCCGCCGAGCAGGCGACCGCCGCAAGGTCTCCCGTCGACGCGGCGGCCCCGACCTCGCCGAGGCGACCTCCGGGCTCAAGATCGCCGAGATGGGCGGACCCGAGCCCACGCAGGATCTCGCGGCCTCCGACGGTGACCCCGCCGAGCGCATCCCGGCCGAGGGCGATTCGCCGATCGGTGTGCGCGAGAAGGTCCACAAGACCTCCCCGATGACCCTCGAGCAGGCCGTGTCGTCGATGGAACTCGTCGGACACGACTTCTTCCTCTTCCACGACAGCGAGACCGACCGGCCGAGCGTGGTCTACAAGCGCCGCGGCTGGGACTACGGAGTCATCCACCTCGAGGTCGACGCCTCGGGCGGTCAGGCGGCCGCCGTCTGATCCACACGGACGCTGCAGTGGTGGGGGCAGGGCGACACGCTCTGCCCCCACCGGCGTCCGAGGCGCGCGTAGGTGCCCGCAGCGCCCACGACACCGGGTTCTCCGTCCCGGAGGGGTTCGGGCCCGCGTGACATGATGACCGGATGAGCGAACAGGCGACGACCGAGGGTCGACGCACGCGAGTCCTCATCGTCGATGACCATGTGCTCTACCGCCGCGGGCTCGAAGTGGTGCTGACCACCGAGGACGACCTGGAGATCGTGGGGGAGGCCGCCGACGGGCCCGAGGCCGTCGGCCGCGTGAAGGAGCTGGCACCCGACGTCGTCCTCATGGACGTGCGCATGCCGGGGGGCGACGGCATCGAGGCGTGCCGCGAGATCCGGGAGAACGATCCCAGCGTGGAGATCATCATGATCACCACCTCGGAGGACGAGCGTGACCTGGTGGCCGCCATCCGCGCGGGCGCCAAGGGCTACCTGCTCAAGGACGCCCCGCCGGAGGACATCATCGACGGCATCCGGGCGGTGCGCGCGGGTCGGTCGCTGTTGTCGCCCTCGCTCGCCTCGACGCTGCTGGAGGAGTTCGCCGCGCTCATCGAGACGGAGGAGCGCGTGGACGATCCCCGGGCGGCGCTCACCGACCGCGAGCGCGAGGTGCTGGCCGTCATCGGGGAGGGGCTGAGCAACCGGGACATCGCCGCGCGCCTGTTCATCAGCGAGAACACCGTCAAGAACCACGTGCACAACATCCTGGACAAGCTCCGGCTCACCTCGAGGACCGAGGCGGCCCTGGTGGCGGCCCGGTGGCGGCGTGACCGCTCCTGAGGCGGCGGCGGGCCCCGTCACCCGGTTGAGCGCGCGACAGGCCCGTCGGGTGGCGTTGGAGGCGCAGGGCTTCGGCCGTCGCCACCGCCCCCGCGGCGAGGTCACCACGGCCCACCTCAAGCGGGTCGTGGACCGCCTGGGCGTGGTCCAGATCGACAGCGTCAACGTCGTCACGCGCAGTCACTACCTCCCGTTCTTCTCCCGTCTCGGACCGTACGACCCCGCTCGCCTCGACCGTCTGCGCGACCGCGGTCCGCGGCACCTGGTGGAGTACTGGGCGCACGAGGCGTCGCTGATCCCTCCCTCGACGTGGCCGCTGCTGGGATTTCGGATGCGCCGCGTGCTGGAGGAGGCGTGGGGCAACATGCAGCGGGTCGTCGCCGAGCATCCCGGGCTCGTGGGGATGGTGCTCGAGGAGGTGGGCACCCACGGGCCCGTCACCGCACGGGAACTCGACGCGCGCCTCAGTCTGGACGCACCGCGGCGCCGCGACCAGTGGGGCTGGAACTGGAGCGCCGTCAAGACCGCCCTGGAGCACCTGTTCTGGGCCGGGCAGATCTGCAGCGCGGGCCGCACCACGCAGTTCGAGCGGCGCTACGTCCTGCCCGAGCGGATCCTCGCCCCCGAGGTCGTCGACCGGGGTCCGCACGGCGCGGCGCCGATGAGCGATGAGGACTCCTTCGCCGCGCTCATCGAGATCTCGGCGCGGGCCCTCGGGGTCGGCAGCGAGCGGTGCCTGCGCGACTACTTCCGGCTCTCGCCCGCGCAGGCGCGGTCGGCGATCACCCGGCTCGTGGCCGACGGAGTGCTGCTGCCGGTGCAGATCGAGGGTTGGCAGCGGCCGGCGTACCTGCACCGGGAGGCCCGCCTGCCCTCACGCCGCACGGAGGCGTGTGCGCTGCTCAGCCCGTTCGACTCGCTCGTCTGGCAGCGCGAACGCACCAGTGCGCTGTTCGGCTTCGACTACCGCCTCGAGATCTACGTGCCGGCGGACCGGCGGGTGCACGGGTACTACGTGCTGCCCTTCCTCCTCGACGACGACCTCCTCGCGCGCGTCGACCTCAAGGCGGACCGGGCCGCGGGAGTCCTGCAGGTCAGGTCGCTGCACTGGGAACCGGCGGCCCAGGGCGGCCGGACACGCGACGCGGCCGAGCGCCTCGCCGCCGAACTCGCGCGACTGGCCGACTTCCTCGGGCTGGGCGCGGTGGCCGGGCCGGACCCCGGCGCACGCGTCGGCGGCGGCGTGGCACGCTGAACCCATGAGTGACGTGCAGGTGACCAAGAACGAGCAGGCGGGTCGGTACGAGGCCCACATCGACGGCGAGCTCGCGGGTTTCGCCGAGTACGAGCGCTCCGAGGGCGTCGTGGAGTTCCCCCACACGGTGACCGAGCCGGAGTTCGGCGGTCGCGGCGTGGCCTCGGCGCTCGCCCGCACCAGCCTGGACGAGGCACGCGCGGAGGGGCTGCAGGTCATCCCCTCGTGTTCGTTCTACGCGGGATGGATCTCCAAGCACCCCGAGTACGCCGACCTCGTGCGTTCCTGAGCGTCCCGGCGCCCCACGGCGGGCCCACCAGGTCACTCGATCACGACCCGCCTGATCGGGGCGTGACAGGTTCGGGGTCTTCCAGCGTTTACCCTTGAGAGACCACCGAGTACGGCGCCGGGCAGGAGTCAGGCGCCGTCGCCATGTGCAAGGAGTCAGGCCGTGCCGAAGATCGTCGACCGAATCCTGCGTGCCGGAGAAGGACGTGTCGTCAAGCGTCTCGAAGGCATCGCGGCTCAGGTCAACGCCATCGAAGAGGACTTCGAGAAGCTCACCGACGCGGAGTTGCGCGAGGAGACCGACGTCTTCAAGAAGCGCATCGCCGACGGGGAGTCGCTCGACAGCCTCCTTCCAGAGGCGTTCGCGGCCGTGCGAGAGGCGGGCAAGCGCACGCTGGGCAAGCGTCACTTCGACGTCCAGATCATGGGTGGTGCGGCCCTGCACATGGGCAACGTCGCCGAGATGAAGACCGGTGAGGGCAAGACGCTGGTCGCGACCCTGCCCAGCTACCTCAACGCCCTCTCGGGCAAGGGCGTGCACGTCATCACGGTCAACGACTACCTCGCCGAGTACCAGTCGGAGCTCATGGGCCGTGTGCACCGCGCACTCGGGCTCGAGACCGGCTGCATCCTCGCGCACATGACCCCCACGCAGCGTCGGGCCGAGTACGCCAAGGACATCACCTACGGCACCAACAACGAGTTCGGCTTCGACTACCTGCGCGACAACATGGCCTGGCAGACCGCCGACCTCGTGCAGCGCGGCCACAACTTCGCCATCGTCGACGAGGTCGACTCGATCCTCATCGACGAGGCCCGCACCCCGCTCATCATCTCCGGCCCCTCGGACGCGGCCACCAAGTGGTACACGCAGTTCGCGCGGCTGGTGCGGCATCTCGACCGTGGCACCCCGGCCGACCGCATGCGCGGCATCGAGTCCACGGGCGACTACGAGGTCGACGAGAAGAAGAAGACCGTCGGCATCCTCGAGCCGGGCATCGAGAAGATCGAGGACCTGCTCGGTATCGACAACCTCTACGAGGCGGTCAACACCCCGCTCATCGGCTACCTGAACAACGCCATCAAGGCCAAGGAGTTGTTCAAGCGCGACAAGGACTACGTCGTCATCGACGGCGAGATCCTCATCGTCGACGAGCACACCGGCCGCATCCTCAAGGGACGCCGGTACAACGAGGGCATGCACCAGGCCATCGAGGCCAAGGAGGGGGTGGAGATCCAGAACGAGAACCAGACCCTCGCCACGGTCACCCTCCAGAACTACTTCCGTCTCTACGACAAGCTCGCCGGCATGACCGGTACGGCGCAGACCGAGGCCGCCGAACTCCACCAGATCTACAAGGTGGGCGTGGTGCAGATCCACACCAACCGCCCGATGATCCGCAAGGACCAGTCGGACCTGGTGTACCGCACCGAGAAGGCCAAGTTCGACGCGGTCGTCGAAGACATCGTCGAGCGTCACGCGGCCGGTCAACCGGTGCTGGTCGGCACCACGAGCGTGGAGAAGAGCGAGTACCTCAGCAGCAAGCTGGAGGAGCGTTCGGTCGCACACGCCGTGCTCAACGCCAAGCAGCACGAGCGTGAGGCGAGCATCGTCGCCGACGCGGGTCGCAAGGGCGCCGTCACCGTGGCCACCAACATGGCCGGTCGCGGTACCGACATCATGCTGGGCGGCAACCCCGAGTTCCGTGCCGTCGCCGCGCTCAAGCAGCGCGGACTCTCCCCGGAGGAGACCCCCGAGGAGTACGAGGCCGCCTGGGACGACGCGCTGGCGCAGGCCGAGCGCGAGGTGGTCTCCGAGCACGACGAGGTCACCGAGCTGGGTGGCCTGTACGTGCTCGGCACCGAGCGTCACGAGTCGCGCCGCATCGACAACCAGTTGCGGGGTCGCTCCGGCCGTCAGGGAGACCCGGGGAGTCCCGCTTCTACCTGTCGCTGCAGGACGACCTCATGCGCATGTTCAACGCCTCCCTCGTCGACCGGTTCATGACGTCGGCGGGCATGGACGACTCGGTCCCGATCGAGTCCAAGCTCGTCAGCCGCTCGATCCAGAGCGCGCAGACGCAGGTCGAGGGCCGCAACTTCGAGATCCGCAAGAACGTCCTCAAGTACGACGACGTGCTCAACACCCAGCGCAAGGTCATCTACGAAGAGCGGCGCCGCGTGCTCGAGGGCGAGGACCTCACCGAGCAGATGCGCCACTTCCTCACCGACGTCGTCGAGGGGTACGTCCACGCCGCGACGGCCGAGGGATTCTCCGAGGACTGGGACCTCGATCAGCTCTGGGCCGCCTGCGGCACCCTGTACCCGATGGGCGTCACCATCGACGAGGTCCTCGAGGCCGCCGGTGGTCTGCCGGGCATCGACGCCCAGGTGCTCAAGGACGAACTGCTCAGCGACGCCCACCGCGCGTTCGATGCCCGCGAGGCCGAGCTCGGTCCGCGCGCGCTGCGTGAGGTGGAGCGGCGCGTCGTGCTGTCGGTCCTGGACCGCAAGTGGCGCGAGCACCTCTACGAGATGGACTACCTCCAGGAGGGCATCGGCCTGCGGGCGATGGCTCAGCGCGACCCGGTCGTGGAGTACAGCCGCGAGGGCTACCAGATGTTCAACGCGATGCTCGAGAGCATCAAGGAGGAGTCGGTCGGTTACCTGTTCAACGTCGACGTGCAGATCGACGAGAGCCAGTTGCCGCCGGAGGAGGGCGAGGACTCCGGTGTCGCCGTCCGCGGTGACGGGCTCGAGGTCAACCGCCGTGAGGCGTTGCAGTACTCGGCGCCCGCGGAGGACGGATCGGTCGAGCGTCACCGCGACGACAGCAGTCGCGACCGCAAGTCGCGCCGGGCCGCCAAGCGCGCCCAGCGCAAGAAGGGCCGCTGAGCCTCGACACTCTCTGGCGCTAGCCGATCTCGCAGGCGGTGACGAGCCAGCGCCCGTCGAGTCCTTCGAGGCGTAGGGCCATGACGCGCACCCGCTGGTGGTCGTCGAGCACGGCGCAGGCCTCGACGATGCTCGTGTCCTCCGTCTGCGTGACGACGGTGGCGCGCACGCGTCGCAGTCGGATCGGGCGTCGGGTGTTGCCGCCCCGGCGGGCGGCGCGCCCGGAGCGGCGCACCACCGAGTCGTACACGTGCGGGCCGAGCCAGCGCATGACCTGGGTGGCCGGGCGTGCGCCGATGGCCGCCTCGTAGAGGGCGACGGCGACCCGGCACGTCCAGTCGTGCGGATCGGGCAGGGCGGACAGGGCCGTGCCGATCGGGCCGAAGTCGTCGACGAGTCGCAGCGTGGGAGCGCCCTCGCGAGGGTGATCCGTGCTCGCCTCGGACCCGGCCGCGCGAGGTGCCGCCTCCGCCAGGGGGTGGATGCGGATGGCCGGACGGTAGGCCTGCACGGCGAGGCCGGTGTGAACGGCGTGGACGGCGGTCATGACGACTCCTCGATGGGGACTGCCGGGAGGGGACCCGAGCGCTGCTGGTGTCAAGTATGGGGCGCGGGGTGCGACCCACATCCGGGCGCGTTCACAGACCCTGGGGACCGCGGTGCCGAGCCCTGTCCCCGTGGCACGATGACGAGGTGCCTGATCGACTGAGCCCCGTGGATGCCTCCTTCCTCTACCTCGAGGAGCCGACGACGGCCATGCACGTCGGGTCCGTGATGATCCTCGAGGGCCCGCAGGCGGCGCGGGAACGCGGCGGCGACCGCGGTGATGCGCCCGACCGGCGGGCTCTTCAGCACGAGGACCTCATGGCCCTCGTGGCCGACCGGATCGGGGAGAACTCGCGCTACCGGCAGCGGGTCCGTGAGCTGCCCGGGCGGATCTCGGGGCCGGTGTGGGTCGACGACGTCGACTTCGACCTCAGCTACCACGTGCGGCGCTCGGCGTTGCCCGCGCCGGGCTCGGAGGAGCAACTCGCCGAGTTCGTCGCGCGCATCCAGAGCCGGCCGCTGGATCGCGAACACCCGCTGTGGGAGCTGTACGTCGTCGAGGGCCTGGAGCACGGGCGGATCGCCCTGGTCACCAAGACCCACCAGGCGCTCGTCGACGGGATCACCGCGGTCGACATCGGCCACCTCATGCTCGATCCCGAACCGGTGACGGACATCCCGCGGCCCCCGTCGTGGACCTCGAGGCGTGAACCGAGCGACGTCCAGCTCGTGGCCGACGCGGTGCGCGACTTCGCCCGACGTCCCCTGACGCTCGTCGAGCGGATCCGCGGAGGGATCGTCGGTGGTGCCGTCGACGCCGCGCGGGGGACCCTCGGTGGGGCGGGCAGTCTCGTGACGCAGGTCGCGCGCACCGCGGCCAGCCCGGCCCCCTCCAGCGCACTCAACGCGCGCGTGCGGGCCACACGGCGCTTCCGGATGCTGCGCACCGATCTGGCGGAATACCGCGCGGTGCGCGACGCCATGGCCACCGCCGACAGGCACGTGGAGGTCACCGTGACCGACGTCGCGCTCACCGTCCTCACCGGGGGTCTGCGCACGTGGCTGCAGGCGCGCGGCGAGCCGGTGCACTCGGCGACCACGGTGCGTGCGATGGTGCCGATCAGCGTCTCCGAGGGCGGGGCCGAGATGACCTCGGGTGATCGCGGGGTCTCCTCCAGCCAGGTGCTCGCCTGCTTCGTCGACCTGCCCGTGGGGGAGCCGAGCAGCCGGCTCAGGCTGGAGCGGATCGCGTATCAGACCCGGCATCAGGCCCGGTCCTCGCATGCCATCCCTGCGGCTGCGCTGACCGGGGTCGCGGGCTTCGCGCCGCCGACGCTGCACCATCTGGGCGCCCGGCTCGCCAACGCCGTCACGCGGCGCCGGTTCAACCTCGTCGTCACCAACGTGCCCGGCCCCCAAGTGCCCCTCTACGTCGGTCGCGCCCGGATGGAGGCGACGTACCCGGTGATGCCGTTGAACCGGGGCCAGGCCCTCGCCATCGGACTGACCTCCTACGACGGGGAGGTCTTCATCGGTCTCAACGGTGACCGGGCGGCGATGGCGGATCTGGGGATCCTCGCCGACGGGGTCGTCGACGCGTTGGCCGAACTGCAGACGGTCGTGGGAGTCAAGGAGTTCGAGGTATGAGCGTGCGTGTGTACCTGGCCGCCGGAACGGACGGTGTGCGGGCGTTGCGGGACTCGGGTGAGCTGCGGGCACCCGCCTTCTTCGTCACCCCCGCCATGCGGGCCGAGGACCCGAGGGCGGACGAGGAGGACCTCGAGTACGAGGCGGCACTCCTCGCCGAGGAGGCGGCGCGGGAGGCCGATGCCGGTGTCGTGGTCGTCGCCGCCGACGTGCCCGCGAGCAGCGTCGCCGACGTCGAGACCCCACCTGTCGTCCTCGGGCCCGTGCCCCGATCGGCCGTCGTGTCACTGCACGTCGCCGAACACGGCGGGGGAGTCGAGGACGAGCTTCTCTGGTACGACGTCGCCGAACTCGACGACGTGGCGGCCTACCTTCGGATCTGACTCTCGTCGGCGAGGATCCGGCGCGCCGCGGAGGCCAGCGCAGTGTGCGGGTGCGGTCTGCCGGAGCGCGGTGGTGCGGGGTCGCGCATCTCGCCTGCGAAGCGGGTCAGCGCGCCGGCGAGTTCCTCCATCGCGCCGGCCAGCTCCGCCGCGTCGCGAGCAGCACCCTGGTCGAGGGCGTCGGCCTCGGCGATCGCCGCCCGCAGCATCCGTGCACCGGCCTGCAGATCGGCGGCGAGCGCCGCGCACGATCCCGCGTCACCCGCGCGGTTCACCGGTGATCCTCCGCGAGCCGCGCCAGCCGCGCTTCCAGGCGGTCCAGGGCGTCGTCGAGCACCACCTGCGTGCGGTCGTCACCGGTGTCCGGGGACGCCCGGTGCAGGCGTTCGACGATCTCCAGGGCCACTTGGCCGATCGATGTTCCGGAACCGGCCGGGCTGCCGGGTGCGGCGCTGTCCACGCCCCCAGCGTACGGCGCATGTCGCGCGGCACCGCCGGGTTGTTCCCGCCACGCCGCGGGCACGTCACCCGACCCGGGTCGCGGAGTAGCGCTCTTCACGTGGTTCCCGGCCCCCGATGTCGGTTTGTTCGAACCAGGGGCAGGAGCCCAAGCGGCCTCCTAGCATCGAGGGAGCAAGTACACCGTGGTGCGAGCGAAGGAGAAGGACGCGATGGCGACGTCGTTGGAGGAATCTCGGCAACAGCTGTTGGCCTCGGCCGCGGAGATGGTCGACCGGCACGAGGGCGGATCCGCCGAACTGCTCCTGACGCGGTACTACCGGCACATGCTCACCGAGGACCTTCTCGCCCGCCGCAGCGAAGACCTCCTGGGTGCCGTCGTCTCGCACCGCAGCCTCGCCCACGAGCGCCCGGTCGGCATGCCCAAGGTGCGCGTCTTCACGCCCTCGGTCGAGCAGGAGGGCTGGTCGACGGGCAACACCGTCATCGAGATCGTCACCGACGACATGCCCTTCCTCGTCGACTCCGTCAGCGCCGAACTCGCCCGTCAGGGCCGGGTGCTGCATCTCATGGTCCACCCCCAGATGGTCGTCCGCCGCGACGCGGCCGGCGTGCTGCAGGAGGTCCTCGACCGCGACGTGGCCGACGCGCCCGAGGAGTTCGGGATCACCACCGAATCCTGGATGCACCTGCAGATCGGCCGAGAGAGCGACCCGGCCGAGCGCGAGCGTCTCGCGGGTTCGCTGCTGCAGATCCTCGAAGACGTGCGGCTCTCGGTGGAGGACTGGCCGCGGATGGCCGCGCGTGCCAGCGCCGTCGCCGAACAGCTGCGCGACGACCCGCCGGTCGGCATCGACGCCGAGCGCGTCGGCCAGGTGCGGGGGCTGCTCGAGTGGATGGCCACCGACCAGTTCACCTTCCTCGGCTACCGCCAGTACCGCCTGGTGGAGAAGGACGGCCGCCCTGCGCAGATCCCGATCTCCGGAACCGGCCTGGGGTTGCTGCGCCACGACGGGCCGAGCGAGACCGTCGACTCCATCGACCGGGTGAGCTTCCTGCCGCCCGGTCCCGTGGCCGACAAGGCCGCCGAGAAGCGCCTCGAGGTCATCACCAAGGCCAACTCGCGCAGCACCGTGCACCGCTCGGCCTACCTCGACTACGTCGGCATCAAGACCTTCGACGCCGCCGGTGAGGTCACCGGCGAGCACCGGTTCCTCGGCCTGTTCACCGCCAGCGCCTACACGTGGTCGGTCAAGACCGTGCCGTACCTCAGCGAGAAGGTCGCCTCGATCATCGAGCGCAGCGGATTCGCGCCCGACTCCCACCTGGGCAAGGACCTCCTGGGAGTGCTCGAGACCTACCCGCGTGACGAACTGTTCCAGGCCGACGTCGGCGTCCTGACCGACACGGCCGTCGCCGTCGTCCACCTGCGCGAACAGCGACGCACCCGGCTCTTCCTGCGGCAGGACGAGTACAACCGCTTCATGTCGTGCCTGGTCTACCTGCCGCGCGACCGCTACACCACGCCGGTCCGCCTGCGCATGGAGGCGTTGCTCAAGGAGGCGTTCAACGGCGCGAACGTCGAGTACACGACCCGCGTGTCGGAGTCGAGCCTCGCCCGGCTGCACTTCGTCGTGCGGGTCGAGCCCGGTGAGAGTCTGCCCGCCGTCGACGTCGAGGAGTTGCAGCGCCGGCTCATCGACACCACGCGGTCGTGGGACGAGGACCTGGCGGACTCCGCCCGTGGCGAGTACGGGGAGGAGCAGGGCAGCCGGCTCGTCTCCAAGTACCGCCACGGATTCCCCGAGGGGTACAAGGCCGACTTCACGCCGCGTATCGCGGTGGCCGACCTGCGGCACCTGGAGGAACTCACCGAGGAGGGCCAGTTCCGGCTCAACCTGTACCAGCCCACCTCGGCCCCGCAGGGGAGCGCCGGCTCAAGCTGTACCGGCGCGGCCGGCTCACCCTGAGCAACGTGCTGCCGGTCTTCGCCGACATGGGCCTGGAGGTCACCGACGAGCGGCCGTACGAGGTCCTCGACTCCTCGGGCGCCGTCTTCCACATCTACGACTTCGGCCTGCGCGCCTCCTCCGAGGCGGCGTGGACCCAGGGTCCCGAGGGCGTGCGCGCGGTCTTCCAGGACGCCTTCGAGGCTGTCTGGACCGACCTCGCCGAGAGTGACGGGTTCAACGCCCTGGTCCTGCGCGCCGGCCTCACCTGGCGTCAGGTCGTCATCCTGCGCACCGTGGCCACCTACCTGCGTCAGGCGGGAACGACGTTCAGCCACCGCTACATCCAGGACACCCTGCGCACCAACGCGCACATCGCGCGGATGCTCGTGGAGTTCTTCGAGGCGCGGTTCGACCCCGCCCACCCCAGTGGCGAGGACATGGCCGGCCGCGACGAGGCGCAGCGGGTCGTGGAGGCGTCGATCCTCGAGGCGCTGGAGAGCGTGGCGAGCCTGGACGAGGACCGCATCGTGCGCGCCTTCCTCGACGTCCTCAAGGGGTCGCTGCGGACCAACTTCTACCAGCGTCGCGACGACGGGCACGGCGGGGAGACGTTCAAGCAGACCGTCTGCCTCAAGCTCAACCCCGGCGCGATCCCCGGCCTGCCCGAGCCGCGGCCGATGTTCGAGATCTGGGTCTACGGACCCCGCGTCGAGGGCGTGCACCTGCGCTTCGGCAAGGTCGCCCGAGGAGGTCTGCGCTGGAGTGACCGCCGTGAGGACTTCCGCACCGAGATCCTCGGCCTGGTCAAGGCGCAGATGGTCAAGAACGCCGTTATCGTGCCCACCGGCAGCAAGGGCGGCTTCGTCGCCAAGCAGTTGCCCGACCCCTCCGACCGGGACGCGTGGCTGGCCGAGGGCATCGAGTCCTACAAGCTGTTCATCTCCAGCCTGCTCGACGTCACCGACAACCTGATCAAGGGCGAGGTCGTGCCGCCGCCGAACGTGGTCCGGCACGATCCCGACGACACCTACCTCGTCGTCGCCGCCGACAAGGGCACGGCCAAGTTCTCCGACATCGCCAACGGCGTGGCGCAGTCCTACGGCTTCTGGCTCGACGACGCGTTCGCCTCCGGCGGGTCGGCCGGCTACGACCACAAGGGCATGGGTATCACCGCGCGCGGTGCGTGGGAGTCGGTCAAGCGGCACTTCCGCGAGATGGGCCACGACACCCAGACCGAGGACTTCACGGCCGTCGGTGTCGGTGACATGAGCGGCGACGTGTTCGGCAACGGCATGCTGCTCTCGGAGCACATCCGTCTCGTGGCCGCCTTCGACCACCGGCACATCTTCGTCGACCCCGACCCCGACGCCGCCACCGGATACGCCGAGCGCCGACGCCTGTTCGAGCTGCCCCGCTCCTCCTGGGCCGACTACGACACCTCCCTCATCAGCGAGGGCGGCGGGGTGTACCCGCGCACGGCCAAGTCGATCCCGGTGAGCGCGCAGATGCGCGCCGCTCTGAGCCTGGAGGACGGCGTGGAGAAGATGACGCCGACCGAACTCATGCAGGCCATCCTGCTGGCGCGGGTCGACCTGCTGTGGAACGGCGGCATCGGCACCTACATCAAGGCCTCCATCGAGGACCACGGCCGGATCGGCGACCGGGCCAACGACGCCATCCGCGTCGACGGCCGCGACCTGCGCGTCAAGGTCGTCGGCGAGGGCGGCAACCTCGGCGCCAGCCAGCTCGGCCGCATCGAGGCCGCGCTGGCCGGGGTGCGGATCAACACCGACGCCATCGACAACTCCGCCGGCGTCGACACCTCCGACCACGAGGTCAACATCAAGATCCTGCTCACCGACCTCATGCGCGAGGACGACCTCACGCTCAAGCAGCGCAACGAGTTGCTCGCGTCGATGACCGACGACGTCGGCCGCAAGGTGCTGCGCGACAACTACGAGCAGAACGTCCTGCTCGGCAACGCGCGCCGCCAGGAGTACCGGATGGTCGGCGTGCATCAGCGCTTCATGAACTGGCTGTCGGAGCGCGGGGAGTTGGACCGCCAGCTGGAGTTCCTGCCCAGCGACGCCCGCATCGAGGAGCGGGTCGCCGAGGGGCGCGGTCTCACCTCACCGGAGTTCGCGGTGCTGGTGGCCTACGCCAAGCTGGCGCTCAAGGCCGACCTCATCGAGGGCGACCTGCCCGACGAGCCCTGGTTCACCGGCACGCTGGCGGAGTACTTCCCGGCGCCGATCCAGGAGCGCTACGGCGACCGGCTGGCCGATCACCCCCTGCACCGCGAGATCGTCGTCAACTCGGTGGCCAACTCCATCGTCAACCGCGGCGGGATCACGTTCGTCTACCGCACGATCGAGGAGACGAGCGCGAGCACCGAGCAGATCGCCCGCGCGTTCGTCATCGCCCGCGAGGTGTTCGACCTCAAGGGGTTCGTCGAGCAGGTGGAGCGTCTGGACAACATCGTCTCCACCGACGCGCAGACCTCGCTGTACCTGGAGTTCCGCCGGCTGATGGATCGAGCGGTCCGGTGGTTCCTGCAGAACCGGCCCTCCCCGCTGGACGTCGGCGCCGAGATAGGGCGCTTCCGCGGCGCGGTGGAGGAGCTGGGGGTCCGGGTGCCGGACTGGCTGCTGGGCACCGAGCGCGGCCGGCTGCGCAGCGACGCCGAGGGCTACATGGCTCAGGGCGTGCCCGAGGAGCTCGCAGTCGAGACGGCCTCGCTGCTCGACCGGTTCAGCCTGCTCGACATCGTCGAGCTCGCGGCCGAGCAGTCCGCCGGGCCCGAGGAGTTGGCGGCGTTGTACTTCGCCACCTCCGAGCGGTTCGACGTCGACGTCATGCTCTCGCGGGTGGGCACGCTGCCGCGTGAGGACCGGTGGGACGCCCTGGCCCGCGGCGCCATGCGCGACGACCTCTACGCGGTGCTCGAGGGCCTGACGAGGGTCATCCACGAGACGACCGACACCTCCGCCGACACGGCGGCCCGCATCGACGAGTGGTGCGCGGCCAACTCCACCGCTCTCGAACGCAGCCGCACATCGCTGGCCGACATCGCCGAGCTCGAGTCCCCGGGCGTCGCACCGCTGTCGGTGGCGCTGCGGACCCTGCGCGGACTCGTGCGGGCCGGCAGCGTCACGAGCTGACCCCGGCGACGCCGGCGCACCCGCGCCCGCCGGTCCACCGCCTGCGGCCCGTCGCCCTTCGGGGGTGACGGGCCGCTGGCTACCCTGGGGTCATGCCGTCGTTGAGCAGCCTCCTCGAGCGGATCGGCACGGCGCCGGCCGATGCCGAATGGCTCCACCTCCTCGTCGGGGACTGGCAGCTCATCTCCGACCTGTCGTTCGCCGACCTCGCCCTGTGGGGTCGCACCGAGCAGGGGAGCGTCGCGAGGTGGACCTGCCTCACGCACGTGCGGCCCAACACGGGCCCGTTGGTCTTCTACGACGACATGGTGGGCAAGGAGGCCGACCCCTCCCGGCGCCGACTCCTCGTGCGGTGCCTCACGACCCAGCAGCTCGTCACCGACGAGAGGCCGGACTGGCGCGAGGACATGCCGCTGCGGGAGGAGGCCATCCCCGTCATGTCCGAGGGGCGGGTCATCGCGGTGATGACGCGCCACAGCAACCTCGCCTCGATGCGCACGCCGAGTCGGCTCGAGATTACCTACCGCGCCACGGCCGACGCCCTCGTGGGCATGGTCGCCAGCGGTCACTTTCCCCAGCGCGGGGCGATGACCGGCAGGCGGCGGGGGATGCCGCGGGTCGGCGACGGGGTCGCGCGTATCGACCTGGACGGGATCGTCACCTACGCCAGCCCCAACGCGATCTCGGCCCTGCACCGGTTCGGTGAGCACGGGCGGGTGCTGGGGGACTACCTCAGCCGGATGGTGACCGAGCACCTCGACGACCACTCGGTGGTCGACGAGTCGCTGCCGCTCGTGCTCACGGGCAAGGCGGCCATCACCACGGAGGTCGAGGGCCTGGGGGTCAGCCTGACCCTGAGGTCGATCCCGTTGAGCGACAACGGGCGACGCATCGGTGGCCTGGTGCTCGTCCGCGATGTCAGCGAGCTGCGGCGGCGCGAACGTGAACTCCTCACCAAGGACGCGACGATCCGCGAGATCCACCACCGGGTCAAGAACAACCTGCAGACCGTCGCCGCCCTGCTGCGTCTGCAGTCCCGGCGGGTCACCGACGAGCAGGCCCGCGGGGCGCTGCAGGAGGCCGAGCGGCGCATCGGGTCCATCGCCGTGGTGCACGAGGCGCTGAGCCGCACCATCGACGAGGCGGTCGACTTCGACGCCATCGTGTCGCGCGTGTTCACCTCACTGGTGGAGGTCGCGGGGCGGGGCAAGGCCGCGGAGTGGCGGTTCGACGGCAGCTTCGGGATGGTGGCCGCCGAGGACGCCAACGCGCTGGCCATGGTCGTCACCGAACTCGTCCACAACGCGGTCGAGCACGGCCTGGCCGACACCGACGGGGGACTCGTGCGCCTGCGGGCCACGCGGCACCGGCAGGGGAGGAGCAGCGGCTGACCGTCGACGTGGAGGACGACGGCAGCGGGCTGCCCGAGGGATTCCGGCCCGGGCGCTCCGGGCTCGGCACGCAGATCGTCACGGCACTCGTGCAGGACCTGCGCGGGTCGATCACGTGGTCGCGCCGCGACGAGGGTGGGACGCGGGTGACGTTCGACGCGCGCCTGCGCCCGATCTCGGGGACCGAACGCCGGGGGATGTGAACGCCGCCCTTGCCGTCGAGGGCGTAGGTCGAGGGAGGGGCCCCCGACGGACCGATGACCGGCCCCGTCGGGGCCGGTCATCGGGTCATCGGCTCGGGTGAGCCGGCGTGCGAACGGTTCAGCCGGCCCTGCGGGCCCGGGCGTTGCGGCGCTTGAGAGCGCGACGCTCGTCCTCGGACAGACCGCCCCAGACTCCGGCGTCCTGACCGGATTCCAGAGCCCACTTCAGGCAGGTGTCCTGGACCTCGCAGCGACGGCAGACGGCCTTGGCCTCTTCGATCTGCATGAGGGCGGGACCGGTGTTGCCGATGGGGAAGAAGAGTTCGGGGTCCTCGTCCAAGCATGCAGCGCGGTTACGCCAGTCCATGCGGGTACTCCTTGCCTCGCTGTTTGAACCAGGGCGGGGGTCGTGCCTGGGCAGGCACGGACGTCCGTCTTGGTCGGGGATGACATCATCGCGGGGAGCCGCAGGCTGTTGTCACAGCCTGTGCGACCCCCGTCGGGCACTCGAATCAACGCATCGTCGTTCGGTGTTGTTCCCTCAAGCCTCACAGAGATGCCCAGGGCACACAAGGGGATCGAGCTGTTTTGCGCACATGGTCGAAAGTGACCTTCGCCACAGAAGGGTGCAGAGACATCTTACTGCATCGGCATGAATTCGTCACCGCCCCGGGCGGCCTCGCAAGTGACCCGTCCGTATCGCGAAACCGGGCGTGCGCCCCCGGTTCCGACCCCCTACGTTACCTACGTTGACGTAAGTTACGGTTCCGGAGGTCCGAACGTGGTCGCACCCGACGCACCCCTGATCATCCAGGGTGGGATGGGCGTCGCCGTCTCGTCCTGGCAACTCGCCCGAGAGGTCTCCCTCGCCGGGCACCTGGGCGTGGTCTCGGGGACGGCGCTCGACGCCGTGCTCGCACGCTCGCTGCAGGACGGCGACCCCGGTGGCCACCGGCGCCGCGCCCTCGAGCACTTCCCCGACCAGGAGATGGCCGCGCGCGTCGTCGAGCGCTATCACCGGCCCGACGGACGGCAGGGGCGTCCCTACCGCCCGAACCCGACGCTGACGGTCACCCCGAGCACGGCGGCGATCGAGCTGAGCGTCCTCGGCAACTTCGTCGAGGTGTGGCTCGCCAAGGAGGGCCACGACGGGCTAGTCGGCATCAACTTCCTCGAGAAGATCCAGATGGGCACCCCCGCCGCGGCTCTCGGCGCGATGCTCGCGGGCGTCGACTACGTGCTCATGGGGGCGGGCATCCCGCGCGAGATCCCCAAGCTGCTGCGCGATCTCGAGGCCGGGCGCACCGGCGGCGTCACCATCGACGTCGCGGGAGCGACCACGCGGCACGTCAGCACCATCGACCCGGTATCGGTCATGGGTGCTCATCTGCCGCAGCTGCGGCGTCCGAAGTTCCTCGCCATCGTCTCGCTGCACTCCCTGGCCACCTACCTCAACCGCGACCCGGACATCCGCCCCGACGGCTTCGTCGTCGAGGGTCCGCCGGCCGGTGGCCACTCCGCCCCGCCGCGCGGTCGGATGACCCTCGACGAGCACGGCGAGCCGGTCTACGGCGACCGCGACATGGCCGACCTCGCGGCCGTCGCCAAGCTGGGACTCCCCTTCTGGCTGGCGGGCGCCCACGGCACGCCCGAGGGTGTGGTCGCCGCGCGTGAGGCCGGCGCCGTCGGCGTCCAGGCGGGCACCGTCTTCGCCCTGTGTGAGGAGTCCGGTCTCGCCCCCGAGATCCGCGGTGAGCTCGTGGCGGCCCTGGGTCGCGACGAACTCCACGTGCGCAACGACCCCCGCGCCTCGCCGACGGGGTTCCCGTTCAAGATCGCGAACATCGCCGGCACCATGTCCGAGCCCGAGACGTACGAGGCTCGCCCGCGGCTGTGCGACCTGTCCTACCTGCGCAGCCCCTACGAGCGGCCTGACGGCAGCCTCGGCTACCGGTGCGCGTCCGAGCCCGTCGACGTCTACCTCAAGAAGGGTGGCGACATCGCCGACACCGTGGGTCGGATGTGCCTGTGCAACGGCCTCATGGCCAACATCGGCATCGGGCAGGAGCGCAAGGACGGCTACGTCGAGGCTCCCGCGATCACGCTGGGGCAAGATCTGCAGGGCGCTCACCGTCTGCTCAAGGCGCACCCGGAGGGCTGGAGCGCCCGCGACGCGCTGGCCTGGCTCTGCTCACAGGTCGACGCCCCCGTCGGCGCCGTTCAGTAGTCACGACCGCCTCACCCGGGCGTGGTGCACCGCGTCAGACGGTCGCCGGCGGCGCGTACCCGCTCGGCCAGTTCGGGCGGGCCGAGCACCGTGAAGTCGGCGTCGACCGCCGCCAGGAGCATGACCGGCCACTCCAGGGTGTCCACGCCGAGGCGCCAGCGGACCGCCGTGCCCTCCTGCGTGAGCTCACCCCAACCGCCGGTGGCCTCCCGCACGACGTCCAGGCTCGTCTCGAACCGCACGTCGGCGACGTAGGCGCGGGGCCGGTCACGTCGGCCGCGCTTGACGTACTCCAGCGCCGACCCGCCCGGGATCTCGCGCGGGGAGAACCGGCCGCCGAACACCCGCACGTCGTCGACGCGATCCAGCCGGAACGACCGCCAGTCCTGGCGCACCAGGTCGAAGGCCACGAGATACCAGCGCTGCGCGTAGCTGACGAGCTGGTGCGGCTCGACCCGCCGATCGGTGCGTTCCCCGGAATGGGCGACGTACCCGAACCGGACGATGTCGTGATCGCGACAGCACGCGGCGAGGGTGGTGAGGATCGTGGCGTCGATGGTGGCCCGGCGGCGGCCATGGCCGTTCGGTCCCGTGAGCGCCCCCGGCATCGCCGCGTCGAGGGCCTCCATGCGGCCGCGTAGAGCCGGCGGCATCATCGCGACCACCTTGGTCAGCGCACGGACCGCCACCTCGCCTCCGCCGTCGAGCACGGAGGTCGCGTGCGAGCGGAGCCCCACGGCGATCGCCACCGCCTCGTCGTTGTCGAGCAGCAGCGGAGGCAGTGTCTTGCCCGCCCGCAGTTGGTATCCGCCGGCCACACCGCGGGCGGCGTCGACGTCGTAACCGAGGCCGCGGAGCCGATCGACGTCCCGGCGCAGCGTCCGCTCGCTCACCTCGAGCCGGTCGGCCAGTTCGCTTCCGGGCCAATAGCGGTGGGTCTGCAGGAGGGAGAGCAGCCGCAACATGCGCTCGCTGGTCGTCATGGTCTCGATGATAGGAATCATTGAGGTCAGAAAATGACCGGATCCCGCTCTAGCGTCCCGGCCATGAGAACCCCAGCAATCGAGACCACGGATCTCACCAAGACCTTCACCCGCGGGAAGAGCACGGTGGTCGCCGTCGACCGGCTCACCCTCGCCGTCGAGCCCGGCGAGCTCGTCGCGTTCCTCGGCCCCAACGGCGCCGGCAAATCCACCACGCTGCGGATGCTGACCACGCTCGTGGCACCCACCTCCGGCACGATGCGGCTGCTCGGGCGCGACGTCGTCGCCGATCCGGCCGGAGCGCGACGCTGCTTCGGTTTCGTCGGCCAGGGCAACGGCGCCGCCAACATCCAGTACGGCCGCGACGAGGTGATCGGCCAGGCGCTCGCCCACGGTTTCGGTCGCCGCGAGGCCCGGGTGCGCGCCGACGAGATCATCGAGGTGCTCGGCCTCACCGAGTTCGCCCGTCGCCCCGTGCAGACGCTCAGCGGCGGGCAGCGTCGCCGCTTCGACATCGCGATCGGCCTCGTCAACCGGCCCGAAGTGATGTTCCTCGACGAACCCTCGACCGGCCTCGACCCGGCCAACCGCGCCCACCTGCAGACCCTCATCACCGACCTCCATGCCCGCACGGGCTCCACGATCGTCCTGACCACCCACTACCTCGAGGAGGCCGACGCGCTCAGCCGGCGCATCCTCGTGATCGACCACGGGCGGCTCATCGCCGACGACACCGCCGACAACCTCAAGGCCGCGCTCGGCGACCTCGTGGTGCTCCACTTCGCCGATCCCGCGTCGGCGCAGACGGCCGCGCCTGTCCTGCAGCGTCGTCACGACCGGGTGGAGATGCTCGAGAACCGCGTGCACGTGCGCACCGGTCGGGGGCCGTTCGTGGCCCTCGACCTCGTGGAGGCCGTGCGCGCCGAGGGCTATGAGGTCGGCGGTCTCGAAGTGAGCCGCCCCTCCCTCGACGACGTCTTCCTCGACCTCACCGGCCGCAGCCTGCGCGAGTCGGCGCCGAACGCCGATCCGACCCTCGATCCCACCGTCGAACCCGGCACGACGATGTCTGAGGAGGCCGTGGCATGAGCGGCGAGGAAGGACGAGTACGGCCTGCAACGGAACTCACAGCCCGCACGTGTGAGTCCGACGAGCACGAGGAGTGGACATGAGCATCGCCCGTCACACCGGCATCGTCTTCTCCCGCGAGGTGAAGCCGTTGCTGCGTTCACCGTTCCAGATGGTCATCTCGGTGCTGCAGCCGATGATGTTCCTCGCCCTGTTCGCGCCGCTGCTGCCGGGCGGGGCGACTCCGGAGACCCTGCAGTGGTTCGTGCCCGGCATGGTGGCGATGTCGTGCCTCACGGCCGCCACGATGACCGGCTCGAATCTCATGTACGAGATGCAGACCGGCTCCCACGAGAGGCTGCTCGTCTCGCCGCTGTCGCGGTCGTCGTTGCTGCTCGGCCGCGCTCTCAAGGAGGTCGTGCCGGTCGTCGCGCAGGTACTCGTGCTCGTGCTGGTGACCTGGCCGTTCGGATTCGCGGTGCATCCGCTGGGTATCGCGGTCGCCGTGGTGCTGCTCGGCCTCTTCAGCGTGGGGGTGGGGGCGCTGTCGTTCGCGCTCGCACTCGTGAGCAAGCACAGCGACTGGATGTTCTGGACCGTGCAGCAGACCCTGCTCTTCCCCGTGCTGCTCTCGGCCGGCGTGCTCCTGCCCCTGGACAACGCACCGGCGTGGCTGCGCCTGCTCTCGCAGGTGAATCCGTTGGCCCACGTGGTCGAGGCGACCCGCGAGCTGTTCGCCGGACGGTTCCCGGTGGACGCGGTCGGAGCAGGCTTCCTCGCGACCGGCATCCTCGTGGCGGTCGGCCTCGCCGTCGGCATCCGCGCGATGCAGAAGGCGGACTGATCTCAGCGTGCGACCGGGGTGACGTGGTCGCGGGGGAGTCCGCGGCCGTGGGCAGGGTCGTGCGTCACCGGATCTCGACGCGCGCCCATTCCTCGCTGCGGTAGAAGCGGCGCACCTCTTCCCAGTACCCGGCGCGCAGGAACGACACCTTGAGGGTGCCGCTGTAGTCGTCGCGCTCGGCGGTCCAGGCGCCGTCGCCGGTGCGCCCGTACTCATCGACGGTGCCGTCGCGGCGGGTGACACGGACGCCCACGGGTGTTCACCTCCTGCGGGTGGCTGACGTCCTGCCATGGTGACGCAGCCCCCGCCGTCGGCGCCTCCTCACGTGTATCCCTGAGGTGGCGTCTCAGCCCTGCGCCGACGTCCATTCCGGATCGCGTCCCGCGAACCCGACGAGCCGGTCCAGCGCGGGCGCGTCGGCGGCGACGGGCACCTCCTCACCGAACATCCCTGCGGGGCCGCGGTACTCGGGCGTCACCATCCCCTGGAGGAACTCGTGGGCCGCGGTCACGGTCTCCTCCTCGGGCGCCCAGGACGATCCGGTGGCCCGCTCGAGGTCCCAGCCGTGCACGACGTACTCCCCGAGCATCATCGACAGCGCCATGTCACCGGGCATCCCACCCTGCGCGGCGATGACCAGCGGTCGCTCGTCGGCTCCGTCACGCAGGGCCCGGTCGAGCACGCCGGCCGCCGCTCGTACCCGCTCCGGTGCGTCCGCGCGGGGAACCTCGAGGTCGCTGACGTCGGAGCGTGGGCAGGTGCCGTCATCACTGGCGAATCCGGCCGCGAAGTTCTCCAGCCAGCCCACGACGTGACCGGTGAGTGCGGCGACGTCGTACTCGGAGCAGGGCGTGGGCAGGGAGCGCTGTCCGTCGTCGATCTCGTCGAGGAGAGTCGCGAGGTCGTCGAGGACGACCGCGATGCGGGCGCGGGTCTGATCTGTCGTCATGTTCAGGATCGTGCAGGACGTTCCGGATAAGGGTCTTGAACAAACGCGACACCGTACCGTGGCCGCTGTGAGCGAGTGGCGCGGCGAGCTGGCACGCGACAGCCGGGGCATCCTCGACCCGGGCCGGATGCACGAGCACGTCGACTTCGACCGGCGTCCGCCGAGCGGGGTGCTCGTCGGTCTCGTGCAGTGGTTCTGGGTCGTGCGGTGGTCGTTGCCGCAGGGGCAGGAGTTCGTCCAGCCGGTACTCACCCACCCGTCGGCCAATCTCAGCGTCGGCATGGCGAGCAGCCGAGGGCTCGACAGCGACGCGGTGGAGGCCACCCTCGTGGGCGTGCAGACGGGCCTCGATCGCCGCCGGTTGCGGGGAGAGGGGTGGAACGTCGCCGCCAAGCTCGAACCGGGGGCGCTGGGCGCGTTCATCGAGCAACCCGCCGTGGCGATGATCGATCGGATCGCGCCCCTGGGTGAGCATCTGCACCTCGACGCGGAAGCGCTGGTCGCCCGTGTCAGCGAGGCAGCTCCCGACGTCGCGGCGCAGATCGGAGCGCTTGCCGAGGCGCTCACCGGCGTCGTCGCGACCGTGGACCCCGGACGGAGATCGCGCGTGGCTCACGCCGTCGACGTCGCGTCGTGCATCGAGCATGACCGTTCCGTGACGAGCGTCGCCGAGCTCGCCGCCCGCACCGGATGTGGCGTGCGATCCCTGCAACGGCTGTTCCGCGACCACGTCGGGGTGTCGCCGTTGTGGACGATCCGTCGCCATCGGCTCATCGACGCCGCCGACGCGGCGCGTGCGGGACGGCCGCCGTCGTGGTCGGCCTTGGCCGCCGATCTCGGCTACGCCGACCAGTCGCACCTGGCTCGCGACTTCCGGGCCACGGTCGGCCTGACGCCGAGTGACTACGCCGCCTCGGTCGTGCCACTTCACCCGGAAGGCGGCGACCCCCGCGACGAGACGGTGCCTAGCGGACGACCACCATCGTCGAACGGACCGTGCTCAGCCGCTCGTCAGGACGACGAGTCTCCGTGTCGCCCGGGTCATCGCGACGTAGCGGTCGACGGCGCCCTCGACGCCGTCGCCGAACCGGTCGGGGTCGACGAGGACGACGAGGTCGAACTCGAGCCCCTTGGCCAGCTCGGGGGTCAGCGACCGGACCCGTGGCCGCGCGCGGAACGTGGGATCGCCGATGACCGCGGCGATGCCCTCGGGTTCGGCGTCGAGCCAGGCGTCGACGATGAACGTCAGCTCGGTGGTCGACCCGTAGGTGACGGGAATGCCGCTGTCCCGCACGGAGGTCGGGACGTTCGCGTCCGGCAGCACCGCACGGATCACCGGCTCGGCCTGCTCCATGATCTCCGTCGGGGTCCGGTAGTTGATGCTCAGCGTCGCGAGCCTCACCCGGTCGAGGCCGACCCGCTCGAGCCGCTCCTGCCAGGTCTCTCCGAAGCCGTGCCGGGCCTGGGCGCGGTCGCCGACGACCGTGAAACTCCTCGACGGACACCGCAGGAGCAGCATCTGCCACTCGGCGTCGGTGAGCTCCTGAGCCTCGTCGACGACGACGTGCGCGAACGGGCCTGCCGTGAGGTCGGGATCGACGCGCAGCTGCGCGGTCTCGTCCACGAGCGCGTCCTGCAGGTCCTGACCCCGCAGCATCGACATCACCAGGAGGTCGGAGTCGTCGGCCGCGATGAGGTCGTCGACGACGTCGGCCCGCAGCCTGCGCTCGTCGGCCATCGCCTGCTCGGCCCGTCGCCGGCGTCGCGACGTCTCCGGGTCACCCACGCGCTGCCGTGCCGCGTCGAGCAACGGCAGGTCGGAGATCGTCCAGGCCCGAGGGTCCTCGCGTTGCAACGCGCGGACCTCTTCTCGGCTGAGCCACGGCGCGCACCGGCGCAGGTAGGCGGGCACCGTCCAGAGATCCCCGACGAGGTCGGCCGGGTCCAGCAGCGGCCAGGCCCGGTTGAAGGCAGTCGTGAGGTCGGTGTTCGCGAGCAGCGAGCGGCGGAGCACCTCCGGCGGGACGCCCACGTCGCCGAGTCTGTCGAGGAGGATCTCGACGAGTTCGGTCCACACCTGGTCACGCGCGTCGTTGTGGGGTGTCCCCGGGTCCGGACACGCGAACGCCTCCGCCCAGTCGGCACCGCGGAGCACCACCTCGCCTCCGTCGGTCTCCACCACCATCGCCTCCGTCGGGGGTTCCTCGTAGAGGCGCACGGCGGGCTCGATCGCCGTCACCATGTCGGCGGAGGACTTGAGGCGGGCCACCTCGGCGTCGGTCTCGGGGACCGCCTGAGCCCCCTCGGCGACGAGGTCGCGCAGCGTGCAGGTCTGCACGCCCTCCTCGCCGAGGCTGGGCAGCACGTCGCCGACGTAGTGCAGGTAGGGCCGGCTGGGTCCGACGACGAGCACCCCGCCCCGGTGGTGGCCGAGTCGCGGGTCGGAGTACAGCAGGTACGCGGTGCGGTGCAGGGCCACGACCGTCTTGCCCGTGCCCGGGCCGCCGTCGACGACGAGCGCTCCCTTCGAGCCCGCGCGGATGATCGCGTCCTGGTCGGCCGCGATGGTGCCGAGCACGTCACGCATCCGCGGCGACCGGCTCTCGCCGAGACTGGCGATGAACGCCGACTGGTCGTCGAGCGCGGCGTGGCCCTCGAGTGCGTCGGGGCTGAACACCTCGTCCCAGTAGTCGCTGACGCGGCCGCGGGTCCAGCGGTACCGGCGACGACTGGACAGCCCCATCGGGTCCGCGTGCGTCGCACCGAAGAACGGCTCCGCCGCGGGGGAGCGCCAGTCGACGAGCAACTGACGCCCGGTGCCGTCGGTGAGTCCCAGGCGACCGACGTAGACGGTCTCGGAGGCCGTGACCATCCGCCCCAGGCAGGCCTCCACCTCGAAGCGGCGCAGGGCACGCAGGCGGGCGGTGAGCCGGTGGACCTCCTGGTCGCGGTCCAGCGCCTGCTGCCCGTGGCCGCCCGGCGCCCTGCGTGCGGCGTCCAGGCGCTCGGACAGGTCGGCGATCGATTCCTCGAGACTCGTCGCGATGGAGGCCAGATGCCGCTCGTCGGCCTCGACGAGCGCGGGATCGGCCTTGCCGGACAGATGGTCGCGCAGGTCGAAGATGCTCGGGATGTTCACGTCATCAGCTCCATGAGCAGCGGATTCGCGTCCGGATCGGGCCGCGGATGACGATTGTGCGCGCTCTTCGGGGCCTTGCCGCAAGCCCCCGGGCGCGGTATACGTTGGAGGTGGAAGGGGATCTCGATCCCCTTCCTTTCTTGTGTCCCGGTCCTGGTGCCCCGACGCATCCCGCCGGGCCCGATGCCCACGCGGCACGACAGTGGGCCGGGCCTGCCGCCCGAAGGGGTGAAAGCACCTACTCGCCCCGGACCCACGTGGCGCCGGGATCGGCAAGGATCACCGCAGACCCGACCGACGACGAAGGAGCACGATCATGCGCGTCACCATCATGGGATCCGGCAACGGAGCCACCGCAGCCGCGTTCGAGTGGGCGGAGGCCGGGCACGACGTCGCGATGTGGGACTTCGAGCGGTTCGGCGACAACATCGCCGCCATCGCGAAGGCCGGCGGTATCGAGGGACGCGTGAAGTTCGAGGGGACCGCCCCGATCGGCTACGTCGGCCACGACCTCGACCGCGCGCTGGAGGGCGCCGAACTCGTCATGATCGTCGGACCCGCCTACGCGCACGAGGCGATGGGCGAGGCGCTGCGCGGCAAGCTGACCACCGACGCGGCCTACTGTCTGCTGCCGAGCGCCTGCAACGGCGCGGTCGTCGTCAAGCAGACCCTCCGGCTCGACCTCATGGACGACACCTACCTCATCGGCGAGACGAGCACCCTGCCCTACGGCTGCCGCCTGGTCGAACCCGGTGTCGTGCGGGTGACCACCAGGGTCCTCGACGGCCTGTACGTCGCCGCGCTGCCGAGCACCCGCACCCCCGAACTCCTCGAGAAGCTGCAGACCGTGTGGCCGCAGGCCGAGGCCGCCAAGAACGTCCTGCAGACCACGCTGCAGAACGCCAACCCGGTCCTCCACCCGGCGATCATGCTGATGAACGCGAGCCGCATCGAGAACACCGGCGGCGACTTCCTCTTCTACACCGACGGCGTCACCCCGGCCTCGGCCCGGCTGATCGAGACCGTCGACAACGAGCGGCTGGCGCTCGGGCGCGCCCTGGGGATCGACATCGTCGCCGATCCCGAGCTCGGCCTGCGGCAGGGCTACCTGTCCGAGGCGACCTACCTCAAGGGGTACAACCAGGGCATCGGGTTCGCGAAGTCGCAGGCGCCGAAGTCGCTGGACTTCCGCTACCTCACCGAGGACGTGCCCTACGGCCTCGTGTTCGCCTCGGAGCTGGCCAGGCAGGTCGGTGTGCCCACGCCCGCCATCGACACCGTCATCTCGATGGCCTCGATCATCCTCGGCACCGACTTCCGGGCCGAAGGCAAGCGACTGCCTGCGGATCTCGGCTTCGGCGAGCTGAGTCTGGAGCAGGTGCGCGGGCTCTGAGCACGGCGCTGGGCGCCGCGGCGATCCGACTCGCTGCCAACACGTCCTCATCGGCTACGTTGTCCCAATGAAGTGGGCGTTGAGACAGCTCGGCCCGCGCAATCTGGCGCGCGCGTTCGGCTGGTACCTGGCCGCTTCGACGGCTGCGCAGGTGGCCACGGTGGCGGGTGTCGTGGCGGTCGACGAGATCCGCAAACGTCGTAACCCCCACCCGGCGGGTACCCCTCGGCCGAACCGGCGACGGTCGACGTGGCCGGGTCGGAGGTCACGACGTTCACCTCCGGCATCGACCTGTACGACGCGATGATCGAGGCGATCGGCGCCGCCGAGCACACCGTCTTCTTCGAGTCCTACATCTGGAAGGCCGACGACGTCGGGACCCGGTTCAAGGACGCGCTCATCGCCGCCGCCCACCGGGGTGTGGACGTCTACGTCGTCTACGACGCGTTCGCCAACCTCGTGGTCCCCCCTCCTTCTTCCGGATGCCCGAGCCGATCAAGGTGCTGCGCTTTCCGATCTTCCGCCTCGCGATGATCACCCGGCCCGGCGTGCGCAGCCTGGGCCGTGACCACCGCAAGGTCCTCGTCGTCGACTCCAAGGTCGGGTTCATCGGCGGGTACAACATCGGCCGGCTCTACGCCGACCAGTGGCGCGACACCCACCTACGGGTGCGCGGCCCGTCGGTGTGGGAACTCGACAACGCGTTCGTCGACTTCTGGAACGAGTACCGCGGGCGCCACCTGCCCGCCCTGCCCGACCAGGGGGCGGCCCAGTGGGACGCCCGGACCGAGGCTGCCCGAAACGCCCCGAGCCGCATGCTCTTCCCGGTGCGCGGCATGTACCTCAAGGCCATCGACCGGGCGTCGCGACGCATCTACATCACGCAGGGGTACTTCATCCCCGACGAGGAGATCCTCTCCGCGCTGCTCGCCGCCGCCCGCCGCGGCGTCGACGTGCGCCTGATCATGCCGGAGTACAGCAACCACGTCGTCGCGGACTGGGTCGCCCGCGGGTTCTTCGACCGGCTGCTCGACGGCGGCGTCAAGATCTGGCTCTACCGCGACGCGATGGTCCACGCCAAGACCGCCACGGTCGACGGCCGCTGGAGCACGGTGGGAACGGCCAACATCGACCGCCTCTCGCTCATCGGCAACTACGAGGTCAACCTCGAGTTGTACAGCGACGAACAAGCGGCCGAGATGGAGCGGATCTTCGAGATGGACCTCGGCAACTGCCGCGAACTCACACACGACGAGTGGTCGGCCCGCAGCCGGTTCCGTCGGGTCGTGGAGCGGGTGCTGGCCCCACTGCAGCCCCTTCTGTGAGGTCGGTGCGCGCGTAAACGGCACCGGCAGAACCGGCCCCGGCCCGGCGCATCCGCGCGACAGGGTCTCAGCCGTAACCCCTTCCTGCCGATCAGGCAACCGGAACCGTGGAGACGGACGTGAGGGGTTCGGTCGGTGGATGGCGAATCGGGATGGACGCATGTCCGCCGCGCCTGCCTGCGCGTCCTCGGGCCGCACACCCCCGCCCTGACACGGCACACCGCCTACGCCGTCCTGTTCGGCGTCAGCGTGATCGTGGGGCGCATGACGGTGGCCCCGGAGACGGGTCTCGCGCTGGTCTGGCCCGCTGCGGGGGTCGCGTTCGTCTGGTTCCTGACGACCGCTGCGGCCGGTGGGACCCTGCGGGCCAATGGATCGTCGCTGGTGACGGTGGCGATCCTCGTCATCACGACCCCCTTGAACATCGCCTCGGGCCTCGCGCCCTCGTACGCGTTCGTCTTCGCTCTGGGCAATGCGGCGGCCGGGTTCTTCGCGGCCTGGGCGTATCGCCTCGCCCGGCCCCGGGGCGCCTTCGACCTGACCCGGCTCCGCCATGTGCCCGCCCTCCTCGGAGCCTCTCTCGCAGCCGGGTTCGGCAGCGCGTTGTGGGGGCCGCTGTACTCCGTCGTGGTGACCGGCGCGGACCCGGAGCTGCTGTGGCACTCGATCGCCCGCAACGGCATCGGCACGTTGATCTTCGGGGCGGTGTCGTTGCGCCTGCTCTCACCGGCGCCCACCGTGCGATCGGCCGGTCCGGTCTGGCTCGTCGCCCTGGCCGTGTCGGGTGTGGCCGGCTACTGGTGGGCCTTCATCGCTGCACCACACCTGCCGATCACCTTCCTGCTCACCTGCCTCACCGTGTTCGCGGCCCTCGTGCTCCACGCCGACGGATTCATGGCCTACGTGCTCGTCACCGGTGGCTTCATCCTGTCGGCGAGCGTCGCCGAGATCGGCCCCTACGCGCTCGCGGACGCCTCGGGAGGTGTCTTCATCGCGCAGGCCTTCGTCGGGGCGCAGGCGGTCATCGGTCTGCTGCTCTGCCTGGGACGGGAGGATCAGGAACGCCTGATCCGGGACGTGCGGCGGTCGCGCCGGGAGGCCGAGAGGCAGTCCGAGCTCATCGGGCGCGTCGTGGCGGGGATGAGCGAGGCGGTCGTCGCCGTCGACGGGCGGCGCGTCATCGTCGGCAACGGGGCCGCCGAGGAGTTGCTCGGGATCACCACCGGGATGTCGATCGACGGTACGGTGCTGGCCGCCGGCGGGACCCAGGGCGAGTTGCCCTTGGACCGGGCCCTGCGGGGTCGGTCGGACGCGCAGGACATCCTGCTCGACGGGGGCGGTGGTTCGCGCCCCCGGGTGCTGTCCGTCCGGGCACATCCCCTCGCCGGTCATCCGGGCTTCGCGCTGGCCGTGGCCCGTGACGTGACCGATCACCGGCGCCAGGTCTCGGAGTTGTCGTCCTTCGCCAGCGTCGTGGCCCACGACCTGCTCAATCCGATCGGGGCGGTCGAGGGATGGCTCGAGATCGTCGAGGACGAGACCGATGCGCAGACCCCGGGGATCATCGTGTCCAGCCTCCGGCGCGCGCAGGGGTCGACCCGACGACTGCGTGAGATCGTCACCGGCCTGCACGGCTACAGCGTGGCGCGCGGCGGTGAGCTGTCGCCGGTGGAGCTCGGCCTGCAGGCGTTGGGCGAGCGCCTCGCCGCCGGGCGGGTGGAGGCGGCGGCCATGAACGGGGGTGGCGTCGTGCCGGACATCCGCGTGGACGCGGATCAGGCGGTCCTCGCCGACGAGGCGCTCATCGCGCAGGTCCTGGACAACCTGCTGGGCAACTCGATCAAGTACACCGCGCCCGGGCGGATCGCCCACATCACCCTCACGGCGACGCCCCCGGTCGAGGGGTTCGTCACCGTGCGGGTCGACGACGACGGCATCGGCATCCCCGAGGGCGAGCGGGAGAAGGTGTTCGAGGAGTTCCACCGGGTCGAGGGCCACGCGGGGGCGTATGTCGGAACCGGGCTCGGGTTGTCGATCTGCCGCCGCATGGTCGAACGCCACGGCGGCCGCATCCGTGCTCTCGCCTCACCTCTCGGCGGGACGCGGATGGAGTTCACCTTGCCCGCCGCGGCGACACCGGAGGCCCTCGACGACGACCGGGCGACTCGACGGCCGGAATCGGCCGACGGGCAGACCCGTGCGGCGGGGGAGCAGGCCAGGGCCGCACAGGAGGCGGTCCGCAGCACCGCGCCTCGTGGTTCCGAGCAGCGCAGCACGGCCACTGCCGCGGACGCCGTCGGAGCCCGGTCGCGCTTCGGCCGGTAGTCTTGGTTCTCGTGGCTACCGACTTCGCACAGGAACTCAAGGACCTCAAGACGACCATGACGTCCGTGCGGGAGGTCACCGATCTGGAAGCGCTCCGGGCGCAGATCTCCGACCTGGAGGCGAAGTCCGGCGCTCCCGATCTGTGGGACGACCCCGACGCGGCGCAGAAGATCACCTCGGCCCTGTCGCGCGCCAACTCCGAGCTCGAGCGGATCATGGGCATGGACCAGCGCATCGAGGACCTCGAGGTGTTGGTCGAGATGGGCCAGGAGGACGGCGGTGACGCCGAGACGATGGTCGAGGCGGAGGCCGAGCTCGTCTCGCTGCGCAAGGCCGTCGCCGAGCTCGAGGTCAGGACGTTGCTGGCGGGGGAGTACGACCAGCGTGAGGCGGTCATCACCATCCGGGCCGGTGCCGGTGGGGTGGATGCGGCGGACTTCGCCGAGATGCTCATGCGCATGTACCTGCGCTGGGCCGAGCGGCACGGCTACCCGACCAAGGTCATGGACACCTCCTACGCCGAGGAGGCCGGCCTGAAGTCGGCGACGTTCGAGGTCAACGTGCCTTACGCCTACGGCAACCTGTCGGTGGAGGCGGGCACGCACCGGCTCGTGCGCATCAGCCCGTTCGACAACCAGGGGCGCAGGCAGACTTCGTTCGCAGCGGTCGAGGTGGTGCCCCTCATCGAGGGCACCGACCACATCGACATCCCCGAGAACGAGCTGAAGATCGACGTGTTCCGCTCCTCGGGCCCGGGTGGCCAGAGCGTCAACACGACCGACTCGGCGGTGCGCATGACGCACCTGCCCACGGGGATCGTCGTGTCGATGCAGAACGAGAAGAGCCAGATCCAGAACCGCGCGGCCGCGTTGCGCGTCATGCAGTCGCGGCTGCTGCTGCTCAAGCGACAGGAGGAGGCGGCGGCCAAGAAGGAGCTCGCGGGCGACGTGAAGGCCAGCTGGGGTGACCAGATGCGCTCCTACGTGCTGCACCCGTATCAGATGGTCAAGGACCTGCGCACCGAACACGAGGTGGGCAACACCTCGGGGGTGTTCGACGGGGACATCGATGGGTTCATCGAAGCCGGCATCAGGTGGAAACTCGGCGAAAGGGATTCGGAGTGAGTGGGGCGCCCAGTCCCACCATGCCCGAAGGGACGGTCGACGTCCGTCTGGTCTCGGTGGACATGGACGGGACGTTGCTCGACGGTGACGGGGCGGTGCCTGCGGGGTTCTGGCCGTTGCTGGATGTGATGGCCGAGCGGGGCGTCGTGGTGGTGCCGGCGAGTGGTCGTCAGTACGCGACGTTGAGGTCGTTGTTCGGTCCTGCGGCCGAGGCGATGGGGTTCATCGCCGAGAACGGCACGTTGGTGGCCTACCGCGGTGAGGTGTTGGCGACGGACACGGTGTCGCCGGAGGTCGTGCGCGACATCGTCGAGGCGGTGCGGGAGTTGTCGACGTCCCGGAATCTGGGTGTGGTGGTGTGCGGGGTGCGTTCGGCGTACATCGAGCGCACGGATGTGCCGTTCCGGTCCGAGGTGGACATCTACTACAAGGAGTTGGCCGAGGTCGACGACCTGTCGGCGGTCGACGACGGGGTCCTCAAGTTGGCGATCTTCGACTTCGACGACGCCGAGCACGGGGCCGCGCCGCATTTCGCGCGGTTCCGCGACACGCATCAGGTGGTCGTGTCGGGTCGGCACTGGATCGACGTGATGAACCTCGGGGTGCACAAGGGCAGCGGCCTGGAGCGGTTGCGTGAGTTGCTGGGGATCGAGCGGGATCAGTGCGTCGCGTTCGGTGACTACCTCAACGACCTGGAGCTGGTGAAGGCCGCGGGGCATTCGTTCGCGATGGCGAACGGGCACCCGGACGTGCTGGCGGCTGCCCGGTACGTCGCTCCGAGCAACACGGAGAACGGTGTCGTCAGCGTGCTGGAACGTCTTCTGACCTGACCTGACCTGACCTGACCTGAGCGGGGCGTCGAGTCGCAGTCGGTGAGATCCGGACATGCCCGCAACGCCCGGAATGCGAGGCACGTGTCCTAGCGTGGGGGACACCACCGCCCGCGCAACCTTCGGAGGACCAATGTCGGCCGACAGCATCGGTTTTGCACTCTTGTTGCTGGGGATCATCCTGCTCGTCGGCAAGGGGATCCGCATCACGACGCCGTTGGTGCAGCGGCTGTTCCTGCCCAGTTCGATCATCGCCGGATTCCTCGCGCTGTTCCTCGGACCGGAGGTCCTCGGCGCGCTGGCGAACGCGATGGGCAGCGACCGGTTCTCCGAGGCTGGACTCTTCACCCCGGAGATCCTCGACGTGTGGAGTGCGCTGCCGGGGCTGCTGATCAGCATCGTGTTCGCGACGCTCTTCCTGGGCGCAGACCTCCCCAGCCCACGCCGGGTCACGCGCCTGGTGGGGCCTCAGCTGTCGATCGGTGTGATCTTCGCGTCGGGGCAGTACGTGGTGGGTCTGCTGCTGGCCGTGGCGATCCTCGTCCCGTTCTTCGGGAGCAACCCCATGACGGGCGCTCTGATCGAGATGGGCTTCGAAGGAGGGCACGGCACCGCGGCCGGCATGCGGGAGTCGATGGAGAGTCTCGGGTTCGCCGAGGGTGGTGACCTGGCGCTGGGTATCGCGACGGTCGGTGTGGTCGGCGGTGTGATCCTCGGTGTCGCGTTCATCAACTGGGCGGTGCGGACGGGACGCACCGAGTGTCTGGACGGGACGGTCGAACAGTCCCTGTCGGAGCAGCGCGGCCTGTTCCGCGACGACGAGAACTTCCCCGCCGCCACGATGACGACCCGGCCGGCGTCCATCGAACCGTTGTCCTTGCACTTCGCGTTCATCGCGGCCGCCGTCATCATCGGCGTGGTGCTGCTCGAGGCGCTCCAGGCCGCCGAGCAGTGGGGAGTGGCCAACGTCCCGGGATACGACGTGGAGATCCTCAGCCACGTCCCGTTGTTCCCCCTGGCGATGCTCGGCGGTGTGATCATCCAGGTGCTGCTGCAGCGCACGGGGCACACGGGGATCCTCGACCACCAGATGATGCTGCGCATCCAGGGGTTCGCCCTCGACGTGCTCATCGTCAGCGCTCTCGCGACCCTGTCGCTGACGGCCATCGCCGCGAACTGGCAGCCGTTCGTCATCCTCTGCGTGGCCGGGATCGTGTTCAACGTGTTCGTGCTGCTCGTCCTGTGCCCGCGCATCATCGGCCGGTTCTGGTTCGAGCGCGGCATCGGCGACTTCGGTCAGTCGATGGGCGTGACGGCCACGGGCCTGATCCTCATGCGCATCGCCGACCCCGAGAACGAGTCACCGGCGTACGAGGCGTTCGGGTACAAGCAGCTCGTGTTCGAGCCGTTCTTCGGAGGCGGGTTCGTCACGGCGGCGGCGATCCCCCTCATCTACGCCTTCGGGCCCGTCCCCCTGCTGGTCGCCATGACGATCGTGCTGCTCGTCGCACTCGGCGTCGGTCTGTTCTTCTACGGGCCACGCGGGCGGCGTGAGATTCGTGAGGCACGGGCCACGGCCGACGTCTCCTGAGCCACGTGCCGGCGCAGAAGCCGAGGGAGTCACGCACGACGAACGGGCGGCCTCCCCGAGGGGAGACCGCCCGTTCGTCGTGCGGTGGGAAGGGGAGGCTAGGAGGCCTCCTCCTCGTCCTCCTCGGACGCCCACTCGATGAGCACCTGTCCGCCCTGGACCGCGTCGCCGACCTCGACCTCGACGGCCGCGACCGTGCCGTCCTTGGGTGCGGTGACCTCGGTCTCCATCTTCATGGCCTCGAGGATCAGCAGCGTGTCACCCGCGGCGACCTCCTGACCGGCCTCGACGAGCACCTTGACCACGGTGCCCGCGAGGTTGGCCGTGAGGGCGTTGGACGACGTCGCCGGCGCCTTGGCGGTGGTCGGCGTGACTCCGTGCGCGCTCATGCTGCCCACGAGGACGGCCCCGAGCGCCGGGGTCGCTTCCTCTTCGACTTCGACGTCGACGTCGTAGACCTGTCCGTCGACCGTGACCTTCAGCTTCATGTCATTCCTTCACTCGGTGCGAAACGGATGGGTGTCACCGCGAACCGAACGCGGCGTGCGAGCGGTGGATGTCGGATCGTGCCTGAGCAGCCCATCCCGTACCGCGGCGGACCCTGACTCGCTTGACCTTGGCCCGCTTGCCCAGGTAGGCGGCCACGGCGGCGGAGATGGCCAGCGCGACCTCCTCGGGCAGCTCGTCGGCCGGGTGGTGACGACGCAACTCCTGGGTCACGCTGTCGAGCCGTTCGCTGAGGTCGTCTATCTGCTCGGTCAACCGGGCGATCTGCGCCTCGAGCTCTTCGGTGCGTTCCGTGTCGCTCATGTGTCCCTCCTTGTCGCGGCTCGCCCGATCACAGCGGGATCAGACCGTGCTTCTTGGCCGGCCGCAGCTCGCGCTTGCCGGAGAGCTGTTCGAGCGCGCGGGCGATGTACTGCCGCGTCTCGGAGGGTTCGATGATGGCGTCGACCTGGCCGCGGGCGGCGGCCACGTACGGCGTCGAGAACGCGTCGCGGTAGAGCTGGACGAGTTCGGCGCGCTTGGCCTCGGGGTCCTCGGCCGCCGCGATCTCCTTGCGGAACACGACTCCCGCCGCACCCTCGGCACCCATGACGGCGATCTCGGCGGTCGGCCACGCGAACACCCGGTCGGCACCGAGGTCCTTGTTGCACATCGCGAGGTAGGAGCCGCCGTACGCCTTGCGCAGGACCACCGTGATCTTGGGGACCGTGGCCGAGCTGTAGGCGTAGAGCATCTTGGCGCCGTGGCGGATGATGCCGCCGTACTCCTGCGACGTGCCCGGGAGGAAGCCGGGGACGTCGACGAGGTTGACGACCGGGATGTTGAACGCGTTGCAGAACCGGATGAACCGCGCGCCCTTGTCGGAGGCGTTGATGTCGAGGACACCCGACATGTGGTTGCTCTGGTTGGCGATGAAGCCGACCGTGCGTCCGGTGATGCGCCCGAACCCGATGACGAGGTTCATCGCGTACCCGGCCTGGACCTCGAGGAAGTCGGCGGAGTCGACGATCTGCCCGATGATCTCGCGGACGTCGTAACCCTTCTTGCCGTCGTCCGGGATGATCTCGTTGAGCTTCTCGTTCGGCGACACGTCGTCGTGGCCCTCGATGAACGGGGGCTCCTCGGTGTTGTTGTTCGGCAGGAAGCTCAGGAGCTTCTTGGCGATCAGCAGCGCCTGCTCGTCGTCGTCGGCCACGAAGTGCGTGACACCGGAGCGACCCATGTGGGCCTGAGGTCCGCCGAGGTCCTCCGCGGTCACCTGCTCGCCGGTCACCTGCTTGATGACGTCGGGGCCGGTGATGAACATGCGCGACTTCGTCGTCTGGATGATGAAGTCGGTCAGCGCGGGGAGTAGACGGCGCCACCGGCGCACGGCCCGGCGATGATCGAGACCTGCGGCACGACACCGGAGAGCGCGACGTTCTGGTAGAACACCTTGCCGTACCCGGAGAGGCTGTCGATGCCCTCCTGGACGCGGGCGCCGCCGGAGTCGTTGATGAACACGAACGGGGTGCCGGTGCGCAGCGCCGCGTTCAGCGCGTTCGCCACCTTGACCGAGTGCATCTCGCCCGCCGAACCGCCGGCGACGCTGAAGTCCTGGCTCGCCAGGTGGATCGGGCGACCGAACACCGTGCCACTGCCGGTGACGACACCGTCGGCGGGCATGACCGCCTTGTCCATGCCGAACAGCGTGGTGCGGTGCTGCGCGAACAGCCCCAACTCCTCGAACGAACCCTCGTCGACGAGGGAGGCCACACGCTCACGGGCGGTGAGCTTGCCCTGCTCGTGCTGCTTGGCGTGGCGGGCCTCGCCACCTCCCGCCTCGACCTCGGCGCGCCTGGCCCGGAGCTCGTCGATCCGCTCCTTCATGGTCTTCTGCTTCTCAGACATCTGTAGCAATCCTCTTTCCGGGGTCAGGCGGGCTTGACCGCGACGGAGTGGGTGTGGCCGTTGAGCGTGACCTGGTACTTGATCGGGCCACGCACCGATCCGCTACCCGTGTC
This sequence comes from Mobilicoccus caccae, assembly GCF_030161635.1. Lineage (GTDB taxonomy): Bacteria > Actinomycetota > Actinomycetes > Actinomycetales > Dermatophilaceae > Mobilicoccus > Mobilicoccus caccae. The sequence continues at coordinate 1,052,369 of NZ_BSUO01000001.1, forward strand.
GCCCTTGGCGGCGGCCTTCTCGGCCTCGATCTCGGCGGGGTCCTGACCGACGTTCTTCGGGCCCTCCGGACGGGTCTTGAAGAACCCGGGAGCGACCTTGGGGAACATCGAGTACGTGAGGACGTCCTCGTCCGAGCCGTCGAAGCCCTCGATGCCCTCGGCCTCCTGGCGGAGCTCGGCCCACTCGTCGGGGATGTGGTCGGCCGGGCGGTCGGTGATCGGCTCCTTGCCGGTCTGGGCCTTGGCCTTCTCGATGACCTCGGGGTCCATCTCACCCAGGGTGGTGCCGTAGTAGCCGAGCATGAGGTCGGCGAACTCGGCGGTGAGGACCTTGTACCGGCCCATCATCACGTTGAACACGGCCTGGGTGCCCACGATCTGGCTGGACGGGGTGACCAGCGGCGGGTAGCCGGCGTCCTTGCGGACCCGCGGCACCTCCTCGAGGACTTCCTGGAGCTTGTCGCCCGCGCCCTGCTGGGTGAGCTGGGACTCCATGTTGGAGATCATGCCGCCGGGGATCTGGCTGTCGAAGATGTCGGTCTCGACGTTGAACGCGGACATGAACTTGCTGTAGCGCGGCCGGATCTCGGCGAAGTGGCGTTTGATGTTGCCCAGGAGGGCCTTGTCGAGGTCGGCCACGAAGCCGGTGCCCTCGAGCATCTCCTGCAGCGACTCGGTGGGGTTGTGGCCCGGGCCGAGCGACATCGAGCTGATCGCGGTGTCGACGACGTCGGCGCCGCCCTCGATGGCCTTCATGAGCGAGACCAGCGTGACACCCGTGGTGGCGTGGCAGTGGACGTTGACCTGCAGGCCCGTCTCTTCCTTGATGGCCTTGACGATGTCGTAGGCCGGCTGCGGCTTGAGCAGGGCGGCCATGTCCTTGAGCGCGATGGAGTCGGCGCCCATGTCCTTGAGCTGCTTGGCCAACCCGACGTAGCCCTCGACGGTGTGCAGCGGGGAGGTCGTGTAGCAGACCGTGCCCTGGGCGTGCTTGCCCGACTTCTTCACCGCCGCCATGGCGTGCTCGAGGTTGCGGGGGTCGTTGAGTGCGTCGAAGACGCGGAAGACGTCCATGCCGTTCTCGGCGGCCTTGTCGACGAACCGGTCGACGACGTCGTCTCCGTAGTGGCGGTAGCCCAGCAGGTTCTGCCCACGCAGCAGCATCTGCAGGCGGCTGTTGGGCATCAGCTTGCGGAAGGTCCGAAGACGCTCCCACGGATCCTCGTTGAGGAACCGGATGCAGGCGTCGAAGGTGGCACCTCCCCAACACTCGACGCTCCAGAAGCCCGCCTTGTCGATATCCTCGCACGCGCCGACCATGTCCTCCATGGCCATGCGGGTGGCCATGAGGCTCTGATGCGCGTCGCGGAGGGCGAGTTCAGTGACACCAATCTCACGCTCTGAGGTCATGGCCCCATGCTTGCAGAGACGGGGCCCGATAAGGGCCGGAGCGTGCAGACCGAGGACCTTGGTCACCGCCGGGGTGGTGGCGGGTCAGGGAACGGTCATCGCGCGGTGTCCGGTTCGTCAGCAACGCGCGGCTCGGTGGCGCTTTCACCTGACGTCCAGCCGCGCCACGTAACCTGATTCGGCCCGGAGCGTCTTCGACGCCTCCTGACGCACCCCAGACGCCATGGACGCCGTCGACGCAGCCGCTCGGGGGAGCGCCGCTGTCCGACTCCACCACCACTTCGCCCGAGGACCACTGTCGCCGATGATCCGTTTCGACCACGTCGTCAAGACCTACCCGCGTTCGACGCGGCCTGCTCTGGACGGCATCGACCTCACCGTCGAGGCGGGTGAGTTCGTCTTCCTCGTCGGCCCCTCCGGCTCGGGCAAGTCGACGATCGTCCGCCTGGCCCTGTGCGAGGAGAAGGTCACCTCCGGTGGGTTGACGGTGGCCGGACGCGACCTCACGACGATCAGACGTCGGAACGTCCCGGCGCTGCGGCGCGAGGTCGGCACGGTCTTCCAGGACTTCCGGCTGCTGCCGGACAAGACCGTCGGTCAGAACGTCGCCTACGTCCTGCACGTGCTCGGTGAGACGCCGGAGGCCGTGCGCAGCGCCGTGCCCGCCGCGCTGGAGACCGTGGGGCTCGCCGGGCTCGAACACCGCCTGCCGCACCAGCTCTCCGGCGGGGAGCAGCAGCGCGTGGCCATCGCCCGAGCCCTCGTCCGCCGGCCCACGCTCCTGCTGGCCGACGAACCCACCGGCAACCTCGACCCGCGCACCAGCCTCGAACTGGTGCGTCTGCTCGAGGAGATCAACGCGTCGGGGACCACGGTCGTCATGGCCACCCACGACGACCGGATCGTCGACACGTTGCGACGTCGGGTCGTTCAACTCGAGGCGGGGCGGATCGTGCGTGACGAGGCGGCCGGCCTGTACCTGCGCGCCCCCGAACTCACCGCGGAGAAGACCTCCGGGGAGCCCGTCCGCGCGGATTCCGAGGTGGTGCCCGACGCGAGCCCGCCTCCCACCGCAGCCGAGGCCGACCCCCTGACCTCCAAGGAACCCGTGAACACGATCGATCAGGGCGGCCCGGCCGCGACGGACGGACCCCAGCGATGATGCGCCCCGGATTCCTGCTCGGTGAGGTGTGGACCGGTCTGCGGCGGAGCCTGTCGATGGCCGTCGCCGTCCTCATCGTCACGACGACGTCGTTGTTCTTCCTCGGCATGGGCCTGCTGGCCGACCGTCAGGTCGAGGCCGCCAAGGGGCACTGGTACGACCGCGTCGAGGTCTCGATCTTCCTGTGCCCGGAGCGATCCAACGAGGCGGCCTGCGCCGGCGGGGCCATCACCAAGCAGCAGCAGGACGCCGTCCAACTCATGCTCGAGTCGATGAAGCCGACGGTGAAGACCGTCTACTTCGAGTCCCAGGACGAGGCGTACGGCCGGTTCCAGGAGCAGTTCCGCGACAACCCGACGTTCGCCGACACCCCCAAGGAGGCGATCCCCGCGGCGTTCCGGGTCAAGTTGTCCGACCCCTCGCAGTACGCGCTCGTCCACCAGACGTTCGCCACGATGCCGGGAGTCGCCGCGGTCAACGACATCCGAGAGGTGCTCGATCCGTTGATCCGGGTGCTGTCGCTGCTGCGCACCGTGGCGCTCGGGTTGGCCGCCGTCATGCTGGTCGCCGCCGTCCTGCTCACCTCGACGACGATCCGGCAGGTCGCCTGGTCCCGTCGCCGCGAGGTGGGGATCAAACGGATGGTCGGCGCGTCCAAGCTCACGATCCGGTTGCCCTTCGTCCTCGAGATCCTCCTGGCCTCGCTCGTCGGCGCGGGACTGGCCGTGGCCTCGCTCGCGGCCGTCGTGCACTTCGGCGTCTCGGGCCTGGCGGCGCGGTTCCGGGACTTCGCCTGGGTGGGACTCGACGACGTCTGGGCCGTCTCCGGATGGCTCGTCCTCGTGGCCGCGGTCGTCTCGATCGTCGTCTCGTGGCTGTCGCTGTCCCGGTACGTGCGGGTCTGAGCGCGATATCTGCTTCGCCGCCGTGCCCGAGGTCGCCTATCCTGATGGGCCGGCCACATCCGGTGGACACATGCCGGTCGAGAAGTCGAGGAGGTGAGGACGCCATGGCCAAGGAGAAGGGCACGAACGTCGTCGCGCGCAACCGCAAGGCGCGTCACGACTACATCATCGAGGACACCTTCGAGGCCGGTCTCGTCCTCACCGGCACCGAGGTCAAGTCCCTGCGTCAGGGGCGGGCGAGTCTGGTCGACGGGTTCGCCTCGGTCGACGGGGGAGAGGCCTGGCTGGAAGGGGTCCACATCCCCGAGTACCACCAGGGCACCTGGACCAACCACGCCGCGCGACGCAAGCGCAAGCTCCTGCTGCACCGCGGTGAGATCGACAAGCTCGCCATCAAGAGCCGCGAGGCCGGACACACCATCGTGCCGCTGCAGCTGTACTTCAAGGACGGCCGGGCCAAGGTCGAGATCGCGCTCGCCAAGGGCAAGCGGGAGTACGACAAGCGCCACGCACTCAGGGAGCGCCAGGACCGCCGCGAGGCCGAGCGTGCCATGTCGCTGCGCATGGCCCGCTGAGTCCACGCCCCCACCTCCCGGCCGCCGGCGGCGGGAAATTCGTCACACCACTGCGGGCCCCGTCGTGGTCCGCCACGCCGATAGGGTGGTGACCCGGCCGCACCGAGGCGGCGCCGGGGCGAGAGGAGCAGCGATGATCTACGACGACAACGAGGGCGTCCAGGTGCTGGACGAGGCCGACAGCTGGGACCTGCTCGAGGCCCACTCGTTCGGACGCCTCGCCTACGCCATCGGGTCGCGCCCGGAGCTGGTCCCCATCAACTACTGCGCCCGCGACCGCAAGATCTACTTCCGCACCGCCGGCGGCAGCAAGCTGTTCGGCGTCACGGTCAACCACAACGTCGCCTTCGAGATGGACACCATCCGCGGCGACATCGCGAGGAGCGTCATCGTCGCCGGCACCGCCCGGCGTCTGGAGTCCGAGGACGAGATCGAGTTCGCCCAGTCGCTGCCGCTGCGCCCGTGGATCCCCACCGACAAGTTCAACTACGTCGAGATCGAGGTCGACGAGATCAGCGGCCGCGAGTTCCACCTCGGCCCCGAGCCCTGCGACTGACCCCGGGCATCCGGCCCGGGGCGTCCGGGCGGGAATGAGTTCGACGGCGTCGTCGTTGTGCTCATAGACTGATCGTCTCCGCCTCCACGGCGGGCCGTGCCGGTGAGGTCGCCGGCGATGACAACTGCACAGGGTGACGTACCCTCCGCCAACCGCGGGGGTGATCGGTTTCGACGTTGATCGTGTGAGCAGGAGAAGCGGGTCGAGGATGCTGAGTTATCTCGTAAACGCCCTCAGCAAACCTATAGGTGCCGATTCCAAGCGCACCGACTTCGCCCTCGCCGCCTGAGCGAGCCCGAAGTCTGTCAGCCTAGGTGTGATCTCGGCCTAGTGTCTGGCATCAGCTAGAGATCTTGCTGCGTAGCGGTGTCGGGACGCTACGTGGGACTCCTTCTCGACTGGGCCTGTCAGCGGACGTGTGCGTGCGAGCGCTGGGGCCGAGAAAATCCACAGCGCACTGCACCCGGAGAAGTCCTGGTCTAGCGTCAGCGGACGCGGGTTCGATTCCCGCCACCTCCACTCCTGCGGCGAGTGGGTACGTCACCTCAGTGCAGCCACGGGCCCCGACATCGACGATGTCGGGGCCTTTGTCATGCCTGCCTCGTCATGCCCGCGACACACGTCGGGAAAAGCGCAACACGACGTCCGCACAGGCGAAACAGTGCCGAAACACCGGCTCTCTACCTTCTGGGTATGACGACGCGTCACCTCGGTCGGGTACGGCGACCGCGGGCGTCACGAACAGCGCGAACCGCCTCGAAGCGCAGGCGGTCCGAGCGAGGACGGGGACCGGCTCGTTCTCACCCGAGAAGAAGGGATCGCCACATGTGCAGACTCCTCGCCTTTGCAGGCCCCACTCCCGGCACGTTCGCGCAGGCCGTGGGCGCCGCCGAGACCGCCGACTTCCAGCGCTTGGCCAGGCTGCACGGCGACGGCTGGGGAGTGATGTGGAACCGGGACGATCCGGAGCTGCCCTCCCTGGCCCGCTACCGCGCCCACTTCGACGGCCAGGACGACGCGGCGCTCACCCGGGCGCTCACCGCGTGCGTCGGCCGTGCCGGGGTCGCCCATCTGCGGATGGCCACGGCGGGGCTGCCGGTCGAGGTCGGCAACACCCACCCGTTCATCGACGGCACGTTCGGCATGGCCCACAACGGGACCATCGTGTCGCGCGAGGTCCTGCGGTCCTGGCTGTCGGACGACTCACGACGCGGCCTCACCGGGACGACGGATTCCGAGCTCTACTTCGCCCTGGTGCGCGAGCGGGTCCGCGACGGCGAGACGCTCTCCGACGCGGTGGCGGGCGTCGTGGGGGCCGTGGGGTCGATCGAACCGCAGTGCAGCCTCAACGCCGTGTTCCTCTCCCCGTTCGAGATGGTCGTGGTGCGCTCGAGCACCCACGCGCCCATCCCCGTCACCCACTTCGTCGAACGCGGCTTCGCGCTCACCGAACTACCCCTGCACCACCTCGACGAGTACTACCGGATGTCGATGCTGCGGAGGTCCGACGGCGCCGTCGTCTTCGCCTCCTCGGGGCTCGACACCACCGGGTGGGACGAACTGCCGGCCGACTCCCTCACCCACGTCGACCTCGCCACCATGGCGGTCACCACGAGGTCGCTGCTGCTCGGCGCCCCCGTGCTTCCGCTGTCCGCGGCGGCCTGATCCACGCGCCCACCCGCGTCGCCCACACGGCGTCGCTCACGAGGACGTCGCGTGGGCGGCGCCGTCGGGGTAGCGGCGTCGTCAGGTCGTGGGGCGGGCGTGGACGCAGGTCGTGACGAGGCGGGCCGCGGTCCGCGCGGTGCGGGAGTCGACGTCCATCGGCGGGCAGAGTTCGACGACGTCGAGCAGTGCGAGCTTGCCCGAGGCGGCGACCTGGCGGCAGACCGCCTCGATCACCTCCACCGGGACTCCGCACGCGGCGGGCGCGCTGACGCCCGGGGCGACCGCAGCGGGCAGGACGTCGAGGTCGATCGAGAGGTGGACGACGTCGACGCGCGTGAGCAGATCGTCGACGACGTTGAGCACTTCGCCCAGATGACTTGCGCCGCAGTCGATGTCGAGGACGTAACTGACGCCCAGCTCGTCGGCCTTGTCGAACAGGGCGGCGGTGTTGGAGGGTTCGGCGATGCCGATGATCGTGTAGTCGAAGATGCGCCCGGCCTCGGCGTCGGTGGTCGCCATCTGCAGGAAGGGCGTCCCGGAGGTCGCTCGCTCGGCCTCACGGAGGTCGAAGTGGGCGTCGAGGTTGAGCACGCCGACCCGGGCGTCCTGCAGGCGGTCGGCGCGGGTGCGGCCGAGGTAGCTGCCCCACGCCGTCTCGTGACCGCCACCGAGCACGACGACGAGGTCGTGGGCGTCGAGCAGTTCGGCGACCAGCCCGCCCACGGCCTCGTGACCGGCCTCGAGATCCTCACCCTCGACGACGACCGTTCCGGCGTCGAAGATCGGGAGGTCGGTGTGCAGGGCCAGCGGCGCCAGGGCCTCACGGAGGGCGTCCGGTCCGGCCGCGGCGCCGGGGCGTCCACCGTTGCGTCGGACCCCCTCGTCGCTGGCGAACCCGACGAGGGCGACCCCGCCGTCGCGCCCGCGGAGTCCGTCACCGGCCATGGTGAGCTGCACCTGCTGATGCCACCGCCGGTGCTCCCGGCCGTCGCCGTCGTCGCGTCCTTGCCAGATGCCGGGGTCGAAGCTGTTCCTGCTCATGACACCGACCCTAGTTCGACCGTGCCGGTCACGAGAGGCCTTGCCCGACCGCCGACCCAGATCTCCCCGTCGGCCGCGGCGATCGACACCCGGCCCGCGCGGCCGAGCACGGTGCCCTGCGCAGCGACGTACTCCTGCGGCAGGATTCCCGCGCCGACGAGCCACACCGCGAGCCCGGCGTTGAGGCTGCCGGTCACGGGGTCCTCGGGAACGCCGAGGCTCGGGACGAACGCGCGCACCTCGACGTCCGCGGGGCCACCAGGAGCGTCGGCCGAGGGCGTGGGGTGCGGTCCGATCACGCCGACCTTGTGTCCTCCCAGGGCGCTCATGTCCGGCCGCAGCCGCAGGACCGTGTCGGCGTCGTGGAGCAACAGACCCAGCCAGCCCGGTCCGTTGTCGACCCAGTTGGCGTCGCGAATCTCGCCCGGGTCCAGGCCGAGCGCCGCACCCACCTGCGCGAGGGTCGCCGGGTCGACCTCACCGGATCGGCGCAGCGGTGGCGCCGCGAAGGCGAGGTCGTCGCCGCTGCGGCGGATCCGCACGAGGCCGACACCGCACTCCTGGACGAGAGTGTCCTCGTCGTGCGGGCGGCCACCCGCCTCGAGCCAGGCCCGCGCGGAGCCGAGGGTGGGGTGCCCGGCGAACGGGAGCTCACCACCGGGGGTGAAGATGCGCAGCCGGTAGTCGGCCTCGGCCACGGTCGGGGGAGGAGGAACGTCGTCTCCGACAGGTTCGTCCATCGGGCGAAGGCGGCCATGTCCGCGTCACCGACGTCGGCGGCGTCGTGGACGACCGCGACCGGATTGCCTCGGAAGGGTTCTCGGGAGAACACGTCGACCTGCGTGAAGCGAAGCGTCATGGCCCCGACTCTAGGGTGGGTGGACGCTGCAGCGAGGGCGGCGGGACGGTCCGGCTCTGGACCTCTCGAACTCCACCTCGGACAGTAGGTGAGGACGAGACAGCAGGTCCTGCGCGGCTGTCTCGGACGTGAGCGGCTGTATCAGGTGGAGGGGAGTGGGATGTCGCGAGTACCGGCGGCGGCGAACACGCTGCGGATCCTGCGTCACCTGGCGGGTCGGCGCGGTCCGGTGTCGGCGATGTCCATCGCGACGGCGCTCGACCTGCCGCGCTCCAGCGTCTACCACCTGTTGTCGGTCATGGTCGACGCCGGCTTCGTCGTGCACCTGCCCGAGGAGCGGCTGTACGGGATCGGACCGGTCTCGGCCGAGCTGTCGACCGCGTACGTGCGTCAGGCTCCGCTGACCCGGATCGCCACCCCGGCGCTCGCGGCGCTGGTCGACCGGATGGGGGAGAACGCCCATCTGTCCGTGCTCCACGGCCGCGACGTCGTCTACGTCGTCGAGATGCGCGCCGCCGGTCGTCCCGTCCTCATCACCGATGTGGGGGTGCGGCTGCCGGCACACCTCACGGCCAGCGGCCGCGCGCTCCTCGCCGACCTGTCGGCCGCCCAGATCCGGGCCCTGTACCCGAGTGCGGACGCCTTTCCGGCGGCCACGGGCGAGGCCTGGTCGCCGACCCGCTTGCGTACGGAGTTGCAGGCCGTGCGGCGTCGTGGCTGGGCCGTGGAGTCGGGCGACGTCACCGCGGGCCTGTCGTCGGTGGCGGTCGCCGTGCACGACCACCTGGGCTGGCCGGCCGCGGCCATCGCGCTGACCTTCGAGGACGCCCGCATCGGTCCGCACGCCCACGCGGAGCTGGCAGCCGAGTTGACCCGGGTCGCCGACCGCCTCACCGCTCGGCTGCGCACCGGCTGAGACCGCCTCCGGTGCACGGCGATCCGCGAGGGGCGCGGTTCGGCCGCGACAGGATCTGGGATCCCAGACACCCATCGCGATTCCGACGGTGACACGGGTTGTCGGTGGCGGGTGTCATGGTGGGCAAGCACCAGACCCGACGAAGGAGTCGACCCATGGCCCTGCCCGGAGCACGAGAGGTCCGCGCACCACGCGGCACCGACATCAGCGCCAAGAGCTGGCAGACCGAGGCGCCGCTGCGCATGCTCTGCAACAACCTCGATCCCGAGGTCGCCGAGCGTCCCGACGACCTCGTCGTCTACGGAGGCACCGGCCGTGCGGCGCGGTCGTGGGCGGCGTTCGACGCGATCATCGCGACGCTGAAGACGCTGGAGGAGGACGAGACGCTCCTCGTGCAGTCCGGCAAGCCCGTCGGCGTCTTCCGCACCCACGTGTGGGCACCGCGGGTGCTCATCGCCAACAGCAACCTCGTGGGCGACTGGGCCACGTGGCCGGAGTTCCGCAGGCTAGAGGCCGAGGGGCTCATGATGTACGGCCAGATGACGGCCGGATCGTGGATCTACATCGCCACCCAGGGCATCCTCCAGGGCACGTACGAGACCTTCGCCGCCGTCGCGCTCAAGATGCACGCCGAGGGCCGCATCCCCGAGCCCACGCTGGCCGGCACCCTCACGCTCACCGGTGGCTGCGGCGGGATGGGCGGCGCGCAGCCACTCGCCGTCACGCTCAACGGGGGCGCCGTGCTCGTCGTCGACGTCGACCGTGCGCGCCTCGAGCGCCGCATGGGCAAGCGCTACCTCGACGAGGTCACCGACAACATCGACGACGCGCTCACCCAGCTGCGGGCGGCCAAGGACGCCGGGCGGGCCCTGTCCGTCGGTCTCGTGGGCAACGCCGCCGAGGTGTTCCCCGAGATGCTGCGCCGCCACCAGGCCGGCGAGATCGTCGTCGACGTCGTCACCGACCAGACCAGCGCCCACGACCCCCTGTCCTACCTGCCCGCCGACATCCCGATGGATCAGTGGGACGCCGAGGCGAAGGCCGACCCCGAGGGCTTCACCAAGAAGGCCCGCGAGTCGATGGCCGCGCAGGTTCAGGCGATGGTCGAGTTCGCCGACGCCGGCGCCGAAGTGTTCGACTACGGCAACTCCATCCGCGACGAGGCACGTCACGCCGGGTACACGCGCGCGTTCGACTTCCCCGGTTTCGTCCCGGCCTACATCCGCCCCCTGTTCTGCGAGGGCCTCGGCCCGTTCCGGTGGGTCGCGCTCTCCGGTGACCCGGAGGACATCAGGGTCACCGACGAGGCCATCAAAGAGCTCTTCCCCGACAACGAGCACCTGCACCGCTGGATCGACGCGGCCGCCGAGCACGTCGAGTTCGAGGGTCTGCCGGCGCGCATCTGCTGGCTCGGGTACGGCGAACGTCACCAGGCCGGCCTGCTGTTCAACGACCTCGTGCGCGAGGGCAAGGTCAAGGCGCCCATCGTCATCGGCCGCGACCACCTCGATTCGGGCTCGGTCGCCTCCCCGTACCGCGAGACCGAGGGGATGCTCGACGGCTCAGACGCCATCGCCGACTGGCCGCTGCTCAACGCGCTCACGGCCACGTCGTCGGGAGCCACGTGGGTCTCGATCCATCACGGCGGTGGAGTCGGCATCGGCCGGTCCATCCATGCCGGGCAGGTCGGCGTCGCCGACGGCACCGAGCTGGCCGCCGAGAAGCTGTCGCGGCTGCTCACCAACGACCCGGGCATGGGCGTCATCCGGCACGCCGACGCCGGGTACGAGCGGGCGATCGAGGTCGCTGACGAGCGTGGGGTCCGTATCCCGATGCGGGAGAACGACCTCGCAGCAGGCGAGGGCGGGGGAGCGCGGTGAGCGAGCTCTTCACCGGCATCGGCGAACTGCTGACCAACGATCCCGGGCGGCCGAGGATCATCGACGCGGCCCTCGTCGTCGACGGGGGCACGATCGCCTGGGTGGGGGAGCGCGCGCAGGCACCCACCGCGGATCGGCACACCTTCCTCCAGGGGCGGGCGATGCTTCCGGGCTGGGTCGACTCGCACACCCACCTCGTGTTCGCCGGTGACCGTTCGGCCGAGTTCGAGGCCCGGATGGCGGGGGAGTCCTACGCCGCGGGAGGGATCGGGGTCACGACGACGGCCACCCGCGCGGCGAGCGACGACACCCTCGCGGCACTGCTCGGCGACCGCGTCCGCGAGGCCGTGGCCGGCGGGACGACCTACCTGGAGACCAAGACCGGCTACGGCCTGTCCGTCGAGCAGGAGCAACGCGCGGCCAGGCTCGCCGCCAAGGCCGTCGACGAGGTCACCTACCTGGGTGCGCACCTCGTGCCCCGCGGTCCTGACGGCGAACCCGTCGACGCCGACGAGTACGTCGACCTCGTGTGCGGTCCCATGCTCGAGGCCGTGCGCCCGTACGTGCGGTGGGCCGACGTCTTCTGCGAGGACGGAGCGTTCACCCCCGAGCAGTCCCGCCGCGTGCTCGAGGCCGCCCGCGATGCAGGGCTCGGTCTGCGTGTGCACGGCAACCAGCTCGGCCGCTCCGGTGGTGTCGAGCTGGCGGTCGAGATGGGCGCGGCCAGCGTCGATCACGTCAACCACGTCGACGAGGCCGACGTCGAGGCGCTCGCCGGCTCCGACGTCGTCGCCACCGTGCTCCCGGCCTGCGACCTGTCCACCCGGGCTCCGCTCGCGCCGGCGCGACGTCTGCTCGACGCGGGGGCCACCGTGGCCATCGCGAGCAACTGCAACCCCGGAACCAGCTACACCTCGTCGATGAACTTCTGCGTCGGCACCGCGGTCCTCCAGATGGGAATGACCGTCATCGAGGCCGTTCGTGCCGCGACCTGGGGTGGAGCCCGAGCGCTGCGTCGGGAGGTCGGCACCGACGACCGTCCGGCCGTCGGCTCCGTGCAGGTCGGTGCCCGCGCAGATCTGCACGTGCTCGACGCCCCGGCCGCGATCCACCTCGCCTACCGGCCGGGCATGCCCCTCACCTGGGGAGTCTGGCGGGCCGGCCAACAGGTCGTCGCCCCCGTTCTGTAGGTCCAGCTCGGTCCGTCGCCCCCGGACCGGAACCCGAAGAGAGACCCATGAGCTCACCCACCCCTTCACCCCCGACGGATCCCGAAACCCGTTCGTCCCCGGCCGATCTGGCGCGCTTCGTCTGCTACAGCGCCGTCGGCATCTTCACGTTCTTCGTGCCGATCACGATCGCCGGCAAGAACACCATCCCGCTCGATCACATCGTCACGTGGCTTCGCAGCGTGGCGACACCCGCGCTGCCCTGGTACGCCCTCGCGGTCGTCCTCGCGGGCACGATCATGCCCTTCGCCACCGGACGCTGGCGCACCTCGCCGGTGCGGACGGCGTTCGCGTTCCTCAACATCCTCGGGCTCGTCGTCGGCGTCCTCCTGGTCATGGGCGCGGGGCCGGGCTGGCTGCTCGAGAAGGACATGGGTCCGTTCCTGTTCAACTCCCTCGTCATCCCGGTCGGGCTCATCGTGCCGATCGGCGCGATCTTCCTGGCCCTGCTCGTCGGATACGGCCTCATGGAGTTCGTCGGGGTGTTGATGCAGCCGGTGATGCGACCGCTGTGGCGCACTCCCGGCCGCTCGGCCATCGACGCGGTCGCCTCGTTCGTCGGCAGCTACTCCCTGGCCCTGCTCATCACCGACCGGGTGTACCGCGACGGCCGGTACACGGGTCGCGAGGCGGCGATCATCGCGACGGGCTTCTCGACGGTGTCGGCGAGCTTCATGGTCATCGTGGCCAAGGCCCTCGACATCATGGACCACTGGCTCCTCTACTTCTGGCTCGCCCTGGTCGTCACGTTCGCCGTCTCGGCCATCACGACGCGGATCCCGCCGCTGTCCCGCATCCCGCAGGACCACTACCCGGGTTCGACCCCGCAGCCGGAGGAGAAGGTCACCGGGTCGCGGTTCCGTCACGCCTGGTCGGAGGCGCTGGGCGCCCTGCACGCCGCGCCCCCGCTCGGCCGGAACATCCGCGACAACCTCCTCGACGGGTTCAAGATGGCCATGGCGATCCTGCCCTCCATCCTGTCGGTCGGGCTCATCGGCCTGGCGTTGGCGCGGTTCACCCCGATCTTCGAGTGGTTGGGCTGGATCTTCCGCCCGTTCATGTGGCTCGTGGGGCTGCCGCAGCCCGAACTGGCGAGCACGGCCGCCGCCACCGGGTTGGCCGAGATGTTCCTGCCGGCCACGCTCGTCGCGGGGCAGAGCGACCTCGTCCTGCGGATGGTGATCGCGATCATCTGCGTCTCGGCGATCGTGTTCTTCTCGGCCCTGGTGCCCACGATCCTCGCGACCGAGATCCCGCTGACCGTGTGGCAACTCGTCGTCATCTGGGTCGAGCGGGTCATCCTCACCATCCTCATCGCCACCCCGATCGTCCGCCTCCTGCTCTAGGCGTTCGGCAGACACCTGGGCGACCACCGTCGCCCGCAGCCACCGCTCACACCCGATCGATCATCGAGGAGCCGCCCCATGTCAGCCCCCATCACCGTCACCATCGGACCCGACGGGGTCACCGCGGAGGAGGTCCTCGCCGTCGCCCGCCACGGCGCGCGCGTCGAGCTCGCCCCCGACACGCTCGAGACCGTCACGCGCGTCCGTGCCCACGTCGACGAGCTGGCCGCGTCGGACACCCCCGTCTACGGCATCTCGACCGGCTTCGGTGCGCTGGCCACCGTGCACATCCCGGTGGACAAGCGCACCGACCTGCAGCGGTCGCTCATCAGGTCACACGCCGCGGGCATGGGGCCGGTCGTCGAGCGCGAGGTCGTCCGCGCCCTCATGCTCCTGCGGGCCAAGACCCTCGCCTCGGGGCACACCGGCATCCGCCCGGTCACCCTCCAGACGATGCTCGACGTCCTCGACGCCGGCATCACGCCGGTGGTCCACGAGTTCGGATCCCTCGGCTGCTCAGGCGATCTCGCGCCGCTCGCGCACTGTGCCCTCGTGCTCATGGGCGAGGGGAGGGCCACCGGCCCGGACGGACGTGAGCGACCCGTGCCGGAGCTGCTCGCCGAGGCCGGCATCGAGCCGGTCGTCCTCGCCGAGAAGGAGGGGCTCGCCCTCATCAACGGCACTGACGGCATGCTCGGCATGTTGCTGCTCGCCCTGGCCGACCTGCGCGTTCTCGCCGACGTCGCCGACATCACCGCGGCGATGTCCGTGGAAGGGCTGCTCGGCACCGACCGGGTCTTCCTCCCCGAACTCCACGCGCCGTTGCGCCCGCACCCCGGCCAGGCCCGGTCGGCGGCGCGAATGCTAGCCGCCCTCGCCGGGTCCGACATCGTGCTCTCCCATCACGAGGGCGACAAGCGCGTGCAGGACGCCTATTCGCTGCGGTGCGCCCCGCAGGTCACCGGCTCGTTGCGGGACACGCTCGAGTACGCCGCCACGGTCGCCGACCGCGAACTCGCGGCGGCGATCGACAACCCGGTCGTGCTCGACGACGGACGCATCAGCTCCAACGGCAACTTCCACGGCGCACCGATCGCGCACGTCCTCGACTTCGTCGCGATCCCGGTCGCCGACGTCGCCTCGATGGCCGAGCGCCGCACCGATCGGATGCTCGACGTGGCCCGCTCCCACGGGCTCCCGCCGTTCCTCGCCCACGACCCGGGCACCGACTCGGGCCTGATGATCGCCCAGTACACCCAGGCGGGCATCGTCTCCGATCTCAAACGGCTGGCCGTGCCGTCCTCGGTCGACTCCATCCCGAGTTCGGCCATGCAGGAGGACCACGTGTCGATGGGGTGGCACGGGGCGCGCAAGCTGAGGCGCGCCGTCGAGGGGCTACGACGGGTGCTCGCCATCGAGCTACTCACGGCGGCACGCGCGATCCGGTTGCGGCAGCCGCTGTCGCCGGGGGCGGTGTCGGCCGCACTCATCAACGCGCTGCCCGCGGGTGTCACGGCGCTCGGTCCCGACACGTTCCTCGCCCCCGAACTCGCCGCGGCAGAGACCTTCATCGCCGACGGATCGTTCCTGGCCACCGTGGACGGTGTGCTGGAGGCGCACCTCGACTGAGCCGCCACGCCGGCGGCGGTGGGCCGGGGCGGAGCTCACCGGCGCGAACGGGCCCGGACGCGAAGCGGCCCCCTCTCCCGCTCGGGGAGAAGGGGCCGGGATCGTGGACGGTCTGCCGGTGTGTGTCAGACGATGGCGCCGTTGCCGTCGGGGTAGTCGACGCCGGCGCGCGTGTCCTGCCGGGCGCGGTCGTCGGCGGGGTTCGTCGACGGGGCCGGACGACCCTGGGAGGCCTGGGCCGGGTCGGCCTGCTGCGGGGCGCCGCCGCCGGCGGTGGCCGCGGCCACCTGGGCGTGCACCTGCTCCATGTCGAGCGCGCGCACCTGGGCGATGACGTCCTCGAGGGCCTCGGCCGGCAACGCACCTGCCTGCGAGAACACCGGCACACCCTGCCGGATGGCCATCACGGTCGGGATCGACGTGATCTGGGCGGCGGTCGCCAGTTCCTGCTCGGCATCGGTGTCCACCTTGGCGAACGTGATGTCGGAGTGCTTCTCGGAGGCGGCCTCGTAGATCGGGGCGAAGTTGCGGCACGGGCCGCACCAGGAGGCCCAGAAGTCGATGAGGACGATCTCGTTGGAGGAGAGCGTCTCCTCGAAGTTCGAACCTGTCAGAGCGGTGGTGGTCATGGGGCGTTCAACGAGCGGCCCACACGTCACATTCCCCCGATGCTTGGTTAGGGTGACCGGGTACCCACTCGGCCGTCGTCGTCGTGAGGGCACCGCCACCGCTTTCGCCGCCGGTGGCAGCCACGAGGAGGAGGGGCCCCGTGGGGCCGGTGGCGTGGGCGGTGACGCGGGCCTGGTAAGGTGATAGGTCGCAGCCCGCGGTCTCCGCTTGTGGTCTGCGCTCACGATGTCGCTCCGGCCAGTGTCGGCCACCGAGCGATTCCCTCGATCAGGCACCACGGACGGCCCACCGCCTCCGTCGCAGGGTCAGTCCCTGCCCCGGGTCATCACGCCGCACGGCGCGAACACCCCGGATCTCCCAGGCGTCGCATGCCGACGCAACAGGCTCGTTCATCTCCGCTCGTCGGGATCAGGAGCGCGCCTCCGACTTCACGAAGAGAGATACACATGAGCCCCAAGCAACCCGGCGCGCCCAAGAAGCCCCGCTGGACCCAGGCCAAGAAGGCCGCCGCCCGTCGTACCGACGGCACGCCGCGACCCGCCCGCAAGCACCCCCGCCGTCCCGACGCCCCCGCCCGCGACGACCGTTGGGGTTCGCGCGACCGGCGTGAGGACACCCGCGGCGACGACCGCCGTCCGGGCGGATTCCGCGGCCGCGACGACCGGTCCTTCTCCCGCGACCGGCGTGAGGACACCCGTGGTGGCGACCGCCGCACGGGTGGATTCCGTGGTCGTGACGACCGCTTCCCGCCGAGCGACGACCGCCGTCGCGGAGACCGTCCGTACGCCCCCGGAGCGAGGACGACCGCCGCGGTGGGCGACGCTTCGACCGCGACGACAACCGCTTCGAGGACCGTCGCGGCTCGCGCGGTGGCTACGGCGACCGCCCCCGCCGTGACCGGCACGAGGACGTGGACGGCGGCTGGGCCGCCGGACGTGGCCGCGCCGAACGTCACGACGACCGCCGCTACGGCAACCGCGACGACCGCCGCCCCGACTCCGCTCGTCCGGATCGCCCGGACCGCCAGGATCGTCGCCCCTCCGGCAACCGGTTCGAGCGCCGCGACGACCGTTTCGGCGGACGTGACGACCGCCGTGGCGACACCCGTCGTGATGACCGTTACGGGCGCCGTGACGACACCCGTCGTGATGACCGCTACGGGCGCCGCGATGACACCCGTCGTGATGACCGTTACGGCCGCCGCGACGACACCCGTCGTGATGACCGTTACGGGCGCCGTGACGAGACCCGCCGCGACGAGCGCTACGGCCGCCGCGACGAGACCCGCCGCGAGGACCGTTACCCGCGACGCGACGACGCCCGCCGTGAGGATCGCTACCCGCGTCGCGAGGACACCCGCCGTGACGACGCCCGGCGCGACGGTGACAGCCGTGGCACCGAGGCCCCCGCCGCGAGCCCCACCGTGCCCCGGCCGACGCCCCCGCCGCGCGCGCCGAGCAACTGCATCGCAAGGAGGCGCCCGCCGTCGCACCGGTCGACCTGGAGACGAACGGTTTCGCCGCTCTGGGCGTCCCGGAGGCGCTGGTCAAGCGTCTGGCGCGGGACGGCATCACGACGCCGTTCCCCATCCAGGAGGCGACCATCCCCGATGCGCTCGCCGGTCGCGACGTGCTGGGCCGCGGACGCACCGGGTCGGGCAAGACCCTCGCGTTCGGTCTGCCCATGCTCGCCCGGCTCGCGCAGGGAGAGCGGGCGAAGCCCAACCGCCCCACGGCGATCGTCCTCTCACCCACGCGTGAACTCGCGATGCAGATCAGCGATGCCCTGCAGCCGCTGGTCCACGTCCTCGGGCTCCGGCACAAGCTCGTCGCGGGTGGCATGCCCTACCCGCCGCAGTTCGACGCACTCGACCGCGGGGTCGACGTGCTCGTCGCGACTCCCGGCCGCCTGGCCGACCTCATCGAGCGCGGCGCCTGCACCCTCGAGGGGTGCGAGATCGTCGTCCTCGACGAGGCCGACCACATGGCCGACATGGGCTTCCTGCCCGAGGTCACCGAGCTCATGGATCAGGTGCCGGCGGGCGGCCAACGGCTGCTCTTCTCGGCGACCCTGGACAAGGGCATCGACACCCTCGTGGAGTCCTACCTGCAGGACCCGGTGACGCACTCGACCGACGAGGCCCAGGCCAGCGTCACGACGATGGCCCACCACATCCTGCTCGTGGAGCCGGTGCACAAGAAGGTCGTCACGGCACACGTCGCCAACCGCGGCGGGCACACCATCGTCTTCGTGCGGACCAAGCTGGGCGCCGACCGCGTCGCCATGCAGTTGCGCGAGGAGGGCGTCTTCGCCGCCGCCCTGCACGGCGGGCTCTCGCAGAGCTCCCGCAACCGGGTGCTGAGCGCCTTCCGTGACGGGACGATCCCGGTGCTCGTCGCCACCGACGTCGCCGCACGCGGCATCCACGTCGACGACGTGGGCGTCGTGCTGCAGGTCGACCCGCCGACCGATCACAAGGACTACCTGCACCGCGCCGGGCGCACCGCCCGCGCGGGGGAGCAGGGCACCGTCGTCACGCTCGCGCTGCCGCACCAGAAGCGTCAGATGCAGCGGATCGCCGACCAGGCCGGCCTGGACATCACGCCCGAGAAGGTCGCGCCCGGCGACGACCGCCTGCACGAGATGACCGGCGCGAACCGTCCCGTGGGTGACCCCATCCCCGAGGAGCGTCTGCGCCGGCTGCTCGAGCCGCCGCAGCGCCCGCGGCGTGGGGGATACCGCCAGGGTGGCCGCGGTGGAGGTCGTGGCGACGGCGGATTCGCCCGTCGCCGCCCCCGCGACTGATCTCTCGCACGAGGTCGCGTCGGCCCCCACATCGGGGTCGAGATGACCGCGAGATCTCGCGCCGCACGACGGGTACCCGTCGTGCGGCGCGAATCGCGTTGTGGGGCAACATGTTGCAATCGGCCATGAGGTCGGCGAGGGTGGCAGGACCACCTGTCGATCAAGGAGGCCTCCCATGCGCCGCACAGCCCTGACCGCCGTCGCCCTCTTCGGAACGCTCACGCTGAGCGCCTGCGGGAGCACGCCCGCGGCCGAGACACCTCCGCAGAACCAGCCCGCCGAGCAGCCGGCCGAGCCCACGGGCACCGGCGCCGTCGGGGGCGAGGGATACGCGATCGCTCACGGTGAGCTGCGCAACCCCGCAGGTGAGAGCCGGGGGACCGTCGAGTTCGTCGACGTCGACGGCAAGACCGAGATCCACGTCGAGGCCAGCGGCCTCGAGCCGGGCTTCAACGGGCTGCACCTGCACGCCATCGGCAAGTGCGAACCCGACTCACCCGACCCCAAGGACGCCGCGAAGACCGGGAACTTCCTCTCCGCCGGCGGTCACCTCGGCGACGGGGAGCACCCCGACCACGCCGGCGACCTCCCGCCGCTGCTCGTCGGCACGGACGGAACCGCATCGCTGACCGTCAAGACAGACCGCGTCGACGCCGACACCCTTCTCGACGACGACGGCACCGCCGTCATGGTCCACGGAGGCGACGACAACTTCGCCAACATCCCCGACCGCTACGCCTCCGGCGGCGCCGACGAGGAGACCAAGAAGGCCGGCGACGCCGGCGACCGCGTGGCCTGTGGCACGGTCGAGGCCCCTGAGCGGCCCGGCCGACCCACCTCGCGGCAGAATAGGGGCGTGACCTACCTGGCCGGGCGACTGCTCGTCGCCACACCCGCCACCGGCGGAGAGATCTTCGAGCGCAGCGTGGTGCTGCTCCTGCACCACGACGACGACGGCGCGCACGGCCTGGTGCTCAACAAGCCCATCGAGGCCGACGTCGAGGCCGTCCTCCCCTCCTGGCAGCCCCATGTCGTCGCACCCGGACGCATCTTCCAAGGAGGCCCCATCGGCCTCGACACAGCCCTCGGCCTCGTCCGGCTCCCCGACGAGAACGCCGGCGACGACCTCGGCATCAAACGCCTCTTCGCCGAGATCGGCGTCATCGACCTCGACGCACCCCCCGAACTCGTCATGCCCCACATCAGCGCCGTCCGCGTCTTCGCCGGATACTCCGGCTGGGGCCCCGGCCAACTCGAGAGCGAACTCGACACCGGCTCCTGGCACGTCGTCGACGCCCGCCCCGGAGACGCCTTCATCCCCGTCCCCGAAATCCTCTGGAAGATGGTCCTGCGCCGAGCCGGCGGCAAGATCGCCTGGCTCGCCACCTACCCCGCCGACCCACACCTGAACTGAACTCACGCGGGGCTCCGCCCACGCACGGGGGCTCCGCCCCCGTGGGCCCCGCACTGCACCGGCGCGGCTTCGCCGCGGCGTCCCTTCCGTTCCGAAGAACCAAGCTCGCACGCACGGGGGCTCCGCCCCCGTGGGCCCCCGCACTGCACCGGCGCGGCTTCGCCGGGCGTCCCTACTGTTCCGAAGAACCAAGCTCGCTTCGCTCGACGGTTCTTCGGGGCTGCTTCGCAGCCGCACCGGGGGCTACGCCTCCCCGTGTGCTCCCGGTACTGCATCGGCGCGGCCTCTGACCACGCTCGGTTCGCCTAACGGTGCTCCGGTCAGCGGCGGACCGCGGCGGCCAGGTGCTTGGGGTGGAGGTTGAAGTGGGGGCGGGTGACGACGCTGCCGCGCTCCAGAGCCCGGCCCAGGCTGACCGCCCGCAGCCCTCTGGCCTGCGCGATGCGCAACACCCGGTCGAGGAGTTCGTACCGGTCCAGGTCGGGCTCGGGCACCGGGTCGCCCAGATCGGCCGGGCCGGCATGGCCGTCGTGGAACAGCAGGATCGTGCCGCGGTCCAGGTTGGCCGTGGCCTTCGCCACACGCTCGTCCTGGGTGGCGTCAGGGTTCCAGTCCCAGCTCGTGCCGCTCCAGATGACCGACTCCATGCCCGCCTCGCGGATGATGCGCCACGTCTCGACCGACTGGTCGCCGTGCGGCGGACGGAACCACCGCACCGGCAGCCCGAGTGCGTCCTCGAGCTCGGCCTTGCCCCGGGTGATCATCTCCGTCGCCTCCGCGCGCGACAGCGTCGGCAGGTGCCGGTGGTCCATGCCGTGCAGACCCACCTCGTGACCGGCGGCGACGACCTCGTCCAGCAGCCCCCGATTGGCGCGCACGCTGGTCATGAGCACGAAGAACGTGGCCGTGGCCTCGTGATCGGCCAGAGCGCGCAGCACATCGTGGGTGCGTCGCGGGGTCGGTCCGTCGTCGAACGTCGGCACGATGATCGCCTCGTCGGTACGCACCGAGCTGACGGACCCGATCGCGTCGGGCGCCTTCTCCAGCACCCGCATCGCGGCAAGCTTGAGATCGTGGACGAGCGTCATCGTGGACTTCCCCTGGCACGTGTGAGGCGGCCGGACCCCCGGCCGCAGACCTCAGTGTCCTACGCCCGGCGGACGCCCGTCCAACCGGCGTCGACCCGACCCCACCCATCCGGTGAATTGTCGGGGGCGTGCTGGGCGGCGGGTGTGACGCTCGCTCGGCATAATGTCCCGCATGACTTCCACGCCGGAACCGGAGCCGCTGCAGAATCCTGGCACGAGCACCTCCGTGCTCGAACGCACCGAGCCGGAGACCGACTACCGCACCGACTCCGGCGACCACGAACGCTTCGCGCACTACGTGCGCAAGGAGAAGATCGTCGAATCGGCCGTCTCCGGTGAGCCGGTCACGGCCCTGTGCGGCAAGATCTGGGTGCCCGGCCGCGACCCGAACCGCTTCCCGGTCTGCCCCATGTGCAAGGAGATCTACGAGGGCCTGCGCGCCCCGCAGGACGGCGGCGACTGACCCACACGTCCCCGGACCGATCTCGCACAGTAGGTGAGGACGAGACAGCAGCGCGTGCGGTGCTGTCTCAGACCTCGCCACCTGTTTCAGGTGGTGGGGTGGACGGGTTCGGCGCGCCCGGTGAACAGGGGCGCGGCCGGCGTGCACGGGGGTGTCGGCGGGCTCCGTTAAAGTCATCCCCGCCATGAGTACTTCAGCCGCGTCACACCTCTCGCCCGCCTTCCCCGAACGAGCAGCCTGGGGAACGGCGGGCAAGCTTCGTGCCTGGCAGGCCGAGGCGCTCACCGCCTACCTCGAGCGCAACCCCCGCGACTTCCTCGCCGTCGCCACGCCCGGCGCCGGCAAGACGACGTTCGCGCTGCGGATCGCCGCCGAACTGCTCGAACGGCGCATCGTCGACAAGATCACCGTCGTCGCGCCCACCGAACACCTCAAGACGCAGTGGGCCGACGCCGCCGGGCGGGTCGGCATCCGGCTCGACCCCCACTTCAAGAACACTGTCGGCGGTCACAGCCGCGAGTTCGACGGGGTCGCCCTGACCTACGCGGGCGTCGCGACCAAGCCGCTGCTGCACCGCGCCCGCACCGAGAACAACCGCACGCTCGTCATCCTCGACGAGATCCACCACGGTGGTGACAACCGCAGCTGGGGTGAGGCGCTGCGCGAGGCGTTCGAGCCCGCCACCCGCCGGTTGTCCCTGACGGGTACGCCGTTCCGCTCCGACACCAACCCCATCCCGTACGTCACCTACGTCGCCGACGAGGCCGGCATCCGCCGCTCGGCCAGCGACTACTCCTACGGCTACGGCGAGGCGCTCAAGGACGGCGTCGTGCGTCCCGTGCTGTTCATGGCCTACGGCGGAGGCATGCGGTGGCGCACCCGCGCCGGCGACGAACTCGAGGCGCGCCTGGGTCAGCCGCTGACCAAGGACATGATCAACCAGGCCTGGCGCACCGCGCTCGACCCCAAGGGGCAGTGGATCCCCTCGGTGCTGCTCGCCGCCGACAAGCGCCTCACCGAGGTGCGCCGGCACGTCGAGGACGCCGGCGGCCTGGTCATCGCCAGCAACCAGACACAGGCCCGCGCCTACGCCAAGCTGCTGCACGACATCTGCGGCGAGAAGCCGACCGTCGTCCTGTCCGACGACACGGGGGCCAGCAAGCGCATCGAGACCTTCGCCGAGGACACGAGCCGGTGGATGGTGGCGGTCCGCATGGTCTCCGAGGGCGTCGACGTCCCGCGGCTCGCGGTCGGCGTCTACGCCACCAACACCGCGACGCCGCTGTTCTTCGCCCAGGCCGTCGGACGGTTCGTGCGGGCCCGGCGCCGGGGTGAGACCGCGTCGGTGTTCCTCCCCAGCGTGCCGACCCTGCTCGACCACGCGGCGCGCCTGGAGGACGAGCGCGATCACGCCCTCGACCGGCCGAAGTCGGCCACCGATCCCGACTGGACGCCCGAAGAGGCGCTGCTCGAGGAGGTGAACCGTGAGGAGAAGGCGAGCGACTCCCTCGACCAGCTCTCCTTCGAGGCCATCGAGTCCGACGCCGAGTTCGATCACGTCCTCTTCGACGCCGAGCAGTTCGGCCTCGGCACGGCGCCGGGCTCGCCCGAGGAGGAGGAGTACCTCGGGCTCCCCGGCCTGCTCGAGCCCGATCAGGTGGCGCACCTGTTGCGTTCGCGGCAGAAGAAGGACACTCCCGGGCGTGCGGCCGAGCCCGAGCAGGCCGCCCACCGGGCGCTCGCGGCGACCCGCAAGGAGCTCAACTCCCTCGTCGGTGCCTACGCCCGCAAGACCGGAGCTCCGCACGCCGTCGTCCACGCCGATCTCCGCCGTCACTGCGGGGGACCGGCGCTGGACCGGGCCACCGGCGAGGAGGTCGACGCCCGCATCGCGACCATCCGCAACTGGTTCGTCGGCCGGCGGTAGGCGTTCAGAGTCCCCACGGGCTCGTCTGAGAGACTGCGCTCATGGACGATCGCCCTTCCGGTTGGTACGACGACCCTGACGAGCCGAGCCGCCTGCGCTACTGGGACGGTCAGTCGTGGACCGAGCGCACCCACGAGAAGGCGCCCATGCCGGCACCGCAGGCCGCACGCCAGCCGGTGACGCGACTCCGCCCCTCCCGCGAGGACCGCGACCGCGACGGCTCCGACGACACGAACGAGCGCCCGCGCGGTGACCACGCGGGCGCGCACGACGGCACGTCCTCGCGGCAGCCGTTGACTCCCACCGAGAGCCCGCGGCCGTGGTCCACGGGTGAGAGTCGTGATGCCCGGAGTCGTTCGGCGGGCAGGCACAGCGGAACCGCGCCCTCCGGCAGAGGCCCTCAGGACGGCGTCGTCGCCGACGTCCCCCGCGCCGGCTACGGGCGGCGCGTGCTGGGCTTCCTCATCGACCTGCTCGTGGTCTTCGTGCTCTACTTCGTCCTGCTGCTCGTCACGATCCCCTTCCTCGGCGACACGTTGACGATCGCGCAGGCGTACTCCGAGAGCGTCATCCAGGCGGTGAGCGCAGGGCAGCAGCCGCCGCAACCGCCCGCCAACGTCACCGCGCTCTCGGCCACACTCACGCTCATCTTCGCGGGCATGCTCGTCCTCTACGACCTCGTGCTCCTACGCCAGTTCGGTTCCACGCTGGGCGGATTGGCCACGGGAGTCCGGGTGCGTGACGCCGATGCCACGGCCACCCCGACGCCGGGTCGGCTGCTGCTGCGGTCGGTGCTCAAGTACGCCCTGTTCGTGCTCAATGCCTCGACGGCCACGGCACTCATCGGGTACGTGTTCACGATCGTCAACTACACGTGGCCGCTCGCGGACCGTGACCGCAAGACGCTGCACGACAAGTGGACCCGCACCGAAACCGTCCGCCGACGCTGACCGTCCGCGCGGGCGCCCCGGGTCAGTCGGACAGGAGGCGAGCCTTCCCCGCGAAATGCCCGCGCCGATCGCGTGGATCGGTCACAGTGTCAGGGTGAGGAAGATCAGCAACGACGCTCTTGTTTCCGTCCTGCGCCGCGCCCTGCAGGTCACCGACGAACCCCGCGTGGTCCTCTCGGGCAACCACGCCGTCCCGTGGCCGGCACTGGCCCTGGTCGACACGGCGTTCGAGCGCTACCGCCTGCACTGCCTGAACGCCCCCAAGGGCATCCCCGATCGTGAGGGTGTCGTCTACGAGAGTGCGTTCGTCGGAGGCGGGATGCGCCGCCACCCGCGCCTGCTGTACTTCCCGGCGCGGTTGTCCCAGGTGCCGGTGCTGCTGGGCCGGCACATCCCCGCCGACGTGGTCGTCGCCCACACCTCGACGCCGGTCGACGGCAAGGTGTCGCTCGGGTGCGAGGTCAACGTCATGCCCGCGGCGATCGAGGCGTGCAAGGCCCGCGGCGGCATCGTCGTCGCGCAGATGAACACGAAGATGCCCTACACCTACGGCGACGGTGAGTACGACCTCGACGTGTTCGACGCGGTCATCGAGGTCGACGAGCCCATCGCACACACGGGCGCGCAGGCGCAGATCGACGGTGCCCGGGCCGAGAGTGCCGCCACCATCGGCCGCCTGGTCGCCAATCGCATCGAGAACGGCGCGACGCTGCAGCTCGGCATCGGCGAGATCCCCGACGCGACCTTGAGGGAACTGCTCGACAAGCGTGATCTGGGGATCTGGAGCGAGATGATCTCCGACGGCGTCCTCTCCCTCACCGAGGCCGGGGCGCTCGACCGCGACCGGCTCCTCACGTGCTCGTTCATGTTCGGGCGACCCGAACTCTTCGAGTGGGCCCACCTCAACCCCCAGTTGCGGGTCCTGCGCACCGAGACGGTGAACTCGGTGGCCAACATCTCGCGCAACCCGGGAATGACGAGCATCAACACGGCGCTGCAGGTCGATCTGTTCGACCAGGCCAACGCCTCGCGCATCAACGCGCGCATCCATTCGGGCTTCGGCGGGCAGACCGACTTCACCGTCGGCGCCATCCATGCTCCCGGTGGTCAGGCGATCATGGCGCTGCGCTCATGGCACCCCAAGGCCGACGTGTCGACGATCGTGCCGTTGCTCGACGAGCCGGTCACCTCGTTCCAGCACTCCTGCGTGGTCACCGAGAACGGCATCGCCGAACTCATCGGGCACGACGACGACTCCCAGGCCCGCAACCTCATCGAGCAGGCGGCTCACCCGTCGGTGCGTGAGGAGCTGTGGGAGGAGGCCCACCACCTCGGGCTCGCCTGAGGATCGGTGGCCCGGCGGGGCGGCGCGAACGCTCAGACGCCCCGTGGGCTCCCGAACAGTTCGACGCCGCTCTCACGGAGGGTGGCCAGCGCCCGGGTGGTCGTCTCGGGCGCGACCCCGGCGGTGAGGTCGAGCAGCACCCGGGTGCGGAACCCCTCGCGTGCCGCGTCGAGGGCGGTGGCGCGCACGCAGTGGTCGGTGGCGATGCCGACGACGTCGACCTCGGTGACGCCGACCTCCCGCAACCACTGCGCCAGTCCCAGGCCGGCGCCCTCGCCCTCGCGAGCCTCGGTCGCCTCGGTGGTTCCCTCGAATCCGCTGTAGGCGGCGGAGTACTCGCCCTTGCGGAAGACCGCCTCAGCGACCTCCAGGGCCGGCGCGACGTCGGGGTGGAAGTCGGCGCCTGGGGTGCCGACGCGGCAGTGTGGGGGCCAGGAGTCGACGTAGTCGGGGTCGTCGGAGAAGTGGTCGCCGGGGTCGATGTGCCAGTCGGCGGTGGCGACCACGGTGGCGTAGTCGCCGGCGTGGTGGGTCAGGTGCTCGGCGATGGCGGCGGCGACGTCCTTGCCGCCGGTCACGCCGAGCGCGCCGCCCTCGCAGAAGTCGTTCTGGACGTCGACGACGATCAGGGCGCGGACCTCGCTGCTCACCGCGGGTCTCCGATCACGAGGGTGGGGTCGGGGTGCTCGTCGACGAAGAGGGTGGGGATGACCGGTTCGCCCTTGGACAGACGCTGGGACTTGCCGGGCAGTTGGGCGAGTCGGCTGCGGTGGCGTTCGCGGGCCACCTCCACCGATTCGGCGCCGACGATCTCGCCGTCGCGGACGAGCTCGACGAGCAGATCGAGGTCCTGGTCGCTGCCGGGGGCCTCGCCGACCCCGATGAGTTCGGCCGTCGCGCGGCCGTTCGCGTCGATGCGGCGGCGGGCGCACTTGCGGCCGCCGACGCTCGCCTTGTTCTTGCTGGCCTTGGCCACGTTGACGAGCGCGCCCGAGTCGTCGGCGCGGGCGACGAGCTTGTAGACCAGGCCCGCCGTCGGGGCACCGGATCCGGTGACCAGCGACGTGCCGACCCCGTAGGTGTCGACCGGCGCGGCCGCCAGGGCGGCGATCGCGTACTCGTCGAGGTCGGAGGTCACGACGATGCGGGTGGAGGTGGCGCCGAGGGCGTCGAGCTGGGCCCGCACCTCGTGGGCCTGGGCGACGAGGTCGCCGGAGTCGAGGCGCACGGCCCCGAGGCCGATGCCCGCGATGCGCACCGCGCGTTCGACCGCCTCGGCGACGTCGTACGTGTCGACCAGCAGGGTCGTGCCCTTGCCGAGGCTGGAGACCTGCGCCTCGAACGCGGCGTCCTCGCTGTCGTGCAGGAGGGTGAAGGAGTGGGCGCTGGTGCCGGCCGAGGGGATGCCGTAGCGGCGGGCCGCCTCGAGGTTGCTCGTGGTGGCGAATCCGGCGATGTACGCCGCGCGCGCGGCCGCGGCCGCGGCCCACTCGTGGGTGCGCCGCGATCCCATCTCGATACACGGACGTCCGCCGGCGGCCAGCGTCATGCGTGACGCGGCACCGGCCACCGCGCAGTCGTGGTTGTAGATCGAGAGGGCGAGGGTCTCGAGGATGACGGCCTCGATGAAGGTGCCCTCGACGATGAGCAGCGGGGAGCCGGGGAAGTACACATCGCCCTCGGCGTAGCCGAAGATCGACCCGGAGAACCGGTAGTCGCGCAGGTAGTCCAGCGTCGTGTCGTCGACCACGTTCTGGGCGGCGAGGAAGTCGATCTCGGCGGGTCCGAACGTGAAATCGGCGAGGGCGTCGAGGAATCGGCCGGTGCCCGTGACGACGCCGTAGCGGCGCCCCTCGGGCAGTCGGCGTCCGAAGAGCTCGAAGACGCTGCGTCGCGAGGCCGTGCCCGCGTGCAGCGCGGCCTGGGCCATCGTGAGCTCGTAGTGGTCGGTCAGCAGAGCGGTACTCACGCGAGCAGCATATGGTGAAGGGGTGTCTGTCAGTCCTGTCGAACCCGATGTCCGGGAGGACGATCAGCTCGACGAGCTCGTCGACCCGGGCTGGATCACGCTGGTCTGGAACGACCCGGTCAATCTCATGTCGTACGTCACGTACGTGTTCCAGGCCTACTTCGGGTACTCCCGCGAGAAGGCCGAGCTGCTCATGCTCGACGTGCATCACCGGGGCAGGGCCGTCGTGGCCCACGGTCCGCGTGAGGTGATGGAGCGCAACGTCGCGGCCCTGCACGAGTACGGCCTGTGGGCCACGTTCCAGAAGGACGAATGAGTTGACACACGGATTCCACCGCTCGCGCAAGGGCATCGTCGCCGATCTGGGGGACCCGGAGCGCGAGGTGCTCCTCAGCCTCCTGCAGCAGACGTTGTCCCTGCTGGAGTCCTACGGCGGACCCGTGAACGACGCCGGTGGCTCCGGGCAGGAGGAGGACGGCGACTCCTTCGAGGCGATGATGCGTCGCGCGGGGTTCCCCGAGTCCACCGACACCTCCGGCGAGCGGGCGACGGGGTCGGAGGCCGGGGCGGAGTTCGACGATCCCGGCAGCACCGACCCGGCGCTGCGACGGCTGCTGCCCGACGGGCACCGTGACGATCCGGAGGCGGCGGCGGAGTTCCGCCGGCTCACCGGAACCTCGGTGCGCGACCGCAAGATCGGCCACGTGCGGCGCGCGGCGACCCTCGTCGCCTCGGCCCACGGCGGGCGTTTCCGGCTCCAGGAGGAGGAGGCCGTCAGCCTCCTCATCGCGATGACCGACGTCCGACTCGTGCTGGCCGACCGGCTCGGGCTCGACGACGACGAGGCCGCGGAGTCGCTGTCGGATCAGGTCATGCAGATGGACCCCGACGACCCACGGTTCGCCCTCGCACTGGGGTATGAGTTCCTCACCTGGTTGCAGGAGACACTCGCGGTCGCGCTGACCCCCTGAGGGCGGCGGACGGCTCGGGAGGACCGGTCACCGCACGATCCGGTCGCTTCGGCGCGCGTTGACCGGATCGTGACCTGGAGGTGGATGCGTCCGGGGCGTGTCGGTGTGATCGTGGGCCCACCCATGCCCGCGCCCTCGCGGGCGCGTCCTGCAAGGAGATCCACCGTGACCCGATCCGTCTTCTCACATGGCCGCCTCGCTGCGGCGGTAGCCGCAGCCGCTCTCGTCCTCGCCGGGTGCGGTGGTGGTGGTGGTCAGGGCGATGCTCAGCCGGCCGCGACGAGCGGCAGCGCGGTCTCCGTGGTCAACGCGGGCAAGCTCACGCTGTGCACCCACCTGGAATACCGGCCGTTCGAGTTCCGTGACGAATCCGGCAAGCTCGTCGGCTTCGACATCGACATCGCGAACATGGTGGCCCAGGGGATGGGTCTCGCGGCCGAGGCCGAGGTCGTCGACGTGCCGTTCGAGCAGATCACCTCCGGCGCGGCGATGGCCGCCGGTCGATGCGACATCGGTATTGCGGGCATGACCATCACCCCCGAGCGCGCGAACGCGATCCTCTTCTCCGATCCGTACTTCGACGCTTCCCAGGCGCTCATCGTCAAGCAGGGCTCGGGCGTCACGAACCTCGCCCAGCTCAAGGGCCGCAAGCTCGGCGTGCAGACCGACACCACCGGGCAGATCTACGCCCAGGACAACGCCGAGGCCAACGGCTACGAGATCGTCGTCTTCGAGGACCTGCCCACGAGCGTCAACGCCGTGAAGTCGGGCCGGGTCGACGCTGCCATCAACGACAACGGCGTGCTGTTCGACTTCGCCAAGCAGAACCCCGACACCGAGGTCGTGGCCGAGTTCAACACCGGTGAGCACTACGGCATCGGGGTCCGCAAGGACACCGGCCAGGCACTCGTCGCGGAGGTCAACAAGGTGCTCACCGCCGCCCGTGAGGACGGTCGTTACGACGAGAGCTACAAGAGGTGGTTCGGTGATCTGCCCCAGACCGGGGTCGAGCCCGCCCCCGGCATGACGGGGGCGCCGACCGGCTGATCGTCCTCTTGTCCTCCTGACTCGGTGCCGCGCTCTCACCCGGGCGCGGCACCGCGTCGATCCCACGAACCCCCACAAGGGAGCACCCGTGACCTCCACCTCGGTACCAACGCGCTCGGCCCGCGCCAAGAAGCGCGGGTCCCCTCGACAGCGGGCCCGGCGGATCCGCCTTCTGCAGTATCTGATCCTCGCCGCGGTCATCCTCGCCGCGGTGCTGCTCGCCGACTGGAAGCAGGTCGGTGAGGTCTTCTTCCGGCCCGATCTGCTCCAGCGGACCATCACCCAGGGGCTGCCACGGGCGTTCACCAACACGCTGATCTACACCTTCGGCTCGTTCGTCGTGGGGCTGATCCTCGGCACGATGCTCGCCCTCATGCGGCTCTCCCAGGTGGCGGCCTACCGTGTCATCGCCACGGTCTACATCGAGTTCTTCCGTGGTGTGCCCGCGCTGATCGTCTTCCTCGCCTTCGGCATGCTGCCGCTGGCCTTCCCGGGTCTGACGATCCCCCTGGACCCCTACGGCACCGTGTGGGCCGCCCTGGGCCTCGTCAGCGCCGCCTACCTCGCCGAGACGATCCGCGCCGGCATCCAGGCCGTGCCCAAGGGGCAGGTCGAGGCAGCCCGGTCGTTGGGCATGAGTCCCGGGCAGTCGATGCGCAAGGTCGTGCTGCCGCAGGCGTTCCGCATCATCCTGCCGCCGCTGACGAACGAGTTCATCCTCATCACCAAGGACAGCTCGCTGGTGTACGTCATCGGCCTGTCGATGACCGCCTACGAACTCACCAAGTACGGTCGCGACCTGTCGAACTCGAACGCCAACCTCACCCCGCTCGTCGTGGCGGGCCTGATGTACCTGCTCATCACCCTGCCGCTCGCCTACGCGGTCCGCCGGCTCGAGGCCCACAACGCGAGAGGACGCTGACGATGTCGCACCCCGCCACCACGACGCCCGAGGACACCCGATCGAACCGGGACGTCGTCGTCGTTGCAGACCTGCACAAGTCGTTCGGCGACGTGGAGGTCCTCAAGGGCATCGACCTGAGCATCCATCGCGGCGAGGTCGTCTGTGTCATCGGCCCGTCGGGGTCGGGCAAGTCGACCCTGCTCCGCTGCGTCAACCTGCTGGAACAGCCGACCGGTGGCGCCGTCTTCTTCGACGGTGAGGACATCACCGACGTCGACTACGACATCGACGAGGCTCGCAGCCGGCTGGGCATGGTCTTCCAGCAGTTCAACCTGTTCCCGCATCTCACGGCGTTGGGCAACTGCATGCTCGCCCAGATGAACGTGCTGGGCCGGTCCAAGGCGGAGGCCCGGGAGGTCGCCCAGCGCAACCTCGAGCGCGTCGGCCTGGGGGAGCGCGGGGACGCCCACCCCTCCCAGCTCTCCGGTGGCCAGCAGCAGCGCGTGGCGATCGCGCGGGCGTTGTCGATGGACCCCGAACTCATGCTCTTCGACGAGCCGACCTCGGCGCTGGACCCCGAACTCGTCGGCGACGTGCTGTCGGTCATGCGCTCCCTGGCGGACGAGGGGATGACGATGATGGTCGTCACCCACGAGATGGCCTTCGCGCGCGACGTCGCCGACCGGGTGATCTTCATGGACGGCGGGGTCATCGTCGAGGAGGGGCATCCCGACCAGGTGATCGGCGACCCCACGGAGGAGCGCACCCGCTCGTTCCTGCAGCGCGTACTCGACCCCACCCACGTGGACCCGGGCGCCGAGGATCGCAAGTACGCCGAGCGGCACCGCACGAACTCCGCCGGGATCACGCCTGCGGAAATCGGCCGGGTCGGGCCGGTCGGCGGACGGGGCGCGGGCACGGATCCCGTGAGCTGACCTGCGGTTCGGTGACCCTCGCAACGGGTGTCACACTCCTCCCGCAGGCCGAGCGCCTATCCTGCGAACGTGCAGCAGGACTCGCCGATCGGCATCTTCGACTCCGGGTACGGGGGCTCACGGTGGCTCGCGCCGTGTTGGACCAGCTCCCCGACGAACCCGTCGCCTACCTCGGCGACACGGCCCGGGCGCCCTACGGTCCCAGGCCCATCGCGGAGACGCGCCGGTACGCGCTGGAGTGTCTGGACTCCCTGGTCGACAGCGGCGTCAAGGCGCTGGTCATCGCGTGCAACACGGCCAGCGCGGCGATGTTGCACGATGCCCGTGAGCGCTACGACGTGCCGGTCATCGAGGTGATCCGGCCGGCCGTGCGTCGGGCCGCGGCCGCCACCCGCAACGAACTCGTCGGCGTGATCTCCACGACGGGCACCCACCGCAGCCGCGCGTACGTCGACGCATTCGCCGCCGCACCTCGCGTCACGGTCATCAGCCGCCCGTGTCCGCGGTTCGTGGAGTTCGTCGAGGCCGGGGTCACCGGTGGGGACGAGCTGCTCGGGGTGGCGCGGGAGTACCTCGAGCCGATGCAGACGGCCGGGGTCGACACCCTGATCCTGGGGTGCACGCATTATCCGCTGCTCACGGGGGTCATCAGCTACGTCATGGGCGATCTGGTCACGCTCGTCTCCTCCGCGGAGGAGACGGCCAAGGACGTCTACCGGGTGCTCGCCGACCACGGGGCGTTGCGCCCGCAGGGGCGCCCGCGCCGGTCCACCAGTTCCGGACGACGGGGGACCCGGCCGAGTTCGCCCGCCTCGCTCGGCGGTTCCTCGGCCCGGAGGTCGGGCATCTCAACCTCGAGCAGGGAGCACTGGCGTGAGGGTCACCGTGATCGGATGCTCGGGGTCGATGCCCGGGCCCGCCTCCCCGGCGTCGTGCTATCTCGTGCAGACCGAATCGCAGGGGCGCACGTGGAGCATCGCGCTCGACCTGGGCAACGGCTCGACCGGTCCGCTGCGGGCTTTCATCGACCCGATCGACCTCGACGCGGTCGTGCTCTCCCACCTGCACCCGGACCACTGTCTCGACGTGTGCAGCCTCTACGTGGCCCTCAACTACACCCCGGGCCGCAGCCGGGACTCGCGGATGCCGCTGTACGCCCCCGCCGGCGCACCGGACCGCCTGGCCCGCGCGTACGGGGTGGAGCAGCCCGAATCGCTGGAGTCCCACTACGAGTTCGCCACCCTCGTGTCGCGCGAGGCGTTCACCGTCGGTCCGTTCACGATCACCCCCGTGCCGGTGTTCCACCCGGTCGAGGCGTACGGGTTGCGCGTCGAGGCCGGCGGGGTCGTGCTCGCCTACACCGGCGACACCGACCTGTGCCCCGAACTCACCGAGCTCTGCGCCGACGCCGACCTCGTGCTCGCGGACTGTGCGTTCGTCGACGGCCGCGACGAGGCGAGCGGGGTGCACATGAGCGGGTCCAAGGCCGCCCGCGCCGCGCTCGACGCCGGTGCCAGGCGCCTCATGCTCACCCACATCCCGGCGTGGAACGACCCGGAGGTCTGCCGCGCCCAGGCCGCCGCCCTCTGGCCGGGCGAGGTCGAGATCGCCGAACCCCTGGCCACCTACCGTCTGCCCTGACGCGACAGCCGACGACACGCCCGCGCACAGCGGCTCGAGGGGTGAAGTGCACGCTCCGGCCGTGGCTGGCGGGCGTGTCGTCGGCTCAGGTGCGCACGGTGCCCCTCCTTCGCCCGCCAGGTGGCGCCGCGTCGGCGAGGCTTAGGCTGCCACCATGTCTGACGCCACACCTCGGCACGACGGCCGGGCCATCGACCAACTCCGCGACGTCCGCATCACCCGCAACTGGCTCGACCACGCCGAAGGCAGCGTGCTCGTCGAGTTCGGACGCACCCGCGTGCTGTGTGCCGCCTCGTTCACCGCGGGTGTGCCGCGGTGGCGCAAGGGCAGCGGCCTCGGGTGGGTCACCGCCGAGTACGCGATGCTGCCGCGCTCGACCAACACCCGCAGCGACCGTGAGTCCGTCAAGGGCAAGATCGGCGGGCGTACCCACGAGATCTCCCGCCTGGTCGGTCGCAGCCTGCGGTCGGTGGTCGACATGGGCCAGTTGGGCGAGAACACGATCGTGCTCGACTGCGACGTGCTGCAGGCCGACGGCGGCACCCGTACGGCCGCGATCACCGGCGCGTACGTCGCCCTCGTCGACGCCATCGAGACGGGCCGGGCGGCCGGGCACGTCGCGAAGAAGGCCTCGCCGCTCACGGGATCGGTGGCGGCCGTGAGCGTGGGTGTCGTCGGTGGAAGGGCGGTGCTGGACCTCGATTACGTGGAGGACGTCGACGCCGATACGGACATGAACGTCGTCATGACCGGCGACGGCCGGTTCGTGGAGGTGCAGGGCACCGCCGAGGGCGAGCCGTTTGACCGCCGGTTGCTCGACGGGCTGCTCGACCTCGCGACCGAAGGATGTGCGGACCTCACTCGGATGCAGCATCTGGCTCTCGAGGATTCGGAGCGTGAGGTGGCCCGATGACCGAACGGATCGTGTTGGCCACGCGCAACCCGGGCAAGGTCGTCGAGCTCCGCGAGATCCTGCGCGGGGTGCTCGAGCGTCTGGGGTGTGAACTCCTGGGCATGGATGCGTTCCCCGACGTCGAGGACGTCGTCGAGACCGGCGTGAGTTTCGAGGAGAACGCCCTGCTCAAGGCACGGGCGGCCGCGCAGGCGACGGGGCTCCCCGCGTTGGCGGACGACTCCGGGCTCGCCGTGGACGTCCTCGGCGGCGCGCCGGGGGTGTTCAGCGCGCGGTGGGCGGGCCGGCACGGCGACGACCAGGCGAACCTCGACCTCCTGCTCGCGCAGATCGCCGACGTACCCGAGCAGCATCGGGGCGCCGCCTTCGTCTGCTGCGCGGCGCTCACCCTGCCCGACGGGCGCACCGTGACCCGGGAGGGCCGGTTCGAGGGAACGCTCGTGCGCTCCCCGCGGGGCACCAACGGCTTCGGCTACGACCCGATCCTCCAGGTGGCCGGTGACACGCGCACGGCCGCCGAACTGCCTCCGCCGGAGAAGAACGCGATCTCCCACCGCGGCAAGGCCTTCGCGGCACTGGCCGAGGTCCTGCCCGATCACCTCGGCTGAACCAGCGCCGCTCGAACGTCGACAGGTCGAACCGCCTCCACGTGGAGGCGGTTCGACCTTGTCGTGCGGAAGAAGGGACTCGAACCCTCACGCCCTGGGGCACAGGAACCTAAATCCTGCGTGTCTACCAATTCCACCACTCCCGCGCACCGGCCAGGGTAACCGCTGCGGCGGGGTCGCGAGCCGCGCTCGCCGACGTCAGGCGGGCAGGTCGACGCCCAGGGTCTTGGCCAGGGAGGCCACGTGGCCCTTGGCGCGGACGTTGTACTTGGCCAGCTCGATCTTGCCCTCCTCGTCGATGACGAACGTCGAGCGGATGACCCCGGTGACCTTCTTGCCGTACATCGTCTTCTCGCCGAAGGCGCCGTAGGCGGTCATGACCTCCTTGTCGGGGTCCGACAGGAGCGGGAACGTCAGGGCTTCCTTCTCGACGAAGCGCGCGAGCTTCTCCGGTGAGTCGGGGGAGAGGCCGTACACCGCGTAGCCGGCGTCGGTGAAGGGATCGAGGCCGTCGCGGAAGTCGCCGGCCTGCGTCGTGCACCCCGGCGTCATCGCGGCGGGGTAGACGTAGAGGATGGTCTTGCGGCCACGCAGGTCGGACAGGGACACGCTCTGCCCCTCGTGCGTCTGCAGCGTGAACTCGGGGGCGGACTCGCCTGGTTCCAGTCGGGACACGGTTCTGGCCTCCTGCTCGATTCGTTCACGGACGCGACCGATCCTGCGGCACGCGTCACCTCGTGGGGCGCACGGGTCGGGGGTAGGTTATCGTCGCCTCGGACCAGCATGCGGTCCGGGGACCGGCCGTCACCAGGGCGTCCGGCCAATCGGATCCACGAGCCACCGCCGAGAAGGAGCCGTCGATGAGCGCCAAGGACAACCGGTCACTCGACGAGATCGAAATGGACATCGCCCGTAACCGGGACAGCCTCGCCGCCACCATCGACGAGCTGGCCTTCCGGGTCAAGCCCGCCAACGTCGCCAAGCGGCAGACCGCCGAGGCCAAGTCGGCCCTGTACGCGGCCACCCACGGCCCCGACGGCAGCCTGCGTTACGACGTCGTCGGCGCGGCCGCGGGGGTGGCGATCCTGCTCGTCACCGTCGCGATCGTGCGTCGCGTGCGCCGCTGACACGCGGTCGATCTCGCGCTACACCGAACAGCGCCCCTCCCACCGATCCGGTGGGAGGGGCGCTGTCGTGTTCGGCGCAGTCCGGGCCGTCTCAGCCCACGTGGTCCCGGGCCTCCGTGAACGCGGTGACGCAGGCGCGGACGTCGTCCTCGCTGTGGGCGGCGGAGAGTTGGACGCGGATGCGGGCCTTGCCCTGGGGCACCACGGGGTAGGAGAACGCGATGACGTAGATGCCGCGGTTCAGCATCTCGTCGGCGATCGTGGCGGCCTGGCGGGCGCCGTCCTCACCGGGGAACATGACCGGGGTGATCGGGTGCGATCCGGGCAGGAGCTCGAAGCCGGCCTCGGTCATGAGCGTGCGGAACAGCTCGGTGTTGCGCTTGAGGGCCTCGCGCTTCTCGCCGCCGCCGAGGGCGAGTTCGATGGCCTTGAGCGACCCGGCGGCGACGGTCGGCGCCACCGCGTTCGAGAACAGGTAGGGCCGTGAGCGCTGCCGCAGCAGGGCCACGACGTCGGCCTTGCCCGCCACGTACCCGCCGGAGGCGCCACCGAGGGCCTTGCCCAGGGTTCCGGTGAGCAGGTCGACCCGGTCGAGGACCCCGCAGAACTCGTGGGTTCCCCGGCCGTTGTCGCCGACGAACCCGACGGCGTGGCTGTCGTCGACCAGCACGAGGGCGTCGTACTTCTCGGCCAGGTCGCAGATGCCCTCCAGCGGCGCGTAGTAGCCGTCCATGGAGAACACGCCGTCGGTGACCACGACCTTGCGCCGCGCCCCGGAGGCGGCCTCGAGCTGCGCCTCCAGATCGGCGAGGTCGGCGTTCTTGTACCTGTACCGGGCGGCCTTGGACAGGCGCACGCCGTCGATGATCGAGGCGTGGTTGAGCTCGTCGGAGATGATCGCGTCCTCGGCGCCGAACAACACCTCGAACACGCCGCCGTTGGCGTCGAAGCAGGAGGAGTAGAGGATCGCGTCCTCCGTTCCCACCAGCTCGGCGATGCGCGCCTCCAGGCGCTTGTGCAGCTCCTGTGTGCCGCAGATGAAGCGGACGCTGGCCATGCCGAAGCCCCACTCGTCCAGGGCAGCGCGGGCGGCGGCGACGACCTCGGGGTCGTCGGCCAGGCCGAGGTAGTTGTTGGCGCAGAAGTTCAGCGCCTCACCGGAGGCGGTGCGCACGTGCGCCGACTGCGGTGAGAGGAGCTCACGCTCGTTCTTGAACAGACCCGCGTCACGGATCTCCTCCAGCGTGGCGGCGATCGAGGAATCGAAGGCGGTCATCGAATCTCCTTGTCGAAGTAGGGATCGCGTGAGGCAGGTCAGAGCACGCCGGCGATGTCGAGGACCACCTTGCCGCACTCACCGGAGCGGGCCGCCTCGAAGGCGCGTGGCCACTCCTCCAGCGGCACCGTGTGGGTGATGACCGAGCCGACGGTCTGTCGCAGCAGCTCGCTGGTGTGCATCATGGCGCTGGCCGCGTACCAGGTCTCGAACATCTCGCGCCCGTACACGCCCCGGATCGTGAGCATGTGCGTGATGACGCGCCCGAAGTCGATCGCGAAGGCCTCCTTGGGCAGCCCGAGCAGGGCGATGCGTCCGCCGTGGTTCATGTTCTCGATGGTCTCGCGCAACGCGGCCGGGTTGCCGGACATCTCCAGTGCCACGTCGAAGCCCTCCGTCATGCCGAGGGTCGTCTGCGCCTCGTGGATGCGGGTGTTCGCGACGTTGACGACCATGTCGGCGCCGGCGCGGCGGGCGAGGTCGAGCCGGTAGTCGGACACGTCGGTGACGACGATGTAGCGCGCCCCGGCGTGGCGGGCGATCGCGGCACCCATGACCCCGATGGGGCCGGCGCCGGTGATGAGCACGTCCTCGCCGACCAGCGGGAACATCAAGGCCGTGTGGGTGGCGTTGCCCAGGGGGTCGAAGACGGCACCGACCTCGGGACGCATGTCGTCGGGCTGCACCCACACGTTGGTATCGGGGACGATGACGTACTCCGCGAACGCGCCGTCCCGGTTGACGCCGACGCTGTCGACCGCGATGCACATCTGGCGGCGACCGGCGCGGCAGTTGCGGCACATGCCGCACACGACGTGACCCTCGCCCGAGGCCTTCTGACCCACGGAGCACGAGGTGACGTCGGCGCCGACCTCGACGATCTCGCCGAAGAACTCGTGCCCGATGACCATGGGCGGATGGACCTGGCCCGCGGCCCAGTCGTCCCACTGCTCCAGGTGGAGGTCGGTGCCGCACAGTCCGGCCGCGAGGACCTTGATCTTGACATCGCTCGGGCCGCACTCCGGTTCGGCGCGGTCGATGAGTTCCAGGCCGGGGCCTGCATGGGTCTTGGCGAGAGCCCGCATGTTCGTCTCCTTACACAGGTGTGGTCCTACGCTAGGACTCCCGACACCTCAGGCGCACGAGAACCGCGAAAGGTGGCCGCGCGTGTCAGCAGGCCGCTGACCAGCGGATTTCATGCTTGGCGTCCTCGTCGGGTAATGTTCTTCTTCGTTGCGCGCCATTAGCTCAATTGGCAGAGCAGCTGACTCTTAATCAGCGGGTTCGGGGTTCGAGTCCCTGATGGCGCACCACCGAAGGGCCCTGGAGACAGGGCCCTTTTTCATGCCCGGAATCGGGCGCTGCGACGACGTCTCACGGGGCCGGTCGCGCGCCCAGCCCACACTCATGCCGCGCGGACCCCACGGCGTGTCGCGCTCAGGCCTCCGGTTGAGTGTTCCGGGCCTGCATTCCACGATCCGGACGCTTGGGGCGATCGGTCGGACGGCTGACCTGAACGAGTGCTCAGGGAATCGCCGTGAAGGGGGTCATCGCACGGACCGTGGTGTCGTGCACGGGGATTCGCAGCCCGTCTAAGAGATACATCAGCCGGGATCCCTCTAGGAGATTTCTCGCCGCGCGGAGAGGGCCGATTCGGTCGAATCATGTTGGTGCTGTAGCGAATCCATCCATTCCAGCGCCCCCTTTGACCGAATCGGCGACGAAATAGGCCCGATCGTGATCAGCGAGCGTCCAGGACACCTGTCGTAGAGTCGCCATGCGCCTACCGGGGGAACCGCGACCGAGCACGACCGCGGTCGGCGGGCGCAGCACGCACACTTTCGGACGAGGGGGAAGCTTGGACATCACGACCGACGTCACCACGCACGAAGGAAACATCGACCAGCGGAACATGTCCGCCGGCGAGCGTTTCGACCTGGCCTGCGTACTCCGCGATGCGTGGTGGGACTGCCACGGAGCCTTCGTGAGCGAGGTGGTCGACGTCACTGAGATCGGGCTGCGACCCGCGTCGCTGTTCGCGCTGGCGCAGGACCTTCAGGAGGCCGGCTACCCGGCCCACGCCGGAGCCGTGCGCGCGGCGGCCATGCCGACGCGGCCCAGGACGGACACCGTCGACCGCGCGTCGAACTGGCGTGTTCGCGCACACAGCGCCGCGGCCGCGGCGGTCGAGCGCTGACCGGACGACGACCCTGCGCGTGCGGACCGTGCGCACGTACCACGCACATCACGAGCGCCCCGAGCCGATCCGGCCGGGGCGCTTCGTCATGCTCGCGTGATCACCGCCGACGGCGGCCCATGAGGACGATGGCCACGCCGACGCCGACCACCAGGAGGGCGGCGAAGCCGGTGAGGACGTACATCCACAGCGTCGAGGCGCTCTCGTCCTGGCCTGCGGGGGTCTGGGCGGGGGCCGAGGGGGTCGCGGCGGGGGCCGGGGCCTGTGAGGTCGCTGCGGCGTCTGTGGCGGAGGAAGTGTCGCCGGTCGGTGCGGCGCCGGCGACGGTGAACCGGATCTCGCCGGCCACCGGGTGGCCGTCGGCGCTGACCACGCGGTACCTGACCTGGACGGCTCCCTGCCGCACCTCCGGGGGCACAGGAACGGTGACGCGCGGCCCCGAGACCTCCGCCGTGACCGGCCGCGCCACGTCCTGCTCGTCGGCGACGATCGCCTGGGCGAAGTTGGGGTCGACGTCCTCGTTGAACGTGAGGGTCACACTGCTCGGCATCGACCCCAGGCTCGCGCCGTCGTCGGGGTCGGAGGAGATGAGCTCGGAGTGTGCCAGGGCCGCCGTCGCGCCGCCGAGCAGCAGGACCAGGGCGGCCAGCGCGGAGATCAGAGGGACGGTGATCGAAGCTCGTTGTCGTGGCACGCAGCCCATCGTGGCACGGGCGGATGGATCGGCTCGGGGAGGCCCCAGGGGGCGCCGGACGGGGTGGACGTGCCTGGGGTAGGTGCCCGGGCGGGCACACGAAGAAGGCCCCTGACCTCGCAGGTCAGGGGCCCTCTTTCGTGGGGTGAGTGACGGGACTTGAACCCGCGGCCACCTGGACCACAACCAGGTGCTCTACCAGCTGAGCTACACCCACCATGCGAAGCGTTCGGAACGGGCGACCCCTCGAGGCCGTCTGCTCGTCGGCAGCGCGGCGACCATCGTACCTGCTTTCCGGAGTGCTCGTGACCACGGGGTCGCGGGCCTGCGGTGACGCACGGAGCCGGCGGGTCCGGTCGCCGACGGCCCGCCTGCTCCGCGCCCTCAGAGGTCGGCGCGGAGTGCGGCGTGCCGGGCGCCGAGCTCCTTGGCGGTCGCGGAATCGGGGCCGGGCAGGGGCACGAACACGGCCTCCCGGTAGTAGCGGAGCTCGGCGATGCTGTCCTTGATGTCGGCCAGGGCGCGGTGACCGCCGTGCTTGGCGGGAGCGTGGTGGAACACCCGGGGGTACCAGCGGCGGGCGAGTTCCTTGATCGAGGACACGTCGATGTTGCGGTAGTGCAGGTGCCCCTCGAGCTCGGGCATGTCGCGCACGAGGAAGGTGCGGTCGGTGCCGACGGTGTTGCCACCGAGCGGCGACTTGCGGGGCGTGGGGGCGTGTTCGCGCACGTAGTCCAGGACCGTGGCCTGGGCCTCCTCCATCGTCAGCCCGTCCTCGAGGACCGCGAGCAGGCCGCTCTCGGTGTGCATGGTGCGGACGAAGTCGCCCATCTGCTCCAGCGCCTGCGGCTCGGGGCGGATGACGACCTCGATCCCCTCACCCAGGGGCTGCAACTCGTAGTCGGTGACGAGCGCGGCCACCTCGATGAGGGCGTCCCGTTCGAGATCGAGTCCGGTCATCTCGCAGTCGATCCAGACGATGCGTTCGTGGGCGGAGCTTGAGCTTTTCGACACGGTGGCCACTCTAAGCTGCGCCTTCGTCGGTCGCCGGAGATAGGGAGGTCCGGAACGCTCGCGACCACCCGCGCCGGGAGGGTCGATCCGGTCGAACTCGGGAGTGGCGACGTCCGCCCCCGCCCGCATGCGGACGTGGTGTCGCATAGGCTGCGCGCGCCGCACTTCGCGCACCGCAGGAGGTCGCCCCGCATGTCCATGACGACGCCGATGCCTCACGGCTACGTGCCCGGCGCCGGTCCCCGCAACGCGACGCACCGGCCGCTGCTGCGCCGGTGGTTGGTCGCCGGCGGCCTGCTGCTGCTGTTCCTCATCGGGGGAGCGGTGCTCGCGGCCGCTCTCGGGATGACGCTGGGGGCCCAGGTGGCGATCCTCGCGGCGTTGATCGCGGTGATCCCGCTGGCCGTGGTGGTGCCGGCGTTCCTCTGGCTCGACCGGCACGAGGCCGAGCCGCCGAGTTCGCTGGTCGTGGCGTTCGCCTGGGGCGCGCTCGTGGCGACGTCGATCTCCTCGTCATCAACACCCTCGCGGCGTCCGTGGCGGCCGGACTGGGCGTCGACCCGCAGTTCTTCGCGGCGGTGATGGTCGCCCCGGTCGTCGAGGAGATCGCCAAGGGCGTCGGCATCCTCGTGATCTGGGCGATGCGCCGCCGCGAGTTCGACGGGGTGCTCGACGGCATCGTCTACGCGGGCATCATCGCCGCCGGGTTCGCCTTCGGCGAGAACATCCTCTACCTCGGGCAGGCCATGCTCGAGGGCGGAGCCGTGGGCCTGGCCGTCACGTTCGTGCTGCGGGGCATCGTCTCGCCCTTCGCCCATCCGCTCTTCACGCTGTGGACCGGCGTCGGCATCGGGATGCTCGTGACGGGCAGGTCGCCGCTGCGCTTCTTCGCGCCGCTGCTCGGTCTGGTGCTCGCGATGGTGCTGCACGCGATGTGGAACGGCGGGACGGCCCTGGGTTTCGAGGGCTGGGTCGGTGCCTACCTGTTCGTGCACGTGCCCGTGTTCCTCGCCACCATCGCCTTCGCCGTGTGGAGCCGGCGCCGGGAGGACCGCACGGCGGGGGCGAACCTGCGTCACTATGAGCGGCTCGGGGTGTTCCACCCGGCGGAGATCTCGATGCTGTCGGACTCGCGCCTGCGTCGCGCGGCCCGGGATCGGGCGGCCCAGGTGGGAGGGCGCCAGGCCAAGGCGGCCATGCGCGACTTCCAGGACGACGCCATCGAGCTCGCCTACCTGCGGGGACGCTCGCTGCGTGGCCACGCCGGCCCGGACGTCGTGGCCGAGGAACACCGGCTCGTCGACTCCGTCGTGCGTGCGCGCGCGGCGTTGACCGCTCGTTAACCTGGAAGAGGTCGGTCGGTCCCCGCTCGCGAGACTGGGGCGCCGTACCGTTCCACGGACGGGGCGCGCAGCCCCGACGACGAGCGCGAAAGGGTTGTCGAATGCCTGGAACCGTCGCGTCCACCGCCTTGCGCCGTGGACACCTGGCGCCGCCGGCCCGGACGCTGCTCGACATCCTGGGTGAGGTCGTCGAGCGTTTCGGCGAGGAGCACGCGATCGTCACCGACGGCGGCCGCCTGACGTACCGCGAGATGTGGGACGCCGCAGGGGAGATCGCCGACCGTCTTCACGAGGCGGGTGTGCGCACGGGCGACCGGGTGGGCATCCGGATGACGACCGGGCGCCCCGATCTGCACGTCGGGATCGTGGGCATCCTGCGCGCCGGTGCCGCCTACGTGCCGGTCGACGCCGACGACCCGCAGGAGCGTGCCGATCTCGTGTTCGGCGAGGCGAAGGTCACCGCGGTGCTCACCGACGAGGGCGTCCAGGGCCGTCCGGGGGAGCACGCCCCCGTCGCCGAGATCCGCCCGCTCGAGCTCACCGACGACGCCTGGATCATCTTCACCTCCGGGTCGACCGGAACCCCCAAGGGCGTGGCCGTCTCCCACCGCAGCGCCGCGGCGTTCGTCGACGCCGAGGCCCGCCTGTTCCTCCAGGACGCGCCGCTCGGCCCCGGGGACCGCGTGCTCGCCGGCCTGTCGGTGGCGTTCGACGCCTCCTGTGAGGAGATGTGGCTGGCCTGGCGCCACGGGGCCACCCTCGTCCCGGCGCCCCGGTCGCTGGTCAAGTCCGGCGTCGACCTGGCCCCCTGGCTGGAGCGACGCGGCATCACCGTCGTCTCGACCGTGCCGACGCTGGCCTCCCTGTGGCCCGAGGAGAGCCTCGCGGGGGTGCGCCTGCTCATCTTCGGCGGGGAGGGACTGCCCGCCGAACTCGCTGCCCGCCTCAGCTCGCCCGAGCGTGAGGTGTGGAACACCTACGGCCCCACCGAGGCCACCGTCGTCGCCTGCGCGGCGCTGATGACCGGCGAGGAGCCCGTGCGCATCGGGCTGCCGCTGGACGGGTGGGATCTGGCCGTGGTCGACGCCGACGGCATCGAGGTCGAGGACGGGCAGACCGGTGAGCTGGTCATCGGCGGTGTCGGCCTGGCGCGCTACCTGGACCCCGAGAAGGACGCCGCCACGTACGCACCGATGCTCGGCTGGGATCGCGCCTACCGCAGCGGCGACCTCGTCGTCCGCGACGAGGACGGCATCATCTTCGCCGGACGGGCCGACGACCAGGTCAAGGTCGGTGGTCGGCGCATCGAGCTCGGTGAGATCGACGCCGCGCTGGCGGCCCTGCCGAACGTGGCGATGGGGGCGGTCGCCGTCCGCGAACCCGCCCCGGGTGTCAAGGTCCTCGTCGGCTACCTCCTGCCCGAGGACCCCGAGGCCTACGGCGAGGAACAGGTGGCGGACGCGCGGGCACGACTGGAGGAGTCACTCCCGGCGGCGATGGTGCCGCGACTGCACGTCGTCGACACGATGCCCACGAGGACCTCGGGCAAGGTCGATCGCGACGCCCTGCCCTGGCCGATCGACGGTGACGCGCCGGCGGGGTCGGGCAGCGAGGGGCTGACGGGCACGGCCGCCTGGCTCGCCGAGCAGTGGCGGGCCGTCCTCGGCGTCGACCCCGGCGCCGACGACGACTTCTTCACC
Source organism: Mobilicoccus caccae (assembly GCF_030161635.1). GTDB lineage: Bacteria > Actinomycetota > Actinomycetes > Actinomycetales > Dermatophilaceae > Mobilicoccus > Mobilicoccus caccae. The sequence goes on from NZ_BSUO01000001.1 coordinate 1,096,506, forward strand.
CTCGGTGGCAGCAGCCTGGCGGCGGCCCGACTCGTCTCCCTGCTGCGGGCGCACCACCCGCGCGTCACCGTCGCCGACCTCTACGACCACCCCCGACTGACGGCCCAGGCCGCCCTGCTCGACCACCACCGGGGGACACTGCGCATCGAGGGCCGCGACGACGAACCCCGGCCGATCCCCAAGCGGGTCCCGGCGTCGGCGCAGGCCGTGCAACTCGCGATCGACGTGCTCATGGCCGGCATCCGCGGAAGCCGGTGGCTGGTGCTCGTGTCGGCCATCTCGACCGTCCTGCACCTGGCCGGCTGGGTCGCGCTGCCCCAGGCGCACTGGGCCTTCCTTGTCGTGGGCTTGCTCATCGGGTGGACCCCCATCGGGCAGCTCGGTCTCTCGGTCCTCGTCTGCCGGCTGGTCCTGCGCGACCTGGAGCCCGGGACCTACCCACGCGCCGGCAGCGTGCACCTGCGGGTCTGGGGCTGTGAGAAGTTCGCCGACAGCATCGGGGCCACGTCCCTGATGAGCGCCCCCTGGATGCTCAACTACGCGCGGTGGCTCGGGGGCAAGATCGGCCGCGGCGTCGACATGCACGCGATGCCGCCGGTGACCGGCATGCTCACCCTCGGCGGTGGCGCGGCGATCGAGCCCGAGGTCGACCTCTCCGGCCACTGGGTCGAGGGAGACACCTTCCACGTCGGACACATCCGCATCGCCTCGCACGCCTCGATCGGCGCGCGCAGCATGCTCCTTCCGGGTTCCTCGGTCGGCAAGGGCGCCGTGGTGTCGGCCGGCTCCGCGGTCCACGGTGAGGTGCCGGCGGGGCAGGTCTGGGCGGGCTCTCCCGCCTCCCCGACCTCGGCGCGCAAGGTCGCCGGTGAATGGCCGGAGCATCGACCCGCGCGGGCCCGGTGGTGGGTCGGCCTGTACGCCGCATCGGGATTCGCGCTGGCGTTCCTCCCGATCATCGGGTTCCTGCCCGCCATCTGGCTGCTCCTGCAGCCGGTGGGCCGGGTCGAGGTCCTCAGCCAGGCGCTGCTGCCGACCCTCGCATTGACCCCGCTCGCGACCGTCCTGGGCATGGTCGGCTTCGCGATCGTCGTGCTCGTCGTGGTGCGGCTCTGCTCGATCGGCGTGATCGAGGGCCATCACGCGGTGCGCAGTCGCGTGGGGTGGCAGATCTGGGTCACCGAGCGCGTGCTCGACCTCGCCCGCACCATCCTCTTCCCGATCTACGCGAGTCAGCTCACCCCCTGGTGGCTGCGCGCCCTGGGCGCCCGCGTCGGCCACGGCGTCGAGGCCTCCACCGTGCTCCTGCTGCCCTGCATGACCAAGATCGGCGACGGCGCGTTCCTCGCCGACGACACGCTGGTCGCCTCCTACGACCTGCGGGGCGGGTGGATGCGCGTCGGCCGCGCCCGCGTGGGCAAGCGCGCCTTCCTCGGCAATTCGGGGATGACCGCCGCCGGCCGCAAGGTCCCCAAGGACGGACTCGTGGCCGTGCTCTCCGCGGCGCCGCGTCGGTCCAAGGCCGGGAGTTCGTGGCTGGGCAGCCCGCCGGTCAAACTGCGTCGCGTGGCCACCGAGACCTTCGACGACGCGCGCACGTTCTCACCCTCCCCCGGCTCCGGTTCTTCCGCGGTGTCATCGAGTGCTGCCGGGTCGTCCCCGTCATGGTCAACCTCGCGCTCGCCGTGCTGGTGGTCTTCACGCTGCTCGGCCTCGGCAAGATGTCGCTCCCGCTCGCGGTGCTGCTCAGCGGGTTCGTCCTCATCGGCGCCGGCGCCCTGGCCGCCACGATCACGTCCCTGGCCAAGTGGGTCCTCATCGGCCGGATCACCGTGTCGGAGCATCCGCTGTGGAGCCGGTTCGTGTGGCTCAACGAGCTGTCCGACACCTTCGTCGAGATGCTCGCCGGGCCGTGGTTCGCCTGGTCCGCCACCGGATCCCCGGCCCTGTCGGTGTGGTTGCGCAGTCTCGGGGCGCGCATCGGGCATGGCGTGTGGTGCGAGTCGTACTGGCTGCCCGAGGCCGACCTGGTGCGTCTGGCCGACGGCGCCACCGTGGGTCGCGGGTGCGTGGTGCAGACGCACCTCTTCCACGACCGGGTCATGAGCCTGGACGAGGTCACGCTCGGCGCGGGCGCCACGCTCGGGCCGAACAGCGTCGTCCTGCCCGCCGCCCACATCGACCGCGGGGCCTCCGTCGGCCCGGCGTCGCTCGTCCTGCGCGGGGAGAGCGTTCCCGAGGGGTCCCGTTGGGTCGGTAACCCCATCGCGCCGTGGGATGCTGAGCGTGATGCCTGAACGCGACTACGTCAAGAAGCAGGGGAGCCCCCTCTACGACGTCACCCACTACGACCTCGACCTCGACTACACGGTTCGCACCAATCGCCTGGTGGCCACCGCCCGCATCGACGTGACGTTGATCGAGCCGGCCAAGGAGTTGGAGTTCGACCTCGTCGGGCTCGTCGTCGGCGACGTGCGCGTCGACGGCGTCTCCGTCAAGGGCGTCAAGCGCCGGGGCGACAAGCTCGTCGTCCCGCTGCGGGGCGAGGGCGGCGCGCGCCGTCGCCTCCAGGTCGTCATCGAGTACGGCGGCACCCCGCAGCCGCGTCGTGGGCCGTGGGGCGAGGTGGGTTTCGAGGAGTTGACCGACGGGGCGCTCGTGGCCGCCCAGCCGGACGGCGCGCCGACGTGGTTCCCGTGCAACGACCGGCCTTCGGCGCGGGCGACCTACCGCATCTCGGTGACCACGGAGGCCGCCTACACCGTCGTCGGCAACGGCGAACTCATCTCGCGGACCCGCTCGGCCAGTCGCGCCACCAGCGTCTTCGACAACGCCACCCCGACGGCCACCTACCTCGCGAACATCCAGATCGGGCGGTACTCCGAGACGACGCCGGCGGGCTCGCGAGGTGGGGTCCCGCAGTCGATCTACCTGCCGGATCGGCTGCGCCGCAAGGTGGCTCACGACTTCGGTCGCCAGCCCGAGATGATGCGGCTGTTCGTCGGGTTGTTCGGGCCGTACCCGTTCTCGCGGTACGACGTGGTCGTCACCGACGACGCCCTGGAGATCCCGCTGGAGGCGCAGGCGCTGTCGATCTTCGGCAGCAACCACGCCGACGGCAAACGCACGAGCGAGCGGCTCGTCGCCCACGAACTCGCGCACCAGTGGTTCGGCAACGCGGTCGGTCTGGCCCGGTGGCGCGACATCTGGCTCAACGAGGGATTCGCCTGCTACGCGGAGTGGCTGTGGTGGGATCACATCGGTGAGTCGACCGCGCAGGAGTCCGCGGCCCGCGCCTACGACGTCCTGGCCGGTGAGCCCAAGGACATCCGCATCTCCGACCCCGGCCCCGACCTCATGTTCGACGACCGGGTCTACAAGCGCGGCGCCCTGGCGCTGCACGCGCTGCGGATCGCGATCGGCGACGAGGCCTTCTTCGACCTGGTGCGCGGGTGGGTGGCCGGGCACCTCGACACCGTGGTGACGACCGACGACTTCCGCCGGCACCTGTCGGTGGTCGAGCCCGGACTCGACGGCGTGCTGAGCCCGTGGATCGACGAGCGGGCCCTGCCCAAGCTGCCCGGAGGCCGGCACCCGGAGGCCGAGCACCGCGGGCTCGTGGCACGTCTCCTCCCGGGGCGATGACCCGAGTCCTCTCGCCGGTCGCCGCCGCCGCGTAGGTGGGGCGAGTCGGCGTCAGAGGGGTGAGGGCGCCACGTCGGCGACCTCGTGCACGTGGACCCGCAGGCGGACGTGCCCGGCGGCCGCGACGGCCGCCTCGTACCGTCCGGGGACCGGCACGTCGGCGAGGGTCACCTGGGGGCGGGCGATCTCGGGATCGGTCCAGTCGAGCAGCACCGGGGGGACGTCCGGGGCGGAGACGCGCAGGTTGAGGGCGTCGACGCGCAGGCCGTGGCCGGTCGCCTTGAGGACGGCCTCCTTGCGCGCCCACCAGGTCGCGCGTGCGGGCGAACGGTCGACGACGTCGAACTCGAGGAGTTCCCTGGCCTCGGCCTGGGTGAGGGCGACCGCCCCGAAGCCCGCGAAATCCGTCTTGTCCCAATGCTCGACGTCGACGCCGACCGGGCCGGCCTCGCGCAGTGCCAGGAGGATCCGGCTGCCGACGTAGGAGAGGTTGACCTGCGGGGTGTCGAGGGCGTTGACCGCGACGAGGTCCGCCGGGTCGACCCCCGGCGTGAGGAGTCGTGGTTTGCCGTGCGGTCCGCCGCAGAGGACGCAGCGCCGGTGGAAGCGTTGCTCCTGCTCGGGGATGCCGGTGTGCCGGGCGAGGACGCGGCGGAGCAGGACGTGGGCGCTGATGTAGCGGTCCCTGTCGCGGTCCAGGTGCAACCGGCTGAGCGTGGTCCGTTCGACCTCGTCGAGGAGGGACTCCAGCCCGGGCTCGTAGGACGGGCGGGTCCAGTACACGTGCACATCGTCCGTGCCGTCCCCGTGGCTCACGTCCTCACCCTAGTCGCACCGTGTGCGCCGCGTGACGTGGGTCACTAGGTGGATGGTGTAGGACGACGATGCGGCGCCGGACATCGCATCCGGCGCCGCATCGCATTCGACTGAGGTCTCGGCCGTCGGCCGGTCTCAGCCCTCGTAGGGCTCGATGGTCATCGTGGGCCGCTGCGGGTCGCTGTAGGTGCGCCCGGCGGCCGCCGCCGTCTCGTGGATCTTGCCCATGATGCGCGGGGCGATCTGACCACGCCAGTGGCCACCGGCGAAGACGCCGTAGTGTCCGGCGCCCTCCTGCTCGTAGAAGCTGACGTCGCTGGAGCCGGTGAACTTCCTCATGAACTCCCGCGTCTGGCCGGGCGCGGAGATGTCGTCGTTGGCGCCCTCGATGCCGATGACGGGGCAGGTGATCGCCTCGGGACGGACCAGGCTGCCGTTGTACACCATGGTCCCGCGGGCCAGTTCCTTCTTGATGAACACGCGGTCGACGGTGTCGGCGTAGAACTCGGCGGTGAGGTCGGTGACGGCGAAGTACTCCCGGTAGAAGCGCTCGATGCGCTCGATCTCGGGGTTGGTGTCGTCGGCGACGTAGTGCCGGTACAGGTCGCGGTGGGAGGAGAAGTGGTTCTCCGGGTTCATCGCGATGAACGACATGAGTTGCACGTATCCGGGGTAGACCGGGCGTCCGTTGGGTGCCCGCGCGATGAACGCCTGCAGGTAGGACGGCAGATGCATGCGGTCGGCCAGATCGGTGACCTCGGTGGGTGCCGCGGCCGGGTCGAGCGGGCCGGCCATGAGGGTGAGGGTGGCGGGCTGCCCGTCCGGCGTCTCCTGCGCGAGGCGGGAGACCGCCATGACGGCCGGGGCCGTGGACTGGCAGATGGAGACGACGTTGGTCTCCGGGCCGAGGTACTCGATGAACTCCACCAGGTAGTCGGCGTAGGTGTCGAGGTCGAACTGGCCGGCCTCGGTCGGGACCGCACGGGCGTTGGCCCAGTCGGTGACGTAGACGTCGGCCTCGGGCAGCAGCCGCTCGACCGTGGGGCGCAGGAGCGTGGCGTAGTGGCCGGACTGCGGCGCGATGAGCAGGACGACCGGGTCGTTGCGGTCGGTGTCGCGCTCGAAGTGGATGAGCTTGCAGAAGGGCTTGTCGATCGTGACCGACTCGCTGACCGCGACGTCCTCGCCGTCGATCTTCGTCGTCGCGAATCCGAACTCCGGCTTGGCGTAGTCACGGCTCAGCTGACGCATGAGGACGGTGTTGGCCTCGAGGACCTTCTCGATGCGCTGGAAGACGTTCTTGAGGACGAAGGGCTCGCCGTACCACTTGGCGACCCCGCGGTAGGCGCGCATCGCGTCCTGCTGGAGTTCGGTGCCGAGCGCCGTCATCTTGACGGTGTGCGACCACAACAGGTGGGAGTGCTCGAGCCAGGGGTTGAACGACCCGTCATACGCGTTCTGCCTCTGCTGCGGCACCGGTCCTGGCTGACTCTTCTGCAACATGCTGTGTTCCTCCATCTGCGATCGTCACGACACCGCCGCGTTGGCTGCCTCGCCTCGATCGCATCCGCTCGGACGTGGGTCGCGATGCACTTGCCTCGACCACGACGATCCCGTCCTAGGACAAGTGTACGCACGTCGCGACCGTGCAACCGCACCAAGAAATACTGCGCCGTCCACACCGCATCGGTCACATCGGGTGTGTGTGTTTCGTGCCACGTAGGGCTTGCCGGGTTCGTCTCCCGCTCAGGCCGACCGGCCGCTGCTTGTTCAGTGACCAGCAGGTATCCGAGGGGGATGTCCGGTCGGTACATGCACACAACCGGGTGGCAGTACAGGTCAAGAGGTGACCACGATGTGGACGCTTCTGTCCGCGTGGTGATTCCGGAGGCCGGACGGAGGCCTCCCGGCACCCTTGTATGGATCCCTGGGGGGCGCCCTGCTCGGTGCCTTCACTTCGTTCCAATCGCCTGTGACCGACGGCGCTCCCGGCCCGGCGGTCGGGTGGGGCCGCGGTCGGGTCCGGGCGGGGGACTCGGCCGGCGGTCGATCGCCGACGGCCTACGGCAGGGTGAGCGAGCGCAGTGCCGCGGCGGCGGTGGTGTACTGCTGGGCCTGCGCCGTCGAGAGGCCGGCGTCGGGGCCTCTGCTGAGCACGGTTATCCGGTCGAGCAATGCGGCCAGTCGAGTTGTCGCCTCGCGGGTGACACGCGCCATCAGAGCCGCGGCCTCGCCTTGGGCATGCAGGTACGACATCTCCGACACCGACGTGTCGACGAGCCATGCGGCGATCTCGGGGCGGTCGAGAGGGTCGGCAGCCTCGACCCAGGCCCGTGCGAAGTCGAGCCAGGGCTGCGCGTCGTCGGACAGGGCGTGGTAGTCGAGGTGCTCGGCGACGAAGCGGGGTCGTAACCGGGCGGCGTGCACGGCCGCCTCCTGGACGTCCCCGTCGCTCACCAGCGCATTGATCGCAGCCACGGCGTCGCGTGCCATCACTTCACCCACCCGTCGGAGATCTCACCCGTGTGCGTGGAGCCTACGGCTACGACTGTCCTGCCCTTGGTGGTGAGGGTTAGAGCCCGCCCCCGTCGGCGGCTTCACGTCGTTCCAGTCGCCTGTTGCTTCTGCCGTCGGCGCCTTCGGCGCCCCCGGCAGGACTCGAACCTGCGACCTAGAGATTAGAAGGCTCTTGCTCTATCCAGCTGAGCTACGGGGGCAACGCCGAGATTCTAGACGGCCGCCCCGTCGGGTTCAGTCCTGCAGGAAGCCGGCGCGACGCAGGAGCTGCTCCGCGTACGGGTCGCACGACCCCGAACGCAGGTAGCGGGCGCGCTCGGCGAACAGCCACGCCTGGGGATCGGTGCGGCGCAGGACGCCGATGACGGCCGCGCCCTGACGCGCGGCGGCGCCGACGACGAGGTCGCCCATCGCGACCGGGGCAGCAGGAACCTCAGTCTCGAAGACACGGGTGTCGAGGAGGGTGGTGGACGTGCTCATGGCAGGGCTCCTTCCGTGGGCCGGACGCCGTCCTGGCTGGGCCCCTACAGGGGTGGGGCCCTCCGGTATCGCACCCATCGGACGCCCGACCGTGATCGTGAGGCGTTTCTCGCCCTTCGGTCTCGAATGGGTCACGGCGCGGTGACCGGGCTCCCAACCGACACCTCCGAGGCACGCCAGGGGCACGCCGGGAGGCGACCGGCCCGGCCACGCCGGTACCGTTGTCCAGCAGCGGCGAAAGGGTGAAGAGTGACCGACGAATCGGACGAGGGCACGTCCCTCGAGGAGCGCGGCCCCGTCGGCGGCGACGCGCGACTGCTGGAGTCCGTCAAGGCACTGCGCGCGAACATCGCGGACACGCGTCTGCCGCTGGAGGCCGTCGACGCCGAGCAGGCCCGGCGCGACCGCACCGAACTGCTCGACCAGTTCGACGACTACATCATCCCCAGGCTCGTCGACATCGACGCGCCCCTGCTCGCGGTCGTGGGCGGCTCCACCGGCGCAGGCAAGTCCACCCTGGTCAACACCCTCGCCCGCCGGGTCGTCAGCCGCAGCGGGGTCCTACGCCCCACCACCCGCGCCTGCGTCCTCGTCCACCACGCCGACGACGCACGCTGGTTCACCACCCCCGCGTCCTGCCCCACCTCACCCGACTCAGCGGCGAGGACGGCACCGGCAACGACGACCCCTCGGCCCTGCGCCTCGCCGTCGCCGACGGACTCCCGCCCGGGATCGCGCTCCTCGACGCCCCCGACATCGACTCCGTGGTCGCCGGCAACCGCGACCTCGCCCGCCAACTCCTCGGCGCCGCCGACCTGTGGCTCTTCGTCACGACCGCCTCGCGCTACGCCGACGCGGTCCCGTGGGAGATGCTGCGCCGATCCGTCGAGCGCGGTACGTCGGTCGCCATCGTGCTCGACCGCGTCCCCGATGGCGCGAGCGAAGAGATCGCCGAACACCTCGGCGGGATGCTGGTCGACGAGGGCCTGACCAACTCACCGGTGTTCGCGCTCGCCGAGACGACGTTGGACGAGCAGGGACTCCTGCCGGAGCCCGATGTCGCGGACCTGCGGGGCTGGCTCTCCCGCCTGGGCGAGGACCAGCGTGCCCGAGGACTCGTCGTGCGCCGCACCCTGGACGGCGCGCTGGACTCCCTCTCCGCACGGGTCGATCGACTCGCCGAGGCGAGTTCGACACAGGTGCAGACGATCGAACAGATGCGCGCCGTCGTCGACGTCGCCTACGCCGAGTCGATCGAGGGCGTCTCGACCGGCATGAGCGACGGCACACTCCTGCGGGGTGAGGTGCTCGCCCGCTGGCAGGAGTTCGTCGGGACGGGCGAGTTCCTGCGCCAGATCGAGGTCGGTTTCGGCCGGCTGCGCGACCGCATCACCGCCGCCATCAAGGGACGTCCGGCGCCCGCCACCGAACTGGGTCAGGCCCTGCAGTCCGGCGTCGTCGACCTCATCATCGCCCACACCGAGGACGCGAACGCCACGGTGGCCAAGCGCTGGCGCACCATCGCCGGGGCCGACGACGTCCTCGCGAAGAATCCCGAGATCGCTACTGTGCCTGATGGATTCGAGGACGACGTCCAACGCCTGGTGCGCGACTGGCAGCAGGATCTGCTCGACCTCGTCCGCAGTGAGGGCAAGGACCGCCGCACCACCGCCCGGGTGCTGTCGATGGGCGTCAACGCCGTCGGGGTCGTGCTCATGCTCGTCGTGTTCAGCCACACCATGGGCACTCTCGGTGGAGCCGAGGTCGGCATCGCCGGCGGGTCGGCGGTCGTGGCACAGCGCCTGCTCGAGGCCATCTTCGGTGACCAGGCCGTGCGGACCCTCGCCGCCAAGGCCCGCGGAGACCTCCTGACCAAGGTCGCCGAACTCCATGAGGCACAGAAGGATCGGGTCTTCGCCGTCACCGACCGGATCGACGTCGACCCCGCCGGACCGGGCCGTCTGCTCGACGCCGCGGCCGACGTGGCGGTGGCCCGATGAGCCGCCGTGGACGTCGCGCCACGGCCCCGAGCCCCGAACAGCTCAAGGACGCCGTCGCCGGGTTGATCGCCGCCATCGACGAGGGCGGTGACCAGCTGCCGCCGGAGCGTGTCGCCTCGGCCCGCAAGATCCTGCGCAAGGCCTCCGAGCGGCTCGAACTCGTGGGCAACCACACCGTCGTCGCGCTCGCCGGCGCCACCGGCAGCGGCAAGTCGAGCACGTTCAACCGGCTGGTCGGGTCGGCCGTGTCGACCGTGGGGATGCTGCGCCCCACGACCACGACGATCAGTTCGGCCGTGTGGGGATCGGACCCGGCCAACGACCTCCTCGACTGGATCGGTTCGGCCTCGCGCCACCGGGTCAGCCCCGAGCGCGCCGAACGCAGCGGCGCCACCGAGCACCTCGACGGACTCGTGCTGCTCGACCTCCCCGACGTCGACTCCCACCGGGTGGCGCACCGCGCCGAGGCCGACCGGGTGCTCGGACTCACCGACGTGTTCGTCTGGGTGACCGACCCCCAGAAGTACGCCGACGGGATCCTGCACGAGGACTACCTGCGACGGATGCGCGCCCACGAGGCCGTGACCCTCGTCGTGCTCAACCAGGCCGATCGGCTCGCCCCCGACGAGGCCGCCGCGTGCCGGACCCACCTGCGCGAACTCCTCGCCGACGACGGTCTTCCGAACGCCGAGGTCATCCTCACCTCCTCGCGCACCGGGCAGGGACTGGACGAGCTGCGGGGCGCCCTGGCCGGAGCCGTGCGCGCCGCGACCGCAGCCCGCGTGCGCCTCGTGGGTGACCTGCACACCGAGGCCGAGGCGCTGCGCGCGTACGTCGGCGACACCGAGCCCACCGTGTCGTCCGAACCCGACGCCGCGCTGGTCGCCGCGCTCGCGAGGACGGCGGGGGTGCCGATCGTGCTGGACAGCGTCGAGCGCGACTACCGCGCCCGTGCATCCGTGCACACCGGGTGGCCGTTGACCCGCTGGGTCGGCGGCATGCGGGCCAACCCGTTGCGGCGGTTCCGCCTCGATCGGACCGTCCTCGGCGCCGAGGGCGCGAAGCGCCGCAAGCAGACCGAACAGGACCAGGAGATCGGGGCGGTGCTGGCGCGCTCCTCCCTCCCTGAGGCCACGCCGGCGGCCCGGGCGGCCGTCGCGACGCTGCGGCGCCGACTCGGCACCAAGGCGAGCCAGGGGTTGCCGGCGCTGTGGGCCGATGCGGTGGAGATCGCGACCGGCTCCGACGAGGACGATCTGGCCGACGCCCTGGACCAGGCCATCGTCGGCACCCCACTGCGAGCCCGCAATCCGGCGTGGTGGTACGTCGTCGGGGCGCTGCAGTGGATCCTCGTGCTGGCCGCCCTCGGCGGACTGTTGTGGCTGATGCTGCTGTGGGCCATGAGCGCCGCTCAACTCCCGCTGCCCGACACCCCCACCTACTCGGGCATCCCCGTCCCCACCGGACTCCTGCTCGGCGGCCTGGTCGCCGGGGGATTGCTGGCGTTGGTGTGCGTGCCGTTCGTGCGCATCGGCGGGCGGAGGCGTCGCCGCAAGGTCGAGAAGCGGCTGGGCGGTGCCATCGCGGGCGTGGCCAAGGCGCGCCTGCTGGACCCGCAGAACGAGATCCTCGGACGGCATCGACGCACGCGCGAGAACCTCGACCGCGTCCTCGCGACGCGTCGCTGAGTCCACACCCCGGCGCGCCGGGTCGCGGCGTCCACAGGTGCGCTCGAGGGTCGGCCACGGGCCCGGGGTTCGTACGAGCCTCGGTGCATCGGTCGCGTCCGCGGCCGGTGAGCCCAGCGCCGAGGAGCCTGCTCATGAACGACATGTACGTCACCGTCTGCGGCAACACCACCTCAGACCCCACGCCCAGGACCACCTCCCGCGGGGAGCCCATGGTCACGCTGCGCATCGCGTCGACGCCGTGGCGGTACGACTCCGAGCAGCGGCGGTACGTCGATCTGCCGACCAACTACCTTGACGTCGTCGCCTACCGACACCTCGCACGCCATGTCGCGGCCTCGGTGGGCAAGGGAGATCCGATCGTCGTCCACGGCAAGTTGCGGGTGAAGCAGTGGGAGAGGGACGGCCGCACGGGCACCAACGTCGAGATCGAGGCGGCGACCCTCGGGCACGACCTGGCGCGTGGCGTGTCGTCCTTCGCGCGGTCCAACCAAGGGGCGCCGACGCGGCCCGATGCGCCGGTCGTGTTCGATCCCGGGACGGCGGACTCCGACGACTACGTCGTCCGGAGCGCCTGAACCGGTCGTGGGGTGAGGGGGCCGCCCCGAGCCCCCGCACCCCTGCCGGAGCACGATTCGGAGCCAGGGCCGCGGGCCGATAGCCTTCGGCCCATGGCCGAGTTCATTTACACCATGACGAAGGCGCGCAAGGCGGTCGGCGACAAGCTGATCCTCGACGACGTCTCCATGTCGTTCTATCCGGGCGCCAAGATCGGCGTCGTCGGACCCAACGGCGCCGGCAAGTCGACGATCCTCAAGATCATGGCCGGCCTCGATCAGCCGTCCAACGGCGAGGCGCGACTCTCCCCGGGGTACAGCGTGGGCATCCTCCAGCAGGAGCCTCCGCTGAACGAGGAGAAGACCGTCCTCGGCAACGTCGAGGAAGGCCTCGGCGAGATCAAGAGCAAGGTCGACCGGTTCAACCAGATCTCCGCCGAGATGGCCGAGCCCGACGCCGACTTCGACACGCTCATGACCGAGATGGGCAAGCTCCAGGAGGACATCGACCACGCCGACGCGTGGGACCTGGACTCCCAGCTCGAGCAGGCCATGGACGCGCTGCGCTGCCCGCCCGGCGACGCCGACGTCACGGTGCTCTCCGGTGGTGAGCGTCGCCGCGTCGCCCTGTGCAAGCTGCTGCTCAGCAAGCCCGACCTGCTGCTCCTCGACGAGCCCACCAACCACCTCGACGCCGAGTCGGTCAACTGGCTCGAGCAGCACCTCGCGGCCTACCCGGGCACCGTCCTGGCCGTCACCCACGACCGGTACTTCCTCGACAACGTCGCGCAGTGGATCGCCGAGGTCGACCGCGGACGCCTCTACCCCTACGAGGGCAACTACTCGACGTACCTCGAGAAGAAGGCCGCGCGTCTGCAGGTGCAGGGCAAGAAGGACGCCAAGCTGCAGAAGCGCCTCAAGGACGAGCTGGAGTGGGTGCGCTCCAACGCCAAGGCCCGCCAGACCAAGTCGAAGTCGCGTCTGGCGCGGTACGAGGAGATGGCGGCCGAGGCCGAGCGCACCCGCAAGCTCGACTTCGAGGAGATCCAGATCCCGCCCGGCCCCCGTCTGGGTTCGACGGTCATCGAGGTCCAGGACCTCAAGAAGGGCTTCGGCGACCGGGTGCTCATCGAGGGGCTCTCGTTCAGCCTGCCCCGCAACGGCATCGTCGGTGTCATCGGCCCGAACGGTGTCGGCAAGACGACGCTCTTCAAGACCATCGTGGGCCTGGAGGAGCCGGACTCCGGCTCGGTCAAGGTCGGCGAGACGGTGCAGATCAGCTACGTCGACCAGTCCCGTGAGGGGTTGGAGGCGAACAAGACCCTGTGGGAGGTCGTCTCCGACGGTCTCGACCACATCCAGGTGGGTCAGGTCGAGATCCCGAGCCGCGCCTACGTGAGCCAGTTCGGCTTCAAGGGCCCGGATCAGCAGAAGAAGGCGGGTGTGCTCTCCGGTGGTGAGCGCAACCGTCTCAACCTCGCGTTGACGTTGAAGCAGGGCGGAAACCTGCTCCTGCTCGACGAGCCGACCAACGACCTCGACGTCGAGACCCTCGGCTCCCTCGAGAACGCCCTGCTGGACTTCCCGGGTTGTGCCGTGGTCATCAGCCACGACCGGTGGTTCCTCGACCGCGTCGCGACGCACATCCTCGCCTACGAGGGCACGGAGGAGAACCCGGGCGCCTGGTACTGGTTCGAGGGCAACTTCGAGTCGTACGAGAAGAACAAGGTGGAGCGACTGGGTGAGGAGGCGGCGCGTCCGCATCGCGTGACGTACCGCAAACTCACGCGCGACTGACGAAGGGCGAGGCCGGAGGTAGGAGCGCAGCGCAGCGAGCATCCTGCCGGAGGTCGAGGTCGAGGAAGTGCGCAGTCAGCACGCGCGACTGACGCCTCTCTGTCACTTCACGACGGGGGTGGCGTTGAAGCCGGAAGCTCACGGCTTCGGGCTCAACGCCACCCCCGTCGTCAAGCCCGTTCAGTCGATGTCGAAGAGCGAGTGCTTGTCGTAGAAGGTGAGCACGAAGCGGCATTGGCGGCAGATCTTCAGCGTCATGCGGTGGCTCGTGAAGCCCCATCGCGACTCCTGGCGGGACTCCTCGGTCTGGAACTCCAGGCAGCCGCACAGGGGGCAGCGCAGTGGGGGAGGTCCTGGGGGCCGCCGGTCACCGACGTGGTCCTGGATGCTCATGGCGTCCATCCTGCCGTGGGGGACCGACCCCGGACAGGAGTTCTCGCTACTGCTTGAGCCGGAGCATGCCCTCCTGGGCGACGGTGGCGACGAGGGTGCCGTCCTCGCTGAACATGTGGCCGAGCCCGAGGGCGCGCCCGCCTTGGGAACTGGGGGAGGCCTGGGTGTAGAGCACCCATTCGTCGGCGCGGGTCGGGCGGTGGAACCACATCGCGTGATCGAGGCTCGCGGCGCGGATGCGGCGGTCGCTCCAGGCGAGGCCGTGGCGACGCAGCGCCCCTTCGAGGAGGTTGTAGTCGGAGGCGTAGGCCAGGACGGCAGCGTGGATGAGGGCGTCGTCGGTGGGGATGGTGCCGTCGGCACGCAACCAGACGCTCTGCTCCGAGGCGGTCTGCCGGCGCGGATGCGCGTACAGGTGACCCTGGCAGTGGCGGAGGTCGATGGGGCGGGTGCGGGCGATGTAGTCGCCGACGGGATGCCCGAGCGTGGCGAGGTCCTCGGCGTCCGAGCGCAGGGTCTCCGGGTCGGGTACCGCCGGCATGAAGGTCTGGTGGTCGATGCCGTCGGAGTCGGTTTGGAAGGAGAAGATCATCGACAGGATCGGCCGGTCGGACTGGATCGCGTGGACGCGCCGGGCGCTGAACGACGAACCGTCGCGGAGGCGTTCGACCTCGTACCGGATGGACTGTGCCGGATCGCCGGGGCGCAGGAAGTACCCGTGCAGGGAATGCAGGTGCCGGGGTGGGCCGTCGAGCTCCCCGACGGTGCGTCCGGCGGCGACGACGCTCTGTGCGACGACCTGGCCGCCGTACACGCGTCCGTGGGCCTGGGGTTGGCTGCGGCCCTCGTAGACGTCGGCGTCGACGGCGTGCGGGGTGAGGTCGAGCACGTCGAGGAGGTCGGCGAGCGGGTCGAAGTCCTCGGGAGGCAACGTCAGATTCACACCCCGAAGACTAACCGCCGGGGCTGCTGGCAGGATCTCGACCATGAGCGCACCGCATCTCGTCGAGATCTCGCTGAGGTGGTCCGACATGGACGCCTTGGGTCACATCAACAACGCCACGTTCCTCACCCTTATCGAGCAGGCCCGCATCGAGGCCCTCTCGGCCTGGTTCGACGGGTCGCCCATCGTGGGGTCGGGGTTCCTCGTGGCCGGGCAGGAGATCGACTACCTGGCGCAGTTGCGGTACCGCCCGACGCCGGTCGAGATCGCGGTCTGGTGCAGCAAGATCGGCGCGTCGAGTTTCGAGGTCGCCTCCGAGGTGCGGGATCCGGCGTCCGCGGGTCGTGAGCGCTACGCCGTGTCGGCGACGGCGGTCGTGCGGTTCGACCCGGAGGCCGGACATCCCCGCCGGTTGGTGGAGGCGGAGCGCGCCGTGCTGGAGCGGTACTCAGGCGAATCGGCCCCACTCCGGCGCCGCGTGCGGAGTGAGCGGTGAGCGGCACCGACGGGCACGTCACGCTCGTCGACGCGGAGGACGTCGCCGACCTCGGCACGTTCCTGGCCCGGGCCCGCCGTCTCGACGCGTCGGCCGTGCGGTTGCACGCCCAGGGCGCGGTGCTGGCGGTCACGGTGTGCGCGATGGAGGGCCACGGGCTCATGGGGGAGGGGACCGTCCTCGGGCTGCGGGCGTTCGCGTTGGCGGAGCCCGCCTCCTGCGACGTGGTCGTGGGGATCGACGCCGTCCAGGACCGCCTGGCGCGCCTGCGTTCCGCGGACAGCCCCGGACCGCAGCGGGTCGCGCTCCCGCCGGTGCCGGTGATCGTCCCCTGGGCCGGCCTGGCACCGCCCCGCAGCGGCTGGGAACCGAGGGGGCAGTTGGCGGGAGAACTCGTGGCGCAGGTCGCGCAGGACGGCATCGCGGAGGTCGCCTCGGTCAAGGATCCGGCGACGCGGGATGCGGTGTGGCACCGCGCACTTCCCGACTCCGGCGTGCCGTCGGGGGCCGCGCTCGCGGTCCACGCGCTCGGGTTCACGGCGCCGCAGGTCCAGATCTTCGGGCACGGACGCTGGTGGCGTCTCTCGACGCCGAGCGGCCACGTCCTCTGTCGCTAGAGGACGTGGCCGCCGGTCGAGCGGGTGGGCCGGTCACGCGGTCACCGCGTCGGAGTGGCGGTGGATCTGCGCGACGCCGAGCCTCAGTGGAGGAACGAGGGCGCGACGCGCCGCCACATGCGTCCCAGTCCGAGGTACTCCCAGGACGCGGGGATCGTGGCGATGACGAGCATGACGATCGCATCGGTGAGGTGGTCGTCGAGGAACGGGTTGCTCGTGGTCGGAATGGACGCGCCGTACATGAAGAGGTACATGACGGCGCCGCAGAGGGCACCCACACGCGCACCCATTCCCAGGATGAGCGTCAGTCCGATTCCGGCCAGTCCCGCCATGAACAGGAAGTCGATGAACGCGTTGCCGGCCATTCCCTGGTAGAAACCGGCCAGCGGACCTTCGACCCGCGAGAGGAATCCCGTCGTGGGGCTGCCGCCGTTGAGCCAGGCCCGCTCGGGCGGGGTGGCGAAGCCCAATCCGAAGGTCTTGTCGATGAAAGCCCAGAGGAAATAGAAACCGAAGGCGATACGCATCAGGCCGAGCATGAAGCCACCGAGTGTGGGCAGCACATGCGCCTCGGATGCGTGATCGATCGGACGATCGATGTCGTGGTCGGACGTCGTACTCATGTCGTTCACCCCTCTTCATAGGGGCGGCCCCCGGCCACGCCGTCTGTGGTCCGAATGGTCCGGAACATGATCCGAATTGTCCGGACCAACTCCACGGTAACGGATCGTTCGGTACATGCCTCTGAGGCTGATGCGGATGCCAGGACTTTGGACCCGGTGAATGTCGCGATGCGATAGGCGCGACCGATGTGCAGGACGCCGACCGATCAATCCGACTCGCGCGGGATCAGATACCGCTCGAGGATCGCGCGATAACTCGGCTCCAGCGCAAGGGGGCGATGCGTGTCGGGGTCGAGCAGGACCATGACGGCGTGCAGGCGCACGCACCGGTGTCCTTGCTGGAGGAGTTCGTGCCCCACCGTGAACGAGGTCACGCCGATCCGCGAGATCCACGCCCGTCCCGTGAGCTCGGGGCCGTAGTGCACCGCCCGATCGAAGGAGACCTCGAAGGAGCGCAGCACACGCGGACGGTGCGGCCCGGGCGCCGGCAGACCCCACGCCTTCAACGCCCGCACCCGCACCTCCTCCACGAGCGTGACGAGTCGCGCGTTGTTGACGTGGCCGTTGATGTCCTGATCCGACCAGCGCACCTGCACCTCACAGGCGTACGGCTCGACCGTGCTCACGGCCGCAGCCCGATCCAGACGGCGGTGTCGGTGGGGAGGCGGCCACCCTCGAGCGGCCCGCTGGCGACGAGGACCTCGCCGGGAAGCTCGACCGGAGACGACGAGAGGTTGACGACGACACCGGTGTGCGCGACGCCGTCGTCGCCGCCGAGAGCGAAGGCGACGACGTCGTCGGGCAGACCCGTCAGAGGGGCGATCCCCGCCCACCCGAGGCCGCGCTCGCGACGCACCCGCAGCAGCGTGCGGTAGAGCTCCAGCGTCGAGCCCTCGACGCCCTCCTGCCGGTCGACGGCCAGCTCGGCGTAGGAGGCCGGCTGCGGCAGCCAGGTCCGACCGGTGGTGTTGAACCCGGCGGCAGGAGCGTCCGCCTCCCACGCCATGGGGACGCGGCACCCGTCCCGCCCGACGTCCTCACCCATCGACCGGTGGTGGGACGGATCCTGACGCACCTCGTGCGGGAGGCTCGTGTGCTCGGGAAGGCCGAGCTCCTCGCCCTGGTACAGGTAGGCCGACCCGGGTAGCGCCAGCATGAGCGTCGTGGCCGCACGAGCCCGCCGCAGCCCGACGACCTCATCCGGCTGGGGGTCGTCGGCCGCGATGCCGTGCGGACGCGGCGTGCCGACCGGCAGTCCCAGACGCGAGGCGTGACGGACCACGTCGTGGTTGGACAGCACCCACGTGGTCGGCGCGCCCACGGCGTCGTTGCCCCGCAGCGACTCCTCCACGGCGACGCGCAGGTCCTCGGCCCGCCAGGCCGCGTTGAGGTAGTGGAAGTTGAACGCCTGGTGCATCTCGTCTGGCCGCACGTACAGCGCCGCGCGTTCCATCGGCTCGACCCACGCCTCGGCCACGAGGATGCGCTGCCCGTCGGGGTCGACCGACCCGTCGGGGAGGTGGCGCGTGTACTCGTCCAACGTGCGCCGCCACGCCCGGTAGACCTCGTGCACGCCGTCCTGGTCCCACATCGGCGCGTCACCGGTGCGGATGTCCTCCGCGCCGGCCATCTCCGCCATCGCGTCCCAGTCGGGCAGCCCCGCCCTCTTGACCAAGCCGTGCGCGACGTCCACGCGGAACCCGTCGACGCCGCGGTCGAGCCAGAACCGCAGCACCGAATCGAACTCCTCCCACACCTCGGGGTTGGTCCAGTCCAGGTCGGGCTGGGTGGAGTCGAAGAGGTCGAGGTACCACTGGGCCTTGCGCTCCACGGTGCCGTCGGCCGCCATCACGGCGGGGTCGGCCTGCGTCCACGCCGACCCCCAGAACACCGACTGCCAGTCGTTCGGCGGCTCCTCGCCGCGCTCACCACGTCCCTCGCGAAAGATGTAGCGAGCCCGCTCGCGTGAGCCCGGCTCGGCCTCGAGCGCCGCCTGGAACCACGGGTGCTCGCTGGAGGTGTGGTTCGGCACCAGGTCGACGATGACCTTGAGGCCCGACTCGTGGGCGCGCTCGATCAACCGGTCGGCGTCGGCCAACGTGCCGAACAGGTCGTCGATGTCGCGGTAGTCGGCGACGTCGTACCCCGCGTCGGCCATCGGCGAGCCGTAGAACGGCGAGATCCACAGGGCGTCGACCCCCAACCGGGCCAGGTACGGCAGCCGGGCGGTGATGCCCGGCAGGTCGCCGACCCCGTCGCCGTCGGCGTCGGCCCACGACCGTGGATACACCTGGTAGATCACGGCATGACGCCACCAGGCCTCGTCGGAACGGCCGGGGGCGTGGAACATCTGGAGGGTCGACTTCGTCACGACTCCAGTGTGTCAACGCGTGCGCACGGGCTCCTGCGGCGGGGGCCGCGGGCCTTCTCAGCGCAGGTAGTCCCCGACCGGGCCGTCATGAGGGGCAGAGCCGCCCTCGGGGGCGTTGACCATCGAGTGCGCCGCGCGCGTGAGGTAGTCGACCAGCGTGTGTGTCGCCGCCGCGTCGAGGTCGAGCGTGTCGACGGCGCCGAGCATGTGGTGCAGCCAGCGGTCGCGCTGGCTCGGGGTGACCGCGAACGGCATGTGCCGCATGCGCAGCCGCGGATGTCCACGTTGCTCGGAGTACGTCGTCGGGCCACCCCAGTACTGCTCCAGGAACATCCGCAGACGCTCCTCCGCCGGGCCGAGATCCTCCTCGGGGTACATCGCCCGCAACTCCGGGTCGCCGGCGACGCCGCGGTAGAACTCGTGGACGAGCTTCGCGAACGTCTCGTGGCCACCCAGGCGGTCGTACGGGGTCGGCGCAGTGTTGTCGGTCACGTCCGCCATCCAATCAAACGAGGGGTCGGGGCGACGAGGGGCGGTCGCGTCGGGCGCGGCTCACGGCGCCGGGGGAGTCGGGCCCTGCTGCATCGCTCCCGGCACGTAGATCGGGCCCCGGACGCCGGCCCGGTGCAGGGCCGTCTTGCACCGCTCGCGGATCTCGCGCTGAGCACCCCAGTGCTTGTTCGGTGCGCACTTGGCGAAGATGCGGATCGTCATGGTGCCCGCCGTGATCGACTCGATCCCCGCCACGTCGGGCTTCTCGAGGATCACCGACTTCCACGCGGGGTCGGCGAACAGCTCGGTCATCTGCTGGCGCAGGATCGTCATGGCCTTCTCGGCCGACTCGTCGGAGGCCACCGGGATGTCGACGACCGCCGTCGTCCACCCCTGCGACCGGTTGGCGATGCGCAGGATCTCACCGTTGCGCACGTACCAGACGACGCCCTCGGCATCGCGGAGACGGGTGACGCGCAAGGTCACCTCCTCCACCGTGCCCACGACGTCTCCGGTGTCGACGATGTCGCCGACGCCGTACTGGTCCTCGAGGATCATGAACGTTCCGGACAGGAAGTCCTTGACCAGGCTCTGCGCGCCGAAACCCAGGGCGACACCGCCGACGCCGGCCGAGGCGATGACCGGCGTCATGTCCAGGCCGAGCTCGCGGCCCACCATGAGCGCCGCGATCGACCACACGACGATCGAGGCGATGCTGCGCAGCACCGACCCCAGGGTCGTGACACGCGCCTTCTGACGCTCGGTGGCCACGAGACCCGACTGGGAGATGGCCCGGCCGGCCTTGCGCCCGTACCGGCGCAGCATCGGCAGTTGGGCGGTGGGGGTCGCCTCGACCGCCCCCATCGTCGTCGTGTCGCCACTGGCCCGGCTCGCGACGATGGAGTCGACCAGGCGATTGATCGCCCGGTGGATGAGCCATCGGATGATCCAGGCGCCGAGCAGGATCGTCAGGATCGCCAGCGGGACCCCGAGGAACCATTCGGCCGCCTTCTCCCACGTCATGCCATCGAGCACGGTGAGGACGGTTCGAGTGTTGTCGGGCATGGCCCCCAGTCTCGCAGCGCAGTCTGGACCTCACCTGGCGATTGTCGACACCGCAGGTCAACGCGTCGCGAATCCGCCTGGTGTTCCCGCCGAGCCGCGCGCCGGTGTGCCCGAATAGGATCGTCCGTGGCCCGCCGCCCCCGATCGAAGGCACCCTCGTGAACGACTCCTCCCTCCCGGCCGATCTCGCGGAGCTCGCCCGCGCCTACGGCGTCGCCACCGACTACTGGGACTGGCAGGGCGAGCACGTCTCCGTCCCCGCCGCCACCGTTCGCGTCGTCCTGTCGGCCCTCGGGGTGGACGCCTCGGACGACGCCGCGACGCGTGGCGCCCTGGAGGACGTGCCGCTGCGATCCTGGCGCCGGCGCGTGCCCGCCGTGCGCGTCGTCACCGAGGGCGACTCCACGACGATCCCGGTGCACGTGCCCCACGGCGACGCCGTGCGGGTGTGGATCGAGGTCGAGGGCGTGGGGGAGCGGCGCGAGTTGCGGCAGACGCCGCAGTGGACCGACCCGCGGGTCGTCGACGGCGAGCTGACCGGCGAGGCCACCTTCGAGCTCCCCGCCGACCTCCCGCTCGGGTGGCACACGATCCACGTCGAGCACCACACCGGGGTCCAGACCGGCGCCGTCGTCGTCACCCCGCGGACGCTGCACCTGCCTCCGCGCATCGACGCCCACGGGGCGGCGGGCCTCATGAACCAGCTCTACTCGGTGCGGTCCCAGCACTCCTGGGGCGTCGGTGACTTCGGAGACGTCGCCGAGCTGGGGCCTGGGCGGCCCGCGCCCTGGACTCCGACTTCATGCTCATCAACCCGGTGCACGCCGCCGAGCCGAGCGCGCCCATGGAGGCCTCGCCGTACCTGCCGACGTCGCGGCGCTTCGTCAACCCGCTCTACATCCGGGTCGAGGACGTCCCCGAGGTCGCCTACCTGTCGGTGGGCGACCGGGCCGAGGTCGAGCGACTGGCTGCGAAGGCCCGTGAGCTCAACGACTCCGACCGGATCGACCGCGACGCGGCCTGGACGCTCAAGGAGCAGGCGCTGCGCATCGTGCACGCCCATCCGATGTCGACCCGGCGCGCGGCCCTGTTCGAGGCCTTCTGCGAACGGGAGGGCCAGGGGCTCGTCGACTTCGCCACCTGGTCGGCCATCGTGCGGACCCACGGCACGCAGACCTGGCCCGAAGGAGTAGAGACCTCCGCGGGCGACCGCGTCGCCGAGGTCCGCTCCGAGCTGGCCGACGAGGTGTCCTTCGCGATGTGGCTGCAGTGGGTGCTCGACACCCAACTCGCCACCGCCCAGCGCGAACTGACCGAGGCGGGCATGTCGCTGGGCGTCGTGCAGGACCTGGCGGTCGGCGTGCACCCCACGGGGGCGGACACCTGGTCCCTCGGCGACGCCTTCGCCCGGGGGATCACCGTCGGCGCTCCGCCGGACCCCTACAACCAGCGTGGTCAGGACTGGGGCCAGCCGCCGTGGCGCCCCGACCGCCTCGAAGAGCTCGCCTACGCGCCGTTCCGCGACATGGTGCGCGCCGCGCTGCGTCACTCGGGCGGACTGCGGATCGACCACATCATCGGGCTGTTCCGCCTGTGGTGGGTGCCGGCGGGGGAGTCGCCGCTCAACGGCACCTACGTGCGCTACGACCACGACGCGCTCATCGGCATCCTCATGCTGGAGGCGGCGCGCGCTCAGGCCCTGATCATCGGTGAGGACCTCGGCACCGTCGAGCCGTGGGTGCGCACCTACCTCAGCGAACGCGGCGTGCTCGGCACCTCGATCCTGTGGTTCGAGAACACCGAGGACGGCACGCCCCGCGACCCGAAGGACTACCGGCGGCTCTGCCTGGCCTCGGTCACCACCCACGACCTGCCCCCCACGGCGGGCTACCTCACCGGCGAACACATGCGGATCCGTGAGGAACTCGACCTGTTCACCCGTCCCGTCGAGGTCGAGCGGCAGGCCGACGAGGCCGAACGGGAGCGGATGATGCAGGCGTTGCGCCGTCGCGGGCTCCTGCCGGAGGCCGGCGCAGACCTCTCCTCCGATCCCGGCGAGCGGTTGCGGTCCACGGTCGAGGCGCTGCACCGGTACGTGTCGGCGACGCCGGCCGCGCTGGTCGGCATCGCGGTGCCCGACCTCGTGGGCGACCGGCGCGCCATGAACCAGCCGGGCACGCACCTCGAGTACCCCAACTGGCGACTCTCGCTGGCCGGCCCGGACTCCCGCCCCCTGATGCTCGAGGACATCGTGTCCTCACGGCAGGTGCGACGCCTGGCCCGCGCCGTCGACCGGGGCGATCACTCGGGCTGACGGGCCGCCGGTGGGCGCACCGGCAGGAGCAGGAGCAGACCGAGGGCCAGGACGAGCACGATGCCGAGGATGCCCCAGTGCTGGGCGCCGGATCCCTCCACCGCCGTGCCGAGGGCGATGGACGCCGAGAACAGCAGGGGCGCGAGGAAACTCACGGCTCGACCGGTGGTGGCGTAGAGACCGAAGATCTCGCCCTCCCGGCCCTCGGGGATGAGGCGGGCGAGCAGGGAGCGTGACGCCGACTGGGCGGGGCCGACGAAGATGCACAGGATGAGGCCGAGGACCCAGAACATCCCGGCGCCGCGGTCGTGCAGGAAGAAGATGCCGAGTCCCGCGGCCACCATGGCCGCCAGCGAGAAGATGATCAGCCTCTTGGGTCCGAGGCGGTCGTCGAGGACGCCGAACGCGATCGTCGCCAGCCCGGCGACGACGTTGGCGGCGATGCCGAACATGATGACCTCGCCGGGCGCGAAGCCGAAGGTGCCCTGGGCGATCACCCCACCGAAGGTGAACACGCCCGCGAGCCCGTCGCGGAAGACCGCCGAGGCGATGAGGAAGAACAGCATGTGCGGGTGCTCGCGGGCCAGGCCGGTGACGGTGCGCCACAGGGCCTTGTAGGACCCGACGAGGCCGAGCCGGTCGGCGCGATTCTCGCGCCCCCGCCGCTCGTCGCGGACGGCGAACAGCACGGGGATCGCGAAGATGGCGAACCAGATCGCCGACAACAGGACGGCCACCCGCACGTTGAGGCCGTCGTCGTGGGTGACGCCGAACCAGCCGACCTCGGGCTGGATGAACCCGACGAAGAGGATGAGCAGCAGGACGATGCCGCCGATGTACCCCGCACCCCATCCGATGCCGGAGATGCGACCGATCGTGGCCGGGGTCGAGACCCGGTGCAGCATGCCGTTGTAGTTGACGGTGGCGAACTCGAAGAAGATGTTGCCGGCGGCGAGCAGACCGATACCCCACCACAGGAACGACGGGTCCGGCCGCACCGTGAACATCAGGGCCGAGAGCACCACGACGATCGCGGTGTTGACCCCGAGCCACAGCGTGGCGCGCCCGGCGCGGTCCGCGCGCTGACCGGTGATCGGTGCGAGCAGGGCGATGGCCAGACCGGCCAGGGTCATCCCGATGCCGAGGGCCGACTGCGTGCTCGCCGCGTCCCCGAACCCGCTGCTGGTCAGGTAGACGGTGAAGACGAACGTCGTGATGACGGCTTGGAACGCGGCCGAGCCCCAGTCCCAGGCAGCCCAGGCCGCCACGCGACTCTTCGGCGGATGCACCGGCGTGACCTGCGTCGACACGGCGGAGTCCTCAGCGCCCGCCGGCGGCGTCACGCGCCTGGGCGGTGAGGGCGCGTTCGACCGCGTCGCGGCGTTCGGCGACGAGTCTGCGCAGCGCCGCGGGCGCGTCGCCGTTGTCGGCCAGCCAGGTCTGCGAGGCCTCCAACAGGGCGGCGTCGGCCAGGGGGAGCGGGTGGAAGCCCTCGACGATCGACTCGACGATGGCCGTGGTGCGCTCCTTCGCCATCGGTCGCAGCATCTCGTGGTAGCGCGCGGCGTACGGCCGGAGGATCTCCGGGTCGTCGCCGCACCGCAGGAATCCCGCCGCGGTCGCGTCGAGCATGGCATTGGGCATGGCGACCTCCCCGATCGCCGCCCAGGCGGCGGCCTTGGCCTCGGCGGTCGGTCGCGCGGCCCGGGCCAGCGCCGCGCGCTCGCGACCGGTGGCGGTGGCGTCGCGGCGTTCCTCCGCGGCGATGACGTCGTCCTCAGCCCGTCCCCCTCGGCGAGCGCGGCCACGAGGGTCCACCGCATCTCGGTGTCGACGGCCAGGCCGTCGGGGACGTCGATGCCCTCGAGCCACCCCTCGATGAGGTCGAGGTCCTCGGGTGCCGTGGCGTAGGAGGCGAACGCGGTGACGAGTTGCAGTTGCGCGTCGCTGCCCGGCGCGGCGGCCAGGGCGTGCTCGCGCAGCCGGCGTGCCGTGGTGGCGAGCAGCTCCCGGCGTCGGGCCGGGTCGCTGTACAGGCGGACCGCGGTGGCGAGCCGGGCCAGGGAGTACCGCATCCCCGTGGAGTCGAGGTCGGTGCCGAGGACCTCGAGGGTGAAACGGGCGTAGTCGTGGGCGGACAGGTCGGCGTCACGCGCCATGTCCCACAAGGCGGTCTGGACGATGGCCCGCGGCAGGCTGTCCAGCGCGGCGGGATGCTCGAGCACCGTGCGCAGCGAGACGTCGTCGAGCCGGACCTTGGAGTAGGCCAGGTCGTCGTCGTTGAGCAGCATGAGATCGCCTCGGCGCAGGCCGACCAACGCCTCGACGTCGGTCACCTCACCGGCTACGTCGATCTCGACGCGCTCCCGCCGGGTGAGGGTGCCGCCGTCGATGTCGTAGACGCCGATCGCCATGCGGTGGGGGCGCAGGTGCGGGTGCGCCTCCGGAGCGCTCTGCTCGACCCGCGCGGCGGTGACGACGTCGTCGTCGTCCACCTCGAGGATCAGCCGCGCGGTGGTGACGCCCGCGGTCTGCAGCCACAGCCGGGTCCACTCGGACAGATCGCGTCCGGAGGTGGCCTCGAGCTCGGTGAGCAGGTCGGGCAGGGTGGTGTTGCCGTAGGCGTGCCGCGCGAAGTAGGCGCGCAACCCGTCACGGAACGGCCCCCGCCCCACGTAGGCGACGAGCTGCTTGAGCACCGAGGCGCCCTTGGCGTAGGTGATGCCGTCGAAGTTGGCGTTGACCGCCTCCAGATCCCGCATGTCGGCGGCGATGGGGTGCGTGGAGGAGAGCTGGTCCTGCTGGTAGGCCCAGCTCTTGTCGGAGGTGGCGAACGTGGTCCACGCCTCGGTCCACCGGGTGGCCTCCGCGAGGGCGGTGGTGGCGGCCCAGTCGGCGAACGACTCGTTGAGCCAGAGGTCGTCCCACCAGCGCATCGTCACGAGGTTGCCGAACCACATGTGCGCCAGCTCGTGCAGGATCGTGCCCGCGCGACGCTCGACGACGGCCTCGGTGACCTTGGAGCGGAAGATGTAGGACTCGCGGAAGGTGACGGCGCCGACGTTCTCCATCGCCCCGGCGTTGAACTCGGGCGTGAAGATCTGGTCGTACTTGTCGAACGGGTAGGCCAGGCCGAACTCCTTCTCGTAGAAGGCGAACCCGCGCTTGGTGATGTCGAAGATCTCGTCCGCGTCGAGGTACTCGCGCATGGACCGGCGGCAGTAGAGGCCGAGGGGCACGGTGCGGCCGTCGCCGGTGCGCACGGAGTCCTCCACCCGCTCGTACGGCCCGGCCACGATGGCGGTGACGTAGCTCGACAGCCGTGGGGTGGGGGGAACGTCCAGGTGGCACGTCCCGCGTCGGTCGGGGCCGGCTGCGGGGTGGGTTGGCACGAGATGACGGTCCAGTCGGCCGGCGCGGTGACGACGAACGTGAACGGCGCCTTGAGGTCGGGCTGCTCGAAGACGGGGAACGCACGCCGCGAGTCGGGGACCTCGAACTGGGTGTAGAGGTAGGTCTGCTCGTCGACCGGGTCGACGAAGCGGTGCAGGCCCTCGCCGGTGTTCATGTAGCGGCCGGTCGCGCGCACGAGGAGGTGGTTGGTCTCCGCCAGGTCGGGCAGGGTGATGCGGCTGTCGGAGAAGTGCTGCGCCGGGTCGAGGTTGCGGCCGTTGAGGACGATCTCCTCCACCGAGGGACCGACGAAGTCGAGGAACGTGTCGGCGCCGGGCTCGCGACAGGTGAACGCGATGGTGGAGGTCACCGGAAAGGTGTCGCAGCGGACGTCACCCGCCCCGCTCAGGTCGAGATCGACGTGGTGGGAGTCGATGTCGAGGAGTGCGGCCCTGGCCTGGGCCTCGACGCGCGTGAGGTTGTCTGCGGGCATGCCATTCCTTCGTCGTCGGGGCGGGCAGCACATCGACGTGCTCCGGGGATCCGGAACGTCTCACCCCGACTGCCTGCGTTCGTGAGCATCTTCCCACGGGGCACCGACAACGCATCCGGACTGCGGAAACCGCCGGTGGCGGGGCCGGGAGGAGCGGCGTGCACGACCCCCTGGCAGCATGGAGGCATGAGCGATTCTGTGCGGATGTGGTTCGACCCCGTGTGCCCCTGGGCGTGGATGACGTCGCGGTGGCTGCTCGAGGTCGAGAAGGTGCGCGACGTCGAGGTCGAGTTCTCGGTCATGAGCCTGTCGGTCCTCAACGAGGGGCGGGACCTCGACGAGGACTACCGCGACCTCATGACGGTCGCCTGGGGCCCGGTGCGGGTCATCATCGCGGCGGCCCGCGACCACGGCCCGCAGGTCGTGCGAGGCCTGTACGACGAGATGGGCACCCGCATCCACCTGCAGCGTCGCCGTGACGACCTGCCCGCCGTCATCGCCGAGTCACTGGAGGCGATCGGCCTGCCCGCCGACCTCGCGCGGTACGCCGACTCGGACGAGGTCGACGAGGCGTTGCGTGCAAGCCACGCCGAGGCGATCGACAAGGTCGGCGACGACGTCGGGACCCCCGTCGTCGCCGTCGGTGACGTGGCGTTCTTCGGCCCCGTCGTCTCGCCCGCGCCCAAGGGTGAGGACGCCGGACGCCTGTGGGACGGCTGCGTGCTCGTCGCCGGAACGCCGGGGTTCTTCGAACTCAAGCGCAGCCGCGACGTCGGTCCGATCCTCGACTGAGCGGGACGCAGGCTACCGGCGAGTTCGGTTCGGGGACGGGACTTCCGTCTGTTGTCACGGCGGTCGCCGGAGGTTAATGTCCAGAAATGCCGAGCCTGTCAGCACGCACCTTGCGGCGGCGGCCCGCGCTCGTGGCCGCCCGCGCCTGGCGGGCGACGATGCCCGGAGCCGCCCATCGGCAGATCGGGCACGGCAGCGCTCTGTTGCTGGCGCTGCTGGCCGGCACGTTCCTCCATCTGACGCTGGGACCCTCCCCGTCTCCGCCCTGGTCGATCTTCCTCCCGCTGATCGTCATCAGCGGGGTCTTCCACAAGCCGGGTGAACACGCGTTCGTCGTGTCGGTGACGTTGGGCTGCATCGTGGCCGGCGGCATCCTCCTGACGCCTCGCACGTCCGAGGCCGCAGGGTCGTTGGTCGCCGGGTCGGTCATCGCGTGCGTGACGATGTGGCGCTGCGTGGCCCGGGCCCGGGTGGGCGTGCAGGGCACCAGCGGTGAGGATCTTCTCGGCGAACTCCGCGACGGCCTGGAGCGCCGCGGCCGGCTGCCGCGGTTGCGCGCCGGGTGGGACGTCGAGGGCACGATCAGCGCCGCTTTCGGGCATCCGTTCTCCGGCGATTTCATCGTGTCCCACCACACGCCGGACGGGTCGAGGTTCGAGGCGGTCCTCGTCGACGTCTCCGGCAAGGGGCTCATCTCGGCGCCTCGGGCGGTCCAACTCTCCGGCGCCCTCGATGCGCTCGTCGGCGCGGTGGCACCGGAGGAGCTGCTGCTCGCCGCCAACGACTACGTCGTGCGTCAGCAGTGGACCGAGGGGTACGCGACGGCGATCCACCTCGTCGTCGATCTCGAGACCGGTGAGTACCAGGTGTGGCGGGCCGGCCATCCGCCCGCGGTGGTGTTCCACGGTGGCAGCGGCACGTGGAGCATCCTCGAGGACGAGGTCGGTCCCGCGCTGGGTCTCGTGGAGGAGCCCGTCTACCGCTGCGACGAGGGCGTCCTTCGTCGTCACGACGCGCTGATGCTCTATTCGGACGGGCTCGTCGAGCAATCCGACCGCGCGTTGGACGAGGGGATCGAACGGCTGCTGGGCAAGGCCGAGTACCTCGTGGCGGCCGGCTTCGACGGAGGCTCCGAGCGCCTGTGCGGCCAGGCGGCCGCCGGCAACACCGACGACCGCGGCGTCGTCCTGCTCTGGCGCTCCTGAAGCGCGCTGGATGTCCGCCGGCACTGCCGGACACGCCCTGGAACGGCGAAAGGGCCACCGCGTGCGGTGGCCCTTCCCTCTGTGGAGCGGGTGACGAGAATCGAACTCGCGTAGCCAGTTTGGAAGACTGGGGCTCTACCATTGAGCTACACCCGCACGCGCGTCCGCGTGGCGGAGCGCAGCCAGCAGCATACCGTGCCCGCGCCGCTCACCCGAATCAGTGGCCGCGGCGGTTCGGCAGGTGCACGGCGAAGGGGTCGGCGAACGTCTGGGCGCAGATCCGGCACAGCCCGTCGGCGGTGGGCTGCGGAGTCCCGCAGCGTCGGCACGGGTGACGCAGGCCGGCGTCCAGCACGCGCGTGTCCCGGCCCGAGAGCAGTTCGCTCCACGTGAGCGACCGGTCGCTCGCCAGGGCCTGCTCGGGGCACGCGGTGGCGCACAGTCCGCAGCCGATGCACACGGTGTCGTGGATCGTCAGGCCCCACTGGCGGGGAGCACCGTCGTCGCTCTCGTCGTCGGCGGTGGCGGTGGGGGCGATGAGGTCGAGGGCCTGGACCGGGCAGATGCGGGCGCAGGCGCCGTTCTCGTTGCAGCCGCGGGTCTCCCAGCGGGGGACTCCGGTGGGGAGTCGGTCGAGCGCCGGTGGGATCGTGCCGCCGGTGAGGGCCGCGACCGCCCGGACGAGGCGATCGGTCTCCGAGCGCGGCGCGGCGCCCACGCGGTGCGCGCCGAACAGGGTCCGGCGGGGCACGGCCATGCGCCGCGGATCGAGGACGACCTCGGCGCGCTCCGAGGCCCGGTGCGTCGGGACGAGCGCGGGCGACACCCCGTGCCCGACCGCGCGCGCCAGGGCCGCCGCCTGCCGGACCGCCACCATGAGCATCGGATCGTCGGAGACGACGTGCAGGCCGGCGACGGCCGGCACGGCGAGCAGCTCGACGAGGACACCCGGAACGAGGTGTTCGGAGAGGTTCGGAACGAGCACGGCCGCGGTCGTCAGGTCCGAGGCCGCCGTGACCGGGGCGGAGTCCGCGTCGACGAGGGACACGTGCCACGGCCCACCGGTCGACAGGTGATCGATCACCGAGCGCAGGTCCACCGCCGCGCTCACCGGGTCAGGGCGGTCCATCGTCGCGCTTCCTCGGCCAGGAGCAGACCGACGCCGCGGTACAGCGTCGTGTCGGCGTTCTTCGTCACCAGGCCGGCGAAGGCGGGCAGCCACGTCAGCAGGTGCTCGCTCCAGAACGCGCGCAGATCGGTCGCGATGGCCTGCGCGGACTCGTGGTCGCCCCGGTCGAGGGCGTCGAGCACGAGCAGACACAGGTGCGCGACGAACGCGAGCTCGAGCCCGGCGTGGTCGTCGGTGGGGCGGCCGCCCGCGGGCGCCGCGAGGTCGTGCCTCGCGTACGCCTCGCGGACCTGCATCGTCACCTCGCCGAACAGCAGATGGTCCTCGGAGCGGTAGACCGACTCGTGCGGCGGCGCCAGGGCGGGCATGGCGCCACCGAAGAGCCTCAGGTGGTCCGCGGCCACCTCGTCCTGAGCCACCGGCGCACACAGGAGGAGCACCGCCTCCGGGGTGCTCCCCTCGGCGTCGGGGAACGGCCACTCCAGCTCCGCCGCCGACCGCAGCCGGGCCAGGGCCTCGGGATCCGGCGGCGTGAGCATCAGCGAGGACAACAGGGCGGTCGTGGCGGCGGTGCCGTCGAGTAGATCGACCGACAGGTCCGCGCCCGCCGCGGTGCCGGTGGTCACAGACCCGTCCGGTACATCGAGGCGTAGAAGAACATGCGACCGAGGAACTCGCCGGCGAGCACGAGGGCGAACGCCAGCGCGGCCATGGTCGCCACGGTGCCCCGCGCGGTGTCGCGCTGGGCCCGGCCCAGCCGCGACAGGAGGACCGCGAGGACGACGACCCCGGCGGCGATGAGCGCGGGGTAGAGGATCGCGAGGCCCGGGTGGAGGTCGGTGAAGACCGCCAGTGACAGCGCCGCCGCGGGGTCGGGGTGAGTGCCGAGCTGGGCGAGGTAGATCGGCATCGCCACGAAGCTCAGACCGAGGATGGCGACGGCACCGACCGTGATGCCCCTGATCGTGCGGATCAGCAGCCGCTCACCGTGGTGCGTCTCGGAGACGGTGGCGCCCCCGGAGACGGCGGCGTCCTCGTCGCGGCGTTCGACGGCCTCCGCCTCACGGGCCGCGCGCTTGCCGGAGCCCCGACGCAGCGCCGTGAACGCGAGCACCGCCGCGACCGCCAGCGACCCGAGCAACAAGGTGGTGGCCCAGAACCGCACGGGCGTGTACCAGGTGTTCCACGCCGGCACGGTGCGCAGCGAGTACACCTGCGAGATGCAGAACACGAGGACGACGCCGGCGAGGGCGGCGAGGACCGCCACGACCTGCCGCAGGCGCGCGCTGCCGAGCTTGCGCCACTGCATGAACGCGAACAGCGCACCGAGAGCGAGGAACACGCTGCCCGCGAGGATCTCGTTCGACAGCCAGCTCGTGCCGACGTGACCGAGCGCGTTGATCGCGCGCAGCGGGGTTCCCAGGTGGAAGGTGGACGCGAGGAACCCCAGGAGAAGCAACGGCCCGATGGCGTAGAGGGCGGGGTCGGCGACGCGGTCCATCACCGTCGCGGGCACCCGTGCGTTCAGCAGGTGCACGAGGCCGAGGACGATGAACGTCCCGACCGACATCTGCGCGCAGATGGTGAAGATCACCAGGGGGAGTTCGTGGGAGAGGCTGCCCATGTCAGAGCTCCGTCGGGTTGTTCACCCGGCCGGCGTCGCTGCCCGACGGCACGGCCTTGGGGTGGGGGGTGACGAGGAGGTGCGGCTTGGTGATGTCCGGTGAGGGCAGCGGCGCGATGTTCGCGTCACCGCCGTACTTGGCCACGAGGTCGTCGTAGTCGCCGAAGTCGATGACCCGGGAGGGGCAGGACTCCACGCAGGCCGGCGTGCCGCCTTCGAGGATGCGGTCCTTGCAGAAGTTGCACTTGGTCATGGTGCCGGTCTGCGCGTTGTACGCCGGCGCCGAGTAGGGGCAGGCCATCTCGCAGTAGCGACACCCGATGCACTTGCTCTGGTCGACCTCGACGATGCCCATCTCGCCGACGTGCATGGCCGTCGTCGGGCAGGACTCGACGCAGATGGGGTTCTCGCAGTGGTTGCACGCCACCGAGGTGTAGTAGGTGAAGACGTCCTGACGGTAGGTGCCGTCGGTCTCGTTGGGCGTCCAGGTGCCACCGCTGTACTCGGCCACGCGACGCCAGATGACGCCGTCGGGGAGGTCGTGCTTGTCCTTGCAGGCGATCTGGCAGGCCTTGCAGCCGGTGCAGTTGGCCTGGTCGATGTGGAATGCGGGCTTGCGGAGTTCGGCCATGATGTCCTCCTTCGTCCTCAGGCCTTGGCGATCTGGGCGAGGACGGAGTGCTGTCCGTTGCCCTTGCTGTAGGCGGTGGGGGTGTGACTGGTCAGGGTGTTGACCGAGCCTCCTTCGTCGAGGCCGTTCGCGCCGGGGGTGTACCAGGCGCCCTGCGGGATCGAGAGCACACCGGGCATGATGCGCGGCGTGACGTAGGCGGGCAGGCGCACCTTGCCGCGGTCGTTCCACACGTCGACGGAGTCACCGTTGCCGATGCCGCGGGACTGCGCGTCGATCGGGTTGATCCACACGTGCTGCGGGTGGGCCTCCTTGAGCCAGGGGCTGTTGCCGTAGCTGCTGTGGGTGCGCTGCTTGTAGTGGTGGCCGATGCACTGCAGCGGATACCTCTCCTGCAGCGGGTCGCCCGGCATCTCGCGGGTGCGCACGTACTCGGGCGTGGGGGTGATCTTGTTGTCACCCTCGACGGGCCAGTCCTGGCTCATCCGGTGCAGGTTGGTCGAGAAGATCTCGATCTTGCCCGACGGGGTCGCCAGGGGGTTGGCCTTGGGGTCGTCGCGGAACGCCTTCATGGCGATGACGGGCTCGAGCTTCTTCTTGAACACGCCCATCCTGCGGAACTCCTCGAAGGGCGGCAGGTCGGGGATGGTCTTGCGGCTCTCGTCGACGATCCACCGCACCCAGTCCTCCTGGCTGCGTCCCTCGGTGAACTTCTGCTTGACGCCGAGCTTGTCGGCGATGAGCGTGAGCTGCTCGTACACCGGCTTGGCCTCACCGGGCGGGTCGACGGCCTTGTCGGTGAAGATCGCGTACCCCAGGTTGCCCGACGAGCCCTGCTGGGCGAGGTCGACCTGCTCGGCGGTCACCGCGTCGGGCAGCAGGATGTCGCTGTACCGCGCGGAGACGGTCATGTGGTTGTCGATGCAGACGATCATCTCCAGGGCGTTCTCGTCGGAGAGGATCTCGAGGGTGCGGTTGATGTCGCCGTGCTGGTTGACCAGCGCGTTCGATCCGTACAGCCACATGAACTTGATGTTCGAACCGAGGGTGACGTCGTTGGTGACGTTGGCGTTGCCGTTGCGGTCGGCGTTGTCGCGGACGCCGTCCTTGTAGGTCCACCCCTCGCCGGAGGTGATCGCGTCGGTCCAGCGGTAGAAGGGGATGACCGGGCGGACGGGGTTCTCCAGGGTCGGGAACGAGGCCATGCCGATGTTGGCCGACGACTCGCGCTCGCCGGTGCCGCCGCCGGAGATCCCGATCTGGCCGGTCATCGCCGCGAGCAGCATCGGCGCCCGGGACTGGTTCTCGCCGTTGGAGTGACGCTGCGGGCCCCACCCCTGGGTGATGGCGCACGGCTTGGTCGTGGCGATCTCGCGGGCCAGGCGGGTGATGGTCTGCGCGGGCAGGCCGGTGATCTTCGCGGCCCACTCCGGCGTCTTGGCGGTGCCGTCGGCACCCTCACCCATGACGTAGCTGCGGTAGGACAGGTTCGCCGGCACACCCTCGGGCATGTGGTCCTCGTCGAACCCACTGCAGTAGGTGTCGAGGAACGTCTGGTCCAGCAGGTTCTCGCTGATCATCACGTGGGCGAACCCGGCGACCAGCGCCGCGTCGGTGCCCGGCCGGATCGGCACCCACTCGTCGGCGAGGTTCATCGCCGTCTCGGACTGGCGGGGGTCGATGACGATGACGCGGTGACCGGTCTCGGCCTTCGCCTTCTGGGTGACGAACACCTCGCCGCCGCCGCTCATGCGGGTCTCGTGCGGGTTGTTGCCGAACATCACGACGAGCTTGCTGTTGCGCGTGTCGTCGTTGCTGTTGGAGCCCTGCCACCCGCCGTGCTGGAAGTCGACGGCGATGCCGATCTGGCCGGTGCTGTAGTCGGAGTACTGGTCCAGGAATCCGCCGACACAGTTCATGAGGCGGGCCACGGCGGTGCCGGCCGGAGGCCAGCTACGGGCGACGGTGGCGCCGAGGACGCCGGTGCCGTACTGCAGGTACACCGACTCGTTGCCGTGCTCGGCGATCGTCTTCTTCAACTGGTCGGCGATGAGCGTGGTCGCCTCGTCCCAGCTGATCTTCTGCCACTTGTCCTCCCCGCGACGCCCGACGCGCTTCATGGGGGAGGTGAGGCGGTCGGGGTTGTAGATGCGGGTGCGGATCGAGCGGCCACGTACGCAGGCGCGGATCTGCTGGGTGCCGAGCTCGTCGTCGCCGGTGTCGTCGGGGTCGACCCGTACGACGCGCCCGTCGCGCACGACCAGCCGCAGGGGGCAGCGGCTGCCGCAGTTGACGTTGCACGAGCTCCAGACGATCTTCTCCTCCGCCGCCGGGGCGCTGTCGGCGGCGGCGGCCTGCAGCCCGTGCCTGGAGGCGCCGACCACGCCGGCACCCACGCCTGCGACGGCGCTCCAGGCCATGAAGCGCCTCCGCGAGACGGACGGCGTCGTCAGGGCTGCCAAGACGTCGGCGGTGTCCTTGGGCATCCGGTCCTCCTGGTCGTCGAGCGCGCCGGAACAGGGGTTGGACGGGCGGTTCACCCATCTCATCAGAGTCCCGGCGACTCATCAGAGGACTTTCGTCCGTGAATCTCGTTCGTCCTCGCGCCGTTCGGGTCCGTGGCCCCGACGGCGCACCGTCAGGCGCGGTCCAAGCGGTTACAGTGGCTCCTCGACGGGCTGTGGCGCAGCTTGGTAGCGCGCGTGCTTTGGGAGCACGATGTCGCAGGTTCAAATCCTGTCAGCCCGACTCATCTCGGAGACGACCGTCGAAGGGCGCCCGCGCCAGGACCCCTCTTCGCCGGGCGTCCTGGGCGACGAACACGCCCTGCCTGTTCGCCCGGTTCGACAGACCGGTCGGCGGACCCGCTAGCATGAACCGACCCCTGTGCGCAGTTGCGGCAGGGTGAATCGGTGTCGACCGGCCCCGGCCGTGTCCACCGAACCATCCGTCACCGATCGATGCTGGAGTGCCCGCAGTGAAGAGTTCCGTCGAGACCCTCTCTCCGACCCGGGTCAAGTTGACCATCGAGGTCCCGTCCGAGGAGCTCAAGCCGAGCGTCGACGCGGCGTACAAGGCCATCGGGTCGCAGATCGCCATCCCCGGCTTCCGCCCCGGCAAGGTGCCCACCCGCATCATCGAGCAGCGCGTCGGCAAGGGCGCCGTCATGCAGGAGGCCGTCAACGAGGCCCTGCCCAAGTTTTACGGCGACGCCATCGAGGAGAACGACCTGCGCCCCATGGGCCAGCCCGAGGTCGACCTCACCGAGCTGCCGATGGCGGAGGGTGAGCAGCTCGTGTTCACCGCCGAACTCGACGTGCGTCCCACGATCGAACTGCCCGAGTTCTCCTCGATCGCCGTCGAGGTCGACCCGATCGCCGAGTCCGACGTCGACGCCGAGCTCGACCGTCGCGTCGAGGAGTTGCGCACCCGCTTCGGCACGCTCGTCGGCGTCGACCGCACCGCCCAGGAGGGCGACTTCGTCACGATCGACCTGCGCGGCGAGATCGGCGGCGAGGAGATCGACAACGTGGAGGGCGTCTCCTACGAGATCGGCTCCCGCACGATGATCTCCGGGCTCGACGACGCGCTCGTCGGCATGAGCGTCGACGAGGAGAAGGACTTCACCGCGCCGCTGGCCGGAGGCGACCACGAGGGTGAGGACGCCGAGATCACGGTCACGCTCCGCACGCTCAAGGAGCGCGAGCTGCCCGAGCTCGACGACGACTTCGCCCAGATGGCCTCCGAGTTCGACACCCTGGAGGAGCTCAAGGCCGACCTGCGCACGCAGGCCGAGCAGGCCCAGTCCTTCCAGCAGGGACTCGCGGCCCGCGACAAGATCCTCGAGCGCCTCCTGGAGGACCTCGAGATCCCCGTGCCCGACTCCGTCGTCGAGGCCGAGGTCGAGGCCCACTTCGCCGACGGCTCGCACGAGACCGAGGACGCCGACCACCGCGCCGAGGTGCACGAGAACACCGTCAAGGCGCTGCGCACCCAGCTCCTGCTCGACGCCATCGCCGAGAAGACCGAGGTCACGGTCTCCCAGCAGGAGCTCATCGAGTACATCATCATGACCGCCCAGCAGTACGGCATGGACCCGAGCCAGCTCGCCCAGGCCATGGACGACAACCAGCAGGCCGGCGCCATGGCCGCCGAGGTCGCCCGCCGCAAGGCCCTGGCGTCCGTCATGGAGGAGGCCAAGGTCACCGACACCAACGGTGACGTCGTCGACCTGTCCGCCACCGTCGAGGTGGGCGACGAGGACGACGAGGTCGAGGCGCCCGCGAGCGACGCGCCCGAAAGCGACGACGACTCCACCGAGTCCGACGCCGAGGTTGACGCCGAGAAGGCCGAGAAGAAGAAGGCCGAGAAGAAGAAGGCCGACAAGAAGGACAAGGGCGAGAAGAAGGACAAGGCCGACAAGAAGCCGGAGAAGAAGGACAAGAAGTCCGACGAGGGCTCGGCCGACGACTCGAAGTGAGTCACGCACGACGGCGCCGCTCCGGCCGGGGCGGCGCCGTCGGCGTCTGTGCGGGAGCGGCGCGGCGCGGTCAGTCCGCCCAGGGCGAACAGGGCCCCGGGCGGGGAAGGGCCGGAGTGCCTGCGACGTTAGCCTCGTGTGAGATGCAGGATCGTATCGGTGCCTGCACCGCCGCGATCGCGACAGTCACGACCAAGGGAGACACAGCGTGAGCCACCGCAGCGATATCGTCGCCAGCGATCCGGGCCCCAAGGGTGGGCTCGACGACCACATCTACAACCGCCTCCTCAAGGAGCGGATCATCTTCCTCGGCTCCGACGTCCGCGACGACAACGCGAACGCCATCTGCGCGCAGCTGCTGCTGCTGTCGGCCGAGGACCCCGAGCGCGACATCTGGCTGTACATCAACAGCCCCGGTGGGTCGATCTCGGCCGGTATGGCGATCTACGACACCATGAACTGGGTCCCCAACGACGTGTGCACGGTCGCCATGGGTATGGCGGCGAGCATGGGCCAGTTCCTGCTGTCCGCGGGGGCCAAGGGCAAGCGGTACGCCACGCCGCACAGCCGCATCCTCATGCACCAGCCGCTGGGCGGCATCGGTGGTACGGCCACCGACATCAAGATCCAGGCCGAGCAGATGCTGTTCATCAAGAAGCAGATGGCCGAGCTCATCGCCGAGCACACGGGTCAGTCGGTCGAGCAGATCACCCGGGACTCCGACCGCGACCGCTGGTTCGGTGCCGAGGAGGCCAAGGAGTACGGCTTCGTCGACCACGTCTTCACCCGGGCGAGCGACACGCCGGGTGCCGGCGGCACGCAGGCCTGACCCGACGAGACTTTGGAGCTACGCATGGACATCACCACGCCCCGCCTGGCCGGTGGCCGACCCGTCGGACCCTCGAGCCGCTACATCTTGCCGCAGTTCGAGGAGCGCACGTCCTACGGGATGAAGCGCACCGACCCTTACACGAAGATGTTCGAGGACCGCATCATCTTCCTGGGTGCCCAGGTCGACGACGCGTCGGCCGACGACATCATCGCCCAGCTCATCGTGCTGGAGAGTCAGGATCCCGACCGCGACATCCTCATGTACATCAACAGCCCCGGTGGATCGTTCACCGCGATGACGGCGATCTACGACACGATGCAGTTCGTCCGCCCCGACGTGCAGACGTTCGTCGTCGGTCAGGCCGCGTCGGCGGCCGCGGTGCTGCTGGCCGCGGGTGCGCCGGGCAAGCGGTACGCGCTGCCCAACGCGCGCGTGCTCATCCACCAGCCGGCGCTCGCCGGTGGCGACTACGGCCAGGCCAGCGACATCGAGATCCAGGCCAACGAGGTCTTCCGCATGCGCACCTGGCTGGAGGAGGTCCTCGCGGAGCACTCGGGCCGTACCCCGCAGCAGGTGAACGAGGACATCGAGCGCGACAAGATCCTCTCGGCCCCTGATGCGCGTGACTACGGGCTGATCGATGAGGTCTTGGTCAGCCGTAAGGCTTCCCGCCAGGTCTGACACGCCAGGTAGGTAGGCAGTTCCGTAAGGGCCGACGGCAATGCCGTCGGCCCTTCGGCATGCCCGGGCGGGGTGGGCGTCCGAGTGTGATGCAAAGAACATCGTCTAAACCGTCCAGACGGTACAAAGTCCCTGCGCAGGGGACTGGGCAAGGGTCATCCTGGAAGGGAATGGTGAACAGCAGACCTGACGGAGGATGACCATGTCGACGACTGCAGACCCCCGCGTGTCCGGGGGTGGGACCGCTTCGAACGGCGCGGACGGAGGCCGATCTGCCGGCCTTCCGCTCTTCGCCCTGATCGCCCTCGTGGTGGGGTCGATGATCGGCGGTGGGATCTTCAACCTGCCGCGTCAGATGGCGAGCGCGGCGGCGCCCGGTCCGCTGCTCATCGGCTGGCTCATCACCGGCGTCGGCATGCTCATGCTGGCCTTCATCTTCCAGACCCTCGCCGAGCGCAAGCCCGACGTCGACGGCGGCGTCTACGGGTATGCGCGCGCCGGGTTCGGTCCGTTCATCGGGTCGAGTTGCGCGTGGGGGTACTGGATCAGCGCGTGGATCGGCAACGTGGGCTACCTCGTGCTGCTGGTCTCGGGCATCGGGTACTTCATGCCGGACGTGTTCGTGCAGGACAACACGCTTACGATGGCGGGGCTGGCGCTCGGGTCGGTCGTGCTCTGGGCGACGACGATGCTCTGCGTCGTGGGCGTGCGCGAGGCCGTCATCGTCAACACGATCGTGACGATCGCCAAGGTGCTGCCGATCCTCATGTTCCTGGTGCTGACGGCGCTGGCCTTCCGGATGGACCTCTTCTCGGCCGACATCTGGGGGACGATGACCCAGGTCCCCGACGGCGAGGGCGGGATGATGGGCCTGGGCGACACGATGCAGCAGGTCAAGGGCATGATGCTGGTGACCGTGTGGGTGTTCATCGGCATCGAGGGCGCCAGCATCTTCTCCCAGCGCGCGGGCAAGCGCAGCGACGTCGGCAAGGCGACCGTCATCGGATTCGTCATGGTGTTGGCGCTGCTCATCCTCGTCAACTTCCTGGCCTACGGCGTCATGCGTCAGGCGGAGCTGAGCGGCGTCGCCGACCCGGCGCTGGGATCGATCCTCGGTGAGGTCGTCGGGCCGTGGGGTGCGGCGCTCATCGCGCTGGGTCTGACGGTGTCGGTGCTCGGTGCGTTCCTGTCGTGGACCCTGCTGTGCGCCGAGATCCTCCGCCTGCCGGCGCAGCAGAAGGTCCTGCCGGCCTTCCTGGGCAAGGACAACCGCCGGGGTTCGCCGGCGGCCGCGCTGCTGCTGACGGGCGCCGTCACCCAGATCGTGCTCATCTGGGCCAAGACGCAGCCGAGCGCGTACGACTCCCTCATCATGCTGGCGTCTTCGCTCATCCTGCTGCCGTACCTGTGGGCCACGCTCTACCAGCTCAAGCTCGGGGTGACGGGGGAGAGCTACGAGACCTCGGCCCGGTCCAAGGGCCGTGACCTGCTGGTCGCCGGCGTCGGAACCGTCTACGCCCTGTGGCTCGTCTACGCCGCGGGTCTGGAGTACTTGCTGCTCGCCGCGATCTTCTACGTCGTCGGCACGGCCCTCTACATCTGGGCCCGCCGGGAGGCCCGCCTGCGGGTCTTCACCCCCGCCGAGCTCGTGGTGCTCGCGGTCGTCGTCGTCGGTGCGGTCTTCGGGATCATGGGACTGCTCGACGGGAGCATCAGCGTCTGACCGGTCCGCTCCGCGTCGTCTCACGCCGTCCGCGCCCCTGTCCGCCCTCAGCGGACAGGGGCGCGTCCGTGCCCGACACCGGGTTTCAATGGAGACGCGGGTGGAGTGTGGGCGGTACCGTCGCGTACGCACACGCCACCCGGGACCACGGGCCGAGGCCGGTCTGCAGTGGCGAGACGGCAGTGGTGAGACGGCGACGACGAGGGAGGACACGTGGCACGTATCGGAGAGGGCGGTGACCTGCTCAAGTGCTCGTTCTGTGGAAAGAGCCAGAAGCAGGTCAAGAAGCTCATCGCCGGGCCCGGTGTCTACATCTGCGACGAGTGCATCGACCTGTGCAACGAGATCATCGAGGAGGAGCTGGCCGAGGCCAGTGAGCTCGGCCTGGGCGAACTGCCCAAGCCGCGAGACATCTTCGATTTCCTGCAGCAGTTCGTCATCGGTCAGGACGACGCCAAGAAGGCGCTCGCGGTCGCCGTGTACAACCACTACAAGCGCATCCAGGCGGGCGAGGTCCTCAAGAAGGGCGACGAGCAGGTCGACATCGCGAAGTCGAACATCCTGCTCATCGGGCCCACCGGGTGTGGCAAGACCTACCTGGCCCAGACCCTGGCGCGGATGCTCAACGTGCCGTTCGCCATCGCCGACGCCACGGCGCTCACCGAGGCCGGCTATGTCGGTGAGGACGTCGAGAACATCCTTCTCAAGCTCATCCAGGCCGCCGACTACGACGTCAAGAAGGCCGAGACGGGCATCATCTACATCGACGAGGTCGACAAGATCGCCCGCAAGAGCGAGAACCCGTCGATCACGCGCGACGTGTCCGGTGAAGGCGTGCAACAGGCCCTGCTCAAGATCCTCGAGGGCACCACGGCCTCGGTTCCGCCGCAGGGTGGTCGCAAGCACCCGCATCAGGAGTTCATCCAGATCGACACCACCAACGTGCTGTTCATCGTGGGTGGCGCGTTCGCCGGGCTGGAGAAGATCGTCGAGTCCCGCGCAGGAAAGGCCGGACTGGGCTTCGGGGCAGCCCTGCAGACCGCTAAGGCCCCCAACGAGTACTTCGCCGACGTCATGCCCGAGGACCTCATGAAGTTCGGGCTCATCCCCGAGTTCATCGGCCGGCTCCCGGTCATCACGAGCGTCGCCCCGCTGGACAGCGACGCCCTCGTGCGCATCCTCGTCGAGCCGCGCAACGCGCTGGTCAAGCAGTACAAGAAGATGTTCGAGATCGACGGTGTCGAGCTGGAGTTCACCGACGGCGCCGTCGAGTCGCTCGCCGAGCAGGCCCTGTCCCGCGGCACGGGAGCGCGTGGCCTGCGGGCGATCATGGAAGAGGTCCTGCAGCCGGTCATGTTCGACGTGCCCAGCGACGACGACATCGCCCGGGTCGTCGTCACCCGTGAGGTCGTCCTCGACCGCGTGACCCCCACGGTCGTGCGTCATGGTGGCGC
Source organism: Mobilicoccus caccae (assembly GCF_030161635.1). Lineage (GTDB taxonomy): Bacteria > Actinomycetota > Actinomycetes > Actinomycetales > Dermatophilaceae > Mobilicoccus > Mobilicoccus caccae. The sequence goes on from NZ_BSUO01000001.1 coordinate 1,137,757, forward strand.
CGAACGCGAGTCCGCCTGAGGCACGTGGCCTTCCGGTTGAGTCCCGGGGCTCGGCTCCCGCGCAGCAGAGCGCGGTGAGCTGTGGCGCCGCCTGTCTGACGGTGGCTCGCATGTCGGTCGATCCGGACTACGCGGCGCACCTCACCTCGGACGGCGACGTCGTCGACCCGGCGGCCTTCGCCGCGCAGGAGCGAGCGATCCTGGCGCGCACCAACGCCTTTCGCGTCCGTAGTCGGGGCGTGCTCCACGACCTCGGCTGGCCCTCCTTCTTCGGCACCTCGCCCTGGGGAGCGCTGGAGGAGCTGGAGTGGGGGACCGGGCGCCGGTACGGCGTCGTCCCGCTGCGGTTCGGTGACGACCGGGTTCGTGCGCGCGCCTACGACGAGGTCCTCCTCTCGACCGTCCGCTCCCGGGCGCCCGCACTCCTCTACGTGGGTGACCGCGTTCTGCCGCGTCACGTGACGCTGTTGAGCGCCGGCGAACAGATCGTGCTGTACGAACCCGCCGCGGGCGTCGTCGTCGAGCCGCGACGCGAGCGGTTCACCTCCCGCTCGCTCGCCCTGGGCGGGTGGGACGTGCCGTGGTTCGCGCTCGTCCCTCGCTGAGCACCGCCGCGCTGCCGTGACCGCCCCGCCGCGCTGCCGTGACCGCCCCGCCGTGAACGCGACGCAGGGGGCGACCGGATCATCCGGTCGCCCCCTGCGTCGTCTCGGGTCGTGCCGGCTACCTCAGAGGGAGACCTCGGAGAGCAGGTCGTGGATCTCCTCCGGAGTCGTCGCGCGGTCCATCACGGCGACCTTCTTGTCGTCGAGGAAGACCCCGGCGAGCTGGGACAGGATGGCCAGGTGGTCGTCGCCGACCCCGGCGATCCCCACGACGTAGCGGACGGGCTGCCCGTTCCAGTCGATCGGCTCGTCGTAGCGGACGAACGACAGGCCGGTGCGGTTGACCTCGCCCTTGGCCTCGTTGGTGCCGTGGGGGATGGCGAGCATGTTGCCCATGTAGGTCGAGACGGACGCCTCGCGGTCGTGCATGGCCTCGACGTACTTGGGGCCGACGGCGCCCTGGCCGACGAGCAGTCCTCCGGCCTCCTCGATCGCGGCGTCGCGGGAGTCCGCTCGGCCGCCCAGCACGATGGCCTCGAGGGGGAGCGGGGAGTTCTTGTCCGACCGCTCCGACGGCTCGGACGCAGTCGTCGTGGACGCGGTCGTGGACGGGGTCGACGCCGCCGCCGAGGCACCGGCCGCCGAGGCACCGCCGGCCGTGGCCGCACCCGCCGTGACATCCGCGGGGGAGTTGGTGCGGGCGAGCAGGTCGACGATCTCGTCGTAGCGGGGGCTGTTCATGAAGTTGTCCACCGAGACGTGCATCGCCGAACCGGTGCGCTGCCGGGCCCGCGGCGTGAGGTCCTGGTGGGAGACCACGAGGTCGTAGGTGTCGGTGAGGTTGGAGATGGCCTTGTTGACGACGGTGACGTCGTCGTGGCCGGCCTGCTGGATCTTCTTGCGCAGCACCGAGGCTCCCATGGCCGAGGAGCCCATGCCGGCGTCGCAGGCGAAGACGATCTGGTGGATCGGGCCGGTGTGCTCGCCCGTGGACCCGGCGCCGGTGAGCGACCCCGCGACCGAGGACTTCTTGCCCTTCATCGCCTCCATGTCGGCGGTGGCGGCGGCGAGGTCGCCCTCGTCCTTGGACTTGTCGGTCTTGAGCAGGAACGCGGCGACGGCGAAGCTGACCAGCGTCGCGGCGAGCACCGACAGCGTCACGCCGATGTAGCTGTCGGAGGCCGTCTGCAGGTAGATGGCGATGATCGAGCCGGGAGCGGCCGGGGCCCGCAGGCCGACGTCGAAGAGGACGTTGACGAACACGCCGGTCATGCCACCGAGGATGACCGCGGCCAGCAGCTTCGGCTTCATGAGCACGTACGGGAAGTAGATCTCGTGGATGCCACCGAGGAAGTGGATGAGGATCGCGCCGGGCGCCGAGCCCTTGGCCATGCCGGTGCCGAAGAACATGAACGCGAGCAGGACACCCAGACCCGGGCCGGGGTTGGCCTCGAGGAGGAAGAGGACGGACTTGCCGTCGACCAGCGCCTGGTTGGTGCCGATCGGGGTGAGGATGCCGTGGTTGATCGCGTTGTTGAGGAAGAGGATCTTGGCCGGCTCGATGAAGACCGAGGTCAGCGGCAGCAACTGGCTCTGGACGAGGAAGTTGACGACGGAGGCGGCCGCGTTGCTGAAGGCCTCGACGACCGGGCTGATGAGGAAGAACCCGATGAAGGCGAGGATCATGCCCCAGATGCCGGCGGAGAAGTTGTTGACGAGCATCTCGAAGCCGGGACGGATGCGGTGGGTCCACAGGGCGTCGAGCTTCTTCATGCTCCAGCCGCCGAGCGGGCCCATGATCATGGCGCCCATGAACATCGGGATGCCGGCGCCGGCGATGACACCCATCGCGGCGATCGCGCCGACGACACCACCGCGGGCGTCGTAGACCATGCGGCCGCCGGTGTAGGCGATGAGGATCGGCAGCAGGTAGGTGATCATCGGGCCGACGATGCCGCCGTCGGCGAAGTCACCCCATCCCCCGATGCGGGCGACCCAGCTGTCGGCGCCCCACACGGCGCGCTCGCCGCCGCCGAGGTTGAGCCAGCCGGATTCGATGAAGAGGGCCGTGATCAGACCCCAGGCGATGAAGGCGCCGATGTTCGGCATCACCATGTTCGAGAGGAAGGTGCCGAACTGCTGCACCCGGACCCGCGCTGAGGTCTTCGGGGCCGCATCGGCCGTGGCCGGTGTCGCCATGGGGCGCTCCTGTCCATGCGGGGATCCACACCGTCGTGAATCTGTGATCTTGTTTATATACGTCTGTTTGGTTCCGGTCAAGACCCCCTTGACGGACAAACCCCAACAAGGCAGGCTGTGTCTCACACCAATCCCACACGAACAGGCATGTGTGCGGCCCGTTGCAAAGGAGCATCCGGATGAAGGCCCTGCGTTTCTACGCACCCGGCGACGTTCGACTCGAAGACGTCCCCGAGCCCGTGTGCGGCTCGGACGAGGTGAAGATCAAGGTCAAGAACTGCTCGACCTGCGGCACCGACGTCAAGATCTTCAACAACGGCCACGTCAACATCACCGGTGTGACGGTCATGGGTCACGAGATCGCCGGCGAGGTCGTCGAGGTCGGCGCCGACGCCCTCGGCGGGTTTTCCGTGGGTGACCGTGTGCAGGTCATCGCGGCCGTGCCGTGCGGCGACTGCCACGAGTGCAGCAGGGGCTGGATGGAGGTCTGCCAGAACCAGACCTCGGTCGGCTACCAGTACGACGGCGGCTTCGCCGAGTACATGATCGTGCCCCGGCAGGTGCTCAAGGTCGACGGCCTCAACCGCATCCCCGACAACGTGGGCTTCGACGAGGCCTCCGCTCTCGAGCCGTTCGCGTGCGCCATCAACGCCCAGGAGCAGCTCGGCATCTCCGAGGGCGACTTCACGGTCGTCTTCGGCGCCGGACCGATCGGCTGCATGCACATCCGCATCGCCCGCGGCGTGCACAAGGTGGGCCCGATCGTCCTGGTCGACATCAACGCCGAGCGTCTCAAGATGTCGGCCGACGCGGTGCAGCCCGACCACGTCATCGACGCCTCGACCGAGGACGTCGTCGCGAAGATCCTCGAACTGACCGACGGACGCGGCGCCGACGTCGTCATCACGGCGACCCCGGCCAACATCAACCAGGAGCAGGCCATCGCGATGGCCGCCCGCAACGGCCGGATCTCCTTCTTCGGCGGTCTGCCCAAGACCGACCCGACCATCACCTGCGACTCCAACCTCGTGCACTACCGCCAGCTGCACATCCACGGCGCCAACGGCTCGGCCCCGCGCCACCACAAGGCGGCGTTGGAGTACGTCTCCACCGGTCAGATCCCCGTCAAGGACCTCATCACCAAGCACATCCCGCTGGAGAACGTGCTCGAGGCCTTCGACATCGTCCGCAAGGGCGAGGCCATCAAGGTCACCGTCGAACCCTGAGAACCCTCCCGAAAGACGGGCGAGCCCGGTCACTGCTGCGTAGAGTGACCGGGCTTCGTCATGCCGCTAAGCGATGACCGTCACCCCGCTCGAGCGGCTCAAGATGACCGCTCGTCGGCCGACAGGTCACGGAGACCCGAAAGCAGGTTGAAGTTCCCCCTGGAGCGTAGAGGCATCCACAATGAGGGATCGAGATGCCAGAGAAGCGTAAGAAGTACGACCGGGAGTTCCGTGAGGGAGCGGTCCGGATCGTCGAGGAGACGAACAAGCCGATCGCGCAGGTCGCTCGCGATCTTGGCGTGAACGAGGGCACGCTGGGCAACTGGGTCCAACGCGCCCGTGCCGCACGCGAGGGTCATGGAGAGCTGTCCAAGGACGACTACGAGGAGCTGAAACGGCTGCGCGCCGAGGTCGCCGAGCTGCGGATGGAGCGTGATGTCCTCAAGCGATCCGTGGTCCTGTGGGTGAAGGAGGCGACGAAGTGAGCGTGGCACGCTTCATCGCCGACCAGAGGACCAACTACGCCGTGCCACACGCCCTTGTCTGCTCGCTGCTCGGAGTCTCCGAAGCGTGGTTCTACAAGTGGATCAAGCGCGCCGACGGTCCCGGCGCTGCCAGCGGGCTGTTCACCGACACCGACCGCCGCCGCGACACCGTCGACCGCGCGGTGCGCGTCGCGTTCAAGAACGCCAAGGGCCTGCACGGCTCACCGCGCTTGCACGCCGACCTGCGCGAGGCTGGCTGGCAGATCAGCGAGAAGACGGTCGCCGAGTCGATGCGCCGCCAAGGCCTGGTCGCCCGCGTCATCAAGCGGCGCAGCGGCCTGACCAGGCAGGACAAGACCGCACCCAAGTTCCCGGACCTGGTGCGTCGCAACTTCACCGCGCCGGCGCCGAACTGCAAGTGGGTCGGCGACATCACCGAGATCCCCACGGCCGAGGGCAAGCTGTACCTGGCCACCGTGATCGACCTGTACTCGCGCCGGTTGCTCGGCGCGGCCACCAGTGCCCACCCCGACGCTGACCTGGCGTGCGCGGCGATCCAGATGGCCGTGACCGCTCGCGGCGGCAAGGAGGCGATCTGGCGCGAGGACGAGTCCGACCGGGTCATCTTCCACACCGACCGGGGCTCGACCTACACGGCGACCTCGTTCACCCGGCTCTGCGCCGACCTCGGGATCCGCCAGTCGATGGGCCGGGTCGGGTCGTGCTTCGACAACGCCGCCGCCGAGGCGTTCTTCTCCTCCCTGGAGTGGGAGGTCCTGTCCCGGCAGGCGTTCGACACCCGAGCCCAGGCCCGGGCCCTGGTCATCGACTGGGCCTACGGATTCTACAACCACCAACGCCGGCATAGCGCGGCTGGCATGATGTCACCGGTCAACTACGAGCAGTCCACCGCAGCGTCCGTCCCGGACGCCGCGTAGCCCGAAGCCCTCCACGATCCGGGGGAACCACAGGTGACACGGTGACGGATCAGACTCTGTCCATGTCGGCGACCCGACCCGCGGGGGAAGACGTCGCCGCCGACGGCCTGGTCGCGCATTTCCAGCCCTTCTACAACCTGGGGACGGGCGCGCTCCAGGGAGTCGAGGCGCTCGCCCGGCTGGCCGGTGACGCCGGCGCCACCACGCCCGGCCCTTTCTTCGACGCCGTCCGCGACTCCGGGTGCATGGCGGAGGTCGACCGCTGGATCCTCCGGCAGTCGGTGCAGCAGTTGAGCCGTCTGCAGCAGGAGGAGGATCTGCGCAGGCTCATCCTCTCGGTCAACCTGTCGGGGGAGTTCGTCTGCTCCGAGGGGTTCCACACCGAGGTGCTCGAGGAGCTCGAGGCCGGCGGCGTCGCCGGTGACCGTCTCCTCGTGGACATCTCGACCGCGACGTTCCGCCGTCTGCAGGGCGCGGACTCGGGCGCGTTCGCGCGGCTGGTCGCGCTGCAGGAGCAGGAGATCACGTTCTGTCTGGACGGGTTCACCGTCGACGACCTCGATCTGCTTCCCGCCCTGACCGACGCCCGGGTCGACATCGTCAAGCTCCACCCGCGCGAGATCGCCGAGGGTGACTCCGACCGACTGTCCGCGATCGTCACCGCCGTGCACGACGCGGGCCTCCCCGCCGTGGTGGCGGGGATCGAGACCCCGATCAGCTCCGGCAGGCCACCGAACTCGGATTCGGTTGGGCCCAGGGCTTCCTCCTGGGCGCGCCGGTGCCGGGGGATGAGGTCCTGGCCTCCCCACGCGTGCTGACGATCTGAGTGCCGCCCGTGCCCCGGCGGAGGGGGTGGCCCCTTCTTCTCGGGGTCGCCTTCTCTGTGGTGGCCGGGGTGGCGATCTGGTACCTGGCCGACCCGTTCGGGTCGGGTGCCTCCGCGCACATGGTCCTCACGGCCGTCCTCCTGCTGGGGATGGCACTCGGCCCGGTGATCCGCCGTGTGCGACCGCGGCGGGTGTGGTTCGCCGCCGGCGCCGCGGGGCTGTTCTTCGTCGCCACGGCGTTCGACGCACTGGTGCCGGTACGGATCGGCCCGATGGAGTACTCCGACGCGATGTTCCTGTCGGGGTACGGCTTCCTCATCCTGTGGCTCGCGCTCATGTGCACCTACGGCGGGACGACGGATCGGGGCACCCTGGCCGCGACCGCGGCCTCGTGTACGGGCGCGGCGCTGGCGCTGTGGGTGACGATCCTCGCCCCGTTGGGCAACGGTGGAGGATCTCGCCACGGGCATCGTCTGGTCGCTCTACCCGCCGCTGGACATCGTGATCCTCACCCTCGCGGCGCAACTCGGCCGTCGCCTCGGCCGGGTGACGCCACCCCTGGTGTGGTTCATGTCGGCGATGGCGGTGTGGCTGGTCGTGGACACGGCCTACGCGGTCGTCGAGACGACGGCGCAGCAGGCCTACGACATCCCCGTGCTCGAGGCGGCCTACCTCCTGGCCCACTTCGCGCTGGCGGTCGCGTTCGTGCATCCCCGGCTGCGCGAACTCAGCCCGGCGCCCCGCCGGATCGCGCCGAGGTTCACCGGCGATCGCTCGACGATGATCCTCCTCACGGTCTTTCCCGTGATCCTCTCCAGCGCCGTCCCCGACGTGGACGCCTGGGACACGATGGTGCGCACCCTGATGATCACCGTGCTGGTGTCGCTGGTGTTCTGGCGCTGTCCACCACGGTCTCCGCGCTCTCCCGGGCAGAGGCCGACAGCCACCACCGCGCCACCCACGACCTGCTCACCGGGCTGCTCAACCGGGCCGCCCTGCTCGACGCGCTCGAGGACCGGTTGATCCGTGATGCCGTGACCGGCCGCTTCACCGTCGTGCTCTTCCTCGACTGCAACGACTTCAAGCGCGTCAACGACACCTGGGGACACCACGCGGGAGACACGGTGCTGCGTGACATCGCGACGCGCCTCCCTGCGGTGTTGCACCCCCGGGAGATCGTGGCGCGGCACGGTGGCGACGAGTTCGTCGTCGTCTCCTCGACCGAGGACACCGCCGGGGCGGTCTCGCTGGCCGAGCGGGTGCGGAGCGCGTTCGACGCGCCATTACGGATCATACCCGGGCGCGTCCACGCCATGACACCGGCGATGGGTCTGGCCCTGGCCGGTCCGGACGACCGGTGCACGACCGAGGAACTGCTCGGTCGTGCGGATGCGGCGATGTACGAGTCCAAGCAGCGTGGCTGCGGCGGTCACGTCGTGTTCGACGACGCCCTCGCCCTGCGGTTGCGCACGCGGGCCGAGGTGGGAGACCGCCTCGAGCAGGTCACCTGCACGGACCCGTTCGACATCGTGTTGCAACCGATCATGGGCGGCCCCGAGCACCGGACGCTCATCGGTCGGGAGGCCCTCGCCCGCTGGCGGGACCCGCAGCTCGGTGACGTCCCGCCCGACGTCTTCGTGCCGGTGGCCGAGCAGTTGGGACTCATCACCACGCTCGGCGAGGCCGTGCTGCGCCGCGCCTGCCGAGAGGCGGCCGGCCTGCGGGCGACGGGGGAGGAGGACGAGGTCGACCTGTTCGTCAACGTCTCCCCGGCGCAGCTGCGCGATCCGGGGTTCGCCGGAGTCGTCCGGGACGCCCTCGCCACGACCGGGCTCCCGCCCGCTCGACTCCGCCTGGAGGTGACCGAGACCGAACTCGTCGACGAGGGCCCGGCCACCGCGGAGACGCTGGAGGCGCTGCGCGAGGCCGGGATCAGGCTCTGCGTCGACGACTTCGGAACCGGGTACGCCTCCCTGGCGACGCTGCTGCGCCTGCCCGTCGACTGCGTCAAGCTCGACCGCTCGCTCGTGGCCGGGCTGGGCGAGAGCGAGGCCGCTGAACGTCAGCTCGCGGCCGTCATGTCACTGGTGCGCAGCCTCGGGATCGAGGACATCGTCGCCGAGGGCGTGGAGACCGAGCAGCAGGCGATCGCCCTGCTCGAACTGGGCTGTCCCCTCGCCCAGGGGTGGTTCTACGGCCGACCCTGCCCGAGCACGGACGCACTCGTCGGACGCCACCTGCTCGAGCGGCGCGCCGCGCGGCGCGACGCGGGTGGGCCGGCGACCGCCGCCCCACCCTGACGGCCCTGACCGGCCTGCGGTGACCGGCCGGTGCCTCACTCCTTGGGCGGCGGGGGAGGAGTTCGGCGTCGCGGACCTCGACGTGGTCGGCGTTCGTGTAGGTGATGTCACCGTCGACGCGACCGGCGGCGCGCAGGTCGGCCTCGGCGGCGCGGATCGCCGCGCAGGCGGCCTCCGGCCCGGCGATGGTCACCGACGACACCGTGGCGCGCATGCCGACCTTGGCGTCGGACTTGGCCCGGCGGATGCCGCCCAGGGCCTGCCCCACCCACGGGAGCATGTCGATGTCGACGGGTGCCGCCTCGGCGCCGTGCCCATCGCCCACCTCGGGGGTGCGGCACTCCTCCGGCTGCGGCCACACCTGGCGGTGTACCGATCCGCTGCGCCACCAGCTCCAGACCTCTTCGGTTGCGAACGGCAGCACCGGCGCGAACAGCCGCAGCAGCACGTCGAGCGCGACACGCAATGCGGCTCGGGCGCTCTGGGTCTGCGCCGACGCCGACCCGTCACCCTCGTCGTCCGCGCCGTAGGCCGGGCCTTGACCAGCTCGAGGTAGTCGTCGCAGAACGTCCAGAAGAACGTCTCGGTGACCTCCAGGGCCCGCGTGTGGTCGTACTTCTCATACCCCTCGGTCGCCTGGACGACGACCTGGGCGAGGGCGGCGAGCATCGCGCGGTCCAGCGGCTCGCTGACGAGGAGCGCCAGGTCGTGGGTGCAGTTCTGGGCCCCGCAGGACGCACCCGACGATGGGGTCTCGGGGAACCCGAGGACGAACTTGCTCGCGTTGAGCACCTTCATCGCGAGGCGCCGGCCGACCTTCATCTGGCCGGTGTCGAAGGCGGCGTCGGTGCCCAGGCGCGCGGAGGCGGCCCAGTAGCGCACCGCGTCGGATCCGTGCTGGTCGAGCATGCCCTCGGGGGTCTCGGCGTTGCCCTTGGACTTGCTCATCTTCTTGCGGTCGGGGTCGAGGATCCACCCCGAGATCGCCGCGTGGCGCCACGGCACCTCGCCCGCGAGGTGGTGGGCGCGGACCACCGTGGAGAAGAGCCACGTGCGGATGATGTCCTGGCCCTGGGGGCGCAGGTCCATCGGGAAGAGTGCGGCGTAGAGCTCGTCGTCGCCGCCGAGCGCCTCCCCGCCCCACCCCGTGGTGATCTGGGGGGTGAGTGAGGACGTGGCCCACGTGTCCATGACGTCGGGGTCGCCGACGAACCCGCCGGGCTCGCCGCGCTGGGACTCGGTGTACCCGGCCGGCGCATCGGCCGAGGGGTCGATCGGCAGCGCGTCCTGCGCCGGGACGATAGGGGAGTCGAAGACCGGCTCGCCGTGCTCGTCGAGGGGATACCACAGCGGGATCGGGACGCCGAAGAACCGCTGGCGGCTGATGAGCCAGTCGCCGTTGAGGCCGCCCACCCAGTTCTCGTACCGCACCCGCATGAAGTCGGGGTGGAAGTCGATCTGCGTGCCGCGCTCGATGAGCTCCTCGCGCAACTGCGCGTCGCGTCCGCCGTTGCGGATGTACCACTGGCGGCTGGTGACGATCTCGAGCGGCTTGTCGCCGCGCTCGTAGAAGTTGGCCTTGCGCTGGGTGGCCTTGGGCTCCCCGTCGAGGTCTCCGGAGGCCTGCAGCGCCTCGACGACGGCCTTGCGGGCAGCGAAGGTCGTGGCTCCGGCGACCGACCCGGCGTAGAAGTCGGCGCCCTCGCCCGAGAGCCAGTCGGGGGTCTCGGAGACCATGCGTCCGGTGCGGCCCACGAGCGAACGCATCGGCAGTTGCAGCTCGCGCCACCACGTGACGTCGGTGAGGTCACCGAACGTGCAGCACATGGCGATTCCGGCGCCCTTGTCCATCTCGGCACCGGGGTGGGCGAGGACGGGCAGCTCGACGCCGAACACCGGGCTCGTCACCGTGGTGCCGAACAACGGGGCGTACCGCTCGTCGTCGGGGTGGGCGATGAGCGCGACGCACGAGGGCAGCAGCTCGGGGCGGGTGGTCTCGATGTGGACGGGCTCGCCGCGCGAGCCGTCCTCGTTGACCCGGTGGAAGGCGACGCGGTGGTAGTGACCGGGGTAGTCGCGGGCCTCGAGCTCGGCCTGCGCGACGGCCGTCTGGTAGGTGACGTCCCACAGCCCGGGCGCCTCGGACTGGTAGGCGTTGCCCGCGGCCAGGTGGTCGAGGAACGCCTTCTGCGACACCGCGCGGCTGCGGTCGTCGATGGTGCGGTAGGAGATGTTCCAGTCGACGGAGAGACCGAGGCGCTTCCACAGCCGCTCGAAGGCCTTCTCGTCCTCGACGGTGCGTTCGTCGCACAACTCGATGAAGTTGGCGCGGCTCACGGCCTCCTGCTTGGAGGCGTCCTTGACGTCCTTGGCCGACATGTCGCCGCGGTACTTGGGCTCGTAGTTCGGCACGTACGGCAGCGAGGAGTCGCCGCGGACGCCGTAGTAGTTCTGCACGCGCTTCTCGGTGGGCAACCCGTTGTCGTCCCACCCCATCGGGTAGAACACCTCGAGCCCCCGCATGCGCTTGTAGCGGGCCATGCAGTCGGTGTGCGTGTAGGAGAACACGTGTCCCACGTGCAGGGATCCGCTGGCCGTGGGAGGCGGGGTGTCGATGGCGTAGACCTGCTCGCGCGGCGCGGCCAGGGCCCGCTCACGATCGAAGACGTAGGTACCCTCGTCTGCCCATACCTCGACCCACCGGTCCTCGAGGCCGTCGACCGACGGCTTGTCAGGGATGGGGCGGGCTGCGGAGGGGGTGTTGGTCATGGCGTCATTGTTCCAGAGAGGTCCGACACTCCTGCACCGCCGCAGGCGCGCCCGGGGGCCTCAGCGGCGAACGAGGCGGACGAGGCGTCGCATCCACTGTGGGCGGGCCGCGCCGCTGCGTCGCAGATGGACGAGTCGGGTGCGGGCCCGGGTGGAGGGGGTGATCAGCGTGGTCATCCAGAGGCCCTGGGCGGCCTGCTGCCACGTGGGCAGGTTGGACTGACGCAGGCGGCCGAGGTAGCGCGCCAGGCCGACGACGTCGGGGGAGCCGCCGGACAGTGCCCGTCGGAGTTGGTGGCGTTCGAGGAGGAACAACGGCATGGCCTCCCCGTAGGGAGGCTCCGACTGCCCCATGAGGCGGGCGGCGACCTCCCAGTTGGCCTCGAAGTCGGCGATCTCGCGGGTGCACTGCTCGGGCGAGGGCGCGAGCTGGGTGTTGCTCATGCTCGACCCGTGCACCCGGTACCCGCCGAGCGGTTCGGAGACGGAGACGATCTCGCCCAGGTAGGGCATCACCGCGCATCCGGCGCCGTCCAGGGGCAGCCGCGGGTTCTCCGCCTCCAACCCGAGTCCACGCAGGGTCGCGGTGTGGAAGACGTTGCCCGAGGTGGGTGGGCACTGGTAGAAGCCGATGACCCGGTTGTCCTCCTGCATCGCGGCCCGGTCGTATCCGTCGGCGAAGCTGGGGAAGACCGAGCCGTTGGGCTCGCCCTCCTCGTCGATGGCCGCCAACTGGAACTGCAGCTTGACCGGCGTCGACGCGAGCAGCGGAGCGCACTTCTCGACCAGGTGCGGGTCGGCGGTGTCGTCGGCGTCGAGGAAGTGGACGTACTCCGCCTGCACCCGGGCCAGGCCCGCGAGGCAGGCGCCGAGCAGGCCGGTGTTCTCCTGGGCCACGATCTCGAGGTGGTCGGCGTACCGGCGGATGACGTCCAGGGAGTCGTCGGTGGAGCCGTCGTCGACGACGATGACCTGGCTGTACGGACGCGTCTGATCCAGGACGCTGGTGATCGCCGCGCCGATGAACTCGGCGTAGTTGTGACACGGGATGACGACGGCGATCCCCGGGAGGCGCGGCTCGGCAGGGGTGAGCGCCTCGGGTGTGCGGGGATGGCGGGCTCGCGTGGAGGATGTCGGCCGGGTCGCGCCCGTGGAGGACTGGGCGGGGGGAGGCATGGCAGTCCTTCGCGTGGTGGACGGGGTTGTCCACCAGCATAGTTCGCGTGTCCTGCGGCGCAACGGAGGCACGTCGCGCGGCGCGCGGGCACTCAGCCCAGGTAGGACTTGCCCGGGTTGCAGATGCCCTTGGGGTCGAAGACGGCCTTGAGCTGACGCATGCGGGCGATGGCCGCCTCGCCCACCTGACGCCGCAGGTAGGGGGCCTTGATGGTGCCGATGCCGTGCTCGCCGGAGATGGTGCCGCCGAGGGCGATGGACAGGTCCACCAGGTCGGAGAACGCGGCGTGGCCGCGCGCGTTCGCGTCGGGGTCGGTGGGGTCGAAGAAGATCGAGGGGTGGAGGTTGCCGTCGCCGCCGTGGCCGGACATCGTCACCTCCACGCCGCGTGCGGCGCAGAGTTCACGCCCCTCCTCGACCAGTCGGGGCAGCGCGCGGATGGGGACGCACATGTCCTCGATGAGGTTGGGCCCTTTGGCCTCGAGCGCCGCGTTGAGGGCGCGTCGGCCGGCGAGCAGGGCGTCGGCCTCCTGCGCGTCGTCGGCGACGGCGATCTCGTCGGCGCCGTGGGACTGCATGAGGTCGGCGAAGCGCTGGGTGTCCTCGCCGACGTGGCCCGGGCGGTCGGACTGGACGAGCAGCGCGGCGGCGCAGTCGGAGGGGAATCCGTAGTCGGCCAGGGCCTGGATCGCGGCGATCGACGGCGCGTCGAGGAACTCGATGAGCGACGGCGGGTTGGGGTCGCGCCGCAGGGCGATGATGGCCTCGGCCGCCGAGGTGAGGTCGGGGAACGTGGCGAGCGCGGTGAGCGGGTCCTCGGGTGCCGGGACGAGCCGCGTGATGACCTTGGTGACGACCCCGAGGGTGCCCTCGGACCCGACGAACAGGCCGGTGAGGTCCAGCCCGGCGACGCTCTTGGCGGTGCGGCGGCCGGTGGTGATGGTCTCGCCGCCGGGGAGCACGACCTCGAGGCCGCGGATGTAGTCGGCGGTGACTCCGTACTTGATGCAGCACAAGCCGCCGGCGTTGGTGGCCACGTTGCCGCCGAGGGTCGAGGACGCCGCCGACGCGGGGTCGGGCGGGAAGAACATGCCCTCCACGCGCGCGGCCTTCTTCAGCTCCTCGGTGACGACGCCGGCCCCGGCCACGGCGATGCCGTCGACGGGGTCGACGAGCTCGATCTCCTTGAGGGCCTCGGTGTTGAGGACGATGCACCCCTGGGTGGCCACGGCCGCACCGTTGAGTCCGGTCCGGGCGCCCTGGGGGACGACGGGGACGCCGTGCTCGTGCGCATGTCGCATGACCTCGACGACGTCGGCGACGTCGCGGGCCCGGACGACCTCGAAGTCGTCCGGCGCGGCCGCACCGAAACTCGCGTCGACCGCATAGACGCGCTTGACGTCGGGGTCGCTGATCAGGGGCAGGGACGAGGACAGAGCGCTCACCCGACCACTATGCCCGAGCGTGTGGATGCCGGTCTCGGGGTCGGTGAGGATCGCGACAGGGGTCACTCCCGGCTCGGCCGGTGGTCGGCGCCTGACCCGCCGGGTAGGATGACTCCCATCGGCATCGACCCGGCCATCACCGGCGAGCCTCCGGAAGAACGGCGTCACCCTTCACAGGTCGGCACTCAGTAGAACCGGACGGGCAGGGCCCGTCACAGCCCGAACGAAGCGGCATCGCCCGCGAGCGCAGGTCAGGCGCGCGTGGGGGTGCAAGCGAGGTGGTACCGCGGGAACCGGCGCGCAGGATGCGTCCGATGCTCGTCCTCGTGTTCCGACCGGTCAGCGACCGGATCCGAAACGATCGAGAGGCACGTCCCGGCGATGAGCTACCCCCAGACCGCCACCGGCACCACCGACGCCGCACCAGGCGCCGCGTTCGGCGTCACCAGCGCCGTCCCCGCCTCCCCCGCTTTCCCGACATCGAGACGCGGATCCTGGACTACTGGGCCGCCGACGACACCTTCCGCGCGAGCGTCGAGAACCGCGACGCCGGCGAGAACGGAAGCAACGAGTTCGTCTTCTACGACGGCCCGCCCTTCGCCAACGGCCTGCCGCACTACGGTCACCTGCTGACCGGCTACGTCAAGGACGTCGTCCCCCGCTACCAGACGATGCGCGGACGCCGCGTCGAGCGCCGGTTCGGGTGGGACACCCACGGGCTGCCCGCCGAGCTCGAGGCCATGAGCCAGCTCGGCATCAAGACCACCGACGAGATCCGCGAGCTCGGCATCGAGAAGTTCAACGCCGCCTGCCGCGAGTCCGTGCTGCGCTACACCGACGAGTGGCGCGACTACGTCACCCGCCAGGCGCGGTGGGTCGACTTCGACAACGACTACAAGACGCTCGAGCCGGAGTACATGGAGAGCGTCATCTGGGCGTTCAAGCAGCTGCACGAGAAGGGCCTCGCGTACGAGGGGTTCCGCGTCCTGCCGTACTGCTGGAACGACGAGACGCCCCTGTCCAACCACGAACTGCGCATGGACGACGACGTCTACCAGGACCGCAACGACCCCGCCTGCACCGTGGGTCTGCGCCTGGGCACCAAGGCCGACGGGTCCGACCCGCTCGGCCTGACCGGCGTCCTCGCCACGATCTGGACGACGACGCCGTGGACCCTGCCGAGCAACCTCGCGATCATGGTCGGGCCCGAGCTGGACTACGTCGTCGTCGAGTCCGACGTGCCCACCGGCACGACCGAGCGCTACCTCTTCGGCGCCGAGCGGGCGCAGGCCTACGCCAAGGAGCTGACGGGGAGTCCAAGGGCGACGTCTCGGCGCGGATCGTGGCTCGGTACACGGGCGCCGACCTCGTCGGGTACGAGTACACGCCGCCGTTCGGGTACTACCTCGGTCACGAGAACGCGTTCCGGCTCGTGCCGGCCGAGTTCGTCACCACCACCGACGGTACGGGCCTGGTGCACACCGCCGGCGCCTTCGGTGAGGACGACAAGATCGTCACCGACCGGGAAGACATCGAGGCGGTCATGCCCGTCGGCATCGACGGACGCTTCACCGCGCCGGTGGACGACTACGTCGACATGCTCGTCTTCGACGCCAACGGCCCGATCCTCGACCACCTCAAGGCCCGCACGCGCCTCGACGCGGACGGCGCCGAGGGCGAGGTCGGGACGACCACCGGCGGCACCGTGCTCGTGCGGCGGGAGTCCTACACGCACTCCTACCCGCACTGCTGGCGGTGTCGTCAGCCGCTCATCTACAAGGGCGTGAGCAGCTGGTTCGTCTCCACCACGAAGATCCGCGACCGCATGCTCGAGCTCAACCAGGAGATCACCTGGGTGCCCGAGCACGTCAAGGACGGCCAGTTCGGCAGGTGGCTGGAGAACACCCGCGACTGGTCGATCAGCCGAAACCGGTTCTGGGGCAGCCCGATCCCGGTGTGGAAGTCCGACGACCCCGCCTACCCGCGCGTCGACGTCTACGGCTCCTTCGCCGAGCTCGAGCGCGACTTCGGCGTCGAGGTCACCGACCTGCACCGCCCGTTCGTCGACGAGCTGACCCGGCCCAACCCCGACGACCCGACGGGCAAGAGCACCATGCGCCGCGTCACCGACGTCCTCGACTGCTGGTTCGAGTCGGGCTCGATGAGCTTCGCGCAGGTGCACTACCCCTTCGAGAACGCCGAGTGGTTCGAGCACCACTTCCCGGGCGACTTCATCGTCGAGTACATCGGGCAGACCCGCGGCTGGTTCTACACGATGCACGTCATGGCCTCGGCGCTGTTCGACCGGCCCGCGTTCCGTACGTGCATCAGCCACGGCATCGTGCTGGGCAACGACGGCCAGAAGATGAGCAAGTCGCTGCGCAACTACCCCGACGTGCGCGAGGTCTTCGACCGCGACGGCGCCGACGCGATGCGCTGGTTCCTCATGAGCAGCCCGATCCTGCGCGGCGGCAACCTCGTGGTCACCGAGCAGGGCATCCGCGAAGGCGTCCGGCAGGCGCTGCTGCCGCTGTGGTCGACGTGGTACTTCTTCACCCTCTACGCCAACGCGGCGAACGAGGGCGCCGGGTACGACGCCAAGTGGTCCACGGCCTCGACGCACGTTCTCGACCGCTACCTGCTGGCCAAGCTGCGCGAGCTCGTCGAGGGCGTCACCGCCGCGCTCGATGTCGACGACATCGCCGGCGCCTGCGACCAGATCCGAGGCTTCCTCGACGTGCTCACCAACTGGTACGTGCGCCGCAGCCGGGACCGGTTCTGGGACACCGCCGGCGCCGACACCGAGGAGGCGACCCACGCCTTCGACACGCTGTACACGACGCTGGAGGTGCTCTGCCGGGTGGCGGCCCCGTTGCTGCCGCTGACCACCGAGGAGGTCTGGCGCGGACTCACCGGCGGCCGCTCGGTGCACCTCACCGACTGGCCCGTCGCCGACGACCTGCCCGCCGACCACGAACTCGTCGTGGCGATGGACCGGGCCCGCGACATCTGCTCGGTGACCTCCAGCCTTCGCAAGGCCGGCGGGCTGCGGACCAGGCTTCCGCTGGCCGAGCTCATCGTCGTCACCGAGGGTGCGGACACGCTCACCCCGTTCACCGGGATCATCGCCGACGAGGTCAACGTCAAGCGCGTCGACGTCGTCGAACTCTCCGGTGCCGACTCGGCGGAGTTCGGCGTCGAGCAGCGCCTCACCGTCAACGCCCGCGCCGCCGGCCCCCGACTGGGCAAGCAGGTCCAGACCGTCATCAAGGGCAGCAAGACCGGCGACTGGAGCGTGGACGGCGAGGTCGTCACCTGCGCCGGCATCGAGCTGGCCGAGGGCGAGTACTCCCTGGAGACCGTCGTGGCCGACTCCGGTCGCGCCGAGACGCACGCCACCGCGGTGCTGCCCGGAGGCGGGTTCGTCGTCCTCGACACCGAGGTCACCCCCGAGCTCGCCGCCGAGGGGTTGGCCCGCGACATCGTCCGCGCCGTCCAGCAGGCCCGTCGCGACGCCGGCCTCGAGGTCTCCGACCGCATCTCCCTCACGGTGCTCGGCGGCACCGAGGTGTGGGAGGCGACGGTGGCGCACCAGGCGCTCATCGTCACCGAGACCCTCGCCACCCAGTTCGGTTCGGCCGCCGACCTCGACGCCCTGCCCGGGCGCGGGGTCGAGGCCACAGTCGGCGACGGCACACCGGTACGGATCATCCTGGAGAAGCTGTGAGTGGGACACGGCCCGGGGCGCAGTCCGCGTCCGGCGCGACCCCCATCGTCGTCCGCCCCGCCATCGGGGACGACCTCGAGGGCGTCGTCAACGTCGGCCGGACGACGTGGCAGACCACCTACACCTCGATCCTCCCGCCCGAACTGCTCGAGCTGTTCCTCGCAAAGTGGTGGACCAAGGACGCCAACATCCCGGCGATCCGCGGCCGGCGCACCTTCGTCGCCGACCGCGGGGGCCGGATCGTGGGCATGGCCTCCTACGGGACGCACGAGGGCCGCCTCATCGTGTGGAAGATCTACGTGCTGGACGAGGCACAGGGGCAGGGCGTCGGTGGCCGGCTGCTCGAGGCGGTGTACGAGCGCGCGTCCGAGGGGCACGACAGCGTGTACCTCTCCTTCACCGACGGCAACGCCGCCGCGTACGACTTCGCGCGCTCGCACGGCTACGTCGAGGATCACCGCGAGGCGCAGAGCGGACTACCGGATCTCATCTGGATGCGGCACGATTTCGCCGACCCCGGGCCGGCCGAGGGCCGGGCGTCGGGGACCGGCGAGGAGAGCGTGGGTTCAGCATGATCGAACGACCCGACCCCCGACGCGAGGCGAGCGAGGCGCTGGAGGCCCGCCGCCGCCTGCGGGAGGTGGAGGAGGCCATCCTCGCCCGCGCCCCCGAGCACGACATCGACCCCACGCTCGACCGGGTCGCGGACGTCCTGCACCTGCTCGGCTCGCCCGAGCGGAACGCGCCGATCATCCACATCGCCGGCACCAACGGCAAGACCTCCACCGCGCGGATGATCGAGACCCTCGCCATGGAGACCGGCCTGTCGACCGGCCGGTTCACCTCCCCGCACCTTCACGACATCACCGAACGGATCGTGCTGTCGGGCAGGCCGATCGAGGCGCGGCGGTTCGTCGAGACCTACGACGACGTCATCCCCTACGTCGAGATGATCGACGCGCGCTCCCAGGCCGAGGGCGGGCCGAGGCTGTCGTTCTTCGAGGTACTCGTCGTCATGGCCTTCGCGGCGTTCGCCGACGCCCCCGTCGACGTGATGATCGTCGAGGTCGGCTTGGGCGGGACCTGGGACGCCACCAACGCCGCCGACGGGTCGGTGTGCGTCATCACGCCGATCGCCGTCGACCACGAGGCCTACCTCGGCAACGACATCGCCGGGATCGCCGAGAACAAGGCGGGCATCCTCACGCCCGACTGCATCGCCGTCGTCGCCGGTCAGGAGCCGGATGCGGCCGAGGTGATCACGGCCCGCGTGGAGGAGCTGGGCGTCAGCGCCGCGTACGAAGGGCGCGACATCGAGGTCGTCTCCCGCGAACTCGCCGTCGGCGGACAGCTCGTGACGCTGCGCGGTCTGGCGCGGGAGTACTCCGACGTCATGATCCCGCTGCACGGCGAGCACCAGGCCCACAACGCGCTGCTGGCCGTCGCCGCCGTCGAGGCGCTGCTCGGCGGGGGGAACGAGGGGCTCGACCCCGAGCTGGTGCGTGAGGCGTTCGGCCGGGTCTCCTCACCGGGGCGGCTCGAGATCGTGCGCCGGTCGCCGACCGTCATCGTGGACTCCGCCCACAACCCCGCGGGAGCCCGCAGCCTGGCCGCGGCCCTCATGGACTCCTTCACGTTCGGCCGGATCATCGGGGTCATGGCGGTCATGGCCGACAAGGACGCCGAGGGGATCCTCGAGGAGCTGGAGTCGGTGTTCGACGAGATCGTCGTCACCCGCTCGACGTCGGCGCGGGGCATGGCTCCGGCCCGCCTGGGCGAGCTGGCCGCCGACATCTTCGGTGAACACCGCGTCCACGTGATCCGCGACCTGCCCGACGCCCTCGACGCCGCAGCCGAACTCGCCGACTCCGGCGACAGCGGCGGGGTCATCGGGGGAGTCGTCGCCACCGGGTCGGTCATCACCGCTGGTGAGGTCCGGATGCTCCTGGGCGTCACCGACGTGTGAGGCGCCGTCCGTTCGGCTGAACGGCGACCGCAGGGTGAGGTTCAGGGGCGTGCCTGACGGTCGATCCGGCCGGTCGCCCCGTCCAGGGAGATCGTGTCCCCGTCCTCGATCGTGGTGGTCACGCCCGGGACGGCGAGGACGGCGGGGATGCCGAGCTCCCGGGCGACGATGGCCGCGTGGGACAGCACTCCTCCGGTCTCGGTGACCACTCCCGCTGCGATGCGGAAGAGGGGTGTCCAGGCGGGGTCGGTGGTCCGGCAGATGAGGATGTCCCCGGCTCGGACGCAGGCGAAGTCGGTGGGACCGTGGACGATCCGCGCGGGGCCGTGGGCCCGTCCGGCGGCTGCGCCCGCTCCCCACAGGATCGTCGTAGACCGGTCGCCGGGCTCGTCGGGTCCGTCGGGTTCGTCGGGTTCGTCGATGACGGGGCGCGTCGACGTCGGGACCGGTGAGGCGGTGATGGGTCGGGCCTGCAGGACGCGCACCCGTCCTCCGGCGAGGGCCCATTCGAGATCCACGGGGTGACCGAGGACGTCCTGGGCTCGTCGTGCCGCCGCGTCGACGGCGAGGACGTCGGCGGTCGACAGGCACGGTCCGAGGCGCGGGGGAGCCGGGAGGTCGACGAGGTGGTCGCCCCGGCGGTCGGTGCGGGTCGTGAGGACGCCCGGTCGGTGGTCGATGACGCGGCCCCGCTCGATCCTCCAGGAATCGGGGGTGATGCGGCCGCCGACGAGCGCCTCTCCGAGACCGGGCGTCGCCTCGACGATCCGTGGGTCGGTGGTGAACGCGACGCCGGAGACCTCGGCGTCGACGAGGCGCTGGACCAGCACGGCCATGGCGGGGGACTCGGCGGGCGCGGGGTGGGCCCGGCGGTAGGCGATCGCCCGCTCGTTCCACAGCGACGCCCAGCACCGGGTGACGGCGTCGGCGACGGCGCGGGTGCCGCGGACGGCGAGGACCGTCTCGTGTTGTCCGGCGGCCGAGGCCGACGGGGTGTCCTCACCGATGGCCGAGGAGCGCACCGCCACGTGCCCGGCGTCGGGGGCGCCGAACAGGTCTGTCAGGGCTGCGTCGATCTCGTCGAGGAGTTCGGCGCTCGGTGGGCGGAGGGCGGGGGCCCTCTGCCGCACGTCGGCGGTCGAGGGGGCGGCCGCATGATCCCGGTAGGCGTCCGTGGTGATGACGAAGCCGTCGGGGACGGTGATGCCGGCCTGCCGGAGGGTGGCCAGGGTGGCCGCCTTGCCGCCGGAGGTCGCCGGGGTGGCGTCGTCGAGGGGGATGACGTTCACGATCAACCCGGCAGCGGGGTGGGGTCGGGTGCGTCGAGGTGGCTCACGTCGTTGACACACCGGATCGAGGCGAGCTCGCCCTCGGGGAGGTCGACGATCGTCAGGCCGGTGTTGGCGATGCCTGCCAGGGACATCCAGGCGGCCGGCGGCGCGCCCAGCACGTGACGGACGAGCCAGGCCACGGGGTAGGCGTGGGTGACGAGCAACTCGCGGGTCGACCGGCGCCCCGGCCCCGGAGAGTGGGCGAAGCGGCGGACCGAGGACGCCGCCGTGCGCGCTCCGGCCTCCGCCTCCCGGGTGGAGTAGCCGTCGAAGAACCCGACCCACGCCCCGGACCTCGCGGTCGCGGGTGGGACGTGGGGGATGTGATCGACCAGTTCGGGAGCCTCGTCCAGCAGGACGCCGGGGTGCCTCCGGGCGATGATCTCGGCGGACTCCACGGCCCGCGGCAGGGGTGAGTGCCAGATCGCGTCGAAGGGGACCTCGGCCAGGCGCAGACCCAGGCGTCGGCTCTGCTCGCGGCCCTCGTCGGTGAGGGTTCCGAGGGCGTCGGCGGCGCCGTGACGCACGAGGTACAGGGTGCGGGTGCTGATGGCGAGGCGCCGGCGTTCGTGCCTGCCGGGTCGGTGCGCTCGCGGCTGAGGCTGAACAGCAGGTCCTGGTGCAGTTCGGCCCAGACGACGTGGCACGACAGGATCCCGACCCCGGTGACCCACCGCAGGCCGTCGACGCGGGCCTTCGCGACGGCGGCGTCGTACTGCGCCGGATAGCGCCCGAACCGGGGCAGCGCCGTGATCGCCCCGGACAGGGCTGTGCGCAGGTCGGCTCCCAGGTCGGTGAGTCGGGCGAGCAGTTCCTCGACCGCGCCGGTGTCGGCACCGGTGTATCCGTGCTCGTCGCCGGAGCTGGAGCGCAGCTGCCACGTGGAGACGACCCGGAGGAACCGCGCGTTGACGGGTTCGAACGCGGCCAGCGCGGAGGTCAATGCCTCGGTGGATGCCGCGTCGGCGACGTCGGTGGCCAGCAGGGTGGCCAATCGGGCCTGGCCGGTCTCGGTGACGGTGAATCCGCGCAGGTCGGCGAAGGAGAGCGGCTCGATCCACCCGTCCTGCTCGGCGCGCACCAGGATCGCCGCGAGGGTGTCCTCGCGGATCAGGGCCCGATCCAGCAGGGCGTCGCGGTCGGCCAGTCCGGCCAGACGGACCGCCTGCAACACGACCACCTCGGGCGAGGAGCCGCTCACCGGCCGGCGTCCCTCGGGGTCGAGGTGTCGGTGGAGCCCGGCAGGCGTGTGGAGACCCGCTGGAGGCGTTGCTGCGCGGCCTGCGGTGAGCGGAGCCCGAGCAGGTCGGCGATCTCGGGCCACGTCATGCCCTCCGCTCGGGCAGTGAACAACAGGGCCGTCTCCAGGGCGTCGAGATCGGCGCGCGCACCCTCGAGCAACACCAGTGCTGCGGCCAACTCCTCGCGGGACGCGTGCCCCACCTGCCCCGAGGCTCGCGACAAGGCGAAACGCAGCAGCGTCACGTCGTCCGGCGGCTCGTTCGGATGCTGCCAGGGGCGGTGCGGCAGGTCGGCGGCCCCGGCTGTCAGGAGCCGGTCGCGGGCCGCCACGACGCGGTCCTGCTCGGCTGATTCAGGGGAGTGCATGCACTCACTCGAGCACGGCAACGGGGTGTTGTCAACAGAATGTTGTCAATAGGTCGTTGAGATAGCGCGCCTCGAAGGGTTGTCGGTGGTCGAGGGCAGGGTGTGTCGCACGGTCTCACTGCGGCTCGGAATCGGTTCGTCCGCGGCGTGGTGGGGTCGTCCACAGAGGGGGTTGAGTCTCGGTGGACAGTGTCGAACTGGCGTATGATTGCTCGTGTGTCGAACAGCTATGAAAGGGTGCATTGTCATGTGGTCAACGTCTTCTCCCGCGGTGCTGAGTGCGCCTGAGGAGTGGGGCGTGGGCGGGCCGGTACCGGCGTCGGTGTTCGCCGACTTGAGTGATGACGAGTTGCTGGGTGAGGTCGAGACGATCGAGCGGATCAGTGCGTGGTTGGCCGCGCGGAGTGTGTCGGTGGTCGACGAGTTGGCCCGCCGCCGGGAGGGGGCTGCGGTGGTGGCGTCGGGTCCGGATGCCTCCTCCGGCGCGCGGAGGTTGGCGGTGACCGGGGCCCGGGAGGCGGTGGTCGACGAGGTCGTCCTGGCGACCGGGTTGGGGCGGCGGGCCGTGGAGACCCGGGTCGATCTCGCGCGCAAGGACGAACGACACGCCGCGACGCGGCAGGCGCTGGCGGCGGGACGGTTGTCGTGGAGTCGGGTGCTGCAGGTGCTCGACAAGACGGCGGCGGTCGATGCGCATCGGATGCGTGGGGTGGTGGAGGCTGTCCTGGCGCCGTGGCAGGCCCCGACCGAGGACGGTCCCGGTGACGAGGGTGGGCTCGCGGTGCCGCAGAGCGTGTTCTCCTGGCGGTTGGGTCGGGCGGTGGCTGCGGCCACGACGGCCGCGGCGCGGCATCGCGAGGCGGTCGATCGGCGCGATCTGTGGTCGGTGATCTCTGCGGACGCGGACGGCAGTCTGACGGTGACTGGGGATGCGGCGCGGGTCGCGGCGGCCACGCATCGGGTGGAGTCCATCGTGCGGCGGTTGCGTCGCGAGGGTGATGCGCGGACGTTGGCGCATCTGCGCAGTGATGTGGCGCTGGATCTGTTGCAGTACGGCGACCTGGGCGAGGGGCTGCCGGCAGAGGCTGCTGCCGGGTATGCGACGTTCGCCGGTGCGCTCCCGCCGGCGCGGGTGGACGTGACGATCTCGGCGGCCAGTCTGGTCGGGGTCAGTCACGAGCCCGGTGCGATCACCGTGGGTGGTCGGGAGTGCCATGTGCCGGCGTTGATGGTGCGGGATATCGCGTATCGGGCGGGATCGACGTGGCGGCGGATCGTGACCGATCCGGCGACAGGGTACATGGCCGATGTGTCGCGGGAGGGGTATGCGATCACCGGCGAGTTGCGCGAGCGGGTCTTCGCGCGGGATCGGCACTCTCGGGTTCCGGGCAGCATGCGACCGGCGGCGCTCTGCGATACCGATCATGACGTCGACTACGCCGAGGGCGGGGCCAGTAGTGAGTCGAACGCGTCGGCCAAGAATCGCCGGGGGCACAACCACAAGACGACCAAGCGGTGGTCCAGTCGGCGTGAGCCGGAGGTGCACGGGTCGATCACCTGGACCACCGGCACCGGGCGCAGCTACGTCACGACCCCTTCGATCACCGCGACCCGACCCCCACCCGCGATGAGAACTGGCGCGCGTTGCGGTCCTTCCTCGCCAGCCGCCAGATGGAGCACGCAGACCTCGACGACGACCCCCACCCCGACGACGACTGGGACGGCGATGACCACGACGGCGGACGCGGCCACGACGGACGCGGCCACGACGGCGGTGGCGGTGGCGGCAGTGGCAGGGACGGCAGTGGCATGGGCGGCAGTGGTGGCGGCGCCGGCAGGGGCATCGGCGGCGCCGTCGACCCTGGACCCGGCGAGCCTGCGGACTCGGTGACCTCCGAACCTCTCCCGTTGCGCGTTCGGGGACGCCGGCGCCTCGGACCCCAGACCCGGGCAGAGGCAGAGGCAGAGGCAGGGGCCGACGTCGACGCAGCGCCACCTACTGAGGCGGCAATGTCCACTGACGCTGCTCCGCTCGTTGATGGTGTGCCGCTCGTTGATGCTGTGCCGCCCGCTGACGCTGCGCTGCCGGCGAATGCTGCCTCGTCCGCTGATGCAGCGAATCCTGCTGACTCACCGGCGGATGCGGGGTCGCCCGGCACCTCCATCGCTTCCAGAGTCAGGAGGGCAGCCGCAGCCGGAGATCCGACACCGTGAACGGGCGGAGATCCCGGTCCGCCGCCCTTCTGACCTCGACTTCGCGACCGCCGCGTCGGTTTCGCGGGGTCATCGACACGACCGGCGGGATCGAGCGCCTCGGGGCGCCTTCCCGTGGGAGGGGGTTCGGCAAGCACGGGCCGGAGCTGGTCTCCCGCACGGGGAATCCGGCAGGGGCGGCGCTCCCAGTAGGCTGGCGGACATGGCCACGTCTCTCCCCTTCCACGGCATGCTCGGTCCGATGCAGCGGCGGCTGGGAGCGATCGTCCTCGGGAGTCAGGTGCCCGTCATCGTCTTCGGCGCCCTGGCCGTGTGGGGCCTCGCCTCGGCGCAGGACGACCCCCGGGCCGGTGTCTTCCTCGCCTCCGGGTTCGGCCTGGCGCTCGCCTCGATCGTGGCCGCGGCACTCCTGCGGCGGCCGTTCGGTGTCACGCTCGGGTGGGTCGTGCAGATCGCGATGTTCGCCAGCGCCGTCATCGCGCCCGTTATCGTCCTGGTCGCCGGCATCTTCATGGCCCTGTGGGTCACCGCCCTGGTCCAGGGGTTCAAGATGGACCTCCTCACTGCCCGCCGCGAGGCGGCTCGCGCCGAGACCGCCTGAGCGCGTGAAGCACCCGCCGCGGGGCCACGACCGGCAGGAACGGCGGGTGCGACGGCTGGATAGGGTGAGGCCATGACCGAACGCTCACTCGTCCTCGTCAAGCCCGACGGATACGCCCGCGGCCTCACCGGAGAGGTGCTCCGCCGCGTCGAGGCCAAGGGATACACCCTCGCCGCCCTGCAGGTGCTCACCCCCGGCCGCGAGCTCCTCGCCCAGCACTACGCCGAGCACGAGGGCAAGCCGTTCTACGAGCCGCTCGTGGAGTTCATGAGCTCCGGTCCCGTCACCGCCGTCGTCATCGAGGGCGAACGCTGCATCGAGGGCTTCCGCGCGCTCGCGGGCGCCACCGACCCGACGACCGCCGCCCCCGGCACCATCCGCGGCGACCTCGGCCGCGACTGGGGCGAGAAGGTGCAGAAGAACATCGTCCACGGTTCGGACTCACCGGAGTCGGCCGACCGCGAGATCGGCCTGTGGTTTCCGAACCTCTGATCCCAGCGGGTGCGACAACCCCGCGAGTGCGATAGACAGACCACGACGGCCCGCCACCACGGCGGTGACCGCCTGACATCGTGGCCCTCGGCCACTCGATCCCCCAGGAGCAGCGATGAGCGACACGACGACCAACCCCGTGGGTGACGGCGGCGCCGACGGCGGCGCGGACTCCGGCGCACAGGCCCCGGCCACCGGCCTCACCGCCGGCTCGCCCCAGGCCCAGGGTGACGTCGGCGCCGACGGCGGTGCCGATGGTGGCGCGGACGGCGGCGCCGATGGTGGCGCGGACTCCGGTGCCGACGGCGGTGCCGATGGTGGCGCCGACCAGGGTGCGGGTGCCGACAAGGGCGCCGACGCCGACGGTGGCGCTGACGGCGGTGCCGATGGTGGCGCCGACGGTGGGGCCAACCCCACCGGCGACGGCGGTGCCGACTCCGGCGCCGGCGTTCCCGCCTGACCCACCGTGACCCAGCAACACCACCGCACGCCACGGGCGAGTGCCGTCACCTCGGCACTCGCCCGTGTCGTCGGTGCAGACCTCCCCGGTTTCGAGGCGGCATGGGGGCGCGCGCCGTGGCTGTACGACGGCCCCGGCTACGACGATCTCCTCGACCTGGCCGGCATCGACGAACTCCTGAGCACCCGCGGCCTGCGCACCCCGTTCCTCCGGGTCGCCAAGAACGGGTCGACGCTGCCCGACCGGTCCTTCACCGCCGGTGGCGGGGTGGGCGCGGCCATCGCCGACCAAGTCAGCGACGCGCGCCTGGCGCACCTCTTCGCCGACGGATCCACGCTCGTCCTGCAGGCACTGCACCGCACCTGGGCACCGATCGCCGAGTTCACCGCGGCCCTCGCGGGTGAGCTGGGTCACCCGGTCCAGGCCAACGCCTACGTGACTCCGCCGCAGTCGCAAGGGTTCTCGGCGCACTACGACGTGCACGACGTGTTCGTGCTGCAACTGGCCGGTGAGAAGCGGTGGATCATCCACGAACCGGTCCTCACCTGGCCGATGCGCGACGAGCCGTGGGACTCCGGCGGGCGCCGTGAGCAGGTGGCGACCGCCGCCGAGGGCGATGCCGTCCTCGACGTCGTCCTCCGACCCGGCGACTGCCTCTACCTGCCGCGCGGATACCTCCACTCCGCGCGGGCGCTCGGCGGCGTCAGCGCGCACCTCACCCTGGGCATCCACGTGTGGACCCGCCACCACCTCGCCACGGAGATGATGCGCCGAGCCCTCGCACAGGCGGACGATCTGCGCCGTCCGCTCGACCTCGGCGTGCAGGTCGGTGACGCCGACACGATCGCCGCCGACACCGCCGCCGTGCGGACCGCGCTCATCGAGGCGATCGAGCACCTCGACGACGACGACCTCGCCGCCCTCATGGACGCCCGCGCCGACGACACCGGCCGGCCCGAACCCGTGCGGCCCCTGGCCCAGGCGGCGGCCGCCCGCGACCTCACCCCCGACACCCCGGTGCGCCTCCGACGACACCTTCGGCTGCGACGGACCGACGCCTCCGACGGTGTGCGCCTGCAGGGCCGAGGCGTCGACGTCCTCCTGGAGGCATCACCCGACCTCGACGTGCTGGATGCCCTCCTCGACGGCGGAGTGCACACGGCGGCAGAGCTCGATGCTCAGTTCGGTGGCGAGTCCCAGGGCGACGGAACAGCGCTGGTGGCCCGGCTCGTCGCTGCCGGGGTCCTCGTCCCGGCCTGACCCACTCCGGCCCGACCCGCTCCGGCCTGACCCGTGATCGGGACCCGAGCGACACCCACGTCGCCGAAACCGTCGCCTATAGGGGGCGGTTTCGGCGGAACCCACCCATGTCGTCGAGGCCGCCGGTTATAGGGGGCGGTTCCGGCGCGGTGACCCATGGAGCCGAGGTCGTTGGTTGCAGGGGGCGGTTCCGGCGGGGAGTGACGTCTGCGCGGGGATGCGTTCGGTGGTTGCGCTCAGCGCACGATGCCGATGGGGCGGTGCGTGTGTCCGGGGAACACCGAGGCGAGCTTCGGGGTGGCGAGGCGCTTGGTGAGGATCTCGCCGACGACGTCGCGGTAGTCGGTGGTCACCGCGAGGTCGCCGTCGTGCAGGGCCGAGGCGGCCAGGCCCGGCCAGCGCCCGTGGACCCGCCCACCGGCGACGTTGCCGCCCGCCACGAGCATCACGTTGCCGTGCCCGTGATCGGTCCCGCCGGTCGAGTTCTCCTCGACGCGACGGCCGAACTCGCTCATCGTCACGATCGTCGTGCGGCCCCACAGGTCGCCGATGTCGGCCCGGAACGCGGCGATGCCGCGGGCGAGGGAGTCGACGTTGCGGCGCATCGGTCCCCACTCCTCGTCGGGGGCGCCGTGGTCGCGGTGCAGGTCCCAGTCGCGGTGGTCGATGCACGCCGCCTCGACCGGAGCACCCGCGCGCATCATGCGGGCGATCTCGGCCATGCCCTTGCCGAAGGGGTCGTCCGGGTAGCCCGTGGGTCGTGGCGCGGTGGCGCGAGCGCGGGCCAGGGCGCCCACGGCCGAGAAGGTGCGGCTCGCGTCGCGGGCGAGGCTCCCACCGGCCCGGCCGTACATGCCCCGCAGGGTCGCGTCGATGCTCCGGCGATACCCCGACCAGCCGGAGATGTCGAAGGACTGCACGTCGTCCATCGACGCGGTGGGGAACGAGCCGCCGGCGGCCACGGACGCGCGGTCCCCGATGGTGACCGCACGCACGAGGTCGGTCCGTCGCGAGGTGGCCGCGAGGTGTCGGCCCAGCCATCCACTGCGCACCCCGACTGGAGCTGCACGCTCCATGTCGAGCTGGGCGTCGAAGTGACTGCGCGTGGCGTCCGGGTTGCCGACCGCGTGGACGACGGCCACCTGCTTGGACTGCCACAGCGGCATGAGCGGAGCCATCGCGGGGTGGAAGCCGAAGCCGCCTCCCGCGGGCAGGGTGACGTCGCCGGAGAGGGCGAGTCTCGGTCGTGCGCGCCGATAGTCGGCATCGTCGACGGGCGCCACCATCTGCAGTCCGTCGCTCGCGCCGCGCAGGAACACGACGATGAGGGTGTCCCGGCGGGTCGTCGCGGCACTCGGGGCGGCGAACGCGTACCTCGGTCGGGACGACACCGCACCCAGCGCGCCGAGGGCGGCCAACCCGCCCAGCACCGCGCGGCGACCCACCCGGCCGCCGGCCTGGCCGCCCTCGCCGAGGGCCTCGGCGGCCAGGCCGAGCGCGGTGTCCCCGCAGGCGTGGTCGCAGGCGATCTCGGACGCCTCACGCGCCCCGCCCAGCACGTCGGTCGAGCCGGTCGTGGTGCGCCGCACGAGGATCTCGCGGTCGTCGTGCGTGTGGACCGGGACGATGTCGTCGTCGAGTCGCCACAGATGGTCGGTGATCACGGCAGCTCCGTCGCTCAACGCAGGGACATGTAGGGGGACGCGAGGACGAGGCGGACGGCCTCGTCGAGATTCCAGCGGATCGCGTCACCGGTGACCCGCGCCGAGGCCTTCGGCACCCCGCTGCGCAGGGAGGAATCGGCGAGGAACGCGGCGACCGCGTCACGGTCCTTGGCCGCCGGCGCGTACCCGGTCAGCAGGGTGAACATCCGGGTGGTCGCCTGGGCGTAGGTGAGTTTCGTGGACACACCCAGGGTTCGGGCCCACCCCCGCCGCACGAGGGTCTCGTCCCAGCCGCCGGCGATCGCCTCGGCCGCGTTCCACGTGCCGAGCATCGACCCGGAGTGCATCCACGCGCTCACCGTGTCGGGGTAGCCCTCGGGGTCGGGGTAGGCCAGGGGCAGGTGCCCGAGTCGCTCGGCCAGCCAGGCGTAGGTGCCGAGCGGGGACCACGGGGTGAGCTCCTTGGGAGCCCGGTAGCTCGGGGCCGAGGAGGCGTACGCGGAGGCGAGGAACTCCTGCGGACGCGCCCACTTGCGACCGGTCGAGGCCGCGAACTCCTTGCTGGTGAACAGCACCCGCAGCACCGGAGCGATGCGCGTGCGGTTCGCGCGGTAGGCGACCTCGAGCCGGGAGACCAGAGACGCGGGCGGGGAGTCGGAGACGAACCGGCGCGCGAGCCGCAGGCACACGCGGCGCACCGTCGCGGGGTGCATCGCCAGGTGCTCGACCAGCGCCCGCAGCGCCTCCGGGCCCGCGCCGGGGGACGCGTTCGGGTGCCGGAACCCGACGATCGAGACGGGCCCCACCGCGTGCTGGGTGGGCCGGTAGCGGAACGCGCCCGAGGTGTCGTCGACGCTGAACCCGGTGAGCAGGCGCGACAGGTGCTCCACGTCGGCCTCGGTGTGGCGGCCCACGCCGACGGTGTGCAGTTCGAGGAGTTCGCGGGCGAGGTTCTCGACGGGGTGGTCGGGGTCGGACCAGACGTTGTCGAGGTAGTGGAGCATCGCGGGGTGCGTGGTGGTCGCGTACAGCAGGTCGGCGAAGCGGCCGAGCGCGTGCGGGCGCACCGCCTCGCGGTCGTACACGCAGACCCACCCGTGCACCTTGTCGCTGTTCAGGGCGATGTGCAGGTGGTCGTGCCACACCTCGACGACCCGTTCGAGCAGGGGCCGTTTCGTCGTCATCTGCCGCCACAGGGTCGCGCGGGCCAGGGACGCCTGGGCCTCCCACGTGCGGTCGGACGTGAGTCGCCGGATCCCCGGCATGTCCGCGCGGGTGACGGGAAAGGTGCGCGCGACGAAGGCCTCGCACGCGCGGTCGTCGATCGCCGACGGGGCGAGCTGTCGATCGAGCCAGCGCGTCGTGCCGAGCCGGCGGATCGCGGTCACCTGGGAGGCCGTGGCCGCATGGGTCGCGCGACGGGCGAGCAGCCACGCGGGGTCGACGGTCAGCGGCAGCCCGGGAGCCAGGGGGAGGTCGCGGTGGCCGGGGCAGGGCGTGTGCTCACGCACCCTCGCTTCGATGATGTGGCAGGACTCGGGTCGCCCTCCACGTCGGCATCGACGGGGTGGTCCTGACCACCGCGCGGGGCCGACTTCGACGCCCGTCCGAATCCCGTTGTGCCGGGCCGAAAGCCCGGCGGAACTCATCTGCGAGTGAGGGTCAGGCGTCGACGCGGGACCGTGCGAGACGGTGCGAGAGGTAGGCCGCCAGCAGACCCGCGGCCAGGGGCACGAGCAGCGCATAGCGCAGCCCGACGCCGTCGGAGATCACGCCGATCACCGGGGAGGTGAGCAGGAACCCCAGACGCATGACCCACCCGAGCATCGCGATCCCCGTCCCGTGGGGGAGGCCCGGCACCCGGGCCGAGGCCGCGAACGCGGCGGGCACCAGCGTGGCGGACCCGAAACCCATGAGGCCGAACCCGATCAGCACCAGCGTCCACGCCGGGCTGACCATGGCCAGCGCCATGCCCGCCGCGACGAGGAGACCGCCGAGCCGCGCGACGGCCTCTCGGCCCCAGCGGTCGGTCATCGGATCGCCGACGATGCGGCCGACGAACTGCGCGGCCAGCACGATCGTGAATCCGAGACCGGCGAGCTCCGGCGGGGCGTCCGTCTCACGCCCGAGGAACAGCGCCGACCAACTGTTGGCGACCTCCTCCATGAGAGTTCCGCAGGTGGCGAGCACGGCCAGCGGCAGGAGCAGGCGCCACGGACGAGGCCCGGCCGCCGCCACGTCCTCGACCTGACCCGCCTCCGGCGCGCGCGAGGTCGCAGACGCCTCCGAGGTCGCCGATGCCTCTGACTGGTGGGCCGCGCCGGTCCGCGCATCGTGCGGTGTCGCGGCCAGCACGGCCGCGGCGACGGCCACGACGACCCACACGGCACCGTTGACGATCATCTGCGTCGTGAGCGGGATGCCCGAGACGGCGCACCACGTGCCGATCAGTCCGCCGCTGGTCGCGCCGAGACTCCAGATGGCGTGCATGGAGTTGATGATCGAGCGACCCTTCCACTCCTCCACGAGGATGCCCTGCACGTTCTGGGCGGAGTCGACGATCGCGTCGGTGACACCGGCCAGGAACAGCCCGGCGGCGAAGAACAGCGGGGTCGGGCTGTGCACCGCCGCCGCGAGCACGACCCCGAGCACGACCGAACCGACCCCGTTGACCCACCGCGCGCCGAACCGGCGGATCAGCGGCGCGGCGGTCGCGGCGGCACCGATCGCACCGAGCGGCATCGCGACGACGAGCAGCCCGAACTGCGCCCCGGTGAGGTCATAGGCGTCCTTGACCTCGGGATACCGGGGGAGGAGAGCAGCGAAGAGCACCCCGTTGGTGAAGAACATCAGGGAGACACCGAGGCGTGCGCGCGCCGGGGAGGTCGGAGGCATGAGCGCGACGATAGATGCTCGAACGATCAGCCGCGGTGACCATCTCGCGCGAAACGATCACGCGGGGACGAACGCGGCTCGGACCGCCTCCGGGTGGAGGCGGTCCGAGCTCGGGGTGCGTCAGTCGTGCTTCTCGCTCTGGCCCGGCGTCGCGCGACCCTCCGCGGCGTCCTTCTGATCGCCGACGTCCTGGTAGTTGCCGTCATGGTCCATGACCTTGGCCCGGCCCTCCTCGACGATGAGGTCACCACGCCGACGGAACTCCGCACCCGCCGTCACGTCGTGATCGGCCGGATCGTGGTCCTTGGCGAACTGCTCACGCTTCGCCTCCTCCTCACGACGCTCCTCCTCGTCGTCGGAGTCGTCGTCGCGATCGTCGTCGTCGCGATCCCCGTCGTCGGGGTCATCGTCGTCGGAGTCCTCGGCACGATCGGTGGCGTCGGGACGTCGCACGTCGGGGTCGCTCGCCTCGCCCAGGTCGGCGTCGCGGTCGTCGTCCTGGCGATCGTCCTCGTCTCGGTCGTCGCGGTCGTCGCGTCGATGCTCGTCGTCGCGGTCGTGGTCGGTGCCGACCGGGACGGCGGGGTCGCCCCGGTCGTCGTGGAGGGTGTGCAGGCGGTCCTCGACGTCGTCTGCGCGGGACTCGAACTCGCGGTCGTCGATGCCCTCGCGGCCGTCGGCGTCGTGGTCGCCGAGTCCGGAGTCGCTGCTGCGGGGGTCTGATGCGGATTCATTGGCGGTGCTGCCCATGACACGTCCTTCGCCGTTGGAGGTCGTCCTATGGCCGCCAACCTACTGCGCGGAACGCCCCGTCGCGCGGCGCAGCGACGGGGCGTTCCCTCACCCGGGGCTCGTTCCTCCGGGCGCATTCACTCGCTCGCTCACTCCGCGAGGATCACCACCAGGGTGCGCGGGCCGTGGACTCCCTCGACCCGGGAGAGTTCGATGTCGCTGGTGGCCGAACCGCCGGAGATCCACGTGATCGGCTGCCGCTGCTCGCGCACCGACGGCGCGATCCGGGCGACCGCCTCGGGGACGTCGGAGACAACCTGGTCGGCCCGCACCACGCAGACGTGCAGGTCGGGGACGAGGGAGAGGGCGCGCCGCCCCTGGTCGCCGCGGTGGTCGAGCATGATCGTGCCCGACTCGGCCGCCCCCACGCAGCACGCCGTGACCACCGCGTCGGTCGCGTCGAGCTCGGCCCGCGACAGGCGGGGCTCGTCCTCGCGGATCTCGATCCCGGCGCCCGAGATCGCCTCGCGCCACGCGGGATCCAACTCGGCGGGGACGACGACCGTTCCCGCCTCGCGGCTGCTCAGGGCCTCGGCGATGCGGGCCGGCACCTCCTCGGCGCGGCACCGGACCACCTCGGCCTTGTAGTCCTCGACGCGCTCGACGAACACCTCGAGCACACCCTCGGTGCGGGTGGGCCGGCCGTACGACCAGGCCACCGGGGTGTCCTGCTCCGGCGGTGTGTCACCCGCGTCGGGGACGTCGGACAGGGCCGTGCGGATGCGGGCGAGGATCTCGTCCTTGGCGCTCGTGCTGGTCGTCACTGCTCTTCCCCTCCACGTTCGCGCTTCCACCAGGACCGGAAGGATTCGGTGGGTGGGACCGGGACGTCACGGGCGTTCGTCCACAGCGACAACGGTCCCGGCATCGGACCGATGTGGTCCAGACGCCCGAGCAACCGGCCGCTGAGCCCGGCGCCCTTGGTGGCAGCCTTCCAGCGGCGGTGGTCGGCCATCATCCACGCCGCCGCGGTGAGCGACGCGGACTCGCCGTGGGCCAGGAACGGCAACCCCTTCTTGGCCTTGGCCTCGGCCTTCTTGGTCTCCACGACCTTGTTGCGCATGTGCACCAGCAGGTCGGGGATGGGGATGCGCACCGGGCAGACGTCGAAACACGCGCCGCACAGCGAACTCGCGAACGGCAGCGACTTGTCCACCGCGGAGCCCGTGCCGCGCAGCTGCGGGGTGAGGATCGACCCGATCGGGCCGGGGTAGACCGAGCCGTAGGCGTGCCCGCCGACCTTCTCGTAGACCGGGCACACGTTGAGGCAGGCGGTGCAGCGGATGCAGCGCAGCGCGGCGCGGCCCTGCCGGTCCTGCAGGACGTGCGTGCGGCCGTTGTCGAGCAGCACCACGTGGACGTTCGCCGGGCCGTCGACCCCGTCGGGACCCGTCCCGGTCCACAGCGAGGTGTAGGGGTTCATCCGCTCGGCCGTGCTGGAGCGCGGCAGGAGCTGGAGGAACACCTCGAGGTCCTCGAACGTCGGCAGCACCTTCTCGATGCCCACGACCGAGATGAGGGTCTGCGGCAGCGTCAGGCACATGCGGCCGTTGCCCTCGGACTCCACCACGCACAGGGTGCCGGTGTCGGCGACGGCGAAGTTGGCCCCGGAGATCGCGACCTTGGCCCGCATGAACTTCTCGCGCAGGTGCAGCCGGGCCGCGCCCGCGAGGTGGCGGGGTTCGGAGTCGAGGTCCGCCGGGGCGGGGCGACCGTAGTTGCCCATCTCCTCGAGGAAGATCTCGCGGACCTCCGCGCGGTTGCGGTGGATCGCCGGGACGAGGAAGTGACTCGGGCGGTCGTGCCCGAGCTGGACGATGATCTCGGCGAGGTCGGTCTCCCAGGCGGCGATGCCCGCGGCCTCGAGGGCCTCGTTCATGTCGATCTCCTGGGTGACCATCGACTTGACCTTGACCACCTCGTCGCCCACCACGCCGGTGCCGTCGTAGCCGCACGCGTCGTCGTCCTCGGCCAGAGCCGCGCGGGTGAGCCGGATGATGATCTCGTTGGCCTCGGCCGCGTCGCGGGCCCAGTGGACGGTGGCGCCGGCCCGGGTGAGGTTCTCCTCGAGCTGCACCAGGTAGTGGTCGAGGTGGCGCAGCGTCCGGTTCTTGATGGCCTCGCCCGCGAGCCGCAGGTCCTCCCAGTTGTCCAGCTCGGCGACGACCCGCTCGCGCTTGGTGCGGATCGTCGTCATGGCGTGGTGGAGGTTGCCGCGCTGGACCGGGTTGGCCAGCTCACGGCGGGCGGCCACGGGAAAGCCCGGGGCGTCACGCAGTTCACCCGACGGTGGGGCCGGGGTGCGGCGGTTCGCGCCCTCGTACCGCGGGGCCGGGTGTCCGGCGACGGGGATCGTCGCGCCGAGGAAGGTCGGCGTGCGGTCGGTGCGGTGGGTGCCGTCGGTCGTGGTCATGACCGCTCTCCTTCCGTGCTCGCGAGGATCTCGGCGAGGTGGATGGGTTTGACCCCACCCTGCTGCCGGCCGGTGACGCCGGAGATGTTGAGCAGGCACAGGTTGTCGCCGGCGACGAGGTACTCCGCGCCGGTGTCGAGCACGTGCCGTGCCTTGTCGCCGGCCATCGAGGTGGACACGTCGGGGTTCTTCATCGCGAACGTCCCGCCGAAGCCGCAGCACCGTTCGGCGTCGACCAGCGGCAGGATCGTGATGCCCTTGACGGCCTCGAGCAGCCGCATCGGCTTGTCGCCGACCCGCGCGATGCGCATTGAGTGGCACGTCGGGTGGAACGTGACCTTGTGGGGGAAGTAGGCGCCCACGTCGACCACCCCGAGCACGTCGACGAGGAACTCGCTGATGTCGTACGTGCGCGAGGCCACCGCGTCGGCCTCACGGGCCAGGCCGGCATCCCCGGCGTGCTCGGCGAGCATCCGGTGCTGGTGGCGGACCGCGCCGACGCACGACCCCGAGGGGCCCACGACGTACTCGTACTCGGCGAACGTCTCCACGTGGTTGCGCACCACCGGGACCGACTCGTCGAAGTAGCCGCTGTTGACGAACGGCTGCGCGCAACACGTCTGCCGTTCGGGAAAGACCACCGTGCACCCGAGACGCTCCAGCAGCGTCACGACCGCCTTCGGCGTCTGGGGGAACATCACGTCGTTCGCGCAGGTGGCGAACAGGGCGACCCGGAGCCCCGCGCCGCTGGAGCGCGGGGTCGCCGTCGTCGGGGACGTGGCGGGTGTGGTCGACGTCGGGGCGGTCATCGTGTCTCCGTTCATCGGTGCGGTGCTCACGGCAACATCCAGGACAGGACCGGGGTCGACTGGAGGCCGACCAGCAGGCACATGAGCACGAGCAGCCCGAGGCTCCACCAGATCACACGCCGGAGGATCTCGGACTCCCGGCCCAGCAGCCCGACGGCCGTCGCGGCGATCGTGAGGTTCTGCGGGCTGATCATCTTGCCGACGACACCACCGGAGGTGTTGGCCGCCACGAGCAGCGTCGGGTCGATGCCGATCTCCTGCGCCGCGGCCTGCTGCAGGGTGGCGAACAGGGCGTTGGCGCTGGTGTCGGACCCGGTGACCGCGGTGCCGAGCCACCCGAGGATCGGGGAGAGGAAGGCGAACGCGGCGCCGGTGCCCGCGATCCACGTGCCGATGGTGATGGTCTGACCGGACAGGTTCATCACGTACGCGAGGCCGAGGACCGAGGCCACCGTGAGGAAGGAGAACCGCATCTTGTGGGCGTTGTGCGTGTACTCGCCGAAGAACTTCGACGCCGGCACGCGGTAGACGAGGGCGACGACCACGGCGCAGATGAGCAGGATCGTGCCCGGGCTGGACAGCCACCCGAACGTGTAGACCGTCGATGCGCTCGGCTTGCCGGCGGCGGTGAGGATCTGGCCGTCCAGGCCAGGCCAGGGGATCTTGAGGTCCGTGGCGGTCAGGGCGGCGGAGGCGGCCGGGACGAGCTTGGCCACCGAGAAGAACGCGATGACCAGCAGGTAGGGGAACAGGGCCATGCCGATGCGGCCGGCGGTGAGGGCGGGACGGTCGCCGCGCTCGGTGGCGGGCTCGGACTCGGCGCGCTCGGCGTCGGTCATGTCGGCGCGCTCACGCTCGTACTCCTCGCGGAGGGAGGCGCGGGCCTCGTCGCGGCCCTGGGGCTTCCAGAAGCGGAGCATGAGGACGACGACCGCCAGGCCGCACAGCGAGCTGATGATGTCGGTGAGCTCCATCGAGATGTACGTGGCGCTGATCCACTGCGAGACGCCGAAGGCGAGCCCGGTCACGAGGGCGAGCGGCCACACCTGCTTGACGCCGCGGCGTCCGTCGGTGAGGAAGCAGATGAACAGCGGCACGAAGAACGCCACGATCGGGGTCTGGTGGCCGACGTAGGCGCCGATGACCGCCGGGTCGATGTGGGTGAGCCGGCCGGCGGTGAGGATCGGGGTGCCGATGGCGCCGAACGCGACCGGCGCGGTGTTGGCGAGGAGGACGACCGTGGCGGCGCGCAGCGAGGAGAACCCGACGGCCATGAGCATCACACCGGTGATGGCCACGGGGGCGCCGAACCCGGCGAGGGCCTCCATGAGTCCGCCGAAGCAGAAGGCGATGACGATGGCCTGCACGCGCGGGTCGTCGGAGATGAGGTCGAACACGGCGCGGAGGTCCTCGAACCGTCCTGACACCACGGTGATCTGGTACAGCACGATCGCGTTGAAGACGATCCACATGATCGGGAAGAGGCCGAAGACCATGCCCATGACGCCCGAGTTGAGGGCGTGTGCCACGGGCATGTGGTAGGCGAGGACGGCCACGAGGACCGCGACCGCCAGGCCGGTCAGTCCGGCGTAATGGGCCTTCCACTTGAGGAGTCCCAGGGTGACGAAGACGGTGGCGAGGGGGAGCATCCCGACCAGTGCGGACAGCCAGAGCGGTCCGAGTGGGGAGATGTCGGGCTGGTAGGCAGTGATCATCGGCGCGGCTCCGGGACGATGGAAGGATGTGATGGCCGACCGTTAGTGGTCAGACCAATACGCTCAAGGTAGAATCGTGTGGTCCGGGCGTCAAGAGTCTCCGTCCGTTTCGGGCGATACGCCGCCGACGATGCGCCGAACGGTCGCTCGAGGCCGCCCGGCGGTCGGGGTGGACGCGTCACTCAGGTGGCCGTCCGTGAGTTCGAGTGCGCGGTCGGCGTATCCGACGATGACGGGGTCGTGCGTGGTGAGGAGCGCCGTCATCGAGCGCGCCGCGATCGTGCTGCGGATCAACGCCACGATCTCGGCGGAGGTCTCCGAATCGAGCTGACCGGTGGGCTCGTCCGCGAGCAACACTGCGGGCTGCGCCACGAGGGCGCGGGCCAGGGACACCCGCTGATGCTGGCCACCGGACAGCTGACGCGGCGTCTGCCGGGTGTGCGGGCCGAGCCCGACCTCCTCGAGGATGTCGGCGACGCGGCGGTCGCGTTCCCGCGGCGGCATCCGGCGCAACCGCAGCGGGATCGACACGTTCTCCTCGGCGGTCAGCTCGGGGATCAGACCGAAGGACTGGAAGACGTAGGCCACGACGTCCCGGCGCAGCGCGAGTCTGCCCTCCTCGTCCAGGGCACCGACGTCGCGGCCCTCGACGGTGACACTGCCGGCGTCGAGACTCTCCAGGGCGCCGATGACGTGCAGCATCGTCGTCTTGCCCGAGCCCGACCGCCCGCGGACGGCGACCATCTCACCCCGCGCGACGTCGAGATCGAGGTCGCGCAGGGCGTGCACGGCCCTCTCGCCGCTGCCGAAGGTCTTGCACACACCCCGCAGGCGCAACGCGTCGGTCATGGCGTCCTCTCCTCGGGGGTCTCGGGGGTCTCAGGTGTCTCGGACGTCTCGGGTGACGCGGTCGTGCGGCCCGGCCAGACGCCGATGTGGTCGGGTCGGAGGTCGAGGCGGACGCGGTCGCGCAGGTCGAGGGCGCGGGTGAAGTCGCGGGGCAACTGCAGTCGCCCGGCGCGGTCGAGGACGGCGTACTCCTCGGCGACGAGTTCGGAGCGGCCCTCGTGGTCGATCTCGGTGCGGCGCAGGACCTCCGAGCTGGTGCGTCCGTCGCGGATGCCGACGGTGCGCCCCACCTGCTCGGAGACGCCCGGATCGTGCGTCACGACGACGACGGTCGTCCCGAGGTGGGCGTTGACCGTCCGCAGCGCGGCGAAGACCTCCTCGGCGGTGGCCGTGTCGAGTTCGCCGGTCGGCTCGTCGGCCAGCAGGACCGTGGGGGAGTTGGCGAGGGCGACCGCGAGCCCGGCGCGTTGTTGCTGGCCGCCCGACAACGCTGCGGGCCGACGATCCGCGTGGTCGGCGAGTCCCACGAGGTCGAGCAGGTCGGCGACCCGGGTGCGCACCTGCGCGGAGCGGGCTCCGGCGAGGTGCATCGGTGTGGCCACGTTGTCGGCCACGGACAGGTAGGGCAGCAGGTTGTCGGCGGCCTGCTGGTAGAGGAATCCGACGGTCTCGCGACGGAATCGGAGCCGTTCGCGGCGGCCCATCGCGATGAGGTCGTGCCCGGCCACGTGCGCCGACCCGGCGCTCGGGCGGTCGAGGCCGGACAGGATGCGCAGGAGGGTCGACTTGCCGCTGCCGGAGGCGCCGACCACGGCCACGAACTCCCCGTCGGAGACGAGGAGGTCGAGCCCCGAGAGCGCCACGACCTCGACGCCGGCGGAGGTGAAGATGCGGACGAGGTTCTCGCACCGGATGACGACGCTCATGGGTCTTCTCCTGCCCGTAGGTGGGACGTGAGGTGGCCGGTGGTGGCGCGCAGATCGATCGCGACGACGGCCAGCACGAGGACGAGCAGGCCGGCACCGATGGCGGCGACGGCCGCCCACGACGGGGTCAGCGGCGGCCAGGGCGCGCCGCCGGTGAACGGCGACAGGTCGACCAGCCGCGGCACCAGGGGTGGCAGGGCCTGGCCGGTGAGGAGTCCGGCAGCGATGGCCGCGACCGCCGGGGGCAGGACCTGGACGGCCACCAGCCGGCGACGGTCACCGGTCCGCATCCCGAGGACGCGGGCGCGGGCCAGCACGCGGCGGCGGGCGGTGGCGGTCGCGGCGGCGAGCGCGTGCACGGCCAGGGCGGCCAGCAGCGCGGCGGCGGCCGCCGTGAGGATCACCACGGTGTCGATGTGCGCCGTGAGGGGTTCTTCGCCGCGGGACCGGGCGATGGCGGCCCGGCCCACGACGTCGGTGACCATCGGTGACAGCCCGGGCACCTGCGCGGCGAGGTCGGCGGCGGCGCTCTCGTCGGCGGCGACGAGCAGCCGGGTCGTCGTCACCGGCCGGCCGAGCGCCCGTTCGACCGCCTCGCGGGGAGCGAGGACCACCGGGCGGTCCCCGGAGGCGAGCCCGGGGTCGACGACGACCGAGGCGATGGGCAGGCGGCGGTTCTCCACGACGAGGGTGGGGTCGGGGCGGTCCAGCGCCGGCAGGGGTGCGGAGGTCACGACGGCGAGGCCGTCGCCGCCGAGCACGCGTGGGGGCGCGGCGTCCTCGCCGGGCTCGAGCGGGGTGCCGGCATGGACGGCGTCGACCTCGGCCGACGAGCCGAGGAGTACCTCGACGGACACCCGTGATCCGAGGCCGCCACCGGCACCGGCCACCTGACCCGGCCGCTCGGCCAGGGGCGCGACCGTGTGCACTCCGGAGTGGGCGCGGACGGTGCCGGTCACGTCCTCGAGGCGATCGCCGTCGATGCGCAGGGCGGCGCCGGTCTCGCGCCAGGTCTGCAGCTCGCGGTGCTCGGTGAGGGTGTGCGAGATCGACGTCAGCCACACGGTGAGCGACGCGGCCACGACGATCGCGACGACGGGCAGGGTGGCGACCTGGGGCGAGCGCACGCTCTGGAGCAGCCCGAGCCAGACCCCGACGCCGCGCCGCGAGCCGCAGGCGGCCAGGAGGCGGGTGAGCCCCCGCAGGAGGAGGACCAGCAGGACCCCGGCGCACACCGCCAGGAGCACGGGCAGGCTCTGGGTGAGCAGGTCGGGACGCGGCGCGAGGCCGCGGGGCGTCTCGGCCGCGGTCTGCCGCGCGGTGAGCACGGCGGCGACGGTGACGCCGAGGCCGAGGAGCAGCGCCACGACCCGCGTCGTGGAGCGGACGCGGCCGAGACGCCGTCGGTCTCCGCGGCCGGTCAGGTCGGTGAGCCCCGACAGGGTCGAGTGGGCCGTGGCCACGGCGACCGCGGCGAGCAGGAGGGCCGCCCACCAGCCCGGGACACCTCGTCCGACGCTCAGGCACGCCGCGGCGTACCCGACGAGGGCCCCCGCCAGCGCGGCCGGTGCGACGTCGAGCAGGGCGAGGCCGACCGACTGCCCGCGGGAGGCGCCGCGCGAGGTGAGCAGCCGGTCGGCCTCGCGGCGGTCCTCGGCGCGCAACCGGCACAGCAGGAGCAGCAGCGGGATGCCGAGCACGACGAGCCCGGTCCCGACCGCGCCGTCCATGACCCGCGTGGTGACGACCGCGGTCCGCCAGCGGTCGATCGTCACGTCGAGGCCGGACCGCACCTGCACGGGGCCGCCGGTGCGGTCGGCGGTCGCGGACCGCAGCCGGGCCATCGCCGCCTCGAAATCCGGGATGTCCGCGGGGGTGATCCGATCCGGCCGGATCGCCCAGGCCCACTCGTAGAGGAACGGCCCGGCGAAGACCTCCCGCAGGCGCTGATGCTCCCCGGGGGCGACGACCAGGCCGGTGAACTGCGCGATCC
This sequence comes from Mobilicoccus caccae, assembly GCF_030161635.1. Classification (GTDB taxonomy): domain Bacteria; phylum Actinomycetota; class Actinomycetes; order Actinomycetales; family Dermatophilaceae; genus Mobilicoccus; species Mobilicoccus caccae. The sequence goes on from NZ_BSUO01000001.1 coordinate 1,179,442, forward strand.
CGCCGTCCGGCTGGGGGATGGGGACGGGCGTGCGCAGCTCGGAGAACGCCGACCACAGGTCCGCCTCGGCGGCGACCGGGTCGTAGAGGCCGACGACGACGACCCGACGCCGCTGTTCGGGGGCGGCGGGGGAGGTGGCGATGCTCCACTCGTCCCCGACGCGGACGCGCAGTGCTCGGGCCGAGGTGGCCGAGAGTCCTACCTGGAGTACGGGATCGGTGGTGGCTGCCGGCGCCCGGCCCTCGACCCAGCGCACCGCGTCGTCGAGGGTGGGGGAGAGGACGAGACGGGCCAGTCGCTGCTCGCCGGGTGGGGCGGGGGAGACCGCGAGGGTGCCGACCGTCGACACCGTGGGGGTCACCGGCGAGAAGTGGGCCATCGCGGCCGGACCCATGACCTGCTCCACCCCTGCCGTGACCGGGTCGAACGGTGTTCCCTCGGTGGGCATCTCGGGCACGTCGTACCCGGTGGTGACCGAGAGGGACCGGCCGGCGCGGGGCGCCTCCCGCACGCTCTGGGTGAGGCGCTGGGCCGCGGCGTCGTCGGTGAGGGGCGGCAGCGCCGCGGCCGGCGCGGTCACGACGGCGACGGTGACGGCCACGAGCAGCAGCAGAACCCGTGACCGGGCCGAGCCCGCCAGGCGGGTCCAGGTGCGGGGACCGGTCACGACGCACCCTCCCGCAGGCGGTGCGACGGCGACGCGTCGTGCGCCCGGAGGCCCGGGAGGGCGGCGAGCCACACCAGGGCGGTGAGACCGGCGGCGCCGAGTCCGAGCATCCCGACCGGGAGGACGGGGGTGGGCAGGACGGTGGGCGTCACGGTCCACGCACCCGCGACGGCGAAGGCCAGCAGCGTCCCCGCCCCCGTCCCGACGACGACGCAGAGCAGGACGTGGAGCAGTTCGCTGCGGCCCACCCCGCGCCGCACGAGTCCCGGCGGCGCGCCCAGCGCGGCCAGCACGGCGTGATCGCGCCTGCGGGCACGTCGCGCGCCGACGGCGCAGGCGAGGGCGGCGAGGACGCAGGCCGTGAGCGTGGTGCCCAGGCCGAGCAGGAGCACACCACGCAGCGCGGCGGACGCCGGTTGCGCGTGGGCGCGGTCGAAGGCCTCCTGCTGGGTGGAGATGCGCAGGTCGCCGCGGTCGAGCGCGGCCGCGGTCGATCTCGGGGCGTCGGTCCAGATCTGCCGAGGTGAGATGTCGACCCCGCTCATCGCCGCGCGGAACGCGGTGAGGTCGGTGAGGACGGCGTACGTCTCGCCGCCCTGTCCCGGAACCCGATCGGTGATGCCCACCACGCGCAGCGGCACCTGCGTGGATCCCACCGTGAGCTGCGTGGATCCGCCCACTGCGACACCGACGAGATCCGCCAGTGACCGGGTGAGCACCGCCGGCGGGGCGCCCGGGCCGCTGCGCCCCAGCGCGTCGGCGGCCTGCGGCCAGGTGGGGTCGGGATCCGGGCCGACCAGAGGTGTCGAGGCCACCGCCGCGTCGTCGACGGCGATCACGGCCCCACGTGTTCCGGCGCCCAGGGTGAACTCGCCGCGCCAGACGGCGGTCGAGCTCGGCAGGTGCGAGAGGAGTTCGGAGGTGCGCTCCGGCCCGGTGAGGGCGACGTCGACGGACGTGGGCGCGGGAACCTCGGCGATGGCGCGCTCCCGGGCGGTGGACCCGGCGGTGGCGAGCTGGGTGAGCGTCAGGGCGAGGACGGCCGCGGTCAGCACGGTGAGCAGCCGCATCGTCACGATCACGGGGGAGGGGCGTCGCGCCGACCACGCGCCCCACGTCGTCGCGAATCCCCCTGGGAGGCGGCCGGTCAGTCCGGCGAGCGCGAGGACGAGGACGACACCGACCGCGCCGGCCCCGAGCGCCAGCAGGGCGGGGGCGAGCGTGGTCAGCGGCCCCGGTTCGGGCGCGGTCCGCAGGCGCCACCAGGCGAGCGCGGCGAGGGCCACCGACAGCACGGGCCCGGCGAGACCGAGCCGGTCACCCCCGAGATCGCGCACCCCGGACAGGCTCGCGGTGGTCGAGGCGATCGCGCCGAAGACCGCGGTGAGGACGGCGACACCCCAGGTCGTCGCAAAGATCCTCGCGTCGCCACCGCCGGGGAGCAGATCCGCGAGGACGGGCGCGAGCAGGGCGGCGCCGATGACGACGGGCACGAGCACGAGCATCCCGAGCAGCACGAGGGCGAGGACCTGGGCGCGTGAGGCGCCGCGGCTGATGAGCAGCCGGTCACCGTGCCGGTGGACCTCTCCGAGGAGCAGCCCGACGAGGGCGACCGCCACGAGCGCCACCATGCCCAGGAGCATGCCGGGCCCGACGACGACCGCGGCGGTCGCGCGTTCTTGCTCGTCGGCGGCCTGGAGCGACTCGATCAGGTGGGTGTGCACCGAGAACCCCGCGAGGGCGGGGTCACCGCGCAGGGAGGCCAGGGCGGCCGTGACGGGTCCGAGCAGGTCCCGGGTCTGCGACGGGGGAGTGATCCACCAGGTCCCCGACGCGCCGGCCGCGAGCGTCGGGTGGTCCCGGCCGGCCACGAGCAGGGGGCCCACGGTGATGTAGTCGCTCTCGCGGATCCCGCCGCCGGTCAGGACGTCGCGCATGACCAGATCGTCGGGATCGGCACGGTAGATCCCGACCAACCGCAGGGCCGGCACCGCGGGGCGTCCCGGCACGAGCGTGGCGGGGACGATCTCCTCGCCCACCCGCCGACCCAGGCGCTGCGCCACCGCCTCCGGGACCGCGACCTCGGCGATCCCCGTGGGCGCCCTGCCGGTGATGATCTCCACGCCGCCCGCCCCGTCACCGTGGGCGAACTCGAGGCGCAGCCGGGGATCGCCGCCGGTCAGGCCGTAGGTCGCGGAGGTCAGCCACCGCTGGAGCCGAGATCCGGGGATGCCGGCGGCGATGCCGGCCACGGCCCGGTCGGCCTCGGGGAGCCCGGTGACGTCGGGCCTCGCACGACGATCCGCGGGTCCTGCGAGGCCAGAGCCTGGGCGCGCGCCGCCTCGCCGGCGGCCTGCGCGTGCACCTGCGCGGTCGTCGTCGCCAAACAGGCGAGCAGGACGCACAGGGCTCCCAGGGCCGCGGCGCCGGGATGTCGGCGCACGCGCCGGTGGGCGAGTCGTGTCACGAACCTCATGTACGCCCCCGAGTCGCATCGTTGCGGGGGAATCCTGCCACGCCCGTCCCGACGGGGAAGGGAACTCCGAGATTGTCGGCGACGCACCGACCTTCGTCAGGCCGGGACGTCCACGGCGTCGGCGAGGGCGTCGAGCACGTGACGGTAGGGCCGGCCGGTCGCCCGGCTCAGACCCATCTCGCACGTCCGGTTGGAGGAGAGGTAGAGGTCGTAGGACCGCGCGGTGACCTCGGCGGACTCCCGCGCAGTGGCCGCGGCGGTGAGCTCGGGGTGCAGCATCCCGCGGTCGCCGGCGAACCCGCAGCAGCCGGCCTCGACCGGCACGACCACCTCCTCCGCGATCGCCTCGGCCAGCCGGGTCAGGCTGGGGAGGTCGCCCGCGTGGCGGTCCGAGCACGTGGGGTGCAGGACGGCCGAGGCGACCCGGCGCCCGATCGTCAGCCGCGGCAGCACCTGCTCGGCGACGAAGCGGGTGGAGTCGATGATCGTCAGGGCCTCCAGGCGCGCGGCGAGCCTCTCCTCGCCCGCCGAGCGGAGGTCGGACGGCAGCGCGTGCAGGCCGTGCGTGCAGGAGCTCGCGTCGGTGACGACGGGGACGCGGCCGTCCTCGCTCGCCTCGAGCAACGCGCGGGCGGTGCGGACCGCCATCCGGTCGCGTCCGTCGACCAACCCCTTGCTGCGCCAGACGGTTCCGCAGCACAGCGTGTGCATCTGCTCGGGCAGGCGCACGGCCACCCCGGCCCGGTCGCACAGGGTGAGGAACGCCGCCGCGGCGCCGGAGCCGCCACCGTCGGGACCGAACAGCTCGTCGATGCAGGAGGGCAGCAGGACGACGTCGCCGGGCTCCTGCCGGGCACTCGTGCGCCGGGAGTACCCGGGCCCGGGGAGGTCGCCGCCGACACGGGGCAGCAGGTCGGGGGAGACGAGGCGCCGAGCGGTGTCGGTGAGGCGTTCGAGCAGGGTCGCCGGGGCGAGTCCGGCGGCGCCGACACCGGTGCGCAGCGCCGTCAGGGTGGGCCCCCAGTGGTCGGCGAGCATGACGCCGACCTGCTGGGCGGTGTCCGGCTGGGCCCGGCGGCGCAGGTCCTTCATCACGGCGCCGGTGTCGATGCCCACCGGGCAAGCGGGCAGGCACAGGGAGTCGACCGCGCAGGTCTGCACCGCCATGTAGTCGAAGTCGGGCGCGATGGACTCGGCGCCCGCGGCCATCTCGCGCATGAGGACGATGCGCTGGCGCGGGGTCGTCGTCGCGTCGCGGCTCGGGCACACCGGCTCGCAGTACCCGCACTCGACGCAGCGGTCGATCGCCTCGTCCACGAGCGTCGGGTGCTTGAGGTCACGCAGGTGGGCCTGGGCGTCGTCGGTGATGATGACGCCGGGGTTGAGCACGTTGTGGGGGTCGAACAGGTGCTTGACCTCGCGCATCACCGCGTACAGCTCCTCGCCGTACTGACGCTCCACGAACGGCGCCATGACGCGGCCCGTGCCGTGCTCGGCCTTGAGCGAGCCGTCGGCGGCGAGGATGAGGTCCACGAGGTCGTCGCTGAACGCCGCCAGGGTGTCGACCTGGGCCGGGTCGCGCAGGTCGGGATTGATCATGAAGTGCAGGTTGGCGTCCTTGGCGTGCCCGAAGACCACCGCGTCGCCGTAGCCGTGCCGCGCGCAGAGCTCACCGAGGTCGCGCACCGTCTGGGTGAGGGCGGGCATGGGGACGACGACGTCCTCGAGCAGTGCCGTCGACCCGGCCGGGCGGGCGCTCGCGACGGCGGTGTAGAGGCCCTTGCGCACCTGCCAGGCCTGGGCGCGGGGGATCGGGTCGGTCGAGAAGCGGGTGGGGACGGCGAGGTCGGTCAGCGCACCGTCGCGGGTCAGGTCGGCGAGGATCGAGGAGAGGACCTCCACGCGCGCGTCGAGCTCGTCGCGTTCGGGGGCCTGTGCCTCCACGAGCAAAGCCGTGTGCTCGCGCACGTGCAGATCGCGGAGGGCCTCGACCGGGTTCGTCAGTCCCTGCGCGACGCGCAGCGAGGCGGCGTCCATGAGCTCGGCGGTGGCGGCCCCGGCCTCGATGATCGCGGGGAGGGCGGCCGTGGCCGGTTCGATCCGGTCGAAGACGAGCAGTCCCGTCGAGACGTGGGGGTGCACCGCGACGGTGCGGAACGTGGCCGAGGAGATGAATCCCAGCGTGCCCTCGGAGCCCACGAGCAGGTGGGCGAGGATCTGCACCGGCTCGTCGTGGTCGACGAAGCTGTTGACCCCGTAGCCCATCGTGTTCTTCATCGAGAACTGGTGGGCGATGCGCCGGAGGGAGTCGGGGTTGCCGCGCACGCGGTCCCGCAGCCGGGCCAGGCCCTCCCACACCTCCGGTTCGGCGGCGCGCAGCCGGGCGTCGGCGTCGGGCAGCGCGGTGTCGACGACGGTGCCGCTCGGCAGGACCGCCTCGATGGCGTCCAGGGTGCGGTAGGTGTTGTGGGTCGTGCCGCACGCCATCCCCGAGGAGTTGTCGGCGACGACACCGCCGATCGTGCACGCCGCCTCGCTGGCGGGGTCGGGGCCGAGCGCCCGGCCGTAGGGGGCGAGGTGGGCGTTGACCGTGCGCACCGTGGCGCCGGGGCGGCACCGCACCCGCGCCCCGTCGTCGAGGACCTCGACGTCGCGGAAGCCGCGGCGTGTGTCGATGAGCACACCGTCGGTCACGGCCTGACCCGACAGCGAGGTGCCACCCGAGCGGAACGTGACCGGCACCCCGTGGCGGGCCGCGACGGCCAGGGTGCGCGCGACGTCGGGGGTGTCGCGCGCCACGACGAGCGCGCGGGGGTGAAGCAGCACGTGGGAGGCGTCGTGGGCCATCCGCGAGAGGTCGACGGGCCGGTCGCTGACCACCTCCTGCGACCTCGACAGGGCGGACCTAAGATCGGAGAGGAGTGCGGTGGTCATCGTGCGTCTCCCGTCGTAGCGATGTCCCCTCATTCTAACCCCCGAGCGCCGCGTGCGGGCGGGGTTGAGCAGGGCCGACGTGCCCGGCCGGCACGGGGGTCGGTCGAACCGGCAGCGACGGTGAGAGGATCGAGAGGTGCCTGGACTTCGAGACACCCCCGACCCCGAGTGGCGCCCGGTCGAACGGACCCGAGCGTATGAGTCGGTGATCCACCAGATCGAGGAGCAGATCGCCGCCGGGGCGTTGCGGGTCGGTGACCGCCTGCCCGCCGAACGCGACCTCGCGACCAGACTCGGCGTGAGCCGCGCAGCGGTCCGTGAGGCGTTGCGGGCGCTGGAGGCCGTCGGCGTCGTGCGGGCGGGGCAGGGGCGCGACGGCGGGTCGGTGCTCGCCTCCATGTCGGCCGAGGCGCTGACCGGGATGCTGCGGCTGCACATCGGCCTGGCGAATTTTCCGATGCCCGACGTCATCGAGGCGCGGGTGATGCTCGAACGGTGGAGCGTCGGCCTGGCGGCCGCGAACGCGACCGAGGAGGACATCGCGGCCATGCGCGAACTCCTGGAGCGCATGGACGACCCCGAGATCACCCGTGAGGACTTCAACGTCCTCGACACCGACTACCACGTCGCGATCGCCGAGGCCGGCGGCAACCGGCTCGTCTCGGCGATGACGACGGCGATCCGTGCCTCGATGGCGACGGCGATCCTGCGGTCCTTCCACAGCAACCCCCGCTGGGAGGACCTCGTGGACGACCTGCGGGCCGGGCACCACGCCATCCTCGACGCGCTGGCCGCCCGCGATCCGCAGGGCGCGGCCGACGCCCTCGAACGCCACGTGCGCTTCGCCTACTCCTCGCTGTCCTGGTCGACCGAGAGCTGAGCAGGGAGGTCGGACCCCTCCACGCCGGGGGAATCCTCAAGTACCCCCGATCGTTGCAGTGAGGCCTGTCGCCACGCCGTGCTCTTCGACGTCCGGCCGAGGCCGAACGCCTAGGCTCGGCTCGTGCGGTGCTCGCGCGCGTGAGATCGGCGGCAAGCACGACACGAGACGCGCCCGCCACCTGCCGTGACGACGCGGATCGAGGCCCGGCCGTCTGCGGCGCGAGCCCTCGGTCGCCGGTTCGAGCCTCAGGAACAGCCCGGCCCGGCCGACATGTCCTACGAGTGAAAGAGGGTGGCAGCGTGACACGTCCATCGGAGCGCCGACCGCCGGAGGAGGTGCCGCCGACGGCGGGGCCGAGCAGCAGCGGTGCGAACGGCACCGACCTCGTCACCTTCTTCCAACCGTTCTACAACCTGCGCTCCGGGCGGTTGCAGGGCGTCGAGGCGTTGGTGCGCCGGCACGGTGCGAGCGACGGCCGGCACCAACTCCCGGTCGACTTCTTCGCCGCGGCCAGCGACGAGGGCTCGATGCGGGGCATCGACCTGCTCGTACTCGAGGACGCCCTCGGGTACCTGGCACGTCGGCGGCGGACCGACGGCCGCACCGATCTCATCTGTTCGGTCAACCTCTCGTGGGAGTTCGTCTCCCACCGCGACGTGTCGAGTGACATCGAGGACGCCCTCGTCCGTCACGGCGTCCCCGGCGACCGGCTGCTCATCGACATCACGACCCACACCTTCCGCCGCCTGGTCGAGGTCGACGGTGACTGCCTCGAGCGGTTGAACCGGTTGCAGCGGCGGGAGGTCTCGTTCTGCCTGGACGGGTTCACCGTCGAGGACCTCGACCTGTTGCCCGACGCGGCCTCGGTCCCCGTCGACATCATCAAGCTCCACCCCAGTCAGGTGGCCGTCGACACCGAGGACACGAGGCGGCAGCTGGGGGAGATCGCGCAGGCCATCCAGGCCGCGGGTCTGCCCGTCGTGGCGGCAGGTGTGGAGACCGCCGACCAACTCGAGTTCGTCCGCGAGCTCGGGTTCGAGTGGGCGCAGGGATTCCTGCTCGGTGCGCCCACGGCGGCCGACGACACCCTGTCGCATCCCGCCTCGCTGCAGGCCGACTGAGACCGACCACGCTCATGGCCATCGCCGCGGCCATGCGCCGCATCGCTTCCGTCGGCACCCGGGTGATCGAGATCTGCGCCGGGCCCATCCGCCCCTGGCTCATCGGGCTCGGGTTCGTGTGGGCCGCGGGCATCGCGGTCGCGTTCGCCCGCGACCCCTCGGGCGTCGGTGGGATGATCTTCTTCGTCTCCGCGGCGGTCCTCATCCTCATTATCTCCTTCGGCCCGATCCTGCTGGGGGCCCGGCCCCGACGGATCTGGGCGCTGGAGACCCTGGCCGGCATCACCCTGCTCCTGTCGCTACTCGGGCAGTCCCTCATGTGGCGGATCGGGCCGTTGACGTACGTCGACCTCACGTACTTCGCCGCCTACATCCTCCTGCTCCTGTGGCTCCTCCTGCTGTCCCGCCACGTCGGCGGTGGCGGAGACCGGACCTCGGTCCTCGACTCCGCCGGGGCTGCTGTCGGTCTGTCCCTGGCGCTGTGGTCGACGGCGCTGGCACCGATCGCGGACGGATCGACGCTGCCGTCGAGTGTCGTGTACCTCGTCTATCCCACGGTCGACGTGGCGCTCCTCGCGCTGGCGACCCACCTGGCCATGCGGCTGGGCAGGTTGCATCCGGCCATGATGTGGCTGCTCGCCTCCTTCCTTCTCCAGCTCACCATCGACACCGCCCACTCGGTCGTGCGGATCGTCTCGCCGGACACGAACACGGCGCCGATCTTCGCCGCGTTCATCTTCTGGCTCTACGGCCTGGCCGTGGCCGCCACGGACCCCTCGGTCGTCGAGCTGTCGCGGCAGCCGTCCGACACCCGCCACGGGCACGGATCCCTGCGCACGGCCGCACTGCTCATGCTAGGCGTCTCGCCCGCGATCCTCACCGTCGCCGTCCCGGTGAGCGGCATGAACGACCGCATGGTCCGGACCGTCCTCGTCGCGCTGCTGCTCACGCTCCTGATGGTGCGTCTGTGGCGGACGATGGCCGCGTTGTCGCGGGCCGAGGCCGACAGCCACCATCGGGCGACCCACGACGAACTCACCGGACTCCTCAACCGGGCGGCACTCGCGGGGCGGTTGGATCAGCTGCTGGCCGCCAACGCGGTGGCCGGCCGCGCCACGGCCGTGCTCTTCTTCGACTGCGACGACTTCAAGTACGTCAACGACACCTGGGGGCATCAGGCCGGGGACACCCTGCTGCGCGACATCGCGATCCGGCTGCCCGCCTGCCTCGGCCCCCACGACACGCTTGCCCGGCAGGGCGGTGACGAGTTCGTGGTGCTCGCCACCGTGGACGGCCTGCCGGAGGCCGTGATGCTGGCCGACCGTGTCGAGGCCTTCTTCGACGAACCGCTGCAGATCCTGCCCGGCCGCGTCCACGCCGTGACCACGTCGATGGGGCTCGTGGTGACCCCGCCCGGGGCCGAGGGCACGACGCAGGAGATCCTCGGCAGGGCCGACCTCGCGATGTACGAGGCCAAGGCGGGTGGACGTGCGCGCTACGTGGTGTTCGACCAACACCTCGAGCAGGGCAGCCGCACGCGTTCGGCCGTGGGCGACCGGTTGGAGGAGGCCGTCCACGACGGCGTCATCGGGCTCGAACTGCAACCGATCATGGGCGGAGAGGGATACACGTCGGTCGTCGGGTGGGAGGCGTTGGCGCGCTGGAACGACCCGGATCTCGGGGCCGTGCCCCCCGACGTCTTCGTCCCTCTGGCCGAGCAACTCGGCCTCATCGCCGACCTGGGCGAGGCCGTTCTGCGCCGCGCGTGCCTGGATCTGGCGCGGCTGCATCGCCTGTCGGGGGAGGACGACCTCGCGATCTTCGTCAACGTCTCCCCGGCCCAGTTGTGGCGGACCGACTTCGGTGCCGTCGTGCGCGACGCGCTCTCCTCGGCCGGGCTCCCCGGCCGTTGCCTGCGGCTGGAGCTGACCGAGACGTTGCTGGTCGACAAGGGGTCCGCGGCGCTCGGCACCCTGGAGGAGCTGCGGGCGTTGGGCGTGGCCATCTGCCTGGACGACTTCGGCACCGGGTACGCCTCCCTCGCGACACTCCTGCGGTTGCCGATCGACTGCGTCAAGCTCGACAAGTCACTCACCGCGCGCCTCGGCGAGGATCCGGCGGCCCCACGTCAGGTGCGCGCCGTCATCGACCTCATCGTCAGCCTCGGCATCGACCTGGTCATCGCCGAGGGGGTCGAGACGGAGGAGCAGGAACAGCTCCTGCACGAGGTGGGATGCCCGATGACGCAGGGGTGGCTCTACGGCCGGCCGTCGTCGTTCGAGGCGGTGCTGGCGGCGCGGACCGCGCCGGTGCGACCGAGTTGACCGGGCTGACCTGAGCGTGGCGAGGTACGTCCGTCGTCGCCGGTGACGATGGCCAGGGCCGCGCGCCAGTCGTCGGGCAGGCAGACGACACCCGGGAGGCGCACGCCCCTCGCGGCGGGGCCGGCCACGTACACCGGCAGGACGTGACTCATCCGGCGCAGACCGGTGCCCCGGGTGCTCAGGCTGTGCGGGCGCTTGCTCGCGATGACGCAGGCGTCGGCCTCGTGGGTCCGCATCGCCCGGGCGATCGCCGCCCAGGGCACGTTGGCCCCGAGCACCGCGGTGCGGTGGCCGCGCTCGCGCAGCATCGCGGCGAACAGGTGGGTCGGCAGATCGTGGAGTTCTCCGGGCGGGCAGGCCAGCACGATCGTGCCCCGGCCGTCGGCCTCAGGCGTCCTGCGGATCTCCTCGACGGCCGAACGCACCGCCGCGGAGGCCGAGTGCTCGGCCAACACGCTGAGCTCGCCCTGCTCCCACAGGTCACCGACCCGGTGCATCAGCGGCACGAGGAGGTCCACGATCACCGTGTCGACGTCGTGGTGTCGAAGGGCGTCCTCGATCACCACATGCAGTGCGGCGGTGTCGAGTTCGGCGGTCGCGCGCAGGAACGACGTCGTCAGGTCGGCGAGGTGATCGCTCGCGTCGTCGTCTCGTTCCGTCATCCTCGACCCTCCTGCGCCCCTGCGAAAGGTCCCATCGTCCCAGGTCGCGGGCGCACCCACGACTGCTCTCGCATCCACGTGCCCCCGGAAGGCACCCCGCAGGTGTCCGCGGACGTGTCCGATGCGGGGGTTGCGTTCGCGCGCGCTCCAACCCCTAGCGTCTGGCTCATGGACGAGACCGACATCACCGCCGTGGCCCTCAAGGTCGCGTCAGGGCATCTGACGATCGAGGAGATCGTCGCCCAGTTGCCCGATCCCGACGACTCCACGACCCGCACCGTCACCGAGGCCGCCGAGATGCTCGGCGTCTCGACCCACACCATCCGCTACTACGAACGCCTCGGCCTCGTCGAGGTCCCGCGCGACACCGCGGGACACCGTCGCTACGACGGCAACGCGCTGCGGCGCCTCACCTTCCTCGTCCGCATGCGGGTCTCGGGGATGGGCATGGCCGACCTCCAGCGTTACGTCGACCTCATCGAAGGCGGAGACGCGACCGTGCCCGAACGCCTGGAGATGATGCTGGAGCACCGCGACACCATCCGTCTGCGCATCGCGGAGCTCCAGCTGTCACTGGCCGCGACCGAGTACAAGATCGCGACCTACGGGGGCCACCTGGGCGATCCCGAACGAGACGAGACCACCCGATGATCACCCGCGCCCTCGGCGATCTCGAGGTCTCGCCCCTCGGCCTCGGCTGCATGGGCATGACCCTCGCCTACGGCCGCCCCGACCAGGCGTCGGCCCGTCGCACGATCGACGCGGCGATCGACGCCGGGGTCACCCTCTTCGACACCGCCGACATGTACGGCAACGGCGCGAACGAGACCTTCGTCGGCGGGGCGCTGGCGGCCCGCCGCGGCCGCGTGCGCATCGCCACGAAGTGCGGCATCACCACCTGGCCGGTCGTCGGGATGCCGCGGGGACTGGACGCGCGCCCCGAGCGGATCCTGCGCTGCGCCGACGCCTCCCTGCGACGTCTGCGGACCGACGTCATCGACCTCTACTACCTGCACCGCCCCGACCCGAAGGTGCCGATCGAGGAGTCGATGGGGGCGATGGCGCACCTCGTGACGGAGGGCAAGGTCCGCGCAGTCGGGTTGAGCGAGGCCGACGCCGGGACGATCCGCCGGGCGGCGGCGGTCCACCCCATCGCCGCCCTGCAGACCGAGTGGTCGCTCTTCGAGCGCGGCATCGAGGACGGCCCTCTGGCCGCCGCGCGTGAGGTCGGGGCGGGCGTCGTGCCGTACGCGCCACTGGGTCGCGGCATGCTCACCGGCGATCCGTCGGCGGCGACCGATCTGCCACTGTTGGACTTCCGCCGGTTCCTGCCGCGCTGGCGCCGCGCGAACATCGCCGCGGCACTGGAGGGCGTCGAGGTCGTCAGGCGCGTCGCGGCCGGCCACGGAGCGACGCCGGGCCAGGTCGCGCTCGCGTGGTTGCTCTCACGGGGGAGGACGTCGTGCCCATCCCCGGCACCACGAAGCCCCATCGTCTGGCCGAGAACCTCTCGGCGCTCGACCTGGACCTGACCGCTGAGGACCTCGCCACGCTCGAGGGCGTGGGGGCGAGGGCCGGCAGTCACCGGCGCACGTGGAAGGGCTGATGCACCGGACGGGCTACCGCCGCGCCTCGTCGACAAGTTAGGTTAGCCTAACCACAGAGACGAGCGGGGAGATGCGATGAGCGGAAGTAGCGGGAGTCGCCGGTTGGCGCGCCGGGCCAGGACGATCGTGGCCACGGGACGGCATCTGGAGATCGGTGTGCTGTCGGGCAGGCGGGTCGTGGACCGGCACCTGGTGGAGATGGACGGCAGCATCCTCTGTGGGGCCGAATCGGTCGCGGGGAACTGCTTCGAGGCCCTGCTGCGCGGCGCTCCCTCCCCGGAGATCCACCTCGAGGCCGTGGACGTCTCCTCGGTTCCGCAGCCCGATCGTCAGCGGGGGTCGGTGTGGGCGCGGGGTCGGGTCGAACTCGTCACCCGGCCCCTGCCGGTCCCGATGCGCTCGATGCTCGGACTGACCTGCGTGGAGCCCGTGCTGCGCTTCCGCCCCGAGTCCGTGACGGTGCGGGAGGGCATGTACGGGCAGACCGCACCCGTTCCCATCGACATCGGCGTGTACCGCGACGAGTGCGAGGACCGGCTCGCGGGGTGGGAGGGGGCCTGGTTGACCCATCTCGACGCCGGACACGCCGACGCGGTCCGCTGGCTGGCGGCCACGCGGATGACGCTGCGACCCGAGGCTCGTGTCCACCCCCTCCTCGTCGACGAGGAGGGGGTCGTCCTGCGCGTCTACCAGGACGGGACCATCACCGACCTGCGTCTCGGCTTCCCGTGGCCGGCCCTGTGCGGATGCAGCGCCGTCGCGGCGTTCGACGCCCTCCTCGTGGAACTGCGGGCCTGAGGCTCCCGAGCCGACCTCACTCCGACCAGTCGTTGCCGCGGATGATCTCGACGAAGTCCTCCCGCTCGAAGTCGGGGTCGAAGTGGGCGAGCACGTCGTCGTTCATCGTGCCGAACGTCGTCTCGGGGCGGTCCTTCATCGCGTCGTAGAAGGCGTGCAGGATGCGGTTCTTGAAGTCGGTGCGCGGGTGGGCGGCGACGACCTCCTCGCGCTGCTCCGGGGTGATCTGGTCGAGGTCGAGGCCGAGCACGTCGGACTCGACGCCGAGGGTGACGACCTCGATCTCGGGGAGAGGTGGTTCGGGATGCCCGGTGTCGTGTGCAGGGCGATCGCGAACCAGACGGCGCGGGCCTCCTCCTCGCTGCGGCCGTGCTCGCGCAGGAAGTCGTACGCGGCCTGTGCGCCGTCGACCTCGAAGCGACGCTCGGTCGTGCGGTAGCCGGGCGTGAGGCCGAGGTCGTGGAACATGCCTCCGACGTAGGCGAGTTCGGGGTCGACCTGCTTGCCCTGGTGGGCGGCCTTGATCATCCCGAAGAAGAACACCCGGCGGGAGTGGTGGAAGACGTTGTCGTCGGTGGCCTCCCGGACCAGTTCGGTCGCCGCGCGGGCGAGTTCGGTGTCGGGGACGGTGATCCCGGCGATCGTCTCGGTCATGATCTCTCCTGGCAGTCGGGGGTGGCGCTGCCACCGTCTCCCGGAACCGCCGCCGAGCGCGCCGGTCTGGGCGGACCGCTACCCCTCGGATCCGGACATCACGGGCGGGAAGGTGCTCAGCCGAGGTGGGCCCAGACATCGTCCATCACCCCGCGCCTGGTCGCGCAGGCTGTACAGCTCGGGCCCTCGCCCGGATGCAGCGGCGCCCGGCAGCGATCGCACCGCCCCACCCGCACCCTGGCCAGACGCACGGGCGCGGTCGCCTGGGGACCGGGCAGGGTGGCGGCCGGGGCGAGCACCGACTCCGGGCACCTGGCCACGCACTCGCCGCACCCCGTGCAGGCAGTCGGGTCGACCCCGATGACCACCGTCGTGGGGAGCCGTGCCTGCGTCATGGCCCCGGTCGGACACACCGCGACACACGTGCCGCAGCCGGTGCACCCGGCGACGGCGGCCGGCCGGGGGAGCGAGCGCACCTCGCCCTCGGACGGCGAGCGCAGGCCGAGGAGGGCGCGACGATCCACCCTGCCGTCGGGGCGCTCGACGGCCAGCCACCGTGTCATCCCGCCTCCGTTCGTCGCGTCCCCACCCTCATCACACGCGCTCGACCTCGATCCACGTGTCGAGCTGGGCCGCGCCGCCACCGATCGGGTCGCACATGCCACCCCCACCGACGAGCGTGTCGTCGACCAGCAACGCGTTGACCGCCACTCCGGTGTCGCGAGGGCCGGCGAACCCCATCTCCTCGTGCATCGGGGTGATCAGGCGTGCCGAGTCGTTGTGTCCGTAACCCTCCACGGGCTCGATGCGCCTGCCGTCGATCTCGATCGCCGACGCCCCGACGCCGCGGTGGCCCAGCGTGGCGTCCGTGCCGACGACGCCCGGGCGGATCGCCTGGGTGACGTGCGCGATGCCCTCTGCCTCGCCGTTCGGCGAACGCAACCGCACCCGGTCGCCGGAACTGATGCCCCGCTCCTGCGCGTCCTTGGCCGCGATCGTCACGTAGTTGCTCGGGCGCACCTCCCGCAGCCAGGCGTTCTGCACGGTGCGGTGCGTGCCGTGCTGGCGGGCCTTCCAGTTGAGGAAGTGCAAGGGGTAACCCTCGGTCGGTACCGGGGTCCCGTCTGCCCGGGTCGGTGGCCGCAGCGTGGCCAGACCGTCGAAGGGCTTGCCCGTCATCGGGTCCTTGGCCGCCGCCACCTTGGGGTCGTAGAACTGGCAGAGGCCCTCGTAGCGCGCCTTGAGCCAGTCGCCCTCGTAGCCGTCGGCACGGTCCTCGCTCGATCCCTCGAACCGGCCGCCGCGTCCGAGGACGTAGACCACCTTGGCCCACTCCGCCGGTCTCACCGCCGCCTTCCAGGCCTTCTCGTCGTAGTGACGGCCGAGGGCCTTGGTGCGGGCCTTCGTGAAGATGTCGAGCTCCTCCGCGGAGGCGTCGGGTACGGGCTTCTTCGCGGCGTAGGCGACGTTGGCGGCCATCTTGAGCCAGTAGTCCTCCACCGTGTCGAACCGGGTGCCGGGCCCGAACGCGTCCTTGCCGACACCCGGCAGCTTCAGCGCCTTCGCCAGCTCGAGGTAGAACCACTCCACGGGCCTCGGTCCGTCGAACGCGCGCGTGGTCGGCTGCCCGAGCTGGATGAGCTTGTACTGCTGGCTCGGGTAGATCGACTCCTGGGTGAACCGTTCCAGGTAGGTGAGGTCCGGGAGGACGTAGTCGGCGTAGGCCGAGGTGTCGCCGACGCTGGTGTCGAAGCTGACGAGCAGTTTGATCTTCTCGACGTTCTGCAGGGTCTTCGCCTGGCGGTGTGCGCCGGGGGAGGAGTTGAGCGGGCTGTGCCGGTGGATGAACAGGGCGTCGAGCGTGTAGGGATAGCCGGCCTCGACGCTAGGAATCACCTCGTGACACAGGTTGCCCGGGAACGGGTACCAGCGCCGCCTCGCCGGGTAGCCCTCGGAGAAGAACGGCGACTTCTCATAGGCCACCTTCTCGCGGGTGACCGGCACGCCCCAGGCGGTGTTCGCACCCGGCACGGTCTCCAGGTCGTAGCGCCCGGTCGTCGGCGCGAACTTCTGCTGGGCGGTGATGTGCCCGCCCTTCCAGTCGTGGTTTCCGATGAGGAAGTTGAGGTAGCCGATGGCCCGGATGGTGTCGAAACCGTTAGCGTGCATGGCCGGTCCGCGGTAGCTCATGATCGCTGCTCGCTTGCCGTGGGAGGTGAACTCCTTGGCGATCCGCTGTGCGGTACCGACGTCGACACCGGCGGCCTCGCAGTACTCCTCCAACGAGCGCTCCGCCAGCCGGCTCCGCAGGAGTCGGAACACGGAAGCGACCTTGACCGGGCCGTCCGGCGTCGCCAATTCGGTCTCCACGTCGAGGTCGGCCAATCCCCTGGCCGTGTTCGCCCCCACGGGCTGTCCCGCCACGAGGACGACCGGTTCACCGTCGGGCACCTTGCCGTCGGCATCAGGCTGCGGCGCCTCGGCCCGGCCCAGATCGACCAGGGTCAGCTTGCCCCGCTTGGGGTCGTCGACCTTGACGAGGTGAGTAGCGTCCGACCAGGTCGGCTCGCCGATCGCCTTCGCCGCGGCCTTGCCCGGCGCGCGCAGGTACCGCTCGTCGTAGCGCTTGTTGTCGATGATGTCGCGGCCGATCGCGAACGCGAGTTCTGCGTCGTGGCCCGGCTTGACCGGCACCCAGAGGTCGGCCTTCTCGCCGGTCTTGCTCATGCGCGGGTCGATGACGACCATCTTCATGCCGCGCTCGCGCGCCGCGCCGATACGGGGGGCGAGCCAGGTCGGACCCTTCTGGGCGGTGAGCGGCTCGGTACCCCACACGATGAGGTAGTCGCAGTAGTCGATGTCGGCGTACATGCGCTTGTAGCCCGTGTCGGGGTGCATGCGCGCGTTGGCGACGACGCCGGTGACGCCGCAAGTTCCGCCGTGGTTGAACTGGTTGATCGACCCGAAGGACTGCAGCCCGAACCGTTCGCCGATGAGGTACATGCGGTCGCCGCCGAGGATCGCGAGCCCGTTGGAACGGGGGCCGAGCGCGGGGCGCTTGGGGTCGAGCAGCTTGGCCCCCACGTGGTCTCGAACTCTGCCACCGTCATGGACTTGTCGGTGACCTTAGCCCAGTCGTCCATGACCGGCTTCTCGGGCGCGTACGCCCACCACGATCGCAGCCCCGTCGTGCCGAGGCTCGCGTCGCCGTCGAGCACCTCGGCGAGCGCCTGTTCCCAGCTGATCGTCTGCCACTTTCCGCTGCCGCGCTCACCGACCCGCTTGAGCGGCTGGGTGATCCGCCGGGAGTCGTGGGCGGTCTGGATGCCGGCCTGCCCCTTGAGGCAGGCGATGCCGCCGGCCCGGGAGCGGGCTTCGCGGGTCATCGTGCCGATCCCGACGACGGCCTCCGCCAACGGCGTGTCATAGGGGATGCACGGGGCTGGTTGGCTCGTCAGGGGGCTGTAGGGATTGCCCGAGATCTTGCGGATCAGGGAGCTGGCCCCCGACTCGCCGGGGTCGGTGACCCGCACCTTGATCGTGCAGAACGTGTTGCACTGCATGCACATCGTGTTGATGACGTCGGTCGCGTCATAGGCGTCGTCGTCGTGCCCGGTGCCGTGGGCGGTCTCCTGGGTGAACGCCGGGCCGAACCCCTCGCGGAACATGAGGCCGACCGCCCCGACGCCGACCGCTGCTGCTGCTGTGCCGCCGAGCACCTGGCGGCGCGTGGGTCCGCGGTGGGATTCCTTCGGGTCATCGGAGTGCGTGCCTGCGGGCAGGTCGCCGCCGGTGCCGGCCGTGGTGTGCTCGCTCATGACAGCGCTTCCTTCTCGGTGTGGGCGGTCGCGACCGACGGGACCTCACCGCGGTCGGCGGCGAGCGCCGCGTGGTCGTCGGGGTCGGGTTCGTGGATGGGCTGCCACTCCGAGACGAGGCTGTAGACCAGCGCACCGCCTGCGATGAAGAACATCGACAACAGCCACTCGTTGAGGGTGGGGTAGTAGTCGCCCGTCGGGTAGCCCTCGATGACCGGAGGGATGAGTGGGGGGACGACGATGTTGAAGCGCACCCCGACGATGCCGACGACGCAGATCATGGCCGCGGCGACGATGGCGCCGGTGCGCTTCTTCAGCGGCGACAGGATGATCGCGGCGGGGATGATCATCCCCATGCCCATCTGGATGATCCAGAAGGTCCAGGCGTACGGGCCGAAGGCCTGCAGGGTGATGATGTTCTGGTCGTGGTGCTCGAACGCGAGCAGCGGTACGACGAACTCGTAGAACGTCAGGCCGAGGTCGATGAGCACGGCCGCCAGCAGCACGGTCGACAGGTTGCGGATGAGCACCCGGTCGGGGCGCCTGCCTGCCCCGCGCGCCTGCCAGTAGTGCACGGCGATGAGCAGGGCCGTCCCGGAGACCATCGCCGAGACGACGAAGATCACGGGGAAAAGTCCGCCGAACCACATCGCGCGCGCCTTGACGACGGCGAAGATCGTTCCGGTCCCGCCGTGTACACCGAAGATCGCGAGCGGGACGCCGATCGTGCCGAGGATGCGCATCCACCTGTGGGCCCGCTCCACCGAACGGACGAGCCGCCGCTGGACCCGGATGGCGATGACCAGTTCGGTCACGAGCAGCGCGATGTAGAGGACGTAGAACCGCACCTCCCAGCTCAGCGGGCTGGTCCAGTGGAAGAAGATCATCGTGATCGGGGCCCGTTCCATGCGTCCCAGGTCTGCGCCGATGAAGCACAGCGCCACGCCCATCGAGACGATGGCCGACAGCAGGGCCGCGCGACCGATGCGCTCGAACTGGTGCATCCCGAAGACGTAGATGAGTGAGGAGACGAGGAACGCGCCGGCCGAGAGCCCGACGAAGTAGATGTAGAACGCCACCCAGGCGCCCCACGGCATCGTGGAGGTGAGGTCCGTCGTGGCCAGACCGCCGAAGACGCGGTTGTAGAGGCCCCACGACCCGACCGCGAGCGCGACGAGCAGAACGGCGTACCAGATGGTGCGGGCGCGGGGGTGAGGAACGCCGCGGTGCGGGGGTCGCGGGCCCACCAGCGTCGGCGGCCTGTCCGAGGGGCGGTGGCGCTGGATCCGCGGGGAGTGGTCGAGGTGGTCATCATCGGCCTCTCAGCGCAGGTACCAGACGCGGGGTTCGGTGCCGAGCTCTTCGCGCAGGCGGAAGGCCCGGGGGTCGGCGACGAGTTTGGACACCACGCTGTCCGGATCATTGAGGTCGCCGAAGTACCTGGCGTCGCCGATGCACGTCTCGCAGCACGCGGGCTCCTCGCCACGAGCGGTGCGGTGCGTGCAGAACGTGCACTTGCGCACGGTGCCGATGGGCGGGGTGTAGCTACCGCGCGCACCGCGCTGGACGCCGTACTCGGGGGACTGGACGTCGGCGTAGCCCTGCATCTCGCGCGAGTAGTCCTCACCGAAGTCGAAGGATCGCGCGCCGTACGGGCAGGCGGTGATGCAGTACCGGCACCCGATGCACCGGTCGGCGTCGATGACGACGACGCCGTCGCCGTTCTTGTACGTGGCGTTCACGGGGCACACGCTGACGCAGGGTGGCACGTCGCACTGCATGCACGGACGTGGCACGTTGACGCGGCGGACGTTGGGGTATTCCCCGGTCTCCTCCTCGACGACGACGTTGTAGCTCACGCCGGGCGGCGTCCGATTCTCGGCTTTGCAGGCGACGGTGCACGAGTCGCATCCCACGCACTTCTGAAGGTCGATGACCATCGCCCAGGAGGGGTGATCCGATGTCGGTGACGTGTCGCTCGGGCGTCGGCTGTGGATCGTGACGTTCTGTCGGGCCATGAGTCTCTCCGGCTGCGTCTTGTCGGGCAGGTGGTTCCGGGATGCCGTCGATGGGGCATTCTGGAGATGCGTGATCGGACGACGGAGAGATCCGAGGACGGGCTCCCGCGACCGTCTACTAATGATCCAAAGAATTATGGAATAGGACGAGAGCGAGAGGTCCCTTGACAGCAGAGAGCGACGAGCCGTATAAGGCGCTGGCGTTGGTCGGCAAGGCGTTCGCCAACGCCAAGCGCCTCGAACTGCTGGATCTGCTCACCCAGGG
This sequence comes from Mobilicoccus caccae, assembly GCF_030161635.1. GTDB lineage: Bacteria > Actinomycetota > Actinomycetes > Actinomycetales > Dermatophilaceae > Mobilicoccus > Mobilicoccus caccae. The sequence continues at coordinate 1,199,669 of NZ_BSUO01000001.1, forward strand.
TGAACGCACGGTGGATTCGCTGGCCAGGGAGTTGGGTGCCGGGCTGAGCACGGTGTCTGCCCACCTACAGGTCCTCAAGCTGACGAGCCTGGTGGCCACGCGGCAGGAGGGCACCCGCGTGCACTACCGGCTGGCGGGGCCCGATGTGGCCCAGCTCTACGGGCAGTTGCGCAGCGTCGCCAAGGAGCATTCCCCGGCCGTCGAGTCGGCGGTCAAGCTCGCGGCCGGTGCGACCGGGGTCGAGGAGATCGGTCCGGAGGAGTTGCTCGAGCGGTTGGAGCGCGGCGATGTCCTCCTGCTCGACGTGCGCCCCCGTGAGGAGTACGACGCCGCGCACATCCCCGGCGCCCGATCGGTGCCGCTGCCTGACCTGGCGGGCGGTCTGGACGGTCATGACGGATCCACGGATCTGGTCGCCTACTGCCGGGGCGCCCACTGCGTCATGGCGACTGATGCTGTGCAGCTGCTGCAGTCCCACGGCGTGCCCGCATTGCGCCTGCGTGACGGGATGCTCGAGTGGCGCTTGGCCGGATACCCGCTCGAAGCGAGTTCGACCCCGGCAGACGATGGGTCCTCCCGAGCCTGATCCCTGACGAGTCAGCTTTCGTCGGGGCCGCCCTCGACGAGCACCGCGTGGGGGAACAGCGCCGAGTCGAAGTCGCGACCGCTCTCGACAGACAGGTAGGAGGCCAGCAGTCGCGCCAGCGCCCGGTGGGTGAGGGAGGCCGGAGACGCGTCGACGGCCACGCACCACTCCGGGACGACGGGAACGAGGTCGCGTTCGATCCGGTCGGACTCCGCGACGCGCAGGCGCTTGGCCTCGGCGTGATCGCCGCCGGCCCAGGCCGACGCCTCCGCCTCGCAATCGCTCGCCAACGTCTCCAAGCACGGCAGCAGGAACTCGATGTCCGACACGGGCGGGACCCATGAGGGCGTCAACGCCTCCAGGTCCGCAGCCGCGCTGCGACGGGAGGCGCGGCGGGCGAAGGTGTCGAGGATCATGAGCGAGGGCTCGAAGGCTCCCGTGGAATCGCCGAGCCAGGCGACGGCGTCGCGGAACTCCCGCTGCCACGTGCCTTCCCGAAGTGCGTCGATCATCGAGGCGTGGGGCGGCTTGAGGGCATCCGCGAGGAGGCGCCACCCGGTGGCGCGGTGGGCAGCGATGGCCGCGAGGTCACGGCCGAGCCCGGCCAGGGTGGCTGATTCGTCCATGGTCGTCCTCGTTCCTTCGGCGTCTCCCTGGGACCTACGGTGCCTGTGGGTCCTCCGACCTCGGCCTGCCGACCGTATCGCGCCGATTAGGGGGCGACGGAGATGCGCTGGTAAGTTGGTCTCTTGCCGTCGATCGGCCGCGGAACCAGAGCGCCGGGTGGGAACGCCCCCGAGCACCGCGCAACGAGTGAAGAGGAGTCGTCAGTGCCGCTGGATACTGAGACCAAGAAGAAGATCATGTCCGAGTACGCCACCGGTGAGAACGACACCGGCTCGCCCGAGGTGCAGATCGCGATGCTCACGCAGCGCATCAAGGACCTCACCGAGCACGCTCGCGCCCACAAGCACGACCACCACAGCCGTCGTGGTCTGCTCCTGCTGGTCGGTCGTCGCAAGCGCATGCTGCGCTACCTCGAGACCACCGACATCGAGCGCTACCGCTCGCTGATCAAGCGACTCGGTCTGCGCCGTTGACGCATTCGTGAACAAGGGCGGTCACCTCATCACCTGAGGTGACCGCCCTTGGCGCATTCCTCCCACGCACACCTCGGCGGGTCCGCACGTCATCGCCGCAGCGCATCGGGGAGGATGAAGCCGAAAGACATCAGGATTCCGTCGCGGGCGCGCAGCGCCGAGCGAGGAGTCGCGCCGAGAGGCGCGGCGAAGAACGAGAGCCCGTGCACAACGACGATGCACGAGGCCGAAGCAGAGAGAACAGGAGGACCCATGGAGGGTCCAGAGATCACGTACGCCGAAGCCACCATCGACAACGGCAAGTTCGGCACCCGCACCGTCCGGTTCGAGACGGGACGTCTCGCCAAGCAGGCCGGCGGCGCCGTCGCGGCCTACCTGGACGACGACACGATGCTGCTGTCGACCACGACCGCAGGCAAGAACCCCAAGGACCAGTTCGACTTCTTCCCCCTCACGGTCGACGTCGAGGAGCGCATGTACGCCGCGGGTCGCATCCCCGGCAGCTTCTTCCGTCGCGAGGGACGCCCCGGCACCGACGCCATCCTGACGTGCCGCCTCATCGACCGGCCGCTGCGCCCGACCTTCAAGAAGGGTCTGCGCAACGAGGTCCAGGTCGTCATCACGGTGCTGTCGCTCAACCCCGACCACCAGTACGACGTGCTCGCCATCAACGCCGCGAGCGCCTCGACCCAGATTTCCGGTCTGCCGTTCTCCGGCCCGATCGGTGGCGTCCGCATGTCCCTCATCGACGGGCAGTGGGTCGCGTTCCCCAACTTCAGCGACATCGAGCGTTCGGTGTTCGACATGGTCGTGGCCGGCCGGGTCGTCGGTGACGATGTGGCGATCATGATGGTCGAGGCCGAGTCCACCGAGCAGACGTGGGACCTGGTCAAGAACCAGGGCAAGACCGCGCCGACCGAGGAGGTCGTCTCCGAGGGTCTCGAGGCCGCCAAGCCGTTCATCGCCGAACTGTGCCGCGCGCAGTCCGAGCTGGCGTCGCAGGCCGCCAAGCCGGTCCAGGAGTACCCGGTCTTCCTCGACTACGCCGACGACGCGTTCCAGGCCGTCGAGGCCGCGAGCAAGGACAAGCTGCGCGAGCTGCTGTCCATCGCCGGCAAGGCCGAGCGCGAGGACGCCCTCGACGCCTACAAGGACGAGCTCAAGACGAGCCTCGCCGGTGAGGGCGCGCAGTTTGAGGGGCGCGAGAAGGAGATCTCCGCGGCCTACCGCTCGGTGCAGAAGCAGCTCGTGCGCGAGCGCATCCTCACCGAGAAGGTCCGCATCGACGGCCGTGGCCTCGCCGACATCCGCGCCCTCGGCGCCGAGGTCGAGGTCCTGCCGCGCGTGCACGGCTCGGCGATCTTCGAGCGCGGCGAGACCCAGATCATGGGTGTCACCACGCTCAACATGCTCCGCATGGAGCAGCAGCTCGACACCCTCTCGCCGGTGACGCGCAAGCGCTACATGCACAACTACAACTTCCCGCCGTACTCCACCGGTGAGACCGGTCGCGTGGGCTCGCCCAAGCGCCGCGAGATCGGCCACGGGGCCCTGGCGGAGCGTGCGCTCATGCCGGTGCTGCCGACGCGCGAGGAGTTCCCCTACGCGATCCGTCAGGTGTCCGAGGCCCTCGGCTCCAACGGTTCGACATCGATGGGTTCGGTGTGCGCGAGCACGCTGTCGCTGCTCAACGCCGGTGTGCCGCTGCGCGCCCCGGTCGCGGGCATCGCGATGGGCCTGGTCTCGGCCGAGATCGACGGGCAGACGCAGTACGCGGCGCTGACCGACATCCTCGGCGCCGAGGACGCGTTCGGCGACATGGACTTCAAGGTCGCCGGCACCCGTGAGTTCGTCACGGCCATCCAGCTCGACACCAAGCTCGACGGCATCCCCGCCTCGGTGCTCGGTGGCGCGCTGACCCAGGCCCGCGACGCGCGCCTGCACATCCTCGACGTCATGAACGAGGCCATCGACGCTCCCGACGAGATGAGCGTCTACGCGCCGCGCGTCATCAGCGTCACGGTCCCGGTCGACAAGATCGGTGAGGTCATCGGCCCGAAGGGCAAGATGATCAACCAGATCCAGGAGGAGACCGGCGCGGACATCTCCATCGAGGACGACGGCACCGTCTACATCGGTGCGACCGACGGCCCCTCGGCGGAGGCGGCTCGCGCGCAGATCAACGCGATCGCCAACCCGACGATGCCCGAGGTCGGGGAGCGGTTCCTCGGCACGGTCGTCAAGACGACGACGTTCGGTGCGTTCGTCTCCCTGCTGCCCGGCAAGGACGGTCTGCTGCACATCTCCGAGGTGCGCAAGCTCGTCGGTGGCAAGCGGATCGACTCGGTCGACGACGTCGTGGCGGTGGGCCAGAAGATCCAGGTCGAGCTCAAGGAGGTCGACCCGCGCGGCAAGCTCAGCCTCGCCGCCGTGCTGACCGACGAGCAGCAGGCCGCAGCCGACGCCGCGGGTGGGCAGGACGACCGTCCGCCGCGTCGTGAGCGTCGTGACCACGACGACGACCGTGGTGGTCGTGGTGAGCGTCGCGACCGCGACGACCGTCGCGCCCCCGGGCCGACGCCGATGCCGCGCCCGCGGACTCGGGTTCTGACTCCGACGACGGAGACTCGGACGAGGAGCGCGGTGAGCGTCGCAGCCGCAACCGCAACCGTCGTCGCGGCAACCGCGGTCGCGGTGGCAACGGTGACTCGGGTGCGGAGAACGTGGAGTCCGGCGCGGACTCCTCCACGGCCGACACCCTGGCCGACTCCGCGCAGCGCAACGAGGGCGTCTCGGCGTCCTCCGAAGAGGCCTGATCCGGCCTACGCGTGACATGAGGCCCCGTCCACCGAAAGGTGGGCGGGGCCTCGCGGCAGTCCGAGGTCAGGCCCGCTCGACGTGCTGCACGTCAACTCGTCGATCGACGAAGGCGCTCAACGTGGACGAGCACCCGAGTCCGGGCGATCGCGGGAGATGGCGTTGGTATCGATCCCGGTGTTGTCAGCCGACGTTGTCAGTCGTCACCTGGGTGACCATCTCGTTGGCCTCGACCGGGACGAAGACCTTGGCAGGCTTTCCCCGAGTCTTGGGGCCTGCCGAGAAAATGGTGGGGGGCCGGCCACCGGGTCGTAGAAGCCGCCTTCTCCCGCTGTGAGGTACACCAGGTATCTGGAATCCGCCGGGGTACGGGACACCGCCTTTCCATTGACGGCATCACTCAGATATCGCACCGAAACCTCGTCGCCACGGGCTAGGGGGCCCTTGATCGGATTCACGACCCGCACTTTCAACACCGTCATGGGAAGGGTCGGCAAGTCGGTCGGAGTATAGCCGGGGGCGTAGGGGTACTCCGGATCACCCTCCTCGATGTCGACAGGTTCCGAGATCCATGAGGTCTGGTCCAGTGCGACGCCGTCCACGATGGCGATGACCTGGGCGTGGCGCTTCATCTCAGGTAAGGTCAACGCGGCATAGGCAGCCTGGACGGTGGTTGTCTCCTGGGGGCCCGGCTGCGCGGACTGACTTTGCGATGGGTCTGAAGCGCCACACCCGGACGAGCACAAGACAGCGGCAAGAGCGGTCACGACAGAGGCAGCAGTAGTCGTTGAGGTCGATCGAGGCGCATGGTGATTGCGGATCACGGGAAAATCCTCCTGACGTCTTCGATGTCGTACGGCTGAGGCCAGTAGTAGCCCCCCTGCAACCCCTGGCTGCCGTACTTCATAAGTGAGACGCGGCCGGTGTTTGGATTGTCCTTCAGGTTGAGGCCATGTCCAAGCTCGTGCGCGTAAACTCCCTGGATCTTGTGTGACCACAGGCCTGGAAGGGGGCCGCTGGAAATGTTCGCCGTGTCGAGGGTGATGTTGGCCGTAATGGCGCGACCGTTTCGCTCTTGCCAGGTGGTGACGAAGACGCCGTATGTGCGGGGGCAAGGCTGCCGACCCTGAGTAGGAGCGCGGGCGTGGCATCGTTCCAGCCCACTGACGCCCTGGTTCCGGTCCGATTCCACACATCGTGGCCGAATTGGCATGCACCGGCCATATTCCCGCTCAAGTGCTGGCGCCCATTGACCCATAGTCGAGGGTCAGTGAATCCGTGACCCCAGGGCTCCGCTTGAGCTGCCGCCGAGGCGCTCATGAGTAGCGCCGTTGCCAGGCTCATGGTGACTCCGCGTCGAAGTCTGAACCGCCGACACACTGCACTCGTGATAGCAGTCGCAGGCCGTCGGACCATGCTTCTTGGAACGCTCATGGTGCCTCCGTAGGAATGGGGTCTCGTCACGGAGAGCCCGTTCCCATCTGCAGTAACCTGCTCGCTACGATGGTGTGTTGAGAATATGCTCGTGGAGGGCGTCCGTCAATGGACGGGTCCCGGTCGACAAGATCGGTGAGGTCATCGGCCCGAAGGGCAAGATGATCAACCAGATCCAGGAGGAGACCGGCGCGGACATCTCCATCGAGGACGACGGCACCGTCTACATCGGTGCGACCGACGGCCCGTCGGCCACGGCCGACACCCTGGCCGACTCCGCGCAGCGCAACGAGGGCGTCTCGGCGTCCTCCGAAGAGGCCTGATCCGGCCTACGCGTGACATGAGGCCCCGTCCACCGAAAGGTGGGCGGGGCCTCGCTGTTCGAGCGGAGATTCGTGGCCACGATCTGGTAGGGGAGAGTCGTCGACAGTCGGGCCGGCTGGTCGGACGTAGCGCAGTTTCGACGTCCTCGGCACGGCGGGTTCTGGGACGAGTGCACGTCGCTGCAGGTCAGAGGCCTGGCGGGATGCAGTCCGGGTTCGCGAGTACGTCGAAACCGCGTGACGTCTCGGGACAGGGCTGCGCGAGGGCGTGCGGGGGAACGATGCCGGAGTCGGTTCGGCTCCAGGAGGGCCCTGGTCAGACCCCGAACCGACCCTGACCCCACCCTGAAGACCTGCTCACGGGGGTGTGGGGTGGGCTCTGATGAAGGCATGACCGTCCCATCGACGCCCTCGCGTCCGCGCCCGACCGGCGTCCGTTCCCGGCTCCTCGTCGGTGCCCTCGTCCTTCTTGCGCTCATCGCCACGCTCCTCGTGCCGGCAGCCGGGGCGGCGCACGCGATCGGGGCGACCGACCGCAGAACCCCGGCTGCGGTGACACCGACCGCCGCCGACGTCGACGCCTGGCTCGACGGGCTGGTCCCCGGGCTCATCGACGCCCACGAGGCGGCGGGTGGGGTCGTCGTGTCCGTCGTCGCGGGCGGGAAGACCCTGGCCGTCCGCGGCTACGGCGCGGCCGACGCCGATCACCTCACCCGCGAGGCCACACCGCTGGACGCCGAGCGCCACCTCGTGCGGATCGGGTCGATCAGCAAGACGTTCACCGGGATCGCGGTCCTGCAGCTCGCCGAGGCCGGCCGCCTCGACCTCGACGCCGACGTGCGGACCTACCTCGACTTCTCCCTCGACCTCCCGCGTGGAGCGGTGACCCTGCGGCACCTGCTCAGTCACACCGCCGGTTTCGAGGAGCGCTTGGCCGGCCTGGATTCCGCGACCGCCGAGGGGATGCGCAGCCTGCGGGATGTCGTCGCGACCGACCCACCGCGGCAGATCTTCGCCCCCGGGGCCACCCCCGCGTACTCCAACTACAGCAACGACCTCGCCGGGTACGTCGTCGAACGCGTCACGGGCGCACCGTTCGAGAGCTACGTCGAGACGAGCATCCTGCGCCCGCTCGGGATGTCGTCGACCACCGTCGACCAACCCCTGCCCGACGCCCTCGCGGGTCGCCTGGCGACCGGGTTCGCCACGCGTGGCGGCGAACCCGGCTCCTTCGAGTTCATCGCCTCCCGACCGGCCGGCGCCATCACCTCCGGCGCGCCCGACATGGCCCGCTACATGAACGCCCTCCTCGGACACGGCGGCGACGCGGCGATCAGTCCCGCGATGCGCGCGCAGATCGTCGGCGCGACGCCCACGGACGGGGTCGGGCCGCTCGCGAAGGCCGGGTACGTGTCGCTCTCGTTCCACCACCAGGACGTCGGGGGCCGTACGGTCCTCGGTCACGGCGGAGACACCTCGCTGTTCCACTCGCAGATGTCGATCGTCCCCGAGGCGGACCTCGGCATCTTCGTGTCGATGACCGGGGGTGCGAAGGCCGACCTGCGCAGCGAGATCGAGAAGGCGTTCCTGCTCCGCTATGTCGCACCGACCCCGTCCTGGGGCCCTCGTCCCGACGGCAGCGCCGACCGCGCCCGAGCCGTCGAGGGCACGTGGAGATTCACCCGCCGGAGCGAGTCGACCTTCCTGGCCCTCCTCACCCCGACGGTGCGGGTGAGGGCCGAGGCGAACGGCGACCTGGAAGCCCTCGGCAGCACGTGGCGCGAGGTCGAGCCGTGGGTGTGGCAGGACGGTTCGGGCCGCCACGGCATCGCCGCCCGCGTGGGGCAGGACGGCACCGTCGAGGCGCTCGCGCCGGACGGCTACTTCTCCGCCACCCCCGGCGGGCTCCTCGACAAGACGCAGGAACTCATCGTCCTCGGCGCCGCGATGGGGGTGCTCCTCATCGCGCTCGTCACCTCGCTTGTCCTCGGCCTGCGACGGTGGCGGACGCGCCGACGTGATGAATCCTCGACGAGATCGACGGGATCGTCGGCGCAGAGCGGGACGCGCCTGCGCCGGATCGCCGCGTGGACGCCGGTCGCGGCCCTGGTCGCCTGCGCCTCCGTCGTCGTGCTCCTGTGGCCACTCATCCAGGGCGACCTCGCGACCCCGCTGCCCATCCCCGCCCTGTGGGTCGCGCAGGCCGCGTTCGTGCTCACCGGAGTCGGGGCGCTCCTCGGTCTGGCCCACGTGGTCCTGCTGGTGCGCGCGCGTCGCCTGCTGCCGGCACTGGGTGCGCTGCTCGTCGCGGTGAGCGCCGTCGTGGTCGTGGTCATCGCCACGACCAACGGCCTCCTGCTTCCGGACGCGACGTACTGACCGTGGGGGAGGGACGAGGGGTCGGGGACAGGCATGCATGATCGGCTCCAGCGCCTGCCCGCGGATGTCAGGATGCGGAGATGAACACCTCTGATCCACGCGCGGCCGCGGCTGGTGCCGGTCGTCAGGCGCGGCGCCTCGCGGACCACCCGATGCTGGAGAAGGGCGCGCGGCTCGGGTTCGTCATGAACGGCCTGTTGCACGTCCTCATCGCGGTCATCGCCCTGCGCGTGGCGGTGGGTGGCTCGGGCGGGGAGCAGGCCGACCAGTCCGGGGCACTCGCCATGCTGCGCGACGCCCCGTTCGGGTCGGTCCTGGTGTGGCTCATGGTGATCGGGCTGCTCGCCCTCGGCCTGTTGCTGCTCACCCAGGCGGTGCTGCCCGCCTTCGGCACCGACGCGAAGGAACGCGCGAAGGCCGGCGCCAAGGGGGTCGTCTACCTCGCCGTCGCCGCGACCGCGTTCGGATTCGCCAGGGGGACCAAGGGCGAGGAGTCCAGCGCCCAGGACAGCCAGCAGGCGACGTCCACGCTGATGGGGATGCCGGGCGGCCGGATCCTCGTCGGTGTGCTGGGCGTGGCCGTCCTCGGATTCGGTCTGTATTACGCCTACCGCGGCTGGTCGCGACGCTTCACCGAGAGCCTCGAGGCCCACCCCGGTGAATGGCCGGTACGGATGGGGGTCGCCGGGTACGTCGCGAAGGGTCTCGCCCTGGCCATCGTCGGCATCCTGTTCGTCACCGCCGCCGTCACCCTCGACGCCGAGACCTCCAGCGGCCTCGACGGCGCGCTCCGCTCGCTGCGCGACCAGCCCTTCGGCGCCGTGCTCCTCGGCCTCATCGCGCTCGGCCTCGCCGCGTTCGGCGTGTGGTGCTTCTTCCGCGCCAAGCACGAGGACCTCTGAGCCCTCGTCACGCTCCACCGTGCACGGCGCCGAGACCGCCGTCTATAGGCGGCGGTCTCGGCGACGCCGAGGGCCGGCCGACCCCCGCCGCGGCGAGTGTCTCCATCACCTCTGCTACCTCCTCCAGGAGCACCGACTCGGAGCGACGGTCGGAGTGGCGGGCGGAAAACCAGGTGCTCAAGCCGCCGCTCATCCGTAGGCTCTTGAGATCGTGAGCAGCCCTTCCACCGTCGCCTCAGGCCAGACGGAGCGACCCGTCCCCACCGTGACGTGGCGCCGTCTCGTCACACCGACGGCGGGATGGGCACTGGTCGCCTTGTTCTTGGGATCGATCGGTACGGCGCTCGGCGCCGTGATCGCCGGGCGGCTCGCCGAAGGTGTCACCCTCGACCTCGTGTGGTGGCTCGCGGCGTTCATCATCGGCGGCGCCTGCCTCGACACCGTCGGCCGCGTGCTCTGGTCCGGTGGAGCCGACCGCGCCGAGGGACGCCTGCGTGAGGACCTGCTCGACGCGGCCCTGGACCAGCCGCTCGCCACCCTCACCGAACAGGCCGTGGGAGAGGTGCTCGACCGCGTCGACGACGACACCCGCGAGGTCGGCTCCCTCGTCCGCCTGCAGGTCTGGATGATGCTGCGGGCGATCCTCACGGGCATCCCCATGCTCGTCGTGGCGGCGTTCACCTGGTGGCCCGGCGCGATCTTCTTCCCGCTGTTCACCTGGCTGACGCTGCGTCTGATCCGTCCGTTGCTCCCGCAGATCGCCGAACGCAAGGCCGTCGAGGAGGCGGCCTGGACCGACCACGCCGCCGTCCTCGAGGAGGGCGTCGCCGGCCGCGACGACCTGCGCACCAGCCTCGGTCAGGCATTCGCGATCCGTCGTCTGGCCGCCCTGTCCGCCACCGTGCACGACCTGTTCATGCGGGTCCTCGTCCTGGAGCGCCGGGTCGTGCTGCGCTCGGGCCTCATGCTGCATTCCCTGCTCGGCGGGGTCGCCGTCGTCGGTGTGGCGATGGTGACCGCGGGCGGCCTCTCGGTGGGCGAGCTCGTCACCCTCTTCCTCGTCACGAGCACGTTCGTCGGACTCCTCGGCCACGTCGCCGAACAGCTTCCCGACCTGCAGGCCGGGATGGGAGCGGTCATCCGCCTGCGGCAGATGCTCGCCTCGCCGCCGGAGCCCGTCGGTGGCCGGGCGTTGCCGGGCGGCGCCCTGGACCTGGAGTTCCGCGATCTGAACTTCTCCTACGCCCAGGGCTCCTTCGCCCTCACCGACGTCGACCTGCGCGTCCCCGCCGGGCAGACGATGGCCCTGGTCGGACGCACCGGATCCGGCAAGTCGACCCTGGCGGCGCTGCTGTCGCGAGCCGTGGATCCGCCGCCCGGCGCGGTCTTCCTCGGGGGCGTCGACGTGCTGGAGGTCGACATGACGGACCTGCGCCGCGCGGTCGGTGTCGTCACCCAACGCACCGAGATCCTCGCGGGCACGCTCGCGGACAACATCACGCTCTTCGCCGATGTGCCGCGCGCCCGCGTCGAGGAGGTCGTGGCCGAGCTCGGACTCACCGACTGGATCGCGGGCCTCGACGCCGGTCTCGACACCGCACTCGGAGCGGGCGGCACCACCCTGTCGGCCGGGGAGGAACAACTCCTCGCGTTCGCCCGGCTGCTCATCCGCGACGTCGAGGTCGTCGTCCTCGACGAGGCCACGGCGCGCATGGACCCGCTGACGGAGTCACGCGTCGTCGCGGCCTCCGACAGGCTGCTGCGCGGCCGCACCGGCATCCTCATCGCGCACCGGCTGGGCACGATCGCCCGCGCCGACCGCGTCGCGGTGCTGGAGGCGGGCCGCGTCGTCCAATCCGGGCCGCGCGCCGAGCTGGCCGAACGCGACGGCCACTTCCGCGACCTGCTCACCGCATCGGGTGTGGTGGACGACGAGCAGCCTTCGGAGCCGGCCGAGTCCGCCGAGCCCACTGGGACTTCTGTGTCCTCGACGGCTCCTCCGACCTCGACGACCCTCACCCCTCCCGCGACCCGGGCGACCCAGGTGGGGACGTCGCGACGCCGCGGGGAGATCGTGCCGCGGCCCGATCCCGGCGTCGGCCCGTCGCTGGCCCGGGGGATCCTGTCCGCCCTGCTCGTCCGTCCGGAGTGGGGCATGGTCTCGGTGGGGTTCTTCCTCGTGTTCGGGGCGACCGGAGCCATGGGCGCGCTGACCGGCTACGCGTGGGGCCACACCGTGGAGGCGCTCACCCTGGGCGAGTCCGGCCCCGCCGTGTGGGGCTGGGTGGCGCTCGTCGCGGTGAGCGTGCTCATCGGCCCGATCGCGCTGGCCGCCGGCGTCATCCGGTATCCGCGCTGGTGGGTGGAGGTGCTGCTGCGCGTGCGCATGGCGGTGCTCGTGGGGCAGAGCGGTCAGCGACGCCTCGCTCCCGCACCGCCGGGGAGGTCGTCGCCCGCGCCCTGGACTCCGACCGGTACGCGCGGTATGCCGACCGGTGGGTCGACGTGATCAACGGGCTTCTCATCGCCGCGTTGACCGCCGTCGCCGCGGGCACCTGGCTCGCCGGGCTCGTCCTCCTCGTCGTCATGGTGGCGGCCGGACTCGCCTCGGCGCTCGGGCGCCCGGTGGCGGGACGGTCGGCGGCCGCGGCGTCGGCGGCACGGGCGAGGTTCGGTCGGACCCTGGTGTCGGTGCTCGACGCGGCCCGCACCGTCAAGCTCGCCGGGCGTCTGCCGCAGGTCCGGGCGCACCTGCTCTCCGTCGACGCCGGGCGCGTCGAGGCCGCCGTGCGGGAGCACCGCGTGCAGGCGGCCCTCGACGGAGTGCCGACGATCATGGTGCAGGTCGGCGTCGTTGCCGCCTGGGCCGCGGTCCTCCTCGATGCGTGGGGCCTCGCCACGGCGCTCTTGGTGTCCACCGCGGTCAGCGGGTTCGACTGGTTCGGCCGGGTGGCCGGGTCCGTCGTCACCGAGGCTCCGGGTACCCGCGCCTGGCAGGTCGCGACCGGTCGCATGGCCGGGGGAGTCGACCTCATGACGGTGCCGCCCGGCGTCGACCTCGTGACCGGTGAGGCGCCCGCCCCGCCGGTGCCGGCGCGGTCGGGGTTGCGGCGACTCACGTTGCGTGGGCTCACCGCAGTCCACGAGGACGGGACGATCGGCGTCGAGGACGTCGACCTCGACGTCGACCGCGGTGAACTCGTGCTGCTCCTCGGCCAGATCGGGGCCGGCAAGTCGAGCCTGCTGCGGGCGCTCGCGGGGCTCGTGGACCATCGGGGATCGTTGCAGTGGAACGGTGTCGAGGTCGACGACCCCGAGCTGTTCCTGCGCCCGGGACAGGTCGCCTACGTCTCGCAGGTGCCGCGGGTGCTCTCGGGCACCTTCGACGACAACGTGCGCCTCGGGTTCGACCGCGTCTTCGAGGGGCCGGTCGACGACGCCCGACTGGCCACCGACGTGGCCGCGGCCGGCGGTCCGGGCTCGCTCGTGGGCCACCGCGGGGTGAGGCTGTCGGGCGGTCAGGTGCAGCGTCTGGCCCTCGCGCGGGCACTCGCGGCGGACGCGGAGTTGCTGCTGGCCGACGACGTGTCCTCGGCGCTGGACGCGCGCACCGAGATCGATCTGTGGCAGGCCCTGCGTCGACGCTCGGCCACCGTCGTCGGCGCGACGTCCAAGCGCGCGGCCCTCGCGCAGGCCGATCGGGTCGTGGTCCTCGCCGACGGCCGCATCACCGCCGTCGGCCCGTGGGACGACCTCGAGGCCCGGTGGGGTCACCTGGCGGGCTGACGTCTGTCCCCACTTCACCCCCGAATCACGTTCTTCACCCCTCAGCTTTCGGTGGGTCAAGAACGTGTTTCGGGGGTGAAGTCCGTTCGGGGACCGTGGGTGGAGGAGGGTGGCTGATGGGTGTCGCCGGTGCAGGTGCCGGCCTGCCGACGTGGTGGCAGGCGGATAGCATCGGGCGCATGACTCGCTTCACGTTGCCGCGTCCCACCTCGGGCGACATCATCGACCTCATCATCGACGACCACCGCGTCATGGAATCCCTTCTGCGCGACGTCCGTGATTCCAGCGGCGACCGCGAGGCCGCACGCCAGGCATACTCCGCGTTGCTCGTCGCGCACAGCGTCGCCGAGGAGGAGGAGGTGTACCCGACGCTACGCACGAAGACCGCGCAGGTCGGCGAGCACGAGGTGGAGCACGGCGAGGAGGAGCACGCCGAAGGGCTCGCCGCGCTGCTGGAGTTGCTCGAGGCCAAGGGCACGGACACGCAGAAGTACGACGACGCCGCGGAGAAGGCGAGCAACTACCTCTACCACCACGTGGTCGAGGAGGAGCTGACGATCCTCAACCCGGCGCGCTCGGACCTCTCCGACGCGGTCCGCGCCGATCTGGGCGCCAAGTTCCTGGCGCGACGCAGCGCTCTGCTCGACGAGGACTGCGGGGACATCGAGACCGTGCGCCGTCTGGTCGCCCGCGCGGTCAAGGACGACACGATCCCCTCCGCCGATCTTCCGGAGTCGCCCGGCCACTGACCCGTCCGCCACGCCCGGTGCGCTCTCGACCGAACGCGTCCTGCCGATGGGGTGGTGGAGCACACCAGGGGGAGTCATGCCGTTGACCCGGTCGATCGTCGCGGGCCCGAGGGCCGCGGGATCGGACCTGCCGCGCCGTCTCGACGTCGCCGGGCACTTCGTCACCGGCGGCCAGGCCCCGTGGACCTTCGAGACCTTGGCCGGTGGTCGTGACGTTCCCCCTGGTCAGCAGGCCCCCGAGCCCGTCGCCTGGCGCCTGCGGACCGGGTTCGGCGCCACCGAGGTCGGCTGCATCGTCGTCGGGCTGGCGCTGGCCCTCGCCGCGACGCCCGGGGCGGGCGAGGCCGGGAGCGCGGTCATCCGCCGGCTTCGCCTCACCCCGGGTCAGGACGTGCTCGTCGTCCCCGAACTCGTGCATGCGGCGACGGGAGTCACGGACCTCCCGCTCGCCGTCGTCGTCACGACCACCGAGGACTGTGCGGGGTTGCTCGCCGAGCTCGCGGCGACCACGCGGTGGTCGATGACGACGGCCCGGATCGGGCGCCCGTGAGGATCACAGGGCCAGGGCGAAGAACGCCAGGATGAGCAGGGAGAACACGAGGTTGACGATCGCGCCCGCACGGCCACTCCGGGGCCAGCTCGGGGCCTCCCGCATGCGCATCAGGGCGTAGACGCCACCGACGAAGGCCGCCGCGAGGATCGATCCCAGCGCCCACTCGGGGAGGACGTCCCACGCGCCGCGGGTCCAGACGAGCACGGCAGCACTCGCGCCGTCGACCACGCCGCCGGCCAGTTCCATGCGGGACCGGCCTCGCCACGCCTTCCACCACAGCAGGCCGACGAGCACGACGGCGATCGCGACGGGCATCCAGGACCACGCGTTCGCCGCGGGGGAGTCGACGGTGACGCCGGGGCGGATGAGTCCGATCCCCACCTCGTCGACGCTCGTGGCCGAGTTACCGAGGACCACTGCGGCCGTCCCCGCTTCGCGGTCGATCGTCATCATCGTGGAGGTGCCGCCCGACCCTCCGTTGTGCCACAGGAACGGACCCTGCGCGGAGTCGGTGGTGATCCAGGCCAGGCCGATCTTGCGACCGTTGGAGGCGTCGGCGCGCGGCGTGAGCGCGTCGCCGCCCGGGGCCCGCCCGCGCAGGACGGCGTCGGCGAACTTCGCCATGTCCGCAGCGGTCGTCCGGGTCGAGGAGCCCGCCGGGTCGTATCCGGAGGACCACCAGTGGCTCGTCTCCATCCCACCGGTGAGGTGGGGGTGGCCAGCCCGGGGGTCGGATTGGAGTCGTCGGCGGCGATCACGGTCTCGGTCATCTGCAGGGGCGTGAGGATGCGCTCCCGCACCAGGCTCGGCCAGTCCGCGGCGCCCGCCGCACGGGCCTCTGCGTGCCCCAGCAGGGCCATGCCGAGGTTGGAGTAGGAGAACGTGCCCTGATCCGCGAGCTGCGCCGTCCCGGCGCTCTCGTTGACCTTGTCGGTGGTCCACCCGTCGTAGGGGTTGGCGTTGTTCAGCACGGCCCACAGCCCGGAGGCCATGTCTCCCTCCGGCAGCCGCGGCAGGCCGCTGGTGTGCGTGGCCAACTGCTCTGCCGTCACGCCGCCGGCGGGAGTACCGGCCAACTCGGTCAGGTACGTGGAGATCGGGGCGTCCGGCTCCATCTCGCCGCGCTCGACGGCGTCGGCCAGCAGCATCCCGGTCCAGGTCTTCGTGATGGAGCCCAGCTCATACGGCGTGTGCGGGCCGGGCGCGCCGCCCTCACCCTCGCCGTCGACCGTCTCGAGGGCGCCCAGCCCGGCGAAACTCGTCGTGCCGTCCTGGATCCGCGCGACCGACAGGCTCTGCAGCCCCCGGCCCGTGCCGACGGTCGCCTCGACGTCGCGGATCAGGGTGGGGTCGCCGGCGCGCTCGGAGCCCAGCGTGGCCCGGGGGCCGAGGGCGACCGCGATCACCGCGCCGAGGACCAGGGCGGTGATCACGCTCAGCGCCACGATGAACCCCGGGCGGCGGAAGCGCGAGGAGGGCCCGCCCGGCGTCTTCGGATCGGCCGGCGGTGAGGACGTGTCGATCTGATCGTGAGCAGTCATGAGGTGGAGTCCTTTCGGCTGCGGTGGACGGATCGGTGGATCAGGAGGGGAGGGTGGCGCTGATGATCGTCAGGAGGGGGACGACGCGGTGCGGTGGCACCTCGTACCGGCCGCGCCCCGCCGAGGAGAGCCACCCCGCCGCGGTGAGGGCCCGCAGGTGGTGATGGAGCTGGCCGGTGGTGCCGAGTTCCTCGTCCGCCGCCAGGTCGGCGGTGGTGTTCGTGCCGCCCAGGACGAGGTGCAGCAGCCGGAGGCGGACGGGATGTCCGAGCGCCGACAGCGGGGTCGCGCTCGCGTCCCAGTCGGCGGCGAGCAGGTCGTCGCTGGTGCGGCCCCACTGCCACTTCACCGGGCCGCGGTCGGTCCGCAGGTGCCCGGCGAACAACACGGCGCCCTCGGGCACCTGTCGACCGAGTTCGTCGACGGCCCAGAACCGCTCGGAGTCCGACGCGGGCGCATGGTCGGGCGGGCTCTGCTCGCGATCGGTGGCCGCCCGCTCGTCGAGGAGCTGCCGG
Source organism: Mobilicoccus caccae (assembly GCF_030161635.1). Taxonomy (GTDB): domain Bacteria; phylum Actinomycetota; class Actinomycetes; order Actinomycetales; family Dermatophilaceae; genus Mobilicoccus; species Mobilicoccus caccae. The sequence goes on from NZ_BSUO01000001.1 coordinate 1,216,354, forward strand.
ACGGCGTCCTCGAGCGCAGCGAGGCGGTGTTCGATGTCGGCCATGACGTCGATACTACGTAGATACGTATTAACGTCAAGTCGGCGAACCGGTCGGCGGCGGGGTGCCGGGACGAACGTCGGCCCGGGGCGTGAGCCCTACGATCGCTCCATGACGACGACTTCCCCTGAGCCCTCGGCGCGTTCCGGCGACCGCCCGGTGCGCGCCGGCCTCGCCTCGTTCGGCATGGTGTCGCGGGTCTTCCACGGCCCGTTGATCACGGCGACCCCGGGATCGACCTCGTGGCGATCGCGTCGTCCTCGGAGCAGAAGGTGCACGCCGCCTACCCGGAGGTACGCCATCACCCCGACCCGGCCGCGCTCATCGCCGACCCCGACGTCGACCTCGTGATCGTCACCACGCCCAACGACACCCACGTCCCCCTGGCCGAGGCGGCCTTGGCCGCCGGCAAGCACGTCGTGGTCGAGAAGCCCGTCGCCCTCGACGCGGCGCAGACCGAACGGCTCGTCGCCGCCGCGGCCGGGGCGCGCGAGAAGGGTCTGGTCACCTCGGTGTTCCACAACCGGCGCTGGGACGGCGACTTCCTCACGATCCTCGACGCCATCGACCGCGGGCTCGTCGGACGCCCCGTCTCGCTGGAGTCCCGCTTCGACCGCTTCCGGCCCGAGCCCCGTCAGCGGTGGCGTGAGGTGCCCGGGCCGGGCAGCGGGCTCTGGGCCGATCTCGGGCCGCACCTGGTGGATCAGGCGCTGGTGCTCTTCGGACGTCCGGAGTGGGTGAGCGCCGACATCGCGACCGTCCGCGACGGCGCGCAGGTCGACGACGACGCGCACGTCGTCCTCGGGTACGACCGGCTGCGTGTCGTCCTCGGCGCGTCGACCCTCGCCGCCCGGCCGGGTCCGCGGTTCGTCCTGCACGGCACGACGGGCACCCTCGTCATCGAGGGTCTGGACCCTCAGGAACCCCAGCTCGCCGACGGGCACCTGCCCGGGCAGGAGGGGTACGGCCTGGGCGCCTCCGACGCCACCCTCACCACGGCGGAGGGGACCTCGACGATCCCGCGCCTGCGCGGCGGGTACCTCGACTTCTACACCCGCCTGCGCGACGCGATCCTCGGCCTCGACGACGCGCCGGTCACCGTCGAGGAGGCCCTGGTGGTCATGCAGGTCATCGACGCCGCCCGGCTCAGCTCCACCGAAGGACGCCGGGTGACGGGCGAGACGGCTTGAGCGCTGCCGGTTTCCCGGCTCAGCCCGTGACGAGTTGGATGCGTTCGACGTCGATCTGTCCGGAGCCGCTGCCGCCGGTGAGTTCGACGGCGACGACGGGCGCGTCGCCGACTCCGCGTGCGGGCAGTCGGATCGTCCCGAGCGCGTAGGCGCCGTTGTCCTCGGCGGTGCGCCGGTCCTTGAGCGCCGGGTTGAGACGGGACACGTTCTGCACGTGCCGGCCGCCGCGCGCGTCGACCAGGGTGAGGCGCAGCGGCGTCCCGCCGAGCGTGTCGGTCCGCGTGTCCGCGGGGTTGAGGTTGAGCACGACCTGGCGCACGCGGGAGGTCGGGGTCGTGGTGAACCGCGCCCCACCGGACCTGGTGAGGGTGAGGTGGGCCACGGCGGCCTGCGAGGTCGTCACGCCGATCTTCGCCTCGGGGCACCGATCGCGGTGTGGCTCCAGGTCCATCGCCTCGTAACGGCGGCAGGCGATGACCTTGCCGTCACCGATGCGGGTCACGCCCCGCAGACGCGAGGTGCCGCGGTAGACGCTGTGGGCCCGCGCGTTCGTCGCGGCGAGCCACAGTGCCTCGCGGCCCGCGAGACGCGTGGGCAGGGGCGAGGTCGCCGTGACCGGCATCGCGTTGCGCCGGTTGCGCAGCGTCGCGTCGAACCAGGCGGCCGTGCTCGTCTGGAGGAAGCGTTCGTGAGCGCCGGCGTCGGGGCAGCCGCGCTCGCAGGCGGCGCGCTCGTCGATCTTGCGCTCGGACAGGGTCCGGTTGACGTAGGTGTGGCCGAGTCCGGGCACGGTGGCCACCAGCCCGGCAGTGCGGCGCGGCCGGTCGAGACGCTCCAGGTGCCACTGCACCGAGGTGAGTTTGACGTCGTTGTCGAGCGACCCGACCGTGCCGAGGAACGGGACGTCGGGGTAGGGCACGTCGTGCGGCTGCAGCGCGGAGCCGTAGGAGTAGACCGAGGCGATGGGTGACGTGCGCCGCCACGCGGTGACGGCGGCGGGAACGATGTAGGAGGAGCGCGAGTGCACGACGAGCCCGACCTTGCGCATGTCGATCTTGCGGGTCACGTGCGCGCCGAAGCCGCGGTCGCGCCCCCGGTTGGCCAGGGCGAGTCGGTCGCGCTGGTTGCCGACGATCTTCTTCCACCCCGCCGTCTGGTCGTAGGGGCGGGCCATCTCCTCACCCACCCACAACGGTGACAGGTCGGGGATGAGGACGGAGTAGCCGTGGCGGGCGAGATCGATGCCCAGGTACGTCATGCCGTGGTCCATCCGCAGCTCGGTGCGGCCGCGCGGACACGGGTAGGCGCTGATCATGCCGGTGCAGCCGGGCATCCGCAGGTGGCTGACGACGACCAGCGGGGCACCGGCGCGGGGCTTGTCGGGGACGACGAGCACGCCGCGGTTGGGCGAGCGGAACGCCCCCTTGCGTGCGCCGAGCTCGACGTCGCCGAAGTCGAAGCGGGTGACGATCGCGCCCTTGACGCGCATGACCTTCGTGGGTGCGCGCTTGCGGCCGACGGGCGAGTGCGGGCCGTCGGTCCGGACCTTCGGGGTCGCCCGCTGGGGCGAGGAGGCATCACGGGTGCCGACGCGGTCGCGGGGGCCACGGACGCCACCGGCGCGGCAGCCGGCACGGCCTGTGCGCCGAGGGGCGCGGTCGTCGCCGCGGCGGCGAGCAGGGCGACGAGGGTCGAGCGGATGCTGCGCATGAGTGACTCCTTGCGGGACCGGTCTTCGACGTCAGGATGACACCCGACCGGGGTTGCCGGGAGACGTTTCGCCCGGCGACGCATACAAGGCCCCATCGCTCTGACCTGCGCGAAGATCAGGGCATCATCGGCGGTCGCGGCGCCCCAGCCCGACGGCGAGGAGCGCTCCGGCGACGGCTCCGAACAGGTGACCCTGCCAGGAGACCCCGGCCTGCAGGGGCAGCACGCCCCAGAGCATCGACCCGTAGAGGACGATGACGAGGACCCCCACCATCGCCGTCTTGAGGTGCCGGGCGACGAATCCGTAGACGGCGAGGAACGCGGCGTACCCGTACACGAGCCCGCTCGCGCCGATGTGGACGCTGTTCGGGGCTCCGGTGAGCCACACGCCCAGACCGCCCACGACGATGACCCCGGCCGTGACGATCCACAGATGGCGGGTGGCCAGCGCCAGCAGCGAGCCCAGGACGACGAGGGCGGTCGTGTTGGCGAGGAGATGACCGAATCCCGCGTGCAGGAACGGGCTGAGCACGATCCCCGCCAGGTGGTCGACCTCCCGCGGCCGGATGCCGAACACGTCGAGGGAGAACGGCGTGAGCAGGTCGACGACCTCGACCACCCACATCACGGCGATGACGAGGAGGACCGGCACCACCCGCGTCCACCATGAGCCTCGGGCGGCACCCCGACTCTGCGGGAGGACGGAGGAACGTCGGCGCGGAGTCGGGGAGACCATGACTCAAGCATGCCGGTGCAGCCTGAACGGCGCTCGGATGAGCGGTCAGAGGTTGCGTTCATCGACGATGCGGCGGGCCTTGCCGACGGACCGTTCGATGCCGGACTCGCCGACGATCTCCACCTTGGCGCTGGTGCCGATGCGTGACTTGATGTGGTGGCGGATCTCCGCGGCCATGCCGGCGTAGGAGGACTCGGGCGCGGCGGGTTCGGCCTCGACCCTGACGGTGAGCTCGTCCATGCGGCCGGGTCGGGTGAGGACGCACTGGAAATACGGTGTGAGGCCGTCGATCTCGAGGATGATCTCCTCGATCTGGGTGGGGAACACGTTGACCCCGCGCACGATCATGAGGTCGTCGGTGCGGCCGGTGATCTTGGCCATCCGCCGGAACGTCGGGCGGGCCGTGCCCGGCATGAGCTGGGTGAGGTCGCGGGTGCGGTAGCGCAGGACCGGCATGGCCTCCTTGGTGAGGGAGGTGAAGACCAGCTCACCGGTCTGCCCCTCCTCGACGGGCTCATCCGTCAACGGGTTGATGACCTCGGGATAGAAGTGGTCCTCCCAGATGTGCAGGCCGTCCTTGGTCTCCACGCACTCCTGCGCCACACCCGGGCCCATGAGCTCGGACAACCCGAAGATGTCGGTGGCGTGCATGTTGGCGCGCTCCTCGATCTCCCGGCGCATCGCCTCGGTCCACGGCTCGGCACCGAAGATGCCGACCTGCAGGGAGGTGCCGGCGGGATCGATGCCCATCTTCTCCACGGTGTCGAGCATCGACAGGAAGTAGCTGGGAGTCACGAAGATCAACCGAGGCTTGAAGTCGGTGATGAGCTGGATCTGCTTCTCGGTGTTGCCGCCGGAGGCGGGAACGACAGTGCAGCCGAGGTGCTCCGCGCCGTAGTGGGCGCCGAGTCCGCCGGTGAACAGCCCGTATCCGTAGGAGATGTGCGCCAGGTCGCCCGGCCGGCCGCCGGCGGCGCGGATGCAGCGGGCCACGATCGAGGCCCACGTCGTGATGTCCGCCTTCGTGTACCCCACGACCGTCGCCCGGCCCGTCGTCCCCGAACTGGCGTGGACGCGCACGACCTGCTCGCGCGGCACCGCGAACATCCCGAAGGGGTAGTTCTCGCGCAGGTCCACCTTGGTGGTGAACGGCAGCAGACGCACGTCGTCCAGGCTGCGGATGTCCTCGGGGTGGACCCCGGCCTCGTCGAGCTTCTTGGTGTAGTGCGGCACGTTGTCGTACGCCGAACGCACGCTGGACTGCAGGCGTTCGAGCTGGCGGGCGCGCAACTCGTCGACGGACCAGCGCTCGGCCTCGTCGAACAGATCCGGGCGGGAGTCGATCTCGGGTAGGGGCACGGCGGGTCTCCTCTGGGTGGGTCAGGAACGCGGCGCGGGCAGAGTGCGCGAGCGGCCGCGGAACTCCGCGACGACCCGCCCGTCGGACTCGCGGGTGAGCGTGACGTCGGTGATCCCGCTGCGCCCGCGCACGATGCGCTCGGTCGCCTCGGCGACGAGCACGTCGCCGAGCTTGACGGGTTCGAGGTAGTCGATGTCGCAACCGGAGGCCACGGTCGGGCGGCCGGAGGCGTTGCAGGCGAGGGCGAAGGCGGAGTCCGCCAGGGTGAACATGTACCCGCCGTGGCAGATGTCGTGCCCGTTGACCATGCGGTCGTCGATCGTCATCCGCGCGCGGGCCCGCCCCAACGGCGGGGCGTCGGGGTCGTGAGGGTTGTCGCGCAGCTCGACCTCGAGTGCGGTGATGCCCAGCTTGTGCGAGGCGGGATCGCCGTCCCACATGGTGCGGGCCCACTCGAGGCCGGTCCCGAAGGCCGACAGATCGGGGGTCGCCGGGTGGTCACCCATGAACGCTCCTTCGCGTCTCGACTGCGCTGGTCGGGGCCCTTGGCGTCCCCTCGCGCGAAGGTTGACCCCCGCACGCCACCGTGAAAGTGTAGGTGAACGCCCGGTCGGTAATTCAAGATCGAATCCCTGTGAATCTCACCGATGCGGGGTGCGATCTTCGCCGCGGACGGCCAAGCATCCCGAGCGCAAAGGGGCCTCGCGTGACACATGCACTGCTCGTCGGAGGAGTCCGCACGCCCGTCGGCCGGTACGGAGGCGCCCTCGCGCCCGTCCGGCCCGACGACCTGGCAGCACTGGTGATCTCCGAGCTGATCTCCCGCACCGGTGTCGACCCCGGCGCCGTCGAGGAGGTCATCCTCGGCAACGCCAACGGCGCCGGTGAGGAGAACCGCAACGTGGCCCGCATGGCGGCCCTGCTCGCGGGGATCCCCGAGACGGTGCCCGGCATCACGGTCAACCGCCTGTGCGCCTCGGGGATGTCGGCCATCACGATGGCCTCCCACATGATCGCCGCCGGTGCGGCCGACCTCGTGATCGCCGGCGGCGTCGAGTCGATGTCGCGGGCCCCGTGGGCGCTGGCCAAGCCCCAGACCGCCTACGCCAAGCCCGGCGAGGTCGTCGACACCTCGCTCGGATGGCGCTTCGTCAACCCGCGCTTCGCCTCCGGTGACCTGGCCCGCGACGGCACGATGACCTACTCCATGCCGGAGACCGCCGAGGAGGTCGCGCGGGTCGACGGCATCTCCCGCGAGGACGCCGACGCGTTCGCCGTGCGCTCGCACGAACGGTCGATCGCCGCCATCGAGGCGGGGCGGTTCGCCGAGGAGACCGTGCCGGTCACCGTCAAGACCCGCAAGAACGAGACCGTGGTCGAGGTCGACGAGGGGCCGCGTGCCGGAACGTCGCTGGACGTCCTCGCCGGGCTGCGTCCCGTGGTCAAGGGCGGCAGCGTCGTCACCGCGGGCAACTCCTCGACCCTCAACGACGGCGCCTCCGCCATCCTCGTCGCCTCCGAGAAGGCCGTCGAACGCTTCGGGCTGACCCCGCGCGCCCGCATCGCCGCCGGGGCCGCCGCCGGATGCCCGCCGCAGATCATGGGCATCGGGCCGGTGCCCGCCACCCAGCGGGCGCTCGACATGGCCGGCTGGTCGCTCGGCGACGTCGGCGCCGTCGAACTCAACGAGGCGTTCGCCGCCCAGGCGCTCGCCTGCATGCGGCGTCTCGGCCTGGACGAGGGGATCGTCAACAACGACGGCGGCGCCATCGCCCTCGGCCACCCGCTCGGGTCGTCGGGATCGCGCATCACGATCACGCTGCTGGGCCGCATGGAGCGCGAGAATGCCGCCAAGGGCCTCGCCACGATGTGCGTCGGTGTCGGTCAGGGCGCCGCGCTCCTGCTCGAACGAGTCTGAGAGAGGTTCCTCATGTCGAAGCTTCCGCGTCGCGTCGGTGTCATCGGCGGTGGACGGATGGGCGTCGGGATCGCCCACGCGTTCTGCCTGGGCGGCTGCGAGATCGTCGTCGTCGAGCGTGACTCCGCGGCCGCCACCAGTGCGGGTGAACGGCTGGAGCGCACCCTGCTCAAGTCCGTCGAACGTGGCGACCTCGCCAACTTCGACGTCGCCCTCGAGCGCACCACGCTGTCCGCCGACATGGGCGACCTCGCCGGGTGCGAGCTGGTCGTCGAGGCCGTGCCCGAGGACGCCGAGCTGAAGACCGAGACCCTCACCGCCGCGGAATCGGTGCTCGAGGCGTCCGCGACGCTCGCGACCAACACGTCCTCGCTGTCGGTGGACTCCTCGCGGAGCGGCTCTCGCGCCCGCAGCAGTTCATCGGCCTGCACTTCTTCAACCCGGTCCCGGCCTCGGCGCTCGTCGAGATCGTCGTCGGGGCGAAGACCGACGCGGCGCTCGTCGAGGCGGCCAAGGGCTGGACCGAGGCCATCGGCAAGACCCCGATCGTCGTCACCGACTCACCGGGGTTCGCCTCCTCCCGGCTCGGGGTGTTCATCGCCCTCGAGGCCATGCGCATGGTCGAGGACGGCGTCGCCAGCGCCCAGGACATCGACGCCGCGATGGAACTCGGTTACAAGCACCCGAGCGGGCCGTTGAAGACGACCGATCTCGTGGGCCTCGACGTGCGTCTGCACATCGCCGAGTACCTGGCCGAGACGCTGGGGGAGCGCTTCGCGCCACCGCAGATCCTGCGCGACAAGGTCGCCGCGGGCGAACTCGGCCGCAAGAGCGGCAAGGGTTTCTACGACTGGTGACCGGGCATCCCGACGCCGGAGGTCACGCCCCCGACGCCACGCCCACGACAACGACGGAGAGTCGACCATGACGACGACCGCAGCGCCCACCGTGCCCAGCTACGTCCAGGATCAGTGGTGGACACCGGAGGTCGGCGAGGGGCGCCCGATCCTCGACGCGAGCACCGGCGAGGAGGTCGCCCGCGTCAACACCGAGGGCCTCGACGTGACGGCCGTCATCGAGCACGCGCGCACCGTGGGGCGCCGGTCGCTCGCGGCGATGACCCTCCACGAGCGGGCGCTGATCTGCAAGCAGCTCGGTCAGTACCTCACCGAGCGCCGCGATGAGCTCTACGAGATCTCCCACCGCACCGGAGCGACGTCGCGCGACAACCTCATCGACGTCGACGGCGGGATCGGTGTGCTGTTCACCATGTCCTCCAAGGGACGCCGAGAACTGCCGAACGCCAACGTCATCCAGGACGGGCCGGTCGAACCGCTCTCGCGTGACGGCAGCTTCCTCGGCGAGCACGTCCTCACCGCGCTGCCGGGTGTGTGCGTGCAGATCAACGCCTTCAACTTCCCCCTCTGGGGGATGCTCGAGAAGTTCGCCCCCGCGTTCGTCGCGGGAGTGCCGACGATCGTCAAGCCGGCGCCGCAGACCGGGTACCTCGCCGAGACGTGCGTGCGGATGATGGTCGAGTCGGGTCTGCTCCCCGAGGGCACGTTGCAGATCGTCTCGGGTGCCGACGTGGACCTGCTGCCCCACCTGGACTACCGCGACGTCGTCGCCTTCACCGGATCCGCCGCCACGGCCCAGGCGCTGCGCTCCCACGTCAACGTGCGTGAGGGCGGGGTGCGCTTCATCTCCGAGGCCGACTCGCTCAACGCCGCGATCCTCGGACCCGACGCCGGCCCGGACACACCCGAGTTCGCCGCGTTCGTCTCCTCGGTCATGGTCGAGATCACCGCCAAGGCCGGGCAGAAGTGCACGGCCATCCGCCGCGTCATCGTGCCGAAGGACCGGGTCGACGACGTCGCCCGTGCGGTGGCCGACAAGATCGCCGCCAAGATCGTCCTCGGCGACCCGCGGGCCGACGGGGCGACGATGGGCGCGCTGGTCTCCCTCGAGCAGCTCGAGACCGTGAAGGCCGACGTGCAGCGACTCCTCGCCGCGGGCGGGCGGCTCTTCGGGTCGCTGGAGGCACCCGAGGTCCTCACCGCCGACGGGTCGCGCCGGGTGGTCGAGGCGGGTGCGTTCATGTCGCCGGTGGTCGTCGCGTTCGACGACGCGGACGTCGACGAGGTGCACGACCTCGAGGCGTTCGGGCCCGTCACCTCCGTCATCGGGTACTCCGACCTCGACGACGCGATCCGGCTCGCCGCGCGCGGCGCCGGGTCGCTGGTGGCCACGGTGTGCACGAACGATCCCGACGTCGCCCGCACGCTGGTCACCGGCATCGCCGGGCACCACGGCCGCGTGCTCACCCTCAACCGTGAGGACGCCAGGACCTCCACGGGTCATGGCTCCCCGGTCCCGCACCTCGTGCACGGCGGCCCGGGGCGGGCGGGTAACGGCGAGGAGCTCGGTGGGGTCCGTGCCATCAAGCACTTCATGCAGCGCACCGCGATCCAGGGCTCACCCGCGATGCTCACGGCCATCACCGGCGTGTGGCACCGGGGCGCGCCCATGCGTGCCGCGGGCTCGGAGAAGTTCGGGGGAGAGGCGGGCAACGTCCACCCCTTCCGGCACTCCCTGGCCGACCTGCGCGTCGGAGACGCGTTCGTCTCGGACCTGCGGCAGGTGCGTCTGGAGGACATCACCGCGTTCGCCACGGAGACCGGCGACGAGTTCTACGCCCACACCGATCAGCAGGCGGCGGAGGCCAACCCGTTCTTCCCGGGCATCGTCGCGCACGGGTACCTCCTCGTGTCGTGGGCGGCGGGCCTGTTCGTCAGCCCCGCACCGGGTCCGGTGCTGGCGAACTACGGGCTCGACTCCCTGCGGTTCATCACCCCTGTGGCGGCGGGCGACTCGATCCGTGTCGAGCTCGTGGCCAAGCGGATCACCCCGCGCGTCACCGACGAGTACGGCGAGGTCGCCTGGGACACCACGTTGTTCAATCAGAACGACGAGTTGGTCGCCACCTACGACGTGCTCACCCTCGTGGCCAAGGAGTGGCCGACGGGGCAGTGAGGCGAACGCCGTCGGGTGGCGTGGGCGGTGACGGATGACTCCGGCCCGAATCCTGGTTCGGCCGGGGGTGGAGGAGGACACTGGAGGTGTCACCTGCGAGAGGAGTCGCCATGAACGCCGCTACCGGCAGCAGCACGGCAGACCGCGACGACAGGACCGTTCCGGAGCTGACCGGTCGCGTCGTGCTGGGGTCCGCGGGTGAGCGCCCGCCCGCCAACTCGACGACCGCGGAACGCTGGGGCGCCGCCTACGCGGCGCGGAGCAACAAGCCCGCGGTGCTGTTGGGGGCGATCAGCGCCCACGTGTCACCGCCGTACGCCGACGTCGTCTACGTGCCGACGCTGCTCGACGACGCACGGCAGGCCCTCGACGTCCAGTTGGAGCGGATGAGGCAGGACCTGCTCGCCGACCACCCCTCGCTCGACCTCACGTGCGCGTCCGTGCCCGGCCCCGCGGGGTCGGTGCTCGTGGACGCGTCGCAGGACGCGGCGCTCGTCGTCATCGGCACCCGCGGTCTCGACGGCTGGAGCGGCCTGCTGCTCGGGTCGATCTCGCACCACGTCGTCACGCATGCGCGCGGGCCGGTCGCGGTCGTGCCCGCCGAGTTGACGGACGACCTCACCGACGAGGATCCGATCGTCCTCGGCGTCGACGGCGAGAGCGACCGTGCCGCAGCGGCGTTCGCGTTCGCCGAGGCACGCGCGCAGGGGCGTCCGCTCATCGCCGTGCACTCGTGGCGGCCGGGGGACCGCTGGTCGGAGAACGCCCACGGCTCCTCCGAACCGCCCCAGGTGCAGCTCGACCACGTGCTCGAGAAGACCCTCGCACCGTGGACGCAGGAGTACCCCGACGTCGAGGTCCTGCGCCAGGTCGTGCGCGGCGACTCCGAACTCGCCCTGCTGGGGGCCTCGGCGCGGGCGGCGATCCTCGTGCTCGGCACCCGTGGTCGGGGAGATCCGCAGCGTCCTGTTCGGCTCGACCAGCCTGCGCATGCTCGGCCGCGCGGCCTGCCCGGCGGTCGTCGTTCCCGAACCGCGCCACTGAGGCGGCCCCGGCGGCGGGGTGTGCATCACGCACAGATCGGCCCTGAGAAGCATCGCTTCGCACATGGTCAGGCTCGGTGCCCGGTCCTAACGTGAGCGCATCACCGGACCGAACCAGGAGTCCCCATGGAAGCCCTTGCCGCTCACGACGATCACGCGCTCGGCCGTGTCCCACGGTCGGCGCGCCGCCACTGGTTCGGCATCGCCGTCCAGCGCTTCGGGCAGGTCTCGGCCCTGTCCCAGTTCCTCCTCGGCGCCACCCTCGGGTTCAGCATGACCTTCAGGGACGCGGCGATCGCCTTCCTGCTGGGCTCGATCGTCCTCGAGATCGTCATCTGCGTCGTCGGCATCATCGGTCAGCGTGAGGGACTGCAGACCTCCCTCCTCGCGCGGTGGACCGGGTTCGGCGAGGTCGGTTCGTCGATCGTCGGTGTCGCCATCGCCATCAGCCTCATCGGCTGGTTCGGCATCCAGAGCGCCATCTCCGCGGAATCCCTGGAGTCCCTCATGCCGGGAGTTCTTCCGGTCTGGGCCTGGTCGGTCATCTTCGGCCTGCTCGTCACGGCGATCGTCGCGTTCGGCTTCATGGGGATGCAGTGGCTGGCCAATGTGACGGTGCCGTTGTTCCTGCTGCTGGTCGGGTGGTCGATCACCACGGAGTTGCGACAGCACTCCCTCGTCGACCTCATGACGCAGGCGCCTCCCGGCCCGCCGATGAGCATCGCGGCCGGAACCGGGCTCGTCGCAGGCGGATTCATCGTCGGCGCGATCATCACCGCGGACATGACGCGCTTCAACCGCTCCGCGCCCGACGTGATCAAGCAGACCGTCGTCGGCATCACCCTCGGCGAGTTCGTCATCGGCATGTCCGGCGTACTGCTGGCCCACGCGGCCGGCACCGGCAACATCGTCGCCATCGTCACGTCGTCGGTCGGGTTCGTCGGTCTGCTGGTCATCGTCACCGGCACTCTCAAGATCAACGACTGGAACCTGTACTCCTCGGTGCTCGGGCTCGTGAACTTCGTCTCGACCGTGTTCGACCGAGCCCTGCCGCGTGCCGCCACGACGGTGGTCATCGGCATCGTCGGGACGTTGCTCGCGGCGTTCGGCATCCTCGGCGGTTTCGTGCCCTTCCTCGTCGCCCTGAGCGCCGCGTTCCCGCCCATCGCGGGGATCATGGTCGCGGAGTACTTCGTGGTCAAGCGGTTCCGGCCCCAGCTCGACGCCACCCGCGCAGGTGAGGCCCTCCCGGCGACGGCACCGCGCGTGGTGCCCGCCACCCTCGTCATCTGGGCCGCCTCCTCCCTCATCGGCTACTTCGTGACGTGGGGCATCCCGTCCATCACGGCCCTGGTCCTCGCCTTCGTCCTCTACGTCGTCGCCGGCAAGGCGGGGCTCGTCCGCGGGGTGGGCGAGGTCCGCACCGACAACGACCAGCCGGTGGCCGGAGCCCAGCGTCCGGTCGTGGCACGTCAGGGCGACGTCACCGCGCCGGCGGCCGACCTCTGACCAACTCGGAGACCCGAGCATCCGACCCGAACCCTTCAGGAGGAGACCACATGCACATCGGGATCGACGTGGGTGGCACGAACACCGACGCCGTCCTCATGGACGGCACCACGGTCAGGGCGGGGGTCAAGCGCGCGACGAGCCCCGACGTCACCTCGGGGATCGTCGAGGCCATCGGCGTCCTCAACGACGATCACGCCTTCGCCGGGTCCGACATCACGGCCGTCATGATCGGCACGACGCACTTCATCAACGCCCTCGTCGAGGCCAGGCGCCTGGCGCCGACCGCGGCCCTGCGACCCGGCCTGCCCGCCACGAAGGCACTGCCCCCGCTGGTCGGGTGGCCGCCGGCGCTGGTCGAGGCCATCTCCGGCCGCGCCTACCTGGCGCACGGAGGATACGAGTTCGACGGCCGCCCCATCTCGCCCCTGGACCCCGAGGAGATCAAACGCCACGCCGCGGACATGGCTGCGGCGGGCATCCGGTCGGTCGCCGTCTCCTCGGTGTTCAGCCCCGTCAACCACGACGTGGAGATCCGCGCCGCCGAGATCCTGCGGGGTGAGCTCGGGGAGGAGGTGGCGATCTCGCTGTCGCACGAGATCGGCCGGATCGGACTGCTGGAGCGGGAGAACGCGACGATCATCAACGCCGCCCTGCGTGAGCTCGCCGTCGAGATCGTGGACGGGCTCACGGCCGCGGTGCGCGCGCGGGGGATCGAGGCACCCATCTACCTCAGCCAGAACGACGGCACCCTCATGGACGAGAGCTACGTGCGTCGCTACCCGGTGGCGACCTTCGCCTCCGGGCCGACGAACTCCATGCGGGGCGCGGCCGCCACGAGCGGCCTGACCGACTGCGCCGTCATCGACATCGGTGGGACGACCAGCGACGTCGGTGTCCTCGTCCACGGATTTCCCCGCGAGACGACGAACGAGGTCATGGTCGCCGGGGTGCGCACGAACTTCCGGATGCCCGACGTGCTCTCGCTCGGCATCGGCGGAGGCAGCCACGTGCACGAGGACACCGCCGAGGTCGGGCCCACCTCCGTGGGGTACCGGCTCACCGGCGAGGCCCTCGTCTTCGGCGGCGACACCCTCACCGCCACCGACATCGCCGTCGCGGCCGGCCGGGCCGACATCGGTGACGCCGACCGCGTCCGGCACATCGACCGGGGGTTCGCCCGCGCCGTCATCGACCGCATCGCCGAGCGCACGGCCACCGCCGTCGACCGGATGCGCGTCTCGGCCGACCCGATCCCCGTGGTCGCCGTCGGCGGTGGCTCGGTGCTGCTACCCGACGAGATCCCCGTGTTCGGCACGGTCCACCGCCCCGACCACTACGCCGTCGCGAACGCGATCGGCGCCTCGATCGCGCAGGTCGGGGGCGAGGTGGACAAGGTCGTCGAGGTGGAGCCCGGGCGCCGTGACGCCATCCTCGACGGCATCCGACAGGACGCGGTGGACAAGGCCGTGGCGGCGGGCGCCTCACCGCGCACCGTCGCGATCGTCGACTTCGACGAGGTGCCCATCCCGTACCTGCCCGGCAACGCGACCCGGGTGCGGGCCAAGGCGGCCGGCGACCTCGAGGGGGTGTGATGTCGCGTCACATGGGGCCCGAGGCCGTCCCCGACCTCGCCCGCGGCGCCGCGGTGCTCGGCGCCGGAGGTGGCGGCGACCCCTACATCGGGGGACTGTTGGCCGGTGCCGCGCTCACCTCATCCGGAGGGGTGAAGGTGGTCGATCTCGACGAGGTGCCCGACGACGCGCTCGTGGTGTCCGTCGCCATGATGGGCGCCCCGACGGTGATGATCGAGAAGCTGCCCGGGCTCGTGGAGGTGGCCGCGCCCGTCCGTGCCCTCGAGGCCAGGCTCGGGCGGGCCGTCACCCACCTCGCCTGCGCGGAGGCCGGGGGAGTCAACTCGACCATTCCGCCGGCCGCCGCCGCTGCCCTCGACCTGCCGCTGATCGACGCCGACGGCATGGGCCGCGCGTTCCCCGAGCTGCAGATGGTCCTCCCCACGCTCTACGGCGTCTCGGCGTCGCCGCTGGCCATCGCCGACGAGAAGGGCAACCGCACGGTCCTCGACACGATCGACAACACGTGGACCGAGCGGATCGCCCGGGTCGCCGCCGTCGAGATGGGGTGCTCGGTGATGATCGCCGGATTCTCGATGACGGGGGAGCAGGCCCGCGAGGCGCTCGTGCCGGGGTCGCTCGGTCTGTGCACGCGGATCGGGACCGTCATCCGCGAGGCCCGCCTCGACCATGAGGACCCGGTGGCCGCGGTCGCCGCGGAGCTCGGGGGCTGGAACGCTTCGCCGGCAAGGTCGCCGACGTCGAGAGAGCCACCACGACCGGCTTCGCCCGTGGGCGTGCCCGCATCGAGGGGGAGGAGGGGATGCTGACCCTCTCCTTCCAGAACGAGCACCTCGTCGCCACGCTCGACGACCGTGTCCTGGCCACGACGCCGGACCTCATCATCGTGCTCGAGGCCGACACCGGTGAGCCCATCACGACCGAGGGCCTGCGGTACGGACAACGCGTGCGCATCGTCGCGGCGCCCGCGGATCCGCGCTGGCACACAGCCGCCGGTCACGCGCTCGTGGGCCCGGGCTACTTCGGCTACGACATCCCCGTCACCCGGTTCGACGGCACGCAGGAGGTCTCGGCATGAGCTGGACGTTGCACGCAGCCGACCTCCCCGACCTCGCCCGCGGCGCGACGCTGCTCGGCACGGGTGGGGGCGGCGACCCCTACATCGGGCGGATGCTCGTCGAGCAGGTGCTCGGCGACGCGGCGATCACGATCCTCGACCCCGACGAGATCGAGGACGACCTGTTCGTCATCCCCACGGCCCAGATGGGGGCACCCACCGTCATGGTGGAGAAGCTCCCCGCCGGCACCGAGCCGACCCTGTCGCTGCGCATCCTCGAGGACCACCTCGGCCGGAGGGCGGATGCGACGATGCCGATCGAGTGCGGCGGCATCAACTCGATGATCCCGCTGATCGTTGCCGCCGAGACGGGGCTGCCCGTCGTCGACGCGGACGGGATGGGCCGCGCCTTTCCCGAACTGTCGATGGAGACGTTCGCCGTCTACGGCACGCACGGATCGCCGCTCGCGCTCGCCGGTGAGGGTGGTGAGCGGGTCATCATCGACACCGGGGACGACGACCACCGGATGGAATGGCTGGCGCGGGCCGTGACGATCCGCCTCGGCGGGGTGGGGCACATCGCGGAGTACGCCATGACCGGGGCGGAGGTCCGCCGCACGGCGGTGCCACGGACCCTCTCGATGGCGCTGGCCCTGGGGCGGGCGATCCGCGAGGCGCGGGAGGCCAAGACCGACCCGTTCGCCGCGATCGAGCAGACGCTGGCCACGACCCTCTACTCGCACGTGCGGGTGCTGCACCAGGGCAAGGTGGTCGACGTCGAGCGCCGCACGACAGAGGGATTCGCCAAGGGCGTCGCCCGGATCGCACCGGCGGACGGGCAGGGAGTCCCACTGGAGATCCGCTTCCAGAACGAGAACCTCCTGGCGTTGCGCGACGGCGAATGCCTCGCGATCGTGCCCGATCTCATCTGCGTGCTCGAGGCCGAGACCGCCGAACCGATCACGACCGAGGGCCTGCGCTACGGGCAGCGGGTGCGGGTGCTGGGTATCTCGACCCCGGAGATGATGCGCACCCCCGAGGCGCTCGCGGCCTTCGGACCCGCGGGCTTCGGGCTGGACCTGCCGTTCCGGCCGGTGGAGGCATGCGGAGTACCGTGAGCAGGACCGGGCGCGAGGGGGATCATGACGTCACACGTCAGGCTCGATCGCACCACCGCGCTGGTCGTCGCGCTGTGCTGGGCCACCTCGGCCGGACTGCTGCTCGCGCTCCCGCTCGTCGAGCCGATGGTCGGCGCACCGAGCACTCCTCTGACGACCACCGCCACGATCGCGTACGCGCTGCTGCTCACGACGCAGGTCGCGGCCCTCGTCGGGGCGAGGACCTGGCCGACGGCGGTGTTCGTGCTGGTGGTGGCCCTGGACCTGCCGGGGACGTGGTTCGCCCGCGACCTCGGCAGCAGCCTGTCCACCCTGACGCTCGTGGCCGCGGTCTACGCCGTGTGCGTCGAGCGCGGGGTGCGCCGCGCGGCGCCGCTCCTCATGGCCGCGATGGTCGTCCTCGCGGCCACGCGCGTGATCGTCGGCCCCGACGTCGCGACCGTCACCGAGCGGGTGCTGCTCCCCATCGCGCAGGTCGTGCTGACCGTCGCGCTCCCCATGCTCGCGGCGGCACTCGTCACCGGTCGGCGTGACGTCGCGGCCGCCCGTCTGGAGTCGGCCCACGCCGAGGCACGCCGGCGGGAGGCCGAGCGGGACGCTGCGACCGCCCGCGAGCGCACGGCCATGGCCCGCGAGCTGCACGACGTGGCCGCGCATCACCTGTCCGGGATGGCCGTGATGACCGGCGCGATCGAGCGGATGATCGACACCGACCCCGCGGCGGCCAAGGCGTCCCTGCGCGAGGTCCGCACCGAGACGACGACGCTCCTGGCCAACCTGCGCCGGCTCGTCGGGCTGCTGCGCCAACCCGGTGCCGAGCAGGGGGCCGGCGCGTCGCTCGACGGGATCCCCGCGCTGGTGGACCGAGCCGAGGCCCACGGACTGCCGACACGACTGCAGGTCCACGAAGGGCCCGCCGGGCTGGACGCCCGGAGCGACCTCGGGCCGATCGCGCAGATGGCGATGTTCCGCATGGTCCAGGAGTCGCTGGCCAACGCCGCGATCCACGCCCCGGGATCGACCTGCACCGTCATCCTCGACGACCGCGATCCCGCGGCCGTCGTCGCGACCGTGACGAACACCGCGCCGGGATCGGGGCCGCTGCCGGCGAACCGGTCCGGGCTGGGGCTCGTCGGGATGCGCGAGCGCGCCGACCTCACCGGCTCGACCCTGACCTTCGGCCCCACCGCGGCGGGCGGATGGCAGGTTCGGCTCACCAGCCCCCGCGACCGCGCCGCCCCCGGCGAACCGGCGCGCGGCGAGCCCACCGGCGGCGACCACCGCATCGACCCCGAGGAGCCGACATGATCCGCGTCGTCGTGGCCGACGACCAGCCCCTGGCCCGCCTCGGGCTGGCGGCCCTGCTCGGCACCGAGCCGGACATCACGGTGGTCGGCACCGCCACCGACGGCGAGGAGGCCGTCGCCCAGGCCCGCGCCCTGCGTCCCGACGTGGTGTGCATGGACATCCGGATGCCGGGGCGCGACGGGATCAGCGCGACCCGGGAGCTGAGCGGCCCGGGGAGCACGGATGCGGTGCCGGTGCTGATCCTCACGACGTTCGATCTCGACGACTACGTTTCCGGGCGCTGGAGGCGGGGGCGTCGGGGTTCCTCCTCAAGGATGCCGACCCCGAGGTGGTCATCTCGGCGGTGCGCTCGGTCGCCGCGGGCAAGGGCACGCTCGACGACGCCCTGACGCGGCGGGTCATCGCCGAGCTCGTCGACCGGCGCCGGACCGCGCCCGTCCGTGCGGGGCGGGCGACCGATCTGCTCACGGCCCGCGAGCTGGAGATCCTGCTGCTGCTGGCCGAGGGGATGTCCAACGACGAGATCGCCCGGACGCTCACGCTGGAGGTCACGACGGTGAAGTCGCACCTGGCGCGGATGCTCCCGAAACTCGGTGTCCGCTCCCGGCTGCAGGCCGCCGTCTGGGCCTACCAGAACCGCATCGTCGAGCTGCCCGAGGAGCCCTGAGCGTCGTCTGCCGGAGGGAGCCGTGAGCGGGTCTTGCACCTTTCGATGCAGGCGCCGAAGTGCGCTCTTTCGCCTCTCGCGGACCCCCGACCTGCGCTTCTAGCGTCGTAGGTGGAGCAGATCGCTCCGACGACCACGCCAGGAGCATCCCGTGTCCGCACTGCTGCGCCGATCCGCGCGCCCACGCCCTCCCGTCCTCCACGACAGGACGACGTCCGACCCCCTCGACGGGGACGCCCCCGCGGCTCTGCGCCTCGTCGACGTGCACAAGTCCTACGCCCAGGGCACCGATCTCGTGCCCGCGTTGCGCGGCGTCGACCTCGTCCTGCCCGCCGGCTCGTTCAGCGCGGTGATGGGCCCGTCGGGCTCGGGCAAGTCGACCTTCCTCAACTGCGCCGCCGGGCTCGACACCCCGAGCAGCGGGACGATCCACGTCGGCGGGGTCGACCTCACCGGCCGCAGCGCCGACGACCTGACGATCTTCCGGCGCGACCACATCGGCTTCGTCTTCCAGGCCTACAACCTCGTGCCGCAACTGAGCGTCGAGCAGAACATCCAACTCCCGCTGCTGCTCGCGGGCCGACCGGTCGACGGCACCCGCCAGGAGGCGCTGCTCGAGGCCGTCGGCCTCGGCGGGATGGCCCTGCGGATGCCCGGCGAGCTCTCGGGCGGGCAGGCCCAGCGCGTCGCGATCGCCCGCGCCCTGATGACCTCACCCGAGATCCTCTTCGCCGACGAGCCCACCGGCGCGCTCGACAGCCGCACCGGTCGGCAGATCATCCAGCTCCTGCGTGACGCCTCGCAGCAGACCGGCCAGACCGTCGTCCTCGTGACCCACGACCCGGTCATCGCGGCGGTCGCCGACCGGGTGCTCTTCCTCGCGGACGGCGTGCTGGTCGGCCACCTCACCGCACCGACGGCGACCGAGGTCGCCGCCCGGATGACCGAGCTGGGCGGGCACTGACATGTGGCGCCTGTCCCTCACCACCGTGCGCACGAGTCGGGTCTCGCTCACCGGCGTCTTCGTCGTCCTCGTTCTGGCCGCAGCGCTGCTCGCCGCCGTGGGGGTGCTCGCCACCTCCGGCCTGACGGCCATCGCGGGGTCGATCGCGGGCGTCAGCGTCGCCATCGTCCTCATCGTGCTCTCCTCCACGATGTCCCTGGTCGCCGCGCAGCGCCGACGCGCGTTCGCACTGATGCGGGCGGTCGGGGCGACCCCCGCCAACTGCGCCGGCTGCTCGCGCAGGAGGTCCTCGTCGTCGCGGCCGTCGCGGCCCCGCTCGGGGCGGTCCCCGGTGCCGTCGCGGTGTCCTTCACCGCGCCCCTGCTCGTCGCGAGCGGTGTCGCCCCCGCCGATCTCGAGATCGTCCCCTCCCTGCTGCCGATCGCGGGCGTCATCGCGATCGTCGTGCCGGTCGCGCTCGTCGCCGCACTGCTCGGCACTCGTGAACAGTTGCGGGTCGCGCCGACCGACGCGCTGCGTCAGGCCGGCATCGAGTCACCGCGACTGGGCAGGCTCCGGCTCACCCTGGCCGCCGGCTGCGCCGTCGCCGGGCTGCTGTCCGCGCTGACCCCGTGGGTGATCCCCGGTGCCATCGGTGGCGCCACCGCGGGCGGATCCGCGCTGCTGCTCATCACCGCAGCCGCGCTCGCCGGACCCTGGCTCGTGCAGCAGGTCTTCGACCGGGTCGCCGCGCCCCTGGCCGGCCGCGGTGGCGCGAGCACCCAGCTCGCCCTGGCCAACACCCGCGGGTTCTCGCGGCGACTCACCTCCGTCGTCGTCCCGCTCGCACTCGTCGTGACGTTCGGGATCGTGCAGAACCTCGTCGCCGCCACCCTCGGTGCCGCCGGCACCCAGCAGCTCTCCGACGGCCTGCGCTCCGACGTCGTCGCCGCGAGCTCCCGCGTCCTCACCCCCGATGTCCTCGACCGCGTGGCCGATCTCCCGGGGGTGCGCACCGCGACCCCGACCGGCACGACGACCGCCGAGCTGCGGTCGGAGAGCGACGACGACGACCCGTTCGGCGCCCGGTTCTCGTGGGAGCCGGTCGCGGTACGTCTCGTCCCCGCGACCGACGCGACCGACCTCATCGACCTCGGCGTGACCGCCGGCTCGCTCACCGGACTCACCTCCCCGGGCACCGTCGCCCTCAGCTCCGACACCGCCTTCGAGCACGGCCTGTCCGTCGGCGACACCGTGCCGCTGCGGTTCACGGGCACCTCCGGGCCGGTTCAGGAGGAGGGCAGCCCCGCGCGGGTGGTGGCGCTCTACTCCCGAGGCCTCGGTCTCGGACCGGTCGCCGTCGGCAGCTCGACTCTCCCGGCGCACGTGCCCGGGCCGTCCGACGCCATGCTGCTGATCGACGTCGAGCCGGGAGCGACCGCGCTCGTGCAGGAGGGGGTCGCCGACCTCGGCCTGCAGGTCGCCGACCGGAACCAGGTCATCGCGTCCGCCGGTGAGGCCGAGGCCACGTCTCAGGCCGTCTCGCTCGCGGTCCTGCTCGTCCTGCTCGCGTTCATCGCGCTCGGCGCTCTCAACGCCGTCGCGATGACGACCCTCGGACGGCGCGAGGAGTTCGCGCTGCTGCAGGTCATCGGCACCTCACGGCGTCAGGTCGTGCGCAGCGCTGCGATGGAGGCCGGCATCGTCGGCGCCGCGGCGATCGTGCTCGGCATCCTCGCCGTGGTGCCAGCAGCGGCCGGGATCACCTACGGATTCGCCCACGCGGCATTTCCGTCGGTGAGCTGGGGCCTCGTGGCGGTGCTGGTGTTCACCGCGGCCCTCGTGCCCGTCGCCGGGATCCCGGGCGTGGCCACCCTCATGACGGCTCGTGCCAGGACGGGGCGGCTGTCATGACCGACCTCGTGCGACGCCACCCGCTGCTCAGCTTCGTCGTGCTGGCGAACCTCCTGAGCTGGGTGGCCTGGCTGCCCTACATCCTGTCGATGAACGGGCTCGGCTGGTGGGACTACACATTCCCGTCCGTCCTCGGCACGAGCCAACTCGCCGGCGTCCTGCCGGGTGCCTACCTCGGCCCGATCACCTCCGCCTTCCTCGTCACCGCGATCGCCGACGGGAGGCCCGGCCTGCGCCGGTGGCTGCGGCGGCTCTGGAGCTGGAAGGTCGGGTGGCAGTGGTACGCGATCGTCCTGCTCGGCGTGCCCGCCGTCATCATCGCGTGCAGCGCGATCCTCACCGGTGGACGCGTCCAAGCGCCCCCGCTGATCGTCGTCGCGGCCTTCCTGCCCGGCCTGATCCTGCAGATGGTGACGACCGGCCTCGCCGAGGAGCCGGGGTGGCGCGACTTCGCCCTGCCTCGGATCCAACGGCGCTTTGGCCCGCTGCTGGGCGCCGCGATCCTCGGTCCGGTATGGGCCCTGTGGCACCTGCCGCTGTTCCTCACCGAATGGGGTGGCTGGCCCGACAGCACCTGGCTCCGACCACTGGAGTTCACGGCGTTCTGCATCACCTTCAACGTGGTCATGACCTGGGTCTTCAACCGCACCCGGGAGAGCGTGCCGCTGGCCATGCTCCTGCACGTCAGCGTCAACAACTTCATGTCGATCGCCTGGGCCGACATGTTCCCCACCCTCGGCGCGGCCGACGCCCAACACGTCCTGCTCCTCGGGGGAGCGTCGCCGCCGCGGTCGTCCTCCTCGCCACCCGAGGCCGGCTCGGCTATGAGCCACGTCTCCAGGCACCGTCCGCACACCTCCGTCCGACTCGCAGCACGGTCTCGACGGTCGGGACCTGGCCGTCCCCGCCCAAGGAGTAGCGATGTCGCTCGACCAGAAAGCCGTCCGGACCTCTGCGCGGCGCCGACGCGTGACCTGGAGTGTGATGGCGTGCGCCGGCATCTGGGCGGCCATCCTGCTCGACGTCGTCGTCGCCGAGTACGTCATCATCCACCGTCTGTCGCTGCCCGGCCGACAGCGCAGGCCCGGCGTACCGGGCGATCGATCGCCCGCCTCACGGCTCCCGATCGGCGTCACCGGGTCGTGATCCGCACCACCTAGGGTGACGGCATGTCCTGGCAGCTGGGGATCGAGGAGCTGCCCGCTCTCATGGCGGGCAGCTCCCTGCTGGGCGGTGGCGGAGGTGGTGATCCCGCCGTGCTCGTGCCCGCCGTCGCCCGCGGCGCGCGGTGGCCGGTCGAGGTCCATGACGTGACCGAGCTGGACCCGGCGACCCCGTGTCTGTCCGTGGGGGTCGGCGGGTCCACGGTGGTGACCACAGAACGACTCCCCGGACTCGATCCGTTCGGGCCGGCCATCGCAGCGGTCGAACGGTGGCTGGGGGTGCCCGTCCGCACGGTCTGCAGCAGCGAGATGGCGGGCCTGAACGGGGTGACCGCGTTGCCGCTGGCCGGTGAGCGTGCCCTGGTGGACGCCGACCTCCTCGGCCGCGCGCTGCCCTACCTCGACCAGTTCAGCCTGTTCGCGGACGGCATGGCGGGCCTGGTCGCGGCGGCGTCCACGGGCGGGGACGGGGTGGCGCTCGTCGCGAACGCCCGACCCGAGGACGTCGAGCGACTCATGAGGGCGGCGATGGTGGCGGCGGGCGGCTGGTCGGGCGTCGTCATCGGAGGTTTCACCGTGGGCGACCTCGCCGGCCACGCTATCTGCGGGTCGATGGCGCGGGCGTTGCGGCTCGGCCGGGCCTGG
The DNA here is from genome assembly GCF_030161635.1 of Mobilicoccus caccae. Classification (GTDB taxonomy): domain Bacteria; phylum Actinomycetota; class Actinomycetes; order Actinomycetales; family Dermatophilaceae; genus Mobilicoccus; species Mobilicoccus caccae. The sequence continues at coordinate 1,239,302 of NZ_BSUO01000001.1, forward strand.
CTGCAGGTCGACTCGGTGGACCCCTCAGCGGCCGAGGCGTTGGGCGCCGCGTGGCTGGGGTCGGGACGCATCGTCGAGCTGTGGCGCGACGCGGGGGATCTGCGCACGGTCAGCGTCGATGTCCGCACCGAGGACGGCGGGGTGATGCGGGTCGTGTCGCGCAGCGAACACCTCGCATGCGTCGTCGACGGCGAACCGGTCGCTACCGCACCCGACATCATCGTCGTGATCGACGTGGTGGGGCGGACCCCCGTCGCGGCCGACGAACTGCGGCCCGGACTCACGGTCGCCGTGCTCCGCCTGCCCCCACCGACGTGGTGGGGAGCGCGCGAGGACCGGCTGGCCCGGGTGCGCCCCTCGCGCTACGGCGTCCTCGGCACGGAGGTGGGCCGGTGACCGGCGGACTGACTCCGGCCGCGCTCGCCGCGCACCCCGCGAACGGCGGCATGGAGGTGCTCACGACGATCGAGGGCTGCGTCTGGCGGGACGTCGTCGTCGAGGCGCGGGAGGAGGACCTGCCCGACTCGGCCCAGGACTGCCTGGCCGTCCTCACCTCGCCCGTCGCGGCGGAGCCGTGGCGTGTCGACGCGCTCCTGCGCCGGGTGCGCGACCGCGGGTTCACCGGGCTGGCCGTCGGACCGGAGCCGGAGATCGGTTGGGGGAGTCGGGTGCTCGCGCAGCGCCTCGGCCTGGTGCTCGTCGTGGCCGGGCACCCCACGGCGCTGGCCCGCGCGTGCTGGGAGCTGGTCGAGGGCCGCGACGCCCTCACCCTGTCCCTCGTGCGACGCGTGGCCGGGTCGATCGAGTACCACGCCGACGACATCGGAGACCTCGTGCGGCACCTGTCCGCGGGCATCGGTCACGCTCTCGCGCTCGTGGACGGTGTCGAGGTGCTGCACCGCGCGGGTCCGGCCATCGATCCCGACCTGCTCGCGGCCATCGACACCTCCAGGTGGGTGCATCAGGTGTGGACGCCGACGGCCGCCGCCGTGTCGGTGCGCGTCGACACCCGGGCGCGGGCAGGGTTGCGGCTCGTCATCCACGCGGAGGGGATCGACGAGCCGCACCTGGTGGCGCTGACCACCGCGGCCGAGATCGCGATGCCCGCCGTGGCCGCCCGCATCCTCATCGACGAGATCGAGGACGTCAGTGACGTGTCCAGGTCGTCGTCGTTGCTCGCCGACGTGCTGGATGCCGCCGGGTCCGTCGACGCCGAACTTCATCGCCGGGTGACGGCGCGCGGGTGGCGGGTGCACGGGTGGCACCTGGGGTTCCGGGTGCAGAGCCGTGCCCGGGTCGATCCGCTCGATCTGCTCCGGCGGGTGCGGCCGTGGCTGCATTCCCTGCCGGTCGAGACGCACGCGACGACCCGTGGCCGTGGCGTGACGGGCTGGTTCACGTTCACCTCGGCGCCCGACGGACACGGTGTCGACGAGGCGGCCGGGGCCATCCGCGAGATGCATCGCGCGCTCCTCGCCGACCTACCCGTCGCGACCGGGATCGGCAGCGTGCACAGCGGACCATCGGGCCTGGTCACGACGCTCGGCGAGGCACACGACGCCGCGCGGCTGGCGACGGGGCGGCCCTCGACCCACTGGCTGCTCCACGTCGACAGCCTCGGGCTCGAACAGCTCCTGCTCGCCTGGACCGGCACGGACACGTTCGTGCCCGCCGCCCGGGCTTTGCTCGGACGGCTGCGCCCTGCGGACCGGGCGACCCTGGGGGCCTACCTCGACCACGAGTCCTCGCTCCTGCGCACCGCCGAGTCCCTCGGCCTGCACCGCAACACCGTCCGCCAACGCATGCAGCGCGTGCAGGAGGTGTTGGGCCTCGACCTGCAGGACCCCGACGTGCGGTTGGCCGTGCACCTGGCGTGCCGGGCGGTCTCCGCCCCTCATCGGGGCAGGGAGTGACGCCGGACCGCCGGCCGCGACGGTGGTCTTCAGGCTCACCCCGGACATCGAGGCTCACGTGGTGACCACACGCTCATCATCGACGGTGAGTCTCGCCCACTCAGGTGGGCGTGGACGTCCCAGGTGAGTCCGACGGGGTGCGGACAGCTCTCGTCTACGCGCCGGTGGCGGGGGCGGCGACGCCGTGGAACACGAGGGCGAGGAGGGCCTCGGTGAGTTCGTCGGGGGAGACGCGGCCGGAGGGGCGGAACCAGTCGACGGTGGAGTTCATGGCCCCGAAGAGGAGGCGGGCGACGACGGTGGGATCGAGGTCGTCGCGGATCAGGCCGGCGAGTTGTGCCTGCAGGACGATCGCCGACATGCGCGCGTCGAATTCGCGCCGCCGGGTGAGGGCGCGCAGTTCGGCGGGGCTGTTGCCGCGGAGCCGCAGCAGGAGCCGGACGAACGGCTGGTAGTCGATCAGGATCTGCACCATCTCGCGGATGAACGCCTCGAAGCGCACGTCGAGGGTCTCGGGGAGTGCTCGGCACTGCGGAGCCCGGCGTCCAGCGCCTCGAACGCCGTCTCGAGCGCGAGCGTGAGGAGTTCCTCCTTGCCGTCGACGTGGTGGTACAGCGCCGACTTCGACACCTTCAACCGCTCGGCGATCATGCCCATCGTCGTGGCGTCGTACCCGTGTTCGTCGAACGCCGCGACGGCCGCGAGGATGACGGCCTGCTGATCATGGCCCGGTCGGCCACGGCGAGCAGGTCTGTCGGTCACGTCACCCATCCTGTCATGCGGCGCGCAGGGGTCCCGGTGGTGGTCCTGGAGCGTCGGGTGCGAGCGAAATCCGCACTCACCGTTGTGGTGCCACGCCCTGTGGTGACGGCGCCCAGGCCCCCGCCACAGACCAGCCCTTCGCGGGTTGACGCGCACCCCCACCTCCATATACTGAACCGACGGTCGGTATATGCATCCGGCGAACCGAGAGCCACGGTCCACGTGAGCACGCGACCACCAAGCAGCATGAGGTGACACCCATGACGGACACCCGCCCCGACCTCCGGTCGGTCGAGCAGCCCAGCGACGCTCCAGACACCGAGGCGCAGGCCCACTTCGACGCCCTCCTCGCGGCCGACGAACGCATCGAGCCGCGGGACTGGATGCCCGCCAAGTACCGCAAGACGCTGGTGCGGCAGATCTCCCAGCACGCGCACTCCGAGATCATCGGCATGCAGCCCGAGGGCGCCTGGATCAGCCGGGCCCCCTCGCTCAAGCGCAAGTCCATCCTCATCGCCAAGGTGCAGGACGAGGCCGGTCACGGCCTGTACCTGTACTCCGCGGCCGAGACCCTCGGCACCACGCGCGAAGAGATGAACGAGCAGCTCATGTCGGGCAAGGCCAAGTACTCCTCGATCTTCAACTACCCCGCGTTGACCTGGGCCGACGTGGGCGCCATCGGGTGGCTCGTCGACGGGGCCGCCATCTGCAACCAGGTCCCGCTGTGCCGCTGCTCCTACGGCCCCTACGGCCGCGCCATGGTGCGCGTGTGCAAGGAGGAGTCCTTCCACCAGCGCCAGGGCTGGGAGATCCTCCACGCGCTGTCCAACGGCACGCCCGAGCAGAAGGCCATGGCGCAGGACGCCGTCAACCGCTACTACGGGCCCGCGCTGCAGATGTTCGGCCCGCCGGACGCCGACTCGCCCAACTCCCAGCAGTCGATGGCCTGGAAGATCAAGCGGTTCTCCAACGACGAGCTGCGCCAGCGCTTCGTCGACATGATGGTGCCGCAGGCCGAGGCGCTCGGGCTCACCCTGCCCGACCCCGACCTGGCGTGGAACGAGGCCCGCGGTCACTACGACTACGGCGACCTCGACTGGGACGAGTTGAAGGCCGTCATCGCCGGCAACGGGCCCTGCAACACCCAGCGGATGGCACACAAGATCAAGGCCCACGAGGACGGCGCCTGGGTCCGCGAGGCCGCCGCCGCGTACGCCCGCCGCCACACCTCCACGGACGCCACGCTCAAGCACGCCTGACCGACCCACGACGCATGACGCAACGGGTGCGTGATGCGGCACCGCCACCAGCCCTTCCAGCGGGAGACAACGATGTCCGAGCAGAACACGCCCACGCCCTCCGGTGACCGGAGCAGCGAACCCCTGTGGCCGCTGTGGGAGGTCTTCGTCCGGGCCTCGCGCGGCCTGTCCCACGTGCACGCCGGGTCCATCCACGCCCCCGACGCGGCCATGGCCGTCCGCAACGCGCGCGACCTCTACACCCGCCGCAACGAGGGCGTGTCGGTGTGGGTCGTGCCCGCCGAGGCGATCATCAGCTCCGACCCCGACCACAAGGGCGCCTTCTTCGAGTCAGCGCAGGGCAAGAACTACCGCCACGCCACGTACTACACGCAGAGCGAGGGAGTGAAGCACCTGTGAGCCAGTTCGACAGCGCCACCAAGATCAGCGCCGGCCAGGCACTCACCGCCGAGGACATCGCCGCCGCCGGGCTCCGGGCGAGCGACGACGTCGCCCGGTACGCCCTCCGCCTCGCCGACGACTCCCTCGTCCTCGCCCAGCAGCTCGCCGGGTGGATCTCCCGCGCCCCCGAGCTCGAGGAGGACATCGCCCTCGGCAACATCTCCCTCGACCTGCTCGGTCACGCCCGCTCGTTCTACACCTACGCCGGCACGGCCTGGGGCAAGAGCGAGGACGACCTGGCCTACTTCCGCGACGAGACCGAGTACACCTCCGCGCACCTCGTGGAGGTCGCCAACGGCGACTTCGGGCAGACCATCGCCCGGCAGCTCCTCTTCAGCCTCTACGCCGTGCACCTGTACGACGAGCTGCAGAGATCCACCGACGAGACCCTCGCCGTCATCGCCGCCAAGGCCGTCAAGGAGGTCGAGTACCACGTCGACCACGCCTGGCAGTGGACGATGCGCCTCGGGATGGGCACGGAGGAATCCGCCCGCCGCATGCAGGCCGGTCTCGACATCGTGTGGGCCTACGTCGAGGAGCTCTTCGAGGACGACGACCTCATCGACGCCCTCGACGGCATCGCCGTGCGACCCTCCACCCTGCGTGAGCCGGTCATGGCCACCCTCGAGCGGGCGATCACCGAGTCCGAGCTGACAGTGCCCACCACCCCCGCCGCCGTCACCGGAGGCCGGCGGGGCATCCACCGCGAACACCTCGGGTTCGTCCTGGCCGAGATGCAGGTGCTGACCCGCAAGCACCCGGGAGCGACCTGGTGATGACCGACGCCCCGGCCCCGGCCACTCCCGCCGGTGCAGCGACCCGCCCGGAGGCCGCCGCGGATCGGCGCGTGTGGGACATCGCCGCCACCGTGTGCGACCCCGAGGTGCCCGTGCTCACCCTCGAGGACCTCGGCATCCTGCGCTCCGCCCGCGCCACCGAGCACGGAGCGATCGTCGAGATCACCCCGACCTACTCCGGCTGCCCGGCCGTGGGGCGCATGCGCGACGACGTGACCGACGCGCTCACCGAGCGGGGCTACACCGACGTCTCGGTGCGGGTCGTGCTCTCCCCGGCGTGGACCACCGACTGGATGACCGAGGACGGCAAGCGCAAGCTCGAGGAGTACGGCATCGCGCCCCCGGACCACTCGCACCGCACGCCGGGGCCGCGCTTCGGCGGCACTCGGGTGGCGTTGTCCGTCAAGTGCCCTCACTGCGACTCCCTCGACACCCGCGAGGTCACCCGCTTCGGGTCCACGGCCTGCAAGGCGCACTACGTCTGCCGCGCCTGTCTCGAACCCTTCGACTATTTCAAGGTGCTGTGATGCCGCTCACGACCCCCGCCGCCGCGCCCAGTTCCACCCACTCACCGTCGCCCAGGTGCGGCCGCTCACCGACGCCGCGATCGAGGTCACCCTCGCCGTGCCCGAGTCGCTCGTCGACGACTACGGCTACGTCAGCGGCCAATACGTCGCGCTGCGCACCGAACTCGAGGGCAAGGAGGTGCGCCGCAGCTACTCGATCTGCGCGCCGCCTCGGCCCGGCGAACTCAAGATCGGCATCAAGCGCGACCTCGGCGGTCTGTTCTCCAACTGGGCCAACGACAACCTCAAGGCGGGCGACGTCCTGGAGGTCATGAGCCCCACCGGGGCCTTCGTCTCCCAGCACGCGATGACCTCGCTCAACGACGCCGCGGCCATCGCCGAGGAGTCCACGGGGCTGTCGCGGTACGTCGCGTTCGCGGCCGGCTCGGGCATCACGCCGATCATCTCGATCGTCCGCTCGATCCTCGACTCCAACCCGCAGGCCTACATCAACCTCGTGTACGCCAACCGGGCCGCGATGGACGTGATGTTCGTCGAGGACATCGCCGACCTCAAGGACCGTTTCCCCTCCCGGCTGGCCGTCCACCACGTCCTCTCGCGCGAGCAGCGCCTCTCACCGACCCACACCGGACGCATCGACGCCGACAAGCTGCGGTCGATGTTCGGCACGATGATCCGTCCCGAGGTCGTCGACGAGTGGTTCCTGTGCGGGCCCTTCGAGCTGGTCCAACTCATCCGCGACGAGCTCACCGCCTACGGCGTGCCGCCCGAGACGGTCCGCTACGAGCTGTTCGGCACCGGCAAACCCGAAGGCGCGCCCGAGGGGCAGGCGGGACGTCCGGTCGTCGCCGACCCGCAGGGCGACAACGTCGAGATCACGTTCCGCCTCGACGGTCTCGAAGGCAGCGTGCAGAGCCCCAAGAGTGCGAACGAGTCGATCCTCAACGCCGCGCTGCGGGTGCGCGCCGACGTGCCGTTCGCGTGCGCCGGCGGCGTGTGCGGCACGTGCCGCGCCAAGCTGGTCTCCGGCGAGGTCGACATGACGGAGAACTACGCCCTCGAGCCCGACGAGATCTCGGCCGGCTACGTCCTCACGTGCCAGTCCCACCCCACGACCGACGCGGTGCACGTCGACTTCGACGCCTGAGCATCACCCGGATCTGCCTCGATCGCGGGCGGAGCGATCGGGGGCCAGCACGAGGTAGAGCCCGACGCCCAGCAGGGACGGCCCGACCGTGGCGAGGACGAAGGTGGTCGAGTCGGTGAGGCCGACGAAGCCGAGGAAGAGCAGACCGAAAGCCGAAACGGCGAGACCGGCCACGACGGCCGCGAGCCCGAGAAGGCGCCGGATCACGGTCTTGAGCCGTCTCACCGAGGCCGGCAGCTCGTCCGGCTCGAGCGGGTACCGCGTGGGCTCGGGCCCGGTCGGTAGACGGGGGTAGCTCCCGGGACGCCAGGGAGACGGCCGGTCCTGAATCGACGACTCCTCCCGGCCGTCGTACGGCGCCACCGGGATCGTCGGCAGCGGCCGCCAAGCCTCCGCAGCCCGTGGATCGGGCGGCCGTCGATCCGAGAATTGTCGCGGCGCGGGCTCCTGGCCGGACAACGGGTCGGTGCGGTCGGTGAACTCGCTCATGAGGGGCTCCCGGTCGGCGGGTGGATGGCGCCGCCAGTGTCCCGAGCCGCGCGCGTGATGTGGTGCCGCAACCGCGAAGTCGGGGCGCAACCTGTGGACGACCACGGCGTCCTCGTCCAGGAGAAGGCGCTCACTGCAGCGAGGCGACCCCGGACGGCGTCATCGACGTCGTCGGCCTGCTGATCCCCGACGTGCCCGGCCGACCATTCCCGCGGTGATCCCCAGCACGCCGAGGACGATGCCGAACACGCCGCCGATGATGCCGAGAACCTCGGGGTACACGGCAGGGTCCGCCTCGGAGACGCGCACCTGCTCGCCGGTGCAGAGGATGCGGTGATCGCCGTCGGTCCGGGCGGTGAAGGCGCCGACGGCCTCCATGGATTCACCGTTGACCGTCACGCTGACGCCACGCGGACGGATCGGCAGGGCTCCGCCGCTCGGCTCGGTGACCGTGCACCTGGTCGACATCCCCGAATCGGCCCACAGCGTGCGCTCCTCGTCGGCCCGCAGCGGAACCGTGAGACCGTCCGGCGGGACGAGGGCGCCGTCGAAGACCGCCGCGGTGGACGTCACGAGCCCGGCCACGGAGACGCCGAGCGACCCTAAGCCACCGAGGAGCAGCACCCCACCGAGGACCACGGCCACCGGCGACCACCGCGGGCGACTCGACGACCGACCGGGCCGGCTCGAACCGGGGTCGATCGGGATGGGCCGCGGGGATCCGCTCGGCTCCTGGCGGCGCCGGGACGACGGGCGCTGCCGGGGGACGAAGACGCTCCCGTCGGTACCCCCGGGCCGAGAAGGCCCCGAGGGCGGGGTGGTTCGCCCCGGCCGGGCGTCCTGCGGCCGGCCGGAGGCGTCGCGCGGACCGACCCGGGGCGCCGGATTCTCCCAGCCGAGCAGGGGGTCGGGACGGTCCGTGGGGTCGCTCATCGCTGTCCTCCGAGGTGGCTCGAGCCGGACGCCGCCACCTCACCCGGCGTGGGTGAGCCGTCCTGCGACGATCGTCGCGGCGACGGGCATCTCCCGCAAGACGTCACAGGCCTCCCGGCTGTCGGCGGGGACGGCGAGCGGATCGGCGTCGAGCAGGACGACGTCGCCGCGCGACCCCGGCGCGATCGTGCCCTGCCCGTCGAGGCTGGCGACGAGGGCCTCGGCGGGCGTCAGCGCCTGGTGGGGCATCCAGGGTTCGCGCTCGTCGGCGCTGCGGTGCACGGCCGCCGCCATGGCCAGCCAGGGATCGAGGGGGAGACGGGCGCGTCGGACCCCAGTGCCAGACGCACCCCGTTGCCCACCAGACTCCGGAAGGGGAAGAGACGATCGGCGCGGTCGGGCCAGCACTGCCGGGCGACGTCACGGTCGTCCCAGAGGTGGGCCGGCTGCACGCTGGCCCGCACCCCGAGGCGGCCCATGCGGGGGATGTCCTCCCAGCTCACCAGCTGCGCGTGCTCGACGCTCCCACGGGCACCGGTGACCTCGAACGCGTCGAGGGCGTCACGGACCGCCGCGTCCCCGATCGCGTGCAGCGCGACCTCCAGGCCGTTCTCGGCGGCCAACGAGAGCAGGCGGCGCAACTCCTGCGGGTCCACGTTCTGCACCCCGTGGGGATGCAGGATGTCGTCGGCGTCGGCGTACGGCTCGCAGCAGTAGGCGGTGCGGGTGTTGAGCGAACCGTCGGAGATGATCTTCAGCGGCCCGACGCGCAACAGGCCACCACTGTCGCCGAGAGGCTGCCCCGTGCGCCGACCTGCGGCGATGAGGTCCTCCAGGCCGTCGGGATAGGTGCCGACCCGCACGCGGAGCGTGTTGATGCCCGCCGTCGAGAACCGGTCCGGCCACTCCTCGACGCCGCGCGCGAACTCCAGATCGATGATGCCGGTGACGCCGCGGGCGGCCGCCTGGTCGGCGGCGCGGTGATACCCGGTCACGGTCTGCTCCGCCAGGCCCGGGAGGCCGGACACGCGGGGGAAGACGTCGAACCACTCCTGCTCGAAGACGGTGCTCTCGCGCGGGTCGAGACCCAGCAGGTGTAGCGCCCGGGAGTTGAGCCACGCGGCGTGGCAGTCACCGCTGATGACGACGACGGGGTGTTCACCGCTGATCGCGTCGAGGTCGGCGACCTGCGGCTGCTCGTGCCAGGTGGCGCTGCGGAACCCGAAGGCGGCGATCGTCGCCCCTGCCTTCTCCGGCGGCATCACGACCACCTCGCGCGCGACCATCGAGGCCACCTCGGCGGCGCTCGTGGCGTCGGCCACGTCGAGCCGGGTGGTGGTGGCGGCCCACTGGCCCATGTGCACGTGGGCGTCCCAGAGCCCCGGGATGACCCATCGCCCACCGCCGTCGTGCACGGTCTCGCCGGCCCGCGGGGGAGGTCGGGGCCGACCTCGGTCACCTCACCCTCGACGATGCGGACGTCGACGAGCTCACCCGGCCGGGCGTGGGTGGGCGGCGGTGCGAGCGGGACGAATCCGCTGGTCCGCTCACGCGTGAAACCGTCGATGTCCACCACGCGCACGCCACGGACCACACACCCGAACACGTTCTCTCCTCCACAGCTCGTCGATGCGGCCCGCAGCCGCATCCACCACTGTCTCAGGTCGCGGAGGAAAGGGAACCGTAGCGTTGGGCGGCGTCCTGAAGGATCGACACGTATCCGGCGCGCTCGTAGGCCGTGGCGTCCACGTCGGCGGGCACCGACAGCAACCCACGGGCCTCGTCGATCGAGTCGAATCCCTTGCGGGACAACCATTCCGTCAGGCCGTAGACGAGCGAGGCCGAGTGGACCGGTCCGTTGCGCACGAGGGAGGAGGTGGACATCACCACATCGGCGCCCGCGAGCACGTACCTCACGACGTCGTCGGCGGTCTCGACGCCACCGGTTCCGGCCAGGCTCGCCCGCACGCGACCACGCAGGGCCGCGATCCAGGTGCGCGGCAGCCGGCCGTCGACGGGGCTGCTCAGTCCGAATCCGCCCTGCACCGTGAGCGACTCGATGTCGACGTCGGGCTGGGCCCACCGGTTGAAGAGCACGAGACCGTCGGCGCCCGCCTGGTCCAGACGCAGCGCCATCTCGCCGAGGGAGGACAGGTAGGGGAGAGCTTGACCGCCACGGGGATGTCGACCTCGGAGGTGACGGCCCGCACGATCTCGACGTGCCGGTCCTCCACTTCGCGCGCCCGGCTCTTCACGTCACCGGTGACGAGGTAGATGTTGAGCTCGAGAGCCGCCGCGCCGGCGTCCTGCATCCGGCGGGCGAAACTCGTCCACCCGCCCAGGTCGGAGCCGTTGAGACTCGCGATGACGGGGACGTCCACGGCTGCCGCCGCGCGTTCGAGCAGGCTGAGGTAGCGGTGGGAGATCGGCTCGTGTTTGCGCCCCGCCTCGGGGAAGAACGAGAGGGACTCGGCGTAGAACTCCTCGTTGCGCTCCTCCAGGAGGATGTCGCGGGCGCTCTCCTGGCGGATCTGCTCCTCGAAGAGGGAGTGCAGCACGATCGCCGCGGCGCCGCCGTCGGCGAGGGCTCGCACCCCGTCGGCGTCGCGCGTCAGCGGTCCGGCCGACGCCACGACGGGGTGGGGCAACTCCAGACCCAGGTAGCGGGTCGTCAGGTCGGTCATGACCGTTCCCTTCGTGCGTCGGCGGCGAACTCGGAGGCTCCGCGGGTCGCCATCTCCTCGTACTCCGACCAGCGTCGGTCGACCTGGTCCTGACCGAGTTCGACGAGCCGCTCGGCCTCGGCGGGGTCGCTGGTCGCGAGGATGCGGAACCGCAACTCCTGATCGTGGTAGTCGCGCAACGGGATCCGCGGACGTGGCGAGTCCAGCAGGAACGGGTTGTCACCGCGCGAGCGCAGGATCGGGTTGTACCGCATCAACGGCCAGTGCCCGGAGTGCACCGCGCGGTACTGCTGGTCCAGGCCCTTGCGCATGTCGATGCCGTGGGCGATGCAGTGGCTGTACGCGATGATCAGCGACGGGCCGTCGTAGGCCTCCGCCTCACGGAAGGCGCGCAGGGTCTGCTGGGGGTCGGCGCCCATCGCCACGCGGGCCACGTACACGTTGCCGTAGGCGGTGGCCTGCAGCGCCAGGTCCTTCTTGGCGGTCGTCTTGCCCGCCGAGGCGAACTTGGCCACGGCACCGAGCGGTGTCGACTTGCTCGACTGCCCACCGGTGTTGGAGTACACCTCGGTGTCCATGACGAGGATGTTGACGTCACGCCCGGAGGCGAGCACGTGGTCGACCCCGCCGGAGCCGATGTCGTAGGCCCAGCCGTCGCCGCCGACGATCCACACACTGCGGCGCACGAGGTGGTCGGCCACACTGCGTAGGTCCTCGACCCACGCGCCGTCCAGGTCGTCCAGCCTGGCCTTCAACAGCGACACCCGCGCCAGCTGCGCCTTGAGGTCGGACTCGTACCGCTGGGGTGCCTCGAGGATCTCCTCGACCAGGTCGGCGCCGATCTCCTCCCGCAACTGGCCCAGCCGCTTGCGGGCGAGTTCGGTCTGCAGGTCGGCGGCGAGTCGGAACCCGAGTCCGAACTCGGCGTTGTCCTCGAACAGGCTGTTGCTCCAGGCCGGTCCGCGACCCTCGGCGTTCTTGGTCCAGGGGGTCGTCGGCAGGTTGCCGCCGTAGATCGAGCTGCAGCCGGTCGCGTTGGCCACGGTCGCGCGGTCGCCGAACAACTGGGTGAGCAGCTTGAGGTAGGGCGTCTCGCCGCAGCCGGTGCAGGCGCCGGAGAACTCGAACAGCGGCTCGAGGAACTGGGTTCCGCGCACCGTGCCGAAGTCGACGCGCGCCCGGTCGTTGACGGGGATCGTCTCGAAGAACGCGACGTTGGCGATCTCCGCCTCCTTGCGCTCGCGCACCGGGGAGAGGTTGATCGCCCGCCGGTTGGGGGCGCCGACCGGCTTGACCGGGCAGGCCTCCACGCACAGACCGCAACCGGTGCAGTCCTCCGGGTAGATCTGGAGGGTGTACCGGGCGTCGGGGAGACCGACCGCGTCCAGGGGCGCCGACTGGAACGACTCCGGCGCGCCGGCCAGGGCCTTGGCCGAGTAGTGCCGGCTGCGGATGACGGCGTGCGGGCACACCAGGGAGCAATTGCCGCACTGGATGCAGGTGTTCGGGTCCCACTCGGCCACGATGTCGCTGATGTTGCGCTTCTCGAACGCCGTCGTGCCGCTGGGGTAGGAGCCGTCGACGGGCAGGGCGCTGACCGGCAGCTGATCGCCGCGGCCGGACAGCATGAGGGCGGTGACGTCCTTGACGAAGACCGGGGCGTGCGCCGGAACGGGCGCCAGCAGGTCGTGGCCGGAGGTGACCTGCTCCGGCACCTCGATCTCGTGCAGCGCCGCCAGCGCGTGGTCGACCGCGGCCTCGTTGCGGGCCACGACCTCGGCACCCCGGCGTCCGTACGTCGTGCGGATGGACTCCTTGACGCGCTCGATGGCGACCTCACGCGGCAGCACCCCGGAGATCGCGAAGAAGCACGTCTGCAGCACGGTGTTGGTGCGGTTGCCGAGGCCGGCCTCGCGCGACACGGAGTTGGCGTCGACCGCGAACAGGCGGATCTTCCGCTCGAGGATCGTCTGCTGCATCGGCCGCGGCAGGGAGTCCCAGACGTCGGCCGGCGGCAGCGGGCTGTTGAGGAGCAGCGTCGCGCCCTCGGCGGCGAACTCGAGCACGTCGACGCGCTCGAAGATCGACGTGTGGTGGCACCCGATGAACGACGCCGAGGACACCAGGTAGGGCGCCCGGATGGGCTCCTTGCCGAAGCGCAGGTGCGACACGGTCCGTGAGCCCGACTTCTTGCTGTCGTAGACGAAGTAGCCCTGGGCGTGGAACTCGCCCTGGCCGCCGAGGATCTTGATCGTGTTCTTGTTGGCGCCCACCGTGCCGTCGGACCCGAGGCCGTAGAAGACGGCGCCGACCGTCGACTCGTCGAACAGGTCGAGGGAGTCGTCGTAGTCGATCGAGGTGCCCGACACGTCGTCGACGATGCCGACGGTGAAGCGCGGGCGAGGTGTCTCCGAGGCCAGCTCGTCGAACACGCCCACGACCATGCCGGGGGTGAACTCCTTGCTCGAGAGTCCGTACCGACCGCCGATGACGCGGGGCATCTCCTCCAGGTCGCCGCGGCCGTAGGCCTCGCCGACCGTGGACAGCACGTCGAGGAACAGCGGCTCGCCGCCGGAACCCGGCTCCTTGGTGCGATCGAGAACGGCGATGCGGCGCACGCTCTTCGGTATCGCGGCGAGGACCTGGGCCGCCGGCCACGGCCGGTACAGACGGATCTGCAGCACACCGACCCGGCGTCCCTGCGCGGTGAGGTGCTCGACCGTCTGGATCGCCGTCTCGGCACCGGAGCCCATGATGACGACGATCTGCTCGGCCTCGGGGTCACCGACGTATTCGACGAGGTTGTACCGGCGCCCGACGCGCGCGGCGAACTCGTCCATGGCCTGCTGCACGACCCCCGGCGCGGCCGCATAGAACGGGTTGACCGTCTCACGCGACTGGAAGTAGGTGTCGGGGTTCTGCGCGGTGCCGCGGATGAAGGGGTGCTCGGGGGACAACGCCCGGCCACGGTGATCGCAGATCAGCGAGGCGGGGACGAGCGTGCGCAGGTCCTCATCGCTGAGGTACTCGATCGAGTTGAGTTCGTGGGAGGTGCGGAACCCGTCGAAGAAGTGGATGAACGGGATGCGGGCGCGCAACGTCGACAACTGCGCGACGAGGGCGAGGTCGTGCGCCTCCTGCACCGACGCCGACGCGAGCAGGGCGAAGCCCGTCTGCCGCACGGCCATGACGTCCTGCTGGTCGCCGAAGATCGACAACCCCTGCGTCGCGAGGGCGCGGGCCGCCACGTGGAAGACCGTCGAGGTGAGCTCACCGGCGATCTTGTACATGTTCGGGATCATGAGCAGCAGGCCTTGGCTGGCCGTGAACGTCGTGGACAACGCCCCGCCCTGCAACGCCCCGTGCGCCGTGCCCGCCGCCCCCGCCTCCGACTGCATCTCCATCACCGTGGGCACCGTGCCCCACACGTTGGTGCGCCCGAGAGCGGCCCACTCGTCGGCCAGTTCGGCCATCGTCGAGGAGGGGGTGATGGGGTAGATGCTGCACAACTCGTTGAGACGGAAGGCCACCGAGGCAGCCGCCTCGTTGCCGTCGACGATCTTCCTCATGAGGACGAGTCCTTCCTGATCTGCCGGCGGCGGTTCATCGCTCGGGGACCATCTCGATGGCGTTGACGGGGCACTGCTCCGCGCACGTACCACAGCCGGTGCAGCGCGCGTAGTCGTAGCGGTATCGGTGGCCCCGGCCGAGCTTGATGATGGCGTCCTCGGGGCAGGAGCCCAGACACCCGTCGCACTCGAAGCAGTTGCCGCAGGACAGGCACCGGGCCGCCTCGAACCCGGCCTGGTCGGCGCTGAGACCGCCGACGACCTCCTCGAAGGCCGAGATGCGGGATTCGGGGTCGAGCTGCGGTTGGCTGCGCCGGTTGGCGTCGCCGAAGTACCACAGGTTGAGCGAGTCGAACGTGGCGACGGGTTTGCTCGTCTTGGGTGGCAAAGGGGCGGCCTCGAGGTAGGCGTCGATGTTGCGCGCCGCCCGCTTGCCGTGTCCGACACCGACGGTGACCGTGCGCTCCGAGGGCACGGCGTCGCCGCCGGCGAACAGACCGGGCACATCGGACATGAGCGTGGCCGGGTCGACCTGGACGACGCCGTCGTCGAAGCGCAGACCGGAGATCGACTTGAGGAACCCGGTGTCGGCCTCCTGTCCCAGCGCGAGGATGACCGTGTCGGCCGCGAGCTTCTCGAACTTGCCCGTGCCGTGCGGCCGACCCTCGTCGTCGAGCTCCATGATCTCGACCGTGAGGTCGGTGTCGTCCACCGAGGTGATCGTGCGCAGCCAGTTCATGGTCACGCCCTCGCTCTGCGCGTCCGTCTGCTCCTCGATGTGCGCGGGCATCTGCTCCTGCGTGCGGCGGTAGACCACGACCGTCTCCGACGCGCCCAACCGGCGGGCCACGCGGGCGGCGTCCATGGCCGTGTTGCCGCCGCCGTAGACCGCGACCCGGCGGCCCATGACGGGACGTTCACCGGAGGCGACGCCGCGCAGGAACGACACGGCGTCGACGATCTTGCCGGCGTCGCGGGCGGGGATGTCGACCTTCTTGGACAGGTGCGCCCCGATGGCCACGAAGACGGCGTCGAATCTGCCCTCGGTCTGCTCGACGAGGAGGTCCTGGACGACGTGATCGGTGACGATCCGCACGCCGAGCTCGGCGATGCGCGCGATCTCGGCGTCGAGCACGGGCCGGGGAAGGCGGTACTCGGGGATGCCGTAGCGCATCATGCCGCCGGGCTGGGGGAGCTGTCGCGGATCTCGACCTCATGCCCCAGGCGTGCCAGGTGGTAGGCCGCCGACAGACCGCTGGGGCCGGCGCCGACGACGAGGACCTTGCGGCCGCTGCGCACGCGCACCGGCTCGAACGTCCACCCCTTCTCCAGTGCCAGGTCACCCAGGTAGCGCTCGACACCGTGGATCGAGACGGCGCTGTCGAGTTCGATGCGGTTGCAGGCGCTCTCGCACGGGTGGTAGCAGACGCGGCCGTGGATGGCCGGGAACGGGTTGTCCTCGGTCAGCCGTCGCCAGGCCGCCTCGGGGTCACCCGCCTTGAGCAGCCGCAGCCAGTCCTGGATGTTCTCTCCGGCCGGACACGCGTGGTTGCACGGCGGGAGGAGGTCGCGGTACACGGGCATCCGCGAGCGGATCGGGGCGACCCGGCCGTAGGCCTGCGCCAGGTTGGGCAGCTGCGTGATGTCACGGCGGTCCTCGGGCATGTGGTCCTCGATTCCGAAGGATTCTGCTGTAGCTCGACGCTACGCAGGACCACGGCATTCCTTTGGGGACCTTCGTCCGGGATTCGCACGGAAGATCCGGTGTTTCGCCCGCGGATCCGCCCTGACGATGCGGGCGTCGAGGCCGGCGGTGCGGCGTCAGTGGCGGCGCAGCACGGCGCGGACGGCGGCCTGGACGACCTTCTCGTCCTCGGTGCCGTCCCCCGGCGCGGGACGCCGTCCGGCGTCGGCGCCGTCCTCGGCGAGGAAGGACACGGCTCCGGACAGGACGGCGCGGCGGTCGGAGTCGTAGTGGTGCCACCCGGCGAGCAGGGCCTCGAGCTCCGAAACCAGGTGTGTCCGGGGCGATTCGGACATCTGCTCATGCAGTGTCGCGATCAGATCGCCCGGATCGTCCGCGTCGCTGCACAGAGGCGCCACGCGGCTCCACAGCTCGCCCAGATCGCGGCTGAAACTGCCGAGCACAAGGGAATTGGAGGACCCGTCGAGAGAAACCATCATGAGTCACCACCGCACTGAGGTCGTCGGGCGCCCTCCACACTAGAGGCCCGGACGGAGGTTCGGCGAGTCCATGCGGACATCGTCATGAAGCCGTGACCGATGCGGCTCCCACCCGCTCGCCGCCGACGTGCGTGGACCCGCCGATAGGGTGGGCCGACACCGATCGCACGACGGAGGAGTACGGGACATGGAGCGGATCCGGGTGGCCGTCATCGGAGCGGCCGGACGCATGGGGAGCACCGTGTGCACGGCCGTCGAGGGCGCGGACGACCTCGACCTCGTCGCGCGGATCGACGTCGGCGACGAGCTCGCAGACCTGGGCGGCGCGGACGTCGCCGTGGACTTCTCGGTGCCGGACGCCTCGCCGGGCAACGTCGCGCACTGCATCTCGCGCGGGGTGCATGTCGTCGTGGGTGCCACGGGATGGGACGAGAGCAGGCTCGCCGCGGTGCGTGCCGACCTCGCGAAGACGCCGGACCTCGGCGTGCTCGTCGCGCCGAACTTCGCCCTGGGCGCGGTGCTGATGATGAAGTTCGCGCAGCAGGCCGCGAGGTTCTACGAGTCCGTCGAGATCGTCGAACTGCACCACCCGAACAAGGTGGACGCGCCGTCGGGAACGGCGGCCAACACCGCCCGCCTCATCGGCGAGGCCCGCGCCGACGCCGGCCTGCCGCCCATGCCCGACGCCACCGAGCAGGACCCCGACGGGGCGCGCGGGGCGCAGCTGCACGGCGTCCACGTCCACTCGGTGCGCCTGCGGGGCCTGGTGGCCCATCAGGAGGTGCTCCTCGGCGGTGAGGGCGAGATGCTGACGATCCGCCACGACTCGTTCGACCGCGTCGGGTTCATGCCCGGCGTCCTGACCGGCGTCCGCAAGGTCGCCGCGCACCCGGGGCTGACCGTCGGGCTCGAGCACTACCTCGATCTGGGCTGAGACCCCGCCCGCGTCACCGTGACTCGAGGCTGAGGTGGCGACCGCGCAGCAGCGTGGTCCGCCTGCCTCGGCGAGAGGTGGGCGACGTCATCTCGGCGATGATCCGTTCGTAGGCGTCCAGCATCGCCGAGAGCGACAGGCGGGAGAGGGCCTCCTGCCGCACCTGCCGGCGATCGAGCGCGAGAGCCTGCGGCACGGCCGCGGCGAGCGCGAGCGCCGGGTCGCCGCCCGGGCCGGGATCGGGAACCGCCACACCCCCGTGAGTGCCCACGACCTCGGGCAGGCCACCGCGGGCGAGGACGATGGCGGGGGTGCCGCACATCATCGCCTCGGCGGCCACGAGACCGAACGGCTCGTCCCACCGCGGCGTCACCAGGGCGGCGGCGCTGCGTCCCACGATGCGCCGGATGCGGTCGTGGGGCAGGTGCCCGAGGTGGCGGATCGCACCTCCGAGCAGCGGCTCGACGTCCTGGGCGTAGTGGGCGGCGTCGCTGACGGGCCCGATGATCGACAGCCGGCGGCCGGCACGCCGGGCGGCCCGGATGGCGATCGGCAGCCCCTTCTCGGGGGTGATGCGCCCGACCCACACGAGGCCGTCGCCGCCGGGACCCGCGACGAACGTGGTCTCGTCGATGCCGTTGGGGATCACGTCGATGTCGGGGATGGTCGTCCACATCCGCGCCATCGCCGCGCTGACCGCCACGAACCTACTGCCGGGCGCCGCCAGCGAGGCGCCGTGTTCGAGCCACGGCAGCGGAGGGGTGTGCAATGTCGTGAGCACGGGTGCGGGCAGCAGGGAACTGAGGGAGAGCGGCAGGTGATGCAGGCTGTGATTGAGCACGAGGTCGACATCGCGTCGCTGGGCGAGGTCGAGCGTCGCGACCGTGAACGCGTGGTGATCGGTGAGGAACTGCGGCGTCGGCAGGTGCGGGTCGTTGCGGGCGGTGACGCTGAGCTCCGGCGGCCCGGGGTAGGGGACGAGCTCGTCGGCCAGGTCCGGCGGTGTGCCCTGACCCGCGTACAGGCGCACCCGATGGCCGAGCCGTCGTAATCCGCCGACGATGGCCGAGACGATCGACTCCTGGCCGCCCGCGTAGGGCTCGCCGAGGTGGTTCCAGTTGGGGGCGAGGACG
The DNA here is from genome assembly GCF_030161635.1 of Mobilicoccus caccae. Lineage (GTDB taxonomy): Bacteria > Actinomycetota > Actinomycetes > Actinomycetales > Dermatophilaceae > Mobilicoccus > Mobilicoccus caccae. The sequence continues at coordinate 1,258,074 of NZ_BSUO01000001.1, forward strand.
GTCAGCCTCATCTGCGGCCTCCGAACGCGTCGTGGGGAGCGAGGGCCGCCAGGGCGATCTCGCGGAAGCGGTCGAGCGATCCGGGGTCGAGGACCCCGCGGGAGATCAGCTCGCGCAGGCAGACCAGCCCGAGTCCGATCGAGCCGTAGGCGCCGCACGCGAGCAGGACGGCGCAGCGCAGGGTGTCCTCGGGAACCGCCCCGAGCGTGGTGAGGTCGCGGACGTAGAGCATGTCCGCCTCCACCAGGTGTCGGGAGTGGGCCTGCAGCGGGTCGTGCCACCCGATCGGCGCCAGGGGCCACGTGCGGCTCGTGACGAAGCAGTGGGGGACGAGGCCGGCCTCACGGAGGCGGAGGTCGACGTCGGCGAAGGTCGGCGCCCCCTCGTAGAGCCGGTGGAACCCGACCTCCACCTGAACGGCGAACACCGTCGCGAGCAGCCGGTCCGCCCCGTCCAGCACGGCCCGCTCGCTGCCCTGCACGTCGAGGGCGAGAAGATCGGCGCGCTCGAGCTCGGGGACGTCGTCGAGACGCACCGTGGCCACGGGCATCCGGTCGAGCACCTCGGCGAGGCGCGGGAAGTCGGTGAGCACGGCGAGTTGGGCGGCGTCGGGCTCGAACAGGGAGGAGAATCCGGCGGCGGCGCATCGACGCAGCTCGTGGGTGCCGCCGTCGCCGACGGCATGCCCGAGGTGCCGGGCATGCTCACCGGCGTGTTCCGCCAGGGCCGCGAGCGCCACGGGGTCGGGTTCGAAGCCGGTCACGCGCGCGAGCCCGGACTCCAGCAGCGCCGCGTAACAGGGCGGTTCGCCGACCAGCGGGCTCGCGCCGACGTCGACGACCTCGAGGAGTCGATCGGGGGCGACGAGCTCGGCGAGAGCGAGGAGGGCGTCGCCGGTGACCAGCGGGCCGAGGTGGTCGGTCATCGCGTCGTCGGCGGTCATGAGCGTTCCTTGTCGTGGGAGGTGCCGGTCGAGGCCGGCAGGGTGTCGGGGCGGCGCCATCCCCACTCGGCTTCGAGCCGCCCGTCGGGGCGGGGGCGCGGACGGCGGGATCGGGGCGGGGCGGCGGTATCGGCTCGCCGCGGGCCCGGTCCCGGGTGCGCTGGAGGATCAGGCCCGGATGATGCCGCGGCGCGTCGGCGCAGAGATCAGAGAGCGGCCGCAGCAGCCGCACCGGCCGGTCGAGACGTGCGCGAAAGCGCGCGCGGGCCAGGGAGATCGCGGGGGCCGGCCCGTGGGTCACGCGGGGATCGGAGGCAGGCCAGAGGCCGTCCCGCAAGACGGCGCCGTCGCGCAGCCAGACCTGCGCGTCCGTGCCCCGCACGAGGTCGGCGCAGGTGAGCAGGACGTCCACCGGGCGCAGACCCGTGTCCTCGAACTCGACGACGACGTCGGGGTGCTCCCAGAACAATCCGGGGTCGCGCGCACCGGGCACGGTCACCGTGCGCGCCACGCGCACCGTCTCGGCGTTGGCTCGCGCGAGGACGGCATCGGCGGTCGACGACGTGGCCGATGCCTCGTCCCGGCCGGCCGCGTCGGGGCCGTCGTGCCAGGCGAGCGCCGACGCCTCGTGCGCCAGGTCCGCGCCCGCGAGCCAGGCGCGCTGGGCGAACTCCCAGTCCTCCCCGCCGTATCCGACGAAGCTCTCGTCGAAGCCCCCGGTCACCTCGAACAGGTCGGGGGTGATGGCGAGGACGGCGCTGATGACGTACCGGTAGGACGTGTCGTCGGCCCGCCGCAGGTCGTCCGTGCGGGCGTACCCCTCCTCCAGCCAGGTGGTGTCCGCCAGGATGCGCGCGGGGTCGGGGGCGGCGACGAACTCGGCGACCTCGGCGGGGCTCAGACCGGTGAGGTCGGCGTAGCGGCGCCGGCCGACCACCAGGGCCCGCCGGTTTGGGGCGCCCGCGGCGACGCGCTCCAGCCTGGCGGCCATGCGCTCGATGTAATCGGGGCCGGGGATCGTGTCGCCGTCGAGGAACAGCAGGGCCTGCGGGGTCCCGCCGGCGAGGAGAGCGCGGGCGCCGAGGTTGCGGGCCGCGGCCGCGCGGAATCCCTGGTCCTCCTGCCGCACCACGTCCACGGGACAGGCGCGAACGCCGGGGTCGGGGGCGACCTGTGAGCCGTCGTCGGCGACGACGACCCGCACGTCCTCGACCCGCTCCAGGGCGCTGAGCACGCGATCGAGCCCCACGGGGTCCTCGTAGTGCACGACGACGACGCCGATCACGACCGCGCCCGAAGGAGTCGTGGCGAACCCGCGGCGGACCAGGTGTGGAGCACCCGGGCGAGCCGGGCTGCGACCTCGGTGGGGTCGGGGCCGACCTCGACCCCGCCCAGCCAGGTGAGCCCAGGGTCGGCCAACGCGGCGTGTGCCGCGGCGGCCAGGTCGGGGTGGGGGAGTCCGGGGCCGTAGCGGAACAGGGCTCCGGGGCAGCGTGATTCGAGCTCGTCGACGTACGCACCGGCGGGCACCAGCGGACGTCGGCCCGCGGCCAGCCAGGAGCCGATCGACCCCGAGGCCGACACGTGCACGTGCGGAGCGAGGGGCACCGCGGCCGCTCGCAACTGCGCGAGCACGGCGTCCTCGGGCACGTAACCCGTCGCGGTGAACTCGCGCCCGAGCGCCGTCGCCCGGGCTTGCAGGTCGGTGACGAGGTGCTCATGACCGGGTGAGACGGCACCGAGCGCGAGGACCCCCACGTCGGCGGGGAGCGAGGCCAGGGCCTCCACGGCCTGCTGGTGGCCCTTGCCGGGGTAGAGGTAGCCGAAGACCACCAACCGGCGCGGGCCGGTCGGGGATGTCGCGGGCGCGACGGACGCGACGGGGTCGAGCCGGTCGATCGGCAGCGGGACGACCTGGATCGGGCCCGAGGTCAGGCCCTCGGCCGTGAGGGCGTCGAGCAGCAGCGTGCGCTCGTGCTCGCTGCCCACGACGACTCCCCGCGCGACCGAGGCCATCCGTGCGTAGGCGGCTCGGCGCCGTTCGTGGCGCCCCGGACCGTCGGCCGGCTGAGGCAGGTCGTGGAGCATGAGAGAGACCGCCCCGGCTCGGGATTCGGCGAACTCGGCCACGATGTCGGCGCACTCGGTCGCCGTCGGAGCGAGGAGGTGGTCGGTGAGATGCAGGTGTACCAGCGGCGCCTCCGGGACGGCGGCCAGGGCCGTGGTCACCTGCGCCGGGGAGTCCACCCCGTCGGGGAGCACCCGATGCACGGCGTGCTCGGCCAGCGGCGCACGGGAGAGCAGGTCGAGCGCGTGCCGGGTCACCCCGTGCCGCTGCGGCCCGGGGACGACGTGCCGGACGCGGGTCATGAGGTGGCCTCGCCGGTGACCAGCCACGCGTCGGCCTCGGCGTCGTAGCGCGCGAGTCCGGCCTCGGCGAACGCGTCCAGCCAGCCCTCCATCGGGTGCCGACCCCAGCGCCGCTCGAAGATGTTCGCGTTGCGCACGATGTCGCTCAGATGCGCCACCGGCGGCCGCTGCGTCGGGTGGTGCTGATGGAAGGCGTCGGCGCCCCCAACCAGAAGAGCCGCCCGTCGCGGTCGCGCAGGCGCATCGCGAAGTCGGTGTCCTCCCCGCCGTACCCGACGTACTCCTCGCAGAAGCCGCCGATCCGGACGAAGTCACGCCGGGACAGGGCGAAGGACAGCGACCAGAAGAGGTCGAGATCCTCGGCCGGGACGACCTGGCCGGCAGCGGGTGCCGGACGCGCGGGGTGCGGGTCGGCGAGATCGGCCAGGCGGACGAGGTCGTAGCCGTCGTCGGGCGCGGGTGGCAGGTAGGTCACCGGCCCCGACCACACCGTCGGAGGGGCGCCGCAGTCCTGGTCACCGTCGTCACCGTCGACGGCGTCCTGCGCCTGCGTGGACGCCCGGACGTGATCGGCGTAGCAGGCCACGAGGTCGGGCCCGGGGATGCAGTCGACGTCGAGGAACACCAGGACGTCGCAACCGAGTTCGGCCGCGCGGTCGGCGCCTCGGTTGCGAGCGTGGGCCAGCGGCAGACCCTCCGGCGTCCCCTCGACGGCGATCACCTCGACGGCCAGGCCGGTGCCGGTGGAGGCGTCGGCGCAGACGGAGCCGACCTCGGGGTCGTCCATCGCGACGACGACGAGGCGCTCGGGCAGGTGTGTGCCGCGGGCGAGTCCGGCGATCAGGCCACGCAGATGGTCGTGGCGTCCGTGCACGAGCGTGACGACGGCGGTGTGTGCGGCCAGGCGCCGCCCGCGAGCTGCGGCCTCCAGGGCCGACGCGGCACGATGGGCGCCGTGGCCGTCCGACCACTGCGACCAGCGCTCACCACCCCGCTCGGCGGCGCGCTCCAGGACCGCCGGCCAGTCGATGCCCACCGCGCCCGAGGTGTCGGAGACATCGGAGCTGTTGACGGTCTCCGCGAGCTCGGCCCGACGCAGCGCCGCCACCGTGGCCGCCTGCTCGCCGTGCGGGCGGGGAGGGCGACGACGACCGCAGGACGACGAGCGGCGGCGACCTCGGCCACCGCGTTCTGCCCGGCGTGGGTGACGACGACGTCGGTGGCGCACAGGTGCTCCCACACCTGCTCGCGCGGGGCGCCGTGCTCCCACTGCCATCCCGGGGTGCTCGCCCGGGCCGCGGCCCAGGTGTGCTCGGGCCAGTCGCCACCACCATGGCCCCACAGCACGAAGGCCCGGCGGGGATCGGCCTGGCCGGCCGGGTGCGACCGAGGCTCGCTCGCCGCGCTCCGGCCGTCGAAGCGCGAGATGCCGCCCACGTGCACGGTCTTGTCGGCGGCGGGGAGCCCGGGCTCGGCGAGGTGCGCGGGCCAGGGGGCCAGGAGGACGCGGGCCACGTCGTAGGCCAGGCGGTGGGGTAGATCGGTGCGCTCCCCCGCATCGCGGTGACCGCCACGGGGATCCCCAGCAGGCGCGCGAGCAGGGTCACCTCCACCGAGACGTCGACGAGGAGCAGCGCGAGGTCGGCCTCGCCGAGGGCGGCGGCCAGGAGCCGCATCCGGCGCGGGTAGGGGTGGTCGCCCACGGGCGCCCAGTGCAGGACGCCGCCGGCGCGGGGGTCGGCGTCGTCACCGGCGGGCGACGCGTCGTCGGGGAGGACGACCCACCGACCGGGCCAGTCCGGCGGGGCGGGCAGGGTCGAGAAGCCCACGACCGGGCTCGTGCACGCCCGGGCGATCTCCAGGGCGCGGGTCAGGTGGCCCGAACCGTGGTGATGGACGTAGAAACCGATGGCCGTGCTCACACGCGGATCCCGGCGAGCACCTCGGCGTAGAGGGCGGCGTGCAGGTCGCGGACCTCGTCCCGTTCGCGTCGGCGGGTGGTCGGCGAGGGGCGAGCCGGGCGGACCCCGCGGCGGTGCTCGGCGTGCGCCCGCACGAGTTCGGCCGTGAGCGACGCGTTGCCGGTGTAGGCGCGGACCGGACGCTGGGAGGTCAGGTGGCCGACGTCGGCGGCGAGCACGTCGGTGCCGAGGTCGTGGCACATCTCGAGCCACCCCGAGTGAGTGGCGTGGCGATAGGGAAGCAGCGCCAGGTCGGTCTCGAGGAGGTCGGCCCACAGCTCCGCGTCGCTCAGGGGGCCGTGGACCCGAACGTCCACCGCGTCGTCGGCGCGCATCAGCTCCGGCAGGCGTGTGTCGTGGCGGGGATGCGTGGGGTCCAGGACGTCCTCGTGGACGTGCAGGCGCAGGACGCCTCCGGGCAGGTCGCGGATCACCCGCGCGGCGGCCAGGATCGCCCCGACGTCGAGGGAGGCGCGCACCGACTTGGCGTGGACACCGGCCACCCAGCCCTCGTGCGCCGGCCGCGGACGGTCGAGCCAGTCCTCGGCCACGACGTGCGGGTGGGGATGGACGTGCGCGGCACGGCCCCAGCGGCGCTGGATCTCGGCCGCCGCGCCGGTGGTGAGCGTGGTGAGCGCATCGGCGGCGGGGATGACGACGTCGAGGAGGGCGTCGTACGCCCGCGACGGGCCGAGATGAGGATTGATGAGGTCGTGGACGGTGACGACGAGGGCGATGTGTGCGCGGCGCAGGGCCTGCGTCCAGGCGTGCAGCTCGTCCGGCGAGCGGTGTTCGAACCCGAAGTGGAGGTGGACGACGTCGGCGCGGGTCGTGGCGGGCCAGTCGGGCTCCAGCGCCGGGTGCGGCCACCAGCGCCCGGCGGGTGCGCCCGGGACCGGGGGATCGGGGAGTGTGGACACAGCGCGGTGCGTCACGGAAGCGGCGTAGGGGTGGGCCGCCGGGATGTGCTGTACGCAGGTGGTGGCGAGCGTCCGGGCGAGCACCGACGCGACCTCCGTGGATTCCGTGCCTCAGGGAGGCGAGGCCGGGGAGGCCCACGGGTCTGGGGCCATGGCCTGAGCACAACTTAGTGCCCCCGGGGTGGGGCGCGAACGCAGCGCGGAACCGCTTCAGGCCGTAACGGATTCGCCCTGCCGGGCCCCCGCGAGGAGCCACATCGACACGAGGGCGGCAGCGGCCAGGAGCCCGTAGACCGCGCCGACGCCGGGAAAGTGCAGGACCCCCATGACCAGGCCCGCGGCCGCGGCCCCCAGGGCGCCCACCAGCGAGGTCACCGCGTCGGTGAATCCCTGCGCCTCCACGCGCTGCGTCGGGGGAGAGCGGCGGTCAGCATCGTCGCGCCCGCGACGGTGGCGGCCGACCATCCGAGGCCGAGCAGGACGAGACCGAGGGTCACCAGCGGCACGTACTGCGCGCCCAGACCCGCGAGGGCCACGGAGACGAGGACGGCGACGAGCCCGCCCGCCGTGACCAGCCGCGGCCCCAGCCGGTCGGTGAGCATCCCCATGACGGGCGAGAGGGCGTACATGCCGGCGATGTGCAACGAGATGGTGATGCCGATGATCGTCAGGGTGTCGGCCTCGGGATGCCCGTGCATGCGGTGGGCCAGGTGCAGGGGAGTCATCGACATGACGCCGACCATGGCGACGTGGGCGCCGACCATGCCGATGACCGCGGCGAGGGAGACCCGGTGGGAGGCGACGATGCGCGCCCCCGCCGCCCACGACGTCGAGGCCCGCGTCGGCGGCGCGGAGCCGTCGATCGCCCGGCGCACCAGGAGCGGGTCGGGGCGCAGCGCCACGAGGATGACGCCCCCACCGATGACCATGCCGATCGCGGAGATGAGGAACGCCCCGGCGTACGGCGGCAACCCCAGCGGAGCGGCCAGCAACGCGCCGGGGCCGACGGTGTTGGGTCCGATGACCGCACCGACCGTGATCGCCCAGACGACCAACGACAGGTCGCGGCCCCGGTGGGCCGGCTCGGACAGGTCGGTGGCGGCGAAGCGCGCCTGGAGGTTGACGGCCGTCGCGACGCCGACGAGCAGTGAGCCGAGGACGAGCAGGGCGAAGGAGGACAGGACGACGGCCGCGACCATGGCGAAGGTGCCCACGATGGCCGCGACCAGCCCGCTGCCGAGCGCCACCCGGCGTCCGTGGGTCATGGCCAGGCGGGCCAGGGGGACGGCGCTGAGGGCGGCGCCCAACCCCAGGGCGGTCGTCGAGGCGCCCGCCCACGACTCGTCACCGGAGAGCTCCACCGCCAGGACCGATCCCAGGGCGAGGGTCGAACCGTTGCCGAGGGAGGAGAACACCTGCGCCAGCGGGAGGACGACGAGCGTGCGTCGTTGGACGGCGGCCTTGTCGGCGACGCCCCGGGACGTCGCGGGAGTCGGGGGAGTCTCGGGGGTGTCGGGAGGAGGTTGTGGAGTCACCGCGGGCACGTCGGCCATCGTGCCACCCCCGGGCCGCGCCGGCGTCACCTCGGGCGATTCCCGCGGGCGGACACGACTCGGGCCGGCCTGCACTCGGCAGGCCGGCCCGGGATCGTCAGCAGCAGCGGGACTTCGGATTGCGGTCCATCTCGGCGTACTTGTCACGCCAGAACTGCTTCTCCGAGGGGATCTCCGCATCGGGATGGGTGCGGCGCAGATGGGCGACGTAGCGCTCGTAGGCGTCCGCACCGGTGATGCCGCGGAAGTACCAGCGCAGGACACCCGCGGTACGCCGGGCCGATGACAGGACCTCGTTCATCGCTCCATCATCCTCCTGTTCGGCCGATACGGACAGCCCCGGTCACAAACGGTCCTGGTCGAACGCGTCAATGCGTGCGTCCCACCGGGGTCGGATCCAGACCCGCTTCCTTCCACTCGGCCAGGACCTCCTTCTCGAGCTTGGTGGCGACGAAACTGCTCGGCGCGAAGATCTGCGACGGAGGAGCGTCGTGCTCGCTCACCGGGGCGCCACCCGCACGCAGCGTGCGCACGACGACGGTCATCGCCGCGATGAACACCACGAGCACGAGGACCGCGTACACGATCGACAGGGTTCCCTGGACCGCCGTGTTGCGGACGACGGCCTCGACGGCCTCGGTCGTCTTGGCCTGCTGGAACGTGGTCTGTCCGGAGGCCAGCGCGGCCTTGGCCTGGTTGTGGATCGTCCAGTACCCGATCTTGGGGTCGGGGCTGAAGATCTTCTGCCAGGATGCCGTCATCGTCACGATGAGCACGAAGAACAACGGCAGACCCGGGATCCACGCCCACTTCAGGCCGACCTTCTTGACCGTGACCGCGAACACCACGCACAACGCGATGACCGCGAGCAACTGGTTGGCGATGCCGAACAGCGGGAACAGCATGTTGATGCCGCCGAGCGGGTCGGTGACGCCCATGTAGAGGATGCTGCCCCAGGCCAGGACCATCACCGAGGTCGACACCCAGGCGCCCACGCGCCAGCTCGGGTCCTTGAAGGCGCCCAGGCCGCGCACGTTGCCGATCGCGTCGGAGAACATGAACCGCGCGACGCGGGTACCGGCGTCGATGGTGGTGAGGATGAACAGCGCCTCGAAGAGGATCGCGAAGTGGTACCAGAACGCCTTGTCACCGAGAAGGTTGAGGATCGGCGTGCGGTGCATGACCTCCGACATGCCGAACGCGAGGGTCGGCGCGCCACCGGTGCGCGAGATGATCGATCCCTCACCGACGTCGTTCGCGGCCTGCGCGTAGACCCCCGGGTCGATCGGCGGCAGGGGGTTACCGGCCCCGTTGACCAGGTTGAGCCCGTTGGTGTAAGCCGCGGCCGTCTCCGGGGTGCCACCGGTGACACCGGCGGGGGCGTTCATCGCGAAGTAGACGTGCTGGTCGATGACGCAGGCCGCGACCAGCGCCATGATGGCGACGAAGCTCTCGGTGAGCATGCCGCCGTACCCGATCATGCGGGCCTGGCGCTCCTTCTCGATGAGCTTGGGTGTCGTACCCGAGGCGATGAGCGCATGGAAGCCGGAGATCGCTCCGCAGGCGATGGTGATGAACAGGAACGGGAAGAGACTGCCTGCGAACGCCGGTCCCGTGCCGTCGATGGCGAAGTGCGTGACGGCCGGCATCTGCAGGTCGGGGCGGACGATGAGGATCGCCACCGCGAGCATGACGATCGTGCCGACCTTCATGAACGTCGACAGGTAGTCACGCGGGGCGAGCAGGAGCCACACCGGCAGCACCGCGGCGCAGAAGCCGTAGACCGCGAGCGCGATGGCCAGGGTCGGCCTGTCGAGGATGAAGATGTGACCCCAGTCGCTCTGGGAGACCCAGCGTCCGCTGACGATGGCGGCCAGCAGGAGCACCACGCCGATGGCGGAGACCTCGGAGACCTTGCCGGGGCGCAGGTAGCGCAGGTAGACACCCATGAAGATGGCGATCGGGATCGTCATCGCCACGGCCCACACGGCCCAGGAGCTCTCGGCGAGCGCGCCGATCATGACGACACCGAGCACGGCGATGAGGATGATCATGATCGTCAGCACGCCGAGGATGGCGGCCCAACCGCCGACCATGCCGAGTTCGTCGCGGGCCATCTGACCCAGGGTGCGGCCGCGGCGACGGATCGACAGGTGCAGGACCATGTAGTCCTGGACCGCGCCGGCGAGGATGACGCCGAGGATGATCCACAGGGTGCCGGGCAGGTAACCCATCTGGGCCGCGAGCACGGGGCCGACCAGGGGGCCGGCTCCGGAGATCGCCGCGAAGTGGTGACCGTAGAGCACCCGACGGTCGGTCGGCATGAAGTCCTTGCCGTTGTCGAGCTCTTCGGCCGGCGTCATCCGGGTGTCGTCGGGCCGGTGGATCTTGACCTCGATCAACTTGGCGTAGAAACGCAGGGCGATGAGGTAGCTGCCGACCGCGGCGAGGACGATCCACATCGAGCTGACGTGTTCACCACGGGCCGTGGCGATCATCACCCACCCGATCGCGGCGATGACGGCGATGACGGCGAAGGTGATCCGCGCCCGTCCGCTCATCCGGGGCGGTTCGACCACGGCGACGGGTGGCCGATCCGGGTCTGTGCGTAGCTTCCGTGCGTCACTCTCTGTCGCTGTGGACATGAGGGCTCCTGTGGGGTCGACAGGGACCATCCGGGCGTGGTCCGACTGCGGCACCATAAGACCTGTGGGCCCTGTGCGGGAGGAACGCGCCGGTCAAGGGCGTGTGAGATCGCCCGGCGGTCGATCGCTGCGATCGGAGGTGCCTTCGGCGGGACGAGTCTCGCGGTCGGGAGGTGACCCGTCTCAGGTGCCGTCTACGCGCCGGTAGGTGACGAAGGCGAAGGCGGCCCGGTCGTCGCGGGAGACCTCGGTCCAGGTCGAGGGGTCGACCTCCGGAAAGCGCACCTCTCCCTCGGCCGGGGCGTCGACCTCGGTGAGTTCGAGGCGGGTGGCCCGCGGCATGACGGCGGCGTAGATCTGACCGCCGCCGAGCACCATGACGGACTCTCCTCCCGGCAGCCCGGCGGCGACCCGCAACGCCTCCTCGACGTCGTGGGCCACGTGGGCCCCCTCGGTCGACCACTCCCGGTCGAGGGTGAGCACCACGGTCTCCCGGCCGGGCAACAAGCGCCCGATCGCGTCGTAGGTGGCCCGGCCCATGACGAGCGGATGACCCGTCGTGAGCCGCTTGAACCGCCGCAGGTCCTCCCGCAGATGCCACGGCTGATCCGTGCCGTCACCGATCACCCCGTTGGCGGCCACCATCGCGACGAGCACGACCTCGCCGGGTTCGTTCTCGCCGGGTTCGGTGGCGTCGGGTCGTGCCGGGTCGAGTTCGTCCGACGGCACGGGTCAGACCGCGATCGGGGCGGAGATGGCCGGGTGAGGGTCGTAGCCCTCGAGGGAGATGTCGGCCAGGGTGAAGGCGTCGATGCGGTCGACCTCGGGGGACAGGTGCAGCGTCGGCAGCGGGCGCGGGGTGCGGGACAACTGCTCACGCGCCTGGTCGAGGTGGTTGAGGTAGAGGTGGGCGTCGCCGATCGTGTGCACGAAGTCACCGACCTGCAGGTCGGTGACCTGCGCGATCATGTGGGTGAGCAGCGCGTAGGAGGCGATGTTGAAGGGCACTCCGAGGAAGGTGTCGGCGCTGCGCTGGTACAGCTGACACGACAGTCGGCCGTCGGCGACGTAGAACTGGAAGAGGGCGTGGCAGGGCGGCAGGGCCATGTCGTCGACGTCGGCCACGTTCCAGGCCGACACGATGTGCCGGCGGCTCTCGGGCCGCTCGCGGATGGAGCGGATGACGCCGGCGATCTGATCGACCGTGCGACCGTCGGGCGTCGGCCACGACCGCCACTGATGCCCGTACACCGGCCCGAGGTCGCCCGCCTCGTCGGCCCACTCGTCCCAGATCGTGATGCGGTTCTCGTGCAGCCACGCGATGTTGGTGTCGCCGCGCAGGAACCACAACAGCTCACCGAACACCGAGCGCAGGTGGACCTTCTTGGTGGTGACGACCGGGAATCCCTCGGCGAGGTCGAAGCGCATCTGGTGCCCGAACACCGAGAGCGTGCCCGTTCCGGTGCGGTCACCCCGCTCGACGCCGTCGGTGAGGATGCGCGAGAGGAGGTCGAGGTATGCCTGCATGGGACCAACGTAACCGCCGCCGCCGACAACCCTTTCGGTGTGACCCGCGTCACCTCCTGCGTCGGGGTGTAACACCTGGCCGAGTGAGGGCGATGTCTTCATCGAACGCGGCGCTACTCGAACCCCCGAGCGAGTAGCGCCGTGTTCTTGTCTGCCGGCTCTGTCGGGTTCTCCGTCGACGGGCTCGACGGCTACGGCGGTCGGGCACGCGGGTCGCCCGGGTGAGCCGGGTCGCGCGGCACAGGCGGGGGTCGTCGGTGCGGGGCGCTACGGTGTGTGCCATGTCCACACCTGTCTTCGGCCGCGTTCTGACGGCCATGGTCTCCCCGATGAAGCAGGACGGCTCGCTCGACCTCGACGTCGCCGCCCGCCTCGCCACCTACCTGGTGGACCAGGGCAACGAGGGGCTCGTCGTGAACGGCACCACGGGTGAGTCCTCGACGACGACCGACGAGGAGAAGTCGCAGCTCATCGAGGTCGTGCTGGACGCCGTCGGCGACCGCGCACACATCGTGGCCGGCGTCGGCACCAACGACACGAGTCACACCATCCACCTTGCGCGCGAGGCCGCGGCGCGGGGTGCGCACGGCCAACTGGTCGTCACGCCGTACTACAACAAGCCGCCGCAGGCCGGCCTGCTCGCGCACTTCCGCGCGGTGGCGGACGCGACCGATCTCCCGGTCATGCTCTACGACATCCCGGGGCGCTCCGGCGTCCCGATCGCCACCGAGACCCTCATCGCGCTCGCCGAGCACCCTCGCATCGTGGCGGTCAAGGACGCCAAGTCCGATTTCTGGGCGTCGACGCACGTCATGCGAGCCGCCGATCTGACCTGGTACTCCGGCAACGACGGCGAGACCCTCCCGCACATGGCGCAGGGGGCCGTCGGGGTCGTCGGTGTCACCACCCATGCCGCGCCGGCCCGGTTCGCCGAGCTGGTCGCGGCAGCCGCCGCAGGCGACTTCGCCGCGGCCCGATCCGTACACATCGACCTCGTGCCGGCCGTCGACGCCGTCATGGGCATCACCCAGGGAGCGATGGCCGCCAAGGCCGCTCTGGTCGAGCAGGGCGTCCTGTCCTGCGCGACCGTCCGATCCCCGCTCGTGGAGATGTCCGACGACGAACTCACGCGGCTGCGCGCAGGACTGAAGGAGTCTGGACTTCTGTGAGCAACCAGCACCTCGAACTACCCACCCCCGGCCCGCTCGAACCGGGCGCCGTGCGCGTCGTCGCCCTCGGCGGGCTCGGTGAGGTCGGGCGCAACATGACGGTGATCGAGTACGACGGGCGTCTGCTCATCGTCGACTGCGGGGTCCTGTTCCCCGAGGACCACCAGCCCGGCGTCGATCTCATCCTGCCCGACTTCTCCTACATCGAGGACCGGCTGGAGGACGTCGAGGCCATCGTCCTCACCCACGGGCACGAGGACCACATCGGCGCGGTGCCCTACCTGCTGCGTCTCAAGGGCGACATTCCGCTGCTCGGCTCGACGCTGACGTTGGCGCTGGTGGAGGCCAAGCTCAAGGAACACCGCATCAAGCCGTACACGATGGCGGTCACCGAGGGGCAGCGCGAGCGGCTGGGCGCCTTCGACCTGGAGTTCATCGCCGTCAACCACTCGATCCCCGACGCCCTCGCGGTCGCCATCCGCACCGGCGGTGGTCTGCTGCTGCACACCGGCGACTTCAAGATGGACCAGTTGCCGCTCGACCGGCGCCTGACCGACCTGCGTGCCTTTGCGCGTCTGGGCGAGGAGGGCGTCGACCTCTTCCTCACCGACTCCACCAACGCCGAGGTCCCGGGGTTCACCACGCCCGAGAAGGACATCTTCCCGGCCATCGAGCGCGTCTTCGCCAAGGCCCAGCGCCGCATCATCGTCGCGTGCTTCTCCTCGCACGTGCACCGGGTCCAGCAGGTGCTCGACGCCGCGGCGGAGTACGGCCGCAAGGTCGCGATCGTCGGTCGCTCCATGGTGCGCAACATGGGCATCGCCGAGGATCTCGGCTACCTGCACGTGCCGCCGGGCGTGGTCGTCGACTTCAAGAAGCTGGGCGACTACCCCGAGGAGAAGCAAGTCCTCATCTGCACCGGATCCCAGGGCGAGCCGATGGCCGCGTTGGCGCGGATGGCCAACCGCGATCACAAGATCGAGGTCGGCGAGGGCGACACGGTGCTGCTGGCCAGCTCGCTCATCCCCGGCAACGAGAACGCCGTCTACCGGGTCATTAACGGGCTCATGCGCCTCGGCGCCGACGTCGTGCACAAGGGCAACGCCAAGGTGCACGTCTCCGGCCACGCCAGCGCCGGTGAACTCCTCTACTGCTACAACATCGTCCAGCCGACCAACGTCATGCCGGTGCACGGCGAGTGGCGGCACCTCGTGGCCAACGGGCGCCTCGCCGAGCAGACCGGGGTGCCCAAGGACCGGGTCGTCCTCGCCGAGGACGGGGTGGTGGTCGACCTCGTCGACGGCATCGCCTCGATCGCCGGTGCCGTGGACTGCGGGTACGTCTACGTCGACGGCTCCTCGGTCGGTGGCACCACCGAGGCGCTGCTCAAGGACCGCCGCATCCTGCGTGACGAGGGTTTCGTCACCGTGGTCGTCGCGGTCGACATGACGAACGGGCGGGTGACCTCGGGGCCGGAGATCCTGGCCCGCGGTTTCGCCGAGGACGTCGTCGTCTTCGAGAACGTCGCCCCGCAGATCAAGGACGCACTGGAGCAGGCGACCGCCAAGGGCGTCGCCGACAGCCATCAGCTCCAGCAGGTGATCCGCCGCACCGTCGGCAGTTACGTCGGGGGCAAGCTCCGGCGTCGGCCGATGATCATCCCCGTGGTGATCGAGGCGTGACCCGCGCCCGTCGAGGGTTCCGCGCCCGCGGCGCGCTCGCCCGGGCGGGGTGTCGTCGTGATCCTGCGGTGCGTTCTCGCCTAGTCTGCCACCGTGGCCACTCGTAACACGTCGTCCTCGCGCCGTCCCGGTCCCCGGGGCGGCGGGACGACGCGTGCCGGCTCCGGCCGCCCGGCCGCCCGCAGCGGTGGTCGCCCGGCCTCGGGTCGTGGATCTTCCTCGCGTCCGAGCGGACGGTCGGGGCCGAGTTGGCCGGTCCGCGCGGTGCGCGGGACGTGGATGGGGATGGCTCACGTGACGGGGGAGCGGTGCGTCGAGTGGGACGGAGCGCCTCCGAACTGGAGCCGGAGCACCAACGGGACGGCATCGGCCTGTTGTTCGTCGCGGCCGCGATCGTCATCGCGGCGCGCGAATGGTGGGGTCTGCCGGGCATCGTCGGTGAGGGCATCCACGCCGTCGCGGCCGGTACCGTCGGCCTCGTCGCGCTGGCGCTTCCCCTGGTCCTACTGCTCATCGGAGTGCTCATCCTGCGGGCGCCCGACGACGACCGCCGCGTCAACCGCATCGCGATCGGGATGACGGCGTTGCTGTTCGCAGCGTGCGGCCTGACGCACCTGTCGACCGGCTCGCCCTCGCCCGCCGACGGATTCCCGCCGCTGCGCAGTTCCGGCGGCATGATCGGCTACCTCGCCGCGGCGCCGCTGGAGTGGGCCCTGACGATGTGGGGCGCCGTCCCGATCCTCGTGATCCTCGGCTTCTTCGGCCTGCTCGTGGTGACTGCGACGCCGGTGCACCGCATCCCGCAGCGCCTCGGCGAGCTCGGAGAGCACCTCTTCGGCACCGGCCCCGCGCGGGAGGACGCCGGCGACGGCACCGACGGCGCCGGATCCCCGCGGCGCCGCTCGTCGCGCTCCCGGGCCAAGTCCGCCGACGGATTCGAGGCCGACGAGGCGTTCGAGCAGGCCGCACAGGTGCACCGCCGGCGTTCGCGCAGGCTCGTCCGGGGCGGACGCGACTCCGAGACCGGGGCGACGCCGGACGGCACAGGCCGGACGGGATCGACCGCGGCGACCGAGGCCCGACGGGCACCCGAGGCCGACCGGCGCGAGCCGGGAACGCCCGATGCGGGTCCCGCACCCGATCGCGCCCCGGCCAAGAAGCCCACCGGCGAGGCCGCGAAGAAGGCCGAGGACAAGCACGTCCTGGAGGCGCCGCCCACCGAGCCGCTGCCGCAGCGGGTCGAGCAGCTCGTCATCACCGGGGACGTCACCTACACCCTCCCCGACAACGCCATCCTCGAGCCCGGCACCCCGCACAAGACGCGCAGCGCCGTCAATGACAAGGTCGTGGAGTCGCTCACCGGCGTCCTCGACCAGTTCGGCATCGACGCCCAGGTCACGGGGTTCTCCCGAGGCCCCACGGTCACGCGGTACGAGGTCGAGCTCGGTCCGGGCGTCAAGGTCGAACGGGTCACGGCGCTGTCCAAGAACATCGCCTACGCCGTGGCGAGCGCCGACGTGCGCATCCTCTCGCCGATCCCGGGCAAGTCGGCCATCGGCATCGAGATCCCCAACGCCGACCGCGAGAAGGTCAGTCTCGGCGACGTCCTGCGCAGCCAGGTCGCCCACCGCAACCCCCACCCGATGGTGATGGGTGTCGGCAAGGACGTCGAGGGCGGCTATGTCATCGCCAACCTGGCCAAGATGCCGCACATGTTGGTCGCGGGTGCCACGGGCGCCGGTAAGTCGAGCTTCGTCAACTCGATGATCACCTCGATCCTCATGCGTTCCACGCCCGATGAGGTCCGCATGATCCTCGTCGACCCCAAGCGCGTCGAGCTCACGACCTACGACGGCATCCCGCACCTCATCACGCCGATCATCACCAACCCCAAGAAGGCCGCCGAGGCCCTCCAGTGGGTCGTGCGCGAGATGGATGCGCGGTACGACGACCTGGCCGCCTTCGGGTTCAAGCACATCGACGACTTCAACAAGGCCGTGAAGTCGGGGGCGGTCACGCCGCTGCCGGGTTCGGAGCGGGTGCTACAGCCCTACCCGTACCTGCTGGTCGTGGTCGACGAGCTCGCCGACCTCATGATGGTCGCGCCGCGCGACGTGGAGGAGTCCATCGTCCGCATCACGCAGCTCGCGCGTGCGGCCGGCATCCACCTGGTGCTCGCCACGCAGCGTCCGAGCGTCGACGTCGTCACCGGCCTCATCAAGGCGAACGTGCCGAGCCGGATGGCGTTCGCGACGAGTTCGCTGGCCGACTCCCGCGTGGTGCTCGACCAGCCGGGTGCCGAGAAGCTCATCGGGCAGGGTGACGCGTTGTTCCTGCCCATGGGGTCGAGCAAGCCGATGCGTGTGCAGGGTGCGTGGGTCACCGAGTCCGAGATCCACGCGGTCGTCGCGCACGTGACCGACCAGCTCAAGCCCAACTACCGCGACGACGTCACGGTCAAGGCCGAGAAGAAGCACATCGACGAGGACATCGGCGACGACCTCGAGTTGCTGCTGGCGGCGGCCGAGCAGGTCGTCACCACCCAGTTCGGTTCGACCTCGATGCTGCAGCGCAAGCTGCGCGTCGGGTTCGCCAAGGCCGGGCGTCTCATGGACCTGCTCGAGTCGCGCGCGATCGTCGGCCCCTCGGAGGGGTCCAAGGCCCGCGACGTCCTCGTCAAGCCCGACGACCTCGACGCCACCCTGGCGATGCTGCGCGGCGACGACCCGCCCCCTCACCGGGTGCGACGTCCCCCGCTGGTGTGGTCGACCAGGCCGACCCCGATGTCGAGTTCGTCGAGGACGAGGCCGGGAGTGAGGACGCCTGGTCGCTGACGGGACGCGACCGGTACTGATGGCCCACCGCAGATCGGCGCGCTCCGCCGTGGGATTGCTCATGACCGGTGCGTGCCTCGCGCTCACCGGATGCAACGGCATCCCGCCCGAACCGTTCGTCGTCGCACGAGCAGCGTCCTCGACACCGCAACCGCCCGCTCCGGTGACCGCCGAGGCGTTGCGACCCGCGTTCGACGCGTTCGCCGGGCAGCACCCCGGGGGTCTGGCGTTGGCGTGGGCGCCGGTGGGGGAGCCGGAGCGGGTGCAGATGCTGGGGCAGACCAGGGATCTCGACGCGTGGTCGACGATCAAGGTGCCCATCGCCGTGGCCGCTGCGGCCAACGCCTCCAATGAGCGCGCCATGATCCGCGTGGAGACCCACACCCGTGCGGCCATCCGCCGTTCGGACAACCAGGCCGCGACGGCGCTGTGGCGCAGCCTCGGAGCGGCGAGCGCCGCGCAGGACAAGACCGAGGCCGTCCTGCGGGCCGGTGGCGACGAGCGCACCCAGGCGGCCGAGGACGCGACGGGACGTCAGCGGGGGTTCGGCCGGACGGTCTGGCTCCTGGAGGACTCCGCACGCTTCGCCTCGATGCTGCCGTGCCTGCCCGACACGGAGTTCGTCCTCGCCGACATGGAGAAGATCGACCCCGACCAGCAGTGGGGGATCGGCGCGCTCGAAGCGAGCACGAGGTTCAAGGGTGGCTGGGGTCCGAGCGACCACGGGTACCTGGCGCGGCAGCTCGGCATCGTCGACTCCGCCAGTGGCCAGGTGGCGGTGGCCGTCGCGGTCCAGCCCGAGGACGGACGTCACGCCACGGCTGCCGCCACGGCGTCGGCGTCGGTGACCTGGCTGGTGGGGCGTCTGGGCCCGGCCGACTCCGGTGTGTGCGCCGCAGCCGCACCGACTGCGGGCTGACTCAGAGGGTGGCCAGGCCGGGGTCGTCCCCGGCGCGTGAGGCAGCGTGCGCCTCGGCCTCACGCATGACGCGCAGCACGTTGCCGCCGGCGAGCCGAGCCAGCTCGGGCGCCGACCAGCCCCGGTCGGTGAGCTCGGCGAACAGGCGCGGGTATCC
Source organism: Mobilicoccus caccae (assembly GCF_030161635.1). Classification (GTDB taxonomy): domain Bacteria; phylum Actinomycetota; class Actinomycetes; order Actinomycetales; family Dermatophilaceae; genus Mobilicoccus; species Mobilicoccus caccae. Next base: position 1,276,754 of record NZ_BSUO01000001.1, read on the forward strand.
GCTGACATCCGTCAGGCCGTCGGGGAGGGTGGAGGTGCCGTCGAAGTCCCCACCGATCCCGACGTGGTCGATGCCGGCGACCTCCCGGAGTCGTTCGACGTGGTCGGCGACGTCGGACACGCCGACCGGAGGCATGCGCACGTCGGGTGCCGCGGTCTGCTCGGCGTCCTGCGCCTGTGCACTCGACTCGACGTGCTGCTCCCAGGCGTAGCGCTCGTCGGAGCAGAACGAGGGGACGAACGTGGCGCAGCAGACGCCACCGGCGCGGGCCAGGGTGGTGAGGACGTCGTCGGGCACGTTGCGGGGGTGGTCGGTGAGCGACCGGGCGTTGGAGTGGGTGAAGATCACGGGCGCCGCGGAGGTGGCGAGCGCGTCGCGCATGGTGCCTGGCGAGGTGTGCGAGAGGTCCACCAGCATGCCCAGGCGGTTCATCTCCACGACGACGGCACGCCCGAAGTCGGACAGCCCGCCGAGGTTCTCGGGACGGACCGCGCAGTCGGCCCACGGCAGGTGCTCGTTGTGGGTCAGGGTCAGGTAGCCGACGCCGAGGGTGTGCAGCATCCGCAGGACCGCCAGCGAGGAGGCGATGGAGTGTCCGCCCTCGGCCCCGATGAGGGAGGCGATGCGACCGGCGGCGTGGGCGCGTTCGACCTCGTCGGCGGTGCGGACGAGCTCGAACACGTCCGGTCGCGTCGCCACGAGGCGGTGGACGGCGTCGATCTGCTCCACCGTCGCGGTGACGGCCTCGTGGGCGGGCAGCGTGCCCTCGACGAACACCGACCAGAACTGCGCCCCCACTCCGCCGGCGCGCAGCCGCGGGATGTCGGTGTGCGTCGGCGCGTCGTCCAGGCCGAGGCGCTGCCAGTCGCCGCCGGTGAGCTCCCGGCACCGCCAGGGAAGGTCGTTGTGACAGTCGAGCAGGAGGTGGGCCGGGCCGGTGGGTGCAGACACGCGGGCCACGCTTCCACGGATCGGTCGTGGTGGCCAGGGCGGGCCGCCGGGCGATGCCGCGGGTACGGTTACGCGCCCGTAGAGTAGAGAGCATGGCTGAGAACGAGGTGCACGGGTCCGTCGCGATCGTCACCCTCGGCTGTGCCCGCAACGATGTCGACTCCGAAGAGCTCGCCGGGCGTCTGCGCGCCGGCGGGTGGAGGTTGGTCGAGGAGCCGGGCGAGGCCGACGTCGCGGTCGTCAACACGTGCGGTTTCGTCGAACAGGCCAAGAAGGACTCGATCGACGCCCTGCTCGAGACGGCCGACCTCAAGGAACACGGCCGGACGCAGAAGGTCGTCGCCGTCGGCTGCCTCGCCGAGCGGTACGGCGAGCAGTTGGCCGCCGAGCTGCCCGAGGCCGACGCCGTCCTCGGATTCGACTCCTACACCGACATGTCGGGCCAGCTCCGGGCGATCCTGGACGGGGCCGAGCCCGCCTCCCACGTGCCTCGTGACCGCCGCACCCTGCTGCCGTTGGCGCCGACGCAGCGCCCCGCGGCCGTCGGCGACGTCGTCGTGCCGGGGGTGTGGATGGACCAGATCCCGCGCGCCCGCCTCGGCGACGCACCCTGGGCGCCGCTGAAGATCGCGAGTGGCTGCGACCGTCGGTGCGCCTTCTGCGCCATCCCGGCCTTCCGTGGCTCCTTCGTCTCGCGCCGACCCACCGACGTCGTCGCGGAGGCGCGCTGGCTGGCCGACAACGGCGTGCGGGAGGCGCTGCTCGTCAGCGAGAACTCCACGTCCTACGGCAAGGACCTCGGCGACCTGCGTCTGCTGGAGTCGTTGCTGCCCGAACTGGCCGCCATCGACGGCCTGGACCGGGTGCGCGTCTCCTACCTGCAGCCGGCCGAGATCCGCCCCGGACTGCTCGAGGTCATGGCGCAGACCCCCGGCGTCGTGCCCTACTTCGACCTGTCCTTCCAGCACGCGAGCCCCACGCTCCTGCGGCGGATGCGCCGGTTCGGGGGCCGTGAGGACTTCCTCGGCCTCGTCGAGCGCATCCGCGACCTCGTGCCCGAGGCCGGCATCCGGTCCAACGTCATCGTCGGCTTCCCCGGCGAGACCGAGGAGGACGTGGAGATCCTGCGCTCCTTCCTCGCCGACGCGCGGATGGACGTCGTCGGGGTCTTCGGCTACTCCGACGAGGACGGCACCGAGGCCCTCGGCCTCGAGGACAAGCTGCCCGAGGACGTCATCGCCGGACGTGTGAGCGAGGTCACCGACCTCGTCGAGGAGCTGATGAGCCAGCGCGCCGCGGATCGTGTGGGTTCGGAGGTCTCCGTCCTCGTCGAGGGCGTGGAGGACGAGGACGAGGGTGAGCGCGGGGTCACGGTCGGACGGGCCGACCATCAGGGTCCGGAGGTCGACGGTGTGTGCCGCCTGACCTGGGATCCGGCGATCGGGGACCTCGTGACCGGTCGGGTCGTCGAGAGCGACGGCGTCGATCTCGTCGTCGAGCCGCTCGGGGGGCGAGGTGAGCACTCCCGCCGCCAAGCCGAGCAACTGGAACCTCCCGAACGCGCTGACGGTGCTGAGGATCCTCCTGGTCCCGCTGTTCCTGTGGCTGTTGCTCCGGCACGGCGGCCACGACGTCGGCGACCGCTGGTGGGCGTTCGCCGTGTTCGTCGCCGCGATGATCACCGATCGACTCGACGGCGAACTGGCCCGGCGCAAGGGGCTCATCACCGACTTCGGCAGGATGGCCGACCCGATCGCCGACAAGGCGCTGACCGGGGCCGGGTTCATCGGGCTGTCGCTCATCGGCCTGTTGTGGTGGTGGGTGACGATCGTCGTCCTCGCGCGCGAGATCGGCATCACCCTCATGCGGTTCGTCGTCATCCGCTACGGCGTCATGCCCGCCGGCAAGGGGGCAAGCTCAAGACCGTCCTCCAGGCCGTCGCCCTCGCCCTGTTCATCGCGCCGCTGGGAGGAGTGTTCTTCTGGGCGGCCTCCGCGGTCATGGGTGCGGCGGTCGTGGTCACCGCCGTGACCGGCATCGACTACGTGCTCGCAGCGCGCAGGCTCGTCGCCGCGGGTCGCCCGGCATGAGCGCGGCCGCCCTGCTCCTGCGGGTTCTTGGCGAGCGGGGTGAGACCCTCGCGGTCGCCGAGTCGCTGACCGGCGGACTCGTTCTGGCGGCGCTGACCGATGTCCCCGGATCCTCGCTGGTCCTGCGGGGAGGGGTGGTCGCCTACGCGGTCGATCTCAAGGCGGAGCTGCTGGGGGTCGACGCGTCACTGCTGGAGACCGGCGGTCCGGTGCAGGCCGAGGTGGCCGCTCAGATGGCCGCGGGGGTCGCGGCGGCGTGCGGAACCACCTGGGGTCTGGCGACGACGGGTGTGGCCGGTCCCGGTCCCGCCGACGGTCACCCCGCCGGAACCGTGTTCGTGGCGTTCGCCCGGCGGGGGACCGACGCGGTGGTCCGGCCCGTCGACGGCCTCGTGGCCCGGGTGTCGCAGGGAGCGGATCGTGGTGCGGTCAGGGCCGCGTCGGTCGAGGCGGCGCTGAATCTCGCGCTCGACACGCTGACGCCACCTGGCTGAGCTACGTCGCGGCGGGCACTCGTCGGTGCTCCCCGGTACCCTGGTGGTGAGTCCACACTTCCGGAACCGCCGAGAGGAGGCGACATGGCCGTGCTGCTGCGCGCCCACCTGGGCGACGTGATCCGCGAGTCCCGCAAGGAACAGGGCCGCACGCTGCGTGACGTCTCCGCTGCCGCCCGTGTGTCCCTCGGATACCTCAGCGAGGTGGAGCGCGGCGAGAAGGAGGCCTCCTCCGAACTCCTCGCCTCCATCTGCGATGCGCTCGAACTGCCGCTCTCGCGTGTCTTCGCCGAGGTGTCCACGCGCTTCGCCACGGTCGAGTCGGTGGAGCTGGCCGCGCCGGTGACGCTGCCCGTGCGTCCGCGTATCGAGGCCCAGGTCTCCGCTGCCTGACGTGTTCTTGCCTGCGCTGATCGTTCTTCTGATCCGACGTGTCGATCCGATGCGCCGGCCTGAGGTGTCACGACGCCGCTCGGCGGTGACCTTCTCGTCCTCCGCGCTCACCCCTTCCGGCGGCGGCCTCGTCCGCCTGCGGACCCCAGAGGGGCCTGCGGCGTGCCGGGATCGGAGGGGCGTTCTCCCGGTTGGCAGGTGAGACAGGAGAACATCGTCCGGTCCGAGGGTGGGTCGCCGATCATCGCCACGCGGATCGTGGTCCCGCAGCGGCGGCACGGCCGTCCGGAGCGTGCGTGCACGTAGGCGTTTTCGCCCCTGCGCCGTGAGCCGGTCGTGGACTGGACCGCGTGCTGGAGGTTCGCGTGCAGCAACCGGTGGGCGCGACGGATCACCGCCGTCACGGCCTCGGGTGACAGCTCGGCGACCGGTTTCCACGGGTTGATCCGCTGGAGGAACAGCGATTCGCTGCAGTAGAGCGTCCCGATCCCGGCGAGGTTGCGCTGGTCCAGCAACGCCTCGCCGATGGTGCACGTCGAGGCGCGGACGTTGGCCACGGCCCGATCCTCGTCCCAGTCGGCGCCGAGCACGTCGGGACCGAGATGGCCCACGAGCCCACTCTCCTGCGTGGTGCGGACGAGATCGAGCATGCCCAGGCGGATGCCGAGCGCAGTCCACTCCGGCCCGCCGAGCACCGCGCGCACGTCGGGCCCACCGCTCCGGCCCGTGGAGGGGCCCGGTGCCGAGGCGGGCGTGATGCGCCAACTTCCTTCCATCCGCAGGTGGGAGTGCAGGGTCCAGCCGCCCTCGATGCGGTGCAGGAGGTGTTTTCCACGCGCGACGACCTCGAGGGTGAGGCGCCCCACCAGCGGTGATCCGTCGGACTCACCCCACCGCAGTTCGGCCCGCAGCAGCGGCTGCCCGGCGAGCGCGGAATGCAGTCGTCTCGCCGTGCGCCGCACGGTGTCGCCCTCAGGCACGGCGGAACCTCAATCCCTGTGGTGCCCGATGGAACCCCGCCTCCAGGAGTGCCTCCGCCAGCGGATGTCCCGAGGTCAGCGCCGGCTCGCCGTCGAGGGTGGTGACGGCGAGCTTGTCGAGCGCTCCGCCCTGGACCGTGGCCACCAGCGCCGCCGCGGCCTCCGACCAGCCGGCCGTCGAGCCGTCCGGGTGTGTGAGGTATCCGAGGTGTCCGTCGTGCCCGCCATCTCCGTCGGGTCGATGCTGATTCGAATCGTCCCGGTGGTCGGCGCCCGCTGCCGTCCCGGAGAAGGTGAGGACGGTGCGCCCGCCCCGTTCGAGGTAGCACAGGAGCCGGCCGTCGAGCAGCACGACGAGGGCTCCGGCCTTGCGACCCGGGCGGTGGCCGCCGTCGCGGCGATCGGGCCAGGGGAGGGCGGCGCCGTAGGGATTGGCCGGATCGGTGGCGGCGAGGACGAGTGCGCGGCGGCCGGTTGTCGCCGTCTCGCCGACCGGGCGGGAGAGGGCGCGGAGGCGGTCCACCGCACCGGCGGAGGCGAACTGCGCGGCTCCGAGGTGCTCGACGAAGTACCCGCGGCGCACGGCTCCGGCGTCCTCGGCGGCGGTGAGGACCCGGTACATCGCCGAGAAGCCTCCTCGACCTCCTCGGCTGCCACCGAGCCGCGGGTGAGGACGCCGTAGCGATCGAGGAGGACCTCCGCCGTGGCCAGGGTGCGGGCCGTGGCGTCGGGTTCGACGTCGGGGAGCAGGGTCCACCGCCCGGCGGCGTGCGGGGGCGCCGAGCGGGCCGTGCGCGCGAGTCCCCGCGACCCGAGGGCACCGATTCCCCGGCGTCCCAGGCGGGCCGGGCCGGGACGTCGTCGGGTCTTGTGCGCGCCGCGCCCGCCCGCCAGCAGCGCGCGCACGGGTGCGAACGTGTCGTTCGAGAGCCGCCCCGACCAGACGAGCTCCCACAGCGCCTGCACGACGGCGTCGTCGCGCGGCTCGTCATCGGTGCCCGCAGCGCCACGCAAGGAGTCGGTCAGGGCGGTGAAGAAGTAGCCGCCGCCGGTCGCGAGCACCTGCGTGATCCTCGTGGTGAGCGCGGCGGGCGCACGGCCGACCTCCGCTGTCTCGCCGGCGTCCTGGGCGGTGTTCGCCTCACCGACGCCCTGAGCGCTCTCGGAGTCGTCAGCCCCCTGGGCGCCCTCGGTCCTCGCCGCCTCCGAGGCTGCCGGAGTCGTGGATTCCGGACCGGCGAGGGTCAGTGGAGCGGTGTCGGCCAGATGCAGGGAGATCCAGCCGTCGTTGCCGGCGATCGACCCGTGTCCCTGCCACACCACGTCGCCGCGGCCCAGGGCCTCGTCCAGCATGGCCGGGGTGTACCCCGGGACCCGGGCCGGCAGCACGAGGGCTTCGAGGGCGCTGGCGGGAACCCGCACCCCGGAGAGCTGCTCGATCGCCCGGAGCAGGCCGGCGCGGCCGCGCAGGACCGGGGCGGGGTGCCCGGAGTCCTCGGTCACGCCCTGCCAGGCGGCGAGGAACCGGGCGAGGTCGACGTCGGTGGCCGGTTCGACCTGAGCCCGCAACGTGGCGAGGCTCCGACGACGCAGGCGTCGCAGGATCTCGGCGTCGCAGTAGTCGGTACCGGTGGCGGCCGGGCGGAGTTCGCCTTCGACGACGCGGCCGGCCGAGACGAGCCGGCGGAGGGCGTCACGGACGACGGCCGTTCCCAGGCCGAGCCAGGCGGCGGCGTCGTCGACGGGAAAGGGCCCGTGGGCCCGGGCGTACCTGCTCACGAGGTCGCCCAACGGATCGGTCGTGGGCTCGAGGAAGGCGTCGGGGATGCCCGGGGGCAGTGCCGTGCCGAGGGCGTCGCGCAGGCGACCGGCGTCCTCGACGACACTCCATCGCGCCTGCCCCGCGATGCGGACCTCCACGAGCCGGCGCGCCGCCGTCAGGTCGGCCAACCAGCCGGGTACCTGATCCCGCACCTCCTCGCGCGTGCGCTCGGCCACCTCCCGCTCGTTCATGGGGCCGAGGCGGCGGAGGAGATCGGCGACGTCCTCGGCGTGACGGCAGGCACGCTCGGGCACGAGGGACTGCAACTCGCGTTCGGTCTGCTCGACGACCTCGGGGTCGAGCAGGTCGCGCAGGGCCGCGCCTTCGCCGGAGCCGAGGAGTTCGGCGAGCAGGGTGGGGTCGAGGGCCAGCGCCGCCGCACGGCGTTCGGCCAGGGGGAGTCCCCCTCGTAGAGGAACTGGGCGACGTAGCCGAACAGCAGGCTGCGGGCGAACGGCGAGGGGTGGGGCGTGTCGATGGAGACCAGGGAGACGCTGCGGTCGCCGATGGACCGCATGAGCTCGACCATGCCCGGGACGTCGAACACGTCCTGCAGACACTCGCGGACGGCTTCGAGGACGATCGGGAACTCCGGATACCGGGAGGCGACCTCCAGCAGTTGCGCGGCGCGTTGGCGTTGCTGCCACAGGGCCTGCCGCCGGCCGGGGTCACGGCGCGGCAGGAGCAGGGACCGACCGGCGCACTCGCGGAACCGGGAGGCGAAGAGCGCCGAGCCACCCACCTCGGCGGTGACGAGCTCGGTGACCTCGTCGGGGTCGAGGGTGATGAGGTCACCGATCTCGGCGAGCACGTCGGAGGCCTCCGACCCCTCGAACTCGAGGTCGGGCAGACGCAGCACGATGCCGTCGTCGCCGTGCATGGCCTGGACGTCGACACCGAAGCGCATCCGCATCCGCGCTGCGATGCACAGCGCCCAGGGGGCGTGCACCGGTGACCCGAAGGGGGAGTGGATGACGATCTGCCAGTCGCCGATCTCGTCGCGGAAGCGTTCGAGGACGATGTCGTGGTCGCTGGGGACGGTGGCCGTGCTCTCGACCTGCTCGCGCAGGTAGGCCACGAGGTTGTCGGCGGCCCACGGGTCGAGGCCCGCCACGCGGGCGCGGGCCCGGGCGTCGTCGTCGGGCAGGGCGGTGATCTCGCGCACGAACCGGCCCACGGCCCGCCCGAGTTCGACCGGGCGGCCCTGGCTGTCGCCCTTCCAGAAGGGCAATCGGCCGGGTTGTCCGGGAGCCGGGGTGACGAGGACCTGATCGTGGGTGATGTCCTCGATGCGCCAGGCGGACGTGCCGAGGGTGAACACGTCGCCGACCCGGGACTCGTACACCATCTCCTCGTCGAGTTCGCCGACCCGGCGTCCGGGCCCGTCACCGGCGAGGAAGACCCCGAAGAGGCCCCGGTCGGGGATGGTGCCACCGCTGGTGACCGCCAGTCGCTGCGCGCCGGGTCTGCCGGTGAGCGACCCGGTGAGCCGGTCCCACACGAGTCGTGGTCGCAGCTCGGCGAACTCCTCGCTGGGGTAGCGCCCGGCCAGCATGTCGAGGACCGATTCGAGCACCGCGGGGGAGAGGTCGGCGAACGAGGCCGCGCGCCGGAGCTGGGCGAGCAGGTCCTCGACCGTCCACTCGTCCAGGGCACACATCGCCACGATCTGTTGCGCCAGTACGTCGAGGGGTTGGCGGGGATGCGCAGCGACTCGATCTCGCCGGCCCGCATGCGTTCGACGACGACGGCCGTCTGCACGAGGTCACCCCGGTACTTGGGAAAGAAGACCCCGCGGGAGACCGCCCCCACCTGGTGACCGGCGCGCCCCACGCGTTGGAGCCCGCCGGCCACGCTGGGTGGCGACTCGACCTGCACCACGAGGTCGATCGCACCCATGTCGATGCCCAGCTCGAGACTGCTCGTCGCGACGACGGCGGGCAGGGTGCCCGCCTTGAGCGCCCCCTCGATCTCGGCGCGCTGCTCGCGGCTGACCGAACCGTGGTGGGCCCGCGCGAGCACCGGCGTGCCTCGGGAGGCGTGCGAGGACCCGGAGGAGGCCATGATCTCGGCGGGGGTGCGGCGCAGCCGGTCGACGGCCTCGCCGAGCGCGACCGGGGGCCCGCCCCGGTCGCCCTCACCGCTCACCGCGTCGGCGCCCTCGACGCGCTCCTCGTGGATCTCGTTGAGCCGCGTCGTGAGTCGCTCGGCCAGCCGCCGGGAGTTGGTGAAGACCAGCGTGGAGCGCTGGGCGTCGATGAGGTCGACCAGCCGATGCTCGACGTGCGGCCAGATCGACGTGCGCTCCTCGGCCCCGGCCGCCGGCCCCGACAGGTCGCCTGTGCTCCCACCGAGGGCGCCCATGTCCGCCACGGGCACGACCACCTGCAGGTCCCACTGCTTGGCGGCCGGGGGCGCGACGGTGGTCACGGGCCGACCACCGGCCAGGTAGCGGGCGACCTCCTCGAGCGGACGGACGGTGGCGGACAACCCGATCCGCTGCGCCGGCGTGCTGAGCAACGCGTCGAGTCGGTCGAGGCTCACGGCGAGGTGAGCGCCGCGCTTGGTGCCGGCGAGGGCGTGGATCTCATCCACGACGACGGTCTCGACCCCGCGCAACGCCTCGCGCGCGGCGGAGGTGAGCAGCAGGAACAGCGACTCGGGTGTGGTGATGAGGATGTCGCTGGGCCGCCGGGCGAAGGCGCGGCGCTCGTCGGCCGGGGTGTCACCCGAGCGCACCGCCACCGAGACGTCCGGCTCGGGAAGGCCCAACCGTCGCGCGGCGTGCCCGATCCCGACCAGCGGTGAGCGCAGGTTGCGCTCGACGTCGACGGCCAGCGCCTTCAGCGGGGAGATGTAGAGGACCCGGCAGCGCGAACGTCGCTCCGGTGGCGGCGGGGTCGAGGCGAGCCGGTCGAGGGCCCAGAGAAAGGCGGAGAGGGTTTTTCCGGAGCCGGTCGGTGCCACCACCAGGGTGTGCTGTCCCGAACTGATCGAGTCCCACGCCCCCACCTGGGCCGGGGTGGGCGCCGCGAACGAGGACGTGAACCACTCACGGGTGGCGGGGGAGAACCGGTCGAGGATGCCGGGGGACCCACCGCCTCCCGCGGGCTCCTGCACGTCTGGTTCGCGGTCGTCGTTCATCAGGGCACAGCGTGCCATCTCCCACCGACAACCCTTTGCGAGCACGCGGGCCGCAGGGTGTCCTCGCACCGTGTTTGACTGCCGGGGTGAGGGAGAGCGAGTTCTGGATGCTCATGTCGGACGAGTTCGGGGACGCCTATGCGCAGATGGTGGCGGGCACCCAACACATCGGCGCGCTGGACGGGCGGACCCCGACCGAGGCGCTCGAGAAGGGGATCCCGCCGCGGCGCATCTGGGAGGCCGTGTGCGCGCACATGTCCGTCCCCGAGGAGCGGCGACTCGGACGGGACCGCCCGTTGCGTCGAGGACCGATCGACGAGTGAGTCCCCGAGGCGCGCACCCGGGACGACCGCGTGCGGACCTCGGCGGAATCAGCGGAACAGACCGAAGAGGATGCCGCTGACCGCCACCAGGCCGGCCACGGTGACGAACACGTTGCTCAGCCGCCCGCGGTAGGCCTCGAGGGCAGGAACCTTGTGGATCGCGTACATCGGCATGAGGTAGAGGATCGAGGCGATGATCGGTCCGGAGATGGTCTCGATGAGGGTGAGCACGCTCGGGTTGACCACCGCGACCAGCCACGTCGTGACGAAGATGAACAGCGCGACGCCGATCTTCATCCTGCCCTCGGAGATGGGCGCACGGGACCGGCCGAGGACGTCCCGCACGATGGCCGCCGCACCCTCGGCGGCACCGAGGTAGTGGCCGAAGAACGAGGAGGAGATCGCCGCGATGGCGATGACCGGCCCGAGATAGCTGATGACGGGGTTGTGCAGGACGTTGGCCAGGTAGGACAGGACGGGCAGGTTCGAGGCCGCCGCGTCACCCAGGCCGTCGATGCCGAGAGCGAACGTGCAGGAGAACACGAAGCTCATCGTGAACACGACCAGGCCGATCGAGGTGACCCGGAGGATCGCGCCGGCCTTGCGCGGGGCGACCTCCGGGCCGTAGGCGCGCTGCTGGGCCAGGGAGAACTGCGAGATGGCCGCGGCGTGGCTGAACGAGAACACGAGGACGGGGATGGTCGCCCAGATCGTGGCGCCGGCGCTCGGCAGCGAGGGCACGGCGGTCAGTCCGTCGAGGCTCCAGTGGGGGATGAGGTAGAGCGACGTGCCGATGAGGAGGGCGGCCAGCGGCCACACGATCCACTGGATGACGATGAGCATCGTCCGCTCCCCGGCCACCATCACGGCCGTCAACAGGGCCACCAGCACTCCGGCGAGCAGCCACCGCGGCGGGGAGGGCATCCCGAGCTGATTGACCATGAGGCTGTCGACCGTGTTCGTGATGCTGACGCCGTAGATGAGGACGATGGGGTAGATCGAGAAGAAGTAGAGGACCGTCACGATCTTGCCGGGGACGACCCCGAAGTACTCCCGCGCGACCGTCGTGATGTCACTGCCGGGCGTGCCCGAGCCGCAGACGAACCGGGACAGACCGCGGTGCGACAGGTAGGTCATCGGCAGGACCAGCGCGGTCACGATGATCAGGGTCCACAACCCACCGATCCCGGCGTTCATGGGCAGGAACAGGATTCCGGCGCCGATCGCCGTGCCGACCAGGCTGAGCATCCACGTGGTGTCGTGGCGGTTCCACCGGCCGGGGTCGGGGCCCGGATCGGTGGCCGTGTCGGATTACGATCCCTCCGGTCCTCCGGTGCGGCCAGCTGCGGTGGGCATGACAAGACTCCTTCGTCTCGGGATCGGATATTGCGACGCTAGCGAAGGACGCGCCGTGGGGATGTGGTTCGGGAGCAATGTGATTCGTCCCTCGTCGGGGATCGCGAAGCGATCGGGGCCCGGCAGGGGCGTGAACACGGACCGATTTCGTCGGCGTGTTGCGGCGGGCCTCTCGCGGGATCGAACACCTGTTCGTTAGGGTCATCCCCAGGTGTCCGATCCGCACACGTCTTCCACAGGCCTCCCCGGGCTCGCGAAGGGTTGTCGGTGCGGGCATCTAGCGTCCGACCTGACGCGGGAGCACCGCGCGGGTCGTCGGTGGGCGCGCCCGACACGAGACGAAAGAGTAGGTGCACGGCCATGGCCGCAGCGACGACAGAACAGAAGAACGCCGACCAGAAGACCCGGTCACTCGACACGGTGATGGCCCAGATCGAGAAGAGCTACGGCAAGGGCGCCGTCATGCGACTCGGCGACGACGTCCGTCCCCCGATCGGCACCATCCCCACCGGGTCCATCGCCCTCGACATCGCCCTCGGCATCGGCGGCCTCCCGCGGGGTCGCGTCGTCGAGATCTACGGCCCCGAGTCCTCGGGTAAGACGACCGTGGCCCTGCACGCCGTGGCCAACGCCCAGAAGGCGGGCGGCATCGCCGCATTCATCGACGCCGAGCACGCGCTCGACCCCGACTACGCCAAGAAGCTCGGTGTCGACACCGACGCGCTGCTGGTCAGCCAGCCCGACACCGGTGAGCAGGCACTCGAGATCGCCGACATGCTCATCCGTTCCGGCGCGCTCGACATCATCGTCGTCGACTCCGTGGCGGCCCTGGTGCCGCGCGCCGAGATCGAGGGCGAGATGGGCGACAGCCACGTCGGTCTGCAGGCCCGACTCATGAGCCAGGCCCTGCGCAAGCTCACCGGTGCCCTCAACAGCTCGGGCACCACGGCGATCTTCATCAACCAGCTCCGCGAGAAGATCGGCGTCATGTTCGGCTCGCCCGAGACCACCACCGGCGGTAAGGCGCTCAAGTTCTACGCCTCGGTGCGTCTCGACGTGCGCCGGATCGAGACCCTCAAGGACGGCACCGACCCCGTCGGCAACCGCACCCGCGTCAAGGTCGTCAAGAACAAGGTCTCCCCGCCGTTCAAGCAGGCGGAGTTCGACATCCTCTACGGGCACGGCATCTCCCGCGAGGGTGGTCTGCTCGACATGGGCGTCGACCAGGGCTTCGTCCGCAAGTCCGGAGCCTGGTACACCTACGACGGCGACCAGCTGGGTCAGGGCAAGGAGAACGCGCGCGCCTTCCTCAAGGACAACCCCGAACTGACCGACGAGCTGGAGCGCAAGATCCTCGCCAAGCTCGGCATCGGCGAGGCGGCTCAGGCGGAGCCGGCCGAGGCCGAGACCGAGGCGGCCCCGGCCGAGGCGCCGGTCTCCTTCTGAGGTCCCCGGCCGGTACCCGCATCGGATCCGAGTACTCATGAGTGAGTCCCGACTCGATCGCGCGCGCGCCGTGTTGGCCGCGGCGGAGGAGGCAGCCTCCTCCGCCGCGGGCGGGCGCCATCCTTCATCGGCGCCACGTGGCTCCGGTGGGGCCCCGCCGGTGCCCGATCTGGTGGACCTCGACGACGCCGACGCGACGGCGCAGGCCCGGCAGATCGTCCTGCGGCAGTTGGCCGCGGCACCGCGTAGCCGCGCCCAACTCGAGGACAAGCTGGCAGCCAAGGACGTCGACCCCGAGGTGGCGGCGGCCGTCCTCGACCGCTTCGCCGAGGTCGGTCTCGTCGACGACGAGGCGTATGCCGAGATGCTCGTGCGTTCCCAGCAGGAGTCCCGCGGGCTCGCGCGGCGGGGGCTGGCGAACGAACTGCGCAAGAAGGGCATCGACCCCGACACCGCGGCCGACGCCCTCTCGACCGTCGACCCCGAGAGCGAGCGGGCACGGGCCGAGGACCTGGTGCAGGCTCGACTCCGGCGGCTGCACGGTCTGCCCAAGGACGTCCAGATGCGTCGCCTCGGCGGGATGCTGGCGCGCAAGGGCTACCCGGCGGATCTGTCCTACGGCGTCATCCGCGACGCGCTGCGCGCCGCCGAGGAACACCTCCGCGACTGATTCGGCCGGGTGGGCGGGTACCCGGCTGTCCTGTCGGTTTGCGCGCGGCCCGTAGGCTGGTTCAGCGATGAAGACGTACGACGTGCGCACCCACGGGTGCCAGATGAATGTCCACGACAGCGAACGACTGGCCGGTCTGCTCGAGACCGACGGCTACGTCGACCTGCGCAGTCTGCCCGAGGCCGACCGTCCCGAGGTCGCCGACGTGGTCGTGTTCAACACGTGCGCCGTGCGGGAGAACGCGGACAACAAGCTGTACGGCAACCTCGGGCAGCTCCGCCCCGCCAAGACGCGCAACCCCGACATGCAGATCGCCGTCGGCGGCTGCATGGCCCAGAAGGACCGCGAGGTCATCGTCGAGCGGGCACCCTGGGTGGACGTCGTGTTCGGCACGCACAACATCGGCAGCCTCCCCGCGCTGCTCGACCGCGCTCGGCACAACAAACGCGCCGAGGTCGAGATCCTCGAGGCGCTCGAGACGTTCCCGAGCACACTGCCCACCCGCCGCGATTCCGCCTACTCGGGCTGGGTGTCGATCTCGGTGGGCTGCAACAACACGTGCACCTTCTGCATCGTTCCCAGCCTGCGCGGCAAGGAGCAGGACCGCCGCCCCGGTGACATCCTCGCCGAGGTGAAGGCCCTCGTCGCCCAGGGCGTGGTGGAGGTGACCCTGCTGGGTCAGAACGTCAACACCTACGGCGTCGAGTTCGGCGACCGTGGCGCGTTCGCCAAGCTGCTGCGCGCCTGCGGTGAGATCGACGGTCTGGAGCGGGTGCGGTTCACGAGCCCCCACCCGGCCGCGTTCACCGACGACGTCATCGACGCGATGGCGCAGACTCCCAACGTCATGCCCAGCCTGCACATGCCGCTGCAGTCGGGCTCGGACGCCGTCCTGCGCTCGATGCGGCGCTCCTACCGCAGCGAGAAGTTCCTGCGCATCCTCGAGGGCGTCCGCGACCGCATCCCCGACGCCGCGATCACGACCGACATCATCGTCGGCTTCCCCGGCGAGACCGGCGCCGACTTCGAGGACACCCTTGAGGTCGTGCGGCAGTCGCGTTTCTCCTCGGCGTTCACCTTCCAGTACTCGATCCGACCGGGGACCCCCGCGGCGACGATGGCGGACCAGATCCCCAAGGCCGTCGTCCAGGAGCGGTTCGAGCGGCTCGTGGCCCTGCAGGACGAGATCTCCTGGACGGAGAACCGCGCGATCGAGGGCCGCGACGTCGAGGTGCTCGTCGCGCCGTTCGAGGGGCGCAAGGACTCGGCGACCGCGCGGATGTCCGGGCGTGCCCGGGACAACCGGCTCGTCCACTTCGCGCTTCCCGAAACCCTGGCGGACGACGACCGTCCGCGCCCCGGTGACGCCGTCACCGTCGGCGTCACCTACGGCGCGCCGCACCACCTCGTGGCCGACTCCGCCGCCACGGGAGGCACGTTCGCGATCCGGCGCACCGCCGGCGGAGACGCCTGGGCCGCAACCCAGGACGGCCCGACCCCCGGCCGCCCGACGGTGTCGCTGGGCATGCCCCCGATCGGAGCGCCGCCCGCCGTGAGCGTCCCGGTGAGCGGCTGCCGCTGACCCGCCCGGCGCGAGGGCGCCCGCAGGCATGAGCAAGGGCCCGGACCGACACGGTCCGGGCCCTTCGCCTGGGCGAACTCACTGCTGGTTCTGGTCCTGCTGGCCCTGCTGGTCGTTCTGCCCGGTGCCGAGGTGGTTCTTGAGCTGCTCGGCACCCTGGTCGATGTGCTGGCCGTGCCGGCCACCGGTCTTCTGGTCGGCCAGGTCACCGGCCTGGTCGATGCCCTGGTTGACCTGGTCGGGGTTCTGCGCGGCGGCCTGACGGGCCTTCTCGGAGAGGTTGTCGAACTGGCTCATCCTTGTGCTCCTTCGGGTCGACGATGCGTCCGTGTCGCCGCGCGGGCGACGCCCGGGCCTGTGCCCGGGGGCGCAGCGCCTCGAAACCGTCCGTTTCGAATTCTGAGACGACGTGCCGGACGGCGGGCTCTGACCTGCGGGGTCCGGCTGGCAGAATCACCGCCATGCATCCGCCGATCGTCGCCGTCGTCGGCGCCACGGCCACCGGCAAGTCCGACCTCGCCCTCGACCTCGCGGAGCGGCTCGGTGGGGAGATCGTGGGCGCCGACGCCTCACAGCTCTACCGCGGCATGGACATCGGCACGGCCAAGGTGCCCGTCGGTGGACGGCGGGGGATCCCGCATCACCAGATCGACGTGCTCGACATCCACGAGGAGGCGAGCGTCGCCGCCTTTCAGCGGTCCTCGCGCGCCGACCTCGAGGCCATCCGTGGCCGTGGGGCGCTGCCCGTCCTCGTCGGCGGGTCGGGCCTGTACGTGCGGGCCGCGCTCGACCTCCTCGACATCCCGCCGACCGATGCCGCGGTGCGGGCGCGCTTGTCGGCCGAGGCCGACGAGGTCGGGACGCCGGCGATGTTCGAGCGTCTGCGCAGCCTCGATCCGGCCGCCGCCGACCGCCTCGAACCGAACAACACGCGGCGGATCGTCCGCGCCCTGGAGGTCATCGAACTCACCGGACGCCCCTTCTCGGCCACGATGCCCGTGCGTGAGTACCGGTGGCCGACGATCACGCTCGGGCTCGTGCTCGATCGAGCCGTCCTCGACGAGCGGATCGCCCGCCGCACGCGAGGGATGTGGGAGCACGGGCTGGTGGAGGAGGTCGCGGCGCTGGAGGAGCAGGGACTCTCGACGACTCCCACGGCCTCCCGCGCGGTCGGCTATCGCGAGGCGCTGGCGCACCTCGCGGGTCGGCTGACCGCCCAGGAGGCGATGGACGCCACCACGACCGCGACGCGCCGACTCGTCCGTCGCCAGGAGAGCTGGTTCCGCGCCGACCCCCGCATCGTCTGGCTCGACGTCGCCGAACCCGATCTTCCGGACCGCGCCCACCGCGTCATCCGGCGGGGGATCGAGGAGGCCGCCGCCGGGTGAGCTCGACGACGGAGGTGACAGACTTCGACCGTGACGCACGAGAACCTGGCCTTCACCAAGGGACACGGCACCGAGAACGACTTCGTGCTCGTCCCCGACCTCGACGGCGAGCTCGACCTGTCCGACGTACAGGTGCGCTTCCTCGCCGACCGCCGGGCCGGACTGGGCGGTGACGGGGTGATCCGCGTCGTCCGCACGGAGAAGGCCGACGAGCCCGACGTGCGCGCCCTCGCCCCGGAGGCCGAGTGGTTCATGGACTACCGCAACGCCGACGGCAGCCGGGCCGAGATGTGCGGCAACGGGACTCGCGTGTTCGCCGCCTACCTGCTGCGTGAGGGGCTCGTCAGCGGACGGCGGATCCCCATGGCCACGCGGGCCGGGGCGAAGATGGCCGTGGTGTCCGAGGGCTCCAACGGCGAGCTCTCCTACGCGGTCGACCTCGGACCGTGGCGCCTCGTGCACCCCGACGCACCGACGGGGCAGGGATACGACACCCTCGTCGCGCTACCGGGCATGGACACCCTGCCGGGGCTGAGCCTGGATCTGGGTAACCCGCACGTGGTCGTCGTGCTGCCGGAGTCGGTGGACCTCATGGACGTCGACCTCACCCACCCGCCCGTCCTCAACCCGGCGCCGGAGTCGGGCGCCAACGTCGAGCTGGTCCAGATGCTCGGTCCGGGACACCTGCAGATGCGCGTGCATGAACGCGGGGTGGGGGAGACCCGCTCGTGCGGCACCGGCGCCGCGGCCGCCGCGCTCGCGCTGATGTCGTGGAGCGGAGCCCCGGCCGACCACGAGGAATGGCGGGTCGACGTACCCGGTGGCACCCTCCTGGTCCGTGCCTTGCCCGGGCAGCGGGTCGAGTTGGCCGGTCCCGCAGCACTCGTCGCCGACGGTCGCGTGGACGTTCCGCGCGGCTGAGGGCCCGCTCGGCTGAGAGCGGTTCACGCCTCCCGCGTCAGGCGGATTCCTCCGGTGGGGTGAGGTGGTGGTGGACCGCGAGGACCCGGAACCCCTTGGCGGAGGCGAGACGGCTCGTCGCGAACCGCGAGCCGAGGGTGCCGCCCAACCACGCGTGCAGGGAGTCGGCGCCGAGGTTGCGCTGCACCACGAGGTAGGCCGTGCCGCCGGGTGCCAGGCGCGGCAGCCACGTGAGGAGCATGTCGTGCAGCACCGCCTTGCCCACCCGGATCGGGGGTTGGACCAGATGGCGGTGAAGCGCACGTCGGCCGGGACGTCGCCGGGCTCGACGAGGCGGAGGTTCTCGGCGCCGTGACGGTGGGCGTTGCGGCGGGCGAGGTCGAGAGCGCGACGGTTGACGTCGATGCCCCACACGGTGGCCTCGGGGGAGCACAGCGCCTGGGTGAGGGCCAGCGGTCCCCATCCGCACCCGAGATCGAGGAGATCACCGTGGGTGGGCGGGTCCGGAACCTCCCGCAGCAGCACCGACGTCCCCAGGTCCAGACGGTCCGGGCAGAAGACCCCCGGTGCCGTCTCGACGGTCAACGACCGCCCCGCCAGGGACACCGTGATCTCGCGGCGGATCTCGGCGCTCGCCGGTTCGGCGGTGAAGTAGTGCTCCTGCTCGCTCACGACAGGTCAGCCTAGTCGTGAGCGCGTCGTCTTCGGCCGAGGTCGGGAGTGTCGCCGCCCCAGAGGGCGTCCCCGGCGCGGTTCCGCCAGGATCGTCACGGGCATTCGTAGGCTGCGCTGATCAGTGTTCCGCCCTGGTGGACACGACGGCATCGAGCAGGAGGTGGTCGTGTGGAGCACGTGCATCGCCGGCCGCGTCAGGCGGTGGTGTTCATCCACGGCATGGGTGATCAGGCGCCGATGCGTACGCTGCGCGCGTTCACCCACGGCATCGGGCTGCGACGACTGTTCAGCAGTCCGGACGACATGAGCGGCTCCGACGACCTGCGCCGGCTCACCGAGCCCCCGACCGCGGAGCTGCGCGCGCGGACCGACTTCTTCGAGTTCTACTGGGCCCACCACGCGCCCGACGGCCGGGGCTTTGCGACCCTCGCCTGGGCGGTGCGGTTGCTGCTGCGCCGCGAGTGGCGCAGCAGGCACGGCCAGGTGGCCGCGCTCGTCCTCGGGCTGCAGATCGCCTTCGCCCTCGGCGTGATCGGTGTCGTCACGGTCGGTGTGTGGGCGGTGTGGTCGGCCTGGCGGGGCGTCGACGTCCTCGACGGCGCCGGTGAGTGGGTGCTGGCGGCCGTGGTCGCGGCGCTGCTGGCGCACCTCGGGGTCTCCGGCTTCGTCCAACGCGTGCTGTCCGACGCCGTGCGCTACCTGCACCCCAGCCCGGCCAACGTCGAGGCGAGGCGCCTGATCCGCGCCGACGGTCTGCACCTGCTGCGTCGCCTGCACGGCAGCGATGAGTACGACCGGGTGGTGGTCGTCGGGCATTCCCTCGGCGCCGTCATCGGCTACGACCTGCTGCGCTCGCTGTGGAACGAGGCCCGCCACCCCGATCCGGACGTCGCCGGCGACCAGGAGGCGTTGCGGGCCTTCGACGTCGCCGCCGACCTCATCGACCCCGCGCCGATGCCTCCCCGCATCCCGCCGAGCACCCCGCCGCCGAGCGTCGCCGACGTCGAACGCTTTCGTGAGGCGCAGTTCGACCTGTGGCGGGCCGACCGCCGTGACGGGGTGCCCTGGCTGGTCACCGATTTCGTCACGGTCGGCTCACCGCTCACGTACGCCTCGCTGCTGCTGGCCGATCCACCGCTGCCGCTGCAGGGATGGCCGGGGGCGAGCCTGGCCGAGAAGCAGGCGCTCAAGGAGTACCCGCGGTGCCCCCCGATCCCCGACGAGGTCGAGCCGGGCCGCTTCTACACGCGCGACTACCCGTGCGACGGCGGCGAGCGCGCTCTGCGGGTCGGACACACCGCCGCGCACTTCGGACCCACCCGGTGGACCAACCTCTACCTGCCCTCGCGCCGTGTCGTCCTGGGCGACCTGCTCGCCGGACCCGTGGCGCCGGAGTTCGGTCCCGGCGTGCGCGACGTGCCCGTGCGCGTTCCCGGACGTGGCCTTCGCTCGTGGTGGCGGCGGGTGTTCCCGGTCTCCCACCTCAGCTACTGGTGGGCGCCGCACGGCGGCGCCCAGCACCTCCCCGCCGCCGTCGACCTGCCGTGCCCGGGGCAGGAGGGCTGCGAGAGCGCGCTCGCCCTCGCCTCGGCGTTGCGCCTGGAGGACATCGCGCGCGTTCCGCGGCTCCCTCGGAGGCGCACGTGAGCGGCGACTGCCGCGGGTGACTCCCTCCCGATGGGGCCGGGACGACACCCCGCGACACGGATGCCGCCGGTAGGCCGCTCAATTCGGCCCCGGGCCTCTACTGTGTCCTCATTCGACCCCCGGCGTCCCGGTGCGCTCCGCCCCGGACGGGCGATCGTGTGGAGGCGCAATGACGACTGTCGACACTCCCCGACTCGACCTCATGCCCGCGGATGTGGTGCTCGTGGCGGTGATCGCAGGAATCGCGATCGCCGCCCTGGCTGTGGGCACCGTGTTCCGGGCGCAGGTGCTGCGAGCCGATCCCGGCACGGTGAAGATGCAGGAGATCGCGACCGCGATCCAGGAGGGTGCCTCGGCCTATCTGCACCGGCAGATGCGCACCCTGATCTGGTTCGTCGTCGGGGCCGTCGCGTTGTTGTTGGTGTTGCCGGCCCCCGACCTCGCGAGTCGGCTCGGCCGTAGCGCCGCGTTCATCGTCGGGGCGGGGTTCTCCGCGGCGATCGGCTACCTGGGCATGACCTTGGCCGTCCGCGCCAACGTCCGTGTGGCCGCCGCCTCCCGCGGGGGTGACCGCACGCCCGGATTCCGGCTCGCGGTCCGCACCGGTGGCGCCGTCGGCATGGCGACCGTCGGCCTGGGCCTGTTGGGCGCGGCCGTCGTCGTGCTGTTGTTCCGTGGCACGGCCCCGACCGTGCTGGAGGGCTTCGGGTTCGGTGCCGCGCTGCTGGCGATGTTCATGCGGGTGGGTGGAGGCATCTTCACCAAGGCCGCCGACGTCGGCGCCGACCTCGTGGGCAAGGTCGAGCAGGGCATCCCCGAGGACGACCCGCGCAACGCCGCGACCATCGCGGACAACGTCGGTGACAACGTGGGTGACTGCGCGGGTATGGCCGCCGACCTCTTCGAGTCCTACGCGGTGACCCTCGTGGCCGCGCTCATCCTCGGCACCGCCGCGTTCGGCGCCCACGGGCTGGTGTTCCCGCTCATCGTCCCCGCGATCGGTGTGCTCACGGCCGTGATCGGCATCCTCGTGACGCGGGTCAAGGTCGGCGAGAGCGGGTTGCGCGCCATCACCCGCGGATTCCTCATCGCCGCCGCCATCTCGGTCGTGTGCTGCGGCATCGCCGCGTACGTGTACCTGCCCGGCACCTACGCCGGGTTGTCCGGCGTCGACCCCGCGATCCTCGGCCTGGACGGCGACCCTCGCCTGCGGGCCTGGGCCGCGGTGTCCCTCGGGATCCTCCTGGCCGGCGTCATCCTCGCCGTGACGGCGCACTTCACGGGCACCGACAACGAGCCCACCCGCAACGTCGCCCGCACCTCGGTGACGGGCGCGGCCACCGTGATCCTGGCCGGCATCGGCGTGGGTTTCGAGTCCGCCGTCTACACCGCGGCGGTCATCGGCGCGGCGGTCTACGGGGCGTTCCTGCTCGGCGGATCCATCATCGTGTCGCTGTTCTTCGTCGCTCTGGCCGGCTGCGGTCTGCTGACGACGGTCGGGGTCATCGTGGCCATGGACACCTTCGGCCCGGTCAGCGACAACGCGCAGGGCATCGCCGAGATGTCCGGCGACGTCTCGGGCGAGGGCGCCCAGGTGCTCACCGACCTCGACGCCGTGGGCAACACCACCAAGGCCATCACCAAGGGCATCGCGATCGCCACGGCGGTCCTCGCGGCCACGGCGCTGTTCGGCTCGTACAACGACGCGGTCGGCATCGCCCTGACGCAGCAGGGCATCGATCTCTCGGCCGCCACCGACGCCTACGCGATCGTCCACCCCGCCACCCTGGTCGGCGTCATCGCCGGTGCCAGCGTGGTCTTCCTGTTCTCCGGCCTCGCCATCGACGCGGTCACCCGCGCGGCCGGGGCCATCGTGCTCGAGGTGCGCCGGCAGTTCCGTGAGCACCCGGGCATCATGGCGGGCACCGAGAAGCCGGAGTACGGCCGCGTCGTCGACATCTGTACGCGGGATTCGCTGAGGGAGCTGGCGACTCCGGGTCTGCTGGCGGTGCTCGCGCCGGTCGCCATCGGGTTCGGTCTGGGCTTCGGCGCGTTGGCCGGGTTCCTCGCCGGCGCCATCGCCTGCGGTGTGCTCATGGCGGTGTTCCTCGCCAACTCCGGTGGCGCGTGGGACAACGCGAAGAAGATCGTCGAGGACGGCGCCCACGGCGGCAAGGGGTCCGCCGCCCACGAGGCGACGGTCATCGGAGACACGGTCGGCGACCCGTTCAAGGACACCGCCGGCCCTGCCATCAACCCGCTGATCAAGGTGATGAACCTCGTCGCCGTCCTCATCGCCCCGGCGGTGGTCGTCCTCTCCACGGGGGAGGGGCTCGCCACCTGGGCGCGGTTCGGCATCGCGGGTCTGGCGGCCTTCTTCATCGTGCTGGCGGTCGACCGCACCCGCTACCGGGCCACCAAGAACCTGCCCGAGATCGAGGCGGCCGTCGATGAGAAGGGCCCGGGGGTGGAGTCGATCCACAGCCCGCCGGACTACCCGATCCTCGAGCCGCGCGTGCCCGGCCGGTCGCGCCGACTCTCGCGCCGCCGCAAGCCCGAGGAGGGGTGACCTCCGGCCCCGGGGGCGAGGTGAGTCCGGAATGTCTGCCGATCCCCGGGGGTTGTCGCCGGTGACCGCATCGCCCGGACGACAGGAGTTCCCATGTCCCGCATCACGATCATCGGTGGCCACGGCAAGGTCGCGCTGCGCCTCGCGCCGCTCCTGGTGAGTCGGGGTGAGGAGGTGACCTCGGTCATCCGCAACCCCGACCACGCCGAGGAGGTCGCGGCGACCGGTGCCACACCGCAGGTCGCCGACATCGAGACGCTGGACCGGGCGGGGTTCGCCGAGCTGTTCTCCGGCGTCGACGCCGTCGTGTGGTCCGCGGGCGCCGGTGGCGGCAGCCCCGAGCGCACCTACGCCGTGGACCGTGACGCCGCCACCACCTCGATGGACGCCGCCGCCGACGCGGGCGTCCCGCGGTACGTCATGGTGTCCTACTTCGGCGCCGGCCCCGACCACGGCGTGCCGCAGGACGACGCCTTCTTCCCCTACGCCGACGCCAAGAGCGCCGCCGACGCCCACCTCGAGCAGAGCTCCCTGGACTGGACGATCCTGCGCCCCAGCAGGTTGACGCTGGAGGACGGCACGGGCCGCATCGAGAGCGGCCCCGGCGTCCAGGGTGGCGAGGTCAGCCGTGACGACGTCGCCGCCGTCGCCGCCGCGGTGCTCGCCGACAACGCCGCCATCGGCCGCATCATCGAGTTCAACGACGGAGACACCCCCATCGAGGACGTCGTCGCCGGTCGGTGAGGTGGGGGAATGACCACGCGCCCCGGCGGCGTTGAAGCGATATTGCCTCGCGCCTCCCGCGCAGGTCTGCGACCCTGAGAGGGATATGAGCCACACTTCAGACATCTTCGACGCCAAGGCGTCGGCCCTGGCGGACGACGATTCCTGGCACCTGAGCGACCCCGATTTCGTCTCCTACGACGGCGACCAGTTCGAGCGCGAGGAGCGCGCGGCGATGCGTCGCGTCAGCGGACTCTCGACCGAGATCGAGGACGTCACCGAGGTCGAGTACCGGCAGCTCCGCCTGGAGCGGGTGGTCCTCGTCGGCGTCTGGTCCGAGGGGACCGCCGAGGAGGCCGAGAACTCCCTGCGCGAACTCGCGGCCCTGGCCGAGACGGCCGGGTCGACCGTGCTCGCCGGCGTCGTCCAGCGCCGCTACCGCCCCGACCCGGCCACCTACGTCGGCTCGGGCAAGGCGAAGGAACTCGCCGAGATCGTCGCCGCCGAGGGCGCCGACACCGTCGTCGCCGACAGCCAGCTCGCGCCCAACCAGCGGCGTGCGCTGGAGGACGTCGTCAAGGTCAAGGTCATCGACCGCACCGCGCTGATCCTCGACATCTTCGCCCAGCACGCCAAGTCCCGCGAGGGCAAGGCGCAGGTCGAACTGGCGCAACTGCAGTACCTGCTGCCGCGCCTGCGTGGGTGGGGTGAGTCGATGTCACGGCAGGCCGGTGGTCGTGTCGCCGGCGGTGAGGGCATCGGTTCCCGTGGCCCCGGTGAGACCAAGATCGAACTCGATCGTCGGCGCATCAACACGCGGATCGCCAAACTGCGCCGCGAGATCCGCGAGATGAAGACCGTCCGCGACACCAAACGCAGCGGACGGCGCGCCAACCACGTGCCCTCGGTGGCCATCGCCGGGTACACCAACGCCGGCAAGTCCTCGCTGCTCAACCGCATCACCGGAGCCGGTGCCCTCGTCGAGAACGCCCTGTTCGCGACGCTGGACCCGACGATCCGCCGGGCGCAGACCTCCGACGGGCGCGACTACACCCTCGCCGACACCGTCGGGTTCGTGCGCTCGTTGCCGCACGAGCTGGTCGAGGCGTTCCGCTCGACGCTCGAGGAGGTCGGCGACGCCGATCTGCTGCTGCACGTCGTCGACGGTTCGCACCCCGACCCCGAGGGCCAGATCACCGCGGTACGTGAGGTCCTCGCCGACGTCTGGGACGACCCCAACGAGCACCCGCGCGAGATCGTCGTCATCAACAAGACCGACATGGCCGACCCCGAGGTGCTCGCGCGCCTGCTGCGCCACGAGAAGGACGCGATCGCCGTCTCGGCGCGCACCGGCGAGGGGATCGAGGAGCTGCAGCAGCTCATCGCCGACGAACTGCCCCGGCAGGACATCGTCCTCACCCTGCTCGTGCCCTACAGCCGCGGCGACGTCGTCAACACGTTGCACACCGACGCCGAGGTCCTCTCCGAGGAGCACGACGCCGAGGGCACCCGCCTGCAGGTCAAGGTCTTCGCCCACCAGGCGGACGCCTACAGCGAGTTCGTCACCTCCTGAGGCCTCGCAACAAACACATCGCAGAACGCATCGACACGGTCGCCATCACAGCCGTTTCGGTGCGTTCTGCGATGTCGTCACGGCGACGGGCGTTGTCCACACCGTGTCGTGTCCGCTCCGTCGGGATCGGTGGGTGTGGACGACGGGGTGGTGGCCCATCGGCGGCGTTGAGGATCGGCCGCATGAGCCGGAACGCGACCGCCTACGACCTGCCCTACTCCGCCCGGAATCTGCCCGCGCCGCTGATCGACGTCCTGCACCGGCAACACGGCCTCGCCTCCCTGGACCAGTTGTGGGAGGCCGGGCTCACCCGCGCACAGGTGCGGTGGAAGTTGCATCACGGGTGGAGCGCACCACTCCCACGGGTCGTGCTCGTGGGGGAGGGCAGGCTCTCCCCGGTGCAACGGTCGTGGGCCGGGCTCTTGTACGCGGGGGAGGACGCGCTGCTGACCGGCGAGGCCGCCTCGTCCCAGTACGGGATCCGGCAGGCCGACTCCGTCATCGTCGACGTCCTCGTCCCGCACACCTGCGCGAGCCGGCGCTGTCGCTGGGTCAGGGTGAGACGGGCGGCGGTGTGGGAGGACTGGCCGCGGACCCTGCAGGGCATGAACGTCGTCTCACCCGAGCGTGCGGTGGTGGACGCCGCTCGGTGGTCTGCCGACGACCGGCGCGCACTGGCCCTGGTCATCGAGGCCTGCCAGCGTCGGGTGACGACTCCGGAGCGTCTGTGGCGCGAACTGGCGGTGCTCGGCCGCGGCACCGGGACGGGACTCGTGCGTCGTGCCCTGTCCGAGGCGGAGTCGGGCGCGTGGTCGGTGGCCGAGGTCGACCTGGCCGCTCTCGTGCGCCGGTCCCCGGTGTTGCCGCCGCCGATGCTCAACCCGACCCTCACCGCGCACCGCACGCGACTCACCACACCCGACCTGTGGTTCGACGACGTGGCGCTCGCCGTGATGGTCCACTCCAAGGCCCACCACCTGCTCGGGGACGACTGGGCGCACACCGTCGAGTCCGACGGTGACCTCGTCGTCGCGGGCGCCACAGTCATCGGCATCACCCCGACGACCCTGCGCCGCGACCCCGCGGGGGCACTGCGCCGGGTCGAGGCGGCCTACGGCGCAGCCCGGTCCCGCCCCCGCCCGACACACCTGCACGCCGCGTGATTACACCGCAGAACGCATCGGAACGGTCGTGATGGCGACCGTTTCGATGCGTTCTGGGATGCGTTGTGCGTGTGCGGCCGGCGCACCCCGGGGCTGGTGGTCCACAGTGGCCCCGAGGGTGTCCGCGTCGAGTGCTGCGTCTGACCTAGGCTGGGCCGCGTGTCCGCCGATGTGAAGACCCTGCTCGCTGCCGCCGTCGAGGCGGTGGGCGGCACACCACGACCAGGTCAACAGCGGATGGCGCTCGCCGTCGAGGACGCCGTCGCCGCGCAGGAACACCTGCTCGTGCAGGCGGGCACCGGCACCGGCAAGTCCCTCGCCTACCTCGTCCCGGCCGTCGCAGACGCCGTCGCGACGGGCACACCCGCCATCGTCGCCACCGCGACCCTGGCCCTGCAGGCACAGATCGTCGACCGTGACATGCCGCGCGTGGCCGACGCACTCGCCCCGATCCTCGGACGACGCCCCACGTACGCGCTGGTCAAGGGCCGCCGCAACTACTTGTGCCGACACAAACTGGCAGGCGGTTTCCCCGAGGAGGAGGGCGCGCTGTTCTCCACCGAGGGGCTGGCGGCGGCGCCCGCAAGCTCCCCGGATTCTGCAGGGGATGACGCGGGCACCCCGGGTACCTCCCGGCTGGGCGCCGAGGTGGTGCGTCTGCGCGAATGGGCCGAGACCACCGACTCCGGAGACCGCGACGAGCTCGTCCCCGGCGTCTCCGAGCGGGCCTGGAGGCAGGTCTCCGTCGCCGCCCGTGAGTGCCTGGGCAGCGCCTGTCCCATGCGCTCGGAGTGTTTCGTCGAGGTGTCCCGGGAGGCTGCCAAGGATGTCGACGTCGTGGTCACCAACCACAGTTTCATGGCCATCGACGCGTTCGAGAACCGCTCGATGCTGCCCGAACACCACCTGCTCGTCATCGACGAGGCCCACGAACTCGTCGATCGGGTCACCGCGACCGTCACCGACGAACTCTCGCCGGGCACCGTGACGACCGCGGCCCGCAAGGCCGCCCGCTACACGGGCACCGACGACCTCGTGGGGGCGGGAGAGGTCTTCGCCAAGGCCCTGGCGCCGCTGGAGGAGGGCCGGCTCCTCGCGCTGCCCGACTCCCTCGGGCAGGCCCTGGCCATGCTGCGCGCCGACGTGCGCGCGGTGCAGAGCGGCATGAAGTCCGACTCCAAGGACAAGGACACCCCGGACGGCTCGCGCGCCGTGGCCCGGGCCGCCGTCGACGAGCTGGCCGATGTCGTCGATCGCCTGCTCGAGGAGCGCGAACTCGACGTCGTGTGGGTCGGTCAGCACCCCCAACGTGGTCCCGTGCTGCGGGTCGCGCCGATGAGCGTGGCGATGGAGCTGCGGGACAAGCTCTTCACCGACCGCACCGTCGTGCTCACCTCGGCGACGATCGAGCTGGGCGGCACGTTCGACGCGGTCGCGGGCACTCTCGGCCTGCGTGGCGAGGGCGCCCCCGACTGGCAGGGCCTCGACGTCGGCAGCCCCTTCGACTACCCCAAGCAGGGCATCGCCTACGTCGCCACGCATCTGCCGGCGCCCGGACGCGACGGGCCCTCGCCCGCGATGTTCGACGAGCTCGAGGCGCTCATCAGGGCCGCGGGCGGGCGCACCCTCGGCCTGTTCAGCTCGATGCGGGCCGCGCAGGCCGCCACCGAGCAGATGCGGGAGCGCTTCGGGGACGAGCTGACCATCCTCTGCCAGGGCGAGGACCAGATCACCACGCTGGTCCGCGAATTCGCCTCCGAGGCCACCACCTGCCTCTTCGGCACCCTGACCCTGTGGCAGGGCGTCGACGTGCCGGGCCCGGCCTGCCAGCTCGTCGTCATCGACCGCATCCCCTTCCCCCGACCCGACGACCCCCTGGCCTCGGCCCGCACCCAGGCCATCGGGCGGATGGGCGGCAACGGCTTCATGGCCGTGTCGGCGACCCACGCGGCGCTCCGGTTGTCCCAGGGCGCCGGGCGACTGGTGCGCCGATCCAGCGACCGCGGCGTCGTCGCCTTCCTCGACTCCCGCATGATCACCGCCCGCTACGCCGGATTCCTCCAGCGCAGCCTGCCGCCGTTCTGGCCCACCACCGACCGCGACCGGGTGCTGGAGGCGTTGCGACGCCTCGACGCCTCCGCCGAGCCCGTGGTCCCCGTGGCCCCGCCACCCCTGCGGGGAGTCGTGTCGGGCGAGAACGACCACCCGCCCGCGGCGAGCGCCCCGGCGGAGAAGGTCAGCGACGCCGTCACCACCGGCGCGCCTGCGGCCCAGGAGAGCCGGACCGCCGTCACCGGCGGCCACGCCTGGAGCGCGGAGGCCGACGAAGAGCTCAAGGACGGCCGTGACCTCGGCCTCGACGCCGACGAACTCGCCGAACACCTGGGCATCCCGCTGGAGTCCGTCGAGGCGCGCCTGCGTCTGCTCCGCCTCTGAGGGCGGCGGGTCACGCAGGGTGGGATGGGTTGTCGGAGGGGTCTGACATCCTGGGCGCGTGACCACCACAGAAGCCCCCGGTGGGGGAGTGCCGCCCCTGGTGCTCGTCACCGGACCGGAACAGATCCTGGCCGAGCGTGCGATCGAGTCCACGCTCGAGGCGGCGCGGTCGTTGGCGCCCGATCTGGAGTACATCCGCGTCGACATGGAGGGCTACGAGCCCGGCCAGATCGGGATGCACTGCGCGCCCTCCCTGTTCGGTGGTGCCAAGTGTGTCGTGGTGCGGGGTGCCGATCAGGCGGGTGACGACGCCCAGGCCGACCTCCTCGCGCAGATCGAGCGGCCCGAGGAGGACGTCACGCTCGTCGTCGCCCACGCCGGAGGAAACCGCGCCAAGAAGGTCGTCGAGGCGATGAAGAAGAGCGGCGCGCGCGTGCTCGAGGCTCCGGCCATCAAGTCCGACCGCGACAAGGCCGACTTCGCCGTCAACGAGTTTCGGCGCAACCGGCGCAAGGCCACCCCCGAGGCCGTGCGTGCCCTGGTCGAGGCCGTCGGCAAGGACGTCCGTGAACTCGCCTCGGCCTGCAAGCAACTCATCGACGACACCACGGGCGTCATCGACGACCAGGTCGTCGCCACCTATCACGGCGGCAAGGTGGAGGCCACGGGCTTTCGCGTCGCCGACGCGGCCATCGCCGGCCAGGCCCCCGAGGCCCTGCGCCTCCTGCGTCACGCCCTGGCCTCGGGGGTCGACCCGGTGCCGATCGTGGCGATCCTCGCCATCCAGCTGCGGCAGCTCATCAAGGTCGCCGGCGCCGGACGCGCCTCGGCCAACTCGCTCGCGAAGACCCTCGGCATGGCGCCCTGGCAGATCGATCGCGCGCGGCGATCCCTGCAGGGGTGGGACGTCGAGGCGCTGGGCCGGGCGATCCAGGCCGTCGCCGCCGCCGACCACGCCGTCAAGGGCGGCGGCCGCGACCCCGAATACGCGGTGGAGCGTGCCGTCCTGACGATCTGCGACGAACGACACCGGCGGTGAGGCGAGCGCGCCGCGTCGCACCCGGTCATGGTCCCGTGTTTTGGCCGGTCAGGAGACGACTGGTAGATTCGTGACTTGCGTGTGCGCCCAGGTCGTGCGCCGACACGCATCAACAGTCCGTCCTTGACCGCGACCTGACCCGTCGCGGGGGTTGAGGCCGGGCCTGTCCTCATCTGACAGCCCAACGACCGGAAACGAGAGTCACCATGGCGAACATCAAGTCGCAGATCAAGCGCATCACCACCAACGCCAAGCGCACCGAGCGCAACAAGGCGTACAAGTCGGAGCTGCGCACGTGGATCCGCAAGTTCCGTGAGGCCGCCGAGGCCGGGAACAAGGACGAGGCGAAGGCCGCTCTCGCCTTCGCGAGCCGCAAGCTCGACAAGGCCGTGAGCAAGGGCGTCATCCACAAGAACCAGGCCGCGAACAAGAAGTCGGCGATGTCGAAGGCGTACAACGCACTCTGATCTCCGATCGACGAAGAGGGCCGCTTCCACCGCGAAGCGGCCCTCTTCGTTGTCTGCGCCCGCAGGTTCTCGGTGATGTCGGAAGGCCGTCGTCGGCCGGCCCCTGACGGTTCCCCGATCCGAGCGGGAGGCGAATCAGGTTGCGTGTAGCGGGAGTTCACCCGGCATTCAGGTGGGAGCTCTCGGCGCCCCGTCGAGGTGTCACCCGGCGGCGATCGAATGCGCGTATCGCCGATCGATCGTCGGCGTCCCTTCCACGCGTAGGAGTTGCGCACACCATGTCGATCCCTCGATCAGTCCGTCTCGCCGGGGCAGTTCTGGCCACGGCCACCGTCGCCGCCTCCACCTCCCTCCCGTCCGCGACCGCCTCCGCCGAGGGGCGCCCGCCGGCGTCCGACGCGCCCAAGAACGTCATCGTGCTCATCGGTGACGGCATGGGCTACAACTCCGTGGACCAGGCCGCGCTCTACGCCAAGGGCGTGACGATGCACCAGGTCGCCGGGGCGCCGGGCAAGGTGGCCCCGGCCAAGGGGACGGGGGCGGCCTTCCCGTTCCAGAAGTTCCCGGTGCGGGTCGGCATGTCGACGTACTCGGTCAAGGGTGGCTACGACCCCAAGGTCGCGTGGGGCGACATGGCCGCCGCGGTCAAGGACCCCGCGACCGATTCCGCCGCCGCGTCGACCGCGATGGCCACCGGTGTGAAGACCTACGACGCGGGCATCGGCGTCGACAAGGACAAGAAGCCGCTCAAGAACGCCTGGCAGGCGGCCAAGGAGCGCGGCAAGGCCACCGGTGTCGTGTCGTCGGTGCCGTTCAGCCACGCCACCCCCGCCGGCTACGTCGCGCACAACGAGAGCCGCAACAACTACCACGCACTGGCCGAGGAGATGATCGACTCCGACACCAACGTCATCATCGGTGCGGGTCACCCCTACTACAACGACGACCACAAGCGCGTGAAGCCGAACTTCACCTACCTCTCCGAGCGCGACTTCGGACGTCTGGAGGCCGGTGACGCCGGACGCTCCTTCCTCCACAGCAAGAAGCAGTTCGACAAGCTCGCCCGCAACGGCGTCGTCTCCGGGATGCCCAAGAAGAAGGGCAAGGACGCGGGCAAGATGCTCGGTCTGGTCGAGGTGGGTTCCACGCTGCAGCAGGGTCGCTCGGGCGAGGCCAAGAACGTGGCGCCGTTCTCGGTGCCGATGAACGACGTGCCCGAGCTGGCGACGCTGACCGAGGGCGCGCTCAACGTGCTCGACAAGGACCGTGACGGCTTCTACCTCATGGTCGAGGGCGGCGCGATCGACTGGGCGGGCCACGCCAACTCGAACACCCGCAACGTGGAGGAGACCCTGGACTTCACCAAGGCCGTCGACGCCACGATCCGCTGGGTCGAGAAGAACAGCTCGTGGAAGGAGACGCTCGTCATCGTCACCGCCGACCACGAGACCGGTTACCTGACCGGCCCCGGTGCCAACCCGAACTGGACCGCCATGAGCGGCAAGCGCGGAGAGCTGCCCGCCGTCACGTGGCAGTCGGGCAACCACTCCAACCAGCTCGTGCCGGTGTACGCGCGCGGCAAGGGCGCCGACATGCTCTACCGCATGGCCACCAAGACCGACCCGGTCCGCGGCCGCTACCTCGACAACACCGACCTCGCCAAGCACCACTTCGCGATGCTGAAGAAGTGACGTCGAGCGGTTCACCGTGGGCCGTCGTCCCGTTCGGGGCGGCGGCCCACGCCCGTCTCGGGGGCGCCCGGCCACGCGGAATGGGCGGCAGGAGCAGGCGGGGGCTGCGTTAGGCTGAACTGCCCGTGCATGCAGGTGTGCCGGCTGCACCCCGGGCCGCCCACGCGGCGGCCTCGGCTCGCACGACACCTGCCACGCCCCCCGAGACGCCCCCGATGATCGAAGGACCCGATGAACGACACGCCCTACCGGTACACCGCGGCCATGGCCGGGCAGATCGAGGTCTCCTGGCAGGACCGGTGGGAGCAGGAGGGGACGTTCCACGCGCCCAACCCCGCCGGTCCGTGGGCCGACCCGCAGGGGGTGGCCGGCCGCGAGAAGCTGCTGGTCCTCGACATGTTCCCCTACCCCTCGGGGGCCGGACTGCACGTGGGGCATCCGCTCGGGTACATCGCGACCGACGTGTTCGCGCGGTTCAACCGCATGACGGGCAAGAACGTCCTGCACTGCCTGGGGTACGACGCCTTCGGCCTGCCCGCCGAGCAGTACGCGGTCCAGACCGGCCAGCATCCGCGCAAGACGACCGAGGAGAACATGGTCGTCATGAAGCGGCAGTTGCGCCGCCTGGGCCTCGGCCACGACGACCGCCGCAGCATCGCGACGATCGACCCGGAGTACTACCGGTGGACGCAGTGGATCTTCCTGCAGATCTTCGAGTCCTGGTACGACACCGAGGCGATCCGGCCCGACGGCGGTCTGGGCCGCGCCCGTCCGATCAGCGAGCTGGTCGCCGACCTCGAATCCGGACGCCGCGAGCTGACCGGGGAGTTCGCCGGCCGGTCGTGGTCGGAGTTGTCCGCACCCGAGCGTGCGCGGTACATCGACGGATTCCGCCTGGCCTACGCCTCGGAGGCGCCCGTCAACTGGTGCCCCGGACTCGGGACGGTGCTGTCGAACGAGGAGGTCACGAGCGAGGGACGCTCCGAGCGGGGCAACTACCCGGTGTTCCGGCGTGCGCTGCGTCAGTGGATGATGCGCATCACCGCCTACGCCGACCGCCTGGCCGACGACCTCGACCGCGTCGAGTGGCCCGAGAAGGTCAAGCTCATGCAGCGCAACTGGATCGGTCGCAGCCAGGGCGCGCGCGTCACGTTCCCGCTGAGGGACGATCCGTCGGCCGGGATCGAGGTCTTCACGACCCGCCCGGACACGCTCTTCGGTGCCACGTTCATGGCGGTGGCGCCCGAGCACCCGATCGTGGAGAAGCTCGTCGCCGCGTCGTGGCCGGAGGGCACGAAGGACGCCTGGACGGGCGGCGGCGCCACCCCGGCCGAGGCGGTCTCGGCCTACCAGTTCCAGGCCTCCCGCAAGTCCGACGTGGAGCGGCAGGTCGAGGACAAGACCAAGACCGGCGTGTTCACCGGCGGGTATGCGGTCAACCCCGTCGACGGCCGCGAGGTCCCGGTGTTCGTCGCCGACTACGTCCTCATGGGGTACGGCACCGGCGCGATCATGGCCGTGCCCGCCCACGACGAGCGCGACTACGACTTCGCCACCCAGTTCGGGCTGCCGATCATCGACGTCGTCGCACCCGCCGGGCCCGCCGGACAGGTGGACCCGCAGACGTCCGCCAAGGCCGGCGTGGCGTTCACCGGCGAGGGCGTGGGCGCGAACTCGGCCAACGACGAGGTGAGCCTCGACGGGCTGTCCGTGCCGGAGGCCAAGGCCCGGATCATCGACTGGTTGGCCGGTGCGGGTCACGGTGAGGGCACGGTCAACTATCGCCTGCGCGACTGGTTGTTCTCGCGGCAGCGGTACTGGGGCGAGCCCTTCCCGATCGTCTTCGACGCCGAGGGCGTGGCCCACGCCGTCCCCGACGACCAGCTGCCCGTCGAGCTGCCCGAGGTGCCCGACTACAGCCCCAAGACCTTCGAGCCCGACGATGTGGTCTCCGCCCCCGAACCGCCGCTGTCGCGCGTGCCCGAATGGGTCGAGGTGGAACTCGACCTCGGCGACGGCCCCCAGAAGTACCGCCGCGAGACCAACACGATGCCCAACTGGGCCGGTTCGTGCTGGTACTTCCTGCGCTACCTCGACCCGGCCAACCACGAGGTCCTGGTCGACCCCGAGGTCGAGAACTACTGGATGGGTCCGCAGGCCGAGCCCGTCGAGGGCGCCCCGGCCGGCACCCGCGACCCCGGCGGCGTCGACCTGTACGTCGGCGGCGTGGAGCACGCCGTGCTGCACCTGCTGTACGCCCGGTTCTGGCAGAAGGTGCTCTACGACCTGGGCCACGTCAGCGCGGAGGAGCCCTTCCGGCACTACTTCAGCCAGGGCTACATCCAGGCCTACGCCTACCGCGACGACCGTGGGCAACCCGTCCCGGCCGCCGAGGTCGAGGAGATCGCCGCCGAGAACGGCGAGAGCATCTACCGCTGGCAGGGCGAGACGGTCACCCGCGAGTACGGCAAGATCGGCAAGTCGCTGAAGAACGTCGTCAGCCCCGACGAGATGTACGAGCAGTACGGTGCCGACACCTTCCGCGTCTACGAGATGAGCATGGGTCCGCTCGAGCTGTCCAAGCCGTGGGAGACCCGCGCCGTCGTCGGAAGTCAGCGGTTCCTCCAGCGGCTGTGGCGCAACGTCGTCGACGAGGAGACCGGGCAGGTGCACGTCGGCGACGCCCAGCTCGACGACGCCACCCTGGGGCTGCTGCACCGCACCATCGACGGAGTCCGCCGCGACTACACGAACCTGCGGTTCAACACGGCCATCGCCAAGCTCATCGAACTCAACAACCACCTGACGAAGATGGCCGAGCCCCCGCGTGACGCGATCGAGCCCTTGGTGCTCATGGTCGCGCCCGTGGCGCCGCACCTGGCCGAGGAGCTGTGGTCGCGGCTCGGGCACGAGGAGTCGCTGGTGTATGCCGACTTCCCGGTCGCCGACCCGGCGCTGCTGGTGCAGGACACAGTGACCTGCGTCGTGCAGATCAAGGGCAAGGTCCGGGCGCGTCTCGAGGTGGCCTCCGACATCGGCGAGGCCGACCTGGAGGCCGCGGCACTGGCCGAGCCCCGCATCGCCGAGCTCCTGGACGGGCAGACCGTGCGCAAGGTCATCGTGCGTGCACCCGGTCTCGTCAACATCGTCGCGGGCTGAGGTCTCGTGTCCGTCGCCCTGGTCACGGACTCCACCGCCTATCTTCCCGACGACCTCGTCGAGGAGTTCGGCATCTCCGTGGTTCCGTTGCACGTGTCGGCCGACGGCGTCTCCTACACCGAGGGGGTCGACCTCGACGACGCCGAACTCCTCCGACTGCTGCGGCGTGCCCGCTCGCTGACGACCTCCCGCCCCTCGCCGCGGGCACTCCACGACGTGTACGAACGGTTGGCGGCCGGTGGTGTCACCGAGATCGTGTCGGCGCACCTGTCGGGGGAGTTGTCCGGCACCTGCGACGCGGCCACGCTCGCGGCCAGGGCGGCGAGTGTGCCCGTGCACGTCGTGGATTCGGGGACGATGGGGATGACCCTCGGCCACGCGGTGCTGTCCGGTGCGCGCCTGGCCGCGGCGGGGGCCGGCGTCGCCGAGGTCGCGTCGGCGATCTCCGCGCGGGCCGCCGCCGGATCCCTGCACTTCTACGTCCACACCCTGGAGTTCCTCCGGCGGGGCGGACGCATCGGCGAGGCCGCCGCCTTCCTCGGATCGGCGCTCGCCATCCGACCTCTGCTCGAGCTCGTCGACGGTCGGATCGAGCCCCGCGAGAAGGTGCGCACCGCCGGCCGGGCCCTGCCGCGGCTGGTGGAGCTGGTGGGGAAGGCGGCCGACGCCTCGGCGACCCCGGTGGCCGTCACCGTGCACCACCTCGAGGAGGAGGAACGCGCCCAGCGGCTCGCGGGGCAGCTCATCGACCGGATCGGCGACCGCCTGTCCGGCGACGACGTCTGGGTCCGACCCATCGGCGCCGTGGCGGCGGTCCATCTCGGCCCGGGGGCGATCGCCGTCTCCACCAGCCCCGAACCCCGCGCCTGAGTCGGTCCACACCCGCTGCTCCCGCCGCCGGCTCGTCCACAGGGCGGGAGTTCGGCAGGTCGGGTCGCGGGCGTGCTGCCTAGCGTTGCGGCATGCCTGCGCCCGCTCGCGCCACAGCCCTCCTGTCCGCCCGCTCGCCCGACTCCAGGCGGCGACGCGATCCGGACACCGAGCCGATCGCCCTCGTCGCGACGGACGGGTTCGCCGACCCGCCGGCCGAACCCTCCACGCGTGCACAGCGACACGCTCGTCGCGGCGCGCGCACCGGCGCCGGGGACGAGGTCGTCGCGACCGACCTCCCCTCCCACCGGCTGGTGCGCGCCGGCGACGGGGTGCTGCAGGTGCCGAGCGGCCTGGCGGGTGCTCGCGTGTCGCCTCCGCTGCTGGCGGTCGGGGGAGCGGCGATCGTCGTCGTGGTGGCCGTCCTCTCGGTCGTGTTCGGTCTGATCGGAGGAGAGAACGAGGCCGAGCCGGTGCCCACGCGACCGGTGTCCGGCACCAGCGCGTCTCCCATGGCCGACGGACGGCCACCCGGGAGCGTCGGACAGGCCGGGGGAGCGGCCGTGGCCCCGGCGGATCCGGCAGCCACCCCGGGCAGTGCCGGGGGAGGCGCAGCCCCGGCGGGCGCGGCGCCGGGACCGGTGGCCGGGGCACCCGCGGCCCCCGACCTCGTCGTCCACGTCGTCGGTGAGG
Organism: Mobilicoccus caccae; assembly: GCF_030161635.1. Taxonomy (GTDB): domain Bacteria; phylum Actinomycetota; class Actinomycetes; order Actinomycetales; family Dermatophilaceae; genus Mobilicoccus; species Mobilicoccus caccae. Next base: position 1,313,019 of record NZ_BSUO01000001.1, read on the forward strand.
TGGGCCGCCCGGGGGTGGTCACGATCCCGGCGGGATCGCGGGTCAAGGATGCGCTCGAGAAGGCCGGCGGGCCGTCCAGGAAGGCCGTGCTGACCGGACTCAACCTGGCCCGCCCGGTGGTCGACGGTGAGCAGATCACGGTGCCTGACAAGGCCGGCGCGCCCATCCCCATCAACACCCTCGCGCCTCCGTCGGCCGCGGCGGGGGTCCCGGCGGGCCCGCAGCCCCTCGTCGACCTGAACGCGGCGGACCAGCCCACGTTGGAGTCTCTTCCGGGCGTCGGCCCCGTGATGGCCGCCAGGATCATCGAATGGCGCACGGCCAACGGCCGATTCACCGCCGTCGACCAGCTCGGTGAGGTCAAGGGCGTGGGCGAGAAGACGCTCGAGGCGTTGCGTCCTCGCGTCCGTGTCTGACGGTGGGCGCACGGGGCACCACGACGACGTCCCGGCCACCGGCCTCCCCGGCGCCTGAACCGAGCACGCCGGCCGCGCCCGCGGACGTGCGACTCCTCATACCGGCACTGGCCTCGTGGGCGGTGGTGGCCCTGTCCCTGGGGCGCGGGCCGCTGGTGCCGAGTGTGACCGCGGCGGTCATCGTCGGCGTGGCCGGGATCCTCACCGCCCGCCACCTCCGATCGCGCCGTGCTTGCGCCGGACCGCCGGACCGACGCCGCCTGGGCGTCGTCCTCACCCTCCTGCTCGCGGCTGCTCTGCAGGTCGTGGTAGCAGGAGCCGAGGCGCGGTCCGAGGCCGGGCCGGTCGCCGAGCTGGCCTCGGAGCGGGCGTTCGTCCGGGTCACCGGGCAGGTGATGGCCGAACCCCGCAGGCTGCGACGCACCGAGGCCGGGCCGGCGCGTGTCGCCGTCGTCCTGCGAGTGCAGCGGGTCGAGGCCCGCGGTGTCCGGACCGCGGTCGAGACGCCGGTGCTGCTCCTCGGGGATGCCGATCGACTGAGGGTGGGCTGGCGGGTCGTCGTGGAGGTGACCGGCAGGCTCGCTCCGGCCGACGCCGGTGAGCAGGTGCGCGCCGTCCTCACGACCCGCTCGACGCCCACCGTGGTCACCGGCCCCGGGTGGCTCGTCGCCGCCGCCGACCGGGCCCGGGCCGCGATGCGCGAGGCCGTGGGCGGGCTGCCCGAGGACCCGAAGGGCCTGGTCCCGGGCATGGTCATCGGCGACCGGGACGGCCTGCCCGAGGACCTGGCCGACGCCATGACCGCCACCGGGATGTCCCACCTGACCGCCGTGTCCGGCACCAACTGCTCCCTGGTCGGCGCCGCGGTGCTCTGGGTGTGCGCCGGGCTCGGCGTGCCACGACGATGGCGTCCCCTCGCCGGTGGGCTCGCCCTGGCCGGGTTCGTCGTCCTCGTGCGACCGGACCCGAGCGTGATCCGAGCGGCGGTCATGGGCGGGATCGGCCTGCTGGGGATCCTCCGCTCACGCAGGTCGCTCGGAATGCCCGCCCTCGCGGGTGCGGTGCTGATCCTCCTCGCGATCGACCCGTGGCTCGCCCGCTCGTACGGGTTCGCCCTGTCGGTGCTCGCCACCGTCGGTCTGCTGGTGTTCGCCCGACCGTGGGCCGACGCCCTCCGCCGCCGTGTCCCTCGGCCGGGGTTCGCCGCCGAAGCCCTGGCGATCCCCCTGGCGGCACAGGTGACGTGCGCTCCCGTGGTCGTGTTGCTCCAGGGGAGATCAGCATCGTCGGGGTCCTCGCCAACGCGCTCGCCGCGCCGCTGGTGGTGCCGGTGACCGTGGTCGGCACCCTCGTGGCCGTCCTCGGCGTGGCGTGGCCGGCCGCCGCCGGGCTCGTGGCGTGGGTGGCGGCGATCCCCGCGTGGGGTGTGGCGCTCGTGGCGCGGTGGGCCGAACGTGCCCCGCTGCGGGCGATCCCGTGGCCGGACACCGCCGTGGGGGCCTTCTCCCTGGCCCTGCTCACCCTTGCCGTCGTGATGTGCGGTCCGGCACTGTGCCGCGCGTGCGGACGCCGCCCCCGCGCCGCGATGCTCGTCGTCCTCCTGCTCGTGGCCGCGATCCTCCCGGCCTCCTGTGTGCGCATGCGCACCGGATTCCCCGGTCCCGACCCCGCCATCGTCATGTGCGACATCGGGCAGGGCGACGCCATCGTCCTCATGTCGGGACCGGGGCGGGCGGTGGTGGTCGACACCGGTCCCGATCCCGACCTGCTCGACCGATGCCTCGACTTTCTGCGGATCTCGGTGGTCGACGCCGTCGTCCTCACGCACTTCGACACCGACCATTCCGGAGGCCTGAGCGGCGTGGACCGGGGACGCGAGGTCGGCGACCTCGTCGTCTCGGTCGCCTCGCTGGCCGAGGTGCCGCCGCAGGTCCGACGGTGGTGGACCGAGCACGGACGCCCCGTCCACTCCGGGATCCGCGGTGACCGCTTCACCTGGGGGCGCGTCTCCGCCCTCGTGCGGTGGCCCCGTTCGGCGACGGCACCCTCGCCGAACGCCGGCTCGCTCGTCCTCGACGTCACCGTCGCAGGTGCCACGACCCCGCAGGACGACATCCGGGCTCTGCTCCTGGCGGACATCGACGAGGAGGCCGGGGCGGCCGTGCGCACCGATCTGCGGGCCCACCCCGCCGCCGCCGATCCGACACGCAGCGACCCGTTCGACATCGTCAAGGTGGCCCACCACGGATCCGCCGATCACGACCCGAAGCTGCTGACGACGGTGCTCGCGCCGGTCGCCCTGGTCAGCGTGGGTGCGGACAACACCTACGGTCATCCGGCTCCGAGCCTGCTGGGGTCGGTCGGCAAGGCCGGGTCGGTGCTCTACCGCACCGACCGCGACGGGGCCGTCGCCGTGCGCAAGGACGGGGGACAGGTGCTGGTCCTGCGGCAGAATCGGGCGGGCTGACCAACGACCCCGCGTGGGAGGGGGTCGAGGGTCAGACCGAGGAGAGGGGTGCTGCAACCGCTTGGCGCTGTCGCACAGGGCGTCGAGCGTGGCCTTGACCGCCGGGACGCGTTCGAGGTCGGGGGTGGTCACGGCGTGCACCGTGCGGTTCGACGGCTGCTCGAGAGACCGGATCACGACGTCGGGGTTGGTGATGGCGGCGAGGATGAGGTCGGGGATGAGGGCGACGCCGAGCCCGGCGGCGACGAAGCCCTGGACCGCCACGTAGTCCTCGGTCTCATACCCCACCGTCGGTCGGAACCCCGCGGCGTCCGCCAGGGACAACAGGTGTCCGCGGCATCGGGGACAGCCGGCGATCCACGTGTCCGCGGCCAGCTCCTCCAGCGGCACGACCTCGGCGTCGGCCAGCCGGTGCCCTGGGGGAGGGCGACGCGGACCGGGTCCTCCAGCAGGGGGTAGGTCGTCAGACCGTCGAGGTCCTCACCTCGGGCGACGTCGGTGCCCGCGTAGGCGAAGGCGACCGCGAGGTCGCACTCTCCGTCGCGCAGCGCCGCCAGCGACTCCGGCGGTTCGGCCTCGGTGAAGGTGACCTTGACGTCGGGATGCTGCTGCTGCATCTGGGCCAGGGCCCTCGGCAGCAGGGTGCTCGAGGAGGACGGGAACGCCATGAGGCGGACCCGCCCCGCACGCAGTCCGGCGATGGCGGCGACCTCGTCCTCGGCCTGGTCCAGCGCCGTGAGGACCGGGGTGGCGTGCCGGGCCAGGACGGCACCCGCCTCGGTCAGGCGGATCGAGCGGCCGACACGCTCGACGAGGACCGTGCCGAGCCGCTGTTCGAGCCGGCGGACCATCTGGGAGATCGCCGGTTGGGAGTATCCGAGCGCCGTGGCGGCCCCGGTGAAGCTGCCCTCGTCGGCGATCGCCTTCATGACCCGTAGGCCGGCAGCGTCGATCATGTGGCCAAGGGTAGGCGGTCGCCGGGGATTCGGCGGACGCCTTCGGCCAGGACGAGGACCTGTGTCCTCGGCGCGGGCCGGCTCACACGCTGCGGATGATGGCCGTCACCTTGCCGAGGATGGTGGCCTCGTCGCCGTCGATGGGGTCGTAGCTGGGGTTGTGGGGGAGCAGCCACACATGCCCGTCGCGACGCTTGAAGGTCTTGACCGTGGCCTCGTCGTCGATCATGGCGGCCACGATGTCGCCGTTCTCGGCCGACGGCTGGGAGCGCACGGTGACCCAGTCGCCGTCGCAGATGGCGGCGTCGATCATCGAGTCGCCGACGACCTTGAGCATGAACAGCCGCCCGTCACCCACGATCTCCTTGGGCAGGGGGTAGATGTCCTCGACCATCTCCTCGGCCATGATCGGCACACCCGCCGCGATGCGTCCGAGCATCGGCACGTAGGCCGGCTCGGGACGCGCGGCGCGGGTGTCGCTGTCGTCGTGCCCGGCGACGATCGCCTGAGCGATGGCGGCCGCGTCGGCACCGGGTGGGGGAGCGACGATCTCGAGGGCACGCGGGCGGTTGGGGTCTTTGCGCAGGTAGCCCTTGCGCTCCAGTGCCGAGAGCTGGTGGGCGACGCTGCTGGGGCTGGTGAGCCCGACGGCCTCACCGATCTCGCGCAGGCTGGGCGGGTACCCCCGCGAGCCGACCGAGACCCGGATGAAGTCGAGCACCTTGCGCTGCCGCGGCGTGAGCCCCGGGGTGTCGCGATGGCGGATGGTTCGGACCTTGTCCACGTGGCGTCCTCTCTGGCGCGAGGCCATGGATTCGTCGGTTCCCACCACCCGCCGGACCGTGTTCGTGCTGGTCGAAGGGTTGTCGGTGGGCACTGCTCAACTGCATGCATGAGCATCCTACGGTTCATCGCACACGTGTTTCAAACACATGTGCGACAAGTGTGGACAGCGTGTCGGGTTTGCTCGATAATCGTACGAGAGTTCGATGTACGTCTGCTCGGACGAGTGGTGCGTGCGTCGACGTTCGGACGGCCGGTCGATCCGGCGCAGACGGGTTCGGTGTCCGGAGTCGAACGCAGGTCGCAGGTGCGGCCGGTCGGCCCGGTACGGGCGAGAACAGGTATCCGAAGGAGAGTCCGATGACGGTTCAGGCATGGAGTCCCGATCACCAGGCGGGGGCGATGTTCGCTCCCGCACCCGAGGGTTCCGCACCCCAGGGCCCCGCACTGCGGGTGGTCCGTGACGACGAGGTGCACCTCGCCTCCCGGTTGCGCCTCACCGCCCGCGGGCGGCTCGCCTGCACGCTCCTGGCCTTCGGGCTGATGAGCCTCGTGGTGCTCATGATGTGGGCCCGGCTCACGGCGCCGGTGCTCCCGGCGACGCATGCCGTCACGGTCGAGTCGGGTCAGACCCTCAGTCAGATCGCCGCGCAGGAGCTGCCGATGGTGCCGCTGGAGGCGGCGGTCGTGCGCATCCAGCTCGCCAACGGGCTCAACAGCTCGGCCGTCGTGACCGGCCAGGCCCTGGTCATCCCCGGCTCCGACTGAGGTCGCGCGGACTCCGGCCGAGGCGACGCGCCGGCCGGGGTGTGCATGACGCCTCGGAGGTGCGTGTCGGTCGAGTCTGAGGGCCGGTCCGTCATGGTTCGTCATGGTCCGTCATGGTCAATTCTTGGTCAGGTCGAGGCCCCGCGGCGGTCGTCCCGGCGTGTCGCCAGAAGGGTCCGAGTAGGCTGCCGCAGGCGCCTGTGGGCCGGGGATCGAGGGTCCTCCCTGCGGGTGTCCGGCAGCTTCTTCGGGGCCCTGGGCTCCCGATGAACGCCTCGCCACGAGCCCGACGCGCCGTGGCTTGTCTCCCGGCCCTTCGAGGCCTACGATCCTAGATGTAGTAGTTGCACCGATGTGGTTCGACTACATGTAGGGGTTCAGGGGTAGGGTCCCTCGCAGACCGACCGGTGCAGCACCGGTGGGATCGGGCCCACATCGAAAGGGAGGGAGTCGCAGTGCACTGTCCGTTCTGTCGCAACACCGACAGTCGCGTCGTCGACAGCCGTCTCGTCGACGACGGCCTGGTGATCCGCCGACGTCGGCTGTGCCCCGAGTGCGGTCGTCGCTTCACCACGACCGAGTCCTCGAGCCTCACCGTCATCAAGCGCTCCGGAGTCACCGAACCGTTCAGCCGCACCAAGGTCCTCGTGGGCGTGCGCAAGGCCTGCCAGGGACGCCCGGTCGACGAGGACGCCCTCGCGCTGCTGGCCCAGCAGGTCGAAGAAGCGGTGCGCAGCACGGGTCAGGCCGAGATCGACGCCCACGAGGTCGGACTCGCGGTCCTGGCGCCCCTGCGCGCGCTGGACGAGGTGGCCTACCTCAGGTTCGCCAGCGTCTACCAGAATTTCGAGACCCTCGAGGACTTCGAGGCGGCCATCGCCCTGTTGCGCCTCGACGAACCCACAGCGGCTCCCCCAGGGGAGCCCTCACTCGCGCGGACGACCGACTGAGCCCTCACGCGGCGCGCCGGGAGCCCGACGGCCCCGACCGCACCCGGACAGCTCGTCACGTCCTCACCCCACTGACCGTCCTCACCCCCTGACCACAGACCATTCACGACCCCCCTGAACTCGAATCTCGCCGTAGGAGCAGACATGACGGAGACCACGGGCGCACGGACCTCATCCCGTAAGCGCGCACCCAAGGGCATCACGGTGGAGCGCATCTTCACCAAGCCCGGTGTCCACCCCTACGAGGAGGTGACGTGGGAGCAGCGTGACGTCGTCCAGCAGAACTGGAAGACGGGCGAGACGATCTTCGAGCAGCGGGGCGTCGAGTTCCCCGACTTCTGGAGCGTCAACGCCTCCACGATCGTCACGACCAAGTACTTCCGCGGCGCCCTCGGCACCGACAAGCGGGAGCGTTCCCTCAAGGCCCTCATCGACCGCGTCGTGCTCACCTACGTCGCGGCCGGCAAGCGTCACGGGTACTTCGCCCGCGACGAGGACGCCGAGATCTTCGAGCACGAGCTCACCCACGCCCTGCTCCACCAGGTGTTCAGCTTCAACTCCCCGGTGTGGTTCAACGTCGGTACCGCCAGCCCGCAGCAGGTCAGCGCCTGCTTCATCCTCGCGGTCGACGACTCGATGGACTCGATCCTCAACTGGTACAAGGAGGAGGGGTTCATCTTCAAGGGCGGCTCGGGTGCCGGCCTCAACCTCTCGCGCATCCGGTCCTCCAAGGAGCTGCTGTCCTCTGGTGGTACCGCCTCGGGCCCCGTCTCGTTCATGCGCGGCGCCGACGCCTCGGCCGGCACCATCAAGTCCGGTGGCGCCACGCGCCGCGCGGCCAAGATGGTCGTCCTCGACGTCGACCACCCCGACATCGAGGAGTTCGTCGAGACCAAGGCGCGCGAGGAGGACAAGATCCGCGCCCTGCGCGACGCCGGGTTCGACATGGACCTCGGCGGCAAGGACATCGTCTCGGTCCAGTACCAGAACGCGAACAACTCCGTCCGGGTCTCGGACGAGTTCATGCGCGCGGTCGAGGACGGGACCTCCTTCGGGCTGCGGGCGCGGATGACCGGTGACGTCATCGACGAGGTCGACGCGCGTGAACTCTTCGGCAAGATCGCCAAGGCGGCGTGGGAGTGCGCCGACCCCGGTCTGCAGTACGACGACACGATCAACGACTGGCACACCAACCCCGAGACGGGCCGCATCACGGCGAGCAACCCCTGCTCGGAGTACATGAGCCTGGACAACTCCTCCTGCAACCTCGCCTCGCTCAACCTGCTCAAGTTCCTCAAGGACGACGGCACGTTCGACGCGGTGACGTTCCAGAAGGTCAGCGAGCTGGTCATCACCGCGATGGACATCTCGATCTGCTTCGCGGACTTCCCGACCGAGTCCATCGGCGAGACCACGCGTGACTACCGCCAGCTCGGCATCGGCTACGCCAACCTCGGCGCGCTGCTCATGGCCACCGGTCACGGGTACGACTCCGACGGTGGCCGCAGCCTGGCCGCGACGATCACCTCGCTGCTCACGGCGTCGGCCTACAAGCGGTCCGCCGAGCTGGCCGGTGTGGTCGGCCCGTACGAGGGCTTCGCCCGCAACGCCGCCGCGCACCAGCGGGTCATGCGCAAGCACCAGGCCGCCAACGACGCCGTGCGCACCCTGCACGAGATGGACTCCTCCATCCACCGCGCCGCCACCAAGGCGTGGGAGGACGTCGTCACCGTCGGCGCCGAGAACGGCTTCCGCAACGCGCAGGCCTCCGTCCTCGCGCCGACCGGCACGATCGGCTTCATGATGGACTGCGACACCACCGGCATCGAGCCGGACTTCTCGCTGGTCAAGTTCAAGAAGCTCGTCGGTGGCGGGTCGATGCAGATCGTCAACCTCACGATCCCGCGGGCCCTCGCCAAGATGGGGTACCAGGAGGAGCAGATCGAGGCGATCGTCGAGTACATCGCCGAGCACGGGCACGTCGTCGACGCGCCGGGTCTGAAGACCGAGCACTACGAGGTCTTCGACTGCGCGATGGGTGAGCGTGCGATCTCCCCGATGGGGCACGTGCGCATGATGGCCGCCTGCCAGCCGTTCCTCTCCGGAGCGATCAGCAAGACGGTCAACCTGCCCGAGACGGCCACGGAGGAGGAGATCGCCGAGGTCTACATGCAGGGCTGGAAGCTCGGCCTCAAGGCCCTGGCCGTGTACCGCGACAACTGCAAGGTCGGCCAGCCGCTGTCCACGGACAAGAAGAAGCAGGCCGAGGCCATCGCCGAGGAGATCGTCGAGAAGGTCGTCGAGTACCGCCCGGTGCGCAAGCGTCTGCCCAAGCGCCGCAGCTCGGTGACGACGTCGTTCACGGTCGGGGGAGCCGAGGGCTACCTCACCGCCAGCTCCTACCCCGACGAGGGCCTGGGCGAGATCTTCCTCAAGTTCGGCAAGCAGGGCTCGACCCTCGCCGGCCTCATGGACGCGTTCTCCCTGGCCGTGTCGGTGGCGCTGCAGTACGGCGTCCCGCTGGAGACCTACGTCGACAAGTTCACCAACCTGCGGTTCGAGCCGGCGGGACTCACGGACGACCCCGACGTGCGCATGGCGCAGTCGATCATGGACTACGTCTTCCGTCGCCTCGCGCTGGACTACCTCGACTTCGAGACCCGCTCGTTCATGGGGATCCACACCGCCGACGAGCGCGCGCGCCAGCTCGAGACGGGCTCCTACGCCCCGGCCACGGCCGAGGACGAGGACGAGGAGTACGAGGACTACGAGGAGGAGATCAAGAACTACTCGCAGTCCGCCGCTCCCAAGAGCACCCACTCCGGGAGCGAGACGGCGCGTCGCGTCGAGGTGAGCTCGGGCAGCGGGGCCGCCTCGGTCAAGGCCGTCGACCCCGAGGTCCACTCCTCGGCCGAACTCATGGAGAAGTTCCAGGGCAAGGCCGCCGACGCCCCGATGTGCATGACCTGCGGCACGAAGATGCGCCCCGCCGGCAGCTGCTACGTGTGCGAGGGCTGCGGCTCCACCAGCGGCTGCAGCTGATCACGACGGTCGCTGCACGGCGGTGCACCGACTGCCCGGTCCGGATTCCGGACCGGGCAGTCGGTTTTTCCGGAATCGGTTGTCGGGCGGTGAGGCCTGGGCCACACTGCGGACATGTCTGACACCACAGAACTCACCGAGCAGGAGCGCGACGCCGACCTGTCCGCGGAACAACTCCAGCAGCTCGTCGGCCTCGTCGAGTACGACGCCGAGAAGGACCCGTTCCCCGTCACCGGGTGGGACGCCATCGTGTTCGTCGTGGGCAACGCCACCCAGGCCGCCCGCTACTACATGTCCGCCTGGGGCATGGTGCTCGAGGCGTACTCCGGCCCCGAGAACGGCAACCGCGACCACAAGGCCTTCGTGCTGCGGTCCGGCTCCATCCGCTTCGTCATCAAGGGCGGCGTCGACCCCGACAGCCCCCTGCTGGACCACCAGCGCCGCCACGGCGACGGCGTCGTCGACATCTCTCTCGAGGTGCCCGACGTCGACCGCTGCATCGCCCAGGCCAAGAAGGCCGGCGCCACCGTCGTCGAGGAGCCCCACGACATCTCCGACGAGCACGGCACCGTGCGCCTGGCCTCGATCGCCACCTACGGCGAGACCCGCCACACGATCGTCGACCGCTCCAAGTATGACGGCCCCTACCTGCCCGGCTACGTCGCACGCACCTCCACGTTCACCAAGCGTGAGGGCGCGCCCAAGCGCATCTTCCAGGCCCTGGACCACATCGTCGGCAACGTCGAGATGGGCAAGATGGACGAGTGGGTCGCGTTCTACAACCGCGTCATGGGCTTCGTGAACATGGCCGAGTTCATCGGCGACGACATCGCCACCGACTACTCGGCGCTCATGAGCAAGGTCGTCGCCAACGGCAACCACCGGGTCAAGTTCCCCCTCAACGAGCCGGCCGCAGGCAAGAAGAAGTCGCAGATCGACGAGTACCTCGACTTCTACCGCGGCCCCGGCGCCCAGCACCTCGCGCTGGCCACCAACGACATCCTGCGCACCGTCGACGAACTGCGCAAGGAAGGCGTGGAGTTCCTCGCGACCCCGGACTCCTACTACGAGGACCCGGAGCTGCGGGCTCGCATCGGTGAGGTGCGCGTCCCCATCGAAGAGCTGAAGTCCCGTGGCATCCTCGTCGACCGTGACGAGGACGGCTACCTGCTGCAGATCTTCACCCGGCCTCTGGGCGACCGGCCGACGGTGTTCTTCGAGCTCATCGAGCGCCACGGTTCGCTCGGCTTCGGCAAGGGCAACTTCAAGGCCCTGTTCGTCGCCCTCGAGCGCGAGCAGGACATCCGCGGCAACCTCTGAGGCCGACTCGACGCCGGCCGACTCGACGCCAGACGCAAACGGCGCCGGCTCACCCCTCGCAGGGTGAGCCGGCGCCGTTCTGGTAAGGAGCGAGCCGCGGTCAGTACGCGCCGTTGCTGGTGACGACGGCCTTGAACGTGCGGAAGAGGATCTGCAGGTCGACGATGGGCGACCAGTTGTCCACGTACCGCAGGTCGAGGCGGATCGACTGCTCCCAGTCGAGGTCGCTGCGACCGCTGATCTGCCACAGCCCCGTCATGCCCGGGCGGACGTGCAGGCGACGCATGGCGTCGGGCTCGTACTGCTCGACCTCGGCCTGGCTCTGCGGGCGGGGCCCGACGAGCGACATGTTGCCGATGAGGACGTTGAACAACTGGGGCAACTCGTCGAGGGAGAACCGACGCAGGAAGGTGCCGATCGGCGTGATGCGCGGGTCCTTCTTCATCTTGAACTGGACCGTGTTGCCCTCGTTGTACTGCATGAGGGCAGCCAGCTGCTTCTCGGCGTCGACGACCATCGTGCGGAACTTGTAGATGGTGAAGAACTCACCGCCCACACCGACGCGCTTCTGGCGGAAGAGCACCGGCCCGGGGGAGGTGAACTTGATGGCCAACGCGATACCGATGAACACCGGCGAGAGCATGAGCACGAGGGCCGCCGCGAGCGTGCGGTCCATGAGGCTCTTGAGCACCACCGAGCGACGCGTGGCCGCCGGGCGCTCGATGTGCAGCAGCGACATGTCGGTGGACTGACGCAATGACAGTCGCGGACCGGCGACATCGAGCAGACCGGTGGAGACGACGAGTTCGACGCCACGCTCCTCCAACGCCCAGGCCAGACGCCGCAGTCCCTTGCCCGCGAGTTCGGGGTGGGAGGTGACGGCCACGACCTCGGCATCGACCAGGTCGACGGCGGAGATCGCGTCGAGGGCTGTACCCATGACCGGGACACCCTCGATGGACGACGTCGTGTTCCAGTCGCTGTCGAGACCCGAGGTGCACACCGCCACCACGTCGAGGCCCTGGTCGGGCGAGCGCTTGATGTTGCGGATGAGTTCGGCGGCCGCGTCGGCGCGACCGACGACGACGGTGCGCTGCATGAGCTGACCCTGGCGACGGTGCGCGTGCAGCCAGTGCCGCATGGCCCGCCGCACGAGCAACCCGAGCGCGAAGAGCATCACGACGAGCGTGATGACGTAGAGACGACTCCACTGCGCCTTGACGAAGAGGCCGCCGATGGCCAGCAGGCTCAGCAGGCCGAGGACGGCGCGACCGACCGCGCGGTACTCCTCCTCGGAGACGCCGAGGTAGCGGTGTTCGTAGGCGCGGGCCAGCCCGAGCACGAGAACCCACAGGAACGGCATCACCAGGCTGGCGACGACGTACGTGTTGTTGATGTCCTCGGAGCCGGGCCCGATGGCGAGCGCCAGCGCGACCGTGACGAAACCGGCCAAGAGATCGAAGCCGATGAGCCGGCCCAGGTACTTGTTGGACCAGGACCCGGCGCGACTCGCGACCGAGAAGATGTCGCCGTCGATGGACGGACCTTCGTATGCGGTGCTTCCCCTGGCACCTGCACCCGGTCTACCGCGACGCGCGGACGGCGCGAACGTCGGTGTGCCGGACGCGTTGCCCCCGTGGCTTCACGTTCGTGAATGGACAAGACAGCCCTCCGTGTCTGTGTTGCTGTCCGGCGCGATCAGATCGCCCCGGCCCCCGTTCCCCTGTATGTCCGTCATCGGTGTCAGGTATGCGAGCGGTGTACATCGTTCGCGCCGGATGAATCCGACCACGAAGACATGCGCTCGGCACACAGACGCCCGACTTGGACGATGGTCCCACTGTAGTGGCGAAGTCTCCCCAATTCCACCGTGGACGCGCCAGAATCGGATGTGGACGTCCGACCTCGAACCCCGCCCCACCCGGCACACTACTGCCAGTGGAGATCTCGTGCACAGACCTGGGCCGAGACTCTCACGTGCATCTCACTGAGGTTGTGTCGCCCGAACCATCACCGGCTAGGGTGAGGCGCTGTTTCTCACCCTTCATCGATGACCTTGGGGGAAAGGCCGATGACCGATTCCGTCACACCCGTCACGCCGACGCCGGAGGTCCGTGACCTCACCACCGCCCGGCAGGCCGGTCGGCCCGCACCGTCCTTCGAGGTGGTGCTGGTGACCTACCGCAGCCGCCCGCACGTCGAGGCGCTGGTGGATCGGTGGGGCGCCGAGGTGCCCGTGGCCCTGGTCGACAACGGGCGCGGCGTCGACGGTCTGGACGGGTGGGCCGAGGCGCATCCGCAGGTGAGGTACCTCGACGGTGGCGGGGTCGGGTTCGCCCGGGCCGCCAACCTCGGTGCCTTCTCCTCCGAGGCCGAGTTCGTCGTCTTCGTCAACCCCGACTCACGTCCCAGCGTCGAAGACCTACGGTCGCTCGTGGTCGGTCTGGCCGCCGACCCCGTCTCCGCCTCCCACGCGGCGACCGTGACCGGCCCGGACGGACAGGTCGAGATCGGCGTGGCCGGCTGGGAGCCCGACGTGCTGCGCACCGCGGCCTACGCGGTCGGTCTGCACAAGCGGTGGCCGACGATCGGGGTCTACGGCAAGCCGACGCTGGGGCAGCGGCTCGACGTCGACTGGACCACCGGCGCCTGCATGGCCGTCCGCACGGCGCAGTTCCGCCGCCTGGGTGGCTTCGACGAGTCGTTCTTCGTCTACTCCGAGGACATGTCCTTCGGCCGCCGCGCCCGGACCGCGGGCCTGCGCCAGGTGCTGCGCCACGACGTCGTGGTGGCCCACGGCGCCGGCTCCTCGGGAGCCCCGTCCGCCGAGATGATGCGCCTCAAGGGCGCCTCGTTCACCAACTACGTGCACCGGTACCACCCGGGCGCCGCGGCCACGGTGATGTCCGGGACGCTCGCCGCGGGGTACCTCGCGCGGTCGGTCCGTGGACGACTGCGGGGAGATGAGATGGGACCGCTGTTCTGGGCCCAGGCCAAGGGGCTGCTGAGCGGACGCGCCTTCGTCGGCGGCGCCGAGGTCGCCCACCGGCGACTCTGCGAGACCGCCGCTGACCGGGTCGGCGCCACGGCCGATGCCGACCCGCGCCCGGTCCTGCTCGTCACCAAGGAGTTCGGCGAGCCGGCCACCTCCGGAGGCATGCTGCGCACGCTGGCCCTCGCCAAGTGGATCGCGGCCCGCGCGAACGTCGTCGTCGTCTCGCCCAAGGGCGTGACCGGGGTGCGCCGCCTGGAATCGGGGCAGATCGTCCTCGAGCCGCTGCGGTCGGCCTCGCGGTCCTCCCGGGTGGCGGATGCGCTCACCTTTCCCCGGTACCGCTCGCTCGGGGCGCCGAGGACCAGCGGTGCGGCCTTGATCGATGGGGTGAGCGCGACGCTGCGCGACCTCGGCCCCTTCCGCGCCGCGGTGGTCGACCACACCAACCTCTTCGGGGTCACGCAGATGCTGCCGCCGGACCTGCCGGTGGTGCTGAGTACCCACAACGTGGAGTCCGACCTCATGCGTCAGCGGGCGCAGTCCGAGGAGGGCGCGACCAAGATCGCCGCCCACGTCGAGTCGGCGCTGCTCCGCCTGTTGGAGCGCACCGTCGGTACGCGTCACCCGAACGTCGTGTGCACCGAACACGACGGTCGCATCGCCCTCGAGGACGGGGCCCCGGCCGTCGCCGTCGCCCGCAACGGCGTGACGCCCCCGGCCGCCTCCGACCGGGAGCGGGCGCTCGCCGCCAACCCGCACGGCACCGAACTGCTCTTCACCGGGGCGCTCGACTGGCGCCCGAACATCAACGGCATCCTGTGGCTCGTCGAGAGCCGGGAGTGGGCCGACCTCGCCCGCCGCCGTCCCGAGCTGGTGCTCACGGTGGCCGGGCGCAACCCCTCTCCGGAGTTCCGCGCGCGTCTCGAGGCGGCCCCCGGCGTGCGGGTCGAGGCGGACGTGCCGAGCATGACGCCGCTCCTGGAGCGTGCGCGGCTCGGCGTCGCGCCCCTGCTCGAGGGCGGCGGGTCGCGGATCAAGCTGCTGGAGTACATCGCCCACGGGCTGCCGTCGGTCTCGACGGTCGTCGGGGCCTCCGGTCTCGACGGGTTGCCCGAGGGGGCCATCCTCCAGACTCCGGAGGACCGGGACGCCTTCTGCGCGGCGATCGAGCAGGCCCTGGATTCGGGACCGGCAACGCTGCCCGCCGATCCGGTGGAGGCGATGCTGGCCGTCTACGGCTGGGAGAACGCCCTGCGGCCGGTGGCCGACGTGCTCCCCGTCTGAGCCGTCGCAGGCTTCGGCAGGGGCCGGCAGGGGGCGGCCGAGTCGAAAAGCGCAGGGGCGCAGTGGGATCACACGACACCGCATCTCGCAGTATGGACATTGCGCTACCACATATCGAGACGCGAGGCCGGGTGGCGAAAATAGTCACCCCCACCTGCAGGGCCGCCACCTGGCCGCGATGTTCTTGCAGCGGTAACGAATTGGTCACGGTCGGTCGACCAGTCGACTCCTACACGACAGGAAAAGGTGTAACGCTCCGGTCGGCGTGAGTCGCGGATTGCCTTGAGCCCCGACCCGGCAGGTCGATCTGTGGGGAGTCTCAACACCCCCTGCCGAAAGAACTCCGCCACATGAGTACGTTCGCGCCACGTCGCCCTGCCTCCATCCTGACCACCGTCGCCCTCGCCCTCTCGGCGACCGCGACCGCGGTCCTGGCCACGACCGACCCCGCTGCAGCCGCAGTCGGGGACACCTACCGCATGACCGTCGCACCGAACGCGTTCACCGCGTCCGACGGCACCCGTTGGGAGGCCCGCACGGGCTTCGACAAGGGTGATTTCAACCAGTCCTACACCTCCGGGAACATCACCGGCGCAAACGATTCGCGCCTGTACTACCCCGAGCTCGTCCGCTTCTCCTCCTGGTCCAAGCCGGTCGACAACGGCACCTACCGCGTCACGCTCAAGATGCGTGAGCAGTGGTGGACCCAGGCGGGTCAGCGGGTCTTCGACGTCACCGCCGAGGGCCGCGCGGCCCTGAGCGACGTCGACATCGTCAAGGCCGTGGGTCGGGGCGCGGCCTACGACCGCAGCTTCGACGTCACGGTCTCCGACGGTCGTCTCGACCTCGGGTTCCCCGCCAAGAAGGACTCCGCGCTGCTGTCGGCCCTGCAGATCACCCGCATCGCCGACCCGACGACCACGCCGACGCCCGAGCAGCCGGTCCAGGAGACCAAGCGCGTCGTGGCCCGGATGTCGGTCCAGCCGGTCGCCGTCAAGGACAGCATCGGCAACGTCTACGCCGCGCAGTCGGGCTTCTCCGGCGGTAAGTACCACCAGTCCTACGGCTCCGGTGCCACGATCAAGAACACCAAGGACACCGAGCTCTACCGCAGCGAGCAGGTCGGGATGACCGCCTGGACGCGGACTCTGCCCAACGGCACCTACGACGTCACGCTCAAGATGCGTGAGCAGTGGTGGACCAAGGCGGGTCAGCGGGTCTTCGACGTCCACGCCGAGGGCTCCCGTGTGCTCGGCGACGTCGACATCGTCAAGGCGGTGGGCAAGGACGCGGCCTACGACCGCACCTTCCGCACGCAGGTCAACGACGGCCGTCTGGACCTCAAGTGGACCGCGAAGGCGGACATCGGTCTGGTCTCGGCCATCGTCGTCAACCGGGTCGAGAACGCCCAGCCGGGCGACCCGACGCCCACGCCGACCACCCCGGCCCCGACGACGCCGGCGCCCACGCCGACGACCCCGGCTCCGACGCCGACCACGCCGGCCCCCACGACGCCGGCCCCCAAGCCGACGACGAACAGCCGGTACGGCAAGCTCAGTGGCATGCACTGGGACTCGGGCATGTACCCCATGAACCGCGCCGGTGAGGCCACCAAGTGGGAGCAGAGCCGCGGCCGCAAGATCGACGTCATCACGGTGTTCCCCAGCCGTGAGTCGTGGAACTCCATGCAAGGCACGTGGTTCATGGACAACGAGCGGATCCCCGCCGGGTACCAGGGCACGCTCGACGTCGGAGTTCCGCTGTGGCCGAACGACGGCAACCTCGCCACCGCCAAGGCCGGCGGGTACAACGCGCAGTGGGAGCGTCTGGCTCGCACGATCGCGGCCAAGTACCCCGACGCCTACATCCGACTCGGGTGGGAGATGAACCTGCCGGGTTGGAAGGCCGCCGCGTGGGCCAACCAGGCCGAGGACTGGAAGCAGGCCTACCGTCAGGCCGTCACCTCCATCCGCAAGGGTGGACCGAACCTGCGCATCGCGTGGGTCCCGAACGAGGGCGCCGGCCAGACCGGCACCAAGGACGCTCGGGTGTTCTACCCCGGTGACGCCTACGTCGACTACATCGGCATCGACGCCTACGACTGGTGGCCCGGTTACACCACCGACGCCAACATCGCGCGGCACCGTGACGGTGACTACGGCTGGAACTTCTGGCTGAACTTCGCCAAGGAGCGCGGCAAGAAGTTCGTCCTGCCCGAGTGGGGCATCGCTCCGGCCAACTCCGCCAGCGGCGGCGACAACCCGAAGTACATCAACTTCGTGTACGACTGGATGAACAAGAACCGCGACCACATCGGCTACGAGAGCTACTTCTCCGAGACGATGAGCTACATCCGCTCCGACCTGTTCACCGGGTACAACCCGAAGGCCAGCGCCGAGTACAAGCGCTGGATGGGTCTGCTCGGCCGTAGTTCCTGAGGTCGGGCTCGAAGGAGCCACAACCCCTGATCGGCCCCTGCCGTGAACCGTGCGACGGCCCGTCACCCCCTGCCAGGGTGGCGGGCCGTCGTCGTGTGCGCGTGCGAGTGACCCGGCTCGCTCGACACGGACCGGTCGACAGGGTCCGGTCGAAAGGGAGTCGGTCGAATTGGACACGGCGAGGTGTCCGCGGGATGAGGATGGAGGCACCGTCGAAGGACCGAAGGAGCTCCCGATGACCGCCGACCACGAGGACCCCCGCCTCGCCCTCAACCCCCACCCTCTCGTCCGCCTCTTGGGCAAGCCCGCGAGCGAGTTCACCCGCGACGACATCGTCACCGCGGTGGAGAAGCTGGGCATCCGGATGCTCAATCTGCGCTACGTCGCCGGGGACGGGCGGTTGAAGAAGTTGAACTTCGTCATCAACAGCCGTGAGCACCTGCTGTCGGTGCTGACGTTCGGCGAGCGAGTCGATGGGTCCAGCCTGTTCTCCTTCGTGTCGGCGCGCTCGAGCGATCTGTACGTGATCCCGCGCTACCGCACGGCGTTCGTCGACCCCTTCGCCTCGGAGCCGACTCTCGACCTGCTCTGCTCGTTCTACGACGGAGCCGGTGCGCCGCTGGATTCGGCTCCCGAGAACGTCCTGCGCAAGGCCGCGCGGTCGCTGGAGGAGCGGACCGGTGCGCGGCTGGAGGCGATGGGGGAGTTGGAGTACTACGTCTTCGCCGACGTCGACACGATCTATCCCATCGTGGAGCAGCGCGGGTACCACGAGTCGCATCCGTTCAGCAAGTGGGGTGCGATCCGCCACGAGGCGATGATGCGCCTGGCCGAGATGGGCGCCCAGATCAAGTACGGGCACGCCGAGGTGGGCAACATCATCCACGAGGGCCGCGAGATGGTGCAGGGCGAGATCGAGTTCCTCCCGGTCGGGCTGGAGGAGGCCGCCGACCAGGTGGTGCTGGCCAAGTGGGTGCTGCGCGAGGTGGCCTACCGGCACGGCCTCGAGGTGAGCTTCGCGCCCAAGATCGTCGTCGGGCACGCCGGCAGCGGGCTGCACGTGCACACCCGTCTCGTGCGCGACGGGCGCAACGCGTTCGTCGGCCGCGACGGGCTGAGCGAGGACGCGCGCAAGGTCATCGCCGGGTACCTCACCTGCGCGGCCTCGCTGACCGCGTTCGGCAACACGGTGCCCACCTCCTACCTGCGGCTCGTGCCGCACCAGGAGGCGCCGACGAGCATCTGCTGGGGAGACCGCAACCGGTCGGTCCTGGTCCGCGTGCCCCTCGGCTGGGGCGGTGTCGGCGAACGGATGCGCCTCGATGCGAACCCGGAGGAGCCCGCCGACCCGGCCACCGACGAGGACGTGACCCGCATGGATCCCCAGACGGTGGAGATCCGCAGCGGGGACGGCTCGGCGCAGGTGCATCTCTACCTCGCGGCGCTGGCCGTCGCCGCCCGGCACGGGCTGGAGGACCCGGGCGCGCTCACCACCGCCGAGCGTCTGTACGTCCAGATCGACGCGGGCGACGTCGCCGATCTCGAGCAGCTGCCCGCCTCGTGCGCCGAATCGGGCCGCGCTCTGCTGGCCGCGCGGGCGATCTACGAGGAGGACGACGTGTTCCCGCCGGGGCTGATCGACTCGGTGGCCGCCGGACTCCAGGGGTACGCCGACGACGGCCTGAGCGAACGCCTCGAAGGCAATCTGGGCGAGCTGCGCGCGCTGGTGGAGAGGCACCTGCACGTCGGATGAGTGGCACCGGACACACCTGCGGTGAACCGGTCGGTCACAGGTGCCTCGCCCCCTCTACGCTGGGAGGACACCCGTAGCGGCAGGAGACCACCATGACCGAGTTCACGCTGCCCGTCCCCGCGGATTGGCGTCGTGCCGAACCGTTCTACGCCGGTGCCCTCGATCGGGCGCTGACCGTGCTGCGTGATCCACGAACTCCCGAACGTCTCGTGCGGTACTACGAGCGGCAGAGCAACTACGCGGGTGCCACCTTCACCCAGCTCACCGACGACGCGCCCACCCGGGTCACCGAGCGCGACCTGCTGGCGGTCAGCCTGCTCGACGTCACGGTTCCGCCGGCCACCGTCCGGGCGCTGCTCGAGGACGGCGGGGTGCGGGAGAAGGTCGAGGAACTCCTCTCCCTCGACCGGCTGCCCGTCGACGCCAAGCTCGAGGAGGTCACCCCCGAGCTGCTCGCGGCCATGGACGACCTTTACACGACCCTGCGGTCGCTCGTCCCGCCGGCGCGCGACCGGTACGCCGTCAACTGGGTGACGGCGGCCAAGCTCTGTGCCCGCAAGCGCCCCGACCTCTTTCCGGTGCGCGACGAGGTCGTCTGCCGTTACCTCGGCACCTGGCCCTCGCGCTACCAGATCGACTGGCAGGTGTTCGCGTACGTCATCGGTCAGCAGGAGGTGCGTGACCGGCTGACCCGCCTCATCACCCGCACCGCCGAGTCCGACGCCGTCGACGTGGGCAACCCGGCGCACCTGCTGCGGCACCTGGACGTCTGCATCTGGATGCACGCCCCGCACACCTTCTGAGCTCGCGCCGGCCTCCGGTACGTCCCGGCGCGCCGGAGGCCGGACCCGTGTGTGCCACTCCGGCCGGCGGTGGAGAATCGGGCCCATGACGTCCATCGCTCTGACCGCCGCCGACGAGTCCCGACGGCGGGGGCTGGTCCGCATGCGGGCCGTCGCCACCTCGCTGTTCGTGCTCGCGATCGTCGTGTTCGTGCTGACCATGCACCGGGACGGCTGGCTCGGGTACGTGAACGCCACGGCCGAGGCGGCGATGGTCGGCGCGCTCGCCGACTGGTTCGCCGTCACGGCCCTGTTCCGGCACCCGCTCGGCATCCCCATTCCGCACACGGCCCTCGTGCCTCGCAAGAAGGACGTCTTCGCCAAGTCGCTCGAGGACTTCGTCGCGGGTCACTTCCTCACCGGCGAGGCGGCGCGGGAACGGCTGGCCGGCTCCGAGGCCGCCGCGCGCGCCGGGCGATGGCTCGCCGACCCGGCCAACAGCGAGCGTGTCGTCGTGCACGCCTCCGCACTCACCCGGCGGGCGCTCGAGCACGTCACCGACGAGGAGATGCAGGCCGTCCTCGAACACTCCGTGATGCCACGGCTGGTCCGCGAACCCGTCGCACCGCTGGCCGGCACGCTGCTGGGGCAGGTCGTCGAGGACGACGTGCACCGCCACCTGGTCGACCTCGTCGTCGTCGAGGCGCACGACTGGTTGCTCGACAACCCCGACACGTTCGCCTCCGTCGTGGGGGAGCGGGCGCCCACGTGGTCGCCGCTGTGGGTCAACAGCATGGTCGTCGACCGGCTGCACACCGAGGCGCTCCGGTGGGTCCGCGACGTGCGCGACACCCGCGACCATCGGGTCCGCCTCGCCGTCGACGACCTCCTGCGTGACCTGGCACGCAACCTGCGTGAGGACCCTGCCACGATGCGGCGCGCCGAGGAGCTCAAGGAGACCTTCCTGACCCATCCGCAGACCATGGACACCGCGATGAGCCTCTGGGCCGTCCTGCGGCGCACCCTGGTGGACGCGATGGAGGACCCCGAGGGCCGGCTGCGCACCCGTCTGCACGAAGAACTCGTCTCCTTGGGCGAGCGGCTGCAGCACGACCCCGACCTGCGCACCCGCGTCGAACGCCGCGCTGGGGACATCATCGCCGGGCTCGTCGACACCTACGGCGCCGAGCTGGTGCCGGTCATCTCCCAAGTGATCCAGCGGTGGGACGGCAAGGAGGCCGCCGAGCGCATCGAACTGCACGTGGGACGCGACCTGCAGTTCATCCGCATCAACGGCACCGTCGTCGGCGGACTCGCCGGATTCCTCATCCACGCCCTCAGCGGGTTGGCGGCCTGAGCCCCGCACGCGGCAGGACGCAGCTGCGGGACAGGTGGGCGCTCAGCCGATCTCGTACATGTCGGTGATGAGGTGGGCGTAGCGGTGTTCCACCGGACGCCGACGCACCTTGAGCGTGGGGGTCAGCTCACCGGCGTCCATCGACAGCGGCTCGGCGAGCAGCCGGAACTTCTGGATCCGTTCGAACTTGGCGGCGTTGCGGCCGATCCGGCCGATGAGGTCGTCGTAGTACTGCTCGACCTCGCCCAGCCCGAGGAGATCCTCGCGCGTCTCGAACGGCCACCCGCGCTCGCGGGCGTAGGCCTCGAGCTCCTCGAACGTCGGTTGGATCAGGGCGGTCAGATAGGGCCGGCCGTCACCAACGACCACGGCGGCCTCGACGAGCGCGTCTGCGGACAGGGCCGATTCGATGGGCCCGGGCGCGACGTTCTTGCCCTGGGTGGTGACGATGAGGTCCTTGATGCGGTCGGTGATGACGAGATATCCGTCGCGATCGAGGTAGCCGACGTCGCCGGTGTGGAACCAGCCGTCGTCGTCGATCACCGCGGCCGTCTCCTCCGGGCGGCCGTGGTAGCCGGCCATGACGTTCTCACCGCGCACGAGGATCTCGCCGGTCTCGGCGGCGATGCGCACCTGGGTACCCGGCACCGGCGTGCCGACCGTGCCGAACCGGGTCGCCCCGGGCGCGTTGCACGACACCAGCGGCGAGGTCTCCGTGAGTCCGTACCCCTGGTAGACGTGCAGGCCGGCGGCGAGGAAGAACTCCTCGACCTCGCGGCGCAGGGGAGCGCCACCGGCGGCCATGACGTGCTTGGGGCCGCCCACGGCGTCGCGCACGTTGTGCAGGACCAGCCGGTCGGCCAGCGCGTGTTGCGCGGCCAGGGCGCGGGGGACGGGTCGTCCGGTCATCCGGCGCATCTGCACGATGCCGCCGATGCGGAAGGCCCAGTCGAAGATGCGGCGTTTCGTGCCGGTACCCGCCTTGGCGTGGGCGCCCGCGTAGACCTTCTCGTAGAGGCGGGGGACCGACACGAAGGTCGCCGGGCGGATGTCGAGCATGGCCTGCGCGACGGACTTGGGATCGGTGACCGAGCAACTCTCCAGGCCGTTCGCGAGGACCACATAGGTCCAGGCCCGCTCGTAGGCGTGGCTCAGCGGCAGGAAGGACATGTTGCGCTTGCCGCGTGGCATGGCGAAGCGGTCGTCGATGGCCGTGAGCTGGTGGCAGAACGTGCGATGGGTGAGGACCACGCCCTTGGGATCGCCCGTGGTTCCCGAGGTGTAGATGATCGTCACCGGGTCGTCCGGCTCGATGACGGCCTCGCGGTTGGCCAGAGTCTCCGCGCCGGCCCCGGTGGCGCTCGTCGCCCCGAGCAGCTGCGACAGGGTCGTCACGCCCTGCGCCTGACCGTCCATGAGGACGCGACGGACCCTGGTGGAGGCCGGGGGAGTCGCGCTGCCGCCACCGTCGCTGGTGTCGGCATCGCCCGCATCGAGCAGCGGGAGCGCCTCCTCGACCCTGGCCAGGAGCTCGGGCGTGCCGCTGAAGACGACCGAGGCGTCGCTGTCGCGCAGGACGTGCGCGATCTGGTGCGGGGTGCTCGTGGTGTAGATGGGCACGCTTATCACTCCGGCGCGCAGGCAGGCCACGTCGATCATCGACCACTCGGGGGAGTTACCGGCGTGGATGGCGACCCGGTCGCCACGGCTGCACCCGAGGTCGATGAGGGCCACCGCCAACCGGACACTGATGTCGCCCAACTCGCGGTAGGTCGTGGTCTCCCACCGACCCTCTCGGCGGACACGCAGCGCCACGAGCTCGGCGTTCCGGCTCATGCTCGTGGCAAGCCACGTCGTCAGGTTGCGGTGGGGCACGGGCAGCTCCTCGATCCCTCGGTGGGCTACCCCACCGTAAGTCAGACGGGGCCACGATGGCACGCCGCGAGGGCGACTGCCCGGACGCTCCCGGCGGACCATCGTCGATCCCGGTGGCGGCGGGAGGTCCGGGGTGCCCTCGGCCCCGCTGCCTGCTTCGTTGCCGCCTCGCCGAGTTCGTCCTGGCGTCGGCGTCGGCTACCGTCGTGCTCGCGACGGTGTCGCTCTCCGGCCTCCCGGTGGGAGAGCCCGCCGTCTTCGACCCGCCCATGGCCCACAGGAGTAGTCATGCGCCGACTCACCGCGCTCACACTGGCCGGAGTACTTCTCGGGGCCGGCACGCTCTCGGCCTGCTCGGCCGGGGCCGGGTCCTCCTCGGGCCCGTCCGGGGCGGCCGTCTCGACCGATCTCGCGGTGGGGATGGTGGCCGAACCCGCGAACCTCGACTTCACCACCACCGACGGCGCCGCGATCCCGCAGGCCCTGTTGAACAACGTGTACGAACCTCTCGTGGCGATCGACGCGGAGGGGCGCATCGTCCCCAAGCTCGCCACGAGCTGGGAGATCTCCGCCGACCGAAAGACGTACACCTTCACCCTCGTGGACAACGCGACGTTCTCCGACGGTGCCCCGTTCACCGCCGACGACGCGGTGTTCTCCATCGAGCGCGTCAAGGACGACTGGACGACGTCGCTGGCCGACGCCATGGATGTCGTGGAGAAGGCCGAGGCGACGTCGCCCACGACGCTGACGGTGACGTTGAGCCGTCCGAGCAACGACTGGCTCTACCGCATGACCACCCGGATCGGCGCGATGTTCTCGCGGACCGGGGTGGACGAGCTCGCCACGAAGACCGTCGGCACCGGCCCGTACACCGTGGACCGCTGGACCCGCGGGGACCACCTGCACCTGGTCCGTCGCGACGGCTACTGGGGCCAGGCGCCGTTCTTCACCGGGGTCACCCTGCGCTACTTCAAGGACCCGACCGCTCTCAACAACGCCCTGCTCACCGACTCCATCGACGTCATCTCCACGATCCAGGCGCCAGAGGCCCTCGGGCAGTTCTCCGGCGACCAGCGCTTCCAGGTCATCGAGGGCACGACGAACGGCGAGGTCGTCCTGTCGTTCAACAACGCCAAGGCGCCGTTCGACGACCGGTCGGTGCGTCAGGCAGCCCGGCAGGCCATCGACAAGGACGCGCTCCTGCAGACGTGCTGGGCCGGTCGCGGCAGCCGGATCGGCAGCATGGTGCCGCCGACCGACCCCTGGTACGAGGACCTCACCTCGATCCACCCGCACGACCCGGAGGCCGCCCGCACGCTCCTGGCCGAGAGCGGCAACCCCACGCCGACGATCCGCCTGCGCCTGCCGACCCTGCCCTACGCCACCTCGTGCGGCCAGGTCGTCAAGAGCGACCTGGAGAAGGTCGGGTTCAGGGTCACCCTCGACCAACTGGAGTTCCCGGCCGGGTGGGTCACCGAGGTGATGAAGAACGGCGACTACGACGCCTCGATCGTCGCCCACGTCGAGCCGCGCGACCTGCCGACCCTGTACGGCAACCCCGACTACTACCTGCACTACGACAACGCCGAGGTGCGCGCCGCACTCGCGAAGGCCGATGCCGGCGACGAGCAGACCCAGATTGCCACCATGCGCGAGGTCGCCCGGACGATCTCCACCGACGCCGCCTCGGACTGGCTGTTCCTCCTGCCCAACCTCATGGTGGCCGACAAGGACATCACCGGGCTGCCGAAGAACGCCGTCGGTGAGTCCTTCGACCTGACCACCCTCGCGCGCGGCTGAGCCTCGACGATGGTGGTCCTGCGGCGGCTCGCCGGCCTCGCGCTCGCGTTGTTCGTGAGCTCGCTGCTGGTGTTCGCGTTCATGCAGGTCCTGCCCGGCGACCCGGCGCGGGTGGCCCTCGGCCTCAACGCCGGTGAGGAGGCGGTGGCGCGGCTGCGCGCCGACTTCGGCCTCGACGCGCCGCTGACCGAGCGGTACACCGAGTGGGTGGGTGGGCTCCTGACCGGCGACTTCGGCACGAGCTACCTGTCCCGGATGCCGATCGGACCGCAGATCGCCGACCGGTTCGGGGTGACCGCGTGGCTGGTCGCCGCCGCCATGCTCGTCGCCGTCGTCATCGCCGTGCCCGCGGGCACGTTCGCCGCGTGGCGCCACCGCCGGCCCAGCGGGGTGCTGGTCTCGGCCGCCTCCCAGATCGGGATGGCGATCCCCTCCTTCCTCGCCGGCATCCTGCTCATCACGCTCTTCGCCGTGCACCTGCGCTGGCTGCCCGCCGGCGGCTGGACGGCGCCCGTCCTCGACCCGATCGCCTTCGTCCGCTCCCTGATCCTGCCCGCGCTCGCGCTCGGCCTCGTCCAGGCGGCGGTCCTGACCAGGTACGTCCGCTCGGCCGTCCTCGACGTCCTGCGGGAGGACTACCTGCGCACCGCCCGCGCCAAGGGGCTGCGTCCGGTGCCGGCCCTCGTGCGACACGGCCTGCGCAACGCCTCGATCCCCGTCGTCACCGTGCTCGCCCTGCAGCTCACGACCATGCTCGTGGGTGCCGTCGTCGTCGAACGGGTCTTCGTCGTCCCCGGCCTCGGGAGCCTGCTGCTCGACGCCGTCGCCGCCCGCGACCTGCTCGTCGTGCAGAACGTCGTCATGGTGCTCGTGGTCGCCGTGCTCGTGGTCAACCTCGTCGTCGAGCTCCTCTACGCGATGCTCGACCCCCGCCTGTCGGGCAGGAGGTGAGCACCATGAAGCGTCCCGCGTCCGCAGCCCGTCCCGCCGGTCGTCCCGCGAGCCGTCCGCCCGTGCGTCTCACCCCGCGACGTCGCCGCCGTCTCGACCCGGCCCTGCTCGTCGGCGCGACGATCGTCGGCCTGCTCGTGCTCCTGGCGGCCGTGTCATTGGTGTGGACCCCGCACGACCCGCTGGCCATGGACGCCGCCACCCGGCTCGCCCCACCCGACGGCGAGCACTGGCTCGGGACCGACAAGTTCGGACGCGATGTCGCCAGTTCGATCATGGTGGGCGCCCGGACGACCCTGCTGGTCGGCATCGTGAGCGTCGGGATCGCGGCCCTGGTGGGCGTTCCCCTCGGCATCCTCGCCGCGATGGGCCCGCGGTGGCTCGGGCTGCTGCTCATGCGGGGCACGGACATCCTGCTCGCGTTCCCCGCCCTGCTGCTCGCGATCATGTTCAGCGCCGTGTACGGCGCGAGCACGACGATCGCCATGCTCGCCATCGGCATCGCGACCATCCCGACCTTCGCCCGGGTCACCCGCTCCGGGGCGCTGACCGTGCTGCGGGCGGAGTTCGTCCCGGCGGCCCGGCTCGCGGGGTTGGGCGGACCCGCCATCGCCGTGCGACACGTGCTCCCCAACATCGTCGGCCTCGTCATCGTGCAGGCCTCCGTGGCGTTCGCCATCGCGATCCTCGCCGAGGCCGCGCTGTCCTTCCTCGGCCTCGGCACCCCGCCGCCGACCCCGTCGTGGGGACGCATGCTGCAGGAGAGCCAGGAGATGCTGTGGTCGGCGCCGCGGCTCGCCCTCATCCCCGGCACCGCGATCGCCCTGGCCGTGCTCGGCTTCAACCTCCTCGGCGACGGGCTGCGCGACCTGCTCGACCCTCGACTCAAGGACCGCACATGATCGGCGCCGCAGGCACGCCGGGGCCGGCCGTGCCCGCCCTGTCCGTGACCGGTCTCGGGGTCGCGGCCCGCGGCCGCGAGATCGTGACCGGGGTCGACCTGCGCATCGAGCCGGGCGAACGGGTCGGGCTCATCGGGGAATCCGGGTCGGGCAAGTCGCTCACCGCGCTCGCCATCATGGGGCTGCTGCCGGACGACCTCACCCCGCGGGGTTCGGTGCGGATCGCCGGGGTCGGCCACGACGTCGTCGGCGCGCGCGAACGTGACCTGTCGGCCATGCGCGGCCGGGACGTGTCGATGGTCTTCCAGGAGCCGATGTCGGCCCTGAACCCGACCATGCGGGTCGGGCGGCAGATCGCCGAGACGCTGCTCATCCGCCGGCCGGGTGCCGCGGACAGGAGCGAGCAGGCGCGCGAACACACCGAGACGAGTGCCCGCGAGGCCGCCCTCACCCTCATGGCCGAGCTCGGCATCCCCGACCCCGCCTCCTCCTACCGCGCCTACCCCCACCAGCTCTCCGGTGGGCAACGGCAACGGGTCGTGCTCGCGATCGCCCTGGCGAACGACCCGACGCTCCTCGTGTGCGACGAGCCGACGACGGCCCTCGACGTGACCGTGCAGGCCTACGTGCTCGACCGCATCGTCCGGTCGACCCACGACCGGGGCTCGGCGGTGCTGTTCATCAGCCACGACCTCCCGGTGGTCGCCTCGGTGTGCAGCCGTGTGCACGTGATGAATCGAGGCCGCATCGTCGAATCCGGCCCGGTCGAGACCGTCTTCACCCGCCCTACCCACCCCTACACCCGGCGCCTGCTCGACGCCTCGGAACTCCCGCCGCGTCCCTCCTCCGGCGGCGGACGCCGTGGGGCGACGGCGTCTGTGGCGTCGACGGGATCTGTGGGGTCGACGGGATCGTCCAGCGCGGGGAGCGGGTCACCCGCCGCGAGGCCGATGCCGACGCGGCGCCGATCGTGGACGTCTCCGGCGTGACCCGGGTCTACCGGCGCGGGGGCCTGTTCGGTCGCGGTCGGGAGGTGCACGCGCTGCGCGGGGTGGACCTGCAGGTGAGGGCCGGTGAACGCGTCGGGATCGTCGGGGAGTCCGGGTCGGGCAAGTCGACGCTGCTGCGGATCATCGCCGGGCTCGACGGACCGACCTCCGGTCACGTGAGTGTCGACGGTCACCGGGTGCGATCCAAGGCCGACCTCCGCCGGGTCCGCGAACGCCTGCAGCTCGTCTTCCAGGATCCGGTCGGCAGTCTCGACCCCCGCATGACGGTGGCCGACATCGTGGGCGAACCCCTGCGTGGCCTCGACCGTCCCGGCGGACGGGAGCGGGTGGAGGAGTTGCTCACCGCCGTGGGGCTGCGTCCCGACGTGGGGGAGCGGTACCCCCACCAGTTCTCCGGCGGTGAGCGGCAACGGATCTCGATCGCCCGCGCCCTGGCTCCCTCCCCGCGCATCCTCCTCGCGGACGAGCCGGTCAGTGCCCTGGACGTGTCGGTGCGGGCGCAGGTCCTGCGGCTGCTCTCGGACCTGGTCGACGACTTCGGGCTGACCCTCATCCTCGTCAGCCACGACCTGTCGGTCATCCGGCACGTCTGTGACCGGGTGCTCGTGATGCGCGACGGCGAGGTGGTCGAAGCGGGGTCGGCCATCGACGTGTACGAGGCGCCGACCCACCCCTACACGAGGCGACTCGTCGGGTCGATCCCGACACTGGACCGGGCGCTGCACGGTGTGGACGCGACGATGCTGGCCCGCGCACCGGAGTCGGCCCAGGCCAGCCGGCACGTCGTGCGCGGTCGCGAAGGAGAACGGTGACGGTGACGAATCCCCAGACGATGTCGAATCCCGACCATGTGGGCCCCGGTCCGAGCAATTCCATCCTCGACGTGGACGGGTTGCGCGTCGGTCACGCCGCGGCCGAGGCGCCCGGAGCCCTGTCGGGCACCACGGTCGTCCTCGCCGACCCCGACGTGCTCACCGAGGGGATGGTCGGCGGTGTCGACGTGCGCGGCGGCGGTCCGGGGACGCGCGAGACCGACCTGCTCGACCCCCGCAACGTCGTCGAGCGCATCCACGCCGTGTGCCTCACGGGCGGCAGCGCCTTCGGGCTCGGCGCCGCCGACGGCGTCATGGCGGGGTTGTTCTCCGACGGCATCGGCCTGCCGATGGGGGCGCCCGGTGAGGTCGTCCCCCTCGTCCCCTCCGCGGTCGTCTTCGACCTCGGCCGGGGTGGGGTGTTCGGTGCCCACCCCGACGCCGCGACCGGGGCGGCCGCGTATCGCGCCGCCCGGGTGGGCGGCCCGGTGGAGGTCGGCTGCGTGGGCGCGGGGCGAGGCGCCAAGGCCGGCGGTTTCAAGGGCGGAGTCGGCACCGCGAGCGCCACGTGTGCGGACGGCTCGGTCGTCGCGGCCCTCGTCGTCTGCAACAGCCTGGGGGAGGTCGTCGCCCCCGACGGGACGTTCCACGCGGCCTCCGTGCTGCTGCCGCAGGACACCCCCGAGGCCGAGCTGCGCGCGCCGTCGTCCGCCGACCTGGAGGCCGCCCGACGGGCCGCCGTCGACGTCCCGGCTCAGGTCGTGGGACGCCCGGGTCTCGCCACGACGATCGGCGTGGTCGCCACCGACGTCACCCTGACCAAGGCCCAGTGCGCCAAGTTGGCCGGTGTGGGACACGACGGGATCGGCATCGCGGTGCGTCCGGCGCACACCATGCTCGACGGTGACACCCTGTTCGGCCTGTCGACGACCCGACGGCCCGCCCCTGACCTGCCCGGATTCCACGACATCCTCACCCAGGCGTCGCTGGTGGTGGCACGCGCCGTGGTCGGGGCCGTGCTCGCCGCCACCACCGTGACCACACCGGCGGGAACCTGGCGCGCCTACGCCGACGCCTTCCCCAGCGCGTTCGGTGCCCGTGGTGGCCGGTCGGGGAACGGTTGAGCGTTCAGTAGACTGGCCGCTCTCGACCGTTCGGAGGCCCTCGTACATGATCGCCCTCATCGCGGCCCACCTCGTGGTGGCGCTGTTCGCGCCGACCCTGATCGGCCGACTCGGAACGCGGGCGTTCTGGATCCTGGCGCTGCCCCCGGCGGCCACGGCCCTCTGGGCACTGGCGATGTACCCGGCGGTCTCGGGCGGGCCCCCACCGGTGGAGGTCTTCCCCTGGGTGCCCTCTCTCGGTCTGGAACTCGCGTTCCGCATGGACGCCCTGGCGTGGTTGATGACCCTCGTGGTGTCGGTGATCGGTGTCCTCGTCCTGGTCTACTGCGCGGGGTACTTCGCGGAGGACGAGCCGGGTCTGGGCCGTTTCGGCGCGTGCCTGCTGGCCTTCGCCGGCGCGATGCTGGGCCTGGTGACCAGCGACGACGTGCTCATGCTCTTCATCTTCTGGGAGTTCACGACCGTCCTGTCCTACCTGCTCATCGGGCATCGCCCCGAGAGCCGCGCCAGCCGGTGGGCCGCGATGGAGGCGCTGGTGGTCACCACCTTCGGCGGCCTGGCCATGCTCGTGGGTCTCATCATGCTGGGGGAGCAGGCCGGCTCCTACCGGCTCTCGGACATCCTCGCCGCGCCGCAGCCCGGTGCGTACACGGTGTGGGCGGTGATCCTGCTCCTCGTCGGCGCCCTGAGCAAGTCGGCCCTCGTGCCCTTCCACTTCTGGCTGCCCGGGGCGATGGCCGCCCCCACGCCCGTCAGCGCCTACCTGCACGCGGCGGCGATGGTCAAGGCCGGCATCTACCTCGTCGCGCGGCTCGCTCCGGCCTACTCCGACCTGCCGGGTTGGCAGCCGATCGTGCTCGTCCTGGGCGGACTGACGATGCTCGTCGGTGCCCTCGCGGCGCTGCGTCAGACCGACATCAAACTGCTCCTGGCCTACGGCACCGTGAGTCAGCTCGGGTTCCTCACGGTCCTCAACGGCGCGGGGACCCCCAAGGCGGCGCTGGCCGGTCTCGCGGTGTTGCTCGCGCACGCCCTGTTCAAGTCCTCGCTGTTCCTCGTCGTCGGCGCGGTCGACCACGCCACGGGGACCCGCGATCTGCGGCGTCTCACCGGCCTCGGACGCCGGATGCCGTTGCTGTGCGCCGCGGCGGTGATCTCGGCCGCCTCGATGGCCGGTCTGCCCCCGATGCTGGGCTTCGTCGGCAAAGAGGTCGCCTACGGCGCCTTCACCTCGGATCTGACTGACCCCGTCGATCTCGCCGTCCTCGCCGTCCTCGTGGGTGGATCCGTCCTCACCCTCATGTACAGCTTGAGGTTCATCCACGGCACGTTCTCGACCAAACCGGGTGTCAGCGAGCTCGACCTGCACGAGCTGCCGAGGACCGTCGTCTACGTCCCGGCGATCCTCGCCGCGGCCACGGTGGTGGCCGGTCCGCTCTCGCAGTCGCTGGAAGCGCCGCTGCTCGCCCACGCCGCCCTCATGGGACAGCTCCCTGAGTCGGCGCACCTCGGCCTGTGGCACGGCATCAACGCCGCCCTCCTGCTGTCGGTCCTCACCTGGGTCCTCGGTTTCGGGCTCGACGCGATCGCGCGGCGTCGCGACACCGCCGCGCACGACGCCCGGGTGCAGCGGACCGGCCTCGGTCAGGCGAGCTACCGCTACGTCATGCGGTCACTGGACCGGGTCTCGCTCGAGGTCACCGGTGCCATCCAGCGGGGATCGCTGCCGCTCTCCCTCGGGCTCATCCTCGTCGTCTACCTCGTCCTCGGGGGTGGGGCCCTGCTGCTGGGCCGTTTCGACTGGGCGGGTGCCCCGATGGTCTGGGCCGACGGCCCGGCGCAGGCGATCACGGCGGTCGCGGTCGCCTTCGCGGCGTTCGCCTCCGTGCGATCACGGCGTCGTCTGCGTGCCGTCCTCCTCGTCGGCGTCACCGGGTACGGCTGCGCCTTCCTCTTCCTCCTGCACGGCGCGCCCGACCTGGCGCTGACCCAGGTCCTCGTCGAGACGATCTCGATCATCGTGTTCGTCCTGGTGCTGCGCAGGCTGCCCGGACGCTTCGACGACGATCCCTCGCGGCGCACCCTCGTCCTGCGGGGCCTGCTGGGTGTCAGCATCGGCATCGTCACCGCGGCCCTGGCCTTCATCATCCCCACCTGGCGCACGGCGACCCCGGCCTCGGTCGGGATGGCGGAGCGCGCCTACGACTTCGGCGCGGGCAAGAACATCGTCAACGTCATCCTCGTGGACATGCGCGCCTGGGACACCATGGGCGAGCTGTCGGTGGTCCTCGCCGCCGCGACCGGTATCGCCAGCCTGGTCTTCCTCCGTGAGACCAACGTCGAGGGCGCCCGCCGCAAGCTGGGCGAGATCCTCGCGCGCCGCTCGCGCGTGACGGTCAGCGGCGTCGGCGACCGGTGGCTGGCCGAGGGCATGACCCTCCTGCAGGAGCGTCGTTCGGTCATCCTCGAGATCGTCACGCGACTCGTGTTCCACGTGGTCATCGTGTGGTCGGTCTACCTGTTGCTCGCCGGACACAACTCACCCGGCGGCGGATTCGCCGCAGGTCTGGTCGCCGGCCTGGGCATCTGCCTGCGCTACCTCGCGGGCGGTCGCGACGAGGTGCGGGCGACCCTGCCGATCATGCCGGCGGTCCCGCTCGGCATCGGGCTGTTCCTGTCCGCCGGCAACGGGCTGGCGTCGATGCTCGTGGGCGGCGACGTCCTGCAGACGTGGGACACCTACCTGCAGGTGCCGTTCGTCGGCGAGGTGCACCTCGTGAGCTCCCTGGTCTTCGACATCGGCGTCTACCTCGTCGTCGTCGGGCTGGTGCTCGACATCCTGCAGAGCCTGGGCGGCGCCCTCGACGCGCAGATCGAGGCCAGCCCGGGCCGCACGCGGGACGACTCGCCGGCCCAGTCCGACGACCACCGCGGGGCTCCGCCGAGACACGGGGAGGACGTCGCCAAGGAACACCTGCGCGTGATGTCGATCCACGACGACCGCTATCGGGAGCATCGTCCCGACGACGAGGATGATCCGCACGAGCTTGACGAGAGGAGGACGACATGACCGCCAACCTCACGCTCAGTCTCCTGGTCGGCATCCTCATGGGCTGCGGGATCACCCTGCTCATGGCGCGAGGCATCGTCCGGGCCTTCCTCGGAGTCCTCCTGGTCAGCAACGGCATCAACCTGCTGTTCGTCGCGGCGGCGGGTCCCTCCGGTGTCGCCCCCATCGTCGGCAAGGCGGCCGAGTCCGAGATGAGCGACCCGTTGCCGCAGGCCATGACCCTGACCGCGATCGTCATCACGCTCGCGCTGACCGGTTTCATCCTCGCCCTCGCGCACCGCGGCTGGCAGGTGCGCCAGTCCGACGCCATCACCGACGACGCCGAGGACGCACGCATCCACGCCAAGGCCGCCGCCGACGACATCTCCCACAGCGACTTCACCGGCGACGAACCGACCGAGGACGAGAGCGACGACCCCGGTGGGCACCGGCGCCGAGCCGCCGACGCACGGGCCGAGGAGGCCGGACGATGAACGGCCTCGCCTCCGTCCTGGTCCCGCTGCCGGTCGTGCTGCCGCTGGTGGCCGCGGGCCTGACCCTCGTGGTCACCCGCAGGATCGCGCTGCAGCGAGCCATCAGCCTCACCGCCCTCGGCGTCGTCCTGACCGCCTCGATCTGGATGGTGTTCCTCGCCGACGCGCAGGGGCCCCTGGTCGTCCATGCGGGTGGCTGGGAGCCGCCCATGGGCATCCCCCTGGTGGTCGACCGGCTCTCCGCGATCATGCTCGTCGTCTCGGTCATCGTCACCGGCGGCGTCCTGTTGTTCGCGATCGGGCAGGGCCGCAGCGGCGGGGACGAGAGCGACGGCGACTCGCCGCTGCCGATCTTCCACCCGACGATGATGGTGCTCATCTCCGGCGTCGCGACGACCTTCATCAGCGGCGACCTGTTCCACATCTACGTCGGCTTCGAGATGCTCCTCATCGCGAGCTTCGTGCTCCTCACCCTCGGCGGGTCACCCCAACGCGTGAGCGCGGGTACCAACTACGTCTTCGTCAGCCTGTTGTCCTCGTTGTTCTTCCTGTCTGCGATCGCGCTCGTGTACGCCGCGACCGGCACCGTGACCCTCGCCCAGTTGGCGGGCCGACTCGACGCCCTGTCGCCGGAGGCGGCCGTCACCATCCAGGTCCTGCTCCTCATCGGCTTCGCGGTCAAGGCCGCGGTGTTCCCGATGTCGGGATGGCTCCCGGACTCCTACCCGACGGCCTCGGCGTCGGTGACGGCGGTGTTCGCCGGCCTGCTCACCAAGGTGGGTGTGTACGCGATCATCCGCACGCAGACGTTGCTGTTCCCCCACGGCGCCATCAACAACCTGCTGCTGTGGGCGGCCCTGCTGACGATGCTCGTGGGCATCCTCGGCGCCATCGCCCAGAACGACATCAAACGACTGCTGTCCTTCACGCTCGTCAGCCACATCGGCTACCTGCTGTTCGGCGTCGCGCTGGCCAACCAGGCGGGACTCTCGGGCGCGATCTTCTACATGGTCCACCACATCGTCATCCAGACGACCCTGTTCCTCGTGGTGGGCCTGGTCGAGTGGCGCAGCGGCACGACCTCGCTGGACGAGCTCGGCGGCCTGGCCAAGACGGCCCCGTTCATCGCCATCCTGTTCTTCGTGCCCGCCCTCAACCTCGCCGGCATCCCGCCGTTCTCGGGCTTCCTGGGCAAGGTCGGGATCTTCCAGGGCGGTGTGCAGGAGGGCGGGTGGCTGTCCTACCTCGTCATCGCCTCGGCGGTGTTGACCAGCCTGCTCACGCTGTACGCCGTCGCGCGGGTGTGGGCCCGGGCGTTCTGGCAGCGTCCGGTGACCGAGCTCGTGGCCAAGTCGGTGCACGGGTCGGCCCCCTCGGACACGGCCGCCGAGGGCAACGGGGGCCGTCACGTCGCCGCCGTGCGGCGGGGTGGCCCCGACGGTCCTCTGCGCAATCCCGCCTCCACGCGGTACGCCGACGTCGCCACCGGCCCGCTCGAACTCGACCCGGAGCGCCTGGCGCGTCTGCAGGTCATCGCCGATCGACCGGTCCCGCGGGGCACGGTCCTTCCCACCGTGCTGCTGGTGGTGGTCGGCATCTCCCTCACCGTCGTCGCCGGACCGCTGTACGGGATCACCGACCGCGCGGCCGCCGACCTGCTGGTCCGCACCCCCTACATCGAGGCCGTCTTCCCGGGAGGTGCGCCGTGAGTCAGTCCGTCAGCCCCCGGGGTTCGCTGAGGTACCGGTTGCAGCCGTGGCCGGTCGCCCTGCTCACCCTCGTCTGGGTGTTGCTGTGGGGGTCCTACTCGCTGGTCTCGGTGGTCGGGGGGCTGCTATTGGCCGTCGCGGTGATGATCACCTACCCCCTGCCGCCGCTCCAGCTGGGTCTGCGGATCCGGCCGTGGCCGTTCGTCGTGCTCGTCTCGCGGTTCGCCTTCGATCTGGTGACGGCCAGCTTCCACGTCGCCTACCAGGCGGTGGCGCCCTGGGTCCGGCCGCGGGGACACCTGCTGACGATCGACCTGCGCACCGACGACGACCTCTTCGGCATGATCACCGCCGAGATGACGGCGCTGGTGCCGGGCACCGTGGTCGTCGACCTCGAACCCGGTGAGCGTCGCCTGATCCTGCACGTGTTCGACGAAGCGGAGGAGAACCTGCCGATGGTGGCCGACCGGGTCCGCGCCCAGGAGGCGCGGGTCCTGCGGGCCCTGGCCCGCGACGCGGATCGGATCCTGGGGGAGACGTCATGATCGCGCCGATCTTCACCCTCGTCACGGCCCTCATGCTCGGAGCGGCGGTCGTGCTGGCGGTCGTGCGCATCATCCGCGGGCCCAGCGCCGTCGACCGCGCGATCTCCAACGAGGTCCTCGTGTCGACCATGGTGTGTGCGTTGGGTGTCGAGGCGGCCGTCAACAGGCACACCACCACGCTGCCGATCCTCGTGTCCCTCTCCCTCGTGGGCTTCCTCGCCTCGGTCGCGATCGCGCGGTTCGCCGCACGTGACCGCGACGGGGTGCAGTTGGGCGGAGACGGCAGAGAGTTCCCCGAGACCGGACCGAGGGGGACCCCATGACGACGACCCTGACCACGCTTCGAGCGGCGGCCGTGGCGGTGGACGCCGGAGTGCAGGACACCGTCGGGCTGGTGTGCGACTGGGCGGGGTTGATCGCCCTGTTCTTCGGTGCGGTGCTCTGCCTGGCCTCGGCCATCGGCCTGCTCCGGCTGGACGAGTTGTACGCCCGCATGCACGCGGCGACCAAGCCCCAGGTGCTCGGTGTTCTCCTCGTCCTCATCGGGATCGGTCTGCGGTTGCGCGACCCGTCGGTGATCGGGTTGCTGCTCCTCGTGGGGATCTTCCAGATGCTCACCATCCCCGCCGCGGCGCAGCTGCTCGCGCGTGCTCACCTGCGGACGCAGCCGCGCGGATTCATCGAGAAGTCCGGTGGAAAGGTGGCCACGCTCAACGACGCTCGTCGTCGCGAGGACGAGCGGCGGTCCTGACCTCCCCGAGCGTCGTATCGCGCCGTGAGACCTTGCTGTCCGGGGTGCGGGACGCGGTGTTACGGTCGCGCCAGGTCGAGGCGCCGGTCCTGACAGGGTCGGTGTCTTCCACGACGTCGACGAGGAGTTGTCATGACGGACCCTTCGAGCTGGGCTTTCGAGACGCGCCAGATCCATGCGGGTCAGGTGCCGGACTCCCAGACCGGCGCCCGTGCGCTGCCGATCTACCAGACCACGAGCTTCGTGTTCGACGACGCCCAGACGGCGGCCGACCGCTTCGCCCTCTCCGACCTCGGCCCCATCTACACCCGCCTCGGCAACCCGACGGTCCAGGCGGTCGAGGAGCGGATCGCCTCCCTCGAGGGTGGTGTCGGCGCGCTGATGCTGGCCTCCGGCCAGGCGGCCACGACGTTCGCCGTCCTCAACGTCGCGCAGGCCGGCGACCACATCGTCGCGGCGGCGGCCCTCTACGGCGGCACGTACAACCTGCTCAAGTACACCCTCGCCAGGCTCGGGATCGAGACGACCTTCGTCACCGACCAGGCGAACCCGCAGGCCTGGCGTGACGCGATCCGGCCCACCACCAAGGCGCTCTTCGCCGAGACCGTGAGCAACCCCGACCAGCAGGTGCTCGACGTGCGCGCCGTCGCCGACGTCGCCCACGAGGCGGGGGTGCCGTTCTTCGCCGACAACACGGTCGCCACGCCCTACCTGCTGCGGCCGATCGAGCACGGCGCCGACGTCGTCATCCATTCGGCCACGAAGTTCCTAGGTGGGCACGGCACGTCGATCGGCGGTGTCCTCGTCGACGCCGGCACGTTCGACTACGCGCAGGATCCCGACCGGTTCCCGCAGCTCAACACGCCCTCGGAGAGCTACCACGGGCTCGTCTTCGCGCGGGATCTCGGCGTGGGCAGCCCGCTGGGCGCCAACCTGGCGTTCATCCTCAAGGCGCGGGTGGAGTTGCTGCGCGACCTCGGCTCGGCGATCTCCCCGTTCAACGCCTTCCTCATCGCCCAGGGCGTCGAGACGTTGTCGCTGCGCATGGAACGGCACGTGGAGAACGCGCGCAAGGTCGCCGACTACCTGCAGAACCACCCGCAGGTCGAGAAGGTCAACTACGCCTCGCTGCCCGGTCACCCGGAGCAGGAGCGCGCCGAGAAGTACGTGCCGAAGGGATCCGGCGCGGTCCTGTCGTTCGAGATCGCCGGCGGGATCGACGCCGGCAAGGCGTTCGTCGACGCGACCGTGCTGCACAGCCACGTGGCGAACATCGGCGACGTGCGCAGTCTCGTCATCCACCCCGCCT
This sequence comes from Mobilicoccus caccae, assembly GCF_030161635.1. GTDB lineage: Bacteria > Actinomycetota > Actinomycetes > Actinomycetales > Dermatophilaceae > Mobilicoccus > Mobilicoccus caccae. The sequence goes on from NZ_BSUO01000001.1 coordinate 1,350,664, forward strand.
CGACCACGCACAGCCAGGGCAGCGACGAGGACCGCCTCGGCGCGGGCGTGACCCCCGGCCTGGTGCGCCTGGCCGTCGGCCTGGAGCACATCGACGACATCATCGCCGACCTCGACCTGGGCTTCGCCGCCGCCAAGCGCTGACCCGCCGGCCTCGGGTGTCCGGGGAGCACCACCGACGAGTCCCGTCGAGACCGCCGCCTATAGGCGGCGGTCTGGGCGCTCGATGACGATGCCGACCCGTCCGCGCCGAGACCGCCGCCTATAGGCGGCGGTCTCGGCGTGTGGCTCGGGTCGGTCGGGCTTCTCCTATCCGTTCGGGTGCGGGTCGCGCGGGTCGTCGGTCCAGGCGCCGGGGCCGTCCTCGTCGGCGAAGATCAGCCAGGTGCGGGTGGCGCGGACTCCGGGGATGGCCTGCAGTTCTTCGAGGACGACGTCGCGCAGGGTCGCGTTGTCGGGGGTGCGGACGAGGACGAGCACGTCGAAGTCGGCCGCGACCAGGGCGACGTGTTCGACGTAGCGGACGCTCCGCAGGTGGGTGCGGATCTCGCGCCAGGCGTCCTGGGCGATGGACAGCGAGACGTACGCGCTGGTCGACAGGCCCGCGCGGGCGGGATCGACCCGGGCGGAGAAGCCGGTGACGACGCCGGAGGTCAGTAGACGATCCAGGCGGGAGTAGGCGCCGGCCCGGCTGATGTGCACGCGCTCGGCCAGGGACCGCATCGAGAGGCGACCGTCGTCGACGAGGGCGGTGACCATCCGTCGATCGATGTCGTCGAGGATCTCCGGCGGATTGGACGGTGTGTTCATCGAAGCGCCTCCATGCGGCCGTTCGTCTCGTGATCACGGGATGACTTGAGCCGAGCGTACGGTGCGCGGGACCATCGGTCGAACACTCACGCCTGTCGACGTCGTCGTCGGCACCACCCGCGAGGAGGCCGCATGGCTCCCACCCGCAAGGCCGCGAACGCACGCGCCGCCAAGGCCGCCGTGCAAGTGGCGCCCGAGGAGGTCGAGGCGCCGTTCCAGAAGGGCCTCATCCCCGCACCTACCCCGGTCTGCTTCCTCGACGAGCACGGGCAGCGTGTCGAGCCCGTCACCGACGACTACGTGGCCCCCTCCGATACGGAGGCCCTCGAGTGCTACCGGCGCATGGTGATCGGGCGGCGGTTCGACGTGCAGGCCAGTGCCCTGACCCGTCAGGGCCGGCTAGCGGTCTACCCCAGCTCGCGCGGTCAGGAGGCCTGCCAGGTCGGGTCGGTCATGAAGATCCGGGAGGACGACTGGTTCTTCCCGACCTACCGCGACTCGGTGGCGCTGGTCTCCCGCGGCATCGACCCCGTCGAGGTCCTCACGCTCCTGCGCGGTGACGCCCACTGCGGGTACGACCCGATGGCCACCCACACCGCGGCCCAGTGCACCCCGCTCGCGACCCAGCTCCTCCACGCGGCGGGTGTCGCCTACGGGGACGCCCGGCAGGGACGCGACTCCGTGGCCCTGGCCTTCATCGGCGACGGCGCCAGCAGCGAGGGCGACTTCCACGAGGCCCTCAACTTCGCCGCCGTCTTCAAGGCGCCCGTGGTCTTCGTCGTGCAGAACAACGGCTGGGCGATCTCGGTGCCGCTGGAGAAGCAGACCGCGGCTCCGAGCCTGGCGTACAAGGGGATCGGCTACGGAGTCGTGTGCGAGCAGGTCGACGGCAACGACGCGCTCGCCGTGCTGGCCGTCGTCGGCAAGGCCGTCGACTGGGCCCGCTCGGGCAAGGGGCCGGTGCTGGTGGAGCTGCACACCTACCGCATGGAGGCGCACACCAACGCCGACGACGCCACGCGCTACCGCACCGCCGACCAGGTGGCGCCCTGGTTGCAGAAGGACCCGCTCGAGCGTCTCGAGACCTACCTGCGTTCGGTCGGGGCACTCGACGACGAGCTCGCCGAGTCCTACGCCGCCGAGGGCGAGCGAACCGCGGCGGACCTGCGCGACCGGATGAACGCCGAAGTCGAGCCGTCCCCGGAGTCGCTGTTCGAGAACGTGTACGCGGCGCCGACGGCGCAGTTGGTCGAGCAGCGGTCGATGGTCCGCGAGGAGATCGAGGCCGAGCGCGACGCTCATGCCTCCGTGACCACCGGAGAGGACGCCTGACATGGCCGCTGGAGCAGTCACCTTCGCCTCCGCGCTCAACCGGGCGTTGCGCGACGCCGTCGTCGCCGACGACCGGGTGCTCATCTTCGGTGAGGACGTCGGTGTCGCGGGCGGTGTCTTCCGGATCACCGACGGCATCGCGCGCGATCACGGCGACGACCGCTGTTTCGACACACCGCTGGCCGAGTCCGGGATCATCGGGTTCGCCGTCGGGCTGTGCATGTCGGGCATGCGGCCGGTCGTCGAGATGCAGTTCGACGCCTTCGCCTACCCGGCGTTCGAGCAGATCACGAGCCACGTCGCCAAGATGCGCAACCGCACGCGGGGAGCGCTGCCCATGCCGATGGTCATCCGCATCCCCTACGCCGGCGGCATCGGAGGCGTCGAGCACCACTGCGACTCCTCGGAGGCGTACTACGCGCACACGCCGGGGTTGCGCGTGTACACCCCGGCGACGGTCGAGGACGCGTACACGATGCTGCGGGCGGCGATCGACGATCCCGACCCGGTGATCTTCATGGAGCCCAAGCGGTTGTACTGGTCCAAGGACGACGTGGACCTGGATGCGCTGGCCGCTGGTGGTGGCACGCCGGTGGGGCAGGCCGTGATCCGCCGGCCCGGCACCGACGCGACGCTGGTGGCGTACGGCCCGAGCGTCCCGGTCGCGCTGGAGGCGGCCGAGGCCGCGCTCGAGGAGGGCTGGAACGTCGAGGTCGTCGATCTGCGCTCGATCAACCCCTACGACGACGAGACGGTGATCGAGTCGGTGCGCCGCACGGGGCGCTGCGTGGTCGTCCAGGAGGCGCAGGGATTCGCCGGTGTCGGTGCCGAGATCGCGGCGCGGGTGCAGGAGCGCGCGTTCCACAGCCTCGCGGCGCCCGTCCTGCGGGTCGCGGGTCTCGACATCCCGTACCCGCCGCCCAAGCTCGAACAGCGTCACCTGCCCGGTGTCGACCGCGTGCTCGACGCCGTGGCCCGCCTGCAGTGGGACGACGAGCCCGACGACCGGTGGCTGCCGAGCGTGACCCGCGCGGAGGTCGGCCGATGAGCGCACGCACCTTCCACCTGCCCGACCTCGGGGAGGGGCTGACCGAGGGCGAGGTCATCTCCTGGGAGGTCGCCGTCGGTGATGTCGTGGTCGTCGACCAGGTCATCGCCGTGGTCGAGACCGCCAAGGCCCAGGTGGACCTGCCGTGCCCGTTCGCCGGGACCGTCGCGACGCTGCACGTCGAGGCCGGGCAGGTTCTCGACGTCGGGAAGCCGCTGATCTCCGTCGAGGTCGGTGGGGCCGACGCTCCGCAGGGCGGTGGAGCCTCTGCGCGGGTGGAGAAGGGCACCGAGCGCGGGCCGCGCACCGAGGAACGGATGGACGAGGAGCGCGCCGGCTCCGGCAACGTGCTCATCGGGTACGGCACGTCCGAGGAGAAGCGCACTCGCCGCCGCCGGGTGGGCCGTCACCGACCCACCGACAACGCAACGACGAGTGCGCCGAAACCGCCGCCTATAGGCGGCGGTCTCGGCGAGAGTGACGGGCTCACTGAGAGCGCGCCGAAACCGCCGGTTATAGGCGGCGGTCTCGGCGAGAGTGGGGCGCCGCGGGAGCCGGGTTCGCGTCCGGGGAGGCCGTGCGGGTCATCTCGCCGCTCGTCCGAAAGCTCGCCCGGGAGTATGGGATCGATCTGTTCACGGTTGCCCCCAGCGCTCCCGGCGGGATCATCACCCGCCGCGACGTCGAGGAGGCTCGTGAGCGTGCCTCGTCGGCCGCGGCCACCCCGCCGCAGCAGTCGGGGACGGGCGGGACGTGGGCGGAGTCGGGCTCCGGTGGCACCTCGGGACGCGGCGGGTTGTCCGACGAGCGCATCCCGATCACCGGCATCCGCAAGGCGATCGCCGATCGGCTCAGCCGGTCTCGTCGGGAGATCCCCGACGCCACGACGTGGGTCGACGTGGACGCCACCGGTCTGCGCTCGGTCAAGGACGACCTCAAGGCCTGCGTGCCCGACGCGAGGATCGGCTACCTGGCGTTGATGGCGCGGATCGTCGTGGCGGGCCTCGTGCGGTTCCCCGAGCTCAACGCCCGCGTCGACCTCGAGGCGAACGAGATCGTGCGGGTCGGCAACGTCAACCTGTCGCTGGCCGCTCAGGGTCCTCGAGGGCTGGTCGTGCCCGTCGTCCACGGCGCCGAGGCGATGACGACCGAGCAGCTCGCCGCCGCCATCCGCGAGGTCACCGAGAAGGCCCGCGCCGGCACGCTCGCTCCAGCCGACATGACCGGTGGCACGTTCACGCTGAACAACTACGGCGTGTACGGCGTGGACGGTTCGACGCCGATCATCAACCACCCCGAGGCAGGCATGCTCGGCGTCGGGCGGATCATCGCCAAGCCATGGGTCGTCGACGGTGCGCTCGCCGTCCGTCCGGTGACCCAGTTGTCGCTGAGCTTCGACCACCGCGTCTGCGACGGGGAGTGGCCGGCGGATTCCTCCGCTACGTCGCCGACTGCGTCGAACGCCCCGGAGCACTGCTCGCCGGTCTGTAATCCCGGCCACACGCGCATCGCAAATGGAATCGGAACGGTCGTGATCACGACCGTTCCGGTTCCGTCTGCGATGCGTTCTGTGATGCCAGACTGCGGGGCGGTACTCACTCCACGCTGAGCTCGCCCATCGGTCCCCAGCCCTCGGAGTCGATCTGGGCGTTGATGATCTGCGGGGTCGCCGAGAGGTACTGCGGGAACTCGGCCTGCATTTGCGTGAAGTGCTCGGATGTCACGTGCGGCTCGGCGCCGTCGTCCTCGAACGCCTCGATGAGCACGTAGGTGTTCGGGTCCTCGACGCTGCGGGACCACTCGAACCACAGGTTGCCCGGCTCCGCGAGCGTCGCCTGCGTGAAGGGGCGCGAGATCTCGGGCCACGCGTCCGCGTGCTCGGGCTTCACGGGGAACTTGACGTTGATGATGATCATCGGGTTCTCCTTCGCTGGGGGTTTCACCCATCCTCCTACGCGGTTCGACCCGCTCGGGGTCCGGGCCCGGTCAGGGTGGCGCCCACCCTGCTCGCCGAAGGAGTCGAGATGACCGTGCGTACCCGAATCACCGCGCTGCTCACCGCCGTTGCGATCACGCCCGCCGCGGGTTGCGCCGCGCAGAACGCCGACCTGGTGTCGGTCGGTTCGACCGGTTCGCCGTCACCGGCGGCCTCGCCGACGGCCGCTCCCACGCAGCCCGCGCCGCACCACCTCGGGCCGTCCTCGCGGCTGGACGAGATCCGCGCGGCGGGAACCATGACGGTGTGCACGACGGGTGACTACCGGCCCTTCACCTACCTCGACCCCACGACGAAGCAGTACACCGGTATCGACATCACGATGGCGAAGGACCTCGCGGCGAGCCTGGAGGTGGACATCGAGTGGGTGAAGACGTCCTGGCCCACGCTGATGCAGGACGCCATCAACCGCTGTGACATCGCCGTCGGCGGCATCTCGATCAACACCGCCCGCGCGCAGCGCGCCTTCTTCTCCGCGCCCATCATCGAAGAGGGCAAGACGCCGATCACGCTGTGCGAGAACGTCGAGAAGTACGACACGATCGAGGAGATCAACCAGCCCGGGGTCCGGTCGATCACGCCCGTCGGCGGCACGAACGAGAAGTTCGCGGACAAGAACTACCCCCAGGGCACGATCATCCGCTGGGACGACAACAACACGATCTTCGACCAGATCATCGCGGGCAAGGCCGACGTCATGACCACGGACGCCTCCGAGACGGTGTGGGTGGCCAAGACCCACCCCGAACTCTGCGCGGTCCACCCCGACAAGCCCTTCGACTACTTCGGTAAGGCCTACCTGCTGCCCCGCGGCGACGTCGTGTTCAAGGAGTACGTCGACACGTGGCTGACGATGGCGAAGAAGGGCGGCACGTGGGACGCCGCGACGAAGCCCTGGTTCGGAGACGTGAAGCTCGACTGAGGCGGCGGGGGACTCGGCCGGCGGGTCAGATGGTGGGTCAGCTAGCAGGTCAGATGGCAGGGAAGTGGTCGTGATCGCGACCATGTCGATGCCGTCGTGGCCGTCGGCATGGCTGCACGTGGCTGAGGGCGTGGCTGCGGCAGGTCCTGTCGCGTGACCATTCCTTCGCTTGCCGTTCACCGTCGGGCTCTGCTCGAGATGGACTGTCGGACCTAAGTTTTCCCTCATGACCGCCCCTCGCCGCCGCGCAGCCGCCGCCGTCCTGCCCCTCGCCGTCGTCCTGAGCGTTCCCACGGCCGGGTTCGCCCAGGGGGTGGGCCTCGCGACGTCGTCGGAGGCTGTCCACAGTGATCGGTACTCCCGCGGTGAACTTCCGCTGGGCCGGCCCGGGCTGTCGGAGACCCGCTCCACGGAGACCCTCCAGCGGGGTGTGACGCTGACGACGATCACCCGTGGCAAGGCCGACGGCTCCTCGCGGTGGGTCGTCGAGATGTCCATCCCCAGCTCCGTCACCAGCCCGGACCCGGATGCCCCGGCCCGGTCCGTGCAGGACGCGGAGTCCGCGCAGGCGTTCGCCGCCCGGCTCTCGGCGGCCGGGTTCGCGGCCGAGGCCGAGGAGGTCCGGCAGATCGGTGCGGCCGACGTCGCGGACGGAGTCATCGGTGCTCGGGCGCGCCTCACGGCCACGCACGCCGACAAGGCGGGCGCCGACGCCGTCGTCGCCGCACTGAAGGCGGCCGGATTCACGGGTCGGTCCTGGTACACCGGGTGGGACGGCGGGACGTCGGCGGCCGGACCGTGGACGTTCTCGGTCCTCACGATCGACCCGGCGACGTTCCGTGGCCGGCTGACCGGCACCTACGGACCCGACCTCGAAAAGCGTGAGACGACCAGCGAACTCGCGCGCCTGACCGGTGCGACGGCCGCGATCAACGCGGGGTTCTTCGTCATGGACCCGAAGGCCGGTGCGGAGGGTGACCCCGCCGGTATCGCCGCGTACGACGGGCGGGTCGTCTCCGAGGCCGTCGCCGGTCGGCCCGCCCTCGCCCTGGACGCCAAGGCCCGCAACACGACCGTCTTCCGGCCCGGCTGGACCGGTCAGATCCGCACCGGCACCGGTGCCCACGTCCTCGACGGGATCAACCGTGTGCCTGGCCTCGTCCGCAACTGCGGCGGCACGGGTGACACCCCGACGGACGCACCCCGCCACGACGTCACGTGCACCGACGACGCCGAACTCGTCCTGATGACTGAGGCTTTCGGCGCCACGACCCCGAAGGGTGAGGGTCGGGAGGTCGTCCTCGACCGCCGGGGTCGCGTCGTCGCCAACCACGCCGCACGGGGAACCGCGCTGCTCAAGGGGCAGCGGTCGGTGCAGGCCACCGGCGATGCCGCGGCAGCACTCGCCGGGCTGCGGGTAGGAGACCGCGTGCCGGTCACCACGACGATGACCGATGAGACCGGCGACCCGATCGGACTGCGTCAGGACCAGGCCGTCATCAACGGCGGGCCGCTGCTGGTCAAGGCAGGGCGGACGCGCATCACCCAGAAGCGGGACGGCATGAACCAGGCTGCCGTGGCCAACCCGAGCTTCGACTACGGCTGGGTGTTGCAGCGCAACCCGCGCACCTTCGCCGGCACCGACGCCCGCGGCCGCACGATCCTCGTCGCCTCCGACGGCCGGCAGGTCGGCCACCTGGGCCTCTCGATCCCCGAGACGGCGGCGGTCGCCCGGGCACTGGGGATGCGCGAGGCCCTCAACCTCGACGGCGGCGGTTCGACGGCGCTCGTGGCCGGCGGCGCCATGCGGACCAGCCCGTCGGACGCCACCGGCGAACGCCCCGTCGGCGACGCGATCGTCGTGCTGCCGCGACGCTGACGCGGGGAGTGTCCCGCGCGGTCCGTCGAGAAGTGCTGACGGGCATGCGCAGATCCCGGCGATGGCCGTCCGTGTCCTCGTGCCGGCTGGTGGCCGTAGGAGAAGCGCAGGTCGGCGAAGAGGAGATGGTCGAGGCGAGATCGGAGGTGCCCGGTCTTGCTGTCGTCGGGTGGCGAGGTTGTGAGGGGTTCGTCGAGAGCAGGGGCGCCCGATCCGTTGAGGTGTGTGGCTGCGGCCGAGCGGCAAAGCTGCTGCGCGGATCCGTGGGATGGAAACTCCCGCAGAAGAGCTGTCAGGGGTAGTCAGATACGAACAGGTGTTGTAAAATACATATATGCGATCAACCCTCCCATGAAAGGTCTTCTCGTGGCTGAGTCCTCATCCTTGCAGGCGGTACTGACACCGCCTGATGCGTGGGGTGTGGGTGTGCCGGTGCCGTCGGGGACCTTCGCCGAGCTCGGTGATGAGGAGTTGTTGGTCGAGCTGGAGACCCATGAGCGGATGAAGGCGTGGATCGAGGCGCGGGGGATCGCGGTGGTCGAGGAGTTGGCGCGGCGTCGGGAGCGTGAGGCGCTGGCGGAGTTGGACGAGCGGGACCGTGACGCGCTGAGTAGGACTCGGACGTTGGTGGTGGTCGGGGTGCGGGAGGCGGTGGTCGATGAGGTCGCGTTGGCCACCGGCGCCGGTCAGCGCGCTGCTGAGACGCGGGTGCGGATGGCGCGGGAATGGGAACGCTTCACCCCCGTGCGTGAGGCTTTGGCTGCGGGGCGGATGAGTTGGTCGCGGGCCGTGCAGGTGTCCACCCGTACCAGTGAGGTGGACTCGGGTCGGATGCGCAGGATCGTGGAGAAGGTCCTGGCGCCGTACATCCCTGGGCCGGGTGGGGATTCGGGTGGGTTGGAGGTGCCGCAGTCGGTGTTCTCCTGGCGTCTGGGACGCGCCGTCGCCGCGGTCACCACCTCCCGGCAGCGGCACGAAGACGCGATCGCGCGTCGGGACGCGTGGGCGGTGATCAACCCCGACGCCGACGGAACCATGACCCTGACCGGCACGCCGGACGCATCACCGCCGCATTCACCCGCGTCGACGACATCGCCCGCCGCCTGCGCCGCGAGGGCGACTCCCGCACGCTGACGCAGTTGCGCTCCGACATCGGCCTGGACCTGCTCATCGACGGCCAGATCACCCCCGAGGGCCGTCCATTGTTCGGTGGGGAGCTTCCCCCGGCACACGTCACTGTCGTGGTCTCGGCCGCCTCCCTGCTGGGTGTGAACGATGCCCCGGGGACGGTGGACCTGCGGGGGCGGGAGGAGCACCTGCCCGCGTTCGCGGTGCGTGATCTGGCGTTGAGTCGGGGATCGGTGTGGCGACGCCTGGTCACCGACCCGACCACCGGGATGATGACGGAGTTGAGCACCGAGCGGTATGAGATCACCGGTGACCTGCGTGAGCGGATCCTGGCCCGGGATCGGCACTCCCGCGTTCCGGGATCGATGCGACCCGCGTCACGGTGCGACACCGATCACGAGGGGGTGTCAGATGGTCTGTGTAAGCGAGGGGTCTCCCACCTGAAGGAGATTGACTATGGCTATGACCAAGCCGAAGAAGAGCGACGAGCCCGGGCAGGAGCCTGAAGCGCGTCAGTTGCGTCGTGAGTTCTTCGACGACGAGATGCTCGACAAGCTGATGGCCGCCACCGACGAGCGGGGCCTGTCGCTGACGGGTGAGGGCGGATTCCTGCCCGAGATGATCAAGGCAGTCCTCGAGCGGGGCATGCAGGCCGAGCTGACCGACCACCTCGGGTATGAGAAGGGCGACCCGGGTGGGAACGGCTCGGGCAACTCGCGCAACGGCACGACCCCGAAGACGGTCGGGACCGAGGTCGGGGACGTCGGCTTGGACCGGCCGAGGGATCGTAACTCCACCTTCGCGTCGTCGTTGGTGCCCAAGGGCGCAAGGCGTCTGGGTGGACTGGAGGACATGATCATCTCGCTGTACGCGGGCGGGATGACCATCCGCGACATCCAGCATCATCTGGCTGCGACGCTGGGCACTGAGCTGTCCCACGAGACGATCAGCAACGTGACCGACGCCGTGGCCGAGGAGGTCACCGCGTGGCAGACGCGGCCGTTGGAGGCGTTCTACCCGGTGATCTACCTCGACGCGCTGGTGGTGAAGATCCGTGACGGCGCGCACGTGGCCAACCGGGCTGCGCACATCGCTGTCGGCGTGGACCTGGATGGCGTCAAGCACGTCTTGGGCATCTGGGTCCAAGCCGTCGAGGGCGCGAAGTTCTGGGCCTCGGTGTGCGCGGAGCTGGCCAACCGCGGCGTCAAGGACGTGCTGATCGTCTGCTGCGACGGTCTGACCGGCTTCCCCGAGGCGATCGAGGCGACCTGGACCCGCGCGATGGTCCAAACGTGCGTCGTGCACCTGATCCGGGCCTCGATGCGGTTCGTCTCCTACACCGACCGCAAGGCCGTCGCGGCGATGCTGCGTCCGATCTACACCGCCGCGAACGAGGACGCGGCGTTGATGGCGCTGACCGCGTTCGCCGACTCGAACCTGAGCAAGAAGTACCCCGCCGCCGTGGCCTCCTGGGAGAACGCATGGGAGCGGTTCACCCCGTTCCTGGCGTTCGGGCCGGCGTTGAGGAAGGTCATCTACACGACCAACTCGATCGAGTCGCTCAACTACCAGCTACGCAAGATCATCAAGAACCGCGGCCACTTCCCCAGCGACACGGCCGCGATCAAGCTGCTGTGGCTGGCCATCCGCAACATCGAGGACAAGCGGGCCCGTGAACGCGCCAAGGAAGCCGGCGCCCCCAGAGGAACTCCCCGCAAGGCGCCCGGCAAGCTCGTCGAGGGTTCCGTCATCCAAGGCTGGAAAGCCGCCCTGGGAGAGCTCGCCCTGATCTATCCCGACCGCATCAACCCCTACCTGTAACACCCCATGAGACCCAGGTCACTTACACAGACAACTTGACAGGCTCGATCACGACGTCGACTTCCACGCCGGCGGTCCCTCCAGTGAGTCCAACGTGTCGGCCAAGAACCGGCGGGGACACAACCACAAGACCCACCGCCGCTGGAGAAGCACCAGGGAGCCGGGCATCAACGGCGACATCACCTGGACCACCAAGGCCGGTCGAACGTATGTCACCCGACCGCATGACTACCGCGACCCACCAGCCCGCGCCAGCGTGCCCATCGACGGACAAGACCCTGACGCAGCGGCGTGGCAGCAACGAGGAGCGATCCTCATCGCCCTGGCCCGCAACGCACAACGCGACGCAGCCCGCGAACGCGAACAACGACGCGAACAGAAGCTTGAGCAGCAACGCAAGCGCAAGAGCGAGCACCGCCGCGCACACCGCCGCGCCCGCACACACCAGCGCGAGCGCGACGGCGCGCGGGCGCGCGTCGAACCCCGCGCCGACGCACGCGGACCCCTCGTCGGCGAGGCTCCCAGGCCCGGGTTCTTCATCCGCGCACCCCGCCCACGGCGCAGCAGCGACGCCTCATCGACGGCGCGTCCCGGCTGGGACGGCACCGACCCCGGACCCCCACCCTTCTGACCGCCGCCGTCGCCTCCCCGCCCGGAAGCATTTGGGGCGTTGAGGTGGAACCTCCGTCCGTGGACGTCGTGGACGTCGTGGATGTCAGGGAACGTCAGCCGGGGAAGGCCGGGTCCAGGTCGCATCGAGCGCTGACTCGACCATTCCTGTCGGGCTCGGCGGACACGAAGCCGAGCCGATCGAGCAGCGCTCGCGCCGGGGTGTTCGTGGCCGATGTCTCGGCTCTCACCGACGCCGCCCCGCAAGCCCTGGCTCTGGCGAGCACCAGCGTCAGGGCGGCCTCGGCCAGGCGTTGCCCGCGGACGTTCTGCGCCAGCCAGATCCCCGTCTCCAGCGTGGACGGCTCATCGGTCCGTTTCAGGCGCACGGCGCCTACCGGCGCGCCCTCGTGGATGACGGCCCACGTGGCCTCGCCGACAGGGGAGTCCAGCCCGGCTCTGCACGCCCGGTGGTAGTCCTCGAGCCACGCGACCCGCTCGGCCGTCCATGCCTCTCCCGGCGTCATCGGGGCGGTGACCTCGTCGGCGCAGGCGTCGGACACAGCCACGGCCACCAGCTTCGCCAGCACGTCCTCCTGCACGGCGACGAGCGACACGTGGACCCCACTCATCGCCTCACCCTACGACTGCCGGTCCGCTCGCCCCGTCCGCCGGCCACCACCCTTCGCCGCGTGAAAAACCCGGTGGACGCCCGCCCGTATCCTGGAAGGCGTGTCCGAATCGCCCACGCCCGAACCTCCCCGGCCCGCCCGACCGCGGCCGGCGAGCGCGACACCCCCGGACGCCGGAGGCACCGGCCGCGAGGGTGTCGCGCAGGGGGAGGGACGCCGCGGACGCGGCAGGCGAGGTCGACCGCGCCGGCCCCAGGGCGAGGGCGAGCGTCAGGGCGAGCAACCACCTGACCAGGGCGAGCAGCGACCCGACCAGCGCGAGCAGCGACCCGACCAGCGCGAGCGGGGACGAGGTCGCGGACCACGCCCGAACCGCCGCAACCAGCAGGGTGACCGGCGTCAGGACCGACCGCCACCGACCCCCGAGGAGCGCGAGGCGCGCCGCGTCGCCCGTGAGAAGCGCCTCGCTGCGCGCGCGGCGAGCGTCCCGGCGATCACCTACCCCGATCTGCCGGTCAGCGCGGTCAAGGACGACATCGCGGCCGCGATCCGCGACCACCAGGTCGTCATCATCGCCGGCGAGACCGGCTCGGGTAAGACGACGCAGATCCCCAAGGTCTGCCTCGAACTGGGCCGCGGTATCGCCGGGCAGATCGGGCACACCCAACCCCGGCGTATCGCTGCGCGGTCGGTCGCCGAGCGGCTGGCCGAGGAACTTGATGTCGACCTCGGCAAGCAGGTCGGCTACCAGGTGCGGTTCACCGACGAGTCCACGCGCGACACGCTCGTCAAGGTGATGACCGACGGCATCCTGCTCAACGAGCTCCAACGCGACCGTGACCTGCGCCGATACGACACGATCATCATCGACGAGGCCCACGAACGCAGCCTCAACATCGACTTCGTCCTCGGCTACCTCAAGCAGTTGCTGCCGCGCCGGCCCGACCTCAAGGTGATCGTCACCTCCGCCACGATCGACCCCGAACGGTTCGCCGCCCACTTCACGGACCGCGACGGGAAGCCCGCCCCGATCATCGAGGTCTCCGGGCGCACCTACCCGGTCGAGATCCGCTACCGCCCCCTGGTGCGCGTCGAACCGGCCAAGACCCCCGGCAAGCCGGACGTCGAGACCGAGATCGACCAGGTCACCGGCATCTGCGAGGCCGTCGAGGAGCTGTGGACCGAGGGCGGCGCAGCCGAACGGGCCCGTGAGGGCAGCGGCGAGGACATCCTCGTGTTCCTGTCCGGGGAGCGGGAGATCCGCGACGCCGCAGACGCCCTCGAAGGCATGAACCTGCCCGGCACCGAGATCCTGCCGCTGTTCGGACGCCTCTCGGCCGCCGAGCAGCACCGCGTCTTCTCCCGGCACTCCGGGCGGCGGGTCGTGCTGGCCACCAACGTCGCCGAGACCTCGCTCACCGTCCCCGGCATCAGGTACGTCGTCGACGCCGGCACCGCGCGGATCAGCCGGTACAGCCAGCGCACCAAGGTCCAACGTCTGCCGATCGAGCCGATCAGCCGCGCCAGCGCCAACCAGCGTTCGGGTCGGTGCGGCCGGGTCTCCGACGGCATCGCCATCCGCCTCTACTCCGAGGCGGACCACGACGCCCGCCCGGAGTTCACCGACCCCGAGATCCTGCGCACCAACCTCGCCTCCGTCATCCTGCAGATGACAGCCCTCGGCCTCGGCGACATCGCCAGATTCCCCTTCGTCGAGGCGCCGGACTCCCGCATGGTCACCGACGGCCTGCGACTGCTCCACGAGCTGCACGCCATCGACCCCGAGGAGAAGGACCCGCGCCGGCGCCTCACCGACGTCGGCCGCCGCATCGCCCGCCTTCCCGTCGACCCACGCCTGGCCCGCATGATGCTCGCCGCCGTCGATGAAGGCGCCCTGCGCGAGGTCATGACGATCGTCGCGGCCCTGTCGATCCAGGACGTCCGCGAACGGCCACTGGAGAAGCAGGCGCAGGCCGACCAGCAGCACGCCCGGTTCAAGGACGAGAAGTCCGACTTCGTCACCCTGCTCAACCTGTGGAAGTACCTGCGCAAGCAGCAGAAGGAGCTCTCCGGCAGCGCGTTCCGGCGCATGTGCAAGAACGAGTACCTCTACTACCTGCGCATCCGTGAATGGCAGGACCTCGTCGGCCAGCTCACCACGACGATGCGCGAACTCGACCTCGAACCGAACTCCCGGCCCGCCACCTCCGACCAGGTGCACCGCGCGCTTCTCACGGGCCTGCTCTCCCAGATCGGGCTGTACGACCGGGACAAGAGGGAGTACCTCGGCGCCCGCGGGGCCAGGTTCGCGATCCAGCCCGGGTCGGCATTGCGCCGCAGCTCACCCGAGTGGGTCATGAGCGCCGAGCTCGTCGAGACCACCCGCCTGTGGGCCCGCACCAACGCCGAGACCGATCCGGCCTGGATCGAGCAGGCAGGTGCGCACCTGCTCAAGCGCTCCTACAGTGAACCCCATTGGAGCCGTAAGCGGGCCGGCGCCGTCGCGACCGAACGGGTCACGCTCTACGGGGTGCCGCTCGTCACCGACCGCCAGGTGGGCTACGGGTCGATCGACCCCGAGACCTCGCGGGCCCTGTTCATCCGCCACGCCCTGGTCGAGGAGGACTGGGACACCCCCACCGCTTCTTCCACGACAACCGCAAACTCGTGGCCAGGCTCGCCGAACTCGAGTCCCGGGCACGCCGGCGCGACATCCTCGTCGACGAGGACACCCTCTTCGAGTTCTACGACCAGCGCATCCCGGCGACCGTGGTCTCCGGCGCGCACTTCGACGCCTGGTGGAAGAAGGAACGGCGCCGCCGACCCGAGCTGCTCACGTTCACCGAGGACTTCCTCGTCTCCGACGACGCCGACGAGATCGACGCCACCCACTACCCCCACGAGTGGGTCCAGGGTGACCTGCGGTTGCGGCTCACCTACCAGTTCGAACCCGGCGCCGACGCCGACGGCGTGACCGTCCACATCCCCGTCGAACAGCTCAACCAGGTGAGTGAGGAGGGGTTCGACTGGCAGGTGCCCGGTCTGCGGTCCGAACTCGCCACCGCCCTGCTCAAGAGCCTGCCCAAGGCGACCCGCAAGCACTTCGTCCCCACGCCCGACCATGCGCGGGCGGCGCTGGCGGAGGCCGACGAGGCGGAGATGGCGGCGGGGGTGCCGCTGGTCGAGGAACTCGGGCGGGCGCTCTACATCCGCACCGGTCACCGCGTGCCGGTGGGGGAGTGGGACGTCACCCGCGTGCCCGACCACCTGCGGATGACCTTCCGCGTGGAGGACCCGCGCGGGCGGCGGCTCGGCGAGGGCAAGGACCTCGCCGACCTGCAGGCCGACCTCGCCCCTCAGGTCCGCTCGACGATGGCCAAGGCCGCCGGCGACGTCGAACGCGCCGGTCTCACGACCTTCGACCTCACCGAGCTGCCGGCCGTCTTCGAACGCCGGGTCGGCAAGCGCGATGTGCAGGGATTCCCGGCGCTGGTCGACCAGGGCGACTCCGTGGCCGTGCAGGTGCTGGCGGGGCGGGCCGAGCAGGTCGCGGCGACCCGTCTCGGACTGCGACGGTTGATCCTGCTCAACACGACCGTGCCGTGGCAGCGGATCCTCGGGCTGCTGACGAACACGCAGAAGCTCGCCCTGGGCAACAACCCGCACGGCGGGGTGCAGGCGTTGCTCGACGACGTGCTCGCCGCGGCGGTCGATGCCATCGCGGCCCGCCGACTCGCGGCGGCCGGCGCCGAGATGATCCGCACTCCAGAGCAGTTCGACGACGCCCTGGCCGCGGTCCGTCGCGAGATCGTGCCGACCGTCGTGGACATCGTCGAGAGCCTGCACCCCGCGCTGGACCGGGCGTTGGCCGTCCGTCTCGCCCTCGATGCGATGCGGCCGAGCACCGCCGACCTGGCGGCACTCAAGGAGGACCTCACCGCGCAGGCGGCCGACCTCATCCGCCCGGGGTTCGTCGCCGACACCGGAGCCGCGCAGCTGCGGCACCTGCCGCGCTACCTGCAGGGGATGCTCGTGCGCCTCGAGAAGGCACCGCTGGAGCCCTGGCGCGACGCGCAGCGGCTCGAGGTCGTCCGCACCGTCGAGGCCGAACGCCGCAAGGTCGTGGAGGCGCTGCCGGAGATCGAGCGCGACGCCGACGACGTGCGGGCGTTGCGATGGATGGTCCAGGAGCTGCGCGTCAGCCTGTTCGCGCCGGCGCTGGGGACCGCGCATCCGGTGTCGGAGAAGCGGATCTACAAGGCCATGGACGCCGTCGAGGACGCTCACCTCGGCTGAGCGCGCCACGCGCCGGGGGACCGTCGCGCCGATCATCGGGAATCGTGGGGGTCGACGAAGCGTTGACCACGCAGAACCATGGGAAGGAGACCCCGGTGCAGGATCCCTCAGCACTCTTCAGGTTGGAAACCGACACGGATCTGGCCGATCTGCGGGCGTCCACGCTGGTCGTGGCTCTCGGAGGTTTCATCGACGCCGGTCACACCCAGCGTCTGCTGGTCGAACACCTGCTGCGCACGCTCGACCACACGGTCGTGGCGACCTTCGACGTGGATCAGCTCATCGACTACCGCGCCCGGCGCCCGGTCATGACCTTCTCCCAGGACCGCTACACGGGGTACACCGACCCCTCGCTGGCCCTGTACCGGCTCGTCGACGACTCCGGCACGCCGTTCTTCCTGCTGTGGGGCCCCGAGCCCGACTACCAGTGGGAGCGCGTCGTCGAGGCCGTCACCGCCCTGGCGAAGGCCCTGTCGGTCGAACTCTTCGTCACCCTCTACGGCATCCCCATGGCGGTGCCGCACACCCGCCCGGTGTCGTCCACGGTCCACGGCACCACCGACGAGCTGCGGAGCCTCGGCACCCGCATCTTCGGCACCCTCAACGCACCCGGCTCGCTGTCCGGACTCCTGGAGTACCGCCTCGGCGAGCAGGGCCGCGCCGCAGTGGGTTTCGTCATCTACGTGCCGCACTACCTGGCCCAGGGCGACTATCCGGCCGCCGCTGCACACGGTCTCGAGCGGATCGCCGAGGTCGGAGGTCTCGACCTCTCGCCCTCGGGTCTCGAGCTGGCCGCTGCCGACAGTGCCCACGCGATCGCCGCGGAGGTGGTCGAATCGGCCGAGGCCGCCGAGATCGTGCGGGCCCTCGAGGAGCAGTACGACGCCCGCCTGGCGCGGCTCGGAGACGGTGAGAACGAGGGCGAGGAGCACGAGGGGCTCGGAGCGATCGACGCCGGATCCCTGCCCACGGGAGACCAACTGGGCGCCGAACTCGAAGCCTTCCTCGAAGAGATCCGCCGCGGGCGGCACTGAACGGCCGCCGGATCACCGGCCCACCCGGGCACCGACGGCGCCACCTGAGCGTTTGAGGCGTGCCCGCATCGGGAATGGTCCACGAAACGGTTGTCTCGGTCGACCCACGACCGCCCAGCCGACATCTCAGCTCGAGCACCTCAGCCAGGAGGACATCACATGGGGATCTTCGACCGTAAGAACGAGAGCGAGCCCGCTCCGATCGCCACGGAGGACATGAGCGGTCTCTCGGCGCAGGCGTCCCGCCTCGTCGAACGCATCCTCGAGGTCGGCATCGAGGGCAAGGGGTCCTTCGACTCCGCCCAGAAGATCGCCGACGACGCCCGCCGGCGCCGCAGCGACCCCGAGCGGGTCATCGACGACATCGTCGGTGCGCACACCCGACTGGCCGCCGGGAGCGGGTTCGTCACCGGCCTCGGCGGGTTCGTCACCCTGCCGGTGGCGCTGCCGGCCAACGTCGCCGGGTTCTACATCCTCGCCACGCGCATGGCCGCGGCCATCGCGGCGGTGCGCGGGTACGACCTGTCCCAGCAGTCCGTCCGTTCGGCGATCCTGCTGTCCCTCGTGGGCGCCGACGCCGACGACCTGTTGAAGAAGGTCGGCTACAGCAGTGGCGGCCGCCTCGCCAACCTCGCCGCGCAGAAGATGCCCGGCGCGGTCCTCATGGCGATCAACAAGGGCGTCGGGTTCCGGTTGATCACCCGCCTGGGCCGCTCGACGTTCGCCCGTCTCGGGCGAGGCGTGCCGCTCATGGGCGGCGTCATCGGCGCCGGCCTGGATGCCTACCTCATCGACAAGATCGCCAAGCACGTCCGCCGTGAGTTCCCGTTCAAGGCCACGGTGACCACGCTCCCCTCGTCCTGAGGCACGGGCACCTCTCACGACCAGGGCCGTCGCGGTTGTCCACCGCGGCGGCCCTGTCGTGTGCCGATCCCCAGGCGGAGCGGAGGGCCGGTCGCGACCCCGGGCGGGCTGCCACCGTCGATCCCATGACCCCCTCGCTCCGCTGCTCCCTTCCCGGGCTGCTCGTCCTCCTGCCCTACCACGTCGGTTTCCACCTTCACGACTCCCTCGTCGTCGTCGCCCTGCGCCAGGGGCGGGTCGACCTCGTCGAGCGGGTCGACATCCCGCCCGAGGCGCCACTGGACGACCTCACGACGGCGCGGCTCGTCCTGGCGCTGCACCGCCGACAGCCCTCCGCGGTCGTCGTCGTGGCCTACAGCGACCGGATCGGCGCGATGCCCGCGCTGGGGGTCTCGTCGACGCGGTGGGGCCGGTGGTGCCGGTGGTCCGGGTGGTGGAGGTCCGGGGGAGCCGCTGGCGGGACGTCCCGGGTCGGGTCTGGACGTCGCTGCCCACGGCGGCGGACGTGCCACTCGTGGCCGAGTACGTGGGGCGGGGTGTGCACCCGCTGCCGGATCGCGACGCCCTCACGGCCGTGCTGTCACCCGTCCCCGGACCCGCCGCCGACGCGATGGCGGTCGAGGTCGCCCGGCGCGGCCGTCCCGGTACGCGCGACGGACTCGCGGCCTGGCACCGCCTCCTCGACCTCGATCGGGAGCCGGAACGTCGGGACGAGGTCACCGCCCTCGCGTTCCTGGCCCGCGTGGTCGATCGGGATGCCGTGCTCGCCCGCCTCGTCCCGACGACCGGTGGCGATGAGGAGCAGCACTTCCCGGGCCTTCCCGGCTCCCTCGACCCGGCCGAGGAGCAGGTGTGCACGCGGGCGGTCCTCATCCGACTGGCGGCCATCGCGCCTCCACCGGTGCGCGCCGCGGCCCTGTCGGTGCTCGCGGTGTGGGCCTGGGACGCCGGTGACGGGGCCACCGCATCCATCGCCGCCGACCTGGCGCTCGCGCACGATCCGACGTACGTCCTCGCCTCGTTGGTGGGTCAGCTCCTCCGGTGCGATGTGCGACCCCCGCGGCATGAGGTGCGGGCACGAACACCCGGCCGCCGTGATCCGCGGAGGGCCATGCCGACGGAGGTCACATCGACTACGGTTGCCCACGTGCGGTGATGTGGCGCACACCATCGATCTGTCGAGGAGGCCCGAGTGTCTGTCGTCGTGGGGTACATCCCGACCAAGGAAGGTCGTTCCGCCCTGGAACACGCGGCGCGCGAGGCCCGTCTGCGCAACTGCGACCTGGTGCTCGTCACCTCCGCCCGCAGCGGCCGCGAGCCCCATGCCGACGCCGCGCGCCGGTTCGAGGAGGCACTGACCCAGGTGCGCACCGATCTCGAGGCCGCGGGCGTGAGTGTGGTCGACCGCACCCTCGAGCACGGACATGAGGCGGCCGACGACCTCATCGACGTGGCCGACGAGGTGGGGGCCCAGTGCATCGTCATCGGGCTCCGGCGGCGTTCGCCCATCGGCAAGCTGGTGCTCGGGTCGAACGCGCAGCGCGTCCTGCTGGAGGCGCACTGCCCGGTCATCGCGGTGAAGTCCCAGGACTGAGGGACCGGGCCCGGGGGCCGACCGACGGCTCGGGACGCCGGATTTCGGGACGGACGGGACGCCGACCGTGCGAGAACCGCGGACGTCGAATTATAATGGTGTTCAGACGACGGCGGGCGGGTCCGCGAAACTGCCCCGGACACCACGCCCGAGCATCACTCCCCGGTCATCGGGGTGCCCACCAGACCAAGCCTTCACGGCTCAGTCATGACCTCCTGAAAGGTGTCAGGGTTACCCGTGGCGAATGCCTCCAAGACGGCCGCAACACCGGCCAAGCTCCCTGCCGAATTCTCCCATCCCGCTCTCGAGAGCCTGCTCAAGGTGGGGATGACCCGAGGAACCGTCGACAGCGGAGAGTTGAAGGGGGCCCTCGAGGCCGCCGAACTCACCCCGACCCGCCAGAAGGCGGTCATCCGGGCCCTGGAGCAACAGGGGGTCCAGGTCACCCTCGACACCGAACACGCGGCCCAGGCCGTCGGTAGTGCTCGTAAGCGCACGACGCGCAAGACCGCGGCCAAGAAGTCCACCAGCGCCGCCGGCGCGGGTCGGGCACGGTCGACGGCGGCCGCCACGGACGTCCCCGAGGCCGAGTCCGACACCGCTGCCGACGAGGACGCCACGGCGTCGACGACGACGCCGGCGAAGAAGACCACGGCCAAGAAGGCGACCGCCAAGAAGAGCGCCGCCAAGAAGACGACGGCCAGGAAGACCGCCACCAAGGCCGGCGCCTCCGCGAAGAACAAGACCGCCGAGCCGGACGCGCCGGTCGGCGAGACCGAGATCGACCTCGCCGACGCCGAACCCGGTGTGGAGGCCCTCAAGGTCGAGGTCGAGGTCGTCGCCGACACCGACGAGGTCACCGACGACGCAGTGGTGGGCCCAGACGCCGATTCCGACACCGAGGGCGACGACAAGTCCGCCCGTCGCGGTCGCGGCACGAAGAAGGTGGCCGAGGCGCCCGCCGAGGGCACTGAGGAGTCCGGCTTCGTCCTGCGTGAGGACGACGAGGACGACGCCCCCGCCCAGCAGGTCGTCACCGCCGGCGCCACCGCCGACCCCGTCAAGGACTACCTCAAGCAGATCGGCAAGGTGGCTCTCCTCAACGCCGAACAGGAGGTCGAGCTGGCCAAGCGCATCGAGGCCGGCCTGTTCGCCGAGGAGCGGCTCAACTCCGGGGACCAGTTCGACTCCCAGATGAAGCGGGATCTGTGGTGGATCGCCCAGGACGGGCGCAACGCCAAGAACCACCTCCTCGAGGCCAACCTGCGTCTGGTCGTCTCCCTGGCCAAGCGGTACACGGGTCGCGGCATGCTCTTCCTCGACCTCATCCAGGAGGGCAACCTCGGTCTCATCCGTGCGGTCGAGAAGTTCGACTACACCAAGGGCTTCAAGTTCTCGACGTACGCGACGTGGTGGATCCGTCAGGCCATCACCCGCGCGATGGCCGACCAGGCCCGCACCATCCGCATCCCGGTGCACATGGTCGAGGTCATCAACAAGCTGGCCCGCGTGCAGCGCCAGATGCTCCAGGACCTGGGCCGCGAGCCCACCCCGGAGGAGCTGGCCAAGGAACTCGACATGACCCCCGAGAAGGTCGTCGAGGTGCAGAAGTACGGCCGTGAGCCGATCTCGCTGCACACGCCGCTGGGTGAAGACGGCGACTCCGAGTTCGGTGACCTCATCGAGGACTCCGAGGCGGTCGTCCCCGCCGACGCCGTGAGCTTCACTCTTTTGCAGGAGCAACTGCACTCGGTGCTCGACACGCTCTCGGAGCGCGAGGCGGGCGTGGTGTCGATGCGGTTCGGCCTCACCGACGGGCAGCCCAAGACCCTCGACGAGATCGGCAAGGTCTACGGGGTCACGCGTGAGCGGATCCGTCAGATCGAGTCCAAGACGATGAGCAAGCTGCGGCACCCGAGCCGCTCTCAGGTACTGCGCGACTACCTCGACTGAGCCTGCTTGCGCGACGATGGTCCCCAGGTGGTGGGTACGTCACCCGCCGCTGGGGGCCATCTCCGTGTCCGGGGGTGGGAGGTGAGGACCGAAGGGGAACGATGGCGACGCGTCATGTCGATGGCGAGGCCTGGCTGCTGCAACGCGGCCTGCCTCAGGTGGTGCCCTTCTCACGACGCGTGAGGGACACGCTCGGGAGATCCGCACCGCTCTTCGTCGCCCTGCTGGTCCTTGACACGCTTCTGCAGTCGCTGGTCGCCGCCTGGGCGTTCATGGAGTCGCCGTCGCCGGCGGCCGGTTTCGAACCCGATCTCTTCGCGGCCGTGCTGTTGGTGGTCCTGCTGGCGGCGCCGATCCTGGCGGGGCTGGCCGCCTGGCTGACCTGGCGATTCGTCCGCCGCTCACCGCGGATCGCGCGCGTGGTCGCTGTCGTGGCCATCCTCACGTGGATCGCCTCGGCCGCTCAGAGCGCCGCACAGATCGACGGCGCACGCCTGTGGAGTGCCGTCCTCGTCCGGGTGGGGGTGGGCGTCTTCCTGCTCGGGTGCGTCGTCATCGGGGTGGGCACGGTCGTCCACTGGGCGTTGCGGCGGTCGCTGCTGGAGTTGTGGAGCGTGGGTCCCATGGTCGTGCGGGTGCTGCCCGTGCTCATGGTCGCCGTGTTGTTCCTGTTCTTCAACGCCGAGATCTGGCAGGTCTCGGCGGGCCTGGACACCGTCCGGACCTTCGGCGTCGCCGGGGTGCTCTCCGCGCTGGCCGTGGTGGTCGTGGTGGTGACCGCCCTCGACGAACTCCGTCCCGATGTCGACTCCGACGATCACGAGACCCCGGCCGTCGAGGACCTCCTGCGCGGGACACCCTGGGAGGGCGCGGCCGACGGCGGACGCACACCCCGGCTGCGGATCGGCGAGCGGATCAACTTCCTCCTCGTGCCGATCGCCGCGCAGAGCATCCAGGTCGCGGTCTTCGGGGCGGTGATGTTCGCGTTCTTCATCGGCTTCGGCAAACTCGCCATCTCGGACTCGGTCGCGAAGTCCTGGATCACGACCGACCCTCAGATGCTGCAGATCCTCGACATCCCCTCGGGGTGAGTGTCCCCCTGGTGCGCGTGAGCCTCATCCTGGCCAGCTTCTGCGCCTTGTCCTTCGCCGCGTCGGCGTCCACCGACAAGGGCTACCGCGAGGCGTTCCTCGAGCCGATCCTCCACGAGGCGCGGGTCAATCTCGCCGCGCGGCACGCCTACGTGCGTTCACTGGCGGCCTCGGAGTCGGTGCCCGCGCGCGAGGCCGGCGAGGGGGACGTCGATGACACGGACGGCGAGGCGGACCGGCGGGATCGGGACGTCATCCCCGACTGAGGCGGGCCGCTTCGCGCAGGACGTCGTCGAACAGGGCGCGGTCGAGTGCGGGCCCTTCGCGTCGGACGGTGGAGGGTGCCAGACGCACGACTCGGTCGAGGCGGACCTCGCTGGGGCGTTCCTGGCGGTCCCAGGTGCCGGTGCCCACGTCCATCCAGCGACGTCCGGCGGCGGCCTCCTGATGCTGGTCGCGGTCGTGGTCCTTGCTGGTCAGGGGGAGCGCGAGGAGCCAGGGGCCGTCCTGCCCGACGATGAGCGCCGGGCGGTCCTTGCCTCGGGAGTGGTTCTCCTCGTACGGGATCCACGCCCAGCACACCTCGCCGGGGTCGGGGCGGCCGTCGGCGTTGGGGCGGTAGTCACCCTGGAGGGGGCCCCGGTAGTCGCCGGGGTAGGGGCTGGTCGCCCGCGTGGCGGTGTGCCCCGTGCGGGGGCGGGGGTGGTGACGGCGTCGCAGGCCGACCTCGTCCTGGGCGCCTTTGAGGATGGCGCGGCCGAGATCGCTGAGGAGTCGTGTCACGTTCACCGGGCAAGGCTACGACGTCCGGGGGCGGGGGTGGCCCGTCGGGCGTGAGGTCCGACGATCCGGGCATGGGATGATGGCCCTTGCCCCGACATCGAGGAGAAGGTTCACACGTGTCCCCCATGGCCCGCACCGCGTTGCCTCCGCACGCGACGCCGCCGGAGCTCATCCGCAATTTCTGCATCATCGCCCACATCGATCATGGCAAGTCGACGCTGGCCGACCGCATGCTGCAGCTCACGGGGATCGTGGACGAGCGTGCCATGCGCGCCCAGTACCTCGACCGCATGGACATCGAGCGCGAACGCGGCATCACGATCAAGAGCCAGGCCGTCCGCATGCCGTGGGAGAGCGTCGCCGGCACGGCGGACGCGGCGGGGCCGCGGGGGAAGGAGTCCCAGACCTTTTGTCTTAACATGATCGACACTCCCGGGCACGTGGACTTCACCTATGAGGTGTCCCGGTCCCTGGCGGCGTGCGAGGGTGCGGTGCTGCTGGTGGATGCGGCGCAGGGGATCGAGGCGCAGACGCTCGCGAACCTGTATCTGGCCATGGAGAACGATCTGGAGATCATCCCGGTCCTCAACAAGATCGATCTTCCGGCGGCGCAGCCGGAGAAGTACGCGGGCGAGATCGCCGGGCTCATCGGGTGCGATCCGGAGGACGTGCTCAAGGTCTCGGGCAAGACGGGTGAGGGCGTCGAGGCGCTGTTGGATCGCATCGTCGAGGTGATTCCGCCGCCGGTGGGAGATCCGGATGCGCCGGCGCGGGCGATGATCTTCGATTCGGTCTATGACACGTACCGGGGTGTGGTCACGTATGTGCGGGTGATCGACGGGAACCTCAACCCGCGCGAGCGCATCGTCATGATGTCGACGAAGGCGACCCACGAGTTGTTGGAGATCGGGGTGATCTCTCCGGAGCCGGTGGTCAGTGACGGCCTGGGCGTGGGGGAGGTGGGGTATCTCATCACGGGTGTGAAGGACGTCCGCCAGTCGCGGGTGGGTGACACGATCACCAACCTGCGCAAGCCGGCCGAGCGGGCCCTGGGGGGCTACCGGGACCCGCGTCCCATGGTGTTCTCGGGTCTCTACCCCATCGACGGCTCGGACTACCCGGTGCTGCGGGACGCGCTCGACAAGCTCAAGCTCAACGATGCGGCGCTGGTGTACGAGCCGGAGACGTCGGTCGCGCTTGGGTTCGGCTTCCGTGTCGGCTTCCTCGGCATGTTGCACCTGGAGATCGTGCGTGAGCGTCTGGAGCGCGAGTTCGACCTCGACCTCATCTCGACCCTGCCCAACGTGGAGTACGAGGTCACGATGGAGGACGGCACGCTGGTCGAGGTGACCAACCCGAGCGAGTTCCCGACGGGCAAGATCAGGAGCGTCACCGAGCCGGTCGTGCGGGCCACGATCCTCGTGCCGAGTGAGTTCATCGGGGCCGTGATGGAGCTGTGCCAGTCGCGTCGCGGCGCGCTGCGGGGGATGGACTACCTCTCGGAGGACCGCGTGGAGATGCGGTACACGCTCCCGCTGGCCGAGATCGTGTTCGACTTCTTCGACCAGCTCAAGAGCAAGACCCGCGGATACGCCTCGCTGGACTACGAGCCCGACGGTGATCAGGACGCCGACCTGGTCAAGGTCGACATCCTCCTGCAGGGCGACCAGGTCGACGCGTTCAGCTCCATCGTCCACAAGGACGCCGCCTACGCCTACGGCGTGCGGATGGCGAGCAAGTTGCGCGAGCTCATCCCGAGGCAGCAGTTCGAGGTGCCCGTGCAGGCGGCGATCGGCAGCCGGGTCATCGCGCGGGAGACCATCCGCGCCATTCGCAAGGACGTGCTCGCCAAGTGCTACGGCGGTGACATCAGCCGTAAGCGCAAGCTGCTGGAGAAGCAGAAGGAGGGCAAGAAGCGGATGAAGATGGTGGGCCGGGTCGAGGTACCGCAGGAGGCCTTCATCGCCGCCTTGTCCAACGAGCCGGTCGAGAAGTCGAAGAAGTAGTACCCCGGTGTCGTCGAACCGCCCGATGATCCGCCGGGAGGTCGTCTCGTTCGCGCGCCGCGACGGGCGGCTGTCGCATCGTCATCAGCAGGCATGGGACGCCCACCACGCGCGGTACGTCGTCGAGCCGGGACGCTCGGAGCGGTCGACCTCGCTGGCGCCCGGGTGGGTGTTCGACCCGGCCGCCGTGTTCGGCCGGGAGGCTCCGCTCGTCATCGAGATCGGGTCCGGTGACGGGGAGGCCGTGCTGGCCGCGGCCGCCGCGGACCCGGACCGCGACTTCCTCGCGGTCGAGGTGTACCGGCCCGGTCTGGCCCGCACGATCGTCGGCGCGCAGACCCGGGGGCTGGGCAACGTGCGGGTCCTCGTGGCCGACGCGCGGCCTCTCCTCGAGCACGGGCTGGCCGAGGCGTCGGTCGCCGGGCTGCGGGTGTTCTTTCCGGATCCGTGGCCGAAGGCGCGACACCACAAACGTCGGCTGGTCGACGACCACTTCGTCGCCGCCGCGGCGCGGGTGTTGCGGCCCGACGGGGTGCTCCACCTGGCCACGGACTGGGCGGACTACGCGGAACAGATGCAGTGCGCGTGCGAGGACTGCCCGGAGCTGGAGCCGGCCACAGGCGGAACGACGTGGGCGGGGCATGAGGACCGGGTCGTCACCCGATACGAACGCAAGGGCGTGGCGGAGGGCCGCGTCATCCGGGATCTCGCGTACATCAGGCGGCCGGGGCGACGCTGAGCCTGCCGGGAGGGCGGCAGGCTCAGCGCCGCTCGGGACGCCTGAGGGTGGGCGGAAATCCGGTACGCCACGTGTGTCGTCGTCCCCCGCGCGCGGCGTGCACACCACATCCTGCCACGAAAGCCGCCGCCGTTGGGTGACACACTGCTGGGATGGCCGCGCGACCACCAGAGGGTGAGACACCTCCCACCGATGGGGCCCTTCCCGAACCAGCTCTGACCGAGTTCCGCTCCGGCACAGGGCCGTTCGGTGCCTACCTGCACATCCCGTTCTGTCTTCGGCGCTGCGGGTACTGCGACTTCAACACCTACACGCCCGGCGAGCTGGGGGAGTCCGGGGTGGGGACACCGATCGAGGTCTACCTCGAGGCGATCCACGCCGAGATCGAGCTCGCCGGCAGGCTCGTGCCCTCCCGCCCGTTGGACACCGTCTTCCTCGGCGGCGGGACGCCCACGCTGCTGTCTCCCTCGCAGATCGGCGGTCTGCTCGGGGCGTTGGAGGCCCGCTTCGGACTCGCCGACGGGGTCGAGGTCACGACCGAGGCCAACCCCGACACGGTCGACGAAGCGCGGATCGCGGGACTCGCCGAGGCCGGGATCACCCGGGTGAGCCTCGGGATGCAGTCCGCCGTCCCCCACGTGCTCGCCACCCTCGACCGCACCCACGAGCAGGCGGCGGTCGGCCGGGCGGTGCGCGCGGCGAGGGCCCACGGACTGGCCACGAGTGTCGACCTCATCTACGGGACACCCGGTGAGTCGCTTGAGGACTGGCGTCGCTCCCTGCACGAGGCCGTCGCGCTCGAACCCGACCACGTGTCCGCCTACGCCCTGGTCGTGGAGGAGGGCACCCGGCTGGCCGCACAGGTGCGGCGCGGTGAGGTGCAGGCACCGGATGACGACGACGAGGCCGACAAGTACGAGCTGGCCGACTCCCTGCTCACCGAGGCCGGATTCGCCTGGTATGAGGTCAGCAACTGGGCCAGGACCGCGGCCGGGGTGTGCCGTCACAACGAGGGGTACTGGCGCAGCGGTCAGTGGTGGGGCTTCGGGCCGGGCGCCCACAGCCACGTCGGGGGAGTGCGCTGGTGGAACGTGCGCCACCCCGCGGCCTACTCCGGCCGGTTGGCGGCCGGGCACTCACCGGCCCAGGGGCGCGAGGTGCTCACGGCCGAGCAACGTCACTTTGAGGACGTCCTGCTGCGCATCCGTCTCGCCGAAGGCCTGGACCTGGCCAGGGTGCCCCGGGTGGGTGCGGACGTCGTGACCGCGCTGGTCGAGGACGGTCTGGTCGGGCCGGTGGATCCAGCGCAGGCGGGCGCGCGGCTCGTCCTCACCCGGCGTGGCCGCCTGCTCGCCGACGCAGTGGTGCATCGGCTGCTGGGGTGATGCCGCCGCCGTCGACGGCGTACTGGGAGTGCCGTGCCGGAACGTGCGCATGGTGCACGGCCCCCGGGTGATGCGGTCCTTGACGAACGTCGGCGGATCGAAGAGGACACCGAGACCGACCCGCTTGAGGAGCGCCTCGAGTCCCAGGCACAGCAGGATGATGACGGCCGTGACGGCGATCGGGTACAGCACCTCGATGATCTGACTGTCGATCCAGGGATCGAACAGCTCGGTCCGGTCGACGCCGACCCAGGTCAGCAGGGCGACCAGGGGCCAGTGCAGCACGTAGATGCCGAGGGTGCGTCGCCCGACCCAGGCGCCCGGCTCACGCAACACCCGCAGTCGTGACACCACCTTGGCGATGGCGAGGAATGCGACCGCCGCGCACAGGCCGGCGAGGACCGTGAGGGGGTAGGCGAAGGCGGGCGTCATGTGCTGCGTGACGGCCGTGAGTGCTCCGTAGCCGACGAGGGCCAGCACCGTGGCCAGGCGCGAGTCGGTGAGCTCGACCAGGGCCTCGCCCACGAGAGCCCCCGCCGCGAAGAACACGGCGCGCGGCAGTCCGGCCGCTTCTCCCGTGACCGTCATGATCGCCCACCCGACCGCGAAGAACCCGGCCAGGACCGCGGCCGGGTGCATCCGACGGGTCAGCGCCAGCGCCGCGATCGACACGAACAGCACGTAGACGAACCACAAGGGGCCGATCCGTGGATACAGCAGGCTGAGGCCCAGCCCGGTGACGGAGAAGGTGTCGAACGGCGCCACGCCGTGGTTGGGGTAGAAGAGGACCCCCAGGGCGAAGAAGATCAGCGTCCAGACCACGTAGATGTGCAGGTTGGTGACGATCGCGAGTCGCGTGCGCGCCGCCTGTAGGCCCGCGCGGATCTTGCTGCGGGCCAGGTAGCCCGACAGCAGCAGGAGCAGCGGCATGCGCAGGTCGGCGAGGATCGCGGTGTTGAACAGGACCCAGATGCGCGCGAGCGGGCGGCCGTGGGAGTCGGGAGTGAGAGGAAGACGTGGAAGTAGCCCACGTGCAACAGCACCACCGCGATGACGCAGAAACCTCGCGCCATGTCGATCCACGCGAGACGCACGGGCGCCGCGGTCGCCTTGCCGGTCGCAGGCACGTGAAAGTCCTCCCCTTCCCCGAGTCGGCTCCGGTTGGGGCGCGGAACCGGTCGCCGGTTGGTGTCGGCAACCGTGCCAGCCTAGAACCGGATCGGACGGTCGTCCATGTCCGGGTGTGCGCAACTGCCCGGTCGCCCCCGATTCGGGCGCCGCCGCAGATGCCGAAGATCCTTGGCCTCAGCGGTGATCCAGGCCGATGTCGAGGATGGGCGCACTGTGCGTGATCCACCCCGCGGAGACGAGATCGACGCCCGAGCGGGCGATGGGACCGACCGTCTCGGCCGTGATCCGCCCCGAGGCCTCGGTCGGGCAGCGCCCGTCGACGAGCGAGACGGCCTCGGTCAGCACCTCGGGGGACATGTTGTCCAGCAGCACCGCGTCGACGAGCCCGGGACGGACCCCCAGAGCGATCACGTCCCGGAGTTGCTCGAGGGTGTCGACCTCGACCTCGACGCGCACGAGGTGCCCCACCCGCTCACGCAGCCGCGACAGCGCCGCCTCGATGCCGCCGGCGAAGGCGATGTGGTTGTCCTTGATCAGCACGGCGTCGTCGAGACCGAATCGGTGGTTTGACCCGCCACCGGCCCGGACGGCCTCCTTCTCCAGCGCCCGCAGACCGGGAGTCGTCTTGCGGGTGCAGCAGATCCGAGCGGAGGTGCCGGCGGCCGCCGCGACCAGACCGGCCGTCGCCGTGGCGACTCCCGAGAGGTGGCACAGAAGGTTGAGGGCGACCCGTTCGCCGGTGAGCAGCACGTGCACCGGCCCGCTGATCCGGGCGATCTCCTGGCCCTGCTCGACGCGCGACCCGTCGGGCAGGTCGACCTCGACCACCACATCCGGATCGAGGAGGCGCCAGGCGAGGGCGGCGGCGCGCAGCCCGGCGACGACTCCCGACCGGCGGGCCACCAGCGCGGCCGTGCCGGTCAGGTGGGCGGGGATCGTCGCCGACGTCGTCAGGTCGCCCGCGCGACCCAGATCCTCCATGAGGGCGGCCCGGACGACGGGTTCGAGGAGCAGGTCGGGCAGGGAGACGGGCGACCAGGGAGTCTCCCGGAGGTCGGTGGTCATGAGGCGCTCCGCTCGGTGAGGGGCTGGTCGAGGTCGGTGAGATCGACGTAGGTGTGGCGGGGGACGGTCACCGCCGGGTGATCCAGACGCCGGTGGGCGCCGCGACTCTCGGTGCGCTGCAGAGCCGCTCGGAGCAGGAGCGTGGCGACCAGCCGCGCGTCGTCGTCCTCGGCGCGCACGCGCATCCGCTCCGCGGCGTGGCGCAGGCCGGCGCCGTCGCGGTACAGCCCGGCGGCGTTCTCCAGCAGCAGCCGGTCGTGCGCGGTCGGTGGGGTCGGGGCCGGCCGGTCGGGCATCCCTGCGACCCTGACCTGATCGACGTGATCGACGTGATCGTGGGGCAGCGCGAGGGCATCGGCCACGCGACCGGCGCAGACGAGCGCCTCCAACAGGCTGTTGCTGGCGAGGCGGTTGGCCCCGTGCAGTCCGGTGCTCGCGACCTCGCCGACGGCCCAGAGACCGGGGACGTCGGTGCGTCCGTCGACATCCACGACCAGTCCGCCCATGTGGTAGTGCGCGGCCGGTCGCACCGGGATCGGCTGCGCGGTCGGGTCGATGCCGGCGGCGAGGCAGGAGGCGTTCACGGTCGGGAAGCGCGTCGCGAAGGTCGCGCGGAGCTCGGCGGACCCGCCGGTGAGGTCGAGGTACACCCGGTGCCCGGCGCGCGAGGCGTCCCAGACCGCCCGGGCGACGACGTCCCGGGCGCCCAGAGGGTCGGCCAGGAGGGTGCCGTCGTCACGGACCAAGGGGGCTCCGGCACCGCGCACCGCCTCGCTGACCAGCGGCATAGGGTCGATGCCGACGTCGAGGGCGCTCGGGTGGAACTGGACGAGTTCGAGGTCGCGCACCCGGGCTCCCGCCCGCAGCCCGAGGGCCAGCCCCGACCCCCAGGACGTCAGCGGGTTGGTCGTGTGGGCGAACAGACCCCCGATCCCGCCGGTGGCGAGGACGACGGCCCCGGCCTCGATCGTGAGGGCCCCGGCGGGACCGATCGCGTCGATGCCGACGGCCGTGCCCGCGGGGTCGAGACGCACCCGCGTCGCGCGGGTGCGGGTCCACACGGTGACACGCGGGTGGCTCAGGGTCGCTGCGGCCACGGCGCGCATGATCTCGGCGCCGCTGCCGTCGCCCCGGGCATGGACGATGCGGTGCCTGCCGTGGGCGCCTTCGAGGCCGAGGCGCAGTGCCCCACCGGCGTCACGATCGAACCGCGCGCCCAGGTCGAGGAGGTCGGCGACGACGCCCGGCGCCGCCGAGGTGATCCACTCGGCGATCTCCGGGTGGGTGAGGCCCGCCCCGGCGGCGACGGTGTCGGCGCAGTGCAGGGCGGGGGAGTCGCCACACCCGACCGCCGCGGCCAGGCCACCCTGGGCGAGAGCACTCGCGGTGCCCTGGCCGCCCGCGGCGTCGGGCGCGGGGGACAGGACGGTGACCGTGAGCCCGCGCCGGGCACACCCCAGGGCGGTGGCCAGGCCGGCCAGACCCGCCCCGACGACGAGGACGTCCGCGCTCGCCATCGTGGTCAGCCGATCTCGAGCATGCGGTCGATGGCGCGACGGGCGCGATCGGCGACGTCGGCGTCGACGGTGATCTCGTGCGTCATCGTCTCCAGGCTGCGCCGGATCTTGGCGAGCGTGTTGCGCTTCATGTGCGGGCACAGGTTGCACGGGCGGATCATCTGCACCTCGGGGTTGTTCGCGGCGAGGTTGTCGCTCATCGAGCACTCGGTGATGAGGGCCAGACGCGCCGGGCGTTCCTGCTCGACGTAGGACTGCATCTGGGCCGTGGACCCGGCGAAGTCGGCGGCGGCCACGACCTCCGGCGCGCACTCGGGGTGGGCCACGACCACGACCCCGGGATGACCCTCGCGGATGTCGGCGATGTCCTTCGGGGTGAACCGTTCGTGCACCTCACAGCGCCCGGGGTGGGTGACGACCTCGATGCCCGCGATCGCGGACATGTTCGCCGCCAGGTACTCGTCGGGGATCATGATCGCCGAGCGGACTCCCCAGTCCTGGGTGATGTGCTGCAGCACCTTCACGGCGTTGCCGGAGGTGCAGCAGATGTCGGACTCGGCCTTCACCGCCGCCGAGGTGTTGACGTAGGTGACCACGGGCAGACCGGGGTGCGCGGCCTTGAGCGCGCGCACATCGGCGGCGGTGATGCTCTCGGCCAGGGAACACCCGGCCTCGAGGTCGGGGACGAGCACGGTGGCCTCGGGATTGAGGAGCTTGGCCGTCTCGGCCATGAAGTGCACGCCGGCGAGGAGGAGCACGTCGGCCTCGACGGCCCGGGCCTCGCGGGCGAGGGCGAGGGCGAGGGAGTCCCCGACGATGTCCGCGACCCCGTGGAAGATCTCCGGGGTCTGGTAGTTGTGCGCGAGCACGACGGCGTTCTTCTCGACCTTGAGCGCCTCGATGGCGGCGGCGTCATCGGCGAACGACGTCGTCCACTCCACCTGCGGGACGGCGTGGCGGACGCGCTCGTACAGCGCATCGGGGTGGATCGCGACCATGACGGGAACCTCCGGCCTTCGACTCAGAATGAGCATTGATGTGCTCGACGTGAGCATAAGCAGGAGTCGCGGCGGAGATCAACCGGGTGGGTTCACGACCCCCGGGGAGTTTGGTGCCGGCGGCGTATCGCTCCAGCTCGACCTCGCGGCGGAACCGGTACAGCCGGGCGGGGCGGCCGCCCGTCGCCTCCTCGACACGGCCCGTCTGCTCGACGAGCTGCTGCTGGGTCACCAGGCGACGGAAGTTCTGGGTGTGCAGCTCGGTCCCCGCGATGTCCTCGACGCAGGCCTGCAGGCGGCCGAGCGTGAACTCGTCGGGGACGAGCTCGAACACCACGGGCCGGTACTGGATCTTGGCCCGCAGCCGGGCGATGCCGGTGGCGAGGATGCGGCGGTGGTCGTGCTGCATCCGCGCACCGGTGTCGACACCCGCGTCGCGGGTCAGGCCGGCCTCGTAGAGGAGCTGATACCGCTGGAGGACCAGCTCGCTCACCCACGTCGACCCGAAGGCGCCCTCGACGCGGTCGCGACGGTCGGTGCGGACGGCCTCGTGAGGCGTCTCGGCGGCCCAGGCGCGCAATCGGGCCTGCAGGTCGTCGCCCAGGGCGCGCGCCTGCGGGTCGCGCCGGTCCTCCCACGGCAGGAACTCCGACCACGGCCGCCAGGCGTACCCCGCCGAGTGCGTGATCGGCTCCTCGATCCTCGTCAGTCCGAGATAACTCACCGACAACAGATGGTGGTGGGCGCCGACGCGCTCGCGATCGGCGAAGGTGTAGAGCTGTTCGACGTACCCGAGCTCCACCCCGGTCTGCCGCTCGACCCACGTGCGCAGGCTCGTCTGCAGGCTGCGGTGCTCGGCCCGCAACGGACCCGAGGGCAGCCGCGGCACCCCTGCCGGGACGCCGACGGTGAGGATCTGCGGCCCTGCTGAGGTGATCGCCACGACGACGGCGACGAGTTCGCTCGCGACGAGATCGGTCCGGGGGATGCTCACGGGAGTGATTCTCGCCGATCCTCGGCGGATCAGGGTGCAGGTCAGGCGGAGGCGCCGACGGTGACGAAGTCGATGAGCTCCTCGACGCGGCCGAGCAACTCGGGTTGGAGGTCGCGGTAGCCGCGGACCGTCCCCAGGATCCGTTTCCATCCCTGGGCCACGTCGGCCTGGGTCTCGTGCGGCCAGCCGAGGTGGGCGAGGATGCGGTGCTTCCAGGAGGTGCCCCTCGGGATCACCGGCCACGCCTCCAGGCCGAGCCGCTCGGGGCGGACGGACTGCCAGACGTCGACGTAGGGGTGGCCCACGATGCAGACGTGGGCGGCGTACGGACGCACGGCCTGCGCCTGCTCGACGATCCGCCACTCCTTCGTGCCGGGCACCAGGTGGTCCACGAGGACGCCCATGCGCCGCGTAGCGGTGGGGGCGAAGTCGCGGACGAGGCCCGCGAGGTCGTCGATCCCGTCGAGCATCTCGACGACGACGCCCTCGACCCGCAGGTCGTCACCCCAGACCTTCTCGACGAGCTCGGCGTCGTGGCGGCCCTCGACGAACACGCGCGAGGCGCGCGCCATCCGCGCCGGTCCGCGGGGCGCGGCGAGCGACCCGCTGGCGGTGCGTGAGGCGGCGGTGCGGGCGGCGGCGAGTTCGGCCTTCTTGCGGGCCGTCGGAGGCGTCAGCACCGCGGGGCGTCCCTCGACGAGGAAGCCCGGCCCGAGGGGGAACCCCTTGACGCGGCCACGGCGGTCCTCCAGGTGCACGACCTGCATGCCGCCGGCCTTCTCCACCCTGACCACCGCGCCGACCCACCCGGTCTCGACGTCCTCGACGACGAGCCCAGTCTCGGCCTCGACGGGGGTCGCCCGTCCGCCACGCGGCGCCTTCCAGTCGCCGGCGAGGACGTCACGGCCGTAACGATCGTTCATCCTGGCATCGTAGACTTGGCACTTGACCCGGCCGAGTGCCAGCCTCTGGTGTGTCGATGCGTGTCGACGCAACCGCGACCTGTGTCGGCGTCGTCCACGGCCGAAACGGCAGCGAAAGGAGCGTCGTGAGCGAAGAACGCCGCCTCGTCGTCCTGCGCGCCATCGTCCAGGACTACGTCAGCACGTCCGAGCCCGTGGCCTCCAAGGCGCTGCTCGAACGTCACCACCTGGGGGTCTCGGCCGCCACGGTGCGCAACGACATGGCCGCCCTCGAGGAGGCCGGGCTCATCACCGCGCCGCACACCAGCGCCGGGCGCGTCCCCACCGACGCGGGCTACCGCATGTTCGTCGACAAGCTCAGCGAGATCCGCCCCCTCACGGCGGCACAGCGCGCGGCGATCGGCCGGTTCCTCGAAGGGGCCGTCGACCTCGACGACGTCGTCGAGCGGACCGTGCGTCTGCTGGCCTCGCTGACCCGGCAGGTGGCGATGGTGCAGTACCCCTCACTCACCCGGTCGCGCGTGCAGCACATCGAACTCGTGCCCGTCTCCGAGCGCCGGGTCATGGTGGTGCTCATCCTCACCACCGGGCGCGTCGAACAGCGCATCGTGCCGGTCGACCGCGACGTCACCGGCCTTCAGGGCGAGACGCTGCTGTCCTCCATCCGCAACCGGCTCAACGCCGAGGCACGCGACACCCCGCTGGTCGAGGTGGCCGCGCGGCTGGCCGAACTGCCCGACGACATCCCCGCCGAGGACCGCGACCTCGTCCGCGCCGTCGTCGGTGCCCTCGAGGACGCGCTGGTCGAGCAGCGTGAGGAGCGCGTCGTGCTCGCCGGCACGGCCAACCTCGCGAGGGTCGGCGGCGACTTCCCCTGACGATCGGGCCGGTCCTGTCGGCGCTGGAGGAGCACGTCGTCCTGCTGCGCCTGTTCAGTTCGCTCGCCGAGGAACGCGACGGTGCAGACATCGCCGTCAGCATCGGCCACGAGAACCCGCATGCCGGTCTCGCCGAGACCTCCGTCATCTCCGCCGGGTACGGTGCCGGGGACGACGTCGTCGGCGGGCTCGGGGTCCTCGGACCGACCCGCATGGACTATCCGAGGACCATGGCCTCGGTCCGCGCCGTCGCCCGGTACGTCACCGGGATGCTCGGCACGTGAGACCCGGCCGCGCCGGCACCGCCCGGCCACCCAGAGGCCACCACCCCTCCTGCTTCCCGCCGCGCACGACCGTGCGCGAGAACCCGCCGAAGGACACGCTGTGAACGACTACTACGCCGATCTGGGCGTCAGCCGCGATGCGAGCGCCGAGGAGATCAAGAAGGCCTACCGGCGCCTCGCCCGCAAACTGCACCCCGACGTCAACCCGGGACCGGAGGCGGAGGCGGAGTTCAAGAAGGTCAGCCAGGCCTACGACGTCCTCGCCGACCCCGCCAAGAAGAAGCAGTACGACATGGGCGCCGATCCCTACGGCGGCATGAGCGGCGGCTACGGCCAGGGATTCTCCTTCAGCGACATCATGGACGCGTTCTTCGGTGGCGCCGCCGCGGGCGGGGCCCGTGGCCCGCGTTCGCGCGTGCAGCGTGGCCAGGACGCGCTGATCCGCATCGACGTCGACCTGCCCACGGCCGTGTTCGGCGGCGATCAGGACGTCGTCGTCGACACGGCGGTGGTGTGCGAGACGTGCCACGGAGACGGGCAGCAGCCGGGCACCGGCACCCGCACGTGCGACCTCTGCGGCGGTCGCGGTGAGGTGCAGCAGGTGCAGCGCAGCTTCCTCGGCCAGGTCATGACCTCCCGCCCGTGCACGGCCTGCCACGGCTACGGCTCGGTCATCACCGACCCGTGCTTCGACTGCTCCGGTCACGGTCGCGTGCGCACCCGCCGCACCATCACGCTGCGCATCCCCGCCGGTGTCGACACCGGCACCCGCATCCAGCTCGCGGGGGAGGGCGAGGTCGGCCCCGGCGGCGGCACCCCCGGCGACCTGTACGTCGAGGTCGAGGTGACGCCGCACGAGAAGTTCCACCGGCGCGGCGACGATCTGCACTGCGTCGTCGAGGTGCCGATGACCGCCGCGGCCCTCGGGACGGTGTTGGAGTTCGACACCCTCGACGGACCGACGGAGCTGACCATCAAGGCCGGCGCCCAGTCCGGTGAGGTCACGACGATCAAGGGTCAGGGTGTCACCCACCTGCGCGGATCCGGGCGCGGCGACCTGCTGGCGACGCTGCGCGTGCTCACTCCCACGCGGCTGAGCGGCGAGCAGGAGGACCTGATCCGCCGCCTGTCCGAGCTCCGCGGTGAGCAGCAGCCGTCCGCGCGCGTCAGTCACGTCGAGCAGGGCGGGTTCCTCGGCCGGCTCCGGGACGCGTTCCTCGGCAAATGATCTCGACCTCGCCGGCGCGGCCGCGGGGCCGTCCGTCGCCGTGACCGCCCACCTGTTCCGCCTGCCGCCCGGGACGCTGGGCGAGCTGACGACGGGGTCGACGGTGACGCTCGGCGGCGCCGAGGGTCACCACGCGGCGACCGTCAAGCGGACGGGTGTCGGCGAGGAGATCCTCGTCGCCGACGGTTCTGGGCTCCTGGCGACCGCGCGCGTGCGTGAGGTGGGGTCGGGGGAGTTGAGGTTGGAGATCGTCGACGTGCGGGAGGGCGCTGTCGCCGGTCCGCGCCTCGTCCTCGTCCAGGCCCTCGCCAAGGGCGGACGTGACGAGCAGGCCGTCGAAGCGGCGACGGAGTTGGGCGTGGACGGTGTCCTCGCCTGGCAGGCCGACCGGTGCATCGTGCGCTGGCGTGGCGAGCGTGCCGAGAAGTCCCTGGCCAAGTGGGGCTCGGTGGCGGCGGCGGCCGCCAAGCAGGCGCGCCGCGCGACCGTGCCGAGCGTCGAGGGCCCGGTGTCCTCGGCGGGGCTCGCCGACCTCGTCCGCGCGTCGGCCCTCACCGTCGTGCTGCACGAGGACGCCGAGGAGCCGCTCGCCGGTCTGGAGCTGCCCGCAGACGGGGACGTCCTCGTCGTCGTCGGACCCGAGGGTGGCATCAGCCCCGGTGAGCTGGAGGCGTTCTCGGCCGCCGGAGCCCGGCAGGTCCGCCTCGGCCCCACGGTGCTGCGGTCCTCCAGCGCCGGACCCGCGGCGCTGGCCGTCCTCAACGCCGTCTCGCGGTGGCGGTGAGCCGCGCACGCCGCGGCGCTCACGACGTCTGTCGGTGGCGGCGCCTACACTCGACGGTGACATGACCGAGAACCCCACCGGCCGACGCGCCACATCCCCGCCCACCGAGATCGCCGCCCCCGCCGGGGAGCACGACGCCACCCGCACCATCGTCATCCCCTCCGGGACGTCGATGGTCGCCCTGCTGGGGCCGCACGATCAGCTCCTCACGACGATCGAACGCGCGCTGCCCAGGCTGGAGGTGCACGTGCGGGGCAACGAGATCCGGCTGGCGGGATCGACCGCCGACGTCGATCTCGCCGAAGAACTCTTCGACGAGCTGTTGGTCATCGCGGGCGCCGGGCAACCGATCGGCCGCGACGCCGTGGAGCGTTCCATCCGGATGCTCGCCGCGCGCACCCGCGAACGCCCGGCTGAAGTCCTCACCCAGAACATTTTGTCCTCGCGCGGTCGGGCCATCCGGCCCAAGACCCTCGGGCAGAAGCGGTACGTCGACGCGATCGACCGGCACACCATCGTGTTCGGCATCGGCCCGGCCGGCACCGGCAAGACCTACCTGGCCATGGCCAAGGCCGTCGCGGCCTTGCAGGCCAAGGAGGTCAACCGCATCATCCTGACGCGCCCCGCCGTCGAGGCGGAGAGCGGCTCGGGTTCCTGCCCGGCACCCTCACCGACAAGATCGACCCCTACCTGCGCCCCCTCTACGACGCGCTGCACGACATGGTCGACCCCGACTCCATCCCGCGCCTCATGGCCACCGGCACGGTCGAGGTCGCGCCCCTGGCCTACATGCGGGGCCGCACGCTGAACGATGCGTTCATCATCCTCGACGAGGCGCAGAACACCTCCGCCGAGCAGATGAAGATGTTCCTCACGCGCCTCGGATTCGGCAGCACCATCGTCGTCACCGGTGACGTCACGCAGGTCGACCTGCCCGGTGGCACCCAGTCGGGGCTGCGGGTGGTGCAGGACATCCTCACCGGGGTCGACGACATCCACTTCTCGTACCTCACCAGCGAGGACGTCGTGCGTCACCGGCTGGTCGGCGCCATCGTCGACGCCTACGGCCGGTGGGACGAGAGCCACCGGGCATCGTCCCCCACCGCCGGACCCCGAAAGGACCGCGCATGAGTATCGAGGTCCTCAACGAGTCCGGGCTCGAGGTCGACACCGAAGAACTGCTCGACTGCGCCCGCTACGTCATGACCGAGATGCGGGTGCACCCGCGTGCCGAGCTGTGCATCACCTGCGTCGACGAGGCCGCCATGGAGGTGCTGCACGTCAAGTGGATGGACCTGCCGGGTCCGACCGACGTGATGAGCTTTCCCATGGACGAGTTGCGTCCCGGGAGCGAGGGCGGCACCAGCCTCGAAGGGGTCCTCGGCGACGTCGTCGTGTGCCCCCAGGTGGCCGAACGGCAGGCCGTCGGCGCCGGACACACCACGGCCGAAGAGCTGCTGCTCCTCGTCACCCACGGCATCCTGCACCTGCTCGGCTTCGACCACGCCGAACCCGAGGAGGAGAAGGACATGTTCGAGCGGCAGCGCACCCTGCTGCTCACCTATCTCGCGGGGCGGGGGCGGCCCAGCACGTGAGCGCGCTCGGAGCCGGATTCGCCGCCTGCCTCGTCATCGCCTTCCTCCTCGCCGCGGCCGAGGCGGCCATCTCCCGTGTCTCCCACTCGGCGGCCGCGGACTGCCTCGAGGCGGGACGGCACGGCGCCACATCCCTGGTCAAGATCATCGGAGACACCTCGGGGTACGTCGCCGTCGCCACATTCGTGCGGGTCGCCGCCGAGACGACGGCCGCCGTCCTCATCACCGTCATCTTCGTGCAGCACATGTCGGGCGTCGGGCAGCCGATGCTGGCGGCGATCGGGGTCATGGTCCTGGCGTCCTTCGTCATCGTGGGGGTCAGCCCACGCACGCTCGGCCGCCAGCACGCCGAGACGATCGCGCTGCGGGCCGCGCCCGGGCTCGTCCTGCTGCGTCGCGTCCTCGGACCGGTGGCCTACCTGCTCATCGTCATCGGCAACGCCGTCACCCCGGGCAAGGGCTACCGCGACGGCCCCTTCGCCTCCGAGGCGGAGCTGCGCGACCTCGTCGACATCGCCGGTGAGACCCGCGTCATCGAGGCCGACGAGCGCGAGATGATCCACTCCGTCTTCGAACTGGGCGACACCGTGACCCGCGAGGTCATGGTCCCGCGCCCCGACATGATCAGCATCGACAAGGACAAGTCGCTGCGGCAGGCGATGTCCCTGTTCCTGCGCAGCGGGTTCTCCCGACTGCCCGTGGTGGGCGAGGGCGCGGACGACCCCGTCGGCATCCTCTACTTCAAGGACGTCGTCGCGAGGACGCACGAGAATCCCCGCACCGCCCTCTCCGACGTGGAGTCGGTCATGCGACCGGTCACGTTCGTCCCCGAGAGCAAACCCGTCGACGCACTGCTGCGGGAGATGCAGGCGCAGTCCATCCACATCGCCGTCGTCGTCGACGAGTACGGCGGCACGGCCGGGCTGGTCACCATCGAGGACGTGCTCGAGGAGATCGTCGGCGAGATCTCCGACGAATACGACGCGGAGGTCCCGGGTGTCGAAGAGCTGGAGGACGGCACGATCCGCGTCCCGGCCACGATGCACGTCGACGACCTCGGCGAGTTGTTCGGCCTCGAACTCGACGACGACGACGTCGACACCGTCGGCGGCCTGCTGACCAAGGCCCTCGGGCGGGTGCCCATCCTCGGGTCGAGCGCCACCGTCGACGGGCTCACCATGACCGCCGAGCGGATGGCCGGGCGCCGCCACCGCCTCGCGAGCGTCATCGTGACCCGCGCCGACACCGAGAACGAGACGCCCGGCGACGAGGGCGCGAGCACGGACCGACACGACGACGAACAGCAACGGCAGGAGACCGCATGAGCGAGCCCACGACACCGGATGCGGTGTTCCGCGCGGGATTCGCCTGCTTGGTGGGCCGGCCCAACGCCGGCAAGTCGACGTTGACGAACGCCCTCGTGGGCGACAAGGTCGCGATCACCTCGAGCAAGCCGCAGACCACGCGGCACACGATCCGCGGGATCCGCACGACCGAGCACGCTCAGCTGATCCTCGTCGACACCCCGGGACTGCACAAACCGCGCACCCTGCTCGGGCAACGCCTCAACGACCTCGTCCGCGAGACCCTTCTCGATGTCGACGTCGTCGGGTTCTGCCTCCCGGCCGACCAGCGCGTCGGCCCCGGCGACACCTTCATCGCGCGGGAGCTCATCGATCTGGGTCGGGCGCGCCGCACCCCCGTCGTCGCCATCGCCACCAAGAGCGACCTGGTGGACAAGCAGCGCCTCGCCGAGCACCTCCTGGCCATCGACCGGCTGGGGGAGTGGGCCTCGATCGTGCCCTGCTCGGCCACCCGGGGAGACCAGGTCGACGTGGTCGCCTCCGAGCTCACCGCGGCGCTGCCCATCTCACCCAAGCTGTACCCCGACGGGGTCCTCACCGACGAACCGCAGATGGTCATGATCGCCGAGCTCGTCCGTGAGGCGGCGCTCGAAGGGGTGCGCGACGAGCTGCCGCACAGCCTGGCCGTGGTCGTGGAGGAGATGGTCCCGCGGGAGGGACGGCCCGAGGACGACCCGCTGATGGACGTCCGGGTGCACGTGTTCGTCGAGCGCGACAGCCAGAAGGCCATCGTCATCGGCCGCGGCGGCTCACGACTGCGCGAGGTCGGCACGCGGGCGCGCGCCGGCATCGAGAAGCTCCTTGCGCAACGCGTGTACCTGGACCTGCACGTCAAGGTTGCCAAGGACTGGCAACGGGATCCGAAACAACTGGGTCGTCTCGGTTTCTGAACGCCTGCAGTTGTGAACTTGGGTGTCTTGTGGTGCGCCTGGGCGGCGTGTTGACTGTGAGTCGAGCCGCGCAGGTGAAGAATGCGGACACCACGCAGCTGCTGCGAGGCTTCGTGACGGGCCGGGCACACCTGCTCGGCGGGCCGTCACGGCGACGACGGAAGGACCTTCACGTGAACGCTGGCCATGGCACGCAGACCAAGGATCTGCTCGAGGCCTCCCTCGACGAGGCGCTCACTCTGCTCGACGTGGACCGGCGTGCCTGGATCGTCGGGGTCGCGCACCTGTCCGACCTCCCCCTCGACCACCCCGTGCCGGACCTGAACACCATCGGCGCCGTCTTCGGATGGGCCCGGGAGCAGGGGCTGTTCCCCACCGGTGCCCTCAACTACGTGGCGGATGCCGACGCGACGCTGCTGGCCAAGGACATCGTCACGATGACCTTCCGGCACAAGGACTCCGACGGCGGCGACTTCCTCGAGGTCATGGTCGGCTTCGGGGCGGCGGGTTTCGTCGCCCTCGGGATGACGCGGACGGGCAACCTGGGTCGCGAGCGTGGCCGGCCGGCCGACGTCCTCGTGACCGACGTGGAGGCGGCGTGTCTCGACCTCGGGGTCATCGGAACCCTCACGGCCCAGATGCTCGGGTACACCGGCCCCATCGACATGGGCCTCTCGCTGAGCGATCAGATCCCCGGACGACCGCTGTGCCTACGCTCCTTCGACGAGGCGGGTGAGCTGCGTCCGCCCAGCACCGAACCCACCCCGTCCATCCGCATCGTCAGAGCGCGGTTCACGGCCGGCGACGAGGCGAGTGTCCGGTTCGGCGCCGTCTACGAGATGTTGCTGGAGGCCATCGCCCCGTTCGGCGTGACCGGTCCGGAGTTCGTCACCGATGCCCGCAGCGCGATCGACTACGACGTGGTCGAGGGGCAGTACACCCTGCCCGCCGGAGCTCAGGGCGACGCGGGCCTGATCCGGGGGCTATCGGCGTTTCGTGGCC
Organism: Mobilicoccus caccae; assembly: GCF_030161635.1. Lineage (GTDB taxonomy): Bacteria > Actinomycetota > Actinomycetes > Actinomycetales > Dermatophilaceae > Mobilicoccus > Mobilicoccus caccae. Next base: position 1,393,238 of record NZ_BSUO01000001.1, read on the forward strand.
CCGGTCACATCGCCGCCTGCACCCGTGGTTATGATCGTCGACATGTCTTGCGTGATCCTCGGCCCTCGACCGGTCGAGCTTCTCCTTCGTCGCCGCGGCGGGGCCTCCTGACAGGCCTTCCCCGTCGCGGAGTGCTGCGCTGCCGGGCCTGACACCTTCAGCCGCGACGAGACGAAGAGACCAGGAGCCCCTAGATGAAAGCCTTCTACGCCCAGGACAACCAGAAGCCCTCGGGCATGCCGATCGGCAAGTACGTCCCCTTCCACGAGCAGATCCCCATCGACCTGCCCGACCGCACCTGGCCGCACCAGAAGATCACGAAGGCACCCCGCTGGTGTGCCGTCGACCTGCGTGACGGCAACCAGGCGCTGATCGATCCCATGAACGCCGAGCGCAAGCTGCGCATGTTCCAGCTGCTCGTGCGCATGGGGTACAAGGAGATCGAGGTCGGGTTCCCGAGCGCGAGCCAGACCGACTTCGACTTCTGTCGCCTGCTCATCGACGAGGGGCACATCCCCGACGACGTGACGATCCAGGTCCTCACCCAGGCCCGTGACCACCTGATCGAGCGCACCTACGACGCCATCGCGGGGTCCAAGCAGGCGATCGTGCACCTGTACAACTCGACGTCGGTGCTGCAGCGTCGGGTCGTCTTCGACAAGGACCAGGACGGGATCCTCGACATCGCCGTCCAGGGCGCCAAGTTGTGCAAGAAGCTCGAGGAGGCGATCCCCGAGACGCACATCACCTACGAGTACTCGCCGGAGTCGTTCACGGGCACCGAGCTCGAGTTCGCCGTGCGGGTGTGCAACGAGGTGGCCGAGGTCTTCGAGCCCACCCCGGACGACCCGATGATCATCAACCTGCCGGCGACGGTGGAGATGGCCACGCCCAACGTCTACGCCGACTCGATCGAGTGGATGTGCCGGCACCTGACGCGGCGCGACTCGATGATCGTGTCGCTGCACCCGCACAACGACCGTGGCACCGGCGTGGCCGCGGCCGAGCTGGGCTACATGGCCGGCGCCGACCGCATCGAGGGATGCCTGTTCGGCAACGGGGAGCGCACGGGCAACGTCTGCCTGGTCACGCTGGGCCTCAACCTGTTCGGTCAGGGCGTCGACCCGATGATCGACTTCTCGAACATCGACGAGATCCGCCGCACGGTGGAGCACTGCAACCAGTTGCCCGTGCACGAGCGTCACCCCTACGGCGGAGACCTCGTCTTCACGGCGTTCTCCGGCTCGCATCAGGACGCCATCAAGAAGGGCTTCGACGACATGGATCGTCAGAGCCGCGAGACGGGCAGGCCGATCGACGAACTCGTCTGGGGCGTACCGTATCTGCCCATCGACCCGCACGACCTGGGCCGCTCCTACGAAGCGGTGGTGCGGGTCAACAGCCAGTCCGGCAAGGGTGGCGTCGCCTACCTCATGCGCAACGAGCACCAGCTCGACCTGCCGCGGCGTCTGCAGATCGAGCTCTCGGGGGTCGTGCAGAAGCGCACCGACACCGAGGGCGGCGAGCTCGGTGCGGGTGCCCTGTGGGAGGTCTTCAGCGACGAGTACCTGCCGGGCACCGGTGAGGCCGAGAAGGCCTGGGGTCGGTTCACGCCGCTGAGCGCGCGCAGCGTGAGCGAGTCCGACGGCCGCGACCACATCTGGGCGACGGTGCTCGACGGTGACCGTGAGGTGGAGATCGAGGGTACGGGTAACGGGCCCATCGCCGCGTTCATCGAGGGTCTGTCGAGGCACGGCATCGACGTGCGGGTGCTCGACTACGCCGAGCACGCGATGACCTCCGGTGAGGACTCACGGGCGGCCGCCTACGTCGAGTGCGCCATCGGTGAGCGGGTCCTGTGGGGCGTCGGCGTGCACAACTCGATCGTGCGCGCCTCGATCTCGGCGATCCTCTCGGCCGTCAACCGGGCCGAGCGCGACCGCGCCGCGATGCCCGTCGACACCGAGACGCGGATCAGTCGTCCCGGCGGAGGTCCCTGACCGCCGCTGCAGGTCACCGCACGTCGTGCGGGCGGAACTGCACGCTGATCCGGGGTCCGAGCGCGCCGGAGACCTTGGGCACCGCGTGCTGCCAGGTGCGTTGGCAGGAGCCGCCCATGACGACGAGGTCGCCGTGGCCGACGACGAACCGCAGCGTGCCGCCCGTGTGCTCGCGCCGGGCCGTCTCGGAGGTGGGTCGCAGGAGCAGCGGGCGTGGCGCGCCGAGGGAGACGATGGCGACCATCGTGTCCTGCGTCGCCGAGCGTCCGAAGGTGTCGCCGTGCCAGGCCACGGAGTCGCGGCCGTCGCGGTACAGGCACAGGCCCGCGGTGGTGAACCGTTCGCCGAGCTCGGCCGCGTAATGGCGGTCGAGCTCGGTGCGGGCGGCCCCCAGGATCGGGTGGGGCAGCGGTTCGTGCTCGCCGTAGAACCGGAGGAGGCGTGGGGTGTCGACCTCGCGGTCGTACATCCGCCGGCGTTCGGCCTGCCACGGCACGGACTCGCGCAGTGCGGCGAACACCTCGTCGGCGCCGGTCATCCACCCCGGGCGGACGTCGACCCACGCCCCGTCGCTCAGCGGGGTGCGCCGGTTCGCCGACAACGACCGCAGACCGATCTCCTCGATATCGTCGAGCAACGACCCCTGGGTGTACATGTGTACGAGTCTCGCACATGCGTACGGTCCGGAGAAGGGTGCGGTCGCGTCGTCCGGCCGCCGGTTCCGGGATGGGATAGTGGTGGAGTGAGGAGTCCGCAGGAGGTCAGCGCCGCGCGCGGTGGATCTCAGGGCTGCCTGGTGCGAGCACTGGCCGTCATCGGAGCTGTGGCTCTCGTGGCGGTGCTCGTCGGGGCGGTCTGGGCGGTCTTCTTCTTCCGGGGCGAGGGTTCGGAGCCGCCGGTCGTGGCGCCGACGACCGCACCGGTCACCCCCTCAGCGGCCCCCGAGGACCCGTCCGCGTCGCCGCCCGGCGACCTCGCCGGTGAGGACGCGTGGCTCCCCGAGATCGATCTGGCGAGCGAACGGCTGGTCACTCAGGGCCTCGACCTGCGCGACGTGCGTGTCCAGGCCACGGGTGCGCGCACCACCGCGGACGGCGCGATGCGTTTCGCCCACCTCGAGGTCGACGGTGTCGTCACCTACGCCTCCGTCGAGCAGCAGGTGGGTGACGGACTCCGGCTGTCGCCCGCGGGGGACGGCCTGGTGCGCGCGGCCATGCAGGTCTCCGTCCTCGGACGCACGATGGAGGTCTCGGGCGACGCGCAGGTCCGCGGCGAGGGCGACCGCATCGTCATCGACCTCGCCAGAGTTACCGGCGCCGGGGCTCTCGACGGTGCCATCGAACGTCTGCCCCCGATCAGCAGGCCGGTACCCGGGCTCCCGCCGGGGATGACGCTCACCGGGGTCGAGGTCATCGACGAGGGGTTTCGAGTGCGGGCCACCGGGGACGACGTGACGATCCGCCCCTGAGCGCCTCGGCGGTCCATCACCCCTGCGCGCCGAGGGAGCGTGCGAGCCACGCGCCGAGGCGGTTCGGGTAAGACTGTGCCCATGGAACGGGTCATCGTCGTAGGCGCGGGAGTCATCGGTCTGACGTGCGCGGTACGCCTTCTGGAGGCGGGGCACGAGGTCGACATCCTCGCGCGTGATCTTCCCGAGGAGACCACCTCCGCCGTCTCGGCCGCGCTCTGGTACCCCTATCGGGCGGCCCCGGAGGCGCGCGTCGCCGCCTGGGGCGGTGCGGCCTTCGAGGCCTTCGCCCGCATCGCCGAGGAGAACACGAGCGCCGGGGTGAGGATGCGCAGGGGCGTGGAACTGCTCGGCCACGACGCGGTCGTCCCGGGGTGGACCGGTGCCGTCCGCGAGTTCGCGCGGCTCACCGACGTGCCTTCGCCGTACGTCTCCGGGTGGCGGTTCACCACGCCGGTGGCCGACATGTCGGTCTACCTGCCGTGGCTGCGCGCGCGGGTGGACGAGCTCGGCGGCACCGTCACCCGCATGGCCCTCGGGCATCTCCCGCGGCCGGAGAAGGGGGTCGTCGTCAACGCCTCCGGTCTCGGCGCCCGGCGTCTGGCCGACGACTCCTCCGTCACACCGTTGCGGGGCCAGGTGGTGCTCGTCGAGCAGTTCGGGCTGGAGCAGTGGTCGCTGGAGGACTCCGTCCCGACCTACGTCGTGCCTCGGGAGCGGACCGTGGTCGTCGGCGGGACGGCGGAGGAAGGGGAGTGGTCCACCCAGCCCGAGAAGGATCGCGCTCGCGGGCTCCTCGACCGTGCCCACGACCTGCTGCTGCGCACCGGCGACCCCGCGACGGCCGATCGGCTCCGCCGCGCCGAGATCGTGGGACACCGGGTCGGGTTGCGGCCGGCGCGCCCGCAGGTGCGGCTGGAGGAGGAGCACCTCGACGGCGTCCGGGTCGTGCACTGTTACGGCCACGGTGGCGCGGGGATGACCCTCTCGTGGGGATGCGCCGACGAGGTCGTCACGCTGGTCGGCGGCTGAGCGCGCTCACGGGCCGGCGCCACCCGCGCCCGGTGCTGCGTGGCTCGCGCGAGCGCCGCCGGGCAGGGGGCACAATGGCGGGGTGCCCCTCTATCGCGACGCCGCCATCGTGCTGCGGACCCAGAAGCTGGGGGAGGCCGACCGCATCATCACCCTGCTGACCCGTGGTCGCGGACTCGTGCGCGCCGTGGGCAAGGGCGTGCGGCGCACCCGCAGCAAGTTCGGTGCCCGCCTCGAACCGGGCATGGTCATCGACGCGCAGCTCTACGAGGGGCGCAGCCTCGACACGGTGACGCAGGTCGACGTCCTCGCGCCCTACGGCGAACAGATCACGCACGACTACGTGGCGTGGACCTCCATGGTGGCCATGCTGGAGACCGCGGAGCGACTGACCGAGGGGCAGGATTCCGGCTCCTCGCAGTTCACGCTGCTCGCGGGCGCGCTCGCGAGTCTGGCTGCGCGCGATCACGATCCCGGTCTCGTGCTCGACGCCTACCTGTTGCGGGCCGTGGCCACCGCCGGCTGGGCGCCGAGCTTTCGCGACTGCGCCCGGTGCGGTGAGGCCGGACCCCACCGCGCGTTCAACCTCGCCTCCGGCGGCTGCGTGTGCCCGAGCTGCCGGGCCCCCGGTTCGGTCGCGCCCGCGCCCGCGACGTTCGTCCTCCTCGGGGCGCTGCTCGAGGGCGATTGGGCCCTGGCCGACGCCAGCGAACCGCAGCATCGGCGCGAGGGCAGTGGTCTGGTGACGGCGTTCCTGCAGTGGCACCTCGAGCGGGGTGTGCGTTCGCTGCGCCTGGTGGAGCGCACCTGACCGGGCGCGCGTGGGCGTTAGGCTCGGCGGGTGTCGAGCACGTATGAGGACCCGTTCCCCCACCCCACCGGCGCCACGCCGCCGCAGATCCCGGCGGCGGTGATCCCCCGGCACGTGGCGATCGTCATGGACGGCAACGGGCGGTGGGCCAACCAGCGCGGGCTGGCGCGCACCAAGGGTCATGAGGCCGGGGAGGGCGCGCTCCTCGACGTCGTCGCCGGAGCGATCGAGGCGGGGGTGAAGAACCTCTCGGCGTACGCGTTCTCGACGGAGAACTGGAAGCGGTCGCCGGCCGAGGTGAAGTTCCTCATGGGCTTCAACCGCGACGTCATCCGGCGCCGCCGGGATCAACTGAACGCCTGGGGCGTGCGGATGCGGTGGGTCGGCCGGCGCCCGCGGTTGTGGCGCTCGGTCATCGACGAACTCGAGATCGCCCAGGACATGACCCGGGACAACGACCGTCTCACGCTGTACTTCTGCGTCAACTACGGCGGTCGGGCCGAGATCGGCGACGCGGCGCGGGCCATCGCCGAGGACGTCGCGGCCGGGCGGCTCAAGCCGGGGTCGGTCGACGAGTCGACGGTCGCCCGGTACATGCCCGAACCCGGCATGCCCGACGTGGACCTGTTCGTGCGCAGTTCGGGCGAGCAACGCACCAGCAACTTCCTGCTGTGGCAGAGCGCCTATGCCGAGATGGTCTTCCTCGACACCCTCTGGCCCGACTTCGACCGCCGACACCTGTGGCAGGCGATCGAGACCTACGCGCGGCGCGACCGTCGCTACGGGGGCGCCGTCGACGCCGCCACGTCCGCCGAGTAGGGCCAGCCCTACCTGCTGTCGGTCTCCGTTGCCCTGATCGAACCAGGACGTGATCCCCGTGAGGCCGGGATGCTGCGCCCGCTGCGTCGCTGGGCCCGCGGCGCCGACCAGAACGCCCAGTCCTGGCTCGACCATCTCGTCACCGGGTACTGGAAGCGGAACGTCAGCGGGTTCGACGAGGACTGAGCGCGCACAGAACTGCGGTGGGGCCGCGTCGACGACGCGGCCCCACCGCAGATCTGTGACTCAGTAGTGGAAGTCCGCGACCAACGCCCGCAGGTCCTCGGCGCGCTGGGACACGCCGTGGGCGGAGGAGTTCGCGTCCTCGCTGGAGCGCTGCGTCGTGGTGTACCCCTCGACGGACAGGGCGATGGTGCGGGCGATCCGATCCGCGCGGGAGGCGACGTCCTCGACGTTGCGACCCATCTCGTTGGTCGTGGCTGTCTGCTCCTCGACGGCCGAGGCGATCGTGCTCTGGGTGTCGTTGATCTGGGCGATGATCGAGGAGATCTCGCTGATGGCGGCCACGGCGGCCTCGGTGTCGGCCTGGATGGCGTCGACGCGGTGGGCGATGTCCTCGGTGGCCTTGGAGGTCTCCTGAGCGAGGTCTTTCACTTCGTTGGCGACGACGGCGAAGCCCTTGCCGGCCTCGCCCGCACGAGCGGCCTCGATGGTCGCGTTGAGGGCCAGGAGGTTGGTCTGCTCGGCGATGCTCGTGATCGTCTTGACGACGTTGCCGATCTCGAGGCTGGACTCACCGAGCTTGGCCACGGTGGAGTTGGTGCGGTCGGCGACCTGCACGGCCGAGGCGGCGACCCCGGCGGCGTCGTTGGCGCTCTTGGCGATCTCGCGAATGCTGGCGGTCATCTCCTCGGTACCGGCCGAGACGGTCTGGACGTTGCGCGACATCTCGTCGGCGTCGTCGTGGATGTTCTTGGCGCGCGTGACGCCCTCCTGCGCCTCGGTCCGCATCCGGTCGGAGATGTCCCGCACGGCGCCGGCGGAGCTCTCGACGTGGTTCGTCGCCTCGCCGACCGAGCCGAGGACCCGGCGCATCGCAGCCCGGCTCGCCTCGGCGGCCTGGGTGATCTCGCCGATCTCGTCGTTCGTCGTCTGCTTGGCCTCGACCGTGAGGTCGCCACGGCCCATGGCCAGCAGCGACTCCCGCACCTCGCGCACCGAACGCAGGATGCTCCGGGCGGTGAGTAGGGCCAGCGCGGCGATGGCGAGGGAGGCCAGCGTGGCGATGCCGAGGATGATCCAGATGGTGCGGTCGGCGTCGCCCTGGACGTCGGTGGCGCTCGTGGCGAGCCGCTCCTGGACGGAGGTGCGCAGCTTGTCACCCGCGCCGATGACGGCGAGGTAGTGGTCGTACATCTCGTCGCCCTGCTGCACCGCGGCCTGGGGCGGCTGCAGGCGCGTGTCCCAGCCGTAGGCGAGCTGCCAGGCGGACATGTCGGCGACGTTGTACTGGAACGTGGCGACGGCGTCGGAGGCCTTCTGCAGCTCGTTGGACTAGACGAAGCGGTCCTTGGCGGTGGACATCGCGAAGCCGGACCACAGCCCGATGAGGAGTGCCCCGATGAGGCCGACGGCTCCGACCGCCAAGATCTTTCCGCGGATTCCGAGACCGCGGCGGGAGGGCGTGGAGTCGACGAGGTCGTCGTTCCGGCTACCGCTCTGAGTGATGAGCTGGTCCATGTCAACCTTTCGGGTGTCGCCGGGAGAATGCCCGGCACGACGGTGCACCTCCTCATCGGCGAATCCCCCGGACCGGGGAGCTTTCCGGGGTGGCGAATCGTCCGATGAATGCCCGGAAGAGTCCGGGAATGGCGTCCGCCATTCGGACTCGATGCATGATCATGCATCGGCGTGCATAGGGTGAGGCCATGTCTAAGGTCCTCACCAGCCTCCCCTCCGGCGACAAGGTCGGCATCGCCTTCTCAGGCGGTCTCGACACCTCGGTGGCCGTGGCCTGGATGCGCGAGAACGGCGCCATCCCGTGCACGTACACCGCCGACCTCGGTCAGTACGACGAGTCCGACATCGCCTCCGTCCCCGACCGTGCCAAGCAGTACGGCGCCGAGATCGCGCGCATGGTCGACTGCCGACGAGCCCTGGTCGAGGAGGGGTTCGTCGCCCTCGCCTGCGGCGCCTTCCACCTGCGTTCGGGCGGCAAGACCTACTTCAACACCACCCCCTCGGTCGCGCCGTCACCGGCACCCTGCTCATCCGGGCGATGATGGAGGACGACGTCCAGATCTGGGGCGACGGCTCCACGTTCAAGGGCAACGACATCGAGCGGTTCTACCGGTACGGGCTGCTCACCAACCCACGCCTGCGCATCTACAAGCCATGGCTCGACGAGGACTTCGTCTCCCAGCTCGGCGGACGCACCGAGATGAGCCAGTGGCTCTCCGAACGCGACCTGCCCTACCGCGACAGCAAGGAGAAGGCGTACTCCACCGACGCCAACATCTGGGGCGCGACCCACGAGGCGAAGTCCCTCGAGCACCTCGACACCGGCATCGAGATCGTCGACCCCATCATGGGTGTCCGGTTCTGGGACCCCGAGGTCGACATCGCCACCGAAGAGGTCAGCGTCTCCTTCGAGTACGGCCGGCCCGTCGCCATCAACGGCGTGCGGTACGAACAGGACCCCGTCGCCCTCGTCTTCGAGGCCAACCGCATCGGCGGACGCCACGGGCTCGGCATGGCCGACCAGATCGAGAACCGCGTCATCGAGGCCAAGAGCCGCGGCATCTACGAAGCCCCCGGCATGATGCTGCTGTTCATCGCCTACGAACGGCTCCTCAACGCCATCCAGAACGAGGACACCCTCGCCAGCTACCACACCCAGGGCCGCCGCCTCGGCCGGCTGCTGTACGAAGGTCGTTGGCTCGAGCCGCAGTCCCTCATGCTCCGGGAGTCCCTGCAGCGGTGGGTCAGCACCTCCGTCACCGGCACGGTGACCCTGCGCCTGCGCCGCGGCGACGACTACTCCATCCTCGACACCCAGGGTGAGAACTTCAGCTACCACCCCGACAAGCTGTCCATGGAACGCACCCAGGGCGCCGCCTTCGGACCCACCGACCGCATCGGCCAACTCACCATGCGCAACCTCGACATCGCCGACTCCCGCAGCCGCCTCGAACAGTACGTCGGCATGGGCATGCTCGGCACCGTCGAAGAAGAACACCAGATCGGCCGCGCCTCCACCCACCTCGTCGGCGCCCTCGAACCCGGCGGCGCCACCGAGATCGCCACCTCCGTCAAACCCGACGCCGAAGAACTCGCCCTCGACCTCGCCGCCATGGAAGCGGGGAATGACTGACGCCGGCCTTCGGCCGGAGAACTGCGTGGTCGCGGCTCGCCGCGGCGACCTGATGTTCCGCACAACCCAAGCTCGCTTCGCTCGCGGGTTGCGCGGCGAAATCCCGGATATGTGACTTCGTCGACAGATCCGGGATTTCGGGTCGTGTGGCAGGTCAGGGGACCCGAGGTGGTCGGGCCTCGGCTCAGCTGGGGGCTAGTCGGACTACCGCCGCGGCGGTCACGAGGACCAGCACGGCCAGTCGCAGGAGGCGTTCGGTGGCGGGGATGTCCGGCCACATGAGGGCGAGCATGCCCGCCAGCACCAGGATCGCCGCGCCCAGCAGGACCATCCCCACCGGCCCACCCACGACGAGACCGACGACGATCGCGGCGACCAACACCGCAGCAGTCACCTTGGCGGGCACCCTGAACAGGTGATTGATGAGGGTCTCGCGAGTCGTGGGATCGGTCACCGGGCCAGCCTAATGGGGGCGGCCGCCGGGCCGGCGGCCGCAGTGGCGAACCCTGCTCCTCGAGCGAGCCCGGTGCCCCGCCGAGGGCGTCGGCGACGGTGCAGCGGCATGAAGCGCCCGTGGGAGAATGGTCGATCATGACCACGATCACCGCACCTGTCGTCGCGACGCGGGCCGTGCTGCCGCCGTTGCAGCTGGGGTCCGTGACGGTACCCACACCTGTCGTCCTCGCGCCGATGGCCGGGATCACCAACCGCGCCTTCCGGCGGCTCTGTCGTGAGTTCGGTGAGGCTGCGGGCGTCGGTGATGCGGGGCGCTGCCTGTACGTCAGCGAGATGATCACCTCCCGGGCGCTGGTGGAGCGGACGCCGGAGTCGATGCGGCTCATCCGGCACGACGAGGACGAGAATCCCCGCAGCGTGCAGTTGTACGGCGTGGACCCCGCGACGGTGCGGGCGGCGGTGCGGCTGCTCGTGACCGAGGACCGCGCCGACCACATCGACCTCAACTTCGGGTGCCCGGTGCCCAAGGTGACGCGCAAGGGCGGCGGTTCCGCCCTGCCGTGGAAGACGGACCTGTTCCGGGGGATCGTCGCCGGTGCGGTCGCCGAGGCCGCGCCCTACGACGTCCCGGTCACCGTCAAGATGCGCAAGGGCATCGACGACGACCACCTGACCTACCTCGACGCGGGTCGCATCGCCCGGGACTGCGGCGTGGCCGCGGTCGCCCTCCACGGGCGGACGGCGTCGCAGTCCTACTCCGGGCAGGCCGACTGGGACGCGATCGCGCGACTGCGCGAGACACTCCCGGACGTGCCGGTCCTGGGCAACGGAGACATCTGGTCCGCCGAGGACGCGCTCGACATGATCCGCCGCACGGGATGCGACGGTGTCGTCGTCGGACGCGGATGCCTCGGGCGGCCGTGGCTGTTCGCCGACCTGGTGTCGGCCTTCTCCGGGGGCGACGCCCGCACCTGCCCCGCCCTCGGGGAGGTCGGAGCGACGCTGCGCCGTCACGCCGGCTACCTCACGGAGTTCTACGACGGCGACGAGAACCGCGCCTGCCGCGACATCCGCAAGCACATCGCCTGGTACCTCAAGGGATTTCCCGCCGGCCACGACATCCGGCACCGGCTGGCCCTCGTCGACGCCCTGGACGACATCGACGCCCTCGTCGCCTCGCTGCCCGCCGACGCGCCGTGGCCGGGTGCCCCCGCCGAGGGGCCGCGAGGCCGGGCCGGGTCGCCGCGACAGGTCGCGCTGCCCGAAGGGTGGTTGACCACCCGCGAACTCACGGGGAGTCGGCCCGCATCGTCGCGCAGGCCGAACTCTCGGTCTCCGGCGGCTGATCACGCCGGTGCGTCAGGAGTGGCTGTGCTCTCCGGTGACGACGGGCCGCTGGGGGTCGCTGATCCAGTCCGACCACGAGCCGATGTAGACGGGCGTCCCCTCGCCGAGACCCGCGACCGCGATCGCCAGCGACACGTGTGAGGCCTGGACGCCGGAGCCGCAGTACGTGGCCACCGGGCGCTCGCCGTCGACACCGGCCTCAAGGAGCACCCGACGCAACTGCTCGACGGGCAGGAAGCAGCCGTTCTCGTCGGTGAGGGAGCGCGCAGGCAGGTTGACGGCGCCGGGGATGTGGCCGACGACCGGGTCGATGATCTCGTTCTCGCCGCGGTAGCGGTCCGCGGGGCGGCAGTCGAGCAGCAGGCCCTGCTCGGCGAACATGCGCGCCTCGTCGGCACCGAGGACCCGGCTGTTGCCGCGACGAACCGAGAAGTCACCCTCCTCCACCAGGCGGATACCTGACTCGAGCGGGTACCGCTGGGCGCGCCACTGCGCGAGGCCGCCGTCGAGGACCTGCACGTCGTACTTGCCGAAGTGACGCAGCATCCACCAGCAGCGGGCGGCGGCCAGGGAGCCGCTGTCGTCGTAACAGACCACGGCCCGGTCGTTGTCGACGCCGCACTCGGCCATGTCGAGTTCGAAGTCGTCGACGGTCGGCATCGGGTGACGCCCCCGCCACCGTCGGGGCGGGACCCACCGGCGAGATCGCGCTTGAGGTCGACGAACACGGCGCCCGGCAGGTGTCCTTGCAGGTAGGCGTCGTAACCGTCGTCCGCGCCGAGCGACCAGCGGACGTCGAGGAGCAGAGGGGCCTCCCCGGGCCGGCTCCTGAGCAGGTCGTGCAGCTCACTCGGAGAGATCAGGGGATGAGGGTCCATGAGTCCGACCTTACGAAGTCCGCGGGGCGTGTGCGCACACGAATCGGAGTGCCGACGATGCGTGAGTTGAGGCAGGACTCTACAGTGCCCACGTGACCGGATACGAACGCTGGGATCGGGCCAGGTGGGTGGCCGAGGACCCCGCCCGAAAGAACGCGCACCGGTCCGACTTCGCCCGCGACCGTGCGCGATTGCTGCATTCGTCCGCGTTGCGGCGGCTCAGCGCGAAGACCCAGGTCATGGCCCCGAGCAGCGACGATTTCGTGCGCAACCGGTTGACCCATTCCCTCGAGGTCGCCCAGATCGGACGGGAGCTGGGGGCGGCCCTCGGCTGCGACGCCGACCTGGTCGACACGGCCTGCCTTGCCCACGATCTGGGACACCCCCGTTCGGGCACAACGGCGAGGCGGTGCTCGCGAAGGTGTGCGCCGGGATCGGTGGCTTCGAGGGAAACGCCCAGACCCTGCGTCTGCTGACCAGGTTGGAGGCCAAACGCTTTCGCCCCGAGGGCCGTTCGGCCGGGTTGAACCTGACGAGGGCCAGCCTGGACGCGGCCACGAAGTACCCCTGGATCGCCGGCACCGGACCGGCAGGGACGTCCAAGTTCGGTGCGTACGAGGACGACCGGGAGGTGTTCGCCTGGATCCGCGAGGGCGTCGACGGCGACCGGCGATGCCTCGAGGCCCAGGTCATGGACTGGGCCGACGACGTCGGTTACTCGGTGCACGACGTCGAGGACGCGGTGGCCGCGGGGCGGCTCGACCTCCGGGTGCTGTCCGACCCGCGCAGCCTCGAGCCGGTGCTCGCCGTGGCGACCCGGTTGTACGCCCGCGATCTGGAGGAGTCCGACCTCGCCGAGGCGGGCGCGAGGCTCATGGCGACCGGGCTGATGGTCGAGCGCAGCGACGGCAGCCGCACAGCCCTGGCCGCGCTCAAGGACATGACGAGCATGCTCATCGGCCGCTTCGTGCGAGCCGCCGAAGAGGCGACACGTGAGCGCTTCGGCGACGGGCGACTCACGCGGTACGCCGCCGACCTCGTCGTCCCCACTCCGACCCGGGCCGAGTGCGCCCTCCTCAAGGCCCTGGCCGCCCATTTCGTCATGTTCACCCCCGAACGCCTCGCGAACATGGAGATCGAGCAGCGCATCCTCGCCGACCTGGTCGAGGTGGTCCGCTCCGACCCCGACTCCCATCTCGACCCGCTGCACCTGGCCGATCACCGCAGCGCGCAGGACGACGCGGGCCGGTTGCGCGCGATCGTCGACCAGGTCGCGAGCCTCACCGACGTGCGCGCCCACCTGCTGCACCGGCAGTGGTGTGCGCCGCCGGGGAGTCCTGAGGTCGCACGACGCGCCGGTCCACACCACGGGTGTGAAGGGCGGAGCATCCACCGTCGGTGCGGGGGCGACGGGATCGTTCGGCGGTCTCCTAGACTCGCGGTAAAGGAGGTGCCTGTGGCGGGACGCATCAACGCCGAGGACGTCGAGACCGTCAAGGACAAGTCGTCGATCGAAGCAGTCGTGCGCGAGCACGTCACGCTGACCCGGGCCGGCGCCGGGCGCCTCAAAGGTCTGTGTCCCTTCCACGACGAGAAGACCCCGTCGTTCACCGTGCGCCCCGCCGTGGGCCGGTGGCACTGCTTCGGCTGCAACGAGGGCGGCGACGTCATCTCCTTCGTGGAGCGGGTCGATCACCTCTCCTTCACCGAGGCCGTGGAGCGCCTGGCCGCCGCGGCCGGGGTCACGTTGCGGTACGAGGAGGGCGGGGGCCGCGCGAACCTGGCGCCGGTCGGCGAGGGCGTCTCGTCGAGGCCCACCGCGTCGCCGAGGAGTTCTACCACGACGCGTTGTTGCACTCACGCGATGCGCGGGTGGGGCGGGACTTCCTGCGAGAGCGGGGATTCGACGGCACCGCCGCGACGAGATTCGGGGTCGGGTACGCCCCGCGTGGTGGTGAGGAACTCGTGCGGCACCTGCGCTCCAAGGGGTTCACCGACGAGGAGATCACCCTCGGTGGCCTCGGGGGCAGGGCAGTCGCGGACTCTACGACCGGTTCCGCGGTCGGTTGATCTGGCCGATCCGCGACATCACGGGCGACACCGTCGGATTCGGCGCACGACGCGTGCACGACGACGACCGCATCGCCGCCAAGTACCTCAACACCGCCGAGACCCCGATCTACAAGAAGACGCGGCTGCTCTACGGCCTCGACCTGGCCAAGAAGGCGATCTCCACCGGCCGTCGGGCCGTGGTGGTCGAGGGGTACACCGACGTCATGGCGTGCCATCTGGCGGGCGTCGAGGCGGCGGTCGCCACGTGCGGGACGGCGTTCGGCTCCGACCACGTGTCGACGTTGCGGCGCATCCTGCGAGACGACTCCGCGGGTGGGGCCCGTACCGTGTTCACCTTCGACGGCGACAGCGCCGGTCAGAAGGCGGCGATGAAGGCCTTCGAGCTCGACCAGCGGTGGGCCTCCCAGTCCTACGTCGCCGTGGCCGCCGAGGGCATGGACCCCTGCGAGCTGCGGCAGCGCAACGGCGACGACGCCGTGCGGCAACTGGTGGACGACGCCGTTCCGATGTTCGAGTTCGCGATGCGCACCACGCTCGACCGGTTCGACCTCGACACCGCCGAGGGGCGGGTCGCGGGCATGAAGAACGTGGCCCGGATCATCGCCGAGATCCGCGATCCCGCGCTGCGGCCGGAGTACACCCGCACGGTCGCCGGCTGGATCGGTGTCGACGTCGAACAGATGCGCGACGTCGTCGCCCACGCACCCAAGGGGCTGCCCGAGATGGGCGGGCCGCCGTCTCGACGCCGGGCCGCAGAACCGGGCGCGGAGTCCATGGCGGAGAACGTCGACTCGACCATGCTCCCGGCTCCGGACCTGCGTGATCCGGTCGTCCTGCTCGGGCACCTCTTCCTGCAGGTGCTCATCCAGTTCCCGCGCTCGATCGCCCCCGAGGACCTGTACCGGGTCGAGGAGGAGGCGTTCCGTTCCCCGGCGCACCGTGCGGTGTACGTCGGTACGCTCACCGCGCTGGTCGGGGGCTCGGCCGAGCGGCCGCAGGACTGGATCGACGCGATCATCGATGCGTGCCCGATGCCGGTGGATCAGTTGGTGGGGCGGCTGGCGATGGAGCCGATCAAGGCGCGTGTCGACCCGCAGAGCGGCGAGCCGGACAAGCGGTACGTCGACGATCTGCTCACCCGCATGTGGGAGGCGCCGCTGCAGGCGAGGATCGCCGACGTCGCGAGTTCGTTGCGCCGGGCCGAGCAGCAGGATCCGGGCCGGGTCACCGAGATCGCCGTCGAACTCAACGCACTGCAGCGAGAACTGGCCGATCTGAGGAGACGGGGCGACTGATGGCGTGGTGGAGGAAGAACAAGCAGGGCCCGGCCGGTGAGGCCGAGGTCGTCACGCGCGCGCTGGAGTCGGGCGGTGATCGGGTGCTGGCCGCCGCGTCGGACTCGATCACCGGGCGGGTGGTCGTCGCTGCGCTGCACGACCTGCTCACCGTCACGCGTGACGCGGAGATCATCTCCCGACGGCGGTGGCTCGAGGTCGACGCCGGCAGTTGGGAGGACTCGACGGGGACCATCTCGGTGACGTGGGTCGACGGGTCTCGTGGGACGCAGTGGACGTTCGGCGCGGACCAGTACCGGTTCGCCGAGGCGTTCCGCGACCGTGTCGAGGCGAGCCGCGTCGTCGACGCCCCGGTCATGGACGGAGACCGCAGCCTGGGCCGCGCGGCGGTGCGCAAGGACCTGCGCACGGGTGAGCTCGTGCCCCAGCTCATGGTGGATCGGCGGGTGCGCCGCGACGACGTGGAGGCGCGGCGCATGGGCGAGGAGGTCCTCGCCGAACTCCGCGAACAGGTGGGCATCTGACCCGGCTCGACGCGCCCGGCGAGGCTTGCATACGTCGAGGTGGGGTCGCTGCTGGTGTGTCGCCCCGGCGGTTTCGTCGCCGACGACGTTTTTTGCTACATTGGCGGAGCGCCATTCCCCTGTAGCTCAACTGGCAGAGCATTCGGCTGTTAACCGGAGGGTTGTTGGTTCGAGTCCAACCGGGGGAGCGATCGACGGCCCCGACCAGCAGGTCGGGGCCGTCAGCGCATCCGGGCCTGTAGCTCAGTCGGTCAGAGCAGCGGACTCATAATCCGTCGGTCGTGGGTTCAAGCCCCACCGGGCCCACCGTTGCGGTCTGCCTCCACGGCCGGTCTGGGTGTGACGCCGCAGGTGTCGAGGATGATCGCGGCGACCTCGTTGTGTCGGGTGTAGTGGGGGTACTCGCCGGCGTCGAGGGCACGCACGCTGACCGGCGGGTGTTCCACGGCGAGGTCACGCTCCCGCCTCGCGTGTTCCTGATCGAGACCGTCGGCCAGTTGGACGATGAGCACCGGGACGTCGATGCGCCGGTACAAGGACTGATCCGGAAAGTGGCGATCGCCGACCTTCATCGACACCATCGTCGTGATCGTGGACGGCAGCGGCATGTTGACCCAGCCGTCGCCGTCGGGTGCGGGCCTGATCGAGTACCGCACCTCCTCCCGCAAACCCTTGAAACCCACGACACGCCAATCGGTTCCGAGCCTGGCGATCATGCGGTCGACGAGGGTCTCGGCCTCCTTGGTCGGGTGGCCGCGGAAGCCGAAGAAGAAGCGCGTCCGCAGCATCTCCGCGAACTGGGACGAGGCGTAGAAGGCGATGTCGTCCTCGGCGCTCTCCTGGGTGCGCACGCAGGCGCCGCCCAACGTGACGATGCCGGCGATCTCACCGGGCGCCTCCAGCGACGCCGCGAGACACGCGTGGGAACCCAGGCCGAGGCCGACGAGGAGCGGGGCCGACAGCCCCAGCTGCCGGACGACGGCGAGGATGCTGCCCCAGCTGTCCGCGGCGGTACGTGGGGTGCTCGTCGACTTCCCGTGACCAGGGAGATCGATGGCGTAGGCGTGCACGTCGCCACCGAGGGACGCCGCGACGGTGTCCCAGGCGGCCGCGCAGAAGCCTGGGCCGTGGACGAGTAGGACGGACGGGCCGGTGCCGCCGTAGTCGCGGACGACGACCGCGCCGTTGCGGTAGGAGACCTCGTGCTCACGGATCATCACGTTCGCCCCTTCGACGAACGCCGGTCGGACCTGACGCATTTCGGACATCTCCGGTCGCCACGACCACCCTCACTCCGCCCACAGACGCCGGTAGGCACTCAGGGTGCGGGCCTCGACGTCCTCACTCACGGAGACGGTGTCGTAGGCCAGGGTCGACGTCCGTGCGGCGAGGTCGAGCCAGTCGGCCATCTGCCGGACCCGATCGGGGGTCGTTCCGGCGTCGAGGGGCCAATGCACGGCGAGTCGCCTCTCCTGGGAACGGGCCCACCCCGCCCAGTCCGCGAGGCCACCCGCTCCGGCGACCTCGGCAGCCCACGACGAGGACCGTCCGGCCTCGACACCGACGATGTCGACAGCCTCCGCACCGGGCCACAGGGCGGCGATGCGCGCCGGATCGACGGTGCCGGAGACGCTCCACTCGACGGCGACCCCGGGCGTCTGCCGCACGGCCGCGGAGGCGCGCCGAAAGGCCGCGACCGCCTGCTGCGGGTCGGCGTCACCCGGCACGAGGATCCGGACGACGGAGGCGCGGCGTTCGCGGCTCACCTGGCGGCCGAGTTCGGACCATGCGGCATCGTGACGTCCCCCGCGACGGCGTCGAGAGGCGCCCGCTGCACGTTCAACGGCACCGACCACACCGTCTGACGGCCCTGCCGCCCGACCAGGTCGAACGCCGCGTTGGCCGAGGTGAGCTCGTCCCACCGGCGACCCGGGAGGACGACCTCGACCACGTCGCGGGGGACGACCATCGCCCCCTCCGCGCGGGTCAGCCGATCGGTGGGGACCCGCGCCCCCGACGCCCACTGCGGAACGGCCGACCGCGACCGATCACCGAAGTCACGCGGCTTCGAGCGCTCGTCGTCACGCGGGGGATGACGGTCGATGACGGGTCCGGTGATCTCGGTCGGGTCCGGCGACTCCGTGCGCACCGTGGGCGGCGGTGCTTCCGCAGCGTCGGGGAGGGACGCGCTGGGCGACACCTGTCCGGTCGGTGAGGTGGAGGACTGCGACGTGGGGGCCAGGGTGGGTGCCGGTGTCGGCGCCGTGGTGGAGGGGGACGGACTCGGAACGGCGGTCGTCGGCGGCGCCGCGGTCGGGGTGGTCGCGTCGGGGAGACGTTCGTGACTCGTCGCCGGCGGTGAGGGATGGGCAGATCGCGTGGACATGGGATCCGGTGGTGTGGTCGGGGTCGGCACCGTCCGGGTGCGCGTCGTCGGGACGTGGCCCGGCGTCCGAGGCGGGGCGGACTGCTCGGCCGGGCTGTGCGGCGGTGGTGTCGAGGTGGCGGTGGGACGGGACGCCTCGGGGGAGGCGGCGGAGCTCGGGGGGCGAAGGTCGGGCGCGTCGGAGGTGGGGGCGGCGGTGACCGTCGCCGGGCCTGGTGCACCCGTCGGCGCGTCGACGCGTGGCCCCCGGGGCGTACCGACGGCGCGGTCCGTCGGCCCGGTCGTCGATGTGGGCGTCGGGGAGTTCGGTCTCGAGTTCGGTGTGGAGGAGTTCGGCGTGGGTGCGGCCGAGGTCGTCGTGGCCGGGGTCGGAACGTCGGCCGGGGTCGATCGGGCGGGCATCTCGGGGGTCGTGGGCGTGGGGGGTCCCGCCGGTGTGGGGGCTGCGGTCGGTGGGTGGGTGACGGCGGGTGGCGTCCACGGAGACCCGGCGGGGGAGGAGGCCGGAGGTTGCGCGTGGATGCGGGGATCGGCCGGCGCGCCGACCGCGATGGTCACCGCCCGGTCGAGGCGGACCGGCACGAGGACCTGCACCGTCGTCGGCGTCCGCCCGGCCGAGCTGGCTTCGTCCGGCCGTTCGTCCTGACGGTCCTGGGGCGCGGTCCGCAGGTGGGGTTGCACCTCCGGCGTGGCCTGCGGTGGCGACGTCTCGGCGACGGTCCCCAACGCCCACGCCATCGCGAACGCGAGGGACGCGCTCATCGGGGGACCGGGCCGTGCCCGCCCGAGGAGCGCCAGGCGTCGTCGGCCCCGTTCTCCACCGGCGGCTCACCGTCGGAGCGTGCGGCCGGTTCGGACGGACGAGCGGAAGCGTCCGGTGGCGCCGGAGCCTGCCCCGTTGCTCCCGACGACGACTCCGACGGGGTCGGCGTCGACGCTGGTGCTCCCGGCGATGTCTCACCCGGCTGCGGACTCGACCCCGCCTGAGCCGGATTCGACGGCGCCGCAACGGGTGTCGCGCCTGACGGTGGGGACGCCGACCCTGCAGCGGCGACGGGAGTCCTCGCGCCGGACCTGGGCTCGCCCAGCTGCGTCAGCGCTGCCGCGAGTCGCTCACCGGCCAGGGGCACCTGCCCGTCACCGATGGAGTTGGCGATGTAGGCCTCGGGTTCGTCGAAGTAGACGGCCGAATGGATGATGCCGTCCTTGGCGTGCTCGGCGGCGAGGAAATCCATGACGACCCCGATGTAGTAGGGGTTGTCGCCCCCGCCGTGGTCGTTCCCGGGGGCCACACCCCATTCGGGCACGGCGAACTGCTTTCCGTGCGACCGGGCGAACTCCAGCCAGTGGGACCACCCCTGGTCGCCGTCGCGGTGCTCGGGCCAGGTCGACTCGCTGTAGGCGGGCCACCAGTCGTAGGCGTCGAGTCCGACGATGTCCACGACGTCGTCCCCCGGCCACGCGGCGGACGCATCGGGCAGCGAGTCTCCACGCCCCTTGTTGGGATTCCACGTGACGAGCAGGCTCGGGCCGCCGCGCTTGAGCGCGGTCGAGGCGCGCCGGAACGCCGCCTTCCACTGCTCCACGTTCTCGGGGGTCGCATGGTGCTTCCATCCGCCGAGGTTGAACTCCCACCCGATCCGCACGCTCGACCCCGGGTAGCGATCGTGGATCGTGCGCCCGAGCGTCTCCCACTGCTGGTCGTAGCCGCCCGCGGCGGCCGTGTCGAGGTCTCCGTCCTCCTGCCACAACGGAACTCCGACATCGAGCACCCCGGAGAACCCCTCGGGAGCGCGATCGAGCCACCAGGTGTCCATGATCGACTCCCACGACCCGCGCGCCGGAAAGACACCCAGCACCTCGACCTTGCGTCCGACCTTCTCCTGGAAGCGGGCCGTGCGTTCGGTGGAGTGGGCGAACACCCCGAACGCGAACGGACCCCCAGCGCGCGCCGCCGGTGCTCTCTGCGCGGTCGGCGACGGGTCCGTGGCCGGACCAGGCTGTGCAGACGCCGCGGTCGGTGCACCCGAGGCGTAGGTGGGTCGCGCGGAGGGCAGATCGAACGTCGGGGAGGCCGGCGACGGTGAGGTGGACGGCGACGCCTCGACCGCGGACGGCACCGGCACCGGGGTCGACGGCTGCCCCGATGACGGTGCGGGCGCGGGCGCGGGCGCGGGTGCGGCGGAAGGCGCCGCCGGTGAGGACGGCGTCACGGGCGGGGATGGCGGCAGGATGCTGCCGGGCAGGGGAGCCGGGGCGGGATCGGCCTGCACGACGACGGGCGCCGGCGCGGGTGCGGGCACGGCCGCCGGGCCCGCACTTCCAGGAACGCCAGGACCACCAGGAGCCCCCGGATACCCGGGCGCGACGACCACGGTGATGCCCCCGTCGACGACGGGGAGGACCACCTGGACCGTCGGATCGACGGGATTCGCCTGGGCGGGAGCGTGGCTCCCGGCGAGGGTGAGCGCGAGGGCCGTCGTCGAGGCGAGGACCACGCGGGCGAGGGGTGTCATGAGGTGGCCCTTCGGGGTGGGAGGAGATAGAGGGTGTCTGCGGGGCGGCGCGGGTCGGTGCCGGCTGCGGGATCGGCAGCGTCGGCGGTGCTCTGATCCGGTCCGCGCACGAGGGCGCCGGAGGCGGTGAGGGCGTCGGGCACGGCCTCGCCGGGCGCGAGCGCCCCCGGGAGATCCGAGGTCCGACCACCACGGTCTGGCCGTCGATGTGTCCGTAGGCGCGATCGGCCGTGACCACGCGGGTGCTCCACGCGCCGAGGTCCTGCAGTCGACCCGCCCGCAGGTCGACCAACGTGCGTCCCAGAACGCCCCAGGTGGCCGACGGCGAGGCGTTCCACGTGATGGGCGCACCGACGCCCCCGGGGAGTTCGACCGGGCCGCCGAAGACGTACCGGACATCGGTCGTCCGGTCGGCGTGGACCTCGACGGCGGCCGGCGT
This sequence comes from Mobilicoccus caccae, assembly GCF_030161635.1. GTDB lineage: Bacteria > Actinomycetota > Actinomycetes > Actinomycetales > Dermatophilaceae > Mobilicoccus > Mobilicoccus caccae. Next base: position 1,414,616 of record NZ_BSUO01000001.1, read on the forward strand.
GCCGGGGCGCACGAGGATGACGAACCCGCCGGTGTAGCCGACGACGGTGGGGAGCAGGCGCGCCGGGTTCTCCCAGACCCCGGACGATCCGACGCTCCCGTCGGGAAGCACGTGCCACCATCCGGCGGGACCGGCCGCGGTGATCTGCCCGTCCTCGTGGGCGGCGAGGGCCGTGGACGCCGCGGGCAGCGCCACCGGTTTCGGACGGTCGTCGGTGACCGCCATGACCTGCCCGTCGCCGAGCGCGACGAGCGGGATCTCGCCCAGCAGCGAGACCGTCGCGCCCGAAGGGAGGTCGAGTCCGTCCGAGGACCCGTCGTCCCGGGACCACCAGAGCAGACGCGCGCCCACCTGCGCCGACACGACGTCACGTCCACCGATGCGGGTGAGGGTGGGTGGGGAGGTGAGCTCACCCTCGGGCAGATCGGCACCCCACCGGACGGTGCCGTCCGCGGCGCCGATCATCATGAGGCGGCGCTGCGCGGTGAGGAGCACGACGTCGTCGGTACCCGCGACGACCGGGCGGGTGCCGGGGAACAACGGTGGGGAGGCCCACGTCGCCTCCGGCCCCCACTCCGCGGGCGGTGAGCCGGGATACCGGTCGACGGCCGTCAGGGAGTCCGGGCCGCCGCGGGTGAACACCCACACGGCGGGGACCGCGACGGCCACGATCACGAGGAGGATGAGCCAGAGTTCACGTCGACGTCGCCGCACGCGACGGGACTGCGTCCGTCGTTCGTGACGGGTGGTCGGCAACGGCGTTGCCGACGGAGCGGTCAGGGTGGTCATCGAGGTCTCCGGCGGGTCACGGGCGGGCGAGGTGGATGAGGGTGGGGGCCTGCCCACGCCTGGCGAGGACGGCTCGGCCCGGCGGCAGCGGCCGAAGGGCGGCGCCCGGCCACAGGGGTCCCTCTTCGGCGTCGCCCGACAGCAGGACGCCGGGACAGCCGAGTTCCTTGATGCGCTGCAGGACCGGGTCGTACAACGCCCGGGCGGCGCCGCCGCAGTGGCGCGCCAGGACGAGGGAGAAGCCGATGTCGGCCCCCGTCGCGAGGAAGGGTTCCAGCGGGGCCAGGGGGTTGAGCCCGCCGATGACGAGCTCGGCGTCGTCGACCACGAGCAGGATTCGGGACGGTCGCGCGGCCGCGTCCGCCGGCCGGCGCGGGTCGGCGCCGGTGAGGCGCGCGCTGCGGGTCTCCAGCTCGGTGACCAGCGAAGCGACGAGCGTGTGAGCGCCAGCGGCGTGCGTGACGTAGCCCGCCAGCCGGTCGGCCGGGACGTCGTCGAGCAGGGTGCGACGGGGGTCGATGACCGCGATCACCGACGTGGGATCGGCCAGCGACTGCTGCACGAGCGACCTGAGCAGGCTGGTCCTGCCACTGCGCCGATCACCGACGACGAGGAGATGGGGTGCGTCCTCACCGAGGCCCACGGGGCGAAGGTCCTGCTCGGAGACACCGATCCACCACCGCGACGCCGCACGATCGGGCAGGTGCAGGTCCGCGAACCGGAGGTCGCGAGGCAGGAGTGCCACGGGCCGTGCCCGGCGCTCGTGCCGGGCCGCGATGCGCCGGTAGGTGGCGCGCTCGTCGATCCCGTCCCCGGGCAGGACGATCTGAGCAGGCCGGCCGGCATCGACGAGCGCCCGTCCCGGACCCGCGGCGGACAGGTGCGCCGACAGGCGCCGGTCCACGACGGAGTCCATCGGCTCACCGAGCCGGAGTTCGAGGCGCGTGTGCAACGACGTCTGTAGCGCCGGTCGCAGGTCGTGCCACCGGGAGGCGGTGAGGACGAGGTGCACGCCGAGGTCGGCGCCGCGCGTCGCGACCGCCACCACCTGCTCGTGCACGTCCTCCGACGCGCGAAGGGTGGTGTAGCCGTCGACCAGCAGCAGCAGCTCGGGGCGTTCGGTGGGGCCGGCGGGGCCGGCGTCCGCTCGCAGGTCGATGGTCCGGACCACGTCGGCGAGGATCCGTCGCGTCAGTTCCTCCTCGCGTCGGCCGGCGACCGACCCGACCTGGGGGAGGTCCTCGAGCGGGCGCAGGCTGTCGCCGTCGAGGTCGACGGCATGGACGAGCAGGTGCTCGGGGCCGTGCCGCTCCGCCAGGGCGTGGACGAGGGCGCGCAGCGTGCTGGAGCGGCCGCTGTCCGGGCCACCGAGCACGACGAGGTGACTGCTGCCGCCTCGCAGATCGAGATCCAGTGGGGCGACACGCTGTTCGGCGGGGAGGTCGACCAGGCCGATGCGGGCGACGAAAGGCAGGCTCGCGGCGTCGCCGAGATCCGTGAGGCCGTCGAGGTCGCTGCGGACCAGGCGCTCGGGCAGCGGGGGCAACCAGACCGGCCGCGTGCGCTCCGTGGCGGCGGCCATGAGATCCACAGCGGTGGCCAGCAACGAGCCGGCCCCGGCGGGCGGTGGACCCGGGCGCGTCGACGCCTCCGCCGTGGCGGATGCGCGGGGTCGGTCCGCCGACCCGAACCAGTCGATCTCCTGCACCCGGTCGGGCAGGACGGGCCGGGGATCGGGAGCCGGCCCGGAGACGTAGGCCGCTTGGAACCGCGTGGTCTCGACCGTGCGGAGGTATCCGCCGCCGGGCGTGACGGGCAGTTCGGCCGCCAGCGTGGACCCGATGACGGCGCGGGACTCCTCGGGGGTGAACGTGCGCAGGGCGAAGCGATAGGACAGGAACGCCTCCAGCCCGCGCAGCCGACCGTCGTCGAGGCGCTGGGAGGCGAGCAACTGGTGCACCCCGATCGACCGCCCGATCCGCCCGATGGTCGTGAACAGATCCAGCAGATCGGGTGTGGCGGTAAGGAGTTCGGCGAACTCATCGACGACGACCAGCAGATGGGGCAGGGGCTGGTCGACCTCACCGCGGCGCCGGGCCTCGCGATGGGCGTAGACGTCGCTGAGTCGGCCGGAGTCGTGCAGCACCTGTTGGCGGCGGGTGATCTCACCGGAGAGGGCCGTGTGCATCCGGTCGACGAGGCCGAGGTCGTCCCCGAGGTTGGTCACGACGCCGGCCACGTGGGGGAGTCGTTCGAGCCCCGCGAAGGTCGCGCCGCCCTTGTAGTCCACGAGCACGAAGGCCAGGTCGTCGGGGTGGTGGGTGGCGGCCAGCCCGAGGACGATGCTGCGCAGCAGTTCGGACTTGCCCGAGCCGGTCGCGCCGACGAGAAGGCCGTGCGGACCGACACCGCCGTGACCGGACTCCTTGAGGTCGAGCCTGACCTCCTCACCGTCGGCGTCGCAGCCGACGGGCACCGTGAGCAGGTCCGGCGGCGCGCCGGGCCGCCAGGAGCGTGCGGGGTCGAAGTCCTCGAGCCGGTCGACACCGAGGACTCTGGCCGGCGCGAGGACCCCGGTCGTCGCGGCGACCCGGTCGTCGCCCCCGTGCCGTGCCGCGACGGCGCGCGTCGTGGACTCCGCGAATCCCGCGTCCACGACGTCGGGCCGCCCGGAGGCGTACTCCACGCCGTCGCGACTCAGCTGCACGGCAGCTCCGCCCGGTGCCACGGCCACCTCGATGCCGACACCCTCCTCCTCGGCGCCGGACAGGCGGATCAGGCAGGTGCCCTCGCCCGCCACCGTGATCTGCTCGCCCTCGACGACGAGAAGGTGACCGATGACGGGGCGACCGTCGGGGCGGGTCCCGTATCCGGTCTGCTCCGGTGGCTGCAGGTCGGGACCGATGCGGGTGGTGCCGTCGGGGCCCTGCAGGTGCGGCAGCCACCGTGCCCAGGCGTACTCCCGGGGCTCGTGCGTGAGGACCGTGAGCCGGAGACTCTCCGGCGGAAGCGCGGCGGCGGCCTGGAGCAGGACCCCGCGGATCACGGCCCGCGTGTCCGCGAGGTCGCCGAGCAGGTGGATGCGGGCGTCGGTCAGATCGAGGAGGAGCGGGGCCGACGGCAGGACGCGGTAGGCGTGGGCGAGGGATTCCATCGCCCGGTTGGTCACCGGATCGCCCTCGGCCTCCGGGAGGTCGATGCGCACCGGATGCGGCAGGGCTCCCGCGCCGATCCGGATCCGGCTCGACTCGGGAGCCGTCCGTGAACGCGGACAGACCGTGCCGGAGAGGACGCGGCCGAACAGGGCGACCGGGTCGGGATGCAGGTCGTCGTCGTGGCGGCGTTGACGCCGCGTCTCCTCGCGGATCTCGCCCCGCACGTCGGTGAGGCCCTCCAGGTACTGCTCCCGGGCCTGGACGAAACGCCGCCGCGGCCCGAACCGGGTCGTCACCGCCATCCCGATCGCTCCGCCGACCGTGACGACCAGCATGATCATCCCGGCGATCAGCATCAGCGCATTGCGTCCGGCGATGAGGAACAGCACCATCCCCAGGCCACCCATCGCGGGCAGGACCACCTGGAGCAGCCCGCCGACCGCCGTCGGGTCGGGAGCGGCGGGCGGGCGGGGGAGCACCTGGACGCGGGGAGCGGGCGCAGGACTCGCCCGGCGTGGGCGGGACGTGGTCGTCATGGCCTCTCCTTCGATCGGGATCCCCACCCTGGTCCCGCTGCGGCCTCGCGTGGTCACCACGTCGCCGGAGCCTGGGGATACGCTCGCGTCCTCCACGACGAAGGCCACACACATGTCCGATGCGATCCGCCGCTGCGTGCGGCTCACCGTCCTCAGCCCCACGGGCCACACCGATCTCGCCGTCGCCGACGACGTGGTCGGCGCCGAGGTCGTCCGCCTCGTCGTCGCAGGTCATGACCGTGATGCGTCCTCCACCGGGTGGGAACTGCTCCACCCGACGCGAGGGGTGCTGCCGCTGGAGCGGACCCTGGGCCACGAGCGCCCCCTCACCGACGGTGACGTGCTCCTGCTGCGTCCTCGCACCGCCGTCGAGGCGTCGCCGCCTGTGGACGACGTCGCGGAACACGCCCGCGCTGCCGGTGGGCCGGCGCGACCCGGCCTGGGCGGAGTGATCACCACCGTGCTCGCGGTGCTCATCGCCCCCAGCGCCACGGTGGTCGTCCGGACGGGGCGGGAGGAGGAACTGATCCTCGCGGTGACGGCCATGGTCATCGGTCTGGCGGCACCGTTCCTCACCCGCGGGCGGACGGTCGCCGCGATGGCCGGAGCAGCGGCCCTTCCCGCCGTCGCGGTCTCGGCCTGGTCGGCGGCCCAGGCGATCGGTGCCGGCGTGGGGACGGCGGCCCTGGCGGCGATCGGGGGAGCCCTGGCGGTCGCCGTCGTCGCCCTCGCCACGGTGCCCGGTCGGTGGTGGCGACCGGCGGTCGTCGCCCTGGGCAGCCTGTTCGCGGTGTCGGGCGTGCATGCGGCGGCCACGCTGACGGTGCACGACGAACCTCGCGCGGCGGCACTGGCCGCGACCGCTGCCGTCTGCGTCCTCGCGGCCGGACCACGGATCTCGCTGGCGACCTCGGGGCTGGGACGGCTGGACGACCGGGTCGCCGCGGGTGAGCAGGTTCGCGAGGACCGGGTGCGCGAGGCGGTGGACCGCGCCTCGGACGACCTGGCCGCGATCACTCTCGTCGTGGGCGTGGCGGTCGTCGCGCTCGCCGGTCCCCTCGCGACCGCGGGTGCGTTCGGTGGCCTGCTGGCCCTGACGATCGCCGCCCTGACGGGGGCACGGGCCAGAGCGATGGTGCGTCCGATCCACGTCGTCCCCCTCGTGTTGGGAGCCGGGCTGGCCGCCGCGCACGTCCTGGTCGTGTCGGTCGCCGGCGAGGACACCCGGGCCGTCCCGGTGCTCGTCGTGGCGCTGACGGTGCTGGTCGTGCTGCTGGCCACGGCGACCGAGCGGGGGTGACGCCCGTGACGGCGGGGCGGACACGGCGACTGGTGGACGTGGTGGAACACCTGGCCGTGATCCTCGTGCCGCTGCTGCTCGCGGGCGTCTTCGACCTCTACCGCGGGGTCTGGGAGAAGTTCTGAGCCATCGGGCCGTAGGGCCGGGCCTCACCGAACGACTCCGCCGGTGACGTCGTCGGCGACGGGGGAACGGGCGCCGGCGACGTCGAGGGCGAAGTGTGCGCGGACGGCTGGGCGCCGGTCGGGGCGAACGGGCTCCCCGTCGAAGGCAGATGCCGTTGCACGGTGGCCCCGACCGCGGTCCCACCGAGGGCGACCGCGGCGAGCAGCAACCCGCCGACGGCATGACGCCAGGTCGGGCCGGAGCGGGCCGGGGCCTCACCGCGACCGAGGGCGCCCGAGAGGCGACCTCGCCGGATCCGGTGGTCCTCGAGGAGGTCGCGGTCGGGCAGTGTCCGGGTGGTCAGGGCCGCGCCCTCGGCACCCGAAGGTGCCGAGGGCGCGGATGTCGCCGAGGTCGATGCGGGCATACCCTCACCCGGCCAGGGTGGACCTGACCCGCGCGCGCATGGTCTCCACGGACTCGGTGTTGGTGCCGAGGGCGAGGGTGATGCGCGTGAGGATCTCGTGGATCTCTCCGGCGGCGCCGTCCCAGCGACGTTGGATGTCCTGGTAGACGGCCTGCTCATCGCCTTCCCAGCCGGCGCAGACCGCGGCGACGTAGGAGGACAGTTCGGTCAGGGTCTGCTGCAGTCCGGTTGCGGTGGAACGCAGTTGAGCCTCGGCGTCGCGGGCGACGGAGGAGTCGTAGCTGATGATCATGTCGGTCTCCTCAGCCTCGGAACGATCCCGCGGACCAGTCCACGGACTGGCCGACGTGACGCAGGGCGGAGGCCTGGTCGGCCTCACCCGTGTCGTAGACGGTCGCCGAGGTGGCCACCCTCCCACGGATGTCCTCCAGGGCCCGGTTGAGTTCGGAGGCCGCCTTCTGCCACCGCGTCTGCACGTCGGTGAAGGAGGCGAAGGAGGCTCCGCGCCAGGCGCCGGGCAGCGCGGCCAGGGACGCGCTGAACTGCGTGAGCGCGGCGTTCATGGCCTGATGCGTGGTGTCGAGGTTGCCCGCATGGCGCGCGATCGCGCCGTCGGTGACGGAGTATCTGCTGGACGTGCTCATTCTCGGTCCTCCAGGTGAGGTGATGGGTGGTGCCTCGACGCTAGGAACATCCGCGCACCCGGACACCGTCGTGTGGCGCACCTGTGGACGAGTGAGCGCCGCGGGGGCAGGTCGCCGATTCCTGTGGAGAACGGGGCCTCTGGGCAAAGCCCGGGCAAACTCCCGGTCAGAACTGGGATAACACTGAGGTCACGGAATGGACACGGACAGATCACGTCGTGCAGCCTTCAGGCCATGAGTCGCTTTCCCCTGAGCGGTCTCGCCCGTCCCTCCGTCATCGCTGCGGCCTGCGCCGCAGCGATCGCCGCCGGAACGGGTGTGGCCACAGCCGCCCCTGCCAACGCCCACCCCGCGCCCCGCGTCGGAACGTTCTCCACCCACGTGCAGAACGCGCAAGGCCTCGCGATGTCCTGCCGCCTGTCCACCGGGCCGGGCACCTCCGGTCTCCAGTCCTGGCCCGCCGCCGTCCGTGCCCGCATCGCCGCCGAGTTCGGCATGACGAACATCGGTGGCCACCGGCCGGGCAGCGGTCGTAGCGACCACCACACCGGTCACGCCATCGACGTCATGGTGCGTGGCGAGAAGGGCACGGAGATCGCGAATTGGGTCCGCGCGAACGCGCGCGGGCTCAACGTCAAGTACGTCATCTGGGAGCAGGGCTACTGGCAGCCCGGCATGTCGGGCTACCGCCCGATGGAGGACCGCGGCGGTGATACCGCGAACCACTACGACCACGTGCACATCTCGTTCAAGCAGGGCGCGGGCAGCTGCCCCTCCTGATCCTTCTCGACCTTTCATGGGTGAGTCGCGCGATCGCGCATCTCACCCGACGCACGACAGGAGCGGCCCGCATCAGCGGGCCGCTCCTCTCGTATGTGACTGCGCGTGGCAGACGCCTCAGGCGTCGGCGAGCGTGAGACCGATCGTCGACAACAGCTCGTACGGCGGGATCTTCGTGCCGCCGGAGGCGATCGCGAGAAGCGCCGAGGCGAGGCTCGCCATGGCCGAGGTGAGGATCAGCGGGTCCTGCTCGCCCATCTCGTCGCGCAGGACGTCGACGTACTCGTTGACCGTGCAACCGCCGTCCATGCTCTGCAGACGTGCGGTCAGGATGGCCATGGCGCTCTGCATTCCCGGCGCCGGCATCGTGTTCTCGTTCATGTGCTCTTCCCCTCCCGGTTCGGGCTTTCCGTTCCCCAGCGGTCGCAGCCTTCTGCGTCGCCCGTCGTCGATGAGTGAACCGTACGTCTTGATCACCTGTCCAGTATGGGGGTGAGGTTTTGAATGCATCCGGACGTCCGACCAGGTCAGCCGTCCAGTCGGCCGCATGGCACCCATCGCTTCGCGGGGGAGGTGCGGGGGAAGGCCCGCCCCGACGCCATGCCGAATCTTGACGAAATCATGGGTTGGAACCTTCGGGGGCCTGGGGCACAATGAAACGACATCGGTGGCATTTCTGCCGCCGATCTCGACATAAGCGGCCGTCGTGGTCGTCCATATCGTCATCGGTGATCCGGTCGCCCAGATCATCCACCACCTGCACCCGAGGTCGTTGGGGAAGACGTCCCTCACACGCAGGAGGTTCGAATGTCGGTCGCACCGTCGACGCTGATGACCACCGGGATGGTGTTCGTGCACTCATCTCCGGTGGCGCTGTGCCCGCACATCGGGTGGGCACTCGAAACCGTGCTGGGTCAGCCCGTCCGTCTGGACTGGCAACCCCAGCCACTCGGTCGTTCGCTCATGCGCGCCCAGTTCGCCTGGGGCGGTGAAGCAGGAACGGGCGCGCGCCTGGCCAGCGGTATGCGCGGCTGGGAGAGCGTGCGCTTCGAGGTGACCGAGGACGCCAGCCCGGGCTGTGACGGCTCTCGCTGGACCCACACTCCGAGCCTGGGTATCCACCACACCTGGCTGGCGGCCAACGGCGACGCGGTCGTCAACGAGGATCGCCTTCGCGCCGTGTTGCGCACCACCGACGGCGCCGGGCTGCGTGCCGAGCTCGATCGCGCACTAGGCACGGCGTGGGACGCCGAACTCGACCCCTTCCGCCACGCGGGCGACGGCGCCCCGACGAGGTGGCTGTACAGGGTCAGCTGACTCTTCCTCGGCGCCTTGGGGGCGCCGGGAGGACGGTGTGCGTCGGAACTGCGTGCAACGCACATCGGTCGTCGTCGGAGAACAGGTTCGTGGGGATGGAACCGGTCCTTCGGCGACAGTGGCTCGAACGTCGAAGGACCGGCCGAACCCTTTCGGGGGTGTTCGGCCGGTCCTTCGTCTTGCCGTCAGGGCCTGCTCGGCGCCTGGTCAGCTCATGCGTCGGAACGCCAGCGTGACGTTGTGTCCGCCGAAGCCGAAGCTGTTGTCCAGCGCGACGATGTCGCCCTCGGGCAGGGTGCGGTGGTCGCCGGCGACGACGTCGAGGTCGATCGCCTCGTCCATCGTGTCGAGGTTGATCTGCGCCGGGGCCGTGCGCTCCTGCAGGGCCTTGATCGTGAAGATCGCCTCGAGAGCGCCGGCCGCGCCGAGCAGGTGCCCGGTCATGGACTTGGTGGCGCTGACCGCGACGTGGTCGACGTGCCCGCCGAGCGCGGAGCGCACCGCCTTGGACTCCGCGACGTCACCGGCGGGGGTCGAGGTCGCGTGCGCGTTGAGGTGCACCACGTCGGCGAGGTCGATGTCACCGGACTCCAGCGCCAGGCGCATGGCCGTGGCCGCGCCGATCCCCTCGGGCTCGGGTGCGGCGATGTGGTGGGCGTCGGTGCTGACACCGACGGAGACCAGCTCCGCGTGGATCTTGGCGCCGCGCGCGACCGCGTGGTCGTAGGTCTCGAGCACGAGCATGGCCGCGCCCTCGCCGATGAGGAATCCGTCGCGGTCGACGTCATACGGTCGCGAGGCGCGCTCGGGGTCGTCGTTGCGCGTGGACAGGGCCTGCATCGCCGAGAATCCGGCGATGGGCAGCGGGTGGACGGCCGCCTCGGAGCCGCCCGCGACGACGATGTCGGCGCGCCCGGTGCGCAGGATCTGGATGGCCGACCCGATGGCCTCGGCGCCCGAGGCGCACGCGCTGACCGGCGTGTGACCGCCGGCGCGGGCACCGAGCTCGAGGGAGACCATGGCCGTGGGCGAGTTGACCAGCAGCATGGGGACCGCCAACGGGGAGACCCGTCGAGGACCCTTCTCGCGCAGGTTCTCCCAGGCCGTGATGAGGGTGTCGATGCCGCCGATGCCCGACCCGACGGAGACCGCGAGGCGCTCGGGCTCGACCTCGGGACTGCCCGCGTCCTTCCACGCCTCGCGTGAGGCGATGAGGGCGTATTGGGCGCACGGGTCCTGGCGACGCAGTTCGACCCGGGTGAGCACGTCCGAGGCCGGGACGGCCAGGGTCGCACCGAAGGTCACCGGGAGGTTGTACTCCTCGACCCAGTCGGCCTCGAGCCGGCGGGCGCCGGAGGTGCCGGCGAGCAGCGCTTCCCAGGTCGAGGACACGTCGCCGCCGAGGGGCGACGTCGCGCCGAGACCGGTGACGACGATCCGGTCTGAAGTGGTGGACATGGGCGGTTCCTCCTGCATGGAGCTCTCTGTGGGGTCGTCGGTCGACGACTGTGGGCCATCGGTGACGGCGGGGGTGGGTGCGGCCCGCGGGCCGCACCCGGGTGGATCAGGACGCGTTCTTGATGAAGTCGACGGCGTCCTGGACGGTGCGCAGGTCCTTGACCGACTCGTCCGGGATCTTGACGCCGAACTTGTCCTCGGCCTCGACGACGATCTGCATCATCGAGAGGGAGTCGATGTCGAGGTCCTCCTGGAAGGACTTGCTGGGCTCGACGGCCTCGGCCTCGATCCCGGTCTCGGTGTTGATGATCTCGGCCAGGCCGGCGAGGATCTCCTGATCGGATGCCATGGGCTTCTCCTTCGTGTCGTAGCGCTGTGGTCGGTTGATGTCCGAGGTCCCGTCGGACGGCGGGAGTCTGTGGATGTGGTCGGTCAGGGGATGCGGACGACCTGGCCCGCCCAGGCGAGTCCGGCTCCGAATCCCATGAGCAGAGCCAGGTCCCCGCTCTTGGCGCGCCCTTCGCGCACCAGGCGGGTGAGGGCCAGGGGTACCGAGGCGGCCGAGGTGTTGGCCATGTCGACGAGGTCGTCGCGGGCGACGACGACGTGCTCGGGCAGCTTCATGCGCTTGATCATGGCGTCGATGATGCGGACGTTGGCCTGGTGGGGGACGAAGACGTCGAGGTCGTCGGCGGTGATGCCGGCCGCGTCGAGGATCTCGTCGACGACCGGGGCCATCTTGGTGACGGCCCACCGGAACACCGACGGCCCTTCCATCCCGATCGAGGGGAAGGGGAACACCTCCTCGGGCAGGGTTCCGCTGGATTCCATCGTCTCCCAGTCGCGCCGGACCGCGGTCCAGTCGCGGGTCTGGGCGATCTGCATGGCGCCGGATCCGTCGGCGCCGAGCACCGAGGCGGAGATGCCGGGGGAGTCCGAGGGGCCGACCACCGCGGCGCCGGCTCCGTCGCCGAAGATGAATGCCGTCGTGCGGTCGGCGGGGTCGCGGAAGTCGGAGAACTTCTCGACACCGATGACCAGGACGTGTGTCGCGGACCCGGCACGGACCGCGTCGTCGGCGGCCGCGAGGCCGTAGCAGAACCCCGAGCACGCGGCGCCGAGGTCGTAGGCGGCCGCGTGCGTCGCGCCGAGGGCGTCGGCGACCATCAGGCCGGCGGCCGGCGTCTGCCAGGGGTGGGTGATCGTCGCGAGGATGACGAGGTCGAGCTGCTCGGGAGCGATTCCCGCGTCCTGCAACGCGGCCCGGCCGGCCGAGGCGGCCATGGCGACCACGGTCTCCTCGGGGGCGGCGACACGGCGCGCACTGATGCCCGACCGGTCGCGGATCCACTCGTCGCTGCTGTCGATGGCCTCGACGATCTCGGCGTTGGGCACGACGCGTTCGGGCCGGTGGTCACCCAGGCCCAGGATGGCCGTGTACTCCGATCCGCGCCGTTGGGCCAGGCGGATCTCCTCGCCGCTCATGCGTTCTCGCTCTGGTGGGCCTGGACGAACGCGCGGGCGTCGTCCAGGGTGTCGGGTCCGGCCAGCGCGAAGCGCTCGACGTCCTTGAGTCCGCGCTTGGCCAGACCCACGAGCGTGCCGGAGGGGACGAGCTCGAGGATGCCGGTGACACCCAGGGCCGCGAAGCGCTCCATGCACAGGTCCCACCGGACGGGGTTGCTCACCTGGTCCACGAGGCGCCTCACGAGTTCGGTGCCGCTCGTGACCTCCTGCCCGTCGCGGTTGGAGACGACCGGGACGCGGGGGTCGGCGACCTCGGCCGAACCGGCCGCGTCGTCCAGGGCCTGCACCGCGGAGGCCATGTAGGAGGTGTGGAACGCCCCGGCGACCGACAGGGGCACGACCCGGGTGCGGGCGGGCGGAGCGGCGCCGAGTGCGGCGAGTGCCTCGAGGTCGCCCGCGGCCACCACCTGGCCCGCGCCGTTGACGTTGGCCGGGGTCAGGCCGTGCTCCTCGATCGCGGCCAGCACCTCCTCGGGCTTTCCGCCGAGGACCGCGCTCATGCCGGTGGGGTGGGCGCCGCTGGCCCCGGCCATGGCCCGCCCGCGCACGCCGACCAGCCGCATCGCGGTGGCCGGGGTGAACGCGCCGGAGATCGCCGCGGCGGTGAACTCGCCCACGGAGTGTCCGGCGACGGCGACGGCCGGTGGCGTCGGCACGACGTCGGTGGCCTCGGCGCCCTCGGGGTCGAGGAGCGCGGTGAGACTGAGCAGACCGCTGGCCACGATGAGCGGCTGGGCGACCGCGGTGTCGCGGATGGTGTCGGCGTCGGAGGTCGTGCCGTGGGCGAGCAGATCGACGTCCGCGGCCTCGGCGTAGGCCTCGAGGCGGCCACGGAGGCCGGGGACCTCGAGCCACGGGGTGAGCAGACCGGGGACCTGAGCGCCCTGTCCAGGGCAGACGATGACCAGCACCAGCCCAGCCTGTCGGACGCACGTCCCGATCACCGTCTCGGACGGCTACAACTACCAGCCGGTCTTTTGGAGGATTCCTACAAAACGTGAGGGGCTCGGGCGGGTGTGGGCGGGGTCACTCCGTCGGCCGCATCCGCCGGAACCGGGCCTCCGACGGCGCGAGACGCCCCAGCGCCAGCCCGGTGGCGAGGACGTGGGCCTCCCGCGGGACGGTCGGGTCGAGGCCGATGAGCTGAGCCACGCGCCCGAGGCGGTAGCGCACCGTGTTGGCGTGAACGTACATCGCGCGGGCGGTGGCCTCCAGGCCCCGCCCGGCGTCGAGGTAGGCCGTGACCGTCTCGACGAGTTCGCCGCCCGCGGCGTGCAGCGGCGTGAAGGTGCGTTCGACGAGCATCGTCCGCGCCGGTTTCTCGCCGAGGAGCGCGCGTTCGGGCAGGAGGTCGTCGGCGTCGACGACCCTCGGCGCCGCCGCCCAGGCCGGAGCCGCCAGCAACCCCGACAGCGCGGCCCGCGCGGACCGTCCGGCGGCGAACAGGCGGGGGACGACCGGGCCGACGACGACCGGGCCGTCACCGAAGTGCGCGGCCACACCGTCGGCGGCCTCGCGCACGCCCTCCCCACCCAGGACCGCGATCAACGTGCGTCCCTGGACCCCGAGGAGGCAGGAGATCCGCGCCCGTTCGGCGGTCCGGCGCAGGGCGTCCATCCCCACGTCGGCGTGCTGGGGTGAACGCCCGACGACGACGAGGACCGGGGCCGTGTCGCCCCACCCGAGCGCGTTGGCGCGCAGCGCGACGTCCTCCTGCCCGTCACCGCGGACCAGGGCGTCGACGACGAGGGATTCCAGTCGCGCGTCCCAGGCTCCCCGCCGTTCGTAGGCGAACGCGTAGACGTGGGCCGCCGCGAAGGCGACCTCACGGGAGAAGCGCAGGATCGTCTCGGTGAACGCCGCCTCGTCTCCGGGCGACGCCAGGTCGTCGACCCGCGACTCGACGACCTCGAGGACCCCGCGGATGAGGTCGAGGGTCTGGGGGAGGGAGATGGAGCGGGTCAGCTCGGTCGGGGCCGCGCCGAAGATCGCGGAGGTCAGGCGGGTGATGTCGTCCGATCCCCGACACCACCGCACGAACGAGGCGATGCCCGTGTGCGCGACGACCGAGACCCAGGAGCGCTCCGCGGCGGGGAGGGCGCCATACCAGTCGAGGGTGGACTCCAGATGGCCGTTGGCCGCGGTGGTCAGCGTCCCGATGGAGCGTTCCAGGCGCGCGACGGTCTCCTCGCTGCACCGGGCCTCGCTCATGGGGTCACGGTAATCCGCCGGCCGTCTCCTCGACGCCGCAGGTCGCCGGCGCCGACCCCCACTGTGCACCCCGATCACCATGGGGTAGGGTGAGTCGCGTTGTTGAAGTTGGCATTGGCGAAGCATGTCTGTACCGGCCCACGTGGGTCGTGCGTCTTTCTGAGCTCAAGTGTCGTACGCATCAGCACTCCGGAGCCCCCGAGATACGGGTGGCCCCACTCGGAAAGAGGTTTGGATATGACGACTGGCACCGTGAAGTGGTTCAACGCCGAAAAGGGCTTCGGCTTCATCGCCCCCGACGACGGCTCCGCCGATGTCTTCGCGCACTTCTCCGCCATCAACTCCTCCGGCTACCGCTCGCTCGACGAGGGTGCCAAGGTCGAGTTCGAGACCACGGCCGGCCAGAAGGGCCCGCAGGCGTCCAACATCTCCGTGATCGGCTGATCTCGGACACAGGTTTTCTCAGGAGGCCCCGCACCGTTTCGGTGCGGGGCCTCCTGCTGTCCCAGGCGGATTCGTCCACCCTGCGTTCGGCTTCAGATCACCGGTTCGTCATCACGACGACCGTTCGGCGTGGCCGGGGCGGTGTGGGATCGCGCTCATGAAGCGACTACTGCCCGTTGCCGCGGTCTCCGCCGCGCTCCTGCTCACCGCCACAGCCACCTCCGTCTCCGCCGCCCCTGCGCAGGTCGCCGAGGGCGACTCCGCCCGGGCGCACGGGATCTCCGGGCAGAATGAGGGTCACGGCACCCGTGGCAAGCACCGTGAGAACAGCAGGACGAAGATGCCCTCTCCGCTCGTCGTCGCGCATCGTGGCGCCTCGGGCTACCGCCCCGAGCACACGGTCGGCGCCTACGAACTCGCCGTGCAGATGGGGGCCGACTACATCGAGCCCGACCTGGTGATGACCAAGGACGGCGTGCTCGTCGACCGTCACGAGCCCGAGATCTCGGGCACCACCGACGTGGCCTCCCGCCCCGAGTTCGCCCAGCGCAAGACGACCAAGTCGCTCGACGGCGTCAAGACGACGGGCTGGTTCACCGAGGACTTCACCCTCGCCGAGCTCAAGACCCTGCGCGCCAAGGAGCGGCTGCCCGAGGTCCGTCAGCAGAACACCATCTACGACGGGATGGACGACGTGCCGACCTTCGAGGAGGTGCTCAAGCTGCGCGAGTCCCTGTCGAAGAAGTACGGCCGCACCATCGGCGTCATCCCCGAGATCAAGCACTCGGCGTACTTCCACGAGGCCGGGTTCGACCCCGAGAAGCCGTTCGTCACGCTCGCGAAGAAGTACCACCTCAACAAGCCCAGCTCGCCGATGTGGTTGCAGTCCTTCGAGATCAGCAACCTGCGTTACGTCCGCACCCTGGGCTACAAGGCCAACTCGACGTTCCTGGCCTCGGCCACCGGCGGCCCGTACGACCTGGTGGCCAAGAAGGACTCCCGCGACTACGCCTACTGGATGTCGCCGAAGGGTCTGGACGAGCTGTCGACGTTCGCCGACGGCATCGGGCCGGTCAAGGAACTCGTCATCCCCAAGAAGGCCGATGGCAGCCTGGGCGAGCCGACGTCCCTGGTCAAGGACGCGCACGCGCGCGACCTCGAGGTCATCCCGTGGACCTTCCGCAACGAGAACCAGTTCATGGCGACGGACTTCCGCCGCGGCACGAACCCGGCCGACTACGGCGACGCCGTGGAGGAG
The DNA here is from genome assembly GCF_030161635.1 of Mobilicoccus caccae. Lineage (GTDB taxonomy): Bacteria > Actinomycetota > Actinomycetes > Actinomycetales > Dermatophilaceae > Mobilicoccus > Mobilicoccus caccae. The sequence goes on from NZ_BSUO01000001.1 coordinate 1,430,567, forward strand.
ATGGTCGTGTACCTGCGGACCGGGATCGACGGGGTGTTCACCGACAACCCGGACACCGGCGTCGTCGCCCGCAAGGAGTTCTGGGCCGAACAGGGTCGCTGACACCGCCACCCCCTGGGGGTTGTTCCACACGGGAGACTGTCGCGAGACACACGTGGGCCCCTCCGACCGGCCGGTCGGAGGGGCCCACGGTCATGCCCGGGCGTCAGATGCGGGTCAGGACTCGCCGCCCGCGTTGCCGGACGCGCCGGCGGTCACGTCGAGCAACTTGTACTTGGCCGCGGCCTCGCGAGGCACCGAGTCGGAGACCTCACCACGCTCGGCCAGCATCTGCAGCACCTTGACGACCATCGAGGGGCCGTCGATGTGGAAGAACCGCCGAGCCGCCTGGCGGGTGTCGGAGAACCCGAACCCGTCGGCGCCGAGGGCCGCGTAGTCACCGGGCACCCAGGGAGCGATGAAGTCCTGCAGCTCGCTGGCGTAGTCGCTGGTGGCCACGACGGGACCCTGACGGTCACGCAGGCAGCGGGTGACGTGCGGGATCCGCTCGTCGCTGTCGGGGTGGAGGAACTTCTGCTCGTCGCAGGCCTGGGCCTCGCGCCGCAGCTCACCCCAGCTCGTCACGCTCCACACATCGGCGATGACGCCCCAGTCGTTCTTGAGGAGCTTCTGCGCCTCCACCGCCCACGGCACACCGACACCGGAGGCCAGCAGCTGCGCGTGCGGCGCGGACTCGGCGTTCTCGATGCCCTCGCCGTCGCCCTCGGAGAAGAGGTACATGCCGCGCAGGAGCCCGTCGACGTCGAGGTTGTCCGGCTCGGCCGGCTGCTGCATCGGCTCGTTGTAGACGGTGATGTAGAAGATGACGTCCTCGGGGTCCTCGCCGTACATGCGTGCCAGGCCGGACTCCACGATGTGGGCGATCTCGTAGGAGAACGCCGGGTCGTAGTGCACGACGGCCGGGTTGGAGTTGGCCAGGACGGGGGAGTGACCGTCCATGTGCTGCAGGCCTTCTCCGGCGAGCGTGGTGCGACCCGCGGTGGCTCCGATGAGGAATCCGCGTGCCATCTGGTCGGCGGCCGCCCAGATCGCGTCGCCGGTGCGCTGGAAGCCGAACATCGAGTAGAAGACGTACACCGGGAGCATCGGCTCCGCGTGGGTGGTGTACGAGGTACCCGCGGCGGTGAACGCCGCCACCGAACCGGCCTCGTTGATGCCCAGGTGCAGCATCTGCCCCTGCGGAGACTCGCGGTAGGCGAGCATGAGCTCCGCGTCGACCGAGGTGTAGTTCTGGCCGTGCGGGTTGTAGATCTTGCTCGTCGGGAAGAAGGAGTCCATACCGAACGTGCGGGCCTCGTCGGGGATGATCGGCACGACGCGCTTGCCGAACTCCTTGTCGCGCATGAGGTCCTTGAGCAGACGCACGAAGGCCATCGTCGTGGCGACGAGCTGCTTGCCCGAGCCCTTCTTGATGGACTTGTACGCCGAGCTGTCGGGCAGGTGGATGTGCTGGGCGTTCGCGCGCCGCTCCGGCACCGGGCCACCGAGCTTGCGGCGACGCTCGAGCAGGTACTCGATGCGCTCGTCGTCGGGGCCGGGGTTGTAGAACGGCGGCAGGTACGGGTCGGACTCGAGCTGCTCGTCGCTGATCGGGATGTGCAACGTGTCGCGAAGCGACTTAAGGTCCTCGATCGCGAGCTTCTTCATCTGGTGCGTCGCGTTGCGGCCGGCGAAGTGCTGACCGAGGGTGTAGCCCTTGATCGTGTGGGCCAGGATGACCGTCGGCTGGCCGGAGTGACGCACCGCGCGGTCGTAGGCGGCGTACACCTTGTGGTAGTCGTGGCCGCCGCGCTTGAGCTTCCACCAGATGTCGTCGTCGGTCCAGTTCTCCACCAGCTTGCGGGTGCGCGGGTCGCGTCCGAAGAACTTCTCGCGGATGAACTGGCCGTCGTTCGCGCGGAACGTCTGGTAGTCGCCGTCCGGGGTGGAGTTCATCAGGTGGACGAGGGCGCCCTGGCTGTCGGCCGCGAGCAGGTCGTCCCAGCCGCGACCCCAGATGCACTTGATGACGTTCCAGCCCGCACCGCGGAAGAACGCCTCCAGCTCCTGGATGATCTTGCCGTTGCCGCGCACCGGGCCGTCGAGACGCTGCAGGTTGCAGTTGACGACGAACGTGAGGTTGTCGAGCTCCTCCATGGCCGCCCACTGCAGGGCACCGCGGCTCTCGACCTCGTCCATCTCGCCGTCACCGAGGAACGCCCACACGTGCTGGTCGGAGGTGTCCTTGATGCCGCGGTTGGTCAGGTACTTGTTGAACTGCGCCTGGTAGATCGCGTTGATCGGGCCCAGACCCATCGACACGGTCGGGAACTGCCAGAAGTCGGGCATGAGCCGCGGGTGCGGGTAGCTCGGCAGGGCGAGCGGTTTGCCGTCGACGACGTGGCTGTGCTCCTGGCGGAATCCGTCCATCTGCTTCTCGGGGATGCGTCCCTCGAGGTAGGCGCGGGCGTACATGCCGGGGAGGCGTGGCCCTGGAAGAAGACCTGATCGCCGCCGCCGGGGTGGTTCTGGCCGCGGAAGAAGTGGTTGAGGCCCACCTCGTACAGGGTCGCGGCCGAGGCGTAGGTCGAGATGTGACCACCGACGCCGACGCCGGGACGCTGCGCACGGTGCACGAGCACCGCGGCGTTCCACCGGATGAGACGGCGGAAGGCCCGCTCCATGTCCTCGTCACCGGGGAACCACGGTTCCTGCTCCAGCGGGATGGTGTTGATGTAGTCCGTCGTGGTGAGCGAGGGGACGCCGACCTGACGGACACGGGAGTGTTCCAGGAGGCTGAGCATGATGTATCGGGCTCGCTGCTGCCCCTGCTCGGCGATGAGGCCGTCGAGCGCTTCTCGCCACTCCTGCGTCTCATCGGGGTCGATGTCGGGGAGGCGACTCGGTAGGCCGTTGATGATCGGGCCTGCATCGTCCGGGCGCACGTGTGTGTCCTTTCTACCGGCGACTACGGCCGCCGAAGGCGACCTGCATCACAGTCACCTTAGTAGCCGGTCCGGGCTTGTTCTCGGAGAGGGGGCGACAGAGATTGATGAGGGCTCAGGGGAGGTTCAGCCGATATGAACCGGAGTATACCGTGAAATTAGGTGGCCGGAGGAATCCCACGAGGGTCAGTCCTGCCTGCTCGGCGAGATCGACCGCCAACGAGGTGGGGGCCGACACGGCCGCCATCGTCGGGATGCCGGCCATGACGCACTTCTGGACCAGCTCGAAGCCTGCCCGGCCGCTGACGAGCAGGACGCGCGCGATCCCCGGGCGCCGGTCCTCGCGCGCGGCCCACCCGAGCACCTTGTCGACGGCATTGTGTCGCCCGACGTCCTCCCGGATGCACAGCAGCTCACCCTCAGCGCTGAACAGGGCCGCCGCGTGCACGCCGCCGGTGCGGTCGAAGCTGCGCTGCTGCCCGCGCATCGTGTCCACGAGGCCGGTGAGCACCTCGGGGGAGAGCGGGGTGTCGTCGGCGCGGATGTCGGCGCGGGCCCGCTGCAGGATCGCCTCGATGCTGTCGCTGCCGCAGATCCCGCAGGCGCTCGTGGTCACCGAGCGCCGCGCCGACACGCCCGGCGAGAGGCGCACCCCCGGGGCGAGACTCACGTCGACGACGTTGAACGTCGGCCGGCCGTCCTCGTCCACGTCGGTGCAGTGCATCATCGTGGCCACGTCAGCGGCGCCGCCGATCGCCTCCTCGCCGAGCAACCAGCCCAGAGCGAGGTCGAAGTCGTCGCCGGGAGTGCGCATCGTCGTCGTGAGGCTCTCGCCGTCGACCCTGATCTCCAGCGGCTCCTCGACGGCGACCGTGTCGGGCCGTGCGCGGGTGTGGACGCCTTCGGGCGTGAGCTCGACGCGGACCGCGGTGGTCCGGGTGGTGCGTCGACCCATCGTCCTTCGCCCTCTCCGTCGGACGCGCGGGCCCGCCCGAAACCGGGACGAACCGCGCCGAATACGATCACGTGCTTGCAAGATCGCATGTGAAACGGTGCACTAGTGATGACGTGAAAGAGTGCACCAGAGTCGAAACGGTACAAGGGGACGGCCATGCCGCCCACTTCAGAGAGGTAGATACGAGTGGTTGGCACGGCGTCCACGGCCGGACCGGTATCCAAGTTGGGCTTCACCGAGGACCAGGTGGTCCTCGAACTCGGATACGACGATGACATCGACGACGAGCTTCGGGCTCAGATCGAGGAGGCCATCGACGGCGCCCTCGAGGACGAGGACTTCGAGGACGTGGTCGATGCCGTGCTCCTCTGGTGGCGCGACAGCGACGGTGACCTCACCGACGCGCTCGTCGACGCCCTGGCCACCCTCGAGGACCACGGGTTCATCGTGCTCCTGAGCCCCAAGGTCGGGTTGCCCGGCGAGGTCGACCCGAGCGATGTGGCGGAGGCGGCGGAGACCGCGGGGCTGCACGCGGCGGCCAGCGTCAACCTCACCCCCGAGTGGTCGGCCACCCGGCTGGTGGCGCCCAAGACCGCCCGCCGCTGAGCTCTGCGGCTCGTCCCGGCGAGGGCGTACGCGCCGCCGAACCCGACTGGCACACTGGGTCCATGACGCTTTCGGTCGGAGACACCGCCCCCGCCTTCTCCCTGTCGAACCAGTTCGGCAAGGTCGTCACGCTGGAGGAGCTGACCGCCGACCGGGCGGTGTTGCTCGTGTTCTACCCCTTCGCGTTCTCCGGGATCTGTTCCGGTGAGCTGCAGGAGATCCGCGACGACCTGGCCCGCTTCCAGAGCGAGCACGTGAGCACGGTGGCGATCAGTTGTGACCCGATGTTCACGCTGCGCGCCTGGGACGACGCGGAGGCCTTCTTCTTCCCGCTGCTGTCGGACTTCTGGCCGCACGGCGAGGTGGCCCGCTCCTACGGGGTCTTCGACGAGCGGGGCGGATTCGCCCACCGCGGTACCTATCTCGTGGTTCCCGACGGCACGATCGCGTGGATGCTCGTCACCGAGGCCGGTGAGCGTCGTGACTTCTCCGGCTTCCACGCAGCGCTGGCCGACCTCATCGGCTGACGTTCTCGCCCTCGCCCCGACGTTCGCGCACTGACGTGCTCAGCGGCGCAGGAGCGCGCCCACCTCGCGGGCGAGTTCGACGGCGGCGTCGGCGTCGGCCCGCAGGTCCGAGACGCTCTCGACGGCGAAGCCGAACGGCAGCCCCAACCCCCGGCACGTCGTGGTGAGCCGGCGGGCGACCTCCAGGCAGTGGCGCGTGGACTCACCCCGCGGGTCCGGTCCGTGGCGCAGCGCCTCGGGGATGTCGTCGGGGACCGCGACGCCGAGCCACTCCAGGAGGTCGAGCTGCTTGGCGGAGCCGCACAGCGAGAGGGCGAAGACGATGGGGGCCGGGCGCATCCCGGCGCGGATCACGGCCGGCGCGTAGTCCTGCAGCAGCCGCACCGCCGGATCGGCGTCGTAGACCACCTGGGAGACGAAGAAGGAACAGCCTGACTCCTGCTTGCGTAAGAGCCGTTCGTGCTCGTCGCCGTGCAGGGCGTGTCGTTCGGCGATCGTGATGCCGCCGAGCGGCGCGTCGGGGCGTTCGGCGCGGGCGATCTCCTGGGCGCGCGGCAGTGAGGTGGCCATCTCCACGTCGTCGGAGACGGCCCCGACGAGGACGATGGGCGTGCCCTCCTCCAGCTCCGAGAGCCAGGCCCGCAGCTCGTCCTCGGTGTGCGCGCCGGCGTTGCGGTAGAGGACGACGGCGCCGTCGGTCCCACGCAGGTGCGTGCGGACGTAGTCGACCGGCGGCTGGGTGGGGGTGAACGGAAAGGGGCGTGGGCGTCCGCTGTGGCCGGGCTCGTCGACGAGGTCGTAGACGATGGTGGCGTCGGGGCGGATCCGGTTGCGGCGCTCACGGGCCCGGTGGACGGTCCGCGCGACCTTGGCGGCGATCTGGTCCCGCGGTGGCGGCGTGAGGCCGTAGAGCAGCAGCTCACCGGTTCCCGTTGCGGCGACCCGCGTCAGGTGGTCCTGTCCGGCCATGCACGCCAACCCCTCATGTTCGTCGCGCCCTCCTCCGATCGTGCCAGAGAGGGGGCGGAGGCGGGCCTGAGGGGTCAGCGCGTCGGACGCAGGTGCGCCCGGACCCCGGCGTGGTCGGTGCCGGGGACGCGGAGCGTGGCCTCGTCGACGACGGCGAACCCGCGGGTCAGCACGTGGTCGATCTGCACGAACGGCGGCACGAGTGATCCGAGTGGCCACGTCGGCTGCCACGGCCAGGCGCGGGGTCCCTGGTCGAGGCCGTCGGCGATGGCGCGGAAGGCGGGGTGGCCGGGGCCGGCGTTGAGGTCTCCGGTGACGACGAGGCGAGGTTCGTGGCCGTGCGCGTCGTGCACCCAGCGCTGCAGCGACTGCAAGGAGGTGTGCCACGTGGCGGCGCGGGCGCCGACGGGCGGGAAGGGGTGTGCGCCGCGCAGGACGGTGCCGCCGGCCAAGCGCAGGGAGACCTGGGTGAAGGGTTCGTCGGCGCTCCGGACGGCCGGGACCACCCGCCCGCACGCGATCGTCGTGTCGAGGCAGGTGGCCGGGTCTCGGGTGGCGACCACCGTTCCGGCGGCGCTGTCGCTGACCGTGCCGGTGGCGTGGGGCAGGAGCCCACGCAGCCCCGCGGCCCCGAGGGCCCGCCAGTGCTGCGGGGTCTCCTCGAGCAGGACGAGGACGTCGGCGTCGTGCTCCCGGACGGCCGCGACGATCCCGTCCGGATCGGCGCCTCCGAACTCGGTGTTGATCGTGACGACCCGCAGATCCTCGCCATGCGCCTGGGCGGCGGGTACGGCGGCACGGGGTGCCCAGGGCAGGACGGGGACGAGGAGGGCCAGGCTCGCGGCGACCGCCACGACGGTCCCGGGGGCGTCGCGGGTGAGCACGGACAGGAGCGCGACGAGGAGGCCGAGGAGTCCCACCACCGGCAGCACCGCCTGGATCACCGGCAGCAGCCCGGCTCCGTCGAGGTAGGCGAGGGGGACGAGCAGCACACCGAGGAGGATCAGGAACCGCACCGGCCACCGGGCCCAGGACGCGCCGGTTCGCCCCCGACCACGGCGCGTGAGGACGTCGCATCGAACACTGCATCGCAGACCGCATCGTTCTGGTCGTGATGACGACCAGAACGATGCCATCTGCGATGTGGTGTGGCGGTGCGGTCCGCGCGGCGCGGCGACTCACCCCTGAAGCCCATGGACGTCCCGTCGTCTCGACAATGATCCATGGCGACAACGTCGCAGGTCCGGGCCGGGTTCCGGGTCGGATCCTCCGACGGCGGGACGGGGTGTCGGTGGCGGCCCGTAGGCTGCTCGTGTGTCGAGGCAGATCAGTGGGTTCGGGTACGCCGTCGGGGCGGCTGCGGCGTTCAGCCTGTCGGGGTCGCTGGGCAGCGGACTCATGACGACGGGATGGAGCGCGGGAGCCGCGGTGTGCGCCCGCATCCTCATCGGGGCGCTCCTGCTCGCGCCGCTCGCGGTCGTCGCTCTGCGCGGCAAGTGGCGGCTCGTGCCCGGGGCGGCGCCGCGCATGATCCTCTACGGCATGTTGGCCGTCGCGGGGACCCAACTGGCCTACTTCCAGGCGGTCCGGTACCTGCCGGTCGCGGTGGCTCTGCTGGTCGAGTTCGCCGCGCCGGTGGCGGTGTTGCTGTGGCTGTGGGTCACCGGCGGTCAACGACCCTCCCGGTTGACGACGCTCGGTGCGGTGGTCGCCGCGGCGGGGCTGGTCATCGTCCTCGATCTGGTCTCCGGCGTCGAGGTCAACATGCCGGGCATCGCGTGGTCGCTGGCGGCCATGATCGGCCTCGCGGTCTACTTCGTCCTCTCCTCGGACGAGTCGCACGGGTTGCCGCCGGTCGCCTTCGCCACGGGCGGGCTCGTGGTGGGTGGACTCCTCCTTGCCTTGGCCGGGGCTGTCGGCGTGCTCGACATCGCCACGTCCACGATGTCGCCGGTCTACGCCGGTCGGGAGGTGCCGTGGTGGGTGGCCCTGGGTCTGCTCGGTGCCGTCACGGGCGGACTCGCCTATGTGCTGGGGATCGAGGGGGCCCGCCGTCTCGGGTCGCGGCTCGCGAGTTTCGTCGGCCTCACCGAGGTGCTGTTCGTCGCGCTCGTCGCGTGGCTGCTGCTCGGTGAGACGCCGACCATCGGCAACGTCGTGGGCGGAGTCCTCGTGGTCACGGGCGTCGTGCTCGTCAAACTGGGCGAGCCGGAGGCCCCGCGAGCGGAGGACACCGTCGAGGCGGCGATCGTCACGCCCCGCACGGGAGTCGAACCCGACGTCGAGCCCGACGAGGTGTCACAATGGCCGTCGGCGTCCGGCGAGCACGGGCGCGAGGGCCTGTAGCTCAGTTGGTAGAGCACCGCGTTTACACCGCGGGTGTCGTCGGTTCGAGCCCGGCCGGGCCCACCGGCGTCCTCCCATCGACGCCGTGACCGACCGCCTGCCGACACGAAGATCTCGGCTCTCTCACGCCCGCTCGAGGTGGGCGAGGATCGCGGTGAGGACCTCCGTCTCGGCCTCGAGGTGTGGGGAGTGACCGATGCCGGGCAGGACCATCTCCTCGTAGCGGCCGCCGGCCTCCACGTACCGATCGAGGACGGCCCTGGTCTGGGCGATCATCGGCTGCGCGGGGATCGCGTCGGCGCCCGGATAGCCCGGGATGAGGCCGATCTGTCCCAGCACGGCCAGGTCCAACGCGGAGGTGTCCGAGACGATCCTGTCCGCATCGCCCCGGATCCACAGCACGGGCGGCGCCGGGGTGGCCTCGACGAGGTCGTCCCACCGGCAGTAGAGCGGCGCCATCGAGTTGAGGATGCCGCGACGACCCGGCGCGAACCCGGGCCAGTTCTCCGAGGCGGTCGCGTCTCCCGGGTAGTGGTCCGGGCCGACGACGGTGGTGCACATCGAGGCGACCCACATGTCCTCATCGGGCCACGGCTCGGCCCGGGGCGCCACGTACACCGCGCGAAGAGTCGCCCGGGGAGAGGCGGCCTCGGGGGCTCCGTCGGTGCTCTGCCCGTCGGTGTCGCGGGCGGCGAGCAGTTCGACGAAGCGCGGATTGGCTCCGCCGGCGCCACTGCCCGCGGCATCGGCAGAGGCGAGCGTCCCGGACACATCGGTGGTGGAACCGAATCCGTACGGCGACACCGGCGCCTGCAGCACCAGGCTGCGCACCCGCTCGGGGTGATCGGCGGCCACGCGCGAGACGACCCCACCGCCCATCGACCAGCCCATGAGGTCGACGGCCCCGAGTTCCAGGGCGTCCAGCAGCGCGAGGAGGTCGTCGGCGTGATCGCGCAGGCCGCGCGAGGCGTCGATCGGCGCCGGCTCGGTCTCGCCGTATCCGCGCAGGTCGGGGGCCACGACGAGGAGGTCGTCGGGCAACGCCAGCATGAGGCGTTGGTAGAAGAGTGAGGACGAGACGTTGCCGTGCACGGCCACGAGGACGCGACGCGTACCGGCGTCGGCCAGGGCGTCGACCTGCGCCTCTCGGACGAGCATCCGCATGCGCAGACGTGAGGTCGGAACGTCGGCGGCGACGATCCCGGGGAGGAGGTGCTCGGCGGCCACGATGTCCGGTGTCATGGCCCGACTCTACGGACCGGCGGCGGGGGATCGGGGCGGCTCCGCGGCGGGATCTGCGGCGCGCGGGCGTTGCGTAGGGTGGAGCTTTCGCCGGTCACGGGAGGCATGCTCATGAAGACACCGCTGGTTCTGCGCGAGGTCGTGGAGGTCCTCGAGGGGTTCTACCCTCCCGCCACGGCGCAGTCGTGGGACCGGGTCGGACTCACGACCGGCGACCTCGACCAGCCCGTGCGGCTCGTCCACTACGCCGTCGATCCCACCCTGGCCGTGGTGGAGGAGGCCCGGGACGCCGGCGCCGACCTGCTCATCACCCACCACCCGCTGCTCCTGCGCGGGGTGAACTCCGTCGCGACGACGACGGCCAAGGGCGCCACCGTCACGGCACTCGTCGTCGCCGACATCGCCCTCTACACCGCGCACACCAACGCCGACGTCGCCTGGCCGGGGGTCTGCGACGAGCTCGGGCGGGCCTGCGGGCTCACCGACCTGGAGACCCTCACCGTCTCCGAGGGCGCCGACCTCGGACGCCTCGGCGACCTGCCCGAATCGATCTCCCTCGGTGACCTGGCCCGACGCCTCAGCTCGCGGCTGCCCGCGACGGCCGGTGGCATCCGGGTCTCGGGCCCCGCGGACGCCCCGGTGCGCCGGATCGCGGTCCTCGGAGGCGCGGGCGACTCGCTCTTCGAGGAGGTCCGCCGCTGCGAGGCCGACGTCTACGTCACCTCCGACCTGCGTCACCACCCGGCGCTCGAGGCACGCGAAGAAGGCCGTGGCGGTCCGCCCTACCTCATCGACGCCGGGCACTACGCGACGGAGTTCCTGTGGCTGGAGAACGTGCGCTCCCGGCTCGAGAAGGCGCTGGGGGAGATCGGCCCGGCAGGCGCTAGCGTGGGACACCACGTCAGCACCCTGGTCACCGACCCGTGGACCTTCACGGTCGGCGCCGTCGACATCGACGACATCGACCACACAGACGACAGTGCGTGACGCATCACCCGCGGCGTTCCGGCGATCCGGCGCCCGACACCGACGCCCGATGAAAGGACCGGAGTGAAGGCCAACCAGCAGCTCCAGTGGAGACTCCTCGACTTGCAGGGCATCGACACGCGCCTGGCCCAGATCGCGCACCGCACCAAGAACCTGCCCGAGGCGCTCGAGGTGAGCACCCGCAGCGGTGAGTTGGCGGCGCTGGACTCCGAGATCACCCGCGCCCGGGTCGACGCCGACGACATCCACCGCGAGGCGACCAAGGCCGAGGCCGACGTCACCCTCGTCCGCGACCGCGCGACACGCAACCAGGCCCGTCTCGACGCGGGGCAGGGGTCCGCCAAGGACATGCAGGCCCTCACGCACGAACTGGACTCCCTCGCCCGGCGTCAAGGCGAGCTGGAGGAGATCGAGCTGGAGGCGATGGAGCGCGCCGAGGTGGCCGACAAGCGGCTGGTCGCGCTGGAGGGCAGGCGCGGTCCCTTGCAGGAGACGCTGAGCGAGGCCGAAGCCGCCCGCACGGCCGCGCAGGCCGAACTCGACCGCGAGCGTGAGGCGCTGGAGCGTCAGCGCACCGACGTCGCCGCCGGCATCACCGACGATCTGCTGGCCCTGTACGAGAAGATCCGGACCACGTCCGGCACGGGAGCCGCCGCCCTGCGTCACCGCCGCTGCGAGGGGTGCAACCTCGAGCTCATGGCCGCCGACCTGTCGCGCTTCGCCAAGGCGGCCGACAACGAGGTGCTGCGCTGCGAAGAGTGCCGCAGGATCCTCGTGCGCACCTCCGAGTCGGGCCTGTGAGGCGACTCGTCGTCGAGGCCGACGGTGGCTCGCGGGGCAACCCCGGCGTCGCCGGCTACGGCGCTCTCGTGCGGGACGCCGACGGTGTCGTCGTGCGCGAACTCGCCGCGCCCCTGGGCAAGGCAAGCAACAACGTCGCCGAGTACACCGGCCTCATCGTCGGACTGCGCGCGGCTCTGGAGGTGGGCGAGGGCGATCCGATCGACGTCGAGGCCCGCATGGACTCCAAGCTCGTCGTGGAGCAGATGTCGGGCCGCTGGAAGATCAAGCACGCCGACATGCAGCGACTGGCCCAAGAGGCACGCGCGATCGTCGCCGAGGTGAAGGCCGCCGGCGGGTCGGTGCGCTTCACGTGGATCCCGCGGGCGCAGAACTCGGCAGCCGACGCCCTGTCGAACGAGGGGATGGACGGTCACACCGTGGACCGCTCCCCGGCCGGTGGCGCCTTTCCCGACCCGGGTGTGGAGGGCGAGGAGGACGAGGCGCTCGTGCCCCCACCTGCGCCGTTGCCGCGCACGAGCGCAGGCCCCGACCTGTCGCCGCCGGTGCGTGTGGTGCTCGTGCGTCACGGCGTCACCGAGTTCACCCGGCAGGGCAGGCTCGACGGACGCGGCGGAGCCGACCCGGCACTCACCCCCGAGGGCATGGCCCAGGCCCGTGCCGCGGCGCGGGGAGTCCGCGACTTCCTCGGCGAGACCGCGCAGGTGCGCGTCGTCACCTCCTCCCTCCAGCGGGCGCATCAGAGCGGCCAGGTCATCGCCGCCGCGTTGGGTGTCCACGCCGAGGTCGAGGAGGACCTCGACGAGTTGTGCTTCGGCGCCTGGGAGGGACGCACGGTCGCCGAGATCTCCCGCGAGGACGCGCAGGCGTTGCAGCGCTCCCGCAGCGAGGACGACGTCCCGCCGCCGGGTGGGGAGAGCTATGCCCAACTGGGGCAGCGGGTGCGTCCGGTGTTCGCCCGGCTCGTCGAGGAGGCACGCGAATCGGCCGGCGACGCAGGGTCGCCCGCGGTCGTCGTCGTGGCCCACCGGGGACCGATCGGGGTGATCCTCGCCGAGGCTCTCGGCATGGCCCTCCCGAACGTGTGGCGCCTGGCCACCACCCCCGGCGCGTTGACCTCGCTGCGGCTGTGGCGCGACGGCGGGATCGTCGTGGAGTTCGTCAACGACACCTCCCACCTGCGCTGATTCCCTCACGGCATGGGGTGAGACGTGCTCGATCCTCGTCCTGGGCCCAATCGCGTTCGTGCTCGCCGCGGGAGTCTGCTGCGGCCAGACCCTCGACGTGTTCTCCGGCGGCGAGTTCATCGCGCTCATCGGCCGGCCGAGACAGGGGCCGGTCGGCTCTGCCGACGGCTGAAGAGACGACTGAAGAACAAGACCGACGACATCGAGACGTCCTCGGACGGCATCGTCGCAGGTCGACGGGTGACCTGGCGGGGTCGATGTCGTCGGTGTTGTTCTTCGACTTCCGACAACGACGCGGCCTTGGGCGCGGTGAGATCCGTACGCTGATGCCTATGCCTCCCCGCAGCTACCGTCTCGCGTCCGCCGACGCCACGCTGGAGTCCGCGTTCGACGCCATTCGCGCCGAGTTCGACGTGCCGGGGGAGTTCCCGCCGCAGGTCCTGGAGGAGGCGCAGGAGGCGGCCGACCGCGCCGCGCAGGTCGCCGGTGAGTTGCCCGACGCCACGGACCTCCCCTTCCTCACCATCGACCCGCCCGGCAGCATGGACCTCGACCAGGCCATGTACCTGGAGACCGAGGGCAGCGGCTACCGCATCCGGTACGCCATCGCCGACCTCTCCGACGCGGAGCGGCCCGGCGGCGCCATCGACACCGAGGCGCGGCGGCGCGGGCAGACCATCTATCTCCCCGACGAACGCTCGCCCCTGCACCCGGCGGTGCTGAGCGAGGGCGCGTGCAGTCTGCTGCCCGGGGTGGAGCGCGCCGCGTACGTGTGGGACCTGCGCCTCGACGCAGCAGGTGAACTCACCGAGGCTCACGTCGCCCGGAGACGGGTGCGCAGCCTCACCCGCTACGACTACGCGCAGGTGCAGGCGATCCTCGACGGCGTCGCCGCGGGTGCCGACCCGGCCACGGACGCGCAACTCCCGATCCTGGCCCGCATCGGCGAGGCCCGTGTCGCCGCCGAGCGAGCCCGGGGCGGCGCCTCCCTGCCGATGCCCGACCAGGAGGTCGTCCGCGAGGAGGACGGGACCTACCGCCTCGAGTTCCGCCCGGTCGTGCCCGCCGAGGACCACAACGCGCAGATCTCACTGCTCACCGGCATGGCTGCCGCGCAGATGAAGCTGGAGGCGGGTGTCGGGATCCTCCGCACGATGCCCTCGCCGAAGGAGGAGGACATCGCCCGGTTCCGGCGCCAGGCGCAGGCATTCGGCGTCACGTGGCAGCAGGACGTGGAGTACGGCGAGTTCCTGCGCACCCTGGATCGCGACGATCCGGCGCACCTCGCCCTCATCCATGACGCCACGGTGCTGTTCCGCGGCGCGGGGTACACGGCGTTCGACGGCGAGGAGCCCGAGGAGCGGCTGCACGCGGCCGTCGCGGCGCCGTATGCGCACGTCACCGCGCCTCTGAGGCGTCTGATCGACAGGTTCGGACTCGCGGTATGCGAGGCGGTCGACGCAGGTGAGGAGGTGCCGGCGTGGGTGCGCGAGGCGTTGCCCGGCCTGCCGGAGGCGATGCGGGAGGGCGACCGGCGCGCCTCGGCCGTCGATCGGGCCTGCACCGACGCCGTCGAGGCCGCCGAGTTGGCCCACCGGGTGGGGGAGGGCTTCGACGCGGTCGTCGTCGACGACCGCGGCGAGAAGGGGATCGTCGTGCAGATCGCCGACCCGGCCGTGGTGGCCGGTGCCGACGGCACGGCCGAGCCGGGGTCGCGCGTCCGGGTGGTGCTCCGCGAGGCCGACATCGTCGCCAGGCGGGTGCGGTTCGAGGTCAGCCCGACGGTCAACCCAACGTCGTGAGCACGAGGTCGGCCAGCGCGGCCGACCCGACGCCGGTGGGGTGCACGCCGTCCTCGGCGAGGTCGTCGACGCGGTCGGCGGAACGCGCGAGCAGTTCGAACCAGCGGACGAGTTCGATCTGTCCTGCGGCGGCGGCCCGTTCGAGGGCGAGCCCGAGGACGGCGGAGTTGCGCAGGTCCGCCGACCGTGCGGAGGGGCGGCTGACGAACGGTGTCACCCACAGCAGGCGGCGCCCACCGACGATCTCGCGGGCGCGATGAATCTGGGCCGCGAACGGCCACGGGTCGAAGATGTCGTTGCTGCCGAGGACGGCGACGACCGTCGGGGCGAGGCGATCCTCGGCCACGGCGCGTGCCAGGTCCTCCAGCGCGGGTGCCGTCGGCCGGCCGTTCCACACGTCGTAGGACAGCGGCCGACCCGCGAGCCGCTCCTGCAGGACGGGCAGGAGGCGGGTGGCGATCGAGTCTCCGATGAGGTGGATCCCCTCGCCGGTGGCCGCGGCCTGGTCCTCGGCCGGGGTCGAGGTGCTGTGCGTGGAGTTCTGCCACGGGCCGATGGCGCCGGAGGACACCGGCTCCTGCGGCGGCGTGCCCGGCGCGGGCGGTGCCGGGGGAGTGGGGAGCCCGGCCTCCGGCCCCGCGGCGCGTGACCTGGGGTTTCCGGTGGCCAACGTCGCGCTCACCCGCGCCCCGAGCAGTCCGGCGGCGCCGAGGCCACCCAGCACCAGCACGTTGCGGCGCCCCAGACCTTCGTGCGGGAGGTGGGCGCCGATGTGGGAGGTGTGTGCGGCCATCGCCCCCTCCATCGGCCGGTCGGCGGCCGATTGAACGAGAACCGCCGAGCCGATGGCGATGAGATCGGTTCGGTGTCAATCGGGTCCGTCAAGACCCGGGTGCGCGGCACGAGACCCGCGAGTGGCGGCGAAGTTCCGCTGGTGCGTCCGGGCAGGTGGCGGAGGTGCGGCGCTCCGGCGGCTAGACTGGTCGTGGATGAGTCGGCCAGGCGGTCGCGTCGACGATTTCGGTCGTCGACGAGGAACGTCCGGGCTCCACAGGGCAGGGTGGTGGCCAACAGCCACCCGGGGTGACCCGCGGGACAGTGCCACAGAAAACAGACCGCCCATGAACCACCTCCTCTCGAGGTAGGCGTGGGTCAGGGTGAAACGGTGGTGTAAGAGACCACCAGCGCCTCCGGTGACGGGGGCGGCTCGGTAAACCCCACCCGGAGCAAGACCAGACAGTGTGCGATCGAGGGCTGCCCGCCCGAGCACACGGGTAGGTCGCTCGAGCCGTTCGGTAACGGACGGCCTAGATGGATGGCCGCTCAACGACAGAACCCGGCGTATCGGCCGACTCATCCCCCACCCACCTCGAACAGGTGGAGATGGGTGAAACAGCACCGCACGCCCTCCTGTCTCGTCCTCACCTGCTGTCCGAGGTGGACCGGGACGACGGTCGCGCGGGTGGGACGAACGGTTGTCGGTGCTCGCTGAGACTCTCCAGACATGGCCGGCGGATACACCTCATCACGCGCACTCGGAATCCCCCTCCGCGATCGCCGAGATCCTTCGACGTCCGAGGTGCGGATCTCGACCGACACTCCTCGGCCCTCGCTGGCCGCGCGGCGGCTCCCGTTCGTCTACGCCCGCATCGACGACCGGGACGTCCCGGGCCTCGTCGTCGAACAACGCCGCACCGGGCACGGCTGGGAGGTCCTGCTCGCCCTCGTCGAGGCTCGCCCCGACGGCACGGGCTCGCTGTCGGTCAGGTGGTTCGCCGCCGCAGACGTGCGACCCGCCGCGTAGCGGCCGGGGGTGACATGAGCGCCGGGCTCCCTGCACGCAGGGAGCCCGGCAGACTCCGGCCGAGGGGGCACGTCGCCCCGAGGCGGGGCGTCGTGCAGCAGTCGGGTCAGGTCGTGGACTGCGCCAATGTCGGGTAGTCCGTGTAGCCGCGGGCGTCGCCGCCGTAGAAGGTCTTGGAGTTGGGCTTGTTGAGTGCGGCTCCCGTGCGCCAGCGCAGGGCCAGGTCGGGGTTGGCGATGAACGCGCGGCCTACGGCCACGACGTCGGCCAGGTCGCGGGCGAGGATGTCGGTGACCTCCGCCAGCGTGGTGTGGCTTGCAAAGCCCGAGTTGACCATGAGCGGCCCGCCGAAGCGTCGCCGCAGGTCCTGGGTGAGCTCCGACGCCGGGTCGGCGAGGATGCTCAGGTACGCCAGGTCCAGGTCGGCGATGCCGTCGATGAGGGCCTCGTAGGTGGCGCGGGTGTCCCGCGGGTCGGTCTCGATGGCGCCCTGCACGTTGTGGGCCGGTGAGATTCGGATGCCGACGCGCTCGGGACCGATGGCATCGGCCACCGCCCGCGTCACCTCGACGGACAACCGGGCCCGCGCCTCCGGGGATCCGCCGTAGGCGTCCTGCCGGTGATTGCTCGACGGAGCGAGGAACTGGTGGAGCAGGTAGCCGTTCGCCGAGTGGATCTCGACCCCGTCGAGCTCGGCGGCCACGGCGCAGCGCGCGGCGTGGACGAACTCCTCGATGATCTCGGGAATCTCCTCGGTGCGCAACGCCCGCGGAACAGGCGAGGGCTTGAGGCCCGACGCCGTCACCGTGTCCTGCCCCACGGGCACCGCGCTCGGGGCGACCGTGTCGTCCACCGACTTGTTGTCGGGGTGGGCGATGCGCCCGGTGTGCATGAGCTGCACGACGATCCGCCCGCCGCGCGAGTGCACCGCACGCGCCACCTGGCGCCACCCCTCGATCTGGTCGGGGGTGTGGATGCCCGGGGTGTTCAGGTACCCCTGGCCGCGCCAACTCGGTTGCGTTCCCTCGGCGACGATGAGGCCAGCGCCCGCCCGCTGCCCGTAGTACTCGGCGTTCAGCGCGGTCGGCGCCATGCCGTGACCTGCACGGTTACGGGTCAGCGGCGCCATGACGAAGCGCTGCGGGAGGTCCCAGGCACCGATGCGGACGGTGTCGAACGGCGTGCTCATGTCTGTACTCCTCGGGCTGTAGGGGTCGCCCGGTTCAGCCCCGCTCGGGCTCGGACTATTCCGAGCGCCACCGCACGCATCTATCTAGTGCGCCTCACTAGATTGTGCGCCTGACTAGATCGGCGTACTGTCTAGTCATGACCACGAGCTGGCCTGGTGAATGGCTTCGCGGACCGCTGACGCTGGCGGTGCTGCGGATCCTCGACGACGGCCCGACCTACGGCTACGCCATCGCGACCCGCCTCGAGGAGAACGGGTTCGGTGCGATCAAGGGGGCACGCTCTACCCCTTGCTCAGCCGGCTCGAGACGGCCGGGCAGGTGACCACCTCCTGGCAGCAGGGCGACGGCGGTCCGGGGCGGAAGTACTTCGAGCTCACACCGGCCGGACGCGAGGAGTTTCGCGTCAAGGCCACCCTCTGGCGCGAGTTCGCCGGGGCGACTGTTCGTTTCATCGGTGAGAAGGAGCGGTGAGAAGGATGACCGGATCGGACCAGGCGTGGATCGACGACATGGTCGTCGAGTTGAGACTGCGGGACGTCAAGGGAACCGTGATCGGGGACGCCGTCGCGGCCGTCGAGTCGCACTGTGCCGACAGCGGTGAGACGCCGCGGGAGGCGTTCGGTGACCCCCGGGAGTACGCCCGTTCCCTGGAGTTCGGTGAGTCCCAGCAGGAGGACACGAGCCCGGGCGAGTGGGTGCGCGTCCTGGCTCCGGTGGTCGTGGGGCTCCTGGGATTCGTCCTGTCGAACGCGACCGTCCTGGCACTGACCCGCGGGCACGACGTCGTCGCGATCGGGTGGGGGATCGTCGCGTTCCTCCTGGTCCTGGCCCTGGTGGTGGTCGTGGCGAGCAAGATCCTGCGCGTGCTGGTGACGAACACCGTGCTCGGCATCCTCTTCTTCGTCGGCTCCATCACCCTGATGACCGTGCTGGCTGCGGCGTGGAGGGCCACGGCGTTCACGATCCCCGTTCCCCTCGCCGGTGTGGTGGCGATCGCCCTGCTCGTGGCGTCGGTGATCGGAGCGCGACTGCAGCGGGGCACGGCGGACCCCGTGATCGACCCGCTGGACCGGCGGGATCGCTATGCCCGCCCGCGTTCGGACAGGATGCGCGCAGTGCTGCGCTTCGTCTCGGAATGGATCTTCGTGATCTGCGCCGTCATCGCCGGAGGACTCACCGCACTCCTGGTCGGGTGACGCCGACCCACCGACCTCGAACCACCGTCGATCAGGGGCGGTTTCGAGTCGGGTGCGGCTGGGGGTGACCCGGTTCCGTTCTCCGGACGCCTTGAGGAGCGTTCCCGGACCGGCGTCCTTAGGGTGGTAGGCATGACGACCCGACGCGAGACCGACAGCATGGGCGCCGTCGAGGTGCCCGCCGACCGCTACTGGGGAGCGCAGACGCAGCGCAGCATCGGCAACTTCCCCATCGGACGTGACACGTTCGTGTGGGGGCGCTCGATGATCCGGGCGCTGGGGCTGCTCAAGCTCGGCGCGGCCCGCGCCAACCGCGAGCTGGGGGAGTTGTCCGCCCTCGACGACACCGCCCTCGACGCCCTCGAGCAGGCGGCCCGCGAGGTCGTCGCCGGCGACCTCGACGAGCACTTCCCGCTCGTCGTCTTCCAGACCGGCAGCGGCACGCAGTCCAACATGAACTCCAACGAGGTCATCTCCAACCGCGCCATCGAGATCACCGGTGGGCAGATGGGGAGCAAGTCCCCCGTCCACCCCAACGACCACTGCAACCGTGGCCAGAGCAGCAACGACACGTTCCCGACCGCGATGCACGTGGCCGTCGTGCTCGACCTGCACGAGTACCTGTACGGCCCGGTCGGCCGGCTGCGCGACACCCTCGACGCCAAGGCCGCGGAGTTCGCCGAGATCGTCAAGGTCGGGCGGACCCACCTGCAGGACGCCACCCCGGTCACCCTCGGGCAGGAGATCGGTGGCTGGGTCGCCCAGCTCGACTTCGCCCTCGCGGGGGTGCGCCACGCCGAGCAGGGTGTGCTCGACCTCGCGATCGGTGGCACGGCCGTCGGCACCGGGCTCAACGCGCACCCCGCCTTCGGGGCGCTGTGCGCAGCCAAGATCGCCGAGGAGACCGGCCACGAGTTCCGTCAGGCCGGCAACCTGTTCGCCGCGCTGTCGGCCCACGACGCGTTGGTCGCGCTCAGCTCCGCGCTGCGGGTGCTGGCCATGGCGCTGATGAAGATCGCCAACGACGTGCGCTGGCTCGCCTCCGGGCCGCGCAACGGCATCGGCGAGATCCGCATCCCCGAGAACGAGCCGGGCAGCAGCATCATGCCGGGCAAGGTCAACCCCACCCAGTGCGAGGCGATGACGATGGTCGCCACCCGCGTCTTCGGCAACGACGCCACCGTCGGATTCGCCGGCAGCCAGGGCAACTTCCAGCTCAACGTCTTCAAGCCGGTGATGGCCCACGCCGTCCTGGAGAGCATCCGACTCATCGGCGACGCGTGCGGCGCCTTCGACGAGCACTGCGCCTCCGGGATCGAACCCGACACCGAGCGCATCGCGGCGGGTCTGGAGCGCAACCTCATGCAGGTCACGGCGCTCAACCCGCACATCGGCTACGACAAGGCCGCCGAGATCGCCAAGAAGGCGCACAAGGACGGGACGACCCTCAAGGAGGCCGCGCTCGCCCTCGGCCACGTCAGCGAGGAGCAGTTCGACGCCTGGGTCGTCCCCATCGACATGACCCACCCCCGCGAGGCGAAGGAGGACTGACCCATGCCCGATTCCCTCAAGGACCCGGAGATGTACGAGAAGCTCCGCGAGGAGGGCAACAGCAAGTCCAAGGCGGCCGCCATCTCGAACGCCGCCGCGAACAGCTCCCGCTCCGAGGTCGGCAGGAAGGGTGGGGAGTCCGGATCCTACGAGGACTGGACGGTGGACGAGTTGCGCGAGCGCGCAGCCGAACTCGACATCGAGGGTCGGTCCTCGATGAACAAGGACGACCTCATCGAGGCGCTGCGCCATCACTGACGCCTCGACCCACGAACCCCGAGCACGCGGCATCCGGCGGTTTCGGAGCGCCCGGCGGTCGGGGTTCGTAGGGTCGAGGGCATGACGACCTTCTCCCAGCGACTGCGCACCGCCAACGACGCCGAGTGGCGTGCCGCCGTCGAGCATCGCTTCGTGGACGAACTCCTCGCGGGGACCGTCGACGACGGCGTCCTGGCCCACTACCTCGTGCAGGACTACCAGTTCTGTGACGCGTTCACCATGCTGCTCGGTCAGGCGACCGCATCGGCGCCCGACCTGGCCGCACGCCTCCCGCTGGCGCGTCAGCTCGGGTTCTTCGCCGCCGACGAGAACACCTACTTCATCGACTCCTTCGACGCCCTGTCGGTGAGCGAGGGCGACCGGGTCCGCCCCGCCCTCACCCAGGCGACCCGAGCCTTCGACCAGGTGATGCGGGACGCCGTCGAATCCCGGTCGTACGCCTGCGTCCTCGCGGTGCTCGTGGTCGCGGAGTGGCTCTACCTCGACTGGGCCACCCGGCCCGACGCCACGACCCCGCGCGCCACCCGCCCCGAGCACGTCGGCTGGATCGACCTGCACCGCGGCGAGGCGTTCGAGACGTGGGTGCGCTGGCTGACCGGCCAACTGGACGCGCACGAGCCCACGGACGCCACCGAACGCGCCCGCGTCGAGGAGCTCTTCGCCCGCGCCGTCACCTGTGAACGCGCGTTCTTCGACGCCGCCTACACGCCCTGACCCGCGGGATCCGGCGCGGTCTGCGCCGATCCGTCGGGTGGGCGCGTGCTCAGGTCTCGGCGCGACCTCGGCGCCAGTAGGCGACGGCGTCGAGGCGCCCACGCTCGCAGCCGGCCTCGGCCAACAGGTGCGCGCGCAGGGTCGTGACGGCCTCGGCCTCGGCCGCGAGCCAGACCGTCACTCCCGGGCCGGCCGTGCGCAGGTGCGGGGCGAGCCGGCCGACGAGCTCTCCCGTCAGCCCGTCGTGTTCGCTGCGCAGCCACCACGTGACGTCCACCTGCGCCGGTGACGGAAGATCGACACGCTCAGCCTCGTCGGCGACCTCGACGTGCACCTCGGCGGTCGCGCCCTCGGGCAACGCCGCAACGATCTGACGCAGGGCCGGGACCGCGGTCTCGTCGGCGATGAGGAGGAAGGCCGTGTGCTCGGGGTCGATCGTGAACTTGCCCATGGGCCCGGAGAGCACGAACTCGTCACCCGGACGGACGCGTTCGGCCCAGGCACCCGCGACGCCCGAGCCGTGCCGGACCAATTCGACGGCAGCGGTGCCGGCGGTGGAGTCGAGATCGACCAGCGTGTACGTGCGACGCCGGCGACGGGCGCTCGTGTACTCCGCCGACTCGAGGCCGTCGGGACCGAACGAGGAGCCCTGCGGCAACACCAACGTGACCCGTTGGGCCGGGCTGATCGATGTGACGCCCACGAGGTCGTCGCTGCGGAAGACGACCCGACGCAGACGCGGTGTCAGATCGAAGACCTCGGTGACCGTGCACAGCCGGGGTGCGCCGGATCGACGCGCCGCACCGGGCCGACCGCCCTCACCAGGACGTGGCACGCGGACGCCCCTCGTCGTACCCGGCGGCGCTCTGCAGACCGACGACGGCGCGGGAGTGGAACTCCCCGACCGTGGCGGCACCCGCGTAGGTGAACGAGCTACGTACTCCCGAGACGATGCGGTCCAGCAGGTCCTCGACGCCGCTGGCCTCGGGATCGAGGTACATCCGCGAACTGGAGATGCCCTCCTCGAACAGCGCGGAGCGTGCCCGGGCGAAGGCGGACTGCTCCTTGGTGCGGGCGCGCACCGCGCGGGCGGAGGCCATGCCGAAGCTCTCCTTGTAGGAGCGGCCGTCGGCGTCGCGCACGAGGTCGCCGGGGGATTCGTACGTGCCGGCGAACCACGAGCCGATCATGATGCTCGCCGCTCCCGCGGCCAGACCCAGGGCGACGTCACGGGGGTACTTGACCCCGCCGTCGGCCCACACGTGCGCGCCACACTCCTTGGCCGCGGCGGCGCATTCGAGCACCGCCGAGAACTGCGGGCGACCCACGCCGGTCATCATGCGGGTCGTGCACATGGCGCCCGGCCCGACGCCGACCTTGATGATGTCGGCCCCGGCGGCGGCGAGATCGCGCGCGCCCTCGGCCGAGACGACGTTGCCGGCCGTGACCGGGATACGCCGGCCGGAGCGCTCGGCGTGCGCATCACGAGCGCGGACGGCGGCGGTGAGGGCGTCGAGCATGCGGTCCTGATGACCGTGTGCGGTGTCGACGACGATGACGTCCACACCGTCGGCCAACAGCCGCTCGGCACGCCCGGCCACGTCGCCGTTGATCCCCACGGCCGCGCCCACCATCAGCCGGCCCTGCGGGTCGAGCGCGGGGGTGTAGATGGCAGAACGCAGGATGCCGCGGCGCGTGAGGACACCGGCCAGGCGCCCGTCGTCGACGACCGGGGCGAGACCGACGTGCTTGCTCTCGAGGACGTCGAAGGCCTCGTCGAGGTCGATGCCGACGGGCAGGGTGAGGAGGTCGCGGCGCATGACGTCGGCCACCGTGGAGAACCGGTCGACCTCGAGGCAGTCGCGTTCGGTGACCAGCCCGACGGGGCGGCCGTCCTCGACGACCACCGCGGCGCGATGGGCCCGCTTGCCGAGGAGGGCGAGCACGGCGGCGACGGGCTCTTCGGGCCCCACCGTCACCGGGGTCTCGTACACCGGGTGGGCCGACTTGACCTCGGTGATCGTCTCCTCCAGGGCCTCCACCTTGACGTCCTGGGGCAGGATCGCCAGGCCACCGCGCCGCGCGACCGTCTCGGCCATGCGTCGACCCGCGACCGCCGTCATGTTGGCGACGACGATGGGGATCGTGGTGCCGACCTGGTCGGGGGTCCTCAGATCGACGTCGAGGCGTGAGGCCACCGACGACCGGGAGGGGACCATGAAGACGTCGTTGTAGGTGAGGTCGTGCTGGGGCGTCTGACCGTTGAGGAACTCCACGCGGTCATCGTAGGAGCGGCCACCGACAGTCCGAAATCGTGGCTGCCGTGCCTGCGGGATCCCTCGGCGGGGTCAGCGGGGTCAGCAGGGGGCGACGACCGGGGCAAGGGGAGCCCCTCGGCCGGAATCACCGAGGGCTCAGGGCGCCTTCGACAGCGTGGCGAGCCGGGCCGCACCGATGATGCCCGCGTCGTTGCGCAGCGTGGCCGGCACGATCGGCGTGCGCAGGTCGAGCAGCGGGAGGAACTTGTCGGCCTTCTTCGAGACTCCACCGCCGACGACGATGAGGTCGGGCCAGATGAGGTCCTCGACGTGCCGGAAGTACCGCTGCAGCCGCTTGGCCCACTTCTCCCAGGACAGGTCGTCGGCCTCCCGCGCACCGTTCGAGGCGCGCCGCTCCGCGTCGTGGCCGTCGATCTCGAGGTGACCGAACTCGGTGTTGGGCACGAGGCGACCGTCGACGAACACCGCCGATCCGATGCCGGTGCCGAGCGTGGACACGAGCACCGTGCCGCTGGTCTCGCGCGCGGATCCGTACTGCATCTCGGCCATCCCGGCGGCGTCGGCGTCGTTGACGACGACGACCTTGCGGCCGAGGGTGTCGGACAGCAGTGTCGCCGCGTCGGTGCCGATCCAGCTCTTGTCGATGTTGGCCGCGGTGCGCACGACACCGTGGGTGACCACGGCGGGCAACGCCACACCGATCGGCCCGTCGGGGCTCGTCTTCTGGAACTCGGCGACGATCTCCGCGACGACCGCGGCGACGGCGTCGGGGGTGGAGGACCCGGGCGTCTCGATGCGGATCCGGTCGGCGGCGAAGCTCCCGGCGTCGAGGTCGACCGGAGCGCCCTTGATGCCGCTGCCGCCGATGTCGATGCCAAGCGGGAGGGGGTGCCGGGCATGGGACGTGACTCCTCGGTAGATGGACGTGAGGCGAACAGGATAGGACGCGGACGAGAACCTACCGACCGATCGGCCGCACGGCATGGTCGACGACACCCGTCGCGGTGCGTGCGTCGCTGCGTGCGGGGCACTGCCCACAGCCGACCATCGGATCGCCCTCGCCCGCGAATCAGTCGGTGAGCGTGAGGATCTCAGCACCACGCTCGGTGACGAGGATGGTGTGTTCGAACTGGGCGGACCGGCGCCAGTCGGCGGTGACCACGGTCCAGTCGTCGTCCCAGATCTCACATTCGTGGGTGCCGAGACTGAGCATCGGCTCGATCGTGAAGGTCATCCCCGGCTCCATCACCGTGTCGTACCCCGGCGCGGCGTCGTAGTGGGGGATGACGAGCCCGGTGTGGAAGCCCGTGCCGATGCCGTGCCCGGTGTAGTCGCGCACGACTCCGTAGCCGAATCGCTTGGCGTAGCTCTCGATCACGCGGCCGATGACGTTGATCTGGCGGCCGGGGGCCACAGCCTTGATGCCGCGGCGCAGGGCCTCCTGCGTGCGCTCCACGAGCAGCCGTGACTCCTCGTCGACCTCGCCGACGAGGAAGGTGGCGTTGGTGTCGCCGTGCACACCGCCGGTGTACGCGGTGACGTCGACGTTGACGATGTCACCCTCGGCCAGCGGCCGGTCGTCGGGGATGCCGTGGCAGACGACCTCGTTGACGCTCGTGCAGCAGGACTTGGGAAAGTGCCGGTAGCCGAGCGTCGAGGGGTAGGCGCCGTCGTCGATCATCGACTGGTGGGCGACACGGTCCACCTCGTCGGTGGTGACCCCCGGGGCGATCACGGCGCCGGCGGCGGCGAGCGCCCGGGCCGCCACCCGTCCGGCGTGTCGCATGAGCTCGATCGTCTCGGCGTCCTTGACCTCCCCGCCGGTGTACGGCGCGGGCGCTTCGCGGTCGACGTACTCCGGACGCGCGATGGACGAGGGGACGGGACGCCGGGGAGACACGGTTCCGGGCATCAGGGGAGAGCTGACTGGCATGGACCCAACTCTAGGTCCAGGCCGCACCGGGCGATCGGCCCGCCGGTGCTCGCGGAGTCGGGCCGCGGGAGCGCCCCGTCGGTACAGTGGGCGGACGTGCGAGCGCGGCGGACTCCCCGGCCGCGCTCTTCCCGAAGTCGGAGGTGGTCACGGATGCCGTACTGGTTCAACGTCGACACGCGTCAGGTCGAAGAGGACGAGAACACGTCACGCAAGGAGCACCTGATGGGGCCGTATGAGACCCGCCAGGACGCCGAGCAGGCGCTCGACAAGGCCGCGAGCCGGACCGAGGCCTGGGACGAGGAGGACCGCCGTCGCGCGGAGGAGGACGGTCGCGACCCCGACGAGGACCGTTGGTGACCGGACTCGCCTCCCGCATCCTCAGATCTGCCTGACGTCACGTCGGGCCCCGAAGGCCCCGCTCCCCGATTCGGTTCGGGCGGCGGGGCCTACGGATACCCGGGGGCGGTGGAGTGCCGCCTCAGACGCGCGTGAGTCGGTCGAGGGCCGCGTCCCAGCGGGACCGCAGGGCCTCCCGGTCGGCGGACTCGTCGAGGTGCTCGTGCCGCAGGGTCAACAGCGTGCCGTCGCCTTCGGGTTGCATCTGGAGGTCGACCAGCGTGGCCGGGGCGTCGGCGTCGGCGTGCCAGGAGACGCGGACCTGCTGCTCGGGGTGGTAGCTGCGGGTGACGCCGCAGGTGCCGTCGGCCGCGTGCCACGGGTCGCCCTTGGCGCCGAGCATGGCGCCCTCACCCAGGAAGGCCTCGATGCCCTCCTTCTGCGTGAGTCGCGCCCAGACCTCACTGATGGGCCTGGGCACGTGCTGGACGACCTCGATCGCATCCTTGCCGTCGGGCGTGGCCACCTCGGCATCGGTGTCTTGCTGAAGAGACATCGGACCTCCTCGTCGCGATCCCGCCGAGGCTGCCCCTCGGCGGGGAGAACTCGTCCTCCTAGGACACCACGCGAAGGACGGCCCTGACCATGACCTAGGGCCCGGAATCGCACCCTCATGTGGCCATCGGCCGGCGCCGCCCGCCGGGACGCGGTGGGGGGCATGAGGCAGGATTGCGTCATGGATCGGCAACAGGAATACGTGCTCCGGGCTGTCGAGGAGCGGGACATCAGGTTCATCCGCCTGTGGTTCACCGATGTGGTGGGCACGCTCAAGTCGGTCGCCGTCGCCCCCGCGGAGTTGGAGAGTGCCTTCGAGGAGGGGCTCGGTTTCGACGGGTCGGCGATCGAGGGGTTCTCGCGTATCACCGAGGCCGACATGTTGGTGCGGCCCGACCCGGCCACCTTCCAGGTGCTGCCGTGGCGCGGCGAACCGCCGGTGACCGCACGGATGTTCGCCGACATCCACACTCCCGACGGATCCCCGAGCCCGGGCGATCCGCGGCACGTCCTGCGGCGTGCGCTGGACAAGGCCGCCGACATGGGGTTTACGTTCTACACCCACCCCGAGATCGAGTTCTTCCTCTTCGAGACGCCGCTGGTGCCGGGGGAGGCTCCGCGTCCCATCGACCAGGCGGGGTACTTCGACCACGTCGCCGACAGCCGCGGTCAGGACTTCCGCCGAGACGCGATCCAGATCCTCGAGTCCATGGGCATCTCGGTGGAGTTCAGCCACCACGAAGGCGGTCCGGGGCAGAACGAGATCGACCTGCGCTACGCCGATGCGTTGTCGACCGCCGACAACATCATGACGTTCCGCACCGTCATCAAGGAGTTGGCCGCCCAGGGCGACTTCTTCGCCTCGTTCATGCCCAAACCCCTGTCGCGCCACCCCGGTTCGGGGATGCACACGCACCTGTCCCTGTTCGAGGGCGATCGCAACGCCTTCCACGAGGCGGGCGCCCCCTACCAGTTGAGCAAGGTCGCGCGGCAGTTCATCGCCGGTCTGCTCCACCACGGGTCGGAGATCACCGCGATCACCAACCAGTGGGTCAACAGCTACAAGCGGTTGTGGGGCGGCGGCGAGGCTCCGGCGCACATCTGCTGGGGGCACAACAACTCCAGCGCGATGATCCGGGTGCCGCTGTACAAGCCGGGCAAGGAGAACAGCAGCCGCATCGAGGTCCGCACGATGGATCCGGCCTGCAACCCGTATCTGGCGTTCGCCGTGCTGCTCCACGCCGGCCTGGCGGGCGTGGAGAACGGGTACGAACTCCCCGAGGAGGCGGAGGACGACGTGTGGCGTCTCACCGACTCCGAACGCCACGCCCTCGGCATCGTGCCGCTGCCTTCCTCCCTCGACCAGGCGATCGACGCGATGGAGCGTTCGGACCTCGTCGCCGAGGCGCTCGGCGAGCACGTCTTCGACGTCTTCCTGCGCAACAAGCGTCAGGAATGGGCCGACTACCGGGCGCAGGTCACCCCGTTCGAGCTCGAGCGGCTGCTCCCGACGCTATGACCAGGCGGTCGACCACCTCGGCGGGGTACGTCGCCCGGCTGGGGTTCGCCGACACACGTCGGGCCCTCGCGATGGTGTCCTCCGAGGTGCTCGACGGGATCGTCGACCTCGAGAGTGACGACACGGGCCTGCTGCGGGCCCTGGCCCACACGGCCGACCCCGACCTCGCGCTGCTCGGACTCGTGCGCGTGCTGGAGGCGGCCGTCGAGCGGGAGTCCGAGAACGCGGGCGCGGCGCGGCTGGCCGACCTGCGCGAGGTCTGCTCGCGTCGCGGGGAGGACCGCGACCGTTTGCTCGCGGTGTTCGGCGCCTCCAGCGGTCTGACCGACCATCTCGCGCGGCACCCCGACCACTGGATCGCGGCGGCGAATCCCGAATCCCTCGACGCCGAGGCCAGGGTCGCCGACCTGCGCCACCGGGTCTCGGCGGGCGAGCGGGGGAGACGAGCGCCGCGGACGCCCTGCGCATCGGCTACCGCCGTCAACTGCTCGGGATCGCGGCGCTCGACCTGGCGTCGGCCGACCCCCTCGGTATCCTCGACACGACGGCCGAGCACCTCGCCGATCTCGCCGCCGCGGCGCTCGAGGCAGCTCTGGCGATCGCCGTCGAGGAGCACCCGGAGGACGCCGAGCACTGCCGTCTGGCCGTCATCGGGATGGGCAAGTGCGGTGGGCGCGAACTCAACTACATCTCCGACGTCGACGTCATCTTCGTCGCCGAGCCGGCGGAGGGAGCCCAGGAGACCGACGCGGTCGCCGCCGCGACCCGGCTGGCCACGTCCCTGATGAAGACGTGCTCGGCCTCCACCGCCGAGGGTTCGCTGTGGCAGGTGGACGCCGCGCTGCGCCCCGAGGGCAAGCAGGGGCCGCTGGTGCGCACGGTGGCGAGCCACCTCGCCTACTACCGCCGCTGGGCCAAGACCTGGGAGTTCCAGGCCCTGCTCAAGGCGCGGGTCGTTGCCGGCGACCGCGAGGTGGGCCAGACCTACCTCGACGCCGTGTCGCCGATGGTGTGGGACGTCGCCTCCCGCGAGCAGTTCGTCGAGGACGTGCAGGCCATGCGCCTGCGCGTCGAGGCGCATCTGCCCAAGGCCGAGGCCACCCGCGAGATCAAGCTCGGCGTCGGAGGTCTGCGCGACATCGAGTTCAGCGCCCAACTGCTCCAGCTCGTGCACGGACGCACCGACCCCTCCCTGCGGTCGGCCCGCACGCTCGACGCGCTGAACGCGCTCGCCGGGGGCGGGTATGTGGCCAGGGAGGATGCGGTGCGGCTCGCGGATGCCTACCGGCTACTGCGCAGCCTCGAACATCGCATCCAGGTCTACCGGATGCGGCGCACGCACCTCATGCCGACCGCGGCCGAGGACCTGCGTCGCCTCGGCAGGTCGCTCGG
This sequence comes from Mobilicoccus caccae, assembly GCF_030161635.1. GTDB lineage: Bacteria > Actinomycetota > Actinomycetes > Actinomycetales > Dermatophilaceae > Mobilicoccus > Mobilicoccus caccae. Next base: position 1,459,724 of record NZ_BSUO01000001.1, read on the forward strand.
GATGCGCACGGATCCGGAGACGGCCGTGACCGCGCGGTGGCGCGAGGAGTCCCGCGAGGTCCGGCGGCTGCACGAATCCCTCTTCTACCGCCCGCTGCTCGCGGCCGTGGCGAGGCTGTCCTCCGACGACGCCCGGCTGACCCCGGACGCCGCCCGCGACCGTCTGGCCGCGCTCGGCTACCGCGATCCCCGCGGCGCGCTGCGCCACCTCGAGGCCCTCACCGCGGGGACCTCCCGCACCGCGGCCATCCAGCGCACCCTGCTGCCCGTCATGCTGGGCTGGTTCGCCGACGAGGCCGACCCCGATGCGGGCCTGCTGGCGTTCCGCCGGGTCAGTGAGTCGCTGGGCCGGACGCCCTGGTACCTCAAGATGTTGCGCGACGAGGGCCGCGCCGCAGACCGCCTCGCACACGTCCTCGCCCGCAGCCGCTACGCGGCCGACCTCCTCGCGCAGGCACCGGAATCGGTCAGGATGCTCGGCTCGCAGACCGGCCTGAGACCGCGGGACCGGGATTCGATCGCGAGCACGATGCGCAAGACCGTGGAACGCCAGGACGACACCGGGTCGGCGTTGCAGGCGGCCCGGATCGTGCGCCGCCAGGAGCTCTTCCGCCTGGCCCTGGCCGACCTCGTCGGCGAACTCGACCTCACAGCCGTGGGGGAGGCCCTGACCGATCTCACCGAAGCCATGCTCGACGTCGCCCTCGAGGTCGCGATCGCCAAGGTCGGCCACGAGCGTCGCGAGCCCGTGCCGGCCGACTTCGCCCTCATCGGCATGGGACGACTGGGCGGTCGGGAGTTCGGATACGGCTCTGACGCAGACCTGCTGGTGGTCCACCGGCCGCACGAGGGGGCCGACCCGCAGGAAGTGACGACCGCGGTCAACGCGGTCGTGCAGGAGCTGCGGCGCTCCACCCGGATCTCCGGGCCCGACCCCGGCCTGGAGATCGACGTCGACCTGCGTCCCGAAGGCAAGAACGGGCCCCTCTCGCGCACCATCGACGGCTACCGCACCTACTACCGCCGGTGGTCGGACTCGTGGGAGCACCAGGCCCTCCTGCGGGCGCGCCCGGTGGCCGGTGACGTCTCTCTCGGCGTCGAGTTCACCGAGGTGGCCGACGAGGTGAGGTACTCCCCGGACGCCGCGTCGCCCGGCGCCGTCAAGGACATCCGCCGGCTCAAGGCACGCATGGAGGCCGAACGCCTGCCACGCGGGGCCGACCCCAAGACCCACCTCAAGCTCGGTCGCGGTGGGTTGTCCGACGTCGAGTGGACCGTCCAGCTCCTGCAACTGCGGCATGCCCACGCGGTGGAGGGGCTGCGCACCACCTCGACGCTTGGGGCGCTGGCGGCGGCGCAGGAGGCCTCGCTCATCGACGCCGGCGACGCCGAGGCACTCCGGGACGCCTGGTCGCTGGCCTCCTCCCTGCGCAACGCGGCCGTCCTGTGGCGCTCCCGCACGACGGACTCCCTCCCGGCCAACCATCGCGACGCCGAGGCGATCCACCGCATCCTCGGTGGAGAACCCGGTAGCGGCGCCGAGTTGGGTGAGAGGTATCGACGTGCGGCGCGTCGGGCGAGGACCGTGACGGAACGGGTGTTCTACGGTCGGGAGTAGGTTTGTCGTGATCCCTGCGCGATGACGGCATCGACCATGACGCCGACGGACCGATACACGAAGCGCCCACCGACCCCGGAGCGACCGGGCCCGATCAAGAGGTGACGATGACGATCACTGTGTACCTGCTGGACGACCACGAGATCGTGCGACGGGGGCTTCGCGAGCTGCTGGAGCTCGAGGACGACCTCCAGGTCGTCGGCGAGTCCGGCTCGGCGGAGGAGGCGATCCGCCGCATCCCGGCGCTGCGTCCCGACGTCGCCGTGCTCGACGCGCGCCTGCCCGACGGCTCGGGCATCGAGGTGTGTCGCGCCGTGCGCTCGGTGGACGAGCGGATCGCCGGGCTCATCCTCACCTCCTTCGACGACGAGCGGGCGCTGACGGCGGCGGTCCTGGCCGGCGCGGCGGGCTACCTTCTCAAGGACATCCGCGGGGCCGACTTCGTCGACGCCGTGCGGCGGGTGGCCTCGGGGGAGCGGCTCCTGGCCGATCGCGACGTGGCGGCGGTGCAGGACAAGCTCATCGCCACCGAGCCCGGAGACCCCCGCCTGCGCAGCCTCACCCCCAGGAGCGGCGGATCCTCCTGCACGTCGCCAAGGGCATGACGAACCGTCAGATCGGTGCCGAGCTCTTCCTCGCCGAGAAGACCGTCAAGAACTACATCACCGCCGTGCTGGCCAAACTCGGCATGGAACGACGCACCCAGGCGGCGGTCTTCGCGGCCACCCACGGCGACGAACTCTCCGAGCGCGCAGGGCGGAACGAGCGCTGAGATCGGACGTTTCCCCCGGCCGCAGGACTTTCGACCCTTGGCCCACCCGGCCGGACGGTCGACGCTGGCGACATGACCAGTGGCCGATGGGAACACGCCGAGCAGCAGGCTGCCACGCCCGTGCTCGACGTCGTGGCGGGCCTCGTTCCGGGGCCCTCGGCCGGACGGGTCGCCCGCGCGGCCGTCCGCGAGGCCGTCGGCCGGGGTGCACGCGTGCGGTTCGTGCAGGTGCTCGAGCCGGGCACCGACGAGAAGGAGCGCGACGCCGGGGGTGAGCTCACCTTCGCGGCGGCGCTGAAGGCCCTGCGGGAGAGTTCGCGGGTTCCGGTCTCCTTCGAGATCGCGGTCGGCGAGGCCGGTCCCGTCCTCGTCCAGCGCAGCCGCGGCGCGGGGCTGCTCGTCGTCGGCAGCGACGATCCTCACGAGATGTCGGCGCTGGCGGTGTACTGCCTCGAGCACGCGTCCTGCGACGTCCTCACGGCGCGTCCGTCGACGCCGAGGCCGGTCACGTCGTAGTTCTCGCTCGTCCCCGTACGATCGGGGAATGAGCCATGCAGATCCGCTGCCCGGTCCGGGACGACCCGCGTTCGCGCGGCCCTCGTCCCTCGATCTGGAGGATCTGCTCGGTGAGATCCGGCACCGGGCGCGGGGCGCGGGGCAATCCCAGGAGCGCCTGGCCTCCCTGCTCGACGCTGTCGTCGCGATCAGCAGCGACCTCGATCTGTCGCTGGTGCTCTCCCATGTGGTCGAGTCGGCCTGCACGTTGCTGGGCGCCCGCTACGGCGCCATCGGTGTCATCGACCCCGCCGGGCGGCATCTCGTGGAGTTCGTCCACCACGGGCTGCCCGAGGGGGTGGTGGAGGATCTCGGATCCCCGCCGCGCGGACTCGGCGTGCTGGGGTTGCTGCTGGAGCGCCCGCATCCAATGCGGATCAAGGACCTCACGCAACACCCGGAGGCTGTGGGATTCCCGCCCGGACACCCGCCGATGACCTCTTTCATCGGGGTGCCGATCCGGGTGCGCGACGTCGTCTTCGGCAACCTCTACCTCACCGAGAAGATCGACGGGACGTTCACCGAGGACGACGAGGCGGTGCTCACCGCGCTGGCGGCGGCGGCCGGCATAGCCGTCGACAACGCCCAGCTCTACCGCCGTTCACGCCGGGCGGAGGAGTGGTCCGAGGCGGTGGGCGACCTCACCCAGACCCTGCTCGAGGGACGCAACGAGAGATCCGCCCTGGCGCGCATGGTCAAGCGTGCGCGTGACCTCGGTGAGGCGCAGTTGTGCACGCTGCTGGTGCACGACCCCGACGGGGGACTCCTGGTGCAGGCCGTGGACGTGGACACCGTCGGCGACGCCGACCACTTGCGTGGGGAGGTGCTGGAGGATCCCCGCTGGCGGTTGATCATGGCCAGCCGGACCCCGGTGCTGCTGCGCATCGACCCTCACGACGTCACCGGTGGTGAGCTGTCCGACCAGTTGCGGCTTCCGCTGGGGTTGGAGCGTGCGGGGACGACGGCCCTGGTCCCCGTGGCGGTCGGCGACGTCGAGATGGGGTTGATCGCGTTGAGTTGGGGTAGCGACGCTCCCTCGGACGTGGGGGAGACCATGGGTCTGCTCACCGGGTTCGCCGATCGGATGGGGCTGGCGATCGAGGCGGCCCGTGCCCAGCGGTCTCGTTCGCACGCGGTGCTGCTGGAGGATCGCGACCGGATCGCCCGGGACATGCACGACCACGTCATCCAGCGTCTGTTCGCCGCCGGTCTGACCCTGCAGGCGGTGGGGCGGCACACCGAGGGCAAGGTGGCTCAGCGCATCGATTCGGTGGTCGACGAGTTGGACCGCGCGGTCAAGGACATCAGGTCGGCGATCTTCGAGCTCCACCACGGGTTTCCCGAGGGCGGGCTGGGGCCGGAGTTGGAGGCGGTTCTCGAGCGGGCCGCCGTCGCGTTCGGGTTCGTGCCCGACGTGTCGTTCGAGGGCAGGCTGGCCGACATCCCGGACGAGTTCGTCGCCGATGTCGTGGCAGTCGTACGTGAGGCGTTGTCCAACGTGGCCAAGCACGCCCAGGCCACCGACGCCAAGGTGCAGGTGGTCTGTGGCGACGACCTCATCGTCACGGTCGTCGACAACGGCGTCGGTCTGCGCCGTGACGCCGATCGCAGTGGCCTGGCCAACCTGGCCGGCCGGGCGACCAAGCACGGCGGCACGTTCCAGGCCGTTCCCGTCGAGCCCTCGGGCACGTTGATCCGGTGGGCGATCCCGCTCAGTGCCGAGCCGGCGGCCGTCGACGACGTCCGCGGCGGCGACGGCTACGCCCGGGGCGGGGCGGCGACATGACGGCCCCGCCCGCGACGACCGACGCGCAGATCGGTCGCACCGTGCAGCAACTGCGCGAGCATCTGGGCATCACGCAGTCGCGGCTGGCGGAGGACATGGTCGCCCACGGCCACGCCTGGCATCAGCAGACCGTGGTCAAGACCGAGAAGGGCCTGCGGCCCCTGCGTCTGACGGAGGCGTGCGACCTGGCCACCGTTCTGCACGTGGAGCTCGACCGGCTCACCGGTGCGGGCCAGATGCGTCCGGAGTTGCTCGCCGTGCGCGGGCACCTGCTGCGATGTGAGGAGGCCGAGCGCACGGCCGAGGTCGCACGCGCGGCTGCCGCAGCCGCACGCTCGTCGCTGCGGGCCGCGGTGAAGGGCACCCCGGAGATCCCCGGCGACCTGAAGTCGAGGGTCGATGCGGTGCTGACTGACCCATGACGCCGTGGGGTCCTCGGAGGCCGTGGTGTGCGCCGAGAGTTCCACTTCGGGGGCGGCCGCGACCTACCTCGGCGCCGGGTTCATCGCCGAGGAACAGGTGGCCGAGCTGCGTCGGGACGCCTGAGGCAGACGCCACGCGAGGCATGTCGACAAGCCGGATGTTCAGCGGCTCAACGGGATCGGCCGGCAGGGAGGATCTGCCGTACAACGCCCCCCGCACGCGAGGTCGATTGCTGACATCCTGACGGCATGCGGGGCGCATGCCTCCTCCTGACGTGCGTGCCGCACTCGGGGTGCAAGGCCCGTTCTCCGGTCCGGTGACATGTGCACCGGACCGGAGAATGCGGCTGGGACGCCCGCGCTCACTCAGGGCATGACGATGACGGGCACCGGGGAGCAACGGACGATCTTGGTGGCGCTGGATCCGAGGAACACCTGCGCGATCTTGATGGACGAGGACGACCCCACGATGAGGATCTCGCCCGGGTCCCAGTCGACCTCGTGCAGGACGTCGTCCCAGCTTCGCCCCACGACGAGCTCACGGGTCACGTCGTCGCGGTCCAGCGCGGCGATCGCGTCGTCCAGGGCCTTGCACGACTGACGGCGCCACTCCTCCAGCACCATCGTGTCGCCGCCGCTGACCTCCGCGGGGTACATCCGTCGAGGCTCGACGCCGAAGGTCACCAACCGCAGGGGAGTGTTGGTGATATCGGAGTACCGGGCCGCCGCCTCCAGCGTCGTGTGCGACGCCTCCTCGTTGCGGAAGGCACACGTGACCCGCGAGACTTTGGCGTCGTCCGCGCGGTGCCCACGTGGGGCCACCGCGACGGGGACGGGACTGGAGTGCAACAGGCGGTTGGCCTTCGAGGACACCGCGATCCGGCCGATGCCGGCCTCGGTGCCCGACCCGAGGACGATCATCCTGGCCGAGGTCTCTTCGGCGGCATCCAGCAGCGCCTGCGGAACGGACTTGGCCGTGCAGGAGATGACGTCACCTTCGACGCCCGCGGCGTCCAGGTAGCTGCGCGCCTCCTCGACCGCCCTTTCCCCCTCCTCCTCCGAGCGCGCCTCGTGGCGCTTGCCCAGACCGCCCCAACCGGACGGAAGGACCGACATGACGTGCAGCCGTTCGCCCGCGGACTTGGCCAGTTGACAGGCGAGTTCGACCGCTCCGGCATCACGATGGAACGGGCTCCAGCCCACGACGTAGGTCATCACAGCTCCTTCGGTTCGATGGGGTCCCCGACGTCGCCCTGCGGGTGCCGGTGTCCCCCGATGGCGGCGTTCTTGCGTCCGTACAGGTAGTAGAAGCCGAGCACGACGGCCAGCCACACGAAGAACGTGATCCAGGTGAACAGGGACAGCCCGTAGAGGATGTAGGCGCAGGCGGCGATCGCGAGGACGGGCGTCACCGGGTAGCCGGGAACGCGGAACGGGCGGTGCAGATCAGGGTGGGTGCGACGCAGCACCATGACGCCGGCGGCGACCACGGTGAAGGCCACCAGCGTGCCGATCGAGACCGTGTCCCACAGGTACCCGGCCGGGACGAGGCCGGCGATGGTGGCGATGACGGCGGAGGCGACCACGGTGTTGAAGTTCGGGGTCATCGTCCGCGGGTTCACGTGCGCGAACCGGCGCGAGATCATCCCGTCGCGGCCCATGGCGAACAGGATGCGGGTCTGGCCGTACAGGGTGACCAGGGTGACCGAGAAGATCGAGATGACAGCGCCGGCCGACAGGACCATCGCCGGGATCTCCGACCCGGTGAGGTTGCGCAGGATGACCGCCAGACCGGCGCTCTTCTGCTCCTCGGTGGAGAACTCCGACAGCGGCTGGGAGCCGACGCCGGCGGCCGCCACGAGCAGGTACACGGTGATGACGACGACCAGGGCCGCGATGAGCGCGCGCGGCAGAGCCTTCTGCGGGTCCTTCACCTCTTCACCGGCGGTGGCCACGGCGTCCAGACCGATGAACGAGAAGAAGATCGTGCCGGCCGCAGTGCTGATACCGGCGGCGCCCGCGGCCCAGAAGTTGTCGAACCGCACGATGTCGAAGGACATGAACGCGATGACCGCGAACATGATGAGGACACCCAGCTTGATGAGCACCATGATCGTGTTCACCGCCGCCGACTCCGTCGCGCCCTTGAGCAGCAGGAGCATGCAGAGGAACACGAGGACGACCGCGGGAAGGTTGATGATGCCTGTCGCCGACCCCTCGAACGGGATCGGCCCGTAGGACAGCGCCTGAGGCAGAGCCCACCCGAACAGACCGTTGGTCAACTCGTTGAAGTAGCCACTCCACCCGACCGCGACCGCCGACGTGGACACGCCGTACTCCAGGAGCACGCAGGCGGCGATGACCATCGCCATCCCCTCGCCCATCGTGTGGTAGGCGTACGAATACGTCGACCCACTGACCGGGATCGCCGCGGCCAACTCCGCGTAGCAGACCACCGACAGACCCGCCGCGATACCGGCGATGAGGAACGACATGAGCACCGCAGGACCGGCGTCCGGCACAGCCTCCTGCAGGACGAAGAAGATGCCGGTGCCGACCGTGGCACCCACACCGAACATCGTCAGCTGAAAGGTACCGATCGACCGCTTGAGATGCCCGGCCTCGTCCGAACCCGACGTGATCTCGGACAAGGGCTTTCGCCGCAGAATCTGATCTCTGAGTCCCATCAGAAGGGCTCACTTCCTCGTGACTGCCGATGAGTGGACGGCAGAAGCATGTCACTCCGAGAGGCCTCTCGCGGGCGTTTGGGCCAGCCAGGTTTCTGCCCGATCGGACCCCCTGCAGACAGCCGCGAGCCGCCACCCCACAGGGGGTGACGGCTCGCGTCGGACAGAAGCGCAGACCTCAGCTGGCATGCCCGATCCGGATCAGATGTCGTACCTGATGACGCCACTGACTGCACCTCGGGCTACAGCAGGATGCTCGCTCCGCTGCGCTCCTACCTCCGCCCTCGCCTTGTCAGATGTCGTACCTGATGACGCCACTGACTGCACCTCGGGCTACGGCAGGATGCTCGCTCCGCTGCGCTCCTACCTCCGCCCTCGCCTTGTCAGATGTCGTAGTACATCTCGAACTCGTACGGATGCGGACGCGCCCGCAGCGGCGCGACCTCGTTCTCCCGCTTCCAGTCGATCCACGTCCGGATCAAGTCCTCGCTGAACACCTCACCCTCCAGGAGGAACTCGTGGTCCTCCTCGAGCGCGTCCAGCACCGCGTCCAACGTGAACGGCACCTGGTCGATGTTCGCGTGCTCCTCCGGGGAAGCTCGTACAAGTCCTTGTCGATCGGCTCCGGCGGCTCGATGCGGTTACGGATCCCGTCCAGACCGGCCATCAGCTGCGCCGCGAACGCCAGGTAGGGGTTGGCCGAGGGGTCCGGGATGCGGAACTCGATGCGCTTCGCCTTGGGCGAGGCACCCGCGACCGGGATGCGGATACACGCCGACCGGTTACGGGCCGAGTACACCAGGTTGACCGGAGCCTCGAAGCCCGGAACCAGGCGGTGGTAGGAGTTGGCCGAGGGGTTGGTGAACGCGAGCAGCGCGGGCGCGTGCTTGAGCAGACCACCGATGTACCAGCGCGCGATGTCCGACAGGCCGCCGTACCCCTGCTCGTCGTAGAACAGCGGCTCGCCGTCCTTCCACAACGACTGGTGGGTGTGCATGCCCGAGCCGTTGTCGCCGAACAGCGGCTTCGGCATGAACGTCGCGCTCTTGCCGTACTCCCACGCGGTGTTCTTGATGACGTACTTGAACTTCATGACGTCGTCGCCGGCGTGCAGCAACGTGCCGAAGCGGTAGTTGATCTCCTGCTGGCCGGCGGTGCCGACCTCGTGGTGGCTGCGCTCGACCTCCAGGCCCACCGTGGCCAGGTTCAGGCACATCTTGTCGCGGATGTCGGCGAAGTGGTCGACCGGCGGCACCGGGAAGTAGCCGCCCTTGAACGCGGTCTTGTACCCGCGGTTGCCGCCCTCCTCCTCACGGCCGGTGTTCCACGCAGCCTCGACCGAGTCGAGCTTGTAGAACGTCGACTGCGCGTTGTTCTCGAACCGGATGTCGTCGAAGACGTAGAACTCCGCCTCGGCGCCGAAGAACGCGGTGTCCGCGATCCCCGTCGACTGCAGGTAGGCCTCGGCGCGAGAGGCGATGTTGCGCGGATCGCGACCGTACGGCTCGTCGGTGAACGGGTCGACGATGGAGAAGTTCATGATGAGCGTCTTCTCCACCCGGAACGGGTCGAGGTAGGCGGTCTTGACGTCGGGAACGAGCTTCATGTCAGACTCGTGGATCGCCTGGAACCCACGGATCGAGGAGCCGTCGAAGGCCTGCCCCTCGGTGAAGAAGTCCAGATCGACGGACTTGGCGGGAACGTTGAAGTGCTGCATGACACCCGGCAGGTCACAGAACCGGATGTCGACGAACTGGACGTCCTCGTCCTCGATGAACTGCAGGACCTCTTCAGGGCTGGTGAACACACCGACCTCCTCGTGCGGGGGACGCCTTGGCGGCGTCGGCTGTCGAGGTCGACTTTAGTCAGTGGCGGTTAACCCATCGTCACCGCCGTGTTTCGACCATGTTTCGCGGCCCGGTCCTCCCAGCCCGCCCGCGAAGGGTCGGGATAGGCTGACACGCATGGTCGACCGTCGTGACATCGGATCCTGGCTGTCCGGACCCCCGGTCGACGTCGACCGCGACCACTACCCCGGACGATCACTGGGGTTGCCGGAGCAGGGCCCCGGATCCATCGCGCCCTTCGGCCGGCGCATCGTCGCCCTCCTGGTCGACGGCACGATCTGCCAGGTCATCGCCATGGGCCTGTTCGGCTACCGGCAGGGCGTCGGCGGACCGGCCGTGTTCACCCCGACACTCGTCTTCCTCGCCCTGCACCTGATCATGGTCGCCACCGGCGGCTACACCATCGGACACCGCCTGCTGGGTCTGCGCGTCGTCCGCGTCGACGGAGGATGGGCGGGCCCGGTGGCCGCGCTCAAGCGCACCGTGCTCTTCGCCCTGCTGATCCCGGTGCTCATCATGGACCGGGATCAGCGTGGGTTGCACGACAAGCTGAGCGGAACCGTGCTGGTCAAGCAGCGCTGACCGGTCGGCCGGTGCTGCGAGACCGACGAGTGCCGTCCCGAACGGGAAGCGATCGGGTCAGCGGAACTGCGCGCCGCGGCCCATGGTGCGGGCGCGGTTGGGGTCCATGCCCTTGGGCACCGGGGGACGCTGACCGCCGAGAGCGCGCAAGCGGCGGTCGACCTCGCTGACCTCGGTCTTGGTCAGGGTCTTGGGCAGCTTGCCCATGCGGCGCGTGACGTCGCGGGGAGGCAGGACCTCCTCGCCGGCGCGGCTGCTCGCGGTGCCCGTGCCGATGCGGTACAGCGTGACCGGCACATTGGGGGTCAGCCGCTGCACCTTGCGCTTCTCGGTGAGCAGGAGCTTCTGAGCACGCGCCTGCGGACCCTCGCCGATGAGGACGACCCCGGGGCGACCGACGGCGCGGAAGACCATCGCCGCATCCTGCAGGTTCTGACCGCGACCGCCCTCGACGGCCACCGGCTCCTCCTTGTAGCTCCACCCACGCCGCAGGCCCTGGAGAACGGCCCCGGCTGCTCCTGGCTGTCCATCCAGGGCGCCGTAGGCGGCGCGTTCCGCCCGACGGGTGAGGAAGACGAACGCCGCGAGCAACCCCAGCGGGAGGAAGACGACACTCCAATAGATGGGGTGGCCGACGGCCAGACCGATGAGCAGACCGACGGCGACGATGACGAGCGCGATGCCCGCCATCTTGAGCGCGATCTGCGGGTCGTCGCGCTTGGCCAGACCGTAGATCTGACGGAGCTTCTCGAACCGCTGCTTCTTCGGCTTCTTGGGCTTCTTCGGCTTGGCGGCGGTGGCGCCCTTGGAGGCGGACGAGCGGGCCATCGTGGGGTGGTACTCCTTAGTGCGAGGTGGTCGGGGCCAGGCGACGCTCGACGAGCGTGGCCGCCTCCTGGCGGGCGTGGTCGTCGGCCGAGGCCGCGAGGTGCTGCAGATGGGCGGGGAGGTCGCGACCGGCGCGGCGCATCGCCTGCGCCCACAGCCGCCCCGCACGGTAGGACGAGCGGACCAGCGGCCCGGCCATCACGCCGAGGAACCCGATGTCCTCGGCGAAGTCGGACCAGGCCACGAACTCCTCGGGCTTGACCCAGCGGTCGATCGGGTGGTGCAGCTTGGAGGGGCGCAGGTACTGCGTGATCGTGAGGATGTCGCAGCCCGCCTCGCGCAGGTCGCGGATGGCCTGCTCGATCTCGTGCTCCTCCTCACCCATGCCAAGGATGAGGTTGGACTTGGTGACCAGGCCGTCGGCCTTGGCCATCGTCAGCACCCGCAGGGACTTCTCGTAGGTGAACGCGGGCCGGATCCGGCGGAAGATCCGCGGGACCGTCTCGAGGTTGTGCGCGAACACCTCGGGGCGGGCGTCGAAGACCTGACCGACCAGCTCGGGCTTGGCACCGAAGTCGGGCGGGAGGATCTCCACGCCCGTGTTGGGGTTGAGCTCGTGGATGGCGCGGATCGTGTCGGCGTACAGCTTGGCCGCACCGTCCGGCAGGTCGTCGCGGGCCACACCGGTGACCGTGGCGTACCGCAGGTTCATCTGCTGGATCGACTCGGCCACCTTGCGGGGCTCGTCGAGGTCGAGGGCGCCCGGGCGGCCCGTGGCGATGTCGCAGAAGTCGCAGCGGCGGGTGCACACGTCACCACCGATGAGGAACGTGGCCTCGCGGTCCTCCCAGCACTCGAAGATGTTGGGACAGCCGGCCTCCTGGCACACGGTGTGCAAGCCCTGGCCCTTGACCCGCTTGGACATCTCAGCGTATTCGGGGCCCATCTTGGCCGTCGTGCGGATCCACGAGGGCTTGCGCTCGATGGGTGTCTCGGCGTTGCGCGCCTCGACGCGGAGCAGCCGACGTCCGTCTGGTGCGACGCTCACGAAGCCTCCAATTCGGGTGGTTGGCCTCCCAGGGTACCCGCGGGAGGTGTCGGGGTCCGGATCGATCCGGGCGGTGCAGTCTCAGGCGGGAACCCGGTCGACGTGGACCGGGTCGAGCACCCGCGCCAGGTGCTTCTCGGCCAGGGGCAGGACCTCGGCGACGGTGACGTCGCGGCCGGTCTCCAGGCTCAGGCTGGTCACCCCGGCGTCGGAGATCCCACACGGCACGATGACCTGGCCCCACGACAGGTCGCAGTCGCAGTTGAGGGCGAAGCCGTGCATCGTCACCTCCTGGCTGACCCGGATGCCGATGGCACCGATCTTGCGGTCGGGACCCGACTCGTCGGCGGCAACCCAGACGCCACTGCGTCCCTCGACCCGCCCCGCCTCGACGCCGAGGTCGGCGCAGACGCCGATCATGACGTCCTCCAACCGGCGCACGTGGGCGACGACGTCGACCGGGCCGGGCAGGCGCACGATCGGGTAGCCGACGAGCTGGCCGGGGCCGTGCCAGGTGATCTTGCCGCCGCGGTCGACCTCGACCACGGGTGTGCCGTCGAACGGCCGCTCGTGCGGCTCGGTGCGCTTGCCCGCGGTGTACGTGGCCTCGTGCTCGAGCAGCAGGACGGTGTCGGGCAGCTCGCCGGCCACCACAGCGGCGTGGACCTCCCGCTGGTGGTCCCACGCCTGCACGTAGTCCACGAGGTCGGGGGCGAAGCCGAGGTGTTCGAATCGCATGGTCACTCCTGCGTGAGCCACCGCGCGGCGGACTCGCCGTCGGGGTGGGTGAAGGTGAAGCCCGACTCCAGCAGGACGCCCGGGTGGACGCGCTGGCTGCCGAGGATGTCGTCGGCGAATCCGCCGAGGAGGGCCCGGATCGCGAAGGCGGGCGCGGGCACCTTGGCGGGCCTGCCCAGCCGGTCGCCCAGCAGCGCCATGAACTGGCCCTGACGGACGGGCTCGGGCATCGCCAGGTTGACCGGTCCGGTGATCTCGGGGTGGTCGATCAGCCACAACAGGGCCGCGACCTCGTCCTCCAGGGTGATGAGCGGCCAGAACTGGTGGCCGTCGCCGAGCGGTCCGCCGAGACCCATCTTGGCCAGGGGAGGATGCGCTCCATCGCCCCGCCCTCGCGGGAGAGCACGATGCCGGAGCGGGCGAAGGCCACCGGGATGCCGCTGTCGGCCAGGGCGCGCATCTCGCCCTCCCAGGCGCGGACGACGTCGGCCAGGAACCCGGGACCGGTGGCACTGGCCTCGGTGAGGGTCTCCTCGCCGCGGTCGCTGCCGTAGATGCCGACCGCCGATGCGCTGACGACCCGGATCGGACGTTCCAGCTGCGCCACGGCGCCGGCGATCGTGCGGGTGCCGTCGATCCTCGAGCGGCGGATGACCTTCTTGTACTCCGGGGTCCACCGTCTGTCGGCCACGCCCGCGCCGGCGAGGTGGACGACCGCATCCGCGTCCGCGAGCACCTCGGGATCGAGGGACTCACCCGGATGCCACTGCCGCTCACCGGAGGTCCGCGGCTCACGACGCACGAGGTGGATCACCTCGTCGCCCCGCCGGGTGAGGGCCGAGGAGGTGGCCGATCCGATCAGCCCGGATGCGCCGGTGACGGCAACTCGCATGTCAGGTCTCCCTTGCGTGGCGGACAGGCCCTGCCCGACCGGAGAACCATGTCACGACGGGAGACATTCCCGCCGCGGAACCCCGGCAGAAAACGAGGGCACACACACGACGGGGCGGCGGGTGACCCGCCGCCCCGTCACTGCTGGATCAGACCTCGAACGCGCCCTCTTCCAGTCGGCTCTTGAGCGCCGACAGGAAGCGACCGGCGTCCGCACCGTCGACGACCCGGTGGTCGTAGGTGAGCACGAGGTACTGCATGTGCCGGATGGCGATCGAGTCGTTGCCGTACTCGTCCTGGACGACGACCGGACGCTTGACGATCGCGCCCGTGCCCAGGATCGCCACCTGCGGCTGGTTGATGATCGGCGTGTCGAGCAGCGATCCGTTGCTGCCGATGTTGCTGATCGTGAACGTGCCGCCACCGAGCTCGTCGGGCGTCACCTTGTTGGTGCGGGTGCGCTCGGCGATGTCGGCGATCTTGCGCGCCAGTCCGGCGATGTTGAGGTCGCCCGCGTCGCGGACCACCGGCACGAGCAGGCCGCGCTCGGTGTCGACCGCGATGCCGAGGTGCTCACCACCGTGGAAGACGACCTGGTCGCCGTCGACACTGCTGTTGAGGGTGGGGAACGCCTTGAGCGTCTCCACCGTCGCCAGCGAGATGAACGGCAGGTAGGAGAGCTTGACGCCCTCGCGACGCTCGAAGTCGGACTTGGTGCGGGCCCGCAGCGCCGCGATGCGCGACATGTCGACCTCGACGACCGCCGTGAGCTGCGCCGACACCTGGAGGGAGTTGACCATGCGCTCGGCGATGACCTTGCGCAGACGGGTCATCTTCTCGGTGGTGCCGCGCTTGTCGGACGGCGCCGGGACGGCGCTCGGTGCTGCCTTGCCCTGCTGCGGAGCGGGAGCCTGGGCGGCGGGCGCCGCAGCCTTCTCGGCCTGCGGTGCCGGCGCGGACGCGGCCTGCTTGGCCTCCTCCGCCGCCTTGGCCGCATCGAGGACGTCCTGCTTGCGGATCCGGCCGCCGACACCCGTACCCGAGAGGGTCGTGAGGTCGACGTCGTGGTCGGCCGCGAGCTTGCGCACCAGCGGGGTGACGTAGGCGGAGGCGTCGGTCTCCTCGGCCTTGCTGGGCGGCTCCGAGGACGACTTCGGGGCGTCCTTCTTGGGCTCGTCCTTCTTCGGCTCGTCCTGCTTCGGCTCGGACTTCTCGTCCTTCTTGGCCGACTCGTCCTTCTTGGGCTCGTCGGACTCGGTGGACGGCTCGACCGGGGTCTCCTCGGCGGTCTCCTTGGACTCGGACTCCGCGCTGTCGGACTCCTTCTTGTCCTCGGTGTCGCTCTCGTCCTTGTCCTCGGTGTCGGACTCGCCGGAGCCACCGGAGGCCTCGCCACCGATGACGGCCAGATCGGCGCCGACCTCGACGGTCTCGTCCTCCTCCACGAGGATCTTGGTGAGGGTGCCGGCGACCGGCGAGGGGATCTCGGTGTCGACCTTGTCGGTGGAGACCTCGAGCAGTGGCTCGTCGACCTCGACCTGGTCACCCTCGGACTTCAACCACCGCGTGACCGTGCCCTCGGTGACCGACTCGCCCAGCGCCGGCATGGGGACGCGTTCGCCGCCGCCGTCGCCACCGGAGGAACTCTTCTTCTCCTGCTTGGGCGCCTCGGACTCCTCGTCCTTCGAGGACTCCTCGCCGCTGTCCTGCGGCTCGTCCTGCTGCGGCTCCTCGTCGGCGTCCTCGTCCTCGCTGCCGGAGTCGTCGGAGGAGGAGTCGGCCTCGTCGGCGTCACCGATGACGGCGAGATCGGCTCCGACCTCGACGGTCTCGTCCTCTTCGGCGAGGATCTCGGTCAGCGTGCCCGCCACCGGCGAGGGGATCTCGGTGTCGACCTTGTCGGTGGAGACCTCGAGCAGCGGCTCGTCCACCTCGACGGAATCGCCCACGCTCTTCAGCCAACGGGTGACGGTGCCTTCGGTGACCGACTCTCCCAGAGCCGGCATGGTCACGCGTTCTGACATTTCGTGTCTCCTCGGGGTTTGCGGTGTTGTCGCGAGTCTAGAAGAGAGGCGGTCGTGAAGCGCGGGGGTGCGCTCCCGTTCTCGCCCCCGGTGCCGGTGGTTCAGGAATGTGCGTGCAGAGGCTTGCCCGCGAGCGCGAGGTGTGCCTCACCCAGCGCCTCGTTCTGCGTCGGGTGCGCGTGGATGAAGGAGGCGACCTCCTCGGGGAGTGCCTCCCAGCCGACGATGAGCTGTGCCTCGCCGACCTGCTCGCCCATGCGGGCTCCGATCATGTGGACGCCCACGACGGGGCCGTCCGTGACCCGGACGAGCTTGACGAAGCCGGCGGTGGCGAGCATCTGCGACTTGCCGTTGCCGCCGAGGTTGAACTCGACGCACTCGACGGCATCCTCGCCGTGCAGTTCCTTGGCCTTGGCCTCGGTGAGTCCCACCGACGCGATCTCGGGGTCGGAGTAGGTGACCCGCGGGATGCCGGACTCCTCGAGCGGCTGGGGGTCGAGTCCGGCGATGTCCTCGGCCACGAGGATGCCCTGGGCGAAGCCGCGGTGGGCGAGTTGGAGGCCCGGCACGATGTCGCCGACCGCGCGCACGCCTTCGACGTTCGTGCGGCAGCGCTCGTCGGTGGGCACGAAGCCGCGGTCGACGGTCACGCCGATCTCCTCCAGGCCGATGCCGTCGGTGACCGGGCCCCGTCCGACGGCGACCAGCAGCAGGTCGGCCTCCAGGGTGTCGCCGGACTCCAGGGTGATCGTGACGGCGTCGTCGGTCTGGGTGGCGCCGGCGAACTTCACGCCGGTCTTGACGCCGATCTTGCGCTTCTTGAAGGCGCGTTCGAGGGTCTTGGAGATCGCCTCGTCCTCGAGCGCGACGAGCCGGGGAGTGCCTCGACGATGGTGACCTCGGCGCCGAAGGAGCGGTAGACGGAGGCGAATTCGCTGCCGATGACACCGCCGCCGAGGACGACGACCCGGGCGGGCACCTCGTCCAGCAGCAGCGCCTGCTCGCTGGTCATGATGCGACCGGCGATCTCGAGGCCGGGCAGCGACTTGGCGTACGAGCCGGTGGCGATGACGAGGTTCTTGCCCGTCAGCCGGCGGCCGTCCACCTCGACGGTGTCGCGGGCCACGACCCGGCCGAGGCCCTCGACATAGGTGACCTTCGCGGCCTTGACCAGACCCTGCAGACCCTTGTGCAGGCGCGCGACGACGCCGTCCTTGTACGTGTGGACACCGGCCATGTCGATGCCCTCGAGCGTGGCCTTGACGCCGAACTTCTCACTCTCACGGGCGGAGTCGGCCACCTCGGCCGCGTGCAGGAGCGCCTTGGTGGGCACACAGCCGCGGTGCAGACACGTACCGCCCAGCTTGTCCTTCTCCACCAGCGCCACGCTGAGTCCGAGCTGCGCGGCTCGCAGGGCGCAGGCGTATCCGCCGCTGCCGCCCCCCAGGATGACGATGTCGAAGGTGTCCGTGCTGTCGGTCATGAGGGTGGCTCCTTCTCGGGCGACGATCGGGTCGAGTCCGGTCGTGGTCACGGCGCGTCGCGTCTCGGCGGCATCCGTCGGTGTGGCCCGGATCACGGGCGCCACCGACCGGGCTCATCCTCGCACGCGCCCAGGTCGCAGGGGCGAGGACTGCCCGAGATCTCGAACCACCTCGCACAGATCTCGCACCACGTCCTGCCGCCTCGGAGCGCCTATGAGTGCAGGCGGGCGGAGATGCAGGTCAGTGCTGGACGGCGGCGGCGACGCGGTCGAGCAGGGCCGCGGAGACGGCGGGCATGGCCTCGGGGGAGAAGTGGGAGCCGTCGGGGCGGGCCAGGGTGGTCACGTCGACACCCTCGATGGTGGAGCGGGTCCGCGGGACCGCGGCGGCGGGCGTGGCAGGGGTCCACGCCGCGGCCATGGCGGTCGGGCCACCGGTCATCGGCAGGGTGTCGTCGCAGGGGACGGCGTCGTCGCGGCAGAAGACGTCGTCGATGGGGATGGTGCGCACGCGCGGGTCCCGGCCCGCGACCTCGGCGACCAGGGTGTTCCAGTCCCGTCGAAGTTGGTCCTCGAACCACAACCGGTGCAGGAACGGATTGCACTTGTCGGGGGTGCACCGCGAGGAGAGCCCGGTGCCGGGGCGGTCGGTCTGCACGACGACGAGGGTGGCTCCGCGCGAGGTCAGCCGGGTGACGTCGGCGGCGAAGGAGGCACGCTGAGCCGCCCAGAACTCCGGCGTCCCGGCCCGCAGGACGCGGCCGTCGTCGGAGAGTCGGTCAGCGAGTTCGTACCGCGACCACCAGAGGACGACACCCGGGTCGGCCTGGGCGATGACGTCGTCCTGATGTGTGCGTACGCCCTCGGTGCAGGCGCCGTCGGCCAGGGTGCCCCGGCGGCGTCGAGGGCGGGGACGGTCAGGGCCGGGCAGCCGCCCCGCGCCCCGTTGAGCACGGTGATGCCGCGCGCCGAGGCCGTCTGCGCCAGGGAAGGCACGAGCCGGCTCATGACGCTGTCGCCGACGACGACGACCGAGGAACGTTCCGCGGCGCTGGCCACCGAGACGGACAGCGGGTTGAGGCGACTCAGCGTCGTCCCGCCGAGCAGCGTCGAGAACGCGACGACCGCGGCCAGGGAGGTCGCACCGAGGGGCAGCAGGTGGCGGGGCCGGGCCCGGGTCAGGGCGCCGGTGCGGATCGGCACCTCGACGAGGTGGTAGGACACCGAGGCCAGCGCGATGGTGAACGCCACGACCGCGACGGCGCGGGTGGGATCGAAGACGGCCGGGTCGGGCAGCAGCCACACGGCCACCGGCCAGTGCCACAGGTAGATGCCGTAGGAGATCCGCCCGAGGTAGGCCACCGGCGCCAGGCCGAGCGTGCGGGCGATGAGGCTCTGGTTGCCGCCGGCGGTGGCGGCCGCGACGAGGACGGCGCAGCACACCGAGAACGCGACCGCCCCGCCGGCGAAGTACACCGGTGACGGGCCGCCCAGGGTGGCGACACCGAGCCCGAGCCCCGCGAGCCCGGAGACCGTGAGGACCGCGTACCGGCGGACGACCCACCGCTGGAGCCGCTTCCTCGTCATCAGCGCCGCGGCTGCCGCGCCGATCAGGGGCTCGAACACCTTCGTGTCGGTGCCCATGTAGGCGCGCTCGGGGGCCGCCGGGTCGTACAGCACCCACAGCCAGATCGCGGAGGCGACCGCCAGGGTGAGGGCGAGCAGGCCCGTGGCGAGGACGACGCCGGCCTTGCGGCGCCGGTCTGCCTCGATGCGGGCGGCCGAGTCGACGAAGCCCTTCCCGGCGGCGCGGCGCCACACGAGGGTGCACACGAGCATGAGCAGCAGCGGCCAGGCGACGTAGAACTGCTCCTCGACGGCGAGCGACCACACGTGCAGCAGGGGTGAACTCGTGCCGTCGTCGGCGAAGTAGCTGCTCGAGGAGATGAACCGCCAGTTGCCGACGTAGAGCAGCGACCACAGGGCGTCCGCGCCGATGCCGGGGCGACGGTAGGGCTCGGCGACGAACAACGCCCAGACGACGACGGCGGCGATGACGAGCATGGCCGCCGGCATGAGACGCAGCGCCCGCCGCGCCCAGAACCGGCCGAGGTCGATGCGGCCGGTGGAGGAGAGCTCCTTGAGCAGCAGCGTGGTGATGAGGAACCCGGACAGCACGAAGAACACGTCGACACCCAGGTATCCGCCGGCCATGCCGGGCATACCCACGTGGAAGGCGACGACCAGCAGCACCGCGATCGTGCGCAGGCCGTCGAGGGAGTCCACCCGGCGCGGCGACCCGCTCACAGATCGACCACCGAGGCCCTCACGACTGCCGCAAGGCTCACGCATGTCCTCCTCGATCGGCACCAGGTCGCGGACGTGGTGTCCGCGTGTCAGGTACCTGGTCGGTCGAAAGGAGGTGAATCCTGAGCATTCACGCCGTATTCCGGCGTGGAACGACTCTGTTTCCCCGCTCTCCGCGGCGGGCGGGGACGGGTGTTCACCGCCGGGCGGTGCTCGTGGCGTAGGGCGCCCGCAGACACACGCATCGCCCGGCACCGAGGTGGTGCCGGGCGATGTGGTGGGCGCGCCCGGAGGTGGATCCGCACGCGCTGGTGGCCCGCAGGCCACCGATGGGGTCAGTCGGTCACGTAGCCGCGTGCGAACTCCACCAGGGTCGGGACGCCGAAGCCGGTGCCGCCCTTGCCGACGTAGCCGTAGGGGCCGCCCTCGTGGAAGGCCGGTCCGGCGATGTCGAGGTGCCCCCAGGCCTGGGTGCGGTCGTCGGCGTCCTTGCCGGTCGGCTTGGCGAACTCCCGCAGGAACGCGGCGGCGGCCATGGTGCCCGCGGTTCCGGCCTCGCCCATGTTCTTGAGGTCGGCGACCGTACTGTCGATGTGCCCGCGGATCTCCTCGGCGATGGGCAGCGGCCAGACCTTCTCGCCGGCGTCGGTGGCGGCCTGGGTGAGGGCGCCCTGCAGTTCGTCGTCGTTGGCGAGGACCGCGGCCGTGCGCTTGCCGAGGGCGACGACCTGCGCGCCGGTGAGGGTCGCGATGTCGACGATGGCGTCGGGGGCGGATTCGGCCGCCAGCGCGATGCCGTCGGCGAGGACGAGGCGGCCCTCGGCGTCGGTGTTGAGGATCTCGACCGTGAGGCCGCCGCGTTGGGTGATGACGTCGCCGGGGCGCGTGGCGGTGCCGCTGGGCATGTTCTCGGCGAGGCAGAGGTAGCCGGTGACGGCGACGGGCAGCTTGAGCTCCGCGATGGCGAGGACGGCGGCGGCCACGGCCGCGGCGCCACCCATGTCGCACTTCATCGTCATCATCGAGCCGGCGGGCTTGAGGGAGAGGCCTCCGGAGTCGAACGTGATGCCCTTGCCCACGTACGCCAGGCGCGTGGTGGCCTTGCCGGGGGAGTAGGTCATCGTGACCAGGCGCGGCGGGCGGGAGGAGCCCTGCCCGACGGCGATGAGGCCACCGAATCCGCCTGCGGTGAGCTGCTTCTCCTCGAGGATCTCGATCTTGACGCCCTTGCCGGCGGCCTTCTGCACGGTCTCGGCGAAGGAGGCCGGGTACAGCTCGTTGGGGGCGGTGTTGACGAGGTCGCGGGCCCAGCACTGGTGGCGGGCCACGACCTCACCCGCGGTGACGGCGGCGCTCATGTCGGCGTCGCCGACCTTGGCGCCGGCCTCCTTGGCGCGGGCGTTCACGGCCTTCTTGCTCGCGAGGATCGTCGCGGAGGCCAGGGGCGCGTCGGCGGCGGCTTGGGCCTTCGCGCCGCGGTGGCGGTCGAAGCGGTAGGCGCCGAGCACGAGTCCGCTCGCGGCGGCCGAGGCGTGCTCGGGGGTGGCGACGGGCAGCGCGACGGCGGCGCTCGACCGGCCGGCGAGGGTGCGGGCGGCAGCACCGGCGGCGCGGCGCACGGACTCGGGCGTGGGTTCGCCGTCCTGGGTGTCGATCGACCCGAGTCCGGTGACGACGACGACCGGGGCGGCGATCTTGGGCACGGAGGTCAGCGTGCGGACCTCGTCGGCCTTGCCCTTGGCGAGGAGATCGGCCAGAGCCTGCTCGATGTGGGTCACCGCGGCGGCGGGGAGGGTGTCGGCGGCGAGCAGGCGTGGACCCGCGTTCTTGGCGCGCTTGTCATCGGTGGGGTGGCTGAAGACGATGAGGACGTCGGCCTTGGTCGACTCGGGTGCGGTGGTGGCGAAGGCGAGCTTCACGGAGGTCCTACTCTCTGTCGAGGTCGGTGCGGCCCGGCGCGTGCGCCAGGCATGAGGCTGGTGTGTCGGCGGGTGGCCGGTCCTGCCGTCGGACGTGCGGCCCGGCCGGTGAAACGGGGGGACGGACGGTGCTCGCGTCCGCGGTGTCGGGCCGGTCAGCGGGTTCATGCCAACTCCGAGAATAACGAGGGCGTCACCATTACGGTGGCGACATGACAGAGAGCGACCTCCTCACCTCACCGCTGCACTCCCGGCACGAGGCCCTGAAGGCCAAGATGGCCGACTTCGGCGGCTGGCTCATGCCGATCGAATACCCCGGTGGCGGCGTGCTCAAGGAGCACGAGGCCGTCCGCGAGCGCGTGGGCATCTTCGACGTCTCCCATCTCGGTAAGGCGCTCGTGCGCGGTCCCGGTGCGGCCGACTTCTGCAACCGCTGCTTCACGAATGATCTGCGCAAGGTGAGCCCGCCCAAGGCGCAGTACACGATGTGTTGCGACGCCGAGACCGGCGGTGTGGTCGACGACCTCATCCAGTACTACAAGAGCGACGACGAGGTCTTCCTCATCCCCAACGCCGCGAACACGACGGAGGTCGTGCGCCGGATGGCGGAGCAGTTGCCCGAGGGGTTGGAGCTGGAGAACCAGCATCACGACTACGCCATCATCGCCGTGCAGGGGCCGAGGTCGGATGAGGTGCTGCAGTCGCTCGGTCTGCCGACCGGTCACGAGTACATGTCGTTCGATTCGACCGAATGGCAGGGGCGTCCGCTGACGGTCTGCCGCACCGGGTACACGGGGGAGAAGGGCTACGAGCTCGTCCCGCGGTGGGAGGACGCCGAGGCGTTGTGGGACGCGCTCGTGGAGGCGATGAAGCCGTACGACGGCATGCCGTGTGGCCTCGGTGCCCGCGACACGCTGCGCACCGAGATGGGCTACGCCCTGCACGGTCACGAGCTGACCATGGACATCACCCCGAACATGGCCCGCGCCGGTTGGGCCGTCGGGTGGAACAAGGACGAGTTCTGGGGCAAGGACGTGCTCGCCGCGCAGCGGGCCGAGAAGTCCTGCCGCCTGTCCTGGGGTCTGCTCGTGGAGGGCCGGGGCATCCCGCGCGCCGGGTGCGTCGTCAAGGACGGTGAGGGCAACGAGATCGGTGTCGTCACCTCCGGCACCATGTCGCCCACCCTGCGCAAGGGCATCGGCCTGGCGCTCATCGACCGCGGCGTCAAGGAGGGCGACCCCGTCGTCGTCGACGTCCGCGGACGCGACATCGCCGCCGTCGTCACCAAGCCCCCGTTCGTCGAGGCCGGCGTGCACGACTGAACCGCTTCGAACCGACACGGCGAGGGCCCCGTCCACCCGCTCTCCGGGTGGTCGGGGCCTCGTCGTCTCAGGCGTTCGGCGCGGGGTCAGAAGGGTGGGGGTCCGGGGTCGGTGCCGTCCCAGCCGGGGCGCGCCGTCGACGAGGTCTCGCTGCTGCGCCGTGGGCGGGGTGCGCGGATGAAGACCCCGGGTCTGGAAGCCTCGCCGGTGCTGGGTCCGCGTGCGCCGGCGCGGGGTTCGACGCGCGTCCGCGCGCCGTCGCGCTCGCGCTCGTATCCGCGGGCGCGGCGGTGTGCTCGTCGGTGCTCGCTCTTGCGCTTGCGTTGCTGCTCAAGCTTCTGTTCGCGTCGTTGTTGGCGTTCGCGGGCTGCGTCGCGTTGTGCGTTGCGGGCCAGGGCGATGAGGATCGCTCCTCGTTGCTGCCACGCCGCTGCGTCAGGGTCTTGCCCCTCGATGGGCACGCTGGCGCGGGCTGGTGGGTCGCGGTAGTCATGCGGTCGGGTGACATACGTTCGTCCGGCCTTGGTGGTCCAGGTGATGTCGCCGTTGATGCCCGGCTCCCTGGTGCTTCTCCAGCGGCGGTGGGTCTTGTGGTTGTGTCCCCGCCGGTTCTTGGCCGACACGTTGGACTCACTGGAGGGACCGCCGGCGGAGCCTGTCAAGTTGTCTGTGTAAGTGACCTGGGTCTCATGGGGTGTTACAGGTAGGGGTTGATGCGGTCGGGATAGATCAGGGCGAGCTCTCCCAGGGCGGCTTTCCAGCCTTGGATGACGGAACCCTCGACGAGCTTGCCGGGCGCCTTGCGGGGAGTTCCTCTGGGGGCGCCGGCTTCCTTGGCGCGTTCACGGGCCCGCTTGTCCTCGATGTTGCGGATGGCCAGCCACAGCAGCTTGATCGCGGCCGTGTCGCTGGGGAAGTGGCCGCGGTTCTTGATGATCTTGCGTAGCTGGTAGTTGAGCGACTCGATCGAGTTGGTCGTGTAGATGACCTTCCTCAACGCCGGCCCGAACGCCAGGAACGGGGTGAACCGCTCCCATGCGTTCTCCCAGGAGGCCACGGCGGCGGGGTACTTCTTGCCCAGGTTCGAGTCGGCGAACGCGGTCAGCGCCATCAACGCCGCGTCCTCGTTCGCGGCGGTGTAGATCGGACGCAGCATCGCCGCGACGGCCTTGCGGTCGGTGTAGGAGACGAACCGCATCGAGGCCCGGATCAGGTGCACGACGCACGTTTGGACCATCGCGCGGGTCCAGGTCGCCTCGATCGCCTCGGGGAAGCCGGTCAGACCGTCGCAGCAGACGATCAGCACGTCCTTGACGCCGCGGTTGGCCAGCTCCGCGCACACCGAGGCCCAGAACTTCGCGCCCTCGACGGCTTGGACCCAGATGCCCAAGACGTGCTTGACGCCATCCAGGTCCACGCCGACAGCGATGTGCGCAGCCCGGTTGGCCACGTGCGCGCCGTCACGGATCTTCACCACCAGCGCGTCGAGGTAGATCACCGGGTAGAACGCCTCCAACGGCCGCGTCTGCCACGCGGTGACCTCCTCGGCCACGGCGTCGGTCACGTTGCTGATCGTCTCGTGGGACAGCTCAGTGCCCAGCGTCGCAGCCAGATGATGCTGGATGTCGCGGATGGTCATCCCGCCCGCGTACAGCGAGATGATCATGTCCTCCAGTCCACCCAGACGCCTTGCGCCCTTGGGCACCAACGACGACGCGAAGGTGGAGTTACGATCCCTCGGCCGGTCCAAGCCGACGTCCCCGACCTCGGTCCCGACCGTCTTCGGGGTCGTGCCGTTGCGCGAGTTGCCCGAGCCGTTCCCACCCGGGTCGCCCTTCTCATACCCGAGGTGGTCGGTCAGCTCGGCCTGCATGCCCCGCTCGAGGACTGCCTTGATCATCTCGGGCAGGAATCCGCCCTCACCCGTCAGCGACAGGCCCCGCTCGTCGGTGGCGGCCATCAGCTTGTCGAGCATCTCGTCGTCGAAGAACTCACGACGCAACTGACGCGCTTCAGGCTCCTGCCCGGGCTCGTCGCTCTTCTTCGGCTTGGTCATAGCCATAGTCAATCTCCTTCAGGTGGGAGACCCCTCGCTTACACAGACCATCTGACACCCCCTCGTGATCGGTGTCGCACCGTGACGCGGGTCGCATCGATCCCGGAACGCGGGAGTGCCGATCCCGGGCCAGGATCCGCTCACGCAGGTCACCGGTGATCTCATACCGCTCGGTGCTCAACTCCGTCATCATCCCGGTGGTCGGGTCGGTGACCAGGCGTCGCCACACCGATCCCCGACTCAACGCCAGATCACGCACCGCGAACGCGGGCAGGTGCTCCTCCCGCCCCCGCAGGTCCACCGTCCCCGGGGCATCGTTCACACCCAGCAGGGAGGCGGCCGAGACCACGACAGTGACGTGTGCCGGGGGAAGCTCCCCACCGAACAATGGACGGCCCTCGGGGGTGATCTGGCCGTCGATGAGCAGGTCCAGGCCGATGTCGGAGCGCAACTGCGTCAGCGTGCGGGAGTCGCCCTCGCGGCGCAGGCGGCGGGCGATGTCGTCGACGCGGGTGAATGCGGCGGTGATGCGTCCGGCGTGCCGGTCAGGGTCATGGTTCCGTCGGCGTCGGGGTTGATCACCGCCCACGCGTCCCGACGCGCGATCGCGTCTTCGTGCCGCTGCCGGGAGGTGGTGACCGCGGCGACGGCGCGTCCCAGACGCCAGGAGAACACCGACTGCGGCACCTCCAACCCACCCGAATCCCCACCCGGCCCAGGGATGTACGGCGCCAGGACCTTCTCCACGATCCTGCGCATCCGACCCGAGTCCACCTCACTGGTACGGGTGGACACCTGCACGGCCCGCGACCAACTCATCCGCCCCGCAGCCAAAGCCTCACGCACGGGGGTGAAGCGTTCCCATTCCCGCGCCATCCGCACCCGCGTCTCAGCAGCGCGCTGACCGGCGCCGGTGGCCAACGCGACCTCATCGACCACCGCCTCCCGCACCCCGACCACCACCAACGTCCGAGTCCTACTCAGCGCGTCACGGTCCCGCTCGTCCAACTCCGCCAGCGCCTCCCGCTCCCGACGCCGCGCCAACTCCTCGACCACCGCAATCCCACGAGCCTCGATCCACGCCTTCATCCGCTCATGGGTCTCCAGCTCGACCAACAACTCCTCATCACCGAGCCCGGCGAACGTCCCCGACGGCACCGCTGCGCCCACACCCCAGCCCCGCGGCGGTGCCAACACCGCGGGCGAAGACGTGGACGTGGGCATGAGAAGACCTTTCGAGAAGTGGTTCACGACGTGCTTCCAGTCTACTACGTTTGTGCGATCACGCCCACAGGGAGCAGCAGGTATGTGAACATTCGCGCACCGCTCGGCAAGGGGTCTCGGGAGCGTGTTTTCGCGCCGAGACCGCCGCCTATGGAAGGCGGTCTGGGCGGGCCTCGTGACGCAGCATGCGCGTCGTTCGCTTCTCCAGTGGGGGCGGCTGCCCCGGACCTCGAACCCCTATGGATCACCGGAGAACATCGCCAAGTCGTGGTCGTCGACGATCATCCGTCACGGGTGCTGCGGGCCGGCACGGAGGCTCTGATCTTCACGGACGAGGTCGAGGCCTCATCTGGGTGACGCGAGGGTGCCGCCCGGGCTCTGCGTCAGTTGCCCGGCTGGTCTCCCCGCGAGGTGCACCACGAGACGCGACGTCATGAGCCGCCTCCGAAGTGGTGGCGGAAGGGGTCGTCGTCCGTGACCGCATCTCCGCGCGGCCGGGCCGGAGAGAGCGTGAAGTCCAGCTCGAGCGCGCCGAGGACGTCGAGGATCTTCTGCATCTCGGCCCGGGGATGCCGCCCTGCCTCCACGCGGGACAACCAGGGCCGCGACACGCCTGCCCGGCGACTGAGCTCCTCCTGGCTGACCCCCAGCTCGTGCCGGCGGGTGCGCACCACCGCGCCGAGGTCTCTGATCGTGTCCATGCGGGGGCATCCTGTCGTCGTACCGCTACATGTCGAAGTGTGGCCGTACGGCTACATACTCCGATGTCGCCGTACGGCGACACGCCTCCCGGCCACCGCGTCCGGCCGCCCACGCCCACCCCTGATGTTCCGTCCCGGCCACCCGACTCGCCCGGATGAGTCACGGTGCATACTGTGGCGGCCGACCCCTGTCGACGCACCTGCCACCCGCTTTGTGAAGGAGTCCGCATGCGGTTCCCACGCCTCGTCCCGCTCGTGTTCCCGTTGCTGGCTCTCGCAGCCTGCAGCGCCCCCACCGATGGGGGAGGAGCGCAGCCGGGAGCTCCCGCGACGCAGGCCGGCGGCTCGCAGACCGGCGCCTCCGGTGCGTCCGACGCCTGCGGCAAGGAGCACCTGGAGCTCACGACGCCGGGCTCGCTCACCATCGGCACCGACACCCCGGCCTACGAGCCGTGGTTCCTCGACGACGAACCGAGCAACGGCGAGGGGTATGAGAGCGCCGTCGCGTACGCCATCGCCGAGCGGCTCGGGTTCGAGCGCAACGAGGTCACGTGGGTGGACGTCCCGTTCAACACGGCCATCGCGCCCGGGCCCAAGAAGTTCGACTTCGACCTCAACCAGATCTCCATCAAGGAGGACCGCAAGCAGGCCGTCGACTTCTCCTCCGGCTACTACGACGTGCGTCAGGCCGTGGTGACGTACAAGGGCTCACCCATCGACGGACGGCAGAAGGTCGCCGACCTCGCCTCCGCCCGACTCGGCGCGCAGGTGGGTACGACCTCCTACAGCGCCATCACCGAGCAGATCAAGCCGTCGGCTCAGCCGAACGTGTTCGACACCAACGACCTCGCCGTGCAGGCGCTGAAGAACCGCCAGATCGACGGCGTCGTCGTCGACCTGCCCACCGCGTTCTACATGACGTCCGTGCAGCTCGACGACGGCGTCATCGTCGGCCAGCTGCCCGCCGGCGCCGAGGCCGAACAGTTCGGTGCGGTGCTCGACAAGGAGTCGTCGCTGACGACCTGCGTCAGCGGGGCCGTGGACTCCCTGCGCGAGGACGGCACGCTGGAGAAGCTGGAGCAGCAGTGGCTGAGCCGGCAGGGCGCGCCAGAACTCTCGTGAACGGCGCCTCACCCGCCACCGTCGACTGGACCCCGTCCGAGCGTGAGCGCGAGCGGGCGACCTACCGACGGTCGCGGGCGGTCCGCTCGACGGCCTTGTCGGCGGCGAGCACGATCGTGCTGGTGGCGCTGCTGTGGATCGCCCTGACCTCCTCACCCGGCTGGCCGAGGGTGCAGTGGACCTACTTCAATCTCGAGAAGGCGATCGAGGCGTTTCCCGCGGTCCTCGCCGGGCTCTGGCTGAACATCCGGATCATGGTCGTGTGCGGGCTGATCATCTTCGTCCTCGGCCTGTTCGTCGCGATCCTGCGCACCCTGCGCGGACCCGTCTTCTTCCCCTTCCGCCTGGCCGGCACCCTGTACGTCGACCTTTTCCGCGGGCTCCCGCTCATCCTCGTGCTGCTGCTGTTCGGGTACGGCGCACCGGCGCTGCGCCTCCAAGGGCTGCCGACGAACGTCCTCTTCTGGGGCTGCTGCGCGCTCGTGCTGTCGTACTCGGCGTACGTGGCCGAGGTGTTCCGCGCCGGCATCGAATCGGTGCACCCCTCGCAGCGGGCCGCCGCCCGCTCCCTGGGGCTGAGCTACACCCAGACCCTGCGCCACGTCGTCGTCCCGCAGGCGATCCGGCGGGTGCAGCCGCCGCTGCTCAACGACCTGGTGTCGCTGCAGAAGGACTCCGGACTCATCTCGATCCTCGGGGTGGTCGACGCCGTCCGCGCCGCGCAGATCGAGACGGCGTCCGACTTCAACTACACGCCGTACGTGGTCGCCGGTCTGCTCTTCATCGCGCTCACGGTGCCGATGGCCCGCTTCACCGACTGGGTCGCCCGGCGTCAGGGCTACGCAGGGGCGGGGGCGCTGTGACCGCCTCGCACACGCCGCAGGCGGACGAGCCCCTGCTCTCGCTGCGGGGCCTGCGCAAGTCCTTCCCGGGGCACGGCCGCGGGACGCCGCGCAACCTCGTCCTGAAGGACATCGACCTCGACGTGTACGCCGGCCAGTGCGTCGTGCTCATCGGCGGGTCCGGCTCGGGCAAGTCGACCCTGCTACGGTGCGTCAACCTGCTCGAGGTCGTCGACGACGGGGTCGTCATGCTCAAGGGGAGGAACTCACCGACCCGCGGGTGAACGCCGACGAGGTGCGCTCCCGCATCGGGATCGTCTTCCAGGCCTACAACCTCTTCCCGCACCTGTCCGTGCTGGAGAACGTCATGCTCGCGCCCGTGCGGGTCCACGGCCGGACCAAGGCGGAGGCGCGCGCGGCGTCACTGGAGATGCTCGAGCGGGTCGGCCTGGGGGAGAAGGCGCGAGCCCGCCCCGACGACCTCTCCGGCGGACAGCAGCAGCGGGTGGCGATCGCCCGCGCGCTGGTCAACCGGCCCGAGTTGCTGCTGCTCGACGAGGTGACCTCGGCCCTGGACCCCGAACTGGTGGGCGAGGTGCTCGACCTGCTGCGATCCCTCGCGGACGAGGGCATGACGATGATCCTCAACACCCACGAGATGGGCTTCGCCCGGCAGGTCGCCGACGTCGTCGCCCACCTGCACGGGGGAGTGATCGCCGAGATCGGCCCGCCCGCGCAGGTCATCGACGCGCCCCAGGAGGAGCCGACCCGGCGTTTCCTCTCCCGCCTGCTCGGCTGACACGCGGCCCTCAGAGCGGCGTCAGCACCAGCGCGGCGTAGAGGGCGGCGGTGAGGAGCGTGGTGGCGCACGCGATCTCGACGGTCGCGCCCAGGACGTCGCCCGTGATGCCGCCGAGCCGGCTCACCGCGCGAGCCACGACGGCCACAGCGGTGAGGACACCGGCGGCGACGATGACGATCACGGACAGCCTCGAGATGCCGAAGAAGAAATGCCCCGAGGCGCACACGAGGACGAGGACGACCCCGGCGACCACCAGCGCGACCCGGGAGACGCTGCCCGCGACCGTGGCCCCCAACCCCGCGGGCGTCGCGGCGGGTACTCCGCGCACACACGCGACCGCGAGCACGAACCGAGAGGCGATCACGGCGGTCACACCGAGGCACAGCACCGCCGGCTGAGCGGCGGCCTGCGTGAACAGGGCCGCGGTGGCCGCGATCTGGAGGACCAGGGTGAGGACGATGGCGGTCGCGCCGCTCGGGCCGACGTCGCCGGTCTTCATGATCGCGAGCGCCGTGCGACGGTCATAGCTCGCCGAGAGCCCGTCGGCGAGGTCGGCCAGACCGTCGAGGTGCAGGGCGCGGGTGGCCAGGACCTGCCCGCAGACGGCGACGACCGCCAGCACGAGCGCGACCGAGGGCGAGTCGCCGAGGACCGCGAGCAGACCCATCGCCGCCCACACGGCCGCCGGCAGGAGCGCCGCGACGGGGGCCAGCAGCATCGCGATCCCGGCCACGCGGGAGTCGACATGTGAAGGGGGCCGCACCGGAACGGCGGTGAGCGTGCCGACCGCCATCCGCCAGCCGTCGAGCACCGGCCATCGCGACGCCGATCCCGCAGATCCACCCGTCGTCGGCTCGTCCGGTGTCGTGCTCATCGCGCACTCCTCGATCGGCCGGCCGCGAAGGCGTCGAGGCCGGGTGCCGTGGACAGGTCGAGAACGCGCCCCGCGACGACGAGCAGCACTTCGTCGGCGAGGTCGGCGACGGCGGTGTTGAGGCGACCGAGCTCGTCGCGGAACAACCGCCCCGACGGCGTGGCCGGCACGACGCCCAGCCCCACCTCGTTGCTCACCAGCACCGCGTCGCACGGGCAGGTGCGCAGAGCCTCGAGCAGACCGACACGGGCGGTCTCGACGGTCCGCCGCGCGGCCTCGCGGTCGTCCCACGCGCCCGCGTCGTCGACGACGCGGGTCAGCCACGTGCCGAGACAGTCGACGAGCACCGGGGGCCGTCCTCGCCGAGCACGCCGGCCACGTCGCCGGTCTCGACGGTGAACCACGCGGCGGGTCGACGCTCGCGGTGGGCGCGGACACGCTCGGCCCACTCGGCGTCGCGCGGATCGTGCGGGTCGGGCACCGGGCCCGGTGCGACGTAGCGGGCCGCCGACCCGGCGAGCAGACGCTCGGCGAGCATGCTCTTGCCGCTGCGGACGCCGCCGAGCACGAGGGTGATCACGAGGCCCCCTCGAAGCGGGCCCGACGCGTGGCGCGCCGGAGCGTGGCCAGCAGCGGACGCCCCGCGATGCCCACGAGTGCGGCGGTGAGCACGGCGCGAGGTGCGTCCCAGACCAGCGACGTCGCGAGGTAGAACGCGGCGTAGTGGGTGAGGTTGGTGGCGGTGTCACCGGGGACGAACCCCGCTCCCGGCGGTGCGGCCGCACCCATGAACGGCCAGAACCACAGGTTCATCACCGCCCCGTAGAGGAGCGCGGCGATCGCGCCGTAGACCGCCAGGGCGAGGACCTCCCAGCGGCCTCTGAGCCCGGGAAGCAGCGCGGCGCCCAGGGCGACCCAGCCGGTGGCGATCATCTGGAAGGGGGTCCACGGACCGACGGCCCCGGTGAGGAACGCGCCGGTGAGCAGGATGAGACACCCGCCGAGGAACGCCAGGCGTCTGCCGAGCACACGGCCCGCGACGACGACGAGGAAGAACACCGGTTCGAGCCCCGCCGTGCCCGCGCCGAGGACCCGCAACGCCCCACCGAGCGCCGCCAGGGCGCCCAACACGGCCACGGTCTTGGCATCCAGACGCCCGTTGCCCTGCTCGGCGAGCAGGCTCACCCCGAGCAGGGCCATGAGTGCGGCGAACAGCCATGGCGCGAGGGAGGCGTGCTCGGCGATGAGCGCCGACGTGGCGAAGAACGGCCAGAAGAACGCCATGAGTCCCACCAGGGAGACCAGGACGAGCACGAGCGTCCCCGGCCACTCCGGCGCGGTGTCGCCGGGGGTGCCGCGGCGGCGGAGTCGGTCGGCGCGCGGGAGGTGGGCGTGGCCCGGCGCGTTCGATGCGGCAGCCGCCGACGAACTCACCGCTCCCGTCGGCGGGGCCGCGGGCGCGCTCGGCACGTCCGGCGTCGGACGCGAGATCGGGGTGATGTCGGTGCGGCTCATGAGGCCTCCTCCGTGAGCGCCCGGGCGACCTCGTCGACGGTGAGGAACGGGAGCGGATGCAGGATCCGCGACACCTGCGGCGCGTAGGCCGTCGACTGCGCCAGGACGCTCGGCGAGTCGTCGTCCGCGACGATGACGCCATCGGCCATGAGCACGACGCGGTCGGCGATCTCGGCGGCCAACTCCACGTCGTGGGTGGCGACGAGGATCGTGTGCCCCTCGGCCGAGAGTTCGGCGAGGATGCGCACGAGGCGGTCCTTGGCGGCGTAGTCCAGGCCGCGGGTCGGCTCGTCGAGCAGGAGCAGCCGTGACCCGGCCGCGAGGATGACGGCCAGGGCGAGCCCCAGGCGCTGCCCCTCTGACAGGTCGCGCGGGTGACGCTCGGCGTCCACCTCGCCGGTGATGCGCGCGAACAGCGCTGCGGTCGTCCCTGGTTCGGCGCCCATGTCGGCGTCGGCGCTGCGGCACTCCTCGGCGACGGAGTCGGCGTACAGCAACGCCATCGGGTCCTGCGGGACGAGGCCCACGCGGGCGATCCGCTCCCGCGGGGGCAGGGTGCGCGGGTCGACGGGGCGCCCGCCGGGTCGGTCGAGGCGGATCTCGCCCCGGTCGGGCTGCAACCGGCCGGCGAGGGTCCACAGCAACGTCGACTTTCCCGAGCCGTTGCGGCCCATGAGCACTGTGATCCCCCGTCGGTCGGCGTCAGGTCGACGCCGCGCAGCACGGGCACCCCACCGCGCTGCACATGCAGACCCCGGGCCCGCACCAGCGGCGCCTCCGCGGCGGGGGCGCGCCGGAACCGCCGCCGCATGGGCGGGGTGGCCTGCGGGCGCGGGGGAGGTGGGAGCTCGGCGCGCAGCCCCGCCGCCCGACGACGGGCCGACCGAACCGACAGCGGCAGCGGACTCCAGCCGAGCATCCGCCCGAGTTCGACGACCGGCGGGAACACGGTCGAGATCGCCATGGCCTCGGCCGGTGGCAGCGCCTGGGTGGCCCGGCCCTCATCGAGCAGGACGACCCGGTCGGCGTGATGGATCACGCGTTCGAGGCGATGCTCGGCGAGGATGACCGTGAGGGCCATGTCGTGGACGAGGCGGGTGAGGGCCGACAGCACGTCCTCGGCAGCGACGGGGTCGAGGGCCGAAGTCGGTTCGTCGAGCACGAGGATGCCCGGCCCGGCGGCGAGGACGGCGGCGATCGCCACCCGTTGCTGCTGGCCTCCGGAGAGGGCGTGCAGCCGCGCACCGCGGACGTCGGCGAGCCCGAGGACGTCGAGGATCTCCTCGACACGGCGCCGCATGACACCGGGCGCGATGCCGAGAACCTCCATGCCGTAGGCGATCTCGTCCTCGACGGTGTCGGTGACGAACGAGGCGGACGGGTTCTGCCGCACCAGCCCGACGACGTCGGCGAGATCGCGCGGGCGGTACCTGGCGGTGTCTCGCCCGTCCACGGTCACCCGGCCGCGCAGCGTGCCTCCGGTGAAATGCGGCACCAGGCCGTTGAGCGTGGACAACAGCGTGGACTTGCCGCACCCGGTCGGCCCGGCGAGGAGGACGAGCTCGCCCTCCTCGACGTGCAGGTGCGGCACGACGAGCGCCGGGGCGTCCGCCCCGTCGTAGGTGACCTCGAGGCCCTCGATGTGGATCATCGCGCCACGCTCGCCATCGCGCGGGCACGGTCCTGGCTCGCGGGCCGTGGTGGGGTCAGGACTCCGGCGAGGCCCGCGAGCAGGGTCGCGCCGACGACGAGCACGTGGACGGTGCTTCCGGGCGTGACCTCCTCGCCGGCCGCGAGACCGACGGCCAGCGCGGCGAGCACCCCGAGCGCGACGACGACGGTCTCGGGCGTCTGCCACGGATCGGGTCGGTGGGGGTGCGACGGTCGCTCGCGCCACCGAGCGCGAGTGCGCCGACCGCGAGGACGAGCCCCGCTCCCACCAGCGGAGCCGCGACGGCGACCGGTGTGCGCGCATCGAGTAGGCCGAACACCCCGACGCAGACACCGACGATGCCCGCCACACTGCACCAGGTGGCGCGCCGTTGCCGGCGGACTCCGCCGCGCCCCGCACGGCCGTACCCGCGGGACTCCATCGAGGCGGCCAGTTGCAGCGAGCGTTCCAGCGCGCCGGCGACGACCGGCAGGGCCATCGTGCCGACCTCGCGCAACCCCGGCCGGAGCCGCCGCGCAGGGACCGAGCGACCCGCACCCGGCCGGCGTCGCGCACGAGTTCGGGTGCGTAGGACAGGGCCACGACGAGCGCGGTGCCGACGTCGTAGAGCGTGGCCGGCACGTGACGCAGGAGCCGCCGGGGTCCGGCGAGCGCGTTCGCCGCGCCCAGGCAGAGCAGCATGACAGCGAGGCGGGTGGCCTCGATGAGGGAGGCGGTGAGGGCGCCCCGGGTGACGTCACCGCCGAGTCGCAGTCGTCCGGCCCAGGCGGGCAGGCGCAGCTCCGGCAGGGAGAGGACCACGGGACCCTCGACGACCCCGCCGCCGAGCAGGACCGTCATGACCAGGCGCAGGACGAGGGCGACGACGCCGATGACGAAGAACCCCGCGAGGATCGTCAGACCTCCCGGTTCACCGCGTTCCACGGTCACCCAGACCGCCACCGCGGCGACGAGCAGCAGCACGAGCACGTCGTCGGCCCGGGCCGCGGCGACGGCCAACGCCACCGCCCACAGCCACCACGCCACGGGGTGCACCGCGCGTGCCACGGAGTGCCGCACTCGACTCATCAGCCTCGATCCGGTGACTGCCGACGACGTCGGAGCGAGATCGTCACGGCGGCGGCGACCGCGGCCACGACGAGTCCGGCCAGCACCCACGCCGAGACCGCGATGCCCTCATCGGCCTCCTGCGCAGTGGCGGCGGCCTGGGCGTCACCGGTCCCCGAGGGATGGGCGGCCGGGGCGGACGGCGCGGGGGAATCGGTACGGGGAGAGACGGGCTCGTCGGCGGCGACCGCGGCCGCCGGCGGCGTCGCCACTTCCTCGGAACAGCCCGAGGCGGGGTAGCCGTCGACACCACAGGTGACGCCGGCCTCGAGGCGGGTGGAGGCCACCGCGGCCAACACGTCCGCGCCGGAGGCGTCCGTCGCGACCACGGCGCAGGCCGTGCGGGGCTCGGGAGGCGGGGCCGCGCCGTCGGCGGCATCGGCCTGGCGCCCGTAGTCGAGCAGGACACCGACGCGCTTCTTGCCTTCGGCGGCCGGAGTCGCGCCGCAGATCTGCTCGAAGGTGGGCGTGGCACGAGGGAAGCGCGGTTCCTCCATGCCGGCCACGGCGTAGCGCCAGCCCTCGACGGCACCGTCCGCGGGCGCGGTCTGCGCCGGGCCCGTGGTCGCGAACGTCCACGCGCCGTTCACGAGGGGGTAGTACCCCCAGAACCGGTACGACGAGGCCTGTGCCGTACCGCCGGCCACCACCACGAACAACGCGGTGAGCAGCAGGACGACGCTGGGGCGGACGACGCGGGAGACGCGCGTTGGGACGGTCACGGGGACGGACCCCCTCCTGCACGCGCGAGAGGAGGCGCTGCGAGGCGCCGGCCCCCGTTCGCATGCCTCGACGAACTGGTGGAGCCGTGACCGCTGCGGGTGCTCCGGCTCGCCGTCGAGAGTGATCTCGAGGCTCACGGTTGCGGGTCAGCGCCGGGTTCTCACCGGTCTTTCCCCGAGGCGGTCCATCGGTCCGTGAACCATCTCACCGGCGTCGGGTCCCGTCAAACGGGGGTCGGCGGCCTGACACACTGCTCCCCGTGACGAGGACACGTGCACTCGGGCTGGCGTTGGGGTATGCCGCCGACGTCGCTCTCGGAGATCCGCGGCGCGGGCACCCCGTGGCGCTGTTCGGTACGGCGGCGGAGGCGTTGCGCCGGCGGATGCAGGCCGACTCCCGCTCGGCCGGGGCCGCCTACGTCGGAGTGCTGGTGGGCGGCACCCTCGCCGGCGCAGCGGCAGTCGAGAAGCTCTGTGGCCCGAGCCCGCTCGCCCGCACGCTGACGACCGCCGTCGCCACCTGGACCGTGCTCGGCGGGACGAGCCTGGCCGCCGAGGGGGCCAGGATGGCGACGCTGCTGGAGGTCGACGACCTCGCCGGTGCGCGCGATCGCCTCTCCCATCTGTGCAGCCGCGATGCCACGGGCCTGGACGCCGCGGCCCTCGCCCGGGCGGCCACGGAGTCCCTCGCGGAGAACACCTCCGACGCCGTCACCGCCCCGCTGTTCTGGGGAGCCGTGGCCGGCGTGCCCGGCCTGCTCGTCTACCGCGCGGCCAACACCCTCGACGCGATGGTCGGCTACCGCACCCCGAACTCCGCCGGTTCGGCTGGGCGGCAGCGCGACTCGACGACGTCCTCAACCTGCTACCCGCGCGGGTCACGGCCGCGCTGACCGTGCTCGCCGCACCCGTGGTCGGCGGCAGCCCACGGGAGGCCTGGCGCGTGTGGCGCCGTGACGCCACCGGTCACCCGAGCCCCAACGCCGGTCCGGTCGAGGCCAGTGCCGCAGGCGCGCTCGGCGTCACGCTCGGCGGGAGGAACACCTACGCCGGAGAGGTCGAGGACCGCGGCACGCTCGGCGACGGCCCACCGGCCGGCGTGCGCGACCTGCCCCGCGCGGTCACGCTCTCCCGCGCCGTCGGCCTCGCCTCGCTCGCCGGAGCGATCCTGCTGGCCCTCCGACCGGACCGTGCTGTGGTAGCACGCGGTTCGGCGACCGGCGTCGGAACCTCTCCCCACTCTGTTCGGAGGTCGTGATGGCTCGCGGGCTCGTGTTGTGTGGCACGACCTCGGATGCGGGCAAGAGCCTGCTGACCGCCGGGATGTGCCGCTGGTTGGTGCGCGAAGGTGTGCGGGTCGCGCCCTTCAAGAGCCAGAACATGTCGAACAACTCGATGGTGTGCGCCGACGGTGCCGAGATCGGTCGCGCGCAGTGGGTCCAGGCGGTGGCGGCGCGGGTCGTCCCCGAGGCCGCGATGAACCCGGTACTGCTCAAGCCCGGCTCGGACCGCCGGAGCCACGTGGTGCTCATGGGGCGACCGCACGGCGAGCTCGGCACGGGCGAATGGGCCACCGGCCGTGCCGAACTGGCGAAGGCGGCGTACGCGGCGTTCGACGACCTCGCGTCCCGGTACGACGTCGTCCTCGCCGAAGGAGCCGGCTCTGCCGCCGAGGTCAACCTGCGCTCGGGCGACTACGTCAACCTCGGTCTGGCCCGGGCGATGGATCTGCCCGTCCTCGTCGTCGGCGACATCGACCGCGGGGGAGTCCTCGCCGCGATGTACGGCACCTGGGCGCTGCTCGAGGACGCCGACCGCGCGCACCTGCGGGGGTGGATCGTCAACAAGTTCCGCGGCGACGTGGACCTGCTGCGTCCCGGGCTCTCGGTCGTCGAGGACCGCACCGGCCTGCCCGTGCTCGGAGTCGTCCCGTGGCTGGACGGGGCCTGGCTCGACGGCGAGGACGCCCTCACCCTCGGCGGCTGGTCACGCTCGGTCGACACGGCTCCGGCGGCTGCGGGCACCCTCCGCGTCGCGGTCGTCGGATTCCCGCGACTCTCGAACGCCACCGACGTCGACGCACTGGCCGCCGAGCCCGGGGTGGACGTCGTCGTCACCGCCGATCCCGACGTGATCGCCGAGGCGGACCTGGCCGTCCTCCCCGGCAGCCGCAGCACGATGCACGACCTGGGTTGGCTGATCGACCGCGGTCTGCGAGCGCCACTGCTGGCGCGGGCCGCCCGCGGTGCGCCGGTCCTCGGCATCTGCGGCGGCTACCAGATGCTGGCGAGACGCATCGCCGACCCGGACGGGATCGAGACCGGCGACGGGCCGCGCCACGTCGAGGGGCTCGGCCTGCTGCCCACGAGCGTCCACTTCGGCGCCGACAAGGTGCTCGGCACCCCCACCGGTCGGTGGCGGGGGCACGAGGTGTGGGCGTACGAGATCCACCATGGCGTGGCCAGGCTCGAGGACGACGCCGAGGCCGTCGCCTGCGAGCCGTTCCTCGACGGGTGGAGCACCGGTGCGGTCTTCGGCACCACCTGGCACGGCGCGTTCGAGAACGACGACTTCCGCCGCGCGTTCCTCACCACGGTCGCCGAACTCGCTGGCAGCACCTACCGCCCCGCCACCTCGGCGCCGGGGTTCGCCGCCCGTCGGGAGACGATGATCGAGCGCCTGGCCGACGCCGTCGAGGAGCACCTCGACACCGCGTTCCTCCGGCGTCTGCTCCAGGTGTGAACGCGGTCCGCCGACGACCGGTGACCGGTCGTCGGCGGAACGAGGAGCCAACCGGACCTCACACGCCGAACTCGGCGCCCTTGAGTGCTTCCACGGCGGCGTCGGTGCCCTGGTAGGTCACGTCGGCCACCCGACCGCGCCCGAAGGCGACGAGCACGAGTTCGGACGGCGCGCCCTCGATGACCACCGTGCCCTGCTTCGTGGGGCCCTTGGCCGAGTGTCGCCCGTGGCCGGCGGCGTGCAGCACGACACCCACGGGAGCCCTCCGGAACAACAACTGCCCGGCCTGGCGCATCCGCGACCACAAGGCCTTCTGCGTGTCCTCGGAGAGGGTGCGCGCCTGCTCGGGGGTCCACCCTGGCGCGGCGCGCAGCACGTCCTCGTGATGCACGAAGAACTCCCCGAGGTTGATGGCGTCGTCGACCGCGGGCACCCGGGTCGGGTTCCATCCGGGCGGCCCTTCACGCACGAGGTCCACCAGGGCCGGCCAGTCGCCCGCGGCGTAGTGGTCCTGCACGCGCTGGGTGTGGTCGGCGAGGGCGGGCATGAGGACGCCGGGGAGGGCGTCCGGACGGCGTTCCCGGATCACCAGGTGCGCCGCGAGGTCACGCGTCGTCCAGGGTGAGCACAACGTCGGCGCGTCGGGGCCGACGTCGACGAGGGTGGCGCAGAGAGCTTCACGTTCGAGCTGGGCGAGTCCGGTCATGCGCCCATGATCACAGCCGCGGCCGGTGACGGCGACCGGACGATGCGAGCGTGGGTGGGCCCGGGCGACCCCGCTCGGAACGCCTCCGATCGGGAGGCGGTCCGAGCGAGGCGGCCCGGGCCCACCCACGTGCCGCGGTCGAGGCGGCGTCAGTTGCGGCGCTGCGCCACCGCTGCGCGGTCGTCGATCTTGACCTCGGCCGTCGCCGTGTCCAGCGTCGAGGCCGCCGCAGCCGCGCGACGCTTCTGCGTGGTGCTCGCGCCGCGCCCACCGGGCTCGTCGACCGAGCGGACGAGGGTGCCGCGGGAATCGATGATCGCGTTGCGCACGATGCCCGCGGTGCCGTCGGTGAAGGCCCGGAAGTTCGGCTCGAACGAGAAGGCCGTCACCCGGCCCTGCCCGACCTGCTCGTCGATCAGAGCCGCGCTGCCGGCGATCTCCTCGATGCCCTTGGCGTAGCCCGAGACCGACCAGTCCGCGGAGTCGGCCTTGGGGTAGGACAGGACGATCTCACCGGCGCCGGCGGTCATGATCGGGTCCGCCTCGTACATGCTCCACGCGGCGGATCCCACACGGGCGGTGAGCGGCCCGGCCCGGTGGGCCTTCACGCGCACCAGTGCGCCGGGGACCTCGTTGGTCGCGTCCTTGAGCACGGCCGAGGACAGTCCGGCGAGCGCGGCGTACTGCGTGCCTCCCTTCCACGTGACCAGACGTCCGCCCTCACGGACCCACTGCGAGATCGCGCTGTTGCGGTCCTTGCCGAGGGTCTCGTTGAGCGTCTTGCCGTTGACGTTGGGCACGAGCAGCACGTCGAGGCGGGCCAGGGTGGCCTTGTCGATCTGAGAGGCCTGGAACGTCGTGGACGGGATGCGCCAGTCGTTCTTCAGCCGCCACTGCATCCACGCCGTGCTCTGGTGGGGGGCGTACGGGGTCGCCGCCTGCGTGAGGACGCCGACGCGGGGGAGCCCGGCGGGGTTGCTCGCCTTGGGCACCGACACCGGCGCGAGCGGCGCGGTGCGCATGGTCGGAACGGTGCCGGTCGAGCCGCCCTCGACGTCCTGCAGCAGCGGCAGGCTCCACGCGGTGACGTCGTAGAAGTAGGGGAACGGCACGTAGCTGTCCTGACCGAGCATCGTCTGGATCCAGTGCTTCTGGGCCTGTGCCATGGGCACCCAGTAGCTGCCGGCCGGGATCGTCGTCGCCTTGGGCGTCTTGCCGTAGGCCGTGTAATCGGGGACGTGGACCGGCGCGAGGAGCCGCTCGATCTTGACGCGGTCCTGCTGGAGCCGGGAGACGAGCGTGGCGACCTCGCGCTTGCGTCCCGGGTCGTCGGTGCGGATGAAGTAGCCGCACACCTTGCCCTCGGGCACCTGACGCTGCAGGGTGCTGCCGGGGTTGTCGACGTGGTTGGGCTGCAACGTGCACGCCGCGCCCTGCGCCTTCGCCTCGACGAACTGCTGGTGGAACTCGCTGTTGATCCGGGTGCGCGCCCGGGCGGTGGACTGCAGCGCCGCCATCGCCGCGGTGTAGTGCTTCTCGACCTGGTCGGGGAAGGGGGCCGCCTGACCGACCTCGTGGGTCATGCCGGCGGCGCCGTCGCGCATCGTCGGGAAGGTGTCGCCGTAGCCCGGGTAGAGCAGGTCGAAGCCGGCCTGCCAGGTCTCGAAGGCCCAGCCCTTCTTGGTGAACGCTTCGGCACTGGCCTTGCCGGCGATGTCGTTCATCCACCCAAGGGCCTGCTTGGGCAGTTCGTGGTGGATCGGGTCGGCCACGGGCGGGAAGTAGTAGCCGGTGCCGCCCATGCCGTGCTGGTCGACGAAGACCTGCGGCGGGAACTTCTGCATCAGCTCCAGCTTGGCGCGGGTCTCGGGCTGGGTGCGGGCGAACCAGTCGCGGTTCATGTCGAACCCGGCGGCGTTGGGGCGGGTGTCGGCGTCGTGCCCGTCGGGGTTCTGGGTGGGTACGAGCACGACGAGGGCGTTGTCGAGGATGTCCCGCGCGCCACAGTCGGTGCGGTCGGCGAGTTCGTAGAGGACCCGCATCTGCGCGTCGAGGGAGGCGGGCTCGTTGCCGTGCACGGAGCCGGCGAGCCAGATGATCGAGGGGGAGCGCTCGGCGATGGCCTTGGCCTTGGCGGCCGGGGTCGCGGGGTCGCGCAGCGCGGCGATGTCGGCGGGCAGGGATCCGGACTGTGCGGCGCGCAGCACGTTCGGCTTGCCGATGAGGGCGTAGCGCAGGGGCGTGCCCTCGGCGGTCTTGCCGAAGGTGGAGACGCTCACCTCGGCGCTGGCGCGATCCACCTGCTGCATGTACCGGTACAACTGGTCGACGCTCGCCTTGCGGGTGCCGAGGTCGAACCCGATGGAGGAGGAGGGGCTGGGGACGCGGCCCGCGAAGACCGGCGTGTCGGTGCAGGCGGCCGTGTTCGCGGCCGGCGCGACGGCGGGGGAGCCGAGCGCGGCCGCGGGCGGGCCGACGAGAAGGGATCCGGCGACGGCGAGCGAGCCGAGGGCGGCGGTGACGGTGAGGGGTCGAGCGGTCATGTGGCACTCCCTGATCGGTGAACACCCGTGAGGTGTGGCGGGATGCGCTGACCACCCCGTCGATTCGGATCGTAGAGAGGAAGATTCGCCTCCGGTGGCGAACGGCGGAATCGGTGCTGTCCCGGGTTCTCCTTTCAGCACGGCAGAATGCAGGGGTGATCGAGCACCCCCTGCCTCCCGACCTCGCCGGAGCGCTCAAGCGCGACGGCGCCGGCCTCGTCGCCGCGATCGTGCAACAGCACGACACCGGCGAAGTCCTCATGCTCGGGTGGATGGACGACGAGGCGCTGAACCGCACCCTCACCAGCGGCCGGGTCACCTTCTGGTCCCGCAGCCGCGGGGAGTACTGGCGCAAGGGCGACACCTCCGGTCACCGGCAGTACGTGCGGTCGGTGGCGATCGACTGTGACGGGGAC
This sequence comes from Mobilicoccus caccae, assembly GCF_030161635.1. GTDB lineage: Bacteria > Actinomycetota > Actinomycetes > Actinomycetales > Dermatophilaceae > Mobilicoccus > Mobilicoccus caccae. The sequence goes on from NZ_BSUO01000001.1 coordinate 1,501,597, forward strand.
GCCCTGCTCGTGCGGGTCGATCAGGTCGGCGCCGCCTGCCACACCGGCGAACGCACCTGCTTCTACACCGACCTCGACGCGCGGGTCGGTGACCCGAACGATGCCGGGCGCGATGCCGGGCCCGACGACGAGCCGGCCCTCGACGGCCCACACGGAGAGGCGACGTCATGACCACGCCCCCACCGACCACGGACTTCGGCAGCACCTGGCCCGACCGCCGCACCTTCCTCGACCTCGCCCGCACGCGGCGGGTCATCCCCGTCGTGCGGCGCCTGCTGGCCGACGCCGAGACCCCGGTCGGGGTGTACCGCAAGCTGGCCCGGGGCCGCGTGGGCACGTTCCTCCTGGAGTCCGCGGAGCACGGCGGCGTGTGGTCGCGGTACTCGATCATCGGAGCCCGCAGCGCCGCGACCCTCACCGAGCGCGACGGCGAGGCGACCTGGCTCGGCACCCCGCCGGCCGGGGTCCCCACCGGCGGCGATCCGCTGCAGGCCCTGCGCGACACGATGACGGCGCTGGCCACCGACGCGCTCCCGGGGATGCCCCCGCTGACCGGCGGCATGGTCGGGATGGTGGCCTACGACGCGGTGCGGCGGTGGGAGCGCGTCCCTGACGACAACCCCGACGATCTGCGCATCCCCGAGCTGGCGATGATGCTCGCCACCGACCTCGCGGTCATCGACCACTCCGACGCCTCCGTGCTGCTCATCGCCAACGCCGTCAACTTCGACGACTCCGACGAGCGCGTCGAGGAGGCCTACGACGACGCGGTCGCCCGACTCGATCGGATGACGGCCGACCTCGCCGCCCCGGCCGAGAGCACGGTCGCGACCATGAGCCGCCCGCACCCGCAGCCCCAGAGTTCGATGACGCCCGAGCAGTACATGTCGATCGTCGAGACCGGCAAGGAGGCGATCCGCGCGGGCGAGGTGTTCCAGGTCGTGCTCTCCCAGCGGTTCTCCATCGACTGCCCCGCCGACGCGCTCGAGGTCTACCGGGTGCTGCGGGTGTCCAATCCCAGCCCGTACATGTACCTGCTCCGCCTCGAACGCCCGGACGGCACGCCCTTCGACGTCGTCGGCAGCAGCCCCGAGGCCCTGGTCAAGGTGACCGGACGGCGCGTCATCACCCACCCCATCGCGGGGTCGCGCCCACGCGGCGACACGCCCGAGGAGGACACGGTCCTCGAGGCCGATCTGCGCGCCGACGAGAAGGAGTGCGCCGAGCACGTCATGCTCGTCGACCTCTCCCGCAACGACCTCCAGCGCGTGTGCGAGGTCGGCAGCGTCGAGGTCGTGGAGTTCATGAACGTCCGCCGGTACAGCCACATCATGCATCTGGAGTCGACGGTCGTCGGTGTGCTTGAGGAGGGTCGCAACGCCTACGACGCGCTGGCGGCGACGTTCCCCGCGGGCACCCTGTCGGGGGCCCCGAAACCCCGCGCGCTGTCGCTCATCGACGAACTCGAGACCCTCCGGCGCGGCGTGTACGGGGGAGTCGTGGGCTACCTCGACGTGCACGGCGACCTCGACATGGCCATCGCCATCCGCACCGCGGTCATCAGCGACGGCACCGCCTACGTGCAGGCCGGCGCGGGCATCGTGGCCGACTCCAAACCCCAGGCGGAACACGCCGAGACCGAGCACAAGGCCGCCGCGGCGCTGCGGGCCGTGACCGCGGCCGCCACGCTCCGGGCGCCGTGATGTCGCGCCCCGCGGACGACGCCGCCGATCGCCCTGAGCCCGCCCCCAGGCACACCACCGCCGCCACCACCGACGGCGTGACCAGCGGTCCCTCCGGGAGCGTTACCCGGGTCACGCGGGGACGGGTCGTCCTCCTGTGCCTGCTCGGGGCGGCGATCACCCTGGCCTCGACGATGTCCACGTGGGTGTCGGCGCGGGTCGGTGACGCGGCGGGGTCCTCGGCGACGACGTCGACCGGGATGCAGGCCGCGCCCGGCCTCGTCCCCGTCGCCCTGGCCGCCGGGGCGGGCGCGTTCGCCCTGACCCTCGTCGACGGCTGGGCCCGCAGGGTCGTCACCGCCGTCGTGCTCGTGTGTGGGCTCGTGCTCATCGCCCTCACCGGAGCTCTGCTGCTCGATCCGAGCGCCGCCGTCGGAGGCGCCGGTGACGCCTTCTCCGCACCCACGCCGTCCGCGGCGGAGTCCGTCGTGGTCTCGACCCATGTCGCCGGTCCCATCGCCGCCGTCGTGGGGGCCCTCGTGGTGGTGTCGGGGGCCGCGCTCGGCCTGGCCGCCGGCGGTCGGTGGCCCACGAGAGCCGCGCGGCAGGTCTCCGGGCCACGGGTGCAGCGCCGACGCAGCGACTGGGAGCGGCTGAGCGACGGCGAGGATCCGACGTGAACTCCCGCCGCGCCCTTGCGCACCGCGCTCGCCCCGCCTGACACAATGTGGGCGACGGGTCGTCCGCCCCACGACCGGACTCACCCGATGGAATTCACGTACGAGCTCACCCCGAACCCCGAGGAGTCACACCGATGTCAGATTCACACGGACAGAGCAAGGCCTCGTGGACGGGGGTCGGCATCATCCTGCTCGGCACCCTCTTGATCTGCCTGGGCATCGTGTTCGGTGAGGCGCTGCTGTGGGTGCCGGGCATCGTCGTCGGGCTGCTCGGCGTGGCCGCCTGGATCGGCATGGAGAAGGCCGGCTACGGCGAGCGCCCGGCCAGTGAGAATCCCGGCACCGGCGGGGTGCGCTGAGCCGCGTCGCCTCGAGCATGATCTGACGACGACGAGGGGCCGTTCCCACCACGGGAACGGCCCCTCGTCGGGTGCGTCGGCGGCTGCCGATCAGGTGGGGTTCTCCTGCTGCTGGACGATCTCCTGCGAGCGCTGGTCGATGCACGCCTGTCGCTGCGCCTCCGGCACCTGGGAGCACTCCATGATCGCGTCCCAACTTCCGCTTTGGGCCACAGCCCAGATCACCGCGCCGAAGAACACGGTGATGAGCACGTTGAGGATCGCGCCGATGATGCCGGTGATGACACCGCCCAGGGCCATCCCGCGCCCACCACCGACGCCACGCTTGACGCGACCGAGCGCCTTCGCTCCGAGGATGATCGCGACGATGGCGATGACGAACCCGAGGATGGGGAAGGCGAAGATGATCGAGATGATCCCGAACACGAGGGCGGCGATGGCCATGCCCTGCGGCTTGGGGCCTGAGTCGTAGCCACCGTAGGCGGGGTCCTGCGATCCGTAGGCGCCGTACTGCGACTGGGCGGGCGCGCCCTGGCCGGAGTACGCGGACTCCGGGTACGACGCCTGCGAGTACGAGGGCCCCCGTCGTAGCCCTCGCCGCCCGCGCCGTGGCCGGTCGTCTGGTCGTGGGTGCGGCCGTCGCCGGCCGGCCCGCCGGGGAGTTCCAGGGCGTGGCCCCGGAGCGGTCCGAATTCCCCGAGTTGTACTGATCGGACATGGTCACTCCTCGCGTGTGTGCATGGTTGCTCGTGCGGAGTCACCTTACGTGCGAGGCGCGTTCCCGAAGGCAGTGGCGGACACCGGCCCCGCGTGTCGCGTGTGGTGCGTCGCCCCTGGTGGCGAATGCCGGTTGCGCGGCCTGCAGGTTCGGGCCGTAGCCTGGCATCGTGGCTACGGTTCTGGACGAGATCATCGACGGTGTCCGCGAAGACATGGAAGCCCGGCGCGCGACGGTGTCGCTGGAGGACGTCAAGCGACGTGCCGATCGAGTCGTCCCGGCTCTCGACGCGGCGGCGGCTCTGCGGACCCCCGGCGTGTCGGTGATCGGTGAGGTCAAGCGTTCGAGCCCGAGCAAGGGCGCGCTGGCCATGATCGCCGACCCCGCCTGCCTGGCCGCCGACTATCAGACGGGCGGAGCCTCGGTCATCAGCGTGCTCACCGAGCAGCGGCGGTTCGGCGGCAGCCTGGAGGACCTGGTGGCGGTCAAGGCGGCCGTCGACATCCCCGTGCTCCGCAAGGACTTCGTCGTCTCCAGTTATCAGGTGTGGGAGGCGCGTGCCTACGGCGCCGACGTCGTGTTGCTCATCGTCGCCGCCCTCGATCAGGACCGGCTGGTCGGTCTGCTCGAACGCGTCGACTCCCTCGGCATGACCGCGCTGGTGGAGGTGCACGACGAGGAGGAGACCGAGCGGGCGATCGACGCCGGCGCGACCGTGATCGGCGTCAACAACCGCAACCTCAAGACGCTCGAGGTGGACCGGGGCACGTTCGCGCGGCTGTCCCCGCGCATCCCCGACGGGCTGGTGCGCGTGGCCGAGTCCGGGGTGCGCGGACCGCACGACGTGCTGGAGTTCGCCCGCGCGGGCGCCGACGCGGTCCTCGTCGGGGAATCGCTGGTGACCGGTGGCGACCCCAAGGCCGCCGTCGCCGACCTCGTCGCCGCCGGCGCCCACCCGGCGCTGCGTCCCTCCCGGTGAGCGCGCGCCACGGACGACCCGCGCGGGAACCTTGCACGCCGACCGACCGTCGTCTCTGACAGACTCAAGCGGCGAGCCCAGCCGACTTCACGCCCCCCGAAGGACCGTCGATGACTTCTTCTCCTGGCCCCCGACCCGGCCGCTTCGGCGGGTACGGAGGCCGATACGTTCCCGAAGCCCTCGTGGCGGCGCTGGAGGAATTGGACGAGGCACGGCAGTGGGCCATGACCGACCCGACCTTCACGGCCGAGCTGGCCGAGCTGCACGCCACCTACACCGGCCGGCCGAGCATCCTCACCGAGGTGCCCCGGTTCGCCGAACACGCCGGTGGTGCGCGGGTCTTCCTCAAGCGTGAGGACCTCAACCACACCGGCTCGCACAAGATCAACAACGTCCTCGGCCAGGCGCTGCTCACCCGGCACATGGGCAAGAAGCGCGTCATCGCCGAGACGGGTGCCGGTCAGCACGGCGTCGCGACGGCGACCGCGGCGGCCCTCATGGGGCTCGAGTGCGTCGTCTACATGGGTGAACGCGACACCGAGAGGCAGGCGCTCAACGTCGCCCGGATGCGTCTGCTCGGCGCCGAGGTCGTGCCCGTCACCCACGGCAGCCGCACCCTCAAGGACGCCATCAACGAGGCCATGCGCGACTGGGTGACCAACGTCGAGCGCACCCACTACGTGCTCGGCACCGTCACCGGCCCGCACCCGTTCCCCGAGATGGTCCGCGACTTCCACGCCGTCATCGGTCAGGAGGCGCGGGCGCAGCTCCTCGAACGGGTCGGCCGGCTGCCCGACGCCGTCTGCGCGTGCGTGGGCGGCGGCTCGAACGCGATGGGCATCTTCGGCGCGTTCATCCCCGACGAGGGTGTCCGGCTCGTCGGCGTCGAGGCCGGCGGTGAGGGCATCGCCTCCGGACGCCACGCGGCGCGCTTCTCCGGCGGCATCCCGGGCGTGCTGCACGGAGCGGCCACGTACGTCCTGCAGGACGAGGACGGCCAGACCCTCGAATCCCACTCCGTCTCGGCCGGACTGGACTACCCGAGCGTCGGCCCCGAGCACGCCCACCTGCACGACACCGGGCGGGCCGAGTACCGCAGCGCCACCGACGACGAGGCGATGGAGGCCTTCCGGCTGCTCTGCCGCACCGAGGGCATCATCCCCGCCATCGAGAGCGCCCACGCCCTCGCCGGGGCCATGGAGATCGGCAAGGAGCTCGGTCCCGACGGGCTCGTGCTCGTCAACCTCTCCGGACGGGGCGACAAGGACGTGGACACCGCCGCACGCTGGTTCGGACTCGTCAGCGGCGAGGACCTCGTGGAGGCGGAGCAGATCCGCGCGGAGCAACCCGTGCGCGACGCCGAAGGGAGCGGGTGGTGAGCATGGGCAGCCGGATCCGTGAGGTGTTCGCGCGCGCGAAGTCCGAGGACCGCGCCGTGCTCGTCGCCTACCTGCCGATCGGGTACCCCACCGTGGAGACGTCCATCGAGGCCATGAAGGCCGTCGTGGCCGCGGGCGCCGACATGGTCGAGATCGGCATCCCCTACAGCGACCCGCTGATGGACGGCCCGGTCATCCAGAACGCCGCGAACGTCGCGCTGACCGGCGGCGTCCGGTTGCGTGACACGTTCAGGGCCGCCGCGGCGGTCACGGAGGCCGGGGAGTGGCCGCGCCGATGACCTACTGGAACCCGGTGCTCCGCTACGGGGTCGAGCGTTTCGCCGCCGACCTCGCGGCCGCGGGCGGCGCCGGGCTCATCACCCCCGATCTGCCGCCGGACGAGGCCGAGGAATGGCGGGCCGCGGCCGCCGCCCACGGCCTCGACCCGATCTTCCTCATCGCGCCGAGCAGCAGCGACGCCCGCATCGCGATGACCGCGGAGGCCTGCACGGGCTTCGTCTACGTCGCCTCGACGATGGGTGTCACCGGTGCCCGGGCGAGCGTGGGTGAGGGCGCCCGCGTGCTGTCCGAACGCGCCCGTGCTCTCACCGACGCGCCCTTGGCCGTCGGACTCGGCGTCTCGACGGGGGAGCAGGCCGCGGAGGTCGCCTCCTTCGCCGACGGCGTCATCGTCGGATCCGCCCTGGTGGCCTGCCTCGACCCCCGGGACGGCGACGCCGACGGTGACGCCCTCGAGCGACTCACCCGGTTGACCGAGGAGCTCGCCGCGGGAGTGCGAAAGGGGCGCTCGTGAGCACTCCGACACCCACCGACGACGCGACGACGGTCCAGGAACAGACCGGCTCGCACCGGGCCGCGGGCCCCTGGATCGGGCTGGTGGCCCGGCTCGTCCTCGGCGGTGTCCTGCTCGTCGCCGGAGCCCTCAAGGTGGGCACGCCGCTGGTGGCGGCCCGGGCCGTGCAGGCCTATCAGATCCTCCCCTTCGACCTCGCCGGGTACATCGGCATGGCCCTGCCGGTCATCGAGATCATCCTGGGCGCCCTGCTGATCCTCGGGCTCTTCACGCGACCGGCCGCCATCGGCGGCACCCTGCTCATGGTCGTGTTCATCGCCGGGATCGCCTCGGCCTGGGCCCGCGGCCTCTCGATCGACTGCGGCTGCTTCGGCGGAGGCGGCACCGTCGCCCCCGAGGAGACGCAGTACGGCATCGACATCGCCCGCGACGTCGCGTTCGCCCTGTGCGGTCTCTGGCTCATCCTCCGGCCCCGCACCGCACTCAGTCTCGACAGCAAGATCTCCCCTGAAAGGACCCCCACCGCATGAGCACCAGCTCGAACGACCGGAGCGCACGGCAGGCCAAGATCAAGGCCGCCGCGCCGAAGGAGAGCAACCTCAAGCCCGTCCTCGCGACGATCATCGCGGTGCTCGCGATCGCGGGCATCGCCGCCGCCATCGTCTTCGGGATGCAGGACCGTGGGGGCGACGACGCCCAGGCCGCCGGGGTCCCGCGCGGCGCGCAGTCGGCCAACGGCGGAATCCTGCTGAACGCGACGGACCCGGGGCAGGGTGTCCCGGTCGTCGACGTCTACGAGGACTTCCAGTGCCACTGGTGCAAGACGTTCCACGAGATCCTCGGTCCGAAGCTCGACGAGCTCGCCACCTCGGGCGAGGCCAAGGTCGTCATCCACATGAAGAACTTCCTCGACCAGGGGGAGTCGGGTGAGTCGACGCGGATCGCGAACGCCGCCGCCTGTGCCGCGGACGTGAGTCCTCAGGCGTTCATGAAGACCAGGGACGCCCTGATGAACGCGCAGCCGGAGCAGGGTCAGCCCGGTTGGACCGAGGAGACGATGAAGAAGATCGCCGACGACGCCGGCATCACCGGTGATGCCCGCCAGACGTACGACAAGTGCGTCTCCGACGTGAAGTACAAGTCCTACATCGCCGCCGTCGACGAGCAGAGCGCGCGCGACGGTGTGACGGCGACCCCCTCCTACAAGATCAACGGCCAGCCGTTCGACCTGGGGCAGGTGCTCGACCAGAACACCGGCGCGACCAACCCCGAGGCCTTCACCCAGGCCGTCGAGGCCGCGAAGAAGAACTGACCGTGATCGCCGCGATCCCGAGTCCGGAGCAGGCGATCTGGTTCCTCGGGCCCGTGCCCGTGCGGGCCTACGCCCTGTGCCTGCTGGCCGGGATCGTCGTCGCCCTGTGGTGGACGGGGCGCCGCCTGGACGCACGGGGTGCCCGTGAGGACGCGATATGGGACATCGGCGTCTGGGCGGTGCCGTTCGGGATCGTCGGTGGCCGCCTCTACCACGTGATCTCGTCCCCGGGGCCGTACTTCGGTCCCGGGGGCGACCCGGTCGACGCGCTGAAGATCTGGCAGGGCGGACTCGGCATCTGGGGCGCGGTGGCTCTCGGCGCGCTGGGCGCCTGGATCGGAGCCCGACGGGTCGGTGTGGACTTCCGGATGCTGGCGACCGCCGTCGCGCCACCGCTGGCCGTCGCCCAGGCGATCGGTCGGTGGGGCAACTGGTTCAACAACGAGCTCTACGGTGGCCCGACCGACGTGCCCTGGGCGCTGCAGATCCACGCGTGGGACCCCTCCCGCGGGCAGGCGTTGCGCGACTCCGCCGGTGAGGCGATCGTGCTCGGCACCTACCACCCCACGTTCCTCTACGAGTCCCTCTGGTGTCTGCTCATCGCCGGGGTGCTCCTGCTGATCGAGCGACGGTGGAAGCCGGCGCCGGGGCAGCTGTTCGCGGCCTACCTGATGCTCTACACCCTCGGGCGCGGGTTCATCGAGAGCGTGCGCATCGACGAGGCGACGATCGTCCTCGGACTCCGCCTCAACGTGTGGACCTCGGTACTGGTCTTCGCCTTCGGTGCGCTGCTGTGGTGGATCTGGAGGAGACGGGGCGCTGCAGACACTTCGCAGCCACGCTCCGCGGTCGTCGACCACGTCGCGGGCCCCGATACCTCCGGGGGTGACGGACGTGCCCGCGGCAGGGCGCGGGCCCGCCCTGTTGTGATGCGGGTCACGTTCAGGGGTCGCGTTCGAGGTCGGTCCAGCATGACGAACCCGTGACCTGTATGGATATGCAGCGACGCGTGGTGACCTCGGCTCGACGACGATCGGTGGTCGAGAACTGGCGTCCACGATTCGAGATGGGTGCGTGATTGTCCGCGCTTCGAGACGCTAATCTCAGCGCACTGGCCGACGTCGTCCAGGACTCATCCCTTCATGTGCCGATTCGATTCGACCATGTCCGTGCGTCGACTCCGTCGACCATGTCCCAAGGACGGTGTTCATGCCTCCTGCCTTCTCCGCACTCCCCGAAGCCACCGGTCTGTACGACCCCTCCCGCGAACACGACGCCTGTGGCGTCGCCATGGTCGCCACCCTGCGTGGCACTCCAGGGCACGACATCGTGCAGAACGGGCTGCAGGCCCTGCTCAACCTCGACCACCGAGGAGCCACCGGGGCGGACCCGACCGTCGGCGACGGGGCCGGCATCCTCATCCAGATCCCCGACGAGTTCTTCCGCGTCGTGTCGGGCATCGAGCTGCCCGCGCCCGGGCACTACGTCGTCGGGACGGCCTACCTGCCGCAGGACGAGGACGAGGCGGCCGTGGTGCGCGAGCAGTTCGACGCCCTCGCCGCCGAGGAGGGCCTGGAGGTCCTCGGTCGCCGTGAGGTGCCGGTCGACACCACGGGGATCGGCGAGGCCGCGCTGGAGGTCATGCCGACCTTCGAGCAGGTCTTCCTCGGCCCGGACACGGCGGGCGTCCACGGGCTGCCGCTGGAGCGACGGGCGTTCTGCCTGCGCAAGCGCGCCGAACGCGATCTCGAGATCTACTTCCCGTCCCTGTCGTGCCGCACGATCGTCTACAAGGGGATGCTCACCCCCTCGCAGTTGACGACGTTCTACCCCGACCTCTCGGACGAGCGGATGACCAGCGAACTCGCCCTGGTGCACTCGCGCTTCTCGACCAACACCTTTCCCACGTGGACCCTCGCGCACCCCTTCCGGCTCATCGCCCACAACGGCGAGATCAACACGGTCAAGGGCAACCGCAACTGGATGCGCGCACGGGAGTCGCTGCTCAAGAGCGACCTGCTCGGCGGCGACCTCGAGCGCCTCTTCCCGATCTGCACGCCGGGGGCCTCGGACTCGGCCAGCTTCGACGAGGTCCTCGAACTGCTGCACCTCGGTGGCCGCTCGCTGCCCCACGCGGTGCTCATGATGATCCCCGAGGCGTGGGAGAACCACGCCGAGATGGACGCCGCCCGCCGGGCGTTCTACCAGTACCACTCGATGTTCATGGAGCCCTGGGACGGACCCGCCGCGGTCGCGTTCTCCGACGGCCGGCTCGTGGGCGCGGTGCTCGACCGCAACGGGCTGCGCCCGGGCCGGTACTGGGTGACCGACGACGGCCTGGTCGTCCTCGGCTCGGAGGCCGGAGTCCTGCCGATCGACCCCTCGCGCGTCAAGCAACGCGGCCGGCTCAAGCCGGGTCGGATGTTCCTCGTCGACACCGACCAGGGACGCATCGTGGGCGACGACGAGATCAAGGCCGCCCTCGCCGCGGAGCACCCGTACGAGCAGTGGCTCTCCGACGGCCTGGTCAGCCTCGCCGACCTGCCCGAACGCGAGCACATCCTGCACACGCCGAACTCGGTGGCACGCCGCCAGCAGACCTTCGGCTACACCCAGGAGGAGCTGCGCATCATCCTCGGGCCCATGGCCCGCACGGGCGCGGAGGCGCTGGGCTCGATGGGCACCGACACCCCCGTCGCGGTGCTGTCGGAGCGCCCGCGTCTGCTGTTCGACTACTTCACCCAGCTGTTCGCGCAGGTGACCAACCCGCCGCTGGACGCCATCCGTGAAGAACTGGTCACCTCCCTCGGTTCCGCGCTCGGCCCCGAGGCGAACATGCTCACCCCCGGCCCGGAGCACGCCCACCACGTGATCGTGCCGTTCCCCGTCATCGACAACGACGAACTGGCCAAGATCGTCCACATCGACGAGGACGCCTTCGGCGAGGTGCAGGGCGAGCGTCGCACCGTCGTGGTCAAGGGCCTGTACGAGGTCGCGGGTGGCGCGCCGGCGCTGCGCAAGCGGCTGCAGATGATCTTCAAGGAGGTCTCGGCCGCGATCTCCCGGGGCGCGAGGTTCGTCGTGCTCTCCGACCGCGACTCCGGCCCCGACCTCGCCCCGATCCCCTCCCTGCTGCTCACGGCCGCCGTGCACCACCACCTGGTCCGCGAGAAGACCCGCACCGACGTCGGTCTCATCGTCGAGTCCGGCGACGTGCGCGAGGTCCACCACATCGCCCTGCTCATCGGGTACGGCGCGGCCATCGTCAACCCCTACCTGGCGATGGAGACCGCCGAGGACCTCGTGCGCCGCGGCGGCCTCCCCGGCGTCACCGCGGAGGAGGCGACGGCCAACATCGTCAAGGCGCTCGGCAAGGGCGTCCTCAAGGTCATGTCGAAGATGGGCATCAGCACCGTGGCCTCCTACCGCGGCGCGCAGGTGTTCGAGTGCATCGGCCTGTCCCAGGAGGTCGTCGACGCGTACTTCACGGGGACGACCAGTCAGCTCGGCGGTGTCGGACTCGACGTCATCGCCGAGGAGGTCGCCGCCCGCCACGCCCTGGCCTACCCCAAGGACGGCATCTCGCCCTCGCACCGCGTGCTGCCCATCGGCGGTGAGTACCAGTGGCGCCGTGAGGGGGAGCCGCACCTGTTCGACCCCGAGACGGTGTTCCGCCTGCAGCACTCCACCCGGGCACGCCGGTACGACGTCTTCAAGCAGTACACCGCCCGGGTCGACGACCAGAGCCGCCGCCTCATGACGCTGCGCGGCCTGTTCACCTTCACCCCGGGCCTGCGCAAGCCGGTGCCGATCGAGGAGGTCGAACCGGCCTCGGAGATCGTCAAGAGGTTCAGCACCGGCGCGATGAGCTACGGCTCGATCAGCCAGGAGGCGCACGAGACCCTCGCCGTCGCGATGAACCGCATCGGCGGCAAGTCCAACACCGGTGAGGGCGGCGAGGACGTCGACCGGCTGCTCGACCCGACGCGGCGCAGCGCGATCAAGCAGGTCGCCTCCGGCCGGTTCGGGGTGACGAGCCTCTACCTCACCCACGCCGACGACATCCAGATCAAGATGGCCCAGGGCGCCAAGCCGGGCGAGGGCGGTCAACTGCCCGGCCCGAAGGTGTACCCGTGGGTGGCCAAGACGCGGCACAGCACGCCCGGGGTCGGTCTCATCTCCCCGCCGCCCCACCACGACATCTACTCGATCGAGGACCTCGCCCAGCTCATCCACGACCTCAAGAACGCGAACCCGAACGCGCGCATCCACGTCAAGCTCGTCTCCGAGGTCGGGGTCGGCACCGTGGCCGCGGGCGTGAGCAAGGCGCACGCCGACGTGGTGCTCGTCTCCGGCCACGACGGCGGGACGGGAGCCTCCCCGCTGACCTCGCTCAAGCACGCGGGCGCGCCGTGGGAGCTCGGCCTGGCCGAGACCCAGCAGACGCTCGTGCTCAACCGGTTGCGCGACCGGATCGTCGTCCAGACCGACGGTCAGCTCAAGACCGGCCGCGACGTCGTCGTCGCGGCGCTGCTCGGCGCCGAGGAGTACGGCTTCGCGACCGCGCCGCTGGTGGTGTCGGGTTGCATCATGATGCGGGTCTGCCACCAGGACACGTGCCCCGTCGGCATCGCCACCCAGAACCCGGAGCTGCGCGAGCGGTTCACGGGCAAGCCGGAGTTCGTCGAGACCTTCTTCGAGTACATCGCCGAGGAGGTCCGCGAGCACCTCGCGGCGTTGGGATTCCGCTCGCTGCAGGAGGCCATCGGCCGGTCCTCGGTGCTCGACACGGCCGATGCCGTCGCCCACTGGAAGGCCTCGGGCCTCGACCTCGCGCCGCTGCTCGTGGAGGCCGTGCCCGACGAGGGCTCCGAGCGCTACTGCACGACGGGTCAGGACCACGCCCTGGGCAACGCCATGGACGTGGACCTCATCTCCCAGGCGCGCTCGGCCATCGACGGTGGCCCCGACGGCCGGCCGGGTGATCCCGTGCGCATCACCGGCGAGATCCGCAACGTCAACCGGACGGTCGGCACGATGCTCGGACACGAGGTCACCGCCGCCCACCCCGACGGACTGCCCACCGACCACATCACGGTCGAACTCACCGGCGAGGCGGGCCAGAGCTTCGGCGCCTTCCTGCCCGCCGGGGTCAGCCTCCGCCTGCTGGGGGAGGCCAACGACTACGTCGGCAAGGGTCTGTCCGGCGGCAAGATCTCGGTGCGCCCCGCACTCGGGTCGCCGATCGCCGCGGAGACCAACGTCATCGCCGGCAACGTCATCGCCTACGGCGCCACCAGCGGAGAGCTGTTCTTGCGCGGCCAGGCCGGCGAGCGGTTCTGCGTCCGCAACTCCGGCGCCACGGCTGTCGTCGAGGGCATCGGCGACCACGGGTGTGAGTACATGACCGGTGGTGTCGTCGTCATCCTCGGCAAGGTCGGTCGCAACTTCGGTGCGGGCATGTCAGGCGGCAACGCCTACGTGCTCGATCTGGACCCGCGGCAGGTCAACCCCGAACTCGTCGACGTCGTCCGCCTGCGCGAGAAGGACGACGACGTGCTCGAGGACCTGCTCCGCAGACACGTGGAGGAGACCGGATCGGCCGTCGCCGCAGGGCTGCTGGCCGACTGGCCCGACGCCCGGGCCCGGTTCTCCCTCGTGTTGCCCCGCGCCTACCAGCGCGTCCTCGACGTCCGCGACGAAGCGGCGTCCCAAGGTCTGTCCCCCGACTCCCCCCAGGTGTGGGAGCGCATCATGGAGGTGACCCGTGGCTGATCCCCAGGGCTTTCTCAAGCACCGCGAACGTGGCCTTCCCGCCCGACGTCCGGTCTCGGTCCGCATCAAGGACTGGAAGGAGGTCTACGAGGAGCAGGAGGCCGGCCAACTCAAGGAGCAGGCCGGGCGCTGCATGGACTGCGGAATCCCCTTCTGCCACAGTGCCTGCCCCCTCGGAAACCTCATCCCCGAATGGAACACGTTCACGTGGAACGGGCGGTGGCCTGAGGCGATCGAGCGGCTGCACGCCACGAACAACTTCCCGGAGTTCACCGGGAGGCTGTGCCCGGCGCCGTGTGAGTCTGCGTGCGTCCTCGGCATCAACCAGCCGGCGGTGACGATCAAGCAGGTCGAGGTCAGCATCATCGAGAAGGCCTTCGATCTCGGACGCGTGGAGCCCGTGATCCCCGAGCGGCTCTCCGGCCGCACGGTCGCGGTGATCGGCTCGGGACCGGCCGGACTGGCCGCCGCCCAGCAGTTGACCCGCGCCGGACACACGGTGGCGGTGTTCGAGCGCGCCGACAAGGCCGGTGGTCTGCTGCGGTACGGCATCCCCGAGTTCAAGATGGAGAAGTCGGTGCTCGATCGTCGCCTCGCGCAGATGCGGGCCGAGGGGACGCGTTTTCGCACCGGCGTCGAGATCGGCAAGGACCTCACGGCCGAGGACGTGCGTCGCCGCTACGACGCCGTCGTCCTCGCCGTCGGTGCCACCGTGCCGCGCGACCTGCCGGTGCCCGGGCGTGAACTCTCCGGCGTCCACCAGGCGATGGACTATCTGCCGCAGGCCAACCGGGTCTCCCTCGGGCAGGAGGTGGCCGACCAGATCGTGGCCACCGGCAAGGACGTCATCGTCATCGGCGGCGGCGACACCGGCGCGGACTGCATCGGGACGGCCCACCGGCAGGGTGCCCGCTCGGTGACGAGCCTGGAGATCATGCCGCAGCCCGGCGAGCAGCGCGCCGCGGCGCACCCGTGGCCGACCTACCCCGTGCTGTACCGCGTCGCCAGCGCCCACGAGGAGGGCGGCGAGCGCGTGTACTCCGTGAGCACCAAGGAGTTCGTCGGCGAGGACGGCGCCGTGTCCGGTCTGCGACTGACCGAGGTGACGTTCGAGGACGGTCGCCCCGTCGAGGTCGAGGGGAGCGAGCGGGTCCTGCCCGCCCAGTTGGTGCTCCTGGCCATGGGCTTCCTCGGTCCGCAGGGTGAGGGGCTCGTCGAACAGCTCGGGGTGGAGCGGGACGCCCGGTCCAACATCGTGCGCGACGAGCAGTACATGACGACGGTGCCCGGGGTCTTCGCCGCCGGTGACGCGGGCCGCGGGCAGTCGCTCATCGTCTGGGCGATCGCCGAGGGCCGTGCCGCCGCGCAAGGTGTCGACGCCTGGCTGTCGGGACAGTCGACGCTGCCCCGTCCGATCTCGCCGACGGATCGCCCGCTCATGGCGTAATCCCTGGCGCCCGCTGCGGGTTCAGGACGGGCGTCCGAACCGTCCAGGTTCGCGAAGTGTTCACGAAGCGGCCCCGCGACACCGGTCGATCCGGTGCGCGGGGCCGCGTGCTGCCGACCTAACATGGGGGCATGCGTCGCGCGAAGATCGTCAGCACTCTAGGACCGGCCGTCAACTCCAAGGAGGACATCCGACGCCTCATCGACGCGGGCATCGACGTCGCCCGCATCAACCGATCCCACGGCTCGTACGACGAGCACGAGCAGCAGATCAAGTGGGTGCACGAGGGCGCCGCGGAGTCGGGCCGCGCGGTCGCGGTGCTCGTCGACCTCCAGGGTCCGAAGATCCGCACCGGCCGGTTCTCCGGAGGTCCGGTGCACCTCGCCGTCGGTGACGTCTTCACCATCACGGTCGATGACGTCGACGGCGACCGCGATCGCGTCTCCACGACCTTCAAGGGGTTGCCGGGCGATGTGCGCGTAGGCGACACGCTCCTCATCGACGACGGCAAGATCTCTCTGCGGGCGACCGAGATCACCGACACCGACGTGACGTGCACGGTCATCGAGGGCGGCACGGTGAGCAACAACAAGGGCATCAACCTGCCCGGGGTCGCCGTCAGTGTGCCCGCACTGTCCGAGAAGGACGAGGAGGACCTGCGCTGGGCCCTGCGCGTCGGCGCAGACTGGATCGCGCTGTCGTTCGTGCGGGACGCGGCCGACATCACCCGGGTGCACGAGATCATGGCCGAGGTCGGACTCGTCCGCCCGGTCATCGCCAAGATCGAGAAGCCGCAGGCCGTGGCCAACCTCCCCGAGATCGTGGCGGCCTTCGACGGCATCATGGTCGCCCGCGGCGACCTCGGCGTCGAGATGCCGCTGGAGGAGGTGCCGCTGGTCCAGAAGCGCGCGGTCGAGCTGGCCCGCCGCGACGCCAAGCCGGTCATCGTCGCCACGCAGGTGCTCGAGTCGATGATCGAGAACTCCCGTCCGACCCGCGCCGAGGCCAGCGACTGCGCCAACGCGGTGCTCGACGGCGCCGACGCCATCATGCTCTCGGGTGAGACGAGCGTCGGTGCCTGGCCGGTCGTCGCGGTCCGCACGATGGCCCGCATCATCGAGAACACCGAGGACCACGGCCTGGGTCGCATCCCGCCGCTCGGCACCAACCCGAGCACCACCGGTGGCGCGATCACCAAGTCCGCCGCCGAGATCGGCGAGTTCCTCAACGCCAAGTACCTCGTGACGTTCACCACCTCGGGCGACTCGGCACGCCGCATGTCGCGGGTGCGGCCCAAGCTCCCCATGCTCGCGTTCACCCAGAAGCCCCACACACGGCGGCGCCTGGCGTTGACGTGGGGCATCACCGCGTTCCTCATCCCCGAGCTGGAGGACACCGTCTCGATGGTCGGCGCGGTCGACCGCATGCTGCTCGAGCAGGGGCGCTGCACCCACGGCGACACGATCGTCGTCGTCGCCGGTCGCCCGCACGGCGTCGCGGGCACGACCAACGCCCTGCAGGTCCACCGGGTCGGTGGCCTCGCGGAGTGAGCGGCGCGGGCGCGAGCCCGATAGGACGTGGGGCGCGAGGTCGCTAGACTGATCGCCGCACATCCCCGCCGGGGTGGTGGAATGGCAGACACGGAGCACTCAAAATGCTCTGGCCGAAAGGTCGTGCGGGTTCAAGTCCCGCTCCCGGCACCGAACGACATCACCTGAGACAGCAGCTCCGGTCTCGGACAGCAGGGCCTGCGCCACTGTCTCGTCCTCACCCCCTGTCTCAGGTGCGACACGATGTGGGGCGAGCGCGGCAGAGTGCTTCTCAGGTGGCGAACAGGCGCTCGACCTGGTTCGAAGCGCGAGATCGGTTCTCGTATCCTGGTCCCGTGACTGCAATCGAGAACGACAGCGCCGCACCGGGCGAGAAGGGCCTCCGTATCGTCATCGCGGAGGACGAGGCGCTCATCCGGCTGGATCTCGCCGAGATGTTGGAAGAGGCCGGCTACGAGGTCGTCGCCCAGGCCGGTGACGGGGCACAGGCCGTGGAGGCGATCCGCGAGGAGCGCCCCGACCTGGCGATCATGGACGTGAAGATGCCCGAGGTCGACGGCATCACCGCCGCCGCCACGGTGGGCGAGGAGAAGATCTGCCCGGTCGTCATGCTCACGGCGTTCAGTGACAAGGACCTCGTCGAGCGGGCCCGTGATGCCGGCGTGATGGCCTACGTCGTCAAGCCCTTCACGATCGACGACCTGCGTCCGGCCATCGACATCGCCCGCTCCCGCTGGGTCGAGTGGCAGGCGCTCACCGCCGAGATCGCCGACCTGTCCGACCGGCTCGAGACCCGCAAGACCGTCGACCGCGCCAAGGGCATCCTCATGAAGCAGCTCAAGCTGTCCGAGCAGGACGCGTTCCGCTGGATCCAGAAGACGGCCATGGACCGCCGCCTCGGCATGAAGGAGGTCGCGGAGGCCGTCATCTCCGGGCTGAAGTAGGACCTGGCCCACGGCGTTCGGCGACGGCGCTCCGGCGACGGAGTTCCGCCGACGGAGCTCCGAGGAGTCAGCGCAGGGCCGCCACGGCGGCCGTGAGGAGCGGCGCGACGATCAGGGCCGGGAGCAGATCGCCCACCCTGATCTGGCGGATGTCGAGCAGCCGGAACGCGATTCCGACGAGCATGAGCCCGCCCGTCGCTGTCAACGCCATGATCTGCGCGTCGGGCATGACCGCTCCCAGCAGCACGCCCACGAGCGTCAGCCCGCCCTGGATGACGAGCACCGAGACCGCCGAGAACAGGACCCCGAGCCCGAAGGTCGACGCGAAGGCGATCGCGGCGAAGAAGTCGAGCGCCGACTTCACGGCGAGTTGGTCGATGCCGCGTCCCAGTCCGTCGTTGATGGACCCGAGGATCGTCAACGGGCCCACGCAGAAGAGCAGCGTCGCGGTGAGCCAGCCCTCGATGAAGCGGTCCTTGCCGGCGTGCCCGGGTTCGCCGTCGCGGTCGGGAGTCCCCGACGGCTCCACGGTGACCGTGAGTGCCGCGTCGGAGGGGGCGTGCTCGGCGACGGGGGAGCGGGCCAGGCGGCGACGGACCACGGTCACGAGGGACTCCAGCCGGGCCTCGACCTTCAGCAGCGAACCGATGATGCCGCCGAGCAGCAGACTGCCGAGGACGATGAGCACCGGGGCGGAGGATCCGACGGCGGCCGAGAGCGCCGGGTCCGTCACGGCCATGACCGACAATCCCGCCATCAGGAGGGTGACCAGGCCGAGGCAGTCGGTGACGATGCGTTTGGTGGGCTCCGGAAGCCGGTGTCCGGCCGCCATTCCCAGGAGGGCACCCGCGACGACGGCGACGGTGTTGACCAGGGTCCCGAGGCCGGGGAAGGGCGTGTCCATGCGCGCAAGACTAGGAGATCGTCGGCCGTGCGGATCACATGTGCCCGGTTGGCTTCCTGGTCGGACGACCGACCACTATGCTCACATCGAAACGTCCCGTTCCCCTGCTCCCTCCGCGGGTGGAGTCGGTCGGCCACCCCTGTTCCCGGCCGCCCTCACCGCCACCGGTCCGAGCGCGGGACTTCGTCCTCATCCTGCCGAGGTGACCCACGTGGCTCGTCTACAGACATCCGTCGTCCCCATGTCCCACGACGACATCGGCCACGTCGCCGAGCTATGGGTGGAGCGTCGCGCCGAGTTCGTGCACTCCCGCGACGGGGCGCGCCGGGCCGTGGACGAGGGCCGGTTCGCCGAGGCGATCAGTCGCGAGTACGCCACGGTCCTCATGGCTGTCGTCGACGGCGAGATCGCCGGGTACGCCTGGGTGTCGGCACAACCGATGAGTGCCCACCTCGACGTGTCCTGCCTCAACATCGAGGACGTCTACGTCGTTCCCGCGGTGCGTGGGCAGGGTGTCGGTCGCATGTTGTTGACCGCGGTCGCCACGTACGCGCACAAGCGCGGGGTCGACCACGTCGGATGCTCGCTGCTCACCCAGGCCAAGGACGCCAACCGCAGCATGGCCCGACTCGGATTCGCCGCGGTCGTCACCCGGCGGGTGGCCCAGACCGGCAGCCTCATGCGGCGCCTGCGCGGCCCCGAACCGCGCGGTGGCGTCGACCAGTTGCTCCTCCAGCGTCGCCGGCGGGCCCAGCAGTCACGCGCCGCCGCCGTCGAGGTCCTCGCGGCGCACTCCTGACGCCGCTCTCCTGACGCCGCTCTCCTGACGGCCGGCCGCCTCAGGCGGCCGGGGGCTTCGGACGGATCAGGCAGGTGAGGCGGGCGGTGCAGATGCGCTTGCCGGCCTCGTCGTCGATGACGATCTCGTAGGTCGCCACGCTGTTCCCGCGATGGATCGCGCGGGCCACTCCGCTCACCAGGCCCGAGCGGGCGGCGCGGTGATGGGTGCAGTTGAGTTCGATGCCGACGGCGGCGCGTTCGTCACCGGCGTGGACCGACGCGGCGTAGGAGCCGAGGGTCTCGGCCAGGACGGCGCTGGCCCCGCCGTGGAGGATCCCGTAGGGCTGCACGTTGCCCTCGACGGGCATCGTGCCGCGAGCGCCGTCGGGGGAGACCTCGGTGATGTCGATGCCCATCCGCTCCATGAGGGTGCCGGTGTAGCCGTCCCCCTGCACGTGCGCCCCCGATCGCTCCAGCCGTGCCTGCGGGGCGTCGTCGGTGGTGGTGGGTGGGGTGGTCCGATCGGTCACGGCGGCTCTCCTCGGCGCGCGGGCGTACGCGCGCATCGACTGTCGGTGGGTGCGTCTAGGCTCGCATGCGTGAGCCGACTTCTCCTTCTCGACGGACACTCTCTCGCCTACCGCGCGTTCTTCGCCCTCCCTGCCGAGAACTTCTCGACCACCACAGGGCAGACCACGAACGCGGTCTACGGATTCACGGCGATGCTCATCAACGTGCTGCGCGACGAGGCGCCCACACACCTCGGCGTGGCGTTCGACGTGTCGCGGCAGACGTTCCGCACCGAGGAGTACTCGGAGTACAAGGCCACACGCTCGGCGACGCCCGATGAGTTCCGGGGACAGGTCTCTCTGCTCAAGGAGGTGCTCGACGCCCTGCGCATCCGGCACGTCGAGGTCGAGGGGTACGAGGCCGACGACATCATCGCCACGCTGTGCACCCAGGCCAAGGCCGAGGGCTTCGACGAGGTGCTCGTCGTCACCGGCGACCGCGACTCCTTCCAGCTCGTCGACGACCGGGTGACCGTGCTGTACCCGGTCAAGGGCGTCTCCGAGCTGGCCCGCATGACCCCCGACGCCATCGAGGCCAAGTACGGCGTGCGCCCCGAGCGCTACCCCGACCTGGCGGCGCTGGTGGGGGAGTCCTCCGACAACCTGCCAGGAGTGCCGGGCGTCGGCCCCAAGACGGCGGCCAAGTGGCTGGGCCAGTACGGCGACCTCACGGGCATCGTGGCCGACGTGACCTCGATCAAGGGCAAGGCCGGGGAGAACCTGCGCGCCCACCTCGACGACGTGCTGCGCAACCGGCGCCTCAACGCCCTGGTGCACGAGGTGCCGCTGGAGGCCGGGCCGAACGACCTGCTGCGCGGCTCGTGGGACCGCGAGGAGGTGCACCGCGTCTTCGACAGCCTGGAGTTCCGTGTGCTGCGCGACCGCCTCTTCGCGACGTTCGAGGCTCCGCAGGAGGAGGCGGGGAGGCCCTGGCGGTCGAGGGTGTCGTGCTCGACGCCGCGGAGGTCCCGGCGTGGCTGACCACGCACGCGGGCGCCGGTGCCGCTGTGGGCGTGGAGGTGCTGGGCACGTGGGCCAAGGGCGCCGGAGACGTGGAGGCGTTCGCGATCGCGGGTGAGGCGGAGGACGCCGTCGCGTTCATCCGGGTGGCCGACCTCGACCCGGCGGCGGAGGAGGCCGTGGGGGCGTGGCTGACGGACCCGGCGCGGCCCAAGGTGTTCCACGACGCCAAACCCGCCATCCGCATGTGCACCGAGCGCGGATGGCTGCCCGCGGGCATCGCCGGCGACACCGCGTTGTCCGCCTATCTCGTGCGGCCCGACCAGCGCAGCTACGACCTCGCCGACCTCACGGTGCGGTATCTGCGCCGTGAGCTCCTGGCCCCCGAGAGTGAGAGTCACGGCCAGGGCACGCTCGACTTCTCCCTGGGGGCGGACGACCTGGAGGCCAGGACGGCGATGAGCCGCGCCCGCGCCGTGCTCGACCTCTGGAAGGCACTGGCCGAGAAGGTCGAGGAGTCCGGTGGCCGGGAGCTGATGGCCGGCGTGGAGCTGCCCCTGGTGGGGGTACTGGCGCAGATGGAACGGGTCGGGATCGCGGTCGACACCGACGCGCTCGAGGGGCTGGAGTCGCACTTCGCCACCAAGGTGGCCCAGGCGCAGTCCGACGCGTACGAGGCCATCGGGCATGAGGTCAACCTCGGCTCGCCCAAGCAGTTGCAGGTCGTGCTCTTCGACGAGTTGTCGATGCCCAAGACCAAGAAGACGAAGACGGGCTACACCACCGACGCCGATGCCCTGGCCGACCTGTTCGTCAAGACCGAGCACCCCTTCCTCGAGGCGCTGCTGCGGCACCGCGACGCCTCGCGGCTGCGGGTGACGACCGAGGGGCTCATCAAGTCGGTGGCCGACGACGGCCGCATCCACACCACCTATCAGCAGACGATCGCGGCCACGGGCCGGCTCTCCTCCACCGACCCCAACCTGCAGAACATCCCGATCCGCACCGACGAGGGCCGCCGCATCCGGTCGGTGTTCGTCGTGGGCCAGGGTTTCGAGACGTTGATGTCGGCCGACTACAGCCAGATCGAGATGCGCATCATGGCGCACCTCTCCGGCGATGCCGGCCTCATCGAGGCCTACCGCACGGGGGAGGACCTGCACCGATTCGTCGGCAGCCGGGTCTTCGGGGTCGAGCCGGCCGACGTCACGGCCGCCATGCGCAGCAAGGTCAAGGCGATGTCGTACGGGCTCGCCTACGGCCTGTCGGCGTTCGGTCTGTCCAAGCAGTTGGCCATCCCCTCCGCCGAGGCCAAGGCGCTCATGGACGAGTACTTCCTCCGGTTCGGCGGGGTGCGCGACTACCTGCGGCAGGTCGTCGACGACGCCCGCGCCGTCGGCTACACCGAGACGATGCTCGGCCGCCGCCGGTACCTTCCCGACCTCGCCTCGGACAACCGGCAACGCCGCGACATGGCCGAGCGCATGGCGCTCAACGCCCCGATCCAGGGGTCCGCGGCCGACATCATCAAGGTCGCCATGCTGGGGGTCGACGAGGCCCTGACCGCAGGCGGATTCGCCTCACGCGTGTTGCTGCAGGTGCACGACGAACTCGTCCTCGAGATCGCCCCCGGCGAGCGCGAGAAGGTGGCCGAACTCGTGCGTGAGCGCATGGGCGGCGCGGCAGAACTCGACGTCCCCCTCGACGTCAACATCGGCACCGGCGACACCTGGCAGGACGCCGAACACTGACCTCCGACAACACCGCTTCCACGCGTGTGACGGCGCACCTCCGTCCCGCCGACGGATCAGAACAGGCCCTGGACGTTGCCCTCGTCGTCGATGTCGATGCGCATGGCGGCCGGGGACTTCGACAGGCCCGGCATCGTCATCATGTTTCCGCAGATGGCGTAGACGTAGCCGGCGCCGGCGGCGAGGCGGACCTCCCGGACCGGCAGCGTCCACCCGGTCGGGGCGCCCTTGAGGGAGGCGTCGTGCGACAGCGACATCTGCGTCTTGGCGATGAGCACGGGCAGGTGGCCGTATCCCTGGTCGCTGTACAGCTTGAGCGACTTGGCCGCGGCGGGTGACAGTTCGACGCCGTCGGCGCCGTACACCTTGGTCGCGATCTTGGTGATCTTCTCCTCCAGGGAGTCCTCGAACTCGTAGGTGGGGGTGAAGTGGACCTCGTCCTCGCAGGCCTCCACGACCGTGCGGGCGAGCTCCATGGCGCCCTCGCCACCGTCGGCGACGTGAGTGGACACCGCGACCCGCGCCCCCATCTTCTCGGCCGTGCGACGGATGACGTCGTGCTCGGAGTCGAAGTCGGTCGGGAACGCGTTGATGGCCACGACCGGCTGCACACCGAAGTCGCGGATGATCTGGATGTGCTTGACGAGGTTCTCGCACCCGGCCTCGACGTCCTCGGGGCTCTCCTGCAGCATCCCCTCGGGCAGCGGCTTGCCCGCCTTGACCTCGTAGCGACCGGAGTGGGACTTCAGCGCCCGGACCGTGGCGACGAGCACCGCCGCCTGGGGAGTCAACCCGGCCGCGCGGCACTTGACGTTGAAGAACCGCTCGGCGCCCATGTCGGCCGCGAATCCGGCCTCGGTGAGCAGGATGTCACCGGCCTTGATGCCGACGCGGTCGGCGATGATCGAGGAGTTGCCGATGGCGATGTTGCCGAACGGACCCGTGTGGATGAACGCGGGCGTGTTCTCCAGCGTCTGCATGAGGTTGGGCATGAGCGCGTCCTTGAGCAGCGCCGCCATGGCGCCGGCCGCCCCGATCTCCTCCGCGGTGACCGGCTTCTTCGCCGTGGTGAAGCCGACGACGATGCGGCCGAGGCGCTTGCGCAGGTCGGCCAACGACGTGGCCAGGGCCATGATGACCATGACCTCGGAGGCGGCGGTGATGTCGAAGCCCGTCTGTCGCGTGACGCCGTCGGTCTTCGCGCCGCAGCCCTCGATGATGTGACGCAGCGACCGGTCGTTCATGTCCATGACCCGGCGCCACTGGATGTCGTCCAGACCCAGTTCGTTGCCGAAGTGCAGGTGGTTGGCGACCATCGCGGCCAGCAGGTTGTGGGCCGCGGTGATGGCGTGGAAGTCACCCGTCAGGTGGAGGTTGAGGGTCTCCATGGGCACGACCTGGCTGTACCCGCCACCCGCGGCGCCGCCCTTGATCCCGAAGACCGGCCCGAGCGACGGCTGACGGAGCGCGAGGACCGGCTTGCGACCGATCCTGGCCAGCCCCTGGGCCAGGCCGACGGCCGTCGTCGTCTTGCCCTCACCCAGCGGGGTGGGCGTGATGGCGGTGACGACGACGTACTTGGCGTCCGGGCGGTCGGCCATCTTCTCGATGACCTCGAGTTCCACCTTGGCCACGTGCCGGCCGTAGGGAACGAGGTCCGACTCGTCGATGCCGACCTTGGCGGCGACCTCGGTCAGGGGAGCGAGGTGGGCGTTGCGGGCGATCTCGATGTCTGAGGGGAGCTTCTTCACGTTGCTGGTCACGGTTGCCATGATGGAACGTCCGTGCCGTCCGTGTCGGCCAGTTCAGCCAGATCGACCGAATCCGGACACGATCCTCACGGTTCGCAGGCCGGAGCCCGCACGCAGACGAAGATCGCTGTCCCGGGGATGAGGCGCCCCCGCAGCGGGCTCCAGCCGCCCCAGGTGTCGGTGGTGGTCTCGGGCCACTCGGGTTCGACGAGGTCGACGAGGTGCAGACCGGCGGCCGTGATCTCCCGGACCCGGTCGCCGAGGGTGCGGTGGTGCTCGGCGTACTCCAGGCGTCGCCCCGTGCGTTCGGTGTAGGGCGTGCGGTCGAAGTACGACATCGAGGCGGTGAGGCCGGCCTCGCCGGGGACGTCGGGGAACGCCCACCGGATCGGGTGGGTCGTGGAGAACACCAACCGGCCGCCCGGCCGCAGCACCCGGGCGCACTCACGCAGGAGTCCGGCGCTGTGGGCGACGAACGGCACCGCCCCGTAGGCCGAGAAGACGAGGTCGAAGGACGCGTCGGCGAAGGGGAGCGCGCATGCGTCCGCCTGGACCAGCGGGAGGCCCGGGCCGTCGGGAGTGCGGCCGTCGATGCGTCGCGCCTGCTCGAGCATGGCGGCCGACAGGTCGCTCGCGACGACCCGCGCTCCCGCCCGCGCCGCGTACCGCGCGCCCTGCGCGGCGCCGGCGCCGAACTCCAGGACGGTCCGGCCCTCCAGGTCTCCCAGCAGACCGAGGTCGTCCTCGGTGACGCCCTCCGGGCCCCAGACGAGATCGTCGTCGCCGAGAAAGGTGCCGTGCTCGGCGTAGTAGTCGGCGGCCTCGGCGTCCCACCACCGCCGATTGGCGTCGCGGGTCTCGTCCTCGGCGGCCGGCGGGGCACCGGCTCCTCGTCCGGCGTGCTCGGCGTGTCCGGTATACCCGGTGTGCCCGGTGGGCGAGTCGCTCGTCATCTGACCAATTCTGCGGTGTGGGTATCGGCTTTACGGGATCCCGACGCACTGGGTAGACTCGACGGGCATGCCCGCTGTGTCCACGGGCGCGCGTGGTCGAACAGTCGGTCGGTCACCACACCTCCGACCTCGACGGGTTCGTTCGACGAACCCGTCGGATCGATCACGAGTACGACACCATGTTCACACCTGTCCATTCGAGGGCGTCGGCGTGCGCCGTGCCCCCCGACCACCTGTCCACATCGGAGTCCCCACTACATGACTGTCAGCCACCCCGAGATCGCGATCAACGACATCGGATCCGAGGAAGACATCCTCGCCGCCATCGATGCGACCATCAAGCACTTCAACGACGGAGACATCGTCGAAGGAGTCATCGTCAAGGTCGACCGCGACGAGGTCCTCCTCGACATCGGCTACAAGACCGAGGGCGTCATCCCCTCGCGCGAGCTGTCCATCAAGCACGACGTCGACCCCTCCGAGGTCGTCGGCGTCGGCGACGAGGTCGAAGCCCTGGTCCTCCAGAAGGAGGACAAGGAAGGTCGGCTGATCCTGTCCAAGAAGCGTGCGCAGTACGAGCGCGCTTGGGGGACCATCGAGAAGGTCAAGGAAGAGGACGGCGTCGTCACCGGCACCGTCATCGAGGTCGTCAAGGGTGGCCTCATCCTCGACATCGGCCTGCGCGGCTTCCTCCCGGCCTCGCTGGTCGAGATGCGCCGCGTCCGCGACCTCCAGCCCTACGTGGGCAAGGAGATCGAGGCCAAGATCATCGAGCTCGACAAGAACCGCAACAACGTCGTCCTCTCGCGCCGTGCGTGGCTGGAGCAGACGCAGTCCGAGGTCCGCACGAGCTTCCTGCAGGAGCTCGGCAAGGGCCAGGTCCGCAGCGGCGTCGTGTCCTCGATCGTCAACTTCGGTGCGTTCGTCGACCTCGGTGGCGTCGACGGTCTCGTCCACGTCTCCGAGCTGTCCTGGAAGCACATCGACCACCCCTCCGAGGTCGTCGAGGTCGGCCAGGAGGTCACGGTCGAGGTCCTCGACGTCGACATGGACCGCGAGCGCGTCTCCCTGTCGCTCAAGGCGACGCAGGAAGACCCGTGGCAGCACTTCGCCCGCACCCACGCCATCGGGCAGGTCGTGCCGGGCAAGGTCACCAAGCTCGTCCCGTTCGGTGCGTTCGTGCGCGTCGACGACGGCATCGAGGGCCTGGTGCACATCTCCGAGCTCGCCGAGCGTCACGTCGAACTGCCCGAGCAGGTCGTCACCGTCGGCACCGAGATCTTCGTCAAGGTCATCGACATCGACCTCGAGCGTCGCCGGATCTCGCTGTCGCTCAAGCAGGCCAACGACGCCGCGGTCGCCTCCTCGGAGTTCGACCCGACGCTCTACGGCATGGCTGCCGAGTACGACGAGCAGGGCAACTACAAGTACCCCGAGGGCTTCGACCCCGAGACCAACGAGTGGCTCGAGGGCCACGAGGAGGCTCGCGAGCGCTGGGAGCGGCAGTACGCCGAGGCCCACGCCCGCTGGGAGGCGCACCGCGCCCAGGTCGACGAGGCCCTCAAGGCCGACGCCGAGGCCGCTGCCTCCGGTGGCGCCGAGACGACGACGTCGTACTCCTCCGGGGGCGCGACCGAGACGCAGGCTCCGACCAGCGAGGGCACCCTCGCCTCCGACGAGGCGCTGGCTGCTCTGCGTGAGAAGCTGACCGGCAACTGAGCGGTTCACCGCTGACCGGTCTTTGCCGGTGACGACGGGCCCCTTCCGATACGGAAGGGGCCCGTCGTCGTGTGTCGGGGTGTTCGTCGTGGGTCGCAGTCTCGTGAATCCTGCTCAGGTGCACGGCGGGTCGGCCGTAGAGGGTGGTGTCTGCCGACGGGAGGGACCATGAGCCGCAGTTCGGGCCGCCTTGGCGTGCTGCTCGCCTGTCTGCTCCTGGCTGCCTGCGCGAGGCCGACCACGACCCCCGAGGAGCCCGCGATCCTCCCGCCCGTGCCGACGGCCTTTCCGATGAGCACGGCGCCGAGTGCGCCGGCGACGACCGGTGTCGACGTCATCCCCGAGGCGATCCGGTCAGCGCCCGCCGCGTGCGGCCTGCCCGAACACCACCTCACCGGGTACAAGAGCCGGTCGGGGGACACCCACACCGTCCTGCAGGTCACCGAGGGGTACAACTCGCAGATGGCGCCCGTGGCGCCGGTGCGCGTCGACATCACCGGGGACGGTGCGCTGGACCTCGTCGGGGTGCTCAGCTGCACGGTCGCCGGGCAACCGCGCCCGGATCACCTCGTGCTCTACACCGGCCCCGCGATGCCGGCGGCGGCGCTCGATCTGAGCACCGTGCAGGACGAGAAGCTGGCGGTGGTCCGCGCACTGCGCACGGTCGGCGGCGAGGTGCGGGTCGAGTGGACGGGTTTCGACGATCCGGCCGGGCGGGGCACTCAGTACCAGGGAACGGTCTCGTGGACGGACGGGGCGCTCACGGTCGAGGACGAGGAGACCGCCTCGGGGCCGCGCACGGTGACGGTGGACACCGGGACGTTCATGACCTCCGACGGCAACGTCCACTGCGTCATGCACCCCACGATCGCCTGGTGCGACGTCTCGCAGACCACCTGGCGGCCACCGCCCTCTCCCGCGCCGACGAGTCCGGCACCGCAGACGCCGACGAGCGTCCCCTCCGACACGTCGACCACGACCGGCGCCGCGCCGTCACCGACCGCGACCGAGCAGGGCTGCGGCGACCGGCCCTACGGACGCACGTTCCTGCTCAACCAGGGCCGCGCCATCCAGACGTGCGCCGGCGAACAGGGGCCGGAGCTGGCGGCGCTCGGCTCCGCGCTCACCTCGTGGCACCGGCTCGGCTGGGACGCGACCGTGACCGTGGACGGGCGACGGTCGGCGGCGATGACTCCCGGGTCGTCGATGCAGACGCAAGGCATCGAATGCCGGGCGAGCGCGGATCAGGTGACCTGCACCGACACCCGCACGCAGGCCGCGTTCACGGTCGGACGGACCACCGCCCGCGTGTCGTCGGGATGAGGGTTGCCGTGGTTGGTTGACCGACTGTGGCGCGCTGTTTCCGGGTTTGAGCTGGATGCCGGCGTGGGAGAGTTGGTGCGCTCCAGGACCCAGCCGACGGGAACTGAACGCTCGTTCTGCGTATCGTTGGTGTGACTATCACGCTCGGGGATTCATCTTCCCCTTCGATGCGAGCGCAAAGGACGTCAGCGTGAGTTCCGCAGGAATCGAATCAGGACCACTGAAGATCCTCGAAGTCATCAACGAGTCCGGCTGGCCGACCTCCCTCCTGGACCTGGAGAAGGTCCTCCGCCGGGCGGGATTGACAGCCCTCCCGACCGTGCTGCCCGGATTCCCTGGGGCCGCCTACGTGGTGCCGGAGTTGAACGGTGGGCACGTGACGGCAGGCTCCAGCCACGACCTCACGGTGGAAACGATCTCCATCGTTGGCCCGATGGACGGAGGTCGAGAACCCTCCGAAGTGAGCGCTCTCTTGAGGGCCGGGTTGTCCGAGATCGGCTACTCCCTGAGCGGAGAATCCCCTGACTTCGCCGGAGTCGGGACGGCGTCTGGGGACCACGTACAGGTGGACGGGTCGCATATCGATGGGTGGCCTGGAACGACCAACGGTGCCCTCCTGGTGAGCGTGACGCGAACAGTGGCCGAAGGTTGAGTCAGAGCTACCGGGCGTGACTGCCCTGTGACGTGTATCCAGGTCTCATTCCATGAGCGCCCCATGTCGCCCGGTTGAGGAGGTGGCCGGGGCAGATCCCTGTCGGGTCCCGGCCACCCGCTCTGACCGGGACCGCGCGGTGGCGCTCTACGACAGGGCGCCAGCCGCGTGGCGGGCGGCGATGTAGCCGTAGGTGAGGCCCTGTCCGATCGTGGCACCCGGACCCGGATAGACCCGACCGAAGGCGTTGCCCGCGGCGTTGCCGGAGGCGTAGAGGCCCTCGATGACCGAGCCGTCGGGGCGCAGCGCCCGCGCCAGGCCGTCGGCGCGGACCCCACCGCAGGTCCCCAGGTCTCCGGGCACGACCTGGACGGCGTAGAACGGGCCGGCGTCGATCGGGCCCAGGCACGGGTTGGGGGTGACCGTCGGGTCGCCGTAGTAGCGGTCGTAGGCGCTGGCGCCGCGCTGGAAGTCGTCGTCACGCCCCGACGCCGCGAGCAGGTTGAACCGCTCGACGGTGGCCACGAGGTGGGGCAGACCCACCGCCGTGGCGAGTTCGGTGAGCGTGTCGGCCTTGTGGGCGATCCCGGCGTCGTACCACGTGCGGGGCAGCGCCTGACGCGGGAAGACGCCCCCGCCGAACACGTACCGGTTGCGGTAGCGCTGGTCGAAGATCATCCAGACCGGCAACTCCTTGCGGATGAGGATCTGCCCGGCCGTCATGTAGTTGACCGCCTCGTTCATGAAGCGGTCGCCGTCCTGGTCGACGATGATCTGGCCCGGCAGGGACCGCTCGGCGAGCAGCACACCGGGCATCGGGCCGGGGACCGGGATCGCGGGGAACCACCAGGCCTCCTCCATGAAGGCGAGGTCGGCGCCCGTCTGCTCCTGGGCGATCCGGATGGTGTCGCCGGTGAGGCTGGGGAGCCCAGACACCAGTCGGTGTCGAGCTTGTCGGACTGGTAGGTGTGACGCATCGTCTCGTCGCGGTCGAAACCACCGGCCGAGAGCAACACGCCGCGGCAGGCACGGACGGTCACCGGCGCGCCGTCGCGGGTCACGTGGACCCCGCGCACCCGGTCGTCCTCCACGAGCAGGCCGGTCAACGGGGTGTTGCGCCACACCGGCACACCAGCGGCGAGAAGGCCCGCTTAGAGGCCTGCGGCCAGAGCGCCACCGCCGGCGATGTACTCGCGCCTGAGCGCCAGGCCGCCCACGCCCATGGCGACGAGCTTGGCCGACGTGAACAGGCCCCGGGGGTGGCGGGCGACGAGGTTGACCCAGCGGTACGAGCGGCCGGTGATCGGCATGGGGATCGGCGCCGCCATGGCGGGCGGACGGATGTGGGCCCGTCGCTCGCCGAGCGTGCGGGCGTCGAAGGGCGACGGTTCCATCGCCCGGCCCGTGGCCGACCCGCCGGGCAGCTCGGGGAAGTAGTCGGCGTAATCGGCCATGTGCAGGAACGACAGCGGCGTCGTGCGGCGCAACGTCTCGACGGCCGCCGGGCCGTGCTCGACGAACGTGCCCCACCGCTCGGGCAGGGTCTCCCCGTCGATGACGGCAGTGAGGTACTCGCGCACGCGCTCCGTCGAGTCGGCCACGCCGGCCTCGCGCAGCAACGGGTTGGTGGGGATCCAGAACCCGCCGCCGGACAGTGCCGTCGAGCCGCCGACGTACTCCGACTTCTCCACGACGAGGACGGACAGTCCCGCCTCCGCGGCGGTGAGCGCCGCCAGCATGCCGGTTCCGGCGCCGACGACGACGACGTCGACCTCCTGCTCGGCGACGGTCGTGTGCGGGCCCGCTGCGGGCTCCGTCAGGGTGCCGGTGGACGTGGTGCCCGGGGTGTCGGTCGTCATCGACCTCATCGCCTCTAGGTGGGGTTCCGTTCATCGAGCCTACCGGCGGGGGTCGGCGACGGCAGCGCTTCGGCGCAGTCGGCCGGCGGCGGGCGCAGGCCCCGCCGCAGGTCGGCTCGGGACTCCTGGTGAGCTCTCGTCCCGCGATCGGTCCCCGTCTCCTAGAGTGACGTCATGTTGAGCGTGGGCCTCACGGGCGGAATCGGATCGGGCAAGTCGACGGTCGCACGTCGGCTGCGAGACCTCGGCGCGGTGGTCGTCGACGCCGACGCGGTGGCCCGGGAGGTGCTCGTCCCCGGCAGCGAAGGGCTGTCGCGGGTGACGGAGCGGTTCGGTGACGACGTGCTCGCCGACGACGGATCGCTGGACCGGGCCGCGTTGGCGGGCAAGGTCTTCGGCGACGCCAACGCGCACGCCGACCTCGAGGAGATCACGCATCCGCTCATCGCCGCCCGCACGACCGAGTTGTTCGCCGCCGCGCCGGACGACGCGATCGTCGTCCACGACGTGCCGCTGCTCGTGGAGAAGCACATGGGCGACCGGTACCACCTCGCCGTCGTCGTGCACGCGAGCACGGCGGTGCGGCTCGAGCGTCTCGTCGGGCGCGGCGTGCCCGAATCGGATGCGCGCGCTCGGATGGATCACCAGGCCTCCGACGGTGCCCGCCGGGCCGCCGCCGACGTCCTCCTCGACAACGAGGGCGCCGAGGAGGAGCTGTTCGCGCAGGTCGACGCGCTGTGGCGCGATCGTCTCGTGCCGTTCGAGCAGAACGTGCGCTCGGGATCGATCCTGCGACGCCCCTCGACCCCGGTCGTCGCGGACTACGACCCCGACTGGGAGGCGCAGGGCTCGCGCCTCATGGCCCGCGTCTGTCGGGCGCTGGGCGAGCGGGCCCCGCAGATCGAGCACGTCGGCTCCACGAGCGTCCCCGGGATGGGCGGCAAGGACGTCATCGACCTGCAGGTCGGTGTGCGTGACCTGCGCGAGGCCGACGATCCCGAGTTCGTCGAGGCCCTCGCGCGCGCCGGGTTCCCCCGCGTGGAGGACTACCGCATGGATCACCCCACCGACGACCTGCCCGACCCCTCGCTGTGGGTCAAGCGGTTCCACGGCTCGTGCGACCCCGGCCGGGTCACCCACATCCACGTGCGCGAACTGGAGAGCGCCGGCTGGCAGTACGCCCTGCTGTTCCGCGACTGGCTGCGCGGCGACGAGTCGGCCCGCGACGAGTACGCACGGGTCAAGGAGGACCTGGCCGCCGAGCACGCCTCGACCGCCGACTACGCCGCCGCCAAGGCCCCGTGGTTCAGCGAGGTCTGGCCCCGGATGCAGTCCTGGGCCCAGCGCACCGGCTGGCACGACTGACCCGAACCCTGCTCGCACCCCGCTCGAACACCCCCTGAGACCGGAGGGTGGCGTCGACACCGACGCCACCCTCCGGTTTCGGCGTGGAGGGGGTTGCGCTTTCGCCTCTTCTCTGGTTCATTAGTGGAGTAACGAACCAAGGAGGCGGGATGGATCCGTTCGACAACCGATCACCCATCTATCTCCAGATCGCCGACGGCATCCGGCGCTCGATCCTCGCCGGAGAACTCGCCGACGGGGAGCAGGTGATGTCGACGACGCAGTACGCGACGACCTACCGGATCAACCCCGCCACCGCCGCGAAGGCCATGACCCTGCTCGTCGACGAAGACCTCCTGCACAAGCGGCGGGGGCTCGGGATGTTCGTCTCCGACGGGGCGCGCGAACGGCTCCGCCTCCGGCGTCGGGCCACCTTCTGGGACGAGGTCCTCCGTCCCGTTCTCGCCGAGGCACACGACCTCGGCATCACGACGGCAGAGGTCGTCAGCCACATCCAGCAGGCAGAGCAGGCACAGGGGGAGCGATGACCACAGGCATCGAGTTCGACGGCGTGACCCACCGATTCGGCTCCACCACGGCACTCGACAGCGTCGACCTGACGATCCGCCCCGGCGTGATCACCGGGCTCGTCGGACGCAACGGGGCCGGAAAGTCGACCCTCTGCCGTCTCGGCGCCGCGCTGATGCGGCCCCAGCACGGCACCGTCCGTCTCGGCGGCCGGCCCCTCTGGGAGGACCCCGACGCCGTCGCCCAGGTGTGCCTCATGCGCGATCGGGGCTCCGGCCTGGAGAACCTCACGCTGCGCAGCGTCGTCGGGCTGCATCGCACGTTCCGCCCCCAGTGGGACGAGCAGACCTTCGAGCGACTCCTGCGCCGCTTCGACGTCCCGGACCACAAGTGGCCCTCACGGCTGTCGACGGGGCAACGCTCGGCGCTGCGCATCGCCCTCGCGCTGGCGTCGCGGGCCGAGGTCACCCTCCTCGACGAGGTGCACCTCGGGCTCGACGCGGTGGCCCGTCGGTGGTTCTACGAGGAGGTCCTCGCCGACTACACCCGGCACCCCCGCACGATCGTCCTCTCCTCCCATCTCCTGGAGGAGATCGAGCAGGTCGTCGAGGACGTCGTCGTGGTGCACCGCGGCCGCATCCTCGCCTCCGGCGACGTCGACACCGTCCGCGCCGAACATGCCGTCGGCGCCGGACTGCCCTCCCTCACCGATGTCCTCGTCTCCCTCACGGACACGCGGACCGACCCTCAGACCGACACGGAGGTCACGCCATGAGCGCCACCGGATCCACGAGCGTGCCCACGTCGTCGCGCGGGCGATTCCTCCCCACGCTGGCGACCTTGAGTTCCGGCGCCCTGGGCCAGCTTCTGTGGTACGCGGGCGTGACGACGGCGTGCGTCCTGGCGGTGTTCCTCATCGGGCGCTGGCAGGGGTGGGGCCTCGCCGGGCCGGGCTCGACCGTGGACGGCGTGTGGCTGGGCGTCGAGGCGAGGAGTACCGGGGTCGTCGTTCGAGGCCTGACGTTCCTCGTCCCGATCGGAACCGGGTGGGGTGCGGTCGCTCTCGCGGCATCGCTGCCGTGGACGTTGACCCGCCCGCTCATCGAGCTGGGCGTCACCCGCCGCGTCGTGGCCGTCGCCACCCTGGGGACCCTCGCCGCGATGCTGGCCTTCGTCGTGCTGGTCACCGCGCTGACGGCGGTGGTGTCGGCCCCGACCGACCCCGGGTTCTGGTGGTGGACGCTGGTCGCGGCCACTCCGGCCCTGATCGCGCTGGCGCTGGCGATGCTCCTGGTCCTCGTCGGGGCCACGGTGTGCCTGCGCCTGTCCGGCTGGGTGCTCGTGCTGATCTTCGTGGCGCTGCCGCTGGCGGCACTCCTCGTCTTCAGCCTCCCGGGGTTGTCGATCCCCCTGGGTGCAGCGACGGCCGCCGTGACGGCCGTCGTGCTCGTCCTCGTCTACCTCGCCCTCATGCGGCGCCTCCCCGTGCCCTGATCGCGTCCTGGTGCGGGGTGGCGCGCGTCCGCGGGTGAAGGGTTGTCGGTGGGCGGGTCTACCGTTGTCGGCATGCGGCCCACCACAGATCTGCAGCGACGCGTAGCCCCGTTCGAGGTGGTCTCGGAGTTCTCTCCGAGCGGCGACCAGCCGAAGGCGATCACCGAGCTCGCCCGGCGCATCAACGACGGCGAGCAGGACGTGGTGCTGCTCGGTGCCACCGGCACCGGCAAGTCCGCCACCACGGCATGGCTCATCGAGCAGGTGCAGCGGCCCACGCTGGTCATGGCGCCCAACAAGACCCTCGCCGCGCAGTTGGCCAACGAGTTCCGCGAACTCCTGCCGCACAACGCGGTCGAGTACTTCGTCAGTTACTACGACTACTACCAGCCCGAGGCGTACGTCCCGCAGACGGACACCTACATCGAGAAGGACAGCTCGATCAACGACGAGGTCGAAAGGCTGCGGCACTCGGCCACCAACTCCCTGCTGACCAGGCGTGACGTCATCGTGGTGGCCTCGGTGTCGTGCATCTACGGCCTCGGCACGCCGCAGGAATACGTGGACCGCATGGTGCGGCTCAAGGTCGGCGACGAGATCTCACGCGACGACCTGCTGCGCCGGTTCGTCGAGATGCAGTACACCCGCAACGACCACGCCTTCACCCGCGGCACCTTTCGCGTCCGCGGAGACACCGTCGAGATCATCCCCATGTACGAGGAGCTCGCGGTGCGCGTCGAGTTCTTCGGCGACGAGATCGAACGGCTCTACACCCTCCA
Source organism: Mobilicoccus caccae (assembly GCF_030161635.1). Classification (GTDB taxonomy): domain Bacteria; phylum Actinomycetota; class Actinomycetes; order Actinomycetales; family Dermatophilaceae; genus Mobilicoccus; species Mobilicoccus caccae. The sequence continues at coordinate 1,536,602 of NZ_BSUO01000001.1, forward strand.
CCCGCTCACCGGCGAGGTCGTCGCCGAGGAGAGCGAGATGTACGTCTTCCCGGCCTCGCACTACGTGGCCGGTCCCGAGCGCATGGATCGCGCCATCGCGGGCATCGAATCCGAGCTCCAGCGCCGTCTCGAAGAACTCGAACAGCAGAACAAGCTGCTCGAGGCGCAGCGCCTGCGCATGCGCACCACCTACGACATCGAGATGATGCGGCAGGTCGGGGCCTGCTCGGGCATCGAGAACTACTCGCTGCACATCGACGGACGACCGCGGGGGAGTGCCCCCAACTGTCTGCTCGACTACTTTCCCGAGGACTTCCTGCTGGTCATCGACGAGTCCCACGTCACCGTGCCGCAGATCGGGGCGATGTACGAGGGCGACATGAGCCGCAAGCGCACCCTCGTCGACCACGGGTTCCGGCTGCCCAGCGCCATGGACAACCGCCCACTCAAGTGGGAGGAGTTCCTCGAGCGCATCGGCCAGACCGTGTACCTGTCGGCGACGCCGGGGGACTACGAGATGGCCAAGGCCGGCGGCGGCGTGGTCGAGCAGATCATCCGCCCCACCGGGCTGATCGACCCCGAGGTCGTGCTCAAACCCACCAAGGGGCAGATCGACGATCTGCTGCACGAGATCACGCTGCGCACCGAGCGCGACGAGCGGGTCCTCGTCACCACCCTCACCAAGAAGATGGCCGAGGACCTGACCGACTACCTGCTCGACAAGGGGGTGCGGGTCCGCTACCTGCACTCCGAGGTCGACACCCTCCGCCGGGTCGAGCTCCTGCGCGAGCTGCGCCTGGGCGAGTACGACGTCCTCGTCGGCATCAACCTCCTGCGCGAGGGCCTCGACCTGCCGGAGGTGTCCCTGGTGTCCATCCTCGACGCCGACAAGGAGGGCTTCCTGCGCTCGGCCCGCAGCCTCATCCAGACGATCGGCCGGGCGGCCCGCAACGTGTCCGGTCAGGTCCACATGTACGCCGACTCGGTCACGCCCTCGATGGAGTCGGCGATCGACGAGACGCGCCGTCGTCGAGAGAAGCAGATCGCCTACAACACCGAGCACGGCATCGACCCGACGCCGTTGCGCAAGAAGATCGCCGACATCACCGATCAACTGCGTCGCGAGGACGCCGACACCGAGGCCCTCATGGGCAGCGGGCGGGTCCAGTCGCGGGGCAAGGGCCGAGGACGGGCCGCCGACAACGAGCGGCGCGAGATCCCGTCCGCGGCCGGTGACCTGGCCACTCTCATCCAGGACCTCACCGCGCAGATGCACCAGGCGGCCGAGGACCTCCACTTCGAACTCGCCGCGCGGCTGCGCGACGAGGTCTCCGACCTCAAGAAGGAACTCCGTCAGATGAACGCGGCGACCCGCTGAGGCCCGGCAGATCACCCCGACATCGTGTGGCACACTCAACTGTCCTTGGAGGGGAACACCCCCGCCCGGTGACCCGACACCACGAACCGACCCCTCCTCGCGAGGCGGCATCGCGCGCGTGCCGGTCCGACTCCGGGGTCTGACAGACCTCCATCGTCCGCCTCGGAAGGCACTCGCCTCATGACCATCCCGTTGTGGGTCTGGATCGTCACACTGACGGGCGTCCCCGCATTCCTCATCGTCGACGTGCTGGTCATCGCCCGCCGTCCGCACAAGCCGAGCATGGCCGAGTGCGCCAAATGGCTGGCCGCATTCATCGGTGGCGCCATCCTCTTCGGGATCGGCATCGGGATCTTCGCCGGCGGGGACTACGCGACGCAGTTCTTCGCCGGCTGGCTGACGGAGTACTCGCTGTCCGTGGACAACCTGTTCGTCTTCATCATCATCATGACGAAGTTCGGTGTCCCCGAGAAGTACCAGCAGGCCGCCCTGCTCGCCGGCATCATGATCGCCATCTTCCTGCGCGGCATCTTCATCGCCGCCGGTTCGGCGCTCATCGAGCAGTTCACCTGGGTCTTCTACCTGTTCGGTGCCTTCCTCATCTACACGGCGGTCAAGCTCGCCAAGGAGGGCATGGGGGACGAGGACGAGGACGAGGAGTTCAAGGAGAACGCCTTCCTCCGGTTCGTCGAACGACGCTTCCGAGCGACGACGTCGTGGGAGTTCGGCACCCGCCTCTTCGGTCGGATCGACGGAAAGCGGGTCGCGACGCCGATGTTCATCACGATCCTGGCCCTGGGCACCACCGACCTGATGTTCGCGCTCGACTCCATCCCCGCCATCTTCGGGCTCACCTCGGAGCCCTACATCGTGTTCACCGCCAACGTGTTCGCGCTCATGGGCCTGCGTCAGCTGTACTTCCTCATCGGCGGCCTGCTCAAGCGTCTGGTGTACCTCAGCCTGGGGCTGTCGGTCCTCCTGGGCTTCATCGGTGTCAAGCTCGTGCTCCACGCCCTGCACGAGAACTCGCTGCCGTTCATCAACGGTGGACAGCCCCTGCACCAGATCCCCGAGATCCCGATCACCGTGTCGCTCGGCGCCATCGTGGTCATCCTCGCCGTGACGACCGTGGCCTCGCTCCTGCGCACCCGCACACACCACGACGCCCAGGTCTGAGGCAGCCCCCGCCTCGCCGTGACCCCGCGGCCAGGCCGGGCGCGAGAAACGCCCCGCTCCCCAGATCTGGGAAGCGGGGCGTTTCTCGATGCCGGGTCGGCGGGTCAGGAGGGGACCATCGTGCCCTCGGCGAGGAAGCGACGGTGCCACTCGTGGGCCTGCGCCAGGTCGTGCGGGGTGTGAGAACCGTTGGCCACCTTGGCCGCCCGGTCCGTGTACTCCTCGAGCATCGGCTTGTACGAGGGGTGGGCGCACTTCTCGACGATGAGCTTGGCCCGCTTGCGCGGGGCGAGACCACGCATGTCGGCCAGCCCCTGCTCGGTGACGATGACGTGGGTGTCGTGCTCGGTGTGGTCGACGTGGCTGACGAACGGCACGATGGACGAGATCGCGCCGCCCTTGGCCGTCGAGGGAGTGACGAAGCAGGAGATGTAGGCGTTGCGGGCGAAGTCACCCGAGCCGCCGATGCCGTTCTGCATCCGGCTGCCCATGATGTGCGTGGAGTTGACGTTGCCGTAGATGTCGGCCTCGATCAGACCGTTGCACGCGATGACACCGAGGCGCCGGATGAGCTCGGGGTGGTTCGAGATCTCCTGCGGGCGCAGGATGATGTTGCGGCGGTACCGCTTGGCCTCCTGGTTCATGCGCTCGGCCGCATCCGGTGACAACGAGAACGCCGTCGCCGAGGCCGTCGCCAGCTTGCCCGCGTCGATGAGGTCGACCATGCCGTCCTGGATGACCTCCGTGTACGAGGTCAGGTTCTCGAACGGGGAGTCCAACAACCCGGCGAGCACGGCGTTGGCGATGTTGCCCACACCGGACTGCAGAGGGAGGAGCTCCTTGGGCAGGCGGCCCCGCTTGAGCTCGTGCTCGAGGAACTCGATGAAGTGCCCGGCGATGGCCTTGGACGTCTCGTCGAGCGGCTTGAACGGGGTGTTGCGGTCCTGCTGATCGGTCTCGACGATCGCGATGATCTTGTCGTTGTCGACCGACAGGTAGGGCTGCCCGATGCGGTCGCCCGGCCGGGTCATCTGCACCGGCATGCGGTGGGGCGGCAGGGCGAACTTCTCGTAGACGTCGTGCATCCCCTCGAGGTCGAGGCTCTGCCAGGAGTTGACCTCGAGGATGACCTTGTCGGCCTCGTCGAGCCACACCTTGTTGTTGCCGATCGACGAGCTGGGGATGAGACGCCCGTCGTCGGTGACCGCGGTGACCTCGATGACGGCGACGTCGAGGTTGCCCAGGAATCCTTCGCGCACGAGGGGGCCCAGGTGCGAGAGGTGGATGTCGTTGTAGTCGATCGTGCCCTCGTTGATCTTCGAGCGGGTGATCGGGTCGGACTGGTAGGGCAGCCGACTGCCGACGCCTCCCGTCTCGGCCAGGGCACCGTCCAGCTCCGGAGCGGTCGAGGCACCCGTCCACAGGCCGATGCGGAACGGGCGACCGGCCGCGTGCTCCTCACGGATGCGGGCAGCGAGGGCGACCGGCACCGCCTTGGGGTAGCCCGCTCCGGTGAAACCGCTCATTCCGACGTTGAAGCCGTCCTCGATGAACGCCGCGGCTTCATGTGCCGACATGATCTTGTTCCGCAGGGATGCCTTACCGACGCGACTGGCCATGCTTCCTCCATCGAGCTGCACGAACGGGCGCGGAGCCCGTGATTGGACTACTCACGACGGTACCGAGTGGCGCGTGGTCGCGGAGGAGGCGACCCCCGATCACGGCCCTAGGTCCCGGGGTGTGTCGGGGTCGGGAGGCGGAGTGGGTTCTCGACGGGTCACCGACGCCGACGCGGCGACCACCGCGGCCATCCCGAGCATCTGGATCACGGAGAGCACCTGCCCGAGAACCACGAGCCCGGCCAGAGCCGCGACGGCCGGCTCGAGGCTGAGCAGGACTCCGAACACGTTGGCCCGCAAGTGGCGCAGGGCGAGCAGTTCGAGGGAGTACGGCAGGACGGAGGAGAGGACGGCGATCCCCGCGCCACGCAGCAGGACCTCGGGCTCGAGCATCGAGGCACCGGCGGTCGCGATGCCCATCGGCGCGACGAGGACGGTGGCGATCGTCATGGCGAAGGCCAGGCCGTCGAGGTGGGGGAAGCGGGCACCGGTGCGGGCCGACAGGAGGATGTAGGCGGCCCAGGCGGCGCCGGCGGTCAGGGCCAGTGCCACACCGACGATGTCCAGCCGGTCTACGGGCGTGGGGCCGATGCCCGAGATGAGCAGGATGCCGACTGCGGCGATGGCCACGGCGATGAGATCTCGTGCGCGGCGGGACAGGACCGCGGCGAGCATGAGGGGACCGACGAACTCCACGGTGACGGCGATGCCGATGGGCAGGCGCTCCAGCGAGGCGTAGAACGCGCTGTTCATCGCCGCCAGCGCGACTCCGAACGCCGCGACCGTGCACCAGTCGCCGCGCGAGTGACCCCGGACCTTCGGCCGCAGGATCGCGAGCATGATGGCACTGGCGATGGCCAGGCGCAGGGTGACCGACCCCAGGACTCCCACGAGGGGGATCAGGGTCACGGCCAGCGCCCCGCCGAACTGGACCGAGGCGATGGCCAGGAGGACGAGGACGGTGGCGGGGACGCGCGGTTTCGAATCGGAGGTGTGGTGGGTGCCGGTCGTCACCAGCCGCGCTCACGCCACTCGGTCAGGTGCGGACGCTCCGCCCCGAGTGTCGTGTCGCTGCCGTGGCCGGGGTAGACCCACGTGTCGTCGCCGAACGGCTCGAAGACACGCTCGCTCAGGTCGTCCATGAGGGAGGCGAAGTCCTCGGGGGAGGTGGTCTTGCCCGGGCCGCCGGGGAAGAGGCTGTCGCCGCTGATGACGTGCGAGTGGCCCTCGGGGTCGGTCCACGTGAGGGCGATGGCCCCGGGCGTGTGGCCCCGCAGCTCGATGACGTCGAGACTCACGTCGCCGACCGTCACCGTGTCGCCGTGTGCGAGGCGGTGATCGGGCGCGACGGGCAGCGCGTCCGCGTCGTTCTCACCCGCGTAGGTGTCGGCGCCCGTGCGCTCCGCGAGCTCCTTCAACGCGCCGGTGTGGTCGCCGTGCCGGTGCGTCGTGAGGATGGCCTGCAGGCGACCCGACCCCTCCTCGACCAACTCGACCAGCCGGTTGGGCTCGGCGGCGGCGTCCACGAGGAGCTGATCCCCGGTCGAGGGGCACGTGAGCAGGTAGACGTTGTTGTCCATCTCGCCGACGCTGCACTTGCGCAGCACCAGGGTGCCGAGGTCGCGGACATCGCTGGGTCCGCCGGGAGTGACATCGCCGCTGTACGTGCTCATCGCTGCCTCCGTGGGTCGTCTTCGGCGTCGGTCGAGGTGTCGACGCAGGCCCATCCTCGCCGAGTCGGGCGGTGAATGGGCCAACGGGGGCGAGCGGGATCGCGGCGACGGGTGCGTCGGCGACCTCCGGAGCCCCACGGACCCGGAAATCCGCTCGACGGGTGCGGTGCCGACCGGGACACTCGGGGATCGTGAACACCGAGAACTCCGAGACCACCGAGGCCGCCCGGGCCGTGCGCCGGGAGGGCCGTCCGCCGACCGTGTTCCCGGTGACGCTGCCGGGGGCCGAGCACACCGCCCTCTGGGCGGAGGTCGACTCGATCGAACCCGCTGCGCAGGAGCAGTTGCGCAACGTGGCTGCACTGCCGTGGACCCACCGACTCGCCGTCATGCCCGACGTGCACTACGGCAAGGGGGCGACGGTCGGGTCGGTCATCGCGATGCGCGGGGCGGTCGCGCCGGCGGCCGTCGGCGTCGACATCGGGTGCGGCATGGCCGCGGTGCGGACCTCCCTGTCCGCCGGCGAACTACCGGACGATCTGGGCTCCCTGCGGTCGGCGATCGAGGCCGAGATCCCCGTCGGGTTCGAGTCGCACGACGGTTCCGCGGACCTGTCGGCCGATCCGGGCCTGCGTCGCCGGGTCGATGCGCACCTGGGCGGGTTCTCCACGCTGCGGGCCCCGGGCATCGACGAACGGCACGGACGGGCCGTCGCGCAGTGCGGGACCCTCGGCGGCGGCAACCACTTCATCGAGGTGACCCTGGACGAGGACCAGCAGGTCTGGCTCATGCTGCACTCCGGGTCGCGGAACATCGGCAACGAACTCGCCCGTCGGCACATCGAGTCCGCTCGCGGCCTGGAGCACAACCTGGGGCTGCCGGACCGCGACCTCGCGGTGTTCCTCGCCGACACCCCGCAGATGCAGGACTACCTTCACGATCTGCACTGGGCCCAGGAGTACGCGCTTCTCAACCGCGAGGCGATGCTCGTGCTCCTGGAGAACGTCGTCCGCCGCGCGTTCCCGCAGGTCACGTACTCCGAGCGGGTGACGTGCCACCACAACTACGTCGCGCACGAGACGTATGACGGGGTCGATGTCGTGGTCACCCGCAAGGGCGCGATCCGCGCCGGACGCGGTGACCTGGGGCTCATCCCCGGCTCGATGGGCACGGGGTCGTACGTGGTCCGTGGACTCGGCAACGAGGCGTCCCTGTGCTCGGCCTCGCACGGAGCCGGCCGGCGGATGTCGCGGAACAAGGCCCGCAAGACCTTCACCGTGGCCGACCTGGAGGCGCAGACGCGGGGGATCGAATGCCGCAAGGACGCCGGGGTGCTCGACGAGATCCCCGGCGCCTACAAGGACCTGGCGGCGGTGATCGCGGCACAGACCACCGGCACGGAGCCGCTGGTCGAGGTGGTCACCAAGCTCGACACCGTCCTCTGCGTCAAGGGCTGAGGCGACCCGGTCGGCGCCGGTGCGTGCGCGTATCGGCGCCGATCGGCGTGCCCGTCGCTGACCTGCGCTGACGCGGCCATCGAACGGTTGTCGGAGGTGCCGCCTACGATGAGCGACGTGCCTACCGAAGCCGACTTCCGCTCCACCCACGATCGACTCGTCGTCCGAGGTGCCCGCGAACACAACCTCAAGGACGTCTCGATCGACATCCCGCGCGACGCCCTCGTCGTGTTCACGGGCCTGTCCGGGTCGGGCAAGTCCTCACTCGCCTTCGACACGATCTTCGCCGAGGGGCAGCGCCGCTACGTCGAGTCGTTGTCGGCGTACGCCCGGCAGTTCCTGGGTCAGATGGACAAGCCGGACATCGACTTCATCGAGGGGTTGTCGCCGGCCGTCTCGATCGATCAGAAGTCCACGAGCCGCAACCCCAGGTCGACCGTGGGCACCATCACCGAGGTGCACGACTACCTGCGTCTGCTCTACGCCCGCGCCGGTCGCCCGCACTGCCCCACGTGTGGCGAGCCGATCACGCGGCAGAGCCCGCAGCAGATCGTCGACCGGCTGCTCGAACTGCCCGAACGCACCCGGTTCCAGGTGCTCGCGCCGCTGGTCAAGGGGCGCAAGGGGAGTACGTCGACCTCTTCGCCGAGTTGCAGACCAAGGGCTACTCGCGCGCCCGGGTCGACGGGGCAGTCGTCTCCCTCGCCGAGCCGCCCAAGCTGGAGAAGCAGAAGAAGCACACCATCGAGGTGGTCATCGACCGGCTCGTGGCCAAGGGGCCCGACACCGGCGCGGTCCGGCGCCTCACCGACAGCATCGAGACGGCCCTGGGACTGGCCGACGGCGTGGTCGTCGTCGACTTCGTCGACGTCACCGAGGACCCCGACCCGAGCGACCCGCACGCCCTGCCGCGCGAGCGCCGGTTCTCCGAGCGCATGGCCTGCCCCAACGACCACGTCATCGACGCCGACGAGATCGAGCCCCGGTCCTTCTCGTTCAACAGCCCCTTCGGCGCCTGCCCGGAGTGCACCGGCATCGGCACCGAACTCGAGGTCGACGCCGAACTCGTCGTGCCCGACGAGGACCTCACCCTGCGTGAGGGCGCCGTCGCCCCGTGGGCGCAGGGTTCGGGGATGGCGGACTACTTCGTCCGCGTCCTCACGGCCCTCGCCGACGACCTCAGCTTCTCCCTCGACATGCCGTGGAAGGCGCTGCCCGAGCGGGCCAGGGACGCGATCATGCACGGACACCAGCACAAGGTGCACGTGCGCTACCGCAACCGGTGGGGTCGTGAGCGTCAGTACTCCACGGGTTTCGAGGGGGCCATCCCCTTCGTCCGGCGCCGTCACGGCGAGACCGACTCCGACTGGTCACGCGAGCGGTACGAGGGCTACATGCGGCAGATCCCGTGCCCGGCCTGCAAGGGAGCCCGGCTCAAGCCCGAGTCCCTCGCCGTGCTCGTCGGCGGCCGCAACATCGCCGACGTCAGCCGGCTCGCCATCGCGGAGTGCTCGCAGTTCCTCGACTCGGTCGAGCTGTCGGGGCGCGAGGCCGCCATCGCGCAGCAGGTGCTCAAGGAGATCCAGGCCCGGCTCGGCTTCCTGCTCGACGTCGGCCTGGACTACCTCTCCTCGACCGGCCGTCGGCGACCCTCTCGGGCGGGGAGGCCCAGCGCATCCGCCTGGCCACGCAGATCGGCTCGGGCCTGGTCGGGGTGCTCTACGTCCTCGACGAGCCGTCCATCGGCCTGCACCAGCGCGACAACGAGCGCCTCATCGGCACCCTCACCCGGCTGCGCGACCTCGGCAACACACTCATCGTCGTCGAGCACGACGAGGACACCATCGAGGCGTCGGACTGGGTCGTCGACATCGGGCCGGGTGCGGGCGAGCACGGAGGCCGGGTCGTCCACTCCGGCACCGTGGCCGGGCTCAAGGAGAACGCGGACTCCCTCACCGGCCGCTACCTCTCGGGGCGGGCCACCATCGACCTGCCCGAACGGCGCCGGGGGATCGACCCCGAGCGCCGGCTCACGGTGGTCGGTGCGCGGCAGAACAACCTCGAGGGCATCGACGTCGAGTTCCCGCTCGGGGTGCTCACGGCCGTCACCGGCGTGTCGGGGTCGGGCAAGTCGACCCTGGTCAACGACATCCTCTACACCGTCCTCGCCAACAAGCTCAACGGTGCTCGCCAGGTGCCGGGCCGCCACAAGACCGTCACCGGGCTCGAACACCTCGACAAGGTCGTCCACGTCGACCAGAGCCCCATCGGCCGCACCCCGCGCTCCAATCCGGCCACGTACACGGGCGTGTTCGACAACATCCGCAAGCTCTTCGCCGAGACGACCGAGGCCAAGATCCGCGGCTACCAGCCGGGCCGGTTCTCGTTCAACGTCAAGGGCGGACGCTGCGACGCCTGTTCCGGCGACGGCACCCTCAAGATCGAGATGAACTTCCTGCCCGACGTGTACGTGCCCTGCGAGGTCTGTCACGGAGCCCGGTACAACCGCGAGACCCTCGAGGTGCACTTCAAGGGCAAGACGATCGCCGAGGTGCTCGACATGCCCATCGAGGAGGCCGTCGAGTTCTTCGCGGCGGTCCCGGCGATCGCGCGGCACATGAAGACCCTCAACGACGTCGGCCTCGGGTACGTGCGGCTGGGACAACCGGCCACCACGCTCTCCGGCGGTGAGGCGCAGCGCGTCAAGTTGGCCTCCGAACTGCAGAAGCGCAGCTCGGGGCGCAGCATCTACGTCCTCGACGAGCCGACGACCGGTCTGCACTTCGAGGACATCCGCCGGCTGCTGGGGGTGCTGCAGGGTCTCGTCGACAAGGGCAACAGCGTCATCGTCATCGAGCACAACCTCGACGTCATCAAGAGCGCCGACTGGGTCGTCGACCTCGGGCCCGAGGGCGGATTCCGTGGTGGCCGCGTGATCGCCGAAGGAACGCCCGAGCAGGTCGCGACGGTCGAGGAGAGCCACACCGGGCGCTACCTCGCCCCCGTCCTCGCCCGCGCCGGTCACGTCCCGACGGTCGCCGAGCCCGAACCGGCACCCGTTCTCCTCGGTGCCCGGGGCAAGGCGGCCGCAGGCAAGACAGGCGCAGCCAAGGCGGCCACGGGCAAGAAGGCGGCGGGTACGGCGAAGAAGGCCGCACCGGCCCGCACGGCGACGGCGGCCAAGAAGGCCGCCGATGCCCCGCCGCCCCGTCGCAGTCGCAAGGCCGCGGCCGTCGCGAAACGGACCTGAGTCCCGGGATCGTGAGCAGCGACGGGCCGATGGTCCCGTATGTCTACAGTGGCCGGACCGATCCAACTCGAGGAGGACGACAGACGTGACGCTGGAGAAGACGGGAACCCACGACCGACGCACCGTGCTGAAGTTGGCCGGGGCGGGCGGGGCCGCGATCGCCACGATCACCTTCGTCGCGGGCTGCGGCTCGGGTGGCGACGAGGGGTCCGGAGGGTCGAAGGAGGCCGCGCAGCCGAGCGCCGAGGTGCAGGCCGCGGTCGAGCAGGCCGTCACCGGTGGACAGGTGAAGGTCGGCGGGGCGGCCTTCCTCGAGGAGGCCGGAGTCGTGGTCACCCAACCGACCGCGGGGGACTACAAGGTCTTCTCCGACAAGTGCCCCCACCAGAACGCCCCGGTGACGATGCTCGACGAGGGCTCCGGGCGCATCGTGTGCGTCCTGCACGGCAGCCAGTTCGACCCCACCACCGGTGAGGTCGTCGTCGGCCCGTCCGCGCGGGGGCTCACGCCGATGGCCGTCGACGTCGCGGCACCCGCACCCACGTCCACCTGAGCAGCCACCGACCACAGCCGACACCACGTCCGAGGCATCACAACCGGCCACCGTGTCGGACACGGCAGGCGGACACGAATCACGATGTCGGACCCAGCGGAACGCCGCGCAGAGCAGGTCTGCGCGGCGTTCCGCTTCTCCGAACGGGATGAGGCCGGTCGACGACCGCCGGTGCCCCTCAGTCCTCGCCGAGGTAGGCCTTGCGCACCTCGTCGCTGGTGAGGAGCTCCGGGCCTGTGCCGGACAGGACGATCTTGCCGACCTCGAGCACGTAGCCGACGTCCGCGAGCTTGAGTGCCGCCTGCGCGTTCTGCTCGACGAGCAGGATCGTGGTGCCACCGGCCCGCAGGTCGGCCACCGTGCTCATGATCTTCTTCATCATCAGCGGCGACAGACCCATCGAGGGTTCGTCGAGGAGCAGCAGCCGGGGGCGGCTCATCATGGCGCGTCCCATGGCCAGCATCTGCTGCTCGCCACCGGAGAACGTGCCCGCCGGCTGAGAACGGCGTTCGGCCAGGACGGGGAACAGGTCGAAGACCTTCCGGAGGTCGTCGTCGGTCTCCTTGTCCCGCCGCGAGTACGCCCCGAGCCGGAGGTTCTCCTCCACCGTCATCCGCGGAAAGATGCGGCGCCCCTCCGGGGAGTGCGCCATCCCGAGCGAGACGATCTTGTGCGCCGGGACCGACGTCAACGCGGTGCCGTCGAACGAGATCGAGCCCTTGGCGGGCCTGATCAGCCCGGACAGGGTGCGCAGGGTCGTGGTCTTGCCCGCTCCGTTGGTGCCGATGAGGCAGACGATCTGCCCCTCCTCGACGTCGAAGCTGATGCCCTTGACGGCCCGGATCTTTCCGTACGAGACCACGAGGTCCCGCACCTCCAACAGCGCCATCAGCGGTCTCCGTCCTTGTCCTCGTGACGGCCTTCGCTGCCGTCCAGGCGCGTGCTTCCGCCGCTGCCCGGCTCGCGGGACCCGCCACCGACGACACCGTTGCCGGCGTCACCGTCGACGGACTCGAGGTCCTCCTCCTCGTCGTCACCGGTGCCGATGTAGGCCTCGATGACGCGGGGGTCGGACTGGACCTCGGCCGGGGTCCCCTCGACGAGGGCCTTGCCGCGGACGAGGCAGAGCACCCGGTTGCAGAGCCGGAAGATGAAGCGCATGTCGTGCTCGATGACCACGACGGCCAGACCCGAGTCGCGGATCTTGAAGATGAGGTCGGTGGCCTCCTTCGTCTCCTGGGGGTTCATGCCGGCGGTGGGCTCGTCGAGCAGGACGAGCTTGGGCTCGGTCGCCAACGCGCGGGCGATCTCCAGGCGACGCTGGTGGCCGTAGGGGAGGTTGCGGGCGAGATGCTCCTCGTACCCGCCGAGCCCGACGTAGTCCAGCAGTTCCTGTGCGCGCGCTCGTGTCTCGGCCTCCTCCCGGCGGTACTTGGGCCCCCGCAGGATCGAGGTGAGGGGGCCCGAGGAGGTGCGGCAGTACCGCCCGACCATGACGTTCTCGAGCGCCGTCATGTTGGCGAAGAGGCGGATGTTCTGGAACGTCCGGCTCATTCCGGCCTGCACGACGCGACGCGGTCGCGGGGGCAGGATCGTTCCGGCGAACGTCACCTCGCCCTCGGTCGGCTGGTAGAGGCCCGTCAGACAGTTGAAGAACGTCGTCTTGCCGGCACCGTTGGGGCCGATCAGGCCCACGATCTCGCCGGGGTAGACGTCGAGGTCGACGGCGCCCACGGCGGTGAGGCCGCCGAAGCGCATCGTGACCCCCGGGCCGACAGCAGGGCGTCCGATCGGGCGCCCTCCGCTGCGGCTGCGGGCATGGCTGCGGTGCTCACTTGACCTCCTCGATGTGGACTTCCTGGACCTTCTCGGCGAGCGCGTCGTCCTCTTCGTGGAACTCGAGCTTGCGCCGCTGGCTCGCGATGAGGCCCTCGGGCCGGAACCGCATCATCAGGACCAGGAGCAGTCCGAACAGCAGCAGCCGGTACTCCGAGAAGAACCGCAGCTTCTCGGGCAGGAGCTTGAGGATGACCGCGCCGACGATGACGCCGCCGACGGTGCCCATGCCGCCGAGGACGACGGCGGCGAGCAGGAAGGCGGACTCGAGGAATTGATAGCTGTCCGGGGTGACCGCGACATCGTGGTGGGCCTTGACGGTGCCCGCGAGGCCGGCGAGGAAGGCGCCGCCGGCGAAGGCCAGCAGCTTGAGGCCGAAGACGTTGACGCCCATGGCCTCCGCGGCCTTCTCGTCCTCGCGGATGGCGATCCAGCCGCGACCGATCCGGCTGGCGTTCATCCGCATGAAGACCAGGATGATGAACGCCATGAGGATGAGCAGGAGGAAGTAGTAGTTGGCGAAGCGCGTGATCTCGATCCCGAAGAAGTGGTGTGACTCACCGAAGTCGAAGCCGAGCAGGTGGAGCTCGGGGATGTCCGGGATGCCGTTCGAACCCCGGGTGAGGTTGGGACCGTTGTTGCCGTCGAGGTTGAACATCGTCAGGCGGAAGATCTCACCGAACGCCAGGGTCACGATGGCGAGGTAGTCCCCGGAGACCCGCAACGTGGGCGACCCGATGATGAGGCCGAGGATCGAGGAGAAGATCGCACCGATCAGGGCGGTGACGATGAACGGCGGCTCCCAGTCGATCGTCGCGAACGCCGAACCGGACAAGATGGCTCCGACGTAGGCGCCGGCGCCGAGGAAGGCGATGTAGCCGAGGTCGAGCAGGCCGGCGAGGCCGACGACGATGTTCAGACCGACCGCGGTCGCCGCGAAGATCAGCACGTTGGTGGCGATCGACATGTTGGCGTCGGAGCCGTCCTGGGTCAGCGGGAACGCGAACGCGGCGGCGAACGCCGCGAGCATGAGGACCCGGCTGTGCTTGGTGGCGAGGATGCCGAGCCAGGTGAACAGGCCGGCCCCGGCGAGGACCCCCATGACGACACCCACGTGGATGACGAGCATGACGAAACGGGCGGCGTCGGTGATGCCCAGGGCGTAGGCCGCGAGCAGCATGAACCCACCGACGAACACGACGAGGATCAGCACCTCCATCCAGGAGGGCAGCCGCACGTGGATGAGTTCCTTGTCGGCGTAGGACTCCCGGATCGAGGACCCGAGGGTGACGATCAGCGCGCCGGCGAGGGCCACCCAGGCGCCGGGCTCGGCGTTCACGAGACCGCCCGCCTGCACGGTGATGATGATGAGCACGCCGGCCATGAAGATGGCCGTGCCGATGCCGAGGGCGCGCAGTGCCTTGCCCTCGGTGGCGTACGGCTCGAACCGGCGCAGCGGCGGGACGACGGACAGCGAGAGCAGCGCCAGACCGCCGAGGCCGAGGGACAGGACCGCCCACTGGCTCGGGGCGGGGTTGAACCAGAGCGTGAGGTCGCCGAGGACGTCGGGGTCGTAGCACCACGACATGAACGGCGCCACGACGAGGAGCAGCAGGCCGAGCGCGAGCACCGGGACCGCCCGGTTCGCGAAACGCCCGCCGAACAGCGGGATCGACAGTGCGGAACTCATGCGCGGTCCACCACCCTTGCTCCGAGGAGGCCCTGGGGCCGGAAGACGAGCACGAGGATGAGCAGGGAGAACGCCGCGATGTCCTTCCACGAACCACCGAAGACCATCGCGGCGAAACTCTCGACGATGCCGAGGGTGAGGCCACCGACGATGGCGCCCGGCACGTTGCCGATACCGCCGAGGACGGCCGCGGTGAACGCCTTGAGACCGGCCATGAACCCCATGCGGAAGTCGATGTTGTTGTTCTGCAGACCCTGGGCCACACCCGCGACGGCGGCGAGGAAGGCGCCCATGGCGAAGGCGATGACGATGATCCGGTCGACGTTGATGCCCATGAGCCGCGCGGTGTCGGGGTCCTGGGAGACGGCCTGCATCGCGCGACCCGACCGGGTGCGCGTGATGAACCACCACAGCGACAGACCGCAGATGATGAGGCAGCTGATCGTGAAGATCGCCGGGCGCTGCACCTGCAGCCCGAGCATCGGGATCGGTGCGCCCGTGACGCCCTCGATGGCCGGGAAGGGGATGCGGGACTTGGCGTCGGGGAACCCGGGGATGTCGCCGTAGAAGAGCCGGATGAACTCCTGGAGGAACACCGAGATGCCGATGGCGGTGATGAGCGGGGCCAGACGGGGTGCGTTGCGCAACGGCCGGTAGGCCACCCGTTCCATGATGATCGCCGTCAGGACGGACGCGGCCATGGCGCCGAGGATCATGACCGGCAGGATCCAGATCGAGGTCGAGCCCTTGAACAGCAGGAAGTACGTGGACAGCGCACCGAAGGCGCCGATCATGAACACCTCGCCGTGGGCGAAGTTGATGAGCTGCACGATGCCGTAGACGACGGTGTAGCCGACGGCGATCAGTGCGTAGAGCGATCCGAGGCTGAGCCCCAGGATCAGCTGCTGTGGTGCCGCAGCGAGGAACTGTGAGATGGCGTCCACCGGACTCCTTCAGTGTCGGGCGCACCCGTCCGGCTCAGGACGATGATCGATCGTCCTGAGCCGGATGGGAACGAAGTAGCCGGTCAGCCCTGCAGTTCGCCGGTCTTGGCGACTGCCCAGGCGCCGTCCTTGACGGTGTACACGGTGAGGATGCGGGTCTTGCTGTCGCCGTACTCGTCGAACGCGACCTGGCCGGTCACGCCCTCGAGGTCGACCTTGCCGATGGCGTCGACGGTGGCCTGACGGGCGGCCTCGGCGCTCTCGGCGTCCTTGAGGGAGGTCTTGAGGCCCTCGATGATGGCGTTGGCCGCGTCGTAGGCGTAGGCGCCGTAGGCACCCGGCTCCTGGTCGTACTTCTGGGCCGAGTAACCGTCGGTGAACTCCTTGCCCTTGGCGAGGGTGTCGAGCGGCGCGCCGACGGAGGTCGTCATGTCGCCGGTCGAGGTGCCGCCGGCCAGTTCGACGTACTTGGGGTTGTACAGGCCGTCACCGCCGACGAGCGGCACGTTGAGGCCACCGGCCTTCATCTGCTGCGAGAGCGGGCCACCCTGGGGGTACTCGCCGCCGTAGTAGACCGCCTGCGGCTTCTTGCCGGAGATCGCCGCGAGGACGTTCTGGTAGTTGGCGTCGTCGGGGTTGATCGTCTCGGCCGCGACGACCGTGCCGCCCTTGGCGGTGAACTCCTTGGTGAAGGCGTCGACGAGGCCCTGACCGTAGGTCTTCTTGTCGTGGACGGTGGCGACCGTCTTGATGCCCTGCTCGAGGAGGTACTGGGCCGCGAACGGGCCCTGGACGTCGTCGGTGGTGCAGGTGCGGAAGTAGTTCTTGTACGTGCGCTTGGGGCTGTCCGCGAACTCCGCACCCCGGGTGAGCGAGGGGTTGGTGTTGGCCGGGGACACCATCACGATGTTCGCGGGGGCGAGGACCGGCTGGACGTTCTGGGCGGTGCTCGAGTTGAGCGTGCCGACCACACCGACGACGTCGGAGTCCCCGGCGAGGGCCGTGGCGGCGTTCTTGGCGGTCTCGGGCTTGGCCTCGTCGTCCTTGGCCTCGACCTCGAGGGTCCAACCCGGGATCGCACCGGAGTCGTTGGCCTGCTTGACGGCCAGCTCCACGGAGTGCTGGATGCCGAGGCCCATGGCGGACAGGTCGCCGGACAGCGGGGCGATGACGCCGATCTTGGCGGTCTTGTTGCCGGCCCCTCCGCCGGTCTGGCCGGAGCCGCCGCCGGTGTTGTCGCCGCGGCTGCCGCAGGCGGAGAGGGCCAGGGTGGTGGCGAGGACGGTGACACCGAGTCGGAATGCAGTGCGTGAGGGCATGAAACGCCTCCAGGTCGAGGATCGAGTTTGGTCCGCGAGGCAGGCGCCGGCGCCTCACGCACCCGGTGAAGCTGGGTGCGTGGAATGTACGAGTGGGTGATGCGCGCCGCACCGAGGGCGCGGCACCTGTGACCTATTCGTGACCTGGCTCGGGATACAACGACCGCTCGACCGAAGAGGGGCGCCGTTCGGCGCAGTGCCCCGACGGGCCTCGGACGGGCGTGATCGGCCCGATCTCGCCACGTCGGAGGGTCTCCGGCGCACCCCTGGGGAGCCCCTCCAGCGCCTCCGGCGACGGTGCCTCCGGCGCACCCGGCGGGGCCTGTCGGTGGCGGCCTCTAGGCTGACGGACGTGGCTGATCCGTCGACCTACCGTCCCCGCCCGGGGGAGATCCCGACCGACCCCGGGGTGTACCGGTTCCTCGATCGCGAGGGGCGCGTCGTGTACGTCGGCAAGGCCAAGTCGCTGCGGTCCCGGTTGTCCTCCTACTTCCAGGACGTGGCCGCGCTCCACCCGCGTACCCGCACGATGGTCTTCACCGCCACCCGGGTCGAGTGGACCGTGGTGGCCAACGAGGTCGAGGCGCTGCAACTGGAGTACAGCTGGATCAAGGAGTTCGATCCGCGGTTCAACATCAAGTACCGCGACGACAAGTCCTATCCCTATCTGGCCGTCACCATGGGGGACCGGTATCCCCGGGCGCAGGTCATGCGGGGGACCAAGCGCGCGGGCACCCGGTACTTCGGGCCGTACACCCACGCCTGGGCCATCCGCGAGACCCTCGACCTCCTGCTGCGCGTGTTCCCCCTGCGCACCTGCAGCGCCGGGGTGTTCAAGCGGGCGGGGCAGGTGGGGCGGCCCTGCCTGCTCGGGTACATCGACAAGTGTTCGGCCCCCTGCGTCGGGCGGGTCGACGAGGAGGAGCACCGGGCGATCGCCGAGGACTTCTGCGCCTTCATGGCCGGCGACACCGGCCGGTTCGTCACCCGCATCGAACGTCAGATGAAGGCAGCGGCCGCCGACCTCGACTTCGAACGGGCCGCGCGGCTGCGCGACGACCTCGGAGCCCTCCGCAAGGCCCTCGAACGCTCGGCGGTCGTCCTGCCCGACGCGACGGACGCCGACGTCTTCGCGCTCGTCGGCGACGAACTCGAGGCGGCGGTCCAGGTGTTCCACGTCCGCGGGGGACGGGTCCGGGGCCAGCGCGGCTGGATCCTCGAACGCTCCCAAGGGCTCGACGACACCGACGAGGCGCTGCTGGAGCAGCTGCTGGCCCAGTTGTACGGCGAGGGGGCGAGATCGTGCCCCGCGAGGTCCTGGTGTCCGTGGCCCCGCGCGAGGTCGACGTGTTCGCGCAGTGGCTGACCACGCGACGCGGGTCCGCCGTCGACGTGCGCATCCCGCGGCGTGGCGACAAGCGGGCGCTCATGGAGACGGTGACCCGCAATGCGACCCAGGCGCTCGGCCGGCACAAGGTGGCCCGAGCGGGCGATCTCACCGCCCGCAGCAAGGCGCTCGAGGAACTGCAGGAGTTCCTCGACCTCGACGAGGCGCCGCTGCGCATCGAGTGCTACGACGTCTCCCACGTGCAGGGCACCAACGTCGTCGCCTCGATGGTGGTGTTCGAGGACGGGCTGCCGCGCAAGAGCGAGTACCGGCGGTTCATCGCCCGCGGTGAGGGCACCGGCACCGACGGCCGGCTGCGGGGCGCCGACGGCGCGGCGCTGCACGACGCCGCGGCCATGGCCGAGGTGTTGCGTCGACGGTTCCGCCGACTTCGGACGACCGAGTCCGAACGGGCCGAGCAGGCCGAATCCACCCAACCCTCCGAACGGAGCGCGCAGGCCGGGCGGAGCGGGCAGATCGAGCCGGGGGAGGACCAGGGCACGCCGGCAGGGATCGATCCCGAGACGGGCCGACCCAAGCGCTTCGCGTACGCGCCGCAACTGGTCGTCGTCGACGGTGGGCTGCCCCAGGTGGAGGCGGCGGCCGACGTGCTGACCGACCTCGGCTTCACCGACGTCGCGGTCGTCGGCCTGGCCAAACGGCTGGAGGAGGTCTGGGTGCCGGGGGAGGCGTTCCCCGTGGTCCTGCCGCGCACGAGCGAGGGTCTGTTCCTGTTGCAGCGGTTGCGCGACGAGGCCCACCGGTTCGCCATCACCTTCCACCGCCAGCGCCGGTCCAAGGCGATGACGGCGAGCGAGCTCGACGCCGTCCCCGGCCTGGGTCCCTCCCGGCGCGCCGCCCTGCTCGCCCGGTTCGGGTCGGTCAAGAAGATCCGGCAGGCGTCGATGGAGGAGATCCGGGAGGTCCAGGGCATCGGACCGGCACTCGCCGAGACGATCGTCACCCGCCTCGGCGCGAACGCGCCTGCTCCGGCGGTCGACATGCTCACCGGCGAGGTGTTGGAGGCGGCCCCGACAAGGCACGATGGTGCAGGTGCACAGCCGGACGCCCCGCCCCCAGCGCAGGAGAGGCCATGACTGAACCAGACCAGCCCGACCACCCCGACACCCCCGCCGCGACGGGAGGCACCCTGGGGCAGGACGGCGCAGCGGAGCTCATCATCCTCACCGGCATGAGCGGTGCCGGTCGCAGCACGGCCGTGCACGCCATGGAGGACCTCGGGTGGTACGTCGTGGACAACCTGCCGCCGCGGATGCTGCCGCACCTGGCCGACCTCGCGCGGGTGAGTGATGAGGTGACGCGACTCGCCGCGGTCGTCGACGTGCGCACCCGGGGGTTCTTCACCGACTTCACCGAGGCGCTGACCACGCTGCGCGAGCAGGGGCACAGCCCGCGGGTCGTGTTCGTGGACGCCAGTGACGAGTCGCTCGTGCGCCGGTTCGAGAGCGTGCGTCGGCCGCACCCGTTGCAGGGCGACGGGCGGCTGCTCGACGGCATCCAGGAGGAGCGCCGGCGCCTGGCGGACCTGCGTTCCCAGGCCGACCTGCTCGTCGACACCAGCGGCATCAACGTGCACCAGTTGACCGCCAAGGTGCGTCAGATGCTGGGCGGGACGGCGTCGGCGCGGTTGCGCATCGCCATCGTCTCCTTCGGGTTCAAGTACGGCGTGCCGCTCGATGCCGACACGGTGTTCGACATGCGGTTCCTGCCCAATCCGTACTGGATCCCCGAGCTGCGGGGTCACACCGGCATGGAGGAGGCCGTGGCCGACTACGTGTTCGCGCAGCCCGAGGCGGGGGAGTTCATCGAGCGCGCCGTCGATCTCATGGAGCCGATGCTCGCCGGCTACCTCAAGGAGGGGCGGCGCTACATCACCGTCGCGGTCGGCTGCACCGGCGGCAAGCACCGCTCGGTCGCGGTGGCCGAGCGGCTCGCGACGGCGTTGCGCACCCCCGTCATCGCGACGTTGCTGTTCCACCGCGACCTGGGGCGCGAATGAGGCGTCACGTCGTCGCGTTCGGAGGTGGTCACGGGCTGGCCGCGTCGCTGTCGGCCCTGCGTCTCGTCACCGAGCACGTCACCGCCATCGTCACGGTGGCCGACGACGGCGGGTCCAGCGGGCGGCTGCGTCGTGAGTACGACGTGCTCCCACCCGGTGACCTGCGCATGGCCCTCGCGGCGCTGTGCGACGACTCCGAGTGGGGTCACCTGTGGCGCGACGTCCTGCAGCACCGGTTCGGTGGCGGGGGCGAGCTCGCCGGGCACGCGCTCGGCAACCTGCTCATCGTCGGCCTGTGGGATCTGCTCGGAGACACCGTCGGTGGCCTCGACCTCGTCGGTCGTCTGCTGGGGGCGCGGGGTCGGGTGCTGCCCATGGCCGCGGTGCCGCTGACCATCACCGCCGAGGTGGAGGGCGTCGATGCGGCGTTCCCCGACGCCGTCACGCACGTGCAGGGGCAGGCCGCGGTCGCCACCACGCCGGGCCGTGTCCTCTCGGTACGGCTCGACCCGTCCGAGCCGCCGGCCTCGCCCGAGGCGCTGACGGCGGTCGCCGAGGCCGACTGGGTCGTCCTCGGACCGGGCTCCTGGTACACCTCCGTCATGCCGCACCTGCTGGTGCCGCAGCTCGAGCAGGCGCTGCGCGACACCCCCGCCCTGCGCATCCTCACGCTCAACCTCGAGATGCACACCTCCGAGACCCAGGGGTACTCGGCGGTGCAGCACCTCGAATCCCTGCGGGCGCACGCGCCGGACGTCAACATCGACGTGGTGCTGGCCGATCCGCAGGTGGTCGACGACCACGACGACCTGAGCATGCACGCCCGCAGGCTCGGCGCCGAGTTGGTCGTCCTCCCGGTGGCGCGGCCCGACGATCCGGGCAAGCACGACCCGCTGCGACTGGCCGCCGCGTACCGAGACATCATCGGCTGACCAGCGACGACGTTGTCCTTGAACGGAGTTCGAGCGGGCGGATGGCAGGATGTCCCGCATGGCGATGACCGCGAAGGTGAAGGACGAGCTCTCCCGCTTCGTCGTGACCAAGCCCTGCTGCCGCAAGGCCGAGGTGTCGACGATGCTGCGCTTCGCGGGCGGATTGCACATCGTCAGCGGGCGCATCGTGGTCGAGGCCGAGTCGGACACCGCCTCCGCGGCGCGCCGTCTGCGCAAGCACATCGCCGAGGTCTACGGCCACGACAGCGAGTTGCTCGTCGTCGCCGCCGGGGGTCTGCGGCGCAGCAGCCGCTATGTGGTCAGGGTCGTCGAGGACGGGGACGGTCTGGCCCGGCAGACGGGGTTGGTCGACCTGCGGGGCCGACCGGTGCGGGGGCTCCCGCCGCGGGTCGTCAACGGACCGGCCTGCGACGCCGAGGCGGCCTGGCGTGGTGCGTTCCTCGCGCACGGGTCGCTCACCGAGCCGGGACGGTCCTCCTCGATGGAGATCACGTGCCCCGGGCCGGAGGCGGCGTTGGCGCTCGTGGGCGCCGCCCGCCGTCTCGACCTGCCGGTCAAGGCCCGTGAGGTGCGCGGCGTCGACCGGGTCGTCATCCGCGACGGCGACGCGATCGGGGCGATGCTGACCCGCATGGGCGCGCACGACGCGGTGTTGACCTGGGAGGAACGCCGGGTCCGCAAGGAGGTGCGCGCCACCGCCAACCGGCTCGCCAACTTCGACGACGCGAATCTGCGGCGGTCGGCGCGCGCGGCGGTCGCGGCCGGGGCGCGTGTGGAGCGGGCCTTGGAGATCCTCGGCGAGGACGTGCCCGACCACCTGCGCACCGCGGGGGAGTTGCGGCTCGAGCACAAGCAGGCGAGCCTCGAAGAACTCGGCGCGCTGGCCGATCCGCCGATGACCAAGGACGCCGTCGCCGGGCGCATCAGACGTCTGCTGGCCCTGGCCGACAAGGTGGCCGCCGACCGCGGTGTCGCCGGCACCGAGGCCAACCTCAGCGAGGACATGCTCGAGGGCTGAGCGCCCTCGGGACCTCGGTCCCGACCGGCCCGAACCGGACCGGACGGACACATCGACAGGTCACGGGCACGTCCTGCTCCGCCGTTCGCCGAAAAACCTCTCGCGACGTGGATCCCCGACCCCCCACGAGTGGATCGACCAGCGGGTATCCCCTAGGGTCGAAGTGTCGTACGAAGGCGTGCGAACCACGCGGCCCACGCCATCGACAGCGGCTCCGGCACGTCGACGCCACCGGTGTCGTCCACCGGCCTCGCCGCCGTCGTCGTTCACGCAGTGACGGGCCGTGGGTGTACGCCGTACTCATCACATCCGAAGGAAAGGCCTCATCGTGACCGTTCGTGTAGGTATCAACGGCTTCGGCCGTATCGGCCGCAACTTCTTCCGTGCCGTCGTGGCGTCGGGAGCGGACATCGAGGTCGTCGCCGTCAACGACCTGATGGACAACAAGACGCTGGCGCACCTGCTGAAGTACGACTCGATCCTCGGTCGTTTCGACGGCGACGTGACGTTCGACGACACCTCCATCACCGCGGGCGGCAAGACCTTCCGCGTGTTCGAGGAGAAGGACCCGGCCGCGATCGACTGGAAGGGTGTCGGCGCCGACATCATCGTCGAGTCCACGGGCTTCTTCACCGACGCCACCAAGGCCAAGGCCCACATCGACGGTGGCGCCAAGAAGGTCATCATCTCGGCGCCGGCCAAGAACGAGGACCTCACGGTCGTCATGGGCGTCAACGACGACCTGTACGACGGCAGCCAGACGATCATCTCCAACGCCTCCTGCACGACCAACTGCCTCGCGCCGATGGCGAAGGCCCTCAACGACGACCTCGGCATCGTCAAGGGCCTCATGACGACCATCCACGCGTACACCCAGGACCAGAACCTGCAGGACGCCCCGCACAAGGACCTGCGTCGCGCCCGCGCCGCCGCCCTCAACATCGTGCCGACGAGCACCGGCGCCGCCAAGGCCGTCGCGCTCGTGCTGCCCGAGCTCAAGGGCAAGCTGGACGGCTACGCGCTGCGCGTGCCGGTGCCCACGGGCTCGGCCACCGACCTCACCTTCGAGGCCGGCCGTGAGACCTCCGTCGAGGAGGTCAACGCGATCGTCAAGAAGGCCGCCGAGGGTCCGATGAAGGGCAAGCTCGTCTACACCGAGGACCCGATCGTGTCCAAGGACATCGAGACCGACCCGGCCTCCTGCGTCTTCGACGCCGGCCTGACCAAGGTCATCGGCAACCAGGTCAAGGTCGTCGGCTGGTACGACAACGAGTGGGGTTACTCCAACCGCCTCGTCGACCTGTGCACGCTGGTCGGCAGCAAGCTCTGATCCCACGCATGCTCACCCCGACGCCGGGCGCCCGGAACTCCCGGTCGCCCGGCGTCGGCGTTGCTGCGGCGTCCCGCAGCGCCGATGGACACGTCCGTAGTCAAAGGAGCAGTCAATGAAGACGATCGACGATCTCACCTCGCAGGACCTCAAGGGCACGCGCGTCCTGGTGCGCAGCGACCTCAACGTGCCGCTCGACGACGCCCGCACCATCACCGACGACGGTCGCGTCCGCGCCTCGGTGCCCACCATCAAGTCCCTGAGCGACGCCGGCGCCAAGGTGATCGTGGTCGCACACCTCGGCCGTCCGAAGGGCGCGCCGGAGGACAAGTACTCGCTGCGGCCCGTCGTGGCCCGGCTCTCGGAGCTGCTCGGCAAGGAGGTGGCGTTCGCCGAGGACACGGTGGGGGAGTCCGCGACCGCAGTGGTCGAGGGATTGGGCGACGGCGACGTCGCGCTGCTGGAGAACCTCCGGTTCAACCCCGGTGAGACGAGCAAGGACGAGAACGAGCGCGGTGAGTTCGCCGACAAGCTGGCCGCGTTCGCCGACGCGTTCGTCTCCGACGGTTTCGGTGTCGTGCACCGCAAGCAGGCGTCGGTGTACGACGTCGCGACCCGGCTCCCGCACTACGCCGGCGGTCTGGTCGGCTCCGAGGTCGAGGTGCTCAAGCGCCTGACCGAGGACCCGCAGCGCCCCTACGCCGTCGTCCTCGGTGGCGCCAAGGTCGCCGACAAGCTCGCCGTCATCGAGAACCTCATGCAGACGGCCGACCGGCTACTCATCGGCGGTGGCATGGCCTACACGTTCCTCAAGGCGCAGGGCCACGAGGTCGGTTCGAGCCTGCTGGACGCCGAGAAGGTCGAGACCTGCAAGGGATTCCTGGAGTCGGCCAAGGAGCGCGGCGTCGAGATCGTGCTCCCGGTCGACACCGTCATCGCGCCGGAGTTCTCCGCCGACGTCGAGACGAGCGTCGTTCCTGTCTCTGAGATCCCGGCCGACCAGATGGGCCTCGACATCGGCCCGGAGTCCCAAGCGCTGTTCGCCGAGAAGCTCGCGGACTGCAAGACGGTGTTCTGGAACGGCCCGATGGGCGCCTTCGAGATGGCCCCGTACGCGGCCGGCACCAAGGCCGTGGCCCAGGCGCTCGTCGACGTGACCTCGGGCGGCGGCCTGACCGTCGTCGGCGGTGGCGACTCCGCCGCGGCCGTGCGTCAGCTCGGGTTCTCCGACGACCGGTTCGGCCACATCAGCACCGGTGGCGGCGCGAGCCTGGAGTACCTGGAGGGCAAGACCCTGCCCGGCATCCAGATCCTCGCCGACTGACCGCCCACCCCACCCTTTCGACCACGAGGACAGGAAGACCGATGACGTCACGTACCCCGCTCATGGCGGGCAACTGGAAGATGAACCTCGACCACCTGCAGGCCACGCAGCTGGTCCAGAAGCTCGACTGGAGCCTCAAGGACGCCGAGCACGACTACGCCGCGGTCGAGGTGGCCGTCCTGCCGCCGTTCACCGCCCTGCGCACCGTGCAGACGCTCGTGGACGGCGACAAGCTCTCGATCCGCTACGGCGCGCAGGACCTCTCCCCGGAGGACGAGGGCGCCTACACCGGGGACGTCTCCGGCGCGTTCCTCGCCAAGCTGGGCTGCACGTACGTCGCGGTCGGTCACAGCGAACGACGTGAGGGCCACGGCGAGAGCGACGAGCTGCTCAACCGCAAGGTGCAGGCCGC
Source organism: Mobilicoccus caccae (assembly GCF_030161635.1). Classification (GTDB taxonomy): domain Bacteria; phylum Actinomycetota; class Actinomycetes; order Actinomycetales; family Dermatophilaceae; genus Mobilicoccus; species Mobilicoccus caccae. The sequence goes on from NZ_BSUO01000001.1 coordinate 1,561,941, forward strand.
CTACCGCCACGGCATCACGCCGATCCTGTGCTGCGGCGAAGGCATCGACGTGCGCAAGGAGGGCAAGCAGGTCGAGCACGTGCTGGCCCAGATCGAGGCCGACCTCGTCGGCATCCCGGTCGAGCAGGTCACGAGCATCGTCATCGCCTACGAGCCCATCTGGGCCATCGGCACCGGCGAGGTCGCCACCCCCGATGACGCGCAGGAGGTCTGCGGCGCGATCCGCGGCAAGCTCGCCGAGCTGTACGACCAGGCGACCGCCGACGGCATCCGCATCCTCTACGGCGGCTCGGTCAAGTCCTCCAACGTCGCCGAGATCATGTCGCAGACCGACGTGGACGGCGCCCTGGTCGGCGGTGCCTCGCTCAAGCCTGAGGAGTTCGCCAAGATCTGCGGGTTCCAGTCCGCCTGATCCTCGGCGGTCCTCCCGGACCCATCGACGGACCGCCCGGTCCGACACGGCGCGAATCGCCCTGTCGGGCCGGGCGTTCCGTTGCCACGGGGTGACTCGGGTAGCCTGTAGGTCACCGTGTCGAACGCGCGCGGCAACACCTGTGCCCGCCGACGACCCCGCCCGTCCCGTATCCGACAGACAAGGCGCCAACTCCCGTGGACATCCTCAAGATCGTGTTCGAGGTCCTGCTCGTCATCACCGGCGTGTTCCTCGTGCTGCTGATCCTCATGCACAAGGGCAAGGGCGGCGGCATGTCGGACATGTTCGGTGGCGCCATGTCCAGCACCATGGGCGGCTCCTCGGTGGCCGAGCGCAACCTCAACCGGATCACCGTCGGCATCGCCCTGGTGTGGTTGGCGTGCATCATCGGTCTGGGGCTGGTCGTCAGATTCAGCTGACGGTCGCGCGGCTCAGAAGCTGCCGAAGGTGAGACCGAGCGCCATCACGGCCAGCAGCCCGACGACCGGGACGACGACGGTGACCATGCCGATGTCCTTGTAGGACTCCCGGTGCGAGAGCCCGGTGACCACGAGCAGGGTGATGATCGCGCCGTTGTGAGGGTGAGTCGAAGCCGACCGAGGCCATGGCCGTGGCGCGGTGCATGAGGTCCATGGAGATCCCCTGGGCCGTGGCCATCTGGACCAGTTGTTCGCCGAAGGTGTTGAGGGAGATCGTGAGTCCGCCGGAGGCCGATCCCGTGACGGCGGCGATGACGGACGTCGACAGCACCGAGGTGACCAGCGCGTTGTCGCTGATCGCGAAGATCCCGTCGCGGACGAGGGCGAACGCGGCCAGCGAGGCGATCGTCGCGCCGTAGGCGACCTCGCTGGCGGTGGTGAAGACGGGGATGACGGCGTTCTTGGCGCCCTCCGACAGCCCCGCGAGGTAGGTCCCGGCGGAGCCCGGTCGCATGAGGAAGATGACGACCGATGCCACGACGAGTGCCGCCGTCACCGACCATACGCTCGCCACCTGTGCGAGAGCCACGCCACCGTACCGCTTCTCGGCGAGGTAGCCCGTGTCCATCGCGGGGATGACGAGGTAGGTGAGCAGGGCGTTGGTCGCGACGACCACCGCGACGGGCGCGAGGCCGGTGATCCCTCGGCGCGCGGAGCCGTCCGGCTCGCGGTCGGGTGTGTGCAGGTGGTCCATCTCGTCACCCACGGGCCCGACCGCCCCCGTGCGCCGTTCTGCGTGGGTGAGGTCCCCGAACGACTCGCCCGCCGCGACGAGCCGGCGCTGACGGAACCACAGCCAGAGCATCCCGAGGCCGAAGGTGATCGCCGCGCCGATGATGCCGAGGAAGGGCGCCGCGAAGGTGTTCGTCTGGAAGAACCGGGTCGGGATCGTGTTGTGGATCTGCGGCGAGCCCGGGAGCGCCGCCGTGGCGAAGGTGAAGATGCCGAGCGCGATCGCCGCCGGCATGAGTCGGCGCGGGATGTCGGCCTGCTCGAACAGGGAGCGGGCGATCGGGAAGATCGTGAAGACGATGACCCACGCGCTCACGCCGCCCGAGGTGAGCAGCGCGGTCGCGATGACGGTGACGAGCAGCGCGTGCTGCGGGCCGAGGAGCCGGGAGATCCACGCCGCGAAGTCCTGGGCGTACCCGGAGTCCGCCATGAGCTTGCCGAAGATCGCGCCGGTGAGGAACAGCGGGAAGAACTGGGCGATGAACCCCGCCAGGGCCGGCATGAAGACCTGCGTGTAGTTGGCGAGGATCGGTGCGCCGGCGAGCAGCACGGCGAGCAGCGCCATGAGCGGCGCCAGGACGATGACGGAGTGCCCACGGTAGGCGAGGGCGATGAGCAGGGCGAGGGAGACGAAGATGCCGACGAGGGCGAGAGTCATGGGTACCGACCTGGGGTGAGGGGGATCTCGGCGTCAGAGGCCGAGGGTGAGGTGGTCGCCGGTGGCGCGGGAGCAGCACGACATCATCCGTGCCCCGTCACGCCGTTCGGCAGGGGTGAGGACGACGTCGCGGTGGTCGATCTCGCCGTCGAGGACCGGCGCCTCACAGGTGCCGCAGAGTCCTTCCTCGCAGTTCGACGGGATGGACAGCCCGGCCTCGCGGAGGGTGTCGAGCAGGGTGCGGTCCGCGGGGACGGACAGGTCACGGTCGGAGTCGTCGAGGCGGACGGTGAACGCGTGCTCCTTCTCGGGGTCGAGGGCCCCGAGGGTGGAGGAGAAGTGTTCGAAGACGAGTGAGCCCTCGGCCCAGTCGGCGCCGGCCTCCGCGAGTTCGTCGATCATGCGCTGCGGCCCGCACGCGTAGACGTGCACGCGGCCCGCGCGCCCCTCCTCGTCGAGATCGCGCATCAGTGCGGTGAGGTCGGCCCGCACGCCCGCCCCGCTGTCGTGGACGACGAGCCGCTCGCCGTGCCGGGCCTCGAGCTCGTCGACGAAGGCCATGCGGTGACGACCTCGGCCGAGATAGTGCAGTTCGTAGGGGATCTCGTTCTCCTGCGCCCACGCGGCCATCGCCATCACGGGCGTGATCCCGATGCCGCCGGCGACCAGCACCAGGCGGTCGGAGACGTCGGGGAGCCGGAAGTGGTTGCGCGGACCCCGCACGGTGAGGACGTCGCCCTCGCGCACGTTCTCGTGGATCCACGTCGAGCCGCCGCGGGAGTCCGGCTCGCGCAGGACCGCGATCTCGTAGGCCTCCGGTCGGGGTGCCGCGGCGCGCGGGCAGCCGGTCGGGGCGGCCGGGGGCCCGCACAGGGAGTACTGCCGCACGAGGCCGGTGTCGCCGCAGACGACGTCGATGTGCGCACCGGGCGTCACCGACGGCAGGGCCGTGCCGTCGTCGCTGACCATCGTGAGGTGCCGGACCCCTTCGCCGGCGTCGACGACCCGCCTCACGCGCATGTGCCGACTGCGGTGGGCGTCGGTGGGTTCGCCGATGTTGACGCTCACCCGCGGTGCCCGGACGGAGGCGTCGGCCCGTTCGGGGTTGAGCTCGGGGTTCCACTCGACCCACAGGTGCTCCGGGCCGCGGAAGGAGGTGTTCGGGACGTAGGTGAACTCCTGCTCGGCCGCGCGCAGGTGCGGCAGCCGCCGCGTGAGTTCGTCGAGGATGATCTGCATCTCCAGGCGCGCGAGGTTCTTGCCCAGGCACTGGTGGGCGCCGTACCCGAAGGTGAGGTGGTCGGCGGCGTCGTCGCGGCGCACGTCGACCATCGCCGGATCCTCGAACCGTCGCCGGTCGAGGTTGCCCGAGGAGGACACCATGAGGATGCGTGAGCCGGCCGGGATGTCGATCCCGCCGACGGTGGTGTCCCGCGTCGTGATGCGTCGCCACGCCGCCTGGGACCCGTTGACCCGCAGGCATTCCTCCACGGTGTTGGGGATGAGGCTGGGGTCGGCGCAGATCGCCTCCCAGATCTCGCGGTGTTCCAGGAGGAGCTTGACCGCGTTGGCCAAGGCGTTCGCCGTGGTCTCGTGAGCGGCGACGATGCCCGCCATCATCATCGAGTGCAGGTAGGAGTCGGTGACGACCTCGGGCAGTTCCTTCCGCGTGCGCACCCCGTACTGCATCCAGCCGGGCTCGTCGGGGTGTTCGCGCATCTTCTCCAGGACCGTGCCGGCGTACTGCCAGAAGTTGCCGACGGCGTGCGCGACGGCGACCTGCTCCTCCGGCTTCGGGCGTCCCCACGTGTTGACGGTGTGGGCGATGGAGTACTTGCGCAGGGTCGGTTTGTCCTCGTCGGGCACGCCGAGGAAATCGAGGGCCACGGTCAGCGGGATCTCCCAGAACATCTGGTCGACGAGGTCGGCGCGGCCGTCATCGACGAAGGAGTCGACGTACTCACGGGCGAGCGTGCGCACCTTCTCCTCGTGGTGGGCGAGCTCTTCGGGGGAGAACGGCTGCATCAGGGCCCGCCGCCGCGGCATGTGCGCGGGTTCGTCCTCGTTCACCAGGGTGCGGTCGATGCCGTAGTCGTAGGAGGCGAGGACGGCGTTCGCCTCCTCACCCGTCGGCGTGATCTTCTCCAGGGCCACGGCGGGGGAGAACGTGTGGTTGTCGCGGAAGATCGCCTTGATGTCGTCGTACCGCGTGACCACCCAGTACCCGAGCACCGGGCTGTAGAACACCGGCTCCTCCTCGCGCGACCACTCCACGTAGCCCGGAGGGTCCTGCTGATACCCGTCCTCGAAGGGGTCGAACGCCGCGGCCCGCGCGGAGATCGGGCAACCGGTCGGGTCGGCCTGGCCGGTGAGGTCGGGCGCGGTGGGGCGTGGCGTCATGAGTCATCTCCGTCGATGGCCGTCGGCAAGCCCCCAGCATGCACGACGAGGACGCGTCCGCGGGCGATTCCCGCCGTCGGCGCCGCCGTCGTCAGAGGTCGTTCAGGAAGGTGAGCACGCGTTCGGTCAGCAGCGCGGTGGCCGCCTCGTCGTAGGACGGAAGAGAGGAGTCGGTGAAGAGGTGCTCCTCGCCCTCGTAGAGGAAGAGCTCTGCCTGGTCCGTGGAGGCGACCAGCTCGCGGGCGGCGTCGAGATCGCCACCGTCCTCGGCGAAGAAGGGGTCGGCGTCCATGCCGTGCACCTGGACCGGCACCCCCTCCGGCCAGGCCGCGCCGAACTCCGAGACCGGCAGACAGGCGTGCAGGAGCAGCGCACCGCGCGCGGAGGGGTGGGTCTGCGCCAACCGCTGCGCCGGCATCACTCCCAGGGAGAACCCGGCGAACACCAGGCCGCCCGTGATGCCGGAGGGGAGTGCCTCGGCGGCCGCGACGCCACGATCGAGGAGGGTGTCGAAGCCGACCTCGCGGGCATGGGCCATGCCGTCCTCGATGGAGGTGAAGGTGCGGCCGTCGAAGAGGTCGGGGGTGTGCACGGTGTGCCCGGCCTTGCGGAGCTGTTCGGCGAAGGCGGTCACGCCCGCGGTAAGTCCTTGGACGTGGTGATAGACGACGACTTCGGCCATGATCCCTCGACTCTCGATGAATGATCCAGAAAGTTGGAACGTTTGATGACGCTAGTCTGGTGAGGACATGTCCGGCAACCCCCACCCCCGACTATGCGCTCGACGACCGTCTCGCGCTCACGACTCCTGCTCAGGTCCGGGCGATCGGCCACCCGCTACGGCGAGCGATCCTCGGCCTTCTGCACGAGCGGGCCGCGACCGTCACGGAGCTGGCGCAGACCGTGGGCAGGCCGAAGAGCACCGTCGCCCACCACGTCAAGGTGCTGAGCGACGCCGGCGTCGTGCGCGTGGTCCGCACCCGACGGGTCCGCGCGATCGAGGAGCGCTTCTACGGTCGGACGGCGCGGATGTTCTACGTCTCGGTGGATCGAGGCCTGGACGGCGTGGCCCTCCCGGCCGACTTCAACGACTTCGAGGTCGCATCACGGGAGTCGGCGGCCGCCTACGACGAGCGCCGCTTGTGGGCGTTCATCCGCCACGCGCGCCTGTCCGAGGAGCAGGCCGGTGAGTTCTGGGAGCGGATCGCGGCGCTGGTCCGCGAGTTCGACCGACTCCCGAGGTCGGGCGACACCGTGTACGGCTTCGCGGTGGGCATCTATCCCACGGACCACCCGCACCTGCCGGAGTCCGGCACGTAGTCGTCGGCCCCGATCTCCTACGGTGCCTGGTCGCCCTCGGACAGGGAGGTGCGGTGCGCCGACGCCTCGCGGGCGATGCGGGCGGCGAGGGCTCTGGACTCCTCGGTGGCGGGCGCGATGCCGGCGGCGATGGCCTCGGCCGCGGGCATGGCCGCGTTCGCGAGCAGCGGGATGCCGTCGCGCAGGGCACGGCCGTAGGCGTCGTCCTCCCCGAGGTGGGACAGCTCGTCCGCGAGGCATTCACCCTCCTGCCTGCGGGGCAGCACGATCTTGCGCGGTGGGCGGCCCGGTTGTTCGAGAGTGGCGGTGAGACCGTCGGGACGGACGAGGTCGATCGGACCGCTGCGACGCTCGAGCCGCACGCTGACCAGACCCGTGCCGGCGGAGGTGCGCGCACGCACGACGTCGCACTTGAGGGCGGAGGCGAGCCACGCGGCCAGCAGATCGGCCGAGGCCGAGTCGTGCCCGCCGGTCACGCACACGCGCGTGACCGGCTCGAACGGCGCCTGATCGAGCGCGGCGGCGAGCAACCCACGCCAGCGCGTGGTCCGCGTCCACACCAGGTCGCTGTCGCCGGGGAGTACGTCGCCGCCCGGTCGGCGATGCTCGCGCCCGGGTCGCCCGTGTGCTCGGCGTCGGTGATGCGCCGCCGCGCGATGCGCCCGATGGGGTGGGCCGAGACGTCGCCCGGACATCCTCCCGGCCACCACGCCACGACGGGGGAGTCGGCGAGCAGCAACGGCAGCACGACGGCCTCGCTGTGCTCGGTCAGCTCGCCGGTGAGGCGCATGACGACCATCTCGCTCGCCCCCGCGTCGCCACCCACGCGGATCTGCCCGTCGATCCGGCCACCTCCGCGCGTCGAGCCGTGGACCACGCCGAGGATGCGCGAGGGGTGCTGGCGGGTCGCCTCCTGGGCGACCGAGAGCGCCCGCTCCTCCTCCGCCTGTGAGGTGAGCACGACGAGGGTGAAGACGCGGCTGAGCGCCATCGCCCCGGCGTCCTCACGCAGGCCGAGCAACGTGCGCGAGAGGTCACCGACAGTGGTGTCGGGCATGTCGACGATCACGGGAGCCTCCAGGAACGTCCGTCACGGGCGAGCAACTCGTCGGCACTGGACGGACCCCAGCCGCCCGCGGCGTACCGCTCGGGTTTCGTGCCCGACCGCTGCCACGCCGCGGTGACCGGGTCGAGGATGCGCCAGGAGGACTCGACCTCCTCGTGGCGGGGGAACAGCGGCGGGTCGCCGAGGAGCACGTCGAGGATGAGCCGCTCGTAGGCCTCCGGGCTGGACTGCATGAACGAGCGGCCGTAGCCGAAGTCCATGCTGACGTCGCGGACCTCGAACGCGGCCCCCGGCACCTTGGCGCCGAACCGGATCGTCACGCCCTCGTCGGGCTGGATGCGGATGACGACGGCGTTGGCGCCCAGCTCCTCGGTGGCGTCGGCCCCGAAGGGGTGGTGCGGCGCGGGTTTGAAGACGACCGCGACCTCGGTGACCCGCTTGGCCAGCCGCTTGCCGGTGCGCAGGTAGAACGGCACCCCGGCCCATCGCCGCGTGTCGACGGCGAGGGCGAGCGCCGCGTAGGTCTCCGTCGTCGAGGACGCGGAGACGCCCTCCTCCTCGGCGTACCCCGGGACCGGCTCACCGCCCTGCCATCCGGGGCCGTACACGCCCCGGGCCGTGGCCTTGGCCACCGGACCGGCCAGGCGGGTCGCCTCGAGCACCTTCTGCTTCTCGGCGCGCAGGTGTTCGGCGCCGAAGGACAGGGGCTCCTCCATGGCGGTGAGGGCCAGCAACTGCAGCAGGTGGTTCTGGATGACGTCCCGCGCGGCACCGATGCCGTCGTAGTACCCGGCCCGGCCGCCGATGCCGATGTCCTCGGCCATGGTGATCTGCACGTGGTCGACGTGGTTGGCGTTCCAGAGGGGTTCGAACATCTGGTTGGCGAAGCGCAGGGCCAGGATGTTCTGGACGGTCTCCTTGCCCAGGTAGTGGTCGATGCGGAAGATCGCGTCGGGCGGGAAGACGCCTTCGACGATGTCGTTGAGTTCGCGGGCACTGGCGAGGTCGTGCCCGAAGGGCTTCTCGATGACGACCCGACGCCACGGCCCATCCGCCTCGCTCGCGTCACGCCCGTCTCCGGCCAGGCCGCTGCGCTGCAACTGACGGCACACGACGGGGAAGGCGTTCGGCGGGATCGACAGGTAGAACGCGTGGTTGCCGCCGGTGCCGCGGGACTCCTCGACCTCCGCGAGCGTGGCCGTCAGGGTGTCGAAGGCCTCGTCGTCGTCGAACGCGCCGGAGACGAACCGCAGACCGTCGGCCAGCTCCTGCCACACCTCCTCGGAGAACGGGGTGCGCGCGTGGCCCTCGACGGCCTCGCGGACGTACTCGGTGAAGTCCTCGTCGGACCACGGCCGGCGACCGAAGCCGACGAGGGAGAACCCGGCCGGCAGCAGACCCCGCCCCGCGAGGTCGTAGATCGCGGGCAGGAGCTTCTTGCGAGCCAGGTCTCCGGTGACGCCGAAGAGGACGACCGCGCACGGCCCCGCGATGCGGGGGAGGCGCAGATCGTCCGGGGCCCGAAGTGGATTGTGGCCCCGGGCGATCCGCGCCGGGCTCATGCCGCGGGCCCGCCGTCCAACGCCGCCTTGACGGTGTCGGTGAGCTCCGACCACGACTTCTCGAACTTCTCCACGCCCTCCCGCTCGAGCTGGGTGATGACCTCGGTGTAGGAGATGCCGAGGCGCTCGAGGTCGTCCAGGATGGCGTCGGACTCCGCGGCGTCACCCCGGACCGTGTCGCCCTCGACCTCGCCGTGGTCGGCGAAGGCCTCGAGCGTGGCCGTGGGCATGGTGTTGACGACGCCCTCGGTGACGAGCCCGGTGACGTACATCGTGTCGGAGTAGTCGGGGTTCTTCACCCCCGTGGACGCCCAAAGCGGACGCTGCAGGTGCGCGCCGTCGTCGGCGAGGGTCGACCAGCGCGGCGTGGCGCGGACCTCCTCGAACGCGTGGAACGCGAGGCGCGCATTGGCCAGGGCCGCCTTGCCGCGCAGGGCGGCGGCCTCCTCCGTGCCGATCGCGTCGAGGCGCTTGTCGACCTCGGCGTCGAGACGGGAGACGAAGAACGACGCGACCGAGTGGATCGTGGAGATGTCCACGCCGTTCTCGCGGGCCTGCTCCAGGCCGGTGAGGAAGGCGTTGAGCACACCGCGGTACCGGTCGAGGGAGAAGATCAGGGTCACGTTGACGCTGATGCCCTGGGCCAGGACCTGCGAGATGGCCGGCAACCCCTCGTCGGTGGCGGGGATCTTGACCAGGAGGTTGGGCCGGTCGACGGTCTTCCACAACAGCTTGGCGCCCTCGACCGTGGCGGCCGTGTCGTGCGCCAGGCCGGGGTCGACCTCGATCGAGACCCGTCCGTCGACGCCGTCGGTGGCCTCGTAGACGGGCAGGAGCACGTCGCAGGCCTCGCGGACGTCGTCGGTCGTCAGGGCCAGGATCGCCTCGTCGACCGACGCGCCGTCGCTCGCGAGGGAGGAGACCTGCTCGGCGTACGCCTCGCCCTTGGACAGGGCCGTGGCGAAGATCGTCGGGTTGGTGGTGACGCCGACGACGCCGAACTCCTCGACGCGCCGGGCGAGCCCGCCGGACTGCACGAACTCGCGGTCGAGGTCGTCGAGCCAGATGGAGACGCCGGCCTTGGACAGCTCGGCCAGACGGGGGTTGGTGCTCATCGGTCGTTCCCTTCCGTGACCAGCCGCTCCTCGGAGGTGACCTTCGCACCGCGGGCGGCGTCGTTGATGGCGTCCTTGGCGGCGTCGACGACCGCCGTGGGGGTGATGCCGAACTTCTCGAAGAGCACCGTGCCGGAGGCGGAGGCGCCGAAGTGGTCGATGCCGACGACGCGGCCCGAGTCACCGACGAAGCGGTACCAGCTCATGGGGTGCCCGGCCTCGACCGCGACACGTGCGCGGACCGAGGGCGGCAGCACCTCGTCGCGGTAGCTGCCGTCCTGCTCCATGAACCACTCGACGCACGGCATGGAGACGACCCGGGCCGCCACGTCGATCTCGGCGAGCTGGGTGCGGGCCTCCAACGCGAGGGACACCTCGGAACCGGTGGCGATGAGGACGACGTCGGGGTCGCCGTCGGTGTCGGCCAGGACGTAGCCGCCCCGGGCCACGCCCTCGGCGGAGGCGTACACCTCGCGGTCGAGGGTGGGCACGTTCTGGCGGGTGAGGGCCAGCCCGGCCGGTCGGTCGTGGCGCTCGAGGATGGTGCGCCAGGCGATGGCCGTCTCGTTGGCGTCGGCGGGACGCACGACGTCGAGGTCGGGGATGGCCCGCAGCGCCGTGAGGTGCTCGATGGGCTGGTGGGTGGGGCCGTCCTCGCCCAGTCCGATGGAGTCGTGGGTCCACACGAAGGTGACGCCCAGCTCCTGGATGGCGGCCAGGCGCACGGCCGGACGCATGTAGTCGGAGAAGATGAGGAACGTGCCGCCGTAGGGCCGGGTCAGACCCTCCAGCGCGATGCCGTTGAGCGCCATGCCCATCGCGTTCTCGCGCACGCCGAAGTGCAGGTTGCGCCCGTAGGGCCGCCCGGCCACATGTCGGTCGTGCGGCCGTCGGGAACGAAGCTCGGCTCGCCCTTCATCGCGGTGTTGTTGGACTCCGCGAGGTCGGCGGAGCCACCCCACAGCTCGGGGACGGCGTCCTTGATGGCGTTGATGACCTCACCGGAGGCCTTGCGGGTGGCGATGCCCTTCTCGTCGGCCTCGAAGACCGGCAGGGCCGTGGCGAGCTCGTCGGGCATCCGGTGGTCGCGGATGCGGTCGAGCAGCGCGGACCGCTCGGGGTTGGCCTCACGCCACGCGGCGAGGCGCTCGTCCCACTCGGCGTGGGCCTTCGCGCCGCGCTCCGCGACCTTGCGGGCGTGCGCGAGGACCTCGGGCTCCTCAGGGAAGGCCACCTCGGGGTCGAACCCGAGGAGCTTCTTGGTGGCGGCCACCTCGTCGTCGCCGAGGGCCGCGCCGTGGGCCTTGCCGGTGTCCTGCAGGGTGGGGGCCGGCCAGCCGATGATCGTGCGGAGGATGACGAGGGTGGGCTTGCCGGTGGCGGCCTCACCCGTCTGCAGGGCCGCGTCGAGGGCGTCGATGTCCTCGACGTACTGCTCGCCCCGCCAGTCGACGATCTGGACGTTCCAGCCGTACGCCTCGTACCGGGCCGCGACGTCCTCGCTGAACGAGATGTCGGTGTCGTCCTCGATCGAGATGAAGTTCTGGTCGTAGATCGCCGTGAGGTTGTCGAGCTGTTGGTGCCCGGCCAGGGAGGAGGCCTCGGAGGCGACGCCCTCCATGAGGTCACCGTCGGAGGCGATGACGTAGACGTGGTGGTCGAAGGGGCTCTGCCCGGCCGGCGCGTCGGGGTCGAACATGCCGCGTTGGCGGCGCTGGGCCATGGCCATGCCGACGGCGGTGGCGAATCCCGAGCCCAGGGGACCGGTGGTGATCTCCACACCGGTCGTGTGGTGGACCTCGGGGTGCCCCGGCGTCTGCGAGCCGAACGTGCGCAGCGCCTTGAGGTCGTCGATCTCCATGCCGTAGCCCGACAGGTAGAGCTGCACGTACTGCAGCAGGCTGGCGTGACCCGCGGAGAGCACGAACCGGTCGCGCCCGAGCCAGTGCTGGTCGTGGGGGTCGATGGTCATGACCTTCTGGAACAGCAGGTACGCCAGCGGCGCCAGACTCATCGCCGTGCCGGGGTGGCCGTTGCCGACCTTCTGGACGGCGTCGGCGGCCAGGACGCGGGCGGTGTCCACGGCCCGGACGTCGAGGTCGGTCCATCCCACGTCGCTGCAGCGGGGGCTGCCAGGGAGGAGTCGCGGCGTGCGGTCTGTTCGGTCATGAGGTCTCCTTCGCTCTCGGCGGTGACGCTCCAGGTGCCGGGGCCGTGACAGCGTTGGCAGGCCAGTGCGGCGGAGGTCCGTCCTTGTGATGAGCCTAACGGCCGGGTCCGACAACGCCACCGGGGCGCTGCTTCGGCCGGAGGCGCGATGGGCGCCTACACTGGGCGGCAGTACGCGTCGGGCACTCTGCCGCCCACGTCGCCGCGGTCCTCGACCCTCGACCGGCCGGGCATCGCCCACCCGCCCCGCACCTGCGAAGGACACCGTGACAACACTCCAGCCACGCCGGGATTCCGCTGATCGAGCCGTGCCTGCCGCCACCGAGCCGGTCCGGGCCGCCCGCGTGGGTGATTACGTGGCGTTGACCAAGCCGCGCATCATCGAGTTGCTGCTCATCACGACGTTCCCGGTGATGTTCCTCGCCCAGCGTGGGGTGCCGCCGATGTGGCTGGTCCTGGCCACGCTGGTGGGCGGCACGTTGGCCGCGGCGGGCGCCAATGTCTTCAACTGCATCATCGACCGCGACATCGACCGGCTGATGCGCCGCACCGAGGGCCGGCCGCTCGCCACCGGGGTCATCGGGGTGCGCGCGGCGGTGATCTTCGCCACGATCCTCACCCTCGGCTCGGTGGCCGTGCTCGGGCTGGCCGTCAACACGTTGTCCGCGATGCTGGCCGCCGGCGCCGTGCTGCTGTACGTGGTCTTCTACACGATCGTGCTCAAGCGACGGACCTCCCAGAACATCGTGTGGGGCGGCGTCGCCGGGTGCATGCCCGTCCTCATCGGCTGGTCGGCGGTGACGAACAGCCTCTCGTGGGCGCCGGTCGTGTTGTTCCTCGTCGTGTTCTTCTGGACGCCGCCGCACTACTGGCCGCTGTCGATGCGCTTCAAGGACGACTACGCCGCCGCGGGCATCCCCATGCTGCCCGTCGTCGCCGAGGACACCAAGGTGGCCGGGCAGATCATCGCCTACGCCTGGGCCACGGTGGCCGCCTCGCTGGTGCTCATCCCCGTCGCGGGCATGGGCTGGATCTACTCCCTCGTGGCGCTCGTCTCCGGCGTCGTCTTCGTGGCCGAGTCGCACGCGCTCATGCGCCGGGCCCGCGACCCGAAGAACACGACGCTGGCCGCACTCAAGCCCATGCGGCTCTTCCACTACTCGATCAGCTACCTGACGATCCTCTTCGTCGGCGTCGCCCTCGACCCCCTGTTCCACTTCCCGCTCCCGATCTGATCGGCCTGACCGGCCCGACGATCTGGCCGGCCTCCCGATGCGACTGTCGTAGCGAGGGGGCCACCGGGCGTGAGCCCCCCCGGGGTCCGCAGGACTCAGTTCGTGGTCCGCAGGACTCAGTTCGTGGTGACGTCCGCCTGGCTCGTGCCGGCGAGATCGTCTTCGGTGAGGGCGCCGCGGGCCCGCATCGTCATGATCGCGCGGGTGAGCAGGACCACCGTCAGCGCCGCGAAAAACATGTGCAGGAGCACCAGCCACTCCGGAAGACCGAGGGCGTACTGGGCGTAGCCGACGATCGCCTGGATGACGAGCAGGACCAGCAGGTCTCGCCACGCCCGGCCCGCGCGCACGGTGGGGCGGGAGACCGCCGACAGGTGGCAGGCCAGCCACAAGGCCACGACGAGGCCGACGAAGAGGATGACGGCGTCGGCGTGCAGCCACGACATCGCGGCCGGGTCCAGGTCGAAGCGGGCGGGGGTGTCCGCATCGCCGGAGTGCGGCCCCGACCCCGTGACCACGGTGCCGAGCGTGAGAACGACGGCTGTCACGACGACGGTGACCCACCCGAGGGTGCGCACGATGGGCGGCACCAGGGGCTGGGGGGCGTCCTCGGTCTCGTCGAGGCGCAGGTAGAGGTAGGCGGACACGGCGACCAGGGCGGCCGAGACGAGGAAGTGGGCGGCCACCGTCACCGGGTGCAGTTCGGTGAGGACCGTGATGCCGCCGAGGATCGCCTGGAACACGACGCCACCGAGGACGAGCAGTGCCGGCAGGCGCAGCGACCTGCGGTGCGTCAGTCGCTTCCAGACGGCCCACACGACGGCGAGCGCGGCGACGAGCAGCACGAACGTGAGCAACCGGTTACCGAACTCGATGTACTTGTGAAAGCCCTCGGCCTGCTCGACGGTCGGGGTGTAGGACCCCGGGGCGCACTGCGGCCAGGTCGGGCATCCGAGTCCGGAGCCGGTGAGGCGCACGAGGCCGCCGGTGACGATGATGCCCACCTGACAGATGAGGTTGGCCAGGAAGATCCATCGGATCGGGCGCTCGACCGGGTCGGCGTGGCGGGGGTGCAGGTCGACGTTCGGGACGGAGGTGCTCACGGTCCCGACTCTATGCGGAGCGGCCGAGCGGGCGGGAATCCGTCAGGGGTGACGGGGACCTCAGTCGCTCCACCGGAAGAACCGGCGGGCCAGCAGCGTCGCCACCAGGGCCCAGACGGCGAGGACGAGCAGGGCCGGCAGGTCGATCCCTCCACCGAGCAGCGCCGTCCGCATCCCGTCGCCGAGAGCCCCCGAGGGGAGGAACGGCGCGACGTGGGCCAGGCCGGGCGGCAGCACCGTGGCCGGGATGACGACCCCGCCGACGCCGAGCAGCAGGACCCACAGGAGGTTGGCGACCGCGAGGACCGCCTCGGCGCGCAGGACGCCGGCCAGCAGCAACGCGAGGGAGACGAACGCCCACGAGGCGAGGAGCAGGACCGGGATCGCCGCGAGGAGGTCCCACGGTGAGGGGCGCCAGCCGAGCGCCAGCCCGAGGGCGCCGAGGACGACGAACTGGATGGCCAGGACGACGAGGACGGCCAGGCCCTTGGCCCACAGCAATCCGTCGCGCCCCAACGGCGTCGTACCGAGCAGCCTCAGCACGCCGTAGCGACGATCGAAGCCGGTGGAGATCGCCTGCGCGGTGAAGGCGGTCGAGATGACCGCGAGCCCGAGCACGCCGGCCATCGCCAACTCGATCCGGTCGGGGCCGTCGAACCCCGGTACGGGGGCGGTCGCGAGCCCGAAGAGGGCCAGGGCCGGCAGGATGATCGCCACGAGGAGCTGCTCGCCGTTGCGGAGCAGGGTGCCCGTCTCGAAGCGGGCCTGGGTGAGGATGCGGGCGAGCGGGGGAGCGGGGCGGGGCCCGGGTCGCGACGTCGGATCCGCGCCGGCGTGGGCGCCAGGGGTCGTCATGCGGCGGTGCCTCCGGGGCGGGTGAGGGCGAAGTAGGCGTGTTCGAGACCGCGTTCCGCGGCGACGTCGGCGACCGACCCCGAGGCCACGGCCCGGCCGTCGGCGACGACCACGACGTCGTCGGCGAGTCGCTCGGCCTCCTCGAAGGAGTGGGTCGTGAGGACGACGCAGGTGCCGGACGCGGCGACCTCGCGGACGAGGTCCCAGACGTCGAGGCGCGCGTGGGGGTCCAGCCCGGCGGACGGCTCGTCGAGGAACGCGACCTCCGGGCGCCCGATCAGGGCGGCGGCGAGCGCCACGCGTTGCCGTTGTCCTCCGGAGAGGCGCCGCACGGAGGTCGAGGAGAACGAGCGCAGATCGAGCCGGCCGGCGAGGTCCTCCACGGGCCAGGGGTCGGCGTAGAGCCGTGCGAGGTGAGGCAGCAGCCGTGCCGGGGTGCTCGTGTTGGGCAGCCCGCCGTCCTGCAGCATGACGCCCACGCGGGCGCGGTGCTCGGGGCCGGCTCCCCAGGGGTTCTCCTCGAGGACGCGGACGGTGCCGGAGTCGGCCTGCAGCAGGCCCTCGAGGCAGGCGACCGTCGTGGTCTTGCCGGCGCCGTTGGGCCCGAGGACCGCGGTGATGCGCCCGGCGCGGGCCTCCCAGCTCATGCCGCGCAGCGCCTGCACCCGGCCGAAACGCCGGTGCAGATCCTCGACGACGACGGAGGGTCGGCCGGAGTTCGGCAGCGGCGCGGCGGACATGGCCCGCAGTCTAGGTGACCGCTGATCGTCCCCGGTCGGTGCATCGATGCGGACGTCTGTCCGACCCCTGGCGACATCTGGGTCCGAATTAGGTAAGGTGGGTGTTGTGTTTATCGGGAGCGAGACGTCCACGACTCCCCAGCGGACCGCGTCCGCCGGGGGAGACGGTGATGCCCGCACCCGTGATCTGGTGCTCGAGCGGATCTCCGAACTCGGACCCGTGACCGCCGCGCGCCTGGCCGAGGAGTTCGGCGTCACCGCCACCGGGGTGCGCCGTCACCTCGACCATCTCGTCGCCGCCGACCTCATCACGACCTCCGAGACCGCACCGGCCCGTCGGGGCCGTGGCAGGCCCGCCCGAGCCTACGTGCTCACCCCGGAGGGTCATCGCCGGCTCTCGACCGGATACGGCGACGTCGCCACCTCGGCGCTGGAGTTCCTCTCCGACCGGTTCGGGCCGGAGGCCGTGGCGGACTTCGCGCGCGTCACCCTCGCCGCGCTGGAGAAGCGGTACGCCCCCATCGTCGAAGCGGCCGGGGACGACCTCGCCGACCGCGCGCAGGCCCTCGCTCAGGCGCTGGCCCGCGACGGATATGCTGCCTCGGCGCGTCCCGTGGGGCCCTCCGGCCTCGGCCTCCAGCTCTGCCAGGGGCATTGCCCCATGCACGAGGTCGCCGCGCGCTTCCCCCAGTTCTGCGAGGAGGAGACCGAGGTCTTCGCCCGACTGCTGGGGGTGCACGTCCAGCGGCTCGCGACGCTGGCGGGCGGAGAGCACGTCTGCACCACGTTCGTCCCGCGAGAGCCCGTGCCCATCGGCACACCGGGTCTGCGTCCCAACGCGGCGGACGACCCGCGTCGTCAGGGCACGGGCAGCCACGACGAGGACACAGGCGAGGCGGGCGTCGGGGCCCGTGCGCCGCATCACTGACACACCGGATCGACCAGGCACATCCCCCGAAGACACGCACGACACGCAGGATCACCGGCACGACGAAGGGAGCTGGAGATGAGCACGATCGAGGAGCTCAACCCGGGTCTGAAGGACCTCGGACGCTACGCCTACGGATGGGCGGACAGCGACGCCGCGGGTGCTTCTGCACGCCGCGGTCTGAACACCGACGTCGTCGAGGACATCTCGGCGCGCAAGTCCGAGCCGGAGTGGATGCGCGAGATGCGCCTGAAGTCGCTCCGTCTGTTCGACAAGAAGCCGATGCCGCACTGGGGCAGCGACCTGTCGGGCATCGACTTCGACAACATCAAGTACTTCGTGAAGTCCACCGAGAAGCAGGCCACGACGTGGGACGAGCTTCCGGACGACATCAAGGCCACCTACGACAAGCTCGGCATCCCGGAGGCGGAGAAGCAGCGCCTCATCGCCGGTGTCGCGGCGCAGTACGAGTCGGAGGTCGTCTACCACCAGATCCGTGAGGACCTGGAGGAGAAGGGTGTCGTGTTCGTCGACACCGACTCCGGTCTGCGCGAGCACGAGGAGCTCTTCAAGGAGTACTTCGGCTCGGTCATCCCGCCCGGTGACAACAAGTTCGCCGCGCTCAACACGGCCGTGTGGTCGGGTGGCTCGTTCATCTACGTCCCGCCGGGTGTGCACGTCGACATCCCGCTGCAGGCCTACTTCCGGATCAACACCGAGAACATGGGCCAGTTCGAGCGCACGCTGATCATCGCCGACGAGGGCTCCTACGTGCACTACGTCGAGGGCTGCACGGCGCCGATCTACAAGTCGGACTCGCTGCACTCCGCGGTCGTCGAGATCATCGTCAAGAAGGGCGCCCGCGTGCGCTACACGACGATCCAGAACTGGTCGAACAACGTGTACAACCTCGTCACCAAGCGCGCGATCTGCGAGGCCGGCGCGACGATGGAGTGGGTCGACGGCAACATCGGCTCCAAGGTCACGATGAAGTACCCGGCCGTCTTCCTCATGGGCGAGCACGCCCGCGGAGAGACGCTGTCCATCGCCTTCGCCGGTGAGGGTCAGCACCAGGACGCCGGCGCCAAGATGGTGCACAACGCGCCGAACACCTCCAGCTCGATCGTGAGCAAGTCGGTGGCGCGTGGTGGCGGCCGCACCTCCTACCGCGGCCTCGTGCAGGTCGCCGAGGGTGCGACGAACTCCAAGAGTTCGGTCGTCTGCGACGCCCTGCTCGTCGACACGATCAGCCGGTCCGACACCTACCCCTATGTCGACGTCCGCGAGGACGACGTGCAGCTGGGGCACGAGGCCACGGTGTCGAAGGTCAGTGACGACCAGTTGTTCTACCTGATGTCCCGAGGCATGAGCGAGGAGGAGGCCATGGCGATGATCGTGCGCGGCTTCGTCGAGCCCATCGCGCGTGAACTCCCCATGGAGTACGCCCTCGAACTCAACCGCCTCATCGAGCTGCAGATGGAAGGATCCGTGGGCTGATGCCGCTGGTCGATCGTTCTCCCACCCGTCCCGCCGACACCACCTCGACCGGGGTGCCGGTGTCGGTGGAGGACCAGCCGCTGCTGGGCACGCCGGCCGCCGAGGTGTCGGCGACCGACGCGGTGCGCCGGGCCGTCGAGTCGACGGTGCCGGAGCAGTCGCGTGCCGAGTGGCGCACCTCCTACAACGTGGCGGACTTCGCCGTACCGAGTGGTCGGGAGGAGGGCTGGCGCTTCACCCCGATCAAGAAGCTCGCCGGGCTCCTCACCGACCAGGCCACCGGTGCGCGTCTGGACCTGCAGGAGACCCTCCCGGCCGGGGTCACGACTTCCACGATGTCGACGCAGGAGTGGCGGGCGCTCACCCCGCCCGAGCCTGCCGACCGCATCGCCGCTCTCGCGGCGGCGCACAGCGGGGGAGTCCACGTCGTCGACATCCCCGCCGACACCGAACTCACCGAGCCCGTGATCCTGCGCCTCACCGGCGCGGGCGAGCGGGTGCACGGGCACCTCGTCGTGCGGGTCGGCACCCACGCGACGGGGACGGTCATCCTCGCCCACCACGGCGAGGCCGAGTACGCCGAGCTGGTCACCGTGCTCGCGGGTGACGGCAGCCAGGTCAGCGTCGTCTCCGTGCAGGAGTGGGCGCCCGGCGCGATCCACGTCGGTCAGCACGACGTCGTCGTCGGCCGCGATGCGCAGGTGCGTCACGTGGCCGTCACCCTCGGTGGCGAACTCGTCCGGGTCTCGACCAACGCGTTCTACACGGGCCCCGGTGGCAAGTTCGAGGGTCTGGGTGTGTCGTTCGCCGACGCCGGACAGCACCTCGAGCATCGCCTGTTCGTCGACCACGAGCCGCCGCACTGCACCTCCGACGTGCTGTACAAGAGCGCGCTGCAGGGCGAGGGCGCGCACACCGTGTGGGTCGGCGACGTCCTCATCCGGGCGAGCGCGGAGGGGACCGAGACCTACGAACTCAACCGCAACCTCCTGCTCAGCGACGGTGCGCGGGCCGATTCGGTGCCCAACCTCGAGATCGAGACCGGCGAGATCGCCGGTGCCGGTCACGCGTCGGCCACCGGCCGGTTCGACGACGAGCAGCTGTTCTACCTCCAGGCGCGGGGCATCCCGGAGTCCGAGGCACGCCGCCTGGTCGTGCGCGGATTCTTCGCCGACATCGTCGAGCGCATCGGTGTGGCCGAGGTGAGCGACCACCTCATGGAGGTCATCGAAGCCGAGCTCGGTCTCGTGGCGGTGGCTGAGTGAGAGAACTCGTCTGCGCCGTCGACGACCTGACACCCGGCCAGGCGCACGCGGCCGTCGTCGGGGGCAAGACCGTCGCCATGGTGCGTCTCGACGACGGCACCATCCACGCCATCGAGGACGAGTGCAGCCACGGCTCGGTCTCGCTCTCCGAGGGCGAGGTCGCCGGTTGCTTCATCGAATGCTGGCTCCACGGCTCGCGATTCGACGTCAACACCGGAACTCCGGTCACCCCGCCCGCGACCGCCGCCGTGCTCGTCTACCCCGTCGAGATCGACGGCGAGGACGTGTACGTCGACGTCGAGTCGCCCACGAACCTCTGAACCCTTTAGTGAAAGCGAGAGACGAACACATGTCCTCCACGCTCGAGATCCGCGGCCTGCACGTCAGCGTCGAGACCGAGAACGGCCCCAAGGAGATCCTGCGCGGCGTCGACCTGACGATCCGCTCGGGTGAGACCCACGCGTTCATGGGCCCCAACGGCTCGGGAAAGTCGACCCTGGCCTACAGCATCGCCGGACACCCCAAGTACAAGGTCACCTCCGGCACCATCACCCTCGACGGTGAGGACGTGCTGGCGATGAGCGTCGACGAGCGCGCCCGCGCCGGCCTCTTCCTCGCGATGCAGTACCCCGTCGAGGTCACCGGCGTGTCGGTGAGCAACTTCCTGCGTACGGCCAAGACCGCGGTCGACGGCGAGGCTCCCAAGCTGCGCCACTGGGTCAAGGACATGAAGAACGCCATGGCCGAGCTCAAGATGGACCCGGCCTTCGCCGAGCGCGACGTCAACGTCGGCTTCTCCGGTGGTGAGAAGAAGCGCCACGAGATCCTGCAGCTCGAGCTGCTCAAGCCGCGCTTCGCCGTCCTCGACGAGACCGACTCCGGCCTCGACATCGACGCCCTGCGCGTCGTCTCCGAGGGCGTCAACCGCGCCAAGGAGACGGGCGACATGGGCGTGCTGCTCATCACCCACTACACGCGCATCCTGCGGTACATCCAGCCCGACTTCGTCCACGTGTTCATCGACGGACGCGTCGCCGAGGAGGGTGGCCGCGAGCTGGCCGACCAGCTCGAGGCCGAGGGCTACGACCGCTTCCTCAAGGCAGCGACCGCCTGATGACGCACACGACCGCCGCCACGACGGCTCGCGACGCGACCGAAGGTGCCGCGAGCGGTCGACGCGAGGGCTTTCCCCGCCGAGATCGCCGCGATCAGGGAGGACTTCCCGATCCTCTCGCGCACGGTCCGCGGGGAAAGCCGCTCGTCTACCTCGACTCGGGGGCCACGTCGCAGAAGCCGCGCGTGGTGCTCGACGCCGAGCGTGACTTCTACGAGCACCACAACGCCGCCGTGCACCGTGGTGCGCACCAGCTCGCTGAGGAGGCGACCGACGCGTACGAGACCGCCCGCGAGCGGATCGGCGCGTTCATCGGCGCCCCCGCGCGCGAGATCGTCTTCACGCGCAACGGCACCGACGCGATCAACCTCGTCGCCTACGCGTTGTCCAACGCCGCGGCACCGGGTGCCCTGGACGGCGTCGACCCCGCCCTGGCGGAGCGCCTGCGCATCGGCCCGGGTGACGAGGTCTGCGTCACCGCGATGGAGCACCACGCCAACCTCGTGCCGTGGCAGGAGTTCTGCCGCCGTACGGGTGCGACGCTGCGGTGGATCGACGTCGACGAGTCCGGCGAGCTCGACCTCGCCTCCGCGCCGATCACCGAGGCGACCAAGCTCGTCGCGTTCACCCACGTCTCCAACGTGCTGGGCACCCTGGTCGACGTCGCCGCGATCGTCGAGCAGGCGCGTGCCGTCGGGGCCCTCACGGTGCTGGATGCCTGCCAGTCCGTGCCGCACCTGCCCGTCGACGTGGCGACCCTCGGCGTCGACTTCCTCGCGTTCACCGGGCACAAGGTGCTCGGTCCCTCGGGGATCGGCGTGCTGTGGGGCCGCTACGACCTGCTCGAGGCGCTGCCGCCGTACGTCACCGGCGGCTCGATGATCGAGCTCGTGCGCATCGACTCCTCCACCTACGCGGCGCCGCCGCAGCGTTTCGAGGCCGGAGTCCCGATGACCGCCCAGGCCGTCGGCCTCGGGGTGGCGTGCGAGTACCTCTCCGCCATCGGTATGGAGCGGGTCGCCGCCCACGACCGCGACCTCGTGGCCCACACCCTCGACCGGCTCGCCGAACGGCCCTGGGTCCGCGTGCTCGGACCGACCGATCCCGACCGCCGTGTCGGCGCGGTGTCGTTCGTCGTCGACGGGGTGCACCCGCACGACGTCGGGCAGATCCTCGACGACTCCGGCGTCGCCGTCCGCACCGGCCACCACTGCGCGTGGCCGCTGCACCGCGCGCTGCGCGTCCCGGCCTCCACCCGGGTCAGCTTCTCCGTGTACACGACCCGTGAGGAGATCGACGCCTTCGTCGAGGCGCTCGACCGTGTCCCCGCGATCTTCGGGGTGGGCTGATGGACCTGTACCAGCAGCTCATCCTCGACCACAGCAAGAACCCGCAGCACGCGGGCCTGCGCGACCCGTTCGACGCCGAGGTCCACCACGTCAACACCAGCTGCGGTGACGAGATCACCCTGCGCGTGAAGTTGGCCGGCGAGGCCGGTGAGCAGGTGCTCGAAGACCTGTCCTACGACGCGATCGGCTGCTCGATCTCGGTGGCCTCCACCTCGATCCTCGCCGAGGAGTGCACGGGGCAGCGCCTCGCGGAGACCTTGGAGACGTACGCCGCGATGAAGGGCATGCTCACCAGCCGCGGCAAGGACTCCGGCGACGAGGAGGTCATCGGCGACGGCGTCGCCCTGGCCGGCGTCGCCCAGTACCCGGCCCGCGTCAAGTGCGCCCTGCTGGGCTGGTCCGCCTATCTCGACGCGCTCGCCCGAGCGGGCGCGGACATCTCGACCACCCCCGACCCGACGGAGGACCTGCGATGACCGACGACACCCTCAAGCCCGCGAGCCACCCGACCCCGGCCAACGCGGCCGACGTGGAGGAGGCGATGCGCGACGTCGTCGACCCCGAACTCGGCATCAACGTGGTCGACCTCGGCCTCGTGTACGGCGTCACCGTCGACTCCGGCAACAACGCCGTCATCGACATGACCCTCACCAGCGCCGCGTGCCCTCTGACCGACGTGCTCGAGGACCAGACGGCGCAGGCCCTGGAGGGTCTCGTCGTCGGCCACCGCATCAACTGGGTGTGGATGCCGCCGTGGGGCCCGGACAAGATCACCGACGACGGCCGCGACCAGCTTCGCGCGCTGGGGTTCAACGTCTGAGCCCGGTACCTCACCGGCTCCATCGCTCCCGACTTCTCGCCCCTCTCGACTCCGTCCGCCGAACGAATCGGGTGAACCCTCCCGGCCAACCAAATGCGGGACAGGAGTTACGTCGCTGGCCTAGCGTGTGAAACGGGCCACGGCTTCTCCCCGTGTCCTGCGGTTTGCCAGAAATCGTCGTCGTGAGGAGCGCGGATGTCTACTGTGCGTGTCGTTCAATGGGGCCTCGGAGCGATGGGAAGCGGCATGGCCCGCCTCGTCGCGTCCAAAGAGGGGATGCAACTCGTCGGCGGTATCGACAAGCGACCCGAATTCGTGGGCAAGCCGCTGCACGAGGTGATCGGGATCGACCGTGACCTCGGCGTGGCCGTCAGCGACGACCCCGCATCCGTCCTGCGTCCCGAGGACGTCGACTGCGTCGTCATCGCCACGACCTCCTGGGTCAAGGAGCAGATCGACGACCTGCGCACCATCCTGAGCGCCGGCATCAACTGCGTGTCGATCGCCGAGGAGATGGCCTCCCCGAGGCCCAGTCGCCCGAGATCGCCGCGGAGCTCGACGAACTCGCCAAGAAGAACGGCGTCTCGATCATCGGCAGCGGTGTCAACCCCGGCCTGTCGATGGACACCCTC
Source organism: Mobilicoccus caccae (assembly GCF_030161635.1). GTDB lineage: Bacteria > Actinomycetota > Actinomycetes > Actinomycetales > Dermatophilaceae > Mobilicoccus > Mobilicoccus caccae. The sequence goes on from NZ_BSUO01000001.1 coordinate 1,585,413, forward strand.
GTCGTCGCCCTCACCGCGGGCTGCCTGGAGGTCACCTCCATCGAGGCCACGCGCGTCAACGACCTCTCGCCCTACGGCCCGACGGTCATGCGCACCCAGGGCGTCGGCCTGTCGGAGGAGGAGTTCCGCGCCGGTGTCGAGGACGGCAGCGTCGACGGCCACATCGGTTTCCCCGAGTCGGCCAAGATGATCAGCGACGCCGTGGGTCTGGGCATCGACCGCATCGAGCAGAAGCGCGAGCCCATCGTCTCCACCGTGCGCCGCGAGGCCGAGCACATCACCATCGAGCCGGGCATGGTCGCGGGCTGCAAGCAGACGCTGCTCGGCTACCGCGGTGACGAGGTCGTCCTCACGCTCGTCCACCCCCAGCAGGTGCTGCCCGAGCTCGAGGGCCAGGGCACCGGTGACTACATCACGATCCACGGCGCGCCCGAGGTGTCGATGCAGATCAACCCGGAGTACGCCGGCGGCAAGGCCACCCAGGCCATCGCCGTCAACGTGGTGCCCCGCATCGTCCAGGCCAGCCCCGGCCTGAAGAACATGCTCGACATCCCCATGACCAGCGCGCTCATGGGCGCGTCGGCCTACGCCAGGAGGGTCTGATGAACCAGGCAGCCCCCGGCCTCGTTCCGGCGGGAACGTGGGTCGAGATCGAGCGCGTGCTCCTCACTCCCGAGCAGCGGGCCGCCAACCTGCCGGCGGAGACCAGGGCCACGCCGTACGTCCTGCGTATGAACGGTTTCCTCGTGGCCGACGCCCAGGAGGGTGACGAGGTGAGCATCCGCAGCCTCATCGACCACGAGCACCAAGGACGACTCGTCGGGGTCGACCCGCACTACGACCACAGCTTCGGCGCCACGGTCCCCGAACTCCTGCGTATCGGGTTGCCCGGCACCTCGCTGACGGAGGCGGCCTCGCAGGCCGACCCGAACACCGGCACGGGCGACGACGCCCCGGCCAACGAGACGGGAGGCGACCGGTCATGAGCCGCGACATGTCCTACGACGCCGTCATGGCGCGCAAGAACGACATCATGAAGGCCAGCCTCGGGATCGACTACGACGACTTCGAGCAGACGACCCTGGCCTTCGACTACGAGCGGATGATGGCCGGTGGTGACTACACCCTCGAGGACATCGCCCGCATCCAGGCCGAGACCAAGGTCGGCAACACCCCGCTGTACGAGCTGACCAACCTCACCGAGGCCGTGCGCGAGTTCGCCGGCCCGGGCAAGGGCGCCCGCATCCTGCTCAAGGACGAGGCGGCCAACGCCTCCGGCTCGTTCAAGGCCCGTCGGGCCTCGATCAGCTGCTTCGAGGCGAGCCGGCGTGGGTACGAGGGCGTGGCCACGGCCACCTCCGGCAACTACGGCGCCGGCGTGGCCAGCCAGGCCGCGATGCGCCGCCTCAAGTGCATCGTCCTGCAGGAGGTCTTCGACTCCCGCGGTGTCGGCCAGCCCGAGATCGTCGAGAAGTCCCGCGCCTGCGAGGCCTACGGCGCCGAGGTGCAGAAGCTGTCGGTGGGGCTCGAGCTCTTCTACCAGATGCTCGTCACCCTCGAGGCGACCGGATTCTTCAACGCCAGTCTCTACACGCCCTTCGGCATCCGCGGTGTGGAGACCCTCGGCGCGGAGATCGGCGAGCAGGTGCAGGCGCGCTACGGCAAGGCGCCCGACGCGGTCGTCGTGACCCAGGCCGGTGGCGGCAACCTCACCGGTACCGCCCGTGGCCTCAAGCTCATCGGCTGCGAGGACACCCAGGTCATCGCCTGCTCGGTCGACCTGTCCGGCCTGCACATGGGCAGCGACACCGACTTCAACCGCAAGTCGTTCACGACGGGTCACACCGGCTTCGGCGTGCCGTTCGCCACGTGGCCCGACCGCACCGACGTGCCCCGCAACGCCGCCCGCAGCCTGCGGTACATGGACTCCTACCACCTGGTCACCCAGGGTGAGGTCTTCTACATCACCGAGCTGCTCACCAAGCTCGAGGGCATCGAGCGCGGCCCCGCCGGCAACACGAGCGTCACCGCCGCGGTCGCCCTGGCCGCCGAGATGGACCGTGACGAGATCATCGTCGTCCAGGAGACCGAGTACACCGGCGCCGGCAAGCACCACAACCGGCAGCTGAGTTTCGCCCGCGAGAACGGCGTCGAGGTGCGGGTCGGCGACCCGACCGAGAACGTGCCGGGCAAGGCGATCGTCCTTCCCGAGCGGTTGGAGCAGGTCAAGGGCCGCCCGCAGGACATCACCGCCCTGCGCCGCAGCTACGTCAAGAACGCCCTCAAGCGCCTACCGGCGTCCGAGTGGACCGATGTCGACGTCGACTTCGTCGCCGCAGATTCCAACACCGACCCGGACTGGGTCCGCGCGGCCCTCGCGGACCTCGCCGGTCACCAGAGCGCGCCCCAGGGCGCCGGCACCACAGGGAGCTCCCGATGAACGACACGACCAGCTCACCCCTGACGCCCGAGCCGGGCGAGGGACCCGACACGCCCGACCCGGCCGTGCCCGAGAACGCCATGACCGGCGCCGAGCGCACTGCCAAGATGAACGCCCGGGTCGACGAGCTCGGCAAGCTCTCCGACGCCGAGCTGAAGGACCGGTTCTGGGAGCTCACCCACCAGATGATGACGCCCGTCGTCGAGCTGGCGCGCACGCACACGAGCCCGTCCATCGAGCGTTCGGTCCTCCTGCGCATGGGGGTCGACTCGATCAGCAGCCACGGGGTCGTCGACACGATCACCGAGGCCGGTCTGCTCGGCAAGGGCGCGGGTCACGTGGTCCTCAAGGTCGGTCACGCCCACGGCCTCGACGTCCGCGCGGCGGCAGCCCGTATCACCGAGGACCCGAGTGTCCTCACCGGCCTCTTCGATGGGAAGTGAGCACGCGATGACGACTTTCGGACCGCTGGAGCCGAACAGCAAGCTCGACGTCGAGAACCTGCTGTCCGACCTCGAGAACTACCGTCCCCGGCGCAAGGGCTGGACCTGGCGCGACGTCCCCGCCGAGGGCGTGGACATGGGCCCGTTCCACTTCCACGACATGTCCGCGCCGCTGAAGAACTCCATCGGCCTGCCGGCCAGTGAGTACTTCGAGCACATCGACCCGCAGCCCAAGTGCGTCGTGACCACCGAGATCGCCTCCGGGCGCTTCGAGGACGACGTCCGCCGCATGCGCATGGCGGCCTGGCACGGCGCCGACCACCTCATGGTCATCCGCACCACGGGCCAGTCGCACATCGACGGCCTGCTCGAGGGCACGCCCGAGGGCATCGGTGGAGTCCCGATCACCCGCAAGCAGATCCGCGCCTCGCGCAAGGCCTGCGATGCGATCGAGGACGAGGTCGGCCGGCCGATCAACTTCCACTCCTACGTGTCCGGCGTCGCCGGGCCGGAGGTGGCGGTGCTCTTCGCGGAGGAGGGCATCAACGGCGCGCACCAGGACCCGCAGTACAACGTGCTCTACCGCAACGTGAACATGTACCGCAGCTACGTCGACGCCGCCGAGGCCAAGAAGGTCATGACGGGTGCGCAGATCTTCCAGATCGACGGCGCGCACAACGCCAACGCCACGGCCAAGGCCGGCTGGCTCGTCATGCCCGAGCTCATGGTGCAGCACGGCATCAACACGGCGTTCTCGGTGCAGGTGGGGATGGACCCCGACCTCATCGGTCTGTCGACGGTGCCGCCCAACTCACCGCCCGCGCCCAAGCTCTGGTACGACCTGCCCTACGCGCTGGCGCTGCGGGACTTCTTCTCGGACTACAAGTTCCGTGCCCAGCAGAACACCCGTTACATCGAGGCCAGCATCGAAGAGGCCGTGCGCACGCACACCATCGACACGATGATCTCGATGCTCGTCGGCTCCGACATCCAGAGCACGATCACGCCCGACGAGGGTCGCAACGTGCCGTGGCACTACAACAACGTGCGCGGCCTGCAGACCGTCAAGCAGACGTGGGCGGGCCTGGACGGCATCAACGAGCTGCTCAAGCTCGACAAGGACGGGCCGCTGGGCGAGATGGCCCACGACATCAAGGTCCGTTCGGTGGTGTTCCTCGAGGAGGCCATCGCGAGCGGCGGCTACTTCGCCGCGGTCGAGGCGGGCTTCTTCGTCGACTCCGCCCGCTACCCCGAGCGCATCGGTGACGGCATCGCCCGCGCCGGCGACGGTGGCGTGGGCGCGGGCACCATCGTCGAGCGCGACGAGGACTACTTCGCCCCGGTGAGCTCCCACTTCGGCCACAACACCATCCCGGCGTGGTTGGCCGAGAAGGGTGTCGAGCGCCCCGAGGACGCCATCGACGGAGACACGCTCTCCCACCCAGAGAAGATCGTCTACATCGACGAGCTCGACCCGTCCGACTCGGTCGACGCCCGCCTGGAGAAGACCCTGCCCTTCCGCAAGGGCGGCAAGATCAAGCCCGAGGTCGAGTGGGCCGGTGACGGCGTCGTCCTCGTCCAGATCTTCGTGCCGGAGAACATCGAGATCGCCGAGGTCTACGCGACCGAGATGGCGGCCAAGATGGGCCTCAGCGACGCCGAGGTCGTCAACCTCGAGCCGATGCACCCCAGCGAGGGCACCTTCGTCGAGGTCAAGGGCAAGATCGGGTTCTCCATCGACCGCGACAGCCTGCACATCCCCGAGAAGGAGGTGCTGCTGCCCGAGGACGAGCTCCGCGAGGAGGTCAAGGCGCGCGGCCTGCGGGTCGTGGCGGGCACGGTCGGTGAGGACGAGCACAGCGTCGGTCTGCGCGAGATCCTCGACATCAAGCACGGCGGTATCGAGAAGTACGGCGTCAAGTACGACTACCTCGGTACGTCGGTCCCGCTGACCAAGCTCGTGGACGCGGCGATCGAGACCGGCGCGCAGGCCATCCTCATCTCGACGATCATCAGCCACAACGACGTGCACCGCACGATGATGAAGCGGCTGCACGAACTGACCGTCGAGAAGGGCGTGCGCGACAAGCTCGTCCTGGTCGCAGGTGGCACCCAGGTCAACCGCGACATGGCGGACGAGACCGGGCTGGACGCCACCTTCGGCCGCGGCACCAAGGGCATCATGGTCGTCGACGCCATGGTCAAGGCATTGCGGGGTCGTGAGTGACCGATCGACCCACCCGCGCCGGCGGCGCGGAGAAGACGGTGCTGACCGTCGAGATCGGCAGCACCATCACCAAGGTGAACGCCTTCACCCTGCGCGAGGGGGTCTTCCACCCCCTCGCGCAGGGGTTCGCCCCGACCTCCGTGGACGCGGGGGACGTGGGCATCGGCATCGACGAGGCGGTGGCCGCGTGTCGCGCTGCGGGCGGACCGGAGCCCGGGACCGTGGAGACCCACGTCAACTCCTCCGCCGCCGGCGGGTTGCGGATGACGGTCCACGGTCTGACGGTCAGCATGACCGCCCGGGCGGCCCGCGAGGCCTCTCTCGGCGCCGGCGCCATCGTCACGATGGTGACGGCGGGTGCCCTGGCCGACTACGACCTGGAGGAGATCCGTGAGATCCGGCCCAACGTCGTCCTGCTCGCGGGCGGGGTCGACGGTGGTGAGCGGGGCGTCGTGCTGCGCAACGCCGAGCAGCTGGCGACTCTGTTGCGTGAGCAGCGGGAGTCGGGGGAGCGCGCCACCCCGGTGGTGTACGCCGGCAACACGGCGTTGCGGCGCCCCGTCAAGTCGGTCTTCGGTGACGCGGGCATCGAGGTGCTGTTGGCGGACAACGTGTTTCCGGAGGTCGACGTGCTCAACGTCGCCCCGCTGCGCGGTCTCATCCACGAGGTCTTCAACTCCCACATCGTCCACGCACCCGGCATGGGGCGGCTTCGCGACTTCACCGATGCCGAGATCCTGCCGACCCCCGGGGCGGTGCTGCGGGGCGCGGAGCTGTTCGCCGAGTCCGTCGGCGACGTCGTGGTCCTCGACGTCGGTGGCGCGACCACCGACATCCACTCGGTCACCGAGGGCAGTTCGGAGTTCGCCGCCAAGGTGGTCGAACCCGAACCCACGGCCAAGCGGACCGTCGAGGGTGACCTCGGCGTCTACGTCAACGCCGCCAACGTGGCCGCCGGCGACGAGGAATGGGAAGCCCGCCTCGAGGACCTGCAGGCCATGCCGAGCAGCGAGGCCGAGGTCCAGCTCACCCAATGGCTGGCGCAGCGCGCGGTCGACGTGGGCATCCGCCGGCATGCCGGCACGCTGCAGGACCTCTACACCCCCAGCGGCAAGAAGCAGGTCGTCAAGGGCAAGGACCTCACGGCGGTCGAGTACGTCGTCGCCACCGGTGGCGCCCTGACCCAGGTCCCCGGCGGCCGGGAGATCCTCGAGGGCATCTGCCGAGGACCGTCGCCCCGGGGCGGCATCACCTCGCTGCTGCCCTCGCCGGAGGCCCGCATCCTCATCGACGACTCCTACCTCTTCTCGGCGATGGGAACCCTGGCACACACCTATCCCGACGAGGTCGCGGCCTCGTTCGTCCGGTGGGCGCAATCGCAGGAAGGAGCCCGATGATCGCGCAGACCCCCCGGTTGGAGCTCTATCCCGACCGGATCGGTGAGAACGCGAAGATCGTCTACGACCTCTGCCACGCCCACGGGGCCACGGTGGCGGCGGTCGCCAAGGTGACCTGCGCCAACCCCTCTGTCGTGCACGCGATGATGCGCGCGGGCGCCGACATGGTGGCCGACTCCCGCATCCAGAACCTCATGTCGGCGACGGCACTGGGGCTGGAGCGGCCGAGCATGCTCCTGCGTATCCCGACGCCGTCGGCGGCGCACGACATCGTGCGGTACGCGGACATCACGCTGAACTCCAGCCTGGGCAGCCTGCAGGTCCTCTCGGAGGCGGCCCGGATGCTCGGGGTCACCCACGAGGCCGTCCTCATGATCGACGTGGGCGACCTGCGCGAGGGCGTGTGGCCCGACCACGCCGCCAAGGTCGCCAAGGCGGCCGCGGCGCTGCCCAACCTCGAGCTCGTGGGTGTCGGGGCGAACCTCGCCTGTTACGGCGGAGTGATCCCCAGCGTCGAGAACATGCGCCTGCTGGTCGACGTGCGCAACGAGTGCCGCGACGCCAGCGGCCTGGAGCTGCCGCTGATCTCCGGCGGCAACTCCTCGAGTCTGCCGCTGCTGGCCAGTGGAAAGATGCCGGCGGAGATCAACCACTTCCGCATCGGTGAGACCGTCATCCTCGGCAGCAACGTCCTCGACCGCAGCGACTGGCCCGGCACCCGGCAGGACACCGTCCGGCTCGTCGCCGAGATCGTCGAGCTGGAGCGCAAGCCCTCGGTGCCCATCGGGTTGCGGGCGCAGAACGCGTTCGGCGAGACCGTCGAGTTCGACGACCGTGGCACCCGGCTGAGGGCCATCTGCAACATCGGCCGGCAGGACACGAGCGTCGACGGAATCCTGCCGCAGGACCCGGGTATCCGGGTCATCGGCGGCAGCAGCGACCACCTCATCCTCGACGTCGAGGACGCGACCACGCCCATCCACCTGGGTGCCGAGGTCGCGTTCACCCCCAACTACGGCGCGCTGCTCGGCCTGTCGACCTCGCCGTACGTGGAGAAGATCATCCGTCGGGGCTGAACGACCCATCCCGGCACATCCACCGCGGCAGGAGAGACCGATGCTCTACCAGACCCACGCTCGCATCCACTTGGACGCGATCCGGCACAACCTCACCGGCATCCGCGAGGCGGCCGGGGACGCGCAGGTGCTCATGGCGGTCAAGGCGGACGCCTACGGGCACGGCGCGCCCGCGGTGGCCCGGGACGTGGAGGCGGCCGGCCTCGTCGACCGGTTCGGGGTGGCCACGGTCCCCGAGGGGATCGAGCTGCGCGAGGCCGGGGTGCGGCTGCCGATCCTCAAGCTCTCACACGCCTTCCCCGAGGAGGTCGACGCCGCGCTCGAGGCCGACCTCGAACTGGCCGTCGTCGACCAGGACGGTGTCGAGGCGGTCGAACGGGCCGCCGAGAGCCGTGGGATCACCGCGCCGGTGCACCTCAAGGTCGACACCGGCATGGGGCGCATCGGTGTCCGCCCCGACGCCGCGGTCGACCTGGCGGCGCGGATCGAGGAGTCCCCGCACCTGCACCTGCTCGGCGTGTTCACCCACTGCCCGGTGAGCGACGCCCCCGCCCAGGACGTGTTCACCGGGGGACAGATCCGCCTGTTCACCGAGACCGTCCAGGCGATCGAGGCCCGCGTCGGCCGGTCCATCGAGTTGGTCCACATGGCCAATTCCGGTGCGGTGCTGGGCCACCCGGACGCGTACTTCACCATGGTGCGCCCCGGCATCATGACGTACGGCTACTACCCGGACGCGACGACGCCGCACTCGATCGACCTGCGACCGGCGGTCACCTGGTCCACGCGCATCTCCTTCGTCAAGCAGGTGCGGGCGGGGGAGACCGTCGGCTACGGCCGCACTTGGACCGCGGATCGCGACACCTGGGTGGGCACGATCCCCGTGGGGTACGGCGACGGGTACGACCGCCACCTGAGCAACCGCGGCACGGTCCTCGTGGGCGGTCGGCGCCTGCCGATCGTCGGACGGGTCTGCATGGACCAGTCGATGATCGACCTCGGGCCGGAGCCGAGCGCGCGGGTGGGCGACGAGGTCCTCCTGCTCGGCACGAGCGGATCGGAGTCCTACACCGCCTCCGACATGGCGGCCGACCTCGGCACGATCAGCTACGAGATCACGTGCTCGATGGCCGGGCGGGTCACGCGCGTGTACACCGGGGCGCACGCCGACGACTGAGGGGCGAGGCGCCCGCTGAGGTGCATCGCGGCACGTCGTGGCGTTCCACCTGGGAGAGCGGGCCCGATAGCCTGCGGGTTCAGTCCTCGACAAGGGAGTCGCCCATGAACCTCGCGCAGAACCTCGCCCGTACGGCCGCCGAACGGCCCGACGTCGTCGCCCTCAAGCACGACGACGACCTCTGGAGCTTCGCTCGTCTCGCGGACGCCTCGGCCCGGTTCGCCGCCCATCTGCGCAGCCGCGGAGTGGCTCCGGGCGACCGGGTGGCCCTGAGCCTGCCCAACATCCCGGCCTTCGCGGTCGTCTACTACGGCGCCCTGTCGGTCGGTGCGGTCATCGTGCCGATGAACCCGCTGTTCAAGCCGCGCGAGGTCACGTTCTACCTGCAGGACGCCGGCGTGCGCCTGCTCGTGTGCCTGCCCGGGTCCGACGCGGCGGAGGCCGCGGCCTCGCTCGACATCGACGTGATTCCCGTGGACACGCTGCCCGGCCTCCTCGCCGAGACCGAGCCCGACCACCGCATCGAGGAGGCCGACGACGAGGACACCGCGGTCCTGCTCTACACCTCCGGGACGACCGGCTCGCCCAAGGGCGCCGAGCTGCGCCACCGCAACCTGGAGTCCAACCAGCGCGTCACCGGCGAGACGCTCATGGAGGCGACCGAGGGCGACGTGGTCATGGGGTGTCTGCCCCTGTTCCACGTCTTCGGCATGACGTGCGCCATGAACATGGCGATCTCGGCGGGCGTCACGCTCACGCTCATCCCGCGTTTCGAGCCCAAGAAGGCCCTGGAGATGCTCGGCCGTGACGGGGTGACGATCTTCATCGGCGTCCCGACGATGTACGGGGCCCTGCTGGCGGCCTCCGAGGGGGTGGACGCCCTCGACGTCGGCTCGCTGCGTCTGTGCATCAGCGGCGGGTCGTCCATGCCGGTCGAGCTGATGAAGCGGTTCGAGCAGCGCTTCGACTGCGTCATCCTCGAGGGCTACGGACTCTCGGAGACCTCACCGGTCGCCTCGTTCAACCAGCCGCACATCGAGCGCAAGCCCGGCTCGATCGGTGTTCCGGTGCGTGGCGTGGAGATGAAGCTCATCCCCGTCGACAGCGAGGAGGGCGCCGACGACGCGGGCATCGGTGAGATCGCCATCCGCGGCGAGAACATCATGCGGGGCTACTGGAACAAGCCCGAGGCCACCGAGGCCGTGCTCGACGCCGACGGGTGGTTCCGCAGCGGTGACCTGGGGCGCGTCGACGAGGACGGCTACTACTACATCGTCGACCGCGCCAAGGACCTCATCATCCGCGGCGGGTACAACGTGTACCCGCGCGAGGTGGAGGAGGTGCTGTACGAGTACCCCGGCGTCGCGGAGGCGGCGGTGGTCGGGATCCACGACGACCACTACGGCGAGGAGATCGCCGCCTACGTCGTCGCCCGCGAGGGGTCCGACCTCGACGTCGAGGAGCTGCAGCGGTTCGTCAAGGAGCGGGTCGCCGCCTACAAGTACCCGCGCGTCATCCGGGTCATCGAGGAGCTGCCCAAGGGTGCGACCGGCAAGATCCTCAAGCGGGAACTGCGCCAGGCCTAGAGGGGGCGGGGGAGCCCCGTCATGAGCGCGAGGAACGCGAGAGAGCCGGTGCCCACCTGGGGCACCGGCTCTGCTCGTCCGGGAACTCGTCGCCGTCGTGCGATCAGCGCACGCGGCCGAACGCGGCTCCGCTGCGGATCTTGGCGAGCTTGACCACGTCGCCGCTGCGCGGCGAGTGCCACATGCGGCCGTTACCGGCGTAGATGCCGACGTGCGTCTTGCGCTTGCCGCCGTAGAACACGAGGTCGCCGGGGCGGGCCTGGCCGCGGTTGAGCTTGATGCTCGCGCGGTACTGAGCGTCGGCCGTGCGCGGGATCTTCTTGCCCATGCGGGCGAAGGTCCAGCTGGTGAAGCCGGAGCAGTCGAAGGCGCGCGGGCCGGTGGCGCCCCAGCGGTACGGCGTGCCCTTCTTGGTGGAGGCGATGCTGACGGCCTTGACACCCTGGGAGGAGGTGATGGCGGCGTCGGCGGCAGGGGCGGCGGTGACGGCGAGGCCACCGGAGAGGGAGAGAGCGAGGGCGCCGGTGACGGCAAGGCGTGCGGAGACGCCCTTGATGGAGTTCTTCATGGTGACGATGGGGTTCCAGGAGGCGCTTGCGAAGCGTGACCTGTCGGGTTCGGAAACCTGGTGTTCCCGGCCTTGGCGGTTTGTGCCGCGCAGGCTTCACCCCGAGGACGTTCCTCCTGATCAGGAGTCGCGCCCGTACTGCTCGGGTGCTCCGTTCCCGCCACCCACACATCTCTGCGTGAGGAGAACCGATTCGCGGTGGCGGGATTCAGCGTCGTGAACCGGTGGCATCCCAGGGGTGGACGCCGCACAGAACATAACGACTGAGCAACGACGAAACCAATCTGTAACCCACTTAAGTGACGCACATCACGTTTACGCCGAGCCCGATGTGGGGCTGCCCCGAGGCCGATCTGTGAATCGCTCCGAACGTGTCCGTTTTGTCAACTCGGCTCGAACACGTGGTGGAACCCGTGGTCATGACAGGTGAATCGACCGCGATCCCCGGCCGGCCGTCGTTGACATCAGGCCGTCGAGGCGCCTTCGGCGAGCCTCGCGGAGGCACCCCCGGGCGACGCCGGCGGTCTCACCATCCGGATACCCGGGAACCTCAGAGTCGGGAGGCCCGGAACGTGTCGCAGGTGTTGATGTCGTCGGTCTCGTATCCGGTCATGAACCACCGCTGACGCTGCTCGGAGGTCCCGTGGGTGAAGTTCTCCGGTGACACCCGGCCCTGCGCCGTCTGCTGGATGCGGTCGTCGCCGACGGCCTCCGCGGCCGACAGAGCGTCGCGCAGGTCCTTCTCGGTGAAGGGCTTGAGGAAGGCGCGCCCGTTCTGGTCCTTGGTCTCCACGGCACCACGGGCCCACATGCCGGCGAGGCAGTCGGCCATGAGCTCGATCTTGACCCCACCGCTCTCGGGGCCCTTGGGGTCCTGCTGCGCGCGGCCGAGCAGGCCGAGCTGGTCCTGCAGGGCGTGGCCGTACTCGTGGGCCACGACGTACTGCTGGGCCAGGGGACCGCTGGAGGAGCCGAACTGCTTCTCGAGGACCTGGAAGAAGTCGTCGTCCATGTAGACGGTCTTGTCGAGCGGGCAGTAGAACGGGCCGACCTCGTTGGAGGCGGTGCCGCAGGCCGACCGCTGGGGCTGGTTGTAGAGGACCATCTTCGTGTCCTGCCATTCGGCCCTCCCGCCGGAGGCCTCCGGCAGCTTCTTGGTCCAGAAGGCCTGGACGCTCTGGCGGGCGCCCACGATCCGGCACTCGACGTCGGTGTTGGCGTCCTTGCCGGTGCGGCACTTCTCCGCCAGGTCGTTCGCCTGCGAAGTGCTGCTCGTGGCCTGCGGTTGCTGCTGCGGCGCCTGCTCGGTCGGGCTGCCGCCCATGAGCAGGTAGATCACGAACACGATGACGCCGAGGAGGCCGCCACCGCCGCCGATGGCCAGTCCGCGGCCTCGGCCGCCTCAGCCGCCGCGTGAGACACCCGAGGTGTCGAGCTGGGCATCGTCGTTGAACGTCATGGGTGCCTCCGCGGAGTCGGGCCGGCAGCAGGAAGGACCGGCTCGACTAGAATATCCGGCGGCCCCGCCACAAGCCCACCTGAAAACGCGCTGACGTGCATCGATGCTGCAATGCGCCTGGTGGCAGGCGAGTTCGGGCCGGCTTCTACCGAGAGGAACTCCACGTGATCGCCGCGACCGGCATCGAGCTGCGCGCAGGCTCCCGACTCCTCATCCGGGACGCGACGTTCCGGGTGGCGCCGGGAGACCGTGTCGGCCTCGTCGGACGTAACGGCGCGGGCAAGACCACGCTGACCAAGGTGCTCGCCGGCTGGTCCCAGCCCGCCGCCGGGTCGCTCACCACCTCGGGTGACATCGGCTACCTCCCGCAGGACCCGCGCGACGGCGACCTCGACGTCATGGCGCGCGGACGCATCCTCTCCGCGCGTGGTCTGGACGACATCGTCCGCAAGATGCGTGAGACCGAGGGCGCGATGGCCAGCGCCGACGTCGAGACCCATGAACGGGCCATGGAGCGCTACCCCAAGCTGCAGGCGCGGTTCGAGGCGGCCGGTGGGTACGCCGCCGAGTCGGAGGCGGCCGCGATCGCCTCGGCCCTCGGGCTCGACGACCGCATCCTCGGCATGGAGCTGCGGCATCTCTCCGGTGGTCAGCGGCGCCGGGTCGAGCTGACCCGCATCCTCTACTCGGGCGCTTCGACGTTGCTCCTGGACGAGCCCACCAACCACCTCGACGCCGACTCCATCGTGTGGCTGCGCGACTACCTCAAGGCTTACAAGGGCGGGCTCATCGTCATCAGTCACGACGTGGCGCTGCTCGACGAGGTCGTCAACAAGGTGTTCCACCTCGACGCCAACCGGTCGGAGTTGGATCAGTACAACGTCGGCTGGCGCACCTACCTCACCCAGCGCGAGACCGACGAGAAGCGCCGCAAGCGTGAGCGCGCCAACGTCGAGAAGAAGGCCGGGGCGCTCATGGCGCAGGCCGACAAGATGCGGGCCAAGGCCACCAAGGCCGTCGCCGCGCAGAACATGGCGCGCCGCGCCGAGAAGATGCTGTCGGGCCTGGAGGACCAGCGGATGAGCGACAAGGTCGCCAAGCTGCGCTTCCCGAAGCCCGCGGCCTGTGGACGCACCCCGCTGACCGCCAAGGAACTGTCGCGCTCCTACGGATCGCTGGAGGTATTCACCGACGTCGACCTGGCGATCGACCGGGGGAGCAAGGTCGTCGTCCTCGGCCTCAACGGCGCGGGCAAGACGACGCTGCTGCGCATCCTCGGCGGTATCGACGCCCCCGACACCGGCGAGGTCGTGCCCGGACACGGGCTCAAGCTCGGCTACTACGCTCAGGAGCACGAGAACCTCGACGTCGAGCGCACCGTGCTGGAGAACATGAAGACGGCGGCACCCGACCTCGGCGAGACCGAGGTCCGCAAGGTGCTCGGCAGCTTCCTGTTCTCCGGCGACGACGTGGACAAACCCGCGCGGGTCCTCTCCGGCGGAGAGAAGACGCGGCTCTCGCTGGCGACGCTCGTCGTGAGCAGCGCCAACGTCCTGCTCCTCGACGAACCGACGAACAACCTCGACCCGGCGAGCCGGGAGGAGATCCTCGGGGCGCTGCGCGCCTACGAGGGCGCTGTGGTCCTCGTCAGCCACGACGAGGGCGCCGTCCAGGCGCTCGAGCCCGAGCGGGTGCTGCTGCTGCCCGACGGGGTCGAGGACCACTGGGGCCCGGACTACCTCGACCTCATCAGCCTGGCCTGAGGCCGCCGGCTGCTCAGAGGTCCATGAGCAGTGCGAGGGTCTCGCGGATCTCCCCGAGGGCCACGGGGCCGACGTTTCCTGTGCGTGCATGGATGCGGATCGTGGCCACGGAGCGCACGTGCTGGCACTGCGCTGCAGACGGCTCGGCGAGCTCGTTCTGCTCATCCGGATCGATGTGGACCTCGCTCCGGCTCCGACGCAACGTTGGGGTCAACGGCACGACCTGGATGACGTTGGGGGCGCCCCTTGAGATGCGGGCGGCTGTCACGACGACAGCGGGGCGCCGCAGCCCGGCCGCGCTGCCCGTGGGCGTGCCCAGGTCCCGCCGCGACACGCCCGCTGATCGGCGGGATCGTTCGACGGACACCTAGAGTCGGGGCATGACCAGTCCTTCCACCGACCGACCGCATCCGCGACTGCAGGTCCGCACCGACGGTGCCGTCATGACCGTCACCCTGGATGCGCCCGAGCGGCGCAACGCCCAGACCCCGTCGATGTGGGCCGCCCTGGAGCGCATCGCGACGACCGTGCCGGCCGGCGTGCGTGTCGTCGTGCTGCGCGGCGCGGGGCCCGCGTTCTCCGCCGGGCTGGACCGCGGGATGCTCGCCCCCGGGGGCATCGAGGGGGAGCCCTCGCTCCTCGGTATGGCGGCCGACGGGCCGCAGGCCCTGGCCGAGCAGATCGCCGGCTACCAGCGCGGGTTCACCGCGTGGCGGGAGTGCCCCGCCCTGGTGGTGGCGGCGGTGCAGGGGCACGCGATCGGTGCGGGCTTCCAACTCGCCCTCGCCGCCGACCTGCGGGTGGTGGCCGCCGACGTCCGCTTCGCCATGGCGGAGGTCTCCCTGGGGCTGGTTCCCGACCTCGGGGGCACTGCCGCACTCACCCGTCTCGTCGGGCCGTCTCGGGCGTTGGAGCTGTGCCTGACGGGCAGGCCCGTGGGTGTGGAGGAGGCCGTGGCCACCGGGCTCGCGAGCCTGGCCGTGGACCCCGCCGACCTCGACGCGACGGTCGAGGACCTCGTGGCCGCCGTCCTGTCTGCACCGGAGGACACGGTGAGCGAGATCCTCGGCCTCTTCCGCGGTATCGAGAGCCGGGACGACGCCGCGCAGTTGCGGGTCGAGCGGGAGGCGCAGGGGCGCATCCTGCACGCCCGGGCGACCCAGATGCGCAGCTGAACCCGCGAGCCTCGTCACGACACGCAGAAGGTGAGGTGGGCCCGTGAGCATAGGGCCGATGGGTGGCAACTGGTCGACCATGAGGTCGTTCTCGCGTGACCGCATGAAGGGTGCGCGGCTGAAGGAGGGCACCGCCTCCCGCATCGTGGGCTACTCGCGTCCCTACAGCGGGCTCATCGCGTTCTTCGTGTGCGTGGTGATCGTGTCGGCGGGGCTCGTCGTCGCGACACCGCTGCTGCTCAAGAGCATCGTCGACGACGGCGTGCTCGCCCGGGACAGCGACCACGTCGTCCGGCTGGCGGCCCTCATCGCCGGGCTGGCCGTCGTCGAGGCCGGGCTGCTCGTCGTCCAGCGGTGGTGCTCCTCGCGCATCGGTGAGGGTCTCATCTACGACCTGCGCACCCAGGTGTTCGGGCACGTGCTGCGCCAACCGATCGCGTTCTTCACCCGCACGCAGACCGGCGCCCTGGTCAACCGGCTCAACACCGATGTCATCGGGGCGCAGCAGGCCTTCACCTCGACCCTGTCGGGCGTGGTGAGCAACGTCGTCTCGCTCGTGCTCATCCTCGCGGCGATGCTGACCCTGTCCTGGCCGCTCACCCTCGCCTCGCTGCTGCTCGTGCCGTGCTTCGTCATCCCGGCCAAGCTCATGGGTGGCCGGCTGCGGGCACTCACCGGTGAGTCGATGAACCTCAACGCCGACCTGGGCACACGGATGACCGAGCGCTTCAACGTCGCCGGTGCACTGCTGGTCAAGCTGTTCGGCCGGCCCGAGGACGAGCGCGCGGAGTACGCGGTGCGGGCGCGGCGGGTCCGCGACATCGGTGTGCGGATCGCGCTGAACCGGTCGATCTTCCTCACCGCACTGACCCTGGTGGCCTCCCTCGCGACCGCGTTCGTCTACGGCGTCGGTGGTGTCCTCGCGGTGGAAGGGCGGCTGACCGTCGGGACGCTGCTGGCCCTGACGGCGCTGCTCGCGCGGCTGTACGGCCCCCTGACGGCCCTGGCGAACGTGCGGGTCGACGTCATGACGGCGCTGGTCTCGTTCGAGCGGGTCTTCGAGGTGCTCGACCTGCAGCCGCTCGTGCGGGAAAGCCCGGACGCCGTGACGTTGCCGACCGGGCCGCTGTCGGTCGACCTCGATCACGTCACGTTCTCCTACCCCGGCGCCGACGAGATCTCGCTCGCGTCGCTGGAGTCGACGGCGACCGGCGACCGCGAGCGGGGCGAGAGCGTCCTGCGCGACGTCTCCTTCCACGCCGGGGCGGGTGAGCTCATGGCGCTGGTCGGCCCCAGCGGTGCCGGCAAGACCACGGTGACCAGCCTCATCGCCCGTCTCTACGACCCGGATTCGGGCGTGGTGCGCATCGGCGGGCACGACCTGCGCGACGTCTCGTTCGCCTCGCTGCGCGAGAGTGTCGGCGTCGTCACACAGGACGCCCACCTCTTCCACGACACGATCCGGGCCAACTTCGCCTACGCGCGCCCGGACGCGACCGACGCCCAGATCGTCGAGGCGCTGCGGGCCGCCCACATCTGGGATCTCGTCGAGCGTCTTCCGAACGGCCTGGACACCGTCGTCGGCGACCGGGGCCACCGCCTGTCCGGGGGTGAGAAGCAGCGCATCGCGATCGCACGCCTGCTGCTCAAGAGCCCGGGGGTCGTCATCCTCGACGAGGCCACGGCCCACCTCGACAGCGAGTCCGAGGTCGCGGTGCAGCGCGCCCTCGACGCGGCACTGGCCGGGCGGACGGCGATCGTCATCGCCCACCGGCTCTCGACGGTGCGCGCGGCCGATCACATCCTCGTCGTCGACGACGGGCAGGTCGTCGAGGCGGGGGACCACGCGACCCTGCTCGCCAAGGGTGGC
Source organism: Mobilicoccus caccae (assembly GCF_030161635.1). GTDB lineage: Bacteria > Actinomycetota > Actinomycetes > Actinomycetales > Dermatophilaceae > Mobilicoccus > Mobilicoccus caccae. Next base: position 1,602,594 of record NZ_BSUO01000001.1, read on the forward strand.
CTGTACGCCGATCTGCACGAGACCCAGTTCGCCACCCCCACGAACAGGACGCGCTGATGCGGGAGGGCGCGACGTGAGCCACGTCCTGCTCGCCACGACACCGTTCGCGGGGCACCAACCCCCGCTGCTGGGTCTGGCCCGCGAGCTCGTCGGCGACGGGCATCGGGTGACCTACTACACCGGCGCGCGGTTCGGAGAGCGGGCCGAGGCGGTGGGCGCGACCTGGCTGCCGTGGGTCGAGGCGAAGGATTTCGACGACACCGACCTTGCGGCGGCCTTCCCGACGATGCGCACCGACGCGAGCCCGGCGGCGATGTTCTCCAGCTTCGAACAGCTCTTCTTCGGGACCGCTCCCGGCCAGCTCCGCGATCTGCTCCGCCTCCACGCCACCGATCCGGTCGACGTCGTCGTCAACGAACTGACCTGTGTCGGCGGCGGCTTCCTCCACGAGGCGGCCGGCGTGCCGTGGGCCTCCTTCTCGTTGTCGCCCCTGCCGCTGGCGAGTCGGCACCTCCCGCCGAGCGGGCTGCCGGTGCGCCCCGGCCGGGGCCCGATCGGACGTGGGCGCGACGCCGCACTTCGTGCCCTGGTCCGGGCCACGCTGGGGCGGCGGTTCCGCGATCTCATCAACGTCGCCCGCACCCGGGCCGGCCTCGCCCCGACCTCGCAGCTCGCGTTCGACTCACTCTGCTCGCCCACGCTGCTCCTCGGCCAGGGCGTGCCGAGCCTGGAGTACCGGCGCCCCGACCTGCCCGGCCACGTGCACCTCGTGGGCGACACCGCCGCCGGCACGCGCGCGGCCTCGGGTGCGCCCTCCTGGCTGCAGGACCTGGACCCCGGCCGTCCGATCGTGCACGTGACGTCGGGCACCCTGGGCCTGCCCGGCTTCGACCTCGTGGGTGCCGCGGTGGCGGCCCTGGCGGAGACACCGGCCCAGGTCGTCGTGTCGGGTGATCCGGCCCTTGTGCCCGCCGCGGCGAACGTGGTGGCGCCGGGCTGGGTGCCGCACGACCTGCTCCTCCCGCGCACCGCGGTCATGATCACCAACGGCGGCTACGGCGCGGTGTCGTCCGCGCTGGCCCACGGGGTGCCGCTGGTCGTCGTTCCCGGAGCGCAGGACAAACCCGAGGTCGCCCGTCGAGTCGCCTGGTCGGGTGCCGGCCTCGACATCGGTGGCCGGCCGTCACCGGCGCGACTGCGACGAGCGGTCGAACGGTGCGTCGGGGATTCTCCCCAGCGACGCCGCGCCCACGAGGTCGCCGCCGAGTTCCACCGCGCCGGCGGAGCTCGCCGGGCTGCCGACCTCGTCACGACCCTCGCCAGACCGTGATCGTGTGCCGTGCACCCGACCCCTCAGCCGTCCTCCTCGTCCCAGATGCGCACCTTCTTGGGCTTCTTCGGCTTCGACCGCCTGGTCGCGCCGGCGCTGGCCAGAGGGCGACCGTCCCCCTCACGCCCGGAGTCGCCGTCCACGCCGTCCGGTTCGCCCTCGGTGAGTTCCTCGTACTCGCGCCGCGCGTAGACGAACACGAGGACGAACCCGACCGGTGAGGCGCCCCACCACTGGAGTGCGTACGCGAAGTGGGGGCCGGTGTCGGTCGAGGGCGGGATCAGTGGCTGCGGACGGGCGGGAGTGGCGCCGTCGGCGGTGCGTTCCTGGTCGAGCACGAGGTAGGCGGGTCGCAGCGTCAGCCCCGTCGCCGCCGAGGCGGCACGCAGGTCGATGGAGGCGAGTTGGCCCGCAGGCATGTCGCGGTCGAGCTGCGCCTCGCCCTGGCGCAGCCACCCGATCACCCGGACCTGCCCGGAGGGCGCGGGCGGCACGTCGGGCAGCAGGTCGGCGCGCTCGGCGTTCGGCGCCCACCCGCGGTCGACGAGCACGGCGTCACCCCCGGCAGCACGAGGGGGTCGAGCACCTCGAAGCCGTACGCGACGTTCTGCGGCCGGTTGCGCACCATCTGCCGGGCGTCGGCCGCGTAGGTGCCGGTGACCTCGACGCGGCGCCACACCTGATCCTCGGGCAGCGGCGGTGACCCGGCGGGCAGCACCTGATCCAGCGGTACCGGCTCGGCCGTGTAGTGGCTATGCACGAGGTCGGCGTGGTACTGCCGGTCCTCGTACCGCCCGTACTGCCAACGCCCGAGGAAGAGGCAGGCGACGAAGAAGACCGCGGCCGCGCAGAGCGCCATCAGCCAGCGACGCGTGAACAGGACCCGGACCACCCGTTCACGCTAGCGCCCGGGCCGCCTCGGCCCCGGCGCGCCCTGAGGTTAGGCTGTTTCACATGGTCCAGGGCGGAAGAAACGACGTCGGGACGCCGGAGTCCACGCCGCAGGCGGGATCGGCGACGTCCCTCCCGTGGCCCGCGCCGCGTCCGGCGCAGGCCGAGTCGCCCGACGCCGGCTCCGAGCCCCCGGCGCGGCACGACCTCGTCGACACCTTCGGGCGGGTGGCCCGCGACCTGCGGGTCTCCCTCACCGATCACTGCAACCTGCGCTGCACCTACTGCATGCCCGCCGAGGGTCTGGAGTGGATGGCCAAGCCGCAGATGCTCACCGACGAGGAACTGCTCCGGCTGGTCTCCATCTTCGTGGGGCTCGGCATTGAACAGGTCCGTCTCACCGGCGGCGAACCGATCCTGCGCAAGGGGCTGGTCGACCTCGTCGCCGGGATCGCGGCGCTGCCCGATCGTCCGCGGATCGCCATGACCAGCAACGGCATCGGGCTCGCCCGGCTGGCAGCTCCCCTGGCGCAGGCCGGTCTGGACCGGGTGAACATCTCCCTGGACACCACCGACCGCGAGCTCTTCCGCACCCTCTCGCGCCGCGACCGCTTCGACGACGTCGTGGCCGGACTCGCCGCGGCGGCGGAGGCGGGGCTGACCCCGGTCAAGGTCAACGCGGTCGTCATGCGCGGGGTCAATGACGCCGGCGTACCCGACCTGCTCGAGTTCTGCCTCGAGCGCGGTTACGAGCTCCGGTTCATCGAGCAGATGCCCCTGGACGCCCAGCACGGCTGGGACCGCGCGCAGATGATCACGGCCGACGAGATCCGCGAGCGCCTCGGCGCACGGTTCACGTTGTCGCCGGTGGCGGCGCGGGGGAGTGCGCCTGCCGAGCGCTTCCTCGTCGACGGCGGTCCGGCGACCGTCGGCATCATCGCCAGCGTCACCGCACCGTTCTGCGCTGCCTGCGACCGGGTCCGGCTGACGGCGGACGGGATGGTGCGCAACTGCCTGTTCTCCCGCGGGGAGGTCGATCTGCGCGGGCCGATGCGCGACGGCGCGAGCGACCGCGACCTCGTGCGACTCATCCGCGGAGAGATGTGGCGCAAGGCGCGCGGACACGGCATCGGCAAGCCCGACTTCACCCAGCCGGCGCGCCCGATGTCCGCCATCGGCGGCTGACGCGACCCACCCGATCCGCTCCGCTCCGACTCACCCCGTTTCTCCTGAGACAGCAGGTGAGGGCGAGACAGCAGGGCGTGCGCGGCTGTCTCGGACGTCTCCTGCTGTTCGAGGTGGATCGGGGCGCGGATGCTGGTCGGCGGGGCACCGTCAGTCTTGCCGACCCCCGTGGGGGTTCTCGTCCCAGTCGTGGGAGCCGTGCGGCGCGGTGATCATCCTCGGCGCGACCGCTTCGTGGTCGTACACGTGTGTGCGACGGTCGACGCGGTTGGCGAACACCACGGCCGGGTAGGGCAGCACGGCCGCGGCGGCGATGCAGATGAACGCACCGGGTTGCCAGGGGACCGCCGTGACGAACAGGCCCGCGAGCAGGAAGCAGACCGTGCGGATCGTCATCGAGATCGTGTAGGTGCGCATGCGCTTGCGCTGATCCTCGGCCTGGGACCGCGGCAGATCGGAGATCGAGTGCACGTGCTCCGGAACCCGCCTGGACATGCGGACGAGTCTACGCCCGCGCGCGCCCGAAGGCTCCTGGGCCGCGGGCCGATCAACCTACTGGCCGGTCACGGCGGGGTAGGTGCGCCAACGGGCTCCGTCGTGCATTAGGTTCATGAGCTGCACCACCCCGCGCCGCCGATAGGAGCCCTGCATGACCGACCCCACGCCCCGCCCCGTTCTCGTCACCGGAGGCAACCGGGGGATCGGCCTCGCCATCGCCTCGACGCTGCGCGACGCGGGCCACCCGGTCGTGGTGGGGTCGCGCTCGGGCGAGGCCCCCGACGGCCTGCCCGCCGTCGCGCTCGACGTGACGGACACGGCCAGTGTGGACGCCGCCTTCACCGAGGCGGAGAAGATCGTCGGCGCCCCCATGGGCGCGCTCGTGGCCAACGCCGGCATCACCAAGGACCAGCTGCTCATGCGGATGAGCGATGCGGACATCGACAGCGTCCTGGACACCAACCTCGTGGGCGCCATCCGGTGCGCGCGCCGCGCGACCAAGAGCATGCTCCGCGCCAAGAGCGGCCGGATCGTCCTCATGTCGAGCGTCGTGGGCCTCTACGGCTCGCCCGGGCAGGTCAACTACGCGGCGAGCAAGGCCGGTCTGGTCGGCGTCGCCCGCTCGCTCACCCGCGAGCTGGGTGGTCGGCGCATCACCACCAACGTCGTGGCGCCGGGGTACATCGACACCGCCATGACCGAGGACCTTCCCGAGGACCTCAAGACCACCTACCGGGGGATCATCCCCGCCGGCCGGTTCGGGGAGGTGTCCGAGGTGGCGGCGGCCGTCCGCTTCCTCCTCTCCGACGACGCGTCCTACGTCTCCGGCGCCGTCATCCCGGTCGACGGCGGCCTCGGCATGGGGCACTGAAACCCCGCATCATCGTTCCCGACCCGCACCACGTCCAAGGAGTCCCCATGCCCCTGCTCGACGGCAAGACGATCCTCGTCACCGGCGTGCTCACCGAGTCCTCGATCGCCTTCCACGTCGCCCGCCTGGCTCAGGAGCAGGGCGCGAAGGTCGTCCTCACCTCGTTCGGCCGCGCCGCCAAGATCACGACGGCGATCGCCCGGCGCCTGCCCGAGCCGGCCCCGGTGGTCGAGCTCGACGTGTCCAAGCCGGAGGACTTCGACGCGCTGGCCGAGCGGGTCGGCGAGCACGCCGAGCGCATCGACGGAGTCCTGCACTCCATCGGCTTCGCGCCGCAGGCCGCGTTCGACTTCATGAACGCCTCGTGGGAGGACGTCGCCCCGGCGATGCAGATCTCCGCCTACTCGCTCAAGGCGCTGTCGGTCGCGTGCCTGCCGATGATGCAGGAGGGCGGCTCGGTCGTCGGGCTCACCCTGGACGCCTCCATCGCGTGGAGCGGCTACGACTGGATGGGCGTGGCCAAGGCGGCGTTCGAGTCGACCAGCCGCTACTGCGCACGCGACCTGGGCCCCAAGGGAATCCGCTGCAACCTCGTGGCCGCCGGCCCGATCAGCACCACCGCCGCCAAGAGCATCCCGGCGTTCTCCAAGTTCGCCGAGTGGGGCGAGCACTCGCCGCTCGGGTGGGACATCTCCGACCCCACGCCGGCCGCCAAGGCCTGTGTCGCGCTGCTGTCGGACTGGTTCCCCGCCACCACCGGGGAGATCGTCCACGTCGACGGCGGGTTCCACGCGTTCGGCGGCTGACCGGCGCCTCCCGCGCGGAGCAACACGGCCGCTGTCAGGTCCACATCGTGAAACCCTCACGTGACCAGCGTGGTTCGCCGATAGGACGGTGAAACCCGCCGGTCACGTGAGGACCCCTATGTCGAACGATTCACCGATCTGGACCCCGGCGCGGCATCCGCTGGCCAGGTTCCTGCGGGAGCTCGTGACGGGGACCCGCGCGCCGTACGACGGCGGCTGGATGCGGGTGACCCCCTGGGCACCCCACATCCAGGGCATCCTCGCCTTTCCGGGCCACGCCATCCTCGCGGTCTCCTACGACCACTCCGAGAACGCCCTGACCGAGCTCGGCGTCGACGGATTCGGCGGGGCGCACCACCCGCGCGTCATCACGACCCTGGCGAAGAACGGGTGGATCGACACGCTCGACATGCTGCTGCTCGGTGCCGGTCGCGGCAACGGCAGTGACGACGGAGGCGGGCAGCTCGTCGCCCGCCCCGACCTCGCCCATCACCCGCGCGTCGAGCACGCCAAGCGGATCCGCTCGGAGATCCAGGTCTACGGCAGCCCCGACCCCGCGGTGCACGACGTCGTCGTCCTCGCCCGCGGCATCGGCGGGCTGCGGGAGATCTCCATCGAACTCGACCCCGGCCATCGCGGCCAGGGCCGAGGAACGCGACTGGTCGAGGCGGCGCTGCATTCGGTTCCCGAGAACGAGCTGGTGGTCGTGTGCGTCGCGCCGGCCAACCTGCCCGCCCTGCGGTGCGCCCAGAAGGCGGGGATGCGGCCCTACGGCACCGTTCAGCTGTTCACCGATCGCCCCGAGCGTCGTTGACGTCGTCGGCCCACGCCTCGACGAGGTCGAGCACCGCGGCCAGCGAGCTGCCGTCGAGGACCTCGTCGGCCTGGGCCTGCACCACCGGCTTGGCGCCGAATGCGATGCCGAGGCCCGCCGCGGCCATCATGTCGAGGTCGTTCGCGCCGTCGCCGATCGCGACGGTCCGACTCATCGGGATCCCCTCCTGCTCGGCGAAGCGGCGCAACGCCCGCTCCTTGCCGGCCCGGTCGACGATCTCGCCGTCCACCCGGCCCGTCAGACGTCCCTCGACGACCTCGAGCCGGTTGGCGTGCACGTGCGGAATGCCGTGGGCGCGGGCGAGCGGCTCGACGATCTCGACGAACCCGCCGGAGACCAACCCCACGGCGTGGCCGCGCCGTGACAACCCCGCGAGGAGCACGTCGGCCCCGGGCGTCACGCGCACCGCGCGGTACACCTGCTCGAACACGCCCACGTCGAGTCCCTCGAGCGCACGACACCGCGCCCGGAGGCTGTCGGCGAAGTCGATCTCGCCACGCATGGCCGCCTCGGTGACCGCGGCCACCTCGGCCTCGCGACCGGCGTGACCGGCGAGCAGCTCGATGACCTCCTCACGGATGAACGTCGAGTCGACGTCCATCACGACCAGCAGTCGAGGGTGATCGGAGCCCGCCACGTCAGCCGGAGACGACGGTGTTCTTGGGCACGACGACCACACCGCCCTCGCTCACGTGGAAGCCACGCTCGCGGTCCTTGTCGTGGTCGACGCCGACCTCGGCGCCGTCCTCGAGCACGACGTTCTTGTCGAGGATCGCCTTCTCGACGACGGCCTTGCGACCGATGCGCACGGCGTCGAGGATCACGCTGTCGCTCACCTGGGCGTAGCTGTTGACCCGCACCCGGGGGAGATGACCGAGCCCTCGACCCGCGCGCCGCTGATGACCGCGCCGGGGGAGACCGCCGAGTTGATGGCCTCGCCGAGACGGCCGGTCTCGTTGTGCACGAACTTGGCCGGCGGGTTGCCGGTGTCGGAGGTGTAGATCGGCCAGTCGTAGTTGTAGAGGTTGAAGATGGGGTGGATCGCGATGAGATCCATGTGCGCGTCGTAGTAGGAGTCGAGCGTGCCGACGTCGCGCCAGTAGGCGCGGTCGCGGTCGGTGGCGCCGGGGATGACGTTGTCGTTGAAGTCGTACACGTACCCCTCGCCGCGCTCGACGAAGGCCGGGACGATATCGCCACCCATGTCGTGGCTGCTCTCGTCGTCCTCGGAGTCCTTGACGACCACGTCGCGCAGCACGTCGGCGTCGAAGACGTAGTTGCCCATCGAGGCCAGCACCTCGTTCGGTGAACTCGGCAGTCCCTTGGCGTCCGTGGGCTTCTCGCGCCACCGGCCGATGCGGCGGACGTCGCTCTCGTCGACCTCGATGACACCGAACTGGTCGGCCAGGGAGATCGGCTGCCGGATGGCGGCGACCGTGATCCCGGCGTCGGTCTCGATGTGCTGGTCGACCATCTGGTGGAAGTCCATGCGGTACACGTGGTCGGCGCCCACGACCACGACGATGTCGGGCTTCTCGTCGTCGAGGGTGTTGAGGCTCTGGTAGATGGCGTCGGCGCTGCCCATGTACCACTGCTTGCCCATGCGCTGCTGGGCCGGGATGGGGGCGACGTAGTTGCCGAGGAGGTTGGACATGCGCCACGTGCGGGCGATGTGCCGGTCGAGGCTGTGCGACTTGTACTGGGTCAGGACGACGACCTTGAGATAGCCCGAGTTGACGACGTTGCTCAGGGCGAAGTCGATCAGACGGTAGATGCCGCCGAAGGGGACGGCGGGCTTGGCGCGATCGGCGGTGAGAGGCATCAGTCGTTTGCCTTCTCCTCCGGCCAGGACGATGGCGAGCACCTTGGGGTTACGTGTCAGACGCCTCATGTACGCCAACCTACCGGTGCCGCGCGGCCGATGGGAGGTCCGAGGTCCTGCTGTGCGCAAGGGAGTCGAGGGGCACGTCGTCGGAGCCTGCGGGCCCGCCCGGACGTCTAGGGTGAGCGTGTGCGCGTAGACATCCTGACCAAGGAATATCCCCCTCAGATCTACGGTGGTGCCGGTGTGCACGTCGCCGAGCTGACCCGCGCGTTGCGGGCCCGCGGCGACGTCGACGCCCGGGTGCGCTGCTTCGGTGGACCACGGGAGGAGCCCGGCACGACGGGGTACCCCGACATCGCCGAACTCGCCGGGGCCAACGCCGCGTTGGCCACCCTCGGGGTCGACCTCGCGATGGCGGACGACTGCGTCGGCGCCGACCTCGTCCACTCCCACACGTGGTACGCCAACATGGCCGGGCACGTCGCCTCCCTGCTCGCCGGCGTCCCCCACGTGATCTCGGCGCACTCCCTGGAGCCGTTGCGGCCGTGGAAGGCCGAACAGCTCGGCGGCGGCTACCGCGTCTCGTCCTGGGTGGAGCGCACCGCGTACGAGAGTGCGGCGGGGATCATCGCCGTCAGCCACGGCATGCGCGCCGACATCCTCGCGTGCTACCCCGACATCGACCCCGACAAGGTCGCCGTGGTCCACAACGGCATCGACTCCACCGACTGGCAGCCGGATCACTCCGACGCCGGCAAGGACGTCTGCCGCCGCCACGGGATGGACCCGGACGCCCCGTCCGTCGTCTTCGTCGGCCGCATCACCCGGCAGAAGGGGCTGCCCCACCTGCTCCGCGCAGCGGCGGCGCTGCCTCCCGACGTCCAGCTCGTCCTGTGCGCCGGCGCGCCCGACACCCCCGAGATCATGGCGGAGGTCGAGGCCCTCATCACCGAGTTGCGCCGCAGCCGTGAGGGTGTCGTGTGGATCGCCGAGCACCTGCCCCGCGAGCAGGTCGTCGCCATCGAGTCCAACGCGACGGTGTTCGCCTGCCCGTCGGTGTACGAGCCCCTGGGCATCGTCAACCTCGAGGCCATGGCCTGCGAGGCGCCGGTCGTCGCCACGGCCACCGGCGGCATCCCCGAGGTCGTCGTCGACGGCGAGACGGGCTGGCTCGTCCCCATCGAGCAGGTCAAGGACGGCACCGGCACACCTGTGGACCCGGCCCGGTTCGAGGCAGACCTCGCCGCGGCGTTGACCGACGCGGTCGGCGACCCGGAACGCGCCCGGCAGCGTGGCCTGGCCGGACGCGCCCGTGCGGTCGAGGAGTTCTCCTGGCACGCCATCGGCGACCGCACCCTGGAGGTCTACCGCGACGTCCTGTCCTGAGGCGACGTACTCCTGAGGCGACTTTCGAGCGTCAGGACCCACCGGCGAGGTCGAAGCACGCCGCGCACGCCGAGGAGGCGAGGGCGCGGCGTGCCTGCTGCGCCACCGACCGCAGGACGCGTGAGCGGTGCTCACCCGCGGCCAGGGTGGGCGCGTCGTGGAGGTGCTCCAGCGCGGTGGTGGCGATGGTCTCGATCGTCGCCGCCTGCGTGAGGACCCGGCGTAGTCGCGCCGGAACGTCGGGCGGGAGTCCCCATCGGCCGGAGGCGAGGCGTTCGTCGGCGAGGTCGCGCAGCCCGGAGTCCCAGGCGCGCACGTCGAGTCCCTCGAGCGCCTCGGTGGCCTCGATGGTCGCCGCGCGCAGACGGCGTTCGACGTCGGCTGCCGTGACCTGCCCGAGCACATGGGCCGGGGGCGGGGTGCAGTCGTAGGACTCCCACCGCACGATCTCGCCTCGGTCGCCGGCCGGTCCGAAGGTCTCGAACGCGGGCACGAGCGCCCCACCGACCAGTGGCGACCAGGCGCACTCGCCCGCCTCGACCGCGGCTCCGACGAACTCCGGATCACCACGGGGCAGCCCGACCAGATCGCCGGGGGCGGGGAGGGAGAGGAGCACGACGCGTTCGCCGAGTTGGGACCACAGGTCGAGCCGGGCGATCGCCGCGGCCGCGTCGACGTCGGGGATGTCCGGGGTCGCGGCGGCCACCGCCTCGGGGAGGTCGACACCTCGCCTCGCCAACGCGAGGGTCGACCAGATCGCGAACCGGACGGAGGCGGGGAGTTCGGGCACCGGCTCAGCGTAGGAGAACTCCGCACGGGGACAGCGGCGGCTTTCGCGGACGACCTGCGGATCCGGTGCCTCGAACACGCCGCGCTCCCGCTAGGGTCGTCCCCATGAGTGACGTGCTCGCATTCGCCGGCGTGACCGTGACCCGCGGGGACAAGGACCTGCTCGCGGACGTCGACTGGGAGATCGAAGAGGGTCAGCGCTGGGTCGTGCTCGGCCCCAACGGCGCGGGCAAGACGACGTTGCTCCAGATGGCCTCGGCGCGCATGCACCCCACCCGTGGTGTCGCCGGAGTCCTCGGTGAGGTCCTCGGCGCCGTCGACGTCTTCGAGCTCCGGCCCCGGATCGGCCTGGCCAGCGCGTCGCTGGCCGACCAGGTCCCGGGGGACGAGAAGGTGTCCGACGTCGTGGTCACGGCCTCCTACGGGGTCGTCGGCCGCTGGCGCGAGACCTACGACCGGCTCGACCTCGCGCGGGCGGGTGACCTGCTCGACGCGCTCGGCGTGGCCCACCTCGCCGATCGCCGCTACGGCACCCTCAGCGAGGGGAGCGCAAGCGGGTCCAGATCGCACGAGCCCTGATGACCGACCCCGAACTCATGCTCCTCGACGAGCCCGCCGCCGGGTTGGACCTCGGCGGCCGTGAGGACCTCGTGGCCCGGCTGGGCCTGCTCGCCGAAGACCTCGACGCGCCGGCCCTCGTCCTCGTCACCCACCACGTCGAGGAGATCCCGCCGGGATTCACCGACGTGCTCCTGCTCCGGGAGGGGCGGGTCGTCGCGGCGGGTCCGATCGAGATCACGCTCACCGAGGCCAACCTCAAGGAGACCTTCGGACTCGACGTCGTCCTCGAACAGCACGGCCGGCGCTACAGCGCCCGTGCGGCGGTTCCGGAGCCCGAGGAGGCGTCGTCGAACTGAGTTGGCGGACACGGCTTTCGGCCTTTCCGGGAATTCTCGGACGAATTCCGGGCGTTGAAGCCACAACGCCCACCGAACACGAGAGGCTGGACGCATGGACTGGGACTGGCTGAGCGAGAACGGATGGGCCGTGTGGCTCGGCCTGGCCCTGGCACTGGGTGCCATCGAGGCCGCCACCGCCGACTTCATCTTCCTCATGCTGGCCGGAGGTGCTGTCGCGGGACTCGTGGCGGGGGTCTTCACCGAGAGCATCGCGATCCAGCTGATCGCCGCTTCGATCACGGCTCTGGTCCTCCTGGTCACGGTGCGCCCCGTGCTCAAGCGGCACATGCTCGACCGCCTTCCCGGCACCGGGATGGGCATCGAGACCTACGCGGGCAAGGGGGCCGTGGTCACCGCCGCCGTCGACGAGAACGACGGACGCGTCGAGGTCGACCACGAGGAGTGGAGCGCCCGCACCGACCGGCCCACCATCCCGCTACCACCGGGGACCGACGTCACCATCGTGCGCGTCGACGGCGCGACCCTCGTGGTCGAACCCACCCCCGGCATCCAGGACTCCGTCGCCGGGGAGGACCGACCGTAGGCCAGGCATCACCGGCCCACGGACACGACTGTCAAGAAGGACCGTTCTCACACAAGGGGAGTGACACGTATGGATCTGATCGGGCCCATCCTGCTCGCGCTGATGGTGCTGTTCGTGGTGGTGATCGTCGTGCGCTCGGTGCGGATCGTGCCGCAGCAGACGTCGCTGATCATCGAACGGCTGGGAAAGTACTCGCGCACGCTCGACGCCGGCATCCACGTCATCGTGCCCTTCGTCGACAAGGTGCGCGCCAACATCGACCAGCGTGAGCAGGTGGTCTCGTTCCCGCCGCAGCCGGTGATCACCAGCGACAACCTGGTCGTCAACATCGACACGGTCATCTACTACGCCGTCACCGACCCCAAGGCCGCCGTCTACGGCATCGCCAACTTCATCCAGGGCATCGAGCAGCTCACCGTCACCACGCTGCGTAACGTCATCGGCTCCATGGACCTGGAGCAGACGCTGACCAGCCGTGACCAGATCAACGGTCAGCTCCGCGGAGTGCTCGACGACGCCACCGGCAAGTGGGGCATCCGGGTGGGCCGCGTCGAGCTCAAGGCGATCGACCCGCCGCACTCGGTGCAGGACTCGATGGAGAAGCAGATGCGTGCCGAGCGTGACCGGCGCGCGACCATCCTCACGGCCGAGGGTGTCAAGCAGTCCGCGATCCTCGAGGCCGAGGGTGAGAAGCAGAGCCAGATCCTGCGCGCCGAGGGTTCGGCGCAGGCGCGCATCCTCGAGGCCCAGGGTCAGGCGCGAGCCATCAAGCAGGTCTTCGAGGCCATCCACAAGGGCAAGCCCAACCAGCAGCTGCTCGCCTACCAGTACCTGCAGGTCCTCCCGCAGCTCGCGCGCGGCGACTCCAACAAGATGTGGATCGTCCCGAGCGAGTTCACCGACGCCATGAAGGGATTCGGCAACGCGTTCGGCGCCGAGGGCTTCAAGTTCCCCGGTGGGTCCAACGAGGTCGAAGAGGCCGAGTTCGACGACGACACCGACGCGTTCGAGGACATCACGCTGCAGGACCCGCACGAGGCTCTCGAGCAGGCCCGTCGTGAGGCGTCGGCCACCTCGGCGGAGGTCGACGACACCGCCGCCACCCTGCGCGGCGACCAGCGCAAGAAGCAGCAGCGTCCGTCCCTGCAGGGTCAGGATCAGGTGCCCGCCATCGGGGGCGTCGCCCCGGGCATGCCCGGCACCACGCCGTTCGACACGGTTCCCGGCGCCGAACCGGCCGGTGGATCGACCGCCGCGGACCCCGTCCCGCCGCGGGAGCCGGTCCAGGAGCCGCAGCCGGGTCAGGACCCGCAGCCGCCGCGCCAGGGCTGAGGCCCACGCAGGCCGGATCTGCGCAACACCCCGTCACCACTAAGGTGGCGGGGTGTCGGTGTTCGAGGTGGTGGCGATCGTGCTCGCCGGGGTCGCTGCGGGAACGATCAACACGATCGTGGGGTCGGGGTCGCTGGTCACCTTTCCCACCCTGTTGTTCTTCGGCTACCCGCCCGTGATCGCCAACATGTCGAACACCGTGGGGCTGGTCGGTGGCGGTGTCACCGGCGTGCACGGGTATCGCCGCGAACTCGGCGGCGCCGGACCGGTGCTGCGCCGGCTGATCCCGGCGTCACTGCTGGGCGGGATCACGGGCGGGTTGCTGTTGCTGGTCCTGCCGCCGGAGGTCTTCGAGGTGGTCGTCCCGGCGCTCATCGCCCTCGGGGTGGTCCTCGTCCTGCTCGGTCCACGGCTGCAGCGACGGACCGCCCGCCGGCGAGCGGAGCAGGTGGAGGCGAGCGGACGGGCCGATCACGCCTCCCTGGCCCACCGCATCGGTCTGCCGGTGGCCATCTACCTCGCCGGTGTCTACGGCGGCTACTTCGGGGCGGCCCAGGGCGTCATCCTCGTCGGGATCATGGGCGTGATGCTCTCCGAGGGTCTCCAGACGATCAACGGCATCAAGAACGTGCTCGGGCTCGTCGTCAACGCCGTGTCGGCGCTGGTGTTCATCGTCGTCGCTGGGTCGTCCATCGCGTGGTGGGCCGTCCTCTGCCTCGGCGCCGGCGCGATGCTGGGGGAGTGCTCGGCGCCGGTATCGGCCGCCGGTTGCCCCCTGTGCTGCTCCGCGCCGTCATCGTCGTCATCGGCGTGGTGGCGATCGCGCAGATGACCCTGTTCTCCTGACCCTGCTCGCCAGCCCGCCCGACGACGAAGGCCACCGCATGAGGATCGACATCGAGGACCCCACCGACGACCGGGTCTGCGACTACTTCCGACTCACCGACGTCGCCCTGCGACGCCGTCTCGAACCGGAGCGGGGCCTGTACCTGGCCGAGAGCGAGAAGGTGATCCGGCGGGCCCTGGCGGCGGGTCACCGTCCGCGATCGTTCCTCATGGCCCGCAAGTGGCTGGAGGACATGGCCGACCTCGTGCGGTCCGCCGAGGACGACGGGGTGCCGGTCTACGTCGCCGGGGATGACGTCATCCGCGAGATGACCGGGTTCCACCTGCACCGGGGAGCGCTGGCGTCGATGCAGCGTCCGGTCCTGCCGGAGCTCGCCGAGGTCCTCACCGGCGCGCGCCGGGTGATCGTCCTGGAGGACATCGTCGATCACACCAACGTCGGGGCCGTGTTCCGCTCCGCGGCTGCGCTCGGGGTCGACGCCGTCCTCGTGACCCCGCGATGCGCGGACCCGTTGTACCGACGCAGCGTGCGGGTCTCGATGGGCACGGTGTTCCAGGTGCCGTGGACGCGCACGGGGGAGTGGCCCGGGGGCGTCGCCGACCTGCAGGCCCTCGGGTTCACGGTGGCCGCCTTCGCACTGGAGGCGGACGCGGTCGACCTCGACGACCTGGCCGTGGACCCGCCCGAGCGGCTGGCGCTCGTCATGGGCGCCGAGGGAGACGGCCTCGGCCACCGGACGGTCACCGGGAGTGACCTGGTGGTCCGTATCCCGATGGCCGGAGGCGTCGACTCCCTCAACGTGGCCGCGGCCTCGGCCGTGGCGATGTGGGCGTTGCGTGTGCCCGAGGAGCTCAGGCCTGGTACATCCCCGTGAGGACGGCGCGGCCCAGGGTGTGCTCGAGCATGACGAACGACGCCTTGGTGGGGGAGTCGTCCGGGTCGAGCGACAGGTCCGCGACGTCGAGGGCGTGCACGGCGAACATGTAGCGGTGCGGGACGTCGCCCTCGGGCGGGGCCGCGCCACCGAAGTCCTTGGTGCCGTAGTCGTTACGCAGCTGGATCGTGCCGTGCGGGAGACCTCCGCCGACCGAACCGGCTCCGGCGGCGAGTTCGGTGACGTCGGCGGGCAGGCCGACGACGAACCAGTGCCAGAAGCCCGAGGGGGTCGGGGCGTCGGGGTCGAAGCAGCTCACGGCGTAGCTCTGGGTGCCCTCCGGGGCGCCGGACCAGCGCAGCTCGGGCGAGCGGTTCTCGCCGCCGAAGGTCTGCGCCTCGGGCAGCGCGCCACCGTCGGAGAACTCCGGGCTCTCCAGGGTGAAGGACGCCACCTGCGGGAGGAGGTCGTACGGGTCTGGGGCTTGGGGTCGCTCGAGGCTCATGCCTCGACCCTAACGGCCTCCACCGACAGGCGCGACGAGGAGGCCGAGCAGTCGCGTGAGTTCGGCCACGGGGTCCGTCGTCAGCCCGCCGTGACGCGGGCCGGGCTGCAGGACGGTGCTGCGCGGCGCGGCGATCCAGCCGAACCTCGCTCCCTGCTTCGGCATCTCGTCGCGGGCGACGTCGCCGGAGCAGACGGCGCGGATCCGCTCCAACGAGGCGCTGAGGGCATCCAGATCCACGTCGGGATCCAGCGCGGTGAGGCGCTCGGGGTGGATCTCGTGGCCGCTGATCAACACCTCGGCCTCCTGGCAGAACAGCACGATCCCGACGTTGACGAACTCCTCACGCTCGACGCGGGGCACGCACCGCAGGGTGACGTACTGGTAGGGCAGCAGCGCACTCATGCCGCACCACCCCCGGGCAGCCAGGCGGCCGGCGCGTCCGAGCGGGCCGTGAGGCAGTCGAGGTAGGCGCGACGGAGGGCGGCGACGTCGGGGAGGTCCTGCGTCGTCTCGAGCCAGTCCGCCGGCACGCTGTCGACGACCTCGGTGAGCACCTCGGGTGTCAGCGTCGCCGCGAACTCCTCGTGCCGGGCGGCGAGACGGTCCGCCACTCCCGGGACGCCCCACAGCACGTGGCGGTCCACGTCGAACCGTTGGGCCGCGAAACGCTCGGGTGAGGGCGCGCGGGAGGGCCAGGAGTGGTGGAAGTACAAGGCCGCCCCGTGGTCGATCGCGGCCAGGCGGTCGTGCCACCACAGCAGGTTGGGGTTGTGCCAGGTGCGGTCGACGTTGGCGGTGAAGGCGTCGAGCCACACGATCGCCGCCGCGACGTCGGCCGAGGGCTGCCGGGCGCCGTCGTAGCCGAAGGAGCCGGGCAGGAAGTCCATGCCGAGGTTGGTGCCGAGCGAGGCGTCGAGCAGGTCCTGGACCTCCTCGTCGGCCTCGTACCGGGCGATGGCCGGCTCGAGGTCGGCCACGACCAGATCGGGCACGAACACCCCGATCCGGCGGCCCAGCAGACCGACGATGACCTCGGCCACCAGCACCTTGGGGCCTTGCCCGGCACCGCGGAACTTGACCACGTAGATGCCGTCGTCGTCGGCCTCCATGAGGCCGGGCATGGACCCTCCTTCGCGGAGGGGCAGGACGTAGCGGGTCGCCCGCACGGTCGGTAGCACCCACCCAGCTTAGGAGACCGCACGCCGGCCCGGCTCCGGCGAGGAGCGCGGCCGGTCGCGGGCTACGGTGTGCCCATGGAACCGGTCTACACGCCCGTCATCGGGGTCGCCCGCACCTTGTTCGCCGCCGAGGGCCTGCGCTTCCGGCTGTCGGGGACCGAGCACTTCCCCACCACCGGTGGCGGTGTCGTGGTCATGAACCACCTGTCCTACCTCGACTTCGCCTACGCCGGCCTGGCGGCGCGTCCGGCCGGTCGGGTCATCCGCTTCATGTGCAAGGACACGATCTTCGACCACCCCGTGGCCGGCCCGCTCATGCGCGGGATGAAGCACATCCCCGTCGACCGCGAGAGCGGCTCGGCCTCGTTCCGGGCCGCCCTGACCGCACTCAAGGCGGGCGAGTTGATCGGCGTGTTCCCGGAGGCGACGATCTCCCGCTCGTTCGAGCTCAAGGAGTTCAAGTCGGGCGCGATCCGCATGGCCCAGGCGGCGAGGGTGCCGCTGATCCCCGTGGTGCTGTGGGGCAGCCAGCGGGTGTGGACCAAGGGGCACCCCAAGCGGCTCGGCCGGACGAACACCCCGATCTCGATCGACGTGGGGGAGCCCATGGTCGTCGAGCGGCGGGCCGACACCGAGGCCGCCATGGCCGAGCTCCGGTCGCGCATGACGACGATGCTGCACGCCGCGCAGGACGCCTACCCCACCGTGCCCTGGGGGGACCGCGCCTTCATCCCGGCCCGTCTGGGTGGGACGGCCCCGACGCTGGAGGAGGCCACCGCCCTCGACCTGGAGGACATCCGGGCGCGGCGGGAGAAGCGACTGCGCGAGGGTAAGTCGGTGGCGGGGGACCTGGAGGAGACCCCCGAGCCCTGACGCGAGGCGGGGCACCGGTCCGCGCCGTCGAAGGGCTGTCGGTGCCCACCCCTAGGGTCGGGGCATGAGCAGCAGCAGCGACACGTCCTCACCCGTCCTCGACGACTCCGGCACGGCTGCACGGGCCGGGTCGCCCGAGCCGTCCGAGGCTCGGTCGGGGTTGACGCAGGAGCAGGAGCGGATCGCCGCAGGGGTCATCACCCGGCTGGCCGGTCCGCAGGCCCGGCTGCGGCCCGATCAGGAGACCGCGGTGGCCGCGCTGACCAGGCCCGGGGCGCGGGCGCTGGTCGTCCAAGCCACGGGATGGGGCAAGTCGGCGGTGTACTGGGCCGCCACGGCCCTGCGTCGTGCGGCCGGCGCCGGTCCGACGCTCGTCGTCTCGCCGCTGCTCTCCCTGATGGCCGACCAGGTGGCGGCGGCGGAGCGGGCGGGTCTCGTGGCGGTCACCGTCAACTCGGGCAATCTCGACGCCTGGGGTGAGATCGAGGCGAGCATCCGCGCCGACGAGGTCGACGTCCTGCTCGTCTCACCCGAGCGGCTCGCCAACCCGGGGTTCGGTCGCCGCGTCCTCGAGGGCCTGCGCGGTCGGCTCGGGTTGCTGGTGGTCGACGAGGCCCACTCCGTGTCCGACTGGGGCCACGACTTCCGTCCCGACTACCGCCGCGTCGCCGACACCTGGCGCGATCTCGATCCCGACTGTCCCGTCCTGGCCACGACGGCCACGGCCAACGCCCGCGTCACCGAGGACATCGCCCGGCAGCTCGGGCCGGCCACCCTCGTGTTGCGTGGCCCGCTCGCGCGCTCGAGCCTGCAGCTCGTCGTCCTGCCCGAGCTCGACCCCCTGGCCCGTTACGCCTGGGTGATCGAGCACCTGAGGACGCTGCCCGGGTCGGGGATCGTGTACGCCCTCACGGTGGCCGACGCCGAACGCCTGGCCGAGGCGGTGAGGCGCGAGCTGCCCGACGTCCCCGTGGCCGCGTACACCGGCAGGCTCACGCCGCAGGAGCGCGCGAGGCTCGAGCAGGACCTCCGCGGCAACCGGGTCAAGGCGCTGGTCGCGACCTCGGCCCTGGGCATGGGCTTCGACAAGCCCGATCTCGGTTTCGTCGTGCACGTCGGCTCGCCGCCCTCACCGGTCTCGTACTACCAGCAGGTCGGTCGTGCCGGGCGAGGCATCGACCACGCCCTCGTCGCGCTGCTGCCCTCCCGCGGTGACGAGGGCATCTGGGAGCACTTCGCCACAGCCACCCTGCCCGACCCCGAACAGGTCCGGGCCATCCTCTCCACGCTCGAGGCCGCGGCACCGGAGGCGCTCAGCGTCGTCGCGCTGGAGGCGCAGACCGGGGTGCGGCGGGGGCGGGTCGAACTGCTCACCAAGCAGCTCGCGGTCGACGGGTGCGTGGAGCGGGTCGAGGGCGGCTGGGTGCGCACCGATCGTCCGTGGGAGTACGACGCGGCCCACTACGACGGGATCGTGGCGGTCCGCCGCCGCGAGGCCGACATCATGCGCGACTACATCGCGGGCCGTGACTGTCTCATGGCCCTGCTGCAGCGCTCCCTCGACGACCCGGCCGCACAGCCGTGCGGGCGGTGCTCGGTGTGCCTGGGGCGCCTGCCGGACGGGTTGTCCGAACAGCCCGCACCCGACCTCGTCATGCGTGTGGGGGCGCAGTTGCGCACCCGGTTCCACGAGCTCGAGCCGCGCAAGATGTGGCCTGGGGCTCCGTTCGGGCGCCGGGGTCGCATCCCGGCCGGGGAGGCGGCCGCGCCCGGGCGCGTTCTCATCCACGCGGACGCACCCGAATGGCGGGGCTACCTGCAGGAGTTCGCGCGCGACGAGACCTCGCAGGTCCTGCTCGACCACGCCGTCTCGGTGCTCGCGGACTGGAAGGGCTCGTGGGAGACGCGTCCGGAGGTGGTCGTCGCGCTCGACGCCGAGGGACATCCCCGGGTGACCGAGTCACTGGCCGAACACCTGGCCGCGGTGGGACGGCTCGACCGGGCGGGCCTGACG
This sequence comes from Mobilicoccus caccae, assembly GCF_030161635.1. Classification (GTDB taxonomy): domain Bacteria; phylum Actinomycetota; class Actinomycetes; order Actinomycetales; family Dermatophilaceae; genus Mobilicoccus; species Mobilicoccus caccae. Next base: position 1,622,139 of record NZ_BSUO01000001.1, read on the forward strand.
CTCGCGCCGAACGAGGCGACGGGCGAGTCCGAGGCCGGAGGCGGGGCGGAGGCGGCGATGTGGGCACGCCGCCTCGACGTGCCGGAGGCCGAGGCGCAGCGGTTGGCCGGACGCCAGGTGCTGCTCGTCGTGGACTCGACGTCGACCGGATGGGTGGTGACGGTGGCCGCATCGCTGCTCAGATCGCACGGCGCACGGGGAGTGCTCCCGTTGCTCATCTATCGTCGTCCGTGACAACACTCGTGGGCCGACCAGGGGCGCTGTGGCGATTATCAGGGCGGAATCGACTGCGCCTCAAGGCCTTCCGACACGGCTCCGAAGAAGTTTCGTTCGAGACGTTTGCTCGCCGCGGAGTCCGGGCAATGGGCTCCCGTACGCAAGCTCGGCCGCTTTCCCCACGAGGGAGAGATCGGGGTGAGGGCAGAGAACGTCCTCGATCGCGACAGCGCCGGTAAGCCCGACGCGGGTCGTGGCCTTGCAAGCGCGAGGCCGGGGCCCGACTACGAGAGGAAGACCAGATGGTCGACAACGACATGACGCACGACGACATCAACCGCCTCCACAACGCCAACGTCATCGACGAGAACGGTGACAAGGTCGGTTCTGTCGGCCAGATCTACCTGGACGACCAGACCAACCGTCCCACCTGGGTGACGGTCAAGACGGGTCTGTTCGGCACCAAGGAGACCTTCGTCCCGTTCGAGCGCGCGACGCAGGACAACGGTGACATCCGTGTGCCGTACACCAAGGACTTCATCAAGGACGCGCCGAACATGGACGCGGACCACCACATCTCGGAGCAGGAAGAGGACGAGCTCTACCGCTACTACAACATCGGTGACGGCACGACCGACGTGCGTCGTGACGACGCCGGTGTCGCCGCCGCCGGTACCGCCGGTGCTGCCGGTGGAGTCGCGGGTGCTCGTGACCACGACCGCCGTGATGTGGACGTCGACCGCGACCGCAACCTGGACCGCGATCGTGACCTCGACGGCGACCGCGACCGCAACCTGCGTGAGGGCGACGACTCGATGGTGCGCCGCGAGGAGGAGCTCCACGTCGGCAAGGAGCGCGTCCAGACCGGTCGTGTCCGCCTGCGCAAGCACGTCGTGACCGAGCGTGAGACCGTCGAGGTCCCGGTCGAGCGCGAAGAGGTGCAGGTCACCCGCGAGCCGGTTCGTGACGGCGAGGTCGGTGGCCGTATCGGCGGCGACGAGGAGATCGCTGTCGACCTTCACGAGGAGCGCCCCGTGGTCGAGAAGGAGACCGTCGCCAAGGAGCGCATCGGTCTCGACACCGAGACCCACCGCGACACCGAGCGCGTCTCCGGCGAGGTCCGCAAGGAGCAGGTCGAGGTCGAGCGTGACGGTGACGTCATCCGCGATGACGAGAAGCGTCGCTGATCTCTGAACGATCGACGAAGGCCCCGGACCTGCTGGTCCGGGGCCTTCGCGTGTGTCGGCGGGCTGATCAGGCGTGGCTCTGCATGAACCGCCAGGCGTCGGCGACGATGTCGTGCAGGGACAGCTCCGGGCGCCAGCCCAGCTCGGTCGCGGCCCGTGCGGAGGACGCGACGAGGGTCGCCGGGTCACCTGGGCGGCGGGGCTCGACCTGGGCGGGGATGGCGTGTCCGGTGACCTCGCGGCAGGCGTCGAGGACCTGGGTGACGGAGTAGCCCGTTCCGCTGCCGAGGTTGAAGACGCGGTGCTCGTCCGGGACGGAGCTCTCGAGGGCGAGCAGGTGCGCCCGTCCGAGGTCGACGACGTGCAGGTAGTCCCGCACGGCGGTGCCGTCGGCGGTCGGGTAGTCGTCCCCGAAGATCGACATCGCCTGCCGTCCACCGGCCGGCACCATGAGCACGTTGGGGATGAGGTGGGTCTCCACGGCGTGGCGTTCGCCGAACCGCTCGCGCGCGCCGCCGACGTTGAAGTAGCGCAGCGACGTGGCGCCGATCCCGTGGGCCTTCGCGTAGCCGGTGAGCAGCATGTCGACGGCCAGCTTGGAGTGGCCGTAGGGGTTGATGGGGGAGGGCGTGACGTCCTCGGTGATGGGGAGACCTCGGGCTCGCCGTAGACGGCCGCCGTCGAGGAGAAGACGACACGCGGGATGCCCGCGGCACGGACCGCGTCGAAGAGTCGGAACGAGCCGACGACGTTGTTCTCCCAGTAGATCTCGGGCTTGGCCACCGACTCGCCCACGAGCGACTTGGCCGCGAAGTGCAGGACGCCGTCGAAGTCTCCGCCGGCGAGGATCTCCCCGGCGTCGTGGATGCGGCACTCGACCAGCGTCGCGCCGTCGGGGACGGCGTCCGCGTGCCCGGTCGACAGATCGTCGACGACGGTGACGTCGTGCCCCGCCTCGACGAGTTGGGACGTGACGACCGATCCGATGTACCCGGCCCCCCGGTGACGACGAGCTTCATGTGTTCCCCTCCTGCTGTCGCAAGGGCCCGAGCCTCGGGCCGGTCTCACTCTAGGGGAGGGGTCTGCGGGCCGTTCGTGGTCCTCGGGCGGCTCAGCACGACAGGTGGGTGGCCGATGGGGCCATCGACCGGTTGAAAGGATTCTGATGCGACGACCGTACCGACGCTCGGGTCTGAGCGAGCGTGACATCGCGGTGATCGAGATCGAGCGCCGTTGGGGGCCGGGGCCGTCGGCGGTGTCGATGAAGCTCGACGACGCCGCGGACCATCTCGGCATGGACGCCCGCACCTACACGCTCATCGTCAACAGCCTCATCGACGATCCCCGCGCCCACGAGATCGATCCCAAGACGATGGGTCAGCTGCGCGCGATCCGGGATCAGCACCGGGACGCACGCGCCGCGGCCACCGCCGTGGAGCCGGAGGCGTTTCGCGTCGAACCGTAGCCCCGTGCTAATGTTCCGGAGGTCGCGCGAGGCCGGAACAGGTTCCCGCGCACACCTCGTCCGGGTGGCGGAATGGCAGACGCGCTAGCTTGAGGTGCTAGTGCCCTTTATCGGGCGTGGGGGTTCAAGTCCCCCTCCGGACACAGACAGCAAGGGCCCTCTTCGTGAGGGCCCTTCGTCGTTCCTGCGGCCGCTGTACACCGTGCCTCGCTCGCCGGTGGACCCCGTACCGCCGATCACGGTCGGGGCACGCGGATGATCTTGCGCCGCAACCAGATCCGTCGCCGTCCACCCAGATAGACGCGATGCCGCGCCAACTCCCACTGCCCGTACTCCGCCTCTGCGGAGAGCAGTGCCCGGATCTCGCCGCGCTGCAGTCGCGGGGGCAACGTCATGACGCGGTATTCGTACTCGACCATCGACTCCAGTGTCGCATCCGCCCCGGTGCGGCGGCGTATCCGGCGTTCGCATCACCCGGCACCGCCCGCCGCGGGAGCCGTTGTCCCCATTGCGCGAGACATCCGGAGATTCGACCTGCCGAGAAGGCACCTGAGGGGGTAGCGTCGAGACATGAGTGCTGACCCCCGGGCCGCCCTGGTCACCTTCGTCACTGCCCTCGAACGGCATCTCGAGGCGGCATCGTCGCGCCGCGGGGAGAACGATCCGGCCGTGGTCGCCGCCTATCAGGCCGTCGCCGAGGCGTTCGACGCCTACGAGGACGCCCTCATGGACGCGTTCGAGGAGGTCACGCCGCTGGAGATCTTCACCGACGACGAGTTCGACGACGACGACTTCGACGACGACGACTTCGACGATGATGACGACGACGATGACGACTCGGACGACGATGATGACGACGACGAATCGGACGACGACTCCGACGACGACTCGCCGGACGACGGGCGCGACCGCTTCGCTCGTCCGAGCAGGTAGATGCCGACGCTGCGTCGCGCGCTGATCCTGCCTCACGGGGCCACCCCCTCCGACGACATCGCCCTGACCGCCGAGGCGATCACGCGCGGGTTCGACGCCGTCTGGGTCGGGGAGCGCACGACCGCCACGGCAACGCCACGCCTCGCGGCCCTCGCGGCGACCACGGCCACGATCGGGCTCGGCGCGGGGCTCGTTCCGCTGAACAGCCGCAGCGTGGATCACCTCGAGGAGACGCTGTCGACGCTGTCCCTCCTCGCGCCGGGGCGGGTCGGCCTCGCGTTCGCGCTACCGACGACCCTGGCGGGTTCGGCGCGTCCGAGCTGGTCGGGGCATCTGGCCGAGCTGTCGACCCTGGTCCGGCGGGCGGGGATCCCGCCGACGGCGGCCGTCGCCGAGGTGTCGACGGCCACCCTGGCGGCCGAACACGTCGACCGGCTCGTCCTGCGAGGGGCGTCGGTCGCTCTGACCGCGGAGATCACCGCGGCTCTGGCCCGTCGTGAGGCGCCGCCGCAGATCGAGGTGTGGCTCGACCTGGCCGTGGGCCAGGGGGCACTCGACACGCTGCGACCCGTCGTCGCCGAGCGCCTCGCGGTCCCGGGCGTCGCCGGTCACGCGACCGCACTCCTCATCGCCCGTCGTGACTACGCAGGGCTCCAAGCGGATGTCGAGTCCGCCTACGCCCGTGGGGATCTCGCTGAGGCCACGCGCAACGTGCCCGACGCGTTCGTCGAGGCGACGTGCTTCACCGGTGGGTCCGAAGCGCTCACCGGCCGAGTGCGGGCCTACGCGCAGGCAGGGGCCGCCGGAGTGGGTGTCCTCGCGCACGGAGACGAGGTCCACCCGCCGACCTCCGTGATCGCGGCGTTCGCCGCAGCCCACGACGCGGCCGACACTGACGCCGCCTGAACGGAACCCGGCCGATACGCTGGCTGTCGTGGCCACTGCTCTGCTCGTCCGCCATGGCCGTACGACGGCCAACGCCACCGGGATCCTCGCCGGATGGAGTTCCGGGGTCGACCTCGACGACACCGGCCGGGAGCAGGCCGCAGCCCTGGCCGCTCGCGTGGCGTCCCTCCCGGTCGTGGAGATCGTCTCGAGCCCCCTGACCCGGTGCCTGCAGACCACCGACGAGCTACGCCGCGGCGCGTGGAGCGAGGTGCCGGTCACCGAGTGCGACGACCTGGGGGAGTGCCGGTACGGCGCCTGGACCGGGCGGCCGCTCTCGGAACTGGCCGAGGATCCCCTCTGGCGGACGGTCCAGCACCAGCCCGGCGCGGCCACCTTCCCGGCCTCGTCGGAGTATCGGCACGAGTCGATCCGTCAGATGGCCGACCGGGCGGTCGCCGCGATGCGGGGCATCGATGCCAGGGTCGAGGCCGACCACGGACCGTCGGCCCTCTGGGTCGCGGTCTCCCACGGCGACGTCATCAAGGCGATCCTCGCCGACGCGGCCGGGACCCATCTCGATCTCTTCCAACGCTTCACGGTCGGCCCGGCCTCCCTCAGCGTCGTCCGGTACACCGCCGCGCGCCCCTACCTCCTGCGGTGCAACGACACGGGAGAGGATCTCGGTGGCCTGGCGGCCCCGCCCGCGACATCGGAGGCGTCCGAGGGCGGCGCCGGGGTCGTCGGCGGCGGGGTCTGAGCAGGTAGGCCAGCCGTACGGTTTACGGTGGTCCTATGGCCGTCATCGACTACGACCCCCGGAGCGCTTCGTCGCCGGGACCGTCGGCCCTCCCGGCCAGCGACAGTTCTACCTGCAGGCCAGCGGCGGTGGACGGGTGACCTCGGTCGCCCTGGAGAAGGCGCAGGTGGGGATCCTCGCGGAACGGGTCGTGGATCTGCTGGAGGAGTATGCGCCCGACGTCGGCATCGAGCTGATCCCGGACAACGCTCCTCTGGACATGCCGCTGGAGGAGGAGTTCACGGTCGGCACCATGCGCCTCGACTGGGACCCCGCCACGCGCCGCATGGTCCTGCACCTGGTGCCCATCGGCGAGGAGGTCGACGAGGACACCGACCTGGCCGACATCGACGTCGCCTGCCTGCGGGTCAGCCTGGACATCGCCGCCGCCCGCGCCTTCGCCGACCGCAGCGCCCGGGTCGTGGCCGCGGGCCGGCCGCCCTGCCCGTTCTGCGGCTCCCCGCTGGACCCGGCCGGACACGTGTGTCCCCGGGCCAACGGCTACAAGCGGTGACGCCGGTCACGGCGGACGAGCTGGCCTCCACCGTCGCGGACCACGGCGTCGAGGTCGTCGGACGGTTGCTCGACGCCTCGAACGTCGCGTTCTTCGCCACCACGGGCGACACCCCGGTGATCTACAAGCCGATCCGCGGCGAGCGGCCGCTGTGGGACTTTCCGACGGGTTGCCTGGCCCACCGCGAGCGGGCCTCGTTCCTGCTCGACCAGGCCGCCGGGTTCGGCATCGTCCCGCCGACGGTGTTGCACGACGGGCCGCTCGGGCCCGGGTCGGTGCAGTTCTGGGTCACCGATCCCGACGCGTTGCTCACGGGTGAGGAGACCGACCCGAGCGACGACCTCGTCGAGCTCGGCGACCTGGACGACAGCGATGTCGGCGACGACGGCGACGGTCAGGCGGCGCGGACGTTGTTCGTCCTGGCTCCGCCGGCGGAGTTGAGACCGCCGTGGCTGCCCGTGTTCACGGGGGAGTTGTCCGACGGGCGCGAGGTGGTGTTGGCGCACGCGGACTCCGGTGAGTTGCGGTCGGTCGCCGTGCTCGACGCCGTGCTCAACAACAGCGACCGCAAGGGCTCCCACCTGCTGCGATCCCCCGAGGGGCACCTGTGGGGCATCGACCAGGGGTTGTGCCTGCACGAGCAGCCGAAGCTGCGGACGGTCCTGTGGGGGTGGGCCGGGGAGCCGCTGCCGCCGGCCGACCTGGAACGGATCCACCGCCTGGCCGAGGCCCTGCGCGGCGAGGAGCTCATCGACGAACTCGGCGACCTCCTCACGACGCAGGAGCTCGGCGCGCTGACGCGGCGCGTCGACAGGCTCGTCGAGACCGGGCGTCACCCGACGCCCCAACCGGGCTGGCCGTCCGTCCCGTGGCCCGCTCTCTGAGGTGGTCGGTGGTGCCGACTACGATCACGCCGTGATCGCCTGGCCCGCACCCGACCGTGTCCCCCTACCCGGCGAGGGGGAGATCCCGACCATCCACGACACGCAGACGGACAGTCGTCGGCGGCTCCGCGTCGACGGCGGCTCGGCCGGCGTGTACGTGTGCGGGATCACCCCCTACGACGCGACGCACATGGGCCACGCGGCCACCTACGTGACGGTCGATCTGCTCAACCGGGCGCTGCTCGACGCCGGCGCGGAGGTGCGTTTCGTCCAGAACGTCACCGACGTCGACGATCCGCTGCTGGAACGCGCGAAGCGTGACGGTGTGGACTGGCGTGATCTGGCGGCCTCGGAGATCCAGCTCTTCCGCGACGACATGACGGCGCTGTCGGTCATCCCCCGGACCACTTCGTCGGTGTCGTCGAGAGCGTCGACCTCATCGGCCGCGACGTCGTGGCGCTGCTGGAGTCCGGCGCGGCCTACCGCATCGGTGTGGCCGACGACTCCGGCGAGGGACAGGACGACGTCTACCTCGACCTCGGGCAGCGCGAGGACTTCGGTCGCTCCAGCCGCTTCACCCGAGAGCAGATGGATGAGGTCTTCGCCGACCGCGGTGGCGATCCCGACCGCGTCGGCAAACGCGACCATCTCGACCCGCTGCTCTGGCGCGCGGCCCGCGAGGGGAGCCGTCCTGGCAGGTCCCGGGCCTGCCCGAGGGACGCCCCGGGTGGCACATCGAGTGCTCGACGATCGCGACGCGGTACCTCGGCACCCACTTCACGGTGCAGTGCGGCGGCACCGACCTCGTGTTCCCCCACCACGAGATGAGCGCGGTCCAGGTGTCGGCGCTCTACGGCGAGGGGGCGTTCGCCGACGCCTACCTGCACCAGGCCATGGTGGGGTTGGACGGCGAGAAGATGAGCAAGTCCAAGGGCAACCTCGTGCTCGTCTCGCGGCTGCGCGCCGAGGGCGAGGACCCCGCCGCCATCCGCCTGCTCCTGCTGGCCCACCACTACCGCACCCCGTGGGACTGGACCGACGAGGGCTTCGAGGCGGCTCGCGAACGCCTGGCCCGGTGGCGGTGGGCCGACGTGCGCACCCGGGAGGTCGTGGGCGGTCTCGGAACGGCCACGGGGCTGCTGGCCACCGTGCGGACGCACCTGGCCGACGACCTCGACACCCCGGCCGCGTTGGCCGCGATCGACGCCTGGGTCGAGCAGGGCGCCGACCCGGCGGACCTGGGCGAGGCTCCGCTGGCCGACATCGTCGGAACACTGCTGGGCGTCCGCCTCTGAGGTCGAGCCGAGATCAGCCCTGGGGTTCGTCCCCGCGGCGTCGCAGGTACCGCTCGAACTCGCGGGCGATGGCGTCGCCGGAGGCCTCCGGGCGATCGGCGGTGTCCTGCGCGGACTCCAGCGCCTGCACGTACTCGGCGATCTCGTCGTCGGAGCCGGCCAGCTCGTCGACGCCGCGCTCCCACGCGCGGGCCAGGTCGTCGAGTTCTCCCTGCGGCAGCGGCACGTCGAGGATCTCCTCGAGGCGACCGAGCAGGGCCAGCGTCGCCTTGGGGGAGTTGTGCCCGCCCGCGTAGTGCGGCACGGAGACCCAGATGGAGACGCACGGCAGGTCCGACTGCGCCGCGGCGTCGGCCAGCACGCCGACGATGCCGGTGTGGCCCTCGTAGGTGTTGGGTTCGAGGTCGTGGCGCTCGAGGAGCTCGGGGTCCTCGGCCGTGGTGAAGACCGGGCACGGACGCGTGTGCGGCACGTCGGCCAGCAGCGCCCCCAGGCACACGAGCATCTCGGCGCCGACCTCGTGCGCGAGGGTGAGGAGTTCGACGACGAAGGAACGCCACCGCTGGGAGGGTTCGATGCCCTCGATGAGGAGCACGTCGCGACCGAAACCCGTCTCGGTGGCCAGCAGGACGCGGGTCGTCGGCCAGGTGATGCGTCGCGTGCCCTCGTGGAAGGCGACGTGGGGGCGGTTGACCTGGAAGTCGTAGTAGTCCTCGGGGTCCACGGCGGCCACCGGCTCGGCTCCCCACGCCTCCGCCAGGTGTCCGATCACCGACGAGGCGGCCTCACCCGCGTCGTTCCATCCCTCGAACGCCGCGACGACGATCGGGCGACGCAGCTCGGGAATGTCCTCGACCTCGATCATGCGCGGCTCACTTCGCTCATCGGTCCAGACTACGGGGCGTCGGGGGGTTGTCGGCGCAGGGAACTAGCATGGGGTCGATTCGCAACCCGGCCGTGCTTCGGCCGCAACACCGACGTGAGGTCCCACCTGTGAGCAGCCGCTCCGATCAGTTCCGTGCACTCCTGTCCCAACGCGTGATCGTCGCCGACGGCGCGATGGGCACCATGCTCCAGGCGGCAGACCCGTCGATGGAGGACTTCCAACAGCTCGAGGGCTGCAACGAGATCCTCAACGTCACCCGCCCCGACATCGTGCGAGCCGTGCACGAGGAGTACCTCGCGGTGGGTGTCGACGCGATCGAGACCAACACCTTCGGCGCCAATCTGCCCAACCTGGCCGAGTACGACATCCCCGAGCGCATCGAGGAGTTGGCCGAGGCCGGTGCCCGGATCGCGCGGGAGGCCGCCGACGGCTACTCCACGGAGGACAAGCCGCGGTTCGTCCTGGGGTCGATGGGTCCCGGCACCAAGCTGCCCTCGCTGCTCCACGCCCCCTACGCCGATCTGCGCGACGCCTACGAGAAGTGCGCCCGCGGCCTGGTCAACGGCGGCGCGGACGCGCTGCTCATCGAGACGTGTCAGGACGTGCTGCAGGCCAAGGCCGCGGTCGTCGGGTCCAAGCGGGCCCTCACCGAGCTGGGCGAGGACGTGCCGATCATCGTGTCGGTCACCGTGGAGACCACGGGCACGATGCTCATGGGCACCGAGATCGCCGCCGCGCTCACGGCCCTCGAGCCGCTCGGCATCGACATGATCTCGCTCAACTGTGCCACCGGCCCGGCCGAGATGAGCGAGCACCTGCGGCACCTCTCCCAGAACGCGACGATCGCGGTGGGCTGCCTTCCCAACGCGGGTCTGCCGCAGCTGGGCAAGGACGGCGCGGTCTACCCGCTCTCCCCGGCCGAGTTGGCCGAGGCGCACACGACGTTCGTCAAGGACTACGGGCTCTCGCTCGTCGGCGGCTGCTGCGGCACCACCCCCGAGCACCTGGCCGCGGTCGTCGAGGCGGTCGGCGGCATGCCCGTCACGCCGCGCCGGCCCACGCCCGAGGCCGGCGTGGCCTCCTCTACACGGCGGTGCCGTTCCGGCAGGACGCGAGCTTCCTCGCCATCGGCGAGCGCACCAACGCCAACGGCTCCAAGGCGTTCCGCGAGGCGATGCTCGCGCAGGACTGGGACCAGTGCGTCGAGATCGCCAAGATCCAGACGCGCGAGGGTTCTCACCTGCTCGACGTGTGCGTCGACTACGTGGGTCGCGACGGCGCGGGCGACATGAGCGAACTCGTCAGCCGCCTGGCCACCAACAGCACGCTGCCCCTCGTGCTCGACTCCACCGAGCCCGCAGTGGTCGAGGCCGGCCTGGAGCGCATGGGCGGACGCGCGGTCATCAACTCGGTCAACTACGAGGACGGCGACGGCCCCGAGTCGCGCTTCGCGCGCATGATGGCGCTGGTCAAGGAGCACGGCTCGGCCGTGGTGGCCCTGACCATCGACGAGAACGGGCAGGCGCGCAGCCGCGAGCACAAGGTCGAGGTCGCCTCCCGACTCATCGAGGCCCTCACCGGTGAGTGGGGGATGCGGGTGGAGGACATCATCGTCGACGCCCTCACCTTCCCCATCGCCACCGGTCAGGAGGAGACGCGGCGCGACGGCATCGAGACCATCGAGGCCATCCGCGAGATCACGACGCGTTACCCCGGGGTGCAGACCACGCTCGGCGTCTCCAACGTCAGCTTCGGTCTCAAACCGGCCGCCCGCGTCGTGCTCAACTCGGTGTTCCTCGACGAGTGCGTCAAGGCGGGGCTGAGCAGCGCCATCGTCAACGCGGCCAAGATCCTGCCGATCGCGCGCATCGGGGAGGACCAGTACAAGGTCGCCCTCGACCTCGTGCACGACCGGCGTGAGTGGGCCGGCGAGCCCGGCGAGAGCGAGTGCACCTACGACCCGCTGCAGCGCATGCTCGAGCTGTTCGAGGGCGTCGACTCCGCCTCGCTCAAGGCCTCCAAGGCCGAGGAGCTCAAGGCCCTCCCGCTGGAGGAGCGGCTCTCCCAGCGCATCATCGACGGTGAGCGTCAGGGCCTGGACGTCGACCTCGACGAGGCGGTCGCGGCCGGCACCCCCGCCCTGCAGATCATCAACGACCACCTGCTCGCGGGCATGAAGGTCGTCGGCGACCGCTTCGGTGCGGGCACCATGCAGCTGCCGTTCGTGCTGCAGAGCGCCGAGACGATGAAGGCCGCCGTCGCCCACCTCGAACCGGTCATCGAGGAGCAGGTCAACGCCGAGGGCGGGGGTGCCCGCCAGGCCAAGGCCAAGGTGCTGCTCGCCACGGTCAAGGGCGATGTGCACGACATCGGCAAGAACCTCGTCGACATCATCCTGTCCAACAACGGCTACGACGTCGTCAACATCGGCATCAAGAAGACGGTCAACGAGATCATCGACGCCGCGCAGGATCACGGTGTCGACGCGGTCGGCATGAGTGGTCTCCTGGTCAAGTCCACCGTCGTCATGAAGGACAACCTCGAGGAGTTCAACAAGCGGGGTCTGGCCGAGAAGTGGCCGGTGCTGCTCGGCGGTGCGGCCCTGACGCGCGCCTACGTCGAGCAGGACCTCGCCGAGATCTACGACGGCCACGTGCGTTACGCCCGTGACGCCTTCGAGGGCCTGCGTCTCATGGATGCCATCGCGGCGGCCAAGAACGACCCCTCGCTCGACCTGGCCGAGGCCCTGCCCGAGCTGCGCAAGCGGCGGGTGCGGGCTCGTCCGAGCGACTCGGGCGACGGTCCTGACACCACCGACACCACCCGCTCGGAGGTGGCGCGTCTGGAGACGGTGCCGACGCCGCCGTTCTGGGGGACCCGCATCGTCAAGGGCATCGCCCTGTCCGACTACGCGGCCTACCTCGACGAGCGCGCGACGTTCCTCGGCCAGTGGGGCCTCAAGCCCACGCGTGGCGCCGAGGGGCCCGGGTACGACGAGCTCGTCGAGACCGAGGGACGCCCGCGGTTGCGGATGTGGCTGGACCGCATCAAGACCGAGGAGATCATGCAGCCGGCCGTCGTCTACGGCTACTTCCCGTGCTACAGCACCGGCAACGACCTCGTCGTCCTCTGGCACGAGGACGGGACGCACACGGTCGACGGCGCCGAGGTCAGCCACACCAAGGGTGAGGAACGCGCGCGGTTCACGTTCCCGCGGCAGACGCGCGACCGCCGGCTCGACCTGGCGGACTTCTTCAAGGACCAGGAGGCGTACGAGGCCGACGGGGTTCCCGACGTCATCGCCTTCCAGCTCGTGACGATGGGCGCGCACGTCAGCGAGGTGACGGCCGGTCTCTACGCCGAGAACGCCTACCGCGACTACCTCGAACTGCACGGGCTGTCGGTGCAGCTCACCGAGGCGCTGGCCGAGATGTGGCACGCCCGGGTGCGCGACGAGCTGGGGATCGGCGATCCGGACTCGCTCGGCCTCGACGAGATCCTCGACGTCAAGTTCCGCGGTTGCCGGTACTCCTTCGGCTACCCGGCCTGCCCGGAGCTGGAGGACCGCGCGACGCTCGTGCGTCTGCTCGAGCCCGAACGCATCGGCGTGGAGCTGTCCGAGGAGTTGCAGCTTCACCCGGAGCAGTCGACCGACGCCCTGGTGGTGCACCACCCCGCGGCCTCCTACTTCAAGGTGTGAGTATGACCGACGGAACGCGACTGCCCGCCGCGGTCCTGTGGGACATGGACGGCACCCTCATCGACACCGAGCCGTACTGGGAGCGCAACGAGCGCGCCCTGGTCGAGTCCTACGGCGGGGTGTGGACCAAGGAGAACGCGCTGGCGTTGGTCGGCAACCCCCTGGAGGTGTCGGCGCAGTACATCCGCGCCCACAGCCCGGTCACGCTGCCCGAACGCGAGATCACGCTGCGGATGCAGAGCGGCGTCATCGACCTCATGCGGGAGCGGTTGCCGTGGCGTCCGGGGGCCTACCCCTGCTCACCGCCCTGCGTGCGGCCGGTGTGCCGTGTGCCCTGGTCACGATGTCGTGGCGGCCGATGGTCGACGTGCTGCTGGAGGCGTTGCCGGAGGACACCTTCGGCTCCGTGGTCACCGGCGACACCGTCACCGAGGGCAAGCCCCACCCGGAGTCCTACCTGCGGGCCATCGACGAACTCGGCGTCCCCGCGGGCGAGTGCGTGGCCATCGAGGACAGCCGTTCCGGGGTGGGGGCCGCCCTGGCCTCGGGGGCCCGCACGATCGCGGTGCCGCATCTGGTCGAGATCCCCGCCGCCCCCGGCCTGGCCACGGTGCGCACCCTGGAGGGCGTGACCCCGGAGGATCTGTGGACGCTGTCCGCGGCGTGAGTCCCGCCCTCCGGCGGGTCTCGGTGCGGCGCAGGCTCCCCGGCGGTGAGGTCGGCGACGTCGTCGGCCACCTGCTCGAGGAGACGAAGGACTCCTGGAGCATCCTGCCCGAGGATCGCCCGGCGATCGTCGTCCCCCGGGCCGACGTCGTCGCGTGGCGTGAGGTGCCGCCCCGCGCCGTGCGGCCCTCGAGCAGCGCGGGGGACGTGTCGCGTCTGCTCGCCACGCACTGGCCCGGCACCGAGACGGCACGGTTGGGCGGCTGGCTGCTGCGCGCCGGTGGGGGATTCACCAAGCGCGCCAACTCGGCCCTGACCGACGGCGACCCGGGCTGCGCACGCGGCGAGGCCCTCGAGCTCGTCCGCGCGTGGTACGCCGAGCGGGGGATGCTGCCCCACCTGTCCGTCCTGGGCGGGCCGACCGAGCGCGCCGAGGACCCTGGGTGGGTGGCCTTCGACGAGACGCTCGTCCTCGCCTGCGACCTGCGCCGTCTCTCTTCGGGCCCCGGTCTGCCGGAGCACGTGCGCCTGGAGGTGGACGCGGCGCCGCAGGAGGACTGGCTCGACGTCTGGCGCTCAGGGATCGGGCGGGGGAGGTCGAGTACGCCGTCCTCACCGCCGCGCCCGCCCGCTACCTCCTGCTCCGTGCGGGCACACAGGGTGTCGCGTGCGCGCGGCTCGGGACCGGTCGGCGATGGGCCCACGTCTCCTGCGTCGAGGTCCGGCCGGAGGCGCGGGGCGCCGGACTCGCCCGCGGGCTGATGTCGGCCGCGATCTCCGAGGCGACCGCGAACTCGACCTCCACCTCGATGTCCACCACGACGACCGGTCCGAGGGTCGAACCGGCGTCGTTCGCCGCGGTCGAGGTCGAGGCCGACAACGCGCCCGCGCGCCGGCTCTACGAGACCATGGGGTTCGCACTGCACCACCGCTACCACTACCGGCGCCCCGTCGGCCCGTAGAAGGAGTCCGACCGATGACGACGATCGACGCTCCTCGCGGGTGGCGCCTGGGCGCACCCGGCGGCGTGCCGATCCACCTGTCCGCCACCTGGCCGATCCTCGTCATCGTCATCGTCGTGTCGTTCGGGCCGCAGGTCGCGCGGGCGGTGCCGGGCCTGGGCGCGCTCGGTGCGTACGTCGTCGCGGCGGTGTACGCCGGGCTCCTCATGGTCTCGGTCCTCGCGCACGAGGGCGCCCACGCCGCGGGCGCGCGTGCCATGGGGGCCCGGGTCGGGTACATCGTCATCGACGGGTTCGGTGGGCACACCACGTATGAGGCCTCGCGGCTCACGCCGGCGCGGTCGGCGTTGATCGCGGTCGTGGGTCCGCTGGCCAACGGCGCGCTGGCCGCCGCCGGGTGGTTCCTGCTCCCTCTGCTGCCCGAGGGGGTTCCGCGGCTGCTGGGGATCGCCTTCGTGCTCACCAACGGCATCGTGGGGGCGTTCAACCTGGTCCCGGGGCACCCGCTCGACGGCGGCCACCTCCTCGACGCCCTCGTGTGGCAGGTGACCGGTCGTCGCGACCTGGGGATGCTCGTGTCCGGGTGGGCCGGGCGTCTGGTCGTCGTCGCGCTCGTCGGGTGGCTCGTCGTCGCGCCGCTCCTGGCGGGTGACCGCCCCTCCTTCCTCATCTTGGCCTGGACCGGACTCATCGGGGCGATGCTCTGGTCGGGCGCGTCGCAGGCGGTCCGCACGGGCCGCGACATGGGGGCCTATCACCGGATCGATCTGCCGAGCGTGATGTCGCCGGTCCTGGTGGTGCACGAGCAGGACTCCCTGGACGTGGTGGCCCGCCGGGTGGAGGAGACGCGGTCGCGCACGGGCCTGACCCCGGTCGTGCTGGTGGAGTCCGACGAGGGCGTGGGTCTGCTGGCGGGGGTGGACGAGGGCACGCCTGCTGGGACTCCGGCGGGGCGGTTCACCGACCCGCTGCCCCCGGGTTGGTCGGTCGACGTCGACACGATGCCCTCGGTGGCGGCGATCGTCGACCACATGCACGCACGGTCGGTGTCGATGGTCGTGCTCCGCCGGGGTGAGGAACCGGTCGGTGCCGTGACGGCCTCGGCGGTCCGCGCCGCCCTGACCCGCGCGGGCGCGGCGAGCTGACGAGCCGCCGATGGGCTGTCGGTGGCAGGACCTAGACTCGGGGACCATGACCGACGCATCCGCCCAGCCCACCGGTGCGACGCTGCGCCGTGGCCCCTTCGCGGCCGGTGACCGCGTGCAGTTGACCGACCCCAAGGGGCGCCTGCACACCATCACCCTCGTGGCCGGCGGTCAGTTCTTCACCCACCGCGGCAGCCTGCAGCACGACGACATCATCGGCTCCCCGGACGGGTCGACGGTCACCAACACCGCCGGGGTCGAGTACCTCCTGCTGCGGCCCCTGTTGGCCGACTACGTCATGTCGATGCCGCGCGGCGCGGCGGTGGTCTACCCCAAGGACTCCGGGCAGATCGTGCAGATGGCCGACATCTTCCCCGGTGCCTGCGTGGTCGAGGCCGGAGTCGGGTCGGGGGCCCTGTCGATGTCGCTGCTGCGTGCGGTGGGCGACGGCGGGCGCCTGTACTCCTTCGAGCGTCGTGAGGACTTCGCCGACATCGCCCGCGCCAACGTGCGGGACTTCTTCGGCGCCGAGCACCCGGCCTGGCGGGTCGAGGTCGGAGATCTCGTCGAGGCGTTGCCCCGGACCGTCGAACGGGGCACGGTCGACCGGGTCGTCCTCGACATGCTCGCGCCGTGGGAGTGTCTCGACGTCGTGGCCGACGCGCTCATCCCCGGTGGGGTGCTCATCTGCTACGTCGCCACGGCCACGCAGCTCTCGCGGGTGGCCGAGGACATGCGTGACCACGGCGGGTTCACCGAGCCGTCGGCCTGGGAGTCCCTCGTGCGGGGCTGGCACCTCGAGGGGCTCGCGGTGCGTCCCGAGCACCGCATGCACGGGCACACGGGCTTTCTCGTCACGGCGCGTCGCCTGGCGCCGGGGGTCACCCCGCCGCTGCGCAAGCGTCGCCCGGCCAAGGGCGCCTACGGCGAGGCCGGCGACGGGGCCGAGAGCCCCGCGCTGTCCACGCAGGAGTGGAACCCCGAGGACGTGGGGGAGCGGCCGGTCAGCGAGAAGAAGATCCGCAAGATGCGTCGCGCCGCGACGGTGGCGCAGCAGGAGGACGAGCGCGATGAGTGAGGGCCTGACCCAGCCGCCCACCGACCCGACCGCCCGCGCAGCCCGGTTGCAGGCCACCGTCACCACCCTGACCAGGCGCAACGACGAACTCACCCGCACCCTGGCCTACGCGCGTGAGCAGCTCACCGGTCTCAAGGCGCAGGTGGAGTCGCTGGCGACGCCGCCCTCGACCTACGGCGTCGTGCTGCGCCCGGCCGGTGAGGGGACCGTCCGCATCCTCACCGGCGGACGCGCGATGCTCGTCACCGTGTCGCCGGAGGTGAAGGCCGAGGCGTTGACCCCCGGACGCGAGGTGCGCCTCAACGAGTCGCTGTGCGTCGTCGGGGTGGGGGAGTACGAGGACCTCGGCCAGGTGGTGTCCGTGCACGAGGTGCTCGGCGATCACCGCGTCGTGGTCGTGGTGCAGGGCGAGGACCACCGCGTCGCCCGCCTGGCCGAGCCGCTGCACGGTCAGGTCCTGCGGGGCGGCGACAGCGTGCTCTTCGACTCCCGCTCCGGATTCGTGCACGAGATCATCCCCAAGGCCGAGGTCGAGGACCTCGTGCTGGAAGAGGTCCCCGACATCACGTACGAGGACATCGGTGGCCTCTCGGGGCAGATCGAGGCGATCCGCGACTCCGTCGAGCTGCCGTACCTGCATCCCGAGCTGTTCCGCGAGCACCACCTGCGTCCGCCCAAGGGGGTCCTGCTCTACGGACCACCCGGATGCGGAAAGACCCTCATCGCCAAGGCCGTCGCCGCCTCGCTCGCGCGCCAGAGCGCCGCCGAGACCGGGCGGGAGGAGCCGACGAGCTACTTCCTCAACGTCAAGGGCCCCGAGCTGCTCAACAAGTACGTCGGGGAGACCGAGCGTCAGATCCGGTTGATCTTCCAGCGGGCGCGCGAGCACGCCACCGGCGGCGCACCGGTGGTCGTGTTCTTCGACGAGATGGACTCGCTGTTCCGCACCCGCGGCTCCGGCCTGTCCAGCGATGTCGAGACGACGATCGTGCCGCAGCTGCTCGCCGAGATCGACGGTGTCGAGCGGCTCGACAACGTGATCATCATCGGCGCCAGCAACCGGGAGGACATGATCGACCCGGCCATCCTGCGGCCGGGCCGGCTGGACGCCAAGATCCGCATCGACCGCCCCGACGAGACCGGGGCCCGCGACATCTTCGCCAAGTACCTCACCCCCGACCTGCCGTTGGCGCAGGAGGCGCTGGCCGCGCACGGCGGGTCACCGGAGGCCACCGTCGAGGCGTTGATCGGCGACGTCGTGCACCGCATGTTCGCGCGCACGCCCCAGAACCGCTACCTCGAACTCGTCCGCACCGACGGCAGCAGCGAGATCCTCTACTTCGCCGACCTCGCCTCCGGCGCGATGATCCAGAACATCGTCGATCGCGCCAAGCGGGCGGCGATCAAGGAGCTGCTGGCCGGGGGCGAGCGGGGATCTCACAGCGGCACCTGGCCGATGCGCTGCTGGCCGAGTTCGCCGAGAACGAGGACCTGCCCAACACCGCCAGCCCCGACGAGTGGGCGCGGGTGTCCGGACACAAGGGCGGGCAGGTCGCCCACATCAGACGTTTGACGCCCAACCGTGAGGAAGGGCAGGTCGCGGCGCGGTCCGAGCCCCGGGCGGTCGAAGACGTCATCGCGAGCGGGGACTACCTGTAGTCGTCGGCCCCTACCGCCTTCCTCACGCGCCTAGTGTGGGCCTCGGATACCCCTCGAGAGGAAGGTCACTCATGAACAAGCCCGAGAGGATCGTCGTCGTCGACGGAGCTCGTACCCCGGTGGGGAGCTTCGGCGGCGCGTTCAAGGATGTACCCGCGCACGTACTCGGCGCGAAGGCCGTGACCGAGGCGCTCTCCCGCGCAGGCGTCGCACCCGACGACATCGAAGAAGTCGTCATGGGCTGCATCGGACAGGTCGGCCCGGACGCCTACAACGGACGTCGTGTCGCGGTCGAGGCCGGATTGCCGCTGTCGACGCCGGGATACACGGTCAACCGGCTGTGCGGCAGTGGCCTGCAGGCCATCTGGTCGGCGGCCCAGGAGATGCTGTGGAACGATCTGTCCTTCACCGTCGCCGGTGGTGACGAGAACATGACGCGGATGCCGTACTACGACTTCGGTGCCCGCAACGGCTACAAGCTGGGCAACCGCAGCCTGGTGGACGGCACGATGGCCATGCTCACCGATCCCTTCCACGAGATCGGGATGGGCGTCACGGCCGAGAACGTCGCGAAGAAGTACGGCATCTCGCGCGAGGAGCAGGACGAGTTCGCGCTCCGCTCGCAGCAACGGGCCGGCAGCGAGGAGGCTCAGGCGGCGTTCGCCGAGGAGATCGTCCCGGTCGAGACGGGTGGCCGTAAGTCGGTCACCGTCGAGAAGGACGAGCACCCCAAGCCGCAGACGACGGCGGAGATCCTCGCGGGTCTGCGTCCGGCGTTCGCCAAGGACGGCAGTGTCACGGCGGGCAACTCCTCGGGCATCAACGACGGCGCGGCCGCCGTGGTGCTCGCCACCGAGTCGACGGCCAAGGAGCGAGGACTGAAGCCGCTCGTGGCCCTCGAAGCGGTCACCGTGGCGGCGATGGAGCCCGAGGTCATGGGCTACGCCCCGACGCCGGCGCTCAAGATGCTGTTCGAGAAGACGGGCCTCAGCCCGTCGACCGTGGACGTCGTCGAGCTCAACGAGGCGTTCGCCGCGCAGGCGGTCGCCGTGGTCCGCGACGCCGGTCTGGACCTCGAGAAGACGAACCCCTACGGCGGTGCCATCGCGCTGGGTCACCCCGTGGGCGCCACCGGGGCGATCCTCACGGTCCGCATGGCCAAGCACCTGGCCAGGCACGACCTGGAGACCGGGATCGTCACGATGTGCATCGGCGGTGGCCAGGCCCTGGCCGCGCTGTTCCGTCGCGTCTGAGATCAGGGTTGCCGACTCCGCGCCGGGTCGGTGGGCATCTGCTCACCGACCCGGCGTCGGTGTGTCAGGAGCGGGTGCGGGAACGGCGGGCCAGGAGCAGGGCGAGGGCGCGCCAGCCGAGCAGCAGGACCCCGGTGACGACGAGGCTGACGATGACGAACGCCGTCGCCGTGCCCTGATCGGTGAGCTGACGCACGATCATGCCCACGACGACCGTGGACAGCCAGACGACCACGCCTCCGACCAGACCCGTCGGTGCGCTGCGGCGCACGGCCCACCAGATGAGCCACCCCACGACACCGCCGAGGAGGAAGGGGTGGCCGTCTCCATGGCCCCCGTCCACTCCTGGCCGTGGGACTCCCGTCCGATCGCCGCGAACACGACGATGAGGATCGCGTCCAGCGCCACCGCGAGCGGTGTTGAGGGGGAGGCGGACGGGTGGCGGGACATGGATCGAGCTCCTTCGGGGTGTGCGGGCGGGTGGATCAGAAGGGAAGTCTGAGCTGCGGGGGAGCGTGGCGGGGGTCGACGCCGTCGAAGAGGCTGCTCACGGACTCGCCGACGTGGATGCGGGCGATGGCCTCGGCGAACAGCTCGGCCACCGACACGACGACGTGCTTGTGCAGACCGACGGGTGCCGGCACGGTGTCGGTGCTGACGACCTCGGTGATGAGCGAGTGGGCGTTGAGGCGTTCGACCGCGGGCCCGGCGAACAGGCCGTGCGTGCACGCCACGTCGGCACCGGGGCAGCCGGCCTCGCCCAGCTTGTCGAGCAGTTCGATCATCGAGCCGCCCGTGGCGATCTCGTCGTCGAGCACGATCGCCCGCTTGTTCTCGACATCACCGACGATCGAGTCGATGACGACGCGGTCGTCGGCCATGCGCTGCTTGTTGCCGGCGGCCACGGGCAGGCCGAGGAGCCGCGCGAACAGGGTGGCGGTCTTGGCGTTGCCCAGGTCGGGGGAGACGACGACGTGGTCGGTGAGGTCGCGGCCGTGGTCGCGGAAGTGCGAGGCCAGGGCGCCGATGGCCGTGAGGTGGTCGACCGGGACCGAGAAGAACCCGTGGACCTGCGGCGCGTGCAGCGCCATGGTGATGACGCGGTCGGCGCCGGCGGTGACGAGCATGTCGGCGACGAGCCGGCCGCCGAGGGAGATGCGGGAGGCGTCCTTCTTGTCCGAGCGCGCGTAGGAGTAGTGCGGGATGACCGCGGTGACGTGCGCGGCCGAGGCCCCGCGCGCGGCGTCGATCATCATGAGGAGCTCCATGAGGTGCTCCTGGGTGGGCGGCACGAGCGGCTGGACGATGAACACGTCGCGCTGGCGGCAGTTGACGAGCAACTGGGCCTGGAGGCAGTCGTTGCTGAAGCGTGCGATGTCGACACCCGAGAGCGGAACCCCCAGGTGCTCACAGATCTGACGGGCCAGCGAGCGGTGGGCCGAACCGGAGAAGACGATCACGTCGCGCACGTTGCGATTCCTCGAAGCCGTGGGGCTGGGGCGACGCCCATCCTAGGACCTCGGCTCGCTCAGGCGGGTACCGAGTCCGCCAGCGGCGCGGTGAGCGGGATGTGCGCCTCCAACACCCAGGTGCCGTCGACGCGCTCGCCGGTGATCGACCCGCCGAGCAGGCGCAGACGCTCGGCGAGGGATTCGATCCCGAGTCCGGTGGAGGGGACCTGCGGGGCGGTGCCGCGGGCGCTCTGGTTGTCGATGCGGACGACGAGCTGGTCGCCCTCGGTGCGACACTCCAACCGGCACAGGACTCCGGGGGTGGCGTGCTTGGTGATGTTGGTCGTGCCTTCGCGGACGACGCGCACCGCCGTCGTCTCGGCGGTGCGGGAGAGCCCGGTCGGCGCGGTGCCGACCGTGACCTGGTAGCCGAGCATCGCCAGGTGACGAGCGGAGTCGGCGAGGGCGTTCTCGAGTGATTCCGCCTCGAGATCCCGCACCAGGGAGGGGGCCTCGACCGCGTCTTCGGCGCGCAGCACGACCAGCAGTCGCTTGAGGGCGTCGAGGCCCGACCGGGCGGTGTCCTCGATGGCGGCGCGGGCGAACTCCTGCTCGGCGGGGCGATCTGTCGTGCGGAGCACGGCCGACTGCATCGCGATGATCGTCAGGTCGCGGGCGACGCTGTCGTGGAGCTCACGGGCCAGGGCGATGCGTTCGCGGCGGCGGCGGTCGGAGAGCCGGGCCAGTTCGGCCTCGGCGGCGCGCCGGCTGCGCGTGACGTACCCGGCGGCCCAGCCGACCGCGCTCATGACGATCAGCGTCGGGAGGACCAGCTCGAGGGTGGAGCCCCGGAACGAGGGGGCGATGTGGAACTCGACGACGATCCCGCACCCGATGCCGATGGCGGCCCAGAGCGCGAGGAGGAGACGGCGGTTGACGTAGGCGAGGAAGACCGCCACGAGCGCGAGGGCCACGACGGCGGGGAGTCTGCTGCCGGCGCCGTCCTGCGGATTGACGATGTCGAGCAGTTGCAACGTCGTCCCGGCCCCGAAGACCACGGGCGTCCGGGCCGGTTCGGGCGCGAGCAGCGCGAGGAGCAGCACGATGGTGACGGCTGCGGAGATCCATCGGTCGGGACCGTCGCCGAGGGAGATGCCCCGGACGATCGCGAGGAAGGAGGACAGGGCGCCGTAGCCCACGCCGAGCCAGACCGCGAGCCGTACTGGGCTCATGCGTCCCAGCGACTCCCGGCCCAGCGTGGTCAGCAGACGGAGCGAGGGGGCTCACGACCCTCAGGCACAGAGGCGCGGAATGATCAGGCAGACCCAGTCGGGGTAACGGCTCGGGGTGATCTCGCCCGTGGTCTTCCCGGGGAGCACCGGCTCGGTGGCGAGGGCGGGGGCGGGAAAGCCCATGAGGACGACGAAGGTCAACGCGGCCAGTGCAGAGGCTCGACGACGCACAGCGGTCTCCTGAGTGCGAGATGATGAAATTGACACGGCGATGTATCGGATTCTAGCCACGAACGGTGGCTGTGACGACGAAAATGTCCGGGCTACCGTGGTACTCGACACCGCGGCCACCGGGCCCCCTCGACGGTCACCGACGGGTGAGGTGCAGGAGAACGTGATGAACGAGGCACGACCGCCGCAGGACGCGGCCGGCAGCGATGTTCCCGGCCCCTACCGGATCCTCGTGGCCGAGGACGAGCAACTCATGCGGCACGCCCTGGGGATCTTCCTGCGTGCGGCCGACGATCTGACGATCGTGGAGATGGTCGAGAACGGCGCCGACGCGGTCGAGGCGGCTGCCCGGCTCCGGCCCGACGTCGTGCTCATGGACATCCACATGCCGGTCATGGACGGCATCGAGGCCACCCGTCTCATCACCTCCCGCGATCCTGCGATCCACGTCATCGCGCTGACGACGCTCGGCGGCGTCGACGCGGCCGTGCCGATGCTGCGGGCGGGGGCTCGCGGGTATCTCCTCAAGGACTGCGACCCCGAAACCCTGCTGGCCTCGATCCGCCGGGTGATCGGCGGCGATCCCGCACTGTCGCCCTCGGTGACGATGTCGCTGCTCAAGGCCGTCGCCGACGGCGATCCGCGCACCGAGCGCGGACGGTACCGATCCCCGGAGGCCCCCGAGCTCGCCGGCGCGGACATGGACGTGCTCCGGATGCTCGCCCGGGGGTTGAACACCGTCGAGATGGCGCAGGAGCTGGTGCTCGCCGAGGCGTCGGTCAAGTCGCGGATCGCCAAGCTGTGCACCAAGTTCGAGGTCGACGGACGGGTGCGGTTGCTGATCCGGGCGACGGAGCTCGGCCTGGTCAGTCCCCGCCTCGGGGGCGGCTGAACGCGCCCGCGACCTAGGGTGGCGGCATGGAACACAGCGTGGCGGTGGAGCCGGGATCGGTCCGACGGGTCATGGGGATCGAGACCGAGTACGGGGTCACGGTGCCCGGGCGGCCGCTGCTCGATCCGGTCGTGTTGTCCGGACGGGTCGTGCAGCACTACGCCGCCGCCGGGCACGGTCGGCGTCATCGCGCGCGGTGGGACTACGCGGGGGAGTCGCCCCTGGAGGACGCGCGGGGTTTCAGTCTCAGCCGGGCGCTGGCGCACGAGAGCCAGTTGACCGACGAGTGGGCCGACGACCCCACGGTGGCCAACGTCTGCCTGTCCAACGGGGCGCGGCTCTACGTCGACCACGCCCACCCGGAGTACTCCTCACCGGAGGTCACCACGCCGCGGGAGGCGATCACGTGGGATCGCGCCGGCGAGATCGTCATGGCCGAGGCCGCGCGGCTGGGCTCCTCGGAGGAGGCGGGTGAGCCGCCGATCGAGGTGTACAAGAACAACACCGACGGCAAAGGCGCCAGTTACGGCACCCACGAGAACTACCTCGTCTCCCGGCAGACCCCGTTCGAGCGCATCGTCGAGCAGTTGTCCCCGTTCTTCGTGGCCCGCCAGATCATCTGCGGCGCAGGACGGGTCGGGATCGGCCAGAACTCCGAGACGCCCGGGTACCAGCTCAGCTCGCGGGCGGACTTCTTCGAGGCGCGGGTGGGCCTGGAGACGACGTTCCGTCGTCCGATCATCAACACCCGCGACGAGCCGCACTCGACCCGCGATCGGTACCGCCGGCTGCACGTCATCATCGGCGACGCCAACCTCTCCGACGTCTCGGGCCTGCTCAAGCTGGGCACGACGAGCCTGGTCCTCGGGCTCATCGAGTCGGGTCTCATGACCGACGCGCCCGTGCTGGCCGACCCGGTGGGGGCGTTGCGGCAGATCAGCCACGACCCGTCGCTACAGGCCTGCGTCGAGCTCGTCGACGGTCGCCGGCTCACCGGCCTGGAGCTGCTGCGGGTGTACCAGGAGCAGGTGCACCGCCATCTGACGCAGGTGCTGGACGGCGACCCGCTCACCGCCGCCGACGCCGACACCGTCGAGGTCCTAAAGCGCTGGGGTGAGGTGCTCGACGCGCTGGAGTCGGGCTCGGGGGCCTCCGCGCAGGTCGAGTGGCTCGCCAAACGCGATCTGCTCGAGGGCTACCGGCATCGCGACGGACTCGCCTGGGACGACCCGCGGTTGGCGATGATCGACGTCCAGTGGTCGCACGGCACCCCGGGCAAGGGGCTGGCCCGCCGGCTGGAGGCGCGCGGCCGCATCGAGCGTCTCGTCGGCGAGGAGGAGGTCCGCGCGGCTGTCGGGTCCGCCCCGCCGACCACCCGCGCCTGGTTCCGGGGTGAGTGCATCCGTCGCTATCCCGGCTCGGTGGTCGCCGCGTCGTGGCAGTCGGTCCTCCTCGACGACGGCGACGGCGACGCACTGCGCCGGATCGGCACCGCCGAACCCCTGCGCGGCACCAGGGAACTGACCCAGGAGCTGCTGGATCGCCACCCCGAGGCGAGCGGGCTGCTCGCCGAGCTGGCGGATCACTGAGGTCCGCCGAGACGTCACGCAGGCCTCGCCGATGCCCCGGACGGGACCTTCGTCGGCCGTGCTCCGCGACTCGGCCACGGGCCCGGTCGCGCCCGGTTAGGTTGGGTCCAGACGGCGCAGCGACCGTCGCAGTCAACCGAAAGGCCCGGGCATGGAACTCATCGACCGTCTTGTCGAGAAGGCACTGCGTCGCCAGTCCCCGACGCGTGAGGAGGCCCTGGCCGTCCTGCGGACCCACGACTCCGAACTCCTCGACGTGGTCGCCGGCGCCTATCGGGTGCGTCGCGAGTTCTTCGGTCGCCGGGTCAAGCTCAACTACCTCGTCAACATCAAGTCCGGCCTGTGCCCCGAGGACTGCACCTACTGCAGCCAGCGCTTGGGCTCCGAGGCCGAGATCCTCAAGTACTCCCTCGCGAAGCCCGACGCCGTCCTGTCGATGGCCAAGGCCGGCGTCGACGGTGGCGCCAAGCGCGTGTGCCTGGTGAGCAGCGGCCGCGGCCCGAGTGACCGCGACATCGCCAAGGTCACCGACGCGATCGAGGCCCTCAAGGGCGAGCACCCCGACGTCGAGGTGTGCGCCTGCCTGGGGCTCCTCAAGGAGGGCCAGGCCCGGCGGCTGTCCGAGGCCGGCGCCGACGCGTACAACCACAACCTCAACACCGCCGAGGAGCGGTACGAGGACATCTGCTCCACCCACACCTTCGAGGACCGCGTCGACACCGTCGCCCAGGCGCACGACGCGGGGATGTCCGCGTGCTCGGGGCTCATCGCGGGCACGGGGGAGACCCACGAGGACCTCGTGTCGGTCGTCTTCAGCCTCAAGGAGATCGGGGCCGATTCGATCCCGGTCAACTTCCTCATCCCCTTCGACGGCACCCCGCTGTCGGAGACCTGGAACCTCACGCCGCAGGACTGCCTGCGCATCCTCGCGATGGTGCGCTTCGTCTGCCCCGACTCCGAGGTCCGCATCGCCGGTGGCCGGGAGATCCACCTGCGCACGTTGCAGCCGCTGGGCCTGCACATCGCCAACTCGATCTTCCTCGGCGACTACCTCACCAGCGAGGGCCAGGCGGGAGTCGCCGACCTCGAGATGATCGCCGACGCGGGGTTCATCGTCGAGGACAAGGAGACCGAGCCCGGCCGGCTCCTCGCCCGTGGTCTGCACCGTTCGGACCTCGTCGAGACCGCCGCCGGTGGCTGTGGCGCGTCGGCCGAGGCCGGGTGCGGTGGATGCGGCGGACACGGCGCGACCGCCGACACCGAGGCCGCGGAGCGGGTCATCGCCTCCGCGCAGGCGTTCGCGGCGACCACCGCCGAGCCCGTGGGCACCGCGCCCGGACACGCCGACGAGGTCAAGGTGCGTCGTCGCGGCATCGGCACCGAACTCGCCCCGAACGCCTGATCACCGGGGTGACCGGATCCGGGTGACTAGGGTGTGGGGGACGTCGGACGACGATCCCTCGTCCGACGTCGATCTCTACCGAAGGAGTGGTCATGGCCGGCCAGGAGCAGATCCGACCGCAGCGACGCGACGGCGGCGAGCCGGTCGACCCGCCGACGCCGCCGCCGGCGGCGATGGGCGAACGCAAGGCCGCCCTCGACGCCGACATCGACTCGGTGCTCGACGAGATCGATTCGGTCCTGGAGAGCAACGCCGAGGAGTTCGTGCGCGGGTTCATCCAGAAGGGCGGGGAGTAGCCACCCCATGGACCGTCGCATCTACGGGATCGAGACCGAGTACGGCCTCACCTGCACCGTCGACGGCAAGCGGCGTCTGAGCCCCGACGAGATCGCCCGGTACATGTTCCGCGGCATCGTCGCGCGGGGCCGCTCGTCCAACATCTTCCTGGCCAACGGGTCGCGGCTCTACCTCGACGTCGGCAACCACCCCGAGTACGCGACGGCCGAGTGCGACACGCTCACCGATCTCATCGCGCAGGACAGGGCGGGGGAGCAGATCGTGCAGTCCCTGGCGGACGAGGCCCGGGCACGTCTGGCCGAGGAGGGGATCGACGGGGCGATCTACCTGTTCAAAAACAACCTCGACTCGGTCGGCGCCTCCTACGGGTGCCACGAGAACTACCTCGTCTCGCGCGCCACCGACCTCGACTCGCTCACCCAGGCGCTGCTGCCGTTCTTCGTCACCCGGCAACTCGTCTGCGGCGCAGGACATCTCGTGACCGCCCCCGACGGCACCGCCCGGTACGTGCTGTCCCAGCGCGCGGACGTCATGTGGGAGGGCGCGAGCAGCGCCACCACCCGGTCGCGCCCGATGATCAACACCCGCGACGAGCCGCACGCCGACGCGGACCTGTACCGGCGCCTGCACGTCATCGTCGGCGACTCCAACGTGTGCGAGACGACGACGCTGGTCAAGGTCGGTGCGACGGACCTCGTGCTGCGGGCCCTCGAGGCGGGGGCCACCCCTCCGGACCTCGCGGTGGCCAACCCCTCGGCGGCCATCCGCGCGGCGGGCCGTGACCTCGACGGGGCCGCCCCCATCGCCCTCGACCGCGGCGGACACGTGCTCGCCCGCGAGATCCAGCGCGCCTACTTCGAGATCGCCGCCGCGCACCTCGCGGCGGAAGGACCCGCGCGCCCCCTCGACGAGCGCGTGCTCGACCTGTGGGGACGCGCCCTGGACGGTCTCGAGGCCGCCGACATGAGCGGCGTCGCCGGCGAGATCGACTGGGTGATCAAGCACCGCCTGCTCATGCGCTACGCCGAGCGGAACGGACTCGACCTCGCCGACCCCCGGCTCGCCCAGCTCGAACTCAACTACCACGACATCGACGACCGCAGGAGTCTCGCGGCGCGTCTGCGTGAGAAGGGGGCGCTCGCCAGGGTCGTCGACGACGAGCAGATCGCGCAGGCCCGCACCACGGCCCCGACGACGACACGCGCGCACCTGCGCGGCAGTTTCGTGCGCGAGGCGCAGCGTCACCAGCGCGATCACACGGTCGACTGGAGCCATCTGCGGCTCAACGACCAGGCCGCCCACACGGTGCTGTGCAAGGACCCCTTCGCCGCGCAGGATCCGCGGGTCGATCGCCTCCTGGCGTCGATGGCCCAGGGTGGAGTGGCGGGGGAGGCCCCCTTCATCTGAGGTCGGTCGATCCGGATCGATCGGCTCCCGCCCGGCGGGGCCGGAACCCGATGGAGGCACGGCCCGTTATCGTGGGAGTTCGTGGGCTCTCGCCCGCGTGACCGACATTCCCCCGATCCGGAGGCTTCCGCGTGTCCTCGTTCCGCCTGCGTCTCGCCGCCGCCGTGCTGCCGTTCACCCTCGTTCTCGCCGCGTGCGGCAACGACGCGCAGAACGCCGACGCCCCGCCACCGACCACGGCGGCCGCCGCCGCGGAGTCCCAGGAACTCGCTCCCGTCAAGGTCGAGGGCGCCCCCGGGGCCAAGCCGACGATCACCCTGCCGAGCACGCCGTTCATGGTGAGCGGTCCGGGTCACCGCACCGTCGCCGCGGGCGACGGCAAGGACATCACCGAGGCCGACACCGTCAGCGCCCACTTCCTCCTGCTCAACGCCAAGGACGGCAAGGAGCTCGAGTCCCGCTTCGGTGAGGAGGTCGTCGGCCTGGGCCTCGGCGACGAGACGCTGCAGCCCGCGATCCGCAACGCGCTGGTCGGCCAGAAGGTCGGTGCCCGTGTGCTCGTGGCCGTGCCGGCCAAGGAGGCCGTCGGTGAGCAGGGCAACCCCACGATGGGCATCGCCGCCGCGGACACCCTCCTGTACTTCTTCGAGGTGACCGACGCCAAGACCCCGCTCAAGGAGGCGACGGGCACCCCCGTCCCGCCCAAGGCCGGGCTGCCCACGGTGCAGATGGGCGCCTCACCGCAGGAGCCGGCCAAGATCACCGTGCCCAAGGGCGCCCCGCCCAAGGAGACCGTCGTCCAGCCGCTCATCCAGGGCAAGGGGCCGAAGGTCCAGGCCGGGCAGACGGTCCGGGTCAGCTACACCGGCGTCACCTGGCGCGACCCGGCCAACCCCTTCGACTACTCCGGCAAGACCCCCGAGGGATACGCGGAGTTCCCCATCGGCCAGGGCGGACTCATCAAGGCGTGGGACGAGAACATTCCCGGCCAGACCGTCGGCAGCCGCATCCTCATGGTGGTGCCGCCGGCGGACGGGTACGGCAAGGAGGGCCGCGGCGAGCAGATCAAGGGCGACGACACGATGATCTTCGTCCTCGACATCCTCGACGCCACCTGATCGCGTCTCGAACGTCTGTGCGGTGAAGACGGCGTCCGTGCGGTAGCGTTCCGCGCATGAGGTCCACGCCCATGGCCGCGGCCAAGACGGAACGCCTCCTGAACCTCGTCATCGCGCTGCTCTCGACGCGACGCGCGTTGTCCAAGGCGGCGATTCGCGACAAGG
Source organism: Mobilicoccus caccae (assembly GCF_030161635.1). Classification (GTDB taxonomy): domain Bacteria; phylum Actinomycetota; class Actinomycetes; order Actinomycetales; family Dermatophilaceae; genus Mobilicoccus; species Mobilicoccus caccae. Next base: position 1,651,450 of record NZ_BSUO01000001.1, read on the forward strand.
TGGCGCCCTACCGCGAGGCCGCGAACACCGAGGCCTTCGAGCGCATGTTCGAGCGGGACAAGGACGAGTTGCGCGAGATGGGGATCCCGCTCGTCACCGAGGACCTCGACGGGTTCTTCGAGGACGAGCCGGGCTACCGCATCGACCGCCACGAGTACTCCCTGCCCGACCTCCCGATGACCCCCGAGCAGCTGTCCCTGCTGGCATTGGCCGGACGCACCTGGTCGGAGGCCTCACTCGGCGGGATCGCCGTGCGGGCCCTGCGCAAGCTGGAGTCCGTGGCGCCGGAGGACGGCGAGGCGGACGAGGAGAGCGGCGGATTGGACCGGATCGAGGCCGGGGTCCGCACGAGCGAACCCGCCTTCGAGTCGGTGCGCGCGGCCGTCGTGGCCACCCGACCCATCCGCTTCACCTACCGCAGGCCCCGCGGCGCGAGCGCGAAGCGGCACGTGCAGCCGTGGGGCATCGCCGCCTGGCACGGGCACTGGTACCTGACCGGGCACGACCTCGACCGCGGCGAGCCGCGGGTGTTCCGCCTGGACCGCATCGTCGGACCGGTCACGGCGGCCGGGGCTCCCGGCTCCTACGACATCCCCGAGGAGCACGACCCGCGCGCGGTGGTGGCCTCCTCCCTGGCGACCGGCGAGCCCGTGCCCGCCCGGCTCCGGGTGCGTCCGGGCCGCGGCCATGTGCTGCGCCGCCGCGCGCAGGCCGTGGAGACCCGGCCGGAGAGATCGACCGACGTGTGGGACGTGCTGGAGGTCACCGGCAGCGATCTGTCCTCCTTCGCCGACGAGATCGTCGGATACGGCGCCGACGTCGTCGTCGACGCGCCACCGGAGTTGCGGGACGCCGTCGTCGACCGGCTGCGGGCCGTGCTCGCCGTGCACGAGGGTGCGCGATGAGCCCGGCGCGTCGCGGATCGGGCGGCGCCGGTCAGGAGTCGGCGACCGCGCGACTCTCCCGGCTGCTGACGATGGTCCCGTGGCTGCTGCGTCGTCAGGGCATCGACCTGGCTCAGGCCGCCGAACGCTTCGGCGTCAGCACCGAGCAGATCGAGTCCGACCTGGGCCTGCTGTTCGTGTGCGGCCTGCCCGGCGGCATGCCGGACGACCTCATCGAGGCCGAGTGGGAGACCGGGCGGGTCTACCTCGGCAACGCCGACACGATCGCCCGCCCCTTGCGCCTGGGTGTCGACGAGGCGTTGACGCTGCTCGTGGGTCTGAGGAGTCTGGCCGAGGTGCCCGGACTCGCCGATCCCGACCTCGTCGAGGACACCATCGGCGTGCTCGAGGCGGCGGTCGACGCCTCCTCGGCGGCCATGGCGCGCACCGCGAGCGGCCGGATCCGGGTCGATGCCGGCTCCGACGCCGAGACACGCCATGTCCCGGCCCTGCGGGAGGCGCTGCGTCTGCGCCGCCGCGTCCACCTGCACTACGTCGTCCCCACGCGCGACGAGACGACCGAGCGCGATGTCGACCCCATGCGCCTGGCCCGCACCGACGGCCACTGGTACCTCGAGGGGTGGTGCCACCGGTCCACCGACACCCGGCTCTTCCGCCTCGACCGCATCGAGTCCCTCGAGGTCCTCGACGTCGACGGCACCCCACCGCAGGACGCGCGATCCCGCGATCTGGCGCAGGGCGCCTTCCACGCCGACGACGCGGACCTCTCGGCCTGCATCGACCTCGACGAGGAGGGCCGGTGGGTGCTCGACTACTACCCGCACCAGATCCTCGGCCCGGGCAAGGGCGACCGGGTCACGGTCACGCTCGCCGCCGCGGACCCCGCCTGGGTGGTCCGGCTCGTCCGGCGCCTGGGTGGTCACGGCCGGCTGAGTGCACCCCCGAGCTCGTCGACCGGCTCCGTGACGAGACGACGGCGGCGCTGGCCAACTACGACGACGACGCGGTGACCGGCGGGTGAATTCCGCCCACGGATCGGCCCGCCCCCACGTGCGGGGAGGAGCCCGACGCACCGGGCCGTAGACTGCCCCCAACGGCGCCGACCCCGGGCGCCGTCCTGCCAGAACCGACTCCGACGGAAGGTCACCCACGATGCCTCAGTGGCTCGGCGGACCAGAGCTCATCATCATCGTCCTCGTCATCGTCATCGTGTTCGGCTGGAAGAAGCTGCCCGACGCGGCCCGCAGCCTGGGCCGGTCGATGCGCATCTTCAAGGCCGAGGTCGAGGAGATGAAGGACAAGCCGAGCGCGGCGAGCCGCGACACCGTGCCGGGCGAGGCGCGCCGCGACCAGCCGCCGGCCCCGCACACGCCCGAGGCTCCCCGCGACGGCGAGCGCTACGTGTCCCGGCCGGCGACCGAGGACGGGACGCAGGAGCGTCGTACCCCGGGTGCCGACGACCCGTACCGCCCCCCGATGGCCTGAGCGACGAGGGGATGGCCCTCCGCCGCACGAAGCGTGACCCCGAAGGGCGCATGACGCTCGGGGCGCACCTTCGCGAACTCCGCAACCGCATCGTCATCGCGGCCGTCACGTTGCTCGTGGCGGCCGTGCCGGGATGGATCCTCTACGAGCCGCTGATCGTCGCGCTCTCGGCGCCCATGAAGAACCGTGGCGCCGAGCTCAACTTCGCCAACCTCACCGACCCGTTCGTCGTGCAGTTGCAGGTGTCGCTGTTCGTCGCGCTCATCATCTCCAGCCCCGTGTGGCTGTGGCAGGTGTGGGCGTTCATCGTGCCCGGGCTGCGCAAGAACGAGAAGCGGGTCGCGGTCCTGTTCATCACGTGTTCGGTGCCGTTGTTCCTCGCCGGGTGCTGGCTGGCCTACCTCACCCTCGACCAGGCCGTCAACGTCCTGCTGGCGTTCACGCCGTCGGTCGGCGACAACATCATCGACGCGTCCTTCTACCTCAAGTTCGTCATGCGGTTCATCCTGGCGTTCGGGTTCGCGTTCCTGCTGCCCATCGTGCAGGTGGCGCTCAACCTCGTCGGCGTGTTGTCGGCGCGGGCCATGCTCAAGGGGTGGCGCTGGGCGGTCCTCACGGTCTTCATCTTCGCCGCGCTGATGACGCCGACCCCCGACCCGTACACGATGCTCGGACTCGCGTTGCCGATGTGCGGGCTGTACTTCGCGGCCTGTGGCGTGTCGTGGATCCTCGACCGCATCCGGGCCAAGCGGCGCCCGGAGTGGGCCGAGGTGGCCGACGACCAGGCGAGCGCGCTCTGAGCGCCTGCCGACCTCTGTCGGTGGCGTGACCTAGCCTGGGGTGCATGGCCTCACCTGCGGAACGGTATGCACGGTCCCGGCGGGCGGGGGCGGCGCGGCGTCGCGGCTCGCCGAGTTCGAGGCCCACTTCGACTTCGGGCTCGACGAGTTCCAGCTCCGCGCCTGTCGCGCGCTCGAGGAGGGCCGTGGCGTGCTCGTCGCGGCGCCGACGGGGGCGGGCAAGACCGTCGTCGGGGAGTTCGCGGTCCACCTGGCGCTGGCCACGGGCCGCAAGGCGTTCTACACGACGCCGATCAAGGCCCTGTCCAACCAGAAGTACGCCGACCTGGCGCGCCGTCACGGTGCCCAGAACGTCGGTCTGCTCACCGGTGACTCCTCGGTCAACGGCGAGGCTCCCGTGGTCGTCATGACCACCGAGGTCCTGCGCAACATGATGTACACCGACTCCCCGACGCTGCGCGGGCTCGGCTTCGTCGTCATGGACGAGGTCCACTACCTCGCCGACCGGATGCGTGGTGCGGTCTGGGAGGAGGTCATCATCCATCTGCCCAGGCGGGTACAGGTGGCCTCCCTGTCGGCCACCGTCAGCAACGCCGAGGAGTTCGGCGCCTGGCTGGGGGAGGTGCGCGGCGAGACGGAGGTGGTCGTCGAGGAGCACCGGCCGGTGCCGTTGTGGCAGCACATGATGGTCGGCCGTGATCTGTTCGACCTGTTCGTCGACGACGGTCGCGCCCCGGGCACCCGGGAGGACGCCGACCCGGCCCGAACCGCCTCCTCGCGCGGACGCCGGCGCAACCGGGCCGAGCGACGCGAGGAGCGGCAGGCCTCGATCGCCGCGATGATCAATCCGGAGTTGATGGCGGCGGTGGAGGCCATGCGTCGCTCGTCGCCCCGGGGTCGTGGTGGTCGTGGGGTGCGCGAGGACGCGGGTGCACCCCGGGGTCGGCGGGGCAAGAGCCGTGGCCCCCGGTCCTCCGGCGCGCGGCGCGGCGGCATGGAGACGCGGTCGTGGGTGACCGAGCCGGAGTCCGGTCCGCGACCCGGCGCCCGCCCGGGTGGCCTGCCGAGCCGCGCCCAGGTCATCGCGCAACTCGATCGTGAGGGGCTCCTGCCTGCCATCACGTTCATCTTCAGCCGCGTGGGGTGCGACGCGGCCGTCGAACAGCTGCTGGTCTCCGACGTGCGGCTCATCCCGATCCAGGAGGGGGAGCGGATCCGCCGTGTCGTGGAGGAGAGGGTCGCAGCCATCGGCGAGTCCGACCTGTCGGTGCTCGGGTACCGCACGTTCCTCGACGGGTTGACCCGCGGGTTCGCGGCGCACCACGCCGGCATGTTGCCGACCTTCCGCGAGATCGTCGAAGGGCTGTTCACCGAGGGCCGCATCCGGGCGGTGTTCGCCACGGAGACCCTCGCGCTCGGCATCAACATGCCCGCGCGCAGCGTCGTGCTGGAGAAGCTCGTCAAGTTCAACGGGGAGACCCACGCCGACATCACTCCGGCGGAGTACACCCAGCTCACCGGCCGCGCGGGACGCCGGGGGATCGACATCGAGGGCCACGCGGTCGTCGTGTGGAACCCCCACCTCGATCCGCTCGCCGTCGGCGGCCTGGCCTCGACCCGGACCTACCCCCTGCGCAGCAGCTTCCGACCCACCTACAACATGGCGGTCAACCTCGTCGCGCAGTTCGGGCGGGCCCGCACGCGCGAGATCCTCGAGACCTCCTTCGCCCAGTTCCAGGCCGACCGGTCGGTGGTGGGCCTCAACCGCGCCATCCGCGAACACACCGAGGCCATGGCCGGGTACGAGGAGGCGATGACCTGCCATCTCGGTGACTTCACCGAGTACGCGACCCTGCGACGCTCGCTCAGCGACCTCGAGAAGGACGCGGGGCGCGCCCGCGCGGCGACGCAACGCATCGCGGTGGACGCCTCGCTGGCCGAGCTCACTCCCGGCGACGTCGTGTGGCTGCCCGGTCGCCGTGAGGGGCGCGCGGTGGTCGTCACGGCCTCCCGGGGCACCAAGGGTGCGTCCGCGGCACCGAGCGTCGTCACCGAGGAGGGTCGTTTGCGGCGCCTCACCGCCGACGACCTCACCGGGCCGCTGGTGTCCTACGCCCGCCTGGCGATCGGCAAGGGCTTCAACGTGCGCAACGTCAAGTCGCGCCGCGACCTGGCGGCCACGCTGCGGGTCAAGGTGCCGGACGAGGCGCCCCGCGAGCTGGGCGAGGCGCCGACCAGCACGATCCCGGCCGACGTCGAGGCGCGGATCAGCGAGATCCGGCGGCGGCTCAAGGCGCACCCGTGCCACGGCTGCCCCGATCGGGAGCAGCACGCCCGGTGGGCCGAGCGCTGGTGGCGGTTGGAGCGGGAACGGGCGGGTCTCGAGCGGCGGGTCGGTGGCCGTACCGGCTCGGTCGCGCGCACCTTCGACCGCGTCTGCGACCTGCTCACGGCGCGCGGGTACCTCGACGAGGAGGGGAGGAGGTCACCGATCTCGGGGGCCGGTTGCGGCACCTCTACACCGAGCGTGACCTGCTCACGGCCGAGTGTCTGCGCGACGGCGTGCTCGTCGGGCTCACCCCGGCCGAGATCGCCGCCGCGGTCACCTGCCTCATCCATGAACCGCGGCGTGACGAGGACGATCTGCTGCCGCAGCTGCCCACGCCGGCGCTGGACCGCGTGCACGACGAGATGGCGCGTCTGTGGAGCGGCATCGAGGACGCGGAGACCGAGCACGACCTACCGACCACCGGCTATCCCGACCCGGGCCTGGCCACCCTGGTCTACCGCTGGGCGAGCGGCCGCAGCCTCGGGGTCGTCCTGCGCGACAGCGATCTGGCGGCCGGCGACTTCGTGCGCCGCTGCAAGCAGACCGTCGACCTGCTCGACCAGATCGCCGACGCCGCACCCCACCCCGAGGTGCGCCGAGCCGCGCGAGCCGCCGTGGACGCCGTCATGCGCGGCGTCGTCGCGGCGGATCGGCTGGACTAGGCCGCGATGCCGAGGGCCTCGAGCAGGCGCGGAACGCCGGTGAGTCGGTAGGTGCGCACCAGGTCGGCCAGCCGGCCGGGGTCGGCGACCCGTTCGGGGACTCCGCCGTCGATCGGCCCCTCGATGGGGATGTCGCGGGCCACGTGGACCACGGGGGCGGCCCGGTCGAGGTAGTCACCGGACTCGAGCAGGCGCTTGCCGACGGCCCCCGCCGGGGGTTGCCGGCGGCGATCGCGGCCTGCAGGGCGGCGACGCTGCCGTACTGCGCCATGAGCTTGGCCGCCGTCTTCTCCCCGACGCCCTTGACGCCCGGGAGACCGTCGCTGGGGTCGCCGCGCAGCAGGGCCAGGTCGGCGTAGGCCGCACCCGAGCCCACCCCGTAGGCCGACTGCAGGAAGGCCTCGTTCACGACGTCCGCGCCCCTGACCCCACCCCGGGCGGTGTAGAGGACGGTGATGCCCGCGGCGTCGTCGACGAGCTGGAACAGGTCGCGGTCGCCGGTGACGACGAGCACGGGTCGACCGACCTCCCGGGCGCGTTCGGTGAGGGTGCCGATGACGTCGTCCGCCTCGTAGCCGGGGTGGCCGATCCGCGGGATGCCGATCGAGGCGAGCAACTCGACGATGACCGGCACCTGCACGTTGAGCGCCTCGGGCACCTCCTCGGCGATGCCGCCCCCGCCATCCCCTTCGTGCGCCGCCTCCTCGGCGACCCGGTGCGCCTTGTAGGTGGGCACGGCCGCGACCCGGAACGCGGGCCGCCAGTCGTCGTCCCAGCACGCGATGAGCCCGGAGGGCCGGTGCGCGTTCACGAGGGTCGTCATCATGTCGACCAGGCCGGTGATCGCGTTCCTCGGCGGCTCACCGGGTTCGGAGCGATCGGGCACCCCGTAGAAGGCCCGGAAGTACAGCGAGGCGGTGTCGAGCAGCATCAGCGGGCTCATGGGCACACTCCGTGGGTCAGCGGGCGATGGGGTGGACGCGGGCGTCGAGCAGCGTCACGAGGTCGGTGGGGGAGAGTTCCACGTCGAAGCCGCGGCGCCCCCGGAGACGAAGATCGTGGGGTGCGCGAGGGCGCTCCCGTCGAGCACGGTGGGTGAGGGGGTGCGCTGCCCGAGCGGGCTGATGCCACCCACCACGTATCCCGTGGCGCGCTGAGCGGCCTCCGGATCGGCCAGGGCCACCTTCTTGACGCCGAGGGCCGCGCCGGCGGCCTTGAGGTCGAGCTGCCGGTCGACGGGCAGGATCGCGACACCGAGGCCCTTCTCCGCGGACACGACGAGCGTCTTGAAGACCCGGGCCGGCTCGACGCCCAGTTCCGCCGCGGCCTCCAAGCCGAAGGACGTGGCGGACGCGTCGTGCACGTAGTGGTGCTCGGTGAACCACACACCGGCCTCGGACAGCCGGACCACGGCCGGAGTCGCCCCGCCCCGCTGCTCACTCCTGCGTCGGGCCATGGGGGAGTCTCCCACGACCGGCGGGCGTTCTTGAAGCAACCCTTACCATCGGGGCTCGATGCCTCCGGCCTGCGCGTTTACCACATCTGTGCTGGTCCGCGCCATGTTGACGGATTCTCGTGGATGGGTAGCGTGGAGCCGTTGTCACCGACGGGGCCCTGCCAGGCTTGCGGTGGAGACCTCCGATCAGTCGATGCGGCGACGTGCGCGCGCGGTCGTCGATGTCGATGGGGGTGCCTCCGCTCTCGACGGATCCCAGGTGGCTGCGAGGCCCGTGCGCCCAGTAGAAAACAGGCTCACCGCTCACCTGGCGGCGAGAGTCTGGCCCCACCGGCGCGCGGGCCTCGCCCATGTCCTCCCCACTCGACGAGGCCCGCTAGGCTCGACGCGTGCTGCCCATCCGTCTCGCCCTCGCCCTCTTCGGCGGACTGGCGATCTGGGTGGCCTTCCCCGACATCGGCATCTGGCCGCTGGCGCCCGTGGGCGTCGCGCTGCTCGTCGCGGCGACGCGGGGTGTCGGCATCGTCGGCGGCTTCGCGCTCGGGTTCCTCGGCGGGCTCGCCTGGTTCGTGCCCTACGTCTCCTGGACCGGCCTGCACACCGGCGTGCTGCCGTGGCTGGCCCTCGCGACGCTGCAGGCACTGTTCGTCGGCCTCTTCGGGGCGCTCGTGGCGCTGGCCCACCGGGGGCCGCGCGCCGCAGCCCGCTGCTCGTCGCCGCGCTCTGGTCGGCCACGGAGTGGGCGCGGGGCTCGATGCCGTTCGGCGGGTTCCCGTGGGGGCGTGTGGCCTTCAGCCAGGCCGACAGCCCCCTGCTGCACCTCGTCGCGCTCGGCGGGCCGGCGTTGCTGGGTTTCGCCGTCGCCCTCCTCGGGGCGCTCGGGCTGCTCGCCGTCGACGTGCTGCGCGAGCGTCGGGGGATGCATCACCTGGCCGGGGTGGGTCTCGCCGCCGTGCTGCTCCTGCTCCTCCCGCTGCTCATCCCGGCCCCGACACAGGGAACTCCGGCCACCCTCATGGCGATCCAGGGGAACGCGCCGCTGGCGGGCCTGGACTTCAACAAGACGCGCCGCGAGATCCTCGACAACCACGGCAGGGTCACCCTCGAGGCGGCCGCGCAGGTGCAGCGGGGGAGTTGCCGCCACCCGACCTGGTGATCTGGCCGGAGAACGCCAGCGACATCGATCCCTTCGTCAACCCCGACGCCGGCCGCGTCATCGACCGGGCCGTGGACGCCCTCGGGCGTCCGATCCTCGTGGGGGCGGTGCTCGGGGAGGACGCAGCGACCTGACGAACACCTCGATCCTCTACCGACCAGGCGTCGGGGCGACCGAGCAGCGGTACAGCAAGCGTGAACTGGTGCCCTTCGCCGAGTACATGCCCTATCGGGAGTTCTTCCGCGCGATCACCTCGCAGGTCGACCTGCTCGAACGTGACTTCGTGCCCGGCCACGAGGTGGGCGTCGTCCCCGTCGCGACCGACTCGGGCGCCACCATCCGCGCCGGCCTGGGGATCTGCTTCGAGGTCGCCATCGACCACGTGCTGCGGGACACGATCGACGCGGGCGCCAACCTGCTGGTCATCCAGACGAACAACGCGATGTTCGACCTGTCGGCCGAGTCGGCCCAGCAACTCGCCATCAGCCGGGTGCGGGCCGTCGAGTACGGACGCAGCGTCGTCCACGCCAGCAACGTCGGCATCAGCGCCCTCATCACGCCCGACGGCGTCGCCCATCAGGCCACCGAGCTGTTCACCCCCGCGATCCTGGCCGGTGACCTCCCGCTGCGCACCGAGCTGACGCTCGCGACCCGGCTCGGCCCCTGGCCCGACCGCGCACTCGCGCTGGCCGCCCTCGTCGGGCTGGCGCTGCCGTTGCTGCGGCGCCGCCGGGCCCAGGTGGTCCCCAGGTCGCCGTCGCTAGACTGACCGGACTCTTCACCCTGGAGGATCCTTGCCTGCTATCCCTCGCCCGCGGCCGCACCCGCCGGGCCGGTTGCTCTCGCGCCGTCCCGTGGAACGTGTCGTGGTCCTCATCCCGACCTACGACGAGCGGGACTCGATCGCCCGGCAGGTGCAGGGAGTCCGCGCGGTGAGTCCGCAGGTCGACGTGCTGATCATCGACGACGACTCGCCGGACGGCACCGGGGTCGTCGCCGACGAGCTGGCGGCGGCCGACCCGCAGGTCCAGGTGCTGCACCGCACCGCCAAGAACGGCCTCGGCCAGGCCTACCTCGACGGATTCGCCTGGGCGCTGGACGCGGGTTACGACACGGTCGTGGAGATGGACGCCGACGGCTCCCACCGGGCGACCGACCTGCCGGCCCTCCTCGAGGCCGCGCCGCTGGCCGACCTCGTCATCGGCTCACGGTGGGTCGCCGGTGGAGCCATCGAGAACTGGGCCCCGCACCGCAAACTCCTCTCGGTCGGCGGCAACCAGTACGTGCGCATGCTGCTCGGGATGCCAGTGATGGACGCCACCGCCGGATTCCGCGTCTACCGGGCCGAGGCGCTGCGCCACATCGGTCTGGACGCCGTCGCCTCCCAGGGGTACTGCTTCCAGGTCGACCTCACCTGGCGCGTCGTGCGGGCCGGCCTGCGCATCGTCGAGGTGCCGATCACGTTCGTCGAACGCGACGCGGGGGAGTCGAAGATGAGCCGCGACATCTTCGTCGAGTCGTTGCGGAACGTCACGGCATGGGGAATGCGTTACAGATACGAACAGGCGCGCGGGCTCGTGTCGGCCCTCACCGTGGGCAGGTCCGCTCGCCGCTAGGAGTGTCCATGTCCAGCACCCCCGAGATCGGACCGGGCGCGCCACGCGTCCACCGTGTCGGCCCTCATGCCGGTCCTCCGCCGCCCCGGCCGGGCGGGTCCAGGCCGCGCTGGCGGTTCGCCGTGTTCGCCGCCGTGCTGCTCCTGCCGATCGCCGAGATCTTCCTCTTCGTCGCCGCCGGTCGCACGATCGGCATCTGGTGGACGATCGGCCTGCTCTTCCTCATGTCGATCGTGGGCGCGTGGCTCATGAAGCGCGAGGGGGCCTCCACCTGGCGGTCCCTGCACCAGGCCCTGCAGGCGGGGCGCGTGCCCGGCCGCGAGGCCGCGGACGCCGCGCTCATCCTCATCGGCGGCGCGCTGCTGCTCCTGCCCGGGTTCCTCACCGACGTCGTCGGCCTGTTCCTCATCCTGCCCTTCACCCGGCCCCTGGCCCGCCGCCTCCTGCAACGGACCGCGGAGAACCGCGTCATGCAGCAGGCGGGCATCGTCCGGTCCATCCGGGTCGACACCGGCTCGACGACGACCGTGAACCGTGACATGCCGCACATCGATCTGCGCCGGGGCGGCGACACCCGCTGACTCACCCGACACGACGACGGCGGCCACCTGGTCATCCAGGTGGCCGCCGTCGTTCACCTTCTGGGGGAGGAGCCTCAGGCCTTGCTCTTCTTCGGCTTCTCACCACGTGAGGTGCGCAGCAGGTCGAGCCGCTCTGCGAGCAGTTCCTCGAGCTCGGGCACCGAGCGGCGCTCCAGCAGCATGTCCCAGTGGGTACGGGCCGGCTTGGTCGGCTTGCCCTCGGGCTCGGGGCCGTCGACGAGCTTGGCCTCCTGCCCGCAACGGCACTCCCAGACGGGCGGCACGTCGGCCTCGACGGAGAACGGCAGCTCGCTGATGTGCTTGTTCTCGCACACGTAGCGAGTGATCCGGCGCTCACTGAGCACGACGTTCTCGTCGGTCTCCATCGACAGGGCCGACAGATTGGTCCCTCGCAGCGATCGCTCTGCCATTCGAACAGGTCCTCCATCTTCAGGGGCGCGCCCCGAGGGGCGTGTACGTCCACGCTTCAACGCCGCAGCGGGCGTCGTTGTTCCGCTGAGTGCGTAGCTTAGCCCGCGAACTCCCAGTGCCAGGGTTCGGGCTTGGACCCGCCGGCCTGCGCCCAGCTGGGGTGGAAGAAGCCGAACAGCGGTGCGTGCTGCTGCATCCACAGGTGTTGCTGGGTGCCGAAGCTCTCGATGCCGCCGCAGAGGTCGACCGCGAGACCGAGCCCGTGCTGGCTGGTGCCCGGCCTGGCGGCGAGGGTGGGCTTGCGCCGCTTGACGTCGATCTGCGCCGGGAGGCTCCGGTAGCTGTCGGTGATGCAGAGGTTGGTGCCGTTGGCCTTCTGGTAGGCCGCGCTGAGGGCGTCGAACGCCCGGGCCGCCGACGGGCGCAGCATGTGCCCCGGCGCGGACTCCAGTGCGCACAGGGCCGATCCGGGCCATTGGCCGTTGGGGTAGGAGGCGTTCTCCTCGGTGCACAGGGGAGTGGTGGCGATCTTCTCCAGCGAGGCGAGGTCGACACCACCGAGCGTGCCGTCGGCGACGCCGAGGTCCTCGAGCTGACCGCGGCGCCCGGCGGCGAGCTTCTGCAGGGCGACGACCGATTTCTGCTGCTCGGCCACGGCCGTGGCCGCCGCCTTCTGCGCCGCCTCGGCCGCCGCGGTCTTCTTCTCGCGGTCGGCGCGGGCCGCCGCCGCCTTCTTGGCGGACTCCTGCTGCTTCTTCGCGAGTTCGGCGAAGTGCTGCTCGTCCGCCGATCGGGAGTTGGCCAGGTAGTCGGCCTTGGCCGCGGCATCGGCGCCCTCACCGCCGCCCGCGACGATGTCGATGACGGCGGCGACCTGCCGCAGGAGGCCGGGCCCGTTGACGTAGGCGTCCACGGCCATGCCCTCGAGATCCTTCTGCGCCGCGGCCACCTCGGCGGTGAGTCGCTTGAGCCGGGCGAGCTCCGCGTCCTCCTTCTTCTTGGCCTCGGCCTCGGCGGTCCTGGCGGCGCTGACCTTGCTCATCAGCGCATTGGAGGCGGCCGACAGCTTGGCCAGTTCGCTGCTCGCGGCGGCGATGGCGGCGTCGTCCTTCTTCAACTGCTCCTGCAGCGCGGTGGCCTCCTTGACCTGCTCGGCGACCTGCGCCGGGGTGAGGGGCTCGCGTTCGGCGGCGGAGTCACGATCGCCCTCGGCCTGCTGCTTCGAGGAGATCGGCTTGTCGGCCGGGTCACCGGGAGCGGCCACGGCCGGCACGGCGAATCCGATGGACACCATCGCGATCACCGTCGCGGTGGTCCACCTGCGTACCAGCATCCTGTACCGCTCCTCGTGCGTCGTCCGACCCGGCCCCCGGCACTCGTCGTCTCCACGGTAGCCGCGGATTTCCCACTCCGACAAACCCGAACGCGTCGATCGGCGTTTCGACACCCCCGGTCACCCCCCATTCTTCCGGGTGGCGCCGTACATGAACGGGCCGTACGGTCGAAGGGTCAGCAGTTCCGAGACGAAGGAGTGGACATGGGCACGGGTGACAAGGTCGACAACACCGGTCAGGACCTCGGCGGCAAGGCCAAGGAGGCCGCCGGCAAGCTGACCGACAACGAGCGTCTCGAGGCCGAGGGCAAGGGCGACCAGGCCGGCGCGAGCGTCAAGAAGGCCGGCGAGAACATCAAGGACGCCTTCAAGAAGTGAGCACGACCACGACGTGAGCACGGCGTGAGCGGCCGGGGACGAGATCTCGTCCCCGGCCGCATCGCATTCCCGGGGGCGAGGAGGCGGTTACCTCCGGGCCGGCAGACCCAGGGTCAGGCCGACGCGAAGATCGTCGGCGAGCGCCCGCAGGTCGTCCCCGAGTTCGTCGAGGTCGAGGTCGGCCTGCGCCGCGAGCAGGGCCGTGACGTGGAAGGTGCGCTGCCCCTCCGCGTCCTCACGCAGACAGCTGGAGAAGCGCCGGACGTTGACGCGGGGGCGAGCGAGGGCGGCGGCGATGGCCTCCACGATGCCGGGATGATCCCCGCCGTCGATGTCGAGGGTGAAGGTCGAGTCGGTCTCGTGCACCACCTCGGGCGCGTGCACCGACATGGCGCGCACCGTGACCTGCAGCATTCCGTCCAGGCCGCGGAAGTCCTCGACGAGTGCGTCGGCCCGCTCGGCGTCGACGGAGACCTGCAGCGTGCCGGCGAACAGATGCCCGAGGCACCCCATCTGGCTGGTCTCCCAGTTGCCACCGTGGTCGGAGAGGACCTCAGCGAGAGCGTGCACGAGACCGGGTTCGTCGTCACCGATGAACGCCAGTACCAGTGTCTTCACGCCTCCACCTCCGTCTCGACCGGGTTCGGCCCGGCCACCCGACCCACCGTACCCACCGGGTGGCGCCACCGGGCGGGAGCGGACCGGCTCTAGAGTCGGGACATGAGCCCCGACATCCGCTACTGCCGGCTCTGCGGCACACCCGTCGAGCGTCGCGTCCCCGAGATGGAGGACCGCGACCGCGCCGTGTGTCCCTCGTGCGGATACATCGACTACGTCAACCCGATCAACGTGGTCGGCACCATCCCGGTGTGGGACGAGGGCGGTCCGGACGAGCGCATTCTGCTGTGCCGGCGCAACATCGAGCCGCGCAAGGGGTACTGGACCGTTCCCGCGGGGTTCCTCGAGCTGGGGGAGTCCATCGGTGACGGGGCCGCCCGCGAGACCCTCGAGGAGGCCGGCGCCCGCGTCGAGTTGCAAGGCCTGTTCGCGGCCATCGACATCGTGCGGGTGGGGCAGGTGCACATCTTCTTCCGGGCCCGGCTGCTCGACCTCGACCTGAGTCCCGGACCCGAGACGGTGGAGAACCTCCTGGTGGGGATCGACGACATCCCCTGGGACGAGCTCGCGTTCCGCACCGTGCGCCGCGGCCTCGAGCTGTGGGTGGCCGACCGGCGTGAGGGACGGTACGGCGTGCACACCGAGTCGATCACCTGAGGTCAGCGCCTCCCCTGATACGGTCGCGCAGGCGCAGACCGACGGGAGAGGCGATGAACTGGGGAGAAGCGATCACGCTGGGAGTGGTCCAGGGGCTCACGGAGTTCCTCCCGGTGTCCTCCAGCGCCCACGTGTCGATCGTGGGGCGACTCTTCGGTGGCACCGATCCGGGTGCCGCGTTCACGGCCATCACCCAGCTGGGCACCGAGGCCGCGGTGCTCGTGTACTTCCGCAAGGACATCGCGCGCATCGTCACCCGCTGGTGCAAAGCCCTCGCCGGCACGCTGCCGCACAGCGATCCCGACGTCCGCATGGGGTGGCTCGTCATCGCCGGCACGATCCCGATCGGCGTGTTCGGGCTCGCCCTGCGCGACCTCATCACCGGCCCGTTCCGCAACCTCTGGGTGACGGCGACGATGCTGCTCGTCTTCGCCATCGTCATCTGGATCGCCGACCGCCGCGCCACCCAGACCAAGGAGATCACCGACCTCACGGTCAAGGACGGCATCGCCTACGGGTTCTTCCAGGCCCTGGCGCTCGTGCCCGGGGTGTCCCGCTCGGGCGGCACCATCGCCGGTGGCCTGTTCATGGGCTACAAGCGTGAGGCGGCCGCCCGGTACGCGTTCCTGCTGGCCATCCCGGCCGTGCTGCTGTCGGGGTTCGACCAGGTGCTCGACATCGCGGGCGACCCGGTCCAGCCCGCCTGGGCGCAGATCGTGACGGCCACGGTGATCAGCTTCGTCATCGGGTACGCGGTCATCGCCTGGCTGCTGCGCTACATCTCCACGCACGACTTCACGCCGTTCGTCATCTACCGCATCGTCCTCGCGCTCGTGCTCTTCGCCCTGCTCGCCACGGGCATCATCCCGGCCACGGACGCCGCTGCCGCCGCGGGCTGAGCGTCTTCGGATTCTGCGCGTCATACCGCACAATGCACGTGTCGTCCGGTCCGGCGGCCTGCCTCAGCACGGGAGTTCCACGATGACGCAACCGACGGCGCACGCTGCCGACACCCATGACGTGATCCGGGTCGAGGGGGCCCGTGAGAACAACCTCCGCGACATCACCGTCCATTTGCCCAAACGGCGTCTCACGGTCTTCACGGGCGTGTCCGGCTCGGGCAAGAGTTCGCTGGTGTTCGACACCATCGCCGCGGAATCCCAGCGGATGATCAACGAGACCTATCCGGCGTTCGTGCAGGGCTTCATGGCGACCTTGGCGCGGCCCGACGTCGACTCCCTGGCGGGCCTCACCACGGCGATCATCGTCGACCAGGAGCGGATGGGTGCCAACCTGCGCTCCACCGTCGGCACCGCCACCGACGCGAACGCGCTGCTGCGCGTCCTGTTCAGCCGCCTCGGAGACCCGCACGTGGGGTCGCCGCAGGCGTACTCCTTCAACGTCCCCTCGGTGACCGGCGCGGGCGCGGTCACCATCGCCACCGGCGCGAACAAGGGCAAGAAGGAGAAGCGCACCTTCTCGATCACCGGCGGCATGTGCCCGCGGTGCGAAGGCACGGCGTCGGTGTCCGACTTCGACCTCACCGCCATCTACGACGAGAGCAAGTCCCTGTCCGAGGGGGCGCTCATGGTGCCCGGCTACTCCATGGACGGCTGGTACGGCCGCATCTTCTCCGGCTACGGCTTCGACATGGACAAGCCGCTCGCGAAATACACCGCGAAGGAGATGGACGACCTCCTGTACAAGGAACCCACGAAGATCAAGGTCGAGGGCATCAACCTCACCTACGAAGGCGTCATCCCGCGGATCCAGAAGTCGATGTTGAGCAAGGACCGCGACGCCATGCAGGCGCACATCCGCGCCTTCGTCGACCGCGCCGTCGTCTTCGCCACCTGCCCGGAGTGCGGCGGGACCCGCCTGGCGCGGCACGCCCTGGACTCGAGGATCGCCGGCAAGAACATCGCCGACTGCTGCTCCATGCAGATCACCGATCTCGCGGCCTGGGTCGGCGAGCTCGACGAGCCGTCGGTCGCGCCGCTGCTGCGGAACCTGCGACACCTGCTCGAGTCGTTCGTCGAGATCGGCCTCGGGTACCTGTCGCTGGATCGCCCGGCCGGCACCCTGTCCGGAGGAGAGGCGCAGCGCACCAAGATGATCCGGCACCTCGGCTCCTCCCTCAGCGACGTGACCTACGTCTTCGACGAGCCGAGCACGGGCCTGCACCCGCACGACATCGACCGCATGAACGAACTGCTGGTGCGGCTGCGCGACAAGGGCAACACCGTGCTCGTCGTCGAGCACAAACCCGAGATCATCCGCATCGCCGACCACGTCGTCGACCTCGGGCCGGGAGCCGGCTCCGACGGGGGTGAGGTCTGCTTCGAGGGCACGGTCGAGGGACTTGCGGAGTCGGGCACCGTGACAGGACGACACCTGCACGACCGCGCCCGTCTCAAGGACACCGTGCGCGCACCCGCCGGCGTCCACGAGATCCGCGGTGCCTCCACCCACAACCTGCAGGACGTCGACGTCGACGTGCCTCTGGGCGTGCTCGTCGCCGTCACCGGGGTGGCCGGATCGGGCAAGAGCTCGCTCATCCACGGGTCGCTCACGGGCGAGGGCGTCGTCGTCATCGACCAGGGCGCGATCAAGGGGTCGAGGCGCAGCAACCCCGCTACCTACACCGGTCTGCTCGACCCGATCCGCAAGGCGTTCGCCAAGGCCAACGGGGTCAAACCCGCACTGTTCAGCGCGAACTCCGAAGGCGCCTGCCCCACCTGCAAGGGCGCCGGGGTCATGTACACCGAGCTCGGGTTCATGGAGACCGTGTCGAGCCCGTGCGAGGTGTGCGACGCCAAGGGGTTCCAGGCCGAGGTGCTCGATCACCACCTGGGCGGCAAGGACATCAGCGAGGTCATGGGCATGTCCGTGGCCCAGGCGCTGGAGTTCTTCTCCGGCGGTGAGGCCAAGCTGCCCGCCGCCACGAAGATCCTCGCGCGCCTGGCCGACGTGGGGCTGGGGTACGTCAAGATCGGGCAACCGCTCACCACCCTGTCCGGTGGCGAGCGGCAGCGGCTCAAGCTGGCCGCCCAGATGGGGGACAAGGGCGAGGTGTACGTCCTCGACGAGCCGACGACAGGCCTCCACCTCGCCGACGTCGAGAACCTCCTCGGTCTCCTGGACCGGCTGGTGGACTCGGGGAAGTCGGTCGTCGTCATCGAGCATCACCAGGCGGTGATGGCGCACGCCGACTGGATCATCGATCTCGGTCCGGGCGCCGGGCACGACGGAGGCCGGATCGTGTTCGAGGGCACGCCGGCCGACCTCGTGGCGACCGGCGGCACCCTCACCGGGGAGCACCTGGCGCGCTACGTCCAGACATCGGGGGAGTGACCCGGAACTCGGTCTCGTCGCCGAGAGCCTCGTAGCCGAGTCGCTCGTAGATGCGGTTGCTCACCGGGTTGGCCTGATCGGTGTAGAGGCAGACCCGGTGACCGGTGTCGAGCGCCCGCCGGGAGAGCACCGCCACGACGTGTGCCGCGTACCCCCGCCCGCGATGCTCCGCGGGCGTGTAGACGGGACCGATGCGCACCACGCCGAAGGTGGGCGGGTTCGCTCCGCTGAGGTGCACGGGCTGCTCACCCACGACCCACAGCCAGAGCTTGCCGTCCGCGATCCCCTGCAGCACCCGCTCCCGGTCGGCGGGGAGAGCGACCCCGAGCCAGGATGCCGGCCGGCCTGCACGTCGGTGTCGCGGCCGAACTCGTGGATCCACCGCTCGACCAGGTCGGCGTCGTCCGGCCTCGCCCGTCTCAGCGCTCCGTCGGGGACCCGCGGCGGGAGCAGGCTCCTCACCTCGAACATCCGGGTGTGCATCACCACCTCGACGGAGCGATCCGGCCCGGCAGCCTGCGCGCACAGGCGGCGGGCCGCGGCACTGTCCCCGTTCCAGGCCTCCACCACGATGCCGCGGTCGGCCAAAGCGTCTGCCAGAGCATCGAGGGCAGCCGCAGGCATGGCGGCGACGAACCCGGCGTACGGGGGATGGGTGCGGGTGCGCATGGCGACACCGACGACCTCGCCCGTGGCGTCCTCCACGGTGGCGAACCAGTAGGGCCCATCAGGCATGCCGTGCACGGCGAAGCGCGCCGCCACGGTCGCGATGACGCTGGTCCGCACGGGGTCCCCGGCGAGGTGGGCGCCGGCGACATCGAGGAAGGCGCGGGGGTCGCTGTAGAAGGTCGCCTGCATGACGACACAGTAGGGAGGTGGCAACCCGTTGCGCCACGACTTTCGGCAGCGCACGCCGGGTGGTCGAACCTCAGCGGCCGGGGCTGCTCATCCCGGCGAGTTTCACCCCGTCCGCCGGCAGCGCCGGCAGGCGACTCATCGAGTAGTCGAGATCCTGGGGCGGGACCGTCCACTCCCGCACCGACAACTCGGCCACCGTGAGGGCGAGCAGACCGACGACGATGATCTCGCCCGGGCAGCGGTGCCCCGTGTTGACGTCGGCGCCGCCCTGGGGGACGAAGACCTCGCTGTGCTGCATCTCGGTCTCGAGGAAGCGGGCGGGATCGAACGTCTCGGGGTGGTCCCAGTACTCGGGGTCACGCATGGATCCGTAGATGTCGACGAGGACCCGGTCGCCCTTCTTCACCTCGATGCCCTGGTGCTCGAAGTCCGTGCGTGCCACCGAGGGGAGCAACGGGACGAACGGGTAGTAGCGACGCACCTCTTCGGCGAACGCCTCCGCGACGGGGCCGTCCCACGTGACGCCGCGCTCGAGGGCTTCGGTGCGGATCTTCTCGCGCCAGGCCGGGTTCTCGTGCAGGGCCTTGGCGGCGAAGGCGGCGAACCGGGCCGTGGCGATCGTGGGCCTGATGACGTTCTGCACCTCCACGGCCGTCGTCCTGTCCGACAGGGGCCGGCCGTCCGCATCGACGTGGTCGAGCATCTGCCGGAACGGTGACCCGGCCGGGACGTCGAGATCCCCGGCGCGGGCCGCCTTCACCTGCTTCTCGAACCATGCATCGAGCTGGCGGCGACGCAGCCTGTGCCGCACGTACTCCGGACCGATCACTCCGAACCCGTCGACGATCTGGCCCTGCCATCGCGCGATCTCGTCCAGCTTCTCCTTCTCGGGGAAAATCCCGCCCACACGACGGCGGCACGTCCGTAGGCGAGGGTCATGGCGTCGTAGACCGACTGTCCGTCCGACCAGGTGTCGAGGACCCTGCCCACCTCGTCGCGGGCCCGGCTCAGCAGGGCGTCCGAGGCCGCCGGGTCCATCACGGCGCGAACGAACGTCGCCTTGCGGCGGCGGTGCTGTTCGTCGTCGAGGCCGTGCACCGACCCCTGGCCGAAGAGCCCGCCACGGATGACACCGGGCATCGCGCCGTCACGCTTGACCTTGGAGGTGTCGTAGAACAGCCGCACCCCCTCCAGCCCCTTGACGAGGAGGGCATCGCCTCCGACGAACCGGACGGGCAGACGCCGGTCGGCCGCGGCGTCGCGGGAGCGGGCGCGGAGCCGGTCCTGGAACCGGTATCCGTGACGGACGAAATCGAGGGTGCGATCCATGAAGACAGCCATGAGGTCACTGTTCCGCGTTCGCGCGGACGCGGCCACTTCATGCCGTGCCACGACCCTCGTGAGATCCCGGCTTCGCGGGCGACCGGCGCGCGGTCCTCGTAGTGTGGGCCGAGGCGCCCCGAGGGCCGGGACGCATCTCTCCCACCAGGGGCGCTGCGTGATCTCGACCATGGGCAGGCTGTGGGCCACCGTGCGTCCCATCCGGGTCCGCCTCTTCCTCGGTCTGCTCAGCGCGCTGGCGGCCTCGATCGTCGCCCTGCTGATCCCGCAGGTGTTGGAGGGGATGGTCAACCGGCTCGACGCCGAGGCGACGTCGGCCACCGTGCTCACCGCCGGTGCCGTCGTCCTCGGACTCGGCCTCGTCGAGGCCTCGCTGATCTGGTTGCGTCGCATCTTCGCGGTCTCCCCGGCGACGATGACCGAGAAGGACATGCGGGTCGGGTTCTACGCCAAGGTCCAGCACATGCCGGTGGCCTTCCACGACCACTGGGGCTCGGGCCAATTGCTGTCCCGGTCGATGACGGACATCAACCTGATCCGCCGGTGGGTGGCCTTCGGCATGATCATGGTCGTCGCCAGCGCGGTCACGATCGTGGTCGGCGTGCTGCTGCTCTTCCGGTCCAGCGCGCTGCTCGCCGCCATCTTCCTGGCGGCTGCCGCACCGGTCACGCTCATCTCCTATCGGTTCAGCCGGCGCTACCACGCGCTGTCGCGGCTCTCCCAGGACCAGAACGGCGACCTGGCCACCACGATCGAGCAATCCGTGCAGGGGATCCGCGTCCTCAAGGCCTTCGGCCGGGGCCCGACCGCGCTGGAGCAGTTCAGCGGACAGGCGGACGACCTGCGGCGCACCGAGGTCCGCAAGGCCGACGCCATGGCGCGGTTCGACATGGCGATGTTCATGCTTCCCGAACTGGCCCTGGGCGTGGCTCTCTTCGTCGGTCTCCACGAGACGGCGGCCGGCGAGATGAACGTCGGCAGGCTCGCGAGCTATTTCGCCACCGCGACCCTGGTCATCGGGCCCACCCGCATGCTGGGGCAGTTGCTCGGCATGGCGGTCAACGCCTCCACGGCGCTGGAACGCCACTACGAGGTCATGGACGAGGACAATCCCATCACCTCGCCCGAGCCGGCGACTCCGCTCGATCCCGCCCGCATTCGCGGCGAGGTCCGGCTGCAGGGGGTGCGGTTCCGGTATCCCGACGCGCCCGACCGCGTGCGCGACGTGGTGGCCGGAGCCGATCTGCAGATCCGCCCGGGGGAGACGATGGCGCTCGTCGGTGTCACCGGGTGCGGCAAGTCGACCCTGCTGCAACTCGTGCCGCGACTGTACGACGTCACCGGTGGCCGGATCACCATCGACGGGATCGACGTCCGTGACATGTCGCTGGATGACCTGCGCACGATCACCGCGGTCGCCTTCGAGGACGCCACGTTGTTCTCCGACTCGGTACGTTCGAACGTCCTCCTCGGCGCCGACCGGAATCTCGCCCCTGCCGACCGCGAGGAGCTGCTGCGGCTGGCGCTGGATACCGCCGACGCAGGCTTCGCCTACGCCCTGCCCCGCGGCGTGGACACGCGCATCGGCGAGGAGGGGATGAGTCTGTCGGGCGGGCAACGACAGCGGCTGGCGCTGGCCCGGGCCATCGCCGCCCGGCCTGCGGTGCTGCTGCTCGACGACCCCCTGTCGGCGCTCGACACCCGCACCGAGGAGGTCGTCACGGAGCGTCTGCGCCGGGTGCTGGCCGGGACGACGACGCTGATCGTGGCCCACCGCACCTCCACCGTGTCGCTCGCCGACCGGGTCGCCCTCATGGACGAGGGTCGCATCGTGGCCGTCGGTACCCACGACGAACTGCTCGCCACCTCTGCGCGCTACCGGTACGTCCTCACCGACCAGGAGCAGGAGGCGCTGCACAACCGCGACATCGCGGCGGTGGCCGGGGAGAGGGGTACGCCGGCAAGGTCGTGGCCGCGCCACCGTCCGAGGATCCTGGGTCGACAGGAGCGCATCCGTCCGACGACGACCACTCCGACGGCGCCGCCCCCGGCGAAAGCCGACCCGCCGACCGCACGTCGGAGGCCGACGACGAGCAGCGAGTGCTGTCCGCTGAAGAGAACCGGGAGTCGCGGCGGCGTTCGATGCGACTGCTCGGCACCCTGCTGAGCCCCGTGCGGGGGCGGGTCGGCGTCCTGGCCGTCATGGTGATCGTCGCTCAGCTGGCCGTCGTCGCCGGCCCGGCGATCATCGCCTGGGGTATCGACAACGCCCTCCCCGCCCTGCTGGCGGGTGACGCCGGACCCACCCTGTGGGCGACCGCGGCACACGTGGTCGCGGCGATCGTCGGCGGCATCCTGACCTTCGGATACGTGCGCCAGTCGACGGTCATCGGTCAGCGGGTGCTGTTGTCCCTGCGGCGGCGGGTGTTCCACGAGACCCAGCGTCTGGATCTGGAGTTCCACGAGCGGTATACCTCTGGCCGGATCGTCTCCCGTCAGACCTCCGACATGGAGGCGTTGCGCGAGCTGCTCGACTCGGGGATCGACATCATGGTCGGCTCGTTCCTGTCGATGCTGTTCACGGTGCTGCTGATCCTCGGCATGGACTGGGTGACCGGCGCGGTCATGCTCCTCATGCTCGTGCCGGGGGTGTTGCTCACCGTCTGGTTCCAGAAGCGTTCGCGGGAGGCCTACCGCGGCATCCGCACGCATTCGGCGCGGCTCATCGTTCACTTCGTCGAGGCGATGACCGGCATTCGCGCGGTCAAGGCCTTCCGCACGGAGGAGCGCAACCAGGCCACGTACGACGACCTGGCGCAGGCCTACCGGGACGCCTCGCTGCGGTCGATCATGATCTTCGGCATCTACCAGCCGTCGCTGCGCATCCTGGCGAACGCGACGATCGCGGTCGTGCTCGTCGTCGGTGGGTTCCGCGTACTCGGGGAGATCTGCAGGTGGGCGTGCTCGTGGCCTTGGTCATCTACGCGCGCCGCTTCTTCCAGCCCATCGACGAGATCGCCAACTTCTACAACACGTTCCAGTCGGCGGTGGCGGCGCTCGAGAAGATCGCGGCGTTGTTGGCCGAGACGCCCGCGGTCCGTGACCCCGAGGTGCCGACCGCACTGCCCAGAGCGCGCGGCCAGATCGACTTCGAGGACGCCGCGTTCCGATACTCGGCGACCGGGCCGCTGGTACTCAAACCGGTCGACCTGCACATTCCTGCAGGTCAGACGGTTGCCCTCGTCGGGCGAACAGGGGCCGGCAAGTCGACGATCGCCAAGCTCATCGCCCGGTTCTACGACGTGACGCAGGGGAGTGTCCACCTCGACGGCATCGACGTGCGCGAACTCACGGGGGAGGACCTGACTCGCAGCGTGGTGATGGTGACCCAGGAGGCGTACCTGTTCTCGGGCACGGTCGCCGAGAACATCGAGCTCGGACGGCCGGGGGCGAGCCGGGCCGACATCGAGGCCGCGGCCGACGCGATCGGTGCGGGGGAGTTCATCCGTGCTCTGCCCGAGGGCTTCGACACCGACGTCAACAAGCGCGGCGGACGCGTGTCGGCAGGCCAACGACAACTCATCTCCTTCGCCCGGGCCTTCCTCGCCGACCCCTCGGTGCTCATCCTCGACGAGGCGACGAGTTCGCTGGACATCCCCTCCGAACGGCAGGTCCAGGAGGGCCTGACCTCGCTGCTCGGCTCACGGACGGCCGTCATCATCGCCCACCGGCTCTCGACGGTGATGATCGCCGACCGGGTGCTCGTGGTCCACGACGGTCGCGTCGTCGAGGACGGATCTCCGGAGGAACTCATCGCTGCCGGAGGCCGGTTCGCCGCCCTCTACCGGGCGTGGCAGCTGGCGTGACAGGTTGTCCCCATGCCGAGTTTCATCGCCGACGACGACCACCGGATCAGCTACCTGAGCCTGGGGGAGGGGGAGCCCCTGATCCTCGTGCCGGGTGGCCCCGGCCGTGATGCCGCCTACCTGGAAGATCTCGGCGGTTTCGCGCCGGGGACCGGACGCCGACTCGTGATCCTCGAGCCGAGGGGTACCGGCGGTAGCCGCGGCGAGGGGTCGTCCCTGCAGGCAGGAGCCCCCGCCGAACGGATCGCCGCCGACATCGAGGGGTTGCGTCGGCACCTGGGCCTGGAGACGTTCGATCTCGTGGGTCACTCCGCCGGGTGCGCGGTGGCCTACCTCTACGCCGTCGATCACCAGGATCGGCTGCGCCGGTTGGTCCTGCTCACCCCGTCGGGACGGATGATCGGGGTGGAACCGTCCCAGCAGGAGAGCGAGCGACAGGTCGAGCGGCGCCGGGATGCTCCGTGGTACGAGCAGGCCCGCGAAGCCCTCGACCTGGTGGCCACGACGGGGTGGACGGACACCCCCCGTGAGGCGACGTACCCCCTCTACTACGGGCCGTGGACCCGGGCGGCTCGCGCACACGCCGCTGCACAGGAATCACAGCTGAACAGAACGGCGATGGACACGTTCTGGTCGGGCCCGACCGACCGCGACGCCCTGCGCGGCAGGTTGGCGTCCGTCACCACTCCGGTCCACGTCGTCGTGGGTGAGTTCGACCTCGTCTCGGGTCCGGACTCGGGTCCGCGCATCGCGGAGCTGTTCCCCGATGCCCAGCTGCACGTGCTCACGGGGATGTCGCACTACCCGTGGATCGACGACCCTGACGCGTTCGTCGCCTGCATGCGGGGCATCCTCACCGCTGCGGAGTCGTGAGGCGGGCACCCGCCTCGGTCAGCCCGCGCAGCGCCCACGCGGCCGCCTGGTTGTACGGCGTGGCGATGCCGTGCTTGCGTCCGAGGTCGACGACGGTCCCGCCGAACAGGTCGACCTCGGTGGTGCGGCCGGCCTCGACGTCCTGGCGCATCGAGGTCCAACCGTCCGCCGGCTGACCGGCGAGCACCTGCTCCCAGCGGGCGACGTCCTCGGCGTCGAGGGCAACGCCCTCGACGGCCGCGACGGCCAGGACCTCGTGGATGAGGGCCAGCATGAGGTCCCGGGTGCCGCCGGGGTCGCGCAGAGCGCCGTACCCCGAGCGGGTGAGGGCGGTGGCCTGGTTGGCGCCGACGTTGACCATGAACTTCCACCACATGGCGTGCCGCATGTCGACCGGCGTGGTCCACGCCAACCCGGCTCTGTCGAGGGCCTTCTGAACGCGCAGCACGTCGGCGCTCGGGTCTGTGTTGTCGGCCTCGCCGAAGTCGAGGCGTCCGACCTGGGTCCAGAGCACGCCACGCTCGCCGTCGCGGCGGGCGTCCATGGCAAGGGCGATGCACAGCAGGACGTGGGCCTGCGGAAACCGCGCCGCGATGGTGTCTTCGCTGGTCAAGCCGTTCAATACCGAGAGGATCACCGTGCCGTCGCCGACGAGCGGAGCCAGGTCGTCCAGGGCCTCGTCCAGGTGGTGGCTCTTGACCGCCACGACGACGAGGTCGACGGGGAGTCCGAGGTCGACGGCGTGATCACCGGCACGTCCAGCCGGCGCCCGTTGACGGTCAGGCCGGGGTTGCGGAGTCGGTCGGCGCGGAGCCCGGAGGCGACGAGGCACGTCGACAGGCCGCCGGTGCTGAAGTGGTCGGCGTACATGGCGCCCATGGCTCCTGCCCCGAGGACGGCCACGGTGGAGATCTCGGAGGTCATGGCGGCACTCTAGGTCCCATGGGTATCCGGGGGATCGTGCCGAGATGGGGGAGTCGCCTCGCCGGCGCCGTGGCCGAGGTCAACGCCAGGCACCCCTGGAGCCACAACGACCACTTTCATCCGTGGATCGTCAGTCGCCTGCCTGCGCGGCGGGAGCGGGCGCTCGACATCGGTTGCGGCCGGGGCGAACTGCTCGGTGTCCTGGCCGATCACGTGCGCCACGTCGTCGGCATCGACACTGATCAGGCCATGTGCGAAGCGGCCGCTCGCAGGCACGCCGGTCTGGCGAACATCAGGGTCGAGAACGCGACACCCGCGGAGGTCTCGGGGACGTTCGACGTCGTCACGATGGTCGCCGTGCTGCACCACCTCGACCTGGAGAGCGCCCTCACCGACGTCCGAGGGCTGCTCGCCCCCGGCGGCCGCTTCCTCTGCATCGGTCTCGCGCAGCCGGCCTCGGTCACCGACCACGTATGGGACGCGGCATCCATGCTGACCAATCCGGTCATCGGGTACGTCAAGCATCCGTGGGTGTCGAACGCCGGGCCGCAGCCGGATCCGTTCCCGGTCGCCGACCCACTCACGACCTTCGCGGAGATCGCCACCGCAGCGCAGCGGCTCATGCCGGGGGCGCATCTGCGGCGCCGGCTCGGTTTTCGCTACACGCTCGAATGGACGGAGCAGTGACGTCGCGGTCTGCAACCGTGTGAAGCCGGGTGGCGATCTCGAGGCGCTCGCGTTGACCCGGGCCCGACAGGGGCCCTTGCCGGGAGAAGCCCAGCTGAAAGAATGGCCATAATAGAGTGTCGAATTGTGGCCACAGGGGGTCTCTCGATGGATGTCGGCGTCCGCGATCTTCGCGACGGTCTCAGCCGCCACCTGGCGTCCGTGCGCGAAGGCCACACGATCACTGTCACGGATCATGGACGTCCGGTCGCACGCCTCGTGCCGGTCGGCGTCCCCACCAAGCTCGAGCAACTGATCGCCGAGGGTACGGTGACGCCGGCACGTCGTCGGCGTGGTGCTCTGCCACCGCCGATCGAGGCGGCGGGAACGGTGAGCGACCTCATCGCCGAGCAGCGTCGTGATCGTCTACTTCGACACCTCTGCTGTCGTTCCGGTCCTGATCGCAGAGCAGTGACGAGCACGACCGGGCATGGTCGAACTTTCTTGCGATCTGGCCCGACGTCGACGTGATGGATCTGACGGCCGATCTCGTCGTGAGTGCGGCCGACGCCGCACGATCCTCGGCGCTCCGAGGCTACGACGCCGTTCACTGTGCGACGGCTACTGCGCTCGAGGGATCGGATCTGGTGGCGGCAGCCGGCGGCGGCCGGTTGCTCGCCGCGTGGCGTTCTGCGGGTATGAACGTGGTCGACATCGACGATCAGTGACCTGTCGCCCCCTGGCAGGAACGGAGAGTCGGGAGCAGTACGTCGGGCCATGTGCGAGCGCGAAGGCTTCATAGAGGTTCAGTTCCCGGCCATGCGCGCCGACCTGTGACCCGCGGGCCACCGTGTGACACGCTGAGACTCGTGGACAGGCGGACCGTGTCGATCGGGGTGGGTGGGGCAGCAGTCGTCGGAGTCGCCTTCGGCATGGCCCGGTACGCCTACGGGCTCACACTGCCATCCGTGCGCGCGGAGTTCGGGCTCTCGGAACTCCTGTTGGGGTTGATCGCCAGCGGCACCTTCGTGGGATACCTCATCGGGTTGGTGTCCGCGCCACGACTGTCAGCGCGGCGCGGGCCTCGAGCGCCCACCACGGTGGGGGAGTGTGCGGCGTCGTGGGAGCGACGACCGTGGCGCTCGCGCCGTCGCCCTGGATCCTCGCGGTGGGGGCGGTGCTCAGCGGCAGCGCGGCAGGCTGGGTCTGGGCTCCGTACTCCGACATCGTGAGCCGGACGGCGGCGCGGCGTCATCAACCGGTCCTGCTTGCGGTCATCACCACCGGCACCAGCCTGGGGCTGATCGCGCTCGCCGGCGTGGCCCTGGTCGGGTTGTCCAGCTCGTGGCGAGTGACCTGGGCAGGCATCGCGAGCGCCGCCGCGTTGGCCGCCGCTGTGAACCTGCGTGCGGTACCGGCGCTGAAACCTCATGATGACGACCGAGGTCCGACGCAGACACGCTCACCGTGGCGGCGGGCGATGGTCCCGCCCCTGGTGTACGCCGTGCTCTACTTCGCGGCCATCACGGTCTATTTCACCTACGCCAGTGAGTCGGTACGTCTCGGCGGAAACACCGCCTCGGCCACATCGCTGTTGTTCGCTCTCATCGGTCTCGGTGGCCTGGCAGGGCTCGGCACGGCACGGATGACCCGGGCGGCCGGCACGGCGAAGGTCGGGGTCGCCAGTGTCTGGGTCGTCTCTCTTGCACTGGTGCTGCTCGGACTCGGGCGCTCCTCGATCGCGGTCATCCTCGCATCGGCAGTCCTGCTCGGGATCGGGTACATGGTGGGTTCGGCGAGGACGAGGACTGCTTGGACCGCCGCACATAGCGACCCTCTCGTGCTCACATCATCGTTTCGCCGATAATCGACATTATGTCATTTCGTCTGCCGTCGACATACCCCGGTGGTCGTGAGACGTAGGAATGCCCGGTGGGTGTGGTCGTCGTGACGACATGGTCTCGCTGCCCCGGGGGCCCGGTGGCCACGGCGTCGGCGCGCCACCCCGGCGCTTCCTTGGCCAGATTGCATGTCTGACACAGCCCTTGACCGTTCGTCCAGGACTCCCCGCCACCGTCGGCCACGCCGGTGACGTGGTCGACCTGACGCAGTGGCGCCCCGCACCACGGAGTTCGGCAGTGCTGGTCCCGGTAGACGATCGCCGTGCGCAGCGCGCCGGAGAAGTGACCGCGGCGGGTGTCGATGTCCTGCACGCTGCCGTCGCGCGCCGTGAACAACCGCCGCCAGAACGCCTGCTGCTCACCGACGCTGCCCCGATCGCGCTCCTCGGCCCGGATGATCGCCCGCGCCCACGGCGCCGGGATCGGCCCGTACCCGACGAGGTGCGCCGGTTCGTCGACAGCGCCGCCCTCACCGGCGACCTCATGTTCTCCACCATCGCGACCCGAAGCACCCATGCCACCCAGCAGCGCCTGATCGGTGATGACGATGCCGATCTCGATGTCGGGCCCGGCACTCGCCGGGTCGCGTCCGGTCAGGCGCCCCACGAACAGGTCCGCCCGGAGTTGCGCCAGTGACCGCTCATCCCCCGCGGCCTGCGCCGAACGCGCCGCTGAATCCAGCGCCGCCCAGCACGCCACCCCCTCGGCGGCCGGCACGCATCCCGTGACCTGAGCCATCACCGTCGGCACCGGACGGATCGAGACGTACCGCTCCTGCGCCGAGCGCTCCGACGCCGCAGCGAACGCGCGCGGATCCGCCTGATAGGCCAACGCCTGCACCCGTGACCGCACCGCCCGATCCGACAGATCCTTCAACTCCGGACCGATCACCGCATCCACGTCACGACGCACATCCGGCTCGAGCACCGCCGTGGTCCGAGCCACCATCAACGCCCGATACTCCGTCGTCTCCCCCGACGCCAACGCCTCCAACGTAGCGGGCAACTCCGTGGTCAGCGCCGTGGCCAGACCCAGCCGGATCGCCGCCCGCGACGGCGACTCCCGTCGTGCCAATCCCAACTGCGAGGCCACTCCGGTGCCTCGTCGATGCGCCGGAAGGCCGGCCTCGGCCTGCGCATGCCGTGTGTGCGTGTCGACCACCACGGCCAGTCGCGCCTGCGCCGCGACGATCACCCCCGACAGCTCCTCCAGACGCCGCACCAGATCGACGGCCTCCCCCGCGCCGATGCGCCCGGCGATCTCGGAGGTGCCGGAGCGTGCCAGTCTGCCCAGGCTGTCGCCGGCGTACTCGATGTCGGCCTGAATGCCGGGCAGCCACACTCGCCCCAACTGCTCCTCGAGGAAGGTGTCGACCCCGGCGAGGTCGGCGGCCGAAGGGCTGTCGGTGCCCTCGGCAAGACTGTCGACCTCGGCCCTGGAGCCGAGGTCGACCTCGCGCTCGAGGACCGAACCTCGGATGTCGTCGACCGTCGTCATGACCCACACTTTACCCGATCACCAGTTCGACCACAATGGTTGTCAACAGCTGTAACAAGTGACACCATGACGAGACACATGATCGACGAGACACATGATCAGAGGAGCGAGGGCGCTCACTCGACGCGCATGATCTCCCCACTCGACCCGTGCACGGTGATGACCTCGCCGGTCCGCAGCCGTTCGGTCGCGCGACCCACCCCGACCACCGCGGGCAACCCGTACTCGCGGGCGACGACCGATCCGTGGGTCATCAATCCACCGACCTCGGTCACGAGCCCCCCGGCCGTGAGGAACAGCGGGGTCCACGCGGGGTCGGTGCCGCGGCAGACGAGGATCTCCCCGGGCAGCAATCCTGCAGACGCCGGATCGTCGACGACCCGCACGGCCGCCGTGACGACTCCGGGCGAGACCCCGGTGCCGACGAGGTCCGCGTCGCCGCTCCCCGGAGCCGAGGAGAAGGCCCGCCCGTCCCCCAGCAACACGACCGGCAGCTGCCCTCGCCGGCCCTCCCGTTCCCGCGCCGCACGACGCTCCCCCACCAGGCCGCGGTGATCGACGTCGAACGCCGTCCGCAGCTCGTCCACGCGCAGGAAGAACACGTCGTCGGCCGCGTCCAGTCGCCCGGCCGCGACGAGGTCGGCGCCGGACTCCGCCAGGGCCGTGCGCACCAGACCCAAGGTGCGGACCAGCGTGAACTTCGGCGTCTCACGCAGCCCGAACAGGCCACGCAGGCGCCCCGCCAGAAACCGGATCTGCGCCGCCCGGACCGGCGAGGACGCCGCCGCCAGCCGCTCGATCGCCTCCGCCGCAGCACGACGCCCCTGCTCGTAGGACGCCGCGTGGTCGACGTCGCCCAGATAGGTCTGCACGGTGCGCACGACCTGCTCCGGGTGCTCACGCCAGCGGGGTGCGCCGACGTCGATCTCGGCCACGCCGCGCATGCCGTAGCGATCGAGGAACTCCCCCAACACCGCGGTGACGACCGCAGGCAGCTCGCCCGCACGATAGGCGGCGGCGCGCTCGCCGGGTTCGCCGGTCATCGCCCGCACCGACTCCGGATCACCGGCGATCCGCCGGGAAGCGGCGTAGAGCGCGAGGTCCATCTCGGTGGTGACGTTGTCCGGCAGCGAACGGAGGACCGTCAGCGCGAGGGCATCGGCATCCACCAGGCCGGTCCGCGCGGCGAGGGCCCGCAGCCGCACGAGCATGAGCACGCTCGGGCCCATGACCGGCAGGAACTCCGAGAACATCACGGCCAGGGCCCGCGACATGCGTCCCTCGACGACGTCCAGTCGAGCACGGAGACGATCGGCCGGGTCGGACACGGCACCCGCCGCAGCGAAGTCCTCTCGCACGGCCGCGACGTAGTCCTCGACGACGGCGAGGAAGCGGGCGCGCGCGGCCTCGGGGTCACGCAGGTTGCGCCCGATCCGAGGCAGCCGCGGCAGCACGGCCCCCGCGGCCGACCGCCCGACCCCGACCAGCGACGACCGTTCGCGCCGTGGCGCATAGGCCGGTTCGTCCGCCAGCGTGCGCACGATCGTGGCGGCCACCGGATCCCCGATGGGCAGGATCCGCAGCACCAACCGGCGCGCCGGGCCGGTGAGCAGACGGTCGACCCGGACCCAGAGTCGCTCCCCCGCCGCCTGGACGAACGGGTTGGTCCGGTGGTCCACCGTGTGCCCGAACACCGTCGCCGCACCGGCCGCGAAGATCGTCAGGATCTCGCGCCCCAGCGGCGTGAGGGGCGCGAGCACCCCTTGGATCGCACCCACACTGATGTAGACGGCCTCGCGGGGGCCCTCCGGAGTCGGGTAGAGGCTGGTGATCGCCCGCGACTGGACGATCTGCAGCTCGTCACCGACACAGGTGAACTCGATGTCCTGCGGGGCGCCGAAGTCCGTCGCCACGCGCCGGCACAGCCGGACGAGCGCGAGCAGCTGCGCCTCGCTCAACACCGGCGCCTCCCCCTGCACCGCGCGTTCGACGACGACCGGCCCCTCCACCTCGTAGTGGTCGGGAGTGACCTGCCCGGAGACCAGCGCCTCCCCCAGGCCCCGGACCGCATCGACGACGACCCGATCGCGACGTCCGGTCAGCGGATCGGCGGTGAACACCACGCCCGACGCCTCCGCGGCAACCTGCTCCTGAATCACGACGGCGAGGCCGAGGCCCTCGAGGGGGACGTCGTTGCGCGCCCGGTAGGTGATCGCCCGCTCGGTCCACAGGCTCGACCAGCACTCGATGACCTTCTCGAGGATCTGATCGATGCCGGCGACCTCGAGGAACGTGTCCTGCTGCCCGGCGAACGATGCCTCGGGCAGGTCCTCGGCGGTGGCCGAGCTGCGCACCGCCACCGGCGCCGCGGCGAGGTCACCCACCACGTCGGTGAGGCGCGCCCGCTGCTCCCCCGACATCGGACGCCGGAACGCCTGCCGGATGAGGGCCGAGGCGGCCGCCGCACCGCCGGCCCCGAGCGCCTCCGTGATCACCGCGTCCAGCCCGTGGACACGGACGAACTCGTGGTACTCCTCCACGGGGACGACGACGAAGGGCGGAACGGGAACACCCGCGTCGCGCAGCCGGATCAGATTTGCACCCTTACCGCCGACGTCGGCCGAACCCGTCATCGCCGCTCACCTCACCCGTAGATCGTCGAGACGTTGTTCCACAACTGTAGAACTCTTCCCTTGTGGAAGACAGGGGCGTGCGACGGCCCCGCGTCAGTCGTCGGCCCCGGACCTGGCCAGGTCGGCCAGCACCGAGTCATCGAGGTGCGCCAGCAGATCGGCCGGGTCGCGCCACACCTCCACCGCCCCGGCGTCCCGAAGGGCCGCCTCACCGATCCCTCCGCAGGTCAGTGCGATGCATCGGATCCCCGCGCGCGCGGCCGCCTGCACGTCCCAGACCGTGTCGCCGATCGCGACGGTCCGGTCCGGATCGAGGTCGGAGGTGTCCATCGCCACCTGCATGAGGTCGGGTGCCGGCTTGGCGCTGTCGACGTCCGAGGACGTGGACGCGGCCTCCACGATGTCGTCCTCGATCCCGATCGCCGGGAGCATCCAGTCGAGATCCTTCTCCTTGCCGCTGGTCGCGATGACGACCAGCAGCCCCAGTCCGTGACAGGCCCGCATGAGGTCGGCGGCGCGAGGAAAGGCACGCACGTCGTCCTGGAAGGCCTCGTACTCCTGAGAATGGGCGTCGGTGACCGCCTCGTCCTGGCCGCCGGTCACATGCTCGACCAGTCCCGCGCTCGCGATGCCGATGGCGCCGTGAACATGCTCCATCGTCACCTCGTCGTACCCGTGGGACCGCAGGGCGCGTGTCCATGCCACGGTGTGCAGGTAATTCGTGTCGAGCAGGGTTCCGTCCACGTCGAACACCACTCCCGGTTTTCCGGCCATGATCTCCTCCTTCGATATCTCTGCCTCCCCGGTGCCCCGTTCCGCCCACGGCCACACCCACGCACGACCCGTCGGCACCGAGGAACGCTCCCCCACCGCAGTTCGTTGACGAGTCAAGCAGACTGCGCCGAGGTGGGAGGACGCGTGCCGGAGGACGCCGAGCGATTCACTCGACGAGCGCTCCTGACGACGGGAGCCGTGGCCGCCCTCGGCGGTGCGGTCTGGTTCGCCGCCGACCGCGGCATCCACATCGGGGACGTCGTCGACGATCTCAGCGAGGGCCTCGACGGCCTCGAGCGACCGCAGCCGGGCGCGAGCGTGACGCCGGTTCCCGCCTCCGATCTCACGGCCTACGACCGGATCGCCGGATCGCGCCTGCATTACGAGGCCTCCGGCGCCCCGAGCAGCTTTCGGATGGGATCGGGATTCGCCGAGAAGCTCGACGCCTCGCTGACCTCGCACTGGCAGGCCACCCGGTGGGGTGTGCCGAGCCAGGTGTGGTCCTACGGCACGTGGGTGGATCTCGACGCCCGTCCGCGCCCCTCCTGGCACCACGAGGGCAGGGCCTTCGACCTCACGTCGGTCCGCACGAGTGACGACGACGTGCTCGTGAGCTGTCGCTACGACCGCTGGGGCGGCACCTCCGGCCCGGAACGCGCCGACCACGAGCGTGAGTACTGGCGTCTCGCCGCGACGCTGCTGCGCGATTTCGGCACCGTCCTCACCTATCTGTTCGACGAGGCCCACCACGATCACATCCATGTCGACGACGGCCGAACCCCCGAGGGCCGCAGCGAGTTCCGGCGCACGCGCACCCAGGTCCACGGCGTCCAGGCGATCTGCACCCATGTGTGGGGTGTGGACGTGCCGATCACGGGCAGGTGGGATGCCCGGACACGGGAGGCGACCACCGGCGTCCTCGCCGACCTCGGTGTCGGCGGTCGTCTGACGCAGGGTCAGAAGCAGTGGCACGCCTTTCTCGGCGCCGCCGCGGGGTATTCACCCTGAGCCGCTCCGGGTCCGGCCAGGGATCTCCCCGATGGCGACCGGTCGCACGGGCCGGTTGACTGGGGCAGGTCGGGCCGATCAGCGGCCCCCATCCATCACGGAGATCAGCCATGAATCAGGGACTCGTCCGCACCAACCGCACCGACCGTGTCATCGCGGGCGTCTGTGGCGGCCTGGCTCGACGTTTCGGCGTCGACTCCAAGCTGGTCCGGATCCTGTTCGTCGTGTCGTGCCTGCTGCCCGGGCCGCAGTTCCTCATCTACGCGGCCCTGTGGATCATCATGTCCTCGGAGGGCTGAACCCCTCAGGCACGCGTCGGCGGCCGACGCGCCGCGGTGATCAGCGAAGCGACGAACAGCACGCCGATCACGACCGCTCCGACCCACATCCAGGTCTGCAGCGCTCCCCGGTCAGCCCGACCGAGTCGCCGAAGGCGACGCCCAGGCCGTAGACGACGGCGAGCACGCCGGTGAGCATCGTCACCGGCGAGCGCGTCCACCGCTGCACGACATCGGTATCCATGTCAGATCACACCCATCAGGGGAGGAACACGAGGACGACCAGCAGCCCGAGCAGCACGATCGCTCCCCCGTTGACGACCATGTTGCGTGTCGACAGCGACACTCGTTGCAGGCCGAAGGCCACGAGCAACCCGTACAGCACGGCCAACGCCCCGACGATCATCCCGCCCTGTTGCCAGTCCATGGCGGCCAACCTAGAGGCGAGAGTCGAGACCCGCCCCGGTCTCCGAGACCGTTCGCCGGATGTTCATGTCGGCGGGCCACCGCGTCGGAGTTGCTCGGCACGGTCACAACGCCCAGGCTTGGCATCATGACCGATCAGTCGAACCGTGAATGGAACGAGGCCGACGAGGCCCGCCTCGACGAGGACCTGACCCGTAGTGAACACGAGGTGAACGACGTCGACCCCACCTTGGATGAGGCCGACCGGGAGGTCCGTATCGATGCCACCGAGGGCGACGACCTCCCCGTCACTCCCCCGGACATGCAGCCGCGCGCGTCCGAGCGCGAGATGGCGGGCCTGCCCGAGGGCGAGGAGACCATCGACGAGCGCATCGCCCAGGAGGAGCCCGACCCCGGCTCCGCCTACGGAGCCCCGGTCGACGAGGGCGGCCTCGATCGCCGCACCGACGTCGGCGGAGACGACGACGACGCGATCCCCGCCGAGCAGGACTTCGTCGGTGCTCCCGACCCCGTCGACGACCTGGGCCAGTACGAGGGTGTGGTCGAGGTCGAGGAGGACGCGCCCTGAACTCCGCCCCGTACGTCGCCCTCGGCGACTCCTTCGCCGCCGGGATCGGCTCGCAGACCCCGGGTCAGCACTCCCGTCGCGCCGGCGGCTACCCGGTCCTTCTGTCACGAGCCCTCGGACTGGACCTCGACTACCGGGCCTGCCGGGGAGCGACCGTCGAGGATGTCCTGTCCACGCAGGTCGAGGCCGTCGGCGAGGAGACGCGGCTGGTCACCCTCACCGTCGGTGCCTACGACGTCGGGCTCACCGACCTCGCCCTGGCCTGTGTCCTGCCCTGGCGGTCCGCCGGCGCGGTCACGCAGATCGAGGCCGCCGGACGGGAGATCCCGCTGCACTTCCCCGCCCGCCTGGGCACCCTCCTGGTCGAGATCCGTGAGCGCAGCCCCAAGGCCGACGTCGTCGTCACGGGTTATCCGCACCCAACGGCTCCTCGTCGTCGCAGCGAGAGTGCGGTGTCGGCGCACCGGGCGCTCGCGCGCCTCACCGACGACCTCGACGACCTCCTCCTGGAGGTCGCGCGCGGCCAGGGAGCCCTCGCCGTCGACGTCCGTGCCCTGTTCGACGAAGGGGTCGGCGACCTGCATGCGGTGACGACGCCGCTGGAGAACTCGTTCCTGCCCCGGGCCTCCGGTCACGCGGCCTACGCGGAGGCCGTCGCCCGCGCCGTCGAGGGTGCGGGGCATCCTCCGGCGGCCCGCAGCGCCCTACGGCGCGGCATGGCCGTTCCCGCGGTTCAGAGCGGCCCGGACCGCGTCGGATCGGGGCGTCTCGTCTCGCTCGGGGCGTTGTTCCGGCGCCGGACGTAGACGTCGAGGACCAGGGTCAGCACCTCCGCGTCCCCCGCGCGCAGGACTCCGGCCACCGTGACCAGCGATCGGTCGGGTCGGGTCGGCTCGACCGCCTCCACCGTGAGCGTTCCGCTGATGATCGCGCCCGCCCGCACCGGTGCCCGAAACCGGACCTGACGCAGCTCCCGCCCCGCCACGACGGCCCACCGACCGAAGGCGCGCTCGACGGTCAACCTCTGGAAGAGGCTGAGCGTATGGAGCCCACTGGCGATGACCTCGCCGAACGGGCCGCTCGCCGCCGCCTCGTCATCGACGTGGATGGGCAGCGGGTCCCACTGGGTCGCGAAGTCAAGGATCTCCTCGCGGCTGACGACGTAGGTCCCCAGGTCGATGACGGACCCGACACCCAGGTCCTCGGCAGGCACCAGGTGCTCCGGCACCCGGGGCGGATCGGGTCGTGCCATCAGTCCTGCTGCCGCATGGTGATCGGCGTCCCGAGCGAGACCGTCCGCGACACGGTGCACAGCCGGTCGCGTGAGGCCTCGATCGCCCGGGGCGCCATCTCGCGCGCCTTGTCCCCGCCCGGACCCTCGGGAAACCTCAACGTGAAGGTGACCTCGAGGTTGTCCATGTGGTGACCCTGCTCGTCGTTGACCTTGTCGCCCCGTGAGGTGATGGAGAACTCGAGCGGCTCGGCGCGGCGGGCCGTCATGAGGTCGACGTCGACACCGCTGCACCCCGCGATCGCCGCGAGGAGCAGTTCGACCGGGGTGAAGTCCTCGTTCTGCCCCGTGCCGAGCGTGATCCGCCCTCCACGCACGTTCGTCGCCTCGTACTGCTCCGGCCCGATGCGGGTGAGGTCCACCCGCCGCGCGCCGTTCGCGATCGCCTGGTCGTCCGTCATCTCGGCTCCCTCGTCTCGTGGCCGCATGCACGGCCCACCCACACCCTACGAGGCGAGACCGCCGCTCACAGACGGGTGACGAACCGGTCCAGCTCCCCGTGCCCGACCAACGTGATCCGCGAGCACTCCGCCAGCCGCGACGGGTCCCCCGATGTGCCGAGTCGTCCGTAGAACACGGTCACCCGGTCCCCCGCCCCGCCGGGCAGCACCTCGACGATGTGGGTCCGGCCGATGAACCGCCGCGTCCCCTGACGCTTCCAGCCCTTGCTCGTCAACACCGATGTGAGTCGCGTGTCGAGCCTGTCCAGAACCTCCATGTTCCTCACCCCTGTTCGTCCGTCCCCCGCACCCCTGCGGTGCTGTCTCATCGACATTTGGACGTCCGACCTGAGAGTGCCGAGGCAGACCCCCGGTGTGATGCGCGCCACAGCCTGCTCAATCCGTGGGGAGCGCGACCTCCGCGTCGAAGTCGGAGTAGGCCCGCGGGTCCTCGCGCGGCTCGATGTGGCTGGAGATGAGGACGCCGTCGAAGGCCGCATCGATGGCTTCCTCGATGTCCTCGCAGAGGTCGTGCGCCTGCTGCACCGTCCAGGCGCCGGGCACGAGGAGGTGGAACTCGACGTACCGGTGATGGCCCGCCTCACGCGTGCGCAGGGCGTGGATGTCGACCTCCTCGGAGGTGAACGTGCGCATGAGACGGGCGAGTTCGCGGTTCTCCTCCTTGGGCCAGGACACGTCCATGAGCCCGCCGATGGACTCCGACAACAACTTCCAGCCGGTGACGACGATGTTGACGCCCACGAGCAGCGCGACGATCGGGTCGAGCGGCTGCCACTGGGTGACCGCCACGAGGAACACCCCGACGAGCACACCGCCGGTGGTCCACACATCGGTCATCAGGTGCTTGCCGTCGGCGACCAGCGTGTTCGACCGGTAGCGCCGTCCGGCCCGCAGCAGCACCACCGCGACGCCGCCGTTGAGCACCGCGGCCACCACCGAGATCCCGAGGCCGATGCCCACGTTCTCGATCGGCGCGGGATTGATGAGCCGCTCGATCGCCATGACGATGATGAAGATCGCCGCGACGAAGATCATCATCCCCTCGACCGCCGCCGAGAAGTACTCGGCCTTGCTGTGTCCGAAGAGGTGGCTCTTGTCGGCGGGTTTGGCCGCCACCCGCAGCGCGATGAGCGCGACGAAGGCCGCCACGAGGTTGACCACCGACTCGGCGGCGTCCGACAGGAGCCCGACCGAGCCCGTGAGGTACCACGCCCCCGTCTTGAGGGCGATGGTGACCACCGCCGTGGCGATCGAGAGCCAGGCGAACCGGGTGAGGTCGCGCGGAGCCGAAGAACGTGTCTCTGTCACGGATCGAGTATGAGCGATGCCCCCGACAGGCCTTCGGGCCGACCCGCGCGATCGCGGACCGGCCCGAAGGCGTCGAAGTCGATCAGCCGGGGAAGACCGTCAGTCCGCGGAAGTGCGGGGAGACCCGCGTGGCCTTGAGCGAGGTGCCGGAGGACTGCAGCACCGCGGCGGTCCCGTCGCTCTTGATGGCGAGGATCCGGCCGGCGCCGTTCATGCCGACGAACGTGGAGTAGCCCGATGCCTTGCCGAGGTTGACGCGCCCGCCGGGCAGGAACCCGCCGCGACCGTTGCCGCGGTAGAGGTAGACCTGGCCCGCTGCCGTGATGCCCACGATGTCGGGGCGGCGGTCGCCGTTCCAGTCACCGACGGCGAGGATGTGGCGCATCCCGCCCCAGGCGCGGCCGATCTCGAGCTTGCTCGCGAACCGTCCGCCGCCGAGACCGCGGTAGAGGTACATCTTGCCGTTGCGCCGGTCGACCCCGATGAGGTCGGCGCGGCCGTCGCCGTTCCAGTCGCCCGGGGCGACCATGTGGCTCATGACGTTCCACCCGGATCCGATGAACCGGCGCTCCCCCACGCCGGATCCCCTGCCGGGGTGCATGACGAGGCGGCCGTCGGGCAGGCGGGAGATGAGGTCGGGGAACCGGTCGCCGGACATGTCGCCGGTCACGAGCACCGGGTTGTAGCCGCGCCAGTTGCCCGTGTGGATGGAGCGGGCCGAGCTGATGGAGTTCGACCCGGTCGGGCTGACGGCGAACATGCGTCCGGTGCTGCCGAGGACCATGACGTCGGCGACGTTGAGACCTCCGGCCGGCGGCTTCGCGACGGCCGGCGGGCGGGTGGTGCCCGGCGTCTGCGACGAACCGCCGGTGGTGCCGACGCCGCCACGCTGGGCTGCCGCGCGCGCGGCCATCGTCGACAGGGAGTTGTAGATGAGGCCGGGGCAGGAGGTCGACCCGACGTCGCGGTGGCCGCTGACGTTGCGGTAGGTGCCGCCGCGGTGGCTGAACCGGCCGCGCGGGTCGAACCCGTGCACCGAGGCCTTCCAGGCGATGACGCGGGTCATGGCGTCGATCGCGGCGGTGGAGGGCCGGACCTTGCGGTAGTCCCCCATGAGGGAGATACCCATGGTGGCCTCGTTGAAGCCGGAGGCCTGAGCGCCGATGACGGCCCGGTTGGTGCCGCCGTAGCGGCCCTCCCAGATCCGACCCCACTTGTCGACGAGGAAGTTGTAGCCGATGTCGCTCCACCCGCGGTCCTTGACGTGGAAGGCGTAGATGCCGCGCATGATCGCGGGGACCTGGCTCTGGCTGTAGTTGTTCGTACCGGCGGTGTGGTGGACGATCGCGCCGCGCACGACCCCGTAGGAGGGGCGGCCCTTGCGGATCGACTCGTCGGCGCCCCACGCGGCGCGTGACCGGATGCTCGGGCGGGCGGCGGCGGCGTGTGCGGCGTCCGCACGGTCCTCGGTCGCCGCGTCGGCCTCGGCCTGACCCGGGTCGATGACCGACAGCTTCGGGTCGTGCGGCAGGTCGCCCTCGCCGCCGAGGATGCGGGCCTGCACGGCCTTCGCCCCGGTGACGACGATGGGGTCCGAGCCGGCGCGGGCCTCTGCCGACGGCTCGTCCGCCGGGCCCTCGGACTCGGTCTCGACGCCCTGCCACGTGCCCCAACCCTCGGGGCCTTCGGTGCGGTACTGCACCGCGAGGGGCTTCTCGCCCTCCCAGGTGACGCCGATGACGGCGAGGTCGCTGTCGATGGCCTGACGGCCGGTGGCACCGAGCACCTCGAGTTCGGAGGTCTGCGGCACCTCCGGCGTCTTGTCCTTGGCGAGAGCGAGGTCACGACCGGTGGCGACGTTCCCGTCACCCACCGCGGGGTCGGCGGGGTCGACCAGAGGGGCTGCCTCCTGGGTCGTCTCGACGGGTTTGGGGGCGGTTTCACCGTTGGCCGGCATGGGCAGAACCACGAGTACGGGGGCGATCATGGAGGCCGCAGCCAAGGTGGACAGGCGTCGAAAACGCACGGGCAGACTTCTTCCTGTTCGACATCAGTGCACGTCACCGCGTCAGCGGTGCGAATCGGGCCCCCGAGGCGGCCGGCCGGCAGCAGGGCGTGGCCGGTTACCCGTTGACCTATTCGTCACGGCCGATATCGAACTGAGACTTTTCCGCCCACTCACGATGCGCCCACGCGAACGGGGCCGGGCCGATGCCATGTCACTGGCACCTGCCCGACCCCGTTCGGCGTCGAAGCTCAGAGTCCTTCGCTCACAAGGTGATCCGCGTCACTGACCACCCGGGTGCTGCCCCAGGGGGCGGCCCTGACCGATCTGCTCGAGCATCTCGATGTACCACGGCAGCCGGTAGTCGAAGGGCTTGTGGCCGGCGATGCGGTCGAACTCGATCGCGCGGAGTTCGTCGTCGCGGTCCTCGTCGTGGCCGATGACGCCCGGGGTGCCCTCGAGCGCGCGGTCGACCGCCATCGTCGTCATCTGGCGGATCAGGTCGAGGTCGGTCTCGTTGGCCGGTGCGGACCGCGAGAAGTAGCCCGACTTCTGCACGAGGACCTTCTCGGCACCGAGCTTCTCGGCGAACTGCTTGC
This sequence comes from Mobilicoccus caccae, assembly GCF_030161635.1. Classification (GTDB taxonomy): domain Bacteria; phylum Actinomycetota; class Actinomycetes; order Actinomycetales; family Dermatophilaceae; genus Mobilicoccus; species Mobilicoccus caccae. The sequence continues at coordinate 1,692,489 of NZ_BSUO01000001.1, forward strand.
CGAACCACGCACCCGGGTTGATCTCGTTGAGCCGCACGTGACCGAACGCGTCGCGCGGGACCTCCTCGCCGTTCTTCTCCATGAGGTCGACGATGTCGGACACGCCGGCCCCCTCGGAGAGGAAGATCGTCACGTTGCCGACGGTGTCCATGACCGTCTTGAGGCGCTCGGCCTCCTCGTCGATGTGGATCTCGACCTCGGGCACGTACACGCCGTGCACGTCCCACGCCTCACGGGTGAGCCCGATCTCGGGCAGCCACTCCTGGGCGTCCAGCCACGCCCGGTACTCGCGCGCCGCAGCCGCGGTGAGCCACCCGCAGTTGCGGCCCATGACCTCGTGCACGATGAGCATGCGCGAGCCGGAGTTGTGCTCGGCGACGACGTTCTGCGCGAACTTCGAGGCCTGCTCGGCGGCCGTCTGCGCGCCGAGGCTCTGCCGGATCGGCACGATGTCGTTGTCGATCGTCTTGGGCAGACCGACGACGGTGAGGTGGTGGCCGGTCTTCTCCAGGTGGGCGGCCAGGTCGGCGGCCGTCGTGTTCGTGTCGTCGCCACCGATGGTGTGCAGCACGTCGACGCCGTCCTCGGTGAGGCGCTGGGCCGCGAAGTCCAGCGGGTCGACGCCCTCGGGCACGAGCCCCCGCGCCACCAGGTCCTTGGTGTTGGTCAGCTTGACCCGGGAGTTGCCGATCGGCGACCCGCCGTACCGGTGCAACAGGTGGGCCTTGTCCCGCACGGTGGCGTCGACGGTCAGGTAGTCGCCCGTGAGCAGCCCCTGGTAGCCGTGCTTGTAGGCGATGATCTCCACGTCGGGGGCGACGGCGGAGTACCGCTCGATCAGACCTCCGACGGCGGAGGACAGGCAGGGGGCGAACCCTCCGGCGGTCAACAGGGCAACGCGACGAACAGCCATGGCACCAACTTTCACCAGTTCGTGAACGGATTCGTGCCCAGCCTATCGGCCGCGCCCCGGCGCCCCGGCCGAGGTCGCCCGCTCAGCTCCCGGGGATCTCCCACGTGTGCACCGGCTCGTTCGCCTCGCTGTTCTCGAGGTAGAGCTGGAGCATGCGCCGCAGGGCCGCGGCGCGGTCGAGACCCGACCGTTCGAGCGCGAACACGACGTCCCGCTGCCAGATCGCGCCGTTCTGACGCGAGATCGCCCGCCCTTCGATGACCTTGAGGTAGGTGTCGCGCACCTCGGCCGAGACGCCCCACTGCGAGAGCCCCTCCTCGGCGAGTGGCAGCAGGTGGCGCAGGGTGAGCTCGTCGGGGGAGATCGAGCTGTACCCGGGCCAGTACAGGCGGGCCCCCATCCCGTCGCGGGCGCCGTGCCGGAAGTTGGTGCTCGCGGCCGAGAAGCTCATCTGGGTCCACACGGGACGGTCCTCGTTGGCGAGGTAGATGAGCAGCCCGTAGTAGAAGGCCGTGTTGGCCATGACGTCGATGATCGTCGGCCCGGCGGGCAGCACGCGGTTCTCCACCCGCAGGTGCGGCCGCCCACCGGCGGTGTCGTAGATCGGCCGGTTCCACCGGTAGATCGTGCCGTTGTGCAGGCGCAGCTCGGCCAGCTCCGGCGGCTCCCCCTTGTCCAGCAGGGCGACCGGGTCCTCGTCGGTGGTCTCGGGGAGCAGCGCCGGAAAGTACCGCACGTTGTCCTCGAACAGGTCGAAGATCGAGGTGATCCACCGGTCGCCGAACTCCACGCGCGGACGCACGCCCTGGTTGGCCAGCTCGATCGACCGCGTGTCCGCGGCCTGGGTGAACAACGGGATGCGGGTCTCGTGCCAGAGCATCTGACCGGCGAAGAACGGGGAGTTGGCGGCCAGCGCCAGCTGCGGTCCGGCGATCGCCTGCGCGGCGTTCCAGTAGGCGGCGAAGTCGCCGGGGGCGACCTGCAGGTGCAGTTGCACAGAGGTGCAGGCAGCCTCGGGTCCGATGGAGTCGGAGTACAGCGTGACCCGCTCCCCCGACTCACCCGAGATATCGATGAAGGTGTCCTCGCCGCGGGCCCGCATGATCGCGTCGTTGAGGGCTGCGTACCGCTTCGGCCTGCTCATCCACCCTGGTTCGGTCACGTGCTGAGCCATGAGCGTGGGCAGGATGCCGATCATCCCCAACCGGGCACCCACGTGCCCCGCGGCCGTCTGCGCCGCGGTCAACGCCTCGCACACGTCGTGGTCGAGACCGATGAGACCGTCGCCCTCCAGGGTGCGGGGATCGACGTTGACCTCGATGTTGAAGCGGGCCAGTTCGTGGACGAACGCGTCGTCGTCGATGGCCTCGAGGACCTCCTCGTTACGAAAGGCCGGCCCGAGGTCCTCGTCGATGAGGCAGAACTCCATCTCCATGCCGGTCATGAAGCGTCCGGCCTCGAAACTCGAGACCGAGAGCATGCGCTCGAACACGTCGAGATTCTGACGAACCTTCTCGCGATACTGCTGGCGCTGGGTGTTGCTCCACTCACCGCCTGCGACTTCCTGGCCCATGGACGTCCGTCCGTTCGTTCGGGGGATCGGCCCCGCAACTGTACGGCCCCGGACGCGCGACGCGCGCGTCCGGGGCCGTGTGAAGTCCGCTGGTGGCGAACGTCAGTCCTCGAACGCCTCCGGAGGCGGGCAGGAGCAGATGAGGTTGCGGTCGCCGTACGCACCGTCGATGCGCCGCACCGGCGGCCAGTACTTGGCGCGCGGGTCGACGCCGGCCGGGTAGGCGGCCTCCCTCCGGTCGTACTCGGCGGTCCACTCCCCGCGAGGCACCGCGCGGTGTGCGGAGCTCCGCGCAGCACGCTGGCCTCGACGGCGATCCCACCGTCCATGACCTGCTGGATCTCCGCGCGGATGGCGATCATCGCGTCGCAGAAGCGGTCCAGCTCCTCCTTGTCCTCGCTCTCGGTCGGCTCGACCATGAGGGTGCCGGCGACCGGGAAGCTCATGGTCGGGGCGTGGAAGCCGTAGTCGATGAGGCGCTTGGCGACGTCGTCGACCGTGACACCACTGACCTTGGTGATCTCACGCAGGTCGAGGATGCACTCGTGGGCGACGAGCCCGTTCTCACCCGTGTAGAGCACGGGGTAGTGGTCACCGAGGCGCTTGGCGACGTAGTTGGCACCCAGCACCGCCATCTTGGTGGCCGCGGCCAACCCGGTGCCGCCCATGAGCCGGATGTAGGCCCAGCTGATCGGCAGGATGCTCGCGGACCCGAACGGCGCCGCCGAGATCGGTCCGACGCCGGAGTCCGGCCCGGCCTCGGGTGCCAGCGGGTGGTTGGGCAGGTGGGGCGCGAGGTGCTTGCGCACCCCCACCGGTCCGACACCGGGGCCGCCACCGCCGTGCGGGATGCAGAACGTCTTGTGGAGGTTGAGGTGACTGACGTCGGCCCCGAACTCACCCGGTCGGGCCACACCGACCAGGGCGTTCATGTTGGCGCCGTCGACGTAGACCTGACCGCCCGCCTCGTGCACGAGCTTGCACAGCTCGATGATCGTGTCCTCGTACACCCCGTGCGTGGAGGGGTAGGTGACCATGATCGCGGCCAGGCGCTCGCCGTGTTTCTCGATCTTGGCGCGCAGGTCGTCCATGTCGACCGAACCGTCGGCGGCCGAGGCGACGACGACGACCTTGAGGCCGGCCATGGCGGCGCTCGCGGCGTTGGTGCCGTGGGCGCTGCTGGGGATGAGGCAGACGTCGCGCTCGTGGTCGCCGTTCGCGCGGTGGTAGGCGCGGATGGCCATGAGCCCGGCGAGCTCACCCTGGGAGCCCGCGTTCGGCTGCAGCGACACCTCGTCGTAGCCGGTGATGTCGACCAGCCAGGACGACAGCTGCGCGGCCAGGTCGCGCAGGCCCTCGGTCTGGTCGGCGGGGGCGAACGGGTGCAGCGCCGAGAACTCCGGCCAGGTGATGGCCTCCATCTCGGTGGTGGCGTTGAGCTTCATCGTGCACGAGCCGAGCGGGATCATGCCGCGGTCCAGGGCGTAGTCCCGATCGGCCAACCGGCGCAGGTACCGCAGCATCGAGGTCTCGCTGCGGTAGGCGTGGAACACCGGGTGCGTCAGGTACTCCGAGGCCCGTGCCAGTGCCCCGTACTCGGGCTCGACGATCTCGACCTGTTCCGGCGCGTCGACACCGAAGGCGGAGCACACGGCTTCGAGGTGCGCCGGGACCGTCGTCTCGTCGGTGCTGATCGACAGGTGGTCGTCGTCGACGACGCAGAGGTTGACGCCGTTGGCCAGGGCCTTGGCGGCGATCTCGCGGGCCGCACCCGGCACCGAGACGGTGATCGTGTCGAAGAAGACGTCGGTGAGGACCTCCACTCCCCGGCGCGCAGCGCGTCGGCGAGGGCGCGGGCGTGGGAGTGGGTGCGCACGGCGATCTCACGCAGGCCCACCGGGCCGTGCCACACGGCGTACATCGAGGCCATGACGGCCAGCAGGACCTGGGCGGTGCAGATGTTGCTCGTCGCCTTCTCGCGACGGATGTGCTGCTCACGCGTCTGCAGCGCGAGCCGGTATCCCGGCTCCCCCTCGACGTCGACGCTGACCCCGACGAGCCGTCCGGGCATGGTGCGCGACAACTTCTGACCGACGGCCATGTAGCCGGCGTGCGGGCCGCCGAAGCCCATGGGGACACCGAAGCGCTGGGTCGTGCCGACCACGACGTCGGCCCCCCACAGGGCGGGCGCCTCGAGCACGGTGAGCGCCAGGAGGTCGGCCGCGGCCGTGACGAGCGCACCGAGTCCGTGCGCGCCTTCGGCGAGAGCCCGGTAGTCGCGGATCTGCCCGTCCTTGCCCGGGTACTGCACGATGACGCCGAACACGGGCCTACCGTCCACGGCGAAGGAGAGCGAGTCGGCGGAGTCGATGCCGTCCAGGTCGAGGGTGACGCACTCGATGCCGAGCGGCAGGGCGCGGGTCTCGATGACCGCCGTGGTCTGCGGCAACAGGCGGCTGTCGAGCACGACCACGGCGCCGTCCTTGGCCTTCGCGGCGCGGCGCATGAGCGTCATCGCCTCGGCCGCGGCGGTGGCCTCGTCGAGCATGGAGGCGTTGGCCACGGGCAGGCCGGTGAGGTCGGAGACGACGGTCTGGAAGTTGAGCAGGGCCTCGAGACGACCCTGGGAGATCTCGGGCTGGTAGGGCGTGTAGGCCGTGTACCAGGCGGGGTTCTCAAGGATGTTGCGCTTGACCACCGGGGGCGTGTGGGTGCCGTAGTACCCCATGCCGATCATCGAGGTGACCACGGTGTTGCGGGAGGCGATCCGCCGCAGCTCGTCGATGACGGCCTGCTCGCTGTCGGCCGGTGGGATGTCGAGTGGGGTCTCGGTGCGGATCCCGTCGGGGATCGCCGCGTCGATCAACGCGTCGAGACTCGGGCTGCCGACCGCCTCGAGCATGGCTGCGGTCTCCGCGTCTCCGGGACCGATGTGACGTTCGGCGAATGCCGGAGGAACGGGCTGGGTCATCGACGACCTCCTGGTGGGGCGTGGGCGGGCTTACCTGCCGCCTGCGGCGACCTCCCCACGTGTCACCACCTTCGAGGGCTCCACGGTGCCGATCTCACGCGCTTCGGGTGCCTGAGAGGTTCCGGGGAGTTTTGCCCCTTCGGCGCCGCCCCACCGGTGGATGACCGGCCTGACGAACTCTCACGCGCGAGCATGCAGCCCCCGAAGACTAACACCGGGGGCCGTGCCGCCACGAGCGGTTCAGCCGGTCTTGCGGGCCTTGCGACGAGCGCTGAGTTCGTCGGTGACACCCGCCGGCGCGGCGGTGTCGAGGGCGGCGTCGGAATCGTCGCCCAGACGCTCGGTGGGCAGCATGGCCAGGTCGCCCTCGACCTCGCGCCACACCCGACCCACGGCGATACCGAAGACTCCCTGCCCGCCCTGGAGCAGGTCGATGACCTCGTCGTTGGAGGTGCACTCGTACACGGTGGCGCCATCGCTCATGAGCGTGATCTGCGCGAGGTCGTCGACCCCGCGCTCACGCAGCGTGGACACGGCGACGCGGATCTGCTGCAACGTCACACCCGTCTCGAGCAGGCGCTTGACCACCTTGAGCACGAGGACGTCGCGAAAGCTGTAGAGGCGCTGCGTGCCCGACCCGGTGGCCGTGCGCAGCGACGGCTCGACGAGCCCGGTGCGGGCCCAGTAGTCGAGCTGGCGATAGGTGATGCCGGCGGCGCGGCACGCGATGGGACCGCGGAAGCCCTGGTCGTCGTCGATGCCTTCGTCGGTGGTGAACAGCACGCCCTGGGTGCCCACCACGACCGGAGCGGCGACCACTCCGGACGGCGCACCGTGATCCCTCGAGTTCACGCTGTCCCTCCCTCTCACCGGCGGGCGCGAGGCCCGCGCCCTCGCGCGGGTCCATCGGCCATGCTCGATGTTACGGGGGTGGGGTGCACTGCTCCAATGACATCCCTCGGCGTGCCGCGATTCACTGCGGGCTTCCCCCGGGCCGGTCCCCCTCGCCGGGGTCCTCCCCTCGGGTCCGCCGAAGTCCTCGGCCGAGACCTGGTCGAGGAACTCCCGAAAGCGTTCGACCTCCTCGTCCTCGTCGGCGTCGACGACCACGCCGGCCTCGTCCATGACCGCCTCCTCCACGCGGATGGGGGCGTCGCAGCGCAGGGCGATCGCGATGGCGTCGGAGGTGCGTGAGCCCACCTCGACCCCGCCGGAGAAGTCGAGGGCGGCGTAGAACACCGAGTCGCGCATCTCGACGATCCGCACCTGTTCGAGGGTGTGCCCGAGGGCGCCGACGATGTCGACGAGCAGGTCGTGGGTCAGGGGCCGCGGGGGCACGACGCCCTGTTGCGCGTAGGCGATCGCGGCGGCCTCGGCAGCCCCGATCCACACGGGCAGGTAACGGTCGCCGTCCCGCTCACGCAGCAGGACGATCGGGTTGTTCGTGGGCATTTCCACGCGGACACCGAGGACGTCGACATCGATCACCCCTCCACGCTAGGGGATGCAGCGCTCAGAGTCCGGCTTTGACCAACGCCGTGTGCAGAGCGATGCAGTGATGCAGCACCTCGGCGGCCATCGCCCGCCCCGCGTCGTCGGAGCGTCCGCGGGCGGGGGCCGACACCTGACGCAGCAGCCCGATCTCACGGTCGGCCGCGGTGCGGAAGGGGCGCAGGTGCCGGGGTTCCAGGCCGTACGCGGCCAGCGCGGAGGCCGCGTGGGCCACCTGCAGGGCCCGCGCGTCGAAGTGACCGCCGCTGTCGGGAGTCAGGAGGCCGTAGGTGAGCAGTGCCTCGATCGTCGCCGCGTCCAGCCCGGTGGCCTTCGCCAGTTCGGTTCGCGTCAGGCGCAGCTCACGATCCGGCCCGAGGAGGGTGGACACGGCCGGCACCTCCTCGTCGGCCCCGAGATCGGGCACGTGGGTGCGGGCTCCGAGGGCGTCGGGGACCTCCAGGCCACGGTCGCGGGCGTCCAGGGCCTCCCGGATGACCCGCAGCGGCCAGAACCGGTCGCGTTGGGCGGTGAGGACGAACCGGAGACGCTCGACGTCGTCCTCGGAGAAGGAGCGGTAGCCCGACGGGGTCCGTTCGGGACGGACGAGCCCTTCCGCCTCGAGAAACCGGATCTTGGAGATGGTGACGTCGGGAAAATCGGGACGGAGCACCGCAAGGACGCGTCCGATGCTGAGCCGCGACCCCGGCGCCCCCGGGCGCCGGACATCAGGCGGAGGCGCGAGGGGTGTGGAAGACGAGGCGGAACTTGCCGATCTGGACCTCGTCACCCGCCCGCAGGACCGCGGAGTCGATGCGCTCGCGGTTGACGTAGGTGCCGTTGAGGGAGCCGACGTCGCGGACGACGAACGTGTCGCCGTCCTGCTGGAAGACGGCGTGCTTGCGGGAGACGGTGACGTCGTCGAGGAAGATGTCGCTGTCGGGGTGGCGGCCGGTGGTCGTCATCGCCGAGTCGAGGAGGAACCGGGCGCCGGTGTTGGGTCCGCGCAGGACCAACAGCAGCGCTGTCCCGGGACGCAGCGCGTCGATCGTGGAGGTGTCCTCGGAGGAGAGGCGCACGTCGGAGTCGGCCGGGATGTCGGACTCCGGGACGCCGGTGAACCGCATGGTGGCAGGGTCGGAGCGCGGGGGTTCGTTCTCCTGCTCGCGGTGCTGGGCCTTGTCGTCGGTCACGCAGGCTCACCTGTCCTTTCGATCGTCGCCATCTCACCCTAGACCACAGGTCGACGGTCACGGAACAACGTCGGATACGAGCGGGTCTCGTGCCGCCCCCGGAACGGGCCCGCCCACCTGCGGGAGGTGGGCGGGGGCCGATCGGCGGAGGCGGTGCTCGGTCAGTCGAGGGTCTCCGTGTAGGCGTCGACGTCGAGGAGCTTCTCGAGTTCGGTGGTGTCGGTGACCTTCATCTCGAACATCCAGCCCTCGCCGTAGGGGTCGCTGTTGACCATCTCGGAGGCCGAGTCGAGGCTCTCGTTGACGGCGACGATCTCGCCGGTGAGGGGGCTGAACAGGTCGCTGACCGACTTGGTCGACTCGATCTCGCCACAGGCGTCGCCCGAGGAGACGGAGTCGCCGACGGCGGGGAGGTCGACGTAGACGACGTCGCCGAGAGCGTCCTGGGCGTAGGAGGTGATGCCGACGCGCACGACGTCGTCGTTACCGACTCGCACCCACTCGTGCTCTGCGGTGTAGCGCAGTTCCTGCGGGTACTCCAGGTCGCTCATGGTTCTCCTTCGTGAGGTCGAGACGTGGCTCGACCGCTGGTCACGGGGTCGCGTGCCCCTCGTCCGGGGACACAGCCCGAGCGTATCGGGGCTCACTCGGGGCGTGCAATGCATTCACCACAACCCGGTCGGCGGGATCGACGCGGATCGTGGCTCCGCGGCCTCGGAAGGACTCCTCGACGCCGCCGGGGATCGCCAGGGCGGAGGCCAGGGTGCGCGCGTCACCGATCGCGACGGTCCGCAGCGGCCAGGAGATCGGCGATTTGTCGACGAGGATCGCGCCGTCGCGGTCCTGGAATGCGGTCGAGGCCACGACCCGCACGTCGCCGATCTGGATGGCCTCGGCGCCGGCGTCACGCAGTTCCTGCACGAGGTCCAGCAGTCCGGAGGCGGCCACCACGCCCTCTCCCCCGCTGATCGTCACCGTGACCCCCGGGCCCTCGGCGGGAGCCGTGCCCGCGAGGATCGCGAGGTCGCCCACGCGTTCCCGCGCCCGGGCGAGCGCGTCCTCGGCGGAGCCGCCGGCGAGCCGGGCCCGTTCGGCCTCCAGCTCGCGGGCCTCCTGGTCGAGCCTGGCCGAGCGCTGGGTGACCGTGTCGAGGACGCTGACCAGCTCGTCCTCGCGCAGGGATTCCAGGCCGAGGTCGCGGGTCTGGTTGATCTGCGCGGAGATGGCGAGTCCGAGGGCCAGGGTGAGCACTCCGGCGAGGAGCGCGGACCGGTTGGGGCGCAGGCCGAGCAGACCGCGCCGGTCGCGGGCGGGGGCACTTTCGTCAGTGCTGGACACGGGCTTCACGCCTTGAAGAGGTGACGTCGGATGGCGGCCACGTTGGAGAAGATGCGGATCCCGAGCACGACGATGACGCCCGTCGACAGTTGTGCCCCCACGCCGAGTTGGTCGCCGAGGAACACGATGAGGGCCGCCACGACGACGTTGGAGAGGAAGGACACGACGAACACCTTGTCGTCGAAGATGCCGTCGAGGCTGGCGCGCACGCCACCGAAGACCGCGTCGAGCGCGGCGATCACCGCGATCGGGAGGTAGGGCTGCAGGGCCGGTGGCACGCTCGGCTGGAGCACGAGGCCCAGCACGATGCCGATGAGCAGCCCGATGAGGGGGATCATCCGTCGTCGTCCTTCGTGTCGGGGATGCCGGTGGCTGTGCCGATGCCCGCTCCCGGCGCCCGGGCCGTCCCGGTCGGGACCCGCGCGTACCGCAGGGACACGGACTCGGCGGGAGGGATCGTCAGGGCGCTCTGTGCGGCCGCCTCGGCGCGGACCTCGAACGCGGTGCGCAGGTCGGCCAGGTAGGCGCCGCCGGCACCGGTGAGAAAGGCCGCGCGTTCGCGGTCGCCGATGACCGCGTCGATGACGTAGGGCCTGGCCAGCGGCCGGAACCCCACGAGGATCGCCCGGCCCGCGAACCGGATCGCCGAGGTCGAGGTGAGCCGGTGGCCGTTGATCGAGATGGCCTCGGCGCCGGAGGCCCACAGGTCGTTGGTGAGGTTCTGCAGGTCGCGGTAGACGATCCGACCGGTCTCCTCGTCGCCGCCGGCACGCGGTCCGTCACCGAGGGCGGGCGCGAGGCCGGCCGCATCGTCCAGGGTGATCCGCAGCCCGGGGCCCTCGACGGCGACGTCTCCGGCGGCCAGCCGCAGCCGGTCGATCTCGGCCCTCTCCTGACCGGCCGCGTCGAGAGCACCGGTCTCCAGGGCCCGCAGCTGCGAGCGGGTGCCGACGATCTGCGCCGATCGCTCGTCGACGGCGCGCCTGCGCTCGTCGATCCGGGCGACGAGCTCGGCGCGATTGCCCTCGCGGCCCGACCATCCACGGGCCAGGGTCAGCGTCGAGGTGGCGAACAGGGCGCCGATGACGAGCGCCGCGACGCCGGTGACGACCGTGTTCCAGGGGCGGCGGCGCCTTGGACGATCGCCGCGGGCGGCGGCCGCGGCGGCGTAGGCCGGGTCGAGCGGACGCTCCATGATCTCGACGAGCAGGGTCATCGACTCATCGGGTCTGCGCCCCACTCCTCCCCTCGCCATGCCGACAGCCTAGGACCCCACCGCAAAGGGCTCCGGGAGGCCAGGACCTGCCACTCGGCGATTCCCTTGCGGCGGGGGCCTGGGATTGCCGTCGGCCGCGTCGGCGGACGTCCCTCACGAATGAACTCAACACCCCGAAGTGGCACTTCACCCCCGACATCATCCGGGGTGAAGACCGACTTTCGGGAGTGAAGTCGCAGGCGATGACGGACTGAGCCCGGACACGACGAAGCCCTGGTGGGAAACCTCTCCCACCAGGGCTTTTTCGTCGGGATGACAGGATTTGAACCTGCGACCCCTTGACCCCCAGTCAAGTGCGCTACCAAGCTGCGCCACATCCCGATATTGCGTTGTCCCGCGCAGGCGGCGGGGTGCTTCACCCGGTGTTCACCGCGCGAGCCACCCGAGAGTACCGCACACCGGCGGCGGTCGCCGAATCCGCCCTCAGCCCTTGCGGCGACGCTTCTCGCGCACCCGCACGGAGATCTCGATCGGCGAGCCGGTGAAGCCGAATTGCTCGCGCAGACGCCGCTCGATGAAGCGCCGATAGCCGGCCTCGAGGAACCCCGAGGCGAAGAGCACGAACCGTGGCGGGCGGGTGCTGGCCTGCGTGCCGAACAGGATGCGGGGCTGCTTGCCGCCACGCACCGGGTGCGGGTTGGCGGCGACGAGCTCGCCGAGGAAGGAGTTGAGGCGGGAGGTGGGGATGCGCGTGTCCCAGGAGTCCAGCGCCGTCTCCAGCGCGGGCACGAGCTTGTCCATGTGGCGGCCCGTCGTCGCCGACACGTTGACCCGCGGCGCCCAGGGGACCTGCACGAACTCGCGCTCGATCTCCCGCTCGAGGTAGTAGCGGCGTTCCTCGTCCAGGGTGTCCCACTTGTTGTAGGCGATGACGAGCGCGCGCCCGGCGTCGACCACCTGCTGCACGACCCGCACGTCCTGCTCGGTGATCGAGTCTCCGGCGTCGATGAGGACGACCCCGACCTCCGCCTTCTCCAGAGCGGTCCGCGTGCGCAGCGAGGCGTAGAAGTCGGCCCCCGGGTCTGGTGCACCCGGCGCCGGATGCCCGCCGTGTCGACGAACCGCCAGGTCTTGCCACCGAGTTCGATGAGCTCGTCCACCGGATCGCGGGTCGTGCCGGCGAGGTCGTCGACGACGACCCGCTCCTGCCCGGCCAGCTTGTTGAGCATGCTCGACTTGCCCACGTTGGGACGGCCCACGAGAGCCACCCGGCGAGGCCCGCCACGCGCGTAGGCACCGGCGACCGCCGACTTCTCGGGCAGCACGGCCAGCACGGCGTCGAGCACGTCGCCGCTGCCCCGCCCGTGCAGGGCCGAGACCGGGTAGGGCTCACCGAGCCCGAGGGACCACAGCATCGCCGCGTCCGCCTCGGTGCGGCTGTCGTCGACCTTGTTGGCCACGAGGATCACGGGCTTACCGGCCCGGCGCAGCAACTTGACGACGGCCTCGTCGGTGTCGGTCGCACCGACCACGGCGTCGACGACGAGCATGACCACGTCGGCCAGTTCGACGGCCACCTCGGCCTGTTCGGCGACGCGCAGGTGGATGCCCGTGGCGTCGATCTCCCACCCGCCGGTGTCGACCAGGGTGAACCGGCGACCGGACCACTCGGCGTCGTAGGCCACCCGGTCGCGCGTGACGCCGGGAACGTCCTCGACGACCGCCTCGCGGCGCCCGAGGATGCGGTTGACCAGCGTCGACTTGCCGACGTTCGGGCGCCCGACGATCGCCACGACGGGCCGGTCGGCGTCGTCCTCGTCGTCGACCTGGCGGGTGCGGCCCTCAAGCAGGGCCAGGTCCTCCTCGTCGAGCTCGAACTCCTCGAGGCCGGCGCGCAGCACCCGCTCGATCGACCCGTCGTCCTCACCGTCGATGTGGGTGATGACGATCTCGGGCTCGTCGTGTGAACCGGGTTCGGTCATGTGCGTGGGGTCGGACATTCCCTCATTCTCGCGCATGCGAACGGGCGCGCTCGCCATGCCCGTCCACCACCCCGGCCCGAGCCCGTTCCACCAGCTCCAGCACCGCGGCGATGGTCGTCTCGAAGTCGAGCTCGGAGGTGTCCAACAGCCGCACCCCGTCGGTGGGCTCGAGGAAGGAGGCGACGGCGGAATCGTCGCGGTCGCGCCGCACCACCTGGTCGCGGGTCGCCGCGATGGCGTCCTCGCCGTCGCCGCCGTGGAGTTCGCGGGCCCGCCGCGCCAAGCGCGCGTCCTCACTGGCCGTGATGAGCAGGCGCACGTCGGCGTCCGGGGCGACCACGGTCGTCAGATCACGGCCCTCGGCGACGATGCCGGGCCGGCTGCACCGCTCGATGCATTCCCGCTGCGCCGCGATGAGCACCGCGCGCGTCGGCAGGTGCCGTGCGACGGCCGAGACCACCGAGGAGATGCCCGTCTCACGGATCGCCGCCGTGACGTCGGTGCCGCCCACGTCGACCCGCGGGTCGGTGGGGTCGGTGCCCATCCGCAACGGCATGGACTCGGCGGCGGCCGTCACGGCGTCGGTGTCCTCCAGGTCGACGCCCTGATCCAGGCACCACCAGGTGAGCGCCCGATACATGGCCCCGGTGTCGAGGTAGGCCAGGCCGAGCCGGTCGGCGACGGCCCGGGACACGCTGGACTTGCCCGACCCGGAGGGCCCGTCGATGACGACGACGAAGGGCGCGGTCTGTGCTGGGGTGTCGCTCACCCGGCGCAGCCTAGCGCGGCGACCGACTCCGGCACGGGCAAGTCCGTCGCCCAGGGTGCGGGCTCGGCAGTGCCGTGCCCGCGCACCACGGGCACCACGCCCGCCCAGACATCGGCCTCGGCCCCGGCCTCCTCGTTCGACGACGGCCACCCGGTGCGCGCCTTCATCAGCCAGGAGCCCTCGGTGATGGGCAGTTCCATGGCGAGCGTGGCCTCGATCTCCTTGCGCGTCATGGCCCGCACCTCCGTGGGCCGCCCGGGCAGGATGCGTTCGGAGAGGAGCTCCAGGGCCTCCCGCCGACGGCCCCCTCGAGCGGGCGCGGCACCCCCGGATCACCGCCGAGCGGTAGTTGGCCGAGGAGGAGAACGTCGTGGCCGCCACCACGAGGGCGTCCAGCGCGGTGACGCACAGGGCGACCGGCGCCCCCGCCGCCACGTGCCGCAACGCCCCGGCCCCGGTCGAGCCGTGCAGGAGCACCCGGTCGCCGTCGCGGGCGAACAGCATCGGCACCGCCCAGGGCTGCCCGTCGACGACGGTCGCCAGCGTCCCCACGAGTTCGGAGTCGAGCAGGTCATCGAGACGCTCGCGCTCGGTGAGGCCGCGTTCGGCGTGACGGTGCAGACGGTCCAGGATCTCCATGCCCTCACCTCACCCCATGAGCGGTCTGCGGATCAAGACCGGTTTCGACCGGATTCGCCCTGCTCCCCGACGAGCCGTGACATCGAGGCCCACTCAGGGCCACGGCGCCGGTGACGATAGGGCTGTGCACCGAAGCACTGCCGACGACCCCTCCTCCGGCGCCACACCTGCTGCACCTTTTCCGAAGGAGACCCATGTCCGCAGCTCCGGCCCCCTCTGCCCTCACGCCCGCCGCCGCGTGGCAACTCCTCGCCACCGGGAACGCCCGGTTCGTCGCAGGCAGGCCCCGCCACCCCCACCAGAGCCTGTGGCGCCGCCACGACATCTCCGCCTCGCAGCACCCCTTCGCCGCGGTCCTGAGCTGCTCGGACTCGCGGGTGCCCCCGGAGATCGTCTTCGATCGCGGACTGGGTGACCTCTTCACCGTGCGCACCGCCGGTCACGTCCTCGACGACACGGTCATCGGCACCATCGAGTACGGAGTCCTGCACTGCCACACCCCCGTTCTCGCGGTGCTCGGCCACGAGGGTTGCGGCGCCGTGGCCGCGACCCTGGCCGCGTCCGCCTCGGGCGCCCACCCGGGCGGCTACATCGGACACCTCGTGGACGGCGTCTCCCCCAGCGTCGAGGCCTGTGCCGAGATCGGTGCGACGTGCGTGGGTGAGGTCATGGAGGAGCACGTGCGCCAGACGGTGCGCGGCCTGCTCAACCGTTCGTCGGTGATCGCCGAGGCCGTCGCCGCCGGCACCCTCGCCGTGGTGGGGCTCACCTACCGGCTCTCCGACGGCACCGTCTCCCTGCTCGACTGGATGGGCGACCTCGGACGCCCCGTCCCCGCCACCCCGCAGGTCGAGGTGCCGGCCCCCTGGAGACGGCGCTGGAGGCGCAGGAGGACGCGGCCTCGACGGTGGCGGCGACCATGGCCGCGGCCGAGGGTCTGGACGAGACCCCGACGCAGGACGACGAGGAGCTCGCGAGCCTCGAGGAGCAGATCCGGCGCGAGAGCGGCGCCCTCGCCGAGTGATCACCCCGCCCGGGGGCGGGACTCACTCGGTGATGTTCCACCCCCGGGCGCTCAGACCGGCCTTGAGCGGATCCGCCGACGCGGGCTTGACGAGCAGGTCGACGACGCCGACGAGGCGTCCCACGGCGTGCTCCATCCGCACGTCCTCGATGTTGACGCCCTCGTCGCCGATGTCGGCGAACAGCCGCCCGAGAGTACCGGGTTCGTCGGGGATGAGCACCGTGACGGTGGCGTAGGTGGACGGTGCCGAGCCGTGCTTGCCCGGGATGCGGGCGTGCCCGGCGTTCCCCTCGGCCATGAGCGCGGCGAGCGTCGCGCGCGCACCGGGAGCATCCGCGTCCGGGTCCTCGGCCAGGTCGTCGAGCGCGCCGATCACGCCGGTCAACGAGCTCTGCATGTCCCGCAGCACGGCGGCGACCGCCGCCGCGTTGCCCACGAGGATCTGGGTCCACAGGGTCGGGTCGCTGGCCGCGATCCGCGTGACGTCGCGCACCCCCTGCCCGGCCAGGCCCACGGCGTCGGTGGACAGTTCGCGCAGCCGGGCGGCCACGAGGCTCGCGGCGACCTGCGGGACGTGCGACACGGCCGCGACCGCCTCGTCGTGCTCGCGAGCGGGCATGGCGACCGGCGCCGCTCCCGTGAGCCGCGCCAGGTCGGTGACCGCGCCGACGGCCTCCGAGCGACTCCCCGGATGCCCGACCACGACCCACGGACGGCCCTGGAACAGGTCGGCACGCCCGGCGATGGCACCGCTGCGTTCACGCCCCGCCATCGGATGCGAGCCGACGTACCGGGCGATGTCCGCACCCACCGCCGAGAGCTCGTCGAGGACGGCCCACTTGACCGAGGCGACGTCGGTCACCACGGCGCCCGGATGGGCCGCCAGCTCACGGGCGACGACCGTGGCCACCACATCGGGGGGCGCGGCGACGACGACGATGTCGGGCGCGGGTTCGTCCTCGGCGGCCACCGTTCCGGCCCCGAGATCGCGGGCCAGGGTGCGGGCGGTCGGTGAGGTGTCCTCCAGGCTCACCCGGATGCCCTGAGAGCGCAGCGCGAGCCCGATGCTCGTGCCGATGAGCCCGGTGCCGACGATGCGGACGTGCCGAGACATCGGCTACAGACCTGCGGCCTTGTACAGCGAGGCCACCTCGCGGCTGTTCAGCGGGCGCAACTTGCCCGGCTTGAGATCGCCGAGGAGGACCGGGCCGACCTGCACCCGGGTCAGCGTCTCCACCGGATGGCCGACCTCCTCGAGCAGGCGACGCACGACGTGCTTGCGGCCTTCGTGCAGCACGATCTCGACGATGGCCTTGCCCGGGGCGGAGTCCACGAGCCGGAACGAGTCGACCGCGACGGGCCCGTCCTCGAGGTCGATGCCGGCCCGCAGGGTCCGACCGACGTCGCGCCCCACCGGCCCGGGCACCCGCGCGATGTACGTCTTGGGCACCCCGTAGGACGGGTGCTGCAGACGGTTGGACAGCTCGCCGTCGTTGGTCAGGAGGATGAGCCCGTCGGTCTCGGCGTCGAGACGGCCCACGTGGAACAGCCTCTCGGGCCGCTGCTCCACGAGGTCGCCGATGCACGGCCGGCCGAGGTCGTCCTGCATCGTCGAGACGACACCCAGCGGCTTGTTCAACGCGAAGTAGCGCCGGTCCTCGTCGAGCTGGATGCGTTCGCCGTCGACGTGCACCGTCTGCGTCGCCGGGTCGATCCGCACACCGAGCTCGGTGACGACCTGGCCGTCCACGGCCACCCGGCCCTGACCGATGAGGGTCTCGCAGGCCCGGCGCGACCCGACGCCCGCCGAGGCCAGCAGCTTCTGCAGCCGGACACCGTTCGGGTCGTGCACGTCGACGTCGTGCGGCGACGGCTTCGGCTTGGGCGTCCCCTTGGGCGGCCGGAACCCGAACCCGCGGTCGGGACCTCCAGGCACCTGGGACTTCGGCCCCGCCTTGCGCCGGCCCTTGCCTCCCGCGCTGCCGGCCTTTCCGCTGCTACGTGGGTTGCCGCCACTGCGTGGGATTCCGCCAGAACGACCGCCCTGGCGCCCGCTGCTCCGGTCGCTCATATTCCGCCCCTTTCGGCGATCTCGTCCACTGCGTGTCCCTCGGGCAGATACGGCGCGAGCGCGGGCAGCTCCGAGAGCGAGCCCAGACCCAGCCGGGTGAGGAAGTAGTCGGTGGTGCCGTAGAGGACGGCACCGTGTTCGGCGTCGGTTCCGACCTCCTCGATGAGGCCGCGTGTCGTGAGCGTGCGCACGACACCGTCGACGCTGACGCCTCGCACGGCGGAGATCCGCGCACGCGAGACCGGTTGACGGTACGCGACGACCGCGAGAGTCTCCAAAGCCGCCTGGGACAGTTTCGCGCGCTGCCCCTCGAGGACGAACCGCTCCACGACCGGCGCGTACTCGGCGCGGGAGTACACCCGCCAGCCGGCACCCGTGCGCCGCAGGCTGAATCCGCGACCCTGGTCGTCGTACTCGCCTGCGAGGGACTGCAGGTGCGCGGTCGCCTCCTGCGGGGTGATCTCCAGGGTGCGGGCGATCGTCTCCTCGGTGACGGGTTCCTCGACGACCATGACGACCGCCTCGATCGCGGTCCGGGCGCCTCCGGGCATGGAGGCGAGGTCGATCTCTTCTGTCTCGACCGTCGTCTCGACGTCGGTCTCGGGTTCGGTGCTCATCGCTCCTCCTCGGATCCGGCGGGGGTCGTGGTGTCCTCCTCGTCGAAGTCGGCACCGGCCTCGATCTCGCCGACCTCGGTCCCGGTCCATTCGACGGTGAGGTCGCCGAGGGCCTCGGGCTGGTCGAACACGACCGCGGCCTCGCGGAACAGGTCGAGCAGGGAGAGGAACCGGGCGACGATGACGAGGGTGGAGTCGGCGTCGGCCACGAGGTCGCGGAACGCCACGCGACGCCCGGCGCGCAGACGGCTGACGACGATCTGCGCCTGCTCTCGCACGCTGACCAGGGGCCGGTGCAGGTGCTCGACCCCGACCTGGGGCGGGGTGCGGGTGAGCGCGTCGGCGGCGATCATCGCCAGGTGCTCGGGTGTGATGCCGAGGACGAGTTCCGGCAGGAGCGCGGCGAACTGCGGCTCGAGCTCGGCCTGCCGCGCGACGATGCGCCCGGCCGTCTCCATCCGGTGCTCGCACCATGCCGCGACGTCCTTGAACGCCCGGTACTGCAGCAGCCGCGCGAAGAGCAGGTCGCGGGCCTCGATGAGTTCGAGGTCCTCCTCCTCGGGGTCGAGCGAGGGCAGCAGGCGGGCGGCCTTGAGGTCGAGCAATGTCGCTGCCACGAGGACGAATTCGCTGGCCTGGGAGAGGTCCCATTCCGCGTCGGCCGCCTGTTGGGCGCGGATGTGGGCGATGAACTCGTCGGTGACCTTGGCCAGCGCGATCTCGGTAAGGTCGAGGCGGTGCTTGGCGATGAGGCCGAGCAGCAGGTCGAAGGGTCCGGAGAAGACCTCGAGGTGGACCTCGAACGGCTGGACGGCGGCCCGTCGGGTGATGACGCCGCCGGGGGCCGCGCCGGGCCTCACCTGGTCGGCACCGCCACCCACGACCTCACGCGGCTCCGCCACGGGCGATGAGTTCGCGGGCCAACTGGCGGTACGCCTCGGCGGCGCCGTGACCGGGGGCGTAGGTCGTGATCGGCTCGGCCGCCAACGTGGCGTCCGGGAACTTGACCGTCCGCGTGATGACGGTGTGGAACACCCGGTCCTGGAAGTGGTCGACGACGCTGCCCACGACCTCACGGCTGTGCAGCGTGCGCCCGTCGTACATGGTGGCGAGGATGCCGTCGATCTCCAGGCGGGGGTTGAGCCGGTCGGTGACCTTCTCGATGGTCTCCACGAGCAGGGCGACCCCGCGCATGGCGAAGTACTCGCACTCGAGGGGGATGATGACGCCGTGCGCGGCCGTGAGCGCGTTGACCGTGAGCAGGCCGAGCGAGGGCTGGCAGTCGATGAGCACGACGTCGTACTCGTCGAGGACGGGCCGCAGCACACGCGCGAGCACCATCTCGCGGGCCACCTCACCGACGAGCTGCACCTCCGCCGCGGACAGGTCGATGTTGGCCGGCAGCAGATCCAGACCCGGGGTGCGGCTGCTGCGGATGACGTCGCGGATGTCGTGACCCCGCTCGACGAGCAGGTTGTAGATGGTCAGGTCGAGGTCGTTCGCGCGGATGCCGAGGCCGACCGACAGGGCGCCCTGGGGGTCGAAGTCCACGAGGAGCACCTTGCGCCCGAGTTCGGCCAGGGCGGCACCCAGGTTGATCGTGGTCGTCGTCTTGCCGACGCCGCCCTTCTGGTTGCACATCGCGATGACGCGCGCCGGGCCGTGCGTCTGCAGCGGCGGCGGCTCGGGGAAGTCGGGCATCCGGCGGCCCGTGACGCCCATGTGACCCGAGGCCTCGGTACCGGGCAGACGATCCTGGCTGCCCGTGCCCAATCCCTCGAGGGTCGTCGGTCCACGGGAGGCGCGCTCGTCGTCCTGGAGCGCACGCGCGTCGTCGTCGACCTCCGGGGAGGGATACGCGGGCTGCGTCTCATGCGCGCTCATCGTTGCGTCCTCACTTCGTTCGCGGGGGCACGACCTGCCCTGGTGTTCCCGCCCGAGGCTATCAGCGTGCCCTCGGATGAGCGGTGGCATACGTCTCGCGCAGGTGTGCCGCCGTCACGAGCGTATAGATCTGTGTCGTGGTCACGTTCGCGTGCCCGAGCAGGTCCTGCACCACCCGCACGTCGGCCCCGCCGTCGAGCAGATGGGTCGCGAAGGAGTGCCGCAGGGTGTGCGGTCCGATCCGGCCCGCGAGATCGGCCCGCTCGGCCGCGCCCGCGACGACGGCCCACGCGCTCTGCCGCGACAGCGCCCCGCCACGGGTGTTGAGGAACACCCGATGCTGCGCCGCCCGGCTCCTCCCCCGCCCGGCCAGGACGGGTCGTCCCCGCACGAGATAGTCCTCGAGCGCTCGGGCCGCATAGCTGCCGACCGGCACGATCCGCTCCTTGTCGCCCTTGCCGACCAAGCGGATCTCGGGCAGCCGCGACGCCTCGCGCAGGGTGATCTCGCCCAGGTCGTCGACGACGAGGCCGACGACCTCGCTGATCCGGGCCCCCGTGGCGTAGAGCACCTCGATCAGGGCGCGGTCGCGCAGGCCGACGGGTTCGGGCGCGGCGCCCGCCGCCTCGATGAGCCGCTCCACCTCGTCGCCGGACACGGCCTTGGGCAGCCGCTGCGGCGACAACGGCGGCGAGACGTCGGCGGCGGGATCCTCGGCGGTCATCCCCTCCAGGAGCGCGAAGCGGTGGAACCCGCGCACCGCCGCGAGGAGGCGGGCGGTCGAGGAGGCCGACAGCGGCGTCCCCCGTCGCCGCCCTCGCGTACCGCGGCGACGAAGGAGGTGACGTCGGCGCGCGTCACCTCCCCGGCCTGCGCCCGGCCGGCCCGTTCGAGGTAGGCGTCGTACCGGCGCAGATCGCGCTCGTAGCTGCGCAGGGTGTTGGCCGCCAGACCCCGCTCGATGCGCAGGTGGGCCAGCCACGACGCCCACTGCGCGGGCAGCGCCCGGGTCACCGCCGGTCCCGGACCGGCGGGGGCCTCAGCCCCACGCTGCGCAGCTCGAGTTCGGCCAGAGCGTGCACGACCTCGGTGTCTCCGCGACGCCACGCCGACACGGGATCGGCCGAGATGGCCGCGAGCTTGGGCAGCGGCTGTCGCGACATCGCCCGCAGGGCGAAGAGGTCGAGGTCGGCCTCGGAGTCGAGGAACCGCCGTGCCGCCGACGCGCGGCGGGCGAACCTCGTGCGCATCACCAGCCACGGCACGCCGAGACCCAGGGCGGGGGCCAGCGCCACCACGAGGGCGAGGGCCAACCCGAGATGCTGCACCGTCTGCTCGAACCGCACCCCGGCCGCGTCGGCCTCGACGCCCACGGCCGCGATCCGGCCGAACGTGCCCTGCAACTCGTCCCCCGCCAGCGGGATGCGCGAGACCGACGTGCCGGCGTCGGTCATCGCCGAGGTGAACTCCCCGGCCGCCACCTGCAGTCGTTGCGCCGGCTCGGCGAGCTTGAGGACCAGGTCGTGCACGATCGTGGCCGCCCAGATCCACGCCGCGCACCAGAGCAGGACGGTGAGGTCACCGAGGATCTGGGCGCTCCGACGGGCGGGCGTGAGTGCGTACATCACCCGCCCATCGTGGCACCCCGGGTTCAGACCTCGCGGATGCCGACACGCAGGTCGTCGGCCGGTGGCGTCCACGTCGAGGCGTCGGCGGGCACCTGCTCACCGCTGCGGATGTCCTTGACCGAGTGACCGGCGGTGTCGGGGAACCACACGAACGGGATGCCGCGGCGGTCGGCGAACTTGATCTGCTTGCCGAACTTGGCCGCGACCGGAGCCACCTCGCAGGCGACACCGCGGGCGCGCAACGCGGCCGCCACGCGCATCGACTCCCGACGCTCGTCCTCGCTCGTCACCGCGACGAGCACGGCCGTCGGCGTCGCGCGGGTCGCCTCCAGACCGGGCATGAGCTTGGCCATCAACCGGGAGACGCCGATCGAGATCCCCACGCCCGGATAGGTGTTGCGCCCGTCGTCGGCCAACGCGTCGTAGCGCCCGCCGGAGCAGATCGAGCCGTAGGACTCCTGCCCCACGAGCTGGGTCTCGTACACCGTGCCGGTGTAGTAGTCGAGGCCGCGGGCCACCTTGAGGTCGGCCACGAGCAGACCCGGCGCGTGCTCGGCCGCGGCGTCCATGACGGCCGACAGGGCGAGCAGACCCTCCTCGAGCACGGGGTGCTCCACCCCCAGGGCCCGGACGCGATCCGCGAACGAGGAGTCGGGCGCGTTGATCTCGGCCAGCGCCAGGCACGTGGCGGCCTGCTCGGGGCTCAGACCCGCCTCGGTGAGCATCGTCGCCACGGTCTGCGGGCCCACCTTGTCGATCTTGTCGACGATGCGCAGGACGGGGACGACCTGCTCGGGCGACAACCCGAGCCCGAGGTAGAGGCCCTCGGGGATCCTGCGGTTGTTGACCTGGATGCGGAAAGGCCCGATCGGCAGCCGCGCGAAGGCGTCGGCGATGACCAGGGGCAACTCGACCTCGTAGTGGAAGGGCAGCTCGCCGGAGTCGACGATGTCGATGTCGGCCTGGATGAACTCACGGAAGCGCCCGTCCTGGGGACGCTCACCGCGCCAGACCTTCTGGATCTGGTAGCGGCGGAAGGGGAACGTCAACTTGCCGGAGTTCTCCAGCACGTACCGCGCGAACGGCACGGTGAGGTCGAAGTGGAGCCCGAGGTCAGGGCCCGTGCCGTCGTCCTCGCCGGCCGCCAGACGCGAGAGACCGTAGATCTCCTTGTCGGCGTCGCCGCCCTTGCCGAGCAGCCGGTCGACGGGTTCGACGGCGCGGGTCTCGATACCGGCGAAACCGTGCAGCTCGAACGTGGACCGGATGACGTCGAGGAAGTGCTGCTCGACCGCACGCTGGCCGGGTAGCCACTCGGGAAAGCCGGACATGGGCATGATCTTGCTCTGGCTCAACGCATTTCCTCTGCTGGGTTCGGCTCAGGTCAGGTGGGCGAGGAAGGGGTTCGCCGTGCGTTCACGGGCGATGGTCGTCGCCGGCCCGTGGCCGGGCAGGACGAGGGAGTCGTCGGGCATGGTGAGCACCACGTCCCGCAGGCTCGCCTGCATCGCCGCGTCGTCACCGCCGGGCAGATCCGTGCGTCCGATGCCGCCCGAGAACAGGACGTCACCCGCGAAGATCGTGCGGGCCAGCCCGGAGTCCTCCGGCAGCGAATCGGGCAGGTGCTCGACGGTGAACAGCACGGACCCCTCGGTATGGCCCGGAGCGTGCGCGACCTCGACGGACAACCCCGCGAGGTCGAGCTTCTGTCGGTCGGAGAACGTGACGATGTCGGAGGGTTCGGTCCACTCCAACCCACCGAACTGCGCGGTCAGCATGAGGCGCAGCTCCTCACCGAGTTGATCGGCGGGGTTCTCCAACCGATACCGGTCGTCGGTGTGGATGTAGGCGGCCACGTCACGCTCACCGCACACCGGCGTCACCGAGTAGGTGTGGTCGAGATGTCCGTGCGTCAACAGGACGGCCGCAGGCTTGAGCCGGTGGGTGCGCAACACCTCGGAGAGCCGGTCGACGACCCCGACCCCGGGATCGATGATCAGGCACTCCTCACCCTCGGACGGCGCGACGACGAAGCAGTTGGTCGCGAACGCGGCGGCGGGGAATCCGATCAAGAACACGCCCCCCAGCCTAGACGGCGCCCCGGAATCGCCGTGGATCCCCGTCCCGACGGCGATGTCCGGCCGGTAGACCTGCCCGAATCCCCTGGTCGGCCAGTATCGTGGTGAGGACGGCACCATCTTCCGAACCGTCCGACGCCCCAGCGGCGTCGACGGTGTCCAGACGCAAAGGTCTCCGCTTTGTCCGAGCACACTCCCGCCCCCGCCCACGCCACCCCCGACGCCGGGTCGGCCCCCGACGACATCGCACCCGCGACTCCCGAGGAGACCGCCGGTGTGGCGACCGCGGCAGAGGGCGCCACCGAGTCCGGTGTCGAACCGCAGACCGAGGCAGCGCCGGCGTCCGAGACGGAGCCGGAGCCCGCCCCCGAGCCTCCCGCTGTCTCGACCCCCGTCGAGACCGACGAGGTGCCCGTTCCCGTCCCGACCCCCACCCCCACACCCGCACCCACGCCCGCCCCAGCCCCCGCGCCCTCGGCGGCCCCGGCGCCGCCGCCCGCGCCTTCGGTGGCCACGCACTCCCAGCCGCCGTCGCAGTTCGGGCGCGTCGCCGAGGACGGCACGGTGTTCGTGCGGATCGGCCAGGAGGAGCGCGAGGTCGGCTCCTACCCCGGCGCCACGCCGGAGGAGGCCCTCGCCTACTTCGGGCGCAAGTTCGACGAGGTCGCGGCCCTGGCCGAGCTCCTGCACCAGCGGGTCACCCAGACCGACCTGTCCGCCAAGGAGGGCGCCGACGGCCTGACGCGCCTGCGCGAGGCGGTCGGCGATCTGCGGGCCGTCGGCGACTTCCCCGCGCTGTACGTGCGCATCGAGGACATCGCGACGGCCGTGGAGGTCCGGCGCACCACGGAGGCGCAGGAGCGCACCGCGGCGCGGGCCGAGGCCCTGACCGTGCGTGAGGCGATCGTGGCGGAGGCCGAGAAGATCGCCGCCCAGCCCGAGGAGAAGGTGCAGTGGAAGTCGAGCAGCGCCCGCATGCGCGCGCTGCTCGAGGAGTGGAAGTCCGCCCAGCGTGGCGGACCCAAGCTGGACCGCGAGACCGAACAGGCCCTGTGGCACCGGCTCTCCTCCTCGCGCAACTCCTTCGACAAGATGCGTCGCGTCCACTTCGCCCAGCTCGGCGCGACCCAGGGTGAGGCCAAGGCCCGCAAGGAGGAGCTCGTCGCCCAGGCCGAGGCCCTGCGCGACAGCACCGACTGGGGTCAGACGGCCGGCGCGTTCAAGCGACTCATGGACCAGTGGCGTCAGGCCGGGCGCGCCGCCCGCGCCGACGACGACGCCCTGTGGAAGCGGTTCAAGGCCGCCCAGGACGCGTTCTTCGCCGCCAAGGACGAGGTGGCCGCCGCCGAGAACGTGGAGTTCGAGGCCAACCTCAAGGTCAAGGAGGAGCTGCTCGAGCAGGCCCGGGCCCTGTTGCCCGTCACCGACATCGAGGCCGCCAAGGCCAAGCTCCGCCCGATCCAGGAGAAGTGGGACGCCGCCGGCAAGGTGCCCCGCTCGGCCATGGAACGCATCGAGAAGGGCATGCGCAAGGTCGAGCAGACCATCCGCGACGCCGAACAGCAGAAGTGGAAGCGCACCGACCCCGAGGTCGCCGCGCGCGCCCACAGCATGGTCACCCAGCTCGAGGCGGCCGTGCAGTCCCTGCGTGAGAGCCTCGCCCAGGCCGAGGCCGGCGGCGACACCACGAAGATCGCCAAGGCCAAGGACGCCCTCGAGGCCCGCGAGGCCTGGCTCGCCCAGGCCCGCTCCGGGCTGGAGGAGTTCGGCGGCTGAGCGCCGTCACCACGTTCGGCAGCGGCCCGGTCAGGAGGCGTACTGGCCGGGCTGCTGCTTGACCCCGGAGACGCGGTACACGTCGAAGACGCCGTCGATGCGGCGCACGGCCTTGATGACGTGTTCGAGGTGGCTCGGGTCGCCCATCTCGAAGGTGAACTTGGAGATGGCGAGCCGGTCACGGGAGGTCTGCACCGCGGCCGACAGGATGTTGACGTGGTGGTCGGACAGCACTCGGGTGATGTCCGAGAGCAACCGGCTGCGGTCGAGGGCCTCGACCTGCAGTTGCACGAGGAACATGGTCGCCGCCGACGGCGACCACGACACCGTGACGAGCCGCTCGGGGTGGGCTCGCAGACCGTCGGCGTTCGTGCAGTTGGTGCGGTGGACCGACACGTACCCGCCGCGCGTGGTGAAGCCCATGATCTCGTCGCCGGGCACCGGCGTGCAGCACTTGGCGAGCTTGGTCTCCACGCCGGAGGTCTGTTCGACGACGACGCCGGTGTCGGTCTTGCGGCGGCGTCCGCGGCCGGGGAGCCCGGGCAGTGTCGCCTCGGCGAAGTCCTCCTCGGCGCCGTCCTCGCCGCCGTGTGCCGCGATGATCTTCTCCACGACGCTCTGCGCCGAGACGTTGTTCTCCCCCACCGCCGCGTACAGGGCGTCGATGTCGGGATAGCGGAGTTCGTCGGCGATCGCGCTGAGGGTGCCGGCGTTCATGATGCGCTGCAGCGGGAGGTTCTGCTTGCGCATCGCCTTGGCGATCTCCTCGCGCCCGACCTCGATGGCCTCCTCGCGGCGTTCCTTGGTGAACCACTGCCGGATCTTGTTGCGCGCCCGGGGACTCTTGACGAAGGTCAGCCAGTCGCGCGAGGGGCCGGCGCCGTCGGCCTTGCTCGTGAGGATCTCGACGACGTCGCCGTTCTCGAGGCGCGACTCCAGCGGCACGAGCCGTCCGTTGACGCGGCCGCCGATGCAGTGGTGCCCGACCTCGGTGTGCACGGCGTAGGCGAAGTCGACCGGGGTCGACCCCAGCGGCAGCGCGATCACCCCGCCCTTGGGCGTGAACGCGAACACCTCCTGGGCGTTGATCTCGAACCGCAGCGAATCGAGGAACTCCCCGGGGTCGGCGGTCTCCTTCTGCCAGTCGACGAGTTGCCGCAGCCAGGCCATGTCGGTGGGGTCGCCCGAGGGCGGAGCCGCGACGGCGGGGGTGGCGACGGTGCCGCTGACCTCCTTGTACTTCCAGTGGGCGGCGACGCCGTACTCGGCGCGGCGGTGCATCGTGTGGGTGCGGATCTGGATCTCCACGGGCTTGCCGCCCGGCCCCACGACCGTCGTGTGCAACGACTGGTACATGTTGAACTTGGGCATCGCGATGTAGTCCTTGAACCGCCCCGGCATGGGCTTCCATCGCGCGTGCATCGTGCCCAGCGCCGCGTAGCAGTCGCGCACCGAGTCGACGAGTACCCGGACGGCGACGAGGTCGTAGATGTCCTCGAAGTCGCGGCCGCGCACGATCATCTTCTGGTACACGGAGTAGTAGTGCTTGGGGCGGCCGGTGACGGTGGCCGTGATGCGGGCCGCCTTGAGGTCGTCGCCCACCTGCTTCTTGACCTGGGTGAGGTACTCCTCGCGCGCGGGCGCCCGCTCGGCCACCATGCGCACGATCTCGTCGTACACCTTGGGGTAGAGCGTGGCGAACGCGAGGTCCTCCAGCTCCCACTTGATCGTGTTCATGCCGAGTCGGTGCGCGAGCGGCGCGTAGATCTCGAGGGTCTCGCGGGCCTTCTTGGAGGCCGAGGACGCGGACACGTAACGCCAGGTGCGGGCGTTGTGCAACCGGTCGGCGAGCTTGATGACCAGGACGCGGATGTCGCGGGCCATGGCGATGACCATCTTGCGCACGGTCTCGGCCTGCGCCGCGTCGCCGTACTTGACCCGGTCGAGCTTGGTGACGCCGTCGACGAGCATCGCGATCTCGTCGCCGTACTCCTCACGCAGCGCGTCGAGGGCGTACCCGGTGTCCTCGACCGTGTCGTGCAACATGGCCGCGGCCAGGGTGGTCGGAGGCATGCCGAGCTCGGCGAGGATCGTCGTCACCGCGAGGGGATGCGTGATGTAGGGGTCGCCGTTCTTGCGCAGTTGCCCCTTGTGCCATTCCTCGGCTGTCTCGAACGCGCGCTCGATGACCGAGACGTCGGCCTTGGGGTGCGTGGCACGCACGGCCCGCAGCAGCGGCTCCAGCTCGGGGTGGGCGTAGTGCCGTGATCCGAGCCGCGCCAGGCGCGCCCGCATGCTGGCTCCGACCGAACTCCCGGTGGCCGGCGGTGGCGTCGAGGCAGGGGTACGGGCGGGCGCATCTGCTGCTCCCGACTCCGGCTGACCCGTCACGCTCATGCGGTTCAGTCTACGGGCTACACCTGCAGGAGTGCGTGCAGCGGACGTGCCCCGAGGGCCTCGCGGCCGCCCAGGGCGGCGATCTCGACGACGACGTCGACCCCGGCGACGACGCCACCCAACCGCTCGACGAGATCGCACGTCGCGGCCGCCGTGCCGCCCGTGGCCAGCACGTCGTCCATGACGAGAACGCGCGTGCCGGAGGTGAACGCGTCGGAGTGGATCTCGATGGTCGCGTGGCCGTATTCCAGCGCGTAGTTGGCGGACTCGGTCGCCGCGGGCAGCTTGCCCGCCTTGCGCACCGGCACGAACCCGACACCGAGGGCATAGGCCGTGGCCGCACCGATCATGAAACCGCGGGCCTCGATGCCGACGACCACGTCGACGTCGCCCCGGAACCGGGCCACGACGTCCTCGACGACCGCCGCCAGGGCGTCATGATCGGCGAGCAGCGGGGTGAAGTCCTTGAAGACCACACCCCGTTCGGGGAAGTCCGGAATGTCCCGAAGTCGGGACGCGACGAGCGAGGCGAGGGATTCGGTCACGAGCACCGACCCTACCGCCTACTTCTCGCCCTTCTTCTTCTGCTCGGAGGCCCGTTTGCGCTCGCCGCGCTGCGCCTTCTGGGCGTAAGGATGGATCGGTCGGCCGGTGGCCGTCACGTCTCCGTCGGTGGACACGACCGGCTTCTCGCCGACGGCGACCGCCGAGGAGCCACCGCTCGCCCCGACCGGCGCCTGGACGACACCCGTGGTGCCGGCGTCCTCCGCGTGTGTCGGTGCGGTCACGCGGTTGCGCTCCACCCGTTCGCGTAGGGCGACCACGGACTTCTCCCGGCGGCGCAGGTCCACCAACAGGGGCGTGGCGATGCAGATCGAGGAGTAGGTGCCCACGGCGATACCGATGAACAGCGCCAGCGACAGGTCGCGCAGCGTGCCCGGTCCGATGATGATCCAGGCCGGGATGAGGATGGCCGCCACCGGCAGCAACGCGACGACCGAGGTGTTGATCGAGCGGACCAGGGTCTGGTTGACAGCGAGGTTGCTCGCCTCGTCGTAGGTGAGATTCCCGCGTCTGAAGGCGTCGTCGGTGTTCTCACGCACCTTGTCGAAGACGACCACCGTGTCGTACATCGAATACCCGAGGATCGTGAGGAATCCGATCGCCGAGGCCGGGGTGACCTCGAAGCCCGCGAGGACGTAGATGCCCACGGTGAACACGATGTCGTGCACCAGCGCGACCAGGGCGGCCACCGCCATCTTCCACGTGCGGAAGTACAACGCCAGCACCACCGAGACGAGCACGAGGAACAGCAGCAGAGCCCGGATCGCGTCGTTGGTCACCGACGCACCCCAGGAGGGGCCGATGACCGAGCTGGCGACGGTGTCGCCGGGTACACCGAACTCCTGGGCCAGACCGTCGCGTACATCGATCGCGCGACGGTCGTCGAACCGTTCGGTCTGCACGCGCAGACCGTCGGCACCGACCCGCGTGACCGACGCCTGGTCGACCTTGCCGACCTCGCGGATGACGTCGGTGGCCCGCATCTCGAAGTTCTCGAGGTTGCTCACCCCCGGCACGCGGAAGTCCGAACCCCCGTGAACTCGATCCCGAGGTTGACCCCCGGATCGCCATGCCTCCGACCGTCAGCAGCAGCAACACGAGCGAGGCGGTGTACCACCGCTTGGCGCGACCGACGAAGTCGATCGAGCGCCGCCCGGTGTAGAGGTCGTTACCGAAGTCGCTGAACCGGCTCATGCGTCCCTCCTCGGGGTGGAGCCGACCTGGTCGGCATCGGCATCGGCCTCACCCACGCCGGAACCACCGGCTGTCGTGGACCCGTTGCGCTGCCCCGGGCGACCGAAGCGACCACGCCCCAGGTACCGGGAACGATCGACGCCCAGACTCTCGGCGGACAAGCCGGACATGGGGTGGCCCTCACCGAAGAACGTGGTGCGGGTGAGGACCGTCAGCATCGGGAAGGTGAAGAGGAACGTGACGAGGAGGTCGATGATCGTCGTGAGCATGAGCATGAACGCGAAGCCCCGCACGTTGCTCGCGGCGAGGATGTAGAGCACGAGGGCCGCGAGGAAGTTGACCGCGCCGGAGATGAGGATCGTCCGGCGGGCACGTCCCCACCCGGTGAGCACGGCCGATCCGACCGCGCGCCCATCGCGGACCTCGTCGCGGACACGTTCGAAGTAGACGATGAACGAGTCGGCGGTCGTTCCGATCGCCACGATGGCACCGGTGACACCGGCCATCGTCAGGCGCAGGTTGTAGTGCCAGCCCAGCAGCGTGAGCAGCAGGTAGGTCACCAGCGCCACGAGCAGCAACGAGGCCGTGGTGACGATGCCGAGCACGCGGTACTGCACGAAGAAGTAGACGATGACCAGGCCGAGTCCGATGAGACCGGCGATGATCCCGAGCTGGAGCTGGTCGGCGCCCACGGTCGGGCTGATCTGCTCCGAGCTCTGCACGGTGAACGACATCGGCAGCGCACCGAACTTGAGCTGGTCGGCGAGCGCCTGCGCGCCATCGTTGTCGAAGTCGCCGCTGATGGCGGCCTGACCGTCGGGGATCGGGCCCTGGAAGTAGGGAGCCGAGACCACGCGGCCGTCGAGCACGGTGGCGAGCTGGTTGCGCGGCTCCTGCAGCCCGAGCATGTAGGTGCTGATGATGCGGTAGGGCTCGACCGCCTCACCCTTCATGCGCAGGTTGACCTGGTAGCCGGGCATCGGCTGACCCTGGTTGTTCGTGCGTGGTCCGGCGCTGGCGTCGGCGAGCTGGTCGCCGTCGATGACCGACGGGCCGAGCAGGTACTTGGCCGCACCCGAGGTGTCACAGGCGACCGTCGCGAGATCGGGGTCGACCGCGGAGTCGCTCTCCTGCGGCTTCGTGCAGTCCAGGGCCTGGATCTGCTCGATGTACTGCGGCACCGACATCCACGCCTCGTTGGTGGCGTACTCGATGAGCTTCTGCGGGTCCTGACGATCGGCCGCCGTGATGCGGGTGAGCCCCGGAGCGACCTCCTCCAGCTTGGGCTGGTGCAGCAGGGCGGTCGGGTCCGAGGCCGGGGTCGTGGGCTCCGCGGCGGGCTCGGAGGCGGCCGGCGACTCCGTGCTCGTGGGGGTCGGGCTCGGGGTGGCGTCGACGGCCGGAGCACCGGCGCGGGTGAGCGCCTGGGGTGCGACGACGTCGGCCGTCGTGGTGGGGGCGGGCTCGGCCGGTGTGCCGGACGCCGTCGGGGACCCGGTCGGCGTGGCGGCGGGGCTGGGCGATCCCGTCGGAGCGACGGTCTCGGTGGCATCGCCGGTCGGGGCCTCGGTGGGCTCGCCCGTGACGCCGGGCGTCGGCGCCGGCGCCTGCTGCGCGGGGAGCACCGCGAGCACGGGCCGGAAACGCATCTGCGACGACTGCCGCAGCGCCTCCTCCTGCTCGCGGTTCATCTCACCGGGCACGGCCACGACGACGTTGCTGCCCAGCGTGGCGACCTCGGCCTCGGCCACACCCTGGCCGTCGACGCGGGCGCGGATGATGTCGACCGCCTGGGCCAGTTGCTGCTCGTTGACGCTCTGTCCCTCACCCACCTGGGGCGCCAGCACCATCTGCGTGCCGCCCTCGAGGTCCAGACCCAGCTTGGGGGTCGGTTGACCCCCGCCCCACTGGACCGCCGAACCCACGGCGATCGCCAGGGCCAGCAGGATCGCGGCCATCGCGGCCAGGGATCGCCAGGCCGATCGGGTGTTCACCTTGGCCATGCTCAGTCCTGTCGCGGAGTGTCGGGACGGTCCGAGCGGACGTCGTCCGTGGGTCCCGTCGTGTCCTCGTGCGTCGTGTCGTGCGTGGGATCGGTGAGGCCGGTCGTGCCGAACGCCGGGACGTCGCTGGTGCGACCGGAGACCGTGCGGCGGTCGACGCGCACGACCACGCCGGGGCTGACCTCGAGGCCGAGCACGGGACCCTCGACGGAGACGAGCCGTCCGATGATCCCGCCCACGGTGAGTACCTCGTCACCGACGGCGAGGGACGCCTGCATCTGCGCCACCTCACGCTGGCGGCGGCGTTGGGAGACGATCATCCAGATCATCAGCGCCACCAGGAGCAGCAAGGGCAGCAGGCCGAGCAGTGAATCCATCGAGATCCTCGTCGTCGTGGTGGGCACCCCGTCACGCGCGGCGCCCTCGGTCGAACCGGCGGGCACCCCCTCGCCTCACCAGACGGCCCTCCGATCAAGGAGCGCCTCATCGAGTTTAGGTGACGCTCATCGTCATACGCCAACACGCCGCGCGCATCGGGCGCGGGAGATCCCCGTCGCGCGCGTGTCCTCGCAGCTCAGTCGCCCTGCTGCGGCAGGGCCGGATCCTCGATCGGGAGCGCCTGTTGCAGGCCGGCAGCGGTGGAGGCGGGGGGCCGCAGACCGAGGTGTTCCCACGTGCGTGCCGTCGCCATCCGGCCGCGCGGGGTGCGGAGCATGTACCCCTCGCGCACCAGGTACGGCTCGGCGACGGTCTCGACGGTGTCCGACTCCTCCCCCACGGCCACGGCGAGGGTGGACAACCCCACCGGTCCACCCGCGAAGCGGCTGCACAACGCCTCGAGCACGGCGCGGTCCAGCCGGTCGAGTCCGCGTTCGTCGACGTCGAACAGCGCGAGCGCGGCCTCCGCGGCGCCGAGGTCGACGATGTGGCTCCCGTGCACCTGCGCCCAGTCCCGCACCCGCCGCAGCAGACGGTTGGCGATGCGCGGTGTGCCCCGCGATCGGCGGGCGATCTCGTGGATGCCGGCCGCGTCCTCCTCGATGCCCAGCAGGCCCGCCGAGCGCACGAGGATCGTCTCCAGATCGCGGGTGTCGTAGAAGTCGAGGTGACCGGTGAACCCGAAGCGGTCACGCAACGGCGCGGGGAGCAGCCCGGCGCGGGTCGTCGCCCCGACGACCGTGAACGGCGCGAGCTCGAGCGGGATCGCCGTGGCCCCGGGCCCCTTGCCGACGATGATGTCGACGCGGAAGTCCTCCATGGCCAGGTAGAGCATCTCCTCGGCCGGGCGGCTCATGCGGTGGATCTCGTCGAGGAACAGCACCTCGCCCTCGGTGAGCGAGGACAGGATCGACGCGAGATCCCCGGCGTGCTGGATCGCGGGCCCGCTCGTGATGCGGATCGGCGCCTCGAGTTCGGCCGCGGTGATCATGGCCAGCGTCGTCTTGCCCAGGCCGGGCGGCCCGGACAGGAGGATGTGGTCCGGTGGGGCGCCGCGGCGACGGGCGGCCTCCAGCACGAGCGCCAGCTGCTCACGCACCCGCGGCTGTCCGGGGAACTCCGAGAGCCGCCGGGGTCGCAGTGCCGCCTCGACGCGCTCCTCGTCCCCCTCGATCGACGGGTCGACGATGCGCGCGGTCGCGTCGTAGGAGCCGTCGGCGCACTCCGGCTCCGGGGAGGGGTCGACGTCCGGACCGGTCATCGGCCGAGCTCCCGCAGTGCCGCCTTGAGCAGGCCGGGCACGCCGGCGCCCTCACCCTCGCGGGCGATCGCGGCGTCGATGGCCGAATCCGCCTGCTTGGCGTTCCATCCCAGACCGACGAGCGCCTCGCGCACCGGGTCCCGCGTGGCATCGCCGGAGACCGGCACCGGCGCCGTAGCGCCCCCGCGCCCTGCGGCGGGGCCGCGATCTTGTCGCGCAACTCGAGCACGATGCGCTCGGCACCCTTCTTGCCGATGCCCGGCACCTTGGTCAGCGTGGCCACGTCACCGGAGGACACGGCCCGGCGCAACGTGTCCGGGGGAAGCACCGCGAGCATCGCCAGCGCCAGGCGCGGCCCGACCCCCGAGACGGTCTGCACCGTCTCGAACAGGTCGCGCTCGTCGCCGGATCCGAACCCGAACAACGTCAGGGAGTCCTCGCGCACCACGAGAGAGGTCGCGAGCGTCGCCTCCCGCCCGAGGTGGTGGGCCGCGGCCGTGGTCGGCGTCGTGAACACCGTGAACCCCACACCGCCGACCTCGAGGACCACCCGGTCCAGCCCGACGTGCCGCGTCGTGCCCGACAGACTGCTGATCATCGACGACCTCCCACACCCTGACGCCGGGCCGCCACGGCCACGGCCTCCTCGATCCGCGACCGCGCACCGCCACGCCACACGTGACACACCGCCAGCGCCAACGCGTCCGCCGCATCGGCCGGACGCGGCGCCTCGGTCAGCTTGAGGATGCGCGTGATCATCGACGTCACCTGCGCCTTGTCCGCCCGCCCGTTGCCCGTCACCGCGGCCTTGACCTCACTAGGGGTGTGCATCGCCAGAGGCAGACCCCGCCGCGCGGCCGCCAACATCGGGATCGCACTCGCCTGAGCCGTCCCCATGATCGTGCTCACATCGCCCCGCGCGAACACCCGCTCCACCGCGATCGCATCCGGCGAGTACTCCTCCACCCACCGCTCCAGCTCGACCTGCAACGCCAACAGCCGCTCACCGATCCCGTCCGAGGCCGGCGTCCGCACGACCCCCACCGCCACCATCCGCAGCGGCCGGCCCATGCCCCCGTCGACGACACCCAGACCACACCTCGTCAACCCCGGGTCGACGCCCAACACGCGCATGCGTCACTCCCCTCGTCGATGGCGAACAGTTGTTCGATCGCCACTCTACGGGGACACCCGGTGACAACCGGTCACGACATACCCGGGAGAGGAGACCTCAGTCCTGGTCCTCGTCCAGCTCGGCCGCGACCTCGTCGCTCACGTCCCCGTTCGCGTACACGTTCTGCACGTCGTCGCTGTCCTCGAGGGCGTCGATGACCCGCATCATCTTGCGGGCGCCGTCGGCGTCGAGGGGGACGACGAGGTTGGGGACGAACTCGGCCTCGGCGCTGTCGTAGTCGACGCCGGCCTCCTGCAGCGCGGTGCGGACCGCGACGAAGTCGGTGGCCTCCGACAGGATGCGGAAGCTGTCGCCGTAGTCCTCGACCTCCTCGGCGCCGGCGTCGAGCACGACCTCGAGGAGGGAGTCCTCGCCGATCTCGCCGTCCTTCTGCGCCTTGGGCACCATGACGACGCCCTTGCGGGCGAAGTTGTAGGAGACGCTGCCCGGGTCGGCCAGGTTTCCGCCGTTGCGGGTGAGGGCGACCCGGACCTCGGTGGCGGCGCGGTTGCGGTTGTCGGTGAGGCACTCGATGAGCACCGCGACACCACCGGGCGCGTAGCCCTCGTACATGATCGTCTGCCAGTCGGCGCCGCCGGCCTCGGCGCCGGAGCCGCGCTTGACGGCGCGGTCGATGTTGTCGTTGGGCACCGAGCTCTTCTTGGCCTTCTGGACGGCGTCGAAGAGGGTCGGGTTGCCGTTGATGTCACCGCCGCCGGTGCGGGCGGCGACCTCGATGTTCTTGATGAGCTTGGCGAAGAGTTTGCCGCGCTTGGCGTCGATCGCCGCCTTCTTGTGCTTGGTCGTCGCCCACTTGGAGTGACCGCTCATCGTGATCTCCCTGTCCGTCGCTGTGCGGTGTCGCGCCCTCGACCATCGGGGAGAACGCGTCTCGGGGTCGTCGTCCCCCGTGAAACTCGTCGAAACCTCGTCGAATCCTAAGGGTCGGCTCCGCCTCCGTCGAAACCATGCCCGAAAGCGGGAGCGCCCGCTACCGCGTCATCCGCGCGAACATCTCGTGGAAACGCAGGTCCCCGGTGACCTCGGGGTGGAAGGAGGTCGCGAGTGCGCGTCCCTGACGGACCGCCACCGGCCGCGACCCGCCACCAAAGTCCACCGACGCCAGCACCTCGACCCCGGCGCCGATCTCCTCGACCCACGGCGCCCGGATGAAGACCGCGTGCACCGGGGAGGTGAAGCGCGCGTCGGCCACCTCGAGATCCGCCTCGAAGGAGTCGACCTGACGCCCGAAGGCGTTGCGCCGGACCAGCATGTCGATGCCGCCCAGGGTGCGTTGGCCCCGGTGGGCCTCGACGAGGCGGTCGGCGAGCAGGATCATGCCCGCGCACGACCCGAACACCGGCAGGCCCGCGGCGATCCGGTCCGCGAGCGGCTCGAAGAGGCCGAAGGCCCGCATGAGCTTGTCGATCGTCGTGGACTCGCCTCCCGGCAGGACGATCCCGTCGAGTGCGTCGAGTTCGGCCGGGCGACGCACGAGCACGGCCTCGGCGCCACATGCCCTCAACGCGGCGGCGTGTTCACGTACATCACCCTGAACTGCGAGGACACCGATCCTGGGAGTGGTCACGAGCGCGAAGACTACCCCTCACGCCGGAGCGCCTACGACGCCTGCGCCTCGCCGGCACGAACCCGGCGCACCAGCAGGTACTCCCGAGAACTCGACACGCTGACGACGTCGGCGTCGGCCTCCTGCAACTCGGCGACCACCCACGGGTGCTGCTCGTGCACGACGGGCTGCTCGCGGACGACCTGCCAGCCCTCGTCGCCCATCTCGTTGAGCGCGGCCATCGGCGAGCGCACCTCACCGATCTGCAGGCTGTGCCCGTGACGGGTGGTGAAGCGGCGGAAGTTCGTGGGGCCGGTACGGCGGTGCGCGATCCCGACGATCATCTCCTGGTACTCGAAGCGATCGTGGGGGACGTCGTTGTGGGTCATACCCGCCCATCGGCACGTGGGCTCGGGATGCAAGCCCCGGAACGCGCCGAAACCGCCACCTATCGGCGGCGGTTTCGGCGTGAGTGTGCGGTGGGCGGGAGGAGTCACCAACCCCGCTGCGCGAGGCGGTGCGGCACGGGGATGTCGTCGACGTTGATGCCGACCATGGCCTCCCCCAGACCACGGCTGACCTGGGCGATCGTGTCGGGGTCGTCGTAGAAGGTCGCGGCCTTGACGATGGCCGCCGCGCGCTGGGCGGGGTTGCCGGACTTGAAGATGCCCGAGCCGACGAACACGCCTTCGGCGCCGAGCCGGCGCATCATCGCGGCATCGGCCGGGGTGGCGATGCCACCGGCCGTGAAGAGGACCACGGGCAGCTTGCCGGCCTCGGCGACCTCCTTGACGAGGTCGTACGGCGCCTGCAGTTCCTTGGCGGCGACGTACAGCTCGTCGGTCTCCATCGTGCGCAGCCGGTTGATCTCGCCGCGGATCTTGCGCATGTGCGTGGTGGCGTTGGAGACGTCACCGGTGCCGGCCTCGCCCTTGGAGCGGATCATCGCCGCGCCTTCGGTGATGCGGCGCAGGGCCTCGCCGAGGTTGGTCGCGCCGCAGACGAACGGCACGGTGAAGGCCCACTTGTCGATGTGGTTCTCGTAGTCGGCGGGGGTGAGCACCTCGGACTCGTCGACGTAGTCGACCCCGAGGCTCTGCAGCACCTGTGCCTCGACGAAGTGCCCGATGCGGGCCTTGGCCATGACGGGGATGGAGACGGCCTCGATGATGCCGTCGATCATGTCGGGGTCGCTCATGCGCGAGACGCCGCCCTGGGCGCGGATGTCGGCGGGCACCCGTTCGAGTGCCATGACGGCGACGGCACCGGCGTCCTCGGCGATCTTGGCCTGCTCGGCGGTGACGACGTCCATGATGACGCCGCCCTTGAGCATCTCGGCCATGCCCCGTTTGACGCGGGCCGTGCCGGTCGTGCTGGTGGTGGTGGCGGAACCAGGGGTGTCGCTCGGGGTCACGGTGACTCTCTTCAGGTCGGCGGAACCGCAGCGACGGTCTGCGCTGCGGCTTGGCGAGTCTACGGCCGGGGCGGGTGCCGGTCAGGCGGTTCTCAGTGCCTGGCGCCGCACGGCGAGCATGCGCTGCACGACCGTGACGGCGCTGGCGAGGGCCAGCAGCGCGAGGACGACGGTGAGCACCATGTCGGGCCACCCGAACAGGCCCGTCAGACCGGTGGCCACGAGCACGACGACGAGCCGGTCGGCGCGTTCGGCGATGCCGCCCTTGGCCTCCAGGCCGAGACCCTCCGCGCGGGCGCGGGCGTAGCTGACCATGAACCCGAACACGAGGCAGGCCAGGGCGAACCAGGCCGTGCGGTGACCGTCGGGGCGAGAGGCGAAGTACAGCAGCAGGCCACCGAACACGGCGGCGTCACCGAACCGGTCGAGGGTCGAGTCGAGGAACGCACCCCAGGGGCTGGTGCGGTCGGACAGCCGCGCCATCGTCCCGTCCAGGGTGTCGGAGAAGACGAACAGCGTGATGACGAGGGTGCCCCACCACAACTCACCGCGCGGGTAGAACCACAGCGCTCCGGCGACGACGCCGATGGTCCCCACGACCGTCACGGTGTCGGGACCGATCCCGATCTTGAGGAGGAGTCGTGCCAGGGGGTGAGGAGGCGGCGGACGAACGCCTGCGCGAAACGGCTCAACATGGTGGGGTCAGCCTAACTGCGCCCCGTGGCCTTCCGTCGACGCGAGGCCGCAGGCCGGGGGCTCGGAGCGTGTGTCCGGCAGGCGGATCGGATGTGGCCGATCAGTCATGACCAAGGTCCTGGGCGCTCCCGCGCGCGCGGGAGCACAGTGAGTCATGGGCAGACAAGACCACGCCACCAGCTCCCCCGTCGTCACCTCTCCGGAGGCCCTGCGCAACGTCGTGCTGGTCGGACCGAGCGGATCGGGAAAGACCCGCCTGTTCGATCACCTCATCACGACGACCACGCCCGGGCACCGGCCGCCGAACCGGGACGGCAGCAGATCCACCACTCTCGAGGTGGCCTGCGTGAGTGACGGCGACCTGGTGGTCGACCTCATCGACACTCCCGGCTACGCCGACTTCGTCGGTGAACTGCGCGCCGGACTCCGCGCTGCCGACGCCGCCGTGTTCGTCATCTCGGCCGCCGACGGTGTCGACGCCACCACCCGCGCGCTGTGGCACGAGTGCAAGCAGGTGGGTGCTCCCCTGGCGGTCGTCCTCACCAAGCTGGACACGCCGAACGCCGACTTCGACACCGCGGTCGCGGACGCCCAGAGCGCTTTCGGCGAGGGTGTCATGCCGCTCGGTGTCCCGGTCATGGGCGCCCCCGGCGAGCTCGAGCACATCGTCGACCTCGTCCTGGGCGAGGTGCACGACTACACCGGCGCCGAGCGCGTGGTGCGCCCGACGGCCGAGGAGCACATCGGCTTCTTCGACACCTACCACGGCCCGCTGCTGGAGGGAATCATCCAGGAGGCCGAGGACGACGGCCTGCTCGACCGCTACCTCGGTGGCGAGGAGATCGGCTTCGACGTCGTCGAGTCGGCCCTGCTCACGGCCGTGGCGCGCGGGTCCTTCCACCCCGTGGTCCCCGTGAGCGTGAGCACCGGCGCCGGCATCGACGTGCTGCTGCACCTCATCAAGGCGGCCTTCCCGCCGCCCACGCTCGCCACCCGTCCCACGGCGTACACGATCGCCGGTGCGGAGGCTCCCGAGATCGTCGTCGACCCCGCGGCCCCGCTCGTGGCCGAGGTGATCAAGACCACGAACGACTCCTACGTCGGCCACGTGGCCCTCGTCCGCGTGTTCTCCGGAACCCTGCGTCAGGACGACGTCGTGCACGTGTCGGGCCACCTGGGCAGCTTCACCGGCGCCGAGGTCGCCGGTCACCCCGACCACGACGACGACGTGCGCGTCGGCCCGCTGGCCTCGCCGCTCGGCTCGGCCCTGCGCCCCAAGGACTCCGCTATCGCCGGCGAGCTCGTCGTCGTGCAGAAACTGCCGGGCGCGGCGACCTCGGACACGTTGAGCCCCAAGGAGAACCCGGTCGTCGTGGCTCCCTGGACGATGCCGGAGGCGCTCCTGCCGGCCGCCGTCGAGCCCGCCTCCCGCACGGACGAGGACAAGCTGCCCGGCGCCCTCCAGCGGCTCGCCGGGAGCGACCCGTCGCTGCGGGTCGAGCACAACGCCGAGACCTCCCAGATCGTGCTGTGGACGATGGGCCAGACCCACCTCGACCTCGTCCTCACCCGACTCCAGCAGGAGTTCGACGTCTCGGTGGAGGTCGTCCCCCTGCGGATCGCGCTGCGCGAGACCTTCGTCGGACCGGCCAAGGCCAAGGGCCGTCACGTCAAGCAGAGCGGCGGCCACGGCCAGTACGCGATCTGCGAGATCGAGGTCGAACCCCTCGACCGCGGTGCCGGGTTCGAGTTCGTCGACAAGGTCGTGGGCGGCGCCGTGCCGCGCCAGTACATCCCCAGCGTGGAGAAGGGCGTCCGCGCCCAACTGGAGAAGGGCGTCGTCGCGGGCTACCCGATGGTCGACGTGCGGGTGACCCTCTTCGACGGCAAGGCGCACTCGGTGGACTCCTCCGACGCCGCCTTCCAGCTCGCCGGCTCCCTCGCGCTCAAGGAGGCTGCCGCCGAGTCCGGTGCGACGGCGCTGCTGGAACCGATCGACCTGCTCACCGTCACCGTGCCGGACGACCACCTCGGTGCCGTCATGACCGACATCAGCGGCCGCCGCGGACGCATCCAAGGCAGCGCCCCCGCCGACCAGGCCGGGTTCACGGTCGTCACCGCCGAGGTGCCGCAGACCGAACTGACCCGGTACGCCGTCGAATTGCGCTCGATCACCCAGGGTGCGGGCGTGTTCGAACGCTCGATGACCGGCTACGAACTCATGCCGGCCCACCTCGTGGCCGACCACGCCAAGGTCTGAGGGTCTCGCCGACCTCACGACCCGACGCCGAGCCGGTGGCCGCGCCGGCGCCTACCGGTTCGGCGTCGCCGTGTGCGGCCAGGCCTCGACGATCTCCTGGCGGGTGTCCTCGAGCAGACTGGGCAGGGCCTTGGTCTGGGCGATGATCGGCAGGAAGTTCATGTCCCCACCCCACCGGGGCACGACGTGCTGATGCAGATGCGCCTCGACGCCGGCACCCGCCACCGCGCCCTGGTTCATGCCGAGGTTGAACCCCATCGGGTTCGACGCGGTCTCGATCGCCCGCACCGCGTCCTTGGTGAGGGCGGTGAACTCCAGGGTCTCCTCATCGGTGAGGTCGAGGTAGCGCGGCACGTGACGGTAGGGGCAGACGAGCAGATGCCCGGGGTTGTACGGAAAGAGGTTGAGCACGACATAGCAGTGCTCACCGCGGTGGACGATGAGCCCCTCCTCGTCCGAGCGCCCCGGTGCGGAGCAGAACGGGCACTCCGGGGAGGTCGCCTTCGCGCGGGGACCGGGCCGCGCCGTCGGCTTCTCACCACGGATGTAGGCCATCCGGTGCGGGGTCCACAAGCGTTGGAACCCGTCCCTGACCCGGGCGAACTTGCTGGCCTCCTCGGGAGCTTCCGGCGTCTGCATGCCTTCGATCGTAGGTGGTGCCGGCCCCGGTCGGGACCAACGGCCGCACTCCGCGGCGAACGCCGGCGCGCCGCCCCGAGCGCTCGTTAGCATCGCAGCGCCGCCGGTCACGGGCCCGCGGCAGGAGCGACCGGAAGGGGGACATGGGCGATCCCCCCGCACCGACCACCTGGCCCGGGCACGGTCCGTGGCTCGCGTCCTCGCGTGTCCTCTTCGCGTTGCTCGCCCTGTATGCCGCGCTCGTCGTGCCCTGGTGGTGGTGGATCGCCCCCGCCCGGCCACCCGGCTGGCACGCGCACGAGATGTTCTTCGCCATCGGCGGAGGCGCCCTGGCCGGCTACGTGCCGACCGCGTGCACGAGTTGGACGGGCCGCGCCCCGGTCGCGGGCCGACCGGTCATGGTGCTCGCGGCGCTGTACGTCCTGGCCCGCGGGGTGATGCTCCTGCCGCCGAACGCCTTGCCGCGCTGGGCCTTCGCGTTCGCGACGGGCGCCTTCCTGTGGTGGGTCGTGGTCATCGTCACGCGAGAGCTGGTGCGCAGCGGACGCCCGCCGGCCCGGATCGGCCTCTACCCCTGCGCGGTCGTCGCGTTCTGCGGGGTCGCGGGGACGGCCTCGGCCTGGTTCGGCTCGGCCCTCATGACCCGGCCCGTGGGGTTCGCTCCCGGCGAGACGCTGATCCTGCTGTTCTCGCTCCTGCTCGCCGGAGTCGGCGGGCGGATGGTGCCGGCGTTCCTGTCCACGGCCGACGAACGCGTCGGCAACCCACCGACGCCGCCGTCGCGCTACGGTCGCCTGCCGTTCCTGCTCACCCTCGGCGCGGCGATCCTCGCCGGCGGTGTCCGCCCGGTCTCCGCGGTCCTGGGGCTCGTGGCCGGGTTGCTCATCGCCTGGCACATGCGCACGTGGCCGTGGCGGGCGGCGCGCCACGACGGCCTCGCCGCGATGACGCTCGTCGCCTACACCTGCCTGCCGGTCGGTCTCGTCCTGTGGAACCTGACCCGCCTCACCCTGGCCTGGTTGCCCCCGACCGTGCTGACCTCGACCTCCGTCTCCCATGTCCTGACGATCGGGGCGTTGTGCGGGCTCGTCGTCGCGGTCATGACCCGCGCGCCCGCACGACGCGGCGTCGGGCGGCTGCACGTGCGGATCCCGGCACTCGTCGGTTTCGTCCTCATCCTCCTCACGGCTCTGCTGCGCGTCGCGGGTCTGGACGAGCTCTCCGTGATCCCGTGGACCGCGGGCTGGGTGCTCGTCCTCGTGGCGCACACCCACCACTTCCGCGACCCGTTGCCGCGCCCGGTGTTCAGTGCCCGGCGTCTCCCCCGCGGTTGACCGACCCGCGCGCCTCGTGCGGTTCACTGGTGCCCATGTCCACGCCGACCGGACCTCCTCCCCGCTTCAACCTCACCCGTTACTGCCTCGACGCGGCGCGGGAGCGACCCGAGGAGACCGCACTGCTCGTGGTCCACGGCAGGGAGGGACTCGCGGGTCTGGAGGCCGGCACGGACGCCGGGGTCGAGCGGTGGAGCTTCGGCGAGCTCGACGACGCCGTCCGCGCCGTCGCAGCCGGACTGCTCGAGGCCGGGCTCACGCCGGGCGACCG
Organism: Mobilicoccus caccae; assembly: GCF_030161635.1. Classification (GTDB taxonomy): domain Bacteria; phylum Actinomycetota; class Actinomycetes; order Actinomycetales; family Dermatophilaceae; genus Mobilicoccus; species Mobilicoccus caccae. The sequence goes on from NZ_BSUO01000001.1 coordinate 1,734,864, forward strand.
CGTGATGATCCGCCTCGGCGACACGAGCGACTACGCGATCGTCCACTTCGGGGCGATGGCGGCCGGGCTCGTCTCGCTGCCCTCCTCCGCGCAACTGACGCGATCCGAGGCGGCCTTCCTGCTCGAGGACTCCGGCGCGGCGGCCATCGTCGACGACGGTGATCTCGAGGCGCCGGGCATCCTCCGGTTCACGCCCACCGACGTGGCGCGCCGGCGGGCCTCCGACCGGCGGATCCCCTACGCCGACACCGCTGCCGACGACCCGGCGTTCCTCGTCTACACCTCCGGGACGACGAGCCGCCCCAAGGGCGTCCTGCACGCGCACCGCTCCGCGTGGGGGCGGCGGCCGATGTACGACGGCTGGTACGGCATCGGGTCGGATGACGTCGTGCTGCACGCCGGCGCCTTCAACTGGACCTACACCCTCGGCGTCGGCCTGACCGACCCCTGGGCGTGCGGAGCCCGCGCCGTCGTCGTCACCGGTGAGCGGGATCGGAGCCTGTGGGGACGGCTCATCCGCGCCACGGACGCCACGATGTTCGCCGCCGTCCCGGGCGTCTATCGGCAGATGCTCGCCGCCGACCCCGAGGGGCTCGCCGCACTGCGCGGCACCCGGTTCCGTCACGGCCTCGTCGCCGGTGAGGCCCTGCCCCAGGCCACCCGATCGGCGTGGGAGTCCGCCACCGGGACCCCGCTGTTCGAGGCCCTCGGCATGAGCGAGATCTCGACGTTCGTCTCCAGCTCGCCGTCGGTCCCGGTGCGGCCGGGGTCACCGGGCCGTGCTCAGCCCGGGCGCCGGATCGCGGTGCTCGGGCCCGACGACCGCGAACTCCCCCGCGGTGACATCGGTCGTCTGGCCGTGTCCGCCGACGACCCCGGACTCATGCTGGGGTACTGGAACCGCCCCGACGAGACGCCGATCCGCCAGGGTTGGTTCGTCACGAGCGACCTCGTCAGCCTCGACGAGGACGGGTACGTCACCTACCACGGTCGGGCCGACGACGTGATCACCGCGGGCGGGTACCGCGTCTCCCCCGATGAGGTCGAGGCGGCGTTGTCCCACGTCGACGGCGTGCTCGAGGTGGCCGTGACCGCGATGCAGGTCAAGACCGACGTCTCCGTGATCGCCGCCTTCGTCGTCCCGACACCGGAGGCCGACGAGGCGGACCTGCGCGGCGCCCTCGAGGTCGCCGCGGCCGACCTCGCCGCCTACAAGCGTCCGCGCGAGGTGGTGTTCGTCCCCCACCTGCCCCGCACCCGCAACGGCAAACTGCGCCGCCGCGAACTCAGCGCGGGCCCTCCCGGCGGAACAACGCCTCCCCGCACGGAGTGAACCCGCGCCGCTCCAACAGCGGACGGGCCTCCTCGCTGGTGAGCAACTGCACCCACAGCAGGTTCTTGGCGTCGCACCAGTGCAGTGCCTCGTCCAGCAGGCGGCTCGCCAGGCCGAGTCCACGCGCCTCGGGGCGCACGTAGAGGTTGGTCATGTGCCCCCACGAGCGCGGGATGCGCCCCGGCCGAGGAAGGGACCGCATCAACGCGATCGTGCACGACCCCAACGGGTTTCCGTCGACCGTCGAGGCGATCCAGCTCGGATACCGGCCCCGCTCGCGCAACCACACCTCGGCGTAGCGGTCGAGAAATCCCTCCTCGGCCGCCCGGCCGAGTTCACGGTTGTAGGCGATCTCGAGTGCACCGAGTCTGAAGGCGTCGTCGGGCTCGGCACGAGCGACGCGGGTGAGCTGCGCGCTCAACCCCCGCATACCACCTGCGCCTCTCGTGGCCTTCATACGCCCATGGTCTCATCACGACACGCCGTTTCGAGCTCGACGAGGCAGGTCAGGACTCCACGGCGGGCGCCGTGTCGACCTGGGCGCGGGTCTCGATGGCCGTGAGGATCTCCACGGCGGCGTCCTCGATGGGCACACCGTTTCGCTGCGAGCCGTCGCGGTACCGGAACGACACGGCGCCGGCCGCGCGGTCCTCCTCACCGGCGATGAGCACGAACGGCACCTTCGACTTGCTCGCGTTGCGGATCTTCTTGGGAAAGCGGTCGTCGGAGATGTCGACCTCGACCCGCACGCCCGCCGCCTTGAGCCGGTCGGCGATGTCGTACAGGTACTCGTTGTACTCCTCCGCCACCGGGATCGCGGTGACCTGCACGGGCGAGAGCCACACCGGGAACGCACCCGCGTAGTGCTCGACGAGCACACCCATGAACCGCTCGATCGAGCCGAACTTGGCCGAGTGGATCATCACCGGACGCTGACGCGTGCCGTCGGAGGCCTGGTACTCGAGCTCGAACCGCTCGGGCTGGTTGAAGTCGTACTGGATCGTGCTCATCTGCCAGGTGCGACCGATCGCGTCGCGTGCCTGCACCGACACCTTGGGGCCGTAGTAGGCCGCGCCGCCGGGGTCGGGCACGAGCTCGAGCCCGGTCGAGGTGCAGGCCTCCTCCAGGATCCGCGTCGCCTCCTCCCAGTCCTCGTCGGAGCCGATGAACTTGTCCGCCTTGGGCCCGCTCGTCGCGCGCGTGGACAGCTCGAGGTAGAAGTCGTCGAGACCGAAGTCGCGCAGGAGTCCGAGGACGAAGTCGAGCAGGTGCCGGATCTCGTCCCCCGCCTGCTCCTTGGTGACGTAGGAGTGGGAGTCGTCCTGGGCGAACCCGCGCACGCGCGTCAGGCCGTGGATGACGCCGGACTTCTCGTACCGGTACACCGAACCGAACTCGAACAGACGCATCGGCAGGTCACGGTAGCTGCGCCCACGCGAGCGGTAGATGAGGTTGTGCATGGGGCAGTTCATGGCCTTGAGGTAGTACTCCTGCCCGGCCTTGGTCACCTCGCCCGCCGCGTTGCGCTCCTCGTCGACGTGCATGGGCGGGAACATCGTGTCGGCGTAGTACGGCAGGTGCCCGGAGGTGTGGAACAGGTTCTCCTTGGCGATGTGCGGCGTGCCGACGTAGAGGAAGCCCTCCTCGATGTGGCGGGCGCGGACGTAGTCCTCCATCTCGCGCTTGATGACGCCGCCCTTGGGGTGGAACACGGGCAGGCCCGAGCCGATCTCGTCGGGGAAGGAGTACAGATCGAGTTCGACGCCGAGCTTGCGGTGGTCGCGCTTCTCGGCCTCCTCGAGGCGGTGCAGGTACTCCTTGAGCGCCTCCTTGCTCGCCCACGCCGTGCCGTACACCCGCTGGAGCTGCGCGTTGGCCTGGTCGCCGCGCCAGTACGCGGCGGCGCTGCGCATGACCTTGAACCCGTTGGCGATGAGCTTGGTCGTGGGCACGTGCGGGCCGCGGCACAGGTCGCCCCAGGCCACGGACCCGTCGCGGCGGACGTTGTCGTAGATCGTGATCTCGCCGCCACCGACCTCGACGGAGGCGCCCTCGGCGTTCTCCTCCAGCGCCTCGGAGGCGGAGTCGGCATCCGAGGCGCCGCCGCTGCCGGGGCCGTGGGCCAGACCGATGAGCTCGCACTTGTACGGCTCGCCGGCGAGCTCGGCGAGGGCCTCGTCGGCCGAGACGACCCGGCGGCGGAAGCTCTGCCCCTCGTTGACGATCTTCTGCATCGTCTTCTCGAGCTTCTTCAGGTCCTCGGGGGTGAAGGGCTCGGCGACGTCGAAGTCGTAGTAGAACCCGTCGCGGATGTAGGGGCCGATGCCGAGTTTCGCGTCGGGCCAGAGCTGCTGCACCGCCTGGGCCATGACGTGCGTGCACGAGTGACGCAGCACGTCCAGGCCGTCGTCGGAGGCGATGTCGACGCCCTCGACGGCATCACCGTCGTGCAGTTCGTAGGTGAGGTCCTTGAGTTCGCCGCCCACCCGGGCCACGACGACGCGACGCTCCCCTCGAACAGGTCGGCGGCCGTCGTGCCTGCCGGCACCGATCGCTCGCTCCCGGCGACTGACACGGTGATCTGGGCTGACACGAGTGCTCTCCTCGGTTGGACGACGCGCCCTTCGGCGCAGGGGGACGGCCCCGCAGCGGGGCCGTCATCCCAGGGTAGACGCCCGAGGGTGCCCGGCTCACCGGGGTTTTCCGGCGCGTCGTCAGGAGAGCGCGTCGCCGACGTTGACGACTCCGGCGCGGACGACGTCGGCGTACACCCCGGGGCAGTTCTTCGGCACCTCCGTGAAACGGAGGACGACGCGGCCGACGTGCACCTCCTCGCCCACGAGTCGCTGCAGGTCGACGTCGGACACGTCGAGGAAGAAGTTCGCCCGGGTCGAGTCGGGGTCGTTCTCGCGGCCGACGAGGTGGACGGGGCGCTTCTTGCGGCGATCCCCCTCCAGGCCCTCGGTGCCCACCTGCGCCGTGGTCAGCGGACGGCCGGGCGCCGCCTTCTCGGGATAGACGGCCATGGACAGCACGGTCCCGCCCCGGATCGGGCGGAGCAGGTCGGAGGGCATGGGCTCATCGTGCCCCCTGCCCCGGCCCCACGTCGAGGCGGCGTCCCTGCCTCGCGGGTCGTTCAGGTCCGTAGGGTGAGCGCCATGTCAGCCCTCGCCACCGTCGCCCCCTGGCTCCGCTGTCCGCGATGTGCCCAGGACGTGGGGGTGGAGGACCGGGTCTTGCGCTGCAGTGCCGGTCACAGCTTCGACATCGCGCGGCAGGGATACGTCAACCTCCTGAGCCGCCCCGCGGGCGCGGCCGCCGACGACGCCGCGATGGTGGCCGCCCGGGCGGACGTGCTGGACTCGGGCACGTACACCCCGATCAGCCGGGCGTTGGTCGCGATGGCGACGTCGCTGGCTCTGCCCGACGGAGTGGTGGTCGACGTCGGCGCAGGCACGGGCCACTACACCGCCGCCGTCCTCGACGCCCTGCGGAAGCGGCACGGGGTCGCCCTCGACCTGTCGGCCCACGCCGCCCGTCGGGCCGCTCGCGCCCACCCTCGGTTGGCCTCGATGGTCGCCGACGTGTGGGCGGGGCTGCCCGTGCGGGACGGCGCGGCCGCTCTCGTCCTCGACGTCTTCGCTCCCCGCAACGCCGAGGAGTTCGCGCGCGTGCTGGCTCCGGGTGGCCACGTCGTGGTGGTCACGCCGGCGCCGGATCACCTCACCGAGTTGGTGACCGCGCTGGGACTCCCCCGGGTCGACCCGCACAAGGCCGAACGGTTGGCGCAGACGTTCACGGGTTTCGTTCCCGGGCCGGTGCATTCGGTGCGCCGCACCCTCACGGTGGACGCCGCGACCGCCGCCCTGCTGGCGCGCATGGGTCCCGGTGCCCACCACGTGACTCCGGAGAGACTCGAGGATCTCGCGGGCGGCACCGATCCTGTCGAGGTCACGCTGGCGGTCGACGTCGCCGCGTTCCGGCGGGGGTGACATGCGAAAGGGCCTCCTGCGTGGAGGAGGCCCTGCGCGGAAGGAGAGTGGACCTCGGTAGAGAGTTTGAGAACCCCTACTCGGCATTGAAAACGGTGGTGTCCCGCAGGTCGCGTGGCGTATACAAGCGTTCTTGGCGGCCTTTGGAGCCGTCGGTTGTGGACTCGCGGGGTCGGATGGTGCGTGCAGTTGGGATAGCTCAAACCTTTCTGCGCCCGGCGCAGGTCGACGAGCTGGTGGCCCTGTATCGGGAAGGCGCGACCCTCGTTGAGTTGGGCGAGCGGTTCAGTGTTCACCGCCGCACAGTGGCTGCCCATCTTGTCCGCCGGTCGATCCCGATCCGCAGGCGCGGCCTCGATGAGTCCGACGTGACTGAGGCGGTCGAACTCTACGAGGGTGGTTCGACGCTGATAGAGGTCGGCTTGCGGTTCGGGGTGAGTCAACAGGCGGTCCGGCGCGCGCTCGACGTGGAAGGAGTCACGATCCGTCCGGGCGGCCGGCGCGCTCGGGTCAGTGCTTGATGCGCCTGACCCGGGAGGAAGATGCGTGGATCGTGGCGATCTGGATATCGAGCAGCGTGGTCGTGTCGCCGAGGGGCTGCGGTTCTCGGTCGGCGGTGTAGATGATCACGCCGGCGTCGTGGAGGTCCGCCATGATCTGCGGAACGACCCGGCTGAGCCGGTCCAGGCTGTAGGTCGCCGCAATTAGCCCCGGTCTTTCATGACGGTGCCGACGACGGCATCGCTGCGTGGGGTGAGTCGATGACGGTGCGCGGGTACGACGTTGGGCCGGCTGGCGCTGCCGGGCTGCGGTTCTCCGGGTCGTGATGTCGTGGGCGGACGGGGGGTCAGGCGGGTTGTGGGATCGCGGCGATGTTGGCGAAGACTGCGACGATCGCGGCCGCCCATGGCCACGACTCGGGTATCCGCAAGCGTCGTCGGCGGGCGCTGTGAGTCAGCCGGGCTGGGACGTGAAGGAAGCGGTAGCGGTGCTTGACCCCGGTTCTTGGACACGCTGAATCCAGCACCTGCTGGGGAAGCGAGATGATCCAGGAATCATGGCTAGGAAGAACTATTCCGAGGAGTTCCGTCGTCAGGCCGTCGACTTGTACGAGTCCACCCCGGGTGCCACGGTCCGCGGCATCGCCGAGGATCTCGGCATCGTGCGTGGCACGCTGCGGGGTTGGCTCGAGGTCTACGGGACCGGCAAGAAGACCGCTGCTGACGGGACGTTGACCTCCAGCCCACTGCAGTCCAGGCCGTCGAAGAAGAACTCCTCGGCGCCCGAAGGTGAGACGCCGGAGCAGAAGATCGACCGACTGGAGGCCGAGAACGCGGCGCTGCGGGCCGAGACCACCAAGCTCACCACCGAGCGGGAGATCCTGCAGCGGGCGGCCAAGTATTTCGCCGGGGAGACGCGCTGGTGAGTCGCTTCCAGTTCGTCGCCGACAACTCCGCCACCTTCGAGGTGAAGCGACTGTGCGAGCTCGTCGAGATCGAGCGCTCCTCCTACTACGCCTGGCTCAAGGCAGCCCCGGCACGCGAAGAGCGAGCTCGGGCCGATGCCGAGCTCGTGGAGCGGATCAGGGCCGTCCACGCCGAGGACAACACTTGCGGTGCGCCGCGGATCACCGCCGAGCTCAACGACAACACCCCTGCCGGTGAGCGGGTCAACCACAAGCGCGTCGCGCGGGTGATGCGGGCCGAGGGCATCCGTGGCTACGTGAAGAGGCGGCGGGTGCGGACCACGATCCCCGAGCCGTCGGGGCAGAAGTACCCCGACCTGCTCCAGCGCGACTTCACCGCCGAGCGCCCCAACCGGCGCTACGTCGGCGACATCACCTACCTCCCGCTCGCGGACGGGACGAACCTGTACCTGGCGACCGTGATCGACTGCTACTCCCGACGGCTCGCCGGCTGGGCGATCGCCGACCACATGCGCACCGAACTCGTCGAGGAAGCGTTGAACGTCGCGGCCGCGACCCGAGACAGCCTCAAGGGCGCGATCTTCCACAGCGACCACGGGTCGGTCTACTGCTCCAAGGCCTACGCCCAGCTCTGCAAGAAGTTCGGCGTCACCCAGTCGATGGGCGCCGTCGGCTCGTCGGCCGACAACGCACTCGCGGAGTCGTTCAACGCCACGATGAAGCGCGAGGTCCTCCAAGACACCGCCTGCTGGCCCGACGAGCTGACCTGCCGCCGGCAGGTCTTCAGATGGCTCGTCCGCTACAACACCCGCCGCCGTCACAGCTGGTGCGGCTACCTCTCCCCGTCCACCTACGAGGCCCGCCGGGCCGCTACGCTGCCAACCGCCGCGTAATCACACCCCGTGTCCAAGATCCGGGGGTAAGGCCCAGCGCAGCGCTTTCGGCTCACACGCCGCCAGCGACTTCGCGTCTCCGGTCAGTGCGAGGAGCCGGGTCCATGCGGTCAGGTCGGCAGCGATCTGCACCAGCATCAGCCACACCCGGTTGATCTCGAACTCCCGCGACGGGAACCGCCCCAGCCCCGAGTCCTTGGCGTGCCGGATCCGGTCCTCGACCCGAGCGTGCGCCCGATGCCGGGCCTCGAGGAAAGCCAGTTGTCCGGTCGTGGTGTTGGTGACGAAGGCTTGGTAGCGCCAGCCGTCACGTTCCTCGAACAGCGACAGTTGGGCGCCGGGATGGGGTCGTTCGCGGCGCACGATGACGCGCATTCCGGTCGGTCAGCTGCTCAGGTCCAAGAGCCCGGTGAGCTCGGCGACGTCACCTCCTTCGCGGATCCCACCGTCGGCGTCCAGTGCCGGGGTCCAGACCTTCTTCGGGACCAGGTCGATGGCGTCGCGGATCTTCTCGGTGACCGCGAAACCCACGCTGTGCTCCACGCTGCGGCCACGGACCCGGTTCTGCTCGGTAAGCCAGTCCAGCAGCTTGTGCGATGCGCCCGCGCCGTCGGAGCGGATGAGCAGCTTCTTGCGGTGCGTGCCGGGGATCTGCGCGATCGCGTCGGTGAGGACCTCGATGTGGTCGGCGGCGGTGTTCGAGCCGGCATTGCCAGCGCGGAGCTTGGCGGCGAGGAACTCACTCGTGTTGTCGCACCACACCCCGAGTGGGTGGAACCCGAAGGTCCGCTTGAACGTGGCCGCCGCGTTCTCCTTCTCGCTGTGGCTGATCACGATGGTCGCGTCGGTATCGAGCACGATCAGATCGTCAAGATCGGTCCCGGCGACCTTGCTCGCCGGGACGCCGTCAGGCAGCTGGGACCAGACCTGGCGGCGGACCCGCGCCCGCGCGTTCTGGATCCTCTTCAACCGGCCAGGTGTGACCTCGTCCAGTGCCCGCCACACCGTCGGCGCCGACGCGACACGGCCCAGCACGCTGGACTGGTGGCGCAGCACGTCGATGTCGGCGATCGCCTCCCCGCCGTCGGCGAGCATCACCGCGACGTCGGTCAGCACCCTGCCGCGGTCGTGACCGGGGACGAAGTTGCGGCGGACCATCACCTTGGACAACTCGGACGTGAGGCCGACCCGGTCGGCCAGAAGGCGGGTGGCGACGCTGCCCGCATGGGCCACCACGCCGACACCATCGGAGGTCACGGACAAGCCGGTAGACCACGAAGTACGCTTCACCTACGGAGTGCCTTCCGGTTCGGAGATCTTGAGTCGTCGCAAACCCAAGTTTGCCCTGCTGGACAGGCACTTCCGTGCTTCTACGCGCCGATCACACCCGAGTCTCGTGAACGATCCGGGTTAGTCGCCGCAATTATCGGAGTGCTCCCGCCGATACGGGTTCCTGATTCATCGAGTGGTCGTGGGTGACCTGCTCAGCGCGTGCGCGGCGCCGCGCGACTGCTTCCTGGGTCCGGGCACGGACCAGGAGGGCGAGGCTGACCGGTCCCATGATGACGAACTTCATCGCGTTCCAGATCGCCCAAAATACGACGAGGTGAAGCCAGCCGGGGCCGCCATCATCGATGAGGCGGGTGCAAATGCTCGCGATCAGGAGGTAGGGCGCGGCGATCAGCATTGCCGGGATGCCCCATCTGAGACCGCGTCGCCTGCGGATCGCGTCGAGCAGCCGGTTGCTCGGTATGTAACGGCGCAGGTAGTAGCGGCTGTGGACACTAATCGTCCAGAAAAGGCGGAACATGGCGGGCCTCTCGTCACACGTGCTCTCCGTCGAGAAGGCAGTACGTGTATGAGCGCCCGTGGTGGGCCGTCCCGGAGGACCCGCAGATGAGAAGAACCTGCCTCACGCTCTACTATACTCCCGATCATGGGGTACAGGGGGCTTGTCTGCGTTTGGTTGCTGGCGATTTGATCCTTCAGCGCAGGCTGCAATGTCGCGGACCGAGTACGATCAGCCTGCCAGGTCTTCGACGTTCTCGCGGGCGGCCTCCAGGCTGTACTGCTCAACGGCTCTCGTCATTGAGCGTCGTGGGCAGGCTGACTATGAAGGTGGTCCCGAGGCTGGAACCTGCGCTTGCGGCGGTGATGCTGCCGCCGTGGGCGTCGACGATGGCTTTGCTGATGGTGAGGCCGATGCCGGAGCCGGTGCGGTCGCGAGTGCGTGCCGAGTCCCCGCGGTAGAACCGTTCGAAGGCGTGCTCTAGCTGCTCGGGTGTCATGCCTTCGCCGTTGTCGGTGACGTTGATGCCGACTTCCGCCCCGTCGCGTTGGGCGGCGACGGTGACGGTCGCCCCGGGTGGCGTGTGCCGGAGGGCGTTGGTCAGGAGGTTGGTCAGGACCTGCCCGATGCGGTGCCGGTCAACCTTCACGGCGAGGCCTGCTGCCGCCGTGGGGTCGATGACGAGGCTGACGCCCTGGGCGGCGTAGCGCTCTCGCATTCCTTCGTGGGCGGCCCAGAGCAGGTCGGCAACGGCGTGGTCGTGCAGATCGAGGTCGAGGCGGCCTTCTTCGGCTGTGGAGACCTCGTCGATGTCGTCGGCCAACCGAGTGAGTCGCTCGGTCTGCTCGGTCAGGGCGGCGCGGGAGTCGGGTCCGAGGGAGGCGATGCCGTCGTGCAGGCCCTCGTGGTAGGCGCTCAGGGTGGCGATCGGGGTCCGCAGCTCGTGCGCGAGGTCGGAGAGCATCCGCCGGCGGGTGTCCTCGACCCCTTCGAGCCGGGCCGCCATGGTGTTGAACGCGGTTGCGAGGGTCTCCAACTCGGTGCCGGAACCGACCAGTGGGACCCTCGTGGCGTAGTGGCCTCTGCTGAGCTCTCGGGCGGCGTGGGTTACTTGGTCCAGGGGCGTCGCAGACGCCGGGTGAGGAACCAAGTCACTGCGGTGGCGGCCAGCAGGGAGATGAGCAGCCCCACGCCGACCGAGATGAGTGAGGCGTCCCGGTAGGCCATCTCGATATGGGCCAGCTCGGGCGAGTTCGACGGGTGGCCGGCTTGGAGGAGGTGGTCGTGGAAGATCGGGGGGCCGATGATCGTGGCGACCAGTCCGGCGGTGAGGGCGCCGGCAACGAGGACGATCGACTGCCCGGCCAGCAGTCGGGACCCGAGGCCGTGGGACGCATGGGCGCCGGGTGAGGTGTTCATCCCTTGCCCATCCGGTAGCCGATGCCGCGCACGGTGCTGATGTAGCGGGCCGTGTCCGGGTCATCGCCGAGCTTTCGGCGGAGGTGGGCGATGTGGACATCGACCAGGTGTTCATCACCGACCCAGTCGTCGCCCCAGACCTCGTCGATCAGCTGGCGGCGGGAGAAGGCCATGGTGGGCCGTTCGGCGAGTGTCATCAGCAGGTCTCTTTCCGTGGGGGTGAGCGCCACCGGATCACCGGCGAGGTGGACCTGCTGGCCAACCGAGTCCACGTGAAGTTCCCCGAACACCCACACCGGCTCCTGACGATGGGCACGGGACGTGCCGGTGCGGGGTCGGCGCAGGACGGTCTGAACCCGCGCGACGAGCTCGCGAACACTGAACGGTTTGGTGACGTAGTCGTCGGCGCCGACGGACAGGCCGATGAGGGTGTCGATCTCATCCTTGCGGGCGGTGACGACGATGACGTAGCAGTCCGTGAAAGTGCGGATCTGGCGGCACACCTCGATGCCGTCGAGTCCGGGCAGCCCGAGGTCGAGGATCACCACGTCGGGCGTCTGATCACGCACCGCCTGCACCCCTTCCGGTCCGGTGTGCACGACGCGAGCCTGGTACCCGGCGCGGGACAGGTAGGCGCCGATCATCCCGGCGAGAGTCTTCTCATCCTCGATGACGAGAACACTTGGTCCGGGGGTTGGGTGTGTGGTGCTCACACTCGACATTCTCTCCCACCGTTCTCGCCCACCCGTGCTGTCGACGCCGCCTCGTCGGTAGCGCGTCCCGGATCTTCGTCAAACCTCAACTCAGCGAGAGTCTGATCACGACCTACACCGCACAGGATGGATCGTGTCGACACCACTGGGTTCACGACGACGGCAATGGCAAGGAGCACGCTCATGATGTGGGGCTACGGCATGGAGTGGTGGATGTGGTTGATCATGGGGAGCGGCACTCTCGCGTTCTGGCTCGTCATCGTCCTGGTCATCCGGGCACTGCTTCCCGGACGCGATCGCACGACCGCCGGGGCTGACCGCCCGGACCCGCTGACCCTGCTCAAGGAAGGCCTGGCCCGTGGCGAGGTCACCCCCGAGGAGTACGAACAGCGTCGCCGTCTGATCGCCGACGGCCACTGACTCTCTCTCCCCGACCCGGAAAGGCATCATGACCTCGCCCCTACTGTCCCGCCGCAACGTCCTGCTCGGCGGCCTGGGTGTCGCCGCGACCGCGGCCCTAGCCGCCTGTACATCATCGCCCGGGTCTACCGGTACGCCGTCCCGTACGTTCGGCACGCCGACCCCGATCCCGCCGTCCCCGGGGCAGAAACTGATCGAGAAGACCCTCACAGCGAAACCGGTCACCCTCGACCTGGGCGGACGGCAGGTGTCGACCTGGGCATACGGAGACGTCGCCCCCGGGCCTTTGGTCCGGGCGACCGCGGGTGACTTCCTACGGCTCACGCTGGACAACCAGCTGCCCGCGGACACCACCATCCACTGGCACGGCATCCGATTGCGCAACGCCGCCGATGGGGTCCCTGGCCTGACCCAGGACCCGGTCAAGCCAGGCGCCCAGTACGTGTACGAGTTCACCGTCCCCGACCCCGGCACCTACTTCTTCCACCCGCATGTCGGCGTCCAGCTCGACCGCGGCCTGTACGCACCGATGGTGATCGACGACCCCAACGAACAAGGCGGATATGACGCCGAGTGGATCGTCGTCCTCGATGACTGGATCGACGGGACCGGCACCACCCCCGACGCCGTGCTCAAGAAGCTCATCGCCGACGGCGGCACCGCATCCTCCGGCGACATGGGCGGGATGGACCACGGCTCGATGGGCGGGATGTCGATGGGTGCCGGGCCGTGGGGCGACGCCGGCGATGTCACATACCCGTTCTTCCTGGTCAACGGCAGACCCCCCACCGATCCCGAGGTCCTGACCGCCAAACCCGGCCAGAAGGTCCGGCTGCGGATCATCAACGCTGCCTCCGACACGATCTTCACCGTCGCTTTGGGCGGGCACCGGATGACCATCACGCACACCGACGGGCATGCGGTCCAGCCGAGCGAGGTCGATGCCTTCTACATCGGGATGGGCGAACGCTACGACGCGGTCGTCACCCTCAAGGACGGGGCTTTCCCGCTGGTGGCCAGGCCGTTCGGCAAGACCAGCGGCGGCCAGGCCATGGCCCTGGTCCGCACCGCGGGCGGTGCCGCGCCCGGTGCGGATGTCACCCCACCCGAGTTGTCCGGGCAGGTGCTGATCGGTTCCCAGTTGCAGCCGGCGGAGTCCGCGAAGCTGCCCGCCAAGGCACCGGATGCGACCGTCGACCTGAATCTCCAGGGCTCGATGAAGCCCTACCGGTGGGGCATCAATGGGGCCCAGTTCGGGAAGAACGAACCCCTCACCGTCACGGCCGGGCAACGGCTGCGGATCAACGCCGTCAACATGACGATGATGACCCACCCGCTGCACCTGCACGGTCACACGTTCGCGCTGCCCTCTGGTCTGCGCAAGGACACCGTCCTGATGGCGCCGATGCAGTCCTTCGCGATCGACCTCGATGCCGACAACGCGGGCGACTGGATGATCCACTGCCACAACATCTACCACGCCGAGGCTGGCATGATGATCGCCCTGGAGTATGCCAAGTGAACGGGCCAGTGCTGCGGGCGCTGTCAGCCGGTGCCCTGGTCCTCGCCTTCGGTGGTCTGTCCGCCTGCGTGGCTACGACCGCGCCGGACGCATCCGGCTCCCGACCTGCCGGGACGGCTTCAAGCCCTCCATCGGAAGCGGATGAGTCGAACGCGCCGATCGCCATCACTCACATCCACGCCGTTGCGCGAGACCCGGAGACTGGCGAGCTACTGCTGGCCACCCACGAAGGGCTCTTCCGTCATGTCAAGGGCGAGCTGAGCCAGAACGGGCCGATCATCGACCTGATGGGCTTCGCTGTCGGGCCCAACGGCACCTTCTACGCCTCCGGCCATCCGGGCATCGGGGTCGATCTGCCTCAGCCGGTCGGGCTCATCACCTCCGCCGATGGCGGCCTCAGCTGGCAGGTCACCTCGCGAGGTGGAGAATCCGACTTCCATGCCCTCACCGTCGGACCCAAGGGCGTGACCGGATTCGACGGGACCCTGCGCACCAGCACGGACGGCCGCTCTTGGACAGACCGCAGCATCGCCGCCCCACCCCGGGCACTGGCCGCCTCACCCACCTCCGGGACTCTCCTGGCCACGACCGCTGCAGGCCTGCTCCTCAGCACTGACGACGCAGCGACCTGGCAGAAGCTCACGCCACCGGAGACCGCGGTGCTGGTCGCGTGGGCAGACGAGCAGACCATCGTCACCACCACCAGCGCTGGACGCTTGGCGACAAGTGACGACGCCGGCACGACCTGGACCCTGCACCCCGACACCATCGGCACCGCCGATTCCCTGTTCGCCGAGCGCACCACTGACGGCAAGGTCGAGATCATCGTTGTCGTCGACGGGAAGGTCCTTCGCACCACCGATGCCGGAGCAACCACCGAAGTCGTCGTCCAGTGACCCGGCCGACATCTTGACCCACCCTTCATCAACCCAAGGCCATACCGCCACATCGGGCGACGAGTCTGAAGACACAGGGCAAACGGCCCGGGACGAACATACGAAGGAGACCCACCATGGCCACGCGGCACTCACCGTCCAACGACTACGCACAGTTCACGCAACCTACCCAGACACCCACACCCGAGACCCCGGCTCCCAGCCCCGGGCACGGTCACGGCTGGCTGATGTGGCTCATGTGCGTGCCCATGCTCGTCGTCATCGGAATGCTCATCGCCGCCGGCGGCCTCGGCGCCGGCGGCCTCCTCTACGCCCTGGGCTGCCTCGCCATGATGGGCGCCATGATGCTGTGGATGAACCACGGAAACAGGGGAAACCCATCCTGACGGACCCCCACGACCCGACCTTGCCCTAGTTCTGAATCGCACTGGGTCTGATGGAGGCTCGGGCTATTGGATTCCGACCAGGAGTTGGTCGGTCCGTTTCGTAGCGTAGAACGTCGCCTCGAACTCCGCTGGTTGTGCCAGTGGACCCAGCTCAGGGTGGCGAGCTCGACGTCCTCGACGGTCCTCCACGGCCGTCTCTCGCGTGCGGGACCGCGGATGAGCTCGGCCTTGTAGTAGCCGTTCACGGTCTCGGCCAGGGCGTTGTCGTAGCTGTCGCCGACGGTGCCGATCGACGGCACGGCACCGATCTCTGCCAAGCGCTCGCCGTAGCGAATCGACGTAAATTGACTGCCCGCGTCGCTGTGACACCGCAGACCGGTGAGCTGGGTGCCGCGTGACCAACGGGCCATCTCGATGGCATCGAGGACCATCGTGGTCCGCATGTGGGATGCGACCCGCCACCCGACGATCGCGCGTGAGTAGGCGTCGATGATGAAGCAGACGTACGCGACGCCGGCCCAGGTCGGCACATAGGTCAGGTCGGTGACCCACAGCTGGTTCGGCGCGGAGGCGGTGAAGTCGCGGCCCACCAGGTCGGGGTGGCGAGGCACGTCCGGATCGGGCTTGGTGGTGCGGACCCCCTTGGTGCGCCCGACACCCTCAATGCCTGCGGTGCGCATCAGCCGGGCGACCTGGTCCCGGCCGATGTCGTGACCGCCACGCCGTGCAGCCTTCCAGACCTTCCGGGCGCCATAGACCCGATAGTTGTCGTCCCACAGCTGCCGCACGATCGGGCCCATCACCTCATCGCGCTGGGCGCGAGCCGACGGCCGGCGGTTCTTGAACTCGTAGTAGCTGCTCGGGGCCACCTGCAGCACGCTGCAGATGAGCTCGACCCCCAGACGCCGGCCCGCGACGACATCATCGCGGTTGACGTCGATGAACGCGGCTACCTCTTGTGCTGGCGGTCGAGCTCCGCCCCGAAGAAACTGGCTGCCCTCTTCAGGATCTCGTTGGCCCGCTTGAGCTCCCGGACCTCCTGCTCGAGGGCCTTCATCCGCGCGGCGTCGCTCGTGCTGACCCCCGGCACGTGGCCCTCGTCTATGTCGGCCTGGCGGACCCAGGACCGCACCGATTCGGTGCCGTACCCGAGCTGGGACGCGACGCGCTGGATCGTGCCGTGCTCGGTGCCCAGCTCAGCACGCAGTGTCCTGACCAGCCGCACCGCAGCTGCCTTCTCTTCAGGGCTGTAGCGACGCGTGGTCGGCTTCCCCGGGGTGGTGTCCTTCGGCATGAGTCCATCCTCGTTTCCAAACGATGGAGACTCCAACCAACCCAGTGCGATTCAGTGACGCGAGAACGGCGCGAGGCCGAGCTGCACGCCCGCGCCGAAGCAGCCGTCGCCCACGCGAAGTCACTCAAGAAAGGCAAGCGCACCACACCACGCCCTCTGCCCGTCGTTTCTGACGATGGGCAGCCGGTGCGCTACCCGCTGCGCGCGTTCGTCCAGACCTGGGGCGAACTGGCCAACTGGTGGACCCACTACGACGCCGACACCCTCGCCACCGAGCTGACAGACGAACAGTTCGACAACTTCCTCGCCACCGTCGAAGGCACCACCCACTTCGCCGAGACCCTCCACGCCGCCCGAGAAGACACAGCTATGCGGCCACGCCTGCGCGCCCTCTGACCACCGGCACGGGCAGCGGGTGCGCACCTGCTCGGCATGAGCCCTGCACCCACAGACCCCAAGCGCCGCCGACTCGTCGCCCTCATCGCCGCCGGCATCGTCCTGCTGCTCCTGGCCAGCGTCGGCATCTACGGACTCCTCACCGGCCCCCGCACCACGTCCACGAGCACCGACGATCCGAAACCTGGCCCGTCCGCCACCACGGAACCGCCGACAGTGCCGCCGAGCACGCCCCGAGCTCCGCGAGTGCCAGCGGTGCCGCGTTCCGCCGATCCGGCGATGTTCGCCCAAGGTGTCGCGTCCACCCTGTTCGCCTGGGATACCGCATCAGGGTTGTGGCCGCTGGACTACACCTCGGCGATCCTCGCGGTCGGAGACCCCTCCGGTGACGAACAGGCCGGGCTCGCCTCCGACGTGGCCGCATACCTGCCGAACCGGGACGCCTGGATCGAGCTGCGCCAGTACGCCACCAGCCAGCACCTCACCATCGACCGGGCATTCGTGCCGGGCGCGTGGGCCGATGCCGTCGAGCAGGCACAGCCAGGACAGCTCGCCCCTGGGACGGTCGCGGTCACGATCGAGGGCACCCGCCACCGTGAAGGCGTCTGGAACGGGCAGCCGGTCACCTCGCAGCACGAGGTGGCGTTCACCGTGTTCGTCGTCTGCGCACCGACCTATTCGACCTGCCGCCTGTTGCGGTTGTCGCAGCTCGACAACCCGCTGCGCTGAGAGATGTCGTCGTGTTCCGCAAACTCGCCGTCGCGGCCCTCGCGCTGATGTTCTTCTCGCCCGCGGTAGCACTGCTCGGCATCGGTGTGCTGATGAACCCCGCCGCCGCCCACTGCGCCACCCCCGGAGGGACCGTGAACCTCGGACCCGTCCCGGACTCGCTCACCGTGACCACCGCGAACGGGGAGACTTTCACCCTGAACCGTCAGCAGCTCACACACGCGGCCACGATCATCGCCATCGGCAACGGCCAGGGCGACGTGGGACGGCCCGGGATCAAGGTCGCGCTCATGGCCGCGCTCACAGAGTCCACGCTGCGGATGCTCACCAACACCGGCGCCTACCCAGAGTCGGCGAACTATCCCAACGACGGCAACGGCTCCGATCACGACAGCCTCGGCCTGTTCCAGATGCGCCCCCAATCCGGCTGGGGAACCGTCGCCGAACTCATGGACCCCACCTACCAAGCCCGCGCGTTCTTCGGCGGCCCGACCGGCCCGAACTACCCCTCACCGCGCGGCCTACTCGACATCCCCGGCTGGCAGCAGATGGACCCCGGCGAAGCTGCCCAAGCCGTCGAAGTCTCCGCCTACCCCGACCGCTACCGCAACTACGAACCCGTCGCCGAGAGCATCCTCACCGCCCTCACCAGTAGTAGCGGGCCTGGACTCGGAGCAGGTGGTCCAGCGTCCGCGTCGTCGCGGGTGGTGTTCCCATTGCCGGAAGGCACCTGGGTGCTGACCTCTCCGTTCGGGATGCGGACGCACCCGATTACCGGGGAACAGAAACTGCACACCGGCACCGACTTCGCCGCACCCGACGGTACCCCGATCCTCGCCGCCGCCGATGGTCTGGTCACCGTTGCGGAGTTCTCCGGGGGCTACGGCGGGCTCATCGTCATCGAGCACACCATCGACGGCCAGACCGTCGCGACCGCCTACGCGCACATGTGGCAGCACGGCATCCATGTCCACGCCGGAGACCGAGTGAGCGCCGGGCAGCACATCGGTCATGTCGGCTCCTCGGGCATGAGCACCGGAGCCCATCTGCACTTCGAGGTCCGTCCCGGCGGCACCAATGGCGAAGCCATCGACGCCGCCGCCTGGCTCAACCAGCACGGAGCCGCGAACCTCCCCACCGCGACCAGTGGATCACCAGCCGCCTGCAACACCGCCAGCACGCCTGGCGCGCCAGACGGCGTCGACGGAGACCCCGACGGACTCGTCGATGATCCCACCAGCAACGGCAAGATCACCGCCCGGATGCTGCACCTCTACCAGCAGACCCTCGCCGCGTTCCCCGACACCGGCTGGGGCTGCTACTCACCCCGTCCCGGCACGAAGTCCGAGCATCCTCTCGGACGCGCCTGCGACATCACCTTCGGCAACAAGATCGGCCAACGCCCCAACACCGCGCATCTCGAAGCCGGCTGGCGAGTCACGAACTGGATGAAAGACAACGCCGACGTGCTCGGCGTCCAGTACCTCATCTGGCAAGGCCAAATCTGGTCCCTCGCCAGCGACGCTGATGGCTGGCGGCCCTACAACGGCGGCGGCATGCACGACCCCGCCTCCATCACCGGCGGCCACTTCGACCACCTCCACGTCACAGTCAAGGTTGGTGCGTAATGGGCGTCTTTCCCGACTTCGACGGCCTCGGCGGCATTGGCGACCTCCGCGCCATCGTCGGCGCGCTCCTGACCTTCGTCCTCATCGTCGCCGTGCTCGTGCTCATCGTCTCCGCGATCGTATGGGCCATCGCGACCGCGCACGGCAACTACGCCACCGCCGGCAAAGGCCGAACCGGAGTCCTCGTCTCCCTCGGCGCCGCCGTCCTCGCTGGAGGCGGCGTCGCCTGGATGAACTGGCTCCTCACAGTCGGGTCGAGTCTGTAGCTGAAGGGCTGTGCTTACTCGCCCGGCTGGTCTTCGTCGGCGCTTGAGGGCTCGCACCGATCGAGCAGTCGCGCGAGATAACTGTAGGCGGCGAGGCGTTCCATCGCTTCTTGCTCTGACAGCTCAGTGCGCGTATGCGTCGTCACGTTGCGGACCGTCAGGTTCAGGCCGGTGGCCAGCAAATTGAGTGCCTTCGCGAGCGGTTCGAGACCGCCGCGCATGCTCTTCACCGTCTTGTCGTCCAACGCTCCTGGCCAGGTGAGTTTCGGTTTGCCTGGTTCCGGCGCACCGGGTGAGAGCGTCTGCTGCCAGAAGACCGTGTCATCGACATCGTTCCGGCCGAGCCGTTCCTTCCAGTGGACTGTGAGGCCTTCGGCTGCCTCGCGGACTGCCACTCGGTACTGGTGCGTCGTCCAGTGTGCGGAAGCGCCGGACCAGACCACAGGGTGGAACTGCGCGGGGGCGAAAGTCGGCAAGTCAGAGTCGGTGCGGGACTCTGCGTCCACGATCATCGCGTCCAGTCTGCCCTTGACGTTGGCGGTCGTCGTGCGAATGTCCCGAGGTGCAATCGGAGCCTTTGGTGCAGACATGAACGACCAGTTGGAGATCGGGTCTATCGCTCCGATGCCCGCGATCGCAATGTAGGCGCCAGTTACCGAAACCGCGCTCGCTGCCACGCCGGCAGCCTCCGCGACCGCGAGTTCGAGACGTTGAACCTCGTTCCGATCCTGGCCTTCCTTCGTCCAGACGGTCGGAAAGAGGCCGCGTGCGGACATGTGGTCCGATTCGACCTGCGTGCTCATCCACGCGTTGAACGCCCTCTCGAACTTCTCGACGGCAGTGCGTAATCGCTGGAGGTAGCCCACCCCGTACTGACTCATGTTCCTTGCACCTCTCGATCCCGCGATCCCGTGCGGACGAGCGACGCCCGGACACCTTCAAGGCTACGGGCGGCCACTGACAAGGGCGGGAGGACGGGCGCACCTGTCGCGTGCACCCCGTCTGCGAGTTCGTGGGCGGGCCGCCCGTCGCCAAGGAGACCTACCGTGTTCGATCTGCTCGCCAACGTCATGTCCGCGCCGCTGCTGGTGCCGATGGACATCAACATCGACCCCAACACCAACGGGCTGCCGGGGATCAACCAGCTGCGCACCATCGTCGGCGCGGTGATGACGATCGGCCTGATCCTCAGTGTCCTGGCGTTGATCGTCTCCGCGATCGTGTGGGGCTTCGGCGCCAACAGCAGCAACCCGCACCTCGCCTCGCGCGGAAAGATCGGCGTGCTCGTCTCCTGCGGCGCGGCCGTGATCTGCGGCGCGTCGGTGACGCTCATCAACTTCTTCTGGAACGTCGGCCAGCAGGTCTGAGCCGCCGGTCGTCGAGAGCTGGAGTTCGAGATGGGCGTGTGCGACGTTCCCGTGATCTCATCGGTGTGCGATGCCGTCGGCGAAGGGGCCGCTTCTCTGGTGGCGGCCCCGTTCGACTGGCTCGCCCAGGCGATGGGCGCCGCCGCCGGGTGGCTGTTCGAGGCGGTCTGGTCGGTGTTCGACACCACCACGCTGGTGGATGTCACCAAGCCCGGCTACGTCGCCGTCTACAACCTGCTGTTCGGCATCGCGGTCTTCGTGATGCTGATCTTCTTCTGCCTCCAACTCATCACCGGGTTGGTTCGCCGCGACCCCACCGCGCTCACCCGCGCCGCATTGGGGCTGGCGAAATCCGTCCTCGGATCGTTCGTGGTCATCACGCTCACGGCGCTGCTGTTGGAAGTCGTCGATCAGCTGTGCATCGGGATCGTGCAGGCTGCCGGGGAGACCACTGAGTCGATGGGCGACAAGATCGCCCTCCTCGCAGCGGGACTGGTCGGCATCAATATCGCCGCCCCCGGTGTCGGCGCGATCATTACTATCTTCATGGCCGGCCTCGCGATCACCGCCGCAGCCATCGTGTGGCTCTCCCTGCTCGTCAGGAAGGCACTGTTGCTGGTGGCGGTGGTGTTCGCTCCGCTCGCGTTCAGCGGCGCATCCTGGGACGCCAGCCGAGGATGGGTCGGGAAATGGGCGATGTTCGTCGTCGCCCTGATCTGCTCCAAGCTCGTCCTCGTCGTGATGTTCCTGGTCGCGATCACCCAGGTCTCCGCACCCATCGACGCGGACCTGGCGTCAGTCAGTGATCCCATCGCCGGGATCGTGCTGATGGCGATGGCCGCGTTCGCGCCGTATCTGACCTACAAGTTCATCGCGTTCGTCGGGTTCGACATGTACCACGCGATCGGCTCCGAACAGGACGCCAAGAGCGCGCTCAACCGCCCGATCCCGGTCCCGTCCAAGCCGCAAGGCGGCGGAGACCCGAAGAAGGTACTCGACGGGGCAGGTGGCGGCGGCAACTCCGGTGGGGGCGCTGGCGGAGGGAGCGGGAGTAGCGCGCCACCGCCGCCGAAGACCCTGGTGCCGACACCTGCCGCGAGCAGCGGAGGCGCGGCAGGCGGTGGAGGTGCCGCAGCCGGCGGAAGCGGAGCAGCCGCAGCCGGACCCGTGGCCGCGGGCGTGGTGATTGGAGCGAGCGTCGCCAAGGGCGCCGCCACAGCCGGACCGAAGGCCGGGACAGCACTGGGAGCCCAGGGCGAGCACGCCGCCGACGCTGCCGCGCAGACACCACCACCGCCCGCAACACCAGCGGTGGCACCGCCGTCGAGCCCCGCGCCGCGTCCGCCAAGCGCCGATCCGTCACCGCCGCCGCCTAAGCAGCCCCCGCCGCCTGCGCCACGCCCGACGAAGGAGTAGACGATGAGAAGCACGAACAACGACCGGCAGACTGCGGGCGAGCTGGTGCCGGTGAAGTTCTCCCGCCTCACCCGCCGCGGTGTCCTCCTCGGCCTGTCGCTGACGCAGCTCATCACCCTCGCCATCGGCGGAGCGACGTTGATCGGCGCGTTCTACGCCGGAGGTGGGATGCTGCTGGCCTACACCGCACCGATCTGGGTACTCGCCGCCGCACTGACCTGGATTCCCATCGCGGGCCGACCGATCGTGGAATGGCTGCCCATCGCCTGCTGGTGGCTGTGGCGCACCACCGGCGGGCAACTGCTGTACCGGCGCAGGATCGTGGTGCCGCGCCCCGTCGGGACACTCGCGCTGCCCGGTGACATGGCGCGGTTGCGCGAGTACACCGACCCGGAGACGAGCGCGGGGATGATCCACGACCCGCATGGAGCCACCCTGACCGTGGTGTGCGAGGTTACGCATCCCGCGTTCGTGCTCCTCGATCCCGGCGAGCAGGAACGCCGCGTCACCTCCTGGAGTCGCGTTCTCGCTACGGTCTGCCGGTCCGGGCGTATCGCGACTCTGCAAGTCCTCGAACGCACCCTCCCAGACTCAGGAACCGGCCTCGCCGAATGGTGGGCCACCCACGGCACCCCCGACGGATCGTGGGCAGCCGACACCTACGCCGAACTCATCGACCGCGCCGGACCCGCCGGCGAACGCCACGCCACCACGCTCTCGCTGAGCCTCGACATGAGGGCCAGCGCCAGGCAGATCAGAACCGCCGGCGGTGGGATACGCGGTGCCGCCGCCGTCCTGCGGCAAGAGATGAGCACACTCGTCGCCGCGCTCCGCTCCGCCGACCTGTCACCGTCGGGATGGCTCACCCCAGGGCAGATCGCGGTCATGCTCCGCTCGGCATACGACCCGGCCATCGCAGCGACCCTGGAACGTCACGGCAGGCTCGGCCAGTCGCTCGCCACGGCGGGACCGGTCGCAGTCACCGAAACCTGGGGCCGACTGCGCACCGACTCCGCCCACCACGCGGTGCTCTGGGTCAGCGAGTGGCCGCGGTCGCTGGTGTATCCAGGGTTCTTGTCGCCGGTACTGCTGTCCACCGGCATCCAGCGCTCGTTCTCGCTGATCTGCACTCCGATGCGCTCTGACCAGGCTGCCCGGGACATCCGCAAGAAGAAGGTTTGAATCGCACTGGGTTGGTTGGAGTCTCCATCGTTTGGAAACGAGGATGGACTCATGCCGAAGGACACCACCCCGGGGAAGCCGACCACGCGTCGCTACAGCCCTGAAGAGAAGGCAGCTGCGGTGCGGCTGGTCAGGACACTGCGTGCTGAGCTGGGCACCGAGCACGGCACGATCCAGCGCGTCGCGTCCCAGCTCGGGTACGGCACCGAATCGGTGCGGTCCTGGGTCCGCCAGGCCGACATAGACGAGGGCCACGTGCCGGGGGTCAGCACGAGCGACGCCGCGCGGATGAAGGCCCTCGAGCAGGAGGTCCGGGAGCTCAAGCGGGCCAACGAGATCCTGAAGAGGGCAGCCAGTTTCTTCGGGGCGGAGCTCGACCGCCAGCACAAGAGGTAGCCGCGTTCATCGACGTCAACCGCGATGATGTCGTCGCGGGCCGGCGTCTGGGGGTCGAGCTCATCTGCAGCGTGCTGCAGGTGGCCCCGAGCAGCTACTACGAGTTCAAGAACCGCCGGCCGTCGGCTCGCGCCCAGCGCGATGAGGTGATGGGCCCGATCGTGCGGCAGCTGTGGGACGACAACTATCGGGTCTATGGCGCCCGGAAGGTCTGGAAGGCTGCACGGCGTGGCGGTCACGACATCGGCCGGGACCAGGTCGCCCGGCTGATGCGCACCGCAGGCATTGAGGGTGTCGGGCGCACCAAGGGGGTCCGCACCACCAAGCCCGATCCGGACGTGCCTCGCCACCCCGACCTGGTGGGCCGCGACTTCACCGCCTCCGCGCCGAACCAGCTGTGGGTCACCGACCTGACCTATGTGCCGACCTGGGCCGGCGTCGCGTACGTCTGCTTCATCATCGACGCCTACTCACGCGCGATCGTCGGGTGGCGGGTCGCATCCCACATGCGGACCACGATGGTCCTCGATGCCATCGAGATGGCCCGTTGGTCACGCGGCACCCAGCTCACCGGTCTGCGGTGTCACAGCGACGCGGGCAG
The DNA here is from genome assembly GCF_030161635.1 of Mobilicoccus caccae. Lineage (GTDB taxonomy): Bacteria > Actinomycetota > Actinomycetes > Actinomycetales > Dermatophilaceae > Mobilicoccus > Mobilicoccus caccae. The sequence goes on from NZ_BSUO01000001.1 coordinate 1,758,928, forward strand.
TCAATTTACGTCGATTCGCTACGGCGAGCGCTTGGCAGAGATCGGTGCCGTGCCGTCGATCGGCACCGTCGGCGACAGCTACGACAACGCCCTGGCCGAGACCGTGAACGGCTACTACAAGGCCGAGCTCATCCGCGGTCCCGCACGCGAGAGACGGCCGTGGAGGACCGTCGAGGACGTCGAGCTCGCCACCCTGAGCTGGGTCCACTGGCACAACCACGACCGACTCCACGGCTACCTGGCCGACGTCCCACCAGCGGAGTTCGAGGCGACGTTCTACGCTACGAAACGGACCGACCAACTCCTGGTCGGAATCCAATAGCCCGAGCCTCCATCAGACCCAGGGCGATTCAGTTGAGCACATCTCCGACCAAGCCCAGCGGGCGAAGATCGGCCAGATCGAGGACGCCTCGCAGACTGCCGAGTACCACGACGTGCTCCAGCAAGAAGCCGACCTGACCGCCGGCCACGGCATCCTGCGCTACAGCGGCCTCATCGCCGTCTCCGCACCCACCGTGGAAGAACTCGACGCCGCCGTCGCCGCCATCGAGCAAGCCGCGATCCAAGCATCCTGCGAGACCCGGCTCCTCGTCGGCCAGCAAGCCGCCGCGTTTACCGCCGCCGCGCTCCCGCTGTGTCGGCGGGTCTAGGACAAAGGGCGTGGGAGCTACTCAGTCGCGTTCTTGTGGTAGCTGGCGGAACTCTTCCTGGGCAGGGCGATTGACTCTCGCAAGCACGCTTGCCAACTCGGCCAGCGTCTCTTCGCCGAGCATTGAAGGATCAGTGACCATCCTGGACATCAGCTCCCGCACCTCGCTGGGCGGCAGTTCTGCGATCTTCGATTCGATCTCGGTGATGTTCTCCACATCGAGGATGTCCGCGCTCCGAACCATCCTCATCTGCTCCTCGCTGAACGCGCGCGCGGCCATTGCTGCGAGATACCGGGCTTGGGCTTCTGCGCTGGACATCTTCGGGCGAGGTGCGGCTACAGCGATCTCAGCTGAGGATTGATCGGAGTCAACGGGGAGGCGGTCAGATTCGAGGGAAGCGCGGTCTGCCTTCAGCGGGCGTTTTGGACGCAACTGGGACAACCGAGCGCGTTGTTCGCCTACGAATGGACGAACTGACTCCGCCAACCACTTCTTGACGTGGGGTTTGGCTCGCTCGATTCCCTTGGTCATGAACGCGATGAGCACCTCGCCGATGAGATCAGCCAGCTCTTGTTGTTCTGGGGTCAGGCGCCTTTCCTCAGCCGGAACGTAGACGTGCTCTGTGACGTACTCCGTGACATAGACGGGATCGGGGTCAACCTCCTCGGCAGGGACGAACCGCGCACTTCCCTTCAAGCTGCCGTCAGCATCGAACAGGTTCTGGTGAAGCCCGCCCTCCTTCTTGCGCCCCGGGGTCAAGTCATCGTCGTCCCACTCGTAATACCCCGGAATCCGCCCCACGAACCCATCGTATCGAGCGAGTTCGCGAGCCACCGGAGAAGTGGATGACTCAGCGCACCTCCCCGTCATACGCACCAGGGAGGTCCATGATGCCCACGTTCTTCGATTCGACCGCCGACGCCGCTGAGGCGTCCGAGGCCCTGCGGGGGTTGGCTCACGCGAGCCGCACGTTCGATCAGCCCGCGCAGATGTACGGGGTGATCGGTAACCTTTCGTCGGGGATGCGGTCGATTCGGCAGGTGCTCGATCAGATCGCCGATGTGCACGAGCGCAAGGCTGCGCACGCGTTCAACGACGACGGAAGCCACGAGGCCGGCGTACGGGATACGCTGACTGCCGCCGAGGAGTTGCGCCAGGCTGCGAATCTCGTCGACCGGGCCTACGACCGGCTTGCGGAGGGTTTCATCGCGGTCGGCAGGATCGCCTGGCACCCGGAGCCCGTCGTCGAGGAGGCCGCCCCGTCGAGGTGGATCAACGTGGTGTTCCTCCAGGGCGATGAGGCCGACCGGCCGTTGCGCATCCTCGGCGAGCTGGGGCATGTCGATGCGGTGGACTACCTCGCGCAGTGGGACTACGGCGACGAGACCACGCACGCGGCGCTGGAGAACGGGTACGTCTACGACGAGCCCGGCGAGGGCACCAACGACCAGGTGGCGATCTCCGGCGATTACGCGCTGGTCGTCAACCCGCACATCGGCTACGTCTCGTTGCTGCGCCGCTACACCGACCCTGACGCCGAGGCTCAGGATGCCGAGCAGGCAGCGCCGTCTCCGATGCGGGATGGCCCGGAGTTGTTGGTGTCGTACTCGTCGCCGGGCGCCCCGAAGCGGGCCGACCTTCCGGCCTCGAAGCGGGATGGGTCGTGGTTCGAGCCGACGAAGACCGCTGCGGTGAAGCAGGCGCGGGGGCTGGGGCTGTGACCCAGGATCGCGAGCGGCTGCACACCGCTGTTCTGGTGGCACCGTCGAAGGAACGGCGAAAGCTCCGCAAGCAGCGCCGACGCGCAGAAGCCCGCTTGCACGCCGAGCAGCGCACGGCCGCGCTCGCCGCCGCGAAGGTCAAGGCCGAGCAGGAGCGGGCCGAGCGGCGCGCCACGATCTACCTCCCGAAGGCCGGCGAGCCAGGTGCCGCTCGGTTGCGGACGCCCGGCCGGTTCCATCTCACGCGGCATCAGGACACGTCGGCGACATTGGCGGGTGCGTATCCGTTCGTCGCCGAGGGCGGTCTCGGTGCCGATGGGGTGTTCGTGGGGCAGGACCTGTACTCGGGTGGGAGTTTCGTCTACGACCCGTGGGTGTTGTACGCGCGTGGGATCATCACCGCCCCGAACGTGATGCTGGCCGGGATCGTCGGTTCGGGGAAGTCGAGCCTCGCCAAGTCGCTGTACACGCGGTCGTTGCCGTTCGGTCGGCGCGTGTACGTGCCGGGTGACCCGAAGGGCGAGCACACTGCGGTTGCCAATGCCGTCGGCGGACGCGCGATAATTCTCGGCCACGGACTCAACACCCGACTGAACCCGCTCGACGAGGGCCACCGGCCCGCCGGGCTCTCCGACGAGCAGTGGACCAGCACGGTCGCGGCCCGGCGTCGTGACCTGATCGGTGCGCTCGCCGAGACCGTGCTCGCACGAGGGCTGTCGCCGTTGGAGCACACCGCGATCGACATCGCCCTGACCCAAACCGTGCGGGAGAACGACGTGCCGATCCTGCCGATGGTCGTCGAACGCATCCTTGCCCCCAGCTCGGATGCCGACGGAAGGCTGGCAGAGGATGGGCGTCTGGTTGGTCACGCGCTGCGCCGTCTCGTAGCCGGTGACCTGGCCGGGCTGTTCGATGGGCCTTCCACCGTCAGGTTCGATCCGTCGTTGCCGATGATCTCCCTCGACCTTTCCCGTGTCACGGAGAACTCGACGCTGATCTCGGTGTTGATGACGTGCTCGTCGGCGTGGATGGAGTCCGCGCTGCTCGACCCGGACGGCGGGCAGCGGTGGGTGATCTATGACGAGGCTTGGCGACTCATGTCCCACCCGGCGCTGCTGCGGCGGATGGACGCGCACTGGCGACTCGCCCGGCACTACGGGATCGCGAACATGCTGATCTTCCACAAGCTCACCGACCTCGACAACGTGGGAGACCAAGGCTCCGCGATGCGATCACTGGCCAACTCGCTGCTCGCGAACGCGGAGACGCGGATCGTGTACCGCCAGGAGTCCGACCAGCTCGGCCCGACCGCGACCGCCCTCGGCCTGACCGGCACCGAGCAGCAGCTCCTGCCGAACCTCGGCGTCGGTCAAGGGCTGTGGCGGATCAAGGCCAGGAGCTTCGTCACGCAGCATCAGCTGCACCCTGCCGAGCTCGCTCTGTTCGACACCAGCAGCCGCGCAGCGGGAGGCCACCGATGAACCTCACCAGCCCCCGCCGACCTGACCCGAACGACGACGAGACCACGGCGCCGGTCGAGCTGCCCCACGTGCTCGTCACCGTCGCCGCCGACGGAACACTGACCGCGACCGTCGATGGAACACCCTTCCCAGCACCCGGCGAGACCGCGTGGACGCGGACGACGTTCGGGCCGCTGATGGATGCGATCACCAAGGATCGAACCGTCGCGGTGCGGGTGGAGGTGCGTGAGTGCGACGGGAGCGTCTTCACCGACATCATCCGCCCCCGCACACCCCGACGCGCCGCACCCCTGTCTGAGAAGCCGGTGCCGGAGACGCGGCGGAGTCGTCACGCACGCCGGGTGCCGCGCTTGATGGAGGTCACCGCCGACGGGTTCGTCCCCGGCGAGGATGTCGCCGTCGCTGTGATCGTCTGCCACACCGACGCCACCGGCCTCGGCGAGGCCCGCGCGCTCATCGACCTCGACGCCCTCCCTGATGCCGCGGGGCAGGAAGTCATCCTGCTCGGGCGTATCTCGGGCACGTTCGCGGTGCGGCGGCTGACATGAACCAGCGACAGGCAGGTGGCATGGGCGACGAACTCACCAACGCAGCCCTCATCGGGCTGATCGGCATGTTTGGCATCGCGCTCATCCTGCGCGCAGCCGGCAGCGTCACCGCGTTCCTCACCGGACTGCCACAGCCCGACGCCGGCCCCGCCGCGGGCCTCAGAGTGCTGTTCAACCCCGCCGACCCCGCGACCGCACTCGGCGCCGATGGGCTGGACCCGATCCTGTACTGGCTCGTCAGTGCAGTCATGCTCGGCGGGCTCGCCGCCGCCGCGGTGTGGCTGTGGATCAGGCTGCGCCACCACACCAGGAAGACTGAGACCGACCCGCACCGCCTCGCCGGGATCGCCACCAGCCAGGAAGTGAAAACGGCCGCGTCAGCGAAGGCACTGCTACACCGTGCTGGGACGCTGCGGCCGTCGCTGGAAGCCCCAGTCCCGGAGGATGTCGGCTACCTTCTCGGAGCCAGCAGGGGCACGAAGGTGTGGGCATCGGTCGAGGACTCGATCCTGCTGATCGGGCCACCCCGCTCCGGCAAAGGCCTGCACGTTGTCATCAACGCGATCCTCGACGCCCCCGGCGCGGTCGTCACCACCAGCACGAGGCCAGACAACCTCACCGCCACCCTCCGCGCCCGTCGCCGTCGCGGCGGGCCGGTCGCGGTGTTTGACCCGCAACGACTGGCCGAGGGCGTCCCTGCCGGGCTGCGCTGGTCGCCCGTGCGCGGCTGCCACGACCCGCTGACCGCGATGATCCGCGCCAACGGCCTCGCCGCCGCCACCGGACTCTCCGCTGGCGGGGTGGAGTCCGGTGGCTTCTGGGAAGGCAAGACCCGCACCGCGCTTCAGAGCCTGCTGCACGCCGCAGCACTCGACGGCAGACCACCAGCCGAACTGTTCAGATGGACCCTCGACCCCTCGGCTGCGTCCGAAGCGGTCGCGATCCTCAACTCCCACCCGAACGCGGCGATGGGATGGGACGACTCACTAGCCGCGATGATCGACGCCGACCCCAAGACCCGCGACAGCATCTGGCAAGGCGTCTCACTCGCCCTCGCCGCACTTGCCGACCCCCGCGTGCTCGACGCGGTGTCACCCGGACCGCACGAGCAATTCGACCCCGAGTCGTTCCTCACCGAACAGGGCACCCTCTACCTGCTCGCCACCGGCGCCGGCGCGGGCGCGTCCGCGTCGCTGGTCGCGGCGTTCGTCGAAGACCTCATCGAGACAGCACGCAGGCTCGCCGCCCGCTCACCCGGAGCCCGACTCGACCCGCCGCTGCTGCTCGCGCTCGACGAGATCGGGAACCTCGCGCCACTGCCGTCGCTCCCGACGCTCATGGCTGAAGGCGGCGGCACCGGGATCACGACCATGCCCGTGTTGCAGTCGCTCGCCCAAGCCCGCGACCGGTGGAGCGAGCACCAAGCCGGCGCGATCTGGGACGCCAGCATCGTCAAGATCATCCTCGGCGGCGCCTCCAACAGCCGCGACCTCCAAGACCTCTCCACCCTCATCGGCGAACGCGACGAGTACACCGACAGCATCACCCTCGGAGACCGCGGCACCCGCTCCAACCAACGCTCCATCCGCCGCGTCCCGATCCTGCCACCAGACCGCATCCGCACCCTGCCCTTCGGCACCGGCATCACCATGCTCCGCTCCGCACCACCCATCGTCACCGACCTACGAGCCTGGCCCACCCGACAGGATGCCGCGCAACTCCGCGGTGACCGCGCCGAACTCGAAGCCCTCCTGCGCCGCCCCGCACCCTGACAACTCTGGGCGCCGGGGCGCACCTGCCTGACACAGCGACCACATGCAGCTGGCCGCCCAAGTTCAGGAGGACGCCATCATGGCCATTCACACCCAGGAATCACTGTCGGGCTTCATCGCCTCGGAGCCGTTGCTCACCGAGACGGCCAGTGTGGTTCCCCCGGATCGTGGAGGGCTTCGGGCTACGCGGCGTCCGGGACGGACGCTGCGGTGGACTGCTCGTAGTTGACCGGTGACATCATGCCAGCCGCGCTATGCCGGCGTTGGTGGTTGTAGAATCCGTAGGCCCAGTCGATGACCAGGGCCCGGGCCTGGGCTCGGGTGTCGAACGCCTGCCGGGACAGGACCTCCCACTCCAGGGAGGAGAAGAACGCCTCGGCGGCGGCGTTGTCGAAGCACGACCCGACCCGGCCCATCGACTGGCGGATCCCGAGGTCGGCGCAGAGCCGGGTGAACGAGGTCGCCGTGTAGGTCGAGCCCCGGTCGGTGTGGAAGATGACCCGGTCGGACTCGTCCTCGCGCCAGATCGCCTCCTTGCCGCCGCGAGCGGTCACGGCCATCTGGATCGCCGCGCACGCCAGGTCAGCGTCGGGGTGGGCACTGGTGGCCGCGCCGAGCAACCGGCGCGAGTACAGGTCGATCACGGTGGCCAGGTACAGCTTGCCCTCGGCCGTGGGGATCTCGGTGATGTCGCCGACCCACTTGCAGTTCGGCGCCGGCGCGGTGAAGTTGCGACGCACCAGGTCCGGGAACTTGGGTGCGGTCTTGTCCTGCCTGGTCAGGCCGCTGCGCCGCTTGATGACGCGGGCGACCAGGCCTTGGCGGCGCATCGACTCGGCGACCGTCTTCTCGCTGATCTGCCAGCCAGCCTCGCGCAGGTCGGCGTGCAAGCGCGGTGAGCCGTGCAGGCCCTTGGCGTTCTTGAACGCGACGCGCACCGCGCGGTCGACGGTGTCGCGGCGGCGGTCGGTGTCGGTGAACAGCCCGCTGGCAGCGCCGGGACCGTCGGCGCGCTTGATCCACTTGTAGAACCACGCTTCGGAGACTCCGAGCAGCGAGCAGACAAGGGCGTGTGGCACGGCGTAGTTGGTCCTCTGGTCGGCGATGAAGCGTGCCACGCTCACTTCGTCGCCTCCTTCACCCACAGGACCACGGATCGCTTGAGGACATCACGCTCCATCCGCAGCTCGGCGACCTCGGCGCGCAGCCGTTTCAGCTCCTCGTAGTCGTCCTTGGACAGCTCTCCATGACCCTCGCGTGCGGCACGGGCGCGTTGGACCCAGTTGCCCAGCGTGCCCTCGTTCACGCCAAGATCGCGAGCGACCTGCGCGATCGGCTTGTTCGTCTCCTCGACGATCCGGACCGCTCCCTCACGGAACTCCCGGTCGTACTTCTTACGCTTCTCTGGCATCTCGATCCCTCATTGTGGATGCCTCTACGCTCCAGGGGAACTTCACAGGGGCGACGCGAGGTTCTTCGCCCGCATCGGCAAGGAGCACTTCCGCCGGGAGGAAGACGGCTCGTTCACCCAGACCGAGACGACCTACCACCACCTGGTGATGTTCGGACGGTCGGCCGAGCATGCACACGCGAACTTCGCTCAGGGCGACAACTTCGTGGCCGAGGGCTACACGCGCCCGGTCAACTACGAGCGCAACGGCCAGGCGATCGAGGGCGAAGAATTCATCGCCAAGAAGATCGGCCACGACGCCGCGCGAACCCGCTACGAGGTGGACCGCACCCCGCGCAACTCGGCCGGACGAGACGCAGCCGCCTACGAGTCCCCGCGACGGACGAACGCTGCGGCCCAGGCCACGCCGGTCAGCATGTGAGTTCGGGAGCCACGCCATGACGAACGATCAGAACCAAGAACCCACATCACCCGATCTCCCCGTCGGCCCGTCCGAAGTGGATGAGCCCGACGTGTTCGACGGGCCGCCCCGCGTCACCAACGCCGACATGCCCGACCCGCCACACCCGGTGAACTGGAACCTGCTCACCGCTCACGAGCTGGAGCAGGAATGGCTCGCGCTGAACCGGTGGGTGGACTGGCTGCGCCGCACCTACGGACTGCAAGGGCCTTGCCCCCGATCTTTGGACACGGGGTGTGTTGGATTACGCGGCTTCCGGGATGGTAGTCGCGAGGTTGTTCTCGTAGGTGTTCGGGGACACCTGGCCGAGGTAGGAGTGGCGCCGGCGGGTGTTGTAGCGGACCGCCCATCGGAAGACCTCGCGGCGGCATGATGCTTCGTCGGAGTAGGTCGCGGCGCCGGCCAGGGTCTCTCGTTTGAGGGTGGCGTTGAACGACTCCGCGAGGGCGTTGTCGGCGCTCGTGCCGACGGCACCGAGGGACCGGATCACGCCGAGCTGCCCGCAGAGCTTGGCGTAGTCCTTGGAGGTGTAGACCGAGCCGTGGTCGGCGTGGAAGATCGCCCCGCGCAGGCTGCCTCGGTCGGCGAGGGCGGCCTTGAGCGCATCCTCGACGAGGCTGGTGCGCATGTGGTTCGCGACCGCCCAGCCGGCGAGCTTTCGGGAGCAGCAGTCGATCACGGTCGCCAGGTAAAGGTTCGACCCGTCGGCAAGCGGCAGGTAAGTGATGTCTCCGACGTACTTGGTGTTCACGCTCGCGGCGGTGAAGTGCCGCTTCAGCAGGTCGGGCACCTTCTGGTCTGAGGGTTCGGGGATCGTGGTGCGGACCTTCCGCCGGAGCCGGATCCCGGCCAGGCCGTTCTCAGCCATCACGCGTGCGACGCGCTTGTGGTTGACCCGATCCTCGACATCGACGCCGTCGTTGAGCTCTGCGGTCACCCGCGGCGCACCGTAGGCCTTGTCACCGCCCTGGGCAGGGTCCTGGACCGCACGGATCCGGTCCGCGAGCTCATCGTCTGCGGCAGCGCGTTCGGCTCGCGCCGGCGCAGCGTTCTCCCAGGCGTAGAACGAGGACCTGTTGATCTCGATGACCTCACACAGCCGCTTCACCTTGAAGGTGTCTCGGTGGTCGGCAACGAACTGGAAGCGGCTCACCAGTTCGTCTCCCCAGCGAAATACTTTGCCGCCTGACGAAGTATCGACTTCTCGGTCTCGATCTTGGTCTTGTCCGCCTCGAGCTCGGCGACCCGGGCTTCGAGCCGGGCAACCTTCTCGGCCTGTGTCTCCGGCCTTCCGGTCGGCGGCTTGCTGCTGGTGATCGCGGTGGTCGTCGAACCCGTGCCGAACGTCTTGACCCAGTCCGACAAGGTGCCTCGGGAGATCCCAAGGTCGTCGGCGATGCCTCTCAACGTGGCACCGGGTGTGGACTCGTACAGATCAACGGCCTGCCGACGGAACTCGTCGGTGTAGTTCTTCCTGGCCATAGACGGGATCATCTCGCTTCCCCAGCACGATGCTGGATTCAGCGTGTCCAAGATCAGGGGTCAAGCCCCCAAGTCTCGGTGATTCCACCGTTCTGGCACCACCACCCGGAGATGGTCTGGGAGCTGTCGGCACTGCACCTGCACTGGCTTGGGGCCTACGACCCCGAGCAGAACGCGTCCGCACCCCTCGGCTGGCACCGCGACTTCGCCGACGCGCGAGAACGCCTCCGCTACTGGGTCACCGCCTGCAGCACGCGCGGGGACCGCGACCGTCCCACCCGGCAGGCCGCCTGGCCCGGCGAAGAGTCCCCTTCAATCCAGGAGGTGAAGTTCGACGACAGGGACGAGGAGTTCGCGGACTTCGTGATCGCCCAGGTCCGCAAGCGCCAGGAAGCCGAAGACGAGTTCTACGCCAACCTGGCCGACGACGAGGGTCCGTAGACCGATGAGCCGCTATGCCAAGAAGACCGACCGTCGCCCGTACGAGGAGCGGTCGTTCTCCGTCCGGGCCGTCCACCGCGACCGTGCCGACCTGCACAAGCTCGCCGAGGTCCTCATCCGGCTGACGTTGCAGGAGACCGGCGAGAGCCGCGCGGCCCGCGAGGCCACGCGGGTACCCGACACCTACCGGGCGGCGACGGATGGCCTGGCCGCCTCTGAAGCCGCCCGGTAGAATGAACCGTGCAAGCCTCGCGATGCGGGGTGTTGTGGCCTAAACCTCGCCGCTCGGCGGGCAACACGCACCGAGACCATCGGGTCTCGCCCTACAGCCTTCACCGGCTGCTCTCACGATCAACACCCCCTCCCACGAACAGTTGGGAGCGCGAGGGTCGAACCGCGTGAGAGTGAGACCCCGATGACCACCATTGCCGACGATCCGGCAGCCAGCCTCACCGACCCGCCGAAGACAATGGCTGCCGCTGTGTCCTACCTGCGGGTCTCAACCCGCGAGCAGGCTGAGAAGGGCGGCACGGACGAGGGCTTCTCGATCCCAGCCCAACGCGAAGCGACCAGGCGCAAGGCCGAACAACTCGGCGCCGGCATCGTCGAGGAGTTCATCGACGCGGGAGCCTCGGCCAAGTCGTCCGACCGGCCCGAACTGATGCGGATGATCCAGTACGTAAAGACCAACAAGGTCGCATACTGCATCGTCCACAAGGTCGACCGGCTCGCCAGGAACCGCGCCGACGACGTGAGCATCCACCTCGCACTCCAACAGTGCGGGGTCATGCTCGTATCCGCGACGGAGAACATCGACGAGACCCCGTCGGGGATGCTCCTGCACGGCATCATGTCCACGATCGCCGAGTTCTACTCCCGCAACCTCGCCACCGAAGTCACCAAGGGCATGACCCAGAAGGCCATCGGTGGCGGCACGAACGGACGAGCACCCATCGGTTACCTCAACGTCCGCAAGCGCGACGAGTTGGGGCGCGAGCTCCGCACCATCGAACTCGATCCCGAGCGAGCACCGATGATCGAGTGGGCATTCAAGGCATACGCATCCGGGAACTGGAGCGTCAGCCAGCTCCACGACGAACTCACCTCGCGCGGACTGCGCAGCCTGCCCACGCCGAAGAGGCCGGCGAAGCCCTTGGCCGTGTCCACCATCCATCGCCTCCTGATCAACCCGTACTACAAGGGCGATGTCATCTACCGAGGCACCCGATACAAGGGCAACCACCCGGCGGGGACTGCTGCACGGGTAGGTGACACCGAGTCTGTGGTGCTCTGAGGCGCCGCAGGGAAGGATGTGCACCATGCCCAAGCCCTATCCCCAGGAGTTCCGGGACGATGTCGTCCGGGTCGCCCGTCAACGCGAGGAGGGGGTGACGATCAAGCAGGTGGCCAAGGACTTCGGGATCTCCGAGTCGTGCCTGACGAACTGGATGACCCAGGCCGACCGCGACGCCGGCATCAGGCCCGGCGCCGACCGCGAGGAGCTGGCCGAGCTGCGCGAGGCCAAACGGCGCATCCGGCTGCTGGAGCAGGAGAACGAGGTCCTGCGCCGCGCCGCGGCGTACCTGTCTCAGGCGAACATCTCCCCAAAATGATGTACCCGCTCGTCCGCGAGCTGGCCGGCGACGGGATGAAGTTCCCCCTGGAGCGTAGAGGCATCCACAATGAGGGATCGAGATGCCAGAGAAGCGTAAGAAGTACGACCGGGAGTTCCGTGAGGGAGCGGTCCGGATCGTCGAGGAGACGAACAAGCCGATCGCGCAGGTCGCTCGCGATCTTGGCGTGAACGAGGGCACGCTGGGCAACTGGGTCCAACGCGCCCGTGCCGCACGCGAGGGTCATGGAGAGCTGTCCAAGGACGACTACGAGGAGCTGAAACGGCTGCGCGCCGAGGTCGCCGAGCTGCGGATGGAGCGTGATGTCCTCAAGCGATCCGTGGTCCTGTGGGTGAAGGAGGCGACGAAGTGAGCGTGGCACGCTTCATCGCCGACCAGAGGACCAACTACGCCGTGCCACACGCCCTTGTCTGCTCGCTGCTCGGAGTCTCCGAAGCGTGGTTCTACAAGTGGATCAAGCGCGCCGACGGTCCCGGCGCTGCCAGCGGGCTGTTCACCGACACCGACCGCCGCCGCGACACCGTCGACCGCGCGGTGCGCGTCGCGTTCAAGAACGCCAAGGGCCTGCACGGCTCACCGCGCTTGCACGCCGACCTGCGCGAGGCTGGCTGGCAGATCAGCGAGAAGACGGTCGCCGAGTCGATGCGCCGCCAAGGCCTGGTCGCCCGCGTCATCAAGCGGCGCAGCGGCCTGACCAGGCAGGACAAGACCGCACCCAAGTTCCCGGACCTGGTGCGTCGCAACTTCACCGCGCCGGCGCCGAACTGCAAGTGGGTCGGCGACATCACCGAGATCCCCACGGCCGAGGGCAAGCTGTACCTGGCCACCGTGATCGACCTGTACTCGCGCCGGTTGCTCGGCGCGGCCACCAGTGCCCACCCCGACGCTGACCTGGCGTGCGCGGCGATCCAGATGGCCGTGACCGCTCGCGGCGGCAAGGAGGCGATCTGGCGCGAGGACGAGTCCGACCGGGTCATCTTCCACACCGACCGGGGCTCGACCTACACGGCGACCTCGTTCACCCGGCTCTGCGCCGACCTCGGGATCCGCCAGTCGATGGGCCGGGTCGGGTCGTGCTTCGACAACGCCGCCGCCGAGGCGTTCTTCTCCTCCCTGGAGTGGGAGGTCCTGTCCCGGCAGGCGTTCGACACCCGAGCCCAGGCCCGGGCCCTGGTCATCGACTGGGCCTACGGATTCTACAACCACCAACGCCGGCATAGCGCGGCTGGCATGATGTCACCGGTCAACTACGAGCAGTCCACCGCAGCGTCCGTCCCGGACGCCGCGTAGCCCGAAGCCCTCCACGATCCGGGGGAACCACAGGATCCCCGTCACGGTGACGTGCCGGGTGCTGAAGATCGCTCGTCAGCCGTACTACCGGTGGCTGAAGGAACCGGTCACCGACGCCGAGCTGGCGGCCGCCTACCGCGCGAACGCGCTGTTTGACGCCCACCGCGACGACCCCGAGTTCGGGCACCGGCTGCTGGCCGACGAGGCCCGTGAGGCCGGGGAGGGCATGTGCGACCGGACCGCGTGGCGGATCTGCTCGGAGAACGGCTGGTGGAGTGTGTTCGGTAAGAAGCGCGGCAAGAACGGCAAGCCCGGTCCGCCGGCGCATGAGGACCTCGTCGAGCGGGACTTCACCGCGGCCGGCCCGAACCAGCTGTGGCTGACCGACATCACCGAGCACCCCACCGGTGAGGGCAAGCTCTACATGTGCGCGGTCAAGGACGTCTGGTCGGGCCGCATCGTCGGCTACTCCATCGATGCCCGGATGAAGTCACGCCTGGCGGTGCAGGCCCTGGACAACGCCGTGGCGACCCGCGCCGCGCACGGCATGGACGTCGCCGGCTGCATCGTCCACTCCGACAGGGGCAGCCAGTTCCGGTCGCGGAAGTACCTGGCCGCGCTGCGCCGCCACCACCTGGTCGGATCCATGGGCCAGGTCGGCACGAGCGCCGACAACGCCGCGATGGAGTCGTTCTTCGCTCTCCTGCAGAAGAACGTCCTGGACCGCCGCCGCTGGGCCACCCGCCAGGACCTACGCATCAGCATCGTCACCTGGCTCGAGCGGACCTACCACCGCCGCCGGCGCCAGGACCGACTCGGTCGGTTGACGCCCATCGAATACGAGGCCACCATAGCCACAGCCGCCACTCAGGCGGCCTGACCCAACCTGTCACCTACCCGTGCAGCAGTCCCGCGCTCGTGCCTGCCGAGGTCTGGTACCAGGTCCAGTCCGTGCTCACCGCGCACCAGTGCGCCGTCGAGGCGACCCAAGTCCACGGCCACTACCTCAAAGGCACTATCCACTGCGGCCAGTGCGGTTCGCGGCTCATCGTCTCCAACGCGAAGAACCGCCACGGCAACGTGTACTGCTACTTCGTCTGCTCCGGCCGACACTCCAAGCGGACCGACTGCACGCGCCAGGCGATGCTCATCGAGGATGTCGAGAAGCTCGTCGAGGACTACTACTCTCGCGTGCAGATCACGCCGGCTCAGCAGGACGCACTCGCGGGGATGCTCCACCACGAGTTCGACCGGCTCATGGCCGCCGAAACCGAGGAATTGGAACGCCTCACCACCAGCCGCGACCGGCTCGAAAGCGAGCAGGACCGGCTCATGCAGGCGCACTACGCCGACGCGATCCCGCTGACCGTGCTCAAGCGCGAGCAGGACCGAATCGTCGCCGAACTCGACAAGGTGACCCGACGTATCGACGCCCACTTCGGCGACTACGCCGACGCCCGCGCCCACCTCGACGACGCCCTCGGACTGCTCGCCAACTGCGCCGACATCTACGCCCGCTGCGACGACACCAACCGGCGGCTATGCAACCAGGCGTTCTTCACGAAGGTCTACATCGACGAGGACAACGAGCTGCGCGTCGAGCACAACCGGCCCTTCGAAATGCTCCTCGATCCGCAGGTCAACGCCAACGCTCTGACCTGGGCCGCAGACGCACACAAGGCCCGAACCTCCACCAACGTTTCCGTTGGCAAGGGTTCGAGCCTTGTGCGTGGGGTGGACGTAGCAGGACTCGAACCTGCGACCTCTCGCGTGTGAAGCGAACGCTCTAACCAACTGAGCTATACGTCCGTGAACCGCCACGTCACCTTACCCGCCGGTGGCCCCGGTCTCCAACTCGCCTCCGCCGTGGACGGCCTCAGAGGGCGAGATGAGCCTGCATGAACGTGGTGACCTCATCGGGGACCCACGCCGGGATGCCGCTCAGCTTCAGCGTGGTCCACAACACGGCGTTGACGAACAGACACGTGAGCAGCACGATCCCGCCGCGGATCCACAGGCTCTGCTGCTGCACCCAGGCGTTCCATTCGATGACCTTGCCGACCCCGTACCCGTGCAGTCGGCGTGCCCAGTGGAACTCCGAGGCCCAGATGCTGACGCCGATGAACACGATGACCCAGCCGGGGCCGGGCAGCGGGACGAGGGCGAGCCCGACGGCGACGATGACGAACCCGATGGTCGCGATGACGATGCGGTAGATGCGCAGCGACTGCGGGTTGGCGCGGATGCGTCGGCGCCATTCCCAGTCACGCGGTCGCTTGATCCCCGTCGACGTCGATCCGGTACGCCACCGGCGCTTCCGTGTCCTGCCGGCGGGCTCGGCTCCCTCCGCGGGAGGGGTCGGCGAAGCCGTGTCGGTACCGCCGGTCCGCATCTCCGTCATCGCACCCCCTCTCGTCGCGTCCACGCTCAATCATGAACGTGCATCGGCGCCTCTGGGGTTCCCCGGACCGATCGCTCGTCGGAGCCGATGATGCCACCGGTACGCACGCGCCGCGCCGACCTCTCCGAATCATCCTCAGGGGCAGCCCGATCGAGGGGGTCAGTGCCAGGCGAGACCGAGGCATTCCACCGCGGAGACGCGGGCCGCCTGGGCCCACTCCGGCGTGGAATCGCCCCACCAGGGGTTCTCGCGGGCCCGCCGCATGGCGTCGACGAGGTCATCGGCCGCGACGGTCAGCCACGTGCCGGGCCGATCCTCGTGCGAGGTCAGCAGGACGCTGTAGAGACGCGTGCCGACCGGGCTCATGACGCTCATCGGGATGTCACTCCTGAATATCTGGGTATCCGGGTGGGGTGTGTGGCTCGAACAGGCGGATACGAGGTGGTCACCTCCTGTCGGCGCGCGCGTGCGACTCGTGAGGTGAACCGGGGGTCGGCACGCCCGCCACGCCCCCGGTTCTTGCGCAACCTCGGAGACCGCGAGCGACCGCCTCACCCGCTCCCGTCGATCAGGCCAGGAAGTCGGCCAGGACGAGCTCGATGTCGCCGTGGGGCGAGGTCCAGGTGAGCCGGTCACCGGTGGTGCGCTCCCCGTAGCAGCCGAGACCCGGGCCGGTGAGCAGCGCCATCGCGGGGCGACCGGGGTCGACGACGAGCATGGCGGGGATCCCGGCGCGGGCGTACTCGCGTGGCTTGGTGATCCAGTCGCGTTCACCGGAGGTCGGGGAGACGACCTCGACGGCGAGCAGAACGTGCCGGGCCGCGATGCGGGTCGCCTCCGGCGGGGCGTCGCCGGCCAGGACCATCACGTCGGGCCGCCGGACCGTGGGCCGTGGGTCGCCGGAGAGGCTCAGGTGCAGTTCGGAGACCGGCCCCATGCCGGCCGGACAGGCGCGGCGAAGCTCGAAGTACACGTTGTCGCACACGCGACGGTTGCCCAGTGACTCCCCCGGTGACACGACCGGCACCCCCTGCACCAGTTCGATGTCCCGCTGCTCCTCGGGCACGACGAGGTCGTCCCACTCGTGCATCGTCAGGACGGACAACGGTTCGACGACGCTCATCGGGTCGACCTCCTCTCGCGTGAGGCCAGTGTCCCATCCCGGCCCGGATCACGACCAGAGGTTCGAGTGCCGAGCGGTCCCAGGCATGACAAAGGCCCCTGACCGAGCGTTTCCGCTGGTCAGGGGCCTCATACCTCTGGTGGGCGATACTGGGTTTGAACCAGTGACCTCTTCCGTGTCAAGGAAGCGCGCTACCGCTGCGCCAATCGCCCGACGAAGCGCACGAGACGCTTCTGAGAGGTGGAGACGGGATTTGAACCCGTGTACACGGCTTTGCAGGCCGTTGCCTCGCCTCTCGGCCACTCCACCACGAAGGCCGGATGACATGCCTTCCGAGGGAGGCGATCCTCCGAGCGGACGACGGGACTCGAACCCGCGACCCTCACCTTGGCAAGGTGATGCTCTACCAACTGAGCCACGTCCGCATGTGTACTGCTCGTGCTTCTGCGTGATCCGGTGAGTTCACCATCCGTTCTCCGGTGGTGCCCCTCCGGTCTCCCGCAGCGTGCTCGAAGACAGTAACCGATGCCGCACGCCGGAGTCCAACCGGGCCGCCGCGCGCGTGTCCTCGCCGGTGGGGCGAGGTCACCGCCCGGTCCACCGCCTCGTCGCCGAGGCGGGCTCCTCCCCGCCGATGAGGCAGACTCGTCCTGGGCCGCAGCGCCCGTCGACGACGACGGTGGCGCGCGAGGACGGTCGTCGGTGCTGGGCGATAACGTTCTCCTCGCGCGGGTCTCATGCCCGCCCCGACCCCTGACCGAAGAACACCGAAGCACGAAGAACAAGAAGGACCTATGGACATCTGGCCAGGAACCGCCTACCCCCTCGGCGCCACCTACGACGGATCCGGGGTGAACTTCGCGCTGTTCTCGGAGATCGCCGACCGCGTCGAGCTCTGTCTCGTCAGCGAGGACGGCACGGAGACGCGTCTCGAACTCACCGAGGTCGACGGCTACGTGTGGCACGGCTACGTGCCCAACCTGCAGCCCGGCCAGCGCTACGGCTACCGGGTGCACGGGCCCTACGACCCGACCAACGGGCATCGGTGCAACCCCGCCAAGCTCCTGCTCGACCCGTACGCCAAGGCCATCGACGGGCAGGTCACCGGCGACGAGGCCCTGTTCTCCTACACCTTCGGCGACGTGAGCTCGTTCAACGACGCCGACTCCCTCGGCCACACGATGCTCTCGGTCGTCGTCAACCCGTTCTTCGACTGGGGTCACGACCGCCCGCCGCGTCACGAGTACCACGAGTCGGTCATCTACGAGGCCCACGTCAAGGGCCTGACGATGACCCACCCCGACATCCCCGAGGAGATCCGCGGTACCTACGCGGCCATCGCACACCCGGCGATCATCGAGCACCTGACCGAGTTGGGCGTGACCGCCATCGAACTGCTGCCCGTGCACCAGTTCGTCCAGGACACGCACCTGCAGGAGAAGGGTCTGCGCAACTACTGGGGCTACAACACGATCGGGTTCCTCGCCCCGCACAACGAGTACGCGGCCACCGGCACCCAGGGCCAGCAGGTCACCGAGTTCAAGGCGATGGTCAAGGCCCTGCACGAGGCCGACATCGAGGTCATCCTCGACGTCGTCTACAACCACACCGCCGAGGGCAACGAGTACGGCCCGACGCTGTGCTTCCGCGGCATCGACAACTCGGCGTACTACCGCCTCGTCGACGACGCCAAGGACCACTACTACGACACGACCGGCACCGGAAACTCGCTGCTCATGCGTAACCCGCACGTGCTGCAGCTCATCATGGACTCCCTGCGGTACTGGGTCACCGAGATGCACGTCGACGGCTTCCGCTTCGACCTCGCCGCCACGCTGGCCCGCCAGTTCCACGAGGTCGACAAGCTCTCGGCGTTCTTCGACCTCATCCAGCAGGACCCGGTCATCAGCCAGGTCAAGCTCATCGCCGAGCCCTGGGACCTCGGCGACGGCGGCTACCAGGTCGGCAACTTCCCCCGCTGTGGACCGAGTGGAACGGGCGTTACCGCGACACCGTGCGCGACTACTGGCGTGGTGAGGCGGCCGGCCTGGCCGAGTTCGCCTCGCGCCTGTCGGGCTCCTCGGACCTGTACGAGCACAACGGGCGTCGCCCCATCGCCTCGATCAACTTCATCATCGCCCACGACGGTTTCACGCTGCGCGACCTCGTCTCCTACAACGAGAAGCACAACGCGGCAAACGGCGAGGACGGCAACGACGGCGAGAGCCACAACCGCTCCTGGAACCACGGGGTCGAGGGTCCGACCGACGACCCCGACATCCGGGCGCTGCGGCTGCGGCAGATCCGCAACTACATGACGACGCTGCTGGTCAGCCAGGGTGTGCCGATGATCGCCCACGGCGACGAACTCGGCCGCACCCAGGGCGGCAACAACAACGTCTACTGCCAGGACAACGCCATCTCCTGGATCGACTGGGATCTCGGCCGCGAACAGCAGAGCCTGTTCGACTTCTCCCGCCACGTGGTCCAGCTGCGCCAGGACCACCCGGTCTTCCGGCGCCGCCGGTTCTTCCAGGGCAACGCCGACCACGGCGGTCGCTCCGAGGTCGGCGACATCGTGTGGTTCGGCACCCAGGGCAGCGAGATGACCGAGGAGGACTGGCAGACCGGCTACGCCCGCACCCTGGCCGTCCTGCTCAACGGCGACGCCATCCCCGAGCCGGGTCCCCTGGGCCAGCGCATCAAGGACGACGACTTCGTCATGATGTTCAACGCCCACCACGAGGACGTCGACTTCGTCGTCCCCGACGTCATCGCCGACGTGGAGTGGGAGAAGGTCGTCGACACCCAGCTCCCGACCGGCATCCCCGACCCGACCACGGCGCTGCTGGCCTCCGGCGAGACCCTCACCGTCGGCTCCCGCTCGATGGTCGTCGTCAAGAGCCGGCCCATCGAGCGCGACGTGCTCGAGGAGGACGCCGAGGAGGCCGAGCGCGAGGCCGAACTCATCGCGGACGCCGACGAGTCCGAGCGCTCGCCCGAGCTCACCGAGAAGGCGGCAGAGCGCGCCGCCCGCGCCAAGGAGCACGAGAAGGCCGACGGCGGGTCCTCCGGCCAGGAGTGAGGCCGCCCGTTCCCGGGTCGATCCGACACGACAGGGGCGTCGCACCGTGCGGTGCGACGCCCCTGCGTCGTGTCCGGCTGACACCGATCAGCTCTCGGCGAGCCGCGCCTTCTCGACCTCGACGTCGAAGTCGGCCGGCGGCCACTGCGGGTCCACCTCCCGCAGGGCGCCGAGCAGCAGTTGCTGCACCGCCAGGCGCGCATACCACTTGCGGTCCGCGGGGACGACGTACCAGAGCGCGGTGTCCGTGGAGGTCTTGAGCAGCGCCTCCGCGTACGCCTCCTGGTAGGCGTCCCAGTTCAGGCGCACATCGACGTCGCCCGGGTTGTACTTCCAGTACTTGTCCGGCCGGTCCAGGCGCTCGCCCAGCCGCTCCTTCTGCTCCTGCGAGCCGATGTGGAGCATGACCTTGACGATCGTCGTACCGGAGTCGGTCAGTGACTTCTCGAAGGTGCGGATCTGCGAATACCGGCGGCGCCACGTCGAGGCCGGCACGAGGCCGTCGACCCGGGCCACGAGGACGTCCTCGTAGTGGGAGCGGTCGAACACGCCGATCATGCCGGGCTCGGGCAGCGCCTGACGGATCCGCCAGAGGAAGGGGTGGCGCCGCTCCTGCGCGGTCGGCTTCTTGAAGGCCGTGATCGACACGCCCTGAGGGTCGAGCAGGCCGACCACGTGCCGCATGATGCCGCCCTTGCCCGAGGTGTCCATGCCCTGGATCACCAAGAGGACCGACCTCGTGTCGCCACCGCGGGAGGCCGCGTACAGACGCTCCTGCAGTTCGGCGACCTCCGCCGCGCAGACCGCCATCGCGACCTCGGCCTCGGCCTTGCCGCCCTCGAACGCCGGTGTGGCAGAGGTGTCCACGTCGGCGAGGCGGAACCCCTCACCGACGCGCAACGCCTCGGCCACCTGATTCTCGAACTGCCGACCGACCTTCTTCTCGACCTTCTTCTCGACCTTCTTGTCCAGCTTCTTCGCCGACGTCCTCTCGGCCTTCTTCTCTGATTTCTTACCCATGATTCTCCTGTTCGGTCACGGACGAGTAGCCGCCCGGAACGGCGGGCCGCCGCGTGAGG
Source organism: Mobilicoccus caccae (assembly GCF_030161635.1). Classification (GTDB taxonomy): domain Bacteria; phylum Actinomycetota; class Actinomycetes; order Actinomycetales; family Dermatophilaceae; genus Mobilicoccus; species Mobilicoccus caccae. The sequence continues at coordinate 1,779,506 of NZ_BSUO01000001.1, forward strand.
CCCGAGACGAAATCTGCGACGACCGCGTTCCAGCGGTCGGGGTCGACGTTCCACTCCTTGACGTGCCGCGCGTCGTCCCACGGCTCGAAGCGCACGACGTCGGGTCGCAAACCGGCGAGCGTCACCGACGCCCCCACGGGGACGACGTCGTCGTCACGGGAGTGGATGAGCAGGATCGGCCGGTCGAGTTCGTCGGCGCGAACCTGCCACCGCGTCGTCGCCAGGTCGAGGGGTTGTTCGGCGCCGACGAGCAGCCGGGAGGCCCACCGGTCTCCGAGCAGAGCCCGCACCAGGCCGCCGAGCATGCGGGGCAGTCGCCGCAGCCGCGCCTGGTGCTCGATCACCTCCACCCAGTCGATGACCGGGCCGTCGAGGACGATGCCGGGGATCTTGTCGCGGTGCTCGGAGTGCTCGAGCGCCTGCAGGACGATCGCGCCGCCCATCGACCACCCGAAGAGCACGACCTCGCTCGCGCCCTGGTCCAGGCAGTACCGGATGCAGGCGTCCACGTCGCGCCACTCGGTCAGCCCGAGGGCGATGAGCCCGTCGGGGCTCGCGGGGGCCAGGGAGTCGTTGCGGTAGGAGGGCACGAGGCAGGTGATGCCCTGCTCGTGCAGGACGGGGACCGCCCGCAGGCACTCCTCGCGCATCGCCCCACGCCCGTGGACGAGCACGGCCCACGTGCCGCTCGCCTCGGGGCCCGCGTCGACGACCCAGGCCGGCAGCGGCCCGAGTTCACCGTCGACGATCACGTCGCGCGAGGGCAGGCCGAGCGACCGGGCCGGATCGCCGACGAAGATGTGGCTGGTCCAGCGGGCGGGTCCGGGCGCGGGGGTGCCGATGTCGACCCGCACCAACTCCTCACGACGCGCCGCGCCTTGGGGTCGATCTCGAGGATGTCGCCGACCCGCACGTGGGTGCGGCCGCCGTCGAGCCACAGACCGTAGTTGCCGCGGACCGCCGTCTCGGCGTCCAGCCGCAGGGTGATGGTGTCCGCGCCCACCTCGAGCACCGTCGTGTTCTCGGGCTTCTCACGCTCGGGCGTGAGCAGCACGCGGGCGAAGTACCAGGCGATGCCGAACGACGCGGCCACCGACGCGAGAGCCACGGCACCTCCGGTGGCACCCGCCACCTTGGCGACCCCGACCCACGAGACCCCATCCGACTTCATCCGTCCATGGTGACACCGCATCCGAGGAGAAGCCTGGTAGGGCACGCCTGCACGCCGACCGGCGCCCACGGCGATCACCCGTGAGAATGAGCGCATGGACCTCCCCGTGCCACTGCCCCTCGCCCCGATGCTCGCCAAGGCGGTCGCCGACGTGCCCGAGCCCGACTCGGTCGCCGGTGGGCTGGCGTACGAACCCAAGTGGGACGGGTTCCGGGCGCTCATCCTGCGCGACGGCGACGAGCTCGAGCTCGCGAGCCGCGGCTCGAAGTCACTCACACGCTACTTTCCCGAGTTGCGTGAACCGTTGCTCGACCTGCTGCCCGACAAGGGCGTCCTCGACGCCGAGATCGTCGTGCGCACAGGCGAACCCGGCGCCGAACGCCTGCACTGGGAGGCGTTGTCCCAGCGCATCCACCCGGCCGAGTCGCGCATCCGCAAGCTCTCGGTCGAGACCCCGGCGGAGGTCATCGCCTTCGACCTCGTGGCCGTCGGCGACGAGTCGCTGCTCGACGTCGAGTTCGCCACGCGCCGTAGCCGACTCGAGGACGTCTTCGCCCACCGCAGCACCGGGTCGCCCGTGCACCTCACCCGCACGACCCGCGACGCCGACGAGGCCCGCGACTGGTTCACCCGGTTCGAGGGCGCCGGGCTCGACGGGGTCGTGGCCAAGCCGCTCACCGGGGTGTACTCCCCCGGCAAGCGCACGATGCTCAAGATCAAGCACAAGCGCACGGCCGAGGCGGTGCTCGTGGGATACCGGGTGCACAAGTCCGGGCAGGGCGTCGGGTCGCTGCTGCTCGGGCTGTACTCCGACGAGGGCCGGCTGTTCAACGTCGGGGGGATCTCGGCGTTCACGGCCGCCCGGCGTCTGGAGCTCATCGACGAGCTCGAGCCCCTGGTCGTCCGCGACGACGGCGGCGAGGTGGTGCATGCCGAGACCGACCGCTCGCGGTTCTCCTCGAGCAAGGACGTGAGCTTCGTCCCCCTGCGCCCCGAACGGGTCGTCGAGGTCGCCTTCGACCAGTTGGAGGGCATGCGCTTTCGGCACGCCGTGACGTTCCTGCGGTGGCGGCCCGACCGCGAGCCGCAGTCCTGCACGCTCGGCCAGACCGACGTGGCCCCCGCCTACGACCTCGGCGAGGTCCTCACCGCCTGAGGCGGCCGACCTCGGCTCAGGCGCGGGGCGTGACGCCGTCGTCCTCCCAGTTGGCCGCGTTCTTCTTGCTCGGCTGCACACGCGGGGGTTCGCCGGGCATCTTGGGGTGGTCCGGGGGAAGTTCTTCTCCGGCAGGCCCCGCGCCACGTCGGCCTCCCACAGGGCCAGCGCGGGGGCGACGTCCCCGGCGCTCTCACCGGCGTCGGCCCACGCGTCCCCGCGGTCGGCGACGATCCCCGGAACCGTCAGCACCGTGAACAGCTCCGGCCGCGCCTCACGCAGGTCGTCCCACCGCACGGGCATGGACACCGGCGCCCCCGGCAGCGGCCGGGGGCTGTAGGCCGAGGCGATCGTGCGATCCCGGCAGGCCTGGTTGTAGTCGACGAAGATCCGCTCGCCCCGTTCCTCCTTCCACCAGGCCGTCGTCACGAGATCGGGGATCCGCCGCTCGAGCTCGCGGGCGATGCCGATGATCCCGTGACGCACGTCGAGGAACTCGTGCGTGCGGTCCAGGGTGGCGTAGACGTGCAGACCGCGGTTGCCGCTGGTCTTCACGCGGGCGACCAGGCCGAGTTCGGTCATCAGCTCCCGGAGGACGAGCGCCGCCTCGACGGCGTCGGTGAACCCCACCCCCGGCTGCGGGTCGAGGTCGATGCGCAACTCGTCGACGAGGTCGTTGTCGTCGGCGCGCACGGGCCAGGGGTGGAACGTCACCGTGCTCATCTGCACGGCCCAGATCGCGGTGGCGATCTCGTCGATGACCAGTTGCGGGTGCGAACGCCCCGAGGGGTAGGTGCACATGACCGTGCGCACCCATTCCGGCACGCCCTTGGGCGGGTTCTTGCTGTAGAACTCCTCCCCTCGACCCCGCCGCGAAACCGCTGCAGGGTCACGGGTCGATCACCGGCGGCGCGCAGGAACGGATCGGCGACCGCGAGGACGTAGTCCGCGAGGTCGCGTTTGGTGATCGCCACGGACCCCTCGCCCGCGGGCCACACGGCCTTGTCGGGACTGCTCAACCGGACGGCGCGTTCGGCGGAGTCCTGCCCGGGGATGGTCAGCGTCACCGCGTCGGAGGCCATGGACCTCAGCGTAGGCGCCGCCGGGGAATCCTCCGAGGCGACGCGGACGTTGAACGATTCATGGAACCGACATCGCGCACCTACCCCGTCCAGCTCACCGACGCCGAGTGGCGCGAGCGGCTGACCCCGGCCGAGTACCAGGTCCTGCGCCAGGCCGGCACGGAGCGTCCCGGCATCGGGGAGTACACCGACACCACGACCGTCGGCGTCTACAGCTGCCGGGCGTGCGACGCCGAACTCTTCCGCAGCGACACCAAGTTCGAGAGCCAGTGCGGGTGGCCCAGCTTCTACGCCCCGCTGGCCGGCGACTCGGTCGAGTACATCGAGGACACCACCCTCGGGATGCGCCGTGTGGAGGTCCGCTGCGCCGCCTGCGGCTCCCACCTGGGTCACGTGTTCGAGGGCGAGGGCTATGACACCCCCACCGACCAGCGCTACTGCATCAACAGCATCAGCATGCGCCTGACCCCCGAGGCCTGAGGAGCGCGCCGCCTCACGGCAGGCCGGCGATGAGGGTGGCGGCGTCGACCTTGGGGCCGGTGTAGAACGGCGTCTCCTCACGCACGTGGAGACGGGCTCGGCTCGCGCGCAGGTCGCGCATCATGTCGACCATGTCGGGCAGATTGTCGGACTCGAAGGCCAGCATCCACTCGTAGTCGCCCAGGGCGAAGCTCGGGATCGTGTTGGCCCGCACCTCCTGGTAGGGGCGCGCCATGCGGCCGTGCTCGGCGAGCATCTCCCGGCGCTCCTCGTCGGGCAGCACGTACCAGTCGTAGCTGCGCACGAAGGGGTAGACGCAGAGGTAGGCGCGCGCCTGCTCCTCCTTCATGAACGCCGGCACGTGACCCTTGTTGAACTCCGCCGGGCGGTGCAGCGCGACCTGGGACCACACCGGCTCCAGGTGTCGACCGAGCTCGCTGCGGCGCAGCGTCTTGTACGCGGTCTGCAACGCCTCGACCTCCTCGGCGTGCCACCAGACCATGACCTCGGCGTCGGCACGGAACCCGGCCACGTCGTAGAGCCCGCGGACGACGACACCCTGCTCGGCCAGTGCCTCGCACAGACCCTCGAGGTCGTCGGCGAGACGACTGCGCTCGGCGTCCTCGGCCGGCAGCGGCGTCGAGACCCGGAACACCGACCACATGGCGTACCGGATGGAGTCGTTGAGGGCGCGGATCTTCGCGGCGTTGCTCTGGGCGTCAGTCATGGGCCCATTCTTCACACCGGGTCCGACGCGCCGTGAGCGGGCTGCTCCCGCGCCGCTTCCAACCAGCGCATCGCCGGTGTGGCGGCCATGCCGTGCACGACGACCGACAGGAGGATCGTGAACCCGACGGTCGACCACAGGATTTCGGCGTTCTCGATGCTGGTCTCGTGCAGGGCGTAGGCGATGTAGTAGATCGAGCCGATCCCCCGAACGCCGAAGAAGGCGGTGACGAGACGTTCACGAGGCCCGAGGCTCTGGTTCCCGGCCTGGTCCACCTCACTCTGACGGCCCAGGGCGAGCCACGCCGTCACCGGCCGGATGAAGAACACCAGCGCGATGCCCACCAGTGCCCCTTGCCAGGTGAGGTGGCCCAACAGCCCGTCGCCGAGCGCGACCCCGAGGGCGAGGAGCAGCAGCAGCGTCAGGAGGAGTTCGAGGCGTTCGACCATCTCGTGCATGACGCCGTGGTACTCGTCGTGGCGTTCCTGGGCCCGCAGCCGCAACGCGGCGACGAAGACCGCGAGGAAGCCCCATCCGCCGACCAGCTCCGTCAGGCCGTAGACCGCCAGGGTGCCGGCGAGGGCCAGGAGGGGTTCGCCCTGTTCGGCGAACCGGAACACCGCGGAACGGCTCCGGAAGGCGACCCGCCCGAGGGCCCATCCACCGACGTATCCCACGGCGACCCCGATGGCCACCTTGCCGACGAGCTCCCAGGAGAGCCACCGCAGCCACCACTCCGTCACCGGCCCCTTGTCGGCGAGGAAGATCGCGGCGTAGACGAAGGGGAACGCCAGGGCGTCGTTGAGGCCGCCCTCGGAGGTGAGGGCGAAGCGGACGTCGTCGTGCTCGTCGATGTGCTCACCCTCGGTGGTCGTGGGGCCGTCCACCTGCACGTCGGCGGCCAGCACCGGGTCGGTCGGCGCCAGGGCCGCGCCGAGGAGCAGCGCAGCGGCGGGCGGCAGGGCCATGACCCACCAGCCGAGCAGCGCCACACCGGCGATGCACAGCGGCATCGCGACGACGAGCAGCCGCCACGTCGAGCGCCAGGCCCGCCAGGAGGCGCGGGTGCGTTCGAGCGGGCGGTCCAGCGCCAGACCCACGCCCATGAGCGCGATGATGATGCACAGCTCGGCGGCGTGTTCGGTGATGGCCGGATGCTCCAGCGGCGACACGCGGGCCGTCTCGAACGGCGGCAGGACGCCGACGAGCAGCCCCGTCGCCACCAGCGCCATCGGCGCCGAGAACGCCCAACGCTGCAACAGGGTGGGCAGGGCGACGGCGAGGAGGAGTCCCACACCGACGACGAGGTAGGCGGCGTCCGCGGTCACCGCGTCATCGTGGCAGCCCGATGCGCCTCACGCGCGCCGCCGCGCGGTTCAGCCGGTTCTCGCGTCGTACCCGCGCGTGCGCCTCAGCCGAGGGAGTGCACGAGCTCGACGACCCGGGTGAGCACGTCGGGGTCGGTCGTCGGCAACACGCCGTGGCCGAGGTTGAAGACGTGCCCGGGCGCCTGCCGGCCCTCCTCGACGATGCGGCGCACCGCGTCCTCCACGACCGGCCAGGGGGCGAACAGCAGAGCGGGGTCGAGGTTGCCCTGCAGGGCGTGGCGTCCACCGGTGCGTTCGAGGGCGTCGGTGAGCGAGACCCGGTAGTCCACGCCGATGACCTCCACGCCGGCGTCGGCCATCGACCCGAGCAACTCCCCCGTGCCCACGCCGAAGTGGATGCGCGGGACCCGACCCTCGACGGCCGCCAGCACCGTCTCGGAGTGGGGGCGCACGAACGCCTCGTAGTCGCGGCGGGACAGGTACCCCACCCAGGAGTCGAAGAGCTGGACCGCGCTCGCACCCGCGTCGATCTGCACCGAGAGGAACGCCCCCGCGATCTGGGCCAGGCGCGCGCACAGGTCGTTCCACAGCTCGGGGTCGCCGTGCATGAGGGCCTTGGTGCGCTCGTGGTTGCGACTCGGGCCGCCCTCGACCAGGTAGCTCGCCAGGGTGAACGGCGCCCCCGCGAAGCCGATCAGCGGGGTGGCCCCCAGCTCGGAGACGAGCGAACGCACCGACTCGGTGATGTCGGGCACCATGTCGGGGCTCAGTTCGGGCAGGCGGTCGAGGTCGGCGCGCGTGCGGATCGGCTGCTCCACGACCGGCCCCACCCCGGCGACGATGTCGAGGTCGACCCCGACGGCCGACAGGGGGACGACGATGTCGCTGAAGAAGATCGCGGCGTCCACGCCGTGGCGGCGCACCGGCTGCAGAGTGATCTCGGTGACCAGATCGGGGCGCCGACAGGACTCGAGCATCCCCACCCCCTCGCGGACCCTGCGGTACTCCGGGAGCGACCTCCCGGCCTGACGCATGAACCAGACCGGTGGCCGGTCGAGTCGCTCACCCCGGGCAGCACGGACCAGGAGGCTGTCGGTGGCGGGGGGCCCGGTGCGGTCGAGGTCGTCGAGGTCGTCGGGACGGTGGTCGGATCCGGCGCTCATCACCTGGTGATCTTCCCACGGGTCGGCGTGGGAGCGACCGGCTGTCGGTGGCGGGCCGTACATTGCGCGATGTGACGATTCGCCGCGCAGAGCCCCGCGCCGCCTCGGAGTTCGAGGAGGCGGTCGGTCGACTGCGCGACCTGCGACTTCGACCCGAACTCAGCCTGTCCGAGATCCCGGCCCCCCAACGCATCGCGCCCCATTCGGCGGCGTTGTCCGCCGAGGTCTCCCTCGACATGGAGGAGGAGCCGCTCGCGACGGGCCGGTTCATCCTGCTCCACGACGAGGCGGCGCCCGAGGCGTGGGACGGGTCCTGGCGCATCGTCACCCTGTCCCGCGCCCACCTCGAGCCCGAGCTGGCGAGCGACCCCCTGCTGTCCGAGGTCGGGTGGTCGTGGCTCACCGACGCCCTGCACACCGGCGGCGCGGCGCACCGCTCGCTCGGCGGCACGGTCACCCGGGTGGTCTCCGAGAGCTTCGGTACGTTGTCCGACAAGGAGCCTTCCGTCGAGATCGAGATGCGGGCATCCTGGACCCCTGACGGCGACGACCTCGTGGAGCACCTGAGCATCTGGACCGACGTCCTGTGCACGCTCGCGGGCATCCCGCCGATCCCCACGGGCGTCACCCACCTCGACGGCCGCCTCCGGTGAAAGAGCACCGATGTCCTATCTAACCGATCCCTTCGCAGCACCCGAGTACCCCTCGGCCCCACCGCCCGCGGCGCACGACGCCCCCGACCTCGACGACGCCGCCGACCTCCCCGACGCGCCCGAGGTCCCCGACGCCCCCGAGGTCGACCCGCCCGACGAGGACGTGGACGTCGCCCCGTCCGGCGACGACATCACCGCCGAGAAGCCGGCACCGCGGATCCTCACCCAACCTGCCGACGGACTGCCCGACGTGGTCGAGGACGAACGCCACCTGCTCGAGGCGGCCGCCGCGTTGCGCGCCGGAACGGGCCCCCTGGCGATCGACGCCGAACGCGCCTCGGGGTACCGCTACGGCCAGCGGGCCTACCTGGTGCAGGTCCGCCGGCAGGGCTCGGGTACCTGGCTCATCGATCCGATCGGTTGTCCCGACCTCACCCCCGTCCAGGAGGCCACGCAGGGGGTCGAGTGGATCCTGCACGCCTCCACCCAGGACCTCGGGTGCCTGCGCGAGGTCGGTCTCTCCCCGAACGCCTTGTTCGACACCGAACTCGGCGCCCGCCTCGCCGGCCTGCCCCGCGTCGGACTCGCCGCCGTCATCGAGCACTACCTGGGATTCTCCCTGGCCAAGGAGCACTCGGCCGTCGACTGGTCGACCCGCCCCCTGCCCGAGGACTGGCTGCGCTACGCCGCGCTCGACGTCGAGTGCCTGGTCGAGGTGCGCGAGGCCATGGCCGTCGATCTCGAGCAGCAGGGTAAGGGCGAGTGGGCCCGCCAGGAGTTCGCCGCCCTCACCTCGTTCACCGGTCACCCGGTCCGGGTCGATCCGTGGCGCCGGGTCTCGGGGCTGCGCCGGCTGCGCTCGCCCCGCACGGCGGCCATCCTGCGCGAACTCTGGTACGCCCGTGACGACCTCGCGCGCAAGCGGGATATCTCCCCCGGCCGCATCGCCCCCGACGCGGTGCTCGTCGCGCTCGTCACCGCCGCCCCCACCGAGGCCGGTGAGGCGCTGGCCGCCTCGAGTCACAAGGCGGTCAAACGGCAGCCGATGGTGTGGGTCGACGCGGTCCGCCGCGCGCTGGCCCTCCCTGACGACGAGCTGCCGCCCACCTCGCTGCCGAGTCAGGGCCCACCGCAACCCAAGGTCTGGGCCGATCGTGACCCCCTGGCCGCGGCCCGCCTGGCCATGGCACGTGAGTCGCTCGCCGCGGTGGCGCAGGAGCGGTCCCTCCCGGTGGAGAACCTCCTCACCCCCGACACGTTGCGACGGGTCGTCTGGACCCCACCGGCCGACCTCGACGAGGCATCGGTCGGCATCGCCCTCACCGATCTGGGCGCCCGCCCCTGGCAGGTCGACATCGCAGCCCCCCTGATCGCCACGGCGTTCGCGCAGGCGGAGGCCGACTGAACCACGCGGGAGGAGCCCGACGTGTCTCAGCTCTCTGCCGCCACCGCGACAACGGTGATACCGACCAGTAATATAGGGCGGGACATGACTCCGCATGCGATGACGCATGCCCCGAGCCTGTAGGAGGCCTTCCGTGTCACGAGCAGAGGTCGTCTTCGTCGACGGTGTGCGCACACCGTTCGGCAAGGCGGGAGACAAGGGCCTGTACGCCCAGACCCGGGCGGACGATCTCGTCGTCGCCTGCATCCGCGAACTCCTTCGCCGCAACCCCGACCTGCCCCCGGAGCGCATCGGCGAACTCGCCGTGGCCGCCACGACCCAGATCGGCGACCAGGGCCTGACCCTCGGGCGCCTGGCCGTCCTCCTCTCCGGCATCCCGCAGACGACGCCGGGCTACTCCATCGACCGCATGTGCGCCGGCGCGATGACCGCGCTGACCACCGCGGCCGGCGCCATCGGCTTCGGCGCGATCGACGTCGCCATCGCGGCGGGCGTGGAGCACATGGGCCGTCACCCCATGGGCGAGGGCATGGACCCCAACCCGCGGCTGCTCTCGGAGAAGCTGGTCGACCCCGAGGCGCTCTCGATGGGCAACACCGCGGAGAACCTCCACGACCGGTTCCCGCACCTGACCAAGGAACGCAGCGACGCCTACGCCAAGGCCAGCCAGGACAAGACCGAGGCCGCCTACCAGGCCGGGTCGATCCAGCCCGACCTCGTGCCGGTGTCGGTGCGTACCGAGGAGCTCGGCTGGGGCCTGGCCACCAAGGACGAGCCCCCGCGCGCCGGCGTCACGATGGAGGCGCTCGCCTCCCTCAAGACCCCGTTCCGTCCTCACGGCCGGGTCACGGCGGGCAACAGCGCCGGCCTCAACGACGGCGCCACGGCGTGCATCATCGCCTCCGAGAAGGCGGCCCACGAGCTGGGCCTTCGCGCCAAGATGCGCCTGGTCACCTGGAGCTTCGTCGGCTGCGAGCCCGAGGTCATGGGCTACGGCCCGGTGCCCGCCGCCGAGAAGGCCCTGGCCCAGGCCGGCCTCGCCATCGACGACATCGGTCTCTTCGAGATCAACGAGGCCTTCGCCGTGCAGGTGCTGGCCTTCCTCGACCACTTCGGCATCCCCGACGACTCGCCCAAGGTCAACCGCTACGGCGGCGCGATCGCCGTGGGGCACCCGCTCGCGAGCTCCGGTATCCGGTTGTGCAGCAACCTCGCCCGCCAGTTCGAGGAGAGCCCCGAGGTCCGCTACGGCATGACGACGATGTGCATCGGTATCGGCATGGGTGTCGCGGTCATCTGGGAGAACCCCCACCACAGCGAGTACGTCCCCAGCATCTCTGCGTCGACCACGGAGGCCTCCCGATGACCACCGCCGCATCCACCACGAACTTCGCCGAGACCTTTCCCGACGAGGTCGTCGCCAGGAGCATCGTCCGTGACGTCGAGTTGCCGGGCGGCGGTGGCACCTTCGCGCTCATCACCCTCGACAACGGTTTCGACCACACCCGGCCGACGACGCTCGGCCCCCAGACCGTCGCCGGCGTGGGAAAGGCACTGGAGGAGCTGAAGACGCGCGTCGAGGCGGGTGAGATCGTCGGCGTCGGCATCACCGGTAAGCCGTTCGTCTTCGCCGTCGGCGCCGACCTGTCGGGCATCAGCGCCGTCCGCGAACGTGCGCAGGCCCGGGCCATCACCGAACTCGGCCACGAGGTGTTCGCCAGGTTCGGCGAACTCGGTGTGCCCAGTTTCGCGTTCGTCAACGGGGCCGCCCTCGGAGGCGGGCTGGAGATCGCGCTCAACTGCGACTACCGCACCGTCTCCGGCGACGTGGGCATGATCGCCTTCCCCGAGTGCTTCCTCGGACTGCTGCCCGGATGGGGCGGCTGCTGGCTGACCCCCAACCTCGTGGGGCCCCAGAAGGCCGTGACGCTCATCGTCGAGAACGCCCTCTCGCAGAACCGCATGATCAACGGGGCCAAGGCCCACGCACTCGGGCTCTTCGACGAACTGTTCGAGCCCGCCGACTTCCTCATGCGCTCCCTGCGCTGGGCCGAGGGCGTCATCGACGGCTCGATCGTGATCGACCGGCCGGAGGTCGACGGCGACGAATCCGCCTGGGAGGCGGCCGTGGCCGCGGGCCGCGCCATCGCCGATGCCCGCACCGGCGGCTACTCCCCCGCCCCCTACCGGGCCCTGGACATCATCTCGGCGGCCCGCACGTCGACGAAGGCCGAGGGGTTCGAGCAGGAGAACGACGGCCTCGCCGATCTGCTCATGGGCGAGGAGGTCCGGGCCGGCCTGTACGCCTTCGACCTGGTCCAGCGACGCGCCAAGCGTCCGGCCGGGGCCCCCGACAAGTCCCTGGCCCGCAAGGTCACCAAGGTCGGGATCGTCGGGGCCGGGCTCATGGCGAGCCAGCTCGCGCTGCTGTTCATCCGGCGCCTCGAGGTCCCGGTCGTCATGACCGACCTCGATCAGGCGCGCGTCGACAAGGGCGTCGAGTACGTGCACGGCGAACTCGACAAGCTGGCCGCCAAGGGCCGGCTGTCCGGCGACAAGCTCAACCGTCTCAAGGCCCTCATCACCGGGTCGACGAGCAAGGACGGCTTCGCCGACGCCCAGTTCGTCATCGAGGCCGTCTTCGAGGAGATGTCGGTCAAGAAGCAGGTGTGGGCCGAGGTCGAGGCCGTGGTCTCCGGTGAGTGCGTGCTGGCGACGAACACCTCCTCGCTGTCGATCACCGAGATGGCCTCGGAGCTGGCGCACCCCGAGCGGCTGGTCGGCTTCCACTTCTTCAACCCGGTGGCGGTCATGCCACTGCTGGAGATCATCTCCGGTGAGAAGACCGACGACGAGACCCTGGCCACGGCGTTCGCCACCGGCAAGAAGCTCAAGAAGACGACGATCCTGGTCCAGGACTCCCCCAGCTTCATCGTCAACCGCCTGCTCGGCCGGTTCATGAGCGACATGTCGCGCATCGTCGACGAGGGCACGCCGGTGGAGGTCGCCGACGCCGGGTTCGCCGGCATCTCGCCGATGCCGCCCTTCCAGCTCATGGGCCTGGTCGGCCCGGCGATCGCGTTGCACAACAACGAGACCCTCGCGGCCGCCTTCCCCGACCGCTTCTCCGTCTCAGACACGTTCCGCAGGATCGTCGAGATGAAGAAGCCGTCGTTCTACGTCGACCGGGACGGCGAGCAGGTCCTCGACCCCGAGATCCAGGCCTTGTACGACGCCAACGGTGCCGACAAGAACCCGCTCACGGCCGAGCAGGTGCGCGAGCAGGTCCTCAGCGGACTCGCCGAGGAGGCGCGCCTCATGCTCGACGAGGGCGTGGTGCAGGCCCCCATGGATCTGGACCTCGGCATGATCACCGGCGCCGGTTTCCAGTTCTGGAACGGCGGCCTCACCCCGCTGCTCGACCGCAGCGGCGTCGCCGAGAAGGTCACCGGGCAGCGCTTCCTGCCCGTCGGGGTGGCGAGTCTGCCGGCCTGAGCCGGCCCCCGACGAGGGGCGCTTTCGACCGCGACGGCGGGCTGTGATGTGCTTGCAGCCCGCCGTTCGGCGTGCCCCGATGCGAGAACGGGCGACGGTCATGGCAAACTAGGTCGATCGTCCATGACCACCCGAGAGCGACGCGGGCGCGACACGAGCGCACCCTTTTCCCTCATTATCTCACATGTGAGTTACGCTGATTTCCATGACAGAGGACTACCTGGCCCGCATCGGAACGCTCATCCGAGAAGCACGGAGGCACCAGGGGATGACCCAGAACGAACTCGCCGACCTGCTCGGCACGAGCCAGAGCGCCGTCGTCCGCATCGAACAGGGCAAGCAGAACCTCAGCCTGGAGATGCTGTCCCGGATCGGCGAGAACCTCGACTCCGAGTTCGTCTCCCTCGGCACCTCCGGCCCGCAGCACCTGCGGATCGAGGGCGGGACCAAGCTCCAGGGGTCCATCGACGTCAAGACCAGCAAGAACGCGGCCGTCGCGCTGCTGTGCGCCTCGCTGCTCAACAAGGGTCGCACCACCTTGCGCAACATCGCGCGCATCGAGGAGGTCAACCGCATCCTCGAGGTCCTCTCGAGCATCGGGGTGCGCACCCGGTGGCTGCCCGACAGCAGTGACCTGGAGATCATCCCGCCCGCGCAGCTCGACCTCGCGGCCATGGACCAGGACGCCGCGCGCCGCACTCGCACGATCATCATGTTCTTCGGTCCGCTGCTGCACGAGTTCGACTCCTTCGAGCTGCCCTACGCCGGTGGCTGCGACCTGGGGTCGCGCACGATCGAGCCGCACATGACGGCGCTGCGCCACTTCGGACTCAACGTGGAGGCGACGACCGGGCAATACCACGCCAGGGTCAACCTCGGCGACGGCCCCACCCGCGCGATCGTGCTCACCGAGCGCGGCGACACGGTCACCGAGAACGCCCTCATGGCTGCCGCCCGCCACGACGGGCAGACGATCATCCGCAACGCCAGCCCCAACTACATGGTCCAGGACCTGTGCTTCTACCTGCAGAAGCTGGGCGTGGAGATCGAGGGCATCGGCACGACGACGCTCACGGTGCGCGGCAAGAGCGTCATCGACGTCGACGTGGAGTACTCCCCCAGCGAGGACCCCATCGAAGCGATGAGCCTGCTCGCCGCCGCCGTCGTGACCAAGTCGGAGATCACGATCCGCCGGGTTCCGGTGGAGTTCCTCGAGATCGAACTGGCCCTGCTCAGCGAGATGGGCATGCAGTACGACCTGTCCGAGGAGTACTGCTCGGCCAACGGCGAGACGCGCCTGGTGGATCTGACCACGCGCCCCGGTCCGCTCAAGGCGCCGATCGACAAGATCCACCCGATGCCCTTCCCCGGCCTCAACATCGACAACCTGCCGTTCTTCGCGCTCATCGCCGCCTCGGCGCAGGGCCGCACGATGATCCACGACTGGGTGTACGAGAACCGCGCGATCTACCTCACCGAGCTCACCAAGGTGGGCGCCAAGGTACAGCTGCTCGACCCGCACCGCGTGCTGATCGACGGCCCGACCCGGTGGCGCGCCGCCGAGGTCATCTGCCCGCCGGCGCTGCGCCCGGGCGTGGTCGTGCTCATCGCCATGCTGGCCGCCCCCGGCACCTCGGTGCTGCGCAACGTGTACGTCATCAACCGCGGCTACGAGGACCTGGCGCAACGGCTCAACGCCCTGGGCGCCACGGTCGAGACGTTCCGCGACATCTGACGTCACCCACCCGGGGCTGCTCTGCGCTCAGAGCAGCGCCGGGTGGAGCACGGCGACGACCTTCTCGGCGACGACGGGTGCAGTGAGGCCGGCGTCGGCGAGGATCTCGTTGCGACCGGCGTGGTCGAGGAACTCCTTGGGCAGCCCGAAGCGGTGGACGGCCAGCGGTTCGCCGGTCTCGGCGAGGGCTGCGGCCAGGGCCGATCCGATGCCGTTGGCGGCGACGTGGTCCTCGATCACTCCGACGTACCGTGCGGAGCGCGCCGCGGTGAGGAGGTCCTCGGAGATGGGCAGCACCCAGCGCGGGTCGACGACCTGCACCGACGCACCGGAATCGGCGATGACGGACGCGGCGTCCACGGCGACCTGTGCCATGGCTCCGACGCCGACGAGCAGCACGTCGACCGGCTCGTCCAGGGCGAGTGAGGGCACGTCCTCGATCTCGACGCGGGCGTCCTGCACCTGCTGCGCCTGACCCTCCGGGGCGGGGTGGCGCGCCAGGACGTCCAGGGTGCCGCGGCGGGCGACGGCCGGCACGGGCCGCGGCTCGGAGCCCTTGGGGAAGCGCAGGAGCGTCGGCCCGTCCGAGACGTCGACGGCCTCGCGCAGCGCGATCGAGGTCTGCTCGCCGTCCCGCGGCGCCGCGACCCGGATGCCGGGCACGATCGAGGTGAGGGCGAAGTCCCACATCCCGTTGTGCGAGGCGCCGTCGCTGCCGGTGACGCCGGCGCGGTCGAGGACGAACGTGACGCCCTGACGGTGCAGGGCGCAGTCCATGAGCACCTGGTCGAAGGCGCGGTTGAGGAACGTGGAGTAGATGGCGACGACGGGGTGCCGCCCGGCGAACGAGAGGCCGGCGGCCATCGTCGTGGCGTGTTGCTCGGCGATGCCGACGTCGAAGACGCGGTCGGGGTAGGCCTGGGCGAAGTCGCGCAACCCGACGGGGATGAGCATCGCGGCCGTCACGGCGACGACGTCCTCCCGCTCCCGGCCGATCTCGCAGAGGGTCTCGGAGAAGTTCTCGGTCCAGCTGCGGCCGGCGATCTCGAGCGGCAGGCCCGTCTCGGGGTTGATGACGCCGACGGCGTGGAACTGGTCGTCGACGTGGTTGCGGGCGTGTTCGTACCCGCGGCCCTTCTCGGTGATGGCGTGGACGATGACGGGCCCGCCGAAGTCACGCGCGCGCCGCAGGGCGGTGGTGAGGGCGGAGATGTCGTGCCCGTCGAAGGGCCCGAGGTACTTGAGGCCGAGGTCCTCGAACAGCACCTGGGGCGCGATGATGTCCTTGAGCCCCTTCTTCATCCCGTGCAGCGCCTCGAAGGCCCGCTGCCCGACGACCGGGGCGCTGGAGATGGTGCGGCGCCCCCACGACAGGACCTGTTCGTAACTGCGGGTGGCGCGCAGGACCGCGAGGTGCTCGGCCAGCCCGCCGGTCGTGGGCGCGTAGGAGCGCTCGTTGTCGTTGACGACGATGACCAGCGGCAGATCCTTGTGGGCGGCGATGTCGTTGAGGGCCTCCCAGGCCATGCCGCCGGTGAGGGCGCCGTCGCCGATGACCGCCACGGTGCTCGTGCCGGTCTCACCGGCCAGCCGGCGTCCTTTGGCGATGCCCTCGGCCCAGGCCAGCGAGGTCGAGGCGTGGGAGTTCTCGACGATGTCGTGCTCGGACTCGGCACGGCTGGGGTAGCCCGACAGTCCGCCGCGGGAGCGCAGGTGGTCGAAGTCCTGCCGGCCGGTGAGCAGCTTGTGCACGTAGCCGATGTGTCCGGTGTCGAACACGATGGAGTCACGCGGCGATTCGAAGACCAGGTGCACGGCCATCGTCAGTTCGACGACACCGAGGTTGGGGCCGAGGTGGCCGCCGGTGCGGGAGACGGACTCCACGAGGAAAGCGCGGATCTCGTCGGCCAGTTGGTCGAGTTGAGCCTGCGACAGGGAATCCAGGTCCGCAGGTTTCGAGATGGAGGCGAGCAGGCTCAACGGTCAGTCCTTCCACGACGTGTCGATCAGGCGACCATACGTGGTCTTCGACGGGGTGACATGGGCGGAGGCTGGATCACGGCTGAACGCGGCGTCCCGCCAGCGGGGCGAGAGGCCCCGACGTGCCCCCGCCCGGGGTTCCTAGACTGAGGCCATGCCCACGAACGCACCCGTCCTGGGCGCCTCGGAGTCCGAGGCCCTGCGCAGCGATCTCGACCTTCTCACCGAACTCCACGAACAGGTCCTCCACGAGGCGGGCGGCGCCGTCCTGGTCCGCACCGTGCGCGAGCTGGTCGACGCCTGCCGCGAGCCCGACAGCGGCCGCCGGGGGTCGGCCGCGGACGTCATCGTCGACGGACTCGACGCCGCGACGACCGCCGAGGTCGCGCACGCCGTCACCGTCCACCTGCACCTGACGAACCTCGTCGACGAACGCCGCCGGGCCCGCTCGCTGCGGGCCGAGGACGGCGAGTTCACCGGCGGCGTGGAGGCCGGTGGCGTCTCCTCGGCGTTGGCCGAGTTGTCCCGGGGCGACACCTCGATCCTGACCCGGTTGTCGTCCTTGCGGATCCACCCGGTGCTCACCGCCCACCCGACCGAGGCGCGGCGCCGCGCCGTCACCTCCGCGCTGGTGCGCATGGCCCAGCAGCTCGACCGTCACGACGACCCGCACAACGGCGCCTCCGAGCGGGCGCACGCCCGGCGCCGGCTGCTCGAGGAGATCGACATCCTCCAGCGCACCTCCACGCTGCGGCGGGATCGTCCCGAGCCCCGCGACGAGGTCAAGACCATCCTGTCGGTCTTCGACCAGACCCTGTTCCGGGCCGTCCCGCGCCTGTACCGGGCGGTCGAGGCCGCCCTGCCGGGCGACAGCGGACGCAGCAGCGGGCGGGTGCCGGCCTTCGTGCGTTTCGGCACGTGGGTCGGCGGCGACCGCGACGGAAACCCCTACGTCACGGCGGCCGTCACGCGCGAGACCCTCGCCACCCAGGCCCGTGAGGCCCTCACCCTGCTCGCCGGGCACGCCGACCGCGTCGCCCGCACGCTGACCATGGACGTGCGGACCACCCCACCGTCGGACTCGTTGCTCGCGGCACTCGAGGCCGACGCGGTGGCCATGCCGGTGGAGTTCGCCGAGATCGTCAAGAACTCCCCGGCGAGCCGCACCGGCAGAAGCTGCTCGTGGTGGCCGCGCGCGTCGAGGCGACCCTGGCCGAGCGGGTGGGCCTCGCCTACGCCGGCCCGGAGGAGATGCTGGCCGACCTGCGTCTCATCCGCGAGAGTCTCGTCGCCGCGGGCGACCACCGCAGCGCCCGAGGCGAACTGCAGAGCCTCATCTGGCTGGTGGAGACCTTCGGTTTCCACCTCGCCGAGCTCGAGGTGCGCCAGCACAGCCACGTCCACGAGCGGGTTCTCATCGATCTGTTCGAGCAGCTCGGTCCCGAGCACGTGGCGGACCCGGCAGCGGCCGCCGCGGACGCCGAGTTCCTCGACCGTCTGGCCCGGGAGGGTTGGCCGCGGCACGTGCAGCCGACGACCGACATCGGCCGTGAGGTCCTCGACACCATCCGGGTGATCGCGTGGCTGCAGAACCGCTGGGGCGAGCGCAGTTGCGGGCGCTACATCGTCAGCTTCACGCGGCGGGCGGCCGACCTCGCCGCGGTGCGGGCCCTGGCCCGGCTGGCCGGCGGCGACCGCCCACCGGCCCTCGAGGTCATCCCGCTCTTCGAGACCGGCGAGGACCTGGCCAACGCGCCGTCGATCCTCGCCGACCTCGCCGGGCTCACCGGCACCCGCGAGCACTGGGACGCGCGCGGCCGCCGCATCGAGGTCATGGTCGGGTACTCCGACTCGGCCAAGGACGTCGGACCGGCCAGCGCCACGCTGACCCTCGACCGGGCCGAGCGTGAACTCGTGGACTGGGCGGCGCAGGCCGAGGTCGAACTCACCCTCTTCCACGGCCGCGGCGGCTCCCTGGGACGCGGCGGCGGCCCCTGCACCGCGCGATCATGGCCCAGCCGAGCGGATCGGTGGACGGCCGCTTCAAGGTCACCGAACAGGGCGAGGTGATCTTCGCCCGCTACGGCGACGTGATGATCGCCCAGCGCCACCTGGAGCGCCTGACCTCCGCCGTGCTGCTCGCCGACGCGCCCGACGTGGCGACGGAGCGGGAGGAGGCCGCCGAGCGCTATCGCGAGCTGGGCTCGGTGATCGACGCGCAGAGCCGCGGCTGCTACCGGGCGCTCGTCACGCAGGACGGATTCGCCGACCTCATCGCGGCCGTGAGCCCTCTGGACGAGATCGGTGACCTGCGCCTGGGCTCACGGCCCACACGTCGCAGCGGCACCGACTACGGCCGCAGCCTGGACGACCTGCGCGCGATCCCCTGGGTGTTCTCCTGGGCGCAGACCCGGGTCAACCTCCCCGGCTGGTACGGCATCGGCAGTGGACTCGCGGCCATGGGCGACGTCGAGCAACTGCGCCGCGCGTACGCCGAGTGGCCGCTGTTCGCCTCGATGATCGACGTCGCCGAGATGAGCCTGGCCAAGGCCGACCGGGCGTTGGCGGAGCGGTTCCTCGCCCTCGGCGACCGGCCCGACCTCGCCTACCAGATCCTCACCGAGTACGACCTGTCCCGACAGCTCGTGCTGCAGGTGCTGGACCAGAGCGAGCTGCTGGAGCGCAAGCCGCACCTGCAGACGGCGGTCGGTCTGCGGCAGCCGTACATCGACGCCCTCAGCCACCTCCAGCACAAGGCGCTGCGCGTGCTGCGTCTGCCGGCCGACCCCCGCGCCGGTGAGCGCCCCGACCGTGCCGCGTGGAGCCACGCGCTGCTGCTCACGGTCAACGGCGCCGCCGCCGGCCTGCAGAACACTGGCTGACCGGGGTCGGGGTCGACACCTAAGGCGTGTCTCTCAAATGCCTGCGTGACCGCGGGTGAGGGTGGGGGGCATGTCGCGGATGCGGGTGCTGTCTGATGCCGAGTGGGAGTTGATCGAGCCGTTCATGCCGTCCTGCGATGGGCGGCGGGGCCGGCGTTCTCGTGATCACCGTCTCGTGGTCGAGGTGATCATCTACCGGTACCGGACCGGGATCGCCAGGCGCGACCTGCCGCGGGAGTTCGGACCGTGGCAGACCGTGTGGAAACGCCACCGCCTCTTCGCTGGTGACGGGACGTGGGACAAGGTCCTGACCGCCTTGCTGGGAAGGGCGGACGCTGCTGGTGAGATCGATGGGGATGTCGCCGTGGACTCCACCATCGCTCGCGCGCACCAGCACGCAACGAACACCACCCGCCTCGCGGGGGATCCAGCGAATGACATGAAGCAGTTTCCCGAGCCGGGTGATCACGCGATCGGTCGCTCCCGCGGAGGGCTGTCGACCAAGGTTCATCAGTTGTGTGACGGTAAGGGCCGTCCGATGGTCATCGCCGCGGGCCGGGGCAGGGCAGCGACTCCCAGATGTTCCCCTACCTGCTCGCCGCCCTGCGCGTCCCCCGCGAAGGGGCGGGCCGGCCCCGCACCACCCTGATGCCGTGTTGGCCGGCCCGCCACCGATCCGCAGACCGCCCACACCGTGCAGACACCTGAACCCTCCCGGAGCGCACTGTCCCCCGCGGGGACCAACGCACGCTCTTGCCGCGGCGGCGATCAGTCGCGACCGAAGCGTTGGTAGGCGGCCTGGCGGGTGGTGTCGAGTGCGGCACCGATGATGGTCCAGGAGTCTCCAGCTTCTCGGGCTGCACTCACTGCATCGCGGAGTTCCTGCTCGGCGTCCGCGACGCCCTTGCGGGCAGCCAGGATTCGTCGGAAGTGGACCGCGTCGCGCGCCGGGTGCGCGCCGACATCGAGCCGGTCCAGTCCAGTGGAGTCGTCGTGCGTCACAGTCATCGCTCTCACCTCATCTCAGGTAGTCGTAGAACTTCGGTCTCAGTAGATCTGCGTGAATGACGCGTGTTGGCCGGTCGGCGGGCACTGCCACGAGCTCGAGCAGCCGACCGTGCTGATCGGCGCCGATCACCAAGAGGCGGTCTTCCCCGTCGTACTCGTATTCGATGACTCTCATCGCGTTGTGCCATGCCTATTCGACCTCGTCATCCGTGATCCCGTGCTTGCGCGCTGAATCGCGAAGTTCCACTCGTAAAGGTTACCTTTACAAGGCTATGGCGTCAAGACTTGCTTTACACAGGGACATGCCGCGGGGCGCGCACTGCGGATGTCACTTTGTAGCGAATTGAGAGACACGCCCCTAGAGCCGGGGCACGTAGGTCTTGCCGCGGAGCGCGTCGGACACGAGCTCGGTGGCCCGGGCCACCGCCCGCAGGCGCAGACCTTCGGCCTCGAGCGCGGCCAGCACCTCGGGGATCACCTCGGGTTCGAGGTGATCCCCGAGGCCGACGCGGGCCGTGCGATAGCAGGTGCGCATCGCCTCGACCTGCGCGTCGACGTGGTGTCTGGCGATCCAGGCCAGCGCGACGGGCTGCCGCCGCCACACCGGCTGCCCCCGGTGGTCGGCCGGACACTGGTCGAGCAGCCATTCGGTGGCGGCCTGCTCCCACCCGGGGGTTCCGGCCGGGGGCACCCCGACCGGCCAGCCCGGTGGCGTCCGCGAGTCGTTCACCCCTCCAGGATGCCGCAGGGCACCGACGACCCTCCCGAAGGACGCGGCCGCCCGTCTAGGGTGGCGCCATGACGACGATCTTCAGCCGCATCATCGACGGAGAGATCCCCGGCCGGTTCGTCTGGTCGGACGAGAGGTGCGTCGCCTTCCTGTCCGCGGCGCCGCTGCAGCCCGGACACACGCTGGTGGTGCCCCGGCACGAAGTCGACCGGTGGATCGACGCCAACCCCGACCTGTTCGTCCACCTCAGCCGGGTGGCGCAGATCATCGGTCAAGCCCAACAGGCCGAGTTCGACTGCGCCCGACCCGGTCTCATCATTCAGGGCTTCGAGGTCGACCACCTGCACCTGCACGTCTGGCCCACGTGGTCACCGGCCGACTACGACTTCCGCAACGCCGATTCCGACCCGGACGCGGCGATGATGGACCAGGCCGCGCAGCGGCTCCGGGCGCGTCTGCGTGAGGACGGGCAGGCCGCCGCTCACGTTCCGGACGAACCGGCCTGAGCTCGCTCGCGCGTCTGCTCGAGGAAGGCGTCGACCAGCGTGGCCACCCGCACGGGAGCCTCGTCCGGTCCGTAGTGCCCGGCGTCGGGCAACACCTCGATGCGCAGGTCCGGCCAGAACTCACCCCAGGTGGCGCGGATCGTCTCCTCGCCCAGGGCCGGGTCGTGGCCGCCGACGACGACCATCGCCGGCAGCCCCGCCACGCGCTGCACCGCCTCACGCAGTTCCTCGGCGAAGTCGGCCTCGGCCCAGGCCCGCAGGTGCGACCCGAAGGCCTCCTCTCGCGTCGTCGCCGAGTGGGAGACCACGCTCTGCACCCACGTCTGCGTGAGCCGGGTGCCCGTGGTGAGGTCGATGATCGCCGCGCGGGAACCGTGGTCGGCGGGAGCGCCGTAGAACAACCCCCGCGCCCGCTCGTCGAAGGGCGTCGGGGTGGGCCCGGTGGGGCTGATGCCGATGAGCGCCTCGACCCTTTCGGGCGCGTCGGCGACGACCCGCAGGGCCGCTCCACCACCCATCGAGTGGCCGACGAGCGAGAACCGCGGCGCGTCGCGACGGTCGGCCTCCGCGAGCACGTCACCGGCGATCTCGGCCAGGGTGTACTCCCCCGGCTCGTCCCGTCGCTGCCCGTGACCGCGGTAGTCGAGGAAGACGTGCGTGGCCGCCTCGGGGTCGAGGGATCGTGGGACCTCACCCCAGGCGGTGGCGGACCCGAACCACCCGTGGAGCCAGAAGACCGTGCGGGGGCCATGGCCGACGTGGCGGGCGGGGGTGGCGGGCATCGCGACTCCTTCGTCGTGGGAGGGACCGAGCCTAGCCCGGAAGAACCGGGAGGAGCCCGGACGACCGGAGATCTGGGGTGCACCCCCGGCTCGATTCACACCCGCCGTTAGGTTAGCGTTGCCTAACTGCTTCATTCATCCTCTCGATCGGAGTCCTCGATGCGTCGCGTCGTCACCCCCACCGTGATCACCACGATCCTCGCCCTCACCCTCGCCGGATGCGGTGGCCAGGCAGGCGGAGCGGGATCGGGTGGCGCCGACGCGGCCGCACAGTCGCCCGCGGGTGAGGCGGGCACGGTCAAGGTCGAGGCGAACAACGGCACGGTCGAGGTGCCGGCCAACCCCCAGCGTGTCGTCGCCCTCGACAGCACCGCCTTCGAGACGCTCCAGGCCTTCGGCATCACGCCGGTGGCCGCCCCCAAGCAGCTCCTCCCGGCGAACATGAAGGCCTGGGCCGACAACACCGCGATCCTCGACGTCGGCACCCACCGCGAGCCCAAGCTCGAGGTCATCGCCCAGGCCAAGCCCGACCTCATCGTCGGCGGCAAGCGCTTCGAGAAGGTCACCCCCGACCTGCAGAAGCTCGCCCCCGTCATCGACCTCGCGCCGAGCACCGAGAAGGACGGCTACGTCGACGCCCTCAAGAAGCAGACGAACAGCCTGGGCGAGATCTTCGGCAAGAAGGAGCAGGCCGACCAGCTCGTCGCGGGCCTCGACAAGGCCGTCGCCGCCGCAGCCGAGAAGACCTCGGGCCAGAAGGTGTTCCTCGCCAACCACAACGGCGGCAAGATCGACAACGCCGCCGGACGCATCGGCGTGCTCCTGCAGCCGCTGGAGATGACCGACGTGTTCGGGACCAAGGCCGACAGCGAGTCCATCCACCAGGACTCCGGCCTCGCCCCGGAGACGGTGGCGCAGGCAGACCCCGACGTCATGATCGTCATGGACCGCGACGCGGCCACCTCCACCACGCGTGACACCGCCACCCCCGCCAGCCAGACCGTGGCCGCGCAGAAGGCCTGGGCCAACACGACGTTCACCAAGAACGACGCGGTGATCTACCTCGCCGACAACTTCTACGTCACCGAGGGCATCCAGGCCTACACCGACGCCTACACCAAGATCGCCGAGGTCCTCGGCGCATCCGCGACCGCCACCTCCTGATGACCGCGAGCACCACCGACGAGCGGCCGGCGATCACGCCGGCCGCTCTCGGCCGTCCTCGACGCATCGCTGTCCGGCTGTTGCTGGTGGGGCTGTGCATCGCGGCGGCCTCCCTGACCGTCACCTCACTGTTCGTGGGCGGGTACGACATCCGGTTCTCCGAGCTCGCCTCGGACCCCGAACAGCTGCGGATGTTCCTCATCTCCCGCGTCCCCCGCACCCTGGCGCTGGTGTTCGCCGCCACCGCCATGAGCGTCTGCGGGGTCATCATGCAGATGATCACGCAGAACCGGTTCGTCGAGCCCACCACCGCCGGCACGAGCGACTGGGCGGGCCTCGGCATCCTGCTGACCTTCATCCTCTGGCCCGGCGCGCCGGTCATGGCCCGGATGGTCCTGGCCAGCACCTGCGCGTTCCTCGGGACCCTGGCGTTCCTCGCGATCATGCGCCGGATCGCGGTGCGCGACTCCGTCGTCCTCCCCTGGCCGGCATCATGCTCGGCGCCGTCGTCGGAGCAATCTCGACCTTCCTCGCCGGCCGGTTCAACCTGCTGCAGTCGATGTCGGCGTGGCGCTCAGGCGGGTTCAACTCCATCGTCGAGGGGTTCTACGAGCCCTTGTGGGCCGTCGTCGTCATCTCGATCATCGCGTGGATCGCGGCCGACCGGTTCACCGTCGCGGGCCTGGGTGAGGAGACCGCCACCAACCTCGGCCTCAACTACCGCGCCGTCGTGCTCTTCGGCACCGTCCTCGTGGCGCTGGCCACCGGAATCACCTCCGTCGTCGTCGGATTCATCCCCTTCCTCGGACTCATCGTGCCCAACCTCGTGTCGATGCTGCTGGGCGACGACCTGCGCCGCAACCTCCCCTGGGTCGCGCTCACCGGCACCGTCCTGCTGCTCGTCTGCGACCTGATCGGACGCACCGTCATCGCCCCGATGGAGATCCCCGCCTCGGTGATCCTCGGCGTGGTCGGCGCGTGCGTCTTCATCGCCATCGTCGTGAGGAACCGCGCCCGTGTCAGTGCATGAGTCCACCGAAGCCCCCGCCGGCCCGGCCTGCGGTCACGCCCGAACCGGCAGGATCGCCCCGCGCGCCCGTGGGTGCGGGTCGGCATCGCCTGGGCGGTGGCGCTGGCCGCCCTGGCCGCCTACCTGTTCGCGTTCGTCGTCGGTCCGCTCGAGTTCGCGTTCTCGCTGCGGTTCCCGACCGCCGGGGCCATCCTCGTGGCGGCGTTCGCCCAGGCCCTGGCCACGGTGCTCTTCCACACGGTCACCGACAACCGCATCCTCACCCCCTCGATCATGGGGTTCGACAGCCTGTTCGTCCTGATCCAGACGGTGCTGGTCACCGTCTTCGGCGGCATGATCCTCACCGACCTCGACGGCACCGCCATGCTGCTCGCCCAGACGGCGACGATGATCGCGTTCGCCCTCGTGCTCTACCGGTGGCTGTTCTCCGGGACGTTCGGCAGCATGCACGTGCTGCTGCTGGTCGGCGTCGTCATCGGGATGGCCTTCCGCAGCATCTCCACCTTTCTCGAGCGGCTGCTGCACCCGACGGACTACGACCTGCTCTCGGTGGAGCTGTTCGGCCGGATCACCGACGTCGATCCCGCTCAGCTCCCCCTCGCCTTCGCTGTCTGCGCCCTCGCCGGCGGGGTGGCGTGGAACCGCCGGCACACCCTGGACGCGTTGATCCTCGGGAGGGACACCGCCCTGGGCATCGGCGTGGAGCACCGCCGTGAGATGACGCTCGCGCTCATCCTCGTCGCGGTCCTCATCTCGTTCTCGACGGCCCTGATCGGTCCGCTCACCTTCTTCGGGTTCGTCATCGCCACCCTCGCCTACCAGCTCACCGGCACCTACCGTCACGTCGCGGTCGTGCCCATGGCGACCGCTCTCGGTGTCATCGCCCTCGCGGGCGGCCAGTTCCTGCTGCAGCATGTGTTCTACGCGGCGGGGTTCCTCACGACGATCATCGAGTTCGTGGGCGGCATCTGTTTCTTGTTCCTCCTGCTGAGAAGGAGAAGTCTGTGATCCGCTTCACCGACGTCACCAAGACCTACGGGGACCTCACGGTCCTCGGGCCGGTGTCGGGCGAGATCCCCTCCGGCGGTGTCACCTCGCTCGTCGGCGCGAACGGCGCGGGCAAGTCGACCCTGCTGACGATCATCGGCCGCCTGCTGCGGCCGACCTCGGGTCACATCGAGGTCGGGGGCCTCGACGTGGCCACCGCCTCCCGCCGCGACCTGGCACGCACCCTGGCGATCCTGCGGCAGGAGAACCATCTGACGGCGCGGCTGCGGGTCGAGGAGCTCGTCACCTTCGGCCGGTTCCCGCACACCGGCGGGCGGGTCACGCGCGAGGATCGGCAGCACGTGGAGCGGGCGCTGGAGTTCCTCGACCTCGGCGCGTTCCGCAACCGGTTCCTCGACCAGCTCTCCGGCGGTCAGCGGCAGCGGGCCTTCGTCGCGATGACCATCGCCCAGGACACCGACCACCTGCTGCTGGACGAGCCGCTCAACAACCTCGACATGGCGCACGCCGCTTCGATGATGCGGCTGGTGCGGCGCGCCGCCGACGAACTCGGCAAGACCGTCGTCATGGTCGTCCACGACATCAACGTCGCCGCCGCGTACTCCGACCGCATCGTCGCCCTGCGCGACGGGCACATCGTCGCCGACGGCGGGTGTGGGCAGATCATGACCTCGAGTGTCCTCGCGGACGTCTTCGGCCTGCACATCGACGTCCACGAGATCGGTGGGCAGCTCGTGGCGATGCACCACACCGGTGTCCCCCTGAGCACGGTCGCCTGACGCTTTTCGGCTCCGATGGGCAGCGTCGTCACGCGGCTGCGGGACCGGGAGGATCATGGAGACATGAAGCGGCTCCCCCACGACTACCCGTGGACGTCGACGCCGGCGGCCGGGCTCCTCGACCGCGGCCGGTTCCGCGCGCACGCCGATCCGCTTCGGAGCCTCGATCTGCAGGGTCGACGTGCCGTGGTGGCCGTGGGGTCCAACGCCGCGCCCGCCGTGCTCGCCGCCAAGCTGCCGGAGGCGCGGATCCCCCTGCTGCCCGCGGTGATGACCCACCTGGCCGTCGGGCACTCGGCTCACGTCAGCCTCGCCGGATACATCGCGGCCGCGCCCTACCCCTACCCGGGGGCCCGCACGCCCGTGATGGTCTCATGGCTGGAGGCGGCCGCGTTGGCCGAGCTCGACGCGACCGAGCCCAACTACGAACGCGTCACCGTCTCCTCGGTGGGCGGCGACCTCCACGCCGACACCGCCCTGCACCCCGAGGACGTCGACCTGTACGTGTCCCGGCACGGCGTGGTCGGCACGCCGGAGCCCCTCGCCCTCACCACCCAGGAGCGACTCTTCGCCGAACTGGCGCGGGTTCCCGAGCTGTCCTCGGCGCTCGAGGGCGACGTGATCGAGGTCTGCGCCCGCCTGGCCGACGACCCCGACCTGCGGGCCACCGTCACCGGCCGACTGCCCCGGTGGACCCCCGACTCCCCGGAGACGCCCGCCGCCGACGTCCCGGGCTAGGCCGTGCGCGAGTCAGGGAGTCATCGGCTCCGGGCCCGGCGGAACAGGACGACGGCGGTGACGGCCTGCACGACGAGCGGGACGAGCACGACGAGCACGCCGAGGACGAGCTCGCTCGGCATGGGCGAGACCGACCCGCCGTTGCAGACCTCTCCGCCGTTCACGTACACGCATTCCTCCTGAGCGGTCGTGAAGAACATCGCGAGGCCCGCGATCCCCCACACCACGACGCCCAGGGGGAACGCGCTCCCGAGGATCAGCCCGCCCCAGGTCTTCTCGCCCCCCGTCCATGCCGCGCTCCGGACGAACAGCACCAGGCCGATCACCCAGGCCACCCCGGCGATCGGCCACGCGACCGAAAACAACCCCGCCGCGAACAGGAGCACGACCGCCCATCGGGCGCCCGGAACCGGATCACGTCCCGGCGTCACCGCCCTGGCGGCGCCCTCCGACGACGATGCGGCGGCCGCCACGAGGGTCGACGGCTCGCCGAGCCGGTCGAGCACGCTGCGCACCCGGTCGTCCGCGTCGTGCGCGGCGGGATCGATCTCCCCGAGTGCCGCGTCGAGATGCTCGGTGATGTCCGCGACCAGGTCCGCCGCGTCCTCGGGCGGCAGGAGGGCCGCCGATTCACGCAGCCGGGCGAGGTAGGCGACCACCAACGGATGTGACGTGTCGGTCCTCATGACCGGTCCTTTCGTTCGGCGTGCCCGGTGAGCACGGCGTCGACGGAGGTGCTGAACTGCGTCCAGGCGACCCGGAACTCGGCCAGGGCGGCCTCGCCTGCGGGGCTGAGCCGGTAGTAGCGCCGGGCGGGGCCCGACTCGGACTCCCGCCACGTCGTCTGCACGAGGTCCTCCTTGCGCAGGCGACTCAGGAGCGGATAGACGCTCCCCTCGCTCGCCACCAGGCCGGCATCGGACAGCTCGGTGACGAGGTCGTAGCCGTACCGCTCACGGTCGGCGAGCAGCGCGAGGACGGCATGCTCGAGGACGCCGCGACGCAACTGCGTCAGCGCCCGCTCACCCCGCAGCTCCTGACCTGTCATGCGTCACAAGGTACCGCGCGACTACCGTGCACCGCAAGATACCGGATGCACACCGCCCCGGGACTCACTCGGAGTCCCGGGGCGGGCATGTCGCGTGCGGTGGGTTCTCAGGCGTCGACGAGGTTGCGCAGCACGTACTGCAGGATGCCGTCGTTGAGGTAGTAGTCACGCTCACCGGGGGTGTCGATGCGGACGACCGCGTCGAACTCGATGTTCTCGCCGCCCTCCTTGCTCGCGGTGACCTTGACCGTCTTCGGCGTCCTGCCCTCGTTCAGCTCGGTGATGCCGCTGATGTCGAAGGTCTCGGTGCCGTCCAGGCCGAGGCTGTCGGCGCTCTCGCCCTCGGGGAACTGCAGGGGCAGCACGCCCATCCCGATGAGGTTGGAGCGATGGATGCGCTCGTAGGACTCGGCGATAACTGCCTTGACGCCCAGCAGACGCGTGCCCTTGGCGGCCCAGTCACGCGAGGATCCCGAGCCGTACTCCTTGCCCGAGAGGATCACCAGCGGCACGCCGGCCTCCTGGTAGGCCTCCGCCGCCTGGTAGATCGTCGTCTGCTCGCCACCGTCGAGGAAGTTGCGGGTGAAGCCGCCCTCGACACCGTCGAGCAGCATGTTCTTCAACCGGATGTTGGCGAAGGTGCCGCGGATCATGACCTCGTGGTTGCCACGACGGCTGCCATAGGAGTTGAAGTCCTTGCGGTCCACGCCCTTCTCGGCGAGGTAGACACCCGCCGGGCTGTCGGCCTTGATCGAGCCGGCCGGGCTGATGTGGTCGGTGGTGACCGAGTCGCCCAGCTTGGCGAGCACCCGCGCACCGGAGATGTCCTCGACCGGCGTGAGCTCCATCGTCATGCCCTCGAAGTACGGGGGCTTGCGCACGTAGGTCGACTCGGAGTCCCACTCGAAGGTGTTGCCCTCGGGGGTGTCGAGGTTCTTCCAGCGGTCGTCGCCGGCGAAGACGTCGGCGTACTGGGTGACGAACATGTCGCGGTCGATCGAGGAGTCGATCGTCGTCTGCACGTCCTCGGCCGAGGGCCAGATGTCGCGCAGGAACACGTCGTTGCCGTCGGCGTCCTGACCCAGGGCCTCGTTCTCGAAGTCGAAGTCCATCGTGCCGGCGAGGGCGTAGGCGACGACCAGCGGCGGCGAGGCCAGGTAGTTCATCTTGACGTCGGGGTTGATGCGACCCTCGAAGTTGCGGTTACCCGACAGGACCGAGGTGACGGCCAGGTCGTTCTCGTTGACCGCGGCCGAGATGTCCTCGGGCAGCGGGCCGGAGTTGCCGATGCACGTCGTGCAGCCGTAGCCGACGAGGTGGTAGCCGAGGTCCTTGAGCGCGGGCCACAGCCCGGCCTTCTCGTAGTACTCGGTGACGACCTTGGAGCCCGGCGCCATCGACGTCTTGACCCACGGCTTGACCCGCAGACCCTTCTCGGAGGCGTTCTTGGCGAGCAGACCCGCCGCGAGCATCACCGAAGGGTTGGAGGTGTTCGTGCAGCTCGTGATCGAGGCGATCGACACGATGCCGTGGTCGATGTCGAAGGACTGATCGCCGCGGGTCAGCGTGACGACCTTGTGCGGACGGTCATGACCGTCGCCGTCCTCGGCCGGCTTGGAGCCGCCGTTGAGCCCGTCCTTGGTGCCCTGGGGCGAGGGGTCGCTGGCCGGGAAGCTCGAGGCTGCTCCGTCGTCGCCCTCGGCGCCCTTGACGTAGGTCGGCAGCACCTTGCGGAAGGAGTCCTTGGCCTCCGAGAGCAGGATGCGGTCCTGGGGGCGCTTGGGGCCGGCGATGCTCGGGACGACCGTCGACAGGTCGAGCTCGAGGTGCTCGGAGAAGCGCAGCTCCCGGGAGGGGTCGTGCCACATGCCCTGCTCCTTGGCGTACGCCTCGACGAGCGCGACCTGCTCGTCGGAGCGACCGGTGAGGCGCAGGTACTCCATGGTGATGTCGTCGATCGGGAAGATCGCGCAGGTGGAGCCGAACTCCGGGCTCATGTTGCCGATCGTCGCGCGGTTGGCCAGCGGGATCGAGGCGACGCCCTCACCGTGGAACTCGACGAACTTGCCCACGACACCGTGCTTGCGCAGCATCTCGGTGATGGTGAGCACGACGTCGGTGGCGGTGACGCCTGCCGGGATCTCGCCCGTGATCTTGAAGCCGACGACCCGCGGGATGAGCATCGAGACGGGCTGGCCGAGCATCGCGGCCTCGGCCTCGATGCCGCCGACGCCCCAGCCGAGGACGCCGAGGCCGTTCTCCATGGTGGTGTGGCTGTCGGTGCCCACGCAGGTGTCGGGGTAGGCGACGCCGTCACGCTCCATGACGACGCGCGCGAGGTGCTCGATGTTGACCTGGTGGACGATGCCGGTGCCGGGCGGGACGACCTTGAAGTCGTCGAACGCGCCCTGGCCCCACCGCAGGAACTGGTAACGCTCGCCGTTGCGCTCGTACTCGAGCTCGACGTTGCGCTCGAAGGACTGGTTGCTCCCGTAGGAGTCGATCTGCACCGAGTGGTCGATCACCAGCTCGGCGGGCGAGAGCGGATTGACCTTCTCGGCGCTGCCGCCCAGGTCCTCCACCGCCTCACGCATGGTGGCGAGGTCGACGATGCAGGGCACGCCGGTGAAGTCCTGCATGATGACGCGGGCCGGCGTGAACTGGATCTCCGTGTCGGGCTCGGCATCGGCGTCCCACTGCGCGAGCGCGCGGACGTGATCGGCCGTGATGTTGGCGCCGTCCTCCGTGCGCAGCAGGTTCTCGAGCAGGACCTTGAGGCTGTACGGAAGGGTCTCGGCTCCCTCGACGGCGGACAGTCGGTAGATCTCGACCGTCTTTCCACCCGCCTCGAGAGTGCCCTTGGCCTGGAAGCTGTCTTGGCTCACCCTGTGCTCCTTCGCGTTGAGTCATCCGCGTTCGTCATCGCTGCCTCGGCGGGTGATCTGTCGCGGGCGATCAGATCTCTCGATATCGAGACATCTACCCGTATTCAACCACACACGTCGATCGGCGCCCAGTACGCGCCTTCCGTCGATCCTCTCGCAGACCGGCGTGATTCGGGGAGGACTCGCGTGATCCGATCACGCCGCCCGGCGCAGGACGGCGATCGCCTCGACGTGGTGGGTCATGGGGAACGCGTCGTAGCCGGTGACCTCGCCCAACTCGTACCCGTGCTCGGCCGCGATCGCCACGTCGCGTGCGAGCGCCGCCGGGTCACACGCGACGTAGGCGATCGCCCGCGGGCCCAGGGCGCAGACGTCGGTGATCACGGCGCGGCCGGCGCCGACACGCGGCGGGTCCAGCACCACGAGATCGGCCTCGTCCCCGCCTTCGACCAGGGGGATCAGTGCGTCGGCCACCTTCCCGACGCGCACCTCGAGCTGGTCGAGATCGGTGGCGGCTGCGGCCAGCGACGCACACGCCCGGGCATCGGACTCGACCGCGAGCACCGCGCCGTCCTCACCGACCGCGTCGGCGAGGGCGCGGGCGAAGAGGCCGACCCCCGCGTAGAGGTCGAGCGCCCGCTCCCCCGGCTGCGGGTCGAGCACGGTGAGCACCCGGTCGACGAACGTGCTCGCCGCCCCCGGGTGCACCTGCCAGAACCCTCGCGCGTGCACCTCGAAGTCGCCCTGCCAGCGTTCGCCGGTCACGGCCTCCACGACGTAACGCTCCGTCTCCAGCGCGCCGGTGGTGTCGTCGGCGTCGGTGGCGTCGGCGGTGTCGGCCGTGTCGACCTCGGGGGACGTGGGATCGGCGCCGGACTCCTCACCCTCGAGGGGGATCGGGACGACGACGGGCTCGCCGGTCGAGGGCGCGACGACGTCGACCGCGCGCATGCCGCTCCAGTCCCGCTGGAGGACGCCGGTGTCGACGACCCCGTGGGTGGCGATCGGGCAGTCCTCCAACGGGATGACGTCGTGGCTGCGCTGAGGCCGCAGGCCGGCGCGCCCCGCACCGTCCACGGCGAACTCCACGCGGGTGCGCCAGCGCAGGCCGTCCTCGTCGCCGGGAACCGGGTGGACCTGCACGTCGCGATCCACCTTGGCCAGCCGCGACAACTGGGTGCGCAGGACCGAGGCCTTGAGGTCGCGCTGGTGGGCGAGGTCGACGTGCTGGAAGTCGCAGCCGCCGCATCCCCCGGGACCGGCCACCGGGCACCGGGATTCGACCCGGTGCGGGGAGGCCGACAGGACCTCGGTCGCGTCGGCGAAGACGAACCGGTCCCCCTCACGCCCCTTGGTCACGGTCACCAGGACCCGTTCGCCCGGCAGCCCGTGCCGGACGAAGACGACCTGTCCCTCGACGCGGCCCACCGCATGACCACCGTGGGCGATGTCGACGAGGTCGACCTCCGAGGTCGCACCCACGAGCGACTCCCGCGGCGAGGAGTCCCGATGCTCCGGACCCCGGCCACGATCGGCCCGGCGGCTCACCGCGCACCCCGTCCGGGTCCACGCACCGAGGAGGGCGAGGACCGGGCGCCGGTGAACCACTCCTCGGCGCCTTCGGAGGACTGCAACTGCCAGGGAACGCTCACGACCATCACTCCCGGAGTGAACAGCAGCGCGGCCTTCAGACGCAAAGCGCTCTGGTTGTGCAGCACGTGTTCCCACCAGTGCCCGACGACGTACTCCGGCACGTACACGGTCACGACGTCGCGCGGACTGTGGCTGCGGATCGACTTGACGTAGTCGACGACCGGGCGGGTGATCTCGCGGTAGGGAGAGTCGAGGATGCGCAGTTGCACCGGGATCCGGCGCCGGTCCCACTCCTGCACGAGGGCGTCGACCCGCTCGGGCTCCACGGCGACGGTCACCGCCTCCAGGACCGAGGGCCGGCAGGCACGGGCGTAGGCCAGCGCCCGCATCGTCGGCTTGTGGATCTTGCTGACGAGCACGACGGCATGCACGTGCGAGGGCAGCGCCCGCTCCACCCCGGGTCCTCCGGGAGCGCGAGTTCGTCGGAGACGCGGCGGTAGTGCCGGTTGATCGCCAACATGATGAAGAAGAGGATCACCATGGCCACGACGGCGAATCCCGCACCGCGCATGAACTTGGTGAGCAGGACGACCACCAGCACCGTTCCCGACATCGTCGCGCCGACGATGTTGATGAGGCGCGAGCGGTACATCCGACCCCGCTCCTTGGGGTCGACCGACTCGTCCAGATGCCGGTTCCAGTGCCGCACCATGCCGATCTGGCTGACGGTGAACGAGACGAACACCCCGACGATGTACAGCTGGATGAGCTTGGTGACCTCCGCGTCGTACACGAAGATCAACACCATCGCGGCGCCCGCGAGGATGACGATGCCGTTGCTGAACGCGAGGCGGTCGCCGCGCTGGGAGAGCTGGCGGGGCAGGAACCCGTCCTGGGCCAGCACCGAGGCGAGCACGGGAAACCCGTTGAAGGCCGTGTTCGCGGCCAGGATGAGGATGATGCCGGTGCAGATCGCGATGAAGATCACGCCGGGTGCGAAGTTGTCGAAGACCGTGTGGGCCAACTGGCCGATGATCGTCTCCTGCACGTACCCCGGTCCGACGGGCCGGCCGTCGAGGTAGAGCTGGGTGGCGGGATCCTCGGCGAACTGCACGCCGGTGGTGCGGGCCAGGCCGACGATCGACATGAGCATGACGACCGAGATCGACCCCATGAGCAGCAGGGTCGTCGCGGCGTTGTGACTCTTGGGCTTCTGGAACGCGGGCACGCCGTTGCTGATGGCCTCCACCCCGGTCAGGCGGCGCAGCCGGAGGAGAACGCCCGCAGCAGCAGGAAGACCAGCGCGACGCCCGTGAGCATCTCGTAGCCGGGCTCGGGGTGCAGGTCCAGGTGGGCGCTGGGCGCGGGCGGCAGCGTGCCCATGAAGGAGCGGATGTTGCCCCACAACGCCATCCCGAGGATGCCGATCATGAACGCGTACGTCGGCACGGCGAACGCCTTGCCCGACTCGCGCACCCCGCGCAGGTTCATCGCGGTGAGCAGGACCACCAGCCCCAGGGCCACCCACACCTCGTGACCGCGCACGAACGGCAGCGCGGCGCCGGCATTCTGCACCCCGGAGCTGATCGAGACCGCGACGGTGAGCACGTAGTCCACGAGCAGCGCGCTCGCCACCGTCACGCCCGCCTTGGGACCGAGGTTGACGGTGGCGACCTCGTAGTCGCCACCACCACCGGGATAGGCGTGCACGTTCTGCCGGTAAGAGGCGACGACGACGATCATGACGAACACGACCGCGAGACCGACCTGCCAGGAGTGGAGGAAGGCGAAGGCCCCACCGGCGATCGCCAGGGTGAGGAAGATCTCGTCCGGCGCGTACGCCACCGAGGAGAGCGCGTCGCTCGCGAACACCGGGAGCGCGATGCGCTTGGGGAGCAAGGTCTCCCCCAGACGGTCGCTGCGGATCGCGCGGCCGACGACGAGGCGCTTGAGAGCGCGACTCAGATCCGACACGCTGAACAATGTAGGCCCGACGCGCGGATCTGCGTACTGCGGTGAGGCACAGGCGGCGTAGCGTTGCCCCGTGCACTTCGTGATCATGGGTTGCGGACGGGTGGGGGCCGCCCTCGCATCGAGCCTCGAGCAGCGGGGACACGACGTCGTCGTGATCGACCGCGACAGCGCGGCCTTTCGTCGGCTCGGCCCCGATTTCCAGGGCAAGCGGGTCCACGGCATCGGCTTCGACCGCGACACCCTCCAGCGGGCCGGCATCGAGCGCGCGTACGCGTTCGCGGCCGTGAGCAGCGGCGACAACTCCAACATCCTGGCCACCCGTGTGGCGCGGGAGACCTACGGCGTGGAGAACGTCGTGGCGCGCATCTACGACCCCGGCCGCGCCGAGGTCTTCCAGCGGCTCGGCATCCCCACCGTCGGCACGGTGCGCTGGACCGCCGACCGCATCCTGCGCCGGCTGCTCCCCGTGGGTGCGGTGCCCGAGTTCACCGATCCCTCGGGCGGTGTCGTCGTCGCCGAGGTGTCGACCCACCCGAAGTGGATCGGGCGTCGGCTGGCGCACATGGAAGAGATCTGCGGCGCGCGCATCGCCTACGTCACCCGCCGCGACCGGGGTCAGATCCCCGGCCCGACCGCCGTCTACCAGGAGCTCGACGTCCTCCACGTCGTCTGTGCCGCCGAGGACCTCCCGGGTATCGAGCGCATCCTGCTCGACCCGCCGCCGGCCGAGGACTGAGCCTCCCTTTCCGAAAGGACCACCATTGCGAGTCGTCATCGCCGGAGCCGGCAGCGTCGGCCGCTCCATCGCGCGCGAACTCATCCACAGCGGTCACGAGGTCCTCCTCATCGACCAGGACGCGGACGACGTGCAGTCCTCCCGCGTGCCCGACGCCTCCTGGCTGCTGGCGGACGCGTGCGAACTCGCGGCGCTCGAGGAGGCCGGCCTCGAGAACTGCGACGTGGTCGTCGCCGCCACCGGTGACGACAAGGCCAACCTCGTCCTGTCGCTGCTGGCCAAGACGGAGTTCGGTGTGCCCCGCACCGTCGCCCGGGTGAACAACCCCAAGAACGAGTGGATGTTCGACTCCGGGTGGGGCGTGGACGTCGCGGTGTCGACCCCGCGCCTGATGACCGCCCTCATCGAGGAGGCCGTGAGCATCGGCGACCTCGTGCGCATCTTCGAGTTCCAGCAGTCGCAGGCCGTGCTTGTCGAGATGACCCTGCCCGAGGACAGCCCGTGGGCGGCCCAGCGGGTGGCCGAGGTGCCCTGGCCGGTCGACACCGTCCTCACGTGTCTGGTGCGCCGTCAGCGGGCGATCGCGCCCAGCCCCGACGACGTCCTCGAGGCCGGTGACGAGCTCATCCTCGTCACCTCCGCCGACCGGGAACGTGAACTCGAACGTCTGCTCAACCCCGCGGCGATCGAGCACCACGAGGACGACGACGAGGACGAGAACGGCGACGACGACTGACGAGGAGACCGGTGACGCGCTCGACGAGGTCGAACCGCCGGGCGGGCAGTCTCACAACGGCGGGACGATCTCGTAGGCCGGGTTGAACATCGTGCGCTTGGGGCCGCGCAGGCTGACCAGGCCCTCGGCGCGCAGGTGCACCCCAGGCCGGATGCCTGGCACCTCGCGACGTCCGAGCCAGACGACGTCGAGCAGGCCGCTGCCGTCGTCGAGTTCGACGACCACCGACATCGGCCCCGAGGCTGCCGGGGGCGGGTGATGCTGCGGGCGACGCCGCAGACCTCGGCCCGCGTCCGGTCCTCGATGTCCCCGATGGGCATGAGGCCCAGATCGGCCGATCGACGCCGCAGCTCGGCGGCCTCGTCCTGGTCGACGGACGATCCCGAGTACCGGTGCCGCAGGCGGTCCCAGAACGCCATCAGCGCCGCGTCTCAGCGGATCTCGGTGATCTCCGGACCACGGGTGAAGGGGTCGAGGTCGGAGGCTCGACGTCCCTCCTCCTCCGCGGAGCCGTCGGGCTGACCCGAGTCGTCGGGCAGAGTGAGGGTGAGCAGCTCGCGGGGCCCCATGGGGTCTCCCCCGCGGTCGACGACGACGTCGGCGAAGACCTGCCGCAGCCCGGCTCCGGCGTCGGGGTCGACGGCGGCGCGGCCGCTGACGACGCCCCGCAGGAACCACCGCGGCCCGTCGACGCCGAGGAAGCGCATGACTCCCCCGTTGACGTCGACGACGAGTTCGGTGCCGTGGGCGCCGGTCTCCTCGGTGGCCGTGGCGCCCTGGCCCGCGATCCCCTCGGCGATCTCGGCGCGGATCTCCTCCCACAGCCCACCCGACTTGGGGGCGGCGAAGGCCTGGAGCTGGAGCGTGGAGTCACCACGCACGACCTGGACCGCGGTCACCTGGCTCTGGCTCTGGTCCATCTCGAACGTGAGCATCAGGCCCTCGATCGCCGGCACCCAGATCGATCCGAGCTTGAGGTACCCCTCATCGGAGGAGACGTCGGAGGCGTCGAACGGTCCGTGGTCGGAGGCGGGAGCCTGCTCGTCCGCCGCCGCGGTCGTCGCGTCCGTCGGCGTGTCGGGCGTGTCATCGACGGGGGCTGCTCCGGCGGGGGCCTTCGACGGGGTGCGATCGACCTCGTCCTCGGCGGACTTCTTGCCGCGACGGAACCAAGCCATGTGTCTCTCCTCGTGTCCAGATGGTCCGGTGGTCCGGGGTGTGCCGGACCCGAACGGGCCGACGTCGTGCGAATCAGCCCCCGTGAGGGCCGAATCCGCCGCTGTCACCGTGCCCAGTGTCACCCCTGGCGGTCTCCGAAAGCACATCGACCTCCACCAGGCGCGCCGTGGCCACGGGAATCAGGAGCAGTTGCGCCACGCGGTCGCCGCGCCGCACGTGGAACGGCTGGGTGGGGTCGAGGTTGACGAGGTTGACCTTGACCTCTCCCCGGTACCCCGAGTCCACGGTGCCCGGCGCGTTGAGCACCGTGACACCGTGCCGGGCGGCCAGACCCGAGCGCGGATGCACCGAGCCCACGTAGCCGGGAGGGATCTCGAAGGCCATCCCCGTGCCCACCAGAGCGCGCTGCCCCGGCTCGAGGGTGTGGTCCGCCGTGGCCCGCAGATCGAGCCCCGCGTCGCCCGGATGCGCGTACGCGGGCAGGGGCAGGCCAGGATCGAGGCGCCGCACCGCGAGGTCCACCGCGGAGGTCAGCTCCCGCATTCCTTGCACACGGGAAGGCCGTCGATCTCCTTGGCCAGTTGGCTGCGGTGGTGGACCAGGAAGCAGCGGGAGCACGTGAACTCGTCGGCCTGCTTGGGCACGACACGGACCGAGTACTCCTCACCGGACAGGTCGGCACCGGGCAGTTCGAAGCTCTCGGCCTGTTCGGCCTCGTCGACGTCCACGCTGGATGCCGACTTGTCGACGCGCCTCGACTTCAACTCCTCGATGGAGTCCTCGCCGATCTCGTCTTCCTCGGTCTTGCGTGGGGCGTCGTAGTCAGTGGCCATCCGGGTCGTCTCTCCTCGTCTCGCACAACGTCACCGGCACAGTGCGGCCGGTATCGGACCAACGCGCATGGAGGCGCAAGCATTCCGACGCGGGGATTGTGCCCTATCAGCGGCCCGCGAGCACATCGATCACGCGCAAGGATGACACAAGGCACGGGCGCCCGTAGCCGAACACGTGTCGGCCCCGACGACCTGGACGATCGACCCGAAGTCATCGTCTCGTCATCCACAGGTCACTTGCGACGGTCATGACCACACCATCGGAGCGTCTAGGCTCGGTCTGGACACAGCGACCCGCCCGTGTCCCTCCGCACGACAAGCCCCTCAGGAGGTGGGTCTTGACCGAACTTCAGACACAGATCGTCGACCGAACAACCGAAGCGCTCACATCGTTGCGCATCGCCGAGGCGGAGGACGACGACCACCTCGTCGACGTGCGCACCGGCGAACTCGAGTCGCTGGCACGCACCGCCTGTGAGCACGGGCTCGAGATCCCCCAGCTCCGTCCGTTCGCACCGCAGGTCGCCTGACCGCACCGCGTCCTCGCGCAACGCACTCCAGCAGCGCAACGAGCTTCAGCAGCACGACCGGTCCGCCGGTGAAGGGGCGCTCCCGCCGATCTCGGCAGGAGCGCCCCTTCGCGCGTGTCGGTGGCGCTCTCGGTCCCTGGCCCTATCCCTGCCGGACGATGTCGACGACCGAGTCGACGAGCCGGCTGAACTCCTGCCGGATCCCGGGCGCGCCGGCGACGACGCAGTCGCTCGAGGGCGGCCCGCCGTCGGCACCGGAGCAGAATCCCCCGGCCTCGGTCAGCACGAGCCATCCGGCCGCCATGTCCCAGGGGTTGATCCCCATCTCGTAGTAGGCGTCGACCTGGCCGCCGGCGACCAGGCAGAGGTCCAGGGCCGCCGACCCACCCCGACGGATGTCGCGGACGTGACCGATGACACCGGTGAGTGCTCGCGCCTGCCGGACCCGTTTGGCGGTGTCGTAACCGAACCCCGTCGCCACGAGGCTGGTGGCCAGGTCACTCGCGTCGCTGACACGCAGCGGGGTGCTCGTGCCGTCGGCGCCCCGCAGGTGGGCGCCACCCCCGAGTCGTGCGTGGTACACCGATCCGCGGACCGCGTCGGCGACGGCCCCGACCAGCGGACGCCATGCCCCCGGCACGGTGGGGTCGCCCTCGACGAGTGCCACCGACACCGCGTAGAGCGGGTAGCCGTACAGGTAGTTGACCGTCCCGTCGATGGGGTCGACCACCCAGGTCAGTGCCCCTGATCCGGCCGGATTCTCGGGTGCGCCCTCCTCCTCGCCGAAGAAGGCGTCGGCAGGCCGCGCGGCCCGCAGCCGGGAGGCGATGAGTTCCTGGCTGCGGGAGTCCATCTCGGTGACGATGTCGACGTCGGAGGACTTCGTGCTCACCGCCATGTCCGTGCGGTGACGCTGCACGACGAAGTGGGCGGCCTCCGCCGCGACGTCGACGGCGAGCGCCTCGAGTTCGCGCAACTCGTCCTGGTCGATCTCGTGCGTGGTCATCAGCGGCCTTCCCTGTCGTCGGTGACGCCGACCGGATGCACCTCGTCCCGCCCGCAGGCGGCGGGCATCGGACGGCGGAGGTTCGGGCAGCACCCGGGGGCACAGCGCGAGGGCAGCGCGCCGAGCGCGGAGACGCTGGCGGGTTCGACGTCCTCCCCCGGGCCTCCCGGGCCCGCTCTTCGAGGAGGTCGACCAGGCCCGCCACGAAGCGCGGGTCGTCCTGCACGGTCGGGATCCGGGCGAAGGCGAGCCCGAGCGCCTCGGCCGTCTCGGCGGCCTCGGTGTCGAGGTCGTGCACGACCTCCATGTGGTCGGCGACGAACCCGATCGGACTGACCACCACGCCGTCGACGCCGTCGCGGGCCAGGTCCTCCAGGTGGTCGCACACGTCGGGCTCCAGCCACGGCTGGTGCGGCGGGCCCGAGCGCGAGCAGTACACGAGGCTCCACCCGATCTCGCGACCGACCTGCTCACGGATCCGGTCGGCGACGATCTCGGCGATCTCGGTGTGCCGGCGCAGGTAGTCCTCACCGGAGGGGCCCGAGGAGTGGGCCATGGCATCGGGGATCGAGTGCGTGACGAACGCCACGTGCGGCCTGGTCAGGTCGTGGGCGTCGAGGAAGGAGGCCACGCCGTCGGCCGTCCGCCCGGCCACGGCCTCGACGAACCCCGGGTGGTCGGCGTATGGGCGGATCTTGTCCACCTCGATGTCGACGCCCGCGCCGACCGTGACGTTGCCGCCGTCCTGCGCGTCGAGACCCAGCTCGGCCAGCGCCTCGGCGATGTCCTCCCGGTACTGCCGGCAGCCCGAGTAGGAGGGATACGCGCTGGTCACGAGGGCCACCAGGCGGGTCGAGCCGGCAGCGCGCGCCTCCCGTAGGGCCTCGATCGTGAAGGGGGCGGCGTGGCGGTTGCCCCAGAGGATCGGCAAGGACTCACCGCGGCGGTCCAGTTCGGCCCGCAGCGCCGCGATGAGGCGCCGGTTCTCGCCGTTGATCGGGCTGATGCCCGCGCGCATGTCGTAGTGGTGGGCGACCTCGGTCAACCGTTCGTCGGGGATCCCCCGGCCGCCGGTGACGTGGCGTAGGAACGGCATGACCTCATCCGGCCCCTCGGGGCCTCCGAACGAGAGCAACAGCAGGGCATCGTACGGCGCGAGCGAACTCACGGCACTCCTTGCGGGCGAGGGACGGTGATGGGGCGAGCGAGGGCGCGATGGGCGAGGAATGCAGGGCCGAACGTCCGGTCCATCCGGCACGCCTCACCGACATCGCCGGTCGTCACGCTATCGTGGCCCCGTCCGCCGACCGGCGCGAACCCACCGCGGACGGCCCCTGGCCCGCCGGTCCGGTCCACCCCGATGGGAGAGTCTCGATGCACGCACTGCGCCTGGTCGGCGTCACGGACGACGGCACCCGACTGGTTCTCACCGGCGCCGGCGACGAGTTCGTCCTGCCGATCGACGCAGCACTGCGCTCCGCGCTGCGCAGCGACGCCGGGCACCACTCGAGCCACGGGCACTCCCCGAGCGCCCGATGAGCCCGGTCGAGGTGCAGGCGCTCATCCGCAGCGGCGCCGACGCCGAGGAGGCCGCCGAGCGCGCCGGATGGACCGTGGAGAAGGTGCGGCGGTACGAGGGGCCGATCCTCGCCGAACGCGAGCACGTGGCGCGCCTGGCCTCGAACACCCGCCTGCGCCCCCGCGGAGCGACCACCGGCTCCCCCACGTTGCTGAGCCGCGTGACGCGCCGCCTGGCCGACCGCGACGTGTCGATCGACGACGTCGACTGGGACTCCTGGCGCAACGACGACGGCCAGTGGGTCGTCGAGGTCCACTTCGAGGAACAGGGTCACCACCGCCGCGCGTCGTGGAGCTTCGCCAAGAGCTCCATGACCCTGCGGGGACTGGACCAGGAGGCGGCCCGCCTCTCCGACGACGACCCCGACCTGCTCGACCCGGGCCCGGAGTACGACCGGGGCCGCGACGTCACCGACGCCGGGACGCAGTACGGCCACGCGGGCTCCTACGCCCCGCAGGCGCACCGCTCGCCGCTGGCCGAGGACTCCGACCTCATGGCCACGCTGCGGTCCACCTCCCGCGCCCGCAACCGCCGTCGCGGGGGTGGCGCGCGTCGCTCACCGTCCGCGGTGCCTCCCGCGGTGGACACCGAGGACCTGCTGACCACCGCCGGCAGCGGCACGCCCACGACCGCCCCGGCCCAGGACGAGCTGCGCCCCGACCCCGGCCTGACCGGCACCGACGACCACCTCGCCCCCGACCCCGGCTCCCCCGCCGCTCCCGAGCTCGACGAGCCGGAGCAGGACGAGCCCGAGGCGCCCACGCCCGCGCCGACGAGTCAGGGCATCCCCGCCCGCGTCGAGTCCGACCTGCATGCCGACCCCGGACTGGCCGGCACCGAACGGCAGCTCGCACCCGACCCCGGATCGCCGACGCTCACTCCGGCCGACCCGGCTCCGGCGAACGAGGAACCGCTGCTGCCGTTCGAGGACGAGATCACCGAGATCGCCACGCCTGCACCGACTCCCACGCCCACGCCTGCACCGACTCCCACGCCTGAGCCGACTCCGCCGACTCCGGTCACGAGCGAGGCGGCGACGTCGGACGAGACGACGTCGGAGGAGACGCCCAAGCCCCAGCCCGCCCCCCGCGCCAAGAGGACGCGGCGTCGCAAGGCGACCGCGCCGGCGCAGGAGGTATCGCCTCCCCAGAACCAGAACCAGAACCAGAACCAGGGCCTGGCGTCGGCGACGGACATCGCCTCCGCACCCGCTCCGGAGACCCAGCCCGAGCCCGAGCCGGCGGCAGAACAGACCCCGAAGCCGGCCTCGAGGAAGGCGGCGAAGTCGTCGTCCTCGGCCGCGTCGCGTCGGCGCGGGCGGGCGAGCGTCCCGGCGTGGGACGACATCATGTTCGGCGCGAAGGCCGGGGAGGACCCCTCAGCGCGCGACGAGTGAGGCCCGGCCCGGTGAGCGCCGGGGTGGCACCACGAGGAACGGGATGGCGATCTCGTCGGGGGTCAGTGAGCCGTGCAGGCCGATGAGGCTGCGCAGTTCGTGGCGTTGGGTGCGGGAGTCCACGACGGCCTGGGTGCCGCGCATGGCGACGACGACGTCGCCGACCCGCTCGAGCATCGGGGCGTCGATCCCGCCGAAGAGCGCGTCGGCCTCCGAGCGTGGGACGACCCAGGCGTCCTGCCCGAGTCGCGCCGTCCAGGTGGCGACGACGTCGTCGGTGGCGCCCGGCTCGCAGTAGAGCTGCAGCGCGCGGGCCTCGCCCCCACATGGCGCACGCCGGCGGCGAGTTCGGCGTCGTGCGCGAGGTCGATCCGCTCGTCCAACGGTGAGGTGACCATGCCGTGGTCGGCGGTGACGACGATCGCGGTGTCGTCGGGCACGCTGTCCGCGAGGCGGCGCAGTTCGCCGTCGACGGCCTCCAGTTCGGCGCCCCACTGCCAGCTGTCCGGTCCGCGCACGTGACCGATCTTGTCGACCTCGCCCCAGTACAGGTAGGCGAGGCTGCGCGGGTCGCGGCCCAGGGCCGACAGGGTGGCGTCGACGCGGTCGGCCAGGGTCGTGGCGGCGACGAACGACCCTCCGCGCAGGGCGGCGTTGGTCAGGCCGGAGCCGTCGAAGTAGCCGGGTCCGGTCCGGGTGACGCGGACACCGGCCGCCTCGGCCTCGCCGAACAGCGTCGGCCGGGGCTGCCACAGGTAGGGGTCGGGGCCGTCCTCCCAGCTCAGCTCGTTGAGGAGCCGGTCGGCGCCGGGGATCATCACCATGTAGCCGAGCATCCCGTGGGCGCCGGGCGGCAGGCCGGTGCCAAAGGTGCCCATGCTCGTCGCCGTGGTCGAGGGGAATCCCGACAGCAGCGTGGTGCCGGTCGCCAGGAGGGACCGCAGGAAGGGTGCGTGACCGCCGCGGCGGCGCAGCAGGACGTCGCCCAGTCCGTCGACGAGCACGACCACCGCGCGGCGGCATTCGGGGACCGGGAGACGCCCCACCACGTCCGGGACCCCGAGCGCGGCGCACACCGAGGGCAGGACGTCGGCGAGTCCGCCACCGTCGTACGCGGCCGCGGGAGACCTCAGATCGTCGGGGATCACGAGGTCAGCGAGCCGTCGCGGCCTGCAACGCGGAGGCGAAGGCCACGGC
Organism: Mobilicoccus caccae; assembly: GCF_030161635.1. Classification (GTDB taxonomy): domain Bacteria; phylum Actinomycetota; class Actinomycetes; order Actinomycetales; family Dermatophilaceae; genus Mobilicoccus; species Mobilicoccus caccae. The sequence continues at coordinate 1,823,200 of NZ_BSUO01000001.1, forward strand.
CTGCGCGAGGGCGTTGTCCCCGTCGGCGACGGCGCTGACGCGCACGCTGATGTCGTCGGCGGTCAGGGTGCCCTCGTACCCGTGGTCGGCGTCGCACGCGGGGTCGCCGCAGGTGGCGGGCAGCAGGTCGACCCGGCTCACCGAGCCCCACCCGATGGTCACGGTGATCTCGTGGCCGAGGACCCCCGGACGATACGACGCCGGATCGGCCACGACGTGCGTGAGCATGACACCGCGCACGCCCGCCAGCGGCACGCTCTCGGTCGTGGCGGTAGCCGTCCCCACCGGAGCCCCGTCCTCGGTGTGGTCGTCGGCGTGGGCGACCACGAGCCGCGTGGTCGTCAGCACGAGGACCGTGACGTGGCGACGCACCGAGTCGTGGTCGAAGGTCGTCTCCTGATGAACCAGGTGGGAGACCACCTCGTCGCCGGCGAGAGCGGTACCGACGACGTCACGCACGAGGGCCGGGTAGTACCCGGCGCGCTCGATGTCACGGGTCAGCTCGGGAGGCAACCCCTGTGGACCGGGTTGGCGGGAGGTGAAGCTCATTCCTCCAGTGTCTCCGAAACGGCCGCGACTCATGTCATCGCCCGTCGACCCGCGTCGGTGCGCACGTCCGCGGGTGCGAGGACGATCTCCGCTCCGAGCACGTCGGCCCCGGCCGAATGCGCGTTGACCGGGTTGAGTTCGAGGTGGGAGATCTCGGGGATGTCGTCGGCGAGGGCCGCCACGCGGAGCACGACGTCGACGAGCGCGTCCTGGTCGGTGGCGGGAGCCCCCGGTAGCCCTGCAGCAGCGGCGCGGACCGTACCTCGGAGACGAGGCCCCGGGCATCGACGTCGGTGAGCGGCGGGATGCGGTGCCCCAGGTCGCCGAGCAGGTCGGCGGCCGCACCGGCGACCCCGAAGGAGACCACGGGCCCGAACAGGGGGTCCTCCACCGACCGCACGAGCGTCGCGAGGCCGACCGGTGCCATCTTCTGCACGACCAGCATCGGGTCGCCGGTGTAGGCGAACTGCCGGGACATCTCCTCGAACGCCGCGACGACGGCCTCGTCGGTGGTCAGCCCACCGCGGACACTGCCCGGGCGCATCCGGACGCCGGCGAGCATCGATCGCACGACGACGGCCCCCTCGATGCCGGCCGCCGCATCGACGGCCTCCTCCGGCGTCGACACGCGGAACATCGGCCACATCTCGAGGCCGTAGGCGGCCAGCAGGGTCGTGACCTCCTCCATGTCGAGCTGCCGACCGCCGGGGCTGCCGTCGAGGATCCGATCGACCACGCCCCGCGCTGCGACGCGGTTGATCCCCTCGGGCCGGACGAACTCGCCATGATCCTTCTCGCGCCACATCGCATACCGGGTCGCGGCGCCGAGCGCGGCCACCCCGTCGATCGGGGTCTTGTAGACGGGCACGATGTAGCGACCGCTGCCGTCGCTGCGGGGGCGCCCGGCCCGGTGCATGATGTCGGTGACGTCGCGCAGCCCGAAGAACGTGACGATGCACGGCTTTCCGTACGGCCAGGCCGTGTGCGCGACGGCGCTCGCCACGTCCTCGTCGCCCGAACGCATCGGGGGTGTCACGCAGACGATGACGCTGTCGACGTTCTCGTCGGCGAACGCGGCCTCGGTGGCGTCGGCCACCTGCGTGGCGGTGCAGTCCACCCGGAGCGTCACGGGGCCGTGCGAGACGTACAACCCGACCTTGACCGCCTTGTCCGCGACGATCGCGTTCAACCCGTGGGAGTTTCCGACGACGGCGACCCGGGGGCCGGCAGGCAGCGGCTGGTGGCTGACCAACTGGACGATGTCGACGAGTTCGTGGACGCTGTCGGCCTGCATGACCCCGGCCTGGTCGAGCAGGGCGGCGAAGGCCGCGGGGTCGACCCGGGGGCGCGGGCCCGGTGCCCGGGGGCACGGTGCCGATCGTGCCCGTCTTGACCGCGACGACCGGCTTGCGCATGGACAACTGACGCGCGATCCGCGAGAACTTGCGCGCGTTACCGAGCGACTCGAGGTAGAGGCCGACGGTGCGCGTGTTGTCGTCGTCGATGAAGTACTGCATGAGGTCGTTGCCGGAGACGTCGACGCGGTTGCCGGCCGAGGCGAAGATCGAGACCCCGAGGCGACGCCTGACCACCGAGGCCAGCAGGCCCATGCCGATGCCGCCGCTCTGGCTGAACAGCCCGAGGGAGCCCGGCCCCGGATTGTGCCGGGCCACCGTCGCGGCGAGACGGACGTCGGGGTCGTTGTTGACGAGTCCGAAGGAGTTGGGTCCCACGACACGCATGCCGTTCGTCCGGGCACGGTGCAGCAGCGCGGCCTGGCGGGCCTCCCCTTCGGGACCGGCCTCGGCGAAGCCGGAGGAGACCACCACGAGGGACTTCACGCCGGCCTCGGCGCAGTCGTCCACGACGTCCAGCACCCGCTCGGCGGGCACGGCGATGACCGCCATGTCCACGCCGCCCTCGATGTCGGTGACCCGGGAGTGCGCGGGCAGTCCCCGCACCGAGTCGGTCTCGCTGTTGACGAGGTGGACCTGACCGGCGAACCCGCCGTCGAGGAGGTTGTCGAGCAGGATCGATCCCACGGCGTCCGGCCTGCGGCTGGCACCGACGACGGCCACCGAGCACGGGCTGAGCAGCGTGTGCATGCTCTGCGCCTCGGCGCGATGCTCGCGGGCGAGCTGGACGGCCTTGCTCTTCTCGGTGGGCTCGATCGTGAACTCCACGGCGATCACGCCGTCGTCGAACCGGTGCTTGACCTCATAGCCTGCGTCGATGAAGACGTTCATCATCTTGCGGTTCTGGGGCAGGACGTCGGCCACGAAGCGACGGATCCCCCGCTCCTGCGCGACCGCCGCCAGGTGCTCCAGGAGGACCGACCCCACCCCTTGCCCTGGTAGTGGTCGGAGATGTTGAACGCCACCTCCGCCACGCTCTCGTCCTCGAGGCGGTCGTACCGGGCGATGCCGATGATGTCGTCCTTGATCGTGGCCACGATGGCGGCCCGCGCGTCGTAGTCGACGTGCGTGAAACGATGGACGTCCTTGTCCGAGAGCTGCTTGATGGGCGCGAAGAAGCGCAGGTAGATGGACTCCTCGGACTGCCGGCCGTGGAAGATGCGGATACCGTCGGCGTCACCGGGGGTGATGGGTCGGACGTGGGCGACCGACCCGTCCCGGAGCACGACGTCCGCCTCCCAGGCCACCGGGTAGTTCTCGGGAAGGTCGAGCTGATCGGGCGAGGGCAACGCGTCGTCGGCCATGCGGGCAGTATCCCATGCGCAGTCCGGCCTCCAGGGGAGGTCGGGACGCGGCGCACACCACACCCGATGTTGTTTCAGACATCCTCTTCGCGCAAAGTCTGTGAAACCGGGCATGCTCCCACTAGTCTCGGGCGCAACAGCGGACACAAGGGAGTGTGCAGATGCATCAACACGAACGTCATACGTTCATCGTCGATCTGGCACGCCGGACTCCTCGCGTGGAGGTCGGCGACCTGGCCGAGAGCCTGGACGTGACGCCGGAGACGATCCGCCGTGACCTCACCGCCCTCGAACGCCACGGACTGGTCCGCCGCGTGCACGGTGGCGCCATCGCCATCGAACGCTTCGGTTTCGAGCCCACCCTGGAGAGCCGCACCGAACTCCACCGCGAGGAGAAGCGCCGCATCGCCGAGATGGCGATCGGTCTCGTGCCCGAGCACGGCGTCGTGCTCCTCGACGCGGGCACGACCACCGGCGTCATCGCCGAACTCCTCCCCCACGGGCGCGAACTCACCGTCGTCACCGACTCCCTGACGATCGCCGGCGCGCTCGCCCGCCGCACCGACCTCGAACTGCACCTGCTCGGCGGCCGGGTCCGTCACCGCACCCTCGCGGCCGTCGGCCCCTGGGCCGTGCACGCTATCGCCGACGTCCACGTCGACGTCGCGTTCATCGGCACCAACGGCGTGTCGGTGGACCGCGGTCTGACCACCCCCGACGAGGCCGAGGCCGCCACCAAGCGCGCGATGATCGAGGCCTCCGCGTGCCCCGTCCTCGTGTGCGACCACTCCAAGATCGGGACGAACCACTTCCACCGGTTCGGCGAACTGTCCTCGATCGACACCATCGTCACCGACTCCGGTCTCGATCCCGAGACCGCTGCCGCGCTCGGTGCCCACGGACCGGAGGTCCTCCTCGCATGATCGTCACCGTCACCCCCAACCCCAGCGTGGATCGCACCATCGAGGTCGACGTGCTACGCCGCGGCGAGGTCCACCGCGCCACCTCGACCCGGCTCGACCCGGGCGGCAAGGGCATCAACGTCTCCCGCGCCATCGACGCCCATGGCGGCGCCACCCTGGCGGTGCTCCCGGTCGGCGGAGCACACGGCCGCATGATGACCGAACTCCTCGACGCCACGGGCACCCCGGTGCGCGCCGTGCCCATCGAGCAGTCGATCCGGGCCAACGTCGCGATCGTCGAACCCGACGGGTCGACCACCAAGGTCAACGAGCCCGGCCCGCAGTTGTCACCCGCCGAGGTCGAGGCCTTCCTCGCCGCGGCCGGCGACGCGGTGGGCACCTCCCCCGGCGCGTGGATCGTCGGATGCGGCAGCCTGCCGGGTGGTGTCGCGGGCGACTTCTACGCCGGGCTCGTGCGGCTCGCCCACGACCACGGCTGCAAGGCGGCCATCGACACCTCGGGGGCGCCGCTGGCGCAGGCCGTCCCCGCCGGTCCCGACCTCATCAAGCCCAACCGGGTCGAGCTCGGCGAACTCGTCGGCGCCGACCTGTCCAGCGTCGGCGACGTCGTCGACGCCTCCCGCGAACTCATCTCCGGTGGCATCGGCGAACTGCTCGTCTCGCTCGGACGCGACGGCGCCCTGTTGGTCACGGCCCACTCCGTGGCGCTCGCGGCGGCCACCGTCGACCGGCCCGTGTCGACCGTCGGGGCCGGCGACTGCACGCTCGCCGGCTACCTCCTGGCCCTCGACACCGGCGCGGATGCGCCCACGGCGTTGCGTCAGGCCGTGGCCTTCGGGTCCGCCGCCGTGGCGCTACCTGGAACGAAGGTGCCGTCCGCGCGCAACGTGGCGGCAGTCCATGTCAGGCTCGACCTCGCACCGGATCGAACGATCCCCCTCTCCGATTGATCGAAGGAGTACCCCGTGAGCAACGACCTCATCACCACCGAGCAGGTCATCCTCGGACTGGAGAACACCGACCGGCAGGAGGCGACACGGCGCCTCGGTGAGTCGCTGGTCTCCTCCGGCCGCGTGACCGATCTCGAGGGGTTCCTCGCCGACGTGGCCGCCCGCGAGGCGCAGATGGCCACGGGCCTGCCCGGCGGCATCGGCATCCCCCACTGCCGCAGCCCGCACGTGGCGGTGCCCTCGCTCGCCTTCGGCCGCTCGGAGGCCGGCATCGACTGGGGCGCCGAGGACGGTCCGGCCCACCTGATCTTCCTCATCGCGGCCCCCGAGGGCAGCGGCGAGGACCACCTGGCGATCCTCGCCAAGCTCGCCCGCAAGCTCATGCGCGCGGAGTTCAAGGACGCCCTGCGCACGGCGCCCGACGCTGCCACCGTCGTCGAGGTCGTGGAGCGGGAGGTGGTCAACGCATGAAGCTCATCGGGGTGACCTCCTGCCCCACCGGCATCGCCCACACCTACATGGCCGCCGAGGCCCTCGAACAGGCCGCGAAGGACGCCGGGCACGAGATGATCGTCGAGACCCAGGGTTCGGCCGGCTCCGAACCCCTGGACCAGGCCGTCATCGACGCCGCCGACGCCGTCATCTTCGCCCACGACCTCGAGGTCAAGGACAAGTCGCGCTTCGCCGGAAAGCCCACCGTCGACGTCGGCGTCAAGAAGGCCATCGGCGGAGCCGCCGAGCTGGTCGCCGAGGCCGAGCGTCTGGCCACCGAGCAGTCGTCGGGCCAGGCGGGCACCACGTCCGGCGCCGCGGCGTCCTCCGCTGCGCAGGACGGGCCGCTGACCTTCGTGGGGGTGACCTCCTGCCCCACCGGCATCGCCCACACCTACATGGCCGCCGAGGCCCTCGAACAAGCAGCCCGCGAGGCCGGGCACGAGATGATCGTCGAGACCCAGGGCTCGGCCGGCTCCGAACCCCTGGACCAGGCCGTCATCGACGCCGCCGACGCCGTCATCTTCGCCCACGACCTCGAGGTCAAGGACAAGTCGCGCTTCGCCGGCAAACCCACCGTCGACGTCGGCGTCAAGAAGGCCATCTCGGATGCCCCGGCCCTCATCGCCGAGGCCACCGAGCAGGTACGGGCGCGGCGGGCCGAGTCCGTCGAGGCGCCCCCGACCGCCGGTGCCACGGCACCGGTCGCGGCTGCGGGTGCCACCGCCGTCACGGCGGCGGGCGGGAGCGAGGCCCCCGCCGAGCGCCGTCGCGAGGGTGCGGGCGTCGGGACCCGGATCCGGCAGTGGCTGATGACGGGTGTCTCGTACATGATCCCGTTCGTCGCCGCCGGCGGAATCCTCATCGCGCTGGGCTTCATGTTCGCCCAGCTCTTCGGCGGTGAGACCGGCGCCATCGACGTCACGACCAACTACTCGCTCACCGGCGCCGACGGCACGACGAACATCCTCCAGGAGTTCAACCTCCTCGACGGGATGCACTGGGCCGCACTGCTGTTCCTCATCGGCGGGGCGTCCTTCGGGTTCCTCGTGCCGATCCTGTCGGGCTTCATCGCCTACGGCATCGCCGACCGGCCGGGCCTCGTGCCGGGCATCGTCGGCGGCGCCATCGCGAACTCGATCGGGGCAGGATTCCTCGGCGGTATCGTCACCGGTTTCATCGCCGGTTTCGTCGCCCGCTGGATCTCGGGCTGGAAGGTGCACAAGGGTGTCCGCGGGGTCATGCCCGTCGTCGTCATCCCGCTGTTGTCCACGCTCATCACCGGCGGCCTGATGATCCTCCTGCTGGGTCGTCCCATCGCCGCGCTGATGACGCTGCTCAACGACACCCTCAACGGCATGTCCGGCGCCAACGCCATGCTGCTCGGCGCGATCCTCGGCCTGATGATGGGCTTCGACCTCGGCGGGCCGCTCAACAAGACGGCGTACACGTTCGCCACCGCGGGACTGGCCGCCTCGGGCGACATGCCGCTGCGGATCATGGCGTGCGTCATGGCCGCGGGCATGGTCGCGCCGTTGGCCATGGCGCTGGCGACCCAGCTGCGGCCCAAGCTGTTCACCGGACCCGAGCGTGAGAACGGGCGCGCCGCATGGCTGCTCGGCTTCTCGTTCATCTCCGAGGGCGCGATCCCGTTCGCCGCCGCCGACCCCATCCGGGTCATCGCCGGCTCGCTGGCCGGGTCGGCCGTCACCGGCGCTCTGGTCATGGCCTTCGGCAGCACCCTGCGCGCCCCGCACGGCGGCCTGTGGGTCGTCCCGCTCATCGGCAATCCGCTGATGTTCCTCGTCGCCATCCTCGCGGGGATGGCCGTCATGACGGCGATCGTCATCGCTCTCAAATCGTTCGCCGCCTCCCCCGAGCGCGCCTGACACGCGCCTGGAATACTCCCCACAACCCCACCACGAAGGAGAACCATCATGGCTACCCGTCAGGTCAGCATCGCCTCGTCCGTCGGTCTGCACGCCCGCCCCGCAGCGCTGTTCGTGCAGGAGGCGACCGCCACCGGACTGCCCGTCACCATCGCCAAGGAGGGCGCCGACCCGGTCGACGCCCGCAGCATCCTCGCGGTGATGGCCCTGGGCGCCAAGCACGGCGAGCAGGTCACGCTCGAGGCCGACGGCGACGGCGCCGACGCCGCCCTCGACAAGCTCGTCGCGCTGCTCTCCCGCGACCTGGACGCGGAGTGAGCGGACGATGACCACGTCGTCCTCGCAGACCGACACCACGGACGCGCCCGCCCACCAGGTCCTCCACGGCATCGGGGTCTCAGCGGGGACGGCGTCGGGACCGGTCGTCCAGATCCGACCGGCTCCCGGGCCGGTCCCGGACGAGCCGCCCACCACCGACGCGGAGGAGGCCGGCGCGCTCGTGCGTCAGGCCCTCTCCGACGTCGCCGACGGCCTCACCGAGCGTGCGGGGCGTGCCAACGAGCACGCCAAGCCGATCCTCGAGGCCACGGCGATGATGGCCCGTGACCCGGGCCTGGTGTCGGGCATCGATACGCAGCTGGCCAAGGGCACCGGCATCACGCAGGCGGTCCACGCGGCGGTCGAGGAGTACTGCGCGATGTTCGAGTCGCTCGGTGGCTACATGGCCGAGCGCACCACCGACCTGCGCGACGTGCGCGACCGCACCATCTGCCGCCTGCGTGGGGTCCCCGAGCCGGGTGTGCCCGACCTGGCGGTCCCCTCGGTGCTCGTGGCCGTCGACCTCGCCCCGGCGGAGACGGCGACCCTCACGGCGGAGATCGTCCGCGGCATCGTCACCTCCTCCGGGGGGCCGACGAGCCACACCGCGATCCTCGCCGCCCAGCTGGGCATCCCGGCGGTCGTGCAGCTCAAGGGGGCGACCGACCTGCCCGCGGGTACCGTCGTCGCGCTCGACGGCGGTGTCGGCGAGGTCATCGTCAACCCCACGGATGCGGAGCAGGCGGAGCTCGCCGAACGCAGCCGACGCCGGTCTGCGGCTCTCGCGGGCAGCAGCGGCGAGGGAGCCACCCGGGACGGCAAGAAAATCGCCCTGCTCGCCAACATCGGCACCCCCGAGGATGCGAAGAACGCGGCCGGCAAGGACCTCGAGGGGTCCGGGCTGTTCCGCACCGAGTTCCTCTTCCTCGAACGGGACCAGGCGCCCACGCTGGCGGAGCAGACCAAGACCTACACCGAGGTGTTCGAGGCCTTCGGTGACCGCCGGATCGTCGTGCGCACCCTGGATGCCGGCGCCGACAAGCCGCTCACCTTCGCCGACCTCGGCGAGGAGGAGAACCCTGCCCTCGGTCGCCGTGGTCTGCGTCTGGGCATGATCCGCGAGGATCTGCTCGACACCCAGATCGAAGCGCTGGCGGCCGCGTACCAGGCCACCGGTGCCGACGTGCGGGTCATGGCGCCGATGGTGGGCACGTTGGAGGAGACGGAGTACTTCGCCAAGAAGATCCGTGATGCCGGTCTGCCCAAGGTCGGGGTCATGGTCGAGGTCCCGGCCGCGGCGCTGCGCTCGGAGCACATCATGTCGATCGTCGACTTCGTGTCGATCGGCACGAACGACCTGTCGCAGTACACGATGGCGGCGGACCGCATGCAGGGTGAGCTGGCCAACCTGCTCGACCCGTGGCAGCCGGCGCTCCTGCAGTTGGTCAAGGCCACCTGCGAGGGCGGCCGGGCCACCGGCAAGCCGGTCGGTGTGTGCGGCGAGGCCGGCGGCGACCCGCTGCTCGCGCTCGTGCTCGTCGGCCTCGGCGTCTCGTCGCTGTCGATGGCCTCGGGCCGCGTCCCGGCGGTGCGTGCGGCCCTGCGCCTGCACGACTACGCCACCTGTCAGCAGATGGCGGCCTACGCCGTCGCCGCGCGCACGGCCACCGCGGCCAAGGAGGCGGTCATGGGCATCGTCCACCCCAACCTCCTCGACCTGCTCTGAGCGACGCGCTCTTCGTCGGCCGGTCCCGCACCTCGCGGGGCCGGCCGTCGTCGTTTCACGCCATGACGTGCCACCGGTGGTCGACGGTCAGGGTGACTCCCGGCGGGGGATTCCCCCGTCGCGACGGACTTCGGCGGTTAGGTTTGGCCGTGAGGCGTGGCGCGCTCCCCGGCGCACCCGCAGTCCGTCCGCCGCTCTGGCGTTCATCGCCCGAAGGAGCTCGTCCATGCAGATCACCCCGCAGACCGTCGCCGTCGTCACCGGTGGAGGATCGGGCCTCGGTGAGGCCACCGTCCGCCGACTCCACGCCGACGGCGCGGCCGTCGTCATCCTCGACCTGCCCGGCAGCCAGGGTGAGGCGGTGGCGTCCTCGCTCGGGGACCGGGCACGCTTCGCTCCCGCGGACGTCCGTGACGAGGATCAGGTGCAGGCGGCGATCGACGCCGCCCGCGAGCTGGGCGAGCTCCGCATCGCCGTGACCTGCGCCGGGGTCGCGACTCCCGGGCGGGTCGTCGGTCGCAAGGGTCCGCTGCCGCTGGAGACCTACAAGACCGTCATCGATATCAACCTCGTGGGGTCGTTCAACGTCCTGCGGCTCGCCGCCGCGGCGATGGTCGACAACGAGCCGGTCGACGGGGACCGCGGCGTGGTGATCATGACGGCGTCCATCGCCGCCTGGGACGGTCAGGTCGGCCAGGCGGCATACGCCTCCAGCAAGGGCGGGATCGTGGGCCTCACCCTCGCGGCGGCACGCGACCTGGCGGACAAGCAGATCCGCGTCATGACGATCGCCCCCGGCACGATGGAGACGCCGATGATGGCGAGCCTGCCCGAGGAGACCAAGGCGAGCCTCGGCGCGATGGTCCCCCACCCCAGCCGGCTCGGAAAGCCCGAGGAGTACGCCGCGCTGGCCTCCCATATCGTGACCAACCCGATGCTCAACGGTGAGGCCATCCGTCTGGACGGCGCCCTGCGCATGCCCCCACGCTGATCCGCCCGGTCACCCGGTCACCCGGTCACCCGGTCACCCCGAGCCTCCCACCCTCACCCCAACCCAGCTGAGACAGTAAGAGAGGTCTGAAACAGCCCCGCACGCGCGGCTGTTTCGTCCTCGCCTACTGTCTCAGCCGATTGATTCCGGCTGAATGGAACGTTCTCGGGCGAGCCGTGCAACATCCCGGCGAACGGTGGCGTCGAAGGGTCATGACGAGCAGCGACTTCGAGACCTGGGCACGAGCGTCCACACCACGCCTCGTGCGTCTCGCGACGCTGCTCACCGGGAGCGCCGAGGAAGCGGCCGACGTCGTCCAGGACGTGCTCATGCGCGTCTACCGCGACTGGCACCGGATCTCGGCCGTGGAGTACGTCGACGCGTACGTGTCGCGGATGGTCGTCAACCGGCATCTGTCGCGAGCCCGCAGCCTCTCCCGCCGCGACCGCCGGGAACGGCTCGTCGCGGTGCCCGAGGCCGGACCCTCACCGTCGCACGGCGTGGCCGAGCGGATCGCTGAGCGGGACGAACTCGCCACCGCCCTCGCCTCGCTCGGACGCCGGCAACGCGCCATCGTCCTGCTGCGACACGTGGACGGTGTCTCCGACGAGGAGATCGCGGCGAGCTTGGGTTGCTCGACGGTCACCGTACGGTCCCAGGCCTCCCGGGCCCTCGCCCACCTGCGTTCGGCACTGGCCGAAGGGAGCCGACCATGACCCGCGAACCCACCGACCTCGACCCGCGACTACGCGACGCCCTCGAACCCACGGCCGAGGATCACGACGATGCCGACCGCATCGTCGACGCGGTCCTTGCAGACGCCGACCCCGTCGGGGGCGGCAGACGTCGCCGCGGCCGGCTCATCCCGGCGGCCGCCGTCCTCGTCGCCGTCGCCCTCGCCGCCGGGGTCGCGTCATGGCCCATGCCCCGGCACGAGGGGGTCGTGGCGACTCCTCCGACGTCGTCGACACTCGTGATGCCGACGACCCTCGAGGTGTTCCCCCTCGTCGGCCTCGCTTACCCGCTGGTCTCGTGGACCTCGAACGAGCGTCCCGCGATGGTCGCCGCGTACGAGCCCCTGTGCCCCGCCTGCGACGGCATCGACCTGCTCCCGTCCGTCCTGCAGTTCGCGGAGACGCACCCGGACTACTGGGTGGTGGTGGTGCTCGTGAACGCGAATCAGGAGGACCTGAAGGCGACCAGACGCCTCGTCGGAGGTATCCAGCCCGACCGGGCGCCCGTGGCGACGGTGCTGCTGCAGGACGCCACCGAGCGGGGATTGGTGCCGCAGGCGGTTGTCCTAGGTGCTCCGATGGCTGTGCTCGCGACGCGCGACGGCACCGTGACGACTCACGCCACCGGCCTCGACGAGGCGATGGCGCTGCTCGCGAACTAGGCGTACCAGGCCGTGACCTGGCGTGCGTGAACCACCTCCGGCGTGCCGAGTGCTGCGCCGTTGCCCCTGTACGACATGATGAGCGGTCGGGACCTCTGCCGGGGATCCCGGATCGCGAAGGAGGCCGTACGTGGCGCGGGGCAAGCAGCCGTCTCTTCTCGATGAGGACTTCGAGGAGAACATCGTCGACATCGACGTCCAGGACGAGATGGAGAGCGCGTTCCTCGAATACGCGTACTCGGTCATCTACTCCCGGGCCCTGCCCGACGCCCGCGACGGCCTCAAACCCGTGCAGCGGCGGATCCTCTACGGCATGCGCGAACTCGGCCTGCGGCCGGACCGGGGGCACGTCAAGTGCAGCCGCATCGTCGGCGAGGTGATGGGTAAGTACCACCCGCACGGCGACTCCGCGATCTACGACGCCCTGGTGCGGTTGGCCCAGCCGTTCACGATGCGTCTGCCGCTCGTCGACGGGCACGGCAACTTCGGATCGCTCGACGACCTGCCGGCCGCGGCCCGGTACACCGAGGCGCGCATGAGCACGGCCGCGCTGCCCATGGTCGAGGGCCTGGAGGAGAACACGGTCGACTTCGTCCCGACCTACGACGACAGTCACATGCAGCCGGACGTCCTGCCGGCGGCGTTCCCGAACCTGCTGGTCAACGGCGCCAGCGGCATCGCGGTCGGCATGGCCACCAACATGGCGCCGCACAACCTGCTCGAGGTCGTCGGCGCGGCCCGCCACCTCATCGACCACCCCGACGCCACCCTGGACGACCTCATGAAGTTCGTCCCCGGGCCCGACCTGCCCGGCGGTGGACGCATCATCGGCCTCGAGGGCATCCGCGACGCCTACGCCTCGGGGCGCGGCAGCTTCCGCACCCGCGCCACCGTGCGGATCGAGAACGTCAGCCCGCGCCGCAAGGGCATCGTCGTCACCGAGCTGCCTTACCTGGTCGGGCCCGAGAAGGTCACGACGAAGATCAAAGAGCTCGTCCAGGCCAAGAAGCTGCAGGGCATCCACGACCTCGTGGACCTCACCGACGGCGAGAACGGCCTGCACCTCGTCATCGAGATCAAGAACGGGTTCAACCCCGAGGCGGTCCTGCAGAAGCTCTACAAGCTCACCCCGCTCGAGGACTCCTTCGGCATCAACAACGTCGCCCTCGTCGAGGGCAAACCGCGGACGCTGGGGCTGCGCGAACTCCTCACCGTGTACGTCGACTTCCGCCTCGACGTCGTGCGGCGACGCACCGCCTACCGCCTCGACCGCGCGCTCGAACGCCTGCACCTGGTCGAGGGTCTGCTCATCGCGATCCTCGACATCGACGAGGTCATCCAACTCATCCGCGCCGCCGACGACGCGAACATCGCCCGCGCGCGACTCATGGACGTCTTCGAGCTCTCCGAGGCCCAGGCCACCTACATCCTCGACCTGCAGCTGCGCCGCCTCACCAAGTTCAGCCGCCTGGAGTTGGAGAAGGAGGCCGCCGACCTGCGCAGCCGCATCGAGGCGCTGCGCAGGATCCTCGGGGACGACGCCGTGCTGCGTCAGGTCGCCTCCACCGAACTCGCCGAGATCGCAGAGGAACTCGGTACGCCGCGACGCACGGTGCTGCTGGAGTCCTCGGGCGAGACGGCGTCGGCGACGGCCACACCGCTGGAGATCGGCGACGAGCCGTGCTTCGTGCTGCTGTCGTCCACGGGCCTGCTTGCGCGCACGACGGACCGCACCTCCTTCCCGGCGGATGCGGCACGCGCCAAGCACGACGACGTCGCCGCCGCCGTGCCCACCACGACCCGCGGGGACGTCGGTCTGCTGACCTCCGCCGGTCGTGTCGTGCGGCTCTCGGTCCTCGAGCTGCCGACCCTGCCCCCGACCAACGGCGCCGCCACCCTGGCCGGTGGCACCCCGGCCTCGGTGTACGTCGACCTCGCCAAGAACGAGGTGCCCGTGACGATCATCGGCCTCGACGAGGAGGCCGCGAAGCGTCCGGGTGTCGCGCTGGGAACGGCGCAGGGCATCGTCAAGCGCGTGGTCGCCGACTACCCCGCCGGGCGCGAGGAGTTCGAGATGATCACCCTCAAGGCCGGAGACAGGGTCGTGGGCGCGCTCGAACTGGCTACGGGGCGTGAAGAACTCGTGTTCGTCACCTCGGACGCGCAGTTGCTGCACTTCAGTGCCCAGGCGGTGCGGCCGCAGGGACGCCCCGCGGGCGGTGTCGCCGGGATCAAGCTGGCGGCCAAGGCACACGTCGTGCACTTCGGCGCGGTCGATGCCGCGGCCGAGCCCGTGGTCGTCACGGTCGCCGGGTCGTCCTCGGGCGGCGCCAACCAGACCGGCAGCGTCAAACTCACGCCGTTCTCCGAGTACCCGGGCAAGGGACGCGCCACCGGCGGCGTGCGGGCCCACCGGTTCGTGCGCGGCGAGGACGTGCTGCTCGGCGCCTACATCGGCATCGCCCCCATCCGGGCGGCCGCCAAGAGCGGCAAGGCCCTCACCCTCCCCGCCGAGTACGGACGTCGGGACGGCTCCGGAGTCCCGGCTCCCGGCCCGATCGCCGGCCTCGCGCCCGGCAGCGCGACAGGCGTGTGGACCGGGGGCATCAACGACGCCGCGGACTCCCCCGCCGAGGCGACCGGCACCCCCGCCGACCCGTCACCCGGCGGCCTGGCCATGGACGAACTCCCCGGACTGCCCGCCCCCGACCGGCCCGCCCCCGCCCGCAGGTCGACCGCTCCGACTACGACCCCGACTCCCTCGACGACGTCGTCCAGACCGGCGACGAGTAGGTCACCGCACGGGCACGTCACTGCACCTGCACGACCAGGAAGGCCTGGGCGTCGCGTTCGTGGCGGGCGGTGGCGGCGCGGTCGAGGCGGGCCACCTCGGTCAGGCCGGCCGCGGCGAGGACGGCGGCCATGTCGTCCACGGTGCGCAGGTAGCGCTCCAGAACGACCTCGTGGCCGTAGGCGCGGTAGGTGTCGGCCACGTCGCGCACACCACGCCCGCGCTGGAACGCGATCAGGGCCACTCCCTCCGGGCGCAGCACCCGCCTCAGTTCCGTTGCCGCACGGGTGAGCTCGGGCATGGTCGTGTGGATGGTGGAGTACCACGAGAGCACGCCGTCGAACGACGCGTCGGGGTAGGGCAGCGCCGTGAGCGACGCGACCCGCGTCTCGAACTCCGGGTGGTCCTCGTGGGCTCGGCGGATCATCTCCGGCGACAGATCGACGCCCTCGGCCTCACATCCCAGGCCCGCCAGGACCGGCAGCAACCGGCCCGCTCCGCACCCGGCGTCCAGGACGCTCCGCTCCGGGGCCAACAACGACACGAAGTACCCGATCATCGCCAGGTCGATCGGCGCCTCGGCCTCCGTGGTGCGCAGGATGTCGGCGTAGCTGTCGGCGACCTCGTCGTACGCCGCCCGGACACCCTGTTCCGCCTGCTCGGGGCCGGTGGAGGTCGCGACCATGCCGTACTCCTCGTGCACCGTCGCGATGCGGACCCGGTAGTCGAGATACCACCGGTCGCGGCCCATCCGCTGCGCTCCGAGGTGGTCGGCGTCACGCTTCCACGCCGCCGCGCTCGACCGGTCCTTCCAGTAGCTGACGGTGATGCCCTCGCCGTCGGAGCCACGGGCCGACTCGATGCCCAGATAGCCCGGCCGCGTGGCCGCCATCTGCTCCATCCTCACCGCCTCCGCCGAATAGTCCGCGTCGTCGCGCTGCGCAGCACGGACGGAGGTGAAGATCACGGCCACATAGGGAGGCTCGGGCGTCGTCGTGGGCATGGCGCCAGTGTGGCATCGCCGGCGCAGCCCTCGGTGGGCGGCGACAACGGACGGCTTCTCCCACGTAGCGCAGTTTCGACGTACTCGCGATGCTGGGTTGCGCTGCTGTATGCGTTTGACCTGCGTCGATGCGCGCAGAGAGCTCAAGCGGTCGCCGAGAGTACGTCGAAACTGCGCTACGTCTGGCGGGGGCAGGTCGTCGCGGGCGGGTGATTCCAGGTCGTGCACCGGTGGTTCCCGCCCTGCACGATGTCCCGGGCCATCCAGGGGTGAGTGATGCCTTCCTCGACCTGACGCGAATCCACGCGCCGCAGAGGAGGTTCCGCGGACCACCCAGGTGCATCGCTCATCTGTTCGATCTGCGGAGGGGCAGCTGGTGCGACCACGATTCGAGACCGCACCTTTCAACCATTGTCACCACAGTTCATATGGCCTAGAATCGTAAATGTGTCCCATACTCGCACGACAGCGCCAGACGGCCGGGTCAGTAGCCCCTCCGTCGATTCGGCATGGCTGCGCGAGGTGGGTATCGATGACGAGGCATGGCTCTCCGAGCCCGAGCTTCCGGCGAACGAGGCCCTGCGCATCCTCGAACGCGAGTTGCGTGAAGCCCGTAGCGTCGCCCTGCTCTCGTGCGACGTCGAGAGGAGTCGCCAGGGGCTCGCGGATCTGGCACGGCAGCCCACCGCCGAAGCCGTGCGCACGCTCGATGCGGACACGGTCGTCACCCTGATGCGCGATCTCGAAGAACTCACCGGCGTCATCGCGGCAGCCCAGGCGCGGCTCGCCGTCACCCTTGACGCCCACACCCGTGCCGCTCAGGCCGAGGCCGGAGTCCCCGCCGCCCGACGCGGCCGCGGAGTGGCCTCCCAGATCGGCCTGGCGCGGCGCACCTCACCCCACCGCGCGGCCGTGCACCTCGGAGTGGCCCAGGCCCTCACCACCGAACTCCCCGCCACGATGGACGCCCTGATCCGCGGTGAGACCACCGACTACCGAACGACACTCGTCACCCGCGCCACTGCCGTTCTCGATCCGGACACCCGCCGCGACGTCGACGCCGTCATCGGCCCCGAACTCGAGAACCTCTCCGACCGCGGCGTCGAATCCCGCGCACGCGCCCTCACCTACCTCGCCGATCCGCACGCCCACACCGCCGCGGCCGAGCGCTCCGCCGAGGAGCGCTACGTCTCCATCCGCCCCGCGCCCACCGTGATGGCCACGGTCACCGGATGCGTCCCCGCACACGAGGGCGTCGCCTGCTGGGCTGCCCTCGACTCCGCCGCCCGAACCGCACAGGCCACCGGCGACCCACGATCCCTGGCCCAACTGCGCGCCGACCTCTTCGTCGAACGCCTCACCGGCCGCAACCCCGCCACCGACGCACCCGACATCGAGATCGGCATCGTCATCACCGACCAGAGCCTGCTCGGCCCGACCTCCGCCCCCGCCGAGGTCGAGCTGGGTGCCGAGTCCGGTGGCGTCGAGTCCGGTGCCGTCGAGTCCGGAAGCCGGTCCCGAGTCACCGAGTCGGCACCTCCCCCGCCCGTGACGATCCGATCCGGAACCGCCGACTCCCCCGGCGACGCCATCGCTGCGGACCCAGAACCCGTGGACACCCCCGCCCACCTGGTCGGTTACGGACCGGTGCCGGCCCCGTGGGCCAGAGCGGTCATCCGGGGCGAGCACCGCGACCCCGGCAGCGTCACGCAGCAGCGAGCCTTCTGGCGCCGCCTGTTCACCGCCCCCGACGGCAGCGTGCAGAACATCGACACCCACCGGGGCGTCTTCACCGGCGCACTCCGCAGAGCGATCGTCCACCGCGACCGGTACTGCCGAACCCCCTGGTGCGGGGCGCCGGTCCGCGAGATCGACCACGTCACGCCCGCCGCCGACGGCGGCCCCGAGACGTGGACCAACGGCCAAGGCCTCTGCCGCGCCTGCAACCTCGCCAAGACCGCACCCGGGTGGCTGGCCGAGGCCACGGCCACCGGGCCACCCGGCGCCCGATCACACCTCGTCGTCACCACCACCCCGACCGGTCACCGTTACAACTCCCGACCACCGCCCACACTCCCGGGGCGGTAACGAGCGCGCGCGTCCGACATGACACGACGACGCCGCGCACCCCGCAAGGGGGCCGCGGCGTCGTCGTCGGAGCGGGCACGTCAGGGCATGTCGAACACCCGTCGTGCCGTCACCAAACCGATGATCGACACTACGGCGACCCCCATGTAGTAGTAGCTGGGTGCCTGCAGGCTGTAGGTGACCAGCCACGCCAGGACGGTCGGCGCGAAGCCACCCAGCAGGGTGACGCCGATGTTGTAGGCCAGCGACATCCCCGTCGTCCGGATGGCCACCGGGTACATGGCCGCGAGCAGCGAGGGCAGCGGAGCGAAGTAGAGCGCCATCAGTGTGCCGAGGATGATCTCCGCCACGATGAGCGTCGCGACGGTGGGAGCCGTCGTGAGCAGCCAGAACATCGGGTAGGCGATGACCAGGCCGACACAGGCCGCGGTCAGCATGATCCGCGTCTGACCGACCCGATCGGCCAGCATGCCGACGAACGGCGAACCGATGAGCGCGATCAGACCGGCCACGATGGCGCCCGCGTATCCGCTCCACGGCGGCAGTCCGAGGTTGCGCTGCGCGAACGTCGGCAGGTAGGTGATGAGGTACACGCTCATCGTCGCCACACCCACGCACGCGGCGCCGGTGAGGACCCGCAGCATGTGGGTGCGGAACGTGGCGAGCAGCGGTGAGTCCACCTTCTCCGCCTGCTGGAACTCCGGGGTGTCGTCCATGTGCATGCGGATCCACAGGCCGACGGGCCCGATCATCAGACCGAAGACGAACGGCAGGCGCCACGCCCCCGCATCGAGCGTCTGCTGGTCGATCAGGGTGTTGAGCAGGAAGCCCGCAGTGGCGGCCATGAACATGGACGCACCCTGCGTCGCCACCTGCCAGGAGGCGTAGAAGGCCTTGCGGTCGGGGGCGTTCTCCGTCATGAACGCGGTGGCCGACCCGAACTCGCCACCGGCGGAGAAGCCCTGCAGCAGTCGGGACAGCACGATGATGAGCGGCGCCGCCACCCCGATCGTCGCGTACGTCGGAGCGAACGCCATCATCGCCGTGCCGACGGTCATGAGCAGGATCGTCATGGTCAGGGCGGCCTTGCGCCCACGCCGGTCCCCGTAGTTGCCGATGACGACCGCGCCCAGCGGCCGGATGAGGTAGGAGACTCCGAACAGGCCGAACGTGACGATGAGCCCGACGGTGGAGTCCAGCTCGGGGAAGAACAACCTGCTGATCACCGGCGCCATGAAGGCGTAGATGATGATGTCGAACCACTCGAGGGCGTTGCCGAGCGATGCGGCGACGACGGCCTTGCGCGCGGTGCGTCGCTGGTCAGGTGCCCACTGGACACGGGGGTCGGCCGGCACGCTCATGATGCGATCCCTTCGGAGAGGTGGTCGATGAGTCGGTTCATGAACGCCTCGCACTGCTCGATCTGGCTCAGCTCGATGAACTCGTCGGCGGCGTGGGCCTGGGCGATGTCACCCGGCCCGCACACGATGGTCTCGATCCCCGAGCCGGCGAACTGGCCGGCCTCGGTGCCGTAGGTCACCTTCTCGTCGCTGTCGTGCGCGCCCAGCGCGACCGCCAGGCGGCTCGCCGCGGTGTCGGGCTCCGCGTCGAGCCCCGGCACCTGCGCCAGGACGTCCACCTGTACGGACGCCGCGTCGTTCTCGGCCCTCATACGCCTCTCGACCTCCGCGGCGAACCCGCGGATGCGGTCCACGATCTCCGCCGGGTCGTTCGCGGCGATCGAACGGAACTCCAGCTCCACCACGCACCGGTCGGGCACCGTGTTGCCGGCGATGCCGCCGGAGACGATGTTGACGCTGGCGGTCGTGTACGCCAGCGGGTAGGCCTCGTCGTACGGACCCTCCTCGCGCCACCCGTCGGCCATGTCCCGCACGCGGGTGATGAAGCGGGCGGCGTGCTCGATGGCGTTGACGCCCTGCGCGGTGAGCGAGGAGTGGGCGGCGACGCCCGTGAAGGTCACGCGGATGAGGTTGATCGACTTGTGCGCCTTGATGATCCGCATGTTCGTGGGCTCCCCCACCACGCAGACCTCCGGGGAGAGTCCCAGGTCGGCGATCTGCTTGACGATCTCCGCGCCACCGACGCACCCGACCTCCTCGTCGTAGGACAGGGCGAGGTGGATGGGCTCGCGCAGGTCGCTCTCGACCATGCGCGGCAGCAGATGGAGCGCGACGGCGCTGAAGGCCTTCATGTCGCACGTCCCGCGTCCGTACAGCCGCCCGTCCCGGACCTGCGGGGTGAACGGATCGCTCGTCCACTCCTGCCCGTCGACGGGGACGACGTCCGTGTGCCCCGACAGCATGACGCCGCCGGAGCGGCTGCCGTCGGACGCCGGCACGGTCGCCAGCAGGTTGGCCTTGGTCCCCTCGGCGTTGGGGAGGATGTGCGGGGTGACGCCGTGAGACCGCAGCTCCTCCGCCACGAGCTCGATGAGCTCGAGGTTGGAGTCGCGACTGGTCGTGTCGATGGAGACGAGGCGTGTCACCCACGCCAGGGAGGCAGGCTCAGGGCCTTCGCTTCTGTCCATGGGCAGCAACTATGGCACCAGCGGAGAATCGTCCGACTTACGGGGTGAGCGCGTGTTGTCCGGGTTCGGCGGGGAGCCGGTGCGGCCCTCACACCAACCCGCGCCGCGCGGCCTGCAGGCCGAGCTGGAACCGCGAGCGCGCCGCCATCGTCTGCTGCAGCCGCGCGATCCGGCGTGCGACCGTGCGTTCGCTGACCCCGAGGTCGCGGGCGATGGCGTCGTCGGTCAGGCCCACGGCCAACCCGCGCAGGATGGTCGACTCCTCATCCCTCGCCTCACCGCCCTCACCGGCCCGCAGTGGGATGGCCAGCTGCCACAGACTGTCGAAGAACCCCATCAGCGTGTCGAGCAGGAGGCTCGGCTGCACGAGGAACCCCTCGATCTGCCCCGCCGGAGTGACTCGGGCGATGAGCCCGACCGCGTCGTCGGCGAGGACGATCTTCATCGGCACGTCGGGGAGCACCCGCGCCGTCTCCCCCGCACGCACCGCCGCGTCGACCTCGGCCCGGTGCTCCGGATCCTCCACGACGTCCGCGGAGTAGATGACGAAGTACTCCACACCCGCCGACATCGCCTGCAGCTGGGCGGCGCAGGGAGTCGCTTCACGCGAGGGTCGGTACGGGCCCCGATCCATCGCCCGCAACCGCGTGCGAGCCCCACGCTGCACCTGGAAGAACGCCTCGAGCACCGACTCGCCGCCGTGCAAGAACTGCACCGCCGGCTCGTCACCCTCCCCCGTCACCCGGTAGAGGGCCTGCAGCGGCGCGCTGATCTCACGCAGGATGGGCGCTCGTCTCGTGCCGGTGCGCCCACAACGCCATGACCGCCTCAGGAGGCTGCAGGTGGGCCCGTTCACCGTCGCGTTCGGCCAGCCCGACGTCGACCAGGACCTCGGACTCCAGGTCCGTCAGGCCGGACACGCCTTCCTCCAGGCCCCGGACATAGGTGCGTGCCACGACGTCGGACAGACCGGCCTGCACGAGTCGGCGTACGAGATGCGCATGAGGCATGCAGTCCACCGTAGACGCGGCCCGAGCCCACGTGTGGCGGCAGTTCGTCTGACAGGCTTCACGCATGACACCAGACGAGGCACGCCACCCCGAGAGCGACCCGGCCGACCACGTCGTCTCCGCCGAGCGGCACATCCCGGCACCGGCGGAGGCGATCTTCGAGTTCATCGCCGACCCCGCGCTCCAGCCGGAGTGGGACGGCAACGACAACCTCGCCCACGCCGATTCCGGGCAGCGTGGCGCCCGAGCGAGGTCGGGCAGCCCTGTCCCGGTCACCTGTGGCGCTGGGTACTCGAACCGACCACCGACGGAACCCTCGTCCGGCACACCTACGACTGGTCCCGCCTCACCGACGCCGGCCGCATCCCCCGCGCCCGCGCCACCACCGCCGACAGCCTTCTCGCCTCCATCGACTGTCTCGCCGCCCGGCTCTCGGGCCGACAGAGCACGGTCCGCCACACCCGCGCCGGCTGAGCAGCCGGCGCGGGCGGTCGGGCGGTCCCCTACTTCTCGGTGTCCTCGTCCACCCAGTCCAACGTCTTGCTGACGGCCTTCTTCCAGTTGCGCAGCAGCCGCTCACGCTCGTCGTCGTCCATCTGCGGCTCCCACCGCTTGTCCTCGGCCCAGTTGTCGATGACGTCCTGCTCGCCCTCCCAGAACCCCACGGCGATGCCGGCCGCGTAGGCGGCGCCGAGGGCGGTCGTCTCCGAGACCTTGGGTCGCACCACAGAGACGTCGAGCATGTCGGCCTGGAACTGCATGAGCGCGTCGTTGGCGGTCATGCCTCCGTCGACCTTCAGCTCGGTCAGCTCCACCCCGTCGCTCTGGGCGTCGGCGATCATCGCGTCCATGACCTCCCGCGTCTGGAAGGCGGTGGCCTCCAACGCGGCCCGCGCGATGTGGCCCTTGTTGACGTACCTGGTCAGACCCACGAGCGCGCCGCGGGCGTCCGAGCGCCAGTGCGGGGCGAACAGGCCGGAGAACGCCGGGACGAAGTAGGCGCCACCGTTGTCCTCCACGGTCTCGGCGAGCTTCTCGATGTCGGGGGCGCTCTTGATGATGCCCAGGTTGTCGCGCAGCCACTGCACGAGCGAACCCGTCACGGCGATCGAACCCTCGAGCGCGTACACCGCGTCCTGGTCACCGACCTTGTACGCCACCGTCGTGAGCAGCCCGTTCTCGCTGGTGACCGGCTCGGTGCCGGTGTTGATGAGCATGAAGTTGCCCGTGCCGTAGGTGTTCTTGGCCATGCCCTTGGAGAAGCACGCCTGCCCGAACGTCGCCGCCTGCTGATCCCCCAGGTCGCCGGCGATCGGGGTGTCGATGAGCAGGCCGCGCTTGCGCCCGTACCCGTACACCTCCGAGGAGGACTTGATCTCGGGCAGCATCGACATCGGGATCCGCATGTCCTCACAGATGGACTCGTCCCAGGCCAGCTTGCGGTAGTCCATGAGCATCGTGCGCGACGCGTTGGTCACGTCGGTCACGTGCACGCCACCCTCGGTGCCGCCGGTGAGGTTCCAGATGACCCACGTGTCGGTGTTGCCGAACAGCAGGTCACCCTTCTCGGCCTTCTCCCGCGCACCCTCGACGTTGTCGAGGATCCACGTCACCTTGGGCCCGGAGAAGTACGTCGCGAGCGGCAGCCCGCACACGTCCTTGTACTTCTCGGAGCCCTCGTCGCCGGCCAGCTCGTCGCAGATCTTCTGCGTGCGGGTGTCCTGCCACACGATGGCGTTGTAGACCGGCTCGCCGGTGTTCTTGTCCCAGACCACCGCCGTCTCACGCTGGTTGGTGATGCCGACGGCCGCGATCTCGTGCCGGTTGAGCTCCCCACGGGACAGTGCTTGACCGACGGCCTCGCGCACGTTCGACCAGATCTCCTTGGGGTCGTGCTCGACCCACCCGGCCTTGGGGAAGATCTGCTCGTGTTCGAGCTGCCCGACCGACACGATCGACCCGGAGTGGTCGAACACGATCGCTCGCGAACTCGTCGTTCCCTGGTCGATGGCGATGACGTACTTCTTGGGTGTGGTGGTGTCCTCGGGTGCCATGTCGATACCTCTCACGTCGTCGTGGTGGGTGATTCTCTGGTCGGGAACGGTGGGTCGTTGCTGTCACGGTGCCACCGGGGCGGCGGGGATGTGGCCGATCCGCCACCTCGGAACACGGCCGCGTCAGAACACGATGGACAGCAACCCGGCCGCGAGGCCGCCGATGATCGGGCCGCAGACCGGCACCCAGGCGTAGGCCCAGTCGCTGCTGCCCTTGCCGCGGATGGGCAGGAGCGCGTGGGCGATCCGGGGGCCGAGGTCGCGCGCCGGGTTGATGGCGTACCCCGTCGGGCCGCCCAGGGACAGGCCGATGCCGACGACCAACAACGCCACGGGCAGGGCGCCGAGCGCGGCCGGCGTGTTGTCGAACCGCAGGATGATGTAAACGAGCACGAACGTCGCGATCGCCTCGGTGAGCAGGTTCCAGCCGTAGGAGCGCACCGCCGGAGTCGTGCAGAAGACGGAGAGCTTGTCGCCGGGGTCGGCCTCCTCGTCGAAGTGCTTGCGGTAGGCGAGGAAGACGAGGACGGCACCGACGAAGGCACCGACGAGTTCTCCCGCGAGGTAGGTCAGCGTGGAGGCGAACGTCACGGCCACGCCCGGCGCGTACTCCTGCGCGCCGCTGCCCAGGAGCCCGAACGTCACCGCCGGATTGATGTGTGCGCCGGACCGATACGAGGCGTACACCCCGGCGAACACCGCGAACCCCCACCCGAAGGTGATGACGATCCATCCGGCGTCGAACGCCTTGGACTTCGGCAACAGCACTCCCGCGACGACCCCACCGCCCAACAGGATGAGAATCGCGGTGCCGAGTACCTCCGAGAGGAACACATCGGTCAAGGGCACAGGTGCGGCGGCAGCCGCAAGCGTGTTGAGCATGTCGATCCTTTACACGTCGTCGTGTCGAAAATCTCGCAGTCGGGCCGGCTCGGGCCGGCTCGGGCCGGCCGCCCGCCTCAGACGAGAGGCACCAGGTCAGCGGCCTCGAGTCGGGCGGCGATGGCGGCCGCGTCGTCGGTCTCCGCCTCGGCGGCGGCCTCCGCCGCGACCCGGTCGCGGTAGGAGGTGATCTCTCGCTGCAGGCGTTCCTCGTCCCACCCGAGCAGGGGGCGACGATCTCGCCGATCTCCTCCAGCGCGGCGCTGCCGCGGTCGCGCTGCTCGTAGTCGAGCCGCACCCGGCGGCGCACGATGTCCTCCAGGTGCAGGGCCCCTTCGTGCGTCACCGCGAAGGCCACCTCGACCCGCAGGTAGGCCTCCGCCTTCTCCAGCGGCCTGCCGAGGTCGGGGCGCTCGGCGACGAGGTCGAGGATGACCGGCAACTCGTCGCCGTACCGGTCGAGCAGGTGCTGGACCCGCTCGGGGGTCCACCCCTCGTCGGCCGCGATCCGGTCGCGCTGCGCCTGCCAGGCGGCGTACGCCGCCGCGCCCACCAGTGGAGTCCGCTCGGTGACCGAGGGGCGCTTTTTCGCGGCGTCCTTGCCGTGCACGTGCTCGAGGACGAAGTCGACCGCGTCCTCGGCCATGACCCGGTAGGTCGTCAGCTTGCCGCCGGCGATCGCCGCGAGGCCGGGCATGACCTCGGCCACCGTGTGCTCACGCGAGACCTTGGCCGAGGACTCCCCTCCCCTTGGTCTTGGGCTGCAGCAACGGCCGGAGCCCGGCGTAGGTCCCGACGATGTCCTCCCGCGTGAGCGTGCGCGCGAGGACGGAGTTGGCCTGCTCCAGGACGTAGTCGATGTCGGTCGAGGTCGTCACGGGGTGCTGCAGGTCCTCGGTCCACTCGGTGTCGGTGGTGCCGATGACCCAGTGCCGGTCCCACGGGATGATGAACAGCACCGATTTCTCGGTGCGCAGGAAGATGCCGGCCTCGCCGTCGATGCGGTCCTTGGGCACGACGATGTGGATACCCTTGCTGGCCAGCACCCGCAGGCCGCCCTTGTCGGTGGCGAGGTCCTGGGTGCGTTCGGTCCACACGCCCGTCGCGTTGACGACGTAGGTGGCGCGCACCTCCAGGTCGCGCCCGGCCTCCAGGTCACGCAGCACGGCACCGGTGACCCGCTCGGTGCCGTCGACGGTCTCCTTGAGGTACCCGGTCACCTGGGTACGGCTGGCGCACATCGCCCCGTAGCCCCGCGCCGTGCGCACGAGGTCCAGCACGAGGCGGGCGTCGTCCACCCGCGCGTCGTAGAAGCGGATCGCACCGACCAGGGCATCGCCGCGGATCCCCGGGAACAGCTCCCGGGCCCCCTCCTTGGAGTAGTGCCGCTGGCTGGGCACGGCGCTCTGCCCGCCCCCGCCGAACTGGGACAACATGTCGTACATGCCGACCCCGACCGCGCTGTAGGAGCGCTCGACCACCGGAGTCTTGAGCGGCCAGAGGAACGGCTGCGCCTTGACCAGGTGCGGCGCGGTGCGGGTGAGCAGCAGCCCGCGCTCCTTGAGCGCCTCGGCGACCAGGGCGAAGTTCAACTGGTAGAGGTAGCGCAGCCCGCCGTGCACGAGCTTGCTCGACCACTGCGAGGTGCCACCCGCCCAGTCCTGCGCCTCGACGATCGCCACCCGCATCCCGCGCGTGGCGGCGTCCAGGGCGATCCCGGCCCCGGTCACCCCACCGCCGACGACCAGCAGATCGACGGGCTCGCTGCTCATGTCGGACAACGACTGCTCTCGTTGGGCGGGGGTCAGGCTGGTGCGGGGCATCTCGTCTCCTCGATGTCGGTGTCAGGTCCCACCCTGCCTCACCGAGACATTCGTGCACAGGGGATGCACGAACGTTCACGTAGGGTGGCTCGTCGTGAACGAACGCGACATCGTGGAGGCGGCCCACGCCTACTACGTGCTGGACGAGACGATGGAGGGGATCGCCCACCGCCTCGGCGTCTCACGCTCCACGGTCTCCCGCCTGCTCAAGGAGGCCCGCCGTCAGGGCGTCGTCCAGATCACCGTGGACACCGAACCCCGCTCGACGACGACGATCCAGCATCATCTCGACCGGTTCGGGGTCACCGGCCACATCGTGGACCTCCGCTCGTCGGCGACGCCCCTCTCCCGCCTGGACGCCGTCGCGCGTTCGGCCGGCAACCTCGTCACCTCCCTCATGCACGACGGCGCGGGCCTCGGCTTCGCGTGGGGCACGACGATCAGCGCCGTGGTCGACAAACTCCCCGCCAAGCCCCTGCGCGGCGCGACCGTGGTCCAACTGAACGGTGCCGCGAGCGCGGCGACCAGTGGCATCGCCTACGCCGGCGACATCCTGACCCGGGCCGCGCGGGCCTACGACGCCCACCCGCAACACTTCCCCGTCCCCGCGTTCTTCGACTACGCCGAGACGCGGGAGGCGCTGTGGCGGGAGAAGAGCGTGCGGCGCGTCCACGAGATGCACCGGGGTCTGGACGTCGCCGTGTTCAGCACCGGCAGCTTCACCAGCGAACTCCCCTCACACGTCTACTCCTCGCAGTACCTCTCGCGCGACGACGTGGCCGAACTCCTGCGCGCCGACGTCGTCGGCGACGTGTGCACCGTGTTCCTGCGGGAGGACGGCTCCTACGCCGACATCGCCATCAACGACCGGGCCAGCGGACCGACACCGGCCGACCTGCAGCGCCTGCCCCGGCGGATCTGCGTGGTGACCGGCGTGGCGAAGGTGCCCGCCGCCCTGGGGGCCCTGCGCTCCGGTGCGGTGACCGACCTCGTGCTCGACGACCTCACCGCCGCCGCACTCGTCCGACGACTGGAACGCCCGGCTAGGGTGAACCGATGAGACGGCCACGCGTGCGACACCGCCCGGCCCAGCCGTCCTCCTGTGCCGGAATGTGGGCCGACGCCGACGAGCCCGCGTGGGGGTCGGCGGCGCCGGCGACCTTCTGGGTGGCCCTCGAGCAGCGCGGGCCGTGGGGCAACAAGGCCTTCGTCGAGTCCCGTCTCGACCCGAGGACGGGGTCGGCCATCGAGCGGGCCTGCGCGGCGGCCGGCGGACGCGCGCTGCTCATCCGTTCGGCCGACGACCACGTCCTCGCACGTGCGGACGAGTCCGGCACGCGACGGCTCTTCGTCTCCGGCGGCATGTCCTCCCGTGCGCCGTGGTTGCTGGCCGCCGACATCGAGGACCCTGCCCTCGTCCTCGACCTGCCCTTCTCGACACTGGTCGGCCCCGACCCCTCGGCGGCCATCGCCGCGCTGCCGATGCTGCGCCGCACCGGTCAGTCGGTGCTGCTCGTGTGCACCAACGCCAAGCGGGACGCCTGCTGCGCCGTCCTCGGCCGACCGGTGGCACTCGAGGCCGCCGACATGCGCCCGGGCCGGGTCTGGGAGTGCACGCACACCGGCGGGCACCGCTTCTCGGCCACCGGTGTCGTGCTGCCCACCGGCGCGACGCTGGCGCGGCTCACCACCGACCTCGCGGTGGCCTCCCTCGACGCGGCGGCGCGGGGCCGGATCGCCGAGGGCACCAACGACGCCCGGCATCACCGGGGTCTGTCGCACCTCCGGCCTCCGGTCCAGGCGGCCGACGCCTGGGTCCGTGCGACGACCGGTGAGGTCGACGTGACCGCCCTGACCTCCTACTTGGCCCAGGGCGGCGACGGCACCACGGCCGACGCGTGGGTCACCGTCGTCCACCGCGACGGCCACCGGTGGGATCTGCGCGTGCGCAAGCGGTTCGACCCGACCCGCCTCCGGCGCAACTCGTGCATCACCGATCCCGTGCCCGCCGAGCGCTGGGACGTGACCCTGCAGCGGGAGACCGGCCCCCGCACCTACCGGCCGCTCACACCGGAGCTGTAGGACGCCGGCAGCGCACCTCAGATGTAGTCGCGCCCCTCACGCTGGCGGCGCAGCTCCTCCTGCCGCCCGCTGAGGCGGTCGACCTTGTCGGGTCCGTCGTCGTCCTGGCCGAGGCGCAGCAGCCGCGTGAGGGCCCACAGCACCACACCGACGACGAGCAGGATCCCGCCCACCTGGTAGTCCTTGAGGTCACGGCCGCTGAACGGGCTGGCGAGGAACCCCGCCGTCAGCGCGCCCAGCACCGGGATGACCGCGGGGGCCGTGAAGTGCGCATGCTCCACCTCGTCCTTGCGCAGCACGAGCGCGACGACGTTGACGATCGTGAACACCACCAGCAGCAGCAGCGACGTGGTGCCGCCGAGGGCCGTGAGGTCGGCGAACCACACGAGCCCGAACGTCAGCAGGGTCGTGAAGAGGATCGCCACCCACGGCGTGCGGCGACCGGCGTGGACCTTGCCCAGGACCTTGGGCAGCACACCCTCGTGGGCCATGCCGTAGAGCAGCCGCGAGGCCATGAGCATGTTGATGAGCGCGGTGTTGGCCACGGCGAACATCGTGATGAGCGCGAAGATGCCGATCGGGAACGCCGGCGCGCCCGCCTGGACCACCTTGAGCAGGGGCGTCTCGCCCTCCCCCAGCTCGGAGACGGGCACGAGCATCACCGAGGTCACGGCCACGAGCACGTACACGATGCCGGTGATCGTCAGGCCGGTCAGCATGATCTTGGGAAAGATGCGGGCCGGGTCCTTGGTCTCCTCCGCCATGTTCACCGAGTCCTCGAACCCGACCATCGCGAAGAACGCCAACGCCGTGGCCGCCGTCACGGCGCCGAACGCCGTCTCACCCTCGGGGATGTGGATCTGGGTCAGCGGCGCCATGTCGCCGCGCCCACCGGCGATGGCGAACGCCCCGATGGCGATGATGATGAGCAGACCGGACAACTCCACGCAGGTCAGCACCACGTTGACCTTGACGCTCTCGCTGATGCCGCGGAAGTTGATGGCCGCCACCAGCACCATGAATCCGAGGGCCATCGCCAACAGCACGGCGCCGCCGGTCTCCTCTCCCCAGCCGAGCGCCGAGGCCGCGTTGCCCGCGAACGCCTTGGCCGCGCTGCCGGCGGAGGTGAGCCCGGAGGCCATCACCGTGAAGGCCACGAGAAACGTGACGAAGTGGACGCCGAACGCGCGGTGGACGTACACCGCAGCCCCACCGGCCTTCGGGTACTTGGTCACGAGCTCCAGGTAGCTCACGGCGGTGAGGAAGGCCACCGCGAACGCGAGGAGGAACGGCAGCCACACCGCACCGCCGACCTCGGCGGCCACCTTGCCGGTCAGGGCGTAGACGCCCGTGCCGAGGATGTCGCCGATGATGAAGAGCAGCAACAGGCCCGGCCCGATGCGACGCACGAGCCCCGGCTCACCGCCCCGCCCCTCGTCCGGAGCGGAGCCGCCGTAGGCGGCGTTGACGTCGTCTGTTCCGGTCATGCGAGAAACATGAGCCTGCAACGCCACTCGCGTCCATAGGACCAAGGTCCCGATGTGGGCCCCCGACGTGCCGCTCAGGCGTCGATGCGCTCGCGATCGAGGTAGTCGGCCGCGTCGACGAGGAAGTCCTTGCGCGGCGCCACGTCGGTGCCCATCAACAGGTCGAACGTGCGCTCGGCCCGTTCGGCGTCGGCGAGGGTGACCCGGCGCAGCGTGCGCAACCGCGGGTCCATCGTCGTCTCACGCAACTGCGCGGCGTCCATCTCGCCCAGACCCTTGTACCGCTGGATGGGCTCCTTGATGCGGCGCCCCTTCTTGGCCAGGGCGGCGACCGTGCGGCGCATCTCGTTCTCGTTGTAGGTGTAGACGAGCTCGGACTTGCGCGACCCCGCCCCCATGATCTCGATGCGGTGCAGAGGGGGCACGGCGGCGAACACGCGGCCCGCCTCGACGAGCGGACGCATGTAGCGGAAGAACAGCGTGAGCAGCAGGGTGCGGATGTGGGCGCCGTCGACGTCGGCGTCGGTCATGATGATGACCTTGCCGTACCGGGCGGCCGCGATGTCGAACGTGCGGCCCGACCCCGCGCCCACGACCTGCAGGATCGAGGCGCACTCCACGTTCTTGAGCATGTCGGCCACGCTGGCCTTCTGCACGTTGAGGATCTTGCCGCGGATGGGCAGCAACGCCTGGAACTCCGAGCGGCGCGCGGCCTTGGCCGTGCCCATGGCGCTGTCGCCCTCGACGATGAACAGTTCGGTGCGGTCGGGGTCGTTGCTGCGGCAGTCGTACAGCTTGGGCGGCATGGAGGAGTTCTCCAGCGCGTTCTTGGTGCGCTGGTTCTCCTTGTGCTGACGCGCCGAGATGCGCGTCTTCATCTCGGAGACGACCTTCTCCAGCAGCGCCGCGGCCTGCGGCTTGACGTCGCGACGGGTGGAGGTGAGCCGCGCGGTGAGCTCGCGCTCGACCACGCCGGCGACGACCTGCCGGACCGCCGAAGTGCCGAGGACCTCCTTGGTCTGCCCCTCGAACTGCGGCTCGGCCAACCTGACCGTGACCACGGCCGTGAGCCCGGCCAGAATGTCGGTCTTGTCCACCTTGTCGTTGCCGACCTTGAGGCGGCGGGCGTTGTCCTCCAACTGCTTGCGGAAGACCTTGAGCAGCGCGGCCTCGAACCCCGAGTAGTGCGTGCCGCCCTTGGGCGTGGCGATGATGTTGACGAACGAGACGACCTTGGTGTCATACCCCGTGCCCCAGCGCACCGCGATGTCGACCTCGCACGTGCGGTCGACGTCCTGCGCGGTCATGTGCCCGCGGTCGTCGAGGACCGGCACCGTCTCGGTGAACGAGCCCTCGCCCTGCAGACGCCACACGTCGGTGACCGGCGGGTCGGCGGCGAGGAAGTCGGTGAACTCCGCGATGCCGCCGTCGTGCCGGAAGACCTCCTCGTGGGGGCCGTCCTCGCCCGGGGTGCCGGGCAGGCCGCGCTCGTCGCGGACGACGAGGGTGAGCCCCGGCACGAGGAAACTCGTCTGCCGGGCCCGGCCCGCCAGGTCCTCGTAGGAGAACTCGGCGTTGCGCAGGAAGATCTGCTGGTCGGCCCAGTAGCGCACACGGGTACCGGAGACGCCCTTCTTGACCTTGCCGACGATGTCGAGCTCGCCGCGCTCGACGAAGGGCGTGAACGGCGAGGTCGGCGATCCGCCCTCCGGCCCGTCCTCGAACCGCCCCGGCTCGCCGCGGTGGAAGGTGAGGCGGTGGGTCTTGCCGCCGCGGTCGACCTCGACGTCGAGCCGCGAGGACAGGGCGTTGACGACGCTGGCGCCGACGCCGTGCAGACCGCCGGAGGCCATGTAGGAGCCCCCGCCGAACTTGCCGCCCGCGTGGAGCTTGGTGAAGACGACCTCGACACCCGACAGGCCCGTGCGCGGCTCGACGTCGACCGGGATACCGCGACCGTCGTCACGGACCTCGACCGAGCCGTCGGCGTGCAGCACCACGTCGATGCGGGAGCAGACGCCGGCCAGCGCCTCGTCGACGGAGTTGTCGATGATCTCCCACAGGCAGTGCATGAGCCCCCGGCTGTCGGTGGACCCGATGTACATACCGGGACGCTTACGCACGGCCTCGAGGCCCTCGAGGACCTGAAGATGCCGTGCGGTGTACGAATCGCCTGTGCTCAACGCCGTTCCTCCTGCGTGTCTGCGGCCGTGATGCACAGTAGCCCCGCGCACCGACAGCCACCGACCTGGCGCGCCGTGAGGGGCCCGCCGACCGCGACCTGCGCCAGGATTCTCCGACCGGCGCCACTCCGGCCGATGGGAGGACGTGCCCACCGACCGCGCGGGAACGCCCACCTACCGCGCGGGAACAAGGCGGCGTGATTCACTGTTGGCACAAGCGTGACAGCGAAGCGCCGAGGGGCGCACGACGAAGAGAAGGAAGGGTTGACGTGACTGCTGCACTGGCCGCGAGCCTGACCACGGCTGATCGCTGCGATCGCTGCGGCGCCCAGGCCTATGTCCGCGCGCGACTCGAATCGGGCGGGGAGTTGCTGTTCTGTGCGCACCACGCCCGCGCCCACCTGCCCAAACTTGCCGACGTCGCCAGCGAGATCGTCGACGAGTCCGACCGTCTCCACGACGACACCAGCGCCTGACAACCACACGTTCCGACTGCGGACCGTTCCCGAGGGGACGGTCCGCAGTCGTGTTCTGAGCCGGCAGGTAGTGTGCCCTCGTGCTCATCGCCGCCACGGTCATCGCAGGCCTCGTCATCGCCGTCGGACTCGTCGGGATCGTCGTCCCCGTCCTGCCCGGCCTGATCCTCGTGTTCGGGGCCGTCCTCGTCTGGGCGCTCGTGGCCCAGCACGCCATCGGGTGGACCGTGCTCATCGTGTCCCTGGCGCTCGCCAGCGCGGGGTGGGTCCTGCAGTACATCGTGCCCACCCGCCGCATGCGGGCCTACGGCGTCCCCGGACGCACCCTCGTCATCGGCGCGATCGCCGGCGTCGTCGGGTTGTTCCTGCTCCCCCCGATCGGCCTGGCCATCGGGTTCGTCCTCGGCGTCTTCGGAACCGAGTACGCGCGCCTGCGCTCGGTGGACCAGGCGTGGCCCTCGGCCGTCCAGGCACTCAAGGCGGCACTGATCAGCTACGGGATCGAGCTGACCACGGCGCTGCTCATCGCCATCGTGTTCCTCATCGGCGCTTCACTGCTGCTCACCGGCGCGTGGGATTCGACGCCTGCGGCCGTCGTCTGAGGGTCGTCCGTCCAGGGGTCCTCCGGGGCGAGACGTTCCCGTCTCAGAGCGAGTTCAGTCTCAGAGCGAGTCGCCGCGCTTGCGCTCGTCCCAGCGATTCTCCATGCGCTGCATGAAGCCGGTGGAACCGCCGCCGTGGCCGTCCTTCTTCTGCCCCCGTCTACCGCGCGGCTTGCCGATGCGGCGTGTGCGCCCGGTCGAGGTGTCGGTGAGTTCGGTCCCCTCGCCGCTCCCACCACCTCCGAAGGCCCAGGCGACGCCGGCCACCATGATCGCGAAACCCACACCGCCGAGCCAGATGAGTTCGAAGCTCACCCCGGCCACGACGCATGCCAAACCAAGGATCGCGACGACGAGTCCGATGAGTCGTCGCTTGCGGGACGGCCCGTGGTGTCGTCCCTTCATCTGTGAAGCGAACTTCGGGTCCTCGGCGTAGAGCGCACGCTCCATTTGCTCGAGCAGCTTCTGTTCGTGCTCGGACAGGGGCACCGTGACCTCCTCAGGGCAGAACGCCCCCGCGACGCGGAGACGTGGGACTTGGACAACGAGTGAGGTCGTCCGTGGGTTCCTTCGGTCGATCGGTGGATCGACGAGGCTGCAATTCACCGATGAGATCAACGATACGGCTCCGTTCGATCCGGCGGTAGTCGAAGCGGCGTCGATCACGGGTCCGAGTGGGAATCGGGGGCGATCAACGACGCCGGACGCACCACACCGGCCCCGAATCGTGCTCTGGCCCGGTCCATCGCGAGGTCGGCGTCGCGCCAGCCGTGCTCCGGCTCGTCCAGGAGGCCCTGCACCGGGGTGGCGCGCGCATCGGTGAGGCCTTCGAGGCGGACCCCGACCAGCCGGATGCGGGCGCGCTGCAGACCCAGGGCGTCGAAGAGCTCCTTGGCGTGCAGGTACACGTCGCGTCCGACGTCGGTGGCATCCCGCAGGGTGCGCGAGCGGGTGATCGTCGTGAAGTCGGAGAACCGGACGCGGATCGTCACGGTGCGCCCCATCATCCCGGCGTCGCGGGCCCTGGAGGCGGTGCGGTGCGACAGGCGCAGGAGTCGCCGGTGGATCTCGACCGGGTCGTCGATGTCGGCGGAGAACGTCTCGTCGGCGCCCACGCTCTTCTCGGTGTGGACCGGCGTCACCCGCCGGGGGTCGCGGCCCCAGGCGAGTTCGTGGAGGGCGGCGCCGTGCTCGCCGAGCGCCTTGCGCAGTGTCGCCACGGGGGTGTGGGCGATGTCCGCGACCGTCACGAGGCCGAGCCGCAGCAGGTGCTCCTCGGTGCGGTCGCCCACCCCCACAGGGCCCCGACCGGGAGTTGCTGGACGAAGGAGACGACCTGGTCGACCGGGACGACGACCATGCCGTCGGGTTTGGCGAGCCCGGAGGCGAGCTTGGCGACGAACTTGGTGGGCGCGACACCCACCGAGCACGTGATGCCCTGCTCGTCGGCGACGGTGTCGCGGATGGCCGCGGCGATGGTGGCGGGCGACCCGAGCCGGCGGACGGCTCCCGCGACGTCGAGGAACGCCTCGTCGAGGGAGAGCGGCTCGACGTACGGCGTGACCTGGCGGAACGTGGCCATGACCGCCCCGGAGATCCGCGCGTACAGCTCGTGGTCGGGGCGCAGCACCGTGGCCTGCGGACACAGCCGCCTGGCCCGGGCCATGGGCATGGCCGAGGCCACCCCGAACTCACGGGCCTCGTAGGTGGCCGACAGGACGACCCCGCGGTGACCTCCGCCGATGATGACCGGGGTGCCGACCAGGTCGGGATGGGACAGCAGGGTCGCCGAGGCGTAGAACGCGTCCATGTCGACGTGCAGGACCGTGCACCCGGTGTCGTCGAGCACCTCGTCCTGGTGCGGACGCGCGAAACGCCGCCGGCTCATGGTGTCGCCTCGTCGTGCCGGAGGGTGACCTCAGCCGTCACGGACGGCGAGCACGTGCAGGCCCGCACCGAGCCGCCCGAGGAAGGCCGCGGCCTCGCGCTCCGCGACGGCCGCCTCGAGTTCGAGCAGGCTCGTGCGGTCGGCCTCGGAGTCGAGGTAGGCCGAGGGCACGAGGTCGGCGAACACGCGCACACCCTGGGTCGCGACCGGCTTGAGACCGCCGGCCACGAGCTGGGCGTGGATCTGCTCGACGTCGAAGCGGCGGGGCAGCGGGTCGGTCGGCCCCCACCGGCCGTCGGGCGAGACGAGGACGGTGCGGGCCGCCTCGAACTGCCCGGCCAGGGCCCGGGAGAGCACGGCCGCCAGGCGCTGGGCGACGAGCAGGCTGACCACGCCGGCCGGGGCGAGCGCGCCCCGCAACATGGCGATGGTGGCCCCGGCGTCGTCGACGTACTCCAGCACTCCGTGACAGCAGATGAGATCGACCGGCTCGGGGACCACCGAGGCGAGAGAGGTCGCATCGCCCTGGAATCCGTGGACCCGGTCGCCGACACCGGCCTCACCGGCACGCCGGTCGAGGGAGGCGAGGGCATCGGGGCTGGGGTCGACGACGACGACGTCGTGACCGCGTTCGGCCAGGGGGACGGCGAAGCCGCCGCTGCCGCCACCGAGGTCGAGGACCCGAAGGGGACGGCCCAACTCCTCCTGCTGACGACGCGTGGAGGTGTCGATGACCTCCCACACGGCCGCCGTGCGGATCGACGACTCGACACCCCGGCGACTGCGCTGCTCCTCCTGCATGAGGATCCTCCCGTACGTCGGTGCTGTTCGGGGCCCACTCTAGGACCTTCGATCCTCATCGCCCCGCGCTCCCCGGGCTGGAGTGCCATAACTTGCGCCCCACACCCTGCGACGACGCCAACCCGTGCCCCTGGCGCACCGAGCTCCCGGGCGGGGCGACGTCGGCGAACGGCGACTGGCGAAAACCCGACGGGTGACGCAGGACTCGCCTCACGGGCGCCTGACCCGAGGTGGGCACGACCGTCAGCGGGGTCATCTCCGCCTGCGCCGCCTCGATCCCCCCGGCCGACCAGGCCTCCCAGATCGACGACAGGTCGTACGCGGCGCTCGCGCGCAGCGACACCCCCGCGGCCCGGTGCGCCGGGTCACGCCCCGGACGATCAGCAGCCAGGTGTGGAACACCGTCATCGCGTACGGGGCCTGGGCGTCCTCGAAGAACGTGGCGTCGAGCGGGCCGGTGGAGTCGTCCAGGGTGAGGAACAGGACGCGACGGCCGGACCGGACCGGCGGGGTCTGGGTCGCGACCTTGACCCCGGCCACGAGGATGTCGCTGCGGGTGCGCACCTCACGCAGGTCACGGGCCCGGACGACGCCCAGGTCGGTGAGCATCTCCTCGTACGGCTCGAGCACGTGGGCGCTGACGTCGAGACCGAGGACGTCGAGCTCGGCCTGCACGCGTTCGACCGCGTCCAACTCGGGCAACCCGGTGGCCGGGGTGAGGACCGGACCCATGTCGAGCGCGAGCTGCACCGACCGGGTGGCGGCGAGCTCCGCCGGGGCGGCCCCCTGCGACTGCGCGGCGGCCAGGGCCCGCACGTCGCCCCCGGGCGTTCCCGTCGCTCCGATCGCCCGCGGACGCCGGGAGCTGCGCCGCCCCCGGTCGGCCGCCCGGTTCCACCGGTCGAGTTCGGCGACGTGCAACAGCAGGTCGCGGCGGGTGATCGCCCCGCGCCTGCCCAGGCCGCCGCGCGAGGCGACGTCGATGCCGTAGAGGTCGTCGAAGGCGCCCGCGAGGACGAGCCGCTCGAGCACCGGCCTGCTGGGGCGGGCCCGGCGGGCGAGATCCTCGATACCCGAGTAGGGCTGACCCGCGACGATCCGCGAGGTCTCGTCCTCACTGATGCCCTTGACGTCGGCCAGGCTCACCCGGATCCCCAACGTGGACACCGGGGATGCGTCGTCACCGTCCTCGCCGTCTTCGTCGACCTCGCCATCCGGGTACGCCCCTTCGACCCGCTCCACCTGGTAGGTGTCCCCCGAGGCGTTGACGTCGAGCCCGAGGATCGGGATGCCGTGGGTGCGGGCGTCGTCGAGGATGAGCCGTTTGGGGTACATGCCCGGGTCGTGGGTGAGGACGCCGGCGAGGAACGCCGCCGGATGGTGGGCCTTGAGCCAGGCGCTCTGGTAGGTCGGCAGCGCGAACGCCGCGGCGTGCGCCTTGCAGAACCCGAACGAGGCGAAGGCGGCGAGCACCTCCCAGATCCGGTCGCGGTCCGGCGGGGCGTACCCCCGTTCCTGCGCCTTCTCGTGCCACCAGAGGCGCACCTTCTCCTGCCCGGCGACGCTGCCGAGGGCACGACGCACCTCGTCGGCCTCGGCCAGGCTCACCCCGGTCGTCACCGAGACGATCCGCAGCACCTGTTCGTGGAAGACGACGACCCCGCACGTCTCGGCGAGCGCCGGCTTCAGGCTGGAGTGCAGGTAGCGGGGCTCCGCCCATCCCTGCCGCGCCTCGAGGAACGGGGTGATCATGTCGGACTTGACCGGGCCTGGCCGGAACAGCGAGATGTCGATGACGATGTCCGCGAAACTCGACGGCGCGAACTTGCCCACCAGTTCTCGCTGCCCGGGGCTCTCGATCTGGAAGCAGCCGAGGGTGCGCGTGGACCGGATGAGCTCGAAGGTGGCCTCGTCGTCGAGCGGCACGCACGTGCGGTCGTCCAGGTCGACCGTGGTCGACTCCACCCGCGAGATCTCCTGCACCGCATAGGCCATCGCCGACTGCATGCGGATGCCGAGGACGTCGAGCTTGAGAAATCCGAGCGCTTCCACGTCGTCCTTGTCGAACTGGCTCATCGGAAACCCGAGCCAGCTCGCCTCGACGGGCGTGCGGTCCAGCAGACCGAGTCCGGAGAGGACGACCCCGCAGGGGTGGAGCGCGATGTGGCGGGGCAGCCCGTCGAGTCGTTCGACGAGCTCGAACAGCACCTCCATCCGGGGTGCGGTCAGGCCCATGCCGGCGAGTTCGGGCAGTTCGGCGATGGCGGAGCGGGCGTCACGGGCCCGGATGTGCGGGAACGCCTTGGCGATGACGTCGACCTCGACCGCGGGCAGCCCCAGGGCGGAGCCGACGTCGCGGATGGCGTGCCGCACCCGGTAGGTCTCCATCATCGAGACGCAGGTGACGCGCTCACCGCCGAAGTGGTCGAGGATGCGTTCGTACATCTCGGTGCGCCGCGCGGACTCGACGTCGACGTCGATGTCGGGCAGTTGGGCCCGCAGGGGCGAGCAGAACCGCTCCATGAGCAGGTCGTGGCTCATCGGGTCGATGCCGCTGATGCCGAGCAGGTGGTTGACGAGACTGCCGGCACCGGATCCGCGGGCGGCGACCCGCACCCCCGCCTCGCGGATGAGGTCGCAGACGAGGGCGACGGTGAGGAAGTAGGTGGCGTACCCGAGGGAGGCGATCACCCCGAGTTCGTCGTCGAGGCGGTCGTGGATGCGGGTCAGTTCCGCCTCGCGGGCGTGGGGGTAGCAGCGGGCGATCGCCGCCCGGCAGCGGTCGGTGAGGACCCGGTGGGGGTCCTCACCCGGCGCCAGACCGAGGACGTCGGGTTCGGGCAGGTGGACGGCGCCGAGGCCGACGTCGTGGCGCGGGTGCTGCACGCATTCACGGGCGACGGCGAGGGTGACGGCGAGCAGGTCGCGTGCCGCGCCGGCCTCCCCGGTGATCCGCTCGGCGACGCGCCGCATGTGCGCCGCGGGGGCGATGTGTCCCGCCGTGCCGACCCGATCGAGGTGACGGTCGTCGAGGACGGTCAGACGTCGCGCCGCGTCGAGGACGTCGACGGTGACGGCGCCCTGCGGCGTGGCGTGCCGGACCGCGCCGGTGAGCACGCACGGCACCCCGACGTCGCGGGCCAGCTCCCACAGGCGCCGCGCCTGGGATGCGCTGCGGACCTGTCCGGGTGGGGCGTCGTGGCAGGTCAGCTCGACGACGAGGGCGTCCCCGAGCAGCGCCTTCCACTCCCGCAGCAGGGATTCGGCTACTCGGGGCCGCTCGCCGATCGCGCGCCCGACGTCGGAGTCGGGTCCGACGAGGACGGTGACCGGCGAGAGACCACCGGGCGTCCGCGGGTGCGCCGCCTCGGCCAGGAGCTCCCGGGAGGTCCGCGGACGACCGCGTTCACCGCGCAGGTGGGTGGCGGTGACCAGGCGGCAGAGCGCCCCCACCCGGCCCCGGCGGCGACTCCCCCACCCTGGCCACGGGCGAGGACGACCACGCGCGGCGCCCGGTCGTCGACGAGTTCGCCACCCCGGGCGGGGGTGCGCGGCGGGGTGGCGGACGGCCCCACGGCCGGATCGGCGGCGAGATCGACCCCGATGACGGGATCGATCCCCGCCTCGGCCGCGGCGCGGACGAAACGGACGGCGCCGTACAACCCGTCACGGTCGGTGAGGCCGAGGATGCCCTGACCTGCCGCGGCGGCGGCCTCGACGAGCAGGGCCGGGGAGGACGCGCCGTACCGCATCGAATAGCTCGACGCGACGTGCAGGTGCGCGAACGGATCGGGCACGCTCACCCCCGCCCCGCCACGGCGAGTCCGGGGTCGACGGCGCCCGAGTCCAGGGGCAGCCCGAGTGCGGCGAGCACCAGGCCGTGAAAGGTCTCGGCGTCGCGCAGGAGGTCGTCGGCCTCGCGGGGACTCGCGTACTGGCCGCTCTCGAGCGCGCCGCGGCGGGCGCCGCAGAGTGCGAAGTAGTCGGCCCACTCGGTGAACTCGGGTGCGAGCAGGACGAGCACGGCCCAGGTGTCCCGCATGGGCGCACCACGTCGGGAGCGGCGCGGGGTGCGGGCGGCCACCACCGCGGCCGCCGAGCGCAGCGTCGCCAGATGCGCCTGGATGTAGCGGTCGTTCGTCGTCTCGCTCCGGTGCGCGGCCACGAGGGTCGCGCGGGCTCGGTCGAGCAGGTCGAAGGTCGTCGTCGCGGGCATGTCGGCCTCTCTTCGTGGTCGCTGTTCAGTCGCCGACGCGCAGGAGACGCCACTGCCGACCCCGGGAGAGGTCGTAGATGCCGGCCCCCGCCGCACGGGCGCCTCTGGCGACCGCGCTGACGCGCCATACGTGTTCGTCGAGAAGGTCGGGTTCGAGGGCCCACGCCCCGCCGTCGGGGGCGAGGGCACGGCGCCACCACGGCAGGCGGATGACCCACCGGTCGAGGACCGCCTCGATGTCGTAGACGCGGCCGTGCCAGAGGAAGCGGTGGGGCGATTCCTCCTGATCGGTCTGCACCTGGACCGGTTCGTCGTACCTGCGCACGCCGCCCTCCTCACCCACCCGACATCGCGTCGGACACACGTCTCGGCCCGTTCGAGCCAGGGTTTCGAGTCGAACTTTTGTTCGATGCAAAAAGCGTACACCTCACCACCGACAACCTGTCAACGACGACAAATGCGCAGCTCAGAACAGGTGCACGCGACATTCGTACACATCAGGGCCGCGTTCGAATCTTCGTCGGATGTGTTCGACTCCTCCCCACCTGCCGTAGGCTCGTCGCCAGTCCACGATCCGGGAGACCCACGTGATGTCCGCGAGCACGACCACCGACGAGCACGACCCTCAGGCGGAGTTGGACCTCGGGCCGTTCCGCGCCCTGATCACGGGCGAACTCGACGCCGAGATCGAGCGTCAGCGCCGCGTCCTCGCTCCGCTCGGGGCCGACGTCGTGCCGCTGGTCGACGCGATCGCCGACCTGCTCGCCGGGGGCAAACGCCTCCGGGCGGCGTTCTGCGACTGGGGGTACCGCGCCTTCGGCGGAACCCACACCGGCGGGATCCGCACGGTCGCCGCCGCGATGGAGATGTTCCAGGCCGCCGCGCTCCTGCACGACGACGTCATGGACGACTCCCGCCGTCGCCGCGGGCGGCCCACCGCACACGTGGTCTTCGCCGAGGAGCACGCGAGGAGGCAGTGGTCGGGACCTTCGGAGCGCTACGGCCTGGCGGGCGCGATCCTCGCCGGCAA
This sequence comes from Mobilicoccus caccae, assembly GCF_030161635.1. GTDB lineage: Bacteria > Actinomycetota > Actinomycetes > Actinomycetales > Dermatophilaceae > Mobilicoccus > Mobilicoccus caccae. The sequence continues at coordinate 1,864,117 of NZ_BSUO01000001.1, forward strand.
TCTCTGCCTGAGCTGGTGTGACGAGATGTTCGCGCGCGCCGATCTGCCCGCCGAAGAACTCGCCCGCGCCCGTGTGGTCTTCGACGAGATGCGCAGCCACCTCATGGCCGGGCAGTTCCTCGACATGCACGTCGCCGTCACGGGGTGGGACGACCTGGACGAGGCGGCGCGCATCTCACGCAGCCGCGAGGTCGTCCGCTACAAGAGCGCCCAGTACAGCGTGGCCCACCCCCTGCTCATCGGGGCGCAGGCCGCCGGTATCGGTACGGACGACGCCGCACACCTGCGCGACTACGGTCTCGCGCTCGGTGAGGCGTTCCAGTTCCGCGACGACCTGCTCGGGGTGTTCGGCGACCCCGAGGTCACCGGCAAACCGGCGGGTGACGACCTGCGCGAGGGCAAGCGGACGGTGCTGCTGGCCCTCGCGTGGGGCGGCGCCCACGCCGACGACGGATCGGCCGGTGCACGACTCCTGCGCGAACGCATCGGCGACCCCACGCTCGACGGCCCCACGATCGAGGCCCTGCGCGAGACCATCACGGCCTCCGGCGCCGTGGAACGCCTCGAAGCACTCATCGACGAGGACACCGCCCGAGCCCGCGACGCCCTGTCGGCCACCACCGGCCTCACGACGGAGGGCCGGAGCGCCCTGGATGCCCTCATCGACCGCGCCACCCGCCGCGACACCTGAGGCGCCTGCTCACGCCGCAGCTGGGCGGGACTCTCAGAAGGCGGTCTCCATCGCCCGGCGGCGCACCTCGGCCTTGTTGTGGCCGGTGAGCAGCGCACCGATCGGGGTGCCGTCACCCGCCAGGCCGTCCTGCGCGGTGAACAGCCAGGTCAGGAGTTCGAGGTCGTCCATGCCTCCGTCGGCCAGGACGGTCACGGTGCCGTGCAGCGCCGACACCGGCCCCTCGGAGGTGAGGAACGCCGCGGGGATGTAGACGGCGTTGTTGGGCCCGCGCCGCACCCCCACGAGCTCGCGGTCCTTCAGTTGCCCCCGCACCGTCGACAGGGATCGTCCCTGGAGTTCGGCCGCCTCCGGGACGCTCACCCAGGCGTCGACGAGGGATTCGAGTGCGGCGCGCCGGTCGTCGCCGTCAGGATCGGAGGAGAGCTGTTCGTTCACGTCGACCAGGGTGCCAGACGCGGCCCTGGCGCGCCGCTTCGCCGGGTGCGTCATGCTGCCGCCTAGACTCACCCCCGTGGCGACCGTGCAGCAGGACGGACTCGTCGGCCGCATGGTCGACGGGCGCTACACGGTGCTCGCGCACATCGCCGACGGCGGCATGGGAAGCGTGTACGCCGCCCTCGACACCCGGCTCGACCGGCAGGTCGCCCTCAAGGTCATGCGGCCCGAACTCGCCCGCGACGCGGACTTCGTCACCCGGTTCCGTCGCGAGGCCCGGTCGGCGGCCAGGTTGTCCCACCCCCACGTCGTCGCCGTCTTCGACCAGGGTGAGGACGACGGGCTGCTCTTTCTCGCCATGGAGTTCGTCGACGGGCAGACGCTGCGTGACCTGCTGAACGAGAAAGACGCCCTCACCCCACGTGAGGCGTTCGAGGTGACCGAAGCGGTCCTCGAGGCGCTGCGCGCCGCGCACCGCAAGGACCTGGTCCACCGCGACGTCAAACCCGAGAACGTCCTGCTGTCGACCGACGACCAGGTCAAGGTCGCCGACTTCGGCCTCGCCCGGGCCATGGGCACCTCGACCGCCACCGGACGCACGGGACCGCTGCTCGGCACGGTCGCCTACCTCGCGCCCGAACAGGTCGAGCACGGCACCGCCGACCACCGCAGCGACCTCTACGGCGTCGGGCTCCTGTTGCACGAGATGCTCACGGGCAGAACGGCCGTCGAGGGCGAGTCACCCATCCACATCGCCTGGCAGCACGTCAACGGATCCCTCACACCTCCCTCGGGCCACGTCGAGGACCTGCCCGGCGCCCTCGACGACCTCGTCGCCACCGCCACCCGCCGCGATCCCGCCGACCGCTACCAGGACGCGGCCGCGTTCCTCGCCGCACTGCGCACCACCCGGCTCGGCCTGTCCGATGAGGACCTCGATCGCCGCCCCCAGATCACGGCCCCCACCACGCCCGCCGCCGGGGATGACGACGCCTCCGACACGGCCGAGGGCGACGACAGGGTCGCGGACGACGGCACCGGCGAGGACGCGGACACCGCAGGCACCGGCGAGGACGAGGCGGGCGAGACGTCCCCGGCCCGTGCCCCTGGGACCCACGACACCCGCACCCTGCACCGGATGACCCGTGCCCTGCCCACCCTGGGTGGCGCGACCGCGGTCACCCCACCCGAGGAGCAGGCCGCCGACACCCCGCGTCGGCGCCGTCGTGGACTGCGCGCCGTCCTCATCGGCCTCCTGCTCACCCTGCTGCTCGCGGGAGGAGGCGCCGCCTACTGGTGGTTCGGACCGCCCGGAGAACGCACCGTGCCCGACGTCGTCGCCACCGAACGCCTCTCCGCGGAGTCGATGTTGCGCGAGGCCGACCTGCTTCCGGTCACCGAGGAGGAGTTCTCCGAGACCGTCCCCCGCGACACCGTCATCAGCGTCGGCGCCGAGCCGGGTTCGGTGGTGCGTCGCGGCACCAGCATCCCGCTAGCCGTCAGCAAGGGACCCGAGCGGTACGCCGTGCCCGACGTGGCCGGACGCACGATCGAGGAGGCCACCGCCCTCATCGCCGAGGGCAAGCTCACGGTCTCCGGCTCCCCGCGCCGCGCCTACGACGAGAAGATCGAATCGGGCCGCGTCATCGGCACGACCCCGGCCGCCGGCACATCCTCCCGACCGGGCACCGAGGTCACCCTCGTCGTCAGCCGAGGACGACAGCCGATCCCCATCGACGACATCGCGGGCCAGCCGCTGGAGAAGGCTCAGGCCCAGTTGGAGAAGGCCGGACTCGCGGTCCAGGTCGCCGACGAGCGCGCCTACAGCACCGGCGTCCCCGAGGGCGCGGTCATCTCCACCGACCCCGCCGAGGGGCCCCTCTACAAGGGCGACACCATCACCCTCACCATCAGCCGCGGACCCGAGATGATCGCCGTCCCGAGCGTCAGCGGCATGAGCGCCCGTGAGGCCCAGGACGCCCTCACCGCAGCGGGATTCAAGGTCGAGGTCAACCGCATCGCCGGCGGGATCTTCGGCACCGCCCACTCCACCGAACCAGCGCGGGGCACCGCACCCAAGGGCAGCACGATCACCCTCAACGTCGTCTGAGTCGTCGGAGTCGTCGGAGTCGTCTGAGGAACTCACTCCTGGTGGGAGTACCGCTCCTCGCGCCACACGTCGCCGGTGAAGTGGTATCCACGCTCCTCCCAGAACCCCCGCTGCGGTGCGGCGAGGTACTCCAGCGCCATGATCCACTTGGGGCCCTTCCACCCGTAGAGGTGCGGGAGGACCAGCCGGACCGGCCAGCCGTGCTCGGGCGAGAGCGGCTCACCGTTCAGATGCGTGGCGAACAACGCCCGCGGCGACAACAGGTCGTCCACGGTGATGTTCGAGTGGTAGCCGTAGGCCGCCGAGGCGAGCACCCACTGCGCCTCGGTCGCGGGAGGCGCGAGTTCGACGAGGACCCGGGCCGGGACTCCCGCCCATACCAGGCCGGTGGCGCTGCGCTTGGCGACGCAGTGGTGATCGGCCCGGACCTCGGTCTGCGGGAGTTTCTGCAGGTCCGGCCACAACAAGCGGGTCATCGACCCGTCGACCGTGGCGCCCTCGATCGTCAACGACCACGACGCGAGATCCAGCCGCGGGACCCGTCCGTAGTGCATCGGGCGCAGCGGTCCCGGCCGCTGCCCCGGAGGCAGCGGCGAGGGGTCCGCCAACGCGTCGACGTGGTCGTTCACGGGTGGGTCTTAGATCCCCGCGTCGTCTCCGGCGACGCCACCGGTCCGTTCCGCCAGCATCTCGGCCACCACGAAGGCCAGCTCGAGACTCTGCTGGTGGTTGAGGCGCGGGTCGCACAACGTCTCATACCGTCGCCCGAGGTCGGCGTCCTCGAGATGCATGACGCCGCCGAGGCATTCGGTGACGTCGTTGCCGGTGAGTTCGACGTGGATGCCGCCCGGGTGCGTGCCGACCTGCGCGTGCGCCTCGAAGAAGCCACGCACCTCCTCGACGATGTCCTCGAAGCGCCGGGTCTTGTACCCGTTCTCGGACTCGAAGGTGTTGCCATGCATCGGGTCGCACACCCACGTGACCAGGCGACCGGAGTCCTTGACCGCCTGCAGGATCGGCGGCAGAGCCTCGCGGATCTTGCCCTGGCCCATGCGGGTGATGAAGGTGAGCCGGCCCGGCACGGCGTCGGGGTCGAGCCGCTCGATGAGTTCGAGGGCGTCGGCGCCGGTGGCCGTGGGTCCGAGCTTGACCCCGATGGGGTTGCTGATGCGCGAGATGTAGTCGAGGTGCGCGCCCTCGCGCTCCCGGGTGCGCTCACCGCACCACAGGAAGTGCCCCGACGTGCCGTACGGACGCCCGGTGCGCGAGTCGATGCGGGTCAGCGGCTTCTCGTAGTCGAGCAACAGCGCCTCGTGGCTGGCCCACACATCGACGCTGCGCAGCGCCTCGAAGTCGACCCGGCACGCCTTCATGAAGCGCATCGCCCGATCGATGTCGTTGGCGATCTTCTCGTAGCGCTTGTTGGCCTTGTTGGAGATGAACCCGCGGTTCCAGTCGTGCACGTGCCGCAGGTCGGCGAATCCGCCCTGGGTGAAGGCCCGCACGAGATTCAAGGTCGCCGAACTCGCGTGGTAGGCCCGCAGCAGCCGCTGCGGATCGGGGATGCGGGAGGGCTCGTCGAACGCGAAGTCGTTGACCATGTCGCCCCGGTAGGCCGGGAGCTCGACACCACCGCGGACCTCGGTGTTCTTGCTGCGCGGCTTGGCGTACTGCCCCGCCATGCGCCCGATCTTGACCACCGGCATGCTCGCGCCGTAGGTGAGGACGGCCGCCATCTGCAGGATCGTCTTGACCCGGTCGCGGATGTTGTCCGCCGTGGCCGAGGCGAACGTCTCGGCGCAATCACCGCCCATGAGCACGAACGCCTCACCGCGTGCCGCCTCACCGAGGCGCTCCAACAGCACGTCGCACTCTCCGGCGAAGACGAGCGGCGGATAGGTCGACAGCGTCTGCTGGGCGGCGTGCAAGGCATCGGCGTCCGGCCAGATCGGCTGCTGACGAGCGGGGAGGTCGGCCCAGGTGAGGGCGTTGTTCGCAGTCACCCGGCCAGGGTAATGCGATGTGGACACCTGCCTCGGGCCGGGTTCGGATGGCGGGCATACAACAGGGCCGCGGGCCCCTGCGCCTCACCGTCCGGGATCACCCCCGGGGATCAGCGGAGGGGCCCATGTCGGGGGCGGTGTCGGACGGGTCGACGATGCCCTTGGCGACGGCGTACCGGGCCAGTTGCACCCGGTTGTGCAGGTGCAGCTTGCCGAGGGTGTTCTGCACGTGGTTCTGCACCGTGCGGTGGCTGACCACGAGCGTCTCGGCGATCTCGCGATAGCTCATCCCCGTGGCCACCAGGCGCAGGATCTCGGTCTCACGCGGCGTGAGTTCGGGGTGGGCCTCGTCCTGGGGCGCCTCCCCGCGAGGCGTCGGTACTCCCCCAGGACCAGCCCGGCGAGCCCGGGCGTGAACACCGCCTTGCCCTCGGCCGTGGAGCGCACCGCCGCGAGGAACTCCTCACGGCCGGCCGACTTGACCAGGTATCCGGTGGCGCCCTCCTTGACCGCCTGCAGCACGTCACCGGCCTCGCCGCTGGCGGACAGCACGAGGATGTGGACCTGCGCGCCGGCCTCCTGCAGGCGCCGGCACACCTGCACGCCGTGCAGGACCGGGAGGTTGAGGTCGAGGACCAGCACGTCGGGGCGCACGGCCAGGGTGCGGTCGAGCGCCGCGCGACCGTCGGCGGCCGTGGCCACGACCTCCATCCCCGCGTCCTGCAGGTCCCGCTCCACCGCGTCCCGCCACATGGGGTGGTCGTCGGCGACGACGACCCTGATCTGCTCGCTCATGCGTCTCCTTCGTCGTCCCGGCCCCGGATGGGGGCCCGCAACTCCACCCTCGTCCCGCTCGCGGACGTCGTGATCTCCGCGCTGCCGCCCAGGTCCTCCATACGGCCCAGGATGCTCGAACACACGCCGAGCCGGCCCTCCTCGCGCGCCTCCTCCAGGCGCCCGGGAGCCATGCCCCGGCCGTTGTCCCGCACGGTCACCATGACGTCCTCCTCGATCTTCTCCACGAGGATCCACGCCCGGGCCCCCTCCCCGGCGTGGCGGGCCACGTTGTCCAGCGCGGCTCCCACCGCCGCGTCGACCTCGCGGGCCCGCGGCCCGGACATGAGGAGAGGCTCGCCGGTGTCGACCACGCTCACCGCCTCCCCGGCGCGCTCGGCCAGGAGGGAGGGGAGGTCGATGCGCGACCCCGTCGGGCTCGCCGTCGCCGTCGCACCGCCGACGCCGCGGCGCAGGGCCGGGCCGGCGATCGGTGTGCGGATGAGGTCGCGCAGACTGCGTTCCTGCTCGGCGGCGAGCCGTCCGAGTTCTGCTGCGTCACCACCGATCTCCAGCCCACGACGGTGCACGTAGCTGAGGGCCTGCAGGACCCCGTCGTGCACGCTGCGGGCGAGCCGTTCGCGTTCCATCGACGCGGCCTTGATCGCCGCGGCCTCGCGGGAGGCCCGCTGCCCGTCCCGCGCGAGCTCGGCGCAGTAGCCGACGAGTGCCCCGAGCAGCAGGAGGATGACGATGTTGTGCATCGTCAGGTCCGAGGGGGTGCCGATCAGCACGATGTCGGCGATCGCGATCACCGCCGCCGCGGCCGTCCCGCCCAACGGCCCGGTGAGCACGGCCCACGAGAGCACGGTGGCCGCCGGCCACATCCCCGGCACGGTCGGCGCACCGTCGGCGATGGCCTGCGGCGAGTCGACGAGGGCCGAGGCGATGACGGCGGCGGCGCCGATGAACAGCTCGACCGCCAGCCAGGTCCGCGTCCTGCGCCGCACGATCAGCGTGAGGACGGTCCAGAGGCCGAGGACCCCGAGGACGACCCACCCACGCTCGGGGTGCTGGACCTCCGGCAGACGTTGGACGTACTGGTAGACGACGTAGAGCAGCACCAGCGGCCGCAGCAGGTCCAGGGCCGACCAGAACGCCACGATGACGCGGCCGTCGTCCTCACCGACCGGGTCGCCGCGACGCACGGCTCAGGAACTCTGCTCGGGACGGGGCCCCTCGACGTCCTCGCCACCGGCATCGGCGGGCGAACCCGTGTCGGGAGGGGCTGCGGCGTCCCCGGCGTCCGGGCGGCGCCTGCGCCGGTGTTCGACCTCGGTGCGCGCGGCCGACATGAGCTCCTCGGCGCGGGCCTGAGCCTTCGCCTGAGCCGCCGCGCCCTCGGCCCTGGCCGTGGCGACGACCCGCTCGGCCCGGGCCTGCGCAGCGGCGCCCTCGGCCTTGGCCGCGGCCACGAACGTCTCGGCCTTGGCCGCGAGCTGCTGCTTGATGGTGGCCGCGTACTCGTCGACGTACTCCTGACCCGACAACTCGGCCAGGGCCGCCATGATCTGGTCGGTGATGTCGCGCAGCACCTCGCGGTCGTCCGCGCGATCGGCGTACCGGCTGAAGTCCAGGGCCGGTCCGACACGCACGCCGACGCGCATGATCGTGGGGATCTTCTGCCCGGTGGGCTGGGCCTTGTCGGTGTCGATCATCGCCACCGGAACCACCGGCACACCGGCCTTCAACGCCAACCGCGCGATACCGGTCTTGCCCTTGTAGAGCCGCCCGTCGGGAGAGCGGGTGCCCTCGGGGTAGATGCCGAACAGCTCACCGCGCTGCAGCACGGCCAGACCGGCGTCCATCGCGACCTGGCTGGCCGCGCCACCCGAACGGTCGATGGGGATCTGCCCGGTGCCGCGGAAGAACGCCGCCTTGAGACGCCCGACCAGGCCGGGCTGGGTGAAGTAGTCGCTCTTGGCCGGGAACGTGATCCGCCGCGGGCACATCAACGGCAGCAGGATCGAGTCGCTGAACGAGAGATGGTTGCTCGCCAGGATGGCGGGCCCGTGCGTGGGGATGTGCTCCTCCCCTCCATCCAGGGGCGGAACAGCACGCGGATCACGGGCCCGATGAGGACCAGTTTGAAGAACCAGTAGAGCACCGCATCCCTCCCGTCGGACCGGGCCACTCTACGGGATGACCACGGGTGGCGGGGGCCCTCACGCGGAACGCCCGTCTCTGCGAGAATCCCCTCCAGAGCGTGTGGAGAGGGGACCCATGTCGACCACCGGCGGCGACGAGCGAGACGACATCGACGCCCAGTTCGCCGACATCATCGCGCGCTGGGACGACCCACCCCAGGAGGCCCTGGATCCGCCTGCCCCCACGTCCGAGGAACGCTCCGTCGACCGATCCGATAGCGATGCGGACGCACGCGCCGAGCGCAGTGCCCCCGACGACGCCCCCGACACCCCTGAGACCCCCGAGACCCCCGAGATCTCGGCGCCCCCTCCCGATCGCGCCGATCCGGTGGACCGGGGCGCCCCGAACACCCTCTCCGCCTCCTCGCAGCTCGGCGAACCGGTCCCGTTCCGGCGTCACGAGATGCCCGAGGACGACGAGGAAAAGGGCTACGAGCCGCCTCCGCCGCGCCCGTTGCCGGCCTTCTTCGACGACTGGCCCTTCTATCTCGCCCTCGTCGGTCTGGTCGGCGGCCCGTTGTGGCTGGTGTACCTCGCGCTCTTCGACTCGACCGAACGCAGCCTCATGTGGGCGGCCGGCGGTCTGACCCTCGCGGGCTTCGCGACGCTCGTCCTGCGGCAACCGAAGGACCGCGACATCGACGATGACGACGACGGCGCCCGCGTCTGAGCGCAGGTCTCGCGTCCGACCTCAGTTCTCCGCGCGCGCGAGGTCGGCCGCCCCGATGAGTCCGGCGTCGGGGCCGAGCGCCGCGGCGACGATCTGCGCCTCGGGGCGGTAGCCGCGACCGGGCAGGTGGCGGCGGTAGGCCAGGCGCGCGGGTTCCAGCAGCAGGTCGCCGGCCGCGCTGACGCCGCCACCGACGACGAACATCCCCGGGTCGAAGGCCGCCGCGAGGTTGGCGAGCCCCACACCCAGCCAGTGCCCGACCTCGGCGAGAAGCTCACGCGCCGTCGGGTCGCCCTCGCGGGCGGCCTCGGTGACCAGGGGCCCGGCCAGGCGTGAGGGGTCCCCGCCGACGCGTTCGAGGAGGTCCTCGGCCACCGGCGAGCGGGCCGACATGAGCCCGCGGGCCTCCCTGACCAGCGCGTTACCGCTCGCGTACTGCTCCCAGCACCCCCGGTTGCCGCACTCGCACCGGATGCCGTCGGGCACGACCTGCATGTGTCCGAACTCCCCCGCGATGCCGTGCCGGCCGCGCTGCAGCACCCCGTCGAAGAGCAGTGCTCCACCGATGCCGGTGCCCAGGGTGATCATGGCCACGTGCGTCTCGCCGCGGGCCGCACCGAACCGCGACTCCGCCCAGGCGGCGGCGTTGGCGTCGTTGTCGACGGTGATCGTGCGCCGGAAGCGGGCCCGCAGCGCGTCGCGCAGCGGCTCGTCCCGCCACGACAGGTGCGGCGCGAAGACGACGGTCGCGCGGTCGGCACCCACGAAGCCCGCGGCACCGACCCCGAGGGCGACGATCTCCTCGCCCTGCTGCTCGGCGTCGGCCAGCAGTTCCTCCACCGCGTCGACGATGGTGTCCTCCACGACGCGGGGGCTGGAGGAGCGTTCCGGGGTGTCGCGGCGTGCCCGCCGGAGGATGCGGCCGGAGGCGTCGACCGTGCCGGCCGCCACCTTCGTGCCGCCGATGTCGACCCCGATGGCCAGCCCGCCACTCACCGTCCGGTCCGAACGAGGTCACGCGCCAGCGCCGCCGCGCCGACGACACCCGCGTCGTCGAGCAGTTCGGCGAGCAGGAGCCTGGCCTGGGGCCGGAACCCCCGGCCGGTCAGGTGTTCGGTGAACGCCTCCCGGGCCGGATCCAGCAGGAGCGCCCCGGCCTGGGACACCCCGCCCCCGATGAGGACGACCTCCGGGTCGAGGATCGCGGCGAGCGAGGCGACACCCTCCCCCAGCCACCGGCCCAACTCGGCCAGGAGCCCGACCGCGGCGGGATCTCCCTGCATCGCCGCGTCTGTGACATCACGTCCGGTGAGCGTGCGCGCGTCTCCTCCGCAGCGGTTCGCCAGCACGGCCGCCTCGGGAGCGCCGGAGGCGACGAGGTGCTGGGCCGAGCGGACCAACGCGGTGCCGCTCGCGTACTGCTCCAGGCAGCCGTGGATACCGCACCCGCACAGCCGGCCGTTCGGGACGACCCGCATGTGACCGAGTTCGGCTCCCATCCCGAAGGCACCGCGCAACAGCTGCCCGTCGGTCACCACGCCGCCACCGACGCCGGTGCCGATGGTGAGGAACAGCAGGTCGTCGACGTCCTTGGCCGACCCGTGGACGAACTCGCCCCAGGTCGCGGCGTTGGCGTCGTTCTCGATGACGACGGGCAGCCGCACCAGCGCGGCCAGGTCGGCACGCAGGCTCTCACCGCGCCAGGACACGTTGGGGGCGAACACGACCCGCTCGCGCTCCCGGTCGAGGAATCCCGCGACCGCCACACCGACGGCCTCGACGTCGCCGTCGCCGGCCAGCTCGTCGACGAGGTCGGCGGCGGCGGCCACGATCGCGGTGGGGTCCTCGGCCGCCGTGTCGCGCTTGCCGCGGGCGAGGATCGTGCCGTCCTCCTCGACGACGGCTCCGAGGATCTTGGTGCCGCCGATGTCCAGTCCCACCGTGGTCATGCCCGCTCCTGCTGCTCGTCGTGGTCACCGGCCGGAGATCGGTCCTGGTCGTCGTGGCCGTCGCGATCCCCTCGGTACTGCAAGGTACCGCCCGCGGGCGCGCCGGCGTCGGCGGATCCGGCGGCTCGGCCCGACTCCTCGATGCCGCCGGCCAGGGTGCGCAGGCCGTCCGCGAGCAGGTCGGCGACGTCGGCGAGACTGCGCAGCGCCTCGGGGGCGTGCATCGTGACCCACGATGGGTCCTGCCTCTGCTCCGAGGTCGGGTCGGACTCCGGCTCCGGCCGCAACAGCCTCAGCGGCGGGCGTTCACGGCCCTCGTCGCCCTCGTCCTCCTGCGGGGTCGGCGCGTTCACCCTCGTCAGGGCCTGCGCCAACAGCCGGGCCTCGGTCTCGACCGACCCGACGCTGCGATCACTCATCCCTGGACGCGCCGGCGCAGCCCGGTCAGTGCGGTGGACACGATCGACTTCTCGGCCTTGCGTCGCAGCATCCCCGGCAGGGGCACGGCCACGTCGACCGTGAGCGAGTAGGTGACCATCGTGCCCTCGTCGTCGGCCTCGATGACGTACTGCCCGTCCAGCGACCTCAGTTTGGCCGACTCCACGAGCGTCCACGACACCTCGCCCGCACCGTCCTCGTCGACGTCCCAGTCGTACTCGAGCACGTAGGTGTCCGACACCACCCCGGCGTCGACCGTGAACCGCACGCGGCGGGGCCAGCCGTCCTCGTCCTCCAGGATCGAGACCTGCTTCATGTCGGGGGACCACTGCGGGTAGGACTCGACGTCGACGATCACGTCGAGCACCTCGCCGGGTGACGCGTCGATGCGGACCGACTCCTTGGTTCCTGAGGACATGTCCGTAGGCTATCGACCCACGCATCGGTATGGTGACCCGACGTCGGGTGTCCGCCCGAGTCCCTGCACCGACGAGGAACTCCCGTGCGTGAATCCAGCGTCCCCCCGGTCGTCCCGCCGACCACCGAGGGCACCCTTGCCGACCTGCCCGCCCGCAACGCCGCGCGCCGCCCCGACCGGGTCGCGTTCTCCGTCAAGGACGGTGGCCTCTGGCGTGACGTCACGGCCCGCGACTTCGCCGCCGAGGTGCGCCTCCTGGCCAAGGGGTTCGTCGCGGCCGGCATCGAGGTGGGCGACCGCGTCGCGATCATGAGCCGCACCCGGTACGAGTGGACCCTGATCGACTTCGCCCTGTGGACCGCCGCAGCCGTGCCGGTGCCCGTGTACGAGACCTCCTCCGCCTCGCAGCTCGAGTGGATCCTGCAGGACTCGGGCGCGCGAGCCCTGGTGCACGAGAACGACACCCACGCCGCGCTCGCGGCCGAGGTCAGGGACGGCCTCCCCGAGCTGGCTCACGTGTGGTCCATCGACGGCGGCGGCCTGGACGACCTGCGCGCGGCCGGGGCCGACATCGACGACGCGACCCTGGACGCCCGGCGGGAGGGCCTGGACCGGGCCGCGCCGGCGACGATCATCTACACCTCGGGAACCACCGGCCGCCCCAAGGGATGTGAGTTGTCGCACGGCAACTTCATGGACCTGTCGGACAACGTCGTCGTGGCCCTCGACGAGATCGTCGGGCCCGACGACGCCTCCGTCCTGCTGTTCCTGCCGCTGGCGCACGTGTTCGCGCGTCTCATCCAGGTCGTCACCGTCGACGCGGGGATGCGCGTGGGGCACACCCCCGACATCAAGTCCCTGCTGCCCGACCTCGGGGAGTTCCGACCCACCTTCCTGCTCGCCGTGCCGCGCGTGTTCGAGAAGGTGTTCAACGCGGCCGATCAGAAGGCCCGCAGCGACGGCCGCGGCGGCATCTTCACCCGCGCGACGCGCACGGCCATCGCCTACAGCCGCGGCCTGGACGAGCCCGGCGGGCCCTCGCTGCGGGTGCGCATCGCCCACCGCGTCATGGAGCGGCTCGTGTACCGCAAGATCCGCGACCGGCTCGGAGGGCGGGTCCGATGGGCGGTCTCCGGCGGTGCAGCCCTCGGGCCACGACTGGCCCACTTCTTCCGCGGCATCGGTATCACGGTCCTGGAGGGGTACGGCCTCACCGAGACCACCGCCCCGGTGGCCGTGGGACTGCCCGACCGGCTCAAGATCGGCGCGGTCGGCCTGGCCCTGCCCGGCACCGCCCTGCGGGTCACCGACGACGGCGAGGTCCTCGTCAAGGGCGTCGGCGTCTTCGGGGGCTACCGGCACGCCCCGGAGGCCACCGCCGAGGCCTTCACCGACGACGGCTGGCTCCGCACCGGCGACCTCGGCGAACTCGACGACGAGGGTTTCCTCACCATCACCGGCCGACGCAAGGAGATCCTCGTCACGGCCGGCGGCAAGAACGTCGCTCCGGCCGGGCTGGAGGACGTCGTGCGGGCGCACCCCGTCGTCTCCCAGGCCGTGGTCGTGGGCGACGGACGCCCGTTCATCGGCGCGCTGGTGACCATCGACGCCGAGATGCTGCCCTCCTGGGCCGAGGCGCACTCGCGCGGCGACCTCACCCCCGAGAGCTGCCTGACCGACCCGATGGTGCGCGAGCACATCCAGAAGGCCGTCGACCGCGCGAACGCGACGGTGAGCCGCGCCGAGAGCATCCGGTCCTTCCGGATCGTCCCCGGCGACTTCACCGAGGCCAGTGGGCACCTCACCCCGTCGATGAAGCTGCGGCGCAAGGAGATCCTGCGCGACTTCGCCGACGAGATCGAGGCCATCTACCGCTGAGATCCGCGCCGCAGGTCAGTCTGCCAGGCAGGCAGCAGCTCGGCCTGGCTCCGGCCGTAGGCGTCGCGGTCACGACCTCCGCCGGGCGGGCCGGTGACGACGAGGCCGACGAGCGCGGACTCGCCGTGCAGACGTGCGTAGGTGGCGGCGGCACTGGAGGCCTCCGCGTAGGTGAGCCGGCGCTGCTCGAGGGATCGGGGCCGGGTTCCCTCGACCGGTTCGAAGTCGTCGGCGGCGGGGAGGGTGTCCGGGACCCCGTCGCGGGTGACCTTCTCGCGCAAGGGCTCCCAGACGTCCTCGAGCGACACCGGACTGTCGCGGTAGGCCACGTACTCGGCCACGCCTTCGACGAGCCAGCGGGGGGCATCGGGTCGTGGCTGCGCAGACAGTGCGACGTGGACGCATTCGTGGGTGAGGACGACGCGCCGGCCCTCGTCGGTCAGAGCGTCCCAGGCACCGGTGCCGAGGTGCACGCGTGCGCGACTATGTGGCGGATCTCCGACGACGACGGTGGTCGCCGCGGCGCCCTCGGCCGCAGCGCCGTCGGTCGCTGCCCCATCGGTCGCAGTGCCGTCGGTCACGGCCTTACCCGAGGAGTCCGGCGGACCCGGTCGTCCGTCGGCGGGGTCGGGTGAGACGAGCCGGGCATCGTCGCGCAAGGCCTTCCCCTGCTCGGAGGTGGCCGGGGCCAGGATCACCGGTGGCGGAGGCTGCTCCGGCCAGACCGCACGACACCGCTGCCACGCCTCGTCCGCGGCCGCCGCGATGTCGCGCAGCTCCGCCTCCGGACGAGCGCCGACGACGACCGCCTCACCTGCCCGGATCACCTGGGCGCTCGGCCACCGGTCGCGCAGATCGGACACGCCGGGGGACGCGTGCCCGGGTGAGGCCGACTCCGCCCTCCCGCTCGGGGAGGTCACCGGCCCACCCTCGCCGGGTGCACCGCACCCCGCGACGACCGGGCCACCGATCAGGCAGCCCACCAGCGCGAGCACCACACGCGAGCGCCTCCGGCGTCGGTCTGCTGAGTCACCCGGCGACGCGAACACCCTCCCAGGGTTCCACCTCGGCGGTGAGCTCGCTCGCATCCTCGGCCCGGAGGAGGCCGGCTCCGACGAACACGTCCACCGCCCGGCGCTCGACCGGGTCGAGTCTCAGACCTCCCACCGGAACCTCCAGCAGGACACGCACCGCGCAATCGGCGCACGCCCACCCGGCCACCGGGCACGTGCCACAGTCCACGATCATGTCGGCCTCCTGTCAGGCTTCTTCGACGGCGGCGACCAGACCGGCCACCGACTCACCCGCAACCTAGAACCCCCACCGACAACCCTTCCCCACCGGCGTCGTCACGGGCCCTCGGCGGCCACCGGTGCACCCCGTCCGGTCGACAGCGACGAACCTCACGTGTGTCGCGGACGCGGGTCGTCGAAGGGTTGTCGGTGGTCTCTGGGACTGTCCAGACATGCACGTCGACGATGCCCGCCGGGTCACCACGGAGCAGTTCGCGAGCCCGCCCTCCCTCGGGGAGAACGCGGGGTCGCCGTACGTCCAGGGAACCCTGGACGAGCTGGGCACCCCGCTGTCCGAGGTCGCCTTCGTCGTGGTCGACCTCGAGACCACCGGCGGCAACCCCTCCGACGCGCACATCACCGAGATCGGTGCCGTCAAGGTCCGGGGCGGTGAGGTCATCGAGGAGTTCCACACCCTGGTCGACCCGCAGGTGCCGGTGCCGCCGTTCATCCGCCTGCTGACGGGCATCACCGACGAGATGCTGCTCGGCGCCCCCCGCATCGATCAGGTACTTCCCTCCTTCCTCGAATTCGCCCGGGGCGCAGTGCTGGTGGCGCACAACGCCCCGTTCGACATCGGCTTCCTGCGGGCGGCCACACGCCGGTGCGGACTGCCCTGGCCCTCCCCCGCCGTCGTCGACACCGTCGTCCTGTCCCGTCGCCTCGTCACGCGGGAGGAGGTGCCCAACCACAAGCTCGCCACCCTCGCCCGGTTCTTCGGCACCGAGGTCGAGCCCGACCACCGGGCCCTGCACGACGCCCGCGCCACCGTCGACGTGCTGCACGGCCTGCTCGCGCGCGCCGGCGGGTCCGGTCCGCTGGCGGCCCGCACCCTCGAAGAGCTCGATCTGCTGGCCTCGCGCGTGCACCCCACGCAGCGACGCAAGCGGCACCTCGGCGAGGGGCTTCCCTCCCGGCCGGGGGTGTACATGTTCACGGGCCTGCGCGGCAAGGTGCTCTACGTCGGCACCTCCACCGACATCCGGCGCCGCGTGCGCTCCTACTTCACGGCCTCCGAGCAGCGCTCGAGGATGACCGAGATGCTCCAGGCCGCCGAACACGTCGTGCCGATCGTGTGCGAGACACGGCTGGAGGCCCAGGTCCGCGAGCTGCGGCTCATCGCCGAACACGACCCGCCCTACAACCGGCGTTCCAAGCGCCCGTCCTCCAAGGCGTGGGTCAAGGTGACCGCCGAGCCGTTCCCGAGGCTGTCGATCGTCACCTCGGTCAAGGACGACGGCGCGGCCTACTGCGGCCCCTTCCCCCGCCGGCAGAGCGCGGTCGACGCCATCGCCGCCGTCCACGAGGTCATCCCCCTGCGCCAGTGCACGACGCGCCTGGCCCGGATCTCCGCCGCCGCCTCGGCCTGCCTGCTCGCCGAGATCGGACGCTGCGGGGCTCCGTGCCGCGGGCAGCAGAGCGTGGCGGAGTACGCGCCTCTCGCCGAGCGGGCCACGGCCCTGGTGGGTGGACTCGACCGCTCCGCCGTCGAGACACTGCACGCCCGCATGAAGACGCTGTCGGCCGAGGAGCGTTACGAGGAGGCCGGCACGGTACGCGAACGGGCCGCCGCGCTCGTCGACGGTCTCTCACGGGCCCAGCGTCTGGCGCCACTCGCCGCGGCACCCGAGATCGTCGCCGCGCGGCGCCGCGACGTCGGCGGGTGGGAGGTGGTGACCATCCGGCACGGCCGCCTGGCCGGCACCACCCTCACGCCACCCGGCGCCGACCCCATGCCCTTCATCTCGGCCATGCGGGCGACCGCCGAGGTCGTGGAGCCCCGCCCCGCCCCCAACCCGGCCACGCACCCCGAGGAGACCGAGATCCTGCACAGGTGGCTCATCGAGGACGGGGTGCGGCTCGTCGACCTCGTCGGCACGTGGAGTTGCCCGGTGGCCGGCGCCGAGGGAGCACCGACTCTGCGACCCGATGATCGCGGCGACCGCCTTGCGCGCCGCCGTCTCTGACTAGAGTGGACGGGTGATCACCGCCATCGTTCTCATCAACGCCGAGGTCAACCGCATTCCCGAGGTCGCCCAGGAGCTCGCCGAGCTCGAGGGGATCACCGAGGTCTACTCGGTCACGGGTGGCTGCGACCTCATCGCCATGGTGCGGGTGTCCCAGCACGAGGACTTCGCCGACGTCATCGCGGACCGCATCAACAAGACCCAGGGCGTGCTGTCCACGGACACGCACATCGCGTTCCGCACGTACGGCACCACCGACCTCGAGGCCGCCTTCAGCATCGGACTCGACTGAGCTGAATCCTGCTCGAGCTGAATCCTGCCCGGGTGAGGTCAGCCCGGGTCGACCTCACGGCTGGCCTCGGTCCACTGCCGGAGCTTGTCGGCTGCCGCGCCGGAGTCGATCGCCGCGCCGGCGCGCTCCACGCCGCCACGCAGACCCTCGACGAACGTCTCCTGATCCCCGACGGTCGTGGTCTCGCCATCGTGGACGACGGTCAGCGCGATCCCGGCGTTGAGCAGCACGGCGTCACGGACGGCCGCCATCCTGCCCTCTGAGTCCCCCGCGAGAAGATCGCGGACGACCTGGGCGTTCTCCTCCGGTTCGCCCCCTCGCAGCGACTCCAGCGAGTGGGTGCCCAGACCGACCTCGGCCGGGTCGGCCACGTACTGCATGACCGAGCCGTCGCGGACCCACCACACGTCGGAGGGCCCGGTGACCGTCAGCTCGTCGAGTCCGTCGCGTCCCCGGAAGACCGCGGCATCGCGCCCGCGCGAGGCGAAGACCCCGGCCACGAGCGGCGCCGCGGGCAGGGCCGCGACCCCGACGGCTGCGAACGTCGGCTGCGCCGGGTTGGTCAACGGCCCCAACAGGTTGAAGACGGTCGGGACGCCGAGCTCGCGCCGTGGTCCGGCGGCATGACGCATCGAGGGGTGGAAGTCCTGCGCGAAGCAGAAGGTGATGCCGACCCGGCGGGCCACCTCGACGACGAGTTCGGGGCCGAGGCTGAGGACGACCCCGAGGGCCTCCAGGCAGTCGGCCGTACCCGACTTCGACGATGCCGCCCGGTTGCCGTGCTTGACGACCGTGGCTCCCGCCGACGCGGCCACGATCGCCGACATCGTCGAGATGTTCACCGTGTTCTGCCGGTCTCCACCGGTACCCACGATGTCGAGGCTCGGCGCCGGGACGTCGATCCGCCGGGCGTGAGCGAGCATCTCGTCGGCGATGCCGACGAGTTCGGAGACCGAGACGCCCTTGGTCTGCAGGGCCATGACGAAACCGGCGATCCGATCGGGCGAGGCCTCGCCGGTCATGATGCGCTGCATCGCCCAGGACGCCGAGGCGGGTGAGAGGTCCTCGCGCGCGATGAGGCTGCCCAGGACGTCGGGCCAGGTGTGCTCCTGCATCACCGGCTCAGGCGTCGTCGGCGTCGGCGTCGGTCCCGGTGCCGATCGAACGGGCGACCTCGGCGATGGCCTCGGCCATGGTGAGGGCGTCGATCGGCTGCGGCACCGCATGGTCGGCGTAGGACCAGGACGCGAGCCAGGCGTCCTGCGGGCGGCCGGTGAGCACGATCACGGGCGGGCAGTCGTAGATCTCGTGCTTGAGCTGCCGGCAGAGCCCCAGACCACCGAGCGGCGCGGCCTCGCCGTCGAGCACGAGCAGGTCGACACGCCGCTCCTTGACCGCCTCGGACACGGCGGGCGCCGTGGCGCACTCGAGCCAGGAGGTGATCTCCACGTCACGCGCGGGGCGCCGTCCCACGGCCAACCGGACGGCGTCGCGGGTGGTGCGGTCGTCGCTGAACAACAGGACGCGCACCGAATGCACGTCACCGCCTCGGCGGGAGGGGTTCTCGGTCGGCTCGGTCACCGTCTCGCTGCTGCTGGGGCCTGTCATGGGACGAATCCTACCGACACCCGGTCCATCCCGACGTCGACCGCCCCGCCCCGACGTGCCGACCCACTCGGCGAGCCCCGCGACCTGCGCGGTCCACCTCGTCGAACGGGGCCGGTGGCGACCCCCGACGCCCCCTCTCCGACCCGGTGCACGGCGCTTCCCACAGGCCCGAATCACACGCGAGGAAGACGCGCCCGAGCCCCAACGTCCCATTCACGCCGAGATCAGGCCATAATGGCGCCCGTGGCGACTGTTTCCTCTGCTCAAGCTCATTCACCAGGTCCCCGCCCGAGTTCTGTTCCGGGCCACGGACCTGTCACCCGACCCGACATGGCCTCCGTGGGGACCATCGTGTGGCTGTCGAGCGAACTGATGTTCTTCGCGGGACTGTTCGCCATCTACTTCACGATCCGGTCGGTGCGACCCGATCTGTGGGAGACCGGCACCGAGCACCTCAACGTGGTGTTCGCGGTGATCAACACGAGCATCCTGGTCATCAGCTCGCTGTGGTGCCAGTTCGGCGTCGCGGCTGCCGAGCGAGGTCAGGGCTCCCGCACCGGCGGGCTGTTCCAGTTCCGTCAGTGGGGCATGCGCGAGTGGTTCGTGCTCACCTACATCTTCGGCTCGATCTTCGTCGCCGGTCAGATCTACGAGTACGCCGAGCTCGTCGAGCACGGCCTGACCCTGTCCTCCGACGCCTACGGTTCGGCCTTCTACATCACCACCGGCTTCCACGGCATCCACGTCATCGGTGGTCTCATCGCGTTCCTGCTGATCATCGGCCGCAGCTTCACCACGCGCCGGTACACGCACCGCCAGGCCACGGGCGCCATCGTCACGTCGTACTACTGGCACTTCGTCGACGTCGTGTGGATCGCCCTGTTCGCAGTCATCTACATCCTCCGGTGACGCCGACTCCACCCGGCCGCACCCCGACCTGCGCCCGTCTCCGCACCGCCCCTGCACCTTCGACGCCAAGGACGCCCTCGTGACTTCCTCCCCCGTCTCCCGCCGCCACCCCGCGGCCATCTTCACGTTGCTCCTCGTCGCCCTGGTCGCCGTGGGCGGTATCTACGCGGTGATCGCCCCCGGCGGCCCTGCCGGCGCGGAGACCCGGCCCTACACGGCGACCGAGGTCGAGGCCGGCCAGCGTCTCTTCAAGGCCAACTGTTCCACCTGCCACGGTCAGCAGGCCGAGGGCACGAGCGCCGGCCCGAGCCTCGTGGGCGTCGGTGCGGCGTCGGTCGACTTCCAGGTCGGAACCGGCCGGATGCCCCTGGCGGGGCCTGCGGTGCAGGCGGGCCGCAACGAGGACGTCAAGTTCTCCGAGGAGCAGATCCGGCAGATGGCCGCCTACGTCGACTCCCTGGGCCCCGGCCCAGATGTGCCCGACGCCTCGATCGCCAGCGGCATCAACGGCGACGTGGCCCGCGGCGGCGAGATCTACCGCGTCAACTGCGCCATGTGCCACAACTTCGCCGGCTCCGGCGGTGCGCTGACCCGCGGCAAGTACGCCCCGCCGCTCAAGAACATCGAAGGCAAGTACATCTACGAGGCCATGCTCACCGGGCCGCAGTCGATGCCGGTGTTCGACGACACCAACCTCGACCCGGAGGCCAAGCGCGACGTCATCGCCTACCTCCACGAGCTCGACAAGAACGAGAACCCCGGCGGTCACAGCCTGGGCAACCTGGGCCCCGTCGCCGACGGCTTCTTCCTCTGGCTCTTCGCGATCCCCCTCATGCTCGGCGCCGCCGTCTGGCTCGCCCGTAAGGCCGCCTGACCCGTGGCCACCCTTCGACCGCACGACAGCGACAGGAACGATGACATGAACGAGACCGGCACCACCCCGGAACAGGAGGGGTTGTCTCACGGCAGCACCACCGCTCCGGTGCGCCGTGACGTCGGGGAGCACTCCGCGGATCTCGAGCGGGCCGATCACCGCTTCGAGAACCCCGGCTTCCCGCCGCACGTCCTTCGCCACGCCGACGTGGACGAGAAGGCCGCCAAGCGCGCCGAGCGGCAGGTCCTGGCCCTCTTCACGGTGTCGATCCTCGCCTCCGTCGGTTTCGTCGTCGCCTACTTCGCCGTCGACCTGCACACCTGGGTCTCCGTACCGCTGTTCGGCCGGATCGACATGCAGCACACCCTCATGGGTGTCTGCCTCGCCCTCAGCCTCCTCGGCATCGGCCTCGGCGCGGTGCACTGGGCCAAGACCCTGATGCCCGATCACGAAGAGGTCGAGGAACGCCACCCGGTGTCGGCCTCCGCGGAGGACCGCGACGGCCTCATCGGCACCCTGAACGAGGGGAAGGACGCGGCCCAGCTCGGCCGCCGTCCGCTCATCGGTGTCCTCGGCGCCACCGCGCTCGGCATCTTCGCGCTCCCGCCGCTCCTGCCGGTCATCGGTGGCCTCGGCCCCCTTCCCGGTCGCGAGATGCACCACACCTTCTGGCAAACCGGCATGCGCCTCATGCGCGACCCGCAGATGACACCAATCCGCGCGGACGAGGTCAAGCTCGGATCGGTGTTCCACATCCTCCCCGAGGGCATCGACTCCCCGCCGCAGCACGCACAGGAGGGCCAGGAGTTCCAGCACGACGAGGACCTCAACTTCATCCAGCGCAAGGCCAAGGCCGCCGTGCTGCTCATGCGTCTGGACCCGGCCTCCTTCAAGAGCCAGAAGGCCCGCGACTGGGGGTATGAGGGCATCGTCGCCTACAACAAGATCTGCACCCACGCCGGATGCCCGGTCGGCCTGTACGAGCAGCAGACGCACCACCTGCTGTGCCCGTGCCACCAGTCGACCTTCGACGTGACGCAGGACTGCAAGGTGATCTTCGGCCCGGCCAAGCGGCCGCTGCCGCAGCTGAAGATCGCCGTCGATGACGAGGGGTACCTCGTGGCGGCTCAGCCGTTCATGGAGCCCGTCGGACCGAGCTTCTGGAGCCGTGAGCGATGAGCACTCAAGCAACTGGCCGCGCCGCCGACCGCCTGCGCGCACAGGATCAGCCCACCACCGACGCTCCGAGAGGTGGTCGTGGCGGCCGCGGGGGTGCGCTGGCCTCCTGGTTCGACGACCGCACCGGGCTGGCCAAGCCGATGCGCTACCTGATGAACAAGGTCTTCCCGGACCACTGGTCGTTCATGCTGGGCGAAGTCGCGATGTACTCGATGATCGTCGCCCTGCTCACGGGTGTCGCCCTCACCCTGTGGTTCGTCCCCTCGCTGCAGCACGTCACCTACGACGGGCCGTACGCGCCCCTCAACGGCGTCGGCATGAGCGAGGCCTACGCGACCGCTCTGCGGATCTCCTTCGAGATCCCCGGCGGTCTGCTCATCCGCCAGGTCCACCACTGGGCCGCGCTGTTCTTCGTCGCGGCCGTCGGCCTGCACATGGCCCGCGTGTTCTTCACCGGCGCCTTCCGCAAGCCGCGTGAGATCAACTGGGTCATCGGCACGGTCCTGCTGCTGCTGGCCATGATCGAGGGCTTCGCCGGCTACTCCCTCCCCGACGACCTGCTCTCGGGCACGGGCCTGCGGGTGATGGAGGGCTTCGTCCAGTCGACGCCGGTGCTCGGCTCGATCATCAGCTACTTCATGTTCGACGGCGCGTTCCCGGGCGAGGTCATCATCGCCCGCCTCTACATGGCGCACATCCTGCTCGTCCCGGCGCTGCTCATCGGCCTGTTCACGGCGCACCTGGTGTTCGTCGTCGTGCACAAGCACACGCAGTTCCCCGGGCCGGGCCGCACCAACGAGAACGTCGTCGGCTACCGCGTGATGCCGGTGTACGCCGCCAAGGCCGGCGGGTTCTTCTTCATCGTCTTCGGCATCATCACGCTCATCTCGGCGCTGGTGACGATCAACCCGATCTGGGCCTACGGTCCGTACGACCCCTCCCCGGTCACCGCCGGCGTGCAGCCCGACTGGTACATGGGCTTCGCCGACGGCGCGCTGCGTCTGCTTCCGGGGTGGATGGAGTTCGTCCTGTTCGGCTGGACGTTCAGTCTCAACGTGGCGCTGGGATCGATCGTCCTGCTGCCCTTGGTGTTCACTCTCGTGGGCGCCTACCCGTTCCTCGAGGCCTGGGTGACCGGCGACAAGCGCGAGCACCACCTGCTCGACCGTCCGCGCAACCGCCCGACCCGGACCGGAATCGGCGTGGCCGCTCTCATCGCCTACCTGGTGATGTTCTTCGCCGCCGGCAATGACATCATGGCGATCAAGATCGGGCTGTCGATCAACGACATCACCTACCTGCTGCGGTTCCTGTTCTTCGCCGGCCCGATCCTCGGGTTCTTCATCACCAAGCGCATCTGCCTGTCGCTGCAGCGTGCCGACCGCGACCTGGTGTTGCACGGCAAGGAGACCGGACGCATCGTCCGTACCGCCGACGGTGAGTTCCGTGAGGTCCACGAGCCGCTCGACGACTACGCCCGCTGGTCGCTGGTGCAGCACGAGTCGCCGGAGCCGCTGCAGCTCACCTCGGGCTCTGACGAGCGTGGGGTGGCCTCCCCCACCGCGCGCAACGAGAAGCGTCGCGCGGCGTGGTCGCGGTTCTACTTCAAGGACAGGATCGCTCCGCCCACCCCCGCAGAACTGGCCGAGGCGCACGCGCACCACGACCACGCCGCGGACCAGGCGCTGCTCGCCAAGGAAGATATCGACCACAAGGAGATCGAGAGCGGCAGCGATCGCCACTGATCCTCCTGCACCCCATGAGTCGGGGCCGACCGCTTCTGCGGTCGGCCCCGACTCATGTCCTGGCTCCCCCGTGCGTCACCATGGGCCCCATGCAGATGTCGCCCGACCGATTCGACGAGCTCGTCGCGGACGCTCTCGACCAGGTACCGCAGGAGCTGCTCGACATGCTCGACAACGTCGTCTTCCTCGTCGAGGACGAGGCGCCGGACGGGCAGGACCTGTTGGGGCTCTACGAAGGCGTGCCGAGGACAGAACGGACGTGGGGCGACATGGGCCTGCCCGACCGGATCTTCATCTACCGCGGGCCGACGCTACGAATGTGCCACACGCCCGAGGAGGTCGCGGACGAGGTGGCGATCACCGTCGTGCACGAGATCGCCCATCACTTCGGCATCGACGACGAGCGCCTCCACGCACTCGGGTGGGGCTGAGGGGTCAGCTCGAGGCGACCGCGCTGCGCTCGCGCCATTCCTTGGCGTCGAAGAGCCAGACCGACATCCCGTCACCGGGCTTCATCTTGCGGGCCGATCCGGTGAACTCGATGACGTCCCCGATGATGCTCGCCCGGAACATCTCCCCGGCGGCGGCCGTGCTCATGTTGACGCAGCCGTGACTGACGTTGCGGCGCCCCTGGGCCCACACCGACCACGGGGCCGCATGGAGGAACTCACCGGTGTTCGTCACCCGCATCGCGTACTTGACCTCGGTGCGGTAGTAGTTGGGGTCGTCCTCACCGACACCGAGCGTGCCGGCGTCCATGACGTAGTCGGCGTGCTTCTCGGTGATGATCTTGGTGCCGGAGCGGGTCTCCCACTCGTCGGTGGCCTTACCGGCACTGATGGGGTAGCTCGCGACCTTCTTGCCGTTCTCACGCACCGTCATCACGTGGTTGGCCAGGTCGACCGTGCTGACGCGGGAACGCTTGGCGATGTCGAACGTGGCGCCCTTGTTCTCGGCGATCCACTTGCCGTCGCCGGTCTGGACGCCTGTGAGCGGCGCGTTGACGTTGATCTTGGTGCCGGGCTTCCAGTAGCTGTCGGGCCGCCACATGAGCTGACGCTCGTCGAGCCACCCCCACGAGCCCTTCTGGGCCGGGGTGACCTTGATGGACAACCGCTTCTCGACGTCGGCGCGCATCTGCGGCGTCTTGACAGCGCTGTCGAAGGTGACCATGACCGGCATCCCGACACCGACCGTCGCCCCGTCGGGGGTGACCCGGTAGGTGGCGGTGACCTTGGGCTTGATGGTCGTGAAGGACCGCTCCTCCTGCGTCACCTTGCCCGCGGAGTTCTTGGCACTCGCCCGCCACGTGTACGAGGCATCCGGTACCAGACGCGTGTCGGGGGCCACCTGCCACATGCCGTCGACGATCTTGCCGCCAAGAGGCTTCTTGTCAGGACCGATCAGGCGCACGGAGACCAGCTCGCCACCCTGGACGGCGACCTTGAGAGCCTCGTCGGGCTTGACGGGCGTCTGCGCGTCCTTGAGGGAGAACTGCAGGGCCGCATCCGGCACGGTCGGCGAAGGACTCTGCGCCGTATCGCCGGCCTCGCCGGAGACCACGGGCAGACTCGTGTTGCATCCCGCCGTCGCCACCAGCGCACCCAGCGCCAGCGGCACGCCCACATGGCGCACACGAACCCT
The DNA here is from genome assembly GCF_030161635.1 of Mobilicoccus caccae. GTDB lineage: Bacteria > Actinomycetota > Actinomycetes > Actinomycetales > Dermatophilaceae > Mobilicoccus > Mobilicoccus caccae. The sequence goes on from NZ_BSUO01000001.1 coordinate 1,889,203, forward strand.
CACACCGCGAACCAGCACCCTACTCGTCCTCCCACTGAGCCGACCGGCTCGTGACCCCTGCTCGACCATCCCTCGCACCCGTCGCGGGCGCTGCCCCCTCGAACCATGGTGGCCGATTTTTCGCATACTGGCCAGCTAGCACGTGTTTTCGAGGCGACATAGTTACGCGAACCCCGGTCTGCGTGACCGGAGTTCGCGTAACGAGATGGGGGCGGGAGCTCAGAGTGTCATGTCCTGACGGAAGTACTCGAAGGTCCACCCGATGATGGCGAGGACGCCGACGATGACACCGACGAGGAACACCCACAGGCCCAGGCGCAGACCCAGGAAGACCAGGATCGCCGCGACCGCGAGGGGCAGGGGCCACCAGGAGTGCGGGCTGAAGAATCCGTACTCGCCCTCCTGCTGGTACTGCTCACCACGCGGGTCGTCGGCCGGATCGGCGTCCAGCCGGCGCATCGTGGCCCTCAGGTACATCCCCACCATGGCGCTCATGAGGCCCAGGAGCGTCATGGCGACGACACCGACCGGCTCCACGCCACCGGGAGTGGCGAAGTGCGTCCACAGCCCGTAGACGATCGCTACAGGGACGAAGAAGAAGAAGCCTGCGTTGAAGAGGCCGGAGGCTTCCTCATCGAACGTTCCCCTCCCGCACGTCGTCACCGTGCTTCTTGTCGTCGAGATCCGGTTCGCCGTACAGCTCGTCGAGCACACCCTTGTCGGGAGTCGGGCTGTCGAACGCCGCCACCTCGGGGTGGTTGAGGTCGAACACCGGGCGCTCGGAGCGGATACGGGGCAGCGAGTTGAAGTTGTGCCGCGGCGGCGGGCAGGACGTCGCCCACTCCAGCGAGGAGCCGTAACCCCACGGGTCGTCGACCGTGACCTTGGGCGCGTGGCGGTGGGTCTTCCACACGTTCCAGAAGAACGGGAGCATCGAGACGGCCAATAGCACCGAACCGACCGTCGAGATGACGTTGAACAGGACGACGCCGTCCTCGACCAGGTAGTCGCCGTAACGACGCGGCATGTTCTGCATACCGAGGACGTGCTGGATGAGGAACGTGGTGTGGAAGCCGATGAACAGCAGCCAGAAGTGCCACTTGCCGAGCCGCTCGTCGAGCATCTTGCCGGTGAGCTTGGGCCACCAGAAGTAGTACCCGGCGAACATCGCGAACACGACCGTGCCGAAGACCGTGTAGTGGAAGTGCGCGACGACGAAGTAGGTGTCGGAGAGGTGGAAGTCCAGCGCGGGGCTCGCGAGGACGACACCGGTGAGGCCACCGAAGAGGAAGGTGACCAGGAAGCCCAGCGCCCAGATCATCGGCGTCTCGAAGGTGAGCGATCCGCCCCACATCGTGCCGATCCAGTTGAAGAACTTCACACCCGTCGGGACGGCGATGAGCATCGTCATGATCGAGAAGAACGGGAGCAGCACCTGTCCGGTGACGTACATGTGGTGCGCCCACACCGTCACCGAGAGGGCGGCGATCGCGATGGTCGCGAAGATGATGCCCTTGTAGCCGAAGATCGGCTTGCGGGAGAAGACCGGGAAGATCTCGCTGACGATGCCGAAGAACGGCAGCGCGATGATGTAGACCTCCGGGTGCCCGAAGAACCAGAACAGGTGCTGGTAGAGGATCGGACCGCCGTTGGCCGGGTCGTAGATGTGCATCCCGAAGAGTCGGTCACCGGCGAGGGCGAACCACGCCGAGGTGAGGACCGGGAACGCCATGAGGACCAGGATCGAGGTCACCAGGACCGTCCACGTGAACACCGGCATGCGGAACATCGTCATACCCGGCGCGCGCATGCACACGATCGTGGTGATGAAGTTGACCGCACCCATGATCGTGCCGAAGCCGGTGGCCGCGAAGCCGAGGATCCAGAGGTCGGCACCCAGGCTCGGGGTGAACGTGGAGTTGGCCAGCGGGACGTAGGCGAACCATCCGAAGGAGGCCGCGCCACCCGGCACGAGGAAGCCGGCGACGGCGACGATGCCACCGAAGAGGTAGAGCCAGTACGCCAGCATGTTCAGGCGAGGGAAGGCGACGTCGGGCGCGCCGATCTGCAACGGCAGCAAGGCGTTCGCGAAGCCCGAGAACAGCGGGGTCGCGAACAGCAGCAGCATGATCGAGCCGTGCATGGTGAACATCGCGTTGAACTGCTCGAGGTTCTGCAGCACCTGCAGACCGGGCGCGGTGAGCTCGGCGCGGATGATCAGGGCCAGGACTCCACCGATGGCGAAGAACACCATCGAGGTGATGAAGTACAGGTTTCCGATCACCTTGTGGTCGGTGGTGGTGATCACCTTGACGAACTGGCGCCCCAGCGAGGTCTGTCCGTCACTCGGCGGTTCGTGGTGTGCGGCGTCCTGAGGACGCGAGACGACCGAAGCCATCAGTTGCCACCTCCTTGAGGCTGGTACTGCTGCTCCCCTGGCTCACCGGGAACCAGGTGCTGGCGGCTGAGGGAGTTGTCGAGCATGCCCGTCTGTCCCCGGGCCTTGAGGGCAGCCATCTGCTGGTCGAACTCCTGCTGGGAGACGACCTTGACGTTGAACAACATCGTGGCGTGGTAGGCGCCGCACAGTTCGGCGCACTTGCCCTGGAAGGTGCCCTGCTGCTTGGTGTGGATCTGCAGCTTGTTGACCTTGCCCGGGACCATGTCGAGCTTCTGCTGGAAGGCCGGCACCCAGAAGGAGTGGATGACGTCGCGTGCCGTGAGCTGGAACTCGACGCGCGAGTTCTCGGGCAGGTACAGGGTCGGCAGCGTCTCCTCGACCCCGGGCTTGCCGGTGAGCTCGGCCTGCACGCCGGACTCCCACACCTGGGCGTCGACGTAGTTGAAGTCCCAGCTCCACTGCTTGCCGACGACGTTGACCGTGACGTCGGGCTGCTGCGAGGTGTCGAGCAGGATGGCCTCGTCACGGGCCGTGAAGAAGAAGATGACGCCCACCATCATCACGGGGATGATCGTGTAGAGGATCTCGATGGGGACGTTGTACCGCAGCTGCGGGGGCAGTCCCACGTCGTCCTTGCGGCGCCGGTAGCGCACCATGCACCAGATCGTCAGGCCCCAGACGAGGAACCCGACGCCGAGCGCCGCGATCCACATCCCGACCCACAGGGCGGTCACACGGTCGGCACCGGTCGAGGCGCCCTCGGGCAACCAGCCCCGCCGGGCCGCGTCGGAGCATCCGCTGAGGGCAAGGGTCGCGAGTGCCGCCAAACCGCCGAGCGCGAGGCGTGATCGCCGTGCGCGCCGTGGTGAGTCATCGTGCCGAGGCAAGGTGCACCTTCCGATTCGGTTCTGACGCCCCGCCGAGATGACGGGCGCAGGGCCCCTCCCGATATTTCCCGAGGGTATCGAGCGGGGTCGTGGACGTCGCCAGCATAGACCAGCCAGGTAGCCGATCGGCGTGCGGCAGGCCCGCTGTCTGACTGTCGTCGAATCGAATCAGACCAGGCGCCCGCCTGCCGGGAGGCGCTCAGGGCGTGTCGGTCCGGGCGCCCGACCGCTGCCACGCCTCGAGCAGCGCGGTCGGCATCGGCGCCTCCAACGCCCGCGAGAGCCGCCGCAGGTAGTCGGCCTGCGGGATGTCGACGATGCCCAGGGAGGCCAGGTGGGGCGTCGACCACTGGGTGTCGACGAACCGGCGCCGGTCGCGGTCGGCGAACATCACGTCCGCCAGCCTCACGAGCGCCACCTTGGAGGCGTCGGGGACGCGGTGGAACATCGACTCACCGGCGAAGAACCCGCCGATGGCCACGCCGTACAGGCCGCCGACGAGCTCACCGTCGCGCCACACCTCGACCGAGTGGGCCCACCCCAGCTCGTGCAGGCGGTGGTAGGCGGCGGCCACGCCGGAGGTGATCCATCGCCCGTCCCGCGCGGGGTCGGCGCAACCCGCGACGACGCCCGCGAAGTCGACGTCCAGCGTCACCTCGAAGTGTCGGACCGCCTTGCGCAGCGAGCGTGAGACGTGCAGACCGTCGGGCAGGAGCACCCCGCGCGGGTCGGGAGACCACCACACCAGCGGCCCGCTGCCGTGCCGGCCGACACCCATGGGGAAGACGCCGGCGCGATAGGCGGCCAGCAGAGTGCCCGGTTCGAGATCCGCGCCGACCCCGACCACGTCCTCGCCCCAGGCGCGTCGGGCGTCGAAGGTGTGCCGGCTGGGCGGCGGCTCGACGGGCCGGGAGCGGTCCTCAGACACGGCCTTCGGGCAGATGCGCCGCGATGACCTCGGCGTCCACCTCGCCGTAGGCGTCCGCCAGGCGGTCGCGCAGTCCGTGCAGGTCGTCCGCGTACTCCTGGGGACCGACGGGGCTCTCGACGACGTGCGTGGCCATGACGGCTCCGAGCTGCGCGCAGTGCTTCATGCCCATTCCTCGCACGATGCCCACGAGGAACCCGGCCCGGAAGGCGTCGCCGACACCGGTCGGGTCGGCCACGCGCCGTGCGGCGACGACATCGACCGAGATCGGTTCCTCGCCCTGGGTGACGACGGTACATCCGTCCCCACCGCGGGTGATGACCCGCGTCGTGACGCGGGAGGCGATCTCCTCGGCGCTCCAGCCGGTCTTCTGGATGGCCAGGTGCGACTCGTACTCGTTGGTGAACAGGTAGGTGGCGCCGTCGATGAGCCGGCGGATGGACTGACCGTCCATGAACGCCATCTGCTGGCTGGGGTCGGCCGCGAAGGGGATGCCCCGGTCACGGCACTCGTCGGTGTGGCGCAGCATCGCCTCCGGGTCGTCCGGGCCGATGAGCACCAGGTCGAGGTCGCCGACCCGCTCGATGACCGGACCGAACTCCATGTCACGCGCCTCAGACATCGCGCCGGGGTAGAACGTGGCGATCTGGGCCTGGTCGTCGTCGGTGGTGCACACGAAGCGCGCGGTGTGCGCGGTCTCGGAGATGTGGACCGAGGCGCAGTCCACGCCGTGACGCTCAAGCCAGGAGCGGTAATCCGCGAAGTCGGCGCCGGCCGACCCGACCAGGACGGGACGCTCCCCGAGCAGGGACATCCCGAAGCAGATGTTGGCCCCCACTCCCCCTCGACGGATCTCGAGATCGGAGGCGAGGAAGGAGAGGGACACCTTCTCCAACTGCTCGGCGAGGAGGGAGTCGGCGAACCGCCCCCGGAAGGTCATGAGGTGGTCGGTCGCGATAGACCCGGCAACAGCGATAGGCACGGACCGAATCTACCGGCCGGGCCCGATGATCTCCGCGTCGGCACCCCGGGTCGGGACCGTCGTTCGGGGTGGGGCATGCGAACAGGGCCGCCCCGACCTCGTCGGGACGACCCTGCCTCGCGTGTACGTGGTCGCGGCTCAGCTGAAGGAGTCGCCGCAGGCGCAAGAGCTACCGGCGTTCGGGTTGTCGATCGTGAAGCCCTGCTTCTCGATGGTGTCCGCGAAGTCGATGGTGGCGCCCTCGAGGTACGGCGCGCTCATGCGGTCGACGACCACTCCGACCCCGTCGAAGTCACGCACGGCGTCGCCGTCGAGCGTGCGCTCGTCGAAGTACAGCTGGTAGATGAGTCCGGAGCAGCCACCGGGCTGCACACCGACCCGCAGTCGCAGGTCGTCACGGCCCTCCTGCTGCAGCAGGCTCTTGACCTTGGACGCGGCCACGTCGGTCAGCAGGACACCGTGCGCCGCCTCGGTGATCTGGTCGTTCTGCACAGTCATGATGCTCCCTTGTCTTCGATGGGGGGCCGCCGCTTGGGTGAGCGGATCGACGACCCACGGTGAGGCCACCCTTCACAACACCGTAGCGCCCGTGGATCTTCCCGTCGACGCCCCCGCCCCCCGCGATCGGCGTGTCAGGGGGCAGGTGTCAGGGGGACCAGGTCCCGGCCACCCGGGCGGCGCGTTCGGTGAGCGAGCCGACCGGGTCGGCCATCATCGCCTCGGTCTGCCCGGGGCGTTCGGCCACCGCGTAGACGCCGGTCACGCCGAGCGCCATGGTCTCGCGACGTCCGACGGTGACCTCACCGGCGAGGACGACCGTCGGCAGCCCCCGCGCGGAGGCGAGCCGCGCCACTCCGGCGACCACGCCGCCCCGCAGCGAGGTCCAGTCGAAGCAGCCCTCCCCGGTGAGGACGAGGTCGTGGCGATCCAGTAGGGCCTCCATGTCCCAGGCCTCCTCGACGATCTCGACGGCACTGCGGATGTGACCGCCAAGCGCGAGCAGCGCGTAGCCGAGGCCACCACCGGCTCCGGCGCCCGGCTCGCGGTCGAGGCGGCGGGGCAGTCCGGTGAACAGGTCCTGGGTCGGTGGGCTGGTGCGGGAAACGACCTCGTGGAACCGCCCCAGCGCCCGCTCGAGCGCCTGGGACTGTTCGACGGAGGCGCCCCGCTCGGGTGAATCGAGGGCCGAGGTGCCGTCGAAGCCGAGCAGGGGACATGTCTCGTCGGTGGCGACGATCACCTCGACGCCGGCGAGCAGGTCCTGGGCCTCGGCGAGTCCGGTGAGCGCGTCCTCGGCCATCTCGTGCAGGGCTCCCCCGCCGCGGGCGAGGCGGGCCGGGTCGCCGACCCCGAGCGCGCACAGGAGTCCGGCTCCCCCGTCGTTGGCGGCCGAGTCGCCGACGGCCAGGACGACGCGGTGCGCCCCTTCCTCCAGCGCGGCGCGGATGAGCTGCCCCACGCCGAACGAGCTGGTCATGAGGGGGTTGCGCTCGTCGGCACCCAGCAGGTGCAGACCGCACGCCTGCGCCGCCTCGGCGTAGGCCGTGCGGATGATCGTCGACCCGGAGGTCTCGTCGACCAGCAGCAGGGAGGCGGGCACGTCGCGCCCGAGCGGGTCGCTGACGGTCGTCGCCACCGACACCCCGCCGACGGCCGTGGCGAGCACCGACAGGAATCCGGGGCCGCCCGCGGACAGCGGTGCGAGCGTGAGCTCGTCGTCCGGGGCCCGCAGTCGCCACCCCTTGGCCATCGCCTCCGCCGCCTGGACGGCGGTGAGGATCCCCGGGAACGATTCGGGGCAGATCAGGACGCGCACGTGCTCTCCCGCCGGGTCAGGACGCCGGAGCGACGTCGTCGAGACGGCCGAGCTGGTCGAGCAGGAGCGCCTCGGCGAGGCAGACCTTCTCGAACTCCGCCAGGTGCAGGCTCTCGTCGGGCCCGTGCGCCCGGGTGTCGGGGTCCTCGACACCCGTGATGAGGATCGCCGCATCGGGGAACGTCTCGGCGAACTCCGAGATGAAGGGGATGGAGGCACCGAGCCCGACGACGGTGGGGTCGGTCTGCCACGCGGCCTCCAGCGCGGCGTTCGCGGCCGCGACGACCGGTCCCTGCGTCGACGCCGTGAAGCCGGCGCCGGCGTCCTCGAGCTCGACCTCCACGTGGACACCCCACGGCGCGTGGGATTCCAGGTGGACCTTGAGTGCCTCGAAGGCCTGGTGGGGGTCCTGCTCCGGGGCGATCCGGACCGAGACCTTGGCCCGGCAGGAGGGTGAGAGCAGGTTCGCGGCGACGTCCACGGCAGGGGCGTCGATGCCGACCACCGTGATGGCGGGCTTGGTCCACAGTCGCGAGGCCAGCGAGCCGGTCCCGATGAGGTCGACGCCGTCGAGGATGCCGGAGTCGGTGCGCAGCGTGTCCTCGGGGTAGTCGACGCCGAGGTCGTCGGTGGCGGTCAGCCCCTCGACCGCCACGTCACCGGCGTCGGTGTGCAGCGTCGCGAGCAGGCGGCACATGGCCGTGATCCCGTCGGGGACCGGGCCGCCGAAGAGGCCGGAGTGCAGGCCGTGATCCAGGGCGCGCGTGGTGACGGTGAACCGCACGTTGCCGCGCAGCGTGGTCGTGAGCGAGGGGGTGCCGATCGCCCAGTTGGCCGAGTCGGCGATGACGATGGCGTCGCACTCGAGCCGGTCGGCGTAGCGGGAGAGCAGCGCGGGCAGCGACTCGCTGCCGACCTCCTCCTCGCCCTCGACGAAGAACCGGATGGACACCGGAGGCGTGCCGTCCTGCGCGCGCAGGGCGGCGACGTGGGCCATGACACCGGCCTTGTCGTCGGCGGTGCCGCGGCCGTAGAGGCGCCCGTCGCGCTCGGTGGGCTCGAACGGCGGTGACTGCCAGTCGGAGTCGGGCCCGGGCGGCTGGACGTCGTGGTGGGCGTAGAGCAGGACCGTCGGCGCACCGGGAGGTCCGTCGATGCGGCCGATGATCGCCGGGTGCCCCTCCCCTCACGGACGACCTCGACCTCGGCGCCGGCCCCGGCCAGGAGCTCGGCGACCTTCTCGGCGCTGCGCGTGACGTGCGCGGCGTCGAAGGAGGACAAGGACACCGACGGGATGCGGACCAGATCCTCCAGATCGGCGCGGACCGTGGGCATCAGCTCGCGGATCCGACCCCGGAGATGGTCGACGCGGTCGGACGGCAGCGACGTCTGCGGCTCAGTCATCGCACCAGCCTAACGATCGATTGGAGTCGAGCGGGGTGGTCACGGATAAGGTGAGGCTCGTGTTCGGACGGAAGAAGAAGGAAGGCGAGCCCACTCGCACCGGGTCGACCGCGGCATCGGCCGCGTCGATGACCGAGGCGAGCTCGCCGGTGCGCCCGGGGGCCAAGAATCGGCCCACCCCTCGCGACGTGAGGCGGAGGCGGCGCGGCGGCGACCCATCGTGCCCGCCGACCGCGAGGCGGCCAAACGCGACTCCCGCCAGCGCGAACGTGCCGAACGCAGCAAGTACCGCGAGGCGATGTACCGCGGTGAGGAATGGGCGCTCGGCCCGCGGGACAAGGGCGCCCAGCGCCGGTTCATCCGCGACATCGTCGACGCCCGCTGGAACATCGGTGAGTTCCTGCTGCCGATCATGATCGTCGCCCTGCCGATCAGCCTGTTGCCCTACGGCTGGGCCTACACACTCGGGTTCGCGGTTCTCTACGGCATGCTCTTCGTCACGATCCTCGACGTCGTGCTGCTGGTGCGGCGCGTCAAGAAGGCCGTGCTGGCCAAGTTCGGCGAGGAGCCCCAACGCGGCACGGGCTGGTACGTGTTCTCGCGGTCGGTGCAACTCCGTGCGGGCCGGGTGCCCCGACCGCAGGTCACGCGCGGCGGGCAACCGATCCCCACGCGACCGGCCTGAGCGGTCAGCCGGCCGCCAGGCTCATCGGTCCGTAGACCTCCCGCTCACCCTCCAGGAGGGTGACCTGCTCGACGCCGGCGTCGGCGAGGTCGGCCCACCCCTCGGACAACCAGGCCTCGGCCTCGCCCTGGCTCGGAAAACCCGAGCCGGGGACGACGTCGCCACCCACCGGGGTACCGTCCGAGCTCTCGCACCGCCAGGTCCATGCGTTCGACGAAGTCATGTCGGCGACCCTAGGCCAACATCGATCCCGCCGCGAGGCATCATCCCTGCGCGAAGCGGGCCACGTCGCCGATGACCGTGACGGCCGGCGCGGTGACCTCCGGCGGCGCGCCCTCGGCGAGGCTCGCGAGGGTGGCGGTGTACACGCGTTGACTGGGCAGTGCGGCGTCCATCACCGACGCGACCGGCGTCTGTGCGGGGCGGCCCGACTCGAGCAGCGCTCGCGCGATGCGGGGCAGGGTCTCCACACCCATGAGCACGACCACGGTGACTCCGCTGCGTCCCAGGGCGGCCCAGTCGACGGTGCTGCGAGGATCTTCCGGCGCCGCATGTCCCGACACGACCGCGAACCCCTGGACCAGACCGCGGTGTGTGACGGGGATGCCGGCGAGCTCCGGCGCCGAGACCGCGGAGGTCACCCCGGGCACGACCTCGACCGGCACACCGGCCTCGACGCACGCGATCTGCTCCTCCATGCCGCGGCCGAAGACGAACGGATCGCCGCCCTTGAGCCGGACGACGCGCTTGCCGGCCGTCGCGCGATCGACCAGGACGGCGTTGATCCGCTCCTGGCTCGTGGAGCGGCCGCGGGGGATCTTGGAGACGTCGACGACCTCGACCTCCGGCCCCAGCTCCTCCAGGAGCGCCAGCGGGGCGAGCCGGTCGACGACGACGACGTCGGCGTTCAGGACCGCCTCGCGCCCGGCGACGGTGATGAGGCCGGGTGAGCCGGGTCCGCCGCCGACGAGGACGACCGATCCCCCACCGACAGAGCCCGATCCACCGACAGAGCCTGATCCACCACCGGCGTCGGCGTCGCCACCGGCCCGGCGTGAGGCGGGGCGTGCCATCGGCAGCACGCCCGCCTCGGCGGAGTCGAGCAGGACGCGGGCGTCGAGCTCGGAATCACCGCTCGCGGCGGCGACGACGCTCATCCCGTCGAGGTCGTCCGCTCGGTAGTCGCGGTCGTGCCACGTGATGAGCCCGCGCTCGACCAGGTCCTGCACGGCGATCTCGAGGGTGGTCGCGACGAGGCTCACCCGGGCCCCGGCGCGCAGGAGTTCGCTCACCGGGCCGATGGCCTCGACGCCGCCGCCGACGACGAGGGCGTCGCGCTCGCGCAGGAGGACCTCGACGGATCGACGATCCCGGCCACCCGGTGCGGTGTGCTCAGTCCTCACGTTCGGTGACTCCGGCGCTCTCGAAGGTGGCTCCCTCGGCCAGCACGTGGGCCGCCGCCTGCAGCAGCGGCACGGCGCAGACCGCCCCGCTGCCCTCCCCGAGACGCATGCCGAGGTCGAGCAGCGGGCGGAGTCCGAGGTGTTCGGTGGCGCGCCGGCAGCCGGGCTCGGCGGAGTGGTGCCCCGCGAACCAGTAGTCGACGGCGGCGGTGGCGATCGCGGCGGCGACCACGGCGGCGGACAGGGCGATGACCCCGTCGAGCACGATGGGGGTGCGTTGCGCCGCCGCACCGAGGAGGAATCCGACGAGGCCGGCGTGCTCGAAACCGCCGACGGCGGCCAGGGTCACGAGCGGGTCAGCCTCGCTCACGCCGTGACGCTCCAGCGCGCTGCGGACGACCTCGGTCTTGTGGGCGAGCATGGCGTCGTCGATGCCCGTGCCGCGGCCGGTGACCTCCTCGGGCGAGCACCCGGTCATCGCGGCGAGCAGGGCCGCCGAGGCCGTCGTGTTGGCGAGGCCGAGGTCGCCGGTGACGAGGAGGCGGTTGCCCTGGGCGACGAGGTCGCGGGCGACGTCGATCCCGGCCTCGACGGCCAGGCGGCACTGCTCGGGGGTCATCGCGGGCTCGACCGCCATGTCGGCGGTCCCCCGGGCGACCTTGCGGACCAGTACGCCCGGCCGGTCGGGTAGGTCGCCCTTGACACCCATGTCGACGACCGCGACCTCCACGCCGACGCTGCGGGCGATCACGCTCGTCATGGCGCCGCCGTCCATGACCGCGTGGGCCATCTGCATCGTGACCTCCTGCGGCCACGCGGTGACACCCTGGGCATGGACGCCGTGGTCGCCGCAGAAGACGGCGAGGGCGACCGGCTCGGGGATCGGCGGCGGGCAGGTTCCGCTGATCCCCGCCAGGCGCACCGAGACGTCCTCGAGCTCACCGAGCGACCCGGCGGGCTTGGTGAGGATCGCCTGACGGGCCAGCGCGTCGGCGCGGGCGGCCTGGTCGACGGGCGCGATCGCGGCCACCGTCTCCTCGATGAGTGACATGGGTTCTCCTCCTGGGAGCCGTCGGGCACCCCACGTGTCGTGATGGACCGCCCAGGCGAGCGGGCGTCGGCGTGCCCACCCGCTCAGCGCGAGCTCGGGGGCGGGCGGGAACTCCTCGACATGGCCGATGCAGAGGAAGGCGACGATCTGCAGATGGGCCGGCAGGCCGAGTTCGGCGCGCAGTTCGTCCGGGTCGAAGAAGCTCACCCATCCGACGCCGAGGCCCTCGGCGCGGGCGGCCAGCCACAGGTTCTGCACCGCGCAGGCCACGGAGAACGGCGCGGTGCGCGGGTCGGCGTGGCGCCCGAGGGTGTAGGGGCCGCCGCGGGTCGGGTCGCAGGTGACGACGATGTTGAGCGGGGTGGCCAGGATGGCCTCGACCTTGAGCCCGTCGAAGCGTCGGGCGCGCGGGGTGGGCAGGCCCGCGGCGAACCGCTCCCGTTGCCGGGTCGCCAAGGCGCGCACGCGGGTGCGCACCTCGAGGTCGGTGAGCAGGACGAAGTCCCAGGGCTGGGACAGCCCGACGCTCGGGGCCTGGTGGGCCGCACCGAGGACACGCAGGAGCACGTCGTCGTCGATCGGCTCCATCGTGAACCCGGTGCGGATGTCGCGCCGGTTCGCGACGACCCGGGCGAGCGCCTCACGCTCGGGGGCTGCCATGGGTGGGGTCGTCATAGGTGCTCCGTTCTCGGGTGCTCGATCGTGCGCAGGATCGCGGCGAGGGCGTCGAGCAGATGGTCGGTCGGGCCGGCGTCGCGGACCGCGAACCGCAGCCAGGTGGGTCCGAGCCCGGGAAAGGTGTCCGCGCGCCGGACCGCGATTCCCTGCTCGCGCAGGCGGAGTCGCAGTTCCGGCGCCCGCGGGTGGGAGGCCAGGACGAAGGGACCGGCCGGGGGCCGACCACGGCGAAACCGAGGCCGGTCAGCCCGTCGACGAGCCGGGGGCGGTTCTGCGCGATGCGCCTCGAGACGTCCGCGACGTGGGCCACACCCTCGGCCGTGGCCACCGCCTCGACGGCGGTCGAGGCCAGGTGGTTGACCGACCAGTGCGGCTGCACGCGGGCGCACGCCTCGATGACATCGGGGTCACCCACGAGGAATCCCGCACGCAGCCCGGCGAGTCCGAAGGTCTTGGTGAGGCTTCGCACGACGACGACCCCCTCACCGGCCCCCGCGTGCCGCAGCAGCGTGTCCTGTTCGCGGGGCACGACGTCGAGGAACGCCTCGTCGACGACGAGCACGCGTCCCGGGCGCCGCAACCGCAGCAGGTCGGCGGCCGGGTGCAGCACCGAGGTCGGGTTGGTGGGGTTGCCGAGGACGACGAGGTCGGCACCCGGGTGGGCGGCGTCGAACTCCGCGGCGTCGAGCACGAACCGGGGCGCGCGCAGCACGTGCCATCCGGGGTCGAGCCCGGCGGCACGCAACGCGGTGTCCGGCTCGGTGAACTGCGGGTGCACGACGACGGGGCGACGCCAGGCGCGCGCGCGGGCCAGGAGGTGGAAGGCCTCCGCGGCGCCGTTGGTCAGCAGGATCCGGTCTCCCGGGACGCCGAGGTGGCCGGCCAGGTGGGCGGTCGCGGCGCTCGGGTCCGGGTAGGCGCTGAGGTCGCCCAGCGCCGCCGTGATCGCCGCCCGCACGAACTCCGGAGGCGCCGGCACCGACACGTTGACGGCGAAATCGAGCATCCCCCGGGCCTCCACGTCGCCGTGGTGCTCGAGCAGTCGGGGGTCGAGGGAGCCGGGGTCGGTCGTCATCGCAGCTCCCCCGCGCCGACCGCCGCGGCGAACGACGCGGCCACCCGCGGAGCTCCCGCCCAGTGCAGGTGCAGGTAAGAGGCGTGGACCCGCCCCTGCACCCAGCCCTCACGATGGGGAGTGCCGTCGCGGTCGTGCCAGCCCCAGGCCGTCCGGCCGTCGGCGAGGTCGGAGGTGTGGGTGGTGTCGGTCGTCTCGGTGGGGTCGGGTTCGACCACGGTGCGGTGGAACTCGTGGCCCGTGACCCGTTCACCCTCGCGTCCGAGCACGCTGTCGGCGAGGGCCACGGCGCCGCGATAGCCGAGGGTGAGTCGGCCCGTCATCCGGGCGCTGATCGGGAGCACGCCGCACATCGGGTGGCCGTCGAGGCTCCGGGCCAGGTAGAGCATCCCCGCGCACTCCCCCGAGATCACGCCACCCTCGCCGGCGAACCGCGCGATCTGGTGCCGCAACCCGGCGTTGGCCGACAGCGCGGCGGCGTGGACCTCCGGAAATCCGCCGCCCAGGACGATGCCGTCGACGCCCGTCGGCAGGGAGCCGGTGAGCGGGTCGAACGTGACGACCTCGATGCCGGCCGCCTCGAGCAGCTCGACGTTCTCGGCGTAGGAGAACGTGAAGGCCTCTCCCCGGCGACCGCGACCCGCCTGGCGCGTGCCTGCGCACCGCCACCGGTCCAGCCCGCCGCGGCGAGTTCGGCCGCCGGATCCCACGGCGTCTCCTCGAGATCCGGCGCCGTCCTCGCGAGGTCGAGCACGGCGTCCAGGTCGACGTGCTCGCCCACGAGCTCGCCCAGGGCGGCGACGGCGGCCATGGCCTCGGGAGTCCGTTCGGCGGCCGGCACCAGGCCGAGGTGGCGGCTCGGGACGACGACGTCGGGGCGCCGCGGCAGGACTCCGAGGACGGGGACCCCGGTCACCGCGACGCCGTCGCGTGCCTCACGTTCGTGTCTGGGCGAGGCGACGTTGTTGAGGATCACCCCGCCGATGCGGACGCCGGCGTCGAAGGTCGCGAACCCGTGGACGAGGGCGCCGACGCTGCGGGAGGTCGAGGCGCAGTCGACGACGAGGACGACAGGCGCGCGGGTCAGTTCGGCGACGTGGGCGCTGCTCGCGAACCCCTCGCGGCCGAGGGCGCCGTCGAACAGACCCATGACGCCCTCGATGACGGCGACGTCCGCGGGCGCCGGGGTCATCGCGCCGTGGAGCAGCAGCGGGACGATGCGTTCGACGCCCTGCATGTGGGGGTCGAGATTGCGGCCGCGTCGACCCGAGGCGGCGCCGTGATACCCCGGATCGATGTAGTCGGGGCCGACCTTGTGTGGGCTCACCTGGAGCCCCCGCGCACGCAGCGCCGCCAGCAGGCCGGTGGTCACCATCGTCTTGCCGCTGCCCGAGGACGGGGCCGCGAGCAGGACCCTGGGCAGGGCGAGGCGACCGGTGAGGGGTCGGGGATTCGACACGAGCGGCCTCTCTTCCGGGATCCGCGTCCCGGAACAGCACTCGGCCGACCGGAGTTCCTGGCTCCCACGCCTGGGGCGTGGTCACAGTGGCGGGACCGCACCGGTGTCGCACCGGTTTCCTCCGACCTGTCGGCCGACGACAGGTGATGCCGGTCGGGTGGCCGGCGAGCGCGAGCCTATCAGCGCGCCTGCGGCTCCGACGCGGTGTGCTCCGGGGTCGTGTCCGGGGTCTCATCGGCCTCGGTCTCGTGGCCGACCGTGGTGGTCACCGGTTTGTCCGCGATGTGCGCGACCGGGTCGAAGCGCGAGGTCACCGACTCTGGCAGCGCCCGGCGCAGACCCTCGCGCAGACGCAGGATCCGGGTGTCGGCGCTCTCCTGCGGCTCGGTGGCGCGACGGCGACGATGCTCGGTGGCGTACTGGCCGTCGTGGTCGAAGGTGACCTCGACGTTCTGGAACCCCTTGAGGCTCTGCGCCCGCGCGAGGCGGGCGTAGGCGAGCCGGTCGGCCTCGGTGAGGTCCACCCGGTCGGTCATGGGGGTGAGCAGCGATCGGGGGTAGAGACGGCGGGCGTAGACGATGTTGGTCTCGAGGCAGAACACGAGGGCGATCGCGGCGAGGTACAGCCAGGCGAGGAGGCCGAGGACGACCGCGAACACGCCGTTGGTCACCGACGCCCGGGCCACCACCGTCGTCACGAAGGCGTTGCCCCCGCTCTGCAACCCCTGCCAGGCCAGGGCCGCGAGCAGGGCGCCGGGCACGAGCTCCCTGATCTGCGGCGGCTTGGCCGTGCCGAGGCGGGAGATGACGACGAAGAAGATCGCCGACAGCACGAACGACCCCACGAAGAGGAACACCGCGGAGGTCGCCGAGAACCACGGCACCCGGTTGCCGAGGATCGACCCGATCTGGGAGATCACCGTGGTCGCCACGACGAACAGGCCGAGGGCCCCGAGCAGACCCAGGCTCCGCAACCGGCTCGTCAGGGGTTGGGACGCTCGTTGCGCCGGATGCCCCAGACGACGTTCATCGCGTTCTGGATGGCCTGGGCGACGCCGAGCGATCCGAACACGGCCGTGACGACGGCGACCGTGACCGCCGTCCCGCTCCCCCGCAGCCCGGCCGTCTCGATCTCCTGGCCGATGACCGGGATCTGCCGCGCCGCCGATTCGAGGATGTCCTCGCGCAGGCCCGCGTCGTTCTCCAGGGCGAAACCGAGGATGGTGGAGAACAACAGGAACAGCGGGAACAGGGAGATGAAGGCGTAGAACGCGATGAGGGCCGCGAGGTAGAAGCCCTGGTCGTCGAGGAACTTGTAGACGACGCCCAGAGGCGCCCCCAGAAGCCGGTTCCGGCGCTGTACGGCATCGAGTCGGCCGACGAGTCCGCGCATCACGCTCCACCTCCCACCTGCGGGCGATCATCCCACGCTGGTCCGCGGGTGCGCGGTGCGACACGTTCGCGACCACCCGCCGGCCCGCGAGGTGATCGGGCGTGGTCGGGACCAAAGGCACGACCTCAATCGGATCTGGTTGTGATGAAACATGATTCGCTGTCCGCACGATGTGAGGGGTGGTCGGGTGAGGGGCAACTCCTCCGCTCGGTCCGGACACGGCCGACGAGGGACGTGCACCTACTGGGACGGAGCGGGACATGCTGGGGACGACGACGATGACGCGGGTCGGACGGATCGGGGCCGGGGCGCTCGCGGCCGGGGCCCTGGTGGCGGGGTCGGCGGTGCCCGGGGCGGAGGCGATCGCTCCGGCGGCCTCGACCGCGGCCGGCGACGTGCGCACCACGGTCGCCTACGTCGTGGACGGCGACACGATCCACGCGCGCATCGGCGGCAAGGTCGAGAAGATCCGGGTCATCGGCGTGGACACTCCGGAACTCGCCAAGCGGCAGTGCTACGCCACGCAGGCCAAGGCCGCGACGACGCAGTTGGTGTACCGCAAGACCGTCGTCCTGCGCGCCGACCGCACCCAACCGAACCGCGACGTGCACGGACGCCTGCTGCGCCACGTGATCCTCACCGACGGCACCAAACTCGGTCAGCGCCTCATCTCCAACGGTTTCGGTCGGGAGCTGACCGTCGGCAAGCCGTACATCGGTCAGCCGACCTACCGCAAGGACCAGGCGAGGGCCAAGGCCAAGAAGCGCGGGCTGTGGAAGGCCTGCGGCTCCCCCGCTCCCGTCCTCACCCGGCCGAAGCCAGCGCCCAAGCCCGCACCGAAGCCGGTGGCGGGCTGCACGATCAAGGGCAACATCGCGAACGACGGCGAGAAGATCTACCACAAGCCCGGACAGCGCTACTACAACGCCACCAAGATCGACCGCAGCAAGGGCGAGCGCATGTTCTGCTCGGAGGCCGAGGCTCGGCGCGCCGGATGGCGTCCCGCGAAGGTGTGACCGCTGGACGCGCTCACCACTCGATGCCGCGCTGCCCCTTCTGACCGGCGTCCATGGGGTGCTTGATCTTGGTCATCTCGGTGACGAGGTCGGCAGCCTCGATGAGCTTGTCGTGGGCGGGGCGGCCGGTGATGACGACGTGCTGCTTGCCCGGGCGGTTCGCGAGGGTGTCCACGACGTCGTCGATGTCGATCCAGCCCCACTTCAGGGGGTAGTTGAACTCGTCGAGCACGTAGAGGTCGTGCCGCTCGTCGGCGAGGCGCCGCTTGATCTCCGCCCAGCCCTCGCGGGCGTCGGCGGCGTGCTGCTCCTCGGTGTCCTCACCCTGGCTCGAGCGGGTCCAACTCCACCCCGAGCCCATCTTGTGCCACTCGACCGGCCCGCCCTCACCGGTCTGCTCGTGCAGTTCACCCAGGCGGGTGAGAACGGACTCCTCACCGACCTTCCACTTGGCGGACTTGACGAACTGGAACACCCCGATGTCCCAGCCCTGGTTCCAGCCGCGCAGGGCCAGACCGAACGCCGCGGTCGACTTCCCCTTGCCGGCCCCCGTGTGCACCGCGAGGATCGCGCGGTTGCGGCGTTGACGGGTGGTCAGTCCGTCGTTCGGCACGACCTCGGGTTGTCCCTGGGGCATGAAGGCTCCTTCGTCCGTGGTGGGTGTCCTGCGCACGCTACCGGCTCCCGTCGAGGGCACGCGAGCACCCGACATCGCGGCATGGGGTTGTCAGTGGCCGCGGCTACGGTCGCCGACATGGACCGAGAACTGTGGAGCCGCATCACCGACACCATCACGATGTCCCGCGAGCACGATCGGGTGACGTCCCGAGAGGCGTTCCGGTCGGTGTGGGACGACACCCCACCCACCGAGCACGTGCTGCGCTGCGTCATCGCGCACTACGCCGCCGACTGCGAGGACGCGCCGGAGCACGAACGGGCTTGGGACGAGAGCGCCTTGCGGGAGTTCGAGCTCGCGCCGGAGGAAGGGTGGGCCGAGGTCGGGATCGCCGATCCGACCGGGATGCTGCCCTCCCTGCACCTCAACCTGGCCGACGTGGCGCATCGGTGTGGCGACGTCGATGTCGCGCGCACCCACCTGGTGCTCGCGACCGAGCACCTCCAGCGCCTCCCCGACGACGCCTACGGCGCCACCGTCCGCACCGGGGTCGAGGGGGTGCGGGAGCGGATCGGATCCGCCGGGTGAGCCGCGGGCGTCGGGCGGGCTCGGCGCCTCACAGTCCGTCGGTGAACCGCAGGTAGTGGCCGTCGGGGTCGTAGAGGCGGACGTCGCTGAGCCCCCAGGGCCGTCGCTGCAGGTCGGTGTCCAGCACCACACCGGCATCGACGAAGCGGTCCCGCAGCGCGGCGACGTCCTCGACCTCGATGACGATCTCCGTGCCCACCGGGTGCGGTCGGGCTCCCGGGGCGACGGGCTCGGACTCGATCGCGCCGATCCGCACCGACCCCAGACCCAGGTAGGCGTACGGGGGTGGGCCCTCGTCGCGTGTCAGCAGCTCGAACCCCAGCGATCGGTAGAAGGCGACCGTCCGGTCCAGGTCCGCCGGAAAGATCTCGATGCGCAGGGCCGCGTCCATGCCGTCCATCCTGCTGATGCGGCCTCCCGAAGTCCACGGGTCGGGACTCGGGCCCGGGGCGCCGTCGGCGCTAGGACCGGCGTCGGACCTGCGCCGCGATCTCGGCGAGCTGATCGGGGCCGACGCGGCAACAGCCGCCGACGAGGCGGGCGCCCGCCTCGATCCAGCTCGGGACGAGGTCGGCGAGTCCTCGCCCCGGTCCGACCCAGGTGCGGGCCTGGGCGTCCCAGCCCTCACCGCTGTTGGGATAGACGACGACAGGCAGGCCGGTGACCTCGCGGGCGGCCTCGATGGCCGCGAGCACGTCGTCCGGCGCGCAGCAGTTGACGCCGACCGCGACGATCTCGGCCACCCCGGCCGCCACGGCGAACGCCTCGGTCAGGGGTTGTCCGGCGCGGGTGGCCTCGCCGTCGATCGTGTAGCTGAGCCACGCCTGCCGCCCGCTGCCCCGCACGAGGTCGACCAGCGCAGCCGCCTCGTCGAGGTCGGGGATCGTCTCGATCGCCAGCAGGTCGGCGCCGCAGTCGGCGAGCACCTCGACGCGACGGGCGTGCCAGTCGCGCAGCTCACCGGTCGTGCGCCCGTACCGGCCGCGGTACTCCGACCCGTCGGCCAGTGACGCGCCGTACGGCCCGACGGACGCCGCGACGGCCACCTTCTGCTCCGGTGACGCGACGTCGACGGCCTGACGGGCCAGGTCGATGGAGAGCCGCAGCAGCCGGGTCGTCTCCGCCGCGTCGATCCCGGCGGCGGCGAATCCGGTGAAGGAGGCCTGGTAACTCGCGGTGGTGACGATCTGCGCACCCGCGCGGACGAACGCCGCGTGCGCCGACACGACCGCCTCCGGATCGTCCCGCAGCAGGCGCGCCGACCACAACGCATCCGACAGGTCGTGCCCGGCGCTCTCGAGCTGCGTGGACAGGCCACCGTCGAGCACGGTGACCTCGTTCGGGGCCGCGAAGTCGAGCATGGGGGTGTGGTGATCACGAGGCATCCCTCATGATGACGCCTCCGCGCCGCTCACCCGACCATCCAGGCGCACGTAGGCAGTCGTGGTACTGGTGCTTCAGGCCGTGCGTCGCACCGGGGTGAGGGTGCCGCCGAGGTCGGCGAGGTCGACGTACTCCGCACGCAGGTGACCGGCGAGATCTCTGGCCAGGCCCAGTCGGAACCCGGCCCTGGCGGACTCGCAGTCGACGACGACGCTGCCGATCGCGCCGGTGCGGGCGGCGTCGGCGGCGATCCCCTCGCCACGCGGTGGGCCCGCGGCAGGGCCGTGCGGCCGCCCGCACTGGCCCGGCCGTCGGTGAGGACCACGAGGAGGGCTCGCCGATGGGGATCGCGCACCCGCTCGCGCCTGATGACGTCATAGGCGCTGGTCAGGCCCTCGGCCAGCGGGGTCCGACCGCCCGTGGGCACGTCGGCGAGCAGACGCTGCGCCAACTCCACACTGCTCGTGGGCGGCAGCACGACGCGCGCCTGCTTCTTGGCGAACGTCACCACCGCCACCTTGTCCCGCCGTTGGTAGGCATCCATGAGCAACGAGACGCACGCCGTCTTCACCTGACGGATGCGCTCGGCCGCGCCCATCGACCCCGAGGTGTCCACGGCGAAGACGACGAGGTTGCCCTCCTTGCCGCGCCGCACACTCCGGCGCAGGTCCTGCGCACCGACGTCCACGCCGGGCACGGCGTCTCCACCTTCGCCTCGCCCGGTCCCCCGGGTCGCGGCGGCGAGCACCGTCGAGGTGAGCGCCAACCCCCGGCCGCGGGGGTCCTCCGGATGCACCGCGCGCACGTGGCGACCCGTGGCGACGTCGGCCGACGACCGTCGACCCGCCACCCCGGCCCCCGCGTGCGGCAGGGCGAACAACCGCGTGCGGTAGGGGAGTCCGGTCGCGTGCCGCTCGTCCCCGCCGGCGCCGGTCGCGCAGGTCCGGACTCGGGCGTGTCCGGCGTGTCGCTCGCGTCCTCGCCCGGCCCCTGCGCCTCGTCGCGATTCGACTCCGGCGGTCGGGGCGGGGGTCCTGCTCGACCGGGTTCCCGCTCCCCTCACCGTCGTCCGGCGACTCGTCGGTCGGCTCCTCCTGGCCGGCGCTCTCGTCGTCGGGATCGTCGTCCGGTCCGTCATCGGGTGCGGGCGGGTCGTCGTCCGGGCCGTCCGGATCGTCGTCGGGCTGCTCGGGGACGTGCTCGTCGAGGATCTCCTCGAGCTCGTCACCGCTGTGGTCGTCGAAGGGGTTGCGGCGGCGCCGGTGCGGCAGCGCGAGCCGGGCGGCGACGCGCACGTCGAGATCGGTCACCTCGGTGCGTCCGCACCAGGCCGCGTGCGCGCACGCCGTGCGGGCCGTGACGAGGTCGCCCCGCATGCCGTCGACGTCGAACTGCGCACAGATCGTGGAGATCCGGCGCACCGAGTCGTCCGTGAGCACGACCTGCGGCAGCAGGTCCTCGGCGCGGGCGATGCGGGCGGCGAGGTCGCGTTGTTCACGCTCGTACCGGTCCACGAACGCCGCCGGGTCGGCTTCGTAGGCCATCCGTCGCCGCACGACCTCGACGCGCACGTCGACCTCGCGGCTCGCCGCCACGTCGGCGGCGAGCCCGAACCGGTCGAGGAGCTGCGGCCGCAACTCCCCTCCTCGGGGTTCATCGTGCCGACGAGGACGAATCGTGCCGCGTGCGAGACCGAGACGCCCTCGCGTTCGATGCGCGCCCGGCCCATGGCGGCCGAGTCGAGCAGCGTGTCGACGAGGTGGTCGGGCAGCAGATTGACCTCGTCGACGTAGAGGATCCCGCGGTGCGCCTGGGCGAGCAGTCCCGGGTCGAACTCGACCCGGGAACGCGCCAGCAGGTCGTCGAGGTGCAGCGATCCGACGACCCGGTCCTCACTCGCCCCCACCGGGAGTTCGACGAGCCGCACCGGCCGGGTGCTCCCCGACTCGCGGTCCGGGGTGTGATCGGCGCGTTCCCGATCGGGGCAGTCCGGGTCGGGATCGGCCGGATCGCAGGCGAACCGGCACCCGTCCACCACGGCCACCGGCGGCAGCACCGCAGCCAGCGCCCGCACCATCGTCGACTTGGCGGTGCCCTTCTCGCCCCGCACGAGCACCCCGCCGATCCCCGGCGACACCGCGGCCAGGCACAGCGCGAGGCCCATGTCGTCCATGCCGACCACCGCGGAGAACGGGAAGGTCGGCGACCCGGTGCTCATGCCCCGACCTCGTCCTCGTCGTCCTCGCCCTCGAGGTCGCCCTCGGAATCCAGGTAGGCCTGCCGGAGTTCGGAGAGCACCTCCGGGTCGGGCTCGGCCCACATCTTGCGATCGACGGCCTCCAACAGCCGCTCGGCCATCCCGTGCAGCGCCCAGGGGTTGGACGTGGCGAGGAAGTCGCGGTTGACCGGATCGAGCACGTACTCGCGGGTGAGCCTGTCGTACATCCAGTCGTCGATCACGCCCGTGGTGGCGTCGTAACCGAACAGGTAGTCGACGGTGGCGGCCATCTCGAACGCGCCCTTGTACCCGTGTTCGCGCATCGCCTCCATCCACTTGGGGTTGACCACGCGGGCGCGGAACACCCGCGAGGTCTCCTCGAGCAGCGTTCGGGTGGCGACGATCTCGGGACGCGTCGAGTCGCCGATGTACGCCTCGGGGTCGGCGCCCGTCAGCGCACGCACGGCCGCGACCATCCCGCCGTGGTACTGGAAGTAGTCGTCGGAGTCGGCGATGTCGTGCTCGCGGGTGTCGACGTTCTTGGCCGCGACGCGGATGCGCTTGTAGGTGCGTTCCATGGTCTCCCGCGCGGGCACGCCGTCGAGGTCACGCCCGTAGGCGTACCCGCCCCACACGCCGTACACCTCGGCGAGGTCGGCGTCGGTGCGCCAGTCACGGCTGTCGATGAGCTGCAGCAGACCCGCGCCGTACGTGCCCGGCTTGGAGCCGAACACGCGTGTGCGGGCGGAGCGCTCGTCGACGCCCGCGGCCTTGTCGGCCTCGACGTGGGCGCGCACGAAGTTCTCGGAGTCGGACTCCTCCTGCCTCGCGGCCAGCTCGACGGCGTCGTCCAGCAGGGCCGTGGCGTGCGGGAACGCGTCGCGGAAGAACCCCGAGATGCGCAGGGTGACGTCGATGCGCGGACGCCCCAGCTCGGAGACCGGGATGGCCTCGAGCCCGCCGACCCGCCGCGACGCGTCGTCCCACACCGGCCGGATCCCCATGAGCGCGAGGGCCTCGGCGATGTCGTCCCCGGCGGTGCGCATGGCCGAGGTGCCCCACAGCGACAGACCGACGTTGGCCGGTGGCTCGCCGTGGTCCTTGGTGTACCGCTCGACGAGGGAGTCGGCGAGGGCGCGGCCGGTCTCCCACGCCAGGCGGCTCGGGATGGCGCGCGGGTCGACGGAGTAGAAGTTGCGCCCGGTCGGCAGCACGTTGATGAGGCCCCGCAGCGGAGAGCCCGACGGGCCGGGCGGGACGAACCCGCCGTCGAGGGCGTGCAGCAGACGGTCGATCTCGTCGGTGGTCGCCGACAGGCGCGGCACGATCTCCGTGGCCGCGAAGGTGAGGACGGCGGCGACCTTCTCCGGGTCGAGGGCGTCGCCCACACCGGCCTCGCCACGCACCCCGGCGGCCACGAGTTCGCGGCTGCGAGAAGCCACCTCGGCGACGGCGTCGGGAGCCCAGTCCGCCGCCTCCATCGCCTCGACCAGACCGCGCGCGGCCGCCTCGACGTCGTCGGTGGCCTGGCGGGCCTTGTCGCCCTCGTCGAGTCCGAGGGCCTCGCGCAGGCCGGGCAGGGCGTACTCCCCACCCCAGATCTGCGCGGCCTGGAGCATCGCCAGCACGAGGTTGACCCGCGCCTCCCCCGTCGGAGCCTGCCCGAGCACGTGCAGACCACCGCGGATCTGGACGTCCTTGATCTCGCACAGCCACCCGTCGACGTGGAGGATGAAGTCGTCGAAGAAGTCCTCCTCGGGGCGTTCGGTGAGCCCGAGGTCCTTGTCCAGGCGCGCCGCCTGGATCAGGGTCCAGATCTGCTGGCGCACCGCCGGCGCCTTGGCCGGGTCCATGACCGAGACCTGCGCGTACTCGTCGAGCAGTTGCTCGAGTTTGGCGATGTCGCCGTAGGAGTCGGCCCGCGTCATCGGCGGCACGAGGTGGTCGACGAGCGTGGCGTGCGCGCGACGCTTGGCCTGGGTGCCCTCGCCGGGGTCGTTGACGAGGAAGGGGTAGATCAGCGGCAGGTTGCCGAGCACCGCGTCGGGGCCGCACGTGGCCGCCATCGCCGTGGACTTGCCGGGCAGCCACTCGAGGTTGCCGTGCTTGCCCAGGTGGACCACGGCGTGCGCGCCGAATCCGCCGTCCTCGACGTCGGCCTCGAGCCAGCGGTAGGCCGCGAGGTAGTGGTGGCTGGGCGCCATGTCGGGGTCGTGGTAGATGGCGATGGGGTTCTCGCCGAACCCGCGCGGCGGCTGGATCATGACGACGACGTTGCCCGCCTGCACCCCGGCGAGGATGAGGGAGGTCTCGTCCGCGCCGCCGCGGCGGCGGCTCGTGTGGGCGTCGACGTAGAGCTCGCCGGGCGCCGGTCCCCAGGCCTCCTCGACGAGGTCGCGCAGGTCGGGTGCCAGGCCCGCGTACCACTGCTCGTACAGCCGGGCCGGCACCCGCAGCGGGTTGGAGGCGAGCTGCTCCTCGGTGAGCCAGGCCTGGTCGTACCCGCCCGTGGCGATGAGGGCGTGGATGAGGTCGTCGCCGTCGCCGGACTCCACACCGGGCAGCGAGCCCTCGCCCGCGAGCGGGCCGATGTCGTACCCGGCGTCGGCAAGTCGCCGCAGCAGGGTGACGGCGCTGGCGGGGGTGTCGAGCCCGACGGCGTTGCCGATGCGCGCGTGCTTGGTGGGGTAGGCCGACAGGACGATCGCGAGTCGACGCTGCTCGACCGGGGTGGAACGCAGGCGGCCGTAGGAGACGGCGATGCCGGCGACCCGTGCGGAGCGCTCGGGGTCGGCGACGTACCGCGGGAGCCCGTCGGCGTCGACCTCCTTGAAGCTGAACGGCACCGAGATGAGCCGGCCGTCGAACTCCGGCACCGCGACCTGGGTGGCGCAGTCGAGCGGGGTGACGCCGTCGTCGTTGTCGAGCCACTCCTGCCGGGTCGAGCCGAGCACGAGCCCCTGGATGATCGGCACGTCGAGGGCGGCGAGCGCACCCGCGTCCCAGGCGTCCTCGCTGCCTCCGGCCTGTGCGGCCGAGGGCACCGTGCCGCCTGCGGCCAAAACCGTGGTGATCACGGCGTCGGCCCCCGCGAGCACGGCCATGAGGTCGGCGTCCGGTTCACGCAGCGAGGTCACGAAGATCGGCAGCGGCACGCCGCCCGCAGCGTCGATCGCCTCGCACAGCGTGTGCACGAACGCGGTGTTGCCGCTCATATGGTGGGCGCGGTAGAAGAGCACGGCGATCGTGGGTCGGGAGTCGGCGGCGGACTTCTCGGCCCGCGCGGCCCAGGCGCGGCAGTCGCTCTCTCCGCACGTCGGACGTTCCGCGCCTGGACGCTCGAGGCAGGCACCGGTGCATCCGAGGGACCCCCACGCCGGCGCCGCCTGGGGTGCGGTGAACCCGTGGCCGGTGAGCAGGACGGTGTCGGAGAGGAAGGCGCCGAGTTCGGCGAGGTTGGCGGCGCCGCCGTGGGCGAGGTAGGCGTGGGCCTGGGTGGCCACGCCCATCGGCACGGTGGAGTGCGCCATCAGCTCGGCGTCGGGCGCCTGTTCGCCGGTGAGGACGACGACGGGGCGGGTCTGGTCGGGGGCCAGCAGCAGGTCGAGGCCCTCCTCCCACGCACGGCGGCCACCGAGGAGGCGCACGACGACGAGGTCGACCCCCTCCAGGAGCACCTCGAGGCGGCGGGCGAGCGCGGGCCGGTCGTCGTCGGGTGCGTCGCCGGCGACGGCGAGCCCCAGCCGGTCGAGCTTGGCGGGGTTGGCGTGACGCCACGCGACGGGTCCGTCGGCGGCGCGCGCGGAGAGCAGATCGGTGTCGGAGGTCGACAGCAGAAGGAACACGGGTGGGCCTCTCTCGGGGTTTCCTCGCCCCGGGGGTCTGTCGCAGGACCGGAGTTCCTGACTCCCCCACCCGCACAGCGCGGTTGGGGACACAGTGGCGGGACCGCGCCGGCCTCTCACCGGCTTCCTCCACTACGTCCTGCGACCTCGAATCGCCCGGCCCTCTCGGGACCGGCCGGCGGGCCCGATCCGAGCCCGATCGGAGCCTAACAGCGCCCTCCGACAGGGCGTCGCTCTCAGCGTGCGCGGACCCCGTCCGGCAGCCATGGCCCCGCCTGGGGGTGCGTCGCTACCATCACGACATGCGTCTCTCCGTCGTCTCGATCCCCGTCCTCGACCAGGACCGCGCTCTGCGGTTCTACCGCGACCACCTGGGTTTCGGCGTCCACACCGACTCCCCCGTCGACGACGCGGGCAACCGCTGGATCGCGCTCGTCGCCCCCGAAGGGACCAAGGACGTCCACCTGCTGCTCGAGCCCGCCGACGACGACACCGCCGTCCTCATGGCCAGACGCCACGAACAGGGGATCCCGACCACCGTCTTCGGCTGCGACGACATCGACCGCGACTACGAGCTGCTGCGCGCCGCCCAGGTCGTGTTCACGATGGAACCCACGGAGATGCCCTACGGCGGCACCGACGCCGTGTTCGAGGACTCCGAGGGCAACCTCATCTGCCTGCACCAGGACTGAGCGACGCCGGCCGGCACTGCAGCGGGACACCCGCCCGTTCAGGGCGCCCACGCCTCGTCGAGCACCGCCATTGCCTCCTCAGTCGTGAGGTCGCCGATGAGGACTCGGGAGGCCAGCCCGTCGGCCAGGGCGACCAGCATCCGCGCGCGCCTGCGGGCACCGGCGTCTCCGCCGGCCACCCCGGCCTCGGCGAGGAGCCGTGTCACCTCGTCCTCCTGACCGCGCTTGGCCTCCGCGAGGATCGAGGCGATCTCCGGATCACCGACCGACGCGGAGACGTACGCGAGCCAGATCGTCGTCCCCACCCGCTGAGCGTCGGTGCGCGGGATGACGTGATCCACCGCGTACCGCGCCGCCGGGCCGGGCGCCGATCCTTCGGCCGCATAGGTCCCCTCCGCGGCGGTGATCATCGCCCGCGCGCTCGCCCGCACGAGCTCACTGCGGCTGGCGAAGTAGTGCTGGATCCGACCGACCGAGACACCCGCAGCCGCAGCGACCCGGCGCATCGTCACGGCCTCGATCCCCGCCTCGGCGATGAGCGCCCACACCCCCGGATGATCTCGGCGCGGCGCTCGGCGTGATCGACCTGCTTCGGCATGGATCCCACCATAGCAGTACGGTCGTATCGCATCATGTTACGATACGACCGTACTGAAAGGGGTGAGGCCATGCCCGCCACTCGAGTTCCCGGTCCGCCGGCCCGTCGTCCCCTCCACACCCGCGTACTCCGCTGGGCACGACCGCTCGCGATCCTGGTGATCCTCGGGCTCGCCGCGGCCACGCTCGCACGCATCGTCTGGCCCGATCCCTCGGTGGGGCACTGGCGGTCGTCCGACGGGCGTCACGCCTACGTGCAGGCCTACGACCGGGCGATGGGGCTCCTGCCCGGCCCGACGCTCACCCGGGACATCCCCACCTCGCTGGGCTCGGTCCGCGCCTACGGGTGGACCTCCCCGAGCACCGGGAGCGGACCCCCGTCGTCCTCCTGCCGGGCATGATGTCCGGAACCCCTCAGTGGGCCGAGCAGGTGGCCGACATCGCCGCGCGGCGGGACGTCTACACCTTCGACGCCCTCGGCGACACCGGGCTCTCGCCCCAGACGGTCCCCATGACCCGCTATGAGGATCAGGCGGTCTGGGTGGAGGAGACCCTCGGCGGCCTCGGACTGGCCCGTGCGCACGTCGTCGGCCACTCCTTCGGCGGTGCGACGGGCATGATCCACGCGCAGCGGCACCCCGAGCGGGTCGCCACCCTCACCCTGCTGGAGCCGGCCTTCACGCTCGACTACCCACCACCGTCGATCTTCTTCTGGGCCACCGTGGCCACCCTCCCGGTGCCGGGGTCGTGGCGCGACCGGGCGCTGGCGGAGATCGGGGGCGTGGAGCCCGAGGAGGTCGCGGCGGACGAGCCGGTCGGACGGATGATCGCGCTGGGGTCCGAGCACTTCTCCGGCGCGCTCCCCACGCCTTCGCCCCGCGACGACGCGACCCTGCGCGCGCTGCCCATGCCCGTGTACGTCGGTATCGCCGAGCGCAGCTCCCTCGCCGGCGGCCAGGAGGCGGCGCAGCGGGCTCGCCTCATCCCCCGGGCGAGGGTCGAGACGTGGCCGGACACCACCCACTCCCTGCCGTTCCAGACCGGACCCGCCCTCGTCGAGCGACTGGACGCGTGGTGGTCGGAGTCCGAGACGGGCCGGTAGCCCCGGGTCGGGCCGTCCCGCGAACGGGTGTCGGGGGATGCCGCTAGGCTCGCGCCCATGTCCACCACACCCCCGGGCTCCCCCGTGCGTGTCGGGGGTGACCGTTGCCCCGGCGCGCTGCGCCTGCACGAGGCCGCCGACGGGTATCTCGCGCGGATCCGTGTCCCCGGAGGGCTGCTGACCTCCGACCAGGTCATCGCGCTCGCCGATGCGGCGTCGACCCTCGGTGACGGGCAGCTCAGCCTCACCGCCCGCGGCAACCTCGAGATCCGCGGGCTGGACGCCGCCGACGGCGACCGTCTCTCCCGCCTCCTCGACTCGGCCGGACTGCTCCCCTCGGCCACCCACGAGCGCATCCGCAACATCGTGGCCAGCCCCGCGGCGGGACTCGACGGATCGGGCGTCTCCGGCAGCCTCGTCGACGCCGTCCGGGCCCTCGACCGCCTCCTGTGCGACACCGCGCGCGCGGCCGACCTGTCCGGGCGGTTCCTCTTCGGCCTCGACGACGGACGCGGTGACGTGCTCGCGCTCCAGCCCGATGTGGCCGCGCAGTGGGTCTCGACCGATCACGTCGAGGTCTCCCTCGGCCGCACCCCGGTCCTGGTGCTGCCGGCCGAGGCGATGCTCGCCGCGCTCACCGTCGCAGCCGTGGCCTTTCTCAACGCCCGCGACGCGGTGCGCGAGACCGCTTGGCGGATCACCGAACTCGTCAATCCGACCGCGACGGTGGCGGCGATCGTCGGGGCGCTGAGGGCTTCCTTCCCCCAGGCCCGACCCGTGACCGGATCCCCCGTGTCCGCCCCCGTCGAGACCCACCCGGTGACGCCGGCACCGGGCCCGCTGGGCGCCGACGCCGTCGCGCTCCCCCTGCTGCTGGGAACCGCACCGGCGACCACCTGGCTCACCCTCGCCTCGATCGCGGCGAGCGCCGACGGCCTGGTCCGCACCACCCCCGGGCGCAGCGTCGTCATCGCGGGCCTCACCGCCGACGCGCGGCGCGAACTCCTCGATCAGGCGGGCGAACTCGGCCTCATCACCCACGCCGGCGATCCCGCCCTCGGGGTGAGCGCCTGCACCGGCCTGCCCGGATGCGCGTCGTCGGCCCGGGACGTGCGTGGCGACGTCCTGGACGCGCTGGCCACGGTCGTCCGCGACGGGCACACCCGGGCGCCGGCACGTCTGCCAGTCCACGTCAGCGGGTGCGAGCGGCGCTGCGGCCACCCCCGCAGCCCCCACCGTGAGGCCGTGGCGATTCCCGCCGAACACCCCGATGCGCGGCCCTACGCGACCACGCCGGCCGACGGGGACTCCGCCGCCGGAGCGCCGTTGGGCGACGGGCACGACGTCCTCGTCGATCTCATCGGCGCCCGGCCCGCCGAACACCCGCGACACCTCGACCGTCCCGACAGCCCCGAACTCCCCCAAGGAACCCAGCCTTGACGCACGACTACATCACCGACGGCGCCGAGATCTACCGGCAGTCGTTCGCGACGATCCGGGCCGAATCCGACCTCGACCGGTTCTCCGTCGACGAGGAGCGGGTCGCCGTCCGGATGATCCACTCCAGTGGATCGGTCGACCTCGCGGGAGACATCGTGTTCTCCTCCGGCGCCTGTTCCGCCGCGATGCAGGCCCTCGCGGGCGGCGCGCCGATCCTCGTCGACACGAACATGGTGGCCAGCGGCATCACCCGCAAGCGACTGCCCGCGGACAACGACGTCGTCTGTCTGCTCACCGACCCGGCCGTCGCCGAGCTGGCGGCCCGGATCGGCAACACCCGCACGGCCGCGGCCGTCGAACTCTGGGGTGAGCGCATCGACGGCGCCGTCATCGCCGTCGGCAACGCCCCCACCGCACTGTTCCACCTGCTCGAGATCCTCCGGGACGCCCCGTGGCGACCCGCCGCCGTCCTCGGGATGCCCGTCGGATTCATCGGTGCGGCGGAGTCCAAGGAGGCGCTGATCGAGAACGACCTCGGGCTGGAGTACATCACCGTCCGAGGCCGCCGCGGCGGCTCGGCGATCACCTGCGGCGCCCTCAACGCCCTCACCCTGCCGACCGAATGACCCTGCCGATGAACGACGTCCACTCCGGCGCCCCCGACCCGAACGCCGGACACCTCACCGGCGTCGGCGTGGGACCCGGCGACCCCATGCTGCTGACGCTCGCCGCCGTCGAGGCCATCCGCACCGCCGACGTCGTCGCCTACCACCAGGCCCCCGGCGGCTCGTCGGTCGCCCGCTCGATCGCGCAGGCGCACCTGCGGGAGGACCACGTCGAGGAGGTCCTCGAGTACCCGGTCACCACCGGCCAGACGGACCACCCCGGTGGGTACCGCGCCGCCATCGACGAGTTCTACGACGAGGCCGCGGCGCGGCTCGCGGCGCATCTCGACGCCGGGCGGGACGTGGCGATCCTCGCCGAGGGCGACCCGTTCATGTACAGCTCGTTCCAGCACATGCACGAACGCCTCGCGCACCGGTACCCCACGACGGTGGTCCCCGGGATCAGTTCTGTCACCGCGTGTTCCACCGCCCTCGACCGGCCGTTGGTCGAAGGCGAGGAGGTGCTGACGATCCTGCCGGGCACCCTCGGTGAGGAGACGCTGACGCAGCACCTCGCCCACACCGACGCCGCCGTCGTCATGAAGCTCGGCCGCACCTTCGGCAAGGTCCGCCGGGCGCTGGAGGCCTCCGGCCGCCTCGACGCGGCCTGGTACGCCGAGCGCGTCAGCCACGAGCAGGAGGTGGTCCGCCCCCTCCACGAGGTCGACCCCGACTCCGTGCCGTACTTCTCCCTCGCCGTCGTCCCGAGCGCGGTCGGGGCCGCCGAGTGGATGCCGGACGCCGCGCGCCCGGAGTCGGCCGTCGACGGGTACGTCGAGGTCGTCGGCCTGGGCCCCGCCGGGGCCCAGTGGCGCACGCCCGAGGTCGATGCGGCCCTGCGCCGGGCCACCGACATCGTCGGCTACACGACCTACGTGCGTCGGGTCCCCGACCGCCCCGGCCTCGTCAAGCACGACAGCGACAACAAGGTGGAGTCCGAACGCGCCGAGTTCGCCCTCGATCTGGCGATGCGGGGCCGTCGCGTCGTCGTCGTCAGCTCGGGAGATCCCGGCGTGTTCGCCATGGCCACGGCGGTGCTCGAGGTGGCCGGTGAGGAGCGGTACGCCGGGGTGCCCGTGCGGGTCCTGCCCGGGATGACCGCCTCGCACGCCGTCGCCTCCGTCGTCGGTGCGCCGCTCGGCCACGACTTCGCCACGATCTCGCTGTCCGACCGGCTCAAGCCGTTCGACGTCGTCCGCGCCCGGGTCAAGGCGGCCGCCGAGGCCGACCTCGTCATCGCCATGTACAACCCGGCGAGCACGGAGCGCCGCACGCAGGTGGCCGCCATCCGCGAGGAGTTGCTGCAGGTCAGGGCACCGGAGACCCCCGTGGTCGTCGCCCGCGCCGTCGGAGACCCCGACGGGGAGCGGGTGAGCGTGACAACGCTGGCCGACCTCGATCCCGAGGTGGTCGACATGCGCACCATGCTCATCGTCGGCTCCAGCCGGACCCGCGTCGTCCGCCGCAACGGCGGACCCCGATCCGTCGGCGCCCACCCGGGCGGTCCCGACGGTGGCGAACTCGTGGTGTGGACCCCACGCCGCTATCCCGACGACTGAGGAGCATCCGTGCTGCGTCACATCCCCCCGGCCCTGTCGCCGGACCTGGTCAAGGCCCTCATGGAGATGGGTGAGGGCGACGAGATCGTCCTCGCCGAGGCCGGCCTGCCCGCGCACAGCATCCACCACCAGGTGATCCGCGCCGACGGCGTCCCGCTGACGACGCTGCTCGAGGCCGTCCTGCACCTCATGCCGCTGGACCACGACGCCGACGCGCAGGTCGTGCTCGTCGCGCCCGAGTCCGGCGAGCGGCACCCGCGCTGGGAGGCCTACGAGCGGATCTGGGGCGGTGAGGTCTCCGCCGAGTGCCTCCCCCGCCCCGCGTTCTACGAGAACCTCGTGGGCGCAGCGGTCGTCGTCGTCACCGGCGAGACGGCACGCGATTCCAGTGTCGTCCTTCGCAAGGGTGTCCTCACCTGAGACACTGAAGGGCATGACGACCCTCACCGACTTCTCGGCGAGGACCCTCAGCGGCGAGATGCGCCACCTGTCGGACTTCGCCGGACAGGTCGTGCTCGTCGTCAACGTGGCGAGCAGATGCGGGTTCACGCCGCAGTACCTCGCGCTGGAGGATCTCTGGCAACGCCGCCGGCATCAGGGGTTCGCGGTCCTCGGGTTTCCGTGCAATCAGTTCGCCCGGCAGGAGCCGGGCACCGACGCGCAGATCCGCGACTTCTGCGTCACGGTCTACGACGTCACCTTTCCGGTGTTCGCCAAGGTCGACGTCAACGGCCGTGACGCGCATCCGCTGTGGCAGTGGATGCGTCGCAGCAGACGGGGACGATTCGGCGACCGCGTCAAGTGGAACTTCACCAAGTTCCTCATCGGCGCCGACGGCCTCGTCATCGACCGGTACGCGCCCATCGTGCGCCCCGAGTCCATCGAGGCCGACATCGTCACCGCCCTGCGGGGCTGAGCCGCGCGGCGCGCAGTCGCCCTTCGGTCGCTCAGCTGTGCTCGCCCACCGGCGCCGGCAGCGGTGTGTCCCGGCGCTCGGCGGCGCAGGCGGCCGAGTACAGGTGGGAGTCGGCGAAGTCGCCGGCCTCGAGCACACGGCCCACGAACAGTAGGGCGGTCCGCCGGATGCCTCGCTCGCGCACCGTCGTCGCGAGCTCTGACAGCCGACAGCGCGCGACGATCTCGTCCGGACGGCCGGCCATCGCGACCACGGCGGCGGGGCAGTCCGCTCCGTAGTGGGGCACGAGGACCTCGACGACGTCCTCGACGAGATTGGTGGCCAGGTGGAGCACGAGCAGGGCTCCGGTGCGGGCGAGTTCGTGCAGTTCCTCCCCCGCTGGCATGGCGGTGGCGTTGCGGCTGGCGCGCGTGAGGACGACGGTCTGCCCGACCGTGGGCACGGTGAGTTCCTGGCCCAGCGCCGCCGCGGCGGCCGCGAAGGCGGGCACCCCGGGCGTGAGCGAGTACGGGACACCGGCCGCCTCCAGGCGGCGGATCTGCTCGGAGACCGCCGAGAACACGGACAGGTCGCCGGACTGCAGCCGGGCCACGTCCTCCCCGCGCTCGTGGGCGGCGAGGAGTTCGGCGGTGATGGCGTCGAGGTCGAGACCCGCGGTGTCGACGAGCCGCGCGCCGGGCGGGCAGTGCTCGAGGATCTCCGCCGGCACCAGCGAACCGGCGTACAGGCACACGGGACTCGCCTCGATGAGGCGGAGGGCACGCACGGTGATGAGGTCGGGCGCGCCGGGGCCGGCTCCGATGAAGTGGACGGTCACGCTTGCTCCTTGATCGTGGACTGAACGCCTCGGCCGAGCGGCGCAGCGATCCTATCGCCGCGCCCCGGGTGCCGGACGGTCGCCGTCGGTGGCGGTGACGCGACCGATCGCGACCGTCGATCCGGGCCGGACGTGCTTGGGGACGACGAGTTCGGCCCCCTCGGCGAGGACGGCCGCCTCCGCCACGCTGGGCGTCCCGACCGCCTCGGCGGCATCGGGACTCAGGCCTGCGCTCGGGACCTCGAGGGCGCGCAGGACCTCGGCGGGGTGGGTGCGTAGCGGCACCCCCACTCGGCGGCGAGGGCGAGGAGTCCGGGCTCGGCGGCCTTGGCCTCCACCGAGACGAACGCCGCCACCGACTCCGCTGACAGACCGTGCTCGGCCAGGACCGCGAGCAGATGGGCGCGCAGATCGACGCTCGGGGTGCCGCGGCGACACCCCATGCCGACGACCAACCGCCCGGCGGTCTCCGTCACCTGCCGAGCCCGTCGGCCAGAAGCGCCGCGGCGCCGAGATCGATGGCGGCACCAGGGGATTCGGCGTCCGGGGAGTCGGCGCAGCGATCGGCCAGCAGGAGGTAGCGCCCGGTCGGTGCCCACGTGCCACACGGCACCCGGCGCAGGTCGACGGGGCCGGGCAGGGGGATCATGCGGCAGGCGAAGTCCGCGTCGTGGGCGGTGCGGGCCAGGCACGCTTCGGCGAGATGGACGCCGGCCTCGTCGGTGACCACCGCCAGGGTGCGCACCGTGTCCCAGGTGCCGGCGACGGCGTCGAGGATCTCCGACAACCACTCCCCAGCTGCCGACACGCACACGAGGTCGGGTTCGTCGGCCAGCGGCATCCCCTGCGATCCCTGCACACCCCCCGAGGGCGCGAAGCGGCCGACCGCGGCGCCCCGTTCCGCCGCCGCGGCGGCCACGAGATCGGTGTCCTCGCCCAGCACCGCGACCAGGTCTCCCGGGCCGGCGCCGAACGCCCCCATGACCAGGGCGGAGACGGGATCGGCGCGCAGCTCCGCGGCCCGCACGTGACGTCCGCGATCGCCGAGACGCCACGGCATCCCGGGCCCGCTCCACGGCGACGTGGGCGAGGCCTGCGCATCGGCCGTGGCGAGGGCGACGACGACGTTCGGTTCGAGGATGTCGGCCGGGTCGAGGGCGAGGGCCTCCTCGAGCGTGAACCGGCGCACCCGCTCGTCGTGCTCGCCGAGGTGTTCGAGCAGCACGAGCTCGCGGGGCCACGGGCCGAGGGCGGCGGCGATCTCGCGCAGTCCGGAGCCGACGTCGGTCATGACGGCGACGAGGTCGTTGGCCCGGATGACGTTGAGCGCCCGCCGCAGGTCGCGGCCGTGGGCCGAGACGATCTGGCCGTCCTCCCACGGCATCCCGAGCCGGCCGAAGGCGAGTGCGCACGCCGAGGGTCCCGGCTCGACGACGAGGTCCAGGCCGGCGGCCCGCAGCCGTCGCACGATGCCGAAGAACCCGGGATCGCCGCTGGCCACGACGACGGCGCGCCGCGAGCCGCGCTGTACGAGGGCCTCGATCGCCGGGTCGAGACGACCGAGGACGACGCGTACCTCCTCGGCCACCCCCAGGGCGTCGAGGTGGCGGCGACCGCCGACGACGAGGTCCGCCGCCGCGATCACCTCGCGCGCGGAGGCCGGGAGGGGCGCGGCGTCGCCGATGTACCCGTAGACGTGGACGGGGACCTCGCTCATGCCCGGGCTGCGGGCACGATGACGGTGGTGAGGTCGTCGCCGCGCCCTCCGGGGGCCAGCGAGGCGAGCGGGGTGATCGTCTCGTCGTCGTGACCGACGTGCTTGCCGAGGACGGCCCCGGCCAACCGGCCGCGCCGCGTGAGTTCGCCGTGCATCGCCGACAGGAACCGCCCACCCTTGTAGGCCACGACCGTGTCGGAGTGCTCGAGGGCGTCGGTGAAGGTCGCGAGCCCGGCCGTGGCGGGCACGAGCGTGAGCGACTCGGTGCCCTCGACGAGCGGCGTGCGACTCGCCGCGGCGAGCGCCTGCATCGCGGTGATGCCGGGGACGATCTCGACGCTCACGTCGGTGGACTCCGCGACGCTGCGCGCGAGGTGGGCGAACATCGAGTAGACGCTCGGGTCGCCCAGAGTGGCGTAGGCGACCGTGCGGGCACCCTGGGCGAACGCCTCGCGGCTCACCTGCGCGGCGCGCTCCCAGTCGGCCTCGCGGTCGCCGGGGGCGGAGCCGGCCTCGCCGCCCTCGACCTCGACGCGGCGGATCGTGGCGTCACCCGTCAGGTGCGCGCGGACGGCCAGCTCGGCCCGACCCGGCCCGGCATCGGCGGGTACAGGCGCCGGGACGAGCACGACGTCGGCCTCCCGCAGGACCCGAACGGCCTTGCAGGTGAGCAGCTCTGGGTCTCCGGGGCCCACCCCGACCCCGATCAGCCGGCGCTCTTCCATGGGTCCTCCTGCAGTGGCTGGCAGCGTCGATCGTGCCCATCCTGCCTTGCTCGGAGGGCCGCGCCGGACACCGGGACCCCGAGTCCCGACGGCGCGCCGCGCGGGTCGTCCGACCGAGAGGTCCGGCGTCGTTAGGCTGGCCGCGACCGGACCGTCTGGCCCGGTGATCCGCGAGGAGGCACAGATGAGCTCGACGCCCACCCTTCCCGCTCTCCCCGACGACTGGCAACGCGCGCTCGTGGTCGTCGCCCACCCGGACGACATCGAGTACGGCCTGGCCGCTGCCGTCGCCAGGTGGACCGACGACGGCCGCACGGTCACCTACCTGCTCGCCACCCGCGGTGAGGCGGGCATCGACACGATGGACCCCACCGAGGCCGCGGTGTTGCGGGCCCAGGAGGAACGCGACGGCGCGGCCGAGGTCGGCGTCGAGATCGTCGAGTTCCTCGACCACTCCGACGGGGTCGTCGAGTACGGCCTGCCGTTGCGCCGCGACATCGCGCGCATCATCCGCGCCCGGCGGCCCGACGCCCTCTTCTGCCTGACGCACCGGGAACGGTTCGCCGGCGGAGGCACCAACCAGGCGGATCACCGGGTGGTCGGTCAGGCCGCGATGGACGCCGCGCGCGACGCGGGCAACCGGTGGATCTTCCCCGAGCTCAACGCCGACGACGAGCCCTGGGGCGGAGCGCGATTCATCGCCTACGCCTCCTCGCCGGAGCCGACGCACGCCGTCGGCGTGGACGGTCACGTCGAGGCCGCCGTCTCCTCCCTGGAGGCCCACGCCCGCTACCTCGAGGCGCTCGGGCCCGACTACCCCTCGCCGCGGGACCTGCTCACCGGCATCCTCACCCAGGGCGGGCGGCTGTCGGGCACGGAGTACGGCGTCGGCTTCGAGGTCTTCGACCTCTGAGGCGCCGCAGCCGGATTCGGCGCGATCCGACTCAGGCTCGTCGGCGGGCGGCGGCCCAGTCGACGGCGGCCTCCGGATCGGGGACGCAGTGCAACCCCTGCGGGAGCGGGGGCGACGGACGACGACGACGGGCAGCCCGAGTTCACGCGCGGCCCACATCTTGGCCACCGTCGCTCCCCCACCGCTGTTCTTGGTGACGACGCAGTCGATGCGCCGGCTCGTCATGAGCTCGATCTCCTCGGGCACGACGAACGGCCCCTTGCGCAGGAGGATCTCGTGGCGGGCGGGCAGCGGCGGTTCGGGCGCGTCGACGCTGCGCAGCAGGCACCAGGCCCGCACGTCGGCGAAGGCGTGCGCCTCCTGACGTCCGGTGGTGACGAAGAGGCGGGTGCCGATCTCGTCGGCCTTCCGCGCGGCCTCGGCGACCGTGTCGACCTCGTGCCACCGATCGCCGGGTCGCGGCTTCCACGCGGGCCGGTCCACCCGTACGAGCGGAGTTCCGGTCACCTCACAGGCCTTGGCGGCGTTGTGCGTCATCTCCGCGGCGAACGGGTGCGTGGCGTCGATGACGAGGTCGACCCGCTCGGCGAACAGGTGCGCCATGAGCCCGTTGACACCACCGAACCCACCGACGCGGACCACCCCGGGGAGCTCTTCGGGCGACTCCACACGCCCGGCGAGCGAACTCGTCGGCTCGACACCGGGCAGCGTCGCGAGATCTGCTGCGAGACGACGTCCCTCGGCGGTACCACCGAGCAGGAGGATGCGGGTCGGAGCCATGCCGCCAGTGTGGCAGGCAGGCGCCTCCAGACCCGGCACGTGATGTCGACCCCACGCCTGCCGGGGGCAGTGCACGGGGCCACCGAACGGCCCAGCGGGAGTGAGGCCTCGTCCGTTCGCGAGCGGAGCGAGCCTGAACGGGCAGAACCACCAGACACCGCGGCGCAGCCGCGTCCATGCAGTTGGAGGGCACACGGGGGCGGGAGGCCCCCGTGCGGGCGGTGCTCCCGATATCGGAGCTCGGCGACACGAAAGTGCGCTGGTGCTCCTCCTATTGCAGGAGCACCGCCGCACTATCGGGCGCCGGATGACCACCCGGCCCCGGCCGAGCCGGCTTCCGCGGCGCAGGCGCGTCCGTTCGCGAGCGAAGCGAGCCTGAACGGGCGGAACCACCGGACGCCGCGGCGTAGCCCCGCCCGTTCGCGAGCGGAGCGAGCCTGAACGGGCGGAACCACCAGACGCCGCGGCGGAAGCCGCGTCCGGGCAGTTCCGGGGGCACACGGGGGAGGGAGCCCCCGTGCGGGCAGTTCCGGGGGCACACGGGGGCGGAGCCCCGTCCGTTCGCGAGCGAAGCGAGCCTGAACGGGCGGAACCACCGGACGCCGTGGCGTAGCCGCGTCCATGCAGTTCGGGGGCACACGGGGGCGGAGCCCCCGTGCGGTGGCACCATGGCGATGTGAGTGAGGCGAGGGACCGGCAGGGTGGACAGGCGCATGCGCATGCCGAACCCGTGGGGGGACGGGAGGCGCAGCTCGACCACACGGGTCTGCGGCCTGGGTGGACGACCGGGGCCTGTGCCACGGCCGCTGCGACCTCGGCCGCGGCCGCCCTGTTCACGGGTGAGTTCCTCGATCCCGTCACGATCACTCTGCCCAAGGGCCACACCCCCGCGTTCGCGCTCACCACCGAGGCGTCCGGCACCGATGCGCGCGGGCCGTGGGCCACGGCCGCGATCACCAAGGACGCCGGCGACGACCCCGACGTCACCCACCTGGCGGTCATCGAGGTCACCGTGCGCCCGGGCGAACCCGGCTCCGGGGTCACCTTCGTCGCCGGATCAGGGGTCGGCACCGTGACGCTGCCCGGGCTCCCCCTGGCCGTCGGCGAACCGGCGATCAACCCCGTCCCCCGTCGCCTCATCACCGAGCACGTCACCGCCGTCGCCGAATCCCACCACCGGGCAGCCGATCTCGAGGTCGAGGTGGGCGTGGTCGACGGAGAACGGATCGCCACCGAGACGTGGAACCCGCGGCTGGGCATCCTCGGTGGGCTGTCCATCCTCGGCACGACCGGCATCGTCGTCCCCTACTCGTGCGCGGCCTGGATCGACTCCATCCACCGTGGCATCGACGTCGCGCGCGCCCTCGGCCACACCCACGTCGCCGGGTGCACCGGATCCACCTCCGAGAGGGTGGTCATGGCCGAGTACGAGCTGCCGATGACGAGCCTGCTCGACATGGGCGACTTCGTCGGCGCCGTCCTCAAGCATCTGCGCCGCCACCCGGTCGACCGGCTGACGATCTGCGGCGGATTCGCCAAGCTGTCCAAGCTCGCGGCCGGCCACCTCGACCTGCACTCCGGGCGCTCCAGCGTCGACCTGCACCACCTGGCGACGCTCGCCACCGGCGCAGGCGCGAACGCCGAACTCGCAGAGCGCATCCGCGGCGCCAACACCGGCCTGGAGGCGCTGACCCTCTCGCAGGAGGCGGGCATCCAGCTCGGGGACGCCGTCGCCACGGCCGCCGCCGCCGAGGCCACCGCCGTGCTGCGAGGCGCGCCAGTCGTCGTCGACGTGATCTGCATCGATCGCGGCGGCACGATCGTCGGGCGGGCGTAGCCGTGACCGACCACATCGCCCCCTGGCGCGTCCTCCTGGGCCTGACCCTCCCCTGGCTGCTGTGGCTCCTGGCCACCGCGGCCTTGACCGAGGCCGCACCCGGCATCGACCCGATGCGACACCTGGGGGACACGGCGCTCGCCGGCCTCGTCGTCTCGCCTCTGCTCACCGCGCCGGTCGCCCTCTGGATCGTCCGCCGGGGCCGCGACCGGCGCCGACCGTGGTACGCCGAGAACCGTTGGACCTTCGGCGGATTCCTCACGGCCGTCGCGATGTGCGTCGCGTTCGTCGCGGCCCTCGTCGCCGGTCCGGTCCTCTTCCTCCTCCGGGGCGGAAGCGAGCCGATCGCCCTGGTCGAACCGATGGCCGGTCTCCTGCTCTCCACGATCCTCACGGCGTTGCCCGTGTGGTTCATGGTCGCCGGCCTGCTCATCGGCCCGGGCCGGTCCGGCGCCACCGCCTCGGCGATCTAGGCTGACGGGCATGCCGCCCGAGGACCTCACCGACGACCGACGCGCGACCGACGAGCCCCCCGCGACCGACGAGGGACAGCGCGAGTTCGGCCTCACCCCCGGCCTGCCGGACGACGCGTACGACCACGACGGCCAGATCACCAAGCGCGAGGTGCGGGCCGTCACCCTCGCTCTGCTCGCGCCCCGGCCCGGAGAACTGCTCTGGGACGTCGGTGGCGGGTCGGGCAGCATCGCCATCGAATGGATGCGTGCCCACCCCAGTTGCCGCGCCATCACCGTGGAGTCCCACCCCGAGCGGGCCCACCGCATCGAGGCGAACGCCCGGCGCCTCGGCGTCCCCACGCTGCGGGTCGAACGCGGACGCGCCCCCGCCGCACTCGAGTCGCTGCCGACCCCCGACGCCGTCTTCGTCGGCGGCGGCCTCACCGCCGACGGACTGATCGAGTACTGCCTGCAGGCATTGCGTCCCGGAGGCCGGTTCGTCGCCAACGCCGTCACCCTCGAGACCGAGGCGATGCTGCTCGAGGCCCACCGCCGCCACGGTGGTGAGCTGACCCGAGTCGCCGTCGAACGCACCTGCCCCGTGGGCGGTTTCACGGCGTGGACACCGGCCCGTGCCATCACCACCTGGTCTGCGACGATCGGTGGATGAGTCACGCCCTGGTCGATGAGATGTTGCTCCTCGGTTCGACCGAGCCGGGCCGCCACGCCCTGCGTGACCTCCCCACTCTCGTCGCCGGTGCCGCGCTCGCCGACCTCGCCGAGCGGGGGCGTCTGGACTGCCCGGGACGCACCGTCAAGGTGCTCGACGCCACCCCCACGTGGCACCCCGTCCTCGACGATCTCCTCGGACGCATCTCCGCCACCCGCCGGGGGCGCACGCCGTGGCGGTGGGTCTTCGACTCCGCCCGCCCGACCACCCAGGCCGAACGCGAATACCTCGTCTCGACCGGCACGCTCGGCAGCGAGGAGGACGTCGTCCTCGGGATGCTGCCGCGCCGACGTCACCCCGTGATCGACACCGCCGCCCAGCAGAGCGTCGTCGACCGGGTGCGCGACGTCGTCCTCGCCGCCGACGCCTCGGCCGCCGCCGACGCGACCGACGCCGACACCCGGATGCTCGTCTCCCTTCTCGGCACGGCCTACCACTCACGCCGCACCGCCGCGGCGCTCTTCCCCGAGCTCGACGCCCGGACCCTGCGCGCCCGGCTCAAGGCCGCGGCGCGCCCGCACTGGGCCGTCGCCGGGACGGCCCACGCGGTGCGACTGGTCAACGCCGCCCAGGCCTGACACGGCGCTCCCGGCGCTCGGTTTGCCAAGTCTTTACGAGCTCATGACCACCCCTGACCCTCTGGCCGTATCGCCCGCGGGTGCCCGGCTCGTAACCTGGCAGTGGCCTTCTCAAGCCTCCCCCGGCTGTAGGAAGACCCAGCGGCCCCGGTCCCCCCACCGGGGCCGCCGTCATGTCCGGGCCCGTGTCCTGCGCGCGGGGGCAGTTCAGCGGACGGTGATCCCGTCCTGCGCGAGGGCCTTCTTGACGTCGGCGATGGTCATCTCCCCGAAGTGGAAGACGCTCGCCGCGAGTACCGCGTCGGCCCCCGCACGCACGGCGGGCGCGAAGTGGTCGACGGCCCCGGCGCCGCCGCTGGCGATGAGCGGGATGTCGACGCGCTGCCGCACCTCCGAGATGAGGTCGACGTCGAACCCGGCCTTGGTGCCGTCGGCGTCCATCGAGTTGAGCAGGATCTCCCCCGCGCCCCGGCGAGCCGCCTCGGCGCACCACTCGAGGGCGTCGATGCCCGTGCCACGTCGCCCGCCGTGGGTCGTGACCTCGAATCCGCTCTCGGGGCGCGGGTGGGAGTCGCCCGGCTCCTCACGCCAGCGACGCACGTCGGCCGACAGGACCAGGACCTGCGCCCCGAAGCGCGCCGCGACCTCGTCGATGAGGTCGGGACGGGCGATGGCGGCGGTGTTGACCCCCACCTTGTCGGCGCCGGCCCGCAGCAGCCGATCCACGTCCTCGACGGTGCGCACCCCGCCACCGACCGTGAGCGGGATGAACACCTGCTCGGCGGTGCGGGCCACGACGTCGTAGGTCGTCCGGCGGTCGCCGCTGCTCGCCGTCACATCGAGGAAGGTCAGCTCGTCGGCACCCTGGGCGTCGTACCTCTTGGCGAGTTCGACGGGATCGCCCGCATCGCGCAGGTTCTCGAAGTTGACGCCCTTGACGACGCGCCCGGCGTCGACGTCCAGACACGGGATGACACGGGTGGCGAGGCTC
Organism: Mobilicoccus caccae; assembly: GCF_030161635.1. Lineage (GTDB taxonomy): Bacteria > Actinomycetota > Actinomycetes > Actinomycetales > Dermatophilaceae > Mobilicoccus > Mobilicoccus caccae. The sequence continues at coordinate 1,931,545 of NZ_BSUO01000001.1, forward strand.
ACCGCGCCAGTCTAGGAGACCGCCGACAGCGTCGTCCCGACACCGCGGCGGGGGTGCGCAGGTCCCTGTTGTCGGCGATCCCGGCGAGCTGCGCGGGCCCGGCGGGCGGCGGCCACCTATCGTGAGAAGCGTGCATGTGCGCTATACGGACGAGCTGGCCGAGGCCTTCACGAGGCGAGCCGCGGCCGCGCGGCGTCGGAGTCGAACCTCGGTCCACCACCGGTGGGGCCGGCTCAAGGCGCGCACGTTCTTCCTCGCCCAGATCGCCATCTCGGCGGCGCTGGCCTGGTTCATCGCCCGCGACGTGCTCGGCCACCCCCAACCCTTCTTCGCGCCGGTGGCCGCCGTCGTCGCCCTCGGCCTGTCCTTCGGGCAACGCCTCGAACGCGCGATCCAGATCGTGTTCGGCGTCGCCGTCGGCGTGGGGGTGGGCGACCTCGTCGTGGCCCAACTGGGTAGCGGCTACTGGCAGTTGGCCGTCATCGTCTTCACGGCGATGGCGATCACCACCTTCCTCGACGGCGGGGTCCTGACGACGACCCAGGCCGGCGTGCAGTCGGCGATCGTCACCATCCTCGTGGCCGCGCCCGACCAGGCCGTGTCGCGCTGGATCGACGCCGTCGTCGGCGGTGCGGTGGCGCTGGCCGCCGCGACGATCACGCCCGCGGCGCCGCTGCGCCGACCACGTCAGCACACCTCCGAGATCGTCGCGGAGATGTCGCGACTGTTCGGCGAGACCGCCGAGGCCCTGGCCTCCGAGGACCTCGACCGGTGCGAACGCACCCTGGAACGGGCCCGGCGCACCGAGCACTCCCTCAACACCCTCGAATCGCTCGCCGACGACGGCCTCTCGGTCATCCGGTCCTCACCCTTCCGGCGCCGGCAACTGCCCGCGGTGCAGGAGATCGCCGACCTGCTCGAACCCCTCGACCGCGCCCTGCGCAACCTGCGCGTGCTCGTGCGGCGCGGCACGATCGCGGTCCGTCAGGGCGAACGGGTCCCCCGCAGCTACCTGCAGATGGTGCGCGACCTGGCCGCCGTGTCCGCCGAGATGGCCGCCGACCTCTCCGAACGCCGCATCCCCGAGGCCCGCCGCCTGGCGCTCTACCAGCTCGCCGAGGAGACGACCTACGTCGATCCCCGGCCGACGCTGTCCTCGGAGGTCATCCGCGCCCAGGTGCGTTCGATCATCCTCGACCTGCTCATGGTCAGCGGCCTGACGTTCGAGGAGGCCCTCACCGGCATCCCGTCCTCCTACAGCCTGCACGGCGAACCCGACGAGGTCCTCGGTGACGTCGACCTCGATGACCTCGATGACGTGGACCGGACCCTGGAGTCCGACGACGACCCGCCCCCTCGCCACGAACCGCGCGGATCGTCGACGCCCGGTGAGGTCTCCGACAGGACCACACGCAGGAACGAGACGGACCGAGGCCGGGGCTCAGCCGACGTCTAGCGGAAGTCGTCCGGACCGTCGGTGGTCGTGTCGGCGCCCGCGTCGGTCGGGTCGGCCTGCGGCTCAGGGGTGCCGGGAGGCGGAGTCGCGTCGCGGTCGGCCGGTGCGGCCGGGTGGTCCAGGTCGGGCTCGTGCCCGGCGTGGTAGTCGATGAGTGCCGCGAGCCGCCCGGCCTCGCTGCGGCCGTACTCACCGTCGGCCTTCTGGATGGCCATGAGCGGCACGGTGTCGGCGTCCCACGTGTCCAGGTAGGCCCAGGGCGACCCGCCCCCGAACTGCAGACGCACGATGTCGCCCCAGGCCAGGCGGCGGGTGACGAGGATGTTGCGCACCACGAGACCCTCGGGGCTCGGCACGGCCCGGATGATGGCGAAGCGCCAGAGGAACGCGGCGATCGCGGCCCCGAGGAGGAACAGCATGATGCGGTCGGAGATCGCCCAGTCGTCCTTCTGCAACGCCTGTCCGGGCACGAACACGGCGGAGATCGTGAACACGAGCAGCACCAGCACGGCCATGACCACGGGGACCACCCGCCCACGGCGGGGTCGGATCACCGCGTAAGGACTACGTCGACGCTCGCTCGCCATGGTGTGCAGTCTGCTCCTGTTCCGGTCGCCCCGCGACCACGATGACCCGCCTCAGAGACGGCAGGCGGCGATGTCGGTGACGAGGATGCCCCGGGCGCCGAGCCCGTACAGCTCGTCCATGATCCGGTTCATGCCCTTGCGCGGCACCATCGCACGCACGGCGACGTAACCCTCGTGGTGCAGCGGCGACACCGTCGGCGACTCCAGGCCCGGGGTGATCTTGGTGGCCCGGTCGATGAGCTCCACGCGGATGTCGTAATCCATCATCACGTACGTGCGCGCGGTGATGACGCCCGACAGACGCCGCTTGAGCACCTCGAGCCGGTCCTCCTGCGTGGGCTGGGGACGGGCGACGAGCACACCCTCGCTGACGAGGATCGGCTCCCCGAAGGTGACCAGGCCCTGGTTGCGCAGAGTGGTGCCCGTCTCGACGACGTCGGCGATGACATCGGCCACCCCGAGGGTGATCGACGTCTCGACGGCACCGTCCAGGCGCACGACCTCGGCCTCGATGCTGCGCTCGGCGAGGTGGGCGCGCACCAGGCCCGCGTAGGACGTCGCGATGCGCTTGCCGGCGAGGTCGGCGGCGGACTCGGCGACACCGGGGACCGAGGCGAAGCGGAACGTCGAGCGGGCGAAGCCCAGCCGGAGCACCTCGCTCGCGTTGGCGCCGGAGTCCAACAGCAGGTCACGGCCGGTGATGCCGGCATCCAGCGTGCCCGATCCGACGTACACCGCGATGTCGCGCGGACGGAGGTAGAAGAACTCGATGTCGTTGTCGGCGTCGACGAGGACGAGCTCCTTGGAGTCGCGCCGGACGGTGTAGCCGGCCTCCTTGAGCATGACGACGGCCATTTCGGACAGGGACCCCTTGTTGGGGACGGCGACGCGCAGCATGGGACATCTCCTGTGGGACGAGGACTCGGCGGGCGAGGACGAGGACGGTCGGGGCTCGGCGGGCACGGCGCGAGGCGCGGTGCGCATCGCCGATCCACCCGGCCGCCCTCACAGATGCTGGTAGACGTCCTCCAGCGTGATTCCCTGGGCCACCATCAGCACCAGTGTGTGGTACAGCAACTGGCTGATCTCCTCGGCCGATCGGTCGTCGCCCTCGTGTTCGGCCGCCATCCACACCTCGGCGGCCTCCTCGACGACCTTCTTGCCGATGAAGTGCACCCCGGCGTCGAGCTCGGTGACGGTACGGGAGCCTTCGGGCCGGTTGGCAGCCTTGTCGAGGATCTCCGCGTACATCTGCTCAAAGGTCTTCACGGCGGGAGCCTATCGGCAGACCTCGCCACGCCCGACCACGGGTTCGCATGGCGAACCGGCGCTCCTCAGCGCAGGTCGGCCAGCGTCCGCGCCGTGGCGAGCGCGGCGGTCGCCGCCTCGTGCCCCTTGGACTCACTGCTGCCGGCCAGACCGGCCCGGTCGAGCGCCTGCTGCTCGTCGTCGCAGGTCAGCACACCGAAGCCGATCGGCGTCCCGGTCTCCAACGCCACCTGGGTGAGTCCCCAGGTGGCCGCCTGACACACGTAGTCGAAGTGGGGAGTCCCGCCACGGATGACGACGCCGAGCGCGACGACCGCGTCGTACTCGGCGGCCAGCGCCCGTGCCACGACGGGCAGTTCGAAGCTGCCGGGGACGCGGACGAGCGTCGTCTGCGCACACCCCGCCTCGCTGAGCGTCTGCTGCGCGCCCGCGACGAGTCCGTCCATGACCTGGGTGTGCCAGGACGCGGCGACGATCGCGACGCGCAGCCCGCTCCCGTCGACGGTGATCTCGGGAGATCCTGATCCACTCATGACAGCTCCTTGCGCTGGTCGTTCTCGATGGGGCCCGGGCGCACGACGGCAGGGTCGACGTCGAGGTCGTCCTCGGTGATCGCGTGCCGCATCCGGTCTGCCTTGGTGCGCAGGTAGCGCAGGTTGTCGGGGTTGACCCCCGCGTGCAACGGCCGCGTCGTCACGTCGGTGAACCCGGCGTCCACGAGGCTCTCGGACTTCTCCGGGTTGTTGGTGAGCACCACGATGTTCTCCGCGCCGAGATCACGCAGGATGGCCGCCGCCGCGCCGTACTCCCGGGCGTCGATGGGCAGGCCGAGGCGGGTCTGGGCCTCGACGGTGTCGGCGCCCGCGTCCTGCAGTTCGTAGGCCGACAGCTTGGCGAGCAGCCCGATGCCGCGCCCCTCGTGGCCGCGCAGGTAGACGATGACGCCGCCCTCGCCGCCCACGATGGAGCGCGCGGCCCGGAACTGGGGGCCGCAGTCGCACCGGCGCGAGCCGAGCGCGTCACCGGTGAGGCACTCGGAGTGGATCCTCGTCAGCACCGTGCCGTCGGGGCGTCCACCGCGCAGGCCCTCGGGGCTGACCAGCGCCACGTGCTCGGCGCCGGTGAGCAGGTCGAGGTAGCCGAGCATGGTGAACTCCCCGTCCTCGGTGGGGAGCCGGGTCGTGGCCGTGCGGACCACCCGGTCGTGTCGGGCCCGGTGTTCGGCGAGGTCGGCGATCGTCACGACGGGCAACCCGTGCTCGGCGCCGAGCTCGATCACCGCGGGCGCGCGCATCATCGTGCCGTCGTCGTTGACGAGTTCGGCGATCGCTCCCACCGGCGCGAGGCCCGCCAGCCGGCACAGGTCGACGGTGGCCTCGGTGTGCCCGCGCCGCGCGAGCACCCCACCGGGGCGCGCCCGCAGCGGGACGACGTGGCCGGGGCGGATGAGGTCGGCCGCCGTGCTTTCCGGGTCGCCCAGCGCCCGGATCGTCGTCGCCCGATCGGCGGCGCTGATGCCCGTGGTCACCCCGACCCGGGCGTCGCAGGTGACGGTGTAGGCCGTGCGCAGCGAGTCCTGGTTGTCCTCGACCATGAGCGGCAGGTCGAGCCGGTCGGCCCACTCCGCAGGCATCGGCGCGCACACGTACCCCGAGCCGTGCCGGATCATCCAGGCCGTCCAGGCGTCGGTGAGCGTCTCGGCGGCGACGACGACGTCGCCCTCGTTCTCGCGGTCGGCGTCGTCGAGGACGAGGACCGGGCGCCCCTCACGCAACGCCGCCAGGGCGTCCTCGATCGGTGCGAACGGCGGTGTGACAGCGGCCGTCGGGATGTGGGGGACGTCGTGGGACTCGTCGCCGGAGGTCATGTCGATGCTCCTTCTCTCATCGCCGCACGCTTCCACACGACGAATCCGTACACCACCAGAGCGCCGTAGACCGCGTACAGCACCGCGGAGGGGTAGTAGTCCGAGACCCACAGCAGGGGGATCCCCACGAGGTCGACCGCGATCCAGGCCAGCCAGAAGTCGGTCCAGCCGCGGGCCATGGCGTAGGTGGCCAGGATCGACCCGACGAAGATCCAGGCGTCGGCCCAGTAGTACCAGCGGGGCGCGGGCCATCCGGCGCCGACGGAGGCGAACACCGCCTGCGCGACGACGACGCCCACCAGCGCTGCCGCGAGGTACCCGATCCGCTCCGACGTCGTGGCCCAGCGCGGGGTGATCGCCGGCTCGTCCGCGGCCCGGCCCCGACGCACGGTGTTCCAGCGCCACCAGCCGTACAGGCTCGTGATGACGAAGAAGACCTGACGGAAGGCCTGGCCGTAGAGCGGATGGCGGCCGTCGGGCAACGCGAACGCCGCACCGATGAACACCGTGAACAGCAGGACGTTGCCGATGATGCCCACCGGCCAGGCCCACACACGACGACGCAGACCGCCGACGGCCGAGGCAAACCCGAAGAGGTTGCCGACGATCTCCCGCCAGTAGAGGGGATAGCCGCCGATCTCGATCGAGGCGTCGAACAGACGCAGCAGGGTCTCGGTCACGCGCGGTGCTCCCGCCCGGGGTCGAGGTCGCCGTCGGAGAGCGGCTCGCAGGCCGCCTCGGGCGCGCCGGCCACGATCAGACGCTCGACGTACTTGGCGATGACGTCGACCTCGAGGTTGACGACGTCGCCCTGCCTCAGGGCGCCCAAGGTGGTGAGCTCGAGCGTGGTGGGGATGAGGCTGACGGTGAACGTCGCATCGGTCACCGAGACCACGGTGAGCGAGACACCGTCGACGGTGATCGAGCCCTTCTCGACCACGTACCGCGACAGCGCCGGCGGCAGGTCGAACTCGAGGACCTCCCACCGCTCGCCCGGCACGCGTGAGCGCAGGGTGGCTGTCCCGTCGACGTGCCCCTGGACGATGTGACCCCCGAAGCGCCCGTCGGCCCGCATCGCGCGTTCGAGGTTGACCCGCGAACCCGGTTCGACGGCGGCGAGACTGCTGCGCTCCAGGGTCTCGGCCATGACGTCGACGGAGAATCCCGCCGCGTCGTGCTCGACGACGGTGAGGCAGACGCCGTTGACGGCGATGGACGCGCCGTGCGTGGCGTCGGAGACGACCAGGGGGCCCTCGATGCGCAGGACGGCCGAGTCGCCCTGCCGCTGCACGGAGTCGATCCGGCCGAGCTCTTCCACGATTCCGGTGAACATCAGGACCTTCCTCGGTCTGTCTGGGGGTCGTCGTCGGTCTGGGGGCTTCGGGTGAGGCGTCGGGCGGGTCGGCGGTGCCGGCCACGGGACGGGCCACGATGCGCACGTCGTCACCCACCTGCCGGACGTCGGTGAGGCGGAGGCGCACGGCGTCGTCGATGGTGGCGACGCCGAAATCGGCGAGCACGGCCGGGCCGGCGCCGAGCAGGGCCGGAGCGAGGTAGGCGACGACCTCGTCGATCAGACCCGCCCGCCAGAACGCGGCGGCGAGGGTGGCCCCGCCCTCGAGCAGGACGTGCCGCACGTGCTCGCCCGCGAGGGCGTCCAGCGCCGCGCGGGGGTCGCGGGTCGGCAGGAACAGCGTGGGCGCGGAGTCGTCACGCAGGCGGGCGGAGGCGGGGAGTTGCTCGCACCGCTGCCCCATGACGACGCGCAGCGGCTGCCGGGCCACCGGGGTCCCGTCGTCGCCGCGCACGGTGAGCGAGGGGTCGTCGGCCAGCGCCGTGCCGGTGCCGACGAGGATCGCGCCGACGCGGGAGCGCAGGTCGTGCACGTCGCGGCGGGCCTTTCTCCCGGTGATCCACCGGCTCGTGGAGTCGGCGGCGGCGATCCGCCCGTCCAGCGTGGAGGCGACCTTCCACGTGACGAAGGGACGCCCGTGGCCGATCGCGTGCAGCCACTCGCGGTTGAGCAGCGCGGCCTCTTCTCCGAGCAGGCCGACATCGACGGCGATCCCCGCATCGCGGAGACGTTCGATTCCGCCGTCCGCGGCGGGGTTGGGGTCCGGGCACGCCACGACGACCCGACTCACGCCCGTCCGGATCAACGCCTTGGAGCAGGCCGGGGTGCGCCCCACGTGGTCGCACGGTTCGAGGGTGACGTAGCAGGCCCCGCCGCGCGCCCGCTCGCCCGCCGCAGCGAGCGCGACGGCCTCGGCGTGATCGGTCCCCGCGCCCTCGTGGTGGCCCTCGCCGACGACCCGTCCGCCGGTGTCGAGGATCACCGCACCGACACGGGGATTGGGATCGGCCACCGGGCCGCGGGCGGCCAACGTCAGGGCGCGCCGCATCAGCAGCACGTCGCGCATCGCCGATCCGGCGCCCATGTCGGCCTCCTACCCACTCTCGTTCCGGGGTCGGAGCATGGGAGGCGAACAGTGCCCGGGACGCCGCAGCCACGAGGGCGCGCGGACATCCCGACGCAACACGTGCGCCTCCCATCCGGACTTTCACCGTCGGTCCTGGAGTTCCACCAGATCAACCGGCCCGGTCCTCCCGAAGGACGACGCGGACGCGGGTCGCGGACTGTCACCGCCGGCTCGGAATTACACCGACCCCGGAGCACGTGCCGACCAGTATGCCATCGCCGCAGCGTCTCGGGCGCCCTCGGTCTCAGCCGCGACGGTGGCCCGTGACCAGGGCGCGCAGGCCGTCGATGTTGGCAGCGGCGTCCTCGGCGTTGTAGACGGCCGATCCCGCCACGAAAACGTCGGCACCGGCGTCGGCGCACTGCTCGATCGTGGCGGCGGAGACTCCCCGTCGACCTGGATCCAGATCTCGCCGCCGTACCGACGCACGGACTCCCGCACGGCCCGCACCTTAGGCATCATGTCGGCCATGAACGCCTGACCGCCGAACCCCGGCTCGACGGTCATGACGAGCACCATGTCGAGCTCGGGAAGCAGCTCCTCGTACGGCTCCCACGGGGTTCCCGGCTTGAGTGCCATGCTCGCCCGCGCACCCGCGGAGCGCAGGGCCCTCGCCAGCGTGACGGGATCCTGCGCGGCCTCGATGTGGAAGGTCACCGACTTGGCGCCCGCCTCGGCGTACGGCGGCGCCCACCGGTCGGGGTCCTCGATCATCAGGTGGCAGTCGATGGGCACCGGACTGACCTCGATCAGCGACTCCACGACGGGCAGGCCGAGGGTGAGGTTGGGCACGAAGTGGGCGTCCATGACGTCGACGTGGGCCCAGTCGGCGTTGCCGATCGCGTCGAGTTCGCTCTGGAGGTTGGCGAAGTCGGCGGAGAGGATGCTCGGGGAGATCTGCACGTCCGCAGGCTATCGCGAGGCACGGGCACCCCCGAGGCGCGGTGCGGGGCCTCTCGCCCCCGACACACGCAGAAACCCGGCTCGGACCGCCTCCGCAGTGGAGACGGTCCGAGCCGGGTCTTCTGTGCGCCCGGGTCAGCTCTGCTCGAGCACGCTGCGGGTCACCGCGTTCTGCTCGGTCAGCACGCCGGAGATGATGTTCTGCGCGTCGTTGATGCGCTCGACGGTCTCGGCCACCTGCTGCAGCGCCGAGACGACGCTGCCGGCGTCGGACTGGATCGCCGTGACGCGGGCGTCGACCTCCTCGGTCGCCTTCGCGGTCTCGCGCGCCAGATCCTTCACCTCGTTGGCGACGACGGCGAAGCCCTTGCCGGCGTCACCGGCGCGGGCGGCCTCGATGGTCGCGTTGAGGGCCAGCAGGTTGGTCTGCTCGGCGATGCTCGTGATGACCTTGACCACGTTGCCGATCTCGACACTGCTCGTGTTGAGGCGGGCGACGATGCCGCTGGCGTCCTGCGTGAGCTTCTGCGCGTCGTTGGCGACGTCGGAGGCCTCGAGCACGTTCTTCTCGACCTCGGTGATCGAGCTCATCAGCTCCTCACCGGCGTGCCGGGTGCGCGCCGTCGCGCGGTGACGCTCGATCGCGCTGGAGAGCAGGCGGGCCGTGTTGCGCAGCGCGTTCTCGCGGTCGGCGGACAGGATGATCTCGCGCAGCGCGAAGAAGTCGATGGTGCCGACGACCTTGCCGGCCACGACGATCGGCATCGACACACCGGACTTGACGCCCGCACGCTGAGCAGCCGGTGCGCGCACACAGTCGGTGACCAGGCCGATGTCGGGCTCGAAGACGAGGTCCCGCGTCGACCAGGTACGACCGGCCAGACCCACGCCCTCGGCGAACGTCGCCGTGCGCGTGACCGACTTGAACTCCTCGCCGGCGTCGCCGGACTCCTGGGCGTTCTTGAGGACGCGGTCACCGTCGTCGATGGTCCAGTACGAGCCGTAGACCCAGCCGAGCTCGCTGCGGACGGTCTCCAGGGCGACCCGGACGGCCTCGTCCTCGGAGTGCGCGGCGTTGACCTTGACGACGACCTCGTTGATCGCGTGCATGTCCTTGTCGGTCTCGGCGCGACGTTCGACGGTGAGCACCCGCTCCAGCGACTGCGACACGAGCTTGCCCACGGTGGAGAGCACGGTGATGCGGATCGGGCCCGGCGTGTGCTCGGGGTCGGCCATGAAGTCCATGGTGCCGACGACCTCGCCCTCCTGGAACAGCGGGAAGGAGACGGCGGCGAGGATGCCGCTGCGCGCGGCGACAGGGGCGCGCACACAGTCGGTCACCTGCGACAGATCGGGCGCGAAGACGAGCTTCTTCTCCGCCCAGGAGCGGCCGGCCAGACCGACACCGCGGGGGAAGGACGCCGACATCGTCACGCGGCGGAACTCCTCACCGACGTTGCCCGACTCCGTCCGGAACGTCAGGGCGTTGGATCCTGGTTGGATCCACCACACCGACGCGTAGTTCATGTGGAAGGCGTCGCGAACGACGTCCATCGCGGTCTGGAGGACCTGATCGGGCGTCGTCGCCTTGGACAGACGGTCCGCCACGGTGTCGAGGGCCTCGACGTAGTGGACGAGCTCGTCCTGCGAAGTGGTGGTGGCACTCGCCCCGTTCTCTCGAGGGCGCAAGATTCTCATGGTTTCTCCGATGTCTCAGCCTAAGACCCGCGCATCGCCAGACGCGATCGACAAGGGTCGGCGGATCTACCGCGTCGCCCCCTCATCGGCACCCGTTGTGAACGATCAAGCATTCGTCAGAGGTCGCCTGCCGGGGCCTCTCGACGCCTCATGACCGCGAAGAACATCGCATCGGTGCCCTCGACGTGCGGCCACAACTGAACGAAGGACCCACGACCTGCAGTGACATGACCCGATCGGCTGATCGAGTCGAGCAGCCGCCCGGCGTCGAGGAGTTCGACATCCGCGCGTCCCCGCGTGACGCGGTTCACGACCTGGATCGTCTCGGCCTCGTGCGGACTGCAGGTGGCGTACCCGAGGACGCCGCCGGGCCGGAGCGCGTCCAGACCGGAGGAGAGCAGGTCCTCCTGCAGGGCGGTGAGGTCGCCCACGTCGGCGGGGGTGCGCCGCCAGCGGGCGTCGGGGCGACGGCGCAGGGCCCCCAGGCCGGTGCACGGGGCGTCGATGAGCACGAGGTCGAAGGAGTTCGGCTCCTCCGCCCCGATCCGTCGCCCGTCGCCCACACCGACGAACACCTCGGCGCCGGCGTCCATGGCCGCACCGACCGCGGACTCCACGAGCTCGGCGCGGTGCTCGCTGGTCTCGTTGGCGAACAGCGTCGCCCCGCGCGGGATGGACAGCGCGGCCAGCAGACCGGCCTTGCCGCCGGGGCCGGCGCACAGGTCCAACCAGCGCGGCTCGGAGGCGCCCGGCGCCACGAGCCGGTCGTAGGCCTCCACCAGGGCCAGGACCAGCACCTGCGACCCCTCGTCCTGCACCGCGGCCCGCCCGTCACGCACGGCCGGGAACCCGCCGGGGTCTCCGCCCTCGGTGAGGATCGCCGCGTACGGCGACAGGGTGCCCGGCGACGCCCCCGCCTCCAGCAGGTCCTCGACCTCGAGGAGTCCGGGCCGGGCGATGAGGGTGACGTCGGCCGGCACGTTGTGGGCGTGCAACAGATCGAGCAGGTCGGCGTCGACGGTCTCGGGGGTGCTCGCCCCGTGCGCGAGCAGGGCCGCCCGCAGGGCCCGCACGATCCACCCCGGGTGGCTGTGGGCGACGCCGACGTCCTCCAGGCTCGTCGGTGCCTCGAACGCGCCGTCGTCGGTGCCCTCGGCCCGCCGCCCCGCGCCGGGGGCCACGAGGCCCATCCAGTCCTCGGCGGGTGTCTCGCTGACCCGGCGCAGGACGGCGTTGACGAAGGAGGCGGCACCGGCCCCGATCTCACCCCGGGTCAGGCCCACGGTGGCGTCGACGGCCGCGTGCGCGGGCACCCGCATGCCGAGCAACTGGTGCACGCCGAGCCGGAGCACGTCGAGCACGGGCGGGTCCATGTCGACCGGAGCCCGGTCCGAGCAGCGCGCGAGCACGGCGTCGTAGAAACCGCGCATGCGGGTCACGCCGTAGACGAGTTCGGTGGCGAAGGCCGCATCACGCCCGCCCAGGTGGGCCCGCCGCAGCCGCCCCGGCAGCTCGAGGTTGGCGTAGGCGCCGTCGCTCACGGCCCGCAGGGTCTCGTACGCGACGGATCGGGCCGGGTCCGCGTGCCGGCGACGCTCCGAGGGTCGCTGGGAGGAGCGTTTGCCCGGATCGGTGCGTCGCGCCTGGCCGCCGTACCCGACCCGCCCGGTGCCGGGCCGCTCCCGGCGTTCGGGACGGCCACCGCCGCGACGGTCGTGGCGGCGGTCCGGACGGTCCGGTTCGTTCTCAGACATCGAACGTCTCCTGATCCACCCGGACGCCCCGGGCCCAGTCGGCTGCGGCCATCGGCTTCTTGCCCTGCGGTTGCACCGTCGTCAGCTCGATCGGCCCGTCACCGGTGCCGACGAGCACGTGGGCCCGACCCGCCTCGATCTCTCCGGGCGCGAGGGTCGCGCCCGCGCGCTCCGGCCCGGCCTCCGACGTCGCGAGCACCTTGAGCGGGGCGCCGCGGAACATCGTCCACGCGCCCGGGGCGGGGGTGCATCCGCGCACCCGGTTGCGCACCGCGCGCGCCGGGTCGGCCCAGTGGATGCGGGCGTCCTCCCGGGTGAGCTTGGGGGCGTAGCTGGGCTCGCCCTCCTGCGCCTGCGGCGTCGCCGTCCCGTCCTCGAGGGCGTCCAGGGTGGAGACGAGCAGCCGGGCCCCGGCCACGGCGAGCCGGGAGAGCACCTCGCCCGCGGTCTCGTCCGGGTCGACGTCGACGCGCAGGTGATCGAGGATCGGCCCGGTGTCGAGGCCCTCTTCCAGCAGGAACGTGCACGCCCCGGTCTCGGCCTCGCCGGCGATGAGCGAGTGCTGGACGGGAGCGGCGCCGCGCCACGCGGGCAGCAGCGAGAAGTGCAGGTTGATCCAGCCGTGCGCGGGGATGTCGAGCGCGGCCGGGGGGACGATGTTGCCGTACGCGACGACGGGGGCGGCGTCCGGGGCCAGGTCGGTCAACCGTGCGAGGAACTCCGGGTCACGCACCGTGGTGGGGGTGAGCACCTCGATCCCCGCCTCCTGCGCGCACACCCGCACCGGGCTGGGCCGCAGGCCCCGACCGCGACCGGCCCGGGCGTCCGGGCGGGTGACGACGGCGAGGACCTCGTGGCCCGAGGCGATGAGGGCCTCCAGGGACGGGACGGCCACCTCGGGGGTGCCGGCGAACACGACGCGCATCAGGCCCTCCTGCCGTGCGGGTTCTCCTTGACGACGACCTCGCCCGCCCACGACGCCGACCGGATGACCTTGAGCGCGCGACGTCGCGCCACCGGGTCGAGCCGGTCGATGAACAGCACCCCGTCGAGGTGGTCGGTCTCGTGCTGGAAGCACTGCGCGAGCAGGGCGGTCCCCTCGATCCGGACGGGCTCGCCGTGCTGGTCGAACCCCGTGGCGACGGCCCGGGGGGCACGCGGGGGCATCGCCTGCAGTCCGGGGATGGACAGGCATCCCTCCTCGGTCTCCTCGAGATCGCCCTCGAGGCTGAGCACGGGGTTGACGACGTGGCCGAGGACGCCGTCGACGTGGTAGGTGAACACCCGCAACCCCACCCCGATCTGCGGGGCCGCGAGTCCCGCGCCGGGAGCCTCGAGCATCGAGTCGGTGAGGTCCTGCACGAGGCCGCGCAGTTCGGCGTCGAAGTCGGTGACCTCGCTCGCCCGGGTACGCAGCACCGGATCGCCCAGGCGGCGGATGTCGAGGGTCGTCACGCGGGTCCTTCGCGGGTGGGAACGGGTGGGGTGGTGCCGGGATGGCGATTCGGGCCGCAGGCGAGCCGATTCCCGCATCGATCGTGGCGCGGTCGGCCGGGAGGCCGGGCGGCGCGCACGCGCCAGTCTAGGAGACGGCCGGACGAGCCTGATCATCCGACGTCGGTCACGCCGAGGCGGACGGCGACCTGGTCACGCTCCTTGCGGGCACTGCGCGTGCGTCGGATGGCCGCCAGCGCCGCGGTGGCCGCCGCCGCGTGGGCGAGCGGGACCCGGAGCAGCAGGTGGACCTCCTCCCCCACCGGGATCGGCCCGAGGCGATCGACCTCGACGACGTCGCGCAGGTCGGCCACGAACTCGTCGGCGATGGCGCGCACGCCGGCCTGGCTGCCCGACAGGCGGGCCATCCACACCGTGGGCGGCAGCGACAGCTCCTCGCGTTCGGCCAGCTCCCGGCGGGCGAACCACTCCGGATTCCACCGGATCAGGGCCTCGACCACCGGCAGCGGGGTGTGGGTGGGTGCACCGGCGAGCACGACGACGCCACCGGCCGCCGCGTCGCGTGTGAGGGCCGCGGCCGTCAGCCACCGGCGCAGCGCCTCCTCCCCCGCGTCCAGCCTCGGGCGGTCGATGTTGGCCCAGGCGTCGAGCAGCAGCGTGGCCGCGTAGCCGCCCTCGGCGTAGGGCTCGGCGCCCGGGGTGGCGATGACGAGGGCCGGGCGGTTCTCGACCCGCTCGAGGACCTCGGGCGACCCGGAGGTGCGGATCGGGACTCCCGGAAAGGCCCGACCCAGCTCTTCGGCCGTGCGGTGGGCACCGACGACGCTGCTGCGCCAGCGGTGCGATCCGCAGTGGACACAGGTGAAGGCGACCGGTGATCGCCCGCACCACCGGCATTCGGGGGGCACGTTCGGGCCGGGGAGCGCGAGGGGGCCGTGGCAGTGCGGGCACCGCGCCGGCGTCCGGCACTCCTGGCACGAGAGGGAGGGCAGGTACCCACGCCGCGGCACCTGGACGAGCACCGGCCCCGACTCCAACGCGGCGTGGGCGGCGCGCCACGCGGCCGAGGGCAGGTGGGCGTGCGCCCCCGGACCGTCGCGCTCCTGGTCGTGTCCCTCACCGACGACGTGCACCCGCGCGAGGCGACGACGGTCGGCCGGCTCGGGCACGATCTCGCGGACCAGGCCGGAGACGACCCACTGCTCGACGGCGACCGACCGCGCGAACCCTCCGACGAGCAGGGCGGCCCCGGTCTGCTCGGCGCGGGCGCGCAGGACCTCCCGCATGTGCGCGTACGGGGCGCGGGGCTCGGCGTGCAGGTCGTCGCCGTCGTCCCACCAGGCGACCAGACCGAGGTCGGCCACCGGTGCGTACGCGGCGGCCCGGGTGCCGACCACGCAGGACACGTGGCCACGCAGCACCGACAGCCAGGCGGTGTACCGGGCCTGGGGACCCTGATCCGCGGTCAGACGCACGTGGCGTCCCTTGCCGAGCACGGCGAGCAGGGCCGCGTCCACGCGGGCGACGTCGCGGTGATCCGGCACGACCAGCACCACTCCTCGACCGCCTGCGAGCGTCGCCGCCGCGGCCGCGGCCAGCGCCGCGGGCCAGTCGAGGTCGGGATCGGTCGTCGGCAACGCCGACCACGCCGCCCACGGCCCCTCACCCGCGGTGATGCGCCGCAGAAAGCTCTCCCCAGCGGGATAGCGACCCCACGGGCCCGGCGTCGGCGCGGGGACGACCTCCGCGTCGGGCGGTGAGCCGGCACCCCCGGTCCCGGCGGATCGACCACCGGTCCCGGCGGATCACCCACCGACGGAGCCGCGTCGCCCGCGGGCACCTGCGGATCGACCGGCGCCTGCGGGGGCCGAGCCGTCAGCGCCTTCTCGGCCTGGGCGTGCCGGGGTGGCACCGCCAGGCGCAGGACGTCGGCGAAGGTGCCGGCGTGCCGGTCGGCGACCGTGCGGGCCAGCGTCGCGATCTCGGGGGTGAGCACCGGCTCGGGACTGACGACCCGCCGCAGGTCGGCGAGCCTGCCCGCGTGCTCGGGACGTGCCCGCCGTTCGAGGACGACACCGTCGACCTCCCGCCCGGCGAACCGCACCTTGACCCGGGCACCCGGGACCGCACCGTCGTCGAACTCGGCCGGCACGCGGTACTCGAAACCCCGGTCGAGGTGCGGCAGGGGCACCTGAACCGCCACGAGGGCCACGGGCGACTCGGGTGTCGGTGCCTCCGCTGCCCCCTGCGCGTGTCCGGACCGTTCGGGCGTCGCGGGCACGGCGACCAGGGCCTGCTGCGCGCCTGCGTCCGATGCCATACCCCGTTTCTACCCCTTCCCGCCGACAACCCTTCGTCGCGCCCCGCGCGGCCACGGCGTGTCCACCCGGGCTCCCGTGCCGCCCAGGGGTCCCCGCGCCGCCGAAGTCCGGCCCCCTCGACACGCGGCGGAACTCGGGAGGCGGTAGAAACGACCCATGCGATCTCCCCACGTTCTCGCGATGATCCTCGCCGGCGGCCGCGGTAGCCGGATGGACGTGCTCACCCGAGAGCGGCCCAAACCCGTCCTGCCCTTCGGGGGGACCCACCGCCTCATCGACTTCCCCCTGTCCAACCTGCGGCACAGCGGGATCGACGACATCCTCATGTGCGTCCAGTACCACGCGTCCTCGCTCGAACGTGCCGTCGGCGGCGGCCGGCCGTGGGACCTCGACCGCACCCGCGGTGGGTTGCTCGTCATCGGCCCCGAGGAGGGCCGCGGACCCGAACGCAGCGGGTTCGCCACGGGTAACGCCGATCTCCTGCGCCGGTTCCGGCACGAGATCCGCCACCACGAGCCCGACGTCGTGCTCGTCCTCTCGGCCGATCACGTCTACGCGGCCGACTACGGCGACCTCGTCGACACCCACCTCGAGGCCGGCGCCGACGTCACGATCCTCACCTACGACCTCTCCAAGACCGAGGCCGTCAATCACGCCGTCGTCGAGGTGGACGGCGACCCGAGCGTGCCGGGCACGCGCGTCTCGGGGCTGCAGTACAAGCCCACCCGCCCGGCGTCCTCGATCGTCGCGACCGAGGTCTTCGCCTACGACCCGGACACCCTCATGCGGGCGCTGGGTGAGCTGCACGACCGTGACGACGAGTCCGAGGCCGGCGACACCGGGCTCGGCGACTTCGGCGACAAGCTCCTGCCCCACCTCATCGAGCAGGGCACGGTCGTCGTGCACCCGCACACCGGCTACTGGCGCGACGTCGGCCGTCCGGAGTCGTTCCTGCGCGCCCACCGCGATCTGCTCGCCGGTCGCATCGACGTGTTCGACGACCCGCGACGCCCCCTGCTCGGAGCGACCACCAACCGGCCCGCGGCCCTCGTCAGCGAGGGTGCCGACCTCGTCGACTCGATGGTCTCCCCGGATGCGACGTCGCCGGCCGCGTCGTGCGCAGCGTGCTGGGTCCGGGTGTGGTCGTCGAGGCCGGGGCCGAGGTGGTCGACAGCGTCGTCTTCGAGGACGTGACGATCCGCGCCGGGGCCTTCGTCGGCACAGCGATCGTCGACCACCAGGTCGAGATCGAGCGGGACGCCCGCATCGGCGTGGAGACCGGCGACCGCCTGCCCGCCGAGGAGGACGTCTCCCTCGTGGGCCGGCAGAGCCGTGTCGGCCGCGGCGTCGTCATCGACTCCGGAGCGCGCCTCGAGCCCGGCACCACAGCCTGATTCCACCCGCATCCGCGACGACCCGGTAGGCCAGGCCTACCGGGTCGTCGCGAGTGCGTGAGGGAACCGCGTGGTGGGGAGACCTCAGCCGTTGATCGCGCGCTGCAGCTCCTCGACGCGGTTCGTCTTCTCCCAGGTGAAGGGGTTGACGACACCGTCGGCGGTGGTGCGGCCGAAGTGGCCGTACGCGGCGGTGGCCTTGTAGATCGGACGCAGCAGGTCGAGCTGGTCGACGATGGCGGCCGGGCGCAGGTCGAACACCGTGGTGATGGCCTTCTGGATCTCCTCCAACGGCTTGGTCTCGGTGCCGAAGCACTCGACGTACAGGCCGACCGGCTGGGCCTTGCCGATGGCGTAGGCGGTCTGGACCTCGCAGCGCTTGGCCAGACCGGCGGCGACGACGTTCTTGGCGACCCAGCGGGTGGCGTAGGCGGCCGAGCGGTCGACCTTCGAGGGGTCCTTGCCCGAGAACGCGCCACCACCGTGGCGGGCCATGCCGCCGTAGGTGTCGACGATGATCTTGCGGCCGGTCAGGCCCGCGTCGCCCATCGGGCCACCGACGACGAACTTGCCGGTCGGGTTGACGAGCAGGCGGTAGTCCTCGACGTTCATGCCGACACCGGAGTCGGCGAGCTCCTCCAGGACGGGCTTGATGATGAGCTTCTCGACGTCGGGCTGCAGCAGCGCCTCGAGGCTCACGTCCTCGGCGTGCTGGGTCGACAGGACGAGGGTGTCGAGCGAGACGGCCTGGTCGCCGTTGTAGGCGATCGTGACCTGGGTCTTGCCGTCGGGACGCAGGTAGGCCATCTGGCCCGACTTGCGCACGGCGGTGAGCCGCTCGGCGAGCCGGTGCGCGAGGAAGATCGGCAGCGGCATGTACTCGGGGGTCTCGTCGGTGGCGTACCCGAACATCAGGCCCTGGTCGCCGGCGCCCTGCTTGTCGAGGGGGTCGACGCCACCGGTGCGGTTCTCGTACGCGGTGTCGACACCCTGGGCGATGTCGCGGCTCTGCTCGCCGATGGAGATCTCGACGCCGCAGGTGCGGCCGTCGAATCCCTTGACGGAGCTGTCGTACCCGATACCGATGATGGTCTTGCGCACCAGGCTGGGGATGTCGACGTATCCGGTGGTCG
Source organism: Mobilicoccus caccae (assembly GCF_030161635.1). Classification (GTDB taxonomy): domain Bacteria; phylum Actinomycetota; class Actinomycetes; order Actinomycetales; family Dermatophilaceae; genus Mobilicoccus; species Mobilicoccus caccae. The sequence goes on from NZ_BSUO01000001.1 coordinate 1,949,862, forward strand.
CGACCTCCCCGGCGACGTGGACGAGTCCGGTCGTCACCATCGTCTCGACGGCGACACGCGCGTGGGGGTCCTGCTCGAGCATCGCGTCGAGGATGGAGTCACTGATCTGGTCGCAGATCTTGTCGGGGTGACCCTCGGTGACGGACTCGGAGGTGAACAGTCGGGACACGGGTGGGAACTCCTCACTGGTGGGGACGACCCGGCGGGTGGCTCAGCGGTCGAGGGTCGAGTCTACAAAGCGTCGGGGACGGTCGCGCAGCGCGTCTTCCACGGCGTCCAGCACGGCGGCCGAGGCGGCCGCCTTGGTGGTCGGGCCGGCCTGCGCGAGCAGGGTGCCGCCCGGTCCGAGCACGTGGACGGTGGTGTCGTCCTGGCCGAAGGTGACCCCGACGCCGACCTCGTTGGCCACGAGCAGGTCACAGCCCTTGCGTGCCAGCTTGGCCCGCGCGTGGTGCAGGACGTCGCCCTCGGCGTCACCGGTCTCGGCGGCGAACCCGACGATGAGCGGGCCGGGCTCACCGGAGCGTTCGCGCCGGGAGTCCCGCTCGCGCACGAGGCCGGCGAGGATGTCGGGGTTGCGGACGAGTTCGACGACGGGTGCGTCCTCCGGCTCGGCCTCGCCGGGTGCCGCCTGGGTCTTCTTGATCTTGGCCTCGGCGTAGGTCGCGGGCCGGAAGTCGGCCACGGCCGCGGCCATGACGACGACGTCGGCCGTCCTCGCGGCCTCGCTCATGGCCGCCTCGAGGTCCCGCGCGGTCTCGACCGCGACCAGTCGCACCCCGGCGGGTGTCGGCAGGGAGGCGCTGGAGACGAGGGTGACCTGCGCGCCACGGGCTGCGGCGACGGTCGCGAGGGCGTATCCCTGCTTGCCCGAGCTGCGGTTGCCCAGATAGCGCACGGGGTCCAGCGGTTCGCGGGTGCCGCCTGCGCTGATGACGACGTCGAGTCCGGCCAGCGAGGATCCTTGCGCCCTGGGCGACTCCGGCATCTCGGAGACGCCGGACGGCTCGGCCGTGTCCGACGTCGAGATCTCGGGGAGGGCGAGGGGCGCATCGGCCTGGAGGATGGCGAGGCACGCCTCGTAGATCTCCTGCGGCTCGGGCAGGCGACCCGGCCCGGTGTCGACGCCGGTCAGACGCCCCGAGGCGGGGTCGATGACGTGGACACCGCGCTCGCGCAGGGTCGAGCAGTTGGCGACCGTCGCGGGGTGCTCCCACATCTCGGTGTGCATGGCAGGGGCGAGCACCACCGGGCAGCGCGCGGTGAGCAGGACGTTGGTGAGCAGGTCGTCGGCCAGGCCGTGCGCGGCACGGGCCAGGAGGTCGGCGGTGGCCGGGGCCACGACGACCAGATCGGCCTGCTTGCCGAGGCGCACGTGCGGCACCTCCTCGACGCGGTCCCACACCTGATCCGAGACCGGCTTGCCCGAGAGGGCCTCCCAGGTGGGCGCCCCGACGAACTTCAGCGCCGCGGCCGTGGGCACGACCGTGACGTCGGCCCCCGCCTCGGCGAACAGACGCAGCAGCAGGCACGCCTTGTAGGCGGCGATGCCACCGGCGACACCGAGCACGACGCGGCGCCCCCGGACGGAGAACTCGCCGGCCCCGGGGGTGTGGCCCGGGTCGGGCGTGTTGTCCGGCGGGGGCGCCGTCGCCACGGGTCTCAGCCTTCGGTGGGCGTGGAGGTGAGCAGGCCGTCGTTGATCTCGCGCAGGGACACCGACAGCGGCTTCTCGTGGATCTCGGTCTCGACCAGCGGCCCCACGTACTCCAGCAGTCCTTCGGAGAGCTGGCTGTAGTACGCGTTGATCTGGCGCGCGCGCTTGGCGGCGTAGATCACGAGGGCGTACTTGGAGTCGGCGATCGCGAGCAGGTCGTCGATCGGCGGGTTGGTGATGCCTTCGGGGTTCGGGATGGTGCCGGACACAGGCAGGGTCTCGTTTCGTCGGAGTCGGTGGTGCGTGGCCGTCAGCGCGGGCCGGCGGCCTCGGTGGGAACGGTGGTCGTCCCGATGGTCGTGTCAGCGGCCCCCGCGTCGGGCACGGTGCCGCTACTCATCAATGATACGAGTTCGCGGGCCGCACGCCGAACCTCGTCGTTGACGACGGTGACGTCGAACTCGTCCGCGGCGGCCAGTTCGACCTTGGCGGTGGCGAGCCGGCGGGTGCGTTCCTCCTCGCCCTCGGTGCCCCGGCCGACCAACCGGCGCTCGAGTTCCTCCCAGCTCGGCGGGGCGAGGAAGACGAACAGCGCGTCGGGCATCGACTGGCGGACCTGACGGGCGCCGGAGAGGTCGATCTCGAGCAGGACCGGCGATCCGGCGGCGAGCCGCTTCGTGACCGCGGCCCGTGGAGTGCCGTACCAGTGCCGCCCGTGGACGACGGCGTACTCGAGGAACTCACCGCGCGAGACCATCGCGGAGAAGGTGTCGGCGTCGAGGAAGTGGTAGTGCTCGCCGTCGACCTCGCCGGGGCGCGGTGGCCGCGTGGTCGCCGAGACCGAGAGCCACACCTCGGGGTGGTGCTCACGGATGTACGAACTCACCGCGCCCTTGCCGACCGCCGTGGGACCGGCGAGGACGACGAGGCGACGCGGTGAGGCCGTCGGGTGCTGCGGCTGCGGTCTCACTCGGTGCCGAAGCGCTCCAGCAGTGCGGCGATCTGGTTCGCGCCCAGGCCACGCACGCGGCGGGTCTCGGAGATACCGACCTCGTCCATGATCTGACGTGCGCGGACCCGGCCGACGCCGGGCATGGACTCCAGCAGGGAGGAGACCTTCATCTTGCCGACGACGTCGTCCTTCTTGCCGTCGGCGATGACCTTCTTGAGGCTCGTGTCGCCGGTCTTGAGGGCGTTCTTGATCGAGGCCCGCTGGCGACGAGCCACAGCAGCCTTCTCGAGAGCCTCGGCGCGCTGCTCGGGTGTCAGCTGGGGAAGTGCCACGTTGTCTCCTCGGCGCGAAAAGTGAATCGATCGGTGTGATGGGCTTCAGTTCCCGGTCATGCGTCGGTCTGAGTCCAGTCAGGGTCGAACCTAGCCAAATGTGGCCGGAAAGTGCAACGAAACGCCCGTACGACCTGCCGAGATCCGCGGACGGTCGTGATCTCAGTCGGTGACCGTGCCTGCGTCCGAGCCTCGGCCCGAGGCCTCTTCGCGGGCGATGGCCCGGTGATGCCGGATGACCTCCTCGACGAGGAATCCGAGGAACTTCTCGGCGAAGTCCGGGTCGAGGTCGGCATGACCGGCGAGGGTGCGTAGGCGGGCGATCTGGAGGGCCTCACGCTCGGGATCGGCGGGCGGGAGGCCGTGTCGCGCCTTGAGCCGCCCGACCCGTTGGGTGTGGTTGAACCGCTCGGCCAGCAGGTGGATGAGGGCCGCGTCGATGTTGTCGATGCTGCGCCGGATCTCCAGGAGTTCCTCCGGCACCGAGGCGGCGGGGGACTCGCCGGGGTTGTTCGGGGCGGCCGGGGAGGACTGCGGCTGCTCGGGGCGCTCGGTCACGGCGCGTCTCCTCCGGTCGACAGGGTCGTGCGCAGGTCTGCGGCCACGTCCCGGGCCCGCTCACGCAGACTCGCGACGTCGGGGCCGGCCCCGAGCACGTCGCGGCTGCTCGAGGCGAGCACGTTGCCCAGGGCCGCGCCGAAGACCTCGCGCAGGTCCTCGGCGGTGGCCCCCTGAGCCCCGATGCCGGGCGCCAGCAACGGCGCGTCGGCGGCGGCGAGGTCGAGACCGAGGTCGGCGACCGCCGACCCGATGGTGGCGCCGACGACCATGCCGACGCTGCCCAACCGGCCGGCCCGCGCGGCCTCCGCGTTGTCGGCGGTGACGCCCGCGACCACCGATCCGGCCACCGATTCGGCGCCGAGCCGGGCGTGTTGCACGCTCGCGCCCTCCGGGTTGGACGTGAGCGCGAGCACGAAGACGCCCCGCCCCTGTTCAGCCGCGAGGTCGAGCACCGGGCGCAGCGAGCCGTAACCGAGGTAGGGGCTGACGGTGATCGCGTCGGCCCGCAGCGGGGCGGTGGCGCCCAGGTAGGCCTGGGCGTAGCCGCCCATCGTCGAGCCGATGTCGCCGCGCTTGACGTCGAGGAGGGTGAGCGTGCCGACCTCACGCAGGTCGGCCAGGGTGCGTTCGAGGATCGCGACGCCCGCGGAGCCGAACCGCTCGAAGAACGCCGACTGCGGCTTGACACAGGCGACCTCACCGGCGAACGCCTCGACGCAAATCCTCGAGAACGCGTCCAGTCCTTCGATGTCGTCGGGCAGTCCCCAGGCGCTCAGGAGGGCGGCGTGGGGGTCGATGCCCGCGCAGAGCGGGCCGTGGGCGTCCATCGCCTCCCTCAGGCGCTCACCGAAGGGGCGGTCGGGCGGGGAGGGCAGCTGATCGGAGGTGCTCACGGCCACAGACCTTACCGTCGCCCACCGACCGCGGACACGCCTCGCCGGGCCGGTCTCCATCCTTCGATGGACGCCGGACCCATCGTCCGCGCGATGTGCCGGTGGCGCCCCGGCCGGTCCACTGGAGGTCATGGTCGCGCGACCCGCGGCCACCACTGCCGGAAGGACCCCCGATGAGCTCGAGTTCGACACTGCCGCGCCACATCTCGCGATCGGCTGAGGCACACCCCGATCCCCGGCCCGGGGCGCCGGACCCTCGCGTCCCGCGTCTGCCGGCCGCCATCACCGGCCGCCGTGGCGCGTGGGTCACCGCGCTGCTCGCCCTCGCCGTCCTCGGCGCTCTCATCGGGGCGTTCCGTTCCGCGGAGAGTCCCGCGGCGCTCTCCTCGGTGCCGACCGACAGCGAGTCGGCCGTCGTCGCAGGGTTGCTCGCCGACCACTTCCCCGCGGCCGACGAGGCGCCCGCGCTCGTGCTCGCGCTCCGGCACGACGGGGCCGTGCTCACCGACGCCGACCGCACCGCTGTCGAGGGTGCCACGCGCCAGGCCGCGGCGGCGCTCGGCGTCGAGCCCGGTCGCGCGTTCGTCTCGGAGGACGGGCGTGCCGCGATGACCCCGCTGCCGATCTCGCCGGGCGCGACCGAGGAGCTGCGCCCTCAGATCGAGGCCGTCCGTGCGGCGCTCGGCACCGCCCCGCTGCCCGGTCTGGACACCTACGTCACCGGCGGCCCCGCGTTCGGTGTCGACATCGCCGCCGCGTTCGACGGTGCCGACCTGCGGCTGCTCGCGACGACGATCGCCATCGTCGCCGTGCTCCTGCTGCTCACCTACCGCTCCCCCGTGCTGTGGATGGTGCCGCTCATCGTCATCGGCCTCGCCGACCGCGCCGTGGCCGCCCTCACCGCGCAGATGAGTGCGACGTGGGGTTTCGCCTTCGACGCGGGCATCGTCAGCGTCCTGGTCTTCGGCGCCGGCACCAACTACGCGCTGCTGCTCGTCTCCCGCTACCGCGAGGAGCTGCGCCGCCACGACGACCATCGGCGGGCCCTCGCCCTCGCCTGGCGCAAGGCCGCGCCGGCCATCGTCGCGAGCAACCTCACCGTCGTCCTCGCGCTGCTCACCCTGCTGCTCGCCACGTCGCCGGGCACCTTCGGTCTGGCGCTGCCGACCGCGGTGGGCCTGCTCATCGCCCTGGCCGCCTCCCTCACGCTGCTCCCGGCGCTGCTCGCGATCGCCGGGCGGGGGATCTTCTGGCCGTTCGTGCCACGCCCCGGACAGGAGGTCACCCGTACGTCGCTGCTCGCGCGCCTGGCCACCGGCGTCACGGCCCGCCCAGTCGTCGTCGTGGCCGTCTCGGTCGTCGTCCTCGGCATCCTCGCGGCCGGCATGATCGGCACCCGCGTCGGCCTGACCCAGACCGAGCGCTTCACGGTCGCCTCGGAGTCCGCCGAGGGTCTGGAGGTGCTCTCGGCCCACTTCCCACCCGGTGAGGTGTCGCCGTTGACGATCCTCGCGAACGCCGGTGCCGCCGAGGCGGTCAGGGAGGCGGCCGCCGCGGTTCCGGGAGTCACCCGCGTCACCCCGGTGGGTGAGCAGGACGCGCTCGTGCGCCTCCGGGTCCCCCTCGATGCCCTTCCGGGCAGCCCGGCGGCCCTCGAGACCGTCCGGAACCTCCGGGCCGCCGTGCACGCCGTGCCCGGATCGGACGCCCGCGTCGGCGGCGCCGTCGCCGAGGACGTCGACGCCCTGGACGCCTCGTGGCGGGACTTCGGCGTCATCGCCCCCTCATCCTCGGGGTCGTGTTCCTCGTCCTCGTGGCCCTGCTGCGTGCCCTCGTCGCCCCGGCCGTGCTGCTGTCGGCGACCGTCGCGAGTTCGGCGGCCGCGATCGGCGCGGGCATCCGGGTCGGCGAGTGGTTCTTCGGGTTCCCCGCCATCGACGCCCTCGTGCCGCTGCTGGCCTTCCTCTTCCTCGTCGCGCTCGGCGTCGACTACACGATGTTCCTCGCCCACCGCACCCTGGAGGAGTCCCGCGCGAGGGGGACGCGGCGGGCGGTCGTCGCGGCGATCTCTTCGACGGGGGTCGTCATCACCAGCGCGGGTCTCGTGCTGGCGGCCGTGTTCGCGGCGCTCGGGGTGCTGCCGCTCGTCGTCCTCGGTCAGCTCGGCCTCATCGTCGGTCTCGGCGTGCTCATCGACACGTTCTTCGTGCGCACCGTGGTCGTGCCCGCCCTGTTCGCGCTCCTCGGCGACCGCATGTGGGCCGGTCTCGGCCGCGCGGGGCACGGGCAGGTGCGGCGCGAGGCGTGAGCGAGGCCGACAATGGGGGATGTCGACCCCCACCGTGCCCGCCCTGGAGGTGAGCGCCGCGCGGTACCTCGAGATCGGGCAACACCTGCTGTTCGGCGTGTTGCTCACGCTCGGGGCGGTGCGCACAGTGCACGTGGGATCGCTGGACGCCGGGCAACAGACGGCCGTCTTCGTGGCGGCGGCGCTCACCGCCGCCTGGTACGTGGCGGGCGCGCTGGTCGGCCGACTGCGCGCGCCCGGTGCGGCCCGGCTCGGGTGGTTCGCCGTCCTGCTCGCCTGCTGGATCGGGCTGCTCATGCTCTCCCCCGACTTCTCGTGGGTCGCGTTCGCGCTGTTCCTCATGAGCATCCACCTGCTGCCCGGTCGGTCGGCCCTGGTCCTCATCACCGCGCTGTCCTGCGTGGTCGTCGGCGTTCACGTGCACGCGGGAGTCGGCAACCTCTTCGGTCAGGTGGCCGGGCCGGTCGTCGGCGCGATCGTCGCGGCCGGTACCGGTCTGCTCTACCGCCGCATCCTCGCCGAGAGCGAACAGCGCCGGCGTCTGGTCGCCGAACTCCTCGCCGCCCAGGACGATCTCGTCGTCGTCCACGACGAACTCGCCTCCACCCAGCGGGAGGCGGGCGTCCACGCCGAGCGCGCACGTCTGGCCCGTGACATCCACGACACCCTCGCCCAGGGGTTCTCGGCCATCGTGCTCCTCTCCCGCGCCGGTCTCGCGGCCGAGAAGGACAGCGCCGAGAAGGACAGCCCCGTGCTCACTCAGATCGAGAGCACGGCGCTCGAACACCTCGAGGAGGCGCGACGCGTCGTGCACGCGCTCACCCCGGCGAGTCTGGAGTCCGCGCCGTTGCCCGCGGCGCTGGCCCGGCTGGTGGCACGTCTGGAGGAGCAGACGGGCATCTCGGCCTCGCTGGATGCCCTCGACGTCGGCTCGCTGCCCACGGCGCACGAGGTGGCGTTGCTGCGGATCGCGCAGAGTGCGCTCGCCAACGTGCGCCTGCACTCCGGCGCAGCGCGCGTGGGAGTGACGCTGACGCGGTCCGTCGATCGGGTGACGCTCGAGGTGGTCGACGACGGCCGGGGGTTCGACCCCGACGCCCCGCGGACCGCGCCGCTCGGCGGCACCGGGTTCGGGCTGCGCGTGATGCGGGAACGTCTCGCCGGGCTCGGTGGCACCCTGGGTGTGGAGTCCACTCCCGGGGAGGGCACCGTCCTCACCGCGACCATCCCCCTGGCCGACGCGAAGGACCGCCCGTGACCGAGCCGCTGACGGTGCTCATCGTCGACGACCACCCGGTCGTCCGCGCGGGGCTGCGCACCCTCCTGACGGCCTCGGGGCGCATCGAGGTGGCCGGCGAGGCCGAGACCGGGGAGCGCGCGCTGGCGCTGCTGGGCTCGCTGGAGGTCGACGTCGTCCTCATGGACCTACAGATGGGTGCGGGCATGGACGGGGTCGCAGCGACGGAGCGGATCCGCTCGGCGGACGGCCCACCGGTGCTCATCCTCACGACCTACGACACCGACGCCGACATCCTGCGCGCCGTCGAGGCGGGCGCTGCCGGGTACCTGCTCAAGGACGCGCCCCCGGACGACCTGCTCGGCGCCGTCGAGGCCGCCGCCCGCGGTGAGACGGCGCTCGCGCCGCGTGTCGCCCAGCGGCTCATCACCCGGATGCGCAGCCCCCGCCCCCAGCTCACCGACCGGGAGGTCGCCGTGCTCGGTGCCGTGGGCCGCGGCCTGACCAACCGCGCCGTGGCCCGCGAGTTGTGTATCTCCGAGGCCACGGTCAAGACCCACCTCGTCCACGTCTTCGAGAAACTCGGCGTCGACTCACGCACCGGAGCCGTCGCCGCGGCCCGCGAGGCCGGGCTCCTGCGCTGAGACCCGCGTCGGAGGACACGGGCGGGTCAGCCGTGGGCCGCGCCGACGATCTCGCGTGCCGAGTCGATACCCCGCTCGTGCAGGGCGAGGGCCAGCTCGTCGCGCACGCGCAGGGGCGCGCTCGGGTCGTGGAAGGTCACGGTACCCACCTGGACGGCGCTCGCGCCCGCGGCCAGGAACTCCAGGGCGTCCTCACCCGAGCCGATGCCACCGACACCGATGATCGGCGCGGTCGGGATCGCGCCGGCCAGCATCGCCGCGCGCAACTGCCACACGGCGCGGACGGCCACTGGCCGGATCGCCGGGCCGGACAGACCGCCGGTGATGCCGCCCAGATGCGGGCGCATGGCCCGGGTGTCGATGCGGATGCCGAGCAGGGTGTTGATCGCCGTGAGTCCCTGGGCCCCTGAATCCAGCGCGGCTCGGGCGATGCCGACGATGTCGGTGACATCGGCGGTCAGTTTGGCGAAGGCAGGCCACTGCGAGGGCAGTTCGGCGACCACCGCCGAGACGACCTGCGCCGAGGACGCCGGGTCACAACTGAACACCAAGCCGCGGTTGGCCACGTTCGGGCAGGAGATGTTGACCTCCACCCCCGCCACCGCCCCGGCCGCGTCACTATCACGCAGGACGCGCGCCACGTGGGCGAACTCCTCCGCGTCGTGCCCGGCGATGGAGACGATCACCTTCGCCCCGCGTTCGGCCAGCCACGGCAGGTCCTGCGCGCAGAACGCCTCGATCCCGGGCCCCTGCAGGCCGATCGAGTTGAGCATCCCGCTCGCGGTCTCCGCCATCCGCGGGGTGCCGCGGCCCGACCGGGGCTGCGCCATGACTGTCTTGGTCACGAACGCACCCAGCTCGGACACGTCGAAGAACCGGTCCAGCTCACGACCGTTCGCCGCACATCCCGAGGCGGTCATCACCGGGTTGGGCAGCGCCGATCCCGCGAGATCGACTCCGAGGTCGACTGCGGCCCTGGCCTTCTCGAGCAACTCCGCCCGTGAGTGGTCGCCACTGTCCGGCGACGCACCCGGCGAGCTCGCCTCGGCGCTCCCGGCGGACCCCGAGGAGTCCTCAGGCACCCCGGCGTCGCCCTTCTTCTCACCCTTCAACCAGTCGAACATCAGCGCTCACCCTCCACCGTGTCGTCGCCCTCGGCGCCCGCGACCTCGGAGCTCGTCACCCCGGCCGTCTCCGGCGGGCGCCCCACGGCGCTGTCGGCGAGATCCTCCCGACCCGCCGGCTCCATCGCCTCGCGGTCCAGGCCCTCGGCCCCCTCGACCGGGGTGGACGGGACGGCAGGAACGGGCGCGCCCAGGCAGTCGTCGGGGACGACCGAGCGGCCCCCGGCGATCGAGTCCCACCGCAGACGGTCGCCGCGGAACACCGGTCCCTCCACACACGAACGGACCATCCGGGTCACCCCGTCATTGCCCACCACCGGCAGCACACACGTCATGCAGACCCCGACACCGCAGGCCATCGACTCCTCGACGGCGAGCTGACTGACCACACCCGCCTGGCCGCAGATCCCCGCCACCGACTCGAGCATGGCCATCGGTCCGCACGCGTACACGACGCCGGCCTCGGTCCGCGTGAGCAGGTCGGGCAGCACGTCGCTGACCCACCCCTTCGTACCCAGCGAGCCGTCGTCGGTCGTGATGGTGACGCCGTCGGCGTACCGGTCGCCCTTGTAGGCGCCGAACAGCTTGTCCTTCGTCGCCGCACCCAGCACGAGCTCGACGCGGCATCCGCGGTCCCGCAGCGTCATCGCCAGGGAGAACAGCGCCGCGCTGCCGTACCCGCCCCCGACCAGCACGCACGACACCTTCTCGCGCGGGATCGGGAACGCCCGCCCCAGCGGCCCGACGAGGTCGACGACATCGCCCACCTCACGCGACGTCAGCCACTCGGTGCCCGGGGCGTGCGGGGCGATGACGAGGTCGAGGATGTCCTCCTCGCCCTCCTCGGTCGCCGGGCTCGCCGCATGGATGGAGAAGCTGCGGCGCAGGAGCAGCGCCGAGGTCGGGCCGCCGACGGTGAGTGCCACGAACTGACCCGGCTTGGCGAGCGCCGGAACTCCGGGGGCCGCGAAGGTCATGTACCGGTAGGCGCCCTCGGTGCGGGTCGCGACCACACGCGCCTGCACCTGCCGGACTCCCGGCTCGCCCCGCTCACGGACCGCGGTCGGGTTCTCGCTCATGACCTCTCCATTTCACCGGTGGCCCCGTCGCCTCCGGACTCGCTGCCCGCGTGACGCAGTCGCGCGGCGTGCTCCTGCAGCGAGGCGACCCGCAGGTCGCCACGCAGGAGCGATTCGATGCCGTGCACCGCGGCGCCGAGCTGCTGGACCGTCGTGATGATCGGCCTGTCCATGCTCGTCGTCGCCGTGCGGATCGTGTATCCGTCCCGTCGCGCGTCGCCCGTGCCGGGCGTGTTGACGACCATGTCGACCCGGCCGTCGAGGATCTGCTGGACGATGGTGGGATCACCGTCCGGGCCCGGCCCGTCGGAGTGCTTGCGCACGATCGTCGAGGAGATCCCGTTGCGCTGCAAGACTTCTGCCGTTCCCTGCGTGGCGAGGATCTCGAATCCCAACTCCGCCAGACGCATGACGGGAAAGATCATGGCCCGCTTGTCGCGGTTGGCCATCGAGACGAAGATTCGCCCCGAGGTGGGCAACCCCCACAGGCTGCCCATCTGGGTCTTGGCGAACGCCGCGCCGTAGTCGGTGTCGATGCCCATGACCTCACCCGTGGACCGCATCTCGGGCCCGAGGACGGAGTCGACCACCTCACCGGTCGCGGTGCGGAACCGCTTGAACGGCAGGATCGCCTCCTTGACCGACACGGGGGCGTCCACCGGCAGGAGTCCCCCATCGCCGGTGGCGGGCAGCAAGCCCTCCCGGCGCAGGTCGGCGATGGTGGCTCCGAGCATGACCCGGGCCGCGGCCTTGGCCAGCGGAACCCCGGTCGCCTTGGCGACGAACGGCACCGTCCGCGAGGCGCGCGGGTTGGCCTCGAGCACGTAGAGCACGTCACCGGTGAGGGCGAACTGCACGTTCATGAGGCCGTGGACGCCGAGCCCCGCGGCCAGTGCCCGGGAGGACTCGCGCACGCGCTCCAGTTCGCCCCGCCCGAGGGTGACCGGCGGGATGACGCACGCCGAGTCACCGGAATGGATCCCGGCCTCCTCGATGTGCTCCATGATGCCGCCGAGGTACATGTCGTGGCCGTCGAACAACACATCGACGTCGATCTCGACGGCGTCGTCGAGGAACCGGTCGATGAGCACCGGGTGCTGGGTCTCGCCGTGGGTCAGAGTGGTGGCGCCTCGGATGTACCGGGTGAGCGTCTCGTCGTCGTAGACGATCTCCATGCCGCGGCCGCCGAGCACGTAACTCGGACGCACGAGCACGGGATAGCCGATGCCGTGGGCGATCTGCACGGCCTCCTCGACGTCGAAGGCGACGCCGTGGCGCGGTGCGGGCAGCCCGGCCTCGGCGAGGATGCGCCCGAAGTGGCCGCGGTCCTCGGCGAGGTCGATGGCCTCGGGGCTCGTGCCGACGATCGGCACCCCCTCGGCCTTGAGCGCCGCCGCGAGCCCGAGCGGGGTCTGGCCACCGAGCTGCACGATGACGCCCGCCACCGGGCCGGCGGCCTGCTCGGCGTGGACGACCTCGAGCACGTCCTCGAGGGTGAGGGGCTCGAAGTACAGCCGGGAGCTCGTGTCGTAGTCGGTCGAGACGGTCTCGGGGTTGCAGTTGACCATCACGGTGTCGAATCCGGCGTCGCGCAACGCGAAGCTGGCGTGCACGCAGGAGTAGTCGAACTCGACGCCCTGACCGATGCGGTTGGGGCCCGAGCCGAGGATGATGACGGCCGGTTTGGTGCGCGCCCCCACCTCCGTCTCGGAGTCGTAGGAGGAGTAGTGGTAGGGGGTCGTGGCCGCGAACTCCGCCGCGCACGTGTCGACCGTCTTGTAGACCGGCCGGATGCCCAGGGCGTGCCGCACGCCGCGGACCACGGCCTCGGTCATGCCCGTCAGTTCGGCGATCTGCGCGTCGGAGAATCCATGCCGCTTGGCCAGGGCCAGGACCTCGGGGCTGAGGGCGCGGGTGTCGCCGACCACGGTCCGCAGGTGGTCGGCGAGGTCGTTGAGCAACTGGATCTGGTCGAGGAACCACGGGTCGATGCCGGTGGCGCCGTGGACCTCCTCGACGGTGCACCCGCCCCACAGCGCCTGCTGCACGAGCACCAGACGTCCGTCGGTGGGGGTGACGGCCTCCTGGAGCAACGCCCGGGCCTGCTCGGAGTTCGGCCGGGCGTCGGCGCGCCAGTGGAACGAGCTGCCCTTCTTCTCCACCGACCGCAGCGCCTTCTGCAGCGCCTCGGTGAAGTTGCGCCCGATCGCCATGGCCTCACCGACCGACTTCATCGTCGTCGTCAGCGTCGGGTCGGCGGCCGGGAACTTCTCGAACGCGAACCGCGGCACCTTGACCACGACGTAGTCCAGCGTCGGCTCGAAGCTGGCAGGCGTGACCTGGGTTATATCGTTGTCGACCTCGTCCAGCGTGTAGCCGATGGCCATCTTGGCGGCGATCTTGGCGATCGGGAAGCCCGTGGCCTTCGAGGCCAGCGCCGAGGACCGGGAGACGCGCGGGTTCATCTCGATGACGATGACGCGTCCGTCGGTCGGGTTGACGGCGAACTGGATGTTGCAGCCGCCCGTGTCGACGCCGACCTCGCGGATGACCGCGATGCCGATGTCGCGCAGCCGCTGGTACTCGCGGTCGGTGAGGGTGAGCGCCGGTGCGACCGTGATGGAGTCGCCGGTGTGCACGCCCATCGGGTCGAGGTTCTCGATCGAGCACACGACCACGACGTTGTCGGCGTGGTCGCGCATGACCTCGAGCTCGTACTCCTTCCACCCGAGGATCGACTCCTCCAGGAGCACCTCGTTGGTCGGGGAGTCGTGCAGACCCGAACCCGCGTAGCGCTGCAGGTCCTCGGGGGTGTGGGCGAAGCCGGAGCCGAGCCCGCCCATGGTGAAGCTGGGCCGCACCACCATCGGATACCCGAGGTCCTCGGCCCCGGCCCAGACCTCGTCCATCGTGTGGCAGACCACGCTGCGCGCCGACTCGGCACCGCAGCGCTGGACGACGCCCTTGAACGCCTCGCGGTTCTCGCCGAGTTCGATGGCCTCGACGTTGGCACCGATCAACGGGCAGCCGTACTTCTCGAGGATCCCGTTCTCGTGCAACGCGATCGCCGCGTTGAGTGCCGTCTGGCCACCGAGGGTCGCGAGGACCGCGTCGGGACGCTCCTTCGCGATGATCTTCTCGAGCACCCGCGGCTCGATCGGCTCCACATAGGTGGCGTCGGCGATCTCGGGGTCGGTCATGATCGTGGCCGGGTTGGAGTTGACCAGGACGACCCGCAGGCCCTCCTGCTTGAGCACCCGGCACGCCTGGGTGCCGGAGTAGTCGAACTCGGCCGCCTGACCGATGACGATGGGTCCTGATCCGATGACCAGCACCGACCGGAGGTCGTCTCTCTTCGGCATCAGGCGTCCTTCCCTGCCGAGGTCCGGGCCGCGGCGAGCATCTCCACGAACCGGTCGAACAAGTACTCGCTGTCGTGGGGGCCGGCGGCGGCCTCTGGGTGGTACTGCACCGAGAAGGCCGGGCGGTCGAGCAGCCGCAGCCCCTCGACGACGTTGTCGTTGAGACAGATGTGGCTGACCTCGACCCGCCCGAACTCGGTGTCGATCGGGGTCAACTCTTCGTTGGGCCAGTCGACGGCGAACCCGTGGTTCTGGGAGGTGATCTCGACCCGCCCGGTGGCCCGGTCGAGCACCGGCTGGTTGATGCCCCGATGCCCGTACTTGAGCTTGTAGGTGCCGAGTCCGAGGGCCCGGCCGAGGAGCTGGTTGCCGAAGCAGATGCCGAAGAACGGCAGCCCCGCCTCGAGGACCTCCCGCAGCAGGCCCACCTCCGCGTCGGCCGTGGCCGGATCACCGGGGCCGTTGCTGAAGAACACCCCGTCGGCGCCCGTGGCACGGATGTCGGCCAGGGTCGAGGAGATCGGCAGCACGTGCACGTCGATGCCGCGGTGGGCCAGCAGCCGGGGCGTGTTCGCCTTGATGCCGAGGTCGACGGCGGCCACGGTGAACCGCCGATCCCCTTCGGCCGCAACGACGTACGGCTCGCGCGTCGTCACGTCGGCGGCGAGTGCGGCCCCGGCCATGGGCGCCGAGGCCCGCACCCGATCCAGCAGCACGTCCTGCGGCTCGCCCGCCGCGAGCCCGGAGAAGATCCCGACCCGCATCGCGCCGGACTCCCGCAGGTGCCGGGTCAGCGCGCGCGTGTCGATGTCGCTGATACCGACGACGCCCTGCTCGCGCAGGTCGTCCTCCAGGGTGCGGCGGCTGCGCCAGTTCGAGGGACGCAGCGCGGGATCGCGGACGACGTACCCGCTGACCCAGATACGGGCCGACTCCCCGTCCTCGTCGTTGACACCGGTGTTGCCGATGTGCGGGGCCGTCATGACGACGACCTGCCGGTGGAAGCTCGGGTCGGTGAGCGTCTCCTGATAGCCGCTCATACCCGTGGAGAAGACCGCCTCGCCGACGGTCTCACCCACCGCGCCGTACGCGGAGCCGGCGAACACCCGGCCGTCCTCGAGCACGAGGACGGCCGGGGGCCGCGAGAACAGGGAGTTCGGACCCATGCGGTCAGGCCTCCTCGGCCAGGTCGGTGACGCGACCCTCCAGGTACGTCGGACGGCCCCGCAGGACCGTGGCGACGACCCGTCCGGTGAGCTCGCGCCCGTGCCAGGGGTTGTTGCGGGAGAGCGACTCGGTCTGCTCACGGTCGATCACGACCGTGGCGGCCGGGTCGACCAGGGCGATGTTGGCCGGTTCGCCGGCGGCGACGGGACGGCCGTGACCGGCCAACCCGGCCAGCTTCGCCGGGCGGACCGACATCGACTCCGCCACGTCACGCCAGGTCATGCGGCCGGGGGCGACGAGGTGGGTGGACACCACCGACAGGGCCGTCTCCAGCCCCAACATCCCGAACGTCGCGATCTCGAAGTCGTGCTGCTTGTCGTGCAGTCCGTGCGGTGCGTGGTCGGTGCCGATGACGTCGATGGTGCCGTCGGCGACACCCGCGCGCAGGGCTTCGACGTCCTCCATCGCGCGCAGCGGCGGGTTGACCTTGTACACGCTGTCGTAGCTCTCGAGCAGTTCGACGGTGAGCGCGAGGTGGTGAGGCGTGGCCTCGGCCGTCACCTCCACGCCCTGGCTCTTGCCCCAGCGGATCAGCTCGACCGAGCCGGCCGTCGACACGTGGCAGACGTGCAGGCGCGACCTCGCCGCCTTGGCGAGCATGATGTCGCGGGCGATGATCGACTCCTCGGCCGCCGCGGGCCAGGCCGGCAGCCCGAGCAGGCCCGAGTACGGGCCCTCGTGGCAGCAGGCGGTGTGCGGCGCGAGGCGCGGGTCCTGGGCGTGCTGGGCGACGACGCCGCCGAACGCGCTCACGTACTCCAGCGCCCGGCGCATGAGCACCGGGTCGTGGACGCACTTGCCGTCGTCGCTGAACATCGACACCCGGGCGCGGCTGCGGTGCATGAGCCCGAGCTCGGCGAGTTCCTCACCGGCCAGACCCTTGGTGACGGCGCCGACGGGGAAGACGTCGACGTGCGGGGCCCGCCGGCCCTTGTCGTGGATCCATTCCGCGGCAGTGGCGGTGTCGGTCACCGGAGTCGTGTTGGCCATGGCCATGACCGCGGTGTACCCACCGACCGCTGCGGCGCGGGCACCGGAGGCGATGGTCTCGGTGTCCTCACGTCCGGGCTCACGCAGGTGGGTGTGCGGGTCGACGAATCCGGGCAGGGCCACGAGTCCGTCGGCGTCGATGCGGCGGACGTCGTCCGGCGCGGACAGGCCCGTTCCGATCTCGCTGACGACGCCGTCGCGCACGAGGATGTCGGCCCGGCCCTCGCCCAGGATGTCGGCTCCGGTGATCAGCAGGTTCGAGTCGTTGCTCACTTGGTCTCCTCCTCGCGAGTCGCGAGCGCTCGCCGTGCGGCCGTGGATGTCGGGGCGCCGAACAGGCGCAGGCGCGCGCTCACCGCTCCCCCTCACCGGAGAACACGTGGAACAGGACCGACATGCGGATGCTCACACCGGCGTTGACCTGCTCGAGGATGAGGCTGCGGGCGTGGTCAGCGGCCTCGGGGCTGATCTCCAGGCCACGGTTCATCGGGCCGGGGTGGCAGATGACCGCGTGCTCGGGCAGCCGGGCGACACGCTCGCGCGTCAGGCCCCAGCCGGCGACGTAGTCGTTCTCGGAGGGGAAGAACCCGCCGCTCATGCGCTCGCGCTGGACGCGCAGCATCATGAGGGAGTCGACGGTGGGCAGGACCTCGTCGAGGTCGTGGGTGATGCGCACCCCGTCGTCGACGACGGGCCACTCCCGCACGCCCTGCGGCATGAGGGTCGGCGGGGCCACGAGCGTGACGGTCGCACCGAGCGTGCGCAGGCACGTGAGGTTGCTGCGGACCACGCGGGAGTGGAACAGGTCACCGACGATGGCGACGTGCTTGCCCTCGAGGTCACCGAGGCGCTTGCGCATGGCGTAGGCGTCGAGCAGGGCCTGGGTGGGGTGGCCGTGCATCCCGTCGCCGGCGTTGATGACCGGCAGGCCGGTCCACTCCATCGCCCGCTGCGGGGCGCCGGATCCCTTGTGGCGGATGACGAACCCGTCGACGCCCATCGCGGCGATCGTCAGGACCGTGTCGCGCAGGGACTCGCCCTTGGAGGTCGAGGAGCCCTTGCCGGAGAACGCCATCGTGTCGGCCGAGAGGCGCTTGGCCGCGAGGTCGAAGCTCATCTTGGTGCGGGTGGAGTCCTCGAAGAACGCGTTGACGATCGTGATGCCGCGCAGCGCCGGGATCTTCTTGACCTCGCGCTGCCCGACGGCCTCCATCTCGACGGCGGTGTCGAGCAGCGTGGTGATCTGCTCCCGGTCGAGGTGATCGATACCGAGGAGGTGGGGGATCTGCATCAGCGATCCCCTCCGGAGATGTCGACCTGGTCGACGCCGTCGGTCTCGGCAAGGCTCACGTGGACTCGCTCCCGGCTGGAGGTGGGCAGGTTCTTGCCGACGTGGTCGGCGCGGATGGGCAGGTCGCGGTGTCCGCGGTCCACGAGGACCGCCAGGCGCACGGCGCGCGGGCGTCCGATGTCGCCGATGGCGTCGAGGGCGGCGCGGATCGTGCGGCCGGAGTAGAGCACGTCGTCGGCGAGGACGACGACCTTGTCGTCGATGCCCTCGGCCGGGATCGTCGTCGGCTCCATGCGGCGGGTGGGGTTGCGACGCAGGTCGTCGCGGTAGAACGTGACGTCGAGGGTGCCGACGGGGATCTCCCGCCCCTCGACCTCGCCCATGAGGGCCGCCAGGCGGCGGCCGACGTGGACGCCGCGCGTGGGGATGCCCAGGACGACGAGGTCGTCGGCCCCCTTGTTGCCCTCGATGATCTCGTGCGCCATGCGGCGCATGGCCCGGGCGATCTCGTCGCCGCCGAGCACGGTGCGCATGTCGCGCGGGGCTTCGGTGGCGGGCTTCGAGGTGCTCGAGGTGGTGTCGGTGCCCGTGGCGCTCGTGGCGGAGCGGGCTGTCGATTCCGAGGAGGGGGCGTCGCCGATCGACGACTCAGCCCCCTTCTGAGATGGGTTCTGTGCTGAGTCGGGTCGCGTCATGGCGCGCCTGACCTCCTTCCCCGCCTCACAGGACGGTGGTTAAAGGATGTCGAACGCCCGCAGCCTACCGCCTCCTCCGCCATGCTCCCGACCGCCCCTCCCCGGCAGCGCGTCGACGCGGAGGCGCCTAGGCTGGCGGCGACCGCACGAGATTCATGATCCGGCTCACACCACCACCGGCTCTCATCAGCACTGCGACAAGCACAGGAGCAGACATGACCCAGCGCGTCGTCATCGTCGGAGCGGGGTTCGCGGGCCAGCACGCCCACACCGAACTCGCCCGTGCCGGGTACGAGGTGACCCTCGTCGACCGCCACCCCTACGCGACGTTCCAGCCGTTGCTGTACCAGGTCGCCACCGGCGGCCTGAACCCCGGCGACATCGCCTATCCCCTGCGCCGGTTCGTCTCGGCGGGCAAAGGTCACCGCGCCAAGTTCCGCCGGGCGATGGTCACGGGCATCGACACCGAGAACAAGCTGGTCGAGACCAACCGCGGCGCACCGCTGCCGTACGACAAGCTCATCCTCGCCCAGGGCGCCGGGCCCAACTTCTTCGGCATCCCCGGCGCGCAGGAGCACGCCCGCACGATCTACTCCCGCGCCGAGGCCCTGCAGGTGCGCGACCTCATCTTCTCCGGGCTCGAGCAGTTGACGACGGGCGGGCCGGAGCGTCGGTACACGGTCCTCGTCGTCGGTGGCGGCGCGACCGGCGTCGAGATGGCGGGCACGCTGGCCGAGCTCAAGTCCGAGGCGATCCCCGTGGTCTACCCCGAGCTCAGCCAGGACAGCCTGCGGGTGGTCCTCGCCGAGATGGCCGACACTCTGCTCGCCCCGTTCGCGACCCGGCTGCAGCGGTACACCCTGCACGAGCTGCGCAAACGCGGGGTCGACGTGCGGCTCAAGACCGCCGTGGCGGAGGTCCGCGCCGACTCGGTCGACTTCGCCGACGGCTCCTCCCTCGACGTGGATCTCGTCATCTGGGCCTCCGGTGTGGGCGCCCACCCCGAGGTGTCGGAGTGGGGCATGCCGCTGGGACGCGGTGGGCGTGTCGAGGTCGAGCCGAACCTGCAGGTCAAGGGCCTGCCGGATGTGTTCGCGGTCGGTGACTGCGCGATCGAGCCCGACAGCCCGCTGCCGCAGCTCGCCCAGCCCGCCATGCAGATGGGCACCCACGCCGCCCGCGAGATCGTCGCGGCGGACTCCGGGCTCGGGCCGACGGCGTTCGCCTACGACGACAAGGGGACGATGGCCACGATCGGGCGCAACTCCGCCGTCGTGCAGTTCCCGGGCGGACGCACCGTGACGGGCTTCCCCGCCTGGGCCCTGTGGGTCGGGGTGCACCTGGCCACGCTCCTCGGCGGACGCAACCGGATCCAGGCCATGGTCAACACGGCGGCTCGCTACTTCGCGTGGCCCAGGTCGGCCACCACGATCGTCGGCGACGTCGTCACCGACGAACCGACCCGGCCCGACCCCGACAGCGGTCGCCCGACTCCCCCGGTCCAGAACGAGTGACGCGGTGAGGCGGGGGCACCGTCCGTGGCGCCCCCGCCTCACCTGCGCATCCGCGGCCCGTCCTCAGAGACCGACAGCGCTGCGCACGTCGGCCTTGAGCCGATCGAGGCGCTCGGCGGCCTCGTCGTGCGGCACGGCTGCGTCGGCGTCGACCGGCAGGACGACCTCGAGGTAGCACTTGAGCTTGGGCTCGGTGCCGGAGGGGCGCACGATGACCCGGTCGTCGGCCTGTGTGCGGAACAGCATCCCCTCCGTGGGGGCGAGACCGGCGTACCCCGCCGACAGGTCCGCGGTCTCGACGACCTCCGACCCGGCCAGCAACGACGGGGGCGCGTCACGCAGCCGCTGCATCGCGTCGCTGATGAGGGTGAGGTCGGCCACCCGGAACGACAGCGGCGCCGTGGCGTGCAGACCGTGGCGACGTGCGAGATCGTCGAGGGCGTCCACCAGGGTCCGCCCGGCCGCCTTGAGGTCGGCCACGAGCCGGGCCGAGCGCACGGCGGCGGTGATGCCGTCCTTGTCGCGCACCGCGACCGGATCGGTGCAGTAGCCGATGGCCTCCTCATACCCGAACCGCAGGTCGGGGGTCCGGGCGATCCACTTGAAGCCGGTCAGGGTCTGGGCGCTGCGCAGACCGTGCGCCTCCGCGATGCGCCCGAGCAGACGACCCGAGACGATCGAGCACGCCAGCGTGTCGCCCTCGCGGGTGGGGTCGGCTGCGGCCTGCTCACCGAGGAGGGCGCCGATCTCGTCGCCGCTGAGCTGCCGCCAGGTTCCGTCCCGCCCCGGGGTGCCCAGCGAGCAGCGGTCGGCGTCGGGGTCGAGCGCGATGACGACGTCGGCCTCCACCTCACGGGCGAGATCGAGGGCCAGGTCGATGGCCCCGGGCTCCTCGGGGTTGGGAAAGCTGACGGTCGGGAAGTCGGGGTCGGGCTCGGCCTGCTGGGCCACCACGTGCACGTCGGTGAAACCCGCCCGGCGCAGCGCCTCGACGGCGACCTCTCCCCCGACGCCGTGCATCGGGGTGAGGACGATCCGCACATCACGCGGCCCCTGGCCGGCGAGTGCGGCGGCCCGGCCGAGGTAGGACTCGAGCACCTCGGGGCCGAGGTGCTGAACGCGCACGTCGTCGCGGGCCACCTCGTCGGCCGGCGCCGCCGCGGCGATGCGCCCGGCGATCCCGGAGTCGGCCGGGGGCACGATCTGCACGCCGCACCCCTCGCCGGACGCCGCCCGACCACCGAGGTAGACCTTGTAGCCGTTGTCGGCCGGCGGGTTGTGCGAGGCGGTGACCTGCACACCGGCGTCCGCGTCGAGCGAGCGCACGGCGTAGGCGGTCACCGGGGTGGGCAGGCGCTCGGGGAGCACCATCGCGACACCGCCCGCGGCGGAGATCACCTGCGCCGCGTCACGCAGGAAGTCCGAGGAGCCGTGTCGGGCATCACATCCCAGCACCACCCGCGGCGCCTCGCCGACCGTGTCGGTCAGGTATCGGGCGAGCCCGGCGGTCGCGCGGATGACCACGGCGCGGTTCATGCGGGACTCCCCGCCCCCACCTCGCCACGCAGGCCGGCCGTGCCGAAGGCCAACGGCCCGACGAAGCGCGACGCGAGGTCGGCCTGCGCTCCTCATCGCCGCCCTCGGCGAGGTCGGTCAGCGTCGACAGTTCGGCGCGGGTCGTCTCGTCCGGGTCGTGCGCGGCCCACTCCCGGGCGGTGACGACGAGATCGGCGGACGTGGTGGTGGACATCGGAACTCCCTGCTGTCGTGGCTGACTCGGCTGCCCATGCGGTCGACGCTGTGGAGCTGCCGACGCCGGTCGGGCCGATGGACGGATCGAAGGGTGAGCGCCGCTCAGTCGGACAGGCCGTCGAGGACCGCACGCGACCCGGACAGGCCCAAGCGCGTGGCGCCGGCCTCGATCATCGCGAGGGCGGCCTCGGTCGTGCGGATGCCGCCGGAGGCCTTGACCCCGAGGCGGCCACCGACCGTCCTGGCCATCAACGCGACGGCCTCGACGCTCGCGCCACCGGCGGGGTGGAAGCCGGTGGAGGTCTTGACGAAGTCCGCCCCGGCGCGCTCGGCCGCCTCGCAGCAGGCGACGATCTCCTCCTCGGTCAGCGCGGCCGACTCGATGATGACCTTGAGCAGCACGGGACGCTCGACGCCCGCGCCGGACGGGCAGGCCTCGCGCACGGCCCGGATCTCGGCCTCGACCTCGTCGAACCGGCCCGTCTTGACGAGCGCCAGGTTGACGACCATGTCGACCTCGTCGACGCCGTCGCGCACCGAGCGGGCGGCCTCCGCGGCCTTGATCTCGGCGTGGTGGGCCCCCGAGGGGAAGCCGCACACCGTGGCCACCGCGACACCGGCCGGCACCTCCACCGGCAACTCGTTCGGCGACACACAGATCGAGAAAACGCCCAGTTCGCCTGCCTCACGGGCCAGTTCGGCGACCTGCTCGGGAGTCGACTCGGGCTTGAGCAGGGTGTGGTCGATGAGAGCGGCGACCTCGGAACGGGTGGGCACGATAGGACTCCTGTCGGTGGGGGAAGCGAGATCGGAAACCGGCCGGGGCGAGGAGAGGGGGTCGACCCCGGCCGGGGCAGGACGTGGGTGTCAGCCGATGCGGTCGAGTACGACGTCACCGCGGGCGCCGGTGCCCTCGGCCGCGTCGGGGCTGACGGTGTAGCCACCCTCGAGGAATTCCAGCGCGCGCTCGAACCGGTCGGGGGTGTCGGTGTGCAGGGTCATGAGCTTCTGCCCGGCGGTGACCCGCTCGCCGGGGTCGACGTGGATCTCGATGCCCGCGCCGGCCTGCACCGGGTCCTCCTTGCGGGCGCGGCCCGCCCCGAGGCGCCAGCTCGCCACGCCGACCGACAGCGCGTCGAGCTCGGTGAGCACGCCGTCGGACTCGGCGACGACGTCGTGACGCTCGCTCGCGGTCGGCAGCTCCGCGTCCGGGTCGCCGCCCTGGGCCGAGATCATGCGCTTCCACGCGTCCATGGCCCGACCGTCGGCGAGCGCGCCGTGCAGGTCGTCGTCGGTGACGTCCACCCCGGCGAGCGTCAGCATCTCCCTGGCGAGCGCCACGGTGAGGTCGACCACGTCGCGCGGGCCCCCACCGGCGAGGACCTCGACGGACTCGGCCACCTCCAAGGCGTTGCCGATCTTGCGACCCAGCGGCCGCGACATGTCGGTGAGGAGCGCGACCGTCTTCACGCCGGCGTCCTTGCCGAGATCGACCATCGTGCTCGCCAGCTCGCGGGCGGACTCCTCGGTCTTCATGAACGCCCCGGAGCCGACCTTGACGTCGAGGACGAGCGCGCCCGTGCCCTCGGCGATCTTCTTGCTCATGATCGAGCTGGCGATGAGGGGGATGCAGTCGACGGTGCTGGTGATGTCGCGCAGGGCGTAGAGCTTCTTGTCGGCGGGCGCGAGGCCCGAGCCTGCCGCGCAGATGACGGCTCCGACGTCCTCGAGGATCCGCATCATCTGCTCGTTGGAGATCGAGGCCTGCCACCCGGGGATGGCCTCCAGCTTGTCGAGCGTGCCGCCGGTGTGGCCCAGGCCCCGCCCGGACAACTGCGGCACGGCCACGCCGAAGCTCGCGACCAGCGGGGCGAGCGGCAGCGTGATCTTGTCGCCGACGCCGCCGGTGGAGTGCTTGTCGGTGGTGCGCTTGGACAGGGAGTCGAAGCTCATCCGCTCCCCGGAGGCGATCATCGCGGCGGTCCAGCGCGCGATCTCCTCGCGGTCCATGCCGTTGAGGAAGATGGCCATGGCCAGGGCCGACATCTGCTCGTCGGCCACGACGCCACGCGTGTAGGCGTCGATGACCCAGTCGATCTGGCCCTCGGACAGGCGCTCACGGTCGCGCTTGGTGCGAATCACGTCGACGGCATCGAAACTCTCGGCCACGGTCTGCTCCCTTGCGTTCGAGGTGGAGGCGCCTGGCGTCGACGGTCGCCCGTGGACCCGGCGCATGGCGCCCATCCTTGGATGGGCAAGAACTTTTGTCAAGGGTCTTGATGACAGATGTTCGGCAGTGGCATGCTGCCCGTCGTGGGGTCACGATTCCGTGCCCCTGAGCTTTCGACAAGGCCGTCGAGGAGATCGACGGGTCGAGGAGGACGACGACGATGACGACCCCACCCCCGGCATCCACGGCATCGCCGGCACCGCCGGACGACGCGCAGTTGCTGAGGCTCGCCCACGAGGCGGCAGACCGCGCGTACGTGCCCTACAGCCGGTTCCCCGTCGGCGCGGCGCTGCTCACCCGCAGCGGTCGGATCGTGCTCGGGTGCAACGTCGAGAACGCCAGCTACGGGTTGACGATCTGCGCCGAGCGCACCGGCGCCACCCGCATGATCGCCGAGTCCGGCGACGCGGACGACCGGCGCATCGTCAAGGTCGCGGTCGTCGGCACCAAGGCCTCCCCGTGCTTCCCGTGCGGGGCGTGCCGGCAGGTGCTGCACGAGTTCGGCTGCGAGGAGGTCGTCGTCGAGATCGACGGCGCGCCCCGCTCCTACCCCTTCGCCGAGATCCTCCCCCACGGCTTCGGGCCCGCGGACCTCGAGCCCACCACCGGATCGGAGGCCTGAGTCGTGGACCGCTTCCAGGGACTCCTCGGCATCGTCCTCATCCTCGGCCTGGCCGTCGCGCTCTCCAAGCACCGCAAGCACATCAAGTGGCGCACCCTGGCCGTCGGCCTCGCCCTGCAGGTCGCCTTCGCCCTCGTCGTCCTCAAGTGGGAGCCCGGGTTCAAGGCCCTGCAGGCGGTCGCGACCGCGTTCACCGACGCGATCAAGTTCACCGACCGCGGCACGGCGTTCGTCTTCGGTGACCTGCTGCCGCAGAACAACGGCTTCGTCTTCGCGCTCAACGTGCTGCCGGTCATCATCTTCCTCGGCGCGATCATCGGGGCCCTGTACTACCTGCGCGTCATCCAGTACGTCGTCGACATCGTCGGCACCGGCCTGCAGAAGCTCCTCGGCACGAGCAAGGTCGAGGGCGTCTGGGCCTCCACCGTCATCTTCCTCGGCCAGTCCGAGGCGCCGCTGATGATCGCCCCCTACATCCGCACGCTGACCACCGCGGAGCTGTTCACCTGCATGACCGGCGGATTCGCCGCGGTCGCCGGGTCGACGCTCATCGGGTACTCCCTCCTGGGCGCCCCGCTGCCCTACCTGCTGGCCGCCGCCGTCATGAACGCGCCGGGGTCGATCCTCATGGCCAAGGCGTTCTACCCCGAGACCGAGACCCCGACCAACGACGCGAGCGTGCGCGACGTGCGCGACGAGGAGTCCCGCAACCTCATCGACGCGCTCGGCCGCGGCGCCATGAACGGCGGCAAGATCGCCGTCATCGTCGCCTGCCTGCTCATCGCGTTCGTCGCGCTCATCGCCCTGATCTCCTCCTTCCTCGGCTGGTTCGGTGGCCTGTTCGGTCAGGAGGGCTGGTCGCTCGAGGCGCTGTTCGGCCGGATCTTCGCGCCCGTGGCATGGCTCATCGGCACGCCCTGGAACGAGGCGATGACGGTCGGCAACTTCATCGGCCAGAAGACCGTCCTCAACGAGTTCGTCGGGTTCACCGCGTTCAGTCAGGAGGTCGGCAACCTCTCCCCCAAGGCCGTCCTCATCTCGACCTTCGCCCTGGCGGGCTTCGCCAACCTCAGCTCGATCGCGATCCAGATCGGCGCGTTCGGCGGGTTGTGCCCCGAGCGGCGCGGCGACGTGGCCAAACTCGGCATGCTCGCCCTGCTGGCCGGCACGCTCACCAACCTGCTCAACGCCGCCATCGTCGGCGTCGTCGCGACCTGATCGGCGTATCAGCGCAGCTCACTTACCATCGGAACTCCCCGGCCGAGTGCTCGGCCGGGGAGTTCTCCACGACCGACGCGCCCAGGAGGGCCGCATGCACCAACGCGACGAGCAGGCCCTCGACGCGGTCAAGCTCTACTACCGCGACGGCCTGTCCCAGGGTGAGGTGGCCGAACGCATCGGCGTGTCCCGCCCCACCGTGAGCAAGCTCGTCCAGCACGCCAAGGACCGCGGGTTCGTGACGATCGAGATCCACGACCCGCGCGAGACCGGCTCGCGTCTGGCCGACGAGCTGCGCGAACGGTTCGGGCTGGTCGACGTGCGTCTGGCGCACACTCCCCGACCAGCTCGGGCCTGGTGCGCGAACTCGGCCGTCTCGGGGCGATGGTGCTCGAGGAGGAGGTCACCGACGGCGAGCTCGTCGGCGTCACCTGGGGCGAGACCATGTACGCGGTCGCGCGGGCCCTCACCCCGCAGCCGCGCCACGGGGTCGAGATCGTGCAGCTCAAGGGCGGGCTCTCGCTCACCTCCAGGTCGACCAACGACTTCGAGACGATCACGTTGTTCTGCAAGGCCTTCGACGCCTACGCGCGGACCCTGCCGTTGCCGGTGATCTTCGACGACGCCGACGTCAAGCGCATCGTCGAGGGCGAACGCCACATCCGCCACATCCTCGACCTCGGCCGGGAGGCGCAGACCGCGATCTTCACCGTCGGGGCGATCACGCCCGACGCGATGCTTTTCAACCTCGGCCACCTCTCCGAGAGCGAACGGGACACGCTGCTCGAGCGGGCGGCCGGTGACGTCTGCTCGCGGTTCTACGACGACGAGGGGCGGATCTGCCTGCCCGACCTCGACGCCCGCACCGTCGGCATCGCCCTGTCCGACCTGCGCCTCAAGCGCACCCGCATCCTCGTGGCCGGCGGCCACGCCAAGGCCCGCGCCCTCGGCGTCGCCCTGCGGGCCGGGTACGCCACCCACCTGGTCACCGACGTGGAGACCGCCCGCGAGGTGCTGGCGCAGGAGGCCTGAGGCTCCTCGCCCGGCACCCTCCGACGACCTCGGACGCGGCGATCGCGGGTCGACTCCCGACCGTGACGCACTTCACAGACCACAAGGATGCCCGGCGGTGCATATCCATAACCGGGATGCTGCGTCGTGACCACGGCGGATGAATCGTTACGCGCCGCCGGATCATCAACCCTGCAAACCGCCTGACCTGCGCGCACGCGCGGTCTACGGTCGAATCACGAACCAGGATCCTGGGGATCGCCCCCACGGATCACCGGGCCTCGGCGAAGGCGACGAGGAGAGTGCGTCCTCGCGCAGCCGGGGTCGTCGACGGAAAGGGTGCTCTACATGGCCAGGACCTATGTCGGCTCCGAGGTGGGCCAACTGCGACGCGTCATCCTGCATCGTCCGGGGAGGGAGCTCGCGCGACTCACCCCGTCCAACATGGAAGAACTCCTGTTCGACGAACTCCCCTGGGTTCCCCAGGCGCAGGAGGAGCACGACGAGTTCGCCTCCATCCTGCGCAGCCTGGACGTCGAGGTGCTCTACCTCGACACGCTGCTGACCGAGACCCTCGAGGTCCCCGAGGCCCGCAAGTACCTGTTGTCCAAGCTGCTGGACTCCGAGGTGTTCGGTCCGGCGGCCATCGACCCGCTCATGAGCATCCTCGACGCGATGTCGGCGGCCGAACTGGCCGAGACCCTCATCGGCGGGTTGTCCAAGAAGGAGGCCTTCGAGCGGGCCGACCGCGACCCGCGGTCGCTGGTGCTGCAGACGCACGCCGCCAGCGACTTCCTCCTCGCGCCGCTGCCCAACCACCTCTTCACGCGCGACACCTCCTGCTGGGTGTACGGCGGCGTGTCGGTCAACTCGATGCGCATGGTGGCCCGCATGCGGGAGTCGATGAACTACGAGACCATCTACCGCTTCCACCCCGAGTTGTCCGCCACCGACGGCGGATTCGAGTACTGGGGCGGTGGCCTGGGCACCGGGCTGGCGACGATGGAGGGTGGCGACGTCCACGTCCTCGGCCGCGGCTCGGTCCTCGTGGGCATGAGCGAGCGCACCACCCCGCAGGCCGTCGAGCGTCTGGCCCAGCAGTTGTTCCGCAAGGGCGCCGCCAAGAAGATCGTCGGCATCCAGATGCCCAAGTACCGCGCGGTCATGCACCTCGACACGGTCATGTCGATGGTCGACGAGTACTCCTTCACCAAGTTCGCGGGCCTCGGAATGCTGCCCACGTACACCCTGGAGCCGGACGACAGTGAGTCGGGATTCCGGTTCACGGCGCACGCGCCCGAGGACATGCACACGGCAATCGCGAACGCCCTGGACCGCGACGAGATCCGTACTCTCACCGCCGATCAGGATCTGGGCGACGCCGAGCGCGAGCAGTGGGACGACGGCTGCAACGTCCTCACCGTGCGCCCCGGCGTGGTCATCGCCTACGAACGCAACACCGTCAGCAACCAGCACCTGCGTGACAACGGCATCGAGGTGCACACCATCAAGGGCGCCGAGCTCGGTCGTGGGCGTGGTGGCCCCCGATGCATGAGCTGCCCCATCGAACGAGAGGACATCTGAGTCATGGCGTTCAACCTGCGCAACCGCAACTTCCTCAAGGAGTTGGACTTCACCCCCGCGGAGTGGCGGTTCCTGCTCCAGTTGTCGGCGGATCTCAAGCGCGCCAAGTACGCCCGCACCGAGACCAAGCACCTCGTCGGCAAGAACATCGCGCTGATCTTCGAGAAGACCTCGACCCGTACGCGCTGCGCGTTCGAGGTGGCGGCCTACGACCAGGGCGCGGGTGTCACCTACCTCGACCCCAGCGGCAGCCAGATCGGCCACAAGGAGTCGATGAAGGACACCGCTCGGGTGCTGGGCCGGATGTACGACGGCATCGAGTACCGCGGTTCCAAGCAGGAGTACGTGGAGACCCTGGGCGAGTTCGCGGGCGTGCCGGTGTGGAACGGCCTGACCGACGAGTGGCACCCCACGCAGATGCTGGCCGATCACCTGACGATGACCGAGCACACCGACAAGCCGTTGTCGCAGATCGCGTACGCCTACCTGGGCGATGCCCGCAACAACGTGGGCAACTCGCTGCTCATCTCGGGTGCGTTGGCGGGGATGGACGTGCGCATGGTGGCGCCGCGCAGTCTGCAGAACTCGGAGGAGATCGTGGCGGAGGCCCGTCGGATCGCGGAGTCGACGGGTGCGCGGATCACGGTGACCGACGATGTCGCCGAGGGTGTGAAGGGTGCGGACTTCCTCTACACGGACGTGTGGGTGTCGATGGGTGAGCCCAAGGAGGTCTGGGACGAGCGCATCGCTCTGTTGAAGGACTACCAGGTGAATGCGGCGGCCATGGCGGCGACGGGTAACCCTGCCACGAAGTTCATGCACTGCTTGCCGGCGTTCCACGACCGGAACACGAAGGTCGGGGAGGACATCTTCACGGCGACGGGTATGGAGGCGTTGGAGGTGACCGACGAGGTGTTCGAGTCGGAGGCGTCGATCGTGTTCGATCAGGCGGAGAACAGGATGCACACGATCAAGGCCGTCATGGTCGCGACCTTGGGTGACTGACGAAGGCGAGCGGTTGGGTAGGAACCCCGGATGTAGTCAGGGTTCCCACCCATCTCGCCGAGACCGCCGTTTATAGGCGGCGGTTTCGGCGTTCATAGGTTCGAGAGTTTGCCCTGTCGATTCGTGGAGGAGAATGTCGTGAGGATCGTGGTGGCCCTGGGTGGGAACGCCTTGTTGGAGCGTGGGCAGAAGCCGGATGCGGAGACGCAGCGGGCGAATGCGGAGCGGGCGATGGCGTCGTTGGCGCCGTTGGCGGAGGAGCATGAGCTGGTCATCACCCATGGCAATGGGCCGCAGGTGGGGGTGTTGGCGTTGGAGTCGGCGAAGGATCCGTCGTTGACGCATGCGTATCCGTTGGACACGATCGGTGCGGAGACGCAGGGGATGATCGGGTATTGGTTGTTGCAGTCGTTGCAGAACAATCTGCCGGGTCGTCAGGTCGCGGCGTTGGTGAATCAGACGTTGGTGATGGCGCACGACCCGGCGTTCGACAATCCGACGAAGTTCGTGGGTGAGGTGTACGACGAGGCGACCGCCAAGGCGAAGGCGTCCGAGATGGGGTGGGCGATCAAGCAGGACGGTGAGAAGTGGCGCCGGGTGGTGGCCTCGCCGGAGCCTCAGCGTGTGGTGGAGACCCGCATCATCCGTCTGTTGTTGAGTTCGGGGGCGGTCGTCGTCTGTTCGGGTGGTGGCGGTATCCCGGTGGTGCGTGACGAGCGGGGCAAGCTCAAGGGTGTCGAGGCGGTCATCGACAAGGACCTGTCGGCGGGGCGACTCGCGGAGGCGTTGGAGGCGGACGCGTTGCTCATCCTCACCGACGTGCCCAACGTGATGAAGGACTTCGGCACCGATCACGCGGAGCCGATCACGACGGCGACTCCGGGGTACCTGCGCAGCCTGGGCGCGCCGGCGGGGTCGATGGGGCCGAAGATCGAGGCCGCGTGCCGGTTCGTCGAGCTCACCGGTGATCTTGCGGCGATCGGCAAGTTGGACGACGCGGTGGGGATGCTCGACGGCACGGCGGGCACGATCATCACTCCCGGCGGCAACTACGGCGGACCGGGCGACCTCAACCCCCGCCACGAGCTGACGCTCGAGGTCTGAGCACGCACCCATCTCTCCGAAGCCGGAGGGTGGCGTCGAGAGACCGGAGGGCATCCGGTCTCGACGCCACCCTCCGTTTTTCAGGTGGTCAGTCGTGGTGGCCCAGGGCCAGGAGCCGCTCGACGAGGCAGGTGGCGCTCTCGTCGTCCGGCATGATCAGCAGCACGGTGTCGTCGCCGGCGATCGTGCCGAGGATGTTCAGGCCGGGCGTGGTGTCGAGAGAGGACGCCAGGTACTGCGCGGCGCCCGGCGGGGTGCGCAGGATGACCTGGTTGCCGACCATCACCGCCGAGACCAGCAGGTCGGCGCACACCTTGCGGATGCGGCCCTCGAGGAACTCCGGATCCGGGGCCGGACGTGGCGTCGGGTCGCCGCCGAGACCCGGCAGCGCGTAGACGAGCGTGCGCCCCTGCCGCACCTTGACCGCACCGAGCTCCATGAGGTCGCGGGACAGCGTCGCCTGGGTCACCTCGACGCCCTCGCTCGAGAGGTGGTCGAGCAACTCCCCTGCGACCTGATGGCGTACCGGCCGAGGATCTCGGTGATGAGGGCGTGTCTGGCGCCGCGGCTCCGGGGGATCACGCGATCAACTCCTGTGCACTCATCCCGTTCATCCCGTCCATCGTCCTCCTGACCTGCAGATCCCCAGACTACCCGGGCCGGTGAGCCCCGCGGAGGCCCGCGCGCCCGATCGTCCCTGCGTCTCCCCCGTCTCTTAGGCTGGGCGGCGAGGCGCCCGGCACCCGGGCGCGCGCCCAAGGGAAGGGAACCCGGCCATGCCTACCCCGATCGACCCGACCGAGACCACCGCCTGGGAACGTCTGAGCGAACTCGAGGCCTGGATGGACCCGGATCTGCGCCGCTGGTTCGAGGAGGACCCGCAGCGGGCGAGCAGACTGACCTTCGACGCCGCAGACCTGCACGTCGACCTCAGCAAGAACCTCATCACCCACGACATCGTCGCGGGTCTGCTGCGCCTGGCCGAGGAGATCGGACTCACCGCACGCCGGGACGCCATGTTCGCCGGTGAGCGCATCAACGTCACCGAGAACCGGGCCGTCCTGCACACGGCGCTGCGCCGCCCCGCGGGCGCGACCCCGCCGCTCACGGTCGACGGGCAGGACGTCGACGCCGACGTTCACGCGACGCTCGACAAGGTGTACGCGTTCGCCGAGCAGGTGCGCTCCGGTGCCTGGACCGGCGTCACCGGCAAGCGCATCGAGACCGTGGTCAACATCGGCATCGGCGGCTCCGACCTCGGCCCGGTGATGATCTACGAGGCCCTGCGCCCCTACGTCCAGGACGGCCTCTCCTGCCGGTTCGTCAGCAACATCGACCCCACCGACATCGCCGAGAAGACCTCCGGTCTCGACCCCGAGACGACGCTGTTCATCGTCGCCAGCAAGACCTTCACGACGCTGGAGACCCTCACCAACGCCCGGCTCGCCAAGGCGTGGTTGCTCGACTCGTTGGCCGCCGCAGGCGCGGTCGACGGATCCGACGAGGCGAACGCCGGCGCCGTCGCCAAGCACTTCGTCGCCGTGTCCACGGCCCTGGACAAGGTCGCCGAGTTCGGCATCGACCCCGACAACGCGTTCGGCTTCTGGGACTGGGTCGGCGGCCGGTACTCCGTGGACTCGGCCATCGGCACCGTGGTGGCCATCGCGATCGGGCCGGCGCACTTCGCCGAGCTCCTGGCGGGCTTCCACGCCATCGACGAGCACTTCCGCACCGCCGAGCTCGACCGCAACGTCCCCGTCCTCATGGGGCTGCTCAACATCTGGAACGTCAACTTCCTCGACGCCGAGACGCACGCCGTGCTGCCGTATTCGCAGTACCTGCACCGGTTCCCGGCCTACCTGCAGCAGCTGACGATGGAGAGCAACGGCAAGTCGGTGCGGTGGGACGGCGCGCCCGTGACCTGCCACACCGGTGAGGTGTTCTGGGGTGAGCCCGGCACCAACGGCCAGCACGCCTTCTACCAGCTCATCCACCAGGGCACCCGCATCGTGCCGGCCGACTTCATCGCCTTCGCCGAGCCGGCCCACCCCCTGGTCGACACCGAGGCCGGCGGCGCCGACGTGCACGAGCTGTTCCTCGCCAACTTCTTCGCGCAGACGGCGGCGCTGGCGTTCGGCAAGACCGCCGACGAGGTCCGCGAGGAGGGCACGGACGAGGCCGTCGTGCCGGCCCGCGTGTTCGAGGGCAACAAGCCGACGACCTCGATCATGGCGTCCGCCCTCACGCCGAGCGTGCTCGGCCAGCTCATCGCCCTGTACGAGCACATCACGTTCGTGCAGGGGATCGTCTGGGGCATCGACTCCTTCGACCAGTGGGGGGTCGAGCTCGGCAAGCAACTCGCCAAGCAGATCACCCCGGCCGTCGGCGGCGACGACGACGCGCTCGCGGCGCAGGACTCCTCCACCCAGGAGCTCATCCGGTACTACCGCCGCCACCGCTCATGAGCAGTGGCGACGTGGTGGCAGACCCCGCACGGAGCACCTCCGCGTCGCCCTGACCGCCGCCCGCGACGCGTTGCGCTGGAAGCTCGAGGGCCTCTCGGAGTACGACGCGCGGCGGCCGCTGACGTCGACGGGCAGCAACGCCCTCGGGGTGATCAAGCACGTCGCGAGCGTCGAGCTCGGCTATCTCGGCGACGTGTTCGGCCGGCCGAGCGGCGTTCCGCTGCCGTGGCTCGCGCCCGACGCCGAGCCCAACGCCGACATGTGGGTGCCGCCGCAGGAGTCGCGGGAGTCGGTGCTGCGCCTGCTCGACGCGGCCGAAGCGACGACGGACGGCACCCTCGCCGCTCTCGACCTCGACGCGCCGGGCGAGGTCCCCTGGTGGAGACCGGAACGTCGGCGGGTCACCCTGCACCAGATCGCGGTCCACATGATCGCCGAGTCCCACCGCCACGCCGGCCACGTCGACGTGCTCCGCGAGCTCGTCGACGGGCAGGCCGGGTACCGCCCCGACAACGACAACCTCGCGCCCGGCGATGCGGCATGGTGGGCCGACTACGTCGCCCGGGTCCAGGCGGGCGCCGATCAGTGCCGCTGACGCACGTCGGCGCCGATCCCCCGTGATCGGCGTGCGGAATGGTCCTGAAGGGTGTGAACAACCGCTGGTGCCGAGGGCGTCGCCCCCTCGATCGTGGCGCCGGCACCGATCGCGACGGTGGACGTACGGACGGGAGCATCGGTCATGCCCTCACCCTCGCACCGGCGCCCGGCGGGCGCGAGCTCTCCGACGGGTGCACACTGCTCCCCATGAGCGCGAAGAAGAGTCTGTTGTGGAGCGCGAGCGCCGGCCTGGCCGGAATCACGGGACTGGCTGCGCACGACGTCCTGCAGAAGAAGCACTCACTGCTGCGTGCCTTTCCCGTCGTCGGCCACGGCCGGTATTTCGTCGAGACGATCGGCCCCGAGCTGCGGCAGTACATCGTGGCGAGCAACGACGAGGAGCGTCCGTTCAGCCGTGACCAGCGCTCCTACATCTACAGCGCGGCCAAGGGCGTCAACACCTATTTCGGCTTCGGCACCGACAACGACATCGAACACCTCGAGGGCTACCCGGTCATCAAGCACCGCACCTTCACCGGCGACGCGCCCGACACCGCCGCCGCGCACGGCTCGCACGACGATGCGACCCTGCCGTGCGCGAAGGTCCTCGGCGCGGCTCGGGGGCGTCGCAAGGCGTTTCGTCCGCACTCGATCGTCAACGTCTCGGCGATGAGCTACGGCAGCCTGTCTGCGCAGGCCATCCGGGCCCTCAATGGTGGCGCGGCCGCCGCGGGATGTCTGCACAACACCGGCGAGGGCGGCCTGTCCGACCACCACCGGCAGGGCGGCGACCTCATCCTGCAGATCGGGACGGCCTACTTCGGGTGCCGCGACTCCGACGGTCGTTTCGACCTCGACAAGCTCGTCGCCCTCACCGAGTCGGCGCCGGTGCGCGCCATCGAGGTCAAGCTCAGCCAGGGCGCCAAACCCGGCCTCGGCGGTGTGCTCCCGGCAGCGAAGGTCACCCCCGAGATCGCCCGCATCCGCGGCATCCCCGAGGGCGAGGACTGCATCAGTCCCTCCCGGCACACCGCGTTCCACGACGTCGACAGCATGCTCGACTGGGTCGAGCTCGTCGCCGACGCCACCGGCCTGCCCGTGGGAATCAAGTCGGCGGTCGGCGACATGACCTTCTGGGAGCACCTGGCCGAGCAGATGACCGGCGGGGACCGAGGGGTGGACTTCGTCACCGTCGACGGCGGTGAGGGTGGAACGGGCGCCGCGCCGTTGGTGTTCAGCGACAGCGTGTCCATGCCGTTCCGTGCCGGGTTCACCCGCGTCTACTCGGTGTTCGCCCGCGCCGGGCTCACCGACCGGATCGTCTTCGTCGGCTCGGGCAAGCTGGGACTGCCCGACAACGCGATGGTGGCCTTCGCCCTGGGCGCGGACATGCTCAACGTGGCCAGGGAGGCGATGCTCGCCATCGGCTGCCTGCAGACGCAGAAGTGCCACACCGGCCACTGCCCGACCGGGGTGGCGACCCAGAACCGGTGGCTGGCCCGCAGTCTCGACCCGGAACTCAAAGCGGGCCGCACCGCCTCCTACATCTCCACCCTGCGACGAGACCTGCTCAAGGTGGCCGAGGCCACCGGTGTCCTCCATCCGGCGTTGATCGACTGCGACGACATCGAGATCTTCTTCGGGCAGTCCAGTTCGCGCAGCCTGCGCGACGTGGCCGGCTACGAGGCGGGCTGGGGTCAGCCGTCGCGGGCCGACCGCGACGAACTCGCGCGGATCATGGCCGAACTCGGCGACGAGAGCCCGGCTCCGGCGCAGATCCCGACCGGTGAGGACGCCCAGCAGGAGGCCTGACTCCGCATCGAGGGGAATAATCCCGCGTTATGGGCTGCCGTTTGCGCTGTTATGCAGTCGCCTCCTACAGTGAACCCCGGCCCGCGACTCCCGTATGCCCGGATCGCTCATGGCGCCGTCCTCCCCGCCGTCCCCCTGGAGTTCCCATGATCCTCACCGGCCTCGCGCTCGGTGCCGTCCTCGGCTTCGTCCTCCAACGCGGTCGCTTCTGCGTCACCGGCGCGTTCCGTGACGTCTTCGTCACGAAGAACACCAAGTGGCTCACCGCGTTCCTCATCGTCATCGCCGTGCACAGCGTCGGGTTCTTCGCCCTGAGCTCCCTCGGCCTGATCTCGGCGCGCACCTCCGAACTCCCGCTGCTCGGCGTGATCCTCGGCGGGTTCATCTTCGGCTTCGCCATCGTCATGGCCGGCGGCTGCGCCACCGGCACGTACTACCGCGCCGGTGAGGGCCTGGTGGGCAGCTGGCTCGCGCTCATCACCTACGCCGGGTTCGCCGCCATCATGAAGACCGGCGTCCTCAAGCCGTTCAACGAGGGCGTGCGCGACCAGACCGTGCCCTTGACCGACATCCAGTCCACCTTCGGCATCAGCCCGTGGATCCTCGTGGCGCTGCTCGTCCTCGCGGTCGGCGCCGCGGCCCGCTACCACCTCAACAAGCCCAAGCGGGTCGTCGCCGGCCTGCCCCCGCGCCGCAGCGGCCTGTCCCACGTGCTGCTGGAGAAGACGTGGCACCCGTTCGCCACGGCCATCGTCGTCGGACTCATCGCCATCGTCGCGTGGCCGCTGTCGGCCGCCGCGGGGCGCAACGCGGGCCTGGGCATCACGACCCCCTCCTCCAACCTCGTCAACCTGCTCGTCAGCGGCGACACGACCGAGTACCTCGACTGGGGCGTCATGCTCGTCGTCGGCATCCTCGTGGGGTCCTACATCGCCGCCAAGGCCAGCGGGGAGTTCCGCGTCCGCGTCCCCTCCGCGCAGATCGCCGTCCGCTCCATCACCGGTGGCGCCCTCATGGGCGTCGGCGCGGCCCTGGCCGGAGGCTGCACCATCGGCAACGCCATGGTCGAGACCGCCCAGTTCAGCTACCAGGGTTGGTTGAGCTTCGCCTTCATGCTGCTCGGCACCGGCGCCGCCGCCAAGGTCTTCATCATCGGCCACAAGCGCGCCGAGGAGTCCGCCCCGGCACCCCGCGCGCCGAGGCCGCCGCCACCTCGATGACCGCGGGCGTCTGAGCCCGCACCCGAACCCCCGACATCTGCAACGAAAGGATCCGTCATGGCCACCCACATCCTGGAGACCGAGGGTCAGGTCTGCCCGTTCCCGCTGGTCGAGGCCAAGCAGGCGATGGCCGACATGGACCTCGGCGACGAGCTCGTCATCGGCTTCGACTGCACCCAGGCCACCGAGGCGATCCCCAACTGGGCCGCCGACAACGGCTACCCGGTCACGCACTTCGACCGCACCGGTAACGCCAGCTGGACCATCACCGTCCAGAAGGCCTGAACCACACACTCGCCCGGCGTCCGCTCATCGTTCGATGAGCGGACGCCGGCGTGTTCGACAGACGCGGCGCGTCACTCCACCGCGCCGCGGCGCCACGTGACCGCGGCGATCTCGACCCGGTTACGGACCTCGAGCCGCTGCTGGATCCGCGCGAGGTGGGTCTTGACCGTCGACAACGCCACATAGAGCTCGCCGGCGATCTCCGCGTTCGTGCGTCCCTGGGCGACGAGTCGCGCGACGTCGAGTTCGCGATCGCTGAGCCGGGCCAGGAGGTCGGGTCCGACGACGGGGGCCGACGCCGCGGCACGGCGCCGCAGCAGAGGCAGGGTGAGTTCGGGACTGATGAGAGCGTCGCCGCGAGCCGCCGCGCGCACCGCCGAGACGAGCAGTTGCGGCCCGGAGTCCTTGACGATGAACCCGACGGCCCCCGCGGCCAGCGCCGTGTCGACGTAGGTGTCGTCGCCGAACGTCGTCACGACGACCACCGCGGTCGAGCCGGCCACCCGAGCCGTCACCTCGAGCCCGTCGAGCAGCGGCATACGGATGTCGAGCAGTGCGACGTCGGGCCGCAGACGGCCGATCCCCTCGATGGCGGCGGCGCCGTCGGCCGCTTCGCCCACGACCTCGATGTCCTTCTCGGCGGCGAGGATCAGGCCGAACCCGACGCGCACCATCTCCTGGTCGTCGGCGATGAACACCCGGATGCTCATGCGTCGTCCTCGTTCCGATCGACGACGTGGACCGGTTCGGCCGGTCCCTGCGAGCCGGCCGACACGGGCGGCACCGCAGGCACGGCCGGCACGCCGACGGCCGGCAAGATCAGCCGCACCTGCCAGCCGCCCTGGGAGACCGGGTGGGCGGTCAGCTCGCCGCCCAGGGCCTTGGCCTTGCGGCCGAGTCCACGCAGACCCGACCCGCCGCCCGTGCCCAGGCCGCCGCCGTCACCGTCATCGGTGATCCAGAGGGTGGCGTTGCGGTCATCGGCGGCCAGGTGCACGCGCACGTGCCGGGCCGAGGCGGCGTGACGTCGCACATTGGTGAGGGACTCCGCGGTGACGCGGTGCATGAGCTCCCACGCCTGCGGTGACAGCGCGCAGTCGACCTGCGCCGGAGGGGTGACGGCCGCCGGGGTGGTCTCGGCGAAGTCGCGGACGATCACGCCGAGCCGCTCGGACACGTCGGTCACCGAGGCGACCGCGGACGCGCGTGAGCCACCTCGCCCGTGGCCGGGACGGTCGGGGGTGGGCGGTCCGGATCGTCCGACGATCCCCCGGATGTGCTCCATGGCGCGCAGGCCGGCCTCCTCGATGAGTTCCAGCGGCCGCTCCACGGGGCCGCCGCGTGCCAGAGCCGAACTCCCTTGTGCGAGGACGACGATCCCCGTGACCTCGTGGGCGATCCGGTCGTGCAGCTCATCGGCGAACCGCGCACGTTCCTCAGCGATCGCCACCTTGCGCTCCGCCTGGATCCGAAGCTCTCTTGTCAAGCGGCGACGGTTGAGGGGGCGGTTGGGGCTCGCTTGGCGTCGTTCCACATGTGTCTGATGATGACGTTGGCGAGTTGACGCTTGTGGGCGCGGCGGGCACCGCGGGCTGTCTTGCCAGTTGCGCTGCTCTTGGCGAGGTAGGTCTTGGCTGGCTCGTGCATGCGTGCCTGGGTGACGTGGACGATGTGCAGGACGCTGTTGACTTGACGGTTGCCGGCCAGGTCGAGGCGATGTCGTCGGGGCTGGCCGTGGCCCTCTCCGGAGGACACGGCCACGGGTGCGGCGCCGCACCACCGGGCGAACTGGGCTTCGGTCTCGAACCGGGTCGGGTCGCCGATTTCGGTGAGCAGCGTCATGGCGGTGACCACGCCGACACCGACGATCTCGGTGAGGGTGCAGCCCAGTTCGCTCAGGAGTGCGGGGACTTCAGCGTCGAGCTTTTTGAGGCCGATGGTGATGGCGTCGACCGCTGACAGGGTTGATTGCAGCCACCGGATCCGGGCCGAGTCGGCACGGGACAGGGCGCCGGTGTCGAGGGTGCGGATCGTCTTCAGTGCGGCCATGACGCGGCTGGTCGCGGGCAGTTGGTCGCGGATCTCGACGGGCAGGGCGCACAGGACGGGCTCGGCCTCGGTCAGCAGCCGAACCCGCTGCAGGACAAGAGATTCCCGTTGCGATCTCAGGACGCGCAGCGTGTCCCATGCCGGTGACGGGGTCTCGACGTGCTTGCGGGCGGGCGGCAGCGCGGGATCGGCGAGGGTCTCGGCTGCGATCGCGTGGGCGTCGGTGATGTCGGTCTTGGCCCGGTGCCGACGGCGGCGTCGGTCGTTGGTGCGGGAGGCTTGAACCTCTCGAACGTCATACCCGCTGGCTCGCAGAGCGGCCACCA
This sequence comes from Mobilicoccus caccae, assembly GCF_030161635.1. Lineage (GTDB taxonomy): Bacteria > Actinomycetota > Actinomycetes > Actinomycetales > Dermatophilaceae > Mobilicoccus > Mobilicoccus caccae. The sequence goes on from NZ_BSUO01000001.1 coordinate 1,989,008, forward strand.
CGGGCGCCCCGAGGCTGGCGGAGCCTTCGACCCCGACCCGGTCTATGACCGCGCCGGTGCCCGTGAGGATCTCCAGCAGGCGCGCCAGGCCTTCGAAGCTGATCTCGAAGGACTCGCAGGTGATGAGCTCGCCCGTGGCGGACAGGACGGCGACGGTGCCCGAGTGTTTGTGCGGGTCGATCCCCGCGACGGCTGACGTGGTGATGAGGTGCTCCTCCTGCGACGCGTTACGGTGCGGGCAGCGGGTCCGGGTCGCCGGCAGATCTGGGTTGAGTCGTGCAGGCTCTCTTCAAGCCAGGCACCCGGGCCCGCGCCCAGACGGCCGGCCCGGCAGTTCGAATCAAGGACACCAAGGTCAATAGCGTTCAGAGCCAGGGCCGACCGATCGCCACTGCTCGCGAGGCCGAGGCGACGTGCATAGCCAAACACCCAGATGGCGTTGGGCGATGGCCACGCCCGCGACGGTTCCGCAGGCGACGAGCACCGCGGACGTGTCGAGAAGGGCGAAGGACCGCAGGACCGGGTCGGCCATCGCCGCCAGGAGCGTGGCCCCCATGATGAGCACGACGGGCACACGCTCGAGCCACGAGCCGGCGAGGAACAACAGCCGACCGGCCACCGCACCGGCGCCGATGGTGGCCGCACCGGGCCACGTGTAGGTGGGCACCTCCTCCGGCGTCGGCGGAAACTGCTGGACGAGCCACCAGGACAACGCCGCGCACGCGAGCGCCGCCGCCGCGAAGACCCACCCGAGGCGGCGGGCCGAGGGGAGCCAGGACGACACGAGATAGGCGAGGACCCACCCCACGCACAGCCAGAGCATCCACGTCTGCCCGGCTCCCGGCAGGACGCTCGTCAGGTCACCGGTGGCATAGGCGATCGCGAACAGCACGACGAGCGCCCGCACGAGGTGACCCACCCTCGACCTCCTTCGTCGTCGTCCCGGACCGCTCTGCGACCGGCGCATGATGCCCGGTCGTCCTTTCGGCCGATTCAGGAACCGACGAAACGGTCCCGTGGCCGATGCCGGACACACGTGCCCGTTCGGAGACTGACTCTATGACGGCTCCCCCACTGATCCCCGCAGGCTCCACCAAGGCCCCCGGATCTCGACGACTCCCCGCCCTCGACGTGTTGCGGGGTCTGGCGATCCTCGGAACGCTCCTGACGAACATCTGGATCTTCACCTCCCCCACCAGCCCCGTCCAGGCCGCGATCAGTGGCAAGCCGGTCGGGGAGGTGATGGGGATCGCCGGGCTACGCGCCGGGGACGCCGGAAGCTACCTCCAGACCGGCCTCAATCTGGTGACGGACGGCAAGTTCATCGGTCTGCTGACGATCATGTTCGGTATCGGCCTGGAGATCCAGCGTCAGGCCGCCATCCGGCGCGGTGAGGAATGGCCCGGCGGATACCCCTGGCGGGCCGGGCTGCTCATCCTCGACGGCCTGCTCAACTACATCTTCATCTTCGAGTACGACGTGCTCATGGGTTACGGGCTCACCGGTCTGGCGGTCTGTTTCATCCTCGGCACGAGCAAGAAGGCGCAGAAGATCTGGATGGTCGTGGGAATCACGCTCCACCTGCTCTTCGTCGGGTTCATGTCCGCGGCCATGATGCCGGTGCTGGAGAAGCTGTACCCGGGCGGCGGATCCGTGGAGGGAGACGAGGCCATGGCCGTCCTCGTGGAGCGCGCCCACACGCAGGGATGGTCGGAGGCCCAGACCCTCGCCGAGGCCGGCCGCCAGGGCATGGACCCCAACACCGTGCGTGAACAGATGTCCGCGCTGAACGAGGCCCTCGCGGCCGGCGCACCGGGTGCCGCGATGCAGACCGAGGTGTACTGGGATCAGGTGCTGGAGCGCCTGCAGGGGTTCTGGGGCGGCCGCAGTGAGATCCCGATCATGTTCTTCATGGGACTCGGGCTGTTCCTCGTGGGCGCCCACCTCTACCGAGCGGGCCTGTTCCTCCCCCACGGCGACACGCTGCGCAAGCGCGTCATGCTGCTGTCGTTCGGCATCGGCCTGCCCATCGACTGGGCCTGTCGCCTGTTCTTCGCCGAGGTCAGTGGCGGGTTCCCGCGCTACGTCACCTCGACGCTCGTCTCGTTCGGCCTGCTGTCCCTCGTCGCCCACATCTACGCCCGGCGGGAGAGCGTCGGACCGATCGGGCGCCCCTTCGAGCTCGTCGGCAAGATGGCGCTGACCTGCTACATCGGTCAGAACCTGCTGTGTTCGATCCTCTTCTACGACTGGGGATTCGGCCTGGCCAACAAGATGCCGCAGGAGAACTCCGGCTACTGGGTCCTGCTCGTGTACGTCGGGCTGTGCGCGTTCCTCGTGGCGTTCAGTGCGGTGTGGCTGCGGATGTTCTCCCGCGGCCCGGTCGAGCTGGTCTGGCACGCCTCCTACGAGGCGATCATGAAGCGTCGCGGGCCGGCCATCGCCCGTCGCGCCGAGAAGCGTGCGGAGAGGCGGCGGGCCAAGGCCGAGAAGACCGGGGAGACCGACAAGGTCATGTCCTCGGCGCTCTGAGTCCGACCCGGCGAGTCCGACCCGGCCGACGCGGGGTCACCGACCACCGCCGGCATGACGACGGGGCACCACCGACGACCGGTGGTGCCCCGTCTTCGCATGAGCGTGACGCGAGCGGCGAGGTCAGTGCATCTCGGCGATGCGCGAGAGGAGTCCGTTGACGAAGCTCGGGGAGTCGTCGGTCGAGAGCACCGTCGCGAGGACGACCGCCTCGGAGACCGCGACGCCGGCGGGCACGTCGGCGTTGTAACGGATCTCCCACGTGCCGACCCGCAGGACGGCCCGGTCGACCGCCGGCATGCGTTCCAGACGCCACCCCCGGCTGTAGGTCGCGATCGTCTCGTCGATCTCGGCCCAGTGGTCGACCACCCCACGCACCGCGTCGACGGTGTACCCACGCAGGGGCACCTGCGTCGTCGGGTGCGCCACGCGATCGTCCAACAGCGTGCCGGCGTTCATGCCGCGCTGTTCGGCCTCGAACAACAACTCGACAGCGGCCTTGCGGGCCTTGCTCCGGGCCGACGTCAGACGACCACGGTCACCCTTGGGCGCCGGACGATCCACCTGAACCGCGCCCTCGGGCAGCGAGGACGGCACGGGCAGCGGCGCCGAACTCCAGCCGTCGTCGGAGGCGTCGGGCTCATCCGGCTCATCGACGTCGGAGACGTCCTCGACCGACTCGACCTGCCCGGGCGACCGGACGCCGATGTCGGAGTCGGTCGGGTCGCCCGCCTCTGCCGGCTCGACCTGGTGCTCGGGACGATCGGTCATCAGTTGACGCGGCCGAGGTAGCTGCCGTCGCGGGTGTCGACCTTGACCTTGGTGCCGGTCTCGAGGAACAGCGGGACCGCGATCTCGGCGCCGGTCTCGAGCGTGGCCGGCTTGGTGCCGCCGGTGGAGCGGTCGCCCTGCAGACCCGGCTCGGTGTAGGTGATCTCGAGCTCGACGGAGGCCGGGAGCTCGACGTACAGCGGCGCACCCTCGTGCGTGGCGACGACGGCGTCCTGGTTCTCGAGCATGAACTTCTCGGCGTCGCCGACCACGGTGGAGGACACGTGGATCTGGTCGTAGGTCTTGCCGTCCATGAAGACGAAGTCCTCGCCGTCCTTGTACAGGTACTGCATCGTGCGCTTGTCGACGTTGCTCGTCTCGACCTTCGTGCCCGCGTTGAACGTCTTGTCGACGATCTTGCCGGACATGACGTTCTTCATCTTGGTGCGGACGAAGGCGGGGCCCTTGCCGGGCTTGACGTGCTGGAACTCGATGACGGTCCACAGCTGGCCCTCGATCTTGAGCACCATGCCGTTCTTCAGGTCGTTCGTGGTGGCCACGGGTTGATCTCTCTTCGTCGGGGATGATCAGAGCGGCGCAGCCCCGACTCGGCAGGGCGTGGGCGCCGGTGCCGCGACGTGATCACGGCAGGAACTCGCCGATTCTACCGAGCCGAAGCACGCCCCTCCGCCACGTGTCCGGTTCGGGCGGTGCTGACACAATCGCCGACACGGGCTCCACCCATCCGCGGGCGGGCCGGTGGGCCGACAGGCAGAATCGAGGCGAGCGACCTCCGGCGGGTCTCACGGGCGCCGCCGTCGCGGGCCGACGCCCGCGCAGGGTCGAGACTGGAAGGGAGGCAGGTGCGGTGACAGCGGCACGGGCGGGATCTCGGGCACGACGACGTCGCCCCCTCGCGCTGACCGCCGCGACCCTTCTCCTGCTCGCCGGATGTTCGGCCCCGGACGTTCCGGTGACCGATCCCACTCCCACCCACACGCCGGCCACGGGCGACCCGATCGTCGTCAACTCCCTGGATCTGCCCACCGAGTTCGACCCCACCGACACGACCGATCCGTACACGACGCGCATCGCCTCGCTCCTGCAACGCGGACTGTTCCGCTACGACGCCAAGGGCAAGAGCGTCCCCGAGGTCGCACAGACGGTCGAGACCACCGACGACCGGGTCTACCGCGTCACGCTCGCCGAGGGGTGGCGCTTCTCGAACGGCGAGCCCGTCACCGCGGACTCCTTCGTCGACGCCTGGAGCCTCGCGGCCGACCCGGCCCACCCCCGGCTGCGACGCGACCTCTTCGCTCCGATCGAGGGATTCGTCCCGTCGGCCGACCTGCAGCCCACCACCTCACCGGCCACCGCACCCGCCACGCCCCCACCGGGGTCGAAGGACCGCCCGACCGGGCGCTCGCCCCGGCTCGCCGGGCTCACGGTGCTCGACGGCCGCACGTTCACGATCACGCTCTCGCGCCCGCATCCGAAGTTCGACCAACGCCTCGGACACGCCGTCTTCGCCCCGCTGCCCGACGTCGCGTTCACCGACCCCGCGGGATTCCGGCGCGCCCCGGTCGGCAACGGGCCGTACCAGATCGAGGGCGCCTGGACCGCCGACGGCGATCTGCGCCTACGCCCCAACGCCGCCTACACCGCGGCCGACCCCGCGCAGAACGCCGGCCTGGTGTTCCGCCCCTACTCCGACCCCGCCGCCGCCTGGCGTGACGTCGAGGCCGGACGTCTCGACGTGCTCGACGTCGTCCCCACCCACGAACTGGCCGACTACCAGGGCCGGTTCGGCGAGCGCGCCGTCAACCAGCCGGTCGGCGTCACCCTGGGACTCGTCGTCCCCGCCGGCGCGCCGCACTGGTCAGGTGAGGCCGGTACCGCGCGCCGCGCCGCGCTCTCCCTGGCCATCGACCGCGAGGCCCTCGCCCGGGAGGTCTTCGCCGGCACGCGCACCGTCGCGACCGACCTCGCCGCACCGGTCGTCGAAGGGCACTCACGCGACCTCTGCGCCGAACTCTGCCGCCTCGACCGCGACGAGGCCCTCTCGCTCCTGGCCGGCGCGGGCCCGCCTCCGGGCGGGGTGAGCATCGCCTACGCGGACGACCTCGACGAAGGCCCCTTCGCACGTGCTCTCTGCGCCGACCTCACCTCGACGCTCCAGGTGACGTGCACCCCGCGGGAGTACCTCACCGCCCAGGCGCTGGCCGAGGCCGTGGACGCGGGCCGGGAGTCCGGGCCCTACCTGGCTCGTCATCAGATGGACTACCCGCAACTCGAGAGCTTCCTCGTGCCCCGGTTCGCCCTCGGCGCCCTCACCAACGACTCCGGCTACGCCGACCCCGCCACCGACGCGGCGCTGACGCGGGCCGCGACCGCCACGCCACCCGAGCGCATCCCCCGGTTCCAGGCCGTGCAGAAGGACATCCTCGAGACGCTCCCGGTCATCCCCTTGGTGAACGTCCACGCGACCGCGGTGTCCTCGGCCTCGGTCAGCGGTGTGCGGATCGACGTGTTCGGCTCCCCGGGGTACACCCAGATCCGACGGCCCTGACCCGCCCGCCCCGACCGCCTCCGGACGTGCACGGGTCCGACTTTCGTCGGATCGAACGTGGACTCCCGGACGGTGCCGCTGTGACCGGCGCCTGCCTAGGCTGGAGTCATGTCCTCCCCCGTCGCGACCGAGCGAGCGTCCTGCCTGGTGCAGGGCGCGAAGTACCTCGTCGCGACCTTCATCTGCCTCACCACGTTCGTCATCAGCGTCTCCGCCGTGACCGACCCCGACGGCGGCGCCACCGCCGTGGTCAACGCCAAGTTGTTCCTCGACCTCGGACTCGGACTGGGCGCGTTGCTGCTCCTCCCCTGCGTCGCCGGTTCCCCCTGGCCGTGGCCCTGACCATCTCGGTCGCGATGGTGTTCTCGGGCTCCGCGTCCGGCGCCTGGTGCTTCGCGGCGATCTCCCTGGCCAAGGAGCGCCGGATCTGGCCCTCGGTACTCGTCCTGCTGGTGGCCTCGGCGGCGTCATCGGTGGGGTCGGAATGGTGGCTTCCGTCCCCGAGTTCCCCGGAGGACCCGCCGCTGTGGCTCCTGTTCCTCCTCGTGGTGCTGATGAGCAGCCTCGTCATGGCCGTGGGGTTCAACCTCGGGATCCGCCGTGACCTGGTGCGTTCCCTCCAGGAACGCGCGGAGACCGCCGAACGCGAGCAGGCCTCGCGCGCGGCCTCGGCCCGCGTCGCCGAACGCTCCCGCATCGCCCGCGAGATGCACGACGTGCTCGCCCACCGCATCTCGACCGTGGCGATGCACTCCGGCGCCCTCGCCTACCGCACCGACCTCTCACCGCAGGACGTGCAGGGCACCGCCCGGCTCATCCAGGAGAACGCGCACAGCGCCCTCATCGAGTTGCGCGACATCCTCGGGGTGCTGCGCGACGACGCCCGTATCCCGACAGGCCAGCACGCCCCCGAGCCGCCGCAGCCGACGATCGCCGACATCGCCGACCTGGTGACCGACGCCCGGGCCACCGGCCAGGAGGTCGACCTCGACCTGTCCGTGGACCCCGAGGACATCCCCGCCGGTGTGGGCCGTCACCTGTACCGCTCGGCCCAGGAGTGCCTGACCAACGCCCGCAAGCACGCCCCCGGCGCCCCGGTGGCCATCCGCATCACCCGCGACGGCGAGAACGGCCGGGCCAGACTGGCACTCGAGGTCAGCAACCCCCTGACCCGCCCGATCGGCCCGAGCGACACCTCACCCACGGCGCGCCCCGAGCCCACGTCCTGGGACCGGGCCGTGGACGGTACCGTCGGGGAGTCCGTGCTGCGGGCGCCGACGAGTGGACTGGGCCTGTTGGGACTGGCCGAACGCGCCGACCTCGCCGGTGGCCGCCTCGATCACGGCCCCGTGGGTGACCGGTACGTCACCCGGATCACCGTCCCCTGGCCCGAACGGAGTTCAGCATGAGCACGCCGACCGACGAATCCTCGCGGACGCCGAACGCGCCGGTCCGTGTGGTGATCGTCGACGACGACGCCCTCGTCCGGCAGGGGCTCGGCCTGATCCTCGGCGGCGACGGCCCGATCGAGGTCGTGGGTGAGGCGGCCGACGGCATCGAGGCCGAACAGGTCGTCGAGGACGCCCGCCCCGACGTGGTCCTCATGGACATCCGGATGCCCCGGCGTGACGGCATCGCCACGACCCGCGTCCTGCGCGCCCGGCCCGGCGCGCCGCGCATCCTCGTGCTGACGACCTTCGACGCCGACGACAACGTCCTCGACGCCCTCCGCGCCGGCGCGAGCGGGTTTCTGCTCAAGGCCACCAAGCCCGAGCGGATGGTCGAGTCCATCCTCGCGGTGGCGGCCGGGGAGCCCGCGTTCTCGCCCACCGTCATCGGTCAGGTGGTCGCGGCCGCGACCCGTGGTGACGCCGGCGACCGCCGCCGGGACGCCCTGACGTCCCTGGACGCCCTGACCGACCGCGAACGCGAGGTCGCCATCGCCGTGGCCCGCGGCTGGTCCAACGCCCAGGTCTCGGCCGAACTCTTCATGAGCGTGGCCACGGTCAAGGCCCACATCTCCAAGATCTTCGAAAAGCTCGGGCTAGAGAACCGGGTCCAGATCGCCGTGCGCGTCCACGACGCCCAACTGCTCTGAGCACGACGCCCAATTGCTCTGAGCCGACAGGCGACCCGTGTCAGGCCGGCGTCTGCGTCACCGCGTCGTAGGCCTGCCGGAGCTGGTCGAGCTCGGGACCGACCAGGCGGGACGGGCTGCCGACGGCGTCGAGGACGACGAACCGCAGCGTGCTCCCCCGGGTCTTCTTGTCCCGGCCCATGACGGCGAGGAGCTCGTCGAACCGGCCGGGCTCGTAGCTCGTCGGCAGGCCGAGCGAACGCAGGATCGCGCGGTGCCGTTCGACGGTCTCGGCGTCGAGTCGGCCTGTGATCCGTGCCAGTTCGGCCACGTAGACCATGCCCAGGGCGACGGCGTCGCCGTGCCGCCACCGATACCCCTCGACCTGCTCGACGGCGTGGGCGAAGGTGTGGCCGTAGTTGAGGATCTCCCGCAGGGAAGACTCGTGCAGATCGGTCGTGACGACTGCCGCCTTGACCGCGATCTTGCGTTCGACGAGTTCGCGCACGACCTCACCGTGGGGGTCGAGCGCCGCCGCCGGGTCGGCCTCGACGAGGTCGAGGATGACCGGGTCGCCGATGAACCCGCCCTTGACCACCTCGGCCAGGCCGGCCGCGAGGTCGGCGCGCGGGAGCGTGGCCAGGACGTCGAGGTCGCACAACACCCCGGCCGGCGGGTGGAAGGAGCCGACGAGGTTCTTGCCCTCGGCCGTGTTGATGCCCGTCTTGCCGCCCACGGCCGCGTCGACCATGCCCAGCAGGGTCGTGGGGACGTTGATGAGCGGCACCCCACGCAGCCACGTGGCGGCCACGAATCCGCCCAGGTCGGTGACGGCTCCCCCGCCGACGGCCACCACGACATCACCCCGGGTGAAACCGGCGCGGCCGAGCATCCCCCACAGGTGCGCCGCGACGTCGATGGTCTTGGCCGCCTCGGCGTCGGGGAGCACCTCGACCAGCGTGGTCACCCCGTGCGCCTCCAGCGCGGTCGCCAGTCGCCGGGCCAGGTCGGCCACGGGCTCGGCGTGGACCACGAGGGCCCGGTGGCCGATGCGGGGACCAATCGGGTGATGCGGTCGGCCACACCGCGGCCCACGAGGACTTCGTAGGCCTCCGCGCCCGAGCCCACCCCGATCGTGGTCACCTCTGCCGAGGTCGCCCCCGCGCCGACGCGCACCTCATCCATCCTGGCTCCTCTGGTTCGCGTCGCTCTCGATCGCCGCGGCGATCTCGGCGACGATGTCGGCCACCTCGCGCTCGTCGGTGTTCACCCGCAGCCACGCCAGACGTTCGTAGATCGGCCGTCGATCGGCCATGAGCTGCAGCCACTGACCGCGCGGGTTGAGGGCGAGCAGCGGGCGTCCCTGGTCGAACCCGGAGCGGCGTGCCGCGTACCGCAGGCTGACGTCGAGGAACACCACCCGGTGACCCGCGAGCAACTCCTGCGTGTCGGGGTCGAGGACTGCGCCGCCGCCGAGGGAGACCACGCCCGGGTGCTCGGCCAGCGCGTCGGCCACCGCCGCCTTCTCCAGTGCCCGGAAACTCGCCTCGCCCTGGTCGACGAAGATGTCGGTGATGCTCGTGCCCGCCCGATGCTCCACGAGCGCGTCGGTGTCGAGGACGGTGAGTCCGAGACGCTCGGCGAGCGCGACCCCGACGGTCGACTTGCCCGACCCGGGAGGCCCGGTGAGCACGGCCACCGGCCTCACCACGACCTCATCCCCTCGGGGATCGCGGCCAGGTAGCCCTCGACGTTGCGCGCCGCTTCGGCGACGCTGTCACCGCCGAACTTCTCGGCCACGGCGTCGGCGAGCACGAGGGCGACCATCGCCTCGGCCACGACGCCGGCGGCCGGAACGGCACAGACGTCGGAGCGCTGATGGATGGCGGTCGCCGGCTCGCCCGAGGCGACGTCGACGGTGTCGAGTGCCCGCGGGACCGTGCTGATCGGCTTCATCGCCGCGCGGACGCGCAGGACGTCTCCGGTGGACATGCCGCCTTCGGTGCCGCCGGCGCGGCCCGTGGCCCGCCGGATCCTCCCCTGCTCGTCGCGCGCCATCTCGTCGTGTGCGGCCGACCCGCGGCGGGCCGCGGTGCGGAACCCGTCGCCGACCTCGACGCCCTTGATGGCCTGGATGCCCATGAGCGCGGCGGCCAGGCGGGCGTCGAGACGACGGTCCCAATGCACGTGCGAGCCCAGGCCGGGCGGGCAGCCGTAGGCGAGCACCTCGACGACGCCCCCGAGGGTGTCGCCGTCACGGTGCGCGGCGTCGATCTCGGCGACCATCGCCGCCGAGCCGGCCCACTCGAACGCGCGCACCGGGTCGGTGTCGAGGGCCGACACGTCGTCCGGGCCGGGCAGCGGCGCCTCGTCGCTCACACCCGCGGTACCGATCGCGACGGTGTGCGAGAGCACGCGGATGCCGGCCACCTGCTGGAGGTAGGCCGCGGCCACGGCCCCGAGGGCCACCCGCGCCGCGGTCTCGCGGGCCGAGGCGCGTTCGAGCACCGGGCGGGCGTCGTCGAAGTGGTACTTCTGCATCCCCACGAGGTCGGCGTGCCCCGGACGCGGGCGGGTGAGCGGCCGGTTGCGCGCGATCTCCTTGGGGGCGTTGACATCGCCGGCGGCCGCGTACTCCTCGGCGGGCACCGGGTCGGGACTCATCACCGTGGCCCACTTGGGCCATTCGCTGTTGCCGATGCGCAGCGCGAACGGCGACCCGAGGGTGCGGCCGTGCCGCAACCCGCCGATGATCTCGATCTCGTCCTGCTCGAACTTCTGCCGCGCACCGCGCCCGTGGCCCAGGCGGCGGCGAGCGAGGGCCTCGGCGATGTCCTCACTGGTCACCTCGACCCCCGAGGGCATCCCCTCGAGGATCGCGACCAGGGCGGGGCCGTGGGATTCTCCGGCGGTCAACCAACGCATGCGCGTATGGTTCCACGACCCACCGACAACCCCTCGGTCCGGCCCATCCGCTGGACCCCGGGCACGCTCAGGCGCAGTCGACGCGCTCGGCCAACGCCGCCCTCAGCGCGGTGCGCATCGCCTCCAACGGAGCCGAGCGACCCGTCATGAGTTCGATCTGTCCCGCGGCCTGGTGCAGCAGCATCTCCGCGCCCGAGACCACCGTGGCGCCACCGCCCTGCGCCCACTGCGCCAGCGGCGTCGGCCAGGGGGCGTAGACCACGTCGAGCAGGACCAGGGCCTCGAGATCGGTCGGACCCACCCGCACGGCCGGGTCCTCGAGACCGAGCACGGTGCCGGCCGGCATCGTCGAGACCACGACGTCGGCGCCCTGCAGTGTCGCGCGCAGATCCGGCGTCCGGCCCAGAGGAACCACCGAGGTGGCCATGCCCAGACGATCGGCCAGCGACTCCGTCTCCGGCCGTACCCGGTCGCGGACGACGAACGTGACCTCGCGGACCCGCAGCCGGGCGAGAGCGTCGAGCGCCGACCGCGCGGTCGCCCCGGCACCCAGCACGACAGCCCGCCGGCCGCCGTGGAATCCGGCTTCCGTCAACGCGCCCAGGACGCCGTCGGGGTCGGTGTTGGAGGCGACCCAGCCGTCCTCCCGGCGCACGAGGGTGTTGGCCGCGCCGATCCGGCGTGCCTGCTCCGTCGCCGCCGACGCCAGGTCGAGGGCGGCCTCCTTGTTGGGCATGGTCACCGACAGCCCGACCCAGTCACGGCCCAGGCCCTCGACGAACGTGCGCAGGTCGAGTTCTCCCGGCCCGCCGATGCGGTGGCGGTCATAGCCCCAGCCGTCGAGGCCCAACGCCGCGTACGCCGCGCGGTGCAGCACCGGCGACAGCGAGTGGTCGACCGGCGATCCGACGACGCCGGCCCGATGCGTCAGCACTTGTCCGGGTTGGCCTGGCAGTAGGCCTGGAACTCGCGGACGTTGGCGTTGTGCTCGTCCAGGGTCGCGGCGAACTTCGTCTCGCCCGTGTCCGGCTTGACAGTGACGAAGTAGAGCCAGTTGCCCGTGGGCGGATCGACCGCGGCCTTGACCGCCTCCGCGCCGGGGCTGTTGATCGGCCCCTGGGGCAGACCCGGATGCAGGTAGGTGTTGTACGGGTTGTCGTCGGCCCGCTCCTGGTCGGTCGTGGTCAGCGCCCGCTTGCCCACGCCGTAGGCGACGGTGGAGTCCATCTGCAGGGGCATCCCGATGCGCAGCCGGTTCTCGATGACGGCGGCGACCTTGCCGCGGTCCTGCGGCATCCGTGCCTCGGCCTCGACGATGCTCGCGATCGTCACGACGTCCTTCATCTTCGCCTCGTCGACACCGAGCGCCGAGAACCGGCCCTTCGCCTGACCCACGAGCTCCTTGAGCTGGTCGGCGGCGCCGACCTTGGGCCCGAAGGTGTAGGTCGCGGGGAACAGGTAGCCCTCGAGGCGCCCCTGTGCCGCCGCCGGCAGACCGAGGGCCTTCGGATCCTTCGCCGCGGCCTCGTAGTCCGCCACGGGCACACCCGTACCCTTCGACAGCGCCGCGAAGATCTCCGTGGCCCGCAACCCCTCGCGGATCGTCACGACCTTCTCGTCCCGTGCCTCACCACTACGCAGGCGCGAGACGGCGTCGCTCGCCTTCATCTCCTTGTTCAGGGTGTACGTGCCGGGCTGGATCGCGTCCCCCGGCTGATCGGTGAGCGCCTTCTCGAAGGACTCGACCGTCTTGACCACACCCTTGCCGACGAGCGAGGTGGCGATGTCCCGACCCGTGTCGCCCTGATGGACCGTGACGCTGACCTCCCCGCTGCCGGGGCCCTCGTAGTCCTTGCTCTCCAGGAGGCCACCCACGACGGGTGAGATGACCGAGAACGCCAGCACGATGCCGCCGATCAACAACGCGACCGCCACCCCGAGCACGATGAAGCGTCGCCGCCGCGCCGGGTCGTGCCGCGGGCCACCGGGCTCGTGATCGTCGTGATCGCCGTGCTCGTGGGTGAACACCTCGTGCTCCTCGTGCGCGTCGTGCCCGGCCAGGAGCGCGTCGTAGGAGGGCTCACCCGCGTGCGGGTGGCCGTCGTGCCCGAGCCCCTCGTGGCGCTCGTTCCCCGGCCGGTCGTCATGGCCGTGTCGGTCGGTCATCCTGGCGTCCTTCTGTGTCGGGGTTTACGCAACGCAACAATCTCACCCGGAGCGGTGCCCGCGGTGCGTTCGGCATCGAGCGCCGACTGCAGGATCAGCACCGCAGCGGCCTGGTCGACCACCTCGCGGTGTCGTCGCCCCGCCCGTCCGCTCTCGTGCAGGGTGCGGTGGGCGTCCACGGTCGTCAGCCGTTCGTCGACCAACCGCACGGGCACGGGCGCGATCCGCCTGGCCAACGCGACGGCGTACCGCCGCACGGAGGCCGCGGCCGGTCCTTCCTCGCCCGAGAGCGACCGGGGCAGTCCGACGACGACCTCGAGCGCCTCGTGCTCGGTGACCGCCTCGGCGAGCGCGAGCATGTCCGCGCCGTCGAGCTCCTCGGCATCGGCACGAGGCAGGGTCCGTACCGGAGTCGCGAGGACACCGGCAGGGTCGGACATCGCGAGTCCGACCCTGACCGCGCCCACGTCGACGCCCAGCCTGGCTCCCGGCCTCAACGGCGGCTCATCCTGCGATCTCGCGGATGGCACGCCCGACGGCCCCCAGGGCCTCGGGTGCCTTCGCGACATCGGTGCCGCCGCCCTGGGCGACGTCGTCCTTGCCGCCGCCACCGCCGCCGAGGACTCCGGCGGCCACCTTGACCAGGGCACCGGCCTTGATGCCCTTCTCACGGGCCGCGGCGTTGGTCGCGACGACGATGACCGGGCGTCCCTTGCCGACAGCGGTCAGCGCGACGACGGCGGGAGATCCCTCGCCCAGGCGCGAGCGTAGGTCGAGGACGAGCTTGCGCAGGTCGTCGGCGGAGACCTCGGCGGCGGTGTCGTGGGCCACGACCCGCACGCCGGCGACGTCGGTCGGACCCTCGGCGAGCGTCGCCGCCTGCGAGAGCACCTGCTGCGAGCGGATGGCCGCGATCTCGCGCTCGGCGTCCTTGAGTCGCGTCAGCATGAGCGAGATGCGGTCGGCCAGCTCCTCGGGGCGTGCCTTGACGATGTCGGTGAGCTGGGACAGCACGGCGCTCTCACGCGCGAGGTGGCTGTAGGCGTCGGCACCGACGAGCGCCTCGACACGCCGCACGCCCGACCCGATCGAGGACTCACCGAGCAGCTTGACGACGCCGAGCCGCCCGACGCTCGCGGCGTGAGTGCCGCCGCAGAACTCCTTGCTCCACGTGCCGTCACCGATGGAGACCACGCGGACCTCGTCCCCGTACTTCTCGCCGAACATCGCGAGCGCACCGGACTCCAGCGCCGTCTTCTTGTCCATGACGTCGGCGCTGACGGGCTGGTCGGTGAGGACCACGTCGTTGATGCGGCCCTCGATCTCGGAGAACAGGGTCGGCGACACCGGCTGGCCCCAGCTGAAGTCGAACCGCAGGCGCCCGGGCGCGTTCTCCGAACCCGCCTGGGTGGCCGTGCTCGACAGGGCGTCGCGCAGGGCCTGGTGGAGGATGTGCGTGGCCGTGTGGGCCCGCGAGACCGACTTACGACGCTCGACGTCGACCCGGCCGGTGGCGGTGTCGCCCACGCCCAGCTCGCCGCTCTCGACGATGCCGCGGTGCACGATGAGGCCGGTGATCGGCTTCTGCACGTCGGTGACCCGCACGAGCGCGCCGTCGAGTTCGATGACTCCGTGGTCGGCGAGCTGGCCACCGCTCTCGGCGTAGAACGGCGTCGCGTCCAGGACGAGTTCGACCTCGTCCCCCGCCCGCGCCCGGGTGCCGGACTCCCCGCCGACCAGCAGACCGGCGACCCGGCCCTCGCCGATGACTCCCTCGTAGCCGAGGAAGTCGACGGGGCCGGCCAGGGTGTCGGAGATCTCGCGGTAGAGGTGGGTGTCGATGTGACCGCTCTTCTTGGCCTTGGCGTCGGCCTTGGCGCGGTTGCGCTGCTCGGCCATGAGGGAGCGGAAGCCCTCCTCGTCGACCGAGACGCCCTGCTCGGCCGCCATCTCGAGGGTGAGGTCGATGGGGAACCCGTAGGTGTCGTGGAGTTGGAACGCCTCCGCGCCGGCCAACTGCGTGGCGCCCGACGCCTTGGCCCGGCCGACCGCCGTGTCGAGGATCGTGGTGCCCGCGGTGAGGGTGCGGCGGAACGCCTCCTCCTCGGCGTAGGCGACGTCGCTGATCCGCGGCCAGTCACGCTTCAGCTCGGGGTAGCTCTTGCTCATCCGATCGAGGCTCACGGGCAGCAACTCGGGCAGGCAGGGGTCCTGCACGCCCAGCAGACGCATCGAGCGCACCGCGCGCCGCAGCATCCGCCGCAGCACGTACCCGCGGCCCTCGTTGCCCGGGGTGACGCCGTCGCCGATGAGCATGAGGGAGCTGCGGATGTGGTCGGCGACCACACGTAGGCGCACGTCGTCGGGGTGGGAGTCCGAGGCGGTCTGTCCGCCGGTCGCTCCGTACCGCTTGCCGGCGAGATCGGCCGCCCGCTCCAGGACGGGATAGACCTCGTCGATCTCGTACATGTTGTCGACGCCCTGCAGGATCGAGGCCAGACGCTCCAGACCCATGCCGGTGTCGATGTTCTTCTTGGGCAGGTCACCCGCGATGTCGAAGTCGGTCTTGCTGCGCACGGCCGACAGCTCGTGCTGCATGAACACGAGGTTCCAGATCTCCATGAACCGGTCCTCGTCGACGGCGGGGCCACCGTCGGGGCCGTACTCCGGGCCGCGGTCGACGTAGATCTCCGAGCAGGGCCCGCCGGGCCCGGGAACACCCATGCTCCAGTAGTTGTCCGCCTTGCCGCGGCGCACGACCCGATCACGGGAGATGCCGGTGATCTCGGTCCACAGGCTCGCGGCCTCGTCGTCGTCCTCGTAGACCGTGACCCACAGCTTGTCGGGCTCGATCCCGTAGCCGCCGTCGCCCTGGGACGTGGTGAGCAGGCCCCAGGCGTACTCGATGGCCCCGGCCTTGAAGTAGTCACCGAAGCTGAAGTTGCCGTTCATCTGGAAGAACGTGCCGTGCCGGCTGGTCTTGCCGACCTCGTCGATGTCGCCGGTGCGGACGCACTTCTGCACACTCGTGGCGCGATCCCACCGCGGGGTCTCCTGGCCGAGGAAGTACGGCTTGAACGGCACCATCCCGGCGTTGACGAAGAGCAGGTTGGGGTCGTCGTAGAGCAGGGGTGCGCTGGGGACCACGGAGTGTCCCTTGCTCTCGAAGAAGCGGAGCCAGCGGCGCCTGATCTCGGCGGTTTCCATGAGTCGTTCCTTCGTCGTCGGGCTCGTCCGTCATCCGCAGCCGAAGCCATCCCTCGAGACACACGCCCGCAGCGCGGCTCATGCGTGACGGATCTGTCGACTAACACTACGTCGAGCAGGGAATGACCGGCGAAGCCCCGCCCGGGGCGTGGCGACGGGACCTCGGAGTTCCTGGCAGGTCAGACGCGGGTCGGAGGCCGTCACGGGCGCACGTGCCCCCGTGGCCGCCCAGACCAGCTCGCGCCCGAGGATGTGCCAGAACGAGACGCCCACCTCCGACGATCATCATCGTCGCGACGACTCCCAGGGCCAGGGCAGGCGCGAGGCCTCCGGCGTGTCGAGATCGGCACCCCATGAACACCCGGCGACCGGCCGTCGAGAGCCCTCGCCACGAGAACCGGCAGGTCCTACTACGCGGTAGACCGGTGGGCAATATGCGAAGTTTCACGAATCAGAAGCGACAAGGTCACGATTAGGTCACGACGCCGGGAATGTGCCGGAACGCCCCGCCTGAGGGAAAGCTTCGCTCTACCTTGAGGCAACGCCTTTCGGCGTCGATGCCGTCCCGAGCCATCAGGGCGGCGTCACACCCCCGGACAGAATCATCCGGCCGAGTCGACCAGCGCGGCCGGAGCAGGAGGTCACGACCATGCATCTCAAGACTCGTGCGGCCCTCGTCGCCGGACTCTCGGCCACGGCGCTCCTCGCCGCCTGTGGCGGCGGAGGTGGCGGCCAGCAGGGCGGCGGTGGCGGTGACGCCACCGGCGATGGAGCCGCCGGCGGCGAGATCACCGTCCGCGGCTGCCAGCCCCAGAACCCCCTCATCGGCGGCGACACCGGCGAGTCGTGCGGTCACGACATCGTCGAACTCTTCGCCGCCACGCTCTTCAGGTACAACCCCGAGACCGGCGCCCCGGAGAAGGACATCGCCGAATCCGTCGAGTCCTCGGACAACCAGACCTTCACGGTCAAGATCAAGCCCGGTTACAAGTTCCACGACGGCACCGAGGTCAAGGCCAAGAACTTCGTCGACGCCTGGAACTACACCGCCTACGGCCCCAACGCCCAGTACCTGGCCTACTTCATGGAGCCGATCGTCGGTTTCGCCGACGTGTCCTCCGAGGACCCCGACAGCGACGGGCCGAAGGAGGCGCCGAAGCCGAAGTCCGAGACCATGTCCGGCCTGAAGGTCGTCGACGACCACACCTTCACGATCCAGACCACCGAGCCGGTCTCCAACCTCCCGGTCCGTCTCGGCTACACCGCGTTCGCACCGCAGCCCGACGCCTTCTTCGCGAACCCCGAGGAGTTCGCCAAGAAGCCGGTCGGCGCGGGCCCCTACCAGGTGGAGTCCTACGACCAGGGACGCCAGGCCGTCCTGACCAAGTTCGCCGACTTCTCCGGTGAGCGAGGCGGCAACGTCGACAAGATCACGTTCCGGATCTACCAGGACTCCGAGGCCGCCTACAACGACCTGCTCGCCGGCAACCTCGACGTCATCGACGAGATCCCCAGCAGCGCTCTGGTGGCCAAGAAGTACCAGTCCGACCTGCCCGAGCGGTTCGAGCAGAAGGCCTACCCCGCCATCCAGACCGTGACGTTCGCTCCCGACAAGGTCTCGCCGGACTACGCGAACCCCAAGGTGCGTCAGGCCATCTCCATGGCGATCGACCGCCAGAAGATCATCGACGACCAGTTCGACGGTGCGCGTCAGCCTGCCGACGGCTGGGTGGCGCCCGGCGTGGAGGGCTACAAGGCCGGAACCTGCGGTGAGTTCTGCACCTACAACCCGGAGAAGGCCAAGCAGCTCCTCCAGGAGGCCGGCGGCTTCGACGGCAAGCTGACGATCTCCTACAACGCCGACTCCGCCCACAAGGCGTGGGTCACGGCCACCTGCAACTCGATCCGAGGCGCTCTGGGTGTCGACTGCGTCGCCACTCCCGTGACCGACTTCGCCACGTTCCGCGACCAGATCGGCGCGGGCAAGATGAAGGGCATGTTCCGGTCCGGGTGGATCGCCGACTACCCGCACATCGAGAACTTCCTCACGCCGATGTACGCCAAGGGCGCCTCGAGCAACGACAACAAGTACGACAACCCGGAGTTCGACAAGGCGCTCGTCGAGGCCGGTAAGGCGCAGGGCGAGCAGTCCCTCCAGAAGTACCAGGAGGCCGAGCAGATGCTTGCGCAGGACATGCCGGCCATCCCGATGTGGTACTACACGGCCACCATCGGTTGGTCGGAGAAGGTCGAGAACGTCCAGGTGAACGCTGCCAACGGCCGCCCTGACCTCCTCGCGGTGACTGTCAAGCAGTGACCTCACGACAGGCCGCCCGACCTGCGCCCTGAGCAGTGTCGGGCGGCCTGTCCGAGCCCCGGGGCCAGGGGCCTGCGGCCCCGAGGCCTCAGGCCCCTGGGCGTCGACCCGGCCCCGGGTCTGATGCCCCCACTCCTGACGACCACACGAACGCCCCCATCCGGGCGACCCTCGACCATGGAGGTGTCATGGGCACGTACGTCCTCCGACGACTGCTCCAGATGATCCCCGTGATCCTGGGGACGACGTTCATCATCTACGCGATGGTCTTCGCCCTCCCCGGAGATCCCTCGGCCGGCAAGTGCGGTGACCGCGCGTGTCCCCCGGCCGTCGTCAAGCACATCCGCGAGCAGTACAACCTCGACGACCCGTTGCCGGAGGCCTACGTCAAGTACCTCGGCAAGCTGGCGACCGGCGACCTGGGTGAGAACACCTATGGCGTCCCCGTCATGAAGGACCTGCAGCAGCGTTACCAGATCACCGGCAAGCTGGCCCTGATGGCCATCGTCATCGAGGCCGTCATCGGCATCGCCGCCGGTGTCCTCGCCGCGATACGCAAGGGGTCGTTCCTCGACTCCCTCATCCTCATCAGCACGCTCGTGGTGATCTCGGTGCCGATCTTCGTCATCGGCGCCTTGGCGCAGTTCTACCTTGGGGTCAAGTGGGGGTTGTTCCCTGTCACGGTGACGAGTCGCAATCCATCGATGTACCAGCTACTCATGCCGGCCATCGTGCTGGCGGCCCTGTCGATGGCCTACGTCACTCGGCTGACCCGGACCAACCTGGCCGAGAACCTCCGCGCCGACTACGTGCGCACGGCCAAGGCCAAGGGGCTCACCCAGCGCCGGGCCATCGGCCTGCACGCGCTGCGCAACTCGATGATCCCTGTCATCACCTTCATGGGTTACGACTTCGGCGCCCTGCTCGGTGGCGCGATCGTCACCGAGCGCATCTTCAACATCCAAGGCATCGGGGGGTACATCTTCCAGAGCATCAACCACCGCGACGGGTTCGCCGTCGTCGGTGCCGTGACCGCGCTGGTCATCGTGTATCTCATCGTCAACCTCATCGTCGACCTGCTCTACGGTGCCCTCGACCCGAGGATCAGCCATGACTGACACCCCCAACAAGGTGACCACGGACACGCTCGGTCATGAGCCCGGTGAACCTGCGACCGACGAGACGCGGGCACCCGACTCCACCGGCCCGGCACGATCCCTCACCTCGGATGCGTGGCGCCAACTCCGTCGCAAGCCGACCTTCTGGTTCTCGATGATCCTCATCGCCGTGTTCGTGCTCATGGCCATCTTCCCGGGCCTGTTCACGAACACCAATGCGCGCGAGGTCTTCGACGTGCGGATGAAGCCCAGTGCCGAGCACTGGTTCGGCACCGACGGCCAGGGTTACGACATCTACGCCCGCACGATCGAGGGTGCCCGGGCCTCGATCCTCGTCGGCATCTTCACGACCATCGCGACCACCTTGATCGGCGGCGCCGTCGGCATCCTCGCGGCCTACCGCGGCGGCTGGATAGACGCGCTCGTCTCGCGGATCACCGATGTCTTCTTCGCGATCCCGATCCTGCTCGGCGGCATCCTCTTCATGAGCGCCTTCCCGAGCGACCAGAGCACGCCGTACCTGCTCGTCATCTTCAAGGTGGTCATGGCGCTGACGATCCTGGGCTGGCCGAGTCTGGCCCGCCTCATGCGCGGTTCGGTGATGCAGGTGTTGCCACAGGACTACATCCAGGCGGCCCGTGCGCTCGGGGCGGGCCCCTGGCGGATCATCGTGTCCCACATCCTCCCGAACGC
Organism: Mobilicoccus caccae; assembly: GCF_030161635.1. Lineage (GTDB taxonomy): Bacteria > Actinomycetota > Actinomycetes > Actinomycetales > Dermatophilaceae > Mobilicoccus > Mobilicoccus caccae. Next base: position 2,009,383 of record NZ_BSUO01000001.1, read on the forward strand.
CATGGCCCCGATCCTGGTCGTCGCGACCATCAACCTCGGTGTCTACATCGTGGCCGAAGCCACGCTGAGCTTCCTCGGGATCGGCCTCGTACCGCCCGCGGTCTCCTGGGGCGTATCGATCAACGAGGGGCTGACGTTCCTCCGGACGTTCCCGCACATCCCGTTCTTCCCCAGCGTGTTCCTCAGCCTGTGTGTCCTGGCGTTCATCATGCTCGGGGACGCCGCCCGGGACGCGTTCGACCCGAAGTCCCGGTGAGGAAGGATCCCGATGACAACCACTCAGAAGACGGTCCCCAAGACGGAGACCGGCTACCAGCCCGGCCCGGACGGTTTGCTGCTGGAGGTCGACGACCTCCACGTGGAGTTCCACACCGAGGACGGCGTCGCTCGGGCCATCAACGGCGTCAACTTCTCGCTGCACGCCGGTGAGACCCTGGCGATCCTCGGCGAGTCCGGCTCGGGCAAGTCGGTCACGGCACAGGCCATCATGGGCATTCTCGACATGCCGCCCGCCAGGATCCCGCAAGGCGAGGTCCGCTACTGCGGCCACGACCTGCTGACCATGGCCGAGGACCGCCGGCGCCGGACCAGGGGTCCGGAGATCTCCATGATCTTCCAGGACGCCCTGAGCTCCCTCAACCCGGTGTTCCCGGTGGGTTGGCAGATCGCCGAGATGTTCCGCAAGCACCGCGGCATGAACAAGTCCGACAGCATGGCCCAGGCGGTCCGCCTCATGGAGCGGGTTAACATCCCCGGTGCCAAGGACCGGATCAAGGCGTATCCGCACCAGTTCTCGGGTGGGATGCGGCAGCGCATCATGATCGCGATGTCCATCGCGCTCGACCCTGCGGTCCTCATCGCCGACGAGCCGACGACGGCCCTGGACGTCACCGTCCAGGCCCAGATCATGAACCTCCTGGCAGAACTGCAGGAGGAGCGGAACATGGGCCTCATCCTCATCACGCATGACCTGGGCGTGGTGGCCGACGTGGCCGACCGGATCGCCGTCATGTATTCCGGCCGCATCATGGAGAGCGCCGACGTGTACGAGCTGTACCGCAAGCCGGCGCACCCGTACACCCTCGGCCTGTTGGAGTCGATCCCGCGCCTGGACCAGAAGGGTCAGGAGCTCTCGGCCATCGGCGGCCTGCCACCGAACCTGTTGCGCCTGCCCTCGGGGTGTGAGTTCAACCCACGATGCCGGTTCGCGCAGGACATCTGCCGCCGTGATCGCCCCGAGTTGCTCCCGGTCGCCCCCGACCGTCTCAGCGCCTGCCACTTCCGCGAGGAGATCTACCATGGATGACTCGATCCTCGTCGCCAAGGATCTCGTCAAGCACTACCCCATCAAGGGTGGCGTCCTTCGGCGCACCGTCGGGCACGTCAAGGCCGTCGACGGAGTCAGCTTCGAACTGCGCCAAGGTGAGACGCTCGGCATCGTCGGCGAGTCCGGCTGCGGCAAGTCGACCCTCGGGCGTCTGCTCATGCGGTTGGAGGAGCCCACGTCCGGCACCGTTCACTTCGACGGGGTCGACATGTTCTCCAAGTCGGGGTCGGCCATGCGCAAGATCCGTCGCGACATCCAGATCGTGTTCCAGGACCCGTACACCTCGCTCAACCCGCGCAAGACGGTCGGCGACATCATCGGGGAGCCGTTCGAGATCCACCCCGACGTCGTGCCCAAGAAGGGCCGTCGGAAGGCGGTGCAGGACCTGCTCGACATGGTGGGTCTGAACCCGGAGCACATCAACCGCTACCCCCACCAGTTCTCCGGTGGTCAGCGTCAGCGCATCGGGATCGCGCGCGGGATCGCGCTCAAGCCCAAGGTGCTCGTCTGCGACGAACCCGTGTCGGCGCTGGACGTGTCGGTGCAGGCGCAGGTCGTCAACCTCATGGAAGCGCTGCAGAACGAGTTGGGACTGAGTTACATCTTCATCGCCCACGACCTGTCGGTCGTACGGCACATCTCCGATCGGGTCGGCGTCATGTACCTGGGCCGGATGATGGAGCTCGGCACCGAGGACGAGATCTATCAGCGCACGACCAACCCCTACAGCCAGGCACTGCTATCGGCGGTGCCCGTTCCGGATCCCACGTTGCGTGGAGCGCGCGATCAGATCGTGCTCACCGGTGACGTGCCCTCCCCCGCCAACCCGCCGAGTGGGTGCCGCTTCCACACCCGCTGTTGGAAGGCGCAGGACCTCTGCAAGCAGGAGTCTCCGGAACTGATCGATCGGCCAGACGGTGCCGGCGGGCACCGCAGCGCCTGCCACTTTGCAGAGGTCCGCCAGGTGCTGGTGACCACTGCCCCGGGCGCCCAGACGTCGGGAGGTTCCCACTCGTCCACCTCCGCGCCGGAGGGTGCGGCCCGGCCGCACCACGACGGTGGGGGCGCCACAGCAGCTCCACGACCATAGGATCGTGGGTCCGAGACGGCCGATCGCGGGTGACCGCGGTCGGCCGTCTTGTGTGTCGTGGGGTCTGGGCCGCGGTCGGAGGAGATTCGATCAAGGGACTGCGGACCCGGACCTCCCTGCGGTAGGACAGACCCATGACCGACGGCTACCTGCGCTATCCCCACCTGCACGGCGACGAGGTCGTGGCCGTCGCCGACGACGATCTCTGGCTCCTGCCGATCAGTGGCGGGCGTGGCTCGCGGCTCACCTCCGACCGCTCGCCGTGCGCGAGTCCGTTCTTCTCCCCCGACGGCACCCGCATCGCGTGGTCCTCGATGCGGGACGGCCACTGGGAGGTCTTCGTGCTCGACCGTGAGGAGGGCACCGCCGAGCGGCTCACGTGGTGGGGGCGCCCCGGCACCCGCGTGCGGGGGTGGGTCGACGCCGACCTCGTCCTCGTGGCCTCCGACCACGGCGAACCCCACTCCCAGCGCCGGCGACTCTTCTCGGTGGGCCTCGACGGGAGCCTCGAGCGGTTGCCGCTCGGGCACGCGATGTCCCTGGCCGTGGCGCCGGGTGGCGCCGAGGCGATCACGACGCCGAACAGCCGAGACAACGCGATGTGGAAGCGCTATCGCGGCGGGACGGCCCCGATGCTGTGGGTCCGGTCCTCGCCGCAGAGCGAGTGGACCCGCGTCCTCCCCGAGGAGGCGGCGGGCTTCTGGGCGCCGGTGTGGGTCGGCGACCGGCTGGTGTTCAGCAGTGACCTGGGCGCCCGCTTCCCCGACGCCGCCGACGAGCAGGCGCAGGTCTGGTCCGTCGATGCAGGAGGCGGCGACCTCCGGCAACACACCCACCACACCGCCGAGGACGGGTACGTCCGCGACCTCACCACCGACGGCACCCGCCTCGCCTACCACGCCCGCGGCCGCATCCATGTCATGGACTCCCTCGAGGCGCAGCCGCGCCTGCTCGAGGTCGACCTCGGTCCGCTGCCCGCGCCGCACACGACGATCACGGCGAAGAACCGCCTGCAGGCGCTGCGCCCCGACGAGCCGGCCAACGGCTCGGTCGCCGAGTGGTACGGACAGGCGTGGTGGCTGACCCACCGCAGCGGCCCCGCCCGGCTCCTGCTCGGCAACGACTCGACCCGCGTCCGTGAGCCGCAGGTGTGCGGCGGGCGGGTCGTGGCCGCCACCGACGCCGGTGGCCAGGACTCCCTGGCGGTGGTCGACGTGGCCGGCCAGGACGACCCGCGTCTGCTCGCCTCGGGGCGGCTCGGTCGCGTCCTGCACCTCACCGTCGCGCCGCAGGCCGACGTCGCCGCCGTGATCTCCCACGACGGCGTGGTGCGTCTGGTCGATCTGGCCGACGGCGAGGTGACCGACGTCCACCGCTCGAGCGAGGGTGAGGCCGAGTTCCCCACCTTCTCCCCCGACGGCCGCCACCTCGTGTGGACCGAGCCGGTCGCGCTCGAGCAGCACCGGCGTCTCATGTGTCTCGACCGTCGCGGCGACGGCGGTGCCACCGCGCTGACCTCGGGGCGTTTCGACGACAGCTCCCCTGCCTTCACCCGCGACGGACGCCACCTGATGTTCCTCTCGGCCCGCACCCTCGACCCCCACTACTCGGCCTTCGGGTTCGACCTCGCCTTCTCCGACGCCGTGCGCCCGTGGCTGGCGCCGCTGGCCGCCGACGAGGCCGCGCCGTTCGGGCCGACCGCCGACGGCTGGCCGCTGGAACAGCCGACGTCCACGGCGGACGACGGGTCGACGCAGGAGGCGTCGGCGACCGCCCCCACAGCGGAGTCGGCGAAGGCCCCCGTGTCGCCGGAGTTCGCCGTCGACGGTTTCGAGGATCGCATCGTGGCCGTCCCGGTGCCCTCGGGCCATCTCGAGCGCCTCCGCTCGGCCAAGGACGGCGTCCTGTGGATCCGCAAGGCCGCCCGCGGTGAGCTCGGAGCCGGGCGCGCCGGTGTCGAGGACGAGGTGCGCGACCACCTCGAACGGTTCGACTTCGGCACCCGGTCGGTCTCGCAGCTGTGCGATCTCGACGACTACGAGGTCAGCGGCGACGGCACCCGCGTCGTCGTCCGCGACAAGGAGCGGGTCCTGGTCCTGCCCGCCACCGAGAAGGTCGAGGACGACAGCGAGAAGCGGGTCACGGTCGACACCGACCGGCTTCGCCGCGAGGTCGACCTGAGCGAGTCGTGGCGGGCGATGTTCGACGACAACGGGCGCATCATGCGCGATCACTACTGGCGCGAGGACATGAACGGGGTCGACTGGACCGCGGTGCTCGAGCGCTACCGCCCCCTCATCGACCGCATCCGCACCCACGACGACCTCGTCGACGTGCTCTGGGAGACCGTCGGCGAACTCAACACCTCCCACGCGTACGTCACTCCCCGTCCCGGCCCCACCGACGGCGCCGTCGGACAGTTGGGCATCGACGGCGAGCGCGACGGCGACGGCGCGGTCGTCATCACGGCTGTCCTGCCCGGTGAGTCCTCGGAGCCCAAGGCACGATCACCGTTGAGGGCGGCCGGTGTGGATGCCCGTCCGGGCGACCGGATCGTCGCGGTCGACGGTCGTCCGGTGGCCGGGGTGCCCCTCGGTCGGCTCCTGGCCGGCCGGGTCGAGAAGGTCGTCGAGTTGGACCTCGAACGCGAGGGCGCCCGGCGGCGGGTGGCGGTCGTCCCCATCGCCGACGAGAGCGCCCTGCGCTACCAGCAGTGGGTCGCGCAATGCCGGGAGTACGTGCGGGAGAAGTCCGGTAGGCGGCTCGGGTACCTGCACGTGCCGGACATGATGTCGGCGGGCTGGGCGCAACTCCACCGTGGTCTCGACGACGCCGTGAGGTGCGAGGGGGTCGTCGCCGACATGCGGTACAACCGCGGCGGGCACACCTCCCAGCTCGTCATCGAGCGGCTCATGCGGACGGTGGTGGCCTGGGGCTCGGCGCGGCACTGCGGCGTCGACACCTACCCGGCGCAGGCGCCGCGCGGTCCCGTCGTGTTCCTGGCCAACCGCTGGTCGGGTTCGGACGGCGACATCGTCAACGCCGCCGCCCAGACGCTGGGCATCGGGCCGGTCATCGGCGAACGCACGTGGGGTGGTGTCGTCGGGATCGACGGCCGGTTCGACCTCGTGGACGGCACGATGGTGACCCAACCGCGCTACCCGTTCTACTTCGTCCAGCACGGCTGGGAGGTGGAGAACCACGGCGTCGACCCCGACATCGAGGTCGTGTACTCCCCCGCCGACGCCGAGGCGGAGCTCGGTGAGGACACCCAACTCGACCGGGGGATCGCCGAACTCCTCACCCTGCTCGAGAGCCGGCCGGCCTCGACACCGCCGCCGATGCCGGCGCCGCGGGTCCACTGAGGACGTCAGTCGCGTGCGGACGACGTCAGAGGGGAGGGGCGAACCGTCACACACTGGACGCTTACGCCTCGGAGGCGGCGCGCGCCCCTGACACTGCCGACTCTGCGCCAGGCCGCCGGGCCCACCCTTCGCTCACACACCCCCGAGGTCAGCGTCCGAGTCGATCGCGCAGCCAGCGCCACCGTTCGACCATGCGGGCCTCGAATCCGCGTTCCTTGGGGTGGTAGTAGTCGGCCCCGGCCAGGGAGTCGGGCAGGTACTGCTGGGCCGCGACGGAGTCGGGTTCGTCGTGAGCGTAGACGTATCCCCCGGTCGCCGTGCCGGCCTGCTTGGCCGCGCGCGCGTGTCCGGTTCCGCGCAGCGGCACCGGAACCGGGCCGGAGCGGCCCGCCTTGACGTCGGCGATGGCCTCGTTGACCGCGGTGTACACGGCGTTGGACTTGGGCGCGAGGCAGTTGTGCACGACGGCCTGGGCGAGGATGAGCCGCGCCTCCGGCATGCCGATCTGCGCGACGGCGTGCATGGCGGCCACCGCGGTCTGCAGCGCGGTGGGATCGGCCATCGCGATCTCCTCGCTGGCCGAGATGACGATGCGCCGCGCGATGAATCGTGGGTCCTCCCCCGCCTCGAGCATGCGGGCCAGATAGTGCAGGGCCGCGTCGACGTCGGACCCGCGCATCGACTTGATGAAGGCGCTGGCCACGTCGTAGTGCTCGTCTCCGGCCCGGTCGTAGCGGACCGCCGCCTGCGCCACCGCCTGCTCGACGTGCGCCAGGGTGATGGGCGCGGGCTCCTGCTCGTCGGGGTACCCGCGTCCGGCCGGCAGGTCGTCCAGCGCCACCCCGGCCGCCGCCTCCAACTCGGTGAGACAGCGACGCGCATCCCCGCCCGCCATGCGCACGAGGTGGTCTCGGGCGTCGTCGGCCAGGGTGAACGCCCCGGCCAGACCCCGCTCGTCGGTGAGGGCAGAGGCGAGCACCTGCACGATCTCCTCGTCGGTGAGCGAGGACAGCGAGATGAGGACCGATCGCGACAGCAGCGGCGCGATGATCGAGAACGTCGGATTCTCCGTCGTCGCGGCCACGAGGATGACCTGGCGGTTCTCGACCCCGGGCAGCAGGGCGTCCTGCTGGGCCTTGCTGAACCGGTGGATCTCGTCGAGGAAGAGCACCGTCGCGCGCCCGTACATGTCACGGTCGCGGGCAGCGGCCTCCATGACGCTCCGGACGTCCTTGACGCCCGCCGTCACCGCCGACAGCTCGACGAACCGGCGCCCCTCGGCGGTGGCCACGAGGTGGGCGAGGGTGGTCTTGCCGGTGCCGGGCGGCCCCCAGAGGATCGCCGACATCGGGCCGACGCGGCCGGCGGTGTTCTGGCCGCCCTCGACCAGGCGCCGCAGCGGACTGCCGGGACGCAGGATGCCGGCCTGTCCGCGCACCTCCTCCAGCGTGCGCGGGCGCATCCGCACCGCCAGCGGTGGGCGGACCGGCGCCCCCGCCCCCGGCTCGTCGGAGGGATCGGCGCCGTCCCGGCCGGCGGTGAACAGGTCGTCACTCACCCGGTCAGGCTAGTCGGGGCCACCGACGACCCGTCACGCGGCGCGACCGGACCACCACATCGCGACGGTCGGCCGGGTCAGTCCGGAAACAGGGTCCCGTCGACCTGGACGAAGGTGTAGCCGAGCTTCTTGTACTCACGGATGACGGTCGGCAGCGCGGCGACCGTCTGCCGACCGGCCTCCTGCCCCTTCGGCGTGAACTGCTTGGCGTCGTGCAGCAGCAGGATCACCGAGGCGCCGCGGCGCGGCGGGGCGGCCAGCGCGTCCCGCACGATGGCCGAGGTTCCGGGGCCGGACCAGTCGCGGGTGTCGCCCTGCCACATGATCTGGGTCAGACCGCGACCCTCGAGGAAGGCGTCGCTGCCGGTGCTGCGGTTGCCGTACGGCGCCCGTACGAAGCAGATCCGCTCGCCGGTCAGGCTCTGGAGCAGCGTCGTCGTCGCGTCCACCTCCTGACGCAGGTGCGCCGGGCTCGACGTGCTGAAGTCGCGGTGGCTCCAGGAGTGATTGGCGACGACGTGACCGCGCCGGGCGACCTCCCGCGTGATCTGCGGGTACTCCTTCGCGTTCTCCCCGATCTGGAAGAACGTCGCCTTGACGCCCTCCCGGTCGAGGATCTCGAGGATCGGGCGGGTCGAGATCGGTGACGGGCCGTCGTCGAAGGTCAACGCGATCCGTCGGCCGGCGCCGGGGAGCTGCGCGAGCGTCCTGGGGGCGGGGCACGTCCGGGCCGATGCGGCCGAGGCGCGAGCCCGGGTCGGCGCTGCAGACCCGGGTGTCGCCGCGGGTGTCGGGGACGAGGACGGCGTGGTGGTCGCGGGGGCCGTGGCGGTCGGCGCGACCGTCGACGACGGCACGGGGACGGAGGCGGTCGCCGACGGGAGATCCGGGAGGGCGTCCTGCCCGGGCAGCGCCGCCGCCTGGCCCATGCATCCACTCACCGTCAACGCGGCCATCGTCACCACTGCCACACGCACAGCGGCCCTGCCGCTCCTCACAGTCACACTCACCGGTTATACAGAACGATTTCGGTTGGCGCACAGTCGCATTCATGCATCCTGACCTGGGCGGACGTCCGTCCGGCAGGTGGCCCGGGGCTCCTCGTCCGCTCCGGGGGCGGCCACGGCGCACCGGCGATGTGGACGGGATTCCGAACCGCCTCCCCGGACCTCGTCGCCTCGGTTCTCGCGGATGCTCCAGGGGTCTCCGGCGCCACCGTCCAGGGTGCGGACAGCAGCCGCGGCTCAATTCGACTCTGCTGCAAGGACACCCTGAAACACGCCCTGACCTGTGTCTTTTCCGTCGTCGTCAGCGCGACCGGCGCCCTAGACTGCGCGCGTGTCCAGACTCTGGGGGAGTTCTCACGCCGGTCACGGCCGCCGTCGCGCGCATCGTCGCGGTCGCCGTCACGCCTGCCGCCACATCTGCCTGCGGCGTGCTTCGTCCTGGCCGTGGCGGCCGGCGATCTCACGCTGTTCCCGTTGATCCAGCTGCGGGCGGCGACGCTCGTGATCCTCGTCGTGGCCGCGGTGGCGCTCTGGTCCGCCCGCCACACACCGTGGCGCCGGCCGGCACCGCTCTCACTGCTGTGCTTCGCCGTGCTCGTCGCCGTGTGGGCCCCGGTCGCGTTGCTGCGTGCACCCGACCCGGGTGACGGCCGGGCGGAGGTCCAGGGCCTCGTCGCCGGGGTGGCCGTCGCCCTCACCGTCGTCGCCCTGTCCCGCCGGAGCGAGTCCGGGCTGCGGGGGATGCGGGTCGGGTGGGCCCTGGGACTGGGACTGTCGATCCTCGTCGCCGGCTACGAACTCCTCACCGACGACCACCTGTGGATCGAGCCCGGGCTGTCGTGGGCCGACTCGCACCGCACGATCGTCGCCGGCGCCTTTCGCAATCCCAACGACTTCGCCATCGCGCTCACCGCGATGATCTCCGGCACCCTCGCCTGGGCCGCCTCCACCCGGCACGGCCGGCGGATGCGCGCGCTGCTCGTGGTGGCCGTCGTCCTCGGCGCGATCGCCGTCATGCTCACCGAGAGCCGCTCGGGGCTGCTCACGCTCGTTGTCGTGCTCGGCCTGCACCTGTGGGGCTTCCTGCGATCACGCGGGAGATCACGTGGGAGCGGTCCGGACGCGCCGGTCCGTCGGCGTCCCTCCCGCATCGTCCTGGCGGTCGGCGCCGCGGTCGCCGTGGCCCTGGCGGTCGCCGCCTTCGTCGTCCCCGCCCTCGCCGCCCACAACCCCGTCGCGAGGATGCTGGCCACCGCCGACCAGCCCGGGACGGCCCGCTCCGATCAACTGCGCCTCGACCTCATCCGCGCCGCGTTGCGGTACTTCCGCGACTCCGACGGACTCGGCACCGGCGCCGCGTCGTACGAGGTGCTCCTCGCCGCCGACCCCGCGCCGGGGGTGGCCGTGCACACGTGGCTGCACAACTCGTTCGTCGAACTGCTGCTCCAGTACGGCGTCGTCGTGGCGGCCGGTCTCGGGGTCGTGCTGGTCGTCGCGCTCCTCGCCGTCCTGCGTGGGTCGGTGCGGTCCCGATCGGCCGGGCGCGCAGGCACACTCTCCCGCACCGAGACCCTCGCCGCGCTGGTCGCGTTCGTCGCGATGGGGTTCGCCTCGGCCACGGTGCTCACGACGCCGGTGTGGTGGCTGATGCTCGGGCAGGCGGTGGCCTCCGTGTGGTGGGCCGCCTCACCCGAGGAGGCGCAGCCACCTGCCGCGGGAGTCGACGCGACCCCGGATCGACGGGTCTCGACCTCTCGGTGAACCGGCGATGGGATGCTGTCGGGGTGCATCTCGTCGAGGTGGCCTCACGGGCCGATCTGGTGACCCTGACCGGGGACGGCGGTGTCTTCGCCCGTCTCGATCCTGCCGCCGACGTGTGGGGATGGGCTCTCGGGTCGACGGTGGGCGTGATGCGTGCCTCCGCGGCCCGCGCGCCCAGCCTCTTCGTGTGGGGTCCGCAGGTCGGGGCGTTCCTCGACGCGCTGATCGAGCGCGAGATGCTCACGCGGCACGCCATCGGAGGCGTCTCCGTCCCCCGACCCGAGGCGCAGCAGATCACGCAGCGCTTCGAGGTCCTCGGCGGTGGCGACTGGGACTGGATGTGGACCACACGCCGCACCGGCGACACCCACACCGCCGGTCACCGGATCGTCGAGCTCGACGACACCCGTGACTGCGAGGAGATCACGGCGCTCGCCGCCGTGGAGAACCCCCGCTTCGAGGGGTTCCCCGGCACCGGGCACAGCGAGGTGTGGTTGGGGGTGCGCGACGACGCGGGCGCCCTCATCGCGTGCGGTGCCGTGCAGCGCCTTCCCGCCGGGACCGCCCACCTGGGCGGCATCCTCGTCGCCGCCGCGCACCGGCGTCACGGCCTGGGGCGGGCGATCAGCGCCGCCCTCACCGACCGGATGGTCGAGACCGAGGGTGTGCACGCTCGGCATGTACGCGGACAACGACGCCGCCCGCGCGCTCTACGCGAGCCTCGGCTACGTCGTGGACAAGCCGTGGGCGAGCAGACACGTCGCCTCCCCGGCCGATACGCGCACCTCGGCGTCACTAGGGTGCGGCTATGACGACCACTGACTGGCTCGAGAGCGCCCGCATCTCCCCCGAGGTCGCGGCCCTGCGCCCCGACTACCGCTGTGTCCTCCTCACCGCCACCGGCCTGCGGGCCGGCCCGTCGGACGAGGTCAGCGAGGCGTTGCTCGTCGAGGCCGAGCAGCGCGCCACCGAGGCGATCGGCGACGGCAAGGTCGAGGACCTCCCGCATATGGCCGCGTGGCGGGAGGCGTTCCGCGCGTTCGGTGCCAAGCCGCAGCGCACCCGCAACAGCGCCGAGGCCCTCCTGCGGCGCGTGCCGGACGGGCTCCCCCGCATCAACCGGCTCGCCGACGCCTACAACGCCGTCTCCGTGCGGCTGCAGGTGCCGCTGGGCGGGGAGAACCTACGCGCCTACTCCGGCCCGATGCACCTCGTGCGCGCCACCGGTGAGGAGGACTTCGCCACCCTGGCCTCCGGCGCGGAGGTGATCGAGCACCCCGAGCCCGGCGAGGTGGTGTGGCGTGACGACGAGGGCGTCACGTGTCGCCGGTGGAACTGGCGGCAGTGCCACCGCACCCGCCTGACGGAGGAGACGACGGACGCGGTGTTCATCGGCGACGTCCTGGACGTCGAGCCGGGAGATGCGATGGAGCGAGCCGAGGAGGTCCGCGCCGCGCTCACCGCAGCCCTGCACGAGATCAGCCCGGACGCCGAGATCACCTCCCGCATCCTCACCCCCACCCCCTCACCTGACACAGCAGGTGCGGTCTGAGACAGCACCGCACGCGCCCCTGTCTCGTCCTCGGCGGCTGTCTCAGGTGGGTAGGTTGCCGATCATGCAGACCTCACTCGCCGACGTCGCCCGCATGCGCCTGGTCTCCCAACGTCTGGTCGACCCGCTCGACGGTGTGGTCGAGGCGGTCGGGCATCTGACGTGCACCCAAGGCCAGGACTACCCGGGGTCGACCGTCTCCCTGGCGCTGCGGACGACCGGGCGGTCTGCGGCCGAGGTCCGGGCGGCCTACGACTCCGGACGCATCGTCCGCTCGTGGCCGATGCGCGGGACGCTGTTCGTCGTCGCCGCCGAGGACCTCGGCTGGATCGGTGGGCTGACGGCCGAGAAGACCCGCCGCGCGACCACCCGGCGGCGCGACGAACTCGGCCTGAGTCCTGACCTGCTCGACCGTGCGGAGTCCGTGGCTCGGGAGGCGCTGTCCGGTGGCGGTCTCACCCGTGCCGAACTCCTCGCGCGGTGGCAGGACGCCGGGATCGCGACGCACGGCGGCCGCGGGTACCACCATCTGTTCCACCTGGCCGTCGCGGGACTGGTGTGCCAGGGGCCGACCCAGGGCCGTGAGCAACGGTTCGTCCTCACCTCGGAGTGGATCAGGACTCCACGGCGAGTCGACCGGGAGGACGGCGTACGCGAACTGTTGTACCGGTACATCTGCGCGCGGGGTCCGGTGCCTGTCGAGGACTTCTGCTGGTGGTCCAAGCTCGGCAAGGTCGAAGTGCGGGGTCACCTCACCGACCTGGCCGACGCCGGCGACGTCGTCACGACACACGTCGAGGATCGCCCGTACTGGATGAGCCCGGACCTGCCCGACCGCTACGCCACCTGGCGCCGGGCCACGGCGGCACCGCTGCTCCTGCCGGGATTCGACGAGATCGTCCTCGGGTACGGAGATCGCCGCGCGGTGCTCAGCGAGGACGAGGAGCGGCGCGTCGTGCCGGGCGGGAACGGCGTCTTCAAGGGGACCGTCCTTCATCGGGGACGCGGCGTCGGCACATGGAAGAAGGCCACGAAGGCCGGTGCGCCCGTCGATGTCACGCCCTTCGACACGTTGCCGAGCCCCGTCGTCAACGCGGTGCCCCGTCTGTCCGCCGCCCTGCCGACCTGAGTCGGCAGCCCACCCCGAGATCGGGTGCGGCCACTCGTCGGAGACCGAGTTCTCGCCCACCCCGTCGATCATGCAGCGACCGTGGCGACCCACCCGCCCGGTGACGCCGTGCCGTGGATCAGACGACGGCGTCGACCTCGCTGCTGCTCAACGGCTCGAGAAGGTCACTGACGAGCCACTCGCGCGGGATCGCGAAGGCGTCGACGAGGGTCTGGGCATGCGGGCGGAGCCGGTCGAGCAGGTCGTCGACGCGTCCGGTCAGCCGCTTGGCCTGCTCGGACGACATGCGTCCGTGTTCGAGGTACCACGCCCGGTTCGCCTCCACCGTCGAGCAGGCGAACAGGTCGGCGACGAGTCCCAGCACGTCCCGGGCCTCCCCGGCGGGCAGGCATCGACCGCGGCGGCGAAGGCCTCCAGCAGGATACGGTCGATGTGGGCCTGGGCTGCCTCGAGCACGTGCGGTGCCGCGGCGTCGAAGGTCTCCCACGCGCGGCGTGGATCGGTGCGGTCCACCCGCCGCAGCCGCCCGGCGAGGGTCTCCAGCACGTGCTCCTCGCGGTCGGTGAACAGCGCCAGCTGACCACCCCGATCCTCCAGCGCGTCGTCCGCGTCGCGTCCCGGGGCTCCGGTGAGCAGCCGCTGCACGAGCGAGCCGCTGATCGTGCGCTCCAGCAGCGCCGCTCCGGCCTGGCGCACGACCGTGCCCACCGTCTCGACGACGTTCATGTCCTCGAACTGCGAGGCGTAGGAGGTGAGCAGGCTCTTGCCGACGAGTTGCAGCAGCACCGTGTTGTCGCCCTCGAAGGTCGTGAACACGTCGGTGTCGGCGCGCAGTTTGCCCAGCCGGTTGAACGAGAGGTAGCCGGCGCCGCCGCAGGCCTCCCGGCACATCTGGATCGTGGTCGAGGCGTGCGAGGTCGAGGCGACCTTGAGGGCCGCGGCGCGCGTCTCCAGACGTCGGCGGGCGCCCTCCTCGGCGGCGTCGCCGGCCCTCATCACCTCGTGCATCGTGCGGGTCAGGTCGTTCTGGGCGTACATCAGGGCGTAGCTGCGCGCGATGGCCGGCAGCAGTTTGCGCTGGTGGACCAGGTAGTCCAGCAGCACGACGTCCTGACCGTCCGGGCCGGCGAACTGCCGGCGTCGCAGGCCGTAGATCGTCGCGAGCGTCAGGGCGTTGCGCGTCGCCGAGCCGGCCGCGGCCCCGACCGTGATCCGCCCGCGCACCAGGGTGCCGAGCATCGTGAAGAAGCGCTTGCCGTCGGAGTCGATGGGTGAGGAGTAGGTGCCGTCGGCGTCGATCGAGCCGTACCGGTCGAGGAGGTTCTCCCGGGGCACACGCACCTGGTCGAAGGTGAAGCGGCCGTTGTCGACGCCGGGGAGTCCCGCCTTGCTGCCGCAGTCGCCGATGGTGACGCCGGGCATCGCCGCGCCGGACTCGTCGCGGACGGGCACGAGCACGCAGTGGACGCCGTGGTTGGTGCCGTCGGCCGTGAGCAGCTGGCCGAACACCGCCGCCATCCGTCCGTGGCGGGCGGCGTTGCCGATGTAGTCCTTGCGGGCGCTCTCGTCGGGGGTGTGGACGACGAGTGCGTCGCCGTCCGGGTCGTGCGTGATGGTCGTCCGCAGCGACTGGACGTCGGAGCCGTGGCCGGTCTCGGTCATCGCGAAGCATCCGAGCAGGTCTGCCGAGGCGATGGCCTCGAGGTAGCGCTCGTGGTGCGCGGCCGTGCCCAGGGCGGCGACCGCTCCCCCGAACAGGCCCCACTGCACCCCGGCCTTGACGAACAGCGACAGGTCGCCGTGGCCGATCATCTCGAACGCCGTGACCGATGCCCCCTGATCGGTCCGGTCCTGGTCGGTCGACAGGCCCAGCCCGGCGAACCCCAGCGAGGCGAGGTCGAGCAGTTGGTCGTGGACGCGGGCGCGGTACTCCTCGATGGGCAGGTCGACCTCCGGCGGCCCGAACCGGCCGGGTTCGATCTGGCGGCGCGCCGTCTCGCGCACCTCACCCCAGGGTCCGTCGAGGGAGACACGCAGTGCATCGGCGAGGTCGCTCATGTGTTCCATGCTGCCCGGATCGGCGCGACCACACCCGCCGAGACGCCGACAACGGGCCGCCGCACCGCTGTTCGCGCGCCGGCGTCACGACCCGCCCTCACACCCCGGGCACGCCCACTCGACGCAGGAGGGCACGGAGGTCGCCGACACCCTGATCGGCACTGTCGTGATGGTCGTGTGGGTGGGCATCGATGCCCACCGAGCGCGCGGCCTCGACGTTGTCGAGCCGGTCGTCGATGAAGACGACTCCTTCAGGGCCGTGTCCCAGCCGGTCGAGGATGGCCTCGAAGTAGCGCGGGTCGGGTTTGGCGACGCCGAGGTCGCAGGAGAAGAACAGTTCGTCGAAGTGGTCGGCGTATCCGAGGTCGAGCATGATGTCGCGCCGGAAGCTCTGCTGGTTGGTCGCCAGGTGGCAGCGGACACCGGCGGCGCGGATCGCGGCGATCAGCTCGAAGGACTCACCGAAGAGCTCGATCATGGCCCACGCCTTGACGATCTCGTCGACCGCACCGACGTCGAGCCCCCGCTCGGCGAGGTAACGGGTCACGCCGTCGTGCACACGCTCCCGACCCTCGAGCGAGGCCTTCTCGGCGTGGAACATGTCGGCGACGAAGGTCTCGAGGTCGCCACCCGCGAACGGTTCCCACACCTCCAGCCACCCACTCGCCGGCCACTGCAGCACCCCGTCCGCGTCGAAGAGGACGGTGTGCACCTCCTGGTGGCCCTTCATGCCATCTCCTCACGTACGGATCCGCGTCGGCGCCACGTCGAGGTGACCGGCGCCCGCCACGAACCGTAGTCGAGACGGCGCGGGCGCCGCGCGAGCCCCCGAGCAGGTCCATCGCCCACACCGCCGGCTATAGGCGGCGGTGTCGGCGGATGAAGGTCAGCGGTAGTCGGTGACGTCCGCGGCGGTTCCGGTCTCCACGACCTCGCGCATGTACCGCCACGTGTCGGGTCGGGAGCCGTCGACGTCGGTGAGGTCGTAGTGCTCGGCGAGCTCGAAGCTGCTCACCGACCGCGTGTTCCACCGTGCCCGTCCGGGATCGGCGGCCAGCGCCGCGATGCCCCGCGCCAGCATGTGTGGCGTCTCGGAGATGACGAACGCCGCCGGCGGCGACCCCGGCTCCTGCGCCGCGCGGCTCGCGTCGAACCAGTCGTTCTCGGTGACCCCGAAGGCCTCGAGCATCATCTCCGAGCGCAGCCATCCCGGTGTCACGGAGACCGCGGTGCCGCCGTGCTCGGCCAGTTCGTGCCCCTCGGCGAAGGCGAGCCGGTCCACGCCCGTCTTGGTGAGGTCGAGGAAGACGGTGTCGCGGAACCGGTCGCGGTTGAACTCCCTGGTGCCGTCGGTGATCTCGACGACGAGCCCGCCGGGGTGGCGCACCAGGAGGCCCAGTGCGGCCCGGGCGGTGATGAGATGACTGAGCAAGGCGGCCCGCATCAGGCGCAGTCCCTCCTCGAGTGGGTACTCCCACAACGGAACCCCGAACCGTACGTAGGCCTCACCACCGATGTCGTTGACGAGGATGTCCAAGCGGCCCTGCTCGCGATGGATCCGGGAGACGAGGGCGCTCACCTCCTCCGGTTCGAGGTGGTCGGTGACGCTGACGAGAGCGGTCCCGCCGGCTTCGGTGACCAGGGCGGCGGTCTCCTCCAGGGTCTCCGGGCGGTCGTAGTCCGAGCGCGCCCCGCCACCCGAGCGTCCGCTGCAGTACACGGTCGCTCCGGCCCCACCGAGCGCCATCGCGATCGCCCGCCCGGCGCCACGGGTCGCCCCGGCCACCAGGGCCACACGCCCGGCCAGGGGCTGTCCACCACTCCTCGACGCGCCCCTGCCCGGGACACCGGAAGTCGTGTCGTCCACACGTGTCTTGTCCGTCATGACATCAGCGTCCCCGTCCTCCCTGACATCTGCTGTCAGGGAGGGCGACTAGGGTTTCGTCATGCGATCCGCCCGCCTGTTCGCCCTGGTCATGGCTCTGCCCCGGCACGGCGTCGTGACGGCCGACGAGCTGGCCGAACGTCTCGAGGTCTCGGTTCGCACGATCTACCGCGACGTGCGCTCGCTCCACGAAGCGGGAGTACCGGTCCGCACGGTCACCGGGCCCGAGGGTGGCATCGGCCTCGTGGCGGGCTGGCGGTCCCCGGTCGACGCCTTGACGACCGACGAGGCGAGAGCACTGTTCATCGGCGGCCCGGGCGCCGACCTCGGGCTGGGCGCGGTCCTGGCCACAGCACGCTCGAAGGTCCGCTCCGGACTTCCGCCGGCGGTCCGAAGCCGGATCGATGCAGTCGCCGACCGGTTCCTCCTCGACACCTCCGGGTGGTTCCACGACGCCGACGCCGGCGAGCACCTGGAAGACGTCGCCGCAGCGGTGTGGTCCTCGCGCCGCCTGGACCTGCGGTACGCGCGCGGCGGGCAGGTGGTGCGGCGCCGGGTCGACCCGCTCGGGCTCGTTCTCAAGGCGGGCCGCTGGTATCTCGTGGCGGCGCACCGGCGATCCCCGCAGACCTACCGCGTCGATCGGATCGTCGCAGTGGCTACCCTCGACGAACCCGCGCCGCGGCCCGAGGGCTTCGACCTCGACGGCTACTGGCGACAGGCGGCGGTCGACTTCGGGGCCGATCTGCACCAGACGCCGGCGCGCATCAGGCTCCCCGCGCCGCGATACCCGTCCTGCGCTCCGCCGTACCCGGGCCGGTGACCGCCAGGGCCGTCGCGGCTGCTCTCGCCGATGCGGACGGGAGCGACGACGGCCTCGTCACGATCGACCTGGCCGTGGAGAGCGAGGAGGTCGCGCTCGCCCAGTTCATCGGCGTTCCCGACCTCGAGGTCCTCGACCCGCCGACCCTGCGGACCGCGCTGGCCGAACGTGCGGACCGGATCGCCCGCCTCAACGCGCGGTGAACGTCGTCAGCGGCCGTCGGTCGGACGGATCGGGGTGTCCGGCCCACCGGTGCCGGCCGCTCCACTGGCGCCCCCACCGGGACGTCCCTGCTTGTCGATGAAGTCGTGCGCGGCACGGCCGAGACCGTCGAGCTTGGCGGCCTGCTTGGGAGCCACGCGGCGGGCGGCGCCGAGGGCACCGTCGGTCACCTTGTGCCCCGTGGCACGACCCTGCTCACTGCCCAGGTACTCCTGGCCACGCCGGGCGGCGTCGCGGGCGGCACCCGCGACCTTGCGTCCGGTGGCCTGCCCCTTCTCGGTGCGCAGGTACTGCTGGCCGCGGCGCAGGATGTCGTCGAATCGCATGGGACAAGACAACCGGAGAAAGGCCGACTGCGCCAACCCAGCCGATGCCCCGCGACCTCAACGCAGGCAGAGCCCACACCATGCCGCGGCCGTGCTCCCCCGATCGGGTGAGCACGGCACCAGAACCGACCCGGCAAACGCCGAGGTCCGCCCCGACGGGCGGACCTCGGCGCGTCCACGGCAGAGCGGGCCGACGGGCTCGGTCAGCTCTGCTTGGGAGCGACGGCGCTGGTGTCCTGGGTGCCCTTGCCCTGGGCCGCGTCGTCCTTGCCGGCCTCGTCCTTCTTCTTCGGCTTGGCGTCGACGCCGGCCTCCTTGCGCTGCTGCGGTGTGATCGGCGCGGGCGCGTCGGTGAGCGGGTCGTACCCGCCACCGGACTTGGGGAACGCGATGACGTCGCGGATCGACTCGTACCCGCCGAGCAGCATGACGATGCGGTCCCAGCCGAACGCGATGCCGCCGTGGGGCGGAGCGCCGAACTTGAAGGCGTCGAGGAGGAATCCGAACTTCTCGGCCGCCTCCTCCTCGCTCAGACCCATGACCTTGAAGACCCGCTCCTGCACGTCGCGGCGGTGGATACGGATGGAGCCGCCACCGATCTCGTTGCCGTTGCAGACCATGTCGTAGGCGTAGGCCAGGGCCGGGCCCGGGTCGGTGTCGAAGGTCTCGAGGAACTCGGCCTTCGGGGAGGTGAAGGCGTGGTGGACCGCGGTCCACGCGCCCGAACCGACGGCCACGTCACCGGAGGCGACCGCGTCGGAGGCGGGCTCGAACAGCGGCGCGTCGAGCACCCACAGGAAGCTCCACGCGTCCTCGTCGATGAGCCCGCACCGCTTGCCGATCTCCAGGCGGGCGGCGCCGAGCAGACCGCGGGCTGCCTTCGTCTTGTCGGCCGCGAAGAAGATGCAGTCGCCCGGCTTGGCGCCGACGTGCGCCGCGAGCCCGTCGCGCTCGGCGTCGGAGAGGTTCTTGGCCACCGGGCCGGCCAGCGTGCCGTCCTCGGCGATCGTCACGTACGCCAGGCCGCGGGCGCCACGCTGCTTGGCCCACTCCTGCCAGGCGTCGAAGGTGCGGCGCGGCTGGGACGCGCCGCCGGGCATGACGACGGCGCCGACGTACTCGTTCTGGAACACCCGGAAGCTCGTGTCGGCGAAGTACGCGGTGCAGTCGACGAGTTCGAGGTCGAACCGCAGGTCGGGCTTGTCGGTGCCGTACCGGGCCATGGCGTCGGCGTAGGTCATCCGCGGGAACGGCGTCGGCAGGTCCACGCCGATGAGCGACCAGATCTCCTTGGCCAGGGCCTCGCCGAGTTCGAGCACGTCGTCCTGCTCGACGAAGCTCATCTCGATGTCGAGCTGGGTGAACTCCGGCTGGCGGTCGGCGCGGAAGTCCTCGTCGCGGTAGCAGCGGGCGATCTGGTAGTAGCGCTCCATGCCCGCCACCATGAGCAGCTGCTTGAACAACTGCGGGCTCTGCGGCAGGGCGTACCAGGAGCCGGGCGACAGACGCGCCGGCACGAGGAAGTCACGGGCGCCCTCGGGGGTCGACCGGGTGAGGGTGGGGGTCTCGATCTCGACGAAGTCGCGTCCCTCGAGCACGCGGCGGGCGGCGGAGCTGACCTTGGAGCGCAGGCGGATCGCGTGGCCGGCGTTCCGGTCGCCCGGTCGGCGCAGGTCGAGGTAGCGGTGCTTGAGACGGGCCTCCTCGCCGACGGTGGTGCGTTCGTCGATCTGGAACGGCAGCGGAGCGGCCTCCGAGAGCACCTCGATCTCGGCGGCGACGACGTCGATCTCGCCCGTGGGGATGTTCGGGTTGACGTCCTTGGGGTCGCGCGGGGCGACCTCTCCGACGACCTTGACGCAGTACTCGTTGCGCAGGTCGTGCGCGGCTCCGGTCAGCACCTCGTCGCGGGCGACGACCTGGACGGTGCCGGAGGCCTCGCGCAGATCGATGAACGCCACCCCGCCGTGATCGCGCCTGCGCCCCACCCATCCGGTGAGCGTGACGGTCGTGCCGGTGTCCTCGGCACGCAGGGTGCCGGCGGTGTGGGTGCGGAGCACGGGTATTCCTTTCTCGCCCCCGCATAGACGGTGCGGGAGGCCGACGGGTGTGAGCCGCAGGTCGCGGGCCCGCAGCCCATGGTACGGACACCGTTCGGTGGCCTCCAACGGCTTTCACCGGGGGGCGTCGTCGGTGGGATTGTGGGGAGGGTGGCGCCGGTCCGTCAGCCGCGCGAGCCGTAGGTGAGCCGCCGCAGGACCGCCTCGGCGGGTCCGCGGGAGCCGCGGGAATCCATCCAGGCCGCGAGCGGCAGGCAGGACGCCCACACGAGAACCGCGATGCCGAGGGCGCCCGCCGTGCCGATCCGGGAGCCCAGGCCGAGTCCCCACCCGGACAGCAGCGGCGCGAAGATCACCGACTGCCACAGGTAGAACGTCAACGAGCGTCGGCCGACACTCGCGGTCAGCTGCCAGAACCTCGGGATACCGGTCGAGGACGTCCGCGGGTTCTCGGTCGCCCCGACACGCCCATCCCCTCCTCCGCCGGAGCCGGAGCCCGCACCGGCGGTAGGTCGTTCGAACCGCGCCGCGACGAGGCCGAACAAGGACGCATACCCGATGCCCCCACCCAGGCCGGTGACGAAGGACAGGCCGAGGAAGGTCCAGAACAGGCTCTCGTGCAGCGGGAGCAGACCTGCGTGGAACATCGCGCCGGGGACGCCGCCGAGCCACCCGACGGCGATGCCGACGACGGCGAGGATGCGCAGTCGTCGCAGGTGGTTCCACGGCTCGTCCAGGAGGCGGTGCCGGGCGGCGAGCCACCCCGTGAGCACGCAGACGGGGATGACCATGATGACGCCCTGGATGCCGACCAGCACCCAGGTTCGCACCCTGGCCGGCATGGACTCGAGGTACCCGACGTCTCCGGCCGCGGCGTCGCGCATGGCGGCGGCCCCCACACCCTCGTTCTGGCGGCTCATCTCCTCCAACACCTCCGGTGAGGAGGCGTTCGTGAGGAACCCGCCGACGATCGACAGCGCGGCCATCGCCGCGAGCAGTGTCAGGAACACCCCGATCCACACGGCGAGCGTCACGTCGCGCCGCCCGAAGAACACCCAGACCAGCAGCAGCCCCGCGAGGCCGTAGGCGCCGACGATGTCGCCCATGAACAGCAGTGCGGCGTGCAGGAATCCGATGAGGATCATGGCCAGGTGGCGGCGCAGGAGGAAGCGGCGGACCGTCTTCTCCTCGATGCCGCGTTCGAGGCGGGAGCGGGTGAACTGCACCATGCCGTAGCCGAAGAGGAACGCGAACATGGGCAACGCCCGCGCATCGACGGTGACCATCATGACGAACTGCAGAACGGCGTCGAGGGGGTCGGTCGTCGCGGGGTGGGGCAGGGCGCCGGTGCCCGGATGCCCCCACAGGAACCAGGAGACGTTGGCCAACGCGATCAGCAGCAGCATGGCGCCGCGGGCGATGTCCGGCGCCAGTGAGCGGGCGGGTGGCGCCGACGACTGCGCCCGTGCGTTCGGCGCTTTCTGGGGCGTTCTCTGAGGTGTGGTGTGGGGCTTCGCCCCGTCGGGCATGGCTGCGGACACGTCGTCTCCCCCGAGCTGTCGTCGTACGAACGACGCTACCGCGCGGGGGCCCTCACGGGGAGGACTCGCGACGACGCGAGGAGGAGTGGACGGTCAGCCCTGCTCGCCCGGCTGCAGGATGCAGAACTCGTTGCCCGAGGGGTCGGCCAGGATCGTCCACGGCACATCCCACTCGTGGTCGACCTCCCAGGCCCCGAATGCGAGGGCCCGGGCGACGGACTCCCCCATCGTCGCTCCGGCGGGCGGCCGGACGTCGAGGTGGAGGTGGTTCTTGCCGCTCTTGGGGGTGAGCCCGGGGCAGAACTCCAGCAGCGGGCCGCGGCCACTGGGGTGACGCAGTGAGGGCAC
This sequence comes from Mobilicoccus caccae, assembly GCF_030161635.1. GTDB lineage: Bacteria > Actinomycetota > Actinomycetes > Actinomycetales > Dermatophilaceae > Mobilicoccus > Mobilicoccus caccae. Next base: position 2,031,435 of record NZ_BSUO01000001.1, read on the forward strand.
GACGCCCTCGCAGGGCTCCCAGCCGATCAACGCCTGCCAGAACTCGGCATCCCGCTCGGGATCGGCGGAGTCGACCGGGATGCCCGCGATCGGCCCGGCGTCGGCGTATTCGGGGCGGAACTCCATGACGCAGAACGGGTTTCCTTCGGGATCAGCGAGGACGACCCACGGCACCTCGCCCTGCCCGATGTCGAGCGGGACCGCCCCCAGGGCCATGAGTTCCTCGACGATCCGCGCCTGGTCGGCGCCACCGGAGAGGTCGAGGTGGATCCGCGGGGAGTCGTTGACGACCCCCTCGACCCGGGGCAGGCAGACGTCGAACCACGGCCCGCCGGGGATGCTCAGACGAAGCTCGACGAGGTCCGGCTCCCACGTCAGCGTCTCGGCCTTCAGTGCCTGCCGCCAGAACGCGCCGAGGCTCTGGGGGTCGCGTGCGTCGATGACGATGTTCTCCAGCCGCATACGCACGATTGTCTCCTCGCGCGTTCGCGCCGCGACGGCGACCCCCTGGTCGGGGACGTTCAGGGGGCGCTACACCGTCAACCCGAAGACCCACACCAGCAGCGTCATCGTGGTGGCGGTGACGAGCAGCATCCCCGCGAGGTTGAGCAGGAAACCGCCCTTGACCATCTGTCCGATCGTCACGTATCCCGAGCCGAAGGCGATGGCGTTCGGCGGGGTCGCGACCGGGAGCATGAACGCGCAGGTCGCGCTGAGCGCCACCGGGACGGCGAGCAGCAGGGGGTCGATGCCGAGGCCCATGGCGATGCCACCGGCCACGGGCAGGAAGGTGGCCGCCGTGGCGGTGTTGCTCGTGAGCTCCGTGAGGAACAGGGTGCCCGTGGCCACGATGAGGACGAGCACGACGACCGGGATGGCCCCGAGTGCGGTCACCTGCTCACCGATCCACTTCGTCAGCCCCGAGGAGCCGAACTGCGCCGACAGTGCCAGGCCGCCGCCGAAGAGCAGCAGCACGCCCCAGGGCAGATTGACGGCGCTGTCCCAGTCGAGAAGCCGCACCCCGCGCGCCGCCCCGCTCGGCAGGAGGAACAGGAGTACGCCCACGACCATCGCGATCCCGGCGTCGGAGAGGAACGGGCTGTTCAGACCGAGCCCGTACTCCGAGACGAGGGGGATGAACACCCAGCTCATGGCCGCCAGGATGAACATGACCAGCACGCGCTTCTCACCCGAGGACGTCGGTCCCAGCTTGGAGATCTCGTCGTCCAACAACGCCCGGCCGCCGGGGAGCTCGGAGATCTCCGGCCGGAAGAGCACCTTGGTCAGCAGGAACCAGCAGAGCACGAGGAACACCAGCGACAGGGGCACCCCGACGAGCATCCACTGACCGAACCCGATGGTCACCCCGAAGGTGTCCGACATGTACCCCGCGAGCAGGGTGTTCGGCGGCGTGCCGATGATGGTGCCCAGCGAGCCGAGCGAGGCTGCGTAGGCGATTCCGAGCATGAGCGCGGTGCCGAAGTTGGTGCGGATGACCGCCTCGTCCAGCGTTTCCGCCCCTTCCCCGCCCTCGGGATCGTTCTCGGGGCGGACGAGCGCGCCTTCCTCACCCGGGGCGTCGACGCCCATGCGGGCGACCAGGAGGAGCACCGACACCCCGATGGGCAGCATCATCACGGCCGTCGCGGTGTTGGAGACCCACATCGAGATGAACCCGGTGGCGACCATGAACCCGGCGATGATCATCGCCGGTGACGTGCCCATCATCCGCACGACGACGAGCGCGATCCTCCGGTGCAGGTTCCACCGCTGCATCGCCAGCGCGAGCAGGAATCCACCCATGAACAGGAAGATGATGTTGTTGCCGTAGGAGGCACCGACGTCGTCCACCTTCACGTCGGTGGCGAACACCGGGAAGATGATGAGCGGCAACAACGCCGTGGCGGGGATGGGCAGGGCCTCGGTCATCCACCAGATGCCCATGAGGACGGCCGTCGCGGCGGTGAGTTTGCCGTCGGGCGGCAGGTCGTCGGGGAGGATCAGGTAGATCAACCCGGCCGCGAGGAGCCCGCCGAGCATGCCCCCGAGCCGAAATCGTTGAGTCGCGGGGCTCTCGGGTTCGGCGCGTTCGCCCGGCGACTTGAATTCGACCTCTTCCCCGCGGTGGGGATCGGCCTCGAGCCCGTGCAGGTGATCCCCGGGCGTGTGCTGGTGCGACATCGCTGTCCTCCCCGTCGAGTACTCGTCGCGCTCAAGCTACTCACAAAACAGTGCGATCTGGGTGAAGCGGGAAGATCCGGGTGCGGGGTCTCGTACGGCGGGACCGCTCACAGGTCACGACGATCCGCTCGGGTGAGCCGTCGGTACCCGACCCGACCGCTGGTGCAGTTCTTCCTGCCCCCGCGCCGCGTCACGGTCGCCCTGGTCACGCCGGACAAGCGCGGTCACCTCGAGCAGGGGCTTGCCAGTTCGGCGTGATGCCGTGAGAGAACCGGGGCCGCACGATCACCGGCGCGGCAGGTCGACATCGGCACCTGGTGGAACACGCTACGCGGCAAGGGGTTCCGGCACAAGGCCGTCGTGCGCTCCGCATCCCATGCGACCTCGACGAACCAGGCGCCGGCTTCGCTCACGACCGCGTCGACGCGGCCGACCGCGCACAGCTCCTGGCGGCGCGACAGGTAGGCCCAGATGAGATCGCCCGCCCGCATCGTCCGGAATCCGGTGCGCAGGCACCAGCGCGTCACCGCCTGGGACCGGCCGACGGCCGCCCAGACCGCGGTCGCATCGGGTCGCGTGGCCCAGTCCGCCGGCTGATGACGCGCATGGGCGGCCGGGTCGATCGGCAGCAACCAGTGCGTGTCCGAACGTGGCACGCTCGCACCCTGGCCCGGGTCGGCCTTCTCCACCTCGCCCGTCATGGTTCTCCCACCTCTGTGTTCACCGGGTTCGGGTTCCGGACACGCCACGGGGCAGGCGCGGCCACCGGCCGCCCTGCCCCGGGCATCATGCGTCGATCGGACGCGCGTGGTCGATCAGGAGTTCTTGCGGGTCTCCTGCACGTGGTCCTTGGAGTCCTGCGCCTGGGTCTTGACGTCCTGGGCAGCGCCCTGACCCTCTCCCTTGACCTTGTCGACGCTCTCCTGAGCGCTGGTCTTCAGGGAGTCGCCGGCCTCCTGCAGGGGCTCCTTGAGGTGGTCCGCGGCGTCCTGCGCCACCGACTTGGCCTCCTCCACCAGCGGCCCACCCTTCTCCTGGGCCGTCTCCTTGGCGCGGAGAGCGAGCTCCCGCTCGCGGTCCGTGGCCGGAAGGAGCGAGCCGAGCAGCCAGCCCGCGCCGAGCGCGATCAGACCGGCGGCCAGCGGGTTGCCCTGCGTCTGACGGCGGGCCATGGCCGGCGCCTGCTGCAGACCCGAACGGGCCGAATCGGCCGCGTCACGAACGCGGTCCCCGGCGTCGGAGGCGGCGTCCGAGAAGCGGTCACCGACACCACGGTCGTCGCCGTACCCACTGCGGGCGTAGTAGGCGTCGCCGTCACGGTAGTACTCGTCGTCGTCGGAGCCCATGATCCGCTCGCGGATCCCGCGACCCGCACCCTTGACGCGGTCCTGGACCTTCTCGGCCTGCCGGCGTGCGACGTTGCCGGGAGCGACGGCCTCACCGAGGGCGTTGACGTTCTGGCTGAGGTTGCCGCGGGTGCGCGCGATCTCGCGGCGCAGTTCCTCGGGGTCGTTGGGCGTCCGAGGGTCGCGCGAGGTGTCGGGGGTGCTGAAGTCGTTGTCGTAGCTCATGACCGGTGCTCATTTCCCTTCAGCGCGTCCGGGACCCGCTTGGCGGTGTCCACGGTGTACGGCGCTCCGTTGACGTTCTGGAGTTCTTTGCGGCCCATGACGGCCAAGACGGCGGCGACGATGGCCCAGATGACGGCCACGATCACGGCCGAGAGGGTGAGGTTGTCCATCGCCGAGCCCAGGCCCCACCACAGCGCGACGGACAGGAACAGGAGCACGAAGTGGGCGGCGACGCCCGCACCTCCGAGCATCCCGACACCCTTGCCCGCCTTCTTGGCCGAGTCCTGCACCTCGAGCTTGGCGAGGGCGGTCTCCTGGCGGAACAGCGTGGAGATGTCCTCGGCGATGTCGCCGAGGAGTCCACTCACCGAGGAGAGTTCACCCTTGTCGTAGGTGGCGTGAGAGCCCGGGAGGGGCTCAGCCGGACGGACGTCGTGGTTCGTCGGGGGGACGCGGTGGTCCGCGCCCTCACCTGCTGCCGTGGCGCCGTGCGTGTCGTCGAATCGACTCATCGCGGGATGTCACCTTCCGGCCACTGCCGGTCGCGGCCCTCGGCCGTCCGGGGATCGCCGGGGCGGCCCTGGAGGTTCTCCTCGGCGCGCGGCACCGGGTGGGCCTCCTGGTCGAACAGGCCGGTGTCCGGGGACGTCACCCCGCCGTAGGCGGCGGTCGCCGGGGCGCCGGTCGCGTGACCACGCTCGACGTAACCCTGCTGGGTGTAGCCCTGCTGCGGGTAGCCCTGCTGACCGTGGTCCTGCGGCGCGTAGTCCTGCTGGGCGTAGGCCGTGCCGGGGCCCGGACGGTAGCCGCGATCGGTGCGGTCGTAGCCGCCCGACTGTCCGCGCCGGGCGTCGGACTGCAGGCCGCGGGTGAGACGGCCGCCGATGAGTCCGAGGAGGGCGGCGCCGGCGAGGAACGTGCCCGGGTTGCGGCGGGCGTAGCGGCGGACCTCCTGGAGCAGGTCACCGGGGTCGCGGCCGTCGAGCCAGCCTGCGACCTGGTCGACCTGACCGGCCGCCTGGGACACCAGACCCGATGCCGTGCCGGAGTCGGCTCCGTTCGCCATCTTGTCGAGCTCGTCGGACAGGGAGCGCAGTCCGCCTGCCAGGCGCTGCTGCTGTGCGGAGACCTGCGAGGCCGCCTCGGTGCGCACCTGGTGGAACAGGTCCTGCGCCTGGCCCTTGGCCTCGTCGGCGAGGTGCGAAGCCTCGGTCCTGGCGGTGTCGGCGACGTTCTGACCACCGTGCTGCGCCGCTTCCGCGACCTTCTTGGCCTCGTCGGTGGCGACGTCCTTGGTGGGGTTCTGAGTCCCCGCGGTCGTCGCATCGAACTGCTGGTTCGACATGGCATCCCCTCTCGTGGTGGTGGTTGCCTCTGCTGGCTGCGGCGCCCCGATTCTGGAGCGCATCCGCGGCACGCACTGCGCGCCGCATCGGGCTCCCCGTTACCCGGCCCACCCGGTCTCAAACCATGAACCGGTGGCCGACGGCCGCCGACGATCCGTCGTAGGTGAGGATGAGTGCATGGATCTCTCCTCGTTCACGACCCGGATGGATGCCGTCACCGTCGACGAACTGCGGGCCGGCGGCGGCTCCAAGTGGAGCCGGTACCCCGATGCGATCGGTGCCTGGATCGCGGAGATGGACTTCGGTATCGCCGAGCCCATCACCGAGGCCCTCCTGCGTTATGTGCGGTCGGGGCAGTTCGGGTACACCACGTTCGCCGAGCGCTCCGAGATCGCGCGCGCGTTCACCGAGTTCGCCGATCGCCGGTACGGCTGGACCGTCTCCCCGGAGACCGTCCGCCCCACCCCCGACGTCCTGTCGGTGCTCGGCGCGATGATCGACCACTTCAGCCGTCCCGGCAGCAAGATCGTCCTCCCCACGCCTGCGTACATGCCCTTCCTCACGCTCCCGGCCCTGCACGACCGCGAGGTGATCCAGGTGCCGATGCTGCGTGAGGCCGACCGGTGGCGCTTCGACCTGGACGCGCTGGCTGCGGCGTTCGACGACGGCGGTCACATCCTCGTCCTGTGCAACCCGGTCAATCCGCTGGGTCAGGTGTTGACCCGGGAGGAGATGCTCGAGGTCGCCGACGTCGTGGAGGCGAAGGACGGTCTGGTCTTCTCCGACGAGATCCACGCGCCGATCGTCTATCCCGGCAACACGCATCTGCCGTACGCGACGCTGGACGAGCGCACCGCGGCCCACACGATCACGGCCACGTCGGGGTCGAAGGGGTTCAACCTCCCGGGTCTCAAGTGCGCCCAGGCGATCCTCACCAACCCCGATCACCTGACGCTGTGGAAGCGGCGGTGCGTCATGGTCGAGGAGGGGGCGTCCCGCCCGGGTCTGGCCGCGGGGATCGCGGCCTATGACGAGGGTGAGCCGTGGCTGGACACTGTGCTGGGTTACCTCGACCGCAACCGTCAGGCGTTGACGGAGCTCACGGCGGAGCATCTGCCGGAGGCGGGGTATGTGGAGCCGCAGGGCACCTACCTGGCGCTGCTGCACCTGCCGTCCTTGGGTGAGGACCCTTCGGCGGTACTGCGGAGTGAGGCCGGCCTGTTTCTGACGCCCGGCCCGGCCCTGGGCGACGCGGGCCGCGGTTACGTGCGGATCAACTTCGCGACCCCGCTGCCGATCCTCACCGACATCGTCGAGCGCATCGGGAGGGTCGTGCGGGACGCGGCCTGAACCCCGACGCGATGTCCCACCTGGACGCGCGCCTGCGGGGCACGGTGAGTCGATGAAGGCGGCCTCCTCGCGGGCCGGCGCGATCATCGCCGCCGGGCGGCGACACTCGGTGGGGGTGCGTCGTGACGGCACGGTGATCGCCGCGGGCCGACCCGGCGCACCGGAGTGCTCCGTGGGCGAGTGGCGGGACGTCGTCGCCGTGGCCGCCGGGAACGTCCACACCGCGACCAACACCGGACGTTCGCACACCGTCGCCCTTCGGGCCGATGGGACCGCGACAGCGATCGGGTGGAACGGCGACGGTCAGTGCGATGTCGCAGGCTGGCGCGGAATCGCGACGATCGCCGCAGGCTGGCGTCGCACGCTCGCAGCCGTGGTCGACGGGACCGTGCAGGCGGCCGGGCGCACCGGTGAAGGAGCGTGCGAGGTCGGCCGCTGGCGGGAGATCACCGCCGTCGCGGCCGGGGACTGGCACTCGGTCGGACTACGCGCCGACGGCACGGTGGTCGCGGCGGGAGTCGACAGCCGCGGGCAGTGCGACGTGGCGGGTTGGAGACGGGTCCGCGGCGTCGCCGCGGGCTACCTGCACACCATCGCCGTCACCGACGACGGGCAGGTCCTGGCCACCGGAGAGGCACGCTTCGGCCTCGCCGAGGCCACCCTCTGGCGGGACATCGTCCTCGTCGACGCGGGCAGCCGGCACGTCCTCGGTGTCGACTCCCGAGGACGGGTTCGGGCCGCCGGTGACAACAGCCGAGGACAGTGCGACGTGTCGTCCTGGCGTGATGTGGTGGCCGTGGCCGCGGGGTCCGAACACAGCCTCGGCCTGCGGGCGGACGGGACCGTGCTGTCCGCGGGCCGCGACGCCGACGGCCGATGTTCGGTCGAGAGGTGGCAGCTCGGGAACGGCAACGACGCCTGATGCGTCCGGAGGCCGCCGTCCGCAGACCGACCCGGGTCAGCGGAACCTCGGATGCGCGGGCCACGGTGCGTCGGTCGGACGCAGCGTCACCCAGCCGGCCTGCTTGGCGCCGTACGCCGCCATGATGCCGACGACGGCGCCGGCGTTGCCGATGCGCCCCGCGAGGACGGCCGCGAACGCCTCACCGAGGTCGACCCAGGCGTAGGGCATGTCGGCCTCCTCGCCTTCGCGCTGGTGGCGTTCGTCCTCGGGCACCTCGGAGAGGTCACGGGCGACGAAGACGCGGATGGCCTCCGACATCGCACCGGCTGAGGGGTGGAAGTCCACCAGGGTGTGCCACGTCTCCGCCCGCAGGTCCGCCTCTTCGGCGAGTTCGCGCGCGGCCGCCGTGGCCGGGTGCTCCCCTCCACGTCGAGCAGCCCGGCGGGCAACTCCCACTCCGTCGTGCCGATCGGGTGCCGGTACTGCTTGATGAGCAGCACTTCGTGGTGTCCGTCGCCGCACGCGCGGGGGCGGAGGGCGACGACGACCACGGCGCCGGGGTGTTCGATGAATTCGCGATCGACGACGCCGCCGGCGCCGAGGTCGACGGTGTCGCGGCGGACGTCCCACACCATGCCTTCGTACACGGTGCGTGTGCCGCGTACGGGTTTGGCCTCACGGTCGTCGGCGAGGTCGACCCCGCGGACCACCTGTGCGTCGAGACTCATTCACTCTCCATGGGTGTCGTGCGCCTGAGCCTCCCCGGTCTGCCGGCGGTCCAGGGCTGCGGCGACGAGGCCGGAGAACAGCGGGTGAGCACGGTGTGGCCGTGAGCGGAACTCCGGGTGCGCCTGTGTCGACACATAATACGGATGCACCTCGGCGGGGAGCTCCACGAACTCCACGAGCCGCGTGTCGGGCGAGGTTCCGCAGATCGAGAGTCCGGCGGCCTCGAGGCGGTCGCGGTAGGCGTTGTTCACCTCGTAGCGATGCCGGTGGCGCTCGGTGATCTCGGTGCTGCCGTACCGGTCGGCGACGACCGATCCGTCCTTGAGGGCCGCGGGGTAGGACCCGAGGCGCATGGTGCCCCCGAGGTCACCGGCGCCGTCGACGTACGCCTTCTGCTCGGCCATCGTCGCGATGACGGGTGCGGGGGTGTCGGGGTCGAACTCCGAGGAGGACGCGCCGTCGATCCCGGCGACGTTGCGGGCGAACTCGATGACCATGCACTGCAACCCCAGGCAGATGCCGAGGGTGGGGACGAGGTTGGTCCGCGCCCAGGTCAGGGCCCCGAGCTTGCCCTCGATGCCGCGCACGCCGAATCCGCCGGGCACGAGCACCCCGTCGACGCCGCCGAGGGCGCGCTCGGCGCCTTCGGAGGTCCGGCACTCGTCGGAGGCGACCCACCGGATGCGCACCTTGGCGTCCTCGGCGAATCCACCGGCGCGCAGCGCCTCGGTCACCGACAGATACGCGTCGGGCAGGTCGATGTACTTGCCGACCAGGGCGATCTCGACCTCGTTCGCGGGGGCGTGGACCCGCTGCAGCAGCCGGTCCCACGCGCTCCAGTCGACGTCGCGGAACGAGAGCCCGAGCCGGCGCACCACGTAGGCGTCGAGCCCCTCGGCGTGGATGACCTTGGGGATGTCGTAGATGCTCGGGGCGTCCGTACAGGAGATCGTGCCGTCCTCGTCCACGTCGCAGGCCAGCGCGATCTTGCGCTTGAGCCCCTCGGGGATCTCACGGTCGGCCCGGAGCACGATCGCGTCGGGCTGGATGCCGACCTGTCGCAGCGCCGCCACCGAGTGCTGGGTGGGCTTGGTCTTCAGTTCCCCGCTCGGTGCGAGATAGGGCACGAGCGACACGTGGAGGAAGAAGACGTTGTCGCGCCCGAGGTCGTGTCGCACCTGGCGCGCGGCCTCGAGGAACGGGAGGGATTCGATGTCACCGACGGTGCCACCGATCTCGGTGATGATGATGTCGGGGATCCCGTCCTCACCGTCACCGCCCGCCTGCTCGCGCATGCGTTCCTTGATCTCGTTGGTGATGTGCGGGATGACCTGCACCGTGTCGCCGAGATATTCGCCGCGGCGTTCCTTGGCGATGACCCTGCTGTAGATCTGCCCGGTCGTGACGTTGGCCTGCGCCGACAGCGGCACGTCGAGGAATCGCTCGTAATGCCCGATGTCGAGGTCGGTCTCGGCCCCGTCGTCGGTGACGAACACCTCGCCGTGCTGGAAGGGGTTCATCGTGCCGGGGTCGACGTTGAGATAGGGGTCGAGCTTCTGCATCGTCACGCGTAGGCCGCGCGAACGGAGCAGGAATCCGAGGCTGGAGGCCGTGAGCCCCTTGCCGAGTGACGAGGCGACGCCTCCGGTCACGAAGATGTGTTTCGTAGCCACCACGGGCTTTGACTCTACGTCATCGGGTGGCCGGCGGATTCCAACAACTCCCTGGCGTGGCCCAGAGCGGCCTCCGTGTCGTCGACACCGGCCATCATCCGGGCGATCTCGCGCACTCTCTCGTCGCCGTCGACGACCGCGACGTCGCTCTCGGTGACGTGTCCGTCGTCGGTCTTGCGGACGACGAGATGCCGGTCGGCGTGGGCGGCGACCTGGGCGAGGTGGGTGACGACGACGACCTGCGCGTGCTTGGCCAGGGCGGCCAGGCGTGCTCCGACGGCGATGGCGGCGCGGCCGCCGATCCCGGCGTCGACCTCGTCGAAGACGAAGGTGGGCACCGCGGAGCCGCCCGCGCCGGCGATGACCACCTCGAGCGCGAGCATGACGCGCGAGAGCTCACCACCGGAGGCGGCTTTGGCCACGGTCCGCTGCGGCAGGCCCGGCCCCGAGGCCATCCGGATGTCGACGTCGTCGGCTCCGGTGGTGCCGAGCGGCGGGTGGTCGTCGTCTCCGGGGACGGGGCCGTTCGTCCGAGGCTCGACGACGACGTCGATGACGGCCTTGCCCATCGCGAGGTGGGCCAGCTCGGCCGAGACCGCCGCGGCCAACCGGCCCGCCGCCGCGGTGCGCGCCGTCGTCAGGGCGGCGGCAGCCGCGCGGAGGTCGGCGAGCAGCTCCCCGACGCGTCCTGCCAGTCCGGCGGCCCTCTCGTGGGCGTTCTCGAGCTCGTCGAGTCGGGCCGCTGCCCGCTGCCCCCACGCGAGGGCCTCGTCCACCGAATCGCCGTAGGCGCGGGTGGTCCGGGTGAGCTCGGCGCGGCGGTTCTCGACCTCGGCCAGACGCGCCGGATCGACGTCGAGACCCGCCAGGTACGTCCCGAGATCGCTGGAACACTCCGAGACCAGCGTGGCGATCTCGCCCAGGCGCGTGTCGTAGGAGGCCAACTCCTCGTCGTGGGCGCCCGCCCCGGACAGGGCTGCCCGTGCCTGCCCGAGAAGGTCGGAGACCGACGCCCCGCCGTCGGCGTACGCGTCGTCGCCCACCAACGCGATCTGGGCGGTGCCGGCCGCGGTCCGGAGTCCGTCGACATGCGAGAGGCGCACGGATTCGGTGGCGAGCGCGGCGTCCTCCCCCGGTTGGGGGTCGAGCCGCTCCAGATCGGCCAGACCGGCCCGCAGCGCATCGGCCTCACTCGTGCGGCGGGCGTCGAGTTCGGTGAGCCGGGCGAGGTCGTCGCGGGCGGAGGTGTAGGCCTCGTACGCCTCGCGATAGGCGGTCTTCAGGGGTGCGATGGCCGGATCGGAGTCGTCGAGCATGACCCGGTGTTCCTCTGGGCTGCGCAGCCGCCACTGGTCGGCCTGACCGTGGACGACGACGAGCATCTCCCCCAGCTCGCCCAGGACCCCCACGGGCGCCGTGCGTCCGCCCACGTGGGCGCGTGAACGGCCCTGGGCCGCCACGGTACGCAGGAGCACGAGTTCGCCGTCCTCGTCCTCGGCGCCGGCGTCCTCGGCCCGCAGCAGCGCCGGATGCCCCGCAGGCAGGTCGAGCACGCCCTCGACGACGGCGTCCTTGGCGCCGGACCGCACCAGCGAGGCGTCGGCGCGCGATCCCAACAGCAACCCCAGCCCGGAGACCACCATCGTCTTTCCGGCACCCGTCTCACCCGTGAGGACGTTGAGCCCGGGCGCGAGGTCGAGCACGGCGTCGTCGATGACGCCGAGCCGGCGAAGGCGCAGACGAGTCAGCATGCCGCCAGACTACGGACCCCCACCGACACCCGCCGGACTCCCTGGCCCCACACGCGGAAACGGGGCACCGGCCCACCCGGGCCGAACGGTGGGAGGGGTGACCACGGGAGGGATGGCCGGCGGCCGGGGTGCTCACTGCTCCTGGTCGGCGGCCAGTTCCTCCGGAGAGCGCAGGATGCAGAACTCGTTCCCCTCGGGGTCGGCCAGGACGACCCATCCTGTGCCGGGGCCGTAGATCCCGCGGTGGTCGGCGACCTCGGTGGCCCCGAGCGCGAGGACGCGCGCGATCTCCTCGTCCCGGGTGCCGGCGCGCGGTCGCAGGTCGAGGTGGATGCGGTTCTTCACGCTCTTCGCCTCCGGCACCTGCAGGAAGAGGACGCAGTGCCCGGAGTCGGGGTCGTGGATCGCGCACTCCTCGTGCCCCGGCTCGTTGGGATCGTCCGGGTCGTCGACGTAGCCGAGGACCGACCGCCAGAACTCCGAGAGCGTGTAGGCGTCCGCGCAGTCGATGGACGTGTGCGAGACGAAACTTGTCATCCCCCACGAGAACCCGCGCAGAGGTGAGGGCGCAAGTGAGAAAACGCCCCGCACACCCGGCGAGGCGACACCACCTCAGACCCGCCTCGGACCGGAGGGTGAGAGAGATCCGTGGTGAGAGATCAGGAGTGAGGGGGTCAGTGGCCGTGTCGTCGTCGGCCGCGCCAGCCCTCGACCGGCAGGTCGAACTTCTCCACGAGCCGGTCGGCGAAGAGCGAGTCCGACAGGCGCGCGAGGCGCACCGGGCGCCGGCCGTGCGAGACCTCGATGCGGGCGTCGTCGGGCAGGTCCACCGGGCGCGCGCCGTCGCACCACATCACCGCGCGCCCCATCGTCGCGGGCACCAGCTCGACGGCCACCTGCGTCCGGGGTCCGACCACGAGGGGCCGGGCGAACAGGGCGTGCGCCGAGATGGGCACGAGCAGCATGGCGTCGACGTTCGGCCACATGACGGGCCCGCCGGCCGAGAACGCGTACGCGGTCGACCCGCTCGGCGTCGAGACGATCACGCCGTCGCATCCCCACGTCGAGATCGGTCGGCCGTCGACCTCGAGGGTGAGCTCCAGCATGCGCTCGCGTTCGGCCTTCTCGACCGTCACCTCGTTGAGCGCCCAACTGCGGGCGATCCGGCTCTCACCGGAGTACACCGACACGTCGAGGGTCATGCGCTCCTCGACGTGGTAGTCGCCCGCCACGATGCGCTCCACCGTGGCGGCGAGGTCTTCCTGCTCGGCCTCGGCGAGAAAACCGACGTGACCGAAGTTGACGCCCAGCAGGGGGATGTCGGTGGCGCGAGCGGCCTCGGCCGCGCGCAGGATCGTCCCGTCGCCGCCGAGGACGCACACGAGCTCGCATCCACGCGCCGGTTCGTCGGGATCGGCGAGTTCGGCGTCGGCGTCCGTCATCCCGGAGGCGAGTCCGTCTGGCAGCACCACCGGCCGGACACCGGCATCCCGCAGCCGACGGGCCACGATGCGGACGATCTCCTGCAGGTCGGGACGGCCGGGGCGGACGAACAGGAGGATACGGCGCGTCACTCCGCCTCCTCATCGGTCATCTCGCGGGCCCGGGCGTGGACCTCGTCGGTGTGAAGGACCGCGCTCCCGCACGTCCAGAGTAGGTACTCGTGGTTGCCCGTGGTCCCCGGAGTGGGGCTCGCGAGCAGTCCCGACGGCGCGAGCCCCGCGGTGCGGAGCGTCTCCGTGACGGTGATCACAGCATCTCGCCGGTCCGCGGCGGACCTCACCACGCCCGACTTGCCGAGGCGCCGACGCCCGACCTCGAACTGTGGTTTGACGAGGACGACCGCCTGTCCCGAGGGCTTCAACAACGACCGCAGGGTGTCCGCGATCAGCGTGAGCGAGATGAAGCTGAGGTCGGCGACGACGACGTCGACCGGCTCGAGATCCTCCGGCCCGACCGTGCGGATGCTCACCCCCGAGCGTTCCTCGACGCGGGGATCGAGCCGCACCGCCGGCGCCAACTGGTCGTGGCCCACGTCGAGGGCGACGACGTGCTCGGCGCCCAGTTCGAGCAGCACCTGGGTGAACCCACCCGTCGAGGCGCCCACGTCGAGACACCGCGCCCCCGCACCGAGGCGGCGAATTCGGGAAAGGCCTCGGTGGCGGCCACGAGTTTCATCGCGGCGCGTCCCACCCACCGCGACGCATCGTCGGTGCGCACCTCCACGACGGACCCCGGACGCACCTGAACCGCGGGCCGCGTCGCGACCCGCCCGTCGACCGTGACCAGTCCCCCGGCGACGAGATCTCGGGCCTGTCCTCTCGACCTGGCCCGACCCGTCTCGACGAGATGGACGTCGAGCCTGACGCCGCTCACCGGCCGCCCGCGCGCCCGAGGCGGTCGCGCAACCGGCCGTGGACCTGCTCCGCGGCCTCGAGCACGGCGTCCAGGTCCTCGGGTGCGACGGCATCGAGGCGGGCGAGCGCCTCCTCCATGTCGCGCGAGTCCTGGCCACCGGCCGGGCCGGGCCGAGCCGTGCCGGGCTGTGGAGCGGGTGGCTGTGGAACGGCGGGCCGTGGCGGTGCGGGATGTGGGGTCGGGTCGTTCACGAGTCCCCCTCGTGGATCCAGGAGTCGACATCGGGCCAGGTGGGCAGGGTGGCGCCCCCATCCACATGATGGACCCCCGCAGCGACGATCGCGCGGAGGCGTTCGGAGGCGGAGCCCCGCTGCCCCAGCACGATGGCCCGGGAGGACACGGATGCCCGCGCGCCTCCGCACGTGGCCACCACGTCCTGCTCGCCCTCGGTGACGTGCGCGGGCTCGTAGGGTTCGTGCAACACGCGCAGATCGCGGCCGAGGAAGGTCGGACGATGCTCGGGGCCGGCGAGGATGACGTCCTGGGGACCGTTCACGCCGGTGAGGACGAACAGGCTGTCCATCCCGGTCCGGACCGCTCCCTCGATGTCGGTGTCGAGGCGGTCTCCGATCGCCAGGCTCTCCGACGGCGCGCAGCCCAGTCGTTCGGCGCACCGCAGGTACAGCGGCGGGTGGGGCTTGCCCACGACCTCGGGGTCGATCGCGACCGCGCGACGCACCGCCTCGACCAGGGAGCCGTTGCCGGGGGCGATGCCCCGGTCGGTGGGCACGGTGGAGTCGGCGTTGGTCGCCACCCACAGCGCGCCCTGCTGGATCGCGAACGCGGCCTCGGCGAGGTCGGTCCAGGCGACGTCCCGGCCGAACCCCTGGAGGACGGCGACCGGCCTCTCGCGGTCGCTGCGGCCTGCGATGTCGGCCGTCCGCACCGGCGTGAGGCCCTCGTTCGTCAGGGCCAGTGCCACGCCCTCCCCGCCGACGGCCAGGACCTCGCTGCCATCCCAGAGGAGTTCGGCGAGCCGTTTGGCACCGGCCATGGCACTGGTCACCACGTCGTCGGGGTCGAGCTCGATGCCGAGTTCGCGCAGGTGGTCGACCACCTCCGCCGGGGGCGCGAGGCGTTGTTCGTGGCGTAGATGATCCCTACGTCCTTCGCCCTGGCCGCCATGAGCGCGTCCACGGCGTGCGGGACGGCGCCACCACCGCGGTAGACCACTCCGTCGAGGTCGCAGACGAGCCCCCGGTAGCCGCGCAGGAGCGTGCTCACGTCACTTCTCCCCGCCGGGCGCGAGCCTTCCTCGGTGTCGGCCTGCGCGCCCGGGTCCTCCGGCGAGGCGTGTGACTCCCCGCCGCGGTCGGTGGAGTCGGCGTCGGCGGGATCCGCCGCGCCGAGACCTTCGCCGTCCCCGGCCGTGTCACCTGCCGGGTCCGGGTCGGCAGCCTCCGCGGTCCCGTCCACGTCGGCATTCTCCTCGGAGACCGAGTCGGGGCCGGCGAGATCGCTGTCGTCGTCCTCCTCGACGTCGTCCATGAGGTCGACGACCACGGTTCCGTCGAGTTCGTCGAGTCGTTCCCAGGCGTCGGTCTGCAGATCCTCGTCGACGTCGGCCGCGTGCTGGAACCAGCGTCGCGCCTCGTCGGTGCGGCCGAGCTCGAGCAGGGCGTCGGCGTAGGCGTAGTACATCCGGGGCGCCCAGGACTCCCGCCGCCCGGGTGTCAGGTGCGGACCCTCCAGCGTCGTCAGCGCCGCCTCGTGCTGTCCGAGGTCGCGCCGGATTCCGGAGACGACGATGGCGATCTCGGCCCGCTCGGCCGCCGGGAGCCGTGCGGCCTCCGGGGCACGCGCGAGATCCAGTGCCTTCTCGGGACGCCCGAGCGCCCGCTCGCAGTCGATCAGGTACGGCAGCAGGTGGTGTGAGCCGGAGAGCCGGCGGGCCGTACGGAACTCGGTCAGCGCCACGTTCCAGTCGCCCTCGTGGTAGGCGACCATGCCCCGCGCTTCACGGACGGCCGGCACACGCCCGGCCCGGCGCACCGCCGCATCGGCGTGCGCACGCGCGAGGTCGACGTTCTCGTCCAGCAGCCGCGCCACCATGACGAGGTGCGCTCCGACGCCCTGCGCGTTCTCCTTGCTGAGGGTGCGCAACTCGCTCTTGACGGCGCGATCGACCTCGAGGCCGGTCACGTCATCGTCGATCGTCAGCTCGGGGCGTGGGTCCTCGGACCGTCGGTCGATCCGGCGTGGACCGCGCGTGCCTCCGTCGCGACGCTCGTCGCGATCCCCGAACCGGTCGCCGGGGCCGGCCGATCGGCCGTCGCGGCGCGGAACACCGTCGAACCGGTCGTCCTGACGGAACGGCGGACGTCCGCCGTCACGGCGGCGATCGTCGCCTCCGCCCCGACCCGAACCGCGGCGGTCACGATCCTCGTATCGTCCCTGGCCGGGACGTCCGCCACCGTCGTCGCGACGCTGTGGGCGACGGTCGTCGCGGCGAAAGTCCTCACGCCGGCCGCGGTCATCGCTTCGGGTGTCGTCGCTGCGACCCCTGCGGTCCCCGCCTCTCGGGTGGTCCCGGCCTCCGCGGTCTGCTCCGAACCGGTCCTCACGGGGGCCTCGTCCGTCGTCACGACGCGGACCGTCGCGGTCGTCACGACCACGGAACGGGCGCCGGTCGTCCCGGTCGTCGCGGCGCGGAGCGCGATCGTCACGGCCACGGAACGATCCGCGATCATCACGCCCGTCCCGACGAGGACCGCGGTCGTCCCGACCACGGAAGGACCCCCGGTCGTCGCGGTCGTCCCGACTCCGGAACGGACGTCGGTCATCCCGGTCGTCCCGACGTGGGGCGCGATCATCGCGGCCACGGAAGGATCCCCGGTCGTCGCGAGCGTCACGGCGCGGTCCGCGGTCCTCACGGCCACGGAACGAGCCTCTGTCGTCGCGTCCTTCCCGACGCGGACCGTCCCGGTCGTCCCGACCGCGGAACGGACGTCGGTCGTCCCGGTCGTCGCGACGGGTGGCACGGTCCTCGCGAGGTCGGAAGGAACGCCGGTCGTCTCCCTCGTTGCGGCGGGGGCCGTCTCGGCCTTCGCGGGCACGGAAGGGGCGCCGGTCGTCCGGTGCGTCCTGACGCGGTCCGCGACGGTCTCCACGGGTGTCGGGGTCGGCGTCGCGTCGAGGGCCGCGTTCGTCTCGACGCGGCTTCTCCTCGTCGGGAGTCTCGTCGGGGCGGCGACGGGGCCGGGACCAGCGCGATCCGCTGTCGTCACTCATCGTCTGACTCCTTCTGTTCGGCTGTTCGGTCCGGGGCGCTTCGCCTCGCCGGGCCACTCTCGACCCTACCCCGCACGCCGATGACGGTCGGGATGGGCGTGTCCGGTCGGAAAACGGTGGCACAACGCAAGGAAGGGGTTCCCGATAAACGGGAACCCCTTCACTCACACAATTAGTCCGGCGGCGTCCTACTCTCCCACACCGTCCCCAGTGCAGTACCATCGGCGCTGAAAGGCTTAGCTTCCGGGTTCGGAATGGGACCGGGCGTTTCCCTCTCGCTATGACCGCCGTAACACTATCGACTTATCAACCCACACCCACACAAGGCGTGGGGGGCTGATGTATCGAGAACCATACAGTGGACGCAGAACATCATCGTTGTAGTCAAGCTATCGGCTTATTAGTACCAGTCAGCTTCACGCATTACTGCGCTTCCACATCTGGCCTATCAACCCAGTAGTCTAGCTGGGAGCCTCTCACCCACAAGGGGCATGGAAACCTCATCTTGAAGCGTGCTTCCCGCTTAGATGCTTTCAGCGGTTATCACTCCCGAACGTAGCTAATCAGCGGTGCCCTTGGCAGAACAACTGACACACCAGAGGTTCGTCCATCCCGGTCCTCTCGTACTAGGGACAGGCCTTCTCAAGTTTCCTGCGCGCGCAGAGGATAGGGACCGAACTGTCTCACGACGTTCTAAACCCAGCTCGCGTACCGCTTTAATGGGCGAACAGCCCAACCCTTGGGACCAACTCCAGCCCCAGGATGCGACGAGCCGACATCGAGGTGCCAAACCATGCCGTCGATATGGACTCTTGGGCAAGATCAGCCTGTTATCCCCGGGGTACCTTTTATCCGTTGAGCGACCACGCTTCCACAAGCCATGGCCGGATCACTAGTCCCGACTTTCGTCCCTGCTCGACATGTCTGTCTCACAGTCAAGCTCCCTTGTGCACTTACACTCAAAACCTGATTGCCAACCAGGCTGAGGGAACCTTTGGGCGCCTCCGTTACCTTTTAGGAGGCAACCGCCCCAGTTAAACTACCCACCAGGCACTGTCCCTGATCCGGATCACGGATCGAAGTTAGACATCCAGAACGACCAGAGTGGTATTTCAACGTTGACTCCACCCATGCTGGCGCACGAGCTTCACAGTCTCCCACCTATCCTACACAAGCCGTACCGAACACCAATACCAAGCTATAGTAAAGGTCCCGGGGTCTTTCCGTCCTTCTGCGCGTAACGAGCATCTTTACTCGTAATGCAATTTCGCCGAGTTCGTGGTCGAGACAGTGGAGAAGTCGTTACGCCATTCGTGCAGGTCGGAACTTACCCGACAAGGAATTTCGCTACCTTAGGATGGTTATAGTTACCACCGCCGTTTACTGGCGCTTAAGTTCTCAGCTTCGCCACAAGTGACTAACCGGTCCCCTTAACGTTCCAGCACCGGGCAGGCGTCAGTCCGTATACATCGAATTACTTCTTCGCACGGACCTGTGTTTTTAGTAAACAGTCGCTTCTCCCTGGTCTCTGCGACCCTCACCCCTAACCCGCAAGGGTTTCAAGGCTCGGGCCCCCCTTCTCCCGAAGTTACGGGGGCATTTTGCCGAATTCCTTAACCACGATTCACTCGATCGCCTTAGTATTCTCTACCTGACCACCTGAGTCGGTTTAGGGTACGGGCGGCTCATGTCCTCACTAGAAGTTTTTCTCGGCAGCATAGGATCACCCTACTTCCCTCAAAAGAGGTCACCATCACATCTCAGGCTTCACGCCAGCCGGATTTACCTAGCTGACACCCTACATGCTTGGACGTGGACAACCATCGCCACGCGGAGGCTACCTTCCTGCGTCACTCCATCGCTTACCTACTACAAGATCGGGCCGCACGCTCCACCATCCCCTCCCACCCCGAAGGGTGAGTAAAGGCGGCTTCGGGTGCTTAGCATCCCCTGCCTCGATATTGGCGGACATACGCCGGTACGGGAATATCAACCCGTTGTCCATCGACTACGCCTGTCGGCCTCGCCTTAGGTCCCGACTTACCCAGGGAAGATTAGCTTGACCCTGGAACCCTTGGTCATTCGGCGGACGGGTTTCGCACCCGTCTTTCGCTACTCATGCCTGCATTCTCACTCGTGTGGCGTCCACGACTCGATCACTCGGCCGCTTCACTCCCCACACGACGCTCCCCTACCCAACCACACCCCTGAGACGAATCTAGGGAAAAATGTGATTGCCACAGCTTCGGTGATGTGCTTGAGCCCCGCTACATTGTCGGCGCGGAATCACTTGACCAGTGAGCTATTACGCACTCTTTCAAGGGTGGCTGCTTCTAAGCCAACCTCCTGGTTGTCATCGCAACTCCACATCCTTTTCCACTTAGCACACGCTTAGGGACCTTAGCTGATGATCTGGGCTGTTTCCCTCTCGACTACGGAGCTTATCCCCCGCAGTCTCACTGCCACGCTCTCACTTACCGGCATTCGGAGTTTGGCTGACGTCAGTAACCCGGTGGGGCCCATCAGCCATCCAGTAGCTCTACCTCCGGCAAGAAACACGCAACGCTGCACCTAAATGCATTTCGGGGAGAACCAGCTATCACGGAGTTTGATTGGCCTTTCACCCCTACCCACAGCTCATCCCCTCAGTTTTCAACCTAAGTGGGTTCGGTCCTCCACGACGTCTTACCGTCGCTTCAACCTGGCCATGGGTAGATCACTCCGCTTCGGGTCTAGACCCCGCGACTAAAACGCCCTATTCAGACTCGCTTTCGCTACGGCTACCCCACACGGGTTAACCTCGCCACGAAGCACTAACTCGCAGGCTCATTCTTCAAAAGGCACGCCGTCACCCCACAAAAAGGCTCCGACGGATTGTAAGCACACGGTTTCAGGTTCTATTTCACTCCCCTCCCGGGGTACTTTTCACCTTTCCCTCACGGTACTTGTCCGCTATCGGTCATCAGGGAATATTTAGGCTTAGCGGGTGGTCCCGCCAGATTCACACAGGATTTCTCGGGCCCCGTGCTACTTGGGAAACACAAAAGAGAGTCCGCAACATTTCGCCTACGGGGGTAACACCCTCTACGCCAGGCCTTTCCAGACCCTTCGGCTATGCCACGAATTTCTTACTCTCCGACCGCCCGGTAGAACGACCAATCATGCTCCCACAACCCCGCACACACAACGCCTACCGGCTTGAACATGTGCACGGTTTAGCCTCATCCGCTTTCGCTCGCCACTACTCACGGAATCACTGTTGTTTTCTCTTCCTGTGGGTACTGAGATGTTTCACTTCCCCACGTTCCCTCCACACACCCTATATATTCAGATGCGGGTGACTGGACATAACTCCAGCCGGGTTTCCCCATTCGGAAATCCTCGGATCACAGTCTGGTTATCGACTACCCGAGGCTTATCGCAGATTCCTACGTCCTTCATCGGTTCCTGATGCCAAGGCATCCACCGTGTGCCCTTAAAAACTTGACCACAACAAAGATGCTCGCGTCCACTGTACAGTTCTCAAAACACCAACCCACCCCAACCACCACGCGGCAACCACCACGCAAGTAGAAAAAGGGAGTCCAACCACCAGAAAAACCAACCACACACACGTGCAGCCGATCCCTCAGGACCCAACAACGCGCCAAGCCACCAAACCCCCACCAACCCTTTCCACACCCCCAACAGGGGCCGTACTCGAGCCAGTAGAAAACCAGCAGCCAACTAATCGATGATCCACCCATGAGCAACACCCCAGTCCCCACACTCGGAGGACATCAAGAGTGCCTCTAAAAGAGGGCTCCTTAGAAAGGAGGTGATCCAGCCGCACCTTCCGGTACGGCTACCTTGTTACGACTTAGTCCCAATCGCCAGTCCCACCTTCGACGGCTCCCCCACAAGGGTTAGGCCACCGGCTTCGGGTGTTACCGACTTTCGTGACTTGACGGGCGGTGTGTACAAGGCCCGGGAACGTATTCACCGCAGCGTTGCTGATCTGCGATTACTAGCGACTCCGACTTCATGGGGTCGAGTTGCAGACCCCAATCCGAACTGAGACCGGCTTTTAGTGATTCGCTCCGCCTTACGACATCGCAGCACTCTGTACCGGCCATTGTAGCATGCGTGAAGCCCAAGACATAAGGGGCATGATGATTTGACGTCATCCCCACCTTCCTCCGAGTTGACCCCGGCAGTCTCCCATGAGTCCCCACCATTACGTGCTGGCAACATGGAACGAGGGTTGCGCTCGTTGCGGGACTTAACCCAACATCTCACGACACGAGCTGACGACAACCATGCACCACCTGTACACCGACCTTGCGGGGAGCACATCTCTGCACTTTTCCGGTGTATGTCAAGCCTTGGTAAGGTTCTTCGCGTTGCATCGAATTAATCCGCATGCTCCGCCGCTTGTGCGGGCCCCCGTCAATTCCTTTGAGTTTTAGCCTTGCGGCCGTACTCCCCAGGCGGGGCGCTTAATGCGTTAGCTGCGGCACGGAACTCGTGGAATGAGCCCCACACCTAGCGCCCAACGTTTACGGCATGGACTACCAGGGTATCTAATCCTGTTCGCTCCCCATGCTTTCGCTTCTCAGCGTCAGTTATGGCCCAGAGACCTGCCTTCGCCATCGGTGTTCCTCCTGATATCTGCGCATTTCACCGCTACACCAGGAATTCCAGTCTCCCCTACCACACTCTAGCCTGCCCGTACCCACCGCACGTCCAGCGTTAAGCGCTGAATTTTCACGGCAGACGCGACAAACCGCCTACAAGCTCTTTACGCCCAATAATTCCGGACAACGCTCGCACCCTACGTATTACCGCGGCTGCTGGCACGTAGTTAGCCGGTGCTTCTTCTCCAGGTACCGTCACTTGCGCTTCTTCCCTGGCGAAAGAGGTTTACAACCCGAAGGCCTTCATCCCTCACGCGGCGTCGCTGCATCAGGCTTTCGCCCATTGTGCAATATTCCCCACTGCTGCCTCCCGTAGGAGTCTGGGCCGTGTCTCAGTCCCAGTGTGGCCGATCACCCTCTCAGGCCGGCTACCCGTCGTCGCCTTGGTGAGCCACTACCTCACCAACAAGCTGATAGGCCGCGAGTCCATCCTTCACCGAAAAACTTTCCACACCACCCCATGCGAGATGATAAGAATATCCAGTATTAGACCCAGTTTCCCAGGCTTATCCCAGAGTGAAGGGCAGGTTACTCACGTGTTACTCACCCGTTCGCCACTAATCCACCCAGCAAGCTGGGCTTCATCGTTCGACTTGCATGTGTTAAGCACGCCGCCAGCGTTCGTCCTGAGCCAGGATCAAACTCTCCATAAAAGAATCATTCAAAAATCCTGGCCAATCAATCAACAAAACATTGACGATCAACCAACAAACAATTGGCATCGATTTTTGGCACGCTGTTGAGTTCTCAAGCATCGGATACACGCCACGTGAGCACCTTGTCGGAGGTGCGTCGGTGACGGTGGTTGTTCTCGCGATCCGGACCCAGGAGCCCTGCCCCTGTGGGGCGTTCTCGCTGCGATCCGGGTGGCAACCCTACCAGACTGTTTCGGCCCGGTGCAACTCCGCGTTTTACGCTGTTCGCATGGTCTGCGGTGTCGGGTTCGTTCCTCCGTGGGACCGGCCGCTCGGCCGCTGGGCCGATCTCGTCCGTTCCTCCCTGCCGGGTGAACGTTGAGAACTCTAGGACGACCTTCGCGTGAACGCCAAATCGGCTGGTCAGAGGGCGATGAGCCGGCCGGGTGCGAGGGCCGGCCGGCTCGTCGCGCTCAGCCGAGGAGATCCACCGCAGCCAGCGACTTGCGTCCCCGCTTGAGCAGAGCCGTCCGTCCGTGCAGGAAGTGCTCGGTCTGCAGGCGCGCGTCGACGTCCTCGACCTTCGCGTTGTTGATCGACACTCCCCCTCGCCGATGGTGCGTCGGGCCGCCTTGCGCGACTCCGCCAGACCTGTGGCGACGAGGGCGTCGACCAACTCGCTGTCCAGCGCGACCTCGGCGCGGGGCAGTTCGGCCACCGCATCACGCAGCGTTCCCGCGTCCAGGCCGGAGGGGTCCTCCTTGCCGAAGAGCACCGCCGAGGCCTGCTTGACCGCCTCGGTCGCCTCGACCCCGTGCACCAGGGTCGTCACGTCCTCGGCCAGGGTCCGTTGGGCCGTCCTGCGGAACGGCTCGTCGCGCACCTGGCGCTCCAGCTCCTCGATCTCCTCGCGCGTGCGGTCGGTGAACACCTTGAGCAGCATCACCACCGAGGCGTCCTCGACGTTGAGCCAGTACTGGTAGAAGGCGTACGGGCTGGTCATCGACGGGTCGAGCCAGACCGCGTTGCCCTCGGACTTGCCGAACTTGCGTCCACTGGAGTCGGTGATGAGCGGGGTCGTCAGTGCATGCGCCGACCCGCCCTCGACACGGTGGATGAGGTCGGTGCCGGCCGTGATGTTGCCCCACTGGTCCTGGGCACCGGTCTGCAGCGTGCACCCGTACTCGCGGTACAGGTGGAGGTAGTCCAGGGCCTGCAGGATCTGGTAGCTGAACTCGGTGTAGCTGATCCCCTGGTCGGACTCGAGCCGGGCCGCGACCGCGTCTTTCTTGATCATCTGGTTGACGCGGAAGTGCTTGCCGTAGTCGCGCAGGAAGTCCAGGGCGCTGATCGGCGCCGTCCAGTCGAGGTTGTTGACGAACTGCGGCGGGTTGGCCTCGTCGACGTCGAGGATCCGGCGCACCTGCACGGCGATCCTCTCGACGTCGGCGGCGGTCTGCTCCTTCGTCTTCAGGGTCCGCTCACTGCTGGGTCGCGGATCACCGACCAGGCCGGTCGAGCCGCCGACGAGGCCGATCACGCGGTGCCCCGCCCGCTGCAGGTGCCGCAGCAGGATGAGCTGGACGAGGTTGCCGAAGTGCAGGCTCGGTGCGGTCGGGTCGAACCCGCAATACACCGTGATCCGCCCCTCGAGCGCCTCCCGCAGGGCGGCCTCGTCGGTGGTCTGCGCCACCAGGCCACGCCAGCTCAGCTCATCGAAGACGGTGCTCACGCTCACCGAGGTGTTCCTTTCGTCGGACCCGGCGCGCGTCTCGCGCCGGCTACGGATCAAGCTTGCCTCACCGGCTTCTGCGTCGACCAGCGGGCGCTGCGGCACGGTAGGGCGAGACGGTCGGGTCGCCGTCCAGGTGGAACCGCCACGGATACTCCTCTCCCCCACCGGCGCCCGACACACCCACGCGGACCCCGGCCACGACCGGCCGGACAGCGGATCCCCGCTCGGTGGAGACATCGGCGTCCGCGTCGGCGGCGGCGTCCGCGTCCACTCTCATCACGACGACCTGGGCGTCGGCGGCGGTCGTGTCCAGACCGTCGTGACGACGATCGAGGCCGAGCGCGACGGTCAACCTCGCCGGTCCACGAGCCAGGTCGCGGTCGCGGGGAGCGATCCCCGAGGCCGGTGTCCTGCGTGCCCGCGCCTGCTCGAGGCCGTCGACGACCTCGCCAGCGCGCAACAACACCGCACTCGCCCGGCCGTCGGGCCCGCACACGAGGTTCATGCAGAAGTGCATGCCGTAGGAGAGGTAGACGTAGAGCCGCCCGGGTGGTCCGAACATCACCGCCGTCCGCGGGGTGCGGCCGCGGAACGCGTGCGACCCCGGGTCGGCCTCGCCGGCGTACGCCTCCACCTCGGTCAACCGCACCGCGACGGGCCCGTGACGCACGATGCAGCCCAGGAGGTCGGGCGCCACCTCCAGCACGGGGCGGTCGTAGAACTCCTCCCCCAGCCGGACGACGCGCCCGCCGGGCCCCGGGTCGGACACGGCGGTCAGTCGCGGACCGTGGGCCGCTTGCTCGCCCAACTGCGCTGCCATGCCGCCGTCTGCCGCACCTTGCCGAGCTGCTCGGCGACGCGGGTGGGCGCCGTCCCGCCCTTGCCGTCCCGGGAGGCCAGCGATCCCTCGACGCTGAGGACCTCACGGACGCCGGGGGTGAGGTGCTCGGAGATCGCGGCGAGGTCCTCCTCCGACAGGTCCCAGAGCTCGATGCCGCGTTCCTCGCAGCGCCGGACGCACGCGCCCGCCACCTCGTGTGCGACGCGGAACGGGACGCCCTGACGCACCAGCCACTCCGCCACGTCGGTGGCGAGGGAGAAGCCCTGCGGTGCGAGTTCGGCGAGCCGGTCGGGGTGGAAGGTCAACGTGGCGACCATGCCGGAGAACGCCGGCAGCAACACCTCGAGGGTGTCGATCGCGTCGAAGACCGGCTCCTTGTCCTCCTGCAGGTCGCGGTTGTAGGCGAGCGGGAGCGACTTGAGCGTGGTGAGCAACCCGGCGAGGTCACCGACGAGCCGGCCGGCCTTGCCCCGGGCCAGTTCGGCGACGTCGGGGTTCTTCTTCTGCGGCATGATGCTCGACCCGGTGGAGTAGGCGTCCGCCAGGGTGACGAAGCCGAACTCCTTGGTCGCCCAGAGGATCACCTCCTCGGCGAAACGGGAGATGTCGACCGCCGCCATCGCCGCGACGAAGCAGAACTCGGCGACGAAGTCGCGACTGGCCGTGCCGTCGATCGAGTTCTCGACCGCGCCGTCGAAGCCGAGGTCGGCGGCCACCGCCTCGGGGTCGAGGCCGAGCGAGCTGCCCGCGAGGGCCCCTGAGCCGTAGGGGGACACGGCGGCGCGCTCGTCCCAGTCGCGGAACCGCTCCACGTCGCGCAGCAACGGCCAGGCGTGGGCGAGGAGGTGGTGGGCGAGGAGGACGGGCTGGGCGTGCTGCAGGTGCGTGCGTCCGGGCATCGCGGCGTCGGGGTGCGCCTCGGCCTGACTCACGAGGGCGTCGACGACGTCGAGGATCAGCCCGGAGACGATGCGGGCGTGGTCACGCAGATACATCCGGAACAGGGTGGCGACCTGATCGTTGCGCGACCTGCCGGCCCGCAGTCGCCCACCCACGTCGGCGCCGGCGCGCTCCACGAGACCCCGCTCGAGAGCGGTGTGGACGTCCTCGTCGTCCTCCGCCGGGACGAACGAGCCGCTCTCGACGTCGGCACCGAGCCGGCGCAGACCCTCCAGCATCGCCTCGAGGGTCTGCTCGTCGAGGATGCCCGCGGCGTGCAGAACCCGGGCGTGCGCGCGCGAGCCCGCCAGGTCGTACGGCGCGAGCCGCCAGTCGAAGTGGGTGCTCTTGGACAGCGCCGCCAGTGCCTGGTCCGGGCCGCCGCTGAACCGTCCACCCCACAGGGCCGAACTCTTCGCCTCGCTCACGAGCGGGTGTCCTTTCTGTCGAACTTGTCGTGGTCTCCCGCGGCCAGCGCGAGGAGTCGGTCCGCCACCGTCTGCCCACCGTCGAGGTCGGCGGCGATGACGAGCACGGTGTCGTCGCCCGCGACGGTACCGATGATCCCGGCGCGCCGCTGCACCTCGGTCTTGTCGATGGCGCTCGCCAGGTAGTTCGCCGCGCCCGGCGGGGTGCGCAGCACGGCGAGATTTCCCGATGACGTGGCACTGACCAGCAGTTCTTCGCACAGTCGCCGCAGCCGGGAGTCGGCCAGCACCGGATCGCCCGCCGGCCGGGGGTCGGATCTCCTCCTCGGCCGGGACGGCGTAGACGAGGCTGCGGCCCATGCGAACCTTGACGGCGCCGAGCTCGACGAGGTCGCGGGACAGGGTCGCCTGCGTCACGTCGTAGCCGTCCTCGGCCAGCAGGTCGAGCAACTCGGGCTGGGACTTGATCACGGTGTGTTCGAGCAGCTCGACGATGCGTTGCTGCCGCGCCGCGCGCGACTGGGCGACGGTCATCCTCATCCCCCGCCGCGTCGAGGAGTCCGGGGAGCGCATCGACGAACGAGCGCAGCTCGGCCTCCCCGACGATCAGCGGTGGCGCCAGCCGCAGCGTGTCTCCTCGCACCGGGTTGACGATGAACCCGGCCTCGAGGGAGGCCGCGGCCACCTCGGTGGCGCGCTCGTGCGCCAGGCCGATGCCGAGCAGGAGCCCGGCCCCGCGGACCTCGGTGATCCTCGGGTCCGCGAGCTGCTCGATCGCGCCGCGCACGACCTGGCCCATCTCGCGGGCGTGCTGCACGAGGTCGTCGCGCTCGATGACGTCGAGGACGGCGCACGCGGCCCCGCAGGCGAGCGGGTTGCCCCCGAAGGTCGTGCCGTGTTGCCCGGGACCGAGCAGGCCCGTGACCTCCGGCCCGAAGGTGATCATGGCGCCGATGGGCACGCCGCCGGCGAGTCCCTTGGCCAGCAGCAGCGCGTCGGGCACGATGCCGGACTCGGCGAAGGCGAACCAGGACCCCGTCCGTCCGATGCCCGTCTGGATCTCGTCGAGGATCAGCAGTACCCCGGCGGCAGAGGTGATCTCGCGGGCGCGACGCAGGTAGTCGACGCCGCCCACCACGACCCCGCCCTCCCCCTGGATCGGTTCGAGGACGACCGCGCCGATCTCACCGCGGCCCGCCTCCAGGGCCGCCTCCAACGCCGGCGCGTCGGCGAACGGCACCCGTCGCACCCCCGGCAGGAGTGGTTCGAAGGGCTCGCGGTGGGCAGCCTTGGCGGTGAGCGCCAGCGCACCGGTGCTCCGGCCGTGAAACGCGCCCTCGGCGGTGAGGATGCCGGGCCGCCCGGTGCGTCGGGCGAGCTTGATGGCGGCCTCGACGGTCTCGGTGCCCGAGTTCGTCACGAACACCGCCGACCCCGCCGGCGCCCCCGCGAGGCCGAGCAGCCGTTCGGCGAGCTCGATCTGCGGGGGCGTGGTGAAGAAGTTCGACACGTGGAGCAAGGTGGCGTGCTCGCGGACCGCCGCCACGAGATCCGGGTGCGCGTGCCCGAGCGCGTTCACGGCGATGCCACCGAGGAGATCGAGGTACCGGCGCCCGTCGGCGTCCCACACCTGACATCCCTCGCCGCGCACCAGGACCCGCTTGGGGGTGCCGAAGACACCGAGCAGCGAATCGGTGTACCGGGCGATGAGATCGTCCTGACCGCCGGCCGCCTCGGCGACCCGATCGGCTCCGACACCCGGACCACGGGCTTCGACACTCATGACACACCCTCCTGGATCGGGCCGCCGTGCGGCGCGCCCTGGTCGTCCCCGATGCCCCCGGTGTCCATGGCCGTCCCGCCGTCCCCGCCGTCCCCGCCGGCCCCGCCGTCCCCGCTGTCCCCGCTGTCCTCGGGCAGGATCATCGTGCCGATCCCCTCGTCGGTGAACACCTCCAACAGCAGCGAGTGCGGTGTCCGGCCGTCGATCACGTGCGTGCGTGCCACGCCGCCGCGCACCGCGCGGACGCAGGCCTCGAGTTTGGGGACCATGCCGGAATCGACCCGCCCGAGGAGTTCTTCGGCGTCGTCGACCGTCATCTCCGAGATGAGCGAGGAGGTGTCCGGCCAGTCGGCGTAGACCCCGGGGACGTCGGTCAGCACGACGAGCTTGCGCGCACCGAGGGAGACCGCGAGCGCCGAGGCCGCCGTGTCCGCGTTGACGTTGAGGACCTGGCCGGGATTGTCGAGATCCGGGGCGATCGAGGACACGACCGGGATGCGCCCGGCGTCGACGATGTCGACCACGGCCGAGGGCGAGACGGTGACGACGTCGCCCACGAGGCCGATGTCGACGGGCTCGCCGTCGACGAGCGCCGGGCGGCGGACCGCCCCGAAGAGGTGCGCGTCCTCACCCGAGAGGCCGACGGCGATGGGTCCGTGCTGGTTGAGGCGCCCGACGAGGTCGCGGCCCACCTGCCCGACGAGGACCATGCGCACCACGTCCATGACCTCGGGGGTCGTCACCCGCAGGCCGCCCTTGAACTCGCTGCGCAGGCCCAGACGGTCGAGCATGGCGCCGATCTGCGGGCCGCCACCGTGCACGACGACCGGACGCAGACCCGCATACCGGAGGAAGGCGACGTCCTCGGCGAAGGCCGCCGTGAGAGCCGGGTCGATCATCGCGTTGCCGCCGTGCTTGACGACGACGAGCGCACCCCTGAACTGCTCCAGCCACGGCAGTGCCTCCACGAGCGTGCGTGCCTTGGTGGTGGCCGCCGCGAGCCCGGCGCGGTCGCGCAGGGTGCGCAGATGACGGTGGACGGCGCTGTGCTGTTCGAGGTTCATGTGCTGTAGGCCGAGTTCTCGTGGACGTAGTCGTGGGTGAGGTCGTTGGTCCAGACGGTCGCCGTCCGCGTCCCGGCGTGCAGGTCGATGACGATGTGCACGTGGCGATCGGACAGGTCGACCAGGGAGCGGTCCTCACCGACGCCGCACTCCCGACACACCTGGACGCCGTTGATGGCCACATCGATCCGGTGGGCGTCGAACGACGCCGAGGTGGTGCCGACGGCCGACACGATGCGTCCCCAGTTGGGATCACCGCCGAAGACGGCGCACTTGACGAGATTGCTCCGGGCCACGGCCCTCGCGACCTCGAGCGCTTCCCGTTCGGCGACCGCGCCGGCCACCTCGATCTCGATGTCGTGCCGGGCGCCCTCGGCGTCACCGATGAGGCCGCGGGCGAGCTCGCCACACACCTGCGTCAGGGCGTCGGTCAACTCCCCTGCGTCACCGACACCCCGGAGGCCCCCGAGGCGAGGACGACGACGGTGTCGTTGGTCGACATGCAGGCGTCGGAGTCGATCCGGTCGAACGTGGTCGCACAGGCGAGCCGGAGAGCGGTCTCCAGATCGGTCGGCGACGTGACGGCGTCGGTCGTGACGACCACGAGCATCGTCGCGAGCGCGGGCGCCAACATGCCGGCGCCCTTGGCCATGCCGCCGACGGTCCAGCCCTGGCCGGTGTGGACCGCCTGCTTGGGGCGGGTGTCGGTGGTCATGATCGCCTCGGCCGCGAGCGGGCCACCGTCGGTCGCGAGGGCCCCTGCGGCCGCGTCGACCCCGGCGAGGAGCGTGTCCATGGGGAGCCGCTCGCCGATGAGGCCGGTCGAGCACACGACGACGTCGCCCGCGCTGACGCCGAACGCCTCGGCGGTGTGCTCGGCCGTGCGGTGGGTGTCGAGGAATCCCTCGGGCCCGGTGCAGGCGTTGGCGCCGCCGGAGTTGAGGACGACCACGTCGGCCCGCCCGTCGGTCACCACCTGACGGCTCCACGTCACCGGCGCGGCCTCGACGCGGTTGCTCGTGAAGACCGCCGCGGCATGGTGATCGGGACCGTCGTTGACCACCAGGGCGACATCCGGCGCACCGGAGGCCTTGAGACCGGCCGTGACACCCGTGGCCCGGAACCCGGCGGCCGCGGTGACGCTCATGCCGTGTGGCCCGTCGGCCCGTCCGTCGAGGTCTGGGAGTCGGCGAGCACGTTCACGGTGTAACCGTGGTAGCGCCACACGTTGACGGCCGCGTCGGCCTGGTCGGCGGGCACGAGGATCCAGTCCGTGTTGTAGGTCGACAGCGTCGTGACGGCGATGTGGCTGGCGGCCAGGGGCGTGATGATGCCGTTGAGCACACCGGTGAGCAGGAAGTCGATGTGCCCCTCGACCTCGAAGGCGCACCAGGGGCCGAACCGGTCGATGTCGTCGGGCACCACCCGCACCGGGGCGAGCACCGAGGTCTCCTCGGCGCTCCACGCCACGGTCGACAGCGGGCGGACGTCCTTGGCCCAGTCGGGCAGCTCCGAACCCGGCGGCAGTTTGGCGAAGGTCAGGTGTTCGGGGTGAAGTCGCAGGGCTCGGTTCTCCCGCGCGATTCCCGTGGGGACCTGGTCGGAGGACATGCTCATGGGGCGATTCCTGTCATCGGCAGCCCACACGTCTCCGGTAGGCCGAGGGCGAGATTGGCGCATTGCACGGCACCTCCGGCGGTGCCCTTGGTGAGGTTGTCGATCGCGGCCGTGACCACGACCCGCCCGGCCCGCTCGTCGACGGCCACCTGGACCAGGACGAGATTCGAGCCGAGCACGGCCGACGTCGAGGGTTGCCGGTCGTCCTTGAGGACGTGGACGAACGGCTCGTCGGCGTACGCGCGGGTCCAGGCCGAGCGCACCTGCGCCGCGGACGTCCCCACACGGATTCGGGCGGTGCAGGTCGCGAGGATCCCCCGAGGCATGGGCGCGAGCACCGGCGTGAACGACAGACTGACCTCGGATCCTGCTGCGGCGGACAGGTTCTGGACGATCTCGGGGACGTGTCGGTGCACGCCGCCCACGCCGTAGGGGCTCATCGAGCCCATGACCTCCGCACCGAGCAGGTGGGGTTTGAGCGACCGCCCGGCCCCCGAGGTGCCGCTGGCCGCGACGACGACGACGTCCTCCGGGTCGAGGACTCCGGCGGCCAACCCGGGCGCGAGCGCGAGGGTCACCGCCGTCGGGTAGCAGCCGGGGACGGCGATGCGCCCGGCCCCGACGAGTGCGTCGCGGCCGGTGGAGTCGGGCAGGGTCAGCTCGGGCAGGCCGTACGGCCACGATCCCGCGTACGGGGTGTCGTAGTAGCGCGACCAGGCCTCGGCGTCGGTGAGCCGGAAGTCGGCGCCGCAGTCGAGGACGACGACCGAGTCCGGCAGATCGGCCACCAGGGCGGCGGAGGCCCCGTGCGGCAGCGCGAGGAACACGACGTCGTGCGAGGCCAGGAGCTCGGGATCCGCCGGCTCCAGGACACGGTCGCTCAGCGGGCCGAGATGCGGGTGGTGCTCGCCGAGGCGGGAACCGGCGTTACCGGCCGCGCAGAGTGCCCCGATCGAGAACTCGGGGTGGGCCAGCAGGAGCCGGAGGATCTCACCACCGGCATACCCACTCGCGCCTGCCACTGCCGCGGTCACCATGTGCATGACTATACAAGATCATGCGAGAGCATTCACCGCTGTCAGGTCAGCGGATCGTCGTCCCCCCACGGCATGAGCACGACGTGCCGGCTGTCCCAGGTGAGCCGGGTTTCGGCGGCCTTCAACGACTCCGGGGTGTCCACCCCGGCCCGGACCATCCGCCCCGACCAGGCGTCGAGCTCGCCCGACGCGAGCGCCAGGGCCAGGTCGCAGACCTCGGCCGGCGAGGTCCATTCCGTGCGGTCGGCGTGCGCGTCCATGGACTCCGTCATGTCGGTCTGCACCACCCCGGGGGCGAGGTCGAAGGCGCGCAGGCCGTCGTCGTACCCGCCCAGGTGCAGCGCCCCGGTGATGCGACCGAGGCCGGTCTTGGCCACGTAGTAGGCCGTCGCGACGGCGCTGCTGCGGACACCCGCGCCGGAGTTGAGGTTGACCACGCGGCCCGAGCCCGCCCGCAGCATGTGCGGGACGACGGCGTGACTCAGCAGGAACGGGCCCCGGACGTCGACCTCGACCGTGCGCCACCACTGCTCGACGTCGGCCTCCCACAACGGGACCTCGGCGTCGATGACGCCCGCGTTGTTGACGAGTACGTCGATGCGACCGCGCCGCGCCACGACGTCGGTCACGTAGTCCTGCACGGCGCGGGCATCCGTGACGTCCAGGCACCTCACCTCGACTCCTCGGCGCCGCCGCCCGAGCGCGAGCTGCGTTCGACGACGTACCCCGCCCGCTCGAACGCGGCGGCGAGGAAGGCACCGATGCCCCGGGAGGCGCCGGTGACGACCGCTACAGGCTGCGACTGCGACTCCGACTCAGGCACCACGCAACTCCGCTCCGGTGGCCTTGCGCGCGGCGGAGATCGCGTCGTCGCGCAGGGCGGTGACCTGACCCGTCTTGAGCGTGCGGTCCGCGGCGCGGAACCCGAGGCGGAAGGCGAGCGACTTGGTGCCGTGCTCCAACTGGTCACCGGTGTAGACGTCGAAGAGCACGAGTGACTCCAGCGACTCCCCCGCGCCGGACCGCAGCGCGGCCTCGACGTCACCGGCCGGGACGTGCTCGTCGACGACCAACGCGACGTCGGTCCTGGCCACGGGGTAGGTCGACAACGGTGCAGCGGTGACCGATTCACCCGCGGCGAGCACGAGGGCGTCGAGGTCGAGCTCGGCGGCGCAGGTGCGCTCGGGCACCTCGACGGCGCCGCACACCTTGGGGTGCAGCTCTCCGGCGTACCCGATGATCTGCCCGTCGCACGGCCCGCCGACGACCCGCAACGCGGCGCAGCGTCCGGGGTGCCAGGGCGTGCGGACCGCGGCCTCGGGACGCAGGACCACACCGAGCACCCGGCCGAGTTCGACGGCGACACCGATGGCCTCGGCCGCGTCGACCGGGCGGGCGGGGCCCCACGGTCCGGCCGGGGACGCCTGCCCCGTCATCACCCAGGCGACGTGCCGCGGCTGGGGCGGCACGGCCCCCTGGATCGCCTCGAGGACCGAGTCCTCGGGGCGCTCACCCACGGCGGGCACGGGAGCGGCCACCGGGTCGGCACCCGGCAGGAACACCAGCCCCACCTCGTACAGGGCGACGTCGCCGGCTCCCCGCCCGAGGTTGAGGCGCAGCGTCGCGAGCAGGCTGTCGAGGACGGAGGTCCGCATCAGCGGCGCCTCGTCCGACAACGGGTTCGCGATCCGCAGGGCGCGGCGACGCTCGTCATCCGCCTCGTGCCCGAGCGCGTCGAAGACGGCCCCGGAGACGAACGGGTAGGACCACACCTCGGTCAGGCCCAGGCCGGCGAGGACCGAACCGATGAGACGGTGCGCGCGCTGGCCGCGGGTGAGGCCGCGGCCGCCGGGCGCCGTCGGCAGGATCGAGGGGATGCGCTCGTAGCCGCGCAGCCGAGCGACCTCCTCGATGAGGTCCGGGCCGTCGGCCAGGTCGGGACGCCAGGTCGGCGGGGTGACCTGCACGCGCGAGAATCCGAGCGCGTCGGACGGGTCCCCGGCCGCCTCGACCTCGCACCCGATCGAGCGCAGGTGACCGATCACGGAGTCGTGGTCGAGCCCGGTGGGTACGAAGCCGTCCTCACCCGGCTCGACGAGTCGCCACGGGTCACGGGTGTCGAAGGAGATCGGCTGCGGCGGGGAGGTGCGGTCGACGTCCGTGGCATCCGGGTCGGCCGTGCCGCCGCCGAGTTCGACGAGCAGGTCGACGGCCATCTGGGCGACGACCGGCGCGAGAGCGGGGTCGACCCCACGCTCGAAGCGGCGGCTCGCCTCGGTCGACAGCTTGTGCCGGCGAGAGCTGCGGGCCACCGTGATCGGGTCGAAGTGGGCGGACTCCACGAGGATCGCGGAGGTGGAGGCCGAGACCTCGGAGGTCTCACCACCCATGACACCGGCGATCGCCAACGGGGTGTCACCGCCGTCGGTGATGAGCAGGTCCTCGCGGTCGAGGACGCGCTCGACGTCGTCGAGGGTGCGCAGCTTCTCCCCGCGCGCGCCCGGCGCACCTCGATCGACCCCGACAGGGTGTCGAGGTCGAAGGCGTGCAGGGGCTGCCCGGTGAGGAGCATGAGGTAGTTCGTCACGTCGACCGACAGCGAGATGGGCCGCATGCCGGACTTGGTGAGGCGGTCGGCCATCCACGCCGGGGTGGGCGCGGTCGGGTCGACACCGCGCACGATGCGGGCGACGTAGCGATCACACCCCTGCCTCCCCCGGATCGGCGCATCGTCGACCAGACGCACCGGGTATCCGGAGTCGTTCGCGGGCGCCACCTGCACCGAGTCGGCACCGGCGGGGTCGCGGAAGGACTCCGCGTGGGTGGACAGCGCGTACTCCCGCGCGATGCCACGCATGGAGAAGCAGTAGCCGCGGTCGGGGGTGACGTTGACCTCCACCGTCTCGGAGTCCAGGCCGAGCAGCGCGATCGCGTCGTCGCCGGGCTGCAGCGAGGCCAGGAGCTCGGGGCGGTCGGCGAAGTACTCCGACAGCACGATGATGCCGTCGTGGTCCTCGCCCAGCCCGAGTTCGAGGGCCGAGCAGATCATGCCGTTGGACATGTGGCCGTAGGTCTTGCGCGCCGAGATCGCGAACCCGCCCGGCAGCACGGCGCCGGGCAGCACGACGACGACGAGGTCGCCGGCTCCGAAGTTGTGGGCACCACAGACGATCTCCTGGGTGACCGCGGGATCTCCCCGGCCTGCGCGCGCTGCCCGTGATCGCCGACGTCGACGTGGCAGAAGTGGATCGTCTTGCCGTTCTTCTGCGGCTCGTCGGTGACGTCGAGGACCCGGCCCACGACGAGCGGGCCGGTGAGGTCGCCGCCGTGGATCGCCTCCTCCTCCAGGCCCACGCGCACGAGGTCGGCCGCGATGCGCTCACCGCTGACCGGCTCGTCGACCCCGACGAGCTCCAGCAGCCATTCGACGGGCGCCAGCATCAGATCTCCATTCCGAACTGGGCGGAGAACCGCGCGTCGCCTTCCACGATGTCGTGCATGTCGGTGACCCCGTGCCGCAGCATCACGGCACGGTCGATGCCCATGCCGAACGCGAACCCGGTGATCTCGGGGTCGGTGATGCCCGCCGCGCGCAGCACGTTGCGGTTGACCATCCCGCACCCTCCCCACTCGATCCAGCCGGCCCCGCCCTTCTTCTGCGGGAACCACAGGTCCATCTCGGCGCTGGGCTCGGTGAACGGGAAGTAGGAGGGCCGCAGCCGCGTCGTCGCCTCGGACCCGAACAGGGCGCGGGCGAAGTGGTCGAGCGTGCCCTTGAGGTGCGCCATCGTCAGCCCGCGGTCGACGGCCAGGCCCTCGACCTGGTGGAAGACCGGCGTGTGCGTCGCATCGAGTTCGTCGGTGCGGTACACGCGGCCGGGCACCGCGACGTACAGGGGCAGGTCACGCTGCAACAGCGAGGTGTCCCGCTGCAGCAGCGTGCGCGCCTGGACCGGCGAGGTGTGGGTGCGCAGCACCAGCCCGGAGGTCGGCGGGTCGACGAAGAACGTGTCCTGCATGTCGCGCGCCGGGTGATCGGGCGCGAAGTTGAGCGCGTCGAAGTTGTACCACTCGGCCTCGACCTCGGGGCCCTCGGCGATCTCCCAGCCCATGCCGACGAAGATGTCGGCGACCTTCTCGGTCATCAGGCTGATCGGATGACGCGCACCCACCCGCCGGAAGGGAGGCGTGACGGTCACGTCGATGGTCTCCTCGGAGAGGATCGCCGCGTCGCGTTCGGCCTCGAGCTCGGCCTGCCGCTCCTTCAGGGCCGCGCCCACCCGGCCGCGCGCCGCACCGACACGCTTGCCGGCGTCGGCCTTGGCACTCGGAGGCAGGGCCCCGATCTCGCGGTTGGCCAGAGCCAGCGGGCTCTTCTCACCGGCGTGGGCGAGGCGGGCCTCCTTGAGTTCGGCCAGATCGCGGGCCGCGGCGACGGCGGTGAGCGCCGCAGCGACGTCGGCCTCGATCTGCTCGGGTGAGAGGGCGCTGACCTCGACGGGGTCGTAAGAAGTGTTGGGTCCGGACACGCCTCGATCCTAAGTGGGGGCCTCGCGAGAGCGGAAAGGGGTTTCGGCGCTCGGGCGCGTCGCCCCGCCACCTGCGGCGATGCTCAGCGGGCGGTGGAGGCGCGCGGCAGGGCGAAGCGGAACAACGCCCCGCCCTCGGGCGCCCGGTCGACGCTGATGGAACCGCCGTGTGCCTCCACCAGCCCCCGGACGAGGTACAGCCCGAGGCCCGTACTGCCCCGGCGCGACCCGTGCCAGAACTTGCTGAAGACCAGCGCGTACTGCTCCGGCCGGATCCCCTCACCCTCATCCGCCACCGACACGATCCACATGGGGCTCGACCCCTCGGCCGTCCCGGGGTTCTGCGGCGAGACCGAGACGTGCACGGTGCCCGCCCCGTGCCGCACGGCGTTCTCCAGCAGGTTGGTGACGATCTGATCGAGCCGGTCGGCGTCGGCCCACACGAGGACGTCGGCCCTGTCGACCTCGTCCGTGGCGGGGAGGGGGTCGGTGGGAGCGTCGACCTCGGTGTCGACCTCGGCCGTGCCCGCGCCTGCCGGGCCCGTGCCGTCGGTCCCGGCCCGGCACGGGTCGTCGTCGATGCGGATCTCGAACCGGCTGGGGTCCAGGCCGGAGGCCACCAGGCGCTCGACGCAGCGGACGATGACCTCACGCAGGTCGACGCGGCGACGGTCCAGACGCAGCCGGCTCGTGTCGAGCCGTGAGACGTCGAGGAGTTCGTGGATCAGCCGCGCCAACCGCTCGGCATCGGCCTCGATGGTCTCGATCATCAGGTGCTTCTGCGTGTCGGTGAACCGGTCCCAACGCTTGAGCAACGTGCTCGAGAAGCCCTTGACCGACGCCAGCGGGGCGCGCAGTTCGTGGGCCACCATCGAGATCAGCTCGGCGTTCTCGGTCTCGGCCCGTCGGCGGGCGTCGGTGTCGCGCAGGGCGACGACGACGCGCACCACCGGCCCGAGGGGTTCGGCGCGCACGTACCGCATCGTCACCAGCACCTGTCCGCGACCGGGCAACAGCAGCAACCGCTCGCGATGACCGGTGCGGGTGGCCAATCCGTCCCAGGGATCGCAGCAGGTCCACCAGGAGTGTCCGGCCGCGTCCAGCAGCGGAAGGGCCTCCACGACGCGTTCACCGACGACGTCCTCGGGCCGGCGCCCCAGCAGCTTGGCCGCCCGCGGGTTGACCAGCTGGACGAGTCCGTGCTCGTCGGCGACGACGACCCCGTCGGGCAGGCAGGAAAGGACGGCCTCCGCGTCGCACCCAGCCCCCGAGATCAGCGAGTCGTCCCTGCTCACACGCGCACCGTACCTGGTGGTGTGATCGGGGCCCGACGGCGGGCCGACTCGTACAGGCACACGGTGGCGGCCATCGCCAGGTTGAGGGACTCCGCGCGGCCGTGGATGGGCACACGCACGACGTCGGTACACGCCTCGCGCACCTCCTCGTGCAAGCCCCACGCCTCGTTGCCGAACACCCAGGCGTGGCGGTGCTCCAGGTCGGCCTCGTCGAGGAGGACGGCGCCGGTCCCGTCGGCGGCATGGGTGATCATGCCGGCCGCGTGCACCTGGGCGATCACCTCGGCGACCGGCTCCCCGATCACCACCGGGACGTGGAACAGCGACCCGGCCGTCGAGCGGACCACCTTGGGGTTGTAGAGATCGACGCTCGCCTCGGTGAGGACCACGGCGTCGGCACCGGAGGCGTCGGCGCACCGCAGGACCGTGCCCGCGTTGCCCGGGTCGCGCACGTGCGCCAGCACGGCGATCGTGGCCGGCTGCGCGGCGAGTACCTCGCTCAGCGGGACGTCGAGGGTGCGGCAGACCGCGAGCACACCCTGTGAGGTCTCGGCATCGCCCATGGCCGCAAGGACCTGCGGGGATGCCGGGTGGACGAAGAGGCCGGCCTGCTCGGCGTCCTGCAGGATCTCGGGAAACCGCTGAGCCGCGTCGAGATCGACGTAGACGTCGCGGACCAGATCCGGGCGGTGCCGTACCGCTTCACGCACCCCCTGCGGGCCCTCGACGAGGAACAGCCCCTCCTTGGCCCGGACAGCACGACGGGCCAGGGCCGCCACCTTGCGCACGCGCTCGGCGCGCGGGTTGGTGAGCGGATCCCTGGCCCGGTCGGACGACACTGCTCGAGGCAGGCTCAGGCGGCGTCGGTGTTCTGGGCGTCGGACGCCGGCACGTTGGCCTTGGCAATCTCCACCAGAGCCGCGAACGTCGAGGGGTCGTTGACCGCCATCTCGGCGAGCATGCGACGGTCGACCTCGACCTCGGCGGCCTTGAGGCCCTGGATGAACCGGTTGTACGTCATGCCGTTGGCGCGGGCCGCAGCGTTGATGCGCTGGATCCAGAGGCGACGGAAGTCACCCTTGCGGGCCTTGCGGTCGCGGTAGGCGTAGCCGAGGGAGTGAGTGACCTGCTCCTTGGCCTTGCGGTACAGGCGCGAACGCTGCCCGCGGTAACCGCTGGCGCGCTCGAGGGTCACCCGACGCTTCTTCTGGGCATTCACTGCCCGCTTCACGCGTGCCACGTGATGTCTCCTTGTGATCTTGGTGCGGTAGGGCGTCTGCGCGGAGTGCCACGCGACGGGGCGGACTTACTTGCCGAGAAGCTTCTTGACCTTCTTGGCGTCCGGCGCGGCGAGCTCGACGTCGTTCGCGATGCTGCGCTTGAACTTGCTCGACTTGCGCTCGAGCAGGTGACGACCGCCGGCCTGCTCGCGCATGACCTTGCCCTTGCCCGTGATGCGGAAGCGCTTCTTGGTTCCGCTGTGCGACTTCATCTTCGGCATGGTGCCGTCTCCTTGGAGTCTTCGTTGGTGGTCGTGCGCGACCCGCCGTCGGCGTCGCCGCCGACGGGTCGGTGATGCGGGCCTCAGGAGCCTGCGGGAGCCGTCTCTTCGCTCATGCCCTCGGCCGCCGCCGCCTCGTCGCGCTGGCGACGCTGCTGGGCCTTGGCCTCGGCCTTCTTCTTGGTCGGGCCGAGGACCATGATCATGTTGCGGCCGTCCTGCTTGGGCGAGCTCTCGACGAAGCCGATGTCGGCGACGTCCTCGGCGAGCCGCTGCAACAGCCGGAACCCGAGTTCGGGTCGTGACTGCTCGCGACCGCGGAACATGATCGTCACCTTGACCTTGTCCCCCGCGTTGAGGAACCGCTCGACGTGGCCCTTCTTGGTGCCGTAGTCGTGCGGGTCGATCTTGGGACGGAGCTTGATCTCCTTGATGACCGTGTTGACCTGGTTCTTGCGAGCCTCACGGGCCTTCAGCGCGGCTTCGTACTTGTACTTGCCGTAGTCCATGAGCTTGCAGACCGGCGGGTTGGCCATCGGGGCGACCTCGACGAGATCGAGGTCGACCTCCCCGGCCAGCCTGAGCGCCTCGTCGATGAGGACGATGCCGACCTGTTCGCCGTTGGGTCCGACGAGTCGGACCTTGGGAACGCGGATCCGGTCGTTGATGCGGGCTTCGCTGATGTCGAGCTCCTTGTCTCAATACTGTCGTTCGGACGTGCCACCCTCGAGAGGCCGACCGTCGGGCGGCATCCGGTGCCGGAAACGACGACGGCCCTTCGCGGGCTCCCCGCGAAAGGCCGGATCACCACCGCCGCACGGCTCGGTGGCCGCCGGAAGATCCAGCGGCACCGGAGCGAACACCTGACGGTGTCTCGGCGACCCGGCGATCTGAGGCGAGCGACGGGTGGAAGCGTGGTGAGCGGCTTCTCTTGGGGCAGTCGTGCTGGTCGGCGCGACATCCCGCAGCAGCGGGAGGCGTCGGCACGACACGACCGATCACCGACAAGGGTACCAGCCGGTCATCGCGTGACCAACCGAGAGCCTGGGCGGATGTGAGATTCGCACGTGGAAAGGCGTCGTCTCCCGCGATCCGCGGGTCGATGACGGGATCCTGCGAGGTGGTCGGACCCGAGGCCGTCCGATCCGAAGCACGACGACGATCAATGACGTCGATCGAAAAGACCAATCACATTGTTGCCGTAAATGTCGGTGGAGACGACTAGCGTTGTCAGCGTACGCCCGACCGATCGATCAAAGAGAGGTTCACGCATGTCGACCCCCACCACTCCGCGCTCCGGAGACATGCCCGGCGGCCAGTCCGTGGACACCAGCGGCTCCCGGCAGGCGCACGGCGCCCCCGCCGTCAGCGACCGGCACTCCCTGTCGGTCGGCGCCAACGGTCCCCTGCTGCTGCACGACACCCATCTCGTCGACCAGATGGTCAAGTTCAACCGCTCGAACATCCCCGAGCGCAAGCCTCACGCCAAGGGTTCCGGCGCCTGGGGTGAGTTCGAGGTCACCGGTGACGTGTCGGCGTACACCCGGGCCGCGGTGTTCCAGCCGGGCACGAAGACCGAGATGCTCGCACGCTTCTCGACGGTCGCCGGCGAGCTGGGCTCCCCCGACACCTGGCGCGATGTCCGCGGTTTCTCGCTGCGCTTCTACACCACCGAGGGCAACCTCGACCTCGTCGGCAACAACACCCCGATCTTCTTCGTGCGCGACCCGATGAAGTTCCAGAACTTCATCCGCAGCCAGAAGCGCCTGGCCGACTCGGGCCTGCGCGACAACCACATGCAGTGGGACTTCTGGAGCCTCACGCCCGAATCGGCGCACCAGGTCACCTACCTCATGGGCGACCGCGGCCTGCCCCGCTCCTGGCGACACATGAACGGGTACGGCTCCCACACCTACCTGTGGGCCAACGCCGCGGGTGAGAAGCACTGGGTCAAGTACCACTTCCACTCCGAGCAGGGCGTGCAGGGCCTCACCGGCGAGCAGGCGGAGAAGATCGCCGGAGCCGACGCCGACTTCCATCGGCGCGACCTCTTCGAGGCCATCGAGCGCGGCGAGTACCCGAGCTGGCGCCTGTCCGTGCAACTCATGCCGTACGAGGACGCCAAGAACTACCGGTTCAACCCCTTCGACCTCACCAAGGTGTGGCCGCACGGCGACTACCCGCTCATCGAGGTCGGGCGGATGACGCTCAACCGCAACCCCAAGAACCACTTCGCCGAGATCGAGCAGGCCGCGTTCGCGCCCAGCCACACCGTGCCGGGCATCGGGTTCTCCCCCGACAAGATGCTGCTGGCCCGCGTGTTCAGCTACGCGGACGCCCACCGCGCCCGCGTCGGCACCCACTCCGAGCAGCTGCCCGTCAACCAGCCGCGCGGCATGCAGGGCCATGAGAACGGCTTCGACGTCTACAACTTCGACGGCCACATGAACTACCTGCAGTTCGGTGACGACAAGCCGACGTACGCCCCCAACAGCGAGGGCCGCCCGTTCTCTGCGGAGGAAGGGCCGGACGAGGTCGGCTGGGAGGCCGACGGCGAGATCGTGCGCAGCGCCTACGAACTGCACCCCGAGGACGACGACTTCGGCCAGGCCGGTCGACTGGTGCGCGAGGTCTGGAACGACGAGCAGCGTGCCCGCTTCTGCGAGACCGTCGCCGGCCACCTCCTCGGTGGGGTGCACGGCGAGGTGCTCGAGCGTGCCTTCTGGTACTGGGAGCAGGTCGACGCCGACTGCGGCGCCAAGATCCGCGAACTCGTCGCTCAGGGCTCGGGCGGCGACAACCCGGGAGGTGAGGACGACGAGGCCAAGCAGGCCGCCGAGGGCGTCCTCGTCGAGCCCAAGACGCAGGCCGGCAACTGACACCCGCTGACCAGCACTGAACGACGAGACCGGCGGTCCCCTCAGGGGGCCGCCGGTCTCGTCATGTCCGGGTGCCGACGTGCGTCGTCTTCACCGGGTCGCGCCGTGCGGATCAGCCGTCCCCGCCGTCCGGTTCTCCGGAGTCGCCGCGATGCAGCACGATCGCGAGGTCGTCGATGCGGATCCGCACCTCGGGGTCACCGGCCAGGCGTTCACCCATGGTGCGGGCGATCTGCTCGACGCGGGCCTGGTCGAGGCCCGGACGCAGGACGAGGACCAGGCGCAGCACGTCCGGTCCGTGGGTCGCGGTGCCGTCCTCGGCACCGGCGCGCAGCAGACCGTCGAGGCCCTGGGCGGCCTCGGCGACCGCCAGCCGAACCACGGGGTCCTCGTGCGGCGGCATCCACGGACGCTCCTGCGCCAGCGCCCACAGGTGCGACAGCGGCAGGGCCGCGGCGTGCGGAGAACCGAGGTCGACGAGGAGGGTGTCGCAGCCGTCCTCGATGGCCGACCTCGCCACGTCGGGGACGTGCGTAGGGCTCGGGCGGGCCGTGGGGTCCCAGGCGGCGAGCGTGTCGACGCCGGTGAACACCGGCATCGCCTTGCTGCTGCCGTCGGTCGCCGACAGGGTGACCGTGGCCATCTCGGTGCCGTCGCTCGGCCGGTCGTGCCCGTGCCCCTCGTGCCCGTGCCCCTCGTGCTGGTGCTCGTCGTGAGGCTGCCCGGCCCCCGAACCGGGGTGGTGCTGCACCGGGGTGCCCTTGGGCGCGGCGACGACGGGCACGACGACTCTCGCCGTGGAGAGCAGGCGCAGGGTCGCGGCGACGTTCTCGGCCGAACCGTCACGCGTGAGCGCCTCGAGCGCGGAGAGGAGGTCGGGATCGGACCGACCGTCGTCGCCCGCGAAGCCGGGGTCGCTCAGCTGCCGCCCCGCGAACGGGATGCCGCCGCTGTCGACGCCGCCGGTCACGGCCGACCCGCGACGTCGAGCGCCTCCGGCAGGGTGAACGCGCCCTGGTAGAGCGCGGAGCCGACGATCGCCCCCTCGACACCCAGCGGCACCAACTCGCGCAGCGCCGCGAGGTCGGCCAACGTCGAGACGCCGCCGGAGGCGACGACCGGGGTGTCCG
Source organism: Mobilicoccus caccae (assembly GCF_030161635.1). Taxonomy (GTDB): domain Bacteria; phylum Actinomycetota; class Actinomycetes; order Actinomycetales; family Dermatophilaceae; genus Mobilicoccus; species Mobilicoccus caccae. The sequence continues at coordinate 2,074,678 of NZ_BSUO01000001.1, forward strand.
TGCGGGCGCAGACCTCCCGCAGCAGGTCGATGTTGGGGCCGGCGAGCATGCCGTCCTTGGCGACGTCGGTGACGACGTACCGGCTGCAGCCCTCGGAGTCCAGACGCGCCAGCGTCTCCCACAGGTCGCCGCCCTCACGGGTCCAGCCCCGCGCGGCCAGCGTGGTGCCACGCACGTCGAGACCGATGGCGATCCGGTCGCCGTACTCGGCGATGGCCGACGCCGTCCACTCCGGGTCCTCCAGAGCGGCGGTGCCGATGTTGACGCGCCGGCACCCCGTGGCCAGGGCCCGTTCGAGGCTCTCGGCGTCGCGGATCCCGCCGGAGAGCTCGACCTGCATGTCGAGCCGTCCGACGATGCCGGCGAGGAGCTCGGCGTTGCTGCCCCGACCGAACGCCGCGTCGAGGTCGACCAGGTGCAGCCACTGGGCTCCTGCGTCCTGCCAGGCCGTCGCCGCCTCGAACGGGTCGCCGTACTCCCCGCCGGTGCCCGCGACACCCTGGACGAGTTGCACCGCCCGGCCGTCGACGACGTCGACCGCGGGCAGGAGCTCGAGGATCGGCTGGGCGGAGGTGCTGGGGGTGGTCATGCGTCTCCTTGTCGGGGTGGGGTCGAGCAGAGCGATCTGTCGGGCGGATCGTGCGGGCGCCGGCTCAGAGCGACTCGAGCCAGTTGCGCACGAGGCGGGCTCCGGCGTCACCGGACTTCTCGGGGTGGAACTGGGTGGCGGACAGGGGGCCGTTCTCGACCGCCGCCACGAACCGGCCGCCGTGATCGGACCAGGTGACCAGCGGCGCGACGACCTCGAACGGGCCCGAGGGGTGCAGGGTCCACTCACGGACGGCGTAGGAGTGCACGAAGTAGAAGCGCTCGTCCTCCACACCGGCGAACAACCGACTCCCCGACGGGACGTCGACGCTGTTCCAGCCCATGTGGGGCACGACCCCGGCCTCGAGCCGCCGCACGACACCCGGCCACTGCCCCAGCCCGGGCAGCGGCGCCGAGCTGGGTTCGGCCGAGGTCTCGAAGAGCACCTGCATCCCCACGCAGATGCCGAGGACCGGCCGGCCGCCGGCGAGACGGGTGTCGACGATGCGCCGGCCCTCGACCGCGTCGAGACCGGCCATGCACGCGTGGAAGTTGCCGACGCCGGGCACGAGGAGGCCGTCGGCGCCGATCGCCCGATCGCGCACGGAGGTCAGCTCGACCTCGGCGCCCAGCCGCTCCAACATCCGCACCGCGGACCGCAGATTGCCACTGCCGTAGTCGAGCACGACGACATGCGGTCGTCCCTGCACGGGCGCGACGGACCCCCGTCGCCCGACGGGATCGGTTCCGGGGCCTGCGCCGGGGAGCCCTGCTGCGGTGTGCCGGTGTCGGTCATCTCACTCCGTCCGGTCGTCGTCCTGGTCGAGCCGTCGCTCCCGGACGATCTTGTCGAAGGCCCGCGCATAGCGGTCGGCGGGCACGATCAGGCGGGCCTCGGGCAGGTCGGCGGCCACGGCCCGGCCCGTGAGCACGTCGAGGCCGGGCAGGTCGAGCACGCCGAGCAGGGCCGCCAGGATCTCCGGCGCACCGGCTCCGACGTCTCCGACGATCTCCTCCACCCGCGCGAGCACCTCCGGCGAGTCCGACCCCGCGGCGCGCACCACGTCGGCCGGGCGCGCCACCGGCAGACCCTTGGGTGTGACGAGGCCGTCGCGCGGGGTCCAGATCATCCATCGCGTGGGCGCGAGGCGGCGCTTGGCGTGCAACGTGACCACGGCCTGTTTGCCGACGCGGAAGAACCCCAGCGCCGGGCGCATCCGGTAGGAGACCGGGCGGCCCGCGAGGGTGCGGACGGCGTCGTCGTAGGGGTAGCGGGCCTTGGGCCGGCCACCGGGGCTGACCAGGGTCCAGCCCTGCGCCGGCACGACGACCAGCGGGCCGAGGCCGCGCCTGGCCCATCCCGCCACGACCTCGGCCCGGGCCCGGGTGAGGACGATCCCCTCGCCGGTGACCGTCGTCGCGGTCCGGCGGCTGAGCCTAGAGCGCGCCCTTGGCACTGGGGATCCCTTCCACACGCGGATCCCGCGCGACGGCGAAGCGCAGGGCACGGGCCAACGCCTTGAACTGGGCCTCGACGATGTGGTGGGGATCGCGCCCACCGAGCACACGGACGTGGATCGCCAGCCCGGCGTGGTGGGCGAGGGTCTCCATCACGTGCCGGGTGAGGCTGCCGACGTAGGCACCGCCGATGATCACGTACTGCTGGCCCTCGGGCTCGCCGGTGTGCACGCAGTAGGGACGGCCGGCCACGTCGACGACGACCTGGGCGAGCGCCTCGTCCAGGGGCACGGTGGCCTCGCCGAACCGCGAGATGCCGCTCTTGTCGCCCAGGGCCTGGGCGATGGCGTCGCCGAGGACGATGGCGACGTCCTCGACCGTGTGGTGGGCATCGACGTCGATGTCTCCCTCGGCCTTCACCTGCAGGTCGATGAGGCTGTGCTTGGCCAGGCTGGCGAGCATGTGGTCGTAGAACCTCACCCCGGTGCTGACGTCGCTGCGGCCGGTGCCGTCGAGATCGATGGTGAGCTCGACCCGGCTCTCCGACGTCGCACGCCTGATGGTGGCGGTGCGGTGGTCAGCGGTGGTCATGAACCGTCCTTTCGTCCACCTCGCGGTGGGTGCTGTGCCAGTGCTGCGAGGAAGGCATCGACTTCGGCGGGCGTCCCCGCGGTCACCCGAAGGTACCCGTCGAGACCGACGTCGCGGACCAGCACGCCCTCATCGAGCAGCGCCCGCCAGAGCGCCGGTGCGTCGTCGCCCCCGCCGAAGAGGACGAAGTTGGCGTCGCTCGGCACGGGTTCGTACCCGAGCGACGGGAGTTCGGCGACGATGCGGTCGCGCTGCTCCTTGATGGCCTCGACCGTACCGAGCATGACGTCGGAGAAGGACAGCACGGTCCGAGCCACGACCTGGCTGGTGGAGGACAGGTGGTAGGGCATGCGCACGAGTCGCAGGGCGTCGACGAGGGCCGGATCGGCGGCGAGGTACCCGAGGCGACCGCCGGCGAGCGCGAAGGCCTTGCTCAGGGTGCGGGTGACCACGAGCCGCGGGCGTCCCTCGAGCAGGGTCAGGGCGCTGGGGGTGCCGGGCCGGGCGAACTCGGCGTAGGCCTCGTCGACGATCACCACCGCGTTGGGTGCGGCGTCGTACACGGCCCGCACCACGTCGAGGTCGAGCGCCGTGCCGGTGGGGTTGTTGGGTGAGCACAGGAACACCAGCGCCGGGTCGTGCTCGGCGGCCTGGGCCGCCGTGCGCTCGACGGGCAGATCGAAACGGGCGCCCGGCCCGGCCGGCGACCCGTCCGACCCGGCGTCGGTCGGGCGGACACCGCGGAGTCCGTCGACCCAGGTGGTGCCGGTGGTGCGCGTGATGATCGGGTGCATCGAGTAGGACGGGGTGAACCCGAGCGCCGTGCGCCCCGGTCCGCCGAAGGCCTGCAGCAGGTGAAGCAGGACCTCGTTGCTGCCGTTGCCCGCCCAGACCTGATCCGGGTCGATCGACGCCCCCGCCGTGCGGGTCAGGTACCCGGCGAGCGACTCGCGCAGTTCGGTGAACTCACGGTCGGGGTAGCGGTTGAGACCGGCCGCGTCGGCCGAGACCGCTCGCGTGATCGCCTCGACGACCTCGGGCGGCACGGGGTAGGAGTTCTCGTTGGTGTTGAGGGCCACCGGGACGTCGAGTTGCGGTGCGCCGTAGGCGGTCCGGCCCCGCAGGTCGGCGCGGAGCAGACGCTCGATCTGTGCCGCGGGGGTGACCGGGTGGGTGGCGGGGTCGATGGCGCGGGTGGCGGGGTCGACGGCGCGGGTGGCGGGGTCGACGGCGCGGGTGGCGTCGACGCCGTCGGGCCCGTCCTCGCGGGTCGTGGTGTTCATCGGGTGCCGCCTTCGGTGCGCGCGAGGATGGCCTCGCCGTGCGCCGGGAGGTCCTCGGCGTGGGACAGCGCCACGACCCCCGGCCCCACGGCGGCGAGGGCCTCGGCGGTGTAGTCGATGACCTGCACCGACCGGAGGAAGGCGTGCACGGACAGTCCGCTGCTGAACGCGGCGGTGCCGCTGGTGGGCAGCACGTGGTTGGACCCTGCGGAGTAGTCGCCGAGGCTCACCGGCGTCGAGGCGCCGACGAAGATCGCCCCGGCGTTGCGCACGGCGCGGGCCCGCTGCGCGGCGTCGCGGGTCTGGATCTCGAGGTGTTCGGCGCCGTAGGCGTCCACGACGCGCTGCCCGGCGTCGAGGTCGTCGACGAGCACGATCGCCGACTGCCGACCCGACAGGGCTGCGGTGACGCGCTCGTGGTGCTTGGTGAGGGCGACCCGTTCGGCCAGAGCCGTCTCGACGCCCTCGGCGAGGGCGACCGAGTCGGTGACGAGCACCGAGGCCGCGAGGGTGTCGTGCTCGGCCTGGCTGATGAGGTCGGCCGCGACGTGCTGGGGGTCGGCCGAGTCGTCGGCGAGGACGGCGATCTCGGTGGGGCCGGCCTCCGCGTCGATGCCGATGACACCACGCAGGGCGCGCTTGGCCGAGGCGACGTACACGTTGCCCGGTCCGGTGACCAGATCGACCGGTTCGCAGACGACCTCGCCGGCGTTGTCGAGAGTGGCGCCGTCGGCACCGACCCCGGGCTCACGCGCGCCGTAGGCGAACATCGCCACCGCCTGGGCACCACCGACGGCGTAGACCTCGTCGACGCCGAGCAACTCGCACGCGGCGAGGACCGTGGGGTGGGGGTAGCCGGTGAACACCCCGGTGTTGTCGCGTTGCGGCGGGCTGGCCACGGCCAGCGACCTCACGCCCGCCTCCTGCGCGGGAACGACGTTCATGACGACACTGCTCGGGTAGACCGCGAGCCCGCCCGGGACGTAGAGCCCGACGCGCTCGACGGGGATCCAGCGCTGCCCGACCCGGCCGCCCGGGGCGACGTCGGTGACGTGCTCGGCCGGCATCTGGTCGGCGTGGACGAGGCGGGCGCGGCGAATCGACTCCTCCAGGGCCGCCCGCACCTGCGGGTCGAGGGATTCCAGCGCGGCCGCCGACACCTCGGCGGGCACGCGCAGCCGATCGGGCACGACCCCGTCGAAACGCTCACCGAACTCGCGGACGGCCGCGGCGCCGCGGCCGCGCACCGCATGACAGATGGGCAGGACGACCTCCAGGGCGTCCGCGACGTCGAAGTCGGCGCGGGGCAGCACCTCGCGCAGGCGACGGTTGTCGAGGTCGGACAGGGCGGTGCCTCGAAGATCGAGTCGGGAGATCACCGCAGCATTCTAGGAGGAGCCACCGACAACGCATGCGGGCGGCATTTCGTCCCCCACCGCGTGGGGTGGGCGAGGGCGGTGGCGATACTCGTCCCCGTGATCACCGCGGAGTCCTCGAACGCCCTCATCGACGTCAGCGGACCGGACGGCTTCGTCCGACTCGTGGTCGTGGTGCTCGTCATGGCCGCGCTGGCCGCCTGGCTGCGTCGGGCCACCGGGCTCGGCGACGGGCGGGCCGAACTCACGGCCACCGTGCGCGCCACGGTGCAACTGGGGGTCGTCGGTCTCCTCATCGCCGGCGTCCTCGCGTCCTGGTGGCTGACCGCGGCGTTCGTGACGGTGATGGTCGTCGTGGCGGCGCTGACCTCCGGTGGGCGCATGGGCCTGCGCGGGGCGGCACGCGTCTGGCCGCTGCTGCCCGTCGCGATCGGCGCCGTCCCCCTCACCGCGGGCCTGCTGTTCGTGGGCCTGCTGCCGCTGGAACCCGTCTCGGTCATCCCGACGGGCGGGATCCTCATCGGCAACGCCATGACCGCCACCACCCTCGCCGGTCGCCGCGCCCTCGACGCGCTCACCGAACGGCGTGGGGAGTTCGAGGCCGGCCTGTCCATCGGGCTGCTCCCCCGGGACGCCGCCCTGCTCGTCACCCGCGAGGCGGCCCGGTTGTCGCTGATCCCGGGGTTGGACCAGACGCGCACGGTCGGGCTCGTCACGCTGCCCGGGGCGTTCGTCGGCACCCTGCTGGGCGGCGCCTCCCCGCTGGAGGCCGCCGCACTCCAACTCGTCGTCCTGGCCGGCATCCTCCTGGCCCAGTCCGTGGCCGTGCCGCTCACCCTCGAACTCGTCGTGCGGGGCCGGATGTCCCGGGCCTGAGCGAGCGCCCGACACCCCGCGCGCCGAGACCGCCGGCCATAGCCGGCGGTCTCGGCGCGCTGTCGGGTAGGGCTACGTCTCGGCCTTGCGGGGTCGGCCGCGGCGAGGCACGGGCCGAGCGTCCCGGGGCATCCGGCCCTCGTCGGTGAGCGCGGTGCGCAGGACGAGCTCCACCTGCGCGTTGACGCTGCGCAACTCGTCCGCCGCCCACCGGGCCAGCGCCTCGTGGACGGCGGGGTCGAGCCGCAGCAGCACCTGCTTGCGGGCCGACCGGTCGGGAGCCGCCCGACGAGGGGTCTCATCGGCCATGGGACCCACCTCCCATCGGTGGCGTCGCCGTGCCCGGAGCGGTGTGGCTCCGGGCACGGCGGGCCTTCGTCATGTGTACAGGCTGCCGGTGTTGATGACGGGTGAGGCCTTGGACTCACCGCAGAGGACGACGAGCAGGTTGCTCACCATCGCGGCCCGGCGCTCGTCGTCGAGCTCGACGATGGACTCGGCCTCGAGCTTGGCCAGGGCCATCTCGACCATGCCGACGGCCCCCTCCACGATGCGCGCGCGGGCCGCCACGATCGCTCCGGCCTGCTGGCGCTGCAGCATGGCCTGGGCGATCTCGGGCGCGTAGGCGAGGTGGGAGATCCGCACCTCGACGATCTCGACGCCCGCGACCACGACGCGCTCGGCCACCTCGAAGGCGAGCTCCCGGGACACGACGTCGGTCGAGCCGCGCAACGACGTCCCGCCCTCGCCGAACTCGTCGTAGGGGTGGGTCGTCGCGACGTGCCGCAACGCGGCCTCCGCCTGCACGCGCACGAAGCTCTCGTAGTCCTCGACCGAGAAGCACGCACGGGCGGTGTCGGCGACCTGCCAGACGATGATGGCGCCGATCTCGACGGGGTTGCCGTCGGCGTCGTTGACCTTGAGCGAGCTCGTCTCGAAGTTGTGGACCCGCACCGACACCGAGCGCTTGGTCGTGAGCGGCATGACCATCGTCAGGCCGGTGCGACGGTTGGTGCCGACGTAGCGGCCGAAGAACTGCAGCACCTTGGTCTGCCCCGGCGCCACGATGGTCACCGAACTCAGCACGAGCAGGCCGAGGAGGAACAGGACGATGCCGCCCGCGAGCCCGCCTCCGCTGCCGAATCCCCAGCGCTGGCCCGCGAGGTCGCCGACGGCGAACACGCCGAGCGCGACGCCCCCGAGGACGAGCAGGAGTGCGACGAGCAGCGCGAGGAATCCGTTCGCCGCCCACGCCCTGGTCTCGTCGATGTCGACGCGGGTCCCCTCGTGTCCGACGGGTGCACTCGCCTGCGGCTGTTCGGCCGGGCCGACCCCGGCCTCCTCGACCGCGCCGCCGTCCGTGGTTGTGCTCATCGCGACCTCCTCCTCGCACGCTCTCCGAGCGCGCTATCAAAGTGATATAAAAACGATATCACTTTATCGAGGGGTGCGCGAGACGCCTCACTCCACGTCGAGGTGGTGCAGCAGGAAGGACATCTCGAAGGCGGCGTCCTTCCACGCGTCGTACCGGCCGCTGCGACCCCCGTGGCCGGCGACCATCTCGGTCCGCAGGAGGATCGGCCGCTCCCGCTGATCGGAGGTCACCGTCTCGCGCAACCGGGTCACCCACTTGAGCGGCTCCCCCACCTGCACGCGGGTGTCGTTGAGGCTGGTCGTCGCGAGGATCGCCGGGTACGGCCGCGCCTGCACGTTCTCGTACGGCGAGTACGCCTTCATCGCCGCGTAGATCTCGGGATCGGCCAGCGGGTTGCCCCATTCCTCCCACTCCCCGACCGTCAGCGGCAGGCTCGGGTCGAGGATCGTCGTCAGCGCGTCGACGAACGGGACCGCGGCGTGCACCACCCGGAACAGCTCCGGCGCCAGGTTGACCGCGGCGCCGACGAGCAACCCACCGGCGGAACCACCTTCGAGCGCCAGCCGGTCGCGGGCGACGAGCCCGGAGTCCAGCAGGTGCCGTCCGCAGGCCACCAGGTCGGTGAAGGAGTTGACCTTGTCGGCGAATCGTCCTGAGAGCCACCAGGACCGGCCCATCTCCCCACCGCCGCGGACGTGCGCCACGGCGAGCACGACACCGCGGTCGAGGAGGGAGAGGGACGGCACGGAGAAGTAGGGGTCGCTGGGGATCTCGTACGCGCCGTAGCCGCGCAGCAGGCCGGGCGCCGTGCCGTCCGCGGGCACGTCGGCGCGGCGCACCACCGACAACGGCACCGACACCCCGTCCTCCGCCTCGACCCACAGGCGTTCCTCGACGTACCGCGACGCGTCGTAGCCGCCGAGGACCTCACGCTGCTTGACGACCTCGACCACGCCCGTGTCCGGATCGAACTCGCACACCCGGCGTGGGACGAGGAAGGACTCCTGCACGATCTGCAGCCGCGTCGTGTCCCACTCGGGGTTCTCCCCGTGGACACCGACCCCAAGGGCGCGAACGACGGGATCTCGACGATGTCCGTGGGGTCGACGGGGTCGACGGGGAACGCACCCGATCGGCGGCGGATGAGGCGCACGGTCGGCAGACCGCCGCTGCGCAGGGACACGGCCACGAAGTCCGCGAACGCCTCGACCGCGAGCACACGTTCGTCCTGTGCCGGCGTCCACCAGGGCTCCCACGGCGCATCCTCCTGCCGCAGGACGCGCTCCACCGGCACCGCGGACACCGCGAAGTCCACCCGGTCGCCGTTGTGGACGATCAACAGCAGGTCCCCGGCGGGTTCGACGTCGTACTCCAGGCCCGGGGTGCGGCGGCGGACGCACCGGAGCTCACCGGTCGGATCCCGCAGGTCGAGCAGGTGGATCTCCGAGGAGGACCGCGAACCGGTCATGACCATCAACCATCGCTCGTCGCGCGAGACGTCGATCCCCATCCAGAAGGTCTCGTCCTCCTCGACGTAGATGCGGACGTCGTCCTCCACGGGGGTGCCGACCTCGTGCCGCCAGACCTCGTGCGGACGCCAGGCGTCGTCGACGCGCGTGTAGAACAGGTAGCGGTCGTCGCCGCTCCAGACGAGCCCGTACCCCACCCCGTGCAGAGCGTCCTCCAGAGTGCGGCCGCTCGCCACGTCGCGGACGACGACGTCGAACCGCTCGTCGCCGCTGCGGTCGACGGCGAAGGCCACGCGCTCACCGGCGTTGTCCACCTCCAGGGCGCCGATCGCGAAGTACTCCCCGCCCGCGGCCTCGACGTCACCGTCGATGAGCACCTGCTCGCCCCGCTGCGAGGACTCCGCATCGATGATCGGACGCGCCGTTCCCTCCGCGGGCACCCGACACTGGCGTCCGTACTGCTTGCCCTCCTCGGTGCGGGAGTAGTACCACCACCCGCGATACCGGACCGGCACGGACAGGTCCGTCTCCTTGGTCCTGGCCTTGATCTCGGCGAAGATGCGCTCCGCCGTCGCGGTCGACCCGGCCGTCATCGCCTCGGTGTAGGCGTTCTCGGCATGGAGGATCTTGACCACCTCTGGATCATCGATGTCTCGCAACCACGCGTACGGGTCGATTACCGTGTCGCCGTGATGGGTTCGCCTCGTCGACCTGCGGTCGACCCGGGGCGGCCGGCATTCCTGAGGGGCGCTCGAACGTCGCTGATCCATGCGGCAACTGTAGGTCGCCGGGTGGATCGATCCCCTCAGGTGCTGGGTCGGTCGGTCGACAGGGAAGACGGTGGCCCCCCTCGCTACCCCTGCCGTCGCCGGCCCTGGCCGGTACGTCGGCACGCGCCCCACGACAGGAGCCGACCTGTGTCCCGAACCGTTCGCCAACTTCCGCGCCGTCCTCGCTCCGTACTCCTCACGGGGACAACGGGCTTCGTCGGCCAGGCCGTCCTCGAACGGTTCTTGCGCCAGGAGGCCTTCGTCCACGTCCTGATCCGCCCACGCACGGGCCGGACGGGGACGGAGCGACTCAACGAGCTGCTCGCCAAGGAAGCCTTCGACGGATGGCGCCAGGAGGTCGGCGCTGCCGGCGTGGCGCGCGCACGCGCCCGGTTGCGCGTCATCGAGGCGGACCTCGCCCACGGACTGCCGGCCCTGCCCGCCGATCTGGACCTCGTCGTGCACAGCGCGTCCACGGTCTCCTTCGACGCGCCCTGGGACCACTCGATGCGCGCCAACGTCCTCGGCCCGCAGCACCTGTACGAGGCCCTCCACGCCGCCGGCGCCCGGCCGCACGTCATCCACGTCTCGACGGCCTACGTCGGTACCGACCGCGTCGCCCTCTCCACGGAGGAGCCCGTCGAGCACGACGTCGACTGGCGCGGCGAGGTCGCCGCCTCCCTGGCCCGACGGGCCATGCTCGACTCCGAGGCCGGAATGCTGCCGGTGCCCGCCACCTCCGGCGACACCCGCATGCGGGAACTCGGACGCCTGCGGGCGAACCAGCTCGGGTGGACCGACGTCTACACGATGAGCAAGGCACTGGGCGAACGGGTCGCCGAGGAGCTGTGGGCCGGCCGGGGACTCCCGTTGACCGTGCTGCGACCGACCATCATCGAGAGCGCCGTCGCCCGGCCCCACCCCGGCTGGATCGACGGGTTCAAGGTCGCCGACCCCCTCATCGCCGCCTACGCCAAGGACCGTCTGGTCGCCTTCCCGGGCCGCCCCGAGGAGGTCATCGACATCGTGCCCGTCGACGTCGTGGTCGACGCCGTCATGGCTGCCGACGCCGTCCCGCACGAGGACACCGCCGCCCACACGCCCGCCGGGCACGCCCGGTACTTCCAGGTCGGCACCGGCGTCAGCAACCCGATCACCCTGGACCGGTTCCGTGCCCACGTCGAGGACTACCTCCGTGCGCACCCCTGGACGAGCCGCGACGGGACCCCGATCCGCCCGCGGCCGTGGCGATTCCTCCCGCCCGGCGACATCGACTCCTGGGCCTCGCGCAGGTCGACCGTGCTCACGCGCACCGCGGACCTGCTCGACCTCATCCCCGGACTGTCCAAGCCGACGCGCCGACGGATCGAGCCCGCCATCCGCAAGCTGACGCTGCTGCGCAACTACGTCTCCATCTACCAGCCCTACACCTGCAGCCGGACGACCTACGACGACACCCAGACCCGCCGACTCCTCACCCGCGCGGCCGAACTGGGCGTCGAAGGTGCGCTGGACGTCCGCCGCATCGACTGGCACGACTACATCCGCAACGTGCACATGCCGAGCCTGACCCGGGCGGCCGAGCGCCGCCGGCGCAAGCTCACACCGGTCGTCGTCGGCGACACCGTCCGGATGCCGGCCCGCGCCGCGGCCCGCGCACGCAAGACGCCGATCGCCGGCAACGCCTGAGCAGCGACCTCGGCCTCGGCCTCGGCCCAGACCGCAACCTGGGCCTGGGCCTGATCCGGCTCAGGCTCAGGCTCAGGACAGGCAGGAGGCGCCGAGCAGTGCCTTGAGGTCGCCGAACAACGCCGGTGAGGCCGTGACGCGCAGGTTGTCGTCGAGCTTCATCAGCACCGTGCGCCCCGGTTGGGTCAGCCGCAGGTGGACCTCGGTCGCGCCGGGGTGCTCGTGCAGGACGCCCTTGAGCTTGAGGGCGAGCCCGTTGGTGGCTCGCGTGGCGGGCATCGACACGACCACGGGGCCGCGCGGACCCTCGGTGATGTCGGGCAGCGTCAGTTCCTGCGCGTAGATCGACACCTGGTCGTCGCGCCGGTTGATGCGGCCGCGCACGGCACACACGACGTCGGTCGACAACATGGTGCTGACGGTCATGTACGTGCTGGGGAAGAACAGGCACTCCACGGCACCCTCGAGGTCCTCGACCGTGACGATGGCCCAGAGATCGCCCTTCTTGGTGCGCTTGAGCTGCAACCCGGTGATGAGGCCGGCGATCGTCACCGTGGCGCCGTCGGCGCGCCCGCCCTCGTCGGCCGGCATCGAGACCGTCGCGATCGAGGTGTCGCTGTGCTGGGACAGGATGTGTTCGATGCCGAACAGCGGGTGGTCGCTGACGTAGAGGCCGAGCATCTCGCGCTCGAAGGTGAGCAGGGTGTGCTTGTCCCACTCCTGGGTGGGGATCGGGGGCAGCCCGTCGAGCCCGCCACCGGCGGAAGCCCCTCGTCGGCGTCGTCGTCGAACCCGAACGCGCCGAACAGGGAGTCCTGCCCGATCGCCTCCTTGCGCTTGATGTCGACCAGCGCGTCGACGTAGCTCTCGTGCACGCGCACCAACCCGGCCCGGGTGTGGCCGAGCATGTCGAACGCGCCCGCCTTGATGAGCGACTCGATGGTCCGCTTGTTGCACACCACGGCCGGCACCTTGGACAGGAAGTCGGAGAAGCTGGTGAACTCCCCTTCTCCTCGCGCGCGGCGACGATGGCGTCGACGACGTTCTGGCCGACGTTGCGGATGGCGTTCATGCCGAACCGGATGTCCTCCCCGACCGCGGCGAAGTTGCCGATCGAGGTGTTGACGTCGGGCGGGAGCACCTTGATGCGCATGTGGCGGCACTCGTTGAGGTAGAGCGCCGACTTGTCCTTGTCGTCGCCGACGCTCGTGAGCAGGGCGGCCATGTACTCGGCGGGGTAGTTGGCCTTGAGGTACCCGGTCCAGTACGACACGAGGCCGTACGCGGCGGTGTGCGCCTTGTTGAACGCGTAGTCCGAGAACGGCACGAGGACGTCCCACAGCGCCTTGACCGAGGCGGCCGAGAACCCGCTGTCGAGCATGCCCTTCTCGAAGTTGACGAACTCCGCGTCGAGCACCTCGCGCTTCTTCTTGCCCATGGCCCGCCGCAGCAGGTCGGCGTTGCCGAGGGTGTACCCCGCCAGCTTCTGCGCGATCTCCATGACCTGCTCCTGGTAGATCACCAGGCCGTAGGTCGTGCCGAGGATGGGCTCGAGCGCGTCGATCATCTTCTGCTCGAGCTGACCCTTCAGACGCGGGTCGAGCGGGGTCGTCTCCTGCCGCCCGTTCTTGCGCAGGGCGAAGTTGGTGTGCGCGTCCACACCCATCGGTCCGGGCCGGTACAGCGCGAGCGCCGCCGAGATGTCCTCGAAGTTGTCCGGCCGCATGAGGCGCAGCAGGGTGCGCATGCCGCCGCCGTCGAGCTGGAAGACCCCGAGGGTCTCGCCGCGGGCCAACAGGTCGTACGTGGCCGGGTCGTCGAGGGTCTTGCTCAGCGCGTCGAGGTCGAGGTCGACGTCGCGGTTCATCTTCACGTTCTCGAGCGCGTCGTCGAGGATCGTGAGGTTGCGCAGGCCGAGGAAGTCCATCTTGACGAGCCCGAGGGTCTCGCACGTGGGGTAGTCGAACTGCGTGATGATCTGGCCGTCCTGCTCGCGGCGCATGATCGGGATGACGTCGATGAGCGGCTCGGAGCTCATGATGACGCCCGCCGCGTGGACACCCCACTGCCGCTTCAGACCCTCGAGGCCGAGCGCGGTCTTGACGATCTCCTGCGCCTGCGGGTCCTCGTCGTGCATCGCGCGGAACTCACCGGCCTCGGCGTACCGCTTGTGCTCGGGATCGAACACCCCCGAGAGCGGGATGCCCTTGCCCATGACGTCGGGCGGCATCGCCTTGGTGAGCTTCTCGCCCATGGCGAAGGGGAAACCCATGACGCGGCTGGCGTCCTTGAGCGCCTGCTTGGCCTTGATCGTGCCGTAGGTGACGATCTGCGCGACGCGTTCGCTGCCGTACTTCTCGGTGACGTACCGGATGACCTCACCGCGCCGACGCTCGTCGAAGTCGACGTCGAAGTCGGGCATCGACTTGCGCTCGGGGTTGAGGAACCGCTCGAAGATCAGACCGTGCGGGATGGGGTCGAGGTCGGTGATCTTCATGGCATACGCGCACATCGACCCCGCACCCGAGCCGCGGCCCGGCCCGACGCGGATGCCCTGGGACTTGGCCCACTGGATGAAGTCGGCCACGACGAGGAAGTAGCCGGGGTACCCCTTGCCGACGATGACCTCGATCTCGAACTGCGCCTGCTTGCGGGCGTAGTCGGGGATGCCCTCGGGGAACCGCTCGTGCAGGCCCTTCTCGACCTCCTTGACGAACCAGCTCGTCTCGTCCTCACCCTCCGGGCAGGGGAAGCGGGGCATGTACCGGCCCTCGCCCTCGACGAACTCCACCTCGCACCGCTCGGCGATGAGCAGGGTGTTGTCGCACGCCTCGGGCAGCTCACGCCACAGGTGGCGCATCTCCTGGGCGGACTTGAGGTAGAAGTCGTCGGCGTCGAACTTGAACCGGCCCGGATCCATGAGCGTGGACCCCGACTGCACGCAGAGCAGCGCCGCGTGGGCCACCGCGTCCTCGGGCTTGGTGTAGTGCAGGTCGTTGGTGGCCACCAGCGGGAGGTTCAACTCGCGGGCCAACCGCAGCAGGTCCTTCTGCACCCGGCGCTCGATGTCGAGGCCGTGGTCCATGAGCTCGCAGTAGTAGTTCTCCGCGCCGAAGATGTCGCGCAACTCGGAGGCCGCCTGGATCGCCTTGTCGTACTGCCCGAGGCGCAGGCGGGTCTGGACCTCACCCGAGGGGCATCCGGTGGTGGCGATGATGCCCTTGCCGTAGGTCTCGAGCAGCTCGCGGTCCATGCGCGGCTTGAAGTAGTACCCCTCGAGAGAGGCCAGCGAACACAGCCGGAACAGGTTGTGCATCCCCGCGGTGTTCTCGGCCAGCAACGTCATGTGGGTGTAGGCCCCCGAACCCGACACGTCGTCGCGACCGCCGTCGCCGTACTTGACCCGCGTCTTGTCGCTGCGGTGCGTGCCCGGGGTGACGTACCCCTCGATGCCGATGATCGGCTTGACCCCGTGCGCCCGCCCCTTCTTCCAGAACTCGTACGCGCCGAAGATCGAGCCGTGGTCGGTGGTGGCGATCGCCGGCATCCCCATGCGCGCCGCCTCGGTGAACAGGTCGTCGATCCGCGCCGCGCCGTCGAGCATCGAGTACTCGGTGTGGCAGTGCAGGTGGACGAAGTTGCCGGGGGCGGAGGCGGGGTTCTCACTCATGACCCGGGCATCCTAAGTCGGCCCACCGACAACCCTCGACCGTGTCCGCGCCCGGGCTGGCGGCTCGGCGTGTCCGGCCCACGGCGCGACCCGAGGACGGCGCAGGCCCGCCGACGACACCGCGATACCGAACCGGTCGAGGAGCACTACCCTCCCGCGGATCGCGTCTCGACCAGTGATCGGGCCTCGTCCACGAGAGCGACCAGATCGAGTCCGTACCTCGGACCGCCGGAGCGCCCGTACTGCCCCAGTCGCTCCTCGCCGCGGCCCAGGAGACGCCGCGCTCCGGTGGTGTTGCCGCGAGCGCCGTGGGTGATCGCGACGCACAGCTGGGCGAGGCCCTTCCACAGGTCCCGCTCGGCCTGCGGGCACGACTTCCAGCGCGTCTCGTAGATCTCGTGCGCCGAGAACGGACGTCCCGCCGCCAGCAGCCCGCGGGCCACCTCGATCGTCCGTTCGGGAGGCAGCGGCGTCTCGTCGACGGGCTCGACCCCGGTGGCGCCGTAGGGCAGTGGGCGGCCGAGGGCGTCGCGCGGGCGGGCCTGCCGCGCACGTCCCTCCTCGTCGCGGTCTCGGGCTCGTCGCCGCGCGCGCCCGGTCGACGCCCTTTCCTGCCGATCCACGCCCGCGCCGTCGTCCTCGATCTCGTCCTCGGTCGCGTTCTCGTCCCGGTCGTCGCTCATGCGATCCGCTCCTGATCCAGTGGCGCCAGCACCTCGTCGGCGGCCGCGCGTCCCAGCCGTACGGCCGTCCGCAGGGTCGCCTCGGAGCGCCCGACGCGGGAGATGCGCGGCCCGTGGGCCGGTGGCGCGATCTGCAGGGTGTGTCGGTCACCGGCCAGGAGTCGCTCGGCCTCGGCCTTGGTCTCCTCGCGTCGCAGCCAGGCCGCCGCCGCGCCTGGGGCGTGGCGGGTCATCCATCGCGCCACGACGCCGCGTTCGAGCCTGCCGGCCGGTCGACGGACGTGGTCGGGTGAGGTGGTGCGCAGCACGAGCAGGTGCGTCGCCCCCTGGGCCCAGGCGGTGAGCGCGGGCACCGACTCGGCGATGCCCGCGTCGATGAACGTGCGCCCACCCAGGCTCACCGGCGGCCCGCCGAGCACCGGCATCCGCGTCGTGGCCCGCAGCGCCGCCTGCAGATCGCCCTTGCTCGAGACGAACGGCGCGAGGTCGGTCGACTCCCCCGTCATCGCGTCGGTGGCCAGGGGGTGGAACTCGACGTCGCTCGCGAGGATCTCCGCGTACCCCATCGGGGTGATCCGCTCGTACACGTGGTCGACGAGGTGGTCGGTGTCGACCAACGCGCCACCCCGCAGCGCGCGGCGCACGTCGATCACCCCGTTCGTCACGACCGGCTCCCACCACCCGTGCACACCGGCCGCCACCCGCTCGCACACCAGCCACGCGCCGTTGAGGGCGCCGGCCGAGGATCCGTACACCGCGTCCACCGCGGGCAGCACGCCGCGGGACTCGAGCGCCTCGACCATCCCCCCGCCGTACGCGGCTCGCGAACTCCCGCCCTCGAGCACGACGGCCAGCCGGGCGTCGTCCTCCCGCGCCCCCGGACGGCTGGCCGAGGCCAGACGATCGGCGATGAGCGCGAGGACGGGGTGAGGGGTCACGGCCTGTTCGATCCTGGTGTCGGAGCTGCGGATTCAGCCCTGGGCGAGGACGTCGAGGGCGTGCTGCAGGTCGGCGGGATAGGTGCTCTCGAAGGTGACGTACTCCCCCGAGCCGGGGTGCTCGAAGCCCAGGCCCATCGCGTGCAACCACTGCCGTTCCAGGCGAAGGCGCGCGCCGATGGTCGGGTCGGCGCCGTAGAGGGGGTCGCCGACGCACGGGTGCCGCAGCGCCGCCATGTGCACGCGGATCTGATGGGTGCGGCCCGTCTCCAGCTTGACCTCCAGCAGGCTCGCGCTGCGGAACGCCTCGAGCACCTCGTAGTGCGTGATGCTCGGCTTGCCGCTCGCCATGACCGCGAACTTGAAGTCGTACCCCGGGTGCCGGCCGATCGGCGCGTCGACCGTGCCGACCATCGGATCGGGCAGCCCCTGCACGACCGTGTGGTAGGTCTTGTCGACCTCCCGGTTGCGAAAGGCCCGCTTGAACATGGTGTAGGCGTGCTCGCTCTTGGCGACGACCATGAGACCGCTCGTCCCGACGTCCAGGCGGCTGACGATGCCCTGTCGCTCGCTCGCGCCCGAGGTGGAGATGCGGTACCCCGCGGCGGCCAGGCCGCCGACGACGGTCGGTCCGTGCCAACCGACTCCGGGATGGGCCGCCACGCCCACGGGCTTGTCCACCACGACGATGTCGTCGTCGTCGTGGACGATGCGCATCCCCGGCACCGGGTCGGCCACGACCTCCAACCCCGTCGGGGCGTCGGGGTCGGGCAGGCTGACCTCGAGGACGGATCCACTCATCAGCCGGTCGGACTTGCCGACCGGCCGGCCGTCCAGCAGCACCGCACCGGCCGACGCGAGATCGGCCGCCTTGGTGCGCGACACCCCGAACAGCCGCGCCAGGGCGGCGTCCACCCGCTCACCGGCGAGGCCGTCGGGCACGGGCATGGTGCGGACGTCAGGCATGGTCGACCTCCTCGGAGTGGGCGCGCGAGCCCCCGGCGAAGGGGATGTCCTTGAACGCCGCGACCATCAGGCAGGCCGCGGCCGTCGTGATGAACGAGTCGGCCACGTTGAACACCGGGAAGTTCGGCAGCATGAGGAAGTCGACGACGTGACCGTG
Organism: Mobilicoccus caccae; assembly: GCF_030161635.1. GTDB lineage: Bacteria > Actinomycetota > Actinomycetes > Actinomycetales > Dermatophilaceae > Mobilicoccus > Mobilicoccus caccae. The sequence continues at coordinate 2,092,567 of NZ_BSUO01000001.1, forward strand.
GGCGAAACCCGGCGGCCGGAACAACCGGTCGGTGAGGTTGCCCAGAGCGCCACCGAGGAGGAACCCCAACGACATCGCCCACCAGGACGAACGCACACGGGTCGAGGCGACGACGATCGCGATCGACACGCTCGCCATGATCACCGTCAGCACCGGCGTGAACGACGTCCCGAGGGAGAAGGCCGCGCCCGGGTTGAACACCAGCGTGAACTGCAGGATCCGCCCGAGGAACGGCTCCGCCTCGCCCTGGACGAAGGAGGCCAGGGCCCACTGCTTGGAGAGCTGATCCAGCGCCCACACGGTGAGCGCGAGGACCAGCAGGAGGACCATGAGGGGCGGGCGGGCCACACGGGACCCGGCGGCGGTGGAACCGGAAATCAGCGACGCTCCGTCTTCTGTTTGCACGCCACGCAGAGCGTGGCACGGGGAAGGCCTGCAGCCGCGCCTTGCCGATCGGCTCGGCGCACTGCTCGCACACACCGTAGCTGCCCTCGGCGAGCTTGCCGAGCGCGAGCCGGGACTGCTCCAGCAGGGTCCGCGAATGACGGGCCAGCGTGAGTTCTTGCTCCCGCTCGGCGACCTTGCCACCGGCGTCGGCCGTGTCGTCACCGGCGCCGCCGCCGTCGTTCTGCATCAACTCGACGAGATCGGCCTCGGTCATCTCCACCTCGGCCGCGATCCTCGCGATCTCGGCATGGAGCTCGGCCTGGACCGCCTCGATCTCCTCGGCCGTCCAGGCCTGCTCACCGTCACGGACCGGCGGGGTCCCGGGTCCGGCGCCGGAGCTCTCCGGCACCGACGTGCTCACACTGGTCATCACTCGTCCGATCCACGGGCCTGCACCACGACAGCGGCTCGTGTCGTGGTGCAGGAAAGGATAGGGCTCACCGGCCCCCGGCGTCGCCCGGACCCGCCCCCTCAGAACTGAGGCTGCTCGACGCGTTCCTCCGAGCGCTCGGACTCCTCGGATCCGTGCTCCTGACCGGCCTGGTGGTCGTGCTGGTGGTGCTGGTCGGTCGCAGGCTCGTGCGCGTCGTCGGCGGCCATCGCGCCGTCGGGCAGGTCGCCCGGGCGCACCGACCCGCCGTCGGGCAGCCCGTGCAGGTGCGACTCGATGAACGAGGTCAGCCTGGTGCGGTAGTCGCCCTCGTAGGCCGCGAGCTCGCGGATCTTGGTGTCGTAGGACCCGCGACGCCGCTCGAGGTCGGAGAGGACCTCCTCGCGGCGGGACTCGGCCTCTCCGACGAGCTGCGCCGAGGTCTCGCGCGCCGTGGTGACGAGGCGCTCGTGCTCCTCCCGGCCCGTGGTGAGGAGGCGGTCGTGCTCGGCCTGCCCGGTGCGGACCAGCTCGTCGTGGCGGGCCTGGGCGGTGCCGACCAGCTCTTCGTGCCGCGCCTCGGCGGTCTCGATGAGCTCCTTGTTGCGGGCCTCACCGGTCTGGACCAGCTCGTCGTGGCGGGCCTGACCCGTCTGCACCAGCTCGTCGTGGCGGGCCTGACCGGTCTCGACGAGTTCGGCGTGCTTGGCCCGACCCTCCTCGAGCAGGGAGTCGCGCTCGGTGGTGCCCTCGCGGACGAGGCGATCGTGCTCGGTGCGTCCCTGGTCGACGTACTCGTCGTGGACCTTCTGCGCCAGCGCGATGACACCCGCGGCGTCCTGCACCGAGTCACCGCTCTCACCGGCGAGCTTGACCGGCGCCTGCGTCTGCTGCGCCTTCGGAGCGGCCTCGTCGTCGGACTCACCGGCGGCCGCGATCGCGGCCTCCCGCTCGGCGGCGGCCTTCTCGGCCGCCTCGATGCGCGCCTGCGCCTCCCGCTCGGCCTGCTCGGCACGCGCCAGCGCGGCCTCGATGCGTGCGGCGGCCTCCTGCTCGGCCTCGGCGGACTCCTCGCCACCGGCCGTCTGCCCGATCGCGCCGGCGGGCCCACCGACGGCGGCGGAGCGTCGCAGATCGGTGTTCTCGCCCGCGAGGCGTCGCAACTCGACGACGACCTCATCGAGGAAGTCGTCGACCTCCTGCTCGTCGTAACCACGCCTGAACTGCGTCGCGGTGAAGTGCTTGTTCAGAACGTCCTCGGGGGTGAGCGGCATGGTGAACCCTTTGATCGCGCCGGTGTATCCACCACCAGAGTAACGGAATTCGGGCGATTCGCCGAGCCCACATTTTCGACGACGTAGCAGGTGAGAGCGCCTTTGCAGAACATGCGTCCAGGTCGGACGCCCGTGTTCGACGCTTCTGAGCACGACGCGATCGAGAAACCTGTGGACAACTCACCGCACCTGCCGAGGCGCACTCGCACGTCGCTCAGTGCGCTCGAGGGGCCCGCCGGACCGGCGATCCGAGAGCCGGCTCGCGGGACGTAGCGCAGTTTCGACGTCCTCGGAGAGGCCGCTTCTGCGGTCGCTGTGCGACATCGCAGGTCAGAAGGGTGCCCCCAAACCGTGTGGCGCGAGGAGTACGTCGAAACTGCGCTACGTCGTGGGTCACCCCGCCTCCGCTCAGCGGGGGCAGCCCACCGGGGTGACCTTGTCCCGGCCCTCGAGCCGGCCGCCGCTGAGGGTCTTGCCGACGAGCGCCGCGGTGGTGCTCGTACACGTCAGGCCCGTCTTCGACGTCCGGAAGGTCATGACGAGGTCGCGACGGCCGTCCCTGTCGATGTCGACCATGCGGTGACGCAGGGGGACGGCCTTCTTCGGTCCGAACCGGAACGTGCGCCGGTCGAGGCGGTCCGCCCGAAGATAGGGCGTGCTCTTGAGCGCGACCGTGACCTCTCCGCGGCCGATGCGCACCTGGTTGTGGCCGCGCCCGGGCACGATGTCGATCGGGGCGTAGAGGAAGCAGTCACCGATCGTCACGGACACGTGGTTGGGGGTGCTGTTGCCCAACGTGACCGCGGCGGGCCCCCGCGCCAGCGGACGACGCGCCGCGGCCACCGGCACGAGGTAGCGGCCCCGGTTGCTCAGCGTCACCGTGGCCGTCGAGGGTGCCCCGCGCGGCAGCGTCACGAGCGCGGGCAACCTCGGGATGACGATCGCCTTGCGGGCGACGACGTCGACCGTGCTCCACGGGTTGCCGTCGACGGGTGCGGACCTGGCCATGATGAACTCGGTCGCATAGTCGGACGTCGCCGGGGAGTCGTTGAAGACCTCGAGCCCCGCCTCGAAGCGGATGCCGTCGCGGCACGCCGAGACGACGTCGAGCACACGGCCGTCGAGGTTCTGCCAGCCCGCGTGAGCTGCCGGCGCATCGGCGATCCCCAGGACCGTCGACCCCGTCAACGCGCCGATCGCGACGACGCTCAAGGTCAGCGGTCGGCGGCGCGACGTGGCTCGCCGGCGACCCGGGGCCACGCCGGGTCCGGTCGGGTGTGGGCGACGCGGGTCGGCGATCGGGTGCATGGCAGGAACTCCTCGGCGGCGGCCGGATCGACCGCCCGAATCGTCGCGGGTGCGACTCCTGTCAGCGTCGACCCGGCGCCCTCGACGGAGCAATGGTTGTGTCGTCCGGGGAACACTGCGGGCGTCGGCCTCCCGACACACTGAAGTGTGACGACGTCGTCTTCGGGCCGTGGGCCCGACCTGCCGCCCGACGTGGGGGTGGTCCTCCAGGCCGACCTGGTGGGCTTCACCCCGCTCGCGGCTGCGATGAGCCGCTCGGGCCAGCGTGGGATCGAACGTCTGCATGCCCTGCTCGACGGCACGTTCGCCGCGATGACCTGCGCCGTCGAGGCCCGTGGCGGCCGGGTCGTGACCTTCGCCGGGGACGCGCTCACCGCGGTGTTCACCGGCGGCCGACTGGCCATGACCCGAGCGGACGCGCTCGAGGCCTCCCGCGACCTCCTCGCCGTACGCGATCCGACCTGGCCGCAGGAGCACGGCAGCCCGATCTTCCGGGTCGGGTTGGGCAGCGGGCGGCTCCGCCTCGACGAGCTCGATCTCGATCTCGAACGGTCGGACAGGCCGTGGATGCGTGCGCGGGCCCCGACGCCCGGCGACGATCCCACCTCGCTGCGCGGGCTCGTCGTCCTCACCGGGCCGGCCGTCGAGGCCGCGGGAGTGGCCGTGAGGCGTGCGGAGGTCGGGCGTGGCCTCGCCTCCTGGACCCCGCAGGCCGTGATGCCGGCCGACCGGAGCATCCCGGTGCCTCCCACGGATCCGTCGATGCGCGCCCACCATCGCGTCGTCACGACCGTCTTCGTCCACGTCGGGTGCTGCGCCGGCGGGCTGCGGCGAGCACGCTCCGTCCTCGACGAGGCGGCCCGGATCGTCGCCCGTCGCCACGGCGACCTGCGCCAGATCGAGGGTCGCGGCGAGGACTTCGTCCTCGTGCTCGGGTTCGGCGCTCCCCGAAGCCACGCCGACGACGTCGTCCATGCGGTCGCGTGCGCCCACGACCTGCTCGTCCTGGGACACGACTCCGGCCTGGCCACGCGCGCGGGGATCGCCACCGGTGAGACCTTCTGCGCCGAGCTCGGTGGGCCGGGGCATCGGGAGTACGTCGTCGTCGGCGACTCGGTCAACCACGCCGCCCGCCTGGCGCAGAGCGCCTCCGCCGGTGAGGTACGTATCGATGCGGCGACCGCGCGGGGCTGCCGCGGGCGCGAGGGATTGTCGACGCGGGCCCTGGGCGTGCTGCCACTCAAGGGGCGAGCGGGGCAGGTGGCCTACGCGGTGGACTCCGACGTCGTCGACCCCGGCCACGCCACCGACGGGCTCGGCCTTCTCGAACCCGGCACACCACCGCCTCGGTCGGTCGGCCGGGACACCGAGATCGCCCACCTGCGCGACCTCACCGCGCTCGATCGCGACGGCCCGGGGCGCGTCGTCCTGGTGACCGGTGAGCCGGGCATCGGCACCTCCCATCTGCTGCGTCTCCTGCGCCCACACCTGAGCGGGCCCGTCGCCGTCGGCGCCGGCAGTTCGGTGCAGGCACGGACGCCCTACCTGCCCTGGCGCAGCGTCTGGCGGGAGCCGCACATCGGCGGTGCGGAGGGGGCGACGGCGAGCCTGCCCGACGTCGACCGCGAGCTGGCACCGCTGCTCGCCACCGCCCTGGGGATCCCGACCCCCGACACCGACGCGACGCGACACCTGTCGCCGGCGGACCGGGCCGGAGCGACCCGGCGGCTGCTCGTGGACCTGCTGCGGCGGGCCTGCCGCGTCCACCGGCGCCTGACGATCCTCATGGACGACGCCGACGGGCTCGATGAGTTGTCCGGCCGGCTCCTCACCGACGTCGCGCGCCTGTCGACGACCCACCCGCTCGTGCTCGTCGTGGCCGCTCGTGGCCCCGTGACCTGGCTCGATGCTCCGGGGATCGAGGTCGCCAGGTCGGATCTGGGGCCTCTGGATCGGCGCGCCGCGCGGCACCTGGCGGCCGAGCTCCTCGGAGCAGGCCACCCCCGGATCGAGGCCGTGGCCACCCGCAGCGGCGGCAATCCGCTGTTCCTTCACCACCTCGCGCACTGGACCCTCGATCGCGACGGCGGCATCCGGGAGGAGCGCGACGCCGACACAGACCCGCCCGACGGGATGCCCGAGGACGAGCCGCTGCCCGAGGACGTCCGGCGAGTGGTGCTGTCCCGCCTCGACAACCTGGGACCGGGCCGGCAGTCCCTCGTCCACGCCGCCGCCGTCGCGGGCCACACCGGCTCGGTCACCGTGCTGAGCGCCTGCGCCCGCGCCGCGGGAATCCCGTTGAGTCCCGAGCACGTCGAGGGCAGCGAGCACGGCGACGCGACCTCCGACGCGGGCTGGCCGGGTGCGCTGCGTGGGCTCATCGAGCGCCGGGGCGATGCGACGTTCGCATTCACCGACCCGCTGGTCCACGACGTGGCCTACGCGACGATCAGCCTCGCCGTGCGGTCCCGCCTGCACGAAGTCGCGGCCCGCACCCTCGAACAGCAGGGGTCGGCGCCACAGGACGAGGAGCCCGCCCGCGTCGAGTTGCTCGCCCACCACTACGGGCGCTCGAACGACCTGGCCGGACAACGGCGGTGGATCGGTGCGGCCGCACGGATCGCCGAGCGCGACTACGCCACCGACACCGCCCTCGCCCACCTGCGCCGGCTCGTCGCGATCGAGCGGGAGGACGCCGCGCGCGCCGACCTCTGGATCCGGCAGGCGGCGATCCTGGCTCTGCTGGGCCGACGCCCGCAGGCGCAGGCCCTGCTCGAACGCGCCCTACTCGCCGCCGCGGCAGCAGCCGGATCACCCGCGGTCTCGACCGGCCCGGTCGCTGTGTCGGCCGCCCGCGCGCGGCGCGACCTCGGCGCCCTCCTCCTGCCGACGACGCGGTTCGAGGACGCGATCGTGCTGCTGGCCACGGCGGCGGACGAACTCGAGGCGGGAGGAGACCTCGAGGGTGCGGCACTCGCCCTGGACCGGCTCGCCTTCGGGCATCTGGATCACGGAGATCCGGTGACGGCGCGGTCGGTCGCGCGGCACCAGCGTGACCTGGCCGACCACCTCGGCAGTGACGCGCTCGTGGCCGCCGCACTGTCGAATCTCGCGCTCACGGCTCTCGCGGCCGGAGCCTCGCAGCGGGCGCTGGAACTCAGCCGGGAGGCGCACCGTCGTGCGCTGCTCAGCCGTGACCGGCGCCTGCTCGTCCACACGGGCAACGACCTCGCGGGGCGTCTGCTCGAACACGGTGAGCCCGGTGCCGCGGCGGCCTGCGTCGAGGAGGCGCTACGGACGGCCCGCTCGATCGGATACCGCTCGGCCGAGGCGGCGCTGCGCGGCAATCTCGGCGAGCTGCACCGTCTCTGCGGCGATCCGCACACGGCGACGACGCTCGTCACGCGCGGGCTGCGCCAGGCGCTCGACCTCGAGGACTGCCCGACGGTCGCACGCTGCATCGTCAACCTCGCCCTGTGCCGCCTCGACGCCGGCGACGCCGTCGCGCCGTCGCTGGTGAGGCGGGTGGCGCGGATCGCCGTCGACCTCGGTCAACCCGCCTGCGCACAGGAGGCGCACATCGCGGCCGAGCAGGAGGGTCCGGTGGGCCCCGCTCTCGCCGGTGTGCGTCTGCCCACTCCTGTCGACCTCGCAGACCCTCCGTCCCCGGCCACGATCCTGGCCCTGGTGGACGCGGCCGAGCGGCTCGCCGCGGACCGGACCCGCGCCGACTGACTCCCCTGGGGTCTGGTGGGATCGCTCCCCCGGGCGGACAATCCGAAGGGTGGACTTCCCACTGCTGTCCGCCCTCGACGACGCCGCCCGCAACCGGTTGCGCGACGTCGGCGCGCGTCGGCACTTCCGCCGCGGTGAGGTCGTCTTCCACGCCGGAGACGCGGCCAACTCCATGCACCTCGTCCTCAGCGGCCACGTGAGTGTGCAGATCACCACGCGCTCAGGTGATCTGGCGATCCTCACGGTGCTCGGACCGGGGTCGAGCTTCGGGGAGATCGCGCTGCTGCGGGAGGAGTCCGAGCGCTCGGCGACGGTCTCGGCGCTGGACCCCGTCGAGACCTTCGTGCTCGGCAAGGCCGACTTCCTGCGGCTGCGGGCCACCCTGCCGGCCATGGACCGCTACCTCGTCGACCAGCTCGCCCGCTACATCCGGCGTCAGGACGCCCGGCTCGTCGAGGCGCTCTACGTCGCCGTCGACAAGCGGGTGCTGCGGCGAGTCCTGGCGATGGCCCGGCTCTACGGCGACGGTGGGGCCGGGACCGTCATCCCGTTGACGCAGGACGTCTTCGCGAGCATGGCGGGCACCACCCGTCCGACCGCCAACCAGGTGCTGCGCGCCGCCGAGCGCGACGGGCTCGTGACGATGTCGCGAGGCCGGATCCGCATCGAGGACCCTTCGGGTCTCGCCCGTCGCGCGCGGTAGCAGGACGGTTCGCGCGGGCGACCCGGCGAGGGCGCCGGCGACATCGTCCGGCCGAGGCACATCGCTGGGGCGTTGTCTGTCAGCTCCCTGACACCGTAAGCGGATTCGTGACGATGCCGCGGCAGGGGTACACGGCCGCACTGTGAGTGCACACCCGGACGCACCGGGAGTGCACATCACGGGAGGCAACACTCATGGACACCATCACCCGCCCACGTCTGGCCAAGGCAGGGGCCCTCACCTCGGTCGCCCTCACCGCGCTGCTGGCCGGAGCCACCCTCGGCCCCGCCCCCGCACAGGCCCAGGCACTCGGCTCGGCCACGGGTTCCACACCCGCCACGAGCAGCAGCTCGGCCGCCGCGCTCCTGCGCGCCGCCCCGGCACCGCCGCCGCCGGCACCTCGTCAGCTCAGGCAGCTCCGCCTGGTCGCGGCCCCCGTCCAGATCGTCAACACCTTCAGCAACCTCGCCGTCGACGTCGTCGGGGGCAGCACCGCCGTCGGCACGGGCACGTGGCTGTGGCCGAGGACGGGCTCCACCGCCCAGCTCGTCGACCTCCTGCCCACCGGTGACGGGTACTACCGCATCCGCGTCCGCCACTCCGGCCAGTGCCTCATGCTCGACTGGCGCACCGGCGCCTACAAGGACGGGACGAGGATCGTCCAGCACCCCTACTGCAACACCGGCTACACCCCCTCGCAGTGGCGTCTGCAGCGCATCCCGACGAAATCCGTCGTCAACGGCGTCACCGTCCCCGGATCGACCTACATGCGACTCATCAACCGGAAGACGGGGAAGTGCCTCGACGCCAACAACCCCCGCGGCTACACCCCGCCTGAACGAGCTGCGATCCAGCAGTACCGCTGCCTGCCGACGGCCGGCCGCTTCGGCGGAAACCAGTCGTGGGACATCCTGCGTCACGGCCAGAACCGCGCCGACTGACACAAAGACCGATCTGCCGGGCACCGGGAGGCCGACACCGGGCACAAGCCATGTGCCGACCTTCCCACCCACGGGGTGCGCGCCGCTCATCATGCCGCGCACCCCGTCGGCCTGCTCTGGGCACCGTCGAAACTGCGCTACGTCGACCACAGCGCCGGTGGGGTGTTCCGGCGTGCTGCGCCGCGTCAAGGCGCTCGAGGCCGCCGAGCTCGTCGCCGGCTACCGGGGCGAGGTCGATCCCACGATGGTCGGGGGTTCACGGTCATCGCGCGTCGACCGGCATCTGCGCGAGACCGCACGCCACATCGAGGAATCGTGGCTCGTCAGAGCCCCGGACGCGCGCGCCGCTCAGGTCCCGACGCCCGTTCGGGTGACTTCGGGCCAGGCGCGGCGTACCGTCGACAGATGGAGCCGCGCGGCTCTCAAAGGGAGATGGACCATGTCCGACAAGTCACCTCGACAGTCGATGTCGAAGAAGAGCACCAAGTCCCTCAAGGAGAAACGGCGCGACAAGAAGGACGCCGCCACGGGCGGCAGCCAGGTCGACCAGGTGGTGCACACCAAGCGCTGATGTCCCGCTGGGAGGCTGCGCACGCAGCCTCCCAGGACAGCGGAGAGTCTCAGACGGTCAGAGCCAGCCTGCTGAGGACGCTGATCAGCAACGACAGGCCGATGAACAGCACGATGAACGCGAGGTCCAAGGCGATTCCGCCGAGCCGCAACGGCGGGATGACCTTGCGCAGCGCCTTCAGGGGCGGATCGGTGAGGGTGTAGATCCCCTCGACGATGACGAGCACGAAACCCGTGGGCCGCCAGTCGCGCGCGAACACCTGGATCCAGTCGACGACGAGACGCGCGATGAGAACGAACAGGTAGAGGTTGAGAACGGTGACGAGGATCGCGAGCAGAGGTGCCATGTGGTCCAGTATCGCGGTCGGTCAGCTCTGATTGAAAAGCCCGCGGCGTACACGGGTGCCGTCGCCGTCGCTCGAGGTCACCTCGAGGTTGGCCGGGGACAGCAGGAAAACCTTGTTCGTGACCCGCTCGATCGTGCCCTGCAGGCCGAACACGAGGCCGGCGGCGAAGTCGACGAGCCGCTTGGCGTCGGCGTCGTCGAGGTCCGACAGGTTCATGATGACCGGGGTGCCCTCACGGAAGGTCTCGCCGATCTTCTTGGCCTCGTTGTACGTCCGCGGGTGGATCGTGCAGATCCGGTGAACACCTGACACATCCACGTCCTTCACGACCTCACTCACCGGGGTACGGCGCGGAAACGGGGTGACTTCCGCGCTGCGCCGCTCCTCCACGGGGGCGAGAGCGACGTGCGACCCGCGACGCTCACGCGCGACGGGTGCGGGGATCACGGTACCGGTGTCGTGATCCTCCTCCCGGGGCGCCCGGCGCGGCTCGTCACGGACGGCCTCGCGCCGCTCGGTGCGGGGCTCGCGCTCACCGTCGCGCGCGTCGACGTCCTCGACACGGTGACGTTCGACGACCCGGGGGGCGTCCTCGTCCTCGTAGCGCACCTCGCGGTCCTCCTCGTCGGCCAGACCGAGGTACACCCAGGCCTTACGCAGTGCTCCAGCCATCAGTGTGCTCCCACCTGCATGCTCGTTCTCTTGTGTCGGGGACGGCCTCGGGGCCCGCGTGAGGACGCGGGTGCGCGAAGTCGGCCGTGTTGGGGCCCACGCTAGCGGGCCGGTGGTCGACCGCCCAGGATTGCGGACCCGACACGCACGTGAGTCGCGCCATGGGCCAGGGCGGCCTCCAGGTCGCCGCTCATCCCGGCCGAGATCCACGTCGCGTCCGGGTGGTCGAGCAGGAGACGTCGGTGCAGGTCGGCGAGCCTGGTGAAGGCCTCGTCGGGGTCCGCGCCCAGCGGCGCGACCGCCATCACGCCCCGCAGGGTGAGCACGTCGCTGCCTGCGACACGCTCCGCCAGGGCGGGGAGCTGATCCGGCGCCGCTCCCCCGCGGCCGTCGCTGTCGACCTCGAGGTCGACCTGCAGGAGCACCTCCAGCTCGCGACCGGCCGCACGCGCCCCCTCTCCAGGGCCCCGACGAGCTTGACCCGGTCGACCGAGTGGACGACGTCGGCGTAGGCGGCCACCGAGGCGGCCTTGTTGGTCTGCAGTTGCCCGATGAAATGGACCCGCTCCGGGCGGGATCCGAGCTCCTCGAGTTCGGCCACCTTGGCGGAGGCCTCCTGGTCGCGGTTCTCACCCATGTCGGTGACCCCGAGCTCGACCAGCGACGCCACGTCGGAGGCGGGGAAGAACTTGGTGACGACGATGACCGTGGGGTCGGCGCCGGTCGCCGCGATGCGCTCGCGGAGGGCGGTCAGGTTCTGCGCCAGCTCGGCGCGCCGATCACTCACCGCGACCACACCGACACGACACCGGCGGTGCGTCCCGTGCGGGCCGAACGGCGGTAGCTGTAGAACCGCGCCGACTCCCGCGTGCACCCCGGCACCCACGTGACGTCGACGTCGAGGGCGTTCAGTCGCGCGACGACGCCGGCCGCGACGTCGAGGGCGGGTGTGCCCGTCCAGGACACCGTGGCCGACACCGGGTGGGCCGCCGCGACCTCCTCCCGCATCGCCTCCGGCACCTCATAGCACCGGCCGCAGACACTCGGCCCGACGGCGGCGGTGAGCCGCGTCGCCCCCAGATCGCGCGCGGCCGAGACGGCGGCGTCGACGACCCCGGCGACGAGTCCCGGGCGACCGGCATGCACGGCCCCGACGACTCCGGCCTCGGGATCGGCCAGGAGGATCGGGGTGCAGTCGGCGACGAGCACACCGAGCGCCAGGCCGGGAGTGGTGGTGAGGACCGCGTCGACGCGAGGCGCCTCCCCTCCCACGGGCCGGTGGCGAGGGCCACGTCGGCGCCGTGCACCTGATTCATGAAGAGAAGGTGGGAACGGGGAACACCGATGTCGGCGGCGAGAAGACGCCGATTGGCCTCGACCGCGTCGGGGTCGTCGCCCACGTGACCACCGAGGTTCAGGCCGGCGAAGTCACCCGTGGACACACCCACCGACGGGGCGGCCTCGGTGAAGCCCCGGTCCACGAACGCACGCGTGGCGTGCGCCCGGGTGTCACCACCCTCGCGGGATGGACACTCCGTCTGCGCACGCCACGCGAACACGGACCGCTTACTTGAGGAAGTCGGGCACGTCGAGGTCGTCGCCCTCGTCGAAGGTCACCGTGCGGGGCGGACGACCGGGCTGCTGCTGACCGCCACCCTGCGCCGGCTGTGCCTGACGCTGGGGCGCCGGGTGCTGACGCGGCTGGGCCTGACGCTGCGGCATCGGCTCGTGACCGGGCTGCACGCCCGCCGGCTGGACCTGCTGCGGCTGGCGCTCCTGCGGCTCCGGCTGACGGGGCACCTGACCCTGGCGAGGCATGACCGGCTGGCCCAGGCCCTCGCGCGGCTGACCCTGCGGCTGCTGCGGCGGCATCTGACGACCCTGCTGCGGGGGCATCTGCTGCTGACGCTGCTGCGGCTGAGCGGCACCGCCCTGCTGCTGCTGACGGTCGTCGGTGCGCCGCTGCGGGCTGCCACCGTCGAACCCGGCGGCGATGACCGTGACGCGGACCTCGTCGCCGAGGGCGTCGTCGATGACCGCACCGAAGATGATGTTGGCCTCGGGGTGCGCGGCCTCCTGCACCAGGCGGGCGGCCTCGTTGATCTCGAACAGACCGAGGTCGCTGCCACCCTGGATCGACAGGAGCACACCGTGCGCGCCGTCGATGCTGGCCTCGAGCAGCGGGCTGCTGATCGCGAGCTCGGCGGCCTGGACGGCACGATCCTCGCCGCGGGCCGACCCGATACCCATGAGTGCCGAACCCGCACCCTGCATGACCGACTTGACGTCGGCGAAGTCGAGGTTGATCAGACCCGGGGTGGTGATGAGGTCGGTGATGCCCTGGACACCGGAGAGCAGCACCTGGTCGGCGCTGCGGAAGGCGTCGAGCATGGAGACCGCGCGGTCGCTGATCGACAGCAGTCGGTCGTTGGGGATGACGATGAGCGTGTCGACCTCTTCGCGCAGCGCGCCGATGCCGGACTCGGCCTGGTTGGCGCGACGGCGACCCTCGAAGGTGAACGGACGCGTGACGACGCCGATGGTGAGCGCGCCGATGGACTTGGCGATCTTGGCGACGACCGGCGCTCCACCCGTACCGGTTCCACCACCCTCACCCGCGGTGACGAAGACCATGTCGGCGCCCTTGAGCGCCTCCTCGATCTCCTCGGCGTGGTCCTCGGCCGCCTTCTTGCCCACCTCGGGGTCGGCGCCGGCGCCGAGCCCACGCGTGAGCTCACGGCCCACGTCGAGCTTGAGGTCGGCGTCGCTCATGAGCAGGGCCTGCGCGTCGGTGTTGATGGCGATGAACTCGACGCCCTTCAGGCCGACCTCGATCATCCGGTTGATGGCATTGACACCGCCCCCACCGATGCCGACGACCTTGATAACGGCCAGGTAGTTCTGCGGTGCTGCCACGACGGGGGCCTCTCCTGAAGACGATCTTTCGGTCGTGCGGATCGACACACGAGGTGTCGGAACCACGATATGAGCTGGGACCGCAGGTTCGGCTCACGTGCCGATCTCCGGCGAGTCGCAGCGTTACTCACTACTGTCCGCGCCCATCGTAATGGACGGTCGGTGGCCCAGCCTGCCATCCCGGGGGGACTTTCCCAACCCTTGACCTCTCATTGACGTCTAGCAGTACCGATCGTCGGGGCGATGGCTCCCGCCCCGCGAGTCGGCTGCCGGGAGGGGCCCGCAGGTCAACCGGTTCGGGTACCGGAGCCTCCCGGGGTGCGGGACGACGTGTCGGTGGGCGTTCCCCGCCTCGTCCCACTCTCTCCGGCCCCGGTGCCCGCGGTGGAGTCCGCCTCGTCGGTGGACGCCGCGCTCGGCGTGCCGGTCCCCCCGCCGGTGCGCGGCGTCCGCGTCCCCCGCGTGCTCGGGGCACTCGGTGAGCTGCCTGGTGAGCGGGTGGCCGCCTGCCCTGCCGGTGTCGTCGGGGCCGTGTCACGGTCGGCGGAGGTGACGGGCGCCATGGGTGCGGAGACGTCGATCCGCGCGACCCCCTCCCGCTCGACGAGGTCACGGACGACGGCGGTCTTCAGGCGGCTGTCGCTCGCATCGCCCCAGGTCACGTCCACGTCGTCGACGGTCAGGGTGATCGTGCCCGCGGCGTTCATCCGCACCTGCTCGACCGAGGTGCGCAGGTCGGGCGTGAGGCCGGCGACGACGGAGGCCAGGGCGCGCAGCATGGTCGGGTTCTTGGGGTCGGCCGTGGTCGCGCTCTGGACGCCGTCGGGCACCGAGCTCACCGTCTCGAAGGCCACGCCGTCGGCGTCGACGAGGTGGAACCCGGTGACCCCGGGACCGGTGACGGCGACGACCGGAACCCGCGGCGTCGCCTCGACGACGAGCGTCGACGGCCAGGCGCGGGAGACGGTCACCGCACTGAACAGGCGCGTCGAGAGCGCCGCGTCGCGCACCCGAGAAGTATCGACCTGAACTAGAGGCTCACCCTTGGTGACCGGCGCCGCCTGCTGCAGGGCACCCATCCGGGACGGGTCGGTCCGGTACTCCACCTGCTCCACCCGGAGGAACGGGGCGAACCATAGCAGCGCGGCCACCGCGCCGGCGGCGACGACGATCGCGAGCGCGACCCAGGCGGTCAGCCGGGCCAGGCGACGCCGGGTCGGCCGCGTGGGCGCGGTCGAGGAACTCACGTGCTCACTCCCGCCAGCTCCTCCAGCAGACGCGGCCCCACGGTCGTCACGGATCCGGCCCCGACGGTGAGGACGAGGTCACCCGGTCGTACGACGTCGCGCAGGCGGGCCACGGCCGCGTCCAACCCGACGACGTCGTGCACGGTCGTGCCGGTGGCGGCGAGCGGAGCCGAGACGAGCTCGGAACTCACCCCGGGCATCGGGTCCTCGCGGGCGGGGTAGATGTCGGTGAGGACGACGACGTCGGCGCCGGACAGCGCCTGGGCGAAGCGGTCGGCGAAGTCGCGGGTGCGGCTGAACAGGTGGGGCTGGAAGCAGACGACGAGCCGGCCGGGCGCGCTGACCTGACGGCCGGCCGCGACGACGGCCTCGACCTTGGCCGGGTTGTGGGCGTAGTCGTCGACGACGCGGATGCCGCCGACCTCGCCCTTGGCCTCGAACCGGCGACGGGTCCCGCTGTATCCGGCCAGACCGGCGAGGACCTGCTGCGGGTCGGCACCGAGACCGACGACGGCCGCGAGCAGCGCGGCGGCGGCGTCGAGCAGGTTGTGCACGCCCGGCAGCGCCACCTCGAGCCCCAGTCCGTCGAGGGTCGTGAGGGCCTCGACTGCGGCCCGGGCCCGTTCCCCCGGCTCGGCGCCCTCGAGGACGGGCGAGTCGGTACCGCGCACCGCGAGGCGGGCGCGTCCGGACAGCCCCTCGCCCACGACGTCGACGAGGCGCAGGTCGGCCCGGTCGTCGGTGCCGTAGGTGACGACGAGCGCACCGGCCTCCCGCCGGGCACAGGCGAGATCCCAGGCGCCGGGGTCGTCGGAACAGGTGACGAGCAACCGCGCCGACCCGCTCTCGGCGAACATCTGGTAGGCGGCGCGCACCACGTCGAACGTGCCGTAGAAGTCCAGGTGGTCGGGCTGGACGTTGGTGATGACGGCGACGTCGGGGCGATAGGCGAGGAAGGTGCCGTCGCTCTCGTCGGCCTCGACGACGAACGCCTCGCCCGAGCCCAGGCGGGCGTTGACCCCGAGGCCGACGAGCTCGCCGCCGATGGCGAAGGACGGGTCGGCACCGGCCGCCAGCAGCGCGACGGTGAGCATCGCGGTGGTCGTCGTCTTGCCGTTGGCGCCGGCCACGGCCACGCGGGCGTGTCCGCTCATGAGACTCGCCAGGGCCTGGGAGCGGTGCAGGATGCGTATCCCGGCGGTCCGGGCGGCGGCGAGTTCGACGTTCTCCTCGCGCACCGCCGAGGACACGACGACGGTGTCGGCGCCCGCGACGTGGGCGGGGTCGTGGCCGACATGGATGGTGGCGCCCCGCTCACGCAGGGAGTCCAGCACCGCCGAGTCCTGGGCGTCGGAGCCGCTGACGACGAGGCCGCCGTCGAGGAACAGCCGGACGATCGCCGACATGCCCGCTCCCCCGGCGGCCAGCACGTGGATGCGGCCGAGCTCACGGGCGGGCGGCACGTCGACGCCGAGGTCGAAGCGCGTGGTGAACGGCAGGTCGGTCATCGCCGTCCCCCTGCGCCACGGCCCGTTCCACCATGTCGGTGAGCATCTCGTCGGCGTCGCGCCGCCCGCACGAGGCCGCAGCGGCCGCCATGTCGCGCACCCGGTCGGCGTCGGTGATCAGCGGCATGACGTCCGAGAGGATCCTCGCCGGCGTCAGGTCGGTGTCGTCGATGAGGAGGCCACCGCCCGCCCCGACGACGTCGGTCGCGTTGACGCGCTGCTCGCCATTGCCGATCGGCAGCGGCACGTACACGGCGGGCAACCCGACGGCGGTGAGCTCGCACACCGTGTTGGCCCCCGACCGCGCCACGACGAGATCGGCTGCGGCATAGGCCAGCTCCATGCGGTCGGCGTACTCGCGGACGACGTAGGCCGGCCCTTCGCCGATCGGCGGCGGAAACTCCTTGCCCCGCCCGCACAGGTGGAGGACCTGGACACCGGCCGCACGGATCTGCGGCGCGGCGACGGCGAACGCGTCGTTGAGCCGCTTGGCACCGAGCGACCCGCCGGTGACCAGCAACGTCGGGGTGTGGGGGTCGAGGCCGAAGGACTCGCGCGCCGGCTCGCGCACCGCCGAGCGGTCGAGGTCGGCGATCTCGCGACGCAGGGGCATCCCGACGACCTGAGCGTGCGGCAGCGGGGTGGAGTCGAACGTGACCCCCACGTGGCGGGTGAGCCTGGCCCCCAGCTTGTTCGCCAGCCCGGGCCGGGCGTTCTGCTCGTGCACGACGATCGGGATGCCGCGGCGACGGGCCGCGAGATAGGCGGGGCTGGCGACGTAGCCGCCGAACCCGACGACGACGTCCGCACCCGCGACGACCCGGTCGGCCGCGCGGACGGCCCCGCCGAGACGGCCCGGCAGGGAGAACACGTCCGTGCCTGGACGCCGGGGGAAGACGACCTTGGGCATCGTCTCGAGCCGATAACCGCGGGCCGGGACGAGCCGCGACTCGAGACCGGCGGCGGTGCCGAGAGCCGTGATCTCCACCTCGGGGTGGCGGCGGCGCAGGCAGTCCGCGAGGGCCAGCAACGGTGACACGTGCCCCGCCGACCCCCTCCTGCGAGGACGACGGATCGCATCATCGGTCCTTTCGTTTCGAGGTGCGGGGCCGGGGCAGGGACGGCATCCGCAGGCCGTCTCGCTCACGCCACGCCCGTCCCGTGCGCTGCCAGAGGCCGGGGCGGCCGGCGAGGGCCTGACGGCACGCCGGTTCGCTGCGGGCGAAGGCGATGACCATGCCCAACGCCCCGAGGTTGGTGACGAGTGCGGACCCGCCGTAGGAGACCAGCGGCAACGGCACACCGATGACGGGCAGCAGGCCGATCACCGAGCCGATGTTGATCATGGCCTGGACGACGATCCACACCATGACGCCCGTGGTGGCCAGGCACACGAACTGGTCGTCGCTGTGCATGACCACGCGGTAGCAGGCGAGGGCGAGCAGGGCGTACAGCACGATGACGAGCAGGGTGCCCCAGAGGCCGAGTTCCTCACCGATGATGGCGAAGATGAAGTCGTTGTGCGGCTCGGGCAGCCACAGCCACTTCTCGACGCTCTGACCGAGCCCGCGGCCGATGATCCCGCCGTCGGCGAGGGCGAACTGGCCGTGCCGTGTCTGCCAGCACTGGTGGACGTCGGTGCAGTTGAGCCACTGGTCGATGCGGGACATGCGGTTGCCGCTGAACGCGACGAGGGCCGCGACGCCGGCCGCGCCGAGCACGCCGACCCCGGCGAACAGCTTCCACGACACCCCGGCCGCCCACATGATGCCGGCGATGATCGCGATGAGGACGAGGGCGGTGCCCAGGTCGCGCCCGAGGAGCACGAGTCCCACCACGACGCCACCGAAGGGCACGAGAGCCGGGACGATGACGTGCTGCCACTGGTGGATGCGGTGCCGTTTGGTCGCCAGCGTCAGGGAGCAAATAAGGACGAGGGCGACCTTGCCGAGCTCGGAGGGCTGGAGTCCGATGCCGGCGATGTCGACCCAGTTGCGGTTGCCGCCGACGTCGCGACCGAGACCGGGCACGAAGACGAGGAGTTGCAGGGCCACCGCGGCGAGGAAGATCGGCAGCGCGAGACGGCGCCACATGAGCACCGGGATGCG
Source organism: Mobilicoccus caccae (assembly GCF_030161635.1). Taxonomy (GTDB): domain Bacteria; phylum Actinomycetota; class Actinomycetes; order Actinomycetales; family Dermatophilaceae; genus Mobilicoccus; species Mobilicoccus caccae. Next base: position 2,110,713 of record NZ_BSUO01000001.1, read on the forward strand.
GGAGGCGATGAGCGCTGCGATCCCGCCCAGGACCGCGAACATCGCCTGACGTCCGAAGAGCGAGTACGAGGAGTCACGGGCCACCAGGGAGGCCACCGAGGATGCCGAGAGCACCTCGACCAGTCCGATGATCGTCAGGCTCGAGACCACGGCGATGAGCAGGTAGTACGTCGACAGCGGGGATTCGAGCCGAGCCCAGAACGGGTGTTGCTCCGGGGGCCCTTCCTCGTCGTCGTGGCCCGCTCGGCGGCGGGCCGCCGCCGAGGTCGTCGGACGTCGCGTGGACGTGCTCACCGCTCACCCCTTCCGATCGCTCTCGATACCCGTGCGCGTTCCCGGCCTGCGGTCGCTCAGGCGCCCGACCGGGCTCTGACGGCCTCGGCGAACGCATCGCCCCTGGCCTCGTAGTTGCGGAACATGTCCATCGACGCCGCCGCGGGGGCGAGGAGCACGACGTCACCCTCGCGCGCGAGCCCGGCCGCGGCCTCGACGACCGATGCCATCGCCCCAGTGTCGGTGGCCTCGACGTCGATCGTGGGGACGTCCGGGGCGTGTCGGGCGAGGGCCTCGGCGATGCGTGCGCGGTCACGGCCCATGAGGACCACGCCGCGCAGACGGCCGGCGTTCTCGCGCACGAGATCGTCGACGTCGGCGCCCTTGAGCAGCCCGCCGGCGATCCACACGACGTTCTCGAAGGCCCGCAGCGAGGCGGACGCGGCGTGCGGGTTGGTCGCCTTGGAGTCGTCGATCCAGGTGACCCCACCCGTGACCGCGACCTCGGCGATGCGGTGGGCCTCGGGGGTGAACGCCCGCAGCCCGTCGCGCACCGCGGTGGCGCTCACGCCGGCGGCCCGGGCGAGGGCGGCCGCGGCCAGGGCGTTGGCGATGACGTGGGGCGCGGGCTCGACGCTGCCGCGGCGCAGGTCCTCGATCGTGCCGAGCTCGGCCGCCGAGGTCCGACGGTTCTCGACGAAGGCGCGGTCGGCCAGGACGTCGTCGACGACTCCGACCATCGAGAGGGACGGGACCCCGGTGGTGAACCCGACCGCCCGGCATCCCTCGACGACGTCGGCCTCGCGCACGAGTTCCTCGGTGACCGGGTCGGCGACGTTGTAGACGCACGCGACGTGGGTGTTCTGATACACCCGCCCCTTGGCGGCGCGGTACTCCTCGAGCGAGCCGTGCCAGTCGACGTGGTCGGGCGCGACGTTGAGGCAGGCGGAGGCGACCGGCGAGATCGAGCGCTGCCAGTGCAGTTGGAAGCTGGAGAGTTCGACCGCGAGCACGTCGTACGGCTCCGGGTCGAGGACGGCCTCCATGATCGGCGTGCCGACGTTGCCGACGCTGCGCGAACGCAGACCGGCCGCGGCGAAGATCGAGGCGAGCATCTGAACAGTCGTCGTCTTGCCGTTGGTCCCGGTGATGGTGATCCACGGCGCCGCACCCTCGGGCCGCATGCGCCACGCGAGTTCGACCTCGCCCCACACGGGGATCCCGCGCCGGTCGGCCTCGACGAACACGGGGCTCGTGGGGCGCCAGCCCGGGGAGGTCACGACGAGGTCGATGTCGGTGAGCAGACCCGCGGGGTCCTCCAGCGCGGCCTCGCCGGCCTCACCCATGAGGAGTTCGGCGCCGAGCACCTCGAGGATGCGGCAGCGCTCGGCCAGGCCCTCCGACGTGCTCGCGTCGACGCCGCGCACGACGGCGTCACGTTCGAGCAGCGCATCGGCGGCGGCGAATCCGCTGACGCCGAGCCCGGTGACGAGCACCCGCAACCCGGCCCAGTCGGCGCCGCGGTGGTCCAGCGGACCCGAGCGGCCGGCGGGTTCTCCCCGCACCTCACGGTCACAACGCACCTCCGACGACGATCCACGGCATGTAGAACAAGCCCAGGGCCAGGCCGACGCACATGCCGGCGACGATCCAGAACCGGATGACGATGGTGACCTCGTTCCAGCCCTTGAGCTCGAAGTGGTGCTGCAGCGGCGCCATGCGGAACACGCGTCTGCCGGTGAGCTTGAACGAGGCGACCTGGATAATGACCGACATCGTGATGATGACGAACAGCCCGCCGAGGATGACCATGAGCAGCTCGGTGCGGGTGACGATCGCGAGCCCGGCCAGCGCGCCGCCGAGGGCGAGCGAGCCCGTGTCGCCCATGAAGATCTTGGCGGGCGAGGCGTTCCACCACAGGAATCCGACGCAGGCACCCATGAGCGCGGCCGCGAAGATCGCGAGGTCGAGCGGGTGCGGGGTCTGGTAGCAGAGGGAGGCGTACGCCCCCGGCCGGGCGCAGCGCTGGTTGAACTGCCAGATGCCGATGAGGATGTAGGCGCCCGCGACCAACATCGTCGCGCCGGTGGCGAGGCCGTCGAGACCGTCGGTGAGGTTGACGCCGTTGCTCGTGCCGGCGATGAGCAGGTTGATCCACACGACGAACAGCACGAACCCGATCCCCGGGCCCCACAGGAACAGATCGATCGGCAGATCCCGCAGGAACGAGATCGACGTCGAGGCGGGCGTGGAGCCGTTGGGGGCGGGGAACTGCAGCGCCAGCAGAGCAAAGACCGTGCCGACGCCGAACTGTCCGAGCAACTTCTGCCACGACCGTAGGCCGAGGCTGCGCGCCTTGCTGATCTTGATGAAGTCGTCGGCCCACCCCACGATGCCGAGCCCGACCATGAGGAACATGACCAGCAGGACGCTCGGCGACAAGGGCGTGATCGTCACCAGGTGGGCGAAGAAGTAGCCGATGACGGTGGCCGCGATGATGACGGCGCCGCCCATCGTGGGGGTACCGCGCTTGGTGTGGTGCGTCGTCGGGCCGTCGTCGCGGATGAACTGCCCGTACCCCCGCCGCACGAGGAACTTGATGTACAGGGGCGTCCCGAAGAGCGCGATGACGAGGGAGACCACGGTCGCGGCGAGCACGGGTTTCATGCGGGGTCCTCCTGACCGACGAGACGGTCACCGAGGAGACGGAGACCGGCATCCCTGCTGGATTTCAGGAGCACGACGTCTCCGGCGACCAGGACGTCCTCGAGGACGGCCTGAGCCGCGTCGAGGGTGTCGGCGCGGTAGACCTCGATCGGGCCGGTCGGTGCGTGATCGGCGGCGCCGTCGGCGATGGCCGCGGCGTCGGGCGCGACGGCCAGGAGGACGTCGACGCCCAGGTCGGCGGCCAACCGACCCATCCGGCGGTGTTCGGCCGCGGAGTCGGGTCCGAGCTCGTACATGCCGCCCAGCACCGCGACGGTTCGTCCGGAGCGCTCCATGCGGGCCAGCGTGCGCAGCGCGGCGGCCATGGAATCGGGGTTGGCGTTGTAGGCGTCGTTGACGACGACGACACCGTCGGTCCGGTCGTGACGCTCCATGCGCCAGCGGCTGGCGGTGGTGGCGCTCTCGAGCCGTTCGACGATCTGCGGGGGCGTCATGCCGACCTCCAGCGCGGCCGCGACGACGGCGAGCGCGTTGTCGACCTGGTGCTCACCCAGCAGCGACATCCGCACCGGCCAGGATTCGCCGGCGGCGTGCAGGGTGAAGGAGGGCGCGCCCGAGCCGGCGAGGGTGACGTCGGTGGCGCGCACGTCGGCGTCCGCCGCCCGGCCGGTGAGCATGACGCGCGCGGAGGTCGCCCCGGCCATGCCGCGCACGAGGTCGTCGTCGGCGTTGAGCACCGCGAGCCCGCCGGTCGGGAGGGCCTCGACGAGTTCGGCCTTGGCCGTCGCGATGACCTCGCGCGAGCCGAACTCCCCGAGGTGGGCCGAGCCCACGTTGAGCACGATGCCGATGCGCGGTGTGGCCATGCCGGTGAGGTAGTCGACGTGCCCGATGCCGCGGGCGCCCATCTCCAGCACGAGGATCCGCGTGCTCGGGGTGACCCGGCAGACGGTGAGCGGGACGCCGACCTCGGAGTTGAGGGAGCCGACGTTGGCGACGGTCTCGGCGTGTCCGGATAGGACGTGGGCGAGCAGGTCCTTGGTCGTCGTCTTGCCGGAGGACCCGGTGACGCCGACGACGACGAGGCCCACGTCCTGCACCTGCCGGCGCACGATCTCGCGGGCCAGCGCGGCGAAGGCCTCCTGCACGTCCTCGACGAGCACGGCGGGCAGCTCGGCCACCGGGCGGGTCACGAGGGCGGCGACCGCCCCGGCCGCGCGGGCCGCGGGCACGTACACGTGGCCGTCGGCGTGCTCACCGACGCGCGCGACGTAGAGGGACCCGGGCCCGGCCTCGCGGGAGTCGGTGACGACGGGACCGTCGATGAGGACGCGCGCGAACGCGACGTCGGGTGCGTTCGTGTCGACCGCGTCGGTCGGCGCGATCGGACGCCCGCCGGTGATGTCGGCGATCTCGGCGAGGGTGAGGGGGATCATGACGCTCCCTCCCGGATGCGTCGCCAGGCGCGGGAGACGGCGCTCCGGTCGTCGTAGGGGTGGATCGTGCCGCGGATCTCCTGGCCGTCCTCGTGCCCCTTGCCGAGCACCGCGACGGTGCCGCCGGGCCCGGCCAGACGCAGCGCCGACTCGATGGCGAGCTCGCGGCCGTCCATCTCGGTGACGTCGGTGGCGTGCGCCTGACCTGTGTCGATGCAGGTGCGGGCGCCGGCGAGGACGGCGGCGCGGATGGTGGCCGGGTCCTCGTGGCGCGGGTTGTCGTCGGTGACCACGACGAGGTCGGCCTGCTCGGCGGCGGCGCGGCCCATGCCCGCGCGTTTGCCGGGGTCGCGACCGCCGCCGGCACCGAGCACGGCGACGAGCGGCTCGCGCGCACCGGGGCGCAGCGCGCCGAGCACGGAGGACACGGCGTCGGGGGTGTGGGCGAAGTCGAGGATGACCAGCGGCGCGTCCGGCCCGAGGTCGATGCGCTCGGCGCGACCCGGCACGGTCGTGGGGGCCTCCAGGGCGCGCTGGACGTCGGCGGCCGGGTAGCCGAGGGCGAGCAGCGCCAGGGCGGCGACCGCGGTGTTCGTCCGGTTGAAGTCGCCGGGCAGCGGGGAGCGCAGGTCGAGCTCGGCCGACCCGTCGGCGGCGGTGAGGACGAAGGCCGACTCCCCCGGCTCGGAGGAGATGACCCAGTCGGCCCCGCGATCGGGTGAGTTCGCGACGGTGCTGACGGGGATCCCGGCGCCGTCGGCCACGGACCGACCCCAGTCGTCGTCGACGCACACCACGCCGCGCCTCGCCCGCTCGGGCGTGAACAGCTCGGCCTTGGCCGCGGCGTAGTCCTGCATCGTGTGGTGGAAGTCGAGGTGGTCCTGGCTGAGGTTGGTGAAGCAGGCGACGTCGTAGACGATGCCGTCGACGCGGTGCAGGACCAGCGCGTGGCTCGAGACCTCCATCGTGGCGGTGCCCACGCCCTCCTCGACCATGACCGCGAGCAATCCGTGCAGGTCACAGGACTCCGGGGTGGTGCGTGTGCTCGGCACCCGCCGGTCGCCGACCCGCGTCTCGATCGTGCCGACGAGCCCGGTCTTCTCGCCGAGGGCGCGCAGGGCGCCGTCGAGCAGGTAGGCCGTCGTGGTCTTGCCGTTCGTGCCGGTGATCCCCACCGAGCGCACCCGCCCCGCGGGCCGCCCGTACACCCGGGCCGAGACCTCACCGAGGACGGCGCGGGGGTCCTGGGTGACGAGGATCGGCACGTCCGGCACGTCGGCGTCGCCCTCGGCCTCGGCCTCGGCCTCGCGGACCATCACCGCACCCGCCTCGTCGGTGAGCACGGCGCCGGCCCCCGAGGCGATGGCGCCGGAGGCGAACGAGGCCCCGTGGGCGTTGGAGCCGGGCATCCCGGCGTAGAGGTCGCCGGCAACCACGGTGCGGCTGTCGAGGCCGACACCGGTGACCGTGATCTCGGGGTCGCCGATGAGGCGGATCGCCGGGGAGGTGAGGTCACCGACCCGCACCGGGGTCACGTCACGAGGTCGTCGAGGAGTCATCGACACCGAAACTACCGCCCCGCCGGGGACGATGGTGCATCGGAGGTCGTCGTCCCACTGCCGCCCGAGGTCGCGGCGCCGCCCTGGTCGGGCACCCTCTCCGGGGTGCCCTCGACGGCCCCGGGAACGGGCGCCGCGCCGGGGGTCGGCCCATCCTGCGGCATCCCCTGGGTGAGTTCCTTGCGGTCCAGGGGGTAGTGCTGGCTCACGACGGGCCCCGGCTTGGCGCCGGTCGTCTTGAGGGCGTAGGACATGATCTCCTTGAACACCGGGCCGGCGACCGTGCCGCCGTAGATCGGCTTGCCCTTGCCGGGCTTGTTGACGATGACCGCGACGACGTACTGCGGGTCGTCGGCCGGCGCGTAGCCGATGAACGAGGAGACGTACCCGCCCTTGACGAGGTCCTGGGAGGTGCCGGTCTTGCCGCCGATGCGCACGCCCGGGATGGCGGCCGCCTGGGCGGTGCCGCTCTCGCTGACGACCGTCTCGAGCATCCGGCTCATCTCCACCGCCGACGTCTCGGGGAGCACCTGGACGGGGTCGGGCGCCGGGCGCGGCTCGAGGCGACCGTTCGCGTCGGTCTCCCCTCCACCAGGGAGGCCGGCACCCGGACACCCTTGTTGGCGATGGTCTGGAACACCCCGGCGGCCTGCACCGCGGTCACCGCCATGCCCTGACCGAACATGAGCGTGTACCACTGGGTCTCGTTCCACTGCGACGACGGCGCGAACAGGCCCGCGCTCTCGCCGGGGAACCCGACCGCGCTCGTCGAGCCCGCACCGAACTTGCGGTAGTACTCCTCGAGCTTGGCCTTGCCGAGCTGCTCGGCGATGAGGATCGTGCCGATGTTGCTCGACTGGGCCACGATGCCGGCCGTCGTCAGGTCCAGCGGCTCCTTGTGATCGTGGCTGTCACGGAAGCGCCGGTCCGAGCGCGGCAGCCGGTTCTCGACGCGGTAGACGCTCGTCGGGGTCGTTTTACCCTCGGCCAGGGCCGCGCCGATGGACATGACCTTGGCCGTGGAGCCGGGCTCGAAGGTGTTCTGGAACGCCAGGCTGCCGAACACCTGACCCTTGCCCGAGCGGTCCTCGGGGTCGAATCCGGGCGACTGGGCCACGGCACGCAGACGTCCCTGCTTGTCCATGACGACCGCGACGCCGGACTCGGCGTCCATGGCCTCGACCTGCCGCGCGATGGCGTCGTGGGCGATGTACTGCAGATCGTTGTCGATGGTGAGCCGCACGTTGCGCCCGGGGACGGCCGGCTGGATCGCCTGCTGCCCCATGGGGATGACCCGGTTGTCGCGGGAGTACTCGCGCACGGCCCGTCCCGGCGTGCCGGTGAGGGTGTCGTCGAGGAGGTACTCGAGCCCGCCGCCGGCCTCCTTGGCGCTGCCGCCGGGGCCGACCCAGCCCACCAGCGGGGCGACCGGCTCGCCACCGGGATAGGTGCGCACCGAATCCGCCTGGGAGGCCACGCCCGGGATGCCCAACGACGCGACCTGCCGCCACACCGACGGCTCGATCTTGGTCGCCACGGTGGCCCCGAGGTCGGTGCCGGTCAGCTTGGTGCGCAGGTCGGACGCGCTCTGCCCGAGGAGCGGGGCCAGCGCCGCGGCCGCGCCGTCGACACCGACGGTGCGCTTCTCCTTGGTCGCGGGATCGCGGACCTCGTACGTCGACACGAGGTTCTGATCCACGAGGATCGTCCGACGCTCCGCGCTCGCCGCGAGCGGAACTCCCTTGTGGTCGAGGATCGCTCCCCGCTGCGCCGGCAGCGGCGTGATGCGGGACCGGACCTCCAGACCCTCGGCCGCGATGCGTCCGGCGTCGATGGCCTGCAGGCGCACCAACTGGGCCGCGAAGAGGGTGAAGACGAACAGGGTGATGATGAACAGGGTCCGCACCCGGCGCCTGGCCGCAGGTGCGCCCGCTCGACGCGTCCGCGTGGACCCGGATCCGCCGCGACCTCCACCGCCTCCGCCACGGCCTCCACCGCCACGTCCACCGGAGCCGCCACGCCCACCGCCGCCGCGGTCGTTGCCGTCGCGTCCGGCACCACCGGATGCCCCACCGGCGGTGGCGCGGCGGGGCGAGGAGGGGAAGCTGTCGATGTCGCCGGGGTCCACGGGCCGGGTGGCACGTCGTCCCTGCGGATCGCGGCTGCGGGGGGACGACGTGTCTGCGGGGCCGGAGGTGCGGCGCGCCTGCACACTCACGGCGTCAGTTACCCCCGGCGGTCTCGGTTCCGGTGGGGGCCTTCGCCGGCTCCGATGCCGAGCCCGTGGCCGTGCCCGCCGAACCCGCCGTGCCCGCCGAACCCGAAGGAGTCGCCGTGGGCGTGGGGGCGGGCTTGGCCTCGCCGACCACCGTGCGCTCGGACACGTCGAGGAAGGCGGGGACGGTGCCGGGCACCATGCCGACCTCCTGCGCCGCCCGCGACAGGTGCGCCGGAGACTCCAGGACCGCCAACTCCTCGCGCAGCTGCTGCTCGTCCTGACTGAGGACGACCGAACGCGACTGGAGGTCGTGCAACTGGTAGGCGCCCTGCGCGAGGGACATGTTGATGAAGAGCAGGGCCAGCAGGCCCACGGCGAGCAGACCCGAGCAGAAGAGGACGAACGGCAGCCGGCGCGGCGGAGCGGCGACGCGGGTGGACCCGGTGACGACACGCAGATCGGGACGCGTGACGGCCGGCCGTCGCGGCGCCCGTAGGGCCGTGGTGGCTGGCATCTGGCTCATCGTGTCCTCCCTCGTGATCGAATCCTGGTCGCGGCCCGGAGTTTGGCCGATGCTGCCCGCGGGTTCGCGGCGACCTCCCCCGGTTCGGGTTCTTCGGCCCCCTGGTCAGCAACCGCAGATACGCCCGATGCTCGGGCAGCTCCACCGGCAGCCCGGGCGGGGCGGAACTACGGCTTCCGGCTCCCAGAACTCTCTTGACCATCCTGTCCTCCAACGAGTGGTAGGACAGCACAGCGACACGCCCTTCGAGCGCAAGAGCATCGATCGATGCCGGAACGGCGCGCTCCAGGGCGTGCAGTTCGGCGTTGACCTCGATGCGCAGAGCCTGGAACGTCCGCTTGGCAGGGTGACCGCCCGACCGCTGCGAGGCGGCGGGCACGACCGATCGTAGGAGATCGACGAGCCGTTCGGAACGCGACCACGGCTCCGCTTCTCGGGCCCGCACGATCGCGGCGGCGATCCGCCCGGCGAATCGCTCCTCGCCGTACTCGCGCAGGATGCGGGTGAGCTCGTGCTTCTCATAGGTGTTGAGGACGTCGGCCGCCGTCGGCCCGTCGGTCTGGTCCATGCGCATGTCCAGCGGCGCGTCGGTGCGGTAGGCGAAACCCCGGTCGACCTCGTCGAGCTGGAGGGAGGAGACGCCGAGGTCGAAGAGCACCCCGTCGAGGGCACGGACGCCCACCTCGGCCAGCACCTCGGGGATCTCGTCGTACACGGCGTGGACCGCGGTGAACCGGTCGCCGAACCGGGTGAGTCGCTCCCGCGCCAGGTCGATGGCCTGCGTGTCGCGGTCCAGGCCGATCACCCGCGCCGCCGGGCACGCCTCGAGGATCGCCTCGGTGTGGCCACCCATGCCGAGCGTGGCGTCGAGACAGACGGCGCCCTCGCGCTCCAGCGCCGGAGCGAGCAACTCCACGATGCGGTCGCGCATCACCGGCACGTGCCGGTCCGCGGTGTCGCGCGGCGTCGTGTCCATCCGGTCGCCCTCCTCTCGATGCGGGGGTCAAGCTGCCATCCGGTCCTGAGGAACGGCTGACCGTGTTCGTGTTCGATGTCTTCGGTTGCGTCGGTCGGTCGTCGGTGGTGCGGGCGGCCCTGGGACCAGGGCCCCACCCTGCCCGTCGCCCGAGGCCGGGGAAGTGACCTCGGGAGGCGATCCGTCCTCGACCCGGGAGCGGGGAAGAGCCCTCGGGGCGGAGTCGGATCCGAGTGGGTGGAGACCTGACGCCAGGGAGGCGTCTCGCGAACACGACGACCCCTGATGCAGGCGGGCGCCGGGATGCGGTTCACAGCAGTCCGGGGATCACCTCCTCGGCCTGGTCGGCGAAGGCCTGCTCGGTGGATTCGAGGTAGGCGTTCCACGCGGCCGTGTCCCACAGCTCGACGCGGGACCCGGCGCCGATGACCGTGCACTCGCGGTCGAGGCCGGCGTACTGGCGCAGCGCGGGCGGGATGGTGACCCGGCCCTGCTTGTCGGGGATCTCGTCGGAGGCGCCGGAGAGGAAGACGCGCAGATAGTCGCGCACCGCCTTACTCGTGACCGGAGCCGCCTTGAGGTCGTCGGCGACGCGCACGAACTCGTCCATGGGAAAGACGTAGAGGCAGCGCTCCTGCCCCCGGGTGACCACGAGGCCGCCGGCGAGCTTCTCACGGAACTTCGCGGGCAGGATCAGGCGGCCCTTCTCGTCCAGGCGAGGCGTGTGCGTACCGAGGAACATCCGGGCACCTCCCCTCCCGTTGGCCACCAAGTCACTCCCGCATCCCCCACTTTACTCCACTTCACGCCACTCGGGAACGCTCCGCGCTCCCCCGAGCTCCCCGATCCATACATCGATGCAGGTCAGGCAGGTGGAGGAAGGTGGGGGCGGGTGTCGGCGTCCGCGTCGCGGCCGCCCGGACTCTCGGCGACCACCCCGTTCCAGGCGCTCCAGCGCCCCGAAAAAGTGCCGAAAGACTGCTCCGAGACCCCCATCTATCGGACATTTCGGCGATCGTGGTGATCGAGAACGCTGCCGGCACAGGAACGGTGGAGGGATGTGGAGGACCTCGCCGGAGGGCGCACGGCGTGGCCGTCGTGGCCCGGGTGGGGTGACGTGGGGCACCATCGAAGGAGGACACCCGCCACATCGGGCAGGACGAAGCGAGGACACGACGTGGATCAGGCGATGACGACGACCCCGGCGCCGACGGCCGGCGAGGCCGACCCCGGGGACGTGACGTCACTCGCGGCCGACCTCACGAACGCCGTCCGCAGAGTGATCGAGGGCAAGGACGACGTCATCGACATCGCCGTCACGGTGTTGCTCGCGGGCGGGCACCTGCTGGTGGAGGACGTGCCGGGCGTCGGCAAGACGACCCTGGCCAAGGCCCTCGCCCGCGCCATCGGCGCCCCCATGCGGCGCATCCAGTTCACGCCCGACCTCATGCCGAGCGACATCACCGGCGTCAACATCTTCGACCCCCAGACGCGGGAGTTCCGGTTCCGGCCGGGCGCGATCTTCGCCGACGTCGTCGTCTGCGACGAGATCAACCGCGCCACACCCAAGGCCCAGTCCGCGGTCCTGGAGTGCATGGAGGAGGCCCAGGTCACCGTCGACGGCACGACCTACGCCCTCGGCTCCCCCTTCTTCGTGGTCGCCACCCAGAACCCTCTGGAGATGGAGGGGACCTATCCCCTGCCCGAGGCGCAGCGCGACCGGTTCACCGCCCGGATCTCGATGGGGTACCCCCGGCGGACGCGGAGATCGCCATGCTGGACCACTACTCCGCCGGCAGCCCGCTGGACGCCCTCACCCCGGTCACCGACCCCGAGCAGGTGGCCAAGGCCATCACCGCGATCGGCCGGGTCCACGCCTCCGAGCCGGTGCGGCGGTACATCGTCGAGCTCATCCGGGCCACCCGCACGAGCCCCGAACTGCGGCTGGGGGCCTCGCCGCGTGCGGGGCTGCAGCTCCTGCGCACCGCCCGCGCCCGCGCCGCCATGGACGGCCGCGCACACATCCTTCCCGACGACGTGCAGGCCCTCGCCGTGCCCGTCCTCGACCACCGCATCCTGCTCTCCTCCCAGGGCCGGCTGTCGCGCGGGTCGACCGTGGAGGCACTGCAGGCGATCCTCGCCCGGGTCGGACCGTGAGCCTCGGTCTCACCGACCGAGGCCGCGCGACGGCGGCCGCCGGGACCACCCTCGCCGCGGCCGGCGCTCTCCTGGGATTCGCCGACCTCACCCGCGTCGGCCTGCTGGCCGTCGTCGTCGTGGCGCTCGCCGCCGCACTCGTCGCGCTGACTCGACCTCGAGTAGACGTCGAGACCGACGTCGACGCCACGGCCCTCACGGTCGGGCAGGCCGGCAAGCTCCCCTGCGGCTCATCCCCGTTCGCCGCACCCCCCACCTCCGCCTCGAGCAACCGTTCCCCGCGACGCTCGGAGGCGGCTCGGCGCGCGCACTGGTCCCCCCGCTGAGCGGCAGGCAAAGGTTCAACCTCGACCTGACGGTCACGTTCATCACCCGGGGTCGCCACGAGATCCCGCAGTGCCTGCTGTCCCGCGAGGACCCGTTCGGGTTCTCGATGCGTCAGTGGAGCGCCGGGGAGCGTCGGGTCGTCACCGTGCTGCCGCGCGTCCACACGCTCGACACCTCACTCGCCGGCGGGTCGAGCCTGCGCAGCGAGGGCGTGGCCCGGCGGGTCTCCGCCCTCCCCGGCGAGGAGTACGGCTCGATCCGGGACTACCGCCCCGGCGACGACCTCCGCCGCATCCACTGGCCGGTCACCGCCCACCGCGGCGAACTCATGACCCGGCACGACGAACGCACCTCGACCCGGCACGCCCTCCTCGTCCTCGATCCCCGCCTCGCCGACCGGGCGGCTCCCGCCGTCCTGGAGTGGGGCATCGAACTCCTCGCCTCGGTCGCCGTGGCCCTCGACCGTGACGGGATGTCCTTCGACCTGCTCACCTCCCGCGGGGGCGGGCCCGCGGGAGGCACGTCCACCGCGACCCACGAGCGGTGCGACGACGCCCTGCTGGCACTGGCGTTGATCCCCACCACCGCCCGTCCTCAGCGCATGTACATGGCGGTCGAGGACCCGTTCGTCGAACTCGTCCGCGAGAACGCGGCGCGGGCCGGGCTCGTCGTCCTCGCGACCGGCTCCACCGACCCGTCGGCGACCCGCGACCTCCTGCTCGCGCTGCCACCCGGCACCACCGGGCTCGTGTGCCTGATCAACGCCCTCGGAGACGCGGGCGACCTCCCGGAGATCGCCGAGCAGGCCGGCTGGAGCGTCGCCGTGTGCACCCCCGCACTCCCCACAGCGAGGCCTGGGACGCCCTGATCCTCGAGGCGGCGCCGTGAACCGTTTCTCGGACGTCCGCGCCCTGCGCCCCGCGCTGCTCATCGCGATCGGCGTCATGGTGTCCGCCTGGCCGCTGGGCGGGCTGTTCCTCACTTCTCCCTGGCGGGGACCGCTGCTCGGTGTCGCGCTCACCGTCGCCCTCGTCGGGGCCGGCGCACGGATGCTCAGTCGCTCCCTCGCCCCGCCTGCCCAGGCCCTCGTCCTGCTCGGCGCGCTGACGCTGCTGTTCTCCGAGGGGAGCGCGCTGCTCTGGGTGGTGCCCACCGCGGCCACCCTGGAGGTGGCCCGCGAGCTCACCGCCGACGCGATCCACACGATCACGACCAACCCGGCACCGGCCCCCGCCACCCCCGGCGTCACGTTCGTCTTCACCGCAGGCTTCGGCGCCGTCGCCCTCGTGGCCGACATGGTCGGGGTGACGCTGCGGCGGCCGCTGCTGGCGGCCGTCCCCCTGCTCATCCCGTTCCTCGCCGCCGTCGCCAACGTCGGCACCGCGCTGCCCTGGTACCACCTCGCCGCCCTCACGGTCGTGCTCGCCCTGCTGCTCTACGACGGTCACCGCCGCACCCTGCGGGGGTGGGCCGGTGAGAACTCCGACGAGCAGGGCACCGAACGCTCCTTCACGGCCGCGGGCCTGGTGGCGGGCGCTCTGCTCATCGCGGTCCCGGTCGCGGGCGTCCTGCCGCACATGCCCACCCGCTACCTCGCCGACGGATTCGGCCGCGTCGGGGGCGGCCTCGGGCAGGTCGGGTTCTCCCCCAGCCCCGACCTCATCACCGACCTGCGCGACGACGACACGACCCCCGTCCTTCGCTACCGCACCGACGACCCGGCACCCCCACCCATCCGGGTGGCCACCGCGAGCCGCTTCAGCGAGGGCAGCTGGGAGGCCCATTCGCCGACCGCGGTCCCCTCCGACTCCCCCGTGTTCTCACCGCCACCGGGGCTCTCCGGCGAGGTCGGCACCGAGCCACGCACGTTCGCCGTGGACGAGACCCGGCTGGAGGCGCCGTATCTCGCCTCCCCCGGCCCGGTCGTGGGCGGCACCGTCGCGGGCGCCCGGTGGAACCAGGACCGGGGCTCCCAGATGCTCGTCGTCGACGACCGCCCCTCGAGCTACTCGATGACCTACCTCAACGTCGTGGAGCGCACGGGCGGCGACCAACTCTCCGAGGTGCGGCCGCTGCTCCGCTCCGGCGCGGTGACGCGGGAGGACCTCGACACCGGCGGATCGACCGACCTGCTGCGGGAGACCCTCGGCACGGTGACGGAAAGTGCGACGACCCCGGCCGAACGGGCCACCGCCATCCAGAACTGGCTGCGCGACGACCCGTCGTTCACCTACTCCCTCGACCTGCCCCCCAGCGGCGACCTCGGCCCCGTCGACGCGTTCCTCACCCATCGGACGGGCTACTGCGTGCAGTTCGCCAGCGTCATGATCCTCATGGCGCGCGAGGAGGGGATCCCGGCGCGGATGGCCACCGGGTTCCTGCCCGGCACGGCCGACGGACCGATCCGCACCGTGCGTGCCGACGACGCCCACGCCTGGCCCGAGCTGTACCTCGAGGACCTCGGCTGGGTCCGGTACGAGCCGACGCCGGCGTCCCGCACCGGTGCGCTCGCCCCGGAGTACGGCGAGGCTCCCGACACCGGCGTCGCGGACCCCGACGGGGGTGCGGCCGAACCGACGGCGACCCCCACCCCCGGGCAGAGCGCCCCCGACCGCCGGCCCGAACGGGACACCGATCCCGGCGCCCCCACCGGCGCCGACGCGGGAGCGGAGCCCACGTCCGGCGACACCGGCGGGCTGCTGACGGTGGCCGGGGTCGCGCTCCTCCTCCTGCTCCTGGTGGCGGCCTCGCCGCTGTCCTCCGCGTGGCTGCACCGCAGGCGGCTGACCCGCGCCTCCTCCGACGCGCAGCGCGTCGACGAGCACTGGCGCTGGCTCGACGCCCGGCTCGCCGACCTCGGCATCCAGGCGCCACCGGCCGCGACCGTCCGCACCCGCGGCGAGACCTACCGGCGGGCCCTGCGGCGTCACGATCCGCCGACCGGACGACGCGGCGACGGCACCGCGGATCAGGGTCACGAGGGAGGTCGCGACGGCGGGCTCGCGGCGGATGCGCAGGTCGACGGAGCCCTGACCCGGTTGGTCGAGCGCGTCGAGACGGCCCGCTACGGCGGGCCCGCGGCCCGGCTCGACGGCTCGTCGGCCAGGGCGTGCCGCGAGGACGCACGCACCGTCGCCGGGGTGGCCTGGCGGCAGGCGGATCCTCGGCGCCGGGCGCGCGCCGTCCTCGCCCCCTCGGACGGCATCGTCGGCCGCCTGCGCAACGGCGACCGCTCAGTTTGACAATCATTACCAACTGCAGGAATCTCGGACGCATGATCCGCCGTGCCTCCGTCTCCGTGCTCGCCTGTTCCGCCCTCCTGCTCTCCGCCTGCGGATCGGGGGCGACCGACTCCGGAGCCTCGGGCGGTGGAGGCGGCAAGGGCGTCAACGTGGTGGTCGGGTTCTACCCGCTGGAGTACGCGACGGCACGCATCGGCGGTGACCGGGTCAGCGTCACCAACCTCACCAAGCCCGGCGGCCACGCGCACGACGTGGAGCTCTCGCCCCAGAACGTGGCCACCGTCGCCGAGGCCGACCTCGCCGTCTATGAGAAGACGATCCAACCGGCCGTCGACGAGGCCGTGACCAGCCAGAACGTCAAGCACCACCTCGACGTGGGCCAGGCCGCGCAGCTCGACGCCGTCGTCGACCAACCGATCATCGACGTCGCGGACCCCGAGGCGGCGAAGGAGCACGAGCACGGCGACGGGCACGACCACGAGCACGAGCAGCCGGCGCCGGGAGCCAGTGCCCCGGCCACCGAGGAGCCCGGGCACGAGGGACACGGTCACGAGGGACACGACCACGGCGCCGAAGCCGGGACGGTGGATCCGCACTTCTGGCTCGACCCCGTGCGATACGGCAAGGTCGCCACGGCGATCGCGCAGCAGTTGTCGCAGATCGACCCCGAGGGCAAGGCGACCTACGAGAAGAACCTGCAGGCCTTCGAGGGGGACCTCAAGAGCCTCGACGAGTCCTACCGCACGACGCTGTCGAACTGCACCTCCAAGACGCTGGTCACGAGCCACGCCGCCTTCGGCTACCTCGCCGGCCGGTACGGCTTCGAGCAGGCGGCGATCAGCGGCCTGTCCCCCGAGCAGGAGCCGGACGCCGGGCGCCTGGCCAAGGTGGCGGACTACGCTGAGAAGCACCGCGTCACGGCGATCTACGCCGAGACCCTCGGCAACCCCGCCATCGCGGAGACCGTGGCCCGCGAGACCGGCGCGAAGCCGATGGTCCTCGACCCGATCGAGGGCCTCGCCAAGGAAGGGACGGACTACCTCAGCATCATGCGCACCAACCTGGAGACCTTGAAGGCCGGGCAGGGCTGTTCGTGAATCGGCCCGGCCCTCTCGTCGAACTCGTCGACGCCTCGTTCGGGTACGCCCGGCGGCCGGTCGTCACGGGCGCGACGCTGCGCATCGACCGCGGTGAACGTCTCGCGGTGCTCGGCGCCAACGGCAGCGGCAAGTCCACGCTCGTCAAGGGGATCCTCGGCCTGAACGATCACCTCGGGGGCGGGTCGAGCTCTTCGGCACCCCGCTCGCCCGGCTGCGCGACCGGCATCTGCTGGGGTACGTCCCGCAGCGCCACACGCTGTCGGCCTCGGTCGCCGCCACGGCCGCCGAGATCGTCGCCAGCGGACGTCTGCCCCGGCTCGGGCTCGTGGGGCGCCTCGGGCGCGCCGACCGGGCGATCGTGCGCGACTGTCTCGAACTCGTCGGACTGGGCGACCTGGCCTCCCACGAGGTGAGCACGATGTCCGGTGGTCAGCAGCGGCGCGTCCTCATCGCCCGGGCGCTGGCCGCCGAGCCCGAGATGCTCGTCATGGACGAGCCGACGGCCGGGGTCGACGCGGCCAACCAGAAGGTCCTCGCGCAGGTGCTCCAGCGCCTCATCGACGCAGGGTCGACGCTGCTCGTGGTGACCCACGAGATGGGTCCGCTGACGTCGTTGCTGTCGCGGGTCGTCACGGTCGAGGCCGGCCGCGTGCGCAAGGACGTGCCGATCGCCCGCCATCTCCAGGACCTCAGGTCCGAGGCCCAGGACGATCTCGCCGTCCTCGCGGAGGGCTGAGCAGATGGTGCCCGAGATCCTCACCTACGCGTTCATGCAGCGGGCCCTGCTCGCGGCCCTGCTCATCGGGATCGCCGCGCCGATGGTCGGCATCTTCCTCGTCCAGCGACGCCTGTCCCTCATCGGCGACGGCCTGGGGCACGTGGCGTTCGCGGGTGTCGCGATCGGCGCGGTCACCGGCAACGCGCCGGTGTTCACCGCGTTGGTGGCGGCCGTGGCGGCCGCCGTCGGCATCGAGGTGATGCGCGCCAAGGGCCGCACCAGCGGCGAGACGGCGCTGGCCATCATGTTCTACGGCGGCATCGCCCTGGGCGTGGTGCTCATGAGCTGGGCGCCCTCGGGCGGAACCAGCCTGCCGCAGTACCTGTTCGGGGCGATCACGACGACGACGGACAGCGACCTCGTCGTCTTCGCGGTGCTCGCGACCGCGGTCGTCATCACCACGTGGCTCCTGCTGCCCCGGCTGTTCGCCGTGGCCAACGACCCGGAGTTCGCGCAGGCCTCCGGGCTCAACGTGCTCGCCCTCAACATCACCCTCGCCGTGATGACGGCGGTGACCGTCGTCGTGGCGATGCGCGTCGTCGGGCTCCTGCTCATCGCGGCGCTGATGATCGTGCCCAACGCGGCCTCCCAGGTCGTGGCCCGGAGTTTCTCCTCCGCCATGGGCATCGCCGTGGTGATCGGACTCGTGTGCAGCACCGGCGGGGTCGCGGTGTCGTTCTACGCCGACACCCCCTCGGGCGGGACAATCGTCGTGCTGGCCGTCCTCGCCTACATGCTCCTGGCGCTCGGCCACGCGGTGGTCGTACGGGTGCGGCATCGCCACCGTGGGTCCGATCACGAACACCCCCACCCGCACGGCCATGTCCACGGAGGCCCGGACTGCGAGCACGAGCCCGTGCTGCACGAGGACCACGTCGACTACGTGCACGACGGGCACCTGCACTCCCCCACGGCGACCACTACGACGAGCACGGACCGACCGACGTGCCGACCGATCGTCAGCGCGTCGTCTGAGCCGCCGAGTCGCCGGCCGGGGCCTGGGCACTAGAGTTGGACGTCGAGCCGACGGCGGCCCACTCCGGCGGCGCGAAGGAGAGGACACTCCAGCACCATGACCGAGCCCGACCGCCGCAACACGCGCCAACGTCGCGCCGTCGAGGCGACGCTGCGTCAGACCTCGGACTTCGTGTCGGCGCAGGAGCTGCACGCCAAGATGAGGAGCGGTGGCGACAGCGTCGGGCTGGCCACGGTGTACCGCACCCTGGGCCTCATGGCCGACACGGGCCTGGTCGACATGATCCGCGCCGAGGACGGCGAGGCCCGTTACCGGCTGTGCGAATCCGACGAGCACCACCACCACCTCGTGTGCCGCGACTGCGGCCGCACCGTCGAGGTGGAGGAGCCGGCGGCCGAGCAGTGGGCGGCCGAGATGGCCCGCTCCCACGGCTTCACGAACGTCTCCCACACCCTGGAGATCTTCGGCACCTGCGACGCCTGCGCCTGACCCCTCACCCGCTGCCGGAGGACACCCTCCCCTGGGTCAGGCGGATCCATTCCTGGACTGCGCCTCGCCTTCGACGTCGTGATCCACCCCGGACACACGCTCGGCTGCCTCCGGGACTCCACCCCTGGCGAGGTTAACGGGTTCTCCGGCATGCGCGCCGTCCCGCGGATCGAAGAACAACACCGACGACATCGAGGATGAGCCTCGCATCATCACCGCAGGTCAGGGGGTTGGGCGCGCCGTTCGAGCGGTGTCGATGTTGTCGGTGTTGTTCTTCAACCGCTGTCAGTCGTCGTGTCGATGCACATCGCGCTGTTCGCGAGCTACCGCCCTCAGCCCGACGCGCCGGGCGCCACCACGGCGAGACCGAGGTCGCGCGCGGCCTCCTGCATCCGTAGGTCGTACGTGAGGAGGGCATCGACGCCGATCCGGATCGCGGTGGCCAGGTGGAGCGCATCGAGGGACCGCAATCCGAACCCCGGCAGCAGACCCGCCTCACGGAAGAGGGAGGGAGGGCATTCGTACAGTCCGATGCTGTCGAGCAGCCTGCTGGCCGATTCGTGCGTCAACGCCGGGACGCGATGCACCACACGCCGCACCTCGGTCTCGAGAAGATAGCTCGCGACGAGTTCGGGCTGCCGGCCCTCCAGTTCGTCTGCGAGCGCTGCAGACTCCTCCTCGTCGACGAGGAGTTTCGCCGCTGCGGAGGTGTCGATGTACCAGCGACTCATCTCTCGCCGCGCAGATCCGTGAGGATGTCCTGCGTGCTGACCTCACTCGCGACCCGGGGAGGCTCGTGAAGTCGGGACGCGATCTCGCAGGCCTGACGCACCGCAGGTCGGCCTCCCTGTCGATGGGGCCGAGCCTGGCCACCGGCACACCTCGTCGCGTCACCGTGTAGACCTCGCCGGCCTCGACGCCCGCCATGATCGCGGCGTTGTCGTTGCGCAGTTCACGTTGGCTGATCGTCTTCACGGTGCGACCGTAGCACCTCGTAGCACCTCGTGGCACATCGCCGGTGGACGGCGCGGTCATGGTCAGGTGACTGCCCTGGAAGATCGCAAAACGGCAGCACTACTTAGGTTAGGCTCCCTTAAGAACGCGCGCGGCGCTGCGAGGAGGAATCGGTATGGCGACGACGGACACGACGAGGCAACGACTCAAGCCGGACGTGAGCCGGCCGCTGCGGCTGCGGGTTCGCCGCCGGGAAACGATCACCCCGTCGATGTCGCGAGTCACGTTGGGCGGCGGCGACATCGGTGAGTTCGTGCCGATGGGTTTCGACCAATGGTTCCGCCTGTTCATCCCCGCGCCCGGCGCGGGTCTCGAGCGGTTGCCCGACCGCCTCACGCGGACGAGCTACGCCAAGTTCCTCCTCATCCCCAAGGCCGTGCGGCCCACGCTGCGCAACTACACCATCCGCGCGTATCGGGCCGACGGCGACGACGGGCCGGAGATCGACGTCGACTTCGTCCTGCACGGCTCCCCCGGCTCGGACACGGCCGGTCCGGCGAGCACCTGGGCGCAGACGTGTGTCGTCGGTGACGAGGTCGCCATCATCGACGAGGGAATCGGGTTCGTCGCCCCACCCGATCGTCACCTGCTCCTGGCCGCCGACGAGACGGGACTGCCTGCCGTGGCGGGCGTCCTCGGGAGTCTGCCCCGCGAGGCGCGTGGGGTCGCGGTCATCGAGGTGCCGACGGAGGCCGACCGCCAGGAGCTCGACGCCCCCGAGGGCGTGGAGGTGCGTTGGGTCATGCGGAATGACCCACACAGCGTGCCGGGCCGGGCGACACTGGCGGAGGCGCGCGGCGTGGGCGTCCCCGACGGACCCGTGTTCGGCTGGGCGGTGGGCGAATCCGGCCTGGCCACGGGTATGCGGCGGCACTGGGTGTCGGCGGGCATCCCCAAGGACGACATCACCTTCTGCGGGTACTGGAAGCACGACTGAGACGGCACCCCACCACCGGGGAAGATATATGCGTCACGAGCGATCGGACATCGACCGCTCGCAGCAGCGTCACCTCCGGCAACCTAGGGGCACGGCCCAGGCGACCCTGCTCAGCGGCACGCCACCCGGCAGTCCTGCCCGGCGTTGACCACCCGGGTCGTTCTCGATCCGCGGTCGTCCCGCCGAGCCCGGCCGGTGTTCTCGCGCCCACGTCAACACGCAGGTCGCCGCACCAGAGGGACCCAGAAACGAAGCCTGCCCCGCCATCGGGCGGGGCAGGCTTCGATCTTCTCGACTTCTGTGGAGCTGAGGGGACTCGAACCCCTGACCCCCTCCATGCCATGGAGGTGCGCTACCAGCTGCGCCACAGCCCCGTTCTCGCGATCTCGTCGAAAAGCCTGGTAGCGATTCGAACAGCCTTGCGGCCCGCGAGCACCCGATGAGTTTAGCCGTCGGCCCGCCGTGCACCAAATCGGGCTCGGAGGTTCCAGCCGTGGAGTCGCCACTGGTCGCCGTACTGCCCCAGTTCCGCCCAATGGCAGTTGCCGAGGCCCGACAGCACCGTCCACGACGTGCGGCGGTCGAGACCGAGCAGATCCCCCGTCAGCACCCGCGTGGTGACACCGTGGGTGACGACCAGGGCGGTGCCGCCGTCGGGCAGATCCTCGAGGAGGTCGGCCAGCGCCGCACCCGCGCGATCGCCCAGCTCGGCGTACGTCTCGCCGTCGTCGCCGCGGCGGAAGTCCTCCCCCGCCATCAGCAGATCGGGGGCGTCGGGAAAGCGTTCGAGCATCTCCTGCTGCGCCAGCCCCTGCCACTGCCCGACATGGATCTCGCGAAAACGCGGGTCGACCCGCAGCTCACGGCCGGGCAGTGCCCGCATCACGGTCTCGGCGGTGTCGCGGGCGCGGCGCAGGTCGCTCGTGACGACGAGGCTCGGATCGTGCCCGGCGATGACGTCGGCCACAGCCTCCGCCTGGGCGATCCCCTCGTCGCTGAGCACGCTGTCGAGGTGGCCCTGCCAGATGCCCTGCGCGTTGTGTTCGGTGATGCCGTGGCGCAGGATCAACAGCCGCCGGCGACGCCCCGGACGGTCGACCGGAGGGGTCACGCCCGCTCCGCCTCCCCCGACCCGCCGAGGTTCTCGTCGGCGTCGGCGTCGACGTCGACGCTGGCTGCGTCGTCCGCCTCGCCGTCCGCGCGCACGCCCTCGCGGTCGCCCTCAGCCGCGCCGATCCCTGGAAGCGGCACGATCGGGCCGTCCTTCCACAGGCGTTCGAGCTGGTAGTACATGCGGTCCTCGGCCTGCATCACGTGCACGATGATGTCGCCGAAGTCGAGCAGCACCCAGTGCCCCTGCCGCTCCCCCTCGCGCCGCAACGGCTTGTGACCGGCCTCGCGCATCTTCTCCTCGACGTTGTCGACGACGGCCTGTACCTGCCGGTCCGTGGGCGCGGAGGCGATGACGAAGATGTCGCTGAGCGCGAGGTGTTCGCTGACGTCGATGGCGACGATGTCGCTGGCGAGCTTGTCGTCGGCCGCGAGGGCGGCCGTCCGTGCCTGGGCGATGGCCTCGGGCGTTGCGGGCACGCGGGTGTCCTCCTGTGTGTGGGATGCGTCGAGCGATCGTCTCGGTCACGCCTGGACGGCGCCGAGCGCCGGCTGACCGCCACCCGCCGCCTGGCTCTGCGGGCGGTACAGACCGTACTTGTTGATGTACTGCACGACTCCGTCGGGCACGAGATACCAGACGGGGACGCTGCCCGCGACCCGCGATCTGCAGTCCGTGGAACTGATCGCCATGGCGGGGACCTCGGTGAGCGTGACGCCCTTCTCCGGCAGGCCCTCGTCACTGAGTTCATGCCCCGGCCGGGTGACCCCCACGAAATGGGCCAGGTCGAACAGCTCGTCGGCGTCCTTCCACGACAGGATCTGCTCGAGCGCGTCGGCGCCGGTGATGAAGAACAGGTCGGCGTCGGGGTTGGCCGTCCGCAGATCACGCAACGTGTCGATCGTGTACGTGGGGCCCGGGCGGTCGATGTCGACGCGACTGACCGAGAACCGCGGGTTGGACGCGGTGGCGATGACCGTCATGAGGTAGCGGTGCTCGGCGCGCGACACGCTGCGGTGGTTCTTCTGCCACGGATGCCCGGTGGGAACGAAGATCACCTCGTCGAGCCCGAGGAGGTGTTGAGCCTCGCTCGCGGCGACGAGGTGTCCGTGGTGGATGGGGTCGAACGTTCCGCCCATCACACCGAGGCGGCGTCTCAGTGGTGGCGCCCTTGCGTGGGGTGCGCGCCGTGACCAGGTGCACCGTGAGCCTGAGCGTGGCCGTGGCCACGGGCGTCGTGCCCCCGGCCGCCTTCGATCATCGCCTGAGCGGTGTGGCGGAACATCCACACGAAGAGGAGCAGCACCGCGAACACGGCGAGCGCGAGGACGCCGAAGGCCCACGCCGGCATCGGCAGATGGTTCCCACCGGCAGGGTCGGCGGCCACGAACGTGATGAATGTCGACATGGGGGAAAGCCTACCTTGCAGGTTGCGTCGAGGCCGGTCACCTACCCTGTGCTCATGCACCCAGAGTTGTCGGTCGTCGTCCCCGTCTACAACGAGGAGGAGGTCCTCCCCTCCTCGTGCATCGTCTGCGCCCGGTCTTGGATTCTCTGGGGTCGAGCTATGAGGTCGTGACGGTCGACGACGGCAGCACCGACGACTCCGCTGTCATCCTGCAGCGCCTGCGCCGGGAGTGGCCGCAGATCCGCGTCATCCGCCTGCGGGCCAACGCCGGCCACCAGGCCGCGATCTCCGCCGGTCTGGCGCGCTCGCGCGGCGACTACATGGTGACGATCGACGCCGACCTGCAGGACCCGCCCGAGGTCGTCGCCGAGATGCTCGCGCTGGCCAAGAGCGAGAAGGTCGACGTGGTGTACGGCGTGCGCAACGACCGCAGCACCGACACCGCGTTCAAGCGCGGCACGGCGCGGGCGTTCTACGCGACGATGAAGGCCGTCTCCGGCACCGACGCCCCGCCGGACGCGGGTGACTTCCGTCTCATGTCGCGGGCCACGGTCGATGCCGTCAACGCCCTGCCCGAGCACCACCGCGTGCTGCGGCTGGTCGTTCCGGCGCTGGGGTTCCCGTCGGCGCAGGTGACCTACCGTCGCGAGGAGCGCGCGGCGGGGCACAGCAAGTACCCGCTGACCAAGATGATCAAGCTGTCGATCGACTCCCTCACCTCGCACTCGATGGCGCCGCTGCGCCTGGCCACGTGGTGCGGACTGCTCGGTGGAGTCCTGTCGCTGCTCATCCTCATCTACGCGCTGATCTCGGTGTGGAGCGGACACGCGGTCGCCGGGTGGGCCTCCACGGTCGTCACGGTGTCGGCGGTGGGCGCGATCCAGTTGCTCTGCCTGGGACTCCTCGGTGAGTACGTGGGGCGTATGTACACGATGATGCAGGGCATCCCGACGTACTTCGTCGCCTACGACTCCGCCGAGATCCGCCGCGACGCCCGCTCCCTGCGCGACTTCGGCAGTGCCCCGGAGGTGGGCGCCGGGTCCCCGGGCGAGGCGATCACCCACACTCCCCCGGCCACCCCGGTGCCGAGCGGGTCCACGGCGGTCCGTCCGCCGGCCGAGGTCGTCGACGACGCGTCCTTGGAGACACCGCTCGACGGCTCCCCCGTCACCGAGCAGATCACCCTCGTCGACGAGGAGCCCGCGTCCGGACGCAACGGCTCCACCCGCCACGGCGTCCCGCGCCGCACCCCCGTCGAACCGGCACCGGCCCTGTCCGCCGAGGACCGCATGGCCCGCCGAGGCCACTGAGACCGGAGAGCACACACAAGGTCCCATACGCCGAGGCCGGAGGGTGGCGCTCAGACCGGACGCGATGTCCTTCGGTTCGAGCGCCACGGCCTCAGGTGTCGGGGTGAGCTGTCGCGATCAGACGCGGCGGAGGTCGGCGAAGAGCGTGACTCCGGGAAGTTGCTTGACGGGCAGGTAGCGCTCGGCCGTGACGATGGAGCGCAGGCCCAGGTTGACCACCGGGTGCATGTCCTCGAGGTCGCTGCCCTTGCTCGTCTTGCGACGCAGCGCGACGACCGGTCGCAGCAGCACGTTCCACGACGTCATCGAGCGCAGCTCCAGACCGGGCCGGTCGAGCAGCGCGGTGAGGGTCTCGCGGGTGTAGCGGCGCACGTGGTCGACGGCCACGTCGTGGTCGCTCCACAGCTTGGGGTCGCACGGCACCGCCACGAGGAACCGCCCGTGCGGACGCAGCACGCGCATGACCTCCGAGACGCAGCCCTCGTCGTCGACGAGGTGCTCGAGCAGGTCGTAGGCCACCACGAGGTCGAGTGCCCCGTCGGCGATCGGCAGACGTGTCGCGTCGGCGCGGATGACCGCCAGGTCGCGCTCGGCCGCCACCTCGGCGCCCTCGGGCCCGTACTCCAACGGGATCGCGTTCCACCCGAGGTCGCGCAGGACGCGGGTGTTACCGCCACCGGCCGCTCCGATGTCGAGCGCCGTCCCCGGCGTCATCCCGGCCACGGTGCGGGCGAGGATGTGGCGCCGCTCGCGGTACCACCAGTGATCGTCCTCGAGCGCCGCGAGCTTGCGGACCTCGGTCCCTTCCATCGGATGTTCTTCCTGACTGCCGGTTGCGGTGGACGTCCGACTCTAACGCGTCGCCCCGTGGCTTCAGTTCCTGACCTGGCCGTCGCCCTCGACGATCCACGTCGTCGTCGTGAGTTCGGGCAGCGCCATCGGTCCGCGGGCGTGCAGCTTCTGGGTGCTGATGCCGATCTCGGCGCCGAAACCGAACTCGCCGCCGTCGGTGAACCGCGTGGACGCGTTGACCATGACGACCGCGGCGTCGATCCCGCTGGTCCAGCGCCGCGCGGCCACCCGGTCGTTCGTGACGATCGCCTCGGTGTGGCCGGTGCTGTAGCGCCGCACGTGCTCGAGGGCGGCGTCGATCGAGTCGAGGACCGCCACGGTCATCTCCAGGCCGTGGAACTCGGTGTCGTACAACTCCTCCGTGGCGGGTTCGACCGGCACGTCGCCCGCGAGGCGCAGCGTCTCGGCGTCGCCGTACAGGGTGACTCCCAGCGCGTGCAGGTCGCCCAGCAGCACCGGCAGGAGCGCGGGCGCGACGTTGCGGTGGATCAGCAGGGTCTCGGCGGCGTTGCACACGCTCGGTCGGTGCGTCTTGGAGTTGACGACGATCCGCCGGGCCATCTCGTGGTCGGCCGCAGCATCGACGTAGACGTGCACGTTGCCGCTGCCCGTCTCGATGACCGGCACCACCGACTCGGCCACGACGGCCGCGATGAGCCCCGCTCCCCCGCGCGGGATGATAACGTCGACGAGCCCCCGGGCCCGCATCAGCGCACGTGCCGCCGCGCGCCCACCGTCGTCGACGGACGCGACGGCGTCGGCCGGCACTCCCTGCTCGGTGAGCACCTGCCGGATGACCTCCACGAGCGCCTGGTTGCTCCTCGCCGCGGCCGAACCTCCGCGCAGCAGCACCGCGTTGCCGCTCTTGAGCGCGAGCGCGGCGGCGTCGACGGTGACGTTCGGACGCGCCTCGTAGATCATGCCCACCACACCCATGGGCACCCGCACCTGCGTGATCTTCAACCCGTTGGGCAGGGTCGATCCGCGCACCACCTCACCGACGGGGTCCGGCAACGCCGCCACCTGACGCACCGCGTCGGCGATGGCGGCCAGGCGGGCCTCGTCCAGGCGGAGTCGGTCGAGCAGGGAGTCGGCCAGACCCGCCTCCCGGCCGGCGGCGAGGTCGGCCTCGTTCGCCGGGAGCACCGTCGGGGCGGCCGCGTCCAGCGCGTCGGCCAGACGCAGGAGCAGCGCGTCCTTGTCGGCCCGCGTGAGCGCGGCGAGTTCGCGACCGGCCTCCTTGGCCAGACGCGCGCGGCGTTCGACCTCGGCGGTGACATCGAGATCGGCGTCGGGACGGACCTGCTGCTCACTCACGGGAGGCTCCTCGGTGGGGGTGGCTGGGTGGGTGGGATGCCCGAGCGGACGGCCGGAGAGACAGCCTCACTGCCGTCATGGTGGCATCCGGGATGTCCGTTCGGCTGTCCCGCCGGACGAGTGCCGGCCGGCTCAGTCGATGTCGATGCGCCGGATCAGCCGCGTCATATATGGACGGAATCCGTTGCTCTCCACCATGGCCAGCGCCTCGGAGTTGGTGGAGAGGGTCTCGATGCAGCAGAACGCGATCTCACGCTTCTCGAGCTCGCGGCGGCAGGTCGCCATGAGCTGATTGCCCACGCCCTGGCCCCGGTGGTCGGGGTGCACGACGACGGTCTCGATCACGCCGATGGCCTCGCCGAGGTTCATCGCCGCGCCGCTGTCGACGAAGCGCAGGGCGGCGTAGCCGATGACACCGGTGTCACCGAACTCGTCGTCGGTCGCGAGGTAGATCACACCCATGCCGTCGTTGATCCACGACAGGTACTCCTGGTGGCGGCGCTCCCAGGCCTCCTTGGGGTCACGGACCGGCCAGTCACCTGCGGCGTAGTCCCGGTAGCGCTGGAGAAGCAGCTTCCACAACGGTTTCACGCGGGTGACGTCGCGCACGTGGGCGCGCTCGATGCGAACGGTCATACACCGACGGTATCCACTACCTGCCGGTCCTTCGAAACTCACCGCCCGTCCCGACGCCGGAGTCGGGCCACCGGCACCCGCGGCTCAGACGAGCACGAGGTGATCGCGGTGGATGATCTCCTTGGCGTAGGCCTCACCGAACACGTCGGCGATCCACGTGGTGCTGCGGCCGAGCAGGCGCGGGAGTTCGTCGCTGCCGTAGGCGACCAGGCCGCGGGCGATCCCGGTGCCGGCGCGGTCGACGACCTCCACCGGTGAGCCCTGGTCGAAGGACCCCTCGACGCGCACGATGCCGGCGGGCAGCAGGGAGGCGTGTCGGCCGCGCAGGGCACGCACCGCGCCGTCGTCGACGACGAGCCTCCCGTCGGGCTCACTGGCGTGCGCGAGCCACAGATTCCGCGACGCCGGCCGCGGCGCCGTGGGCAGGAAGACCGTGCCGACGTCGCGTCCGTTGAGGGCGTCGGTGATGCTGCTCGCGCTGGTGAGCAGGGTCGTGACGCCGGCGCCGGTGGCGATCCGAGCGGCCTCGACCTTGGTGACCATGCCGCCGGTGCCGACGCGGGATCCGGTGCCGCCCAGCCGGACTCCGACGAGGTCCTCCTGACCGCGCACCACCTGCAGGCGTGTCGAGCCGGGCTCGCTCGGCGGCCCGTCGTAGAGGGCGTCGACGTCGGTGAGCAGGACGAGGGCGTCGGCGTGCGTGAGATGGGCCACGAGGGCGGCCAGGCGGTCGTTGTCGCCGAACCCGATCTCGTCGGTGGCGACGGCGTCGTTCTCGTTGACCACGGGGACGACTCCCAGATGCAGCAGCCGCCCGACCGCGCGACGGGCGTTGCCGTAGTTCATCCGCCGGATGAGGTCGTCGACCGTGAGCAGCACCTGCCCCACGGTGAGCCCGTGCGCCCCGAAGGCCCGCGTGTAGGCGGCGACGAGAGCCCCTGCCCGACGCTCGCCGCCGCCTGCTGCGTGGCGAGGTCGCGGGGGCGGGTGGTGTACCCGAGCGGCACGATGCCGGCGGCGATGGCGCCGGAGGAAACAAGGACGATCTTCGACCCGGCCAGGCGGCGCGCAGCCAGGGCCTGTGTGAGGGAGGTGAGCCGTTCGACGTCGAGCACACCCGCCGGCGTCGTCAGCGAGCTCGATCCGACCTTGACTACGACGGTCTGCGCATCGCGGATGCGGTCACGGGCGGCAGCGAGTGCTTCGGGGCTCACCCCCGAGGGTAGGCGTTCGGGGCGGGCAGGGAGCCGAGCGTCCGCGGGAGGGAAGGAAGCCGGGGCGGGGCTCGGAGCCGCACGACGCCGACACCGCCGGTTATAGGCGGCGGTCTCGGCGCGTTGCATCGAGTGGGCCCGGACGCTCCGCCCTCGGGCGCGACTCTCAGAGCACGACGTCGAGGCGGCCGGTCTCGCGGCTCTGCACGAAGTGCACGGCGCGGCTGAGCGCGTCGCCGGAGAACGGGTTGTGCTCGCCGAGGCCGGCGAGCCGGCGGCTGGTGCGCATGAGGTAGGAGAGATCGATCTCACGCCCCGGTGGCAGACGACGATGCCGACGATCGAGAAGGATCTGCGTGGCGAAGGGCGACAGGTCGCCGTCGCCGACGAGGCCGACGTCCTCACCGGTGACCGCGCGGATCAGGGCCCGGTCGAGGTCGGTGAAGTCTGCGGCGAGGCCTGCGCCGCGGGTGCGGGCGCCCCACTTCAGGCGCGGATCCTCTTCGGCGCGACCGGTGTTCGTCGCGGTCGCTCCCGGTGAGGGTGAGGCGACGACGGGCACAGCGGGCTGGATCGGCATCCGCACGTCCTGGACGAGCATGTCCTGACCCCCTCCGCACCTCGACGCCGAGGGCCGGTGTCGCGTGACCCTACGGCTGGAGAAATCAGGGTAGGGGCGCGACCCCGACGCCGACCAGCGTCCTTGGACACAACTCAACAGCGCGGACGTCCGGCCGATGGGATGGCAGCGCCCACAGGGCGTCTCACTCACCTGCGGATGAAGGACCATCATGAGCAGCAACACCCCGGCCCAAGGACGGGCCATGGGAACCGTCGGCAAGATCATCGCGGTCGTGGCCCTCGTGGCTCTCACGACGCTCGTCGTCGGTGTGGTCGCGGTGGGCGGCGTGCGCTCTCTGGCCGGCCTCAACACGGCCATGCATCAGGAGCACGTCGACGGCATCGCCAAGGCCGAGGCCCTCAAGTACGACAACACTCAGATGCGGCTGCTGTCGGCCAACCGTGCGCTCATGACGGACCCGGCTCGCAAGGAGGAGATCGCGAAGGCCCGCGTGGGTGTCATCGACCGACTCCGCGTGAACTCCAAGGCCTTCTCCGAGCGCGCCGACCTCGACGACGAGCAGCGTGGCGTCGCGCAGGCCGTCGACGCCGACATCAACGCCTACGTCAACGCGCTGATCGCGGTCGACAAGCTGTTCAACGAGAACAAGGTCGAGGAGGGCAACGAACTGCGCTCCCAGACCCTGATCCCCGTCGGTGAGCGGGTCGCGACCAACCTCGACAAGATCTCGGCGCTCATGCAGGCGTCGGCGGCCGAGGCGGCGCAGGAGGCCTCGGCCACGGCCACCCGGGTGATGCTGCTCATCGCCCTCGTCTCGGTTCTCGGCATCATCGCTGCGCTCATCGCCGCACGCCTGGTGGGTCGTTCCATCGTCCGGCGGGTGCGTCGGATCCAGGACGTAGCCGAGGCTGCCGCCCGCGGTGACCTGTCCCAGCGCACGGGCGTCGTCAGCGGCGACGAGGCGGGTCAGGCCGCCGCGGCCCTGGACTCCTCCCTCGCCACCATCGGTGGGCTCATCACGCAGGTCTCCGACACGAGCCGTCGGGTGACCGACGCCGTGGAGAACCTGCACGCGTCGGCCAAGACGGTCGCGCAGGGGTCGGCGCGCTCGGCCGACGAGGCGACGACGATCTCGCGCTCAGCGGGCCTGGTCTCGGAGAACGTGCAGACCGTCGCCGCGGGCACCGAGGAGATGACCGCCAGCATCCGCGAGATCGCCAAGTCCGCCAACGACGCCGCGCACGTGGCCGCCTCCGCCGTGGGCGTGGCCGACCAGACCAACGCGACCGTCGCCAAGCTGGGCGAGTCCAGCATCGAGATCGGGCACGTCATCAAGACGATCACGAGCATCGCCGAGCAGACCAACCTGCTGGCCCTCAACGCCACCATCGAGGCCGCCCGCGCCGGCGAGGCCGGCAAGGGCTTCGCCGTCGTCGCCAACGAGGTGAAGGACCTCGCGCAGGAGACCGCCAAGGCCACCGAGGACATCGGCGCCCGCGTCGAGGCCATCCAGGTCGACACGCAGGCCGCC
Organism: Mobilicoccus caccae; assembly: GCF_030161635.1. Lineage (GTDB taxonomy): Bacteria > Actinomycetota > Actinomycetes > Actinomycetales > Dermatophilaceae > Mobilicoccus > Mobilicoccus caccae. Next base: position 2,141,347 of record NZ_BSUO01000001.1, read on the forward strand.
GTGGCGGCGATCAGCCAGATCAGCTCGATCATCGCGCAGATCAACGACACCCAGTCCACCATCGCCTCGGCCGTGGAGGAGCAGACCGCCACGACGAACGAGATGGGCCGCAACGTCACCGACGCGGCAGGCGGCAGCACCCAGATCGCCTCCGGCCTCAACTCGATCGCGACGACGGCGGGTCAGGCGTCCTCGACCGTGGAGTCGATGACGAAGTCGTTCGACGAGCTGGCCGGTCTCAGCGACGAACTCCGTCAGCGGGTGCACGCCTTCCAGGTTTGAGTCACGCCTGCGCTCGGCACACGGCACGACGGCGCCGCCCCGATTCCTCAACAAGGATCGGGGCGGCGCCGTCTGCGGTGTGTCTGTCGTTGATCCGGCGGTGTCAGGAGCCGGGTGCGTCGTCGGAGTCGGGGGTCCACAGACCGGCCCGCCGCTCTTCGGCGAGCTCGTCGCGCGCGGCCTGCTTGGCGGCCCGACGGAGGTCGTAGTCATCCCGCTTCTCGGCGCGGGTGGGCCGGTGGCTCTCGGAGAGGCGGATGTCGGTCCCGCGGGGTCCGACGGTGCCGAGGAGCTCCGCCCCCGAGGAGAGGGTGGGCTCCCAGTCGAAGACGACCGAGTCCTCGGCCGTGCCGATGACCACGGTATCGCCGGCGACGGCGCCGGCCTTGACCAGCGCTTCCTCGACGCCTGCGCGCGCGAGGCGATCGGCGAGGTAGCCGACGGCCTCGTCGTTGGTGAAGTCGGTCTGCTTGACCCACCGGGTGGGGCGGGTGCCGAGCACGCGGAAGACCTCGCCCTCGGGCGTGTTCTCGCGCTTGACCGAGAAGCCCTGGTCGTCGACGGCCTTGGGGCGCAGGACGACGCGGGTGCGCTGCACCTCGCCGATCTCCGCGCGGGACGCGGCGACGTGGCGGGCCAGGGCGAACGTCAGTTCCTTGAGCCCGGTGCGCGCCACGGCGGAGACGACGTGCACCTCCAGGCCGCGCGCCTCGAGGTCGGGGCGGACGAACTCGGCGAGCTCGCGCGCCTCGGGGACGTCGGCCTTGTTGAGGACGACGATGCGGGTGCGTTCGGACAGCGGCCGGCCGCCGAGGGCCTCGTCGGGGACGTACTGGCGTAGTTCGTCCTCGATGACGTCGAGGTCGCTCATGGGGTCGCGCCCGGGGTCGAGGGTGGCGCAGTCGACGACGTGGACGAGCACCGAGCAGCGTTCGACGTGGCGCAGGAACTCCAGGCCGAGTCCGCGGCCCTCGTGAGCACCGGGGATGAGGCCGGGCACGTCGGCGACGGTGTAGCGGACGTCGCCGGCGGTGACGACGCCGAGGTTGGGCACGAGGGTCGTGAAGGGGTAGTCGGCGATCTTGGGCTTGGCGGCCGAGATGACGGACACGAGGCTGGACTTGCCGGCGGAGGGGAAGCCGATGAGGGCGACGTCGGCGAGGGTCTTGAGTTCGAGGACGAGGTCGCTGCTGTCGCCGGGTTCGCCGAGGAGCGCGAAGCCGGGGGCCTTGCGGCGGGGTGAGGCGAGGGCCTTGTTGCCGAGGCCGCCGCGTCCGCCGCGGGCGGCGATGTATTCGCTTCCGGCGCCGACGAGGTCGGCGACGACCTCACCGCGGGAGTTCTTGACGACGGTGCCGTCGGGCACGGGCAGGACGAGGTCTTCGCCGGCGCCGCCGTTGCGTTCGTCGCCTTCGCCGGGGCGGCCGTTCTGGGCGCGGCGGTGGGGGCTGTGGTGGTAGTCGAGGAGGGTGGTGACCTGGTGGTCGACCCGCACGATGACGTCACCGCCGTTGCCGCCGTTGCCGCCGTCGGGCCCGCCGAGGGGTTTGAACTTCTCCCGGCGCACCGAGGCGACGCCGTGTCCCCCGTTGCCGCCGCTGACGTGCAGGGTGACGCGGTCGACGAAGGTCGGTGCTGCCATGGGTTTCTCCTCCTGCCGCGATGCGGCTGCAGTGCTGTGGCGCCAGGGGGTCCTCGACCCGAGCGTAGAGAGCCGGCGGCCCCGGGGGTGACCACTGTCGAAACGAACCTCGACCCACGCCCCTAAATCCGAATCCCGGGACCACCGCCAACGGTGAGTCCCGGGATTCGGATTTTGCCGGTCAACCGTCGAGCGAAGCGAGCTTGGTTGACCGGAACAGAAGAACGCCGCGACGAAGTCGCGCCAACGCCTTCCGGTCCGTCGAGCGAAGCGAGCTTGGTTGACCGGAACAGAAGAACGCCGCGACGAAGTCGCGTCAACGCCTTCCGGTCGGCCGTCAGGCCGACTGGATGTTGACGGTCTTGCGGCCGCGCTTGGAGCCGAAGCTCACTTCACCGGCGGCAAGGGCGAACAGGGTGTCGTCCTTGCCACGGCCGACGTTGATGCCGGGGTGGAAGTGGGTGCCGCGCTGACGGACGAGGATCTCGCCCGCGTTGACCACCTGGCCGCCGAAGCGCTTGACGCCGAGGAATTGGGCGTTGGAGTCGCGTCCGTTCTTGGAGCTGGACGCACCCTTCTTGTGTGCCATGTCGCTGCCTGCCTCTCGCTGCCTGAGAATCGACGCCTCAGGCGTCGATCGCGGTGACCTTGATCTGCGTCGAGTGCTGACGGTGACCCTGACGCTTCTTGTAGCCGGTCTTGTTCTTGTACTTCATGATGGTGATCTTGGGGCCCTTGGTGGGCTTGATGATCTCTGCCGAGACCGTGACCTTCGCGAGAGCGGAGGCGTCGCTGGTGATCTTGTCGCCGTCGACGAGGAGCAGCGGGGGCAGCTCGACGGAGTCGCCCGGCTCACCCTTCAGCTTGTCGACGATGAGAAGGTCTCCGACGGACACCTTCTCCTGACGGCCGCCTGCGCGGACGATCGCATACATGGTGGAACTCCTGTGTGGTCGTACGAAGCACCTCTTTCGACCGGCCCGTAGAGACGGGTTCGGCCGGTGACTCGGGGAGTCACGACGGACACGAACTCGCGAAGCACGGATCTCGGTGGGCGCACCGACACACCAGAGTACGTGATGCGTCAGGTCTGAACCAAACGCGGGACGGGGCCGTGACGTCCGAGGGCTGGTGGACGCCCCGCTCCCGACCCGGGCGGCGGGCCGGGGTCGGGAGCGAGATCCGCACGGTGTGTCGGTCAGTCCGAATCGGTGTCGCCGGAGCCCGGGGGCGGGCCGGCGGGGGCGCCGGCGGCACGGCGGGCCGCGCGACGACGTCGGGGTGCCGGTGCCGGCTCCGCGGCGGGTTCGCCGGCGGGAGCGATGACGTCGTCCACCTGACCGGCGGTCGCGCCCTCAGCCGCCGCCTGAGCTGCGGAGACGGTGAGCGGTTCCTTGGCCGGCGGGGCCTCCTCGGCCGTGAACACACCGGCCTCGGTCCCCGACGGTGCAGCGACGGGAGCCGCGGCCGCCCGTCGACCGGCCCGGCGACGTGCCGGGGCCTTCGCGGGTGCGGGGTCCTCGGCGTCGGGCGTCGGCGTCGGGGACGCCGGAGTCTCGCGCTCGGCGGACTCCCCCTGTGCGTCGGTGGCGGCGTCGGCATCGACGGGCTTGACCCGTCCGCCGACCCGGCCCGTCCGGCGCGTGCTCCGGGAGCCGCGTGAGGACACATCGGCCGGTTCGGGGACGTCGCCGTCGGCGTCGGCCGCCGTGGGCACCGGAACCTCGGCCCCGGCGAGGTGCTCCTCGACGATGGCCTCGACCGCGGCGGTCCGCTCGGCGGCGTCCTGCTCGTCGTCCTCGGAGTCCCCCGCCTCGTGAGACTGCACGGCCGCGGCGTAGGCGGCAGCGGCGATCTGCGCCGGCGTCGGACCGCTCGGCGTCTGCGGCTCGGGCTGAGTCTGCTTGTCGTTCCGGTCGTTCCGGTCGTTGCCGCCTTTGGCGCGCCGGCCGCGACGTCCGCCGCGGCTGTCCCCGCCCGATCCGCTGTCGGACGACGCCGCCGAACGGTCCAGGGGCTCGGCGCTGATGACGACACCGCGCCCACTGCAGTGCTCGCACGGCTCGGAGAACACCTCGATGAGCCCGGCCCCGACCCGCTTGCGCGTCATCTGCACCAGACCGAGCGAGGTGACCTCGGCGACCTGGTGCTTGGTGCGGTCGCGCCCGAGGCACTCGAGCAGGCGCCGGACGACGAGGTCGCGGTTGGACTCGAGCACCATGTCGATGAAGTCGACGACGATGATGCCGCCGATGTCACGCAGCCGGAGCTGGCGGACGATCTCCTCGGCCGCCTCGATGTTGTTCTTGGTCACCGTCTCCTCGAGGTTGCCCCCGGAGCCGGTGAACTTGCCGGTGTTGACGTCGACGACCGTCATCGCCTCGGTGCGGTCGATGACCAGCGACCCACCCGAGGGCAGCCACACCTTGCGGTCCATCGCCTTGGAGATCTGCTCGTCGATGCGGTAGTCGGAGAAGACGTCCTTCTCCCCCGTCCACTTGTGCAGACGGTCGGCGAGGTCGGGGGCCACCGAGTCGACGTAGTCGCTGATCGACTCCCAGGAGCGGGCGCCGGCGACGACGAGCTTGGTGAAGTCCTCGTTGAACACGTCGCGCACGACGCGCGTGGTGAGGTCGGGCTCGCCGTGCAGGAGCACGGGCGCGTTGCCGGTCTTGGCCTTCTTCTGGATCTTCTCCCAGGCCCGACGCAGCCGTTCGACGTCGGCGGTCAGCTCGGCCTCCGAGGCTCCCTCGGCCGCGGTGCGCACGATGACGCCCGCGTCGTCGGGAACGATCTGCTTGAGGATCTTCTTCAGACGCGCGCGCTCGGTGTCGGGCAGCTTGCGCGAGATCCCCGTCATCGACCCGTCCGGCACGTACACGAGGTACCGCCCGGGCAGCGAGACCTGGGAGGTCAGGCGCGCACCCTTGTGCCCGATGGGGTCCTTGGTGACCTGCACGACGACCGACTGCCCCGAGGACAGCGCGTTCTCGATGCGGCGGGCCTTGTGCTGCTCGAGCCCGGCGGCGTCCCAGTTGACCTCACCGGCGTACAGCACGGCGTTGCGTCCGCGACCGATGTCGATGAACGCGGCCTCCATGCTCGGCAGCACGTTCTGCACGCGGCCGAGGTAGACGTTGCCGGCCATCGAGGCACCGGCCCCACCCGCGGCACCGGCAGCCGTGCCGCCGCCGGAGATGTAGTGCTCCACCAGCACGCCGTCCTCGAGGACGCCGATCTGCGTGTGGTCGCCACGGTCGCGCACGACCATGACCCGCTCGACGCTCTCACGGCGGGCGAGGAACTCGGCCTCGGTGATGATCGTGCGGCGGCGTCCGGCCTCGCGTCCCTCACGGCGACGCTGACGCTTGGCCTCCAGGCGGGTGGAGCCCTTGATGCCGGTGGCGGTGTCCTTGCCGGAGTCACGCGGCTCGCGCACCTTGGTCACGGTGCCGGGCGGGTCGTCCCCGTCGGTGGCGCTGCCGCTGCGACGACGACGCCTGCGACGGCGGCCGCCGCCGGAGGACTCGCCGTTGTCACCGGAGTCGTCGTTCGAGTCGTCGTCGGAGTCGCTCGAGTCGTCGCCGCGCGAGTCGTCGGTGTCGCCCGAGTCGTCGTCGCGCGAGGAGTCGTCGGAGTCCCCGCCCTTGCCGGCGCGGCGACGGCCACGGCCTCCACGGCGCCGGCGGCCGCGACCACCCGCACCGGAGTCGTCCGAATCGGAGTCGTCATCGTCGTCCGTGTCCGAGTCGTCGGAGTCACGCGAGGAATCGTCGCCTCGGTCCTCGGAGCCGCGCCCGCCGGAGCCGCCGGAGCGACGTCGTGAGCCGCGGGTGTCGTCGGAGTCGTCGGTGCTGTCGTCGCCGGCGTCGTCACGGTCGTCGTCGCCGCTGTCGTCACGGTCGTCGTCGCGCCGTGAACGAGAGCCGCGGCGGCGACCACGGCTGCGTGAGGAGCGCCGGCCACCGGTCTCCTCGCTCGACCCGCTCGCGTCGTCGCTCTCGTCGCTGGAGTCGATGTCGGACTTCGTGTCCTCGTCGTCCTCGGTCGGAGCCGCGGAACGCACCGGCTCGACGGCCACTGTCGGCGCCTGGAACAGCAGGCCGAACCCGGGAGCCGGAGCCTGACCACGTGCCTCGGCGGCCTGCTCGGAGGTGTCGGACTCCCGGCCCAGACCACGGGCGGCGAGCACCACGGGGTCGCTCATCGGGTCGGCCAGGGAGTCGACCGCGGGCTCGATGGCGCCCGCCACCGGCTCGGGCACGGCGTCGGCGGGCGGTGCCGCCGCGGCGAACGCCTCCGGTGCGGAGGGGATCTCGTTCTCGGGCGGGGCGACCTCGTCCTCGGCGGGGATCGGCTCGCTCACCGGGGCACCGGCCGCTGCGGCCGCGGCCTCGGCCTTCTTCCGTGCGCGCGTGGCGGCGGCCTTCTTGGCGGCCTCGGCCCGGGAGGCGGCGGTGCGGGGAGTTCCGCTGCGCGTCGCACGCTTGCGGGCGGGCTTGGCCTCGGCGGCGGGGACGATGTCGTCTCCGGCAGGGGCGGCCTGCATCGCCTCGGGTTGCTGCGCGTCGTTCGCGTCGGTGGGGGTGCTGCTGTCGTCTGTGTTGGAAGCCATACGGCGTTCCTTCCGTCATCCGCGAACGGAGACCACACCCGGCCATCACGGCCGTTCCCCGTCGCGCGGTGCGCGGTCCGGCGTCGTCGTGCCGGGTTCGGCACGACGGAAGTCCTGTCGTTACGTCGATTCGGCTCGCGTGTCGCGCGGCACCGCATCGACGCCGACGGCGACCTGTTCGGTGACCAATGGGTCGGCCACCCGCGGGGGAACCTCGAGCAGCGGCCCTTGGGCCAGCCGGGTCACCATGGGCGGCGCAGGCGGGTCCAAGGCGGCGGCGGTACGCAGCGCGGTCAGGACGTCATCGGGGCGCACGGCGGGTGTGGTGTGCCGTACGACCATCCGCAGTATCGCACAAGAGGTCGCCGCAGCCGTCGCGGCGCGGTCGACACCGGCGTCCGTCACCACCGCGTCCAGGACGGCCTCACGCACGTCGAAGGTGCGCGGCCCCTTCTTGAAGGTCCTGGTCACGAGCACTTCGGGCAGTCCGAGGAAGGTGTCGAGCGCCGCGCGGGCCCCGTCCGGGGTGACGCCCGGCAGCACGACCTCCCAGAGGCTGGCCTCGAGTGAATCGGCCAGCGCTCCCGGTGCCGCCTCGACGACGGTGAGGACGTCGTAGCCCACCGGCAGCGCCGCGTCGAGCGCCTCACGCAGACGCTCGGGGTCGAGGCGTTCCACGACGGAGATCTCGACGTACTCCGCCTCGCTGGCCGTGCCGGTGGGCGCGGCGTTGGCGTAGCTGATCTTGGGGTGGGGGTGGAATCCCGCCGAGTAGGCCATCGGCACCCCGGCGCGGCGCACGGCGCGCTCCAACGCCCGCTGGTAGTCGCGGGTCGAGCTGAACCTCAGACGACCCCGCTTGGCGTACCGGATGCGCAACTTCTGCACCGGGGGGATCGCGGGAGGTCCTTCGGGAACACGCTGACGGGCCATTCGCGCAAGGCTACCCGTGTCGGCGGCGACCCCGATCGCCCGCGCCGGTGGCCGCAGACCCCTCAGGGATGAGTACGGATACTCAGACCTGGGCGAAGGCCGCTCCGACCCCGGCCGCGCCGGTGGGCGACGACGTGCCGCGAGGACCCTCTGACCAGGGACGACCCCGGCCGGGCCCGGGGTTGCAGCCGGGGTCCTCCCCTACCCCTTGAGGAGGGTGCGGACCATACCGGAGGATGAGGCGGAATAGGCCTCCGGACTGATGTGCTCACGGCCGCCGGCCGCCAGAGTGGAGTCATGAGCACCGCAGCCGCCCTCATCTCCGCACCCAGTGCCGTCGTCTCCCAGGACCTCCGCCTGACCCGCGGGGGCCGCGAGCTGTTGGCCGGCATCGACCTGACCGTCGCACCGGGTGAGACCGTCGCCGTGCTCGGAACGGGTGCCGATTCCGGAGCCCCGCGCGCTCTGCTGGAGGTCGTCGCCGGGCTCGCCGTCCCCGCCGCCGGATGGATCCACTGGGGTGGGCACGACCTGCTGCGCCTGACGGACTCCGCCATGAGTGCCCTGCGCCGCCGCGACGTCGGCATCGCCCTCGACGCCACCGCCGCACTGCCCGAGCTGCCCGTCCTGCAGAACATCGCCCTGCCGCTGCTGCTCGACGGCCTGTCCCACCGGGCCGCCGTGAGCCGCGCCGCCGACCTCCTCGACACCATCGGGCTCAGCGGCGCCGGCGCCCGACGGGTCGGTGACCTGTCGGATCGAGACCGCGCCCTGGTCGCCCTCGGCCGCGCGCTCGTCACCGAACCCGCGCTGGTCGTCGTCGACGACCCCACCGCGAACCTGTCCACCGACGAGACCGCGGAGGTGCTCGACCTGCTCATCGCGGGATGCGCACGCATCGACGCCGCCCTCCTGCTCGCCACGGCCCGCGCGCGCACGGCCGCGACGTGCGCACGCACCGTCGTCATCTCCGGTGGTCGCATCGCCACCCGTGAGGTGCTGTACGCACCCCAGGCGCTCCTGTGAGTGCAGCCCTGCGCCTGTGGTGGCTGCTGCGTTCGACCTCGCAGCGACCACGCGATCTCGCCGTGGCCGCCTCGTTCGGCCTGGTGGCCTGGGCACTGCTGGCCGCCACCGGGCTGGTCCAGCTCGCCCGCCACTCCACGGATCTGAACCGCAGCCTGCTGGGCGCGCTCGTCGTCCTCGTCCTGGCCCTGGCCCTGACCGCCGTCATCGCCGTCCGCTCGCTGTTGCAACGTGACCAGGACCGCCGCCTCGAGGTGTTGCGATCGGCCGGGGCCTCCCGCCTCCAGACGACGCTCGTCTGCACGCTCGAGGTCCTCGACTCCGCACTCCCCGGGGTGGTCGTCGGCGTGCTCGCCCACCTGGCCCTGTGCTGGGCCGTGGCCTTCGGCGGCGCCGACCTCACCCCCACCGCGGCGGCCATGCTCGTGCCGTTCGCGTTGTTCGCCCTGGCCCTGGCCGGGGTCGTGGTGTGGCGGGTCCGCAGCGCCACCCGCTCCTGACCGAGCTCGGCCCGCCACCACAGACTGCATCGCAGAAGGCACCGAACTGGTCGTCATCACGACCATTCGGCTGCCTTCTGCGATGCGGTCCTCCGTCGTTGGCCGAGGGTCGACAGGGAACGACACGGCCGACCTCGCCGTGGCAGGCTGGCGTGCATGCCCAGCGCCGAAGGAAACCTGACCTGGACACCACTCGCGGAGGCCGGTGAGCTGCTCGCCCCGCCCGTCGCCGCGGCCGCCGCGCACGTGCCGAACGCGAGGGTCGCGAAGATCGATCCGCACGTGGCCGACACCGCCGCGTTCTGCGAGACCTACGACGTCGCGCCCGAGGCCAGCGCCAACTGCGTGGTCGTGCTCGGTCGCCGCGGCGACCGGGAGACCCACGCCGCGGTCATGGTGCTCGCGACGGACAAGGCCGACATCAACAAGACCGTCCGCAAGGAGCTCGACGCCCGCAAGGTCAGCTTCGCCGACCAGGACGACACCGAGGCCCGCACCGGCATGACCTCCGGCGGCATCACCCCGATCGGGCTGCCGGAGGACTGGGTGATCCTCGTGGATCAGGCCGTCGTCGACGCCGGCCCCGTCGTCATCGGTGGGGGTGTGCGGGGATCGAAGATCCTCCTCGACGGCGCCGACCTCGCGGCCCTGCCGGGTGCCCGCGTCGTGCCGCTGGCGCTCCCCGCGACTGACCCGCGACTTCAGGCGCCGCCAAGCAGGCGGTGCGCGGCGCCCGGGCGTGAGGTGAGGATCCTTGCTCAGCCGAGAGGTTCGAACCGGGCCGGGGGTGCCGCCGCGTTCTGCGCCGCCCACAACGGACGATCGAGGCGGGCCGTGGCCTCGTCCCGCAGCCGCTCGCACCGGGTCCAGTCCTCCGGGTCGAGGATGACAGCTGCAGCCGGGAACAACCCGTTCTCCTCGTGGTTGATGTGCTCGACAAGGATCTCGAACTCGGCCAACAACGGGGCGAAGTCGATGCCCTCGGTCCGGCCGGCGGCGTCCTCGGCGAGGAGATCGTCGATCACCTCGTCCAGGGCGTCGTGCTCGTCGTAGAGGGTGCCCGCCTTCTCCTCGTACTCCTCGAACCGCGTCATCGACAGGTAGAGCCCACCCTCCTCGACGCTGTTGTGCACACCGAACGTGCGCTGCAACTCACGCACCAGGGCCACGGCCTCTCCCTTCTCCCCCGCGAGGACATGGCCGCGGATGCGACCGCAGAGGTTGCGGATCTCGAAGTGGTCGTCCATCAGGGCTCCGATGGGCCCGATCTCCTGACAGCCGCAGTACTGGCACATGGGGTCTCCTTGCTCGAGTCCGTCCAGAATGGCACTCCCGCGAGAGCGGCCCCGGCCCGGGTGTCGCCCTCCGGCGCGTCCCCGGCGGGGTGTCGAGGGGCCGGCCCCCTCCCCCGGTCGTAGGCGGGAATGGTCCCCCGGCGTGACGACGGCGCAGGCCTGCAGCGACCACCGTGGATGCATGTTCACCCACACCGATATCGGCGCCTTCGATCCCGTCGTCACCACGAACACCCTACGCGGTTCCGCCCTCGTCAAGACCTACCCCGGAGCCGAGGCCACACCGGCTCTCGACGGGGTCGATCTGACGGTCACCTCCGGCGAGAGCGTCGCCATCATGGGCCCGTCGGGGTCGGGCAAGACGACGCTCCTGCACGTACTGGCCGGCGTGCTGGCACCCACCTCCGGGCAGGTCGTCTGGCGTGGTCGCGACCTCGCCGCCATGGGCGACGCCGGACGGACCCGTTTGCGCCGCACCGACTTCGGATTCGTCTTCCAGTCCGGCCACCTGTTGCCCGAGCTGCCCGCCGTCGAGAACGCGGCCCTCCCGCTCATGCTCTCCGGCGTCTCCCGGCGCGAGGCGACGCGCCGCGCGGAGGCGCTCCTGGCACCGCTCGGCCTGTCCGGGCTGTCGGCACGCCGGCCGGGAGAACTCTCCGGCGGACAGGCCCAGCGCGTCGCGATCGCGCGGGCCCTCGTCTGCGAGCCCGGTGTGGTCTTCGCCGACGAGCCCACCGGCGCCCTCGACCAAGGCACCAGCGCCGAGGTGTTGGAGCAGTTGGTGACGCGGTGCCGGGCGGTGGGCGCCTCGCTGGTCGTCGTCACCCACGACGAGAACGTGGCGTCCTGGTGCGAACGCACCGTGCGCCTGCGCGACGGCCGGATCGTCTCCGACGCCAGGACCACCCGATGATCGCCGCCGTGCGCCTCGTCTGGCATCTGCGCCGGCAGGAACGCGCCGAGACGGCCCTGCCCGGGACCCTGGCGGTCACCGGATTCGCCGTCACCACCGCCGCCCTGCTCGTCACACTCGGCGGCGTCGGCGCCTTCGAATCCCGCGCCCAGGGCGAGTCCGCCGGCGAACTCGGCGTGACGTACGTGGTCCTCGCCTACATCGCCGCGGTCCTGCTCGTCGTCCCGGTGATGACCTTGGGCTCCGTGGCGGCCCGGCTCACGGTCTCCCGGCGCGACGCCCGCCTCGCCACCCTCCGCCTGGCGGGTGCCACCACCGGTCAGGTGACGACGATGACCCTCACCGAGCAGGCCGTCCAGGCGGCGCTCGGCGCGCTCATCGGGTCAGTCCTCTACGGAGTGCTGCTGTTCCCGTTGTCGTTGCTGTCGTTCCAGGGGCGGGCGCTGACCCCCGCCGAACTCTGGGTCGGCCCGGGTCTGCTCCTGGCCGTGGTCGCCGGTGTCGTCGCGCTCGCCGTGCTCTCCGGTGTCCTCGGCCTGGCGCGCGTGGTGGTCAGCCCGCTCGGTGTCGTCGGGCGGACGACGCCGAGGCGCCTCAGCGTGCTGCGGGTCGCGGTGCCGGCCGTGATCCTCCTGGTCTGGATCCAGGGTTTCGGTCAGCTCTACCAGCAGGGGGTGGGTGTGGTCCTCGCGCTGCTGGCCGTCGTCGTCATGACGGTCAATCTGCTCGGCCCGTTCTTCGTCATGCTCGCGGGGCACATCGTGGCGCGAACGGCCACGACGCCGGCCACCCTCCTGGCCTCGCGCCGCATCGTCGACGACCCCAAGGCCACCTGGCGCACCGTCAGCGCGCTGGCCCTGGGCATCCTCGTCGCAGCGTTGTCCGGGGTCGGTGAGGTCCTGTCCCGCTCGGCCGAGGCCGACCCGGAGGCGATGATGCTCGGGCGCGACATCGGCACCGGTTCGTTGGTGGCGCTGGCGATCCTCACCGTCGTCGCGGCGACCTCGACCGGGGTGGTCCATGCCGCCCGCGTCTACGACCAGCGTCCGCAGTACCGCGCCCTGGCCTACGCGGGCACACCCACGGCCCTGCTGCACCGTGCCCGTCTGCGGGAGGTGACGATCCCCATGGCGGTGACGGTCGTCCTCGGGATGACGCTGCCGATCCTCATCCTCGTGCCCCTGGCCGGACTCATGGGACCGGGAGTCGTCGTGCGCACGATCGTCGCCGTCGCCGCGGCGTGCGCCCTCCTGGTCGCGGGAGTCCTCGCCTCTCGGCCACTGGTCGACGCCGCCGCGCGCCTATGACCCGCACCGGCGAACCGCCTCACCCCACCACCTGAAACAGGGGAGACGTCCGAGACAGCAGCGCGTGACCTACTGTCTCGTCGTCACCCCCTGTTTCAGGTGGGCCTGGTCGGCTCGTGTCGAACTCAGCTCTTCTCGAGCATGGCCTCGCGGCCGGAGCCGAGGACGGTGAGGGGCAGAAGCTTCTTGCCCGTCGGGCCGATCTCGATGTCGAGGTCCATCTGGGGGCAGACGCCGCAGTCGAAGCACGGGTCCCAGCGGCAGTCCGGCTGCTCGTCCTCGTCCAGCGAGGCCTGCCAGTCCTCCCACAGCCACGCCTTGTCGAGGCCGGAGTCGATGTGGTCCCACGGTAGCGTCTCGAGTTCGTCGCGCTCGCGCGTGGTGTACCAGTCGACGTCGATGTCCCAGCCGTGCTCGGTGTTCATGGCGGTGAACACCTCCTGCGCGCAGCGCATCCAGCGCTCGTAGGAGAAGTGTTCGCTCCACCCGTCGAACCGGCCACCGTCGCGCCACACCGCCTCGATGACGTCGCCGACCCGACGGTCGCCGCGGGACAGCAGTCCTTCGACGATGCCGGGTTCACCGTCGTGGTAGCGGAATCCGATGCTCGAGCCGTAGCGGCGGTCGGAGCGGATCTCGTCGCGCAGCAGCGTGAGGCGGCGGTCGGTGTCCGCCGCCGAGAGTTGCCCGGCCCATTGGAACGGGGTGTGCGGCTTGGGCACGAACCCACCGATGGAGACCGTGCAGCGGATGTCCTTGCGCCCGCTGACCTCACGGCCGGTCGCGATGACCCGCTTGGCGAGGTCGGCGATGCCGAGCACGTCCTCGTCGGTCTCCGTCGGCAGCCCGCACATGAAGTAGAGCTTGACGTTGCGCCAGCCCGCACCGAACGCGGCGGCGACGGTGTCGACGAGGTCCTGCTCGCTGACCTGCTTGTTGATGACCTTACGCAGGCGTTCGCTGCCGCCCTCGGGCGCGAACGTCAGCCCGGACTTGCGCCCGTTGCGCGACAACTCGTTGGCGAGGTCGATGTTGAACGCGTCGACCCGCGTGCTCGGCAGCGACAGCCCGGTCTGGGTGCCCTCGTACCGGTCGGCGAGACCCTTGGTGATGTCGGCGATCTCGGAGTGGTCGGCGCTGGAGAGCGAGAGGAGGCCGACCTCCTCGTACCCGGTGGCCTGCAGGCCGCGTTCGACCATCTCGCCGATCCCGGTGATCGAGCGCTCGCGCACCGGGCGCGTGATCATGCCGGCCTGACAGAAGCGGCACCCGCGGGTGCAGCCGCGGAAGATCTCGACGCTCATCCGCTCGTGGACGGACTCCGCGAGCGGCACCAGCGGCTGCTTGGGGTAGGGCCACGCGTCGAGGTCCATGACGGTGTGCTTGCTGACCTGCCACGGCACGCCCTCGATGCCCGGCTTCGGTGTGACGGCCTCGAGCATCCCGGCCTCGGTGTAGGCCACGTCGTAGAACGCCGGCACGTACACCGCGCCGGTGCAGGCGAGCCTCCGCAGCACCTCGTGGCGGCCGCAGTCGCTGCCCTGCAGCCCCTCGGCCTTCCATTCGCGGATGATCTCGCTGATGGCGAGCACCGCCTCCTCGCCGTCACCCACGACGACCGCGTCGACGAAGTCGGCGATCGGTTCGGGGTTGAAGCTGGCGTGGCCGCCGATGAGGACGATCGGGTCGTCCTCGCCGCGCTCGGCCGCCCGCAGGGGGATGCCGGCGAGGTCGAGAGCGGACAGCATGTTGGTGTAGTTGAGCTCGGTCGGGAAGCTCAGCCCGAAGACGTCGAACTCCTTGACCGCGCGGTGGCCGTCGACCGTGAGCAGCGGCACGCCGTTGCTGCGCATCAACTGCTCGAGGTCGGGCCAGACCGCGTACGTGCGCTCGGCGAGCGCGTGCGGCTGCTCGTTGAGCACTTCGTAGAGGATCATGACGCCCTGGTTGGGCAGGCCGACCTCGTACGCGTCGGGGTACATCAGCGCCCAACGGACGGTCTCCGAGCCCCCGCAGTTCCAGTCCTTCACCTGCGAATTCAGTTCACCGCCGACGTACTGCAGCGGCTTGCTCACCCGGGGCAGCAGTGGCTCCAGGTCGGCGAATCTCGACTGTCCGGACATACGTGCCAGCGTAGGCGAGGCCGCCGCCTGCACCCAAAGCGCACCGCGGAGCACCCCCGAGCGCGCTCCCCCGCGGCCCGAGCCCGAGCACGAGAACGGGGTCGCGGCGCCCCTGGCTCACCGCGACCCCGAGCCGCCCCCGGGCGGCGGTCTTCGTACAGGCCGATCTCCCCTCGGCCGGTCACGCCCTCGCGGGCGCCCGATCAGGCCTGCTTGGCGGGGATGGGGTCCTCGCTCTGGCCCTCGTGACCGTCGGACCAGCCGTTCATGTGGTCGATCGGGTCCTCGCCCTGGTCCTCGTGACCGTCGGACCAGCCGTTCATGTGGTCGATGGGCTTGTTCGCCGGCTTGACGACCCGCTTGGCCGGCTTCGTCAGCGACGTGACGGGCTCGTTGCCCGGCAGCTCGAAGACCTCGACGGGCTGGGTCCCCTTCGGGGCCTTGCCGACGACGCGGACGGTGAGCTTGTTGTAGGTGGCGGAGGCTTCGCCGTCGACGAGGTCGGAGGCGGTCACCTTGACCTTGTAGGTGATCCACTTGTCACCCTTGGACATCGGCGAGCTGACGTTCTCGCGCACGACACCCGTGGCCTGGGCCTCCTTGCTCCCCCAGCCCGTCCACCTGAGGTTCTCCAGGCGCTGGTTGGAGTCGGCACAGGCGAGGGTGAAGGTCTTGGGCTGACGGACGCGGTTGTCATCGACGCACTCGGCCAGGTAGGTGACGCCTGCGCGGCCCCGGGCGGCGGCGTCTCCGCCCTTGGCGTTGCCCGAGCCCTTGCCCGGGTCCGGTGTGGCGGTCTGCGCGGCGGGTGCCTGCGCCGGCGCTGCCTGGCCGGCGAACGCCGCGGCGCCGAAGGCTCCGGGGACGAGGACCGCGGCGGTGCCCGCGAGGACGAGGCCGGTGCGGACGGGAGTGAGCTTCATGGTGGTGCCCTTCTGTGTGTGGCCCAGTGGGTTGTCACCAGATTCGGGCGCCCACCTCACAGGCCCGGGACACCGACCTCACGCGAGCCTCACGGTCTGTGACCGCTGCCTCACGGGTCTGTCACGGGCCCACCGTGACAAACGACTGAACAAGGGTTTAGTCTACTGACCATGAGTTCAGCATCGACGGATCTCACGGCACGCGCCCGCATCCGCAACGAGGCGCTGGTGGAGTTCGGCGAACACGGCTTCACGCGCACGACCCTCCGTTCGATCGCCGCCAGGGCCGGGGTGTCACCGGCACTCGTGGTACACCACTTCGGCAGCAAGGAGGGCCTGCGCGCCGCCTGCGACGAGTACCTGCTCGCCCACATCCGCACCGCCAAGGCCGCCGTCCTCGCGCAAGGACACTCCCCTCCCCCGTCGCCTACCTGGCGCAGCATCCCGAGTTCTCGGTGATGTACCCCTACCTGCGGCGCCTCCTGCTCGACGGCGGGTCCACGGCCACCGCGTTCTTCGACGACTTCGTCGGTGACGTGACCGACTACCTCGACATCGGCGAGAAGTCGGGCGCTATCCGTCCCTACCCCGATCGCGAGGCACGAGCCGTGATCATGACGGCACTCGGCCTCGGGCTCATGGTGTTCGACGACCGCATCGCCGCCCGCCTCGGCGGCGAGAACCTCTTGGATCCTCCCGTGCTCGAGCGGTACACCGCCTTCGTCATGGACCTCTACGCGAAGGGCCTGTTCACGGCCGCGTTCTCCATCGACGCGCCCACCCCGCCACCGTCACCGAACGATCCGCCCACCGCTGCACCCCCTCCGACCCTGAGGACCCGTCATGAACGCAGCTGTCGAGATCACCGGTCTGCGCAAGGACTACGGCCGCCGCACCGCCCTGCGCGGCATCGACCTCACCGTCCCGCACGGCGGCATCGTCGGATTCATCGGACCCAACGGCGCGGGCAAGACGACGACGATGCGCATCCTGCTCGACATCCTGCGTCCCACCGCCGGGCAGGTGCGGGTGCTGGGCGAGGACCCGCGAAAAGGCGGCGCCGCGCTCAGATCACGGATCGGCTACCTGCCCGGCGAACTGCGTCTGGACGGCCGCTACGACGTCGCCACGCTGCTGGATCACTACGCCGCGGTCTCGAGCCCGGGTCGCCCCGTCGCCCGGCACGCGTGGCGTCCACTCGCCGATCGGTTGGGCCTGGACACCACGCGCACCGTGCGCACCCTCTCCAAGGGCAACAAGCAGAAGGTCGGCCTCGTCCAGGCGTTCCTGCACACTCCGGAGCTCCTCGTCCTCGACGAACCGACCTCCGGTCTCGACCCCCTGGTGCAGGCGGAGTTCGTGACCATGGTCCGCGAGGCCCGTGAGGCCGGGACGACGGTGTTCCTCTCCAGCCACGTCCTCAGCGAGGTGGAACAGGTCGCCGAGTCCGTCGTCGTCCTGCGTGAGGGCGCCGTCGTGCTCGACTCCACCGTCGCCCGGCTGCGCGCCGACGCCGGGACCCAGGTGCGCCTGATCCTGGCGGGGCGGGTGTCGCCCGAGGAGTTCACCCACCTCGAGGGCGTGCGGTCCGTGGTCCTCGAGCCACCCGCCGAATCCGCTACCGAGCCCGAGCGCGAGACCACCGCCCTGGCCGTCGACCTCGCCGGCTCCCCCGATGCCTTGGTCAAGGCCGCGGCCCGGCACACGGTGCTCCACCTGTCCGCCGCACAGAGCGACCTCGAGGACGTCGTCATGCGCCTTTACTCGAAGGAATCACGATGAACACCCTGCCCGTCTACCGTCGTCGTATGGCCGACTCCCGCCGGGCGCTGTTCGGCTGGGGGCTGGGACTCGCGGGCGTCTGCGCGCTCTACCTGCCGCTGTTCCCCTCGATGCGCGACAGTGGCCTCATCGGCGACAAGCTCCAGGCCATGCCGGCCGGGATGCTCGACTCCTTCGGCCTGGACATCCTCACGATGTCGACGGGCTGGGGGTATGCCCACCAGACGGTCTTCGCCATGCTGGGCATGCTGCTCCTGCTCGTCTTCGGGATCATCCAGGGCGCCCGGGCCATCGCCGGCGAGGAGGAGTCCGGCTCACTCGAACTGCTCCTGGCCCACGCCACCGACCGCACGTCGGTCCTCACCGCGCGGTTGCTCGCCGTCGTCACCTGCGTCATCGGCCTCGTGGCCCTGCTCGTCGCGGTCGTCGCCGCCCTCAACACCCCGTCGGAGTTGTCGCTCACCGCCGAGGGCCTCCTCGGCGAAGGCGCCGCGCTCGGCCTCCTCGTCCTGCTGCACGCCCTGGTCGCGTTCACCGTGGGCGCCGTGACCGGACGCAGGTCGCTCGCCACCGCGGTCGCCTCGATCGTGGCGGTGCTCGGCTGGTTCGTGCACAACATGGGCGCCAAGATCGACGACCGGCTGCCGGATCTCTCCCCGTTCCACTGGGCGTACGGCGCGACTCCCCTGCACTCCGGACCCGACGGTGCGGGCCTGCTGTGGCTCGCCGTCGCGTGCGTGGTGCTGGCCGTCCTCGCCTACCTGGGATTCACGCGCCGCGACCTGCGGGCGTGAACCACCACGCGCGCCGTCAATACCCGCGCGAATGGTCGCGGTGACGCACGTACACCTGGCGTCGAACCTTGGCGATCACGGTGCCGTCGACGCCGACGATGTCGTTCTCGAGCCAGTGCAGCACCTTGGCCCCACCCTCGGCCTTCTGCCGGAGGTCGTCGAGAAGCTCGTCGGTGACGGCGAAGGTCGTGCGCACATCGGTGCGTCCCGGCGCGACGAACTCGATCTCGGCGCGCTTGTCCCACACGACGTACTCATCGCCGAGGCAGCGCCCGATGAGAATCATCCAGAACGGGTCGGTCATCGAGAACAACGACCCGCCGTAGAGGGTGCCGACGTAGTTGCGCGTCAGCGGGGTGAGCTTGAGTTCGACGGTCGCGCCGCGGAATCCACGTTCGATCTGCACGACGCGGATGCCCGCGAACCGAAAGGGCGGCCACAGGTTCATCGCCCGACGCAGCATGACGGGATCGGCACCGATCTCGCGCCACGTCGGCAGCGGCGGAAGGGTCGGCAGGGATCCGGTGAGGGGTCTTTTCGCCACGTCGTGCCTTTCTCGCGCACCCAGGGAGGGGCCTGGGCGCCCGGCCGCGCCCGTCGGCGCGACCGGGCGGTGCCGGGATGCCTCAGCCCTGGTAGAGCCCGTCGATCTCGTCGGAGAACTTGTCGACCACGGCTCGTCGCCGCAGCTTGAGGCTGGGTGTCAGATCGCCCGAATCGACCGTGAGGTCGTGGTCGAGGATCGTGAACCGCTTGATGGTCTCCCACCGGTTGAGCCCCTCGTTGAGCTCGTCGACGTACCGCTGGACCAGCGCGCGCACGGGCTCCGACCGCACGAGCTCGGGGTACTCCTGGCCGGCGTGGCCGTTCTCGGCCGCCCAGGCGTGGATGGCCTCGGGGTCGAGCGTGACGAGCGCGGCCGCGTAGTTGCGCTGGTTGCCCACCACGATGAACTGCCCGACGTAGGGGCACAGTCCCTTGAAGCGGGACTCGATGGTCGCCGGCGCGATGTACTTGCCGCCGGAGGTCTTGAACACGTCCTTCTTGCGATCGGTGATCCGGACGAACCCGTTGTCGTCGATCTCGGCGACGTCACCGGTGCGGAAGAACCCGTCCTCGGTGAACGCCTCGGCCGTGGCCTCGGGCGCCTGGTGGTAGCGGGACATGACGCCGGGGCCCTTGACGAGCAGTTCGCCGTCGGAGGCCAGCTTGGTCTCGGTGCCCGGCAGCGGCCACCCGATCGAGCCGTGCTGGTGCGCCCCGCGCCAGGGACGGTTGACGCAGGTGGCGGCGGAGGTCTCGGTGAGGCCGTAGCCCTCGAGGATCTGCATGCCGACGCCGGCGAACCACCACGACAGCTCGGGGTCGAGGCGCGCGGACCCGGAGATGAAGAACCTGACGCGGCCACCGAAGCGCTCGCGGATCTTGGCGAAGACGAGCTTGTCGGCGATCGCGTGCTGGGCCGACAGGGCCGGGCCGACGGGGACGTCCTTCTCGGCGGCCTCGGCCACCTTCTGACCGACCCCGAACGCCCACGAGACGAGCTTGGCCTTGGCGCCCGTCGCCTCACCGAGGGTGGCGTTGACGGCGGCGTAGGCCTTCTCGAAGATGCGCGGGGCCGCGCCCATCCACGTCGGACGCACCACGGCCAGGTTGGGCACGATGCGGTCGATGCGGCCGTCGACGCAGGTCGGCGACCCCGTGGCCACGGCGATCATGATGAGCACGTTGCCGAAGACGTGGGCCAGCGGCAGCCACAGGTATTGCAGGTCGTCCTCGGAGAGGATGTCGATGCCGGTCACCGCCACGCCCTCGTAGACCAGGGCATCGTGGGTGAGCTCGGCGCCCTTGGGGTTTCCGGTCGTTCCCGAGGTGTAGATGATCGTCGAGAGCGACTGCGGGGTGAGGGAATCCACCCGAGCGTCGACCAGACCCGGCTCGGCGTCCAGGCGCGCGCGGCCCCGTTCCACGAGGGAGTCCAGGGTGTGCACCCAGTCGTCGGAGTCGAGGTCGGTGACCTCGGCCGGGTCGAAGACGACCACGGCGATCACGTCGGGCATCTCGTGGCGACGCACCCGCAGCTTCTCGACCTGGGAGGCGTCCTCGGCGAAGACGATGCGGCTGCCGGAGTGTCCGACGAT
Source organism: Mobilicoccus caccae (assembly GCF_030161635.1). GTDB lineage: Bacteria > Actinomycetota > Actinomycetes > Actinomycetales > Dermatophilaceae > Mobilicoccus > Mobilicoccus caccae. The sequence continues at coordinate 2,161,623 of NZ_BSUO01000001.1, forward strand.
GTAGGAGACGGCCTCGGCGTTGCTCGTCGCGTACACCGTGGTCGTGGCGGCGCCGGCGAGCATGATGCCCCAGTTGGCCCACACCCACTCGATGCGCGTCGAAGACAGGATGGCGACCCGGTCGCCCACCTCGATGCCGAAGTCGACCAGACCGGCGGCCCAGGCGCTCACCTCGTCCCAGGTCTGGCGCCAGGTGCGGCGCTCGAGCTCCTCGCCGCGGAAATACTGGTACGCCTCGGAATCCGCTGACTTCTGCACCCGGTTGCGCAGCAGATGCCCGCACGAGGGCGGCCGATCGTCGATCACCGATCGCTCGACAGGCTCGTCCTTGACATTCTTGACCGTCACAGGGTCTCCTCCCCGGGCACCGGCGGCACCTCGTCGTGTCGTCGCCCGATTCTCTCCCACGAGGCCGTGGGGGAAGCAGCCGATGCGTCTTTCCTACCGGCCGGTACGTTCGGCGCGACGAGCGGTCGTCAGGTCGCGTGCCTGGTCGACGTCCAGGCGCATCTGCTCGACGAGCTCCTCGACGGAGTCGAACCGCAGCATCGGGCGCAGGTGCTCGAGGAACTCCACGGCCACCCGCTCGCCGTACAGATCGAGGTCGGTGCGGTCGAGAACGTAGGCCTCGACGGTGCGCCGGACGCCGTCGAAGGTGGGGTTGGTGCCCACCGAGATGGCCGCGGGCAGCAGGTGGTCGGTGTGCCCCTCCGGCAGCGCGGGGCGCAGCAGCCAGCCGGCGTAGACGCCGTCGGCCGGTACCAGCCCGTCGCTGTCCTGAGCGAGATTGGCCGTGGGGTAACCGATCTCGCGGCCCCGGTGTTCGCCGTGGACGACGACGCCGCTGACGGCGTGGGCCCGGCCGAGCACCTGCGCCGCGGCCCCGACGTCACCTTCGTCGAGAAGCCGCCGCACCTGGCTGGAGGACCAGCGCCTCGGCGCCCCGCCGTCGGCGTCACCCTGGTCGCTGAGGGCCTCGACGTCGAACCCGAACTGCTCCCCGAGCTCGCACAAGGTGGCCACGTCGCCGGAGTTGCGCGCCCCGAACCGCGTGTCCTGCCCCACGACGACCGCCCGTGCGTGCAGGGCCGTGACGAAGACGTCCTCGACGAACCGCTCGGGTGACCACGTGGCGAGTTCGCGGGTGAACTCCATGACGAGCACGGCGTCGAGCCCGACCGATTCCAGCAGGTCGAGCCGCTGGTCGAGGGAGGCGATGAGTTCGGGCGCCCGCTCGGGGTACAACACCGCCAGCGGGTGCGGTTCGAACGTCACGGCGACCGCGGGGACACCCTCCTCGCGCGCCCGGTCCACGACCTGGGCGAGCACGGCGCGGTGTCCGCGGTGGACTCCGTCGAAGTTGCCGAGGGTGACGACGCTGCCACTCAGGTCGTCGGGGATCTCGGTGAGGTCGGTCCATCGCTGCACGTCGCCCACTCTAACGGCGGAACGGACACCCTCATCCCGGGCCGCTCACGCCGGGTGTGGCCGAGCTGGTGCCGGCGTCTCTCGACGCAGATCCACGACCGTGACGCCGGCCGTCGTCGCCGCGCTGTCCATGGTGGCGAGCGCGGCTCCGGCGTCCTCCAGCCCGACGACCCGTCCCACGAGTGCGGCGAGGTCGACCCGGGAGGCGAGGTCGAGCATGGCCGGGTAGTCACGGGCCGCGAGGCCGTGGGTGCCGTGGATCGACAGCTCCCACGCGACGACCCGGTCCATGGCCAGGGCGGCTCCGGCGTGGTCACCGAGAAGCAGCCCGGCCTGCACGTGCCGGCCACGGCGCCGCAGCGAGAGGACGGACTGCCGTGCCACCTGCGGGTGTCCGACCGCGTCGAGCGAGACGTGCACGCCACCGCCCGTCGCCTCGTGCACCCGCGCGGCGACCTCCTCGGCCGAGCATCCGGACGCGTCGATCACGTCCTCGGCGCCGAGGTTCGTCGCCAGGGTCAAGGCGGCCGGTGAGACGTCGACCGCCACCACCCGCGCGCCCAGTTCGCGGGCGATGAGCAACGCCGACAACCCGACTCCGCCCATGCCGTGTACGGCCAATCGGTCCCCGGCCCGCAGGCCACCGTGGGCGGTGAGCGCCCGGTAGGCCGTGGCGAACCGGCATCCGAGCGCCGCGGCCGCGACGTCGTCGAGGGACTCCGGGACCGCCACGAGATTGGTGTCGGCCGCGTGGAGCGCGACGACCTCGGCGAACGAGCCGTGATCGGTGAAGCCGGGCTGCCGCTGGTCGGGACACACCTGCGCGTCGCCGGCGGCACACCACTCGCACCGCCCGCAGCCGCACACGAACGGGACCGTGACCCGCTCGCCGCCCGACCAGCGGTTCACCCCGGCGCCGACCTCCTCGACCGTGCCGACGAGCTCGTGACCGGGCACGTGCGGCAACCTCACCGGGTCGGCGCCCGTCCACGCGTGATGATCCGAACGGCACACGCCGGTGGCGCTCACCCGCACGGTGACTCCACCCGGAGGCGCTGCGGGAGCAGGGATCTCGCGTAGCTGCGGCGTCCGGCCGAAGGAGGAGTAGACGACGGCTCGCATGCGTCTACCTCTCGGCCCGCGTCGGCACCAGCAGCTCGAAGCGTTCCAGCACGACCGGCATCTGCTCGGAGAAGCCTCGCCCGTGCTCGGCGTTCGCGCGGAAGAATCCCTCGTGGGCCTCCCGCCAGTACCGCAGGCTGAGGTCGCCCTCGCCCTCGGCGGCGGCGTGCTCGTCGTCGACCTCGTCGAACGGCACGATGCGCACGTCGGTGGTGGCGATGAGGGCCCGCGGGTGACCGGCCCCGTCGAGGACGATCGACAGGTCACCGGCTTCCGGCAGCGACTCGCCGACGGCCTCGTAGTCCCACAACGCACTCGAGGTGGCGTGCTTGCGCCCCGACAGGACCAGGTCGAGGAGCTCGTGGGCCTGCTCGGGCGTGGCGCCGAAGGACCAGGCGGGCGGCGGCAGCGATTCGGTCACCCCCGGGCCGAAGTATCCGGAGGCGGGGTTGAGCCGGGCGCGGATCCTCGCGTCCAGCCAGAACGCTTCGACCTCGGGATTCTCGGGGACGTCCGACTGCTCGGGACGCGGTGCGCCCCGGCCCTGTTCGCTCGCTGGGTGCTCGCTCATGGACCGACTCTACGAGCCCGGCTCGCGACCCGTAGGCTGCCCGGGTCGCGCGTCGGAATCGGGAGGGTGTTTCGGGTGGGTCCGCTGATCATGGCCCTGTCGTCGGCCGTCGCCTACGGGGCGAGTGACTTCCTCGGCGGACTCGCCTCCAGGCGGGTCGCCGTGCTGCGGGTGCTGATGGTGTCCTACCCCGTCTCCTCGCTGCTCGTGACGGTGGCGGCCTTCGTCGCCGGCGGGTCGGCCGACGTCGCCTCACTCGTGTGGGGGGCGCTCTCGGGCATAGCGCTGGCCGTGGCCGCCTGGACGTTCTACCTCGCCCTCGCCGTCGGCCCCATCAGCGTGATCTCCCCCATCACCGCCCTGCTCAGCGCCGCCGTACCCATGGGCGTCGGCCTGGCCCTCGGCGAACGTCCCGACGCCACCTCGATGCTCGGCGTCGGGCTGGCGCTGGTGGCGGTGGTGCTCGTCAGTCTGGCTCCGCACGCGGACACCAAGGCGACCCACCCGTTCACCCGTTTCGTCGCGCTGCTCACCGTCGGCGCCGGGCTGTCGTTCGCGTTCAGCTACGTGTTCACCGGTCAGATCGCCGAGGGGACGGGCCTGTGGCCGATCGTGGTGGCCCGCTGGACCGCCACCGTGGCGGTGTTCGCCGTGGCCGCCTCCCGCTCCAGCATGTCGCCCCCGCGGGGCGGGGCGCTCGTTCAGGCCGCGGCCATCGGTGTGCTCGACGCGATCGCCCACCTGACGATGCTGCTCGCGCTGCAGCAGGGACTGCTCTCCATCGGCAGCGTCGTCATCTCCCTGTTCCCGGCGGTGACCGTGATCCTCGCCGTCAGCGTCCTTCGCGAGAAGCTCACGCGCACCCAGATCGGCGGACTCGCCCTCGGCGCGATCGCCATCGGCCTCATCGGCGCCTGACCTCCCGCCGAGACCGCCGTCTATAGGCGGCGGTTTCGGCGCGGAAGTGCGTCGGAGCCCTACGCGCCGGAGACCCGGCCGCGGATCTCGTCGGCGACGCGAGCCGGGTGTTTCTCCGGGAGCCAGTGGTCGGCGTCGAGTTCGACGAATCGGTAGTCGTCCTCGCAGTACAGGCCCGTGCGTTCGGCGGCGGCGCGTCCGAGGTAGGGGTCGCGGTTGCCCCACATGTATGTCGTGGGCACGGTGACCAGGGCTGCGGCCTCGCCCGGTCGCGCCTGCTCGCTCCCGTGGCTCGACGCGGCGGAAGCGTTCGGCCGTCTACGCCGGGAGCCGGCGAGCATGCCCCGGTACGGGCCGAGGGCGCCGGCCATCGCGGCGACCTCACCGAACCGCCGCCGGTAGAGCAGCTGGTGTTCCTCGGGCAGACCGAGGCCGCCGAGTCCACGCCGCCGCACCCCCGTGGCCAGCAGCCGCTCCGGCACGAATGGCACCTGCATCGCGAACATGTACCAACTCTTCAGCGCCTGGGTGGAGTGCCGCCCGGCCCACGTCATCGCGGCCGGGTGCGGCGTGGAGAGTGCGGTCAGGGACCGGATCCGCTCGGGATGGCGCAGCGCGGTCGCCCACGCGATGCCCCCTCCCCAGTCGTGACCGACCAGGTGCGCCGAGTCCAGACCGGCGGCGTCCAGGAGGGCGATCACGTCGCCGACGAGATGTTTCATGCGGTAGGCCTCGCGAGCGGCGGGGCGCGCGAGCGGCGCAGTGCCGCGGATGTCGGGGGCGAGGGTGCGCAGACCCGCCGCGTTGAGCCGCGGGGCCACGCCGGACCACGCGGCCGACGTCTGCGGAAAGCCATGCAGGAGCACGACGGTGGACTCCGGGCCCGCATCCTGCGGCCCGGCGTCCAGGACGGGAAAGGTGAGTTCACCACGACGGAACTGGTCCATGAGCCCTCCTCGGGTCTGTTGGTCCGCCACCTAACCAGGTCGGCGGCCGGACGGCGAGGGCTACGCGAGCCGTTTCATCACCTGAAACGATCATTGTGGATGAGGCCCCTTGCTAGGGTTGGTGTGGGTTGACGTACCCGCCGCTCGCAGCTCCGGCATGGTGAACACGTCGCTTCGATTCGATCCGCGTGCGTCCTCTTTCGAGCACGGCGACTCTGGCAATGCGAGCACCAGGACGGCCGCTCGACATCCAGGAGCAACCGTGATCCCCCTCACCATCGACGAAGCCAAGACCCTCGCGCGAACGCTCCGCGACTCCCTGCCGAACGGCGTCGACCTGACCCACGGTCAGAGCCTCGACCTCCTGTCGCGGACCCTCGGTTTCGCTGACTGGAACGAGCTTGCAGCACAGTACAAGCAGCCGAGCTTCGGTCCGGCGATGCCGGTCCTGCGTGTGTTCGACGTCGACCTTGCCCGCTCGTTCTACGTCGACGTTCTGGGATTCACGATCGACTTCGAGCACCAGTTCGAGCCCGGCCTGCCGACCTTCCTCGGACTCAGCCGCGGCGACACGTCGTTGGGGCTCAGCGAGCACCACGGGGACGGCACACCTGGTTCCGTTGTGTGGGTGCCGACTCGCAACCTGGACGACTACCGATCGCACGTGACGCGGGGTGCGGCAGGCAAGCTCCGGCCGGGCATCGACCGAGACGCACCCGGCGGGCCGACGATGACCATCAACGATCCATTCGGGAACGAGATTCGATTCTGCGAACCGGAGTAGGCGCACCGGAAACGGTGGGAACCGACTACTCCCGGCTCACTGTCAGGTCGGTCACGCTGATCCCGTACGCCGCCTCGAGGTGCGTCACCGGAGCGTCGAACTCGGACGTGCGTGGGCGGCGGGTGCCTGCGAACCAGAACACCTCCAGGCGACGACGTGCTCCCGATCCCGGAATCCGCCACCACCCGGTCATCCGACCGTCGACGAGCAACGGGGCGAGGATCAGGCCGTTCGACTGGGTCCACAGCCTCCGGTAGTGGGCCGCGTCGACGAACCGCTCGCGCGCGGGCGGGTCGTACGCGCACAGCAGCGCGTCGAACTCCGGCAGGAGTCGCACACCGGGCAGCTCCCGCGGCTCGGGTCGGTCGCCGGCGAGGTCGTGATAGATGCGGCCGTCCGGGCCACTGCCTTCCCGCAGTTCGGGGGCGAGCCGGGTCAGTGCGGCATCGACCGCCCGCAACCCCACGCCCGACCACCAGGCCAGGTCGTGACGGCTCGCCGGACCGTGCGCGGTCAGATGACGACGGACCGCAGCATCGACGGCAGCCCCCGGGTCGGCCGACAACCGGTTGCGGTCCTCGGTGTCGTCCAGCACGGTCGATGCGGCGCGGTAGCCGGGAGCCCCTGGCCCTGCCAGCCCCCGGTGAGCGGTCGACGAAGCAGTCCGCCGTGGCCGAACGCGAAATAGCGTCCCGCCTGGTCATCAAGCCTCGGGGACGCCGACGGGTCGTGCGTCGAGATCCACGCCCGCAGATGCTCGGCCAGGTCCGTGGGGGTGCGCCACGCGTGGGCCGCGAACCGTTCGATACCGGCCCACACGTCTTCGAGGGACGTGTCGACGAGACGCAGGGTCCGCGCCCAGAGCGCCCGCTGCCCGATCCGGGTGAGCGCGTCGAGCACGCGGTGGTCGGCCGGCGTGGAGGTGTGGACGGTGCCGCGGATGGTGCTGCCACGCACGATGGCGTGACGCTCGTAGGCCGCGCTGATGACTTCCAGTTCGACCCCCGGCAGTCGCGCCGCCAACGCCAGGTACGGCGACCTCGCCGTCTGGGCCTGGATCGGCCCGATCCGTCTCAGCATCTCGACGACGGACTCCTCGCCCTGTCCCGCGACCTGCGGGAAGTGGCGTGCGAGGGCCAGGCCGGCAAGTTCGTCCCACGAGTGGTCCACGTGCGGCACAGTAGCGGGCGCATCCGAGCGACGCAGACGCCTTGGAGGGCTCGTCAGGGGCTGACGAAGACCACCTCGGGCATGACCCGTTCGCCCGATTCGTCGAGCACCGCCACCAGCCTTCCCTCGGGGGTGAAGGCCGCCACCGGTCCGGTGCGTCCGGGCTGCGCCGAGGCGATGCGGACGCCGTGTCCGACCTGGTGGGCCTCGTCGGCGTCGAGATCACGCACGGGCATCGAGGCGCGTGCGGCGTCCTCGAGGGAGACCAGTGGAAGTCCGGAGGTGCCCGGCACGCCTCCCGGGCTCTCGCGTGGTGCGCCGCTCGCGCGGGCGGTCTCCAGCTCCTCCATGGTGTGGGCGACGTCCAGGCCGATGCCACCCACCCGCGTCCGGCGCAGGGCCACGAGGTGGCCCCCGGTACCCAGCGCCTCACCGAGGTCGCGGGCCAGGGCGCGCACGTACGTGCCGGAGGACACGGTCACCTCGACGTCGAGGTCGAGCACGGGGACGGGGTCGGCCGGGATGTCCGAGACGGGGGCCGCCTGACGCTCCTCCCCTCGCGCGCGCCGGTGCACCGCCGAGGGGTCGTCGGCCTCCTCCTGCGGCGGGACCGCCCGACCCGGCCGCGTGTCGAGCACGTCGAACCGGTCGACCCGCACCGGCCGCCCGGCGAGTTCGACGTCCTCGCCGGCACGGGCTCGCGCGTAGGCGCGCCGGCCGTCGATCTTGATCGCGCTGACGGTGCTCGGCACCTGCGTGATGTCGCCGGTGAGGTCGGCGACCCCGGCGGCGATGCGCGCGTCGGTGAGAGCGTCCACGGCCCCGGTGGGGGCGAGCGAGACGGCGATGCCGTCGGCGTCGTCGGTCGTCGTCGCGATCCCGAGCCGGATGGTGGCGGTGTAGGTCTTGTCGGCTCCGACGATGTACGTCAGGAGCCGGGTCGCCTTGTTGACGCCGACGACGAGGACGCCGGTGGCCATGGGGTCGAGGGTGCCCGCGTGACCGACCTTGCGCGTGCCGGCGAGCCGCCGGCACGCGCCGACGACCTGGTGGGAGGTCCAGCCCGCCGGTTTGTCGACGACGAGGAGTCCGTCACCGACGGTGGAGTCGATCGCGCGGGCCATGCTCAGCGGACCTCGCGGGTGGTGTCCTCGTCGCCGTCGATCTCGCGGACGTCCTCGAGACCATCACCGAGGTCGTCGTCGAGGTCCTCGTCCTCCACCTTGCGGTAGGGGTCGGGTTCGCCGGCGTAGGCGGCGCCTCGGGCCGCGGCGGCGAGTTCTTCGTCGCGTCGGCGGGTCTCGGCGAGGACCTCCTCGAGGTGGGCGGCGCCTTCGGGGATGGCGTCGGCGATGAACTCCAGCGACGGCGTGAGGCGGATCTGCAGGCCCTTGCCGACGGCGGAGCGGATCCGGCCCTTGTTCTCCTCGAGGACGTCGGCGGTCGCCTGCCGTTCCTCGTCGGAGCCGAAGACGGTGTAGAACACGGACGCGTGCTGGAGGTCGCCGGTGACGCGCACGTCGGTGACGGTGACGAACCCGAGGCGCTCGTCCTTGATCCGGCCTTCGAGCATCTCGGCGACGAGCACCTTGATGCGGTCGGCCACCTTGCGGGCGCGGGCGGGGTCAGCCATGGGGGTCTCCTTGTCATCGACAACACCGTGGTCCACCTGGGCTCTGACACCTTTCGGCCAGACCACTAGTGGACAGCGTGACTTCTGGTCGACGGAAGGTCGACGTGCCACGCTGATCGCACGGATTCGGCAGCGGTGACGCCACGACGATCCACCGCCATGACAAACGGGCCAGAGTACGCCATCGCGCACCACAGGCCCGCAGTCACCGGATCCGAGGACGTGCCGAACCATCCATGCCAGGGCCGTTCGGCAGGTCGCGCAGGTTCCGTACACCCGCACATCTCCAGAGAGGAATTTTATCATGCGTACATCCCTCGTCACCGCTCTCACCGCAGCCACGCTGCTCCTGCCCGTTGGAGCCGCAAGCGCCGCCGAGCAGCCCGTCGACGACCTGCGAACGGTGCCCGGACTCACCGCCGAGCAGAAGGCTGCGGTCGAGGCCGTCGAGAAGGGCAGTGGCGTCGCCGTGGGTCTCGCGCCCAAGACGCTCCCCGGCATGGAGAGCGCCGTGACAGGTAGCCGCCGCGCCACCTACTACCGCGGGTCCTTCCTCATGTGGGCCCGGGACAGCGTCGATTTCGGTTACAACGGGCGTAGCGTCACCTGGACCAGCGCCTACCAGCAGGCCGGGTCGGTCTTCCCCAACATCGCCCGCAACCTGGGCATCCGGAAGTACTACGACACCTCGTTCAACGACAAGTTCCGCGCCGCCAACCGCATCGGCGCCGGTGTCGTCACACCGTGGGGTGACGTCACGGTCTACACCTCCGACTACATCCACCGTCTGTCCGTCTCCGGCAACGGGGCGTGGAGCGCCTGGTCCGACTGACGCCTCCGCCCACCAACGATCCACCCCCGGTGCGCGGCGGCGTACGCCGCCGCGCATCGGGGCCCCACCTCCATCGGAAGGGACCGGACGCCGTGATCGTCCTCTCGCAGTTCTCCAAGCGCTACGGACGCACCGTCGTGTTCGACGACGTCGACGTCACCATCGACGGGCCGGGGCTCACGCTCGTCCTCGGCCCCAACGGTGCCGGCAAGAGCACCCTCATCCGGTGTCTGCTCTCCCTCGAACCGCACGGGGGGTCGATCCTCTGGGACGGGGCGCCCTTCCGACCGGCCCGGCGGGAGGCGTACCCCGTGTTCGACGACGCACCGTTCTATCCACGGCTCACCGGGCGGCAGAACCTCCGGCTGCTCGCACCGGAGGCGGTGGGACGCCCCTCCCCTTCCTCGACGATCACCTGCTGCGGTCCCGGGTGACCACGTACTCCTACGGGCAGCGCAAACGTCTGGCGCTCGCCGCAGCCGTGGGCAGCGACGCGACGACTCTGCTCCTCGACGAGCCGACCAACGGCCTCGACGTCGACGGGCTCGCCGCCCTGCGGCACACCCTCGTCGAGACCGCTGCCGAACGCACCACCATCGTCACGAGCCACCACACGGACTACTTCGCCGGACTCGCCCGTCGCGCACTCATCCTCACCGGCAACGGCATCCGCTCCCACGACATCACCGGCATGAACGGAACGGAGATCGACCGTGTCTACGACGACGCTCGCACGCCAGTCCGCCCTTGAGATCCGACGTCATCTGTACTCGCGACTCTGGCTCGGGCTCGCTCTCGCGATGGCGGCCTCGGCGGTGGCGGCCTTCAGCGGCACCCTGAGCGCGGTCCGCGGCCAGCAGGCACGGTTCCTCGCCGATGTCGCGTCGTACGAGGAACGCGGGGTCACCCTGGCCCAGGCGCTCGCCGCGCCCGTGCAGGTCATCGAGGACGGCAACGCCCAGACCATCGAGAACCCGTTGAAGTACGACTACCTCAGGCTCGGGGAGTCGCTGTACTCCGTGACCTCCCCGTGGGGCGTCGTCGCCACAGCGGTGGAGTTCGCGACCTTCATCGTCATCCCGCTCGTCTTCCTCTTCGTCGGCGCCTCGAGCGCCGTCACGGACCGCAGGGCGGGCACGCTGAAGCTGCGGGCGAGCACCGACCCCGTCGTCGGCATCAACATCGGCAAGATCGTCGCGATCGCCGTGGCGGCCGGAGTCGCGGTCCTCTCCCTGGTGGGTGCCGGCGTGCTCACCGCCCTGGTGGGGCGACTCGTGACAGGCGACCTCGCCGCTTCCTCCACCGTGCCGGTGCCGACCACCCCCGCCGACGGGCACCCGATGATCCTCAAACTGGCACTCTGCTTCGCCGTCGCGGTCTTCTTCGGCCTCGCGGGGTTCGCCATCGGTACCGTGACGAGGGCACTCACCTGGCCGCTCGTCCTCGCCGCGCTCGCCCTCTTCGTGGTGCCGTTCCTGTCGGCCTGGGATCCACGCAACCTGCTCGCGGTCATCGGCAGTGCGGTCTTCGACTTCTGGGGTCAGTTCGAACTGCGTCCGCCGATCCCCGGCGTCGCGACGTCGGCAGCGGTCGCGACGACCCTCGCCCTCGCCGTGGCCTGCGGCCTCATCGGGGTGATGCTGCCTCGGGGTCGACGTCGAGTGCTCTGAGTGGCGGTCGCTCGAGGCTGTCGATGCCGGGGCCGTCCACCCCGAGCAGCCATCCTCGCCGTTGCGCCTCGAGGGCGAGGGCGAACCGGGAGGACACCCCGGCGCGCGCTGCGAGTCCGGTGATCGTCCGACGCAGTGTCCGTACCGACACCCCGATGCGCCGAGCGATGGCCTCGTCCTTGTGGCCGGCGGCCAGTTCTTCGAGGAGCCGCCTTTCCGCCTCCGAGATGCCCCAGCGCGCGGCGGTCCCGGTGGGGCGACCCGATGCCCAGCCGTGTTCGAACAGGTACATGACAAGACGCACGAGGTCCGGGCTACGGATGACGTAGGCGCTGCGGGAGGCGGGGTCCTTCTCCCCGTTGACGATCACCGCGACGTCGCCGTCGACGACGACGCAGGTGGCCGGGACGAATCCGACGACCCGCACCTGCGCTCCGGCGGCCGACAGCCCCTCGAGGTAGGTGCCGAGACGGTCGCGTGCGCCGCCGACGGGGCACACCACCCGCAGGTCGAGCCTGCCTGCGGCGAGCGACACCGCGTCCTCCCATCCCTGCGCTGCAGTGTCCACGAGGACGGACCACGACATCATCGCCCAGACGCTGGTACGCGCGGTGGCGACGAATTCGTGGACGGCGGTGACGATCTGGTCTGCGCCCTCGAGGAGGTGGACGTCTTCGGCCCGATCCCGGCGCAGCCGGGCGACGTAGTGATCGGTGAAGTCGGAGACCTGCGCGTGGAGATCCATCACCCGCGCCAGCGCCTCACCTGCCTCGGCCACAGCTTCGTCGAACTCGCCCCGGAACGCCGCATGGGGTCCCACGGCGCGCACGCCCCGCCGGGTTTCGACCGATGGGGCGGCCAGGCCTGCCCCGACCAGCGCGTCGCCCCGCTCGTTCGGGAGCTTCTCCCCTTCAAGAGCGAGGTGTACGCCTCTGTCAGATTCCCCGTCCAACCGGCGGTCACACCCATCTCCAGACGGCGACGCCCCCGAGCATGAACATCCGTACCCCTTTGTGCGACTAGGCAATTGGTCGATCAGGCCCCCTCAATCTATCGCCTGTGACACACGACGAGGCCCGGAGGATCGACAGATCCTCCGGGCCTCGAGTGGCCACGTCGCCGGTCGCCGGTGACCCCGAGGAGCACCGACGTCGTCCAGCGGAACGGTGGGCACAACCCGCCGGTAGGGAATGTTCCGGCGAAGCCCGGACATTCCCTACCGGCACCAGCAGCGCGACGAAGGAGCCTGCTGCTGGTCAATCCAACACGCCGGCGCGAAGCGCCGCCGAACGGTCGCGACGAAGGAGCCTGCTGTTGTTCAACCGACACCGGCCATGAAGCGCCATGCACTCGATGCCGGGCAAAGCCGGTCACGCCAAGAACCACAGCGGCCACACGCCCGCCGATCAGGAATGTTCCGGCGAAGCCCGAACATTCCTGATCGGCACCAGCAGCGCGACGAAGGAGCCTGCTGCTGGTCAATCCAACACGCCGGCGCGAAGCGCCGCCCGACCGGCGCCCCGAGGGCGCCGGGTCCGGCGAAGCCGGGCAGGGCGGGTCACGCCCGGGGCTTCTCCCTCATCTCGTAGGTGGTGATGAGGTCTTCGAGCTGCAGGTCGTTGTACGAGCCGAGGTTGATACCGCACTCGTAGCCTTCGCGGACCTCGGTGACGTCGTCCTTGAAGCGTCGGAGGCCTGCGACCTCGACGTTCTCGGCGACGACGACGCCGTTGCGGGTGATCCGGGCCTTGGTGCCGCGGCGGATCTCTCCGGAGCGGACGATCGAGCCGGCGATGTTGCCGAACTTGGAGCTGCGGAAGATCTCGCGGATCTCCGCCGAACCGAGCTCGTGCTCTTCGTATTCCGGCTTGAGCATGCCCTTGAGTGCTGCTTCGACCTCTTCGATGGCCTGGTAGATCACCGAGTAGTACCGGATCTCGACGCCTTCGCGGTCGGCCACCTCGGCGTTCTGGCCTTCGGCGCGCACGTTGTAGCCGATGATGACGGCGTTCGATGCGGCGGCGAGGTTGATGTTGTTCAGCGTGATGGCGCCGACGCCGCGGTCGATGATCCGCAGGTCGACCTCCTCGCCGACGTCGATCTGGAGCAGCGCATCCTCGAGCGCTTCGACCGAACCCGACACGTCACCCTTGAGGATGAGGTTGAGGGTGTCGACCTTGCCTGCGGCGAGAGCCTCGTTGAGGTCCTCCAGGCTGATGCGCTTGCGTGCCTTGGCCAGGGAGGCCTGGCGGTCGGCGGCTTCGCGCTTCTCGGCGATCTGGCGGGCCGTGCGGTCGTCGGGGGCCACGATGAACGTGTCACCGGCGCGGGGCACGGAGCTGAGTCCGAGTACCTGCACTGGCCGCGAGGGCAGCGCCACGTCGAGGTTGTTGCCGTGCTCGTCGAGCATCGCCCGGACGCGGCCGTAGGCCGAGCCGGTGACGATCGAGTCGCCGACGCACAGCGTGCCGGAGGTGACCAGCACCGTCGCGGTCGCGCCACGGCCACGGTCGAGGTTGGCCTCGATCGCGACGCCACGGGCGTCCTTGTCGGGGTTGGCCCGCAGGTCGAGCGCCGCGTCGGCGGTGAGGAGCACCGCACCGAGGAGTTCCTCGATGTTCTGCCCCTGCTTGGCCGAGACGTCGACGAACATCGTGTCGCCGCCGTACTCCTCGGCGATCAGGCCGTACTCGGTGAGCTGGCCGCGCACCTTGGCGGGGTCGGCGCCGTCGACGTCGATCTTGTTGACCGCGACGACGATCGGCACGTCGGCCGCCTGGGCGTGGTTGAGCGCCTCGATGGTCTGCGGCATGACGCCGTCGTTGGCGGCGACGACGAGGATCGCGATGTCCGTCACCTTGGCACCACGGGCACGCATGGCGGTGAACGCCTCGTGACCGGGGGTGTCGATGAAGGTGATGGCGCGGTCTTGGCCCTCGTGCTCGGTGGCGATCTGGTAGGCGCCGATGTGCTGGGTGATGCCGCCCGCTTCGCCCTCGATGACGTTGGCCTTGCGGATGGCGTCCAGCAGTCGCGTCTTTCCGTGGTCGACGTGACCCATGACGGTCACGACCGGCGGACGCGGCTCGAGCAGGTCGTCGTCCTCGTCCTCGGTCTCCTGCTCGAGGTCGATGCCGAAGCTGCCGAAGAGCTCGCGCTCCTCGTCCTCGGGGGAGACGACCTGGATGTCGTAGCCGAGCTCTTCGCCGAGGACCTTGAACGTGTCCTCGTCGAGGGACTGGGTGGCCGTGGCCATCTCACCGAGGTGGAACAGCACGGTGACCAGGCTCGCCGGGTTGGCGTTGATCTTGTCGGCGAAGTCGCTGAGGGAGGAACCACGACGCACGCGGATGACGGTGGAGCCGTCACCGCGGGGAACGCTGACGCCACCGATGGTCGGCGCCTGCATCTGCTCGAATTCCTGACGCTTCGCGCGCTTGCTCTTGCGTCCACGGACGGGACGACCGCCGCCGCGACCGAAGGCTCCCTGGGTGCCGCCGCGGGGTCCGCGACCGCCGCCACCGCCGGGGCGTCCGCCCCAGCCGCCGCCACCGCCGGGACGACCGCCGCCGCCACCGCCGGGACCACCGCGACCTCCGGGGCCCGGACGCTGGCCGGGACGACCCACCGAGGTGCGGTCGGGCATCATGCCCGGGTTGGGACGCGGGCCACCTGCGGCCGCGCCGGCTCCGGCACCGCCGCCGGGACGGGGACCGCCCTGACCGCTCCCACCGGGACGCGGACCGGGACGTGCGCCGGGCGCACCCTGGCCACCCGCACCACCGGGACGGGCACCGCCGCCACCGGGGCGGGGACCGCCGGGGCCCGGACGCGGGCCACCGCTGCCACCGGGACGGGGCATGCCCTGGCTGGGCGCGAAGGGGTTGTTACCGGGGCGCGGGGAGCCGCCACCGCTGTCGCGGCCGCCGCGGCCCATGCCCTGGCTGGGGGCGAAGGGGTTGTTGCCCGGACGCGGACCGGGACGGGGAGCGCCACCGGGGCGCTGTCCACCGCCACCGGAGCGAGCCGCGGGACGCTCACCACCGGGACGCGGGGCCGGCTTGTCCGCGGCGGGACGCTGGGGGCCGGACGCGGACCGGGCTTGACGGCCGAACCGCCGGCGGCAGGAGCCTCCGGGGTCGACTCGGGTGCGGCATCCGCAGCGGGCTCGGCCTTCTGTGCCGCCTTGGGTTCGGCTGCGGCCGCCTTGGGTTCGGCTGTCGGCTTCGTCTCCGCTGCGGGCTTGACGTCCTCGACGGCCGGCTTGACCTCGGGAGCCTGCTCGACGGGCTCGGCCTCGGCGCGCTTGGACGCGGCGCCGGGCTTGGGGGCGGCACCCGGCTTGGGAGCCGCACCCGGCTTCGGGGCGGCACCGGGCTTGGGAGCCGCGCCGCCAGGCTTGGGGGCCGCGCCCGGCTTGGGGGCGTCGGCCTTCTTGGCGCCCGCGTCCCCACCGTGCTCGGCGGGGAAGGACTCACGGACCCGGCGCACGACCGGGGCCTCGATGGTGGAACTGGCGGAGCGGACGAACTCGCCCTTCTCCTTCAGGTGATTCAGCAGTGTCTTGCTCTCGACTCCGAGCTCTTTGGCGAGCTCGTAGACCCGGACCTTGGCCACGTTTCTCCTCAATCTGCCGGCCCGGGGAGTCCTCGGACCTGCGTCAGTACTGGGCGGTGCTCATTGCTGAGTGCTCATCGGTTACTCATCAGCGTCAAACCCGCTTTCGGTTCTGTCTCTCTGCTCCATCGACGCTCCGCCGATGGTCGTTGCTCGTTCATCCTGCCGGACGACCGTGTTCGTCGCCCGATCCTGCACCGGCCTCCTGCATCTCGATGTGGTCGCGGACCTCGTCGAGGTTCACGCCCACCGTGAGACGCAGTGCCCGACCGACGGCGCGGCGTCGCACCGCCTGGTCGAGGCAGACCGTCGTGGGGTGGATCCACGCTCCTCGGCCCGGCAGTCGCCGGCCCGGGTCGGGTTTCACCGCCACCGTCGCCGGTGAGGGTCGTGTCACTTCTGCGACCAGTCGCAGCAAGGACGACCGCGCGTCCCGTCGTCGGCAGCCGAGGCACGTGCGCATCGGGATCGGTGCCCCGCTGAGCGGTGGTTCTGTGCCCGGCTCGGCCTTC
Source organism: Mobilicoccus caccae (assembly GCF_030161635.1). GTDB lineage: Bacteria > Actinomycetota > Actinomycetes > Actinomycetales > Dermatophilaceae > Mobilicoccus > Mobilicoccus caccae. The sequence continues at coordinate 2,177,827 of NZ_BSUO01000001.1, forward strand.
GCCGGAGTCACGGCACCGTCCATCCTACTCCTCCGACGGGGATCCGGACGCGGGGCCCGGTTCGGCGTCGGAGTGGATGTCGATGCGCCATCCGGTGAGCTTGGCGGCGAGGCGGGCGTTCTGGCCCTCCTTGCCGATGGCGAGGGAGAGTTGGTAGTCGGGCACGACGACGCGTGCCGCGCGCAGTGTGGGATCGACGACCTCCACCGAGTTCACCCGAGCCGGTGAGAGCGCCGCCGCGACGAACTCGGCGGGGTCGCGGGAGTAGTCGACGATGTCGATCTTCTCGCCGCGCAACTCCGTGGTGATGGAGCGGGCGCGCTGTCCCATGGGCCCGATGCAGGCGCCCTTGGCGTTGACACCGGGAACGGTGGAGTGGACGGCGATCTTGGTGCGGTGCCCCGCCTCGCGGGCGAGCGCCGCGATCTCGACGGTGCCGTCGGCGATCTCGGGCACCTCCAGGGCGAACAACTGGCGGACGAGGTTGGGGTGGGTGCGCGACAGCCCGATCTGCGGACCCTTCATGCCGCGCTTGACGCTGACCACGAAGCAGCGGATGCGTTCGCCGTGCACGTACTTCTCGCCCGGCACCTGCTCGGCCGCGGGCAGGATGCCCTCGACCGTGCCCAGATCCACGAGGACGTTGCGCCCCTGGCTCTGCTGGATGACGCCGGTGACGATCTCGCCCTCCTTGTCGCGGAAGTCGCCGAGCACCGCGTCGTCCTCGAGGTCACGCATGCGCTGGACGATGACCTGCCGCGCCGTGGAGGCGGCCACCCGACCGAAACCGTCGGGGGTGTCGTCGAACTCGGGCCCGGGCTCACCCCGGGTACCGTCCTCCAGCACCGGCGCGTCCTCCTGCGCCCACACGACGACGTGCCCGGTCTTGCGGTCGAGATCGACGCGGGCACGCTTGTAGGCGCCCTCGGTGCGGTGGTAGGCGAGCAGGAGGGCCTGCTCGATGGCCGGGATGATGATGTCGAGGGGGATCTCCCGCTCGCGCTCCAGCATCCGCAGTGCCGCCATGTCGATGTCCATCAGTCCTCCTGCTGGTCGTCGGCGACGCGGCCGAATTCGACCTGGACCTCGCCGCGGGTGATCCGGTCCAGGGGGTGGGTCTGGGTCTGCGACCCGTCCGCGGGGTCCTCCACCCGGATGCGGACGGCGTCGGAGCCGGCGGCCAGGACCCGTCCGGTCGCCGAACCACCCTCGGAGAGAACGAGGGTGACGAGGCGTCCGACGTTGCGACGAAAGTGACGCGGCAGGGTGAGCGGTCGGCTCACCCCCGGCGAGGTGACCTCGAGGGTGTACGGCGCGGAGCCGAGCGAGGCGGAGTCCTCCAGCACGTCGCTGATCGCGCGGGTGGCGTCGGCCACGGCGTCGAGATCCAGCGGCGGGATCGAGGTCTGGGCCTCGCCCTCGGGAGCGGCGCCCAGCGGTGGCACGTCCCCCAGGTCGCGGTCGACGGCGATCCGCACGACGCGGCGCTTTCCGGCCGGGGTGACGGTCACGTCCTCGACGAGGTATCCGAGATCGGCGACGACGGTCGAGATCTCGTCCTCGACACGACGTGCGACAGGTGAGTCGGCCATGCCACTCCTCTCGTGTTCTCGTGTCAGGGGCGGGGTGTCCGCGCAGTCGCCCACTCTAGGCGACCGGCGGCCCTTCGGCCGACCGCACGGCCGCCACCTGCGGCGTCCGCGTGGCACCACCTGCGATGATCATGGGGTGGGGAGTCCAGGGGTGAGCAGACGCACGGTGCTGCTGGCGACGATGACGCTGCCGCTGGCCGGATGCGGGATCCGGTTCGAATCCGACGCGCCGCCCTTCCTGCCCGATCCCTCGCCCGACCCCGCCGGGCCCCCGATCTCCGCCGAACGCGACCGGGTGGCGGCGATCGCGACGGCCCTGGTCACTGTCGATGGGCAGGTCGGTCGCCGGCTCCGTCCCCTGCACGAGGCACAGCTCGCGGCGCTGGACCGGGCCCTCGCGCGTCTCGACCCGCCCGTGACCCCGGCTCCTGGCGCGACCCCGCCCACGGCCGCGACTTCCCCGCAAACACCCGCCGCGGGCCGAACGGACCTCGCGCACCTGGCGGACCTCGAGTTCGTCTCGCTCGACGCCCCCGGCCTGGCCGACCTCGACGCCGTGCCGCCGCGTGCGGCGGAGGTCGTCGTCGCGAGTCACACCCAGCGTGCCGTCGCGCTGCATCTGTTGCGGGCGGCGCGGGTCCGGGGCGGTGACGTGCTCCCGGCGCTGCCGTGGACCGCCGCCGACGCGACGCTCGCCCTCACCCTCGTCGAGGCCGTGCGGTCGGCGGCCTACGCCCTGGAGATCATGGCCGCCCGACACTCCCCCGAGGCCCTAGCGCCGGTGCTGGCCGGCATCCGTCTCCTGCGGCAGGTCGAGACCGGCCTCGGGGCGGGAGTCCCCGAGCTGCCGCCCCGCCCCCTGGGATACCCCCTGTCGCGCCCGGTGACGACCCCCGACCAGGCCGCCGCACTCGCCGACGGCGCCCTGACCCGGCTCGTGACGCTGGTCGTGGCGGCCTCCGTGCCCACCGCGAGCGCGCTGCGCGAGAACGACGACGACGCGGAGGCCGGCCCCACCCCGGCACCGGACTCGCCGACCCTGCCGCCCGACGCGGAGGCCGCACCCCCGCGACCGGCCCCGCCGGGGCGATGGGATCGCTGGTCCGGCTCGCGACCCTCGCCGAGACCACCCGCCTCTCCGTGGGTGGTGCGCTGCGCCCGGTGGCCGGACTGCAGGTCCCCGCCGATCCGTCGGCCGCTCCCCCGCCGAGCCCCACCGCCTCCGGCTGAGCCGAGCCCGGACGCAGCGGGAGCAGTAGGCTCCTGGGCGTGCACGCAGACCGGGGTCGCGGACCCGCCCTCGCGGGGGCGGTCCTGCTCATGTCGGTCTCCGGTCACGTGCTCGGTGGCGGGGCGATGCCCGGCGCGGTCGCGCTGTCGCTCATCGCCGTTCCCGCCCTGGTGCTCGCCGCGCTGTTCTCGGTGGCGCCGCGCCCGCCGCGGGTCACGACGCTCGCCGCCGTCTTCGCCGCCTTCCAGGTCCTCGCCCACGTCGTGTTCCACGAGGTGACGGGCGCGGTGTCGATGTCGATGCCGGCCGCCGGTGGGCAGGGCCTCCACGCCGGTGGTCACGGTGGACACGGTGGTCACGAGATGGTGCAGGCCGCCCTGGCCCACGCCGCCACCGGCGAGGCGATCCAGGCCCTCCCCGCGGCCCACACTCCCTCGCCGCTCATGATCACGACGCACCTGCTGGCCACCGTCGTCCTCGCGTGGATCGCCGGGCCGGCCGCGCAGCAGGTGCGCGGCGTCCTGCGTCGAGTCCTGCTGCCACTGCCCCGCCTCGACGTCGACGTCGTCCGGCACGCAGCCGACGCCCTCGTCGTCCCCCGGATCTCGCGCGAGGTCGGGGTCACGGTCTCCTCCGCGGTCCTCCGGTCCGGTTCGCCTCCGCCTGAACCGAATCCGACCATCGAAGGACTCCATTCATGAACCGCACCACCCTGACCTCGGTCCTCGCTGCCCTCCTCGTGACGGCGACCGGCTGCAGCGGCGCCACCGACCCGGCCCCGGCCACCACCACACCCGCGTCCACGACGGCGTCGGCGACGACCCCCAGCGGTCCCGTCGCCGTCACCGACGCGTGGGTCAAGGCCGTCCCCCAACTCGGCGAGCACCCCATGACCGGGGTCTTCGGGACGATCCAGAACACCACCGGGGCACCGGTGACCATCACCTCCGTCACCAACTCGGTCTCGCAGACGACGGAGATCCACGAGACCGTGACCACCGGCGGCCGCGCGACCATGCAGCGCATCGACGGCGGCCTCACCCTCGATCCGGGCGCCGCCCGCGAGCTGCGGCCCGGCGGCGACCACATCATGGTCATGGACCTGACCTCACCCCTGCCGCCGGGGCACAGCGTGACGATCACGCTGACCACGAGCGACGGGCAGACGATGTCGTTCGAGGCCGTGGCCAAGACCTTCAGCGGCGGGGACGAGACGTACCACTCCGGTGACGCCCCCGGCGGCGGCACCCACGGACCGAGCGGTGAGGCCCCGGCGACCGCGCCCGCGACGCCATGAGCACGGAGTCGACGCGCGCGGAGTCGACGCGCGCGGGCCTGTCGCGGCGTGCGCTCCTCGGCGGTGGTGCCGTGCTCGCCGGGACGGCTCTGGGTGGTGGCGTCGTCGGTCACGCCGTGGGTTCGGGCGCGGCCCGCCCCGGCGGCGTGGCCGACGGGTCGGGGATGCCCGGCACCGAGGCCGTGGCCGGACCGGGCGCCGCCGGCAGATCGGGAACGGCGGCGCTGCACGGCACGGCCACCGAGCCGTTCTGGGGTGAGCACCAGGCCGGGATCGCCACCCCGCATCACGCGCACGGCGTCTTCCTCGGCCTGGACCTCAAGAAGGGCGTGGACCGCGAGCGCGTCGTCACGCTCATGCGGCTGCTCACCGACGACGCCGCACGACTGACCTCGGGCCGCGCCCCGCTCGGGGCGGTCGAGGGCGACCTCGCCGCGCTGCCCGCGCGGCTCACGGTGACCTTCGGGTTCGGGGCCGGGTTCTTCGACGCGATCGGTGCGCCGCAGGCGTGTCCACCGTTCGTGCGCGAGATGCCCGCCTTCGAGACCGACGACCTCGACCCGCGATGGGGGCCCACCGACCTCTTCGTGCAGGTGTGCAGCGAGGACCCCCTGACCGTCACCTACGCGCAGCGTCGCCTGGTACGCGACGCGGCGGACTTCGCGACTCCGGTGTGGGCCCAGCGGGGATTCCTCCCGGCGCGCGGCACCGAGGCCGACGGCACGACCCCGCGCAACCTCATGGGGATGCGTGACGGCAGCGCGAACGAGTCCGACCCCGCGCAGGTCGACTCCGTGCTGTGGAACGACGGGGCCGAATTCGCGTGGTTGACGGGCGGCACCCAGGTCGTGCTGCGGCGCATGCGCATCGACATGGCCACCTGGGACGACTTGTCGATCGAGGCCAAGGAGATCGGCTTCGGCCGACGGGTGGGCGACGGTTCGCCCCTGACCGGCACGAAGGAGTCCGACGTCCTCGACCGCACGGCGACGGATTCCGACGGGTTCCCGGTCGTCGCCCCCAACGCCCACGCCGCCCGGGCGCAGGCGCGCAGCGCGGGCGAACGCATGATCCGCCGGCCGCTCAACTACGCGATCGAGACGCCCGCCGGGCTGGAGGAGGGGCTGTTGTTCTGCGCCTACCAGGCCGATCTCGGCACGGCGTTCGTCCCGGTGCAGCGGCGGCTGGCCGAGGCCGATGCGCTCAACGCGTGGGCCACGCACATCGGCTCGGCCAGCTACGCCGTGCCGCCGGGTGCGCGCGAAGGGTCCTACATCGGAGCTACGCTCCTGGAGGCGTGAGGGCACTGGCACTGGCGCTCGGCAGTCGGTGACGGCGAGGTCGGGGCGGCGCTTCACGCACGGGAGCGTCCCCCGACCCGGCCATGCCGGATGCCGCCCTCCGCCGGGGCGGCTCCCGGCGTCAGGCGGTCGTGGAAGAGTGGCGCGGGTGAGCGTCGAGATCCCCGAGGAGTTCCGTCGGCTGGTGGCGGGCCGGCCCCCGGAGCCCGACGTCGCCGGGGACGACTGGCTGCGTTCGCTGCCCACCCTCATCGGTGACGCCCTGGCCCGGTGGGCGCTCACCCCGGCCGGGACGGCCCGGTTCGGCTACTGCGCCCTGGTGCTCCCGGTCCGGCGTGAGGACGGGAGCGCCGCGGCGCTGAAGGTCGGCTGGCCGCATCCGGAGTCCAGGCACGAACACCTCGCGCTGCGGGCCTGGGACGGTCACGGGGCGGCGCACCTGCTGGCCGCCGACCCGGCCACCTCCACGATGCTCCTGGAGTTCCTCGAGCCCGACCGGGATCTCGAGGAGGAGGACATCGAGCAGGCGTGCGTCACGATCGGGACACTGCTGGCGCGCCTCGACCGGCCGGCCCTCCCGCAGCTCGACCGGCTGTCGGACTGGGCCGGCCTGCATCGTCGCTTCGACTCCCCTGCGGCCGCGGCGATTCCGCGACGGTTCCTCCAGCAGGCGCGCTCCGGCATCGACGGTCTGCTCGAGGGGGTCGACGTCGACGCCCGGCTCGTGCACACCGATCTGCACTACGAGAACGTCCTGGCCGGACCACGCGGGTGGACGGCGATCGACCCCAAACCGATGGCCGCAGAGCCGGCGTTCGGCGTGTGGCCGGCCCTGCACAACCGGTGGGAGGAGGCGGCGGCGCACCCGGCGTGGGAGGTCCACTGCCGCCTGGGCTGGATCTGCGAGGCGGCGGGCATCGACGAGGACCGCGCCCGCGCCTGGGCGCTGGTGCGCACGGTCGTCGACGCGATCGACGCGGCGAGTTCAGGGGACGCGGGAAACTCCGACCTGCTCACCGCCCGCATCACCCTGGCCAAGGCCTTGGCCCAACGCTTCTGACGCCAACCCGAGCCCAACCCGGAGATCCACCCGAAACCGGATCCCGGCGTTGAAACCCGAGGGCATCCGGTCAGTGCACCAACCGCAGGCTTCGCGACGCGGGAGCTACGGCTTCGTTCCCTCCCGTCAGTGCGACCGCGAGCTGACCGAACGTGAACGAATGCAGGTCGGTCTTCGACAATCCGAGTTCTTCGGCGACGTCGGCGATGGCCCGGCCTTCTCGCCGGAACAGATCGAAGACGGCAGGAAACACACGCGAGAGCTCCCGTTGGATGCCCCCGGTTCACCGGTGCGAAATCCGCGCTGGGTCAACTGAACACAGTTCTGGCGATATGCCCAATCCGACAGACGGCCCAGTTCGTGCAGGCGACGCGTCATCGCCAAGGCGGAAACCCGATAGTGGTCCCGGAGGCGGAGAATCTCCGGCACAGCAGGCTCACGGCCTGAGTGGGAAAGTACGTCCTGCCGCGGCATGAGAAGTGCGGAGGCGAACATGTCGGCCTCTCGCTCCAACGCGCGGCTCGTCACTTCTCCTGCGCCAACGTCCACGCGCGAGTGCATCACAAGGTGACCGAGTTCATGCGCCAGATCGAATCGGGAGCGCGCCCCTGTCTTCGACGTCGCCAGGAAGACGTACGGGACGTCGTCCTGCCAGAGGCTGAACGCGTCAACGGTGTCGGCGTCGGTCGGAAGGCTGACGATGCGGACACCATGGGCCTCGCCCAGTTGCACGAGGTTGGGCAGCGGACCCTGACCACGTCCCCAGAGAGCCCGCAGCGTGTCGGCAGCCGACTCCGGCTCTTGATGGTCGAGGTCCGGCATCGCCACTTCGGGGAGTTTCACCTGCGATGCGAGCACCTCGTACATTTCGATCGCCAACACCGCCGCCGCCCGGGCGGCGGTGAGTTGACGTGCAGTAGCACGACGACGAGATCGGAAGAAGCCCTGGTGACAGCTGAACGGGGCGCATTCCGGTCTGGTGAAGAAGGCCCGCGGGACCCCGAGCGCCCCCGCGAGGTCATCGGCACGCGGAATGGGCGCGCCGACGCTTTCGTAGGTGTGCATCACCCGGGGGTCACTCCCAGAGTCGCAGCCAGCGTGACCTTCGACATGCCCCGCCGCTCGCGGGCGAGGCGAATGCGGGACGGGGTCAGCCGAACGTCAGCGGGAGACGATCTCGAACTCGACGTCATCGCCGCCACCAGCGTCTCTCGGGAGTGACAGAGGAGCACCGAAAGTCCGCGGCTCGAGGATGATGCGCTCGGCCCAGTCCTCGACTACGCCCTGGTCGGAGATCGCCACCGGCAGCGACACCTCTGCGCGCAACTCGTCGGCCTCGCTGCGGTAGTAGAGCAGAAACCAGGTCCGCACGCCTAGCGCTCGCTCACCCGCCATATCGGCCAGAGCTGCGACCACGACATCCATCATCAGTTGCCCGTTGACGCGCACAGAGCGCGAGGAGGCGTTACCACGGGGCCTTGCCGTCTTGGGATCTCCGTCGATCCGGCCGGTTGCCGCATTACCCCGCACCGCCAGCAACCCCTCACGGCCGGTGGGATCGATAGCCCGCGGTGAGTTCCTGACATCACTGCAGGTCCAGCCACTCTCGGCGAGACGTTGACGCAGCGTGCGCACAGTCTCGAACCAGCGCATCGTGCCCGCTGCTGTCACGGGGCTGAAGTCATCCGCCTGCCGCGCAGCGACGTCGCCGGCGTCGAGAGCGCTTTCCAGGGCGCCCACGTCGATGCCCAACTCGGTGAGTCGACGACGAGCGTCGGCGCCCGAGTGGACGACCGTCTCGTCACCGCGCTGCTCGAAATGGCTCAATGTCGCCTCCGGGGTCTCGTGCGTGCCCCCGATAGTCTCACGGAAGTGTCGAAAACCGGAAGACGATCGCAGGTGTCCGCGAGGTTCGCCTAGACCCCACCTCGAACCGGAGCCCAGCGTTGAGACCGCCGGAGCCATGACGTCCGGTTTCGACGCCACCCTCAGATGTGAGGTGGTTGGTGAGAACCCCAGGTGACGACGGTGCGGGATTCAACTGGATGGTGTGCCGGTGTTCCGCCGCTGCGGGAGTCCCTCGCGCAGGCGGGCCTCGATGCCGTCGAGGTCGCGCAGGGGTGGGGCGTCGTCGTCTCGGTGCAGGCCCAACCGGGCCGCGAGTTCCAGGACCCATGGGCGGCGCAGGCGCGCGGCCTCCAGGAGGTCGGCACGGTCAAGGACGTCGGCGGGTTCTCCCTGCACCACCTGGCCGCCGACGACCACCGCGCAGTCGTGCGCCCACGCCAAGGCCAGGTCGACGTCGTGGGTGGCGAGGACGACGGTCGTGCTCTTCTCCTCCAGACGCTTCAGGGCGGCGAAGACTTCGTGGACGCCCACGGGGTCCAGGCCCGCCGTCGGCTCGTCGAGCAGCAACAGGCACGGCCGCATGGCCACCGCCCCCGCGATCGCGGCCCGCTTGCGTTGGCCGTAGGAGAGCTGATGGACCGGGCGCTGCGCGAGGTCGGTGATCCCCAGCAGGTCGAGGGCCTCGTCGACGCGCTCGGCGGCCTCCGCCTCCGACAGCCCGAGGTTGAGAGGCCCGAAGCTGACGTCGCGGCGCACGTCGGCCGAGAACAACTGGTCGTCGGGGTCCTGCAGCACGAGTTGCACGTTCTGCCGGTGATGACGCAGGCCGGCGCGGTCGTAGGCGACGGCGCTCCCGTCGAGCAGCACCCGGCCCGCACTCGGCCGCAGCCCGCCGGCCAGACACCGCAGGAGCGTCGTCTTGCCCGAGCCGTTGGCGCCGAGCAGCGCCATCCGCGTTCCACCGGCGATGACCAGGTCGGCGCCGTGTAGCACGGAGACGCCGTCGTAGGCGAACGACAGGCCCTCGGCCCGCAGCGACTGGTGGCTCATGACACTCCCCTCAGCAGGGCCGGAACCGCGGCGCTCCCCGCGACCACCGCGACCGTCAGAATCGAGGCCGCCACGAACCGGGCAGAACCGTGGCGGGGCGGATCGAGGGTGGGCAGCGCATCGGTGTAGCCCCGCCCGGCCAGGCCCTCCTCCAGGCGCCGGGCACGGGTCCACGACCGCACGAGTACGGCCGCGACCAGGGCCGACAGGGATCGGTAGGCCGCCGCGCGGGAGGCGAATCCCAGCCGGGAGCTCTGCGCCTCACGGATCGCCCGCGCCGACTCCAGCAGGACGAACACGAGCCGATAGACCAGGCTCGCCACCTCGATCAGCGGGTCGGGGATGCGGGCCCGGCGAAGCGCGGCGAACAGGTCCACCATCGGTGTGGTCGTCGCGAGGAGGAACACCGCGAGCGCGCCCGCGGTCCCCCGCACGAGCAGCGTCCCGGCCGTCGGCAGCATCTGCGGGGCGAGCCCCACGCGCGGTCCGCCGTCCCAGGACACCGTGACGAGGATCGTCACCGCGCCGACGACGACGAAGACCAGGGGCGCCGCCAGGCAGCGGGCGAGCAGTCGCGCCCGCACCCGCGCCGGCCCGAGGATGATCGCCGCGGCCACCAGCCCGGCGAGGACTCCCGCCGGCCACGCGGGCAATGTGACCACGCAGGCGAGCAGCCCGAGCGAGAGCACCGCCTTGTCGAGGACCCGCCGTGTGCGCCACGGGCTGGACCACGCGGCGTCGTCGAGGGCCAGGCCCCGCGCGCTCACGCCGACCTGCGAAGAGAGCAGCGGGCCCCTTCCTCACGGGTCACGTGAGGAAGGGGCCGGAAGCGGTCACTGTCGTGAGCGTACCGACCAGCGAGGACACGGCGCACCCGAACGGTCGACATCACGTGCGCGAGAGGAGGGTTCACGCCCTGGTGGCTCCGGCGCCGTCCGTCGATCCCTCACGGCGACGACCCTGCAGACGACCGATGCAATACCCGAGGACGCAGCCGCCGATCGCGGCCTGCGCGGCGAAGAGTCCGGACTCGAGTTCGCTGGATCCCGGCTCGAAGATCGGCTCGAACCACGGCTGCGCGCCCTGTTCGTCGAGCATCTCGGTGACCTGCGCGTCGGTGCCGACGAAGGTCTCCTCGGCGCCGGGCTGCTGGGCGAGACCACCGAGGAACAGGGAGATCGCGACGGTGATCGCGATGCCGGCCAGCAGCAGCACGGTGACGAGGTGCTTCATCGGGACACCTCCGTGGCGTCGGTCGGGCGGGGGTCGACCTTCGTGCCCCCGAGCACCCCGAGGCGCACGAGCTCGGGATGCGCGACCTCGGTCAGCACCCGGAACACGAGCACGGTGAGGAAGGCCTCGACGATCGCGAGCGGGATCTGAGTGACGGCGAAGACCCCCAGGAACTTGGCGGCGGCACCGACGAAGCCCGAGGTGGCGTCGGGGTAGGCCAGAGCGAGCTGCAGCGATGTCGTGCAGTAGGTGAGGATGTTGGCCAGGGCGGCGGCGCAGAAGATCGCGAGGTGGATGTTCGCGCCCGCGGCCCGCACCGCGCGCCACACCAGGTAGGCGACCCACGGCCCGACGACGCCCATGGAGAACACGTTGGCGCCCAGGGTCGTGATGCCGCCGTGGGCCAGCAGCAGCGCCTGGAACAGCAGCACGACCGTGCACAGGAACGCCATGACGGGCGGCCGGAACAGCACGGCTCCGAGCCCGGTCCCGGTGGGATGACTCGAGCTGCCGCTCACCGACGGCAGTTTGATGGCCGACAGGACGAACGTGAACGCCCCGGCCGCGCCGAGCAGCAGGCGGCTCTCGGGGTTGTCCTTGACCTCCCGGACGACCGTGATACCGCCGTGGATGACGAAGGGTGCGGCGGCGGCCGTCCATGCCGCCGCGTGGGTGACGGGTAGGTAGGCCTCGCTGATGTGCATGGCATCTTCTCCTTCGGGGATGACGCGTCCCCATGGCTGCGGCGCAGGAGTGTCTGACTCGGCTGGGGGCCTCACAGTGGCGCGACCGTGCCGGATTCTCACCGGCTTCCTCATGCGTCCGCGGAGCGGTTGACCCGGTGAGTATGTCACCGTTCGACTCCCCGCGGGAGGGCGCCGGGAGCCGCCGTCGCGACGTGCTCGTCGTCCGGCCGCGGGCACGGGACCGCGCGACTCGACCGTCGCGGGGGCGGCCGGTCCTCTCCCCCGGGCTGCCGAGCGGGCCGGCGCGTGCTAGACAGGCCGCATGGCTACGACCGCCTTCAAGGGCAACCCCGTCCAGACCGTCGGCGACCTCCCGGCCCAGGGTGAGAAGGCTCCGTCCTTCACCCTCACCGGAACCGACCTCTCCGATGTGACCCCCTCGAGCTTCGAGGGGCGCCGCCTCGTCCTCAACATCTTCCCCAGCGTCGACACCGGCGTGTGCGCCCAGAGCGTGCGCACCTTCAACGAGCGCGCCGCCGGTCTCGACAACGCGACCGTCGTGTGCGCCTCGACCGACCTGCCGTTCGCCCTCAATCGCTTCTGTGGCGCCGAGGGCATCGAGAACGTCACGGCCGCCAGCAGCTTCCGCACCGACTTCGGCACCCAGTACGGCGTGACGATGTCCGACGGCCCGATGCACGGCCTCCTCGCGCGCGCGGTGGTCGTCCTCGACACCGACGGCACCGTGCTGCACACCGAGCTCGTCCCCGAGATCGGCCAGGAGCCCGACTACGACGCCGCGATCGCCGCGCTGTCCTGAGGATCCCGTACCTCCGCCCGGCGGGCCATGACTTCGGTCGTGGCCCGTCGGCGCGTCCGGAGGTGCACAGGACGCCCTCGGCGATGCCTGCGAGCACCCCGCCGCCTACGGTGGGTGCATGGCGAACCGACTGGCGACCTCGACGAGCCCCTACCTGCGTCAGCACGCCGAGAACCCGGTGGACTGGTGGCCGTGGTCGGCCGACGCCCTCGCCGAGGCCAAGCGGCGCGACGTCCCGATCCTGCTGTCGGTGGGGTACTCCTCCTGCCACTGGTGTCACGTCATGGCCCACGAGGTCTTCGAGGACGACGAGGTCGCGGCGGCGCTGAACGGCGACCTCGTGTCCATCAAGGTCGACCGCGAGGAACGGCCGGACATCGACTCGGTCTACATGGCCGCGACCGTCGCCCTGACGGGCCGCGGCGGGTGGCCGATGACGTGCCTGCTCACCCCTGACGGCCTGCCGTTCTTCGCGGCGACCTACATCCCGCGACCGCAGTTCCTCCACCTCATCGCCAGCGCCACCGAGGCGTGGCGGGAGCGCCGCGCCGAGGTGCTCGAGTCCGCCGACCGCATCGCCGAGGCCCTGCGGCATCAGGCGGAGGCCGCGACGTCGTTGGCGCCCATCGGGATCGAGGGCATCGACGGCGCCGACGGCGTCGAGGCCCCGGGGCCGACGCACCTGGCGCAGGCCCTCGACCTGGCCGAGGAGCAGGTCGCCTCGACCTTCGACTGGGAGTGCGGGGGTTTCGGCACCGCGCCCAAGTTCCCGCCCTCGATGGTGCTGTCGTGGCTCGTGCGTCACCACGACCGCACGGGCACGCCGCGGGCCCTGCAGATGGTCGAGGCCACGTGCGAGGCGATGGCCCGCGGCGGGATGTACGACCAGCTCGCGGGCGGCTTCGCCCGGTACTCCACGGACGCCGACTGGGTCGTCCCCCACTTCGAGAAGATGCTCTACGACAACGCCCTGCTGCTGTCGACCTACGTCGACTGGTTCCGGGTCACGGGCGCGCCGACGGCGGGCCGGGTCGCGGCCGAGACCGCGGAGTTCCTCCTCACCGACATGCTCACCGACCAGGGCGGATTCGCCTCCGCGCTGGACGCCGACACCGACGTCGACGGACGCGGGGTCGAGGGGGCGACGTACGTGTGGACGCCGCAGCAGCTCACCGAGGTCCTCGGCGAGGAGGACGGCGCGAACGCCGCGCTGCTGCTGTCGGTCACCGAGGCGGGTACCTTCGAGGACGGCACGTCCACGCTGCAGCGGCGGGTCGACCCCGACGAGACGTGGTGGGCCGAGGTGCGGCCCAAGCTCCTCGACGCGCGCTCACGGCGGCCCCAGCCCGCTCGCGATGACAAGGTCGTCACCGCCTGGAACGGCCTGGCGATCGCGGCGCTGGCCGACGCCGGCGTCCTCCTCGACGAGCCCGGCTACGTCGATGCCGCGGCACGATGCGCGGAGTTCGTCGTCGCCACGCACCTGCTCGACGGGCGTCTGCGGCGGACCTCCCGCGACGGGGTCGTCGGCGAATCACTCGGTGTCGCCGAGGATCACGGCGATCTGGCGTACGGATTGGTGCGACTGCACCTGGCCACGGGTGAGACGCACTGGCTCGATGCCGCCGGCGCCCTGCTCGATGCCGCGCTCGACCTGTTCGGCGCCGCCGACGGCGGATTCCACGACACCGGCGACGACGCCGAACCCCTCCTGCTGCGTCCCCGCGCCGACAGCGACAACGCCGAGCCCTCCGGCGGATCCGCCCTCGCGCGAGCGCTGCTCGAGTACGGAGCGGTCGCCGGGTCGCCCCGGCACCTGCAGGCGGCCGAGGCGGCCATCGAGTCCTCGTGCCGACTCGCGCTACGCACCCCCGGTTTCGGCGGGTGGACCCTGGCCGCCGCGGAAATCGCGCTCGACGGTCCGATCACCGTCGCGATCGCCCACGACACCGAGGACCCCACCGAGCTCGACGAGGTCACCACCGCCCTCATCGACACCGCCCGCCGCAGCCCGCGGGCACTCGTCGTCGACGGCGTGCCCGGCTCCTCACCCCTACTCACCGACCGGCCCACGACCGAGGGCCGACCCACCGCCTACGTGTGCCGCGGCACGGTCTGCGGACCTCCGATCACCGACGTCGAGGACCTGCGCGCCACCCTGCGCGAGAGCACCGCCTGACCCCTCTCCTCACATCCCAGGCCCTCACATCGCGGCGACGAGCATGATCGCGCCGAAGACGACGCCCAGCACGATCAACGTGACGCTGGTGTACCCCATGACGTCGCGGATGCGCAGTCGTGCCATCGCGAGCAGCGGCAGGGCCCAGAACGGTTGGATCATGTTGGTCCACTGGTCGCCGTAGGCGATGCCCATGACGACGATCGCCGGATCCACGCCGAGCCGGCTCGCCGCATCCAGGAAGATCGGCGCCTGCACGGCGAACTGCCCGCCGCCGCTCGGGACGAAGATGTTGACGATGCCGCCCGCGAGGAACGCCCACAGACCCAGCGTCGCCGGCGTGGAGATGGCCACGAAGACGTCACTGAGGATCGCGATCAGGCCGGTCGCGGACATCATCCCGAGGATGCCTGCGTAGAAGGGGAACTGCACGAGGATGTCGCCCACGTTGCGGGCGGCGTCGGCGACCAGCTCACCGAGGCGTCGAGGTGAGTCCACGAGCAGCAGGATCAGGCACAGGAACGTCCAGTTGACGATGTCCAGCGTCAGGTCGAAGCCGTTCGTCGCGAAGTACATCACCAGGTAGGCGAGGAGCAGCAGGCCGATGAGGAGGGTGACCGCGCGGGCGGAGTCGATGCGGTCCGCCGGAGTCGTCTCCTCCGACAGCCGCGGCGAAGCACCACCGGCGTCGAGTTCGGCCCCTTCGGGCAGCTCGACGATCCGGTCGTCGGAGCGCGGGCGCAGCATGACGATGCCGGTGGTCAGCGCCGCCACGGCGACGACGATGCCCGCGAGGTTCCACCACGAGAAGATCGTCTGGGTGATGGGGATGGTGTGCCCGACCATCTTCTCCACGAACGACCCGGGCGTCGCGGCCGCGAGGGGCCCGGAGCCGCTGTACCCCATGTGCCAGACGCCGAAGCCGCTGTAGCCCGCCGCCACGAGGAGGGGGAAGTGCAGCCGCATCCCCCGCTCGCGTCCCACCCGCGACACCTCGATCGACAGCAGCGCGGCGACCACCAAGCCGAGGCCCCAGGTGAGCAGCGAGGCGAGGGCAGCCATGAGGGCGACGAATCCGTAAGCCTGAGCGGGGTTGCGCGGCAGCGTCGCCGCCCGCACGAGGAGTGTGCGCACCGGTCCGGTGTTCGCGAGCACGTAGCCGAGCAGCAGCACGAGGGCCATCTGCGTCATGAAGGCGAGCAGCCCGGTCAGCCCGTCGCCCCAGGCCATGAGGACCTCACCGGGGCCGGCGTCGGTGAGGACCAGCGCCATCCCCGCCACGATGAACGTCAACACGACGGCGAAGACGAGCGAGCCCGGCAGCCAACGTTCGACCACCCGGACCATCGGTGCGCTCAGAGCTCTCAGCACGGGACATCCTTCCATGGAGACGTGGATCACAAAGACCCCCGCATCCTAGGCACGAGGACGCCGGCGAAACGCCGGATGCGCCCCGACGTCCGCCCGTGGAGCGCTCACGCCCCGGATGACAGGATGGCGAGCATGCTCAGCCCCCTGCGCCACCCCGCCGTCAGCGCCGTCCTGGAGGAGGTTCTGCGGCAGGAGACACCGGCTTCACGCGAGGTGTTCGAGGTGCGCCTCGACCGCTGGTGGGCCGACCTGCACGACGGCCTGGCCCTCGTGTACCCCTCGGGCGACGTCGAGGCGATCGCCGCGCGCCTCCTCGAGCGCGCCGCCACCGCCTACGTGGAGCGTGACCCCGAGCTGCGCAGGCTCGACCTCGAGCGGACGCTGCGGCCGGACTGGCTGCAGTCCCCGCAGATGATCGGGTACGCCGCCTACACCGAGCGATTCGCGGGAACGATCGCCGGCGTCGAGGAGCGCCTCGATCACCTCACCGAGCTCGGAGTCACCTACCTGCACCTCATGCCTCTGCTGCGTCCGCGCACGGGCGACAGCGACGGCGGATACGCGGTGGCCGACTACCGCGCCGTGCGTGAGGACCTCGGCACGATGGAGGACCTGCGCGCCCTCACGTCCTGCCTGCGCACGCGCGGGATGAGCCTCGTCCTCGACCTCGTGCTCAACCACGTGGCACGCGAGCACGCGTGGGCGACCGCCGCCCGCGCCGGCGACGAGCGCTACCGCGCCTACTTCCACGTCTTCCCCGATCGCGGGTTGCCCGACCGGTACGAGCAGAGCCTCCCGGAGGTGTTCCCCGACTTCGCCCCCGGCAACTTCACCTGGGATGCGGAGCTCGACGGCTGGATGTGGACGACGTTCAACGAGTTCCAGTGGGACGTGAACTGGGGCAATCCCGACGTCCTGTGCGAGTTCGCCGACATCGTCCTGCACCTGGCCAACGCCGGCGTCGAGGTGCTGCGGCTGGATGCGATCGCGTTCCTCTGGAAGCGCATGGGCACCACCTGCCAGGGGCAGCCGGAGGTGCACGCGATCACCCAGGTGTTGCGCGCGGTCGCCCGGATCGCCTGTCCGGCAGTGGCGTTCAAGGCCGAGGCGATCGTCGCGCCCCACGAACTCCTCGCCTACCTGGGCGAGGGCCGGTACACCGGCAAGGTCAGCGACCTCGCCTACCACAACACGCTCATGGTGCAGATCTGGTCGATGCTCGCCACCGGCGACACGCGCCTGACCGAGCGCGCACTGACCCGGCTGCCCGTCGCACCGTCGACCTCGGCCTGGATCACGTATCTGCGCTGTCACGACGACATCGGCTGGGCGATCTCGGACGAGGACGCCGCCGCGGAGGGCCTGTCCGGCCACGCCCATCGTGCCTTCCTCGCCGACTGGTACATCGGCGACTTTCCCGGATCTCCCGCGGACGGCCTCACGTTCCAGTACAACCCGGCCAACGGCGACCGTCGCACGAGCGGCACGGCGGCAAGCCTGCTCGGCATCACCGGCGCGGGCTCGGAGCCGGCCGACGCCCACCGGGTGGGTCTGGCCAAGCTGCGCCTGGCCCACGCGGTGGTGGTGTCCTTCGGTGGTGTGCCGGTGATCTGGAGCGGCGACGAGGTGGCCGCCACCAACGACCCCGCCTGGGCGGAGGACCCCGCGCACTCCGCGGACAACCGGTGGGCCCATCGCCCACCCCTGGACGCCGCGGCGGTGGCCCTGCGTCACGACCCGACCACCGTCGCCGGCCGCGCGTTCACCGATCTCGCGCACCTGCTGGCGGTGCGCCGCACCCTCCCCCACCTGCACGCCGGCGTCCCCGTCGAGGTCGGCCACGCCGAGGATCCCGGCGTCCTCGCACTCGTGCGCCGACACCCGCTCGGCACCTTCGTCGGCCTGTTCAACGTGACCCCCGACGAGCGGTCCTGGGCCTGGTGGCACCTGAACGAGTACGGCCTGCGCGACGCGACCGACGCCCTCACCGGCCACCGCATCGAGACGGGCGCCGAGGGCCACCTGTGGCTCCCGCCCTACGGCACGCGCTGGCTGGTCAGCGAGTCCTGACCCACCCACCCGATCGCACTCCCTCCCCCACCACCCACCTCGAACAGTACGAAAACGCTCGAACAGCACGTCCTGCACCCCTGTCTCGACCTCAGCGGCTGTCCGAGGTGTCAGGGTGGGGGTATGGCACGCCTACTCGTCGTTCATCATTCACCCTCCCGGTCGATGTCGACCCTGACGGAGGCCGTGCTCGCAGGGGCCAGCGACGACGCCATCGAGGGCGTCGAGGTCGTCGAGCGCCCCGCCCTGGAGGCGAGCGCCGAGGACGTCCTCGCGGCCGACGGGATCCTGCTCGGCACGCCGGCCAACTTCGGGTACATGTCCGGGGCGCTCAAGCACTTCTTCGACTCGACGTTCCTGCAGATCGGCGGGTCGCTGGCCGACGACGGATCGGCCGGTGGCGGTGGCGGGGAGGGCACGATCCCATTCGGGGTCTACGTCCACGGCCGATACGACACGACGGGCGCGATCCGGGCCATCGAGTCGATCACGGGCGCACTGCCCTGGCGGCAGGCGGCGCAGACCCTCGACGTGATCGGCGACGTGACCGACGAACACACCGAGGCCGCCTACGAACTCGGCGGCACACTGGCGGCGCTGCTCATGGCGGACGACTAGCGCGACCAGGCGGGAGCCGGTGTCACGACCCCTGGCCAGGCCGCCTCAGGTGGTGACCGTCACGAGCCAGACGATCCCGAAGCGGTCGACGAGCTGGCCGTACTCCTCACCTGCGCTCACCTCCAGGGGGACGACCACCTGGCCGCCGGAGGCGAGTCCGGCGAACCAGCGGCGCAGGTCGTCGGCGTCGTCGCCGTCGAGGGCGATCGCCACGTTGCGTCCCGGTTCGTGGGCCAGCCCGGCGGGGGTGTCGCTGCAGGTCAGCGTGAACCCGGCGGGGGTCTCGAGACGGCCGTGCATGACCTTGTCGGTGTCGGGGGTGTCGACGATCCCGCGGTCGGCGAAGGTCGTGATCGACACCGTGCCGCCGAAGACGCCGCGGTAGAAGTCCAGGGCGTCCACCGCCGATGTCATGAAGAACATGTGCGGATTCAGTCGCGAGCCCACGGCTCCCCCTTCGGCGTCCTGCGTGTTGCCTGGCCCCGTCACCCTAGGTGCGCCCCCGACCCACGCCTCACCAGAGGCCGACGAGCTCACCACCGAGGCGCACGATGAAGGCGCCGACGACGACGAGGAGCACCGTGCGCACGAATCCCGGCCCGAGCGCGACGGCGCTGCGGGCCCCGAGGTAGCCCCCTACGATGTTGGCCGCGCCCATGAGCAGACCGATCTTCCACATGACGGCGCCCTGCGGGATGAAGACGGCCAGGGCCGCCAGGTTGGTCGCGACGTTGGCGATCTTGGCCAGCCCACTGGCCTGCACGAACGCGTACCCGCAGATGGCGACGAGTCCGACGACGAGGAACGACCCCGTGCCCGGGCCGAGGGCGCCGTCGTAGAAGCCGATGACCGCCCCGATGATCGCCGCCGCCCCCACATGGCGTCGCCCGGTGAACCGCATCTTCTGGACCCGACCGATACTCGGCTTCATCACCGTCCACGCCCCGACGAGGATGAGGACCGCGAGGATGATCGGGGTGAAGGTCTCCTTGCGCAGGTAGCTCGCGACGAAGGCACCGCCGCACGACCCGGCGAACGCGGCCAGGGCCAGCGGGCCGGCCGTTCGGACGTCGGGCCTGATGCGCCGGGCGTAGGTGACGGCGCTGGTGGTGGTGCCGCAGATGGAGGCCAGCTTGTTCGTGGCGAGCAGCTGCACCGGCGCCGCACCGGGCAGCAACAGCAGGAGCGCGGGGAGTTGGATGAGTCCCCCGCCGCCGACGACGGCATCGACCCACCCGGCGGCCAGCGCCGCGAACACGAGCGCCGCGAGGATCCAGGGTTCGACGGTCGGGCTCGCTGCGAGGAGGGTCAGCACCCGCCGATTGTGCCCTGCGGGCCTCGGTCAGCCGTCGGAGGGTTCGGTCCGGGCCGGTCCGGGTGCGAGGTCGACGGTCCACCGCGGGAGGAACGCTTGGGTCAGGGGCCCGATGAGCAGCGCGTACAGCACGGTGCCGATCCCGACGATGCCGCCGAGCAGCCACCCGACGGCCAGCGCGGTCAGCTCGATGCCGGTGCGCACGGTGCGGAACGACCAGCCCGTCTTGCGTGAGATGCCGGTCATGAGCCCGTCGCGCGGGCCCGTGCCCAAGCGGCACCCGATGTACATGGCCGAGCCGAGGCCGTTGAGGAGGATCCCGCCGACGAGCAGCGCGATCCGGCCGGCGAGCGGTGGGTCGGGCGGCAGCAGGAAGAGGGTGACGTCGATGGCCACGCCCACGACGACGACGTTGAGCACCGTGGCGATACCGGGCTTCTCGGCGAGCGGGATCCACAACAGCAGCAGGAGCGTGCCGGTGAGGATCGACACCGTGCCGATCGTGAGGGGCACGTGCTGCGCGACGCCGTAGTGGAAGACGTCCCACGGCCCCTGACCGAGTCCACTGCCGATGATCATCCCCAGCGCCGACCCGAAGAACCACAGCCCCACCATGAGCTGCACGAGTCGTCGCGTGAGCCGGCCCGCCCGGAGTTGCGCGAGCGGGCCGAGGTCACCGAGGTCTGTCATCACCGGCTCACCGTAGTGCGGGAGCGCCGCGTCTACGCGTCGGTCGAGCCGGTCTCGCGCAGGACCTCCTCGACGATCGCCTCCATCTCGACCTCGCGGCGTTCTCCGGTGCGGCGGTCCTTGATCTCGACGACCCCGTCGGCCAGGCCACGCCCGACGACGACGATGGTCGGCACCCCGATGATCTCGGCGTCCTTGAACTTGACCCCGGGGCTCACCTTGGGGCGGTCGTCGTAGAGGACGTCCAGGCCGCGCACCGAGAACGCGTCGGCGATGCCGATGGCCGCCTCGAACACCGAGGGGTCTTTGCCGGTGGCGACGATGTGGACGTCGGCGGGGGCGACGTTGCGGGGCCAGAGGAGTCCGGCGTCGTCGTGGTTGTCCTCGGCGATGGCGGCGACCGCGCGGCTGACGCCCACGCCGTAGCTGCCCATCGTCACCGTGACGAGCTTGCCGTTCTCGTCGAGCACCTTGAGGCCGAGGGCCTCGGCGTACTTGCGGCCGAGCTGGAAGATGTGGCCCATCTCGATGCCGCGTGCCGTGTGCAGGACGCCGGCGCCGTCGGGGCTCGGGTCGCCGTCACGCACCTCGGCGGCCTGAATGGTGCCGTCGGCGCCGAAGTCGCGGCCGTGGACGAGGTCGATGACGTGGACCCCGGGGCGGTCGGCGCCGGTGGCCCAGGCGCTGCCCTCGGCGATGCGGGGGTCGAGCAGGTAGCGGACGCCGGTCCGGTCTTCGCCCTCGCCGCGTAGGCCGAGGGACCGCGGGCCGATGTAGCCGCGGACGAGTTCGGGGTGCGCCGCGAAGTCGGCCTCGGTGGCCTCGACGACCTCGGCGGGGGCGACCTGGGCCTCGAGCCGCTTCTCGTCGACCTGACGATCACCGGGAAGTCCGATGACGAGGAGTTCACGAGTTCCGTCGGGGTTGCGCAGGGCGACGACGACGTTCTTCAAGGTGTCGGCGGCGGTCCACTGCCGGCCGTCGGCGCGGGGGTGCCTGTCGTTGAGCACCGCCACGAGCGATTCGATGGTCGGAGTGTCGGGGGTGTCGACCTCTTGGGCGGCGGGGATCGCGGCGACGACGTCGGCGGGCACCGGCGGGGCCTGCGGCACCTCGACGGCCTCGACGTTGGCCGCGTAGCCGGACTCCTCGCAGCGCACGAACGTGTCCTCACCGTGCGGCGAGACGGCGAGGAACTCCTCGCTGGCCGACCCGCCCATGGCCCCCGAGGTGGCCTTGACGATGACGTACTCGAACCCGAGCCGGTCGAACATCTTGATGTACGCCTCGCGATGGCGCTGGTAGGAGGCGTCCAGGCCGGCGTCGTCGACGTCGAAGGAGTAGCTGTCCTTCATGATGAACTCGCGACCGCGCAGCAGCCCGGCACGCGGGCGTGCCTCGTCGCGGTACTTGTTCTGGATCTGGTATAGCGACAGCGGGAGGTCCTTGTACGAGGAGTACAGGTCCTTGACGGCGAGGGTGAACATCTCCTCGTGCGTCGGGCCCAGCAGCATGTCGACCTCGCGCCGGTCCTGGACCCGGAAGAGCGTGTCGCCGTACTCGGTCCAGCGACCGGTGGCCTCGTACGGCTCGCGGGGCAGCAGCACCGGAAAACGCATCTCCTGCGCGCCGATGGCGTTCATCTCCTCGCGGACGATCGTCTCGACCCTCTGCAGCACCTTGAGCCCGAGCGGCAGCCACGTGTAGATGCCGGGAGCGGCGCGGCGGATGTACCCGGCGCGCACGAGCAGCTTGTGACCGGGCAGTTCGGCGTCGGCCGGGTCTTCGCGCAGGGTGCGCAGGAACAGGGACGACATGCGGGTGACGGACACGTGGGCTCCTCGCGATCAGGGACGGCGCAAGACTATCGGCCAGGTCCGACAACCGATGCCCGGACCCGGGACGCGCCGAGACCGCCGGCAATATCCGGCGGTCTCGGCGGATATCGCGCGGGCGTCGCTCGGTCGCATGGTCAAAAAAGGACCGTGGCGAACCTGCCCACCTCGTCGAAGCCGACGCGGTCGTAGGTGGCGAGCGCGGGGGCGTTGTAGCCGTTGACGTAGAGCGTGACCAGGGGGCGATGCGGCGGGCGTAGTCGATGACCGCGGCCATGGCAGGCGCGGCCAGTCCACGTCCACGGTAGGCGGGGTCGATCCACACCCCCTGGATCTGGCAGGCGCCGACGCCGACCGAGCCGATGTCGGCCTTGAACACGATGACGTCGTCCTCGACGAGGACGAACGCGTGACCGCGCGTGACGAGCGCGCGCACGGCCCGGCGGTAGTGCTCGAGGCCGCGGGCGTCGCGGTAGGGCGGATACCCGATCTCCTCGGTGAACATCGCGGCGGCGGCCGGTACGAGGAGGTCCAGGTCGGCCGGCGTGGCGGGCCGCACCCGCGGGTCGGGGCTCACGGGCACGGTCCGGTCGGGAGGGACCGCCAGCAGCGGCTGAGGCACGCGAAAGTCCATGGGGGCGCGCCAGGTCGGGGCCAGCGCATCCCACATCCACGCCACCTGCATGGCGGGTCCGAAGATCGACGAGCACTGCGACTGCTGGCGGCGCACCCGGGCCGCGAAGGCCACGGCCGCGGCCTCGTCGCACCCGACCGGCACGAAGTTGGCCGACGTCCAGCAGACCGCCTCGATCGGGCCCTCGGGCGCGTACCCGAGCAACACTCCGCGCGAGCGGTCGAGGTCGGTCTCGCCGATGCGGGCCGCGACGTACACCCCGGCCGCGGGGTCGACGGCACACACGTCCAGGGCCCGCGCTCGATCGGCATTGCCGAGGACGCGGACCTGTTTGGGTCCGCGGAACATGCCCGTCGCGCCTCGTCTCAGCGCGCCGAACCGGGGCGCGTCATCGTCCACCCACGGACACCGTGGGTCCGGCGGCGGCCTCGTCGTCGACGGGCTCGCCCATCTCCTCGGCGATGCGGGTCGCCTCCTCGATGAGGGTCTCGACGATCTGGCTCTCGGGCACCGTCTTGATGACCTCGCCCTTGACGAAGATCTGGCCCTTGCCGTTGCCGGAGGCGACACCGAGGTCGGCCTCGCGGGCCTCACCGGGGCCGTTGACGACGCAGCCCATGACGGCGACGCGCAGCGGCACGGTCATGCCCTCCAGACCGGCCGTGACCTGGTCGGCGAGCGTGTAGACGTCGACCTGCGCACGGCCGCAGCTGGGGCAGGAGACGATCTCGAGCTTGCGGGGCTTGAGCCCGAGGCTCTGGAGGATCTGGTTGCCGACCTTGACCTCCTCGACCGGCGGCGCCGACAGTGACACGCGGATCGTGTCGCCGATGCCGCGGCTGAGCAGCGCGCCGAACGCGACGGAGGACTTGATCGTGCCCTGGAACGCCGGCCCGGCCTCGGTGACGCCGAGGTGCAGCGGCCAGTCACCACGCTCGGCGAGCATCTCGTAGGCCTTGACCATGACGACCGGGTCGTTGTGCTTGACCGAGATCTTGAAGTCGTGGAAGTCGTGTTCCTCGAACAGTCCCGCCTCCCAGACGGCCGACTCGACGAGCGCCTCCGGGGTGGGCCCGCCGAACTTCTCGTAGAGCCGCTTGTCGAGCGAGCCGGCGTTGACGCCGATGCGGATGCTCACGCCCGCGGCCTTGGCCTCGCGGGCGATCTGCTTGACCTGGTCGTCGAACTTACGGATGTTGCCCGGGTTGACGCGGACGGCGGCGCACCCGGCGTCGATGGCCGCGTACACGTACTTGGGCTGGAAGTGGATGTCGGCGATGACGGGGATCTGGCTCTTGGCGGCGATGGCCGGGAGCGCCTCCGCGTCGTCCTGGCTGGGACACGCGACCCGCACGATGTCGCACCCGGTGGCCGTCAGTTCGGCGATCTGCTGCAGGGTCGCGTTGATGTCGGTGGTCGGGGTCGTCGTCATCGACTGCACGGAGATCGGGGCGTCTCCCCCGACCTCGACGGCTCCGACCTTGATCTTGCGGGTGGCCCGACGCGGGGCGATGACGGCCCCGCCGTCAGGGCCGGAGACCCGGGGCATACCGAGGTTGACGCTCATGTGTCCAAGTATGGAGCAGAGGGGACAAGCTCGCCTGAAGGCCCCCTGGCCGGACGCTGAGCCCGCCCTCTCCGAGGTGGTGCGGAGACCACCGTCCGGCCCGCGGAGCGCACCCGGTCCGGGGCGCCGGTGGGGGCGTTCAGTGCACCGGGTCGAGCATCGAGTTCTCGCCGCGCTGCCGCAGCCTGCCGGCCGAGACGATGAGCAACTTCTCCAGGTCGGTGTCACCTGCCGCGGCGTCATCCATGCTGATCGAGAGCCTCAGCACCGACGCTCCGTGGGAAACCTCCTCGACGTGGACCGTGAACGATCCGGCGCCCTCGCCCTCCCAGTGGAACTCGAGGCCTTCGTCGGCATCCACGTCGCCGATCGCCACCGTCGTGGCGGGGAGCCACGTGGCCTTCACCTCGAACTGGCCTCCCGACCTGGCCGGACCGTGGTGCCCGACCGGCGACACCCGCTCCACCCCGTCGATCCAGTCCGGCCAGAGGGTGGCGTCGACCACATACCCCCACAGCGTGAGATTGTCGGCGGCGACGTGTTCAGTCGTGTTCGCGTCCACAGCATGTCCTCCTCTGGCGGTGAGGCGGCCGCGTGGCCACCTCCGCCCGCCAACCTAGCAACGCGATCGAGGAGATGGCGGCAGAGAATCCGACCGGTCAAGAGCCGCAGGCGGATTGCTCTCGCTCATCCCCGCGCGGGGTGCTCCCAGCACGATGCCGCCCGCCACCGGCGTCACACCGATCAGAGCCGCACGGGTTTGACGATGTCGGCGTAGATGAGCAGCACCGACATGCCGATGAGCAGGATCGACATGACGTAGGCGACCGGCAGCGCCTTCGCGACGTCGACGTAGCCGGGGTCGGGGCGGCGGGTGATCCTGGCGAACGTCCGCTTGATCCCCTCCCAGGTGGCACCGGCGATGTGCCCGCCGTCCAGCGGCAGCAGCGGGATGAGGTTGAAGACGAACAGGGCGATGTTGAGCCCGGCCAGCAGGGTCCAGAGCAAGATCACGCGTTGGCCGACGTCCATGGTGAGGACGGTGCCGTCGCGTGTCTCCCAGGTGCCGGAGGACACCTCACCGGCGACCCGGCCCACCCCGACGACGCTCATCGGGCCTTCGGCGTCGCGCTCCGCCGGCCCGAAGGCGGCGTTCCAGACGTCGACCATGCGCTGCGGGAGGGTGAGGACGACCCGGGCCGTGCGGGAGGTCATGTCCCACAGCAGGCCCGGAGTGCGGGTGATCGAGTGGTCCTGCTCGGGGGATCGACCGGTGGTGGTGCCGATGAATCCGGCCGTGGTGGTGACGATCCGGCCGTTCGCGTCGGTGACGGCACGGCCCAGGCTGTCGAGCTCCGGGACGGAGTTGGCGATGGGGGTGACGTTCAACGAGACGGGCTGCCCGTCGCGCTGCACCACCATCGACACCGGTTCACCGGCATGGGGGCGCACGATCGAGGCGACATCCTCCGGGGCCTCGACCCGTTCACCGTCGATCGAGACGATGACGTCGCCCGGGCGGATGCCCGCCGCGGCCGCGGGCGAAGGAGTGTCGGCGGCGGTACAGGGCGAGGTGTCCGCCTGCGCGGTCACCGGCCGCACGCACTGGGACACGGTCCCGACCTGGGCGCCCGGAGCCGGGACGCCGTTGACGACGACGACACCGGCGAGGACGAGCGCGGCGAGGAGCAGGTTCATCAGTGGGCCGCCGAGCATGACGGTGATCTTCTGGGGCGTGCTCAGCCGGTAGAAGGCGCGGTGCTCCTCCCCCGGACCGATCTCGGCGAGGGAGTCGGTGCGCGCGTCCTCGATCATCGCCGACAGGCGCCCGGAGCGAGCCTTGGCGTCGACCTTGCGCTCGCTCTTGGGCGGGAACATGCCGAGCATGCGCACGTATCCGCCGAGGGGAATCGCCTTGACGCCGTACTCGGTCTCACCGCGCCGGGTCGACCAGATCGTCGGGCCGAACCCGATCATGTACTGGCTGCACTTGACCCCGAACTTCTTGGCGGGCAGGAGGTGGCCGATCTCGTGCAGGGCGATGGAGGCGCCGATCCCCACGACCATCGCGAGAACGCCGAGGACGAAGTAGAAGACCGTCACCGCGTCATCCCCTCCCTACCTTTCGTGCCGGTTCGTGTCCGGCGTCGATGCGTGCGCCACAGCGGGTGCGGTGTCGTCAGGCCCGTTCGAGCACGTCGTGAGCGCGGCGCCGGGCCCAGGCGTCGGCGGCGAGCACCGTCTCGACGTTCTCCGCGCGTGTTTTGTCCCGGGTCACGTCACTGGAATCGGCCCAGTCGTCGACGACCCGAGCGATCGTGTCGACGATGTCGAGGAATCCGATGCGGCGTTCGTGGAAGGCGTCGACGCAGATCTCGTTGGCGGCGTTGTACACGGCCGGAAAGGTGCCGCCCTCCCTGCCGACGCGGTAGGCCAGCGGGACCGCCGGGAACGCGTCCTCGTCCAGCGGCGCGAAGTCCCAGCTCTGGGCCGCGCTCCAGTCGCACGGCGCGTCGATATCGTCCAGCCGCTCCGGCCAGGCCAGACCCAGTCCGATGGGCACGAGCATCCGCGGCGGCCCGGCCTGGGCGATCGTCGATCCGTCGCGGAACTCGACCATCGAGTGGATCTGCTGCTGGGGGTGCACGACGACGGTGATGTCGTCGAAACCGACGTCGAACAGCAGGTGGGCCTCGATGACCTCCAGCCCCTTGTTGACCAGGGTCGCGGAGTTGGTCGTGATGACCCGTCCCATGGCGAAGTTGGGGTGGGCCAGGGCCTGATCGGGCGTGACGTCGGCCAGCTCGGCGCGGCTGCGTCCGCGGAACGGACCGCCGCTGGCGGTGACGATCAGACGCCGCACCTCCTCGCGCCGCCCGGCCCGCAGGCATTGGGCGATGGCGCTGTGCTCGGAGTCGACGGGCACGATCTGCCCCGGCTTGGCGACGGCGCGCACGAGGTCGCCGCCGACGATGAGCGATTCCTTGTTGGCCAGCGCGAGGGTTGACCCGGCCCGCAGTGCGGCGAGGGTGGGCATGAGCCCGATGGAGCCGGTGATGCCGTTGAGGACGACGTCGGCCGGGCGCATCGCGGCCAGGGTGCTCGCCTGCGGGCCCACGGCGATCTCGCGATCGACGCGGCGACCGGTGGGGCGTTCGACCTCGCGGACGGCCGACTCGACGTCCTCCTGCTCCCCCGCCGCCACGGCCACGAAGGGCACGTCGAACTCGACGGCCTGGCGGGCCAGCAGCCCCAGGTCGCTGCCACCGGCCGACAACGCCACCACCCGGAACCGCCCGGGGTGAGCACGGCAGACGTCGAGGGCCTGCGTGCCGATCGAGCCGGTCGATCCGAGGATGACGACGTCGCGGGGGGCATCGGAGCGGGTCATGAGCCCATCGTGTCAGAGGGGTCCGACAACCCCCTCCGGATTCCCCTCACCCCCGAGACCGCCGCCGATCACAGGCGGTCTCGGCGCGAGGAGGCGACGTCCTGGGCCGGCAAGCGCCGGGTCACGTCGTCGGCTCGAGCACGGAGAGGCCGGCGAGTGCGTCGCCCGAGGGGACACGCCACGCCGACCCCGATCTGCCGTGGACGTGTCCGAGGGGTCTCGTAGCCTGCGGGACATGGAGTCCACGCAGGTCACGACACCGGTCCGCGGCACGATCGTCACGCTCGGGGGTGGTGGTTTCTCTCATGCCGACGACGGACGCTCCCTCATCGACGATCACCTCCTCGAGCTGACCGGCGTGACGAACCCCGGGTCTGCCTGATCCCGACGGCCGGTGGCGACGCCGTCACCTACTGTGAGCGGTTCGAGCAGGCTTTCGCGGGGCGGGCACAGACGTCCGTGCTCTCCCTGTTCTGTCGGGACCCGTGGGGCTACACCGACCCCTCGATGCTCCTCGACCAGGACCTCGTCTACGTCGGTGGCGGATCGACCGCCAACCTGCTCGCGGTGTGGCGCCATCACGGCCTGCCCGACATCCTGCGCCGGGCCGCGGAGCAGGGCACGGTCCTCGCCGGCATCAGCGCCGGGATGAACTGCTGGTACGAGGCCTCCTCGACCGACTCCTACGGCCCGCTCGCCCCGCTGCGCGACGGCCTCGGATTCCTACCCGGCGGAGCGTGCCCGCACCTGTTCGGAGAAGAGGACCGCCGCGACAGCCTGCGCCGGTGGGTCGCCTCCGGTCAGTTGCCGACGACGCACGCCGCCGACGACCACGTCGCCCTCGTCTGGCGCGACGGCGCACTGTTCGAGGCGGTCGGTGAGGCCGGGGGCCATCCCGCGTTCAGGGTCGAGCGGACCGGCGACGACGCCGTCGAGCACGAGATCCCCGTGCGCGTGCTCGGCTGACGTGTTCGAGCGCCGGCTCAGCCGCGGCGGTACTTGAGCAGATTGGTGCTGCGTTCGAGTGCGGGAGCCCAGACGCGTGAGGGGATGAGGTCGGGGCCGCCGAGGTGCAGCTTGCGGCTCTGTGTGGCGACGGTGCGGGCCTGGGTGTACTTCAGCAGGCCCTCCTTGCCGTGGCGGTAACCGACGCCGGAGATCCCCATGCCGCCGGAGGGCCCGGCCAGGCTGGACCAGGCCGCCGCGTACCCCTCGTCGACGTTCGCCATGCCCGTCGTCAGCCGGGACGCGACCTCATAGCCCTGTTCGGGGGTCGCGCAGAACACCGCGGAGGCCAGCCCGTAGCGCGAGTCGTTGGCGCGGGCGACCGCCTCGTCCAGGTCGGCGACGGGGTAGATCGACACGAGCGGCCCGAAGGTCTCCTCGTCGTGGCAGATCGCGTCCGCGGGGACGTCGGCCAGCAGCGTCGGCTCGTGGAACAGCGGGCCGAGATCGGGCCGGCGACGACCACCGGCGAGCACCCGTGCCCCCTTGCCGACCGCGTCGGCGAGGTGTTCCTCGACGACCGACAGCTGGTCCTCCGAGACCAGCGATCCCATCTCGGCGCTCCAGCCGTAGCCGCCGCCGAGCTTCGTCGCCCGCACACGCGCGGCGAAGACCTCGCAGAACCGCGGGTACGCCGCCCGCTCGACGTAGATGCGCTCGACCGACATGCACAACTGACCGGCGGTGGCGAAGCACGCGCGGACGGCGATCTCGGCGACCCGCTCGAGGTCGGCGCCGGCTCCGACGATCATCGGGTTCTTGCCGCTCAGCTCGGCGGAGAACGGGATGAGCCGAGCGCCGATCTGCGCCCCGAGCCGCGCGCCGGTGGCCGAGGACCCCGTGAACATGAGGAAGTCGCACCGGTCGACGATCGCTCCGCCGACCTCGGCCCCACCACCCGGCACCACCTGCCATACCTCGCGCGGCAGACCGGCGAGACGGTGCGTCTCGCGGTCGGTGGCGGAACGATCAGTCACCACCGTGGCGCCGGACCGGCGGACATCAAACTCCTGTTCCCCCGCCCGAGCATGGTGAACGCCATGTTCGCCGGCACGGGAAACCCGATCCCCACCAAGGGCTTCAACCGGATCTCCTGGCTCAAGGGCCCGTTCACGCAGATCACCGACCGGCTCACCCATCACCTGCGCCACACGCCCGAGCTGCTCGCCGACCCCGACTACGCGCGGGTCAACACGACGCTCACGTTGCACCTGGCCGCGTACTCGATGGCCGAGATCGGCAACCGCGACCCGATCGGCCGGCGCATCGCGGCCGGCATGCCCGACGGCGACATCCAACTCGCGGTCCGCGACGACGCCGCGCTCATCCTGCGTGCTCGCGGAGGCCGGTTGTCGGTCCACGAGGGGGTCAGCCCCACGCGCCGAGCCACGATGGTGTTCGCCGACCTCGACAGCGCCGGAGCGGTCCTGCGGGGCGAGGTGGCCACCTACACCGCCCTGGGTCGCGGCGACATCGAGCCCAGCGGCTACGTCCCCCTGCTCGACAAGATGAACAAGCTGCTCGGGCTCGTCCCGAGGTACCTGGCCTGACGAGGACGAGGACGAGGACGATCATGGACACCTACAGCTACCCCAAGAGCGCCGAGCTGTTCGGCCGGGCCACCCGGGTCATCCCCGGCGGCGTCTACGGCCACCTCGGACCGGCCGAGGGCTGCTACATGCCCATCCAGGACTACCCGCTGTTCACCCAGCGCGCCGAGGGCGCCTACTTCTGGGACGTCGACGGCAACCGGTTCATCGACTACATGTGCGCGTTCGGGCCGAACATCCTCGGGTACAACGATCCCGAGGTCGACGCCGCTGCCGAGAAGCAGCAGCGCCTGGCCAACTGCACCCAGAACCCCACCCCGTTGCTCATCGACCTGGCCGAGCTCATGGTCGACACGGTCGCCATGGCCGATTGGGCCTTCTTCGCCAAGAACGGCGGCGACACCACGGCCTTCGCGGTGATGATCGCCCGGGCCGCCACGGGCCGCGACAAGGTCGTCCTCACCCATGGCGCCTACCACGGCGTCGCGCCCTGGATGCAGCAGCTCGGCTCCCCCGGCGTCGTCGGTTCCGACGTCTCCAACAACCTCTACATGGACTTCGGCGACGTCGCCCGCTTCGAGCGGTACGTCGAGCAGCACAAGGGCGAGATCGCCTGCTTCCTCTCCACGCCCTACCACCACCCCGTCTTCGACGACAACCGCACGCCGCCGGAGGGGTACTGGCAGCGCATCCGCGAGATCTGCACCCGTGAGGGCATCGTGCTCGCCATCGACGACGTCCGCGCCGGGTTCCGTCTCGACGTGCGCGGCTCGGACGCCTACTACGGATTCCAGGCCGACCTGCAGTGCTTCTGCAAGGCCCTGGCCAACGGGCACAACATCTCGGCGATCTGCGGCACCGACGCTCTCAAGGACGCCGCCGCGTCGGTGATGTACACCGGGTCGTTCTGGATGTCGGCGGTGCCGATGGCGGCCGCGATCGCGTGCATCACCAAGATGCGTGAGATCGACGCCGCCGAGATCTGCCTGAAGACGGGCACGGCCCTGACCCGGGGGCTGCGCGACGTCGCCAAGGCCAACGACTTCGACCTGTCGGTCAGCGGCGAGCCCTCGCTCTGGTACATGCGCACCACGGCGATGGACGGCGTCCCCGATGACAACCTGCTGCTCCATCAGGCGTTCGTCGCCGAATGCGTCCGCCGCGGAGTCTTCTTCACCAACCACCACAACCTGTTCACCAACACCGCCATGACCGACGACGACATCACGTTCACCCTGGAGGTGGCCGACGCCGCCTACAAGGCCGTGCGCGCCCGCTCCCGCCGCATCCTGTCCCCGGAGATCTGACATGCCGCTGACCCGCCAGGAATGGACTCACCTGGAGGACACCGCGCACCGGTTGCGCAGGCTCACCCTCGACACCGTCGTGTGGGCCGGGTCGGGCCACATCGGCGGCTCGCTGTCCTCGACCGACGTCCTCACCGTGCTCTACCACCACGTCATGAACTTCTCCGCCGAGACGATGGACGACCCGGATCGTGACCGGTTCGTCCTGTCCAAGGGCCACATCGGGGTCGGGTTCACGCCGGTCCTGGCCGACCTCGGCTGCTTCCCGATCGACCGGTTGACCCGGTACAACCAGACGGGCTCGCCGCTGGGCATGCACCCGGCCGCCGACAAGGTGCCCGGCGTGGAGGTGTCGACGGGGTCGCTCGGCCACGGGCTCTCCCTCAGCGCCGGGATGGCCCTGGGCGCCAAGACGGCGCAGCGCGACTTCCGGGTCTTCTGCCTGCTCGGCGACGGCGAGTGCAACGAGGGCTCGGTGTGGGAGGCCGCGATGGCCGCGAGTCACTACCACCTGGACAACCTCGTCGCCTTCGTCGACCGCAACCACGCGATGATCGACGGCCCGACCGCGGACATCATGGGTCTGGAGCCGTTCGACGCGAAGTGGGAGGCCTTCGGCTGGCACACCCAGACCGTCAAGGGCAACGACATCCCCGCCATCGTCGAGGCGACCGAACAGGCGCTGGCCACCACCGGCCGGCCGTCGATGATCATCCTCGACACGGTCAAGGGCGAGGGCATCGACTTCATCGAGGGCGACTTCGCCTGGCACTACGGCTCGTTCGACGCCGACCGCAAGGCGAGGGCCGAGGAGGCCCTGGACGCCCACCACGCCCGCCGCGTCGCGGCAGTCAAGGAGCGCTGACATGGCCGGGTTGACCTACACGATGCTGGACGCCACCGAGCTCGCCACCTCGGAGGTCTACGGGCGGGTGCTCACCGAGCCGGGGCGTGAGCACCCCGAGATCGTCGGGCTCTCGGGAGACCTGGCCAAGTCGACCAAGATCGGCGTCTTCGCCAAGGAGTTCCCCGAGCGGTTCTTCAACGTCGGCATCGCCGAGCAGAACCTCTTCTCGATGTCGGCCGGCCTCGCGAGCACCGGATTCGTCCCGTTCGTCTCGACGTTCGCGGCGTTCGCCACGATGCGCGCCCTCGAGCAGCTGCGCACCGACATCTGTTACGGCAACCAGAACGTCAAGATCATCGCCACGCACTCCGGGCTGTCGTTCGGGCAGGCGGGCAGCACCCACCACGCCCCCGAGGACATCGGCATCCTGCGGACCATCGCGAATCTCGTGGTCCTGTGCCCCGCCGACGGCATGTCGACGGCACAGGCCGTGGTGGCCGCCTACGAGACTCCGGGCCCGGTGTATATCCGCATCAACCGCGGTTTCGACCAGAACGTCTACTCGGCCCCGATCGAGGACTGGCACGTGGGCGGTTCCAGCCGCCTGCGCGAGGGCAGCGACCTGACGATCATGGCGACGGGATCGGGCTTGTGGCGGGCCGTGCAGGCCGCCGACCGCCTGGCCGCACAGGACGGCCTGTCCGTGCGCGTGGTCGACGTGTACTCGCTCAAGCCGCTCGACGAGCAGGCCGTCCTCGACGCCGTCACCGACACCCGACGCATCATCACGGTCGAGGACGCCAACATCGCGAACGGGCTGGGCACGGCGATCGCGACGGTCGCCGCCGGGCTGGGCAAGGGCTTCGCGTTCCGGCGTCTCGGCCTGCCCGACTGCTACTCGATCATCGGTCAGCCCGAGGATCTCTTCGCCCACTACGGCTACGACGAGAACGGCATCATCGAGGCCGCCCGCGAGCTCATGCGCCTGGAGATCACGGACGACGACGACTGGGACGACGAGATCTGACATGGCCAGTCTCTCTGCCGATCACTCCAGCGACCCTCGGCCCGCGTCCGCGTCGACCACCACCGCCACCGCCAACGCCCCTGTCGGTACACCGACCCGGGAGGACGAGGAGCTGTACCGCAGCATCGTGTTCCTCAACGCGGTGGTCCCGGTGCTGCGCCCGATCATCGAGGCCACGCCCTCGCTGCGGCGCGCCTTCGTCGGACGCCACGGGGTGGTCCAGATCTCGGCCCGCGCGGCCGACGGCACCTCGGTCGACGGCCGGCCGCCCCGGGTGGCCACCCACCTCGTCGTCGACGACGGGGAGGTCTCCCTGGCGCTCGGCCCGCACCGCACACCCAACGTGGAGCTGGAGTTCGGCAGCCGGGCACGGCTCAACGCGTTCTTCCTGGGCAAGGCCTCACTGCCCCGCATCCGCGGTGGCGCGGCGAATCCGGGTCTGCTCGTGGCGACGATCCGCTCGCTGCTGACGATGTCCTCCCTGCTCGGCGCCACCGAACCGCCCGAGGACGAGCAGCGGCAGGCCCTGCTGACCAAGGCGATGTTCCATCTGCTGACCACCGGCATCAGCCAGCTCAACAAGGCCGGCCACCCACGGCTGCGGACGTGGTCGACCCGGCAGCCCGACCGCGTCTATCAGTTGTCGGTGGCAGGCGACCCCGAGCTGGCCGCCTACGTGCGGGTCAAGGGCGGCCGCACCAAGGCCGTCCGGGGCGCCTACACCTACGCGCGACCCTTCTTCAGGATGCAGTTCGACTCTCCCCGATCGGCGCTCGGCATCCTGCTCGAGACCGACGACATGATCGAGTCGACGGTCACCGGGCGGATCGAGATGCTCGGAGCCCCCGAGTACGGCGCCGAACTCGGCGAGCTCATGCTCCTGGTGGGCGGCTATGCGAAGTGAGGCGAAGGTGGGCCTGATGGGCGCGGGGGTCACCGCCGTGATCGCCGCCGCCCTCGCCCCGGGGCGCCGTGGTCCGCGGGCTCGCGGGGTGCACCACGCGGGCGTGACGGTGAGCGACTTCGAGGCGGCCGTGCGCTGGTACCACGAGCACTTCGGGTTCCTGCTGGTCACCGAGATGACGCTGGAGGGCGAGAGCGCGGACCAGCTCGCCGCGCTCTACGGGCGCACCGGGCTGACCGTCCGGTTCGGGTTCATGCGCGGCCGCGACGGGTCGATCCTCGAGGTCTTCCAGTTCGATCCGCCCGAGCCGGCCTCGCCGGCCGTGTGGAACAGGCCCGGGTACACCCACGTCGCGATCTCGGTGTCGGACGTCCACGGGTGGGTCCGCCGGCTGACGGAGCGTGGCGTCGAGTTCGTCACCGAGCCGCAGTTCACGGCGGGGGCGCACTGGGTGTTCCTGCGTGACCCCGACGGCAACCTCGTCGAACTCATCGACCTGCACCACAACCGGCTCGCCCTGACCCACCTCGGCGGCATCGTGGGCCGGATCCACCGCTGCACCCGGTGGGCGGGCTACTACCGCTGACCCGCGCTGCCGCAGCCGAACGACCCCTCACCGGTGGGCACGCCTGCGCCATGACCTGAGCCGCCGGCGGATGGATAGGTGATACTGATTCTCCATATCTTCATGGAGGCTCCGTGTCACACATCCGTCAGCCCCGCCCGCAGGATGTCCCGTCGCTGGCCGAGGCGCCGGGCTTCGTCCGCTACCTCGTCGCGACCGCCGCGAACATGGTGGCCGCGGGCCTGGTCGGATTCACTTTTCCGGTCCTCGCCTGGACCCTGAGCGGATCGGCCTCGGTCACCGCCGCCGTGGCCGCGCTCGGGGTGGCTCCCTACCTGGTGTTCGGGCTGCTCGCGGGTGCCGTCGCCGACCGGGTCGACCGGCGACGCCTCATGGTGGGCGCCGACGTCGTGGCCGCCCTCGCCGTCCTGGCCCTCGTCGGCGCCGCCCTGACCGACACACTCACCGTGCCCGGACTCCTCGTCGTCGCCGCCACGACGTCGACGGCGTTCGTGTGGGCCGACTGCGCCCAGCTGGGGGCACTCCCGGTCATGGTCGGCCTCGACCGGGTCGTCGCGGCGAACGGGGTCGTCTACGCCTGGCGCAACGTGCTGACCGTCGTCGTCCCCCCACTCGCGGGGATCGCCGTGGCCGCCGTGGGAACCACCCCGGTCATCGGCGTGGCCGCCCTCGCCTACGGACTCTCCGCCCTCGTGCTCGCCACGATCGCCGCCCACCACCTCACCGCACCTCGACAGTCCCCCCCGCGACCCCGCGACCGACCCCACCGATGGCGGCACATCGCTCGTGCGCGCGTTCGGCCGCGACATCGGCGACGGGTTGCGGTTCGTGTGGGCGCACCCGGTCATCCGACCCCTGACGCTGCTGGGATTCGGCCTCTCCTTCACCGGCGGCGGCGTCCTCGGCCTGCTCGTCGTCTACGCCGTGGACGTCGCGGGCGTCGCGCTACGGGGACTTCCGATCGGAGCACTGTTCGCGACGAGCGCGGTCGGCGGGGTGGTGGGCAGCCTGCTCGTCCCGTGGCTGGGACGGCGCTTCGACGCCGCCCGGATCAGCCTGGTCGCCTACTCCACCAACGCGTTCGCTCTCCTCGTCGTGGTGGCGGTCACCGGCTTCGTCCCGGCGCTGCTCGCCCTGACCTGCTGGTACGTCACGTTCAGCCTGGCCATCGTCAACGGCATCGGCACCCGCGCCCGCCTCACCCCGCTGTCGATGCAGAGCCGGGTCAACGCCGCCGGTCGCATGATCGCCTGGGGCGGGCAGCCCTTCGGCGCGATCTGCGCCGGGGTGATCGCCGAGGCGCACGGGGTGCGGCTCGCCCTGCTGCTGTGCGGAGCCGGGATCGGCGCCACCGTCGTGCTCGGGTGGCTCTCACCCCTGCGCCACGGCATCCCCGATCACGCGGGTTCGCCCGCGCCGTGAGGACTCAGACCCGCCGCGCGGAGCGTGACCGGTGGACGCGGCGGAACTCCTCCTCCGGCAACAGGGTTCCGCCGCCGGCTCGCAGGGAGGTGATACGTCCGGAGGGCTCGCGCGTCGCATGCCACCGCTCCCCGGGCGCGCCGAACCCCGGTTCGGCCGGCGTCACCAACGTGTCGGCGTCGAGGATGCGCAGTTCCTCGGCGTCGTCGGCCGGGTCGGCCAGGTCCGGGGAGAAGACGATGAGCCGGTCGCCGAGCACCCGGATGTCGGTGTGGCCCCACGAGCTGAGGAACCGGCCGGTGAAGCTCGCGGGGTCGATGCCCTCCTCGCGTGCCTCCTGCGCGGACATCCCGAGCGGGGTACCCTCCGGCCACGCCGAGGACGAGGCGGCCTCGGGCCCCGACTTCTCCAGCGCGAGGCCGATGAGCCGGATCAGCCCCGCGGCCAGTTCGCTCGCCGGGCCGCCCGCCTGGTTGGTCAGCACGCAGACGACCAGCCCGTCGGTGGGGTCGAGCAGGGTGCGGGTGATGAATCCCGGGAACCCGCCCGAATGCCCGACCGTGTGTCGCTTGCCGACCTTCTCCAGGACGAGACCGAGGCCGTACCGCCCCTGCTCCTCACCCCGGCGCACGATGAACGACTCCGGTCGCTGCATGAGCCGCTTGGTGCCGTCGCTGATCAGGCGGGTGTCGCCGAAGGCGTGGGCGGCGGCGTACGCCGACAGGTCCTCGGCGTCGGCGACGAACCCCGTGGCCGGCGCGAGGGCGTGGGTCGAGGGGTTGCCGACGACGAACGTGTCGTCGTCGCCGTCGATCCGCATCGAGTGTCCCCACGCACACTCCTGCGGCGGCACGTCGTCGATGTCGGGGTGGACCCGGTCCAGGCCGAGCGGGTCGAGGATGCGCTCGCGCACGAACTCGGCGTAGGAACGCCCCGAGGCCCGCTCGATGACGAGCCCGAGCAGGGCGTACCCGAAGTTGGTGTACTTGAAGTGGGCGTTGGGCACGAGCACGACGCCATGCTCGGTGAGCATCTCGAGCAGGCGTTCGCGGCCGGGGAAGTCCTCCATGAGCTGCCAGTAGTCGCTGGCGTCGCCGTCGCGTACGACGCCGGCCTGGTGCCCGAGCAGTTCGCGGACGGTGATCGACCCCAGTGGGTGCCCCTCGAACTCCTGCACCCACTCCTCGAGCCGGTCGTCGAGGCCGACCAGACCGTCCTCACGCAACTGCATGATCGCCGTCGCCGTGAACGTCTTGGAGTGCGAGGCGATGCGGAACAGGTGCCGCGTCGTCAACTCCGTGCCCCGTTCGAGATCGGCGCTGCCGAGCGCCGCGGAGACCACCACCTCCTCCCCGACCCGGATGCAGACCTGCACCCCGGCGATCCGCAACTGCCTGCGCCGCAGGTCGACCCAGGCGA
Source organism: Mobilicoccus caccae (assembly GCF_030161635.1). GTDB lineage: Bacteria > Actinomycetota > Actinomycetes > Actinomycetales > Dermatophilaceae > Mobilicoccus > Mobilicoccus caccae. The sequence continues at coordinate 2,215,682 of NZ_BSUO01000001.1, forward strand.
TGAGGGCCTCCTGCGCGTCCCTGACCACCGACGTCAGTCGGTCACGGGCGGCGTCACGGGGCGAGGACGTGGCAGGAGATGTGTCGGGCATGGGCGTCAGTCTCCCTGGTGCGCCTCGATCGCGAAGGCGTTTCGCGGTGGATACGCAACCGATGCGCCCCGCGCCCGGCGACGGACTTGCCGCATGTCAATACATCACACGAAAAAATCCCGCAGAAAGGCGGAGAACTGGCGATGAGGAGGGAGTACCCCCGCATTAACACGAACTCACACCCGATGCGGGTGACTCGAGAGAAAGGGCCCATCCGCATGTCCGCATCGCCTCCCCGCCGGTCCTCGCTCGGCGTTCGCACGAAGATCCTTCTCGTCGGGGCCATCGGCCTGCTCGGCGCGCTCGCGCTCGCCGGGGTCAACGCCTGGTCGCTGTCGGCGATGAACGCCGCGGCCGACGAGATCGACGCCGCCTACACCGTTGAGAAGGCGGCACTGCTGGTCCTCGCCGACGCCGAACGCCTCAACGGGCACCAGAACGGCTTCCTCCTCGACATCATCGTCAACGGCACCGGGGCCGGTAAGTCCGAGCGCGCCCACTACGAGGAGGCGGCGACGAGCATCGGGCAACGCCTGGCCTCGTTCCCGCCGCTGCAGAGGGATCTGGGCCGGACATCGCTGGAGGAGACCAGGGCCGGGTACGCCAGGTTCTCGGAGATCGACGGGCAGATCATGGCCCTGGTCGAGCGTGGCGACGACGCCTCCCTGCGCCGGGCCGACGAGCTGGCCAGGGGCGAGGCGACGCAGGTGGCGGCCCAGATGGAGGAGGCCATCGACCGACTCATCCAGTCCGCCGAGACCCGCGTCGCGGCGGCCATGGCCGCCAAGTCCTCCACCTCGTCCACGGCGACGGCCGTCATGATCCTCACCGTCGTGCTGGTGACGGCCCTCCTGGTAGCCGTCTCGCTGCTCATCGCCCGCAAGATCCTTCGGGCGGTGCGCTCGGTGCAGGCGTCCCTGGAGGCCATGGGCCGCGGGGACCTGCGGGTCCCGGCGCAGGTCGAGAGCGACGACGAGGTCGGCCGCATGGCCCAGGCCGCCGAGGCCACGCGCCTGTCCATGGCGGAACTCCTCGGCCAGGTCGGGCAGGTGAGCACGACCGTCGCCGCAGCCTCCGAGCACCTGTCGAGGACCGCCGCCCAAGTCGGGTCGACGAGTGAGAACGCGACCCACCAGCTCGTCAGCGTGGCAGCGTCGGCCGACGACGTGTCCCGCAACGTGCAGACCGTCGCGGCCGGCACCGAGGAGATGACCGCGTCGATCCGCGAGATCGCCAAGTCGGCCAACGACGCCGCCGGGGTCGCGGCGCAGGCGGTCAGCGTGGCCGATGTGACGAACAGGACCGTGGGCAAGCTCGGCACCTCCAGCGCCGAGATCGGCCAGGTCGTCAAGTCGATCACCTCCATCGCCGAACAGACCAACCTGCTGGCCCTCAACGCGACGATCGAGGCCGCGCGTGCCGGCGAGGCGGGCAAGGGCTTCGCCGTCGTCGCCAACGAAGTCAAGGACCTCGCACAGGAGACCGCCAAGGCGACCGAGGACATCGGCGCCCGGGTCGACGCCATCCAGCTCGACACCGAGGCCGCCGTCGCCGCGATCGGGGAGATCTCGGCGATCATCGCGCAGATCAACGACACCCAGGCGACGATCGCCTCGGCCGTCGAGGAGCAGACGGCGACGACCAACGAGATGAGCCGCAACGTCACGGACGCCGCCAGCGGGTCGACCTCCATCGCCGCCAACGTCGCCTCGGCGGCCGGCGGGGCCCGCCAGGCCACCGACGGCGCCCAGGCCTCCGCCCAGGCAGCCGACGAACTCGCCGGCCACGCGGCCGAACTGCAACGCCTGCTGAGCCGCTTCAGCTACTCGTGACCCCTTCCCGCCCTCACGGCGCGTGGGGGCGGTGGCAGGGGCACCGACGCCTACGCTGACCGGATGCGCATCTGGAGTCTGCATCCCCGCCTGCTCGACCGTGCGGCGCTAGTCGCGTGCTGGCGCGAGACCCTGTTGGCGCAGAAGGTGCTGCGGGGGCTGACGAAGGGGTACACGCGTCACCCGCAGCTCGTGCGGTTCCGCGCGGCCTCCGATCCGGTGGCCGCCGTGGCGACGTACCTGTCCGGGATCGCCGACGAGGCGGATCGACGCGGCTACCGCTTCGACCGTGGCCGCATCGTGATCTGCGAGCCGGTCGCGCCGGAGGCGGTCGCCGCGAACCGCCTGTCGGTCACCACCGGGCAGCTCGAGTACGAGATGGCGCACCTGCGCGCCAAGGTCATCGCCCGCTCCCCGAGTGGCTCCCCCGCCTGGACGACGCGTCGATCCCGCCGCCGACGCATCCGCTGTTCGTCGCGGTCGACGGCCCGATCGAGGCGTGGGAGGTCCGCTGACAGACGGACAGGGGGCCGATGCCCTCCCGGCACCGACCCCCTGTCCGACAGGTGGTCTCAGTCGCGGCCCTGGCCGCGGCGGTCCATCGACTCCTGGAGGGCGCGGCGGTATTCACGCTGCTCTTCGGTCATGACAGAACTCCTCGATGCACGCAGAAAACGAAAAGGTGGCCTGCGCTGCGACGTCCGGGCGGTGGCGCGGACGGAATCCGAAGGCGCGGGGTCACCGCAGCCGGACTCGGCAGGCGTGGCGGGCTTGTCGCTCCGCACGATCCTCAGGATCGGTCGAACCGACGTCGCGGCGCAGACACGTCCGCTCTCTGAGACGTCGGTCCCGACAGGCGGACGGTGATCGGCCCACCCACCGCTGACCAGTGCCGCCCCCGCCCCACCGGATGGCCGGTCTCACAGTCGGATGCCGCTCCGCGCCGACCGGGGCGCGGTAGCCTGGCGGGGCAGGGATATCGGGGAGAGAAAGAAGGACGAGATGGCCAATTCTGAAGGCCTCAGCATCGCGTACCGCCTGGGGTGGAACATTCGCCGGATCGCGATGATGTTCCTCGGCCCGGCCCAGCTCGGCGACCAGGACGACCCGACGCAGCGCCTGCACGCCGAGCGCCGTCGCAAGTCCGCCGAGGCGCTGGCACGCCGGGAGTCCGGCAAGCGCTGACCCGGCGACGCCGGTCCGTCCCTGCTCGGCGACGAACCGCCCGTCGCGCCATCGCGACCGTTCACCGCGGACGTGGCCGGGTTGCCCACGGCGGCCCCTGCCCCGCCACCACCATGGCCTACTGTTTCGCGCCATGAGCACCTCTGGCACGCCGTTGGTCGTCCTCGACCGGGTCAACAAGCACTTCGGTGACCTCCACGTCCTCAAGGACATCGACCTGGTCGTGCACACCGGCGAGGTCCTCGTCGTCATCGGCCCCTCCGGATCGGGCAAGTCGACCCTGTGCCGCACGATCAACCGCCTCGAGACCTTCGAGTCCGGCTCGATCACGGTCGACGGCAAACCCCTGCCCGAGGAGGGCAAGGCCCTCGCACGACTGCGGGCCGACGTGGGCATGGTGTTCCAGTCGTTCAACCTCTTCGCCCACAAGACGATCCTCGAGAACATCACCCTCGGGCCCATCAAGGTGCGCGGCCAGAAGAAGGACGCGGCCGAGAAGCGCGCCATGGAGTTGCTCGAGCGTGTCGGCGTCGCCCATCAGGCGGAGAAGTACCCCGCGCAGCTCTCCGGCGGGCAGCAGCAGCGCGTCGCCATCGCCCGGTCCCTCGCGATGGACCCCAAGGTCATGCTCTTCGACGAGCCCACCTCGGCGCTCGACCCCGAGATGATCAACGAGGTCCTCGACGTCATGACCGACCTCGCCAAGTCCGGCATGACGATGATCGTCGTCACCCACGAGATGGGCTTCGCCCGCAAGGCCGCCGATCGCGTCGTCTTCATGGCCGACGGCCAGATCGTCGAAGAGGCCGAGCCCGAGACCTTCTTCACCAAGCCGCAATCCGCCCGGGCCAAGGACTTCCTCGGCAAGATCCTCACCCACTGACCACAGAAGCCTCACACCCTCGAGTCGATGGAGACCACCATGAAGCACACCCCTTTCGGCATCCTCGCCACCACCTGCGCGGCAGCTCTCGCGCTCTCCGCCTGCGGCGCGGGCACCTCCGGCGGCGGCCAGCCCGGCGGTGGAGCCAGCGGCGGCGGCGACGCGCTCCGGGTCGGCATCAAGTTCGACCAGCCCGGCATGGGCCTGAAGAAGGGCGAGGAGTACAGCGGCTTCGATGTCGACGTCGCCCGGTACGTCGCCAAGGAGCTCGGCAAGACCCCGCAATTCAGCGAGGCGCCGTCCCCCCAGCGCGAGACCCTGCTCAAGACCGGCCAGCTCGACATGATCGTCGCGACCTACTCGATCACCGACAAGCGCAAGAACGAGGTCGGATTCGCCGGCCCGTACTTCATCGCCGGCCAGGACCTGCTGGTGCGCACCGACGAGAACGCCATCAAGGGCCCGGACACCCTCACCGGCAAGAAGCTGTGCTCGGTCAAGGGCTCCACGCCGGCGCAGAAGGTCAAGGACGAGCACCCCGACGTGCAGCTGCAGGAGTACGACACCTACTCCAAGTGCGTGGAGGAGCTCGTCAACGGCACCGTCGACGCCCTGACCACCGACGACACGATCCTCGCGGGCTACGCCTCCCAGGAGCAGTACTCCGGCAAGCTCAAGGTCGTCGGCAACACCTTCTCCGAGGAGAAGTACGGCATCGGCCTGCCCAAGGACAACGCCGACATGTGCCAGAAGGTCACCGACGCCCTCAAGAAGATGATCGATTCCGGCGAGTGGCAGAAGATCGTCGACGCCAACTTCGGTCAGGCCGGCTTCAAGCCCGGGCCGGGCAACCCGCCCACCCCCGCCGCCTGCGGCTGACCCGTACACATCGGGGTGGCGCACGTCTTCACGCGATCGTGCGCCACCCCGCTCGCGTCCCTCCCCTCGACCGAGGTCATGGCGAAAGGCGACCCGCATGGGTGAAGTGCTCACCAACTACGACGTGCTCGGCGCGTTCTGGATGACGATCAAACTCGCCGTCCTCTCCACGATCGGCGCCCTGGCGATCGGAACGGTCCTCGCGATCTTCCGGCTCTCACCCGTGGGGCTGTTGCGCGGTCTCGGCGCGTTCTACGTCAACATCGTCCGCAACACCCCGCTGACGCTGATCGTCCTGTTCACGATGCTCGGCGCCCACTCCAACCTGCGCATCCTCGTGGCCGACCCGAGTTCGCCGACGAGCATCGCCGACACGATCTTCCGTTGGGGCGTCATCGCCCTGGCGCTCTACCACGCGGCGTTCGTGTGCGAGGCGCTGCGCAGCGGCGTGAACACCATCCCGGTGGGCCAGGCGGAGGCGGCGCGCTCGCTCGGCCTCAGCTTCGGGCAGAACCTCCGGCACGTCATCCTCCCCCAGGCCTTCCGCGGCGCGATCGTCCCGCTGGGCAACGTCGTCATCGCGTTGACCAAGAACACGACCGTCGTCGCGGTGATCGGCGTCGCCGAGATCGCCTACCTGACCGCCACCGTCATGGAGAACGACCCCGGTCTCATCGTGTGGCTCTTCGTCGTCGTCGCCCTCGGTTTCGTCATCCTCACGGTGCCGTTGGGCCTGGCCACGACGCACTACGGACGCAAGTTGGCGGTGCAGCGATGAGCGCCGGAGTCGCCCAGTTGTTCGACGTCCCCGGACCTCGGGGACGGATGCTGCAGCGCGTCGCCGCGGGGGTGCTGATCGTCATCGCCCTCGGCCTCGGAGCCGCGGTGCTGTGGAAGCTCGCGGAGCGCGGCAATCTCGCACCGGCGAAGTGGAGCCCGTTCCTGACGTCGGACGTCTGGCAGTTCTACATCGTCCCCGGCCTGATCAACACCCTGTACGCGGCCGCGATCTCGATCGCCCTGGCCAGTGTCCTGGGGCTCCTGCTCGCCCTCGGGCGGCTCTCCCCCATCGCACCCGTGCGGTGGGTGGCGTCGGTGTTCGTCGAGTTCTTCCGCGCTGTGCCGGTGCTCGTGATGATGTTGCTGTCGTTCTGGGGGTATCTCGCGTTCGCGGGTCTCCCCTCGGCCTACCTCCCCCTCGCCGGAGTGGTCACGGGTCTGACGCTGTACAACTCCTGTGTGCTGGCCGAGCTGCTGCGGTCGGGAGTCCTGTCGTTGCCCAAGGGGCAGGCGGAGGCCGGCCTGTCGATCGGCCTCACCCAGGGCCAGACCCTCATGGCGGTGCAGCTCCCCCAGGCGCTGCGGGCGATGCTGCCCGCCCTCGTGGGTCAGCTCGTCGTCATCCTCAAGGACACCGCGCTCGGCTACCAGATCCTCTACGCCGAGCTGCTGCGTCAGGCGGAGCGCATCGGGAGCGCCTACTTCAACATCGTTCCCGCGCTCATCGTCATCGCCCTCATCTACATCGCGATCAACTTCGCCCTCACCTCGTTCGCGACCTGGCTCGAACACCGCCTCACCACCCACGGCCACGTCGCGGGGGGTGTCCAGGGAGCAGATCCCACCGTCGGCATGGACGACCCGTACAGGTCCTCGGTCACCACCGCCCGTCGCTGACAGCGAGCCACCTCCGGTGAGAGCGGGCGGGGTCGTCATCCGGTCCGAGCGGGAAGGTCACCGTCCGGCGGTGTGGCGGGTGAGCACTTCCCACGCCGCGTCGTCGTCGACGAGGTCGAGGGCGACGAGCCCGAGCGCCGTGGCGATCTCCAGACGGATCGCCGCCTCCGCCAGGGAGACATCGGTGGTCGTGACGTCGTCGCCGGGAACGCCGGTGTCCGGCGGACCGGTCGGTCCCGGGGCTGTCTCGGGGCTCGTCCCCGAAGCCCCGCGGGCCGTCTCGACGTACGCCTCGACGAGCGAGGCGAGCAGAGCCTCCCGTGCCGGCGGCTCCACCCCGGAGATGGCCGGCGGCGTGCCGAGCAGCAGGTCCCACAGGCCGCGCTCCTCGCGCGCGAACCGCCGCATCGAGGTGAGCAGAGCGGCCTGCGAGCCACGGTCGAGAGCGGCGAGGAGTTCGCTCGCACCGGCCTCGTAGATGGCGGTGACGAGAGCCGAGCGAGCCCCGAACTTCGTGTAGACGCACATCGTCGAGCGGCCGGACACCTTGGCCAGGGTGCGCACCGTGAGGTCGCCGACCCCCTCGCGGCGGACGTGGCCGAGCCCGCCCTCGATGAGCTGCTCGCGGATCGTCGGTGCGGTGACCTCGCTCGTCATGCCGGTGGCCTCCCGTCGATGTCGTGCGCTTCGTATCCGCCTGGCGCGCCCCGCCGTTCAGCCTATCGACAGGTCGTTGCCCCTTGTGCCGGGCCGACGGACGTGGTGCACTCATAACGTTCGTTATATCGAACGTTATTCCACGGAGGTCACCATGTCCACCGCCCCCTCGACCCACCTCACCCCACCTGCCCCGACCCTCCCCTCGACGCTGAGCGTCGCCCCGTCGCTCATCACCCTCGCCGGGTGGTCGGGGCTGGCCGCAGCCGCCGTCCTCGTCGTCAACACCGTCAAGCGCGCAGGAATCCTGCCGCTCGTGCTCGCCACCCAGCTCGTCGCACCCCTGGCGGAGGTCCTCGCGCTCCTCTTCGTCACCGGCCTGTTCCTCACTGCCGGGCGCCGCTCCGGCGGCTGGGGCCTCGCCGCCTACGCCGCGAACATCACCGCACTCGGGCTGCTCGTCGGCGTCGAATTCGTCATCAACCTCGTCTTCGCGGGGCGCACTCCGGCCGAGATCGGCGTGCTGCGCTCGGGGTCGCTCGGCATCGCGCTCATCGCCACCTCGGTCGTGTTCCTCCTCGCGACGATCGCCTTCGCGGTGACCATCGCCACCGATCGGTCCGTGCCCCGAGCAGCGGTCCTCGCCTACGCCGTCGGCGGGATCCTCGTCGCGTCACGGGCATTCGTTCCCGAGTGGGCCCTGCAGATCGGCCTCCTCACCCTCGCCGGCGGAATCGTCGCCCTGTCCCTCTGGCTCCTCCGCACCGCCCGCACCCACCCCTGAGCCGGCGCCCGACACCAACCCCCTCACCGCCGAGCGTCCTCACACACCAGAAAGGGCGGCTCTCGCTTCGCGCGAGACCCGCCCTTTCCGCTGCGCCTTGTCGGCTCTCGAACCCGATCCGCCGAGCCGACCGCACCTCCACTACGGGCGCACCTCGCTACGCTCGCCGCACCCTCCGCTGCGCCTTGTCAGCTCTCGATGTTCGCCATCACATGCTTGATCCGGGTGTAATCCTCGAACCCGTACATCGACAGGTCCTTGCCGTAGCCCGAGTGCTTGAAACCACCGTGCGGCATCTCGGCCACGAGCGGGATGTGGGTGTTGATCCACACGCAGCCGAAGTCGAGCTTGCGCGAGAGGCGCATCGCCCGGCCGAAGTCCGAGGTCCACACCGAACTCGCCAGGCCGTACTGCACGCCGTTCGCCCAGGCCAGGGCCTGCGCCTCGTCGGTGAACTTCTGCACCGTGATCACCGGGCCGAAGATCTCGTTCTGCACGGCGTCGTCGTCCTGACGCAACCCCGAGATCACCGCCGGGCTCAGGTAGTACCCGCCACCGAACTCTTCCAACCGCGTCCCGCCCGCGTCCAGGCTGGCGTGACCGGGCAGCCGCTCGATGAACCCACTGACGTGCGCGAGCTGGTCGGCGTTGTTCACCGGGCCCAGCAGCGCATCGTCGTTGTCGGGCTTGCCGACCACCGCCTCCTTGGCGAACGACGCCAGGGCCGCGACGAACTCGTCGTGAATGCCCTCCTGGACGAGCACGCGGGTCGCCGCCGTGCAGTCCTGACCCGCATTGAAGTACCCCGCGGTGCCGATGCCCTCGATCGCCGCCTCGATGTCGGCGTCGTCGAACACCACCACCGGCGCCTTGCCACCGAGCTCCAGGTGAACGCGCTTGAGGTCCTTGGACGCCGACTCCGCCACCTGCATACCGGCCCGCACCGACCCGGTGATCGACACCATCTGCGGGATCTCGTTCTCGATGAGCGCACGGCCCGTCTCACGGTCACCCGTGACGACGTTGAACACACCCGCCGGGAGGAACTCCGACGCGATCTCAGCCAGGCGCAGCGTCGTCTCGGGCGTGGTGTCGCTCGGTTTGAGGACCACGGTGTTCCCCGCCGCCAGCGCCGGCGCGAACTTCCAGACCGCCATCATCATCGGGTAGTTCCAGGGCGTCACCTGGCCGATGACACCGATGGGCTCCCGCCGGATCCACGAGGTGTGCCCGGCCATGTACTCCGCGCTGGCACGTCCCTCGAGGATCCGCGCGGCACCCGCGAAGAAGCGGATCTGGTCGGCCATGACCGGGATCTCCTCCGACGCGGTCAGCGCGTACGGCTTGCCCGTGTTCTCCGCCTCGAGCTCGATGAGCTCCTGGCCGTTCGCCTCGACGGCGTCGGCGATCTTGAGCAGCGCGGACTGCCGCTCACCCGGCGTGGCATCGGCCCAGCCCTCGAACGCGCCCGCGGCCGCCTCGTAGGCGCGCCCCACGTCCTTCGCGTTCGACCGGGGAGAGGTCGCCACGACCTCACCCGTCACCGGGCTGCGGACCTCGAGGCGCTCGTCGGTGCGGGCGTCGACGTACTCGCCGCCGACGAAGTTCCTGATCTGGCGCGGATTCTGCGTCATGGGGACTCCTTCGTCTCGCGGACCCGTCGGGGGCGGGGTCCGGCCTACTGGGAACTGTACCGACCGGACGGTTGGACGGCGAGGGTTCGAAGGCAGGGAGTCCGGTCGACGGCGACGGGCGCAGATCCACCCCAGGGCGCGTGTCGGAGCGTCCTGATCGCTACCGAAGTCTGATGTGCTGCGACGAGAACGCCGTCAGACTACGGAGGGCGGAGATCCGCTGCGCCAGGTCGGCGTCGACGATCCGGCCCCACACCGGGCGAGGTCGTCGCCGCAGAAGACAAGTTCGAGAGAGTCGAGGGCATGTGAACGTCGTCCGCCGCTACGTGTTCCCTCTGATCTGGATGATCATCCTGGGCGTCATCGCCGCATCGCTGGCCAAGATGGCGTTCTTCCCGTCGCAGGAGGCGGCGGCGACAGACGACGGGCAACCGACGGCCTCCTTCGAGGAGTACGCGACCGTCCCTGTCTCCCGAGGCGACATCGCGTCGACGATGTCACTCTCCGCGACGGTGCAGGCCGACCCCGGCAAGCCCGTCACCGCGACGCACGCCGGCCAGATCAACAAGGTGTGGGTCGAGAACGGCGAACGGGTCGGCAAGGGCGACCGTCTCCTGCAGGTCCGGGTGCCCAAGGAGCCGGAGCCGGCGCCACCCCTTCCCGCCCCCGCGCCGGCCGCCCCCGGCGCGCCCGCGCCTGCCGCTCCGGCTGCTCAGGCCCCCGCACCCGCCGCGGCCGGGCCGTCGGACTTCACCTACCACACGCTGCACGCCCCCGGCAGCGGCACCGTGCGCGGCCTCACGGTGGTCCAGGGGCAGGCGCTCGAGGTGGGAGGTGCCGTGGCCACCCTGTCTCCCGGCACGTACGCGATCGTCGCCGATCTCACGCCCGAGCAGCAGCTCGAACTCCTCGACCGCGACATCGAGGCCAGTGCCAAGCTCCCCACCAGCTCGGCCGCCGTGAGCTGCTCCTCCCCGAACATCGAGGAGGACGATCCCGAGAAGCCCGAGGGTGCACAGAACCCCGCGCCCCCGGCCGTCGATCCCTCGACCGGGATGCCGGCGGCGGAGCAGACGTCCGTGGCCAGCCTGCGCTGCCCGGTCCCGGCCCGCACCAAGATCGTGCCCGGGTTGTCCGTCACCGTCACGGTCGACCTGGGATCGGCCACCGGCGTGCTGACGGTGCCCACCACGGCCGTCGAGGGCAGTCTCGCCGACGGCGCCGTCTACCTCATCGACGACGTCGGCGGCGAACCCCAGCGCCACCCGGTCACCCTTGGGCGACGCGGCGAGGGCGTGGTCGAGGTGAAGACCGGCGTGAAGGAGAACCAGCAGGTCCTCCAGTTCGTCCCCGGCGTCGACAATCCCGACGCGGGCGTCGTCATGGGCGGCCCGCGCTGGTGAGCGACGTCGATCCCCGCGTGCCGCTGCTGCGGATGCGCGACGTGACCCGGTCCGTCGAACTGCCCAGCCGCGAGACGCTCCACATCCTGCGCGGCGTCGATCTCGAAGTCCACCCCGGCGACCACGTCGCGGTCGTCGGTCGGTCCGGCTCCGGCAAGACCACCCTGATGAACCTCCTCGGGCTCATCGACCGGCAGACCAGCGGCGAGCTGCTCCTGCACGATCAGGACGTCGCCCGGATGAGCGACGGCCGTCGGGCCCGGTTGCGCGGGCGCACGGTGGGGTTCGTCTTCCAGCAGTTCAACCTGCTGGACGGACGCACCGCGCTGGAGAACGTCATGATGCCGATGCTCTACGGCACGGCCCGGCAGCTCTGGAACCGCGAGCGGGCGGCGATGGAGATGCTCGACCGCGTCGGACTCGCCGACCGCGCCGATCAGAAGCCGAACCGGCTCTCCGGCGGTGAGCAGCAGCGCGTCGCGGTGGCGCGTGCGCTCGTGCGGCGACCGACGCTCATCCTTGCCGACGAACCGACCGGCGCCCTCGACGTGACGACCGGCGAGGCCGTCATGGCCCTGCTGGACGAGATCGCCCGCGACTCCGACGCGGCGCTGGTCACGATCACCCACGACCTGCAGGTGGCCGCCCTGTCCCAGCGCACGTTCCTGCTCGACGAGGGGGTGCTCCACGACATCGACACGACCGGTATGGGCGCCGCGCTGGCGACCACCGAGGGGATCCGAGCCCATCGAGGGGCCGTCACCGCCTCCTCCCTGGGCCGCACGAGCGAGGATCTGCCGTGATCGGGTTCGTCGCCTCGATCGTCGAGGCCTACGGGGAGTTCCGCGTCAACAAGGGCCGCATCCTGCTCTCGCTCGTGGGTGTCGCGTTCTCGGTGTTCGCGATGACCGCGGTCCTCGGCGGTGGGCGCATGATGACCAACGCCCTGCAGCAGACCCTCGAACGCGACACGGGCCGCCAGACGGTCCTCTCGATCCAGCCCGCGGGCGGACCCTCGGGCGGTGCCGCCACCGCCGACAGCGCCGAGCGCCGTGACCAGGTGGTGCTGGACGTCTTCGACCGGTTAGGGATCACCCATCGCTCCCGGTCGTTCCAGACGCAGGTGCGCGCACAGACCCACCAGGGGGTCCAGGCCGTCCAGACGAACGCCGTCGACCCCTCCTACGCCGAGATGTACCGGCTCGAGGTGGACCGCGGACGATGGCTCGCGGACACCGACCGACAGCGACTCGCGCCGGCCGTCGTCATCGACGACCGCCTGTACTCCCGGCTGGGTCGCCCCGAGCTCGGGTCGGCCACGATGACCGCGTACGGGACGGGCCAGGACTCCGTGCAGATGGTCGTCGTCGGCGTGCTCCCCCGCGGCCCGGTGCCGAGGACCACCGGCCGTTGACCGCGTTCGTCCACGCGGGAGCCGCCGCCGCGTTGCCGGGCCTCGACCCGGCCACCGTCATGCCCACGTACCTGGCGTGGGTGCCACCGGAGGCGTCCGACTCCGTACAACAACAGATCCGGCGGCAGCTGGCCAACACCCCGTACGGGTCGTTCGAGGCCTTCCCGATGGGGATCTCGCTGGAAGACGTGGGGTTTCGCCAGATCGAGTGGGCCCTGCTCGGCATCGCCGGGGTCATCCTGCTCCTCGGCGCGATGGGCCTGGTCAACATCTCCCTGGTCACCGTGCGCTACCGCATGCGCGAGATCGGCATCCGCCGCTCCTACGGCGCCACCGGACTGCGCATCTTCGTCGGCGTCCTCATGGAGTCGGTGGTGGCGACGGTCATCGCCGGTGCCGTCGGTGTCACCGCCGCGGTCGCCCTCGTCCGCGCCCCGTTCGTCCTGGACTTCTTCCGCGACCAGGGACTCGTCGACCTCCCACCGTTCCCCGTGTTCGCCGTCCTCGTGGGGTTGGGCGCCGCCACCACCGTCGGCGCACTCGCCGGCATCATCCCCGCGCTCATCGCCACCCGGGTCAAGGTCATCGACGCCATCCGGGCGTGAGCGGCATGTGGTATCACCGCGCTACCATGAGCTGTGGCCATGACTCTCAGACTCGACCCCGAGCAGGATGCCAAGCTCACCGAACTCGCCGCGGCTCAGGGCATCAGCAAGCAGCAGGCCGTCCTGCGACTCATCGACACCGCGGCGTCGCGCGCGACCAGGGAAGAGCGTCTGCGAGCGATCGCCCAGCGCGTCAAGGACCGCGACGGTGAGCTCCTCGACCGACTCGCCCAGTGAACTTTCACTACCTGACCGTGGAGGATCTCGCGATCCTCGCCGCAGAGCTCGGCGTTCCCGATGTCCGCGACAGCGGACTGCTGGACTCGGCAGCGCAGCGGCCGGCCTCGACCGCGTTCGGTGAGGACGCCTACCCGGATCTGGCGACGAAGGCTGCAGCACTGATGTCGTCCATCGCACGCAACCACGCACTCGTCGACGGGAACAAGCGCCTGGCGTGGACAGCGACCGTCGCGCTCGGCGACGTCAACGACCACGACCTCGTGCCGCCGTCGATCGATGCCGCCTACGAGCTGGTGATCGCCGCCTCGACCGGGACCGCCGACGTCGATGGCATCGCGACGATCCTCGGCCGATGGCTGGTGGCGTTTCCGGTCCTCCCACCGCAGGACGACCCGAGCGACCCGGTCGAGTGACGCCCTGCCTCGCCGTCGTGGGCGATCACGTGTGCCCGTGCCGCGGGATCCGGGGCGGCCCTCCTCACTCCTTGCGCAGCACCGGCCGCAGGGTGTCGAGCACGGTGGGGTCCTCGATCGTGCTCGGCACGACGGCCTCCTGACCGTCGGCGATCTGGCGCATCGTCTTGCGCAGGATCTTGCCCGAGCGCGTCTTGGGCAGCGCGAGCACGACGTCGACGAGCTTGAGGGCGGCCACGGCCCCGACCTCCTCACGGACCCGCGCCACCAGCTCCGAGCGCAGCTTCTCGACGTCCTCGTCGCTCTCGATGTTCACGCCGGACTTGAGCACGACGAACGCCCGCGGGATCTGTCCCTTCATCTGGTCGGCGACACCGATGACGGCGCACTCGGCGACCGACGGGTGCCCGGCGAGCGCGGCCTCGATCGACCCCGTCGACAGCCGGTGGCCGGCCACGTTGAGCACGTCGTCGGTGCGGCCCATGACGTAGACGTACCCGTCCTCGTCGATGTACCCGCCGTCGCCGGTGAGGTAGTAGCCCTCGTAGGCCGACAGGTAGCTGCTGACGTATCGGTCGTCGTCACCCCACAACGTGGGCAGGGTGCCCGGGGGCATCGGCAGCTTGATGGCGATCGACCCCTCGGTGCCGGCCGGGACCTGCTGACCCTGGTCGTCGAGGACCTGCACGTCGTAACCCGGGGTGGGCACGGTCGGTGAGCCCGGTTTGACCGGGAGTTCCTCGATGCCCACGGGGTTGGTGGCGATGGGCCAGCCCGTCTCGGTCTGCCACCAGTTGTCGATGACGGGGATGCCGAGCTTCTCCGAGGCCCACTTGTACGTCTCGGGGTCGAGCCGCTCGCCCGCGAGGAACAGGCGCCGCAGGCTGGAGACGTCGTACTTCTCGAGCTCGCGGGCGTCCGGGTCCTCCTTCTTGATGGCCCGGATCGCGGTCGGCGCGGTGAACAGCGAGGCCACCTTGTACTTCTCGACCACCCGCCAGAACGCGCCGGCGTCCGGGGTGCCCACCGGCTTGCCCTCGTAGACGATCGTCGTGGCACCGGCCAGCAGCGGCGCGTACACGATGTAGGAGTGCCCGACGACCCACCCGACGTCGCTGGCCGCCCAGAACACCTCGCCCGGCTCGATGCCGTAGAGGTTCTTCATCGACCAGGTCAGCGCCACGGCGTGCCCGCCGTTGTCGCGCACGATGCCCTTGGGCTTGCCCGTCGTGCCCGAGGTGTAGAGCACGTACAGCGGATCGGTGGCCACGACCTCGACGCATTCGGCCGGCTCCACGGTGCCCGGCTGCATGCACTCGTCCCAGTCGAGGTCACGCTCACCCATTTCGGCGGTGACCTGCTCGCGCTGGAGGATGACGCAGCGATCCGGCTTGTGGCTGGAACGCTCGATGGCCTGGTCGAGGAACGGCTTGTACGGGATGGTGCGTGTCGGCTCGACGCCGCACGAGGCGGCAACGACGACCTTGGGCGCGGCGTCCTCGATGCGGGCGGCGAGCTCGGCCGGGGCGAACCCGCCGAAGACCACCGAGTGGATCGCGCCCAGGCGGGCGCAGGCCAGCATCGCGACGAGCGCCTCGGGCACCATCGGCATGTAGAGGACGACCCGATCGCCCTTCTCGACCCCGAGGTTGCGCAGCACACCGGCGAACCGGGCCACGAGTTCGAGCATCTCGGCGTAGGTGATCGTCCGGGAGGCGCCCGTCACCGGGCTCTCGTAGTAGACCGCGGCCTGATCGGCGCGACCGGCGATCACGTGCCGATCCAGAGCGTTATAGCAGGTGTTCAGGGTTCCGTCGGAGAACCATCGGTAGAACGGGGGCGGGAGTCGTCCAGTCCGGTCTTCGGGGGCGGATCCAGTCGACACCTCGGGCGACGTCGGCCCAGAAGGCGGCCGGATCGGCGCTGCTGCGGTCGTGGAGTTCTCGGTAGGCGCCATTGCTCATGGCACCATCTTGGCGCTCCGAGGGCGCCTCCGGGCCGCTTGGCCTCGGGAACCTGCCGGAGGACCCGAAACCGCCGCCGAACGGACGTCACCGCCGACGGATGGCGCGGCGCGTCAGCAGGGGGCCGGAGCATGAAGCGGCGGTCGGCGCAGGCCCCTGTTCCCGCGCCGACCGCCAGGCCCACCACGGTGACGTGGGGAGCTCATCCGAAGAGGCCGCCGTCGATGGTCGCCCTCCGGATGTCCGGGGGCTACGCGCACTCCAGCTTGAGGGCCTTGAGGGTGGAGTTCGGTGCGACCTCGCACCCGACGCCCGCGGTGCCGAGGTCGACGACGGTCCAGGTGCTGCGCGTCTTGCGCAGGAGCACGGTGGCCGGGTCGAGCTCGGCGGCCTGCTTGGGCGTGAGGGTGACGCGGGCCCACGAGCCGCTCGTGCGCAGGTCGCGCACGGAGTAGGCGGAGGCGGCGACGCCCTCGGTGAACTCACTGGAGTGCACCGCCTTGGTCACGGCCTTGAGCGTGGCCGCGCGCTGCAGGGCGGCGGTCGAGCGGCGCAGTTGAGCGCTGCGCACGACCCGGTACTGACCGGCGGTCTTCGTGGCGACCGTGACGCCCTTCGTCGAGGTGGTGGTGACGCTCTTGGCGGGAGCTGCGGCCGCCGTGGACGAGGGCGCGGAGGCCATGCCGCTCGCCAGAAGGAGCGCCGCGGTCGTCCCGCAGATGTACCGGCCTGCACGCATGATCTCGCCTTTCCGATCCGAGACACCCCCGGCCTCGCGAACACCCCAATCATCCCGTCTCCGCCGACCTCCAGGAAGCGAATAAGCCCCGCCCGGGATCACAACTCGATGACGTTAGGATCACCGACCGGACACGGGGCCTGACCTGGGCCTTCGACGGAGTCCGCGGGGCCTGTCCGACCCCCTTTCCACGGGTGCGCGGCGGCGCTCAGGCGGTGGCTGCGGCGAGCTGTCCGCAGGCCCCGTCGATGTCGGATCCGCGGGTGTCGCGCACGGTCGTCGGCACCCCGTGCGCGCGCAACCGCTCGACGAACTGCTGCATCACTCCGGGCCGGGAGGCCGTCCACTTGCTGCCCGGCGTGGGGTTGAGCGGGATGGGGTTGACGTGCACCCAGCCCGAGCCGCGAGCGGCGAGCTTCTCGCCCAGCAGGTCGGCCCGCCACGCCTGGTCGTTGATGTCGCGGATGAGGGCGTACTCGATCGAGACGCGGCGGCCGGTCACCTCGAAATAGCGTCGCGCCGAGTCCAGCGCCTCGTCGACCGCGTACCGGTTGTTGATGGGCACGAGCTCGTCGCGCAGCTCGTCGTCGGGCGCGTGCAGGCTCAGCGCCAGGGTGACCGGGATGCCCTCGGCGGCCAGGCGGTCGATGCCCGGCACCAGCCCGACGGAGGACATCGTGATCCCCCGCGCCGACATGCCCAGACCGTGCGGCGCGGGATCGACCATGCGCCGGATGGCGGCGACGGCCCGCTTGTAGTTGACCAGGGCCTCCCCCATGCCCATGAAGACGACGTTGCTGACCCGCGTCGGCCCGGCCGCGCCCGCCTCGTCCAGGTCCTCGCCCTCGGGTGCGTCGAAGGCGCCGACCCCGTCGTCGGAGTCGGTCTCGGGGTCGCCGTCGGCCGCGGCGTCCACCATGCCGTCACGCAGCATGCGGGAGGCCTCGACGACCTGCGCCACCATCTCCGCGGTGGACAGGTTGCGGGTGAACCCCTCCTGGCCGGTCGCGCAGAACGGACAGTTCATGCCGCACCCGGCCTGGCTGGAGATGCACACCGTCGCCCGACGCGCGTACCGCATGAGCACGGACTCCACGAGGGCGCCGTCGTGCAGCCGCCAGACGGACTTGACCGTCGCGCCGCGGTCGGCGCTCAGGTGGCGCACCGGCGTCAACAGGGTGGGCAGCATCGCGCCGACGAGTTCGGCACGGCCCGCGGCGGGCAGGTCGGTCATGTCGGCCGGGTCGGTCGTGTAGTGCACGAAGTAGTGCCGCGAGATCTGCTTGGCACGAAAGCCCGGGTGGCCGAGCTCGGCGACGGCCTTCGTCCGACCGTCCATGTCGAGGTCGGCCAGGTGGGTGGCCGGCATGGGGTTTCCGGGCGGGGAGAACGTCACCTGCCCGGGCGCAGGTCGCCGACGCTCGAGGCGCAGGGGAACGGGGCGGTTCGGCGAATCTGTCACGGAATCCTCGAGATCGGTCGGATCGGATGGTCAGACGAGGAGGGTGAGCACGAGCCAGGCGCCGGGCGCGGTCACCAGGAGCGAGTCGATGCGGTCCATCAGTCCTCCGTGTCCGGGCAACAGCTCACCGAGGTCCTTGATTCCGAGATCGCGCTTGAGCATGGATTCGGTGAGGTCGCCCAGCGTCGCGAGTGCGACGGTGACGAGCCCCAGCACGGCCCCGGCGACGATCGACCCACCGAGCATGAGCGGCACGGTGAGCATGCCCGCGACGACACAACTCGCGGCCGACCCGGCCAGGCCCTCCCACGACTTCTTCGGGCTGACCGACGGCGCCATCGGGTGCCGGCCGGCGAGCACCCCGACCGCGTATCCGCCGATGTCGCTGCAGATGGTGACGATGATGAACACCGCGATGCGCATCGGCCCGTCCTCGGCCCGGAGCATGAGGGTGGTGAAGGCCGCCAGGAACGGCGCGTACGCCACGACGAACACGCCGGCGGTCACGTCGCGCGCCGCGTGGTCGATGCCCAGGACGCTGCGCCAGGTGACCACGGCCAGCAGCGTCAACCCGAAGGCCATCATGAGCCCCGGCCCGCCGCCCAGGTAGGCCCCCACGTGCATCGCGACGGTGCCGACCATCACGGGGATCAACGGCACCCGGAACCGGCCCGCGGCGAAGGCACGCGACAACTCGGAGACGCCGACGCAGATGGCGGGGATGACGAGCAGCAACCACCCCCAGGGCACGATGAACAGGCTGGCGAGCACCAGCGCACCCAGGCCCACCCCGACGCCGATGGCGACGGGAAGGTCGCGCCCCGCCTTGCCGGGGGACGCCGCCTGGTGGTCGCCGGAGTCGTCATCGTCGATCAGACCTCGAGGAGTTCGGCTTCCTTGCCCTTGAGCAGCGTGTCGATCTGGTCGACGTGCTTCTTGGTCAGGGCCTCGAGTTCCTTCTCGGTGCGGGCGCCCTCGTCCTCGCCGATGTCGCCGTCCTTGACCATCTTGTCGATCTGGTCCTTGGCGTGGCGGCGCACGTTGCGGACGGCGACCTTGGCGTCCTCGCCCTTGCGCTGGGCCATCTTGATGTACTCCTTGCGGCGCTCCTGCGTGAGCTCCGGGAAGATGCAGCGGATCGCGTTGCCGTCGTTGCTCGGGTTGACACCGAGGTCGGAGTCGCGGATCGACTTCTCGATGGCCGCCATGGCGCCCTTGTCGAAGGGCGTGATGAGCATGGTGCGGGCCTCGGGCGTCTGGAAGGAGGCGAGCTGCTGCAGGGGCGTCGGGGCTCCGTAGTAGTCGACCATGAGCTTGCTGAACATGGACGCGTTGGCGCGGCCGGTGCGGATCGAGGCGAGGTCCTCCTTGGCCACCTCGATGGCCTTGTCCATCTTCTCCTCGGCCTCGAACATCGTCTCGTCCAGCATCGCGTACGCCTTTCGCCCTCGTGTGATCGCCCGAGTCGGACTCGACCAGGCGACGGAACCCCATGCTGTCAGACCACGGCGCCCGACGCTCGTCCCGGCTCACCGGAAACGATCGGGTGGACCCGCATCTGCGGTCATCGTCCGTGGCCGACGCGTGGGGCCGGAGGCGTGGGGATGGCACGGGGCGTTCGTCAGGTCGTCCCGGGCGCACGAGGTCGACGACGGAAGGCGTGGACGGCGTGGATGCGGAGTGCCGCGCCGCGCCGCAGGAGGTCGAGTCGGTCGGGGTGGCTCGCCGCAGGATGCCCGCCGGCAGCCACGGCGGCCACCATCGCCGACGTGGCCGCCCGAGTCGCGGCCGCCGCCGACGGGGTCAGGGTGACCAGCAGGTCGAGATGGGCCAGCAGGTTGGCGAGGTCCAGACAGGGATCGGTCCAGGCGGCGGTGTCCCAGTCGAGGATCGTCAGGCCGGTGTCGGCAGACACGAGGATCTGCCCGTCGTGCAGGTCGCGGTGCCCGAGGACGGACGGCGTCTCCGGCGCACGACGCAACGCCCCGATGAGGTCATCGGCCTCGGCGCGCAGCCGCTCGGCGGCGGGGCGCCCCACGGGGGCGAGGGCGCACGCCGCCCCGACCCACCGATCCAGGGTCGCGGCCTCGTCGGCCAACGTGTGCCGAGGGAGGGCGTCGAGGTCGGCTGACCGCGCCGGTTCGACCGTCGCGAGCGCGGCGAGGGTCTCGCCCAGCCTCCGCCCGACCTCGGCGGGCAGCACACCGTCGGCCTCGGCCGGTCCGTCCGCGAGCACGCTGCGCAGCGACCTGCCCGGCGCGGGTGCGAGATCGATGCTGCCGGCGTCCGGATCGACGGCCGTCCGGGCCGGTGGCCGTGGCACGCCGGGAGCCCGCTCGAGCAGCCGTTCCACCGCGTCGGCCCGCGCCACGGCCCGCCTCGTCGCCTTGGGGGTCGCGAGCTTGCGGAAGCTCCCTCGCTCGTCGCGACGCAGCACCGCGCGCTTGCCCGCCCGGTGCGCGAGCACCCGCCACCCGTCGGCGACGAGCCCCGTGATCTCCGGCAGCACCGGGTCGTCGGCGACGATCTCCAGCTCGTTCCCGCACAGCCGCGCCCCCAGGACCCGCCCGTCGGAGGCCTGGAGTTCGAGCACGTATCCCCGAGCGGGATCGGCGAGATCGGCGGGCCAGGCCCGACGCACCGCGCAGCGGTCCCCGGCGACCGGCACCCCGTCGGCCAGCAGCCGGGCCAGGCCCACGCCGGTGGCGGGGATGGCCAGGGAGGCCGGGGTGGCTGATCGGGCGAGTCCGTCGGCGGTCACCGGTGCGCTCCCACCAGGAGCTGCTGCTCGGCGTGCGCCAGGAGCCGCTCGGTCACCTCCGGCCACTGCGGATGGCGTCGTCGGAAGGGTTCGGGACCGCGCAGGATCAGGGCCGCGGCGAGCACGGCGGGGTCCACGGAGCGGCCGGCCGCGGGGGTCACCGGCTCGGTGAGCGTCTCGTCCGCCGGGTACCACCCCGCCACGATCAGACCCGCGGTCCAGGTCGCCACGTCCCAGCCGAGCGGCCAGAGCCCGGACTGGTCCCAGTCGAGGACGCCGACCCGATCGCCGTCCACGACGACCTGATCCGGAGTGAGGTCGCCGTGGGCCCGGGCCCGCTGCACCGCACCGAGCGGGCCTCGGATCCGATCAGCCACATGCGCAGCGCGTTGGCCCCAGGGCTCGTGCAGCATGCGCAGGCCGCGCACGGCGGCCTCGACGCGGGCCAGGGGCTCGACGCGGCGCCGAGCGGCTCGGTCGTCGCCCGCCTGCCCGCGCAGCAGGTCGGGCAGCGGGTCGCTCGGCGCCCACGGCCGGCCGGGCTGCCACGGCAGGTCCTGGGCGGGCAGTGCGTGGTGGAGCCGCAGGACGCGGCGCTTCGTGCCCAGATCCACCACCCCGACCCAGCGGCGGGCGGGGTTGTGGGACAGCGTCGTCACGTCGGCGTGGACGGTCCGCCCACGACCGTCGACACCCGGCGGCCAGGCGGAGCGACGGACCGGCCAGCGGATCTGCGACGGCCCGCTGTCCGGATGAAGCCGGGCGAGACCGCTCAACCGGCGGTCGCCGGCGGCGACGGTGAGGATCAGGCGCTGGTCGGGCAGCTCGTGGCCGGGGAGACCCAGCCGGGCGGCGACGGTCAGATCCTTGTGTCGCTTCGTCCGCCACGGGTCGTCCGCCAGCACCCGGGCGAGCAGCCACGGACCCCGCCCCGCCGCCGGGCGCAGCACGGCGGTGACCGAGGCACCCGGTTTGATGCGCAGCCGATCGAGGTGATGCGGCTCCTCACCGAGGGCGTGAAGCGTCTTCTCCAGCCGCAGCGGATCGAGCAGCAGGGCCAGGCCGGGAAGGTCCGGGTGTGCGGCGGCGACGGCCGCGTCGTCGATCATCGTCGTCCTCCGGTGGTCAGCGAAGTCCTCGGGCGAGCGCCCGGTCGGGGGTCGGGATCGCGGCCGGGCACGCCGCGCTCGACGAAGATGCCGTCGCGCAGCTCGACGACCCGGTCCGCCAGGTCGAGCAGATCGTGGTCGTGCGTGACCAGGATCGTGGTGCGGCCCTCCGCTAGTCGTCGCAGGGCAGCGACGACCTCGATCCGGTTGTGTTCGTCCAGCCCGGTGGTGGGCTCGTCCAGCAACAGGAGCCGGGGTTCGCGCAGCAGGGCGCGGGCGATGGCGAGGCGCTGTCGCTGCCCACCGGACAGGGTCGAGCCCTTCTCGGAGACCTGCTGGTGGATGCCGTGTTCGCTGCGATCGACCAGGGATCCGAGGGCGGCCTCGCGCAGCGCCCGTTCGACCTGGTCGTCGGTGGCGTCGAGCCGGCCGAGCCGCACGTTGTCGGCCAGGTCGCCCGCGAAGATCGCCGATTCCTGCAGCACGACGGCGCAGGCCTCGCGCAGTGAGGTCAGGGTGAGGTTCTGCACGTCGTGCCCGTCGAGCCTGATCTGCCCGTCGTGGGGTTCGCAGAAGCGCAGCACCAGGTTGAAGAGCGTGGACTTGCCCGCCCCGCTGGGCCCGACGACGGCCACGCGCTCACCGGCGCGGATGTGCAGATCCGCACCCTCGAGCACCGGCGGGTCGGCGCCGTAGCCGAACGTGACCCCCTGCAGGTCCACGGCCCCGCTCGCGACCCCTCGCCGCCGCGGCGGCAGTGGACGCGCCCACGACCGGTCCTCGACCGGGGTCGCCTCGGCCAGGGTGTCGGCGATGCGCTCACCGGAGGCGGCGGCGCGGGCGATGCGACCGGTGTGTTTGGCCAGGTCGCGCAGCGGTTTGAACGTCGTCTTCAGATACGTGATGAACACCACGAGCTCACCCGGGGTGATGGCGCCTCGCAGGACGCGCCAGCCGCCGAACGCGAGCACGATCCCGGTGGCCACGCCGACGAGCAGATCGGTGCGCCGCTCCAGACCGGCGCTGAGGCGCTTGGCCTTGACGCCGTCCTTGAGACCCTTGACGTTGGCGTTGACGAACCGACTCCCGAGGTGGCCGCCGAGCTCGTAGGTCTGCACGGTCTGCACCGCCGCGAAGGCCTCGCCCGCGTCGCCCGCCAGCTCGCCCTCGCGTTTGCGCTGCTCCCGAGAGGCCGAGGTGATCTTGGAGCCGGCGAAACGACCGGACACGAGGATCAGCGGCAGGACGCACAGCACCACCAGGGCCAGGATCGGGTCGAGTACGAGAACCACCACGATCATGCCGACCACGGTCAGCAGGTTCGCGAGCATCGGGAGACCGGCGGTGACACCGGCCTCCTGGACCCGGCCGACGTCGGTGACCACCCGGGTGACGAGGTCACCGGACCGCATGCGGTGATGGAACGACAGGTTGGCCCCGAGGAGTCGCTGATGCACGTGGGCGCGCAGCCGTGTCGTCACTTGGGCGCCCACGTTCGCGAAGGCGACCGTGGACAGGTAGGCGGCGCCGGCCCGAAGGGCGGCGATGAGCACCACCGCGACCCCGGCGCCGATGAGCAGCCGCGTCACACCGCCTTCCACCGGTCGGCCGACCACCGCCGGGATGACCCCGTCGAGAACCCAACTCACCGGCCAGGGCTCCAGCAGACGCGCGGCGACCTCGGCGAGCACGGCGAGGATGCCGAGGAACGCCAGGGGGCCGGACCCGCGGAAGTGCGGCCGCAGAACCTCGATCGTGCGTGCGAGCGCACCCGGTCGGATGCGGTCCTTGCTCCGGCTCATCCGACGGCCACCCGTTCGATCTCGGAGGCGGGCGCGGTGTGCGCGGTGTGCCGGCCGGGCCCGGTGGACAGAACACGGTCGCCCCGGTCGAGCCGCCCCAGCACCCGGTCGACCACGGCCGTCCACGTGAACCGGCGGGTCGCGGCGGCGCGTCCGGCAGCGCCGAGGCGGGCACGCCGTTCGGCGTCGCGGGCCAGGTCGTCGAGCTCGCGCACGAGTGCGTCGAGGTCTCCGGGCGGGACGAACGCGACCTCGTCCGCGGTGAGGAGGTCGGGCAGGTCCGCGATCGCCGAGGCGACGGTCGGCAGGCCCGCTCCGAGGTACTCGATGACCTTCAACGGCGAGAAGTACGCGTCGCCGGCCGGATAGGGAGCGCACGCGATGTCCGCCCGGGCCAGGAGCCCCGGAATCGCGTCGTGCTCCACGGACCCGACTGTCTCGACCTCGACGCCGGCGGCGCGGGCGCTCGCCACGGTCGAGGCCAGACTCGGCCCGTCGCCGACGAGCAGGAGCCGGACGGGCGTGCCCGCCTCGCGGAGCCGACCCGCCGCCTGCACGAGCAGGTCGGGGGCGTGCCAGGGCCGGAAGGTGCCGACGAAGACGACCGTCGGGGGCTGGGCTGCGGAGCCGGTCGCGACCGTGAACCGGTCGGTGTCGACGCCGTTGCCGACGGCCTCGACCGACACGCCCGAGAGCTGTCGGGCCCAGTCGGCCACCGGCTCGCTGACCGCGTAGGCGTAGTCGGCGGCGCGCAGGGCACGCACGGTCATGTTCGTCGCGGTCTCGGCGTCGACGAGCACCCGGTGGGCGCGCTGCTCCTCCACGAGCGGGGCGTTGACCTCCAGTACGGTCCGCGCCCCGGCGGCGCGGGCGGCCTCGAGCACCTCGGCGCTCCACAGGCCGTAGCGCTGATAGACCAGGGGTACCGGTTCCTGCGGGTGCGCGGCCCTGGCCCCCGCGACGAGTCCGGCGACGATCCCGGCGGCCTGCCGGTCCAGGTCCTGCAGCGCTTGCTCGGCCGCGCCCGGAGAGTCGGCCTTCGGGCGGCCGAGTTCGACGGCGACGACGTCCTCCAGCCCGGGCGGGACCGGACCACCCAGCCGCGCGGCGATCAGCGTGACCCGACGGGCCCGCCGGCACAGCACCCGCAGGACCTCCTGCACGTGCGCCGAGCCGCCCTTGCGCCCGAAGGCCGGGATGCCGGGGTCGGTGACGACGTAGACGACCTCATCCAGATCACCCAGGTCGCCGAGGTCACCCAGGCGGTCCTCGGCGGTCGGTGCGGGCCGCGTCACCTCCTCGGTGAGGCTGCGCAGGTGACGTGCCTGGTCATGGATGTCGAAGTGGCGTTCGATGTGGGTGCGTGCAGCGCGGGCCAGGCGCAGGCGGAGCTCGCCGTCGCCGAGGAGGCGCGTCAGGGCGTCCCCGAGTGCGTCCGAGTCGTGCTCCGGCACCACCAGACCGGTGCTCTCGTGCAGGACGGCCTCGGGGATGCCCGCCACGGGCGTGCCGACCACGGGGGTGCCCAGTGCCATGGATTCCAGCAGTACGGTCGGCAGCCCGTCGCGATCACCGTCGTCGGCCACGACGCAGGGAGCGGCGAAGGCCGTCCCGGAGCGGATGAGGTCGATGACCTGGTGCTGGGGCATCGGGCCGTGCCAGGTGACCACGTCGTCGAGCCCGAGCGCCGTACTGTGCGCGCGCAACTCGGCCTCCAGGGGTCCGGAGCCGGCGATGTCGGCGGTGACGGGATGCCCGGCTGCGCGCAGGTCGGCGATCGCGGCGAGGAAATCGGGCCAGCCCTTCTTGGCGACGAGCCGCCCGACCCCGACGATGCGCGGGGGACGCTCGGCCGGGGAGCTCCAGGTCAGCTCCTCCAGATCCATCCCGTTGTAGATCCGCACGACGCGGCTCTCGGGGGCCAGCGTGCGGATCCACTCCGCGGTCATGTCGCTGACGCCGACGACGGCGTCGGCGTCGGTCAGGACGGCGCGCAGGCGGTCAGGGTCGTTGTCCCCGTGGAAGATGTCCTTGGCGTGGGCGGTCAGCGTCCAGGTCAGCCCGGCCAGAGCTGCGGCGACCCGGGTGGTGCGCCCGCAGATCGAGGCGAAGTGGGCGTGGAGGTGGTCGCGGTCGTTCTCCAGCGCCCAGCACGCCACATGGACCGCCTGGGCGGCGACGTCGGACTCCTCGTCGAACATGGCGTCCAGGGCGGGCCCGGGGATCGGCCCGAGCCCCGCGTCGGTGCGCAACCGCCGCAGGCGGCCGAGGGCCTCCCACAGCCGGGTGTGTCCCTTGACCTCTCGTGGCATCCACGTCACCGGGGCCTGCACGCGGGCGAGGAGGGCGTGGAAGCGGGTGTCGGTGGTGGTGCGCAGCGCGGCGATGGCGATGTCGTCCCCGGCGGCCTCGCGCGCCAGGATCTCGCGGACGATGAACGTCTCGGAGAACCGGGGGTAGCACTTGACGACGTAACCGATGCGGCGAGTGGGCTCAGGCGACATGACAACTCCTGGACGGGCGGTAGGACGAGAACGAGGGGGACGTGAGGTTCCGGGCGCGGGTCACGGCGGCGGAGACTCCACCGCGATCGATCCCGGTGCGATCGACGCGGGTCTGCACGGCGGCGTCGACCCAGTCCTGGAGCGCCCCGGTGGTCAACCGATCGGGGTGCAGGACCGACAGGTGGCCCTGCGCGGCGAGGGCCTCGGCGCGGACCAGCTGTTCCGCCCGCGGCGTGACCCGCGGCACGACGAGCGCCGGCACGTCGGTGTCGAGGATCTCGGCGACCGTGTTCGCGCCACCCATGGTGATCACCGCCCTGGCCCCGGTGAGCCAGGCCGCACCGTGCCGGCTGAAGCGCATGACCTGAACTCCCGGCCGGCCGGCCGCGGCGCGCCTCACGCGGCGGAGCCGGCTCTCCTCCAGCTGCGGCCCGGTGAGCACGAGCAGGTCCATGCCCGCCGGTGGGGTCATCGCGGCCGCCCGGGCGCAGAGGGCGGCGCCGTCCTGGCCACCGCCGCACATGACGAGGACGTAGTCACGTCCGTCGGTCGCGGGCCGGTGCGCCAAGGCGGCCGTGTCCTGGCGGTCGGCGGACAGGTAGCCGAGATGGTGCGTCACCGCGGCGCTGGACGCCGCCATCCCCGTGACCCGACGAAGATCGTGGATCCGCCGGTCGCCGTAGACCCACACCTCGTCGTAGAAGTCACGGACGGCGGCGTCCCCGCCGTCGGCGTGCCACTGCGCCCGGGTGGCCACCGGGTCGTCGAGGACGTCACGCAGCCCCAGCACCGTCCTCGTGCCCCTGGCTCGCAGCCGGGGCAGGATGCGCTCCAGTTCCTTCCCGAAGCCGCGCGGCGTCTTGTCCACGACGAACAGGTCGGGCTCGAAACCGTCCAGCGCGGTCTCCAGCAGCGAGCTGCGCAAGGCCACGACATCGCGGAGCCGACCGCGCAGATGACGAGGGGCGTACCCGCCCTCCCGGTCCTTGCGCAGTCCCGGCAGCACGATCGCCTCGACACCCTCGGGGCGGGGGAACAACCCCACCTCGCTGGCTCCGGTCAGCAGGAGGACGTCGGCGCCCAGGCCACCGGGACGATCGGTGGCGAAGCCGCGGGCCAGCACCAGGTTGCGGCGCAGGTGGCCGAGGCCCTGGGTGTCATGGCTGTAGAGGACGATGCGGGGGCGTCGGGGTACGGGGGTCATGCTCACAAGGCTGAGGGACCAACATGAGGTGAACTTGCCGTCGAGAATGAGAAGGCTCTCATGGGCCACGCCGCCCGGTGTCGGACGTGCTCACACGCCTGGTGATTCGCCTCACAGCCCCGCCCGGACGCCGCAGCAGGACGGCCCGCCGCCGTGGCGTCGAGAGGCACACCGGTGCCGGGGCGACGACGTCGACGTCGCCCCGGGGTCGTCAGACCGCGAAGACCTCGGTACCGAGCGGCTCGCCCCGCAGCACCCGCGCGATCGTGCTGTCGCCCTGCATGGCGAAGACGACCATGGGCAGGCCGTTCTCCATGCACAGGCTGAACGCGGCGGCGTCGACGACCTTGAGGTTGTTCGCGAGGGCGTCGGTGTAAGAGATGCGGTCGAGCTTCTTGGCGTCGGGGTTGGTGCGCGGGTCGGAGTCGTAGACGCCGTCGACTCCGTTCTTGCTCATGAGCACGGCGTCGCAGCCGATCTCGAGCGCCCGCTGCGCGGAGACAGTGTCGGTGGAGAAGTACGGCATGCCCGCACCGGCGCCGAAGATGACCACGCGCCCCTTCTCGAGGTGACGTGCCGCGCGGCGCGGGATGTACGGCTCGGCGACCTGACCCATGGTGATGGCGGTCTGCACGCGGGTGTCGATGCCTTCCTTCTCGAGGAAGTCCTGCAGCGCAAGACAGTTCATGACCGTCCCGAGCATGCCCATGTAGTCGGCACGGGCGCGCTCCATGCCCTTCTGCTGCAGCTGCGCACCACGGAAGAAGTTGCCCCCGCCGACGACGACGGCCACCTCGACCCCCTCGTGCACGGCCTCGGCGATCTGCTTGGCGATGCCCTTCACGACGTCGGGGTCGACCCCCATGGAACCGCCCCCGAACGCTTCTCCGGAGAGCTTGAGCAGCACACGCTTGTAGGCACGCGAGGAGTCGGTCACGGGTGTCTCCCTGTCAGTCGAGGTCGCGCCTCATGGTGCCACCGGCGAGGACCGCGCCCCAAACCGGGTCGGTTCACGCCTCGGGCGCACGGGGTGGCCCCGTGGATCCGGCTCAGGCGTCGGGCGCGAATCCGGGTGAGGTCGAGCCCAACCAGGCCAGTGCGCCGGGAAAGTAGGGGGTCCACACCTCGGAGCGGTGACCGCCGGTCGGCAGCACGGTCGGGGTCACCGACAGCGGCGCCCGGGCCACGTTCACCAGCTCGCGCATGTGTGGCGCGGCCAGGGCGGAGTCCGGCAGGGAGGACAGGACCCACAGGGCCACCGACGGCGGGGCGGAGCCGGCGAGGTGGATGAGGTCGTACCGTCGCGCCTCCTCGCTGCCGGGCGCGAACGGCACGTAGGGCGTGCTGAAGTCGGGTCGGGCATAGCCTCCGAAGGAGATCGCGGTGGCGAACGTCTGCGGACGCAGCAGCGTGCTCATGAGCGCGCAGTAGCCGCCGGCGCTGGTGCCGAGCGTCGCCCATGAATCGCGGTCCGCCTTGACCCTCAGGGTGGAGTAGACCCAGGCGGGCACGTCCTGGGTCACCCAGTCCTCCAGGCGCACGGCGCTGCCGTTGACGCATTCGGTGTCCACTCCCCCGGCGCCCCAGTACGGGATGACGACGACCGCGTCGCGCACGCGCCGGGCGGCGACCTCGCTCGCCATCGCCTGGTCCATCGCGAACACCGTGAAGTAGGCCATCGGAGCGGGGTGGAACCCGTGGAAGGTCTCGATCACCGGGTACTCGCGGCGGGCGTTCTCGGGCCGGGTGTAGGAGGGCGGGAACCACACGAGCACCGTGCCGGTGTACCCGCTGACCGCACCGCGGACCGTGAACTCCTGATACCCGCCGGAGGTCGTGGGCGTCAGGGAAAGCCGGGTCTTCGCCCGATCGCTCGTCGGCAGGCCGACCAGCGGCGAGGGTCCGACGTCGCCGGCCACCGCGGTGGCCGGGGCCTCACCCCGTGCGGCCTGGGCCGGGACGACCGCCGAGGGCCCGGCGTCGGACAGCAGGTCGTTCCAGTCCGAGTACCACCCGTACTGCGCGTTGATCGGGGCGGCGACGTTGAGCACGACGAGCACGACGAGCACCAGGATCGCCACGAGACGGCGCACCACCGCGAGGACACCCGGGCCGGCGGCCTTGGGCCAGCGCACCACCACCCAGACGATCGCGAGGACGAACACCACGCGCAGCGACCACACGAAGACGTCGTCGGTGAACGACATGGACCGATCCTCTCCCCGGCGCCGGGCGGGCCCACGTCGGGCTCGGCGGCTACACGTACTCGTCGATCGTCGGTGCAGTTCGCCACCCCCGCACGCCACCTCGACCGACCTTCCAGATCGGAAGATCGCGGATGCTCATGAGAATTGCCTGGACGCGGGTGCGTGCGCCTCAGGTGCGGGACGCCGACCCGCCGCCGTCCGGACTCCCTGGTCGCCCGAGGCTCCCCGGAGCGCGCGCCGGATCCGGCGCACGATGCTCCCGCGCGCGTCACGGCCCGACCGCGTCGGCAGCAGCGGGTAGACGTGCACGAGGCCGGGGCGCTCGTGCAGTTCGACGTCGACCCCGGCCGCGCGCGCCCGGTCCCGCAGCAGACGGGCGTCGGGCCAGAGGATGTCGCGCGTGCCGATGAAGATCGTCAGCGGGCCGAGACCGGCGAGGTCGGCGGCGAGAGGACTCACCCTCGGGTCGTCCAGCGGCAGGTCCGCGCGCCACAGCTCGATCAGGTGACGGGTGCCCTCGACGCCGAGCCAGGGGTCGTGCGGCAGGACGAGCGGGATCTCCGGATGGCTGAGCGACAGGTCCAGAGCGGGCGCGATGAGCACGGTGCGCGCCACCG
This sequence comes from Mobilicoccus caccae, assembly GCF_030161635.1. Lineage (GTDB taxonomy): Bacteria > Actinomycetota > Actinomycetes > Actinomycetales > Dermatophilaceae > Mobilicoccus > Mobilicoccus caccae. The sequence goes on from NZ_BSUO01000001.1 coordinate 2,245,748, forward strand.
CGACCGCATGGTCGTCACGCAGCGTCACCGCCGCCGAGAGGGCGATCTGCCCACCGGCGGAGTCGCCCGCGAGGCACACGGCGCCGTGTTCCTCCCGCGCACGCACGGCGAGGTCGACGACGACGCGATTGGCCTCCTGCGCCGTTCCGAACGGGATGAGGGGGTAGATGGGCACGATCACCGTCGTGCCCGCCTCGGCGGCGATCTGGGCCGCGAGTTGCCAATGCTGGAGCACGATCTCGTTGACCCACCCACCGCCGTGGCAGTAGACGACCGCGCTGCGGGCCGGCGTCTCGATCGGCCGGAGGGTGTACATTGCCCACCCCTCGTGCTCGGTCACCTCGACCGCGACGTCACGCCGGAGCGTGCGCGGAGGACCGTAGCGCTGGGGACGCAGGGCGCGCTCGGCGACGTGCCGCCGGGCTCCCGGCACCGTCGCGAACACCCGGTCGGCACGGGCCAGTCGCAGGGCCGGCGGAACGAGGAACTCGGGGATCGACATCGGCTCGCTCCGGTTTCGGGGCTGCCGGCGGGACCACCGGCTCGAGGCCATCGTGCCCGAGAAACCCGCGCCCTTCGAGCCCGCCGATCACGCCATCACCGGAAACGCAGGAGCCCGCCACCCCCAGGGGGCGGCGGGCTCCGATGCGTGATGAGGACTCAGGAACCGACGCGCACGCGCGCGTAGCCCTTCGCCTCGACACCGGCGTCGGACAGGACGGCCTTGACCTGCTTCTTCTGGTCCTTCGCGAACTTCTGCTCCAGGAGCACGTTCTCGGCGAAGAAGCCGTTGACGCGACCCTCGACGATCTTGGGCAGCGCCTGCTCGGGCTTGCCCTCCTCGCGGGCGGTCTCCTCGGCGATGCGACGCTCGTTGGCGACCATCTCCTCCGAGACCTCCTCGCGCGTGAGGACGGTCGGGCTGAACGCCGCGACGTGCATCGCGACGTCGCGCGCCACGGTGTCGTCGTCGCCGTCGTACGCGAACAGCACGCCGATCTGCGCCGGCAGGTCAGGGCTGGTCTTGTGCAGGTAGGAGACGACCTTCGGGCCCTCCACACGAGCGACCCGACGCACCTCGATCTTCTCGCCGATGCCGGCGTTGGCCTCGTCGAGCAGCTCCTTGACGCTCTTGCCGTCGACCTGCGTGGCCAGGAGGGCCTCGGCGTCGGCGGAGCCGGACTGCACCGCGGCGTCGAGGACCTTGGCGGCCAGCTCGCCGAACTTCTCGCCCTTGGCCACGAAGTCGGTCTCGCAGTTGACCTCGACCAGGGTTCCCACGCCACCGTCGACGTGGGCGGTGACCAGACCGTTGGAGGCGCTACGGCCCTCACGCTTGGTCACACCCTTGAGGCCCTTGACGCGCAGGATCTCGGTGGCCTTGGTGCGGTCGCCGTCGGCCTCGTCGAGGGCCTTCTTGACGTCGAGCATGCCGGCGCCGGTCTGCTCGCGCAGCGCCTTGATGTCGGCAGCGGTGTAGTTCGCCATCTGGAATCTCGCTTTCGTCGCGGAGGGGTCGTCAGGACTGAGCGGGCGTGGAGTCGGTGGTCTCGGCCTCGGCGACCGCGTCGTTCGCGGCCTCCGGGGTGACCTCCGGGGCGCCTTCGGTGGCGGCCTCGGTCTCGACCGGAGCCTCGGTGGCGCTCGCCTCGGCGGGGGCCTCACTCGCCGCGTCGGCCGGAGCCTCCGTGGCGGTCTCGACCTGAGCCTCGGCGGGAGCCTCGGTCGCCTGGGCGGGAGCCTGCTCGGCGCTCTGGTCGCCGGCGAGGAGCTCGCGCTCCCACTCGGCCATGGGCTCGGCGCCACCGTCGACTGCGCTCTCGCCACCGCCGGCGCTCTGGCTGCGGGTCATGAGACCGTCGGCCACGGCGTCGGCCACCACGCGGGTGAGCAGCGTGACCGAACGGATCGCGTCGTCGTTGCCCGGGATCTTGTAGTCGACCTCGTCGGGGTCGCAGTTCGTGTCGAGCACGGCGATGACCGGCAGCTTGAGCTTGCGTGCCTCGGTGACGGCGAGGTGCTCCTTCTTGGTGTCGACGATCCACACCGCGGAGGGGACCTTGCTCATGTCGCGGATGCCGCCGAGGGTCTTCTCGAGCTTGTCCTTCTCGCGACGAAGGACGAGGAGCTCCTTCTTCGTGCGGCCGCTGCCGGCCACGTCGTCGAAGTCGATCTCCTCGAGCTCCTTGAGGCGCGAGAGGCGCTTGGAGACCGTGTTGAAGTTGGTGAGCATGCCACCGAGCCAGCGGTGGTTGACGTAGGGCATCCCGACACGCGTCGCCTGTTCGGCGATGGGCTCCTGGGCCTGCTTCTTCGTGCCGACGAACAGGATCGTGCCGCCGTGGGCGACCGTCTGCTTGACGAACTCGTAGGCGTCGTTGATGTAGGTCAGCGACTGCTGCAGGTCGATGATGTAGATGCCGTTGCGCTCGGTCATGATGAAGCGCTTCATCTTGGGGTTCCAACGACGGGTCTGGTGCCCGAAGTGGACGCCGCTCTCGAGGAGCTGGCGCATGGTGACGACGGCCATGCCGTGTCTCCTTCTTCTCGTTCCGGTTTCATCGCCCGGCCCGCGGGAGTGCGGAATCGAGCGCCTGGCGCTCCGGCCACCGCCACCGGGATGACCCGGACCCAGGCGGCGCACCCCGGCCTCGACCGGTCTGGAACGCGCGAATTCCACTGCGAGAAGCCCTGATTCACTCCGGCGTCGAAGTCGGCGACGGTGTTCGGCAGGATCGAGAGCGGGATGGGATCCCGATCGACAGCAGTGGTGCCCACATCTTAGTGCGGATCCGCCCCCCGACGCGAATCCCCCCAGGGGTGGGGCAGGTCGCTCGCCGGGGCTCCGCCGGAGGAGACGCGGCGCTCTCTGGCTAGGCTCCCGTCATGGACAGCCCTCTGATCCCCGCCATGCAGCCGTACGCGTCGACCATCTTCTCGAAGATGAGCGCCCTCGCGGTGCGGACGGGAGCGGTCAACCTCGGGCAGGGGTTCCCCGACGCCGAGGGCCCGCCCTTCCTCGTCGAGGCCGCCGTCCGCGCCCTGCGTGAGGGACACAACCAGTACGCGCCGCGCCTCGGCGTCCCCGAGCTGCGGACCGCGATCGCCGATCACCAGCGGCGCTTCTACGGCCTGGAGATCGACGCGGACACCCAGGTGCTCGTGACGATGGGCGCCACCGAAGGCATCTCGGCCGCGATCCTCGCCCTCGTGCAGCCCGGCGACGAGGTCGTGACGTTCGAGCCGTACTACGACTCCTACCCCGCGATGGTCGCCCGCGCCGGCGGCACCCTGCGGCCCGTCCGCCTGCGGTTCCCCGACTTCGCCCTCGACGAGGCCGAGCTGGCCGCGGCGTTCTCCGACCGCACCCGCATGATCGTGCTCAACACCCCGCACAACCCCACGGGCAAGGTCTTCCGGCGCGAGGAACTCGAGCTCATCGCCGACCTCGCGCGCCGCCACGACGCGTGGATCGTCACCGACGAGGTCTACGAACACCTCGTCCTCGACGACGTCCCGCACATCCCGATCGCGACGCTGCCCCAGGCCGCCGACCGCACCCTGACGATCGGCTCGGCCGGCAAGACGTTCTCGATGACGGGGTGGAAGGTCGGCTGGATCACCGGTCCGGCCGAGGGTGTCGCGGCGGTGACCTCGGTCAAGCAGTGGCTGACGTTCACCGGGCCGGGCATCTTCCAGTACGCCGTCGCCGAGGGCCTGGCCATGGACGATGCCGGGTACGCCCACCTCACCGACGAGTTGCGCGCGCGCCGCGCCCAGTTGCTCGACGGCCTGGCGCAGGCGGGGATCCGCACCAACCACCCCGAGTCCACCTACTTCGCCATCGCCGACCTCTCCTCACTCGGAATGCCGGACGCGCTGAGCGGCATGGCGTCCTTCGCGCAGGAGCACGGCGTCGTCGGCGTCCCCGTCGCGGCCTTCCACTCCGGCGACGCGGTGCAGGAGAGCGCACCGCTGGTCCGCCTCGCGTTCTGCAAGTCCGAGTCGCTGATCGCCGACGGTCTCGAGCGGTTGCAGCGCGCCGCGGTCTGATCGTCCACAGCCGATCCGGCCGGCGCCCCGGGTCCACCGTCGAGACGCGGTGGAGGATCGCCGCCGTGCGCCGGGGCCAGGCTCGATCCCATGGATATCCTCCCCCTGGCGGTGTCGGTGGCGTTGGTGGGCCCGTTCGGGCTGGTCACCGCCCCGACCGCGCCTGCTCCCGTGGCCGCGCCCCTCGCGGCGGTCGCAGCCGCCGACGACCCCACACCGGCGGTGCGCACGGATCGGCCGCGGGCCGAGGACGCTCGCGGGCCATGGGCGTCCCCGGTGGACCCTCTGCGTGTCACCCGTCCGTTCGACGCGCCGGCGCAGAAGTGGCTACCCGGTCACCGCGGTGTCGACCTGCGGGCACCGGCGGGGACGCCGGTCCGTGCCCCCGCCGCGGGGCGCGTCGCGTTCGTCGGGATGGTGGCCGGCAGACCGGTGCTCTCGATCGACCACGACGACCCCGTCCGGCCCGGCGGCACGCTCCGCACGACGTACGAGCCGCTGAGGTCGACGCTGATCGTCGGCACGGGCGTTCGCCCCGGTGAGGTCATCGGTGAGGTGCGGGACGACTCGCACTGCGACGGCGGGTGTCTGCACTGGGGCGCCCGACGCGGCAAGGACTACGTCGACCCGTTGTCGTTGCTGCGTGGGCCGATCCGGCTCTGGACCCCTCAGGCGGGGTAGGGGTGGGGCAGGCAGCCGTCGAGGCGCAGGGTCTGCTGGAGCATGATCGGCGCCTTCTCCCCTCGTCCCGGGCAGGCGACGTGTCCGTGCCCGAGGGAATGTCCGACCTCGTGGTTGACGAGGTAGGTGCGGTAGGCGTCCAGGTCCTCGCCGTAGTTCTTCGAGCCGTGGACCCACCGCCACGCGTTGACCATGACCTTGCCGGCGTGGTGGCACGACAGGCGCCCGTTGGTGCGCAGCGGCGCGCACTTGGCGTCGACGAGGTCGGGGCTGGCGAACATGATGCGGATGTCGGGCTCGACGCCCTGCTTGCGCTCCTCGGCACTGACGTCCTCGAAGCGGACGCCGTCGCGCGTCTCCCAGCCCCGGTCGTCGGTCAGGTAGCCGCGGACCGCCTCGGGGAATCCGGCGGCGACCTTCTCGAGGCCACCTTCGATCTCGACGGTGTAGCGGACCACGCGACCGGGCCGGTCCTGCGGCGAGGAGTCCTGCCCGGGGAGGGTGACGACGGTCGTCCTGCCCGAGCCGGATTCGGGCACGTCCTGCGCGGCGGAGGTCTGCACCTCGGTGCCGTCCTTCTCGGCCTCGCCGTCCGGTCCGGTGGGCTTCGGGGACGGGGTGGCCGGAGCGGTCGGGGTGGCGGTGATGGGCTGCGCGCCCTCGGGCGCCGCAGCGGTCTCGTCACCCCCGCCGGCGGCACACCCGGAGACGGCCAGGAGGAACGCGACGGTGGCCGCCGCGATCCCGGTGGGCCGTGGCCTCGCGAGTCGTGCTGTCGGCATGCTCATCCCTCGATCCGGTCGGCGCCGGAGTGTCTTCCGGCATCGTGATCCGCGTCTGGTCAGGCGCGGGGGTGCGCTTGAGTGTAGGAACGACGGAGGCGATCGGTCGACACGTGGGTGTAGATCTGCGTCGTAGTCAGGCTTGCATGTCCGAGGAGTTCTTGCACCGTCCGCAGGTCCGCACCTCCCTCGAGCAGATGGGTGGCGGCCGAGTGGCGTAGACCGTGGGGGCTGAGATCGGGGACGCCGGCAGCGGCCGTGGCCTCGTGGACGACCTCACGGACCCGGCGGGCATCGAGTCTGCCGCCGCGCACGCCGAGGAACAGCGCCGCCCGGCTCGTCGTGCCAGCGAGCACGGGTCGCCCGTGGACGAGCCACGCCCTGATGGCGTCGCGTGCGGGGATGCCGAAGGGGACGACCCGTTCCTTGTCGCCCTTGCCGACGACGTGGGCGACCCGCTCGTCCAGGTCGACGTCATCGACGTCGAGCGCCACGAGTTCACCGACACGACACCCCGTGGCGTACAGCACCTCCAGCACCGCCCGATCACGCAGGGCCACCGCTCGATCCTGGGGGTCTGCGTCTGTGTCGGCCCCAGTGTCTGGGCCGGTGTGGGTGCCTGTGGCCGTGGCCGTCTCTCGGTCCACGTCTGGAGCCTGCGCCGCAGGCACTGTGGCGGACGGCACGGTGGGGGTGCGCCCGGAACGGGTGGGCTCGCCGGCGAGGAGGGTCTCGACCTGGTCGGCGCGCAGGACGCCGGGCAGGGATCGCCCGCGTTTGGGCGAGACGAGTCGCGCGGCGACATCGGTGGGCAGGTGCCCGTCCCGGACGGCCCAGCGGGAGAAGGCGCGGGCGGCGGCGGCTCGCCGGGCGGTCGTGGATCGTGAGTCGCCGCGTTCGGCGCCGGCCGCCAGCCAGCCCCGCAGGACGGGCAGGGTCAACGCCGACAGCCCGTGCTCCGTGCCCGTCTGGGCGCGGGCGAACGTCAGGAGGCTCTGGAGGTCCGAGCGGTATCCGCGGATCGTGTGCACCGACCGGCCCCGCTCGGCGTCGAGGTGCCGCGCGAACAGGTCCAGCACCCGCTCGTCGGGGGTCGTCGCCATGTCGCCACCGTTCCAGGCCGGGCCGGTGATGCCAAGGCGACGCACCGGCGGCGCCGCGCCCAGCGGACCCCGGGCGCCGGCGGCCGGTCGGCCGGTCGGCCGAAGAACGCTCATGCCGTACGCCATCCGGCGTCGGTGCGCCGGGCGTACCCGAGCAGCTCCAGCCGTCCGAGGGCGGCCCGGACCGACTGTTCGGACTCCCCCGCGACGACCGCGAGCTGCTCGACGCTCGATCCCGACCGTCGGGGCAGGGCCTCGAAGACCCGCCGGTCGGTGCCCTCGAGACCGTCCCCGGCCCGCGGTGGCGCGGTCTTCTCGGGGGCCAGGTCGGCGCCCATCACCCCGATGAGTTCGACGATCTCGTCGGCGTCGGTGACCAGCTGGGCCATCCCGGAGCGGATCATCTCGTGACAGCCGACCGACGCGATGGAGGTGACCGGGCCGGGCACCGCGAGGACCACCCGGTGATGCGCGGCGGCCGTCCCCGCGGTGTTGCGGGATCCGGACCGTCGGCCCGCCTCGACGACCACCGTGCCGAGGGTCATCGTGGCGTTTCATGGGTGTCGCCCCGAGGTCGCGCACTGTCGCGGACTCAGTGGCCTGACTGCGATAGGAGCAAGATCAGTGGGCGTGTCGCGCACGGTGGAGATGGTGTGGTCTCTCTACGTTGAGCGAAGTCATCAGCACACCCGGGAGCAGCCTTGACCACGTACCGAGCCTTTGCGATCCGCCTTCCATCTGGGGTTCGTTATTGGACTGTCCTAGATGAGCGGCACCGTGTGGTCACTGAGGTCGACGAGTACCTGATTCATCGGCGGTTGGGCACCGATGCCGCCGAGTCCACCACTCAGGCGTACGCGATCGGGCTGGCACTATTTCTCGACTGGTGCGACTCGATCGGCAAGGCCCCGGCCGACTCGGTCCCTTACCTTGGTCGGTTTGTCTACTGGCTCCAACACGCGAGCCCTGTCAAATCCGCCGCGACGACGACACTGGTGCGTGCCGAGCGTCGGGTCAACGCGGTGCTCTCCGCTGTCCGTGGTTACCTGCGCCATCAGGCGTCGATCGGCCGGCTACCCCACGCTGTGCTGGCGGGGCTATATGACGATTTCACGAGTCCCGTTCCGGGACTGGCCGATTTCGACCCCGGGTTTCAGCACCGCCCGCGTGCCCGCCACCGTTTGCAGGAGCCGCCGTCGTTGGTTGACAACGCCACGGATGATGAGGTGCTCAAGCTACTCACCGCCGCCACCAATCCGCGGGACCGGTTCATCATCATCGCGATGTGGCGGATGGGACTGCGCCGAGGCGAGGTGACTGGGCTGCGTCGAGAGGATGTTCACTTCGTGGCGCGCGCGACACGGCTCGGTTGCGGCGTCGAAGGGCCGCACCTGCATGTGCGCCGACGCGAGAACCCGAACAGGGCGCTTGCGAAGTCTCGGCGCCCGCGCGTGGTTCCTGCGGACTGGCTCGTGGTTCAGGCCCACGACCAGTACATGTCGGTGCTCGCCGACTTGGCTTCGGATCGACGGTCGGACTTCGTGCTGGTCAACCTGTTCCGAGAACCTGTCGGCTCGGCGATGCGACCGGACGCGATCAACGCCCTGCTCGATCGGCTGTCCCAGCGCAACGGCTGTGACCGGCGCATCCGTCCGCACATGCTGCGGCACAGCTTCGCCACGAACACGCTGGCCGCCGGAGCGACCCTCGATGTCCTCAAGGAGCTGCTCGGTCATGCCTGGGTCGCGTCGACCGAGGTGTACGCCCACCCCTCGCCCGAGCGGTTGCGAGCAGCAGTGGAGGCCGTGGCCACGCAGCGCGCGGCGGGCGGCGAGATGGTGGGGTCTGCGGCTGCCACAGGCTCCGGTTCGGCGTCGACCCTGGGGTCGGCGTGACGATCGTCGCGCTGTCCGCTGCGGAGACCGGCCCCGCGGAACTGCCGCAGCTCGAAGGGGTCCGAGCCGCGATCCGACCCGGATTCCTCGTCGAGTGCGGCTGGGATGCCGAAAGCGGCGTCCTGTCACCTCCACGCGATCACCCTCTACTCGGGCTGCGAAAGTGTGCCCGCCAGGGGTGCCTCGCCGGGGTTCGCTCACACCACGTCGAGCTGTGCAAGACCTGTGAGGCAAGGCACCGGTCGTCCGGCATGAGCCTGGCGGAGTTCGTGCTCGACACCAGCGTCACCAGGAGATCCAACCGGGGCGAGCGGCTGTGCATCGTTCCTCGCTGCGAACGTCCGTCCCACACCTACGAGACCCTCTGCTCTACCCATTGCACGGCTCGCATGCTTCACCGGGAGCTCAGCGCGAGCGAGTGGATCCGCCAAGAACAGCCGACGCCTCTCCCTTCCCACGGACCCTGCCGAGTCACCGGATGCATCAGGGTGGCGGCGATGCGCGTCGGACTGTGCACCCCACACGGAACCCGGTGGGGCGTCGATCGCCGGTCGGGGCTAACCTCGCGAGACAAAGACGCACTGGCGGAGTGGATCACTCGGCAGCAGCCGATCGGGGTCGACCACCTCGTGATCCTTACGGGGCTGCCCGACCGGCTCATCGCCGAGATCCTTCTCGGGCTGCAGCACCGGTGCGACGAGGGCACCCGCACGCCGCTGACGGTGCTGCGGGCAATGGTGAGTTCCGCTCGCGCCGCAGCGGTCGACAACCTTCCCGACCTCAGTCGGGTAAGGACCACCCGGAAGAGGCACGACGCCGAGGCCCTGGCCAGGAGTCTGGCCACCAGCGTCCGCAGGGCCATGGCCACCCCCGAGAGTGAGTTCGCACTCGATGTGTGGGACCTGGCCACCTTCGGCGCGAGAGGGATGCTGGACTTCACGGCGATCAGCCAGTCGTGGCTGCGCGATGCCGCGAAGCATTGGGCGGCCGAGGATCTGCCGCTGCACCGAGGACGACAGTCCGGGGCCACAGCCAAGGGGGTGATTGGGGCACTGGTCTACCTGTCCGAGAGCTTGCGCAGCACCCGTGAGGACCACGGCGAGGACCCAGCCCGGCTGGGCCGGCGGGACATCGTGAACTTCAGCAACCGGCTCAAGCACTTCGAGCACACCGGATCCATGACCGCCCTGACCAGGCTGCGGACGATCCGCTGGGTCCGCCGCGCGCTGGACGACGCGAGGGGCTTCCACACTGCCAGCGGGGGGTCCTGCTCGCCGACCTGCCTCACGACTTCAAGGTGACGAGGGCCGACGTGCCCGCCGAGCCGGCCCGTGACGAGCCGGGGCGGGACGTGCCTCCGTCGGTGCTGCGCACCATCGCGGACAACCTGCACGTCCTGGAGGACCGCTCCGGACGCAGCGAGCGAGTCGTGGCCGAGCTCCTGATCGAGACCGGCCGGCGCCCGGACGAGATCTGTGCGCTGCGCTACCACTGCCTGCGCCAGGACGCCCAGGGCAAGTACGTCCTGGTCTACGACAACTCCAAGGCCAACCGGCCCGAGCGACGTCTGCCGATCGCCGACGCGACCGCCCAGCTGGTCCGAGGCCAGCAGGAGCACGTCCGAGCCACCTACCCGTCCACCTCGCTCGAGCAGGTCGCGCTGTTCCCTCGCGACTACCGCAACCGCGACGGGAAGCGACCCCTCACCGCAGTGAACTTCGGCGACGCTCATCGCAAGTTCATCGACCTGATCGCCGACCAACTGTGCGACGCCGACGGCAGCCCCTACCCGGCCCGGGAGGTCGTGCCGTACTCCTACCGGCACTCCTACGCCCAACGGCACGCCGACGCCGGCACCGCCCCGGACGTGCTGCGGGACCTGATGGACCATCGATCGATCAACACGACCATGGGTTACTACCGGGTCAGCGAGAAGCGGACCCGGGGCGCGATCGACATGGTGGCCACCCACCAGTTCGATGGGCAGGCACGGCCGGTGCTCGGCGCGGTCGGCGGCCTGCTCAGCCACGAGCACGCGCGGCTGCGGGTGGGGCAGGTCGCCGTCCCGTTCGGCACCTGCACCGAGCCGTCCAATGTCAAGGCCGGTGGGCATGCCTGCCCGTTCAAGTACACCTGCGTCGGGTGCGGGCACTTCCGCAGCGACGCCTCCTACCTGCCCGAGCTCAAGGCCTACCTCCAGCAGCTGCTCGCCGACCGTGAGCGGCTGCTGGCGGCCGACGAGCTGCAGGATTGGGCGCGACGGAAGGTCATCCCGGCCGACGAGGAGATCACCCAGCTGCGTGGGCTGATCCGTCGCATCGAGGCCGACCTGCAGGACCTGACCGACGCCGACCGCGCCACCATCGAAGACGCCGTGGCCGTCGTCCGGGCCGCCAGGGCCACCGTCAGCCTGGGGATGCCACAGGTGCGGCCCGCAGCGACCAGGAAGAGAGACACCGATGCCGTCGACGACTGACACGACCGCCGGGCTGGCGCCAACCACAGGCGATGCGCTGCTCCAGGCCCGCCGCCGTGACGTCGAGCGGCGCCGACGCCAGGTACACGAGGCCCTCCGCGGGCTGCTGGCCACCGGGGACGAGATCACCCTCTCCTCGGTCGCTCGCCACGCCCGGGTACACCGCTCCTTCCTGCATCGTCACCCCGACCTGCGGGCCGAGGTCATCGCCGCCGCCGACACCCCACCGGCACAGCTCCTCCCGTCCTCGAACGCCAGCGTGTCCAAGCGGTCCCTGCAGGCCGAGAACCTCAACCTGCGCGAGACCAACCAGCGGCTGCGCCAACACATCAGCGACCTCGAGGAACGACTCTCTGAACTGCTCGGCGAACAGGTCGCGACCCGCTGCGGACTGGGCGTCGACACCAGCCAAGCCCAGCTCCAGCGTCAGGTCGAGAACCTCGAGCAAACAGTTGCCGATCTGCGCGGCACCCTCGCCGACCGGCAGGACGAGCTCGACGCTGCGCGGCAAGCCAACCGGCAGCTTCTCACCAGCCTCAACCAGCCGGCGCCCCCTAGAATGAGGGCCGACTGAGGCCCACCTGGAAGGACCACACATGCCACTGGATGTGGTGTACGGCGAAAGCCGTGACCGAACCGCGGCGCAAGCCTTGGCGCAGGCGCTGCGCGAGGTCGTCACGGACGGGACGGTGTATCTCGGCTACCCCGTGCTGGCCACGGCCGACGAACGGGTCGAAGTCGACGCCCTGCTCGTCTCCAGCTCCCACGGCTTGGTGGCCTTCTTGCTGCCGGACAGCACGCCCAGCGGCCCGGACGACTGGACGGACCTCATCCGGGATCAGGATCGCCTCTACAGCGTCCTGGAGAGCCACCTTGGGCGACACGAGGCTCTTCGACGTGGGCGGCGACTCGCGATCCATCCTGAGACCGCGACTGTGTTCAGCGTTCCCGTTCCTCCAAGCGAAGATGTGCACGAAGGCACGTACATCGCGCTCCACCAGGTCGCTGACTGGCTGCGCGGGCTCTCGGGGATCGACCCTGACCTTGAGCGCGCACTCCACGCCGCGCTGCAGCGCGTGTCAACAATCAAGCCGAGCAAGAAGCGCACCAAGGTCACCAAAGCAAGCTCCCGCGGGGCGGTTCTCAAGGTCATCGAGGCCGGCATCGCCAACCTCGACCGATGGCAGAAGCAGGCCGCCATCGAGAGCCCAGAGGGCCCTCAGCGCATTCGCGGGCTGGCCGGCTCCGGCAAGACCGTGGTGTTGGCGCTCAAGGCCGCGTACTGGCACGCCCAGAATCCTGACTGGCGCATCGCCGTCACCTTCGCCTCCCGCGCCCTGTACCAACAGTTCGACGACCTCATCACTCGGTTCAGCTTCGAGCACAGCAACGACAAACCCGACCCCGACAAGCTCAAGGTCATCCACTCCTGGGGCTCACGCGGCCGCGCTGGCGTGTATAGCACCATCGCTCATGCCCTCGGCGTCGAACCGCTCGACTTCCTCACCGCACGCAAGAAGTACGGCATGGACGCGGCCTTCCAGGGCGCCTGTGCGGAGCTCCTCGCCGTCGCCACCACGGCAACCCATGTGCCGCAGCTGTTCGACGCCGTGCTCATCGACGAAGCCCAAGACCTACCACCCGAGTTCTTCCAGCTGGTCTACCTGTGCACCACCGAGCCGAAGCGGATCGTGTGGGGCTACGACGAACTACAGCGCCTCTCCGAGGCGGCCATGCCCAGCACCGACGAACTCTTCGGTACCGGACCGCGAGGCGAAAGTCGCGTGACCCTCCAAGCCGCCCCCGACACACCACGTCGTGACATCGTTTTGCCGGTTTGCTATCGCAACACTCCGTGGGCACTGGCCACCGCCCACGCTCTCGGCATCGGCGTGTACCGCAAGGGCGGGCTTCTCCAACACCCGGATGACCCCACCTTGTGGACCGAGATCGGCTACAACGTGGTGAACGGCCATCTGCAGGCCGGCGCCGCCGTCACCCTCAAGCGGTCCACCGACAGCGCCCCCAAGTACTTCGCGGAGCAACTGGTCACGGACGACGCGGTGGTGCTGCAATCGTTCCCGGACGAGGCAGCCCAGGACCTGTGGGTGGCCGACCAGATCGCGACCAACATCAGCACCGACGAGCTCGAGCCCGACGACATCCTCATCGTCCTGCCCGACACCTACCGGGCCAAGACCCGGGGCCCCCGTCTGATGAAGATGCTCCGCGAGAGGGGGATCGCCTCGCACCAGGTCGGAGTCACTACCAGCGCGGACGAGGTGTTCCGGCCAGACTCCGTGGCGTTGGCCCACATCTACCGCGCCAAGGGCAACGAGGCGCCCATGGTGTACGTGGTCGACGCCCAACACTGCGCCACTGAGTTCAACGCGGTGACGCGCCGCAACATCCTCTTCACAGCCATCACACGAAGCCGCGCCTGGGTGCGCATCTGCGGCCACGGCGACCTCGTCGACGTCATCGTCGACGAGGCACAGCAGGTGGTCGACTCGCAGTTCCAGCTCAAGTTCCGGATACCCACCGACGACGAGTTGCGTCGCCTTCGCCACCTGCACCGCGACCGCCCAGCCGAACAGGAGGCCAGCGTCCGCAGGAACACGAGCCGGCTCGTCTCGTTTCTTGAGGCCGTGGATCGAGGCGAGATGGACGTGCACGATCTGCCTGACGATGTGCAGGCTCGGCTCGCCCAGCTTCAGCAAGAGCTCCCCGGTGACGACGACTAGGGCTCTGCACCAAGGGCTCGACACCCTTCTGACGGCGCTGCTGGACTCGGGTTTGGCCCTGGAGATCAACGGTCTTGCCGTCGACAGACGCCGCGTCACGTGGCAGCCAAGACAATCCGCCGGCCCGTTCCTGGGGTACCGGCAGCACGCCACCGTCGAGCAATACCTGTTGTGGCTTGCCAACGGCGACTATTGCGCAGTACTGCTCGATGGCAGCCTGCTTCAACTCACATACGATGTCGACGGCGGGCAGGTCTCCGGCCACCGGCTGGCGTACATCCCCTGTCCCTACGAACTCGCCCAGGATCTTCTCGACGAAGGCTTCTCCATCGAGGATCTTGTTCGCTTCTACGAGGCAAGCCCAACAGACGCGGTAGCCCTCCGCTCACCTGTTCGGTTCGACTACGACCCATCCGCAGCCAAACCCGGGCACCCTGCTTCCCACTTCACCATCAACTCCGCCGCATGCCGTATCGCATGCGTCGCCCCTATACACATGGGGCGATTCGTCGATTTCATCTTCAGGCACTTCTATCCGGATCAGCACCGCGACCACCCGGAGCTGTTCGCTCAGGCTGAGTCTCACGTCGGCCCCGCAGTCATCGCCGACGACGACCGAGCGGCCCCTCACATCGCGTGGGCCACTGGCAAGGCAACAGGCTGAACCTTCGACGCGCCAACCCGAGACTTGCTGGCGGTGAGCGGCAAGGCCGGGCTGCCTCAATGCCTGGGGCCAGCAGAAACGACGCCCTACGCCGGGACCGTTGCGACGCACCGCCCCAGGTGACCGACACATGTCGCGGACGCATTTAGCCGTCTGACCAGCAACGACGTGCGTATACACGCACCTCTCCCCCACAGAAAGGTCGATGAGGCGGTTGCGCAGCAGGAAGCGCGACTTGAGCGACGCCGATCCCGGCGGCATCTCACTCACGAGCGCCCCCACGTCGGCGATGTGCCCCAGCAGCCGATGGTGGGCGGCCGGGTAGGGCCGGTCGACGCCGCCCGCGAGGACGGCCACCGTCTGCCCTTCGACGGCGAGGACACCCCGGTGTGCTGCCGCGTCGATCCCGAACGCACCGCCGCTGACGACGGTGACCCGGCGGTCGGCGAGTCCGGCCCCGATGTCGGCGGCGACGTGCTCGCCGTAGGCTGTGGCCGCACGCGCGCCGACGACGGCGACGCTGCGCCGGGTCGCCGCGGCCAGGTCCAGGGGGCCGCGGACCCACAGCAGGAGCGGCGGCGCGTCCAGGACGTCGAGCCCGGCCGGCCACTCCCGGTCGTCGGGAGTGACGAGGCGAGCCCCACAGCCCGCCGCGTCGTCGAGGACCTGGTCGAGGTCGAGCTGGGCCAGACGCGGACGGAACCGGTCGAGGGAGGACTCCGCGCGGATCGTCAACGCCTCGAGGGCCTCCACCGGCCCCAGCTCCCGCACCAATCGGGAGGCCACGGGGTCGCCCGGCTCGGCCAGGACCGACCAGGCCACCCGCGCCAGCCGGGTGGGGTCGGTGTCTGCTACGACCCGGCGCAGGACGTGGTCACCCGGCCGCGGCTCGGCCCGGCGAGGGATCGGGGACAGGGGAAGAGTCATCGGGTGTTCTCGATCCGTCGAGGGGTTCATGCCGCCACTCCTGCCTGGGTGCGGAGCCCGAGTGCCAGACCCACGTCGTCACGACCGGGACCGGACGCCCCGCGCAGGTCGGCGAGCGTCCAGGCGATGCGCAGTACCCGGTCGTAGCCGCGCAGCGTGAGGGCCCCTCGGTCGAGGGCGGTGTCGAGGTCGTTCGTGATGGACCGGGACAGCCGGAGCCCGCGATCGCGGAGCAGCGGCCCGGGAACGTGCGCGTTGAGGTGCCGTCCGTGGGCGGCGAGCCGGGTGCGCTGGGCTTCCCGCGCCGCCGCCACTCGCGCGGCGACGGTGGCGCTGTCCTCCGCGGGCTCCTCCACGGACGCCACGCGACGGACGGCGGACACGCGCAGCTGCAGATCGACCCGGTCCAAGAGTGGACCGGCCAGCTTGCCCAGGTAGTCACGGCGGACCTTGGACGAGCACGAACACTCCAGCCCTTTGCCGTCGGCCTTCCCGCAGGGACACGGGTTGGCGGCCAGCAGCAGTTGGAAGCGGGCCGGAAATCGCGCTGCGGACCGTTGTCGGGCGATGACGACTTCTCCGGACTCCAGTGGCTGGCGCAGCGACTGCAGCACCGAGCCCGGAAACTGCGGAGCCTCGTCGAGGAACAGGACGCCGGCGTGGGATCGCGAGATCAAGCCCGGCCGCACGATCCCGCTCCCTCCTCCGATGACCGCGACGGGCGAGGTCCCGTGGTGCGGGGCCACGAACGGCGGCCGGCGCAGCAGGTGTCCGCCCGCGAGCAGGCCCAGCACCGAGTGCACGGCGCTGACGGTGAGCGCGTCCTCGTCGCGCAGGTCGGGGAGCAGCCCCGGCAGGCACTCGGCGAGCATGGTCTTGCCGGCTCCGGGCGGGCCGACCATGAACAGGTGATGCCCACCGGCGGCGGCCACTTCGAGCGCCATTCGCGCCTCGGGCTGACCGACGACCTCGCGCAGGTCACGCCCTCTCGGGACGAGGGTGGTGACCTCCGGCGGAGGGCTCTCGTCCTCGTGCGGCTCCCCCTTGGAGACGGCGATATGACGTGCCGCGACCTGCCCCAACGACGCCGCGCCGATCACCTGGATCCCCGAGACCAGCGCTGCCTCACGCATGTTGGCGAGGGGGACGACGGCCTTCTCATACCCGGCGTCGCGGGCGGCGAGCACCAAGGGCAGGACTCCGGTGACCGGCCGGATCGACCCGTCGAGCCCGAGTTCGCCCAGGTGGACGACCTCGTCGGCGACGGCAGCCGGGACGAGACCGGCCGCCACCATGACCGCCACGGCGATCCCCAGGTCTAAGTGTCGTCAAGTACATACTTGAGTCATGGGGAACCGAGCAGCGATCTACACGCGCATCAGCCGAGACGCAGACGGGCGCGCGCTCGGCGTCACCCGGCAGGAGGAGGACTGCCGCACCCTCGCCAATCGGCATGGACTGACCGTCGTGGAGGCGTTCACCGACAATGACATCGGCGCATCGACGCGGAGCAGGAAGCGGCGCCGTCCGGGGTACGAGTCCATGCTCGACGGCGCGCGTGAGGGCCGGTTCGACGTCGTCCTCGCCTACAGCAACAGCAGGTTGACCCGACGGCCGCTCGAGCTCGAGGACCTCATCACGCTGCACGAGAAGCACGGCACGCGGGTCCTGACGGTGGTGAGCGGGAACGACGATCTCGGCACGGCTGACGGGCGGATGGTGGCTCGCATTAAGGCGTCAGTGGACGCGGCCGAGGCAGAGCGGGTATCCGAGCGTGCCCGCCGCGCCAAGGACCAACGGGCGCTTTCCGGGACGCCCCTGGGTGGGCGGCGACCGTACGGGTACGAGCCGGGCGGCATGGTTGTCCGAGACGATGAGGCCGCCCGCGTCCGTGAAGCCACCGAGGAGATCCTCGCGGGTGGGTCCATCCGGGGTCTTGTGGCCCGGTGGAACCGGGAGGGTGTGCCGACCTCGACAGGAAACAAGTGGGGGGCGTCGGCGCTGCGGGTGATGCTGCTCCGCCCGCGGAACGCTGGCTTGATGAAGCACCGGGGCGACATCGTCGGCAAGGCCGCGTGGCCCGCCATCGTCCCAGAGGAGCAGTGGCGGGCCGTCGTCGATCTGCTCACGAACCCGACTCGGAGGACGACGCCCGGACCGGAGCGGAAGTACCTGGGGTCCGGCCTGTTTCGGTGCGCCGCGTGCGGTCAGACGGTGATCGGTGGATTCACCAACGGGCACCTCGTGTATCGGTGTCGGCCGGGGTGCGTGAGCAGAGGGATGCTCGACGTGGACGATCTGGTGACTGGCGTCATCGTTGAGCGTCTGCGACGGCCGGACTTCTCGGATGCGCTCGCGGGGGCTGCAGCGCCGGGCGTGGACGTGGCGGCCCTCGAGCTGCGGACGACGGTGCTGCGCGACCGGTTGGACCGCCTCGCGATGGACTACGCCGAGGGGCACGTTGATGCCCAGCAGCTCGCCGTCGGGTCCAAGGTGCTGCGAGCCCAGCTCGCCGAGGTGCGAGAGCGGATCTCCGCGGCGTTCCAGGGGACGGCCCTGACGGGGATCGCAGACGCCCCCGACCCTGGTGACGCGCTCATGCGTGCCGACCTAGCCCGGCGGCGTGCCGTCCTCGACGCGCTCGTGGTCGTGACGTTGGTCAAGTCGGAGCGGGGGCGGCCGAAGGGCTGGACGCCGGGGGACAGTTATTTCCGGCCCGAGACGATGAAGTTCGAGTGGAAGGGCGCGACGTCGTGACGAACGGCAATGGGCGCGAGGCGTTGTTCCGCGAGCTGAACGGCAAGCTCGAGGTGCCGGAGGGGACGGTGCGGGTCGTGTGCATGAAGCACGAGCGTCCCAAGCGTCTGCTGCTGGCGCTCCCCGGTGCTGACGGGTGGACCCTCTCTGCGATGCGGGGGTACGCGCCTGGGACGTCGGACGAGACGTCGGGGAGTCCGCACGTGGAGCGGGGCGGGGCGCGTCTGCCGTTGGGTCAGGGTCGGGTCGGGGACGTGGTGGTGATGCCGTGTCCGAGTTGTTCTGCCCGCCCGCGGGTGACGTTCGAGCGGGTGTGTCGCGTGTTGGACCTTGCGAGATCCGCTGGGGCGGTGAAGGTTCCGCTTTCGGTCTTTGACCGGCGGTAACGCTGCCGGACCGGAGCGACGCGACACCGTAGAATCGGAGTCACCAGGCCCATCGAGCGCGTGCATCAAGTCACACGTGCTGCGGATGCCCTGGGGGCAGACTCACGAGACGCCACCGGCCAGAGCCGACGAGTCGTGGGACCGAGGTCCTCCATCGGGACCTCGATTCCACCGTGCTCGGACGGAGTCACAGTGCCCACACAGCATCTCAAGTCTCGCGAGACCCTCGCCCTCGCCGGCCGCATCGCCGCCCTCTCCCGGTCTCGCACCGCCGACGACGCTGAGTTCATCGACACCCGCCGCCGCCACAAGGAATCCGCGCTCGCGGATCACATCAGGGCTGTCGTCGACGCCGCTCCCCCACTGACCGACGAGCAGCGCGAGCGCCTCGTCGTCCTTCTCCGCCCCTCCGCGACGAACGGGTGTGCAGCGCGATGACGACACAGGAAAGCCGCCCGCTCCCCAGCAAGGCGGCCATCCCCAACAACCACTCCCATCGTACCCGCGTCGGCGGTGAGCTCACCCTCGACGTCCGTGGCGCTGCATCGCACGAGATCGTCTCCCGACTGCACGAGGTGCAGCGCATCCCCGCCGGCACCGTCGTCGAGCTCGACGTGGACGGCGCGTCCGAGTGGACGCCGTGCGTCGGCGATGCCGTGCGTGCAGCCGGCCGCCGCGCGAACTTCGTGGTGACGTCGGCTGACGGTCTCGCCCTGTCGCGCTGGCACGCCGCCCTGACCGAGACCATGGAGTGCGACCGGTGAACCGGCGTCGAGGCCCCTGGTGGGTCCACTGCTACCCGGTCGGCGACCACGGCCGTTGGCTCGTCCTGCGGGGCGTCCGCGGCCCCCTGCTCGCCCGCTACGGCGTGCCCGCGACGTACTGCGCCGCCCGGCGCGGCGTGGTCGTCCTGGCCCGCCGGCGGAGTGACGTCGAGGCCGTCCTCGAGGCCGTCGGCGCCCGGCTCGTGATGCACCAGAGCGTGCCGAACGCGACGGTCGCCCAGGTCGTGCCCACCCCCGAGGCGATGCAGCTCGAGTTGCTGGGGGGTGCCGCATGAGCTTCGCCGACTACCCGGATGTTGACGTCCCACCGCCCTACGACGACGAGCCCACCGACCCGTACGACGTCATCCGCAAGAGACTCGTCCCCGGGGGCACGTTCATCCTCGACGCCCCTGACACCGTCCCCGCCATCTGGGGCGAGGGCGACCGTGTCCTCTGGGCGGAGGGTGAGGCCCTCATCATCGCCGGCCCGTCGGGCGTCGGTAAGACGACGCTCGCCGGACAGCTCGTCCGCGGTCTCCTCGCCGACGACGCGGGCGATGTCCTCGGCCTACCCGTACGACGCCGACGCCGCGTCCTCTACCTGGCGATGGACCGCCCCCGGCAGGCCGCCCGAGCCCTCCGCCGCACCCTCGACAAGCTCACCCGCGACGGCCTCGACACGCGCCTCATGTTCTGGCCCGGCCCGCCGCTCGCCGACATCGCGCGCCACCCCGAGACCCTCCTCGCTCTCGCCCACGCCGCCGACGCGGACGTCATCGTCGTCGACTCCGTCAAGGACGCGGCCGTCGGCCTCTCGGACGACGAGGTCGGCGCCGGCTACAACCGCGCCCGGCAGATGGTCCTAGCCCACGGCATCGACATCCTCGAGCTGCACCACCTCGTCAAGCGCGGCGCGAACGGGTCCACCCCGACCGCCCTCACCGACCTCTACGGGTCCGTATGGATCACCGCCGGTGCCGGGTCCGTCGTCCTCCTGTGGGGCGAGGCCGGCGACCCCCTCGTCGAGCTCAAGCACCTCAAGCAGCCCGTCGAGGACGTCGGCCCGCTCAAGGTCCTCCATGACCACACCCTCGGCGAGTCCACCGTCTACGACGCCACCGACCTCCTCTCACTCGCTGCCCGTCCCGGCGGCGTCACCGCCAAGGACGCCGCCAAGGTGATGTTCGACAAGGACAAGCCCAGCCCCGGCGAAGTCGAGAAGGCCCGTCGGAAACTCCGGTCCCACGGCCGCCGGGGAGAGCTCCGTGAGGAGGCTGGGGACGACGCGAGCAGGACCCCCGCACGGTGGTTCACGACCGCGCCGGGGACCCTCACGGCTACCCTCACGGCCCCCGAAAACCGTGAACCCCTCACGACCCCCTCACGACCCTCACGGGTGAGTGAAGAACCCCAGGTCAGGCACCTCACGCCTACCCTCACGGACCTCACGCCGGGGGACCCTCACGGTTTCCCCCCTCCTGTAAGGAGGGGGAAACCGAGGTCCTGTCCCCGTCATCCGCCTGCAACGTGTGCGGCGACCCGCTCCACAGGGCTCTGATCGCGGCCGGCGAGACCGTCCATCCCACCTGCGACGAGATCGGAGGTGGCCGATGACGATGACGTACCCCGGCCTCAAGCCGGCGCCGAGGCCCGGCCGCTGCGCGTTGCACGACCGGGAGCCTCTGACGCCGAGCGGCACCTGCCCGTGGTGCCGGTCCGAGGCCCTCGCCGCGACGCCGCCGCCAGTCCCTGGCCCGCTACGTCCAGCACGACCGGGCGAGCTCACCGAGTCCATCCCGACCATCACCAAGCGAGAGAAGTACGTGATGCAGGAACGCCACTACCGCCCGTCCGCCCACCTGAACGACTCCGTACGTGAAACGTCCCTCTCACGTACGAGCGGTGTGACCAACACCACATTGACGACCGAGGAGGAC
Source organism: Mobilicoccus caccae (assembly GCF_030161635.1). GTDB lineage: Bacteria > Actinomycetota > Actinomycetes > Actinomycetales > Dermatophilaceae > Mobilicoccus > Mobilicoccus caccae. The sequence continues at coordinate 2,266,920 of NZ_BSUO01000001.1, forward strand.
CGGCCGTGACCGGACAACACGAGCACCTCGTCGTGCCCGTCATCGTCGCCACCGTCTGTCGCGTGGGCGGCGTCGAGCTCGGCGTCACCGCCCACCCGCACGACCACATCGACCCGGCCCGCCCGGAGGACGGGTGGAACCCGTGGCCGGTCATCGTCGACCCGACCATCCCGCGGCGCCTACGCGTCGACCGCATCACCTGGCCCGAGCACGAGCAGGTCGGCCCCCTGCCTGATCCCATCCGTGACCGCATCCGAGGAGGACGACCGTGACTGACGACCGTGAGGGGGTTTCCACCAGCGCTGAAAACCCCGCTGAAACCCCGAAGGGGGTCGCCCACCCAAGTACCCGGCGGACGTGCGGGAGGCCGCTGTAGCCCTTGCTGGGGAGGTTGGGCCGTCCGAAGCGGGGAGACGGTTGGGTGTTCCAGCTGGGACGGTGCGGACGTGGTGTCGTGCTGCGGGGGTGAAGGTGGCGGAGGCGCCGTCGGCGGAGCGGACGGCGGTCGCCCGCACGTTGGCCGCGGAGCGCCGGGCCGAGCTGCAGCGGGTGGCGGTCGAGGAGCTCGAGGGCCCGTTGCGTGCTGCGCTCGGTGACGTTGCTCGTCGTCTTGATCTGCGGCGGGCGTTGACGGATGGGATTGCGGACGCGCCGGAGGAGGACCTCGAGGCGGTCATGGACGTCAAGACGATGACGGTGCGTGCGGAGATCGAGGCCGGCGACTTGGGACGGCTGCTGCGCAAGGTGCGGCTGCTCGAGGTCGGGACGGGCATGACGACGGAGCAGACCGTGCGGTCCCTGTCCACGCTGCTGCGGGACCGTGCCCTCGTCGGTCAGGCGCAGGTCGCGGCGGAGGGGGCGTGCCCGGCGTGCGGTCGCTCCGGTGACGGGGGTTCGACGGCCTCGTGGTCGAGCGGTACGGCGTGGCGATGCCCGGGTTCGAGGCCCGTCTCGTCGAGGTCGAGCCGGTCACCCCCGGCACGACGGTGGTCACGTTGTTCGAGGCGTCCCGGCTCGTCGACCGGCAGGGACGGCAGGTCATGCACGAGGGCCGTCCGCTACGCGACCCGCGTCTGGCCGAGGACGGGTCGATCGTCATCGAGGCCGAGGTCATCGACGAGGAGGAGGGCGAGGTATGAGGGTGATCCGGTCGGAGTACGAGGCCACAGACAAGCAACGCGATTTCCATTCTGCGACAGAGCCGTTGGTGCTGTTCGGGGGCAGCGCCGGTGGTGGCAAGAGCAGGAGCGTGCGGGAGGAAGCCCTGTCGTTTGCGTCGGCGGTGCCGGGGTCGCGGCAACTCATCCTGCGGCGGACATTTCCCGAGCTGGCACGCTCCCACGTGCAGGCCTTCCGCCTGGAGTTGCCCGTTGAGTTGGGCGTGTACGCCGAGGCCGCGCATGAGGTCCGCCTCCGGAACGGCAGCGTGGTCGAGCTCGGGCACCTCCAACATGAGGGCGACGTGCAGCGGTACCAATCCGCCGAGTACGCAAGGATTTACGCGGACGAGGCGACCCAGCTCACGCAGTTCCAGTTGACGTACATGCAGTCCAGATTGCGTGTCGCCGGTCCGGTGCGGGACCGCATGGCCGAGCTCGGTCTCGTGCCCGCGATGCGGATGACGGCGAACCCGGGCGGCGTCTCGCACGCGTGGGTCAAGGCCCAGTTCATCGACCCGGCGCCGCCGGGGACGACGTTCACGCCGCCTGCCACCCTGGAGGACCCGAACCCGGCCGCCCGCCGGTTCATCCCGGCCCGCGTGACGGACAACCCTCACATCGACGCGTCGTACGTCGACCGGCTGAACGGTCTCGACGAGGACACGAGACGCGCTCTCCGCGACGGGGATTGGGACGTTTACGCGGGCATGGCGTTCGGGGAGTGGCGGCGTGAGGTTCACGTCGTCGACCCGGCGCGGATGCCTGGCCCGGACGAGCTTGCCGCATACCCCCGCGCTGTCGGGTGCGACTACGGCCTGTCGGCGCCGTTCGCGGCAGTGTGGTTGGCCCGGCTCGGCGACGGGCTGCTGTACCTGTACCGGGAGCGGTACGCGCCCGAGCTGACACCACACGAGCAGGCCGAGCAGATCAGGGACGCGGAGACGAGGGCGGAGAGGGACCGGCCGTGCCCGGTCGCGCTCGACCCGAGCACGTGGGCGCGCAACCCGCACCACGTCACCCGTCACCCAGGCCGCACCATCGGTGACCTCGAGCAGGGACCGCCGCCCGGTTCCATCGCCGCCGCCTACCGTGACGTCCTCGGCGGCCGGGTGGAGAAGGCCGACAACGACCGCATGGCCGGCGTCGCGCTGCTCCGCGACAAGCTCAGAGTCCGCGACGACGGCGCCCCGCGGCTCGTCGTCTCGTCCGCGTGTGTCGAGACCATCCGCACGTTGCCGAGCCTCCCGCGTGACCCGCGCCGGCCCGAGCTGTACCTGTCGACCGGGGTGGAGGACCATCTCGCCGACGCGCTCACCTACGGCGCCAAGGTCCTCGCCGCCGCCCCGGCCACACTCCCCGAACCGGCTGGCATCGGCCGCTTCGCCGAGGGGTACGGCCCGGTCATCCCCACCGCCACCCGCGGTATCGCCAACATGCGATTCTGAGAGGAGACACCCCATGCCCGACGCACTCGACGCCCTCGTCCGTCCAGACGACAACGACAAGCGCGAGAAGCCCCAGCCCGGCCGCACCATCCGGTGCCAATCCTGCGGGTCGCGTGTGCCCGTCGAGGACCGCGCCGCCATCCGCCGGCACGCGCACGGCCGCTGCGTTCTGTCTGAGACCCTCGAGGCCGCGCACGAGCAGGTCCGCGAGGAGGTGACCGTCACGCATGCCGCCCTCGCTGCGCCGGTCGTCGGGTCCGATCTCGGGCACCTGCGCGACATGGCCTTCTGACCGTCGAAGGGTTGTCGGAGCCCTCCACTAGTCTGTGACTCAGATCACATCGAACGATCCACTACAGGAAAGGGGGCGCGTAATGCGTTCCACCACAGTTCATTTCGCAGAGGGTCCGGTGTTGACCGGGCAGCGCACCAAGGCCGAAGACGGCACCGAGTCCGTGACCGTTGGCGGCCTCGACCGGGAGCTCGCCGACAAGCTCGTCACGATCGTGGAGGCGCTCACCGGCGCCACCATCGAGACCGACGACAAGGGCACCGTGACGACGGAGAAGCCGAAGACCGAGACACCCAAGGGCGCCGCGACGGAGCTGTCCGCCAGAGCCCGCGCCGAGCTGGCCCAGGTCGAGCAGCAGCGCGCACTCGACGAGTGGGAAAAGACGGGGGCTCTCCGATGACGACCATCACTGACGCCACCGTCGAGGCCGTCGAGCCGTTCGACGTGGAGCGGGAGTGCTACGTGCGCCTCGTCGGCCCCGAGACCAAGGTCGCCGCCCGCAACGAACTCGGCGGCGTCGTCCTCGGAGGCGAGGTGATCCGGTGCTCCGTCGTCACCGCGCGGTTCTTCGTCGACGCGCTCCGCGGCGTGGCCTGCGACGGGCAGGGTGTGAAGCTCGAGGGCCGCGACCTGCCGGTGTGGGCGCGGGGCCGGACGACCCTCTCGGCCGAGGAGGCGTCGAGCCAGACGTCCGGCCAGGACTTCCGCCGACCCGCGCTCCGCAACGGCGACCCGATCGAGTTCGCCGCCGCAGATGAGACCGACGGCCAGCTTGTCACGGTGAGGTTGACGCGCGTCACACTCGAGGACGCCCTCGGCCACACCTACGAGCCCGGCGCGACGATCCGCGGCCGGCGCCAGTACCTCGACAAGTTCGTCGCCCGAGGACGCGCTGAGCTCGTCGAGGCGTAACAGGCCCGGCCGGGCGGCCCCATCCTTCCCGCACGGCCGTCGGCGCGCCGCCTTGGTCATCATGAGGCGTTCACGGGCGGAGCGCCGCCGAGGCCGGCGTCGCGTAGTGGAAGCGCGACGCCGGCCTCACCCATTCCCGTTGCGATGCCGGAGGATTCACACATGAAGATCACCGTGGAGTTCACCACCGACGAGTTCGAGACGATCACGGCCGCCGCCCGCCGGGAGGGAACGACGGTGGAGGAGTTCACCCGCTCCGCCGTCCTCGACGCCGTCACCCGCGCCGGAGCCGCAGACGTGCTCGACAGGGTCCTCGAGGCGACCGTCGACGATCCCGACGACGAGGTGCTGCGGCTCGCCGTGGAGCACGCGCGCGACCGTCTCCGTTGAACACATCACCCCGTACGTGAACCGCTCAATTCACGTACGCTCGACGGCATGGGGGACAACGCCACGACCACGAAGGCACTCGGCTACGTCCGGGTGTCCACGAACGAACAAGCATCATCCGGGCTCGGACTCGGCGCCCAGCGCACCACCATCACGGAACGCTGCTCCGCCCGCGGATGGGACCTGGTAGACGTCGTCGCAGACGAGGGTCTCTCCGCGTCGACGCTCCGCCGTCCCGGCCTGACGACCGCACTTGACCGGATGGCCGCGGGTGAGGCGGACGTGCTCGTCGTCGCCAAGCTCGACCGTCTCTCCCGGTCCCTGCGGGACTTCATCGACCTGCGGGACCGTGCCGCGGCCGGTGGGTGGGGGCTCGTCATCCTCGACGTCGCCCTCGACATGTCCACCCCTTCGGGGCAGCTCACGTCCAACGTCCTTGCGTCCGTCGGGGAGTTCGAGCGCGCCCTCATCTCCGCTCGCACCCGCGACGCTCTCGCAGAGGCCCGCAAGCGCGGTGTCCGGCTCGGCCGGCCGCCGGAGATCCCCGACCACGTCGCCGCTCGCATCCGGGGCCGTCGTGCCGCCGGTGACAGCTTGCGGAGGATCGCCGCGGACCTCACCGCCGACGACATCCCGACCGCCCGCGGGGGTGCGGTGTGGTCGCCGTCGAGCGTGCAGACCGTTCTCAAGTCCGAGCGGTAGGGGCGCAGGTCGGAGCGATAGGGTCCGGTCGTGGCCAAGGATGCAGAGCAGCAACGGAAGTCACGCGAAATCGCGGTGACGCGAGCAGGGGTCGTCTCCATCCCGGCGTTGGCATCGCTGGCAACCGGGGTGGGGACCTACCTCTACGGGTGGCAACAGCCGGCGGAAGTCCTGGGAGCTGTCAGCGCGGCCGGAACCGTCGCCGCGGCCGTGGGTGCCTTGTGGATCGCCGTCACCGACATGCAACGGCGAGAGCGCGACGACGCCGAGCGCAAGAGGTTGAGCCAGGACGCCGAGGCCCAGCGTGCCGCGGTCGTCGTGGTCCGGACCCGCACCCGAGCACCGTGGGATGAGCAGCCCGGCACCATCAGGCCCGTCGTCACCAACTTCGGTGAGCGGGCGGTGCTCGACGTCTACGTACAGGCCGTGTGGTGCCTAGAGCCTCCGCGATGGCACGAGCCCTACGCGCTGGTCTTCCACGACGCGCCCGTGCCACGCATACACGAGGACGTACTCAGGCCGGATGAGACCCTCGGGACCGGCGTCGACACGGTGACTGCGGCTGGTCCCACCCTCGGGGCGCTCCGCGCCGACTTCGCGGGCGTTCCCCCGGCTCAGGGGCCGCCGAAGTCTGAGCCGTTCGGCACGGTGGTGTCGGTGGTGCGATGGCGCGAGCGGTCGGGCACCCGCTGGGAACGCGTGGAGGACGGGCTCCCGCGCCGTCTTGACGAGGACGGTCCCACGCCTCTGCCGGATGGGGCCGTCGTCCTGTGGGATCGGGACGACTCGATGAACCGGGAGAAGTACCTCAAGTCGGTGCGCACGACGTCGTGACCTTGTGGATGCCCAGACCCACGGGGAGCGGCTTGAGCGAGATCGTGAGTGCATGATGAACACGAGCAGCATCGAGGCCCTCGACCGCGTCCTCGACGATCAGGAACACCGCGTGTGCCTCCTCGCCGGCCGCGTGGTGTGCCGGGCGTGCGGCTCGGACATCGTCCCGGTGACGGCTGTGGGGATCGCCGCGGAGAAGATCACCGCACACCTCAACAGGTGGTGCGCCGTCCTCCCAGAGGGAGGCATCGGCTGTTGACCGGCTCGGGTCACCTCAGGCGCAGATGGGTGATGGCGTAGGCCATCGAAGCAACGGGGACGAGGATGACCCAGGGTGACGTGGTGCTCACGATGGAGCCGACGATGCCCACGACGATGAACACGAGTGACGCGGCCAGCATGGCCACGTTGAACATGTCCCACCTGGGAGTGCGGTCAGTCCGCGTCGACGTCGCTCCCCTGCTCGTCGTCGTCATCGTGGTACCCCTGTCGGTGTCCGGTGACTTCCAGGATCGTCCAACTGCGTTTCGTGCGCCCGTTGGGGCTGGTGACTTCCTCGCGGATCAAGAACTGGAAGATGTCGTCCTTGCGAAGGGGGAGACCTCGGTCGACCCGTTCCAGGAAATCGTAGTCTTCCATGATCGCCTTGCGGGACCCTTCGAGGGTCACGATCTGCCACTTGGAGTTGTCGTCGAAGTCAACACTCTTCAGGCGCCCCTCCACCTCAAACGTCCTCTCCTGCGAGTCTTCCGAGTCCTGGGGCTCAGGGCGGGCCGCCCGGTAGTCGTCGGTAGTCGCCTCGACCACTACCGGCGAGGACTCGGTGATCTCCTCGGACGTCTGAGTGGCGCCGCCTTCGCGAACCTCAAGAACATCTGACCGGCCAGCGAGGGGCGCCATGATCTTCCCGAGGGCGCGACGCGTTCGACGCTTCTGGGACTGCAGGGCCTTCCAGGCGGCGGTGGGAATCTCCTGGGACTCCCCATCCGACCACGTGACCTTGGTCGTGCCGGTCGGAAGATGGTCGAACGAGCTGACCGTGACGCGAAGGCTGCGGATGCTCACCCGTAGAGCGGTCGCAATTCCGGCCGCGCCCCCGCCAGCAACGGTCAATGCACCGAACGGGTCCTGCTGAGCTGCATGGATGAGCGTGTCGACCACGACCGAACCCTCACGGATGGGTCTGACCAGAACCTCCGGGGGTGGGCCATCTCCGAGGCCACGTTCCGCCGAGAGGCTGCCCACGAACTCCGCCATTCCCTGCAAGGCCTCCCCCAGGAGTGCCGCGTTCATCACCTGCAGCTCTCCGTCGAGGTCGCGGAATCTGAGCTGCACCACCCCATCCCCCTCCGTGTCCCTGGCCTGGAGAGGAGCGTCATCGACACGACTCATTTGGATCGATCCCCCTGGTTCAGACTGCATGCCCTCATGTCAGCCTAACCCGTTGAAGCTCTAGCGTGCTGCGCTGGAAGCGGTCAAGCGGCGCCGATGTTTGAGCACGGATCGCCGGCGTCGGAGGCCGAGCGCCCGGTCGTGCTGTGCCGCGTGCCACCCGTTGCACCAGGCGATGCCCTCGGGCGTCGGCGCACGATGTGGGGTGTGGTGGGCGGGGACGCCGTCGATGTAGGCGATGGCGCCGTCGACGAACGCGTCGCGCACGGACGGCGTCGTCATCGGTTCCATCGTGATCGGGTCCACGCTGGGCACCCTAGCCGCCCTCCTGCCCGCGTATGCACCAGGTGAGATACGATCGCCATCCCAATCTATGACCGCGTTTGCGTGTCGTTTGACAGGTCGAAGTGGCTGCCCGCCTTGGGCAGCGAGGCCGGCGACAGGTTGACCGTGACGCGCCGGTTGGGCACGGGCAGACCGCTGTTGCCACCGGCCGCCTTGATGCGGTCCGCGGACTGTCGGCACGCCGTATCGGGCAATCCGCCGATGACGAAGGCCGGCAGGCCCATGACGATGTCGGCCTCGATGTCCACGGCCGCGCCCTCGAGACCGGTCAGCGTGACACTGCGCGTGCGTCCGACGGCCATCACGCCACCGCCACGAGGTGTTCGAGGTCGGCCGGGCCGGACGAGCCGCGCAGGACGGCGATGACGTCGATGCGGATCTCGCGGGTGCCCGTGTCGGGGTGGGCCTCGAGCCAGCATCCGGCCAGTCGTCGCAGCCGCGCCGCCTTCACCGGCGTGACGGCCGCGGCCGGTCCGCCGTAGTCCTCGTGTCTTCGGGTCTTCACCTCGCACACGACCAGGCAGTCGTCCAGGCGGGCCACGAGGTCGATCTCGCCGACCTCGCAGCGCCAGTTGCGGTCCAGAACCGTGAACCCCGCATCGCGCAGGTAGCGGGCGGCGAGGCGCTCGCCGTACTCCCCCAGGGCTCGTCGTCGATCAGTCATTCGGTCACCTCCGCCGCTCAGCCTCGTGGGCGGGGCGGAGGCCCGGATCCGGTCGTGCGACCGCTGTGGAAACCGCTCGGAGCGGTCGGAGCTGGGGACGAAGCGCCGACGTACTGACGGCACGCGAGGCTCGTGCACGCTGGAGCCGACGACACGCCCACCGCCACCCGCGGCATCGCGCATCTGCGTGATTCAGGCCGACGTGGGTGGGCGGGTCGGCGGCTGCCATGCGCACATGAGGCCCGCCCCGCGCGGCTCAGGCGCGCGCCGGGCCCTCAGCGCGTCAGAACTTGCCGTCCTCAGGCACTTCGAGGTCGTTCTTGGCGAGCTCTTCGATGTTGACGTCCTTGAAGGTGACGACCCGCACGTTCTTGACGAACCGCGCCGGACGGTAGACGTCCCACACCCACGCGTCGGACATGCTGACGTCGAAGTACACCTCGCCGGAGTCGGAGCGCACCTTCACGTCGACGGCGTTGCACAGGTAGAAGCGCCGCTCGGTCTCGACCACGTGCGTGAACAGTCCCACGACGTCGCGGTACTCCCGATAGAGCTGCAGCTCCATCTCCGTCTCGTACTTCTCGAGGTCCTCGGAACTCATGTCAGCCTCACCTTCACCGACCCATCATGGCCCATGCCGGGTCGCCTCTCCGTAGCCATCGTCGCCTGTGCCGGATCCTCCCCGAGCAGACGCCACGACCTGCGGTGATGCCCGCAGGGACCGTGTCGCAGCAGGGCGGCCCGATGTTCGGGGGCGGCGTAGCCCTTGTTGATCGCCCAACCGTACTCGGGCACCTCGTCGGCCAGCGCGACCATGCGGGCATCCCGCTCGACCTTGGCGAGCACGCTGGCGCCGGCGACGCTGGAGCACGTCATGTCGGCCTTGATCCGGGTGCGCACGGGCGGGATCGACACCTCCGGCCACCGAGGCTGCGGCCGCGCGGCGACGTCGAGGTCGAGGGTGAGCTGCGCTGAACTCACCGGCGGCGTGAGCCAGTCGTGGTTGCCGTCGAGCAGGACGACGTCGGGCACGACCCCGCACTCGGCCAAGGCGCGCAGCCCGGCGAGCCGCAGCGCCGGGAGGATGCCGAACTCGTCGATCTCCTCGGGGCCGGCATGGCCGACGGCGAACGTGTGCGCCCACCTGCGCACACGCGGCGCGAGCGCCTCACGGGTGGCGGGGGGCAGAAGTTTGGAGTCCTTGAGACCGGCCGGCGCGGTGGGGGTGTCCAGCCGGACGACCACGACGCCGACGGAGACCGGACCCGCCAGAGCACCACGGCCGACCTCGTCCATCCCGGCGACCAGGGTGTGCCCGGCGCGCAGGAGTTCTCGTTCGATGCGCAGGCTGGGCCGACTCGACGGACGCGTCGTCCGTCGCCGTGGTGCGGGAGCAGAGGTCACGGGGTTCCAGCGCCCGAGGGGGCCGGGGATACCGCGGCCGAGGGGGCCGGGACGTTCTGGAACGTGCCCTTCGGCTCGCCCAGCCAGGTCAACCGGTTGAGCGGCCAGACGATCGCGAACGCGCGCCCGACGACGTTGTCGACAGGTACCGACCCGACCAGGCCCGGGTCTCCGTCGCCCTCCTGGTACCGGGAGTCACGCGAATCCGAGCGGTGATCGCCGAGGACCCACAGCCGCCCCTGCGGGACGACGACGTCGAAGTCGACCTGGGTCGGGGCGTCGCCGGGGTGCAGGTACGGCTCCTCGACCGGGACCCCGTTGACCGAGATCGGACCGCCCACGGTGCCGCTGACGCGGTCTCCGGGCATGCCGACGATGCGCTTGATGAGGTGGTTGCCCTCGTCCTCCGGCAGCAGACCCACCCAGGTGAGCACGTTGTTGATCGTGCCGGCGACGCCGTCCTGCGGCGTGGGGGGCACGACGTCGGGCTCGAGCCAGCCACCGGATCCTCGAAGACGACGATGTCGCCCCGTTCGAGGTCGAAGGGTCCGGGAGTCAACTTGCTCACCAGGACCCGGTCGTCCTTGACCAGGGTGCTCATCATCGAGGCCGAGGGGATCCAGAACGTCTGCACCAGCCACGTCTTGGCGATGAGGGAGAGGACCACCGCCAGGGCGACGACGATGACGATCTCCTTGACGAACACGAACAGGGAGTGCCAGAGGGACCCACCGCGGTCGGCCTGACCGGCGCTCGTCGCGCCGCCGACACCGTGGTCGTCGCGGCCGCTGTCCTGCGATCGGCTCATTCTGATCCTGTCGTCGTGCTGTGGGTCTGCGGTCCCCCGACCAGAGTCGCCCTGTGGCGACGTCAACCCTTGTCCCAGTGGGCACCGTATACCGCGCGCCATCGGCTCACTCCGCCTGTCGGCGGCGTGGTGCTCGAATCACATGGGGCGGCTGCGGCAACGGTGTCCCGATGTGCCGCCGCCCCGGCCCACAGGGCGGACCGGGGCGTGCGGGTATGCCTCAGGCTCAGCGCTTCTCGCGGATCTTGGCGGCCTTGCCGCGCAGGTTGCGCAGGTAGTAGAGCTTGGCGCGACGCACGTCACCGCGGGTGACGACCTCGATCTGCTCGACGACCGGGCTGTGCAGCGGGAAGGTGCGCTCGACACCGACGCCGAAGCTCATCTTGCGCACGGTGTAGGTCTCGCCGATGCCCCCACCGTGACGGCGGATGACGACGCCCTGGAACACCTGGACACGCGAGCGCGTGCCTTCGATGACTCGCACGTGCACCTTGACGGTGTCACCGGCCCGGAACTCGGGGATGTCGGTGCGCAGGTTGGCCTTGTCGACCAGGTCGAGCTTCTTCATGTCGCATTCGCTTTCTCGGCGGTGCCACGGGTCACCCCGGATGGGTGTTCGTTCGCTCGGTGCGTCGTCAGGCCGCATGCGCCGATCTCGGCTGCACGTCCCCCCGTGGTGGGGGCCATCTGGGATCGTCGACGCGAAGCTCCATCTTGCCAGAGAGGGCCGTGTCGGCGGAAATCCCCCGCTCAGCCCAACCGTTTGACGAACTCCACGGTGCCCGCGGGCACGTCGGCGGAGGTCTCCCCAGCTCGCGACCGACGGTACCCCGCCTTGCGGTAGAGCCTTTGGTTGCCGCTGCTGGCCTCGCCCGTGACGAGGTGGGCGAGCCGCGCGCCCGGTGGGGCGGAGCGCTCGGCGTGGGCGAGCAGGCGGCGACCCAGGCCGCGTCCCCGGAGGTCGGGGACGATCATGAGGCGCCCGATCTCCCAGCGGTCCGGCAGGTCGTCGGGGCCGGTGCTCGACCAGGCCCGCCCGCGCACCGACCCGACGAGCCGTCCGCCCGCATCCCTCAGCACCCACGTGGTCCAGCGGGTGATCCCGAGGCGCACGTCCTCGGGTTCTTCGGTCAACGGCGGGATGTCCCAGGTGCCGGCCAGGCGCCCCTCCCCCAACCAGCAGCAGCGTTGCAGCACGAGGAGTTCGGCGGCGTCGGCGGGAACGGCGGGGCGCAGCTGGAGGTCGTCCCAGTCGCTCGCCGCGGAGGTCGGCGTGAGATCCGGACGTCGGGCGATCGTGCGGTCGATGCTCTGCTCCCGGCGCCACGCCTCGATGCGGCCGTGGTCGCCGCTCAACAGCACGGCGGGCACCTCGCGCCCCCGCCAGGAGGCCGGCTTGGTGTAGACGGGGTACTCGAGCAGGCCGTTCTCGTGCGACTCCTCCACGAGCGATTCGGCGTTGCCGACGACCCCGGGGATGAGCCGCGCGATCGCCTCGACCATCGCCAGCACGGCGACCTCGCCGCCGTTGAGGACGTAGTCGCCGAGGGAGATCACCTCCACGCGTCCGTCGAAGACCTCGCGGGCGTGGTCGTACACGCGCTCGTCGATGCCTTCGTAGCGGCCGCAGGCGAAGACGAGCCAGTTCTCGCGGGCGAGACGACGGGCGGTGGCCTGGGTGAACGGGGTTCCGCCCGGGCCGGGCACGATCAGCCGGGGCCGGGGGCATCCGCTACGGCATCGGCGCCCACGCCCTGCTCGGCCACCACCGCGTCCAGCGCCTCGGCCCACGGCTCGGGCTTCATCACCATGCCGGCTCCCCCGCCGTAGGGGGTGTCGTCGACGGTGCGGTGACGATCGTGCGTGTGATCGCGCAGGTCACGGACCCGGACGTCGAGCACCCCGTCGCGGCGGGCCTTGCCGAGGAGGGAGAGGTCGAGCGGCCGGAGGTACTCGGGAAAGATCGTGAGGACGTCCAGGCGCAGCCGGTGCCCGGACCCGGGCTGCTCGGGTGCCGGCGCGCTCATGCGTCGAGGTCGAACAGACCGTCGGGGGCGTCGACGACGACGTGCCCCTGCCCCGGGGACTCGATCTCCACCACGGGGACCAGGGCCTCGACGAAGGGCACCAGCCCGCTGCGCCCGTCGTCCAGGCGCACTTCCAGCAGATCCTGCGCGGGGCGGACCTGCAGCGCCGCGATCTCACCGATGCGCGCCCCTGCCGGATCGCGCACTTCCACGCCCACGAGATCGTCCTCGTACCAGGCGTCCTCGTCGTCGTGCTCCTCGGCGAGGATCAGTCGGATACCCCGCAGGGCCTCGGCGGTCGTCCGGTCGGTCGACTGCGCGAACTTGAGCAGCCAGATCCCCTGGTGGACGCGCGCCGACTCGAGGACCAGGCCGTCACCGGCGGGCTCGGTGCCGAACACCGCACCGGGGACGAACCGCTCCTCGGGCGTGTCGGTGTGCACCTGGACCGTGACCTCACCGCGCAACCCGTGCGGCCTGCCGATGCGGGCGACGACGGCACTCATGAACTCCCCTGGGGTCGGTGTGGACGACGGTAAGACTAGACGCTGACCACTGCTGTGCCTGCGCGGCACCGGCGAGGCGCCGGTCGAGGAACGCGCTCCACCGCGGGGGCCACATGCGACAGGGCGCCACCCCGAAGAGGGTGACGCCCTGGTGTGCGCGATGTGTGCGCCTCAGCGGTCGAGGTCGACGATGTCGATGCGGACCTGCCGGCCTCCGGCCAACGCACCGACGACGGTGCGCAGAGCACTGGCGGTGCGACCGGACCGACCGATCACGCGGCCGAGGTCGTCGGGATGGACTCGCACCTCGAGCAGTTCGCCACGGCGAAGCTCGCGGTGGCGGATCTCCACCTCGTCCTCGTGGTCGACGATGCCCTTGACGAGGTGCTCGAGCGCTTCTTCCAGCATGATCAGGCTTCGGCCGGCTTGTCGGTCGCGGCCTCCGCGGCGTCAGCGGCGGGCGCGTCCTCGACGGGGGCCTCGGCCGGGGTCTCCTCGGCTGCGGGGGCGGCCTCGTCGGCGGCGGGCTCCTCGGCCTTCTTCGCCGCCTTCTCCTTCTTCTTCGGCGGGTTCTTCTCGTAGTCCTCGTCGGCCTTGCCCGCGGCGGCCATGGCGGCCTCGTAGAGGTCCTTCTTGTTGGGCTTCTCGGCCTGCGGCTTGAGGGTGCCCTCGCCGCCGTCGATGCCCTTGAACTTCTGCCAGTCGCCGGTCACCTTGAACAGGGCCTGGACCTGCTCGGTCGGCTGCGCGCCGACTCCGAGCCAGTACTGGGCACGCTCGGAGTCGATCTCGATGACCGAGGGCTCACGGGTGGGGTGGTAGAGGCCGATCTCCTCGATGGCACGGCCGTCGCGCTTGGTGCGCGAGTCCATGACGACGACGCGGTAGAACGGTGCACGGATCTTGCCCATGCGCTTCAGACGGATCTTGACAGCCACGTGTGTGGTCTCCTCGACACAATCGTGAGCACGGCAAGACCGGCAACGGAATCTGCCGGGGAACCGATACTCGGGGTGTAGGCGCCCGATGTCTCCCGGCAACGGTGACGGCCGGGCGGGTACAGCCGTCCATTATGCCAGACGGGAGCCGGAGCGCCCACCCGCTCCCGTGGCGACCGCCGACCGCTGCCGCTGCCGCTGCGATCGTCGGCGGGTGTCAGAGTGGGCCGGTGAACGACACTGCCGGCGACAGCCCCACCGAGGCGGGACGGCGTCACCCGCGGCGCATGCTCGCCGTCCTCATCACCCCGCTGTTCATGGCTCTGGTGTCGGTGTCGGTCATCAACGTGGCGTTGCCCTCGATCCAGTCCGGGCTGCGGACCGACAGCACCCATCTGCAGTGGGTCATCTCGGGGTACGCGCTCTCCTTCGGCATGCTGCTCATCCCCGCCGGACGCGCCGGGGACGCGCGGGGCCGGCGACGGCTGTTCCTCGTCGGATTGTCCTTGTTCGTGATCGGGTCGGCCCTCAGCGCGCTCGCCCCGACCATCCTCGTGCTCAACGTCGCCCGCGTTCTTCAGGGGATCGGATCCGGGCTGCTCAACCCGCAGACGATCGGCATGATCCACCGCACGTTCTCGGGCCAGGACCGGGCGATGGCGTTCGCGCTCATGGGGACGACGGTCGGGGTCTCCACGGCCATCGGTCCCGTCCTCGGCGGGGTGCTCATCGGGGCTCTGGGGCCCGAGCTCGGCTGGCGGTGGATCTTCGGCATGAACGTGCCGATCGGCCTGGTCGCCCTCGTGGGCGCGATGCGGTGGTTGCCGCAGGACCGGCTCCCCCGCGGCGCCCGGAGTCCCGACCTCGACCCCGTCGGCGCCCTGCTGCTGGGTGCCACGGTCCTGGGGATCATGCTCCCGTTCCTGGAACGCGGCACCCACGGACTCATCTGGGGCACACCGGTGCTCGCGCTCGGGCTCGCCTACGCGTGGGTCCGGTGGGAGAAGCGGTACGCCCGATCCGGCCGGGAGCCGATGGTGCGCGTCGAGATCTTCCGCCAGAAGGCCTTCACCGCCGGGCTCGCGCTCATCTCCGTGCACTTCGTCGGCATCACCTCGGTGTGGATCTCGGTGGCCGTGTTCGTCCAGATGGGACTCGGCGCCTCGGCGCTCGTGTCGGGACTCATCGGGCTGCCCGCCTCGGTCCTCAACGCGATCACCGCGCAGATCGCCGGGCGGCATGTGCTGCGGCTGCGCCGACTCGTCGTCGTCATCGGGTTCTGCCTGGCCATCACCGGGCTGCTCGGCACCATCGCCGTCCTCGGGCCGGTCGCCGACGGGACCCTGCCGATCTGGGCCGTGGCGATCCCGCTCGCGCTGCTCGGCCCGGCGCAGGGGTGCATCGTCAGCCCCAACCAGACCCTGACCCTGGAGCAGATCGACGTCCGGTACGGCGGCGTCGCCGGCGGCATCCTGCAGACGGGCCAACGGCTCGGCGGCGCGACCGGCACCGCCCTCATCCCCGGAATCCTGTTCCAACTGGTGGAGACCGGTCACGCCTGGACGACGGCGATGACGGTGGCACTGCTGCTCATCGCCGGGCTGGCGACCATCGCCCTCGTGATCGCCGTGGCAGATCACCGGCGCGAGCGTCGGGCGCGGGACTGAGCAGAACCTGCACTGCGGACCCCTCGGGACACGATCCGAGGTCTCCCGTCACACGCACCACGGAGACGAGCACCGCGAGCGACCGCCGCCTCATCCCCGGGCGGGTCACAGGTGGGCGCGGTCCCGCACGTAGAGCGCCGTCCGGGTGACCGACGCCGGGTCGGCCAGGTCGCGGGCTGAGGCGATGTGGTGCGCCCGCGTTCCGCCCGCCTCCCAGGTGGCCTGGTCGGCGACCACGACGGCGCCGGTGACGGCGTCCGCGAGTCTCTCGGCGAGCGTTCCGTCGTCGGCGCGCACGACGGGCACGCCGATCTCGACGGCGAGGGCCCGCGCGGCCGCGACGGTGTCACCGTCGTTCGCGCCGTCGGGGGTCACGACGACGATCGGGCGGTCGTGGTCCTGCGGCGGATACGGGTCGGTGGGCCAGTCGCCGCGGTCGGCACCGTAGACGACGTGATCGCGCCAGGCCTCCCGCCCCGTCTCGTCGCCGAGCCACAGGTAGTTGGGGTAGGCGCCGCGGCGTCGGAACCCGATCGAGCGCAGGAGTCCCGCCGAGCGCACGTTGCCCGGCTGGACGGCGGCCTCGACGCGGTTGAGGCCGAGCCCTCGCGGTGAGGGCCGCAGGCTGACCTCGACGACGAGCCGCAGCCCCTCGGCGAACAGCCCTTGCCCGGCGTAGGGGTCGTAGGCGTCGTAGCCCATCACGCCGCTGAAGGCCCGGCCGCGGGTGATGCCGGTGACGTTGACCTTGCCGACCACGTCGTGCGCGCCCCGGCGCACGTGGGGCAGGGCGCGGATGAGGAAGGTGCGGTGCAGGTCCGACTGTCGCTGCAGGTGGTAGGGCAGGTCGTCGGGATTGACGGGGTTCCAGGGGCGGATGCGCTCGCGGGACTCCTCGACCGCCCGGCGGTAGATCGGGATGTCGGCCTGGGTGATGGTGTCGACGCGGACCCGGTCGCCGACCTCCGACAGCGGAGCCGGTTCAGAGGACAACGGCACCGCGCAGGACGATGTTGCGGGGGTCGGCCATCGTGCGCAGATCCTCACGCGGGTCGTCGCGGTAGACGACGAAATCGGCGGTCGCGCCCTCGGTGAGCCCCTCGCGTCCGAGCCATTCCCGCGCCTTCCAGGTGGCGGCGGAGATGGCCTCCTCGGTGGTCATGCTCGTCTTGGCGAGTTCGGCGACCTCGCGGGCGACGAGGCCGTGCGGGAGGCTGCCGCCCGCGTCCGTCCCGCAGAAGATCGGCACCCCGGCCTCGTGGGCGGCGCTGATGGTGTCGTACCGGCGTGCGTGCAGGTCACGCATGTGGGCGGCGTAGCCGGGGTACTTCTTCTCCCCGCCGGCGGCGATGTCGGGAAAGGTCCCGATGTTGACCAGGGTCGGCACGATGGCGATGCCCTGCCGCGCGAAGGTGTCGATCGTGTCGGGAACGAGCCCGGTGGCGTGCTCGATGCAGTCGACACCCGCCTCGGCGAAGTCCACGAGCGACTGCTCCGCGAAGCAGTGGGCCGTGACGCGGGCTCCTCCTCGTGCGCGGCCTGGACCGCGAGCTTGAGCGCGGACACCGGCCAGCACGTGCCGAGGTCGCCCTGCTCGCGGTCGATCCAGTCGCCGACGAGCTTGACCCAGCCGTCGCCGCGGCGGGCCTCCTGACGGACGTAGGTGACGAGGTCCTCCGGCTCGATCTCGTGGGCGAAACCGGGGATGTACCGGCGGGTGCGGGCGATGTGCCGGCCGGCGCGGATGAGCTGCGGGAGGTCGTCGCGCTCCTGGATGAAGCGGGTGTCGAGCGGTGAGCCGGCGTCGCGGATGAGCAGGGTGCCGGCGTCACGATCGGTCATCGCCTGCTCGACCGCCCGGTCCTCCTCGACGGCGCCGCGCGCGTCGAGACCGACGTGGCAGTGCGCGTCGACCAGGCCGGGCAGCACCCACCCCTGCACGCTCTGGACCTCGGCCTCACCGACGGGCTTCTCGAACGTGATCCGCCCGCCCACCACCCACATCTCGTCGACGATCTCCTGCGGACCGACCAGGATCCGACCACGCACGTGCAGCACCGGAGCATCCATGGGTGCGACCTTACTGGCGGCGGGCAGCCCGAAAGCGGTTTCCGGCCCGGAGCTCGGCGAGCGAATCGCTCCTGCGTGCGAGGTCGCGCGGAGCGACCCGCCACGTGATCACGCCCCCGACCGGTCGGTGCCTCGAGCGGCCCGTCCTCGCGGCCCACCACCATGCTGCGCCGAGGAGCGCCGTCACGATGCCGGGAACGGCGGCGAGCACCGCCTTTCAGGCGCCGGGCTCCGACAAGACGGGGGATCGCATCAACCACCAGGTGCAGGTGTGGAGGACGACGGTGGCGACGACCACGAGGTCCGCCGGCCTCCACGGCGCTGCGACCGGCAGCGGAACCAGGTCGGTGCTCCACGAAGAACAACACGAACAACATCGAGACACGGGCGTTTCGTATCGCCGCAGGTCAGCGTCCTGGCCTGGCTGGGACACCCCGGTTCATGTTGTCCGTGTTGTTCTTCGGGTGACGACCGAGCCCCGCTCTCGGGCTGATGACGAACCTCCCACCCGCACCAGGACCCCGGACGTCAGTCCGTGGGGCGGGAGCGGCCGCGCTTGATCTCCGAGCGTCGCTTCTTGCCGGCGAGGCGGCGTTCCTTGGAGCCACGGGTCGGCTTGGTGGCACGGCGGGCACGTGGGGACGGCGCGATGGCCTCGCGCAGGATCTGCGCGAGTCGTTCGCGCGCGATGCGCCGGTTGGCCAACTGGCTGCGGCGTTCGGCCACGGCGATCGTCAGCTCCCCCGCCACCAGCCGGGTCGCGAGCCTGGCCCGGGCGCGTTCACGCAACTCATCCGGCAGCGAGGGCGACCCCGCGACGTCGAACGTGAGCTCGACCCGCGAATCGGCGGTGTTGACGCCCTGACCGCCCGGGCCGGAGGCGTGCGAGAAGCGTTCACGCAGCTCGGAGGCCGGGATGCGCACCCGCGCGCTGACCACCACCTCGCCGTCCATGGAGCCATCGTCTCAAGGGCGGTCCCCCGGGACACCCGCGCCGCCGGTCGGGAGGAGGTGACCCGTCAGTCACCCCAGAAGGAGGCGATCCCACTCAGCCGCGCAGCGTCGACGGTGACCGTGACGACGCTGCTCGTGCCGGGCCAGTGCGTCACGACGCAGTCGTCGAAGCCGAGCGGGCAGCCGGTCGGGCATCTCCGGTGTCGCCATGACGACACCTGTGCTGTCTGGCCGGGTGTCCGCTCGGGTGCCCACCTCACCTGGGCGGGTGCGGTCCTACTTGAGGAACTTGTCGAACCCCTTGGGGAGCTTGCTCGCGTCGAACTGGCTCATCGCCTTGGCGATGTCGGCCTGGCTGGGCTGGCCCTGAGGCTCGGCCTGCCCGCCACCCAGAGCTCCGAGCGCGCTGCCCGGCGCCTGCTCGTCCCCACCACCGAAGGCACCCGAGATCGCGTTCTCGCGGGCCTGGGCCGCCTTGGCCTGGAGGTCCTTCTCCTGCTGGGCGCGCTTGGCGGGGTTGCCGCTCTTGCCCTTCTTCTTCGGCGGGGCCTTCTTCTTCGCGCCGGCACCACCGCCGGGCATCCCCGGCATGCCACCGCCGCGCTTGAGTTGGCGCATCATCTTCTGCGCGTCGCCGAAGCGCTCGAGCAGGCCGTTGACCTCGCTCACGTGCACACCCGAGCCCTTGGCGATGCGGGCGCGGCGCGAGCCGTTGATCTGCTTGGGGTGGGTGCGCTCGAACGGCGTCATCGAGCGGACCATCGCCTCGACGCGGTCGAACTCCTTGTCGTCCAGAGCGTTGAGCTGGTCACGCATCTGGTTCATCCCCGGCATCATGCCGAGCAGCTGCTTGAGGTTGCCCATCTTGCGCACGGCGGCCATCTGCTGGAGGAAGTCGTCGAACGTGAAGTCCTCGTCCGCCATGAACTTGCGCGTCAGCTCTTCCTGCTGACCGCGGTCGAAGGCGCGCTGGGCCTGCTCGATGAGGGTGAGCACGTCACCCATGTCGAGGATGCGTGAGGCCATCCGGTCGGGGTGGAAGACCTCGAAGTCCTTGGTCTGCTCGCCGGTGGAGGCGAACATGATCGGCTTGCCCGTCACGTGCGCCACCGACAGCGCCGCACCACCGCGGGCGTCGCCGTCGAGCTTGGACAGGACGACGCCGGTGAAGTCGACGCCGTCGGCGAAGGCCTGGGCGGTCTCGACCGCGACCTGGCCGATCATCGCGTCGATGACGAAGAGCACCTCGTCGGGGGAGATCGCGTCGCGGATGTCGCGGGCCTGCTTCATCAGCTCCTGGTCGATGGCCAGGCGGCCGGCGGTGTCGACGATGACCACGTCGCGCTGTTCCCGCTTCGCCTGCTCCACACCCGCGCGGGCGACCGACACCGGGTCGCCGTATCCCCGTGTGCCCGTGCCGTACTCGACGGCCGCGTCATACCCGGCGACGTTGCCTCGTTCGGGGGCGAACACCGGCACCCCGGCACGCTCACCGACGACCTCGAGCTGCGTCACCGCGTTCGGACGCTGGAGGTCGGCCGCGACGAGCATCGGGGTGTGTCCCTGCTGCTTGAGCCAGGCGCCGAGCTTGCCGGCCAGGGTCGTCTTACCCGATCCCTGCAGACCCGCGAGCATGATGACCGTCGGCGGGTTCTTGCTGAAGTTCAGGTTGCGGGTCTGCCCGCCGAGGATGCCGACGAGTTCGTCGTTGACGATCTTGACGACCTGCTGCCCCGGGTTGAGCGCCTGGTGCACCTCCGAGCCGAGCGCCCGATCGCGCACCGCCGAGGTGAACGCGCGCACCACGGGCAGGGCGACGTCGGCATCGAGAAGGGCGACACGGATGTCGCGGATCGTCTGGTTGACGTCCTTCTCGGTGACGCGGCCCTTGCTCTTGAGGTGCTTGAAGGTCAGCGTGAGGCGGTCGGACAGATTGTTGAACACGCCCCCAGGCTAACGGACGCGCCCGGGCTCTTCGCGGGCCGAAGCCGCTCCACCGACCTCACCACACCCCGGCCGGCGGGCGACCCGCTCGGCCGATCCCGAGGGCCGGGTCGCCTCGCGGCCGACGCGCCACGATGCCGGGCCGTCAGTCCCGCGGCTCACGGCCCACGGGTTGGGTGGGCTCATCCAGGAGCGGCGCCGACTCACGCAGGTCGACGGTGACGGGTTCGCCGAGAGCCACCCTCACCGTCCGACCGTCGACCTGGATCTCGAGAGGTGAGTCACCCTCCCGCACGCGCAAGCTCGTGCCGCTCGCGGTCGTCTCCACCGACAACAGCGATCCCCGCCACCGCAACGTGTACGCCGTGCGGCTCAGGGAGGTGGGTAGACGCGGCGAGAGCTCGAGCACCTCGTGGTCCTCGCGCATCCCCCCGAGGCCGGCGACGAGCGCCATCCAGGCTCCGGCGATCGACGCCATGTGCAGGCCCTGGACCGTGTCGTCCTGCAAGTCACGCAGGTCGACGAACGCCGCCTCCCGCAGATACCGGAGCGCGAGGTCGACGTGCCCGGCCTGGGCGCACACCACTGCTTGGACCGCCGCCGACAAGGAGGAGTCCCGCACCGTCCGGGCCTCGTAGTAGTCGACGTCGCGAGCCACGTCCTCGTCGGTGAATTCGTCACGGCACCACCAGATCGCCTGGACGAGGTCGGCCTGCTTGCACACCTGGCGGCGGTAGAACTTGGCGTAGTGCGCGTGCTCCTGGACCGGGTACTGATCGGGCTTGTCCTCGAAGCGCCACTCGCGATAGGCGGTGAAGTTCTCGTTGCTCGGGTGGACGCCGAGGGCCGCGTCGTAGGGCACGTGGATCTCGTCGGCCACGCGCCTCCACTCGGCGACCTCCTCGCGGTCGACCCCCAGATCGCGTGCGAGGTCCCACGATCGCTCGCACGCCGTCGCGGCCTGGCGCAGGTGCCGGCGGGCCATGAGGTTGGTGAAGACGTTGTCGTCCACGACGCCCGTGTACTCGTCGGGCCCGGTCATGCCGAGGAAGTGCCGACCGCGGTCGTCGACGTGGGCGATGGAGGGCCACAACCGCGCCGTCTCCACCAGGACCTCGAGTCCCCCGACGGACTCCAGCGGCTCGCCGGTCACGTTGGCGTAGTGGTCGCAGGCCCGGGCGATGTCGGCGTTGACGTGCATGGCGGCCGTACTCGCGGGCCAGTAGGCCGACACCTCGCGTCCGCTGATCGTCCGCCACGCGAACGTCGCTCCCTGCACGTCGAGGACTGCGGCCCGCTCACGGGCGTCGTCCAGTGACGAGGCGCGCCACCGCAGCAGACGGGCCGCGGCGTCCGGACGCAGGAGCGTGAGGACCGGCAGGACGAACCCCTCGACGTCCCAGAACGTGTGGCCGCTGTAGCCGGTGCCGGTCAGGCCCTTCGCGCCCAGGGGGCACCCGAGACGCACGCGGCCGCCGAGAAGAGCTGGAACAGGCCGAAACGCAGGGCCTGCTGCAGGGCGGGGTCGCCGTCCACCTCGACATCTGCCGTCGACCAGAACTCCTCCAGACACGCGTGCTGGGCGGCGATCAGGCCATCCCAACCGAGGTCGCGGGAGCCGGCGACGCTTGCCTCGGCGCGCTCGGCGAGACCCTCGGGGGTGCAGTCGCTCGACCAGGCGTACCCGAGGTACTTGACCAGAGTCAGGGACTCACCGGGGCCCAGGTCCGCGACGATCGTCGTCATGACGCGGTCCTCGCTCAACTCGACCCTGGCAGCCCCGGCACCCCTGACGTCGTGCTCGGCGCAGGCGGCCACGGAGATCGACGAGTGCGCCGTGCGGTGCACGAGCAGCCCGCCGGTGTCGCTGCGGCGACGAGCGAGGGGGACGAAGGGCCGGGCGATGACCTCGGAGACGCGTGGGTCGTCGTTCTCGATCTCGGACGCCTCGTCGTTGGCCACGAGACCCGAACGGAGGATCACGCGCGCCCCCACGTGCGGCGCGGTCACCGTGTACCGCATGGCCGCCGCAGATCGGTCGACGAGCGACACCAGGCGTTCGGAGCGCACCTGCATCGGCGTGCCTGCGGGTGTCGTCCACTCCACGTGTCGGGTGAGGATGCCGGTGCGCAGGTCCAGGTGGCGGGTGTGGACCTCGGGCGGGGTCTCGCGCACGTCGAGCGGGACGCCGTCGACATGGAGTCGGATCCCCGATCCGTCGGCGACGCCGACCATGGCCTCGCCCTGCTCCGGATGCCCGTATCCCCCTTCGGGATACGACAAGGGGTGCTGCTCGTGCACCCCCGACATGTACGTGCCCGGCGAGTGGCAGGGATCGCCCTCGTCGAGCACCCCACGCATCCCGACATAGCCGTTCGACAGTGCGAACAGCGACTCCGTGACGCCCGCCACGCGCGGGTCGACGTCGGGTTCGCACACGGTCCAGGGGTCGACGACGAGGCGGGGTCTGGGCACGGTGGACTCCTGGTGGACGGTGGCGGCCGGTGGTGACAGCGACCCGACCGCCGGCCGGATGTCGGTCGAGGGCGGGGTGGGGACACTCCTCGATACCCGTCGGCGGTGGGTGTCACACCCTGACCCCGGGGCGGCGGCGTGGAGAAATGGCCGTCAGGTGGGCCGGTCCGCGCAGCTCACACACCGGTCGGTCTGGGGTCGGGCGGCCAGACGCTCGGCCGGGATCGGTCGGAGACAGGTGGCGCAGCGGCCGTCCCATCCGGCCTCGACGCGGGCGAGCGCCGCCTCGACGTCGGCGAGATGGTCGCGGGCGGCCACGGCCGTCGCGGCGTTGACGGCGCGGTCCCACGCCACCGTCGACCCCTCGGGATCGTGTTCGTCGTCGGAGTCGGCATCGCCGCGCGCCTCGGTGAGGTCGCGCAACACGGCGTCGAACTCGGCGACACGCCGGCGCGCCTCGGCCTGGGCCGCGAGCAGGGACTCACGCAGGTCCGCCGTCATGTCATCCCCTCCCTCGTGACCCGGCGATGTCTGCCGACGAGAGTACGGCGCCACCCGCCGGAGTGAGCCGTCGACACCGGGCGCTCCTTCGGACGGCTGCGTGCGGCTTCCCCGTCTTTGACACAGTGGGCCCATGAGGTCCTGCTGCGCGGTCTATGTCGACGTCGGTTACTTCCTGGCCGCTGCGGCCACGAGGGTCACCGGCAGTTCACTGCGCCGAGGTGTGCAGGCCGACTACGCCGCGCTCATCGCCTGGCTCGGCGAGCACGCCGAGGCCGACAGCGGACTGCCGCTGCTGCGCGTCAACTGGTACGACGCGGGCGGTCGCCCGGGCGGCATGCCCGACTCCTCCCAGGACGAGATCGGCCGGTTGCCCAAGGTCAAGCTGCGTCTGGGGCGGTTGTCGTACTCTGGTGAGCAGAAGGGCGTCGACGTCCGCATCGGGCTCGACCTCGCCATCCAGGCACGCCAGCGCGTCGCCGACGTCGTGTACCTCGTCTCCGGCGACGACGACCTCACCGAGGCGGTCGAGGACGCCCAGAGTCACGGCGTCCAGGTGGTGCTGCTGGCCGTTCCCCGACACGACGAGGAGCCCCTCGCGGTCTCCAAACACCTCCAGCGCGAGGTCGATCGGACCATGGTCATCGACCAGGCCGCCATCGACGCCGCGGTCAAGCCGACCGCCATCCCCGAAGCGCTCATCCCGGCTCCTCCCGGCGACTCCGAGCCGTCGGAGGAGGACGCCGACGGTGCGGAACGCTCGGCCACCGACGCGGAGCGGTCCGCCACCGACACGCGCGACCCCGAGCAGGAGCCGGCTGAGGTCGCCACAGGTCAGGGCGGAGCGCCGCTGCCCGGTCCGCCGCGACAGCGCCGCCGGACCGTCCGGGTGGTGTCGGAGACGCCCGACGCCGAGCACGCCTCCGCCGAGGCGACACAGCAGCCGTCTGCCCAGGGTGCGGACGCCGCGGATCACCGTCAGGCACAAGAGGCGACGCAGACAGAGAGTCCCGCGCCGACACCGGCTGCGGAGGAGGACTCACGGGCGTCCTCGGTGCCGACGCCCGCGATGTTCGCCCAGCGCAAGGCGGCCGGGGTGGCGTTGCCGGAGTCGGCGGCGGACATCCCCACCCCCGCCCAGGAGGGCGTGACCCTGCACGTCATCGATGCCGTGGCGCACAAGGTCGTCGCGGCCTGGTGTTCGTCGGCCACGCCCGAGGCGCTGTCCGCGCTCAAGAACGCGGCGCCGATCATCCCCTCCGAACTCGACCGCGCGCTGCTGGTGGATCTCGCCGCCCACAGCGAGGAGGGCGACCTCGACGACGAGACGCGCCACCGCCTCCGCCGTCAGTTCTGGCACCACATCGGGCGGGTCCGCCCGGTCTGAGACGCCGCGACGACCCGGCCCGAGATCCCTGACACCGGTGATCGGTCAGGGCGTCTCCAGGCCCGCGAAGGTCTTCCCGCGCGTCGCCGCGAGCAGTTCTCCTCGGGCTTCGAGGGGGCGCCGGTGACGACCGGTGTCCGTCCAGGAGTCGATGCGCAGGCTGAGGCGGGTGCCCTTCGTCGTGGGCCGCCAGGTGCCGACGATCTCGCCGTCCACGGCCACCGCGCCGGGCCGGCCGAGCACCGGCCACAGTTCTTTGTGCCGGCTCTTCTCGACGAGCAGCGCCCGGTCCTTGGCCGCAGTGAACAGGTCGTACGGCGAGAGCAGACGCACCGTCTCCTCCCCCGGGCTGCCGGCGGCCTCGAGCGCCGTCACGTCGTCGGCGAGAATGAGGGCGGTGGTGCCCGCGCGGTCGACCTCCACGACGTCCTTCGGCAGGTGCTTCTTGACCGTGGTGGCGGCCGTCTCGAGGTAGGCGGCGACGTCTGCGGGAGTCGCGGGGCCGAGGAAGTGCAGGTAGGCCCGGATGATCCGCAGATGGTCGGGGACGGCCTGCGGGTCGTCCGCGGGACCCCTCCGACGTCTGCCCGGCCACCCCGGAATGCGGCGCAGCACAGGCGGACTCGTGCCCGGCTCGAGTTCGATGCCCGCGAACAGCGGCGCCATCCGGAACGCCATCTCGGCCGGGTGGGTCGCCTTGCAGGGGCGACAGTCCACCTCGTACTCGGGCGGCAGTGTTCCGTGCAGGTGAGAGGACAGGTCTCCCTTGCTCATCGGCTCCTCGAGCGAGTCCCGCATCGCCGTCCCGAGCTCGGTCAGCGCGACGAGCGGGTCGATGCCCGCCTTCTTCCAGGTGCCGCCGGTGCCCGCCAGGCGCTTGTACGCGTCCGCCGCGTCGAAGGGTGACACCGCGGTCGCGACGTCGGTCAGATCCTCCCGGCGGTAGTGGTGGGGAGTTCCGCGCACACCCCACACGAGCGCGATCTCGTCGGCGAATCCGTCGGTGACCGCGATGGATTCAGTGACCGAGACACCGCGATCGACGAAGGAGAGTCGTCCCGCGTGTTGGGCGCCGTTCTGCAGGCCGATGTCGAGGACGGCGAGGTCGGCGGCGGCCGCGGTCCCCGGCTCACGATCCAGTTCCTGGACCCGCCAGCGGTAGCGCAGCACCTGTTCCCGTGTCACCTGCATGAGGCGAGCATGACCACCCCGGCGCCCCGCGACAAGAGCCGGCGCGTCATCACGCCGAAACCCGGTGGCGTGCGGATCGGGTCGCTCACACCTCAGGGGTTTCCTCGGGGTCATCCCCTACGACTCCAGACGATCTCCGACTCGACCGACGACCGATGCCGACCGCCCCGTCACCCCCCTACGCTGAGCCCATGACACCGATTCACCAGGGGTGGACCTCATGACGATCTACGGCGCGTTGTTCGAGCAGTACAAGGAGCAGGAGGCGCGCGAGCCGTTCTCGCGGCAGAACTCCAAGATGCTCAAGGTGCGTGTCGCCGGTGACTCCGTCTGGGCCAAGGCCGGGTCGATGGTCGCCTATCAGGGCGAGCTCCGGTTCGAGAACAAGGGGTCCGGAGGCCTCGGGCGGCTGCTCAAGCAGGCGGCCACCGGCGAGGGTCTGAGCGTCATGCGCTGCTCCGGCCGCGGGGAGATGTTCCTCGGCGACGGCGCCGCCGACGTCCAGGTGCTCTACCTGGAGGACGACATGATCTCGGTCAACGGCCGTAACGTCCTCGCGTTCTCCGACAGCATCGCGTGGGACATCCACCGGGTACAGGCGCGTGGCGCCGCGATGACCGGCGACCTGTACAACGTCTCGCTGCGTGGCACCGGGTTCGTGGCCGTGACCACGCGCGGCGAGCCCGTCGCCCTCGACGTGGGCAGCTCGACCACCTTCGGCGACCCCAACGCGGTCGTCATGTGGACCCAGGGCGTGACGATGGACGTCCGCGTCGACGCCGGCGGGCTGGGCTCGATCCTGCGCGGCGGCACCGGCGAGACGTTCCAGATGGCCTTCGGCGGTCGTGGGCACGTCGTCATCCAGCCGGCCGAGAACCGTCCGGCCTCGGGTGGGAACTCCAGCAGCAGCGGCGGTGGCGGGGTGCTCGGCGGCCTGTTCGACAACTGACCCTCCCCGCCGGACACACGACGGCCGGTGTCGCCCCGATCGGGGGCGGCACCGGCCGTCGTCGTCCGTGCTCCGGCTGGGGTGACGTCAGCCGCGTCCGCCGCGACGTTCGGTGGGGTCGTTCTTGGCGAGGAAGGTCTGCAGACCGGCGAGGTCGTCGGTGTTGATCTGGTCGACGTCGGCGGCGACGAGTTCGCGCCAGACCGCCTCGCGCGCCGGGCCGGCCGCGTCGGGGGTGGCCCAGAACCGCACCTCATACCCCTGGGCGTGGGCCAGCTTCACGATGCGGTGCAGCTTGCGGCGCTCGGCGGCGGGCATCGTGCCTTCACCCATCCAGGTGAAGTGCTTGGTCCAGTTGTCGCTGAGGACCGTCATGAGTTCGGGCGACAGGCCGCTGTAGATGTCCGGAAGGCGACCGTCGTAGGCGGAGAACCGCACGTCGGCGGCCTCCATCGCCGCCAGGTCGCGGTTGCCGGAGATGACGACCTCCACGGCTCCGGGCAGGCGACGCTCCCCGCTCCACACGGTGACGATGTCGCGGTAGTCGCGCAGCTTCTTCTCGATGACCGCCCACGTCTCGGGGCCGGACTTCACGTCGATGTAGAGCCGGAAGCGGGCCTTCCCGCCGCGGTGGACGCTCCCGCGGTTCTCCGTGATCACCCGGCGCAGCGGCTCGAGGTAGGTGTTCTGCAGGGTGCGGGCGGGGTCGGGTGCGTCATGTCCGATGAGCAGTTCGTCACCGACGAGCCACACGTCGGCCTCGACGCTGGTGAAGCCGTGGGAGAGCGCGTCGTGCAGCGGGCGGGCGTGCTCGTAGTCGTTGTGGGCGTGGGCGCGTTCGAGCGCCTGCGTGTGACGCGGCTTCGAGCCGTGGCCGGGCCCTGGGTGGGCGGTCGCCGACGGGGTCCAGAGCAGGGGAAGGGCGAGGAGCGCGGCGAGGAACACCGCGACAGGGCGCAGGGAGGTCATGCGCCGATGGTCGTCGCGACCGGCGGTCCCCTGGTCGACGAACAGGACGGCGCTGGAGGAACATTCGTCGAACACGGGGTGACGATCGTCCTGCCTCCGAATGCCTCCGGTCCGAGGCGGCGAGTCCGGCACACGCTGCGATCTCGGACGGGGCGGCCCCTTCAGGCCGGCGTCGCCAGGTGTTCACGCACCCGACGCCATGGCGTCCACTCACGGTCGGCCGGCGTCGGCCGTCCGCGAAAAGGGTTGCGCCATGGCTCTCCCCACCGTTTCCCCTGACGTCGGCGTCGACCGTCGGCACGTCCTCACCGGCATGGGCGTCCTCGGCGCCGCAGCCCTCCTCGGCCTCGATGCCGCACCGGCCAGCGCCGCGCCGCGGGACTATCCGTTCACGCTCGGCGTCGCCTCCGGATGCCCGGCTCCCGACGGCGTCGTCCTGTGGACCCGGCTCGCCCCCACCCCCTTCGAGGCGGACGGCGGTATGAAGCAGCCGGCGGGCGTGCAGTGGCAGGTGGCCGAGGACTCCCGGATGCGGCGCGTCGTCGCCCGCGGGCAGGTGCGAACCTCCGCCGCCCTCGCGCACTCGGTCCACATCGAGCTGTCGGGTCTGGAGGCCGACCGCGTCTACTACTACCGGTTCCGTACGGGCCGCAACGAATCCGCGATCGGCCGCACCCGCACGCTCCCGCGCCCCGGTGCGCGGGTGGATCAGCTGACCTTCGCGTTCGCCTCCTGCCAGGACTATGCGAGCGGCTACTACTCCCCCTACGCGCACATGGCGAACGACGACCTCGACTTCGTCGTCCACCTCGGCGACTACGTGTACGAGGGCGCGATCCCCGCGGACGGCGGCTACCGCAAGAAGAAGAACAGCGTGCCCACTCCGGCCCGGCCGGCCCCGTCGTCGCTGGAGCAGTGGCGGTATCGGTACGCGTTGTACAAGCGTGACCCGCAGTTGCAACTGGTCCACGCCCGCTTTCCGTGGTTCGTCACGTGGGACGACCACGAGGTCGTCAACGACTACGCCGGCAACCACTCCCAGTACGAGGGCAAGAAGGACATCACCGCTCTCCGCCGAGCTGCCTACCAGGCCTATTACGAGCACCAGCCGCTGCCGCACTCCTCCTCCCCGACCCGCTCGGGAATGCGGATCTACCGGGCGGCGCCGTACGGCGACCTCGCTCACCTGTGGATGCTGGACGGACGCCAGTACCGCGACGTCCCGCCGTGCGGGTGGGGCGAGGCTCCGGCCTGCGAGCCGCAGAACGCGGCGAACATCTCCATGCTCGGCCGGCGCCAGGAGTCGTGGCTGCACGGCGGTCTGGCTGCGTCGGGGGCCATGTGGAACATCCTCGGCAACAACGTCATGGTCTCCCGCCTCGACCATGACGGCGACAAGGGCGACGTCCTCTGGCACGACGCGTGGGACGGCTACCCCGCCGCCCGCCGGCGGTTGCTGGACACGATGGTCGAGGCGGGGACCCGTAATCCCGTCTTCGTCACCGGTGACTGGCATTCGACGTTCGTCAACGACGTCCACCAGGACTTCAACCGCTCCGGGTCTCCGGTGGTCGCGACCGAATTCGTCGGCACATCGATCACCACCAACGGCGACCGAGCCGTGTACGGCCCCTACTACGGGCCCATGATCGGCTACAACCCGCACATCACGTTCTTCGACGGCGACCGTCGCGGCTACGTGCGGTGCACCGTCGACCGCTCGCAGTGGCGGACCGACCTGCAGATGGTCGACACGGTGAGCAGGCCCGACGCGAACATCGAGACGCTGGCCTCGTTCGTCGTGGAGGAGGGCAGGCCCGGGGCCGTGCGCGACTGAGCCTCGGCGAGGCGGGGCCCGCCGGACATGATCGGCGGCCCCGTCCGCGTGCTCGGGAGCGGCCGGCAGGGCAGAGTTGGAGCTGGAGCCGGTGCCCCCAGAGCAAGGAGTTGACCATGTTGACCACGACCGTCCTGGGAGGGACGAACATCGTCGAGATCGAGTTCTCCGGCCACCTCGAGGCCGATGCGATGGCCGAGTGCCACCGCACCCTGCAGCAGACGATCGACGAGCACGGCAGCATCCGCCTGCTGGCCAGGTACGGCGAGATCGACCTCCGCAAGATCGAGCCCGCGGCGTTCTGGGAGGACCTCAAGAACACCGTGCTGATCCCGAAGATCGACCGGTGTGCCATCGTCGCCGAACAGGGGTCGCTGCGTCGGGTCTCCGAGGTCGTCGGCCGGGTTCTTCCGGCGGAGATCCGCACCTTCGAGCCGGCGGACGACGCACAGGCGCGTCTCTGGGTCGCGAGCTGACGCCCCCACGTCCGCACCACGTGAGGACCACCCTTCTCCCCCACGGGAACCCGGAGGGTGACGTTCAGACCGGACGCCATGGACTCAGGACTCGACGCCGCCCTCCGGCTTCGGCGTGAGAGGGCGAGCGCGGGTCGAGGCCGGGACGCCGGGTGGATGCCCGAGGACCGGATCTCTCGCGAACACCCGGATCGTCTCGTACCGTGAGAATCCCACGCCCGAGACGAGGGCGCCCGGCACGAGGGAGCACCCCATGGACCCGATGCAGATGCAGTGGCTGTGGATCGCCCTGGCGATTCTCGTCCTCCTCATCATCGTCGTCGTCATCGCCCGATCCGCCTCCAAGAAGAAGCGGGAACGCGCGCGTGAGGACGCGGAGATCCTCCGCACCAAGGCCCACGAACACGACCGCGACCTGCGCGAACGTGCTGCCCGCGCCGAAGAGGCCGACGCTGTCGCCCGCCGCGCCCGCGCCGAGGCGGACGCGAAGGCCGCCGAGGCCGAGCGGCTGCAGATCGAGGCGGAGAAGCGCGGGGAGGTCCGCGACGAACTGCTGACCCGCCGCGATGAGCAACTGCGCGAGGCCGACCGGCTCGACCCCGACGTGCGCACCGACAAGCACGGTCGACGCCTCGACGACGGCCGGTCCGTCGCCGACGACCGCGCCGAGTGGGACCGAAACTCCCACCAGCACGGACACGCCGGCGCCGCGCCCGCAGCCCAGACCGACGCGTCCACCGACCGCCGCGACGATGCCGCCGACGTCCGCCGTGACGAGGTCGAGGACCGAGGACGGCACGTGGTCGGCGACGACGAGGGCGACGCCCGTCTCCGGTCAACCCCCACCCCCGGTGAGGAGCGGGTCGCCCAAGAGCGCTTCACCACCCCCGGAGCAGGGGTGGCCGACGGCCCTCGCGCCACCGGCGGCCAGGCCGATGGAGTCGTCCACTCGGACGGCTCGGATCGCCACGACGACCTGCGGCGGGACGACGTGCAGGGCGACGAGCCGCGAGGCGACCACCTGCGGGGCGACGACGCACGAGCCGAGGACTCGCGGCCTCAGGACGGGGTTGGGCGACGCGACGACGAGCGCGTCGGGAACGGTCCGGTCGGAGGCCCGCAGGTCGAGGATGCGTCGACCGAGAACGCGCGGGGTGAGGACGGGCTGCGGGATCGGACGGCCGACGACGACCGCGCGGGGAGCACGCGCACCGTGCACGTGTACGACCCGAACGGCCCCTCGAGCGATGAGATCGTCGCCGGCGCCGACGGTGACGGCACTCCGGATCAGAGTGGCGGGCGTCTGCACCGCGTCGACCCCACGCCCGAGGGAGACGTACCCCCGCGAGACGACCGCCGCTGACCCCGGCCTTCGGCCGGGACAGGCCTCGGGTCGGACGCCCGGAGTCTTCCGAAGCTCACCTCGCACGACCGGGCTCACCTCACGTATCGAGCCTCACCGGCGACGGTGAGGCTCGATACGTGAGGTGAGCCTCGGCGCCCTCGACCCCGAGGTGGCCGGGCGCTGAGGTCGGCACCCGGTGAGCCCGGCCGGGTGTCGTCGGACCGGTCTGCGTTCAGGCCTTGACGTACACCCCGCAGCGGTGCAGGAGGGCGGCGAGCAGGGTCCAGGCCACGACCGCCGCGACGCAGAAGGGCCACGGTGATCCCGGCATCCCGACGGCGTCCGCGAGCGCCGCTGCCCCGAGGTCCGCCCAGGAGGGTGCGTCCCCGCGGGCGCTGCCGTGTGGTCCCCGCAGCACGAGGGCCTCCATGACGACGTGGGATCCGAAGTAGACGAGCAGGCTGTTGCGGCCGAGGGCGATGAGGGGGAAGCGACCGGCGCTCTCGACACGGCCCACCTCGCGTGTGTCGAGCAGCAGGTACAACGCGAGCAGGATCAGGACGACGGCCGCCGCGACCCCGAGCGCGAACGGGGCGGTCCAGAGACGCTTGAACGCCGGGACGACAGCGCTGGTCACTGCAGTCATCACGAGGCAGGCAGCCAGGATGATCGTCCCGCCCCACAGGAAGTGCGCCGTGTCCCGCCGATCGCGCAGCAGCCGGCCGGCCGCCGCGCCCACCATCGCCGACACGAGCGCACCGAGGATCGCGACGAGCCCCTCGGGGTCGTGCCCGAGCCGCCCTCCCGCATAGGCGTGCACGCCGAGCCACACCAGATCGAGGTCGCGCGAGGGGTTGCACTCGGGGGTCAACCCGGCCGGGCACCTCGCGGCCGAGCCGAGCAGGAGCCACATCTGCGTCACGGCCAGGACCCCGGCCGCCACCAGCCACCGCCACCACGACGTCGCCACCGTGCTCACCAGTGCGACGACGCACACGACCACGGCGTAGAGCTGCAGCACGCCGGTCAGGCGCAGGGTGGCGACGTCGACCGCACCCGACACGAGGTACTGCGCCATCGCGCTGTAGGCGA
Source organism: Mobilicoccus caccae (assembly GCF_030161635.1). GTDB lineage: Bacteria > Actinomycetota > Actinomycetes > Actinomycetales > Dermatophilaceae > Mobilicoccus > Mobilicoccus caccae. Next base: position 2,299,596 of record NZ_BSUO01000001.1, read on the forward strand.
GGCCGGCGGCGAGGAGGACGACGACCCGCCGCGCCTCGCGCAGTGGACGGACCCCACGGGCGTAGAGGATCCCGAGTCCGGCCCCGCTGAGGGTCACGAACGCCGGGAACACGAGATCCACCGGATGCACCCCGAGCCACGGGGCGTGCGCGAACCACGTCGGCGCCGCGTACCAGGCGTTGACGGTCACGCTGACCACGAGCATGAGACCGCGAGCCACGTCGAGCGCCGCGAGCCGTCCTCGCGTCGCGCGTTCACCGGTCCTCACACCCTCAGTGTCGAAGAGAACACCGTGCTCCCCCGGCATTGGACGACGACGACACGACACCTGACCACGGCTGCCGTTCTCCCGTAGGCTCGCTCGGCGACGCCGGAGACCCGTGCACACCCCTCGCCCCCGCAGTGCGATCGGCGCCCCGTCCGAGCCGTCCTCCCGCAGAGGTGACCCAGACCTCACGTCTCGTTCACCCGCCCGACACGACCCGGTGGTCGAGGCGGGTCATCGCACCCGAGATCATCGGGTCATGAGGGGATATCCGGTTCGGGGACTGCACATCCAGTTCGGTGGGGACGCCGCCCGCGAGGTGGTGGTGAGTTGGTTCACGGAGGTGCCGGTCACCGGCGCTCACGTGCGCGTGACTCCCCGGGACGCGGGGGCCACTCGGGCCGTCGACGCCGCCACCCGCAGCTACACCGACGCGCGCTCGGGCCGCAGCATCCACGCCCACCACGCCGTCGTCACCGGGCTCACCCCCGATGTGCAGCACGACGTCGTCGCGGTCCACGACGGCGCCTCCCCCGAGCACGGCGACTGGCGCACCGCGCCGACCGGGCGGGCTCCGTTGTCCTTCACGACGTTCGGCGATCAGGGTGTCCCGATGGATCCCGACGAGGCCGCCGTGCTGGGGCTCCCCGTGCCCGGCGGGGGCCTGGGCGCGCCGGAGGCCGCGGGGACCACCGCTGGGGTCGAGTCGTTGCGACCGCTGTTCCACCTGCCTGCAGGAGATCTGGCGTACACCAACCTCGCCGTCGACCGTGTGGAGACCTGGGTGCGGTACTGGGACCACACGAGCACCTCGGCCCGCTTCCGACCGTGGATGCCGGTGGCGGGCAACCACGAGAACGAGCTGGGCAACGGCCCGCTCGGCTACGACGCCTACCGCACGTTCTTCGCGCTGCCTCACGCCGAGGGACACACCGAGGCGAGCCGCGGTCTCTGGTACGCCTTCACGACCGGGTCCGTGCGGATCGTCGGCATCCACACCGACGACCTGGCGTTGCAGGACGCCGGCGACTCCTACGTGCACGGCTACTCCGGCGGCGCCCAACTCACGTGGCTGCGCAACGAACTGGCTACCGCCCGTACCGATCCCGACATCGACTGGATCGTCGTCGTCGGGCATCAGGTGTGCATGAGCACCGCCGACCTGGCCAACGGCGGGGACCTCGGACTGCGCCGCACCCTCATCCCCCTGTGCGACGAGTTCGACGTCGACCTCGTGCTCGGCGGGCACGACCACCACTACGAGCGGTCACACCCGATCCGCGGCTGCGCCGACAACGAGACCCTTACCCCCTACCGGCATCCACCGACACCCGCCACATCGATGCCACCCGCGGCACGGTGCATCTGCTGGTGGGCAGCGGTGGCACCTCCGCGCCGACCACCGCGCGCCTCACGACTCCCCCGACGTGCCGCGTCATCACCGGTGTCGGCGAGCCCGACCCCGCGGTCGGTCGCCGCCTGCCCCACCACGTGTGAGAGAACGCGCCCTGGTCCGCGAGTCGCAATCTGGCGCATCCCTACGGCTTCGCGCACATCGAGGTCGATCCGGGGTCCGGGCCGGGTGAGCCGACCCATCTCGTCGTCACCTACCACGACGTCCTGGACGAGCACGGAACCCTGCGCGAGTTCGAGCGATTCACGCTCACACGCCCCCGCTCGGACGGCACCCCGCACGACGCCCGCCGGGCACTGCACGAGGTGAACGCCTGAGGATCCCTGTCAGGTGGAGTCTTCTCCTGCGCGCCGTTCCACGTGGTCCGGACCGCGGGATCGCCGCACGAAGCGCAGGACCGCGTCGGTGACCAGCGTGATGACGATCGTCGACACCAGGAGTCCGGCGAGAAGCAGGATCAGACCGACGAGGTAGAGGCCGGTCTCGTCGGTGGACGCGGCCTCCCAGGTCCAGGGCACGGCGAGTCCGGCGGTGACCCCGACGACCGTCGCCCAGGCGTGCCGGCCCTGCGCGAGGACGCACGTGAGGATCGATCCCAGCAGCACGATGATCGCGCAGCCGCTCACCTGCCACACGGAGTAGGCGGCACCGAAGCGGTAGGACAGGAACGCCGCCCACGCCACGAGGCCCACCACCAGTGAGAGCCCGAGCACCACCGTTCCGGGCGCCGCAGCCCGAGGCTGGTTCACCTGTGTCATCGCCACCCCTCGATCGTTCGCCTGTCTCTCACCATGCGCGCACGGCGACCGAAGGACAAACCCCCTCGCCGATCCTCACCCGAACGTGACCGAACCTCCACCGGCCGAGCCGGATCCACCGATCACCGGGTGCGGGAGGCCGTCAGCGTCACCCGCGCGGCTCCTGGCAGCGGCACGGACTCCGACGGGATCGTCCAGCAGACCCGGAGGCTGCGGCCTCTCATACCCTCGCCGTATGGGCACGAGCGATCCACGGGGCGCCGGCATGATCGGCGAGGAGTTCTCCCGACTTCCCCTGCGCCGCGTCGAGGTGCGCCCCGACGACCCACCCGAGCAGGGAGTGTGGCCGCTGACCATCCCGGCGGTCGCCCGGTTCGCCGCCCACGGACTCGACCTCGGCGCGGCGACGGTACTCGTGGGAGAGAACGGGACAGGCAAGTCCACCCTCGTCGAGGCCGTCGCCATGGCGTACGGGCTGAACGCCGAGGGCGGGTCGACGGGGGCGATGAACAGGACGTATGCGAGCGAGTCCGGCCTGCACGCCCACCTGCGATGCATCCGCAGCGGCGGCGCGAGTCGGTGGGGGTTCTTCCTGCGGGCCGAGACGATGCACTCCTTCTTCACCCACCAGGCCTCCGCTCCGAGCCCGTGGGATCCGAACTTCCATCACCTGAGCCACGGTGAGTCCTTCGGCGCCCTGCTCGACAGCAGCCGGTTCGAGGGCCCGGGGTTCTACGTGCTGGACGAGCCGGAGTCCGCGCTGTCGTTCACGGCCCAGCTCGCCCTGCTGGGGCGCCTCATCGACCTGACCGCCGACGGACGTTCCCAGGTGTTGCTGTCGACCCACTCCCCCGTCCTGGCCTCCCTCCCGGGCGCGCGCCTGCTGGAACTGGGCGAGTGGGGCTGGCGCGAATCTGCATGGGAGGACTTGGAACTCATCGACCACTACCGGCGCTTCCTGGACGGCCCGGAGCGCTACCTGCGCTACCTGGTCTGAGCCGGCGCGCCCGAGAAGTGTGCGGCCGCCTCGGTGATCGTGGCGTCGTCGAGGCCGTGCCATTCGCCGGGAAGGATGCGGTAGGTGACGTCGGGAAGTGCCTGTTCGAGCTGTTCGGCGAAGGTGTGGATGATCGGCGCGGTCTTGTCGGAGGCCAGCAGGAGCGTGGGCCGGCTGACGTCGGCGAAGCGGGTGGCGGGGGTTGCGGGCAGGAAGGTGAGTTCGTGGACGATCGAGGGCGTGTTGGCGATGTCCTCCTCGCTCAGCGGCGGCATCTCGGCGAGCACCTCCTCGGGGACGCCGACGATCTGCGTGTCGAACCAGCGGTGTGCCGCTGCCCGGTCCTCGTCCACGCGGCGCTGGGCCTCCGTGGCCAGGTGGAGGTCGGGGTCGGCGTCGGGGAACAGCGGGGGCTCGAGCAGCACGAGTCGGTCGATGGGCAGGCCGGCCTGCGCGGCGAGGAGTGAGAGCGTGGCGCCGGAGGAGAACCCGTAGACGACGGCGCTACCGCCCGCCTCCTCGATGACGGCCTGGAGGTCTTCGAACTCGCGCTCGACGGCGTAGGGGGCGGTGTTGCCGCTGCGGCCCTTGCCGCGGCGGTCGTAGGTGTAGACGGTGAAGTGCTCGGCCAGTGCCGCGGGCAGCGTCGGCTGCGGGGTGGTGGCTCGTGAGACGCCCACGCAGTGGACCATCACGAGCGCCGGGCCCGAGCCGAGCCTGGTGTAGGCGATGGACGTCCCGTCACGGGAGGTGAGGCTGCCTTCGTGCACGTCGGTGCTGGTCTGCGTGGCGGTGAGGTGCTCGTTCATGGATCGCTTCCTTCTCTCGGCCTGCGGTCATGAGTATCTTAAACATAGTGTCCACTTGCTTGTCCATAGTCTTTCGGAGAGAATCGGGTCATGCCCATCAAGCGCACCTACGCCCAGCACGGGGATGCCTGCGCCGCAGCGCATTCCATGGAGATCCTCGGCGACCGCTGGACCTACCCGGTCCTGCGGGAGCTGATGCTCGGCCCCAAGCGCTTCGGTGAGATCGCCGCCTGCGTGCGAGGCATCACGCCCGCGGTGCTCACGGGGCGGCTGCGGGAGATGGAGCGCAACGGCCTCGTCGAGCACGATCAGTTGCCGCCGCCGGCCAACGTCGAGGTCTACGACGCGACGCCCTGGGCGCGTGAACTCGCCCCGATCTTCGAGCAACTCGGCCGGTGGGCGCAGCGCTCCCCCACGCGAACCGTCCACGGCTGCGGGCTGACTCCGGATGCCACCGTCCAGTCCATGCTGACCATGGCGCCGCCGCGCAGTGTTGATCCGCCGCTGGACGTCGACCTGCACCTGCACGACGCGCGCATCGGCCACGACGGCTACCACTACCGCGCGCACTGGGGCGACCGCCTCACGATCGAACGGACGAACGGACGCTCCGGCGCCCCCGCCGGCCTCAGCGCCGACTCCACCACCTGGGCGAACGCCCTCTACCTGGGCACCGGACTGGACGAGATCGAGACCGACGGCGCGGTCGAGGAGATCCGCAGGCTCGTGGACGCGTTCTCACCGGCCGGACCCTGACGCACCGCCCACCACGGCCCGATGTGAAGCGGCTGTGAATGAGCAGAGCGGTCGACGAGATACCCGCCTCCTACTGTCACGACGAAGAGGCCGGCACACCGGCCGCACCGACAGGAGGATCACGTCATGCGCATCCGATCGACGCTGGGCGTCGCGGCTCTCACCCTCGCCCTCGCGGGGTGCGCCACCGGTGGCGGATCGGGCACCTCGACCGCGATCAGCGCGCCCGTGCCCGCGACCGCTCAGACGGCTCCTGCCGCCTCACCGACGACCGGCACGGCCGGACACTCGGCGAACGAGGCCACCCCCACACCCGGCGCCACGTTCACCGCCGTCGGTGACACCCCGCACTGGCGTGCGGTGGTGAACGACGGCGTCCTGACGACCGAGGGGGCCGGCGTCGGCGAACGCCGCGTCACCGTCGTCGGTGCGGCCTGGGCCAAGGGCGTCGAGTTCACCGGGACCGACCGGGGCAGCTCGATCTCCTTGATCATCCGCGCTGGTCACTGTGCAGGTGCCGACGGCAAGGACACCGGCCAGAAGGCCGAACTCGTCGCCGGAAACCGGATGCTGCGCGGCTGCGCCGTCCCCGGCGTCGCCCCCGCGACCGGGGCCTGATCCACCCCGGGGCGGCCGGTCCCCGCCGACGAAGAACAACACTGACAACATGGACACCACCTGGGTCTGAGGGCAAACGCCCTGACCTGCGGCGTTGTGATTCGTGACCGAGTCAGCCCCCCATCGATGTTGTCGGTGTTGTTCTTCCACTCCCCGTGATCGGGTGAGAGGGACCCGCGTGCAGCGAACCCCGACCTGCGTCGCCGTGAGCGAGGCGGTGGAATGGGGCGATGACGACGTGGCGACAGGTCTTCGCGCTGGGCCCCTCGGCGATGCCGCTCGCGATGCGAGCGCGGTTGGGACTGCCGACGATCGCCCTGCTCGTCGCGCCGGCCCTGTTCGGGCACTTCCTCCTCGGACTGCTCATGGGTCTCGGGAGTTACAGCGTGCTGTTCGGCGCGGTGCCGAGGCGTCGTCACCGCGCGGTCGTCATGGCGGTGACCGGGGTGGGTCTCGTCGCCGCGGTGTGTGCCGGAGTCGCGGTCTCCGGTTCTCTCGCGGCCTCGCTGGCCGCGTACGTCATCGCGGCGTTCCTCGGCGTCGTGCTCGACGAGGTGGTGCCCCTCGGTCCTCCCGGGCCGTACTTCTTCGTGCTCATGGTCGGTGGCGGGGGTGTCGTCGGGCAGGCAGGAATCGGGGCGGCGGCGATCCTGCCGTGGTTGTGCCTCGGAGCGGTCGTCGCGTTCGTCGCGGCCGTGGCCGGGCGCGACGATCCGCGCGCCCGGATGCCTCGGATCGGTGTGGCGGGGCTGCCCCACAGAGTGGCCGACCGTCTGCGTTGGCCAGGGCGTGAAGCCCGGGTGTTCTGGCGGGTGGCCTCGCCATCGGTGTGGTGCAGGTGGTCATGACCGCCTTGGGCGACCCGCACCCGTTCTGGGCCGTCCTCGCCGCCGGGCTCGTGCTGATGCCACCCAAGGAGCCGGGCGCACTGGGCCTGCGCGCCGCGCACCGGGTACTCGGCACCCTCGTCGGCGCCCTGGCCTACGAGGTGTGGGTATCCCTGGTTCCGGGATCGGTGCCGGCCTTCCTCGCCATGGGGGTGCTGTTGTGGCTGGTCATGGCGCTGTCACCGCGCAACTACGGGTACGCGTGCGTGGGGATCACCATGCTCGCGCTGCTCATGACGCAGGAGCTCACCCCCGGCGTTCCACCCGGTGCCCTGGCCGGCAACCGCGTCCTCGACACCGTCGTCGGCGGGGTCGTCGCGCTGGCCGTGTTGATGATCCTGCGGCCTCGGCGGCGCGTTTCCGCAGGTGAGAGTGACTGATGCGTCCAGCCGAGTGACCGCGGATGAGACCGGAGGTCTCCGAGACCTGGGCCCCGAGAGGACCGGTCCCCGCCGTCGAAGAACAACACCGACGACATGGACGCCACCTGGGCCTGATGGCCAACGCTCTGACCTGCGGCGTTGCGATTCTCGACCCGGTCGGCGTCGATCGATGTCGTCGGTGTTGTTCTTCGATCCCCTCAGACGGCTACCGGTGGGCGATGTCGAGTACCACGCGGTCGCCGCGCGCGCCGTCGACGACGAAGAGCCGGTAGGGCTTCTTCTGTGCCACACCGACGCCGAGGGTGGTGACGCCCTCGAACGACCCTGCGAGAGCGACCTGACGCAGGGTGCGGTACCCGCGGGTGGGCACCAGTTCACGCGGGTTGCGCGGGTTGTACACGATGCGGCCGTTGCGGTCATGGACGACGTTGCCGATGGTCACCCGCAGGCGAGCGCCGCCCCGCAGCGGAACCCGATACCCCGACCCGTCCTGATACACCTGGGAGACGTACGCCGCGGACACGCCGCCACGCGCCACGCCACCCTTGACGTCGATGACGACACGGTCGAAGCAGGGGTGGCGCCCGGCCCTCACCGCGGTGATCGGCGCGGTGCTCATCGCCGGAAATCTGGCGCCCTTGGCACCCGTCCCCCAGGCCGTCCGACAGGCAGCGGCCGAGGTGGACGCGGTGACTGCTGCCGATACCCCCGCCGACGCAGGGGCCTGCGCCGCGGCGGGCACGGCGAACACCCCGCTGACCATCGCCGAGGCCGCCATGGCCGTGACCGACCCGGCGACTGCGCGACGGGACCGTCCAGTGATCCCGAACTTGATCCCCAACATGATCGTCTCCCTTCGCTCAGGTCGAAAGGGACTGTGCTGTACCGGAGTTCGACCCGAAGAGACCCCCGGGACACGAGCCTGCCACCGTCGGGCGCGCACGACAATGGTCATGACACCGACTCCGCCGCCCGGCCGCTCCCCCGGCTCAGAGCACCTTGGACAGGAACGCCTGGGTGCGCTCGTGTCGGGGGTCGGCGAGAACCTCTCTGGGGTCACCGCGCTCGACGATCATGCCGTCGTCCATGAACATGAGCGTGTCGCCCACCTCGCGGGCGAAACCCATCTCGTGGGTGACGACGATCATCGTCATTCCCTCGTGCGCGAGCATCCGCATGGTGTCGAGGACCTCGCCGACGAGTTCGGGGTCGAGGGCCGAGGTGGGCTCGTCGAACAGCATGAGCTTGGGTTTCATCGCCAAGGCCCGGGCGATGGCCACGCGCTGTTGCTGACCTCCGGACAGTGACCCCGGGTAGGCGGTCGCCTTCTCCGACAACCCGACTCGTTCGAGCAACTCGTGGGCGTGTGCGCGGGCCTCGCTCCTCGACCGGCGCCGGATCACGTGCGGCGCGTAGGTGATGTTCTCCAGCACCGTCATGTGCGGAAAGAGGTTGAACCGCTGGAACACCATGCCGATCTCGGCGCGTTGGCGGGCGATGTGGTTCGGCGGCAACTCGTACAGGCGCTCGCCCTTGAGGCGGTAGCCGACGATCTCGCCGTCGATGCTCACCCACCCGGAATCGGGGCGCTCGAGGTGGTTGATGCAGCGCAGCAGCGTCGACTTTCCCGATCCGCTGGGTCCGATGAGGCAACTCACCGCACCGGAGGCGACCTCGAAATCGACGCCCTTGAGCACCTCGTTGGCACCGAACGACTTGCGGATCGCGTGTCCGCTGACCAGGGCCGTCTGTTCGTCGGTCATGCCGTCACCTTCTTCTTGCGGCGCCTCGGCGTGGAGCTGTGTTCCTGACCCCGCCCGAAGTGCCGTTCGAGGTAACGCTGCCCGATCCCGAGGATCGTGGTCATCAGCAGATACCAGAGCGAGGCGACGATGAGCAGCGGGATCGTCTGGAACGTGCGGGAGTACACGATCTGGGCGCTGTGCAGGAGTTCACCGACGCCGAGCACGGAGACGAGCGAGGTGTTCTTGAGCATCGAGATCACCTGGTTTCCGGTCGGCGGCACGATGATGCGCATCGCCTGCGGCAGGATGATCCGCCACAACGTGCGGCCACTGCCCAGGCCGAGCGCGGAGGCGGCTTCGGTCTGCCCGCGATCCACACCCAGCAACCCACCACGCACGATCTCGGCCATGTACGCGGCCTCGTTGAGCGTGAGCCCCAGCAGGGCCGCGAACAGGGGTGTGACCAGGCTGTTGACGCTGCCTTCGTAGAGCGTCGGTCCGCCGAGCGGCAGCCCGATGCGAAGAACGGGGACCAGCGCCGACAGGTTGAACCAGAAGATCAACTGGATCAGCAGCGGCGTGCCGCGGAAGAACCAGATGTAGGCGCCCGACACCGACGAGAGCAGCGGATTTCCCGACATCCGCATCACCGCGAGGATCACGCCGAGAATCACGCCGAGCACCATCGACACGACCGTCAGACCGACGGTCAACAGGGCACCCAGCGCCATCGTGCGGGCGGTCAGCCATTGAGCGACGACGCCCCATTCGAAATGGGGATTCGTGGCGACCGCCCATGTCGCATACACGACGAAGAGTGCCAGGAGCACCGTGGCGACGGTCTGCCAGGGGTTTCTCCGCGCGACGACCTCATACTCGTCGGTGGCGGGTGTGGCGGTGTCGGTCACGAGTCACCGTCCGCCTTCGTGGCCTTGTCGAGGACGGCGTCGGACATGCCCCACTTCTCGAACATCTGCGCGTACTCGGGCATCCCCATGAGTTTCTGCAGGCCCTTCTGCACGGCCGGCGTCAACTCGGAGCCCTTGGGCAGGGCGACGGCCACGGGTGACTTGTGGATCTCGTCGACGAGGTCGATCGAGCCGGGTCGCTGCTTGGCGGCCCAGCCGAGAACCGGGGTGTCGGCGAGGACGCCGTCGACGCGCCCGGTGCTCAACTGCAGGAGCGCCGCCGTCTGGTCGGGCAGGACGACCTGCTCGATGTCGGGCTGCCCTGCGCTCTTGCACTTGGCGTTGTGCTCGGGGATGCGCTTGGTGTTCTGGATCGAGCCCTGCTGCACGGCGATCTTCTTGCCGCACATGGTGTCGACGCGCACGTTCGCCGGGTTGCCGGCCTTGACGGCGAGCGAGGTACCCCACGAGGCGTACTCGATCATGTCGAGCACCTGGACGCGGTCGGCGCTGGGCGCCATCGACGACACCGCCAGGTCGTACCGCTTGGCCTGCAGCCCGGGGATGATGCCGTCGAACTGGACGTCCTGGATCTTGACGTCCACGCCGATGACACGGCCGAGCGCGCGGGCGACGTCGGGGTTGAGTCCGATGATCGTGGAGTTGTCGGTGGCGAAGAACTTCGACGGCGCACTCGACACGTTCATCACGACGGTCATGCCCGAGTCGCGGACGGAGGCGGGAACGGTCGCGGCGATCGCCTCGTCCTTCTGGACGTCGGCGAAGTCGTCGAGCATCTCGGGTCCGGCGCCCGGCGCGGCATCGGTCGCGGCGCCGGTCGCCCCGCCCGGCGCGCCGGCCTGGGGAGTGGTCTCCGGATCACTGCACCCGGAGACGAGGAGCAACCCCGCGGTGACCACCGCCATGGCCACGGTCGGACGGGTGAGACGGGTGAGCGCAGCGAACATGGGGCCTCCTCATGGGCGACGGCCGGCGGAACGGATGCTTCAGGGCCGTCCCCGCCGTCTGGAGATGTGACGCCACGGTTATACCTGCTGGACGGCTGAGAGCCACTACAGCGTCCGCCGCAGTTCATCTCGAGAACCCCGGCGACATATCCCCGTCGCATCGCCACGGTCCACTCCCCGCGGCACGCAGCGATCCCGCTCCTGCTGCGCCCTGAGCTGCGGCGTCCCCTCCCCCGTGGGAGAACCGACGTCGCGTTCGGATGCCCTCGGCTACCCACCCGCCTGCTCACGCTGGCCTGCGGAGTCGGGTTCATCGGCCTGTTCGTCGTCTACGGCGGGCTGCTCTACCTCGGTGCCACCGGCGCCGCCCGCACCGATCCCAGCCAGGACCGCACGGTCCTGCTCACCGACCTCGTCCGTCTGGCAGGCGGCAACTGGCTGGTGTCCGCCCTGTCGCTGGCGGTCATCATCGCCTGCATCACCACCGCCGCCGGACTCACCTCCGTGGTCGCCAACTTCCTGCACGAGACGATCAAGATCCCCCACCGCCTCGGTGTCGTCATCGTCTGCGTGGTCGGCGTCTTCCAGGCGCTCGGTGGGGTGGAGCGGATCGTGGCCATCGCCGGCCCGATCTTCCTGTCCATCTACCCGATCTCCATCCTCATCGTCATCCTCGGCCTGCTCGGCTCGCTGGTGCCGAACGACGGCGTGTGGAAGGGCTCGGCCCTGCTCGTGGCGATCGTCAGCCTGTACGAGGCCGCTGCGCTGGTCGCCGACATGATGGGGACGCAGATGCCCGCCGCCCTGCAGTCGGTCTACCACCTGATTCCGCTGGAGGAGCAGGGATTCGGCTGGATCGTGCCGGCCATCGTCGGCGCGATCCTCGGTGGCCTGCTGTGGCCGGGCCGGTCGGCGTTGCTCTCCCGACGCGTCGCCGACAGGCTCCGCGGACGGCGTGCCGGTCGACAGACGTCGTCGGTCGAGGCCACGTGACCCTCGTAGGTGCCGGGTCAGGTCGGACGAAGAACAACACGGACGACATGGGCAGGGTTCGGGCAGCACGCACACCTCGCTGACCTGCATCGACTCGAGCGCCTACCGGATCGATGTCGTTCGTGTTGTTCTTCGATCGGGACGAGCCAGGCATGAGCCGCCAAGACCGCCGCCTATGGGCGGCGGTCTCGGCGTTTCATCGGTTCGCCGGTGATGTGCTTCCGGCGACCGGAGGATCCCCTCGTCCGGTTTGGTAGCGTCCCGTCGGGCGGTGCGGCCCGCGACCTTCCCCTCGGCGGCCGACACCGGCCGGCCGGCATCGCCGTCAGGAGCCCCGTGACCGAATCCAATGCCCGCCCGCTGCCCTCGCGGCGGCGGCTGCTGATCATGCTGGGCGCGTTGTCGGCGTTCGGGCCGTTGTCGTTCGACATGTACCTGCCCGGACTGCCCCAACTGACCCGCGATCTCGGTGCGGGTGAGACCGGCGGCCAGCTCTCGTTGTCGGTGTCGATGATCGGGATGGGCATCGGTCAGGTGGTCATCGGACCGCTCAGCGACCAACTCGGTCGGCGACGCCTTCTTCTCATGGGGGTCTCGCTCTTCACGGTCGCGGCGGTGGCGTGTGCGCTGACGCCCAGCCTCGAGTTCCTGCTCCTGGCACGACTTCTCGGCGGTATCGGCGGCGGGGCGGGGGCCGTCCTGGCCCGGTCGATGGTCCGTGACCTGTTCAGCGGTCGTGAGGCCGCCCGCGCGTTCGGGATCACCGCGCTCGTGTTCGGCGTCGCGCCCGTGGTGGCGCCACTGCTCGGGGCGTTGCTCATGGCGGTCACCGGGTGGCGGGGCATCTTCGTCGCGCTCGCGGTGTGCGGCACCGCGCTGTTCGTGGCGGCGATGCGGCTGCCCGAGACGCTGCCGCCGGAGCGTCGCCATGACGGCGGTGTCACGTCGCTGTTCAGCGAGTTTCCGCGGGTGCTGCGCGACCGGTCGTTCCTCGCACCGGCGCTCGTGCTGGCCATCGGGTTCCAGCCGCTCAGCCTCTACCTGGCGATGAGCAGCTTCGCCCTGCAGCAGGGTTACGGGCTGACGCCGCAGCAGTTCGGGTATCTGTTCGCCGCGAACTCGGTCGGCATCCTCCTCCTCGGCCGCATCAACCTGCGGGTCGTGGACACTCTCGGGCCGTACCGCGTCCTCACCTGGACCGTCGGGTTGAGCATCGTCGCGTGTCTGGCGGTGGCCGTGGCCACCAACGTCGGTGCGTCGGTGTGGTGGGTGCTCGTGCCGCTGTTCTTCGCGATCTCCATCGCCGGCCCCCTGCTGCCGAATGCCACCACCCTCGCGCTCGAGGGTCAGGCCGACGCGGTGGGCGCCGCGGCTGCGTGCATAGGCCTCGTGCAGACACTGTTCGGCGCGCTCGTCCCGCCGGCGATCTCGCTCCTCGGGGTCACGCCGCAGCTCATGGGCACGGCTATGGCGATCACGTCGGTGCTGTGCGTGGTGCCGCTACTGGCGGTGCCGCGGCGCGGGTGAGTGCTGCGTCGGGTCTCAGCGTCCTCGGAGTCGGCGGATCGCGGTCGCACCGACGCCGTGCAGCGCGAGGAGGTCCGCGTCGGAGGTCGCGTCGATGAGGTCGCGCGTCGTCAGGCCGGCGGCGGTCAGCGCACGTCGCGCCGGTGCGGGCAGGCCGTCGAGGGGGTCGGGCTCCTCCCCCAGGTGCGCTCGGACCATGGCCGGTGACGCGCGGTGCGCCCAGGCGTCGGTGATGATCTCGGTGAGCTCGTCCACGCCGATCTCGCCCAGCCGGGAGAGTTGCACGAGCACGCCTGTGTGTCTGGCGAAATGGTCGATGCCGAAGAAGGGTCCGTCGGCCTGGACGAGGGCGGCCTTGGCCTCGTGATCCGGCATGAAGACGACCAGCAGGTCGGTGTACATCTCGCCGGTCGCGGGATCGATCGCCGAGCTGTGCGGAGCCCGGTAGAGCAGATACCCCTTGCCGCGGACCTTCCACGTGGGCCGATCACCCCAGGAGATGCCGAGTTCCGACCCGGGCAAGGACGCGGCGATGCGATCGACGTCGTCGGCGCGCGCGGCTCGCATGGGAGTCACGGTAGGCGCATCGGACCTGCCCGGGAAGACCCGCCGCCCGATCCCGCTGGGGCGCGTGGCATCGCCGTAGGCACGGCGGCAGCTTCGGTGGCATGAACCGTGGCAGCGAAATGGTCGCCATCACGACCATTCCCCTGCCATCGTGGCTGCCACGACGAGTGAGGCGGAGGCCCCTTGGGAGTCAGGCGCGTCTGCGGGCGACGATCGCGATCGCGCCCAACTGGGCTCGGTTGTCGCGGAAGCTCTTCCGCATGGCCAGCACCCGCTCGCGGGCGGGCTTGTTGCGCGCGACGTTGACGAAGAACCGTGTCGCACCGATGACGCCCTCGTCGGCGAAGACCCGTGTCGGCTCCAGCAGCCGCATGGGTGCGTGGGCGGTCCAGACGATCTCCAGGCCGTGCGCCTCGAGGAGTGTCTGCCAACCCTGCAGGGTCAGTGGACGGGCGCCGACCTTGATGGTCCGCGAGATCTCTCTACTCACAGGGTCGCCCGGTCCGCCGACCGGAGCGCCGGAGCGGGTTCCGGCGTCCTCGATGCGTTCGAGCTCGTGGATGGCGTAGCGGCCTCCGGGCCCGAGGAGTCGGGCCGCTTCGGCGACGATCGAGTCCTTGGTCTTCTGGTCGTGCATGGACAACATCGCTTCACCGACGACGAGGTCTGCCTGCCCGGTGGGGAGTCCCGTGTCGGCGGCGTCGCGCACCTCGAGCCGGGCCTGGGGGTGGCGGGCGAGAACGGCTGTGAGAGCAGCGGATCCCTCGGGGTTGGGGTCGACGGCGACGTAGGTCGTGGGCTCGGCCGCGAGGAGGACCGTGGCGGTCCTGCCGACGCCGGGCCCGAACTCGACGATGCGGTCCCCGGCGCCGGGGGCGGCTGCCTGGAGGAGTCGCCGGGTCAGGGCCAGGCCGCCGGGGCGCAGCACGCGCTTGCCGAGGGTCGCGAGCAGCCAGTGTCCCTGCATCTGTTGCTCGGGCGGTCCGCGTCGGCCGGTGGGGCGCAGCGGGATCGAGGTCGTCGGCTCACTCATCGTCGGTCTCCTCGACCAGGTCCATGTCGATCATGACGAGCGACATCCGGCACGCCGTCTCGGCGTCGAGGGCGTGCCGGGCGCCGGGTGCGAGGTAGATGACGTCGCCGGCGTTCATGAGGTGCGGCTCCCCTTCGACGGTGAATCGCATGCGCCCCTCGAGCAGTTCCACCACGACCGCGCGCGGCGAACTGTGCTCCGTGAGTTGCTGACCCGCGTCGAAGCTGAAGTTGACGACCCGCAGTAGAGGGTTGTCGAGCAACACGCGGGAGGTCGTGGACTGTGGGTTGACGGGCAGCTGGTCGTGCAGGCCCAGGTGGGCCGAGGACTGCCCGATCGGGGTTCTCTTCGGCATGGGGGTCCCTTCGGGGTCGATGGGTGGCCGGGTGTTGCCGGTCCTGCCGGACAGTAGGTCCGATTAGGTGACCCTAACAGTTTTGATACGGAAACTAACGTGTGAAAAATGATCTTCTGTGTGAGGGTGTGGCGGCCTGCCCTTCGCGCGCGGCGGCGGGAGGCGGGTTCCGGCTCACCCCTCCCGCCTGTGGTCACTTCTGAGTAGCGTGCGAGTCATGCCTCTTCGTTTCGAGAACGTCGGCATCGCGGTCCGCGACCTCGACGCCGCCATCGCCTTCTTCACCGACCTCGGCCTCACCGTCCTGGGCCGTGACACGGTCAGCGGCGAGTGGGCAGCGACCGCCACCGGCCTCGACGGCAATCACGCCCACATCGCCATGCTGCAGACTCCCGACGGCCACGGCCACGGCCGGCTCGAGCTCTTCGAGTACGTCCACCCCGACGCCATCGAGACCCACCCCACCCTGCCCAACGAGATCGGCATGCACCGCGTCGCGTTCTCCGTGGACGACCTCGACGCGGCCCTCGAGATCGCCGCCAAGCACGGCTGCCACCCGCTGCGCGGCGTCGCGACGTACGAGGACGTCTACAGGCTCACCTACGTCCGCGGCCCGAGCGGCATCATCGTCATGCTCGCCGAGGAGCTGCAGAAGAGCTGATTTCTCGCCCTCGGCCACCAGGTCGACGCCGACGTAGCGCAGTTTCGACGTACCGAGCCGACCCTTCGTGGCGCGAGAAGCTCTCTGACCTGCAGTGATCCCAGCCGCGGACTTCGAGATGACGTCGAAACTGCGCTACCTTTCGGCTCACCGCGCCAGATCGGCTCCGAGCGACCCACGACATCCTGCTCACAGTCGACAGGCCTCCGCGCGGGGCACCTCGGACAGGACAGCGCCGACCTGCTCGAAGAGTGGGTACGCCACATCGAGTGACGCGGATCCGGCGGTCAGGCGGGCGGCGTACCGACCGTTCGCGCAGGTCCCACCAGCCTCCGCGAGCGCCAAGGGAACCTCCGCAGGAGCCAGGGCCGACCACCCATAGATTCATGCATCCTTCTCCCCCGCCACTTGCCGCGATCAGGCGCACACTGAGACCAGCGCGGGGGTCGACAAGTGACCAGCCAGCGCTGCGAATCATGGGGGCATCATGCGTGGATCACGAGTCACTACAGCCGTACTCGGCGCCGCGCTCCTCGCAGCGCCGGCGACCCTCACCGCGCCGACCGCCGCTCAAGCTGCACCCTCGGCGATGACCGCGCCGGCCGCAGCAGCAGCCTGGGCGAAGCCCGTCCCGAAGGGCGATGTCACGTCACGCGTGGATGTCGACGGTGATGGGCGTGGCGATCTGACGACGTTCCGCACCATCTCCCGTGATCAGGAGACGGCCCGCTACCGACTCACCGTCCGCACGAGTCGCGGCAAGACCTCCAGCCTCTCCTTCGCCCTCCCCGATTACCTCGACCAGCCCGCGTCGGACTTCTGGGTCGGCGCGACGGGCATCGACGGCGTCCGAGGCAACGAGATCGTCCTCGACCTGATCGGTGGCGTCGGCGATGCGACCGACATCCGCACCTACGCCTGGCGCAACGGCAAGCTCGTTCTCGTGCCGGCGGCGGGCAGCAGCTCCCGCTTTCCGAATTGGCCGCTCATGTGGGTCGATTTCGGCCGCGCCACCGGCTTCACGTTCTCGATGGGCAAGAGCGGAATCCGCTACGTCACCAAGCACGACCTCAAGGCCTCACGCAGTGGCCGCACCTTCACCGGCACCAACACGCTGTACCGCTGGTCAGGCAACGGATGGCGCAAGCTGAAGACCACCAAGGTGAGCGTCAACCGCAAGGTCGCCAGCTCCTACACCGATCTCAACGGCCTGACCTGGCGCTGAGCTGCGAGTTCGGCCGCTTGCGCAGGCTCTGCTCCTCACCGCAATGGTAGTCGGCGCGGTGGCGAGCCGAATCGTCCCTGTACCGACGCGGACGAGCGTGCTGACTCGTCCGCGTCGGCGAGGCGACGTGGCTCAGTTCGGGTGCGTGACCGTGAACGTGCTGGTCCGTTGTGCCACTTGACCGTGCTGGTCGGTGCTGCGCACGGTCACCGTGTGCCGGCCGGGGCGCAGGTTCGCCGGCAGCGGTGCTGTCCAGATATGCGAGGACGCCTCGGGGGCCGCGGGCGCGTCGGGTGTGCCCTTGAGTCGACCGTGGAGCGCGACGACGTAGGGGTCGTTCACCGGCGCGGAGTGCGACATCCGGGTGAATCGACGACCGTCCACGCTCATCTGCACCTTGTGCTTGGACCCGCCGTCGAACACGTTGGTCTCGACGTGAACTCCGGAGCCCGACCGCAGGTCCTTGGGCGTGACCGAGACGGGCGTGGCGAAATCACCCGATCCGCTACGCCCCTCCGGAACGTGGTGCCTACCGGCCGTATCGCGATAGCCGATGCGCATGAGGAAGTCGGCCGGCAGGCTGGCCGGCTTGTACTGGGTGCGGTAGCGGTCGCCTTGGACGGACAGACGGTAGTAGCCGTTCGGGGTGCCGTCGGCCATGTCGGCAGCACGCACGCCGCGCTCGTCCTTCGGGCCCTTGGTCCAACCTCCTCCGCGTACCTCGGCGAGCACCTGGTGGTGGAAGGGCTTCGCACCCGTCCAGCCTTCCTCCTTGCCTAGGAACATCTGCCAACTGTTGCTCGTGTCGTGCCCGGCTACGGAGAACATGTGCTCCCGCCCGCCCAGCGCTGCGAGGAGCTTGTCGAGATTGGCGGTGTTGACGCCCGGCGACGACGTGGCGTCCGTCTTGAGCGGGATGTGCGTCGCGAGGATGACGAGCTTGTCCGCCGGTACGTGCGCGAGGTCCCTCTTCACCCACCCGACCTACGCGTCGCTCACGTATCCGTCGTAGCCCTTGCCCGGGCCGAGGTGGCGGATGTTGTCCAGGGCGATGACGTGAGTGCGACCGTACTCGAACGAGTAATCGGTGGGGCCGTAGACGTTCTTGAACGTGTCGGTCGCGTTCGCATCGGTCGGTGCGTCGTAGTCCATGTCATGGTTGCCAGGCAGGTTCCACCACGGGATGCCGATCTTCGCGAGGGCCGCGTTGTGCGGGGCGAAGAGATCCAGCGGGTCGTTGACCACGTCGCCGACGGTGAGCCCGAAGCTGGCGGAGGTGCCGCGCAACTCCTCGACGACATCCTTCTCCATGTCGGCGATCTCGGCGAGGGACTTGGTCTGCGGGTCGGCGAAGAGGATCGCGTTGAAAGCAGCCGGCTCCTGGACGCGATGCAGCGGAAAGTCGACAGATGCCGGGAGCGCGCCCGTCGGCTTGACCCCGCCGTACTTGAGGGCAACAGGGCTGCCCGTGGGGTAGTGGCGGTAGTAGAACTGGGGAAGCTGCGCGTCGTCGACGGGCACCATCCACCCGGACGGCTTGGTCACGAACACGATCGTCTGGTCGCTGACGGGCAGCGCGTAGGCACCAGAGGCGTCCGTACGCACCACGTCGCGACCGTTCGACACGCTCACCCCCGGCAGTCCCGGCTCGTTCGCGTCGCGCTTTCCGTCGCGATCGACGTCGTTGAACACGACTCCACGGGCGGTCTGCGCGGTGGTGTCGTCGGGGGCGGTCGGAACGGCGGCGGCGGTGCCGGCGAGGGCGACACCGGGCACGATGGTGCCGATCAGGGCGAGGGCAGGCAGGGATCGCATGGGGGCTCCTGGAGTGCGAATGGCCTTGGTGGGCAGGAGACTAGGAGCAGAAGCCGAGCCTGCAGGTGAACGATGGGGATTGCTGACGCGTCGATCCGGGGACAACCGTGGGCGCCCGCCGCACGAGCGGGCGCCGGGGCCGCGGGCCAGTGCTCACGAGCGTTCACGCCGGGGACGAACGAGAGATCAGCGCATCCGCTCCCTCTCGGACTGCCCCGGCCTTCGCTCACCGGGGTGGGGGTAGCGGTTCGATCCGGCGGTCCACGATGTCACCGTCGGTGAGGGTGAGCAGGCCGTAGGTCCCCCTGAGCTGGCGGCGCTTGTCGGTGGGTGAACCGGGGTTGAACAAGGCGACCGCGCCGTCCGGTTCGTCGAGCGGGATGTGGGAATGGCCGTAGACGACGAGGTCGGCGCCGGGAAAACGGCGTCGCAAGCGGCGGTCCCTTCCCACGCGGGAGCCTCCGTCGTGGATCATCGCGACGCGCACACCCTCCAGGTCGACCTCGAGGGTCTCGGGCACTCCCCCACCCCAGCCGGCCACCTGCGGCCCATCGTTGTTGCCGAGCACCACTCGCACCGGCGCATACTCGGCGAGAGTGTCGAGGACGTCGGGCATGCAGACGTCACCGGCGTGCAGCACGAGGTCCGCCGTGCGCAGCGGCTCGATCAAGGCTATGGGCAGCGCCTTCCAGTGCCGAGGGGCGTGGGTGTCGGACAGAACGAGAACGTGCATCACCCCATCGTGCCGCGCCCCCGGACAGACGGCACCGCTGTCGTACGGTCACGCGGCCCGTACTGCATGACCCCTCGGTCCTGCGTCCGCCGTAGTAGGGGCCGAGCGGGATCTGTTGTCGCGCAGCGGCATTCCCCAGGAGTGGTCACCGCGCCGGCGGCTGCTCAGAGCGCGAGGACCGAGTCCGCGAAGAGGTCGGCGGGCATCGCACGCGTCCGTGGACGCCGCCATGCCCCTAGAACAAGGCCGTCCCACGCGAGGCCCACTGATTCTCCTTAGCCTCACTTAAGGTAGCAAGTGAGGCTATCATCGGAACATGGTTTCACTTGGTTCGACGTGGCCCTCCATGACCTTCGAGTCGGTGATGTGGGATGTCCACCCCGATTCGGGCCGGTCGCGTGCTGACGTGCGACGACTGGGAACCCCCTACCGGGCTGCCGTCACGCCCGACATCGCGGATCTCGAGGTGCGGGTGTCCTCGCAGGTGGCGGCGGAAGCAGAGGAGGCGGCGATGGAGCTACGTGCCTTCGACGCCGAGATGGGCGCGGCCGTTGCCCCCTTCGCTCTCGTGCTGCTGAGGTCGGAGTCCGCGGCCAGCTCTCAGATCGAGAATCTCAGTGCCTCGGCCCGAGCGATCGCTGAGGCGGAGATCAACGGGTCGGGCAGTGAACACGCCGAACTCATCGTCGCGAACGTCCGCGCGATGACGGCGGCGCTCAGTCTCGCCGAACGCCTCGATGAGGACGCCGTACTCGCGATGCACGCGGCTCTCATGTCCGCATCCGACGCCGACATCGCCGGCCGGTGGCGCACGGACCAGGTGTGGATCGGTGGCCGGGCTTTCTTCGGGCCGGGGTCGCCTCACGACGCGACGTTCGTCCCTCCCGTCGCGGAGCGAGTCCCCGCGGCGATGGCCGATCTGATGAGGTTCGCGCGGCGGATCGACCTGCCCGTCGTGCCACAGGTCGCGATCCTGCACGCCCAGTTCGAGACCATCCACCCGTTCGTCGACGGCAACGGCCGCACCGGGCGCGCGCTCATGCATGCAGCCCTGCGCGGGACCGGTGTGACCAGGCACATCTCGGTGCCCATCAGCACCGGACTCCTCACCGACACCCCCGGGTACTTCCGAGCCCTCACCGACTACCGCGACGGCGACATCGACGCGATCGTCTCCTGCGTCGCCCGGGCGGCGCTCATCGGCGTGGTGAACGGGCGCGGGCTGGTCGCGGAGTTACGTGAGGTGAGGGTGCGCTGGGAGGACTCCCTGAGCGGACTGAGGTCGGACTCCGCGGCCCGACGTCTCGCCGACGGACTGCTGCGTCACCCCGTCATCGATGCCCGTCTCGCACGGGAGATCCTGGGCATCCGCCGCAACGAACACCGACACATCGACGCTCTGGTCGAGCGGAGCATCCTCGTCGGCCACACCGACCACAAGACCCGCAACCGCACCTGGCGCGCCCCCGAGGTCCTCGGCGCCCTGGACCGGTACGCCGCCCGATCAGGACGGCGGTCACTGCCCTGACACCGCCTTGCACGCTCGATGTCGCATCGATCAGTGGGTCACCTCCACGTCCACCGAGGCGCGCACGAGTGTGGTGATGCGCGCGACCCGTCCCGCGTGGTCGAGATCGCCCTCGTTGTCACCCATCTCGAACGGTGGGCAGGCTGTCAGGAGCCGATCGACGCGCCGCTTCTCCCCTGGGCTGAGCGACCCTTCGGTGATGAGGACGTCGCGCAGGGCCGTCGCCACGTCGCGCCGCGCAGGCGAATCGGAGTCGATGACGGCGGCGGGTCCGTCGATCCACCGGTCTTCGCCCTCGACGCACCGGTCCAAGCCGTTGACGATCTGAAGGAAGAGGACCATTTCGGCGGCGACGACGGCCGGGACGTGCTCCTCGTGGTCGTCCCAGGGGATGAGGGCGGCTTTGTCGATGTAGCGAGCGGCCTTGCCGTCATCCCCAGCGATGAGAGCACGCCGTGCCTTGACGAGCAGGTTCTCCGCCGACCGGTAGCCGACCGAGAAGCCGCCCTCCACGCCGGGACGGACCCATCGGGCGCCGAAGGCGTTGTGGACGTTGGGTAGCGAGGTCACAGCCCGACGCTACTCGGGGCGATCGGTGCGCGCTCCGCAGCCGGGGCAGTACCGCTCAGCCTTGGGTGGGCGCAGGTAGACCGATGCAGGTGGGCTCGCAAGGAGGCGGGGCAGGTCGATGATGCCGCGTGTCACGAGTCCTCGACGGGGTCGAAGGTGGGGTACCCGAGGGATCTGGCGACAGCGCGCATGTCCGCGTCGTGACTGACGATCGTGGCATCGAGTCCGGCGGCGGTCACCGACCCCAGGTGGATCGCATCCAGTGTCTTCACGTGCGGCTCGATGGCCTCCGATGCGGCCAGCACTCCCTCGGTCACAGGCACCAAGGACACCACGTCGAGGATCTCGTCGCGCCGAGTGACGGGCAGACCTTCGCGGCGCAGGACCCGGGTCAGCTCGGTTCGCAGGATGCGTGGTGAGGCGACAGTGTGCCGGTCGTCGGCGATCGTCCGGTCGATCCAGGAGGCGGCCGAGGGTGAGTGGCCCAGGAGTGCCCGCGTGGCCACGGAGGAGTCGAGGTAGTAGACGGTCACCGGTCGCGCTCGTCGGCCAGCAGATCGTCGATGGATGCGGCGGTGCGCAACTCGTGCCGGGGCAATTCTGCGAGGCGTGAGCCGGTGCGACGTTTGGGTGGCAGCAGGTCGATGTCGTAGGCGCGCGGCACGATGCGGGCGATCTCCTGGTTGTGGCGGGTGACCAGGTAGGTCTCGCCGGCCTCCACGTCAGCGAGCATCGCCGTCGGGTTCTGCCGCAACTGGCCCACCGTGATGGTCTTCATCCATCCAGCGTAGCCAGCTGTCAACGAATGTCTACGTCAGACTTCGCCGGGAGATCGCAGACTCCTCCTACGAATCAGACCTCTTGGATGCGGCGCAGGTCACGGACTGCCTCGACGCGAGTGCGGTCCTCGCGCTCGAACACCTCGGAGGTCTTGGTCAGGACAAGCACGAACGGCCGGCCTTGCCGACGTGTCGTGTGCGTGATCGGCAGCTCGGCGGATTCGATCATGTGATGGATGTGCTGTCTGCCGTCCTTCTTCAGCGGCCACTCCAGCCCGCGCGACTCGCGGTCGGTGAGGAAGTCGGCGAGCTTCTCGCACAGGTCGCAGGCGCAGCCGGCCGGAGCCGTGATCGACCAGTCATCCGGTTCGCGGGCGGGGGTATCGGCTCGGGCCTTGAGGATGGCCGTCGCGAGCGGGGTAAGGTCGCGCAGCCCCGAACGCTGCTTGCAGTCCTCCTCCCACGACGTGGCTGC
Source organism: Mobilicoccus caccae (assembly GCF_030161635.1). Lineage (GTDB taxonomy): Bacteria > Actinomycetota > Actinomycetes > Actinomycetales > Dermatophilaceae > Mobilicoccus > Mobilicoccus caccae. The sequence continues at coordinate 2,322,365 of NZ_BSUO01000001.1, forward strand.
GTCCAGTGCGGCCACGAGGAGGTCAGCGATCGTCGTCGACTCCACCCCCTGCACCACGCGGTGACGTCCGCGCGCACCGTGTCGTCATCGACCTCGCCCACCCCACCGAGGACCGCGGCGAGGAGTTCGCCCAACTCGGCGAGCCGCTTCCGAACGGTGGACGTCGGCGCCACCCCCACGCACGCCTCCATCCGGGTGCGCAGCCATGACCAGGCCCGTTCGAGCACGAGATGCGCGAGGTCCGGCCGCGGGGCGAGCTCGCTGCACAACTCGGGCAGGTTCTCGACCCAGTCCTCGCGCAACGTGTGGTGGCCCCAGCGCCCGGCGGGTGTGGACCAGCTCCCGACACGAGCCGTCGTCCAGGCCAGCCCACGGACCTCGGACGCGCCGATGAGGTTGACGGCCGCCTCGGGCCGGAGGTCGTCGAGGAGGAAGGGGTCGAGGAGGGCATCGACGATCGTTTCGTCGTCGAGGAAGCGGGCGAGCGCCAGGGTGAGGTCGAACAAGGCGGCGACCTCACCGCCGTCCGCGTCGCGAGTACGTCGCGCGCGGTGGAGGGACCGGTTCGGGCGGGAGGTGCGGACGATGTCCGCCCATGTCGAGAGAAGCCCGCGCAGGTCGCGGGCCACAGCGGCGTCGTCCTGGTCGGCGAGGCGGATCAGCAGGTGCCGCAGCTCCCGGACCGGGGCGGTCTGGGCACGGTTGGCGAAAGCGAGGTGCGTCGGCCAGATGAGCAGGGCGCCGCGGTGGTACCACCGGTCGACGGTGTTGCCGTAGTTGCCCATGTACCCCTCGTGCTCGCTGGCGTAGGCGCGCAACGACCGCGACGGGGTGGTGGCGGCGATGTCGTCGCCGAGCCCGAGACCTGCCTCGACGACGTCGCCATCGGGCGTCAGCCAGTGGGTGATCGTGGCGTCGGAGTCGATGAGGTACTCGTCGGCGCTGAAGGCGTCGCGCACCTCGTGCACGTCGGCGAGCGCGAGCGTCACCTCGCATCCTGCCCGCGTCGCGGCAGCGGTGAGCACGGCGCCGCGTTCGGCGTCCACCCCCTTGAGGCGGCCTAGTCCCTGCGCAAGTGCGCGTGGGGTGTAGCTGTGGTCGAGCAGGTAGGCGAGCCGGATCGGCGTGGTCGGCGCTCCCCCGTGTGGCGGGGTCTCGGGCGTCTCGAAGTGGGCCCTGAGCAGGGTTGCCGCGTCGGCGACGGCGTCGCGTTCGACCTCCCGCACCGAGGTGTCGCCGCGCAGGAGGAGGTTGTAGGTGAGGGCGACCCGGTGGCCGGTGCGGACCGGCCGCACCTCGTGCAGAACGTCGGCGTAGAAGGCGATCAGCGTCGCGTCCGTCCGCGATCCACCGTACTCGCGCGCGCCTCCCTGGCCGTGGACGACCAGCTCACCCCCGGAGAACGGACACGGCAGCACGACGACGAGCGAGGCCACCATCGCGTCGTCCTTCTCCGAGTCCTGGTGCAGCGCGAAGAACTGGCCGCGTTCGTAGACCAGCAGCGAATGGAACTCCGCCTCCAACCGGCAGGACGTGGGAAGCCCGAGCGCGCTGCGGGCCTCCTCCAGGACGTCGTCGAGTCGGCCGTGCCAGTCCACGTCGACGTGGGCGTTCGGAAAGTGCCACGTGTGACGGACGTCGGTGTCCAGCAGCGTCTCCTCGCCCTTGCCGAACGGCGCAGGCTCTCCGTGGGCAAGGAGCTTCTTCGCATGGGCCGCCGTCAGGGGGAGCTGCAGCTTGCCGTACCCGGCGACTGTCACCGTGGGGTCTTGGGGCAGAGTCGACAGTTGCGCGCTCGAACGCGCGGAGGCCTCCCCGCCCAGGAGGCGGGCCAGTTCGTCGAGGTGGGTGCGTGTCATGGCGAGGCCTCCCGGGGTCGCTTCTCGTGGACGTGGCAGGTCGCGTTCTCGTGCTGCAGTCTCGCGCAGTCCGTAGGTCGCGGGTCACCCGCGCAGGCGACTTGACCAAGCCCCTGATGGAACGAGAAGGCAGGACTCGATGACGACGCCGGGCGAGTCCCCCGACCGCCGGATGCGCGCTGGTCTCCGGTCGGCGGCAGGGTGACCCGCGGCGTCCTCCAGCATCGGTGGGATGGCTACCCCCCAAGGATTGACGAGGGGGATGCCGAACGTCTCGAAGTCGGCGATGTTGCGGGTGACGACGGCCAGGCCATGCGCCTGAGCCGTTGCGGCGATGAAGGCGTCTCGGTCTGACGCCGGGTCAGGCACATGGAAGCGCGCCGCGCGCACAGCCACGTCGGCGTCCAGAGGCAGGACGCTGCCGTCGAACGTCGCCTGCACCCCTTCGAGCCAGCGCCGCAGCCGAACCCCTTGAGTCGGGTCCCGCCTCTCGATGCGTTGCACTCCGATTTCGAGTTCGAACAGCGTGACAGCACTGATCGCTTCAGTGGCCGGATGAGTCTTCGCCCACGCGACGAAGCGTGGGTGGGCCTTCGGCGACGCGACCTTGCGCAGTTCGCTCAGGACGTTGGTGTCGAGGAGATACCTCATCCGAGGTCCGGGACACGGGCGTCGAACCGAGCGCGGGGGGCCTCGAACTCGACCTCGTCCGCATCCGGCATCGCCAACGCGTCGTAGAGGCTGCCTCGCCCACGGAGGCGGTCATACATCTCGACGGACATGAGGACGTGCGACGGCCGCCCACGGTCGGTGATGAAGACGACCTCCGACTCAGCGGCTCGCTTCGCCGCGCTGGTGTTCTGGTTGAACTCACGAGACGACACGCTCGTCATGACACACCTCCCGGTTGTAGCTACGTGACTACATCGTACCTGGGCGTGACGGTGCGACGGATACACGTTCCAGACTGGTGAACGTAGATGCGTCTTGAGACGCCTCTCCCTCGAAGTCACTGCAGCGAAGTGCACGGCCCGCGCGACGCACACGAACATTGATCAGACCGCCGTTCAGACCAGACAGCGCTCCAGACTGTCGTCCACAGGCCCACAGTAGGGGCCGGCGCCGAAAGGTCGGCGCTGCAACAATCGCGGCGTGAACACCGCGCCGACCGAACTGTGGCTCCCCGCCGTCGGCGACGCTTTGCCCGAGTGCCTTCTGGGGGATCCCGTCCTCACTCTCCCCGTCGGAGACAGCTTCTTCCGGCTTGTCACGAGTTCCGTGTGGACTCCTCTGACCTGGGGTGATTCTGTTCGCGCGCGCCCACACCCCGATGGTGGGTACAGCATCCGCGCGTTGGCCGCAGCCGGGCCCCATACCCGCGCCGTGGTCACCTACGGCCCAAGAGTTGCGTCAATGACGGCCCGCGCGATCGCGCACACCTGGCATGACCTGGGTGCGGTAGCGGTCGAGGCGGCACCTGGTCTCTTCGTCACCGCATGGCGTACTGGGCTCGACGAGTCGGGGGTGCGGGACCTCATCGACGCGAGTGCTGGTGACGTCGATTGGGACGTGCTGGAGATCTGGGAACCGCAGGAACGAACTCCAGCCGCCATCGACTCCCACCTCCCGAGATAGCCAGTGCCACAGTCCGCTTGACGACGTACACAGGTCGTGGCTCAAGCCAACCGCCACGCCAGCGATGGTCCTACGATGAGCGGCGTGGCCCAGCACCGCGCACCAGCATGGACGGCAGACGAGATCATCGTCGCTGCCGGCGTGCTCCATCGGCATGGCTGGACTGATCTCCGCGAGAGTCACCCTGAGGTGCACGAGCTGAGCCGGCTGTTGAGGGCGCTGCCGGAGAACCGCGCCCTGGCCGACGAGGATGAGAAGTTTCGGAGCCCGGGTAGCGTGCGCCGCAAGTTGGAGGACATCCGCACAGCTCATCCGGCGTACAAGGGGTCGCGGACGCGCGGGGGCGAGTGGACCCGACGGGTCGCCGAGGCCTTCGCGACCTCGCCCGACGACATGGTGGCAATCGCTGCAACGACGCGCCGTCTGTGGGAAGGGTCGGTCGCAACTGGTGATTCACCCAGCGCGTCGGATGTCGACCTGCCCGCCGAAGCCCATGAGGGCCGCGTCATCCTGACCCATCACCTCCGTCGTGAGCGCGATCCGAGGTTGCGCGCCCGCAAGATCGAGGCCGTGCTGCGCAGCCACGGAGCCCTGACGTGTGAGGTGTGCGAGTTCGACTTCGGGGCGACCTACGGAGATGTCGGCGACGGCTACATCGAGGTGCACCACGTCGTGCCGCTGCACGCGACCGGCGAGACGGTGACACGCCTGACCGATCTCGCCCTGATGTGCTCGAACTGTCACCGGATGATCCACCGGCGAATGCCGTGGCTGACACCCGAGGAGCTGCGGGCCAGGGTCCGACGCGTGAGCTGACGCCCACACTGTCTGGTCTGCAGCGGGCGGACGTGTGAGGCATCCAGGCGTCCGTTCACCCCCTCGCCGCACGCCAGCCAGCAGCACGTGCCTCGGACTCGCTGCAGAACCACTTCTCGCCCTTGCTCTCCGTGATCTTCGTCTTGTCGTAGGACCGGCCGCCGGGCACGTGATAGATCCGCTCGCCCTCGTCGTTGATGTTGCCCTTGATGGAGCAGCTGCCCGCTGCAGGTGCCGGGGCCTTCTCCGTCACACGCGGCGCGGGTTTCGGCGTGGAGCCTCCCTGCTTCCGTCCGCCGTCGTTGCCGCCGACCTGGCCATCGGCGCAACCGCTCCCCCACATCCCCTTGCTCGTCGAACGCGCGGTGACCTCGGCGGCGCGGTGCTGATCCTGGTAGCGATAGTCAGCGGCGTACGTGTACTCACGCCCGAACCCGCCGGCGATGAGCACTTCGGCGGCCGACCTGCCGTCGGCGAGGAAGACGTGGCGCAGCAGACGGTCGTACCGGTCACGATCGTCCTGGGTGGGGTCGGCCTCCAGCCGGACCGAGCGGCTCTGCGCCAGTGACTGCATCTTGCTCGATGCCTGCCGGGCGTAGCATTCGTCGCCACTCAGCTCAGGCGTGTCGATGCCGATGACGCGCACCCGCTCGGTACGACCGTCGATACGCACCCTGATCGTGTCGCCGTCCACGATGCTCACGACTGGGACCAGTCCGGAAGCGGCGCTCACTCCGTCATCCGATCTCTCCGCCGGAGCGGAAGAGGTAGCGGCTTGTGTGGCGGCGACCTCGTCGGCCGGTGTCTCGACGGGCGTCGACGCCACAGAGGTCAGGGGCGAGGTCGGAGTCGAGGGCGGTGTGATCGCGGAGGTCGGGGACGCCGTCGTCGACGAGGGCGTCCCGGCGACCTCGTCGGAATTCCCGGCGCCACCCATCCGCGGCCAGACGAGCGCAGCGAACACCAGGCTGCCGACGATGGCGACGACGGCCCATCGACGTCGACCGGCATGCTCCCCGTTCGCATTCCGAGTAGATCGGAGCGTGAGCACACCCCACACGACGCCGATGATCGGCAGCACCAGCGGAGCCAAGGTCAGTAGCAGCAGGCCAACCAGCACCGCGACGACTTTCTTCATCCCGCGCGACCTGCCTTCCTCTCAGCCCCGCCCAGCCGGTGTCGGCAGCCAGGGCCAGCAGAAGTCACCGCGCCCGGCGCAGGACAAGATCCTCAGCGACCCGAACGGAATTCTCGGTTGGCTCTACCCATGACATCGAGCACGATGCCGCCGTCGTTACCTCCTGACCGCGAACGGGCTGCGCCGTGCACGGCGATGGCGTACACCAACCTTTGGACTTCGCCAATTCTCGCGGCGGCCAGACGAACCGGCGCGTCCTGCATGTCACTACGTCTCCATGCAGGGGGCCCCGGGGAGTTCGACGCTGGAGAGCGTCGCACCTGGTTCTCTCGTGCTCGTGCGCGACGAGGAGTGGCTCGTCACACACGTCGGCCCAACCCGCGATGGCACTCTCATCACCTGCCAGGGGCTCTCCGAGCTCGTCGCAGGCTCGACGGTGCAGTTCTTCGAGGGCCTCGACACGATCACCCCGTTCGACCCGCGCCAGACCAGGGTCGTCGCCGACTCCTCCCGCAATCACCAGAAGGCGCGCCTGTGGCTGGAGGCCACCCTTCGCAAGACGGCGCTGCCGATCGACGACGACACCCTCGCCGTCACGGGCTCGATGCTCGCCGACGCCCTCGACTACCAGCGTGCCGCGATCAAGCAGGCCCTCGACCCCGACACGCTGCGCCCCCGCATCCTGCTCGCCGACGCGGTGCGCCTCGGTAAGGCGCCTGACATCGGCATGATCCTGGCCGAACTCGTCCGACGGGGAAGAGGCGAGCGGGTCCTCGTGGTCACCCCGCCTCACGTGCTCAAGCAAATACAGCACGAGTTGTGGTGCCGGTTCGCGCTGCCGTTCGTGCGGCTCGACTCGGTGGGTATCAGCGCGTCCGCCGCCGCCTGCCCGCGACGCGCAACCCGTTCGGCCTCTACAAGCGCGCCAGCATCTCGATCGACACCCTCAAGAACGACCGTTACCTCGCCCGCCTCCACAAACATCGGTGGGACGCGGTCGTCATCGACGAGTCGCACTACATCACCAATTCGCGCACCCAGAACAGTCGCCTCGCAAGCGTGCTCGCCCCACAGACCGGCGGCTGAGGGCAGCGAATCCGCCGGTGAGACCGGTCTGTACGCCTCCCGCGTCAACTACCTGCGGGAGGCCGCGGACATCCCGATGCTACCGCGGTACGACGAGCGTCCGATCGGGCCGGAGTGGACGCCTGGCACGCCTCTGCGCCGCGCGGTCGATCGGCCCACGAGCAGGTAGAGATCGACACGGTGGTGGCGATCATGTTGGGTGTGACGGTAGAGGACCTCTGCACGATATATAGAACCCAGTTTGTAGTTCTGTACGGATACGACCACCGTGAGTGCACGTACACGCAAACGGCCGGCTGGTCCCAAACTCGGTTCTGTCGGTCTGGCGACAACAAATGGGCGAACCCCAAAACCCCTCGCAAATGTCGGCAGCCAGCAGGACAACTGTCCACTTTGGGAGCGGCATCGGCTACCCTACGACGACCCCTTCACCACCCTCGACCGCAGAGCCGACTTCCGCCAGGTGGTACAGCTGATGACGGGCCACCCCCTCAACCCTACAAACGCAAGTAGCGCCGACGATGGAGACTTGACGTGACCGCCGATCTTTCGCAAGACGACTACTGCAACTGGGACTGGCTGCCCCAGGCCGCCCGGGAGGCGGAGGCCGTATTATCGAGGCTTCTCGCCGAGCCGTCGATCAAGGCGCATGTCATCACAGCCCGCGCCAAGACCATCGAGTCGTTCCTGAAGAAGTGTGCGCACAAGGAATACCCCAACCCAATGGCCGAGGTCACAGACACAGTCGCAGCACGAATTATCACCTACTCCGTGACTGATCGAGACAGAGTGGCGGAACTGGTCCGGGTCCGATTCCATGTGAAAGAGAACGAGGATCGAAACCCAGGTGATGAGCGCCCTGTGAAAAAGCGAGGATATGATTGCATCCACCTAGTGGTTACTGGCGAAAGAGTGGGCTCTGGTGACTCAGGGTGGCTCATTAGGCAAGGTTACTTGGCAAACTATTTCAAGAAGTTCGGCGGTTTGGAGATCCAGGTTCGAACAGTCGCAGCGCACGCCTGGGCTGAGTTCGAGCATGCGCGACGATACAAGGGCGAAGCCTATCACGCAGTCACTTTGCACGACCAGGCAACAGTAGATCAGCTCTTCGGTGCAGCCGCTGACGCACGGAAGGCCCTTGATGAGATTTTCGAATCCATCGATCGCGTCCTGGCAAACCCTCCCAATCGCCTGCCGCGGCTACTCATGGTACTTCAATCGCACAGGTCGACGATCTGAAGCTGCCCGACAACGAACAAGGAAGCGTCGAAATCTCTCTGGAAAGTCTCGAAGCTTTCCTGGCAGATCGGTTCCCTGAGGACGAGGAGCCGACAGAGGCGGATCTTGCGTTCGCCTGCGATTTAGTTAGGGCTTGCGGGATCCCTACCGTAGAGGACCTTGCGCGACACCTCGCGGGCGCCGACAGCGACCAGATCCGCGTCTTGATGGCCACCGATGTGCCCGTCACTACTGTGCGTCGACTGGACGACGAGTTGCTGGCAGTTGGCGGTGAAGAATATATCCGGAAGACGGGCGAGATCGGACGCGCGAACTCTCGGACGCGGCAGCTTGAATGGAGATACGACCGGGTTCGGGGAAAGTCGAGTACTTTCGAACTTCGAGGCGGGGACGTACCTGAGGACATTCAGAGTGCGAGACTTCCCGCAGCCAGAGCCGTGCGAGAAACCGCCCGGATCATTGCGAATATGGCAGGAGTGGATCGGGTAGAGATTAATGATCGAGTTTCGAAAGGCCCACTCCCAGTAGGGGCGCGAGCGAGAGAGGTTCCACTGGAAGATGGCGGACGCCTGTGGGTATCGACCAACTTGAACCGGGGCGCTTCGAGAGAATTGATTGCGCAGCTCTTGGCGCGGGCGGAGGGGGCTGTTAATGTCCAAGTCTTCGATACGGGGCAGGAGATCAAGGCGCGACAGCAGAATCGGGGTGTCAGATAGCGGGGTATTGATTGTCGCGTCTTTGAGTCGCCCGTATGGGAAAAGTCGGCGCGCTCCAGACTTGCGCGCCGACCTCATGTGATTGGCCGTGCCTCTTCTCTGTCCGAGTTGGGTCACTGATCCTAGTTTCTGAGGGTCGTGGGCCCTAGACCTGCGATGATGTGTCGGCTTAATGCACGGTTAAGGCACTAATCGGGATTCTAAGATCGGGATGGTGTGCGTTCGGCGGGCGCGAACGGCCTACGACGCTGCGGCCGCGGTAGTGGATCGCCCCGGGAAGTGTGGAGGGCTTGATCTCCCCAGGAGGATGGAGTTATGCCTGCACCAAGGAAGTACCCCGAGGAGCTGCGTGAGCGGGCGATCCGGCTGGTCCGGGATCGCATCGCAGACGAGCCGGGCCTGCCGGTCTCGCGAGCGTGCCGGCTGGTCGGTGAGCAGCTGGGGATCAATGGCGACTCGTTGCGGAATTGGGTCAAGCGCGAACGCGTCGATGCCGGGGAGGTCCCGGGCGTGCCCAGTATGGAAGCAGCTCGGATCGCCGAGTTGGAGAAAGAGAATCGTGAACTGCGCCGGGCGAACACGATTCTGCGTCAAGCGAGTGCGTATTTCGCGCAGGCGGAGCTCGACCGCCGCTGACCGATATCGATGGTTTCATCGATACGCACCGCGATGAACATGGGGTCGAGCCGATCTGTCGCGAACTCACCGAGTCCGGCGTGCAGATCGCCCCGAGCGGATACTACGCGCGTAAGTCCCGTCCAGTATCGTCGCGTTCAGTGATGGATGCCCAGATCGATGAACGTTTGCAAGTTCTCCATGCGGACAATCTTGGCGTGTATGGGGTAAGAAAGCTGTGGAAAGCGTACAACCGGGCCTGGCCCCAGGAGCCGGTCGCGCGGTGTACCGTCGAGCGACGGATGCGGGCCCTGGGCCTGGCCGGAGTCCCCAACTCCCGCACCACCAGGACCACCAGGTCAGATCCGGCACGGGCCACCCCGGGTGACCGGCTGGAGCGGGACTTCACCGCGCCGGTCCCGGATCGGCGGTGGGTCGCCGACATCACCTAATGGTGGAGCCACCCGGGGTGGCGGCTCCTGGCAGGGGCCACTGAGATTTCACTGACCCGTAGGGTCGATGCTGGTGGTGAGCTGCTGGCGGGTGTCCACTCACCTGTGCTTCACCAAGGCTCGGCCGTGCCGAGGTTTCTCAACGTAGACGGTGGCCCTGCCAGTTGCCCGGGACCAGATCATCGGCTTGTGAGATGCCGCGCCATTGAGCGCTTCCATTAGGTCGCCGTGCTCGTCCCGATGCTCATCACCGGTCCGACCGTCGGACCGCGTGGAAGGGACGAGGAGAAGTGGATGGCACCTGTCACCGTCGGCATCGACTGGGCTGAGGGGCATCACGACGTCGCTGTCATGGACGAGGCCGGCGCCGTCGTCGGCAAGACCCGGATCGACACCGGCGTCGCCGGTTTCACCGAGCTGCTCGCGTTGATCGCCGAGCACGGCGGTACGCCCGAGCAGACCCCGGTCGGCATCGAGACCGACAAGAACCTGCTCGTTGTCGCGCTCGTTGCTGCCGGGTTCACCGTGTACCCGCTGAACCCGCGCGCCGTGGCCCGCTACCGGGAGAGACACTCCCAGTCCGGGCGAAAGTCCGACGCCCGCGACGCCGCGCTGCTCGCCGACGTGTTGCGCACCGACCGTCACCTGCACCGCCCGATGCCCGCGATCAGCGAGCAAGGGCTGGCGCTGAAGGCGTTGGCGCGCCAGCACCAGGAAGCGATCTGGGCATGGCACGACGTCCTCAACCGGCTGCGATCGCTGCTGATGGAGTACTACCCCCAAGCACTCCTGGCCTTCCCGAACCTCAAGCACAAGGCCGCGATCGAGGTCCTGGGCCTTGCCCCCACCCCGAGCAGCGCCAGGACGCTGACCCGCCGACGCCTCGTCGCGGCGCTGCATCGCTGCGGCCGACGCAACGACCCACCCCTGGTCGACCAGCTCCTCACGGCACTACACGCAGACGGCCTCGCCCAGCCACCCGCCGTCGAAGCTGCCCTCGGCACAGCAGCCGCCCAGCTGATCGCTGTGGCCAAGACGATGAGCGCCGGTGTCGACGAGCTCGAAGCCGCCCTGACAGCAGCGTTCGCCGAACACCCCCAGGCCGCGATCGTGGCCAGCGCACCAGGACTGGGGCCAGTCCTGGCCGCGCGCGTCTTGGCCGAGATCGGCGACGACCCCACCCGATTCCCCACCGCTGCTGCGCTGCGCTGCTACGCGGGCACCGCACCCGTGACCAGGTCCTCCGGCCGCTCCCACTACGTCAAGGCGCGCAAGGTCCGGAACAAGCGACTGGGCGACGCCTGCCACTGGTGGGCCTTCGCCACCCTGACCCGCTCGCCAGCAGCCCGAGCCCACTACGACGCCCGCCGCGCCGCCGGCGACCATCACAACGCCGCTCTGCGCAACCTCGCGAACAAGCTCCTCGGCAAGCTCTGGTGGTGCCTGACCCACGGGCAGGAATGGGACGACGCGACCGCCTGGCCAGCGCACCCACGAGCCGCTCTGCCCGCGGCTGCCTGAGCCTGATGTTGACACCTCACTCGCGTGGGATGTCTACGTCTCGACCTGGGCCGGGTTCGTTTATGTCGCCTTCGTCATGGACCTGTTCTCCAGGCGAATAGTCGGCTGGCGGGTATCCACATCGTTGCGTACCGATCTGGCCCTGGACGCACTCGAGCACGGCCTCTGGAATCGGTCACGCGAACATTCAGACCTATCCCAACTCATTCACCACTCCGACAAAGGATGTCAATACGTCTCGATTCGCTACACCGAGCGCCTTGCCGAGGCAGGCATCGAGGCCTCGGTCGGCTCCGTCGGCGATTCCTACGACAATGCTGCCGCCGAAGCGCTCAACAAGCTGTACAAGAAGGAACTGATCTGGCGTCGTGGACCGTGGAGCGGCCTGGACGCCGTCGAGCTCGCCACCCTCGAATGGGTCGACTGGTACAACAACACCCGCCTGCACTCATACTGCGGCGACATCCCGCCCGTCGAGTTCGAGAGCATCTACTACGCTGAACTGACCACCGCGCCGACAACCACCGGCCCGGCACAACCCGCTCTCCACTGAACCCGGGGCGATCCACTATCCCCGCCGGCCGATGGACCACCTACGGCGACTTGGCTGCTCTGATCGGATCGGCTCCCCAACCGATCGGCAATTACCTCGCCACCACCGCCGTGCCCGGTGCGCACCGGGTGCTGCGCACCGGTGGCTGGATCTCCGGGAGTTTCCACTGGGTCGAGGAGGGGCGGAGCGACGATCCGCGCCAGGTGCTCGAAAGTGAAGGGGTCGCCTTCACCGAGAACGGGAGTGCCGTGGAGAGGTCCCACATGACGACCGAGGACCTCGCCCAAGCCCTCAGCGAGGACGGCGTGGACGGCGAGTAGAGAGCGCCTCATCGTGGGCATGTCGCTGGTGGACTCCGGTCCGCGGGAAGCCCGTGCCGATCCAGGGCAAAGCCGCCTGCCGCCCGGGAGCCCTCGCTGTCCTCGTGTCCGGCACGATGGCGTCATCGAAAACACTTCAGCATCAGGGAGTTCGACGTGGACGCAGAACACCACCTCATCCGTCTCCCTGACCCGAAGACCGGGCGGATCAGGGACAGGACCGAGGACCTCCGTGAGTACCGGTGGACGGGCGACACGCTACGGGTGACCTTCCACCGCAGCAGCAAGACCTACACCTACAGTCGCGCGAACGTCGATGTGCGAACCGGTGATCCAGAGGCTGTGCCCGCCGAAGAGCGCCTCGCTGTCCGCGGTCAGATCTGCCCCGGCGCCACGTCGATGACGCGGTTCGGAGAACACACCCGTGTGACGTGGCGCAACGACCGGGGCGCCCTCAAGCACGATCTGCTCCCCTCCCACGACGTGCAGCTCCTGAAGACGGCGGCTGCTCCCGGGGAGGCGTCAGCGATCCTCGACTACTGGCGTGCCCTCGGGCGTTCGCTACCCGCCGGCGACCCCACTCGACGCGCGGTGAGTGCCCTCTCCTTCGTCCACCCAGAGAGCGCTCTTGCCACCTACCTCCACGGTGTCTCTCTCGACCGACTCGCAGAACCGACCCCCGCCCTCTACCCGTTCAGCTCCAACATCAGCCAGCGGGACGCCGTCGACATGGCTCTCGCACACCAGATCTCCGTGATCGAGGGGCCGCCGGGTACCGGTAAGACCCAGACCATCCTCAACATCGTCGCCAGTGCGGTCGCGGCCGGCGACATGAGTGTGGCGGTGGTGTCATCAACCAACGCGGCCGTCGACAACGTGCGCGAGAAGCTCGACGCCCTCGGTGTCGGCTACATTGCAGCCGCCCTCGGAAACCGGGACAACCAGCACGCCTTCGTGGCCGGCCAGGCGGCCCGCATCGCGGCCGTGGAGGCAGCGATGTCGCAAGCCGCTCCGGATGACCCTGCCACCGAGCAAGCGATGGAACGCCTCACCGCGCGTCTCAGGCGAGCCCAGCAGGACGACCGCGACCGGGCCCGCCTCGAATCCGAGCTGGCGGCCTACCGCGTGGAGCATCGCCACTTTCTCCGCCATGTCGAGGGGCGCGAGCTCCCGGCGCTGGACACCCTGCCGCTGTTACGCAAGGCGTCAGCGAAGATCCTCGACTACCTCGCCGAGACCAGTGTCGACGCGACGACGCCGGGTCTGCTGACCCGGGTGCGTCGCTACCTCCGCTACGGCAGAACCGGCACGATCGACACCGACGACATCGATGTCGTCCTCCGCCTCCAGGAGACGTACTACCGCCGTCGCATCGAGGAACTGGATGCCGGGCTGCGCACCGTCCGCGCTCGACTCGAGCGCGCGGATCTTCCGAGCCTCGTCGCCGAGCACACCGGTGCCTCCACCACGTGGCTGCAGCACGCACTCCGAGACCGCTACAGCCGTGGCAGTCACACGACCTACGCGGACAGGGCCTGGCGAGCCGCCCCCGGCTTCCTCGTCGACTACCCGGTCGTGCTCAGCACGTGTCACTCCTTGGCCTCGAATCTGCCCTCCGATCACCTCGTGGACCTGCTCATCATCGACGAGGCCTCCCAGGTCAACCTGCTGATCGCCGCTGTCGCGATGGCGTGCGCCAAGCGCGTGGTCATCGTCGGCGACACCCGACAGCTCCCCCACATCGCCGGCCGTGTCCCCGATGGCGTCGAACCGCCGCACCCGGCGTACGACCACCAACGACACAGCCTGCTCTCTTCACTCCACGCTCTCTACGGCGAGGAATTGCCCAGCACGCGGTTGATCGAGCACTACCGCTGCGCCCCCGAGATCATCGGATTCTGCAACCGTTCCTTCTACGACGGCGAACTCATCAGCTTCACCCGCTCGGAGCCGGGCACGACGTCGATGCACGTGTGGACCACCGCGGACGGCAACCACATGCGCGCCCTCAGCGGTGGACGAGGAATCTCGAACGAACGCGAGATCGACGTCATCCGCCGGGAGGTGATCCCCGACATGGGGCTCGTCGGCCGACAGGTGGGGTACATCACCCCCTATCGTCTCCAGGCCGACAAGATGGCGAGCACGGTTGCGGGAGATGCGGCGACCACCTCCGATGTCGAGGCCGACCTTGTCGAGGTCTCCGTCCAGCCCTCGGTCTCCGGCCCCCGAGCGCAGTCGGACACCGTGCACAGATTCCAGGGACGTGAGTGTGACGTGGTCGTCATGTCCAGTGTCGTCGACGATTCGTGGCGGGGTCGCTACGCATTGCGGTACGCCGACGACGCCCGCCTCATCAACGTGGCGGTGTCCAGGGCCATCTCCACGTTCGTGCTCGTCACCCACCATCGACGCCACCCGAAGAGCCGCAACCTCGCTGACCTGATCGACTACATCGCCTACCACGCCCCAGACGGTGTGCGCGAGAGCACCGTCGTCTCCATCTTCGACCTGCTGTACCGCGACTACTCGCAGCGCCTTGCCCCCTTCGCGGCGCGCGTCCGACGCGAATCGCGGTATCTCTCCGAAGACCTCGCGCGGACCCTGATCGAGGAAGTCCTGCACACTGCGGACGACCACGATCGGTACCGAGGCCTGGCCGTGGCCCCCCAATACCGCCTCGCACACCTGTTCACCGAGACCGCCTCGTTCACCGCCGAACAACAGCGGTTCATCCGCACAGTCGCCTCGGTCGACTTCCTCATCTACCGGTCGGTGGGTCTGCGACCGGTCCTCGCCATCGAGGTGGACGGGTGGGGATTCCATGAGAACAAGCCCGAGCAGCTGACGCGAGACTGCATCAAGGACAGGATCTTCGAGGCCGCCGGACTCCCCGCCCCACTTCGTCTGCGCACGACCGGCAGCGAGGAGGAGGCGCGTATCCGCGCGGCCCTGGACGCGGCACTGGCACACGCGACGCCGGAGTCCCCCGTCCTACCGGAGGCTCGCACAGGCCCATCGCGATCGGCCCGGCCCGGCTTCGCGGGCCCTCTCCACTCATCGCGACGCGCCCACCTGACGTGAAAGCGGCCCAACTCCGGGCAGGGCGCCTCATGTGCCCGCCACACAGAGCCTTGTATCGTGTAACGATACGCGTTACATTCGATTCGTGATCGTCAGCTTCCGGCACAAGGGCTTGGAACGGCTGTACCGGGACGGGTCCAAACGGGGCGTGCAGGCGGCTCACGTGCCCAAGCTGAACCGAATCCTGTCTGCACTGGATGTCGCCCAGACACCAGATGACCTTTCGATTCCCTCGTTTCGCACTCACCCGCTCAAGGGGGACCTAGCAGGTCATTGGTCGATCTGGGTCAACGGGAACTGGCGAGTCACATTCCGCTTCATTGGAGCCGACGTCGAACTCGTCGACTACCAGGACTACCACTGAGAGGAGATGGGCATGGCGATGACGAACCCGGTCCACCCCGGCGAGCTGCTTCGAGAGGACGTGGTGAACGAACTGGGCCTTGGCGTGGGCGAAGCCGCCGCCCGCCTCGGCGTCTCCCGGGTGACGCTCAGCCGCGTCCTCCACGGTCATGCCCGAATCAGCCCGAACCTCGCCGTTCGCCTGGAAGAGGCGGGCGTGGGTACGGCCCGCGCGTGGCTGGCGATGCAGACGGCCCACGATCTGGCGCACGAACTCGCTGCTGGGAGACCCGAGGTCAAGAGGCTCGACTCCGCCGCGGTCTGACGACGCATCTGGGTCGTTGCGGAACTTCTCATCAGCAGCGACATCACGCGCGTCCACGGCGGTTCGGTCGCCCCTGCAGCTCGCGAGCGAGTTCTCATCCCCTCACCCAGGCCGCGATGCAGGCCCTCCGGCCGCGCTGCTCGTAACGTCAGACGGCCTTGTGGACTCAAGGACTGTCGGTGCCCGGTGCTGAGATGACGCCACACCACCGGCGAGAGGAACCTGATGAACGTCCAGACACTGGAGACGGAGCTGCGCGTGATGGCCGAGCACCTGACCTTGCCCAGGGAGGGCGAGTGTCTCGTCTGCTACGTCTACCGGATGCTGGAGTTCGGCTGCACCGGGGCGCGATGGATCACTCGCTTTCGCGACCTGCGCGCCCCGCGAGCGACCGCCCTGCTCGACCGATTGATGAGCAGGGGCGCATGTTGCGATTGCGAGATGCTCTACAACGCCTACGAGCTGCGCGAACGCTTCCGCACTCGTCCCACTCACGCTTTCATCTACGACCCCGCCTACCCCGATGACCCGCCGATGATCGAAGAGGAGGACCCAGGCTTCCCGGACCCCATGCCCGCCTGCCTCACCGTGCGCCGAGGGTCGACCCAACCTTGCGGCCTCTGGCAACGTCGCTACCTGTGACGTGCACCCACGGTGAGTGATCGAATCTGGTTCGCTCTCAGGCGAGCGCCGAACACTGTTGTCCCGGGACCTGAGCAGACGAGGCGAGTCGCATCGACTGGGCCCGAGCGCCGCCAGCGTTACAGCACGTATCCCGCGACCAGCTTGTTCAGCCGTGCCACGTCGGTGCGTCCGGTGAACTCGAAGCGGACCTTGCCGAGCCCCGAGAACCACAAGTCGAGCTCCGCGTCGAGGTCGAAGGTGCCCGCGGTCTCCGTCAAGAAGGCGACGACCTTGGAGAAGGGCAGCGAACGTGAAGTCCTTCTTCTTGCCGGTGAGGCCCTGGACGTTGACGGCGATGATCCGCTTGTCGGTGAAACACGACGTAGTCGCGGATCCCCTTGTACGCGCCGGGGTCTGCTCCCCCACCAGGAGCAGAGGGTCCGCATCCGTTCGATCGCGCGCCGACAGGCGTCCGCGGCCGGGCGTCGGGCGGAGAGGCGACGTCCGCCGGGACCACGCCGACCCATCCCCAGCCCGCTGCGCGACGGCGTCCCGGCCGGCTGCCACCTCAGATAGCGTGGACGCCGCCCAGCCCCAGACATCCGGAGGTCAGCATGGTCCGCAAACGCCGTCGCACCGAACCTCGCCGAGACGCGACCCGGCGGCGGCCCACCGCGCGGCACGACTCTCCTCGGGCCGAGGATCAACCGCTGATCGCCGGGTTCCGTGAAGCGCTGCGCACGCCCGACGGCATCGCGATGCTCGACGTGATGGGTGGGATCGTCGAGGCGACCCGGCAGGACCGGGCAAACGTGCTGCGATCGGAGTCGCCCGTCGACCTGGCCGAACTCGTGCAGACGTTCATCGAGGTCGATATCGCGGAGACGACGGCGGCCCTGCACGTGATCGCCGCGTACATCGAGGACGACGTCCTGCGGGTACGGATCCGGCGCGAGCTGAAGACGCGCCGTCAACCCATGCCGGAGGCGGTCAGCTCCGTTGCCGAGCTCCAGGTCACGCAGGCGTGGCGACTCAGCACCCCGCCCGGTGACACCGATGACATCCTGCTCGCGCTCTCCCCTCGGGTCCCTGGCTGCGTACTGGTCCACATCGATTGCAACGTCGGGATCGTCGCCGACGCGTTCACGCTGTCCTTGGCCCCCCAGGAGGTGCTCGATCGCTTCCGGGAGGCCGCCCCCGGCTCCATCACGGTGCGCGAACTGTCCCCGGCCGACGCCCGCGCCCGCCTCGAAGGACCGATCGACTTGGGAGACATCATGATCCCCCCGGTCGAGACCGAGACCTGGCCCGGGACGCGCCCGTTGCTGCGCATGCTGTGCCGTCGCCTCCCCGAGGGCGGTACGGGTTACCCCATGGACGCGGCAGACACCGACCAGGACGCCATCGTGCGCTCGGTCCTGGCCACTCGCGCCGCAGCGCATCTCGACGACACGCCGGGCTCCGATGACGTCGACATCGTGCAGACGCTGGTGTGGCTCACCGGATTCCTCGGGTTCTTCGAGCCACTGCGCTGGTCCCCTGAACGCGCCGATGCCATCCTCCTCGACCTCGTTCCGCGCAAGGTCATGGCGGACTCCGCGTACCTGCGGCGTGTCCCCGAGGTGCTGACGGCGCTCGTCCGGGCAGCCGCCGAACTCGGCCACACGACGCCGATGGTGGCGGGCACGACCGCCGAGGCGATCCGGGATCTGACGACCGACTACCTCGAGGCCATCGACACGTCGCGCCCCACCCCTGGGGACGAGGCGCGCCGGCTCGCCCTCGCCGCCCTGGGTACGAGACCCCGCGTCGGGGAGATACGACTCGACGCGCTCGAGACGGTGATGGGCGGGCCCGAGGCGCTGGGCGAGCTCGACCTCGACGCCCTCGATGAGCTGGTGGACCGACCGCTGGACCTGGCCGACGCACCGCGGCCGGTGCGTGACGCCGCGACGGCCGTCGACGATCTGGCGCGTGGCGCCATCGACGCGCTCATCGACCCGACGCTGCGCGGCGAGTACCGGGCCGCCGTGCGCACGCTGATCGATCGGCTCGCCGCCGGTGCCCCGGAGACGTTGCGCCGCGGGAAACCCGTCAACACCGCCGCCGCCCTGTGCTGGACCGTCGGACGCGCCAACGACCTCCTCGGCGAAGAGACCCGGATGCATGCCATCCGGCACTCCATGTCCGTGGGCCCGGAGGCGGCCCAACGCCACCCCGCGCCCGAACCCGTCCCGGTCAAGACGCTGTTCGCGCACCTCGGTGTCTCCGGCGCCGTGACCAGCCGCGCCGCGACACTGCTGAGCGCCATCGGGTACGAGCCCACGTGGGTGATGGGCGACTCCTACGCCCTCGGCGATCCCACGCTGCTCACCTCCGAGAAGCGGCGGCGCGTCGCCCTCGAACGCGACCGGTGGGCGCCTGATCCCGGGGAAGACGTCGACGCCTGAGCTCAAGACTTCCGTTCACCCGGATCGAAGAACAACATCGACGACGCCGACCGCGCGGCGCTTCGGGCCGCACATCCCTGACCTGCACAGACGCGATGTCGAGACGGGCGAGGCCGCTGGCGACGTCGTCGGTGTTGTTCTTCGTTCGCCGTGACCCCGCCGGATGCGGCGTCTGTTCGTGAGGGGTTTCGGCCGGACGCGAGTCATGCCAGCAATCGCCCGTTCTTCCACTGCCTACGCGACGGCATCGAAGCCCGCCCGACGCCCGTGATCACCGCTACGGTGTGACGATCTGTCCCCGGGAGTCCCCCCGTCCCGCTTAGGAGAATGAATGGGCATCGTCGCCCTTGCGGTGTTCATCGCCGTCACGGTGGTCTGCAACGTCGCCCTCAAGCGCAACATCGCCGAGGCCCTGCTGGTGGCCCTCGTCGCCACATCCCTCGTCGGCGGTACCAACGCCCCGAGTCTGCTCCTGGATTCGGTGGTCGACGCGGCCAACAACGACGTCACGTTCGCGGGAATGGCCTTCGTCTTCATGGGCGTGATCGTCGCCCAGACCGGCCTCATCGAGCGGCTCATCGAGATCTTCAACTCGATCTTCGGCCGCCTGCGCGGCGGCGCCGCCTACGTCTCGACCGCCGGATCGGCCGCGATCGGTCTGGTGGCCGGCTCCACGGCAGGCAATGCCGCGACGGTGGGTTCGGTGACGATCCCGTGGATGAAGGAGAACGGGTGGTCCTCGACGCGAGCGGCGACGCTCGTGGCGGGCAACTCCGGCCTCGGCGTCTCGCTGCCGCCGAACTCGACGATGTTCATCGTCCTGGGCGCCGCTCCGGTCGCGGCGCTCGACGTCACCGCGGGGCAGGTGTACGTCGCCCTCCTGGTGGCGGGCGCGTACGCCGTGGTCTACCGCATGATCGTCGTGCTGATCTGGACCCGGATGGACGGCATCCACGCCGCCTCCGAACGCCAGCGCCTCCCCCTGCGCGAGTCACTGCGCACCGGCTGGTCCTCGCTGCTGATCTTCATCGGCATCCTCGTCCCGGTGGCGCTGACGTTCGGCCCGATCTACGACTTCCTGTCCCACCCGGACCGCCTGGGTGAGGCCATGGACAGCGTGTCGATCATCGTCCACGTCCCGATCCTCATCTCGGCGATCGCGCTGATCGAGGGGCGGAAGCGGCTCCGCGGACGGTGGGGCTCGCTGCGCAACGCCATGAAGGCCGAGGCGCCGCAGTTCGCCACGGTCGGCATCTCCCTGTTCGCCGCCCTGGCCGCCTCCAACATCATGTCCGAGCTCGGCGTCGGTCCTCAGATCACTGGCGCTATCGACTCCTGGGACCTGTCCAAGCCGCTCGTGATCCTCCTCGTCGGCCTGCTGTGCATCGTGGTGGCCACGCCGCTGTCCTCGACCGCCACCGCGGCGGCGATCGGGGCGCCCGCCGTCGTCGCGATGTCCGCGCTCGGGGTCCCCCGGTGGTGGCCGTGTGCACGGTGCTGCTCTGTACCTCGACCGAGGGCGCTTCCCCGCCGGTCGGCGCGCCCATCTATCTGGCCACCGGTATCGCGAACGTCGAACCCAAGAAGACCTTCGTGCCACTCATCATCTGGTTCGTGCTCCCCATCGTCGGCCTGTCCTGGCTGGTCGGCATGGGCTTCCTGCCGCTCCCCCACTGATCGGAAGGCATGATGAAGAAGCTTCTCGACACCCTGTTCTGGGCCTCTCTGGCCGGGTTCGTGCTGCTCGGTGCTGTGGTGGTCTTCGGCCAGATCGCAGGGACCGTCCTGCACCAGCGCGACTGGGTCACCGCCCTGGACGGCTGGCCCAGCTCCGCCGCCTTCGTCATCTCCACCGTGTGTGCCCTGGCGGCATTCGTCCTGCAGTACCTGCGCTCCGACGATGAGGAGGCGGCCGGCGAGGGATGACGACGCGGGGTGGAGTCCGCGGCCCCACGGGCCCCGTGCTCACGGGCGATCTGCGTGGTTGACCGTGCGGGGGCAGTTGCAGGCGGGAGATGGGCAGACCGGGGAGCCCGTCCCCGATCGGCGACCCGAGATCGAATTCATCGCATCGTCGCCGGGCCTTGTCATGTCGAACGCAGGCTTCGACGGTTCGTTGTCTCCCGTGCTGGGCGATGCCGCCGGCGCGCATCCGTCCTGGTTCACTGAGGGTCCCCTCCGTTCCATCTCCGCACAGGAGCCGATCCATGCCTGCCGCCACAGCCGTCGCCGCCCCCACGGAACGGAAAGGGGGTGACCGGTTCGCGACGCATCGGGTGCTGCCCGCCGCCGTCGCACTGCTCCTCATCTACGGCATCGCCGAGCTCGTCGGGTATCACATCAACGCCGTGGTGCTCACGATCGTCGTGATGATCGCCCTGTGCCTCGCGAAGGTCCCGGTCGCGATCGCCCTCATCAGCGCCGCGATGCTCGGGGCGCTTCACGCGGGGCTCTCGATGGAGGACGCCCTCACCGGCTTCAACGACAACCTCCTCGTCGGAGCCCAGGTCGGCCTCACCTACGTGATGATCGGGGCCTTCGCCGTCGCCCTCGCGCGCAGCGGCCTGCTCGAGATGCTGGCCCGCGCGGTCTCCCGCCGCGTCGGCAGCGACCCGGCTGCCACCGGACGCCGCGTCAAGTGGGGCCTGTTCGCGCTCTTCGTGGTGGCGTCGCTGCTGTCGCAGAACCTCGTGCCGGTGCACATCGCGTTCATCCCGATCCTCATCCCGCCGTTGCTGGGCGTGCTCGACCGGTTGCGCGTCGACCGCCGCGCCGTGGCCTGCATCCTCGCCTGCTCGATCAGCGCCAGCTACCTGCTCATCCCCACCGGCTTCGGCGCGATCTTCCTCAACGAGATCCTTCTCGCCAACATCAACCAGGTCGGCGCCCGCGTCGGGTTGAGCGCCACCGCAGACATGGCTCCCAAGGCGATGTTCCTGCCCGTCATGGGCCTGTTCGCCGGAATGCTCGTCGCCGTCTTCGTCACCTACCGCAAACCGCGCGACTACGGCGCCCCACTCGAGCAGCCCATGACCCCGGAGAACCCCGATGCCGCCACCACGCGCATCGCCCCGCTGCAGCTCATCCTCACGTGCGTCGCCCTCGCGGTGGCGCTGGCGTTCCAGATCATGTTCGACTCGCTGCTGCTCGGCGCGATGGCGGGGTTCCTGATCCTCTCGGTCTCCGGGATCTTCCGCTGGCAGGAGCAGGACGACGTGTTCACCACCGGCCTGCGCATGATGGCCCAGATCGCCGTGATCATCACGATCGCCTCCGGCTTCGCGGGCGTACTGCAGGCCACGGGGGAGGTCGAACCGCTGATCCAGGCGTCGGCCGCGCTCATCGGTGACAACCAGGCCCTCGGCGCGTTCGTCATGCTGTTCGTGGGCCTGTTCATCACCATCGGGTTCGGTGACTCGTTCGCGAGCGTGCCGATTCTCGCCCCCATCTACGTGCCGCTGGCCGTGATGCTCGGGTTCGAACCCCTCGCCGTGATGTCGCTGCTCGGTGCCGCCGCAGCCCTCGGCGACGCCGGCTCGCCCGCCTCCACGATCTCCCTCGGAGCCACGGCCGGCCTCGACGCCGACGGTCGCCACGACCACATCCGCGACACCGTCATCCCCACCTTCCTGCACTGCAACATCGGCATGCTGCTGTTCGCCTGGGCCGCCGCGATGATCCTCTGAGCAGCGCTCACACCCACTGCACGAGCTGCACGATGATCCCGTTCGGGTCTTCGTACTGGCAGAAGCGCTCGCCCCACGGCTCGGTCTCGGGAGGCGTGACCACGGTGGCCCCCTCACGCGCGATCTGCTCGTGGGCGGCGTCGAGGTCGTCGACCACGAACACCAGCAACAGACCCTCCCCGGCGCTGCCCGCCTTGGAGGCGGGCTTGAAGGTGCCGAGCCCTGTCTTGAGGAAGATGACGTTCGAGCCACCCGTCGGATGAGCGAGCGAGACGAAGTCGTCACCGTGCTCCATCTCCGTGACGAATCCGAGGTGATGGCGCAGGAATTCCGCCGAGAGGCGCGGCTCGGGCACGTTGAGGGAGATGGCCGTCTGCGTGATGTTCATCTGATGACGATGCGCCCGATCGGTGTGACGCGCGACCTCAGGCCTCGGGGATCCGCACCGAGCTCGTCAGCCTTGAATCCCCACGATGATGTCGTCGACGACACGCTCGGCGACCGCGCGCACCACCTGCGGCTCCGCCCCACGCAGCGGACCGTGCACCATGAGCTCCGCGCATCCGTGCACGGCCGACCAGCAGGAGAACTCCGCACCGGCTCGCCGCTCGGCGGAGAGAGCGCCGGACGTGACGCAGTCCTCGAGCGCCGCCAGGAGTTCCGCGAACGGCGGGACCTCCTCGAGTCGCGCCTGACCCCCGGCCCGGTGACGGCACCGTCGGAAGGCGAGGCATCGTCGGGCCGGGCCGCTTCTCCGAAGAAGGCGAGTTCGAACCAGCCCGGCTCGTCGACGGCGAACTCGATGTACCCCAGACCCACCCCGCGCAGCCGCCACAGCGCCACCTGGGCCCGCTCCTCCGCCTCGGCCGGGCCAGGCCGCGCGATGTCGGCCGAGGCACCAGCGCCGTCCCCCTGCGCATCGATCCGTGCGCGCATCCTGGTCGCCATGAGTTCCTGGATCTCGCGGCCGAGCGCGCTCATGAGTGCCGCCCGGTCGCGGAAGTGGCGATAGGCGGCCGCCGGGGACACCCCGGCACGGCGGGTCACCTCGCGCAGGGACAGGGCGGACGGCCCTTCTCTGCGGGCGATCTCCAGCCCCTCGGCCACGAGCGCCGCACGCAGGTCGCCGTGGTGGTACGGACCTGATTTCCCGGCCACCCTTGACATCTCCCCTCCGGCAAGTTTACGGTGTTCACACACGGATGTTTCCTGTGTTTACATCCACCGTAGCCCATCTCAGGGAGCATCATGACCACGCAGCAGACCGCCCTCCCACCCGTCGTCGATGCTGCGACCTGGAGGCGCGAGCTCGACGAGCTCCGGGTCCGCGAGAAGGCCGCCACCCGAGAGCTCGACGCGATCGCGGCCCAGCGCCGCCGCCTGCCGATGGTGGCCATGCCCGACTACACCTTGGACTCGAAGGACGGCCCCGTCCGCCTGGCCGACCTGTTCGACGGCCGGTCGCAGTTGATCACCTACCACCACATGTGGTTCCCGGACTCCGAATGGCAGTGCCCTGGCTGCACCGGCTTCACCAGCCAGTTCACCCGCCTGGAGTTCCTGCGCGGCTATGACGCCCGGTTCGTCATCGTCACCCAGGGCCCGATCCAGGAGGCCCTGGCCTACCGCGAGAAGGTGGGCAACGAGATGGAGTGGTACTCCACCGCGGACAGTTCCTTCGGCGCCGACGTCGATGCGCCGCCGAACGGTGGCTTCGCCGTCAACGTATTCCTGCGCGACGGTGATGCCGTGTACCGCACCTGGCACACCGCGGGACGGGGCACCGAACAGCTCTCCCACACCTTCGCCCTCATCGACCTGCTCCCCTGGGGCCGCCAGGAGCAGTGGCAGGACGTGCCGGCCGGATGGCCGCAATCCGAGACCTACGACAAATGGCTCGACTCCCCCGACGTCGCCGCACTCTACGGAAGGAACCCCTCATGACCAGCGAGAACGCACCCGCCGGCGCCACACAGCTCATCGCCGAGCGAACCATCGCCGCCACACCCCCGGCGATCTTCGCCCTGCTCACGGACCCCGCTCGACACCACCACACAGAACCGACGGACTGGGTGCGCGGCAGCCTGGAGGAGTCTCCCCGCCGATCACGGAGGTCGACCAGGTGTTCGGCATCGAGATGTTCCACGTCAACGCCGGCGGCCGGTACGAGATGCACAACCGCGTCACGGTCCTGGACCCGGGCCGAGCCATCGCCTGGGAGCCGTCGCAGTACTCGCCCGAGGGCGTCCTGGAGGGTGGAGGCTGGTTCTGACGGTACGACCTGGAACCGGTGGACGAGGGGACCCGCGTGCGCCTCACCTACGACTGGGCCGCCACCCCGCCGGAGATCGCCGAACAGATCGGCGGTCTGCCGTCGGTCGACACGGCACACCTCGATCGCTCCCTCGCCTCCCTGGCCCAGGCGGTGGAGTCCGGCCGGAGCTGATCGCACCGCCCGTCGAGGCGGCCGGGGATCTCAGTGAGGACCGACGCCCCGAATCTGATTATCAGATATCGTGAGGTCATGAGAACGATCAGCGCCACCGACGCGTCCAGGCAGTTCTCCGACCTGCTCGACGCGATCGAGGCCGGCGAATCCGTCGTCGTGACCCGAGGCAAGCGGCCGATCGCCGAGATCCGGCCGGCGCGCAGACGCGCGGGCCGCGACCTACGCCTCGCCCTCGCGGACATCGCTGCTCCTGACGAGCAGTTCGTCGCAGACATCGAGAGTGCTGTCGCTGCCGTGTCACAGGAGGTGCCCGACCCGTGGCGCGACGCCTGATCCTCGACACCACCATGCTCATCGCCTACGAGAGGGGCCTCGTCGATCAGGCGTCGCTCGACGATGACGACCTGGCCATCGCCTCGCTCACCGTGGCCGAGCACCGGACGGGGATCGAACTCGCCGACACCGTCGATCGCGCTGCTGAACGTGCTCGGGCGCTGGCCGCGATCGAGGAGAACGTGGAGGTTCTCGACTACACCCGGGGAACGGCGGCGCACCACGCACGCCTCATCGCGCACACCCGTCGCACGGGCCGGCCTCGCGGCGCCCACGACCTGATCATCGCGGCCCATGCCGCCGAGACCACCCGGGTGCTGCTCAGCAGTGACGCCGCGGCCCGATTTGGCGACCTACCCGGAGTGATCGCCGAGGAGCCCTGAGGTCGTCCTCGTGGGGCACTCCTCACCCTTCGCGTCACGTGCTCGCCCCACCCACGCACACCCCGCGGGCAGAACAAGCCCACGCTCCCGCGCACCGGTGATCACCTCCAGCAAGGCGAGAGCAGCGCGGGACAACGGCCTCAACGGGTCGCGGACGACCCAGATCTGCCGCGTGAGAACAGGTTCCACGAGCGGGACCAGGTGCGCTCCCGAGAAGCTCGTCAGCGGCCCGACGAGTGCCGGCACCACCGTGACGCCGGCCCCGGCCGCGACGAGACCGGCGACGGAGACGACGCTGCTCGCCTGCGTCGTCCGCCCGAGGCTCACCTCACCGGCCAGGAGCGCGTCGTCGACGAGCGTGCGGATGCTGCTCTGCGCGGTGAACTGCACGAAGTCGCTGCCTGCGAGCTCGGCCCACGCGACGGACTCCCGGCCGACCCACGCATGCCCCGGAGGGCACAGGGCGTAGAACCGATCGGTGGCGATGGGGATCGACACGAGTCGATCAACGTCTGGGGGTCTGCTCGACACGGCGAAATCCACCTCACCGGCGCCGACCATCACCTCCACCTGTCGCGCGAGCCCATCGACGACCGTCAGCGCGACATCCGGCCGCTCCCGGCGATATTCGGCGAGCACCGGCGGCAGCAGGCAGGCCGCCAGCGAGGGCAGAGCAGCCAGTGACACCGAACCGCGCGACCCCTGGAGGTAGCCGTCGAGGTGGGCGAGGGCGCGATCGACCTCGGCGACGGTATGCCTGGCCAGCGCGATGACCTGCTCGCCCTCGGCCGTCGGATGCACCCGCCGGGTCGTGCGCTCCAGCAGCCTGACCCCCACCCGACGCTCCAGCTCGGCCACCGTGCGACTGAGCGAGGACTGTGCGACGTGCAGGCGCGTCGCGGCCGCGGAGAACCCGCCTGCGTCGACCACAGCAAGCAGGACCCGCAGGTGACGGACATCCACATCGATGCTCACAGCGCATGAATCTAGCGGAGATCGATGTTGGACGTGATTGCCATCACCGCTGAATGCTGAGGCATCCCCTCACCGACCTGCCTCAGGGAGCGACATGCTCACACTCGCCGGATTCCTCACCATCGGCGTCATCCTCGCGCTACTGCTGTCCAATCGCGTCGCCGCCGTCGTCGCACTCGCCGGCGTCCCGATCCTCGCCGCCCTCCTCACCGGCTTCTCCCCCACCGAGATCGGCAAGTTCGCCGCCGATGGCATCAAGGGCGTCGCACCGACCGCGACGATGTTCGTCTTCGCCATCGTCTTCTTCGGCGTCATGCGCGACGCGGGCCTGTTCGACCCGATCATCGAACGCATCGTCAAACTCGCCGGTAACGCCCCCGTCACCGTCGCCGTCGCGACGACCGCGCTGGCGATCGTCGCCCACCTCGACGGCGCCGGAGCCACGACCTTCCTCATCGCGATCCCGGCGATGCTGCCGGTGTTCGACCGTCTCGGCATGAGCCGCCTCGTCCTCGCCACGTGCGTCGGAATGGGCGCGGGCGTCATGAATCTGATGCCGTGGGGCGGCCCTACCGCCCGCGCCGCGACGACGACCGGCGTCTCGGCGAACGAACTCTGGTTGCCGCTCATCCCCGCGCAGATCGCCGGCATCGTGACGGTTCTCGTGTTCGCCGCGATTCTCGGACGTCGGGAGCAGCGCCGCATCGCCGCTGCCGGTGGACCATCCGCGTTCACCGGTCCCGTCGACTCCGACGACACCGCAGACGCCACCGCCCCCGCGCCCTCGGGCGAGACCACCGACGCCTCGACCTCCACCCTGCGTCGGCCGCGTTTGTATTGGGTCAATGTCGTGCTGACCCTCGCGACGATCGGGGCGCTCGTGTTCTCTGTCTCGACCCCGGAACTGATCTTCCTCGCGGCCGTCGTCATCGCACTGCTCATCAACTACCCCGGCCTCAAGGTGCAGACCGCCCGTATCGAGGCGCACGCCCACGGGGCGATGCTCATGGCCTCGACTCTGCTCGCGGCCGGTGTCTTCCTCGGCATCCTCGACGAGTCCGGCATGATCGAGGCGATGGCGCAGTCCGCCGCCTCGGTGATCCCGGCCGGTGCGGCGCCCGCACTCCCCTCATCGTCGGCGTGCTCGGCGTGCCGCTGTCGCTGCTCTTCGGCCCCGACGCCTACTACTTCGGAATGCTGCCGGTGCTCATCGGTATCGGCGAGCAGTTCGGCGTCAGTGGCGTCGACATCGCGCAGGCCTCGATCCTCGGCGAGGAGACCGTCGGATTCCCGATCAGCCCGATGACCGGCTCGTTCTACCTGCTGGTCGGCCTGGCCGGCGTCGACATCGGCCGGCACATCCGCCACCTCATCGGGTGGGCGTGGGCCGCCAGCCTGGTCATGCTCGCCGTGGCCGTACTCACCGGGGCGGTGCCGCTGTGGGCCGCGTGACGCCTGTGCGGATCGGCGCCGGCGCCGGGTTCGCCGGCGACCGCATCGACCCCGCAGTCGAACTGGCCGAACGCGCCGAACTGGACTACCTCGTCTTCGAATGCCTCGGCGAGCGCACGGTCGCCCTCGGCCACAAGCGGCGCCGCGAGGACCCGGCCACCGGATTCGACCCCCTGCTCGAGGCCCGGATGCGTGCGGTGCTGCCCGCGTGCCATCGCCAGGGCACGCGAATCATCACGAACTCCGGCTCCGCCAACCCGACGGCCGCCGGCGAGCTCATCGCCCGTGTCGCTACCGAACTCGGCCTCGACGGGCTGCGTATCGCGGTCGTCACCGGCGACGACATCACCCACCTGGTCGCCGACCTCGACCCCATGCTGTGGGAGACCGGTGAGCCGTTGTCGCGCTGGCCGCACCCCCTGATGTCCGCGAACGTCTACATCGGGGCCGAGCCGATCGCCGAAGCCCTCGCCCGCGGCGCAGACGTCGTCGTGACCGGGCGCTGCGCCGACCCCTCCTCTACGTCGGGCCACTGGCCCACGAGTTCGGGTGGGACCTGAGCGATCCCGACATCGCCGGCAAGGGCACGGTCGTCGGTCACCTTCTCGAATGCGCAGGTCAGCTCACAGGCGGGTACTTCGCCGATCCGCTGACGAAGCCGGTCGAGGGGATGGCTCGCTTGGGCTTTCCCTACGCCGAGGTCGCCTCCGACGGCACCGCGATACTGACGAAACCCCCGGAAGCGGCGGCCGCGTCGACACGCAGACGTGCGCCGAGCAGCTGCTCTACGAGGTCGACGACCCGAGGAGCTACCTGACTCCCGACGTCGTCGCCGACTTCTCGGCGGTGCGCTTCGAGCAGCAGGGGGTCGACCGGGTGGCGGTGTCCGGCGCCACCGGGCGCACCCGGCCGGACACCCTCAAGGTCACCCTCGGTTTCGACGAGGGCTGGCAGGGCGAAGGGCAGATCACCTACGCCGGGCCGCGATGCCTGGACCGAGCGCGATGGGCCGGCGAGATCGTCAGCGCACGCCTCGTCGACGTCCACGGCCTGACGCCGGAGCAGATCGACGTCGAGTACATCGGCGCCGGCGCGGCCTTCCGCGGGCTCACCGACCCGAGCGACCCGACCGAGGTGCGGCTGCGCGTGGCCGTCCACACCCCGGACGAACAGCGGGCCAAGGCTGCCGGCTGGGAGGTCGAAGCGCTGTACACGAACGGGCCCACGGGTGGTGGTGGCGCCCGCCGCTCGCACGGCTCGGTCGTCGCGGTGCGCTCGTGCGACATCGCCCGGGACCGCGTGCGTACCACCGTGACGACGATCGGAGCAGACCGATGATCCTCGACGACATCGCGACAGCACGAACCGGCGACAAGGGCGACACGCTCATCCTGGCCCTGTTCCCCCGGGACGGGGCCGCCTACCGGCATGTGACCGAGCACGTCACCCCTGAGCGGATCGCCGCGCACTTCGGCGACGCCGTGACGGGCACGGTCACCCGGGTCGAGATGCCACAACTACCCGGCCTCGTCTACCGCATCCCCGGCGTCCTGGGCGCCGGCGTCACGGCCTCACCCACGCTCGACGGCCACGGCAAGACCCTCAGCTCCTACGCCCTGACCCTCCCCCTCCCCGACCTCGACCACAAGGAGCGATGACGACGATGTCTCGACCGGTCGTGTCAGGGCAGCGCCAGAGGGTCCGGCATCGTGGGACGAGTCAGCACTCCCCCACTCCGCGGCGCCGCGCACGAGCACGATCTCCCGCACGACGTTGTCGACCGCCTCGATGAGGTAGAGACGCCCGTCGCTGCGTTCAGCAGCGATGGTCCCCTCGACGACGTGATCGAACGTGAATTTCTCGAAGTCCTTGCGGCCATCACTGGCGGCGTGAGCGCCAGGCTTCAGGAAATGCTCGATGAGGTAGGTGATCTCAGGGATCGGCGCGTTGGACTTGTCCGCCTCCTGCCAACGCAGATGGGTGCCATCGACACTGGGTGCCCAGTCAACCCAGCGAGGTGTGCGGGAGTCGCGCGTCCCTGATGCAGGTACCGCCCCGGTGGCGAACGCGTGAGCCCTCTCGGCGCGTGGATTCATCGCGGCCGGGTACGGATCGTGGGGATGCAACGCAAACTCCGTCTGCTGGTGGGCACGCAACCACGTCACCTCCTCCTGGCACAGCGACGGTGTGATGGTCAGTGCGCCGAGATAGCGCGTCTGCATGCCCATGGTCGACTCCTGGATCGGTAGGTGGAGCCGTCAGGTCATCACAACCCGAAGCCCACCTCTCCCGGATATCCACAGCGTGTGGAGTGGGCGTCCGAAGACGACCGTCGGTGACGAGGATGCCGGGATGCAGACACAGCGACACGCTCAATTCACACTCGCCACGCCGCCCGTCAGCCTCGCGGCCATCCTCGAAGCCGGCGACGCCCGCCTGGGCCGCACGATCGTCGCCCACGTCGATGAGGAGACGCAGGCACTCCTCGGCGTCCGCACCCTCGACACTCCGACACCGATGACCAGGCATGATCGAACGTCCCGGGATGCGGCCGACCGAACCCAGATGGAGCTGAGCGATCAGCTGAGGGAGATCGCTGAGGACATGGTCCCGGCCCGGACGTGGGTAGGCGGGGGCATCAACCCCATCCCCGGGGAGCTGTACACCGTCGTGTGCCGCGAGGGAAGGGTCATCGACACCCTGGTCGAATGGCAGTTCATGGAGGCCTGGCACTTCAGCAATCACGGAACGGCTGCATTCAGCGCCGATACATACGTCGTGACGCCCCACGGGTGGACTGGAGCCTTGGATCGGCGAGCCGGTCTCGAACCTCGGCTCGACCATGGGACTAGCCTGCTCTGACTGTTGGCACCGGGGGCGTCCGAGGGATTCGATTCCCCCTCGGGCACGGCGCAACACCAGCGCCATCAAGGCATGGATCACCCTAGGCGGTGCCCCGGGATCGGCCTCAAGGGTCGGCGCGAGCGCCCGACGAGGTCACCGGGCCAGGCGCAGCCCGGTGAAGGCCCACGTCGACGCCGCCGGATAGAAGTTGCGGTACGTCGTGCGCTGGTGTCCCGGCGGGGTGACCGCGCTCGCGCCCCGCAGGACGTGCTGGTCGTTCATGAACTTGCCGTTGTACTCGCCGACGGCGCCCTCGACGGGCGCGAACCCGGGGTAGGGCAGGTAGGCGCTGGAGGTCCATTCCCAGACGCCGCCGAGCGTGACGTCGGACGCCGGCGCCGGGTGGCAGCGGTCGGGGTCGAGCAGCGGGCCATCGACGCGCGGCCGGCTCGTCGCCCACGCCTCCCACTCCTGCTCGGTCGGAAGCCGGCAGCCGGCCCAGCGGGCGAACGCGTCGGCCTCGAAGAACGAGACGTGACAGACGGGTTCGGCGGCGATGACCGGGCGGCGTCCCGACAGGGTGAACGTCGTCCACGCGCCGTCGTCCTCCTGCTGCCAGTAGCCGGGCGCCCGCCGGTCGCTGCCCTGCAGGGCGCCCCATCCGTCGGAGAGCCACAGCTCGGGACGGGTGTAGCCGCCGTCGGCGATGAACTCCATCCACTCCCCGTTGGCGACCTGCCGCGAGGCCAGCTCGACGTCCTCGAGCCAGACGCGGTGCCGCGGGCCCTCGTTGTCGTAGGCGAATCCCAGGCCGTCGTGGCCGATCTCGGCGAGGCCGCCGGGCACGTGGGTCCAGGTACAGGGTGCCGTCGGCGAGTGTTCGTCGGGGGCGCGCTCGACGTACACGGGCTGCACGATGTTGCGCGACAGCAGGTGCTTGAGGTCCATGAGCAGCAACTCCTGGTGCTGCTGCTCGTGGTGGCAGCCGAGCTCGACGAGCGCGAGACGGTCGTCGTCGAGCCGGCCCGCCTCGAGGGCGGCGTCGACCTGCTCCTCGACGTCGCGGCGGTAGGCGGCGACCTCGGCGACTCCGGGACGGGTGACGAGGCCACGATCGGGGCGCGGGTGCCGGGCCCCGACGGCCTCGTAATAGCTGTTGAAGAGGAACCGGAACGCCGGATGACGGGGCCGGTAGGCGGGATCGGCGCCGAGCACGAACTCCTCGAAGAACCACGTCGTGTGGGCGCGATGCCACTTGACGGGGCTCGCCTCCGTCATCGACTGCGGGGTCTGGTCCTCGGGGGACAGGTCGCGCGTGAGGCGATCGGTGAGGGTGCGCACCGTGCGGAACGTCTCGAGGAGGTCCGTGTGAGTGCGGGGCGGGGCGGTGGTCATGGTCGTCCTCCATGCGTCTGGGTGACCGGGTGAGTGTCCCGACGGGCTGCGGTCGTTCGAGCTTCGGACGGGACCACGCTACCCATCCGACGCGCGTCATCGGCCCCGTCGAGGGACGCGGGCGGCGTGGTCGTCCAGGGCCCGCAGGATGTCGGGGGAACGCCAGATCATGCCGCGGCTCTTGTCGTCCTGCCGCCCGACGAGGATCCCTGTCCTGACGAGCGCGTCGATGTGACGGTGCACATTGGTGCCCCCCGTCACCTCCTCGGCGAGCCGCGCATCCATGACCGGATGGGCGAACAAGCCGTCGGCCAGACGGCGGGCCGCGGAGTCGGAGCGCAGACCGACCAGTCGCTGCGAGAACTCCTCCCTGATCACGAGCTCTCGCCGCGACGGGTACTGCCCCCTTCTGCGCCGTCCGCCTTCCGCAACCTGGCACCCCTGGTGCTCGGCGAGTCGGGCCGGCGGCTCGGGCAGCAGATGACCCCCGTGCAGGGCAGGGGCGGGGCGGCCCAATCGAAGAACAACACCGACAACATCGACAGGGAGGTCACCGCGCTTCGGCGCTCTGACCTGCGGCGGCGCAGGATCGCGACGATCGACCCGCTCTCCATGTCGTCGGTGTTGTTCTTCATTCGTGTCCACACCTGACCAGGCGAAGGCGAAACAGCTGCGACCGGGCCGGCTCACCATCGGGTGAACGGCCGTGGTGACCGCCGGCGACCGCCCCGCGGGCCGCGGGTGCCCGAACCTCCCAGACTGGGACGGTGATCGGTCTCCTCGCACTCAACGTCGCGTCGCCCTCGCCGGAGGCGGCGCGGGCGCTGCTCGAGTACCTGTGGCACCGCGACGAGCAGGTGTGGGTGCTGTCCGAGCTGACTCGCGGCCGCGGGTCGCGGCTCGTGCTCGATGTGTGTCGCGCCGCCGGACACCGGGTCGCCGCCACGCCGCCCGATCAGAGTGGATCGGCCGGGCGAGGCGTGGCGGTCGTGGTCACCGACCCCGACCTGGAGGTGAACGCCGCAGCCCCCACCGGCCCGCGCCTCGTCGAGGTGGAGGTCGCGGGGCTGCGCGTCCTCGGCGTCTACGGGGCCGCGAGCGACCCGGTGCGCTACTCCGACAAGGCGCAGCGGGCCCGCAAGCGGGCCTGGCTGGAGGATTTCGTCGCCACCGTCGAGCAGGCGACCTCCCGGCCCGGCCCGCTCGTCGTGGCCGGCGACCTCAACATCGTCGACCCCGACGACGTCGACGGCCTGCGCCACGTGCTCCCCGAGGAGCGCGCCGCCTACGACCGCCTCACCGAGATGGGTCTCGACGACGCCTACCGCGCCGCCCACCACGGCTCGCGCGTCACCTGGGTCGACCACTCCGGCGTCGGCTGTCGCTACGACCACGTCTTCACCCGGGACGCGAACGTGCTCGCCGTCGACATCGACGACTCGCCCCGGCTCGCCGCCCACAGCGATCACAGCGCCATCTGGGCGCACCTCGCGCGCGACTGATCCCGGATCGAGCCGCCGGCTCAGGGCGCCGGGCGGTCGACGTCGATCACCGCACCCTGACGAGGTCGCCTCGCCGTCGACGCGCTCGCCGACGCCGGCCTCCCGCGCCCGGTCTGCGCCCAGTCCCGCAGGGATAGAGTCGAGCCACGTCGAAGGTGGCCCGCTCCCCGGCTCCTCAAATGCCGGTGTCCTGCTCCCCTTCTCCAGCCGGTCGCGACGTCGCCCGGACACCCTCTCCCGAAGGAGCCGGAACATGGCCGGCAAGACCACCGTCAAGATCGCCCTCGCCTTCGTCGGCCTCCTCGTGGGTGCGGGATTCTCGACCGGACGCGAAGTCATCCAATACTTCGTGGCCTTCGGCAGCAGCGGATTGTGGGGCATCGTCATCGCCGGTGTCCTCATGACACTGACGGGCGCCGTCATCATCCAACTCGGCAGCTATTTCCTCGCCCAAGAGCATTACACGGTGTTCCGGCACGTGGCGCATCCGGTCGTGTCGCGCTTTCTCGATCTGTCGGTGACGGTCACCTTGTTCGCCATCGGGTTCGTCATGTTCGCGGGAGCGGGATCAACCCTGCAGCAGCAGCACGGATTCCCCGCCTGGGCGGGCGCCGGAATCATGACCGCGCTCGTCATGGCCACCGGACTGCTCGACGTCGACAAGGTGTCCTCGGTCATCTCGGGCGTGACTCCGCTGGTCATCGTGGCCGTGGTGGGCGCTTTCACCTACACGATGCTCAACCTGCCGACGGACCTGTCCGGGTTGGACGCCGCCGCAGCACAGGCCAGCGCGCCGGTGACTCCCTGGTGGCTTTCCGCCCTCAACTACGCCGGCCTGGCTCTCTTGCTGGCCGTGTCCATGTGCCTGGTCATCGGCGGCAACTATCCGAATCTGCGCCAGGCGGCGACAGGTGGGATCGCCGGCGGCCTGCTCTACACGGTGCTGCTCCTGCTGTCCGGCGTCACGCTGTATCTCAATGTCGCGGAGGTCGCCGAGGCCGACATCCCGATGCTCAAACTCATGGCGAGCATCCATCCGATCCTCGGGCACATCATGGTGGTCATCATCTTCGCGATGATCTTCAACACCGCCATCGGAATGTTCTACGCGCTTGGCCGTCGACTGACCGCCGGACGCCCGGGTGGTCATCGCCGGGTCTTCCTCATCACCTGTGTCGCCGGCTATGCCGTGAGCTTCATCGGGTTCGACGCCCTCATGAATTCGGTGTATCCCGCGCTCGGGTACATCGGCATGTTCATGGCCGCCTCCCTCATCGTCGCCTGGGTGAGGCGCCGCGCCACGATCTCCCGCGAATCCCAGGAACAGGACGGTGTCCACGTAGTCATCCCCTCCCGGTGGCGGTCATCGGCGGGCGCAGCAGGCGTCGGCGGCGATGTCCCGGCCGACGGCGCCCCAATGCGCGGCGCCGACTCCCGCGAGAGTCCGCCCCAGCCCCGGGCCGGCGCCCTCGTCGGTGAACGGCGCGAGGACCTGCTCCTGCGTGACCAGGCGACCGTTCGTCATGACTCGCGAGGTCCGCACAAGGTCGTCGACGTCGGTGAACGGATCACCGTCGACGAACGTGAGGTCGGCGACCTTGCCCGCGGTCACGGTGCCGAGCCGGTCGGCCACCCCCATGATCGTCGCCGGCCACACCGTTGCGGTGCGCAGCACGTCGGCGAGCGGGATGCCGCCGCGGACCATCGCCCGGAGTCCCGTGTGCCACGAGATCCCCGGCGGCACGATCGGTGCGTCGCTGCCGGCGAGCAGGATGCCGCCTGCCTCCAGCAGCCGCTTGTACGCAGCGATCTCGGCGGCGAGCGTCTGCTGCATCGCGGGTGTCGTCGCGGGGAGTTCGGCGAGCAGGGCCGACACCCACGGCGGCATGAGGGTGCGCACCCGGGGGTCGTTCAGGAGCCGCGGATCGTCGGCGACGTACTGCAGCGAGTCGAACGGCGTGACGATGACCCGGAACGCGCCCTTGCCGACGAGGGCCGCCACGTCCTGATAGATGTGCCCGGCCGGTGACTGGGAGTAGCTGTACTCCAGGCGCTGCGTGGCCGACAGGTGGGTGATCATGTCGAGCCCCGCCGAGAGGCCCTGTGCGAGCAGGTGGGTGCCCGAAGGGACGCCGAGGTCGGCGTGCGCCACCTGCGCGGCCCGCTCCATCATCGGCATCGGTGTGCGCACGTAGGTCTTGATGTAGTCGTAGCGCAGCTCGCGGGCCCGCCGCAGCGACCGCTCCAGACCCTCCATCGTCGCGAACGCCCGCGTCGGCGGGTGCGAGGTCCGGGTGCCGTCGAACAGCTCTCCGGCCGTGAAGTGCCGTCCACCCACGAAGTCGCCCGAGGCCAGCGATTCGCGATGGTTGAGCCCCTCGTAGGCGATCGAGCCCATCGAGATGTTCGTCGTGATGCCGTAGGCGAGCATGAGCCCGAAGTAGCGCCCACCGAAGGCCTGCTGCTCGGTCGGGTGGTTGTGGCAGTCCCACAGACCGGGCAGGACAGTCTGCTCGGATGCGTCGACAAACCGGGCGTCGTCCCGGTCGGCGCGCGCCGAGCTCCGGTGCGGCTCGACGGCGACGATCCGGTTGTGCTTGACCAGCACGTCGACGTCCTCACGCGGTGCGTCGCCCGTGCCGTCCCACAGACGTCCGGCGTGCACCCGCACCGTGCCGTTCGGACGCTCGCGGCGGTAGTGGATGCGCGGCGTCGGGGCCGTCGAGGTGCGTCCCGAGGGCACGTCGACCCGCCGCAGCCGCCGACCCGCCAGGTGCCAGATCGTGCGGGAGTCGGCCGTCCACGACGGGGCATCGGCGGCGTCGGAGGTGAGGCGACGCGGCTCCCCCGCGGGCGCCCCCTCCGGCGTCACCGGCAGCACCCACAACGCCGACTCCATGACGAACGCCATCCACTTGCCGTCCGGCGACCACACGGGACCGCAGTCGCCGCGGTCCGACAGCGAGCCGTGCGGCACCGGCGAATACATGCGCACCGCACGGGAGGCGACGTCGATCACCTTGATCTGGTTGTAGCCCTCACGGAACCGGGTGTTGATGGTGCTGCGGTCGTTGTAGGCGATGAACCGGCCGTCGGGCGACCAGCTCGGCGGGCCGACCCGCTCCCGCCCGGCGACGGGATCGGCGATGACGCGGTGCTCACCCGAGGCCAGGTCGAGGACGCGGATGGAGTTGCGCTCGTCCTGGAACGCGAGCTGCGCGCCGTCGGGCGAGAGCGCCGGGTCGAACTGTGCACCGGCGAGCTCGGTGAGCCGCGTGTGCCGACGAGTGCGCAGGTCGTAGCGGTAGATCGCGAGCAGCCCCTCGCGGTCGCTGGAGTACAGCAGCGAACGTCCGTCGCGCGCCCAGGACAGGCTGCCGACGGTGTACGCCCGCCCCGGATCGAGGAGTTGCTGCGGATTCCGGTTGCCCCGCCGCAACCAGATGCGATTGAGCGCGATGAACGCGAGCGTCCTGCCGTCCGGGGAGATCCGCGGGGTGACCAGACCGACCGCCGTCGAGGGGCCGGGGCGGGCCGGGTCGACGACCTTGAGGGTGTAGGCCTCGCGCTCGATCTCGAAGTTCGCGGTGAACGGGATGACGCGCTTCGCACCGGAGCGCAGATCACGCACCCGGACGACTCCGTCTGCGGTGTAGAGGAGTCGGTCCGTCTCCAGCCAGCGCGGCGGGGCGATGAAGACGTCCTCACCCGGCTCGCTGACGCGGCGTCCGTCGACGTGGACCTCACCGGTACCACCCGCGTCGGCGAAGACGAGGTAGGCCAGGCGCCCCTCCGGCGACAGTGAAGGCCGCTCGATACGGCTGCCCTCGGGAGCGGTGCGGACGGTCTCGACGGCGCCCTCACCGCCGACGGCCACCCGCGCCAGCGTCGTTCGGTCACGGACGAAGACGAGGCTGCGGCCGTCGGCCGCCCAGGTGGGGGCGTAGTCGTTGGCCTTGCCCGACGTCTGACGCTCGAGATCGCACCGTCGGCGTCGATCGTCCAGATGTCGTAGGAACCCTCCTCCGCACGATCGGAGGCGAACGCGATGCGACGCCCGTCCGGTGACCAGGCCATCTCGCGGTCGTCGAACGGGCCGTCGGTGAGACGCTTCAGGCCCGAGCCGTCGGGAGCGCAGACATAGACGTGGTAGTTGCCGGTCTCGAACGCCTGGAACGCGAGTAGCCCTGCCTTCGGCGACCAGTCGGGTCGTGCGGGTTCGAGCGTGGCGTCGGTGATCGGACGCGCCTGCCCGCCCTGCGCCGGCATCCGCCACACCACGCCCTGCAGGTCGAGGAACATCGAGCCGTCGGGTCCGGGGGTCGCCGAGAGGTTCGTGCCCTCCTTGAGCCGCACGACGATCTTCGTCGAGGCCGCCGCGGCCTCCGGGCTGACCGCCCGCACCGTCGCCCGCGCCTGTTCGCTGCTCAGCAGAGGTACGGAGGCTCCCACGCCGGCGGCGGCGAGGAACGTGCGCCGACTGAATCCGGAGGCGGCGCTCCGGTCCGCTTCGTTCGGGGCCGACGGGGGACGTGTGGACGACGTGGTCATCTGGATCTCCTTGCCCGAGAGCTGATTCCGCTGGCCGCGGGCTCGTGGTCTGTCAACCTAGCGCGGAGACGGTCGTCAACGGGGCTCGAAGCTTCGGCCGTCAGGTCGACCTCGCCACCCCGGGGTCATACCGCCGAGAAATCGGTGCTGCGGCTGGAGGAGCCCGCACACTCCCACGGATGCGCGCAGCAGCGGGGTCCGCCCGTGCAGGATTCTGCGCTGCCGTCGTGGACCGATCGTGCCTAGGGTGCGACATGGCCATTGCGCGGAATCCCGTCGTCATGCTCGATTGCCCCGACCCGCAGGTCCTCGCCGAGTTCTACGCTGCGTTGCTCGGGTGGGAGGTCCACCCCGGCGAGGAGTGGTGGTCCATCTCGGGCGATCACGGCGCCTCGATCTGCTTTCAGAAGGTCGCGGGCTACACGCCTCC
This sequence comes from Mobilicoccus caccae, assembly GCF_030161635.1. Classification (GTDB taxonomy): domain Bacteria; phylum Actinomycetota; class Actinomycetes; order Actinomycetales; family Dermatophilaceae; genus Mobilicoccus; species Mobilicoccus caccae. Next base: position 2,361,140 of record NZ_BSUO01000001.1, read on the forward strand.
CCGGTGGCCGGGGCAGGACGCTCCCCAGCAGATGCACATCGACGTCGACGTGGATGACCTCGACGTCGCCGAGGCGGCCGTCATCGACCTCGGCGCGACGAAGCACGAGCACCAACCGGGCACCACGTTCCGGGTGTTCCTCGACCCCGCCGGACACCCGTTCTGCCTCTGCCACGGCTGACGCCCTCCGCGCCGAGCACCACCTCGACCCGGAATGACCCACATCGCTCGACGCGCTCGTGGTGCTCCAGCAGAATCAGGCACCTCATCGTCGATCCGAGGGGCTCCTCCATGACCCGCCTGCGCCGCCTCACCACCGCCGTCACGACCGCGCTGCTCATCGGCCCGTTGATCGCGATCGCACCGGCCACCGGCGCCGGGATCGCACACCGCGACTCCTCGGCGTCGCCCGCGCCCTCGCCCGAGTCACGGTTCGTGCCGCCGACCGACTGCACCGCGCAGGTCGGGATGCCGCAGCAGGGGCCACTGCCCGGATACCGGGTGCCCGACGCCACGCACGGCCACGTCTGCATCGGCTTCACCCCGACACCGCTCGCGCCCGCCGGCTCCCGCACCGACTACCGCGTGACCGCGTTCACCGACCAGGCCCTGCGCAGCCGCTACCGGGAGTGCCACGCCGCCGGCGGGTGCGCGGCCGATGCCCAGCTCGACTCCTACGAGCCCCAGACCTTTCGCCTCACCGGATCCGTCGTGCCCTTCGGCAAGATCGACCCCGACGACGCCAACCTCGACCTGAGCGCCATCCGCCGGCCCGGGTTCTTCGCCCGCGCGCCGTTCACCGAACCCATCGCTGCCGCCGAGAAGCGCACGACGACGGTGGAGTTCACCGTTCCCGCCGAGCGGTTCGACGTCGAACACGGCCACCCCGCGGCGGTCAAGCTGCGCGGGTGGTACCTGGCCGGCAAGGGCGTCGCCGACCGCCGCGGTGAGCGCCGACGCTCCCTCGTCATCCTCATCGGGGGCCGCACCATCGAGACGACGACGACACAGGACCCGAAGGACCCGCTGTACGTGCGCACCGGCGACGGTCGATGGGCGAATGCGGACTACCCGCAGAAGGGTTCGCTGACCGAGAGCTGGGGCGGACCCGCCTGGCGCTCCTACCTGCGATCCCTCAACGAGGCCGGCTTCGACGTCCTCACCTTCGACAAGCGCGGCCACGGGATCTCCGGCGGCCGCACCCCCGACAACACCTTCCAGCAGGGCCTGGACATGCTCCGCGCGGTCGACGCGCTGCGCTCCGGTCGCGGCCTGCGCACCCTCGGGCCCGACGGCGTCACCCGCACCGGCACTGCCGCGGCGCGCGCGGTCGTGCCGCCGCGGGAGCGGGCTCGGATGCCGATCCTCCTCGGCGGCTCGAGCCAGGGCTCGTACACGACGCAGTGGGCCATGCACGCCAACACCCGACGCTGGTGCGAGGTCGACCGGCCGCGTGGCGGACCCTGCCACAAGCCGTGGGGCATTCCGAACATCAAGGGAGCCATCCTGCTCGCCGCCCTGCCCGGCTTCCCTCGCTCCGAACCCGACCAGATCGCTCTCGAAGGTGCGCGCCGCGAGCGTCTCGGGCTCGTCCGCTACCCCTCCTCCGAGCCGCTGGCCGGCATCGGCTCCTGGCCGGCCGTCTTCTTCGGCAAGGGCCTGACCGACGACGTGGCCGGTCCGCTCGGCACGTTCGACGCCTACCGTCGCGCCCGCCCGGCCGGTCGCGAGCTGCTGTTCGTGCGCGGTCCCCACTCCGAACTCGCCTGGGGAGACCGCGCGACAAGGCTCGTGCAGCGCCGCATGGTGGCGTTCGCGACGCGCGCGGTCACCGGCCGGCCGACGACACAGCGCCGGTTCACCGACCTGCGCCAGGCCGTCGCCGCCAGCCCGCCCCTCTACGCCCCGACGACGAGCCCGACGCCGCTGCCCTGACCCGCCGGACGGTGCGCCACGGCTGCGTCCCTACCTCACCTGCGCACGCAGCGGAAGCTGCTCGCCGCGTCGACGTCGCCGCCGACATAGCGCGGCCACGTGGGGTAGTCGCACAACGGACGGGTGCGTCCGGTCGAGACGCCGACGCGATCGGTGACCACCTGGGCGCGGGGCGAGCGTCCCCGTTCGACCCACCGGGTGAGGGCGGGCACCGAGTCCCATTCGGCGTTGAACACCGTGCTCGCCGCGTGACCGTAGCCGGGAATCTCGTAGTACCGCACCATCTGTCGAGTCAGCCGCGGACCGAGGTCGGAGTTCAGCCGGTCCATGAGCCGCTGGGTGGCGCGGTTGCTCACGAGGCCGTCGTGGAGGCCGTGCGCCATGAGGATCTTGCCGCCACGACGCGCGAAGGTGCGCAGGCCGCGCGGGTCGACGTCCTGGAGACGACTCAACTCGACGATCCGCTCCTGCCACGTTCCTGGCCGGGCGGGATCCAGTGACAGCGAGTCGAATCCGGGGTCGCGGGTGACGGCGTGGCGCACCCACTCGTCCCAGAACGTCGCCCCGTACGGCGGGCTCCCCGCCGCGAGCACCGGTGGCATCGGCGTGGTCGGCGGCACCAGCCCGAGCGTGAGCGAGGAGACCGTCGCCTGCAGCGGGTGGTCGTGGACGCGACCGAAATCGGTTCCCCACGTGGTGAATCCGGGGTAACCGCGCTCCCCGTTCGCCAGGCGGTAGGGCAGCCGCAGGGGCGTGTCGAGGGTACGGAACGAGCGGATCTGCTCATCTGAAAGACACGTGTCGCCGGTGTCCTCACCACCGGCGCACCGCAGCGGCACCGCACCGACGCGCGCCGTCGCCGGATCGAACACCGCATCGCAACGCTTCTGGTTCGAGATGACGCCGTCGCGCACACCGTCCAGGCCGTCGCAGGTCTGCAGGGCCGCGGTGAACAGGGCAGTCCTCTTCGCCGGGTTCGGATACGCCCCGGATTTCGCGAGTTGCCGTGTCATGCGCCCGAAGTCGAGGTTGAGCGCCACCGCGTTCCACGCCGGGTAGAGCACGAGGGCGCCGTCGAACTCCCGCGGCCACCGACTCACCGCGAGCAACGCCTCGCGGCCACCGGTCGAGCCGCCGGCGACGTAGCGGTACCGCGGATCGCTGCCGTACCGCAGCGACGTGAGCCGCATGGCGACGTCGTGGGTCTTCTTCAGCGCGTCGCCGGCGAAGTTGCGCAGAGCCTCGTCGTTCAGCGCGAACCGCCCGTCGCGGCTGGTCGCGGGCCCGGCCTGATGGCCCGAGTCGCTGCCGTAGGTGACGTAGCCCTGCGCGAGCGGCGTCAGGCCGGCCGCCGGGCCCGCCGGCACCTGAGCGAGCCCGGTGACGAGCGTGCCGTTCATCCCGCCCCCGCCGAAGAGCATCGAACGGTGGTTCCACTCGTCAGGCAGGTTGACCTGGAACCGGATCGGCGGCGCGGACCGGTCGACGGGGTGGATCTCGCTGGTCACCTGGCAGTAGGCGCCCGTCGCAGGCGTGTTCAAGGAGGTGGCCGCCGTGATGGTCGCCCCGCGCGTGGGGAGGTCGATCACGTCGTGCGGGATCGGCGCTCCGAGATCCGCACACCCGGCGGGACGGGTGTCGGACGTGTCGGCGCCCGGCTCCGCAGCGCGTGCGGCTCCCGGCAGGGCGCTCCCGGCCAGGGCGGCGCAGACCGCGACGGACAGGACTCGCAGGATCGGACGGACCATCGTCGCCTCCACGGTGGGGTGATGTGCGAGTCACTGTAGGTGCTGCGATGTGCCCGGATGCGGGGTGGAGCATCACCTTTCAGAGGGCCTCGACGACTGCGCCACTGCTCGACCGGACGCCCCCGAGAACCGGACGGGCACAGCTGGATCGGCCCATTCTCAGGCGCTGGTGGACGCGGAGCGCGCCGAGGTGCCGGCGCCACCGTGGCCGGCGAGAGCCGGGGCGAGCGGAGCCGCCCCGAGGAAGACGAGCCCACCGGGGTTCGCAGCGCGCTCACCGTCGCCTCCGCGCTGCGCCACCAGGCCGCCTCTCGGCCGGCGGTGTGTCCCCGGCGAGCGAGATCGTTCCATGCCACCACCACATCCGCGCAGGTCAGGCCGATGGCGTGAAGCCTCGGCTCGTCCATGACGTCAGTAGATCGCCCCGGTCCACCCACGGCAATCGGATATCCGTGAGCGCGATGACTCAGTGCTGGGCGCCCACCATGCGCAGGACGGTGTCGCGGTAGTGGGCGGCCACGTCGTCGGTCGTCCACTCCCCTGCGGGTTGTACCAGCGTGAGATGTCGATGCCGAGGGAGATCAGCGACACCGCCGTCATCGACGCGTCGGGGGCGTCGAACTCCCCCGCGGCGATCCCCGCGGCCACGATCGAACGGAAGACCGTGTCGATGCCGCGGCGCAGGGCCGTGACCTCCGCGCGGTGCTCGGGGCTCAGGGACCCCAACTCGTAGTTGACGACCCGCGCCCGCACGTGACCCTCGGCGTGCCAGGCACCGAACGCGTAGGCGACACGCGACAACCGTTCGGTGGGCGTGACGCCCTGCGCCGATGCCTCCTGGATGGCACTCAGCACCCGCTGATGTCCATGGAGTGAGATCGCGTAGAGCAGCTCCTCCTTGGAGCGGTGATGGGCGTACATCGCCGCCGGACTCATGCCGGCGCGGGCGGAGATGTCGCGAGTCGTGGTGCCGTGGAAGCCCCGTTCGGCGAAGGCCTCGGTGGCGGCCGCGAGCAGCCGGCCCGAGGACGGGCTCGTCGACGACGACGTGTTCGCTCTCACCACGGCAGCCCTCCGGTGGTCTCTTGACGGGTGGCCCGTCATGAGTGAGAGTAAGCAAACGCTCACCGCAGAGCAAGCGCTTAGTCATTGGAGATGAGATGCCGGAAGCCGTGATCGTCGCCACCGCCCGTTCCCCGATCGGACGCGCGTTCAAGGGGTCTCTGACCTCGATGCGACCCGACGACATGACCGCACAGATGGTGCGCGCCGCCCTCGACAAGGTGCCGCAGCTCGACCCGACGCTGATCGACGACCTCATCCTCGGCACCGGATCCCCTGCCGGCGAGGGCGGGTACAACATGGCCAAGGTCGTCGCCACCCTCCTCGGCATGGACCACCTGCCGGGCACGACGGTCAACCGCTACTGCTCCTCCAGCCTGCAGACCACGCGCATGGCGATGCACGCCATCCGCGCCGGTGAGGGCCACGTCTTCATCTCCGCCGGCGTCGAGGCCGTGAGCCGCTTCGGCAACGGCGCGGCCGACGGATACCCCGACACGAAGAACCCGGTGTTCGCGCAGGCCCAGGCCCGCACCGAGGCCGCCGCGGCCGGTGGCACCACCTGGCACGACCCGCGCAAGAGCGGCGAGCTGCCCGACATCTACATCGCCATGGGCCAGACGGCCGAGAACGTCGCGCAGCTCACCGGCACCACCCGCGAGGACCAGGACCGCTTCGGTGTCCGCAGCCAGAACCTCGCCGAGAAGGCCATCGCCGACGGCTTCTGGGCCAAGGACATCACCCCCATCACCCTCCCCGATGGCACGGTGGTCAGCACCGACGACGGCCCCCGCGCCGGAGTCACCTACGAGAAGGTGTCGACCCTCGACCCGGTGTTCCGCCCCGACGGCACCGTGACCGCCGGCAACTGCTGCGCCCTCAACGACGGCGCGGCGGCGGTCGTCATCATGAGCGACACGAAGGCCGCCGAGCTCGGGCTCACGCCACTGGCGCGCATCGTCTCCACCGGACTCACCGGCCTGTCACCGGAGATCATGGGCCTCGGCCCGGTCGAGGCCAGCCGCAAGGCCTTGGCGCTGGCCGGCATGAGCATCTCCGACATCGACCTCGTCGAGATCAACGAGGCGTTCGCCGCGCAGGTCCTGCCCTCGGCACGTGAGCTCGGCATCGACGAGGACCGTCTCAACGTCAACGGCGGTGCCATCGCGATCGGCCACCCCTTCGGCATGACCGGCGCCCGCATCACGAGCACCCTGATCAACTCCCTGCAGCACCACGACAAGCAGTTCGGCCTCGAGACCATGTGCGTCGGCGGCGGGCAGGGCATGGCCATGATCCTGGAGAGGTTGAGCTGATGGCAGACCAGAACGGACGCCTGGCAGGCACGACGACGATCGTCACCGGAGCCAGTCGCGGCATCGGACGCGGCATCGCCGCGCAGGTGCTCGCCGAGGGCGGCAACGTCGTCATCACGGCCCGTAAACAGGAACCCCTCGACGCGGCCGCGGCCGAGCTGGCCGACCAGGCACCGGGCGGAGCCGCAGAGCGGGTGCTCGCCGTCGCCGGCAAGGCCGACGACCCCACCCATCGCGACGACGTCATCGCCCAAACCCTCGAGCGGTTCGGCTCGCTGGAGCACCTCGTCAACAACGCCGGCATCAACCCCGTGTACGGGCCCCTCATGGATCTCGACCTCGACGCCGCACGCAAGATCACCGAGGTCAACGCCATCGGCGCCCTGGCCTGGGTGCAGGCCGTCCACCGCGCGTGGATGGGCGAGCACGGGGGTCGATCGTCAACGTCGCCTCCGTCGCCGGTCTGCGCCCTGCGCCCGGCATCGACTTCTACGGCGCGTCCAAGGCGATGCTCGTCGCGCTGACCCGTTCTCTCGCCGTCGAACTCGGCCCGACGATCCGCGTCAACGCCGTGGCGCCGGCCGTGGTCAAGACCCGGTTCGCCGAGCAACTCGTGGCGAACGCGCAGGACACCGTGCACGAGACCTACCCGCTCGCGCGCTTCGGTGAGCCCGAGGACATCGCCCACGCCGTCACCTACCTGCTCTCGGAGGACAGCTCGTGGGTGACCGGGCAGATCCACGTCCTCGACGGCGGTGCCCTGCTCAAGGGCGGTGTCTGAGGTGGATCTCGACGGAGCCGGAGTCGTCGTCACCGGAGCCGCCCGCGGCATCGGTGAGGCCATCGCCCGGCGCCTGCACGCCGGTGGTGCCCGCCTCGTGCTCGCCGACCGCGACGCCGCCGAACTCCAGGCGTTGGCCGACGAACTGGGCGCCCACGCCGTCGCGGGCGACGTCGCCTCCGACGCCGGTGTCGCCACGCTCGTCGCCGCTGCCCGCAATCACCTCGGCCGCATCGACGTGTTCTACGCCAACGCCGGCATCGGCCTGCTCACCGGCCTGGCCGAGACCACCGACGAGCAGTGGGAGCAGGTGTTCGCCGTCAACGTCATGGCCCACGTGCGCGCCGCCCGACACCTGCTGCCCGTGTGGGAGGAGCAGGGCGGCGGCCGGTTCGTCGTCACCGCCTCGGCCGCGGGGCTGCTGACGATGCTCGGCGACCCCTCCTACTCCGCGAGCAAGCACGCCGCCGTCGGATTCGCCGAGTGGCTGTCGGCCAGCTACCGCCACCGCGGCGTCGTGGTGCAGGCCATCTGCCCGCAGGGCGTGGCCACCCGGATGCTCGACGGTTCCGGCGGGCTCGCCGGCCTGCTCAGCCACGACCGGGCCCTGGCCCCGGCCGAGGTCGCCGAGGCCGCTGCCGCCGCCCTCGACTCCGAGGCGTTCTACGTCCTGCCCCACCCGGAGGTGGCCGACTACTCCGCGCTGCGCGCGACCGATCCCGACCGGTGGCTCACCGGCATGAACAAGCTGCAGCGCAAGTTCGAGGCGGCCTCGACCTGAGGCCGCCCCGCGCGCACCCGCATCGATCTTGACACCGACATCCACACGATCACAGGAGATCTCGTGAACGACTCGACTCAGCGCGTCGCCATCGTCACCGGAGCCGCCCGCGGCATCGGGGCCGGCGTCGTCGCCCGACTGGCGCAGGACGGCATGGCCGTCGCGGTTCTCGACCTCGACGAGGCCGCCTGCCAGAAGGTGGTCGACACCATCACCGCCGACGGTGGCCGCGCCCTCGCGGTGGGCTGCGACGTCAGCGACCCCGACAAGGTCGAGGCGGCGGTGGCCCGCGTCGCCGACGAACTCGGCCCGCCCGTCGTGCTCATCAACAACGCTGGCATCATCCGCGACAACATGCTGTTCAAGATGACCGTCGAGGAGTGGGACGCCGTGATGAACGTGCACCTGCGCGGCGCGTTCCTCATGAGCAAGGCATGCCAGGCGCACATGACCCAGGTCGGGTTCGGCCGCATCGTCAACCTCTCCTCGACCTCGGCCCTGGGCAATCGTGGGCAGGCCAACTACGCCGCCGCCAAGGCCGGCATGCAAGGCTTCACCAAGACCCTCGCGATCGAGCTGGGCAAGTTCGGCATCACCGCCAACGCCATCGCCCCCGGATTCATCGAGACCGAGATGACCCACGCGACCGCCGAGCGCATGGGCATCGCCTGGGAGGACTTCGCCAAGTACATGACCACCCAGATCCCGGTCGGGCGCAGCGGCACCCCCGCCGACATCGCCGCGGCGGCCTCGTTCTTCTGCCGTGAGGACGCGGGCTTCGTCAGCGGCCAGGTCATGTATGTCGCCGGCGGGCCCAAGGCCTGACGCATCACCCCCACCACAGCCGGACGACACGAAGGAGTGTGAGCGATGAAGGTGTTCGCAGGGATCGAGGAGTTCGAGGCTGCTGTCGGTACGCAGCTGGGCACGAGCGAGTGGATCGAGGTGACCCAGCAGATGATCGACGACTTCGCGGATGCCACCCACGACCATCAGTGGATCCACGTGGACCCCGAGCGTGCGAAGGACGGCCCGTTCGGGACGACCATCGCCCACGGGTACCTCACCTTGTCCCTGGTGTCGGCGATCTTCGCGCAGGTCTACAAGGTGGAGCAGCTGAAGCTGGGGCTCAACTACGGCAGCAACAAGGTCCGCTTTCCCACGGTGGTCCCGGTGAACTCCCGGGTGCGCGGTCACGTCGAACTGATCTCGGTGGCGACGATCCCCATGGGGCGCCAGGCGATCTCCAAGGTCACCATCGAGCTGGAGGGCTCGGAGAAGCCGGCGTGTGTGGCTGAGATCGTGTCGGTTCTGGTTCCATGAGCGGCGGGAGGAGTGAGGAGCGCAGCGACGAGCCCCACACCGCGCGACCAGAGAACATGAGCGGCGGGAGGAGTGAGGAGCGCAGCGACGAGCCCCACACCGCGCAACCACAGAGCACGACTCCCTCCCTCGAGGGGCTCGACCTCGGCCGGTTGGGCGAGTACCTGTCGGTGGAGAAGCCGGATCTGCTGTCGGGCGAGCTGACCGGGGAGCATGTCGCCGGGGGCAAGTCGAACCTCACGTACGTGGTCTCCGACGGCTCGACCAGCGTCGTGGTGCGTCGTCCGCCGATGGGTCACGTGCTGGCCACGGCGCACGACATGAACCGGGAGTACCGGGTGATGACGGCGTTGGCGCCCACCGCCGTGCCGGTGCCGCAGACCTATCTGATGTGCACCGACGAGTCGGTCATCGGTGCGCCGTTCTACGTCATGGAGTATGCGACCGGCACTCCGTTCCGCCGGGCCGACGAGCTCGCGCCGTACGGACCGGAGCGCGCGCAGGCCATCTCGGCGCGGCTCGTGGACATCCTCGTCGACCTGCATGCGGTGGACCCCGCCGAGGTCGGACTCTCCGACTTCGGACGTCCCGAGGGGTTCCTGTCGCGGCAGGTGCGCCGTTGGACCAAGCAGCTGGAGGCCTCCACGAGCCGCGAGCTGCCCGGCGCGCAAGAACTCGCGGCCGACCTCGCGGAGAGCGTCCCCGCCGACGGCGACGTGTCGATCATCCACGGGGACTACCGGCTCGACAACGTCCTCGTGGACGTCGACCACGACGACGAGTTCACGGCCGTCCTCGACTGGGAGATGGCCACGCTCGGCGACCCGCTCTCCGACGTCGCCCTGTTCGCCGTCTACCAGCGGCTCCCCGAGATCGGGTCGGGGTACGCCGTCTCCGACGTCTCGCTCGCCCCCGGCTACCTGCCGGCCCCGCAGTTGCTCGACCGCTACGCCGACCGGAGCGGCCGCGACACCTCGCGGCTGAGCTGGCACCTCGGGCTCGCCTACTTCAAGCTGGCGGCGATCCTCGAGGGAATCCACTACCGCTACATCCACGGCCAGACCGTCGGGGAGGGGTTCGCCGAGGTGGGCAACGCCACGATCCCCCTCATCGCCGCCGGTCGGGCCGCCCTCGAGGAGGACTGACATGGACTTCGCATTCGATTCCCGCACCACCGAACTGCTCGACCGCGTCCGCACGTTCGTCGACGGGAGGGTCGCGCCCGTCGAGGAGGAGTTCGCCGCCGAGGTCGAGGCCCTGCCGGACCGGTGGGCGTTCACTCAGGCCCCCACCCTCAAGCGACTGCAGGACGAGACGCGCGCCGAGGGGTTGTGGAACCTGTTCCTGCCCGGCGAGCGTGGCGCCGGTCTGACCAACCTGCAGTACGCGCCGCTGGCCGAGGCGATGGGCCGGGTGGGGCGCCTCGCGCCGGCGGCGATGAACTGCGCCGCCCCCGACACCGGGAACATGGAGGTGCTGGCCGAGTTCGGCACCCCCGAACAGCAGGAGCAGTGGTTGAAGCCGTTGCTCGCCGGCGAGATCCGCAGCGCCTTCGCCATGACCGAGCCCGACGTCGCCTCCTCCGATGCGACGAACATCGAGACCCGCATCGAGCGCGACGGTGACGAGTACGTCATCACCGGCCGCAAGTGGTGGATCACCGGCGCGATGAACCCCGACGCGAAGATCTTCATCGTCATGGGCAAGACCGACCCGAACGCCGATCGGCACCGCCAGCAGAGTCAGATCCTCGTCCCGCGCGACACCCCCGGGCTCACGGTCGTGCGCGGGATGCAGGTGTACGGCTACGACGACAACGACCACGGCGGCCACGCCGAACTCGTCTTCGACGGCGTGCGCGTGCCCGCGAGCAACCTCATCGGTGAGGAGGGCAGCGGGTTCGCGATCTCCCAGGCGCGGCTCGGCCCGGGCCGGATCCACCACTGCATGCGCTGCATCGGCGTCGGCGAGATGGCCATCGAGGCGATGTGCCGTCGGGCCAACTCCCGCACGGCTTTCGGTCGCACCCTCGGCGAGCAGGGCGTCGTCCGCGACTGGATCGCCGAGGCTCGGGTGCACCTGGAGCAGCTGCGGCTGCTCGTGCTCAAGACGGCGTGGCTCATGGACACCGTCGGCAACAAGGGCGCCCACGCCGAGATCCAGGCCATCAAGGTCGCCACCCCGCGCACCATCGAGTGGATCCTCGACAAGGCGATCCAGACGCACGGTGGCGGCGGTCTCAGCCAGGACTTCCCCCTCGCCCGAGCCGCGGCCCAGGTGCGCACCCTGCGCTTCGCCGACGGCCCCGACGAGGTGCACAAGAACGCCCTCGCCAAGCGCGAACTCAAGCGTTTCGCGGCGGAGTAGAGGCACCGCACCCATCACCGAATCCGGAGGGTGACGCCGAGTCCGGCGTCACCCTGCGGTGTCGGGTGAGCGTCGGTAGGCGAGGAGTGCCAGGGTCAGCAGGACCCTGTCCCGGTTGTCGTGGGGGTCGTGCTTGAGGAGTTCGACGATCTGCTTCATCCGGTAGATGACCGTGTTGCGATGGCACATCAGCGCCGTCGCCGCATGCGTGGGCGAGAGGTCCGCCTCCAGGTACGCCGCGAGGGTGTCGACCAGCACGTCCCGGGCCGAATCCGGAAGCGAGGACAGTCCGCCGAGCACCTCCTCGACCAGCAGGCCCGTCACCTCGGGTGAGGAGGCCAGGAGCAGCTCGGGCAACCGCGCCGTCGTCGAGACCAGCGCCTTGTCGCCGTCGACCTGCGCGGACAGGGTGTCGGCCGCCCTGACGGTGAGGTGATAGGCGCCCGCCACGTCGGTGAACCCGGTGCGCACGTGCATCCACGCCGCCGGCGCGACCAGCGTGCCCGACAACCGCGACAGCACCTCGGTCACGGGCAGCGCTCCCGGAGCGACGAGCCCGACCTGATGCCCGCCACGGATGCGCCACTGCGAGCGCACACCGAACGGCTCGATCGCGTCCTCGGGTGCCCGCAACGGCGGGTCGGCGTTGCCGTGCAGCTCACCGACCACGACCAGCAGCGGCTCGTCCGGACGTAGGCCGAGGTGCTCGCCGGCCTCGCGGGCGAAGACCGGGTCGCTCCCCCGCCCGAGGAGCAGACCGTCCATGGCGCTCGCGCGCCGGCCGTCGTCCAACCGCCGCAACCGCCGGCTCTCCAACCGGTAGGCCTGCACGAGGACGGCGTTCTGCACCTCGAGCGAGCTCCACAGCTCGTGACCGGCCAGGGCCACGATGCGCTGACGCTCGGCCGAGCGGTTGCGGGGGTCGACGGCGAGCAAGGAACGCCACAGCACCCGGCACCCCGTCGTGTACGAGGCCAGCAGCTCCTCCAGGGGAACGCCCTGCCGTGCCCGGCGTCGGGCGAGCGCCCGCCACAGCTCGACGGTGCGCTCGCCTTCCGGGGGTGTCCCGGCCATCGTGCGCAGCCCGAGCCGGATGTGATCGCGCGTCGTGCGGCGGACGTCTGCGGGGTAATCGGGTGGGGTGGTGGCGGATTCGGACCGCGCTGCGAGCAGCTGCGCGGAGATCCGGTCCGCGATGTCGTCGGCATCGGGCAGGAGAGTCGCCCATGCGCGGCGCACAGCATGAGCGTCCTCGGAGGACAAGGACGGTGGCTCGGCGTCTAGGTCCGGCCACATCGGTGTGGTGCGCGACATGAGCACAGCGTGCCAGGCCAGAGGCCACGGAACCACGATCTGGACCCGGCGGATCGGCAATCCTCCGTGATTGGTGAGACAGGCCGACAAACTTTGTGCTCACCGCACATGTCGTGATGGGCGCCACATTGCGCAGAGTAGTCACGACAACGTCGTCGCTTCGCAGGAGGTCCATTCGTGCCCACTACGGCCGATCCGCCGGTGACACCTGCGCGCGGCGCCGCCTCCGAACACCCGGCGGGCCCCCTGTTGTCCCTCAGTGGCGTCACTGTCCGCTTCGGCGGCATCACCGCCCTGAGCGACGTCGGGCTGGAGGTGGCGCCTCACCGGGTCACCGGTCTCATCGGACCCAACGGAGCCGGCAAGACCACCTGCTTCAACGTCGTCTGCGGCTTCGTGCGACCCGACGAGGGGACGATGACGTGGCGCGGGCAGACCCTCGCCAACCCGCCGCGGGCCCACGAGCTCTCCGGCCTCGGCATCTCCCGGACCCTGCAGGGGCTCGGACTGTTCGACCGGATGACGGTGCTCGACAACGTCATGGTCGGTGCCGAGCGCCACGCCCGGGCCGGCTTCTTCTCCACGCTGTTCGGGCTCCCCCGCAGCAGCAAGGAGGAGAAGGCGCTGCGCGAGCGCGCCCATGCCGCGCTGGCCGACCTCGGGATCGCCGCCCACGCCGGACGTCTGCCGGGCAGCCTCCCCTACCCGCTGCGCAAGCGGGTCGCCCTGGCCCGGGCCCTGGTCTCCGACCCCGATCTGCTCATGCTCGACGAGCCGGCCAGCGGCCTGAGCAACGACGAGATGGCCGAACTCGGCGAGATCATCCGCTCGGTGAGCACCCGGGCCGCGGTCCTGCTGGTCGAGCACCACATGGACCTCGTGATGAGCGTGTGCGACCACATCGTCGTCCTCGACTTCGGCAAGGTCATCGCTGCCGGCCCGCCGGAGCGGATCCAGGGGGACGAGGCCGTCCAGGCCGCCTACCTGGGCGAGGTCGCCGACCACGAGGCGGGTGATCACTGATGTTGCAGGTCACCGGACTCACCACCAGCTACGGGCCGGTCAAGGCCCTCGACTCGGTCGACATCACCGCCGAGGACGGGCGGATCACCGCCGTGCTCGGGGCCAACGGCGCCGGCAAGTCGACCCTGCTGCGGAGCATCTCCGGGCTGGTCCGGCCCTCGGCGGGACAGGTGCTCCTCGACGGCAAGGATCTCGTCGGGCTGTCCGCGGAGAAGATGTCGGGACTCGGCCTCGGTCACGTCCCCGAGGGGCGCGGCGTCATCACCGAACTCACCATCGAGGAGAACCTGCGCCTCGGCAGCCTGGGCCGGCGCGCCGGCTCCGATCCCGTTCCGCTGGAACGCGCCTACGAACTCTTCCCCGTGCTGGGTGAGCGGCGCACGGCGCACGCCGAGGTGCTCTCCGGCGGCGAGCGACAGATGCTCGTCATCGGCCGCGCGCTGGTGGCCGCGCCCAAGGTGCTCCTGCTCGACGAACCCTCCCTGGGCCTCGCGCCGCGCATCGTCGCCCAGATCTTCGGCATCGTCCGCGATCTCGTCGAACGCGAGGGCCTGACCGTCGTCCTCGTCGAACAGAACGCCCGCAGCGCGCTGTCGATCGCCGACACCGGCGTCGTCCTCAACCTCGGACGCGTCATCACCACCCGCCCCGCCGCCGAACTCGCCGAAGACGAGGGGTTGCGTCATGCCTACCTCGGCTTCTGAGGCGCCCGTCCCCCACCGCACCGCACCGTCGGAGATACGGAGATTCCCGTGCAGCAACTGCTGACGACGCTCCTGAGCGGGCTCACCCTCGGCATGGTCTACGCGGCCTTCGCCCTCGCTCTGGTGATGATCTGGCGATCCACCCGCGTCGTGAACTTCGCCCAGGCGCCGATGGCCATGGTGACCACGTACGTGGCGCTCACCCTCATCAACAACGGCGTGTCCTACTGGGTCGCGTTCGTGGCCGCCCTGCTCAGCGGGTTCGTGCTGGGCGCCGTCGTCGAACGGTTCATCGTGCGCTGGGTCGAGGGCAAGTCCGAGGTCAACGCCGTCATCCTCACCCTGGGCCTGTTCATCGTGCTGCACGCGCTGGCCGCCCTCGTGTTCGGCTCCAGCTTCCAGTCGTTCCCGGCACCGTTCGGGTTGCAGGGATTCCGCGTGGGTGACACGACGATCGCCCTCACCGGGTTCGGGGTCTTCCAGATCGTCGCGGTCGTGATCGTCATGCTCGCCCTGCTGGCCCTGTTCATCAAGACCGACATCGGCCTGCGCATGCGGGCGGCCGCGCTCAACCCGGAGGTCGCGCGCCTGCTCGGAGTGCGGGTCGGCGGCATGCTCACGCTCGGCTGGGCGTTGGCCGCGGTCGTCGGGTCGCTGTCCGGCCTCCTCATCGCCGGCGGCAGCCTGGTGCACCCCTCCTACATGGACTCCGTCGTCGTGTACGGGTTCGTCGCCGCGGTGCTCGGCGGGCTGGACAGCCCCCACGGGGCCGTGGTCAGCGGGGTCTCGCTCGGCATCGTCCTGCAGGTCGTCAACGGCTACGTCAGCCCCGCGCTCATGCCGATGGCCGGGCTGCTCATCCTCGTCCTGGTCCTGCTGGTCAGACCGGGCGGATTGTTCTCGCGGACCGCCACGAGGAAGGTCTGACATGGGTGCCACCGGATCCCGCACCGCCTCAGCGGAATCGACCGCCTCGACGCCGGCGCGCAGCGCCCGCCGCAACCCGCTGCGCCGCCTCGCCGACGGCCCGCCGATGCTGCGTCACGCCCTGGTCGGGCTGGTCGTGCTCCTCGTCGTCATCGCCCTCATCGCGGCGAGCGCCCCGTTCGTGCAGGGCCAGCTGGCCTCGCTGGCCTACATGTCCGTGGCCGCCGCGGGACTGACGGTCCTCACCGGCCTCAGCGGTCAGCTCTCCCTCGGGCACGGCGCGTTCATGGCCATCGGCGCCTACACCGCCGCCCTGCTCCTGCCGAGCAGCACCCAGCAGTCGCCGATCATCGTCGTGCTGGGCGCGGCGACGCTCGTGGCCCTGGTCGTCGGCATCGTCGTCGGTCTGGCCGCGGCCCGCCTGCACGGCCCCTACCTCGCGGGCGCCACGCTCGCCCTGGCCGTCGCGGTGCCGGGGCTCGCGATCTACTTCGCCGACGTGTTCGGCGGAGAGCAGGGCCTGAACGTCTCGGCCCCGCGCATCCCCCGCTGGTTCGACGACGCCCTGTTCTTCGTCACCGGCCGCGAGCTCACCAACATGGGCTTCCTGGCCAACCTGGCGTGGATCGTGCTGGTGATCGTGCTGGTGCTGCTGGCCAACCTGGCCAGCGGACGTACCGGGCGGCAGTGGCGCGCGGTCCGCGACGACGAGGTCGCGGCCTCCCTGGCCGGGATCGACCTCGGCCGCTCCCGGGTGCTCGCCTTCGTCGTCAGCGCGGCGGCGGCCAGCCTGGCCGGGGCGCTGCTGGCCATGGCCACCCGCATCGTCGCGCCGGCCGGGTTCACCCTCACCCTCTCGCTCGGACTGCTCGCCGCCATCGTGCTGGGCGGTCTCGGCACCCTCTCGGGCGCCGTGATCGGCTCGGCCATCATCGTGCTGCTACCGCAGCTGGCCACCAGCGTCGGCTCCGACATGGGGCTCAGCGACCTCCAGGCCGCCGAGCTCGCACCGCTGGCCTACGGACTGACGACGATGCTCGTCATCCTCCTGGCACCACAGGGCCTCGTCGGCACCGTGCGCACCGCATGGTTGCGCAGGCGCGGCGCCGCGGCCGCCGCCCCCTCCACACCCACGGAGCGGGAGAACACCCACCGGACGGACGACACCCCCGACCGCGCCGCGAACGACCACGGACGAACACATGACGAACGCATGATCAACAAGGAGACGACGTGATGACACGGTGGTCAAAGGTGACCGCACGCATCGTGGCCTCTGCGGCAGCCCTGGTGCTGCTCGCCGGCTGTGGAGCAGGCGGACGCCCGGACGACGGAGCGGCCCAGGCCGACAACGATCCGAACGCGAAGGTGGGATTGACCGACACGAGCATCAAGCTCGGCGGCCACTACCCGCTCACAGGGGTCGCAGCCCCGGGTTACAGCGAGATCCCGGACGGGATCAACGCCTACTTCGACTACGTCAACGCCGCCGGGGGATCCACGGTCGCAAGCTCGAGTTCATCGTCAAGGACGACGTGTACAACCCGACGAACACGAGCAACGTCGTGCGTGAACTCGTCACGCGGGAGCAGGTGTTCGCCCTCTTCGGTGGCCTGGGCACCCCGACGCACAACGCCGTCGTGGACTACCTCAACGAGGAGAAGGTGCCCGACCTCATGGTCTCCTCGGGATCCCAGGCCTGGGGCACCGAGCCGAAGAAGCGACCCATGACGTTCGGCTGGCAGCCGGACTACGTCATCGAGGCCAAGGTCATCGGGTCCTGGATCAAGGAGAACAAGCCCGACGCCAAGGTGGCCGTGTTCGCCCAGGACGACGACCTCGGCGCAGACGGCGAGCAGGGTCTGCGTCAGCAGCTCGGTGACCAGGTGGTCGCGGTCGCGAAGTACACCCCCGGCAACACCGACGTCGCTCCGCAGATCGCGCAGTTGCAGGCGGCCAAGCCCGACATCGTCGTGGGTTTCAACGTGCCCTCCTACACGGCACTGTCCCAGCTCGTCTCCAAGCGGCTCAACTTCACCCCGCAGTGGATCTACACCAACGTGGGCGCCGACAAGACCCTCGTCGGTGGATTGCTCGAACGCTTCTCCGAGGGCAAGGTCAAGGCCGCCGGCGGCAGCGCCCTCGACGGCGTCATGACGACGCAGTACATCCCCAACCTCGAGAACTCCGACGACCCGTGGACCCAGCTGTGGCAGAAGGTGTGGAAGGAGCACGGCAACGGCAAGCCGCTGTCGAACTACAAGATCTACGGGATGTCCCAGGCGTACGCCCTGACGCAGGTGCTGCACGCCACCGGTCAGGACCTCACCCGCGCCGGAGTGGTCAAGACCCTCGAACAGCAGGGCGCCTCGCTCGAGGGACCCCAGCTCTCCCCGTTCCGGTACTCGGCCGACAGCCACCTCGGCATCGGCGGCGTGCGCATGATCGAACTCGGCCCCGACGGCTCGAAGCAGCTGACCAAGGTGCGCGTCACCGACACCGCCGACGGCCCGGTCACCGACTCCGACGAGAAGCACGCCACGCCACCCGCGAGCGGGATCCCCGGGTCGTGATCCTCGCTGCCGGGCCCGGTCACCACCGGGCCCGGCACGCGCGCCACCTCCCAGTCGTGAACGCCCAGCAGAAGGGAACCACCCATGCCCACACTCTCCGTCGCCAGCATCCTCTCGGAGTCGGCACGTCGTACCCCCGACAAGGTCGCCCTCGTGCAGGGCGACCTGCGCGTCACCTACGCCGAGGCGTGGCGCCAGGCCCGGGCGGTGGCCGCCGGGCTGATCGCCCGCGGGGTCCGCCCGAACGACCGCGTCGGCCTGCTCGCCCCCAACGTCACCGAGTTCGTCGCCGGCTACTACGGCATCCTCGCCGCGGGCGGCACCGTCGTACCCGTCCCCACACTGCTCGGCCCCCGGGAGGCGGCCTACCTGCTCGAGAAGTCCGGCGCGAAGCACGTGCTGTTCCACGCGAGCTTCGAGACGATGGGGCAGGACGCCGCGGGACGGGTCGGTGCCGAGGCGATCGACATCGCCTCCCTGCTCGACACCGAACCGGTCGCCAACTTCGTCTCCCGTTCGCCCGAGGACATCGCGGTGATCTTCTTCACCAGCGGCACCACCGGCCACCCCAAGGGTGCGCTGCTCACCCACCTCAACATCACGATGAACGTGCTCAACAACGCGTTCGACAGCAACCCCTTCCAGGCCGACGACGTCGTCATGGGGTGTCTGCCGCTGTTCCACGTGTTCGGGCAGAACGTCGGCATGAACTCGACGCTGCGGGTGGGCGGCACGCTGATCCTGCAGCCGCGCTTCGACCCGGTCGAGTGCCTGCGCCTCATGCACGAGCACGGCGCGACCCTGATGTTCGGTGTGCCGACGATGTTCGTGCTCCTGCTCAGCGCCCTCGACCACCCCGAGGCGCCCGAGCCGCCGGCGCTGCGGCAGTGCGTCTCCGGCGGAGCGTCGCTGCCGGTCGCCGTGCTCGAGGCGTTCGAGAAGCGCTTCGGCACGACCATCCACGAGGGGTACGGCCTCTCGGAGACCTCACCGACGATCACGGTCAACCAGTCCCGCCACGGCACCCGGCCCGGCACCGTCGGCCACCCCGTGTGGGGCGTCGAGGTCGAGATCGCCGACCCGGCCGTGGAGGATGAGGTCGTCTTCATGCCCACCGGTGAGCGCGGCGAGGTGGTCGCCCGCGGGCACGCCGTCTTCGCGGGCTACCTCGACGACCCCGAGGCCACGCGCCGCGCCGTCGTCGACGGCTGGTTCCGGACCGGCGACATCGGCATCAAGGACTCCGACGGGTTCATCAGCATCGTCGACCGCAAGACCGACCTCATCATCCGCGGCGGATTCAACATCTACCCCCGCGAGGTCGAGGAGACCTTCAACCGGCACCCGGCGGTCGACATGGTCGCGGTCGTCGGCGTGCCCGACGACGTGCAGGGCGAGGAGGTGTGCGCCGTCGTCACGGTCCAGGCCGGTGCCGAGATCACCGTCGACGAGCTCATCGCCTACGGCCGCGAGAACCTCGCCAAGCACAAGTACCCGCGTCGGGTCGAGATCGTCCAGGCCCTCCCCATGGGGCCGAGCCTGAAGATCCTCAAGCGGGAGCTGCGCCGCACCTTGGCCCAGCCGGGTGTGCAGGATGCCACGACGGGGAACGAGTAGATGATCCGCACGATCGAGCAGGAGGCAGGACCGCGATGAAACTGCAATTGTCCGAGCAGGACGCCGCTTTCCGCGAGGAGATGCGCGAGTTCTTCACGACCCAGGTGCCGAGCGAGATCCGCGAATCGGTGGCCGAGGGACGCGAGTACACCAAGGACCAGATCGTGCGGTCCCAGCAGATCCTCAACGCGGCCGGACTGGCCGTGCCGGCGTGGCCGGTCGAGTGGGGTGGCCGTGACTGGAGCCCGCTGCGCCGCCACATCTGGCTGGAGGAGATGCGGTTCGCGCACGTGCCGATCCCGTTGTCGTTCAACACCTCGATGATCGGACCGGTCATCGCCACCTTCGGCTCCCAGGAGCTCAAGGAGCGGTTCCTGCCCGCCACGGCCAACCTCGACATCTGGTGGTCCCAGGGCTTCTCCGAGCCGGACGCCGGGTCCGACCTCGCCTCGCTGCGCACCACCGCGGTGCGCGAGGGCGACGAGTACGTCGTCGAGGGGCAGAAGACGTGGACGACCCTCGGGCAGTACGGCGACTGGATCTTCACACTCGTGCGCACCGACCCGAACGCGCCCAAGCGCCAGATGGGCATCTCGCTGCTGCTCATCGACATGAGTTCGCCGGGCGTCACCGTGCGTCCCATCGAACTCATCGACGGCAGCGTCGAGGTCAACGAGGTCTGGTTCGACCAGGTGCGGGTCCCCGCCGAGAACCTCGTCGGTGAGGAGGGCAAGGGCTGGACCTACGCCAAGTTCCTCCTCGGCAACGAGCGGGTCGGCGTGGCCCCGGTCGCCTCGATCAAGCGGTCGCTGGCCGAGGCCAAGAAGGTCGCCGCCACGGCGGGCCCCGGCGGTTCTTCGCTGCTGGAGAACCCGCTCGTGTCGACCCGGATCGCCGAGCTGGAGAACCAGCTGCTCGCCCTGGAACTCACGGCCCTGCGCGTCGTGGCCAACTCCGACGAGGGCAAGCCGCACCCGGCCTCATCGGTGCTCAAGCTCAACGGCACCGAGCTGCAGCAGGCCGTCACCGAACTGGTCGTCGACCTCGCCGGACCGGCCGCCCTGTCCCGCGGGGGTGGGACCGAACACCTGCCCCACTGGGCGGCCCACGCCTCCCCGCGTTACCTCAACCTGCGCAAGGCGTCGATCTACGGCGGCTCGAACGAGATCCAGCGCACCATCATCGCCGGCACGATCCTGGGACTGTGAGGACAGCATGGACTTCGAACTCGACTCCGAACAGCTCGCGCTGCGCGACGCCGTGCGCGACCTCCTCAAGGACGCCTACGGCTCGACCGAGGCCCGCCGCGCGATCCAGGCCGACGACCCCGGATTCGGTGAGAAGACGTGGACGCAACTCGCCGAGATGGGCGTCCTCGGTCTGCCCTTCGGCGAGGACGTCGGCGGGATGGAGGCCGGCCCGGTCGAGGTGGGCCTGGTCGCCGAGGAACTCGGTCGGGTCATCGCACCCGAACCGTTCGTCGAGGCGGTGGTGCTCGCGGGCGGGTTGATCGACGCGGTCGGCACCGCCGAGCAGCGCGCAGAGTTGCTGTCGGGCCTGTGCGACGGCTCGTCGCTGCTCGCGTTCGCCCACGCGGAGCCGCGGTCGAGGTGGTCGGCATCGGCCACCGAGGTGCGCGCCGAACGCGACGGGGACGGTTGGCGACTCACCGGCCTCAAGACGCCCGTGGTCGCGGGCGGCCGCGCGGACGTCCTCGTCGTCAGCGCCGCGACCGACGCCGGCACCGAGCTGTTCGTCGTCGACGGGCAGGCGACCTCGCGGGAGTCGTTCGTCACGACCGACGGCGGTCGCGCCGCGGCGATCACGTTCGACGGCACCTCCGCCCGCGTCCTCGGCGAGGCCGGGATCGACCGCACCGACGCCATCGAGGCCGCGATGGCCCGGGCGCGGATCGCGTTCGCCCGTGAGGCGGTCGGCGCCATGGCCCGTGCCCTGGAGATCACCGTGGAGTACCTCAAGACCCGCAAGCAGTTCGGGGTGACCCTCAGCACCTTCCAGGCGCTGAAGTTCCGCGCGGCGGACATGTACGTCCAGCTCGAACTCGCGCGGAGCATGGCGCTGTGGGGCACGCTCGTCCTCGACGCGGGAGGCGACTCGCTCGACGCATCCACGCGGGTATCGGCGCAGGTCGCCACAGGCGCGCGGCACATCGGCCAGGAGGCTGTGCAGTTGCACGGTGGGATCGCGATGACGGCCGAGTACTCGGCCGGTCACTACCTCGCGCGTCTCCTCGTGCTCGGCCACTCCCTCGGCGACCGCACCCACCACCTGGGGCGCCTCGCGGACACGATCGAGGGTCACCGCTGGGTCGACCCGCTCTCCTACGCCTCGGCGCAGAGCTGACGCAGCACGAGCGCGACGCAGGGGCGGTGCACCGGTGTGCACCGCCCCTGCCGCGTCACCAGCGGTAGTCGAGGAACTTGCCGTCGAACGTCACCACGACGCGGTCGCCGTCGGGGTCCTCGCGACGGGCGACGTCGACCTTGAAGTTGATGGCGCTCATGATGCCGTCGCCGAACTCCTCGTGGATGAGTTCCTTGATCGCCGGACCGTAGACGGCGAGCGCCTCGGAGAAGCGGTAGATCGTCGGGTCGGACAGGGATTCCTCCAGCCCGGCGCGGGTCGGCTGCGCCTGCAACGCCTCCACCACGGCGGCGTCGAGTCCGAGCATCTGGCCGACCTGGGCCGCCTCGGCCTGCGGCACGGGGTGCTGACCGAGCAGCGCTGCCACGGTCCAGGGCGCGGGTCGGTCGATGGCCTCGGCGATCTCCGCCCACGACGTGCCGGCGCGCACCCGCGCCACCTTGACGATCTCCGCCGCTTCGGACTTGCTGACGAACGGTTCCATGAGGACCTCCACTTGGGGGATGACGACCGGCCCATCACATCAGGTCGACGCGCGGCTCCTCTCGCGCGGTCCCGCACGCAGCCCACGCGCGGGGGCGGCGGGTCGAGCGGTCCCACCGGCGAGGAGGTCGTACCCCTTCACCCAGAGCCACTCCACGGGGCCGCGCGAGAAGCGCCGCAGCCACAGGTGCGCCGCGGTGAGGACCACGGTGGACACGAGGACGAACCCCGCGAGCGTCACCGGCAGCCGCCAGATCGAGGGCACCGAGCCGAGATCCAGACCCCAGCCATAGAACAGGGACGTGGCGAGGATGTTCTGCAGGACATACCCGCTGAGGGCCACCCGGCCGAGTTCGGCGCAGCGTCGCCCCGCCCACCCCGGCCGCCCGCGCCCGGCGACCTCGGCGATGAGCGCGAGCAGGCCGAGGGCGACGATCGGGGCCGTGCCGTAGCGGACGAGGAACAGCCAGTTCTGGTTCGACACCCCGAGGGTCAGATCGACGACGAACGCCACCGCCCCGACCGCGATGAGCCGGCGCCGCAGCACCGCACCGGCGTCGACGAACAGGCCCGCCCGGTACAACCGCGAACCGAGGATGAACATGGCGACGCCGAGGAACAGCAGGAACACCGGCTCGAACCGGAAGATCGCGGCGTTGTCGAGGCGCAGCAGCACCAGGTCCCACCACGACCCCTCGCGGTAGGGGTTGGGCTCGGGCACCCCACCCAAGGAGCCGGCCCGCCCCGACCACAGCCCCAGGGTGAAGACCGCGACGAGAAGGGCGTGCACCGACGCTGCCACCCCGATCCAGATGCGTTGGGCACGAGGCGAGCCGGTGATGACGTAGGCGACGATCGCCCCGGTGACCGCGTACCCCATGAGCACGTCGAACTCGACGACGAGCAGGTAATGCAGCAGACGGTCGAGGAGGAGGAGCGCCGCCCGCCACAGGTAGGGCCCGGGCCAGCGGCGGCCGGCGCGCTGCGCCGAGTCTGCCTGGATGGCCAGACCGATCCCGAACATCAGCGTGAGCAGACCGAGGAACTTGCCCTGCGCGATCTGCTGGAGCACCTGCTCGGTCCAGGACTGCCACGCCGGCACGGGGACTGTCCGCCAAACGGTGTTTCTGGCCTGACACGCCGGCTCAGCTGGCGGGGAAGGTCATGTGATGACCGAGAAGATCACGAGCGTGAGCTCGATGCCGAAGAAGGTGAAGAAGACGACCTCGCGCAGCGAGGCCGAGCAGGCTGCGGTCCGGGAGCTGGTCAAAGCCGCCCGGGCCCGTGGTGAGGACCTGACCGGCCCGGACGGGCTGCTCAAATCAATCACCGCCACCGTCCTGGAGACAGCGCTGGAAGAGGAGCTGACCGAGCACCTCGGCCACGAGAAGCACCAGGTACCCAGCGCGGAGAACGGCAACATCCGCAACGGCACCCGACCCAAGACGGTGCTGACCGACGCCGCCGGAGAGGTGACGATCGCGGTCCCCCGGGACCGGGCCGGCACGTTCGAGCCGGTGATCGTCAAGAAGCGACAGCGGCGCCTCTCGGACGTGGACGCGGTCGCGATCAGCCTGTTCGCCAAGGGCCTGACGACCGGTGAGATCAGCGCGCACTTCCACGAGGTGTACGGCGCCTCCATCAGCAAGGACACGGTCTCAAGGATCACGGACAAGGTGCTCGAGGAGATGGCCGCCTGGTCCTCCCGGCCGCTGCAACCGGTGTACGCGGCCATCTTCATCGACGCGATCTACGTCAAGGTTCGCGACGGGCAGGTCGGCAACCAACCCTTCTACGCCGCGATCGGCGTCGACCTGAACGGCCGGCGAGACGTCCTGGGCCTGTGGGCCGGGCAGGGAGGTGGTGAGTCGGCGAAGTTCTGGATGAACGTGCTGGCGGACCTGAAGAACCGCGGCGTGCGCGACGTGTTCTTCATCGTCTGCGACGGCCTCAAAGGACTGCCCGACAGCGTGAACGCCGTCTTCCCCCAGGCGATCGTGCAGGCCTGCGTGATCCACCTCATCCGGGCGACGCTGCGCTACGCCTCGCGGAAATACTGGGACCAGCTGGCCAAGGACCTGCGCCGCATCTACACCGCACCCTCGGTCGAGGCAGCATGGGCGGCGTTCGAGGAGCTGGAGGAGAAATGGGGCAAGCCTACCCGGCCATCCCCAAGATGTGGAGAGCGGCGTGGGAGGAGTTCATCCCCTTCCTGGCCTACGACGTGGAGATCCGCCGGGTGCTGTTCTCCACCAACGCCATCTGGGTGTTTGGCTATGCACGTCGCCTCGGCCTCGCGAGCAGGGGCGATCGGTCGGCCCTGGCTCTGAACGCTATTGACCTTGGTGTCCTTGATTCGAACTGCCGGGCCGGCCGTCTGGGCGCGGGCCCGGGTGCCTGGCTTGAAGAGAGCCTGCACGACTCAACCCAGATCTGCCGGCGACCCGGACCCGCTGCCCGCACCGTAACGCGTCGCAGGAGGAGCACCTCATCACCACGTCAGCCGTCGCGGGGATCGACCCGCACAAACACTCGGGCACCGTCGCCGTCCTGTCCGCCACGGGCGAGCTCATCACCTGCGAGTCCTTCGAGATCAGCTTCGAAGGCCTGGCGCGCCTGCTGGAGATCCTCACGGGCACCGGCGCGGTCATAGACCGGGTCGGGGTCGAAGGCTCCGCCAGCCTCGGGGCGCCCGTGGTGGCCGCTCTGCGAGCCAGCGGGTATGACGTTCGAGAGGTTCAAGCCTCCCGCACCAACGACCGACGCCGCCGTCGGCACCGGGCCAAGACCGACATCACCGACGCCCACGCGATCGCAGCCGAGACCCTCGCCGATCCCGCGCTGCCGCCCGCCCGCAAGCACGTCGAGACCCCGTCACCGGCATGGGACACGCTGCGCGTCCTGAGATCGCAACGGGAATCTCTTGTCCTGCAGCGGGTTCGGCTGCTGACCGAGGCCGAGCCCGTCCTGTGCGCCCTGCCCGTCGAGATCCGCGACCAACTGCCCGCGACCAGCCGCGTCATGGCCGCACTGAAGACGATCCGCACCCTCGACACCGGCGCCCTGTCCCGTGCCGACTCGGCCCGGATCCGGTGGCTGCAATCAACCCTGTCAGCGGTCGACGCCATCACCATCGGCCTCAAAAAGCTCGACGCTGAAGTCCCCGCACTCCTGAGCGAACTGGGCTGCACCCTCACCGAGATCGTCGGTGTCGGCGTGGTCACCGCCATGACGCTGCTCACCGAAATCGGCGACCCGACCCGGTTCGAGACCGAAGCCCAGTTCGCCCGGTGGTGCGGCGCCGCACCCGTGGCCGTGTCCTCCGGAGAGGGCCACGGCCAGCCCCGACGACATCGCCTCGACCTGGCCGGCAACCGTCAAGTCAACAGCGTCCTGCACATCGTCCACGTCACCCAGGCACGCATGCACGAGCCAGCCAAGACCTACCTCGCCAAGAGCAGCGCAACTGGCAAGACAGCCCGCGGTGCCCGCCGCGCCCACAAGCGTCAACTCGCCAACGTCATCATCAGACACATGTGGAACGACGCCAAGCGAGCCCCAACCGCCCCCTCAACCGTCGCCGCTTGACAAGAGAGCTTCGAGTCCCTGCACGCCAGGTACCGGCGCGCGGTCACCGTGCGCGGGCACTTTCCGACCGAGCAGGCCGCCCTCAAGTGCCTGTACCTGGTCACCAGGGGCCTGGACCCCAAGGGCACCGGCCAGGCACGATGGACCATGCGGTGGAAGCCCGCGCTCAACGCTTTCGCCGTCACCTTCGCCGACCGCATGCCGGCCGCGGAGAACCTCTGAGATGAACGCCGGAAACACCGTTCATCGGACAGACCCCGAAAAGGTGCCGGGCACCGAGGATTTCGTGAGGGTTCTGTGAGGCGCACGCGAGACGGGCGAGAGACGGGCTCCGTACCTTCGTGGATGTCGGGGGGTCCATGAACGTCCACGCGGGGCGGGACCGGTTCGGGGGAACGGGTCCGCCTCGCGTGGGGAGTGGCGAAGGGGTCGCCACGCACGACAACGCCGGTGCGATCACCAACAGGGGGTGATCGCACCGGCGTTGTCGTATGCCCGGGGTCGGGGCGACCGCCGAGGCCGCCTGCAGCGCAGCCCGGAACGCTCCTGACCTCGTCCGCACAGGAGAAAGGCCGGGGAGCGAGCCCCCGGCCATTCTCATCTGCTCTCGACCGTCGGTGTCCTCGGCGGAGGGCTCAATACCGCCTCGAATCGAGACCCGACGTGAGCTCCGCGGTGACGATCCGTAGCAGACGCTGCATCCGGTCGTCGAGCCCCGCGCCGGCCTCCCACACCGAGTCCTGATCCATCACGGGCGGCAGCACCGCCTGGGGGTCGGCGTCGTACATCGCGGCCAGGTGCTCCTGGCCGGCACCCTCGTAGTAGTCCACCAGCCCACGCATCCGAGCGATGGCCTCCTCCAGCCACGGCAGGATCTCGTCGAGTCTGGCCAGGTCGCCCTGGCACCGTTCCAACAGCGTCTGTGCCTGGTCGATCGCGACCCTGGCATCCTCGTTCGAAGTCATGGCATCAGAGTAGGAACGTCGCCTCACACGGTGCTCACGCGGACATCTCGCCACACCCACGATCAGCCCGTCTCGCCATGCTCCCGGGCGCCCAAGGCAGGATGTGCGGATGCCACCGGAAGTCTCCCTGCTCATCACGTGTGCCTCGCTCGTCGTCGCCACGATCGCGCAACGGGTGGTCGGCATGGGTTTCGGCATCATCATGGCGCCCGTGGTGGCGATCGTCGCCGGGCCCTACTCGGCGGTCCTGGTCGTCAATCTCTTCGCGGCGCTCGCGTGCGCGCTGATGGTGCCCTACCTGTGGCGCGACATCGACTGGGGTCGACTGCTGTGGCTCGTCGTCCCCGCCTCCTTCGGCAGCATCGTCGGGCTGCTCCTCGCCCGCGTGACCGACGCTGACGTGCTTCGCCTCGGAGTCGGGGTGGCAGCGATCCTCGGCGTGGTCGTGTCCGTGGTCTTCGAGCGCGGCGAGCACACCGTCGACGCAGCGGCGGCGCGCACCGCGTCGGGGACGACGATCGGCATCCTCAACTCCGCCGTCGCCCTGGGCGCTCCGGCGATCGCCGTCTACAGCATGCTGAGCCGGTGGAGCGGGCCGTCGTTCTCGGCGACGATGCAGCCGTTCTGGGTCGTGCTCAGTCTCATGACCCTGCTCCAACGTCAGGTCATCGCCCCCGGTGGCGCCCCCGCATGGCCGTGGTGGGGATGGGCCTGCGCGGCGATGGCCACCGTCGTCGGCAGCATCACCGCAGAGCGCGTCGCCCACCGGGTCACCCCACGCGCGGCGCGGCTCGCGGTGATCGTCCTGTCCCTCACCGCCGGCCTCAGCGTCACCGGTGTCGGAATCTTCGGGCTCCTCGGCTGAGCGACCCTCGACACCACCGGCCAGGCTCCGTCGTCCGGGCGAGGTCGCTCAGTGCCGGAACGTGGCGACGGCCGTCTGCAGATCCTGGGACATCACCTGGAGACGGTTCGCGGCCTCACGCACCTGGGTGGCCTCGTCGACGGTGTGCTGGGCCCGGTCGGCGAGACCGCGGGCGCCCTCGGCGACGGATCGACCGTCGTCGGCGGCGCCCTGGACGCTGCGACTCATCTCCTGGGTCGTGGCGGTCTGTTGATCGACCGCCCCGGCGATGGCGACCTGGTAGTCGTTGATCTGGCCGATGACCTGCGCGATCTCCCCGATGGCCGCCATGGCACCGTCGACCTCGGACTGCATGGAGACCACCTGCTGGGCGATGTCCTCGCTCGCGCGGGCACTCTCCTGCGCGAGATCCTTGACCTCCCCGGCCACGACGGCGAACCCCTTGCCGGTCTCCCCGCCCGCGCCGCCTCGATCGTCGCGTTGAGGGCCAGCAGGTTGGTCTGCTCGGCGATCCCGGCGATCGCCTTGACGACCTCGCTGATCCGGCGCGACGAATCGCCGAGCCGGCCGACCGTGGCCGTGGTGGACTCCGCGGTACGGACCGCGTCGGCGGCCACCCTCGCCGCGGCGTTGGCGTTGTCCGCGATCTGGCCGATGGACGCGCTCATCTCCTCGGTCCCGGCGGCGACGGTCTCCACCCCGTCGCGGATGTGGTCGACGTCGCCGAGCATTCTGCCCGCGTGCTGCGAGGTCTCCTGCGCCGAGCGGTCGATCCTATCCCCCGCACCGGTGAGCGAGTCGGACGCCTCGACCAGTCCTGCCGACGTGCCCTCGACGCGACCGATCACGTCACCCACTCGGTCCAGAGTCGTGTTGAGCGCGATGTTGAGGTCGTCCAGGCAGGTGCCGTCACCCTTGACGGGGAACCGGTCCGTGAGATCGGCCTCCTCCAGCTTGTGCGTCGCGCGCCGGATCGGTCGGATGATGCTGCCCGCCAGTCGCGATCCTGCGAGAAGGGCGAACAGCATGAGGGGCAGGCTCCACAGCGCGAGCTTGCCACCCGATGCCCATGCCGCCCCGTTGACGTCGTCGGTGTAGAGGCCCGACCCGATCACCCATCCCCACGGCGCGTATCCGGTGACGTAGGAGATCTTCGGCTGGGGGTCCTGCGCCCCCGGCTTGGGCCACATGTAGGGGACGAACCCCGATCCCTGCGACTTGACGACCGCGACGAACTCCTTGAACAGGAACACCCCGTTCGGATCCTTGTTCGTGGACAGGTCCGTGCCGTCGAGCTCCGGCTTGATCGGGTGCATGACCATCGTCGGGTGCATGTCGTTCACCCAGAAGTACTCCTGGCCGGCGTAACGCATCCCGCGCAGCTCGGTCAGGGCGGCGGCCTTGGCCTGCTCCTCGCTCATCGCCCCCGTGCGGGCCTGTTCGCCGTAGAACTCGACGACCCCGTGGGCCACCTCGACCACCGACTGAACCCGGTCGCGGCGTTCGTCGAGGATCAGACTCCGCTGCTGTACCGCCCCCAAGGTGATCACGAGCAGCATGCCCACGATCGCCAGCAGGGTCATGAGCAGCAGCTTGGTCTGGATCCCGCCCTTGAACATCCCTCTGTCGAACAACCGCCGCATGTGTCCCCCTGATTCGACTGACCACGGCCGACGAGGAGGCCGGAACGTGCCCTCTGCTGGATCGGCCACACATGGATCACGCGGCACCTGCACGCCGAGGACCGACCGCGGCGAGTGACATCCGGTCATCAGATCGACGCGAGCGCAGACCATCTGAGGGATTTGGCCGACGCGGGCGCTGCACACACCGGAGGCTCGGTGAGAGGCGGGGTCGCCTCGGACGGTCGTCCTCTCACGAGCTCGGTCGGCCGAGGTCGGCACGTGGCGATGGCCGCACCGCAGCACCACCGCCCACCCTTCCGGGCTGCGGGGCGCGTCTCGAGGCGCGAGCATGGGAGCCGACCGCCACGACAGAAGGAGCCGCATGACCCAGACGACCCGCATCGTGCTCGCCCAGCGCCCGCACGGGGAACCGACCGACGACGACCTGCGCATCGAGACCGGGGAGCTTCCCGCTCCCGAGAACGGTCAGGCGCTGTTGCAGACGCTCTACCTGTCCCTCGACCCGTACATGCGCGGGCGGATGGACGACGCGGAGTCCTACGCTCAGCCGGTGGGGGTCGGGGAGACGATGTGCGGCGGCACCGTGTCCCGCGTCCTCGACTGCCCCGGCGGCGAGTTCCAGCGCGATGACATCGTTCTCGGCTACGGCGGGTGGCAGTCGCACTCGGTCGAGAACGCCCGCCACCTGGTGCAGCTCGACCCAGATCGCGCTCCCGTCTCGACAGCGCTCGGCGTGCTGGGCATGCCCGGGTTCACCGCCTACTCGGGCCTGCTGACGATCGGGCAGCCGGAGCCGGGCGAGACCGTCGTCGTCGCGGCCGCGACGGGTCCGGTGGGGTCGGCCGTGGGTCAGATCGCGAAGATTCGGGGTGCCCGCGCTGTGGGGATCGCCGGTGGCCCCGAGAAGTGCGCCCACCTGCACGAGCTCGGCTTCGACGCGGCCGTCGACCACCGCGACGACGACTTCGTCGAACAGCTCACCAACGCAACGCCGGACGGCATCGACGTCTACTTCGAGAACGTCGGCGGCCCGGTGTTCGACGCTGTCGTCCGGCGCCTCAACACCTACGCCCGCGTGCCGGTGTGCGGACTCATCGCGGGGTACAACGCGACGTCCGCGCCGGAGGGGCCCGACCGGATGCCGAAGCTCATGCGTCGCATCCTCACCAAGAGCCTGACGGTTCGCGGGTTCATCCAGACCGAGTTCTGGAACGACCAGAAGTCCGACTTCCACCGCGACATGTCGGGGTGGGTGGCCGACGGGTCCGTCAAGTACAAGGAGGACGTCGTCGACGGGCTGGAGAACACTCGCGACGCCTTCCGCGGGCTGCTCACGGGCAAGAACTTCGGCAAGCTCGTCGTGCGTGTGTCCGACTGAGGCAGGCGTCGGCGACGGTCGGGTGCAGGTCCGTCCACGCAGGGACCTGCACCCGGACCCTTGCGGGCGAAGGCGCGCCGGGCCATGATCGAGCCGACCTCGCCGAAGGGAGCGCGATGACCGCCGCGTACGACGCCGCCGCCTTCATCCGTGAGCACGTGCGAGAGCAGATCCGCTTGGAGGACGTGGCCGACGCCGTCGGGTACAGCCCCTTCCACCTCGCGCGGATGTTCACCGCATCGGTGCGCTGCTCGCCCATGCGCTATCTCGCGGCACACCGCTTTCACCAGGCCAAGCACCTGCTCCTGGCCGAAGGGCTGACGGTGGTCGACGTCTGTCACGAGGTGGGGTTCTCCTCCCCCGGCACCTTCACCCGTCGATTCCGGGCCGAGGTCGGCGTCACACCGGCAGAGTTGCGGGTGCTCGCCGACGAGGTGACCGAACGGCACGCGGCCCCGTTCCGCAGCGGGCCGCAACACGGCTGGGGAATGCTGACCGGCACGGTCGAGGTCGCCCGTGAGCTCGGTCCCGATCCGCTCGTGTGGGTCGGTCTGTTCGCCCGTCCCGAACCCGCCGGGGTCCCCGCTGCAGGTCTGCTCCGGCGCGGCCCGTGCGAGTTCACGCTGCCCGTCCTGCCGACCCACCCATGGCTGCTCGCCACCGTCGTGCCGGACACCGCCGACCCCCTCATCCACCTGGCAGCTGACTGGCCCCTGGTCGCCATGCACCCCGCGCCGATCACCCGCCCGACGCACGTCCGTCTCACCACCCGTCCTGCCTTCGACTGGGAGACGCCGATCCTCACGGCACTGCCCGCACTGCGCAAGATCGGAGTGTCCGGCTCCTGAGCCGCGCTCGTAGCGTCAGAGACGTACCTGTACCCCACACGGAGGTCACCATGACCCGCACCGAGACGACCACGACGACCACCACCCGCCCTGTCGGCAGCCCCACCTGGATCGACCTGTCGACGAACGACATCGACGGCGCCAAGGCCTTCTACGCCGCACTGTTCGGCTGGTCGTTCGAGGACCAGGGCGAGGACTTCGGTCACTACCACTACATCCGCCGCGGGGAGGACGTCGTCGGCGGGCTCATGTCGACCGTCGGCATGACCTGTCCCGAAGGCGGCGACCTGCCGAACGAATGGGGCGTCTACCTCACCGTCACCGACGTCGAGGCCACCCTGGCCACCGCGGAGTCCGCGGGCGGGCGCGTCATCGTTCCCGCGATGCCCGTCGGGACGTCCGGAACGATGGCCGTCGTCCTCGACCCGGCCGGTGCCGCCATCGGCATGTGGCAGCCCGGTGACTTCGTCGGATGCGATCACTTCATGACGGCCGGGACACCGGCGTGGTTCGAGGCCATGAGCCAGGATTACGCCGCCGCGCTGCCGTTCTACCGGGAGGTGTTCGCGTGGCAGGTCGAGGAGATGCCGGGCGAGTGGAGCTACGCCACCAACGGCCCCGAGGCCACCGCGACGGCCGGTCTCTGCGACGCCCGCGGCGTCGTGGCCGAAGGCACGCCGTCGTACTGGCGGGTGTACCTCGGCACGGCCGACCTCGACGCCGATCTGGCCCGTATCCCCGAGCTCGGGGGCACCGTGCTCGACGGCCCGGAGGACTCCCCTACGGCCGGGTCGCCACGGTGGCCGACCCGCAGGGTGCGCCCTTCCAGCTGATCCACACCCCCACCGCCGAGAACTGAGGACATCCCATGACCGGCACGACGACCCCGATCACCCCCTGCCTGTGGTTCGACGGCAACGCTCGCGAGGCGGCCGAGTTCTACGTGTCGGTCTTTCCCGACTCCCGCATCCTGCACGGCGCCACCGTCGGGGAGGGCAACCCGAGCCCCTATCCCGTCGGCACGGAGATCGCCGTGAGCTTCGAGTTGGAGGGCCGCCCGTTCTTCGCCCTCGACGGCGGGCCGGGGTTCCCCTTCACGAATGCCGTGTCGTTCCAGACCTTCGCCACCACGCAGGAGGAGGTCGACACCCGGTGGGACGCCCTCGTGGAGGGGCGGGCAGCCGATGGAGTGCTGCTGGCTGACCGACCGGTTCGGCGTTCCGTGGCAGGTCGTCCCGCAGGCCTATCTCGACGCCGTCGCCGAGGGCGGCGATCGCGCCACCCGAGCCATGGACTCCCTGCTCACGATGGTCAAGCCCGACGTCGCCGAGCTGGAGCGCGCGATCGCCGGAGAGTGAGATCCGCGCCACCGGCACGTGATTCATCGAGCGCGCTGACGAGAGAACGCCGAGACCGCCGCCTATCAGCGGCGGTCTCGGCGTTCTGGTCGGTCTGAGATCGCGCTGCGCCCTCGCGCGTGGACGGACATAGTGGATCCTCGACCCCGCCCACTCCCCAGGCCGCGCAAGGAGGTGCCGACGCCATCGTGCCCGGCTCCACTCCCGACCCGTCCCAGCCCTCCACCCGCACCCCCGTGTGGAGTGCGCCGGGCATGCCCGCCCTCGTCGGGCTCACGTTCTTCGGCTTCGTCGGTTACGCCGCGCTGCTCCCGCTCGTGCCGCTGTGGGTCGTGCGGGGCGGAGCCGGGCCGGCAGGCGCGGGGCTGGTCAACGGGGTCATGCTCGCCGCGACCGTGGGGGCCCAACTGGCGGTCCCGGCGGCGCTGCGGCGCTTCGGGTGGGGCCCCGTGATGGGTGCCGGCGTCGTCCTGCTGGGACTCCCCTCGCTCGCCCACCTGCTCTCGGACTCCCTGCCCTGGGTCTTGCTCCTGGCCGTCGTCAGAGGCGTGGGCTTCGCCGTGCTCACCGTCACCGGCGCGGCGGCCGCAGCGTATCTGGTGGACCCCTCCCGCCGGGGTGCCGCGATCGGCGCCTACGGCCTGGCAGTAGCCCTGCCGAACCTCACGTTCCTCCCCTTCGGCCCGGTCATCGCCGAACACGTCGGCTGGCCGATCGTCTTCGCCATCGGGGCGCTGCCGGTCCTTGCCGTCCCGGTTGCCGCCCGCCTCGCCCGCCACATCCCCGACGAACGCGCCCGCGTCCCCGACCCGAGCGCACAGGACAGTGCCGACGACACCGACGACTCGACGTTCTATCGGTCCCTGGTCCCCCCGGCCGCGCTCCTGCTGGCCGTGACCCTCGCCGGCGGCGCTGTGATCACGTTCGCGCCTCAGGTCGTCGCCGAACCGTCGAGCGCGACCGCCGCCCTCGTCGGCATGGGCCTTGCGGCGGCCGTCGCCCGATGGCTCGTCGGAGGCCTGGCAGATCGGGTCGGGCCCGGACGTTTCGTGTGGCCCATGACCGTGCTCGCGGTGCTCTGCCTCGTCGGTGTCGCCCTCACCCTGGGGATCCCCGAGTGGAGCCCCGTCGACGGCGCCGGCCAGATCGTGGCGTGGGTCGC
This sequence comes from Mobilicoccus caccae, assembly GCF_030161635.1. GTDB lineage: Bacteria > Actinomycetota > Actinomycetes > Actinomycetales > Dermatophilaceae > Mobilicoccus > Mobilicoccus caccae. Next base: position 2,395,289 of record NZ_BSUO01000001.1, read on the forward strand.
TCTGGCCACGCTGCTCGGCGCCGCCTACGGGGCATTGCAGAACCTCACCTACGTGCTGACCCTGACCGCCGCCGGACAAGGGCGCATCAGCGGGGCCAGCGCCATCTGGAACGCCGGTTTCGACTCCGGCACCGCACTCGGCTCGGTCCTGGTCGGGGTCATCGCTGCGGGCGCCGGTTTCGGATGGGCCTTCCTGGCCGCTGCCCTCGCGTGCGCTGCGACGATCCCGCTGGCAATCCGGACCCGTCGCGCGTGACGGCCCCGGAGGCAGTGCCCGTCGACCCACCCGCCAGCTCCGCCTGCTCCTGCAACGCCTCGGGCGTGCCCGGGACGTGAGACCCGCGCAGTGACACGCCCTTGGTCTCGATCGTGAACCTGAGCGCGATCAGACCGACGATGCACGCGGCCACCATGTAGTAGGCCGGCCACATCGTGTTGCCCGTCTTCTCGATCAGCCATTGGTTGAGCAGACCCGCGGTGCCACCGAACAGCGAGGTCGACACGTTGTAGCCCAGGGCCAGCCCGGCGTACCGGACGTGGGTAGGGAACATCGCCGGGAACGTCGCCGAGATCGTCGCGAGCTGCGGGATGTACAGCAGACCGAGGACGGTGAATGCGATCATCGCGCCCGTGAAGCCCGACCCCATGAGCATGTAGAGCGGCACAGCCAACACGGCCGTGCCGACGAGGGAGGCAGCCCACAGCGGCTTGCGTCCGACACGGTCGGACAGGGCCCCGGCGAACGGCAACAGCACCATCATCACGAACTGACCGACGATGGGGACCAACAGCGCGTGCTCGTCCGAGAGGTCGATGACCTGCGTCAGGTAGGTGGGCGTGTAGGACAGCAACGTGTAGTTGATGACGTTGACGGCAATGACGAGGCCACCGAGCTTGAGCAGCGGACCCATGAAACTGCGGAACAGCTCGGCGAGGGTCTCCCGGCCGCTCGCGGTGTTCTCCGCCTCGGCCATCTCGGTGAAGACGGGGGTGTCCTCCATCTTCGAGCGCAGGTAGAGACCGACGATGCCGAGCGGTCCAGCGACGAGGAACGGCACCCGCCAGCCCCATTCGAGCATCTGCTGCTCATTGGTGATCCCGATCATCAGCAGCATGAGCAGTGCGCCGCCGTTGAACCCGGCGAGGGTGCCCACCTCGAGGAAGCTACCGAAGAAGCCGCGGCGCTCATCGGGGGCGTACTCGGCCATGAAGGTGGCCGCACCGCCGTACTCACCACCGGTGGAGAAGCCCTGGACGACTCGCAGGGTGTAGAGCAACACCGGCGCCCAGATGCCGATCATCGAGTAGCTCGGCAGGAGGCCGATGCAGAACGTGGCGGCCGCCATGAGCAGGATCGTCGTCGCGAGAACCTTCTTGCGACCGATCTTGTCGCCGAGCGGCCCCCACACGAGGCCACCGATGGGGCGCATGAGGAACGACACCGCGAATCCCAGGAGCGTGAAGATCATCGCCTGCGTCGCGTGCGCGGGGAACAAGGCACCGGCGATGTAGGCCGTGCCATATGCGTAGATGCCGTAGTCGAACCATTCGACGGCGTTTCCCACGGCCGAGGCGGCGATCGCCCTGCGCAGGAGTGATGGTGAGACGTCGTGCGGCGTTAGAACCGCAGCGGCAGGGGCAGCAGCCATGAGAGGGCCTCCACATCGCGCATCAGTGCGCAATCCGATTGTTGACAATCGGAATGTAGCCGCACTCGGCCTTGCTGAACAGAGGCAATTCAGGAAAATGGCCCTACGACGACGATGGAGGTGCTAGCGAGTACCGAATTCACGTGCGCTCGTGACGAACATCGAGCACCCGCCGCAGTCCGTCGTCCATGTGCGCCACGAGCAACTGATCGGCCGTCTTCGCGTCCTTCGCGAGAATCGCTTCGGCGAGCGCGCCGTGTTCCCCCACCCGGTCCTCGATCCGCTGGTAGGTGATCTCCGTGGCGGCCAGGCACATCCGCACCTGGGTGACCAGCGAGCCGTGCATGCGCATCAGACGGGGACTCCCGGTCAGTGCCACGAGGGTCTCGTGGAACCGCATGTCCAGTGCCGAGACGTCGCGGGGCGCTCCTGAGCACTCCCGCATCCCGTCGACGATCGCGAGGAGTTCGCGGGCCGATTCCCCACGTCCGCTGCCGATCAGATGCTCGACGGCCGCCCGCTCCACCGCGCCTCGCGCCAGGTACATGTCCCGCACGGCGGGCTCGTCCAGTTCCATGACGAACAACCCACGGTTGCGATGGCCGACGAGCAGGCCCTCCTGAGTGAGTCGCTGCATGGCCTCCCGCAGGGGCCCGCGACTGACACCCAGGCTCCCTGCCAGCGAGGACTCCAGAAGCTGCTGCCCGGCAACGAAGTGGCCCTCGGCGATCGCCTCCCGCAGCTGATGGGCGATGAGCTCCGGTGTCGAGGCCCGCACGATGGGCGACAACGGTGAGGCATCGGGGTTCGCCGGGTGAGCCTCGAACGTGTCTCCTCCTCGAGGACCTGTCGCCCCACCCGCCCGAGTGCGCTTGCGTGAGTCACCGCTCTGCTCGGTCATCACGGCACCGTCGTTCAAGCCGCCGCCTCGTCAAGGGCGAGGTCGAGGGCGCGGGTCAGCCGGGCCACCCCCTCGCGGGTCCGCTCGGGGCTCGTGGAGGCGAAGCAGAGCCGGAACGCGTCTGCGAACTGCTGCGAGGGAGACAGGGCGGTCCCCGGGATGAACGCGACACCCTCGGCGAGCGCGATCTCGAACAGGCGCCGCGTGTCGACCGCGGCGTCCTCGCCCTGGAGCGTCACCCAGAGGAAGAACCCCCCTCGGGGTCGGTCGTCCGGACCCGGTCGCCGAGGTGCTCGGCGATCGCCTCCTGCATCGCCTCCTTGCGGGTGCGGTACTGCACGCGCAGCCCGGCGAGGTGCTCGTCGAGTCCCCCGCGGCGCAGGAATTCGGCCACGACGTGCTGATTGGGGACGTTCGTGCACGTGTCCATCGCCTGCTTGGAGTTGATGAGGAGCTGCCGCAGGCGGGCGTCGGCCGTCACCCACCCGACCCGTAGCCCCGGCGCGAGGATCTTGGAGAACGTCCGCACGGAGTACAGCAGCGGGTCGTCGCCCATGAGTTGGGGGAAGCTCGGGACGTCCTCGCCGGCGAACCTCAGCAGGCCGTAGGGGTCGTCGTCGACGATGATGCTGCCCCACCGCCGCGCGAGCTCGATCAGGCGCAGGCGTCGCTCGTGGGAGAGGGTGACACCCGAGGGGTTCTGGAAGTTGGGGATCGTGTAGATCGCCTTGGGCACCCGACCCGCTTCGGCAACAAGGCTCTCCAGTCGATCGACGTCGAGACCGTCGGCGTCCATCGGCACCTCGAGCAGGTCGGCGCCGTAGCTGAGCGCCGTGCCCGATCCGTTGGTGTAGGTGGGCGATTCGACGACCACGAGGTCACCGGGATCGACGAACAGCTTGAAGGCGAGGTCGAGTCCCTGCATCCCGCCGGTCGTGATGACGGTGCGATCCAGGTCGACCGGCTCGGCCTTGTCCGCGGTGTACTTGGCCAGTTGGTCGAGCAGGACGGGCTCGCCCTCGGTCGCGCCGTAGGTGAACGACGAGGCGTCGTACACGTCACCGGCGAGGTCGCGGAACGTCTCCCACGGCGTGACGTCTGGCGCGGGCGCCCCCATGGCGAACCGCACGATGTCGTGCTTCTGCCCGGCGAGCAGTGATGTCGAGGAGTCGATGACCGACCCCACCAGCCCGTCGGCGCGGCGTGCGAGGGGCAGCAGCCCGGCGTCGGCCGCACCGGTCACTCCGGCGGTCGGCGAGGGCGTGAGGTCGGAGATGGTGGTGAACACGGGTTCCTCCTGCGAGATTGCTGGTCAGGTGTGGATCAGGGCACGGGGGAAGGACGTGAAGGTCTCCACCCCGGTCGAAGTGACGCGGACCGACTCCGAGACCTCGTAGCCGAAGCCCTCCATCCACATTCCACAGATGACGTGGAAGGTCATGTTCTCGGCGAGTTCGTTCTCGTCCTCGCTGCGGATGCTCACGGTGCGCTCGCCCCAGTCGGGTGGATAGCCGACGCCGATCGAGTAGCCCAGGCGGCTGGGCTTCTCGAGGCCGTACTCGGCGAGCTTCCAGTTCCAGGCGTGCGCCAGAGACGCCACGGGCACCCCCGGCGCCGCCTCCGACAGCACCGCGTCGAGTCCGGCCGCGACGGCCTCCTCCAGGCGGAGCAACTCGTCCGAGGCGCTGCCGAGCATGATCGTGCGGGCCAGCGGCACGTTGTACCGCTGGTGGGCTCCGGAGAGCTCGACGACGACGGCGTCCCCGTCGGCGAACTCCCGCCCACTCCAGGTGAGGTGGGGGTGTCCGCAGACTCCGCGGTGGGCAGCATCGGGACGATCGAGGGGTAGTCGCCCCACGCGTCGCCGTCGCCGAGGGCCTGTGCCTGCATGATCTGAGCGGCCACGACGTTCTGCTGCACGCCCACCGCGACGGCGTCGATCGCGGCCTCCATCGCCTTGGTCGTCACCCGGGCGGCGGACCGCATGAGCTGGATCTCGGCGTCCGACTTGATCAGGCGCACCCAGTTGACGAGCTCGAAACAGTCGACGATCTTCCACTCCGGGATGCCGTGATCCAGCGCCCGGAACCCTTTGGGAGAGGTGTAGTGGGAGTCCATCTCCATCCCCACGACCCCCTTGGACGCGGGCGCCACGAGCCACCGCTGCCGCAGCGCGAACGACACCCAGTCGAAGGGGTGCAGGTGCGGACGCTGCACGTACCGCTCCGGGTACCCCACGATGTTCTCCGCCGGCAGCCAGGTCGTGCGATGGGCACCGTGGGCATCCATCTCGCGTGTGAACAACACCATCCCGCCCTCGGCCGGCACGAAGAGCATCTGCGGCACATAGAACGACCACGCGTTGTAGCCGGTGAGGTAGTAGATGTTGGCCGGGTCGGTGACGATGAGGGCCGACAGACCCTGCAGGTCCATCCGATGCCGGACCGCGGCGAGTCGGCTGCCGTATTCCGCCTGGGAGATGACGACCGGATCCACGGACGGTTCCTTTCTGCGAAGTGGGGTCCCCGGGTGGGACCGTCAGGCGCGCGGCATGGCGAGGTACTTCATCTCGAGGAACTCCTCGATGCCGACGCGTCCGCCCTCGCGACCCAGACCGGATTCCTTGACGCCACCGAAGGGCGCCGCCGGGTTGGAGACCAACCCGGTGTTGAGGCCGAGCATCCCGACCTCGACCCGCTCGGACATGCGGAAGCCGCGGTCGACGTCCTTGGTGAACACGTAGCCCACCAGCCCCCACTCGGTGTCGTTGGCGAGACGGATCGCCTCGTCCTCGTCGTCGAAGGGGATGACGGGAGCGACCGGGCCGAAGATCTCCTGCGACATCAGGGCCGACTTCGGCGACACGTCGGCCAGCACCGTCGGCGGGTAGAAGTACCCCGGCCCCTCCGGCGACTCGCCGCCACACACGACGCGTGCGCCGTGGGACACGGCGTCGGCGACGAGCTCCTCGACCTTGGTGCGTGCCTTCTCCTCGACCAGCGGACCGACCTGGGTGTCCGGGTCGGTGCCGTCGCCCACGACGAGCGCGGACATGCGCTCGGCAAGCTTGCGCCCGAACTCCGCTGCCACGCCACGCTGTACGAACATCCGGTTGGCGGCGGTGCAGGCCTCCCCATGTTGCGCATCTTGGCGACCATCGCGCCCTCGACCGCCACGTCGAGATCGGCGTCGTCGAACACGATGAACGGGGCGTTGCCGCCGAGCTCCATCGAAGAGCGCATGACGTGCCGGGACGCCTGCTCGAGCAGCTTGACGCCGACGGCCGTGGAACCGGTGAAGGAGATCTTGCGGGCCAGGCCGCTGTCCATCCACGGCTCGACGACCGAGCCCGCGCTGCTCGTGCAGACGACGTTGAGCACGCCCGGCGGCAGACCGGCCTCAGTGAGGATCTCGGTGAGGGCGAACGAGCTCAGCGGCGTCAGGTGTGCGGGCTTGAAGACCATCGTGCAGCCGGCCGCGATGGCCGGACCGATCTTGCGGGTGCCCATCGCGAGGGGGAAGTTCCACGGCGTGACCAACACACACGGGCCCACGGGCTCCTTGGTGACGATGATGCGGGTCTTGCCGTCGCCGCTCATCGTCGCATCACCGCCGATGCGCACGGCCTCCTCGGAGAACCAGCGGAAGAACTCCGCCGCGTAGGCGACCTCACCCTTGGCCTCGGCCAGCGGCTTGCCCATCTCGGTGGTCATGACCAGGGCCAGCTCCTCCTGGCGCTCCATGACGAGTTCGTAGGCGCGGCGCAGGATCTCGCTGCGCTCGCGGGGTGGGGTGCGACCCCAGGTGGCCTGGGTGCGGGCGGCGACCTCGATGGCGCGGCGCGCGTCCTCCTCTCCACCGTCGGCGATCGTGGCGATCACCTCGCCGGTGGCGGGGTTGACCACCTCGGTCGTGGCGCCAGAGGCGGCGTCACTCCATTCGCCGTCGATGAACAGGCCGGTCGGGACCTTGGCGACGGCCTGCTGGGCGGACGTGGCGGTGGTGCTCGTCATCGGATGTCCTTCCGTTCGGAGGGTTCGGCAGGGTACGGGGAGGGGCGGGTGTCGGCGGGTCTCAGGCGCCGCTGCCGACGACCTCGTCCATGGTGGCGGCGAAGCGCTGCACGCCGGTCTCGATCTCGTCCTTCGTGACGACGAGGGCGGGGATGAGCCGGACGACGTTGCCCATCGGGCCGCAGGTCAGCGTCAGCAGGCCGTTGCCGGTCGTCGCCTGCTGCACCGCGGCCGCGGTGGCGGCATCCGGTTCACCGCCCGGGGTCGTGAACTCGATCCCGAGCATGAGCCCGATCCCGCGGACGTCACCGATGACGGGGTGCTTCTCCTGCACCGTCTTGATCCCCGCCATCAGTTCCTCGCCGCGGACCCGGGCGTTCTCGACCAGGCCCTCGTCTCGGATGACGTCGAGCGTCGCGCACCCGGCCGCCGCGGCGACGGCGTTGCCGCCGTAGGTGCCACCCTGCGATCCGGGCCAGCCCTTGCTCATGAGCGCCTCCGACGCCGCCATCGCGCTGATGGGGAATCCCGAGGCGATGCCCTTGGCCGTGAGGAGGATGTCGGGCGAGATGTCGGAGTGCTGGTGGCCCCAGAACTTGCCGGTGCGCCCGCAACCGGCCTGCACCTCGTCGATGACCAGGAGGATGTCGTGCTTGTCGGCCCGTTCGCGCAGCCCCTCGAGGAACGCGGGCGGGGTCTGCAGGTAGCCGCCGTCGCCGAGGGCCGGCTCGATGAGGAACGCCGCCGTGTCGGCGGGCGCGGTGCGCGAGGCCAGGAGGAAGTCGAGCTCGCGCAGGCAGAACTCGACGGTGGTCTGCTCGTCCCAGCCGTAGCGGTAGGCGTAGGGGAACGGGGCCATGTGCACGCCGGCCATGAGGGGGAGAATCCGGCCGAGAACTTGGTTCCCGCCGTGGTGAGCGAGGCCGCGGCGACCGTGCGGCCGTGGAATCCACCCTGGAAGACGACGATGTTCGGGCGCCCGGTGGCCATGCGCGCCAGCCGGACCGACGCCTCGACAGCCTCCGATCCGGAGTTGGCGTAGAACACCGAGTCCAGGCCGGTCGGCAGCACCTCGCCGAGCTTCTCGGTGAGGGCGAGCAGGGGCGGGTGCATCACGGTCGTGTATTGGGCGTGGATGACCTTGCCCACCTGCTCGCGTGCCGCCTCGACGACGCGCGGGTGGCAGTGGCCGGTGCTCGTCACGCCGATACCGGTGGTGAAGTCCAGGTAGTCGCGGCCGTCGGTCCCGTGGATCCAGCTACCGCTCGCGTGGTCGACGACGACGGGGGTGGCTTGCTTCAACAGAGGGCTGAGGGAGGTCATGTGGCGATCCTCTCGGGCGCCACCGAGGATTGTCAACAATCGGACGTCGGCCTAGGGTGAAGATCGTGAACAGTGCAGATCAGACCCCCGCCCTGCGCCCGCACCTCACGAGATCCTTTCTCCCTCCGGTTCCCCCGTGGACGACGGACCGGCAACGTCCCCGCTCACGGTCGTCATCCTGACCGCTGACGGGACACCGCCGCCCACGAACGAGGACGCACTCCACCGGCTCGCCGACGTGACGGTCACCGACGCGGCCGGCCTCGCCGCGGCGCTGCCCGGCGCCGAGGTGCTCTTCATCTGGGACTTCTTCTCCGGTGCGCTCGCCGACGCCTGGCACGCCGCCGACTCCCTGCGGTGGATCCACGTCGCGGCGGCCGGGGTCGACGCGATCCTCTTCGACGGGCTCCGGGAATCCGACGTCGTGGTCACCAACGCCCGTGGCGTCTTCGACCGCCCCATCGCGGAGTTCGTGCTCGCCTCGGTCCTGGCCCACGACAAGCTCCTGCACGAGAACAAGGCGCTCCAGGCCGAGCACACGTGGCGTCATCGCGAACCGCGCCGCACCTCCGGCACCCGGGCGCTGGTCGTCGGCACCGGTGGCATCGGACGGGCGAGCGCCCGGCTGCTGCGGGCCGTCGGGATGGAGGTCCGGGGCGCCGGTCGGGTCGCCCGCGCCGACGACCCGGATTTCGGCGAGATCGTCGCGTCCTCGGAATTGGCCGCACACGTCGGCGACGTGGACCACCTGGTCCTGGCCGCGCCCCTGACTCCGCAGACCCGCGAGGTCGTCGACGCCGACGTGCTCGCCGCCCTGCCGACGCACGCGCATCTGGTCAACATCGGCCGCGGCGCTCTGGTGGACGAACCGGCCCTCGTCGCGAGTCTGCGCGAGGGCGGGATCGCCGCCGCGAGTCTCGACGTCTTCGCGGTCGAACCGTTGCCCGCAGACCATCCCTTCTGGACGATGACCAACGTCCACGTCTCGGCCCACATGTGCGGTGACGTCATCGGCTGGCGCGACACCCTGTCCGACCAGTTCGAGGACAACCTGCGTCGCTACCTCGCCGGTGAGGACCTGCCCGACCCCGTCGACAAGAGCAGTGGTTACGTCCCCTCGCGCTGATCGCGGTCGCAGTGCGGCCGGCCGGACCTCGGCCCCGCTGCATCATGAGTCGGCGAGGCGGCAGCGTCATCGTCGGCCTGTCCGAGGGTCGGTGTGTGGGCGACGCGCCCCCTCGCGACGATCAGCGCCACGGCGCCCGCAACCCCGGTGACGACTCTGTGCAGGCGGCCGACGGAGTACATCCCACGACCATAGGCGTGGACCCCGACGGCGACGCCCCGCAGGTCCTCACAGGACACCCTCGGTCACCGGCAGGGCTCACGCTCACGTCGGTCGGCTGCTGGAGGGGTGCCGGCGATGGGCGCCCCACCTCCTCACGAACGGGGCTCCCCCGATCGGGGACGCTTCTGCCCGTTGGCGCGCAGTCGCGCCTTCTTCTCGCGGTTTCCGCACGTGTTCATGTCGCACCACCTGCGGCTGCGACTTCGGCTGGTGTCGAAGAAGGCAGCTCGACAGGTCGGCGACGCACACAGGGCCAGGCGCCCCTCTCGTTCTCCGGAGATGATCTCGATCGCATCGGCGGCGATCACACCGAAGGCGTCCTCCACGTCGGAACCCGGGTCGAGCAGCCATCTTCGCGCGCCGTCAGGAGTCAGGACCGCCGTGGCCCGACCGACGGCGCTGCGGTGGTTGAGGACCCGGACGGCGGACGCCGGGAGCGCCTCACCGGATGCCGCTGCCGTCGCGGCGAGGTGGATCGACTCCCTCAGTTCTCGGGCGAGCTCGAGGTGCGCGTCCGTGCAGGAGTCGACGGCGAGGCCACTCATCGCCAGCCAGTCGGCCAACCGCCGTGGCATGGGGATGCGCTCCACGACCGTGCCGCGCCGTTCGGTCAGGGTCCCCGTGAAGCTCGTCGCAAGGATGCTGCCGACGCGGAAGTCGGGAAACTCGGCAGGCACGGGAACCACCTTAGCCGGTTGCTGCTGGTGGCCGTCGATGGTAGAACCGTCATTGCCGGTTCACGTGAGCCGCTTCGCTCGGCCAGGAGGCCTCATGCCACGATCGACCAGCAACGACATCCGACGTTTCGACGGCCGGGCGACCGACACCGACCTCGAGGATCTGCGCACGCGCCTGGCAGCCACGAGATTCCCCGAAGCCGAGACGGTCCGAGGCGCTCCGCGGGACCCCTCCGATGGGACCAAGGCGTGCCCCTCGAGGACCTCGTGACCCTCGTCGACCACTGGCGGACCGCGTACGACTGGCGATCGTTCGAGGAGCGCCTCGACCGGATCGGCCAGTTCCGCACGACCATCGACGGTCTGGGAATCCACTTCCTGCACCGCCGCTCCGATCGCGACGACGCCGTCCCTCTCGTCCTCACCCACGGGTGGCCGGGCAGCGTCGCCGAGTTCGTCGACGTCGTGGACGAACTGACGCATCCCTCCGATGCGGACGCGCCGGCGTTCCACGTCGTCGCGCCGTCCCTGCCGGGATTCGGTCACAGCGACAAACCGGACGCCCCCGGATGGGGAGCCGAACGGATCGCGGCCGCGTGGGTGGAACTGATGGGACGCCTGGGGTATCCGCAGTTCTTCGCTCACGGCGGCGACTGGGGAGGCGTGATCACCACGATCCTCGGCGGCAGGTTCCCGGCGCACGTTCTCGGCATCCACACGACATTCGCCGAAGGGCCGCCCGGCCTGACGACGGAAGGCCTGACGACAGCGGAACGTGCCTGGGTCGAGGAACACCGCGACTTCTGGCGTCACCGTGCGGCGTACGCCGAACAGCAGGCGACGCGACCCCAGACGATCGGCTACGCGCTCGTGGACTCACCCGTCGGGCTCCTCGCCTGGATACTCGACAAGTTCGCCGAGTGGAGCGACACGCAGGACAGCCCGTTCGAGACGACCTCGAGGGACCGGCTGCTGGACAACGTGACGCTCTACTGGCTCACGCGGACCGGGGCCTCGTCGGCCCGCATCTACTCCGAGAGCCACGACTCCCTCGACCCCGCCCTCCGGGTCGACGTCCCTTGCGCGATCACCATGTACCCCCGCGACCACGGCTCGAAGTGCCCCCGCCCGTGGGCGCGTGAACGATACCGCCGGATCGTCCGGTGGAACGCACCGGAGGTCGGGGGTCACTTCCCCTCGCTGGAGGTACCCCGGTACTTCGTCGCCGATCTGCGAGCAGGCATGACTGCGGTGCGGGCCGCTCGCGAGTAACCGCGGTCGACCCGACGCCTGCTGCCCACGGGAGCGTCGGAGAGAATCAGCCATGGTCTTCCACGAGAGCTGGGTGGAGCGGCAGATCCGCGAGGCCACCGAGCGCGGTGAGTTCGACGGGCTTCCCGGTTCGGGAAAGCCCCTGGACCTGCACGACGTCGACGACCCGGACTGGTGGGTCAAGCGCTTCCTCGACCGCGAGGGGCTCGACGCGTCGGCGACGATGCCGCCGGTCATGCAACTCCGAGCCGAACATGCCGGTTTTCCCGCCTCGCTGGTGGACGTGACCCGCGAGGACGCCGTCCGCGAGATCCTGCGTGACTACAACCGGCGGGTGGTCGAGGATCGGCTGCGGCCGGTGATCGGGCGGGCGATGCCCGTGGTGGCTCCCCGCGTCGACGTGGACGAGATGGTGTCCCATTGGCGTGAACTCCGCGATCTGCGTGCGCTCGATGAGATCCAGGAGGCGCCGACCCAGACTGCGGACAGCTCGAGTGCGCCTCCCCGACCCGGCGCCTTCGACGCTGGTGGGGTCGACTGCGGGGACGGCGACGGGCGCGGCCCGCTCTGCGCGAGGGGCCTCCTGCCTGGGAGGACCGGTAGGACCGATACGTCCTGAGCCGGGCGTCCCCACCCGTTAGCGTGACCGCCATGGAGATCCCCCAGTCGCGACGTGGCGACGTCGTCGAGACCCTGCACGGCCGCCGGATCGCCGATCCCTACCGGTGGCTCGAGGACCCGGACTCACCCGAGACCCGGGCCTGGGTCTCGGCGCAGAACGCGGTCACCCGCGTCCACCTCGAGGGCCTCGCGTCGCACACCTGGTTCTCCGACCTCCTCCGCCGGATCGTCATGCGCCCGGTAGCGACACCGCCGTTCCACTGCGCGGGGTGGTACGTCGTCTCCCGCGGTGATGGGTCGGGGCCGCAGAACACCTGGTACATCGCCCGGACTCTGGCAGAGCTCGAGGCCGGTGGTGACGTGCTGTTCGAGCCCTCCACCTGGTCGAGCGACGGCACGACGTCGATCTCCGGGTTGTCGGTCAGCCGCGACGGAGCACTGGCCGCCTACTCCCGCAGCGCCGGCGGCTCCGACTGGCAGCAGGTGTACGTGCAGGACCTGCACACCGGCCGGGCCGTCGAGGAGGCCGTGCTCGACACCAAGTTCAGCGACCTCATCTGGCTGGGCGATGACCGCACGTTCCTCTACACCAGGTACGTCGACTCACGCGCCGAGGGAACTGCCACCGCCGCCCTGCCCCGGCCGATCCTCATGAGCCATGAGGTCGGCTCCGATCCCGCCGACGATGCGCTCGTCCTCGAGTTCCCCGACGATCCGCGGGTGTCCATGTGGCCGAGCGTCTCGAGCGACGGCCGCTGGTTGGCGATCAGCATGAACCGGGGCACGGAGGACCGGTACAAGCTGTGGCTCTACCCCCTGCGAGGAGCGGATCTGAGCGAGCCCGTCAAGGTGCTGGACGACTTCACGGACGACGTCGGCGTCGTGGACGTCGTGGACGACATCCTCTACCTCGTCACCGATCGTGACGCGCCGCGCAGCCGTGTGGTCTCGTTCGACCTGTCGAGTGACGGGGCAGCCTTCTCCACCGTCGTCCCCGAGAGCGACAGCACGCTCGTCAGGGCCGTCATCACCGGCGACGTGATGGTCACCGAGCACCTGGAGGACGCCGCGCCGGTCCTCACACGGTGGACGCGTGGGGGCGACGAGCTCGGCAGGCTCCCGATCATCGGAGGCACCGTGCTGGTCCTCGACGGCGAAGCAGGACGAGACGAACTCCTCGTGACCGTCAACTCGGTGACCTCCCCGGCGCAGTCGTTCGTCGTCACGCCCTCGAACGGACAGGTCCGAGAGCTGTCGTTCATCCCCGGCGAATCGTGGACACCGCCGGAGGTCCGCGTGACGCGACACCGAGCCACCAGCGACGACGGCACGCGAGTGCCCTACTGGCTGATCCGATCCGCGGACACCGAGGGCTCGGTGCCCACCCTGATGTACGGCTATGGCGGCTTCAACGTCCCGCTCGGCGCCTCGTACTCCCCGATGAACATCGCCTGGGTCCAGGCCGGCGGAGCGGTCGCCATCGCCAACCTCCGCGGTGGGGGTGAGTTCGGCACCGAGTGGTACGAGCAGGGCAAGCTGCAACACAAGCAGAATGTCTTCGACGACTTCGCTGCCGTCGCACGGCATCTCGTCGACGAAGGGGTGACGAGCCGGGCGCAACTGGCCGCATACGGCGGCTCCAACGGCGGACTCCTCGTCGGAGCCTTGATCACCCAGCACCCCGACCTCGTCGCTGCGGCCGCGCCGATGGTCGGCGTGCTCGACCTGCTGCGGTTCCACCGGTTCACGATCGGATCGTCATGGATCTCCGACTACGGGGATCCTGACGTCGCCGAAGACTTCGAGGTCGCTCTCGCCTACTCACCACTCCACAACGTGCGGGAGGGGACGGCCTACCCGGCGACGATCGTCGTCACCGGCGATCACGACGATCGCGTCGTCCCGGCCCACAGCCACAAGTTCACCGCCACCCTCCAGCACGCCCAGGCCGGAGGAGCCCCGGTGCTCACGCGGATCGAGACCTCGACGGGGCACGGCGCGGGAAAGCCCAAGCCCGTCCAGGCGCAGGAAGCAGCCGACGTCCTGGCCTTTCTCGCTGCCCACACCGGCCTCGACCCCGATACCGCGTCACGATGACGAGGGTGGTCGGCGCCCCGGCAGGCGTGAAGGGCCGCCCGGCCGTAGCGTGAAGAGCGAACAGACCCCGAGGAAGGATCGTCATGAGCGAACAGCCGAACGACTCGAAGAACTTCCCCCCGACGCCGACGCCGACCAGATGGCCGACCGCGACACCTCCGCGGACACCGAGGAGGACGAGACCGCCGCGGGCCCGGCAGAGCGCAACGACCCGGGCAACGACAACCCGGCCACCACCTCACCGGTGGAATAGAGCGCACGGGGGCCGCCGCCCCCGTGCGCCCCTCCCTGCATCGACGCGGCGTCCCTCCGTTCAGGCCGTCACGAGAACAACAGCAGGGCGGCGATCACCAGCATCGTCACGCCCACCAGGACGTCGAGGATCTGCCACGTCCGGGGGTGGGCCAGGCGCGGGGCCAGTGCCCTGGCGCCGATGCCCAGCGTCGGGAACCACACGAGGCTGGCGAGGATCGACCCGGCGGCGAACCACCATCGGCCGGCGTCACCCTGCTGGTTGGCCACCGAGCCGAGCATCAGCACGGTGTCGAGGTACACGTGCGGGTTGAGCCAGGTCAGCGCGACGGCGGTGAGTGCCACGGATCCTGCACCGCGCGGGAGCGAGGCCGTCAGGCCACTCGCCCGGCGCGAGGACCACAGACTGCGTAGTCCGAACCACGCGAGGTAGGCCGCCCCCGCGTACTTCATGACGTCGAGCACCGCGGGATGCAGGGCGCTCACCACGCCCACACCGGCCACGCCCGCGAAGATGAGGACGACATCGCTCAACGCACAGATGGCCACCACAACGCCGACGTGTTCGCGTCGCAAGCCCTGGCGCAGGACATAGGCGTTCTGTGCGCCGATCGCGATGATCAAGGCGGCACCGGTCATGAATCCGAGGAGGAGCGTGGTCACGTCACCGACGCTACGGATGCCCCCGAGATAAGACCAGCGAATGATCTGAGGGATCCCTTAGCGTTGCTTCATGAACGTCGATCATCTCTCCGCCCTCGTTGCCGTCGTCGACGAGGGTTCGTTCGAGGCCGCGGCTCGCGCGCTGCACCTCACGCCATCGGCGGTCAGCCAGCGGATCAAGGCTCTCGAGAGACACCATGGCCGTGTCCTGGTGGTCCGCGCCTCGCCGTGTCGGGCAACCACGGACGGTGAGGTGCTGCTCCGGCTCGCCCGACAGGTGGCCGAGCTGCGTGCGGACGCCTACGCCGAACTCGACCCCGACCCGATGTCGCGCCGTCCCCTGCCGGTGGTCGTCAACGCCGACTCCCTCGCCACCTGGTTCGAGCCCGTGTTCGACGAGGTCGCCACCTGGCCCGACGTGGCCCTCGAATTGTTCATCGAGGTCGAGGACCACGGCACGCACTACCTGCGCACCGGCGAGGCGGTGGCGGCGGTGACGTCGGACCCGGTCGTCGTCCCCGGCTGCACGACGGAGCCCCTGGGGGTGCTGCGCTACCTGCCGATGGCCACCCCGGAGCTGGCCGAGCGACATGCTCCTGGAGGCCGGATCGACTGGGAGGGCATGCCGATGGTCCGGTTCAGCGACAAGGACGACCTGCAACACCGCCTCCTTCACAGACACGGCGTGCAGGACCCCGCGATGCGCCACCTCGTGCCGTCCAACCAGGCGTTCTTCGCAGCGGTGCGGGCCGGCATGGGGTGGGGACTCATCTCCGAGCCGCAGCTGGGCGACAGCCTCGACACCGGCGAGCTCGTGCGGCTCGGCACCGACGAGCACATCGACGTCGAACTCGCCTGGCAGAGCTGGCGGCTCGGCTCGGAGACGACGGCACGACTCACTCAGGCCGTCCACCGGGCGGCCCGTCGAGGCCTGCGACAAGGGGCCGGCGGCGAGCGGTGAGGGCGATCCCCGCCAGGTACGCGGCGACAGTGAAGATCACAGAGAAGACGGCAGGGAGATGGTCGTGATCACGACCATCTCCCTGCCGTCTGTCATGTCTTCTGCGCTCACCCGCGGCGGGAGTCGGCTCGCCTCACCCCTCGGCGCGGCGGGCGGAGCGGATCAGGAGACCTTCTCGCCGGCGATCGTCTTGCTCGTGCCGGAGTGGCCGACGCTGATCTTGCGCGAGCGGGACTCCTCGGCCACCGGAATGGTGAGCGTGAGGACGCCGTCGGCGTAGTCGGCGTCGATCCGGTCGAGCGCGACGCCGTAGCCCAGGGTCAGCTGCCGCGCGAACGTGCCGGAGGGACGCTCGTGGCTCAGCCACTTGATGTCGCCCTCGGGCTCGGTGCGGCGCTCGGCGCGGATGGTCATCGTCCGGTCCTCGACGTCGATGTCGATCGTGCTCGGGTCGACGCCGGGCAGGTCGATGCGCGCGATGAAGTCCTCACCGGACCGGTAGAGGTCCATGGGCATGGCAGCCGAGGCAGGCGTGCGGGTGGCCTGCTGGGAGAAGAACCGGTCGAGGTCGCGGAACGGGTCGAACTGCGTGGTCATGAGATACCTCCTTCGGAAGCCGGGTCCCATCGACCCGACTGCTTCATGAGTGGGAACGACTCAACTTTATGGAGCATTCCCAACGCAGTCCAGTGATCTGAGCCACATGTGGCCGCCGCAACGGGCACCTGTCCAGGGTCCCCGGAGCGCCACCACCCGAGGCGTTCGTACCCCCGTAACTCGCCACGGGCCTGCATGAGAGCACGACGAAAAGGGTAGAGACATCGGGAGAGTCACCCGACGAAAGGAGCCCTCTCATGGCCGACATCACCGGCAAGAAGATCGCCTTCCTCCTGACCGACGGAGTCGAGCAGCCCGAACTCACCCAGCCCTGGGAAGAGGTGGAGAAGGCGGGCGCCACCCCCGTTCTGGTCTCCCCCAAGAGCGACTCGCTCACCGCGATGAAGGGCGACTGGGACCACGCCGACAGCTTCGACGTGAACGTCCAGGTCAAGAACGCGAAGGCGAGTGACTACGACGCCCTCGTGCTTCCCGGAGGCACGGTCAACGCCGACACCCTGCGTATCGACCAGGACGCCCGAGCCTTCGTCAAGCAGTTCTTCGAGGCCGACAAGCCGGTGGCCTCGATCTGCCACGGGCCGTGGATCCTCATCGACGCCGGGGTCGCGGACGGCAGGAGGATGACGTCCTACGAGTCGATCTCGACCGACCTCCGCAACGCGGGAGTCGAGTGGGTCGACCAGGA
Organism: Mobilicoccus caccae; assembly: GCF_030161635.1. Taxonomy (GTDB): domain Bacteria; phylum Actinomycetota; class Actinomycetes; order Actinomycetales; family Dermatophilaceae; genus Mobilicoccus; species Mobilicoccus caccae. Next base: position 2,412,369 of record NZ_BSUO01000001.1, read on the forward strand.
GGTCGTCGTCGACGGCAAGCTGGTGACCAGCCGCAACCCCGGTGACCTCGACGCCTTCTGCGCCGCCTTCATCGAGCAGGTCGCCGCGCACTGACGATCCCGCACGTACTCGGCCCCGATGCCGCGAGGATCGGGGCCGAACGTGACCCTTCTTGCGCCGTCGAGGTCGCCATGCCAGCACACTGCGCCGGGCCCGTGCCGGCCCGCCGCCCTTCCTTGATCCTCCGCTGCATCGCGGGGGCGGCCGTTCTCGGCGTACTCGCCCTGACCGGCTGCGGCGTCATCCCGGCCGATCCCGACCACACCCTCGACCGGGTGCGCGCCACCAAGGTGCTGCGCCTCGGGGCGTCCGACAACCCACCCTTGGTCGTCGTCGAGGACACGGCCGACGCCCCGACCGGCAGCGAGCCCGACCTCGCGCGGGGGTTCGCCGAACGTCTCGGTGTGGAGGTCGAGTGGGTCGTCGGCGGCGAGTCCGAACTCGTCGGCAAACTCGAGGACGGGGAGGTCGACATGATCGTCGGAGGTCTGCTGAAGTCCTCGCCGTGGGAGAAGCGCGCGAGTCTCACCCGTCCGTACGCCACCACCGACGGCCCCGACGGCATCGAGCGGAAGCACGTCATGGCGGTCCCGCTCGGCGAGAACGCGATGTTGTCCGAGCTCGAGCGCTACCTGGACGAGGTGGCCCCGTGACGAGGCACCGCATCACGAGCTTCGGCGACACCACCCTGCCGGAGGAACAGCAGCGCAGCCTGCGCCGCGCGATCCGCGTGCAGATCGTCGGTTTGATCTACCTCCTGTCGTGCGTGGTCGTCGTGGCCCTGGTCATGGGTAGCTCGCAGGCGATGAAGGTCGCATGGATCGAGGATCTGCTCTCACTCATCCCGCCGATCGCGTTCCTGGTGGCCGCACGCTTCGCCCGGCGCGAGCACTCGCGCGAGCATCCGTACGGGTTCCACCGCGCGGTCGGCTCGGGCCATCTCGCAGCCGCCGTGGCGCTGTTCGCGATGGGCGTCTTCCTCGTCATCGACTCCGCCTCGGGGTTGGTCCGCGCCGAGCATCCCCCGATCGGCACCCTGCAGCTCTTCGGCCACACCGTCTGGGCGGGGTGGCCGATGATCGCCGCGATGGTCTATACCGGCATCGGTCCGGTCGTCCTCGGCCGGATGAAGATGCCGCTCGCCGAGACCCTGCACGACAAGGTCCTCTACGCCGACGCCGACATGAACAAGGCCGACTGGATGACTGCGCTCGGCGCGGTGCTCGGGATCCTCGGGATCGGGATCGGCTGGTGGTGGGCCGACGGGGTCGCCGCTCTCGCCATCTCCGCGAGCGTGCTCCACGACGGCATCACGCAGATCCGCAACGCCACCAGGGGACTCATGGACGGTCGTGCCCGCCGGTTCGACGACTCCGCGCCGCACCCGGTCATCGCCCGCGTGGAGCAGCTCGTGGGCCGCGCCGACTGGGTCGAGGACGTCGGGGTGCGCATCCGCGATCAGGGCCACCTGTTCCACACGGAGGTCTTCGTCGTGCCACGCGAGCGTGTCGCTCGCCTCGAGCAGCTCGAGCGGATGCGGGAGGAGATCGTCGCTCTGGACTGGAAACTCCACGATGTCGTCGTGGCACCTGTCGCGGTGGTGCCGGAGAACCTGCGCGCGCCACAACGGGAATGAGGCCTTGCGGGGCTGCGCGGACGGTGAAACGATCCAGCGCACCCGAGCCGAGCGAAGGGAACCCCTGTGCCGAACCGCCCCGCCCTCCCGTGGGTCCGCACCCTGTCCACCGCTGCCGTCCTCGCCATGGCGACGACCACACTCACCCCGACGATCGCGACCTCTGCCGGCAAGGACTCCCCGGTTCCCGACAGCGCGGTGCTGAGCGCCGACTGCCTCGACCCCGACATCGACCTGTCCGTCGAGGAGCGTCGCCTGGCTGCGCGTCTGCCGGACCCGAAGGACCCCTCACGCCTGGCGTCCCGGACGTTCGCCGCAGGCATGATCTCCGGTGGCGGATTCGAGCGGTTCGCTCCACGAGTGGTCGAACGTCTGTGCCAGACACGTGATGCCCGGTCGGCCCAGCGGCTCGCCGCCCAGGAGGGCACGCGGCTCTGGAAGGCCGCCGTCGCCCGCGTCCAGTCCACCGGCGCGGTCAAGGGCGATCTGCCCCGCAGCGACGACCGTCCGCTCTACTGGGCCCGGCTGCAGGTCACGGCCGCCCTCCGCCAGTGGCAGCCGGCGCGCGGTCTCACCGACGCCCAGCGCGAGTCGGTCATCGAGACCTTCGAGAAGGCCTCCCGCGGCATGACCGACATCTCCTACCCGGCCGGGCGGAACACCGCACGCGTCCTGGTCAGCGGATTCGACCCCTACACCCTCGACGGTGGCCCCGCCGGCAGCGCACCCGGCGCCGCCGGCAACAACATCCGTCACGGAAACCCCTCGGGTGCCACCGCGCTCGCGGTCGACGGCACCGTGCGCGTGGGCAAGGACGGCCGCCGCCAGGTCATCCACGGCTACATGCTGCCGGTGAACTTCACCGAGTTCACGGCCGGCTGGGTGGAAGACACCGTCGGACCCCACATGCGGGCCGGGACGCGCTCGTTGACGGCCTCGTTCACCGTCAGCCAGGGCCGCGAGGGCCGCTTCGACCTCGAGGTGTGGAACGGGCGCTACCGCGGCGTCACCCCCGGCAACGACGGCAGCCGGCCGTGCCCCGTCATCGACGGCACCGCGCAGATCGCCGAGAACAACCCCGGCTGCAACACCACCGTCCCCGCCCGCTGGGGCGGCCCGCGCGCGTTCGACCTGCACAACCCGCCGCAGTGGACCACGGCCTCCCTCCCCTTCGAGCGGATGATCGCGGGCGGCACCGGCGCGCAGGTCACGCCACCGCCCGGCGCACCGTCGGCGCCCAAGACCGGGTTCCCGGTCATCCGCAACACGGCCTACACCGAGTTCCCCGACTGCTCCTCGCCCGAGCGCGTGGCCCGCAATGCGGCACCGGAAGGGTCGATCGACCCGGCCCAGCCCGGGGTCCCGCCGGCGAAGGACTCGTGCGCGTTCGCCGGTGGCGGCGGCAACTACCTCTCCAACGAGTCCGGATACCGCAACACGCTCCTGCGGGATCGGCTCGGGCGTGACATCCCGGCCGGGCACATCCACACGCCGATCATGCAGCACTTCGAGAAGACCAACCTCTACGCACCGAGCGACGCGAGCTTCGACGCCTGGCGTCAGGCGATCGTCACCCAGACCGTGGCGCTGATCCACGTGGGCGCCGAGCGCTGAGTCCCTCGACCGGACGCCCGCGGCCCTGTGGCCGGGGGCGTCCGGTCCGCGTCTGCGGCCCGCCATCCGCACTCGATCACACGACGTGACGACGTCACGGTCGCTGATGACGAATGTCAGGACGTGGCCCACCGGGCCCGTCATACCGTGAAGACATGTTGATCGCCGAAGAACTCTTCCTCCTGCTGACCAGGGACGACGGTCGTCGCGAGAGTGGCGCGACCTACGCCGCCTACGGTCTGGCTGCAGCCAACATCACCGATCTCGTTCTGCGTGAACGAGTCACGTTGAGCGAGGACAAGGATCCCCGCCTCAGCATCGTCGATCCCTCGCCCACCGACCACCCCGTCCTCGATGATGCCCTCGCGCGCCTGCGCGACAAGGACGGCAAGAAGATCTCCTCCTCGTCGTCGACGGCAAGGTGGCCGCCGAGAAGCAGGTCGTCGCCTCGCTTGAACGCTCCGGCGCGATCTCGGTCGAGGAGCAGCGGATGCTCGGAATCGTGCCGGAGAAGCGTCCGGTCGCCGACCCCACCCCGGAGCGGCACGTGCGCGAGCGCCTGCGCGTCGCGCTGCAGGGCGCCGAGGTGACGCCCAGGGAGGCGACGCTCCTCTCGATCCTCCAGGGCCTCGACGTGGCGCACAAGGTGCTCGCCGAGGAGTCCGGCGGCATGAGCAAGAAGGAGCTCAAGGCCCGCATCGAGGTCGTCTCGCAGAACATGACGACCGGTGAGGCGGTGAGTGCCGCCGTGACCAGGGCCGTGGCCGCCATGAACGCCGCGATGATGACCGCCGTCATGGTGCCCGTCATCACGTCCTCCTCGAGCTGAGCGGCGGACGCATCCCACGCTTCGCCCCTACCCTGGAGTCATGACCCTGCCGACCCTCCAGCGTCGTCGCGCCGATCGCACCGCCCGCTTCCTGACCGTCCTGTGCGCAGGCATGGGAGTGCTGCACTTCGTCAAGCCCGAACCGTTCGACGAGATCATCCCCGCGTCTCTCCCCGGATCACCGAGGGCGTGGACCTACGGCTCAGGCGTCGTGGAGGTGGCCACGGCGGCCCTCCTCGCGGCGCCGAGGACGCGACGCCTCGGCGGGCGGGTCGCGACCGCGCTGTTCGCCGGGGTCTTTCCCGGAAACGTGCAGATGGCGTGGAACTGGCGTCGGCGTCCCTGGTATCTGCAGGTGGTGTCACTCGGCCGACTCCCGTTGCAGGCGGACCTGATCCGGCGGTCCGAGTTCGTTCACCGTCACGCCTCCCGAACCTGAGGTGACGTCGAAGGCGCAGGCCCGGTCGGCGACTCGACCCGCTGTTTGACGTCGGCCGAACCCGGGTAGTTGCGGGCATGAGCAACTCCGAGGAAGCAGACGCCAGAAGCGACGCCGTCGAGAACGTCAAGGAGCGGGCCGAGTCATGGGACCCCGGTGCCGAGCCGGAGACCGTGGAGCAGCACCTCCGTGAGGGATTCGAGCAGGCGGGGGTCGACGTGCCTGAGCAGGACGTCGAGCGCATCGCCGACGAGGTCCACAAGGAGAAGGACGCCCAGATCGAGGAGTGAGGTCCGGCCTCACGCTCCGCGCCACGTGACAGGGTTGGAGGCGTGAACAGCGACATGCCGGGCCGTCCGGGTGATGCCGGAGCCACCGACGACCACTTCCTGCAGGACGTCCGCGCCGGTGTGCCCACGACGTGGGTCAATCAGCAGCGCACGGGTGTCACCGACTGCGACATCACCCTGGCCGAGGTGCAGGACGCCGACGCCCGGCTGCGACGCTTCGCGCCGTTCCTCGCCGAGACGTTCTCCGGCCCCTGGCACATCCCGCTGCCCGCCTCGGGCGAGGAGGAGCCGGGGGTCATCGACTCGCCGCTGACTCCCGTGCCCCGCACCGCCGCGGCGCTGGGCCTGCCTCACCCGCTGTGGCTCAAACGCGACGACGTCCTGCCGGTCTCCGGGTCGATCAAGGCCCGCGGCGGCATCTACGAGGTCCTCGCCGTCGCCGAGCGCGTCGCCCTCGAGGCGGGTTGGGGTGCACGCGATCTCGACACGCTCGACTACCGCGACTTCGGCTCCCCCGACTCCGCGAGGTGCTCTCGCAGCACATCATCGCGGTCGGCTCGACCGGCAACCTGGGGCTGTCGATCGGCATCATGGCGCGGACCCTGGGGTTCCGCGCCACGATCCACATGTCCGCCGACGCCCGGCCGTGGAAGAAGGACATGTTGCGCAGCATGGACGCCGAGGTGATCGAGTACGAGGGCGATTACGGCCTCGCCGTCGAGACCGGTCGCGCGCAGGCCGCCGACGATCCCGACACCCATTTCGTCGACGACGAGAACTCCCGCGATCTGTTCCTCGGCTACGCCGTGGCCGGCCTGCGCCTGGTCGACCAGCTCGCCCACGCGGGGATCGAGCCCGACGAGGACCACCCTCTCCACGTGCACCTGCCGTGCGGTGTCGGTGGCGGGCCCGGCGGCATCGCCTACGGCATCCACCTGGCGTTCGGCGAGCGCGCCCGGCACGTGCACACCTGGTACGCCGAACCCACCCACGCGTGCTGCATGCTGCTGGCCCTCGCCACCGGCCGGGGCGACCGGATCAGCATCGCCGACGTCGGACTCGACGGACGCACCGCCGCGGACGGACTCGCCGTCGGCCGGGCCTCTGAGCTGGCGTGGTCGGCGACCCGTCATCTCGTGGCCGGCGCGTACACCGTGCGCGACGAGGAGCTGTTCCGCCTGCTGCAGTTGCTCGACCACGTGGAGAGCATCCGACTCGAGCCCTCGGCCCTGGCGGGGGTGGCCGGCCCGTTGACGCTGCTCGAGGCCGGGGTGGACCTCCCACCCGGCGCGCACCACCTGGCCTGGGCGACCGGAGGATCGATGGTGCCTCCCGCCGAGATGGCCGGGTACCTCGACGCGTGAGGGATGCCGCCCACACTCACCACCGTCTGCATCCGGCTGCCGCCGATCACCTGAATCTTCCTGAATGTCAAGGGAAGAGAACCTTGTGTCCTGCTGGGAGCGGGCGGTAGGAAGAGGAGCACCCTGCGTCACCGGGATCCATCCAGGACCAAGGAGTGCTCATGACCCGCCGCATCCCCCTGCTCACCGTCGTCGCCGGAATGGCGATCGCCGGTGCCATCGCCGCGCCGGCACCATCCGCCCAGGCGTCCGAGTCCGACGACCTGCGCACCGCCCTCAAGGCCACCGATTCGCCGCTGCGGACCCCGTTCGAGAAGAGCAACGGAGCCCGCTGGACCTCCTTCGAGCAGTGGCTCGACTTCTGGTCCGGGCTCGACGCCGCCTCGGACCGCGTCGAGGTCGACCGCGTCGGCAGCTCCGGTCTGGGACGGCCGATCCACGCGATCACCATCGGCCACCCGACTCCCCCGTCGGTGCGGACGCAGGCCCAGGGGTCGGTGTTCATGCTCAACTGCAGCATCCACGGCGACGAGCCCTCCGGCCGAGAGGCCTGCATGATCCTCGCCCGCGATCTGGCCACGTCCACCGACCCGCGCATCTCGCGCTTCCTCCGCTCGACCACCGTGGTCATGACCGGCATCAACCCCGACGGCTGGGTGGCGAACACCCGCGGCAATGCGGCGGGCACGGACATCAACCGCGACTTCCTCAAGCTCGCGACGCCGGAGGCGCGGGTGCTCGCCAAGCTGATCTCCGAGCGCAAGCCCGACGTCCTCAACGACCTGCACGAGTACGGTCCGCGCGCTGACTACGACACGCAGGCCCTGACGTTGTGGCCGCGCAACCGCAACGTCGACGCGGGCGTCCACGCCCTGGCCAAGACTATGGTCGAGGACTATGTGGAGCCCCGGCTCGACTCGGCCGGCCTCAGCCACGGTCGCTACGGACAGCTGGTGCGCGACGGCAAGCCGTACCGTCAGGTCGCCGGCGACGACCAGGCGCGGATCCTGCGCAACTACACCGGTCTGCGGCACGTCGTGGGCATGTTGACCGAGGCTGCCAACGAGCCCGTCACCCAGGCCGAGAAGGACGACCCCGCGCTCCTCAACCGCAACCGCGTGGCGGTGCAGTACGCCGCCGTCGTCGGTAACGCCGAGCTGATCGAGTCCGAGCGTCGGGACATCGCGCAGACGACCACGCAGGCCGCCGAGCGCGCGACGCAGATGGGGGCGGCTCGCAAGGGCATCGTCTACTTCGCCGGGCAGGACGACATGCTGCCCACGAAACCCGAACAGGTCGAGGCGAACCCGATGTGCGGGTACTCCTTGAGCGCGGCGCAGGCGAGTGAGTTCGGCGAGGTCCTCGCGCTGCACGGCGTGAAGACCACGAAGACGGCCGACGGCGCCTGGGTGCCGATGGGTCAGCCCGCTCGCGGCCTCATCCCCCTGCTGTTCGACGAGCGCTCGGAGTTCCGCATCACGACCGCCGAGCCGGTCGCGAAGTGCCCCGGGTCCTGACCGCCCCGGCCGGTGCCGGTACCGCGACGACGACAGACAGCCCGCCCCGAGTCATCGGGGCGGGCTGTCCCGCGTCGGGGTGGGGCGACGCGTTCGAGACCGATGCGCCCCGGGCCGGGAAGGGTGGGCCCGGGGCGGACCGGCGGGATCAGGGCTGCGTGAAGGGTTCCTGCTCGTGGACCATGCCGCTGCCGCGCTCGGAGGGGGCGAAGACCTGCTCGTCGCCGAGGTCTCCCCGATCGGTGCGGCGGATGCTGCCGTCGGCGAGGATCTCGTACGCGCTCTCGGAGTGCAGGGCGGCGTCGATGCCGGAGAGCTCGGCGTCCGGGTCGACACGGAACCCGATCGTCTTCTCCAGGGCGAGCCCGATGAGGTAGGTGACCACGAAGGAGACGAAGAGCACCGCGAACGCGCCCACGGCCTGACGCCAGAGCTGGTCGGCGCCGCCGCCGTAGAAGAGTCCGTCGACACCGGCCGGGGCCTGCGAGGAGGCCAGGAACCCGATGAGCAGGGTTCCGACCAGACCACCGACGAGGTGCACGCCGACGACGTCGAGGCTGTCGTCGTAGCCGAAGCGCTCCTTGAGTCCGACGGCCGCCGCGCAGGCCATGCCGCTGACGAGGCCGATGGCCAGGGCGCCCATCGGGGTGACGGCGTTCGCGCCGGGGGTGATGCCGACGAGTCCCGCGACGATGCCCGAGGCGGCGCCGAGGCTCGTGAAGTGTCCGTCGCGCAGACGTTCCACGAGCAGCCAGCCGAGGATCGCGGCTGCCGGGGCCGCCAGGGTGTTGACGAAGGCGACCGAGGCCACCTCACCGGCGGCCAGGGCCGAGCCGCCGTTGAACCCGAACCAGCCGAACCACAGCAGACCGGCGCCCAGCATGACGAGCGTGAGGTTGTGCGGACGCATGGGCTCGTTGCCGAAGCCCTGCCGGTTGCCGAGGACGAGGACGAGCGCGAGCGCCGCGGCGCCGGCGTTGATGTGGATGGCGGTACCGCCCGCGAAGTCGATCGCCTCGATGGCGTTGGCGATCCATCCACCGTGGGAGACGACGTTGCCGGCGGCGTCCGTCGCGTCGAAGGCGAAGACCCAGTGCGCGATCGGGAAGTACACGACCACCGACCAGATCGCCGTGAACACCAGCCACGTCGAGAACTTGGCCCGGTCGGCGATGGCGCCACTCACCAGCGCGGTCGCGATGATCGCGAACATCGCCTGGAAGGCCACGAAGGCCAACGCCGGGGTGGATCCGGACACCGCGTCCGGGGAGAGCAACTGGGAGAGCCCTGCGAACTCGGTCGGGTCTCCCATGAACCCGCCGAGGGAATCGCCGAAGGCCTGGCTGTATCCGACGAGCACCCAGAGGACGCCCACCGTCCCCATCGTGCCGATGCTCATCATCATCATGTTGAGCACGCTCTTGGCGCGCACCATTCCGCCGTAGAAGAGGGCCAGACCAGGGGTCATCAGCATCACGAGGGCTGCGCTGACGAGGACCCAGGCCGTGTCGCCGCTGTCGATGTTCATGTCGACGAGGATGAGGGAATCGTGTTTCGTCACCGGGCCCGCGATGTTACGACCGCGTCAAAAGTCCGCGCCTCATGTTTCGACGCTGTTTCGGGAGGCGCGGGCGGCGCGGGTCGAGGGCGTCGGCCCTCCGGTCATGACTGCATGGATGAAGGCAGGATCGGTGCTGCCCGGGCGACACCGACCCTGCCTTCATCGCTGCGGTGATGCGCGCGGTGCCGCGGGGTCGGTCAGTCTCCGAGCAGCGCGTCGGCGAAGCTGCGGGGGTCGAACGGCGCCAGGTCGTCGGGGCCTTCGCCGAGGCCGACGAGCTTGACCGGCACGCCGAGGGCCTTCTGGACGGCGACGACGATGCCGCCCTTGGCTGTGCCGTCGAGCTTGGTGAGCACGATGCCGGTGATGTCGACGATGTCGGAGAACACCTGCGCCTGACGCATGCCGTTCTGGCCGGTGGTGGCGTCGAGGACGAGCAGCACCTCGTCGATGGGGCTCTGCTTCTCCACGACGCGCTTGACCTTGGCCAGCTCGTTCATGAGGTCGGCCTTGTTGTGCAGGCGACCGGCGGTGTCGAGGATGACGACGTCGGCCTCGGCCTCGATCCCCTCCCGGACCGCCTCGAACGCGACGGACGCTGGATCGGCGCCGTCCTTGTCGGAGCGCACCGTCGGCACGCCGACGCGGGCTCCCCACGTCTCGAGCTGATCCGCGGCCGCGGCGCGGAAGGTGTCGGCCGCGCCGAGGAGCACGTCGCGATCCTCGGCGACGAGGACGCGCGCGAGCTTGCCGACGGTCGTCGTCTTGCCGGTGCCGTTGACGCCGACGACCATGATGACCGCCGGACGTCCGTCGACGCGGGTCGAGGCGATGCGGCGGTCGAGCTGGGGCTGGAGCTGGGTGTGCAGGTCCTCCTTGAGCCAGCCGCGCATCGTGGCCTCGTCGCGCACGCCTTCGGCGGCGACCCGCTCCTTGAGCGAGGCGACGAGTTCGGAGCTGGCCTCGACACCGAGGTCGGCCGCGAGCAGCGTGCTCTCGACGTCGTCCCAGGTGTCCTCGTCGAGTTGCCCGCCCGCGAGGAGGGCGAGCAGGCCACGGCTGAGGGCGGAGTCGGAGCGCGCGAGGCGGGTGCGCAGGCGTTGCAGCCGGCTGCGGGTGGATTCGGGGGTCTCGAGCCCGGGCGGCGCCGCCTCGGGCAGGAGGTCGACATCGCTGTCGCCGGGCCGGGTTTCGGTGGCGACCCCACCGTCGGCGGTGTGCGAGCCGCCTCCGCCGCGGAGGTCGGGGCGGGTGCCCCTGTCGAGGGTGCGGCGGCGGTTCCCACCGCGCACGAGGCCGATGATGGCGCCGACACCGGCGACGAACAGGACCGCGACGACGCTGATGACGACCCAGAGGTCTTGCAAGATCCACTCCACGGTCGCCAGTCTTGCAGACGCGCGGGGCTGGGGTCGGGCGCCGGGCGAGCGCCGCAGGTCAGGACGCGCGTGTCAGCGGACCGCGCCGCCGGGTGCTGTCGACGCCTTGCGAGAGCAGCGGCGTGAGGTCCACGGGCCGCTGTCGGTTGCGGGCGGTGAACACGTTGTTGCGGCGGCGACGCGCCTTGCGCGGCGGCCGGTGGCCCATGAGGAGGCGAACGGTCTGCCGGTTCACCAGACTCGCGCCTCGTCGGCGCGCGGGGATGATGACGGCAACGGCGAAGACCGCACCGACCACGGTGACCATCGCGATGGAGAGGAGCACGACGTCCATGCCCTCCCTGTCGGCAGGGAGCGCACGATCCTGCGCCTCCGCAGCGAGGAATCAGGTCACGGAGTAGTCACGATCCTCCCCCAAACCGACGTCGCCACACGGGAATTCGACAACACCCCAGCTCACGCGGGCGAGTCCCCCACTGCGGGCCGGCTCTGCTCGTCGGAGAAACGGGCACGGTGGCCACCCACGACACCACCATGAAGAAGGTCGCCGGGCATCTGGGCCTCGAGGTGACCGACCCGGTCGCAGCGAAGTGATCACGACAGCGAGCTGATCACGACGGGGGCGGGGCGGGGCGAGCCGAGAGCGTCTACTCCTCGCTCGGGAACCGCGGCTCCTTGATCTGACGCGACATGGCGCGGAAGTTGGGGTGTTCGCAGGTGTCGAGCCATTCGAAGATGGCCATCTCGGCGGTGACGACCCGGGCACCGGAGTGCTTGAGGCGGGCGAGGGCGGCGTGGTGGTCGCGGGGGTCGCGGGAGCCGCAGGCGTCGGCGACGATCCAGGCCTGGCGGCCGGATTCGACGACGCCGAGCGCGGTCTGGAGGAGGCAGACGTGGGTTTCGCAGCCGGCGAGGACGATCTGGTCGGCGTGGGGGGCGACATCGTCGAGCATGTCGAGGAGGCCGTCTTCGCAGGCGCCGAAGTGCATCTTCGGCAGGACCTGCGCGCACATCTCGGGGAAGGCGTCCACCAGCGGACCGAGCTTCTCGGGGTTCTGGGCGGTGCCCACGATGGGCACGGAGCTCTGTTGGGCGCCGTAGCCGAGCAGTCGTGCACGTTGCCGGACGGCGGCGTCGTCGTGGATGACCGGCATCAGCCGTTCCTGGAGGTCGACGAACACGACGACGGACGTCTCGGCGACCAGGCGCAGGCTGTGGTCGGCGGGCATGGGGCCTCCTCAGGCGGGTTGGGACACCCGTTGGGACACGACGGTGGTGATTCCGTCGCCCCGCATGGTGACCCCGTACAACGCGTCTGCCACTTCCATCGTCCGCTTCTGGTGCGTGATGACGATGAGTTGGCTGGAATCTCGCAATTCCTCGAAGAGGGTGAGCAACCGGCCGAGGTTGGTGTCGTCGAGCGCAGCCTCGACCTCGTCCATGATGTAGAACGGGCTCGGCCGGGCCTTGAAGATCGAGACAAGCAGCGCGACGGCGGTCAGCGATCGTTCCCCGCCGGAGAGCAGTGAGAGGCGTTTGATCTTCTTGCCGGGCGGTCGGGCCTCGACCTCGATGCCGGTGGTGAGCATGTTGTCGGGTTCGGTGAGGGTCAGGCGCCCTTCGCCGCCGGGGAACAGCCGTGAGAACACGCCTTCGAACTGGGCCGCGGTGTCGGCGAACGCCTCGGCGAAGGCCTGCTCCACGCGGGCGTCGACCTCCTTGACGATGTCGAGCAGGTCGTCGCGGCTCTTCTTGAGGTCCTCGGTCTGCTCGGTGAGGAACGTGTGCCGCTCTTCGAGCGCGGCGAACTCCTCGAGCGCGAGGGGGTTGACCCGGCCGAGACGGGCCAGGTCGCGCTCGGCGCGGCGCAGGCGCTTCTCCTGCTCCTCGCGGACGAACGGGCTGCCCTCGTCGTCGGCCACCGACGTCAGGGGCGGCAGCGACAGCGGGGCTGTGGCGGTCGCGTCCGTGGTCTCGGCGTCCGTGGTCTCGGGATCGTCGGTCTCGCCCTCGGCGGGCGCCGAGCCGTCGTCGACGCGGGCGCTCTGCCCGGAACGCTCGGACATCTCGGCCGCGCTGGTTCCCGACCGCTCGCGTTCCGCTGCCTCGGCCGCCTCCGCTGCTTCCGCCGCCTCTCGGGCGGCGCGGCGCGCGGCGGCCTCCTGCTCCATGCGCCTGGTCACCGATTCCGGCGTGATCTCGGGGATGAGGCGGTGCGGGCCGAACTCCTCGACGAGGACGTCGGGGGCGATGCCGAGCTCCTCGACCGCGCGGGTCCGGAGGGCGTCGATGCGCAGACGTTGTTCGGCGCGGGCGATCTCGTCGCGGTGGACCGAATCGGTGAGGTCCCTGACCCGGCCGGTGAGGGCGTCGACCGCCGAGCGGGCGTCGGTGAGTTCACCCTCCAGCGCCGCCCTGGCGGCAGCCGCCTCGTCACGACGCGCGAGGGCGATCTCAAGGGCGGCGGTGACCTTGGCGGCAGCCTGCTCCGCACCGGCACGGACCTGGTGGGCGACCTCGACCTGGGCCAGCCGGCGCCGCCGTCGTTCCTCGGCCGCCGCCCGCGCCTGACGCTCCTGACGTGCCGCGTTCTCCAGGCCCTCGGCGCGGCCCGAGAGGGACCGCACGCGCTCCTCACGACTGCGCAACTGCAGCCGCGCCTCGGTCTCGGCGGCACGGGACGCGGCGGCGTTCTCGGCGAGGCGATCCCGTTCCTCCGTCGAGGGTTCGGCGTCGTCCTCCCCGGAAGTCGCGAGCGCCTCGGAGTGTCGCTGCTCGAGTTCGGCGAGCTGGGCGCGGTTGTCCTCCAGGCCCGACTCGACCGCCTGGGCGGAGGTGGTGATGCGGTCGGCCTCGGCCTTGGCGCTGCGCACCTGCGAGGCGAGGCGTCCGAGCTGTTCGGCGACCCCGGCGAGGCGGGCGTCGGAGGCGTGGAGGTCGGTCAGCGCCGCCTCTTCCGCGGTCTCGAGTGCCTCGAGCTTGGAGCGGCCGGAGGCGAGGGTGAACCGGGCCTGGTCGCGGCGGGCGGCGGCGTCGCGTTCGGCGGCCTCGGCCTCTTCGACGGCCGCCTCGAGCTCGATGAGGCTCGGCTGTCCCTGCCCGCCGCCGTGCAGGAGGCCGGGAGCGACGACGTCACCGCCCGGCGTGACCGCGGTGAGCAGCGGGTGTGTGGCGTGCACGGCGAGGGCCGCGTCGAGGTCGGTGACCAGCAACACCGTGCCCAGGAGGTGTTCGACGGCCGGTCGGAGGGACTCGTCGCTCGAGACGACGTCGAGGGCCCAGACCGCGCCCGGCGAGACGTCGGCGGCGACACCCCGGTCGCGCCGGTCGGCGGGCGCGGCGGCACCGGCGACGAGCAGGCTCGCGGCTCCGGCCTCACTGCCCTCCAGGGAGCGCAGGGCGGCACCACCGGCGGCCAACGACTCGACGGCGAGACCGTCGGCGGCCCGGCCGAACGCGGCCGCGACCGCCGCCTCACGGCCCGGGGCGACGGACACGACCTGCGCGATCCGCCCGATGACCCCGGCGGTCTCCCGGTCGAGCAGGACCTCGGCGCCGTCGGTGCGGCGCAACCCCAGGGTGAGGGCCTCCTTGCGGGCCACGGCGTGGGCCCGTTCGGTCTCGGCGGTGCGCTCGGCCTCCTGGGCCCGCTCGACGACGGCGCGCGCCTGTTCGACGGCCTCGGCGGCCTCCTCGTAGGCGGCGTCGAGGCCCTCCTCGCCCTCCTCCTCGTCGGCGACCCCCGCCTCGAGCAGCGCGAACTCCCGCTGGGCCTCCTCGGCGCCGGCGCGGGCGCGCTCGGCCGAGGTCGTGAGTCGTCCGAGTTCGGCCTCGCCGGCCTCGATGCGGCTGCGGACGGCCGCCACCTTGCCCGCGAGCTTGGCCAGGCCCTCACGCCGGTCGGCCGCGGCGCGGGCCAGCCGGCTCAGACGGTCCTGCTCCTCGGCGTAGGCGCGTTCGGCGGCCTCTCGCTCGGTGAGGCGCGCGGCCAGGGCCTCACGGGCGGCGTCGATCTCCTGCGACAGGGCGGCCTCGTCGGCGCGCGCGGCGCGGGCCTGTTCGAGCAACGCCTCGGGGTCGCGTCCGCGGCCGGTGTCCTCGGGCTCGGATTCCGACAGCAGACGCGCACGTTCGGCTGCGAGGGACCCGGTCGAGGCGATGCGGTCGCGCAGCGAGGACAGGGAGAACCACCGATCCTGAGCGATCGCGTGCGCGGCGCCCACGGACTCCGCACGCGACTCGGCGTCGGCCAACGCCGCGCGGGTCTGCGCCAGTTTCTCCTCCGCCGCCTCCCGGGCGGCCACCTGCGCGGCCTCATCGGCGATGTCGGCCTCGAAGGTGGTGGTCATCTGCACGAGGTCGTCGGCGAGCAGGCGCGCGCGCGCGTCACGGGCCTCGGCCTGGATCACCCCGGCCCGGCGCGCCGTCTCCGCCTGCCGGCCGAGCGGTCCGAGCTGGCGCCTGATCTCGGAGGTCAGGTCCTGCACGCGGCGCAGGTTGCCCTCCATCGTCTCGAGCTTGCGCAGCGCGCGTTCCTTGCGCTTGCGGTGCTTGAGAACCCCCGCGGCCTCCTCGATGAACCCGCGGCGCTCCTCCGGCGTGGCCCGCAGCACGGCATCGAGCTGCCCCTGACCGACGATGACGTGCATCTCACGGCCGATGCCGGAATCCGACAGCAGTTCCTGGATGTCGAGCAGCCGGCACCCGGTGCCGTTGATCGCGTACTCGCTGCCGCCGCTGCGGAACATCGTGCGGCTGATCGTCACCTCGGAGTAGTCGATCGGCAGCGCACCGTCGGCGTTGTCGATCGTCATCGTCACCTCGGCGCGGCCGAGCGGCGCGCGGCCGGCGGTACCGGCGAAGATGACGTCCTCCATCTTTCCGCCGCGCAGGCTCTTGGCACCCTGCTCGCCCATGACCCAGGCCAGGGCGTCGACGACGTTCGACTTGCCCGACCCGTTGGGCCCGACGATGCAGGTGATGCCGGGCTCGAGCTTGAGGTGGGTCGCCGACGCGAACGACTTGAAGCCCTTGAGGGTCAAGCTCTTGACGTACACGGCGCGCGGAACTCCTCGGAGCGGGACGGATGGACCTGCACACCCTAGCCTCAGGCGCGCTCGCCCCGATGCACCTCGCCGGGGCGCCGCGCACCGGCGACGATCAGGCCCAGCCCAGGGGGCGCGGGTATCGTGGGGGTCGTGCGCGCGCCGCCCCGGGTTCCGGCCAGGGCCGACCTGGCGGCGACACCCCCTCCACGCCCACTGCACAGACCGCACCCACAGACGACACACCATTCAAGGAGATGTCGCCCATGCTTCGTCAGCGCCTCGCAGCCGTCCTCGTCACCGTTCCACTCGCCCTCGTCGGCTGTTCCGCGAACGGGGGCGACTCCCCGCCGGCCCCCGCCGCCACGACCGGCGCCCAGGAGCCCGGGGCCTCTCCCAAGCCGGGTGACGAGGTCGATGCCGCGGCGTTCTTCGAGACGACGCAGAAGGCGATGCTGGAGGCCAAGACGTACGCCATGACGATGACCATGCAGACCGCCGGCGACACGATGACGATGACCGGCACCGGCGACCTGTCCGACCAGAACCGCCCCAAGGCGGACATGACGATGTCGGCCGGCGGCGGCGCGGGCAAGATGCGCATGATCATGGACGGCGAGTCCGTCTTCATGCAGATGCCCGGCGTGGCCCAGGGCGGCAAGTTCGTCAAGATGCCGATCGAGGCGCTCAGCCAGGCGGGTGGACAGGACCTCAGCAAACTCATGAACCCGGCCGAGAACCTCAAGCTGACGCAGCAGGCCGTCGAGAAGGTCGTCTACCAGGGTCCTGAGGACACCGGCGGCGAGCAGTTGCAGCGCTACGCGGTGACGATGAACCCGCAGAAGCTGCAGGGCGGGCTCAACACCGCCGCGCCGACCGCCGGCGCCACGGCTGCGCCCGAGTCCATCCCCTACGACGTGTGGGTCGACGACGCCAACCGCATGCGCAAGATGACGATGTCGCTGCAGGGCACCACCATGACGATGACGACCGACAAGTACGGCGAGAAGGTCGACATCGTCGCTCCCCCGGCGGCCTCCATCACCCAGATGCCGGGCCTGTCCGGACCGGCGCCGTCGGCACCCGCGAGCCCGTCGACGCCGGCGACGCCCGCGGCTCCGACGAGCTGACCTCAGGCCTCGGAGAAGCCGTCCAGGCCCTCGCGAGGCTCGCCCCACTGCGTCGTGCACGAGGTGACCCGTCCGGGGCGGCGGGTCGTGCTCGGGGACTCCCGCAGGAGTTCCTCCAGGCGCTGCACGTCGGCGCGGGGTCCCTGTGCACACACCTCGACACGCCCGTCGATGAGGTTGCGGGCGTACCCGGCCAGGCCGAGTTCGAGGGCCCGCGAGCGGGTCCACCAGCGGAAACCCACCCCTTGGACGGATCCGGACACGAAGACCGTCGCGCGGGCGATGTCGCTGCTCATGCTGTCCACTCCTGGTGCGTCGGGGCCGCCCCCACGATAAGGCGGCGATCCACCTGAAACAGCACCTGAGGTCTGAGACAGCGGCGCACGCGCCCCTGTCTCGACGTCACGCCCTGTCCGAGATCGGCCCTGACCGCCGGCGGGGTGCACGACAACTAGCATCGAACCGGCGTCGCGATGATCGGCCGTCCTGGGAGATCGCCTGCACCGGCGCGGCTCCCGGCCGGAGTCACCGACGTCACGTCCACCCCTAGGAGGCCCCCGTGTCCCTGCTCGACCACGCCATCTGGTGGCACGTCTACCCGCTCGGCGCCACCGGCGCTCCGCTGCGCGATCACGCCCCGGACCAGGTCAAACACCGCCTGTCACGCCTGGAGCCGTGGCTCGACCACGCCGTCGAACTCGGGTGTTCCGGCGTGCTGCTGGGGCCGGTGTTCGCCTCGACCTCGCACGGGTACGACACCCTGGACCACTTCCGGCTCGACCCCCGTCTGGGCGACGACGCGGACTGGGACGACTTCGTCGAGCAGGCCCACGGACGCGGGCTGGCGATCATGCTCGACGGCGTGTTCAACCACGTCGGCGCCGGCCACGAGCTGGTCGAGAAGGCGCGCTCGGGCGAGGCGGACGACGGTGGAGGCTCGATGATCCGGCTCGTCGACGGTCGCCCCGCGGACTGGGAGGGCCATGGCGACCTCGCCGAACTCGACCACGCCGATCCGCGGGTGGCCGACCTCGTGGAGTCGATCATGCTGCACTGGCTGCGCCGGGGAGCGGACGGCTGGCGCCTCGACGTCGCCTACGCCGTGCCGAGCGAGTTCTGGGCGAGGGTGCTGGGCCGGGTGCGCGCCGAGTTTCCCGACGCGATGTTCCTCGGCGAGGTGATCCACGGCGACTACGCCGAGATCGCCGCCGCCGGCACGCTGGACTCGGTCACCCAGTACGAACTGTGGAAGGCGATCTGGAGTTCACTGGCCGACCGCAACATGTGGGAGCTCGCCGCCGCCCTCGAACGCCACGACGCGTTCTCGACGCAGACGATGATGCAGACCTTCGTCGGCAACCACGACGTCACCCGCATCGCCACCCGCGTGGGCGACGAGGGTGCCGCGCTCGCGGCCGTCGTCCTGCTCACGCTGCCGGGCATGCCGAGCATCTACTACGGCGACGAGCAGGGGTTCCGCGGCGACAAGGGCGAGGGGTTCGCCACCGACGACGCGCTGCGTCCCGCGCTGCCCGACTCCCCCGCCGACCTCGCGCCCGAGGGCTGGTGGCTGCATCGGCTCTACCAGGCCCTGATCTCGGTGCGGCGACGCAACCCTGGATCACCCGCGGCGCGGTGAGCGTGGAGGAGAAGACCAACACCACGATCCACTACCGCGTCACGGGCGAGGACCACCGCCTCGACGTGCGGATCGACCTCGAGAACACCCCCTCGGTGCGGGTCGGCGTGGATGGGGACGAGGTCTTCACCTGGTCGCAGTGAGCCAGGGGTGGTGATGGGCTGAGCCGGACGTGGCGATGAGCCCGGTCAGTGCGACGCTGCGGCGGGTGCCACCTCGAACGGGCGGTAGAGCCTCTGCCCTTCGTGCTGCACGTGCAGGGTGAGGGTGCCGAACTCCCAGCGCGGACGCACGTGCCCTCCGGTGAGGATCTCGGCCGTGACGTCCAACGCCGGAGCACCGATCTCGGTGACGTGCTCGATGGCCGAGGCCTCGACGATCTGGCCGACGGTCATCGTGCCGACGAGGGATTCGACGCCGGGAAAGTGGACGCAGCGCCCCGCGATCCGCAGCAGCCGTTCGTCGATGGCCGCCCTGGTGGCCACGAGAGCGTGACCGTCGCCCACGGAGTGACGTCCGACGGTGCACGCGAGGGCGCCGTGCCGACGCACCACGGCCGAGCACATGCGCCACAGCTGCCACTCCTGGGCGCCCGCCCCCGAGATCGTCGCGACGACGTGCAGGTCGCCGGCGGCCGTGATGATCCGGTGGGTGTCGACGAAGAGGAGTCCGGGGTCCACGCCCACGGATCTCGCCTCGGCCACCACGTCGTCGGCGAAGCAGTCGGCGCGGGTCCGGGCGACGGGCCCGAGATCGATCCCGGCGACGGGGAGCATCGAACGCACGAATGACCCTCCCCCGCTTCCGATGGAAATTCCACTGTGAACGTGCTGGTGGACCGCACGCGTGCATCGACGTGAACGACACGTGAACGACGCACCGCGGTCTCCTCGACTTCGCCCGGGGGCGGCCGGATCGGTCGCCGGTGGGTGGGCCTACGGTGGCGCCCATGAGCATCGGTTGGGGTTTCATCGGAGCCGGACGCTTCACACCGAAGGTGGTGGGGGCTGTGGCCGAGGCCGACGGGCACGATGTCGTTCGCATCGGCGCGCGAGACGTCGATCGCGCCCGGGCCATCGCCGACGATGTCGGCGCGGCGGCCGGCACCTATGAGGACGTGTGGTCCGACGATCGGGTCGACGTCGTGCACATCACCACCACCCATCCCTTCCACGAGGAGCAGGCCCTCGCGACCATCGCGGCGGGCAAGGCCGTCGTCGTCGAGAAGCCGCTGGCGCTGCATCCCGCCTCCGCCGAGCGCATCGCCGACGCGGCCCGCGACGCCGGGGTGTTCGCCATGGAGGCCATGTGGTTGCGGCATCAACCCCTCATCCGCGAGGTCATGGACCTGGCCCGCTCCGGTGAGATCGGGGAGGTGGTCTCGGTCCAGGCCGACTTCGGGGTCTCCACCTCCTACGACCCGAACGACCGCCTCTTCGACCTCGACAACGGCGGCGGCGCACTCATGGACCTCGGGGTCTACGCCGCGGCGTTCGCCTGGCCCTTCCTCGGTGCTCCCGACGTCGTGCAGGCCACCGGGCGGCTCACCCCCGAGGGGTCGGATCTCACGGCCGCCATGCAGTGGGGGTATGCCGACGGCCGCTTCGCCCAGCTCACCTCGACCTTCACCTCCCCCAGCCCCGGGCGCGCCCTCGTCACGGGCACCCGCGGCTGGATCGACGTCGACCCGCACTTCGCCAAGGGGCCCACCCTGGCCCGCGTGCACTCCGGCGGAACCACGCGGGAACTGCGGGCGCCCTCACGCCGCTACGTCGACCAGGTCGAGGAGGTCGGGAGATGCCTGGAGGCCGGGCTGCTCGAGAGCCCGCATGTGCCGCTCGCCGACTCGATCGGCGTGATCGACGTGCTCGCCCGGGCGCGGGCCGAGCTCGGCGTGCGCTACCCCGGCGAGCCGGCCTTCACCTGATCAGACGCGGGAGGCGCGTGGCCGCGGCTGGCAGCGAGGGCAGGAGAAGGAACTCCGGTTCATGAAGATCTCGCGCCGGATCGGTGTGCCGCACCGCCGGCAGGGTTGGCCTGCCCGGCCGTAGGCCGCGAGGGACCGCTCGAAGTAGCCCCGTCGCTCTATTGCGTTCGCTTCGAATAATGCGAATAATCGTGGTGAGAGAGGAGCCACCATGACAACCCTGACACTCGCGGCCATCCAGCCTGACGAGTCCGACATCAACACGGCCGTCGAGGCGCTGCCGCACGTCAAGGAGTACCTCGCCACCCACACCGACAGCGTCATGCGGCTCGTCGTCGCCGACGAACCCGAGGAGATCCTCGTCGTCCCTCGGGGCGCGGTCGAGCTCCTCGCCCGCGTGCTCGGGCACATGGCAGCCGGAGAGGGTGTTTCGGTCGTGCCTGCCCACGCCGAGCTCACCACCCAGCAGGCCGCCGAACTGCTCAACGTCAGCCGGCCCTACCTGATCGGTCTGCTCGACGTCGGCGACATCGAGTACCGCAAGGTGGGCAAGCACCGCCGGATCAAGGCCCAGTCCCTGATGGCCTACATGGCCCGGGACGAGCAGGAACGTCGGGAGGCCGCCGACGAACTCACTCGACTGAACCAAGAGATGGGTCTGCTCTGAGGTGGCCTTCGTCGTTCTCTACGACGCCAACGTGCTCTACCCGAGCACACTCCGAGACCTGTTGATCCGCGTCGGCCAGGCTGAACTCGTCCACGCCAGGTGGACCGACGACATCCTCGACGAGGTCTTTCGCAACCTGATCGTGAACCGGCCCGACCTCGACACGCAGAGGCTGGCCCGTACCCGCAAGCTGATGAATCGGGCCGTTCGCGACTCCGCGGCCGTCCAGCGCATCGCAGACTCACGCGAACGTCCGCCGGCGTCGTTCGCCGACGTCCTCGCCATGCTCGAACGCGACGGCCTGGTGGAATCATCAGCCGCGCTCCGCCAGTGAGTGCTGGTGCGTCGCATGCTTGGTCGGGGTGAGGCTGAAACACCACGCAGGTGAGCGCCCCAGGGAATCCGGGCAGAGGCGGGGCTGTCAGATGATCGACGTGCTCGCCCGGGCGCGGGCCGAACTCGGCGTGCGCTACCCCGGCGAGCCGGACCTCACCTGATCAGACGCGGGAGACGCGTGGCCGCGGCTGGCAGCGAGGGCAGGAGAAGGAACTCCGGTTCATGAACATCTCGCGCCGGATCGGTGTGCCGCACCGCCGGCAGGGTTGCCCGGCTCGGCCGTAGGCCGCGAGGGACCGCTCGAAGTAGCCGCTGTTGCCGTTGACGTTGACGTACAGCGCGTCGAAGCTCGTGCCGCCGGCGTCCAGGGCCGCGGCCATGACCTCCTGGGCGTGCACGAGCAGACGTACGAGTGCGGGCTTGGTCAGCCGATCCGCCGGACGTTCCCCGTGGATCCCGGCGCGCCACAGCGACTCGTCGGCGTAGATGTTGCCGATGCCCGAGACCGTGCCCTGGTCCAGCAGGATCCGCTTGATGCCACTGGATCGGCGCTTGATCGCCGGGGCGAGGAGCGCGGGATCGAAGACCGTCTCGAACGGGTCGGGGGCGATGTGCCTCACCGCGTCGGGGATGCCGTGGCGGTGCTCGCCGGACCACGGGTCGTCGATGAGGTCGTGCAACGCCAGACCGCCGAACGTCCGCTGGTCGACGAACCGCAGCTCGGGACCGTCGTCGTCGAAGGAGAACGTCGCGTGCTGATGGGCCCGCGCGGGGGCATCGGCGTGCTCGACGAGCATCTGCCCGCTCATCCCGAGGTGGACGACCAGTCCCTCACCACCGTCGAGGGCGAGCCACAGGTACTTTCCGCGACGATCGGCGGCGAGAACCTCCCGGCCGACGAGGCGATAGCTCAGATCCCCCGGGCCGGCGACGTGCCGCCGCGCCACACGGCTCCCGCGCAACACGGCGTCGGAGATCCGCCGCCCCACCACATGGGCGTCGAGGCCGCGGCGGACGACCTCGACCTCCGGGAGTTCAGGCACGCTCCGGAGGCACCTCGGCCGACAGCACGGCATCGGCCCGGCGGGTCAACTCGGTCCACGCCGCCTGGGCCGCCTGCTGCTCGGCCTCCTTCTTGCTGCGACCGGTGCCCTGCCCCAGGCCCTCGTCGCCGACGACGGCGGTGGCCGTGAACACCTTCTCGTGGTCCGGCCCCTCCTCGGTCACCCGGTACTCGGGCATCCGGTACCCGTTGGAGGCCGCGAGTTCCTGCAGGCTCGTCTTCCAGTCCAGACCCGCGCCGAGGCGCGTGGAACTGGCGAGTAGCGGGTCGATGAGGTGGTGGACGAAGACGCGCGCCCGCTCCAGGCCCTCGGCCAGGTACACGGTGCCGAAGAGCGCCTCCATCGTGTCGGCCAGGATGGACGCCTTCTCGCGGCCGCCCGTGGTCTCCTCGCCGCGACCCAGCAGCAGGTAGTCACCCACGTCGAGCGTGCGCGCCGCCTGCGCGAGGGCGCGCATGTTGACCACGGCCGCCCGCAGCTTGGCCAGTTGTCCCTCGGCCATGTCGGGGTGATCGGCGTACAGGGACTCGGTGACGACGAGGCCCAACACCGAGTCGCCGAGGAACTCCAGGCGCTCGTTGTTGGGCACGCCACCGTTCTCGTACGCGTACGAGCGGTGTGTCAGAGCATGACGGAGCAGCGCCTCGTCGAGACGCACACCGATGATCCCCTCGATGTCGGAGGCGAGGTCGGCCGGCGGCCTGGGGCCGCTCTGACCGGTCCTCGATCCGTCCTTGACACCCATCAGGGGCCGGCTCAGTTCTGGAGCTCGGAGCGCTCCGCCTCCGGGTAGTGGCGCCCGGCGTAGGTGCCGCAGGAGGCGCAGGCCATGTGCGGCTGCTTGGGCGAGGCGCAGCGGGGGCACGACGTCAGCGTGGTCGCCGTCGTCTTCCACTGGGCGCGACGCGAACGGGTGTTGGAGCGCGACATCTTCCGCTTCGGGACGGCCACGTCAGTTCCTCTTCTCTTCGGTGTCGGCCTCCGCCAGGGTCTGCAGCGCAGCCCAGCGGGGGTCGATCGCTTCGTGCTGGTGGGTCGGGTCGTCGGCGAGGCGCTGGCCGCACTCGGAGCAGAGTCCGGGGCAGTCCTGCCTGCAGACGGGTTGGAACGGCAGTGTGGGCACCACCGCATCCCGGAGCACGGGCTCCAGGTCGAGCAGGTCGCCCTCCATGAGGGTCGGTGAGTCCTCGTCCTCGTCGTCGCCGACCTCGCGGTGGTGGGCCGCGCGATCGGGGTAGGCGAACAACTCCTGGAAGGTGACGTCGACGGGGTACTCGAGGTCGTCCAGGCACCGCACGCACGCACCGGAGGCGGTGGCGTGCACGGTGCCGCTGGCGAGGACACCCTCCATGACCGACTCCAGTCGGAGGTCGACCTCGAGCGGCTTGCCCTCGGGGACGGCCAGCACGTCGGTGCCGAAGTCGACGGGAGCCGGCGCGTCGACCGACTCCTCCACCATCGCGCCGGGTCGACGCACGAGACGCCTGGTGTCGATCACCAGGGCGCTGTCGCGCGTGGAGCTGGTCATGATGGGTCTGCCTTCGACGATCGGGGCTGGTTTCGGGGTCTCGCAGGCACGGCGAAAGACGACGTACGGGACCGACCGTCAACTCTAGCGGAGCAGGCCGTGAGAGTCACAACCGGCGCGACCCGCCCACGACCGGCCGACGGCGTCGTTCGGCTGCGACGACCTCCGCCGCAGACCTCGCAGCCGGCCCGATCGAGGCAGTGCGGCGTCAGCGCGCGCCCAGCCTGGAGAGCACCACGCTAGCGGCGGCGCGCAGACCGACCTGCAGCGTCGGATCGGCCACCGGCGCGAACGCGGGGTGGTGGTTGCCCGGCACCGGTTCACCGGAGTCGAGCACCTCGGCCGGGTATCCGCCGTAGAACCAGAACACCGACGGAACACCGAGCGCGGCGGCGAGGTGTCCGAAGTCCTCACTGCCGGACTCGGGTCGGCCGACATCCGCGTTCTCCTCACCCAGCTCGGCCCGCAGGACCTCGAGGACCCGCCGACTCTCCTCCTCGTCGTTGACGCAGGCGGGGAACCGGCTCAGCTCCTCGATGTCGGCCTTCGGGGCTCCCGAGGCGAGCACCTCGCCGTCGATGACCCGTCGGATGCCCGCGAGGACCGTCTCGCGGACCTCGGGGGCGAACGTGCGCACGTTGAGGGCGAGTTCGGCGGAGTTCGGGATGATGTTCTCCTTGAACCCGGCGTGGAAGGTCCCCACGGTGAGCACGGCCATCTCCCGCGGGTCGACGGAGCGCGAGACCACCGACTGCAGCCGGGTGACGACGTGGGCGCCGAGCACGATCGGATCGATGGAGACGTGCGGCTGGGAGCCGTGCGCCTGCCGCCCGTGCAGCGTCACCTTCCAGCTGTCCGCCATCGACAGCGCGGTACCGATCGGGACCGACACGGTGCCGGCCAGGCCGGGCATGACGTGCTGGCCGTAGACGACCTCGGGACGCGGGGCGCGGTCCCACAGGCCGTCCTCGACCATGGCCTTGGCGCCCGCGCCGATCTCCTCACCGGGCTGGAAGACGAGCACGACCGTGCCGGACCAGTCCTGCCGCTGCTCGACGAGGAGGCGGGCCAGGGCCAGCCCGACGGCCGTGTGGGTGTCGTGACCGCAGCCGTGCATGACCGGGACGACCTCACCGCTGGGAGGGTTCCGGTGGCGGTGCTGCTCCACTCCAGTCCGGTGTCCTCGGCGATGGGCAGCCCGTCGGTGTCGGCGCGGAAGGCCACGACCGGGCCGGGACCGTTCTCGAGGACTCCGACGACCCCGGTTCCGGCACACCGGAAGTGCTCGACGCCGAGATCGGTGAGGCGTGCCTCGATGTAGGCCGCGGTCTCGTGCTCGGCCATGCTCAGCTCGGGGTGGGCGTGCAGGTGGCGGTAGTCCGCCTCGAGCTCCGCGATCAGCCGCTCGTCGATTCCCGTCACCACCGGTCAGTCCTTGCCCAGACGCTCGCGCAACGCCTCGGCGACCGCGGGGGTGACGAAGCGGGAGACGTCGCCGCCGTAGCGCGCGACCTCCTTGAGCAGCGAGCTCGACACCTGGGCGAACTCGGGGTCGCTCGGCAGGAACAGGGTCTCGATGCCGGCCAGGTGGCGGTTCATCACGGCCATGGGCAGCTCGTAGGCGTAGTCCGTCTCGCCCCGCAGGCCCTTGACGATCGCGCCGGCGCCCGTGGTGCGGCACACGTCGACGAGCAACTGCGCCTCGAACGTCATGACGCTCACCCCGTCGAGGTCGTCGACGTCGGCCTCGATGAGCGCGACCCGTTCCTCGGGGGTGAACAGGCCCGTCTTGTTCGGGTTGATGAGGACGGCCACCACGACCTCGTCGTAGAGGTTGCGGGCGCGCCTGACGACGTCGAGGTGCCCCAGCGTCATCGGATCGAAGGAACCCGGGCAGACACAGCGCGTGATGCTCACGATCCGAACGTAGCAGCGCAGGTGGCTCGCCCGGTGGGGGCGACGCGGCAGATCGGGCTCAGGCCGCCTGGGCCATGGACAGGTGGCTGCGCACGAGCACCGGATCGGGGTTCGTGCAGGCCTCGCCGTCGGGGAGGATGACGGTCGGCACCGTCTCGGCACCGCCGTTGATGTCGCGCACGAACGCGGCCGCCTCCGGGTCGGACCAGATGTCGACCCAGGTCGCCTGGCTGCGCAGCGACCCCAGGCGCATCCGCAGGCGCGTGCAGAAGACGCATCCCGGTCGCCAGTAGATGATGACGCGGCCGTCCCGCACCAGTTGCGCCTGGGCCTCCCAGTGCCGCGCGGTCTGTGGCCGGCGTTTGGGCGCCACCATCAGCGCGAGACATCCGCAGAGCACGAGAGCGACGACGGCGACGAGCACCCAGTTGAGCAGGAGAAAAAGGAGGTGAGCAGCACACCACCGCCGACGACGGCAGCGGTGTTCCACCACTGGGCACGTTGGGACCTACTCACGGGAAACGAGTCTAGGTCGCCGATGGTGGGTCCCCACACCGGATCGGCTGAGGGAACGCCTTCTTCATCGACCTGTGACCTGGGCGAGTACGGTTCGAGACGTCCACAGGACGTCCACGAACCGGGGTCACGCCTCCTGGGCCGTCTCGCTCTCGGCCCGCGGATCTCCCTCGCCCGCAGCGGCCGCCGCAGCCTCCGCCCGATGGTCCGGCGCCGCCGGTTCCGCGTACCAGAGCGCCGTCTCGCCGTGCGTCTTCGAGGCGAACCCGACGAGGGCGGCGGGCCAGCTCGGCTCGGGCGATCGGGAGGACCGCTCGACGACGACGACGGCGTCCGGGTGCAGTCGCGGGGCCAGGTGGGAGAGCACCTCGGCCAGCCCCTGCTCGCCGAGGTCGTACGGGGGGTCGAGGAACGCGAGGTCGTACTCAGGCCCGTCGGTCTCCCGCCGTAGGTAGGCGGCGGCATCGGCGACGACGACCTGCGCGGAGGCGCCGAGCTCGGCGACGTTGCGGCGGGTGACCCGCGCGGCACCGCTCGCCTTCTCCACGAGGACGGCTCGCGCGGCGCCGCGGCTGAGCGCCTCCAACCCGAGGGCTCCCGAGCCGGCGAACAGGTCGATCACCACCGCGTCCTCGAGCACACCCAGGTGATCGAGGCGGGAGAACAGGGACTCCCGCACCCGGTCGGTCGTGGGACGCGTCGCGGCTCCCGTGGGGGTCGACAGGCGACGCCCCCGAACCGGCCGGAGATGATGCGGGTCATGCGACCTCCTATCCGCGCGTGAGGAACTCGGCTGCCTCGTCGTCGACCATCCGCAGGACCATGTCGCGCAGCCGGGCGTGCCCGTCGAGCGACGGGTCCTCATCGAGGAGGGCGGCGGCGTCCGCGCGTGCCGAGTCGATGATCTGCGCGTCGTGAGAGAGCCGGAGCACCCGCAGCGTCGAGCGGCCACCGCTCTGGCGCGCACCGAGGATGTCGCCCTCGCGCCGTTCGGCGAGGTCGATGTCGGCGAGCGCGAACCCGTCGGTGAGCTCGGCCACCGCACGCACCCGACGCTCGGCGGACTCGACCTGGGTGCGGGTGACCAGCAGGCACAGGCCCGGCGCGCTCCCCCGGCCGACGCGACCGCGGAGCTGGTGCAGTTGCGAGACGCCGTAGCGGTCGGCGTTCATGACGACCATGACCGTGGCGTTCGGCACGTCAACACCGACCTCGATGACGGTGGTGGACACCAGGACGTCGATCTCGCCGGCGGCGAACGCCGTCATCACCGCGTCCTTCTCCTCGGCCGGCAGACGCCCGTGCAGCACGCCGACGCGGACCCCGGCGAACTCCGGCCGCGCCGTGATCTCGGCGGCGACGTCGTCGACGGCCGACAGGTCGCTGATGACGAACTCCTCGCGCGGGTCTCGCGCCGACGCGGTGTGCTCGGGGCCGAACAGGGCGCACTCCTCCCCCGCCGCGAACCCGTCCGCGTCGTCGCCGTCGCCGTCGTATCCGGTCAGCAGGTCGGCGCCGTCGGTCTCCTGGCCGCCGGAGTCGATGCGCGGACACACCACGTAGGCCTGATGCCCCGCGGCGACCTCCTCGGCGACCCGCGACCAGGCCCGCTCGTACCAGCGAGGGTTGTCCACGACGTGGGTGGCGATGGGCGCGCGGCCCGGCGGCAGCTCACGCATGGTCGAGACGTCCATGTCGCCGAACACGGTCATCGCCACCGTGCGGGGAATGGGCGTGGCCGTCATGACCAACAGGTGCGGCTGACCGGTCGCCTTGTCGCTGAGGGCATCCCGCTGCTCCACGCCGAAGCGGTGCTGCTCGTCGACGACCACGAGTCCCAGGGCCGCGAAGCTCACCTTGTCCTGGATGAGGCTGTGCGTGCCCACGACGATGCCCGCCTCACCGGAGGCCGCCTCCAGCATCGCCTTCTTGCGCGCCGCCGTGGACATGCTGCCGGTCAGGAGCGTGACCCGCGTGCCACCGGCGTCCCCACCGAGCAGCCCCGCCTCGGCGAGGTCTCCCAGGAGCCCGGTGATCGAGCGGTGGTGCTGTGCGGCGAGGACCTCGGTGGGTGCCAGGAGGGCGCACTGGCCCCCGGCGTCGACGACCGCGAGCATCGCCCGAAGGGCCACGAGCGTCTTGCCCGAGCCCACCTCGCCCTGCAGCAGCCGGTTCATCGGCTGCTCACACGCGAGGTCGGCGGCGATCTCGCGACCGGCCTCCTGCTGCCCCGGGGTCAACTCGAAGGGGAGCCGCTCGTCGAAGCGGGACAGCAGACCGCCCGAGGCAGCGGTGCGCGGCACCGCCACACCCGCCCGGGCGGCCCGCCGTCGCTGGCCCAGCACGATCTGCATGGCCAGCGCCTCGTCGTAGGCGAAACGTCGTCGCGCGAACCCCACCTCGGCCCGGGCGTGCGGCACGTGACGCATGCGCATCGCCTCGGCGAACGTCGGCAGTCCGTGCTGCTCCCGGATGTCCTGCGGAAGGGGCTCCTCCATCTCGAGGGCGTCGACGCACAGTTGGGCGCAGTGACCCACCGACCAGGGCGGCATGCCCTTGACCTCGCGATAGTGCGGGATGAGGCGGCGGTCGAGCGTGATCTGCGAGGAGGGCGGCGGGGGTCCTCGAGGAGGTCGTACAGCGGGTGGGCGATCTGCCGGCGGCCGTTGAACTCGGTGACCGTGCCCTGGAAGAGGGCGCAGACCCCCTCGCGGAGCCGGTCGGCGTGACCGTGCGCGGTGAAGAAGACGATCGTCAGCGGTCCGTGCTCGGTGTCCACATCGGCGGTGAGCATCTTCTGCCCCGGGCGCCCCGAGCGCATGACCTTGATCTCGGCCCGCTTGATACGACCCGCGATCACCAGGTACCGGCCGGGGTACAGGCCCTCGAACGTCGTGGCCACCTCGGAGAACCGTGTGGGGAAGAACCACAGCAGGTCCTCGACCGTCTCGATGCCACGGGCGGAGGCGAGGTTCTTGGCGTACTTCTCCTCGAAGACCCTGCGCAGCGGGGTGTCGAGCGTGACGGAGTTCAGCGGCGGCAGTCGCGTGGGCAGGGGCACGCCCGGCAGGTGGACCACGCCCGCCAACGGCCCGTGCTCGCCGGTGTGACCGGCCAACCGCGCCGCGCCCTTGCTGCTGCTCTTGCGCTTGCCCGCCGTGCCCCCGCCACCGGCACGAGGTCCCGAGCTCGCCATCACTCCACCCCCACCAGCAGGTCGTACACGCTCTGCCCGCCGTCGCAGACCTCCACCTCGACGTCGGCGATCGTGGCGACGACGGCCGCCACGCGCTCCCCGAGACCCGATGCCGCCTCGCCCTCCACGAGGGTGACGAGCTCGGCCTCGTCCTGCATGAGCGTGCGCACGACCTCCACGGCCACCTCGCACGCGTCGTGCCCGAGGTGCAGCACGCGGTCGTCGACGAAACCCAGGACGTCTCCCGGCTCGCAGTCGCCCGCGTCGGTGCGCGCGGCGGTCGTGGCCGTGGCCACCACGCCGTAGCGCACGGCGTCGGCGGCCTCACGCATGCGCTCCTCCGACGCCGCGTCGGCGGGGTCGAAGACGGCGACGGCGGCGAGCCCCTGCAGCAGGTGGCGGGTGGGGACGACCGAGAGCTCCACACCGCTCTCGGCGGCCACGTCGCGCGCCGCTTCGGCCGCGAGGACGGCGTCGGCGTCGTCGGGAAGGACCACGACCCTGGCCGACCCCGTCGACCTGGCCGCGGCGGCGATCTGCGCCGGAGTCACGCGCTTGCCCGGGCCCTCGTGCACCACGGCGGCCCCGGCCTGCTCGAAGAGCCCGGCCATGCGCGGCGCGCTCACACAGGCGACGACGCCGAGCACCGTTCGCGCGTCACGGCGGTCGCGGGCGGCGCTCGCGGCAGTCGCAGAGCTGTGTTCCGGTGCAGCGCAGGCGTCGACGACGGTCGTGGCGTCGCCGGCGAGCAGGGTGATGCGGATGCCGTAGGGACGCCCGACCTCCAACCCCGCCTCGACGGCCGCTCCCGCCTCCGCGGTGTGCACGTGCACCGTGCGCAGACCGGCGTCGCCGGCCACGAGGACGCTGTCCCCGAGGGAGGTCAGCCTCGCCGCCAGACGGTCGGAGGCCGCGTCCTCGACCCCGTCGAGCAGGTACATGACCTCGAACTGCGGTCCGCTCACCTCCTGCTCGGCCACGAACGTCGCCCCCCGGGGAGCGCTCTCGTCGCCGTTGACCTCGACGGCGGCATCCGGATCGGCCACCTCGCCGTGCACGACCGCCCGCAGCGCGTCGAAGACGACGACCAGGCCCGCCCCACCCGCGTCGACGACTCCGGCGCGGGCCAGCGCGTCGAGTTGTGTCGGAGTGGCCGACAAGGCCTGCCGCGCCGCACGGCAGACGCTGTCGACGACCGCGACCAAGGACGCGTCACCGGAGTCGACCTGTGCGCGCGCCGCCTGGGCCGCGGCCCGGGCGACGGTGAGGATCGTGCCTTCCACCGGGTCGGTGACCGCCCGGCGGGCCCGACGATCGGCCTCGGCGATCGCCGCCGCCAGCAGGGGGCCGTCGATGCCCCGATGGTCGGTGTCGGCGTTCTCGGCCGCGACGCCGGCCAGCCCGGCGATGAGCTGGCTGAGGATGACCCCGGAGTTTCCGCGGGCGGAGAACAGGCTCGACCGGGCCAGCGCGGAGACGCCGCCGACGATGCCCAGCACCTGCGCATCGCCCTCGCGGGCGCGGGCGCGGGCGATGAGGGACTCGACGAACCCCTGGAGCCCGGCGTCGAGGGTCAGGTAGAGGTTGGTGCCGGTGTCGCCGTCGGGCACCGGGTACACGTTGAGCGCGTCGAGCCGGTGACGGTGGCGTCCGAGGTCGTCGCGTGCACGGAACAGCCAGCGGCGCAGGGCGGCGTCGTCGAGGACGTCGAGACCTGCGGCGACACCGGAGACCCCGGATGCGCCGGCGACACCTGAGGCGTCGGGGACGCCCGGGACGTCGGGGGCCGCGCCCTGCGGTGTGGTCGACTCGGTCACGGACACATCCTCACATCCCGCACCGACAACCATCCCGAACCACCGCCGACCGGCGCCGATGAGGGTGCGGAGCAGCGCCGACGGGGTCGGGTGAGCCCAGGAATTTGGGGGCGACCGATGCCGTGGCGTACGCTGGGCCGGTTACCTCCGGCCGATGGGCGCGCACCTGAGGACATCGAATCCAGATCGACTTTCGACGTGCGCCCGAACTCACCGGGCCGGACCCGTTCTCGAACGATCATGAATCTCCAGGAGTGACCAGTGGCTGCCACCTGCGACGTCTGCGGCAAGGGACCGACCTTCGGTCACAACATCTCGCACTCGCACCGGCGCACCAACCGTCGTTGGACGCCGAACATCCAGAAGGTTCGCGCGTTCGTGGGCGCCGAGGGCAAGACCCCGAAGCGTCTCAACGTGTGCACCTCGTGCATCAAGGCCGGCAAGGTCGCGCGCTGACCGTTCGACGGTCGGTCCTCGCCTTTCGCGCCTGACGGCTCTCGGCGCCGGGACATCACCTGCGGGTGACCCGGCGCCTTTGTCGTGCCCGTTTCAGGCGCGCGCGGCGCGCACACGGCGCGCGAGATCGGCGAGGTCGGTGGTGTCGAGATCACCGCCGATCCCCCGCAGTCCTGCCACCACCGCTCCGGCGCTGCGGCCCGCACTGACCCCGGCGGCGCTGTCCTCCACGACGAGACAGGCCGCGATGTCGACGCCGATGCGCCGGGCTCCCAGGAGGTACCCCGCCGGGTCGGGTTTGCCCTCGGCCACCTCGTCGACGGGAACGAGGTCGGGCGCGTCGATGCCCGCGGCGCCGAGCCTGGCCTCCGCGAGCGCGCGGTCGGCGTTCGTCACGACCGCCCAGGGCAACCCCAGCTCGCGCAGCATCTCCACGAACTCCGCCGCGCCCTCGGCCGCGACGACACCTTCGAGGTCCTCGGTCTCGCGGCGCATGTACTCCTGGGCCTCGGCGGCGATGGTCTCCTCGTCGAGGTCGGGCCGGAATCGCCGCATGGTGGCGTCGGAGGTCGCTCCGTGACACACGGCGACGACGGCCTCGGGGTCGACGTCGTACGCCGTCGCCCACGCCCGCCACTGTCGTTCCACGGCGGCGTCGGAGTCGACGAGGGTCCCGTCCATGTCGAGCAGCACCCCTCGCACGTCCCGCAGTGCGTCGTCCATGGGTCCTCCTCGTCCGTGGGTGGCGATCGCCGGTCCGACCGCTCCCTCGTGTCGCTGCCCGTCACGACACCCCTCACCGGGAGGTGTCGAAGTGGTCCCAGCCTCCCCCACGCCGTGGCTCGCCACCGACCCGGACCCCCGCCCCCAGCTCGTCGACCGGCCCCACCGTGCCCAGGACGTGCCAGCCGTCGGGCGCCTCGGCGAACGTCGCGAGCAGCGAGTGCTCCTCCCCGCCCGTGAGGACACAGGTGAGGGCCTCCTCCGCTCCCACCGCGGAGGTCAGCGCGTCGACGTGCGGGGCGAGCGCGGCCGGGTCCAGGTCGATGACGACGCCACTGGCGCGCGCGACCCGGCCCGCGTCGCGCACGAGTCCGTCGGACAGGTCGATCATCGCGTGGGCTCCGGCACGGGCGGCTCCCGGGCCCTCGGACAGCGGCGGCGCGGGACGCCGGTGGATGGCGACGAGATCGGGGGCGATCTCGCCGCGCCCGGTACGCAACAGCGCCCAGCCCGCCCCGGAACGTCCGAGACCGCCCGCCACCGCCACGACGTCACCCGGTCGAGCACCACTGCGCAGCACCGGATCTCGTCCCTCGGTGGTGCCGAACGCGGTGATCGACACCATCACCGTGCCGTCGTCGGCCCCGGACAGGTCACCTCCGACGACACTCGTCCTGGCCTCCCGGGCCGCCTCACCGATCCCGCGGGCCAGGTCGGTCACCCACGCCATCGACGTGCCCGCATGCGCGGCCAGGGTGACGAGCAGACCCGTGGTCACCCCACCCATCGCGGCGATGTCGGCGCAGTTCTGCATGACGGCCTTGTGACCCACGTCGGCGCCGGTCGACCACGCGTCCAGCCAGTCGTGGCCGAGGACCACGGCGTCGGTCGTCGCGAGGAACCGGCCGTCCGGTGCCGCCAGCCACGCGGTGTCGTCCCCCGGCCCCACGAGCACTCCCGTCGCGGCGGAGGGTCCGTGGTCGGCACGCAGCAGCGGGAAAATGTGTTCCAGCACCTCCTCCTCGGAGACATCGGCCAGTCGGAGGTCACGGGAGTCGTTCACGCGCAGTCGTCCTCGGGGTCGGTGAAGAGGGCGGCACCACCGGGCGGCTCCGGCGGAAGCGGCATGTCTGCCATGCGCGCACGGTACCGTCGTTGCCAGCGGCAGGCACCGTCGACCCGATCCGTGCGCCTGCCGCCGCCCAGTCCGCGCCGCTCCTGCAGGAGGCACCCATGGTCCAGGCCTACGTTCTGATCCAGACCGAGGTCGGCAAGTCGAGCTCCGTCGCCGAGAGCATCCGGCAGCTCGCCGGAGTCGTCGCCACCGACGAGGTCACCGGCCCCTACGACATCATCTGCAAGCTCGAGGCCGGCAGCGTCGAAGACCTCGGCATGCTCGTGCTGGCCAAGGTGCAGGAGGTCTCGGGCATCACCCGCACGTTGACCTGCACGGTGGTGCACGCCTGAGGTGCGCGGACGTCACGTCGGAGCGGGCCTCGCCCTGCTGATGCTCGCGGGCTGCGGAGGCCCTGTCGAGGTCGCTCCGGCCCCGGCTGCGACCTCGGATGCATGCACGTCGGCTGCCTCGGCGTGGCCGGAGGAGGTGGCGGGCGCTGCCCGTGCCGACACGCGTCCGGCTTCGGGCGCCACGGCCGCCTGGGCCGCGGGCGCCGATCCGGCGATCATCGGCCGGTGCGGCGTGCCGGTCCCGGGCCCGACGACGCTGGAATGCATCGCCGTCGACGACGTCGACTGGATCGCCGAGCGCCTCGACGACGGCATGCGCTTCACCACCTACGGCCGCGACCCGGCGGTCGAGATCCTCGTGCCCGATCACTACGCTCCCGAACCGCTGGTCCTGTCCGCGTTCGGCACGGTGGCGGGCCTCGGCGAACCGACGGGTCACCGCTGCCGCTGAGCCTCCTCAGCGCAGGCCGACGCGCCGTTCGAGGGCGAGGTCGACGAGTTCGGTGATGAGCTCGGGGTAGGACATGCCGGTCGCCAGCCACATCTGCGGGTACATCGAGTGCGGCGTGAATCCCGGCATGGTGTTGATCTCGTTGAGGATGATCTCGCCGTTCTCGGTGTAGAAGAAGTCGACCCGGGCGAGCCCCTCGCATCCGGCGGCCTCGAAGGCCTCGGCGGCCATCGCGCGGATGCGGTCGGCGTCGCCGGCGGGCAGATCGGCGGGGCAGGAGAGCACCACGTCGTTCTCGGCGAGGTACTTGGCCTCGAAGTCGTAGAAGGTGTGGCCGGTCTCGACGACGATCTCGCCCAGCAGGCTCGTGCGCGGCGGTTCGTGGCCGCGGCCCTGCAGGACACCGCACTCGATCTCGCGGCCGACGATGCCCTGCTCGATGACGACCTTGGGGTCGTGCTCGCGGGCGACCTCGATGGCGGCCCGCAGGTCCTCGGGGCGCTCCACGCGGGAGATCCCGACGCTGGACCCGGCGCGGGCGGGCTTGACGAACAGGGGGAACCGCAGCTCCGACGCAGCGCGGATCGCGGCCTCCGGATCGGTGGCCCACTGGCGGTCGGTGAGCGTGACGAACGGCCCGATCGGCAGCCTGTGGCTCGACAGGACGCCCTTCATGTAGTGCTTGTCCATCATCGTCGCCGAGGAGAGCACCCCGCAGCCCACGTAGGGGATGTCGGCCAGCTCGAGCATGCCCTGGATGGTGCCGTCCTCACCGAACGGGCCGTGCAGGACGGGGAAGACGACGTCGACCTCCCCGAGTGCGGCCGCTGCACCGCCTGCCGCCACGTCGACGACGGAGCGGTCGCGGGTCGACAGCGGCATCCGGACGTCGCCGTCGCCGTCGACCTCGGGCACGTGCCCCGGCGCCAGGGCCAACGCGGCCAGGTCGCCGCCGCCGAGGACCCAGCGTCCGTCCTTGGCGATGCCGATCGGCACGACCTCGAAGCGGTCCTTGTCGATGGCGGCGAGGACTCCCGCTGCGGTCGCGCACGAGACGGCGTGTTCGGAGGAACGGCCGCCGTACACGAGGGCGACCCTGGTCTTGGTCTTCGTGGTGCTCATCGTGCCCGACAGTACTCCGCGAACGCCCCTCCACCGGGCCCTCGGGCGCCGGCTCCCCCGTGTCGAACTGATCACGCGACCTCGGGCGACCGTGCCCGAGAACACGCCGAGACCGCCGGCTACAGGCGGCGGTCTCGCCGAGACGGCGGGCTCAGTGCTTCTCGGGTTTGCGGCGACGCAACATCAACGCATCGGCGATGAGCTCGGGTCGCTGCCCGTCGACGACCATCGCCACGACCGCCTCGACGATGGGCACCTCCACCCCCGCCTCGGCGGCGAGCGCGAGGATCGACTCGCACGACGTGACGCCCTCGGCCGTCTGACCGATCGAGGCGACGACCTCCGCCAGCGTGCCGCCGCGACCCAGCCCCACGCCGACGCGGTGGTTGCGTGAGAGCGGCGACATGCACGTGGCGATGAGGTCACCCACGCCCGCCAGGCCCGAGAACGTCGCCGGGTCGGCCCCCAGCGCAACGCCGAGTCGCAGGGTCTCGGCGAGACCTCGGGTGATGACCGTCGACTTGGTGTTGTCGCCCAGTCCGAGCCCTTCGGCCGCCCCCACCGCGAGCGCGATGACGTTCTTGGTGGCGCCCGCGATCTCGCAGCCGACGACGTCGGTGGAGGTGTAGGGACGGAAGGCCGGTGACGCGCAGGCGGCGGCGACGAGTTCGGCGGTCGCCTCGCGCGAGGAGGCGACGACTCCGGCCGCGGGCTGCCGTTCGGCGATCTCGCGGGCGAGGTTGGGCCCGGAGACGACGGCGAGGCGCTCCTCGTCGACTCCCGTCGCCTCGCGGATGACCTGGCTCATCCGGGATCCCGTTCTCAGCTCGATGCCCTTGGCGAGCGAGACGAGGACCGCGTCCGGGGGCAGGTTGTCGCGCCAGGGCGCGAGTCCGACCCGCAGCTTCTGCGCCGGCATCGCGAGGACGACGAGGTCGGCCCCCTCGAGCGCCTCCTCGACCACCGAGGTGGAGGTGATGGTCGTCGGCAGCTCGATGTCGGGCAGGTAGTCGGGGTTGCGGTGGGTGGTCGAGATCGCCTCGGCCAGTTCGGGGCGGCGCGCCCACAGGCGCACGTCGAGTCCGGCGTCGGCGAGCACCAGGGCGAACGCCGTCCCCCAGCTCCCGGCGCCGACGACGGTGGCGCGTTCGGCGATCATGGGCTCTCCTCGGCTCGGGTGACGACTCGTCGGCCGCGTGCGCGGTCCCAACGGCCCTGTGGTGGTGGATCGCCGCGCAGGACGGCGACCTGGGCGGTGATGGCGTCCATCACCCGGTCCCCGGCCACGACGAGCGAGTCGTGGTCGACGGTATCGCCCGAGAAGTCGGACAGGTCCACGGCGGGTCCGACGCTCATCTGCATCGTCCTGCGCGGCCAGGGGCGCAGCCTCTTCGTGCCGCGGGGCATCAGCTCCTGCGCCCCCCATTGTCCGAGGGGCACGAGCGGACATCCGGTGGCGAGGGCGATGCGGACGACACCGGTCTTGGCGCGCATCGGCCACAGGTCGGGATCCTGGGTGATCGTGCTCTCGGGCATGACGACGATCGTCTTGCCTGCGCGCACGGCGGCCACCGCGTCGGTGTACGCACTGATGGCCTTGCCCGTGCCGCGGTACACCGGCACCTGCCCGGTGGCGGCGAGCCACCGGCCGAGCACCGGCAGCCGGAAGAGGCCGTCCTTGGCGAGAAAGAACGGAGGGTGACCGTTGTCGTAGAGCATCTGCGCCACGGCGAACGGGTCGATGTAGGAGATGTGGTTGACGGCCACGACGCACCCGGAGTCCGGCAGGTTCTCCAGCCCGCGCCAGTCCGACCTCGTCAGCACACGCATCGGTGAGAGTGCGGTCGCGGCGGCGGCTCGATAGGCGAAGGATCGATGGATCCCGGGTTCGGTGACCTTCGAGAACGCCACACCCATCCTTTCGACCGCCGCCAGGTTCGCAGGCCATCTTCGCCGGACACGGGCATCCGTGTCGAGATCGACCACGACCACATCCCGCCGAGACCGCCGCCTATTTCGGGCGGTCTGGGCACGCAGGGTGGGGCCGCGCGCACGACGACGCCCCCGCCGCCGGGTGAGGGGACCGGCAGGCGGGGGCGACGCGCTCGAGCTCCCGACGGGCTGCTGGGCAGCTCACGGGTGACGCGCGATCAGGCGGATCGATGCCCGGTCACGCGAGGTGCGCCGACATCAGGCGGACTTGCGTCCACCCTTCGTCTTCTTCTTGGACGCCGCGATGGCGGCCTCGGCCTTGGCGCGCACCTCGGAGGCCGTGCCCGCAGCGGCCCGAGCGGCGGCGGGGCCGGCCTTGGGCAGCGTGGCGGGCTCGGCCACGTACAGCTTGAAGGCCGTGCCGGGGCGGAACTTCGGAACCGCGGTGGAGTCGATGCGCACGGACTCGCCCGTGCGCGGGTTACGACCGGTGCGGGCCGCACGGTCGACGCGCTCGAAGGTGCCGAAACCGGTGATCCCGACCTTTCCCCCTTGGCGACCTCACGGATGATGACGTCGAAGATCGCCTCGATGGCGTCCGAGGCGGCCTTCTTGCCACCCAGACGCGTTTCGAGTGCGTCGACCAGATCAGCCTTGTTCACTACTCTCTCCCTCCAGAGACGGTGGCTCGCGGTGCGGGCCGGTGAGCCGTGGCAAGAGCGCGAGCCCCTTCCACGTCCATGTGCAGACCCGCCGTCGACGGGCCGTCCATGTTGGTGATGTGTGCGATGCGTGTGCTCGCGAACGCCCCGGCAGGGAGCGATCACGGTGAGGCGCATGCCTCACGCTCACCTATCGGCATGAAGTCGCCAGTCCCGCAGGGGAACCGGAGTCGCCGCGCGTCGAAGACACCCGAACAGGCATCGGTGGAGCGTGAATTGCCTGGCCAGAGGGGGTATAGGCAGAGATGCGAGAGGGATTCGTCACGTCGACGGCAGGCCCTCTCGGGCATGCGAAAGGCGCCCCGGCCCATGGGAGCGGGGGCGCCTCTCGGACGAATCGAGGTCAGGCGGGGGTCGACGTCGTCGGCATGAACGCGGGCCGCGCCTGCTCGAACTCCTCGATGTCGGCGGCGTGCGTGAGAGTGACGTCGATGTCGTCGAGACCGGCCAGCAGACGGTGACGCTGGTACTCGTCGATGTCGAAGGGGACGACGACCTCGCGGCACCGGATCGTGCGGGCCTCCAGGTCGACGGTGACCTCGAGACCGGGCTCCTCCTCCAGCATCTTCTGCAGGAGTTCGACGTCGGCCGGCTCGACGAGCGCGGTCAGCAGCCCGGCCTTGCCCGAGTTGCCGCGGAAGATGTCGGCGAACCGGGAGGACACGACGACGCGGAAGCCGTAGTCCTGCAGCGCCCACACCGCGTGTTCACGTGAGGACCCGG
This sequence comes from Mobilicoccus caccae, assembly GCF_030161635.1. Classification (GTDB taxonomy): domain Bacteria; phylum Actinomycetota; class Actinomycetes; order Actinomycetales; family Dermatophilaceae; genus Mobilicoccus; species Mobilicoccus caccae. The sequence continues at coordinate 2,451,416 of NZ_BSUO01000001.1, forward strand.
TGCCGAAGTCGGGCCCGGCCACGAGCACGCTGCCGGCGGCATAGGCCTCCTGGTTGAGGACGAAGTCAGGCTCGGCGCGCCACCCGGCGAAGAGCCCGTCCTCGAACCCGGTCCGGCTGACCCGCTTGAGGTAGACGGCCGGGATGATCTGGTCGGTGTCGACGTTGCTGCGGCGCAGCGGAACACCGACGCCGGTGTGCGTCGTGAACTTCTCCATGTCCGGCTCCTTGCCTACAGGTCCGCGGGGGCGGCCAGCGTGCCGTGGACGGCGGTCGCCGCCGCCACCGCGGGACTGACCAGGTGGGTGCGTCCGCCCTTGCCCTGACGGCCCTCGAAGTTGCGGTTGCTCGTCGAGGCGCAGCGCTCGCCCGGCGCCAGCTTGTCGGGGTTCATCGCGAGGCACATGGAACACCCGGGCAGGCGCCATTCCGCACCGGCCGCGGTGACGATCGCGTCCAGCCCCTCCTGCTCGGCCTGCGCCGCGACCTGCGCCGAGCCGGGCACGACGAGCATCCGCACGCCCTTCGCGACGGTCCGGCCCTGCAGGACCTCGGCGACCGCGCGCAGGTCCTCGATGCGTCCGTTGGTGCACGACCCGACGAAGACCGTGTCGATCGGGATCTCCCGCAGCGGCGTGCCGCCGGTCAGACCCATGTACCGCAGGGCGCTCTCGGTGGCGCTGCGCTCCTCGGGATCGGCGATCTGCGCGGGATCCGGCACGCGGTCGTCGAGCGGCAGGCCCTGCCCCGGGTTGGTGCCCCACGTGACGAACGGGGTGAGGGCCGCACCGTCGAGGCGGACCTCCTTGTCGAACACCGCGTCGTCGTCGGTGCGCAGCGTGCGCCAGTACTCCACCGCCGCATCCCAATCGGCGCCCTGCGGCGCGTGCGGACGACCGCGCAGGTACTCGAAGGTCGTGTCGTCGGGGGCGATCATCCCGGCCCGGGCGCCGGCCTCGATCGACATGTTGCACATCGTCATCCGGGCCTCCATCGACAACGCCTCGACGGCGCTGCCGCGGTACTCGATGACGTGCCCCTGCCCACCGGCGGTCCCGATCTCGGCGATGACGGCGAGGATGACGTCCTTGCTGGTCACGCCAGGCGCGAGCTCCCCGTCGATGGTGACCGACATCGTCTTGAACGGCTTGAGCGGCAGCGTCTGCGTGGCCATGACGTGCTCGACCTCGCTCGTGCCGATGCCGAACGCGAGGGCACCGAAGGCGCCGTGCGTGGAGGTGTGGCTGTCGCCGCAGACGACCGTCATCCCGGGCTGGGTCAGGCCCAGCTCGGGGCCGATGATGTGCACGATCCCCTGGTTGGCGTCGCCCATCGGGTGCAGCCGGACGCCGAACTCCTCGCAGTTGGCCCGCAACGTTTCCACCTGCGTGCGACTGGTCGGGTCCTCGATCGGACCCGGCAGGGTGGGCACGTTGTGGTCCTCGGTGGCGAGGGTGAGGTCGGGACGACGCAGCGCGCGCCCCGCGAGGCGGAGCCCGTCGAACGCCTGCGGGCTGGTCACCTCGTGCACCAGGTGAAGGTCGATGTACAGCAGATCCGGTTCACCGTCGGCGGAGCGCACGACGTGTGCCTGCCATACCTTCTCGGCCAATGTGCCGCTCATGTCTGCTCCTCGTGCTCACGCGCCCGTGGATGCCGGGCCGCTCCAGGCTACGGAGACCGTCCGCGAAGTTCAGGATGTGAAGCACTTGCGTCTCATGACCTGAGACGGCAAGATGCCCCCTATGGAGAAGTCCAGTGGGGTAGGAGTCCTCGACAAGGCCGCGACCGTCCTCGGAGCCCTCGAGGCCGGTCCCGCGACATTGGCGCAGCTCGTCGCCAGTACCGGGCTGGCCCGGCCGACGGCGCACCGGCTCGCGGTCGCCCTCGAGCACCACCGCCTCGTCTCCCGCGACATGCAGGGGCGATTCATCCTCGGCCCGCGCCTGGGGGAGCTCGCCTCCGCCGCCGGTGAGGACCGTCTGCTGGCGGCGGCCGGTGCCGTGCTCGGGGCGCTGCGCGACCACACCCATGAGAGCGCCCAGCTCTTCCGGCGTCAGGGTGACCTGCGCATCTGCGTCGCCGCCGCGGAGCGACCCATGGGCCTGCGCGACTCGATCCCGGTCGGCGCCACGTTGTCGATGCTGGCCGGCTCCGCCGCCCAGGTGCTGCTGGCGTGGGAGGAGCCCGACCGCCTGCACCGCGGCCTGCAGGGTGCGGAGTTCACCGCCACCACCCTCTCGGGCGTGCGGCGTCGCGGCTGGGCCCAGAGCGTCGGCGAACGGGAGCCCGGCGTGGCGTCCGTGTCGGCGCCGGTGCGCAACCCCGCCGGGCGGGTGATCGCCGCCGTGTCCATCTCGGGCCCGATCGAGCGCGTCTCGCGCCAGCCGGGCCGTCTGCACGCGGCCACGGTCGTCGCCGGCGCCAACAAGCTCACCGAGGTCCTTCAGCGCGCGCACGCCGCCCAACAGGCCGCGGGCCAGGACAAGAGCTGACCGACCCCACCGGGCTCCGGCCCTCGCCACGACGTTCGCCGAGACCGCCGCCTATCAGCGGCGGTCTCGGCGCGAGTGGGGGCGTCAGGAATGCGAAAGAGACCCGCCCTCCCTGTGGGAGTGCGGGTCTCTTCTCGTTGTAGCCCCGACCGGATTCGAACCGGCGCTACCGCCTTGAGAGGGCGGCGTGCTAGGCCACTACACAACGGGGCCGTGAACAGCGCTGAAAGACTACCGAACGGTCGTCCTTCTTCCTAATCGGGCATCAAGCCCGTTCAGAGCTGGGGTACCAGGACTCGAACCTAGACTAACTGAACCAGAATCAGTCGTGCTGCCAATTACACCATACCCCATGGGGTACCCCGGATCCGCCCTCGAACACCGTCGTGAGGCGGCCCGCGATCACGAGGATCCACTGTAGCCGCACAGCGCGGCGCGCCCAAATTCGCTCCATGGCACGGACGGCCACGGCCCCGATCGCGGCCGACCTCCGGTTCCCACGCAGCCGGACCTCGCCTGGCGCCACGCCCCCGCGCGGTACAGTCGAAGGCATGACCGAGGCCGCGCTCTCCGCCCCCACCAGCGACTTCGTCCGCGACGAGATTCGCGTCGACAACGTTTCCGGCACCTACGGCGGACGGGTGCAGACGCGGTTTCCTCCCGAGCCCAACGGCCACCTGCACATCGGGCACGCCAAGGCGATCTGCGTCGACTTCGGCGTCGCGGCGGACTTCGAGGGCGAGTGCAACCTGCGCCTGGACGACACCAACCCCGACACCGAGAACGTCGAGTACGTCGACTCCATCAAGGCCGACATCGCCTGGCTCGGTTACGAACCCACCTCCACGCTCTTCGCCTCGGACTACTTCGAGCAGCTCTACGACTGGGCGGAACTCCTCATCGGCAAGGGGCTGGCCTACGTCGACGAGCAGGACGGCGACACGATCTCGGCCCAGCGCGGCGGCTACGGCAAGCCCGGCATCGAGAGCCCCTTCCGCGACCGACCCGTCGAGGAGAATCTCACCGAGTTCCGCAAGATGCGCGCCGGTGAATACCCCGACGCCTCCCGCGTGCTGCGCGCGAAGATCGACATGCAGCACGAGAACATGCAGTTGCGCGACCCGATCATGTACCGCATCCGCCGCAGCAACCACCACCGCACCGGCGACACGTGGTGCATCTACCCCACCTACGACTGGGCGCACGGGCAGTCCGACGCCATCGAGGGCGTCACCCACTCGCTCTGCACGCTGGAGTTCGGCAGCAACCGGCCGCTGTACGACTGGTACCTCGCCCAGCTCCCCCTGGAGCGCACCGCGCCCAAGCAGCGCGAGTTCGCCCGCCTCGAGCTCACGCACACCATCACCAGCAAGCGCCGACTCATGCAGCTCGTCGCCGAGGGTGTCGTCGACGGGTGGGACGACCCGCGGATGCCGACGATCTCCGGTCTGCGCCGTCGGGGCTATCCCGCTGCGGCGATCCGCGAGTTCTGCTCCTACATCGGGCTGACGCGCACCAACAGCCGGCACGACATCGAGTTGTTGGAGTCCTTCGTCCGCAGGCACCTCAACCTCACCTCGCAGCGCCGGATGGCGGTGTTGCGACCGCTCAAGGTCGTCATCACCAACTGGCCGACCGACGAGGCGGGCGCGCCCGTGGTGGAGCACTTCGAGGTCGTCAACAATCCGGAGAACGCCGAGGACGGCACCCGCAGCGTCCCGTTCACCGGCGAGTTGTGGATCGAGCAGGACGACTTCGCCGAGGTGCCGCCGCCCAAGTTCTTCCGCCTCTCCCCCGGTCGTGAGGTGCGGTTGCGCGGCGCCTACCTGGTCACCTGCACCGACGTGGTCAAGGACGAGGACGGGAACGTCGTCGAGGTCCACGTCGAGATGGACCCCGAATCCCGCGGCGGCACGGCGCCCGACGGCCGCAAGGTCAAGTCGACGATGCACTGGGTCTCCGCGGCACACGCCCTGGACGCGCAGGTCGCTCTCTACGACCGGCTGTTCTCCGCGCAGGTCCCGGGGGAGCGCACCGGCGACGCGATGGACGACCTCGACCGCGACTCCCGCGAGCTGCTGACCTCGGCCAAGGTCGAGCCGGCGCTGGCGGACACCCAGCCGGGTGAGGTCGTGCAGTTCGAGCGGCTCGGGTACTTCGCGCACGACCCGCGTACCCCGATGCTCTTCCACCGCACCGTCGGTCTGCGTGACGAATGGGCGAACATCCAGAAGCGCCAGGGCAAGAGTTAGACGACTACATCACATCCGCAGCCTCTTCCTGCCGCCGAAGGAGAGGTGCACTCTTCTCCCATAGGGCATTTCGCTACGTCCGGGGAGGGCGGTGTGTCTCATGGAAGCGGCTCACGGAGTCTGCACGGTGCTGGCCTTCATCGCGGCCCGGGAGTACGAGTGTTGCGGGGAGCCGCTACGCGTCGGTGATGTGACGACGGTGCTGCAGTCGCCGTACCGGGGCGGTCATGCCTGGGACGACGTCGTCGGACCCATCGACTGGACCCTGGTGCGCCACGTCGCCTCCGACCGTGTGGTGGAGGAACGGGTCCGGGTGTGGCGCGTCCTGGAGATCCGGAGCCGCCACGGCGCCGAACTGCGTGATGAGCCGCGTGTCGTCGTGCAGGAGGCCGGCCGGATCGCGGGAGTCCCCGTGCCGGGTGGGGTCACCGAGGGGTGGCTCCTCCAGCTCGAACTGCTGCCGACCGTCGACCCCTACGTCGACCCCTATTCGCTCGATGCCGTGCGATCCCACCGGCGCAGTCGCGCGTTCCGCTGAGGCGTGGACTCGCGGACGTCGTAGGCCTCAGGCGCCCGATCCCCTCGGGTGCGCACCCCGCGCCGCCATGCGTCCGCGTGGTCCGGGCGGCATACTCGGGGCGTGAATCCCCACCCCGATCTGGCCACGCTGGAGGTGATCGCCGACCTCGTCGCCGGCGGTCGCGTCTGCATCCTCACCGGCGCGGGGATGAGTACGGAGTCGGGTATTCCGGACTACCGCGGACCCGACGGGCAGCGCCGCGTGCAGCCGATGCAGTACTCGGAGTTCGTCGCCGGCCCGGAGTCGCGCCGACGGTACTGGTCGCGGGCGCACGTGGGGTGGACGAGGTTCGCGGCGTCGCAACCGAACGCGGGTCACCGGGTGGTGGCCGCGCTGCAACGTGAGGGGTTCGCGCCGTCGATCATCACGCAGAACGTCGACGGCCTGCACCAGCGGGCGGGGGCGAGCGAGGTGCTCGAGCTCCACGGCACGCTGTCCCTCGTCCGGTGCCTGACGTGTGAGGACCGTATCCCCCGCGACCTCATGGAGCAGCGCCTGGCCGAGCTCAATCCCGGCTTCGCGGAACGAGTTCGCAGCGGGGAGATCCGCCCCGACGGCGACGTGACACTCCCCCAGGCCGACATCGACTCGTTCGTGCTCGCGACCTGCAGGTCGTGCGGCGCCGACACCCTCAAACCCGACGTCGTCTACTTCGGCGAGAACGTGCCCAAGCAGCGGGTGTCCCGCGCCTACGACGCGGTCGACGCCAGCGACCTCCTGCTCGTCCTGGGCTCGAGCCTGCAGGTGATGAGCGGGTACCGATTCGTGCGCCACTCCCACAAGGCGCGCCGCCCGATCGCCGTCATCACCCGCGGACGCACCCGCGGCGACGGCGAGGCCACCCACCGCATCGACGCCGGCCTCGGAGAGTCCCTCGTGGCCCTCGCCCGCATGCTCGGCCTGGACGACGACTTCGGCCGCCTCGTCGACGGCGAGTACGCGACAGGCCTGCCCCTCGGCCTGACGTGAGCCGGACGCCGGACGTTCGACGAACCCGTATCCGCGCGGCCTCCGCACCTCCCCGTCAAGGCGCCCGGCCACTCCACCGACCGGTGCCGAATGCCGACGGTCGAGGATCGCCCGCTGCGTCGAACCGCCCAGCGGGCACCAAGCGGGACTAGAAAGGCACGCCACCTAGCATCCCTCTGGGAATCACCCCTGGTCACAGCCCTGCAGCCCCAGAAGCGTCCAGGGTTGGGGCCCGATAGGGTCCCGCTCGGTGCACGCCGGTGGTCGAAGCCGAGATCGCCGCCCGCCCTCAGCACACCGGGACGCCGGGATCCGGCCGTACAAGCGGTGCGGGTGGTGGAGGACCCATCCGCGTTGCACCTCGCGGCACGCCGCGCTGCCTGTGGATGACGGGGCTGTGGGTGCGTGGGTGGTGGTCGAGGCTGGTCGGGCCCGGCCCCACCCCGGCGGCCGCCACCCAGGGAGTCTCCTGTGACCACCGAGAACGTCCGTTCCTACCCGTCCGCCACCGGCGACGTCGACCCGCAGATCCGACCCGAACCCGCGGCGCCCACCCCGACTGCGCAGCACGGTTCCTACGTCATGAACGGGCCCCAGGACCACGTGCGGCGCGCCAGCGCCGAAGGCGGGGCCGACCAGCATGAACGCACCGTGGCGATGTGGGCTCACCTCACCCTCCCCATCGGCATCCTCACGACGATGGGATTAGGCACGATCGTCGCCGCTTTGACCCTCTGGATCATGAACAGGGACAAGCCGTTCGCGCGACGCGCTGCCGCCGGGAGCTTCAACGCCGCCTGCACCACGCTGATCGTCACGATCGGGTCCATGGCTCTGTTCGGCCTGGGCATGCACCTGCTCAACGGCGTGCTCCTCGACTCCGTCTTCGGCGCGCCGGGGATCGGAGGGCTCGGTGTCCTCGGCGGCATCGCCATCGCCACGGTCGCGGGACCGTTGAGCTTCATGGGCGCGATGCTGGCGGTCGCCATCACCGGTGTCGTCGCGGCGACACGCGCGTACTCCGGCACGCCCTTCCGCTACCGTCCGGTCCTGCGCATCCTGCAGTGATGGTGACCGGTGCGCCCTGCACGCCCGCGGGAGCGTCGTCGACCTGGCTCAGAGCAGCGCGACGACCTCGTCCAGACCCGTGACCACCCGGACAGCAGGGTCGTCCACCGGCGTGCCCCACCCCGCGTTGCGGGGCTCGGGCATGTCGAGGCGCTGGAGCCAGGCCGCGCGCATCCCGGACGCCCGGGCTCCGGCGATGTCGGTGTGGAGCGTGTCGCCGACGACGAGGCAGCCAGCCGCCTCGACACCGAGCAGGTCGACCGCGAGAGCGAAGATCGCCGGATCCGGCTTGCCGATCCCCAGGGTGTCGGTCGTGACGACCACGCCCCGCCCGGCCAGACCGACCGCCGCGAGCTTCATCTCCGTCTGCGCGGCACCGGAGTTCGTCACGAACGCCACCGGGATCTCCCTGGCGGCTGCGGCGTCGAGAAAGTCGAGGGCGTCGTCGAAGACCACCTGAGCCGTCGCGAACGCGTCCAGGTAGGCAGACTCGAACGTCGCGAACCCCTGCTCCGGCAGACCGACCCGCCGGCACGCCTCGTGGTAGCGCGCGGCCCGCATGTCGGCGAAGGCGAACTCGCCCCGGGTATAGGCGTCGAAGTACCCGCCCGGGTCGTCGTAGAACCACCCCGAGATCGCCTCGTGCGTCGCCGCGAACTCCCCGGCCACGCCGCGGCGGCCCCGCGGGTGCACGACCCCCGCATCGCCGACTGCGTGTCGATGAGGGTGTCGTCGACGTCGAGCAGCAGTGCCCGGACAGGCGCCTGCCACACCTCGTTCGGGGCGTTCGGGGCGCTCACAGCGTGGCGCGCAACGCCCGCAGGCGGGTCAGGGTGGAGTGCCGGCCGAGGATCTCCATCGACTCGAACAACGGCGGCGAGACGCGCTTGCCCGAGATCGCGGTGCGCACCGGACCGAACGCGAACTTCGGCTTGAGGCCCATGCCCTCCACCAGCGCCGCGCGCAGGGCCGCCTCGATGTTCTCGTGGGTCCACCCCCGCCCCTCACCGAACATGTCGCCCTCGTCGGTCGAGATGCCTTCCAGTGCGGCGATGGCCGCGTCGAGCACCGCGGGCGCGTCGTCCTTGAGCTGGGTGCGGGCGTCGTCGTCGATCGGCAGAGCGTCGTCGTCGACGTAGAACGGCGCCACCTGCGGCCCCGCCTTCGTCAGGTGGGTCAGGCGCGGCTGGATGAGACCGACGACCTGCTCCAGACGCCCCAGGGCGCCCAGGTCGGGCCGCGGCGGCAGGATGCCCTCGGCCACGAGGTACGGCAGCAGCCGGGCGGCGAGCTCCTCGACCGGCAGCTCACGGATGTAGACCCCGTTGAGCCAGTCGAGTTTGGTGAGGTCGAAGATCGGGCCGACCGGGTTGACCTTGCTCCACTCGAACCCGCTGCTGAACTCCGAGAACGAGAAGACCTCACGCTCGGTGCGCTCGCCGTCCTCACCCTCCTCGATGATCGGCGGATACCCGAGCAGCGCAAGGAAGTTGACCAGAGCCTCGGGCAGGTAGCCCTCCTCGCGGAACCACGTGAGCCGCGCCTCGGGGTTCTTGCGCTTGCTGATCTTGGACTTGTTCGCGTTGCGCAGCAGCGGCATGTGCGCGAACCGCGGCTCCGGCAGGCCCAGCCAGCGGTAGAGCAGCAGGTGCTTAGGGGTCGAGGAGATCCACTCCTCGCCGCGCACGACGTGCGTGATGCCCATCTCGTGATCGTCGACGACGACGGCCAGGTGGTAGGTGGGAAATCCGTCGGCCTTGCGGATGACCTGGTCGTCGGGTCGCGGCGCCTTGAGCGTGCCGCGGATGGGGTCGTCGAACTCCAGCGGCACGTCGTCGGGAACGAGCATCCGCACGACCGGCGTCTCGGAGAATCCGGGCAGCGCCGCCCGCTCCTCGCGGGTCTTGCCATGGCACAGGCGGTCGTAGCCGGTCACCGAGGCCTTGCTCTTCTCCTGCTCGGCGCGCAACTCCCTGAGGCGTTCGGAGGAACACCAGCAGTAGTAGGCGTGTCCGTCCTCGATGAGCTTCTCGATGTACGGCGCGTAGGTGTCGAGCCTCTCGGACTGCCGGTACGGCGCGTACGGGCCGCCGACGTCGGGCCCCTCGTCCCAGTTCAGACCGAGCCAGTCCAGGGTGTCGGTGAGCTGGGCCTCGCTGTCGGCGCGGAACCGCGCGCGGTCGGTGTCCTCGACCCGCAACACGAAGGCTCCGCCGTTCTTGCGGGCGAACGCGAGGTTGAACAGGGCCATGTACGCGGTGCCGACGTGGGGATCCCCGGTCGGGGACGGAGCCACCCGAAGACGGGGCGATCCGGGCGTCGCGGCAGGTGTCGAGGTCTCAGTCATGATGACGCCAGCCTAACGCTCCGCCCCCGCCCGATCCGAGGCCTCGGCGCCCACCCGCAGGTCACGCGCGCGACGTCCCGCTCCTCCTCGAACAGCCGCCCACGTCGACACAGCCGCGCGTGCGCGACGGTCCGACGCCTCCCCTGCTGTTCGAGGTGGAGGGGAAGGTCGATCTCAGCGCTTGACGAAGGGGTTGGTCAGGGTGCCGATGCCCTCGATCTCCACCTCGACGCGCTGACCCGCGGTCACCGGGCCGACGCCCGCGGGAGTGCCCGTGAGGATGACGTCGCCGGGCAGCAGGGTGAACGCGCGCGAGCAGGCCTCCACCAGCGTCGGCACGTCGAAGATCATGTCGGCGGTGCGTCCGTCCTGCACGACCTCGCCGTCGCGCCGCGTGACGATGCCGACGTCCTCGGGGTCGAGGTCGGTCTGGATCCACGGGCCCAGCGGGCAGAACGTGTCCAGGCCCTTGGCGCGCGCCCATTGGCCGTCGTCGCGCTGCAGGTCGCGGGCCGTGACGTCGTTGGCGCAGGTGTACCCGAAGATGACGTCCTTGACCCGGTCGGCGGGCACGTCCTTGCACATGCGGCCGATGATGACCGCGAGTTCGCCCTCGTAGCTGACCTCCTCCGTGAGGTCGGGGATGACCACGGGGTCGCCCGGCCCGATCACGGCGGTGTTCGGCACCAGGAACATCAGCGGCTTGTCGGGCAGGTCGCTGCCCATCTCCTTGGCGTGATCGGCGTAGTTGCGGCCGATGCCGATGATCTTGCTGCGCGGGATGACCGGCGACAGCAACCGGGCGTCGGCGAGTTCCACGCGCTGCCCGGTGCCGGAGACCGGCGTGTACAGCGGGTCGCCGGCGACCTCCGCGAGCCACTGCTCGTCGCCCTCGCCCTGCACGACGCCGTAGCGGGGCTCGTCTCCGGTGGTGAAGCGTGCGATGCGCATGTCATCTCCTTCGGCTCAGCGCGGTGAGGACCGCGTCGCCGATGACGCGGTACCCCTGGTCGTTGGGGTGGATGTCGACGCGGCTGCACATCCACGTCCAGGTGCAGATGCGCGCGACCCTGATGGGCACCCTGCCATGACCGGGCAGATCGACGCGACGCCACCACTGGCGATCGAAGGGTTCGGTCACGTAGGCGACACGGGCGCCGGCATCCTCGCCGCCCCACGGATGACGACGTTGACCTGGCTGTGCACCGTGGAGGGGACCTGGGAGACCGCGCGCCCACGCCGGCCGAGCAGCGTGGCCGCCTGGAACGGGTCGTAGTAGTCGAGCACGATGATGAACGCGTTCGGGGCCGCCCGCCGCAACTCGGTCAGCGTCGCGGACAGATTCGTGCGCATCGCCCCCGCCGACCGTCGGACGCACGTCGCATCCACGCTGGTCCGCTCCCTGTCCGCGCACCGCAACAGGTCGTTGGCCCCCAGCGATACCGTGATGAGGGCGGTGTCGGGGTGGCGTCGTAGAAACGCCAGCGCCGCGGCCTGCTGACTCCCCTGGCGGTACCGGCACGTGCCGCCGCGACGCATCGACGCGGTGTTCTCACCCGTGCACGCCAGGTTGGTGACCGCGAGGGGTGCCCGCCGCTGCGCCGCACCGGCGCTCACCCGCGCGACGTACCCACCACGCGGATCGTCGCCCTGCCCCGGCTGGTACCCGGCCGAGATCGAGTCTCCGAGGACGAGGTAGGGGCGCGGCCTGATCCCTCCCGCAGCGGCGGACACCGCACCCGGGGCGATGGCCCCCATCCCCGCCAGCACCATGAGGACGGTGACCGACGCTGCCGCACGAACGACGAACCTACTTGCGCGAGAACGCATCCGGACTCCAGGCGGTGAGGAGGAGCGACCCCTTCAGACTAACGGTGAGCCCGGCACGACGCGCGAACCTGCAGCCACCTCGACCCGCCACCGACCGGAGGCGGGTCGGCGCGTGTCGACGTCGCAGGTCGATCGGTACGCTGCTGGCCGTGAGGGAGATGGATCGGGAGCAGTGGCGGGCCGCCGAGGACGCCCACGCACGGGCCGTCGACGACCTCACCGGCGACCACCTCGAGCGGCGCCGCACCGGGCGTACCCACCCCGTCGAGGACTTCCTGTTCGTCTACTACCGGCATCGCCCCGGGCAACTGCGCCGGTGGCACCCCGGGCCGGGCGTCAAGCTCCTCGGCGACGACCTGGCCGGTCGCGGCTCCTGGACCTACTACACCCATGACGCCGACGGGGTGTTCCTCGACGTCGACGCCTACCTGGGCCGGCGAGGCGAGGCCGTGCGCTTCGTCCACGATCTCCTGGAGGCAACGGCCGGGCGAGCGCCGCATCTCGGGTGCTTCGGCCTGCACGAATGGGCGATGGTCTACCGACTCGGGGCGGAGGAACCCCGGCACGAGAACTGGCCACTGCGGCTGAGCGCCGCCGAGACCGACGCGGTGACCGAATCACTGCCCATCCGGTGCAGCCACGCCGACGCGTTCCGCTTCTTCACCCCGCCGGCGCGCTCGCTCAACCTGCTCACCCCGACCCGCGACACCCAGACCGACCACGAGCAGCCGGGATGCCTGCACGCCACGATGGACCTGTACAAGTGGGCGACGAAACTCGGCCCGGTCGTGCCGGGTCCGCTGCTGCTCCAGACGTTCCGGTCGGCCAGGCGGGCACGGGAGCTCGACATGCGCGCCTCGCCGTACGACCTCGCCGAGCTCGGCTACACGCCCATCCGCATCGAGACACCGGCGGGTCGAGCGGAGTACGTCGCCGAGCAGCGGGCGCTCGCCGAGCAGGCCGAGCCGATCCGGCAGGCGTTGATCTCCCTGTGCGCAGACCTGCTCGCCCGCACCTGAACCCGCCCGACAGCGCGGACTCCGGTGTGGCGCCGCGCGGTCAGTCGTCGCTCTTCCCGTCGGGGCCGTAGACGAGCATCCCCATGATCGGGATGAGCAGGAACCAGATCCACGAGGGGAACGCGTCACCACCCGCGCCGGTGAAGAACAGGATGACGGCGATGAACGGGGTCAGGCCGACGAGCGTGCCGCCCAGGGTGGGGGGCAGGGAGAGGATGCCGGGGGTGCGTTCGGGGCGCTTCTCGACCTCGGCGGCGGTGGCGCCGGGCTCGGGACGCTCCTCCAAGGGAGGAATCGGCGACACACCCGCGGTCCCGTCGGCCCCGACCGGGCGCACGTCACCGCGTTCGGCGGCCTCGACCTCCTCGATCGAGGTGGCGTGACGCAGCGCCGTCGTGCGGCGTTCGTGCTCCGCCGCGTCGATGCGTCCCTGGCTCCACGCCTCGCGCAACCGGTCGCTCGCGTACGCTCTCGAGGCTTCGATGTCCGTCATGGTCCCTCCGTGGGGTCCGATCGAGTTCAGACGAGGCGGGTCATCCAGCCTCGGGTGTCGTCGGCCTTGCCGTACTGGATGTCGAGCAGGCTCTGGCGGATCTTCATCGTCGTCTCGCCCGCCTCGGTGCCGACGGTCGATTCCCCGCCGTCCCACTTGAGGGTGCCGACCGGGGTGACCACGGCGGCCGTGCCGCACGCGAACACCTCGGTGATCTCGCCGGAGGCGACGCCGTCCTTCCATTCCTGGATGGGGATGCGGCGCTCCTCGGGCCTCAGACCGAGGTCCGTGGCCAGTTCGAGGATCGAGCTGCGGGTGACCCCTTCGAGGATCGAGCCCGTGAGTTCGGGGGTGACGAGCCGGCCGTCGGCATACACGAGGAACAGGTTCATCCCACCGAGCTCTTCGATGTACGTGTGCGTCGAGGAGTCGAGGAAGACGACCTGCTCGCATCCGTGCTCGGCCGCCTCGACCTGCCCGGCGAGGCTGGAGGCGTAGTTGCCACCGCACTTGGCCGCGCCCGTGCCACCGTCGCCGGCGCGCGCGTAGTCGGTGGACAGCCACAGCGACACCGGCTTGATCCCACCCGAGAAGTAGGCGCCGGCAGGCGAGGCGATGACGAAGTAGGTGACGCCGTTGGCCGGACGCACCCCGAGGAACGCCTCCGAGGCGATCATGAACGGCCGCAGGTACAGGCTCGTCTCACCGGTGCCGAACTCCGGGACCCACTTCTCGTCGGCGCTCACGAGCACCTTGAGCGACTCGATGAAGTCGTCGATGTCGAGCTCGGGCAGGGCCAGCCGCTTCGCGCTGCGCTGCAGCCGCGCACCGTTGACCTCGGGCCGGAAACACCAGACCGACCCGTCGGAGTGGCGGAACGCCTTGAGCCCCTCGAAGATCTCCTGGCCGTAGTGGAAGACGCCGGCGGCCGGCTCGATGCTGATCGGCCCGTACGGCAGGAGTTCGCCGTTGCTCCACCCGCCCTCACGCGTCCACTCGATGCGCACCATGTGATCGGTCATCGTGACCCCGAACCCGGGGTCGTCCAGGATGGCGAGGCGCGCCTCGTCGGCGAGCGGATCCGGACGGGAGGAGGTGCTGAAGGTGAGCTTGGACACGGGATTCCTCTCCACCGCACAGGGCGACGACGGTCGGTGACGGACGCGGGATCGGGCGGTGTGGGCCGGCCTGCTCCCGTTGAACGTCCTGTCGGGAAGGCTAGCCGATGCGGCCGAGCGCCGCGGACGGCTTGTCGGTCAGGGCGATCTCGGTGTTCCGGAGGTGGCGGCACGACCGGAGGCGGGCGGCCTCAGCTGCGGCCGGTCGCGGAGAGGCGGCGGGCGATGGCGTCCCCGACCTGGCTCGTCGAGCGGGAGCCCGCGCCGCGGTTGGCGAGGTCGGCGGCGACCGCCTCCTCGACACGCGCGGCCTCGGCGGTGCGGCCCAGGTGCGCGAGCAGCAGCGAGGCCGAGAGGATCGCCGCCGTCGGATCGGCGATGCCCTGACCGGCGAGGTCGGGCGCCGAGCCGTGGACCGGCTCGAACATGCTCGGCACCTCGCGGTCGGGGTTGATGTTGGCGCTGGCCGCGAGGCCGATGCCGCCGCCGACCGCGCCGGCGAGGTCGGTGATGATGTCGCCGAACAGGTTGTCGGTGACGATGACGTCGAAGCGGCCCGGGCCGGTCGTGAGGAAGATCGTGGCGGCATCGATGTGCAGGTAGTCGGTGGTGACCTCGGGGAACTCGGCCCCGACCTCCTCGACCGTGCGACGCCACAGGTGACCGGCGTAGGAGAGCACGTTGTGCTTGTGGACGAGGGTGAGCTTTCGGCGCTCACGTGCCTGGGCGCGGGCGAACGCGTCCCGCACGAGACGCTCGACACCGAACCTCGTGTTGACGCTGACCTCGGTGGCGACCTCGGCCGGGGTCCCGACCCGCAGCGCTCCCCCGTTGCCGGTGTACGGCCCCTCGGTGCCCTCGCGGACGACGACGAAGTCGATGCCGTCCGGAGCGACCGATGCGACGTCGAGCGGACTCTTCACGCCCGGGTACAGGCGGGTCGGGCGCAGGTTGACGTAGTGGTCGAGGTCGAACCGCAGCCGCAGCAACAGACCCCGCTCGAGGACTCCGCTGGGCACGCTCGGGTCGCCGATCGCGCCGAGGAGGATCGCGTCGTGGCGACGCAGGTCGTCCAGCACCCCTTCGGGCAGCGCCTCCCCCGTCTCGTGCCAGACGCGGGCGCCGAGGGCGTAGTCGGTGGTCTGCAGCCCGTCCTCGCCGAGGACGGCGCGCAGGGCCTTGAGCGCCTCCGCCGTCACCTCCGGGCCGATGCCGTCACCACCGATGACGGCGATGTCGATCGGGCGCGCAGATGTGTCGTTGCCGGAAGTCATGCCGGAATGGTACCCACGCCGTCTCGACAGGCGATACGCTGTGCTCGCCATGCGGACCGAAGCGGGACGAGTGTCAGGCGCGTCCGCCGTGGGGCAGGAGGGTGGAGCGGTAGATCGAGGAGTAGCGCAGGTCGAGGCCGGTCCGCGGCGCCTCGATCATCTGCCCGCCTCCGACGTACATGCCGACGTGGGTGATCGAGCGGTTCGACGAGCCGAAGAACACCAGGTCGCCCGGCTGCAGGTCGGCGATGGCGACCCGCGGGGTGGCGTCGTACTGCCACTGCGCCGTGCGCGGCAGGCTCTTGCCGGCCGCCCGCCAGGCTCCGACCATCAGGCCCGAGCAGTCGAAGGAGTCCGGGCCGTTGCCGCCCCACTTGTACGGCTTGCCCAACTGCTGCTGGGCCCAGGCGATGGCCGTGGCCGCGGCGGCGGTGTTCGGTGCGGGCAGGTCGGCCGGCGCCACCTGGGACGATCCGGCGCCGCGACGGACGACGGCCTGCAAGCGGGCCTGGACCTGCGCCTGAGCACGCTCGGCCGCCTCACGCTGCAGTTGCTCCTGCCGGCGCTGCTCGACCTCGACACTGGTGCGACGCAATTCGGCCAACCGGGTGACGAGCTGCCGCTCCTTGGCCGTGAGCTCGGTCGTCTTCTTCTCGGCGGCCGCGACGGCCTTCTGTACGTCGGCGAGCGCCGTGGCGGCCTCGGTCGCCGCCGCCTGCTGCGCCTTCTGTGCGGCGTCGGCCTTGGTCCGTGCCGCCGCCGCTGCCGACTCGGCCCGGCGGGCGTCGGTGAGGTGGCGGGTGCGGTGACCCTCGGCGGCCTCGACATCGGCGCGATCGCGGGCCAGCTCCGCGGTCGACCCCGTGAACAGCCACGCGAGGTCGGCCATCGGTCCACCGCGCATGTAGAGCTGCGCGGCCATCTGCTCCAGGGAACTCTGCGAGCGCTGCGCCGCTGCGGCGGCCTCGTCCGCCTGCTTGCGCGCCGCGGCCGCCTCGGCCGTCTTGCGCGCGAGTTGCTCCCGCGCGGCGTTCGCCTTCTCCGAGGCGGCACCGGCGGCCTCGTGCAACGCCTCCACCTCGGCGCGAGCCACGTCGAGCTGCCGCTGCAGCGCTGCCACCTGCCCCGCCCCGGCGGCGACCGCACGTTGGGCCGCCTCGACCTCCGCCTGCGTGGCCCCGCGAGAGTCCGGCTCGACCGGGTCGGCGACGGCCACGGAAGCCGGGGCGCTCAGCGCCGCCAGCAGAGCCAGGGTCGCCACAGCACGCACACGCCGAACGATCATGGAGTGGCCCTTCCGAGTGAGGGGTGAGTGCCGGGCACCTGTGCAGACTTCTCTACAGAGGCATCGGCAGACGGGCGGGGACATGAAGCGAGAACGTCCGACGGGTGTCGACCGTCCCCGTCCGCTGCTGCCACCTTGCTTCGATTGCACCACGATTCGCAGCGGCGACACGGGCCGGATGCACACTTCATACCTGTTGCAGAAAGTGTGAGAAGGGACTCCCGCACGGACCATCAGTAGGTTAGCCTTACCTGCATGATCGTGTGCCACTGCGAGGTCGTGAGCGACCGTGACATCCGCGCCGCCGTCGACGGCAGTGCGCACACCCTCGCCCAGGTCTGCAGGTCGACCGGGGCGGGAACCGACTGCGGCGGTTGCGTCTTCGGAGTACGTGCAGTGATCGAGTCCTATACTCGCCAGGACCACGTCACCCTGCACCAACCTCTCGAGGAGACCGATGCAGCCACGCAGCCCCCGCGTCGTCGAGTTGCTTAACGACGCACTGACCTTCGAGTTGACGGTCGTCAACGCCTACTTCCTCAACGCCCGCATGCTCGACAACTGGGGCCTGCCCCGACTCGGCAAGGTCTTCTACGACCTCTCGATCGGCGAAATGAAGGACGCGGACGAACTCATCAACCGCATCCTCATGTTCGACGGGCACCCCAACGTCCAGCGCCTCAACCCCATCTCCGTCGGCGAGACCGTCGAGGAGATGCTCAAGCTCGGCCTCGACAGCGAGATCACCGCCGTCCGCCAGTTCAACGACTCCGCCCAGGAATGCCACGACCTCGACGACCACGCCACCGCCTCGATCTTCGAGGAGATGGCCCGCGACGAAGAGATCCACGCCGACTGGTTCGAAGGCCAACTCGACGCCATCGCCCGCACCGGCATCGAGAACTACACCGCGATGCAGATCGCCCCGGGAGAAGCCCCCGCCTGACGCGCGCACAGCACGAAAACAGCTCGAACCGCCTCCGATCCGGAGGCGGTTCGAGCTGTTTCGGGGCACGCTCTCGTCACCGAGCGAGTTCGATGCGCTCGGTTCCTCGGCGCTCCGGGCCTCGCTCGCTGGCGCTCGCTCGTGTCCTCACGCTCTCGTCACCGAGCGGCAGAACCCTCCACGTAGTCGCTGTCGTCGTCCTTCACCCACGCCATGAGCTTGCGCAGCTCCTTGCCCGTGGCCTCGATGGGGTGCTGGGCACCCTTCTCGCGCAGGGCCTTGAACTCCGGCGCGCCGGCGTCCTGGTCGTCGATGAACCGCTGCGCGAACGCACCGGACTGCACGTCCTTGAGCACGGCCTGCATGTTCTCCTTGACCTCCGGGGAGATGACCCGCGGGCCGGAGACGTAGTCGCCGTACTCGGCCGTGTCGGAGATCGACCAGCGCTGCTTGGCGATGCCGCCCTCGATCATGAGGTCGACGATGAGCTTGAGCTCGTGCAGGCACTCGAAGTACGCGATCTCCGGCTGGTAGCCCGCCTCGATGAGCGTCTCGAAGCCGTACATGACGAGCTGGCTGGCGCCACCGCAGAGGACGGACTGCTCACCGAACAGGTCGGTCTCGGTCTCCTCGGTGAACGTCGTGCCGATGCCGCCCGCGCGCAGACCACCGATGGCCTTGGCGTACGACTTGGCCAGGTCCCAGGCGTTGCCCGATTCGTCCTTCTCGACGGCCAGGAGCACCGGCACGCCGCGACCGTTGGCGTACTCACGGCGCACCAGGTGCCCCGGGCCCTTGGGGGCCACCATGAACACGTCGACACCGGCCGGAGGCTTGATGTAGTCGAAGCGGATGTTGAACCCGTGCGCGAACATCAGCGCCGCGTCGCTCTTGAGGTTGGGCTCGATCTGCTCGGCGTACACCGTGCGCTGGTGCTGGTCGGGCACGAGGATGACGACGACGTCCGCCTCCTTCGTCGCGTCGGCCACGGACAGCACCCGCAGGCCCTCGGCCTCGGCCTTGGCGCGGCTCTTGCTGCCCTCGGCCAGGCCGATCCGGACGTCGACACCGGAATCACGCAGGTTGAGGGCGTGGGCGTGACCCTGACTGCCGTAACCGATGACGGCGACCTTCTTGTCGGAGATGACCGACAGGTCGGCGTCGTCGTCGTAGAACATCTGCGCCACGGGGGCTCCTAACGTGTTGACTGAGCAGAGATGTGCGGGTGGTGCGAGGACTGCGGGGATCAGTGGCGTGCGGAACGGTCGGTGATCGACCGGGGGCCGCGACCGATCGCGACCATGCCGGACTGCACCAGTTCACGCACCCCGTAGGGCTCGAGGAGGGCGAGCAGCGCCTCCAACTTCTCGACCTTGCCGGTGGCCTCGATCGTGACGCTCTCCAGGGAGACGTCGACGACACGGGCCCGGAAGAGGTCGACGGTCTCGAGGATGTGGGTGCGTGTGGTCGCGTCGGTGCGCACCTTGATGAGCAGGATGCGGCGCTCGACGAACTGCGACAGCTCGACGACCTTGATGACCTCGACCAGCTTGTTGAGCTGCTTGGTCACCTGCTCGACGGGCAGCTCGTCGGCGTCGACGACCACCGTCATCCGCGACACCGCCGGGTCCTCGGTCTCACCGACGGCCAGCGAGCTGATGTTGAACCCGCGACGCGAGAAGAGCGCCGCGATCCGGGCCAGCACGCCGGGCTTGTTCTGGACGAGCACGGACAGCACGTGCCGGGTCATCGGGCATCTCCTTCGTTCGCCATCAGCGTGGCGGTGAGGTCCGCCTGCTCCTCGACGGCGTTCTCCTCGCGGTCCCACACCGGCGAGACCCCGCGGGCGTACATGATCTCGTCGTTGCTGACGCCGGCGGGCACCATCGGCCACACCATCGCGTCGCGGCAGACGACGAAGTCGACGATCACGGGGACGTCGTTGATCGACAGCGCCTTCTCGATGGTCGCGTCGACGTCGTCCACGCTCTCGCACCGCAGGCCGACACAGCCGTAGGCCTCGGCCAGCTTGACGAAGTCGGGGATGCGCGCGGCGCCGGCGCTGGTGTGCAGGTCGGTGTTGCTGTAGCGCTCGTTGTAGAACAAGGTCTGCCACTGGCGCACCATGCCCAGCGAACTGTTGTTGATCACGGCGATCTTGATGGGGATCTTGTTGATGACGCAGGTGGCGAGCTCCTGGTTGGTCATCTGGAAGCAGCCGTCGCCGTCGATGCCCCAGACGACGCGCTCGGGTTCGGCGACCTTGGCGCCCATCGCCGCGGGGACGCAGTAGCCCATCGTGCCGAGGCCGCCGGAGTTCAGCCAGGCGTTGGGGCGCTGGTACTGGATGAACTGCGCCGCCCACATCTGGTGCTGACCCACACCCGAGACGTACGTGGCCTCGGGCCCGGACAGCGCGCCGATGCGTTCGATGACGTACTGCGGCGCGAGCAGACCGCTCTCCGGGGTCTGGTAGCCGATCGGGTAGGTCTCCTTCCACCCTCGCGACTCGGTGTGCCAGGCGTCGTAGTCGGGGGTGAAACCGGCGGCGGACAGCTCGGCGTGCAGGTCGGTGACGACCTCCTTGACGTCGCCCACGATCGGGACGTCGGCCACGCGGTTCTTGCCGATCTCGGCCGGGTCGATGTCGGCGTGGATGACCTTGGCCAGCGGCGCGAACGTGGCCAGCTTGCCGGTGACGCGGTCGTCGAACCGCACCCCGAGCGCGATGATGAGGTCGGCCTTCTGCAGGGCGGTCACGGCCGACACCGAGCCGTGCATGCCGGGCATGCCCAGGTGCAGCGGGTGATCGTCGGGGACCACACCACGGCCCATGAGCGTGGTGACCAGCGGGATCTGCGTCAGCTCCACGAGCTCGCGCAGCTGCTCGCTCGCGCGGGCCCGCACGACGCCACCGCCGAGGTAGAACACCGGGCGCCGGGCGGCGTTGATGAGCCGCGCGGCCTCGCGGATCTGCTTGCCGTGGGGCTTGATCACGGGGCGGTAGCCGGGCAGGTCCATCCGCGGCGGCCAGGAGAACGACGTCGTGGCCTGCAGCGCGTCCTTGGTGATGTCGACCAGGACCGGCCCGGGGCGTCCGGTGGCCGCGATGTGGAAGGCCTCGGCGATCGCGCGGGGGATGTCGTCCGGGTCGGTGATGAGGTAGTTGTGCTTGGTGATCGGCATCGTGATGCCGCGGATGTCCGCCTCCTGGAAGGCGTCGGTCCCGATGGCGGCGCTGCCGACCTGGCCGGTGATGGCCACGATCGGCACCGAGTCCATGTGCGCGTCGGCCAGGGCGGTCACGAGGTTGGTCGCGCCGGGGCCGGAGGTCGCCATGCACACGCCGACCTTGCCGGTGGCGGCCGCGTATCCCTCGGCGGCGTGACCGGCGCCCTGCTCGTGACGGACGAGGACGTGCCGCACCTTGGTGGAGTCCATCAGCGGGTCGTAGGCGGGAAGGATGGCCCCGCCCGGCATCCCGAACACGACCTCGACGCCGACCTCTTCGAGGGCTCGGACGAGGCTCTGCGCTCCGGTGACGTCCTCGACCTTGGCGGAGTCGTCACTGGTGGTGCGCGGAGGTGGTGCGGGGCGGGGAGGTCGGGGATCCGTCACGGTGGGTCACCGCTTTCGTGAGATCGATTCGTGGAAGAGCGAGTTGGTCATGGTCCTGTGGTGCTCGTCGTCACGGCCGATTCTGCCGTGTCCGGCCTGAGCACGAAGCGGCGGCACCCCGGGCGTTTCGTGGGGACCGGGGTACGCCCATGAAAAAACCCCGCCGTCCGGGTGGGGACGATGGGGTTGCGCGTCGGCGGATGTCGGCGACGCGCTCAGGGAAGTACGAAGTGCAGGGTCATGGACCGAGCATGCGTCCAGCCGTCGCAGAGGTCAATATCGTGAGACGGCCGTCTTGCATCGTGGGACTTCATGCGGGTGGACGCCTTCCCTGCTCGGACCGCCCCCGAAGGAGGCGGTCCGAGCGTGGGGGTGATGAGGCGGCGGCGTCAGCGGAAGGCGACCGCGCGCCAGGAGGACCAGGCACCGACCCGGCCGTCCGCGCCCTTGGCCCGCGCGCGGACCTGGACCGTCGTCCCTCGGGCCGCCTTGAGCTGCGCCGAGGTGCGGGTCGTGCCGGCGTACCAGGTCTGGATGCGGCCGTGGCTGCGACCGTCGACCCGCCGCACGACGACGTCGTACCGGACCGCACGCTGGGTCTTCCAGGACACGACGCCACGACTGTTGATGGCGAGGCTCGGGGTGCTCGGCGCGGCGGCCGCCGCCGTACCGACCCGGGAGACCGCGCCGGCGCGCGCACCGGCGACGCGGCGTCCGGCCGCCGAGACCGAGACCGAGACAGTGGCCCGGGCACCCGCCACCGACTCCACGGTCACCGACACACCCGATCCGTAGGAGGTGAACAGGTGCTTGGCCGGCACCTGCCACGACGCATCCGAGTCGCGGCCCGTCGGCGACGCGTCGAGCGCGACCGTTCCCGGCCAGGGGGTGTCGGGGGTCACCGATTCCTCGCGCAGCACCCGCACACCGGCGGTCATCGGGCGGTAGAGGGCGGAGTCCCTGCCGGCGCGGGTGCGGTACTCGACCCAGTAGACCGCGCCAGAGCGCGGGTCGCGGACGCGGACGCCACGCACGCCGTTCAGGGAGGAGACCGCGTTGAGCGTCACCTTCCTGACTCCGCTGCGCACGTCGACGTAGCCGGAGGAGCCGATGAACCCGACGCGGACCGCCTGCGGCACCGACAGCGAACCGGCCACGTTCGCCGCCGAGGCCGCCATGACGTCGAACGGGTCGCCGTACTCGTCGACGCCACAGGAGGAGGGCACGCGGGCGAGGTCGGCATCGGTGATCGACCGGCACTGCAGCGCCTTGGCGTGGGCGAGTCCGAAGTTGTGGCCGAGTTCGTGGGCGAGGACCGGCCAGCTCGTGTCGGCGACGTAGGCCACGCCACCGCTCTCGACGTCCTGACCCATCGAGGCGAGGCCGTAGGAACATCCGGCGTCCACGGCCTCCCGGGGCAGCACGACGACGAGGTGCTTGCCCGGGCCCTCGTCGAAGCCCGTCGCGCGGGCGGCCTCGGTCCACAGCTTGAACGGGCTGTCCTTGCAGGTGTACGCGGACGCGTACGCACCCACCGTGCGGGCCAGCCGGAAGTCGACGGCACCGCCACTCTGCTCACGCCAGTAGGCACCGACGTTCTTCACCTGGGTCGCCACCTGGGCCCGGGTCGCGACCCGTCCCCTGACGCCCTTGGGAGCGACGATCGCCACCGTCACGTCGTGGACGGCACCCACGGAACCGGCGCCCGAGCGGGCCTGCTGCAGAACCGTCACCGTGTCGACGGGGGCGACGCGACCGGCGTCGACGACGTCCTGGACGGTGGCCTTCGCCAGCGCCGAGTCGGGAGCGGCGGGAGTGGCGGAGGCCCGCCGCAGTTCACGACGCGTCGGGGAGACCTCGCCGTCGACACCCGGCACCGAACGCCCGGACTCCGCGGCCTCGACCACGTCCTGCGTCACCGGGATCGTGACCGAGACCTCGTCACCGGGCCGGGCGCGGCCGGCCGCATCGACGGGAAGACGCTCTCCACCCGGCAGCCGGACCGCACTCTCGAGGCCGTCGACCGGATCGGCGAGGCGTTCGACGACGCCGACGACCCGGACCTGGGCATCCCCGTCGGCGGGGTTCGCGTGGGCGACGAGGCCCGGGGTGCTCGCGGTCACCAGCGTGATCGTCAGAGCAGCGATGGCCATCGGTCGATTCACGCGCATCCTGCGACACCCTTCATCCATGAAACCCACCCCCGTCCGTGGGGGCGATCCGCCCGCGTGGCAGTGCGGGCGGCACCTCATGAATTCGGCAGATTCGCAGTGCTTCTGACCGGTCTTGGTCACCCGAGGTGACCGGGGAGTCACCTCGAGGGCGCAACCACCGTTGGGGGCGTGGAGAATTCACCTCGCGAGGGATTCTCGGAGTGATCCATGTCACACTCGCCGCGCGGCTCGTGCAGCTCGTGCGGGTGGCCGAGCGGGCCGTGCGAGGTCACCGAGGACGCTGACGCGTTCGTGTCTCCGACGCCTGGGCCGGCCTCGGAGCGGTCACCGCCTCCGGGGTCGGCAGGCCACCAACGCCGTGTCGGCGGTGGGAAATCCGGACCACGGGCCCGGGTGGGAGATCACGCCCAGGGTGGCCGGCGACCAGCCGCCCGGGAGGTCGCAGCGCGTCTCGACGTCGAGCGCCAGGTCGGGAACCGCCGGCGCGTGGCCGACGAGGAGCGCCACCCGCGCGGTGTCGGGCACCGCCGAGATCGCCTCCACGAGGTCCTCGACCGTCCCGTTGTAGATCGCACGGTCGACGCGGACGTCGTCGGCCTCCACTCCCCCGGCCCGGATCGCCTCCCACGTCTGCACCGTGCGGGTGGCGGAGCTGACGATCGCGACGTCGGGACGGACACCCTGGGAGACGAGCCACCGGCCCACATCGGTCGCGTCCTCGCGACCACGAGCGGTGAGCTCGCGGCCCTCGTCACCGGCGGCGGAGTGTCCCTTCGCCTCACCGTGGCGGACGATCACGAGCAGGCGCAGATCGGGGGTCACCTCGAACGACTGGTCGGTCATGGTCCCAGCATGCCGGACACCCGACGCGTCAGGCTCGACGGGGTGCGAGGGCCAGGGTCGCCGCGGCGGCGATGACGACGACACCGCCGAGGACCGCGAGCGCGGCCGGGCGCTCGGCGAACAACGCGGTGGCGAGGACGCCTGCCACGACGGGTTCGATGGTGGCGATGACCGACGCGCGGGTGGCGGGGAGCCGCTGCAGTCCGGCGCTGTGGCAGAGGTAGGCCACGTACGTGCTGAGCACGCCGACGCCGGCCACCGCGGGCCACGCCTGCCCCAGTGCCTCGGGGGCGTAGAGCGCCGGTGAGGTGAACGGGGTGAGCGCGAGGACGGCCACCCCCAACGCCACCGCGAGACAGGCCGAGGGGTGATACCGCTGGTAGAAGGACCGGCCGTACAGGTAGTAGAGCGAGTACGTGAAACCTGCGAGCAGCCCGGTGGACAGCGAGAGGGCCGTCACGGTGATGCCGGTGCCACCTCCGATCGCGACGAGACCCACCCCGCAGATCGAGGCCGCGACCGCCGCGATCTCGAGCCCGCCCAGCCGCTCACTCAGGACGGGGACGCTGAGGACCGCCACGAACGCCGGTGCGCTGTAGAGCAGGACGCTCGCGAGGCTGGCTCCGCCCGAGGCGACCGCCACCTGGTAGGCGCCGTAGAAGACCGCACCCGAGGCGAGGCCGAACAGGACGGTGACGAGCAGGTCGCGGCCACGGGGGAAGGACGCCCGGAGGGCCAGCGCGTGCACCCCGAAGAGCGCCGCACCGACGGCCGCCCGCCACCACGCGACGTCATAGGGGCTGAGCCCCGCCCGTTGGGCGTAGGTGCCGAAGATGCCGAGCAGACCCCACAGCGACGCCGCGACGAGGACGAACAGGGCGCCGGTGAGCGCCGCCGACGACGGGACGACGGCGGTCGGCGGTCGCGTCGGCTGCTCACCGGCCTCGAGCGGCTCGGTCACGCGATCAGCCCTCGACCCCCAGGGTGGCGAGGATGAGCTCGCGCACCTTGGCTGCGTCGGCCTGACCCTTCATCTGCTTCATGACCTGGCCGATGAGCGCGCCGGCCGCCTGAACCTTGCCGCCGCGGATCTTGTCGGCGACATCGCCGTTGCGGGCGATGACCTCGTCGACCGCCACCTGCAGGGCCCCGTCGTCCGAGACGACCGCGAGTCCGCGCGCGTCGGCGACCTCGGTCGGGGTGCCTTCTCCGGCGAGCACGCCGTCGAGGGCCTGGCGCGCCATGGCGTCGGTGAGGCGCCCCTGCTGCACGAGCCCGTCGAGCTCGGCGATGTGCTCGGGAGCGATGTCGAACGAGCCCAGCTCGCGGCCCTCGGCCTTGGCGCGGCGGGCGATCTCGCCCAGCCACCACTTGCGGGCCGCTGCCGGGCCGGCACCCGCGTCCACGGTGGCCGCGATGAGCTCGAGGGCGTCCGAGCCCAGCACGTCGCGCATCTCGAGGTCGGAGTAGCCCCATTCGAGCTGGAGGCGGCGCCGCCGCGCGGCCGGCGGTTCGGGCAGCGTGGCGCGCAGCTCCTCCACCCGCTCGGCGGTCGGCGCGACCGGCACGAGGTCGGGCTCGGGAAAGTACCGGTAGTCGTCGGCGTCGGACTTGGGCCGGCCCGAAGAGGTCGTCCCGGTGTCTTCGTGCCAGTGCCGCGTCTCCTGCAGGATCGCCTCACCGCGGTCGAGAACCGCTGCGTGGCGGCCGATCTCGTAGTTCACCGCCGCCTCGACGCTGCGCAGGGAGTTGACGTTCTTGGTCTCGGTCCGCGTTCCCAGGGGCACGGCGGCCTGCTCCGGTCCGCGCCGGTCGTCGCCGGCACGCACCCGCAGCGAGAGGTTCGCGTCGCAGCGCAGGGAGCCCTGCTCCATCCGGGCGTCGCTGACGTCGAGGGCCCGCATGAGGTCGCGCAGCGCCCCCACGTAGGCGCGGGCGACCTCACCGGCCCGCTCCCCCACGCCCGTGATGGGCCGGGTGACGATCTCCACGAGCGGGATTCCGGCGCGGTTGTAGTCGAGCAGGGAGTAGTCGGCGCCGGAGATCCGGCTGCTGCGCCCGTCGGTGCGCACGTGCGTCGACTTGCCGGCGTCCTCCTCCATGTGGGCGCGCTCGATCTCGACGCGGACAATCTCGGGATCGCCACCGTCGAGTCCGGGGATCTCGACGTCGAGCCAGCCGTCACTCGCGATCGGCTCGTCGTACTGGCTGGTCTGGAAGTTCTTCGTCATGTCCGGGTAGAAGTAGTTCTTGCGCGCGAACCGGCAGGACGGGGCGATGCGGCAGTTGAGCGCCAGCCCGATGCGGATCGCGGAGTCGACCGCCGCGCGGTTGACGACCGGCAGCGCTCCCGGCAGACCGAGGCACACCGGGCAGACCTGCGTGTTCGGCTCGGCCCCGAACCCCGTGGCGCACCCGCAGAACATCTTGGTGGCCGTGTGCAGTTCGACGTGCACCTCGAGACCCATCACCGGGTCGTAGCGCTCCAGTGCCTCGTCGAGGTCGACGACGTCCTCGTGCGTGCTCATCGGGAGTTCTCCTTGTGAGTGGCGAGGGCGGGTGCCCGGTCGAGCAGCGCACCGCCCCACGCGTCGTGCAGGCGGGCCTCCAGGGCGGCGCCGACCGCGTACAGGCGGTCGTCGGCCATGGCCGGGGCGTAGATCTGGAATCCGCTCGGAAGGCCGTCCTCGTCGGCCAGGCCGTCGGGCAGGCTGAGCCCGGGCAGGCCCGCGAGGTTGGCCGGGATGGTCGTGATGTCGGCCAGGTACATCGCCAGGGGGTCGTCGTTCTTCTCGCCCAGGCGGAACGCCGTGGTGGGCGCCGTCGGGGAGACGAGCACGTCCGCCTTCTCGAACGCCGCCTCGAAGTCGCGGGCGATGAGCGTGCGCACCTTCTGTGCCTGCCCGTACCAGGCGTCGTAGTAGCCGGAGGACAACGCGTACGTGCCGAGGATGATGCGTCGCTTGACCTCGGCGCCGAAGCCCTCCGCCCGGGAGGCGGACATCGTCTTCTCCGCGCTCGCGCCGTCGACGCGCACGCCGTACCGCATGGCGTCGTAGCGGGCCAGGTTGCTGCTCGCCTCGGCCGGGAGGATGAGGTAGTAGGCGGCCACCGCGTGGCGGAAGCTCGGGCAGTCGACCTCGACGATCTCGGCACCCGCGGCCCGCAGGTGCTCGAGGGACTCGGTGAACCTCGCCGCGACACCCGACTGCAGGCCCTCACCCAGCAGGTCGCGGATGACGCCGACCCGGAGCCCGGTGACGTCGCCGCGGCGCGCGGCGTCGACGACCGGCGGGCACGGAGCATCGAGCGAGGTGGAGTCGAGGGGGTCGTGACCGGCCAGCACCTCGTGCAGCAGCGCCGTGTCGAGGACGGAGCGCCCGCACGGACCGATCTGATCGAGGCTGCTGGCCAGGGCGATGACGCCGTAGCGCGAGACGCCGCCGTAGGTCGGCTTGCACCCGACCGTGCCCGTGAACGCCGCCGGTTGCCGGATCGACCCACCCGTGTCGGAACCGACGGCCAGAGGCGCCGAGAACGCGGCCAGCGCCGCCGCCGAACCACCGCCGGACCCGCCGGGAGCCCGGTCGAGATCCCACGGGTTGCGGGTGTCGCCGAAGGCGGAGTGCTCGGTGGAGGAGCCCATGGCGAACTCGTCCATGTTGGTCTTGCCGAGGATGGGCATGCGCGCCGCGCGCACCTTGCCGACCACGGTGGCGTCGTACGGCGGGACCCAGCCCGCGAGCATGGCCGACCCGGCCGTGGTCGTCAGACCCCGGGTGCAGGCGACGTCCTTGACCGCGATCGGGACCCCGGCCAGGGGCGGGAGCTCCTCACCTGCCGCTCGCGCCGCGTCGACCTCGGCGGCGGTGGCGAGCGCGCCCTCGGCGTCGAGGGCCAGGTAGGCGTGGATCGCCGGCTCGGTGGCCTCGATGCGGTCCAGGTACGCCTGCGTGACCTCGACGGAGGTCAGCCGGCGATCGGCGAGGGCGGCGGCGAGGTCGGCGGCGCTCGCACGCACGATCGCCTCGGGGGTGTCGAGAGAGTCGGGCACAGGATTCCCTTGGTCGGAGGTGGCGAGCGGGCGTCAGTCTTCGGCGAGGATGCGGGGCACGACGAACCGCTGGTCCTCGGCCGCGGGAGCACCCTCGAGCACCTCCTGCGACGACAGCCCGGGCCGGACCTCGTCGGGGCGCATGACGTTGACGAGTGGCTGCGGGTGCGACATGGCGGGCACGTCGTCGGCCGCCGCCTCACGGATCTGCGCGAGCGAGTCGAGGATGACCGCGAGGTCACCGGTGAGCTGCTCGCTCTCGTCGTCGGTGAGGTCGATGCGGGCCAGCATCGCCAGATGGTCGACCTGGTCACGGGAGATCCTCGACATGTCCGCCAGTTTAGAGCGCGGCACCGACAGCCCTTCCCCCGCCGCGCCCGCGTCGATCCGCGCGCCGGTCCCCGGGCCCTCCGTCGCGGGCGCCGGACACACATGGGCGGCGACGCCGCGGAGATCGTCCTCCATGATGAGGACGTCCCTCACCACCCCCGGCAGACGGTGACCACGATGCCCGAGCACACCCCGCTCGATGCCCCGCCCCGCCTCTGGCCGCTCTACGTGGCCGGGTTCGCCGCGACGTACACCTTCAGCATCGGCAACGTGGCCGCGCCGGACATCGCGGCCGATCTCGGCGCGACACCGGGTGAGATCTCGCTGGTCCTGGGGTCGTTCACGTCGGCCTTCGCGACCGTCCTCGTCCTCGGCGGGCGGCTCGGCGACCGGTTCGGCCGGCGGCGCATGTTCGTCCTCGGGCTCGTCGGCGGCATCCTCACCGCGATCCTCGCCGCGGTGGCCCCCACGACTCCGCTGCTCATCGCGGCGCGCGGCATCCAGGGCATCGCCGCCGCGCTCGTCATGCCGCAGATCCTCGCCACGATCCAGGCGACCTCCACGGGCATCCGCCGGGCCCGGGGGATCGCGACGTTCAGTGCCACGAGCGGGGTCGGGACGGCGGCCGGGCAGGTCATCGGCGGCAGCCTCATCTCCGCCGACATCGCCGGCACGGGCTGGCGGGGCGCCGCCGCGTCCATCGCCGTCATCTGTGCCCTGGCCCTCGCCGGTGCCCGGTGGCTGCCGGCGACCCGCTCCGATCGGCGGGACGCGATCGACATCGGTGGCGCGGTCATCGTCGGGCTGGCGCTGGCGAGCCTGGTGTTCGGTCTGTCCCTCGGGCCGGGGCAGCACTGGTCCTGGTGGACCCTGGCGCTGCTGGTGGGCGGTGTGGTCGGGCTCGCCGCGTTCTGGCGCCACCAGTCGGTGCGCGAACGGACCGGGCGGCCGACGCTCGCGCCGCCCTCGGTCGTGCGACTCACGCCCGTGTGGGCGGGGCTGCTCATGGCCCTGACGTTCTTCGGCGGGTTCGGGGCGTTCATGTACGAGTACTCGGTGCTGACGCAGCGCCACCTCGGTCTCACCCCGGCGGCCTCCGGCTTCTCGCTGCTGCTGTTCGTGCTGGGATTCGTGCTCGCATCGGCCTCGATCGGGCACATCATGCGGTGGTGGGGTGCCCTGACCATGGAACGCGGAGCCTGCCTGCAACTCCTCGGCCTGGTGCTCGTCGCCGGTACGTGCTTTTTCGCCTCGCACACCGGGTCCGGCGCCGCGTGGGTGTGGTGGGTCCAGGCACCGGTCGCGTTCCTCGGCTTCGCGCAGGGCACCCAGTTCGCACCGCTCGTCTCGACGGTGATGAGCGAGGTCCCCCACTCCGTCGCGGGGTTGACCGGCGGATTCGTCTCGACAGCGCAACAGGCGGCCCTCGCCCTGGGGGTGGCGACCCTGGGCGGGCTGTTCGTGTCGCTGGCCGACGTCATCGACCCCGTCGCGGCGTTCGGCTGGGTCGTGGCCGCACAGGGCGTGACGGCCGTCGTCTTCTGGGGCCTGGCCCGCCGACTCCGCCACGAGGCCCAACAGGACTGAATCCGGGTGGCCGTGACGTCACCGGCCCCAGGCATCACGCCCCGCCGGCCGTCATCACCGTCCTTCGACGCTCAACCACTCCCGGACAGCGTCGACGTACCCCCGATACGCCGTGAGCGCCATCGGGGCCGCCGCCACGACGCGGCTGCGGTCCACGTCGACGTACTCGTACTCGTGCACGAGGACGTTGCGGAGTCCGACGCTCGGTGTCAGCACCTCGGCGGCCTCGTGCGTGATGAGGCCCGCATCGGCGGCCAACACGAAGGACTCCCGTGTCGAACCCGGCGCCCGCCCCAGGGTCACACCGGCCACGTGGCCGTTGATGTCACCGGCCAGATCGACGAGCTGGGTCAGGATCCGTTCCAGCGCAAGGTGGGTCACTGCGTCGCCGTCGGCCGGGTCGAGCCGCTCGAGAACCCTGAGCAGGTCGTCCATGGCCAGCAGACGGCGAAGGACGATCTGGGTGTCGAGGTCGCGGGGGCTCATCGGCGTCCCACCAGAGACAGGGCGAGATCCCGATACCGCTGCGTGTCGCGGTATTCCCCGAAGGCGCGCATCTGGGCCGTGGCGAACCGATGCGGCGTCCGCTCGACGAGCCGCTCCCCGCGGCCCAGCGCGGCCCATGCCGCCACCGGATCCGCGTGGTGCAGCGGCATCACGTCGACGTGGTCACCGAACAGGTCGAGCAGGTCGTTGACGACGGCGAGGTGGTCGGGATCGGTGCCGCGCACCGGCAGATATGCGAGGTCCAGATCGCCGGCCTGAGCCGGGTCGTGGCGTGCACTTCCGTGCAGCACCATGAGGTCGAGGCCGTGACGCGCGCACATCGACTCGAGTCGCCCGTCGTCGACGGCGGCGCGCAACTCCCCCACCGCCTGCCCGACCGTCCTCATGTCGTCATGGTAGGTCCCCATCGTCGGCCGCATTCACAGAAGCCCACGCTCGTAGGCCACCCGCACGGCGGCGGCACGGGCGCCGTCGGCAGGTCGTCCCGATTGTCCCGCCCCGGCGCTCCAGGCGTGTCCACCGATCGGTGGACGGGGGCGCACCCGATCGGTGAAGTGCCGACGACCTGCGCCTTCGTAGCGTCGATGGCGTGAGTACTCAGGCCGTCCCCACCGCCACCTCGACCGGCCCGCGCCTGCACGGCCTCGACGCCCTGCGTGGAGGCGCCCTGCTGCTCGGCATCGTCCTGCACGCGTTGCTCCCGTTCGTGCCCGGGATGCCGTGGATGCCGTGGATGATCGTCGACCAGACCTCGACCGTCTACGCCCTCCCGGTGGTGACCGTCGTCCACCTGTTCCGCATGTCGCTGTTCATGCTGCTCGCGGGGTACTTCGCCCACGTGGTCGTGCACAAACGCGGTCTGCGGCGGTTCCTGCGCGAACGCACGATCCGCATCGCGCTGCCCGTGTTCGCCTTCTGGCCGTTCGTCATCCTCCCTCTCGGCCTCATCGCCGGGCTCTGGCACGCCGTCCACGGGCTCCCGCTGCCGACGCCACCGAACAGCGGCCCACCCTGGGCCCTGCCCACCGGCCACCTGTGGTTCCTGTGGGTGCTGTTCCAGTGCATCCTCGTGCTCGCGGCCGTCCGCACCCTGGGCCGCCGGCTGCTCCCGCAGTGGACGTCGCGACTCGCTGACCGGGGAACGAGCCTCGTCACCGGCCCGTGGGGCGTGCTCGTGCTCGCGGTGCCGTACGCGGCCGTCCAACTGGCGCAGGGACAGGCCGCCTCCGGCCTCGATGCCGGCACGGTCGGCGCGGCGTACGGCGGCATCCGCGAACCGGCGACGATCCTGCCCGAACTCCTGCCGCTGATCGCGTTCCTCACGGCGTTCACCTGCGGCCGGCTCCTGGCCCGGCGTCCGGCGGCGCTGGAGGAGCTCGGCCCGCGGTGGGGTGTCCACCTCGGCGCTGCGGGGATCGGGTCGCTCGTCGTCCTCGCGCTGACCTCCGGCCTCGGCGGGACGTCCACGTCGTCGCACGTCGCTCTGGCCGTCGCCTCGGCGATCTCGGCCTGGGCCTGGGTGTACGGGCTCGTGGGCGTGGCGACGACCCATCTGCGCACCGAACGCCGCTGGGTGCGCTACCTCGCCGACGCCTCGTACTGGATGTACGTCGCACACCTCCCGCTGGTCCTCGGGATCGGGGCGCTCCTGACCCACCTGCCCTGGCCCGCGGAGCTGAAACTGCTGGTCACGCTGGGCACCACGACGGCGGTCCTGCTGCTCGCCTACGACGCGTTCGTGCGCTCGACGTGGATCGGTCGGTGGCTGAACGGGCGTCGACTGCCGCGGGCGTGCCGCTGCTGATCGCGGCACCGCCCCGACACCCCCGCCTCGCTAGTCTCCCGTCACTACCCGCCCGTGGCTACCCGCGGCCCGGACGCCACCGGAACGGACGCAGCGTGGCCGGGGGCGTCACGGCCGCCGGGTCCTCGCCCTGGACCGCGGCGACGATGCGGCGGAAGGACGTGGTCCCCGGCTCGACCACGTCGGCGTGTCCGCGTGGGCCGTAGAGGATCTCGCCCGCACGCCGGTCGTCCTTGTCGACCTCCCAGATGCCGGTGTCGAGGTCGCGGATGCCCAGGAGGGTCGTCGGGTCGGCCCCCAGGGTGCGCTCGCCGAACCATCCGGCCGCCGATCGGGCGGGGGTGAAGGAGAGGGTGGACAGCGAGGACACCGCGGCGTCGCCCCGGCGCCACAGACGGATGAGGTCGCCCGGGGCCGTCAGGCAGTACCGGACGACGTGGCGCGGGCGCCCGAGGGCGTCGTGATCGGGGTACTCGGCCACCGACCGCAGGCCGGGCCCGATGCCGGGCACGCCGGCGTGCACCACCGTGTCGACCCGGAGCCCGAGGGCCTCGGCCGCGCCGACGATGACGCCGCCGTAGGAGTGCCCGACCACGGTGATCGGCGTGCCGTCCGGCACGTCGAGACCTTCGACGAGGTCGCGCAGGGGGGCCGCGGCGAGTCTGGCGAACCGGCCGGACGGCGCGTGGGTGCCGATCGCGGAGGGGAACTCCGCACCCATCCAGGTGATCACGGCCGTGCGCCCCGAGGCGTCGGCGCGCTGCAGGGCCCGCGCGATGCCCGTGGGCCAGCCGAACTGCCGGACCGTGGTGCCGGTACCGCCGACGTACACCGCCACGCGGGTGGTGTCCTCGTCGAGCAGGCCCCAGAGCTCGACGACGCGCCCGCTCGGTGCGTACTGGAGGACCTGACGGTGGGCGCGCACTCCCCGCCCCTGATCGGCGCGATCGTGCAGGAGTTGCTGGGTCAGCGTGACCATGGCCCGGTGCTCGACCCGCAGGGCGTTCGGCCGGTCGTGATCGAGCGTCGCCAGGGCCGTGATCTCGTCGTTCGCGAGCCAGACGTCGAGGAGGGCACCGCGGGCGCGGCGCAGGGGTGAGGAGGAGTCGCGTTCTCGACTGGCGCTGACCTGGTGCTGCAGCGCCACGTCGGTCGCCCGCATCCGACGCAGGTCGGCCCGCATGACGAGCCGGTTGGCCCTCGTGCGCACCGTGGGCGGGACCCCGTCGAGGCCACCCACGAGGCGCGGGTACAGCAGGGCGACCCGGTCGAGCTCGTCGTCGGTCTGCTCCGCACAGGCACGGCGGACCCGGGCGACCTGCAGCAGCGACACCGCGTGGGCGGGGACGTCATCGCCGGCCCCGGCCCCACCCTCGTTCGCAGGGACGAGAGCCTCGGCCAGCCACGGTGTGGCGCCGGTGTCGGCCGGATCGGTGAGCACCGCCACCAGGTCGGGGTCACGAGCGATCAGGCGTCGTGCCTCGGTCGTCGGGACGCCGCTGAGCGCCGACCGGTCGGCGGCGAGGCGGGGTGAGTCCCACCGGGAGCCCGCGAGCAGCCCCCGGAGGTCGGGAAGCCTGCAGGTGGCGTCCTCGAGGCGCCGGCGGCACAGCGCGTCGGCCTCGCCGAGTCGGTCGGTGTGACTGCGCAGGCGTCGCAGCGCCATGGGACGGTCACGCAGGAGTCTGCGCAGGTCACGGCCATCGCTCTCGAGGGCCGCGACGAGATCGGCGAACGCGGCCCGGACGTCTCCGAGTGCCGCGACCGTCGTCTCCGCCGCCTGCGGGTCGACCTGGGCACGCGCCAGAGCGGACTCCAGGCGCGGGAGGAGGTCGTCCAGGCGGTGCACTGCGTGCCGGACATAGGCGGGGTCGACGACCATCCAGGGGTGTACGAAGGGCCGAAGTACCGTGGTGGCCAGTGCGGAGGCCGTGACCGCGGCCGCGGAATCGGCGGATTCGCGCGCCCGCCCCGAGTCGGTCGGTGCAGGCTCAGGACCCGGCTCGTCGGGGAGGCCGGAGGTCTCGACGACCTCCGCGAGGTCGCCCACGAGCAGACCCACGGCGATCGAGAAGTCGTACCCGACGTCGCCGGTCCTCGAGCCCGGAAGATGATCGATCGAATACTGCACCGCCGCAGCCACACCCCACCCGCCGGCGAGGTCGTGCAGGTCGCCGGCGAGTCCCTCCGACCCGCTCATCGCCGCCCCCTTTCAGTCCCTCCGTCCTCAGTCCTTCTCGGCCTGCTCATCGGCACCGGCTTCGGCGTCCCTCGTGGACTCCGTGTCCGAGGTCTCGGATTCACCGCTGTCGTCGCCGAGCCCGACGGCCGCCGGACCTCCGGCGAGCAGGGCGACGAAACCCTCCTCGTCGAGGATCGGGACTCCGAGCTCTTCGGCCTTGGCGGCCTTGGAGCCCGCGTTCTCACCGACGACCACGACGTGGGTCTTCTTGCTCACCGATCCCGAGGCCTTGCCACCGCGGGTGATGATCGCCTCCTTGCTCTCGTCGCGGGAGAACCCCTGCAGCGACCCGGTGACGACGACGGTCATCCCCTCGAGGGTGCGTTCGACGCTCTCGTCGCGCTCGTCGGCCATCCGCACGCCGGCGGCGGCCCAGCGGTCGACGATCTCGCGGTGCCAGTCCACGTCGAACCACTCGCGCACGGACTCGGCGATGGTGCCGCCCACCCCTTCGACCGCCGCCAGCTCCTCCACCGACGCCTCGCGGATCGCCTGCATCGACGCGAAGTGCGTGGCCAGTGCCCGTGCGGCCGTCGGGCCCACGTGCCGGATCGACAGCGCGACGAGCACGCGCCACAGCGGCTGGGACCTCACCTTCTCGAGCTGGGTGAACAGCACGTCGGTGGTGGCCCGCGGTTTGCTCGGCGTCTTGGCCGTGGCCTTGGTGTAGAAGAACGGTTGCTTCTCCCACTCCTCGACCTCGCCCTTGCGCTTGGGCTGCCGCCACACGTGAACCCCGGCGAGGTCCTCGGGACGCAGGTCGAACAGGCCCGCCTCGCCGGCGAGCACAGGATCCTCCCGCGGAATGCCGCGCTCGTCGGCCCACTCGGGACGGCCCGCCTCGGGATCGGTGAGGGCGATGGCCGCCTCCCACCCGAGTGCCTCGATGTCGAAGGCCCCTCGCGAGGCCAGCCCGAACATCCGCTCCCGCAGTTGCGCCGGGCAGGTGCGCGCGTTGGGGCACCGGATGTC
The DNA here is from genome assembly GCF_030161635.1 of Mobilicoccus caccae. GTDB lineage: Bacteria > Actinomycetota > Actinomycetes > Actinomycetales > Dermatophilaceae > Mobilicoccus > Mobilicoccus caccae. Next base: position 2,487,222 of record NZ_BSUO01000001.1, read on the forward strand.
CTTGTCGCCCTCCTTCTGCGGCGCGAGTTCGGTACCGCAGGAAGGGCAGTGGGTCGGCATGACGAACGCCCGCTCGGTGCCGTCACGCTTGTCGACCACCGGCGCGAGGATCTCGGGGATGACGTCACCCGCCTTGCGCAGCACGATGGTGTCGCCGATGAGCACGCCCTTGCGCTCGACCTCGTGCGCGTTGTGCAACGTCGCCATCTCGACGGTGGACCCGGCGACCTGCACCGGCTCCATCACCCCGTACGGCGTGACCCGGCCGGTGCGCCCCACGTTGACCCGGATGTCGAGCAGCGTCGTGGTGACCTCCTCCGGCGGGTACTTGTACGCGATGGCCCACCGCGGCGCGCGCGAGGTGGACCCCAGTCGGCGCTGCACGGAGATCTGGTCGATCTTGACGACCACCCCGTCGAGCTCGTGCTCGAGATCGTGGCGGTGCTCGCCGAAGTACCGAACTCGGCGCAGGATCCCGTCGAGGTCGTCGACGACCTCGTTGTACGGCGACACCGGCAGCCCCCAGCCGCGCAGGATGTCGTACGCCTCGCTCTGCGTGAAGATGTCGAAACCGGTCCTGGCGCCGATGCCGTGCACGAGCATGCGCAGCGGCCGCGAGGCCGTGACCTGCGGGTCCTTCTGCCGCAACGACCCGGCGGCACAGTTGCGGGGGTTGGCGAACGGCGGCAGGCCCTGTTCGACGCGGGAGGCGTTGAACTCCTCGAACTGCGCGACGGGGAAGAACACCTCGCCGCGGACCTCGACGAGCTCGGGGATCGGCACGGTCACCGTGTCCTCGTCGTGGGCGTCGGCCGGCTGGGTGAGCTCCACCGGGATCTCGGAGATGGTGCGCACGTTGAGCGTGACGTCCTCACCCGTGCGCCCGTCCCCTCGGGTCAGCGCCCGCGTGAGACGCCCCTGCTCGTACAGCAGGTTGACGGCCAGCCCGTCGATCTTGGCCTCGGTGAGGAACCGCACGTCGACCCCGAGGCCGCCGTCTGCGACATCGGTGGCGCGCGCATACCACTCGGCCAGCTCCTCCTCGGAGAACACGTTGTCGAGGCTGAGCATCCGCTCACGGTGGTCGACCGGCGCGAACGGGATGTACACCTCCCCCACGTCGTCGACGATGGGCTCGGCCTGCTCGACGTCGGCCTCGGCGACCACGTCGAACCCACCGACGGTCTGGGTCGGGCTCTCGGGCACACGCAACGCCGGGTGGGCCTCCTCGAGCTCGACCAGCTCGCGCAGCAGGGCGTCGTACTCGCCGTCGCTGATGGTCGGCGCGTCCTTGGCGTAGTACGCGAACTGGTGTTCGCGCAGCTCGGCGGCCAGGTCGTTCCACCGGTGCCGGGCCTGTTCCGGCGGCGGTGGCGCGTCGGCGGCGGGCGTGAGGTCGGAGCTGCTCTTCGTCACGGCAGTCATCTTGCACCAGAGGTCCGACAGCCCTTCGCCTCACCGGCGGGGCGGGTCCTCAGGAGCCCGCAATCCGCCAGTGCAGCTCGCGGGCGGCGTCCAGCAGCACCCGGTGCGCCGACTCCGCGGCGGCGGGGGTCCAGCCGGCCAGTCCACAGGCGGGAGTGAGCGTCACGCCGTCGAGATCGGCCTGCGGCAGGCCGAGTTCACCCCAACGCCGCATCAGCGGGTCGACGAGCAGGTCGCGCGCGCCCTGACGCCCCTGCTCGCGGCGGGCCACGGCCGACGCCACGTCGACCCCCGCCCACAGCGCCACCCCGTCCTCGACGGTGACGGCGACCGACTCCCAGCCGCGCTCCCCGAGCGCCCCCACGTCGACGGCGACGGCGTCCACACCCGCACCCCGCAACACCTGCAGCGGTGGCCGCGGCGCGCAGCAGTGGGCGAGCACCCCCGTGGCCCCCGCCGACCGGACGACCTGGACGACCTCGGCCAGGACCCGGCGGACCTCCTCCTGGTCGACCGCGCGCACCCGCCCGAATCCCGACGAGGTGGGGAGTTCGCCGCCGAGCACCCCCGGCAGTGACGGCTCGTCGAGCTGCACCATGATCTCGGCCTCGGGCAGCACCCGGGCCACGTCGCCCAGATGCACCCGGATGCCCTCGGCCAGCGACTGCGCCAGGTCACGGCGTGCGCCCTCGTCCTCGACGCTGCGCTCACCGCGCGCCAGACGCACGTGCGCCGCCAAGGTCCACGGCCCGGTGACGGCGACCTTGAACGGTCCGGAGTACCCGTCGAACGCCTCCGCGAGGTCGTCGAGGTCGCGGCGCATGAGCTGGGTCGTCCGGTCCTGATCCCGGCCGGGGCGGTCGACGAAGCGCCACCCCGAGGGCTGCAGGTCGACGGGGAGCTCCACCAGCAGTCCGGCGGCCCGACCGATCATGTCGGCGCCCGGTCCGCGTGCGGGCAGTTCCGGGAGGTAGGGGATGCCGAAGCGCAGACCGTCGGACTCCACCTCACCGAGGGTGTCCCGCACGAGGCGCAGCGTGGTCCGCATGTCCTCCCCGGGCCACGAGCCGATGCCCGACGCGGTGCTGGTGCGCGTGTCCATGTCGCTCCCGATGCTCGTGGTGTCTCGGCGTCGTCCTTGGCAGGGTGCCCGCCCGACTCTAGTGGTCCCCCAGCTCAGGGCGGCACTACCCTGGATCGAACGGGTGGGCCGTCCCACCCCCATGAGGCAGGGACATCGAGGAGCGAGCGCGTGCCGGAGGCATTCAGAGGCTGGCCCATCTGGGCGCTCTTCGCGTTCTTCTTCTTCCTGGCCATGGCACGCGGCCAGGCGACGTACTGGCTCGCGCGCTACCTGACCCGCGCAGGCCTGAAGAACGCGGAGCCGACCGGATGGCGCGGGCGCATGGCGAGATGGCTGGACGGTTCCGGCGTCGACCACGGAGCCCAGGTGCTGCGCCGGTGGGGTCTGGTCGCCGTTCCTCTGTGCTATCTGACGGTCGGCCTGCAGAGCGCGATCATCGCCGCGGCGGGGGTCATCAGGATCTCCGCCCTCGCGTTCACGCTCGCGCAGATCCCGGGCGCCCTCGCCTGGGCGACGATCTACTCGACCATCGGGTGGGGGCTGTGGCAGGCGACCTTCCTCGCGATCGCCGGATCACCGTGGGGTCTGGTGATGTTCCTCGCGTTGACGATCGCCGTCGTGCTCCTCGTCCGAGGACATCGTCGACGCAGCCGCCGCCGCAGCGACGACGTCGGCGCCGAGGAGACCCCGTCCACCCCGGACGAGCACGATGACGACCGCGCTCGAACAGGGCGGACGCCGCCGGCCTGAACACTCCGGTTCGTCACGACCCAAGCTGACGCCGCCGGCGCAGCGGTCAGAGACCCAGTTCGCGTCCGATGAGTTCCTTCATGATCTCGTTCGACCCGGCCCAGATGCGGGTGACGCGGGCATCGCGCCAGGCCCTGGCCACGCGGTACTCGTTCATGAATCCATAGCCGCCGTGCAGTTGCACGCACGCATCGAGGACCTCGCCCTGGATGTCGGAGCTCCACCACTTGGCCTTGGCCGCGTCGGTGGGGGTGAGCTCGCCCTCGGAGTGCAGCGTCACGCAGGCGTCGACGAAGGCCTGGGTCACCTCGATCTTGGTGACGAGCTCGGCCATGAGGAACTTGTTGTGCTGGAAGGATCCGATGGCCTGGCCGAACGCCTTGCGCTCCTTGGTGTACTCGATCGTCTCGCGCAGGATCTGGGCCGCGTGGGCGGTGTTGGAGACCGCGGCGCCGATGCGCTCCTGCGGCAGGTGCTGCATCATCGCGATGAAGCCGCGCCCCTCCTCGCCCAACAGGTGGGTGTCGGGCACACGCACGTTGTCGAAGAACAGCTCGGCCGTGTCGGATTCGGTCTGGCCCACCTTGTCGAGCTTGGTGCCCTTGGTGAACCCGGCCGTTCCCGCCTCGAGCACGAAGAGGCTGATGCCTTTGGCGCCCTTGGTGGGGTCGGTGCGCACCGCGACGATGGCGAGGTCGCACTGGTGGCCGTTGGTGATGAACGTCTTGCTGCCGTTGATGATCCAGTCGCCGGAGCCGTCGTCGGCGCGGACGGCCGTGGACTTGAGCCCGGCCAGGTCCGAACCGCCGGAAGGTTCGGTCATGCCGATGGCGATGATCGTCTCGCCGGAGGCGATGCCCGGCAGCCAGCGCTGCTTCTGCTCCTCCGTGCCCAGCGCCACGATGTAGGGGGCGCAGATGTCGGAGTGGATGCCGAAACACGAGCCCGTGGCCGCGTTGAAGTGGGCGAGCTCCTCACCGAGGACGGCGTTGAAGCGGTAGTCGTCGGCCCCGGAGCCGCCGTACTCCTCGGGGATGCACAGGCCGAAGAAACCCTGGCGGCCGGCCTCGAGCCAGATGTCGCGCGCGGGATGGTCCTGGCCTCGAGCATCTCCTCGGCGCGCGGGGCGAGGACGCGCTGCACGAACTCCTTGGCGGACTCGCGGAACGCCTCGTGGTCCTCGGTGTAGGTGGTGCGCAGCATGGTCGGCTCCTCGGGTCGGCTCGCGTGCTGGACGCCCGCCGAGGCGACCCAGCCGGTGCTCGGGCGTACAGTGACCGAGCAGGTGACCAAGCGCTTGCTTAGTCGGTGACTCCATACTCGCCGGTAATAAGGGAACGCGTCAAGACCGGAGGTGCGGGCGTGAGCGAGGCGAACCGGGACCGGCTCCTGTCGGCGGCGGTCGAAGCCTTCGGGGCGAAGGGCTTCCACGGCACGACGACCCGCGACATCGCCCAGGCGGCCGGCCTGAGTCCGGCGGCGATCTACGTGCATCACCGGTCCAAGGAGGACCTGCTCTACGTCATCTCCGTCGAAGGCCACCGGATGCTGCTCGACGCGGTCGGCGCCGCGGTCGAGGGCGTCGGGTCGGCGACCGAGAAGCTCGCCGCGATCGTGCGGGCGTGGGTGCGTACCAATGCCGAGAACCACGCCGTCTCCCGCGTGGTCAAGGACGAGCTCGACGCCCTCTCCCCCGACCATCGCGCCGAGGTCGTGACGTTGCGGCGCAGCATCGAGGGCCTCGTGCGGCAGGTCGTCGAGGAGGGCGCGGCGTCCGGCGAGTTCGTGGACGACGCACCACAGCTCACGACCCGCGCGATCGTCTCCCTCGGCATGGACGTCGCCCGCTGGTACCGCCCGGAGGGCACGTGGGACGTCGAGGAGATCGCCGAGCACTTCGCCGCGCTGGCGGTGCGGCTCGTCAAGGCCTGAGCCGCGCGCGGACCAGATACACGACTATGCCGACGGCGACGACCACCCCGCCGCCGATCACCGACGCGACCGGCAGGCTCGCGGCGAGCACGAGACACCCGGTCAGCCCCACGACGGGCACCCAGGCCGGCGGCCGCCCCTGCTCGCGGCGCAGCGTCCATGCCGAAATGTTGGCCACCGCGTAGTAGAAAAGCACCCCGAACGAGGAGAACCCGATCGCGCCGCGCAGATCGCTCACCAGCACCAGGGCGATGACGACGGCACCGATGGTGACCTCGGCGATCCACGGCGTGCCGTGGCGCTCGGAGACGGTCGACAGCGGCCGGGGCAGGTGCCCGTCGCCTGCCATGGCCAGGGTCGTGCGCGAGACCCCGAGGATCAGCCCGAGCAGGGAGCCGGTCGCGGCCACGACGGCGGCGACCTGGACGACGACGACCAGCCACGCACCTCCGGTGTCCCTCGCCACGTCGACGAGCGGCGCCGGCGAGGCTGCCATGCCTGCCGCCCCCAGCACGTACAGCGAGGTGGCGGCCACCAGCGTGTACACCACCAGGGTGATCCCGAGGGCGAGGGGGATGGCGCGTGGGATCGTGCGGGCGGGGTCGCGCACCTCCCCGCCCAGGGTCGCGATCCGCGCGTACCCGGCGAACGCGAAGAACAGCAACCCGGCGGCCTGCAGCACGCCGCGGAGGCTCGGCTCGGCGCCGACGTACCGGGGCGCCGCCGGGCCGAACGCCCATCCGGTGACGACGAACAGGGCCAGGGCGAGCAGGACCACGCCGACGATCACCCGGGTGAGGACCGCCGACTTGTGGATGCCCAGGCAGTTGAGCGCGACGAGGGCAAGGACCACCGCCAGGGCCACGGGTCGCTCGGCACCGGGGACCGCATAGGCGCCCACGGTCAACGCCATGGCGGCGCACGACGCGGTCTTGCCGACGACGAACGACCATCCCGCGGTGTATCCCCAGAACGGACCGAGCTGCCGGGTCCCGTAGACGTAGGTCCCCCCGGAGGCCGGGTGGATCGCCGCGAGCCGCGCGGAGGACGTCGCGTTGCAGTAGGCCACCAGGGCTGCGACGGCGAGTCCGGCGAGCAGCCAGGCTCCGGCCGCCTGCGCCGCGGGGCCCATCGCCGAGAACACACCGGCCCCGATCATCGACCCCAGGCCGATGACCACCGCGTCCTTCGTCCCCAGGCGTCGCTGCACGTCGTTCATGTGCCCACTCAACGTCATCGTCACCTCACCACGGCGAACACCGGATGAATCCCAGCCCTCACCCCGTCCCACCTCGTATCCCACCTCGGACAGTAGGGGAGGTCTGACACAGCCGCGCGTGCCCGGCTGTCTCGGCGAGGCCTACTGTCTCAGGCGGATGAGGTGGAGGCGGTTGCGCGCCGCGTGGCGGTGATCGTCGCCGAGCCGATGACGCGGGTCCCGTCGTAGAGCACGACGGACTGCCCCGCGGCCACGCCACGCTCACGCTCGTCCAGATGCACGAGCACGCCGCCGTCCTCGGTCGCCTCGGCGGTCGCCGGCAGCTCTCGGCCGTGGGCCCGCACCTGCGCACCGACGGTGACGCGACCCTGCGGCGGCGGACCGCACCAGCGTGCGTTCTCACCCTCGATGACGTCGATCGTGAGCAACGACTCCGGCCCGACGACGACGGTGTTCGTGGCGGTGTCCGTCTCGACGACGTAGCGCGCCCGACCGTCGGCGGCCGGACGTCGCAGCGCGAGGCCCTTGCGCTGTCCGACCGTGAATCCGTAGGCGCCGCCGTGGGTTCCGACGACCTCGCCGTCGACGTCGACGATGTCTCCGGGCTGCTCCCCCAGCCGGCGCGCGAGCCAACCACGCGTGTCGCCGTCGGGGATGAAGCAGATGTCGTGGCTGTCGGGCTTGCGGGCGACGGAGAAGCCGCGCTCGGCGGCCTCCTCGCGGATCTCGGGCTTGGTGGTGTCGCCGAGCGGGAAGTGCGCGGCGGCGAGCTGGGCCCCGTCGAGCACACCGAGCACGTAGGACTGGTCCTTGGCGGCGTCGACCGCCCGGTGGAGTTCACGCTGCCCCGTGACGTTGCCCGGCTCACCCGGCTCGACCACCCGCGCGTAGTGGCCGGTGGCGACGCCGTCGAACCCGAGCGCCAGCGCCTTGTCGGCCAACGCCGCGAACTTGATGCGCTCGTTGCAGCGCAGGCAGGGGTTGGGGTGCGGCCGGCGGCGTACTCGGACACGAAGTCGTCGACGACGTCGCGCTCGAAGGCGTCGGCGAGATCCCAGACGTAGAAAGGGATCCCGAGCTTGTCGGCGACGCGTCGGGCGTCGCCGGCGTCCTCGATCGTGCAGCAACCGCGGGCACTCTCGCGCAGGGTGGCGGCGCTGCGCGACAACGCCAGATGCACGCCGACCACCTCGTGCCCGGCCTCCAGCATGCGCGACGCGGCGACGGCGGAGTCGACCCCGCCGCTCATCGCGGCGACGATCCGCATCAGCCGGCCTTCCGGGCCTGCCCCGCCCGCCAGGCGCGGCGCGCCCGTTCGACGCATCCGCCGACGACCGACAGCACCGCGTCGACGTCCTCGCGGGTCGAGTCGTGCCCGAGGGTGAGCCTGATCGCGCCCGAGGAGAGGTCCTCGGGGTGCCCGAGGGCGAGCACCACGTGGCTCGGGCGCGGCACCCCGGCGTGGCAGGCCGAGCCGGTCGAGCAGGCGATGCCGGCGGCGTCGAGCAGGAACAGCAGGGAATCGCCCTCGCATTCGGGGACGAGCACGTGGGCGTTGGCCGGGCTGCGACGGGTCCGGTCGCCGGGCGCCCAGGCTCCGGTGACGACCGCCCCGGGGACGCGTTCGAGGATCCCCGTGAGCAAGGCGTCACGGAGTACGGTCAGCCGCGCGGCCGACTCCTCGGTCTGCGCCACTGCCACCGGGATGGCCGCCGCCAGTCCGGCGACGAGGTGCACCGAGAGCGTCCCGCTGCGGATGCGTCGCTCCTGACCTCCACCGAAGCTGATGGCCTCCACAGGAGCGTCACGGCGGGCGAGGAGCAGCCCCACGCCGGGGGGACCGCCCAGCTTGTGCCCGGTGACGGTCATGAGGTCGACACCCGAGCTCTCGAAGTGCACCGGGATGTGGCCGACGGCCTGCACGGCGTCGGTGTGGAACGGGATGCCGTACTCGTGGGCGACACCGGCGAGCGCCGGAATGTCCTGCACGACTCCGATCTCGTTATTGACCCACATGATCGAGACGACCGCCACCGCCTCGGGGCCGCCGGCCTCCATGAGGGCCGCGCGGAACGACTCGGGCGAGATGATCCCCTCGTGGTCGCACTCGACCCAGGTGACCTCGGCGCCCTCGTGGGCGAGGAGGTACTCCGCGGAGTCGATGACGGCCGAGTGCTCGAGCACGCTGATGAGGACACGGGTGCGCCGCGGGTCCTCACGGCGGCGGCGCCTGTAGGTGCCGATGACGGCGAGGTTGTCCGACTCGGTGCCGCCGCTGGTGACGACGACCTCCGAGGGGGTGGCGCCGAGTGCCTCGGCGATCACCTCGCGGTGTTCCTCGAGACGGGTGCGCGCCGCGCGTCCCGCGCCGTGCAGGGACGACGGATTGCCCAGTCGCGCGAGTTCGTCGGTCATCGCGGCGACCGCTTCGGGACGGACCCGCGTGGTGGCCCCGTGGTCGAGGTAGGTGGCTCGTGTCACGCGGCGAGTCTACGGCCGTTCCGTGCGTGCGAGCTGGGTGCGTCCGTGCGGGGCGCACACCGGCGGAAGCGCGCGAATCGGACAGAACGGAATGGCTTTGCGCAAGGGCTGACGGGGAGCATGAACAGGGCCGAAAGGCACCGTAATATCCAGGATGTCGCGACCCGCACGAGGTCCGCTCACCCCCTGATCTGGCGCCGGTTCCGCCTGCGCCTGTGGACCGCTGAGCCCCGACGCCGCCCCCGAAGCCGTCGGGGCTCAGTGCTGCCCGGCCCTGCACACCGACGGCTCATCCCCGCTGCGCAGCGCGACGCCCCGCCCGGAAGATCCGGACGGGGCGTCGGCGAACGACCGACGAGCTCAGCCCTTCTGCGCCTTGACGGCCTCGGTCGCCTGGGGCAGCACCGTGAACAGGTCGCCGACGACGCCGAAGTCGACGAGCTCGAAGATCGGCGCCTCCTCGTCCTTGTTGACGGCGATGATCGTCTTGGAGGTCTGCATGCCGGCGCGGTGCTGGATGGCACCGGAGATGCCGCACGCCACGTAGAGCTGCGGGCTGACCTGCTTGCCCGTCTGACCCACCTGGCTCGTGTGCGGGTACCACCCGGCGTCGACCGCGGCGCGCGAGGCACCGACGGCGGCACCGAGGGAGTCGGCGAGCTCCTCGACCGCGCCGAAGTCGCCGGCCGTGCCCCGACCACCGGAGACCACGATGGCGGCCTCGGTGAGTTCGGGACGTCCCGTCGACTGCTTCTCGCGACGCTCGGTGATGCGGGCCGTCTTGGCGAGGTCGGAGATGCTCACCTCGACCTCCTCGTCGGCGGCCGCACCGGCGGCCTCCTCCGGGCTGCACGAGTTGGGCTTGACCGTGATGATCGGGGTGCCCTGGGTGACGGTCGCGTCGACGGTCCAGCCGCCGGCGAACACCGACTGCGTGGTCTCGACACCGTCGCCACCGGCACGCACGTCGACCGCGTCGGTGATCAGACCGGAGTTCAGCTTGATCGAGAGGCGTGCGGCGATCTCCTTGCCGTGCGCCGAGCTCGACACGAGCACCGCTGCGGGCGAGCTCTTCTCGGCGATCTGGGCGAGGAGCTCGGCGACCGGCGCGACGAGGTAGTCCTCGACGTCGGTGGAGGCGACGCGGTACACCTTGGCGGCGCCGTACTTCGCCAGGTAGTCCTTGGCGGCGTCGAAAGCGTCGCCGATGAACACCGCGGACGGCTCACCCAGGCGGGTGGCCAGGGTGAGCAGTTCGGCCGTGGTCTTGCGAACCTCACCGTCGACGTGGTCGACCAGAACGAGGACTTCGGACATGGGTGGTGCTCCTTTGCTCGGTCGGGTCGGCTCAGACGAACTTCTGCATGGTGAGGAACTGTGCGAGCACAGCACCACCGCTGCCGTCGTCGGTGACGATGAGGCCCTGCTGACGCGGGGGCCGCTTGGTCGTCGACAGCACCTTGGTCCAGGCGGCCTCGAGGCCGACCTGGCCCGCGTCGACACCGAGGTCGGCGAGCGACCACGTCTCGACCGGCTTCTTCTTGGCGGCCATGATCCCCTTGAACGAGGGATAGCGCGGCTCGTTGATCTGGTCGGTGACCGACACGACCGCGGGCAACTGCGACTGCACGATCTCGGTGGCGACGTCGCCGTCGCGGCGGATCGTCACCGACCCGTCCTCGAGGGTCACCTCGGAGGCGAAGGTCACCTGCGGCAGGCCGAGTCGCTCGGCGAGCATCGCGGGGACGACCGACATGGTGCCGTCGGTGGAGGCCATGCCCGTGAGGACCAGGTCGACCTCGCCGCACTTCTTGATGGCCTCCGCCAGCACGAGCGAGGTGGCCGCGGAGTCGGATCCGGCGATCCCTTCGTCGCTGACGTGGACGCCCTTGTCGGCGCCCATCTGCAGGGCCTTCTTGACCGCGTCGGCGGCACCCGCCGGGCCCATGGTGAGGACGGTGACCTCGCCCTCGCCGGCTTCCTTGATCTTCAGGGCCTCTTCGACGGCGTACTCGTCGAGTTCGCTCAGCAGCCCGTCCACGCCGTCGCGATCGACGGTGTGGTCGGACTCCTCGAACGTCCGGTCACCCTGCGCGTCCGGTACGTGCTTGACACAGACGACGATGTTCATGTCGCGCCCTCTCCTTGATGGTGCTGGTCTGATCGAGGCGACGTCCTCGCCCCTCCCCGGACCGCGGACGCACCGATCGTCACGCGATCGACTCGTGTCGACCGGGCAGCCGGTGAGCGCACCCGCGGATCGTCGAGGGAACTCCACGGTGACTCTACTGATCGAGCCGACCACCGCCCAAGTGCGGGGATGGTGGCAGTCCCCACATCTGTGACGGGAACCCTCGCGCCGCACGATGCGTGACGCGTCCGCAGACGCCGAGAGGACCGGACCCCGCGTTCGGGTCGGTCCTCTCGTCGGTTCGCCTACGGCGCAGGTGCTCAGGCCTGCTCGGGCGGCGGCTGCTGCTCGTCGAACACGTCCTGGCCGAGCATCATCTGGTGCCAGAACTGGACGGCGGTCAGCACGAGCTGGGTGCTGATCTGCAGGAGCGCACGCACGTCGGAGTTCGGGCCGGGGATGTGCTCGGCGGTGACGACGAGCGTGCCGTTGTTGACGCCGACCTTGACGATGTTGAGACGCAGCGAGAGGTCGTTGGCGTTGCGCAGCCGGGTCATCTCGTCGGTGGGGAGGTCCTCGCCGATCTGCCACTGGCCGAAGACCCGCATGACGGGCACCTCGCCCTCGGCGCAGTGGACGAAGAGCTGCTGGCCCTCGACCTTGAAGCTGACATCGCCGTCACCGTCGATGTCGGGGCGGAACCCCTCGTCCTGCAGCGCGTCCAGGACGCGCCCACGAAGGGGGTGCTCGTCGCCGGGCGGGGGAAGTTGGGCAGAGAAGTCGGGTCGGTCATACCCCAACCGTAGCGAGAATCCGCCCGAAGTCCGAAGGCACCACGAGAATCCGCCCGGCAGGATGGGGGTCGCGGTTCGGCACGCGCTGAGGAGGCAAGGCGAGCGCATCTCGCTGGAGCCGGTGGACCGACGTGAGTTCGCCTCGGGGGTCCTCGCCCCGCGATACCGACCCGTGTAGCGCCGCCAGGGCGACCGACACCGTCGGCCGGTCTCACGCTCCAGGGCCCGTAACCTGGGAGTATGCGACCCCACCGTGATCTCGCGCCGCCGCTCGGTGCCCACTGCGACGACGACGGCACGACGTTCGCGCTCTTCGCCTCGCACGCCGATGCCGTCGAGCTGTGCCTGTTCGACGCCGACGACGCCGAGGGCCGCAGCGAGCGCCGCATCCCGGTGCGGCACCGCGTCAATCACGTGTGGTCCATCCACCTGCCCGACGTGGGGCCCGGGCAGCGGTACGGCTACCGGGTGCACGGTCCGTGGCGTCCGGCCGCCGGCCTCCGTCACAACCCGGCCAAGCTGTTGCTCGACCCCTACGCCAAGGTCATCGACGGCCGGGTGACCTGGGGGCCGGAACTGTGCGGCCACGAGGTCGACGACGCCTACCAGGGCAGCCCCGACGTGCAGGACCACCGCGACAGCGCACACCTGGTGCCGAGGTCGGTCGTCGTGGGCGACGGGTTCGACTGGGGCACACGCGCCTCCACCCGTGTGCCGTGGAACGAGACCGTCGTCTACGAGGTGCACGTGCGCGGGGCGACCCTGCTGCATCCGGGCATCCCCGAGGAGCTGCGCGGCACGTACGCGGGGCTGGCGCACCCGGCGTTCGTCGACCACCTGCTCCGGCTCGGGGTCACCACCGTCGAGCTGTTGCCGGTGCACAGCTTCACCGACGAGCGGCACCTGGCCGGCATGGGCATGCACAACTATTGGGGTTACAACACCCTCGGCTTCTTCGCGCCGCACGCCGCCTACGCCGCCGCGACCGACCCGCAGGGCGTCGTGGAGGAGTTCAAGGCGATGGTCCGCACCCTGCACGAGGCGGGGCTGGAGGTGATCCTCGACGTCGTCTACAACCACACGGCCGAGCAGGGGTCCGACGGCGCGACGCTGAGCTGGCGCGGCATCGACAACGCCTCCTACTACCGCCTCGACGACTGGGGACGCGACATCGACGTCACCGGCTGCGGCAACACCCTCGACCTGCGCCACGTCGCCGCCTGCCGGATGACGCTGGACTCGCTGCGGTACTGGGCGACGGAGTTCCACATCGACGGCTACCGGTTCGACCTCGCGGTGGCGCTGGCCCGCGGCGAGCAGGACGACTACGAACGCAACCACCCCTTCCTCATGGCGCTGCGCACCGACCCGGTGCTGAGCGGGCTCAAGCTCATCGCCGAGCCCTGGGACGTGGGGATGCACGGCTGGCGCACCGGCCAGTTCCCGGCGCCGTTCCGGGAGTGGAACGACCGGTTCCGCGACACGATCCGCACGTTCTGGCTGCCCGACGTCGCCACGGCGTCCGCCAAAGGCCACGGGGTGCGCGAGCTCGCGACGCGCCTGTCCGGCAGCGAGGACCTCTTCGGTGGACGCGACGACCGCGGCCCGACCGCGTCGGTCAACTACGTCGCCTCCCACGACGGGTACTCCCTGGCGGACACGACGGCCTACGAGCAGAAGCACAACGAACCCAACGGCGAGGGCAACCGCGACGGGCACGGCGACAACCGGTCCTGGAACCACGGCGTGGAGGGCCTCACCGACGATCCGGAGGTGCTGGCGGCGCGCCGGCGGTCGTTGCGCAACCTGCTCGCGACGACCCTGCTGGCCACGGGCACCCCGATGCTCTGCGCCGGGGACGAGTTCGGCCGCACCCAGCGCGGCAACAACAACGCCTACTGTCAGGACAACGAGACGTCGTGGCTCGACTGGGAGCGGCAGCCCTCCCGCCAGGACCTCCTCGACACCACGCGCTTCCTGCTGCGCCTGCGCCGGGAGCACCCGGTGCTGCGGCAGGGGTCGTTCTTCACCTCCAGCCCCGAACTCGGCGACGAGCGTGCCGACGTGCACTGGTACGGCCGGTACGGCGAGGAGATGACGGCCGCGTCCTGGGAGGATCCCCGCTGCCGGGTCCTGCAGATGCAGCTCATCGGCGACGACGTCGGGGCGCCCTCGCTGCTCATGGTGCTGCAGGGCAAGGCGACCAGCGAGGACGTCCGCCTGCCGCCGCTCCCGTCCGCCGGGGGCTCCTACACACTTCTGTGGGACTCCTCGTGGGAACGGCCCGAGGACGGCCGCGACGTGGGCACCGCCCCGATCACACCCGGCACGACCGTGCACCTCACCTCCGCCACCCTGCAGCTCTACGAGGTGGGCGACGAGGGCCGACCCGACGCGTGATGACCAGGTCGGGAGCGGCCTCGGCGCGCACCTCGAGGAGTCCGCACGGGCCCCGACGTGAGACCGAGCGTGACTCGACCTGCACGCCGACGGGGTAACCCGATAGCGTTCGACACTGTGAGAACCTCGACCTCGATTCCCACGTCCCCGATCCTCGAGCAGGCCGGTCAGCGACGTCCCCTCGGCCGCATCCCCGTGATGAACGTCGAACCCGTGGTGGACGGTGGGGCCTACCCGACCGCCGCCGTGACCGGGGAGGACGTCGTCGTCTCCGCGCGGGTGTTCCGCGAGGGCCACGACGCCGTCAACGCCTCGGTCGTCCTGACGGCTCCGGACGGCACCGAGCACCTCGTCCCCATGACGTGCCGCAACGTGGGGCTCAGTCTGTGGGACGCCACGGTGCGCGCCGACCGCACCGGCCTGTGGCGCTTCCGGGTCGAGGGGTGGTCCGACCCGTACGCCACGTGGAACCACGACGCCACCATCAAGATCGAGGCGGGCGTCGACGTCGAGGTCATGCTCGAGGAGGGCGCCCGCGTCATCGAGCGGTGCCTCGCCGAGACCGACCGCTCCGAGCGGGCCCGTGCTCTGCTGACCGCCGCGGTCACCGGGTTGCGCGACACGTCCCGCACGGTCGACGAGCGCCTGGGTGCGGGCATCGCCGGCGACGTCGCCCACGAGCTCACCGCCACCCCGCTGCGCGACTACGTCTCCCCCAGCGAGGAGTTCAGCCTGCTGGTCGAGCGCGAGCGGGCGCTCTACGGCGCCTGGTACGAGTTCTTCCCGCGCTCCGAGGGCTGCTACTTCGACGAGTCCACGCAGAAGTGGGTCACCGGCACGCTGCGGACGGCGGCGAACCGTCTGCCGGCCGTCGCCGACATGGGCTTCGACATCATCTACCTCACGCCCGTGCACCCCATCGGCAAGGTCAACCGCAAGGGCCCCAACAACACCCTGACCGCCGGGCCGGAGGATCCGGGCAGCCCGTACGCCATCGGCAGCGTCGACGGCGGCCACGACGCCATCGAGCCGACCCTGGGCGACTTCGACGACTTCGACTTCTTCGTCGCCGAGGCGGAGCGCAACGGGCTCGAGGTCGCCCTCGACATCGCCCTGCAGTGCGCCCCCGACCACCCCTGGGTTACCGAGCACCCCGAGTGGTTCACCACGCGCGCCGACGGCACGATCGCGTTCGCCGAGAACCCGCCCAAGAAGTACCAGGACATCTACCCCCTGAACTTCGACAACGACCCGGCGGGCATCTACGCCGAGGTGCGGCGTGTCATCCAGGTGTGGATCGACCACGGCGTCAAGATCTTCCGCGTCGACAACCCGCACACCAAGCCGGTGCAGTTCTGGCAGTGGCTCATCGCCGACGTGGCCGCCGAGCACCCCGACGTGATCTGGCTGGCCGAGGCGTTCACCAAGCCGGCCATGATGGCGACGCTGGCCAAGGTCGGCTTCCAGCAGAGCTACACCTACTACACGTGGCGCAACGAGAAGGACGAGCTCGTCGAGTACATGGAGGAGCTGTCCGGCCCGGCCGCCGCGTACATGCGCCCCAACTTCTGGCCGACGACGCACGACATCCTCACGCCGTACATGCAGTTCGGCGGGCCCACCGCGTGGAAGCTGCGCGCGGCCCTCGCTGCCACTCTCGTGCCCTCCTACGGCATCTACGCCGGGTACGAGCTGCTCGAGAGCGTGCCGCGGCCCGGTGTCGAGGAGCAGATCGACAACGAGAAGTACCAGTTCAAGAACCGCGAGTGGGAGCGCTACGCCCCCGGCGGTGACCGCGAGGGCGAGCTGTGGATGGCCGACTGGCTGCGCAAGCTCAACGAGATCCGTCGGGAGCACCCCGCCCTGCACCACCTGCGCAACTTCCGCGCGCACACCGTCGAGGACGACACCGTCCTGTGCTTCTCCAAGCGGCGCGTCATGGGCGGGCAGGAGGACACGATCATCGTGGTGGCGGGCCTCGACCCGCACACCACCCGCGAGACCTGGGTCCACCTCGACCTCGACGAACTCGGCCTCACGCCGGGCAGCGATTTCGTGGCCAAGGACCTCATCACGGGGCAGTCGTGGCAGTGGGGTGAGCACAACTACGTGCGCCTCGGTGTGGACGCCGAGCCCGTGCACATCATCCACGTCCGGAGGTTCGAAGACCGATGACAGCCAACCACCTTCAGCACAGCCAGGGCATCGGTTACGACCCCGAGTGGTTCCGCACGGCGGTCTTCTACGAGGCCCTCGTCCGAGGCTTCGCCGACTCCAAGGGCTCGGGCAGCGGTGACTTCACCGGGCTCATCGGCAAGCTCGACTACCTCCAGTGGCTGGGGATCGACTGCCTGTGGATCCCGCCGTTCTACGCCTCACCCCTGCGCGACGGCGGGTACGACATCAGCGACTACACGGCCGTGCTGCCCGAGTTCGGCACCCTGCCGGAGTTCCGCGAACTCATCACGCAGGCACACGCGCGCGGCATCCGCATCCTCATCGACTTCCCCGTCAACCACACCAGCGACCAGCACCCGTGGTTCCAGGCGAGCCGCTCCGACCCCGAGGGCCCGTACGGCGACTTCTTCGTGTGGAGCGACGACGACACGAAGTACGGCGACGCCCGCATCATCTTCGTCGACACCGAGGTGTCCAACTGGACCTTCGACCCCGTGCGCCGGCAGTTCTTCTGGCACCGGTTCTTCTCCCACCAGCCCGACCTCAACTTCGAGAACCCCCAGGTGCGCGAAGCGATCCTCGACGTCGTCCGGTTCTGGATGGAGCTCGGTGTGGACGGCGCCCGGCTGGATGCGATCCCCTACCTCTTCGAGGAGGAGGGGCACAACGGGGAGAACCACCCCAAGACGCATGACTACGTCGCCGAGATCCGCAAGATGGTCGACGAGGAGTTCCCCGGCCGCATCCTGCTGGCCGAGGCCAACCAGATGCCGCACGAGGTCGTCGACTACTTCGGCACCGAAGAGCGGCCGGAATGCCACATGTGCTTCCACTTCCCCGTGATGCCGCGCCTGTTCCGCTCGCTGCGTGAGGAGAAGGCGACGCCGATCATCGACGTGCTGGCCGAGACCCCGCCGATCCCCCCGGGCACCCAGTGGGGCACGTTCCTGCGCAACCACGACGAGCTGACCCTGGAGATGGTGACGCCCGAGGAGCGTTCGGCGATGTACTCCTGGTACGCCCTGGACCCCCGGATGCGCGCCAATGTCGGCATCCGTCGACGGCTCGCTCCGCTGCTGGACAACAGCCGCGCCGAGATCGAACTCATGCACGCGCTGCTGCTGTCGCTGCCGGGCTCGCCGTACCTCTACTACGGCGACGAGATCGGCATGGGCGAGAACATCTGGCTCGAGGACCGCGACGCCGTGCGTACCCCGATGCAGTGGACACCCGACCGCAATGCGGGCTTCTCCACCGCCGACCCGGGCAAGCTCTACCTGCCCGTCATCCAGTCACTCGTCTACCACCACAACAACGTCAACGTCGAGGCGCAGATGGCGCACAGCTCCTCGCTGCTGCACTGGGTGCGGGCGATGCTGCACATCCGCAAGGAGCACCCGGTGTTCGGCCTCGGCACGTTCGAGGTGCAGGAGGTCGACAACGACGCGCTGCTGGCGTTCGTCCGTGAGCTCGACGATCGGGGCGAGGACGTCGACGAGGTCGTCCTGTGCGTCAACAACGTGTCGTCCCGTCCGCAGGCGGGCACGATCCGGCTGCCGCAGCGGTTCGCCGGCGCGAGCCTCAAGGACCTCTTCGGCGGCACGGGCTTTCCCACGGTCGGCGACGACGGCAGCGTCACATTGACGTTGGGCTCGCGCGACTTCTTCTGGCTCGCCGTGGCGGTGGCGTGATGGCGAAGATCTACGACGCGGCACTCTTCCCGACCAAACTCGAACTCCTCGAACGCTGGATGGGGTTCCAGCGCTGGTACACGAGCACGCGCACCCCGGTGCTCCGTCGGCTCGGTGGCTACCGGCTCGACGACCCCGAGGGCGAGGTGGGCATCGAGACGCTGATCGTCGCCGACGAGTCGGGTCCGACGCCGGTGGTCTACCAGGTACCGGTGACCTATCGCGACGCCCCGTTGGTCGGTGCCGAGCGAGCGTTGATCGGCACCCTGGAGCACAGCGTGCTGGGCACCCGATACGTCTACGACGCCCCGCACGACCCGGTGTTCACCGCTCGCCTGCTGGCGCTGCTCACGGGTGAGGACCGCGCCCAGCACGCCACGCAGTCCTACACCCTCGACGGCGACACGACGGGCCGGCCGCTGGACCCCTCCGACACCCGCACGGTCACGGCCTCGAGGGTGATGACGGGTGAGCAGTCGAACACCTCGATCATCATGGAGACGCAGACGGCCGACGGCAGCTCGCTGCCCGTGATCTGCAAGCTCTTCCGGGTGTTGCAGCACGGGGAGAACCCCGACGTCGAGCTGCAGACCGCCCTCGCCCAGGCCGGTAGCGATCTCGTGCCGGCACCGCTGGGGTCGGTCTCCGGGGTCTGGCGCGACCCCGAGGTCGAGGGCGCGCAGGCGGCGGGTCCGTTCGCGTTCGCGAGCGAGTTCCTGCCCGGCACCCAGGACGCGTGGCGGGTCGCCCTGGGGGCCGCGCGCAGCGGCACCGACTTCACCGACCGCGCGCGGGCGCTCGGCGAGACGACGGCCAAGATCCACGTCGCCCTGGCCTCCGCGCTGCCGACGCACGACGCCGGCCGCTCCGAGAAGCAGAACCTCCGGCGTTCCTTCGGTGACCGCAGAAGCGAGGCGTTGGCCGAGCACGAGGAGTTGCGCGGCCTGGAGCGGCAGATCGAGGCCATCGAGAACCGCGGTGTCGAGGCCGAATGGTCGGCGCTGCAGCGCATCCACGGCGACTACCACCTGGGCCAGGTGCTCGATGTGCCCGACCGCGGCTGGGTGGTCCTCGACTTCGAGGGCGAGCCCCTGCGACCGATGTCCGAGCGGATCGAGCCGGATCTGCCCCTGCGCGACGTCGCCGGCATGCTGCGCTCGTTCGACTACGTCGCGGGCATCATCGCCGAGGAGGCCTCACGCCGGGCTGATTCTGACGACTCCGCGAGCGCCGACTCCGGCGACGCCGACTCCGGCGACGACGCCCCGAGTGCGAGCGCCGAGGACGGTCGCGCCTGGGCGGACGCCGCGAGGGAGGCGTTCCTCGACGGCTACGCCCGTCACGGGGCCGACCCCCGCGACCCGCAGACCGCGGCATTGCTCGCGGCACTCGAACTCGACAAGGCTCTGTACGAGGTCGTCTACGAGGCCCGCAACCGTCCCGCCTGGGTCGGCATCCCCGCCGGTGCCGTCCAGGCCCTCTGTGAGCAGCACCAGTCAGCGGTCGACACCCCGACCGACGGTCCGAGGACCGACACCACCACCGCCCGAAGGAGCGTGACGCCGGTGTCCGAACCCACCGACCCCACGACAGGACGCATCGACCCCACCGGGTCGACCGAGCCCGCCGACTCGACCGACCAGATCCCCACCGCGTCACCGGACGCCGGGGAGACCCCCGAGGTGAGCGCTGCTTCGACCGGCGCGATCGCCTCGGCCACCTCCGACACCTCCGAGGCCTCTGAGGCCTCTGACCCCTCCGATACCTCGGTCGCCGAGCAGGAGCCGCCGGAGGCCGTCGTCCCCGGAGCCCGGCACGTGCATCTGCACGAGATCGACCTGCTCGTACGCGGCGGACACGGCGACCCCCACAGCATCCTCGGTGCTCACCCGCACGGGAACGGCACCACGATCCGGGCCCTGCGCCCGCTCGCCCGCTCCGTCGTGGTCGAACTGCCCGGTGGCAAGCGGCAGGACATGGTCCACGAGCACGAGGGCGTCTGGCTCGCGCACATCGACGACCGGCTGAGCGCCTACCGCTTGCTCGTGACCTACGCCGACGGCGAGGAACTGCGTCAGGACGACCCCTATCGGTTCTGGCCGACTGTCGGCGAGATCGACCTGCACCTCATCGGGGAGGGGCGCCACGAGGAGCTGTGGAAGGTCCTCGGCTCCCACCTGCGCGACTATCCCGGGGGTGAGCTGGGCGAGGTGCACGGCACCTCGTTCGCCGTGTGGGCGCCCAATGCCCGGGCGGTGCGCCTGGTCGGCGACCACAACAGCTGGGACGGCCGGGCTCACCCCATGCGGGCGCTCGGGAGCAGCGGCGTCTGGGAGCTGTTCGTGCCGGGGCTGGGCGAGAACACCCGGTACAAGTACGAGATCCTCGGCCGTGACGGGTACTGGCGTGCCAAGGCCGACCCGATGGCCCGCGCCACGGAGTGCCCGCCGGCCACGGCCTCGGTCGTCACGCAGTCGCGGTACGAGTGGAACGACGCCTCCTGGTTGGACGAGCGGGCCGAGCACGTCGAGCCGCACAACCGCCCGATGAGCACCTACGAGGTCCACCTCGGGTCGTGGCGTCAGGGATTGTCCTATGTCGAACTCGCCGAGCAGCTCGTCGACTACGTCTCCGACCTGGGCTTCACCCACGTGGAGTTCCTCCCGGTGGCCGAGCACCCCTACGGGCCGAGCTGGGGCTACCAGGTGACGGGCTACTACGCCCCGACCTCCCGCTTCGGCTCCCCCGACGAGTTCCGCTACCTCGTCGACAAGCTCCACCAGGCGGGCATCGGCGTCATCCTCGACTGGGTGCCGGCGCACTTCCCCAAGGACGCGTTCGCCCTGGGCCGGTTCGACGGCGAGCCGCTGTACGAGCACGCCGACCCCCGGCGCGGCGAGCACAAGGACTGGGGCACCTACATCTTCGACTTCGGTCGTCCGCAGGTGCGCAACTTCCTCGTCGCCAACGCCTGCTACTGGATCGAGGAGTTCCACATCGACGGCCTGCGGGTCGACGCGGTGGCCTCGATGCTGTACCTCGACTATTCGCGCGAGGACGGCGAGTGGTACCCCAACCAGTTCGGTGGTCGCGAGAACCTCGAGGCCGTGCAGCTCCTGCAGGAGACCAACGCGACGCTGTACCGCCGCTACCCCGGCGCTGTCACGATCGCCGAGGAGTCCACGAGCTGGGGCGGAGTCACCAAGCCGACGTACATGGGCGGACTCGGGTTCGGTCTGAAGTGGAACATGGGCTGGATGCACGACTCGCTCGGGTACGTGGAGCTGGCGCCGATCTACCGCCAGTACCACCACCATCAGGTGACGTTCTCCATGGTGTACGCCTACAGCGAGAACTTCGTCCTGCCGATCAGCCACGACGAGGTCGTCTACGGCAAGGGCTCGATGCTGCGCAAGATGCCCGGCGACCGGTGGGAGCAGTTGTCCAACCTGCGGGCCTACTACGCGTTCATGTGGAGCCACCCGGGCAAGCAGTTGCTGTTCATGGGTAGCGAGTTCGCGCAGGAGAGCGAGTGGGCCGACGCCCGTAGCCTCGACTGGTGGCTCACCGAGCACGAGCCGCACCGCGGCATGCAGGCGTTGATCCGCGACCTCAACGGGCTGTACTCCTCGCGGCCGGCGCTGTGGGAGCTCGACAACGACTTCGAGGGTTTCTCCTGGATCGACGCGAACGACGCGAGCGGAAACACCTACTCGTTCTTGCGTTTCGGCAAGGCGGACGAGCGGGGCGACCGTGCGGTGATCGCCTCGGTCATCAACTTCAGCGGCATGGAGCACCACCAGTACCGGATCGGGCTCCCCGTCCGGGCGTGTGGCGCGAGGTGCTCAACACCGACTCGGAGGTCTACGGCGGAGCCGGGGTGGGCAACCTCGGCGAGGTCACGGCCGAGGACGTGCCGTGGCACGGTCAGCCGTACTCAGCGCTCATCACCATGCAGAAGCTGTCGGCGGTGTGGTTCGAGCCGGTCGAGAACGGCGACGGTGATGAGGCGCAGGCTCAGACCCCGGGCGTCCCGCGCCCCGAGCTGAGCCGCACGCCGGTCGTCGAGGACGAACCCGTCCGCAGCAGCCTGTCGGAATCCGAACTGCGCGAACCACGCACGGGATCCGAGAGCGAGACCGAACGGGTCGAGGGCCTGAGCTGACGCAAGCGTGGTGAACGCGGGCGTCCGGAGATGATCCGGGCGCCCGCGTTCGTCGTCGTGGGGTGAGGTGTTCAGGCGGGTGTGTCAGGGTCGGTCCCATGAGGCTCGATTCGCTCGACGGCGCCCGAGTGACGCTGCGGCCCCTGGGGTATCAGTTCGAGACGGTGCCCCCCGTGGCGGACGACGTCTGGGATGCAGATGCGAACTGGCTGACCGTGCGCGGCGAGGTCGTCCTGGCCGACGGCCGCTCCTGGGCGTTCACGGACCCCTGTCTCACGACGTTCGAGGGCCGGCGGCTCGGGGCGTGGCTCGAGGGTGTCATCGCGGGAGAGGTTCGGCCGGCGCCGCTGGACGAGGACGACGAGCGGGGGCCGTGTTCCTCGAGCCCGTCATCGCGTTCAGCCTCGCGGAGCGGGACACCACGGCGGTCACCCTGCGGGTGCACCTCTCGCTCGAGGCCCTGCCCCCGTGGGCGACCGGCACCGAGAAGCCGGAGATCTTCGCGTACTGGGTCGAGATGAGATGCCCGGTGGAGACCCTCGAATCGGCCCTCCTGGAGTGGAACACCGAGCTGGAGAGCTTTCCCGTGCGGGGACCCGGCCCCCAGGTCTGAGCTGATCCCACACCGCAAGAAAAGCGTTGAACGGGTGTCGGTGGTGGTGGCTACCGTGAACGCATGAGCGCATCGGACCCTCGGTCCTCCACCGAACCCACGGCACCATCCATCGGTGCCGTGCCCGGCGCCACCACCCCTGATCTCCTCGATCCGACCGCTGTCGACACCTCCGTGCGCTCTCCGGCCGAGCGTCGGCGCACCTTCTGGCAGATCCTGCTCAACACCGCCCTGGCCAACGTCACCACGAGCTATCTGTGGTTCGCACTCACGTTCTGGATCTACCTGGCCACCCGCAACGTCATCGCCACCGGCGTCATCGGCGGGGCGTTCATGCTGCTCATCGCGGTCACGAGCATCAGTTTCGGCACGTTCGTCGACCGGTTTCGCAAGCTCGCGGTCATGCGTTTCGCCGGCGGGTTCACCCTCGCCGCCTTCGCGGTGGCCGGCGGGATCTACCTCGCCACGCCGGTCGACTCCCTCGTCCGTCTCGACCGGCCGTGGTTCTGGGCGTTCGCGTTCGTGGTCCTCACCGGCGCCGTCGTGGAAAACCTGCGCAACATCGCCCTGTCCACCACGGTCACGATCCTCGTCGACCCCGAGGAACGCGCCAACGCCAACGGCCTGGTCGGCATGGTGCAGGGCATCGCGTTCATGGTCACCTCGGTGCTGTCCGGGTTGTCGGTGGGCTTTCTCGGCATGGGGTGGACGCAGGTGGTCGCCCTCACGCTCACGGCCATCGCCTTCGCCCACCTGTTGACCCTCCGGATGCCGGAGGAGCGCCGCCCGGCCGCCGGCGACGCCCAGGGCGCCTTCGACCTCGCGGGTTCGTGGCGGGCGGTGAGTGCGGTCGCCGGTCTGTTCGCGCTCATCCTGTTCTCCACGTTCAACAACTTCGTCGGCGGCGTCTACATGGCGCTCATGGACCCATACGGCCTCGAACTGTTCTCGGTGCAGGCCTGGGGCGGCGTCTTCGCGCTGGCCTCGACGGGATTCCTCGTGGGTGGCGCGCTCGTCGGCAAGTTCGGACTCGGCCCCAACCCGCTGCGCACGATGCTGCTGGGGGTCGTGGTCATGGGCGTCATCGGCGCCGGTTTCGCCATCCGCGAATGGGCCTGGCTGTACGTCCTCGGCATTTGGCTCTACATGGCCATCGTGCCGCTGGTCGAAGCCGGCGAGCAGACCGTCATCCAGCGCGTCGTCCCCCTCGAACGCCAGGGTCGCGTCTTCGGTTTCGCCGGGGCGTTCGAGGCGGGAGCCGCGCCGATCACGGCCTTCCTCATCGCCCCCATCGCGCAGTTCTGGATCATCCCGTTCGCCCGCACCCCTCACGGCGCGGTGGCGCTCGAACCACTGCTCGGCACAGGCACCTCGCGCGGCATCGCGCTGATCTTCCTCGGCGCCGGCGCCCTCATCGTCGCCGCCGCGCTGCTCGCGTTCCTCACGCCGGTCTATCGCGAGGTCTCCGCCGCCTACGCACGCACACGTGCCGAGGACCTGGCGGCCAAGGCTGCTGCTCCACCACAGGCACCCCTACGAGACTGACGGCCCCCGACTGACCACCCCGCGTCTGCCCCTCACGCGTGGGCGCGGCGGTAGGCCTCGAGGACGTCGGCACGGATCCGGCCCCGATCGGACACGGTCAGCCCCACACTCACGGCCCATCGCCGGACCTGCGCGGGTGTGGGCTGGGCGGCGACCTGCGCGGGCGTGCCGCGACGTGCGCTGCTGTCGCCGACCTCCGCGGCGAGCGGCCCGGCCGAGGACAGCGCCAGCACTCGACGTTCGGCGTCGATGCCGGCCGCCTGTTCGGTGAGGGCGGCGCCGAAGAACCGGTAGGTCCACTCCTGCGCCAGTGGGCGGGAGTCCGCGAAGAACACCGGCACACCGGGAAAGCGCACGGCGCACTCCGCGAGTCCCTCCGCGACGGAGGAGGGCCGCACGTGTTTCAGCCCGAACACGGCCGAGTAGCGATCCTCGACGACGACGGCGCCGTGCCCCACCGTGGCCAATTCGGCGAGGACATAGCGCAACCGGCCGCTCGTCAGGGTGGAGACGAGGTCGTCCAGGGACTTGCGTTCCACGGCGGCGACCACCCGACCGTCGGCCTCGACCGCGTAGTCCCCCACGTCCAGGTGGCGCTTGACCGTCGTCGCCTTCTGGGCCGCGAAGCGCCAGCCGTACCGTTCGTGGGAGTCGACCAGGATGGTCATGTCCGCGATGCCGCTCGCGCGGGCCGTCGGGACGGTCAGTCCGGGACGGGCCATCTTGGCGGTGCGGTTGCTCTGCCAGAAGATCGCCTCACGGCCGCCGCGCACGCGGGTGAACACGAACTGCGACCGGTTCTCCCGACTGCGGTCGAGCACGAGGTCGATCGACGCACCGCGACGGGTGCACGACCGCACCGGAACCCGCTGCACGATGGTGGGGTCGGCGGGCCAGGTCGTGGGGTGGCAGTACACCTTGGCCGTGCGCGGCCAGACCTCCTTGACCTTGAGCACGACGCCCTCGCGCCCCAGCGGCAGACGCACGAGGTAGGGCAGCGTCGTCTCCTCTTCGGGATTGACGGCGATGACGAAATCGTCGGTCACGGTGGAAAGCCTAGGACGCTGCCGGCCGGATCGGGACGCCGGCGCGGCTGATCGACAGTCTTCCCGGCTCCGACAACGCCACGACTCGGCGGACCCTGGGCGGGCGGGCCCCGGCCTAGAGTGGGCCATGGTGGATCGAGTCGACGGCGACTTGATGTCCGAGGAAGCCCCGCGACTGAGCGAGGTGCGGAGGATCGAACTGCTGCGCGGCTCCTGGGGATTGGCGGCCGACGTGCTCAAGGCTCTGCCCAGTGAGCGCGACCTCAACGTCATGGTGGACGACGCCTACGTGCTCAAGGTGACGAACCCGGCCGAACCCGATGCCATCGTCGAGATGGAGGTGGCGGCGATGGCGCACGTCGCCGAGGCCGATCCGGATCTTCCGGTCCCGCGCACCGTCCCGGACCGGGCCGGCGAACTGTTGCACGAGATCACCGACGACACGGGGCGACGGTGCCTCGTGCGGCTCATCACGATCGTGCCGGGAGAGATGTCGGAGGGCCTGCCGATCGACGAAGACCTGGCCGAGCAGGTCGGGCGCGTCACGGCACGGATGAGCCAGGCGCTGGCGGGTTTCTTCCACCCGGCCGCGGGGGACGCGGCCTCGACTGGGATCCGCGCCAGGTGGGTGCCGTCGCCGAGCGGAGCCGGGCCTCCGGGCACATGACCGACGACGATCCCCTCGCTGCCCTGGTCGCCCGGCTCGAGCCGGCCATGGCCGCCACCCGTGTACTGCCCGCCGCGGTGCAACACGCGGACGTGACCCTCACGAACGTGCTGGTCACCGACGGCGCGATCACCGGCATCGTCGACTTCGGCGACATGCACCACACACCGTTCGTCGCCGACGTCGCGGCGTCGCTCACCTCGGTGCTGCGCAACACGGCGGCCGAGCAGCCCTGCACGACCTGGCAGCTGGCCGGCGCGTACCTCCGCGGCTACCAGCGGCATCGACTCCTGACCCGCGCCGAGGTGGACGTTCTGGGTGAGCTCATCCTGGCTCGGATGGTGGTCAGCACGCTGATCTCGCGGACGCGCGCGGCCGTGCACGTGGACAACACCGACTACATCACCCGCTACGACGCCGCCAACGAGCGCGTGCTCGGCGCGCTCACCGCGCTCACTCCGGCCGAACTCGCGGCACGCTTCCACCGCCTGGCCGGCACCGGAGATCCCGCGATCCCGGTCGAGGAGGTGCCCGCTCGGCGCGCGGCCGCGATGGGAGGGCGAGCCGCGCCCCTGTTCTACCGGCAGCCGCTGCACATGGTGGAGGGAGACGGACCCTGGCTCGTCGCCGCCGACGGTCGCCGCTACCTCGACGCGTACAACAACGTCGCCGTCGTGGGGCACGGCGACCCCGTCGTGACCAACCGGATCACCCGGCAGCTGAACCGGCTGAACACGAACTCGCGTTACCTGCACGCCGGCATCGTCGAGCTGGCTGAGCGCTTGCTGGCGACGATGCCCGACGGCCTGGACACCTGCCTGTTCACCACGTCGGGCACGGAGGCCAACGAACTCGCCTGGCGGCTGGCGACCGAGGCCACCGGTGGCGACGGCGCGCTGATCGTGGAGCGCTCCTACCACGGCACCACCAAGTGGATGGCCGACCTCAGCTCCAACGAGTGGCCGCCCGGACACCGGCCCTCCCGGGTCGCACGATTCCCCGCCCCGCGGGGACCGGGTCAGGACGCCGAAACCGCCTCCCGAGGTGTGCGGGACGCGACCGCCGACCTGGCCGAACGCGGGCACCGTCCGGCCCTGCTGCTGGCGGACTCGGGCTTCACGAGCGAGGGCGTGCACGACGCTCCGGCGAACTGGTTCCATGGCCTGGCCGACGCCACTCGCGAGGCCGGGGCGCTCTACCTGGCCGACGAGGTGCAGATCGGTTACGGACGCACCGGCCCGTTGTTGTGGCGCTTCCGTCAGGCGGAGGTCACGCCGGACTTCGTCACCCTCGGCAAACCGATGGGCGCGGGGTACCCGATCGGTGCCATGATCACCCGCCGTGAGCTCGTGGATCGCTTCGCCGAGAAGTACGAGTACTTCTCCACCTTCGCGGCGACGCCGGCGGCGGCCGCCGCCGGGTTGGCGGTGCTCGACGTGCTCGCCGAACGCGAGCTCCCGCAGCAGGCCGTCGAGGTGGGCGCGCATCTCGTCGACCGCCTGGCGGCACTCGCCGAAACCTCCCCCTGTTGGGTCAGGTGCGCGGCGTCGGTCTCGTCGCAGGCGTCGACATCGTGGCTCCTCACCGCGACGGGCTGACCCCTCGCGACACGGGTGCCCAGCTCGTGGAGCTGCTCGTCGAGCGGGGCGCACTGGCCGGTCTGACCGGGCCGGGCGGCGCGACGCTCAAGGTCCGGCCGCCGCTGGTGTGGGAGCACACGCACGCGGACCTGTTCGTCGACCTGCTGGCGGATGCGTTGGGCGCCCTCTAGATGTACTGACCGGGGACGTTGGTCAATCGGGAGATGGGCGGCTGGTAGTCGCAGGCCGTGTGCGGCCGGTGGTGGTTGTAGTGGTGGAGCCAGTCAGCGAGTGCGTCGCGACGCTCCTGCTCGCTGGTGTAGCAGCGAGCGTAAGCCCATCCGTCGGCCATTGTGCGATGGAAGCGTTCGACCTTGCCGTTGGTTTGCGGCCGGTAGGGGCGGGTCCGCTTCGGGGTGATGGACAGCTCCTCGCAGGTGCCGCGCCACAGGTGCGAGCGGTAGGCACCGCCATTGTCTGATAAGACTCGTTCGACAGTGACGCCACGATCGGTGAACCACTCGACCGCACGGTGCAGCACAGCGACCGCAGTGGTGGCGGTCTCGTCGTCGTGGGCCTCGGAGTACGCCACTCGTGAGTGATCGTCGATCACGGTGTGGATGAAGGCGTACCCGAGCTTGGGATCGCGCCACTTGTTCTTCGGCTTGTCGGGGGTGGCGGAACGGTTCTTCTCTCCTTGGCGGCGGCCCACGTAGCGCCAGCCACCGCCATCGGGGATGTTCCCGAACTTCTTCACGTCTACATGGACGAGGGAGCCAGGGTAGCGGTGTTCGTACCGGCGAACTAGCTCGCCAGTGGCGCGGTCGAGGTAAGCAAGTCGGTTCAATCGAGCCGAGCGCAGGATGCGGTGCACGGTCGATGGAGCGACACCGACGCGCACGGCGAGCTGAACCGGTCCTTCTCGCAGCCTCATTCGCAGGCTGATACAGCGCTTCGTGACCGCGAGCGATGTCTTGGTCGGTGAGTTCTTCGGGCGCGAGGACCTGTCCTGCATGGACTCGCCGGACAGATAGCGGTCTACCCAACGCTTCACGGTGGGCCACGACACCTGGAACCGGGCTGCGATCTCGCTGATCGGCCATCCTTCGTCGACGACGAGGCGGGCGACCTTGAGTCGGTGGCGAGGTGTGAGAGCGGCGTTCGCGTGCGTCGTCATCGGACCGGCTCCCACTGGAAGCGCCACCGGCCAACGAGAGCAGCGACGGCGAGTACAACGCACAGAAGAAACACCGGCATGATCATGGCGGCTAGTGGGTCGCCGTCCCACGCGTGTTGAGCGGCTTCGACGAACCAACGGACGGGTGAATACTTAACGATCTGCTGAATCGCCGACGGCATCGCCGCCAATGGCGTAAAGGCTCCGGATGTGAGCATGAGCAGGATCATGAGCACGTTCCCTATGCCCGTAGCGGCAGTGGCGGACGGATAGAGCGCAGCAAGCGCGCAACCCACTGCGAGGAAGGTGCTGAGCCCGATGAGGCACACGGCCAGGACACCTGGGACGTGGCTAGGCATGGGCACCCCGAAAACCCCGATCCCAATCGCCAAAGCGGTGAGCATGCCCGCAATACCTACGACGAAGTGCACGGTGAGGCTCGCTGCGATGAAGGTGGAACGACGCAGCGGCGTAAGACTCAGGCGTCGGAGTGCGCCCGTGTCACGAAGGGTCAGCATCGCCACGGGCACCTGGAGGACCCCGGTCATGGCGAGAACAAGAGAGGCGAAGGCGGGCAGGGTCGCATCGAGGAATCCCCGTCCACCGAACTCCGGTCGCGGATCGTTACCGAAGATCACACCCAAGGCCAGCACCAAAACCGGCGCGAAACCGAAAGAGAAGAACAGGCCTACAGGGTCGCGGCGCTGGGAGCGCCATAGGGCTTTGAGAAGGGCTCGATATGCGTTCATGCCGCCTGCTCCTCGGTGGTGATGTGTCGACCGGTGAGGGCCAGGAAGACGTCTTCAAGGCCGGGGGTCGTCGTGCTCATGCTCGTTACGGTGATGCGGTGTGCCGCCAGTGCAGCAAGGACGCCCTGCAGCCCGTCCGCAGTGCCGCGGATGGTCAGTTCCCGTCCCTCTGTTCGAGCGCTGGTCACGCCAGGAACTCCGTTGAGGTCGAACTCTGCGCTAGGCGACGCCGACAGGATGAGCTTCGCCGTGGTTTCGCCGGCGTGTTGCTGGATGAGGGAAGCCACTGTGTCCAAAGCAACCAACCGGCCGTGGTCGATGATGGCTACACGGTCGCATAGCCGTTCGGCCTCCTCCATGTAGTGGGTTGTGAGAACGACCGTTGCACCGCTATCGCGGACGTGCTCGACGGTGTCCCACATGTTTCGACGTGACTGAGGATCGAGAGCGGTGGTGAGCTCGTCCAAGAAGGCGAGCTGGGGACGGTTGATCAAGGCGAGGGCGACGAACACTCGTTGACGCTCCCCACCCGAGAGCCTGTCAACGCGGGCGTTGGCCTTGTCCTTGATCCCCAGATCCTTCAGCAGTTCGCGCCAAGGCCGCGGACGCTCGTAGAGGGCGGAGTAGAGCTCGAGGGCGTCCTGCACAGTGAGGCGAGGTGGCAGGGCCGCGCTTTGCAGCTGGACCCCAATTTGCTGAGCCAACGAGTGCTGGTCCTTGATGGGGTCGCAGCCGAGCACCTCGACGTGCCCAGACGAGGGGCGGTCCAGTCCTTCCAGGCAGTTCAACAGGGTCGTCTTACCAGCACCATTCGGGCCCACGACCCCGAAGATCTCTCCTTCGCGGACCTTGAAGGAGACGTCTTCGAGGGCAGTGAAGCTGCCGAAGTTGCGGCTGACAGCCGCACAGCTCACGACATTCTTCATCCCTCATCACCCTCGGAGTCCACGGGGGCCTGATGGCTAGGCATCGCCTGCATGACGATCTGATCGAGCGTCTCCTGGCGCATCAAAGCGATCCCTTGGTTCGCGTCAGCGAGCAGGAGCAGGGTGTCGCCCGGGTGAATATCGAAGAGCTCCCGCGCACCCTTGGGGATGACGACCTGTCCCTTGGGGCCGACCTTGACCGTCGCGGCGTACTTGCCCGGTGGGGGCGTTTGATCCATGTCCATGCTGACCTCCTGGTTGGTGCCACAAGTATAACAAGTGGCACCAACCAGGAGGTGACCTCACGGCATGTAGTCGATCAACGTGTCCGGTCAGTACAGCTAGCCCTCCTCCGACTCCAGGCCGGACAGGACTCCTCGCAGCTGGTCGGTGAAGGGCGGTAGGTCCAGCTGAGCCGTCGCCAGGGCATCGGCGTCGAGGCCGGCCACGGTCGAGGCCGGCCACGATGGTCATGGCCCCTTCGGCGGCGTCGATCATCTCCGCGACGAGCAGCACTTCACGCCGCATACAGAACCCGCGCCTCACCGAGGACCGTGTCGCGGATCCGTTTCGTGCACGGCTCGGCGGGATACGAGGTCGACCCGGCGCCCGAGGACGACGGACAACTCGGCCGCGAGATCCTCCACAGCCCACCCGATGAACTCTCCCCACCGCCCAGGTGATCCTGCAGGGCAGCTCTGTGGTCCGGATCAGCGCGTCGCCACCAGATCCCGAAAACGGTCACCTTGTATCAGCACATGTCCGCGCATGACGCGCATGGCCTCGTCCTCGTCCCCGGCCCGGATGGCTCCGGCGATGGCGTGATGTTCACCCATGGACTGCCGGACGCGGCCGAGCGCACGGAGCTGGCGACGCCGATAGGGCTGCAGCATCGCCTGCAGGCGCAATGCCTCCCGCTCGAGGAACTCGTTGTGCGCGGCCGCATAGATGGCGTGATGGAACGCGGTGTTCTCGTGGTAGTAGCGATCCGGGTCGCCCGCCTCCGCAGCGGCATCGCAGGCCGCGAGCGCCGCGTCGATACGGGTGACGTCCTCCGCGGTGGCGCGGCGGCACGCGAGACGGCTGCACAGCGCCTCGAACTCCGCCATGACCTCGAAGCGCTCGGTGAGCTGAGCGACCGACAACTCCTCCACGTACGTGCCCCGCTTGGGCATCACCCGCACGAGCCCGGAGGCCTCCAGCGCATGCAGGGCCTCGCGGACGGGCGTGCGCGAGCATCGGTAGGTCACCGCGAGGGCGTCCGGGTCGATCCGATCCCCCGGGGACAGGGTCCCGTCGACGATCGCGTTCTCCAAGGCGTGGCGGATCTTCTGCGCCGCCGGCGTCGTGGCCATGGCGCCCCCTCCCGTCGTTCCCGGTCGTTCTCAGCATACGAGCGAGCCATTGTTAAACCCAACGCATGACCTCTTGTATATAACAGAGTCACTGATATATATCCGAACGCAGGAGGTGTCTCATGGCCGAGAACCGCGTGCCCTACCTCGTCGACTTCGTCGAGGCCATCACCCGACGCACCTGGACGCGCGGGGTGCCTGCATCCATGTCGCGGGACGAGGTGACCGCCCAGGCGCTCGCCCGTTCCCCGCTGGAGCGGGTGACCGCAGCAGCCACCGCCCTCATGGGCCGGGGCGGGGACGCGGCGCGGATCGCCGTCGCCGAACAGGCCCTGACGGCCTACTCCGAGCTCGACGAGGACGGGCGCCGAACGTTCTTCGCCCTGCTCCGCGACGAGTTCGGGGTCGACGACGAGGACGTCCACCGCGCATACGAGGCGTGGTCGGGCGATCCGTCCGCGGTCCACACGGCGCAGCTGGTGGCCGTGGTCGAACCCCGACGACAGGAGCTCCTGCGCCGGTTGAACCTCACTCCCGGAGCGACTCCGCGCCTCGTGCAGATGCGCGCCGACCTCCTGCAGGCCCAGCGGGACGATCCGACGCTGGCCGCGGTCGATCAGGACTTCGCCCACCTGTTCGCCTCGTGGTTCAACCGCGGATTCCTGCGCATGCGTCACATCGACTGGTCGACGCCCGCGGCCACGCTCGAGAAGATCATGGGGTACGAGACCGTCCATCCGATGCGCGACTGGGACGACCTGCGACGTCGCCTTGAGCCCAAGGACCGCCGGCTGGACGCCTTCTTCCATCCGGCGACGGGCGATGAACCACTGATCTTCGTCGAGATCGCCCTGACCCGCTCGGTGCCGGATTCCATCGCCGAGATCCTCACCGCCCCTGTGCCGGAGGAGCCCGTCGACGCCGACACCGCGGTGTTCTACTCGATCAACAACACCCAGGCCGGGCTGAAGGGAGTGTCGTTCGGCAACTTCCTCATCAAGCAGGTGGTCGCCGACCTCGCCGCCGAACTACCCGGTCTACGCACGTTCGTCACCCTCTCGCCCGCACCGGGATTCGCGGCCTGGCTGGGCGCGAGCACGGATCCGGGTGACGCCGAACTCAGCGCCCGACTCTCCGCCGGCGACTGGGTGTCGGACTCCGCAGCGATCGCCGAACTCCGCCCGTTGGTGGAAGGGGCTGCCGCGCGCTACATCGTCACCGCCCGCGACGACCGCGGCCGACCCGTCGATCCCACCGCCCGCTTCCACCTGGGCAACGGTGCATCGGCGTGGCGGGTCAACTGGCCGGCGGACCTGTCGCCCACCGCACTGCGCCGTTCACACGGCCTGATGATCAATTACCACTACGAACCGGCGGCCATCGAGGCCCAGCACGAGGCCTTCGTGCGCGACGGCACGGTCGCGCACTCCGACCGGCTCGCCGACGCGCTTCGGCGCTGATCAGGCGCACCCGTCCCCACCGGGGCGCACCCATCCGCCGGCGCCCCGATTCGTTCTCGCTCCCACGTCCCTCGGACGCCGAACCATCGAAGGATTCGCCATGCCCACGATTCACGACAGCTTTCTGGCTTCCACCCAGGCCCACCCCGACAAGGCCCTGTTCGAACGCCCCGGCCGCCCGGACATCACCTACGCCGAGGCCCGCGACGTCGTCGAGCGTTTCGCCGGTGCGCTCACCTACATCGGCGTCCGACCCGGTGATCGGGTGGCCGTGCAGGTCGACAAGAGCCCCGAGGCGATCTGCCTCTACCTGGCCACGCTGCAGGTCGGCGGCGTCTTCCTGCCCCTCAACACCGCCTACACCGGGTCGGAGATCGACTACTTTCTCGAGGACGCCTCGCCGCGACTGTTCGTCTGCTCGCCCGAGACGCTGGTCGATCATCGGGCACGGGCGCACGACGCGATGGCCGTGGAAAGCCTCGGCGCCGACCGCGACGGCTCACTGATCGCTCGCACCGAATCAGTTACTCCCCGTACCGATGCCGTCGACCGCGACCTGGCCGACCACGCCGCGATCCTCTACACCTCGGGCACGACCGGCCGGTCGAAGGGCGCGGTCCTCACCCACGGCAACCTGGCCTCCAACTGCGCGGCGCTCCTGGAGTGCTGGCGCTTCACGGCCGACGACCGGTTGATCCACGCCCTGCCGATCTTTCACACGCACGGGCTCTTCGTCGCCGCGAACATGGCGATCGCCGCCGGCGCCACGATGATCTTCCTGTCGAAGTTCGACCCGGAGCAGGCCATCGACCTCATGCAGGACGCGACCGTCCTCATGGGCGTACCGACCTTCTACACCCGCCTGCTGAAGTCCGAGCGGCTCTCGCCCGAGACGACGGCCGGGATGCGCCTGTTCGTGTCGGGATCGGCGCCGCTCCTGGCGGAGGACCACCGTGCGTTCACCGAGCGCACGGGCCAGACGATCCTCGAGCGCTACGGCATGACGGAGACGTGCATGATCACGTCCAACCCCTACGACGGCGAGCGCATCGCGGGCGCGGTCGGAATGCCGTTGCGGGACGTGGAGATCCGCGTCACCGACCGCGAGACCGGCGCCCCGGTCGACACGGGCGGCATCGGCATCGTCGAGGTGCGCGGACCGAACGTCTTCGAGGGGTACTGGCAGATGCCGGAGAAGACCGCGGAGGAGTTCCGCGACGACGGATTCTTCATCACCGGCGACATGGGCCGGATCGACGCGGACGGATATCTGCGGATCGTCGGCCGCGACAAGGACCTCGTCATCTCGGGCGGCTACAACGTCTATCCCAAGGAGATCGAGGACGCGATCGACGCCCTGCCCGACGTCCTGGAGAGCGCCGTGATCGGCCTCCCCCACGCCGACCTGGGCGAAGGCGTGACCGCGGTCGTCGTGCCCAAGGCCGGTGAACACGTCGACCCCGACGAGATCATCGCCGCCCTCGCGGGGAGCATGGCGCGCTTCAAGCAGCCCAAGCGCGTCCTCACCGTCGAGGAGCTGCCCCGCAACGTCATGGGCAAGGTGCAGAAGGCCGAGCTCCGCAAGACCTACGCCGACCTGTACTCGACATGACACCCTCCTCCACCCGCCCCTCGAGCGGAGCGCCGGAGACGGCCCGCTCGTCCCCCTCCTCCTGGAAAGACCGGACATGATCATCTATGGAGTCGTCGTGCTGGCGGCCTGTCTGCTGGCGGGCATGTTCGTCGGTGAGTTGCTGGGCGTCCTGG
Source organism: Mobilicoccus caccae (assembly GCF_030161635.1). Lineage (GTDB taxonomy): Bacteria > Actinomycetota > Actinomycetes > Actinomycetales > Dermatophilaceae > Mobilicoccus > Mobilicoccus caccae. Next base: position 2,522,357 of record NZ_BSUO01000001.1, read on the forward strand.
TCGGCGTCGAATCCAACGTCGGCGGAGTCGGTTTCGCCATGCTGCTGCTCATCTTCGTCACCGACCGGCTGCGCAAGCGCGGCAAGTTCGCGCCGCTCAGCGAACAGGGTGTTCTCTTCTGGAGCGCCATGTACGTCCCCATCGTCATCGCCATGGCGGCCATCCAGAACGTCGTCGCAGCGGTCGCCGGCGGCCCGGTGGCGCTGACAGCCGGTGTCGGCGCGACGCTCCTGAGCGCCGCCCTGGTTCCCGTCCTGTCCCGGATCGGCGGACGCGCCGACCCACTGCCCCCGTCGACGGAGGTGGACTGACATGGAACTCCTGACCACGGTCCTGACCAAGAACGGCCTGCTGTTCGCGTTCCTCGTCGTCGGCCTCATCATGATGGCCAGCTACTTCTTGTCCGACCGCCTGACGCGCGGGCGGCTGCACGGCTCCGCCGTCGCCGTGATCATCGGCCTCGTCCTGGCGTACGTCGGCGGCACCGTCACCGGCGGTGAACACGGCCTGGCGGACATCCCCGTCTTCGCCGGGATGGCCATCATGGGCGGGGCGATGCTCCGCGACTTCGCGATCGTGTCGACCGCGTACGGCGTCGACCTGGCGGAGATCCGGCGCGCCGGCCTGGCCGGCGTCGTGTCCCGGCTGCTCGGCATCCTCGTGTCCTTCTTCTTCGGCGCGATCATCGCCCTGTTGTTCGGGTACAGCGACGCCGTCAGCATGGCGACGATCGGCGGCGGAGCGGCCACGTACATCGTGGGACCGGTCACCGGTTCGGCCCTCGGCGCGAGCTCGGGGGTGATGGCGCTGTCCGTGGCCGCCGGGCTGATCAAGGCGGTCCTCGTCATGGTGGGGACCCCGCTGATGGCCCCGTACATCGGTCTGAACAACTCCAAGTCGGCGATGGCGTTCGGCGGACTCATGGGCACGACCAGTGGCGTGGCCGCCGGGCTGGCGGCCACGGACAAGCGACTCGTGCCGTACGGCGCGATGACCGCCACGTTCTACACGGGCCTCGGCTGCCTGCTGGGCCCGTCCCTGATCTACCTGGTCATCCGCGCGATCATGGGCGGCTGAGCCGGCGCAGGGGGCGCGCACCCTCCTGGTCCGCACAGGTCAGCGGCGCCAGGTCGTCGGGTCGCCTGCGGTCTCGTCGGGGTTCAGTCCCCACGCGTCGGCGACGAGTTCGAGGGTGCGGTTGTTCGTGGCCGTGTCCGGGCCCCTGACCAGGAGCATCAGCTCGTCGGCCTGCGCCTGCTCGGCGAAGGCGGCGAGGTACTCGGCGACCTGTTCGCCGGTGCCGACGCCGTAGTGGTCGAGCATCGAGGCGTAGTGCCGACCGGCAGGTGAATCCATCAACCGGGCGATCTCCTCGTCGTCGGCGGCGCGCCCGTTGAAGTGCATCGCCAGGACGTGCTGACCGACCATGTCCCGCTGGATCCGCCTCGCGTCTCCCTCGGTGTCGGCGGCGGTCACGTTGAGAGCTGCGATGACGTACGGCTCGGACATCACGGCCGACGGCTCGAAGGAGTCACGGTAGAGGGCCACGGCCTGCTCGAGCATCGGCGGGAAGAGGTGCGAGGCGAAGGAGTACGGAAGCCCGAGTTTCGCCGCGAGTCGTGCTCCGTAGAGCGAGGATCCGAGGACGTAGAGCGGCACCGTCCCCCGGCCGGGGACGGCCTGGACACCCGGGAGGAGGGACTCACCGCTGAGGTAGCCGGCGAGTTCGAGGATGTCGGACGGGAAACTCGCGGCGCCGTCGAGCGGGCGGCGTAGGGCGCGGGCGAGGGTCGTGCGATCGGTCCCGGGTGCCCGCCCGAGGCCCAGGTCGATGCGACCGGGGTACATCTCCTCTAGGGTGCCGAACTGCTCGGCGACGAGGTAGGGCGCGTGGTTGGGCAGCATGACGCCTCCCGCACCGAGCCGGATCGTCGAGGTCTGGGCGGCGACGTGGGCGATGACCAGCGCCGGGACGGCGGACGCCACCGACGAGGTGTTGTGGTGCTCGGAGTACCACACCCGGGAGTAGCCGAGGCGTTCCGCCGTACGGGCCATCTCGACGGACCGCCGAAATGCGTCAGCGGGACGCTCGCCGTCGGAGAAGCTCGAGAAGTCGACGAGGGACAGGGGTGTGCGCGCGGTCATGAGGCCCTCAGCGGCCCGTCGCCGAGGACACGAGGTCGCTGCCGGCCGGCGCGGTCCCCTCGGCCACTGCGGACCGCCACGCGGCGGTGGTGGCGACGGCCGCGAAGTTCGAGTTGAGCAGGGTCATGATCGCCTCGTGAACCTGCCGGGCATCGACGGAACCCGCGGAGTTGGAGAGGGCGACGGCACCCGTGGCATCCGAGAGCACCTCGACGGCGATCCCACGCGGTTCAGCATCCGCCGCCGTGCCGAGGATGCAGTTGTTCGTCATGTACCCGACCAGCGTGACGACGTCGATCTCGTTCTCCCGCACCCATTCAGCGAGGTCGGTCTCCGGAAAGACGCTGGCCACCGACTTGGTGACCTGCTTCCATGAGTCGGTGACCCGCGCCGCGAGCTCAGGGTGCAACTGCTGCCCCTCCGAGCCGGCGGCGAACACGGGAAACCCCTCGGGTGCCTCATGGCGGACGACGGCGATCGGAAGCCCGGCCTCCTCGGCGACATCCACCGCCCGGAGGATGTTGGCCAGGGATTCCTCGCGCGGCGGGTAGGAGATGGCGAGAGGGCCGTCGAAGTACTCCTGCTGGACGTCGACCAGGATCAGGGCCCGGCGTGGTGAGGTCATCAGATCGCTCCTGAGCGTGAGGGGGCTGTCTACCGCCATCGTTCCCGATCGTCGCGACTACCGTGAGTGGCGCGAGCGCACACTGTCGATGAGATCGGGCCACCATGAAGATCGCCGTGCACGCCTTCGACGGCGTCACCCTGTTTCACGTCGCCGTACCCCTGGAGGTCTTCGGTGAGGTCTCGCGGCAACGACTCGCCGAGGACTGGGACGTCCGCGTGTGGAGCGAGGACGGCGGGCCTGTGCGCACCGCGGAGGGGCTGCTCCTGTCGGACGTCGCGGGACCGGAGGCTGCGGCGTCGGCGGACCTGGTGATCCTTCCCGCGTGGCACGCTGATCTACGGCTGCCCTCGGCGGAGACCGCCGCCCTCATCCGCTCGGCACGTGACCGCGGAGCGTCGGTCGCCGGCCTGTGCCTGGGCGCTTTTCCGGTCGCCGCCTCGGGCGTGCTCGACGGGCGGAGCGCCGTCACCCACTGGGCCGGAGCCGACAGGCTCAAGGAGCACTTCCCCGCCGTGGTCGTGGAGCCGGATGCGCTGTACATCGACCACGAAGACGTCCTGACCTCGGCGGGAACGGCCTCGGCCCTGGATGCCTGTCTGCACATCGTCCGCACACATCTGGGCGCCGCGGCCGCGGCCAGGGTCGCCCGCCACCTCGTCATCGCTCCCCACCGAGAAGGCGGACAGGCCCAGTACATCGAACGTCCACTGCCCGCCCAGGAGGGTCAGGGGCCGATCGGTGAGGTCCTCGAGTGGGTGCTCGCCAACCTGGATCGGCCGTTGCCCGTGGCGGAGCTCGCGGACCGGGCGGGGATGAGCAAGCGCAATTTCACCCGCCGCTTCCACCAGACCACGGGCACGACTCCGGCGCAGTGGGTGACCGATCGTCGACTCGACGAGGCGCGCACGCTGCTGGAGACGACGACCTGGCCGGTCGGCCGCATCGCGCGGGCTTGCGGGTTCGCCAGCCCGGTGACCCTCCGGCAGAACTTCGTCGCCGCCTACGCCACGACACCGACCTCCTACCGACGGCGCTTCACGAGCTCCTGAGCAGCACCCGCCCCACCGCGCCGAAACCGCCGGCTATAGCCGGCGGTTTCGGCGCATCGACCCTCCGGCACGATCATCGGAACGAGGAGAAGGAGAGGTATGCGCGCGGATGTGGCATGGATGGAGCGGCACCAGGTGACGCTGTACATCGGGGGCTCGCCGTCGGTGGCGTCCTGGGGTTCCTCGTCCCGAGCCTCGCGGGCCCGGCCGAGGCCGCGATCCACCCGGTGCTGGTGTTGCTGCTGTACGCGACGTTCCTCGGCATCCCGTTCGGCCGACTCGGCCGCGCATTCGGCGACCGGCGCTTCCTCGTCACCGTCCTGGCCGTGAACTTCGCGCTGGTCCCCACGGTCGCGTGGCTGGTGTCGCGGATCGTCGCCCACGACCAGGTGCTCCTCGTCGGCGTGCTGTTCGTCCTGCTGACCCCGTGCATCGACTACGTCATCGTCTTCACCGGGCTCGCCGGCGGTGACGCCGGACGACTCCTCGCGGCCGCGCCGCTGCTCATGCTCGCCCAGATGCTCGTCCTGCCGCTCCAGCTCTGGATGTTCGTCGGGGTCGAGTTCGCCCGCTCGGTCGAGTTCGCGCCCTTCGTCGACGCGTTCGTGTTCATCATCGCCCTCCCGCTGGCCGCCGCCGCACTCACCCAGATCGCCGCCTCCCGCACGGTCGCCGGGCGGCGCATCGAGCAGGTCGTCATGGCCGCGATGGTGCCGCTCATGGTCGCCACCCTCGCGGTGGTGGTGGCGTCGCAGATCGCCGGCGTGAGTTCTCGCCTCGGATCGCTGCTGCTCACCGTGCCGGTCTACGTGCTGTTCACCGTCGTCATGGTGCCGATCGGGACCGCGGCCGGTCGCCTCGCACGCCTGGACGTTCCCGCACGTCGAGCGATCGTCTTCAGCGGCACGACCCGCAACTCCCTCGTCATCCTTCCCCTGGTGCTCGCCCTCCCCGACGCGTACGCCCTCGCGCCGCTCGTGGTCGTCACCCAGACGCTGGTCGAGCTGATCGTCATGGTCGCCCTTGTCCGGCTCGTCCCCCGGCTGGTGCCGGACACCACCTCGCTGCGGGAGGCCTGACCACTCCGCTCGTGATGCGAGACCGCCCCCATGTATAGGATGCGACTCATTCTCAATACATGGAGGTGGGTATGTCGCGTGCCATCGAGACGGATCTCTCGACCGCATCGTTCGACCAGGCCGAACCTGTGGAGTTGATAGCTCGGTGGCGGCGTTGTGTGGCCGCTATGTGACGGTGATCGACGATGGCCGTTGCGGCTTCGACGACGTCGTCAGCGAGGCGCTGTCGCTGGTCCGGTCGTGGCCAGGTTCTCACGCAGTTGGGCGAGCTGTGGGGACTGCTGCACGGGTAGGTGACAGGTTGGGTCAGGCCGCCTGAGTGGCGGCTGTGGCTATGGTGGCCTCGTATTCGATGGGCGTCAACCGACCGAGTCGGTCCTGGCGCCGGCGGCGGTGGTAGGTCCGCTCGAGCCAGGTGACGATGCTGATGCGTAGGTCCTGGCGGGTGGCCCAGCGGCGGCGGTCCAGGACGTTCTTCTGCAGGAGAGCGAAGAACGACTCCATCGCGGCGTTGTCGGCGCTCGTGCCGACCTGGCCCATGGATCCGACCAGGTGGTGGCGGCGCAGCGCGGCCAGGTACTTCCGCGACCGGAACTGGCTGCCCCTGTCGGAGTGGACGATGCAGCCGGCGACGTCCATGCCGTGCGCGGCGCGGGTCGCCACGGCGTTGTCCAGGGCCTGCACCGCCAGGCGTGACTTCATCCGGGCATCGATGGAGTAGCCGACGATGCGGCCCGACCAGACGTCCTTGACCGCGCACATGTAGAGCTTGCCCTCACCGGTGGGGTGCTCGGTGATGTCGGTCAGCCACAGCTGGTTCGGGCCGGCCGCGGTGAAGTCCCGCTCGACGAGGTCCTCATGCGCCGGCGGACCGGGCTTGCCGTTCTTGCCGCGCTTCTTACCGAACACACTCCACCAGCCGTTCTCCGAGCAGATCCGCCACGCGGTCCGGTCGCACATGCCCTCCCCGGCCTCACGGGCCTCGTCGGCCAGCAGCCGGTGCCCGAACTCGGGGTCGTCGCGGTGGGCGTCAAACAGCGCGTTCGCGCGGTAGGCGGCCGCCAGCTCGGCGTCGGTGACCGGTTCCTTCAGCCACCGGTAGTACGGCTGACGAGCGATCTTCAGCACCCGGCACGTCACCGTGACGGGGATCCCGTCGCCGGCCAGCTCGCGGACGAGCGGGTACATCATTTTGGGGAGATGTTCGCCTGAGACAGGTACGCCGCGGCGCGGCGCAGGACCTCGTTCTCCTGCTCCAGCAGCCGGATGCGCCGTTTGGCCTCGCGCAGCTCGGCCAGCTCCTCGCGGTCGGCGCCGGGCCTGATGCCGGCGTCGCGGTCGGCCTGGGTCATCCAGTTCGTCAGGCACGACTCGGAGATCCCGAAGTCCTTGGCCACCTGCTTGATCGTCACCCCCTCCTCGCGTTGACGGGCGACCCGGACGACATCGTCCCGGAACTCCTGGGGATAGGGCTTGGGCATGGTGCACATCCTTCCCTGCGGCGCCTCAGAGCACCACAGACTCGGTGTCACCTACCCGTGCAGCAGTCCCGTGCGGCAAGAGAGCTCGCTGCATCCTCTGTGAGCTGCAGGTTAGCGGGCTCATTGAGGGCGACGATCGATGGCCATGCGGCGTCGAGGGCAGTTCGTCCCTGATCGGTGATTGTGAGGTGAGATGGTCGACCACGGCCCTCGGTACTGCCGCGGATGAGGCCGCGGCGCTGGAGCTTGTTGACGGTAGCGGTAAGCGCTTGAGGGCGAATATGGAGTTGGCGCGCGATCTGCGCCTGCGTGATCCCAGGGTCATCGGTTGTGCACGCCAGCACGCCGAACTCGGCCGTGCTGATCCCCGCGGCTCTGGTTGTCCGCTCGAGATGACGTGCGGCTTCACGCGCAGTTTGCTGCAATTCCCACAGCACCAAGACAAGGTTGGGGTCACCTCCTGATCGGAGCGCCGCCTTCATGGCGTGCCGCGATAGCGACGCTGTCCCCACGCACCCGCGACGCTCAGCAGAGGTCGGGCCAGGGCTTGCGCTGGTCGATGACGCAGAGCGTTGATTACTCGCACGGGACCAAGGGACTCACGGATCGCTGCGCGGGCCCGGGGTGATATAGAACGCTGGTAGCGGGCGAGTGCGGAGTGTAACGGGGCGCCATCCAGATGCTCGGTGATGGCATCAACGAGGTCGGCGGCATCACAGATGGCCGTCGACGCACCCCGACCGCCGGTCGGTGGCATCGCGTGGATCGCATCTCCGAGCCCTGTGACACTGCGAGGCGTCCAATCTGCGATCGGTCCGGATGGGTTTGCCGCCCGGAACCTGAACGCTGCAACACGTTCGAGGTCCGAGGCCGACACGTGCTCGGTTAGCCAGGGCGACCATCGCGTGAGCAACGCGCCCGCCTGCTGGACCAGGTCACCTGCCGATGTGTGTCGGGTGCCCCTGAGGCTCTCGCTGCGGTTAATCGTGCCCCAGATAAGAGCTGGCCCGCCGGTCAAAGCCGCAACTGTCGGGTCGGTCGCAGCTCGCGAGGGGGGTTGTAGATCGAGAGGAAGACGCCGGTGCCGTCGGCCCCGAACGCCAAGGCCGGACCCCGGCGCAGGTAGGTCGGCGGGTCGTCTGTTCCGAGCGGTGCCCATCCCGCAATACCGGTGAGACCAAGATCGCGGGTGGGCGACGTGCCGAGGAACGAAGAGATGACCGTCGAATTTGCGCCGTCGGCGGCCACCACAAGGTCACCATCAACAACGGAGCCATCTGAAAGCGTGACCGCTGCACCCGTGTCATCCTGTGCTACATCGCGCACTGTCGATCCAAATCGGATCGAGGCGCTGATGTCCCTCGCAAGCAGGACTCTCAGCACTTGGCGTTGCGCCAAGATGCGGTCCTGTCCGGTGGGTTCAGCCGCGACCACGATCGGACGCAATTGGGAGTCCGCGATGGTGAACTGCTCGAACGCGCTCCCGGTGTCTGATACCAGCCGGATTTCTTCCATCAGCGCCCCTGGGATCAAATCTGCGAGTGCGCCGCAGGCTTCATCGTTGAGGCTAATGCGATACCCGCCCGTCTCCGCGGCAGCGACATCCTGCTCTACAACTACGACCTCAGCCTTCCCCGAGAGTCCGTGTGCCAGCGCGAGACCACCCATACCTGCCCCACACACGATGATCCTCATGCCGCAAGAGTATCAAGAGGTTGATTCTCCGCTCGATGGTTCTTGCATATCCGGCCGGATGACCAAGCATCTCGTGAAGGTACAGTTTTGTGAGACATCCGCTCGGGTGGCGGGCGGATCGTCTCGAGCTGGGCCGACAGTTGGCCGGAGTGTCTCGAGAAGTCGTCGCACCGTTCTTCGTCTCAGATCTTCCGACGGAGCGATTTTATGGGGCATCATGTGGCAATGAGGCTTCTGGGGTACACGCGAGTGTCGACGGCGGGGCAGGACCCGGCACTGCAGCTCGACGCTCTCCTTGCCGCCGGCGTGCAAAAGCGGGACGTGTTCTCGGACGTGACATCCGGGGCGAAAAGCGCAGCGGAGCGTCCGGGCATGAAGAAGCTCCTGGCCTACGCGGAGCCTGGGGACACGGTGGTGGTCTGGCGGATCGACCGACTGGGCCGGTCGCTGATCGACGTGCTCAACACCGTGAACCTGCTGCGGGACAGCGGCGTGAAGATCCAGTCGGTCTCCGACGGGATCGATCCCGAGACGTCGTCGGGCCGGCTCATGCTCGGGATGCTGGCAACACTGGCGGAGTACGAACGCGAGCTGATCACCGAGCGCGTCAACGCGGGAATCGCAGCAGCCCGGGCCCAGGGCACGAAATTCGGCCGGCCGCCCGTGAACCCGGAGGTCGTGGATCGCAAGCTCGCGATCGCTGCCGAAGAGAGAGCGAAGGGGCGCACCGCTGAGGAGGCGGCGCGCCTGGTGGGATGGTCACGGGCGACGCTCTACCGCCACCAGCGGGACGCCGCCGCTCGCGAGAGCATCGCGCAGGCGTGACATGGACGGGCCGCAGAAGTGGAAGATCCTGCGGCTCCACGTCGAAGACGGCATCCCACTGGCGAGCCTCGCTCGGGAGACCGGAGTGGGAGAGCGAACGCTCTCGCATTGGCACAGCCTCTACCGGACAGGTGGCATCTCGGCTCTTGAGCGGGCGCAGCGCGCCGATGCCGGCGTGCGTCGGACCGCGCCTGAGCTGCTGGCGTTCGTGGAGCACCTGGCTCTGACCAAGCCTCGCCCGACCATCGCGACGCTGCACCGCCTGGCCGTAGCCGAGGCTGCACAACGAGGCGTGAGCACGCCGAGCTACGCGACGGTGCGGTCGGTCGTGCAGGCATTGGATCCAGCGATGGTGACGCTCGCGCTTGAGGGGCCAGCGTCCTACCGGGATCGCCACGAGCTCGTCTTCCGCCATCGTGCAGAGCAGCCCAATGCCCTGTGGCAGGTCGACCACACCGAGCTCGACATCCTCATCAAGGACCCCAGCGGGAGACCATCCAGGCCCTGGTTGACCACGGTCATGGACGACTTCTCGCGGGCGATCTGCGGGTACATGGTCTTCGAGGGTGCGCCCTCGGCGATGAACACCGCATTGGCGCTGCGCCAAGCGATCTGGCCCAAGAGCGACCCCGCCTGGCCGATGTGCGGCATCCCGGACGTGCTCTACGTCGACCATGGCAGCGACTTCACCAGCCATCATCTCGAGTACACCGCGATCGCGTTGAAGATCCGCATCATCCACTCCGCCGTCGCCCGCCCCCAGGGCAGAGGAAAGATCGAGCGGTTCTTCCACACCGTCAACACCGAACTGCTCGCGACCCTGCCCGGGCGCCTCACCCCTGGACACCCACACCCCGTGCCGGTGCTGGACCTTCCTGGTCTCGACCGAGCCGTCGGGGAGTTCGTCGGCCAGTACAACCAGCGCACGCACACCGCGATCCGCACGAGCCCGAAGGTGGCCTGGATCGCTGAGGGATGGCTGCCGCGACTCCCCGAGAGTCTCGAAGAGCTCGACGGGCTACTTCTGCGGGTCTCCAAGCATCGCACCGTCCAGCGCGACGGGATCCACTTCCAAGGCCAGCGCTACCTCTCGCCCACGCTCGCCTCGTTCGTCGGGCGCACGGTCACCATCCGCTACGACCCCCGGGACCTGTCCGAGATCCGGGTCTACGACCACGACTCCTTCGTATGCACAGCGATTGACGAAGCCCACCCCAACCAGCGCTACAGCCTCCACGACATCGAAACCGCCCGACGAGCCCGCCGCCGGCAACTGCGCAAAGACATCAACGACCGCATCCCCACGACTCCACGACCCCCTGACGACCCGCCCGCTCCCGCGCGACGGCCCAGGAAGCGCCTGAAGACCTACGAAGAGGACGAGTAGATGAACCGCGACTTCATCGTCACCAAGGAACACCGCCGCTTCACCGAGTTCGCCGGCGCCATCCGCAAGGACGTCACCATCGGCATCTGCCACGGCGAGGCCGGGGTTGGTAAGACGCAGTCCGCCCGCCGGTACGCCCACTGGGACACCCTCGAACCCTTCATCCAAGCCTGGGGGCCACGCAGCGTGTGGTTCCCCCGGATCGTGGAGGGCTTCGGGCTACGCGGCGTCCGGGACGGACGCTGCGGTGGACTGCTCGTAGTTGACCGGTGACATCATGCCAGCCGCGCTATGCCGGCGTTGGTGGTTGTAGAATCCGTAGGCCCAGTCGATGACCAGGGCCCGGGCCTGGGCTCGGGTGTCGAACGCCTGCCGGGACAGGACCTCCCACTCCAGGGAGGAGAAGAACGCCTCGGCGGCGGCGTTGTCGAAGCACGACCCGACCCGGCCCATCGACTGGCGGATCCCGAGGTCGGCGCAGAGCCGGGTGAACGAGGTCGCCGTGTAGGTCGAGCCCCGGTCGGTGTGGAAGATGACCCGGTCGGACTCGTCCTCGCGCCAGATCGCCTCCTTGCCGCCGCGAGCGGTCACGGCCATCTGGATCGCCGCGCACGCCAGGTCAGCGTCGGGGTGGGCACTGGTGGCCGCGCCGAGCAACCGGCGCGAGTACAGGTCGATCACGGTGGCCAGGTACAGCTTGCCCTCGGCCGTGGGGATCTCGGTGATGTCGCCGACCCACTTGCAGTTCGGCGCCGGCGCGGTGAAGTTGCGACGCACCAGGTCCGGGAACTTGGGTGCGGTCTTGTCCTGCCTGGTCAGGCCGCTGCGCCGCTTGATGACGCGGGCGACCAGGCCTTGGCGGCGCATCGACTCGGCGACCGTCTTCTCGCTGATCTGCCAGCCAGCCTCGCGCAGGTCGGCGTGCAAGCGCGGTGAGCCGTGCAGGCCCTTGGCGTTCTTGAACGCGACGCGCACCGCGCGGTCGACGGTGTCGCGGCGGCGGTCGGTGTCGGTGAACAGCCCGCTGGCAGCGCCGGGACCGTCGGCGCGCTTGATCCACTTGTAGAACCACGCTTCGGAGACTCCGAGCAGCGAGCAGACAAGGGCGTGTGGCACGGCGTAGTTGGTCCTCTGGTCGGCGATGAAGCGTGCCACGCTCACTTCGTCGCCTCCTTCACCCACAGGACCACGGATCGCTTGAGGACATCACGCTCCATCCGCAGCTCGGCGACCTCGGCGCGCAGCCGTTTCAGCTCCTCGTAGTCGTCCTTGGACAGCTCTCCATGACCCTCGCGTGCGGCACGGGCGCGTTGGACCCAGTTGCCCAGCGTGCCCTCGTTCACGCCAAGATCGCGAGCGACCTGCGCGATCGGCTTGTTCGTCTCCTCGACGATCCGGACCGCTCCCTCACGGAACTCCCGGTCGTACTTCTTACGCTTCTCTGGCATCTCGATCCCTCATTGTGGATGCCTCTACGCTCCAGGGGGAACTTCAGCGAGGCCGACCTGAAACACTACGCCGCCGCCCACCGCTCCCGCACCGTGTTCTACACCCCAGAGGTCCTCGCCAAGCACCGCGATCTCATGCGCGACATCGAGTTCTACCGCGGCAAGGTCGGAGTGCTGATCTACGAGCATCTCTGCGCGATCGGGAAGATCACGACCACCGAAGTTCCCCGCACCATCGACTTCACCGAGCTGATCATCATCGACGAGGCCGAACGTCTCACGCCGACCTCACTCGAGCTACTCCGAGACCTCCACGACCGCCACCACGTCGCCCTCATGTTCATCGGGATGCCCGGCATCGACCAGCGGTTCCGCCACTACCCCCAGCTCTACAGCCGCCTCGGGTTCTCCCACCGCTACCGCGCCCTCGCGCGCGAGGAACTGCTGTTCGTCCTGACCTGCCACTGGAAGCGCCTCGGCCGCACCCTCGACCCCGAAGACTTCACCGACGCCCAGGCCATCGCCGCGATCGAACGCATCACCCGAGGCAACTTCCGCCTCCTCGAGCGCCTCTTCCCCCAAATCGGACGCGTCCTGAAGATCAACCAACTCGACACCATCACCGACGACGTCATCGAAGCAGCCGCCAGCACTGAGGTTCCCCCGGACCGTAGAGGCATCGACAATGAGGATCGAGATGCCAGAGAAGCGGAAGAAGTACGACCGGGAGTTCCGTGAGGGAGCTGTCCGGATCGTCGAAGAGACCGGGAAGCCGATCGCCCAGATCGCGCGCGACCTTGGCGTGAACGAGGGCACGTTGGGCAACTGGGTGAACCGCGCACGCGAGGCTGCCGAGGGCACCAGAGGGTTGTCGAAGGACGACGTCGAGGAGCTCAAGCGGCTGCGTGCCGAGGTCGCCGAGCTCCGGATGGAGCGTGATGTCCTCAAGCGATCCGTGGTCCTGTGGGTCAAGGAGGCGACGAAGTGAGCGTGGCACGCTTCATCGCCGACCAGAGGACCAACTACCGGGTGCCACACACCGTGACCTGCCTGCTGCTGGGGGTGTCCCTAGCGTGGTTCTACAAGTGGCTCACCCGTGCCACCGGACCGTCGGCGTCCAGCGGTCTGCACACCTCTCGGGACCGTCGCCGCGACACCATCGACCGGGCCGTGAAGGTGATGTTCACGAGCAAGCGCGGCCTGCATGGCTCGCCCCGCTTGGTCCATGATCTGCGTGACGACGGCTGGCAGGTCAGCGAGAAGACCGTCGCGGACTCGATGCGTCGCCAGGGCCTGGTTGCGCGTCGGATCAAACGTCGCAACGGGCTGACCAGGCAAGACAAGACCGCGCCGAAGTTCCCTGACCTGCTCAAGCGGGACTTCACCGCCCAGCGGCCCAACGCAAGGTGGGTCGGCGACATGACCGAGATCCCGACCGTCGACGAGCACGGCCGGCCGGGCCCGAAGCTGTACCTGGCGACCGTGATCGACCTCTACTCCCGGCGTCTGCTCGGCGCGGCCACCGGGCTGCATCCCGACGCCGAACTGGCCTGCTCGGCGCTCAAGATGGCCGTCGCGGCCCGTGGCGGCGTGGACGCGGTCAACGGTCCCGACTGGCGCACCGACGAGACCCAGCGCGTCATCTTCCACACCGACCGAGGCTCGACTTACACGGCGAACTCGTTCACCAGACTGTGCCGTCAACTCGGGGTCCGCCAGTCGATGGGCCGGGTCGGATCGTGCTTCGACAATGCCGCGGCCGAGGCGTTCTTCTCCTCCCTGGAGTGGGAGGTGCTGTCGCGACACGAGTTCACCAACACCCGCGCCGCTCGGGCCGTTGTGCTGGACTGGTGCTACGGGTTCTACAACCACGACCGCCGGCACAGCTCGGCGGGCATGATGAGCCCCGTCAGCTACGAGAACACCGCGGCCCTCGACCGGGAAGCCGCATAGGGAAGCCCTCCACGATTCGGGGGGAACCACAGCACCCTCATCACCAGCTAACGCCACTCACCCCCACCAGAAGCACGCCATCCACCGATCAACTCCACAGCAGCAGCCGGACCTGGCCTCGGGCGTCGTCAACGTCTGTGGGTGGTGCCTGCGCACCCGCGAGGAGACGGCCGAGTTCCTGGCCTTCCTGTCCTCGGACGAGGTCCTCGAGGGTCTCGCTGAGCGGATGAAGCTGGGCGCCACCAGCGCGGACGAGGCGGGGATGAGGACGATCATGCTGGAGTTGGCGCGCAACTCCATCCACGACTTCCTCATCGAGGACGAGGAGGCGCGGTTCGCCGACCGGATCACCTGCACCATCGGCAGGACGGCCGACGGTGGGTTCGTGCGCCTTCCCACGCTGGACACGCTGCGGCGCCTCTACGCGATCGACCCGGATGCCGAGGTGTACCCGCACGCCGGGCTGCTCGAGCAGGTCGACCTCCCCTACCTGCTCGTCCTGCCCTCGGAGGGAGTCGACAGCGCACTCCTCGAGCGGGCGAAGGAGGTGGAGGCGCGCAGACCGAACGTGTCGACGACCGTCATCGACACCGGTCCCAACCCGCAGATGTCCGATCCGTCCGCCGTCGCGGGTGCCCTCGCACCGTTCCTCACCCAGGCTGTCCTGACCCCGTTCGAGCCCTTGCCTCGCCAGCAGCATCGGGCGCGAGCCGGTCTGATCGCGTGACCCTCCGCAGTTCTCGTCACCCGGAGACGACAGCGCACACGGCAGCGACATGGCTGTGATGACGACCGTTTCGGTGTCGTTCGGGATGCTCACTCACGGGTTGCGGGTGGTCGCCACCGCGCGAAACCACCCTCAGTGTTGATGACCTGCCCCGTCATCCAGCGGCCCTCGTCGCTGACCAGCCAGGCGATGAGGCGGGCCGGGTCGTCGGGCTCGCCCATCCGCCCGAGGGGGAACATCGGGGCGAGCTGCGCCGTGAGCTCGGGTGTCATGTAGCCGGTGTCGACCGGCCCCGGGTTGACGGTGTTGACGGTGATCCCGGCGTCGGCCAGCTGGTCGGCCAGGCTCAGGGTGATGCCGGCCAGGGCGGCCTTGGACGCGGCGTAGGCGATCTCGCCGGGCATCGGCCCGAGCCCCTGACCCGAGGTCATGAGCACCACCCGACCACCGGCGCGCCCGTCGTGCTGAGCGGCGAACGCCTGGACCAGCAGCAGCGAGGCCCGCGTGTTCACGGCCCAGTGCGCGTCCAGCATCTCGGCAGTGAGACTGCCCACCGGGCCGTCTCCGCCGGAGCGCGCGTGGTTGCAGACGAGGATGTCGATGTGCCCGAAGGCCGCGACCACGCTGCTCACGACCCTGTCGGCGGCGTCGGGGTCCACGAGATCCACGGCGAGCTCCCTCACCTGCTGCTGCTCGTCGACGCACCGACCGCGGACCCCCTCGAGCACGGCTGTGAGATCGTCCGCGCCCCAGGGCTGGTCCTCGTCGTGGGGGCGATGGTGGGTGAGGAAGAGGTCCGCCCCGGCAGCAGCCAACCGCGAGGCGACGGCGAACCCGATGCCCTGCCGACGACTCACGCCGGTGATCAGGGCGACCCGCCCCCGAAGGGACCGCTCGTCACCGCCCATCAGAACCGCCCCTCGGGAGCACGTCATCGCGGCGCACCTGTTCTGGCTCGACGAGCGTCGACACTTCTCCACCTCTTCTGCGAGATGCCGGGCGTGTACTCCTGAACTCCACCACGATTCGACGCCCGACCGCACGAAGCGGTGACGCCGGGGTGTCGGTGCCTCCGAGCCCGGACGGCATCTCGTTCAGGCGCGCTCGATCGGGAACCAGAGTTCGCAGGTGGCCGTGCTGAAGTCGGGGGCGCGGTCGAGCACGGAAACGATGGACGGGCCGGGGCACAGCCGCCACGGGTTGGCGGGGAACCACTCGGTCGCGGACGCCGCGTAGGCCTCCTGCAGAGCCGCGGGATGCGGCCCGGAGGTGCGGAAGACCACCCACTCCCCCGCGCCCACCTCGATGACGTCGAGGTCACCGGGAACGTCGGTGGCGACCTCGACCGCCACCCCGTGCAGGTAGGTCAACTCGCTGCCCTCGGCGTAGTCGGGGTCGACGTCGGCGCTGACCTGGAGCAACCCCGCCGGCTCGGTGCTGCTGAGCTGCTTGAGGCGATCGTGCTCGGAGACGGGCAGAGCGGCGATGTGCCGCTGGATGTGCGGATTGACGCCTTCGTGAATGAGCGGCACGCGGGCTGCGTGGCCGATGAGGCGGAAGGCGGGTCGTGCGGTGATTCGGGCGTCCATGGGGGCGCTCCCTTCGACGGTGAGGCGGAACCTGAGCAGCGGTTGACTCCGAAGGGGGCCGCCGTCACGGCGTACGTCGCCGTGACTCGTGCCGTGTACGGCGCGGAACGCTCGCCCGAAGGCCTCGGTCGAGCCGTACCCGTAGCGCACGGCGATCGTGAGCAGATCCTCCCCGCCGATCACGTCGGCAGCGGCGACGGTCATGCGCCGCCGACGCACGTACTCGGACACCGACATCCCGGCGAGCGACGAGAACATGCGACGGGCGTGATACCCCGTCGTTCCCGACGACTGGGCGAGTCCGTCGACGTCGAGGTCGTCATGGTCGTGGAGGCACTGCTCGATCTCGTCGACGAGGCGGTTGAGGATTCCGATCATGGTCGCTCCCTTCGTCTCCCACTCTGCGCGGGGCGGGATGAGCGCCACCCGACTTCTCCGGTTCGATCCTGTCGGGTCGGGCTTGTGGACCCGTCCACCCGCTTCGTGGATCCAGCGGTGCATCTTCTGCCGGCTCTCCTGGATCGTCGCCATCGGTCCCAGGTGCACGCCGCACACGGCCTCGACGGTGGGCAGGTCGATGAGCTCCGCGCCGTCCGGTGCCTCGCTGAGGTTGGTCGCGTGGCCGACGGCGACGTCCAGGCCGTCGTCGGTGGGGGCGTAGGTCGCCACGGGCGTCTCGAGCGCGCCCGCGGCGTGGCCGAGTGCGTCGGCGACCGCGTCGGACATCGGGCCGATGTGCTCGCCCATGTGGTCCGGGTCGAGGGTCGCGGTCCGGACGACGAGGCGTAGGGAGGGCTGGGACTTCAGGACGACTCCTTTGTCCCGGCTGACACGGTGTGAGGGTCAAGCACTGCGCAGAAAGCGTCGCGAAACGCTCGCTGGTTTCAGCTGTGGCCCCATGGGTTGATGAGCGCGACGCCCATCGGTGGAAAATCTGCAACATTGCGTGTGACCACGGTCAGTCCGTGCACCACGGCCGTGGCTGCGATCAGAGCATCGCGCTCAGGCCGCGGGTCAGGGACGTGAAGTCGCGCCGCGCGTCGCGCTACGGGGACGTCGACCGCGAGGACTCGTCCGTCGAACACCTCGAGCACGTCGTCCTCCAGCCATGCTTGGAGGCGCTGTGCCTGGGCCACGTCCCGTCGGCCGAGACGGGCAATCCCCAACTCGATCTCAAGCACCGTCACGACGGAGAGGTAGAGGTCCGACGGTCGGCGCGCCGACACCCACCGCAGCAACCCCGGGTCCGCCTGGCGTCGCGATCGCCTCAGCTCGCTGACGACGTTCGTGTCGAGCAGGAAGCTCACAGCTCGGGGACCTTGAGCTCCAGACGCAGCGGCTCGAAGTCGATGTCCATGTCGTCCTCCATGCTCAGACGCTCCACGACGTCGACGCCGTCCTCGCCCAGTCGGCGGTACTCATCGATCGAGAGCAGCACGAACGCCGGCTCGCCACGATCCGTGATCACGACCGGCCCCCGGGCCGCCTCGCGCTTGGCCGCGCTGACGTCCCGGTTGAACTCGCGGGCGCTCATCGTCGTCATGGGAACCGCCTTAAGTAGGTACGTACCTACATTACGACTGCCCTGCGCCCGAGGCAAGGCGCTCCATGACGGCGTGCGAGCCCCTGCGCGCAGACGTTGAAGCGATTACTCCACCGGGTTCTGTACAGGCCGAACATCAAGCAGACTGCACAACCCGTAGACGCCCGTCACTTCAGTTCTGCATCAAGTCCTTGAAGTAGCGTGCGACGGGCCATCGCTGGAAGCCGGCTGCCTCGTACGTTGCCCGGCTCGGGGCATGTCCCGAGTCACCACCCGTCTCGACCATCGCCATCCTGAGCCCGGCATCCCGAATTCGCTCGAAAGAGCGATCCATCAGAGCGGTAGCAATGCCTTGGCGCTGATGGTCAGGATCGACAGCGAGGACGTACACCTCACCCATGTCGTCTTCCGGATGCAATCGAGTGCACACCCAACCGACGACCTGGCTGTCGATCACCGCAACGTCGATGCGCCCGGCCTCTTCGTCAAGGACCTCGGCCAGGTCCGCCTCCTGACGAATGCGCCAGCCGCGTGGATAGAAGCACTCGTACACGAACGAGGACACTTCGCTTTCCAGCGCCGAGAAGACGGGCTCCCAAGAACGCAGCGACAGAGCCAGAACGGTCACCTTGTCTTCACTCTGGTAGGGGCGGACCTCAGTCACGAGGCTGCCTGGATCGGCGAGATCGCCGCGACCTGCTCCGCGACTCGGTCCTCTGCGAGCTCCAATTCGTAGCGCGACTGCAAGTTGAGCCAGAACTGAGGCTCCACCCCGAAGTAGCGGCCCAAGCGCAGCGCCGTGTCAGCCGTGATCGCCCGCTTGCCGTGCACGATCTCGTTGACGCGGCGAGGCGGCACGCCGATGGACACGGCGAGCTTGTGCTGGGTGATACCGAACCCCTCTATGAAGTCCTCCATGAGGATCTCGCCAGGATGAATCGGCGGATAGAGCTTCTCGGTCATGGTGCACCTCAGTGGTAGTCCTCGATGATCACGTTCGCTAGGCCCGCGTCGGTCCACACGAAGCAGATACGCCATTGGTCGTTGACCCGGATGCCGTGTTGGCCTTTCCGGTCACCCTTCAGTGCTTCGAGCCGGTTTCCTGGCGGAACCCGAAGCGAGTTGAGCGAGGTCGCAGCATCCAGTTGGCGCAGTTTCCTGTTCGCCGCCTTGTGGATCCGTGGATCGATTCTTCGCGCCGATTCACGAAGCCAGACCAGTTCCGTGTCACGGTCGCCGAAGGATCGAATCACGCGTCCAGCGTCTCATCCATAACGCAAGACGTCAATAACGTCAGACGTTAAACCGAAACTCCACCACGTCTCCGTCCGACATGACGTAGTCCTTGCCCTCCATGCGGACCTTGCCGGCAGCCTTCGCGTCGGCCATCGAGCCGGCGGCGACGAGGTCGTCGAAGCCGACGATCTCGGCCTTGATGAAGCCCTTCTGGAAGTCGGTGTGGATGACGCCCGCGGCCTGCGGCGCGGTCCAGCCCTGCCGGATCGTCCAGGCGCGCGACTCCTTGGGGCCGGCGGTGAGGTAGGTCTGCAGGCCCAGGGTGCGGAACCCGGTGTGCGCGAGCTTGTCCAGGCCCGGCTCGTCGACGCCGACCGACTCCAGGAGCTCGGCGGCCTCCTCCGGCTCGAGCTCGGCCAGGTCCATCTCGAGCTTGGCGTTGAGGAAGACGGCCTCGACCGGCGCGACGAGCGCCTGCAGCTCGGCCTTGGCGGCCTCGTCGACGAGCTGGTCCTCGTCCACGTTGAACACGTAGAGGAACGGCTTGGTCGTCATGAGTCCCAGCTCGCGCAACGCGGCGAAGTCCACCTGGTCGCGGCGGGAGAACAGCGTGTCTCCGGCCTCGAGGATCTTCTGCGCCTCCAGCGCGGCGTCGAGGACGGACTTGTCGATCCGCTTGCCCTTGACCTCCTTCTCCAGCCGCGGCACGGCCTTCTCGAGGGTCTGCAGGTCGGCGAGGATCAGCTCGGTGTTGATCGTCTCGATGTCGCCCTTGGGGTCGACCTTGCCGTCGACGTGCACCACGTCGTCGTCCGCGAACGCGCGGATGACCTGGCAGATCGCATCGGCCTCACGGATGTTGGCGAGGAACTTGTTGCCCAGGCCCTCCCCTCGGAGGCTCCGCGCACGATCCCGGCGATGTCGACGAAGCTCACCGTCGCCGGCAGGATCTTCTCGCTGCCGAAGATCTCGGCGAGCGTGTTCAGCCGGGGATCGGGGAGCGGGACGACGCCCACGTTGGGCTCGATCGTCGCGAACGGGTAGTTCGCCGCGAGCACGTTGTTCTTGGTCAGCGCGTTGAACATCGTCGACTTGCCGACGTTGGGGAGACCGACGATTCCGATGGTGAGTGCCACGAGTCCAGGAGTCTACCGGTCGCCCGCCGCGGCGATGACCGGCCCGGACTCGGGGATGCGCACGCTGCACAACTGACGGGACTGGGCCACGAGACGCCCGGTGGAGTCCCAGATCCAGGCGTCCTCCTCCAGCAGGCCGCCGGTAAGGGTGTGCGAGCGGGTCTGCATGCGCAGCCGGCCCGGAGCGGGGCGACCGCGCACGTGCCCACTGAACTCCAACGTCGGCGCCCAGCCACCGATCCCGAGGTCGAAGGACGTCGGCGGCATCGCGTCGAGGAAGAACAGCAGCGCGACGGGGTCCGGTACGCGGCCGTCGGCGAAACCGATCCACCCGCGCATCTCCCCACGCCCCGAGGGTCGGCCCGCCGCCCACCCGGCGGTCGCCGGGTCCAGGCGCAGGTCGAGCCGGTGCATGAGGGGCGGCGCGTCGGGCCCCTTCCCACGCGCCGTGGCGGTGGCGATGCAGTCGTCGGGGTCGGGCAGGTCCGGCGGCTCGATCGAGCGATGCACCTGGTCGGACGCCGCGAGATCGCCGTAGGTGGCGAGCGCCCGCAGCCGCTCGACGGGCACGCCGTCGGCGCCGGTCTGGGTCAACACGGCCTGCCCGGTGGAGAACGTCCGTCCCCGGCGCAGCGCGTCCGCGGCGACGGCGATGTCACCGGGCGCACCGGCCGACAGGAAGTAGGCGCTGAGGGCCAGCGGGTCGCTGTGGGGCACCTCACCGGAGCCGAGCACCTCACGCAGGCCCGCCGCTGCGAGCGCCATGAGGACACCGCCGTTCACGGCCGGACCGATGGCCCAGGCCCCGTCGAGCCTGCCGGTGAAACTGCCGGGGTCCTCGGCGCTCAGCGCCATCGCCTGGTCGAACTCGAAAGTCATGACGTCCGTCTATCAGATGGACGACCGCGGCGACACTCCGACCACGCGTTCTGCGCCGACGTGCCGATGTCGCCCGGCATTCCACGCGCGATGTTCTGCGGTCGTCACGGGCCGTTCGGCGTGACGACATCGCAGAACGCACCGAAACGGTGGTGATGGCGACCGTTTCGATGCGTTCTGCGATGTGCTTGTTTGCGAGGCCTTCGGAGGTAACGAACTCGCTGTAGGCGTCCACCTGGTGGGCGAAGACCTTGACCTGAAGACGGCGTGTCTGCGCGAAGGGTTGTCGGTGGGGGCTGTCACGGTGCGGTCATGGACCTCTCGCATGTGGCCGTGCTCCTCATCGGCCTGATCCTCGGTCTCCTGCTCGGAGCCGTGCTCACCTGGGCGATGGCGCGCGGCCGGTACGCCGCTCCGCTGGCCGCCGCCGGCGCCGAACGCGACGCCCTGGCGCAGCGCGTCACCGAACTCCGCCACCACGGTGAGGACGAGGAGGCCGTCATGGCTGCCCTGGCGCCCCTCACCAGCGCCCTGGCGCGGGTCGAGCGCCAGGTGGGCGTCCTCGAACGGGATCGGGTGGAGCAATTCGGGCAGCTCGGTGAACGACTCGGCGAGGTCGCCCGTACCACCCGGCGTCTGCACGAGGAGACCAGCACGCTGGCAGGGTCGCTCAACTCCTCGACCACGCGGGGAGTCTGGGGCGAGACCCAGTTGCGGCGCATCCTCGAGCACGCCGGCCTGCTCAACCGCTGCGACTTCGACGAGCAGGTCGCGGCCACCACCCGTCATGACCAGGCCGTCAGACCCGACGTGGTGGTCCGGCTCCCGGGCGGCAAGACGCTCGTCATCGACGCCAAGGCGCCCCTCACGGCGTTCCTCACCGCTCAGGGCGATGTCGAGGACGACGAACGCCGACGCCTGCTCGCCGCCCACGCCGCGTCCTTGCGGGGGCATGTCGATGCCCTGGCCAAGAAGGAGTACTGGAGCGGTTTCGCGACGACGCCGCAGATGGTCGTGTGCTTCGTCCCCTCCGACGCCACCCTGGCCGCAGCCATCGACGCCGACCCCGAGCTGTACGACCACGCGATGCGTCGGCGGATCGTCCTAGCTTCTCCCGCAACGCTGCTCACGCTCCTGCGCACGGTCGCGTTCACCTGGCAGCAGGAATCCCTCACCGAGAACGCCCGGGAGCTCCTGGAGCTGGGGCGCGACCTCTACGCCCGCCTCGGCACGTTGGGCGGCCACGTCTCGAAGATGGGCGCGTCGCTGCGGCGCAGCGTCGAGACCTACAACGGGATGGTCGGCGCGCTCGAATCACGGGTCCTCGTGACGGCCCGCCGGATGCACGACCTCGGCCTCACCCACGACGAGCCCCCGACCCTGCCGGTGGTCGACATCGCACCGCGCCCGCTCACGTCGGCCGAACTGCTCGATCACGTCGACGACGGACCGCAGCGCCGCGACGACGTGACCATCGACGCCGAACGCAGCACCGGCACGCGACGGCGCACAAACAGCGCCTGAGTCCTCGGCCATGCCGGCGCGCGACTCAGGGCCGCACGACGGGGCGTGGCTGCTCAGCGCAGGGAGGCTCCGGCGTCGCTCTTGACCTTGCTGTCGTAGGCGATGCCGCGGGCCTTGAGGTCCTTGCGCAGGTCGGCGGGCAGGGCGAAGAGCAGGCTCTCCTGGGCCGCGATCACGGGCTCGACGTCGCCGTAGCCGTGCTCGGCCAGGTAGGCGAGGACGTCGTTGACGAGGATCTCAGGCACGGACGCGCCGCTGGTGACGCCGACGGTGGTGACACCCTCCAGCCAGGCGTCGTCGATCTCGTCGGCGTAGTCGACCAGGTACCCGGTCTTCGCGCCGTTCTCGACGGCCACCTCGACCAGGCGCACCGAGTTGGAGGAGTTGCGCGAGCCGACGACGAGCATGAGGTCGATCTTCGGCGCCATCTGTCGCACGGCGAGCTGCCGGTTCTGCGTGGCGTAGCAGATGTCGTCGCTCGGCGGATCCTGCAGGTGGGGAAAACGCTCGCGCAGGCGGCGGACGGTCTCCATCGTCTCGTCGACCGACAGGGTGGTCTGGGAGAGCCACACGACCTTGTCGGGGTCGCGGACCTGCACGTTCTCGACGTCGTCCGGTCCGTCGACGAGCGTGATGTGCTCGGGAGCCTCACCGGCGGTACCGATGACCTCCTCGTGTCCCTCGTGACCGATGAGGAGGATGTCGAAGTCGTCGCCGGCGAACCGCTGGGCCTCGCGGTGCACCTTGGTGACCAGCGGGCACGTCGCGTCGATGGCCTTGAGGGAGCGCGCCTGCGCCTCCTCGTGCACGACGGGCGCGACACCGTGGGCGGAGAACACGACGGTGGCACCTTCGGGTACCTCGTCGGTCTCCTCGACGAACACCGCTCCGCGCCGCTCGAGGACGGCCACGACGTGCTTGTTGTGCACGATCTGCTTGCGCACGTACACGGGAGCCCCGTACAGCTCGAGCGCCTTCTCGACGGTGACCACGGCACGGTCGACACCGGCGCAGTATCCACGGGGGCGGCCAGGAGAACCTTCTTGTCGTCAGTCACGCGCCTCATCCTACGAAAGAGCTCTGGGCGGCACCTGGACACCGCCCTCCCCGGCACCCGCGAGACAATGAGCGAGGGCGAGACAGCAGCGCACGCGATGCCGTCCTCAGACGTTGCCTGCTGCCTCGAGCGGGTCGAGTGAGCGTCGTGACCAGGGAATGTCGGAAGGCGCTGGCATACTGGCGCGGGTGAGTGAGCCCCTGCCGGAGAAGGCGGCCGAGACGTCCGCCGAGCGTCCGTGGCCGCTCCGTCTGCTGTCGATGAAGATCTCCGAGTACGTCGACCGGATGTCGCCCGTCTGGGTGGAAGGTCAACTCGTCCAACTCAACCGGCGCCCCGGCTCGCGCACCTGCTTCGTCACGCTGCGCGATGCCGACGTGGACATGTCGATGACGGTCACTGTGCCGATCGTCGTGCTCGACCGGATGCCGATGCGTGAGGGCAGCCGCGTCGTGGTCCACGCCAAGCCGACGTTCTGGGGCAGGCGCGGCACCCTGCAGCTCGAGGCACGTGACATGCGCCCGGTCGGGGAGGGCGAACTCCTCGCCCGCCTGGAACACCTCAAGCGCGTCCTGACCGCCGAGGGACTGTTCGCCGCCGACCGCAAGCGCCCCCTGCCGTTCCTCCCCCGACGCGTTGGGTTGGTGTGCGGGCGGGCCAGCGCGGCGATGCGCGACGTACTCGACAACGCCCGGCGTCGTTGGCCCGCAGTGGAGTTCGAGGTCCGTGAGGTGCCGGTGCAGGGCACCGACGCCGTCGCCGCGGTCACGGGTGCGCTGCGGGAGCTCGACGCCGACCCGGCCGTCGACGTCATCGTCATCACCCGCGGCGGCGGGTCGTTCGAGGATCTCCTCCCCTTCAGCAACGAGTCTCTCGTGCGCGCGGTCTCCGAGGCGCGCACCCCGGTGGTCAGCGCCATCGGGCACGAGGTCGACACCCCCTGCTCGACTTCGTCGCCGACGTGCGGGCCTCGACCCCCACCGACGCCGCCAAACGGATCGTGCCCGACGTCGAGGTCGAACGGGCCGGCATCGTGCAGGCGGCGACCCGGGCGCGCGCCGCGCTGGAGTCGAGGATCGCGTCCGAGCGCAGGCATCTGGCGATGCTGCGCGACCGCCCCGTGCTCACCGACCCGCACGCCACCCTGGCACCCCACCGCACCGTGCTCGAGCAGCACCGCGACCGGGCCGAACGTGCGGTGCGGGCACGCCTGGACCGCGGGCGTCACCAGGTCGAGGCGTTGCAGGGGCAACTGCGGGCGCTCTCACCGCAGGGCACCCTCGACCGGGGGTATGCGATCGTCATGCACGCGGACGGCCGGATCGTCAGCGACAGGCAGGACGTGGATCCCCAGGAGGTCCTGCGGGTCCGCGTCGCACGAGGAGACTTCGGGGTCCGCCCCGTCACGAGGAAGGCGCGTTCATGACCGAGCCCAGCGACCCGACCGACACCGTCGCCGACGCCACCGAGATCTCCGGGATGCCCGAGATCTCCCGCATGTCCTACGAGCAGGCCCGTGACGCACTCGTCGAGACCGTCGCCCGGCTGGAGTCGGGTCGGACCGACCTCGAGACGAGTGTCGCGTTGTGGGAGCGGGGCGAGGCCCTGGCCGCACACTGCACGGCGGCGCTCGACCGCGCCGAGGCCCGGTTGAGGCGGCCCGGTGCGGGGTCGTCGCAGGACGAGACCGAGACGGAGACGGACTGAGGTCTCAGCCCTGGTAGGGGCGCAGCGAGCCTACGACGGAGGCGAGCGTCCGGTCGTCGGCCAGGCCGGAGACCACGGTGGTCAATCCGCCCAGTTCACCGACGAGTGAACGACGTTCGGGGTCACCGCCGGTCGCGTAGGAGGTCCAGGAGGCGCCCGCGACGTCGACGGTGCCGCGCCGGGTGCCGCCGGAGACCGCGGCCTCGACCCAGGCCTGCTCGAGGCTGTCCTCACTGGAGGCGGGGATCTGCTGCACCGCGACGAACACGGTGTCGTCGTCGGTGCGGTGATAGCCGGCGTACCAGGCCTTCGGCCCCTGTTCCGAGGCGCGGTAGCGCACGCTCGTCGCTTTCCACGGGCGGCCGGGCTCACCGAGTTCGGGGATCCAGACGGTCAGTCCGTCGTCACGTTGCGCCTGCTGAGCCACCGGGACCACGTCGACCGGGGGCTGGTCCACGGCCTCGGGACGCGGCACGATCGAGTACAGGACGAGCACGACCGCGGCGACCGCCGCCATCGACAGCACGAGGCTGCGCCAGTTCCCGCGCGCCCGCGAGCGCGGCTGCGGGCGCTGGTCGACGTCGTCCGTCGGTCCCCCGGCAGGCTGGTCGGGAGTGTCCGAGGGCGCGGAGGGCGTCGATGACGTCATGGGGTCATTCTGTCCCATGAGCGACCTCGCTCCGCACGGCACCGGATCAAGCGGCGAGAGCGGTGCGGACGGTGCGCAGGCGGACGCGGGGGCCTACGCCCGTGCGGGGCCGCCGGCGCCATGCCGCGGCGAGCTCGGGATCGCGGGCGGCGCGATCCGGGAGGGCTTCCAGGACGATCGGGCCGAGCGCGAGGACGGCGACGAGGAGGACTCCAACGAGGGCGGCTGCTGTGGTGAACATGTCCTCACCCTCCCGCGGCCACCCCTCAGCGCACATCGTCCCCCGAGATGAACCCGCGCTCCCCCCTCCTGCCCAGGGATGAGGCTTCTCCTCCTTCTCCAGGCGGAGGCACACTCGCGACCGGCCCCGGCGGTCGATCCCGCGTCGGCGGTGGCCGGAGTCGGCGGCGCCGGACAGCGTGAGGGGCCGGGAAGGCGTTGCTCCCCGGCCCCTCACGCCTGAGACTCAGGCCTGCGTGGATCCTCCGCGTGCCTCGCGGTCGGCGGCGTCGCGGCCCTCGCGGGCGTTGCCGCCCTCGCCGCCCTCGCGCTGACGTGCACGCTCGAGCGCCCGGCGGCGATCCTCCTCGGACTGACGCCCGATCTCGGCCGCCCGCTCCTCGTCGCGCGTGTAGCAGTGGCCCGACTCCGGGTCGAACACATGCATGAGGCGGGGGTCGAAGTACAGGTCCGCTTCCTCGCCCTCGCGGATGCGGGAACGCCCGTCGAGGTTGACGACCATCTGCGGGCGCATGCCCTCGCCGTCGAGGTCGCGGTCGAGCTCGTCGAGCTTGGCCTGCACCGCCGCGTCGGTCTCGTACGGGATGTAGGCGTACTGCTCGTTGCCCAGCCACTCCGTCTGGTCGACGGGAGCCCGGAAGCGGACGGCGTCGCGCGGTGCGTCGTCGCCGAGGCTCGCGTCCTTGAAGTACTCCGGCCGGATGCCGACCACGACGAGGTCGCGGTCGCGCACCTGCTCGGCGAGTTCGGAGCCGATGGGGACGTCGACGAACGGCAGGGACAGGGTGTTGCCCTGCACCCGCGCCGGGAGGAAGTTCATCGGCGGCGTGCCGATGAACCCGGCGACGAACAGGTTGACCGGCTGTTCGTACAGCTCACGTGGGCTGGCGCACTGCTGCAGGACGCCCTTCTTCAGCACCGCGACCCGGTCGCCGAGCGTCATGGCCTCGGTCTGGTCGTGGGTGACGTAGACCGTCGTGATGCCCATGCGCCGCTGCATGCGCGCGATCTCGGTACGCATCTGGCCGCGCAGCTTCGCGTCGAGGTTGGACAGCGGCTCGTCGAAGAGGAACGCGTCGGCGTCACGCACGATGGCGCGACCCATCGCCACACGCTGACGCTGACCACCGGAGAGGTTTCCGGGCTTGCGCTCGAGGTGGTCGTCGAGTTCGAGCATGGAGCTCGCTGCATTCACCTTGCGGCGGATCTCCTCGTCGCTGTGCTTCTTCTTGTCCAGGCGCAGCGGGAAGGCGATGTTCTCGAACACCGACAGGTGCGGGTAGAGGGCATAGTTCTGGAACACCATGGCGAGGTTGCGCTGACGCGGCGCCAGGTCGTTGACGCGCTTGCCGTCGATCATCATGTCGCCGGAGGTGATGTCCTCCAGACCGACGATCATGCGCAGCAGCGTGGACTTTCCGCACCCCGACGGGCCGACGAAGATCATGAACTCGCCGTCGGCGATGTCCAGGGACACGTCGTTGACCGCCGGGAATCCGTCGCCGTACTTCTTGACGATGTTGTTGAGCTGGATCTGGGACATGAATGAGTCTCCTTGAACGTTGCGGCGGGCCTCAGCCCTTGACCGCACCCGAGGTCAGGCCGGCGACGATGCGCTGCTGGAAGATCATGACGAGGAGCACCACGGGGATGGTGACGACGACCGCGGCCGCCGCGATGGCACCCGTCGGCTGCTCGAACTGCGAGGCTCCGGTGAAGAACGCGAGCGCGGCCGGCACCGTCCGGGCGTTCTCGGCGGTCAGCGAGATCGCGAAGACGAAGTCGTTCCACGCGGTGAAGAACGTGATGATGCCCGTGGTGAACACGCCCGGCGTGGCCAGCGGCACGATGACCTTGCGGAACGCCTGCCAGCTCGTCGCACCGTCGACCTGGGCGGCCTGCTCCATCTCCCAGGGGATCTGGCGGAAGAACGCCGTCATCGTCCAGATGGACAGCGGCAGCGTGAGGGACAGGTAGGGCAGGATCAGACCGATGTGGGTGTCGAACAACCCGATCCGGCTCCACAGGTCGTACAGCGGCGTGACCAGCGAGATGACCGGGAAGAACGACACCGTCAGCGCGGTGGCCAGGATGAGCTTCTTACCCGGGAAGTCCAGCCGGCTGATGGCGTAGGCGCAGAACATCGCGAGCACGACGGAGATCAGCGTCGAGACGGCCACGACGATGAGCGAGTTGATCAGCGCCGGCACGAAGATCGCCGAACCCGACCCGACGAAGATGTCCTCGTAGTTGGCCATCGTGGGCGACTTCGGGAAGAAGTTGCCGAGGATGTTGGCGTCGAGGTTGTTCGACTGCGAGTCGGCGTCCTTGAAGGACAGCGCGAAGATCCACAGCAGGGGGATGACCGTCCAGAGCATGATCGGGATCGCGAGGATCCCGAGAAAGATGTTGGTTCCCCTGGAATTGTTGGCGCCCATCGCGGGTCAGCTCCTTCCTTCTGCAAGGTCGACCTTGAAGCCCTTGATGAACAGCAGGGCGATGAGCACCACGCAGAGGAACAACAGGACGGACAGTGCCGATCCCATGCCGATCTCCACGCGGTTGATGGTCGCGTTGTAGGCGAGGACCGAGAGCGAGGACGTGTCCTGCGAACCCCCGGTCATGATCTGGATGTTGTCGAAGATGCGGAAGGCGTCGAGGGTACGGAACAGCAACGCCACCATGATCGCGGCCTTCATGTTGGGCAGGATGACCTTGAACAGACGCTGACCGAACGTGGCCCCGTCGACCTTGGCCGCCTCCTCCATCGCCGAGTCGACCTGGGCCAGGCCGGCCAGGAGCAGCAGCGACATGAACGGCGTCGTCTTCCAGATCTCGGACAGACAGATGACGACCAGGGCCGGGAGCTGAGAGCCGAACCAGTCGAAGGTCGTCGACCACATACCGAAGGTGAAGAAGTTGAGCCAGTGGTTGGCGAATCCCGGGCCGACGCTGAAGCCGAAGTACCAGGCGAAGGCCGACACGACGGTGATGATCGAGTACGGGATGAGGACGATGGTGCGTAGTGTCTTGCGCGGGAAGACGATCCGGTGCATGACCATCGCGATGATGAAGCCGAAGACCAGTTCGACGACGACCGTCACGACAGTGATCCCCACCGTCACGAGCATCGCCTGCCAGAACAACGAGTCCGACAGCGCCGTGACGTAGTTCTGCAGGCCGACGAACTCCCGCGCCGACGGGTCGGTCAGGCGGTAGTTGAACAGCGAGGTCCAGGCCGCCTGGAGGATCGGGTAGGCCGTGACCCCGACCATGATGATGAAGGCGGGTCCGGCCAGGAGCCACCCGAGTTTGCGCTCACCCTTGGCCCGGTCGGACAGGGGCTGCCTGGTCTTGGCGGGGCGTCCGGCAGCGCCGGCCTCGTTCTTGGCGACGGTGCTCACAGCAGTGCCTCCCCGTTGAGAACGTCCTTGATGAGTTGCGTCGCCTCGGTGGGTGTCGACTGGGGCGAGATCTCGTTGGGCGGGCTGAACACGCGCTGCAGGGCAGTGGAGATGTCGCCGTAGTACTGCGTGACCGGGCGAGGCGCGCCGGAGTCGAGGGACTCACGCAGCGCCTTGGCCATCGGGAAGGCCTCGACGACCCGCGGGTCGTCGTACGCGGACTTGTTCGCCGCCGGGTTACCGGTGCCCAGCATGTACTGGATCTGGTGTTCCTTCTTGGTGATGCACTGGATCGCCTTCCACGACGCCGGAGCGTTGTCGCTCTTGCTGTTGACGCCGAGGATGATCCCGCCCAGCGGCGGCTTGGACTCCTGGCCCTGAATCGTCTGCGGGTACCGCGTCCACGCGACGTCGTCCTGGATGCCGGCCATCTGCGGGGAGGCCCACACGTAGGGCCAGTTGAGCATGAAACCCGAGCCCTCGGTGGTGAACTGGTTCAGCGAGGTCTCCTCGTTGGTGGAGGACATCGCCGGGCCGGCGACACCGGTGTCGGCGACCTTCTTGATGATCCGCGCGGCCTCCTGACCGGCCTGGTCCTCCAGCCCGAGCTGAATGTCGCTGCCGGTGGCCTCGGGGTTCTTGACGATGTGACCGCCCGCGCCCTCGACGAGGGCGTTGATCCACACGGCGTACCCCTCGTACCGGCGCGCCTGCACGCCGATCGTGGTGTCCGTCTGCTGAGCCGCGTCGATGATCTGGTCCCAGGTGACGGCCCCGCTCATGTCGAGCCCGGCCTCCTGGGCCACCGACTTGCGGTACCAGAGCAACTGGGTGTTCGCCCACATCGGGGCGCCGATGAGCTTGTCCTTCCACGTGGAGACCTCGAGGATCGAGGACACCGCGTCCTGCGTGAGCGCATCCCGCGACTCCTGCGGCACCTCGGCGAGGAACCCCGCCTCGGCGAACTCGGCGACGAACACCGGGTCCATGCTCATGATGTCGGTTCCGGGGTCTCCCGCGGCCAGGCGCCGCAGCAGTTGTTGACGCTGTTCCGACGCGTCGCGCGGAAGCGACTGGGTCTGGATCGAGTACTCGCCTCCGGCCTCCTCGGTGCACTTCTGCGCGAGGATCGCCTGGTTGGCCTTGCCCTCTTCGTCCACCGCGCCGTCGGGGTTGGTGTACCACGTGAGTACATTGCGCTGATCTGCATCCGATCCGGAGCCGCAGGCCGACAGGCCCACCGTCCCGGCCATGGCGACCGCGACCAGTGCCACGGTCGTCCGGGTCCTTCTGCGTCTGGACACCTTGACTCCTTCGTCCTGGTTGCCTGCCGGGCCACGGAGTCCTCCGATGACGGGCCGTGCGTTCACCGACAGTCCATCCGTTGTCTAGCACTCTTTGCGGGCCCACGGCCCATCAGACACTCCACGAACTAGGCTGGGCGTGTCGATATCTTGCGCACCGGAGGCGACTCGTTGTCGGGCGCCCCGCCGCGTCAGCACGAAGGAGCTGCACCGATGGCCGAATTCGCGTACGAGGACCTGCTCCCCCTGGGCGACGACCCCACGCCGTACAGGCAGTTGAGCACCGAGGGTGTCGAGGTGGTGACCGGGCCCGACGGTCGCGAGTTCCTCCAGGTGGCGCCAGAGGCGCTGACCCTCCTGGCCGAGACCGCGATGCACGACATCGCCCACTTCCTGCGCCCCTCGCACCTGGCGCAGTTGCAGACGATCCTGGACGACCCGGAGGCGAGCGACAACGACAAGTTCGTGGCCCTCGACCTGCTCAAGAACGCCAACATCGCCGCCGGTGGCGTCCTGCCGATGTGTCAGGACACGGGCACCGCGATCGTCATGGGCAAGCGGGGGCAGCACGTGCTCACCGCGGGCGTCGACGAGGAACCGTTGGCACGCGGGGTCTACAACGCCTACACCAAGCTCAACCTGCGGTACTCCCAGAACGCGCCCGTGAGCATGTTCGAGGAGAAGAACACCGGCTCCAACCTGCCGGCGCAGATCGAGCTGTACGCCGACACGCTGCCCGGCCACGAGACGACCTACAAGTTCCTCTTCATGGCCAAGGGCGGCGGCTCGGCCAACAAGAGCTACCTGTTCCAGGAGACCAAGGCGATCCTCAACCCGGATTCGCTCATGACGTTCCTCGAGGAGAAGATCGCCGGCCTGGGCACCGCGGCCTGCCCGCCCTACCACCTGGCGATCGTCATCGGCGGCACGAGCGCCGAGTTCGCCCTCAAGACGGCGAAGTACGCGAGCGCCAAGTACCTCGACGCCCTCCCGAGGACGGGTAACGCCGCCACCGGCCGCGGCTTCCGCGACATCGAGATGGAGGAGAAGGTCCACGAGCTGACCCGCATGCTCGGCATCGGCGCGCAGTTCGGCGGCAAGTACTTCTGCCACGACGTCCGCGTCGTGCGCCTCCCCCGCCACGGCGCCTCCCTGCCCGTGGCCATCGCCGTGTCCTGCTCGGCCGACCGGCAGTGCCTGGGCAAGATCACCCAGGACGGCGTCTTCATCGAACAGCTCGAGTTCGAGCCCGGCCGTTACCTGCCCGACGTCACCGAGGAGCACCTCGGCGCCGGCGACCAGGCGGCGGCAGACGAGGCGGCGGAGTCGGAGGTCGTGAAGATCGACCTCACCCGCCCGATGGACGACGTCCTCTCCGAGCTCACCAAGCACCCGATCAAGACCCGGGTCTCCCTCACCGGCACGCTCGTCGTCGCCCGCGACATCGCCCACGCCAAGATCAAGGAGCGTCTGGACGCCGGCGAGGAGATGCCGCAGTACCTCAAGGACCACCCGGTCTACTACGCCGGCCCGGCCAAGACGCCGCAGGGCATGGCCTCCGGGTCCTTCGGTCCGACGACGGCAGGACGCATGGACTCCTACGTCGAGACGTTCCAGGCCGCGGGCGGCTCCAAGGTGATGCTCGCCAAGGGCAACCGCAGCAAGCAGGTCACCGACGCCTGCGCCTCGCACGGCGGGTTCTACCTCGGCTCGATCGGTGGCCCGGCGGCCCGCCTGGCGCAGGACTGCATCAAGCACGTCGAGGTGCTCGAATACCCTGAGCTCGGCATGGAGGCCGTCTGGAAGATCGAGGTCGAGGACTTCCCCGCGTTCATCGTCGTCGACGACAAGGGCAACGACTTCTTCGCCACCGTCGGCCCGAAGGCCGTCGCGCGCACCATCGGCAAGCGGCCCGGGCTGGAGGACGGGAAGAGCGCCGACGGTCACATGACGGACGTCGATGCCGGGTCCCCCGCGTGAGCGGATCGCGGCCGCAGACCCCGGCCGAGGCGTGGCGGGAGCTGCTCGCCGGTAACGGACGATTCGTGTCCGGCGACGTGCAGCACCCCAACCAGGACGCCGCCCGTCGCGCCGACATCGCCGGCGGCCAGCGTCCGTTCGCCACGTTCTTCGGGTGTTCGGATTCGCGGGTGGCGGCCGAGGTCATCTTCGATCAGGGCCTCGGCGATCTGTTCGTCATCCGCACCGCGGGCCACGTCGTGGGCCCGACCGAGTTGGGGTCCATGGAGTTCGGCGCGGAGGTGCTCGACATCCCGCTCATCGTGGTCCTCGGCCACGACTCGTGCGGGGCCGTGGGCGCCACGATGGAGGCGGTCGAGAGCGGGACGATGCCCAAGGGACTCATCCGCGACCTCGTCCAGCGCATCATGCCGAGCGTCGTGGCGGGCAAGCACCAGGGCATGACCAGCGTCGACGAGCTCATGGCCGAGCACGTGCGACAGACGGTGAACCTCATCGTCGAGCGTTCGACGCGCTGCGCGGAGCGGGTGGAGGACGGCCGACTCGCGATCGTCGGCCTCACCTACACCCTCGCCGACGGACGCGCGAGCATCGCCGAGGTCGTCGGAGACATCGGCGAGAGCCCGGCACCGACCCACTGAACAGGTCGTGGGCAGACGAAGGGCCCGTCGTCCCAGCAGGACGACGGGCCCTTCGCGCAGTCGGGGCCGACTCAGAGCGCGAGCCGCTCCCGCACCACGTCGGCCAGACGGTCGGCGCATTCACGGGCGCGTTCGGTCGTGTCGGCCTCGACCATGACGCGCACGAGCGGCTCGGTGCCCGACTTGCGCAGCAGCACCCGCCCCGACGTGCCGAGTTCGGCCTCGACGTCCTTGACCACGGCCTGGATGCCCTCGTCGCTGCCCGCACGGTCCTTGTCGACGCCCTTGACGTTGACGAGCACCTGCGGCAGCTCGGTCATGACCTCGGCGAGCTCCGTCAGCGTGCGGCCGGTCTGCGCGACCCGGGCCGCCAGCATGAGACCGGTCAGGGTGCCGTCGCCGGTCGTGCCGTGCTCGGCCATGATGACGTGCCCGGACTGCTCCCCACCGAGGGTGTGTCCGCGGCGCTTCATCTCCTCGAGCACGTAGCGGTCGCCGACGGCGGTCTGCACGTACGCCAGCCCCTCGCGGTCGAGCGCGTGGAGCATGCCGAGGTTGCTCATCACGGTGACGACGACCGTGTTGTTGGCCAGCTGGTCACGCTCCTTCATGGCGAGCGCCAGGATCGTCATGATCTTGTCGCCGTCGATCACCTGGCCGCTGGCGTCCACGGCGAGGCACCGGTCGGCGTCACCGTCGACGGCCACACCGAGGTCGGCCGCGTACTCGACCACGGCCGCCTGGATCTTGTCGAGGTGGGTCGAGCCGTAGCCGTCGTTGATGTTGAGACCGTCGGGCTCGCCGCCGATCTGCGTCACCCGGGCGCCTGCGCGTCGGAACGCCTCCGGCGCGACCTCGCTGGCCGCCCCGTGGGCCGTGTCGAGCACCACGTGCAGGCCGTCCAGCCGGTTGGGCAGCGCCGAGAGCAGGTGCGCGAGATAACGTTCGGCGCCGTCGGTGAGCGGACGCACCCGCCCGACCTGGTCACCGACGGGCCGCTCCCAGTCGGCGCCGAGCCGCTCCTCGATGGCGTTCTCGACGGCGTCGTCGAGCTTGTGACCACCACGGGCGAAGAACTTGATGCCGTTGTCCGGCATCGCATTGTGGGACGCCGACAGCATCGCGCCGAGGTCGACACCGTAGTCGGCGACGAGGAAGGCGATGGCGGGCGTCGGAAGGACTCCGGCGTCGTACACGTCCACGCCCGCGGAGGCCAGGCCGGCCATCGTCGCGGAGGCGAGGAACTCACCGGAGGCACGCGGGTCACGGCCGACGATCGCGCGAGGCCGGTGCCCCGCGAACTCGCCCTCCGCGCGCAGCACGTGCGCTGCGGCGACCGAGAGGTCGAGGGTCAGTTCTGCGGTCAGATCCCGGTTGGCGAGACCACGCACACCATCCGTGCCGAACAGACGAGCCATGCGATGGCTCCTTTCGATCCTGAGAACTCCTGGGCGGAGCACCCGACCGGGCGCTCCGTGTCGCCGCCGAGGTGGGGGCAGCGACCGGGGTTGTGGGGCGCTCGACGCGCAAAACCCCCATACACCTGGTCGGATGTACGGGGGTCGGGCGGTCTGCGTCGCCCACGCACGACCGTGGCGGACCACCTGGGGTGGTCCGCCACGATGGCATCAGCGCTTGCTGTACTGGGGCGCCTTGCGGGCCTTCTTGAGACCGGCCTTCTTGCGCTCGGGCACACGCGCGTCGCGCGTGAGGAACCCGGCCTTCTTGAGGGCGGCGCGGTTGAGCTCTTCGTCGACACCGTTCAGCGAACGGGCCACGCCCAGCCGGACGGCACCGGCCTGGCCGGAGGGGCCACCACCGTGCACGCGGACGAGCACGTCGTAGGCACCGTCGAGCTCGAGGACCTTGAGCGGCTCGCCCACGATCTGCTGGTGCACCTTGTTGGGGAAGTACTCCTCCAGGGTGCGGCCGTTGATCTTCCACGTGCCGGAGCCGGGGACGATGCGCACGCGGGCGATGGCCTGCTTGCGACGACCCGTGGCGGCACCCGGGGCGGACGCGGACGGGCGGCGGACCTGCTCGTCCGTCGCGCCGGCGGTCGACTCGGAGGTGTAGTTGGACAGTGCGGGCTCGTCGTGCTCGAGCTCGACGTCAGGAGTGTTGTCGGTCACGGTTCTCCTCGTGTTCGATCACCCAGCGGATTACTGGGCGACCTGCGAGATCTCGAAGGGCTCAGGCTGCTGGGCCTGGTGCGGGTGGGTGTCGCCGGCGTAGACCTTGAGCTTGGACAGCTGCTGACGGGCCAGCGAGTTCTTGGGCAGCATGCCGCGGACGGCCTTCTCGACGGCGCGCGTCGGGTTCTTGGCCATGAGCTCGGTGTAGGAGGTGGCGCGCAGGCCGCCCGGGTAACCCGAGTGGCGGTAGGCCTTCTTCTGCTCGAGCTTGGCGCCGGTGAGGGCCACCTTGTCGGCGTTGATGATGATGACGAAGTCGCCGGTGTCGACGTGAGGTGCGAACGTCGGCTTGTGCTTGCCGCGAAGAAGCTGCGCGGTCTGCGAGGCGAGGCGACCGAGAACGACGTCGGTGGCGTCGATGACGTGCCACTTACGCTCGATCTCGCCCGGCTTGGGGGTGTAGGTACGCACGGTTATCAGCCTTGCTTGCTCGATGATGGAACGGTCATGTGCGTCACCCTGGCGCCGTCGGGGCGCCGTGGCGGTGTGACGACCTCACGTCGCGGAACCCGTGTCGTCGGCCGGATCGAGATCGATCCACCGTCGAGGGCCGCTGAGGTCGAACGCGCACAACGACTCCCCATGTTACCGGCCACTCCGAGACGACCCCAAATCGCCACTGCACACCCTCTACCAGCGACAATGCCCAGATCGGCGATCGAACCCGGAGCCTGTGCAGCGAAAGTATGCAAAGTAAGTGTGCATAATCGGAGTGCATCCGACCGCCCGGAACACCCCGCCGAACCCTCCACGACCGCCCGCCGTCGCCACCCGAAGGAGGCCACGATGACCACGGACGCCCCCTACCCCTCGGACCGATCCGCGCTGCGGGTCCTGGCCCATCCGTTGCGGTCGCGCCTGGTCGCCGAGCTCCGGAGTGTCGGGGCGGCGACGGCCACGGATCTGGCGCGCGTGCTGGGCACGAACTCCGGCGCCACGAGCTATCACCTGCGCAAGTTGGAGGAGGTCGGTCTGGTCCGCGACACCGGCGGGGTGGGGCGGCGACGCGTGTGGGAGGCCGCGACCGAGGGGCGCACGTTCGACGTCGGTGACACCGAGGACGACGACGCCGCGCTGGACTGGCTGGCCCGTGACTACATCGGCCACTTCACGGAGAAGGCCCAGACGTGGCTGACGGACTCCCCGAGTGGCCCCTGCCCTGGCAGGAGGCCTGCGGCCTGGACGACCACCTGGTCCTCGTCACCGACGAGCAACTGGCCTCGCTGCGCGTGGAGATGGCCGAACTCCTCGAGCGGTACCGACGCGTCGGCGCCGGCAACCCCCAGGCCAAACGCGTGACCTTCTACACCTGTCCCCTGCCCGTCGACCCACCGGCCTCCGAACGACGCCGAGACCGCCGGCAATAGGCGGCGGTCTCGGCGTGGTGATCAGAACGTGCCGAGACCGCCGGATATCACCGGCGGTCTCGGCAGGTGAAGGTCAGAGCGTGCCGCGCCCACTGCGCGGGCCGTGGCCCAGACCGCGCCGCACGCTCAGGCGCTCACTGCGCCCCACGTGCCGATGCGCGCCCTGCGTCACCGTCGCCACAGCCGCCCTGACCTGTCCGGTCCTCGTGTCGTTCCCCATGACTCCCCCTCATTCCTTTCATCGGTGCGGCGATCCCCCGATCGTCGCTACACCCCTTTCATCGGCGAGGCGAACGTCCGTCTTAGTCGAACGTCCCAGAAACTTCTCGCGCGCCTCAGGATGTGGTTTCGCCAGGCAGCGTACGGACGGCGCGGGCCGTGCGAGCCCGGGCGGCGAACTCCCCCTCGGGTGGGTAGGCGACCTCCTCCAGGCACAAGCCGTGCGCCGGCATGACCACGACGCCCGGGTCCCGTTCGAGGCCCTCGGCCACCTCCGCGGGCCAGGTCACGGGTTTGCGCCCCTCCCCCACCGGGACGACCGCGCCGACGAGGGCGCGGACCATCGAGTGGCAGAACGCGTCCGCGAGCACGGTCCCGGTCAGCAGGTGCCCCTCGCGGCGCCACGAGTACTCCAGCAGGGTGCGAACCGTCGTCGCACCCTCGCGCCGCTTGCAGAACGCGGCGAAGTCCCGCAGCCCGACGAGCCGTGCCGCCGCCTCGTCCATCGCCGCTGCGTCGAGCGGCCTGCGCACGCTGACCGTGTCGCGGCGCCGCAGCGGGTCGAGCAGCTCGGGAGCGTCGCAGATCCGGTAGGTGTAGCGGCGGCTCACGGCCGAGAAGCGCGCGTCGAACTCCTCCGGAACCACCCGGGCCGTCCGCACGGCGATGTCGGGCGGGAGCACCCCGGCCAGCCGACGCACCGCGGCCCGCTCAGGCGGAAGGTCGGACCGTCCGGGCAGGGCGAGCCAGGCGGGCTCGTCGACGTCGACGTGGGCGACGGCACCGCGGGCGTGAACTCCTGCGTCGGTGCGCCCCGCCACGGTGAGCGCCGGTGGGACGACGGCGCGCAGGATGCGGGCGAGCGCAGCGCCGAGTTCTCCCTCGACCGTGCGCAGCCCGGGTTGGGCCGCCCACCCGGAGAAGTCGGTGCCGTCGTAGGCGAAGTCGAGGCGGACCCGCACGTCAGCGCAGCGGGTGGGGCGGGACGGCGGCGCCTGCGCGGATCCAGTACAGCGTCGGGGCGGCCGTCGTGCCGGACGCCGTCGGTGCGGTCGCGCCCGCCATCGCGTCGGCGGGGGCCAGCTTCTTCCAGACCAGCTCGGAGATCTTGCGGGTGCGTTCGACGCCGACGCCCATGGAGGAGTTGTCGTAGCTGAGGATGGCCAGCGTGTAGTCGCGGCCGGATCCCTTGACGCTGCCGATGCTGTTGACGCGCCACCCGCGGGGGCTCAGTGGCACCCAGCCGTTCTTGACCGCCACGGACTGTCCCGCGGGCACCTTGCCCACGCCCCACCGCTGCTCGGGCACGACCCGGCCCATGAGCCCGAGGATGTACCGGCGGTCCGCCTTCGACAGGTGCGGTGTGCCGCCGACGAGCTTGTCCATGAGCAGACGCTGGTCCGCCGCGGAGGTGGAGGTCCGCCCCCATGCCCCCTGCAGGGTGGTGCGCGACATCCCCAGGTCCTTGGCCATGCGCTGCACGGCCCACCGGCCGCCGGCCTGACGCAGGAGGGAGTTCGTCGCGTCGTTGTCGCTGTAGCGGATCATGCGGTCGGCGAGCTTCTTCTGCCCCGAGGACAGGCTCCGCCCGCTCTCACGGCGTTCCCGGACGATCGTCGCCAGCACCAACACCTTGACGATGCTGCCGGTGCTGTTCCGCATCCCGGAGTTGTACGTGTACACCTGGCCGGTGCGGCGGTCGCGCACCGAGAAGGACACGTCGTCGCGGGCCTTGCCCAACACCCGACGGACCTCCGCGTCGGAGAACGGCGCTGCGTCCTGCCCGGCGACGGTGTCGAAGGCGGAACTCCGCTGCCCAGCCCCGCCCGTCGGCACGCCGTGGGCCGTGGGGGCCAGCGCGAGGGTGGCGCAGGTGGCGACGCCGATGATCGTCGCCGCTCTCCGGCCGAAGCGCCCGCTCATCACGGTCTCCTGTCCAGGTGATCGAAAGGTTGGCCTCAGCTTAGACCGAACCACTTCCTCATCGGCGCCCATCGGTCTCCGTGGAGCTTGTGCCACGGGCGGATTCACCGAACGGCGTGTCGCGGTCGCCACACCCCTCCCGCAGGACGTGCGTGCCCCCGGGCATGACGAACGGCGCGTTCCCCCGCGGGGGAACGCGCCGTTCGTGGGTGGCGTGTCAGGCCTTGTCGCCGTCGGTGGCCTTCTCGGCCTCGGCTTCGGTGACACCCTCGTTCTCGGCCGGGACCTCGGCGCCGGCGGGGCCTTCGGCCACGGGGGCCTCGGCGACCTCGGGCTCGACGTCGGCAGTGGCGGTGGCCGCTGCGGCGTCGTCGCTCGTGGCGTCCTCGTTCGTGGCCGCGGCGGGCGTGGCGGCGGAGCGCTTGGTGGCGGCCTCCGCCTCCTTGACCGTGGCCTGCTTGGGTGAGTAGGGCTCACGGACGAGCTCGATGACGGCCATGGGGGCGTTGTCGCCCTTGCGGTTGCCGACCTTCGTGATGCGGGTGTAGCCACCCGGACGCTCGGCCATGGCGGGCGCGATCTCCGTGAAGAGCACGTGGACGACGCTCTTGTCGCGGATGACCGTCATGACCTTGCGGCGGGCGTGCAGGTCTCCGCGCTTGGCGAAGGTGACCAGACGCTCGGCGAGGGGGCGCAGGCGCTTGGCCTTGGCCTCGGTCGTCTGGATCCGGCCGTGCTCGAAGAGCGCGGTGGCGAGGTTGGCGAGCATGAGGCGCTCGTGAGCCGGGCCGCCGCCGAGACGGGGTCCCTTGGTGGGCGTAGGCATGAGATCTCCTGTGGTGGTCGCTGACCGATCCGCCGCGTGGCGGGCCAGTCACCTGGATCGGTCAGTACTGCTCGTCCTCGACGAACGAGGCGTCGTCGTCCTCGTCGTAGCGGTCCGCGATGGCGGCCGGGTCGAACCCGGGGGGCTGTCCTTGAGCGCCAGGCCCATGCCGACGAGCTTGGCCTTGACCTCATCGATGGACTTGGCGCCGAAGTTGCGGATGTCGA
The DNA here is from genome assembly GCF_030161635.1 of Mobilicoccus caccae. GTDB lineage: Bacteria > Actinomycetota > Actinomycetes > Actinomycetales > Dermatophilaceae > Mobilicoccus > Mobilicoccus caccae. Next base: position 2,562,420 of record NZ_BSUO01000001.1, read on the forward strand.
GGAGGTCGGCCTCGCTGCGTCCGACGAGTTCGCCGACGGTGTGGATGCCTTCACGCTTGAGGCAGTTGTAGGACCGAACCGTGAGGTCGAGGTCCTCGATGGGCAGGGCCAGGTCGGCTGCCAGGGCGGCGTCGGTGGGCGAGGGGCCCATGTCGACACCTTCGGCCTCGACGTTGAGCTCGCGGGCCAGGCCGAACAGCTCGACGAGCGTCTTGCCGGCGGAGGCGAGCGCGTCGCGGGGCGCCATGGAGTTCTTCGTCTCGACGTCGACGACGAGCTTGTCGAAGTCGGTGCGCTGCTCGACTCGGGTCGCCTCGACCTTGTAGGTCACGGCGAGCACGGGCGAGTAGATGGAGTCGACCGGGATGCGACCGATCTCGGCCTCGGCGGACTTGTTCTGAGAGGCGGACACGTAGCCGCGGCCGCGCTCGACGGTCAGCTCCATCTCGACCTTGCCCTTGTCGTTGAGGGTGGCGATGTGGAGGTCGGGGTTGTGCACTTCGACGCCGGCCGGGGGGCGATGTCGGCGGCGGTGACGGGGCCGGGGCCCTGCTTGCGCAGGTACATGACGACCGGCTCGTCGTGCTCGCTGGAGACGACGAGTCCCTTGATGTTGAGGATGATCTCGGTGAGGTCTTCCTTGACACCGGGGATCGTGGAGAACTCGTGGAGCACGCCGTCGACCCGGATGCTCGTGACCGAGGCACCGGGGATGCTCGACAGGAGGGTCCGACGGAGGCTGTTGCCGAGGGTGTACCCGAAGCCCGGCTCCAGCGGCTCGATGACGAACCGGGATCGTGCCGGGGAGAGGACCTCCTCGGAGAGGACGGGACGCTGTGCGATCAGCACGTTCTTCTTTCCTTCCCACGAACCCCCGCTATATGAGGCTCGTGATGCGTCGGCTCACGCCGACCTCCCCCGGCTGTCTCTGTCCACACCCGGAGGGCGACCGCCCGAAGGCGGCACCAGACGATCCAGCGCTCGCCCGAGGGCGCCCGCCGATCAAGCAAAACCAGACCAGACCCATCAGGTCAGACCCGACCTGTCACGAAGTGACGAGCCGCCCCCGACCCACAGGCCCGGCCCGGCGGCGCGCCGTGACCGAGCCAAGCGAGGCTTGGTTTCTCGGAATATCCAACGCGCCGCCGCGAAGCGGCGTCCAAGCAGTTCCGCCGAAAGGCGGCCAAGAATTAGTCCCGGCTTCGCCGGTGACTAATTCTTGGAGTAGAGCTCGACGATCAGCTGCTCGGTGAGGATCGTGTCGATCTGCTCGCGGACGGGCAGGGAGTGGATGAGGATCTGGAGCGTGCCGGGCACGACCTTCATCCAGGCGGGGACGGGGCGCTCTCCGAACGTCTGGCGGGCCAGTTCGAACGGGAAGAGCTCGCGGCTCTTGGGGCGCACGTCGATGATGTCGTACTGGCTGACGCGGTAGCTGGGCACGTCGACGCGCTGGCCGTTCACGTGGAAGTGGCCGTGCGTGACGAGCTGGCGTGCGGCGCGTCGAGTGCGGGCGAGGCCTGCACGGTAGACGACGTTGTCGAGTCGCGATTCGAGGATCTGCAGCAGGACGGCGCCGGTCTTACCGGGGCGACGCACGGCTTCCTCGTAGTAGTTGCGGAACTGCTTCTCCATGACGCCGTAGGTGAAGCGGGCCTTCTGCTTCTCCTGGAGCTGGTGGAGGTATTCCTTCTCCTGGATGCGGCCGCGGCCGTGCTGTCCGGGAGGGAAGGGGCGGTTCTCGAAGTTCTTGTCGCCGCCGACGAGGTCGACCTTGAGGCGACGGGACTTCTTGGTGATGGGGCCGGTGTAACGAGCCATGTGTGTTCAGTCCTCTCGTTCGCTCAGACGCGGCGGCGCTTGGGCGGGCGGACGCCGTTGTGCGGCATGGGGGTGACGTCGCTGATGGCGCCGACCTCGAGGCCGGTGGCGGTGAGCGAGCGGATCGCGGTCTCGCGGCCCGATCCCGGACCCTTGACGAAGACGTCGACCTTGCGCATGCCGTGCTCCATGGCGCGGCGAGCGGCTGCTTCGGCGGCCATCTGCGCGGCGAACGGGGTGGACTTGCGGGAGCCCTTGAAGCCGACCTGGCCCGCGGACGCCCACGAGATCACGGCCCCGGTGGGGTCGGTGATCGAGACGATCGTGTTGTTGAACGTGCTCTTGATGTGGGCGTGCCCGTGAGAGACGTTCTTCTTCTCCTTGCGGCGCACCTTCTTGGCGCCGCCAGCCGTCCTGCTCTTGGGAGGCATATGGTTTCTTCTCCTACATCTACGCGCGCTTCGCGCGTTACGGAAGCTGTGTGTGGGGGTGCTGTTCTGCAGCCGTCCCACTGTTGGGCGCGTGACCTGGCACTGCCTGTCGGCGAAGCCGCAGCGAACCGCAACCACCTGGGGCTGCGGAGCAGCCCGGGAAACCGTCGAGCGAAGCGAGCTTGGTTTCCCGGAACAGACGATGTCGACGCGGCGAAGCCGCGACCAAGCATTCAGGGCAAGTAGTCAGCGCCTCCGGCGCTGACTACTTGCCGGCCTTCTTCTTGCCGGCGACGGTGCGCTTCGGGCCCTTGCGGGTGCGTGCGTTGGTCTTGGTGCGCTGGCCGCGGACGGGGAGGCCCCGGCGGTGGCGCAGACCCTGGTAGCTGCCGATCTCGACCTTGCGGCGGATGTCGGCGGCGACCTCTCGGCGAAGGTCTCCTTCGACCTGGACGTTCTCGTCCAGGTAGTCGCGCAGCTTGACGAGGTCCTGTTCGGACAGGTCGCGCACGCGAGTGGAGGGGTCGACGCCGGTGCCCGCGAGGGCTTCCTTCGCGCGGGTACGGCCCACGCCGAAGATGTAGGTGAGTGCGATCTCGACGCGCTTCTCGCGCGGGAGGTCGACTCCGGCAATACGTGCCATCGAAGTGGTTCTCCTGTGTTCGTCTCGGAGGTCTGGAGCCTCACCGTTCCGGTGCGCGCGAGGCGAACCGGTCCTCGGCCTCCGAGCCGAGGGTGACGTCCGGACGGGGTCGTCCGGGGCCGGGTGAAGCGTTGTGCTGTTCTCGCGTCGTGCTCGAGGATCAGCGGTGGTGCGTGGCTGTGATCAGCCCTGACGCTGCTTGTGACGCAGGTTGTCGCAGATCACCATGACCCGGCCGTTACGGCGGATCACCTTGCACTTGTCGCAGATCTTCTTGACGCTGGGCTGAACCTTCATGTGCCTGCCGTCTTCAGATCGTTCTCCCCTGCCGGTGGCGCACACGCGAATGTGCTCCATCGGTGGAGAGGGTTTTCGACACCACCGGCGGATGCCGGCGGATGGAGTGTCAGCGGTAGCGGAACACGATGCGGCCGCGGGTGAGGTCGTAGGGGCTGAGCTCCACCACCACGCGGTCCTCGGGGAGGATCCGGATGTAGTGCTGACGCATCTTCCCCGAGATGTGAGCGAGGACCTTGTGGCCGTTGCTCAGCTCCACGCGGAACATCGCGTTGGGCAGGGCTTCCACGATGGTGCCCTCGATCTCGATGACGCCGTCCTTCTTGGCCATGTCCTCCGCAATCCCTGAGTGCCCCCGACGGGGGCGTTCGTCCTGCCGGGCGAGCCGGCAGACCCCTCCCGGACGGGTGGGGGTTTTCGGCTTCGCAACTGCCTGCTCACCGGTGGGGTGACGTGGTCATCGCGTGGATGACCGGTGCACCTTTCGATGGGCATGGCGATATACAAGAGCCGACAGGCGAGTCTAGTCCACGGCGACGTCTCGGCGCCAATCGCCCTCGTGACAGCATCGCGTGGAGCGGGCGCGCCTCAGGCGGGCGCTCCGCAGGGCACTCCGCGCGCTCCGAGCTCGGCGCGTCCTCCGTCGAGGGCGGTGAGGACCCACGGGCCGGCAGGTGTCGCCGCGACGGTGTGCTCGACGTGGACTCCGCGAGAGCCGTCGGTGGTGACGACGGTCCACCCGTCCCCCAGGGTGTGTCCGACGTCGGTGCCGTGCGTGACCATCGGCTCGATCGCGACCGTCGATCCCGCCTTGATCGTCGGCCCGCGTCCGCGGACGGCGACGTTGGGCACTCCGGGCGACTCGTGCATCGCGCGTCCGATGCCGTGCCCCTCGTAGCCCTCGAGGATGCCGTACGGGGCTCGTCCGGCCGCCGCGGCGGAAGCCTCGAGCGAGGACTCGACCGCCTCACCGACGTCGAAGAGGTGGGCGCCGGGGGTGAAGGCGGCGATGCCGGCCCACAGGGCGTCGGTGCAGGCGTCGATGAGCGCGAGGTCTCCCGGTCGGGCGTGCTCCGCTCCCCCGACGACGATCGTCATGGCCGAGTCGCCGTGCCAGCCGTCCACCGAGGCGCCGCAGTCGATGCTGACGAGGTCACCCTCCCCCAGCCGCCGGGGGCCGGGGACGCCGTGGACGATCTCCTCGTCGACGCTGACGCACACCGTGTGGCGGTACCCGGGCACGTCGGGAAAGGAGGGTCGGGCGCCTCGGGCACGGATGCACTCGGCGGCGAGGTCGTCGATGTCTGCCGTGGTCCAGCCCGGACGGATCTGCGCGCGCAGCTCGGCGAGGGTCTCGGCGACGACCACGCCCGCGACCCGCATGGCGAGGACGTCCTCGGGCGGACGCGACGTCAACCGTTCACGCCCGCCGAGGAACCTCCACACGTTCAGGAGTCCAGGGCCGAGAACAGGCGCCCGGTGACCTCGTCGATCTCACCCATGCCGTCGACCTCGACGAGCAGGCCGCGCTCCCGGTAGGTGTCCGACAGGGGCGCGGTCTCCTGGGCGTAGATCCGCATCCGCTCGCGGATGACGTCCTCGGTGTCGTCGGCGCGACCCTCGACCTCGGCCCGCTTGAGCAGACGCTGGACGACCTCGTCGACGTCGACGGTGAGCTCGATGACCTTGTCCAGGCTGTGACCGGACTTGGCCAGCATGTCGTCGAGGGCGCGCACCTGGTCGGTGGTGCGGGGGTACCCGTCGAGGAGGAACCCACCGGAGGCGTCGGACTCGGCGAGCCGGTTCTCGACGATCGAGTTGGTCACCTCGTCGGGCACGAACTGGCCGGCGGCCAGCAGCTCCTCGACCTTGCGGCCGAGCTCCGTGCCCTCCTTGATGTTCGAGCGGAAGATGTCACCGGTGGAGATGGCCGGCACAGAGCAGTGCTCGGCGATTCGGGAGGCCTGCGTGCCCTTACCCGCACCGGGCGGGCCGAGGATGATGAGTCGCATCAGCGGAGGAACCCTTCGTAGTGGCGCTGCTGAAGCTGTGACTCGATCTGCTTCACCGTCTCGAGGCCGACACCGACCATGATCAGGATGGAGGTGCCGCCGAACGGGAAGTCCTGCGTGGCACCGAGGGTGGCCATGGCGATGAGCGGGATCAGCGAGATGAGTGCGAGGTAGGACGCACCCACGACGATGACGCGATTGAGTACGTAGCTGAGGTACTCAACCGTAGGCCGACCGGCACGGATACCGGGGATGAAGCCCCCGTACTTCTTCATGTTGTCCGCCACATCGGTGGGGTTGAACGAGATCGACACGTAGAAGAACGTGAAGAACACGATCAGCGCGATGTAGACGACGGCGTACATGGGCTGGTCGCCGCGCGTGATGTTCTGCGAGATCCACGTGGACCAGGCGGGCGGGTTGGGGTTGCCCTGCTGGAACTGCACGGCCAGGCCGGGCAGCGCGAGCATCGAGCTGGCGAAGATGACGGGGATGACGCCCGCCTGGTTGACCTTGAGCGGGATGTACGTCGACGTCCCGCCGTACTGGCGCCGCCCGATCATCCGCTTGGCGTACTGGACGGGGATGCGCCGCTGACACTGCTCCACGAAGACCACGGCGCCGATGATGAGCAGGCCGATGAGGATGACGAGGATGAATGCGTCCCAGTTGCCCTGCCGCTGCTGAATGGCCATGAGCGAGCCGGGGAACGTCGCGACGATCGAGGTGAAGATCAGCAGCGACATGCCGTTGCCGATGCCCTTCTCGGTGATGAGCTCACCCATCCACATGATGAGGCCGGTGCCGGCCGTCATCGTCAGCACCATGAGGATGAGGGTCAAGGGCTCCTCGTCGACGAGCACGCTGGTGCAGTGACCACCGAAGAGCGTCTCCGGGCTGCGGGCGAACGTGACGAACGTCGAACTCTGCAGGAGCGCGAGGCCGATCGTCAGGTAGCGGGTGTACTGGGTCATCTTGGCCTGACCCGTCTGACCCTCCTGCTTGAGCGCCTCGAAGCGCGGGATCACGACCGTGAGCAGCTGCACGATGATGCTCGCCGTGATGTACGGCATGATCCCCAGGGCGAAGATCGACAGCTGCAGCAGAGCGCCACCGCTGAAGAGGTTGGCCATCCCGAGGAACTGGTTGTCCTGCGAGCCGGCGCCCGCGACGCACTGCTGCACCTGGGGGTAGCTGACTCCGGGGCTGGGGATGAACGAGCCGAGCCGGAAGATCGCCATGATCATGAGAGAGAACATGATCTTGCGACGCAGGTCCGGCGTCTTGAAGGCACGGACGAACGCGGTGAGCACTGGTAACCCTCCCGAAGGCGAACAAAGCACGTCGGTAGCCGCGATCGCGTCGCACCGAGCCCGAGCCCTGAACCCCAAAATCGATCAAGCACAAGAAAATAGGGGACATAGGCCCCTGGAGAAACGATAACACCCCGTGTCCGGGTCAACCGGCACACGGGGTGCTCTCGCGGTGTGTCGCCGCAGCTCAGAGGCGTTTCTCAGAGCTGGGTGGCCGAGCCTCCGGCCGCCTCGATCTTCGACTTCGCCGACGCCGAGAAGCGGTGGGCGGAGACGTTGACCTTGACGGACAGATCGCCCTCGCCGAGCACCTTGACCAGGTGGCCCTTGCGAACGGCACCCTTGTCCACCAGCGCGTCGACGGTCACGTCGCCACCCTCGGGGAACAGGGACTCGATCTTGTCCAGGTTGACGACCTGGTACTCGGTGCGGAACGGGTTGGTGAAGCCGCGCAGCTTCGGAAGACGCATGTGCAGCGGCATCTGGCCGCCCTCGAAGCGCTCCGGGACCTGGTAGCGGGCCTTCGTACCCTTGGTACCGCGACCTGCGGTCTTACCCTTGCTGCCCTCACCACGACCGACGCGCGTACGCGCGGTCTTGGCTCCGGGAGCCGGGCGCAGGTGGTGGACCTTCAGGGCGTGGCTCTTGGCCGTGCCCTCGGTCTCTTCGGTGGCCTTGTTCTCGTCGGCCATGTCAGTCAACCTCCTCCACGGCGACGAGGTGCGTCACGGTGCGGATCATCCCGCGGATCTCGGGACGGTCCTCCTTGACGACCACGTCACCGATGCGCTTGAGACCGAGCGAGCGCAGCGTGTCGCGCTGGTTCTGCTTGCCGCCGATCTCCGAACGGGTCTGGGTCACCTTGAGTTGAGCCATCAGCCGTTCACCCCGCGGCGCGGGCGCGCAGCATGGCGGCCGGAGCGACGTCCTCGAGCGGCAGACCACGGCGGGCGGCCACGGCCTCGGGCTGCTCGAGGTCCCGGAGCGCCTGCACCGTCGCGTGGACGATGTTGATGGCGTTCTGGGATCCCAGGGACTTGCTGAGCACGTCGTGGATTCCGGCGCACTCGAGCACGGCGCGCACCGGGCCACCGGCGATGACACCGGTACCCGGCGAGGCCGGACGCAGCAGGACGACGCCGGCAGCGGCCTCACCCTGGACGGGGTGCGGGATGGTGCCCTGGATGCGCGGGACGCGGAAGAAGGCCTTCTTGGCCTCTTCGACGCCCTTGGCGATCGCGGCGGGGACCTCCTTGGCCTTGCCGTAGCCGACGCCGACGGTGCCGTCACCGTCACCGACGACGACGAGGGCGGTGAAGCTGAAGCGACGTCCACCCTTGACGACCTTGGAGACTCGGTTGATCGTGACGACCCGCTCCAGGTACTGGCTGCGCTCGTCGTCGCGGCCGCCGCGGCGGTTGTCGCGGTTGTCGCGACCTCCGCGACGGTCGCCGCGCTCGTTGGTGTTCGCGCCGGCGCCCTCGCCGGCGCCGGTGCCTCGGCGCTGGGGTCCAGCCATCAGACGTTCCTCTTCTTCTCGTTGCGGGCCTGAGTCACAGCGACAGACCTCCTCTCGGGCGCCCTCGGCGATCGCCGCGACACGTCCGTGGTACTTGTTGCCGCCGCGGTCGAAGACGACCGACTCGACACCGGCGTCCTTGGCGCGCTGGGCGATGAGCTCGCCCACCTTGCGGGCCTTGGCCGACTTGTCGCCGTCGAAGGCGCGCAGGTCGGCTTCCATCGTCGAGGCCGACGCGAGCGTCTTGCCCGCGGCGTCGTCGACGACCTGGACGAAGATGTGGCGAGCCGAGCGCGTGACCACCAGACGCGGACGCGTCGGCGTGCCCGTGATGCGCTTGCGCAGACGGAAGTGGCGACGGCCACGGGCCGCGGTCTTGCTCCTGCCGCGCTTGATCGTGAGTGCCATCACTTACCAGCCTTTCCGACCTTGCGGCGAATGTGCTCGCCGGCGTACCGCACGCCCTTGCCCTTGTACGGGTCGGGCTTGCGCAGCTTGCGGATGTTGGCAGCGACCTCACCGACGAGTTGCTTGTCGATGCCCTGGACCGCGAACTTCGTCGGGCCCTCGACGGTGAACGAGATGCCCTCGGGCGCCTCGACCGTGATGGAGTGGCTGTACCCGAGCGCGAACTCGAGGTTGCCGCCCTTGTTGAGCACGCGGTAACCGGTGCCGAAGATCTCCATCTTCTTCTCATACCCATTGGTCACGCCTTCGACCATGTTGGAGATGAGCGTGCGGGTGAGACCGTGGAGCGAACGCGACTCGCGCTCGTCGTCGGGGCGGGTGACCGAGAGGGCACCCTCCTCGTCACGAGCGACGCGGATCGGCTCGGCGACGGTCAGCGCGAGCTGACCCTTGGGGCCCTTGACCGTGACGGCCTGACCATCGATCGTCACGTCGACACCGGACGGCACGGTGATGGGGAGTCGTCCAATACGGGACATGTCTTAACTCTCCTTCCTGTACCGATTACCAGACGTAGGCGAGGACTTCCCCACCTACACCCTTGTTGGCAGCCTGCTTGTCGGTGAGGAGGCCGGAGGACGTGGAGATGATCGCCACGCCGAGGCCACCGAGCACCTTGGGCAGGTTCGTCGACTTCGCGTACACGCGGAGTCCGGGCTTGGACACACGCCGCACGCCCGAGATGGAGCGCTCACGGTTGGGCCCGTACTTGAGGTCGATCGTCAGCGTCTTGCCGACCTCGGCGTCCTCAACACGCCAACCCGCGATGTAACCCTCGGATGTGAGGATCTCCGCGATGTTGGACTTGAGCTTCGAATACGGCATGGACACGACGTCGTGGTGCGCCGAATTGGCGTTCCGCACGCGCGTGAGCATGTCCGCGATGGGGTCTGTCATCGTCATTTTGGGCTTCTCCGCCCTTCCTCACCGCGGTTTCTCCTCGGCACCCGATGTGCCGGCAGACCTTCGGTGTAGAAGTGTTGTCGTTGGACGAGCTGTTACCAGCTGCTCTTGGTGACGCCGGGCAGCTCACCGCGGTGAGCCATCTCGCGCAGGCAGACTCGGCAGAGGCCGAATTTGCGGTAGACCGAGTGGGGTCGGCCACACCGCTGGCAGCGGGTGTAGGCGCGGACCTTGAACTTGGGCTTGCGATTGGCCTTGTTGATCAGTGCGGTCTTGGCCACGATCAGTTCTCCTTGAACGGGAATCCGAGGTGACGCAGCAGTGCACGACCCTCGTCGTCATTCGTCGCGGTGGTGACGACCGTGATGTCCATACCGCGGACGTGGTCGATCTTGTCCTGGTCGATCTCGTGGAACATCGACTGCTCGTTGAGACCGAAGGTGTAGTTGCCGCGGCCGTCGAACTGCTTCGGGGACAGACCACGGAAGTCGCGGATACGCGGCAGGGCGACCGTGACCAGACGGTCCAGGAACTCCCACATGCGCTCGCCGCGCAGCGTCGTGTGGCAGCCGATGGGCATGCCCTCACGGAGCTTGAACTGGGCGATGGACTTGCGCGCCTTGGTCACGACCGGCTTCTGACCGGTGATGGCGGTGAGGTCGCGCACGGCGCCCTCGATCCGCTTGCTGTCCTTGGCGGCCTCGCCGACACCCATGTTGACGACGACCTTGACGACGCCGGGGATCTGCATGACGTTGCCGTAGCCGAACTCGTCCTGCAGCTTGCCCTTGATCTCGTCGCGGTACTTCAGGCGCAGCCGGGCCGCGGGGGCCGCAGCGATCGTGCTCTCGCTCATCAGAGGTCCTTCCCGGAACGCACCGACACGCGGACCCGCTGGGTCTTCGTGCGGCCGTCGCGCTCGACGGTCTCGACGCGCGTGCGGACCCGGGTCGGCTTCTTCGTCTCCGGGTCGACGATCATCACGTTGCTCACGTGGATCGGCGCCTCGACGTCGACGATGCCGCCGGCGCCACGCTGGCTCGCGCGGGTGTGCTTGGTGACGCGGTTGACGCCCTCGACGAGCACGCGCTGGGTCTCGGGGTAGACCTCGATGACCTTGCCCTGCTTGCCGCGGTCGCCGCCCTTGTCCTGCTTACGGCCGGACATGACCTGAACCAGGTCGCCCTTCTTGATCTTCATCTTGGCCATGAGTTACAGCACCTCCGGGGCCAGCGAGATGATCTTCATGAACTTCTTGTCGCGCAGCTCGCGGCCCACCGGGCCGAAGATGCGGGTACCACGCGGGTCACCATCGCCCTTGAGGATGACGGCGGCGTTCTCGTCGAACCGGATGTAGGAACCGTCCGGACGACGGCGCTCCTTCTTGGTCCGAACGATGACCGCCTTGACGACGTCACCCTTCTTGACGTTGCCACCGGGGATGGCGTCCTTGACGGTGGCGACGATCACGTCACCGATGCCGGCGTACCGCCGGCCGGAGCCACCGAGCACACGGATGCACAAGATCTCCTTGGCTCCGGTGTTGTCGGCGACACGAAGTCGCGACTCCTGTTGGATCACTTCTCACTCCTGTCGTCGCGCCGGTTCTCAACACCCGGCGAACCGGGTTCGAGCCTTGCGGAACTTCATGGCCAGTTTCCTGACCGATGTCTTGTTGACCGATCCATGTCGGTCAGACCCACACGAACGTCTTGCACCACCTGGCCGGCGAAGCCGGCCCGAGAATCCGCGAGCGAAGCGAGCTTGGATTCTCGGAACGACCAGATCGCCGCGGCGAAGCCGCGCCCCCGCATTCCGGGGGCACACGGGGGCGGAGCCCCCGTGCGCCGACCTATTTGGCCTTCTCGGCGATGCGGACGAGGCGCCACCGCTTGGTCGCGGAGAGCGGTCGCGTCTCCATGAGGACCACGCGGTCGCCGACGCCGGCTTCGTTGTTCTCGTCGTGAGCCTTGAGACGGCTCGTGCGCCGCATGACCTTGCCGTACAGGGCGTGCTTCACGCGGTCCTCGACCTCGACGACGATGGTCTTGTCCATCTTGTCGCTGACGACGTAGCCGCGCGCGGTCTTGCGGAAGTTGCGGTCGCTCGAGGCGGCGTTCTCGCCGTTCACCTCGTCACCCACGGTGTTCTCCTCCGGTGTGGTCGTCATCGTCAGCTCGCCACCTTCGGTCCGCCGATGTTGAGCTCACGCTCACGCATGATCGTGTAGATCCGTGCGATGTCCTTGCGAACCGCGCGGAGCCGGCTGTTGTTCTCGAGCTGGCCGGTGGCGGACTGGAATCGCAGGTTGAACAGTTCGCCCTTGGCCTTCTTGAGCTCTTCGGCGAGCTTGTCATCGGACATCTCGCGGATCGCGTCCGCGGCCAGGTCCTTCGCCATCAGTTGTCACCACCCTCACGTGCGATGAAACGGGCCTTCATGGGGAGCTTGTGCATCGCGAGTCGCATCGCCTCACGGGCGACCTCTTCGCTGACGCCGGACAGCTCGAACATGACGCGGCCGGGCTTGACGTTGGCCACCCACCATTCGGGCGAACCCTTACCGGAACCCATGCGGGTCTCGGCGGGCTTCTTGGTCAGCGGACGGTCGGGGTAGATGTTGATCCACACCTTTCCGCCACGCTTGATGTATCGGGTCATCGCGATACGCGCGGACTCGATCTGACGGTTGGTCACGTAGGCCGGGGTGAGGGCCTGCAGGCCGTAGTCACCGAAGGCGATCTCCGTGCCGCCCTTGGCCATGCCGCGCCGCGTCGGGTGGTGCTGCTTGCGGTGCTTGACTCGACGGGGAATCAACATCAGGAATCTGCTCCCTCGGTGGTCGCGGGGGCGCCCGACGTCACAGCCGACTCGCCGCCCGTGCTCTCGGTGCGGCCGGCGCCACGGGCGCCGCGCTCACCGCTGGGACGACGCCCGCGAGCGGGACGGTCGCCACGGTCGCCGCGCGGACCGCCACGGCTGGGCCGACCCGGCGCTGCGGCCTGCTGAGCAGCGAGCTCCTTGGCCGTCATGTCGCCCTTGTAGATCCAGACCTTCACGCCGATGCGGCCGAAGGTGGTGCGGGCCTCGTAGAAGCCGTAGTCGATCTGCGCACGGAGCGTGTGCAGCGGCACACGACCCTCGCGGTAGAACTCGGTGCGGCTCATCTCGGCGCCGCCCAGACGACCGGACACCTGGACACGGATGCCCTTGGCGCCGGCGCGCGTGGAGGACTGCATGCCCTTGCGCATGGCGCGACGGAAGGACACACGGGCCGAGAGCTGCTCGGCGATGCCCTGGGCGACGAGCTGCGCGTCCATCTCGGGGTTCTTGACCTCGAGGATGTTCAGCTGCACCTGCTTGCCCGTGAGCTTCTCGAGCTCGCCGCGGATGCGGTCGGCCTCGGCGCCACGGCGACCGATGACGATGCCCGGACGCGCGGTGTGGATGTCGACACGGACGCGGTCACGCGTGCGCTCGATCTCGACGCGGCTGATGCCGGCCCGCTCCATGCCACTGGACATGAGGCGGCGGATCGCCACGTCTTCCTTGACGTAGTCGCGGTAACGCTGGCCGGCCTTGGTGCTGTCGGCGAACCACCGCGACTTGTGGTCGGTGGTGATGCCCAGACGGAAGCCGTTCGGGTTGACCTTCTGTCCCATTAGCGGGCGCCTCCGTTCGTCTCGGGCTGGCTCACGTGGACGGTGATGTGGCTCGTGCGCTTGTTGATGCGGAAGGCGCGACCCTGAGCACGCGGCTGGAACCGCTTCATCGTCGGGCCCTCGTCCACGTAGGCCGTCGTGACGACGAGCGAACGCTCGTCGAACGGCAGCGACTCCTTCTCGGCCTTGACGCGAGCGTTGGCGATCGCGCTGGCGAGAACCTTGTAGACCGGGTCACTGGCCGACTGCGGCGCGAACTGCAGCACGGCGAGAGCCTCGGTGGCCTGCTTGCCGCGAATGAGGTTCACGACGCGGCGGGCCTTCATCGGCGTGACGCGCACACCACGGGCCTGTGCCTTGGCTTCCACGGTCACGGCCTCCTTCTGGGTGTTCGTTGCGGAATTCGAGCCGGCCATCAGCGACGACGACCCTTCTTGTCGTCCTTCACGTGACCCTTGAAGGTGCGTGTGGGGGCGAACTCGCCGAGCTTGTGACCGACCATCGCCTCGGTGACGAACACCGGGACGTGCTTGCGGCCGTCGTGGACGGCGAAGGTGTGACCGAGGAAGTCGGGGGCGACGACCGACCGACGTGACCAGGTCTTGATGACGTTCTTGGAACCCGCTTCGTTCTGGGCGTCCACCTTCTTCTGAAGGTGGTCGTCGATGAAGGGGCCCTTCTTCAGGCTGCGAGGCATATCAGCGGGCTCCTATCAGCGCTTCTTGCCGGTACGACGGCGGCGGACGATGAGCTTGTCGCTCTCTTTGTTGGGGCGACGCGTCCGACCCTCGGGCTGTCCCCAGGGGCTGACGGGGTGACGTCCACCGGAGGTGCGACCCTCACCACCACCGTGCGGGTGGTCCACCGGGTTCATGACGACACCACGGACGGTCGGGCGCTTGCCCTTCCACCGCATACGGCCGGCCTTACCCCAGTTGATGTTGCTCTGCTCGGCGTTGCCGACCTCGCCGATGGTGGCGCGGCAGCGGACGTCGACGTTGCGGATCTCGCCGGAAGGCATACGCAGCTGGGCGTAGCGGCCCTCCTTGGCGACGAGCTGAACACGCGCGCCGGCCGAACGAGCGATCTTGGCGCCGCCACCGGGGCGGAGCTCGATGGCGTGGATGACCGTACCGACGGGGATGTTGCGCATCGGCAGGTTGTTGCCCGGCTTGATGTCGGCCGACGGGCCGTTCTCGATGCGGTCGCCCTGCTTGAGACGGTTCGGCGCGATGATGTAGCGCTTCTCCCCGTCGGCGTAGTGCAGCAGCGCGATGCGGGCGGTGCGGTTGGGGTCGTACTCGATGTGAGCGACCTTGGCCGGGATGCCGTCCTTGTCGTGGCGACGGAAGTCGATGACGCGGTAGGCGCGCTTGTGACCGCCACCGATGTGACGCGTCGTGATGCGGCCCTGGTTGTTGCGGCCACCGGACTTCGACAGCGGGCGGACGAGCGACTTCTCAGGCTCGTTGCGCGTCACCTCGACGAAGTCGGCCACACTCGACCCGCGACGCCCTGGCGTCGTCGGCTTGTACTTGCGGATACCCATGAGATCAGTTCTCCCTTAGCGATTCGATCGTCGTCGGCGGCTCAGCGGCCGAAGACGTCGATCGAGCCTTCCTTGAGGGTGACGACGGCGCGCTTGGTGTCCTTGCGCTTGCCAGTCCCGAACCGGGTCCGACGCGTCTTGCCGGGGCGGTTCAACGTGTTCACCGAGGCGACCTTGACCGAGAAGATCTCCTCGACGGCGATCTTGATCTCGGTCTTGTTCGCACGCGGGTCGACGAGGAACGTGTACTTCCCCTCATCCATCAACGTGTACGACTTCTCCGAGACGACCGGCGAGAGCAGGACGTCGCGGGGGTCCTTGTTCAGGGCGCTCACTTGGCGACCTCCTTGCGCGTGGCAGCGGCGACGAACGCCTCGAAGGCGTCCTCGGTGAAGACGATGTCGTCGGCGCAGAGCACGTCGTAGGTGTTCAGCTGGTCAGCGAACAGCACGTGCACGCTCGGCAGGTTGCGGACCGAGAGCATGGCCGTCTCGTCGCCGCGGTTGACCACCACGAGCTGGTTCGCGCGCTCACTGAGCGCGGTCATCAGCTTGGCGGCGGCGCGGGCCGACGGGGTATCGCCCTCGACGACACCGGTGACGACGTGCACCCGGTCGTGACGAGCACGATCTGACAGGGCGCCACGCAGGGCGGCGGCCTTCATCTTCTTGGGGGTGCGCTGGCTGTAGTCGCGCGGCTGCGGGCCGTGCACGACTCCACCACCGGCGAACTGGGGCGCACGGGTCGAACCCTGACGGGCGCGGCCGGTGCCCTTCTGCCGGTACGGCTTGCGGCCACCACCGCGGACCTCGGCCCGCGTCTTGGTGGAGTGCGTCCCCTGGCGCGCCGCGGCGAGCTGCGCGACGACGACCTGGTGGATCAGCGGCACGTTGGTCTGCACACCGAAGATCTCGGCCGGCAGCTCGACGGAACGGCCGGCGGCGGCACCGGTGATGTCCCGGACGTCGATCGTCGTCATGTCACGCTCCCTTCACAGCGGTGCGGACGAGCACGACGGCGCCACGGGGGCCGGGAACGGCACCCTTGACCAGCAGGAGACCCTGCTCGGCGTCGACCGCGTGGATCAACAGGTTCTGCGTCGTCTGACGGACGCCACCCATACGACCGGCCATGCGGTGGCCCTTGAAGACGCGGGCCGGAGTGGCGCAGGCGCCGATGGAACCCGGCTTGCGGTGGTTACGGTGCGCACCGTGGGAGGCGCCCACACCCGAGAAGCCGTGACGCTTCATGACACCGGCGAACCCCTTGCCCTTGGTGCGGCCGACGACGTCCACGCGCGCACCGGCCTCGAAGGCCTCGGCAGTGATCTCCTGGCCGGCCGTGAACGACCCCGCCTCGGAGTTACGGAGTTCGACGAGGTGACGACGGGGCGTGACCCCGGCCTTCTCGAAGTGGCCGCTCATCGGCTGGTTCACCTTGCGAGGATCGATCGACCCGAAAGCGATCTGGACGGCGTTGTACCCGTCCACCTCGTCGGTGCGGACCTGCGTCACGACGCACGGACCCGCCTTGATGACGGTCACCGGCACGAGGCGGTTGTCGGCATCCCAGACCTGGGTCATGCCGAGCTTCTCGCCCAGGACGCCGGTGACGGCGCGCTCGGTCTTGGAAGAAATGCTCATGTCTGCCCTGCCCTCAGAGCTTGATCTCGATGTTGACGTCCGCCGGCAGGTCGAGACGCATCAGCGAGTCGACGGCCTTCGGCGTCGGGTCCACGATGTCGATGAGGCGCTTGTGCGTGCGCATCTCGAAGTGCTCGCGGCTGTCCTTGTACTTGTGGGGCGACCGGATGACGACGAAGACGTTCTTCTCCGTCGGCAGCGGCACCGGACCCACCACCGTCGCGCCCGCACGGGTCACGGTGTCGACGATCTTGCGCGCCGAAGAGTCGATGACCTCGTGGTCATACGACTTCAACCGGATGCGGATCTTCTGTCCCGCCATCGCTTACGTCTCTCTTCCTGGTCGTTCCAAACGGATCCGGCTCCTCCGAGCTCCGACCCCCGCAGTCGGGCGTGTCGCGCCCTACCCAGGAGAACGAGGGCATGCAGAACCGCATGACCCTCGCTGCCGATCGTCACCCGGTCGTGAACCGGAGGTCTCTGATACGCGACGAGGCCCAGTTCACGGACGGATCCGTGTGCTAGTCACCTCTCGCGAGGGACGGCCACACCCCCAGGAGCGCCACCGAAAGCCGGTGCGCACACACGAA
This sequence comes from Mobilicoccus caccae, assembly GCF_030161635.1. GTDB lineage: Bacteria > Actinomycetota > Actinomycetes > Actinomycetales > Dermatophilaceae > Mobilicoccus > Mobilicoccus caccae. The sequence continues at coordinate 2,579,270 of NZ_BSUO01000001.1, forward strand.
GGACGTGCCGTCAAGCAACCCGTCAATACTGACAGACTCACGGCCGATGGCCAAATCGGCCGTGCCTACGCCGCCTTCGGCGGGCGGCCGACACCGCCTGCGGCGGCCAACTACTTGGACGCGGCTTCGCCGCGGCGGTTCTCTGTTCCGCCCGACCAGGCTCGCTTCGCTCGCGGTCGGGCGGCGCAATACCCGATCTGTGACTTCGTCGACAGATCGGCGATTGCGGACGGGTCCTCGCCATCAGGCTCGGCTCGCGTCAGCGAGTGGAGTGCTCACCGGCCAGGCACCGCCTCGTCGGCGTGCACCGGGGGTGCTCCCATCGGATGGTTCCCCCTTAGCGGCCGGGGAAGGTGGGCCTCTCCTTGGCCACGAAGGCGCGGACGCCTTCGACCTTGTCCTCGGTCTCGAAGGCGGTGTGGAAGGCGGAGGCCTCCTTGTCCAGCCCCTCGGCCGTCGAGAGGGAGGCCACCTCGTTCATGAGGCGCTTGCAGGTCGACACGGCCATGGGCGACTTCGTCGCGAGTTCCGCCACCGTCGCCTTGGCGCCCTCCACCACTGCCGCCGCGTCGTCGAACAGGCGGTTGACGAGGCCGATCCGGTGCGCCTCCTCGGCGTCGATGGCGCGCCCGGTGTAGATGATCTCGCGGGCCATGCCGATACCGACGCGATCCGCTAGGCGCACGCTGCCCCCGAATCCCGGCACCAGGCCCAGGTTGACCTCCGGCTGGCCGAACTTGGCGTTGCGGGAGGCGTAGATGAAGTCGCACGCCATCGCCAACTCGCACCCGCCACCCAACGCGAATCCGTTGACGGCGGCGATCACCGGCACCGGCAGCGCCTCTAGCCGCAGCGTCACGTCCTGCATCCGGCGGCTGTACGTCTCGCCCTGCTCCGCGGTCATCTGCTGCATCTCGACGATGTCGGCACCCGCCACGAACGCCTTCTCCCCCGCGCCCGTGATGACCACACCGTGCACCGGCCACTCACCGTCACGCCCGACGCCCAGGAGCACCTCGGTGAGCGCCCACAGGTCCTCGACGACCTGCCCCGCCAGCGCGTTCATCGCCTTGGGCCGGCTCACGGTCACGACGAGCGCCTTCCCCTGCTGCTCGACGATCAGGGTCTCGTAGGTGCCGAAGTCCATGGGTACTCCCTCGGGGCGGACGCGCGCGGCGTCGAGATGGCAGGATCACCGCCCACCGTAGTCGCCCCGCCCCTGCTCCGGGCGGCGCCGAGTCGGTCCGTGTTCCACCCCGGCGATCACCCCACGTCGACGACGTTCCCCGGATTGCAGCCGGCCGCCACGGTCTCCCACCACCCGACCTCGGGGCGCGCCGGCTCGAGATACCAGGCCGCCTTGTCCGACGCGAACACCGCGTGACACCGGAACTGGTCGCGCATCCCCTCACCCTCCGCATCGGGCACGGCACGGACGACGCGTCGCCACGCCTCCTTGACGACGTCCTGGTCCGCCTCCCCCGCAGCCGCTCGTCGGGGGTCACCTTGAGCGCCCGGGTGCCGTCGCGGTCCACCCACTCCGCGTCGTCGACGAGACGCTCCGGAATCGACGGAGTCGCGCTCGCGCCCTCCTCCTCGGGCTCCGCGGAGCCCGACCGCTGCGCAGAACCCTCCGCGGACTCCGACGAGGACGAGGACGAGGACGAGGACGCGGAGGACGCCGGCGACGCCGCGTCGGAGGCGCCGGGCGGCGACCCGCATCCGGCCGTCGTCACCACTGCGACCGACACTCCGGCGAGCAGGACTCTCGAACGATGAAGCTGAAGCACCCCTCCAGGGTGGCTCACCCACCTGAGATCCCGGTGAAGGTCGCCGATGTCCGCCCCACCACTTCGCCCGGCTGCAATTCCCCTGAACGACAGACGTATTCCTCTAGTGTGAAGCACCTCACACGGCTACCGACCCCGACGGCAGCCTTCGAGCACCAGGAGAGAGTTGTCCATGAGACGTCTGAGCACCACCGTGGCCATGGTCGCCACCCTCGGCCTCGCCCTCACGCCCGCGACCGCGCTCGCTGCCACCTCCGACGAACAGACCCCCGCCGACCGCGCCGCCGCCTACGGTTCGCCGCGCTGGCAGACCCAGTACGAGCAGAACCTGCGTGCCGAGATCGACCCGGCTCACCCCGTGCAGTGGATGCGCGACTTCGGACGCACCCCCTCCCACGTGGGCACCCCCGGCAACGCCCGTTCCCTCGAGGCCGAGGTCGCCGCCCTGAAGAAGGCCGGCCTCGAGGTGGAGGTCGACACCTACCAGGTGCTCGCCACCAAGCCCAAGAGCATCTCGGTGCGTCAGACCGCGCCGGTCGAGCGCGACCTGGCCGTGGTCGAGGACGACGTCGACATGGCTCCCGAGGACCTGCCGATCGCCTACAACGCCTACTCCCCCGCCGGGTCGGTCTCCGGTGAGATCGTCTACGTCAACTACGGCCGCCCGCAGGACTTCGCCGAACTCGAGCGTCGTGGAGTCAGCGTCGAGGGCAAGATCGCGCTCGCCCGCTACGGCCAGAACTTCCGCGGCGTCAAGCCCGACCAGGCGGCCAAGGCCGGCGCCATCGGCATGATCATGTTCAGCGACCCCTCCGACGACGGATTCGTCCGTGGCGACACGTTCCCCGACGGCCCGTGGCGGCCCGACGACGGCATCCAGCGTGGCTCCGTCCTGCGCCTCTGGGACCGCCCCGGAGACCCGCTCACGCCCGGGACACCGTCCAAGCCCGGCGTCCCCCGCATCGACGAGAGCGAGGCGACGACCTTCGCGAAGATCCCCGTCACCCCGATCTCCTCGCGCGAGGCGCGCAAGCTCCTGTCGACCCTCACCGGACCGGCGGTGCCGGAGGAGTGGCAGGGCGGGCACGATTTCCGCTACCGTTTCGGCGGCGGCGAGACATCGGTCAAGCTGGACCTCGACATCGACCGCACCCAGATCGACGTGAACAACGTCATCGCGACGATCCCCGGCACCGACCCCGACGCGGGCTACGTGCTCGTCGGCGGTCACCGCGACACGTGGAGCGCCGGCGCCGTGGACAACAAGTCGGGCTGGATCTCCACCATGGAACTCGCCCGCGCCCTCGGGGGACTGTACCGCGACGGCTGGCAGCCGCGCCGCACGATCGTGCTGGCCGGCTGGGACGGTGAGGAGTACGGCCTGCTCGGTGCCACCGAGTACGCCGAGAACCACGCCCAGAAGCTCAAGGACGGCGCGCTCGCCTACCTCAACATGGACGGCACGGCGGGCACCCGCTTCGGCGCCTCGAGCGTTCCCTCCCTCGACGACGAGATCCGCTCGGTGGCCGACGAGGTCGACTCCCCCACGGGCAAGGGCTCGGTCGGCAGCGCCTGGCGCGCGGCCGCCGAGGGCACGCCCACGATCGGCCGCCTGGGCTCGGGGTCGGACTACACGGCCTTCCTGCAGCACGTCGGCGTGCCGGCCGCGGGAATCGGCTTCTCCTCGACAGGCACGGTCTACCACTCGCTGTACGACACCGTCGAGTACCTGGAGAAGTTCTCCGACCCGGGCCTCAAGGGTGTCGCGGCTGCGGCCGAGGTGTCGGGCTCACTCGCTCTGCGCCTGGCCAACGCCGACATCCTCCCGATGAAGTACAGCGCCTACGCCTCCGACGTCCGGACCAGGCTCGAGGCCATGAAGAAGGACGCTCCGGCAGGAGCCTCGCTGCAGACGACGCTGGACGCCGCCGCGGCATGGGGCTCGGCCACGCGCCGGCTCGAGGCGCGCGGTGCCCGGCTGGCCGCCGGCGGACTCACCTCGGGTGAACGCCCGGAGGCCGCGAAGATCAACGAGGCGATCCTCGCGCAGGAACGCGCCCTGCTGACGCCCGACGGCCTCCCCGGCCGGCCCTGGTTCAAGCACCAGGTCTGGGCACCCGGCCAGACGACCGGCTATGCGGTCCTTCCGCTCCCGGCCCTGGCCGAGGCGACCGAGGCCGGCGACCGCGCCGCGTTCGACAAGGCCGCGGCCGACCTGACGCGATCGCTGAAGAACGCGACCGCTCTGGCCGAGGACGTGCTCGACGACTGACCCACCGGCACCACGTGCCGGTACGCCGAAGGGCGGGATACCCGACAGATGTCGGATATCCCGCCCTTCGAAAACGCCTGGGCGTCAGATCACTTGAGGATCTTGGTGACGCGGCCGGCGCCGACCGTACGACCACCCTCACGGATGGCGAACTTGAGGCCCTCTTCCATCGCGATCGGCTGGATGAGGTCGACCTTCATGTCGGTGTTGTCACCGGGCATGACCATCTCGGTGCCCTCGGGCAGGTGCACGACACCGGTGACGTCCGTCGTCCGGAAGTAGAACTGCGGACGGTAGTTGTCGTAGAACGGCGTGTGACGGCCACCCTCGTCCTTGGACAGGATGTAGACCTGACCCTCGAACTCGGTGTGCGGGGTGATCGAGCCCGGCTTGCAGATGACCTGCCCGCGCTCGACGTCCTCGCGCTTGGTGCCACGAAGGAGCAGACCGACATTCTCGCCCGCACGACCCTCGTCGAGGAGCTTGCGGAACATCTCGATGCCCGTGACGGTCGTCTTGGTCGAACCCTCGCGGATACCGACGATCTCGATCTCCTCGTTGACCGTGAGGACACCGCGCTCGATACGCCCGGTGACCACGGTGCCACGACCGGTGATCGTGAAGACGTCCTCGACCGGCATGAGGAACGGCTTGTCGATGTCGCGCTCCGGCTGCGGGATGGACTCGTCCACCGCGTTCATGAGCTCGAGCACCGAGTTGCCCCACTCCGCGTCGCCCTCGAGCGCCTTGAGCGCCGAGACCTTGACCACGGGGAGGTCGTCACCGGGGAACTCGTAGGAGGACAGCAGCTCGCGGACCTCCATCTCGACGAGCTCCATGATCTCCTCGTCGTCGACCATGTCGGCCTTGTTGAGCGCCACGACGATGTAGGGGACGCCGACCTGGCGGGCCAGGAGGACGTGCTCCTTCGTCTGCGGCATCGGGCCGTCGGTCGCCGCGACCACGAGGATCGCACCGTCCATCTGCGCCGCACCCGTGATCATGTTCTTCACGTAGTCGGCGTGACCGGGGCAGTCGACGTGCGCGTAGTGGCGCTCCTCGGTCTGGTACTCGATGTGCGCGATCGAGATCGTGATACCGCGCTGCTTCTCCTCGGGTGCCTTGTCGATCGAGTCGAACGGCGAGGCCTCGTTGAGGTCCGGGTACTTGTCGTGCAGAACCTTCGAGATCGCAGCCGTCAGCGTCGTCTTGCCGTGGTCGATGTGACCGATGGTGCCGATGTTGACGTGCGGCTTGGTCCGCTCGAACTTCGCCTTCGCCACTGTTGTCCTCCTGGTGGACTTGGTGTGGAACGCCACCGGCTTCAGGCCAGGTGTGGCGCGTTTATGGATGGATTACTGCGTTGTGATCACGAAGAGGCGCAAGGGGGTGAGTGTACCCGCCTCACTCACCTCGCATCTTCTTGACGATCTCGTCCGCAACGGCCCTGGGGACCTCTGCGTACGAGTCGAACTGCATCGTGTAGTTGGCACGACCCTGGGTCTTGGACCGAAGGTCACCAACGTACCCGAACATCTCGGACAGCGGGACGAGGGCCTTGATGACCTTGGCACCGCTGATGTCGTCCATGGCCTGCATCTGACCACGGCGGGAGTTGATGTCGCCGATGACGTCGCCCATGTACTCCTCGGGCGTACGCACCTCGACGGCCATCATCGGCTCGAGCAGGACCGGGTCGGCCTTGCGCAGAGCTTCCTTGGACGCCATGGAGCCGGCGATCTTGAACGCCATCTCCGAGGAGTCGACGTCGTGGTAGGCACCATCGAGCAGGGTCGCCTTCACACCCACGAGCGGGTAGCCGGCGAGAATACCGACCTGCATGGCGTCCTGGATACCGGCGTCCACGCTGGGGATGTATTCGCGCGGGATGCGACCACCGGTCACCTTGTTCTCGAACTCGTACATCTCGCCTTCGGAGGTGTCGAGCGGGGCGAAGGTGATCTGGACCTTGGCGTACTGGCCCGATCCACCCGTCTGCTTCTTGTGGGTGTAGTCGTACTTCTCCACGGCGCGACGGATGGTCTCACGGTAGGCGACCTGCGGCTTACCGACGTTGGCCTCGACCTTGAACTCGCGCTTCATGCGGTCCACGAGGATGTCGAGGTGGAGCTCGCCCATACCGCCGATGACGGTCTGGCCGGTCTCCTCGTCGAGGCGGACCGTGAAGGTCGGGTCCTCCTGCGCGAGACGCTGGATCGCGGTGCCGAGCTTCTCCTGGTCACCCTTGGTCTTGGGCTCGATGGCCACGTGGATGACCGGCTCCGGGAACGTCATCGACTCCAGGACGATCTGCTGGCCCATGTCGGACAGCGTGTCGCCGGTGGTCGTGTCCTTGAGGCCGATGACCGCGTAGATGTGCCCGGCGGACGCCTTCTCGACCGGGTTCTCCTTGTTGGCGTGCATCTGGAACAGCTTGCCCAGACGCTCCTTCTTGCCCTTGGTCGCGTTCATGACCGGCTGGCCCGCGGTGATCTCACCGGAGTACACGCGGATGTAGGTCAGCGTGCCGAAGAAGGGGTGCGCAGCGATCTTGAACGCCAGCGCCGCGAACGGCTCCGTGGAGTCGGCCTTGCGGTGCAGCAGCGCCTCCTCGTCACCCGGCTTGTGACCCTCCGTGGGCGGAAGGTCGAGCGGGCTCGGCAGGAAGTCGATGACACCGTCGAGCAGGGGCTGGACGCCCTTGTTCTTGAAGGCGGTACCGCAGAAGACGGGGTTGAACTCGCCACCGAGGGTGAGCGCGCGCACGCCGGCCTTGATCTCGTCCTCGGTGAGCTCTTCGCCCTCGAGGTACTTCTCCATGAGCGTCTCGTCGGACTCCGCGACGGCCTCGATGAGGGTAGTGCGGTACTCCTCCGCCTTGTCCTGCAGGTCGGCGGGGATGTCCTCGACGGCGTAGTCCTCACCGAGCTTGGTCTCACCGCGCCAGACGAGGGCCTTCATGCGGACCAGGTCGACGACGCCGATGAAGTCGGACTCGGCGCCGATGGGCAGCTGCATGACGAGCGGCTTGGCGGCGAGACGGTCGATCATCGTCTGCACGGAGAAGTAGAAGTCCGCGCCCATCTTGTCCATCTTGTTGATGAAGCACATGCGCGGGACGCCGTAGTGGTCGGCCTGGCGCCACACCGTCTCGGACTGCGGCTCGACACCTTCTTTGGCGTCGAACACGGCGACGGCACCGTCGAGGACGCGCAGGTTGCGCTCGACCTCGACCGTGAAGTCCACGTGTCCGGGGGTGTCGATCAGGTTGATCTGGATGCCCTTCCAGAAGGAGGTGACAGCCGCGGAGGTGATGGTGATCCCCCGCTCCTTCTCCTGCTCCATCCAGTCGGTCGTCGAGGCGCCGTCGTGCGTCTCACCCATCTTGTAGTTGACGCCCGTGTAGAACAGGATCCGCTCGGTCGTCGTGGTCTTGCCGGCGTCGATGTGCGCCATGATCCCGATGTTGCGGACCTTGCGCAGGTCGGTCAGGACATCCTGTGCCACTAGCTCTCAGCTCTCTCGTCGTGGGGATTGTCGGGTCTGAAGCGCGGGTCGCGCCCTCATCGGGCCCCGTCCCGGCCGGGATCACCGGCCGGAACGGAGGAGATGGAGTGATTACCAGCGGTAGTGCGCGAACGCACGGTTGGACTCGGCCATCTTGTGCGTGTCCTCGCGGCGCTTGACTGCGGCGCCCAGACCGTTGCTGGCGTCGAGGATCTCGTTCATGAGGCGCTCGGTCATCGTCTTCTCGCGACGCTGACGGGAGTAGCCGACGAGCCAGCGCAGCGCCAGCGTCGTCGAGCGGCCCGCGCGGACCTCGACCGGGACCTGGTAGGTCGCGCCACCGACACGGCGGCTACGGACCTCGAGGGCTGGCTTGACGTTGTCGAGCGCACGCTTGAGCGTGACGACCGGGTCGGTACCGGTCTTCGCACGGCAGCCTTCGAGGGCGCCGTAGACGATGCGCTCGGCGGTCGTCTTCTTGCCGTCGAGGAGGATCTTGTTGACGAGCTGCGTCACCAGCGGCGACCCGTAGACCGGGTCGACGACGAGCGGGCGCTTCGGAGCGGGGCCCTTACGAGGCATTACTTCTTCTCCTTCTTCGCGCCGTAACGGGACCGCGCCTGCTGGCGGTTCTTCACGCCCTGCGTGTCGAGCGAACCGCGGATGATCTTGTAGCGGACGCCGGGGAGGTCCTTCACACGGCCACCCCGCACGAGCACGATCGAGTGCTCCTGCAGGTTGTGTCCCACACCGGGGATGTAGGCGGTGACCTCGACCTGGCTGGTCAGCTTGACGCGCGCGACCTTGCGCAGCGCGGAGTTCGGCTTCTTGGGCGTCGTCGTGTAGACGCGGGTGCACACGCCGCGGCGCTGAGGGCTGCCCTTCAGCGCGGGCGTCTTGGCCTTGGTGGCCTTGTCGCTGCGTCCCTTACGGACCAGCTGGTTGATCGTGGGCACGTAATCTCCGTACGTCGTCGATGTGATCAGGCCGTGCCGACGAACGACACAGGCCTCCTTGGTGTGGCACGGACCGTCAGGCCCGCGGCTCTCTCCCTGCACTTTCCGTCGAACCCCGGAGGGGGACCGACGGACTGCCCGGCGAGAGGACATCCCTGGATGTAGGACCGGTCGAGGCGGCCGACCACGGGAAACCCGGTGAGAACTCACGATCTCCGAGCTGCGGCCGATGAGTACCGCGCGGGCACTGCAACCGTCGACTGGGCACAACAATCCCCAGGACATGCCCGTCCAGCGTACCGGTCAGCGACAACGCGACCAAATCACGGCTTGTCGGGCGCCTCGCGCAGTCGCGTGTCGAACCACCTGGGATCCATGCCGATCCGCCCCCGGCGAGCCGTGCATCCCCTGCACCACGCGCACGACGACGGTCGTTCACCTCCGCGTGGACCGCGGTCTACGCTACGGCCACCCGCTCGCTGCCCCGACGGCGTTGACCCACAGGAGGATTCGTGCGCGTGCCCCGCCGACCTCGATCACGGCCAGGAATCCTCGCACTCACACTGATGCTCCCCGGCGCCGCCCTCCTCGGCGTCGCCGTCGGCAAGGCGCGGTTCGACGTCGAGGTCGCCACCATGACGACCGAGGCCACGACCCATCTCGGTGTCGGCCCACACGTCGGATTCGCCTCGGCCCTGGGGCTGTTCGCCTGGGCCGCGGCCTCCGGAGCCGCGCTGCTCGGCGCTTCGCTGCTGACCCGCTCGGGACGACCCCGTGAGGTCGGACTCCTCCGCGCCGTCGCCGCCCTGACGCTGTTCCTGCTGCTCGACGACGCCTTCACCGTGCACGAGGCCGTTCTCCCGGCGATCGGGATCCCCGAGATCCTCACCTACACCGTGCTCGTCGGCGTCACCGCGGCCATCCTCCTTCGCCACGTCCGCGAGATCCTCGCCGGCCCGTGGACGCTGCTGCTCGCTGCGCTGATCCTCCTCGGCGGCTCGGTCGTCTGGGACGTCGTCACCCAGCACCTCGACGGGGTCGGGTTGGGCTACAACATCGAGGTGTTCGTCGAGGACGGCCTCAAGCTGTTCGGCATCGCGTTCTGGACCGCGTGGGTCGGGGCTCAGGCCCATGACGCGGTCCGCGCCCGGTTCGACGCCGCCGGAGCCACACCCGGTTCCCCGCATCTCCCCAGTTCGGCCCCAGGAAACTGACGACACTGGAGTCCATGCGAGCCACCACGCCCATCACCGCGACGCTCGCCGCCGCGACCCTGTGCTTCGTGACCGCCTGTGCGGGGGCTCCGCCCTCCGGGTCGAGCACGGCCGCCGCCCCGGTCTCACCCTCCGCTGCCGCGGAGGACGAGCCGGGCACACCGGGTCCGGCGCCCTCCGCTTCCAGCACCCCGGCAACCAGCCCGGGCACCCCCGACCCGACGACCACCGCCCCCACCCGCGAGATGCCCCCGCTGACCGCCACGGCCTACGGCGGCTACACGGAGTACACGGTCCACGGCCCGGTGAGCGGACACACCGGCAAGGTGATCGTGTGGTTCCCGCCGACGTATGAGACGGACACGACCCCGACGCCGGTCCTGACGGCCTTCCACGGCTTCCGCCCCTCCCCCTCGGGTACTTCTCGGTCTACGAGCTCGACTCCCTGATCGAGAAGCAGGTCGACGCCGGCGCCATGCGCGCTCCCGTGGTCGTGCTGCCCGACTGGGGCACGGACAAGAAGATCGACACCGAGTGCGTCGACGGGCCGAACCTGAAGATGGAGCAGTGGCTCACGGTCGACGTCCCCGCCTGGGTGCGCGCGAACCTGCACGTGTCACAGGATCGAAAGTCGTGGGCGACCATCGGAGCCAGCGCCGGCGGCTGGTGCGCCCTCATGGCCACGATGATGCACTCCGACACCTACTCGGCCGCGATCTCCCTGGGCGGCTACGCCCGGCCGGTGCTCGACCCGCCCTACATCCCCTTCACGCCCGACTCCCCCGAGGGACGCCGGTACGACCTGGTCGCGCTGGCGAAGAAGACGCCGCCCCCGGTGTCGGTCTGGACGCTGACGTCGCGTCCCGACGCCATGTCGTTCCAGAGCACTTCGGCTCTGACGGCCGCCGCCCGCAAGCCCTTCTCGGTGACCCCGACCGTGCTCGAGTCGGGCCGGCACGCACCGTCGGTCTGGGCGCCCTACTTCGTCGACGCGCTCGAATGGCTGCCGAAACACGCGAACGGATTCGCCGCGACACCACGCTGATGTCGTCGCGTCATCGCGTCATCGCGACGCTGGACCACCCCGATCACGGAACGAGGCCGGGCCGGTCACGCGCGATGCGTGACCGGCCCGGCCTCGTGGTGAGCCCTGTGCGGGATCAGTCCCGGTCCAGCCCCAGGCTGACGTCGTCGAGACGAACAGCCTCGCCCGAGCCCGGCCCGAAGGTCGGGTAGTCGAACTGCTGGTAGTCCGGCATCGAGTACATCGCGACCTTGGCCTCTTCGGTCGGCTCGACCCGCACGTTGCGGTAGCGGGGCAGACCCGTACCGGCGGGGATGAGCTTTCCGAGGATGACGTTCTCCTTGAGGCCCAGCAGCGGGTCGGACTTGGCGTGGATCGCCGCGTCGGTGAGGACGCGGGTCGTCTCCTGGAACGACGCCGCCGACAGCCACGAGTCCGTAGCCAGCGAGGCCTTGGTGATCCCCATGAGCTCCGGACGACCCGAGGCCGGCTTGCCGCCCTCGGACACGACGCGACGGTTCTCGGTCTCGAAACGGCCGCGCTCGGCCATCGAACCCGGGAGCAGGTCGGCGTCGCCCGCCTCGATGATCGTCACGCGGCGCAGCATCTGCCGCACGATGACCTCGATGTGCTTGTCGTGGATCGACACACCCTGCTGGCGGTACACGTTCTGCACCTCGTCCACCAGGTGCATCTGCACCGCACGCGGGCCGAGGATGCGCAGCACTTGTTTGGGGTCGATCGCACCCTGCACGAGCTTGGTGCCGACCTCGATGTGCTGGCCGTCCGAGACGAGCAGGCGCGCACGCTTGCTGACCGGGTAGGCGTGCTCCTCGCCACCGTCGTCCGGCGTGAGCAGGACGCGACGCGCCTTGTCGGTCTCCTCGATCTGCACGCGGCCACTGGCCTCGGCGATCGGGGCGACACCCTTGGGTGTGCGGGCCTCGAAGAGCTCGACGACACGGGGCAGACCCTGGGTGATGTCGTCGGCCGAGGCCGCACCACCGGTGTGGAAGGTACGCATCGTCAGCTGGGTACCGGGCTCACCGATCGACTGGGCGGCGATGATGCCGACCGCCTCACCGATGTCGACGAGCTTGCCGGTGGCCAGGCTGCGGCCGTAGCACTTCGCGCAGGTGCCCACGTGGCTGTCGCAGGTGAGGACCGAGCGGACCCGGACCTCCTCCACGCCGGCCTCGACCAGGGCGCCGATGACGACGTCACCGAGGTCGACACCCGCCTCGGCGAGCACGGTGCCGTCCTCACCCGTGACGTCCTCGGCGAGGGTACGGGCGTACACCGCGCTCTCGACGTCGTCGTGCGGGGCGAGCGTTCCGTCGGTGCGACGCATGGCGATCGGCAGGGCCAGACCACGCTCGGTACCGCAGTCGTCCTCGCGGATGATGACGTCCTGGCTGACGTCCACCAGACGACGGGTGAGGTACCCCGAGTCGGCGGTCCGCAGAGCGGTGTCGGCCAGACCCTTACGGGCACCGTGGGTCGAGATGAAGAACTCGAGCACCGACAGGCCCTCGCGGAAGTTCGCCTTGATCGGACGCGGGATGATCTCACCACGCGGGTTGGCCATGAGACCACGCATACCGGCGATCTGACGCAGCTGGAACCAGTTACCACGCGCACCCGAGGACACCATCCGGTAGATGGGGTTGAGGCGCGGGAAGTTGGCCTCCATCTCCTTGGCGACCTCGTTGCTGCCCTGGGTCCAGATCTCGATGAGCTCCTGACGACGCTCGTCGTCGGTGATCAGACCGCGCTCGTACTGGACCTGCACCTTCTCGGCCTTGGCCTCGTAGCTCTCGAGGATCTCCTGCTTCCTCGGGGGCGTGACGACGTCGGAGATGGCGACGGTGGTGCCCGAACGGGAGGCCCAGTAGTAGCCGGTCTCCTTGAGGGCGTCCAGGCTGGCCGCGACGGCCACCTTGGTGTACCGCTCCGCGAGGTCGTTGACGATGGCCGACAGACGCTTCTTGTCCACCGGGGCGTCCACGAACGGGTAGTCCAGCGGAAGCGTCTGGTTGAAGATCGCGCGGCCGAGCGAGGTCTCGATCATGAGCTCGTCGACGGCGCCGTCCTCACGCAGCTCCACACCCTCGGGCAGGGCGAACCCGGCCGGCGGGGCGACGTCGTGCAGACGCAGCTTGACGACCGAACCGAGGTCGATCTCGCCGGCGTCGAACGCCATCCGCGCCTCCGCGATCGAGCGGAACGCGCGCCCTCGCCCTTGCCGTCCTCGCGGACGGAGGTGAGGTGGAACAGGCCGATGACCATGTCCTGCGTCGGCATCGTCACCGGACGACCGTCGGCCGGCTTGAGGATGTTGTTGCTCGACAGCATGAGGATGCGTGCCTCGGCCTGCGCCTCCGCGGACAGCGGCACGTGGACGGCCATCTGGTCACCGTCGAAGTCGGCGTTGAAGGCCGAGCAGACGAGCGGGTGGATCTGGATGGCCTTGCCCTCGACCAGCTGCGGCTCGAAGGCCTGGATGCCGAGGCGGTGCAGGGTGGGCGCACGGTTGAGCAGCACGGGGTGCTCGGTGATGACCTCTTCGAGGACGTCCCACACGACCGGGCGGGCGCGCTCGACCATGCGCTTGGCCGACTTGATGTTCTGCGCGTGGTCGAGGTCGACCAGGCGCTTCATCACGAACGGCTTGAACAGCTCGAGCGCCATCTGCTTGGGCAGACCGCACTGGTGCAGCTTGAGCGTCGGGCCGACGACGATGACCGAACGGCCCGAGTAGTCGACGCGCTTGCCGAGCAGGTTCTGACGGAAACGACCCTGCTTGCCCTTGAGCATGTCCGAGATCGACTTGAGCGGCCGGTTGCCGGGGCCGGTGACCGGACGTCCACGACGACCGTTGTCGAAGAGGGCGTCGACCGCCTCCTGCAGCATCCGCTTCTCGTTGTTGACGATGATCTCGGGCGCACCGAGGTCGAGCAGTCGCTTGAGGCGGTTGTTGCGGTTGATGACCCGGCGGTACAGGTCGTTGAGGTCGGAGGTCGCGAAGCGGCCGCCGTCGAGCTGCACCATCGGGCGCAGGTCCGGCGGGATGACCGGCACGCAGTCCAGCACCATGCCGTTGGGGTTGTTCGTCGTCGTCTGGAAGGCCGTGACGACGCGGAGACGCTTGAGCGCGCGGGTCTTCTTCTGGCCCTTGCCCGTCGCGATGATCTCGCGCAGCAGCTCGGACTCGGCGTCGAGGTCGAAGTCGACGAGCCGACGCTGCAACGCAGCCGCACCCATGCCGCCCTCGAAGTACATGCCGTAGCGGTCACGCATCTCGCGGTAGAGCAGCTCGTCGCCCTCGAGGTCCTGGACCTTGAGGTTCTTGAACCGGTCCCAGACCTGCTGCAGACGCTCGATCTGCTGGTCCGCCTTCTTGCGGATGCCGTTCATCTCGCGCTCGGCGCTCTCGCGCACCTTGCGGCGCACGTCGCCCTTGGCACCCTCGGCCTCCAGCTCGGCCAGGTCGGCCTCCAGCTTCTTGGCTCGGGTGTCGACGGCGGCGTCGCGGTCGTTCTCGATGCCCTTCTTCTCGACCTCGAACTGCGCCTCGAGAGAAGGCATGTCGCGGTGACGGCCCTCCTCGTCGACCGAGGTGATCATGTACGCCGCGAAGTAGATGACCTTCTCCAGGTCCTTCGGGGCGAGGTCGAGCAGGTAACCGAGCCGGCTGGGCACACCCTTGAAGTACCAGATGTGCGTGACAGGCGCGGCCAGCTCGATGTGGCCCATGCGCTCGCGGCGGACACCGGAACGGGTCACCTCGACGCCGCAGCGCTCACAGATGATGCCCTTGAAGCGGACTCGCTTGTACTTGCCGCAGTAGCACTCCCAGTCCCGGGTCGGGCCGAAGATCTTCTCGCAGAAGAGTCCGTCCTTCTCGGGCTTGAGCGTGCGGTAGTTGATCGTCTCCGGCTTCTTCACCTCGCCGTGGCTCCACGTGCGGATGTCGTCCGCAGTGGCAAGCCCGATGCGCAGTTCGTCGAAGAAGTTCACGTCCAGCACGTGTGTCTCTCTCTCACTTCACAAATCAGTCAGCACGTTCGGTGGTGTCGGCGGGTCGCCCGCGGCGCCGCAGCGCGGCGGACGACCTGACGCACTCAGACTTCTTCGACGCTGCTCGGCTCGCGACGGCTCAGGTCGATACCCAGCTCCTCGGCGGCCCGGAAGACCTCCTGGTCGGGCTCGCGGAGGTCGATCGCGCCACCGTCGGTCGAGAGGACCTCGACGTTCAGGCAGAGCGACTGCATCTCCTTGATGAGCACCTTGAAGGACTCGGGGATACCGGGCTCGGGGATGTTCTCGCCCTTGACGATGGCCTCGTACACCTTGACGCGGCCGGTGACGTCGTCCGACTTGATCGTCAGCAACTCCTGCAGGGCGTACGCGGCGCCGTAGGCCTCGAGGGCCCACACCTCCATCTCGCCGAAACGCTGTCCACCGAACTGCGCCTTACCACCGAGCGGCTGCTGGGTGATCATCGAGTACGGGCCGGTGCTGCGCGCGTGGATCTTGTCGTCGACCAGGTGGTGCAGCTTGAGCATGTACATGTAGCCGACCGAGATCGGCTCCGGGTACGGCTCACCGGAACGACCGTCGAACAGACGGGTCTTGCCGGAGGCACCGATGAGGCGCTGACCGTCGCGCGTGGGCGTCGTCGAGTCGAGCAGACCCGTGATCTCACCCTCGTGGGCACCGTCGAACACCGGCGAGGCCACACGGGTGCCGGCCGGTGCGCTGCGCGCGTCGTCCGGGATCATCTGAGCCCACTCGGGGTCGCCCTCGATCTGCCAGCCGCGGCTGGCGACCCAGCCGAGGTGCAGCTCGAGGACCTGACCGATGTTCATACGGCCGGGGACACCGAGCGGGTTGAGCACGAGGTCGACGGGGGTGCCGTCCTCGAGGAAGGGCATGTCCTCGATCGGGAGGATCTTGGAGATGACGCCCTTGTTGCCGTGACGACCGGCGAGCTTGTCGCCGTCGGTGATCTTGCGGCGGTTGGCGACGTAGACCCGCACGAGCTGGTTGACGCCCGGAGGCAGCTCGTCGCCCTCCTCGCGGTCGAACACCTTGACGCCGATGATCGTGCCGGTCTCGCCGTGAGGCACCTTGAGGGAGGTGTCGCGCACCTCGCGCGCCTTCTCGCCGAAGATCGCGCGGAGCAGACGCTCCTCGGGGGTCAGCTCGGTCTCACCCTTGGGCGTGACCTTGCCGACGAGCAGGTCGCCGTCGCGGACCTCGGCGCCGATGCGGATGATGCCGCGCTCGTCGAGGTCGGCGAGGACCTCCTCGGACACGTTGGGGATGTCGCGGGTGATCTCCTCCGGGCCCAGCTTGGTGTCGCGGGCGTCGACCTCGTGCTCCTCGATGTGGATCGAGGAGAGGACGTCGTCCTGCACGATGCGCTGGGAGAGGATGATCGCGTCCTCGTAGTTGTAGCCCTCCCACGGCATGAACGCGACGAGGAGGTTACGACCGAGGCTCATCTCGCCGTTCTCGGTGGCGGGGCCGTCGGCGATGACGCCACCGACCTCAAGGCGGTCACCCTCGCCGACCAGGACGGTCTGGTTGTAGCAGGTGCCCTGGTTGGACCGCATGAACTTGGCGATGCGGTAGGAGGAGTGCGTGCCGTCGTCGTTGGCCACGGTGACGACGTCGGCCGAGACGGCCTCGACGACACCCGCCTTGGTGGCGCGCACGACGTCACCGGAGTCCAGCGCCGCACGGAACTCCATGCCGGTGCCGACGAACGGCGCCTCGGAGCGCACCAGCGGCACGGCCTGACGCTGCATGTTGGCGCCCATGAGCGCACGGTTGGCGTCGTCGTGCTCGAGGAACGGGATGAGCGCGGTGGCCGCCGAGACCATCTGACGTGCGGAGACGTCCATGTAGTCGACGTCCTCGCCGGGGATGAACTCGACCTCGCCGCCCTTGGAGCGCACGAGCACGCGCTCCTCGACGAACGTGCCGTCCTCACCGACGGGCGCGTTGGCCTGCGCGATGACGAAGTCGTCTTCCTCGTCGGCCGAGAGGTAGTGCACCTCGTCGGTGACCTTGCCGAACTCGACCTTGCGGTAGGGGGTCTCGACGAAGCCGAACGGGTTGATGCGACCGAAGCTGGCGAGCGAACCGATCAGACCGATGTTCGGGCCTTCCGGCGTCTCGATCGGGCACATGCGGCCGTAGTGGCTCGGGTGGACGTCACGGACCTCCATGCCGGCGCGGTCACGGGACAGACCACCCGGGCCGAGGGCCGACAAACGCCGCTTGTGCGTCAGGCCCGCGAGCGGGTTGTTCTGGTCCATGAACTGGCTCAACTGGCTGGTGCCGAAGAACTCCTTGATGGAGGCGACGACGGGCCGGATGTTGATCAGGGTCTGCGGCGTGATGGCCTCGACGTCCTGGGTGGTCATCCGCTCGCGGACGACGCGCTCCATGCGGGACAGGCCGGTGCGCACCTGGTTCTGGATGAGCTCGCCGACGTTGCGCAGACGGCGGTTGCCGAAGTGGTCGATGTCGTCGGTCTCGACGCGGATGTCGACCTGCTCGCCACCGCGGACACCGGGCATCGTGGTCTCGCCGGCGTGCAGCGCGACGATGTACTTGATCGCGGCGACGATGTCCTCGACCGTGAGGGTCGAAGCGTTCAGGTCGGTCTCGATGCCGAGCTTCTTGCCGATCTTGTAGCGCCCCACCTTGGCGAGGTCGTACCGCTTCGGGTTGAAGTACAGGTTGTCGAGCAGCGCCTGCGCGGCCTCCTTGGTGGGGGGCTCACCCGGACGCAGCTTGCGGTAGATGTCGAGCAGCGCGTCGTCGGTGCCGGTCGTGCTGTCCTTCTCGAGGGTGGCCCGGATCGAGTCGTACTCGCCGAACTCCTCGAGGATCTGCGCGTCGGTCCACCCGAGGGCCTTGAGCAGCACGGTGACCGACTGCTTGCGCTTGCGGTCGACGCGCACGCCCACCATGTCGCGCTTGTCGACCTCGAACTCCAGCCAGGCCCCACGGCTCGGGATGACCTTGGCGGAGTAGATGTCCTTGTCGCTCGTCTTGTCCGGGGTGCGCTCGAAGTACACACCCGGGGAGCGGACGAGCTGGGAGACGACGACACGCTCGGTGCCGTTGATGATGAACGTGCCCCGCGCGGTCATGAGGGGGAAGTCGCCCATGAACACCGTCTGGCTCTTGATCTCGCCGGTGTTGTTGTTCATGAACTCGGCGGTGACGAACAGCGGAGCGCTGTACGTCATGTCGCGCTCCTTGCACTCCTCGATGGAGTACTTCTGCTCCTCGAACCGGTGATCGCGGAAGCTCAACGACATCGAGCCGGAGAAGTCCTCGATCGGAGAGATCTCCTCGAAGATCTCCTCGAGCCCGGAGCGGGTGGGGACGTCGTTGCGGCCGGCCTCGAGGGCCTCCGCGACGCGGTCCTGCCACCGCTCGTTGCCGAGGAGCCAGTCGAAGCTCTCCGTCTGGAGTGCCAGGAGGTCCGGCACTTCGAGGGGTTCGCGAATCTTGGCGAATGAGACACGGCCGGAAGCCGTGATAGCGCTGGACATCTTCTGGGTCGCGGTACGCGAGGCAGCCAAGGAGGGTCCTTCCTTAAGGCCTTGTGAGCGGCAAGTCGTCACTGCCTGCACCGACCCGGGGCCGAGGACACGGATCCTCCCTGGTCAGGAGGGGTGTCGTTCGACTGTTGCCGTCGTCGCTGACTCGGACTCGGCATGCGGGTTGGGAACATGGGCAGCGCAAAGGCATAGCCTACCTGCCCGCGCCAAGCCTGTCCAACCGGGCGGCACGACTCGCCTGCCGGGTCGACCGGCATCCCGTGACGACGTCACGAGGCGGGACCTCGGGTGGGCGGTCGGACGTACCGGCCGTGGAACTCGTGGACCTGCGGGAGGTACCCCGCCGATCCGACGCTCCTGCAAGCATGACCCGCGGGCGCAGGCGGGTCAAGCAACAGGCATGGATCGAGCACGTGACCCGGGCGCGTCCCGCGCGTGACGCCTCAGCGACTGAAGGCGAGCTCGCCGCGCAGGTACGTGCGCATCACCCGGGTCTGATCGATCGTCGACTCCTCGATCGTGAACACGTCGCGGTCGAGGACGACGAAGTTGCCCTCGTACCCCGGCGCCACGAGACCGACGCCGCGGTTGCCGGTGATGCGCGCGGCGCGTCCGGTGTAGAGCTCGAGCGCCTGACCGACGGAGATCGCCTCGGCCTGGTTGATGTCGGCACCGTTGTAGGCGCGCCTGCACACCGCCGCCATCACGGAGATGAACGGGTTGTCGCAGTCGGCCCACGCCGTCGCCGGGGAGTCCGACGCGATCGCCACGTCGGGCAGGTTCTCGTACATCGTCCGCAGCGGGTAGGCGATCGCGAACTGCTCCTCGCCCAGGCTCGTCTCGTAGGAGTCGTACTCGGCGTAGAAGAACACCGAGTGGCTGATGACGCCGAAGCGCATCCGGGCCTCGATGACGCGCGCATCATGTCGCGGGTGAACAGGGTCG
Source organism: Mobilicoccus caccae (assembly GCF_030161635.1). Classification (GTDB taxonomy): domain Bacteria; phylum Actinomycetota; class Actinomycetes; order Actinomycetales; family Dermatophilaceae; genus Mobilicoccus; species Mobilicoccus caccae. Next base: position 2,598,567 of record NZ_BSUO01000001.1, read on the forward strand.
AGGGGTCGAACCGGATCGAGGGGCGGTCCTCGAGCCACGGCTCCTCGTCGGCGAAGAGGTCGATCAGGTGGTTGATCCCGCGGTCGCCCATGACGTGCACGGCCATCTGCACGCCGTTCTCCCGCGCCCAGTCCGCGGCGCTGCGCAACTCCCCGTCGGTGATCGTGATGATCCCGTGGTCCTCGGAGCCGGGGTAGGCGCATTCGACCCAGGCGGTGCGGTTGCTGAAGGCCCCGTCCAGGAACACCTTGACTCCCCCCCACGCGGGCCTGGCCGGTGCGGTCGGCGTCGGTGAGGGCGGGCAGCGCGTCGTGGCCCCAGACGAGGAAGACCGAGGACTGCGGCCGGTATCCCTGGTCGACGGCCGCGCGGGTCACGGCCAACGGCTCGTCCACGAAGTTGCCGTAGAGGTCGTCGACGGCCACCAGACCGAACTCGAGGAAGTGCTCGCTCAGGCCTGCCAGGCGGCGGGCGATCTCGGCGGAGTCGGGTGCCGGCTTGACGCGGTAGACGAGGTCGACCGCGGAGGTCTCCTCGAGGACCCCGGTGGGTTCACCGCTCGCGTCACGGACGATGCGTCCTCCGGCGGGGTCCGGGGTGTCCCTGGTGATCCCCGCCAGGTCGAGCGCGAACGTGTTGCACACGGCCGTGTGACCGTCGGCGCGTCGGGCGAAGACGGGTTGCTCGGTGGACACGCGGTCCAGCGCATGGCGGTCGGGGGCACCGTCGGGGTACTTCGCCTCGTTGTAGCCGAAGCCCATCACCCACGCCTGCGGGCCGGCTCCCAGATCCGGATGGCGCCGCAGCGCGTCGAGCATGGACTCCAGCGAGGTCACCTCGGGCTGCAGCAGGGTCATCGAGTCGGCGAGCGTCGCCATGAAGATGGGGTGGGTGTGCACGTCGAGCAGACCGGGCAGCACGGTCGCCCCGCCCAGATCGACCGCGTCGGTCGCCGTGACGTCCTCGGACTCCCCCGTCCAGGTGAACACGCCGTCCTCGATGGTGAAGGCGGAGACGAAGTCCTCCGGCCCGCTACCGGTGAAGACCTTCGCATTCGTGTAGGTGATCGCGTTCGCCGAACTGGTCACGACAGTGCTCCCCTCGATCGGTGTTCATCATGCCGGGCGAGCGTGCTCCCCGGGCCGATTCGCCGAGGTCGGTTCGCGGAGCGGCCTCACCCCGAGGAGGACTGCGACCCCTCGCCGGTCTCACCCGTGGCACTGGGGCGCGTGAACGCGTTGAGGAAGGCCTGTTGGGTGGCGGTCATCGGTGCGAACCAGTCCCGCATCAGCGACGCCGGGGAGAACTGGTCCATCGCCCCCACCAGCTGTCGCTCCATCTCGGACATGACGGCCTGCTGCATCGGCTCGACGTCGGGCAGGCCGAAGAACGCCCGCATCTCCGCCGGTGTGCAGTCGATCTCCACGCTGATCTTCATGCCCCGCCCCTTCGTCGTCGGCTCTGCTCACCCCACACTACGGCCACGGCGGGCCGTGCGCGGGGAGGTCGAGCCGATGTCGACCGACCACGCACACCTCCGGCGTCCGACGACACGACCGCGCCCGGCCGACGACCGAAGTCGTCGACCGGGCGCGGTCGGAGTGCGGGCCGGCACGTCAGGGACGTGCCGGGTGCGTCACTTGAGGGTGACGGTGGCGCCGGCGCCCTCCAGGGCAGCCTTGGCCTTCTCCGCGTCTTCCTTCTTCGCAGCCTCGAGGACGGGCTTGGGGGCGCCGTCGACGAGGTCCTTGGCCTCCTTGAGGCCCAGGCTCGTGAGCGCGCGGACCTCCTTGATGACCTGGATCTTCTTGTCGCCCGCGGCCTCGAGGATGACGTCGAACTCGTCCTTCTCCTCCTCGGCGGCAGCCTCGCCGCCGCCGGCAGCAGCGCCGCCCGCAGCCGCGACCGCGACCGGAGCAGCAGCAGTGACCTCGAACTTGTCCTCGAACGCCTTGACGAACTCGGAGAGCTCGATCAGGGTCATCTCCTCGAAAACGCCGAGAAGCTCGTCGGTGCTCATCTTCGCCATGATGGCTTCCTTCCTGATGGTGCCGTGAGTGGCAGAGTCGTAATCCCGTCGCGGCAGTCGCCACGACCGGAGCGGCCGATCAGGCCTCGTCGCCACCCTCGGCGACGTCTTGCGTGGCCTCGGCGGGAGCCGCAGCGGCACCCCCGGTCTCCTCGACCTTCGCCCGGAGGGCGTCGATCACGCGCGCCGTCTGCGACAACGGAGCGGCGAACAGCGACACGGCCTGGTTGAGCTTGCCCTTCATGGCGCCGGCAGCCTTGGCCAGCAGGACCTCGCGGGATTCGAGGTCGGCAAGCTTGGTGATCTCCTCCGCCGTCAGGGGCTTTCCGTCGAGGACGCCGCCCTTGATGACGAGGAGGGGGTTGGCCTTGGCGAAGTCACGCAGGACCTTGGCAGCCTCGACCGGGTCACCGGTGATGAAGGCGATCGCCGAGGGACCGACGAGCTGGCCGTCGAAAGCCGTGACTCCGGCGTCCTTGGCAGCGAGCTCGGTCAGCGTGTTCTTCGCGACGGCGTAGCTGCCGTTCGGGCGCAGCTGCGAGCGGAGCTCGGACAACTGGGCCACGGACAGGCCGCGGTACTCCGTCAGCACGGCCGCACCGGACCCACGGAACTTCTCCGAGAGTTCGGCGATGGCTGCCTGCTTCGCGGGCGTTGCCATGGGGCCTCCTTAAAGTGGTGCCGGCACCCGTGGCCCCCGAAACGACGAAAGCTCCCGCGCACAGGGCAACGGGAGCGGATGGCCGAACACGTGAGCGCTCGGTGATCGTTCTCGGTGGCCTGCGCGGGTCGCCCCATCGTGTGGGAACCTTCGGTCGAATCCACGAGGAACTCGACAACCGGCGGTCATGGGTCGTCGAGCAGTCTACGGGCCTCGGAACGCACAGACCAAATCCGCGCGTTGACTCACGCTAGATGCCCGCGTAGGTCGAGTCGTTGACGGTGGTGTGCGAGCAAGGCGGTCTGCACCCTGGCGGCGGCGTTCGCGCTCGTGGCGCTCCCCGCCGGCGTCGTGCTCGGCTCCTCCGTGCTGGGGGCGCCTGCGGCGTCGGCGATGCGGGCGATCCTCGCCCTCCTCGCCGTGTCCCTCTACTGGCTGTTGCTCGGGGCCGCCGCGGGCGCCCTGGGACGCCGCACGATGCCGGTGCTCGCGGCGGTGATCGCCTACATGTTCGTCGAGCAGCCCCTGGGTCTGGCTCTGGGCCTGTCCCCCGCGACCCTCTCCGTCCTGCCCTTCGGCGCCGGAACCGGCCTCCTGCACGGGCGGACCTACTCCGGTGCCACGACGCCATGCGACCGGCCTGCCTCGCCTACCTCATCCCCACGATCTCGGCCCCGGCCGCCGTGGCCCACCTCGTCCTGGCCACCGTCGTGCTCTGGTCGATCCGCCCTCAGCGACGAAGCGGAGGCTGACACGGGCCGCACGAATCCTCCTGCGGCCGCGGTCGCGGGACCACCTGGAGTTCCTGCGCCTGGAGGAGATCTCGGGGTCGGACGTCACCTGAGCGTCCTGTGCAGACACGCCGACGGCGCCGTTCCTCTTCGGAAGCGGCGCCGTCGGCGTCTGGTGTGCGGGCTCGGGGCCCGCGTGCAGGCTCAGGCCTCGTCGGAGTCGGCCATGAGGTTGCGGGTGCGGTTCTGGTCGAGCGGGATGCCGGGGCCCATCGTGGTGGCCATGGTGGCCTTGCTGATGTAGCGGCCCTTGCTCGCCGACGGCTTGAGACGCAGGATCTCCTCCAGCGCGGCGCCGTAGTTCTCGACGAGCTGCTGCTCGGTGAACGAGGCCTTGCCGATGATGAAGTGCAGGTTGGAGTGCTTGTCGACGCGGAACTCGATCTTTCCGCCCTTGATGTCGCTGACGGCCTTGGCGACGTCCATCGTGACGGTGCCGGTCTTCGGGTTCGGCATGAGACCGCGGGGGCCGAGGACCTTACCGAGGCGACCGACCTTGCCCATGAGGTCGGGGGTGGCGACGACGGCGTCGAAGTCGAGCCACCCGCCCTGGACCTTCTCGAGCATGTCGTCGGAACCGACGTAGTCGGCGCCCGCGGCGGTGGCGGCCTCGGCGTTGGCGCCGGTGGCGAACACGAGGACGCGGGCGGTCTTGCCCGTGCCGTTGGGGAGGTTGACCGTGCCACGGACCATCTGGTCGGCCTTACGGGGGTCGACACCGAGACGGAACGCGACCTCGACGGTCGAGTCGTACTTGGTGGTGGCGGTCTCCTTGGCGAGACGCACGGCCTCCAGCGGCGAGTAGAGACGATCGCGGTCGATCTTCTCGGCGGAGGCGCGGTAAGACTTGCTGCGCATGAGGTGCTCCTGACGTGGTGCGGGTGAAGGGCGTCCGCCACGGACCTCGTCGAGGAGACGAAGGGGCGGAGCCGTCGGAGTCGTGGTGTATGACGGACCGCGCAGGGCCCTACCACAAGGATCCATTCTGCCACACCCGCGACCGGCGCCCCAAAGCACTGCCGGGGACGCCGAAGCGCCCGCCACCGGTGGGGTGCGGGCGCTTGCGGAGTGTCAGGGACGGGACCTCACTTGACGGTGATGCCCATCGATCGCGCGGTGCCGGCGATGATCTTCTTCGCCTGCTCGATGTCGTGCGCGTTGAGGTCCTGCATCTTCTGCTCGGCGATCTCGCGCACCTGGTCGTCGGTGAGGCTGGCGACCTTGGTCTTGTGCGGCTCGCCCGACCCCTTGGCGACGCCGGCGGCCTTCTTGATGAGCTCGGCGGCGGGCGGGGTCTTGGTGATGAAGGTGAACGAGCGGTCTTCGTAGACGGTGATCTCGACGGGGATCACGTTGCCGCGCTGGGATTCGGTCGCGGCGTTGTAGGCCTTGACGAACTCCATGATGTTGACGCCGTGCTGACCGAGCGCGGGACCCACCGGCGGTGCCGGCGTGGCCGCACCCGCCTGGATCTGGAGCTTGATGTAGCCGGAGACCTTCTTCTTGGGAGGCATACGCCCCTCACTTTCCGTTTGTGGGCCGACGCCATGGGCGATGACCCGGTTGCAGTGAGCATGGGTGGCGCCTCACGAGCAGGCACCGAGGGTCAACGTTACGCGCCAGGCCCGCCAGGGGCGAATCGCTCCCGAGGTGAGCGGCAACGCACACGCGCCGTGCCGTCGGCGCGCCGACGGCAACGGCAACAACTGCACCAGACAACAGCAACCCAGCACAAACTGTCGAAACCCCGGACCACCGCCCACGGCGAGTCCAGGGTTTCGAGAGTTTGTCGCCCATTCGCCGAGCGAAGCGAGGCCTGAATGGGCGAAACAAGAACGCCGCGGCGAAGCCGCGACCGAGCAGTCCGGGGGCACACGGGGGCGGAGCCCCCGTGCGAGGGCGGAGCCCCCGTGCGGTCAGAGCTTGGCCACCTGGTTGAACGCGAGCTCGACGGGCGTCTCGCGGCCGAAGATGGAGACGAGGACCTTGAGCTTCTGCTGTTCGGGGAGGATTTCGGAGATGGTGGCGGGCATCGTCTCGAAGGGGCCCTCCATGACGGTGACGGATTCGCCGATCTCGAAGTCGATGAGGGTGGTGGGCGCCGAGGAGGCTGCGGCGGGGCGGCTCGCTGCGGGGGCTGCGGCGGCGGCTTCCTGCTCGACCTGCGGGGCGAGCATGGAGAGGACTTCCTCCAGGCTGAGCGGCACCGGCTGGTGGGCGTTGCCGACGAAGCCGGTCACTCCGGGGTGTGGCGGACGGCGCCCCAGCTCTCGTCGGTGAGGTCGAGGCGGACGAGCACGTATCCGGGCATGCGGACGCGGCGGACGACCTTCTTCTGGCCGTTCTTGATCTCGGTGACCTGCTCCATGGGCACCTCGGCCTGGAAGATGTACTCCTCCATGTTGAGCGAGGTGACGCGCTGCTCGAGGTTCTGCTTCACGCGGTTCTCGTACCCGGCGTAGGAGTGGATGACGTACCAGTCACCGGGGAGGAAGCGCAGCTCCTTGCGGAGGGCTTCGACGGGGTCCTCGACCTCGGCTTCCTCGGCTTCCTCGGCCTCGGCGTCGTCGCCGGTCTCGGAGTCGGCGGTGGTCGCGTCCTCGGCCGGTGCTGCGTCGTCGGCGTCGACCGGCTCGTCGGCCTGGGTGACCGGGTCGGCCTCGACCGGCTCATCGGCGAGGGCGTCGGCGTTCTCGACCTCGACGTCTGCGTCTGCCTCCGTCTGCTCGGCGAGTTCTTCGGTCGAGCCGTCCGTGTCTGCCTGCGAGGAGGCGTCCACCTGCGAGGAGGCGTCGACGGAGGTCTGGTGTCCCGGCGAGACCTCCTCGGCCGGCACGGGGGTCTCCTCGGTGGCCTCGGGCTGGTACTCCGACTCGGTCACGGGTGAACTCACTTCCTTGCCTGACGCGCGGCGCCCCGGATACCTCGATCCGGGGCTGAGCGTGCGATGGGATCTGTCTCGAAACGGGGCGGGTGACGGCGGCCACCCGCTGACGGCTACCAGGTTCCGGCGAACACCCAACCGACGGCCCTGGTGAACAGGGCGTCGAGTCCCACGGTGTAGAGCATGATCGCCGACACGAAGACGATGACGACCGTCGTGTAGGTGGTGAGCTCCTTGCGCGTCGGTCGCACGACCTTGCGCATCTCGTCGAGCACCTGGCTGAAGAACAGCGCGATCGCCGAGAAGAAGCGCGTGACGACGTTGCCGCCCTGGGGCCGACGCTCTCGCGGCGACGACGCCTGATGCGTCGTCATGCCGTGGTCGCTCATGTGCCTCTCTCCTCGGGTCGCCGTCCGCGTGTGGACCGTGATGGGTGAGGCGGCGACCCTTTCGTCTCGACATGTTCGTACTCGCAGGGCAGGAGGGACTCGAACCCCCAACCGCCGGTTTTGGAGACCGGTGCTCTACCAATTGAGCCACTGCCCTACGGGTGAGGGGCAGCACGCAGCGACGTACCGAACTCACCCAGGCGAAGAGCATACGGGAGAGCGACCCGTCATGGCCAACCCGGGCAGGTCACAGGGCGGGTCGGAGATCGTCGCCACCGGCGCGTCTGTGACACTGAAAGGGTGAGCAGGCCTGTCCACACGTTGCCGAAGGCGCACCTTCACCTGCACTTCACGGGGTCGATGCGGTTCACCACGCTCATGGAACTCGCGGAGGAGCAGCGCATCCGGCTGCCCCAGGCCCTCGTGTCCGACTGGCCCCCGAGGCTCAAGGGGCGCGACGAGCGCGGCTGGTTCCGCTTCCAGCGCCTGTACGACGCGGCCAGGTCGTGCGTGCGCTCGGAGGAGACGATGCGGCGCGTGGTGCGGGAGGCCGCCCACGACGACGCCACCGAGGGCTCGCGCTGGCTGGAGATCCAGGTCGACCCCACGAGCTACGCCCCGCACGTCGGCGGCCTGGGCAACGCCCTGGACATCGTGCTCGACGAGGCGAAGCGCGTCAGCGACGAGGGTGAGATCGGCGTGGGCGTCATCGTGGCCGCGAGCCGGATCCGTCACCCGCTGGACGCCCGCACCCTGGCGCGGCTCGCTGCCCGCCACGCCGGCGACCGGCCCGGCGACGTCGTCGGCTTCGGCCTGAGCAACGACGAACGGCGAGGTGACACCGCCGAGTTCGAGGGCGCGTTCCGCATCGCCCGCAACGCCGGCCTGGCCATCGTCCCGCACGGCGGCGAGCTCCTCGGCCCCGAGGCCGTGCGGGACACCCTGGAGCACGCCAGCCCCGACCGCATCGGCCACGGGGTGCGCAGCGTCGAGGACCCCGCCCTGCTCGCCGAGATCGTGGATCGGGGGATCACGCTCGAGGTCTGCCCCGGCAGCAACGTGGGTCTCGGCGTGTACGACACCCCCTTCGACGTGCCCCTGCCCACGCTCGTCGAGGCCGGCGCGCAGATCGCCCTCGGCGCTGACGACCCCCTGCTGTTCGGCTCGCGCCTGGCCGATCAGTACGAGATCGCCCGATCGGTCCACGGATTCGACGACGACGCCCTGGCCGGGCTCGCCCGCTCCTCGATCGAGGGCAGCCGCGCGCCGCAGGAGATCAAGAGCAGCGCCCTGGCCGACATCGACGCCTGGCTGGCACCGGAGTCGACCCCGGAGCGGTAGGGCCGGCTCGGGCCGCCCCTGACCGACGCGCCGTCGCACGGCCGGCCGATGGAATCCAGAAAACTGCGACTAGAGCTCGAGGCCCACGAGGACGGGTTCGTTGACCAGGCGGATGCCGAAGCGTTCCTGGACCCCGTCGCGCACCTCACGGGCGAGGTCGACGACGTCCTGGGCCCTCGCCTCGCCCCGGTTGGTGACCGCGAGCACGTGCTTGGTCGACAGGGCGGCCGGGCCCGGCAGGCCGTACCCCTTGCCGAAACCGGCCTTGTCGATGAGCCAGGCGGCACTCGTCTTGACCATCCCGTCGCCGGCGGCGAACCGCGGCGGAACGAGGTCGGCGTCCGTCGTCTCGCGGACGCGGCGGGCCAGGGTGTCGAAGTCGTCGGCCGACAGGATGGGGTTGGTGAAGAACGAGCCGCAACTCCACGTGTCGTGGTCGTCCTCCTGCAGCACCATGCCGCGGCGGCGGCGCTGCTCGAGCACCGCCTCACGGGCGTCGGCCAGCGGGACGCGGGTGCCGAGGTCGACACCCAGCCCGGTGGCGAGGTCGGCGTAGGCGACCGGACGCGCGAGGTCGGCGAGTTCGAGCTGGAAGAGCACGTCGAGCACCACGTACCGCGGCGAGAATCCCCGAGCGCGGCTGACACGTCCTCACCCGTCGTGCGGGCGGGCATGGGGCTGGACTTGAACCGGGAGTCGCGGTAGGCGAAGCCGCACTCGGCGGCCGTGAACGTGCGGAACGCGCCGCGGGCCCGGTCCCAGGTGCGCACCCGGGCGATGGTCTGGCTGACCTCCTGGCCGTAGGCGCCCACGTTCTGCACCGGTGTGGAGCCGACGCAGCCGGGGATCCCCGACAGCGCCTCGACGCCGGCCCAGCCGGAGTCGACGGCGTGCGCGACGAACTCGTCCCACGACTCCCCCGCCGCCACGCGCACGCTGACACCGCTGCAGGCGTCGGAGGACTCCACGGTGACGCCCGTCGTCGCGGCGCGGACGACCGTCGCCTCCACACCCTCGTCGGAGATCACCAGGTTGGAGCCGCCGGAGAAGACCCCGAGCGGCTCGTCGGCGTCGTCGACCAGCCTGACCGCGTCGACGAGTTCGTCCGTGGTCGATGCGGTGACGAACCGGCGGGCCGGACCGCCCACCCGCATCGTCGTGTACCGCGCGAGGTCGCTGTCTCCCGCGGTCATGCGGCGCCGTCGAGGGCCACGCGGGCGAGGGCCTTGCCGAGCACCTTGACCTCGCCGTGACGGACGGTCAGCTCGACGACCGCCTCCCCCGCGGCGTCGTCGACCGACTTGACGACCCCGGACACCTCGACATCGGCACCCGACCCGTGGGGCACCGGGACGGGTTTGATGAAGCGGCACGAGTAGCTGCGGACGTGAGGGGCGCCGCCCGCCCACCGGCTGACGAGCTCACCGGCGGCACCCATGGTGAACATGCCGTGGGCGATGACGTCGGGCAGCCCCACCGAGGTGGCGAACCGCTCGTCCCAGTGGATGGGGTTGCGGTCGCCGGAGGCGCCGGCGTACTCCACGAGCCGGGCGCGATCGACGTGGACCGTCATCGATCCGATCTCGTCGCCGGCGGCCACCGACCCCACGGCCGGACGCTGTGCGTGCGACATGGTCATTCCCCTCTCACGACGAGGCTCGAGGTCACCGTGCAGACCGGCTCGCCGTCGCTGTCGACGATCTCCACGCGCGTGCCGATCAGGGCGTTGCCGCCCGCCATCCGCACCCGGTCGACGTGCAGGCTCGAGCGCACCTCGGTGCCGGCCACGAGCGGCCGGTGGTGCGTGAAGGACTCGTCGCCGTGCACGACCCGGGAGAAGTCGATCCCGGCCTCGGGGTCGGACACGAACTGCGCCTCACACCGTTGGGCGATGACCACCGCGAAGGTGGGCGGCGCGACGACGTCGGCGAATCCGGCCTCACGCGCGGCGGCGGGGTCGTGGTGGACGGGGTCGCTCGCCCCGACGGCGGACGCGAACGCACGGACGTGCTCGCGGCCGACCGCGAACGGCTCTCCGGGTGGGTAGGTACGGCCTTCGAAGGCGACGTTGACCGGCATGGACGAAACCCTAGTGGACGCCACCGACAGTGCCCTCGCCCGCCGCGTCCGAGCCAGGGCGCGGCGGTCCCGCCTGGGGCCCGGTGGGGCTGGAGGTACGCAGACGACCGCGGCCGCCCCTGGTGTGAAGGGGCGGCCGCGGTCGATCGGCGGTGAGGAACCGCGTCAGCGGGTCTCTTTGTGCGCCGTGTGCTTACCGCACTTGGGGCAGAACTTCGCCAGCTCGATGCGGTCGGGGTCGTTGCGCCGGTTCTTCTTGGTGATGTAGTTGCGGTCCTTGCAGTCCGCGCACGCCAGGGTGATCTTGGGGCGGACGTCGGTGCTCTTGCTGGCCACGGGACTACCTGTCTTTCGCGTTCGGAGGACTGCGGGCGGATCACGCTGCGCGGCGGAGTGCCGCGTTGTCAACTCACCTGCAAGCGTGACTCCTCGATCGGGAGTTGTCACGCGAGTAGCGAGGGCGGGACTCGAACCCGCGACACCACGATTATGAGTCGTGTGCTCTAACCACCTGAGCTACCCCGCCTGGGGTTGCGGCGAGGGTCTCCAGCCGCACCGGACGAACCGGTCGGCCGGAGTTACCGCGACCTGAGCCCCGATAGGGAATCGAACCCTAGACCTTCTCCTTACCATGGAGACGCTCTGCCGACTGAGCTATCGGGGCACCCCGGGACCTGTGCGGATCGCGAGATCCAGGACCTGGGGGAACGTCTACGCGGCAGCGGTGACCGCTCGCGTAGGCGCCTGAAAGACGATACACGTATCGAGTCTCGGAGACGAAATCGGCTCCCGACACACCGCGCCGCCCCCGGCGCATCGGCCTCCTCCACGCCCTGCGGGATCGACGCCCCGACGCCGTTCGACACCCGCGCGGTCAGTCGTCGAGGCCCCGCGCCACGAGGGCCTCACCGACCCGCTCGGCGTGACGCACCGTGCGGACGACGAACGGCACGAGCAGGGCACGCGGGCTGCGCTCCAGCCCCCGCGCCCGGCGCGCCTCCCCGCATTCCCGCAGCGTGCGGTGGATGACGGGGATCGACCTGATGGTCAACGCCATCGCCAGGCCGACCCGGTCGGCGTCGACGCCGAACCGCTCGAAGGGACGCAGGCCGGCGGTGATCGTGTCCATCATGTCGGCGACGCGGGTGGTCGTCGTGACGACGCCGGCGGCGACGACCGCCACCACGAGTCCCCCGACGACGACGAGCGCCCGCTCCCACCCCGCGCTCCAGATCTGGAACGGCACGAGCACCAGCACGATCCAGCGCAGCGGCCACGCCTGGGCCCACAGCGTGCGCCACCCCAGCCCCGCAGCCAGGCTCACCAAGACGACGAGGGAGGTGGCCACCGCCAGCATCGGCAGGTCGGGCCGGAGGACGAGCAGAGACGTCACCACCAACAGCCCCGCCAGCTTCCACGCGGGGCGGGCGCGGTGCAGGAACGAGTCGCCGGCGCGATACGTCGACGTCAGCACGTCGGGTCCATACCGTCTGTGCCATCCATGAGGTCGCGGTAGAAGGCCACCGAGTCCGGTCCGGGACCGTCGGCGACCACGCGCCCCTCCTCGATGACGACGACCCGCTCCCAGTCGGCGAGGAGCTCGAGCTGGTGGGTGACGACGAGGAGTTGCTGGTCCAGCGCGGCGAGGTGACGCATGACCGCGCGGGTGTGCCGGCGGTCGAGCATCGTCGTCGGTTCGTCGGCCACGAGGACGGCCGGATCGGTGGCCGTGACCGAGGCGATGGCGAGCAACTGCTTCTGTCCGCTGCTCAGCAGGTGAGCGGGGTGGTCGCGGTGGTCGGACAGGCCGAAGCGGGCCAGAGCCGCGTCGATCCGGGCGTCGATCTCGGCACGGGAGAGCTTGTGGCGACGCAACGAGAAGGCGATGTCCTCGCTGACGGTCGGCATGACGATCTGCGCGTCGGGGTCGGGGAACACGAACGCCACCTGCCGGCGCACCCGGCCGGCGTGGCGCGCGACGTCGATCCCGTCGACGGTCACGGTGCCCGAACTCGGCGTGACGAGGCCGTTGATCATGCGGACCAGCGTCGACTTGCCCGAGCCGTTGGCCCCGATGATGCCCACGCGGGGCTCGTCGAGGACGAGGTCGATGCCGCGCAGCACCTCGCGGTCGCCGAAGCTGTGGTGGACGTCGCGGAACTCGATCATCAAAGCCGCCTCGCGAGCAGAGCCAGACCCTGCCCGCCTCCGATGGCGCACGTCGCGATGCCGAGCTCCGGGCCGCCCGGTCGCGTCATGCCGGCGAACAGCCGCACGAGCAGCAGCGCCCCCGAGGCGCCCCAGGGATGTCCGAGGGCGACGGCGCCGCCGTCCGGACACCAGCGGTCGTCGTCGGCGCCGAACGGATCGAGGCCGAGGAGGTCGGCGCAGGCCAGCGTCTGCGCCGCGAAGGCCTCGGTGGTCTCGATCAGCCCCACGTCCTCCAGCGTCACCCCCGAACGCTCGAGCAGCAGCCGGACCGCGGTGACGGGCGCCGTGCCGGGCACGGCGGGATCGGTCCCCACGGCGACCTGGTGGGTGATCGCGAGGCCCGGGACACCGAGTTCGGCCCGCACGTGCTCGGGGACGACCGCGACCAGGGCCGCGCCGTCGCTGATGCCGCAGGAGTTCCCGGCCGTGACGGTCCCGCCGGCGGCGAACGCGGGACGCAGCCGGGCGAGCGTGCGGGCGTTCATCCGGCGTGGGCGTTCGTCGCGGGTCACCCCGTGGACGGGCACGATCTCACGGTCGAAGACCCCGGCGTCCCGGGCCCGCAGCGTGCGGTCGTGGGAGCGCACAGCGTAGGCGTCCTGACGCTCGCGGGTGATGCCGTGCCGGGAGGCGACCTCCTCGGCGGCCGGGCCCATGTTGGGGTCACCGAACTCGGCCGGGGTGAACGCCGCCCTCGCATACGGGCGGGGCGGTTCGGTCGCCGTGCGGGGGCGGTGCAGACGCCAGGGGGCGGTGCTCGCGCTCTCGGCCCCACCGGCCAGCACGAGCCCGGCACCGGCGCGCACACGGTCGGCGGCCAGGTGGATCGCCTCCTGACCGCTGCCGCACTGCCGGTCGACGGTGAGGGCCGGGGTCGAGATCGGCAGGCCGGAGGACAACACGGCGACGCGACCGACGTCTCCCCCGGGGCCCAGGCAGTTGCCGAGGATCACGTCGTCGACGGCGACACCGGCGACTCCGGCGACGTCTTCGGTGTCGACTTCAGCCTCGACGCCGACCGCGACTCCGACCTCGCCGCCGTTCGTCGAGTTCTCGCGCAGCCGCACCGGCAGGCCGAGTCCGGTGAGATCGGCGGCGAGCGCGTCGAGGACCGGCGCGACGAGGGAGGCGACGTCGACGGCGGCCAACGCGTGCCCGGCCGTGCCGACGGGGGTGCGTCGGGCCGCGATGACGACGGGTGTCGTGGGTGGGAGGGTCACGAGACCACCGCGCTCTCACCGACCGGCTCACACACGGACGCGAGCACGTCGGAACGCAGGAGTTTGCCACCGGGAGTACGGGGCAGGGAATCACGGCGGACGAACCGGCGGGGCCGGGCGGGGCGAGGCAGGTCGCGCACCGCCTGCCGCAGGGTCGCCTCATCGGCCTCCCCCACGACGACCGCGGTGAGCACCTGGCCCAGGCGGGGGTGGGGCGGTCCGACGACCGCGGCGTCCTCGATCCCGGGCAGGCCGCGCAGGAAGGCCTCGACGTCCTCGACGACCACGGTGTGACCGCCGGTGGTGACGGCGGCGTCCCCCGCCCGAGGACGACGAACCCGTCACCGACCGCTTCGGCCAGATCGCCGACGACGGCCCAGCCCTCGGCGTCGCGCCGCAGCGGCCCGCCCTCCGGCGTTCCGAGATAGCCGTACGCCTGGTAGGGCGACCGGCTCTGCAGCACCCCGTCGACGAGGCGCGTCTCCACGCCCTCGACGGCGGTGAACGGGCCGTCGTCGTCGCGGGCGGCCACCAGGGAGAGCTCCGCGGCGCCGTAGTACTCGACGAGCCGCAGACCCTGCCCCCTGGCCCGCGCGCCGAGGGAGGGCGGCAGCCGGTCACCGGCGACCACCAGGGTGTGCAGGGCGGGCAGCTCTCCGCGATCGCGCCGCGCGAGCACTCCCGGCAGCATCGTGGGGACGAGGTGCATGATCGCCGCCTCCTCCTGGGCCTCGCCCGCGAGGATCACCGGCGCCCCGATCGACCGGGCGTGCCAGGCGCCGAAGAGGAAGAGGGTGGAGTGCAGGGGGCCGGGGAGACACACCGGACGGTCCGGACCTGCTCCGGTGAGGTCGGTGAACACCGGGCCGCTGACCTGCCACGACCGCGCGCTGCGATGCACCGCGCGGGGACGGCCCGTCGATCCGGAGGTGAAGAAGACGAGCGAATCCGAGCGCACGGCACCGGATTCCGCCGCCTCCTCCAGGCGTCGTCGCACCTCGGCGGCGGCCCCGGCCGGCCAGTGGGGGTCGAGCACGGCCACCGGCTCGAGGCCGAAGGCGCCGAGGATCTGCCCGAGCAGCACCCGCTGATCGGCCTCGGCGAGGATCCTCACCGCGCGGTGCCCGCCCAGGTCGACGGCAGCAGGGTGGGCAGCGCGCGGTGGACCGCGGCGGCCACGAGGGTGGCGACGACCGCCTTGACGAGGTCTCCGGGCAGGAACACCATGTCGGCGACGAAGGCCTCCTGCAGGGTCATGCCGCCGCGCCAGGCCATCCCCGGGATGCCGCACAGGTGGACCACGCCGATGCCGCCGACGAGGATCGAGAACGCCAGCCATCCCGCGGTCAACCGGCGCGCGCGTGCCTGCACCAGAGCCCCGATCGCCATCGCGCCGAGGACGTAGCCGACGAGGAATCCGGACGTCGGACCGGCCAGAGCGGGCAGCACGGGCCGACCACCGGCGAGGACGGGCAGGCCGGCCGCGCCGATCGCCAGGAACAGCAGCAGGGTGAGCCCGCCACGCTTCCACCCCAGCAGCGCCCCAGCGAGCATCACGCCCAGGGACTGCAGGGTGATCGGCACGGCCGCGCCGAACGGAAAGATCGCGCCCGGGATGCCCAGCACCACGATGAGACCGGCCACGGCCGCGATGAGAGCGAGGTCGCGGGCCGCCATCCGGGGCGTCGACGGGGCGTCGGTGGGGGTCGTCGTCCTCGACGAAGCGGGCATGCGTCCTCCTGGTCTGGGGGCGGTCGTCGGTCTGTTCGGCGGTCGTGATGAACTCGTGCCGCACCCGAGAGTGTGCTACACGATGCGCCGGACGGGGACCCCGGCCTCCCGGTTCACGACCTAGGGCCTCCCCGGCGGACGTCGGCCGTGAGATCGCTCAGACGATTTCGGGCCCGAAGAGCCGTCTGGACGCCGCGTCCGGTGCATCCTTGACACGATCGTCCCCGCGTATGAACCGCCAGAGGAGCTTGCCGTGCTCATCGGAATCCCCCGCGAAAGACAACCGGGCGAGACCCGGGTGGCCGCCACCCCCAAGACCGTCGGACAGATCGTCAAACTGGGCTATGAGGTGGTCGTCGAGGCCGGTGCGGGGGTCGCGGCCTCACTCGCGGACGCCGACTACGAGAACGCCGGCGCGCGCCTCGGCGACGCCTACGACGCCTGGGGCGCCGATGTCGTCTTCGCCGTCAACGCGCCCTCGGACGACGAGATCGCGGCCCTGCGCGACGGCGCCGTCATCGCGGCGCTCATCAGCCCCGCATTGCGCCCCGACCTGGTCGAGAAGCTCGCCTCCCGCCGGATCACCGTCCTCGCGATGGACGCCGTGCCGCGCATCTCCCGCGCTCAGGCCCTCGACGTGCTGTCCTCGATGGCCAACATCGCGGGCTACCGCGCCGTCATCGAGGCCGCGCACCAGTTCGGCCGGTTCTTCACCGGTCAGGTGACCGCCGCCGGCAAGGTGCCCCCGCCAAGGTCTTCGTCGCCGGCGCCGGTGTGGCCGGCCTGGCCGCCATCGGTGCCGCGGGCAGCCTCGGAGCCATCGTGCGCGCCAACGACGTCCGCCCCGAGGTGGCCGAGCAGGTCGAGTCGATGGGCGCCGAGTTCGTCCGCGTGGAGGACACGAGCGCCGAGGTCAGCTCCGACGGGTACGCCAAGGAGATGGGCGCCGACTACCAGGCGCGACAGGCCGAGATGTACGCCCGGCAGGCCGAGGACTGCGACATCATCATCACCACCGCGCTCATCCCCGGCCGTCCCGCGCCCCGGCTCATCACGGCCGAGATGGTCGCCTCGATGAAGCCCGGCAGTGTCCTGGTCGACATGGCCGCGGCCAGCGGCGGCAACGTCGAGGGCTCGGTGCCCGGTGAGAAGATCACCACCGAGAACGGCGTGACGATCATCGGCTACACCGACCTCGCCGGGCGGCTGCCCACCCAGGCCAGCCAGCTGTACGGCACCAACCTCGTCAACCTGCTCAAGCTCATCACGCCCGAGAAGGACGGGCAGGTGCACCTCGACATGGACGACGTCGTGCAACGCGGCATGACCGTCGTCCTCGACGGCGAACTGATGTGGCCACCACCACCGGTCCAGGTGTCCGCGGCGCCGACCCCGGCCGCCTCGGGCGGTGCGACGGCCGTCGCCACGACCGACAAGGCCGAGGTCGAGAAGAAGGGCATCTCCTCCGGCACGAAGATGGGCGTGGCGGCCGCCGGCGCGCTCGCGTTCCTGCTGGTCGCGGCCTTCTCGCCCGAGCCGTTCCTCGGCCACTTCATGGTGTTCATGCTGAGCTGCGTCATCGGCTACTACGTCATCGGCAACGTGCACCACGCGCTGCACACGCCGCTCATGTCCGTCACCAACGCCATCAGCGGAATCATCATCGTGGGCGCATTGCTGCAGGTCGGGCATCAAGGCAGTCTCGCCGTCACGATCCTCGCGTTCATCGGCATCCTCGTCGCCAGCATCAACGTGTTCGGCGGGTTCACCGTGACCGCCCGGATGCTCGACATGTTCAGGAAGGACGCCTGATGCTTCAGCTCACCCTCCTGCAGGGCACCTACATCATCGCGGGCCTGCTGTTCATCCTCAGCCTCGCCGGTCTGTCCAACCACGAGACCGCCCGGTCGGGCAACCGCTTCGGCATCTTCGGCATGGCCATCGCGCTCGTCGTGACGATCGGCGCCGCCGTCCTCGGCGTCCAGTCCGCCACCGGCACCGCCGACCGGCCCGGTACCGGGCTCCCCGGCCTCGGCCTCATCCTCATCGCCATGGCGATCGGTGCCGCCATCGGCATCTGGCGGGCGCGCAAGGTCGAGATGACCGGCATGCCCGAGCTCATCGCCCTCCTGCACAGCTTCGTCGGACTCGCCGCCGTGCTCGTCGGCTGGAACAGCTCGTACGAGACCTCCGCCAACCCCGGCATCCACGACGCCGAGGTCATGGTCGGTGTGTTCATCGGTGCGGTGACGTTGACCGGGTCGATCGTCGCGTTCCTCAAGCTGTCCGGCCGCGTGAAGTCGGCGCCGACGATGCTGCCCAAGCACAACCTCATCAACCTCGGCATCCTCGTCGCGTTCCTCGTGCTGACCATCGCGTACGTGATGCTTCCGCACGACGCGATCGCCGTCCGCCAGACGCTGCTCGGCGTGCTCACGCTGGCGGCCCTGTTCCTCGGCTGGCACCTGGTCGCGGCCATCGGTGGCGGTGACATGCCGGTCGTCGTCTCGATGCTCAACAGCTACTCCGGCTGGGCGGCCGCCGCGGCGGGCTTCCTGCTCAACAACGACCTGCTCATCATCACCGGCGCCCTCGTCGGTTCCTCCGGTGCCTACCTCAGCTTCATCATGTGCAAGGGCATGAACCGGTCGTTCATCAACGTCATCGCCGGTGGATTCGGCTCCGACGGCGCCGTCGTCGGTGAGCAGCAGGAGTACGGCGAGCACCGCGAGACCGCCGCCGGCGAGGTCGCCGAGACGCTCCGGAACGCGCGGTCGGTCATCATCACCCCCGGGTACGGCATGGCCGTGGCCCAGGCGCAGTACCCGGTGGCCGACCTCACCCACCGACTCCGTGAGCGGGGCGTGGACGTGCGGTTCGGCATCCACCCCGTCGCCGGTCGCCTGCCGGGCCACATGAACGTGCTGCTGGCCGAGGCCAAGGTGCCCTACGACGTCGTCCTCGAGATGGACGAGATCAACGACGACTTCCCGAACACCGACGTCGTCCTCGTCATCGGCGCCAACGACACCGTCAACCCGGCGGCGCAGGACGACCCGACCTCCCCCATCGCGGGCATGCCCGTCCTCGAGGTGTGGAAGGCCGACGAGGTCGTCGTGTTCAAGCGGTCGATGAACACCGGCTACGCCGGCGTGCAGAACCCGCTGTTCTTCAAGGAGAACACCGCGATGCTGTTCGGCGACGCCAAGGAGCGCGTCGACGACATCCTGCGCGAACTCTGAGCACCCGAGTCGCCGAGACCGCCGGTCATTACCGGCGGTCTCGGCGTTTCAGGCTCACGCGGTGATGGTGGGGGCCACCTTCGAGGCCAAGTGGCGCAGGGCGAACTCGTATCCGTGCGGCCCGCAGCCGGCGATGACCGCGGTCGCGATGTCGGCGAGATAGGAGCGGTGGCGGAAGTCCTCGCGCGCGTGCACGTTGGTCAGGTGGACCTCCACGAAGGGCAGGCCGGTGGCCAGCAGCGCATCCCGCAGGGCGACCGACGTGTGGGTGTACGCCGCGGCGTTGACGACGAATCCCGCTGCGCGACCGCGCCATTCCTGGATCGCGTCGACGAGTTCACCCTCGTGGTTGCTCTGGACGCACTCGACGCCCAGGCCGAGTTCGGCTCCCAGCTCGCGGCACCGGGACTCGATGTCGGCGAGGGTCGCGCGGCCGTAGATCTCCGGCTGCCGCGTGCCGAGCAGGTTGAGGTTGGGGCCGTTGAGCACGCCGACGAGGGGGCGCGAGGTCGTGGTCGTCACCGAGTCAGTGTCTCACCACCGCCTGATCGGGCTCACTCCTCCAGGGCGACCTGGCGCAACTCCGGGAGGAACAGCGCGGCGACCGCGGCGACCGCGAAGGCGCCGCCGAGGACCGCGAATGCCAACGGCTGACCACCCTGGGTGACCAGCCACGGCACGGCGAGCGGGGCGATGATCGAGGCGATGCGGCCGAACCCCGCGGCGGCGCCGGCGCCCGTGCTGCGCACGCGGGTCGGGTACATCTCCGGTGACACCGCGTACAGCGCGCCCCACGCGCCGAGGTTGAAGAAGGACATCAGGCTGCCGGCGAAGAGCAACCAGCCGACGCCCGCGTCGGGGAACAGGGCCGACCCCACCGTGCCGAAGAGGGCCGCGGCTCCCGCGGATCCCAGGAGGAACGTCGCGAGTGTCGCTCGGCGGCCCCAGACCTCGATGAGCCAGGCCGCGAGCGCGTACCCCGGCAGTTGGGCCAGCGTGATGATGAGCGTGTATTCGAAGGACTTGACCAGGTCGAATCCGCGCTGCCCGATGAGGGTCGGGAGCCAGATGAAGGCGCCGTAGTACGAGAAGTTGACCATGAACCAGACTACCCACAGGGCGGCCGTGCGGCGACGGTACTCCGGCCGCCACAGCCCGGCCCTGGTCCGGGACGTCCGCTCGAGGCGGGCGGCTGCCTGCTCAGGGGGTTCGTCCTGCGGCAGCGGCTCGGCGTGGGTGATCCCGGCGGGCTCCTCGAAACGGCGCACGGCCAGTTCGGCCTCGGCGTGACGCCCCTTGGACTCGAGGAAGCGGACGGATTCGGGCAGCCCCCATCGCACGACCAGCGCGTACGCGGCGGGGACGAGCCCGAAGGCCAGGGCCCAGCGCCAGCCGTCGGTGTGGAGGGGGATGACGAAGTAGCCGATGAGGGCGGCCATGATCCACCCCAGTGCCCAGAACGACTCGAGCACGACGACCATGCGGCCGCGGATGCGCCGCGGTGAGTACTCGCTGACCAGCGTGGACGCGACGGGCAGCTCGGCACCGAGGCCGAGGCCCACGACGAAGCGCAGGATCATGAGCATCGCCACCGACGTCGCGAGCGCCGAGGCGCCGGTCGCGAGCCCGTAGACGAGCAGGGTGAGCGCGAAGACCTGGCGGCGGCCGATCCGGTCGGCGAGCAGCCCACCGAACGTCGCGCCGACCGCCATGCCCACGAACCCGAGCGAGGCGATGATCGACAGCGTCCCCGAGTCGAGCTTCCAGTGCAGGGCGAGCGCGGCCATGACGAACGAGATCAGCCCGACGTCCATGGCGTCGAGCGCCCACCCGATGCCCGAGCCGAACAGCAGCTTGCCGTGGGCGCGATTGGCCGAGAGCCGGTCGAGCCGGTCGGTCCTCGTGAGGGCCTCGGAGCTGCCCGCTGTTCCCATCTCGGCGCCCACGGCGGTCTCCTCGGGTCGACGTCGTCATGCCGCGCCGCGTCGGGCGCGGCAGGAGGAGGATCGCACACCCCCGCTCACCGGGCGCGGTGGACACCCGGTGAGCGGGGGCTCCTCAGACGATCTCGATCGGGCGGTAGGTCGGCTGCCACATGAGGTCGAAGACCTCCTGCACCGGGTCCTCGACCTCGACGCGCGCGAGGCCGTCCTCCTCGGCCGCGGCGCACACGGCTATCGCCACGGCACCGGAGACCATCCGCAGGTGGCTCATCGAGGGCAGGAGGCTCGCGCCGCGCCCACCCTGCGCGGCTCCGATCTTGGCGACCGCCTCGGCCGCCGCCGCGATCATCCGGTCGGTGATGCGGGTGGGACGACACACCGTGACCGCGAGCCCGATGCCCGGGAAGACCAGGGCGTTGTTGGCCTGGGCGATCTCGTAGCGGATCTCCTCGTGGGTCACCGGCTCGAACGGGGAGCCGGTGGCGATGAGCGCCCGACCGTCGGTCCACGCGAGGAGGTCGGCGGGCACGGCCTCGGCCTTGGACGTCGGGTTGGACAGGGGGAAGATGATCGGCGACGGCGTGTGGGCGGCCATCTCACGCACGACGGACTCCGAGAACGCACCCGCCTGCGCGGAGGTGCCCACGAGCATCGTCGGGCGCACGTTGCGGACGACGTCCTCGAGGTCGATGCGCGTGGGGTCGGTGACCGCCCAGTCCCGCAGTTCGGCGTCGGTGCGGGCGAACTGCTGCTGGAAGTCGCGCACGCGGTCGCCGAGGCGCTCGGAGATCAGGCCGCGGCTGCCGAGGCACCAGAACCGGGCGTCCGCCTCCTCGCGCGTCAACCCCTGGCGCATCATCTCGTCGCGCATGAGCTCGGCGACCCCGACGCCCGCCGTGCCCGCACCGTGGATGACGACGCGCTGGTCCCGCATCGGCACGTGGGCGGAGCGGGCCGCGGACAGGGCCGCTGCGAGCACCACGGCCGCGGTGCCCTGGATGTCGTCGTTGAAGGTGCAGGCACGGTCGCGGTAGGTGTCGAGGATGCGGTGGGCGTTGCTCGCGCCGAAGTCCTCCCAGTGGAGCATCGCGTGCGGGAACATCCGTGTCGCGACCTCGACGAATCGCTGGATGAAGTCGTCGTACCGCTCGCCGCGGACGCGTGCGTGGCGGGCCCCGAGGTAGAACTCGTCGTTGAGCAGGCCGAGGTTGTCGGTGCCGACGTCGAGCACCACGGGGATGGCCCGCCGCGGGTGGATGCCGGCGGCCGCGGTGTAGACCGACAGCTTGCCCACCGCGATCATCACTCCGCCCACGCCCTGGTCGCCGATGCCGAGGATGCCCTCGGAGTCGGTGACGACGAGGAGGTCGACCTCGTCGGCGGCCAGGCCGTAGTTCTCGAACGACTCCTCGATGTTTTCGGGGTGGTCGATGGAGAGGAACACTCCCCGGGGCCGGCTGTACCAGTGGCTGAACTTCTCGATGGCCTCGCCGATGGTCGGCGTGTAGACGATCGGCAGCATCTCTTCGAGGTGGTCGGCCAGGAGGCGGTAGAACAGCGTCTCGTTGCGGTCGCGCATGGACTGCAGGTAGACGTTCTTGCTCAGCGCGTCGGGCTGGGCGCAGTACTGCTCGTACACGCGCCGCAGCTGACCCTCCATCTGCACCTCACCGGCCGGCAGGAGACCGACCAGACCGAGCGCCTTGCGTTCGTCACGGGTGAACGCGGTGCCGCGGTTGACGAAGGGGCGCGTCAGCAGCTCCTGACCTCGCATCCACATCTTCTGCCTGCTGGGACGCTTCCCCGAGGGGTTGACGTACTCGGCGGGGGTGGGTTGTGCGTCGTCCTCGGGGGTCTGCTCATCGGCCATGGGCCCCACGATAGGGCGGCGGGCGGCTCGCATTCCGCGCTTCGACGGGTCAATCCGATCGGCCGGTGTCCTGCGACCTTTCGGCATCGGCGAACCGCGGTGTCTCCCGGGCGACGAAGGCCCGCACGCCCTCGCGGAATCCCGCGCTGCCGTAGACCTCTTCGAGCATCTGGGCGTCGTCGGGCCCGCCGGTCGGATCGATCTCGGTGAGGGCGCCGAGCTGGCGCTTGGTCGTCCGCAGCGTCAACGGCGCGGCGGCCAGGAGTCCCTGCACGACCTCCTCGAGTTCGGCGGCCAGCGCGCCTGCGTCCTCGCACACCGTCAGCAGGGCTCCCACGCCGTAGGCCCGCTCGGCGGGCAGCAGTCGGGAGGTCAGGAGCATCTGCCGGGTCACCGACTCGCCGAAGACGTGCACGCACCGCTCGAGCAGAGGGCGGGAGAGGGCGTTGCCCAGGGTGCGGGCGATGGGGTATCCGAAGCGTGAGCGCGCGGTGGCGATGCGCAGGTCGCAGTGGGTGGCGAGGGCCAGTCCCCCGCCCACGCACGCGCCGTCGATCGCCGCGATGCTCACCTGCGGCAGGGCCGCCAGCGCCGTCATGAGGTCGCGGACCCGCGCCTCGTACTCCACGGCTTCCGCGCCCGAGGTCATGGCGACGAACTCCGCGATGTCGTTGCCGGCGGCGAAGGTGCCTCCCGCGCCGCGGAACACGACGACCCGGGACTCGGGGTCGTCGGCGAGGTCGGTGGCCAGGTCGCGGAGCCCGAGGTACATCTCGGTGGTGAACGCGTTGCGCCGGTGGGGGCGGTCGAAGGTGACGGTGACGACGGGGCCGGCCCGGTCGATCACCAGGTCGGTGGTGCTCACCGCGTGCCTCCACTGACGAGGGTGTCGAGCTGTTCGGCCAGTGCGGTCGGCGCCTGTGTCATCGCCGGGCCGTACCACGTGAGGTGCCGGCCGTCGACGAGCGCGCTGGGGACCTCGCCGAACGCCTCGGGCCCGTCGTCGGCGGTGAAGCGGTACGGCTCGTCGGGGAGGACGACGAGGTCGACGCCCCGACGCTGGATGTCGTCGAGATCGATGCGGGGGTAACGCTCCTCGGCGTCGGCCAGGACGTTGTCGACCCCGAGCCGACGCAGCACGTCACCGGCATAGGTGTCGGCACCCAACGCCATCCACGGCCGCCGCCAGATGGGGACGACGGCCCGCCGCCGCGCTGTCGGCGCGGGAAGCCGCTCCCATGCGGCGCGCGCGTCCTGCAGCCACCCCCGCTCGGGAGCGGACAGCGCGTCCAGCAGCCTGTCGAGGGAGGCCAGGGCTCCGTCGACGGTGCGGATGTCGGTGACCCACACGGGGATTCCCGCCTCGCGCAGTGCGGCGACGTGCTCGGGCTTGTTCTCCTCCTCGTTCATCACCACGAGATCGGGAGCCGTCGCGACGATGCCGTCCACGTCGGGGTTCTTCGTCCCGCCGAACCGCGGCACGTCGAGATCGGCCGGATGCGTGCACCATTCGGTCGCGCCGACGAGAACACCCGGCGCGCTGGTCGCGATCGCCTCGGTGAGGGAAGGGACGAGGCTGACCACGCGAGTGGGATCGGGCAGGGTCAGTGAGGCCCCGAGATCGTCGTGGAGGGTACGCATGGGGCCAGTCTGCCTGCGTCGATCCTCCCTCGTGCGAAGCGGGCAGGATGGGTCCATGCAGACACAGCTCATCGACGTCCGGACCGGATCGCAGGAGGTCGTCCACGACCTCACCCGTGAGTGCGAACGCTTCGTCGCCGGCGCAGGAGATGGACTCCTGCACGTGTTCGTGCCGCATGCGACGGTGGGGATCGCCATCATCGAGACGGGCGCCGGCAGCGACGATGACCTGCTGGCCGCCCTGGGCGACCTGCTGCCGGCGGACGACCGGTGGATCCACGCGCACGGCACACCGGGGCACGGCCGTTCGCACGTGATGCCTGCGCTGATCCCCCCGTACGCGACCCTGCCGGTCGTCGACGGACGGCTCGAACTCGGCACGTGGCAGAGCGTGTGCCTGGTCGACCTCAACGTCGACAACCCGGACCGGAAGGTGCGGCTGTCGTTCCTGGCCGGTTGAGGCCGGCCGTACCGCGACGCTCGAGAGGGTGTGCGCCCTGGCGTCGACGACCCGGAGCGCCAGAGTGCACGGCCGACCTGGTGCGGAGACGGCGAAGGCCCCGGCTGATCCGGGGCCTTCGCTCGTGGTGGCAGGTGAAGGATTCGAACCTTCGAAGCTTTCGCGACGGATTTACAGTCCGCTCCCATTGGCCGCTCGGGCAACCTGCCGTGGTGCGCGTCCGAGGATAGCAACATCGACCCTGGCGGCGTCCAATCCGCCCGTCTGTCCGCTGATGCTCCTGATATCGGTCGGTCCGATCACGATCCTCCGGCTGTGCTCCCCCGATCGGAGGAGCACAGCCTCATGTCGGGGAGCAGGCCAGGGTCGGGGGCGGACCGGAAGCACGCGGGCCACGTCGCGCAGGCAGAATGGGCAGCCACATCCCGTCCGCCGACATCAGGAGGAAGAGCATGGCCGACAGCTCGTTCGACATCGTCAGCAAGGTCGACCACCAGGAGGTCGCCAACGCGGTCAACCAGGCCGCCAAGGAGATCTCGCAGCGGTACGACTTCAAGGGCGTCGACGCCGAGGTGGAGCTCTCCGGTGAGTCCATCGTCATGAAGGCCAACAGCGAGGAGCGGTGCCTCGCAGTGCTCGACGTGCTGCAGACCAAGCTGGTCAAGCGCGGCGTCTCCCTCAAGTCACTCGACACCGGCGAGGGCACCCCCAAGGCGTCGGGCAAGATCTACCGCCTCGACGCCGCCCTCAAGGACGGCATCAGCCAGGAGAACGCCAAGAAGGTCTCCAAGATGATCCGCGACGAGTTCGGCAAGACCGTCAAGCCCGTCATCCAGGGCGACGAACTGCGCGTCAGCAGCAAGAACAAGGACGACCTACAGGCCGTCCAGCAGATGCTCAAGGGCGCCGACCTCGACGTCGCCCTGCAGTTCGTCAACTACCGCTGAGCTGTCCCGACGAACCCGCGAACACGGGCCCGCCCCTCCTCGAGGTCGGGGCGGGCCCGTTCGCTTCGTGGAGACGACCCGTCAGATGAGGTTCGGCATCTGCCCGGCATCGGGGTTGATCGACTCCCAGGCGGCACCCACGCGGAGCACCGTCGCCTCGTCGAACGGGCGGCCCAGGACCTGCAGTCCGATCGGCAGGCCCTGCCCGTCGAACCCACATGGCACCGACAGCGCCGGGAGGCCCGTGAGGTTGCCCGGCGCGCTGAGCCGCACGTAGGAGTCGATGATCGCCTCGGCCTCACCGTGGGTGAACTCCTTCTGGCCCACCTTGGCCGCCACGTTGGGCAGGGTCGGGGCGAGCACGGCGTCGAGCGGCCGCTCGAAGAGGTCCCGCCAACCGTTCTGGATCAGGGTGCGCACGCGCAGCGCCTTGATGTAGTCGGTCGCCAGCAGCATCTCCCCCGCCTCCAGCAGCAGACGCACGTCGGGTTCGAAGTCCTCGGCCTGCTCCCGGATACGGGTCTGGTGGTAGGCGCTCGCCTCCGACAGGAAGATCATGTACTCCGTCGGCATGTAGGCCTCGGGGACAGGGACATCGACCTCCACGACTTCCGCCCCCGCCTCGGCCAGGCGGTCCGCGGCTGCCCGCACCGCCGCCTCGACGGCGGGGTCGACGTTGTCGAAGAAGTAGGTGCGCGGCAGCCCCAGGCGCATGCCGGCAACTCCCTCGCCCAGTGTGGCCGCGTAGTCGGCCGCCGGGACATCTCGGCTCCCCGGGTCGCTGCGGTCGTAACCCGCCAGCGCCTGGAGCATGGCAGCCGCATCGGCAACGGTCCGGGCCATGGGGCCGACGTGATCGAGGGCCCAGCTCAGGGATGCGATCCCCCGCCGTGACACGCGACCGTAGGTCGGCTTCAGGCCCACGACACCGTTGACGGAGGCCGGAATCCGGATCGAACCGCCGGTGTCGGTCCCGATCGCCAGGTGGCACATGCCGGCTGCGAGCGCCGCGCCCGAACCACCGCTGGACCCACCGGGGATGTGGTCGAGGTTCCACGGGTTGCGGGTCGTGGGCGTGATGACCCCGAAGGCGAACTCGTGAGTGTGCGTCTTGCCCACCATCACCGCGCCGGCCTCGGCCAGCCGTTCGACCACAGCGGCATCGCAGGTCGGGACGTTGTCGGCCATGGTCCGCGAGCTGGAGGTCGTGCGGATTCCCGCCGTGTCGACCAGGTCCTTGACGCCGACCGTGACGCCGTGCAGAGGGCCTCGGTCGTGCCCCTGGGCGATCTCATCGGCCGCTCGCTGCGCGGCCTCTCGCGCAAAGTCCTCGGTCACGGTGACGAACGCACCCACGCGGTCATCGACGGCCTCGATGCGCGCGAGGACCGAGTCGAGAAGTTCGACCGGGGACAACTCCCTGGCCCGGATCGCCGCGCCCGCCTGAAGAGCGGTCATCTCGTAGGGGTGCATGTCACTCCCACCTCGCATCGAAGGCGCTCGCCGGCGGGAGCTCGCCCAGCGGGATCCGGTCGAGGGAGTCCATCAGGCCGTTGGCCAGATCGACCATGGCGGCCACCTGTTCGGTGCGTTCCGGCGCCAACTCGAGCCTGGCGTTCGCGGTCAGAGCGGCAAAGGGTTCTGCGGTCAGCGGCGGGCGTGGGGAGAACGTCATGACAACCTCCTGGGGTCCGAATCCGTCCACCGTGGCATCGGTTCGGGAGTTCGGCCAGAGGTGGACGCCCCTCGGACGACCGAACCGGCCCGAAGACGCGGCGGACGGTTGGTCGCTCCCCGAATCCGCCCGGAGGGGGCCCGACCCCGCTCGGCGTCCAGGCTTGTGAGAAGACTCCCCACGCGAGTTCTCGCCCCGGAGACCCCGCCTCTAAAGTGTCCGGGTGTTCACCGCGCTGACCGACGTCATCCTCCCCGTCATCGTCGTCGCCGGCGTCGGGGTCGTGTTGGGGCGCAAGCTCCCCTGGAGATCGACACCCTCAGCAAGGTGGGCCTGTACGGCTTCACCCCTGCGCTGGCGTTCGACAGCATGATGAAGACGCAGATCAGCGCACAGGTCGGCACGCGGATCGTCATCGCCTATCTCGTGATGACGGTGCTGGCGGCCGCGATCTCCTGGCTCGTCACGCTGCGCTGGCCGGTGTCGACCCGCCGGTCGGTGACGGCCTGCACGATCATCGGGAACAACGGCAACTTCGGGCTCCCCATCGCCCTCCTGGCGCTCGGCGACGCGGGCCTGGAGATGGCCGTCGTCATCTTCGTGCTGTCGCTGGTGGTCATGTTCACCGTCGGCCCTCTGCTGTTCGGCTCCTCCGGCGGGATCGTCGGCGGGCTCACGACCGTCCTGCGCCTGCCGGTGACGTGGGCGTTGGTCGCGGCCGGGCTGTTGCGGGCCTTCGACCTCAGGCTGCCGGG
Organism: Mobilicoccus caccae; assembly: GCF_030161635.1. Taxonomy (GTDB): domain Bacteria; phylum Actinomycetota; class Actinomycetes; order Actinomycetales; family Dermatophilaceae; genus Mobilicoccus; species Mobilicoccus caccae. The sequence goes on from NZ_BSUO01000001.1 coordinate 2,626,436, forward strand.
CGGGCTCGAGAGCGGGATCGCGCTCCTGGGTCAGGCCGCGATCCCCCTGGTGCTCATCCAACTCGGCGTCCAGATGGGCACGAGCGGGAAGATCCACCGCACTCCCCCGGTGATCGCCGCGGTCGCGCTGCGCGCCGTCGTCGTCCCGGCGTTGGCCGTCGGCGCGGGCCTTCTCGTCGGACTCGACGGCCTCGGCCTGGCCAGCCTCATCCTCGCCGCCGCGATGCCGATCGCCGTCAACAACCTCATGCTCGCGCGCGAGTACGGCGCCGACTCCGACACCGTCGCCAGCTCCGTCGTCGCCTCGACGTTCCTGTCGATCCCGATCCTCGTGGTCCTCATCTCCCTGCTCCCGTCGATCACCGGCTGACGCCCGCACGCACGGGGTCCTCGGCTGCCGAGTGCTACGTGATGCCGTTCGCCGCGTGAGGTGTCGCGCCCGGCGAATGCCACACGCCCGCCCCTGCTCTCAGGCCCGTCCGGCTGCTAGACACCTGACATGACGACGACTGCGCACGAGAGCTACAAGGCGGCGAGGGACTTCCTCCTGGAGCACCGCGAGGACTACGAGGCCGCCTGTGCGGGGTTCGAATGGCCCCGGATCACGGGCCGGTTCAACTGGGCCATCGACTGGTTCGACGTCATCGCCCGCGGCAACGACAAGCCGGCGCTGTGGATCGTCGAGGAGGACGGCCGCGAGGACACGTACTCCTTCGACGACATGGCGGCCCGGTCGGACAAGCTCGCGCAGTGGTTCACCGAGAAGGGCATCGGCAAGGGCGACCCCGTGCTCGTCATGCTCGACAACCAGGTCGAGCTGTGGGACTCCATGCTCGCGATCATGAAGATCGGCGCCGTCATCGCCCCGACGACCACGGCCCTCGGCGCCGCCGACCTCAAGGAGCGCATCGCCCGCGCCGGCGCACGGGGGATCATCGCCAACGCCGACGAGGCCGGAAAGATGTACTGGGCCACGGAGGACTCCGGTGACGGGTCGCCCGCCGTGATGCTGTTCAGCGTCGGTGACGCCGGCGAGAACTGGCACGACATCCGCCAGGCGCAGGAGCGCGACTCCGCGCCGGCGCTGGAGGCGCAGACCGACGCCGAGGACCCGCTGCTGCTGTACTTCACCTCGGGAACCACCAGCAAGCCCAAGCTCGTCATGCACACGCAGGTCAGCTACCCCGTCGGGCACCTGGTGACGATGTACTGGATCGGGCAGCAGCCGGGCGACGTGCACCTGACCATCGCCTCACCGGGCTGGGCCAAGCACGCCTGGAGTTGCTTCTTCGCGCCGTGGATCGCGCAGGCGTGCATCTTCGAGTACAACTACGCGCGCTTCGACGCCGCCGCTCTGCTCGCGCAGATGGACCGCGCGGGCGTGACGACGTTCTGCGCGCCGCCGACGGTGTGGCGGATGCTCATCCAGGCCGACCTCGCCGGCAAGCGGGGCTCGCTGCGGGAGGTCATCGGCGCGGGCGAGCCGCTCAACCCGGAGGTCATCGAGCAGGTCCAGAAGCACTGGGACCTGACGATCCGTGACGGGTTCGGGCAGACCGAGACGACGGTGCAGATCGGCAACACCCCTGGTCAGCCCGTCATCCCCGGCTCCATGGGACGTCCGTTGCCGGGCGTGCCGTCGGTACTGGTCGACCCGGTCACGGGCGAGCCGACCGAGACCGAGGGCGAGCTGTGCCTCGACCTCAGCAAGAAGCCCGTCAACCTCATGGCCGGCTACCAGGGCGATCCTGAGCGCGCGGCGGACTCCATGGCCGGCGGGTACTACCACACGGGTGACATCGCGATGCGTGACGAGCGGGGGGCGATCACGTTCGTCGGCCGCACCGACGACGTGTTCAAGGCCAGCGACTACAAGGTGAGCCCGTTCGAGCTGGAGTCGGTGCTCATCGAACACCCCGCGGTGGCGGAGGCGGCCGTCGTGCCCGCGCCCGACGAGGTGCGTCTGGCCGTGCCGAAGGCCTACGTGGTGCTCGCCTCGGGGTGGGAGGCCGACGAAGACACGGCGTTCCAGATCCTCAAGCACTGCCGCGAGGGCCTGGCGCCGTTCCAACGCATCCGCCGCCTCGAGTTCGGCGAACTGCCCAAGACCATCTCGGGCAAGATCCGCCGCGTCGAACTCCGCCAGCGTGAGGAGCAACTCGCCGGCGGCGACGGCCGCCCCGAAGGCGAATACCGCGACAGCGACTTCGCCGAACTGAAGTCAGCAGGGGCAGACAAGTAAGACGCACGCACGGGGGCTCCGCCCCGTGTTTCCCCCGGTACTGCATCGACGCGGCTTCGCCGCGGCGTTCCTTCTGTTCCGCCCGTTCAGGCTCGCTTCGCTCGCGAACGGACGTGCCTCGCTGGCGCGAGGCGACGGGCCCGCCTGCGCGCGAGCGCGATCGGTCGGCTCGGGCACGGGCACGGGCCGCCGAGCGTCAGCGAGGCCCGTCCGTTCGCCGAGCGGCAGCGAGGCTTGAACGGACGGAACGAAAGGTCGCCGCGGCGAAGCCGCGTCAACGCAGTTCCGGGGGCGCACGGGGCGAAGCCCCCGTGAGTGCGGAGCCCCATGCGTGGTGAACACTGGATCCGTGCGAGCGTTCATCGTCTGGGGTGTCGGGGTCCTCGTGTATGCCTCGGCGGTGTTCCAGCGGACGACGTTCGGGGTGGCGGGGGTCGATGCCGCTGAACGGTTCTCCACGTCTGCGGGGCTGGTGTCGACGTTCGTGGTCGTGCAGCTCGTCGTCTATGCCGGGCTTCAGGTGCCCGTCGGGGTGTTGCTCGACCGGTTCGGCACCCGTGCGCTGGTCTCGGTCGGTGCGGCCGTCATGGTCATGGGTCAGGTGGTGATGGCCTCGGCCGACTCGGTGCCCGAGGGGTTGATCGCGCGGATCCTCGTCGGCTCCGGCGACGCGATGACGTTCGGCAGTGTGATCCGGCTGGTCCCCGCGTGGTTCGAGCCCAGACGGGTGCCGATCATCACCCAGGCCACCGGCCTGCTGGGCCAGAGCGGGCAGATCGCCTCCGCCCTCCCCTTCGCCTTCGCTCTGCACACCGTGGGCTGGTCCGGCACCTTCACCGGCGCGGCGATCGTGGCCGGGGTGATCGGGGTGATCGGGTTCCTCGTCATCCGCAACGGCCCCCGGGTACCTCCCCGGTCGACGCCGGCATCGCCCCCGGCCGGTTCGTCGAACTCGTCAAGGAGACCTGGAGCACCCCCGGCACCCGCCTCGGCATCTGGACGCACTACGTGTCGTGCTTCGCGCCCGTCACGTTCGCGATGATGTGGGGCGTGCCCTTCCTCGTCACCGGCGAGGGACGGACGCCCGCCGAGGCCAGCGGCCTGCTGACCCTCCACGTCATCGCCTCCCTGCCCTGCGCCCCGCTGATCGGCAGCCTGACCCAGCGATTCCCGTACAGGCGGAGCAATCTCGTGTTCGCGGTCGTCACCGTCACGACCCTGCCGTGGTTGCTCGTCCTCCTGTGGCCGGGCCCCGCCCCTTGTGGGCGCTGGCCGTGCTGGCCCTCGGGCTGGCCATCGGCGGCCCCGGGTCGTCCATCGGCTTCGACTTCGCCCGCACGTTCAACCCGGCCTATCGCCTGGGCACCGCCAACGGCCTCGTCATCATGGGCGGATTCGGGGGTGCGTTGCTCGCGATCATGCTGATCGGGATCGTCGTCGACGTCGCCCAAGGGGTGTTCGGGGCCTCGCCGTTCATGGCGTTCCGTCTCGCGATGGCGGTGCAGGTGCCGATGATCGCCCTCGGCGTCTGGGGTGTGCTGTCCACCCGGCGCGCCACGCGGGCCACTCTGCACGACGAGGGAGTCCACCTCGACCCGTTGCACACCGCACTCCGCCGCAAGATCCGCAGCCGTCGTCGGGAGAACCCATGAAGATCACGGTCGAGTCGGTCCTCACCGGGCGCGCGACCCCCCTGCCGGACGGGCGGGGAGACACCGGGATCGCCAAGTCTCCCCGCGTCGGGCCGGTGGAGGTGACGCCGACCGGGCTCCGCGGCGACGAGCAGGGCGACCCCAAGCACCACGGCGGTCCGGAGAAGGCGATCCACCACTACGCCCGGGATCACTACGACACCTGGCGTCGGTGGGTCCCGGACGCCGCCGCGCTCGAGGCACCCGGAGCGTTCGGGGAGAACATCTCGACCACGGGACTCACGGAGGGCGACGTCTGCATCGGTGACGTGCTCGGCCTCGGCACGGCCGTGCTGCAGGTCAGTCAAGGCCGCCAGCCGTGCTGGAAGCTGGACATCCGGCTCGGGCGCCGCGGCACGGCGCGCCACATGCAGGAACTGCGGTGCACCGGTTGGTACTACCGGGTGCTGGACCCCGGCACGATCGAGGCCGGGGACACCTTCGAACTCGTCGACCGACCCGAACCCTCCTGGCCGCTCGACCGGGTCCTGCGCGCGCTGTTCGACCGCACGACGGGACCGGCGGAGTGGGAGGCCGCCGTCGCCGTCCCGACGCTGTCGAGCAACTGGCGCGAGACGTTCGCCAAGCGACTGGCGCGCGGCTCGGTCGAGGACTGGAGCTCGCGGCTGAGGTGAGATCCGGACGCTGGTCCACCTGGCCCTGACAACCCCGGCTCGCAGAATTAGTCTCGGTGGCATGAAGCTCCCCCACGACGACATCGATCCCGACGGCCTGCTCGAGTACTCCGTGGTGTTCACCGACCGCGCGCTCAACCACATGTCGCGCCGGTTCATCGGTGTGATGCAGGAGATGGACGACACCCTCAAGACCACGTACTCCGCCGACACGGTGGCGCTGGTGCCCGGCGGCGGTACGTACGCGATGGAGGCGCTGGCGCGCCAACTCGCCACCGGACGGCGCTGCCTCGTCGTCCGCAACGGATTCTTCTCCTACCGCTGGTCGCAGATCTTCGAGACGGGGCGCATCACCGACGACGTCACCGTCTGCAAGGCGCGTCCGGCGAGCGGTGAGCCGCAGGCGCCGTGGTCACCCGTGCCGATCGAGGAGCTCACGGCGACGATCCGAGAGCAGCGCCCCGAACTCGTGTTCGCGGCGCACGTCGAGACGGCCTCCGGCATGATCCTGCCGGACGACTACCTGCGGGCCGTGGCCGACGCCACCCACGAGGCCGGGGGCATGTTCGTCCTCGACTGCATCGCCTCGGGAGCCATCTGGGTCGACATGCGCGAGCTCGGGATCGACCTGCTGGTCAGCGCGCCGCAGAAGGGCTGGAGCGGAACTCCGTGCGCCGGCTTCGTCATGCTGGGCGAACGCGCCCGTCAGGCCGTCGTCGACGCCACCACGACGAGCTTCGCGCTCGACCTGCGCAAGTGGCTGGACATCACCGAGGGCTACGCCCAGGGCAAGGCCGCATACCACGCGACGATGCCCACCGACGCGCTCGCCGGCGTCGCCGCGGCGATGCGGGAGACCCGCGAGCGCGGGCTGCCCGAGATGCGCGCCGCCCAGACCGAGCTCGGCGGCAAGGTGCGCGCCCTGCTGGACGAGTACCGGTTCCCGTCGGTGGCCGCGCCCGAATTCGCCTCCCCCAGTGTGGTCGTCGCCTATACCGACGATCCCGAGGTCAAGAGCGGCGCGGCGTTCGCCCGGCACGGCATGCAGGCCGCGGCCGGCGTGCCCCTCATGTGCGACGAACCCGAGGGCTTCTCCACGTTCCGCCTCGGGCTCTTCGGCCTCGACAAGCTCGGCGACACCGAGGGCACCGTCTCGCGTCTGGCCGCCGTGCTCGACCGCATCAGAGACGAGTGACTCTTCCGCAGCGGTGACACCGACCGGACAATGCTGCGGAGAGGCGCACCGACCCGGGATCCGGCGGAGAGACGAACAGGGCGTCGGCTGTTCGGGCAGGATGAACCCATGCAGATCGAGAGTCCTCCGACAGCAGGAGGTCGCGCGCGGATCCTCATCGTCGGCACCGGAGGGACGATCGCCGGGTCGTCCGCCGCGACGGACACCCAGCACTACCAGGCGGGTGTCCTGTCGGTGGAGGACCTCACCGCAGCCGTCCCCGGTCTCGCCGATCGCGTCGAGCTGCAGGTCGAGCAACTGTTCTCACTCGACTCGGTCGACCTCACCCTCGACCACAGGCTGAGCCTTGCGCGCCGCCTGGACGAGGTGCTCGGCGGCACCGACCGGCCCGACGGCGTGGTGGTCACCCACGGCACCGACTCCATGGAGGAGACGGCCTACGTCCTGCACCTCCTCCTGGACACCGAGGTACCCGTCGTACTCACCGGCGCCATGCGTCCGGCCGACGACCCCGGTGCCGACGGCCCGGCCAACCTCGCCGACGCCGTCACCGTCGCCGCGCACCCACTGGCCCGCGGACTCGGCACGGTCGTCGTGTTCGGGGGGCAGATCCACGGCGCGCGGGACATCACGAAGCGGCATGCGGGGCGTCTCGACGCCTTCGAATCGCTCCACGGGCCCCTCGGACACGTCCTCGACGGACAGGTGGTCATCGGGGCACGACCGGCGCGGAACTTCGGCGCCACCAGCGCTTTCCGCGTCGGCGATCTTCCCGCCACCATGCCGGCGGTCGAGGTCCTCCTCACCCACCCGGAGATGACCCCGTCCATCGTCCTGGCCGTCATCGACTCCGGCGCAGCGGGAATCGTCCACGCGGGACCGGGCGGAGGCAACGTCTCGGCCACGGTCGCGGCCCTGCTCGATGCGGCGCGACAAGCCGGCATCGCGATCGTGCGCACCTCACGTGTCGGCTCCGGCCTGACCACGCGCAACGGGTCGGTGAGCGACGACGAGCACGACTGGGTCTGCGGTGGGGATCTGCCCCCGCACAAGGCCCGCGTCCTGCTCGCCCTGGCGCTCACAGCCACCGCCGAGACCGCCGAGCTCCAGACCCTGTTCGACACCCACTGAGGAGACTCCATGACCGACACCCCTGCAGGCCACGTGCTCGTCGCCTGCGACAAGTTCAAGGGTTCGCTCACGGCGCTGGAGGTCATCGAGAACCTGGAGACGGGCCTGCGCGAGGGTGCGCCCGGTGTCGAGGTCAGGTCGGTCGTCATCGCCGACGGGGGCGACGGCACCCTCGATGCCGCGGAGGTCGCCGGGTTCGAGCCGGTGCCGGTCACCTGCTCGGGGCCGACGGGTGAACCGGTCGCCACCCGCTACGTGCGACGCGGTGACACCGCCGTCGTCGAGATGGCCGACGCCTGCGGGCTGATCCGTCTGCCCGGCGGCGAGCGGCGCCCTTGGACGCCTCCAGCGCCGGGCTCGGTGAGGTCATCGCCGCAGCACTGGAGGCAGGCGCACGCGAGCTCGTCATCGGCATCGGCGGCAGCGCCAGCACCGACGGCGGCGCGGGCATGCTCACCGCGCTGGGGGCGCGGTTCCTCGACGAGAACGGTGACCACCTCCCACCCGGCGGCGGCGCGCTCACCGACCTCGCGCGCATCGACCTCTCTGGCGTGCACCCCGCTCTCGCCGAGACCTCGGTGACCGTGGCCTGTGACGTCGACAACCCCCTGTTGGGAGAGAAGGGCGCGGCCGCGATCTTCGGTCCGCAGAAGGGCGCGAGCGCCGAGGACGTCGCTCACCTGGATGCCGGGCTGGCGCGCCTCTCCTCGCTGGTGGCGGAGGCGACGGGTCAGGACGTGGCGGGTGAGCCGGGCGCCGGCGCGGCCGGTGGCGTGGGGTGGGCGGCGCTGGCCGTCCTCGGGGCGAGGATGCGCCCGGGCATCGAGATCGTGCTCGACCTCAACCACTTCGACGAGCACCTGCGCGGCGCACGGCTGGTCGTCACCGGAGAGGGCTCGATCGACCTGCAGACGCTGCTCGGCAAGGCGCCGGCCGGCGTCGCCCGGGCGGCCCGAGGTGCGGGTGTGCCGATCGTCGCGGTGTGCGGTCGCGCGCTGTTGTCGGACGCGGAGGCGCAGGACGCCGGCTTCGAGCGGATCTACCGGCTCACCGACCTCGAGTCCGACGAACGCACCTGCATGGAACAGGCCGGCCCGCTGCTGCGCCGCCTCGCGAGCGACGTCGCACGCGCCGAACTCACCGCATCATGAGCAGCTGAGACAGTGGGTGACGCCGAGACAGCCGGTCCTGCGCCACTGTCTCGGACTTCCCCTGCTGTCCGAGGTGGGAGTGGGTGCGTGTGCGCGGTCAGTAGCGTTCCATCCCGGTGCCCATGCCGCCTTGCGCCATGTTCTCGAGGCGGCCGATGCGCTGGGCCATGGGCGGGTGGGTGGAGAAGAGGTTGGAGACGTCGCCGGCGCGGAACGGGTTGGCGATCATCAGGTGGGAGGAGTTGACGACCTTCTGCTCGGGCTCCAGCGGAGCCTCCCGCACGCCCTGTTCGAGTTTGCGGAGGGCGGAGGCGAGCGCCAGGGGGTCTCCGGTGAGCTTGGCGCCGTCTTCGTCGGCGTCGTATTCGCGGGTGCGGCTGATGGCCATCTGGATGACGCCGGCGGCCAGGGGCGCGAGCAGCGACAGGGCGATCATGGCGATCGGGTTGGGGCGGTCCTCGCTGTTGCCGGAGAACATGTTGGTGAACATGAGCATCTGCGCGACGCTGGTGATCACGCCGGCGATGGCCGCGGCCACGGACGAGGTGAGGATGTCGCGGTTGTAGACGTGCATGAGTTCGTGTCCGAGCACGCCGCGCAACTCACGTTCGTCGAGGAGCCGCAGGATGCCCTCGGTGCAGCAGACCGCGGAGTTCTGCGGGTTGCGGCCGGTGGCGAACGCGTTGGGCGCCTGGGTGGGTGAGACGTAGAGGCGCGGCATCGGCTGCTGCGCCTTCTCGGAGAGTTCGCGCACGATGCGGTACATCGCGGGCGCTTCGGCCTCGGTGACGGGCCGGGCGCGCATGGCGCGGATGGCGATCTTGTCGCTGTTCCAGTACCCGTAGGCGGTGGTGGCCAGCCCGATGAGCGCGAACAGCCAGATGAACCGCCCCCTTGGATCATCGCGCCGAGCGCGAGGAGCAGCCCGAAGATCGCGCCGAACAGAAGTGCGGTCTTGAACCCGTTGTAGTGCCGATGCATGTCAGGTGCAACGCAGAACATCAGAAGACCGTTCCCGGCCCGCCCGTTCGCGAGCGAGCGAGCTTGAACGGGCGGAACAGAAAGGAACGCCGCGGCGAAGCCGCGTCCAAGCAGTTCCGGGGGCGCACGAGCTCGAGCACCGGCCCCGACGACGCGCGGCGCTCGGTGGGCACGCACCGGTCGCCGAGCGGCAGCGAGGCCCGCCCGTTCGCGAGCGAAGCGAGCCTGAACGGGCGGAACAGAAGAAGGCCGCGGCGAAGCCGCGTCGATGCAGTTCCGGGGGCACACGGGGGCGGAGCCCCCGTGCGTAGGAGCCCCCGTGAGAAGGCAGACCTCACTTGCCCCTACTAGGATGGCGGGACGCGGCGCCGCGATCCCTCCGCGCCGATCCCAAGAGACGGAAGTTCCATCGTGTCCACTGCCACGTCCAAGACCGTCGAGAAGCTGCAGCGGGTCGTGATCCGCTTCGCCGGTGATTCCGGTGACGGTATGCAGCTGACCGGCGACAGGTTCACCAGCGCGACGGCTGCGCTGGGTAATGATCTGTCGACTCTGCCGAACTTTCCGGCGGAGATTCGCGCTCCTCAGGGGACGTTGCCGGGTGTGTCGAGTTTTCAGCTTCATTTCGCCGATCACGACATCCTCACGCCGGGTGATTCTCCGGACGTGTTGGTGGCGATGAATCCTGCCGCGTTGGCGGCGAACCTGCGCGACCTGCCGCGGGGTGGCGTGATCATCGCGGATTCGGATGCGTTCGCGAAGCGTGCTCTGGCGAAGGTCGGGTACACGGAGAATCCGTTGGAGGACGGCTCGCTCGAGTCGTGGCATGTGCACTCGTTGCCGTTGACGTCGATGACGTTGACGGCGTTGGCGGACTTCGATCTGACCCGTAAGGAGAAGGAGCGGGCGAAGAACATGTTCGCCCTGGGTCTATTGTCGTGGTTGTACACGCGGCCGGTGGAGGGGACGAAGGCGTTCGTGCGGGCGAAGTTCGCCAAGAAGGCGGAGATCCTGTCGGCCAACCTGACGGCTCTGGACGCGGGTTACCACTACGGCGAGACGACCGAGGATTTCGCGGTCAGTTACGAGATCGCGCCGGCGCCGATGCCTCCGGGCCGGTACCGCAACATCACGGGCAACACGGCCACCGCCTACGGCCTGGTCACGGCGGCGCATCGCAGCACGTTGCCGCTGGTGCTGGGCAGTTACCCCATCACTCCGGCCTCGGACATCCTGCATACCCTCGCCGGGCTCAAGCGGTACGGCGTGACGACGGTGCAGGCCGAGGACGAGATCGCCGGTGTCGGTGTGGCCCTGGGCGCCTCGTTCGCGGGTGCGCTGGGCGTGACGACGACCTCCGGCCCGGGTTTGGCGCTCAAGTCCGAGATCATCGGCCTGGGTGTCTCCACCGAGTTGCCGCTGGTCGTCGTGGACGTGCAGCGTGGCGGGCCGTCGACGGGTCTGCCCACCAAGACCGAGCAGGCCGACCTGTTGCAGGCGATGTTCGGCCGCAACGGTGAGTCGCCGGTGGCGGTCATCGCTCCGAGCTCCCCGTCGGGGTGCTTCGACACGGCCATCGAGGCCGTGCGCATCGCGACGACGTATCGCACGCCGGTGCTCATCCTGTCCGACGGGTACCTGGCCAACGGCTCCGAGCCGTGGCGCATCCCGGACGTCGCCGACCTGCCCACGATCGACGTGGAGTTCGCCTCCGAGCCCAATTCGGTGGATGCCAAGGGCAACCCGGTGTTCCACCCCTTCATCCGCGACGAGGAGACCCTCGCCCGGCCGTGGGCGATCCCCGGCACCCCGGGCCTCGAGCACCGCATCGGCGGCATCGAGAAGGCCGACGGCACCGGCAACATCAGCTACGACCCCGACAACCACGACCGCATGGTGCGTCTGCGCGCCGCGAAGATCGAGCGGATCGCCGACACGATCGGTGACCTCGAGGTCGACGACCCGAACGGCGACGCCGACGTGCTCGTGCTCGGGTGGGGGTCGACCTACGGCCCGATCAGCGCCGCGGTCCGCTCTCTGCGGGGTTCCGGCATCCCGATCGCCCAGGCCCACCTGCGCCACCTCAACCCCATGCCGCGCAACACCGCCGAGGTGCTGCGCGCGTACTCGCGTGTCGTCGTCCCGGAGATGAACCTCGGCCAGTTGGCGCTGCTGCTGCGCGGCCGGTTCCTCGTCGACATCCAGTCCTACACCGCTGTCCGTGGCCTCCCCTTCACCTCGACCGAACTCGTCGAGGTGCTGGCCGCCGCGGTCGCTGACGCCTCCGAGGAGGACGGATCATGACCATCGATCTCGGCATGCCCACCAGCGGCCTGCACGGCATCCCCCGCCGCCCCGAGGGCGCCCCGCCGGAGAACAAGAAGGACTACACCTCCGACCAGGAGGTCCGTTGGTGCCCGGGGTGCGGCGACTACGCCGTCCTCGCGGGCGTCCAGTCGTTCCTGCCGACCCTGGGTCTGCGGCGCGAGAACATCGTGTTCGTCTCCGGCATCGGCTGCAGCTCGCGGTTTCCGTACTACCTCGACACCTACGGGATGCACTCGGTGCACGGCCGTGCCCCGTCGATCGCGACCGGTCTCGCCGTCTCGCGTCCGGACCTGTCGGTGTGGGTCGTCACGGGCGACGGCGATGCGTTGTCCATCGGCGGCAACCACCTCATCCACGCCCTGCGACGTAACGTCAACCTGACGATCCTGTTGTTCAACAACCGCATCTACGGCCTGACGAAGGGGCAGTACTCCCCCACCTCCGCGCCGGGCCTGGTCACCAAGTCCAGCCCTGCCGGGTCGGTCGATCCCGTCTTCAACCCCGTCGCCCTGGCGCTGGGCGCGGGAGCCACGTTCGTGGCGCGCACGATGGACTCCGACCGCACGCACCTCACCGCCACCCTCAAGGCTGCGGCCGAGCACCGGGGCGCCGCGTTGGTGGAGATCTACCAGAACTGCCCGATCTTCAACGACGGCGCCTTCGAGATGCTCAAGGACAAGGAGAAGGCCGAGGCCCGCATCCTGCGTCTGGAGCAGGGCCAGCCCGTGCGGGCCGGCGACCACCACGTCGTCGTCCGCGACCCGGCCGGCGGCCTCGAGGTCGTCGGTGCGCGCGGAGCCGACGAGAAGCGGATCCTCGTCCACGACGCCACCCGCGAGGACCCGACCTCCGCGTTCGGCCTCGCCCAGCTCGACGGTGAGCACGTGCCGCTCGGTATCTTCCGGCGGGTCTCCCACCCCACCTACGACGACCTCGTCCGGGGCCAGGTGGCCTCGGCCGTGGCCGACAACGGTGGTGCCGTCGACGACGAGGACATCGCCGGGCTGCTGGCCGGCAAGGACACGTGGACGGTCGCCTAGACCCTCCCGCACCCGAGACCGGCGCGGAGGCCGCGAGTGCGACGGCCGCCCGGCGTGGCGTCCTCTACGGGTTCTCGGCGTATCTGATCTGGGGCACGATGCCCCTCTACTTCAGGCTGCTCGCGCCCTCGGGTGCGTGGGAGATCCTCGCGCATCGCATCCTGTGGTCGTTGGTGCTGTGCGTCCTGGTGCTGCTGGTGCTGCGTCGCCCGTTCCCCACGTGGCGGCGACCGCTCCGCCAGCACCTCGGCATGGTGCTGGCGGGGATCCTCATCGCGATCAACTGGGTGGTCTACCTCGTCGCGGTCACCACCGACCGGGTCACCGAGGCGGCCCTGGGCTACTTCCTCAATCCCATCGTCAGCGTCGCCCTGGGGCTGCTGCTCCTCGGTGAACGGTTGCGGCGGCTGCAGTTCGTGGCTCTGGTCATCGGGGCCTCAGGCGGCCTGTTCCTGGCCGCGACGGGTGGGACGGTGCCGTGGATCGCGTTCGCCCTGGCCTTCTCGTTCGGCTTCTACGGACTCGTCAAGAAGAAGATGGGGGTCGGCCTCGGAGCGCTGCAGGGCCTCACCGCAGAGACGGCGGTGCTCGCCCCAGCGGCGCTCGGAGTGATCGTCTGGCTGTCGATGACAGGCGGGGAGACGGCGTTCTCCCAGGGGCCGGTCCACTTCGCCCTGCTCGCCTCCAGCGGCGTCTTCACCGCGATCCCGCTGCTGCTGTTCGCCATGGCGGCCAACCGCATCCCGCTGGTGACCCTGGGCCTGCTCCAGTTCATCGCGCCGGTGCTGCAGTTCATCACCGGCCTGCTGCTCGGCGAGCACATGACCCCGGCACGCTGGATCGGCTTCGCCATCGTGTGGGTGGCGCTGGCCGTGCTCATGGCCGACTCCGTACGAGCTCGACGCGCCGTCCCACCCCGCAGCCGGCTGTGACCACCGGCCGAGCACCGCGGGCCGGCGACCGCCCAGAGCCACGCACGCTCAGGCCCGGTTCACCCCGCTGACCGGCTCTCGTCCACGGCGCGCTGGGCCTGCTCCCCGAGCTCGACCTTGCGGATCTTGCCGGTCGCGGTCATGGGGAACTCCTCGAGCACGATGAGCTCGGGAACCTTGTACGACGCCAGCGATGCCCGCACGTGCGCCTCGAGGTCGGCGACCTCCACCGTCGCCCCGGGAGCCGCGGTGACGAAGGCGACCGGACGCTGGCCGTTCGCCGGGTCCGTCGCCGGCACCACGGCACACGAACCGACCGAGGGGTGCCGCGCGATGACCATCTCCAGCTCGGCCGGGAACACGCTCATCCCCTTGACCTTGATCATCTCCTTGGCGCGGCCGAGGAAGTGCAGCCGACCCCGCTCGTCGATCCGACCGTTGTCCCCCGTGTGCAACCACCCGTCCCGCAGCTGCTCGGCCGTCGCCTCCGGCTTGCGCCAGTAGCCGGTCGTCACCGACGGGCTGCGGACGACGATCTCCCCCGCCTCGCCGAGAGGAAGGACGTGCCCGTCCTGCCAGTCCACGACGAGGATGTCGGTGCCCGGTACGGGCAGTCCGGTGAAGACGGGCTCCTCGTGCAGGTCGGCGTCGTCGGCCTGGAACCCGTGCGGAGTGGTGTCCATGGTGTGGGTCTCGGTCATGCCGTAGGAGGCCTCGCGCAGGACGCTGTGCTCGCCCACCGCCTCCACCCAGCGTCGACGCACCTCCGGGTCCATCTTCCTCACGAAGGACACCGCCATCGGACGCTCGAGCGAGGAGAGGTCGCGCGTCGAGATGTCCTCGCGGGAGGCCATCTCGAGGTAGTTCTCGACCGTGCCCACCATCGTCGTCACCTTGTGGCGCTCGATCTGCGTGAGCGCGGTGTCGGCGTCCCACCGCACCATGAGCACGCTGGTGCCACCGAGAACGACGGGGAGGAGGATCCCGAGGTCCTCGCCGGCGATCCAGAAGATCGGCAGGTAGCACAGGGCGACGAAGTCGGTGTCCGCGCTCTCCTCGGTCGCGGTGGCCGTGGAGGCCGCCGTGTAGAGCATGTGTCGCTGGCTGTGTTCGCAGCCCTTGGGCATCCCGGTCGTGCCACCCGTGTAGTTGAGGGCGGCCAGAGCATCCAGGTCGGGAGTCACCCCGTCGGTGGGCTCGTGCTCCAGCGCGGTGGCGAAGGGGGTGATCGACCGGCCCCCACCGTCGGGCATCTCGGCCGCGCCTCCCACCATCTCCATGATCGAGGTCATGAGCACCTGTTCGACGGCGACCTCCTCGCCCCGTTCCAGCGCCGAGTCCGCCTGGGACCACAGCTCCGTGGCCGTGAGCAGCACCGTCGCGCCGCTGTCGCCGAGTTCGTAGGCGATCTCGTCGGCCGTGAACATCGGGTTCACCGGCACGTGCACGCCCCCGGCCCGCAGCACCGCCAGCATCGTGATGACGAACTGGGGGCAGTTCGGCAGGTGGACGGCGACCCGGTCGCCCCGGGTCACGCCGGCGGCCTGCAACCAACCCGCGACCCGCTTCACCTTCTCGTCCAGGTCCGCGTAGGTGAGCGTCAGGGTGTCGAAGACGATGGCCGGGCGATCGGCACGTCGCTGTGCCCACGTCGACACGTGGTCGGGCAGAGAGATCTCACCCAGGGGGTAGACCGGCGCGTCCGGGACGCCTGCGGGGCGGTGGCGTGCCTGGATCTCCCGCAGCTCGGCGGCATGGGCGTCGTAGTCGTTGCTCACTGATCTCTCCTTGATCCGGGTGACGAGATGATCTGCACGATGTGCTGACGTGTGTCGGCCGGGTCGATGACGTCGTCGACCTCGAACACCTCCGCCGCATTCACCGCTTTGGCCTGCTCGTGGGCTTGCTCGATGAGACGCCGTTCGAGGGCGTCGCGGGATTCCTGATCGGGCTGCTCGTCGAGTTCGCGGCGGAAACCGAGCCGCACCGCCCCTTCCAGCCCCATGGGCCCGAGTTCGGCCGTGGGCCAGCACAGGACGAGGTCCGGCGTACGCAGACTGCCACCGGCCATGGCCTGGGCACCCAGGCCGTAGGCCTTGCGCAGCACGACGAGGACGATGGGCGTGCGCACGGCGGCGCCCGCGCCGAACAGGGCGGAGAACAGACGGACCGTGCCGGCGCGCTCGGTCTCGGGGCCGACCATGAAGCCCGGGGTGTCGCACAGGACGACGAGCGGGAACTCGTGCCGGGCGACGAGGCCGAGGAAGTCCTGGAGACAGCGCGCCTCGTCGGCGTCGATCGCCCCACCGAGGTGGGCGGGATCGTTGGCGACGACGGCGACGGCGTGTCCGTCGAGACGGGCCAGGCCGGTGACCATCCCGGGCGCGTACTCGGCCGACAACTCGAGGAAGGAGCCCGCGTCGACCAGCACGTCGATCGCGCGACGGACGTCGTAGACGCGCTTGCGGTTCTCCGGCACCACCTGGCGCAGGAGGCGCTGGTCGGCGGCCTCGCCGGGTTCGAGCCGGCGAGCGGAGAAGAACGAGAGCATCCGCCGGGCGGCCTCGACGGCCGCTTCCTCGTCGTCCACGAGGAGCTGGACGACACCGTTGCGTGCCTGCTCGGGCGCCGGACCGATCTCCTCCGGCGTGTGCACGCCGAGGCCGCCCCCTCGATCATCGCCGGCCCGCCCATGCCGATGTTGGCGTCGGCCGTCGCGATCCTGATCTCGCAGGCACCGAAGAGCGCCGCGTTGCCCGCGAAGCACCGCCCGTGCGCGATGCCGATGCTGGGCACCTTCTGCGAGAGTCGACCCATGGTGGCGAACGTGGGGACCGTCAGGCCGGTCACGACATTGCCGTCGGTGTCACCGGGGCGCCCCCGCCCCCTCGGCGAAGATCACGACCGGGTACCCGCGGCGCTCGGCCAGCTCGAGCACCCGATCGGTCTTCGCGTGGTTGATCTGTCCCTGGGTGCCTGCGAGGACCGTGTAGTCGTAGGCGATCACCGCCACCTCCGGTGAGGAGTCGGCGAACTCCTCCCCCAGCAGGCGTGCGAGGCCGGCGACCATGCCGTCCCCGGGAGTCTTCGCCACGAGGTCGCCGTGGTCGCGGCGTCGTCGCTGAGCGGCGATGGCCAGGGTGCCGTACTCGACGAGATCGCCCCCGCGGCATAGGTCGGCGACGTTCTCCCGCGCGGTACGACCGCGCGCGCGGCGCTTCTCGACGGCGCTCGGCCGTGCGTCGTCGCGGGTCGTCGCTCGCCGCTCGAGGAGCGCCGCGAGGTCGGGCCGCACGTCGGCGGGGTCGATGTCCTGCCCCTCGCCGGCGTCGCCGTCGTGGTCGCCATCGTGTTCGAGACGCACCACGGGGTCGCCCGCCCTGAGGGTGTCCCCCACGGCGACCGCGAGCTCCACGATCCGGCCCGGTGCGGTGGCGGTGATCGGCTGCTCCATCTTCATCGCCTCGACGAGGACGAGGAGCCCACCGGCCTCGACGTCCTGGCCCTCATCGACCTCGACCGCGGTGACCGTGCCTCCGGTCCGGCTCACCAGCCAACCCTGCTCGACGAGTCGCGCGGTGTCGCCACGGTCGGCGTCGACGTCGGCCCCGGGTCGGGTGTCGGACGGGTCTCCGTGTTCCTTCGCCAGCTCGACCAGATCGGCGAGGGAGCGGTCGAGAAGGCCGGTGTCGTAGTCGTCGCCGTCGAGGCGGACGGAGGCCAGGATCGCCCGAAGGATCGGGAGCGTCGTCGGCAGACCGGAGATCGACGTCTCCGCGAGGGCGGCCCGCGCACGGGAGAGCAGCCCGGCCGGATCCCCGTCCGTGGTGACGACGATCTTGGCCAGGAGTGGGTCGTAGTCGCCGGTGACCTCGGTGCCGGCGGTGAGGTGGGTGTCGACCCGTGTACCTCCACCGGAGGGCAGGACCAGATCGCTCACGATTCCCGTGGCGGGAGCCCACCCCGTCGCCGTGACGTCCTCGGCCGTCACCCGGCACTGGAGTGAGCGACGCCCGGGGACCGGCTCGGCGACGAGCCCCGCCACGGCGACGTCCTCCCCGAGGGCGAGTCGGATCTGCCCACGCACCAGGTCTGCTCCCGTGACCTCCTCGGTGATCGTGTGCTCGACCTGCAGGCGGGGGTTGACCTCGAGCAACGTCCATCGCCCCGACCCCGGCGCCCACAGGTACTCGACCGTGGCGAGGCCGACGAGCTCTGCGCGGTCCACGACGGCGACGGCGGAGGCGTGCATGCCCTCCCTGACCGCATCCTCGAGCACGGCGGGGGCGAACTCGACGACCTTCTGATGACGGCGCTGCAGCGAGCAGTCGCGGTCGCCGAGCGTCACCGCGGTTCCGTGGCGGTCGCGCGCGACCTGGACCTCGATGTGGCGAGCGTGCTCGAGGTACTCCTCCGCGAACACCTCCACCGACCCCCCGAGGCGTTCGGCCTCGCGGCGGACGGCGGCCAACGCCTCGTCGACTCCGGCTGCCTCCCGCACGACACGGATGGCGCGGCCGCCTCCCCCGAGGCGGCCTTGAGCACCACGGGACCGGACACCTCGGCGATGAGCCCGCACACCTGCTCGGCGTCGGGGTCGACGCCCGTCCCCCGCAGGGTCGGTGCGCCGACCGCGTCGGCCAGCTCCCGGGTGGCGCCCTTGTGGCCCAACAACGCCAGGGCCTCCGGGCTCGGGCCCACGAACTCCACCCCGGCCTCGGCGCAGGCACGCGGCAGTGCGGGATCCTCGCTGAGATAGCCGTACCCGGGATGCAGCAGCACCCTGTCCGATGAGACCTCTCGTGCGGCGGCAACGAGTCGCGGCGCATCGAGGTAGATCGATGAGACCCCTCGCTCGAGAGTCACCACGTCGTCGGCGATGCGCCGGGCCCGCGTCACCTCGTCGCCGGCCTCGGCGAGCAGAACCGCGCGCAGTCCCTCGTCACGGGAGGCCCGCAACACGCGGACGGCGATCTCGCCGCGGTTGGCCACCACGACGACCGGAGAGTCAACGACGTTCATACTGCGAGGGTGGTTGACACTGACGTCAGTGTCAACCACCCTCTCCCCATGGGGATGCCGCCACCCAAGGGCCCGGTCAGCGCCGACACGAGAAACAGGCTTCTGCGCTGCGCCGAGAAGGTGTTCGCGCGTCTCGGATACGCGCGCACGACGGTCGCCGACATCACCGGTGAGGCCGGGACCAGCAGGGCGACCTTCTATCAGTACTTCGAGAGCAAGGGCGACGTGTTCAGCTCGGTGGTCACCAAGGTCCACGAGCGACTCATCGCCGCACAGCGGGTGCCCGACGTCGACCCCGACGACCACGCCGAGGTCGCCCGGCGATCGATGACCGCCGCTCTCGACCAGTACGTGGCCGATCGCCGCCTCCTGGTGGTCGTTCGGGAACAAGCGTTGAACGACCCCGACATCGCCGCGCTGCTCGAGCAGACCCACGCGCACGCGGCGGGGCGCACACGCCGGTTCCTCGAACGCGTCGTCGCCGACGGGAACGCGAACCTCCCCAGCGATCCCCAGGCCATCGGCGAGGCCACCGTCGGGATGGTCGCCCGCTACGCAGACCTCGTCGAGGCGCACCCCGATCGTCGGGAACTCCTCGCGAGCCAGCTCGGAGACATGTTCGTCCGTCTCATCGGAATCGACGACGGCAGCTGAGCTGCCGACAGAACGGAGGGGTCGATGGAGACCCAACGCATGAAGCCGGCCGAAGCAGGCCTCCTCGTGGCCATCGCCGTCGTGCTCGTGATCGGGATGCTCCCGGCGGTGCGCGCGATCACCATCGGCGGGCTCAGCGCGTTCGTCTGGTGCATGGTGCTGCTCATGCTCGGAGCGCCCGCCATGGGGCTGTTCCTGCCGCGAGGTGATCGCCGATGATCCTCGCCGTCGTCCTCGTCTACTTCGTCGTCATCGCCGTCATCGGGTTCCTGGCCTACCGCCGGGCCCACAGCTCGACCGACGAGTTCTTCGTGGCCGACCGCAACATCGGCGCGTTCGTCAACTCCTGGGCCTTCCTCGCCTCGCTGGCCAGCGGTGGATCGGTCCTCGCCTCGGTGGGCACGACGCTGCGACAGCATGTCCACGGCACTTCAGACCTACCCGCAGCTCGGACGGGCGACCGCTCCGGGCGAGGCGTGGTCGATCCTGGGCGGCTTCATCACCTGGGCGACGGCCATCTCGGTCCTGCCGCACGTCATCATGCGCGTGTACTCGGCGCGCGACGTGGCTTCTGCCCGGAGCTCGCTGAACATGGCGATGATCCTGTACTCGATCATGATGCTGCTGACCGCCTTCGTCCTCGTCCCGCTGGCCGCGACCACCCTCACCGTCGACGAGTCGAAGGACCCGGACGGCCTGTTCTTCACCCTCACCGCGTCGGTCTTCAACACCTTCGGACAGGGCATCGTGGCGGCGGCGGTCCTCGCCGCGATCATGTCGACCACCGCCGGGCTGCTCATGGCCTGCAATTCGGCCATCGCCCACGACCTCTTTCGTGGGGTCATCCGCCCCGAGGCCAGTCAGCGCACGACCCTCCGGGTGGCCAGTGCGGCCACGGTCGTCGTCGGCCTGATCTGCATGATCCTCGCACTCAATCCTCCCCAGCTGCTCATCGTGCTCTACACCGGCGCGGTGGCGTTGCTGGCTTCGGCGTTCTTCGCACCGATGGTGCTGGGCATCTGGTGGTCACGGACGACCAGAGCCGGCGCCACCGCCGGGCTCCTCGCCGGCGCCGTCTCCTTCACGATCGCCTTCGTCATGGATCTGCCGACGTCGGCGGAGGTGCTCGTGGGCCTACCGGTGTCCATCGTGGTCACGGTGGCCGTCAGCCTCATGACGTCGCACTCCGAGACGGAGACGGCGCCCGTCCCCTCGGCGGTACCGGAGGAGGCGCGGTCGCGCCGCTGAGCCACACCGAGACGGCCATCACCCCGGCTCGGACATGAAAGCGCCACCGCCGTCGGCGGTGGCGCTTTCAGGTGTCTCCCGATCGGGAGGACCGGCTCAGACCACGGCAGGGGCCGAGGAGGGGTCGGTGACCTCGAGACGGCCGTCCTTGATGGCCGCCTCGACGTAGGCCAGCAGCATGTCGAGGTAGTTCTCGACGACGGCGTTCGTCATGTCGCTGTCGCGGTCCACCATCCACGCGAGCATCGCGCCGTCGGTCAACGTGAGGACCATGCGGGCGATGGTGCGGGTGGAGTTGCCGTCGGTGCCACGGACACCGAGGCCATCGACGATGAAGGACTCGATGAAGTCGAGGTAGGTCTTGTACAAGGTGCGGGCGGCCACACCGTCGCCGCGGACCGACCACGAGGCGAGCTCGTAGCTGAGCAGCTGACGACCCGGGTCGGCGATGGTGGTGTCCCAGAAGGCCTGGATGCCGGTACGCACCTTGACTCGCAGTGGCTCGTCGGCCACCGACTCCAGGGCCTCGGCCACCGGACCGAGGATCGGGTTGAGGAACGACTCTGCTACCGCGTTGATCAGCGCTTCCTTGCTGCTGAAGCAGTAGTGGACGACGCCGAGAGAGACGTTGGCACGCTCGGCGATGCGGCGCACCGAGGCAGCGGCCAACCCCTCCTCGATCGCGAGATCGATCGTCGCTTCCATCAGCTGCTCGCGGCGGCGCTCTGCTGGAACTCTGGGCATACCTAGCACTGTAGGGCCAAAGCTTTCCGCTCAGACACCCTCAGCGAGGGTCTTACCCTGCCCATACCCTCGCGTTATCGAACCTTTATCCGACACTGTCGGCTTTCCGTCAACTTCCACGTGAGCGCGTATTCGGGTGGGTTCGAACACCCTGGCGGGCTCGGACCGAAGCGGACCGAAACACGCACGTCACCCAGTGAAAACCATTCGGCTGGAAGCGGCCTGGGAATCAGGGATTCCCACATGGATCAACGCGAACACCGCATAGCCGTGCCCGAGCAATGCCCGCTTCGGGGGCACCGAAGGTTCAGACCACACGGTCCACGACGCTCGCCGCGAGATGGCGCAGCGCCCGGGCGACCGGAGCCTCCCCCAACGGCGCGAGCTGCTCCTGCGCATTCGCCGCGACACGGCGCGTGTACACGCGGGCCTCCTCCATCGCCGGATGCGCGCGCACCAGCTCGAGGGCCTCTGCGACGCCGTCCTCGTCGCGGGACAGGTCGCCGTCCAGCAGCTGCAGCAGACGGGCGTCCTCAGGCCGCGGATCGCGCCTGAGCAACAGGATCGGAAGGGTGTCGACGCCCTCCCGCAGATCGGTCCCGGGCGTCTTGCCCGACAGGCCCGGCTGCGAGTCGATGTCGAGGAGGTCGTCGGCGAGCTGGAAGGCCACACCCAACAACTCCCCGTACTCCTGGAGCA
The DNA here is from genome assembly GCF_030161635.1 of Mobilicoccus caccae. Lineage (GTDB taxonomy): Bacteria > Actinomycetota > Actinomycetes > Actinomycetales > Dermatophilaceae > Mobilicoccus > Mobilicoccus caccae. The sequence goes on from NZ_BSUO01000001.1 coordinate 2,648,129, forward strand.
GGGCGATGGTGGCGTCGTCGCAGCCACCGAACATCGCGCCGTAGCGCGCCGAGGTCGCGATGAGCGCGCCCGTCTTGTCGCGCAGCGCACCGATGTAGTACTCGACGGGGTCCTCCCCTCGGGGCACGGCCGGTCGTCGCGGATCTGGCCCGAGCACAGACGCATGAACGTCTGCGCCTGGATCTTGACGGCCTCGGCACCGAGGTCGGCCACCACGTCGGAGGCGTTGCCGAACAGCAGGTCGCCCACGAGGATCGCGGTCGAGTTGCCATAGGCGGCGTTGGCCGAGACCGCTCCGCGGCGCAGGTCGGCCTCGTCCATGACGTCGTCGTGGTAGAGCGAGGCCAGATGCGTCAGCTCGACGGCCGCGGCAGCCGCCACGACCCGGTCGTTCGTCCCCTCGCCCACGTGCGCGGCGAGGAGCGTCAGCATCGGCCGGATCCGCTTGCCCCCGGCCGCGAGCAGGTGCCCGGACGCCTCGGCGATGAACGGATCGTCGTGCCGCACCCTCTCGGCCAGGAACTGCTCGACCCGGCCGAGACCCTCGGTGAGGGCCTCGGCCGTCGCCGGATCGAGTCCGGGCAGCGCCGTCGCGGTGGGCTGCGCCGTCATCGGATGAACAACGACAGAGCAGGTGAGGACATCAGCCCCAGGAGCGGGCCGGGGAACACACCGAGCAGGAGGGTCATGACCACGCTGAGGGTGATGGCGCTGACCGTGCTGACCGACGGGGTGAGCACGCCCACGTTCTCGCCGCCGACATCATCCGGGTCGCCGGCGAACATGACCCGCACCACACGGAAGTAGACGTACGCCGTGACCGCGCTGCACGGCACACCGAGGACCGCGAGGATCACCCCGGGGATTCCGGCGTGGGCGATCGCCGTGGAGAACACCGCGAACTTGGCGGTGAATCCCGACGTGAGCGGGATGCCCGCGAACGCCATGAGCAGGAACGCGAACACACCGGCCACCAACGGGGACCGCTTGCCCAGGCCCGCCCACTGGGCGATGGAGGTGGCCTCGGCCCCGGTGTCCTTGCGCCGGACCAGCATGACGATGCCGAACGCGGCCAAGGTCGAGAAGCCATACGCGGCGAGGTAGAAGATGACCGCACCCACGGCCGTGACGTCGAAGGCCACGACACCCACGAGGACGAACCCGGCGTGAGCGATCGAGGAGTAGGCGAGCATCCGCTTGATGTCGGTCTGGGTGACCGAGAAGACCGAGCCGACGACCATCGTCAGACCGGCGACGAGCCACAGGACGATCATCCAGTCCCACCGGGCCGAGTCGATGCCGGTGTACAGCACGCGCAGCATCGCGCCGAACGCCGCGACCTTGGTGCAGGCCGCCATGAAGCCGGTGATCGGCGTCGGGGCGCCCTGGTAGACGTCCGGCGTCCACGAGTGGAACGGCGCGGCGCCCATCTTGAAGAACAGACCGACGAGCACCGAGACGCACCCGATGACGAGCAGCGGGTCCATGCCCGGCTGGTTGCCGATGGACTCGGAGATGCGACGGAACTGCATCGACCCCGAGTAGCCGAACAGCAGCGCGGCACCGAAGAGGAAGAACGCCGACGCGAACGAGCCGAGCAGGAAGTACTTCAGCGCCGCTTCCTGGGAGAGCAGACGCTTGCGACGCGCGAGGGCCGTCAGCACGTACAGCGGCAGCGAGAGCAACTCCAGCGCGACGAACATCGTCAGCAGGTCACCGGCCGCCGGGAACAGCATCATGCCCGCGATGGAGAAGAGCACGAGCGGGAACACCTCGGTGGTCGACCCGAGCCGCTCGGCGAGCCCCTCCTGGGCGGAGCCGGGGACGGAGGCACCCGAGGGGGTGAACGCGTCGGCCAGCCGGCCCTTGAACCGCTCGGCGATGATGAGGACCGCCACGAGACTCAGCACGAGGATGAGCAACTGGAGCGCGATGCTCGGGCCGTCCATGACGATGGCACCGGCGAGCGTCGGGCCGGCGACGGCGGTGATGCTGAGCGCCAGCACGAGGAACGCGGACACCAGGCTCACGACCGCGATGGCGACCTGCACACCGTGCCGCGCCGACCTCGGCGCGAACGCCTCGACCACGATTCCGATGAGCGCGCCCACCAGCACGATCACGACCGGCGTGATCGCGAGGACGTTGACGTCGGCGGGAACGAACTCCGACACGGGCATCACTGGGCACTCCCGTTCATGGCCCCGGCGGTGGGGGCGGGGTCGGTGACGCCCATGTAGGTGAGCGTCCGGGTGACGGCGGGATCGATGACGTCGAGAACCGGCTTGGGGTAGAACCCGAGCAGCAGGAACAGCACGATGAGCGGTGCCACGACGAACTTCTCCCGGCCGTTGAGGTCAGGGACGGACAGACGCGAGGGCGCGGGACGAGTGGCCGTGGCCACTCCCCGGACTGCGCCGCGTGGGCACCTCCGTCGGTCGCGGTGGTGGAGGCGGTGGCCTCGGGCGCGTGGTCGGTGTGGCCGTGGGGGTCGCCGTCGTCGTAGGAGACGGCGCCGTCGACCTCGACCAGCCGCGAGCCGGGAGCCGGGCCGGTGAACACGCGCATGTAGAGCAGCAGGATGTAGGTCGCGGCCAGGATGATGCCGACCGAGGAGATGACGGCCGCGATCGGGTACCGCTGGAACGTGCCCATCATCACGAGGAACTCGGAGACGAAGGAGCCGAGACCCGGCAGGGCCAGACCCGACATGCCCGCGACGAGGAAGGTGCCCGCCAGCACCGGGGTGACCCGCTGCCAACCGCCATAGTCGCGCACGTCCTTGCTGCCGTGGCGCGCCACCAGCATGCCCGCGATGAGGAACAACGCGGCGGTGGAGAAGCCGTGGTTGACCATGTACAGCACCGACCCGGTCATGCCGACCGAGGTCATCGCGAAGATGCCGAGCACGATGTAGCCGAAGTGGCTGACCGAGGTGTAGGCGATGAGGCGCATCATGTCGCGGCTGCCGATGGCGAGCACCGCGCCGTAGATGATCGAGATCAGCGCGAGGACGATGACCACCGGGGTGGCCCACTGGCTCGCGTTCGGGAACATCTGCAGGCAGAAGCGGATCATGCCGTAGGTGCCGACCTTGTCGAGCACGCCGACGAGCAGGACGGCCGTGGCCGGACGCGCCGCCGTGGCGGCATCGGGCAGCCAAGTGTGCACGGGCCACATCGGGGCCTTGACCGCGAACGCGATGAAGAAGCCGAGGAACAGCAGGTTCTCCGCGATCGGGTTGAGCGCCAGACCCGTCAGGTTGGTGATGAGGAAGCCCTGGGCCCCGCCCGGGCCGAACACGTACACCGCGATGACCGCGACGAGCATGATCAGACCGCCGGCCAGGGAGAACAGCAGGAACTTGAGCGCCGCCGCCGACCGGTTCGCCCCACCGTAGTTGTTGATGAGGAAGTAGACCGGGATGAGCATGGCCTCGAAGAAGACGTAGAAGAGGAAGACGTCGGTCGCCGCGAAGACGCCGATCATCATCGTCTCCAGCACGAGCATCCAGGCGAAGTAGCCGCGGTGGTGACGCCCGCCGACCATCGGGGTGTCGTGCCAGGCGGCGACGATGCACACCGGCACGAGGATCGCCGCCATGACGATCATGGCCAGCGTCATCCCGTCGGCGCCCAGGGCGTAGCTCACACCGAACTGCGGGATCCACGAGTGGACCTCGGCGAACTGGAACTGCTCGGGGGCGCCGCGGTCGAAGATGGCCGCCATGTACAGCGCGCCGGCCAGCGTCACCAGCGAGAACGCCAGCGCCAGGACGCGGGCGAGCCGTTCGCCGACGAACATCACGACCAGGGCCCCGACGAGCGGGATCACCCCGAGGATCGTGAGCAGGGGCAAAGCTGTCGAAGTCATCACTGCACCATCCACACGACGACGAAGAGGAGAACGATGCCGGCGAGCATCGTCAGGGCATAGGTCCGGACGAGGCCGTTCTGGATCTGGCGCACCACACCCGACAGCCCGAGGACACCGCGTCCGATGCCGACCACGGAGGCGTCGACGCCCTTGTCGTCGGAGACCCCGCGGGCCAGGGCCATCGTCGGGCCCATGAACACACCGGCGTTGATGTCGTCCTGGAACAGGTCACGACGGGCGGCGCGGGTGAGCACCGAACCGTGCGGCGCGACGGCCGGAACCTCGGCCTTGCCGTACCGCAGCCACGCCACGGCGACACCGGCGAGCATCAGCAGGAACACGAGGACCTGGATGACGATCACGGGCAGCACCGGCTCGTGGTGCTCGACGTGACCGGTGACCGGCTCGAGCCACGTGGTGAACCCGACGAAGTGCAGGAACGCACCCAGGCCGAGCGACCCCACCGCGAGAATGATCATCGGCACCGTCATGGTGGCCGGCGACTCGTGCGGGTGGTCGTGCTCCAGCCAGCGGGCCTTGCCGTGGAAGGTCATGAAGAACAGACGCGACATGTAGAAGGCGGTGAGGCCGGCGACGAGCAGCGTCGTCATGCCGAACACCCACGGACGCCAGCCCTCACCGACGAACGCGGCCTCGATGATGAGGTCCTTGCTCCACCAGCCGGACAGCAGCGGGAAGCCGATGATGGCCAGCCAGCCCAGCCCGAAGGTCAGCCAGGTGACCTTCATCTTGGTCGACAGGTTGCCGAAGGTGCGCATGTCGACGCGGTTGTTCATGCCGTGCATGACCGACCCGGCGCCGAGGAACATGCCGGCCTTGAAGAAGCCGTGGGTGATGAGGTGGAAGATCGCGAACGCGTACCCGACCGGACCGAGACCCGCGGCGAGCATCATGTAGCCGATCTGGCTCATCGTCGAGGCGGCCAGCGCCTTCTTGATGTCGTCCTTGGCGCAACCGACGATCGCACCGAAGGTCAGCGTGATCGCACCGACGATCGTCACGGCGAGCTGCGCGTCGGGCGAGAGGTTGTAGATCGGGTTGCTGCGCACCACGAGGTAGACACCGGCGGTGACCATCGTCGCGGCGTGGATGAGCGCGGAGACCGGCGTCGGGCCGGCCATGGCGTCGCCCAGCCAGCTCTGCAGCGGGAACTGCGCCGACTTACCACAGGCGGCCAGCAGGAGCAGCAGACCGAGGATCGTCAACGTGGTCGTGTTCGCCTCACCGACCCGCTCGGCCACACCGGCGTAGGTGACCGTGCCGAACGTGGCGAACATCAACATGATCGCGATGCCCAGCCCGAAGTCACCGATGCGGTTGATGATGAACGCCTTGTTCGCGGCGGCCGCGTACGGCGGGTTCCAGTTCCAGAAGCCGATGAGCAGGTAGGACGCCAGACCGACGCCCTCCCAGCCGACGTAGAGCAGGAGGTAGGAGTCCGCGAGCACCAGCGTGAGCATGGCCGCGACGAACAGGTTGAGGTAGGCGAAGAAGCGACGCTTGTCGGGATCGTGCGCCATGTACCCCAGCGAGTACACGTGGATGAGGGATCCGACGAACGTCACCAGCATGACGAAGCTGAGCGACAGCGGGTCCACGAGCAGACCCACGTCGAGGGAGAACGACCCCGCGGGGATCCACGACCACAGGCCGATGTGCCGGCTGCGGTCCTCGGCGGACATGCCGAGCATCTGGACGAGGGCCAGCAGGCCGACGAGGAACGCGCCCCAGGAGAGCAGCGTCGCGAGGAGCGGACCGAAGGAGTCGGTCTTGCGGCCGCCCACCAACAGCAGGAGCGCACCGAGCAGCGGGAGGGCGATGACGAGCCACATGAGCCCGCTCATCCCGTCCGCGGGCTGCGTCGCGACGTGCTCGACCGTGAGCGCACCGGCGATGAGTTGTGATGACACGCTGTGCGCTCCTTACAGCTTGAGCAGGTTGGCGTCGTCGACCGAGGCCGAACGGCGGGCACGGAAGATGGTCATGATGATCGCGAGACCGACGACGACCTCGGCGGCCGCGACGGCCAGCACGAAGAGCGCGATGGTCTGTCCCTCGAGCGTGGAGTTCATCCGACCGAAGGTGACGAGCATCAGGGCCACCGCGTTGAGCATGAGCTCGATGCCCATGAACACGATCAGCGCGTTACGGCGCAGAAGAACGATCGCGGCGCCGATGGAGAAGAGGAGGACTCCCAGGTACAGGTAGTTCTCGAGGTTCATCGTTCGGTTCCCTCCTCGAGTTCCTTCTCGATGTTCTCCGTCGGACCGGCGAACTTCTCGGCGTCCGAGAGCTGTTGGCGCGCGACGAGGATACGCGAGACCGACAACTCACTCGGCGTGCCGTCCGGCAGCAGGGCCGGGGTGTCGACGGCGTTGTGACGCGCGTACACACCGGGTGCGGGCAGACCGGCCACGTGCTTGTTCTCGCGGATGCGGCGCTCGCTCCACGTGCGCTGGCTGGGCTTGGGCAGCAGGCGCTCGCGGTGGGCCAGCACCATGGCGGCGACGGCCGCGACGACGAGCAGCGCGCCCACCATCTGGAAGGCCGCCATGTACGGGCCGAAGATCATGTGGCCGAGGCCGACGACGTTGCCGGCGGCGTTGATCTCGGCGATCGTGGCGCCCTGTCGGTAGGTCACCTGCGCCAGCGCCGTGCCGAGCAGCAGCGCCAGACCCAGGCCGAGCAGGACCGAGACGAACCGGTGTCCCTTCATCGTCTCCAGCCGGGACTCCGAGGCGTCGACGCCGATCATCATGACGACGAAGAGGAACAGCATCATGACGGCGCCGGAGTACACGAAGATCTGGACGATCCCGAGGAAGTCGGCGCCCTGGGCGAGGTACATGATCCCGAGCAGGATCATCACCAGCACCATCGACAGCGCCGCGTAGACGGCGCGCTTGCTGAACGCGAGGCCGAGGGCCCCGAGCACCATGATCGGACCCACGATCCAGAACAGGACCGCTTCACCCGTGCCGGTCATCGCCGCGTACCGCCTTCCGTCAGGCCGCCCTCGTCGCGAGGCTTGGTGTGGACGTCGGCCGGGTCGCCGCCACCGAGCGCGTCGGAGGTCGCATGGTCGGGGTCGTCGGCCGACCGGCGAGCCGCGAACTGCTCCTGCTCGGGAGTGGCCTTGGCCACCTTGCCCTGGTAGTAGTCGCGCTCCTCCATGCCCTCCACCATCGGGTGCGGCGGGGAGACCATCCCCTCCTGCAGGGGGCGAGGAGCTGGTGCTTCTCGAAGATGAGGTCTTCGCGGGTGTGGTCGGCCAGCTCGTAGAAGTTGGTCATCGTCAGGGCCCGCGTGGGGCAGGCCTCGATGCACAGTCCGCAGAAGATGCAGCGCAGGTAGTTGATCTGGTAGACGCGGCCGTAGCGCTCACCGGGTGAGTACCGACCGGTGCCGCCCTGCTCGACGGGGGTGTCGTCGTTGTCGGCGCCCTCGACGAAGATCGCGTCGGCCGGGCAGGCCCAGGCGCACAGCTCGCACCCGACGCACTTCTCCAGACCGTCGGGGTGACGGTTGAGCTGGTGCTGCCCGTGGTAGCGCGGCTGGGTCGGCCGCTTCTCCTCCGGGTACTCCTCGGTCTCGCGCTTGCGGAACTGGTTGGCGAAGGAGACACCGAAACCCGCGACCGGTGCGAGGAGGTCGGAGAGGAAACCGCCCTGCTGCTCGGCGGCCTGCTGTTCCGGCCCGTACACCGACGGCGTGCTCGGCTGTTCGCGCCGGGCGACGTCGGAACTCGGGTTCTCCTCCGGGGTGGGGGTGGACTCAGCCACGGTTGCCCTCCTGGTCGGTGATGGCGTCGGTGCCCTCGGCACCGCTGCCGGTGGTGTCGCTCTCGGACGGATCCGCCTGCGCGACATCGGCGCGCTCGGCCGTCCCGGTCAGCACCCGGGTGTCCCGTGCGCCCTCGGTCAGCCGCTGTCCGGGCATCGGCGGCACAGGGTATCCACCCGCGTACGGGTCGACCTCGGCGGGCACCTCCAGCGGGCGGCGCTTGGCCTGTTGGGCCGAGTCCCACTTCATCGCCGCACCGAGTGCGAGGGCGGCGACGACCACGACGATGATCACGGTCGCGATGATCGGGCTCAGACCCAGGACGGCGAAGAAGCCCAGGCGCGCGGCGTGCATGAACGCCACGGCCAGAACCCAGACCAGCGTGACGGGGATGAGGAACTTCCAGCCGAACGCCATGAACTGGTCGTAGCGGGTCCGCGGCAGCGTTCCCCGCAGCCACACGAAGAACCACATGAAGATCCACATCTTGCCGGTCAGCCAGAGCAGACCCCAGTAGCCGCCGTCGGGCAGGAACGGGAGCGGTGCGTGCCAGCCGCCGAGGAACAGCGTGCTGGCCAGCGCGGAGACGGTGAACATGTTCACGTACTCGCCGACGAAGAACATGCCGAACCACATGCCGGAGTACTCGGTGTGGTAGCCACCGACGATCTCGCCCTCGCCCTCGGCGAGGTCGAACGGGATGCGGTTGGTCTCACCGACCATGCAGACGATGTAGACGAGGAAGGAGAAGAACGCCGGGACGATGAACCAGAGGCCGCGCTGGGCCTCCACGATCGTCGAGGTCGACATCGAGCCGGCGAAGAGGAAGACGGCCACGAGCGAGAGGCCCATCGCGATCTCGTAGGAGATGACCTGGGCCGTCGAGCGCAGACCACCGAGCAGCGGGTAGGTCGACCCCGATGACCATCCGGCGAGCACGAAGCCGTAGGCGCCGACGCCGGCGGCGGCCAGGACGATGATGACCGCCACCGGGGAGTCCGTCACCTGCAGCGGGGTCTGGTAGCCGAACATGTTGACCATGCCGCCGAGCGGGATGACCGAGAACGACACGAACGCGGCGCCCATGGCGATCATCGGCGCCAGCATGTAGAGCACCGGGTCGGAGTTCTTGGGGCGTACGACCTCCTTCCACGCGAGCTTGAAGCCGTCCGCCAGCGTCTGCAGGATGCCGCCCGGGCCGAACCGGTTGGGGCCGGGACGCTGCTGCATGAAGCCGACGAAGCGCCGCTCGAACCAGATGACGACGACGACCTGCAGCATGAGGTACACGAACACCAGCAGCGCCTTCACCGCCGACAGCCACAGGGGCGTCTGGCTGAAGTCGGCGACCGGGCCGGAGAGTGCGAGGACCGGGGTCATGCGACACCACCCTTGGAGACCGTGACGACGTCACCGGCGACCGCGCCCAGACCGGCGCGGACCCGTGACCGGGGCGAGTTGGTGGGCAGCCACACGACGTGGTCGACCATCGGGGTGATCGCCACCGGCAGCGTGATGGAGCCGCGGGCGGTCGAGACCGTGACCGGGTCGCCGTCGGCGACACCGACGACCTCCGCCGTGGCCGGCGAGAGTCGGGCGAGTGCCGCCGCCGCGGTGCCCGCGAGGAACGGCTCGCCGTCCTGCATGACACCGGCGTCGAGCAGGTGGTGCCACGTGGCGAGGACGAGCTCCCCGTCGCGCAGGGTGGGCAGCTGCCGCGCCGACTCGGTCGGGACCTGCGGGCGGGGCCCGGTCCATGCGCCGAGCGCGGTCATCTCCGCGCGGGTGGAGACGAGGTTGGCGGTCCCGAGGAACACGCCCATCTCGGCGGCGAGGAGGTCGAGCACACGGTGGTCGGCCATCGCGTTGGTGGACAACGCCTCGGCGAACTCACCCAGACGGCCCTCCCAGTTGACGAAGGAACCGGCCCGTTCGTCGTGGGAGCTGACCGGCAGGACGACGTCGGCGTACTCCATCATCTCTCCGGCGCGCAGGTCCAGGGAGACGACGAACGTGCGTCGCAGGGCGGCCTCGACGAGGGCGGGCTCGGGCATGTCACCCGGCTCGACACCGCCGACGAGCAGCGCGTCCAGGCCTCCGTCGGCCGCGGCCGCGATCATCGTGTTCGCGTCACGGCCGGCGTTGGTGGGCAGGGAGTCCAGCTGCCAGGCCGAGGCCAGCTCGGCCCGGGCCGTCGCGTCACCGCCGGGGCGGCCGCCGGGCAGCAGCGAGGGGAGGGCACCGGCCTCGAGGGCCGCACGCTCCCCCGCCCGACGCGGGATCCACGCCAGCCGGGCGCCCAGGCGCTCGGCCAGGGCGACCGCGGCGGACAGCGCACCGGGAACCGTGGCCAGGCGCTCCCCCACGAGGATGACGGCGCCCTCCTTGAGTCCCTCTGCGGCCTGGGCCAACTCGGGACGACCCTCGCCGATGGCGGCGAGGAGGTCGGCCTCGGTGCCCGGCGCCGCCTGGATGAGCGTGCCCATGAGCTTGTGCAGCCCGTTCGTGGCGTAGGGCGCGATCGAGAACACCTTGGTCTTGTTCTTGCGCGACGCCTTGCGCAGGCGCAAGAACACGATCGGCGTCTCCTCCTCGGGCTCGAAGCCGACGAGCAGGACGGCCGAGGCGTTCTCGAGGTCCTCGTAGGTGACGGCGCCGCCCTGCGGAGCGGTGGCGACCACCGTGGAGGCGAGGAACGCCTCCTCTTCCGCCGAGTGCGGACGCGCCCGGAAGTCGATGTCGTTGGTACCGAGCGCGACCCGGGCGAACTTGCTGTAGGCGTAGGCGTCCTCGGCGGTCAGCCGGCCACCGGTGAGCACACCGACACCCCGGCCGGAACGGGCCCGGGCCAGTCCGTCGGCGGCCGCGACCAGCGCCTCGGGCCACGAGGCGACGCGCAACGTGCCGTCGGCCTCACGGATCCGCGGCGCGGCCAGGCGGTCGGGCTGGGTCTGGTAGGTGAAGGCCCACCGGCCCTTGTCGCAGTTCCACTCCTCGTTGACCTCGGGAGTGTTCGTCACCATGCGACGCATGACGGTGCCGCGACGGTGATCGGTGCGCTGGTGACACCCGGCCGAGCAGTGCTCGCACACCCCCGCCGTCGACACGAGGTCGAACGGACGCGACCGGAACCGGTACGTCGCGCTGGTCAGGGCGCCCACCGGGCAGATCTGCACGGTGTTGCCCGAGAAGTACGACGCGAACGGCTTGTCCTGGAACACCCCGATCTGGCTGTTCGCCCCACGCTCGGTGAGCGAGATGAACGGGTCGCCCGCGATCTGGTCGGAGAACCGGGTGCAGCGCTGGCAGAGCACACAACGCTCACGGTCGAGGAGCACCTCCGTCGACACGTTCACCGGCTTGGGGTAGGTGCGCTTGACGTCGGTGAACCGGCTCTCGCCGCGACCGTGGCTGAGCGCCTGGTTCTGCAGCGGGCACTCACCACCCTTGTCGCAGACCGGGCAGTCCAGCGGATGGTTGATGAGCAGGAACTCCATGATCCCCTGCTGCGCCTTGTCGGCGACCGGGGACGTCAGCTGCGTCTGGACCTCCATGCCGGGCGTCACCGTCATGGTGCAGGAGGCCTGCGGCTTGGGCATCTTCGACAGGGTGCCGTCGCGTCCGGGCGTCGACACGTCGACGAGGCACTGACGGCAGGCGCCGGCCGGCTCCAGGAGGGGGTGGTCGCAGAAGCGGGGGATCTCGATGCCGATCATCTCGGCGGCGCGGATCACCAGCGTCCCCTTGGGGACGCTCACGCTGATGCCGTCGATCTTGGCATCCACCATCTCCACCGGCGGCGGCACCTGGGCGTCGCCGCCCTGGGACGTGGGGTTGGCACCCGACGCGGGGCTGGTCGGGACGGTCATGAGGTCACGCTCTCCTTCGCGAACAGCACGGAGGCCTCCGGCGGGAACGACACGTCCACGGGTGTCGTCATGGCCTGCTCGAACTCCGCACGGAAGTACTTGATGCCGGAGCTCACCGGACTCGTCGCACCGTCACCCAGGGCACAGAAGGACCGGCCGAGGATGTTGCTGGCGATGTCGTCCAGCTTCTCGATGTCGCCCTCGACGCCGCGGCCCTGCTCGAGGCGGGTGAGGATCTCCCGCAACCAGTAGGTGCCCTCGCGGCAGGGCGTGCACTTGCCGCAGGACTCGTGCGCGTAGAAGTCGATCCAGCGGGACACGGCCTTCACGACCGAGACCGTCTCGTCGAAGATCTGCAACGCACGGGTACCGAGCATCGACCCGGCGGCCCCGACGGACTCGAAGTCCAGGGGGACGTCGAGGTGTTCCTTGGTGAACAGCGGTGTGGAGGACCCGCCCGGCGTCCAGAACTTGAGCTCGTGACCGGCGCGGATACCGCCCGCCATCTCGAGCAGCTCACGCAGGGTGATGCCCAGCGGCGCCTCGTACTGACCGGGCCGCTCGACGTGGCCCGAGAGGCTGAAGATGCCGAAGCCCTTCGAGCGCTCCGTGCCCATGCCACCGAACCACTCGGCGCCGTGGAGCACGATCGGCGGAACCGACGCGATGGACTCGACGTTGTTCACCACGGTGGGGCGGGCGTACAGACCGGCCACGGCGGGGAAGGGAGGCTTGAGGCGCGGCTGACCGCGACGTCCCTCGAGGGAGTCCAGCAGCGCGGTCTCCTCACCGCAGATGTAGGCGCCGGCGCCCGCGTGGACCGTGATGTCCAGGTCGAAACCGCTGCCGAGGATGTCCTTGCCGAGGTACCCGGCGGCGTACGCCTCGCGCACGGCCTCCATGAGGCGGCGGTACACGTGCACGACCTCACCGCGCAGGTACACGAACGCGTGGTGGCAGCCGATGGCGTAGCTCGTGATGATCATGCCCTCGATGAGGTACTGCGGAGTCGCCATGAGCAGCGGGATGTCCTTGCAGGTCCCCGGCTCGGACTCGTCGGCGTTGACCACGAGGTAGCGGGGGCCGCCGTCCGGCGGAGGCAGGAATCCCCACTTCATGCCGGTCGGGAAGCCCGCGCCGCCACGGCCGCGCAGACCGGAGTCCTTGGCCGACTGCACGAGCTCGGCGGGGTCGATCTTCAGCGCCTTGCGCAGCGCCTCGTACCCATCGGCGGCCTCGTAGGCCTCGAGGGTCCACGAGCGCTCGACACCCCACTCCTTGGTGAGGATCGGCGTCAACTCGGTGGTCATGCGCGCACTCCCTTCGGCGCCTGGTGGCGGCTCATGCGTCGACCTTTCCGTCGCCCGGCTTCTCGTCCGGTGCGTTGGCGGGCGTGTCGGCGGAGCTGTCGCGCCCTGCCGTCAGACCGTCCTGCGGTGCGTCCGCGCTGGTCTGCTCCTGCTGCCGTGCGACCGGGGCCTTCCAGCCCTTCTCCGCCGCGAGGCGGACACCGCGCAGCGAAGCCTCCCCCGCGCTCGGGCCCTCGTCGACGTGCCCGTCGGGGAAGCCGGCGAGCACGCGCGCGACCTCCTTGAACGTGTGCACCTTGTCCGGCCCTCGGCTCGGGCGCACGTCCTGCCCGGCCCGCAGCGCGTCGACCATGGCGATGGTCGAGGCCGGGGTCTGGTTGTCGAAGAACTCCCAGTTGGCCATGACCACCGGGGCGTAGTCGCATGCGGCGTTGCACTCGAGGCGTTCGAGGGTGATCCGCCCGTCTGGGGTCGTCTCGTCGTGACCGACGCCGAGGTGGCTGCTCACGGCCTCCCAGATGGCGTCGCCACCCATGACCGCGCAGAGCGTGTTCGTGCAGACGCCGACCGTGTAGTCGCCGTTCGGAAACCGCTTGTACTGCGTGTAGAACGTCGCGACCCCGCTGACCTCGGCGCCCGTGAGGCCGAGGGTCTGCGCACAGAACTCGATGCCCCGCGGCGCGATGTACCCGTCGACGCTCTGCACCAGGTGCAGCAGCGGCAGCAGCGCCGACCGCTTCTGCGGGTAGCGCGCGACGACCTGCTCGGCGTCCGCCCTGAGCCGTTCCAGCTCCTCGGCCGTGTACGGCTGGGTCGGGCGTGCCGGCTCCGTGCCGTAGTTGGGGCGATCTGCGTGCCCACTCATCAGTTGTCCTCCACCTTGCGAAGCCCGATCCGACCCGAACGCGTGCCGCTCACCGGTCCACTCCACCCATCACCGGGTCGATCGAGGCCACGGCGACGACGACGTCCGCCACGTTGCCACCCTCCACGACGGCCGCGACCGACTGGAGGTTGTGGAACGACGGATCGCGGAAATGTGCGCGGTAGGGCCGCGTTCCGCCGTCGGAGACGACGTGGCAGCCCAGCTCGCCCTTGGCGGACTCGACGGCCTGGTAGGCCTGTCCCGGCGGGACGCGGAATCCCTCGGTGACGATCTTGAAGTGGTGGATCAGGGCCTCCATCGAGGTGCCCATGATCTTGCGGATGTGATCGAGGCTGTTGCCCATCCCGTCGCCGCCGATGGCCAGCTGCGCCGGCCAGGCGATCTTCGGGTCGTCGATCATGACCGGCCCGGAGCTGCCGGCCAGACGCTCGATGCACTGCTCGATGATGCGGAACGACTGCCAGATCTCGTTGAACCGCACCCGGATCCGGCCGTAGGAGTCGGCCGTGTCCCACGTGCAGACGTCGAAGTCGTAGGTCTCGTACCCCGAGTACGGCGCGCTCTTGCGCAGGTCGTGGGGGAACCCGGCCGACCGCAGCATGGGCCCGGTGATACCGAGCGCCATGCAGCCCGTGAGGTCGAGGTAGCCGACGTCGACCGTGCGTCCCTTGACGATGGGGTTCTCGATGACGAGAGCCTCCATCTGCTTGACCGCCTTGGCCGCCTTGGGAAGCTGCTCGTCGAGCAGGTCCTTCCAGCCCGCGGGCAGGTCCTGGGCCACGCCGCCGGGGCGGATGTAGGCGTTGTTCATGCGCAGACCGGTGGTGGCCTCGATGAACCGCAGGATGCACTCACGGGCCTGGGCGGCAGTGGTGTAGACCGTGGTCGCGCCCAGCTCCATGCTTCCGGTGCCGAGGCAGATCAGGTGAGAACTGATCCGGGTCATCTCCATCATCATCACGCGGATGATCTGGGCCCGCTCGGGGATGTCGTCGGTGATGCCGAGGAGCTTCTCGGTCCCCATGCAGTAGGCCGCCTCCTGGAACATCGGCGTGAGGTAGTCCATGCGGGTGCAGAACGTCACGCCCTGGGTCCAGGTGCGGTACTCCATGTTCTTCTCGATGCCGGTGTGCAGGTAACCGATGCCGGCGCGGCCCTCGGTCACGTGCTCGCCGTCGAGTTCGAGGATGAGCCGGAGCACCCCGTGCGTCGAGGGGTGCTGCGGGCCCATGTTGACGACGATGCGCTCGTCGCTGAGTTCGACCGCCTCGGCGGCGATGCTGTCCCAGTCGCCACCGCTCGTGGTGAACGACCGGAGGTCGTCGTCTCCGGGGGTCGTGCCGGTGGTGGCCTGGGTACCGGCGGTCGTGGCGCCGCCTGGCTGGGTGTTCGCGCTCATCAGTTGAACGACCTCCGCTCGTCCGGCGGCGGCACGGTGGCGCCCTTGTACTCCACCGGGATACCGCCGAGGGGGTAATCCTTGCGCTGGGGGTGTCCCGGCCAATCGTCGGGCATGAGGATGCGCGTCAGCGCGGGGTGCCCGTCGAAGATGATGCCGAAGAAGTCCCAGGTCTCCCGCTCGTGCCAGTTGGCGGCGGGGTAGCACTCGACGACCGAGGGGATGTGCGGGTCGCCGTCGGGGCAGGCCACCTCGAGCCGGATCCACCGGCTGCCGTGGGTGATCGAGCGCAGGTGGTACACCGCGTGGAGCTCTTCGCCCTCCATCTGCGGGTAGTGCACACCGGAGACCCCGGTGAACAGCTCGAAGCGCAGGGCCGGCTCGTCGCGCAGCGCCCAGCAGACCGCGAGGATGTGCTCGCGAGCCACGTGCACGGTCATCTCGCCGCGGTCGATGACCACGCGCTGCACGGCCTCGGCCATGCTCGGCCCGCCGCGACGCGCCAGCGCCGCCTCGAGCTCGTCGGCGACGTCGTCGAACCAGCCTCCGTACGGACGCACCGAGGCGCCCGGGAACAGGGTGCGGGTGACCAGGCCACCGTACCCGGTGGTGTCCTGACCACGGGTGGCGCCGAACATGCCGTGGCGTTCGCCGACGACGATCGGGTCGGGGTTGGTACCGGGAGCGGCGGGGAGGGCGTCGCCGCCGGTTCCCTGCGTGTGTCCCGAAGAGGTGTCGCTCACGCCAGCAGCCCCTTCTGTTCGATCAGCGGAGTCTCGGACAAGGCGGCCCTCTCGACCTCGCGGGCGATGGCCTTGCGGTTGAAGATGTGCGGCGAGTGCTGGATCTGCTCGTGCAACTTGAGGAACGCGTTGATCAGCATCTGCGGACGCGGCGGACAACCGGGTAGGTACACGTCGACCGGGACGATGTGGTCGACGCCCTGGACGATCGCGTAGTTGTTGAACATGCCGCCGGAGCTGGCGCACACGCCCATCGAGACGACCCACTTGGGCTCGGGCATCTGGTCGTAGACCTGGCGCACGACGGGAGCCATCTTCTGGCTGACGCGGCCGGCGACGATCATCAGGTCGGCCTGGCGGGGCGTGGCGCAGAAGCGCTCCATGCCGAACCGGGCGATGTCGTTGTCCGGGGACACCGTGACCATCATCTCGATCGCGCAGCAGGCCAGACCGAACGTGGCGGGCCACACCGACGTCTTGAGCAGGAAGCCGGCCAGCTCGTCGATCTTGGCCGTCATGACGCCCGACGGGAGCGGGTCGGAGGTGTTCGGACGGAAGGCGGTTTCGGAGTTCGTCATGTCAGTCCCAATCCAATCCGCCGCGCCGCCACACGTAGGCGTCGGCGATGAAGAACGCGTTGAGCAGGAAGATCGTCATGGCCAGCAGGCCGTAGAGGCCGAGCTCACCGAAGACCACCGCGAAGGGGAGCAGGAACAAGGTCTCGATGTCGAAGATGATGAAGAGCATCGCCGTCGTCGCGTACTTGACGGGGAAGCGCCCGCCCTGATCCGCGCGAGGGGACGGCTGGATGCCGCATTCGTACGCCATGACCTTGGCGGCGTTGTACCGCTTCGGGCCGAGCAGGGGGCCCAAGACGAGCACCGCCAGGGCTGCGAAGCCGATTCCGCAGGCGAAGAAGAACAGGATCGGCAGGTAGGGGCTGGCCATATCGACGCGCTCCCTTTCGATTGATGGTGCGACGGTGCAAGTCCGGCTCGGATGCGGCCAGGGCTGCGAACAGCCGTGGCATCGCGGACAGTCTAGTGAACGACACGCGCTCTCACGCCGAAGGGGTCAGGCGAGCCAAGGCCGAGATGACCCGATCGTCGAGGTCCCCACCGCGGGAGTCCGCGAGGCCCGCCATGATCTTGACGACGAAGCGCATGAGCGTACGCCTGGGCAGGCCGTGTCGGACGGCCAGACGCATGATCGTGGGGTTGCCGATGAGCGTGGCGAACACCGACCCCAGACGGAAGTAGCCACCCATCTCCTCCCGGACGGCGTCCGGATAGCGGGCCAGGACCCGCTCACGGGTAGAGACGTCGGGGCGCGCGAGGGCCTGCGCGACGATCTCGGCGGCCAGGCGGGCCGCTTCCATCGCGTGCGCGATGCCCTCGCCGTTGAACGGACTGATCATCCCGCCGGCGTCACCGAGCAGGAGCAACCCGTCCGCGTAGTGGGGCACCCGGCCCAGCGCCATCGGCAGCCCGGCTCCCCTGACCTGGCCGACGCGGTGCTCCTCGTCGAAGGTCCACTCCGGCGGCAGAGTGGCGACCCAGCGGCGCAGGACGTCCTTGTAGTCGACGGTGCCGAATGCCGGCGAGGTGTCGAGGATGCCGAGACCGACGTTGCTCGTGCCGTCGCCGAGGGCGAAGATCCAGCCGTACCCGGGCAGCAGCATCCGCCCGGCCGAGGGGTCGTGCGGGTCCTTGTCGACCCACAGCTCCATCCACGACTCCATGTAGTCGTCGTGGCTGCGCGGTGTGGAGTAGTAGGTGCGCACGCCGACGCCCATCGGGCGGTCCTCGCGCCGCTCCCGGCCACGGGCGACGGCGAGGCGGGCGCTGTTGCCGTCGCAGGCCAGGACGACGGGGGCCCGGTACTCGGACTGCTCCCCGTGGCCCGGCCCGAGGCCCCGACGTGCTTGACGCGCACCCCGCACACCCGGCCCGAGGAGTCCTCGATCGGGCCGCGCACGGAGGCTCCCTGCACGAGGTTCGCTCCCCGATCCACGGCATGACGGGCGAGGACGTGGTCGAAGCCGGTCCTCGGCATGGCCAGCCCGTAGGAGGGGTAGTCGGCCACGTCGGGCCAGTCGATCTCGACCAGGTGACCGCCGCCGACGAGGCGCAGCCCCCGGTTGCGGATCCAGCCGTCCTCCTCGGGGTGCGGGACGCCGAGGGAGACGAGTTCCTTGACCGCCCGCGGCGTGAGTCCGTCGCCGCAGATCTTGTCGCGCGGGAACGTGGCCTTCTCCAGCAGTGTCACGTCGAGCCCGTGGCCCGCGAGGTAGGCGGCCGCGGTGGCACCGGCCGGACCGGCGCCGACGACGATCACGTCGGCGGTGTGGGAGGTCACGTCGCTCCTGATCTGGGAAGAGGTGGTCGTGTCGGTGGGCTCGGCGGCCACGGGGGTGTCAGGCGGTGGCCCGGTGGATCGCGACGATGCCGTTCATGAGGTTGCGCCACTCGACGCCACGCCACCCGGCGCGGCCGATGCTCGTGGCGAGGGACTCCTGGTCGGGCCAGTCGCGGATCGACTCGGCGAGGTACACGTAGGACTCCGGGTCGGAGGCGACCGTGCGGGCCACCCGCGGCAACGATCCCATGAGGTAGGTCATGTACACGCGCCGGAACGCCGCCTGGCGCGGGGTGCTGAACTCGCAGATGACGAGCCGGCCGCCCGGCCTGGTCACGCGGCGGAACTCCGCGAGGGCTCCTCGTAGTCGCGCACGTTGCGCAGGCCGTAGGACATCGTCACGACGTCCACCGAGGCGTCGGCCAGCGGCAGACGGGTGGCGTCGGCGGCGACGAAGTCGAGCTCGGAGTAGCGCTCGGCGCCCTCGCGGATCATGCCCAGGGAGAAGTCGGCCGACACGACGTGGGCGCCGGCCTCGACGAACGCCAGACCGCTCGTGCCGGTGCCGGCGGCGATGTCGAGCACGACCTCACCCGGCCGGGCGGCCACCGCGTCCTCCACGACCCGCCGCCACCGACGCACGAGGCCACCGGTCATGACGTCGTTGGTCAGGTCGTAGCGGGCGGCCACCGCGTCGAACATCCGGGCGACGTCGGCGGGTTCCTTGTCCAGGCCTGCGCGCATCATGTGCTCCATCCTGTCATCGGGGCGGTCGTGCGCTCTCCCTGGCCGGGGCCTGCGATCACGCCGGCAGGGTCGGGGATGCCGCTCATGCCCGGGTGGGGGCGGCGAGGGCCGTGCGCATGGGGACGAGTTTGGCGTCGGACTCGGCCAGTTCGGCCTCGGGGTCCGACCCGGCCACGATGCCGCAGCCCGCGAACAGTCGCATGCGCCGCGGGTCGACCGGATCGAGGGCGCCGCTGCGCAGCGCGATCCCCCACTCGCCGTCGCCGTGGTCGTCGATCCAGCCGACGGGGCCGGCGTAGCGACCGCGGTCCATGTGCTCGAGGTCGGCGATCATCATGTCGGCCACCGGCTTGGGCGTGCCGCACACGGCGGCCGAGGGATGCAGGGCCTGGGCCAGCGTGAGCGAGGAGGCACCGTTGGTGAGCCGGCCCGCCACGTCGGTGGCCAGGTGCAGCACGTTCGGCAGGTGCAGCACGAACGGCGTCTCCGGCATGTTGACCGAGGTGCAGTAGCGGGCGATGACGTCGGCGACCGATGCGACGGCGTACTCGTGCTCCTCGAGGTCCTTGCTCGAGTGCGCCAGCGAGGCCGCGAGTGCGAGGTCGCGGTCGTCGTCGCCGGTGCGCCTGATCGTGCCGGCCAACACCCGGGAGGTCACAAGCCCGCGCTCGAGGCGGACGAGCATCTCGGGGGTGGCGCCGACCAGGCCGTCGACGGCGAACACCCAGGTCGTGCCGTACACCTCGGCGAGGCGCTCCAGCAGGAAGCGCGGGTCGATCGGCGACTCCGACTCGGCGATGAGATCGCGGGCGAGGACGACCTTGTCGAGCTCTCCGGCCGAGATTCGGCGCACCGCCTCGGCGACGGCCGTCTGCCAGGCCGGACCGGCGAGCGCGCCGTCGGCGAAGGACACCTCACCAGGAGGATCGGGGAGTTCGGTCTCCGCCTGCACGTCCGCGCCGGCAGCGCCGGGCCGACCCCGCTCGGCCTCAGCCGCGGTGGTCACGGTCGTGACGAATGACCGTCCGTCGCGGCGCCCGAGGATCACCCGGGGAACGGCGAGGACCGACTGCTCGGCCGAGACGGAGGAGTAGGCGAAGGATCCGAAGGCGACCAGACCTGTGCCGACCAGATCGACCTCGTCGACGACCTCGGCGTCGGCCACGATCTGGCGCCACCACGTCTCCGCGTCGGCGAACCGGCTGTCACCGCAGGTCGCGATGCCCGCGACCCTCCCCCATCCGACGATGCCGTCGCCGCCACGGACCCACGAGCACAGTTCGCGGGGATCGGCGCCCGCCGGGAGGTGGGCGAGGACGGATCGGACGTCGTCGACCTCGCGGGTCCGGGCCAGGAGGCGAGTGGGAACGTCCGAAGTCACAAGCGATCACCCTACCCCCGAGCGGAGGTGGCCTCGATATCGAGGCGGCTACCGAAAGACGCGCGAAGACCAGGACCGACGTGGGCGCGGGACTCAGAACCCGGTGCCACCGATGGGCTGGATACCGGTGGCGAACGCGCTGTTCAGGGCCGCGACGGACCCCGGTGTCCGCTCGGTGATCCGACCGAGCGAGGCCAGCGCCCTCGCCCCGCGGAGCCCGAGGAACAGCTCACCGATGACGTCGACGTCCAGCCGGATGTCGGCGTCGGCGTCGCTCCGGACGCACTCGGCCTCACCCGTCTCGTCCACGACGAGTCGCCAGGTGCCGGAGTTCCAGTCGCAGGTGTCGTCGCGTACCTCGAGGGTCAGGTCGAGCGGTGTCGCGTAGCCGCGCGCGGTGAGCATCCCGGACACCTCGACGGGGCGCAGCCACAGGGCGTCGGCGACCCTGACGGTGCGTGTGCGCACACTCCCGGCCCAGTTCAGGAGCGGGTCGTCCAGTCCCCGCTGGCCGAGGTCGACCCGACTCATGAGGTCCATCTCCACCAGCCGGCGGCCCAGCGCGAGCAGCGCACCTTCGTCGACGGCGGTGAGGTAGGTGACGTTCACGTGACCGTCGGCGTTGCCGTCGTCCCAGGTCACCTCACGACGGAAGACGGCGACGCCGACGTCGCGGCCCTCACGGGTGGCGATCAGCGCCCGGCGCGGCTCCTTGCCGACGCGCGAGGTGGGGTTGTCCCGCAGCCGGCGCCGGACCACGGCCTCCGGCACGACGACGGTGCCCAGGGCGGGCGAGACGAGATCGAGCTCGTGCAGACGTCGCGCGATCGTGTCGTCGTCGAGGTCGAGCAGCGTGCGGACGTCGGTGCGGTCGGCGAGCGCCGTGATCGGCTCCGAGGCGGGGAGTTTCGTTCCGCTGCCGAGGGAGTAGTGCACGTCGTGACTGGCGACGGAGTACCCGAACCGGCCGTAGATGACCGGCTCGGAGGCGTGGAGACCGGCGATGACGTCGCCGCGGTCGCGGGCCTGCTCGAGGTGGTGGCGGATCATCGCGCGCAGCACGCCGCGGCGGCGCATGTCGGGGTGGACGCCGACCGCGGTGAGGCCGTTCATCGGCACGAGACGGGCCCCGTCGTCGGCGTCGGAGCCGGGGACCCGCATGCGCAGGTCGAAGGAGGTGTAGATGCCGGCGAGTTCACCGGGTCGGTCGTCGTGTTCGGCGCCGAAGGTGCGGTCCATGTCGAGGCCCTCGAGCGATTGCTCGGCCGGCACCTCGTCTGGGTCGGCGACGAAGGCGAAGTGGTCGATGGCGAGCAGTTCGTCACCGTCGGCGAGGGTCAGCGGACGTATCGAGATCACCGCCTCACCCTCGCTGCGTCGGCCCAGGGCGTCAACCGGATTCACGAAGGGCTCACCCGCGTGGTTCGGCTCGTTCCCGGTCAGGGCTTCAGGACGTCGGGGGCGGGGGCCTCGACGGGCGAGGTTCCTCCTCACCGACCACCCCGCCGAAACCGCCGCCTATAACCGGCGGTTTCGGCGGGGAAGGGTGAGCGGGACCTCGACGACGGTGATGCCGATGGGCACCTCGGCCACGGCCGCGGCGACCTCCTCGGCCGAGGCCGCCTCCACGTGCCGCACCCCGTGGGCCGCGCACAGGGCTCCGACGTCGGTGCCGGTGGGGGTGCGGAACACCCGTTCCAGCACGCCCGGGAACGCCTGACGCAACGCGGGCCGGCCGTACTCGAGGTCGGCGAAGATCGCGCCGCCGTCGTCGTTGCCGACGACGATCGTCAGGTCTACGCGGGGTTCGTCCGGGCCGATGAGCAGCCCGTTCGCGTCGTGCAGGAACGTGAGGTCGCCGAGGAACGCATACGTGGGACGGCCGGAGGCGAGCGCGAGGCCGGCGGCGGTCGAGACGCACCCGTCGATCCCGGCCAGACCGCGGCTGCCGACGACCTCGGCGGCGTCGACGTGCTCTCCGCCGCGCACGAGATCCACGTGGCGCACCCCGTTGCTCGACCCGAGGAACACGAGCGCGTCCTCCGGGACGGCCCGGAGCAGGGCGGCGGCCAGCGCCGGGCCGCTCGGCCACCGCAGTTCGGCGGCGATCTGCGTGCTCGCCTCGCTCGCCGCCCGCGCCCACGCGTCCCGGAACTCCGTCGCCACCGTGGAGGGATGCCCGGCCGCCCCGGCCGGCTCGGACACGGTGCCGGTGCCGGTGGTGGTGGTGTCGATGGTGATGTCGGTGGCCGGATCGAGGAGGGCGCCGACGCCGTGAACGACATGGACGACGTGGCCGGGATCGGGCCAGCGATGGTCCTCGACGACGAGGTCCACCCGGACATCGGGCAGCCGCAGCACACGAGCGAGGCTGCGGGACAACGTCAGTCGCCCGACGACGACGATCCGGTCGGGCAACAGGTCGGGTTCTTCCGCCCGCGCGGCCAGACGAACCCCGTGCGGCAGCCGCACCCCGTTCCCCTCGCCGTCGATGCGTCCGAACGGCTCGCCGATCACCGGGTGACCTCGACGCCGCGCCCACCCCAGCGCCGACTCCAGCAGCCTCGGCGAGGCATCCCCGAGCACCACGAGCGTCCGGGCGACCATCGGCAGGGGTGGGCCGGACGGGGACGAGGCACGGCTCTCGACCCGGGTCCACGGACCACCGTCGGGCCGGCCGGAGGACGACTCGGGCCACTCGCCGGACGGCTCGGTCTCGGGCGGCAGCGGATCGCGCAGCGGGAGATTGAGGTGGACCGGTCCGGGGTCGCCGCCGGTCGTTCCCGTCGCGGCCGCGACAGCGCGATCGAGGCTCGTGCGCCACGCCGCCTGGGCACCGACGCGCGCCTCGGGCACCCCGAGGTCGTGGAACCACCGCATCGCACGGCCGAAGAATCCCGGTTGGTCGGTGGTCTGGTTGGCGCGGGTCCCACGCAGCTCCGGTGGCCTGTCCGCGGTGAGCAGCAGCATCGGCACACCCGATTCGTGCGCCTCGAGGACGGCGGGCATGAGGTTGGCGACCGCGGTTCCCGACGTCGTCACGACCGGCGCGGGCACCCCGGTGGCCTTGGCCAGGCCCAAGGCGAGGAACGCCGCGGACCGTTCGTCGACCCGTACGTGCATCCGGAGGCGGCCCGCAGCATCCGCCGCGTGCAGCGCGTAGGCGAGCGGAGCCGAACGCGAGCCGGGCGCCAGGACCACCTCGCGCACGCCGAGGCGCACCAGTTCGTCCACGAGCACCTCGGCCAGCACGGTCTGCGGGTTCACGCCTCGATCCTGCCCATGGCCGCGGTGAGTGCCAGCGAGAACGCCTCCGGCCGATCGAGCCCGGCGGCGAGCGCGGCCGCGAGGGCACCGGCGAACCGGTGGACGCCGTCGTCGGACGGGGCGACGGGGCGAAGGGAGGCGGTCTCCTCCGGCTCGTGGCGCAGGTCGTCCCACCACGACCCCAGCCCACCGGCGTAGACGGCGAGGAGGCCGGCGGCGCGAAGGCGTCTGCGACGGCTCCGGCCCCGGCCGCGTCGACGACGACCACGTCGAGGCGCGCCACGACATCGGCGTCCAGCGCCCCCGGCAGGACGGGGCGCAGGTCGGCGAGCACCTGCAGGTCGGCGTCGTAGGCGTCCTCGACGATCTCCGGATGCCGCACGATCACCGACGAATCCACCAGCAGGACGTCTCCGGGGCGGCAGTCGGCCAGTGCGGCACCCACCCCGTCGGCGTCGACCTCGCCGGGCACGAGGACGACGTCCTCCTCACCCGTGGGGGCCTCGATGACGAGGTACTCCCCCGTCGTCCCCCACCGGGCGATCCGGGCGACGTCGACGCCACGGCCGATGAGTTCGGCCAGGCACCACGTGCCCGCCTCGTCGGCGCCGACCCGGGCGACGAGGTCGACGTGGACTCCGGTCGAGGACGTGGTGCCGGCCGCCGCGACGGCGGCGATGGCCCCCGCGCCCGCGAGCACCTGCTGTTCGGAGGACACGATGCGGCTCCCGGCCGCGCCGGTGGCGAGCAGGTGGCGTCCGCGCAGCGCGAGTCCGGCCACCACAACACGGGATTCAGCCACAGCCCGATCCGATCTTGGACGCACCGACGGCGACGGGGAGCCGGCCACGTGCCGGGGCCTTGCCCGTGAGCACGTCGACGACGGCGTCGAAGGTGGCCGGGGTGCGCCCGTAGGCGGCGATCCTCGTCGTGGCCCGTCCTTGGGCCAGGCCGTAGGGGGTGTCGAGGGCGACGAGCACGTCGCCGGAGCCGGTCGTGCCGCCGGAGGAGCCTCCCGTTCCGGCCTGGTATCGGCCTCCGCCGAGGAGGACGACCTTGGTCGCGCGGGCGCCGCCGATGCGCAGTCCGCGCGCCTTCGCGGCCCGGGTGAACTCGGCGCGATCGGCGGCGGTGCCGCCGCTGACGGTGACCGCGGAGCGGACCGCCCGCGCCCCGCACCGGCCTCCGATCTGCGTGATCGTCGCCGCGGCGACCTGCTGCGCCACGGACCGATGCGATCCGGGTGCGGCTGCCGGCACGCTCGCGCGGGCGCCCCTCAGCGCGACGATCATCCGCACGGCGGACTCGTCCAGGCGAGCCCGCGTGAGGCGTTTGCTCGCGACGGCCTCCTCCAGGGCGGAGACCGCGGCCTTGGGGTCGGCCGGCATCAGCGCCACGTCGGCACCGGCCTCGATGGCCCGGACCGTGGCCTCGCCCGGAGCCGTTCCCGCGGTCACGGCCCCCATGTTGAGGGCGTCGGTGACGACCAGACCCGAGAATCCGAGCTGCTGCCGGAGCACTCCGGTGGTCACGGGCCTCGACAACGACGCCGGCCGCTTCGCGTCGATCGCGGTGGCGATGACGTGCGCGGTCATCACCGCGGGCACTCCGGCCTCGACGGCCTTGCGGAACGGCACGAGGTCACGCCGGTCGAGCACGGCACGCGAGGCCGTCAACCGCGCGGTGCCCGCGTGGGTGTCGGCGCTCACCGAGCCATGACCGGGGAAGTGCTTGACGACCGGCACGAGGCCCGCCTGCCGGTACCCCTGCACGTAGGACAGCGCCGTCGTCGCGACCCGCGCCGGATCGGACCCGGGCGAGCGGACCCCGATCGTCGGGTCCTTCGGCGTGGTGACGTCGGCGTCGGGAGCCATGACGACCGTGAATCCGAGACCGCGCAGCTCCGAGCCCGACGCGCGCCCCACCGCACTCGCCAACGCAGGGTCCTTGGCTGCGCCGAGGGCCATGGCGGCGGGGAACGGGGTCAGCGGGGCGTCGATCCGCGTGACCGGACCACCCTCCTGGTCCACGGCGATGAACGCCGGCCACGACCGCTTGCTGCCCGACATCGCAGTGGCGTAGCGGGCGTTCGCGGCCTTGGCGGCACCGGCCGCACCACGCCCGGAGGGCAGCGCCGAACGCATGACGACGACACCGCCGTACCCCTGGCCGATGCCGCGTACCCCCGCGTCGACGGAGCCGAGGTCGGGCACGACCAACTGGGCCGCCACCTGCCGGGTCGACAGCTTCGCGACCTCCGCACGGGCCGTGTCCACGTCCTGCTGGGAGGGGGCCGCGACCTGCGTGCCCGGTTGTGCGCCGGCCGGCGTCGCGGCGGCTGTCGCACCGCCGGATCCGGACGACGCCGGGCTCGCCCCCGCCGCGTCGGTGCCGGCCGGTACGGCACAGCCCGCGAGCGCCACGGCGATCGCGGTGGCCAGCACGGCCGGACGCATCGCCCCTGCCCGTCGCGTGTTCATGCCTCTCCCCTCGTCCACCCGAATCAGCCACCCGAGAGGGCGGCGATCAGGTATCCACCGTAGGCCAGCGTGCCGGCCGAGGCCGAGACGGAGCGCGTCGCGCATCAGGGGGCCACGTGGACCAGTTCGATCGGCATCGAGGAGTCGGTCGGCAGCTCCAGCGGCGAGGGCGTGGCTCCCGCCATCACGAGCTGGGAGCCCAGCGCCGCGACCATCGCGCCGTTGTCCGTGCACAACGTGGGGCGGGGTACCCGCACGGTGATCCCCGCCTCGGCGCAGCGCTGTTCGGCGAGCGCCCGCAGCCGGCCATTGGCGGCCACACCCCCGCCGATGAGCAGGTGCGTCGCGCCGTTCTCGACGCAGGCGAGCACCGCCTTGCGGGTGAGCACGTCGGCGACGGCCTCCTGAAAACTCGCGGCGACGTCGGCCACCGGGATCTCCGCCCCCGCGGCACGGCGCGTCTCGACCCACCGGGCCACCGCCGTCTTGAGCCCGGAGAACGAGAAGTCGTACCGGTGCCGCTGCATGTCGCGCCCCGAGGTGAGTCCGCGAGGGAAGGCGATGGCACGCGGGTCGCCCTGGGCGGCCAGGCGGTCGATGTGCGGACCACCGGGGTAGGGCAGGTCGAGCAGCCGGGCCACCTTGTCGTAGGCCTCGCCCGCGGCGTCGTCGATCGTCTGTCCCAGGGACACGACGTCGGTGCAGATGTCTTTGACGAGAAGCAGATTCGTGTGTCCGCCCGAGACGAGCAGAGCCACCATGGGCGTGGGCAACCTGCCGTGGTCGAGCACGTCGACGCCGACGTGCGCGATGAGGTGGTTGATGCCGTACAGCGGCTTGTCGAGCGCGAACGCCAGCGTCTTGGCCGCGGCGACCCCCACGAGCAACGCTCCGGCCAGCCCGGGTCCACTGGTCACGGCGATCGCGTCGACGTCGCGCAGCCGCACCCCGGCCTCGGTGCAGGCCTGGTCGATCATCGGCACCATCGCCTCGAGGTGGGCGCGCGAGGCGATCTCGGGGATGACGCCGCCGAACCGGGCGTGCTCCTCGACGCTGCTGGCCACGGCGTTGCCGAGCAGCTCCTGACCCCGCACGATCGCGACCCCCGTCTCGTCGCAGGAGGATTCGATACCGAGCACCAGGGGCGCGTGCGGTGGGATGTCGTCCGGCGAGCCCGTCGCGTTCTGATCGACCGAGGTGGTGGTGGCGGTCACGAGGAGGGTCCTTCCAGGGTGAGGCGCATGACGTGGGCATCGACGCCATCGGGCTGGTAGTAACGGCGACGGATCGAGATCGTGCTGAACCCGGCCCGCTCGTACAGCGCGAGGGCGGCGTCGTTGTCGGCCCGCACCTCCAGGAGCAGATGCGATTCGCCCCGGGCCCGGGTGCGGTCGATCAGCGTGTCGAGCAACAGGGTGCCCAGTCCGCGACGTCGCCCCGCGGGCGCGACCGCGATGGTCATGACGTCGGCCACCTCCCCGCCGTGGTCGAGCCCGGCGTACCCGAGGATCTCGCCGCCCTCGCCGGCGGTCGCCACGACGTACTCCCGGCACGGACGGCCCGCGAGTTCGGCCCACCAGGACTGCGCCGACCAGGCGTCGTCGGCGAACAGCTCGGTCTCCAGCCGGGCGAGCTCCGCGATATCGGTCCAGGCGAGTTCGCGCAGGACCGTGACGGCGCCCGGGAGGTCGGAGGCGATCGGGCTCGTCGTGCCGGCGGAGGTCGTCATCGGGCGAGCACCGACTTGACGCTCTGGGAGGGGACGGCGTCGGGTCGGCGCAGGTAGAGCGGCTCGGGCGGCAGGAGGTCGCGGCCCTGGCCCAGGAGGCGCACGGCGAGGTCGGCGACGTCACCGGCCTCGACGTCGAGCACGTCCTCGCACCGGATGAGGCGGACGGGCAGCTCGTCGGGATAGAGCAGGCCACCACGCCCGATGTTGGGCAGGTGCCGCACCTCCTCGGGAAGGTCGGCGGCCCGGGCGACCTGGGGTTCGTCATCGGCGGTGAAACCCTCGCCGGTGAGGGTGTAGGCCGCCCAGTAGACCTCTTTGCGGCGGGCGTCGATCGCCACGAGGATGCGCTCGCGTACCCCCGCCGACCAGGCCCGATGAGCGAGCACGTCGAGTCCGCACACGCCGTGGGCCGACAGGTCGAGGGCGTGCGCCAGGGTGAGGGCGCTGACGATGCCGACCCGCAGGCCGGTGAACGGCCCCGGTCCGACCCCGACGACGACGTGGGTCAACTCGTCCGGGCGGCGACCGGCCTCGGCGAACACCGCGCGCATGCCCGGCGCGAGGATCTCGCCGTGGGCCTGGGCATCGACGACGTGGGAGGATGCGAGCTGTCCGGCCTCGTCACGCAGGGCGACGGAGACGGCGGAGGTCGAGGTGTCGAACGCGAGCAACAGCACCGATCAAGGGTATGTCAGGCCCCTGACAGCCCTTGTCGGCCGGCCCGCGATCGCTCAGTCAGGTGGAACCCTCGCCGAAACCGCCCGCTATCAACGGCGGTCTCGGCGGGATGAGTCAGGTGTGCGGGAACTGCAACGCCGGCTCGTGGCGCCAGCGCGGACCGTGTGCAACCACCCGCACCCGCCGGGGATCGTCACCGTCCATCGCGAGATCAGCGTCGCCATCCATCGGGAGATCAGCGTCGGCATCGCCGCTTGCGTCGCCGGACGCGACCTCGTCACCGAGGCTGCGGACGAGTTCGACGGCCAGCCACGAGTCGCTCAGTTGCTCGGCCACGCCCGATCCCCATTCGACGACGGTGACCGACGTGGCCACGGTCGCGTCGAGGTCGATGTCCTCGAGTTCGGCCGCGCCGTGAAGTCGGTAGGCGTCGACGTGGACGAGCGCGGGTCCGTCGCCCAGCGAGGGGTGCACGCGTGAGATGACGAACGTCGGTGAGGTGATCGGTCCGCGCACGTCCAGGCCCTCGGCGAGGCCCTGGTGAGGGTCGTCTTACCCGCCCCCAAATCGCCGACGAGCACGACGACGTCCCCGGCCCGCAGGCGTGCCGCGAGCGCCCGACCGGCCTCCCGGGAAGCATCGGCCGTGGCCAGGACGGTGTCGAGCAGGGTCACGTCGGTCGTCGGGTCCTCATCGGGTGCGTGGGTCACGGCCGTCCTTCCTGCGTCGGGCGCTGCGGGCCGCGCGGCGGGCACCCACGTCGCTGACCCGGCGGCGGACGGGGATCGTCTGCGGCGCGCGGTGGGCGCGACGCGACCTCTCGACCAGGTCGAGCAGATGCTCGTTGAGCACGTCGGGGTGCTCCAGCATGATCACGTGCCCGGCGTCCTCGACGACGATGTGCTCGGCGCCGGGGATGAGGCGCACGATCTCCTCGCTGTGGCGCACGGGGGTGAGCCGGTCGGCCGTGCCGCTGATGACGAGCGCCTCGACGCCGTCGTAGGTGGTGAGGGCCTCGGTCTTGTCGTGCTCGTCGAAGATCGGGAAGAACGCGGCGATGACCTCCATGCGGGTGCCGAAGATCATGTCGGTGGTGAGCTGGGCGATCGACAGCGGCACGGGCGATCCGAACGACCCGAAGTCGACCATGAAGTCCACGAGGTCGCGCGCCTGACGGATGCCGACGTCGACGAGGTTCTGCCGCGGTGCGAGCACGGAGGAGGTCCACGGCGTGAGCCGGCGGATGAGGTGGCCGCCGAGTCGGCCGAACCCGTAGGAGACGCCGGACAGGTCGCCGGGGCTCGTGGCGACGAACGCCGCGCCGACCACCCGCTCCTCGACGAACTCCTCGTGATCGAGCGCGAGGGCCATCATCGACATGCCACCCATCGAGTGACCGACGAGCACGACGGGCCCCTCCGGCACGACCTCGTCCAACACCTGCAGCAGGTCGTCGCCGAGCTGCTCGATGGAGATCGACTCCTTCTCCCCCATCCCCGACCGGCCGTGGCCGCGCTGGTCCCAGAGGACGACGCGGTACCCGGCGGCACGCAGCGCCCGGCGCTGGAACACCCAGGAGGTGAGGCTGAGGCAGTACCCGTGCGACAGGACGACGGTCGGACGAAGGCCGAGGTCGTCGCCGTCCACGTGGTCGCCGCGCGGTTCGTCGATCTCGACGTGCAGCTCCACCCCGTCGCTGGTGCGCACGACCAGCTCGGTGTCGGGGGTCTCGCGGTAGCGGGTGTCGGCGACGGACGCGTCGAGGGCGACGGCGGTGCGCCGGTCACGGCTCAGGCGGTCGGCGGCGACTCCGGCAGCGGCCGTGAGCCCGGCCGCGAACAGCCCCAGCCCGACGCCCACCGCCGAGCGCGCCACGGACCCTCCCGATCCGCCGGAGAACTCGGGTAGGCGGGGTACCCCACGGGGACCGGCTGACACCTGGGCCTCCTCGCACGTCGGGCGACGCCGTCGTGACCGAGCATGTGTCGCTCGCGTGCGGGTCGCTGTGTCCTCTCGTATCACTCATCGGACGCCGGAGGGCCATCGATCATGATCGGGGCGATCCGGGTTCCGATACCGGTCCAGCTTCTCTCACGACGCCGCGCGGCGCATCAGCCGGGCGACCACGCGGGGGTGGCGAACGCCACATCGAGTGCGCGGACCGGACCGCCCGGATTGACGTCGTGACCTGCCAGGCCGTGCACGGTCGCGGCGAGGGTGCCGGCGTCGTAGGGGTCGAGCCCCGCGGCGAGCAGGACACCGGCGACACCGGCGAGGACGTCGCCCGCGCCTGCGGTGGCGAGCCAGGCGGGCGCTTCGGCGACGGCCCGGACGGGCATGCCGGTGATCTCGGGCGGCACGACGTAGGTGGTCGATCCCTTGAGCAGCACGGTGGCGTGCACGAGGGTCGCGGCGCGGCGTGCGTGCCCGACGGGGTCGGCGCGGACGTCGTCGAGGCTCACCTCCCGCTCCTCGAGCCGGGTGAGCAACCGGGCGAGTTCGCCCGCGTGCGGCGTGAGGAGGGTCCGGGCTCCGGCGCGGGGTCGGGGTCCGTCGAGCAGGTCGAGCCCACCGGCGTCGACGACGCACGGGAGGCCGGAGTCGAGCGCCTCGGTGGCGGCGGTGACCTGGGCGACGTCCTCGCCGTCGGCGTCGGGGTCGGACTCGGCGTCGGCGTCGAGCCCGGGGCCGACGACCCACGCCTGCACCCGGCCGATACCGCAGACCGCTTCCGGCACGGCCGATCGCACCAGCGCGGTCGGCGTGGGCGGACCGATGTAGCGCACCATCCCCGCCCCGGCACAGACCGCGGACGTGACCGTGAGCACCGCTGCACCCGTGTAGTTCTCACCGCCGGCGACCACGCCGAGCACGCCGCGGGAGTACTTGTCGTCGTCCGAGGCCGGCAACGGCCACAGCTGGGCGACGTCGTCGTGGTCGAGACGCTCGGCCACGGGCATCGTCGTCATGTCCAGACCGATGTCGACCAGGGTGAGCACGCCGCACCGCGCCGAGGTCCCGAGCAGGTGCACCGGCTTGGCCACCCCGAACGTGACCGTCTCGTCGGCCCAGACGCCCTCGGAGTCGAGCACGACACCGGCCGGATCGGCCCCGCTCGGCAGGTCGACGGCGATGACGTACGCCTCGTCGTCCACGGCGTCGATGAGCGCCCGGCACCGCTGCGCCGAGGACCCGCTCCAGCCCGGCGATCCGCCGATGCCGGTGATCCCGTCGATCAGGACGTCGGCCTCGGCGACGAGTGCGCAGGCCTTCTCGAGGGCCTCGTCGTGCGCCTCGTCGGCGCCGGAACGGGCCAGGTCGACGATCGCCACCCCGGCCTCACGTGCCGCGACCAGCGCCTTCTTGTGCGCGCCGCGATCGGAGACGAGCACCGCGGCCACATCCGCGTCGCTGTCGGAGCGGGCGACCCGGGCCATCGCGAACAGGGCGTCACCGCCGTTGCCGCCGGAGCCGACGAGGGCGACCACCCGCGGTTCCTCGATGTCGTCGAGCCGGGCCGTCACCACCTTGGCCAGGCCCCGCGCGGCACGGTCCATCAACTCGCCGTCGGGCAGAGGCTCCATCGCCCGGGCCTCCGCCGCCCGCACGTCCTCCACACTCCACGCTGCGATCACGTTCGTTCCCCTCCGGGCGCATCGGTGACGGATTGCGCGAGGACCATCGCCGTGGCGATCCCCCCGTCGTGCGAGATCGAGACGAGAAATTCCCCGACCCCACGACGGGCCGCGCACGTCGCGACAGTACCGCGCACCACGAGTCGTGGTGCACCGTGCTCCCCACGGCGCACCTCGGCGTCGGCCCACTCCAACCCACCGGGCGAGCCCAGTGCCTTGGCCAGTGCCTCCTTGACCGCGAACCGCCCGGCGAGGGACTGCACGGGCAGGTCCCGCTCCACCGGCGTGAACAACCGCTCCCGCAACGCGGGCGTGCGCTCCAGGACCCGCTCGAACCGAGCGACGTCGACGACGTCGATACCGATCCCGACGATCACGCGGCCACTCGCACTTACTCGACCGTGACGGACTTGGCGAGGTTGCGCGGCTGATCCACGTCCAACCCCTTCGCCGACGCCAGCTCCGCGGCGAACACCTGCAGCGGGACGATCGTCAGCAGCGGCTCGAGCAGCGGCGGCGCCTGCGGAACCCGGATGACCTCGTCGGCGAACGGAACGACGTCCTCGTCCCCCTCCTCGGCGATGACCAGCGTGCGGGCGCCGCGGGCGCGGATCTCCTGGATGTTGGAGACGACCTTGCCGTGCAGGCCGTGCGGGGTGTCCGGACCGGGGACGACGATGAACACCGGCTGACCGGGCTCGATGAGCGCGATCGGGCCGTGCTTGAGCTCACCGGCGGCGAAGCCCTCGGCGTGGATGTACGCGATCTCCTTGAGCTTGAGCGCACCCTCCAGGGCGATCGGGTACCCCACGTGACGCCCGAGGAAGAGCACCGAGCGGGTGTCGGCCATGAACCGGGCGATCTCGCGCACGCGGTCCATGCCGGCCAGCAGCGTCTCGACCTTGCTCGGGATCTCGTGCAGCTCACGCATGACCTGCTGGGCCTCCTCGGCGTACGAGCCGCCCCGCAGCTGCGCGAGGTAGAGACCGAGGACGTAGCAGGCGGTGATCTGCGCCGTGAACGCCTTGGTCGAGGCGACGGCGATCTCCGGGCCGGCGTGCGTGTAGAGCACCGCGTCGGACTCACGGGGGATGGTGGCGCCGTGGGTGTTGCAGATCGAGATGGTGAGCGCGCCCAGCTCGCGGGCGTGCTTGACGGCCATGAGGGTGTCCATCGTCTCGCCCGACTGGCTGATCGACACCACGAGCGTGTGCTGGTCGACGACCGGGTCGCGGTAACGGAACTCGTGCGCCAGCTCGACCTCGCACGGGATGCGGGTCCAGTGCTCGATGGCGTACTTGGCGGTCATGCCCGAGTAGAAGGCCGTGCCGCAGGCGACGATGACGATCTTGGTGACGGCGCGCAGTTGCTCCTCGGAGATGCGCAGCTCGTCGAGGACCAGAGCGCCCTCGGCGTCGGTGCGCCCGAGCAGCGTGGAGGCGATGGCCGTCGGCTGCTCCAGGATCTCCTTCTCCATGAAGGAGGAATGGCCACCCTTCTCGGCGGCGGCGGCGTCCCAGTCGACGTGGAAGGCCTTGCCCTCGGTGGGCGTGCCGTCGAAGCCGATGACCTCGGCCTTCTCAGCCGTGATGGTGACGATCTGGTCGTTGGCGAGCTCGAGCGCCTCGCGCGTGTGCCCGATGAACGCGGCCACGTCGGAGCCGAGGAAGTTCTCCCCCACCCCGATGCCGACGACCAGCGGGGAGTTGCGGCGGGCCGCGACGACGACGCCCGGCTCGTCGGCGTGCACCGCCAGCAACGTGAAGGCGCCCTCGAGGTCGTTGACCACGCGGCGCATGGCCTCGGTCAGGTCCTTGCACTCGTCGTAGGCGCGCGCGACCAGGTGCGCCGCGACCTCGGTGTCGGTCTCGCTGCGAAAGCTCACGCCCTGCTCGAGCAGGGAGGTCTTGAGGGAGTGGAAGTTCTCGATGATGCCGTTGTGGATGAGCGCGAGACGGTCGTCCTCACCGCCGTAGTGGGGGTGGGCGTTCTCGTCGGTTGGGCCACCGTGCGTGGCCCAGCGGGTGTGGCCGATGCCGGTGGTCGACTCGGGCATCGGCGAATCCTGCAGCAACTGCTTGAGATTGGCGAGCTTGCCCGACCGCTTGCGCACGGCCACGCCGGAGGCGACGCCACCGTCGGTCTCCCCCTCGATCAAGGCCAGCCCCGCGGAGTCGTAACCCCGGTACTCCAGGCGTGCCAGCCCCTCCATCACCACGTCCTGGGCCCGCCCGTCGCGGTTCGGCCCCACGTATCCCACGATTCCGCACATGGCGCTCAGGGTACTCGACGGCATACCTACCGCCGGTCGCGTCCGGCGGGCACCTTCCCGCCTCCGGGCGCTGTGCGTGCGCCACAATGGCGCGGTGCCCCCAGCGACGCGAGCAGCACCGTCTCCGTACATCCACCTCGACCGCGAGGACTGGGCGCGGCTGCGCCGCACCCACCCCTGAGCCTCGGCGACGACGATGTCGAGCGCCTACGCGGCGTCGGTGAGCGCATCGACCTCAACGAGGTCGAGGAGGTCTACCTCCCCTGTCGCGCCTGCTCAGCTTCTACGTGGAGGGCACGGCCCACCTGCACCGGCTGACGTCGGGGTTCCTCGGCGAACGGCCCGAACGCACGCCGTACGTCATCGGGGTCGCCGGGTCGGTGGCCGTGGGCAAGTCGACGACCGCCCGCATCCTGCGCGAACTCATGGCGCGTTGGCCGCACACGCCCCGGGTCGAACTCGTCACGACAGACGGGTTCCTGCATCCGAACTCCGAGCTCGAGCGGCGGGGCATCCTGCACCGCAAGGGCTTTCCGGAGTCCTACGACCAGCGCGCGCTGCTGCGGTTCGTCGCCGAGGTCAAAGGAGGCGCCGAAGAGGTCAGCGCCCCGGTGTACAGCCACCTCACGTACGACATCGTCGAGGACGAACGCATCGTCGTGCACCGCCCCGACGTGCTCATCGTCGAAGGACTCAACGTGCTCCAACCGCCCCGGATGCGCGCGGACGGGCGCCTCGGCGTGGCCGTGAGTGACTTCTTCGACTTCTCCGTGTACGTCGACGCACCCTCGGAGTGCATCCGTCAGTGGTACGTCGAACGCTTCCTGCGCCTGCGCGAGACGGCGTTCACCCACCCCGAGTCCTACTTCCGCAGGTACGCCTCGCTCTCCGACGAGGAGGCGCGCGCCACCGCCGACACGATCTGGCGCACCATCAACGAGCCCAACCTGCGCGACAACGTCGAGACGACCCAGGGTCGGGCCGCACTCATCCTCACCAAGGGCGCCGACCACGCGGTCCGACGCATCCGCCTCCGCAAGCTCTGAGAGACCGGCTCGGCCCGCCTCCGATGTCGGAGGCGGGCCGGGACGAGGTCAGTACCAGTTGTTGGCCTTCGAGTGCGACCAGGCCTTGCACGGCGAGCCGTACCGGTCGGCGATGTAACCCAGCCCCCAGCGGATCTGCGTCGCGGGGTTGGTGCGCCAGTCCGCGCCGGCCGAGGCCATCTTGCTGCCCGGCAGCGACTGCGGGATGCCGTAGGCGCCCGAGGAGGGGTTGGTGGCGCGGGTGAGCCACTCCGACTCCTTGGTCCACAGCCGGTCCAGGCAACCGAACTGCTCCGAACTCCACCCGCGGTCGGCGACCATGGCCCGCGCGATGTCACGAGGCGAGCCCCCACGCGCCGACGAGCGCGACGCCCGGGCACCCGAGTCCGCACGCGCGGCGGCAGCCTTCTTCTTCGCGGCGGCCTTCTTCTCGGCGGCCTTCTTCTTCGCGGCGGCCTTCTTCTCGGCGGCGCGCTTCTCGACGGCGCGCTTCTCGGCGGCGCGCTGAGCGGCCTGCGCCTTCTGCGCCACGACGGGAGCCGTGGCGAAGACGTTGAGCGTCAGCCCGGACAGCGGCTGCCCGGCGGCCGCGGTGAGCGACCCCAGGTGGACCCCCGCGACCGGAGCGCTCAGCGCACGGTGTGCTGCGGAGGGCGCCGCGACCTGGCCGTCCCCCGGGGCGGCCTGGGCAGAGGCCGGCAGCACGAGGCAGCCTGCGGCGGACAGGAGAACGGCCGCCCGAAGAGTGCGGACGGCCGGGCGCGAGGTGCGAGCAAGCACGTCGGAGACCCACTTTCGAAGTCGCGAAGAGACCAATTCTTGATGAATTCGTGACCTTCACCTTGACATGGGTCGGACGTCCGTCCAAATGAGATCGCACGCTTGCGCAAGTGGAGCCCGTCCGGGCCGGGTGTCACTCGTCACACGGTGCCGGCGCACGACCCCGACGAAGACCCGCCCGAACGGCTCGGACCGCCCCGGATGGAGGCGGTCCGAGCGGAGAGGTGCGAGAGCCGGCGTTCAGAGGCCGGGGACCTCGAGCAGGTCGGTGACGAGGGCTGCGATGGGGCTGCGTTCGCTGCGGTTGAGGGTCATGTGCGCGAACAGCGGGTTGCCCTTGAGGACCTCGATGACGGCCGCGACACCGTCGTACCGGCCGACGCGCAGGTTGTCGCGCTGCGCGATGTCGTGGGTGAGCACCACGCGCGAGTTCTGGCCGATGCGGGACAGGACGGTCAGCAGCACGTTGCGCTCGAGCGACTGGGCCTCGTCGACGATGACGAACGCGTCGTGCAGCGACCGACCCCGGATGTGGGTGAGCGGCAGGACCTCGAGCATGCCGCGGTCGAGGATCTCCTCGACGACCTCGCTGGAGACGAGGGCGCCCAGCGTGTCGAACACGGCCTGTCCCCACGGCCCCATCTTCTCGGCCTCGGTGCCGGGCAGGTAGCCGAGGTCCTGGCCGCCGACGGCGTACAACGGCCGGAAGATGATGACGCGACGATGCTGCCGTCGTTCCAGGACGGTCTCGAGCCCGGCGCACATGGCCAGGGCGCTCTTGCCGGTGCCCGCGCGGCCACCGAGGCTGACGATGCCGATGTCCGGGTCGAGCAGCAGGTCGAGGGCGATGCGCTGTTCGGCGCTGCGCCCGTGCACGCCGAAGGCGTCGCGATCACCGCGGACCAGCCGGATCGAGGAATCCACACCCACGCGCCCGAGGCCGCTGCCGCGCGGGGAGTGCAGCACCAGGCCGGTGTGACACGGCAGGTCGTCGGCGCCGTCATGGCGGATGCGCCCGTTCTCGAACAGCTCGTCCATGTCCTCGGTGCTGATCTCGAGCTCGGCGAGGCCGGTCCAGCCGCTCTCCACCGGCGCGAGTTCGGCCCGGTACTCCTCGGCGTCCAGGCCCATGGCGCTGGCCTTGATCCGCATCGGCAGGTCTTTGCTCACCACGGTGACGCGCCGGCCGCGGTCGGAGAGGTTCTTGGCGACGGCGAGGATGCGGGTGTCGTTGTCGCCCAGGCGGAACACCGGCGGCAGGTTGCTCGGGTCGATGTGGTTGAGCTCGACATGGATCGTGCCGCCCTCGTCGCCGACGGGGATGGGCACGTCGAGCCGGCCGTGGCGGACGCGCAGGTCATCGAGGAGACGCAGGGCCTGCCGGGCGAAGTAGCCGATCTCGGAGTGGTGGCGTTTGGCCTCGAGTTCGGTGATGACGATGACCGGCAGGACGAGGTCGTGTTCACCGAACCGGTGCAGTGCCCCCGGGTCGGACAGCAGGACGGAGGTGTCCAACACGTACGTCTTGCGGGTTTCAGTCACGATCTGCCCCCTGACGGTCGGCGACCGGGTGCCGCCGCTCGCCACGACGCTACGGGGGTGACCCTACGCTCGCCTGTCGTGAGCGGGGCGGGTCGCCGACTGTTCACCCGACGGACACGGGCCGGTGCCCCGCCGATTGTCCAGCCGAGCCGGGGCACGAGGAGACCGGGACGAGGCCGAGACGAGGCCGGGAGGAGGCTCAGACGCGGGAGAGCAGCGCCGAGATCCCGCTGTGCCGGGGCGTGGTGGCCGCACCCGCATCGGACCCGGAGTCGCCGGGCTCGACGGCCGGCAACGGACGATCCAGTTCGCTGCGCTGACGCCACAACGTCCACGCGCCCCAGGCGACGGCGGCGACGCCGATCATCGTGGCACCGTTGACCACGGCGACGTCGAGCATCGAGTACGCGAGCAGCCAGCCGGTGATCCACACCAGCGCCCGCACGACGCGTCGGTCGGTGAACGTGGCGCCCAGCAGCACGACTCCCCAGAGGACGTACCAGGGGTAGACGGTCGGCCCACCGGCGGTGAAGACGAGCAGGGCCCACGCCGCGGCGGCGACCGGTCGGCGCGGCGCCAGCACCCACGTGATCCACGCGAGCGCGACGACCACGGCGAGCAGGCCGGCGATCTGGACGGCGGGCGCGATGCCTCCGGTCCATTCCTGCGGGACGCCGACGGCCGTGAGCGCACCGGCCACCCCGGCGCCGGCCATCGACACCGGCGACAGCAGCGACAACACCGAGCCCGGGACGCCGAGGTTGGCGATCCATCCCCAGCCGAGCCCGCTGACCAGGGTGAGCGCGGCGAAGGCGACGAACGCCACGGCACCCACCCGCGCGGCGATCCACACGTACGAGCGCTGATCGACCGCGGACATCAGGGGCGCCTCGCGGCGCTCGCCGCGGGCGTGGCGGTAGGCCAACCCGGCGACGCCGACGAGTGCGAGGACGGCCGTCTGCTTGAAGCTCGCCCCTGCGGCGACGGCGACCGAGGCGGCCATCCAGCGTCCGTCGGCGGCCAGGAGCAGACCCACGACGACCAGGGCGATCATCATGGCGTCGTTGTGCATGCCGCCGACCAGGTGCATGAGCACGAGCGGGTTGATGACGCCCAACCACACGGCCTGGTGGCGCGAGACGCCCATCTTCTCGGCCAGACGCGGGAGGGCGTAGGCGATGGCTCCGACGGCGAGGAGCGCGGGCAGGCGCATCGCGATGGCGGCGATCATGGCGTCGCCGCCGGTCAGGTCGACGATCGTGCGCTGCACCTGCAGGGCCACCGGCCCGTAGGGGGCGGCGGTGAAGAGCCAGAGGGGTCGACCTGGTCGGCGTACGGGCCGGGGACGGCGATCGGTCCGGTCTGGTAGGGATCCATCCCGCGGCTGACGACCAGCCCCTGGGCGGCGTAGCTGTAGGCGTCGCGGCTGAACAGCGGCGGCACGAACGCCACCGGCAGACTCCACCAGGCCCAGGTCGCGGCCGGCGCGGTGGGAACACCCTCGGCGGGCCGCAGCGCGAGCCACACGTCGAACAGTCGCAGCAGACCGACCAGCACGATGGCGGTCGCGGCGAACCGGGCGGGCTCACTGAGCAGGCGGTCGAAGAACCAGTTCTCGTACAGCGGTGCGTCCGCGGCGACGAACGCCGGAGAGAAGGCGCCGAGGGCGATGAGCACCATGGCGAAGAATCCCTGACGCACGTGCGGCCACGCCCAGGCCTCGGTCATGGAGTCCGTGGCGGCGCGGTGCGCCTCGCGCAGACGACCGGCGGCGGGGAGGCGATCGAGGGTCGCGGAGATCACGGAGCGACCGGGTGTGTTCACACCGATCCCATCGCGTGTCGCCGTCATGGATCCTCTCCCTCACCGCGGGTGCCGACCCTCGCGCCAGACGCGAACCGGACGGCCGTCCGAGAAGATTGTGCCATTCCGCCCCGTCGTGAGCGGGCATGACATCACTGACACCCTCTCAACCGGGCCTGGGAACTTCCTGACAGTGACGGCGAAATCCGTCCCGCCAGGCGTCTTCGGCGCCTCTCTCAGCAGGACCGCCGGGCCGGTTCGCCCCCGTCAGGACCCGTATCGACGCTCGCGTTCGGCGTAGGACCGCAACGCGCGCAGGAAGTCGACGCGGCGGAAGTCCGGCCAGTAGGCCTCGCAGAAGTACAGCTCGCTGTGCGTGCTCTGCCACAACAGGAACCCGCCGACCCGCTGCTCACCGGAGGTGCGGATCACGAGGTCGGGGTCCGGTTGCCCGCGGGTGTAGAGGTGGCTGGTGATGGCCTCGACGTCGATGGTCGCGATGACGTCCTCGATCGTGCGTCCCGCCTCGGCGGCCTCGACGAGGAGCGCGCGCACCGCGTCGGCGATCTCCTGACGGCCCCCGTACCCGACGGCGAAGTTGACGACCATGCCCTCGACCTCACTCGTCGAGGCGGCCGCCGCCTCGAGCCGGGACCGCGTCGCCTCGGGCAGCAGGTCCAACGCACCGACGGGATGCACGCGCCAGTTGCCCGTCTCGGCGATCTCGCCGACGACGTCCTCGATGATGCGCAACAGCGGCGCCAGCTCGGCGGGGTCGCGCTTGAGGTTGTCGGTCGAGAGCAGCCACAACGTGACGATCTCGATGCCGACCTCTTCACTCCATCCGAGGAACGGGATGATGTTGTCGGCCCCGGCGCGGTGCCCGTCGGCCGTCGCGGCGCCCTTCTCCCGGGCCCATCGGCGGTTGCCGTCGAGCATGACCGCCACGTGACGCGGAAGGTTCTCGGTGGGCAGCTGCGCGACGAGCTTGCGCTCGTATGCCCCGTAGAGCAGGTCACTTACGTCCACTGCGGCTCCAGTCGAGGTCGGCTACGGACCAACGGTAGCGCCACCGGGAGCGACA
Organism: Mobilicoccus caccae; assembly: GCF_030161635.1. Taxonomy (GTDB): domain Bacteria; phylum Actinomycetota; class Actinomycetes; order Actinomycetales; family Dermatophilaceae; genus Mobilicoccus; species Mobilicoccus caccae. The sequence goes on from NZ_BSUO01000001.1 coordinate 2,688,821, forward strand.
ACCCGCCTCGACACCGTCCTTACGAAGTCGTAACCTACGTAAGCGTAAGTTTCGGTGGATCACTCTCGACCAGAAGGAGGCTCCTCATGAGCGATCGCGCTCCATCCCTCGACCGGACCCCCGGCGACGACGGCCGGGCGGGATCGGGGTCCGGCCACCCTCTGCGCGAGGGCTTGGCGGAGCTCGGTGAGTTCATGCCTCCGCGGCTGCGCGGCTGGCTGCACGCCGCGGTGTTCCCCGTGGTCGTCCTCGGCGGGCTCACGCTCGTCACCCTCACTCCCGGGATGCGCGCTCGCACCGGCGCGGCGGTGTTCGTCGCCACGGCCGCCCTGCTCTTCGGCGTCTCCGCGCTGTATCACCGCGGACGGTGGTCACCGGCGGTCAAGCAGGTCCTCGGCCGCATCGACCACGCCAACATCTTCATCGCCATCGCCGGCACGTACACGGCGTTCGCCCTCAGCCTGCTGCCCGAACACCAAGCGAGGACGCTGCTCTGGACGATCTGGCTCGGCGCCGGCGCCGGGGTCTTCCTGCGGGTGGTCTGGATGACGGCGCCGCGGTGGTTGACCACCGCCGTCTACATCGCCCTGGGCTGGGTGGCGCTCTTCTACCTCGGGCCGCTCTATGCCGGCGGCGGGCCGCTCATCGTCGCCCTCATCGCGATCGGCGGCATCCTCTACACCCTCGGCGCCGTGGTCTACGGGCTGCGTCGACCGGACCCCTCCCCGCGCTGGTTCGGTTTCCACGAGGTGTTCCACGCCTTCACCGTGGCGGCGTTCGGCACCCACGCCGTCGCCGTCGTCCTGGCCCTCACCACTCCCTCGGCGGCCTGACGCAGGAGCGCCGGCCGAGCCGCGACCGGCGTCATCGCCCTGACGTCATCCCCTCGACGTCATCGCGTCGCGCCCCCACGACCACGCCGAAATCGGAGGGTCGCGGTGGGGGCCTGCGGTTGGGTCAGGCGCGCGGGTCGGGGTCGGACCCAGGAGCCGGATCCACCTTCGGCGCCGGTGTCGTGGGCGCCGGTGTCGCGGCGTCGGAGGCGACTCCCGAGGGGCCACCGTCCGCGTCGTCCTGCACCGGCAGGAAGATCCGTCGCCGGCTCGGCCGGGTGACGACGTCGTCGCCCGCCTCCGCGGCGCGGCGCTCGTCCTCGGCCTCCTCGTCGAACCTCACCTTGCGCAGCCGGCCACTCATGCTGCGCATGAGCAACCACAACGCGACGGCGAGCAGGAAGAACGCGAGGAACCCGCCGATACCGGGCGAGATCGACTGATCGATGCCTCCGCCCATCACTCCCCCTTCAGGGTGTCGAGGATCTCTGTGTTGACGACGATGTCGTCGATCACGGGCGCGGCGGAGCCGGCCACCGCTGACTCGGACAACGCATCGGCCTCGTCGGGCGTGCCCAGGCCGGCGAACAGGTCGGACTCCCCCTCGGCGAACGGGACGTAGGAGGCCGCGAGCTCGAAGTCCTCGGTCGGCCAGACCTCGCGCTCGACGTCGATGGGGATGCCGAACCACCACGAGTCGGGGTCGATCTGCGTGGCGTGTGCCAGCAGGGCCGCGTTGCGCTGCTCGAAGAACTCGCCGCACTGCACCCGCGTCGTGACCTTGCGCGGCGTGCGATCGGCCCAGCGCTCCAGCCATTCACCGAACGGGGAGTCCATGCCGCGCTCGGTCATCACTCCGTGGAAGGCCGTGATGCGTTCGATGCCGATGGTCTGGTTGTAGTACAGCTTCAGCGGCTGCCAGGCCGGCCCGGCGTGCGGGTAGGCGTCGGGATCGCCGGCTGCGCGGAACGCGGCGACCGAGACGACGTGGGTCATGATGTGGTCCGGATGCGGGTACCCGCCGACCTCGTCGTAGGTGGTGACGACGTGCGGACGGAACTCACGGATGACCCGCACCAGCGCCTCGGCCGTGATGTCGACCGGCTCGAGTGCGAAGCACCCGGCGGGCAGCGCCGGACGCGGGTCGCCCTGGGGCAGACCGGAGTCGACGAACCCCAGCCATGTGTGCTCGACGTCGAGGATCTGCTGCGCCCGAGCCATCTCGCGACGCCGGAAGGCGGGCAGGTCACGCTCGACGTCGGGGTCGTCGATCAACCGGGGGTTGAGCACGTCACCGCGCTCCCCGCCCGTGCAGGAGACGACCTGCACGCGGACTCCCTCGGAGCGGTATCGGGCCATGGTGGCAGCGCCCTTGCTCGACTCGTCGTCGGGATGGGCGTGGACGGCCAACAGCCGAAAAGTCTCGGTCACTCGGATCCTTCGCGTTCTCCTCGGGCCTCGCCACGAGGTCGGACATGGCAGGACATGACGGGCACCGGTGTGTGGTCTGCGCCCATTGTGGCACCGAGCACCGACACCGGTCGGGGTGCGGTCGGCCCGGAGCGCCCCGAGGGGCCCCTCCGGCGACCGAGGCAGCAGGAGTCCGCTGCGCCCTGGTGCCCGGGCGGCGGCGGGCGACGCGTAGCCTGGCCTCGTGCAGTTGCTGGAGCGATACCGCCGTCTACCCAAGCGTGAGCGCACCCTGGGTGCGATCGGGACGGTCGCGGTCGTCGTCGGGATCGTCATGGCCGTGTGGTGGGGGTGGCCGCCACCGTGGGCAAACCGATGTGGGGAAACCTGGCGTTCGACGTGCGCGACGACCGGCACGTCGAGGTCACGTACCAGCTCACCCGCCCCACGGACGCGACCGTGGAGTGCATCGTCGTGGCCAAGGAGATGAACCACGGCACGGTCGGTACGGTCACCGACACGATCCCCCCGGGCCCCGAGGCGAGCATCGTCCGCACCGTGGAGGTGCGCACCACCTCACGTGCGGTGATGGGTGAGGTGAGTCGCTGCCGCGCACTGTGACGTCCGTGGATCGGTGGATCTCCGAGATCTCACGGGTCGCACAGGGGCTCACGCGGGCCCCCGACCGCGATCAGGACCTCACCTTCGGACCTCGCACGGGGCGTCCACACCCGCCTCGTCGTCGCCGAGATCGGCCGTGAGATCGCGTCCGGACGCCGAGAAGTCTATGCTTGTTCACTTACACGGCCTGCCGATCGGCAGGCCGTTCGATCTACCGGGCATCCCCCACCCCGCCGCCGCACGTCCAGGGCGTCGGTGTGAGCGCCCGGCCGATGTGGCCGAACTCCGGCCATGGCCCGCCTGGCTGCGGGCGATCGCAACGAGCAAGGAGCAGTCACGTGTCCGACACCACCGCGCAGGCCAGCTACCTCACGCAGGAGGCCTACGACCGCCTCGAGGCGGAGCTCAAGTACCTCTCGAGCGAGGGTCGCACGGAGATCAGCAAGCGCATCGAGGCGGCCCGCGACGAGGGCGACCTCCGTGAGAACGGCGGCTACCACGCCGCCAAGGAGGAGCAGGGCAAGATGGAGGCCCGCATCCGCCAGCTCACGCACCTGCTCCAGACGGCCGTCGTGGGCGAGACCCCTCCCGACGACGACGTCGTCGAGCCCGGCATGCTGGTGACGGTCGACATGTTCGGCGACGAGCTGAAGTTCCTCCTCGGCAGCCGCGAGATCCTCGGCGACGGTGACGACATCGACGTGTACTCCGAGAAGTCCCCGATGGGTGAGGCGATCAACGGCAAGAAGGCCGGCGACGAGGCGACCTACGACGCTCCCAACGGCAAGAGCATCACGGTCAAGATCCTCAAGGCCAAGCCGTACCGCGCGTGATGTTCTTCCGCCCAGAGCCCTCGATGGTCAGCCCGGCCGACGCCCTACCCGGGCGCAGCGAGCCGATGGCCGGTGTGCCCGACCTGCACCTCGTCACCCGCGCCCCGCTGAAGCCACCCTTCGGCGACGGCGTCGAGGTCGTGTACCTCGCCGGCGGCTGCTTCTGGGGCATCGAGCGGATCTTCTGGCGCCTCGACGGTGTCGTCAGCACCGCGGCGGGCTACATGGGTGGCTACACACCCAACCCGACGTACGAGGAGACGTGCACCGGGCGCACCGGTCACGCCGAGGCGGTGCTGGTCGCGTACGACCCGACCGTCATCGGCGCCGATCGGTTGTTCGCCACGTTCTTCGAGAACCACGACCCCACGACACCCAACCGGCAGGGCAACGACGTCGGCACCCAGTACCGCTCGGCGATCTACACCTCGACGCCCGAGCAGGGCGAGGCGGCCGTGGCCGCGCGGGATGCGTTCCAGAAGGTGCTCTCCGACGCCGGACACGGCACGATCACCACCGAGTTGCGCCCGGCCGAGGAGGCCGGCCCGTTCTACTACGCCGAGGAGCTCCACCAGCAATACCTGGAGAAGAACCCCGGCGGGTACTGCAACCACGGACCCAACGGCTACACCTGCCCGGTCGGCCTGGTCTGACCCGAGCCCGTATCGCCGACGAGCCGCCCCGCACACATCGTGCGGGGCGGCTCGTTCTCGTCGTGGCCGCGCCCGGGCGAGTGGTCACGGCGGGTGAAGAACAACACCGACGACATCGACAGCACCCCGATTCTCGTTCTCGCAGGTCAGAGGATCGCGGTGTCTGGCCAGGCGGTGTCGATGTTGTTCCTGTTGTTCTTCGATGTCGACGACCGATCAGCGCAGCCGGCCGCCCAGCCACGACGACTCCGATTCCAGCCGTTCCAGGAGTGTCTGGAGCGCGACGGCGCGCCGGTCGAGTTCCTCCTGCCGGGCGTCGAGGCGCTGCCCTCCGGTCTCGTCGATCGTGTACTCCGCGTCCTGGTGCAGTTCGGCCTGGATCCGCACGGCCAACGCGCCGACCCGGGGGTCGGAGGCCGCGTCGGAGGTGGACGCGACCGACCGCGCCACCGACGCGATCGCGCCCTCCACACCCACGGCGTCCCTGACGTACTCCCGGGCGAAGGCCTCACGGTCGAGTGAGACCCGCCCCTGCTGCACCGTCGTGCCGGGGATCAGCGGACGGCCCGACGCGTCGACGAAGGCGGCACCCACCGCCGCGACGAGGGGCGCGGCGACGGCGCCGAGCGTCTGGGTCGGGTCACCCGCGGGCGGGCCCGCGGCCGGGGTCGCCGACGCGAACGAGGAGGCGAACGAGGACGCCGCCGAGGAGATCGACGACCACATCGACGCCGCTGTCGTGGCCGGAGCCGCTGCGCCCGCGGGTGTCGGCGCCGCGGGGACCGAGGAGGCACCCTGAGGGCCGGCCACAGCGGCCACCTGCGCCACGGCGTCGACGAGTCCCTGCATCCGCTCGAGGGCGGGGCCGGGGTCGGGCGTGACGGCCAGGGTCACCGTGCCGGGGCCGTGAGCCGTCACGTCGAGACCGGCACGGATGTCGCTGAGAACCCGAGTGGCAGAAGTGAACTCGGCACCGTCGACGGCGACACGGGTCCGGTCGGCCAGGCCGTCGGTCGCCCCGGGTCCTGTCGCGGACACCCCCGCCAGCGTCGCGCCCGGCACGGTGATCCCGTCGACGAGGTCCCCCGTCGGCGCGGGCGCGACACCACCGGGCACGCCGATCGTCGCGCCGTCCGCACCCACGGGGACACCGGCACCCGGGAGCGCGGTCGTCTGCCCGCCTCCGGTCGCCGAAACGCCGGCACCGGGCGTCGACGCGGTGCCCGCCTCGAGGTCCGGGCCGGTGACGCCGGGGAGGACGACCCCGGAGACCACCGGCGTCGCGTCGGCACCCACCCCGACCAGCGGAGATCCCGAAACACCCGGCTGGGCGAGCGCGGCATCCCCGGGCACGGCACCCGGCGTGGACGGGATCGGTTGCCCCGCGACGGACAGCACGTCCAACCGCAACATCGCCGGGCCGGTGGCGTCCAGCGCCATGGCACCCGTGGCGGTCGCCACGGTCGGATCGCTCGTCCCGACCAGCACCGGGATGCCCGTGGCCTCCGCCCGCCGCGCGGCGGCACCGGCGAAGGCCATCGCGGAGTTGGCCTGGTGCAGCGTGGCGACGAGATCGCTGCTGCGCACGTCGCCGATGGCCCCGAGCGAGGCCGAGACGTTCTGCCCCAGCCGCGCAGAGGCCAGGCCCAGGGAGACGTCGAAAGCAGTGACGACGCCGGCCCGCCGAGCTGCTGCGCCGACCAGGTCCGTCGCCCGGTCCTCGAGGGCGGCGAGGGCGGCCTCCGGCGTCGCGGGAACGGCCGACACGGGCGCCGCCGTCACCGGGGACGCGAGCTGCACGGTTCCGCTCGGCGCCGCGGCGTCGGACGGCTCGACGGGCCAGGAGCCCCCGCGGCGATGTCGGCGGCGGTGACTCCCTCGGCGACCCGCAGGGTCAGGGCCGAATCACCCCGCAGCACGGGCGCGCCGGGTGTTCCTGAGCTGGTGGCCCCCGTCTGTTGAGCCGTGTTGACGGCCTCGGCGATCTTCGCCGCGACGGCGTCGAACTCCGCGATCGCCGGCCGCATCACGACACGATCGGCGCCGATGTATCCGCCGAGCCGTCCACCGACCGGTGCCGGCGTTCCGTCGGCCCAGGTCACCTCGAGCGATGCCGACGACCCCGCCGCCCTCTCCGGAGCCCCGGGCAACGGCGTGGCCACGGGTCGCTCGGGGGCGACCTCCGGCCGGGACGGCGACGGGGGAAGGGTGGTGATCGAGGCGGGAGGCGGAGCGTCCGTGCCGTCGTCGACCCCCTGGGCGTCGGCGGCGTCTCCGCCGGTGCCGTGGGTGCCGGTGAGGTCGTCGACCCACCGGTGGTCGGCAGGGTCGCGGGACGAGTCACGACCAGCGGCTCGGCCTGGTCGCCCCGGACGAGTGCCCGGTCGCCGAGGAGAAGATCCACGCTCCCGTCGGCGTTCTCGCGCGCGCTCGCGCCGGTCGTCTCGACGAGTCCGTCGACGAGCTGACGCTGGCGCGCCCGCAGCTCGGTGCGGCGTGCGTCGGTCGGGGGTTCGTCCGCCGTGAGTTCGCCGTTGATCCGCGCGAGTTCCTGCGCGTCGGTCCACGCGGACTCGGCCGCACGGACGGCGTTCTCCTGCATGGCGATCCGCATCGCGGTGAGTCGTGCGGCGGCCACCCGCGTGCGGGAGGCGACCCGCTCCGCGGCGTCGAGCCTGTCCTCGGCGAGCGCCTCCTCCTCGCGGGCGTTCAGCCCCGGCGGCTCCTCGTAGGCGCGTCCCATCTCGATGAGCTCGGGCCCGAGGCGGCGACGGGTGTCCGTGATCGCGTCGCGGAGACCCTCGGCAGTGCGCTGCTGGATCTCGGCCTCGTACCGGTCCGCGGTGAGGCGACGCGCCTCGGCCCGATTCTCCTCCGTCTCGATCTGCGGTTCGAGCACGGGCAGGACGGGTTCGACGACGGGGGTCTCCGAGCGTGGCGGGGACACAGGCGCGGCCGGCGGGGCGGGGGCCCGGCCGGTCGACTGCAGATCGGGCATCGATGTCATGGCGCACTCATCCGTGAGTCGGTGCGGTCATCCTGACCGGAGAAGTCGTCTCGCCTTCTCCTTGCCCTCATCGGCACGATGCCGATGGGCTTGAGAGCCGCGAACTCCGCAGGCCGGTCAATCGTTCAGACCCGGGCGAGTCCAGCGCTGCCACAGGGGCCGCCGGTACCGTGGATCCGCCGGGACCGAACGGAGGAGGACGACGCATGAGCCGAGCACGAACGCTGCTCGCGAGCGCCGCCATCGGCGGAGGGGCGAGCATCGCCGGGCTCGGAACGGCCGGTCTGGTCAGCTACGGACTGCTCAAGGTCGAGGCGCGCCTGGCGCGCCGCACCATCGGCAAACCGTTCGACATCTCCCCCGACGACACCAACATCTACGGCGCGGGCCTCGGTGCGCCGATCAAGCTCGTCGTCCTCGGCGACAGCCTGGCCGCGGGGCTCGGGGCGGACACCCGATTCCAGACGATGGGTGGCGTGCTCGCCACCGGCGTCTCCGCGCTGGCGGGCCGACCGGTCCAGTTGACCAACGTCGCGGAGGTCGGGGCGGAGTCGCCGTGGCTCGACGGGCAGGTCACCCGCGCCCTGGAGGCGGTGCCCGAGCCCGACGTGGCGCTCATCAGCATCGGCGGCAACGACGTCACGCACCGCATCCCCACGTCGGTCTCGGTGAGTCACCTACGCCACGCGGTCACCGAATTGCGCCGGGCCGGAGCCGAGGTCGTCGTGGGCACCTGCCCCGACCTGGGCACGATCGAGCCGCTCCCCCAGCCGCTGCGCACGTTGACCAAGCACTGGAGCCGCGATCTCGCGACGGCCCAGACCGTCGCCGTCGTCGAGTCGGGAGGCCGCACGGTCTCCCTGGGTGACCTGCTGCGGCCCGATTTCATCTCCGCGCCGGACCACATGTTCAGCGTCGACCGGTTTCACCCCAGCCCCGCCGGGTATGCGCGGGCGGCCGCCGCGATCCTGCCGAGCGTGTGCGCGGCCCTGGGCCTGTGGGCGGGTGAGTCGCACCGTGGTCCGGACCGGTTGCGCGGCGAGCGGGTCGGCACCGTCGAGGAGACCGCAGCCCGCGCGGCGCGACAGCCGGGTGCGGAGGTCAACGGGGTCCAGAGCAAGGGGCGCCGAGGCCTCGCGGTCCTGCTGAGGCGCCGCCGCCCGGACGGCCCACCCGAGCACGACATCGACGACGAGACCGACGGGCTGGACGAGATCGACGACGAGCGGGCCGACCTCACCCCCGGCACGGAGCGCGTCGTCACCGAGAAGGCGCTCCTGCAACCACCGCAGACCCAGGGCTGACGCTCGAACCGGATGCCCTGGCCTCCGGCCTCCGCACCAGGCGCGGGCTTCACGCGTGGGGAGCGGCCGCGAGGGTGCGTCTCAGGTGGGCCAGGCGCTCCCCCAACACCGCGTCGTCGGCGCCGGCACGCGCAGCCTCGTAGACCCCCACGCGCACCTGGTCGAGGGCGGTGGCCGGGCCCAGGTCGTCCACGCTTCCTCCGAGCAGTTCGGAGGCGAGCGCGCGCAGGTGCACCGTCCCCGAACGCGCCTGACCCACCGGCAGCGTGTGCCACCGGTGGGTCAGTCGGTCGAGCTCGGTGCGCGCGGCGGATCCGATCGGATCGTGCGCGCCGCTCATCAGTTGTTCTGGAAGTGCGCGAGCAGACGCAGGATCTCCAGGTACAGCCACACGACCGTGACGAGCAGGCCGTGGGCCAGCAGCCACGAGTACTTCTCCGGTGCGCCGGCGCGAACGGCCCGCGTGATGGAGTCGAAGTCGATGGCCAGAGAGTAGGAGGCGAGGCCGACGGCGAAGACCGAGACGAGGATGCCCATCATCGAGCCCTGCCCGAAGATGCCCCAGCCCTGGTTGGCGCCGAACATGGAGAAGCCCAGGTTGACCAGCGCGAAGATCAGGTAGCCGAAGATCGCCATGCCGAAGATGCGGCGGCTCTTGTCGGTGACCCGGACGATGTTCGTCTTCCAGCCGAGGAACATCGCGGCGAACACCGACAGGGTGGCGACGATCGCCGTGGTGACGATGCCGTCCCAGCGGGCGGCGAACACCGTGCTGATGCCACCGACCATGAAGCCTTCGAACACGGCGAAGGTGAGGATCAGCGCGGGGCTGATCGTCTTCTTGAAGGCGATGAACAGGCCGAGACCGAGGGTCACGAAGATGCCGGCCAGCATGGCCAGCGAGGCGATTCCGAGGCCCAGGACCATGCTGGCGGCCCAGGTCGCACCCGCGCTGACGAGCATGAGGCCGAACAGCAGTCCCGACTTCATGAAGACGTCGTCATACGTGACGCGGCCGGTCTGGACCGGGCCGGCCGACGGGCTGTTGTAGATGTCGTCGAGCCGGCCGGTGTTCATCGGTGCCTGGCCGGGGCGGTCCTGAAGCCCGGTGGGGCCGTAGGAGGACGACGAACGGCTGTCGCCGAAGCCCGCGTAACCGCGGCGGGACTCCTGCTCGATCCGGTTGAAGACCGGGTTGCTCATGGATGGGTGCCTTCCGATGGGAGACGTGTCACGGGTGTCAACGCTCTCATGGATCGCCGTGTTCCCCACGGTTCCTGGGGCGCGGTTCTGTGATCGTTTCGTGATCGGTACCCCCGACGGGACTCGAACCCGCACTTGGGCCATTTTAAGTGGCTCGCCTCTGCCGGTTGGGCTACGGGGGCCTCACCAGCGTAGACGCCGGCGAGACCCCGATCGTCACGACGCCGGGGGCCGCCGGCGGCGCGGGCCAGCGCGGCGTCGAGCATCGGCTCGGTGAGGCGCCTGGTGAAGGTGTTCTGCTGGCTGACGTGGTAGCTGCCGACGAGCCGGATCGGTCCGTGCGGCGAGCCCAGCTCCGCCTCGGCGCCGTGGGTGAACTTCGGACGGGGGCGAGGCACGGTCCATCCGAGGCGCAGCGCCGCCCCCACGGTCGCGGCCCAGCCGATGCCCCCGAGCGCCAGGATGCCGGTCAGGGTCGGTGCGGCGAGTTCGAGGTCGCGATCGAGCCACGGTGCGCAGGTGTGGCGTTCCAGCGGCGTCGGCGCGTTTCCCGGCGGCGCGCAGCGGACGGGCGCGACGATCCGGGCGCCTACCAACTCGAGCCCGTCGCCGGCGTGGACGCTCTCGGGCTGGGTGGCGAATCCCGCCCGGAACAACGCGGCGTGGATCCAGTCGCCGCTGCGGTCGCCGGTGAACATGCGTCCGGTGCGATTGGCGCCGTGGGCGGCCGGCGCCAGACCGACGACGAGGAGTCGTGGCGCGACGTCGCCGAGCGAGGCGACGGGCCGACCCCAGTAGGGCTGGTCGGCGAACGCCGCACGCTTCTCGCGCGCCACCTGCTCACGCCACTCCACGAGCCGCGGGCAGGCCCGGCACACCGAGCTGCGGGCGTCGAGGTCGTGGACGCCGCCCGTGGCCGCCAGGCGTTCGACGTCGGGCGCGGAGTGCGCGACGGTGGTCCTCGCGTCGGCGGGGTCACCGGGCCAACCGGTGCCGGGCGGGACGGGCGAGTCGAAGTCCTGCCCGGTGATCGGGTGTCTCACCCGAGCCTCAGTGCCATGCCGTCGAGGATGTCGCTCTCGGAGGTCCGCAACGTCAGCCCGGGCGATCCGACGACGACGCGGCGCACGATGCGCGACCAGATCAGGGCCCCGGCGCCGATGACGTCGACGCGGCCGGGGTGCATGTAGGGCAACGTCGCTCGACGGGCCACGGGGGTCATCAGCATGTCCTCGCAGGCCGCGAGCATCACGGCGACGGGCATCTCGGCGCCGTGGATCCGTGAGCGGTCGTAGCCGTCGAGACGCAGCGCGTGCGCCGTGAGCGTGGTGATGGTGCCGGCCACGCCGACGAGGGTGTCGATGTCGGTCAGCGGGACGACGGCCTGCGCCTCGTCGAGCCGGGCGTCGATCTCGGCGGCGGAGGTGGCGATGGCGTCGACGCCGGGCGGGTCGCCGTGGAGGAGCCGTTCGGTCAGGCGCACCGACCCCAGGTCGACGCTGACCGAGGACTCCCGCACCGCCCCGTCGGCCTGGCCGGCGATGAACTCCGTCGAGCCCCCGCCGAGGTCGACGACGAGTGCCCGCCCCAAGGAGTCCGTCGAGGTCGAGGTCAGCGCGGCCGTCGCGCCGAGGAAGGACAGGTCGGCCTCCTCGAGACCGTCGATGACCTCCGGCTCGACGCCGGGCAGTTCGGCGCGGACGCCGGCGAAGAACTCCTCGGCGTTGGCCGCGTCGCGGGAGGCGGAGGTCGCCGCGAACCGCATGCGTTCGACCCCGGCGTCGGCGCAGACCCCGGCGTACTCGCGCAGCACGGCGAAGGCGCGGGACATCGCCTCGGCGGAGATCCGCCCGGTGGCATCGACCCCTTCACCGAGCCGGACGATCTCGTTGTACCGCCCCACCTCGGTGAGCCGGCCGTCGGCGACGTCGGCCACGAGCAGTCGCAGGGAGTTCGTGCCGCAGTCGACGACACCGGCGCGCATGGGGGTCTCCTCAGTCTCGGGTGGTGCAGGGGCCGGCCTCGCCCCACGGGGCGAGCGCCTCGAGTGCCTCGTCGCCGAGGGGGTTGACGCCCGGTCCGGCGGCCAGGGAGTGGCCGATCAGCACGTGCAGGCACTTGACGCGGTCGGGCATGCCACCTGCGGAGATGCCCTCGATCTCCTCGACCCGGCCGAGCTCGGCGCGTCGTCGGAGATAGTCCTCGTGCGCGGCCCGGTAGTGGGCGGCGAGGTCGGGATCCTCGGCGAGGCGCTCGGACATCTCCTTCATCAGTCCGGAGGACTCGAGCGTGCTCGTCATTCCCGTCAGCCGCGGGCAGGTCGCGTAGAAGGTCGTCGGGAACGGGGTGCCGTCGGGCAGCCGGGGGGCGGTGGCGACGACGTCGGGGTCGCCGCAGGCGCAGCGGTGGGCGACGGCGACGACTCCGCGCGGCACGCGTCCGAGCTGCCGTTCGATGGCGGCGAGGTCCTCGGGCGAGGGAGCGTCGGCGTTCCCGGGTCCGGGGTCGCGTCGATCCGTCGAAGGGCTGGTCATGCGGGGTGCCTCAGGGGATTCGGGGCGGCTCGGTGGGAGCGCCGGTGGTGACGTCGGAGGGCTCGCTCTCGGTCCCTCCATCGAGGCGGGAAACGGGCGCCCCGGCGGGGTCGGTGCCCATCGTGTCGCCGGTCTCGACGGACTCCCAGATGCGGGAGTACCAGGCCTGCGGGCCGTCCCCGGTGGCGGGATCGATGACCGAGAGGCTGCCGCGAGGTGTCTGATCGCGCAGGGATTCCGCGCCGACGACGACGTAGGACGTCTCCCCCGGACGCACGTAGCGCAGCCGCTCCCGGCTCTGCTGTTCGATGTAGGCGGGGTCCTGCCACTGCTGCTTGCGCTGCTGCAGTTCGGCGACGCGGCTCTGCTGGCTCGCCACGGAGGTCTGCAGATCGCGGTACTCCTGTTGCTGCACGAGGTAGGCCCGCAGCGGCGGGACGAGCATGACGGCGAGGAGGACGAACACGCCCCCGAGCATCGCGAGCCGCCGCGTGGACCTGCGGGCGAACGCGCCCGGCATGGTCGGCCGGCGCAGGCCGGGCGTGGCTCGGCGTGGTGCCTGACGTGGACCGGCGGACCCCGCCGGGCGCGACCGATCGCCGGCGCCGGGACGCCGGCCGGCGGTCGCGCCGCGAGACCCCGGGGCCCGCCGGGTCTGACCCGGCGAGCCCTGGGGTGCGCGACGGCGGGGGCCGTTGGTAGCCAAGGTCAGGCGGTGAAGCGCGGGAAGGCCGCCGCGCCCGCGTACTCGGCCGCGTCGTCGAGGAGTTCCTCGATGCGCAGGAGCTGGTTGTACTTGGCGACGCGCTCGGAACGGGCCGGGGCACCGGTCTTGATCTGGCCGCAGTTGGTGGCCACGGCCAGGTCGGCGATGGTGGTGTCCTCGGTCTCGCCGCTGCGGTGGCTCATCATGCAGCGGTAGCCGTTGACCTGCGCCATCGTGACGGCGTCGAGGGTCTCGGTGAGCGAGCCGATCTGGTTGACCTTGACCAGCAGGGCGTTGGCCGTGCCGGTCTCGATGCCGCGGGAGAGGCGCTCGGGGTTGGTGACGAACAGGTCGTCGCCGACGAGCTGGACCTTGTCGCCGAGGCGGTCGGTCATCGACTTCCAGCCGTCCCAGTCGTCCTCGTTCAGCGGGTCCTCGATGGAGACCAGCGGGTAGTCCTGCACGAGACCGGCGTAGAACTCGACCATCTCGTCGGCGGTCTTGGTGCCGCCCTCCCACGCGTAGCTGCCGTCCTCGTTGTAGAACTCCGAGGCGGCGACGTCGAGCGCGAGCGCGATGTCCTGGCCGGGGGTGTAGCCGGCGCCGGAGATGGCCTCCATGATGACGTCGAGCGCCTCACGGTTGCTGCCGAGGTTGGGCGCGAAGCCACCCTCGTCGCCCAGGCCGGTGGCGAGGCCCTTGTCCTTGAGCACCTTCTTGAGCTGGTGGTAGACCTCGGCGCCCCAGCGCAGGGCCTCCTTGAAGGTCGGCGCGCCGATGGGCGCGATCATGAACTCCTGGATGTCGACGTTGGTGTCCGCGTGGGAACCGCCGTTGAGGATGTTCATCATCGGCACCGGGAGCACGTGGGCGTTGGGGCCACCGACGTAGCGGAAGAGCGGCAGACCGGCGGAGTCGGCGGCGGCACGGGCCACGGCGAGGGAGACGCCGAGGATGGCGTTGGCGCCGAGGTTGCCCTTGTTGTCGGTGCCGTCGAGGGCGAGCATCTCGTTGTCGATGAGGCGCTGGTCGCTGGCGTCAAAGCCGACGAGGCGCGGGTGATCTCGTCGATGACAGCGTCGACGGCCTGCTCGACGCCCTTGCCGAGGTAGCGACCCGTGTCGCCGTCACGCTTCTCCACGGCCTCGAAGGCGCCGGTGGAGGCACCGCTCGGAACCGCGGCGCGGGAGACGGTGCCGTCCTCGAGGAGGACCTCGACCTCGACGGTGGGGTTGCCCCGTGAATCCAGGATCTCTCGGGCCTCGATGTGCTCGATACTTGCCACGAATCTCTCCTTGCTGGTGATGTGTCCGGGTGCGATGCCCAGCCTAGTGGGTGGCACCGACGGGACGCAGTCGGGCGCGCAGGTCCTGAGCCGTGCGGCGCGCGCAGGTCGGGGGCGCTCTCACCACGCTGGTCGGCACGCGACTGCCGCGCCCCTTCCCCATCTCGAACCGTCTGCGAGGAGAGGCGGTTCCACCCTGGGCGCTGTGGTGTCAGGTCGTGGTGGTGGCGTCGCGTTCCAGGCGGTGGAGCGCGTCGCGGAGTTCGGCGGAGGGGTCCTTGCCGGCGCGGCGTGCGTCGAGGACGAGGGCGAGCATCCGATCCCCGAGCGAGTCCGTCGGGACGGAGTCCGGCAGCAACCCGGCCCGATCCAGCCGCGAGGCGACCTTCGTCGCACGCTCCAGCGGGGGCATCCCGTGGGGGATTCCGTCGAGCGGCCCGGTGCGGTGCGGTTTCTCGGCGCCCTTGATCGCGTCCCAGTTGCTCTCGACCTCCGAGGCGCCGGTGACCGCGAGGCCGTCGAAGACGTGCGGGTGTCGCCGCCGGAGCTTGGCGACGATGCCGCGGGCGACGTCGTCGATGTCGAACGGGTCGGGGCCGTCCTGCCCGACGCGCGCGTGGAAGACGACCTGCAGCAGCACGTCGCCGAGTTCGTCGACGACGTCGGCCTGCGTCCCGTGTTCGATGGCCTCGGCGAGTTCGTAGGCCTCCTCCACCGCGTACGGCGCGAGGGAGGCGTGCGTCTGTTCGGCGTCCCAGGGGCAGCCGCCCGGCGAGCGGAGGCGGTCCATCACCTCCAAGAGCTCGAGCAACCCCTCCCCGCGACGGCCGTCGTCCGGCCGGGTGTCCACCGCGGGATCAGTGCCCCTGCGGCGGCATCTGCATCTGCTCCGCGTCCTGTCGGATCCAGTTGGTGGGTTCGTTGACGTACTTGGGGCTGATGACGATGGAGCCGGACTCCAGCCCCTGACCGATCTGCTGGAACGCCACGTCGCTCGCGGCCAGCACACGCTGCAGCTGCTCGGGGTTGCCGGTCATGGTGCCCGGCTGGCCGGCTGCCTGGCGCGCCTCGGAGACCACCGTGACCGCGGCCATCGTGCTCAGCGCCTGCAGGGTGGGTTCGGAGAGCTGCGCCTGGGGGTCGGGCAGCAGCCTGCGACCGTCCTGCGGCCCGACGGCCACCCCGGCCTGACGCAGGTGCTCGTTGAGGATGGGGCCGAAGGCGAGGAACTGTGTCACGGCCTCGGCGTTGATCGGCTGCGGCATCTGCTGGCCGGCGAGTTCGGTGACCGCCGTGTCGACGTCACGCTCGGAGACGACGCGGTCTCCGACCCGGGCGGCGGCGCTGGGGTCGGCCTCGGTGCATCCGGCCAGGGCCAGCGAGAGCGAGAGGGCGACTCCGGCCGCGACGCGGCGGCTGAGGTGGGACTTCACGAACGTGTCCTTTCGACGTGGCGTGTCCATGTCTCTGGTGTCTCGGTAGCTCGATGACGCGCTGCGAGTGGAGAACGCGGTTGATGCCATTGTCACCCGTCAGCTCCGAGAAGCGGCCACCGGCGCCCCGGGTGCGTCGAGGACGACCGCAGACAGCACTTGCGCCGCCCAGGTGAGGACGTCCCTGTCGCGCAGGGGAGCTCCGCCGACGGGGCGGGTCTTCGGGCGGGGGATGAGCACGGTCCGCGTGGCGGGTTTGATCAGCGAGCCCTTGTAGAGGCGCTGCAGCCGCAGGCTCTGGCTCTCGGTGAGTTCGAGCGGGGCGAAACGCACGTGGTTTCCCTGGACGCCGATGTCACCGACCCCCGCGCGCCTGGCGACCGTGCGCAGCCGGGCGACCTCGATGAGGTTGCTCACCGGCTCGGGGAAGTCGCCGTAGCGGTCGCGCAGTTCGGCCTCGATGCCGTCGAGCTGGTCGCCGTCCTCGACGGCCGCCAGCTTCTTGTACGCCTCGAGGCGCAGGCGTTCTCCGGGCACGTAGTCGTGCGGCAGGTGCGCGTCGACGGGCAGTTCGATCTTGATCTCGGTGGGCCGTTCCTCACCGCCGCCGTCACGGAAGTCGGCGACGGCCTCCCCCACGAGCCGCACGTAGAGGTCGAACCCGACTCCCTCGATGTGGCCGGACTGCTCGCCGCCGAGCAGGTTTCCGGCGCCGCGGATCTCGAGGTCCTTCATCGCGACCTGCATGCCGGAACCGAGGTCGGTGTGGCTGGCGATGGTGGCCAGGCGGTCGTGGGCCGTGTCGTTGAGGGGCTTGTCGGGCGGGTAGAGGAAGTAGGCGTAGGCGCGCTCACGGCCGCGTCCGACCCGGCCGCGCAACTGGTGGAGCTGGGAGAGCCCGAAGGTGTCGGCCCGGTCGAGGATGAGGGTGTTGGCGTTGCTGATGTCCAGACCGGTCTCGATGATCGTCGTGCACACCAGTACGTCGAACTTCTTCTCCCAGAAGTCGACGACGACCTGTTCGAGGCGGTGCTCCCCCATCTGCCCGTGGGCGGTGGCGACCCGCGCCTCGGGGACGAGTTCACGGATCCGTGAGGCGACCTTCTCGATGGAGCGCACCTTGTTGTGCACGAAGAACAGCTGGCCCTCGCGCAGCAGCTCGCGCCGGATCGCGGCGGTGATCTGCTTCTCGTCGTAACCGCCGACGAAGGTGAGGACGGGATGGCGCTCCTCGGGCGGGGTGGCCAGCGTGCTCATTTCACGGATGCCGGTGACGGCCATCTCGAGGGTGCGCGGGATGGGGGTGGCCGACATGGCGAGCACGTCGACGTTGGTGCGCAGGGCCTTGAGCTGCTCCTTGTGCTCGACGCCGAACCGCTGCTCCTCGTCGATGATCACCAGGCCGAGGTCTTTGAACCGCACCGCGGAGGTGAGCAGGGCGTGCGTGCCGATGACGAGGTCGACGCTGCCGTCCTTCAGCCCGTCGATCACGGCCTCGCGTTCCTTGGCGCTCTGGAACCGGGAGAGCGCCTTGACCGTGACCGGGAACTGGGCGTACCGCTCGGAGAAGGTCTGGAAGTGCTGTTGCACGAGGAGGGTCGTGGGCACGAGCACGGCGACCTGTTTGCCGTCCTGGATCGCCTTGAAGGCGGCGCGGACGGCGATCTCGGTCTTGCCGTAGCCGACGTCGCCGCAGATCAGACGGTCCATCGGCACCGTCTTCTCCATGTCCTCCTTGACCTCGTCGATACTGCTGAGCTGGTCGGGGGTCTCGACGTAGGCGAAGGCGTCCTCGAGCTCGCGCTGCCAGGGGGTGTCGGGGGCGAAGGCGTGGCCGGTGGTGGCCATGCGGGCGCTGTACAGGCGGATGAGTTCGCCGGCGATCTCGCGGACGTGCTTGCGGGCGCGTGACTTGGTCTTCTGCCAGTCCGACCCGCCGAGCTTGTTGAGGCTGGGCGCCTCGCCTCCGACGTAGCGGGTGATCTGGTCGAGCTGGTCGGTGGGCACGTACAGGCGGTCGCCGGGTTGTCCCCGCTTGGAGGAGGCGTACTCGATGACGACGTACTCGCGCGTGGCGCCCTGCACGGTGCGCTGCACCATCTCGACGAAGCGGCCGACGCCGTGTTGTTCGTGGACGACGTGGTCGCCGGGTCGCAGTGAGAGGGGGTCGACCTGGTTGCGGCGGCGGGAGGGCATGCGGCGCATGTCGCGGGTGGACCCGCCGGCCCCGGCGCCGGTGTTGCCGACGAGGTCGGCCTCGGTGAGCAGCACGAGCCCGGCTCCCGGGGCGACGGCGCCGCGGGAGAGGCGTCCGGCGACGATCTCGACGACGCCGTCCTCGGCCTCGATCGCGTCCCTGCGCAGGCGGTGCGGCACTTCGGCGTCGAGCAGGTGTTCGGCAAGGCGACGGCCGAATCCCTTGCCTTCGGTGACGACGATGATCTTGCGTCGCTGCTCGACCCATTCACGCAGGTCGGTGACGGCGGCTTCGCTGTCGCCGCGGTAGCCGGTGACGTCGGCGCTGTCGACGCGGAGGGTGAGGATCGCGTCGTCGACGTCGCTGAGGACCTCGGGTCGCTCCGTCGTGGGCGCGTCCTCCTCGCCGGGGGCGGGGATGGGTGCGGCGGCGAAGCTGGTGAAGGTCCACCAGGGCAGGTCGTGGATGAGGGCGTGGGCGCGCACCTGGGCGAGGGAGAGGTAGCTGGACTGGTCGAGGACGCCGCGCAGGTCGACGGGGACGTGGTTGCCGGCGGCGGCGTTGGCCCAGCTCGCCTCGAGGAACTCCTCGCTGGTGGCGACGAGGTCGTGGGCGCGGGCCCGGATGCGTTCGGGGTCGAGGAGCACCACGCGGGAGGAGGCGGGGAGGACGTCGAGCACGGTCTCCATGCCGTCGACGAGGGCGGGCATGAACGATTCCATGCCCTCCACGGCGATGCCTTCGGCGACCTTGCCGAGCAGGTCGGCCACGCCGGGGAGGCGGGCGGCGAGTTCGCGGGCGCGTGCGCGGACGGAGGGAGTGAGCAGCAGTTCGCGGCAGGGCGGTGCCCAGAGTCCGCCTTCGGCGACCTCGAGGCTGCGCTGGTCGGCGACGGCGAAGCTGCGGATCTCTTCGACCTCGTCACCGAAGAACTCCAGGCGCACCGGGTGTTGTTCGGTGGGTGGGAAGACGTCGAGAACCCCACCTCGCACGGCGAACTCACCGCGACGTTCGACGAGGTCGGTGCGGGTGTAGGCGGCGGCGACGAGTCCTTCGACGAGCTGGTCGAGGGGGTATTCCTGCCCGGCGACGACCGACACGGGTGCGAGGTCGCCCAGCCCCGCCGCGATGGGCTGGAGCAGGGCGCGCACCGGCGCGACGACGACGTCGAGGGGGCCGTGGTCGGCGGTGTCGGGGTGGGCCAGCCGGCGGAGGACGGCGAGGCGTCGCCCCACCGTGTCGCTGCGGGGGCTGAGGCGTTCGTGCGGGAGGGTCTCCCAGGAGGGGAAGTCGGCGATGCGCTCGGGAGCCAGGAAGCAGGACAACGCCTCCGCCAGGTCCTCGGCCTCGCGGCCCGTGGCCGTGACGGCCAGGACGGTGCCGGGTGTGGGCGACTCCCCTGCCCCCCCCGGCCAGCGCTGCGGTGAGCAACGGACGCAGCCCCGGCGCGACGGTGACGTCGACCAGCGCGCCGTCGGGCCCGGACTCACGGGCCAGCTCGACCGCGCGCGCGACGGCCGGGTCCTCGCGCACCACGTCGACGAGACGGGCAAGACTCATGGGTGAGGCACTCCTGACGTGATGATCGGCGACGGCGAGCCACGACCGACGAGCAGGAGGCGGGAGTCCGTCGTACACGAGACCCATCCCCCGCGGCGTCACCGCGGAACGTCGAGCCCAGCGTAGAACGCACCACCGACAGCCCTCACACCTGCATCGATGCCGGCGGCCCGGCAAGCGGGGAAGGCCTGAATACGGCGGCTGTGGTCGACCGCCTCCCCCTGGCTCATCAGTGACGAACACAGCCGCGGCCTGGACGGATCAGGCGGTGTATCCCTCTGGGTTTCGAGACTGCCAGCGCCAGGCGTCGCTGCAGATGTCGTCGATGGTCTTCTCGGCTTTCCACCCCAGAACGCTCTCCGCCACCGAAGGGTCCGCATAAGAGATGGCGATGTCACCTGGCCGCCGTTCCGCGACCTGCACAGGGATGGTGCGACCGCTGGCCCGCTCGAAGGCGGCAACGAGTTCACGGACGCTCGTCCCGGCGCCGGTGCCGAGGTTGAACGTGCTGACCGGCTCCTCCGTAGCGCGCAGGTGTGTCAGGGCATGGACATGTCCACGAGCCAGATCCTCGACATGGATGAAGTCGCGCACTCCCGTCCCGTCCGGAGTGGGGTAGTCGTCCCCGAAGATCGTCAGATGATCACGGCGCCCGACTGCCACCTGAGCCACGAACGGCAGCAAGTTGTTGGGTACGCCCTGAGGGTCCTCCCCGAGCCGGCCCGAAGGATGGGCCCCGACGGGGTTGAAGTAGCGCAGGATACCGATCCTCCACGTGGGGTCGGCGACAGCCAGGTCCCGGAGGATCTGCTCGATCATGACCTTGGTCCACCCGTACGGGTTGGTCGCGGACGTCTGCCGCCCCTCCGTCACGGGTGATGTCGCATCCGGCCCGTAAACGGTGGCCGATGATGAGAAGACCAGCCGACGGACTTCCCTGCTCTGGCAGGCTTCCAACAGCGCAAGCGTCGAACCGAGGTTATGGCGGTAGTACCGAAGAGGCTCGACGACGCTCTCCCCCACTGCCTTCAGACCCGCGAAGTGAAGAACCTCGCACACCTCGTACTCGTCCATGACATCGCCGAGTGACGCCCCGTCGGAGACATCGATTCGGACGAGTGGGACGGGTCGCCCGGACAATTCTTCCAGCCGGTCGAGCACCCGTGGCGAGGCATTCGACAAGTCGTCGGCAACGAGAACGTCTGCATCGCCCTGGAGCAGCTGGAGCACCGTGTGAGATCCGATGTATCCAGCGCCTCCGGTCACCAGGATGGTCATGGGCCGAGCATTCCAGACCGGACGCCACCCAGGCAAAGCACCCTGAGGGCGCCGGCGTTCAGACCACAGGACCCGGGCTGTGAGCCAAGTCCGCACCCGCACTTACGAATTGCGCCGCCTCGCCGTCTGCTCTCGGTCGGACCACGTCGTCACCGGTGCGGCGACATCGACCTGCCCCGGCCGGGCATCGATGAGGTCGCTGCGCAAGGCGAAGGGCGTGGCCGTCGAATGCAGAACCCGCCGGGACAACGCGAGCCGGATGTCATCCACCGTCAGAGCATCTGCATCCCTACTCACGGCGAGGTTGCGGGCGTGGAGCTCGTTGGCGATCAACCACTGGTGATCGTCGATGTGCTCTCGATGCTTCACAGAACGTGGGAGGAGGACAGGACAGTGGCCGGCGTCGAGAAACTGCAGCGACGATCCGACTCCGGCGTGGGCGATCACGAGATCGGCGTCATCGATGGCCTGACGCAGTTCGCGCGCAGGAACCAGGTTCGACGAAGTGATAGGGAGTCCGTCCACAGGGGTGTCCCCCACTTGCCAGAGGACATCGGCGTCGGCCGTCGTGAACTCGGGCAGCAGTCGGTGCACCGCGTTCACCGCGCGGCGGTAGGGGTACCCCCGCATGGTGCCGAACGTGACCACGACACGACCGACCGACCGCTCGCGGATCGCAGGGGTCTCATCGAGACCGAAGCCGTCGAAGACCGACCCGCCGTATCCCCAAGGCCCCTCGGCCCATCGCTCGTACTGTGAGTACAAGCGCACGCCTGGGATCCTCGAGACGATCTTGCCGGTCAGGCTCGGCCCGTCGGAACGGGCTGCGCTTTCCACGTAGTGGCATTCGATACCCAGGCTCCGGGCCGCCAGCATGAACGGGACAGCGATGGCCGAACCGGTCGAAACAAGTGACCCGTACTCCCCCTCGCGCAGAATTCGATAGGCGTACGGCAGACACTGCAGGGCCTGCCTGAGCCCCCGTGGGGGATCCGGGGGACGAAGTTCACCTCTTGACCATCCAACAGCGAACGTGACTGTTGGTCGTCGAAGGTGGCGAACGCGTCGTCGCCCGCCACCGGCCGCAGCCGAGGTTGCAAACGGGTCAGCTGTTCCAAGTGGCCACCGGTCGATGCCACCAGAAGACGACGGGTCATGTCTTTCCTTCACCTGCCACAGGCTGTCGAGGTCGGTGCGACCACCCGCCCTTGTCTCCTGTGACTTCAGACTCACCGACCGCGCGGGTCGGAGTCTCGGCGTCGGACATCTGATCAAGATGGTCGTTCAACACTGGACGGTAGCAGAGGCCGGCCCCCGCTCAGGAACAGTGCCCCTGCCGTCGCGCACTGGACCGGTGGCGCCGCGAGTTCTGACGAATCTTCTTGCAACTCAACGACACCCGACGCAAGTCGGGCGCGTGGTCCAGCACCGGAGGGCCGGAATCAGGACGTGCGGGACCCACCGACGAACGCGCCTCGTGCTGGGAGGATTCCGGCCGCGGAGTCCTGTGCGCCTTGGCAGAGCGGGATTCTCAACGCGCCTTGTAGCCCAGGGCCGGTCGCTCCACCAACCGCCAACTCACGTAGGCCAACACCACAGTGAGCATCAGGGACGCCACGGCATATGCGGGGACGCCGAATCCGTGGACCCCGACGATCGCGAGAAGTTGCTGCACGGGGAAGGCATAGATGTAGACGCCGTACGACACATCCGTCCGCAACGTCATCCACGGACGGCGCATGAGCGCCCCCGCAGCGATGAGCGCGTAGGCGAGCAGGAGGGCCCCCACGAGGCGATACTCCGGCAGCCACAACGAAAGGAGAACACCGACAGCCGCGGCCACGACCCACCGCCAGGCACACGGCAGATGGTTGCGGCCGTGATAGACCAACGCACCGGCGCTGAACGTGACAGCGAACCGGGCCATGTCGTCGATTCCCAGAGAGCCGATGCGGTAGAGGCCAAGGGGTACGCGAGCGTCTCCGATGGGCGTGACCTCGACAAGCAACTGCAGGCTCCACGCGCCCAGGAACACGAGCGGGATGGCCCAGCGGCGACGAAGGAGGCCGACTACCCCGAGGGTCAGCACACCGAGGTAACACAAGAACTCCCAGAAGAGAGTCCAGAGCGACCCGTTCCACGCCTCGGGCCAAGGAACGCCCGATGGAGTCCCGCCGATGTCGTACTCACGCATGTACAGACCGAGGTTGACCAGGACGTACCGGGCCTGTTGGCCGAGGCCCACCTCGATCCCCGACAACGCTGCACCCAGAGGCGCGAACACGAATGCGGTCACCAGGAGGCACACGAAGAAGGCCGGATAGAGCCGAAGAAGTCTGTTCCGGAGGAAGTCCGTGGCACGCGGACGTCGCATCCAGCTCGAGACGATGAGGTAGCCGGAGACGACGAAGAAACCATCGACCCAGATGTTCTCGAGCCCTTGCTCGAGCGGGGTCCCCGGAATCGGCGTCCCGCTGAGTCGGAAGGCGTGGTAGATGATACGCCGTCGGCAAGCACGAGTCGGATGAGGTTTGAGTTGAGGCCGTACTGGCTGGGGTGAAGCGCGTCAGCCAGTGACGCACCGGATCGCAGCTGGGACGATCCGGTCGCCGGCCGTCTCGATACCGGGCGCCGTCATCCCGTCTCGACACCGGGCGCCGTCATCCGAGCAGGTTGTCGCTGTCGGCCGGACCGTGAGCCCGCCGCTGCACGAGTTCGCGCAGGTACTGGCCATATCCGGACTTGGCCAACGCGTCGGCCCGCGTCATGAGCTCCCCGTCATCGAGGAAGCCCATGCGCCACGCGGCCTCTTCGGGGCACCCGACCTGAAGGCCCTGACGGGCTTGAACCGTCCGGACGAAATCGCCGGCGTCCTTCAAGGCGTCGAAGGTGCCTGTGTCGAGCCACGCCGTGCCGCGTGGAAGGACCTCGACTCGTAGCTGCCCTCGTTCGAGGTAGGCCCGGTTGACGTCGGTGATCTCGTACTCGCCGCGGCTGGAGGGTTCAAGGTTGCGGGCGATGTCGACGACGTCGTTGTCGTAGAAGTACAGGCCGGGTACCGCGTAGTTGGACTTCGGAGTCGAAGGCTTCTCTTCGATCCCGAGGACCACCCCGTCGGGATCGAACTCGACGACACCGTAGGCGCTGGGGTCGGCGACCCAATAGGCGAAGACGACACCGCCCTGCACATCCCGCATCCGAGCGAGCTGCGTTCCCAGCCCAGGTCCGTAGAAGACGTTGTCCCCGAGCACGAGGCATACCTCCTCGCGCCCGATGAAGTCGGCACCGATGGTGAACGCCTGAGCGAGACCGTCGGGGGCAGGTTGCTGCGCGTAGGAGATGGCCACACCGAAGCGAGACCCATCACCCAAGAGGCGTCGGAATCCCTCTGCCTCGTGGGGTGTCGTGATGACGAGAATCTCCGAGATCCCGGACAGGATGAGGGTGGTGAGCGGGAAGTAGATCATCGGCTTGTCGTACACAGGCACGAGTTGCTTGCTGATGCCCTGAGTGATCGGGTGCAGACGAGAGCCGGTTCCACCGGCGAGGATGATGCCGCGCATAGACCCATCTTGACGCATGTCCAGTCTGCCCCCGGGCGCCGGTAGCGTTGTCCTGCCCACCCGTACGATGGCGCCCATGGCTCGCGTGCTCGTGACCGGCGGCGCCGGTTTCATCGGTTCGAACTTCGTCCGTCACCTCGTGGATCACACCGACGATGAGGTGACGGTGCTCGACAAACTCACCTACGCCGGGGATCCCCGCACCCTCGAGGGACTGCCCGAGAACCGTGTGCGGCTCGTCCAGGGCGACATCGCCGATGCCGAACTCGTGACTCCGCTCGTCGCGGGGCACGATCTGGTGGTCCACTTCGCCGCCGAGTCCCACAACGACAACTCCCTGTCGGACCCCTCCCCGTTCGTCGACACCAACCTCGTGGGCACGTTCACGCTGCTGGAGGCGGTGCGGCGGCACGACACGCGCTATCACCACATCTCGACCGACGAGGTGTACGGCGATCTGGCACTCGATGATCCGGCCAAGTTCACCGAGTCGACGCCGTACAACCCGTCCAGCCCGTATTCCTCCACCAAGGCGGGCTCGGACCTGCTGGTGCGCGCGTGGGTGCGCTCCTTCGGTGTGCGGGCCACGATCAGCAACTGCTCGAACAACTACGGCCCGTATCAGCACGTCGAGAAGTTCATCCCCCGTCAGATCACGAACGTCGTCGACGGGGTGCGACCCAAGCTGTACGGGGCCGGTGAGAACGTGCGCGACTGGATCCACGTGGACGACCACAACGCCGCGGTGCTGCGCATCATCGAGGCGGGCACGATCGGCGAGACGTACCTCATCGGCGCCGACGGTGAGCAGAACAACAAGGACGTCGTCGAGCTGATCCTCGAACTCATGGGGCAGCCGCGCGACGCCTACGACCACGTGACCGACCGCGTCGGACACGACCTGCGCTACGCCATCGACGCGACCCGCCTGCGCACCGAATTGGGTTGGGAGCCGCGCTTCTCCGACTTCCGCTCCGGCCTGGCCGACACCATCGCGTGGTACCGCGACAACGAGGCGTGGTGGCGGGTGCAGAAGGCCGCCGCCGAGGCCAAGTACGCGGCCAAGGGCCAGTGACCTCCGCTCCCCCTCCGACCCGAAGGACCCCTGCTGTGAGCGACCTCGCCGTGCGCACGACCGACATCCCCGGCCTGCTCATCCTCGACCTGCCCGTCCACGGCGACAATCGCGGCTGGTTCAAGGAGAACTGGCAGCGGGCCAAGATGACCGCCGCAGGCCTTCCCGATTTCGGGCCGGTGCAGCAAAACGTCTCGTTCAACGACGAGGTGGGCGTGACCCGCGGCATCCACGCCGAGCCGTGGGACAAGTTCGTCTCGGTGGCGACCGGTCGGGTGTTCGGCGCCTGGGTCGACCTGCGCGAGGGCGAGTCGCACGGGCGCGTCGTCACCGTGGAGATCGGTCCGGACACCGCGGTGTTCGTGCCTCGGGGGTGGGCAACGCCTACCAGACCCTCGAGCCCGCCACGGCGTACGCCTACCTCGTCAACGAGCACTGGAGCCCGGAGGCCAAGGAGCGGTACACGTTCGTGCAGCTCGGCGATCCGGTGCTCGGCATCGACTGGCCGATCCCGCTGGAGCGGGCGACGGTGTCGGACGCGGACCGGACGCACCCGGTGTTGGCAGACTCCCGCCCTGTCACGGCCCCTCGCCCGTTGATCCTCGGGGCGGGTGGACAGCTCGGTCGAGCCCTGCAGCAGGCCCTCCCGGGGGCAATCGCGCTGCCCCGTGCGGAGGCCGACCTGGCCGACCCTGAGTCGTTGGATCGGATCGAGTGGCGGGACGTGTCGGCCGTAGTCAACGCCGCGGCCTACACGGCGGTGGATGCGGCGGAGAGCGCGGAGGGCCGCCGGGAGGCGTGGACGACGAATGTCACCGGGGTGGCGCACCTGACCCGGCTCGCGGCGGAGCGCGGTGTGCCGCTGGTGCATGTCTCAAGCGACTACGTATTCGACGGGACGGCGGAGGAGCACGACGAGGATGAGGCGTTCAGTCCGCTCGGAGTGTACGGGCAGACGAAGGCCGCGGGTGATGCGATCGTCGCGGGCTATCCGCGTCACTACATCGTGCGGACCAGCTGGGTCGTCGGTGAGGGCAAGAACTTCGTCGCAACGATGAGGAAGCTCGCCGAGAAGGGCATCAGTCCGTCGGTGGTCGACGACCAGTTCGGCCGTCTCAGCTTCACGGAGGACATCGCTGCCGGCATCGTGCACCTGTTGGAGTCGGGGGCCGGCTACGGCACCTACAACCTCACCAACGCGGGCCCCGTGCAGAGTTGGGCCGACATCGCCGCCGACGTGTTCGAACTGTGCGGTCGCTCCAGTGGCGACGTGTCGCGGGTGGGCTCTGCCGAGTACGCCGCCGGCAAGGACATGGCACTCCGACCGATGCACAGCGCTCTCCGGTTGGACAAGATCCGGTCGACCGGCTTCATCCCGCCCCCGGCGCGTGACCGGCTGACCGGCGCGTGCGCCGGGGACGCCAGCTGAAGTTGATGGCTCACGCCCTCGAATCCAGCACAGTAGCGACCGGGCCCTTGGCCACCGTCCGCATGCTGCGCACCTCGGGACGTAGAGCGTCGAGGTCGTCCTTTCCCTGCGTCAGCATGAGGACGGTGCCGGTCGCGGCGGCGACCTGCGTCGAGGTCGTGGCTGCGCCGAGTCGACCGGAGGTGACGCGGTACCCGTCGCTGCCGGAGCATTCCGCGAGCGCCGTCTCCAACTGAGCCGCGTCGGAGGAACTGGGGGTGCTTCCTGTGCCGAGGAGCAGCACCGGCCCGGGAGCGGATCGCTCTGACATGAAACTGGCGAGGTACTGCCAGGCACGGCGACGGGACGACGCGTCGCCGCGCAGTTCGCTGACGACAACGGCGTCCAGGGCTTTCTCGACCTCTTCGGGGTTGTAGGCCAGCTTGTCGTCGTGGCTGCGGGACAGCGCAACGAACAACCACGCGAGGAAGCCGACGGCAGCGCCGAGCGCGATGGCGAGCGGTCGCGGAATTAGGCTGGCCCGCTCAGCGGGGCTCGCCGGCGCGTCAACCTGGATCGTCACGACGGGCTGGCCCTCGGCTCGGGGAGATGCGCTGTGGACCCTCTCCTGGAAGGCTGCCACCGAGGCGTCGAGGAACTTCTGCACCTCCGCGGGGTCGGTGCCCGTCGTCGTCCAGGTGAGCACGGTGGAGTCCGGCGAGGACGCGATGTCCGTACCTGAGATGCCCTCGTCTTGGACACCCGCCGCCGTCAGTGCCTTCTGTCGGACCTCCTCGCTGGTGGCCCAGGAGGTGTACTGCGGCATCATCACGCGGATCGCCTGGGTCACCTGGTACAGAGCCCCCACGTCCCCCTCGGTGGAGTTCGCCGATACGGTGGTCCTGGCGGTGCTCTGGTAGGAGGCGGGCGACAGCAGCGAGCCCAGCAGTCCCGCCAAGGCGCCGAGCAGCACGAAGACCAGGAGCAGCACCCAGCTCCGAGATAGGGCGCGACGGAGGTCGGCGATGGTCATGAGCGTCCCTTCAGTGAACGATCTGAGTTGGCGTCTTGCGTTGTGAAGCGTCTGGAGCTTCGTTCATACGGGGTTGGACGGCTCGCCCTCGAACGTCTTGTCGCGCCGTGATCGATGCGGCCCGCCCCCTCCACCAGGTCTCGATATAGGCCAAGCCGAGGCCCAGAGCGAGGTGGGCCGGCGGGTACATGATGTTGGTCTGGAACGTGGAGCTGACTCCGAGGACGATGAGTCCCGCCAGCGCCGCGATCGGTGCATGACGTGCCACGGTCCCCACCGACAGGATGCGCCGCCCCATTCCCACCAGGGCGACGGCCAGCCACCCGATGGCCGCTACACCGGGGATCCCGAACCACATCCACAGACCCAGGTAGCTCTGGTGAATGAACCGTTGTGGTCCGTACAGGCTGAAGTTCTCGTCGATCGGATCCGGGATGCGACCCAGGATGCCGAACTCACGCGTGATGCCGATACCGAGGACGGGGTGCTCCTGGATCGTCTTGAGTGCCGCCTCGTTCTCCTGTAGGCGGTCCTCAAGACTGTTGTCGGTGAGTGCGGAGGCCTGGGTGGCGCTGTAGAGGCGCTCGGCCGCCACACGCCCTTGATCTCCGAACAGCCCCGCCGATGCGCCGGTCAGCGCCAGGACCAGGGCCAGGGTCATCACCGCCATGTACCGGCCCAGAACGACCAACTTGCGTCGACGCACCGCGATCACCGGGATGAGAACGGTGGCCAGGATCAGGGGGCCCAGGTGCTGCGGGTGAGGCTCAGCACCTCCGCCAGAAGCATGGCGAAAAGCAGTGGGAGACGCCAACGTCGCCATCGACCGGACGACAACACCTTCCCCGGCCCGAGCATGAGGATGGTGATGCTCAGAAGCCGTAACAACGGCGGATCGATGCGCACGGCCTCACGCGCCAGCCCGCCCGTGAGGACATAGCCGATCTGACGCCCATACAGGACATCGAGGCCTGTAGCCACTCCGAAGACGACTACAGCCGCGCAAATACCCGTGGTGATCACCATGTGCCGGGCCAGGGTTTCCGGCTCGCCGGAATAGGCATCTCTTGCAAGGAAGTAGACGAGACCACCCATGCAGGCCAGGCCGGCGTTGACGACCGCCCCACGAGCCTCTCCTCCGACGATGGCCGTTCCCATGGAGATGGCGAGCGCGACGAAGAAGAGGGCGAATGGCCCCAGGAAGGCATATCCCGCATCCCGGCGGCGCGGCCCTCGCCCGGTCAGTCGCGAGACGATCACCCAGCCCAGACCGATACCGATGAGGAGCAACCCCGCAGTCACGCGAAGGCCACCGACTGGACGTTGGAGAAGCATCTGATCGACGGGGCCGGCCCACACCACCATCAGCAGGATGACCACGATGCGCGGGTGGGTGAACAGGTACATCGCGAGTAGAACCACGACCGGGAGTGCAATCGGGACGATCGAGTCGCCCATGGCGCTCAGGAAGACCGCCAGTACCGCGGCGCCGAAGCCCAGGTACGCCACCGGCGAGTCCCCGCGGGGTCGGGCATCGACGCCTGGCCTCGTCACGGGTCCAGTCATCGAGCCCTCCTCTCGCCCCGCCTTCCACCCCTCGAGCGGACTGCGGTCTCGCCGCCGCCGCATGAGGCCCTTCGAGGGTAGCGGAGGGCGCCGGATCCCCGCCCCCTCTCACCGGGGCCTTGGGTGGGCGATACTCAGTCAGGCGGGCCCACGACTTTGGCGCTACGGCCGGGGCACGCCAGGATGGACCTCGGACGGGACCACCCATTGGCTGCAGGCCCCCGTATGCGATTGGGTGGCAAGCGACTTCGGCTCGATACGTCGACGGACCCGATCGCATACCTCGAAGGGAGCCAGCGTGAAACGACCCACTTCACCCGACGTCCTGATCGTCAGTTACCGCCGGGCCGATCTCCTCCAGCGGTGCCTCGAATCGGTAGAACGGCACCTTCCCGACAGCACCGTGTATGTGTGGGACAACGCTTCCGACGGCAGCCCCGACATCCGCAGGCTCTCGACGACGCGGCCCGAGGTCCGCTGGACCTTCCACGACGAGAACATCGGTTTCGCGGCCGCGGTGAACCGCCTCGTGCGGATGTCAGACTCTCCGACCTTCTTCCTCCTCAATCCGGACGCGGAGTTGGTCAGTGACCTGACCGGCTGCCGGGAGGCACTCCGATCCGCCGACGTCGCTGCTGCGGCACCATGGATCGCGGATGAGCGGCACCGCCCGTGGGACAACGCGCATCGAGAGCCCACGTTGCTGCGTCAACTCGTGAACTATGCCGGATGGGAGGACCGGCTGGGCCGCCTTTCGGTGCTCTCGATGGCCTACGCCCGACAGCCCCACGAGGTGAACGGGTATCTCACAGGTGCGGGACTCCTCATCTCGCGCGCCGCCTGGTTCTTTGTCGGCGAGTTCGACGAACGCTACTTCCTCTACGGCGAGGAAGCGGACTGGTGCCGGCGAGCCCGCTCGCAGGGGTACACACTGGCGTCCGTTCCCGAGAAGGGGATCGTCCACCGGGCAGCAGGCACCGTCAGTGACGTCGCCGCGGCGACCTCGCGAAGCGCAACCTTGTTGCAGGAGAACCGGGTCCGGTACCTGACGATTCACCACGGACGAGCTTCGGGTCGAGCTTTCGAGATCAGCACGGCGGCCATTGACCGCCTGCAGCCCTCCAAGCGCCGGGTTCGCCGCGCCTCCGCCGCCGACTTCGTCATCACTTCACCGACCCTCTCGTTCGGCGGCGCGGAGCGGCAACGCGTCGCCCTGGCGAACGGGCTTGCTGCCGCGGGAGAGAAGGTCACCCTGCGCCTCCTGCAGGCCGAGGGTGACCTCAGAGAGCACGTCGCCCCGAACGTCGATGTCCGGGTTGCCCCTTACCACTCGGTGGCCAGGGACGCGGGCGCGCGGACCCTGCTCATCACGGGTACCACGCGAATCGAACTGGCTTATGGCGCCGCATGGAGGGCCGCGAACGCGCCACGAGCCCGGTGGGTGGTGGCCAATCACCATTACGCGGCACCCGACAGCCCGGTCTTCAGATCGGGAGACTCTGCTCTGATGCGCCTGGCGGACGGCATGATCTACCTGGCGGAGGGACACCGGCGCGACCATGCCGTCCACCAGAAACTCGACCGAGGGCGCTATTGGGTAGTGCCTAACGGTATCGACCCCTCAGGGTTCGAGCCGGAGTCCACCGAGGAGGAGCGCACCGCTCCGACAGTGGTCTCGATCGGGCGGCTGGCCGACTTCAAGCAGGTTCCGCTTCTGGTGCGCGCCCTCAGCAGGCTCGAACACCTGCAGTGGGTCTTCGACATCTGGGGCGACGGCCCGGACCGTGACACCATCCGTGCCGCGATCCCGGCGAGCCTGACCGAGCGCATTCGACTCCGCGGATGGTGCACCGACGTTGCGGGTGTGCTGGCCGGTGCCGACCTGTTCTGCACGAGCAGCCGCTTCGAGGCTCAGCCCATGACGATTCTCGAGGCGATGGCAGCGGGTTTGCCGGTCGCGTCCTCGGCGGTCGCCTCAGTACCCGAGGTGTTGCACGGGGGTGCGGGTGTCCTCGTCGAGCCGAACACGGTGGACGCGTGGGTGGCAGCGCTGGAGCCGCTGCTGCGAGACGACGGAGCCCGCCGCCGGATCGGCGACGCCGGACGGGCGCGGGTGCTCGATCGATACACGGAGGCCGTCATGATCGACAAATATCGCAACGTGCGCGACGAGGTGTTCGCGCGATGACCGCCCCCGCCCCCGCGTCCTGGTGGTGACGGCGATGTTCCCGACGAAGGCCGACCCGGTCAGAGGGGTCGTGGTCAAGAAGGAAGTGGCGGCACTGCGGGAGGCCGGCCTCGATGTGGGCGTGATTCGCAAGCAGCCCGGCTGGCGGGGATATCTGCGCCAGGCCCGGGCGGTTCTCGCCCATTCGCGCTGTGCCGATGTCGTGCATGCGCACTACGGCACCTCCGGGTTCGTTGCGGCACTCTGCTGCGGGAGGACCCCGTTGGTGGTGACGATGCACGGCTCCGACATCGCGTTGGGTCCGCGACCTCGCTGGAGCAAGTACTGGATCCAGTACCTCCTCAGCGTGGCCGGCGCTGCGCGGGCACGGCGGATCATCGTTCAGGACGACACCATGGTCTATCAGCTGCCAAGGCCACAGCGCGGCCGGGTCGTCGTGCTGGGTCAGGCCGTCGGCCTGCCGGTGATCCCACCACAGCCGGTGGAGCGCCAGGGCGTGCTCTTCCTGTCCAGTCGGCACCGCGTCGTCAAGCGCTTCCCTCTCGCGGAGGCCGCTGTAGGCCTGATCGCGGGGGTGAGGGCACTGGACAGCTTGGACAGACATGAGGTCTCGGCCATCCCTGACGCCATGGAGGTGGCCCGGGTGGGGCTGCTGACAAGTGAGCGGGAGGGTATGCCTGTGGCAGTCAAGGAGGCATTGGCAGCCGGACTACGGGTCGTCGCAGTCGATCTCCCCGGCCTACGGTCGATCGCCGACGACGTTCCGGAGGCCATCACACTCACAAAGCATGACCCTTCTGCCATCGCTGCGGGCGTCGCGTCCGCGCTACAGGCCGATCCGTTGACGGAGACCGAGCGTACGAGGCTCCATGACGTGCTCCGTGCGCGAGGGTGGGTCGAGCCCGATCGCACCTACACGCTGATGGACATCTATCGGCGCGTGGTGGGTGATGCAGAAGCCTCACCCACCACGTTTCATCAAGGTCCGGACGTCCTTCAGAGCCACCACCCGGAAGACGAGCAGGCCTAGGCCGTAGGCGAGCCCCACGAGGAGGATCCGCACACCCCAGTGCCCATCGATCAGGGCCTCGGTCGCGAGACCGACGGCCAGCGCGGGCACGAGCCGCAGGACGGTTCCCACCGGCAGACATTGCCCGTAGCGGCGAATGAGAAGTGCGAGGCAGATGACGAAGCCGCTGGTCTCGGACATAATGAGCGAGATCGCCGCCCCGGTGGCCCCGTACATCGGGATGAGGACGATGTTGGCGGTGATGTTGAGCAGCAGATTTGCGGTGTTGAGGATCGTCAGAATGCGTTGCTGGTAGTCGGCGATCAGGGCAGCGGACATGACCGCGCTCATCATGCCGATTCCGACCCCGATAGCGACGAGACCGAGTGGCCCCGAGGCCAACCCGGCCATCTCTTTGGACCCGAGCAGGATTATGACATCGGGGGCCAACCCCATCACCAGAACAGCGAGTGGTGCAGCCACAATGAGAACCGCCTGGAGCGATGATCGGATGGTGGTGGTGAAGGCAGCCCGCTCGGTGGCGGCGTCCTGCGCGAAGCGCGCTGCCAGTACCGACGCAATGCTGGCAGAGACGATGGTGAAATTGCCGACGATCCGGTAGGCCATGCCATACGCACCCACCTGCTCAGTGGTCGACAGCTGGCTCAGCATCACCCCGTCGATGGTGAAGTACAGAACCCCCACCGCCGCGATATAGGTCATCGGCAGGGTCTCTCGCAGGAGGTCCCACATCTCGCGACGGTTCCATACCGGCCGAAAGCCGCCGATCAACTTGCCGAGCCGGGTCATCGCGATCATCTGCCCGACGGGGACCATGAGCTGAGCGAGAAAGAACCACACCAGGCCTAGATCCATCGCGACCGTGACGCCGACCAAGGCCAGGCTGAGGGCCCTGCCGATCAGGTCGGCTGCGGCGTAGTGTCCAAAGCGGCTGTGGACCTGAGCAACCGGGGCGTATCGCAAGGCCCAGGTACTCGCGATTAGTCCCACGGAGAGAATAGCGATTCCCAGCTGCACCAACGGCTGATCGGCGTACAACAGTCGAGCGGCCATGTTGGCCACCATGACCATCGGGAACACGATCAGCATGCTCACGGTCATCGACAGCCCCACCTGCCTCTGCAGGTCCATGCCGCGACCGGATACCCGCCTGACCACCACATTGCCCATCCCGAGCTCTGTCCAGGCTCCGAAGCTGTTGACGAACAGTGTGGCCGTCATGAGCAACCCGTAGCCGGTCGGACCGAGATAGGTGACCGCAAGCTTAACCTGCACGAGGGAGAAGATCAGACCAAGAACCCTGGCGCCGGTGACGGTCATTACGCCACGCGCGAGGACGCCTCCGTCAGCCACGCCCACTCCTCCTCATGTCCTTCGTCCGCTCGTGCGGCGTCCGCGATGGGACACGGCGACCGGAGACTTGTCGGCAATCCCCTGCCTTGGCACCGAGCATTACCCTCGACGCACATGCTCCAATAAGGCTGCCCAGACATTCGTGCTTTCCCTCACGGAGAACCGTGATTCGTACAGGAGCCGGTGCCGCATCCCATCTTCCGCTGCTACGTGGGGGTCCGCCGAACGATCGAGCTCGGCGGCAAGTGGAGCCGCATCAGCGTACGGCAACGCGGACTCCTCCGACGGTAGGTACTCGGGGAGGCCACCCACGTCACTGACGATCGTCCGAACCCCGCATTGAGCCCCCAGGACCTGCACCCCACTCTGCGACCCGGTCGAGTACAGGCAGATCGATGCCTTAGCAGCCGCGAGCCTCGGCGCCAATTCGTCGAAGCGAAACCGGCCCCGTACCCATTCGACGTCCGCAGGGATCTCACACCCGGGGTCACCGCCCCCCACGATGACCAGACGGTCATCTCGAAAAGCCCTGGACTGCTGGTGGAGCCGGTACGCGTCGAGGATGACGGGGATGTTCTTGTACTGGGAGAGGCGGCCCACAACCAGGAAGTCACGGCGCTGCCCCGCCGACACATGGGGAGGTGTCTGCCACTCCGGCATCTCACTCGTGAGCGGGACCACATACACGGGATGACGGCGCCTGCCCAACTCCGACCGAACATGATTGCTGAAGCACACCTCGGCGTGGGCCCGTCGCCCCAGGACCCCGGCAGCCAATCGCCGCATGAGTGGGGTGGCATTGGCCGCATCGTGCGGCCGGGCATCGTGCGTCGTCACCAGAAGCGGGACATCGAACGGCGCCACCAGCAGGAACCGCGGGTCCCGAGTGAGCTCACTCACCACCACGTCCGGGTGGAAGCGCCGCACATACCGAGCGGCCTCCGCCAGCTCTGCCGCCCCTGCGGCGCTGCGCCAAGGGCGCCGGAACAGGACGTCGTCGGGATGGAGGGACGGAGCGTCGAAGTGCTGGTCGGTGGTGACGACGACGACCTCGTGCCCGAGGGCCCGGAGGCCGTCCGCCCAGGCCACAGAAAGCGTTCGAAACCACGGGGCCAGCCACAAGACCTTCACCCAGGCGACTATAGACGTCGAGTACCTGGCCTGAACTACAGTGAGCGCGCCGACCGCCTGGTCTCCGTGGAAACCTGTCGGCGTGCGCGATTCGGCCCGTCTCGCCTAGTGGTCGCCTGCACCGCAGGCTCAGTTGGGACGGCACCCCTGACCAGGCCATCACCGCCGCTCAAGGCTGAGATCGAGGTTGTCTCCATGAACGGACTCAGATTGGTTGCGCTTCCCGTAGTGGCGCTATTGAGCGCCACCGCGTGTAGCGCCGCCAACACTTCCCCTGCCGAATCCGCCACGGCCACCGCCATCGCAGTCAACTGCCCCGAGGTCGATCCGAGAATTCTCACCGCCGTGGAGGGAGGGGCCGAGCGGCCGATGTGCATCAACGGTCTCTGGACCTTCGTCGTGCCCGGTGTCGACCGGCCTGCGAACCCTCGTCGAAGTGAGCTGTTCGTCGTGGCCGACGGGCGCCCGGTCGTCGGTCGCGAGGGCCAGACGCTGCATCACCAGCTCGAGATCACGCCCAACCTAGGCGTCGCCGGGGCGGACGACCGACACTGGCACATCGCCTGGCAGCTCCACGGCCCGACCAACGGCCAGTGGAAGCCGCCGCCCGTCGCGCTTCGAATCCGTAACGGCCAGTTGGCGCTTACCGGCGGAGCCGGGTGGCCGGGGCAGAACTGGACGACAGCCAACCACGAGTGGCTCCGGCCGCTCACCTCCATTCGTGACGGCCAGACCTACAGAGTCACCGTCGATGTCCATCTCTCGTCGGACCCCGCTAAGGGGTGGGTCTCCGGCAGTGTGGACGGCCGTGAAGTCGTCAACCAGTGGCACCCTATCTCCCGCACCGCTTTCAGGAGCGGAACGCTCTACCCGGGACAGGCGACGGTCGCCAGCCGGATCGGGCTGTATCGCGGCAGTCAGGGAGCACCACCACCCGAGACGACACAGGTGATCACTCAGCGCATCATCGAGGCTCGTTCCAACTGAAGGCTTCTCGCGCTTCCGTCAACGGCTGCACCCCGTCCGACGGGGTGCAGCCGTCTGCCCGATGAATGCAAGTGGCGACGCGAGGACTCGCGGGCGCAGCGCCCTCGCCGATGGGAGAGAGCCGCACTGCCACGCGGCAGCCGGCCCCGAAGGCCGTCAGCTCTCTTCCTGCCATGGAGATACCACTCATGTCTCGTCGTACCCCCGTCACGCTCATTGCGGCCTCTGTTCTCGCTGCCGCACCGTTCGTCGTATCGACCGCTGCCGCATCTTCTCCTTCTGCCTCCGCAGCGTCGACCCCCACAACCATCAACACGGTTCAGGCCTCGTCGCTGAACTGTGGAACGACCATCGTGTCCCCCTTCTCGCAAACGCAGGGAAGTGCCTCCGACCCCGTCTGCGCCAACGACACTTGGATCTACGACCTGCCGGCCCAGGGCAACCCGGCCGCTACCCGACGCACCGAGACGCATTGGGGCACCAATCGCACCGTCACGCAATACCGCGAGGGGCAGACGGTGACGCACGAAGCGACCTACACGGGGCAGTTGGGCGCCGTGGCCCAGGGCGACAGCAACTGGCACGTCATCTGGCAGCTCCACGGGCCCATGAAGGACGCCTCGTGGCCGGGGCCCGCCATGACTCTTGCGGTCCGCAACGGGCAGCTGCGGCTCGGTGGCGGAGCCGGGCACCCCAACCAGGACTGGTCGCGTCGCAACTACGAGTGGCTCGCCCCGCTGACCACGTGGACGGACGGGAAGCCCGTGAGGGTCAAGGTTCAGACCTATCTCTCGGCCGACTCGACCAAGGGGTGGGTCAGCGCATGGGTGGATGGGCGCCAGGTCCTCAACCAGTGGCGCCCCACGTCCATCAAGGGGGCCTCCGTCCTGGCACGATGTACCCCGGCATGGATCACCTCGTGAGCCGGAGCGGCCTCTACCGGGGCACCCAGTCGGGAGCTGCGCCCACCTACCGCCAGGTGATCTCCGCCCGCGTCACGCAGGCAGGCTGAAGACGAGCAGAGACGGGTGAACGGTTCTGCGAACGGAACCGCTCAACCCGTCTCGAGGCTCGTCGGTCCGTGATCAGTGGTGACACCCACCGCCTTGCGCAGCACGGCGGCCAACTCTCCCGCCATGTGTCGCGTGGTGAAGTGCTCCTGGATGCGATTGCGGCCGCGTTGGCCCATGGCGCGGGCGCGAGCGGGGTCCTCGAGCAGGCCGCCGATGGCCTCAGCCATGGCGTGCCGGTCGCCGGGAGGGACGAGGATGCCGGTCTCGCCGTCGGCGATGTAGTCGTCGAGGCCAGGGTTGCTAGTGGCGACGATGGGGCGGCCGCTGGCCATGGCTTCGAGGATGACGGTGAGGCCTGACCCCTGTCGGGTCGGCCGCAGCGCCAGCGCCACGAGGCTCGCGCGTTGGTAGCACTCGCGCACGGCGTCATCCATGCGTCGGCGGTGCACGGTGACCCAGTCGGGGAACTCCACCGGCATAGTGGTCGCCACCTCTGCCGACGCCGAGGGCGCCTGGCGCCGCACCTGTTCGAGTGCCCCGATGAGCGTGTCGTAGTCGCGCATCCGATCGTCCCCCACGGAGAAGACGCGCCCGGGGATCGGGGGCTCCTCCGACGGGTAGAAGTGCCGCTCGTCGATCCCGAAGTGAATGAAATGCACCTTGTCGGCGGACACCCCGAAATCCCTGGTCAACGGCTCGATCATGGCCGAACACTCCACGAACACGCCGGCCGCCCGACGCAGTCCCGCGCGGGCTATCCCCCGGTAGAGCGGATCCAGCTCACCCGGATCCTCCAGCCACGCCACCCCCGTCACGACCGGCGTCCTCAGAGGCATGAACGTGGCAGGAATCCCGTTGCGCTCGTCCATGCACAGCACGACATCGGCACTGCGGCGACGGCGGTCGCTCATGGCCAGGAGGGAGTACACCGGTTGCAGACCCCAGAAACGCGCGGAGATGACCTCCCCCAAGCGGCGGACCCTCCGGGTGCGTCCGGCGCGGCAGAACCGCACCTGATGGCCGAAACGCTCCAGGTGATGCAGGCCGTAAGGTGACGCGTCGGCGGCGAGACCCTCGGCATTGCGCGCGGCCCATGTCGAAGGGTCGACACTCTGGGCCAACTCCACGAACACCCGCATGCCCGAACCCTAGCCCCGCCGGAGGTTCGAGGCGGATTAGCCGAGAATTCTGCCGAGCGCGGGATGCCCACATCGCACATGAC
Source organism: Mobilicoccus caccae (assembly GCF_030161635.1). Lineage (GTDB taxonomy): Bacteria > Actinomycetota > Actinomycetes > Actinomycetales > Dermatophilaceae > Mobilicoccus > Mobilicoccus caccae. The sequence continues at coordinate 2,727,247 of NZ_BSUO01000001.1, forward strand.
AGGACTTGTCGACCTCCCCGGCCATCGAGAACGGACGTCCGACTACAGTGATGGCGGTCATCGGATCGGGGTACGCGATGACCTCGGGGGACGATCCGGGCGATCACGACGGGCCACGCAGCACAGGGGGAAAGATAATGTCGAACAACACCACAACCTCCTCGCGATGCCGAGTCTGCGAATCCCCGCTGAGGCGCACCTTCGTCGACCTGGGCGCAGCGCCGCCTTGTGAGGCAATCCTTACTTCTGAGGCCGCGGAGCTCGGTGAGGTGGCGTATCCACTGCATGTCCGCGTCTGTGAGAACTGCCTGTTGGTGCAGTTGCCCGAGGTGCTGCCGGCCGAGGAGATCTTCACCGACTCCTACCCCTACTTCTCGTCCTTCTCCTCCTCATGGGTCGAGCACGCCCGCCGGTATGTGGACACCATGGTGGAGCGCCTGTCTCTGGCGCCGGACTCCTTCGTCGTCGAGGTCGCGAGCAACGACGGGTACCTGCTGCAGCACGTCCGTGACCGTGAGATCCGTTGTCTCGGAATCGAACCCACCAAGAACACGGCGGCGGCCGCCCGCGAGAAGGGCATCGACACGACGGTCTGCTTCCTCGGGGCGCAGTCGGGGCGGGAGATCGCCGAGCGTCACGGCCGGGCCGATCTGGTCATCGCGAACAACGTGTACGCCCACGTGCCCGACCTGGCCGACTTCACCCAGGGTCTGGCCGCGCTGCTGGCCGACACCGGGACCGTGACTATCGAGGTCCCCCACCTCATGAGGCTCATCGAGCTGCGTCAGTACGACACGATCTACCACGAGCACTTCCAGTACTACACGCTGCAGACCGCGTCTCGTGCCCTGGCACTCGGGGGCCTCGTGGTCGTCGACGTCGAGGAGTTGCCCACCCACGGCGGGTCACTGCGGATCCACGCGCAGCACGAGAACCACGCGCACGGCCCCACGGCCGCGGTCACCGACCTGCTCGCCCGCGAGGAGGCCGCCGGACTGCACGACCTCGAGGGTCTGTCGGGATTCGAGGCGGCCGTCCACGCCGTCAAGCGCGACCTCCTCCGATTCCTCCTCGACGCCCAGCAGGCCGGAAAGACCGTCGTGGGATACGGCGCACCCGGCAAGGGGAACACCTTGCTCAACCATTGCGGAATCCGGCGTGACCTCCTCCCCTTCACCGTCGACATCAACCCGCACAAGCACGGCAAATTCCTGCCGGGCAGCCGCATACCCGTCCTCGCGCCGTCCGCCATCGATGAGGCCCGACCCGATTACGTCCTCGTCCTTCCATGGAACCTGCGGGAGGAGATCACGCGTCAACTGACGCCCTCACTGTCGACCTGGGGTGCACGGCTCGTCTTCGCCGTCCCACAGCTGGAGGTCGTCGACCTCGAAGGGAGTCCGGAATGAAGGTCGTCCTGTTCTGCGGTGGATTCGGGATGCGCATGCGTGAGGGCGCCGACGACATTCCCAAGCCGATGGCCATGGTGGGTGATCGCCCACTCATCTGGCACGTCATGCGCTATTACGCCCATTTCGGCCACACCGAGTTCATCCTCGCGATGGGATTCGGTGCCAAACACATCGCCCGCTATTTCCTCGAGTACGAAGAGGCCTACTCCAACGACTTCGTCATCGACTCCGGCGAGGTCGACTACCTCACGACCGATGTCGCCGACTGGAAGATCACCTTCGTCCACACCGGCATCGACACCCCCATCGGCGAGCGCCTGCACCGCGTCGCCCCCCATATCGGCGACGACGAGGTGTTCCTCGCCAACTACGCCGACGTCCTCACCGACGCACCACTCGACCGCATGGTCGAGGAGTTCGTCGCCGGCGACTCACTCGTCTCCCTGCTGGCCGTGCCACCGCAATCGGCCTTCCACATCGTCGACGTCAACGGCGACAACATCGTCCGAGGCATCCGGTCGATCAGCGAGGTCCCCGTGCGCGAGAACGGCGGCTACTTCGTCATGCGACGCGAGGTCCTGGACGAGCTGCGGCCGGGCCACGACCTCGTCGGCGACACTCTGACCCGCCTCTCAGCCCAGGGGCAGGTCCGCGCCTACCCCTACGACGGGTTCTGGATGCCGGCCGACACCGTCAAGGAGCGCGTCGCCCTCGAGAACCTCGCCACCAGCGGCGAAGCGCCCTGGCAACTGTGGCGCGAGAACGGCGCCCTGGCGAAGATGCCTCCCTCGGCGTTGCTGTCGGGGAGGTGAGGCGGACGTGCTGACGCTCCTGCCCCCGCCGACCGACGCTCCCCGCCGCGTCCTCGCCGTCGGTGCCCATTGCGACGACATCGAGATCGGCGCCGGCGGCACCCTGCACACGTGGGCGCAGGCGGCCCCCGACACCGAGTTCACCTGCGTCGTCCTCACATCCACGCCGCAGCGCGCGGAGGAGTCGCGCGCCTGCCTCGCGGCGCTGATCGCTCCGGCGAACGTCGAGGTCGTCGTGCACGACCTGCGCGACACCCGCCTCCCCGTCGACTACGACCGGGTCAAAGACATCCTCGGCGACCTGTCCCGCCAACCCTGGGACGTCGTCCTCACCCACCAGCGGCACGACGCCCACCAGGACCACCGCCTCCTCGGGGAATCCGCCCCGACGGCCTTCCGCGACCACCTCGTGCTGCAGTTCGAGATCCCCAAGTGGGACGGCGACCTCGGTAGGTCGGGCGCCAACGTCTACCAGCCGCTCATCGAGGAATCCGTCGCGGCCAAGTGGGCGGCACTCGATGCCCACTACCCCAGCCAGCACGGCAAGGACTGGTGGGACGCCGAGACGTTCTCCGCCCTCGCCCGCCTGCGCGGGATGGAGTGCCGGCACCGCTACGCCGAGGCGTTCCGCTGCGAGAAGCTCGTGCTCGCCTCACCGCTGTTCTGAGACACGCGCCGACCATCGCGAAGGAGCGAGGATGCCCGACACGTCACTGACCCCAGGTGCGCCGATCCTCACCTGTCGCGGCTGCGGCGGCGACCGCCTGGAACAGGTGCTCGACCTCGGCCGGCAGTCCGCCTGCGACCACTTTCCTCCCGCCGACGACCCCGGCCCCGACCCCCGGTGGCCACTGGGCCTGACGATGTGCCGCGGCTGCACGCTGGTCCAGCTCGACCACGTCTCCCCACCGGAGGAGGAGGCGCTGGCCGTCGAGAGCGCGACCCTGCGGCGTCACGCCGAGGAGGTCACGACCCGCATCCTCGACCGGGTGGAGCTGCCGGAGCGCCCGCGCGTACGGGAGTTCTCCAGCCACCACGGAGGGTCGTGGATCGAGGCATGGCGAACTCGGGGTGCAGCCGAGGTCGACACGGACGCCGACCTCGTCATCGACAACCAGTCGATCATCCACTCCGAGCGCATGGATTCCGACCTCGCCGAGCGCGTCACGGCGCTGGGTGAGCACGGGGCGCTCGTCATCGAGTTCCACCACGCCCTGCGGCAGGTGCGTGGCGGCCAGTTCGACACCGTCCGGCACGGACACCCGCTGTACTTCTCGCTGCACGCCTGGTCGGCCACGTGTGAGCGGCACGGGCTGGTCATCGTCGACGCCTGGGCCGAGGAGGTCTTCGGTGGATGCCTCCTCGTCGTCGCACGCCGCGCAGGGAACGGCTGCGAACCGTCGGAGACGGTGGCCGAGATCCTCACCGCCGAGAAGGACGCCGGCATCACCGACCCGGCCGGGTACGCCCTGCTGCGCGACCTGGCACGGACCGTCCGCACCGACGTGGTCGGGCACCTACAGGCGGCGAAGGACACCGGACGCACCATCGCCGCCTATGGCGCGGGATCCAAGGCGTGCACGTTCCTCGGCGCGGCCGACATCGGTCCCGACCTGCTGCCGTACACCGCCGACCTGTCCCCCGAGAAACAGGGACGCCGGATGCCGGGCGTCGGCGTGCCGATCGTCTCCCCCGACGAACTCGTGCGGCGCGCCCCCGAGGAGGTCCTCATCCTCACCTGGGACATCGCCGACGAAGTCGTCATGCAGCTCCGCCGGGCGGGGTCGAACGCTCGCTACGTCGTCCCACTGCCGCGTCTCCGCGAGGCCTGAGCACGTCTGGGTTCGTCCGGTCCCCACGCGCCCATGACGGCCCAACCGTGGTCCCGCACAGCCTCCCACCGCTCCGGTGTCAGCCCGAAGAGGTCGTAATCGACCAGCTCACCGTGCAGTTCGCGCCACCGCGGGATCCTGGCGTCGATCTCGAACCCACCCAGCCGGAGCAGGGCACGAGGAAGCTGGTTGGCCGCCGCGACGGGTGCATCGATCCGCTGGATGCCGAGCCCCGTGAAGATCTGGTCCAGCGCGAACCCCACGCAGGCACTGGCGGACCTCGTCACCGACGGCGCCTCCGGCGACATCCAGAACCCGACCTCGCACGTGAGACCACCCGGAGACAGGTGCCAGATCTGCATCTCGCCCATGAGCCCGTCGGGCCCGATGAGGCCGAGACACACGCCCTCGCCGCGTCGACGACGGGACTGCCATGCATGGAGGTGATGCTCGAAGGCGACGGCGTCGGTGTGCAGGTCGAGGTTCTCCCCGCCCAGTCCCCACCACGGCTGCATCCGGCGCGCGTTCGCCCTCATTGCTCGAGACCATGCGTGGGCGTCGCCACGTGCGATGGGGCGGATGCTCACGGCTCCGGAGCGCCCTCCCGGCTCGAACCACGTGTTCAGCGGCGAGGCGGCCGGACGACGCAACCGCTCACGGGTGTGGCGGACGGCCCGCAGGATCCGCGGGGAGACCCGAGCGCGGAGGAGACGGCGCACGGTGGACGACATACTTCGACTCCTGGCGACACGGCTGGACAGAAGGGCGCGGGGGCATCGGGGGCGCGGAGCGTCACGCACACCGACCGGCACGCACGGGAACAGTACTGCACCGCAGGGTGACCGGCTGCTGCCCGCTCACGAACGCCGTCTGAACACCGGCTTGACCGACGGTCCACCGAGATCGGGTGTCGCGTCACCCCGTTCGAGCGCCGCCGCGTAGACGGGCGCGGCGGCTTCGACGGCGCGGACGGTGACCTCGATGTCGGCCGCGTTCAACGCCGAGCTCACGACGAACGAGGGCCCGACGACCCCATGCCGGATGAGCTGGCGCATGAACAGTGTGCGGAACGGTTGGGATGGGCGCAGGTCCGCGTCGAGGGTGGCGAAGACGAGGTTGCAGTCGCGGCCGAGGATCGTGAGGTGGTCGGCCAGTCCGGCCTCGGCGATGACGGGTGTCAGCGCCTCGCGCAGGGCTCTGCCGTTGATGGCGAGACGTTCGGAGGTGCCCTCCTCGCGGTGGACCTCGATCGTCGCAATGAGGGCGGCGAGTCCGGCGGACTCCGCGCCGTGGGTCGTCGAGAGCAGGAACACCCGGTCGGTGTCGGTGTCGAGACCGCCGTACTCCATGATGTCGCGCTTGCCGGCGAGCGCCGAGACGGCGAACCCGTTGCCGATCCCCTTGCCGAACGTGCAGAGGTCCGGCCGCGCGCCGACCAGGGCGTGCGCCCCCTGCAGCGCCCACCGGAAGCCGGTGATCATCTCGTCGACGACGACCAGCGCGCCGTGCTCGTGCGCAAGATCGATGAGGTCGCGCAGGTAGTCCGGCGGCGGGACCAGCGCCCCCGAGACCGGCTCGAGCACGAGGCAGGCGATGCGGTCGGGGTGCGCCTCGAAGAGTCGGCGCACGGCGTCCAGGTCGCCGTAGGGGAACCCGACCGTGAGCCGGCGGATCTGCTCCGGAATGCCGGCGTCCATCGGGGTCGCGCCGATGAACCAGTCGTCGGTGGAGAAGAACGGTTGATCGGTGCAGATCGCCACCAGATCACGGCCGGTGTGAGCCCGCGCGAGTTTGACGGCGGCCGTGGTCACGTCCGAACCGTTCTTGGCGAACTTCACCATCTCCATCGTGGGTACGGCCGACAGGAACGCCTCCGCCGCCTCGAGCTCCAGCGCCGCCGGGCGCACGAAGTTGGTCCCCAGCCCGATCTGCCGAGAGACGGCCTCGGTCACCTTCGGGTGGGCGTGACCGAGGATGACCGACCGCAGACCGGAGCCGTACTCGACGTACTCGTTGCCGTCGACGTCCCACACGTGAGCACCCGCACCCCGCGCGATGATCGGCGCGCAATCGGCAGGGTACTGGTCGGGTCCCTTGGCGTAGGTGTGTGCGCCGCCGGGCACCAGGCGGCGAAGCCGTGCCGCGGCCTCCACCGACCGATCGAACCGTTCGTTCATGGCAAACCCCGGAGTGCGCAGCGTCAGCTGCATTCAATCAGGGGCGACCAACCAGGTCGATCAGTAGGCCCCCGACCCCCGAGTGACGGCCTGGAACGTGCGCAGGAGGATGCGTAGATCACCGATGGGCGACCAGTTGTCGACGTAGCGCAGGTCGAGGCGCAGCGACTCCTCCCAGCTGAGGTCACTTCGGCCGCTGACCTGCCACAGGCCGGTCATCCCCGGGCGCACGTGCAGCCGCCGGAGGGCGTCGGGCTCGTACTCGGCCACCTCGGCCGGCAGCGGCGGGCGAGGTCCCACGAGCGACATGTCGCCGAGGATCACGTTGAACAGCTGGGGCAGCTCGTCGATCGAATACCGGCGCAGGATCGCGCCGACCTTGGTGACCCGGGGGTCGTTCTGCATCTTGAACAGGACCCCGTTGCCCTGGCTCCGCGCCTGCAACGCCGCCAACTTCGCCTCGGCATCGACCACCATCGTGCGGAACTTGTAGATGTCGAACAGCTCACCCCGGATGCCGACGCGCTTCTGCCGGAACAGGATCGGCCCCGGGTCGGTGAAGCGGATGGCCAGGGCCGTGACGATGAGGATCGGCGAGAGGGCCAGCACGAGCAGAGCGGCCAGCGTGCGGTCCATGAGCTGCTTGAGGATGACGCTGCGACGCCCCGCCGCCGGCCGCTCGATGTGCAGCAGCGACAGGTCGGAGGAAGGACGGATCGACAGGCGCGGCCCCGCGACGTCGAGAAGACCGGGGCTCACGATGAGTTCGACGCCACGCTCCTCCAGCGCCCACGCCAGCCGGCGCAGCGCCTTGCCGGCGAGATCCGGGTGGGAGGCGACCGCGACGACGTCGGCGCCCATGCGGTCGGCGACGGCGACCGCATCACGCGGCCGACCGGAGACCGGGACCCCCTCGATGTCGGAGGACATGTTCCAGTCGCCGTCGAGCCCCGAGGCGCAGACCGCCACCGGCATCAGACCCTGCGACGGTTCGCTCTTGACGCTGCGGACCAACGCGCCCACGGCGTCGGCGCGGCCGACCACCACGGTGCGCTGCATCAGGTCGCCACGAGCGCGACCGGCGAGCAGCCACCGGCGCGTGACGAACCGGGCCAACAACCCGCCCAGCAGCAGCACCGGCAGGAGGATCAGGACGTACAGCCGCGCGAGCAGCACGTTGAGGATGAACGCGGAGACGGCCAACACGGCCAGCACTCCCACGACCGCCCGCGTGACCGAGCGGTACTCCTCGACGGCCACGCCGAGGAACCGGCGCTCATACGCGTTGGACAACCCCAGCGCGAGCACCCACATCGGCGGGATGAACAGGCTCAGCAGCACGTACTGCCACGTCAGGGCCTCGCCGAACCGCAGGAGCGAGGCGAGCAGCGCCGCCACCACCCCGACGAGCACGTCGAGTGACACGACGCGGACCAGGTACTTGGAGACCCACGCGGGCGTGGTCGGCGTCCTGACCGCGGTCGATCCCAGCGTCGGCGCGAACGGAAGGTCGCTCGGTGGAACCGACACCCGATCCGGGCGTTTCCTGTGCCTGGCCCGCTGAGCGCGCACGCGTGACTCTGACGTCACCTTCGGTTCCCTTCGACAGCCATCCGGACAGCGCGGTTCACGTGGCGCAGGCGGACGGAGTCCACCGGCCGCAGAACACGTGAACGATGCGCGAAGCCACCCCCGCCTCGGCACACCGTGGGCGTCAAAGTGACACTGCTACACCGACACCCGCACTTATCAAATTGTTACAGAGGCCGCCGCCGATGGCCAGCCCGCCCCCCGCGTCACGAATGGAACTTCTGCTGAGCGGCAAGCAATCCCGAGGTGACGAGCAGCTCCGCGGCGTCCGCCGCGGTGTCCAGGACGAAGGGCAACACCTTGCGTTCGGAGGCCGAGAAATCACGCAGGACGTAGTCGGCGGGGTCCATCCGCCCGGGGGGTCGCCCCACCCCGACCCGCACCCGCGTGTAGTCCCGCGTCCCGATGCTGCCGCTGATCGACCGCAGCCCGTTGTGACCTCCCTCACCGCCGCCCTTCTTGAGCCTGACGTCGTCGAAAGGGATGTCCAACTCGTCATGGACGACCACGAGATGATCGGCGTCCACCGAGAAGTACTTGAGCAGCGAACTCACCGGCCCACCAGAGACATTCATGTACGAGAGCGGGACGGCGGCGATGACCTTGGGCCCGGGGGCGCCTCCGGGCAGGACACCCAGCCTGAACTCCGCGACCTGGGCCGAGGACTTGTGCCGGCCGAGCTTGCACCCCGCCCGCCGCGCCATCTCCGCGATGACCATGGCCCCGACGTTGTGACGATTCCCCGCGTAGGAGGGGCCGGGGTTCCCGAGCCCGACCAGCAGCCATGTGTCCATGGGGAAAGCCTACGGGCGGGTACCGACGGTCCGTGAATCCCGTCGACCCGCACCGGCCGTCGTGCGCGTGCGTGCGTTCGTTCGTCAGTACGCGCCGTGATGCCCGAAGACCGCCCGTACCGTCCGCAGGAGGATCCACAGGTCGGTGATCGGAGACCAGTTATCGACGTACCGCAGGTCGAGCTTGAGCGACTCGTCCCAGCTGAGGTCGCTGCGGCCACTGACCTGCCACAGGCCCGTCATCCCGGGGCGCACGTGCAGGCGGCGGATCGCGTCCGACTCGTAGGCGAGCACCTCCGACGGCAGCGGCGGTCGTGGGCCGACCAGCGACATCTCCCCCGCACGGCGCCGATCCGCGTGACCCGCGGGTCCTGGCGCATCTTGAACAACACCCCGTTGCCCTGGTTCTCGGCCTCCGCGCTCCTCCAACGCCCATGCGAGGCGGCGCAGCGCGGTACCGGCGAGGTCGGGGTGAGAGGCGACCGCCACGGCCTCGACCCCCAAGAGGTCGACGGCGGCGACCGCGTCCAGCGGAGCACCGACGACGGGGACGCCGGCGATCTCGCTGCCGGGCTCCATCGGGCGCCCGGCGAGATCCACGGCACAGGCGGCCACGGGGAGCAGGCCGAGAGACCGATCGGTCGTCACGCTGTCGACCAGCGAGGAGACCGAGTCGGACCGACCGACGACCAGGGTGCGCTGCAGGCACTCGCCCGCGCGGCGTCGCACGGCCAACCGGCGGCGGATCACCTTGCGCGAGCACAGGCCTCCCACGGTGAGGACGCCGAGGGCGATGACCATGTACCCGCGGGAGAGCTGCAGGTCACCGGCGTAGGACACGATCGACAGACCGGCGAAGAGGTAGAGCAGCGCCCGCCCGATCGCCCGGTACTCCTCGGCACCCGCCTGCCCGACGAAACGACGTTCGTACCCGTTGCCCAACGACACGGCGAGGACCCACGCGATCGGCAGACTCACCGACAGCAACACGTGCCGATCCGGCACCGCGCCGTCGAAGCGCACCGTCGCCGCGCACGTGGCCGCCAACACGCCGATCGCCGCGTCGGCCAGGAACAGACGGCGCACATGATCCTGCGCCCACGACCGTCCCGGGCGCCGAACAGCCTTCAGCGGCGCCAGGGTCGGCGCGTAGGGATCCCTCACCGGCGGGAGTGTCAGCCGCTCCACGGACCGACGACGAACGTGCCGTCGATGCGCCCGCCGGTGCGCCGCGTGACGCGAGCGCGGTCCGCTGAGAGTCATCCCTCGCCTACCCATTCGTGGCCGTCCCCGATTTCGGAGAGGAGCCCCGAAAACGCTCTCAACTTAACGTGTGACAGGACGCCCGTCCACGGATTCGTGCGCCCGAGTCCGACCGCGGAACACGCGAACGGCGGACCCCCTCAAGGGAGCCCGCCGTTCACGAATCTTGTTGTCGCAGTGAGCAATTCAGCTCATGCGGTGACTCACTCGTCGTCGGAGGAGTCCTTGGCGTCGGAGTCGCCGTCGCCCTCGGCGGCGTCGTCTCCACCCTCGCCCTCGGCGGCGTCCTCGTCGGAGTCCTCGCGCTCGATGCCGGCCTCGGCCTCGGCGGCCTCGAGCTCGGCGTCGAGGGCCTCGGCCGTGATGGCCTGCGAGACGTTGACGACGAGGAGCTCCGGGTCGCTGACGAGCGTGACACCCGCGGGGAGCTTGACCTCGGAGGCGAGGTACTGGGTGCCGGCCTCGGCGCCCTCGACCGACACCTCGAAGCTCTCCGGGATGTTCGTGGCCTCGGCCTCGACCTCGAGAACGGTGTTCTCGGTGGTGACGACCGTCTCGGGCGCGGCCTCACCGGTGACGTGCACGGCGACCTCGACGGTGACCTTCTCGCCGCGGCGGACCACGACGAGGTCGAGGTGCTTGATGAACGGCTTGAGCGGGTCGCGCTGCACGTCCTTGACCAGGGCGAGCTGGCGGGTGCCCTCGATGTCGAGGTCGATGAGCGCGTTGCTCACCTTGAGGGCCAGCATCGTGTCGTGACCGGGGAGGGTCAGGTGGACGGGGTCGGTTCCCGAGCCGTAGAGCACGGCGGGGACCTGGTCGGAGCGACGGATGCGGCGGGCGGCGCCCTTGCCGAACTCGGTGCGCTTGGTGACCTTCATGACGGGGTTGTCGGACACGTGGACTCCTCACGGGGGACGACGGGGCGCCGACACGGAAGCGGGCGGCGACCCCGAGGTGGATCATCTGCGGCGGCCTCGACGCGGGGCGCGACACGACAAAGCGGCGCGCAACAGCGGAGCACCGCCGCGTCGATCACGGTCGTGACGGATCGTCCGGGTGAACCCGGGTACGTCTCGTGTCACGGCCCTCGCCGAGGCAACCCGCCCATGCTAGCCGCCAGGCGTGGGGTGGAGGAAATCCGGTGGACCGAAGGTCGGGACGCAAGGTCGGACGCAGCGCCGGGACACACAGGTCGAGCCAGGAGGTCGGGACAGCTCGTCGCGAGGCGGACTCAGGGGATGGGGTCGAACAGGCTGGTGACCGAGCCGTCCTCGAAGACCTCGTGGATGGCCTGGCTGATGAGCGGTGCGATGGAGAGCACGGTGAGCTTGTCGAACATCGCCTCCTGCGGGATGGGCAGCGTGTTCGTCACGATGACCTCCGTCGCGCAGGACTCCTTGAGCCGCTCGACGGCCGGGCCGGAGAAGATCGGGTGGGTCGCGGCGATGACGACGCTCTTGGCGCCCTCGGCCATGAGTGCCTCGGCCGCCTGGCAGATGGTGCCGCCGGAGTCGATCATGTCGTCGACGAGGATGCAGCACTTGCCCTCGACCTCACCGACGACCCGGTTGGCCTTGCTCTGGTTGGGTCGCGACGTGTCGCGGGTCTTGTGGATGAACGCCAGCGGCGCGTCGTCGAGGCGCTTGCTCCACTGCTCGGCCACCTTGATGCGGCCGGCGTCCGGGGAGACAATCGCGCAGTCCTCGTCGCCGTACTTCTCGGCGACGTAGTCCGAGAGGATCGGCAGGGCCTGCAGATGATCGACCGGGCCGTCGAAGAAGCCCTGGATCTGGGCGGTGTGCAGGTCGACGCAGATGAGGCGGTCGGCGCCGGCGGCCTTGAACAGGTCGGCCATGAGCCGCGCCGAGATCGGTTCGCGCCCACGGTGCTTCTTGTCCTGACGGGCGTACCCGTAGAACGGGCACACCACCGTGATGCGCTTGGCCGAGGCCCGCTTGAGCGCGTCGACCATGATGAGGTGCTCCATGATCCACTCGTTGATCGGAGCGGTGTGGCTCTGCACGACGAACGCATCGGAGCCGCGCACGGACTCCTCGAAGCGGACGTAGATCTCGCTGTTGGCGAACTCGTACGCCGTGGTCGGGACGAGGTGGATCCCCAGCCCCGACGCCACCTCCTCGGCGAGCGCCGGGTGTGCACGACCGGACAGCACCATGAGGTTCTTCTCGGTCGTGCGCTTGATCCCCGTCATCGCTGATCTCCTTCGGCACCGAGCTCGGTGAAGGCCGTGACGGAGGTGCCGCCGTCGACGGTCGATCCTGGGCGGAGGTGCACGTAGGGGCCGACCTGCGCCCCGCCGCCGATGTTCGCCAGGCGGGCGTGGGTGCGCACGACGACCGCGCCGTCACCGACCTCGACGTCGGCCAGCGTGGTGTCGGGCCCGATCTGCACGTCGCGCCCCACGGTGGAGGCGCCGAGCACCTGCGTGCCGGGCAGCAGGCGGCAGTCGCGGCCGAAGGTGACGTCGGAGTCGATCCACGTGGAGGCCGGATCGACGACGGTGACGCCCTCCCGCATCCACCGGGTGACGATGCGCCGGTTCATCTCGGCGCCCATGCGGGCGAGTTGCACGCGGTCGTTGACGCCCTCGGTCTGCCACAGGTCGTCGCAGACGTAGGCGGCCACGCGCCGGCCACGCTCACGCGCGATGGCGAGCACGTCGGTGAGGTACTTCTCGCCCTGGGCGTTGTCGGTGCCGACCTGCGCGAGGGACTCCCGCAGCAGCACACCGTCGAAGGCGTAGATGCCGGAATTGATCTCGGTGATGGAGCGCTGCTCCTCGGTGGCGTCCTTCTGCTCGACGATGCCGACGACGTCGTCACGCTCGTCGCGCAGGATCCGGCCGTAACCGGTCGGATCCTCGACGCGGGCGGTCATGACGGTGACGCCGTTGCCCGCCTGCTCGTGCGTCGCGACGATGGCCTTGAGCGTCTCGCCGGTGAGCATGGGCACGTCGCCGTAGGTGACGAGCACCGTGCCGGACAGATCGGCCGGCAGGGCCTCCAGGCCGCACTCGGTGGCGCGGCCCGTGCCGGGGACGTCGTCCTGGTCGGCGATCGTCGTGCCGGCGAAGAACTCCTCGATGTGCGCGGCGACGGCCTCACGCTGGTGCCGCACGACCACGGCCAGGTGGGCGGGCTCACAGGCCCGCGCCGCCACCAGGGCGTGTCCGAGCAGGGATCGCCCGGCCAGCGGATGCAGCACCTTCGGCAGATCCGACTTCATGCGGGTTCCCGCGCCTGCGGCGAGGACGACGACGGCGGCCGGTCGGGTCGGGCTCACATGTACTCCCGGGCGTGCTGGTCGGCGGGACCGCGGTGGATCCCGGCGGCCGCTTGCCATGCTAGCCGTCCGCCGGGACCCGACGGCACACGCCGTCGACCGGTCCTCCGGCGGTTCCGCGGGCGCGCGAACGAGCCGCCGCCACGCCCACCTGTACCGACCCGTTCGGGCGTGTGCGCACTCGGGCCGACCCGCGTGGGCGTGTCGTCGGCCCTGCCGTACACGCCCGCCGGTGGGCCCTGGCGCGGGCAGATGGGGAGCGGCGAATCCGGTGCGGCAGTAACGATCTCGTCGACGCCCCCTCCCCTCATCGAGCCTCCGCCGCGGCATCGGCGAAGTCGCCCGGTTCGAGGATCCGGGTGATGAGGTAGCCGGTGACCACGCCCCAGAACGCGCCTCCGATCCCGAACACCGTGAGGTCGGCGACGGTGACGAGGAACGCGACGAGGGCGCCCAGGGTGTGGCGGGCGGCGAAGGCCGCGACGAAGGCTCCCTGCAACGACTTGAGCATGGCCACCCCGCCGAGGACGGCGATCCAGGCGGGCGGCATCGCCAGCATGAACGTCACGAGGGTCGGGGCGGCGAGGCCGACGACCATCGCGAGCACCCCGCACGTCACGGCGGCGGCGTACTGGCGACGCCTCTCCCCCGACGCGACGAGCAGCGCGTTCGTCGGGCCGGTCAGGCAGGTCGAGACGGCGCCGAGGGCGGCCGCGGGCAGCGAGACGATGCCGCACAACACCGTCACGACGTTGACCGGCGGGCGGTGGCCGGCACTCGAGAGCACCGCCACCCCCTGACCGTTCTGCACGACGATGACCGTGATCGCCAGGGGCAGGACGAGTTCGGTCAGGGCCGCGAGCGAGAACGTCGGCATCTGCAGGACCGGCTGCGCGAACCCGGGAGCGATCTCGCTGCGCAGCGATCCGGTGAGCAGCACCGCGACGACCCCCACGACGAGCGTGCCGAGGACCGGCGGCAGGAACCGCCCGAGCGGCCCGGGGATACTCAGGGCGACGAACGTCAGGACCATCGGCAACGCCACCCACGGCGCGCTCTGGATCGAATCGACCAGCCCCAGACCGAAACTGAGGAACACGCCCGCCACCATCGCCATGACGATGGGCATCGGCAGCAGGCGCATCACCTTGCCCACCCAGCCGGTCAGGCCGAGCAGGAGGATGAGCACCGCGGTCACGATGAACGCCCCAAGCACGTCGCTCCACGGCAGATGCCGCAGCGACGTGCCGACGACGACCGTGCCGGGGATCGTCCAGAAGAACCCCAACGGCTGGCGGTAGGCGACGCTGGCGACGACGGTGAGCAGACCGTTGAGGAAGAACACCGCGAAGATCCACGAACTCAGTTGCGCCGGGCTGAGATTCCCGGCCGAACTGCTCGCGAGGATGACCGCGAGCGGCCCGGTGGCGGCGAACACGAGCGCGATGACGGCGTTGGCGACGTAGGTCGGCCCGATGTCGCGTCGGAGGTCCGACAGGCTCGCGGGCCGGGTGCCCGGCCGTTCGAGGTGCGTAGCGCTCGGCAGCAGGCGTGATCGCCGATCCGAGCTGCGGGTCGAGGTCACGAGTCCTCCTCAGGGGACGGTTCGGCGTCGAGGGCTGCGTCGTCGCGTTCGGCGGCGACGTGGGCGGCCAACTCGGAGCGGGAGCGCAGGCCGAGCTTTCCGTAGACACGGGTCAGGTGGTACTGGACGGTCTTGACCGAGATGTAGAGCTCGCCGGCGACCTCCTTGTTGGTGCGCCCCGCGGCGACGAGGTCGACGACGGCCGACTCCTGCGGGGTGAGCTGCCCGTCCGCGGCGGCGCGACGCTGCCCGGTACCGGCCACCCGCGTGCCGGCGGCCTTGAGTTCACGGTCACACCGGGCGATGTAGGTCTGCGCCCCTAACGCGGCGAAGGCGTCACGCGCGCCGCGCATCATCTCGTCGGCCTCCCGGCGTCTGCCGGCCCGGCGGAGGGTCTGACCGTGGACGAAGCGCAGACGCGCCCGTTCGACGGGCATGGGTAGGGCGCTCAGCAGCGTCTCGGCTCGGTCGAAGGAGTCGACGGCGGCGTCGAGGTCGCCGCCGATGCCGTGGAGCCGGCCGAGGACGATCTCGGTCCGCGCGATCGCGCTGCGCCGACCCTGGCGGGTCGCCACCTCCAGGGCGGAACCCAGGAACTCCCGGGCCTCCTCGGTGCGGTCGGTCATCACGAGCGCATCGGCGTAGACGTCGACCCACGGCCAGAAACCGGGATCCTGCTCGGGGTGGGCCGCGAAGGTGTGCGCCACCGGCTGCAACGCCCGGACGACCCCGGCGTGATCGCCGCGGCATTCGGCGACCTGGGCGTGGGCCAGGGCCGAGGGCAGGAGCATGACCGTGTAGTCATGGTCGGCCGCGAGTCCGGCGTCCAGGTGCATCCGCGACCGTTCGTCGTCGCCGCGATACGCGTGCACCACGGCGGCCGGCCAGTGCACGAGAGGCCGGATGAGTTCGTGTCCCGTGCGTTCGATCGCCCCGGCGGCTCGATGCGTCACGTCCAGGCACTCGTCCCAGCGGCCGAGGACGAACAGGGTGCGGGCCAGCCACGCCTGCGCCCACAGGGTGATGCGCACCGAGCCGAAGGAGTAGTCGTTCGACGTGGCGCTCTCCAGGGCGGTCCTGGCGGCGAGCGGATCGTCCATGGCCAGGGTGAGCCACCCGTGTCCCATCGTCACGCGCTGGGTCTGGGCGATCGCACCGGTCCGGCCGGCCACGGACTCGACGGCGGCGAGCGCCTCCGGCCACCGACCGAGGGCTCCGTAGCCGAGGCATCGGATGGCGTCGGCCTCGGTGGCGTGCACCGATCCGGGGCCGAGTGCGGCGGAGCGGTCGGCCCAGTCGAGGAGCGCCCGGCCGTCCCCGAGCGCGAGGTTGTGCAGGACCATGCGGGTGCACACCAACGCGGCCAGATCAGGGTCGGTCTCAACTGAGTCCGGCCCGCCCACCTCCGCCCAGGCCCGGGACAACCATGTCTGTGCGTCGTGACGACGCCCGCGCAGGATCGACAGATATCCCAGGGTCGCGTCGGTCCGGCCGGTCCGGGGAAAGCTCTCGACCTCCGCCACCAGGGCCTCCGCCTCGGGGAGACGCCCGGCACCCACGAAGGCGTCGACGGCCGAGGTGAGGTAGCGCGCGCGGTCGCCGTCGACCGCCACGCGGGCGGCGTCGGCGTAGGCCTGTGCGGCCTGGCCCCATTCACCGACGGCTCCGCGCGCCTTCGCATGGGTGGCCAGATCCAGCGCGAGGTCGGCGTCGGGTCCCAGGCTCGCCTCCACGAGATGTCCCAGCCGCGCGCTCGCATCGGTGACGTGGTCGGCGGCCAGCCGGTGCCGCTCGCGGACGCCGGTCGGGCCGGTCAGGTCCGCCACGGCGAGCCCGTACATGGGGTGGGTGAAGGCCAGCGTCGTGCGTCCGCGCACACTGCCGGCGGTGACGACGCCGGTGAGGATCACGTCGTCGACCGCGGAGGGGTCGACCCCGGCCAGACAGGCGGCCTGCGAGAGGTCCGCGCGTTCCCCGAGGACGGCTGCCGCCTGCACGAGTGCCCACGCCTCGGGCCGCACCGCGTCCCGCACCGCCGCGACCCGGTCCCGGTGACGCCGGGTGGCACGGAACGCCGGGTGACGTTCGCTCCACACCGCGCGGGGCGATTCACCGACGAGGTCGAGGACGTCGCCGGGCACCCCGGCGGTGAGGGTGTGCGCAGCACGGATCGCCGTGTCGCCCGCCCACTCGATGTGGGTCCGGATGAGGTCGGCGGTCTGCGCCACCGACAACCCCTCGAGGCCGATGCGGTGGACGTCGGGAAGATCGATCCGCGGCTCGGGTCGTGCGGCGATGAGCACCCTGGACGCGGTGAGCAGCGCCGCCGCCTGCAACGCCGCGACCGTCGTCGGATGCACGGAGTGCCCGGCCTCGACGAGGATCATGCGCGGCCGGGGTCGGCCCCACGCCTCCACGAGCGCGCGGGCCACGGCGTCGACGCCGGCGTCGGGATCGAGATCGGGCACCCACCGCGCGAGTACAGAGTGAGGACGCTCGAGGTCGACGTCCTGACCGACCACCTTGACGATGCCGTCCGCTCCGCCGGCGATCCTGGCGAGCGCCGCGGTGACCAGCGCCGTCTTGCCCACCCCTTGCGGTCCCTCGATCAGGACGACCGAGGGACCGCAGGGGTCGGCGAGGCGGGCGACCAGGTCGTCGAGTTCGCGACGCCGACCGATGAGCGTCTCGCCGACGTCGGTGATCATCGCGTCACGGTAGCGCCCGGGTCGGTCGTGCCCACGGTCGGCGAGGTCGGCGCGAGCTTCTCGTTGCGTGCGTCGAGCGCGGGGTCGTCGCCCACCGGGAGGACTCCGGCGTCGGGATCGACCACGGCGGCCTGCTCGGTCGGCCGCGCTGCTCGCGGCAGGGCGGTGACGATCGCACCGAAGACGGCTGCCACCGCGAAGAGCTGGAACGCCTGGCTGATGCCGATGCCGGCGCCCATGAGCATGCCGCCCACGAGCGGGCCGACGATGCCGCCCAGGCGACCGAAGCCGGCACACCAGGCCACACCAGCGCCACGCGCACGCGACTCGTAGAAGTTGGCCACGAACCCGTACACCAGCACCTGCGTGCCGATCGTGCCGATACCGGCGACCGCGACCAGCGCGAGCAGCACCGGGAACGGGAAGCCCAGCGGCAACGCCACGAGGGCGACGGCGGCCATGAGGAAGGTTCCGGAGATGACCCACTGCGGACCGACGCGGTCGGCGAAGCTCGACGCGCTCATCGCGCCGACGATGGCGCCGAGGTTGAGCACGAGCAGGAACATCAGCGAGTAGCTGGGGCCGAAACCGTTCTGGCCCATGATCTCCGGCAGCCACGTGTTGAGTCCGTAGGTGAGCAGCAGACCGGAGAAGCTCATGAAGCCGAGGAAGACCGTCGGGACGAAGTACTGCTTGCTCGCGAGCGCACCGAACCCGGCACGCTCGCCCGGGCCGGCCGAGACCCCGGCCTGCGCGTGCTCGACCAGCGGCACACCGGTGCGCTCGGCGGCGATGCGCGCCTCCTCGAGACGACCACGCGACTGCAGCCACAGCGGCGACTCCGGCAGCTTGGCGATCGCCATCGGCAGGAGGAACAGGAACGGCAGCGCACCGAACCAGAACAGCGGACGCCAGCCGAACTGGTCGCGGATGGCCAGCGCCAGCAGCGAGGCCACGACGCCACCGGCGGGCACGCCGCAGTAGACGATCGCGTTGTAGACGTGGCGACGGCCCGGCGGGGCGAACTCGGCCACGATGGCGCCCGCGGTGGCCACCAGGGCGCCGACGCCGATGCCGGTGAGGAAGCGCAGGATGCCGAACGCCAGGGCGCTCGTGGCCAGGGTCGTGAGCCCCATGCCGATCGAGAACCAGGCGATGTTGGCGATCATGAGCTTGCGGCGGCCGATGATGTCGGAGACCGAACCGGCGATGAGCGCGCCCACGAGCACGCCGACGAGTGCGTAACTGCCGAGCTGGCCGGCGAGCTGGGGCGAGATCTGGCCGAGCTGGCTCGGGTCGCGCAGGAAGATGGGCACGACGGTGCCGTAGACCACCAGGTCGTAGCCGTCGAAGAGCATGGCGAGCGCGCAGATGGTGACCACCCAACGGACCGTGGAGGTCCGTTTGCGGTCGTCCGGGGCGACGCTGCCCGGGGCGGGTGAAGTGGACATGGGATTCCTTGTCAGGAGAAGGGCATGAGCGGATGAGGTCGTGTCGCGGATGCGGACGACCTGCGTGAGGGGTGAAGGGTGAAGCGGGGAGACGTCGTGCCCGTGGCGGGCCGACGCCGCCGCCGGATCATGACGTCCGTGCGGCGGCGTCGGAGGTGCAGGGTCGGGGCCTCAGAAGGCCGGTGAGCCGTACCTGTCTCGGTTCAGCCGAGGTCTCCACCGGCGACCGGGAGCACCGTGCCGGTGATGTAGCTGGCCTCGTCGGAGGCGACGAAGCACAGGGCCGAGGCCTGCTCGTCGAGCGTGCCGTAGCGCTTGAGCAGCGACGACGTCACGGTCTGGTCGACGATCGCCTGGTACCAGTCGAGTTCCTGCTCACCCTCGGGGGCGGGCCCGCGAGGGATGCGGCGCGGAGGCGCCTCGGTACCGCCGGGAGCCGTGGCGACCACCCGGATCCCGTGAGGTGCGAGTTCCAGCGCCAGTGACGCCGTGATCGCGTTGACGCCGCCCTTGGCCGCCGAGTACGGCACACGGTGCACACCGCGGGTGGCGACCGAGGAGACGTTGACGATGACGCCGTGTCCCTGCTTGACCATCTGCTCCGACGCGGCGCGACAACCCCACAGCGTCGGATACAGGGACCGGTTGATCTCCGCCTCGATCTGGTCGGCGGGGTACTCGTGGAACGGCTTGGCCCAGATCGTGCCTCCCACGGTGTGGATGGCCACGTCGAGCCGGCCGAACTGGTCGACCGCGGCGTCCACGGCCGCCTGGGCGCCCTCGTAGGTCTCGAGGTCACCGACGACGGACGCCGCCTGCCGGGCCGCGCTGCGGAGTTCCTCGGCGAGGGAGTCCACGAGGTCGCTGCGGTCCGCGAGGACCACCCGGCCACCTTCGGCGCTGATCCGGCGGGCCGTGACCTCGCCGATGCCCTGAGCGGCACCGGTGACGAGCACGACCTTGCCCTCGAACCGACCGGGCGTGATGAACGCGGGCGTGACCCGCAGCCCGGCGTCCGCCATGGCGCGGCGCATCGTCGTCTTGCTGCGCTCGGCGTGCTCGATCACGAGCGTGCGGACACGCTCACGATCGCCGCTGTCGAAGGCCTCGACGATCTTGACGTGGTCGTGCGCGACCTCGGGGTCGCACCACGTCGCGTTGCGCAGCACCTCGGCCATGTGCCCCTTGACCCCGAGTGCCTGGTACGCCTGCAGCAGGTGTTCGTTGCCGGTGAGCGTGAACAAGTACTCGTGGAACGCGGCGTTGGTCTCGGTGTAGGCGGCCGAGTCGACAAACGTCTCGCCGTCGACGTAGGGCAGCGTCGCGTCGGCGAGCAGCCGATAGCCCGCGAGCTGTGAAGACGACAGGCGTCCGACGGTCAGCTCGACGGCGCCGAGCTCCAGGGCCTGGCGAGCGTCGAACACCGCGTCGGACTTGGTGATGTCCGGGTGTTCCTCACCGATCTCGTATCCGCCCGTGCCGATCGAGGCGGGACGCCCGCTCGACGCCATCGGCGAGGCGGCGGCCGTCGCGGCCGCGGCCTCGGGAGACGGCTCGACGAGCGGTTCGACGTCCGCGGTGGAGATCGCGAACACCTGCCCGGCCAGGGCGGTTCCGTCGTCGTGGACGAGCAGCGCGCTTCCGCCCTGCACCGTCCCGACGTCGGCGCCGACGTCGGCACCCTCGGCGTCGAACCGCTCACCGAACGCCTGACCGGCGATGCGGGAGGCGGTGTCGGCCGTCGCGAGTTCGGCGTCACCGGCCGGTGCGCCCAGAGGCTCCATGTCGATCTCGGCGAAGAGGTCCTGACCGGCGATGCCCGAGGCACGCTCGAACACCGTCAGCTCCGGCAGACCCTCGGCCTGCGCGACCGACGCCGACGGATCCGGCGCCTGCGGCGTCGCCTCGTCGGGCTCCTGCTCCTTCTCGACACCCTCGACGGCGTCCGCGTCGTCGACGGGAGCCTCCTCCTCCGCGGTGGCCGACGTCGACGTCGGTGCCGCGGCGGTGCCGGAGAGGGCGAACTTCTCGTAGTAGAACCCGCCCGGCTCCATGCCGTTGTCGGAGAAGTGGGTGCGCACCGCCTCGACCATCGCGGGCGGGCCGCAGAGGTACACGGTGCCCTCGCCGTCGTGCAGGTGCTCGGCGGCGATGAGAGCCGTGACGTACCCGATGTTCTTGGCCGAGCTCTTCTCATCGGCGACGCAGTAGTCCCACGTGAAGGTCTCGAGCTTCGAACCGAGCTCCTCGATGGTCTCCAGCTCGATGACGTCGTCGTCGGTGGTCGCGCCGTAGATGAGATGCACCGGGCGGGTGCTCTCCTGCGAGACCAGACGCCGCAGGATCGACAGGATCGGCGCGAGGCCGGTCCCGCCGGCGAGCAGCAGCAGCGGCCGCTCACCCTCCCGCAGGAAGAAGCTGCCGTTCGGGCCGGTGAAGGTGACCTCGTCACCCTCGGCCGCCCGCTCGGTCAGGTACGTCGACATCACTCCGCCGGGGGTGATCTTGACCAGGAAGGTGAGGTCGTCCTCGTCCGGCCCGTTGCTGAACGAGTACGACCGCGTCTCCTCGGTGCCGGGCACCGAGAAGTTGATGTACTGGCCCGGCAGGAACGCGAGCTTCTCGCGATCCGGCGTACTCACCGTCAGCGCGTACGTCGTGGACGACAGCTTCTCCAACCCCGTGAGGGTGCCGGTGAACGAGGCGGCGCGCGTCTTGGCCACCGCCGACGTCGACGCGATCTGCAGCACGAGATCGCTGGTCGGCTTCATCTGGCACGGCAGGCAGTAGCCCGACTCGGCCTCGTCGTCGGTGAGCGCGTCCTCGATGTAGAACCCGGGGTCGTACTCACCGGCCTCGCAGAACGCCTTGCACGTTCCACACGCGCCGTCCCGGCAGTCCAGGGGGATGTTGATCCGCGCCCGGTAGGACGCGTCCGCGACGGTCTGGTCCTCCGCACACGTGATGAACTTCGTGACCCCGTCCTCGAAGGAGAGGGCGACCTGATGACTCATGATCACTCCTGACGCGAGGGGGATCTTCAGACGTGGTAGACGTCGACGACGTGGTGGATGTAGTCGTTCTTGAGGACGACGGTCTTGCGCCTGATCAGCGGGGACTCGCCGGAGAAGTCGATCGTGTAGAACGAGGTGCCGTAGTACGGGTCGACGGTGTTGTAGCGGAAGTACATCGTGTGCCAGTTGAAGCGCACGCTGACGATGTCGCCGCTGCGTTCGATGACCTCGACGTTGCTGACGTTGTGGCTCGTGCGCGGCTCGGGGATCGAGGTCGCCGAGCTGCGCTCGGTGCGGATCCGGAAGACGCGATCCTCCAGACCACCCTTGTTGGGGTAGTACACGAGCGACATCTCGCGCTGCGGGTCCTGGGTGAGCTGGTCGTCGTCGGTCCAGCACGGCATCCAGAACACCACGTCGTCGGCGTAGCAGGTCAGCCACTTCTCGAACTCACGGTCGTCGAGGTAGCGCGCCTCGCGGTAGAGGAACTGCTCGATCGCGTGCTGGTCGATGATGGCGTTGCCCGCCGCGGGTTCGGTGGCCACGGGACGGTCGGTGGTGGTGGTCATGATGTCGTCCTCCTCAGGCGTTCGCGTCGGCGGTCAGGTCGCCGGGCTGATCGGCCCGGGAGGCTTCCTCGGCCTGGACGGCCTTGCGCATCGTGTCCAGCCAGTAGCCGTGCTGGACGGGGTAGAGACCCTCGTCCTCGTTCTTCACACCGGCGGAGATGACGTTCTCCATGTCGAGGGACTTGGCCACGTCGTCGGGGCCGGTCAGCCAGTGCTCGGCACCACGGGACATGTCGTTCCACGGGGCGGCCTGGGCCCGGAAGGTGAGCTGGCAGGAGCGGAACTCCTCCAGGTCGTCAGGGGTGGCCATGCCGGTGGCGTTGAAGAAGTCCTCGTACTGGCGGATGCGCCAGGCGCGCGACTCGTCGGACTCGCCCTTGGGCGCGATGCAGTAGATCGTCACCTCGGTCTTGTCCGGCGCGATCGGGCGGAAGTGCCGGATCTGCGTGCTGAACTGGTCCATCAGGTAGACGTTGGGGTACAGGCACAGGTTGCGGGAGCCCTTGACCATGAACTCGCCCTTGGCGTCGCCGTACTTGTCCTTGAGACGGTCCATCTGGTCCCACAGGGGACGGTCCTGCGGGTTGCCGGCCCAGGTCCACAGGCACAGGTGGCCGTTGGGGTAGGACCAGTAGCCACCACCGGACTTGCCCCACGTGCCGGCGTCGACCGTCTTGGTCGTGTTCTTGGACTCGCCGGTGCCACGGCGGGAGGTCGTGGCCGCGTAGTTCCAGTGAGTGGCGGTGACGTGGTAGCCGTCGGCGCCGTTCTCGGCCTGCACCTTCCAGTTGCCGTCGTAGGTGTAGGTCGAGGATCCGCGCAGCACCTCCAGGCCCTCGGGGGACTGGTCGACGAGCATGTCGATGACCTTCGTCGTGTCGCCCAGGTGCTCCTCGAGCTCGGGCGAGTCGGGGTTGAGGCTGCCGAAGAGGAACCCGCGGTAGTTGGCGAACTTCGCGACCTTGGTGAGGTTGTGCGAGCCATCGGTGTCGAAGCTCTCGGGGTAGCCCGCGCCCTCGGGGTCCTTGACCTTGAGCAGGGTCCCGTCGTTGCGGAACGTCCAGCCGTGGAAGGGGCAGGTGAGGGTGGACCGGTTGTCGGTCTTGCGGCGGCAGATCATCGCTCCGCGGTGGGCGCAGGCGTTGATGAGGCAGTGCAGCTCGCCGTTCTTGTCCCGGGTGATGACGATCGGCTGCCGGCCGATGTAGGTGGTGAAGTAGTCACCGGGGTTGGCCATCTGGCTCTCGTGGGCCAGGTAGATCCAGTTGCCCTCGAAGATGTACTTCATCTCGAGTTCGAAGATCTCTTCGTCCGTGAAGATGCGGCGGTTCGCCCGGTACACCCCCGCGTCCTTGTCCTCGACGACGGCGTCGGCGAGAACCTTGCGTGCGACATCCAGCGTGCCGGTCATGGCGACTCCTCATTGAGTGCGGTCTGTGCGTTGAGTGGGGTGGCGTTCAGGACATTTCGGTGGCGAACGCGGCCACCGGTTCATGGACGACCCCAGCGTTCCGGCGATGTACGGCCGGGGGGCCGAGGTTTCCGAGTTGCCCCGACCCTGCCAGGGACTCCCCCACCACGACACTGGGCAAATGCCTAGGGCTGACCCAGGGTGCAAGAGTTTTCGTGGATTCATCCCCCTTCTTGAGACCCCAGAGGTCTCAATCGCCGGTTTTGACATGCAGTGAGACGCGCCTGACGCAGAAGTAATACTCTCTGCGTATGGATCTACGACAGCTGCGGTACTTCGTCGCAGTGGCCGAGGAGTGCCACTTCGGCCGGGCGGCCCAACGCCTGCACATGGCCCAACCCCCGCTCAGCCAGGCCATTCGTCGCCTCGAGGAGGATCTCGGCGTCGAACTGCTCGAACGCACGACGCGGCGGGTGGCGCTCACCGCCGCCGGCGAGCGCTACCTCGAGCGGGCCCGCAGCATCCTCGCCGACGTCGAGGCCGCCAACCACGAGGCCACCCGGGTCGCCGCCGGCGAGGTCGGCCGGGTCGTCCTCGGCGTCGTCGGCTCGGTGACCTACGCCCTCCTGCCGTCGCTGGCCCGGCGCCTGCGGGAGGAGTTCCCCGACATCGACTTCGAGTTCACCGGCGAGATGCTCACCCCCGAACTGATGACCGCCCTGCGCGACGGCACCGTCGACATCGCCCTCATGCGCACCCCCGCCGACACCCGAGGCCTGCTCGCCCGGGCCCTGCGCAGCGAGCCGCTCATCGCGGCACTCCCGGCCGCCCACCCCCTCGCAGCCCGCGACGTCATCGACCTGGCCGACCTGCGCGACGAACCCTTCGTCACCTACCCCTCCCAGCACCGCTCGGTCCTGCACGACACCGTGCTCACCGCCTGTCAGGCCCGAGGATTCAGCCCCCGCCAGGTCGCCCAGGTCGCCCAGACCTCGACGTTGCTCGTATTCGTGGCGGCGGGCATCGGGGTGACGGTCCTGCCCGCCTCCTCACGGCGCCTCCGCCTCGAAGGCGTGGATTTCCGTGACATCACGAACGCTCCGACGGTCGAACTGGCCGCAGCGTGGCGTCCGGGAGCACCCGCCTCGACGCAGCGGGTCGTCGATCGCATCACCGCGATCGTGACCGGAGGTGCGGCGGGCGCGACCTAGATTTATATCTGATGCCGACTGATTCACCTTGAATAAGTATTTGTCGGTATCAATCGGCGCGATTAGCGTGGCAGGTGTTCGAGGACGAACACGTCTCCTCGGCACACCCGAAACCCCCGACCGAAGGAGACGCCGTGACCGCCCTCCATGGCACCATCGCCGACGCTCCCGCGGCCGCGGGCCTCACCGACGACGCCCAGCGCGATGTCGTCGGCGATCTCGAGATCACCGCCATCGAGGCGATCCCCTTCTCGATCCCCTACACCAAGCCCCTCGCGTTCGCCAGCGGGTCGGTCCACGCCGCCGACCACGTGCTGGTGCGCGTCCACACCGCGGGCGGCCTCGTGGGAACGGCCGAGGCGCCGCCGCGACCGTTCACCTACGGCGAGACCCAGGGCTCGATCATCGCGGTCGTCGACGGCATCTTCGCCGGCCAGATCATCGGCACCTCGGCCCTGGCCCGCGAGGCGATCCACGCCCGCATGCACCGCACCGTGGGCAACCCCACCGCCAAGGCGGCCATTGACATGGCCCTCTGGGACGTCATCGGACAGCGCTTCGGCGTCTCGGTGACCGAGCTCCTCGGCGGCTACGGCACGAGCATGCGTGTCAGCCACATGCTCGGGTTCGACGACCCGCAGGCGATGGTGACCGAGGCGACCCGCATGCGGGAGACCTACGGCATCTCCACCTTCAAGATCAAGGTCGGCCGCAACCCCTTCACCCTGGACGTCGCCGTATGCCGCGCGCTGCGTGAGGCGTTCGGTGACGAGGTCGAACTCTACGTCGACGGCAACCGCGGCTGGAGCCCGGCCGACGCCGAGCGCGCCATGTACCAGATGGCCGACCTCGACCTGCTGTTCGCCGAGGAGCTGTGCCCCGCCGACGACGTCCTCGGGCGCCGGCGGCACACCCGCACCAGCTCCGTGCCGGTCATCGCCGACGAGAGCGCGACCACCCCCGGTGAGGTGACCCGCGAGCTGCTCGGCGGATCCGCCGACGCCATCAGCATCAAGACCGCCCGTACCGGTTTCACCACCTCCCAGCGGATCCTCCACCAGTGCGAAGGCATGGGCGTGGAGGTCGTCATGGGCAACCAGATCGACGGCCAGATCGGTACGGCGTGCTCCGTCGCCTTCGGTGCGGCGCACGGCCACACCAGCCGCCGCGCAGGAGAACTCAGCAACTTCCTCGACATGAGCGACGACCTTCTGGCCGAACCGCTCACCATCTCCGGCGGCATCCTGCCCGTCCGCACCGGACCCGGGCTCGGCCTCGTCATCGACGAGGACAAGCTCGCCCACTACCGCACCGACACCTGACTCACCCGATCGCCGCACCCTGCGGTGGTCGCCCACACCGGGCGGCGATCTCGCCGCACCATCGACCGGTCGCATCGTCGCGACCGGAAGGAGGAGACATGACCACTCAGAACGAGCAGCTCGAAGCCCGCGCGGCGGACTCGGGCGCCAACGCCACCGCCGCGTTCCGCAAGGCCCGTCAGGGTTCGGCCGTCGAGGTTCCGCCGGAGCGCGTCAGCGCGATGGCCACCGAGGCGCTCGAGGCGATTCACGAGGTCGCCCGTCGTCACAAGATGACCTACGACGAGTACCGCATCCTCAAGGACTGGCTGATCAGCGTCGGCGAGGACGGCGAATGGCCGCTCTTCCTCGACGTGTGGCTCGAGCACGTCATCGAGGACATCAACACCTCGCACCGCACCGGCAACAAGGGCACCATCGAGGGCCCGTACTACGTGCCGGACGCCCCCGAGATGGGTTCGCACGCCAAGATCTCCATGCGTGAGGACGAGAAGGGCGAGTCCCTTCGCTTCCAGGGTCAGGTGCGCTCCACCGACGGCACCCCGCTCGGTGGCGCCAAGGTCGAGCTGTGGCACGCGGACGCCGACGGCTTCTACAGCCAGTACGCCCCGGGCCTGCCCGAGTGGAACCTGCGCGGCACGTTCACCGCCGACGAGGAGGGCCGCTTCCAGATCGACACGCTGCTGCCCGCCCCGTACCAGATCCCGACCGACGGCGCCTGTGGCAAGCTCATCGCCGCTGCCGGATGGCACGCCTGGCGCCCGGCCCACCTGCACCTCAAGGTGGGTTCGCAGGGTCACGAGCAGCTCACCGCGCAGCTCTACTTCCCGGGTGACCCGCACAACGAGGACGACATCGCCTCGGCGGTCAAGCCCGAGCTCGTGCTCGACCCCAAGACGGTGGACGGCATCGACGGCAAGGTCGTCGACTACGACTTCGTCCTCGACCCGCTGTCCTGATCCGCCACGACCGGGCCCGTCGCCCCACGGTGCGGGCCCGGCCGCGCATCTGTTCCCCCGCACCCCCGAAAGAGCAGGTACCCCTGTGTTGTTCGCCGTCAAGATGGACGTCGCCATCCCCCACGACATGGATCCCGATCGCAAGACCGAGACCTTGGCCAAGGAGAAGGCCTACTCCCAGGACCTGCAGCGCGGAGGTGAGTGGGTGAGCATCTGGCGGTGCGCCGGCCAGTACTCCAACATCTCGATCTTCGACGTGAAGGACAACGAGCGTCTGCACGAGATCCTGTGGAATCTGCCGCTGTTCCCGTTCATGACCATGGACATCACCCCGCTGGCCACCCACCCCAGCGACATCCGCGCCGACCAGGGATGATCCGGCCACGGTGAGCCTCGGCTCCCCGGGTAGGAATCGAACCTACGTCGCTTGTCCTGATTCAAAGTCAGGCGGGCCCTGCCAGCAGACCAACCGGGGATCACCGCCCGTGTAAGGGCGTGCGCCAACCCAGGTTAGTCGACCGGGGCCCACGCGAGGGACCCGCCCGTGTCGGGCTCACGCGCCACCCACCTCCTCCCTGCCGGACGCGCCTGCCGCCCGTTCGCAGCCCCACCAGGAAGGTCCCGATGTCGCCGACCCTGACCGCTACTCCTCTCACCGCTCCGAGCGCACCCGCCGGCGTCGGCGCCCGCCCGCTGTTCATGCTCGGGCCGTCACTCGGCACGCGCGGAGAACGCCTGTGGGCGCCGGTCGTCCCCCTGCTGTCGGAGGTCGCTCACCTCGTGGTGTGGGATCTTCCGGGGCACGGCCGCTCGCCGGCCACCACCGAGGCTTTCACCGTGGGCGACCTGGCCGACGCCGTCACCGAGCTGACGACCCGTACCGCGCGAGACCTCGACTCGACCCCGACGGGCGTGTACCACGCCGGGGTGTCCCTGGGTGGGGCGACGAGCCTGGAGATCGGGCTGCGCCACGCCCACGCGTTCTCCGCTCTCGCGCTGTTCTGCTCGGGCGCAAAGCTCGGCACGCCGCAGGGCTGGAACGAGCGCGCGGAACTCATCCGGAGCGACGGCACTGCCGCCGTCGTCGACGGCTCGCGGCAGCGGTGGTTCGCCCCCGGTTTCGTCGACTCCCGGCCGGAGATCGCGGACGCGCTGCTGGCGGACCTCCTGGAGGTCGACGACGAGTCCTACGCCCGGTGCTGCGAGGCGCTCGCCGCGCACGACGTCACCGATCGACTCGGCGACATCGCCGACCCGATCGTGGCCGTGGCCGGTGAACACGACCAGGTCGCGCCGCCCGAGATGGCCGACGCCATCGCCGAGGCCGCCCAGCACGCCCGCAGCATCACCCTCCCCGGCGTCGCCCACCTGGCGCCCAGTGAGGACCCCGTCGCGACCGCTCGCGTCCTGCGCGAGCTGCTCCAGAGCACGGGAGAATCCGACAACTTCGAAGCACGGAAGGAAACGCGATGACCGAGGCCTATGTGCTCGACGCCGTCCGCACCCCGTTCGGCAAGTTCGGTGGCTCGCTGGCGAGCATCCGCCCCGACGACCTGGCCGCCCACATCGTGCGCGAGTCCGTGCGCCGGGCAGGCGATCTCGACCCTCACCACATCGACGAGGTGATCTTCGGCAACGCCAACGGCGCGGGTGAGGAGAACCGCAACGTGGCCCGCATGGCCACCCTCCTGGCCGAGCTGCCGGTGGAGATCCCGGGCACCACGGTCAACCGCCTGTGCGGGTCCAGCCTCGACGCCACGATGATCGCCTCGCGCCAGATCGCCTGCGGCGACGCGGATCTCATCCTCGTCGGCGGTGTGGAGTCGATGAGCCGCGCCCCCTGGGTACTGCCCAAGACCGAACGCCCCTACCCCGCCGCCAACCTCGAGGCCGTCAACACCGCCCTCGGATGGCGTCTGGTCAACAAGAACATGCCGAAGGCGTGGACCGTCTCCCTCGGTGAAGCCACCGAGCAACTGGCCGAGAAGTACGGCGTGGGCCGCGAACGTCAGGACGAGTTCGCCGCCGAATCCCACCGACTCGCGGCCCAGGCCTGGAAGCAGGGACGCTACGACGACCTCGTCGTCGCCGGCCCCGCCCCCGCAAGGGCGAGCCGCTGACGCGCGACGAGGGTGTCCGCGCCGACAGCACCCCGGAGACCCTCGGCGGCCTCAAGCCCGTCTTCCGGCCCGACGGCACCGTGACCGCCGGCAACGCCTCGCCGCTGTCCGACGGGGCGAGCGCGGCCTGGATCGGCAGCGAGCTCGGGGCGCAACGTCTCGGCATCGCTCCCCTGGCCCGCATCGCCGGCCGTGGTGCGGCCGGCAACGAGCCCCAGTACTTCGGGTACGCCCCCGTCGAGGCCGCCAACATCGCGCTCCGGCGGGCCGGCATCACCTGGTCCGACGTCGACGCCGTCGAACTCAACGAGGCCTTCGCCGCCCAGTCCCTGGCCTGCATCGACGCCTGGGACGTCGACCCGGCGCGCGTCAACGCCTGGGGCGGCGCGGTCGCCATCGGCCACCCGCTCGGCGCCTCCGGTGCCCGCATCCTCGGCACTCTGGCGCGCCGACTCGTCGCCGAGGGCGGACGATGGGGCGTCGCCGCGATCTGCATCGGCGTCGGACAAGGGCTGGCCGTCGTCCTCGAGAACGTCGCATCCGACACGCCCCAGCAGGAGGAATCCGCATGAGCCCCAAGTTCGCCGAGTCCGCCGCAGCGGCCGTCGCGCTCGTCAAGGACGGTGACACCGTCCTCATCGGTGGGTTCGGCAAGGCGGGCCAGCCCGTCGAGCTGATCGAGGCCCTCCTCGAGCGTGACGTGTCCGGCCTCACGGTCGTCAACAACAACGCCGGCAACGGTGACGAGGGCCTCGCCGCCCTCATCGCCGCGGGCAAGGTCGCCAAGATGATCTGCAGCTTTCCCCGCCAGCACGACAGCCACCACTTCGACGCGGCCTACCGCGCGGGCAAGGTCGAGCTCGAGGTCGTGCCCCAGGGCACCCTGGCCGAGCGGATCCGCGCGGGTGGCGCAGGCATCGGCGGGTTCTTCACCCCCACCGCCTACGGCACACCGCTGGCCGAGGGCAAGGAGACCCGGGTCATCGACGGACGCGGCTACGTGCTGGAGTCACCCATCGTCGGTGACGTGGCGCTGGTGAAGGCGCTGCGCTCCGACGGGCTCGGAAACCTCGTGTACCGCAAGACGGCCCGCAACTTCGGCCCCATCATGTGCACCGCCGTCGAGCACGCGGTCGTGCAGGTGGCCGAGGTCGTCGAGACCGGAGCCATCGACCCCGAGGTCATCATCACCCCGGGCATCTTCGTCGACACCGTCGTGGAGATCCCCGCCCCGGCCACCCCGAAGGAGGACTGAGTCATGGCAGCCCCCGCCACGAACGCTCCCCTGTCCAAGACCGAGCTCGCCCAGTTGATCGCCGCCGACATCGAGCCCGGCTCGTTCGTCAACCTCGGCATCGGGCAGCCGACCTCGGTGTCGAACTACCTGCGTCCCGAGCAGGACGTCACCCTGCATACCGAGAACGGGATGCTCGGCATGGGCCCCGAGGCCCACGGCGACGAGGTAGACGAGGACCTCATCAACGCCGGCAAGATCCCCGTCACCGAGCTGCCGGGCACCTCCTACTTCCACCACGGCGACTCCTTCGGGATGATGCGCGGCGGCCACCTCGACGTCTGCGTCATGGGCGCCTTCCAGGTGTCCACCGGCGGTGACCTGGCCAACTGGTCCACCGGTGCACCCGACGCCATCCCCGCCGTCGGAGGAGCCATGGACCTCGCCATCGGGGCCCGCCAGACGTGGGTGATGATGACGCTGTTCGCCAAGGACGGCAGCTGCAAGATCGTCCCAGAGCTGACCTTTCCGCCGACCGGCCTGGCGTGCGTGAGCCGCGTCTACACGGTGGACGGGGTGTTCCTCATCGAGAACGGGCGGACCACGATCCGCGAGGCCTTCGGCACCACCCCCGAGGAGTTGCGCGAGCGGATGGGCGTCGACGTCGACCTCCCTGATCACCACCCGCAGCTCCGTCTCCCGCGACTCCACCTCGGACAGCAGGAGAGGTGTGAAACAGCACCGCACGCCCTGCTGTTTCGCCCTCACCCCCTGTCCGAGGTGGGGTCGTTTCCTCTCGTGCCCGGCGGGTCGGTCCGGCGGGCACGGCATGATGGGGCCCGAAGGGTTCGCGCGACGCGGTCCGTGACGTGCAGGGTGTGGTGAGGAGTCGGGATGAGCGGCAAGGCCGGTGGGACGAGCGCACGAACCCGGATGACGGGCAAGCAGCGCCGTGAGCAGCTGCTCACCATCGGCCGTACCCTGTTCGCCGACAAGGGGTTCGAGGCCACCACGGTCGAGGAGATCGCCGCTCGGGCCGGGGTGAGCAAGCCGGTGGTGTACGAGCACTTCGGCGGCAAGGAGGGGGTCTACGCCGTCGTCGTCGACCGCGAGATCCGTGCCCTGCTCGACTCGATCACCGGGGCCCTCGACGACGAGAGCGCCACGGCCCGCGGCCTGCTGGAGAAGGCGGCTCTGGCCCTGCTGGACTACGTGGAGCAGTCGAGCGAGGGGTTCCGCATCCTCGTCCGTGACTCCCCCGCCGGCCAGTCGACCGGGTCGTTCGCCTCGCTGATCAGCGACGTCGCCTCTCAGGTCGAGCACATCCTCGCCGCCGAGTTCAAGTCGCGCGGGTTGGACCCCAAGACCGCGCCGATCTACGCCCAGATGCTCGTGGGCATGGTGGCGCTCACCGGCCAGTGGTGGCTGGAGTCTCCCAAGTTCAAGAAGGCCGAGGTCGCCTCTCACCTGGTCAACCTCGCCTGGAACGGGCTGACCGGCCTGGAGCAGAACCCGCGACTGCGCACGCCCGTCCGCTGAGCCCGCCGGCGTCCTACGAAAAGTGGCGCCGGTCACGACCGCTCGTCGTGCGCGCAAAACCGTTCCCCGCCCCGCTCACGAGTACGGCGCAGTATCCAACCGGTCGCGGTCCGACGTCTGTTCATTCTTCAGCGTATCGCGCATCGTCATGTCTCAAGAAGTGCCTCCCGGGCTCCGGCCCGGAGATGCGGCAATGGGGCCGCGGGCACGGGCCGAAGGGAATGAACGTGTCGGAGTCCGTCCTCGGGAATGAGCGCCCGAAAGATCAGTTCGAGTGGGAAAAAGCGACCGAACCTCCTCCCCTCAAGAGAGCGTCGCTGAAGCGGGTCGCTGCAGCGAGTTCCATCGGTACGACCATCGAGTTCTACGACTTCTTCATCTTCGGCACCGCCGCGGCGCTGGTGTTCCCCACGATCTTCTTCGCCAAGTCCGACCCGAACACGGCCCTCCTGCAGTCCTTCGCCACGTTCGCGGTGGCCTTCTTCGCCCGGCCCGTCGGTGCGATCGTCTTCGGGCACTACGGAGACCGCATCGGCCGCAAGCGGACCCTGGTGTGGACGCTGCTCATCATGGGTATCGCCACCGTCGGCATCGGGCTCCTGCCCGGATACGCCACGGGCGCCTTCGGATTCTTCCCTGGCGGCATCGGCATCTGGGCGCCCACGCTTCTCGTGGCCGCCCGCTTCTTCCAGGGCTTCGCGGTCGGCGGCGAATGGGCCGGTGCGACCCTGCTCACGGCCGAGTACGCCCCGGTGGGCAAGCGCGGAATGATGGCCATGTGGCCCCAGCTCGGCCCGGCCTTCGCGTTCTTCCTCTCCTCGATGACGTTCCTCGTCTTCACGCAGGGAAACACCACAGACGCGGACAGCTTCTTCATGACGATCGGATGGCGCGTGCCGTTCATCCTCTCCTCGCTGCTCGTCATCGTCGGCCTGTGGATCCGCCTCGCCGTCGACGAGACGCCGGTCTTCAAGCAGGCCGAGAAGAATCTCGGTCAGGACCCGGAACGCAAACTTCCCTTCCTCGATGCCATCAAATATCAGTGGAAGGAGATCCTCATCGCGGGCGGCGCTCTCGCCTCGTTGTTCTCCCTCTTCTACATGGGCACCTCGTTCCTCACGAGTTATGCCACCAAGCAGCTCGGGTATTCGATGCCGTTCGTGCTCTCGATGGGCATGATCGCGGCCATCGTCTTCGGCCTGTCCATCGCGGGCTCGGCCATGTGGTCGGACAAGATCGGCCGCCGCAAGGTCATCATGTTCTCGTGCGCCCTCGCCATCGTGTGGACGCTGCTGCTGTTCCCGATGCTCGACTCCCGCATCACCGGCCTGTACGTGCTCGGCCTCATGGGCACGCTGGTGATCTTCGGCATCGCCTACGGCCCGGCCGGCGCGGCCCTGCCCGAGATGTTCAAGGCGCGCTACCGCTACACGGGAGCCGGCCTCGGCTACAACCTCGCCGGCGTGCTGGGCGGCGCGATCCCGCCGCTGATCGCCGCCCGCTTCGTGGCCTCGGGCGACAGCTTGTACGTCGGCATCATGCTGGCGGTCCTGTCCACCGTCTCGGTGCTGTGCGCCTACCTCATGGTCGAGTCCAAGGACTACAAGATGGACGCCGGAGTGCACACGAACGACTGACGTCTCCAACGCCGAGACCGCCGGTCATTTCCGGCGGTCTCGGCGTTCTTGGTGGTCGAGATGGGCACGGCCCGGCTTGCGCTGCGCCTGCTCCGGTGTCGGGCGGCCCGGGCCGTGATCCACCAAACCCGAGGCCGCCACGGGTCGGACCCATACAGTGGGTAGTCATGAGCGGGATCGAGACCAACACACCCCCGTCCCGTGTCGAACCCGGCGGGAGCGGCGACGAGGTGGACCGGATCGTCGCTGCGTGGGCCGAGGTGTCCCCCACGCTCGACACGGCGCCGCTGCAGGTCCTCTCGCGCGTGTCCCGCTTGGCACGGCATCTGGAGCGGGTGCGGGCCGAGGCGTTCTCCGCGCACGGCCTGGAGGGCTGGGAGTTCGACGTCCTGTCGGCCCTGCGGCGAGCCGGTGAGCCGTTCGAGCTGTCGCCGGGGGCGTTGATCCAGCAGACGTTGTCGACCAGCGGGACCATGACCAACCGCGTGGACCGACTCGAAGCGCGAGGCATGGTCGAGCGCCGCCCCGACCCTGCGGACCGGCGCGGCGTCAAGGTGCGGCTGCTCCCCCCGGGCGTCGAGGCCGTGGACGGCGCACTCGCCGCCCTCATGCGTCACGAGCAGGAGATGCTCAGCGCGCTCAGCAGCGACGAACGCGACGCGCTGGCGGCCTCCCTCCGGTGCCTGCTCCTCCCGCTCGACGCCAGGTAGAGCCCCCTCGCCCTGCCTGGTGGACGGTGGGGTGTTTACAGACTTATCCGGCGGCATAGCATTCTGATATACCCCCGCATATTCGGAGAGAAGTCGGGTACGCCGAGGCCGGCGCCGGCAAGTCGCTGCGGGAGATGCTCGCCGACGCCCTGCAGCTTCCCCTTTCCGACCTCGCTCGTCCGTCTGCGGGGAAGAAGATCCGCACCGCGCTCAAGACCTTTCTCTCGTTCAACGCGACGGTGACCTCCGAAGGCACGTGGACCTTCGGCCTCGACCTCGACGGCGACACCGGAGGGGGTGCCGACTCCGGCGCCTTGGACCTGGACCTCTCCAAAGTCGTGCGCGACGTCGCGGCCGCGGCCGCCGCCGAAAAGGTCGGGCTGGCCCTGCTGATCGACGAGGCGCAGGACCTCACGATCGAAGAACTCACGGCGTTGTGCTCGATCGCGCACAGGGCCTCCCAGCGCAGCTGGCCGGTTCTGCTCGCCCTGGCCGGCCTGCCGAGCCTGCCGGTCCAGCTCGCCGAGGCGAAGTCCTATGCCGAGCGACTGTTCTCCTATCACCCCGTGCGTGAGCTCACCGAGCACGACGCCCGAGCGGCGCTCGTCGAACCGGCGTTGGAGCAGGGCGTGGCCTGGGACCAGGATGCGGTCGGACACGTCATCGGCGCGACCGGTGGGTACCCGTACTTCCTTCAGGAGTACGGCCAGTCGTGCTGGGAGCAGGCCGACGACATGGGTAGGACGATCACCTTCGACGACGCACGCACCGGCAGTTTGCTCGCCCTTCGCGACCTCGACAACGGGTTCTTTCGAATCCGGTGGGAGCGAGCCACGCCCAAGGAGCGCCAGTATCTCCACGCGATGGCCGTCGACGGCGACGGCGGCAGCAGCTCGGGCGAAGTCGCCAAGCGTCTCGGGAAGAAGCCCGCTGCCCTCGGCCCGACGCGCGCGAACCTCATCAGCAAGGGCCTCGTCTACGCCCCCGAACACGGCCGGATCGCCTTCACCGTCCCCCGTATGGCCGGCTTCATCACCCGCCAACCGCACGAGATCCAGTACTGAACCGGCGGCCTCCCTCCGGTGCCTGCTCCTCCCGCTCGACGGCAGGTAGACACCGCTCAGCGAGCGCCGCGCCGCAGGCGGCCGGCCACCCACGAGGCTGCGCGACGGACGGTCGGCACGGGACGTTCCCGCAGGTCGGACCACGCGCCGTTCGGCAGGGCGTAGCGGAACACCTTGCCCCATACCTGGGCGAGCTGCACCGGCAACGGGCCGCTCACGTACGGCAGGTCGTAGCGGGCGAACACCTCACGCACGCGCGGCGCGATCTCGGCGTAGCGGTTACTGGGCAGGTCGGGGTACATGTGGTGCTCGATCTGGTGCGACAGGTTGCCGCTCATGAGGTGCAGCGCCGGCCCGCCGGAGATGTTGGCCGAGCCGAGCATCTGCCGCAGGTACCACTCGCCGCGGGACTCCTCACCGATCGCCGACTTGGCGAACGTCTCGACACCGTCGGGAAAGTGCCCGCACACGATGATCGCGTTGGTCCACACGTTGCGCGCCAGGTTGGCCACGAGGTTGGCGCCCATCGTCGACCGCCAGGAGGGGCCGGACACCAGCGGATGGACGATGTAGTCGCGCAGGACGTGCCGCCCGATCTTCTTGGCGACGGTCGCGCCGTCACGACGGAACCGCGCGGTCTCCTCCGGCGTGTGCCGCCCACGCCGCGAGATGTATCGATACACCTCGAGGTCGTACAGCGCGATGGAGTACTGGAAGAACAGCGCGTTGAGCACGTTCCACACGGGCTGCAGGACGAACACCGGGTACCAGCGCTGGTCGGCGTCGACCCGCAGGATGCCGTAGCCGAGGTCGTTGTCGGCGCCGATGACGTTGGTGTACGTGTGGTGGAGCTCGTTGTGCGAGTGCTTCCACATCGCCGCGGGCGCCGCGTTGTCCCACTCCCACGTCGTCGAGTGGATCTTGGGGTCACGCATCCAGTCCCACTGGCCGTGCATGACGTTGTGGCCGATCTCCATGTTCTCGAGGATCTTGGCGACCGACAGACCGGCGGTGCCCAGCACCCACGCGACCCGGTTCTTGGACGCGAGCAGCACGATGCGCGAACCGAACTCGAGGCTGCGCTGCACGGTGACGAGACGGCGGATGTAGGCGGCGTCGGCAGCCCCACGCGAGGCGACGATCTCATCGCGCAACGCGTCGAGCTCGGCGCCGAGCGCATCGATCTGCTCGGTCGTGAGGTGGCCGGCGGGGTCGGGCTTGCCCGAGCCCTTGGGCGCCCAGTGGCGCTGCGTCGTCACGTGCGCGTCGAGTCGCGCGGGGAGTCCGCTGGTCGTGGTGGAGGCGGACGCGGTGCGGACGGCACCGGCGGGCGTGGGTCGGTCGA
Source organism: Mobilicoccus caccae (assembly GCF_030161635.1). Classification (GTDB taxonomy): domain Bacteria; phylum Actinomycetota; class Actinomycetes; order Actinomycetales; family Dermatophilaceae; genus Mobilicoccus; species Mobilicoccus caccae. Next base: position 2,764,312 of record NZ_BSUO01000001.1, read on the forward strand.
AGGTCAGGGTCATGAACGGCCTCCTAGAGGTCGATCTCGCACGGCCCGGCAGGGGCCGAGATGCAGGTCTGGACGATGACGCCGTCGCCGGGGGCGGCGCTGGTCAGGGCGCCGTTGCGCAGGTCGCGCACGGTGCCCTCGCGCAGCGGGACCGCGCACCCGAAACAGATGCCCATGCGGCAGCCGGACGGCATGAGGACACCGGCGTCCTCCCCGGAGTCGAGGAGGGGGCGGGTACCGGCGGCATCGACGGCGATGCCTGTGCGGCGAAAGGTCACCGTTCCGCCCTCGCCGGTGGCGGCGAGCGCGGGCCGGAAGCGTTCGGTGTGGAGACGGGAGGCGAGTCCGGCACTCTCCCAGTGCTCCTGGGCGGCGTCGAGGAGTCCGGTCGGCCCGCAGGCCCAGGTCTCGCGCTCACGCCAGTCGGGCACGAGGGTGTCGAGCTCGGCGAGGTCCAGGAGTCCGGCCGTGGCTGTGTGTCGCTCGATGAGCCGCGGCCCACCGGCGGCCGACAGCGAGCGCAACTCCGGGCCGAACACGACGTCGGCGGCGGTCGGTGCACTGTGCAGGACGACGGCGTCGCGAAGCTGTGCCGGCCGGTTGCGCAGCATGCCCATGACGGGGGTGATGCCGCTGCCCGCGGTGAGGAACAGCGCTGAGCGAGCAGAGGCCGGCGGCAGGACGAACTCCCCCGCCGCCTGGTCGAGCATGACGAGCGTGCCGGGCGTCACCTCGTCGACGAGGTAGGCGCTGACGACGCCGCCGGGGATCTTGTTGACGGTGATGGCGAGACACCCGTCGGGTGCGTCGACGAGCGAGGTGAGCGAGTACGCGCGCCAGCAGCGCACGCCGTCGACGTCGACCCCGATCCGGACGTACTGCCCGGGCATGTGCCGACGCCATGCGCGGCCCGGCCGGATGTCGAGTGTTGCGGCGTCACGGGTTTCGGGGCGGCGCTCGACGATGCGGCCACGCAGGTCGGCGCCGAGGGTCAGGGGCGCGACGAGGCCGAGGTAGTCGGCGGGCAGCAGCGGTGTCGTCGCCAGTCGGGCCATCTGACCCAGGCGGGAGAAGACGGCCCGGGAGGCGCCGCGCACCCCGGGTGAGACAAGAAGCGACATACTGCCACCCTGTTACACCGCTGGGGACAATGTCTTGACCGGATGACGTGAAGATCGAGCCGTTCTTTGGCCGCGGAGATCAGAAGTGGCTCATCGGCGCAGGTCGCACCAGTTGTGTCACGACGTGATCTCCCGGCTCCCGACCTCGTCGTGCATCTGCGTGAACCAGTCGAGCGCGAAGCGGTGCGATGCGAGGCCGTAGGCCAGCGTCGCGCGCTGGTACACCGCCAGATCCCGGAGCTCGTCGGGGACGTCGACGGCCGCCACCTGCGCCTCCAGGCGCTCCAGCTGCGCCAGGCCGGACTCGATGCGCGCCTGAATCCGCTCGAGCACCACGGGGCGCTCCGCCGCCGGCAGGTGGCCGAGGAAGTAGAGCCGCGAGAGCGCGGCGGCCTCCATGTCGCCCCCGACGAGGTCCCCAAGCATCCACTCGCGGAACGCAGCCTCCCCGATCGCCGTGACCCGATAGGTCTTGCGCCCGCGGCCACCCTCCTCCTGACTCGCGATCTCGACGAGCCCCCGCTCCAGCAGCCCGTCGAGCGCGCGTTTGATGCTGCCGGAACTGGCGCTGTAGAAGAGCGAGACGCCCGCCTCGAACGCCTTGACGAGGTCGTACTGGCTCATCGCGCGGATGAGCAGGAGGCCCAGGATCACGTTCGCCATGTCGTCAAACTACCCCTTGCCGAACTCGACCTATCTAGTAGACATGTCTAGGAGGGTTGTCGACCGCGACGCCCACGGACCTCCAGGGGCCCCGATGCCACAGCACGCACACACCGCCCGCCTACGAACCGCCCTCGGCCGCCTCGGACGACACCGAGGGCCACACCCCGCGACGCAGATCCTCGTGACCTCCCCCGTCTGCGCCTCGAGTCCGGCGACCTCGACCGCCCGTTCCACATCGCGAGCATCGACAAGGTGATGACCGCGACCCTCGTGGCGCGACTCCTGGAGGAGGGACGCCTCCTGTTCGACTCGCCGCTGGGGGATCTCCTGCCCCGGTCGGTCACCGACGGCCTGCCGGCTGCACCGGGATTCGACGTCGCCCGCGACGTCACGGTCGAGCACCTGCTCACGCACACGAGCGGCCTGCCCGACATCTTCCTACCGCCGCGGGGTCAGACCAGCGAGGCGTCGCTGCGACGCGTCGTCGCCACGCCGGATCGCAGATGGACCCGCGCCGAGCTCCTCGCGGCGGCACACACCATGTCCGCGGTCGGGCGGCCGGGTGAGCGGTTCCACTACTCCGACACCGCCTATCTCCTGCTGGGGCGCGTGGCGGAGGAGGTCGGCGGCGACGCCTACGCCACCCTGCTGCAGCGGTACGTCTTCACCCCCGCCGGCATGACCCGCACCTGCGTCCCCTTCGACGACGCCTGCGACCAGGCACGACTCGACGGCCTCGACATCGCGCCACTGTGGATCCGTGGCTCCGAGCTCAGCCGCCGGATGGCCCTCACCCTCGGCTGGGGCGGTGTCGTCGCGACGGCCGCCGACCTCGTCCGGTTCCAGCAGGCCCTGCACGGCGGACGCCTCGTCTCCCCGAGCACGTCGCCCACCTCACGCGGCGACGTCACCGGATGCGACCCGGAATCCACTACGGCGCAGGCGCGGTGACGATCCGGTTCGGCGAGTTCATGCCGGGCGCGCTCCGGGGACTTCCCGAGCCGGTCGGCGGCCTGGGCCTCACCGCGGCGCACCTGTTCTTCTACCCGCAGCAGCAGGCGCACGTCGTCCTCAACCTCCACTCCACCCGCGCGATGGGGGCGAGCTTTCGCACCCACATCGCCATCGCCAGGCTCCTCGCCACGAACTGACCGACGCCCGGCGCCGAACGGGCTGCCCCACAGGATGTCGGCGCCGAAGGTCCGGTCGTCCAGGTCGGCGTCGCCGTCGAGGCAACGCTGCAAAGAGTCGAGCCCGGTTGAAGTCAAGGGGCGGCCGGGGCACTCTGTTCTGCATGCAGGAGACCCTCGCGCCGAGCGCCGACCTGGGCGTCGGAGACGTCGCAGAGCCGGCGGCGCCGCACCGTCGGCCGTGCGGTTCTAGGGGTCACGGCATGCCTGCAGGATCACCCTCGCTGGGGACGACCGGTGGGGGCGTGGCGATCTCGGAGGGTTCGGTCGGGCCGACGGGCGACGACTCGGAGAAGGGTCGGAATCCATGGACGACGACGCGCACGACCCCCTGGTGACGCCCGCCCTGCAACTCGGCGACGACCTGCTCGCCCGCCTGCGCGACGCGGTGCCGCAGGTCGCCGACGAGGCCGTCGCCGCCATCGAGGACGGCATCCCCAGCTACGCCGACCTGCGCGGACGTGCCGGCCAGATGCTGCGCGAGGCCGTCGTGCTCGCGCTCGGCCACTTCCTCACCCTCGCCTCCCACAACGCCAACGCAGCCATGCCCGTGGCTCGCAGCACGTCGGCCGCCTACGACCTCGGACGCGGCGAGGCCCGCAGCGGACGCAGCATGGACGCATTGCTGGCCGCCTACCGCATCGGTGCACGGGTGAGCTGGCGTGGGCTGTCGCGCGTCGCGGCCGACGGAGGCCTGCCGGCGGCGGCCATGGGCGGGTTCGCCGAGCTCGTGTTCGCCTACATCGACGAGCTCACCGCCGCCAGCGTGGCCGGGCACACCGACGAGCTCGAGACGACGGGCCGCGTCCGCGAGCGCTACCTGGAGCGACTCGCTCGCCTGCTCGTGGCGGGCAGTGGTGAAGAGTCACTGACCGACGCTGCGTCGCGGGCGGCGTGGGACCCGCCGCAGACCCTGACGGCGGTGGCACTGCCGGCCACCCACGTCGCGGGCGCGCTCCCCCATCTCGATCCCCGCACCCTGCACGTCTCCGGTGACCTGCCGGGCCTCGACGACGACACGGCGATCCTCCTCGTCCCCGAGGCGCGCGGCACCGGGCGGGCCGCTCTCCGCCGCGTCCTCGAGGGTCGCCGGGCGACGATCGGTCCGGCGCGGCCCTGGCTGCGTGTGCACGACTCGCTCACCCGCACCGTGCGCGGACTGACCCTGCCGCGCGGCCGATCACAGACCGTCGACCTTGACGACCGGCTCGTCGACCTCGTGCTCGGCGCCGATCCCGCGGCGCTCGCCGACCTCCGCGCGCAGGTGCTGGCACCACTGGCGGACCTCCGCCCGGCCACCAGGAGCGGTCTCGAAGCGACCCTTCGTTCGTGGCTGCTGCATCAGGGCCGTCGAGCCGACGTCGCGGCCGAGCTACACGTCCACCCTCAGACCGTCCGCTACCGGATGGGGCAGGTCCGCGAGGCCTACGGCGACAGCCTCGACGACCCCGCCATCGTCCTCGCCCTCACCATCGCGCTCGGAGCCCCGGCCACCGCCGAACGCCGTTGACTAAGCGTCCTCCTCGTGCGCCGGGTCCTCGGCACGGGCCCCGGCCAACACCTCGGTGAGGGTGGCACCGGCGGAGATCAACGCCTCACCCCGCTCGTAGTCGTCGTCGGCGTTGTAGGTGAGGACACCCACGACGACGTCCGAGGCGTCGGCGTACCAGATCGTGAATCCCCCGGTCCGATCGACGACCTCCTCCTTCTCATGGCCGTCGCCCCACGCCAGGTACTTGATCGTGTGCTCACCGATGGTGCTGAAGAAGCCCGGGACGTCACTCCACGCCCGACGCTCTCCCTCCCCGGCGGCGGCGTTGGCGCCGGCGAGCTCGCCCATCGACAGGGCATCACCCCAGTGTTCGACCGGAATCGGGCGTCCCGCACCCGCGTTCAGAGCCCGGGACGCGTCGCCGACGACCCAGACGTCGGGGGCTGCAGCCAGGTACTCATCGGCAACCACGCGCCCCTCGTGCAGCTGCAGACCGGTGCCCTCGAAAAGCTCACCCGCCGCCGCCTCCACGCCGACGGCGGCCAGCACCAGGTCGGGCGCCAGCGTCGTGCCGTCATCGAGATGAACGGTGCGCGGAGCCTCCACCCCGGTCACGTTCACGCCCGTGCGCAGCTCGACCCCGAGATCGCCCAGCCACGAGGCGATCTGATCGCTCAGATGATGCCCGAGCCGGGCCTGCTGCGGACCATCCTCCGGCGTGACCAGCGTCGTCTCCACCCCGCGCAGGGCCAGCGAGGCCGCCGCCTCGCACCCGATGAACCCCGACCCGATGACCACCGCCGACCGCGAGCGCCGCGCCGCGGCGTCCAGAAGCCTCGCATCGTCCAACGACCGGAGCTGATGCACCTCGGCGTCGTCGTCGGCCACGGGAAAGGCCGAGTTGCGCGAGCCCGTCGCGAGAACGAGCTTGTCGAAAGCGAGCGCCTCCCCCGCCACCGTCGCCGTTCGCGCCTCCAGATCGATGTGGGTGACCGCCGAACCGAGGCGAACCTCCACCCCCGGCGGCACCTCGCCGATCGGAACCCCTCAGCCTCGGCCCGACCCGCGAGGACCTCCTTCGACAACGGAGGCCGCATGTACGGCTCGTCGATATCGGCCGAGACGAGGGCGACCGGACCCGGCCCCCGGACGCCACATAGCTCTTCACCGCGGAGACCCCGCCAGGCCCGCTCCCGATGACCAGAAGTCCATATCCACTCATGCACCGACCTATACCCCTCGCACGGGGGCTACGCCCACGCACGGGGGCTCCGCCCCCGTGTGCCCCCGTCAACTGCACCGACACGGCTACGCCGTGACAACCCTGTCGTTCCGCCCGTTCAAGCTCGCTCCGCTCGCGAACGGGCGGGCCGCTGCTCACCTCCGCTCGTCCCCTGACCCACCTCGTGTTGTGTCATCGCCTGCAAGACAACCGGATCCCGGCCCACAGTGTGGCTCAGGTCACTAGGGTGCGTGCATGATCCCTCGCGCAACGATCGCCACCCTCGCAGCCGGAGTCATCACGAGTGCAACGCTGCTCATGGCACCCTCGGCATCCGCCGGACAGCTCACCACCGCACCCGCGGATCGGCAGGGTCCGCCACAGAAGTGGGTCACCTGCACCTACACCCCCACACCCGACAACCCCGCCGCCCGACCCGTCGACGCACCCAAGAGCCGCACCCAGGCGGCGGGCATCGCCGAGCTCACCATCAAGACCAACTACGGCCCGATGTCCTTCGTGCTGCAACGTGATTCGACGCCCTGCGGAGTCGCCAACATCATCAACCTCGCCAAGCAGAACTTCTACGACGAGAGCCAGTGCTGGCGCCTCACCGACACCAAGCGCCTCGGCGTCCTGCAGTGCGGCGACATCTACCGCCAGGAGGAAGGCGGCCCCGGGTACAAGTTCGACGACGAGACGCACAAGAGCGACACCTACCCCCGCGGCACCCTCGCCATGGGCAACCAGGGCCCCGGCACCAACGGCAGCGAGTTCTTCGTCGTGCACAGCCACGCCAACATCGACCCCAACTACACGATCCTCGGGCGCATGAGCAGCGGCTTCGACACCCTCGACAAGATCACCAAGGCCGGGACGGTCGACCCCGACGGCGACGGCCTCCCCACCCGCCCGGTCGTCATCTACGACGTCACGACCAAGACCCGTCGCTGACCGGAGCTCGCCTCGCCGAGCAGAGGCCGCCTCGCCGAGCAGAGGTCGCGGACCATCCCCGCCGCCCAGCTCGAACCGCCTCGGACCGCCTCCATGTGGGGGCGGTCCGAGGCGTGTGGGGGTGTCGTGCGGCTGCTCAGAGCCAGCGGGGCGGCTCCGGAACGGCCACCGGCTCACCACCGCGGTGCGCCTCGAGCGCCGCGCCCGGCTCCTCACCGCGACCCGCGGCCCAGCGCGTGACACCGACCAGCGGTCCGGTGACGACGACCACGTCGTCGCCCCGCTCGCCGAACGACGATCCGCCGTCGGTGATCTCCAGCGCCAGCCCGGAGTTCTGCTCGCGCTTGTCCCACAGCCCCCAGATCTCGGCGACGAGCCGCTCCTGGATGTCTGCGGGGATGTCGGAGAACGACGCGCCGGTCCCGAGGTCGACGGCGTGGATCCACACCTCGCGCACGCGCATCCACGGTGTGTCCGACACCGGCCGGTCGACGCCCTGGGCCGTGACGATGCGCTCGCCCCACCGCTCTTCGGGCAACGAGGCCCAGCCCGCCGCGAGCGTCTGCTCACCGTCTGCGGCCAGCGCCCGGATCTCCGCGGGCGGGAGCTGGGCACCCTCCTGGATCTCGGCGTCGCGGTGATCCGTCGAGGCGTACATGCGGTTCTCCACGCCCGTCCGGCCCCAGTCGACCAGGCGGGCCAGGGCGAACGCGTTGTGCCCGACGTGGGCGATGACGTGCCGGCGGGTCCATCCCGGCACAGCCGATGGGCCGTCCATGTCCTCATCGCTCAGCGCGGCGAGGACGCGATCGAAGTGCTCGGTCCCGGCATGGGCGAGGTCGAGCCAGTGCGGCGTGTCGTCATGACGAGCGGTCATGGCAGGACTCTCGCACACCGGCCGCCCGCGCGGGTCAGGCCGAAGCCCCGCTCCGCGCCAGGAGCTGCTCGAACGGGGTGACGTCGGCGACGTCGCCCCCTGCCGTGCCCGCACGCTCCGACACCGCACCGGCACCGGCCCGTGCGCGCGCACCGGCATCGACCCGCGCGGCACGACCGAGCACGAGGTCGGCCAGGTCCTCCGCGGCTCGGGAGACGCGCACCTCGAGCGCATCGCTGCCCTCGCCGAAGTCGGAGGTCGCCGCGTAGACACCGGTCGCCACCGGCGCCGCCCGTAGGTGGCTGAACAACGGACGCAGGGCGTGCTCGATGACGAGCGAGTGCCGTTCGGTGCCGCCGGTCGCCCCGAGGATCACGGGCATGCCCCGCAGGGTGCCCTCCTCGACGAGATCCATGAACGACTTGAACAGCCCGCTGTAGCTCGCCTGGAAGGTCGGGGTGACGACGACGAGGGCGTCGGCCGAGGTCACGTCGTGCAGGGCGTCCCTCAGGGCACCGGTCGGAAACCCGGTGAGCAGGGCGTCGACCACGGCGTGCGCGTGGTCGCGCACCTCGACGACGCGGACCTCGACGTCGTCGCCGGTCCGGCTCAGGGCGACGCGCGCGGCCTGCGCCAGACGATCGGCGAGCATGCGCGTCGAACTCGGGGAACGCAGCCCGGCGCTGACGACGGTGAGTGCGTGAGTCACAGGACTCTCCTTCTTCAGGGGCAGAGGCCACCCCACCGGGCGGAGGAGGGGATCACGTCCGATGGGGGGCGAGGTGGGGTGCGCGCGAGGGCGCGCACGGGGGTCAGAGTCGTGAGGCGGCGCCGGCGTTGGACTCCTCGGCGCGGGTGCCGGTCCAGCGGTCGACACTCGGTTCCGTGCTGGTCGGCGCGTCGACCGGCCCGCCCTCGGCCCGACGGGCCGCGAGCAGCGAGGCGTGCGTCGGAGCGTCCGGCACGTGGGCCGGGCGCATCGCGGCGAACTCCTTGCGCAGGACCGGCACGACCTCCTCGCCGAGAAGGTCGAGCTGCTCGAGCACCGTCTTCAGCGGCAGACCGGCGTGGTCCATGAGGAACAGCTGGCGCTGGTAGTCGCCCACGTAGTCGCGGAACGACAGAGTGCGCTCGATGACCTCCTGCGGGCTGCCGACGGTCAGCGGCGTCTCACGCATGAACGTCTCCAGGCTCGGGCCGCCACCGTAGACGGGGGCGTTGTCGAAGTACGGCCGGAACTGCCGGACGGCGTCCTGGCTGTTCTTGGCCATGAACACCTGACCGCCGAGACCGACGATCGCCTGGTCGGCGGTGCCGTGCCCGTAGTGCTCGAAACGCTGACGGTAGAGACGCACCATCTGCTGGGTGTGCTCCTTGGGCCAGAAGATGTGGTTGTGGAAGAAGCCGTCGCCGTAGTAGGCGGCCTGCTCGGCGATCTCCGGGCTGCGGATCGAGCCGTGCCACACGAACGGCGGCACGCCGTCGAGCGGACGCGGGGTCGCGGTGAACGACTGCAGCGGAGTGCGGTGCCGACCCGACCAGGTGACGTTCGACTCGCGCCAGAGCTTGTGCAGGAGCGAGTAGTTCTCGACGGCGAGCTCGATGCCCTCGCGGATGTCCTTGCCGAACCAGGGGTAGACCGGCCCGGTGTTGCCGCGGCCCATCATGAGGTCGACGCGGCCGTCGGCGAGGTGCTGCACGTACGCGTAGTCCTCGGCGAGACGGACGGGGTCGTTGGTCGTGATGAGCGTCGTCGCGGTCGAGAGGACGATGCGCTCGGTCTGCGCCGCGAGGGAGGCCATGAGGATCGGCGGGTTCGCCGGCGCGATGAACGGCGGGTTGTGGTGCTCGCCGGTGGCGAAGACGTCGAGCCCGACCTCTTCGGCCTTCTTCGCGATCGCGACCGTGGCCTTGATGCGGTCGTGCTCGCTCGGGGTGACGCCGGTGACCGGGTCGGTGGTCACGTCGCCGATGCTGAAGATGCCGAACTGCATGGTGGCCTCCTTGGTGGTTCGAGTGCTGTCGTCGGTACTATCAACAAGGAAGTTGCTAGGATATTCCTAGTACTAGTTGACGCATCTACTACATCATAGAACGGACCGCCATGACACGCGAGGGCGACAGCGCCTCTGTGGACACCTGCACGTCGATCGAGGACGTCATGGGGGTCCTGGGACGCGCGTGGGCGGGCGCGATCCTCGAGGCGATGCTCCACGGGCACGCGCGCTTCACCGACATCGCGCAGGCCGTCCCCGGAGTCACGCCCGGCGTGCTCACCACCCGCCTCCGTGAGTTCTGCACACGCGGCCTCGCCGAACGCGTCGTCGATCCGGGCCCCCCGACGTCGGTCACCTACCGCCTCACCGAGGCCGGACACGACGTCGCGCCCGTGCTCGAGGCCGTCCGCACGTTCGGGTCGGCCCACCCGGAGGTCGGCCGACCCCGCTGAGGACGGGAGTCGCCTTCAGCCCCGCACGTACTCGACGACCGAGACTCCGGACTCGAAGTCGAGGGCGCCGATGCGCTCGAAGGGCACCGGGTCGTAGGAGACGCGGTCGAACAACGGGATCCCCGCGCCGAACGCCACCGGGTTCCGCTTGAGCACCAGCCGGTCGATCTCACCCCGCAACGCGCCGGCGAGCCGGCCACCGCCGCACAACCAGATGTCCGCACCATCCTGGGTCTTCAGGTCGCGGACGACCTCGACGGGATCCGCGTCCAGCGCCGTGACGTCGGGAGCCTCGACGCCACGATGCGTGAAGACGATCTGCTCCAGGTGCCGGTAGGGGCTGGGCATCATCGGCAGCCCGGCGGCGTAGGTGTCGGCTCCCATGAGCACCGTCCCGAACCGGGTCCGCTGCTGCTGCACGCCGAGCTGCGCCGCGATGTCGGTGGGGATCGCGTCGGCGTACTCGGAGAGGATGTAGTTCATGTGGTCGCCCTCGACCGGGAACGCGTCGAACGCCCCGTCGGGTGCCGCGATGAAGCCGTCCAGACTCACCGCCACGTAGTACACGAGTTCTCGCATCACGGCCTCCCTGTCGTCGCCGTTCCGTCCACGCTAGGACCACGGGACCGCCCTGGCGACCGGTTTCCCCTCACTCCCTACACATCCGGCCCCGAGAGGCCTTCCCGGTCGAGCGTGCGTCGCCCGGCCTCAGCCGACCAGATCGGCGATGACGGCGGCGGAGCGTGCGGCTCCGTCCTCGTCGCGGTACTCGGCAGCGACCTCGGTCGCCACGCGCCGCACCGTCGGATCGGTGAGCACGCGGTGCAGGGCCACCCGCAACCCGCGACCGCGCACCTGCCGCGGCGCCACGGAGATCGCGTGTCCCCGCCGTTCGCAGACGCCCACGTTCCACCGCTGTTCGGTCTGCAATCCGATGCCGACGAAGGGGATTGCGCCGGCGCAGGCCGTCTGCACGGTCCCCTGCCCGCCGTGCAGGATCGCCGCGTCGACGAGCCCGCCCAAGCGGTGCGCGGGCAGCAGGTCGGTGACGTGGACGTTCGCCGGCAGATCCGCGAGGTCGCGCTCGGTGAGGTAGCTGCGCACCGGGGCGACGACCTGGATCGGCAGCGTGCGTACGGCGTCGATGACGTCGAGCACGAGCCGGCGGTGGCCGGAGGACCCGCACGCGAGGTAGACCAGCGGCTCCGGCCCGGCCGCCAGGCGGTGCACCAGCGGGGGCACCTCGCCGGGCAACCGCGCGAAGATCGGCCCGACGCGGTGGAACGACGCCGGCAGGTCGAGGCCGCCGATCTCGTCGGCCATGGCCGTGAGCAGCGTGACGTCGGCGCCGAGGAGGTCGGCGAAGGTCCGCGGCGGTGGGGCGCCGTGGCGTTCGGCCACCCGCGTGAAGGCGGCCGGGACCAGCGGCGCCGACGCGTACGCCCACGCCGCGAGCCTCGTCAGCGCCGGGTTGAGCAGCCGACCGCTCGCGGTCGAGGTGGGCAGGATCGGCAGCGTCCACCCGCTCGCGAGGTGCGGCGATGTGAGGGCGAGGGGCACCGGGTAGAACAGCGGAATCCCTTCTGCCCGTGCGGAGATCGTGGACGTCGGGTTGGTGCCGTGCACCATCGCCACGGCGCCCGTGACGCGGACGGCATCGCGCTCGGCCCGCACGCGGGCATCGAGCAGCTCCTCCGTGAACGGCAGGCGCAGGCCCCGCTCCTGATCGACGGCCAGCGCCTGCCGCCGCTGCTCCGGGGTCAGCGGCGGCCCGGCGGGCTCGAGCCGGAATCCGGCGTCACGCACCAGATGGAGATAGGTCTCGTCGTGGACGACGAAGACCGGATCAAGGCCGTTCGGCAGCGCGCGAGCGACCTCGATCATCCGCGTGGTCTCGGCGAGGTTGAACCCCAGCGGTGTGAAGAGGACCGCCGATGTCGTCATCGGCCTCGTCGTGCGCACTCGGCGTAGTACTCGCTCAGGACGCGATTCCCGGCGGGAGGCGCGACGGAGTCCTCCGTGAGCGCGGAGACCATGAAGTCCATGAGGCCGGCCCGGGCGGGCGAGGCGGCCCGCATCGGTACCCGCACGGCCCGCAGCACCACCGAGGGCATGGACACGATCCTCGGCCGCTTGCCGAGGGCCGTGAAAGCCGCCTGCGCCGCCTCCCGGTGCGTCATCACCTCGGGGCCGCCCACGTCGATGTCGCCGCCGGTGCCGGCCTCGAGGTGGCGTCGGATGACCGCGGCGAGGTCGGCCCCGTGGATGGGATTGGCTCGCGCGCGGCCGCCGTCCACGAGAACGACGAGGCCGGAGCGGGCCATCTCGAAGTAGGCCGAGAAGTCGGAGAAGAACCCCGAGGGGTTGACGATGAGGTACTCGGCGCGGCTGCGGCGCAGCACGTCGGCGAACGCGGCCTTCGCCCTGGTGACGTCACTCGCGATGCGCTCGCCGTCCAGCACGTTGACGTAGGCGAAACGCGGGCCGGCGGCGCGCAGGGTCTCATCGAGCAGCGCGAGGTTGCCGCGGTGGTCGATCGCCCACGGATCGGCCGTCGACCCGGTGACGCCGATGGCGGAGACGACGACGTCTACGCCGTCTGCGACCCCGCGCAGCGACGCCGGGTCGGTGACGTCGCCGACGACCACCTCGCAGCTCCCGGCGGGGATCGCCGGCGCCCCCGATGTGCCCTCCTGCGCGAGTGCGTCGGGATCGCGCACCAGCGCCCGCACCTCGTGACCCTCGGCCAGGAGGTCGGCCACGACGTGCCGTCCGAGATAGCCGGTCGCCCCGGCGACGAGAACCGTCAACGCGTGCTCCCCGGGCCGTTGCCTGTCATTGCCGTTGCCGTCGCTCATGGTTCGAGCCTAGTGACGCCCGCACGCCGCATCCTGCGAACGCCTCGCACATCCGCACCGACCACCGACTCCGGCGACGTCCTGTGACTGCGGTCACCCACAGCCCTTCCCGGTGTGAGCTGCGCCACCTAGGCTCGAGCCCTCTCGCACATCCCCCAGCAGGAGGTCGACGATGACCGTCTACGCACAGCCCGGACACCCCGACAGCACGGTGCAGGTCGCCGAGAAGTACGGACACTGGATCGGCGGTGAGTTCGTCGGCCCCGTCCAGGGCGGGTACTTCGAGAACATCTCACCCGTCACCGGCCAGACCTTCACCCGCATCGCGCGCGGAACCGCCGAGGACATCGAGGCCGCCATCGACGCGGCCGAGGGCGCGGCACCGGCCTGGGGTCGCACCTCCCCCGCCGACCGCGCACGCGTCCTCAACCTGATCGCCGATCGGATGGAGGAGAACCTCGAGGCCCTCGCCGTGGCCGAGACCTGGGACAACGGCAAGGCGATCCGCGAGTCCCTGGCCGCCGACGTGCCGCTGGCGATCGACCACTTCCGCTACTTCGCCTCGTGCATCCGCACGCAGGAGGGCGGCATCAGCCAACTCGACGAGACCACGGTCGCCTACCACTTCCACGAGCCGCTCGGCGTCGTCGGCCAGATCATCCCGTGGAACTTCCCGCTGCTCATGGCGGTCTGGAAGCTCGCCCCGGCCCTCGCGGCCGGCAACGCCGTCGTCCTCAAGCCGGCCGAGCAGACGCCCTGGTCGATCCTCAAGTTCATGGAGCTCGTCGCCGACCTGCTGCCGCCGGGAATCATCAATGTCGTCAACGGTTTCGGTCCCGAGGCGGGCGCCGCACTCTCGGGCAGCAACCGCATCGCCAAGGTCGCCTTCACCGGCGAGACGAGCACGGGCCGCACGATCATGAAGGCCGCGGCCGAGAACCTCATCCCCGTCACCCTCGAGCTGGGTGGCAAGAGCCCGAACATCTTCTTCGAGGACGTCGCCTCCGCCAACGACGCCTTCTACGACAAGGCGCTCGAGGGGTTCACGATGTTCGCCCTCAACTCCGGCGAGGTGTGCACCTGCCCCTCGCGGGCCCTCGTGCAGGAGTCGATCGGCACCACGTTCATCGGCGACGCCGTCAAGCGCGTCGAGGCCATCCGCTCGGGCAACCCGCTCGACACCGACACGATGATCGGCGCCCAGGCCAGCCAGGAGCAGTTCGACAAGATCATGGGCTACCTCGACATCGGTCGGGACGAGGGCGCCGAAGTGCTCGTCGGCGGCGACCGTGTCGACCCGGGCGCGCTCCCGGAGGACATCCGCGGCGGGTTCTACGTCCAGCCGACGATCTTCCGCGGCGACAACTCCATGCGCGTGTTCCAGGAGGAGATCTTCGGCCCCGTCCTGGCTCTGACGACGTTCGCCGACGAGGACGACGCCCTGAAGATCGCCAACGACACGGCCTACGGTCTGGGCGCCGGGGTGTGGACCCGCGATCAGCAGCGCGCCTACCGCGCCGGCCGCACGATCGAGGCGGGCCGGGTGTGGACCAACTGCTACCACGCCTACCCCGCGCACGCCGCGTTCGGCGGGTACAAGCAGTCCGGCATCGGCCGCGAGAACCACAAGATGATGCTCGACCACTACCAGCAGACCAAGAACCTGCTGGTCAGCTACTCCCCCGACAAGCTCGGCTTCTTCTGAGCCGGCGTGCGCGCGAGGCCCGCCCGAAGGATCGGGCGGGCCTCGCGCGTTCTCGGCTCACCGGGAGCCTCACTCCTGGTCGAAGGGCCACCCGGCGACCATGCCGGGGGCGCGTCCGGGCTCGATGAAGAACTCCCGACCGAACCCCGTGCGGAAGTGCTCCAGCGGGATCGCGAGGAACATGCCGATGTCGGTGGTCTGACTGCGGTGGCAGGCCAGCGCCTCGCGCTTGGCGTCGATGGCCTCGGAGATGTCGACCGCCCAGTGCAATTCGTTCTCGGGGGTACCGAAGGGGTTGCCGTCGTCGGCCGGGCCGTCGACGTCGAAGCCGCCATCGTCGGGCCCCATCCCCAGCTCGACGGCCAGGGCGAACAGGCCACGCATGTGGTCTCGGTTCATCGTCGCCTCGAGCATGCGCGGGCGACGCGCGGCCAGCTCGGCCGCGCGGTGTGCGACGTGATGCACCTTGACGTGGTCCGGGTGTCCGTAGCCGCCGTGCCAGTCGTAGCCGACGAGCACGTCGGCGTCCTCCTCGTCGAGAATCGCGGCCAGGCGCCCGGCGGCCTCGTCGAGGTCGGCGGTGTGGAAGTTGCCCTCGGAGGCGTTCTGCTCCCAGCCCGTCATGCCGGAGTCGGAGTAGCCCAGCCACGCGACCCGGGCCGCGCCGGTGACCTGCGCGGATGCCGCAGCCTCGGCGCGGCGACGCGCCACGAGACTCTCACCCTCGGCCAGGTCGTCCGGCGACTCGCCGTGCTCACCGTTCGTGCCGTACACGACCACGACACGGTGGCCGCGGCGCGAGGCGAGCGTCATCGTCCCTGAGGTCTGGGAGGCCTCGTCGTCGGGATGGGCGTGGAAGAACACGATGGTCGACACGCGCGTCATCCTCGCAGCCGAGCGAGCCGTGCCGCGACTGCTCCCACAAGAGCGATCCACCTGGGGTCACGGCGATCGAAGAACAACACCGACAACATCGAGCGCGGGCCCGATTTCATCACCCCAGGTCAGAGACCTGTGTGGCGTGTCAGGTCGCCGTCGATGTTGTCGGTGTTGTTCTTCGTTCGCTCCGACGGCGAGCGCAGGACACTCGGATCTCACCCTTCCAGCCCCTCACGCCGGCGACGCAGGACCCGTCGGACGTCGCGCATCACGTGAGGCGGCATCGGGAACGCCTCCTGCAGTTCGCTGTCGAGATCGGCGGTCACGGTGAGCACCTCCTCGAGGGCACGCTCAGCGGCGCGACGGGTGAGGCCGACCTCGTCGGCGAGCGTGAGAAAGCGCTTGCGGGAGAGGGAGTCGTCGCGCCCGGCGATCGTCAGGGCTAGGCGGTGGTCGCCGTAGGGCAGGGTGGAGGGGATGTCATAGACGGGCGCCACCCGCCATTCGGTGTCACGGACGAGGGAGACGTTCTTGGCGTGCAGGTCTCCGTTGCCCGTCAGCCAGGCGAGCGCGACCTGCTGCAGCACGGCGCGCACCGCCGGGGCACGGGCCGGGGTGACCTCCCCGATCCGCCGGACGAGGTGTTCGGTGGTGACGGCGTACTTGTCCGCCGGGTAGCGGCGAAGGAGTTGAGCGCCGTCCTCGACCGCCAGGCGACGGATCCCCTCGCCGTCGGCGACCCGGTCGAACCGGGTGACGAGCAACCCGGCCCGTCCCTGCCGGTCGTGGACCACCTCGGTCTCGACCACGGGCTGCCGCAGCCGTCGGGCGACGCGGAGGAAGAACGCCTCGTTGTCGACGACGTGGGGATACTCCGGCGGGTCGAGCTTGAGCAGATGGAAGCGGCCACCGTGAACCAGTGGGAGGGTGAGCATGCGACCGGAGACCTTCTCCTGGACACCGGCGAGGGCACTCGGGTCGATGCCCGCCGATCCCGCGAGCTCGGCGAAGTCCAGGTCGGTCCAGTCACCGTCGGCGACGACCGTCGGGCCGATCTCCGCCGGGTCCGTCCCTGCGGCCAGGATGCGCACATCGCCGACCGGGTCGTCGCCCACCGCGAGCAGCAGCGACAGTTCGTCGTCGGCCGAGGTCTTCACCGCGGCCCGCAGCGCCGACAGCCGGCGCCCTTCGGGGAGGAGTCCGGAGAAGAACGGTGGCAGGGCTCCGCCGACGGTCACCACCGGCTCGTCGGTCAGGGGCAGGCTCGTCGCCACCGGGCGGCCGCCGTCGGCGAGATAGGCCGGGAGGTAGCGGAACTCGATGACTCCGTCACCGCGGGTGAGCGTGGCGGCCACCCGCCCGGCGAGGTGGACGTCGGCATGGTCGACACGACGCGGATCCTCGATCATCGTCCGACTTCACGCACGTGGGCCCGGAGCTCGAGACCGAGGACCTCGAGCACCGCATTCACCTTGTCGAGGCGCAGCGTGGGCTTGTCATGCTCGAGCTCGCGCACGAACCGCTCGGAGACCCCGCCCATGTCGGCCAGGTCGACCTGCAGCAGCCCGAGATCGCGCCGCCTGGCGCGGACGTCGTCGCCCAGTGTCACGACCGCTCCTCTCACCGGCACGATCACGCCGATGGACACCAGTGTGCCCGCATCTGTCGCGGGGGACAACTCTCACCGGCAGGATCGTGCCGGTTCAGGCGTTTCACGAGGCACTGCACCGGCAACCGAGACGACTATCGGCACGATCGCCCCGCTCGCACCTGGTCGCAGCGGAGCAGTCCCACCCACCTGCGACGCCGTGGTCAGCGAAAGCGGCTCTGCAGCAGGGGAACACCCTCACCGGTGACCCGATCGAGGTAGGCGGGACGTCCGGACATCACCATGGCCAGGGCCTCGGCGGTGCCGCTGACGACGGGCCCGTCCCCATGGCGCCAGTCCGCGTCGTCGGCGCGCCAGGTCAGCCCGTCGAGGTGCCCCTTGGCCGGGAGGAACGATTCCCGACCCCGCGGCGACACGATGATGTCGAGCGCCGCGACCCAGTGCACACGCGGAACCGTGACGTCCAGACCCCGCGGGTCGGCGAGATCACGCAGGTGGATGCACGAATCGGTGAACGGACCGGCGGCGCCGATGTACCACGGCTTCGTCCGGTCTCCGGCGGTTCGGCGCAGCTCCTCGGCGATCTCCGCCAGCGGACGGTCCGCGAGGCGCGCGGCGATGACGTCGCAGGCGGTGGCCATCGAGCGGTGCCGCGCCGCCGTGAGCAGGAAGCGCCAGGAGGGGACGCGGATCGGCTGAAGGGCGTGGCCGGCCAGGGTGCGGACGTCCCACCCCGCGCACAGGGTGGGGTCGTCGGCGTGGGCCTCACCGAGGTCGTCGAGGGTATCGGCGAAGAGGAGGCGGTTGGCGGTGGTCCAGGCGAAGAGCTGGTCGTCTCTCACCCGGCACAGGCTGGCACACCTCAGCGCGGTTCGACAGTCTCCGGGTGATGCAGGTCGAAGGCCGGCCGCTCGGAGCGGATGGGCGGGATGCGGTCGAAGTTGTGCCGGGGCGGTGGGCACGAGGTCGCCCACTCCAAGGAGGCGCCGGCACCCCAGGGGTCGTCGTGCTTCTCCATCGGCGCGTATCGCGAGGTCCACCACACGTTGTAGAGGAAGACCAGGGTCGAGACACCGAGCAAGAAGGAGAAGATCGAGGACACCTGGTTCATGAACATGAACCCGTCCTCGACGAGATAGTCGCCGTAACGGCGGGGCATTCCGGACATCCCCAGCAGGTGCTGGATGAGGAAGGTTCCCTGGAAGCCGATGAACAACATCCAGAAGTGGACCTTTCCCCACGTCTCGTGCAGACGCCGACCGGTCAGCTTGGGCCACCAGAAGTAGAACCCGGCGAACATCGCGAAGACCACGGTGCCGAACACGGTGTAGTGGAAGTGCGCGACGACGAAATAGGTGTCGGTCACGTGGAAGTCCAGGACGGGACTGGCGAGGATGATGCCTGTGAGGCCACCGAAGAGGAAGGTGACGAGGAATCCGATCGCCCAGATCATCGGGGTCTCGAAGGTGAGCGACCCACCCCACATCGTGCCGATCCAGTTGAAGAACTTCACACCCGTCGGCACGGCGATGAGCATCGACATCACGGCGAAGAAGGGGAGGAGGACCTGCCCCGTGGCGTACATGTGGTGTGCCCACACGGTCATCGACAGGGCAGCGATGGCGATCGTCGCGAAGATGACGCCCTTGTAGCCGAACAGGGGTTTGCGCGAGAACACCGGCAGCACCTCGCTGATGATGCCGAAGAACGGCAGCGCGATGATGTAGACCTCCGGGTGGCCGAAGAACCAGAAGAGATGCTGGTAGAGCATCGCCCCGCCCGAGGTGGCGTCGAACACGTGCATGCCGAAGAGGCGGTCACCCACCAGAGCGAGGAAGGCGCTGGTGAGCACCGGGAACGCCATGAGCACCATGAGCGAGGTGACGAGCACGGTCCAGGTGAACAGCGGCATCCGGAACATCGTCATCCCGGGAGCGCGCAGGCAGATGATGGTGGTCACGAAGTTCACCGCACCCAGGATCGTGCCGAATCCGGCACCGGCGAGGCCCAGCAGCCACAGGTCGGCCCCCAGACCGGGAGTGAAGGTGTTGTTGGACAACGGGATGTAGGCGAACCACCCGAACGACGCCGCACCTCCCGGCACGAGGAATCCGGAGATGGTGACGAGGCCGCCGAACAGGTACATCCAATACGCGAACATGTTCAATCGGGGAAAGGCCATGTCCGCGGCCCCGATCTGCAACGGGACCAGAGCGTTGGCGAAGCCCGCGAAGAGCGGGGTCGCGAACAACAGCAGCATGATCGACCCGTGCATGGTGAACAAGGCGTTGAACTGTTCCAGGTTGGTCAGCACCTGCAACCCCGGCGCCATCAACTCGAGCCTCATGATCATGGCGAGCAGTCCACCCACCATGAAGAAGCCGAAGGACGTCATCAGATACAGATTGCCGATCACCTTGTGGTCGGTCGTGGTGATCCAGCCCAGAATCCGCGACCCGGGTGGGCGGGGGCGGACCGTGACGTCGGCCGGCAACAGATCCGGGGAGGTCGTTCGAGGCTGAGAGCTCGTCGTCGTGACATGTCTGGTGGTCATGGCAGGCCTCCGCCCACTCCATGGACGCCGGGAGGCTGCAGCCTGAGGACGCCTACCGGAATCGCGGACACGACCGGCCTGTCGTCGACGAACTGGCGGCACCGGCGACTTCCATGAGCATGGAAAACGCGGCAACCCCGGTGCGCCGACCGTAACAGGAGATCGACATCATAGCCAGATATATCTTGACGAGAGGAATGGTGCCTGGTAAAAGCGCTGGTCCGCACACCGATGAGCCACCGCCGGATCAACCCTTCGATGGATCCATCCGCGGAGGCCGAGCACCTAGCGTTGAACCATGACGAACCTGACGACCACACCGTTGAGCGCCGAGGTGAAGGTGACGACGGCGAACGCCCACGACGAGGCCGAACATTCGCCGTTCATGGACGATCTGCTGTCCGGTCGATCCGGGCGCGAGGAGTTCGTGCGGCTTACGGGACAGCTCTGGTTCGTCTATGACGCCCTCGAGTCGGCCTGCCGCACCCACGCCGACGACCCGCGCATCAGCCCGCTGATCGACCGCCGACTCGAGCGGCTCCCCGCACTGGAGGCCGACCTGTCCACGCTGCTCGGCGAGGACTGGCGCGACCGGCTCGCACCCCGGCCCGCGACGTCGGCCTACACCCACCGCCTCCGCACCTGTGCACCGCACGAACTCGCCGCGCATCACTACACCCGCTATCTCGGCGACCTGTCCGGCGGGCAGGTGATTCCCACGATGCTGCGCCGGCACTACGACCTCACCGAGGGGATGTCGTTCTACTCCTTCGACGAGATCGACAAGATCAAGCCCTACAAGGACGCCTACCGGGCCCGCCTCGACGACCTCCCCCTCGACGAGGCCGAGCGGCAGCAGTTCCTCGAGGAGGCGGTCGAGGCGTTCGTGCTCAACACCGCGATGTTCGACGACCTGGCCCGCTGAGGCCGGCTCACTCGCGGGCGGCGGGGCGCGCCCGGTCACGACGTCGATTCGAGCAGCTCCAGGGCCCCGCCGGAGCCGCACCGACTGCAACCACTGCAGCGGTGTCACGCCGGTCTCCTCGCGGAAGCGTCGGGCGAAGGTGCACTCGCTCATGCGGGCGCGCCGCGCCATGTCCGCGACCTGGTGCGGCCGGATCCTCCTGCAACCAGGCCCGGGTCGCCGACGTCGAACTCTGCGTGGGCGACGGCACTCCTGCCACTCCATGAGGGCCCGGGCTCGACGGGGTTCTCCGGGTGGCAGCTGTGGTTGTTGTGGGGAGTCCTGGTCGGCGTCGGTGCCGGGTCGATCTCGATGTCGTTCGTGGCCGTCCTCGTCGGTCGGTGGTTCGTGACCAAGAAGGGACTGGTCACCGGCATCCTCACCGCCGCGGGAGCCACCGGTCAGCTGATCTTCCTGCCGATGGTCGGGTATCTCGCGACCGTCGCCGGCTGGCGCGTCCCCGCCCTCGTGGTCGCCGCGGGTGCGCTCGTGATGATCCCGCTGGTCCTGGCGGCCGTGCGCGACCACCCGCACCGGCTCGGACTCGAGGCCTACGGAGCGAGCCCCGAGAACCCGACGCCACCCGAGCCGGTCCGCACGGGCAACGCCGTCGCCGTCGCGCTCGGGACTCTGCGGGAGGCGGCGGGGACGCGCACGTTCTGGTTGCTCGCGGGCGGATTCGCCATCTGCGGCGCGTCGACGAACGGCCTGGTCGGCACCCACTTCGTCCCGGCCGCCCACGACCACGGGATGCCGCTGACGACCGCGGCGAGCCTGCTCGCGCTGGTCGGTCTCTTCGACGTCGTGGGCACGATCGCGAGCGGCTGGCTGACCGACCGCATCGACCCCCGCTACCTCCTGGTGACGTACTACGCGCTGCGGGGCCTGTCGCTGATGGTGTTGCCGCAGCTCCTCGCGCCGAACGTCGAGCCGAGCATGTGGGTGTTCATCATCTTCTACGGCCTGGACTGGATCGCGACGGTACCGCCGACCGTGGCCCTGTGCCAACGCCACTTCGGCGGCCGCGGCGCGATGGTGTTCGGGTGGGTGTTCGCCTCCCACCAGATCGGCGCGGCGATCGCCGCCACCGGTGCGGGCGTCATCCGCGACATCAACGGCGAGTACGACCTCGCCTGGCTCATCGCCGGCGGACTGTGCCTGCTGGCGGCCGTCCTGTCCTTCCTCATCCCCCGGCGCCTCACCCCGGCCGTGCCGCGCCCCGTCGTCGAGGTCCCCTCCTGACCGCACGACCACGAGGCGCGGGCCGGCGCAGCGTCAGAGATTCGTCATCTGCTCCATGGCCTCGGGGTAGCGCTCGCCGTGGACCTCGATGCGGTCGGCGGCCTCGGTCAGCTCGGCCAGCTCCTGCGGCGTGAGCTCCACCTCGGTGGCGCCGATGTTCTCCTCCAGGCGGTGCACCTTGCGGGTGCCGGGGATCGGCACGATCCAGGGCTTCTGCGCGAGCAGCCAGGCGAGGGCGATCTGTCCGGGTGTCACGCCCTTGCTCTCCGCGAAGCGCCGCACGAGGTCGACGACCGCCATGTTCGCGGCCAGCGCCTCCTTCTGGAACCGGGGCAGCCCGGCCCGGATGTCTCCCTCCCCGAAGGTGGTCGACGTGTCGACCGTGCCGGTGAGCAGGCCACGCCCGAGCGGACTGAACGGCACGAACCCGATCCCGAGCTCTTCGCACACCCCCAGGACGTCCTGCTCGGGACGGCGATGGAAGAGCGAGTACTCACTCTGCAGGGCGGTCACGGGCTGGACGGCGTGCGCACGCCGGAGCGTGGCGCCGGCGGCCTCGGACATGCCGAAGTGGCGGACCTTTCCCTCCTCGATGAGCTCCTTGACGGCCCCGGCCACGTCCTCGATCGGCACGTCGGGGTCGACCCGGTGCTGGTAGAGCAGGTCGATGTGGCCGGTGCCGAGACGCGTGAGGGACCCCTCGACCGCGCGACGGATCGACTCGGGTCGGCTGTCGACCCCGTGCCGAAAGCCCCCGTCGGGGTTGATGTCGAAACCGAACTTCGTGGCGACCACGACCTGGTCACGCACCGGCGCCAGGCCCCGGCCGACGAGTTCTTCGTTGTCGTAGGGGCCGTACACCTCGGCGGTGTCGAAGAACGTGACTCCTCGATCCACCGCGCCGCGCAGGAAGGTGACCATCTCCTCCCGGTCCGGGAGCTCACCGAAACTCTGGCTCATCCCCATGCAGCCGAGGCCGACGGCCGATACTTCGAGGCCCTGTCCGAGTGTGCGAGTCTGCATGTCGCTCTCCTTCGGTCGTGCGGATCGACGTCAGTCGCGACGCTACCGGTGCCGGGTCGCCCTCCGCGAGGGTGAGCCCCCTCACTCGACGCTCACGGGGTCCCGGCCTGCTCCTCGCCCCTGGTGGCGGCGCGGTCCAGCCGCACGAGGACGCCCCGATCGAAGGTGCGCATCTCGCTCGGGCGCAGAACTCCGCGATCCTGGGCCCAACCTCCGATCGTCTCCGCCTGTTCGACGGTTCCGAGCTGCAGGAGCGCCGCACCACCGACGGCGAGGTGGGCCTCGACGACCTCCACGCACAGCCGCGCCACGTCCAGGCCGTCGTGGCCGCCGTCGATGGCGGACTCCGGGTCCTCCGGAAGATCGGCCACCCCGGCGGAGGTCACCCACGGCGGATCGGCGACGACGACGGCGAACCGCTCGCGTGAGGCGACGACCTCCTCCAGGCGCCCCAGGCGGACCTCGACCCGATCGGCGAGACCGGCGTCTGCGGCGTTGGCCCGGGCGTGCTCCACAGCGACGGGGTTTGCATCCACGGCGATGAGCCGCCGGTCCGAATCGACGATCGCGAGCAGGCCGATGTGACCGGCACCGGTGCACAACTCCAGGACGTCACCCGCGGGTGCGTGCCGCAGCAGCTCCGCTGCCCACTCCGACTGTGCCTCGGTCCACGGGCGCGGCCGAAGCACCCGCTCGTCGAACGTGATCCGCAGGGAGCCGAAGCGCATCGTCTCCACCCGGGGACGCACGTCGGCCTCACCCACGGCGCACGACCTTGTGGGTGCCGTCGCACCACGGCTTGCGGCTGGACTTGTCACACGCGCACACGGCCACGACGGGACGCGTCACAGGGTGGGAGACCCCCTCGGCATCGAGGATCGTCTCCGCTCCCCGAACGAGGAGGGGACCACCGGGACACATGCGCACGCTCACCTCCCGTGGGCTCGTCACGATGCCTGCCTCTCCTGCGCGGGGGCGGTCAGCGCACCCCACCGCTCGAGCACGCGGGTGGCCGCGACCCCGTCGAGGTACAGGCAGGCCGCCGACCCGAACATGACGTCGTCACGCAGCTCGGGGTGTTGTCGGACCAGACCGCCACAGACGTCACGCAGCGCCACCTGCTCGTGCACGGCGTCGGCCTCGATGTGCTCGTCGAAGTAGGCGGCGGTCTGCTCGGGCAGCCCGACCCGCTGGATGCCGCCGGCGATCTTGCGGCACGGCAGCGAACTGGTCGCCTCGAACGTGGCGAAGTGGCCCATGGCCGCGCCCCGCAGCCGGCGGCGCAGGGCGAACAGGGAGTGCAGGTTGTTCACGGCCAGGGTCTCGGCGCTCACCTGGCCCAGGTACGCCCCGTAGGTGGAGTCCAGACCACACGCCTCCAGCGCGTCGGCATACATCGTGGAGTGCAGCCGCTCCGGGCGGCCGCTGCCGTACTCGTCGTACTGCACCTCGGCCAGTGCGGCCTTCACCGGGCCGTCGAGCCGGCCGAGCACGAACGAGTGCGCGTCTGCCTCCTTGAGTGCATAGATGCTGCGCTCGCGGAGGAACTCGAGAACCTGGTCCTGGGTGGCGTGGCGGTGCAGGTAGGCCGCGAGCGACGGGCTGTCGTCGGCGTCGATGAGAGCACACAGGTCTTCGACGACGTCGTCCCCAGGCAGGTCGGCGAGCATGTCGCGGGTCGCCTCCCGCAGCTCCTCCTCCATGCGCGCCTCCAGCTCACCACGCAACCGGATGAGCTCGGGATCCCACTCCCGGTCCCCCTGCGCGTCGTCGAACCCGCGGTAGTGCAGCTCGAACAGCATCCAGAGGGCCAGCTGCGCGTCCTCGTCGACGAGCACGGTCGCCGGGACCGTGGGCATCTCCGCCAGGTCCTCTCCCGTTCGGAGGCAGCCGGCAACTTTGGCGCTCAAGGACCCCCGGTGTTCAGGGATGTTCATCAAGACCGTCTCCGTTCGTGTGGATCCTGTTGCTCACTGTCGATCCTGGAGGTTGTCCGCGCATCGCGCTCGTCCAGAGACACCCGTGACGGGCCGAGCTGTCACATCACCAGGGCGCAGAGCCGCTCCGGGTGGCGCGCGTCACACCGGCAGTGCCCCGCGCCACCGTCGAGTTCCGTATGGCCGAGATCGAAGAACAACACCGACAACATGGACGACGCCCAGCACCACGAAACCGCAGGTCGACGCATCGGAACCGAGGGTCGATGTCGTCGGTGTTGTTCTTCCGCCACCGGCCCACCAC
Source organism: Mobilicoccus caccae (assembly GCF_030161635.1). Lineage (GTDB taxonomy): Bacteria > Actinomycetota > Actinomycetes > Actinomycetales > Dermatophilaceae > Mobilicoccus > Mobilicoccus caccae. Next base: position 2,789,358 of record NZ_BSUO01000001.1, read on the forward strand.
GCTCACTCGACGACTTCGGACAGCTCCAGCCAGCGTTCTTCGAGTTCGGCGAGTTCGGACTCCAGTGCCCGCAGGTCCTCGGAGTGGCGGCGCAGGCCCTCGAAGTCGCTCTGGTCATGTGCGGCCATGCGCTCGTGCACCTTGTCGATGCCGGCGGTCAGCTTGCTCATCCGCCGGTCGACGGCGTTGAGCTCCTTCTGCGCCGCCCGGCGATCCGCGCCGGACACCGCGGCATCCGAGCCTGCCCCGGTCGTCGAGGACCCGGTCGTCGGCGCGGCCGTCCGCCGGCGCTGGGCATCCCGCAGGCGCAGGTACTCCTCGACACCGCCGGGCACGTGGCGCAGCCTGCCGTCGAGGATCGCGTACTGCTGGTCGGTGACGCGTTCGAGCAGGTACCGGTCGTGCGAGACGACGATGAGCGTGGCCGGCCAGGAGTCGAGCAGGTCCTCGGTGGCGGCGAGCATGTCGGCGTCGACGTCGTTGGTGGGTTCGTCGAGGACGATGACGTTGGGCTCGCTCAACAACAACATCAGCAGTTGCAGGCGCCGCTTCTGGCCACCGGAGAGCTCGCCCACCCGCGCGGACAGGTGCTCGCGCGCGAAGCCGAGCCGCTCCAGGAGCTGTGCCGGCGTGTGGTCCTTGCCGTCGATGGTGAACGTCGTCTTCGTGCGCGCGAGCACCTCACGCACCCGGTCGCTCTTGATGTCCTCCAACTGGGAGAACTGCTGGTCGAGCATCCCGATCCGCACCGTCTTGCCGCGCTTGACGCGCCCTTCGGTCGGTTGCAGGGTGCCGCACACGAGACCGAGCAGCGTCGACTTGCCGGCCCCGTTCGCGCCGAGGATGCCGGTGCGATCACCCGGCCCGATCCGCCAGGTGACGTCGCGCAGCACCTCCTTGTCGCCGTAGGAGACCGACACACCCTCGAGATCGACGACGTCCTTGCCGAGCCGGGCCACGGCCAGGCGCTGCAGTTCGATCGGGTTGCGCACCGGCGGCACGTCCTCGATGAGCTGATTGGCCGCCTCGATGCGGAACTTGGGCTTGGAGGTGCGGGCCGGGGCGCCGCGACGCAGCCAGGCGAGCTCCTTGCGCATGAGGTTCTGGCGTTTGGTCTCGGTGGCCGCGAGGATCCGGTCGCGCTCGACCCGCTGCAGCACGTACGCGGCGTAGCCACCCTCGAAGGGTTCGACGATGCCGTCGTGCACCTCCCAGGTCTCCGTGCAGATCTCGTCGAGGAACCACCTGTCGTGGGTGATGACGAGCAGGCCGCCGGTGTTCCTCGGCCACCGCTTCTTGAGGTGATCCGCGAGCCAGGCGATGCCCTCGACGTCGAGGTGGTTGGTCGGCTCGTCGAGGGCGACGATGTCCCAGTCCTCCACGAGGAGAGCGGCGAGCGCAACGCGTCGCCGCTGCCCGCCGCTGAGGTCACCGATGCGGGCATCCCAGGGCACGTCGGCCGCGAGCCCGTCGATGACGTCACGGATCCGGGCGTCACCGGCCCACTCGTGCTCGGCCCGCTCACCGACGACGACCTGCCCCACCGTGGAGTCGGAGTCGAGGTCGTCACGCTGGTCGAGCACACCGAACCGCACCCCGCTGCGGCGCGTCACCCGCCCGGCCTGCGGCTCGATACGCCCCGACAGCATCCCGAGCAGGCTCGTCTTGCCGTCGCCGTTGCGACCGACGATGCCGATCCGGTCACCCTCTTCGAGTCCGAGGGTGAGCGAGTCGAACACGACCTTCGTCGGATACTCCAGGTGCAGCCCTTCGGCTCCCAGCAGATGCGCTGCCATCAGTGCCCTTCTCGCCTCGCGCCGGCGGGCGCGGATGTCTCGTGAGTCAGGGGCGATCTTCGCACTCGACGACCGTCGCGCCCGAAACGGGACCACGCGCCGTGTGCACGCGCGTCGCCGCACCGGAGTTGACGAGCGCGGCGGCCAGGTCGTTCGCGGAGTTCGCGTCCGAGGCGAGAAAGGCGATGGTCGGACCGGATCCGGACACCAGACCACCGAGGGCCCCCAGCATCAGACCCGCGTCACGGACGCTGCGCAGTTCGGGCCGGAGCGAGAACGCCGCCTCCTCCAGGTCGTTGTCCAACCGCGCCGCCACGGCCGCGGACTCACCGGCCCGCAACGCCGCCAACATCTCGGCCGACGACTCGGGCGCCGGCACCTGCTGCCCCTCACGGATGCGGTCGAGTTCGCGGAACACCGCCGGGGTCGACAACCCACCGTCGGCCTGCACGACCACCCATTCGTACCGGCCACTCGTGAGCGCGGCACACACGTTCTCACCCCGCCCCGTCCCCAGGGCCGTCCCCCCGATCAGCGCGAAGTTCACGTCACTACCCAACCTGGCCGCGTACTCGTGCAACCCCTCGACGCCCAGACCGACACCCCACAACGTGTCACACGCCAACAGCGCGGCGGCCGCGTCCGCCGACCCACCGGCCATCCCCCGGCCACCGGAATCTGCTTGTCGATATGCAGGTGCACCGGCTCCGCCTCATCCGGGTACGCCTGCGCCAGCAGTCTCGCCGCCGCCAACGCCAGATTCGAGTCGTCGATCGGCACGCCGTCCGCGTCGACCCCCGCCACCGTCACCCGCCAGTCCTGCGACCGACGCACCGTGACGTGATCCACCAGATCCACCGCATGGAACACCGTCGCCAGATCGTGGTACCCATCCGGCCGCAACGGCCCCACCCGAAGCTCGAGGTTGATCTTCGCGGGCACCCGAACGGTGACGCCACGCCTACCGACCAACGAGGAGATCATGAGGTCACACTAACGCCGCTACGCCACCCCGCTGCGCGTGAGCAGACCCGCTCCGTGGAGCAACTCCGCCGACACCCCTTCGCGGTCGTGCTCTGCCGGGTGGGTTGCTGCGGCCGTGCGCCCCTCTCGACACGGACGAGGCTCCGCCCCCGGGCCGTGGGCCGGGAGGCGGAGCCTCTGGTCGGATCAGAAACGACCGGTGACCGTCTTCGTGCTGCCGAAGTCGCTGACCGTGTTGCCGTTCTGCGTCGAGTCGACGTTCTGGTCGTTCGCGCCCGGGGTCTCACCCTCAAGGTGAGTGAGCTGGGTCGTGACGATCTTCTGCACCAGACGACCCTCGCTCGTCAGGCCGTCACCGAAGCTCAACGTGCCCAGGTACGCCTTCTGCTTCGCGTTGATCGGATTGGCCAAGGTGTAGCGGAACGTACGGGTCGACGTGGCCGTGTCGAACCCCAGGTCACGGACGTGGGCACCGTTCGCCGACGACGGCGTGATGACACGGTCCACACCCTCCGGGCCCTTCACCGTGACGACCTTCACGTCGAAACCGATGATCGGGTACTCAGCGAAGTAGCGCTGGCTACCGACGTTCTTCAGGTTGATCGCGACCAGTCCGGCCGCGCCCTCCGCCTTCAACGACGACACCGAGTAGGACACGGCCAGGTCGTGATCGCCCGGGGCCGCGTGGGCCGCCGGACCCGCGACGCCGAGCGACCCCGCGAGGGCCAGACCGGACGCCACAGCCGCGACACGCAGGCCGCGAGCGGAACCGGAAGAGATGATGCTCATGGTGTTTCTCCTGGTGGATCGGCGGGACTCAGGCGTCGGCGTTGTTCTTGTAGAGCTTGACCTCGACGGCGTTCGACAGCGGCGCCTTGCCCGTGTAGGACCACGGGTTCGACCACGTGCCGTTGATGAGGCACCGCTGCTGCGTGCCCTTGAACGACACGGTGCGGAAGCCGTAGTTGGCCTTACCGGTGTGCCCCACGGGCACCGAGTACGGGCCGATCGTCTGACCCACGGTCCAGGCGAGGGAGTAGGAGATGCTGCCGCTGATCTTGGCCGTCACCCCGGAGAACGACCCGCCGACGTCACCACTGACGGTCGCCGTGATCGTCTGCGTCTTGGAGAGCGTCTGGGACAGGTTGATCGGCGAAGCCGTCGTGTTCTTCGTCTCGATCGACCCGATCGGCTGGAAGTCGTCCTTCACTTCGTAGACGACGGTGCGGTAGTCCTCCCAGGCGTTGCACACCGGGCGCGCGTTGAGGATGTTCGGCTTGATGTGGTCGCTCTTGCGGGTCGTCTCCACGATCGGGAGCTTCGGGTTGACCTTGGGCGTGTCCGGGTAGATGTCGGTCACGGTGCCCGAACCGTCCGGGTAGGTGCCCGGAGTCGGGTCCGCGGCGGCGAAGGCCGCCGTCGTCGGTGTGGCCAGCAGCGCGGCCGCGGCCAATGCCACACCGCCGCGGCGCATCGGAGCAGAGATCATCGCAATTCCTCCATGGATATCGGTAGCCGTGTCCGGGCATACCGAATACGACTCCGTCGACCACGATGAATACCGATGAAGGTCGAGAAGTCGTGCGAGTTGACAGAATCACCCGGTTGATTACCCCCGAGTAGCGGTGGAGTTATCCGGCACTCAGTCGGCGGTCAAGAACCACACATGTCGCTACGAGGGCCGGCGAGACCGGAATCGGTCGATGCTGCCATGCCCCCACCCGGCCAGACCCGCCCCTACCTGCATATTTGCAGACATGTGCGACGTCGAGCATGCATTCCGTGACGGTCGTCACAGCCAGCATTCGCCAGCAATTCTTCGGGTGGCGATACCGCAGGTCGCGCACAATTCACCGGCAGTCCACTTCTTCGGCAGGTGCCACTCCACCCCGCACCGGAAAGCGGACTCCGGATATTCCTCCCGGATGCGCTCACTCGTGAAGGTCGGGATCCTGGATTCCGGTCAGCGCCGCGGCGAGGCGGGTGAAAGCCGTGACGTCGAGCTGCTCCCCGCGGGTCCGTGGGTCGATGTCGGCCGCGACGAGCGCCGCCTCGGCGGCCGGCGCTCCCCCGGCGATCCCCGACAACGCGGCACGCAACGTCTTGCGTCGTTGCGCGAAGGCCGCGTCGACCACACGGAAGACCTGCTCACGCGCGACCTCGGCCGTCGGCGGGTCACCACGGACGATCTCGACGAGGCCCGAGTCCACGTTGGGCGCGGGCCAGAACACCGACCGGCCGACCGTGCCGACGAGCCGGGCACGCCCATACCAGGCGGCCTTGACGCTGGGCACCCCGTAGGTCTTGGAACCCGGTGCGGCACACAGCCGTTCGGCGACCTCCAACTGCACCATGACCAGCACGCGCCGGATGCTCGCGAACCGCTCGAGGAACCGCAGGATGACCGGGACCGACACGTTGTAGGGGAGGTTGGCGACCAACGCCGTGGGCTCCACCGGCAACGTGTCCACGGTGAGGGCGTCCTGGTGGATCACCTCCAGCGCGTCGATGTGCCGCGGGGCGAACTCCGCGACGGTCTGGGCAAGCCGGCCGGCGAGCACCGGGTCGACCTCGACGGCGAACACGCGTGACACCTCGGGCAGGAGCGCCAGGGTCAACGAGCCGAGCCCCGGCCCCACCTCGACGACGACGTCGTCGGCGCCGACCCCCGCCAACCGCACGATGCGGCGCACCGTGTTCGCGTCGACGACGAAGTTCTGCCCCCACTGCTTGGTGGGTCGTAGACCGAGCTCGGTGGCGAGTCCACGCACCGCCCCCGCGCCGAGCAGCCCGCTCGTCTCGGGTGCGGAGTCGCTGGTCATGGGGGTCAGCCTAGGCGAGCGGGGGCGCGGATCGGCACCGGCACCGCCGGAGCGGCCGCCGCCTGGAACCCACCTACTCGAGCAGCCCGAGGTCGCGTGCCAGGGCCACGGCCTCGCCACGCCCGGACGCGCCGAGTTTGGCCAGGATGTTCGACACGTGCACGCTCACGGTCTTGGTGGAGATGAACAGTTCTCGCCCCACCTCACCGTTGCTCCGGCCACGCGCGACGAGGGTGAGCACCTCGTGCTCGCGCGGCGTGAGCTGCACGACCACGCGCCGCGGCGTCTCGGGGTGGGACGGGCTCGGCACCGGGGATCCCGCGGTCGACCCGCCGGCCACTCCCGCCACGGCGCTCCCGAGTTCGGCGGCCAGCGGCGCGGCGCCAAGAGCCCGGGCCGTCTCGATCGCGGCGTCACGTTCGCGGTCCGCCTCGTCCCCACGTCCTGCCGCGGTGAGCACCGAGGCGAGTCGGGAACGGCAGCGCGACTCCTCGTACCGGTCCCCCCTGCTCGCGAACAGCCCCGCGCAGGTACTGAACTCGCCGACGAGCGAGTTGAGGTCGACACTCTCCCCCGCCCGCCACCGAAGATGCGCGTGTTCGGCGCGGGCGCGCGACTCCCAGGCCCGGGCCTCCGTGGTCTTCGGAGGCAGACCCGGCTCGGAGTCCCACACCGAGAGCGCCTCACCGAGCAGCTCCTCGCCCTCCTCGAGCAGAGCCGCCCGCTCGTCGGCACCGGCCAGGTGGGCCCGCGTGGCCAGGTGCCCGAGCAGCAGGGCGTCGAGCCGGACCTCGACCATCACCTGCGCCTGCTCCTCGATCCGTCGCAGATACGTGACGACGTCGCGGCGCAACGCTCGGGCCCCGTCCAGGTCACCGGACCAGCCGTGGGCATCGAGGGCCGCCACTCCCGACTGCACCACCGTCGAGCGGTCGAACTCCCACTGGCTGCGCAGACATCGGAAGATCTTGATGGCCCGACGTCCGCCACGGCCGGCATGCAGCAACGATGCCGCAGCGTCGAGAGGGGCGGCGGCCTCCTCCGAGAGCTCCGCGCCGTGGGCGGCGAGCTCGGCCGCGCGATCCCAGTCCCCGATCTCGTAGGCGCACAGGACGGCCAGCGCCCGCGCATTCGTCGCGTACGGAGACCCTTGGAACCCCGCTCGCTCCGCGATGGCGACGGTGGTCAGGTGCGCATCGAGCGCCTCGCGCACGGCGCCTTGCCGATAGAGGATCTGACCGAGGGTGTACCTCGCGCGGAGCAGCGCCGTGTCGACCTCCTCGCCCCAGTCGTCGACGACCTTGCCGATCGCGGTGAGCGAGGCCCCGCCGTCGGTCTCATGGGAACGCGCCTTGGCGATGATGGCGTCGATCTCGGTGCGCAGGTGTCGCCGCCCGTCGAGGAGGCCCCCGGCGGCCGATCTCCTCGGCATGGACGAGCACCTCCTCCGCCCGGCCGACGTGCCACAACGCCTCGATCCGGCGAGTCAGCAGGTCGACCCTCAGGTCGTCCTCACCGTCCTCCGACGGCGGCAGCAGCGCGAGCGCCTCGTCGACGATCGCGACCCGGTCGGTGGACTCGTCGCTGAAGTGCAGGGCACCTGCGAGGCGGGCGAGGAGTTCGGCGCGCTCGCGTGGCGTGGCGTCGCGTCTCCGGAGACCCGCCCGCAGGCGACTCAGCGCCACAGCCACGCGACCGGAGGCGATGGCCGCCGCGGCGGCCTCCATCGTGAGTCGGTGCACCCGTTCGTCGTCGTCCGCCATCAGACTCAGGGCGTTCTCGAAGTGCCGCAGCGCCTCAGCCGGGCCACCCATCCGACCGGCGGCCCGTCCCGCCGCCTCGGAGCTGTCGATCGCGAGGTCGGTGTCGTGGGCGGCGATCGCGTGGCGGGCCAGGTCGGCGTGGGTGCCCAGCTCGGGCTGTCGTCGCAGGGCGTCGGCGCACGCGCAGTGGTGGCGCACGATCTCACCCGGCAGCAGATCGTCGTAGACGGCCTCCGCGAGGAGCGCGTGGCGGAAGATGTACCCGCCGTCGCGGGTCGGTTCGAGGATGTGGTGGTCGACGATCTCGCGCAGCAACCGGTCGAGGTGCGCGGCGTCGATGCCGGTGCTGGCGAGCAGCAGGTGATGACCGACCCGCCGTCCGACGACGGCGGCACGGCGGACGACGTCCTGCGCGTCCTCCCCCAGTGCGTCGAGGCGGCGCAGGAGAAGGCGGCCGAGATCATCGCTGGTTCCCGTCCCGACCGCGGCGACCATCTCCTCGGCGAAGAAGGCGTTGCCGCCGGAGCGCCCCACGATGTCGGCGACGGTGTCCTCGTCGAGCCGGTCGTCGGCCTCCTGCACGAGCGCCCGCATGGCCTCCTCCGCCAGGGGCGGCACCTCCACGCGCGCGACCCTGAGCCGCGACCACACCGCCAGCGACGATCGCAGCGGATGCCGGCGGTGCAGGTCGTCACTGCGATACGACGCGAGGACCGAGACGGGCCCGGCGAATCCGCGGGTGAAGAGCAGGGTGAGGAGTTCGCGCGTCGACTCGTCGGCCCAGTGGATGTCCTCCACGACGAGCAGGGTCGGCTGCCGCTCCGCAAGGAGTTCGAGCCCGCCGTGGACGGCCTCGACGATCCGGCTCCAGTCCCCTTCGTCGCCCTCGGCCACCGCGCGTCGCGGGAGGAACGCGGCGAGGGAGGGATAGGCCTCGACGAGGCCGTCCACGGTGTCGGGCTCGGCGGCGTCGAGGCGCCCGAACGCCTCGACGAACGGCAGGTAGGACAGGGTGCCGGCGACCTCGCCGACGCAGTGTCCGACGAGGAGACGACGGCGGCGGCCGACCCGCGCGGCGACCACCTCGATGAGGGCCGTCTTGCCGACGCCCGCGTCACCTTCGAGCAGTACGGATGCTCCGGGTGCTCGTGGCGGGTCGACGGTTGTCACGACGTGCTCGATGAGCTCGTCACGCCCGTGCAGCCGCACCTGTGCCTCCATGGGGAGGATTGTGTCAGGCGGGGCGACGGCCGTCAGGGCCTCGACGTTCACCCCGGTCAGGACGCGAGGCGATGATCGGCGCGGTCCGCGCCGCCCGGCGTCTCACCACGGGCTGAAAGGGCTACACCAGGTGCCGCGGCGGGATGAGCGAGGACGTCCGCGCTGCTCGGCGTCGGGTTCTCCTGCGGCTGACGTGCGGGTGCGGTGCGCAGGCCGGCCAGCAGTCGGCGCAGTCGACCGAGGACGTCTGCCGTGCGACTCGGGGCACGCCACCCGTCGGTCCGGTAACCGACGGACAGTGTCTGGAAGCGGTATTCGCGCTCGGCGGCGATGAACAGCGGGTCTCCGATGATGGACATGGTGCCCTCCTCGAGTGGTCGTTCGGACACCACTCACGTTCCGCCGCTGAGGTAGGCGGGCGCCTGCGCCGATCGCCCTATCTCTGCCGGAGATCCTCGGCGTCCTCGACCCTGAGGTACCTCAGGCTCATGCGACACCGGCGGCCCGCCGCCCCCGGGTCGACGTCGTGGGTGCGGAGCGTCGGTACCAGTCGAGGCAGAAGAGCACGATGAGGACGAGATCGATGTAGTCGCCCCCGTAGTACATGAGTTGCGCCCCTTCCTGCGCCTCGATGGCCGGGACACCCAGGGGCGGATGGGCGTACACGTGCTTGGCGAGGATCGCGTGCAGGGCCAGGAAGGCGACGAGCACGACCGCGCGGGCAGGGTGTCCCACGGGGTGCCGGGTGGGGTCGGCCTGCAGGATCGAGGCGGCGAACACCCATCCCGCGAGGAGGACATGCGCGTGGACGAGCACGTGCACGGCGGTCGAGGAGTGCATCCAGCCGTGCAGGGGCGTGGTGTACAGCAACCAGAGTCCGCCGATGTTCAGCGTGGCCGCGGTCACGGGGTGGGTGACGACGCGCACCGGCACGCTGCCCAGCACCGCCGAGAGCCGCCGCGCGCCGGAGACGGGCAGCGCCCTCAGCGCACAGGTGACCGGGGCCGAGAGGACGAGGAGGAGTGGCGCGAGCATCCCGAGCAGGAGGTGTCCCCACATGTGGGCGACGAAGTCGTGATGGCCGGCCACCCCCACGGGCCCGACCGCCACGAGGACGAGGATCACGCCGGCCACCGCGGACGCCGTGCGCCATGCCGGCCACCGGCGGCGTCGTCGTGCGGCCCAGGTCACGCCCCAGAGATAGGCGGCGAGGAAGCAGACGACCGCCCCGCCGACCACGACCGCCGTGACCTCGACGGATGCTCCGGCGTCATGATGAGGCACGGCTCGCCCGCCGTCTCGCCGTCCCCCGGCGCCACACCCACGTACCGACGACGATGAGCAGCACCGCGATCACGAGCCAGACGACGTCGTAGACGACGAGGTTGTCCACCGGCGGATAGGGACCCATCCCCCGGGCGTCGAGATCGGGATCTCGGCGTATCTGATCTGGTGGACGCGCAGGAGCTTGTGGTTGATCGTCCCGTCGAAGAACTGGAACCCGCCGGCGCCGATGAGGACGGCGGGCCACCACCGCGCCACACCGGCTCCGCCTCGTCGGCGCACGTCGGTCAGCAGGAACAACCCGGCGACCGCGGCGAACCATCCGAAGGCGTGGAACAGCCCGTCGGAGACGAGCCCGACCCGCGTGGTGGACAGATCGTAGAAGTGGTGCCAATGCAGGAGTTGATGGAGGACGGCCTCGTCGACGAACGCCGCCACCCCGATGCCGAACAGGACACCGGAGAGCAGAAGCCGCCGATCGAGCGTGCGTGACGTTGCGACGGAGTCACCCATACCGGACACCCTAGGGCCGAGACCTGATCCGCCGCAGCGGAACTCGCGCGCACCCTCCGGTTGCGTCCACCTCACCAGGGTCCGTAGACGTCCTCGGAGGTCGCGGAGATCGTGCGGCACAGGTCGGCCACCGACATCGTCAGCACGTCGGCCATGGCCCGCACCGTCAGGGGCACGAGCATCGGCGCGTTCACGGCGCCCCGATGCGGCGTCGGGGTGAGGTAGGGGTGTCGGTCTCGACGAGGATCTGCTCGGGCGGCACGACGGAGAGCGCGTTGCGCAGCTCGCGGGCGCTCTTGAACGTCACCGTGCCGGCGAAGCTGAGGTAGTACCCCCGCTCGACGCATTCGCGCGCCATCGCCATGTCGCCGGAGAAGCAGTGCATGACGGTCTTCTCCGGAGCGCCCTCCTCGGCCAGGATGCGCAGCACGTCGTCGTGGGCGTCACGGTCGTGGATCTGCAGCACCTTGCCCGTCCGCTTGGCGAGGTCGATGTGCCACCGGAAGGAGTCCTGCTGCGCATCGCGACCCTCCGGCCCGGTGCGGTAGTAGTCGAGTCCGGTCTCGCCGACGACCCGGATGCGCGGGTGCGCCACGAGCCGTTCGATGCTCGCGTACGCCTCCTCGAGGTCGCCGCGTTCGGCGTGCAGCGGAGCCTCGTTGGGGTGCAACGCGACCCCGCCGAGCAGCGCCGGGTGCGCGTCGACCAGGCGCGTCGTCAGCTCCGCGCTCTCGAGGTCGCAGCCGATCTGCACGATGCGATCGACGCCGACGGCCCGGGCATCGGTGATGAGCCGCTCCACGTGGGCCTGCAGGTCGAGCCCCTCACCGGCCGCGTCGTCGTCCCGCCGGATGTCCAGGTGGGCATGGTTGTCGACGACCGGGAGCGGCAACAGATCCGGCCGGGCCGGCGCGGACCGGCCCTCGGTCATACCGAATCCGAGCGCAGACGCTCCAACTCCGCCTCGACGACCTCCGGGTTGAGCTTGGTGAAGACACCCGCGGGTTTGGCGATCGGCGTCCCGACCCGCACCGGCGTCGAGCGCCACTGCGGGAAGTCGGTGTACTCGCCGGTGATGATCGGGTAGGTACGAGCCGGCGGGATCGCGCCCTCGGTGCCGGCGAGGCGCAGGTCGCCCGGCCCCATGTCGAGGACCTCCTCCATGCGCGGCATCGGGGTGAGCGTGCCGTCGCCGCCGAGCACCGCGTCGATGCGGTTGGACGCGTGCGGCAGGAACGGGCTGAGGATGAGGTTGAGGTCGCTGACGCACTGCGCGAGCACGTGCAGGATCGTCAGCAGACGCTCGCGTTGGTCCTCGCCCTTGAGCTTGAACGGCTCGGTGCGGCTGACGTAGCCGTTGACCTCGCCCACGAGCCGCATGGCCTCGGTGATCGCCTGCCGCTGACGGTGGCGGGCGATGAGCCCGCCGACGGTGTCGAACCCGCCGCGCACCGCCGCGAGGATCTCCTCGTCGATCGCCTCGGTCTGACCCATCGGCGGGATCTCACCGACGTTCTTGGCGATCATCGCCGCCGTGCGGTTGACGAGGTTGCCCCAGCCGGCGACGAGTTCGGAGTTGGTGCGCGTGACGAACTCGGCCCACGTGAAGTCGCTGTCCTGCGTCTCGGGGCCGGCGGCGCTGATGAAGTAGCGCAGGGCGTCGGGCTGGTAGCGCGAGAGCATGTCGCGCACGTAGATGACGACGCCGCGGCTGGAGGAGAACTGCTTGCCCTCCATCGTCATGAACTCACTCGCCACGACCTCCGTCGGCAGGTTGAGCTCACCGAAGACGCTCGGCTCACCGCCCTTGTCGCCCCGCCCCATCGACCCGAGGAGTTCGGCGGGCCAGATCTGGGAGTGGAAGGTGATGTTGTCCTTGCCCTGGAAGTAGTACGACACCGCCTGCGGGTCGTTCCACCACTCGCGCCAGCGGTCGGGTTCGCCGAGCCGGCGGGCCCACTCGATCGAGGCCGACAGGTAGCCGATGACCGCGTCGAACCACACGTACAGACGCTTGGTCGGCTGGTCCTCCCACCCCTCCAGGGGGATCGGGATGCCCCAGTCGATGTCGCGGGTCATCGCTCGCGGCCGCATGTCCTTGAGCAGGCCCTGGGAGAACCGGATGACGTTGGGGCGCCAGGAGCCGTCGGCGTCGCGCTCGTCGAGCCAGGCGGACAACGCGTCGGCGAGGACCGGCAGATCGAGGAAGAAGTGTCGACTCTCGACGAACTCCGGTGTCTCGCCGTTGATGCGGCTGCGCGGCTCGATGAGGTCGGTGGGATCGAGCTGGTTGCCGCACGTGTCGCACTGGTCGCCACGGGCGTCGGTGGCGCCGCAGATGGGGCAGGTGCCCTCGATGTAGCGGTCGGGCAACGTGCGGCCGGTGCTCGGGCTGATCGCGCCGAACGTGGGCTTCTCGATCATGTAGCCGTTGGCGTGCACCGCCCGGAACAGTTCCTGCACCACGGCGTAGTGGTTCTGCGTGGTGGTGCGTGTGAACAGGTCGTAGGACAGGCCGAGCGCCACGAGGTCCTCGACGATGATCCGGTTGTTCTCGTCGGCCAGATCCATGGGCTTGACGCCGGCCGAGTCGGCGGCCACGAGGATCGGCGTGCCGTGCTCGTCGGTGCCGCTCACCATGAGCACGTCGTGGCCCGCCATCCGCATGTAGCGACTGAACACGTCCGAGGGGACACCGAATCCGGCGACGTGACCGATATGACGAGGGCCGTTGGCGTAGGGCCACGCGACGGCTGAGAGCACCTTCATGCCTCGATCCTAGTTGCCGCCGATTCTCCGCTCCGAAACGCCGTTCACCGCGCGACCCGGCCGCGACGCTCGACAACGTCCTCGCGAACAGAGATGGAGGTCTAGGGTGGGCCGCTGACCGCGTGCCCGGCACGACGGGACCACGGTCGAGCACGAGTCCGACCGTGCCCCACCGGGACCGGGCGGCTTCGGCGTTCCTCTCCGGCCCGAGAAAAGAGAATCCACTCCATGAGTTCACCCGTGAAGCAAGGGGCGGCACAGCCACGCGAGCAGTGGTCAGGACAACTGGGCTTCCTGCTTGCAGCGATCGGCTCGGCCGTCGGCCTCGGCAACATCTGGCGCTTTCCCGGCGTCGCCTACACCAACGGCGGCGGCGCGTTCCTCATCCCCTACCTCGTCGCCCTCCTGACGGCTGGTATCCCCATCCTGTTGCTCGACTACGCGCTCGGACACCGGTACCGCGGGTCGGCGCCGGCCGTCTTCCGGCGGTTGAACCGGCGCGCGGAGGCCCTGGGCTGGTTCCAGGTACTCATCGCGTTCGTCATCTGCGTCTACTACGCGGTCATCATCGCCTGGGCCGCCTCGTTCGTGTACTTCTCCTTCACCAAGGCGTGGGGCGCGGACCCCGTGTCGTTCCTCGTCGGTGACTACCTCCAGGTCAGCGACCCGACGATCACCTTCGACTTCGTGCCCGGCGTCATGATTCCGCTGGTCATCGTGTGGATCGTCATCCTCGCCATCATGATGGGCGGCGTGCAGAAGGGCCTGGAGAAGGCCAACAAGATCTTCATCCCCCTCCTGGTGATCCTGTTCACCGGTCTCGTCATCCGCGCCCTCACCCTCCCCGGCGCGTTCGAGGGCCTCAACTCCTTCTTCACCCCCGACTTCGCGGCGCTGGCCGACCCCGGGGTGTGGATCGCGGCCTACAGCCAGATCTTCTTCTCCTCTCGATCGCGTTCGGCATCATGCTCACCTACGCGAGCTATCTGCCCCGCCGCGCGAACCTCGGTGGCACCGGTCTGGTGGCCGCGTTCGCCAACTCCTCCTTCGAGATCCTCGCCGGCATCGGTGTCTTCGCGACCCTGGGCTTCATGGCGATGGCCGAAGGGACCACGGTCGACCAGCTGGAAGGCATCACCGGCGTGGGGCTGTCCTTCATGACGTTCCCGACGTTGATCAACGAGATGCCCGGCGGCGAGATCTTCGGCGTGCTCTTCTTCAGCTCGTTGGTCCTTGCCGGCCTCACCTCGATCATCTCGCTGCTCGAGGTCGTCACCGCGGCCTTCCGGGAGAAGTTCGACCTGCGCCGCACCACGGCCGTCGGGGTCGTCGGTGGGATCACGGCCGTGCTGTCCGTCGCGTTCTTCTCGACGACCAGCGGTCTGAACCTCCTCGACGTCGTCGACAAGTACGTCAACGAGATCGGGATCGTGACCTCGGCGATCGTCATGACGCTGCTGGTCACCTACGTCCTGCGGCGCCTGCCGGCACTCCAGCGTCACCTCAACGGCATCTCCAGCATCCCCATCGGTGCCTGGTGGCGGGTGCTCGTGGGTGTCATCACGCCGATCGCGCTGGTCGTCATGCTGACGGCCACCGCCATCGACCTCGTGCGCAACGGCTACGACGAGTACCCGCGCTGGTTCACCGACAGCTTCGGCTGGGGCATGGTGGCGGCGATCATCGTCGGCGCCATCCTGTTCAGCCTCATCCCGTGGCGCACCGACGTCGACGCTCGCTCCGATCACGACGACGAGGAGGGGCCGGCGGTCCAGGCGGTCACGTCCGGGGACGAGGGCGCCTACGGTCACCCGCACGGTCAACACCCCGACACGACCTACCACGCCGGCACCGACCCCGACGTCGCCCGGCCACCGACGCTTCGTCGTGACCCGCGCCGTGGCGACAGGCCCGGTGACCAACACGATCCCACCGATCCCATCGACGACAAGGACGGCCGAGCATGACCCCCATCGCGCTGACGTTCCTCATCCTGTCCATCCTGCTCGTGTGGGGAGGACTCGCCGTCTCGATCATCGCTCTCGTCCGCAGCTCCAAGGGCTCGAACGGTTTCGGGGACGACGTCACCCACGACACTCCGTAACCCCGCTACACGGCCGACGGCCCGCCTCCCCAGTGTGGGAGGCGGGCCGTCGTGCGTGGGTGCGCGCCGTTCATCACCTGATGGCCGCCCCCGCCCGCACGCTCACGCGTTGACGATCTGGGACACGCGGCCTTTGCTCACTCCGAGAGCGCCGGCGATGTCGGCGTAGGAGAGCCCGAAGGCGCGCATCTGCTGCACGGCCTCGTTCCGCGTCGCGCTGGACTTGGCCTGCAACTCGGCGATGGAGTCCGTCAATTCGTGCATGGTGCGGATCGTGTCGGCGATGGCGCCGACTTCGGGGACGATGACCACGCGGCCGTCGTACTCGTCGAGGTCGAGCACCGTGCAGATGTACTCCCGGACCTGCCGGTCGGCCTTGTCAAGGGCGCTCACCTGAGTCACGCCGAGCCCATCGACGTGCAGTTCCCATCCGTGTTCCCACTGATGGGCGGTCACTTCGTACTTCTCGGGCGCGTTCACTGCATCCATCCTTCGGGTAAGCAGGCGAGTTTCTTCTTCGTGTCGGCGACGACTCCTGGGGATATCTCGCGGGTGCGGGTGATGACGGCCATGTGTCGTCCGCAGGGGCAGTACCACTTCTCGTGGTCGCCCTTCCCGGGCACGTCACCGCCCTCATCGCGCGACCTGCCACACGAGACCGTCGTCGAGGTCGGCCCGGTTGGTCGACCACGCGTCACGCACGACGTTCTGCGCCATCGTCCACGGATACCGCTTCGTCGCCCGCGGCATCGAGTCGGCCGCGCGGGCGAGGTAGCCGGCCTTCATGTCGAGCAGCGGGCCGGTCTCACCGATGTCGTCGGGTGGCACGGGCACGACCTGCGTGGCGCCGGTGTCGACGAAACGCCGCAGCACGCGCGCGACCAGGCGCGCCGTGAGATCCGAACGCATCGTCCACGACAGGTTGATGTACCCCACGCAGAACGCCAGGTTGGGCACACCGCTGAGCATCGCCCCGCGGTACACCAGCGCCTCCGAGACATCGACCGGCCGGCCGTCGAGACTCACGTCGATGCCGCCCATGAGCTTGATCCGCAGCCCCGTGGCGGTGACGACGATGTCGGCCTTCACGACGGTCCCGTCGCTCATGCGCACGCCCTCGGGCACGAACGACTCGATGGTCCCCGTGACGATCCTCGCCGTCCCGTCCTTGATCGCCGTGAAGAAGTCGCCTTCGGGCGCGATGCACAGACGCTGATCCCACGGGTCGTACGGCGGCGTGAGGTGCCGATCCACGATCGCCTCCGAGCCCACGCCCGCGACCGCGCCCCGGCGCAGCACCGCCCGCATCGCCCGTGGAGCCCGCTGACACGCCTGATACAGGCCCCACTGCAGCGCCGTGTTCTTGACCCTCATCACCTGGTGGGCGGCGCCTGCCGGCAGTACCCGGCGGAGCACGTCGGCGACGACGTCGTGCCGCGGTTGGGCGAGGACGTAGGTGGGGGTGCGCTGCACCATCGTCACGCGGGCGCCGTCGCGGGCCAGCGCGGGCACGAGCGTGATCGACGTCGCGCCGGAGCCGATGACGGCCACGTCCTTGCCGCGATGATCCACGTCCTGCGGCCAGAACTGCGGGTGGATCACGGGACCGTCGAAGGAGTCGATGCCCGCGAATCCCGCGTCGTGCGGCGACTCGTAGTCGTAGTAGCCGGTGCACACGACGAGGAAGCGCACGACGTACACCTCCTCACGCCCGTCCGCCTCCACCCGGACGTTCCACCGACGGGTGTCCGAGGACCAGTCCGCGGAGAGCACGCGCGTGCGCAGCCGCAGATGGCGGTCGATGCCGTACCGGTGCGTCACCTCGGCCAGATACCGCAGGATCTCCTCGCCCTCGACGATGGAGTCCTTCCCCGTCCACGGGTGGAACGGCAGGGCGAGGGTGAAGAAGTCGGAGTCCGACCGGATCCCCGGGTAGCGGAACAGATCCCACGTCCCACCGATCGCCTCGCGGGAATCGACGATGTCGTACGTGAGGTCGGGGCACCGCTCCTGCAGGCGGTAGGCCACGTCGATCCCCGACAGGCCGGCTCCGACGATGAGCACGTCAGGCTCGCGTTCGATGGGGGTGTTCATGGGGCTCCTCTGCACGTCGTCGTGACCTCGATGATGCGGCACCCTGTGGGTCCACCCCGCCACCGCCCCGGTCCGGATGGATGCACCGACACGTCCCCCGCCTGCGCCCGAACGCACCACGCCGCTCGGCGGCGGGCGTCGTCACCGCCGAAGGCACCGACCGGCCACGCGAGAAGCCCGGATCCCCGCAGCGGGGATCCGGGCCTCGACCCGCTGGGACCGCCCCCGGTCGGAGGCGGCCCCAGCGAGACTCTTCGGTTCGAGTGAGCTGCGATCAGGCGCGGCTACCTGCGCGGCGCCGGTCCTTGTTGAGGGTGGAGATCACGTCGAGCGGGATCTCCTTGGGGCATGCGGCCGAGCACGCGCCGATGTTGGTGCAGCCACCGAAGCCCTCGGCGTCGTGCTCGCTGACCATCTTGAGCACGCGGCTCCACCGCTCCGGCTGGCCCTGCGGCAACTCACCGAGGTGCGTCACCTTGGCGCCCATGAAGAGCATGGCCGAGGCGTTGGGGCACGCCGCGACGCAGGCACCGCACCCGATGCAGGCCGCGGCCTCGAACGCCCGGTCCGCCTTGGACTTCTGCACCGGCGCCGCGTGGGCGTCCGGAGCCGAACCCGTGTTGGCCGAGATGAACCCGCCGGAGGCGATGATGCGGTCGAACGCGCTGCGGTCGACGACCAGGTCCTTGATGACCGGGAAGGCGTCGGCCCGCCACGGCTCGATCGTGATCGTCTCGCCGTCGGAGAACGACCGCATGTGCAACTGGCACGTGGTCGTCACCTCCGGGCCGTGGGGCTGGCCGTTGATGACCACGCCACACTGCCCACAGATGCCCTCACGGCAGTCGCTGTCGAACGCGACAGGCTCCACGCCCTCGGCGTTGAGCTGCTCGTTGAGGGTGTCGAGCATCTCCAGGAAGGAGCTGTCCTCGGACACGTTGTCGAGGTGGTACGTCTCGGCGCGTCCGGCGTCGTTGGGGCCGGACTGCCGCCAGATCTTGAGTGTGAGTTTCACTTGTAGCTCCGCTGCTTCATCTCGACGAACTCGTACACGAGGTCTTCCTTGTGCAGGACCGGCGGCTCGTTCTCGCCCGTCCACTCCCAGGCCGCGACGTAGGCGAACTCGTCGTCGTGACGCAGGGCCTCGCCCTCTTCTGTCTGGCTCTCGGCCCGGAAGTGTCCACCACAGGACTCGCGGCGGTGCAGGGCGTCGACGCACATGAGCTCGCCCAACTCGAGGAAGTCGGCGACTCGGCCGGCCTTCTCCAAGGACTGGTTGAGCTCCTCGTTCTTGCCGAGGACCCGCACGTTGCTCCAGAACTCCTTGCGGAGTTCACGGATGCGCTCGATGGCGAACTTGAGGCCCTCCTCGGTGCGCTCCATGCCGCAGTACTCCCACATGAGCTGGCCGAGTTCCTTGTGGTAGGAGTCCACCGAACGCTCACCGTTGCAGGTGAGGAAGTGCTCGATGCGCTCACGCACGTTCTGCTGGGCCTCGGTGACCGCCGGGTGGTTCTCCTCCAGCCTGGGGTAGGGACCGCTCGCGAGGTAGTCGCGGATCGTGTTGGGCAACACGAAGTAGCCGTCCGAGAGGCCCTGCATCAGGGCCGAGGCACCGAGACGGTTGGCGCCGTGATCGGAGAAGTTGGCCTCACCGGTGACGAACAGACCCGGGATGCTCGACTCGAGGTCGTAGTCGACCCACAGACCACCCATCGTGTAGTGGACGGCCGGGTAGATGCGCATCGGCACCTCGTACGGGTTCTCACCCGTGATGCGCTCGTACATGTCGAACAGGTTGCCGTACTTGGACGCGACGGTGTCCTTGCCCATCCGCTCGATGGCCTCGGTGAAGTCGAGGTAGACGCCACGACGCCCCTGCCCGGGAACCTCCGGACCGACACCGCGACCCTCGTCGCACATGTTCTTGGCCTGCCGGGAGGCGATGTCGCGAGGCACGAGGTTGCCGAACGCAGGGTAGATGCGCTCGAGGTAGTAGTCGCGGTCCTCCTCGGCGATCTGACGCGGGTCCTTGTCGCAGTCCTCCTTGCGCTTGGGCACCCAGATGCGCCCGTCGTTGCGCAGGGACTCACTCATGAGGGTGAGCTTGGACTGCTGGTCGCCGTGCACCGGGATGCACGTCGGGTGGATCTGCGTGTAGCAGGGGTTGCCGAAGTAGGCACCCTTGCGGTGCGCACGCCACGCGGCGGTGACGTTGCAGCCCATCGCGTTGGTGGACAGGAAGAACACGTTGCCGTAACCGCCGGTGGCCAGGACGACCGCGTCGGCGAGGTGGGTCTCGATCTCACCGGTGACCATGTCGCGCGCGATGATGCCCCGCGCACGGCCGTCGGCCACGATGAGTTCGACCATCTCGTGACGGGCGAACATCTCGACCGTGCCCGCGCCGATCTGACGCTCGAGCGCCTGGTAGGCGCCGATGAGCAGCTGCTGACCCGTCTGGCCGCGGGCGTAGAACGTGCGGGAGACCTGCACGCCACCGAAGGACCGGTTGTCGAGCAGTCCGCCGTACTCGCGGGCGAAGGGCACGCCCTGGGCGACGCACTGGTCGATGATCGAGGCGCTCACCTCGGCGAGGCGGTACACGTTCGACTCGCGGGCGCGGTAGTCGCCGCCCTTGACCGTGTCGTAGAAGAGGCGGTAGGTGGAGTCGCCGTCCTCCTTGTAGTTCTTGGCGGCGTTGATGCCACCCTGCGCGGCGATCGAGTGGGCGCGACGCGGGCTGTCCTGGTAGCAGAACGCCTTGACGTTGTAGCCCGCCTCGCCCAACGTCGCGGCGGCCGCGCCACCGGCGAGGCCGGTGCCGACGATGATGACCGACAGCTTGCGACGGTTGGCCGGGTTGACGAGCTTGGCGTCGAACTTGCGCTGGTTCCAGCGGCCCTGGATGGGGCCTTGCGGCGCCTTCTGGTCGGCGATCGGAGCGCCTTCGCGGTAGAGACCGTTGATCAGGTCACCCGCGTCGGCCTGGGCGGATTCGTTCTCGGTGAGTGTGTGAGACATGGGTGAGATCGCCTTACTGAATGATGCCGAACTGGATGGCGAGCGGCGGGATGAGGAACCCGATGACGACGACGGCCGCGACCACGATCCCGGCGAACTTGGCGAGGCCGCGGGACTTGGCACTGTTCGTGAAGCCGAGGGTCTGGCAGGCGCTCCACACGCCGTGGTGCAGGTGCATCCCGAGGGCGATCATCGCGAGCACGTAGATCAGCGTCATCAGCGGGTTCTGGAACGCGTGCACGACCATCGCCGCCGGCGAACCCGAGTACTCGGTGATGGGCAACGAGCGGATCGTGAAGTGCAGCAGGTGGAAGATGACGAACAGCAGCAGCGCGATGCCGCCCCAGCGCATGGTGCGCGAGGAGAGCGAGGCACCCATGGCGTTCTTGACCAGGTACCGGTTCTGACGGGCGTGGTTCGCGCGGCCCCACAGCTTGATGGCCGAGTACGCGTGGGCGATGAGCGCCACGATGAGCAGGATGCGGAAGACCCACAGCGCTCCCTCGTACGGCAGCATCGGCTCACCGAGCACCCGCAGGTGGTGGGCGTAGGTGTCGAAGGCCTGGTGCCCGGCCAAGATCTGCAGGTTGCCGTACATGTGCAGAAGCACGTAGAAGACGAAGAAGAGGCCGGAGACGGCCATCATGATCTTCAGACCGATGGTCGATGAAGTTGAACTCCGTTGCGGTGTCACTGTCGTTGTTGCCACGAGGGAAGCCTGCCCTTTTTGTGCGAGTCGAGTGTTCTGTCGGTCCGCCCACGTTGGCGCGACAGCGTCACGCCCGGCAAACGGACGGGTGAGCAACCATCCGCAAGCGTAGGCCCACTCTCGATCCTAAGCCGAGACGCCGCTGGTCATCGGACCTTGGTCCCCGCGATTCTCGCAGGTGCCTCCGGCGGCGCGGCGCCGCCCCACCATCCGAGGTGGACGGCGGGGCGGCGGCGCGTCATCGAGAGGCCCCGAGCGACATCGAGGGCGTCTGCTCGAGTGGGCTTCGACGGGTGAGGTCCGCGGTCAGGCCAGCACCTCGGAGGTCGGCGTGTAGTCCATGCCGAAGGCCTCGGCGACGGCCTTGTAGGTGACCTTGCCGGCGTGGGTGTTCAGGCCGGGCTCGAGGACCGGGTCGGCGGCGAGAGCCGCGCGCCAGCCGAGGTCCGCCAGGCGCACCGTGTACGGCAGCGTCGCGTTGGTGAGCGCGTACGTGGAGGTGTGCGGCACCGCGCCCGGCATGTTGGCTACGCAGTAGAAGACCGAGTTGTGGACCGGGAAGGTCGGGTCGTCGTGCGTGGTGGCGTGGGAGTCCTCGAAGCAGCCACCCTGGTCGATGGCGATGTCGACGAGCACCGAGCCCGGCTTCATCGTGGCGACCATGTCGTTGGTGACGAGCTTGGGGGCCTTGGCGCCGGGGATGAGCACCGAGCCGATGACCATGTCGGAGTCGGCGACGACCTCGGCGAGGGCGAGCTTGCTGCTGAACAGGGTCTTGACCGCACCCTTCCAGCGCCACCCGATCTGACGGAGCTTGTCGATGCTCGTGTCGAGGATCGTGACGTCGGCGCCCATGCCCATGGCGATCGCGGCGGCGTTCTGACCCGTGACGCCACCACCGATGACGGCGACCTTGGCAGGAGCGACGCCACCGATGTTGCCCATGAGCACACCACGGCCACCCTGGGCCTTCATGAGCGAGTAGGCGCCCACCTGCGGCGCGAGGCAGCCGGCGACCTCGGACATGGGGTACAGCAGCGGCAGCGCACCGGAGGGCTGCTCGACCGTCTCGTACGCGATACCGGTGGTGCCCGCCTCGGCCAGACGGCGGGTGAGCGGCTCGTCGGCCGCGAGGTGCAGATAGGTGAACAAGACCAGGTCGTCGCGCAGGAACTGGTATTCCTGCTCGATCGGCTCCTTGACCTTGAGGATCATCTCGGCATCGCCCCACACGTCGTCGACCGAGTCGACGATCCTGGCGCCCTGGGCCTGGTACTCCTCGTCGGAGATCGACGAGCCGAGACCGGCACCCTTCTGGACATGGACGTCATGGCCGTGCTGGACGAGTTCATGGACGCCGGCAGGCGTGATGGCCACCCGGTACTCACGGTTCTTGACCTCGGTGGGAACACCGATCTTCATGGTCTCTCCTTCGTCCTTCTCCTCGCGAACGCAGGACGCATTCCGTCCTGGCGGGCAGCGGAGGTCCCACCGCACGCACCCGATGGGATCAGGCTAGGACGGCGGCGTGACGCTCGACCCTGATACGGGTCGACGGATTGATTCGGTCCACGCCTTGAGAGCCTTTGCCCGCGCCTTGAGACCGACGCCGGCGGCGAACGCCGAAATGTCCACTCCGGGACGCCGCCTCGTCGCGAGTCCCAGCCCGGGTCATCGCATTCCGACCCGATGCGTCCCCCGGCCGCCTCAGTCCCGGCGCCGGGCGAGGACCGCCTCGTCGTACAGACCCGACGCCGACAACCCCGTGGCCGCTGCGACGGCCTTGCACGCCGGCCGGAGCCGCTCCCCCGCGGCCACCCGCTCGAGGACCTCGGCGAGCGCCTGCTGCGGATCGGCCGGTCTCGGCGCATCTCCCTCCACGACGATCGTGATCTCGCCGCGCACCTCTCCGGCCGCCCACTCCACGAGGTCGGAGAGCGGTCCGCGACGGACCTCTTCGTACGTCTTGGTCAGCTCCCGGCAGACAGCCGCGCGCCGCTGCCCTCCGAAGGCCTCGGCCATGTCGGTGAGGGTCGCGTGCAGGCGGTGGGGCGCCTCGAAGAACACCATCGTCCGGCGTTCCTGCGCCAGGTCCTCGAGCCGGCGCCGTCGCTCTCCGGGCTTGCGGGGGCAGAACCCCTCGAAGCAGAACCGGTCGACCGGGAGGCCCGACAGCGCGAGCGCGACCGGCACGGCGCTCGGCCCGGGGATGCAGGTCAGGGGCAGTCCGGCGTCGATGCACGCGGTGACGAGGCGGTAGCCCGGATCCGAGACCGACGGCATCCCGGCGTCGGTGACGAGCAGCACGCGATCACCCGCCGCCATCCGGTCGACGAGCTCGGGAGTCTTCTCGGTCTCGTTGTGCTCGTGGTAGGCGACGATCCGGCCCGCCGGCTCGACCCCGAGGGTGGCGAGGAGCCGCTTGAGCCGCCGCGTGTCCTCCGCGGCGACGACGTCGACGGTCGCGAGCAGGTCCACGAGGCGGAACGAGGCGTCCGCGTGGTTGCCGATCGGCGTCGCCGCCAGCAGCAGTCCGCCGTCGGCGCACGGGCCCGCGGTGGCGACCGGGCCGGCCTTCCCGGTCGGGCCGCCGACGGCGTCGGCTGTCTCGGGGCTCGGGTCGGGCGCGCAGGGGGACATGAGGGGACAGTAGGCCACCCGCCTCGCACTCCATGCAGGTCGGGGGCACTACGGATGCCCTTACGATGGCTCATATGAGCGAGACCGACCGGTTGCGAGCGCGGCTGCTCGGCCATCGCCCCACGGACGCCCTCTACGGCTGGGTCGGCGCCCTGCTCGTCGCGATCTTCGGCGGGGTGCTGCGGTTCTTCCGGCTCGGGCAGCCCGACACCCTCGTGTTCGACGAGACGTATTACGTCAAGCAGGCGTGGTCGCTCGTGCGACACGGGTACGAGGCCAAGGTCCGGTCCGATCTCGCGAGCGGTGAGACGCCGAGCGTCGACGCGGTGTGGGCGGCGGGCACTCCCGACGTCTTCGGCACGCAGGCCGACTTCGTCGTCCACCCTCCGATCGGCAAGTGGGTCATCGCCGCAGGCGAGTTGCTCGTCGGTGTCGACGATCCGATGAGCTGGCGTTTCGGGGTCGCGGCGCTGGGCACCCTGTCGATCCTCATGCTCGCCCTGGCCGCCCGGCGCCTGTTCGGCTCGACGATCCTCGGGCTGACGGCGGGGCTCCTGCTCGCCGTCGACGGTCAGCACTTCGTCCACTCGCGCACCGGCCTGCTCGACATGTCGGTGATGTTCTTCGCGCTCGGCGGCTTCTGCGCCCTGCTCATCGACCGCGACCGATCACGGGAGATCCTCGCGTGCAAGGTCGGTGGGCATCTCGACGCCGGCGGCAGCCCGGAGGCTCCGTTCATGCGGTACGGCCCGTGGCTCGGGCTGCACCCCTGGCGGTGGGTCGCCGCGCTCAGCCTCGGGCTCTGCATCGGCACCAAGTGGTCGGGCCTGTACTTCCTCGCCATCTTCGGCCTGATGACGGTGTTCTGGGACATGGGCGCCCGCCGCGCCGTCGGCGTCAAGCGCTGGTGGTGGGGCGCGATGCTCAAGGACGCGCCGCAGGCGGCAGTGACCATGGTCGGCACCGCCGTCCTCACCTACATCGCCACGTGGGCCGGCTGGTTCGCGACCTCCGGCGGGTGGAACCGTCGCTGGGCCGAGCAGAATCCGGCGCAGGGCATCGCGGGCGTCGTGCCCGATCCGCTACGGGCGCTGTGGGATTACCACGAGAAGATGATGACGTTCCACGTCGGCCTCTCGACTCCCCACGACTACCAGAGCAATCCGTGGTCGTGGATGCTGCAGGCGCGCCCCACGTCGTTCTACTACCAGGGGACCTCCGGCGGT
The DNA here is from genome assembly GCF_030161635.1 of Mobilicoccus caccae. GTDB lineage: Bacteria > Actinomycetota > Actinomycetes > Actinomycetales > Dermatophilaceae > Mobilicoccus > Mobilicoccus caccae. The sequence goes on from NZ_BSUO01000001.1 coordinate 2,814,307, forward strand.
GAGCAGGCCTGCCCGGTCGACGTCGCCAAGTGCAGTCGCGCGATCCTCGACCTGGGCAACCCCGCCATCTGGTGGACGGCGACCCTGGCCCTCGCGGTCCTGCTGTTCATGTGGCTCCTCGCCCGGGACTGGCGCGCCGGTGCGATCCTCGCCGGCATCGCCGGGGGTTACCTGCCGTGGTTCCAGTATCAGGAGCGGACGATCTTCACGTTCTACTCCGTGGCCTTCGTGCCTTGGGTGGTCCTGGCCGTCACGTACCTGCTGTCGATGGCTCTGGGACCGGCCGATGCCCCACCCAGGCGCCGACGCGTCGGCCTGGCCATCTGGGCCGCCTACCTCACCCTGGCCCTGGCCGTCTTCGCGTTCTTCTGGCCGATCTACACCGCCGAGGTCATCCCCCAGGACCACTGGAGCCTGCGCATGTGGTTCCGGTCGTGGATCTGACAGAGCGCGCACAAGACGGAGAAGACTGGCCCGAAACACGACGGCGTTCCTTTGTGGAGCGATGAAGGGCACGCCCCGCAGCTCGATCAGCCCGATGGCCAGCCCGCTCATCCGCCCGGACCCGGACCGTTGTTCCCGGGTGGCGGCGAAGCCCCACCCGGGAACAACCCGAGAATCCGCGAGCGAAGCGAGCCTGGATTCTCGGAACAGAGAGAACGCCGCGACGCAGTCGCGTCGGTGCAGTCGGGGGCCCGGGGGCAAAGCCCCCGGTGTAAGCGAGCTTGGATTCTCGGATCAAAGAGAACGCCGCGGCGCAGCCGCGTCCGTGCAGTTACCGGGGGCCCGGGGGCAAAGCCCCCGGTGTCGTCATGAATTCCTCCGCCATGCCTGGGGTGGCTGATCGGATGATCGCTTCGACCTCGGTCAGGGGGATGTCGAGGATTTCGACGCTGTCGCTTCCGGCGGCGACGGTGGCTGCGAGCGTGACGAGGCCGACGCGTCTCTGGAAGAAGGTTTCGCTGATGTTCCAGCCGATGATCGCCGAGGTGAGGACGACGGTCGTCGACTCCGGGAAGAGACCGATCCGGCTCACCACGTGCTGCGCGGTGAGGGTGTGGCCCAGGCGGCGGTATCTCGCCTCCCCGATGATCGGTGCTGTGAGGAACAACATCGCCGGGACGGCGTACCAGTAGGGCGACAGGTCGAACCACCACGTCGCCACGGCGATCGGCACACCCAGCACGACCGCGAAGATCAATGCCCGCGTGTGACGGCGACGTCGCGCCGCCGGGCCGTGCATCCGCAACTGCGCCTGAAGTGGCTCGGGGTCGCGGAGGACGTCTGCGGCGATCCGGAACACCTCTGCCCTCGGCGCCGGCGGGGTGAGCATGTCCGAGGACGACGAGGACGTCGAATCTTCCAGGCCACCCAACCCTGTCACCAGGGCATCCGCTTTCGCGGCGCCGACCAGCCGCAGGAGCAGGGGGCGGGTGACGGACACCCCGCGGAGCCGCCGCTCCTCCAGCGTCGTGTGCCTGGTCGTCAACAGGCCGCGACTCACCGCCAGCGTGCCGCGGGGGTGCCGGGTCAAGCGGTATCCCCAATAGCGCAGCACGTAGGTGACGACCGCGGCCAGGGTGAGCACCACCACGGCGAGCACCGCCCCCTGGACGACCAGGGTCACCACGCTGAGCTCCGTCACGTAGTCGACGACCCGGCCGCCGGCTTCGGACTCCAGGACGCGAGCACCGAGGTCGTCGAAGAACTGGGCGGCGAAACCGACGACGGCGAGGACGGCGAGGAGTCCGGTGAGGCTGAACGGTGCGTAGCGGATCCACGCGGGTGAGAACTCCCCCAGCACGGTCTCCTGCTCGTCGACCGGCCCGGGGTCGTCCGGGTCCGTCGACGCGTCACGCTCGGCCCGGGCGACGTGCAGGAGTTCGGCGCGCAGGGCGTGCGCGTCGGCGGTCGCGAGGCCGGGCAGGGTGAACGGAGTCTCCGAGCCCGTCCCGATCTTCACGCTCGCCACCCCGAGCAGACGCTGCAGCAGCGAGGCAGTGACGTCGACCGTGCGGACCCGGTCCAGACGCGCCGTGTGCGTCGTGCGCTGGATGATGCCGCGTTTGAGCATCAACTGCTCGGAGGTGATGCGGTAGGAGGTCGTCGCCCACGCCCACACACCGATGACGATGGGCACGAACACCACCAGCAGGTTCGTCCACCACGGCCCCTGGTTGCGCGTCGACCCGGCGAACAGCACGACGATGATCAGTGGCAGGAACGACTTGATCGCGTCGACCGGCTCGATGAGGAGCATCCGGCGGTCGAGGCGACGCCATTCGGTGTCCTTCCGGCGGGCGTCCACCGCGACACCGGACACCGCGGTCGCACCCGGGTCGTCGGCAGGGTACTGGGGTCCGTACTTCGGACGGGGCCGCTCCTCGGGGACGTCCGGCGTGGCGTCGATGTCGTGACCGGAACTGCTCATGTCGCGTCGCCACGCTCCTGGGCGGTGATGCGGGTGAGGTCGGTGACGAGGTCCTGCACGGTCTTCTTGTCGAGTCCGGAGACGCGCAGCGCCCCGGCGGCCGACGCGGTGGTCACCGTCAGCGTGCCGAGGCCCATGAGCTGCTCGATGGGCCCGAACTCGCTGTCCACGGTCTGGATGCGCGAGATGGGGGCGATGCGGCGCTCCTGGAAGAGCCAGCCCGACTGGGTGTAGACGGCCTCGTCGGTCACCTCCCAGCGGTGCACCCGATAGCGCCACCACGGCACCACGGTGAGGAAGAACAGCGCCAGCAGGCCCACGACGAGGAACGCGATGCCCTGCCAGGAGCGGCGCTCGTCGTCGAAGAACGTCCAGACGGCCACACCGAGCAGCGGCCAGATCCAGGTCAGCAGCGAGGTGAGGCGCCAGAGGGTCTTGGCCTTGGGGCTGACGAGGTGCCGGGGACGGCGCAGTCGGAGCTCGCGCAGCGCTTCGTCGTCGAGGTCGGGGGCCGTCCTCGACGTGCCGGACGATGTGGCCGCCGAGGACGCGCCGCCGGCTCCTGGCCACGATCCGCCGGGCGTCGTGGAGCGGGCCCTGGTCTGTCCGGGCCACGGGGCGACCTCGGGCGCCACGGATCGGCGGCCTCCGGCTCCGGGCCAGGATTCCGGGGGCAGCGGCGTGCCGGGGGAACCCGTCGTCGAAGTCATCTCCACCCCTCCTCATCGCCCGGGTGGTCACCCCGGGGTCGTCCACGGCCGAGACCGTCGTCGTCCTAGCGTCGCACGCGGGAGCCGCTCGGGAGAGGAGGCCCCGGGGGATCGGTGCCGCGGGTCAGTGCCGCGGCTCGACCCCAATGAACCCGTAGAGGGCGGCGTTGACCTCGGCAGGTCGTTGGGTGTGCGGTGACGCCCCGGCGCCGGGGATGACCTCGACGTCGACCTCGGCCGCTTCCGCCTGACGGGCGAAGGCCTCGCTCGCGGCGCGCCCGGCGCGGTCCTTGTCGCCGACGACGAGGAGCGTGCGGGCCTGCAGACCGGGCAGCCGCCCCCACAGGTCGACCTCGGCGAGGGCATCGAGGCCCTCGAGCGCGCGACGCTTGTCGACCCCACGTCGGGCGAGCATGGATCGCGGCAGGAACGAGGTGATCCGGCGCTGGACCCCCACCCCGGCGGAGGCGGCGACGGCCGGGCCCACCAGCACGAGCTCGACGGGCAGGTCGGGGCGGGACAGGGCGATCTCGAGCGAGACGAGGGCTCCTTCGCCGACCCCGAACAACGTCGCCTTCGGCGCGCCGGACAACTCGATGGTCATGGCGAGGTCGGCCGCCGCATCGGGCACCGAGAACGTGTCGCCCTTCGACCCCGGGCGCGCGCCCCTCAACCACGGCGCCATGCCTTCGAGGCCGGGTGGGAGCGCCGAGACCTGGTCGCCGAAGTCCAGCGGCGTCGAGAACAACCCGTGGACGAACATCAGGAGCGGCTTCGGGGAGGTCACCTGTCCGATTCTAGGACCGGCACCGGGACGCCGCCGAGGTCAGCACCCGCCGCCGGGCGTCGCGGCAGCGGTGTGGGTCGAACAGTGCAGTGTCAGAGGCCGGTTCGTCGAACGCCGGTGGATCCCGGCCTCGACTGCCGCCGCCGCTCGGGGGCCGAACTGCCATAGGGGTGCGGGTCCTGGCCCGTGGCAGTGCCGGTGACGTGCTCCGCGTGTGACAGGGCCTCGGCCAACAGTCGGTGTACGTGGGCGTCGTCGGCCGAGTAATAGGCGAACGTGCCCTCACGCCGGTTCTTCACCAATCCGGCCAGCCGCAGCTTGGACAGGTGCTGACTCACCGCCGTGGGCGACGCGCCGACGAGCTCGGCCAGGACGTTGACGCTGGCCTCCTCCTGCAGCAGCGCCCACAGGATCTTGACCCGCGTCGCGTCGGAGAGCAGGCGAAAGGTCTCGGCCGTGATCCGGGCATGGCTGTCGTCGGGGACAGGGAGGACCAGATCATCGTGCACCTCGTCAGGATAGGCCACCCTTGCTTGTTACCTGCGCAAGTATGCAGATAGCCTGGTGAGGTGAGCCACCTGCATCCCGGACGCCCGGACACCACCCGCCGCGACGTCGACATGCCCACCGATCCGGGTCGACGCGGCCATCGCCACACGCAGCACGGCGAGAACGGGCACGAGCATGGCGAACACGAGCACGGGGGCCATCACCACGGCGAGGGAATGTGGGGCCGGCTGAAGCACGCGGTGACTCCCCACAGCCACGACCATGCCGACGCGATCCGGACCGCCGACGAGGCGAGCGCCGTCGGCATCCGCGCGGCGTGGATCAGCCTGGCGGGGATGGGCGCCACGGCGCTGTTGCAGATCGGCATCGTGTGGCTCAGCGGGTCGGTCGCGTTGTTGGCCGACACCCTGCACAACCTGGGGCACCTGGCGACGACGATCCCGCTGATCATCGCCTTCCGGCTCGGTCGGCGTTCCCCGACGCGGCGGTACAGCTACGGGTTCGGTCGCGCCGAGGACCTGGTCGGCCTGGTGATCGGTGCGGTCATCGCCCTCTCGGCGGGGCTCATCGTGTGGGAGTCCATTCGGGCGCTGAGCACCCAGCGCGACATGACGCACCTGGGCTGGGTCCTGGCCGCGGCGGTCGTCGGGGCCGTCGGCAACGAGGTCGTGGCGGTCTACCGCATTCGTGCAGGCAGGCGGATCGGGTCGGCTGCGCTCGTCGCCGAGGGACACCACGCCCGCACCGACGCCTTGACCTCCCTCGCGGTGATCTTCGGCGTGGTCGGTGCTTGGATGGGGCTGCCGTGGGTCGACCCGGTGATCGGCCTGCTCATCGCGGCCGTCGTCATCGGAGTGCTGATCAGCTCGATGCGCACCGTGCTCCGTCGTCTCATGGACGGCGTCGAACCGGAGATCCTCGATCGTCTCGAGGACGCCGCGGCGACCGTCCCGGGAGTGCTCGGGGTGAGCCGGGCCCGCGCGAGGTGGAGCGGCCACCGTCTCGAGACCGACCTCGCGATCAGGGTCGACCCGGCGCTGTCGGTCGAGGCCGGCCACGACCTGGCACACACCGTCGACGACCACCTCCACCGACACGTCCCACACCTCGGCCCGGCCACCGTCCACATCGCCCCGGCCGCAGCCCTCCGCCCCGAGCCGTGAGGCACTGAGCGAGCGCAGACCGTCGAGCACTCGAGGCGCCCTCCAGCGTCCGGCGTCAGCGTTCCTCTCCGGGATCGGGTGGATCGGCGGGGCCGGTCCGCGGTCGGGTTCGGGGTCGGGTGCGGACGTGGATGCGTTCACCCTGCTTGCCGAAGAGGCTGAGCACCTCGACCGGTCCGCTGCCTGTCGACCCGAACCAGTGCGGGTGGCGGGTGTCGAACTCGGCGACCTCTCCCGGGCCGAGTTCCACGTCGCAGTCGGCGAGCACGAGCCGCAGCGTTCCGCTGAGCACGTAGAGCCACTCGTACCCGGTGTGGGTGCGCAGACGCGGGGTGTTCTCGTGGGCGGGGATCGTCAGCTTGTAGGCCTTCGGCTCACCCTGGGTGCGCGACAGCGACACGATGACCCGGCCACCGGATCGCGCCGGACGCTGCGGCACTCGCGGATCGACGACGCGGGGCGCGCCGACGATCTCGTCCAGCGGCACGGCGAGCGCGGCCGCCACCGGAAGCAGCAGTTCGAGACTCGGCCGGCGCTGACCTGATTCGAGGCGCGACAGGGTGCTCTTGGAGATGCCGGTGAGTGCCGCGACATCGGCCAGCGACTTGTCGCGCCGTTCTCGCAGCGCTCGGATGCGGGCGGGGATCTGGTCCAGGGTCGCCGCGATGGCGGGCATGTCGTCCACGACACCCACTTCACCAGCCCGTCCCTGTTTCGGCAACGATTGTTGCCGGCTTCGAGCCGCGGCCCGCAGGGTGAGTGGCGGAGATGGTGTCATGACCGAACAGACCGAAGACACTCAGCAGTGCGATGTGGTGATCGTCGGAGCGGGGGCCGCGGGCCTGTCTGCCGGGATCGTCCTCGCGCGAGCCCAGGCCCGAGTGCACCTCATCGACGAGGGGCACCCCAGAAACGCGCCGGCAGCGGCGATGCACGGATTCATCTCGCGCGACGGAATCTCACCGCGCGAATTCCTCGGCACGGCACAGGCGGAGTTCGCCCGGTACGGAGGCACCCTGCTCGACCGGCGCGTCGTCGCGGTGAATCGCACTGGGTTGGTTGGAGTCTCCATCGTTTGGAAACGAGGATGGACTCATGCCGAAGGACACCACCCCGGGGAAGCCGACCACGCGTCGCTACAGCCCTGAAGAGAAGGCAGCTGCGGTCCCGATCGGTCGCTGTGAGCAAAACCCGTACATTGCCACCACTCCAGTGCGGGAGACTTCGACACAGGCCGCCGCAGGAGTGTGGAGGCGGCGAGCGGACGGGGTGGCGAGTTAGGTGATCGCGGCGAGGAGGTCGTTGCAGGCTTGTTCGCAGGCCCGGCAGGCTTCGGTGCAGACGCGGCAGTGCTCGTGGTGGCCGGCGTGCTGCTCGCACTCGTCTCCGCAGGACTTGCACGCCTGGGAGCAGGCCTGGAGTTGCGCGCGGGTGACTTCGGCGTCGTAGCCGGTGTGCCGAGACAAAACGCGTGCGGTCGTGGCGCAGATGTCGGCGCAGTCGAGGTTGGAGCGGATGCACTTGCGCAGCTCGGTCACCGTGTCCTCGCTCAGGCAGGCATCGGCGCAGGCCGTACACGCCTGAGCACACGCAACCAGCGCGTCGACGGTGCGAGTGAGCAGATCGCGATCGAGGTTAACCTCGGCCGGGTAGGTGTTCATCATCTCGGCGGTCTTCATGGCTTGCTCCCTTGTGTGTTCGGAGGCAGCGCCGACGCTGGCCGCGGCGCCGCTGGTGCCCTTCCGACGTTACGGCGTCACCGTGGGCCAGCGCATCCGCCGCTGCCCGGGAAACCCATGAAGGTTCCATGAAGAAATGTCCGCCCGGGCGGCGCAGCCGTCCTTGGCGCGGCAATTCGGGCTGTTCTGCCCGCGGCGCACATCCTCAGATGTGTCCTGGGTATCGGCAGAATAGGTCGTCCCCTCCCTCACGCTTCGAGTTTGAGGGTGGTGAGACAGGTAGCCCCCTCGTTGCTGGCGGAGAAGGCACTTTGGCCGGTGAGGCCGCCGTGGGTGACCTCAATGGTGCCGGCGACGTCCCGCGGGAGCCAGAAACCGACGAAGCCGTTGTCGAACGTGGTCACCTGTTCATCGACGAGGACCTCGCCGGTCTCATCGATGATGCGCACGCTAATGTCCTGGTTGGCCAGCTCGCCGCGGCAGGTGGTCAGGGAGTGGTAATAGCACTCATGGGTCTGATCGACGTAGGGGGCGACGGACAGGTAGAAGCCGTCCTCGCCGAGTGGTACCGCGATCTCCTGCTCCCCGTCGGTGAGGAGAAGCTGGTCCGCGCGCACGGAGGCCATGAGGTCGGTCGGCCGATCGGCCACGGGCACGCGGTCGAGGTGGTCGATAATCTGCTTCCCGTCCATGCCATCCAGGTCGTGCGCGGCGAGGAAGTCGGCGTGATCGGTGGTAATGGTCGGTGGGCTGACCGGTTCCTGGTCGGCCTCGAGGCTGGCGTTGGAGCAGCCGGCCAGCGCCAAGAGGAGCGCCGCTGCCAGTGCGATCAGATGTCGTCTCACACTCTCTATTCTGCCGTATCGGATAATCCGCCCGCCCGGGTCCTTGTCCTACATCGCGACCAGCCGCCTCTGCCTGTCGCATTGATGCGGTCTGGTACCGAGCTGGGCTGTCACTCCTGGACAATGGGGTCATGACGGTTATGACCCATGAGCGCCAGTTGCCTCGGGTGCTGGTAGTCGACGATGAAGCGCCGTTGGCGCGGTTGGTGAGCGCCTACCTCGAACGCGACGGGTTCGCGGTCGAGGTGGCCGCGGACGGCATGGTGGCGGTGGAGTCGGTGCGGCGCTGGGACCCGGCCGTGCTGGTGTTGGACCTGGGCCTACCCGGGATGGACGGCATCGAGGTGTGTCGGACGGTGCGGAAAATCTCGGACTGCTACATCGTCATGCTCACCGCCCGAGTGCAGGAGGCAGACCGGCTCAAGGGTCTGCTGGTCGGAGCGGATGACTACGTGACCAAACCGTTCAGCCCCAGAGAACTGGTGGCACGGGTCCGGGCGATGCTGCGCCGCCCCCGGCACAGCGCCGAGACGGTGGTCGAGGTCGGCGCGCTGAGGGTGGACGTGGCGGGGAGGGAGGTCCGCGTGGACGGTGAGCCGGTGGACCTGACCCGAATCGAGTTCGACGTGCTCGCCGCGCTGGCTACGCGGTCACAGGTGGTATTCACTCGCCGGCAGCTGATCGAGCAGGTGTGGGGGCCGGACTGGGTGAGCGACGACCACCTGGTCGATGTCCACATCGGCCACGTGCGCCGAAAGCTGGGAGACGACGCGGCCGATCCGGTGTTCATCAAGACGGTGCGCGGGGTGGGTTATCGGATGGGCACCGGACGGTGAGGGCACGGCGGTGGGGGCTGGGCACGCGGCTGCTGCTGTCCACCGTGGCGGTGGTGCTGGTCGGTGCGGGGACGGCGTGGCTGGTCGCCGCCAGCCTCGGACCGCGGATCTTTCACGAGCATATGGTCGCCGGCCAGGCAGCCAATGAGCCGGTCGTCTATCACGCCGAGTGGGCGTTCCGCGACGCCTCGACCCTGTCGTTGGCCCTGGCCCTGATGGCGGCACTGACGGCCTCGGTCGCGGTGAGCCTGTTCCTCACCCGCCGGGTGACAGCGTCCTTGGCGGCGGCCACCACTGCCGCCCGTGCGGTGGCCGCCGGAGAGCACTCGGTTCGGGTCCCACATGTGGGCATGGGCCGGGAGCTCGATGAGTTGGCCGAAGCGCTGAACACCACGGCCGCCGACCTGGCCGAGGTCGAAGCCACCCGCATCCGGATGCTCGGCAACCTCGCCCACGAGATACGCACCCCGCTGGCCATCTTGGACGGGTACCTACAGGCCATCGCCGACGGCGTCCACGATGCCGATAAAGAGACCGTGACCTTGCTGCGTGACCAGGTCACTCGCCTGGCCCGGTTAGGGGAGGACATCGCGGTGGTGACCACCGCCGAGGAGGGCCGGCTGACCATGCGCATGACGCGGGTGGCCGTCACCGAGCTGCTCAGCGCCGCCCGGGCGCAGGCCGAGAGCCGGTACCGGGAACGTGACGTGGCACTGACCGTCGAGGTCTCACCGACAGCACAGCAGGCCGCGGTGGAGGCCGATCCGGACCGGCTCGGGCAAGTGCTGACCAATCTGCTCGACAATGCCCTGCGCCACACCCCTGCCGGTGGGCACGTCGAACTCACCGCGGACCGCAACGGGGCCTGGGTGAGTGTGCACGTGGCCGACGACGGTGAGGGCATCGGGTCCGAGCACCTGCCCCACCTGTTCGACCGGTTCTACCGGGCCGACACCGCCCGGGACCGCGCCCACGGCGGCTTCGGGGCGGGCCTGGCCATCGTGCGGGCTATCACCCGCGCCCACGGCGGCACTGTGACCGCCACCAGCGCGGGCCCCGGAGCAGGGTCGACGTTCACCGTCCGTGTGCCTGCGATGGATGTCGGTGGCACAGGGTTGATGAAGAGTCCATGAAGATGGCCGCGCCGGTTAGGAGCCGAGCGGGCTGACCTCGTTAACTGAAGACAGGACCGGTCTCGCCATGCGGTGCCGTCGCGTCAGCGGTGAGCACCCGGCGTGCGGATCGTGCCCATCTGATCTTGATGGAGTCTCAAGAGAGGACACTGCTTGTGAACACGAAGAGGATGCCCGCGGCCGTCGGTGCTGCCGTCGCCCTGATCCTGACCCTGGCCGCGTGCGGGGGTAGCACAGAGGACGCCAATCCGGCCCAGACCCCCGAGACGACGACTTCGGCTCCGGAGACGACTGCCTCGGCAGGGCAGGTCGACCAGGCGCACAACGACGCGGACACCATGTTCGCCCAGATGATGATCGTCCACCACGAGGGTGCCATCGAGATGGCGGACTTGGCCGTGGAGAAGGCCGCCTCGCAGGAGGTTCGGACCCTGGCCGAGGGCATCTCCGCTGCGCAGGGACCGGAGATCGAGCAGATGACCTCCTGGCTGGTGGCGTGGGGCGAGGACACCACGCCGAGCGGCGGCATGGACCACACCGGCCACGGTGGGATGGACATGGAAGGCATGAGCCAGGAAGAGGCGATGGCCGAACTCGAAGGGCTGTCCGGCACCGAGTTCGACCGGCGCTTCCTGGAACTGATGATCGCCCACCATCAGGGCGCGGTCGAGATGGCCCAGACCCAACTGGTCGACGGGGAGAACCCCCAGGCCCTTGAGCTGGCACAACAGATCATCGACGACCAGCAGGCCGAGATCAGCGACATGGAAGGCATGCTCGCCAGCCTGTGACTTGCGTTCGACCCGAGGACAGATGTGGCCGTCCACCTGGGACGCGGTCCGCCTCGTGATCGGCAAGGCCCCGATTCTTGGCCCCGAACCTGAGAAGGAGAACTGACATGAAACGCGTACGTGCGTACCACACCGTGGCCTTGTTGGGTGCCGTCACGGCACTGACCCTGACCGCTTGCGGGCAGGGCACCGGCGGGGCCGGTGGCGCCGAGACCTCGGCGACGCCGATACCGACTCAGGGCGAGCAGACCCCGACGCAACAGGCCGGGGAGGTCACCGGCACGGTGTGGGTGGCCAACGAAGACGGGAATAGTCTGACCGCCATCGACGCCGAGACGAGTGAGGTGGCCACCACGGTCACGGGGATCGAAGCCCCGCACAACGTCCAGGTCGGACCGGACGGGACGGTCTGGGCCGTCAGCGGCCACTCCAACGCCCTGGTCGCTCTCGACCCGGCTACCTATCAGCTCACCGGGACCGCTGCTACCGGGCAGAGCCCCGCACACGTGATCCTCACTCCGGACGGTGCGCGTGTTTACGTCACCAACGCCGGCGAGGACACTCTTGGTGTGTACGACGCAGCCACGCTCGACCGGGTGGCCACCGTCGAGGTCGGTGACGGACCCCACGGGTTGCGTCCCAGCGGGAACGGCGAGGTCGTCGTGGTGGCGAACACCGGGGCGGGCACTATCGACGTGGTGCAGATCGCGACCAACGAGGTCAGCGCGTCGATTCCAGTCGGGGACTCCCCCGCCCAGGTGGCCGTGGACAATGACGGTGACTACGCCTACGTGAGCCTCGCCGGGGATAGCTCCGTGGCTAAGGTCGACCTGGCCGAGCAGACGGTCGTCGGCTCGGTCGAGGTCTCCGCCCCGCCGGTGCAGCTCTACCTCACCCCGGACGGCACGCGTCTGTTGTCCGCAGATCAGGGCACCGAACAGACAGCAGGTGACACGGTGTCCGTCATTGACACCGAAGCCATGACCGTCACCGACAGCATCACCACCGGGTCTGGTCCCCACGGCGTGGTCGTGGACACCACGGGTGAGACAGCGTGGGTGACCAACCTGTACGACGACACCATCTCCGTGCTCGACCTGACGACGAACGAGGCGGTGGCGACCGTCCCGGTCGGTGACATGCCCAATGGCATCAGCTACAGCCCCACCCCGCCCGCACCCGGTCCTCAGAGCCTCACGTTGACGGTCCCCGACTACGCCGAGGACGAGCCCACGAGCGAGCACGACCACGGCTGAGCGGCGTGCCGCGCAGAAGGACTCGCCCCGAGCGCAGCACGGACACCCTCTGCACGGTCAACGCCCACGGTGGGGATCGATTCTTCGCTAACTAACGAGCATTCAGGAGGTAGGCATGATGACCCAGTCGAGCAGCCCCGGAGGAGACGTTGTTGGGGCTTGAAGAGGGTCACCGAAACTCCTCGGGCGGCGAGGGTGGCCGGCAAGCTTTTGCGCCGAGTTGCGGTCGCACACGGCGGCGAGCCCGCGTGGGGGTGTGTTCAGTTCAGCGTTCGGCACCTATTGAGCGCTGCTCGTCCGGGTGAACAACCGGTTCCTCCATTGCAGAACGAGTGGGGCGGCGTCGAGTCCGGTAGCCGCGATCGGCAGGCCGTTGCGCTCGTGAACGATGAGCAGCGGATCGGTGGAGGCAATGCGTGCTGCGTCGGCGAGCCCGGGGTGCCCGGCGCCGGTGAGGGTGTGGCCGTGGATGCGCGCGGAGAAGAGCGAGGTCGGAACGTAAGGCCCGGGATCGTTGGCGAGGCCGAGGTCATGCAGCAGGGTGCTCGCGGCGTGGGCGCCTTGGGCGGTGGCGTCGTCCCAGTGGTCGATGCGGTAGGTGCCGAGCTCGTGATGATGATGTGCGGCCACGCCGCCGGCGGCGTAGAGGCGCTGGCCTGGGGTGTGCAGGTGACGCAGGTGGTCGTCGACGGCGATGCCGTCTGGGCCGGTCCAGGGGGCGGGTGCTGCCGGCACTGTGCCGTGCGCCACGATCGCCAGGTTGCCTTCTGCTCGGGTGCCGTCGTCGAGGTCGATGGTGAGGTGGCCGGGCTGGGTACGGATGGCGCGCGGAGTGCGTCCCAGGTGGGTGGACAGCTGGGTGCGATGCAGATCGAGGAGGCGTTGGGCGGCGTGCTCGCCGATGGCCGTGGCGCCCGGGAGGGGCGAGCGGGCGATTAGGGCGACGTCGTGTCCGGCCTGACAGAAGAGTGATGCGGTCTCAGCGGCGACCAGGCCGCCGCCGAGGATCAGGATGCGCGCCGGGTGGGTCGTCGCCGCCAGGTGGTCACGCACGCGGCGGGCGTCGCTGAGGGAGTGCAGGGTGGTCAGGCGTCCGGACGTGATGGCCTGGTCGCGGCCGAGAATGTCCTCGTCGAGGGTGCGTGGCCTGCTTCCGCTGGCGATGATCAGCGCGTCGTACGTGAATCGCCCTGGGTCTGATGGAGGCTCGGGCTATTGGATTCCGACCAGGAGTTGGTCGGTCCGTTTCGTAGCGTAGAACGTCGCCTCGAACTCCGCTGGTGGGACGTCGGCCAGGTAGCCGTGGAGTCGGTCGTGGTTGTGCCAGTGGACCCAGCTCAGGGTGGCGAGCTCGACGTCCTCGACGGTCCTCCACGGCCGTCTCTCGCGTGCGGGACCGCGGATGAGCTCGGCCTTGTAGTAGCCGTTCACGGTCTCGGCCAGGGCGTTGTCGTAGCTGTCGCCGACGGTGCCGATCGACGGCACGGCACCGATCTCTGCCAAGCGCTCGCCGTAGCGAATCGACGTAAATTGACTGCCCGCGTCGCTGTGACACCGCAGACCGGTGAGCTGGGTGCCGCGTGACCAACGGGCCATCTCGATGGCATCGAGGACCATCGTGGTCCGCATGTGGGATGCGACCCGCCACCCGACGATCGCGCGTGAGTAGGCGTCGATGATGAAGCAGACGTACGCGACGCCGGCCCAGGTCGGCACATAGGTCAGGTCGGTGACCCACAGCTGGTTCGGCGCGGAGGCGGTGAAGTCGCGGCCCACCAGGTCGGGGTGGCGAGGCACGTCCGGATCGGGCTTGGTGGTGCGGACCCCCTTGGTGCGCCCGACACCCTCAATGCCTGCGGTGCGCATCAGCCGGGCGACCTGGTCCCGGCCGATGTCGTGACCGCCACGCCGTGCAGCCTTCCAGACCTTCCGGGCGCCATAGACCCGATAGTTGTCGTCCCACAGCTGCCGCACGATCGGGCCCATCACCTCATCGCGCTGGGCGCGAGCCGACGGCCGGCGGTTCTTGAACTCGTAGTAGCTGCTCGGGGCCACCTGCAGCACGCTGCAGATGAGCTCGACCCCCAGACGCCGGCCCGCGACGACATCATCGCGGTTGACGTCGATGAACGCGGCTACCTCTTGTGCTGGCGGTCGAGCTCCGCCCCGAAGAAACTGGCTGCCCTCTTCAGGATCTCGTTGGCCCGCTTGAGCTCCCGGACCTCCTGCTCGAGGGCCTTCATCCGCGCGGCGTCGCTCGTGCTGACCCCCGGCACGTGGCCCTCGTCTATGTCGGCCTGGCGGACCCAGGACCGCACCGATTCGGTGCCGTACCCGAGCTGGGACGCGACGCGCTGGATCGTGCCGTGCTCGGTGCCCAGCTCAGCACGCAGTGTCCTGACCAGCCGCACCGCAGCTGCCTTCTCTTCAGGGCTGTAGCGACGCGTGGTCGGCTTCCCCGGGGTGGTGTCCTTCGGCATGAGTCCATCCTCGTTTCCAAACGATGGAGACTCCAACCAACCCAGTGCGATTCAAAGCCCACTACGCCGACGCCATCCCGCTCGACCTGCTCAAGACCGAACAGGACCGCATCCGCACCAGCCTCGACGCGATCACCAACCGTCTCGACAGCCTCGCGACCACCTACCACAACGCTCACGAGGGACTCGATCAGATCCTCGGTGTCCTCACCGACCTCGGCGACCTCTACAGCAAGTGCGAACCTGCTGAACGCCGCATCCTCAACCGCGCGCTGTTCAAGCGGATCATCATCGACGAGGACGAACACGTCACGTTCCTACCAGCCGAGCCGGCTGCCGCTGTCCTCGCTCAGGAGCACCGGGGCGAGACACCCCAACCGGACCCGGACGCGAAACTGCCCCGCCATCAGGCGGGGCAGGTTTCGAACTTCTCAACTTACGTGGAGCTGAGGGGATTCGAACCCCTGACCTTCTCATTGCGAACGAGACGCGCTACCAACTGCGCCACAGCCCCAGATTGCGAGACATCACGATAGCACCTGACCCGTGATGCTCCGAATCGGCCGTCTACCAGCCCCTTTGGCCTGATGGACACCCCGCCGGGCGGGTGGTTCTCACTGCCCGGAGGCCCGGCTGTAGGGGCTCGCGACCTCGTCCCACTCCTCGCCGACGGGGATGAAGTCGTCCTCGATCTCCAGCGGGGGCGGCAGCGGACGCTCCGCGCGGGCCTTGAGCGTGTAGGTGGGCGGCGGCACCGGAACCGGCTGCCACCCCTCCTGGTCGAAGAGGATGTCGCGCTCGGCCGCGCGAGCGACCACCTCGGCCTCGGCGGCGATGGCCGGCTCGACCTCGCGGGCGTAGTCGAACGGCACGTACTCCTGCGCCACCGGCATCGCCCGGGCGGCCGGACGCACATCGACGCGGGTGACCTCGTCGGCCTCGTGCTCGGCGACAGCCACGGCCGCACCCGCCGATGTCGCCGCAGCGGCGGTGGCCGCCGTGGCTCCGCGACGGGCGAGCGGTGCGCCGGTTCCGCGCTCGGCGTGGCGGCGAGCACGGGTCCGCGCGAGGACCGCCTGGCGACGCATGACCACGACGAGCGCAGTGCTGAGGACGACCCCGGAGACCGGGACGATCCACGTGAGGGCCCCGAGTCCGGCCAGCACGGCGGTGCCGAGGGTGGCGAGGACGAGAGCCAGGGTGACGACCGCCATGAGACGGGCCCGACGCACGCGGGCCGCGGCACGCTGACGGTCGGCCAGGGCCTTGGTGCCGCCGGTGCGGGCCGCCTGCACGGGCTTGCTCGCCGCCTGCGCGGCGCGGGCCTCGGTGGCGGCGCGGGAGGGCTGCAGGTTGCGGTGCAGCACCACCGACGAGGAGTTGCGCATGGGCGCGGTGCTGGCTTCGAACGCCTCTGCACTCTCGCGACGGACGGCGCGGCGCTGCAGAACTCGCATCGAGGCGGAGAACCGGTCGACGGTGCGCGCGGTGGCCAGATACTCGCGTCTGCGGGTGGTGTCGACCACGAGATAGGCAGCCCAGACGGCGACGACGGCGACGAAGATCAGGCTGCTCGGGGACACACCCCAACCGTACGTCGAAAGCCGGTGAAGCAGGCCCTCATCGGGGGCGTGTCACCCCGAAATCACACGGATGTAAGTCTGCGCCCGAACCGGCCGGGGTCAGACGTTCGACCTGCTCACGTGGCGTGTGGTGACTGCCGAAGCCGCTGTGTCGCGTTCCACCGGGCGACCAGAGATTCCCCCGCCAGGTCTTCCATAGTGAGAGCGAAGGATCGGTGGTCGCGCCACTGCCCGTCGATGTGCAGCAGACGCCGCCTCAGCCCCTCGTCGCGGAACCCGAGTTTCTCCACGACGCGGACGCTCGCACGGTTCTCCGGACGGATGTCGACGGCCACCCGATGGAGCCCCAGACCGTAGAAGGAGTGGTCCACCAACGCCGCCAGGCAGGACGGCGCGATGCCCTGCCCGGCCATGTCCCGCGACACCCAGTAGCCGGCGTTGCCGCTGCGCATCGAGCCCCACGTGATGCCGGACAGGTGCATCTGCCCGACCAACCGCCCGCCCACCTCGATGACGAACGGCTGCATGCGCCCGGCCTGCGCCTCCCCGTCGTAGAACCGCACGAGGGAGCGGAACTTCATCTGTCCGGTCGGTTCCGGGTTCGTCGCCTCCCAGCGTTCCAGCCACGCATGGTTGACGATGCGCAGACGCTCCCATTCCGCCCGGTCGCGAGGTCGGAGAGCGCGCATCACCCGATCCGGGCGCTGCGGGTGCCGCACGGTGAGGATCGTCGGCCACAACCCGGCCATCAGTGGTCACCCCCGGCGATCTGGTCGAGGGCATGGTGGACGACCTGTTCGAGTACCTCGAGCGCGTCCTTGACCCCACCGGTCGATCCCGGCAGGTTGACGACGAGCGTGCCGCGGGCCACGCCGCACAGGCCACGGGACAACATCGCGGTCGGCACACCCTTGGCGAGACCGGCCGCCCGGATCGCCTCGGCGACTCCCGGCACCTCGACGTCGAGCAGCGGCAGGGTGACCTCGGGGGTGCGGTCGTCGGCGCGCAGGCCCGTTCCGCCGGTGGTGAGGATCAACGCCGGCGGGGGCGCCTCGTCGAGGGCCCGGCGGATCGCCTCACCCGTCGGTTCCCCGTCGGGCACGACGACGGGGTCCGCGACGTCGAAGCCCCAGTCGCGGAGTCGGTCGGCGACGATCTGCCCCGAACGGTCGGTGTACACACCGCGCGCGGCCCGGGTCGAGGCGGTGACGACGACGGCCCGACGGGGGTCGGGCCCGACTGCCGGCTCCTGCTGACTCATGCGCCGCTCGCCTCCTCGCGCCAGTCCCCCGATCGTCCACCGGATTTGGCGGTGACGCGGATGTCGGTGATGCGGGCGTGCTTGTCCACGGCCTTGATCATGTCCACCAACGCCAGGGCCGCGACGCTGACGCAGGTCAGCGCCTCCATCTCGATGCCGGTGCGATCGGCGGTGCGCACGGTCGCGGCGATGTCGACCCCGTCGTCGGCCACCGACACCTCGACGGCGACGGCGTGGATCGCGACGGGATGCGCGAGCGGCACGAGCTCGGGCGTGCGTTTGGCCGCCTGGATACCGGCGATGCGGGCGACCGCGAGGGCATCGCCCTTGGGCACGGTGCCACCACGCAGCGCCTCGATGGCCGCGGGCGCGAGCAGGACCCGGCCGGCCGCACTCGCCTCACGAGCGGTGACGGCCTTGGCGCTGACGTCGACCATGTGGGCCGTGCCGTCGTCGCGGACATGGGTCAGTCGCGGTGAAGTCACGAGGGCGATCCTGCCGCAGCCACGGCCGTCGCACCGAACCAGGGCATGCCGGAGGCCTCGCCGGCCGTCGCCGCCACCGCATGATCGCCGGGAGTCGTCCCGTCGAGGCCCAGCACGAGCACCTCGTCACCGGGCTTCACCTCGGTGACCTCCGGCGCGACGATCGCCAGGCCGTGCGCATCGGCCAGGCTGCCGAGCACGTGGGAGCCCTGCCCACCCGCGAGCCGCACGCGCAGGGGCTCCGAATCGCTGGACGTGACGACGACCCGCGCGAACTGGGTCTTGCTCGAGGGTGAGGTCCACCCCTGCTCGGCCCTGGCCACCACGGGAGCGGACTCGAACGCCGGACGGCCCGCCATGCGGCGCAGTGCGGGCGCGACGAACACCTCGAAGCTCACGAGCGAACTCACCGGGTTGCCGGGGAGGGTGAAGACGGGCACGGAGTCCTCCCCCAGCGTGCCGAAACCCTGCGGTTTGCCCGGCTGCATCGCGACGCGGTCGAACTGCACGGTGCCGAGCTCGGACAGCACGGCCTTGACCGCGTCGTAGGCGCCCATGCTCACGCCGCCGGTGGTGACGATGGCGTCGGCGCGGGCGAGCTGCTGCCGCAGCACCCGCGAGACCGTCTCGGGGTCGTCGGCGACTCCGCCCACGCGGCTGGCGACCACACCCAGGTCGCGCGCTGCGGCCGCGAGCATGGGTCCGTTGCTGTCGACGACCTGCCCGAAGCCGGGGACCTGACCAGGGTCGATGAGTTCGTCCCCGGTACTCACCACCACGACGCGCGGCAGGGGGATGACCAGGGCGTCGCCGTGCCCGACGGCGGCGGCCAGCGCGAGTTGTCGCGGCCCGAGCCGGGTACCCGCGCGCAGGACGATCTGCCCTTCGCCCACGTCCTCTCCCTGAGGCCGGATGTGTCGTCCGTGCGGGACTCCCTCGTGGATGGTCACGCGCTCGACCCCGGCGTCGGTCTGCTCCACGGGCACGACCGCGTCGGCACCCTCGGGCACCGGCGCGCCGGTCATGATGCGGAACGTCGTGCCCGGGCGCAGGCGGCGGCGAGTCGTGTCGCCGGCGGCGATGTCGCCCTCGACGGGCAACCTCGTGGGATACGGGTTTCCGGCGCGTTCGACGTCGGAGGCGAGCACGGCGTACCCGTCCATGGCCGAGTTGTCGAAGCCGGGCAACGAGACGCGGCTGCGCAGATCCTCGGCGAGGACGCACCCCTGCGCCCCGTCGAGCGCCCGGCGGGTCGGGGCGGCGACACGGACCGTGGACAGGATGCGAGCGAGATGCTCGTGGACCCCGATCATGCGGGCCTCTGGCGGATTTCACTCACCGACGGCGACGTCGGCCGGTTGACGGTCCTCATGCAGGCACGATAGCCACGAGCTGCGCGATCCCCTAGGAGCACACTGAACCCATGGCTGCGAGCACCGGCCCGGCAGAGGCCGGCACGTCCGACAAGACCACCCTGCGGGCACGGATTCGCGCCCAACGCCGGGCCCGCCGGCGCGCCGAACGGGAAGCGGGAACCGGCCGCCGAGCGGAGTCTGAGGGCATCGCCCGCGCGGTCCTCGATCATCTCGATCGGTGCCCGCAGGCCCGCGACGCCGGGTGGGGGTCCTCCTCGGCCACCGTCGCCGTGTTCCGTTCCACCCCGAGCGAACCGGACACCACCGCTCTCATCGAGGGGCTGCACGATCGGGGTGTGCGGGTGCTCGTCCCGCGCACCCTGGACGATCTGAGTCTCGACTGGCACGAGTTGCTCGCGCCCGCAGGCGATCTCCGGGACGGGCGCCGGCAGGGAGAGGCGCCGGCCGGCGACCATCACGACGCCTCGACCGACGAATCCCCTTCTGCCGCATCGCCGTCCGAGGACGCCGACCCGGCGCGCCCCAGCGGTGAGGACAGCAGCGCCGAACTCCCCTCCGACGAGGACGCCGGCGACGAAGGCCCCTCGCTCGGCCTCGACGCCGTCGCCGACATCACGGCGATGATCCTGCCCGGCCTGGCGGTCGACCACGCCGGGCATCGGCTCGGTCAGGGCGGTGGGTGCTACGACCGCACCGTGCCCCGCCTGCGGCCGGGCACCTGCCGCGCGGTGCTCCTGTTCGACGAGGAGATCCTCGACGCCGTCCCCTACGGAGAACACGACCAGCTCGTGCCGGCGGTCGTGACCCCGCGGCGCGGCTGGACCGCCCTCACACCGGCCCCGCCGACTCCCTGATCGCACAGCGGAACTCCGGCGGCAGAAGAGACGGGCACGCGATGCGCACCGGATCGCGCGCGGGAGCACCCGTCCGGGAGGGGTCCTAAGGAAGATTTCGGCCCCCTGAAGCGTTGTGTGGATGCCTGATTTCTGCCCGTACACTCATCGAGCCGTACATCTCCCGGAAGAAGAGCCATGCCCACCTACGCCTACGCCTGCACCGAGTGCGACCACGACTTCGAGACCGTCCAGTCCTTCACGGACGACGCGCTCACCACCTGCCCGCAGTGCGAGGGGCGTCTGCGCAAGGTCTTCAACTCCGTGGGTGTCGTGTTCAAGGGCTCCGGGTTCTACCGCACCGACTCCCGCAACGGCTCGGACGGCAAGAACGGCAAGGCCTCCACCAACGGGTCGTCCTCGTCGACCTCCTCGGCCGGCTCGAACTCGGGCTCTACCGGCGCGAGCAAGGACTCCTCGGGCTCGTCGAGCTCCTCGAGCACCTCCTCCACCGGCACGTCGTCCTCGGCCTCTTCCTCCGCCGCCGCGAGCTGAGACCCGTCGTCCTCAGCCTGCGCGGGCGAGGACGTCGATCCACAGCCGAGCGCACGGCGCCGCAGCCCACCTGATCGCTCACCTAGGTTGTCGGGCATGCCCAGCGCTCCCGCCCTGCCGTGGCTCGGCACGACACCACCCCCATCCCGCACCGGCAGAGCGGCGACCCGTCGCGCGCGGCGTCCGACGATGAGACAGGTGAGGCGCCTGGGCGCCGCCGTGCTGCTGGGTCTGGCCATCTGGCTGGCCGTCGATGCGCTGAGTCCGGCTCCCCCGCCGGACACCGCCGTCACCTCCGTGCGCGATCTCCCCGCCGGGCACCTGCTCACCGCAAGCGATCTCACGACGGCGCACGTGCCGGCCGAGCTGCTGCCGGGCGACGCCGTGAGACAGCCCGAGCCGGCCGCGGGTCGGCGCCTGGCCCGGGCCGTCGGACCCCGCGAGATCCTCACGGACCGAAGCCTGGTCGTGGCGCGGGAGGTGAGCGCGACGCAACGGGCCGTCCACGTCCCGGTGCCCGACCCGGGTGCGCTGCTGTTCCTCCGCGCCGGGGATCGCCTCGACCTCGTCGAGGGCGGTCGTGGCCGCACCGTCGCCCGCGACGTCAGAGTGCTGGCGGTCGACCATCCGGCGGCCGAGAAGGGCGGTCACGGTCTCCTGCTCGCCGTCGACGAGGCGCACCTGAGCGCGCTCATCCCGGCCATGACCGAGGCCGGACCAGGACTCACCCCGGTTTTGCGCACATCCTGAACGGAGACAGCACGAGTCGGCCCTACAGTGGTCGGGGCTCCAGCGCACTCGACGAGGCCGCGCCCCCGTTCCTCCGAAAGGGAATTCAGCATCGTGTTCCAGGGATTCAAGGACTTCATCCTCCGCGGCAACGTCATCGAACTGGCTGTCGCGGTCGTCATCGGTTCGGCCTTCCAGAAGGTCGTCGACACCTTCGTGACCGCCCTCATCACCCCCATCATCAACGCCGCCGGCAGCCCGGAGACCTCCGGTCTCGGCTTCCCCATCCGACCGGACATGGCCGAGCAGACGTTCATCGACCTGTCGGTGATGATCAACGCGCTGATCGTCTTCCTCATCACCGCTCTGGTCGTGTACTTCATCTTCGTGCTGCCGATGAACAAGCTCGCCGAGCGTCGCAAGAAGGGCATCGAGCCCGAGCCGGAGACCCCGTCGGAGGACATCCTCCTCCTGCAGGAGATCCGCGACCTGCTGCGCGAGCGCCGCGCCTGACCCGACCGGGTCGAGGTCCGACCCCGATGTCGGTCCGACCAGGTCGACGAGCATGACGAGGGGCCTGCCCGAGATGGGCAGGCCCCTCCTTGCATGTCCGCACGTGCATGCCCGACGCCGTCGCTCAGGCCGCGCTCGACTTCGGCTGCGCGGCCCGGCAGTTCAGTCCCAGTGCGGCGGGCGTTGTTCCTTCAGCCAGGCGTCGCGGTCCTCGCGGTCGCGCCAGTCGCCCCAGCCCTCGTCGGTGTCGTCGCGGGTCTGCGCGGGCGCGACCGTGCGCTCTCGATCGGTGGCGGCGTCCTCACGCTCGGTGGCGTCGTCCGTCGAGCTCATGCCCGCCCGCCCCGGGTGGCCGCGCGGCGTCCGCGGAGCACCGCGCGCGCGTCGACGGCCCGGATGCCCTCCCGGATCAGCGGCACGGCCGAGGTGGGGTCGCTGACCAGGTCGGCACTCCAGACGCGCACGACCTCCCACCCGTGACGGCGCAGGAGTTCGGCGCGCACACGCTCGCGGTCGCGGATGTCGGGGATCGACGCGTGCTCACGCCCGTCGAGATGCACCGCGACGACGGGCCGGGGTGCGCCCTTCTCAGCCACCGCGAGATCGATGCGGCGCGGGCCCGCGCCGTAGCGGTGGTGGACCTCCATGCCGTCCTCACCGACCGCGGAGGTCAGGCCGCGCAGGAGCAGCGCCGCCTCGGCGGCAGCGGTCTCCGGCTCGGGCATGGCCGCGGGATCGGTGCTGCCGGTCCGTTCGGCCACGTCGGCCTCGTGACCCTGGAGTTCGATGTGCCGCAGGAAGTCACGCAGCAAGGCCGCGCCGGGGCTGGAGGGACGGCGGTCGCCGAAGTCCTCCGGTCCGATCTCGCTGACGACGATCGCGTTGTTCTGGGCGATGGCCAGCGCCGCGGTGAGCACCCGGTCGCCGCCCTCGGCGTCGAGGCGCCCGAACCGTCGCGGCAGCGACCCGTCGGACTGGGGGCGGTGGCCCAGGGCCAGGATCACGGTGTCGCGGCGGGCGCCGAGCGCCCGGTCGACGTGGACGATGCGCTCGGCCTCCGAGCCCGTCGTCGTGAGCCAGGCGCGCAGCTCGGTGTCCAGCTCGGCCGCGGTCTCCAGGGCGGCGCGGATCTGGGTGGCGCGTGCGCTGCTGAGCGTGACGACCAGGAGCGAATCCTCGGGTCGTTCCTGCAGGTGCTCGCGGACCAGGGACACGACGGCCAGCGCCTCCGCGTCCTCCAGGGCGGGCGCGTCGAGCATGACCTCGCTGCGGTCGCCGGGAGCGGTGAGGTCGGTCGAGCCGCCGGAACCACCGTCCTTCGACGTCCGCCCGGCGAGCACCAGCCTCAACGGCGGCTCCGAGGAGGTTCCCGGCGTCGTCACCAGGGCGCTGTCGTAGACGGTGTGGTTGCCGAAGCCGACGAGTGCCTCGTCGACGTCACGGTGCACGGTGGTCAGGCGGCGCACGGGGAGGACGTCGCTCGCGACGTCGAGCAGGGTGGCACCCGAACCGAACGGCACGGCGTCGTCGGGGTCGACCTGCTCGGCGGCGTCCAGGGTGGCCGTGGAGTACGGCATCGGCGAGGGCTGCCGGTCGTCACCCACGACGACGACGTGTCGTCCGCGGGAGATGGCCGAGACCGCATGGGAGACCGGCATCTGCGCCGCGTCGTCGACGATCACGACGTCGAACCACTGGCCGATCGGCACAAGGGTGGCGACGACCTCCGGGCTCATCGCCCAGCACGGCTTGACCTCCAGCAGCAGCTCGGCGGTCTGCTCGAGGAGTTGCTCGGCGGGAACACCGATGCCGGTACCCGAGGCCGCGTAGCGCACGATCTCCTGCGCCCGGGCGTGCGAGCCGGCGGCGTCGTGAAGACGGCGCGCCACGGCCATGCGGACCTCGTCGCGGGAGGCGCGCAGGTGGTCGTGGTCGAGGCGCACGTACTCCTCGACGAGGCCGCGCAGGCGGTCTCCGTCGTGACGCCCGATCCGGGGGTCCTCGTCGGCGAAGTGGGCGAGCAGCGAACGCCACCAGACGCGGTCGACCTCTGTCGGGATCTGCGCGGCGGGCACGTGGCGGGTGGCGAGATCGGCGATGACGTCGTCGAATCCGGCTGCAAGGCACCGGTCGAGAGCGGCGGAGACGCGCGGCAGGACGGCGATGCGGTCGCTGTGCTCGGCGAGCAGGGAGATGCGGGCGATGAGTTCGTCGACGGTGATGCCGAACAGCTCGCCGCCGTCGGCGGTCGTCCCCAGGCGTTCGGACAGCCAGCGCAGGTCGACCTCGAGGTCGTTCCACAGGCGGCGGGCCTCGTCGAGTCCGGCGGGCACGCGCGGCAGTTCCTCCGAGCCGCTCCACGCCGTCCAGGCGGTGCGCTGCTCGTGCGCCGCGGACAGGACCTCGTGGAGCTGGTCGAGGCCGATCTCGGGGTTGAGCAGTGACTCGGCGCGTCGACGCAGGTCACGGCGGGTGCGCCAGCCGATGAACAGGCCGCGCTCCTGGCGGTACTGCCGGTCCGCGGTGGCGCCGAGCAGGTAGTCCAGCGGCTGGAGGAAGACGTCCTCGGGCAGCACGTCGAGGGTCTTGCGCACCCCGAGCATGAGGTCGAGGGCGCCGTCCCAGTGGTCGGGCGTCTCCGCGGCGGGCAGGCCCGCCTCCACCAGGGTGGCGTCGAGCGCGGTCCGGGCCTTCTCCAGGCGTCCGGCGGCGAGTTCGTCGACGAGCTTGCGGGCGCGCTCGGCCTCCTCGGGCGAGACGACCCACGCGCGGTACCAGGGGTCCGCCGGCCAGTCCTTCGACCACCCGCCGGCCTCGGCGACGGAGGCGAGCAGACCGCCGATGACCCGCACCTCGTCGGCGTCGAGGGAGGACAGGACCCGTTCGGGCAGCAGCACCTCCGAGGTCGGCGGCGTGGCGAGTTCGTGCTGGGCCGCGAGCGCCTCACGCGCCTCGAACACGCTGGCGCCCCAGGGGCGGCGGGGTTCGTGGACGGCGGCGAGGTGGCTCTCGAGTTCGGCGCTGACGTCGCGCAACTGCTCGCGCAGGCCGCGGGTGTCGGGCTCGCGGGCGGGGCGGCGCCGGTCGAGGGCGGTGACGATCTCGCGGGCCACGACGTGCGCGTCGGGGAGCGAGCCGTGGGTGTCGAGGACGAGACCGGCCAGACCCGCCTCGTCGAGATGGTCGGTGACGGCCTGCAGGCTGCGGCGGCGCGGCGAGACGTACAGCACGCTGCGTCCGTCGGCGGCGAGGGCGGCGACGATGTTGGCGACGGTGCGGCTCTTGCCGGTGCCCGGCCCGCCGACGAGCGCGAGGTCGCGACCTTCACGGACGTCGATGACGGCGCGGGACTGCGTGGAGTCGGCGTCGAGGGCGAGGGCTTCCTGCCCGGGGTCCAGCGGCCCGTCGTCGACGGAACCGCGCAGGTCACGGGCGCCGGGGACCGAGGCGAGAGCCGCCAGCACGTCGTGATCGCCCAGCGACATGCCCTGCCGCGACAGGTCGGAGACCATCTGCAGCTTGGTGTAGGAGAAGTTGGAGACCACG
The DNA here is from genome assembly GCF_030161635.1 of Mobilicoccus caccae. Classification (GTDB taxonomy): domain Bacteria; phylum Actinomycetota; class Actinomycetes; order Actinomycetales; family Dermatophilaceae; genus Mobilicoccus; species Mobilicoccus caccae. The sequence continues at coordinate 2,839,809 of NZ_BSUO01000001.1, forward strand.
CGACGGTCGGCCACCGTGAACCCGGGGATGAACGAGCACACCCGCGACAACTCACGGAAGACGCGCATCGGGTCGAAACGCGTGGAGACGGCAGCCAGCGCCGCGAGCGCGGCCGGGTCCAGCTCGATGCCCTGCTCGTGGCGCAGGTAGTTGAGCAGGACGGGGTTGACCTCCACGTCGGTGCCCAGGTCGAGGTCGAAGTCGGTGCCCGCCGCATCCACGGGGTGGATCTCGCAGGTACGCAACAACACCGGGGCCTGGGGGCGCGGGCTCCCGGCGAGTCCCACGTGGCCATCCCCAGGGCCATGAAACAGGTGACGAGGCCGCGTTCGTCGCGCAGCTCGAGGGTCTTCTCGCGGATCACCCGCGCGCGGCGGCGGGCCTCCACGAACGCGCTGCGTTCGCGCACGAGGTGGGACAGACGGGTCGACCCGCCCGCCATGAGCATGGAGACGCCGCCGGGGTGCACGGTGGTGAGGTCGAGCGTGCCCGCCGACAGATCCCGGTACCAGAGCAGGGTGTTGGGCCCGCCGAGATCGGCGAGCTCATGGCGCCAGCCCTTGACGACGTCGGCGACGATCTCGTCGCGGAACGCGCCCGACGGCGAGCGGTGGCCCGCTCGCGCATCCGGGGAGGCCGAGGAGGGGTCGGTGGCGGGCGGGGCGGCGTCCGCGGTCACGGACGTCCGGGATCCCTCCGCCTCGGACGACCGATCCGGGGAGGGCTGCTGCGACTGCGATCCCGCGAGCGGGGTCGGCTCGGGCAGGGACGGGCTTCGACTCACGATGCGATGGTACCGGCGGGGCGCACGCACCCTGTCCCCCTCGGGTCTGGCGAAGGTAAGGAGCTGGTGCGGGAAATCCCTGGCGGAACTTACATCTCGCTGGTCAGGGCAGCAGGATGATCGCGTCGCCGACCGAGCGCTCCCGGCTTCCGGCGGGTGTGTTCACGAGCTTGCCGCGCACCGCCATCGCCGTCGAGCCTCCGCCGTCGAGGTTGGCCGCGTCGACCATGCCGAGGGACTTCGCGAGCCGCGCCGCCTCGGTGAGGGTGACGCCGACGCTGGCGGTGGACCGGCCGTCGACGGTGACGAGCATGACGGACCCGCCTGCGGTGCGGCCGATGATCGTGCGGGGGTGGCGGCCGAAGAACGAGCCCTTGGCGGTCGGCGCGACGATCTTTCCCTCACGCACCAACTGGTAGCGGCCCGCGACGCCGAAGGTGGTGCGCGAGAGCTCCACCTGCTTGCGGTCGGACCCGAAGAGCTTCTCCTGGTAGGTGGGGCAGCCACTGCCCGCGACCCGCAGGAGGTCGGCGGCCCGGGCGCCGGTGGCCTGGATGGAGGTCTGCGAGGCGCTGAGCTTGGCGCCGCGGGTGGTGCGGGCCGAGATGACGCAACCCTTGCGGTCGAACACGACCTCGGCACCGACACCTGACGGCGTCCGGCCGGCGTAGTGCGGCGTGAAGCGCACCAGGGGTCCGCTGATGGGGCAACTGGCCGCGTCGGTCATCTGCTCGCAGCCCTTGGGCACGGCGACGGGCGTGTTGACCGCATCGAGGAACAGCTCGCCGGCGTCGCTCGTGATCGTGGACTTCCAGCTGTAGTTGTCCATGCGCAGCGCCTTGGTGCGCGAGTCCATGAGCACGCCCATGTGCCCGGCGACGCGCTGCGGCTGGCTGATGATCGTGCCGCCGTTGACGGCCACCCCGACCATGTCGCCGGGGGCCGTCCTGCGGCCGGCGGAGAAGAAGCTGCCGTTGACGGCGATGGGCGACTTGCTCCACTTGCCGAGGACGGAGACCCCCTCGGTGCGGGCGATGTCGGCGCCGATGGCCGTGCGCAGGTGACCCTTGGCCCGCTTGGGGTCGATGGTGGCGACCTTGATGCGCCACGGGCCGTTCTGGGTGGTGCCGCGGGTGGCGGGGGTCGCGGCCTTCTGACCACGGACGATGGAGGTGACGGCCACGCCGGACTCGACGCGGGTGACCTTGCGGCTCTCGGGCAGGCCCGGCCGGCCGAGGTCGACGGAGGCGCGTGCGCTCTTCTTGGCGGCTGCGGCGTCGGCCTGAGGTGCCGCGAGCGCGAGTGGCGCGAGGGCGGCCGTGACGACGACGGCGGAGGCGAGGCGCCGACGGGCACGACGCGACGGACTGGTGGGCATGACGGCTCCCCGGTGTCGGTGATCACGAGGCCGGCGGACCCGTCGAGCTCCCCCGACGGACATGCGGCCTCCTGCACCGTACGTGGCGAGGATGGGTGGTGGTAGCTCTTTGGGATCCAACCCGCGGTGAACACGGCGGGTCGCGCCGGCGGCATTCCTGCGTTTTCACGGTGCCGGAGCGCGTACGGGGGTCATCCGGTCGCGATCTGGGGCTCGTTCACCGGTCAGGCGGACGCACCCCCGGAGCGTCTCCGCGGACGAAGAACAACACGGACGACATCGACGAGGGGTCGCCGAGAGCCGCACCTCTGTGACCTGCGGTGACGCAATCGGCCCGTCCGCCCATGTTGTCGGTGTTGTTCTTCGCTCCGCCGCAGCTCGACGCACGGCGTCTCACCTCACGTCTCTCCTCACCGAGAGAGGCGCCTCGAAGCAGCGACAGAGCACTGATGGCCCCTCGGCGGGGCGTCAGTGCGGCAGTTCGGCGCGGGTGGGCGGGTTGGCGCCGGCGCGGGAGACGGTCATCGCCGCGCAGGTGGTCGCGCGGGTGATGGCCGCCATGACGTCCCGCAGGGTCGCGCGGCCGAGGGCCTGCGCGGCCTCGGGGCTGCCGAGCAGGTCGGCGTCGAGGAGTCCGGAGAGCAGGCCCGACATGAACGAGTCGCCGGCGCCGACGGTGTCGATGACGACGACTCCCTCGACTGGGGGCACGTCGGTCCACTCCCCCGTCGCCGGGACGTGGACGCGGCAGCCGTCCTTGCCCCGGGTGACGACGACGAGCGCGACGCCGAGGTCGCCGAGGTGGCGCATGGCGTCGTCGAGCTGCAGGTCGGGGTAGAACCAGGCGAGGTCCTCGTCGCTGGCCTTGACCACGTGGGAGTACGCGGCGACGGCTTCGACGCGGGCGCGGGCGTCGGCGGGGTCACCCATGAGGCTGGGGCGGGCGTTGGGGTCATAGGAGACGGTTCCGCTCTCGTGGCCGCGGCTCGCGGCGTCGAGGACGGCGTCGGCTCCGGGCATGAGGGTGGCGGCGATGGAGCCGGTGTGCAGGTGGCCGGTGGGGGCGGCGTCGAGGGCGCCCGCGACATCCCAGACGAGATCGAAGTCGTAGCTCGCGGCACCGGATTCGTCGAGTGTGGCGGTGGCGGTGGAGGTGGCCGCCGCGGCGGTGGTGCCGGGGGTCAGGGTGATGTGGGGTTCGCGTTCGAGGTGGGCGCGGAGGGTGTGTCCGTGCAGGTCGTCGCCGAATCGGGCGGCGAAGTGGACGGGGTGACCGAGGCGCGCCAGCCCGATGGCCACGTTGAGGGGGCTGCCGCCGGGGTACTCCTCCACGGTTCCGTCGGTGCGGTGGACGATGTCGACGAGGGCTTCGCCGACGACGAGGATGCGCTCGGTCATCTGGGGGTCCTGATCTCCTGCGGCTGCGGTGCCCCCCGACCCTACGCGCGCACCCCAGGCGGTGTGGATGCCTCGCGCAAAGTGCCGTTCCGGCCGTGCGATCATGGTGGCCGCGCCCGCGTCGTGCACGAGCACACCGGGTCCAGCCCTCGTAGCTCAGGGGATAGAGCACCGCTCTCCTAAAGCGGGTGTCGCAGGTTCGAATCCTGCCGGGGGCACCACACAACACCGCAGTTCACAAGCCTGCACGACCCTGAATCCCACCCGTGGAATCCGAGTCACGCCCCGCCCGTGTCCCCGTGGTGTCCCCGTAGGTCGCAGGAACCGTGTCCCCGAAGGCCGCATTCACCCTCGCGATGGCAGCGCGATCGGCGTCGGTTCCCATCCAGTGCCCGTAGGTGTCGAGGGTGAGTTTGGCGGTCGAGTGCCCGAGCCAGGCGGACACCGTCTTGACGTCGACGCCGGCGGTGAGCCACAGCGTCGCGGCGGTGTGCCGAAGGTCGTGGGGCCGGCGCCCGAGGCCCGTCACCTCCCACTGGACGGCGCGACGCCAGTTCGAGCCGAGCAAGTAGCCGCCCTCGGGAGCCGGGAAGAGGACGTCGTCGCCGGCCTTGTCGGCGACCCACGACGACACGATCGGCTGCACGAGGTCGGACAGCGGCACGATGCGGGAGCGACCACCCTTCGTCGTCGTCCGGACGATGACCTTGCCCGTGCGCCCTGACTGCGGCAACGACCGCTGGACGACGATGGCCGGGTAGGGCACGTCGACCACGTCGCGGACACGGAGCCCGCGCAGCTCACCGAAGCGCACCCCGGTCAGCCCGAGCACGAGCGTCACGTCGGCGTAGACCTTCGTCGACTCGTGCTGACGCGGCCGGGAGCGTTGGGACTCCACGACCGCCCGCAGCTCGGCCAGCGTGAACGGGTTGACCCCGACCGACTCCCCCGTGCGCGAGTCGGGGCGAGGCAGCGCGACCGCCGTAGCCGGCGACACCCGGATGCGTTGGGTCCGCACGGCGTAGTCGAAGAGCCCCCGCAGCGTGGTCCGCACCCGTGCCGCCGTCCGGATCGACCGCGAGACGGCCAAGTTCGTCAGGAACCGCTCGACGTCGACGGCGCGGACGGCGGCCACGGGCAGCGCGCCAAGGGCCGGCACGATGTGGACGCGCAAGGCGCTCTCGTCGGACTCCCACGAGCGCACGGCGACCTGCCCGCGGCGAGCATCCTCGTATTCGCGCGCCAGCTCGGCGACCGTGAGGCGGCCGGCGGACGGCGAGACGAAGTCCCCGTCGTTGAGGCGACGCCGCTGCTCGGCCTCCCAGGCAGCCGCCTCGGCCTTGCGGTCGAACACCCGATTGGCGACGACGACGCCTCGGTGCTTGACGCGCACCCGCCATCGCCCGTTCTGGAGCTTGTTGATCATGCCGCCTTCTCCCGTTGTGACTCGATCCAGGAGTTGAGATCGGCGGGGGTCCAGAAGCAGCGGCGACCGATCTTGATCGCAGGCGCGAAGCGGTGGTGCTGCCGCAGGTGGTTGAGCGAGTTGACGGTGATGCGGCACCACTGCGCGGCCTCGTTGGCATCGAGGAGCTCGGGCCGCTGCGTTGCGGTCATGACGGGTCGTCCTTTCACCTTGGTTCGGGAGGGGCTCAGTGGCGGTGGGCGGCGCGAGCCGCTGCGTATTCACGGGCACGTGCGGCAGCGGCGACGGCGAGGGCCGCATCCCCCTCGGTTGCCCAGCCGAGGCCGGCGAACTGCCACGACCCGATGACGAGCGTGGTCTCCTCCTCGTCGGCCAGGAGCCGGTGCTCGAGGTCGTCGATGTCGATGGGCACACCGGTCGCACGGGACTGGGCGGCGAGCACCTGCCACCGCCGGCGGGCTCGCCGAAGTTTGCCCAACGTCACGGAGTAGCGACGTGACTTGGTGGAGAAGTGCCCGCGAAACGCCAGGGTGTGGCTCCAGTCGGCGAGGCGCTCGTACGGGTCGCCCTCGTCGTCGGGCTCGACCTGCCCGGCCTCACGTCGGGCGTCGGCACGGCGGCGCGCGGCGGAGCCGATCCGTCGCGCCACGGCGATGAGCCGGTCGTAGTGGTCGCGAGGCCCGGTGAAGACGGTGTCGCCGGCTCCCTTGGTCGCGTACTTGGCGATGTAGCCGGCGACCTGCTCGGCGCTGAGGGCCGCGTCGGGGTCGTCGTCGCGTCGGGATGCGCGCACGACTCGGACATCGAGCTGACGCCCGAATCGCAGGAGCCGGCCGGCGTCGTCGTCGCCGGTCGCCGGCGCGAGGTAGGACACGTCACGCGCTGCGCAGCGCACCTCGGCGGCGAGGGCCGAGCAGTCGAGGTCGGCGGGCGCGGGCGCGAAGCCCTCCGCAGTTCGCGGCCCGTCGAGTCGGATGAGTGCGTGGAAGTGCACCGCGCCGCGCACCTGGTATTCGGCGACCTTGGCGTACTGCACCGTTGCGACGGAGCCGAGCTTGGACTCACGCACCCCCAGCAGGTGGGCGACGCGACGACGAAGGCGGATGACGAACCGTCGCCAGAGTTCCGGCGCGTGCCACTGCCACACGACGTGAGTGGTGTAGTCGTAGCAGCCCGGGCACAGCGGGGAGCCGACGACTCCCTCGTCGTCGTGGCGACGGCAGCTCTGGGAGGCCCCGTGGCGGCACCGTGGGCGCCCGGCCTCCGGTCGGCAGCCGGCTTGTCCCGACGACGCGCGATGGACCGCGCCGAAGCTCGGAGCGGTGAGCGTCACGAAGAGCAGCGGGTTGTCGCGGACGTGCTCGGGCACCTGCTTGCCACCAGCGACACCCGCACGAAGCATCTGGAAGGTGTCGGCGGCGTAGAGGCGCGAGCAGGCGGCGCACACGGAGGCGCGGCGGTTGCCGCATGCCACGTAGGTCACCCCGAGTGGCGCGTCGCGCGAGGAGTAGGTGCCGAGCACCTCGCCCGTGGCCTTGTCGGCCGTGGCAGAGGAGCCGACGAGCTGCACCGGCCGCGAGCAATATCCGACCTTGGCGAGGGTGTCGGTGAAGGCCCCCATGGTGCCCGTGGCGAACCGGGCCGTCAGGTCGTCGAGGTCTTGCGGCGAGAAGCCGGACAGGTCCAGCCCGAAGTCCTCGGCACGGTTGCGACGAACCGCCTCCGAGGGCTCCAGGCAGGAGCGGTCCGAGGTCACGCCGCATCTCCGGGACGGTAGGGCTCCTCGCTGCTCACGACGAGCCGAGGGCGGCGCACCCGCTCGACGAGACGCCGGATGTCAGCGTCGACCATGAAGAAGAAGCGGAACCGGACCGGCTCGGGTTCGCCATCGGCGACGAGGTAGGCAACGCCGGGTGTCGAGGTGGGAATCGCCGCGGTGAGAGCACCTCTGGCCCTGGCACCGTCCCCGAGGATGAGGTCGCCGGTATCGGCCTCGGCGGTGCGGAAGGCAATGCGGTGGGTGAAGAGATCGCGCATCTGGACGACCTCCTTGCGCGGGTCCTGGGTGGCTGCGATGACCGAGACGCCGGGTGCGCGCCCCTGTGACAGGAGCAGGGACAGGGCAGCGTTGATCCGCTTCTTCAGCGCGTTGTCGGTGATGTAGGACGTGATGGCGGCGAGCTCGTCGATGAGGACGACGATCAGCGGCTCCGCTGTGGTCGGGACGTGCTTGCGGCTCACCCCGCGCAAGACGGCTTGGCGTCGCTGCATGACTTGCACGGCCTCGTCGAGCAGGTCGGCGATGTCGGCCTGCCAGGCGGCACCCTCGGCACCTTCACCGAAGGCGGCGCGGCGGAACAGCGGCTGCCCCATGGACAGCTCCATCCCGCCCTTGGCGTCGATGGCCCAGACCTGCACGAGGCCGGCGCGGATGCCCGGCGCCATGGCGAGCAGGTAGGACCAGATCGCGGAACTCTTACCCGCCCCAGGCTCACCGGCCAGCAGCGTGCTCGCGTAGAGAACCGGCATCGTCGCGGGCCGGCAGAGTTCGTCGCGGCCGACGTGGAGCGCATGCAGGTCCAGGGACTCCGCGGGCTCAGGTGGTGCCACGACCGCCGCGAGCGGATCACGGCGCACGACTCGAAGGTCCACGTCCTGCGGACGACGAGGCACCGACCGCACGCGGCAGCTCTGGGCGCGGAACGAGGTCGCGAGCCCCTCTGAGACGCTCCCGAAGCTGGACACGGTCTGCCCCGGCAGCATCCGAACGCGGACGACGTCGACTCCCCGATGCGAGCGGACGCGCTTGAGCTGAGGGAGAGCCTCTTGTTGGCTCCCCGGCCGATACGCCAGGCCCGAGTGACTATGTGCACCATCGGTGACGCCAGTTGGGGGTGAATTCGGGAGCCGGAGGGCTGGCGACGGCGGGATGTGCTGACGGAAGTGGGAGTCGGGGCCGCAGGGCCTTCAGGTGTGGCTGAATCGTCGTGCCAGGGAGTGGCAGGCGGCGCGGAGCTCGTCGGGCTCGACGTTGGTGAGGTAGGTGTCGAAGGTGGCGAGGATGCCGGCGATGCCGGCCCAGGACCAGGCGCCGAGGGTGAGGCGGCTGTGGGTGGGGTCGAGGTAGTTGATGACCGATCCGCCCGGGGCCCAGCGGGCGACAACGTCGGCGGGAAGGTTCAGGGTGGCGCTGCCGAGGCATTGCCAGGTGGCTGGTGTGTCGCCGCGGTCGTGGTTGGTCATGACGTAGGTGGCGACGTCGTCGCCGGGTACCGGCCTTCGGCTGAACGGCATTCCGGTGGGGTCGTGCGTGTGGAGTCGGTCGACGCGGTAAACGGACCAGCCGCGCGTGGCGGGGGTGAAGGCGACGAGGTACCAGCGGCCGGCCCACAGAACGAGGTGGTGCGGTTCGACCCGAACCGGCGGGATGAAGTCAGGGTCTCGGGGGTCGGGCCGGCTCCCGTCGGGCCGCAGAACCCTCCAGGCGCAGCAGGTGGCTGTGGCGGACGGCGTCGCCGACGGCGTTGAGGACGGCGGGCGCGATCGGGGGGACTGAGAACTCCCAGTAGTTGCGGATGGTGGTGACGCGGGTGGCGTCGACTTGGGCGCGTAGCGGGGCGGGCATGACCTGGCTGAGGGTGTGCAGGGCTTGGTCGGCGGCGTCGCGGAGACCCAGCACGGTCGTCGGGGAGGTTTGCAGCGCCAGAGAGATCGCGACGGCCTGGTCGCCGTCGAGGACCAGCGGCGGCAGGTTGGTGCCGGCGCCGAGGGCGTAGGTGGAGTCGCGGCCGCCGCTGGCGTGGACGGGGTAGCCCAGTTGGCGGAGGGTGTCGACGTCGCGGCGGAGGGTGCGCAGGCTGACGCCGAGCCGGGCAGCCAGCTCGGGGCCGCTCCATCGGTTCGCGGTCTGCAGCAGCGACAGCAACTGCAGCGACCGACCTGCCGTCTGAGCCATGGGCATACCGCTCTGTCGTCACTAATCGAGGAATGCTGCCACTATATGGCCGCTTTGGGGGTGAGGGTAGCGGCATGCCTACTACCGACTCGCCTGCTGGCGCCAAGCGTCGTGCTGCTGTGACCTCTCCCGGTGCGGTCATCGGGGTCATCCTGGTCGCCACGTTCATGGACCTGGTGGACGTGACCATCGTGGCGGTCGCCGCCCCAAACATTCAGGCTTCGCTGGGCGCCGCGCCGGCTCAGCTGCAGTGGATGATCGCCGCCTACGCCTTGTCGTTGGGTGCGGCGCTGATCACCGGCGGCCGGATCGGTGACTCCTACGGTCGGCGACGGACGTTCCTGGCCGGGCTAGCGCTGTTCGTCGTCGCGTCGGCCGCGTGTGCGCTCGCCCCGACCGCGGAGGTGCTCATCGGCACCCGGGTCGTGCAGGGGCTGGCGGCGGGGGTGATGGTGCCCCAGGTGTTCGGCATCATCCGTTCGTCGCTGACGCCTCAGCAGATGGGTGCCGCGTTGGGCGCCTACGGCGGGGTGCAGGGGCTGGCCTCGATCGCCGGCCCGCTGCTGGGTGGGCTGCTGGTGACGGCGAACCTGTTCGGGCTGGAGTGGCGCAGCATCTTTTGGGTCAACGTGCCGATCGGTCTGGCTGCCCTGCTGATCGGAGTGAGGGTGCTGCCGGAATCGTCACAGCCGAGCGTTGCGGGTCTCGACCTGCGCGGTGCCACTCTGTTGGCCGGATCGCTGCTGCTGGTGTTGCTGCCGATCGTGCAGGGCCAGGCCTGGGGTTGGCCCGCCTGGGGCTGGGGTCTGCTCGCAGCGGGTCTGGCCGGGCTGGTGCTGTTCGTGGTGTTCGAGCGCCGGCTCGCCGCCCGCGGTGGTCACCCGGTCCTCGATCCCGACCTGCTCTCCAACCGGGCCTTCACGGGCGGGCTGCTGGCCTCACTGACGTTCTTCGGCGGCATCGCCTCCTTCTTCCTTCTGCTGTCGATCTACCTCCAAGACGGCACCGGGCGCACCGCCTTGACCACCGGCCTGATCACCCTGCCCTACGCGCTCGGATCGATAATTACCTCCGGCGCGGGGGTGAAGCTCGCCGCCCTGCACGGCCGAAGGCTGCTGATCCTCGGCAGCTTGACCATCGCCGCCTCCCATGCCGCGATGTGGCTGGTCATCACCGGCATCGACGAGCCGGCTTGGTGGCAGCTCGGCGGGCCGCTGCTTCTCGGCGGGCTGGGGCTCGGGTTGGCCGCCCCACCGCTGGTCAACGTCGTCCTGGCCGCCGTCCCAGGCCCACAGGCCGGCGCCGCCGGCGGGGTGCTGTCCACGGTCAACCAGATCGGCGGGTCGGTCGGCGTCGCCGCCCTCGGCACCCTGTTCTTCACCCAGGCCGTGAACTCCGGCGCCAGCGGGCCGGCCGTCGCGTTCAGTGACGCGTTCGCTGACGTGCTGCCCTGGCAGGTCGGGCTCTACCTGGTCGGCGCGGCCCTGATGACCTTGCTGCCAACGGCCGCGCACGCCGACCAGCCTGCGCCAGTCGAGGAAGGACAGCGATGACCGCGGCCGAACCGGTCATCCGGGTCCGCGGGGCCCGCACCCATAACCTGCGCGGAGTCGACGTCGACCTGCGCAAGGGCCAGCTGGTGGTGTTCACCGGGGTGTCGGGGTCGGGCAAGTCGTCGCTCGCCTTCGACACTGTCGCCGCGGAGTCCCAGCGGCTGCTGAACGAGACCTACCCCGGGTTCGTGCAATCCCTCATGCCGTCGCTGCCGCGCCCCGACGTCGATGAGATCACCGGTCTGACCGCAGCGATCCTGGTCGGGCAGGACACGATGACCGCCAACCCCCGCTCAAGCGTCGGCACTGCCACCGACGCCTGGACCTACCTGCGGGCCGTCTACGCCGCCCTCGGCGAGCCCGCGGTGCCCTCACCCGCCCACCTGTCGACCACCCACCCCGACGGGATGTGCCCCGTCTGCCAGGGCACCGGCGAACGGGCCGATCTCGACCCCGATCAGATCCTGGACCCGACCAAGTCCCTCAACGACGGCGCGATCGGCTTTCCCAACTTCGCGGTGAACTCGCTGTTCTGGAAGGTCTACGCCCGCTCCGGCTACTTTGACCCCGACCTGCCCGTCGGCCGCTACACCGCCGAGCAGCGTGAACAGTTGCTGCGCGGCCACGGGCCGAACGTCGATACCGGCAGCTACCCGATGGCCTACGAGGGGCTGCTGGACAAGATCAGCCGGCTCTACCTCGCCAAGCCCGCCGACACCCTCAAGCCAAAGATCCGCGACGCCCTCGCCCGTGCAGCCACCCGCGGCCGCTGCCGGGACTGCGCCGGCACCGGCCTCAGCCAGCCCGGGCGGGACTGCCTCCTCGGAGGCCTGACCATCAGCGCCGCCGCCGCCCTCCCCGTGACCGACCTGGACGCCCACCTGGCCGGACACGCCGGGCGGGCGCCCGCCGTGGTGGGGCGGCTGACCCGGCTGCTGCACTCCCTCGACGGCGTCGGGCTGGGCTACTTGTCGATCGACCGGCGCGCCAGCACCTTGTCCGGCGGCGAAGCGCAGCGACTGCGCACGGTTCGCCATCTCGACTCGGCCCTGACCGGGCTCAGCTACGTCTTCGATGAGCCCAGCGCCGGGCTGCACCCTGACGACGTCTCCCGCACCGTGCACGTCCTCACCCAGCTGCGCGACAAGGGCAACACCGTGCTCGTGGTCGAACACAACCCCGCCGTCATCGCGGCCGCCGACCACATCGTCGACCTGGGCCCGGGACCCGGCGTCCACGGCGGCACGATCACCTTCACCGGCGACTACCCTGCCCTGCTCGCTGCCGACACCCCCACCGCCCGCCACCTGAGTAACCCCATCGCACTCAACCCCGCGCCTCGGTCCGGCTCCGGCACGATCCGGGTCGAGCACGCCACCCGCAACAACCTCCGCGACCTCACCGTCGACCTCCCCACCGGAGTACTGACCGTGATCACCGGCGTCTCCGGCTCGGGGAAGACATCCCTGCTCGACAGCATTCCCACCGACGAGGGAACGGCCCGGCTGACCCAGGCCCCGATCAGCGGCTCGCGCCGCTCCAGCTTGGCCACCTACACCGGGCTGCTGGACAGCATCCGAAAGACCTTCGCCCAAACTACCGGCGCGCCCGCGGCAGTGTTCTCCGCGAACTCCGCCGGCGCCTGCACCGCCTGCCGCGGCCTCGGGCTCACCTACACCGAGATCCCCTTTCTCGACCCGATCCCGGTGACCTGCACCGCCTGCGACGGCCGCCGCTACACCCCACAGGTGCTCGCCTACACCGTCGATGGCCACAGCATCGCCGACGTCCTCGCCCTCACTGTCGAAGATGCTCCGGAAGTGCTCACCGCGCCCGACCAGCAGCGGATCCTGCACGCGCTGCGAGACGTCGGCCTGGGCTACCTCAGCCTCGGCCAAACCCTGACCACCCTGTCCGGCGGCGAAAGGCAACGCCTCGAGCTTGCCCTCGCCATCCGAGCCGGGTCCAGCACGCTCCTGCTCGACGAGCCCACCGCCGGGCTTCACCTGGCCGACGTCGACACCCTCACCCGGCTGTTCGGCCGCCTCGTCGAGGACGGCCGCACCGTGATCGCCGCTGACCACCACCTCCGCCTTATCGCCGCCGCCGACCACCTCATCGACCTCGGCCCCGGCGCCGGCCACGCCGGCGGCACCCTCATCGCGACCGGCACCCCCAGCGACCTGGCCCGCCACCCCGCCTCGCCGACTGGCCGGCACCTCGCCGGCAACCTCACCACCCGGGCGGTCTGTGGTTCCCCCCAGATCGTGGAGGGCTTGCGGTTACGCGGCGTCCGGGACAGACGCTGCGGTGGACTGCTCGTAGGCGACCGGTGACATCATGCCAGCCGCGCTGTGGCGGCGCTGGTGGTTGTAGAAGCCGTAGGCCCAGTCGATGACGACGGCTCTGGCCTGGGCGCGAGTGTCGAACTCGTGCCGGGACAGGACTTCCCACTCCAGGGAGGAGAAGAAGGCCTCCGCGGCGGCATTGTCGAAGCAGGACCCGACCTGGCCCATCGACTGGCGTAGCCCGAGCTCGGTGCACAACCGGGTGAACGAGGTCGCCGTGTAGGTCGAGCCCCTGTCGGTGTGGAAGATGACGCGCTCGGCCTCATCCTCGCGCCAGATGGCCTCCTTGCCGCCGCGGGCGGTCACCGCCATCCGGATTGCGGCGCACGCCAGCTCGGCGTCGGGGTGCTTGCTGGTCGCCGCGCCGAGCAGGCGACGGGAGTACAGGTCGATCACGGTGGCCAGGTACAACTTGCCCTGGGCCGTGGGGATCTCGGTGATGTCGCCGACCCACTTGCGGTTCGGCGCCGGCGCGGTGAAGTCGCGGCGCACCAGGTCGGGGAACTTCGCTGCGGTCTTGTCCTGCCTGGTCAGGCCGCTGCGCCGCTTGATGACGCGGGCCACCAGGCCCTGGCGGCGCATCGAGTCAGCGACGGTCTTCCCACTGACCTGCCATCCCGCCTCGCGCAGGTCCTCGTGCAGGCGGGGCGATCCGTGCAGCCCTTTGGCCTTCGTGAACGCGACGGCCACGGCCCGGTCGACGCTGTCGCGGCGCCGATCGGCGTCGGTGAACAACCCACTGGCCGCGCCGGGCCCGTTCGCCCGGGCGATCCACTTGTAGAACCACGCCAGCGACACCCCGAGCAGGGCACAGACCAGCGTGTGTGGCACCTGATAGTTGGTCCTCTGGTCGGCGATGAAGCGTGCCACGCTCACTTCGTCGCCTCCTTCACCCACAGGACCACGGATCGCTTGAGGACATCACGCTCCATCCGCAGCTCAGCGACCTCGGCGCGGAGCCGCTTGAGCTCCTCGACGTCGTCTCTGGTCAGCTCGCCGTGTCCCTCGCGCGCGGCCCGGGCGCGTTGAACCCAGTTGCCCAACGTGCCTTCGTTCACGCCGAGATCGCGGGCGACCTGCGCGATCGGCTTGTTCGTCTCTTCGACGATCCGGACCGCTCCCTCACGGAACTCCCGGTCGTACTTCTTGCGCTTCTCTGGCATCTCGATCCTCATTGTGGATGCCTCCACGCTCCGGGGGAACCTCAGTCTGACCACCCCACATCGAAACCGGAGGATCTTCACCATGACCGGCTACACCGGCTCCACCATCGACCACCTCAACATCACCGCCACCGACCTCGCCACTTCCCGCGCCTTCTACGACGCCGTCCTGCCCGTCGTCGGTGTCGACAAGCTCCTCGACGTGCCCGCCGCCAGCGACCGGCCGGCGATGGTCGGCTACGGCCGCGACCCCAAACCGTTCCTCTGGCTCGTCGACGGCGACACCACCGACCCCAACCTGCACCTCGCCTTCACCGTCGACAGCCGGGCCGACGTCGACGCCTTCTACACCGCTGCCCTCGCCGCGGGCGCCAGCAGCCGGCATGCCCCCGACGTGCATCCCGAATACCACCCGGACTACTACGGCGCCTTCGTCACCGACCCCGACGGCACCAACCTCGAAGCCGTCTGCCACCTGCCCGCGGCCAGCGACTGACGGGAACCTTCCCGGTGCCCGGCGTGAGCAGGACGGCGTTGTACGCCGCCATCCGCCGCGACCTGCGGGCCGGCTTATCGACCCGCGAGATCCAGCGGACCCGTCATGTCACCTGGCGGACAGTCAAAGCCGCTGAGGAGTCGGCGTGGCCGCAGCCCCGGGCGGCCTACCCCGACCGCGGGTCCAAGCTTGACCCGTTCAAACCGGTGATCGAGGAGATGCTGGTGGCCGACCTGGAGGCGCCGCGCAAGCAGCGGCACACCGCCACCCGGATCTTCAACCGGCTGGTCAACGAGCACCACCTGACCGGTGTCTCCTACGACACCGTCCGCGCCTACGTGAGGCAGCGACGACCCCAGATGCAGGCCGAGCACGGCCGCGGAGAGGCCGACGTGTTCGTCCCGCAAACCCACCTGCCCGGCCGCGAAGGTGAGGTCGACTTCGGGGAGATCACGGTGCGGCTGCGCGGCGAGTTGGTCACCTGCCACCTGTTTTCGCTGCGCATGTCCTACAGCGGCAAGGCCGTCCACCGGGCGTCGGCCACCGGCGGGCAGGAGGCGTTCTTCGAGGGGCACGTGCACGCCTTCGACGTCCTCGGTGGGGTACCCGCCGGGAAGATCCGCTACGACAACCTCAAAGCCGCGGTTGCCCAGGTGATCGGGTTCTCCCGGCAGCGGGTCGAGACTGACCGGTGGATCGCGTTCCGCTCCCACTTCGACGTCGACGCCTTCTACTGCCAGCCCGGGATCAAGGGCGCCCACGAGAAGGGCGGCGTCGAGGGCGACATCGGCTTCTTCCGCCGCAACCACCTCGTCCCCGTCCCGGAGGTCGACTCAATCGCCGAACTCAACGAGCTGATTGACGGCTACGACACCGCCGACGACCACCGGCGAATCGGGCACCGGCTGCACACCGTGGGCGAGGCCTTCGCCGCGGAGAAGACGCTGCTCAAGCCACTGCCCCTCGAACCGTTCGAGACCGGGCTGTGGCTCACGCCCCGGGTCGACCGCTACGCCCAGGTCACCGTCCGCTCCAATCGCTACTCCGTGCCCTCCCGGCTGATCCACCGCCCAATCCGAGTGCTGCTCAACGCCTCCGACCTGACGATCTACGACGGTCGGACCCCGGTCGCCCACCACGAGCGGCTCCTCGGCAAGGGCGGCAGCCGGCTCGAACTGGATCACTACCTGGAGGCGCTGACCCGCAAGCCGGGCGCCTTGCCCGGGGCGACCGCGCTCGAGCAGGCCCGCGCCGCCGGCACCTTCACGGCTGCCCACGAGGCGTGGTGGGCCGCCGCCTGCAAGACCCACGGCGACACGGCCGGAACCCGCGCCCTGATCGAGGTCCTCCTGCTGCACCGCCACCTCCGCAGCGAGCAGGTCGTCGCCGGCATCCAGGCCGCGCTGCAGGCCGGCGCGTTCACCGCCGATGCCGTCGCCCTCGAAGCCCGCAAGGCCGCCGACACCGACCCCTCATCCGTCGCCACCAACTGTGCGGCGGCCAACGACGAGCCGGGGCAGGTGGGGTCGCTGACCGAGCAGCGGCTCACCCACCTCCCATCCGACACCCGGCCGCTGCCGACCATGACCCCCTACGACCAGTTGCTCGGACGCTCCAAGGAGACCTCGTGACCACGACAACACCCGCGCGCCGAGGGTTGACCGAGCAAGCCGCCGACGCCGCCATCGACTCCGCCTGCCGCATGCTGCGACTGCCCACCATCCGCGGCCACTTCGGCGAGACCGCCGACGCCGCCGCCCGGCAACAGCAGTCCTACCGGGCGTTCCTCGCCGAGCTGCTGCTCGCCGAGTGCGACGACCGCGCCCGCCGCCGCTCCGAACGGCGAATCCGCGGCGCCGCCTTCCCGCGAGAGAAGTCCCTGCGCGCGTTCGACTACGACGCCAACCCCAACGTCGACCCCGCCGTCATCAACACCCTCGCCACCTGCGACTGGGTCCACCGCGGCCAACCGCTCTGCCTCATCGGCGACTCCGGCACCGGCAAGAGCCACCTGCTCATCGCCCTCGGCACCGAAGCCGCGATGGCCGGACACCGGGTCAAGTACGTCCTGGCCACCAAGCTCGTCAATGAGCTCGTCGAAGCCGCCGACGAGAGGACCCTCACCAAGACCATCGCCCGCTACGGCAGAGTCGACCTGCTCTGCATCGACGAGCTCGGCTACATGGCCCTCGACAAGCGCGGCGCCGAACTGCTCTTCCAGGTCCTCACCGAACGGGAAGAGAAGGCGTCGGTGGCGATCGCGTCCAACGAGGCCTTCAGCGGCTGGACCAAGACCTTCACCGACCCCCGCCTCTGCGCCGCCATCGTCGACCGGCTCACCTTCGGCGGCAACATCATCGAGACTGGCACCGACTCCTACCGCCTCGCCCACACCCTCACCCAGCAGCGCAGCCAACCCGAGAAGTGACTCCCGACTTCGCGCGCATCCACGGCCGTCAACACGGGTCGAGCGACTCCCGAGTTTGTCCGCAACCGACTCCCTAGATGACCCGCGAAGCTACCCGAGCACGCCATCGTCGGCTGCCACCAGCGCTCGTAGAGGACGGTCTTGCGCCAGGAGGAGACGATCGGGTCGGCAACGCAACGTTCGAAGAGCGCAGGCGCAGCAACCCGCAGCAGCACTGCGAGACCGAGGAGCCCACCCAACGCGATGGCGGGCACTTGCCACCCATGATCAAGGGACCACCACCAGGACACCGAGCCGGCTACGACGGCGAGGCCCAGGATCGGGATGCCGACGAGCACCCGAAGGACGGCGCCCACGATGGACTCCAGGGCGTCCAGCGCCCAATCCCCAGAAGCACTGCGGTTCTTGCCGAAGGTGACGGTGCCAACCTCCGCTGTCGGCCGCTTGTAGGGCGAGGTCATCACGCCACGGCCTTGACCGAGAGGGCGCTCATGCCGTCGGCGCGATAGCTCCAGGCGAGTCGCGGGCGGCCACCCGTCTCGGCGATGTAGGGCGTGGCGGTCAGCCCGCAGAAGTCCACGGGCGTGAACGGCATGCCGCTCTTGTTCTCCGGGGGCACAGGCTGCACCTTGGCAACGAACTTGATCGTCACGGTCTTGTCCGCCTTGCGCGCGGCCGGGTCGGCATCGAGCACGGGCACCGACCAGACCAACAAGCCGGTCTCGGGGTCGGTCTGCTGGGGCCGGCTGCCGTCGGGGCGCTTCCCGGCGTTGAAATCCATCACCGCCTCGACGGGGCCGACGAGGTAGGCGCCGTCGGGGAAGACGTCGGCGGTGTGGACAGGGATGCGGCGCTGCATGGCCATGGTGGGCTCCTTCGAGGTAGGGGGCGAATCGCCCACCACCACAAAAGCCCTCACTCCAGGGACGCCAACACCGCACCGCTGGACACCTCGAAGACGTCTGCTAGCCTCAAAACGTCCCTAAACGTCCCATCGCGTCCCCCGGGGGTCCCATGCCCAACGAGCGGCTTCGCTCTGCCCTGACCAGCGCCGGAATGAGCCCGCGCGACCTCGCCGACCGCGTGGAGGTGGACGTCAAGACCGTCGAGCGATGGATCACGAGCGATCGAGCCCCCCACCGACGCACCCGAGCCGCCGTCGCCGCTGTGCTCTACCTCGACGAGACCTACCTGTGGCCGGCGGCGATACCCGCTCAGCAGGTCGAGACTGCGACGCAACAGGAGTTCGTCGCGTTCCACCCCAACCGCAACGCCATCCCCGCCCAGCGCTGGCTCGACCTCGCCGCAAACGCGAAGGAGCACATCGATCTCTGGGCCTTCGCCGCCAGCTTCCTGCACGACAGCCTCGACGACTTCTTCGGCATCGTCGCTGACCGCGCAGCCCACGGAGTCAAAGTCCGGCTCTTGTTCGGCGACCCAGAATCAGACGCCGTGAGAATTCGTGGCATCGAAGAGGGCCTCGGCGACGGATTCAGGGGGCGCTGCTCCAACAGTTGGAGCTACCTGGCCCCATTTCTCTCCCACCCTGGAATCGAGTCGCGCCAGCACTCGTCCACGCTATACAACTCGCATTACAGATTCGACTCGATCTTGTTAATCAACGCACACACGCTAGGAATCGCAGCAGCCAAGTCACCGATCTTGGAATTTCAGCGAATCCCAGGCGGTCGCCTATTCGAACAGTACTGCTCAAGCTTTGAATCCTGCTGGAAAGCAACACTTGTCGCCCGATACCAGCAATCAGACTAGTCAATATTTCGCCACACGGCGACCCTCAGGTGACCCTCTGTCGACGCCTGCGAACGCGCCCGATAATACGCCACGACTGAGTGCTCGTAGATGGCGGCGGCGTGTAAATCTGAAGAATTCTGCGAGGGCAGCGCCAGCTAGACACTTGGCCGGATGGCAACATACTTCACCATTACAATAAAGGCATAAAGATGAAGTCACACAGACGACTCCCGCCCAGGACCCACGAGGAGGCCAATTACCATTGACAACAGGAGCAAGGCGGTACCGAAGCTCCATGCCACCACACCCACCAAGGGGGCCACCGAGGCTCCAGGATCCAAAGGACTACTGACCAGTTTGACTAGGCCCATGAATACCCCACCCATGAGTCCGGAGAGAACGAACACTGCAGTGGGGAACCCCGCGAAGGCCCAACGATTCAATCGCCACCACCCGACCGAATTTCCTCGCCCATAGTTCGCCCAAACGAGAACGATGGGCCAAGTCATCAGAGGCGAAGCCCACCATCCTGATAAAACAACATGAAGCAAATGATTGAAGGGCGTGCGTATATTATTTGAGAAGGCGAAGCATCCCAATGCTACCGCAGCGAGCCAGGTCAGCAGGAGGCAAAATAGAGTTCGTTTGATTTGGGCATCAATTAGCGGCAGAGCCTGCTGATTCCGGGGCCTCAATTTGAACTCACTTCCATCTAGGCATGCCAGATGCCGAGGGGCGGCTGTGGACACGAACGGACCCAGCTTGAGACTCAGCAGCCTACAGGACTCCAGGACCGCCCGCCGCCATCGACAGCGACCCGCCCCGACCTAACACCTGGCCCAGATTTGGCTTGCCCCGGACGCCTCTTGATCAACAACGACTAATGCCACTGATATTCGTGGGGCTCCCCTCGCGAGCCATGCACGCGAGGGGAGCTCACCAGAGAAGAGGCCCGACTCCCGGCTCCTGTAGTTGGAGCCAACGCTACCGCGGCCCCCGACAGCCCGGGATCTAGAACTTTCCGTTGCGCGTGAATGTCGCATTGGGGCACGTCATGTACCCAACAAGACAAATCGGCGCATAGGCGGATGCACGATAGACGTCCGTTACGACGCCCGGCCGAGTAATATAGATCTGATGAGCAGGCATCTGCCGGTGACTGCCCTGAAGAATCGAGTAGCTGCCACCTGGAGTTAGGCGAATCATCATCGATCCCGCGATCTTGCTTGCATCAACATTCAGGACTTTGCAAAAGGGATTCGCGGCCGAAAAATTGAAATTGACATCAACATTAACCGGCGTATTACTAGCCTTCCGTGCAATCATTGCACTGTTCGACTCCTGCCTGGTTGCGACTCGCACCCCATTCTTCCAAACTTCAGTAGGGCCAACCCAGGCTCCTTGAGTCACAGACTTATCACTCCAGCGAATGGTCGCCTGCAGGTGCGTCCGATTCTTCTGACTATACACATCCCAGGATCGACCATCACCCTTGAAGTAGTAAGAGTCGTCATAGCCGCACGGCTCCACAACCCCCACGCGGGCACCTGAACGAAACTCTCGGCGATGAATGTTTTCCAACCAATAGTGGCAGTCGCCTCCGTTGCAGCAGCAGCCGCGAGGGCTTTGCTGCTTTGGACGGCCGCCGCCGACGACAGCTCCGAGCCACTCTTTTCATCCCCCTTCGGCACCTTGGCAGAGAATCCCCAGAAGGGAGCATCTTGAGCGTCTGGGTTCACGCTCTCGCCCACTACTTTGTACTCGTAGGTGCCTCCGGGGCGGACCGTGTCGTCTCGATACCCTTCGCTAGTGCCAGGCACATCCGCGAGGGCTTCTCCATCCCGGAGAATTTGGTAGGACTTGATGTCAGGTCGAGACTCCCAAGCGATGTCAACTCCCTCTGGCGAAAGCACATAAGCCTGCGCACCATCAAGGAGGCCCACGTCGGCTACGCCGAGACTAGAGTCCTCCAGTTGAACCACTTGAAAGGCCCCATTCTTTGCAACTCGCCGATCGGTTGATGACCTATCCTTCTTGAGCTTTGCGATTGTCACCCTAGATTTCTTCGACTTAACAGAGCCAGTGTCGGCGCTGGCCAACTGGCCACCTGAACTGAGAGCGAGGACTCCAGCCACGCTGGCGCACAAGATTCTTGCAGAGTACACTCGCAAACCCCTGATTCGATTGAATGTGAATCCCCCAACTGCGGCTCGCTCACCTTGGAAGCGAGTCCCTGAACGCCTATCGCGGAGAATCGCCAGCGACTATCCCGAGCCGCGGGCTATTCCTCCGTCGAGACAGGTTGGCAAGGAGTCCCCCCACCCGTTTCGACTCCCTCCAGACTTCCTCCCCACAAAAGGACGCCCGTTCAAGACGTTTGACCGCCCCCCGGCAGTGCTCCCTTGGACATCCCCTGAGAAACCATAGCCGCCATCACGTCCCGTGACTAGCGGTTTCGAGGAATCCCCAGTAGTGGACGGATCATGCGTACTCGATCCCTCTCTGCATCAAGCGTTCCCGCTGGCACGACCCGGACCTTGGGTGCGGACGGCTACGGGCTAAGAACCCGGCAGCAACGCCCAACGACGCCTCCGTCGGACATCAATCCTGGCGGTCGGCACAGACAGCACCCTCGATCTCAAGGATCGACGACCGCGCTAGTCGCCCGCGCGACTGGACGCCCCCGCTGAGGACCTCGACGCCTCCCCCGTAGCCCGCAAGATCCGTACAGTGGGCGACATGCCTCGCGTGGACTACATCGATGACCCGCACGCTCCCGAACCCAATTCCGTGGTTCCGTCGGTCGTGGCGGTGGTGCAGGACGCAGAGAATCGTGTGCTCATGATCCACAAGACCGACAACGACAAGTGGGCACTGCCGGGCGGGGGGCACGAGATCGGCGAGTCGATCACCGACACCGTCGTGCGCGAAACCCTGGAAGAGACCGGTTACGAAGTCGCCGTCGAGACCCTCACCGGCACCTACACCAACCCCGGCCACGTCATGGCCTACGACGACGGCGAGGTCCGCCAACAGTTCTCCCTCGCCTTCCGCTGCCGGCTCATCGGCGGCCAAGCCCGCACCAGCAGCGAGAGCAAGGCCGTGCGCTGGGTGACCCTCGAAGAGATCGAGGGCCTGCCTCTGCACCCCTCGATGCGCCTACGAATCAGCGACGCCCTCGCCGGCAACGACAGGCCAGTCCTGCGGTAGCCCGAGCCAAGCCTTGCCGACCCCTGACGCCGCCAACAGCGTCGACCGAGACCGGGTCACCGCGCGGAAGACAGGGTCCTCGGGACCGTAGCGAGTGAGAATCTCGGCGACGCGGCGCTCGTCGACGATCAGCTCCCCCTTGGGTGACACGGCCAGGTCACACATCGTGAGAAGGTCCAACTCCTTGGACGGCGGCTCCGAGAAGGCGTGCAGCTCGTCTCCCAGCCCACGCTCGTCGGCCTCGAACGACGCCCCCGTGTGAAAGGCCACCAACTCCACCACAGCCGCCGGAACCCCTACAGCGACGAGGTGCCGCGCCCCATCCACGGGATGGAAGCCCAGATGAGCCACACCCGGCGAATAGCCGACGTCATGCAGCCACGCCGCCATCACCACCCGCTCCGACACCTGCGCATGCCGCTCCGCGAGCCCCTCCGCCAGACGCCCGACCGCCGACAGGTGCTCCCAGCGCGGGTGCATATCGCCGACGAGCTCGTGCGCCAACTCCCGGCATCGCTCGACCGTCCACATCGGTTCAGTCTGCACGCTCACCGCTCCCGCGCTCCCGTCGCCTCGTGAGAACTTTCCTTACTGACTCAAGGGCGCGCCTGCGGCGCGCCGCGCACGAACCGGGGCGGGGTTCGGGGCATGCGGCCTCCGGCCGGTCCCCTCCCCCGCCCCTCCCGCGCGCAATGCCCACCGAGGACGCCCTGCGCCAATGACGAACATCGACACCCCGAAGCACCTCGAGCCCGAAGACCAAGACAGTCCGATCCCAGGAGGTCAGAACGCGCGGGGGTCGGCGACACAACTCCTTCGCCGCTACGACCGCCACTGACCGGACACCGAAGCATCCGGCCGACTCCGGACCGCGTCAAGGGCGCCGACGGCGTCGCTTCGCGATGGACTACGTCCACCCTTGACCCGGCCACTCCGCCGACCTCCTATGCTCCGCCATCCGATCAGCGGCTACCTCTGCCCGTGTCCCCCAGGTGTCCCCGTAGAACCGCAAACAGCCGCAACCAACCGGTGACTCTCGCCTTGGGGACACGTCCTGAGCTGCGACAACGCCGCCAACGAGGACAACCGCAGAGTCGACATCGGCCTCCTAAAGCGGGTGTCGCAGGTTCGAATCCTGCCGGGGGCACCACTTATCGTCGCTGGTCAGGTCCCGTATCTGCCTTCCAGGGCGACTCTTTCAACTCCCGAAGTAGGGCCGTTGTGGCACATTTGTGGCACATGGGCGTCAAGCGAACGGCCCACGGCGTCGAGGTCGTCGGGGAACAAGGCGGCGTAGACATCGAGGGTCATGGCCGCCGAGGCGTGGCCCAACATCTGCTGGACGGCCTTGACGTTCGCGCCCGCGGCGATGGCCAGAGACGCGGCCGTGTGGCGGAGGTCGTGCACCCGGAAGTCCTGGATTCCCGCCGCCGCGCATGCGGGCTCGAACACATGTCGACGACGCGTGAAAACTGAGCAGGAGTCGACGGGCGAGAACTGAGCAGCCCGGGGAGCCTGGGCGGGGTGATCACCGTGGAGGACTGGGCTGAGATTCGTCGTCTGTACCGTTCGGAGGGGTTGTCGAAGGCGGCGATCGCCCGCAGGTTGGGGATCTCGCGGAACACGGTCGCGAAGGCGTTGGCGTCGGACGGGCCCCCGCGGTACGAACGACCGGCGAAGGGTTCGCTGGTCGACGCGGTCGAGCCCCGGGTCCGGTTGCTGCTGGCCGAGTACCCGACGATGCCCGCGACCGTGATCGCCGAGCGGATCGGCTGGGAGCACTCCTTGACGATCCTCAAGGACCGCGTCCGCGACCTGCGGCCCTTGTATCAGGGCATCGACCCGGCCGACCGGGTGGAGTACACCCCCGGTGAGGTCGCCCAGTGCGATCTGTGGTTCCCGCCCGTACCGATCCCGGTCGGCAAGGGCATCGAGCGGATCCTGCCAGTCCTGGCCATGACGAGCGGATACTCCCGGCACACGTCCGCGGTGATGATCCCCTCCCGGCAAGGAGGCGACATCCTCGCGGGCATGTGGCGCCTGCTCGCCGGCCACCCGACCGACCCGACACGGCCCGGGTGGGGTCGGTGCCCTCGCGCCCTGGTGTGGGACCGGGAGTCAGCGATCGGTGGCAAGGGCAAGCCGACTCCGGCCGCAGCCGCGTTCGTGGGCACCCTCGGCGTCCGGTTGATGCTCGCGCCCGCCCGCGACCCCGAGTTCAAGGGTCTGGTCGAGCGACGCAACGGCTTCTTCGAGACCTCCTTCCTGCCCGGTCGCGTGTTCACGAGCCCGGCAGACTTCAACACCCAGATCAGCGAGTGGCTCACCACGAAGGCCAACACGCGGTTCGTCCGCTCGATCGGGGCCACGATTACCGACAGGTGGCCGATCGACCGGGCCGCGATGATCACCCTGCCCCCGGTCGCCCCACAGGTGGGGCTACGCGCCAGGGTGCGGCTGGCGCGGGACTACTACGTGCGCATCGACGCCAACGACTACTCCGTCGACCCATCGATGATCGGCCGGTTCGTCGACGTCGTCGCCGGTCCCGACCGCGTCACCGTCACCCACGAGGGCGCCGTCGCCGCCGACCACGCCCGCTACTGGGGCAGCGCAGCGACGATCACCGACCCGAACCATCAGGCCACCGCCAAACGGTTGCGCGGCGACTACCAGGCCACCCGCGCCGCCACCGCCCGGCGCCACCAGCTACGCGCCCACGCCGACGGGCACGCCGTCGCGCTGCGGGCGCTTCCCGACTACGACGCCCTGTTCGGCATCGACTTCCACACCAACCCCACCACCCCGCACACCCCCGAGCCCGTGACCGACTCCGTCCGTGAGCACGAAGCCGAAGCGGCCGACGGGCCCGATGGCTCGGCCCCCGGCATCATCCGCCCCACCTCCCAAGGAGCTACGTCCTGATGACCCCCACCACCGCTGTCGCCGATGCACTCGACGAGGACACCACCGCGCCTGCCGCACTGCCCGCCGGCGACGAGGACCCCGCCGCGCGCGCGGACACCGGACGAGGCCGCAAGCGAACCAGCAAGCCGGTGCTTGCCGCACCGACTCCCGCACCGCCCGCGCCCGCAGGAGCGCCAGGGATCGCCGCTGCCGCGTCCGGCGCGCGGCTGGACTCCCAGATCGCCTACCTGACGCGGGTCCTGAAGATGCCCACGATCGGGCGGACCTGGGCCGACCTGGCCGACCAGGCCCGCGACCTGGGCTGGTCCCACGAGGAGTACCTCGCCGCCGTGCTCGAGCGCCAGGCCGCTGACCGCGAGTCCGCCGGGACGATGATGCGCATCCGCACCGCGCACTTCCCCGCGATGAAGACCCTCGAAGACTTCAACTACGACCACCTGCCCTCGCTACGCCGCGACGTCCTGGCCCACCTCGCCACGTCCACCTACGTGCCGAAGGCCGAGAACGTCGTCCTGCTCGGCCCGCCCGGCATCGGCAAGACCCACCTCGCCATCGGCCTCGGGATCAAGGCCGCGCAGAACGGTCACAGCGTCCTGTTCGACACCGCGTCCGCGTGGATCAACCGCCTCACCATCGCCCACCAGGGCGGTCAGCTCGACGCCGAGCTGAAGAAGATCCGCCGCTACAAGCTGATCATCGTCGACGAGGTCGGCTACATCCCCTTCGACACCGACGCCGCGAACCTGTTCTTCCAGCTCGTCGCCTCACGCTACGAACAAGGCTCGATCATCGTCACCTCGAACCTGCCCTTCGGCCGCTGGGGCGAGACCTTCAGCGACGACGTCGTCGCCGCAGCCATGATCGACCGCCTCGTCCACCACGCCGAAGTCCTCGCCCTATCCGGCGACTCCTACCGCACCCGCGCCCGCCGCGACCTACTCGCCCAAGACCGCGACCGCTGAACAACCACCCACAGTCACAACCGGCCCCACCGGCACACACAAGACGGATTGCCACCCGCGGCATGTGCGTGCGTTCAGTCCGCCAGTCAGCGGTACGGACAGGGGTGACCGTCAGGCCGGGGCGATGAGATCACAATCACGCATTGACCGAATGAACGATATGGGTCAAAGTGTCTCATGCTCAATCGCAAAAACAACCCACCCGCCTCGATCGTGGTGGAGCGAGCCGACTCGCGCGTGCACGCCTGGGTCACCGGGCCCACCGAGGCACCGCTCATCGTCCTGACGCACGGGGCGGCCATGGACCATCGGATGTTCGATCCGCAGGTGGAGCCCTTGGTCGAGGCCGGCTATCGGGTCCTGACGTGGGACCTTCGTGGTCACGGGGACTCGCAGCCGCTCGGTCGCTCACCGATTCTCGTCGGCGACATGGTGGACGATCTGCTCGCACTGCTCGAGCGCCTGGACGTGAGGGGACCTATCTGCGTCGGCGGTCAGTCGTTGGGGGGATACGTCGCGCAGGAGCTGGCTTTTCTGCACCCGCAACGGGTGAGTGCGATGGTGATCGTGGGCTCGACCTGCATCACCCTGCCCATTCCGCGATGGGAACACCTGGCCCTCAGGTCGTCCGTCGCGTGGTTCGCGGTGTGGCCATGGGACCATTTCCGGCGCACCATCGCCCGCGCCACCGCTCTCACCCCGGACGTGCAGGAGTATGCGGCCGACGCCGCCTCCCGAATGTCGAAGCGGGACTTCGTACGGGTGTGGTCGGGACTGTCGGAGTCCTTGCACCCCGAACCGCACTACCGCATCGACATACCGCTCCTTCTCGCCCACGGGGACGCCGACCGGACCGGCAACGTCGCACGCACCGCGGGCGACTGGGCTCGCAGGGACCCTCAGTGTCGATACGAGGTCATCCCGAAGGCGTCGCACAACGCCAACCAGGACAACTCGCCCGCCTTCAACCGGGTGCTCCTCGACTTCCTGGCCGAGCACTACCCAACGGCTCGTTCATGACGACCCGACGCGACCGCCTCTTCGATGTCGCTGCAGACCACTTCGTCCGATTCGGTTTCCGCAAGGCCAGCATCTCCGGCATCACGCACGAGGCGAAGGTGTCCAAGGGCGCCCTCTACCTGGAGTTCGCCACGAAAGACGACCTGTTCACCCAAGTGGTGTACCGGGAGTTCCGGCTCTACCTGCAGGACGCTCTGGCCCGCGTTCAGAACGACCCGGAAGGTGGTCGCCTGTCGCGCATCTACCGCCACTGCCTCGCCGCGCTCCTGAAGCGCGAGTTCCTGGTATCGCTGTACACCGATACCGACGGAGCCCTAACCGGTCTACTCGTTCAACACGGGCCGGAGCGATACGGGCCCCGCGTGGTCCTCGGGGAGACCTTCCTCGCACGTCTGCAGCAGGCGGGACTCGTCACCCCGACCATTCCCGCAGCGTCACTGAGTCACACCCTCAGCGTGCTCACGACCGGCCCCCTCCTCGCCGAACCGCTGCTCCGCCGGGAGGACAGTCCACCACTGCGCGAAACCCTCGGAGCCATCAGCGACATGATCTCTACTTCATTCGAGATCTCCGGACCCGACGTCTCCGAGGGCAAGGAGGCCTTCGCCGATCTCGTCCAAGCGCTCATCAGTGAACTCGATCCCGAGAGGCTTGCTTGACCGTTCTCCATCGACCGAGGCTCCTCGCGACGGCAATAGAAGAGTGCATCAGCGCGTGAGCGGGGGTGCCGAGTTCTGTCAAGGAGGGCCGCCGCAATGGCGCCTACCCACATACGTGGCCGCTTGCGCAAAGCAGACGGCGGCTCGACGCCCGCGTCTTTCCAGTGCCTCGGTGCGGCCCAGTTCAACGCGCGCTTCTCGACAGGTGAGGACGACCACGAACGCGGCGGCTATCTGGCTTCCGAGGAACCGTGCGTGACCAGGACCACAACTCCGGCTTCACCGTACGAGAGTGATGTCGGACACACACGACCGTCGGCGCGTGCTCAGACTGCTCAGTTTTCAGCCGTCGACATCTGCTCAGTTTTCACCCGTCGTTGACAACACACGACGACGCCAGTTGTTGAGCCGCAGCGGCCCGCCTTTGGTCGAGGGGAACACGAGGTCCTCACCGCCCCTCCCCCGGCACACCTCCACGAGGTAGCCCATGAGCACGGGCGGCACGGGGACGCTGCGGGTCTGGTGTGTCTTGGGGGTCGACCACACGAGTGACGAGCCGACGACGGTGACGCTCTCGGCGATGACGAGACGATTGCGGGCGGGGTCGACGCGCTTGACCTTCAGCGCGGCGAACTCCCCGAAACGGATGCCGGTCAGCCCCAGGACGAGCAGCTCCAACCCATGTGCTCCCGCGGCCTCGACGAGGCGACTGAGCTCGGCGGGGCTGAGGAAACGGGGATCATGGCGGGTCTGCTTGGGCAGTCTGACGCCCTTGGTCGGGTTGGCACCGATGCGGTGATCGGCCGCGGCCGCCTCGAAGATCATCGAGGTCACCAGGTACACCTTCCGGACCTGACCGGGGGACATCCCGCCGGAGACGAGATCGCCGATCCACGCCGCGACGTCGGAGCGCGCAACCTTGGCGAGCGGCCACGGCCCCCACTGTGGGATGACGTGCGTCCGCGCGACCTCGCGGTAGCGAAGGGCCGTGCTCGGCTTGAGGTGACCGAGGCCGGCCATCCACGTCTCGGCGAACTGGGCGAACCGCAGCTTCCCGGCAGCCGGGTCGATGTACGTGCCGCGGTTCATCTGAGTCTGCAGTTCCGAGAGAAACCGTTCGGCATCGACCTTGCGCTTGAACGACTTCTTGCGCTGCGCGCCTGCGGGGTCACGCCATCGGGCAAGCCACATGCCGTCGCGCGTGTTCTTCACGACCTGAGCCATGTCAGGCCACCTTGGACGCTGCCCAGGTCCGCACGGACGAGGGGTCGAAACGCAGGTGCTTGCCGAGGCGCATGCAGGGCGGCCCCTCGCCCCGATGGCGCCACTGATAGATGGTCGGGACCGAAACGCCGAGAAAGGCCGACACGTCGTCGATCGTCCACAGACGGTCACAGTCGAGGGCAGGAGCGGTGAACTCCAGGGGAAGGGCGGGCTGCCGGGCCATGGGGGTTCCTCTCACGTCGTTGTGCGGGCGGGAGCATCGGCGCGCCACCTCGCGTACTCCCTTGCTCGGGCGGCCGATGCCTCCGCCAGGGCGGCATCCCCGGGGCGCGGCCAGCCGGTCCCCGCGTACTCCCACGCTCCGATCACGAGAGTGGTCTCGTCTTCGTCGGCGAGGAGGCGGGTTTCAAGGTCCCGCACGTCGAGCTGCGAGCCGTTGCGCGCTGCTTCGGCAACCAACCGCTGATACCGCTGCCGTGCGCGTCGCAAGCGTCCGAGAGTCACCGAGTAGCGACGGGACTTGGTCGAGAAGTGCCCGCGAAACCCGAGCATGTGTGCCCACTTACCGAGTAGGCGGTAGTAGTCGAGCCCCGTCCGGAGGTCGACGGGCACAGAGCGTGTGCCGACGCCGGCGCGTCGATGCTCGTCGCGGTCCCTCGCGAGGTCGGCGAGGCGGTGGCACTCGGCTTCCAGGCGGCGCAAGTGCGGTTTCGCGTCGCTGCGGTCGGTCGTCGTTCCGGCGTCCTTGGTGGCGTACTTGGCCAGGTATCCCGCGACCTGCTCAGGGGTGAGTTCGTCCCTCGTCCGCAGGTGCGCGGGGCCGTGTGTGACGATGCGGACGTCGAGCTGAGTTCCCCACGCCAGAACGCGCACGGTGCCGCCGTCATCGACCGGCGGAGCCGAGACGGACACCGTTCGAGCAGCCCCGCGCAGCAGGTCGGCGAGGGTGTCCGCGTCCAGTGGTGCCGGACTGCCAGGGCCGGCCGTCCCGTCGAGACGGATCAGCGCATGGAAGTGCACGAGGCCGCGAGCCTGGTACTCGGCAACCTTGGCGAACTGCACCGAGCAGGTGTCCGTGAGGGCACGCTCCTTCACCCCCAGGCGTCCGGCGAGGGCGCGGCGCAGGGCAATGGTGGTCCGCCGCCACAGCTCGGGAGCATGCCACTGCCAGACGACGGCCGTAGTCCAGTCGTAGCAATCCCAGCAGAGGGGCGAGCCCACCACCTGGTCGCCGTCAGCATGTGCCGCGTTGCACGACAGCCGAACCCCGTGGGGGCAGCGTTCGACGCGGTCGCCAGAACGAGGGCGACACTTGGCGCCGTCCGCACGGACACCATGAACATGGCCGAGGGACGGTGCCGTGAAGGTGGCGAAGAGAAGGGGTGCCGACGCAACCTCGGCCGGGACGGTCTTCCCACCGACGACCCCGGATCGGATCAGTTCGAAGGTGTCGCGCGCGTACGTGCGGGAGCATGCGGGGCAGACATGGGCGCGTCGGTTGCCGCAGGGGGTGAGGAGCACCCCGAGGGGTGCGTCCCTCGACGAGAACCGGGACAGCACCTCACCCGTGACGCGGTCGACGGTGGTCGAGGAGCCGTGCAGGTGAACGGGACGGCGGCAGTTGCCCACGGACGCAAGCGCGTCTGCGAATGCGTCGGCCGTCCCGTCCAGGAGGCGGGACAGGATGCCGACGTGGTCCGAGGACGACAGGCTGGACAGGTCCAGCGGAGCATCCTCGCCATGGCCAGGGAACCCCCGGCGTGTGTCGGGGATGCCCCACTGCAGGTGTCCAGAGAAGTCATGCCGCGAACCCACCCACGTCGGCGATGTGGTCGAGGTCGAGGGCGGCCTGCACCCCCAACAGGCGACCGGAGCGTGTGATCAGCGGTCGCCAGGTCACCGGGACGGCGGCGGCGGGGTCGACGGCCGTGGGATCACGGTCGGTGCCGGCCCACCATCCCCCTGACGTCGAGGGCATCGACGGCGGCCAGGCACTCGAACAACGCCGGACATGTCTGACAGACCGCGGCCATCGTCACGGCCTGCCATTGCGTCACGTCGATGCTGTCGCTGGTCCACGGAAGGTCTAGGCGGTCCGCACACGCAGGGCGGTTGTTCCAGGTGATCACGCGGCCTTCTCCTTTCGCGGTGTGGCGGAGGGATGCGGAATGACCTCGCCGACCACGTCGACGCCGGCTGCTCCATCTGCCTGAATCCTCGGGGCCGGGGAAGTGGCGGCGATGCCGGCGGCAACGCGGTCTCGGTACATCGCGTAGGAGGTGAAGTAGAGGCGGACACGACGAATGCCGGCACCGGGTGAAGTTGAGTCCCCGATAGTGGTGTAGCGCGGTCGCTGTCCTCGTCCCGGTAGTGGACGTGGGTGCGGCCACCGCGTGATCCTTCGAGTCAGCCTTCCACAGAATCCTCGAACGGAGTCATCACGATGACCGCACCACACATTGTCGACCCTGCCGGCCTGCTCAGTGAAGCCCTGTCCGAAGCATCGCCGGACCTGATGCGCAGCCTGCTGCAGACCATGATCAACGCGTTGCTGTCCGCGGACGCCGACGCGGTGGTCGGGGCCGAGTACGGCCAACCCAGCGCCTCGCGGACGGCGCAACGCAACGGCTACCGCCACCGCGACCTCGATACCCGCGTCGGGACCGTGGATGTCGCGATCCCGAAGCTGCGGCAAGGCACCTACTTCCCGGAGTGGCTCCTCGAGCGCCGCAAGCGGGCAGAGTCCGCGCTGATCACCGTCGTCGCCGACTGCTACCTCGCCGGAGTGTCCACCCGCCGCATGGACAAGCTCGTCAAGACGTTGGGGATCGACTCGCTGTCCAAGTCCCAAGTCTCACGGATGGCGAGTGATCTGGACCAGATCGTCGAGGACTTCCGCCACCGGCCCCTGGCCGACGCAGGGCCGTTCACGTTCGTGTCCGCGGACGCGCTGACGATGAAGGTCCGCGAAGGCGGACGCGTGGTCAACGCCGTCGCGCTGATCGCGGTCGGTGTCAACGCCGACGGGCACCGCGAAGTCCTCGGGCTCCGCATCGCGACCAGTGAAACCGGGCCGGCGTGGAACGAGTTCTTCGCCGACCTGACCGCCCGCGGCCTGACCGGCGTCCGCTTGGTCACCTCCGACGCCCACCAAGGCCTGGTCGAGGCCATCGCGGCGAACCTGCCCGGCGCGACCTGGCAACGCTGCCGCACCCACTACGCCGCGAACCTGATGTCGGTGACCCCGAAGAGTATGTGGCCGGCCGTGAAAGCGATGCTGCACAGCGTGTACGACCAGCCCGGCAAGGACGCCGTCCAGGCGCAGTTCGACCGGCTGCTGGACTACGTCGACGGGAAGCTGCCCGAGGTCCACGAGCACCTCGACGCCGCCCGCGCGGACATCCTCGCCTTCACCGCCTTCCCCAAAGACGTGTGGAACCAGATCTGGTCGAACAACCCCGCCGAACGCCTCAACCGCGAGATCCGCCGCCGCACCGACAGCGTGGGGATCTTCCCCCACAGGGCAGCGATCGTGCGCCTGGTCGGAGCCGTCCTGGCCGAGCAAACCGATGAATGGGCCGAAGGACGCCGCTACCTCGGCCTCGACGTCCTCGCCCGCTGCCGCATCAACCTCATCACCGACACCGACACCGACACCGGCCCCGAGATCGGAGGCGACAACCTGCCCGCCCTCACAGCCTGACCCCCCACGAAGGAAC
Organism: Mobilicoccus caccae; assembly: GCF_030161635.1. GTDB lineage: Bacteria > Actinomycetota > Actinomycetes > Actinomycetales > Dermatophilaceae > Mobilicoccus > Mobilicoccus caccae. The sequence goes on from NZ_BSUO01000001.1 coordinate 2,872,212, forward strand.
ACCCACCGCTACACCACTACCCGGGACTTGACCCCGGGTGATTCGACGAGAGCCATGCCGGGGGCGAAATCCCGTACAGCGTGGACGTGATCACGGGTGATGCCGTCGTGAAGCATGGCGACGGCATCACCGTTGTCGACGCGCAGGGTGAGCCGAAGTGCGAGGTTCATCCGGTCGTCGGTGGCAAGCGCGTCGGCGCTCATGCGCTGGGCGAGGACCAGAACGAAGAGACCGACCTTCGCTCCCTCCTTGACGAGTCGCCCGAGGGCGGCTGCGAGGCGAGGGGCGAGCCGCTCCCCTGCCTTGGCGCCGGTTTCGTTGTCGAGAGCCTTCGCTGCGGCGAGCAGACCGGGGTACTCCTCCATGACGACCCATACCGCCGGGGCCGACGCCGTGAAGGTCGTGATCTTGTCGACGCCCGACGAACGCAGAACGCGAATGCGGGTGTCCATGAGGGTCACGAGGTCGGACATCACGGCTACGGCGTGCGTGATGTCGTCACGAGACGTTCCGGTGGCGATGAGCGCTCCCCCACGCCCGCCGTTCTCGCTCGTGAACGGCCCGAGCAGCAGCCCCGAGGGGTCGACTCCGGTGACGATCACGTCGGGCCGGTGGGCAAGAGCCGCGAGAAGCGTGTAGCAGGCGGACGACTTGCCGGAGCGGGTAGCACCCTGCATGCCGGCGTGCGCGGTGCCGTACGGGTTGAGCGCCACAGACCGACCGTGTTCATCGCGGCCCAGGACGACGGCCCAGGGGTCCGACGTGTACGGATCCGCCGCCGGCGCCCGACGCACCACCGCACCTACTGGGCGAGGCATTCCGGGCGAGGTCCGCACCGTCATGCCACCACGACGGCCGGGGGCGGGAACAGCAGAGGCGTGATCGAGGGAGGTGATGGTCCCCCGCCTGGCGTCGGGGTCGGGGGCGACGATCTCCTGAGCCAGAGGATCGCGGCGAAGGACATCGAGAAGCACCCAACCCGGCCTACCCGTCTCGCGCACGGTGACGGCATGCGCGGTGAAGGTGGCCGCCAAGGAGGCGGAAGCATCGCGCCACGTCGACAAGGTCTGCCCCGGCGCCATACGAACCAGCAGGACGTCGATGCCGTTCGCGGTACGGGTATGGCGCACGAGGCCCGGTGTGTGCGTAGCGGTTCCGATCCGTGGGGCGAGATGCGCTGCGTGGCAGGCGGTGTCCCACCGGGGGCGATAGACGAGGACACGGAATGCCTGCCCGGTTGCCGCCGTGGTCAGACCCCGAAGGGTCCCAGGCCGGTACCGGGCAAGAACGGCGCCGGCGGCCGCCACGAGGAGAACCAAGGTGGAGGCCACCACGTAGTGCCCGGCTGTGAGGAGGCCGGCCCAGCCCCCGATCAGTGCGGCCGCAACCACCAGCAGCGGCGCATGCATGGCCACGCCAAGGAGGGCACCGACGGCGCGGACCACGCTCACCAGGGCGCGAGCCCCGGCACCGGCACTTGAGTGCTCCACGCGAACAGCGACGGGGGCCGTGACATGGCTGGCGGCGAACATCACGCGGCGCCCAACGACGAGAAGGCGCTGACGAGGCCCTGACTGATCTGCGTAACTGCGGACATGACGGGCCTCCCCAAGCTCGTGGAAGCGAGGGTGAGGCCGAGCACGAGACCCAGGACGGTGGAGCCTGCCCGCGCGGCACGGGTCTTGAGGGCGATGAGCGTGATGACGAGAACGACAACGAACAGGGGCGCGTTGATCATCGTCACGCCGCCTTCTCAGCCGTGGGAGGCGTCTTCCGCCCGGCACCCGGTGCGGCGAGGGCGTCAGCCTTGAACGACCAGGCGATGCGGGGCCGGCTGCCCGAGTCGTCGACCCACGGCAGGGCCGTCAGCCCGACGAACTCGATGGCGGTGAACGGGAAAGGGGTGTCGTTCGAGGGCGGCACCGGCTGGTGGGTCGCCGCGATCTTGACCGTGATGGTCTTGTCCCTCTTGCCCGCCTGCTCATCGGCGTCCAGGACCGGGACGGACCAGAGCGGGAGGCCCGTGTCCTTGTCGAGCTGCTGCGGGCGCGACCCGTCGGGGCGGGCGGGGGCGTTGAAGTCGCTCACCGGTTCGACTGCCCCGACAAGCCACGCACCCGCGGGGAACACGTCGGCGTGCTGGACGGGGAAGCGCTTCTGAATGGCCATGATTGGTCTCCTTGATCGGCGCCCGTTGGTGGGCTGACACCAGAAGACCCCGGGGCCGAGGGACGCCGACACCACAGGGCTGGACGTTTGGGGACGTCTCTGAGAGGATTGAAACGTCCCCAAACGTCAGGTGCCCCATGCAGACGAACGAAAGACTCCGCGGCGCCATCGTGAGCGCCGGCCTCACCCCCGCCGACCTGGCCGAACGCGTGGAGGTCGACCCCAAGACGGTCGAACGGTGGATCACGACCGGCCGGGCCCCACACCGCGCGCATCGCCTCAAGGCGGCACACATACTCGGGCAAGACGATGTCTATCTGTGGCCCAGCACAGCGAACACCCGGCAGGCCGTCAGCGCCGCGCAGGCCGAGCTGGTCACGATGTACCCCAACCGTGGAGCCGTCCCCGCCGAGGAATGGTTCCGCCTCGCGCGCGAGGCGAGGGAGTCCATCGATCTCCTTGCCTTCGCTGCAAGCTTCCTCCACGACGGCCTTCCGGGATTCGCCGAACTACTCGCAGATCGAGCACGAGCGGGTGTGCGCGTGCGGCTTCTCTTCGGCGACCCGGCGTCCGCCGCGGTGGCCCTTCGTGGCGAGGAGGAGGGGATCGGCGACCTACTCGGCAGCCGATGCGCGCTTTCATGGGCATACCTGCGAGCCCTCTTGGATACCCCCGGCATAGAAGCGCGCCAGCACGGAGCGACGCTATACAACTCCATCTTCCGATTCGACGACACGGTGCTCGTCAACACCCACGCCTTCGGGGCGCCAGCCTCCCACTCCCCTGTGCTACACATCCAGCGCATCCCCGGCGGACGCCTGCACTCTCACTACTCTGCCAGCTTCGAACGGGTCTGGGCGTCGGCAATGCCCCTGACATCAAGCCCCCAGCCGCCTCGGGATGGCCCGAAGGCCCATATCTGACCCCAGATACCTGGGTGCCCCGGCCAGCGTCAGCCGACCGGGGCAGGGACCCCTCGTACCGGCATGATCAGGTGCCGGCCCCAGGAGTTGCGCCCCTAGGGGAGAGTTGACGCCTCCCCTAGGGTAGGTAGAAGACTACCTGTGCAATGTTCATACTACACGAAGGATTGGGGACATGCAATGACCACGGTGCAGGTGTGGGCCGGAGTCGACGCGCGAGGAATTGCCTCTCTGAACGTCATGAGCGACAGCAGAATAAGCTGGGAGGATCCGAGAAGAAGCGGACAAGGTCAGCGTCCGCAATATCTCTACGACCAAGGCAAGAAGATATTTCATTGTCGCAATTACCCGCACATCTTCGCCTATTGCGGAGATTCGCTATTCGCAGCCCTAGCATTATCTCAGCTCTCGGATCAAATTGATTCTGGCATAGTCTCGCCGCGCCAGGGGGGCCAATGGGGCGATGTAGTACATCAAGCGCTGGACAACCTTTTTGAGGGATACCCCACTCAGGTACTGGGCCCCTCCGTTACCATGCTCCACCTCAGCAGAAGTGGCGACCGGATGGAAGCTAAATTTCACCTGGAGTCGTACACCTACAGGAATAGATACGACAGCGAGCAGCCTAGACGCGGGCGCTGGATACGGCATGCCTACGACCTAGCGGACGTGATGGAGGGATCGCGAACTTCTAAAGTGATCGAGGTCGCAGGCAGCGGCAGCCCGCACCTCCGCGAGATCCAGGCGTCACGCGGCCTCGACTCCACGGCCCGCGATACTAGCCGCCTAATTTTCGCTAATTTCATCGCCTGGCTCGACCAGGCCAATGGGCCGGAATCGCCCGACCCTCGCTCGGGAGGCGCGCCCCAGATGTGCCGGCTTATTCGCATCGGCAACCCGCGACCCGTAGGCCTCGTTTATAACCGGCGCAAACACTTCGGAGGGGCGTCAATCCCCAAACCTACAGATACCCTCGAGGTGAGCTGGCATAACAAACACTTTGAGATCGTGGACCCAAGAACCCGCAGAAAGAAGGCCAGGGCGCAAACGCATTCCGACCTTAAGGGAATGGCTCCTGGATAGAACCCGTTCGTCTCCGCCTATAATGACCCGCATGGCGCGAATCGACTACGTAGACGACCCTAACGCACCCCAGGCCAACAGCGTCGTGCCCTCCGTGGTTGCGATCGTCCAGGACGATAAGGGCCGGTTGCTCCTCATCCACAAGACCGACAACGGCAAGTGGGCCCTCCCTGGCGGCGGGCATGACGTTGGCGAGAGCATCACCGAGACCGTCGTGCGCGAGGTCAAGGAGGAGACGGGCTACGACGTCGAGGTCGAGACACTGACGGGCACCTACACGAACCCCCGCCACGTCATGGCGTACGACGACGGCGAGGTGCGCCAGCAGTTCTCCCTGGCGTTCCGTGCGCGGCTGGTCGGCGGGGAGATGCAGACCAGCAGCGAAAGCGATGAGGTCGTCTGGCTCACGCGCGACGAGCTCGCGGATCTGGACATGCACCCGTCCATGCGGCAGCGGATCGACGACGCGCTAACAGCAGACCGGCCAGTCCTGCGGTAGTCCCAGCGCCGCCTTGGCCCGCCGGGACGACGCGAGCAGGGAAGCCCGGGAGTTCTGTACTGCCTCGTGCACCGGGTGCCCGTCCCCGTAGCGAGACAGAATCTCGGCGATCCGCTTCACATCGAGGACCGGTTCGCCCGTGGGCGAGGTAGCCAAGTCGATCATCGTCAGGGCGTCGAGCTCGTCAGCCGGCGGCTGCGCGAAGGCGTCGAGTTCCTCCAGCAGTCCTCGCTCCTGAGCCTCGAAGCCGGCGCCGGTGTGCCAAGCCACTAGTCGAATGACCTCGGCAGGCGCCCCGTGTTTGACGAGGAAACGGGCCCCATCCAGCGGATGGAATCCCGTGTGCGCGATGGCGTGGCCGTACCCGATGTCATGAAGCCACGCCGCTACGGCAACCCGCTCGGCAAGCCCGGCAGTGTTACACAGGTCTTCCGCACGTTGGCCGACAGACTGAACATGGTCCCATCGCGGCCGAATATCGCCCACCATGTTGCGCGCTAACAGCCGAGCGTCGTCCGCAGATGTGATCATGTCTCATTGTCTCAATCGCGCGTGGAGCTATCGGGGCCGTCGAGAATGTCCAAGAGAGGCAGGGCATCGACGATCTTCATCGTCTCAACGCTCACCGTGACGATGCGGGCAAGCAGGTCGAGGATGTAGCGAGGGTCGCCGACTTCCCGGGACCAGTCGTTCGGGTCGTTGACGATGCCCGATGCCTTGTCCGTCTTCACCTGGTAGCGGTCCATGATCCACTCGACGGCCGAGCGCGAGCCGAGCATGTAGCGGTAGGCGTCCTCGGGGATCCCGGACACGGTGATGCGGCCGTTGTACTTGATGGTCGACTTGTCGGCCACGAGCTTCTTCGTCTCGGGGTCGCGCTGCTTGGCGAAGGCCATCTTCTCCACGCGGTAGAACTCCCACGCCACTGCGCCGGACGGCTGAACGTCGAGGCCCTCCAGCGGGTAGGGCTCGACGGTCTCGTAGTCGAGGTGCAGCTTCGCCAGCTCCCGGCCGGCCTTCACGTACGGCCACGGGTCTATGACGAGCGGGATGCGCGGCAGCATCTTCTTGAGGTCCGCGGCGTACATCTCGCGGTAGTCCTGGGAGTGGAGCAACCCGTAGCAGTAGTCGAAGATGTCGTCCTTCGTGACGCGGTCGCCGTACGCCGCCCGGAATTTCTTAAGTGCTTCGTCTGTGACGTTGTCGACGCGCCTGTACCCATCCACCACGTTCGCGTCATCGGCGTCGGCCACGTCGAAAGATAGCATCGCCTCGCCGGCGCCCATGCCAACGGGCTCGTACCGCCATCTGGCGAAGAACTGTCCCGGATTTCCTGCACCCCCGAGAACTAGGTCGGGGATCGCTTCGACAAGGAGTGTTTGAAACGGGGCGGGGCATCCCGGGGCAGAAAGCCAGAATCCGTGATTAGAAACTGTGCTCGAGGGGAACAGTCGCTCGAGCTGGTAGACGGTGTTGTTTAGCGTTCGATCAAACCACACGGCTTGCCGGGTGAAAGGTCGATATGTCTGCCGTCGGAGCGAGTCTGAGGCGAGTACATACTTGCGTCCACGACGCAGGTTCGCCCTGTCTGCTCGATCCCAACTGAATTGCGACGGATCCATGTTCGGCGTGCTAGAGGAGCCGCCGATGCGATCGACCTCTGCGTTGTAGAACTTCACCATTTTCTTGATGTTCGATTCAACTCTTGCCGGGCTGAATCCTGAAACCCACGCATCTCGATTCGTTTTCAAGCCAGCGGAACTGAGCACAAAAATGCGCTCGGTGGCCGTCTTGTCTCCAATCGGGAGGAAGTTGGGAAAGTCATCTCTGCGCTGGTTGAGCCAGTCGCCGTGCTCGTTGGGGGCGATGTCCATGGCGTCAAGGCCGGTGATGTCGCTGGCGGCGGCGATGAGGTCGAGCTTCTGGCGGCGGGTGAGGTAGTCGCCGATGTCGGTGTAATGGATACGTGAAGAGCCGGTGTGGGTGGGGTCCTTGACGAGGACGGTGATCGCCACGGTGGCGCGCGATCCGGCGTCGAAGATCTTTCCGCCCTCCTTGCGTGACTGCTCGCCCGCGGTGCGCTGGTTGCCACGGAGGTTGTAGACGTAGATGTCGCTGAACTCCTCGGCCAGGGTGAGGCGCATGCCATCGGCCGTGTTCGAGTCGAGCCATCCACCGTTGGTCACGAAGGCAATGACGCCCCGGTCCGACAGGCGCAGGGTGGCCCACTTGATGGCGCGGATGTAGGAGTCGTAGAGGCTGTTCTTCAGCGTCGCAGTCGACCGGGCTGCGTAGGTGCTTCGGATGGCGGCATCGAGGTCTGGATAGGACTCATTGGCGTTGTCGTCGTTGGCGGAGTCCTGCCCGGCTGTGGTTCCCCCGAATCGTGGAGGGCTTCCCTATGCGGCTTCCCGGTCGAGGGCCGCGGTGTTCTCGTAGCTGACGGGGCTCATCATGCCCGCCGAGCTGTGCCGGCGGTCGTGGTTGTAGAACCCGTAGCACCAGTCCAGCACAACGGCCCGAGCGGCGCGGGTGTTGGTGAACTCGTGTCGCGACAGCACCTCCCACTCCAGGGAGGAGAAGAACGCCTCGGCCGCGGCATTGTCGAAGCACGATCCGACCCGGCCCATCGACTGGCGGACCCCGAGTTGACGGCACAGTCTGGTGAACGAGTTCGCCGTGTAAGTCGAGCCTCGGTCGGTGTGGAAGATGACGCGCTGGGTCTCGTCGGTGCGCCAGTCGGGACCGTTGACCGCGTCCACGCCGCCACGGGCCGCGACGGCCATCTTGAGCGCCGAGCAGGCCAGTTCGGCGTCGGGATGCAGCCCGGTGGCCGCGCCGAGCAGACGCCGGGAGTAGAGGTCGATCACGGTCGCCAGGTACAGCTTCGGGCCCGGCCGGCCGTGCTCGTCGACGGTCGGGATCTCGGTCATGTCGCCGACCCACCTTGCGTTGGGCCGCTGGGCGGTGAAGTCCCGCTTGAGCAGGTCAGGGAACTTCGGCGCGGTCTTGTCTTGCCTGGTCAGCCCGTTGCGACGTTTGATCCGACGCGCAACCAGGCCCTGGCGACGCATCGAGTCCGCGACGGTCTTCTCGCTGACCTGCCAGCCGTCGTCACGCAGATCATGGACCAAGCGGGGCGAGCCATGCAGGCCGCGCTTGCTCGTGAACATCACCTTCACGGCCCGGTCGATGGTGTCGCGGCGACGGTCCCGAGAGGTGTGCAGACCGCTGGACGCCGACGGTCCGGTGGCACGGGTGAGCCACTTGTAGAACCACGCTAGGGACACCCCCAGCAGCAGGCAGGTCACGGTGTGTGGCACCCGGTAGTTGGTCCTCTGGTCGGCGATGAAGCGTGCCACGCTCACTTCGTCGCCTCCTTGACCCACAGGACCACGGATCGCTTGAGGACATCACGCTCCATCCGGAGCTCGGCGACCTCGGCACGCAGCCGCTTGAGCTCCTCGACGTCGTCCTTCGACAACCCTCTGGTGCCCTCGGCAGCCTCGCGTGCGCGGTTCACCCAGTTGCCCAACGTGCCCTCGTTCACGCCAAGGTCGCGCGCGTTCTGGGCGATCGGCTTCCCGGTCTCTTCGACGATCCGGACAGCTCCCTCACGGAACTCCCGGTCGTACTTCTTCCGCTTCTCTGGCATCTCGATCCTCATTGTCGATGCCTCTACGGTCCGGGGGAACCTCACCGGCCGAGTACGGAGGGTTGCCGACGAGGACGGTGATGTCGAGGTTCTTGAGGTGCTCGAGCCGTTCGTTGTTCTGGACGAAGACCGTGGTGTCGAGGCGGTCGTCGTTCTCCCAGGACTGGAAGGTGTCGGTGAGGATGAGGCCGGGGAAGGGCTCGTGCTCGCCAGGGTCGTCGAGGGTGCCGGCCTTCTGGTCCTGGAAGGTGGTCTCGATGTTGACGGCGGCGATGTAGTAGGCGAGCAGCAGGATCTCGTTGGCGTGCAGCTCGTGCCGGTACTTGCGGACGAGGTCCTTCGGTTCGATGAGGCCGAGAGAGAGCAGTCGGGCGATGAAGGTGCCGGTACCGGTGAACCCGTCGAGGACGTGCACGCCCTCGTCGGTGATGCCCTGGCCGAAGTGCTTGCGCAGCACGGCGTCTGCCGAGCGCAGGATGAAGTCGACGACCTCGGTGGGGGTGTAGACGATGCCGAGCTTGTCGACGGTGCGCTTGAACGCGGTAGCGAAGAACTTGTCGTAGAGCTCGACCATGATCTTCTGCCGACCCTCGGCGTTGTCGATGCCCTCGACGCGGCTGCGGACGGACGCGTAGAAGCCTTCGAGGCTGCTGTTCTCAGTGTCGAGGGAGTGCTCGTCGAGAGCGGCCAGCATGCGTTCCATGGTCTGTGCGACCGGGTTGTGGGCGGCGAAGTCGTACCCGCCGAACAGCGCGTCGAACACGGGCCGGGTGATGAGGTGCTGGGCGAGCATCTCGACGGCGTCGTCGCGGCTGATGTTGTCGTTGAGGTTGCCGCGCAGGCCGGTGAGGAAGCGCTCGAACTCGTCCTGCACGCCGCTGCCGGGGGTGTCGAGCAGCGCGGTGATGCGGGTGATGTGCTGCTGGGCGATGCCCGCAACGTCCTTGGCCCAGGTCTCCCAGTAGCGGCGTTCGCCGACCTTCTCGACGATCTTGGCGTAGATGGCGTCGCGGTAGCCACCGAAGTCGAGGTCGAGCATGGCCTGCTCGGTGGTGTCGTCGACCCCTGTGAGGTTACCGTCGCCGTCGATGTGGCCGATGCCGATCTTGTCGTTGCGCTTGTCGCGATTGAGGTCGAGCTTGTTGATCGTCGCCTCGAACCGGTCGTCGTGGGACCGCAACGCGCGCAGCACCTTCCACACGCCGGCGTAGCGGGCGTTGTCCGACAGCGCCGCCTCGGGGGAGGTGCCGGCGGGGATGGCGATGGGCAGGACGATGTAGCCATAGTCCTTGCCCTCGGCGGTGCGCATGACGCGGCCGACGGACTGGACGACGTCGACCTCGCTACCGCGCGGGGAGAGGAACATCACGGCGTCCAGGGCGGGGACGTCGATGCCTTCGGACAGGCAGCGGGCGTTGGTCAGGATGCGGCAGGTGTTCGGCTCGGGTTCGGCCTTGAGCCAGTCCAGGGCGGTGTTGCGTGCGAGGGCGTTGAAGGTGCCGTCGACGTGGCGGCACTCCACGCGCAGGTCCATCGATGCGGCGGCCTCATCGGCGTCGTCGATGGGGCCGTCTGGGGTGTCGAGGGTGTCGATGTGCTGGTCGACGACGGTGGGGAATGCGGTGGCGATGGCCTTGCTCGTCTTGATGTTGGGGGCGAACGCGACGGCCCGCTTCATGGGGGCGAGCGACTCGCCGCTCGTGGTGTCGAAGTGCTTGGCGAGACCGTTCCAGCACCCGATGATCCGAGCGGCGTCCCCGAGCTGGATCTCCCCGTCCTGCGCGAGCTCGGTCTGGAAGTTCGACGCGACGTACTTCTCGTCCACGGTGAGGATGAGCACGCGGTAATCGGTGAGGTAGCCCTGCTCGACAGCCTTGCCGAAGCCGATGCGGTACAGCTCGGGCCCGTAGAGGTTCTCGTCGTCCATGGAGGCGATGACGGCGGCGTGGTCGTCGGCCTTGCTGCGGGCGTCGGAGCCGAAGATGCGCGGCGTCGCGGTCATGTACAGCCGCTTAGCGGCCTTGAGGTACGTGTCATCGTGGACGCGCATAAAGGGCGACTCGTCCGCGCCGGCGATCTTGGCGCCGGTGGTGCGGTGGGCCTCGTCGCAGATCACGAGGTCGAACGGAGCGAGGTCGCCGGCCTGCTGCGCGCGGTGGATGACGTCGATGGACTGGTAGGTCGAGAAGACGACGGTCATGCGGTCGGTCTTGGCCTGGGCCGAGCGGATGCGGGTGATGAGCTCGTCGGTGTTCGTCGTCGACGGCAGGGCGAGGTCGGCAGCGCGGATGTCCTCGCTCGTCGCACCGGACCTCGCAGTGGCCTTGGTGTCGGAGCAGACCGCGATCGGCGCGAGGGGCACGTCAGCCGCGGCGGACCACTCCCGCAAGGTCTGTGACAGCAGGCTGATGGACGGCACGAGGAACAACACCGTTTTGCCGGGGCCGGCGATCTGCTCGGCGAGGCGCAGGCTCGTGAAGGTCTTGCCGGTGCCGCAGGCCATGATCAGCTTGCCGCGGTCGTGCGCCTGCAAGCCTTCGGTGACGGCGGCGATGGCCTCGCGCTGGTACGGGCGCAGCGGCTTGTCGTCGGACTTGGTGGGCAGCTCGTCGGGGCGGTCCCACGTGAAGGAGTCCCAGTCGACGTCCGCCGCCTCCAGGTCGGGCAGGCCGATGACCGTAACCGGCACCGCCTGGTCCTCGATCGTGTTGCGGGCGTGGGAGGGGACTGCTGCACGGGTAGGTGACACCGAGTCTGTGGTGCTCTGAGGCGCCGCAGGGAAGGATGTGCACCATGCCCAAGCCCTATCCCCAGGAGTTCCGGGACGATGTCGTCCGGGTCGCCCGTCAACGCGAGGAGGGGGTGACGATCAAGCAGGTGGCCAAGGACTTCGGGATCTCCGAGTCGTGCCTGACGAACTGGATGACCCAGGCCGACCGCGACGCCGGCATCAGGCCCGGCGCCGACCGCGAGGAGCTGGCCGAGCTGCGCGAGGCCAAACGGCGCATCCGGCTGCTGGAGCAGGAGAACGAGGTCCTGCGCCGCGCCGCGGCGTACCTGTCTCAGGCGAACATCTCCCCAAAATGATGTACCCGCTCGTCCGCGAGCTGGCCGGCGACGGGATCCCCGTCACGGTGACGTGCCGGGTGCTGAAGATCGCTCGTCAGCCGTACTACCGGTGGCTGAAGGAACCGGTCACCGACGCCGAGCTGGCGGCCGCCTACCGCGCGAACGCGCTGTTTGACGCCCACCGCGACGACCCCGAGTTCGGGCACCGGCTGCTGGCCGACGAGGCCCGTGAGGCCGGGGAGGGCATGTGCGACCGGACCGCGTGGCGGATCTGCTCGGAGAACGGCTGGTGGAGTGTGTTCGGTAAGAAGCGCGGCAAGAACGGCAAGCCCGGTCCGCCGGCGCATGAGGACCTCGTCGAGCGGGACTTCACCGCGGCCGGCCCGAACCAGCTGTGGCTGACCGACATCACCGAGCACCCCACCGGTGAGGGCAAGCTCTACATGTGCGCGGTCAAGGACGTCTGGTCGGGCCGCATCGTCGGCTACTCCATCGATGCCCGGATGAAGTCACGCCTGGCGGTGCAGGCCCTGGACAACGCCGTGGCGACCCGCGCCGCGCACGGCATGGACGTCGCCGGCTGCATCGTCCACTCCGACAGGGGCAGCCAGTTCCGGTCGCGGAAGTACCTGGCCGCGCTGCGCCGCCACCACCTGGTCGGATCCATGGGCCAGGTCGGCACGAGCGCCGACAACGCCGCGATGGAGTCGTTCTTCGCTCTCCTGCAGAAGAACGTCCTGGACCGCCGCCGCTGGGCCACCCGCCAGGACCTACGCATCAGCATCGTCACCTGGCTCGAGCGGACCTACCACCGCCGCCGGCGCCAGGACCGACTCGGTCGGTTGACGCCCATCGAATACGAGGCCACCATAGCCACAGCCGCCACTCAGGCGGCCTGACCCAACCTGTCACCTACCCGTGCAGCAGTCCCGAGTTCCACTTGTCGGTGGTGGACACGATGATGCGCCGCGTGAACGCCGACCCGCCCGAGGCGGACAGGAAGGTATCGACATCGGGCTTCGAGACCGTCGTGCCCGGGGCGTAGAACTTCGACTGGATCGCGACCAGACCACCCGTCAGCGCGTCCTTGGCGACCAAGTCGATGCCCGTGTCAGGACGCCCTTGGCGGTCTGGCCAGTCGTTCCAAAGCCAGACGTCGTCGAACTGCTCGGACCACAGGGGATCAGACCGCAGGTACTGCAGCAGCAGCCGCTCGAGCATGCTGCCCTTGTCTCGTTCGGACGTCGCCATCTCGCGCAGCTCGTCCAGCACCCCGTACACCGTCGTCGACATGCGCCCATTCTGCCCAGGGGGCGGATGCCCCCAGAAACCAACACGCTTCGCACCGCAGGGAGGTGGCGCCCGTGAGGACTTTCTGTACTGGTTCAAGGCGCCTTCGGCGCGTGGGCCGACCGCTGACGCGGTCGGCGCTGCGCTGCGGCCTTCGGCCGTTCTCGCGCCGGCCGCGTCAGCTCACCGGCCCCAAGCAGGACGAAGGGGCGCCCAGGGAGCAGGTCCGAGACGCCCATACATCGCTACTACTCGCCGGCCCGCCCCTCACGGCCAAACTCCTCAAAGAACCAGCCGCTCTCGTCCGGCACGATGCTTGCTAGGTCCGGTGAGACCTCGAGCCCGTACTTCTCCCGGAACTCGCCCACCTGCACACCGATCAGGGCTCGTAGACGCCCCAGCGCCATCGACAGCGGATCAGTCCCATACGCGTGCCGCCAGCCCCCTCGCGGATCCTCACCCCCAAGAGAGTCCATGAACTCACGGAAGGCTGCCTGACACACCTTCAGCTGTCGTACGAGGTCAGGCTTGATGTCTGGACTGTCGATCAGAACACCGAGGGCCCGCCTCACCTCAGACGCCGAACGGACACAGTCCTCCTCTACCTCAAGCGAGAAGTCCTTCCAGAGCATTCGACGGTCTTCAAATAGGTTCATCGCGCGCCGGGCGATCTCTCGATCGTCGTCCTTGGCCTCCCACTGGAGCCCGCCCATCGGCACGGAGACACCCGTCAGTCGTCGGCGCATCCCATCACTTCCTCTTGTCCCAGGCTCGACGTCGTGTCGCGCCATCGACCGTCAGAATCTCACGCCTTACCTGCCGGGCTTCGCAGCCCGGACCCGCGACCCGACGCGATTCGCCGACAGGTCCTCCTGCTCCTCGCCGAGCGCGCGGGAGTCGGCGAATCACGCCGGACTGTGCATCCCGGGCGCCTCGCGCGCCGCCACCGTTGTGGCACATTTGTGGCACAGAAGGTCGAGAAGCAGACCGACCGTCCGTCAGAGAACGGAAGGCATCCACGCAGGTCAGACCCCCTCGCGAGAGCTCCGCCGGGCACGCCAATGGCACTCCTAAAGCGGGTGTCGCAGGTTCGAATCCTGCCGGGGGCACCAGGTCTTTCCCTTGGACCAAGACCGACGCCGAAGTCAACGACGCCCATGCCATGACGGCCTCAGAACCTCGCTCGCCAGCACTGACCGTGAGAGTCGCTTGCTGCCCTGCTTGAGCGTGCCACCCTTGCAGAGCACGACATCGCTGATATCCAGACATCTCTGGGCGGGACACTCGACCGAGCCCTGGCACCGACATGCGCCACAACGACATCGTTCCCGTGGCGCAATCGCATCGTGGACTGACGACACACGACCACTGGCCAGCCCACTCCGCGGCCGACGACAGGCGCTGCCCTTTGACTTCGGACGTGCGCCCATCGCCACGCTTCCACGCCAGATCGGCGAAGGGCAGGAGTTCGGGAGAAGGCGCCACCTGTGATCGAATCCGACGGTGAACGCCCGCCCCACCACTGCCGTCGACCCCAAAGCTGGCAGATGTGTCGCACAATGAGTCAGGAGTCGAGAGCCAGGCACGATCGACAGGCACAAATTGTCCACTCCGTCACTAAAAGAAGAAGGCCCATGGACGACCTGCGGCAAATAGAACACAAACGCATCCGTAACAGCGTCACTGTGACACTCATCGCCTGCGTAATCTTTGTCGTTGCCGTATTTTTCTTGATCGGAGGAATTTCCTACTATAAAATCCCTCAAGCTTCTCACAATCCAGGCGTCGTCACGCTTCAATGGCTCCGAAGTATGTCGGCGTTGTCGAACGAACTCTTTAGGCAAGCATCCCCGGTCTCAACGTCGCTCACGGTTGCCACTATCGCAGTCGCATTGGTGCTTGCCTGCTCATTTGGTCGCCGCCCAGAAGCAGACATGCTCAAGACCGAGGTGATACGTCTTCGATTCCTAGAGTCCGTCACGGGCGCGTTTTGCATGATTGGAGGAGCAATCCTCACGACACTGGGCGCCATCTTGCCATTCGCAGGCAGCGGCGCCGCAGCTGGCGCCGCGACTGCGCTTGGGAGCGGCCTTCTAACTTTATGCATGGGCGCCATGATCCCCGTGCCACCCACCTACTGGGAGGCCACGATTGAATCCGAGCGAACCACGGTTTCCCGGTTGAGAAATATGCAACGGACACGGACACAATCGCGCAGCACCAAGGGCCTATGGATCCGCTATCTCCTGACCAGCACTACCCTACGGGCGGTTTGGATCCTTGGCTATATCGCATACTCCTCTTACGCACTTGAAGTGGAATTTGAGTGGCAAAAGGCAACCTTCACCCTGATTGCAGCGACCGTCGGGATGACCGCGGCCTGGGACGCACCCGCAGCGTGGTCCGGACTCCATATGCGTGTCTGGTGGATTACAGACCGGTGGACAGCCATAGCCCAGGTGGGCCTGTGGGCCTGCACGCTCCTGATCCTATTGGTGGCCATTCTCCAAGTTTCACTGCAGACTCATTGGGCCACAGGCCTCTACCTCACGGGGCTCTTTGTCCCGCCATTCATAGCAGCCCATGCTCCCAAATTGGGAGCCATTTGGCAGGAAATCCGATCCTCGCATCTTGGCCGCGCCATAGAGTCCGCGGAGAGAAACATTGTTCGCTACCAGGGTCTTCATAAACTCACTGAGAGCGATCACTCAAACGTGAATGGAGGTCGAGCAACGCATCCCCCTCCATGCATGCACTGCCACCCGGAGCATCCACCGCCCAGTGAAATAATGCCCCCGAGCGCAAGCAGATGCTACCAAGAGCGCCCGAAACGACTGGCCTGGCTCAAGCGCATATTCTCAGCACTCCGATAGTCGTTGGTGACGCCTGCCAGAACTTCTTCCATGATCCCTTGTTGATCCAGGCAGGCGGCAATTTCCGGTTCTTCGCTCGCCCTCCACGAACGCGGGTCGGCCGCCGCGCGAGGCCGCTGACAGCAAGCAGGCGTGTGAGGGCGGATGCTCGAAGATGTGGGACGCTGCATCCCCATCCGCCACGTTCTCACTGACCCAAGGCGTTCCACGTACGTGAGCGGGCCTCGACGATCCACGGTCACTGGGTCTCGCGAGCCTCGCGATGATGCCTCGCCGCTCGTGTCGCCAGCCACATCACGACCCCCGTCAGGATGGTCGGCACCAGCATCAGCCACGCGACGAGCATCCCGGCGTCGGCCAGCCAGATCGACGCGACGAGGGCGAACGCGCCGAGCCAGGCGCACAGTCCGCCGATCACGGCCGCTTCGCACGCCTGTTTCGTCGACCGTCGGCCTCCGAGGTCGAGCAGTGCCCAGATCAGGCCGCCCAGGCTCATCGCGACGGCCACCCCGACCGCCCACGCCTTCGGCATCGTCCCGTCGGCTCCACCTGCGCCCCAGTGCGTCACCATCATCTCCGGCAGCCTCGGCCACATCACGGCGGCGAGCGCCAACACGGCCACGACTCCCGACGCGGGATACAGCAACAGCACCCGCCGCAGACCCGCCGTGTAGCGCGGGTCCGGCGGTCGGAGCCCCCGCCCGGCCGGTGAGCACGGCCAAGTGTGGTCATCGCCCGGCCTCCCCCACCTGCCCGTCGCCGTCGCCCAGAGCGGCGAGCGCCTCGACCACCAGATCCCAGAACCGGTCGACGTCGAGTTCGAGGGCCACCTGGGTACGGCAGTCCGCCGGCGCCTCGTCGCGCAGGTCCGCCACGGTCATCCCCAGGGTGTGGGTCCCGGTGAGCTCCACCGACACCGGCGCGCGGCGGGTCGTCATCACGGCCCGGTCGACGACGTAGGCGACGGCACACGGATCGTGCAGGGGCGGGTGGTCGAAGCGCCCCGTCTCGCGGTAGGCCGCGCCGTAGGAGGAGACCCCGGCCAGCACGAGTTCCGCCACCGGACCGCCGATCTCACCGATCCGCGCGCAGACCTCCTCGGTGGCGAGCGCCTGATGGGTGAGGTCGAGGCCCACCATCGTCACGGGCCAGCCGGCGTCGAAGACGACGTGCGCCGACTCGGGATCGGCCAGGATGTTGAACTCGGCCGTCGGCGTGCGGTTGCCCTTGTGCACACCACCGCCCATGAGCACGACCTCACGGACCCGCTCGACGATGCGCGGCTCCTTGCGCGCAGCCATCGCGATGTTCGTCAGCGGACCGATCGGCACGAGCGTGATCTCGCCGACCTCGTGCGCCATGACCGTCTCGATGATGACGTCCACGCCGTGCCGCGGGTCCAGCCCGATGCCCGCCTCGGGAAGGCCGGCCGGGTCGGGGAGTTCGACACCGCCCAGCCCGGATTCGCCGTGGATCTGCGCGGCACCGATGAACGGACGCACGAACGGCCGATCACATCCCGCCGCGATCGTCACGCCCCGCATCCCCGCGACCGCGGCCACCCCCAACGCGTTGCGCGTGACCTTCGCCAGCGTCTGGTTGCCGGCCACCGTGGTGACGGCCAGCAGGTCGATCTCGGAGCTCCCGTGCGCCAGGAGCATCGCGATGGCGTCGTCGTGGCCCGGATCGCAGTCCAGAATGATCTTGCGTGGCAACGGTCCTCCCTGGGTCGTGCCTCCAGACTAGGCCCGGGAGCACGTCGACCACCCGAGACCGCGCCCGCCCGGCCGTCCCCACAGACGACGGGTCCGGAAGACCACCAGTCCCAGGCGAGGAAAACCCGTCCTCCCCAGGCACCGCGACCCTCTATTAGGCTAGCCATACCTAATCGCACGACGAAGGGTCACCGTGTCCACACGTTCCATCTCCCTCACCGCCGCCACCCTGACGCTGACGCTCGGGCTCGCGGCGTGTGGCTCCTCACCCGAGTCCTCGGCACCGGCGACCTCCGGCCCCGCGGACACCCCTGCAGCAGCGGCCTTTCCGGTCACCATCAAGCACACCCTCGGTGAGACGACCGTGGCGGAGCAGCCGCAGCGCGTCGCGACCGTCGGGTGGGCCAACCACGAGGTGCCCCTCGCGCTCGGCGTCACCCCGGTGGGCATGGCCAAGGCCGACTACGGCGACGACGACGGCGACGGCGTCCTGCCCTGGGTCGAGGAGAAGCTCACCGAGCTCGGAGCCACCACACCCCAGCTGTTCGACGAGACCGACGGCATCGACTTCGAGGCGGTCGCGAACACCCAGCCCGACGTCATCCTCGCGGCCTACTCCGGCCTGACCAAGGAGGACTACGCCACCCTCAGCAAGATCGCGCCGGTCGTGGCCTACCCCGACCAGGCGTGGGGCACGTCGATGAACGACATGATCCGCCTCAACAGCCAGGCGATCGGCAAGAAGGCCGAGGGTGAGCAGCTCGTCGCCGATCTCGACCGCCAGATCTCCGAGACCGCGGCCAAGTACCCGAATCTCGCCGGCAAGAGCGGCATGTTCGCGTTCCTCGACCCCAGCGACCTGAGCAAGGTGCAGTTCTACAACACCCGCGACCCGCGGGCCGGACTCCTTCAGGAGGCCGGGCTGACCGTGCCCGCCAAGGTCACCGAGGCCACCCAGAACGAGACCGGCTTCTTCAGCACCGTCAGCGCCGAGAACACCGACGCCTTCTCCGATGTCGACGTCATCGTCAGCTACAGCGCCGACCCGGCCGCCGCCCTCAAGTCGCTGCAGGCCGACCCGCGCTGGGCGAAGATCCCGGCCGTCAAGAGCGGCGCCGTCGCGCTCCTGAAGGACAACACGCCCCTCGCGGCGTCCGGCAACCCCTCGCCGCTCAACATCCCCTGGGGCCTGGACGCCTACCTCAAGACCGTGAACGACGCCGTCGGCAAGGCGACGTGAGCACCACCCTGCAGGCTGCACCGGCGCGGGTCGCCCCACGGCGATCCGCGCCGGCCACCGGCGTATGGCTGGTGGCGACGCTCGCCGTGCTCGTGCTGGCCGCCGCGACGTCCGTCGCGTTCGGCGCCCGCAGCGTCGGCTGGAACGACGTCGTCGCCGCACTCGCGGGTCAGGAGGAGACCGTCGCCCAGGCCGCCGTCGCCTCCCGCATCCCCCGCACGGTGCTCGCGATGGTGGTCGGAGCCGCGCTCGGCATGGCCGGCGCTGTCCTGCAGGGACTTACCCGCAACCCCCTCGCCGACCCCGCCATCCTCGGCGTGACCTGGGGCGCCTCGCTGGCGGTCGTCACCGGCATCGTGTTCTTCGGCCTGTCCTCGGCCACCGGCTACGTGTGGTTCGCCATCGTCGGGTCGGCCGGCGCCGCGGTCCTCATGCACGTCATCGGATCTCTCGGCCGCGGCGGCGCGACCCCACTCAAGCTCGCCCTCGCCGGTGCCGCCATCACCGCCGCGTTCAGTTCGCTCGTCAGCGCGATCCTCCTGCCGCGGCTCGACGTCATGGACCGCTTCCGGTTCTGGCAGATCGGCGGGGTCGGCGGCGCGAACACCGCCACCACACTGCAGGTGCTGCCGTTCCTCCTCCTCGGAGCCCTGCTGTGCCTCGTCACCGCCCGCGGCCTGAACTCGCTCGCACTCGGAGAGGACGTCGCCGCCGGGCTCGGTGAGTCCGTCACGCGCACACGCGTCCTCGCCGGATCCGGCGCGGTCCTGCTCTGCGGCGCGGCCACGGCCCTCGCCGGCCCCATCGGCTTCGTCGGGCTCGTCGTCCCCCACGCCTGCCGCCTGCTCATCGGTCTCGACCACCGGCGGCTCCTGCCGTTCTCCGCCCTCACCGGCGCGGTGCTGCTCACGGTCTCCGACGTCGTCGGCCGCGTCGTGGCACGCCCCTCGGAGATCGACGTCGGCATCGTCACGGCCGTCGTCGGGGCGCCGGTGTTCATCGCCATCGTGCGTCGTCAGAAGGCGAGGGCACTGTGACCGCCACGCAGGAACGCCCCGCCGTCTCCCCCACCCTGGAGACCGTCCGCCGCGGCCGCATCCGGCGTCGCCGGGCGCGCCTGACCGCGACCTGCGTGCTCGCCGCCCTCGTCCTCGCCCTGTTCGTCATCGGCCTCATGGTGGGACAACGGTTCTACGGACTCGGCGAGGTCGTCCGGGTCGTCCTCGGGGAGCAGGTGCCCGGCGCGAGCGTCACCGTCGGCGAACTGCGCCTGCCCCGCGTGAGCATGTCCGTCCTCGCGGGCGCGGCGTTCGGGCTCGGCGGCATCACCTTCCAGACGATGCTGCGCAACCCCTGGCCTCCCCCGACATCATCGGGATCACGGCCGGAGCCGGCGCCGCGGCCTCCGTGACGATCGTGTACTTCCAGGCCGACGACCTCGTCGTCTCGTTCGTCGCCGTGCTCGCCTCCCTGGCGACCGCCCTGCTCATCTACGTGCTCGCCTACGTCGACGGCATGGCCGGAACCCGGCTCATCCTCATCGGCATCGGCATCGCCGCGATGCTCAAGGCCGTCGTCTCCTACGCCCTCGCCTCCGCCGCCGCCTGGGACCTGCAGACGGCGATGCGGTGGCTGACCGGCAGCGTCAACGGCGCGACCTGGGAGTCCGTCGCACCCCTGGCCGTCGCGACGCTGGTCATCGCGCCGATCCTGCTCGCGCACGGACGCGGCCTGCGCCTGCTGCAGCACGGCGACGACGCCGCGGCGGCCCTCGGGGTGAACGTCGAACGCACCCGCATCGTCACGATCCTCGGAGCGGTCGGGCTCATCGCGTTCGCCACGGCCGCCGCCGGACCGATCTCGTTCGTCGCCTTCCTCGCCGGACCGATCGCCTCCCGCCTCGTCCGCTCCGGCGGCTCGCTCATGCTCCCCGCGGCACTCGTGGGGGCGCTGCTCGTGCTCGGGGCCGACCTGTTCGGCCAGTTCGCGTTCGACACGCGCTACCCGGTCGGGGTCGTCACCGGCGTGCTCGGCGCGCCTTACCTCGTCTACCTCCTCGTCCGCACCAACCGATCCGGAGGCTCTCTGTGACGTCGGACCACTCACTGCACGCCGAGAACGTCACCCTCGGGTACGGAGACCGGACCGTCATCCGCGACCTCGACGTGTCGCTCACCCCCGGCGCCATCACCGCCATCGTCGGCGCCAACGCCTGCGGCAAGTCGACCCTCCTGCGCTCGCTAGCGCGCCTGCTCGCACCGAGCCAGGGTCGGGTCGTCCTCGACGGCGCCGACCTGCACCGCCTGCCGACGAAGGAGGTCGCGCGCACACTCGGCCTGCTGCCGCAGTCACCCCTCGCGCCCGAGGGCATCGTCGTCGGCGATCTCGTGGCCCGCGGCCGCAGCCCGCATCAGCGGCTCCTGTCGCGCTGGTCGGCGGCCGACGACGAGGCCGTCGCCGAGGCACTCGACCTCACGGGCACCGCCGACCTCGCCGAACGCGCCGTCGACGAACTCTCGGGTGGTCAGCGCCAACGCGTGTGGATCGCCATGGCCCTCGCGCAGCGCACCGACATCCTGCTGCTCGACGAGCCGACGACGTTCCTCGACATCGCCCACCAGGTCGAGGTGCTCGACCTGCTCACTGCCCTCAACCGCGCCCGCGGGACGACGATCGCGATGGTCCTGCACGACCTCAACCTCGCCGCCCGGTACGCCGACCGGCTCATCGCGATGTGTCGCGGGGAGATCCTCGCCGCCGGAGCCCCGCAGGAGGTCCTCACGCCCGCGCTCGTCGAGACAGTGTTCGGCATGCGCAGCCAGGTCGTCCCCGACCCCGTCTCGGGCACACCGATCGTGCTGCCCATCGGGCGCCATCACACGCGCGAGACGACCCCCACCGGCGAGGCATCCCACCTGGCGACCCAACGGTGACCGGGGCTCACGCCTGCCATCGACCTCGGGCAGGCTCGCGACGCGGACACCAGAGTCCGTGTCGGTTCAGGACAGCGGTCACAGATCGAGGTCCTCAGGCGTCGCGATCCGCCTCGGTCTCGGTGACGTCGTCGCCGACGCGCAGGAAGAGCAGCGACAGGCCGGCCACGACGGCGGCGAGCACGGTCGCGACGACGAGTCCGGCCTCGACCCCCTGACCGAGGGCCGCGGCCGGTTGCACACCGGTGGCCGCACTCCGCGCCGCGGCGCCCGACATGACCGTGATGACCAGCGCGGTGCCGGCCGCCGCCGCCACCTGCTGCAGGGTGCCGAGCAGGGCACTGCCGTGCTCGTAGAACGGGGCACGCAACGAGGACAACCCGGCGGTGAACATCGGCGTGAACACGAACGCGAGCCCCGCGCTCATGAACAGATGCAGGACGAGGAACAGCCACCACGGGCCGTGGTTGGTCGACCAGGCGAGCATCCCGATACCGCCCGCGAGCGCCAGTGAGCCAGGGATGACCAGCGGCGCCGCGCCGACCCGGTCGTAGAGACGCCCCACCGGAGGCCCGAGCAACCCCATGGCCAGACCACCCGGCATGAGCATGAGACCGGCCTGCAGCGTCGACATGCCCCGCGCGTCCTGGAAGTACAGCGGCAGCATGACCATCGCGCCCATCAACGCCATGAACGACACGGCCATGATCGTCACGGCCAGCCGGTAGCGCGGCGAGCGCAGCACCCGAAGATCCAGGACCGGCCGGCTCGTGCGGATCAGCACCATCTGACGCCACGCGAACAGCGACACCCCCACGACGCCGATGACCAGCGCCATCGCCGGCAGGCCGAGCAGGTGCGACCCGGCCCCACCGACCCGACTCAGGCCGTAGACGAGTCCGCCGAACCCGACGATCGTCAGCAGGACGCTGATCGGGTCCATCCGGCCGCCCTCCCCGAGGCGATCCCCCTCCCCCGCCTCGGCCTCACCCAGCCTGCGCGGATCGAGCAGCCACGCACCGACCACGGCGGCGGTGACGGCGAGAGGGAACACCACGACGAAGATCCACCGCCACGACCCGAACGACAGGATCACGCCGGACACCGTCGGACCCATCGCCGGCGCCACGGAGATCGCGAGCGACACGTTGCCCATGACCCGTCCGCGCGTGCCGGCGGGCACCAGCAACAGCACCGTCGACATCAGCAACGGCATCATCACGGCCGTCCCGGTCGCCTGGACGATCCTGCCCATGAGCAGGATCTCGAACGTCGGCGCCACCGCACCCAGGGCCGTGCCCGCGGAGAAGACGGACATCGCCGTGATGAACGCCGTGCGGCGGCCCACCCGCTGCAGGAACCAGCCCGTCGTGGGGATGACCACCGCCATCGTCAGCATGAAGCCCGTGACCAGCCACTGGACCGTCTGCGCGTCGACGCGCATCGACTCCATCAACGACGGCAACGCGTTGACCATGATCGTGTTGTTGAGGATGACGATAAAGGTCGCCACCGTGAGGACTCGCAGGGTCAACGCCGTGCGGCCGTCCATCGCCTCCGGCGCGTGGGAGGGCATGAGATGTCCTGTTCTCTCGGGGTGGACGACCGGTCTGCGACCGGGTGCCTCGGTGTGAGGTCGGTTCAGGGGTGCGGCCGGCGCCGCTGCGTAGCGGCGACGACGAAGGCGGCCACCGCGGAGAGCACCGCGAAACCGACGATGACCCAGGCGAATCCACCCTCACCACCGAGGAGGATCTGCCCGAGGCCGAAGAGGGCCACCAGGGCGAAAGCGAGTCCTGCCACCATCGCCCACCGGTCCGGGGTCAACATGTGCGTGCCTCTCGTCTCGTGTGCGTCGGGACCCGCCGATCCTACGGGTGCGGGGGTCGGGGCCGCTCGAGGACGGCGCCGACCTCAGATGCGGATGACCTTGGCATCGGGGATGCCTGCGTACCGCCCGGGCGTGCAGGTGAGCAGGATGATCTGCGCACCGCCGCCGACGAGGGAGAACGCCGAGCAGACCCGTTGCAGGCGTGCGGGATCGGAGTAGCCGAGGGCGTCGTCGAGGATGACCGGGGCCCCGTGCTCGGGATCGACGAGCGAGGCGCACGCCAGGCGGGTGAGGATGGACATCTGTTCCTTGGCTCCCGAGGAGAGCGCCTCGTACGGGATGCGTTCGTCGGCGAGGACGCGGGCCTCGATGGCGAGCGAGGGACCGACCTCCACCTCGAAGTCGGGCCCGTACACGATGCGCCCCAGCCGGGAGACCTCCTTGCCGAACGGTTCCACGTAGGTGCGCACCACCTCGTTGCGGTGCCTGGTCAGGGTTTGGAACAACGTGCGGGCCGCGCCCGCGCGCCGACGGTAGGAGGCCAGTGCCCGCTCGGCCCGGGCGAGCGCCGATTCGGCCTCGGTCAGACGCTCCGCACGCCCCTGCCCGCCGGCGTGACGCAGCCGCGCCTCGATGGCCAGACGCTCGTCGCGCGTGTCCGCGAACCGGCCGCGCAGCGAGACCGCCGCCGACTCGGCCCCCTCGAGACGCACGCGCAGGCTCTCGGGATCGTGCCGGGCCACCTCGGCGACGACGGTCTGCTCACGCTCGGTCGCCTCCGCCAGCAGCGCCTCCGTCTCGCGCACCCGTTCCGCCAGAGCCGCGTCCGACGCTTTCTCCCGGTCGAGGGCCAGGCGGGAGGACGCCTCGCCCAGCGCCGTCCTGGCCGAGGCCAGGGCCACCTCGGCCCGCGCCACGGCCAACCGCTCGGCCTCCACGGCCCCGCGCAGGGTGGTGGCCTCGGCGTCCCACCGGGCGATGAGCGCCTCTGCGGCGTCCTCGCGCTCACGCGCCTCGGCCGCCACGGTGCGTAGCCGTCTGCGCCCGTCGGCGTCGTCCGTGCCGGTGATCCAGGCGAGGACGGGTGTCACCGCTGCGAGGTCGATCTCGGCGAGGTCGAGCTCGGTGAGCTCGCCGGCCGCTGCCGGTGCGGTCGGCGCCCCTGCCGTGTCCGTACCGGCCTCGTCGATGCGCCGCGTGAGGAGCTCGACCGTGTGCTCGTGCAGGTGAGCGACCCGGTCGCGAAGATCTTCGACGCTCTCGCCGCTCAGCGCGCCGCTCAGGGCGCGCTCGGCCTCCTCGAGCGCGCGGACCGCGTCGTCGTGGGCAGCCGCCGCGGCACGAGCGGCGGCGATGTCGTCCACGCCTGCCTCCGTGAGGAGTTCGGCCAGCCGAGCCTGCGCCGCGTCGACGGTCTGACCCCGCTCGGCCACTCCCGAGGGCGGGTTCAGCCGCAGCCGGGCGACGCCGGGCAGCACGATCTCGACGGTGTCGCCGAGCACGCCGGAGCACTCGGCCTGCAGGGTGCGCCTCTCCCCGTCGATCTCGACCTCGAGCCCGGAGACCTCGGGCGTCAGCTGCCACCCGGCGCTGCCCACCCGCCACTCGGCCCGAGCCAGGTCGACCTCGCGGGCGGCCTCCTCGATCGCTGCCCGCGACCCCGTGAATCGCCTCGCACGGGCGTCTTCTCGCGCCCGCTCGCGTCGCTCGAGGGCCAGATCGACGCTCCTCGATCGCTCGGCCAGGACGGCCAGATCGTGCAGGTCGGCGACCAGCGCCACATCGGACTCCGCCCGGGACGCGGCCCGGCGGGCCTCCTTGCGCGCGGCGTGGGCCCGTTCGGCCTCCTCCGTCGCCGAGGCGAGAGCGGCCTGTGCCGGGCCGATGCCGGTGGACAGCTCGTCCAGATCGGTCTCGAACCGCCCGACCGCGTCACGCAGGATCGTCACCTCCGCCACGAGGGCGTCACGGGCCTCGACGCGCTCGGCGGCCGCCGCGTGGGACTGCCGGGCCACCTGCGTCGCCATCCCCAGACGCTCGGCCTCGCGCAGCACCTCCTCCGCGCTCGCCCATTGGTCCTGCAGCTCCTGCAACGCCGCCTCGCCCGCCGCCACCTGCGCGTCGAGCCGGTCGAGTTCACGCACCGCCTCGGCATGGCGGGCCACGTCGGCGGCGACCTCCTCGACGGCCTTCTCGGCCTCGTCGCGCAGGTGTCGAGCCTCCTCCACCCGCAGCTCGGCGTCGCGGTACTCACCCGTCGGGCGGCCGGTGGCGGTGAAGAACTCCCGAAAGACGTCCTCGGCGGCCCGCAGGAGCGAATCGCCTTCTGCGCCGGCGGAGTCGGCCGACTGCCCCGCAGCCCCTTCGAGCGCGTCAGCGAGCGCCGTGCTACCCGAGAGGTCGGTGGCGCCGAGCGGCGTGGCCTGCATGAGCCGCAGGGCCCGCCACAGGTCGGGATCGGTGGTCTCGGCCAGGATGTCGCGGGCGCGGTCGTGGGCCGCCGACC
Organism: Mobilicoccus caccae; assembly: GCF_030161635.1. Classification (GTDB taxonomy): domain Bacteria; phylum Actinomycetota; class Actinomycetes; order Actinomycetales; family Dermatophilaceae; genus Mobilicoccus; species Mobilicoccus caccae. The sequence goes on from NZ_BSUO01000001.1 coordinate 2,897,998, forward strand.
CCGTCAGGTCCTCACGGCGTGGGGTGTGCACCGTGAGCACGGTGCCCGGCCGCCGGAACCACTGCTTGCGGTAGGTGAAGCGGTACGGGCCGCTCGTGGCCTCGACCTCGACGGCGCTCGGCACGTCGAGCCCGACGGGCCGCATCGCCAGCACGTGTCGTTTGCGTGAGGAGTCCTTCTCCTCGAAGAGCAGGTCGAGGGCCTCGATCATCGTGGTCTTGCCGGCCTCGTTGGCGCCCTCGACGACGACGATGCCCTCGTCGGGGAACACCACCTCGCGGTCGGCAACCCCCTTGATGTGGGTGAGCGTGAGTCGGTGGATCCTCATCGCACCGCCAACCGGTACAGGAGCGCCAGGGCGTCGCGCGCGTGCGGGTCGCCGTTCTCGTCGTCGGCCTGCCCGGCCAGGTCCTCGACCGAGTGCGCGACGAAGCCGCCGACGCCGAGGTCGGCCAGTTCGTCGCGGTCGACGACCACCGCCACGTCGTCGTGCCCCTCCCAGGTGAGTCGCGCGGCCAGGCTCTGTTCCCACCGCTCGAGGAGGTCGTCGAGGCGGGCCTTGTCGGCGAGGGTCAACGTGCCGATCAGCGCCGTCCGGACCACCGTGCGGTCCTTGGGATCGATGGCCGAGAACTCCGCGTCGAGATCGTCGAGGTCTTCGGCCGTGTCGACGTGCCTGCGCATCGTGGTGAACGTCCACGTGCCCACACGATGGGGGTGGACCTCGTGGCCGTGCCGGTCGACGTCGACCACGAGCACGTCACCCGGGATCTCCTCGCGGAACGCCGTGACCTCCGGCGTGCCGGAGAAGTGCACGCGACCGGTGCGGCCCACCGACAACCGGGAGTGACGGTCGCCCAGCGCCACGTGGTGCAGGCACCCCTCGTCGACGGCCGCCTCGAGATCGGCGAGACGGATGAGCGCCGGAGACCGCTCGTCGGGACTGAGGACGTCGACCGGACCGTGCGCCAACAGGATTCGCGTCACGCCCTCGCCGGGAGGATCGGCGGCGCGCACGGCGTCGGCCGCGAGGTCGCTCAGGGCCGGCTTGGCGAACCAGGGTGCGGCGAGGATCTCGACCCCCGCGGCGACCTGGTGCACGCCGGCCGCATCGAGGACGACGACGTTGGGCGGGCAGTCCCGCCGGAAGATCGACGAGGTGTACACGGAGGCCGCGTCGAGCGGATCGTGGTTGCCCGGCAGGAGGTACACCGGGCACGGGATGCCGCCCATCGCCTCCAGCGATCGCGCGACCGTGCGCGCGGAGACGAGGTTGGAGTCGAACACGTCGCCCGACACCAGCACGAAGTCGCAGCGTTCGCGGCCGGCGACCTCACCGATCGCGCGGATGGCGTCGATGCGGGCCGCGGTGTACCGCGCCTGTGCCTCGCCCTCGAGGAAATGGCGGGTCATGCCCAGCTGCCAGTCGCTCGTCTGCAGGAACCGCACCATGCCCGTCACCTCCGTCGTTCTCGTCGTCGCCGGTCGTGGGACCTCGGCCATCGCAGGGGTCGTGGATCGGGCGGCGAGCCGCTCGGTGGACGTGCCCACCGACCCGACTCCTGCCCGACTCTCGCCCCACTCCTCCGACCGATGCCATCAGGCTAGTGGTCACCACCGACAAGCCTCATGACCTGCTGGTTCGCAGGTGTGTCGCTGCGTCAGGGGCGACCGTAGGTCACGTTCGAACTCCAGATCTTGTGCAGACCCGTCGTCTTGCCCCGGCGGGGTGCGTCGTACATCCGCCCGTCGCCCGCGTAGATCCCGACGTGGTGTGCCGGGCTGCCGAAGAACACCAGATCACCGGGGCGAGGCGTGCTCACCCGCCGCGTGGCGCGCTGCTGCTGAGCGGCCGTGCGCGGCAGGTCGACCCCCGCCTTGTCGAAGACGTGGCGCGTGAATCCCGAGCAGTCGAACCCCCGGGTCGTGGTGCCACCCCACACGTACGGAATGCCCGACAGACCCGCCGCGATGTCGAGGACGCGATCCGCGCGCGACGACGCGGGAGCCGTCTTGGACTCGGCCTTGGGCTTCGGCTTGGGCTTCGGCGCGGGTTTCGGCTTGGGCGCAGGGTTCGACGTCGGCTTCGGTGTGGCCGTGCGGGTCGGCCGGGGCGTGGGTGGCGCCTCGGTCGGTGTGTCCGTCGGGACGCGCGTCGGCGCGGGCTCGGGGGCCGGCGCCACGGTCGTGGTCGGCGACGGAGACGAGGGTGTGGAGGTGGGTGCCGGTGTCGGGGTGGGGGCGAACGACGGGATCGAGGTCGACGAGGTCGGTGCCGCCGAACCCGTCTCCTCGGGTGGTGACGTGCTCGGCGTCCCTGGCGGCGCCTCCTCGGCCGGGAGCGCGGGGACGGCGGGTTCCGGCACCGACGGTGGGTGTTCGGGCGGACGGGGCTCGGTGAACTCCGGCTCCCAGGCCGGGTCGGCCGCGGGCATCGGGGGTGGGAGAGCGGGCGGCGCCGGATCCGCGATGGCCGGGTCGACCACCGCGTTGAGCAGCCCGGCGCTGACGACGGCGATCATGCCGGCCTGCGCGGCCCGGGCGCCGCGTGATCCGGTGACGATCCGCGGCGACCGATGTCGCCCCACGTACCGGACGTTCCTGGACTGGCTGGACATGGCCGCCCTTCGCGCCTCGCGTACGACTCCGGGCAGGGCCCATCGCGATGCGGGGAGGCATCGTGACGTGGTGGATGGCCCGGCCGGAGCGGCCCGATGGGCGGCGGTGCCGCTCCTGCCGAGGCATGGGTCTGGTGTCCGTCGCCGGCGGCAGGATCGGGCGGACCGGGCGGAGTCGGCGCGAACGGCGACGACACCCGAAAAGCTAGCCGCGGGGGCCGTGGTCCCGCTCCCGTCATCCACAGGCCCGGCCGGGGTGGGGACGACCGGTGCGCGAGCCGCCGAGCGCGACGAGAGCACCCGACAGCGATGCGGGGACGTCTCTCCCGATCAGTCGTGAGGGATCAGAAGGCCGCGCGGGTCGAGCCGCTCAGGCCGGCGAGCCGAACAGGTACCCCGACTGGCCGCCGTCGATCGTCACCGCTCCGGACGGGCCGGCGAGGTCGATCCGGTCGTCGGCGCGGGTGATCGACACCGTGGCACCGGGCTCGATCCCGGCGGACGACATGCGTTCGAGCAGGTCGTTGTCGCTCTGCAGCGGCTCACCCACGCGGAGGACGACGAATCGCGTCGCACCCGGGTGGTCGGCCATCGACGTCATCCGCTCGCCGTTGCCGGTGGCGGTGATGCCGAGCTCGTCCAGGCCCGGGACGGGGTTGCCGTAGGGGCTGACCTGCACCTCGTCCAGCAGCGTGAGGATCTTGCGCTCGACGCGCTCGCTCATCACGTGCTCCCAGCGGCAGGCCTCGTCGTGCACGTAGGGGTACTCCAGGCCGATGACGTCGCGCAGCAGCCGCTCGGCGAGCCGGTGCTTGCGCATGACGCGCGTGGCGAGGCGCCGGCCGGTCTCGGAGAGTTCGATGCTGCGGTCGGGCTGCACCGACAGCAGCCCGTCGCGCTCCATGCGCGCCACGGTCTGGGAGACCGTGGGGCCGGAATGTCCCAGCCGGTCGACGATGCGCGCGCGCAAGACCTGCACACCTTCTTCTTCGAGTTCGAAGACCGTGCGCAGGTACATCTCGGTGGTGTCGATCAGGTCGGTCACGCCCCAAGCATGGCATCCTCACGCCCCACAGGCACGGACAGCACGCTGGACCGTGGGCCCGGATCGACGGCTTTTTCGCCACTCGGTGTGATCTGGCCCGGATGCTCTTGTCGAACAAGCAGATCCGCTCTAACATTCAGCTGGCGGAGTCGCCGGTGTGGAACCCCCGACCACATCGATTTTGACTCTTCCGAGCACAACACCGGCTTCCCCTGGCCGGCACCGTGTCGACTTCCCCCGGGTCGCCACGGAAACGGCGAGGTCGTTCCCCGACGACCTCGCCGTTCTTATTGTCCCGGCACGGACGGACACCGCGGGGCCAGTGCCTGCCGCCCTCACCACCGTCGCCGCAGCCCGGCACGCAGCCGGGCGTCCCGGCGGGCACGACGGCTCCCAGTAGGCTGGCCGTGACCAGCACCCGATGCAGGAGGCCTGCCGAATGACGTCTCGACAGCGCGCGATCCGCCGGCTCTTGAGTCTCGGCGTGAAGTACGCCCCGCTCGCGTACGAGGGGTTGCGCCGGGGGCGGGTGCCTGCTCAGCAGTTCGCCGAGCGGCAGGTGAGCCGTCGCAACGCTCGGAGCATCGCCCTGGAGCACGCCGCGCATCTCGTCGACGGGTCGGTTCTGCCTGTGTACGACGGCGACCAGCGGGTCTGGGTGGTCTTCAGCGGCGACCGTCCGGTGGGGACGCACCCCGTGGTCTTGACACCGCTGGCGGAGCTCCTTGCGCACTACGACCTGGGCAAACGCGTGACTCCTCCGGCACCGACGCGAGGGCGCCGCGGACGTTCCGGGCGGGCCGACTCCACCGGCGGCGCGACGGGTTCGCCGGGACCGCAGGACGGCGACGGAGGCGTGGCCGGTCACGGCGGGAGCCACCGGCCGAGCTGACCGGGTCGTGACATCGATCACACACTTGGCAGAATCGACCTCATGAACGCACCAACCGATCGGGCGGCGCCGGAGCAGGACTCCTGGGTCACCTCGATCGCGGAGGCCGACCCCGAGGGCGGCGCTCTGCGCTACCGCGGTGTCGACATCCGTGACCTCGTGGGCGTCGTCCCCTTCGATCGCGTGTGGGGTCTGCTGGTCGCCGACGACCTGCGACGCCTGTTGCCACCTGCGGAGCAGTTCCCGCTGCCGGCCCGCACGGGCGCCATGACGGCCGACGTGGTGAGCGCGCTGGCCACCGTCTCCCCCGTGTGGGGTTTCCGCCCCTTGCACGACATCGACGACCGGCGCGCCCTCGACGACCTGGCGCGCACGACGGTGCTCATGGTGTCGTTCGTCGCGCAGTCGGCGCGTGGCCCCGAGCTTCCGGTGGTGCCGCAGCGCGTGGTCGACACGGCGAGCTCGGTGGCCGAACGGTTCCTCGTGCGATGGCGGGGCGAGGCCGACCCGCGTCACGTCGAGGCGCTCGACGCGTACTTCGTCACGGCCGCGGAGCACGGATTCAACGCCTCCACCTACGCCGCGCGCGTCGTGGCCTCCACGGGGGCCGACGTGGCGACCTGTCTGGCGGCGGGTGTCGCCGCGATCAGTGGTCCGCTACACGGTGGCGCGCCCGCGCGTGTCCTGCGCATGCTCCACGCGATCGACGGACTCGACGATCCCCGCGAGTATCTGACCTCGGTGCTCGACTCGGGTCGGCGGATCATGGGGTTCGGCCACAGCGTCTACCGGGCGCGCGATCCTCGGACGGACCCGATCCGTGAGGTCTGCCGCCGCGTCGGCGCGCCGCTGTACGAGGTCGCCATGGCGGTCGAGTCCACGGCCGCCGACCTGCTGGCCGAGCGCTTTCCCGACCGGAGGCTCGAGCCCAACCTCGATCTGTGGGCCCCGGTGCTGCTGTCCTTCGCCGACGTGCCCGGACCGGCGTTCACGTCGCTGTTCGCGTGCGCCCGGGCCGCAGGGTGGTCGGCGCACATCCTCGAGCAGAAGCAGAGCGCCCGGCTCATCCGTCCGCGTGCCTCCTACGAGGGTCCCGGTCCACGGCCGGCGTCGGCGGTCACGGGATGGGACGAGGTGCTGGCCGACCGCGGCGAGCGGGAACCCTGAGCCCACCGGCAGACTGGAGCCGGTCACGTCACCGTCCTGCGAGAGGTTCCGCCCAGTGAGCACGATCAGCATCCCGCCCGCTCTGCTTCCCCACGACGGCCGCTTCGGCAGTGGTCCGAGCAAGGTGCGTCCTGCGCAGGTGGAGCGGCTGAGCGAGTACGCCGGCAGCCTCCTCGGCACGTCGCACCGGCAGGCTCCGGTCCGGCATCTCGTGGGTGAGGTGCGGGCGGGGCTGGCCGAGTTGTTCCGCCTGCCGGAGGGGTATGAGGTCGTGCTCGGCAACGGCGGGTCGACGGCGTTCTGGGATGTGGCGACGTTCTCGCTGGTCCGGCAGCGCGCGGAGCACCTCGTGTTCGGCGAGTTCTCCTCCAAGTTCGCGAAGGCGACGGCTGCGGCGCCGTTCTTGTCCGATCCGGTGGTCGTCGACGCCGAGCCGGGTTCGCTCGCCGTTCTGCACGCGGCCGACGTCGACGTGTACGCGTGGCCGCACAACGAGACGTCGACGGGGGTGATGGCTCCGGTGCGGCGCGTGCCGGGTGCGGACGACGACGCGCTGGTCCTCGTCGACGCGACGTCCGGCGCGGGTGGTCTGCCGGTCGATGTCGAGCAGGCGGATGTCTACTACTTCGCGCCGCAGAAGTGTTTCGCCTCCGACGGGGGCCTGTGGTTCGCGCTCATGTCTCCGGCGGCGTTGGCGCGGGTGGAGGAGGTCTCGGCGACGGACCGGTACATCCCGGCGTTTTTGGATCTGGCGACGGCGGTGGCGAATTCGCGCAAGGACCAGACGTACAACACGCCGGCGTTGGCGACGCTGGTGCTCATGAACGAGCAGGTGCGGTGGATGAACGAGCAGGGCGGTCTGGACTGGGCGACGGCCCGCACCGCGGACAGCGCGTCACGGCTGTACGACTGGGCGGAACGCACCGATTACGCCACGCCGTTCGTCACCGACGCGGCGGCCCGGTCGCGGGTGGTGGGCACGATCGATCTCGACGAGCGCGTCGACGCGTCGGCGCTCATCGCGGTGTTGCGGGAGAACGGCATCGTCGACGTCGATCCGTACCGCAGCCTGGGCCGCAATCAGATCCGTGTGGCGATGTTCCCGGCGATCGACCCGGACGACGTGGAAGCCCTCACGACCTGCGTAGACCACGTGGTCGCAGAGATGAACATCGGTTAGGACCGGGCCAGAGCGGAGAGCCCTCCCCAGCCGCCGCAGAACGAGCGCCCACCACCACCTGACCGAGGCGACCACCACCGGCCCGAGGCCATGCCGACAGCCGCCGGATCGAGACACGGGTAGTACCGCAACACGACAGCGAACGGGAACCACAGGTGTCGCCCCGGTGCGTCCCTCACCCCGGCCCGACTGACAGCCGGGAACTCACAGACGACGCCAGGCCGGGGTGAGGGGCGCACCGGGGCGGCACACAGCCTGTGCGACGAAGGCGCAGGGCTCGGTGGGACCCCGACGAAGTCCGGGTCCCGCCGAGCCCGGAGGTGAGGAGCACAGGCCTAAAAAAGTGGCGCGATCACGACGGCGAGCAGCATGGCGGCCAGGGCGACGATGACGACGACGCGTCGGACTCGGGGGTCATGGGGTCAGCCTGTCACTGGACGCCGAGGAGGGTTTTGATGGGGTCGATGGCGAAGTAGATGACGAAGAGGAGGGACACGATCCACATGAGGGGGTGGAGGGTGGCGATTTTGCCGCGGGCGATTTTGATGACGACGTAGGTGACGAATCCGGCGCCGATGCCTGCGGTGATGGAGTAGGTGAAGGGCATGAGGACGATGGTGAGGAAGGCGGGGACGGCGATGTCGAGGTCGTGCCAGTCGATGCCGACGACCTGTTGCATCATGAGGAAGCCGACGACGACGAGGGCGGGTGTGGCGGCTTCGTAGGGGACGACGGCGACGAGGGGTGAGAGGAACATCGCGGCGAGGAAGAGTGCGCCGGTGACGATGCTGGCGAGTCCGGTGCGGGCGCCTTCGCCGACGCCGGAGGCGGATTCGATGTAGGCGGTGTTGCTGCTGACGCTGCCCATGCCGCCGGCGACGGCGGAGAGGGAGTCGACGACGAGGATGCGTTGGCTGTTGGGGGGTTGCCGTCTTCGTCGAGGAGGTCGGCTTCGGCGCCGATGGCGACCATGGTGCCCATGGTGTCGAAGAAGTCGGCGAGCATGAGGGTGAAGATCAGGAGGCAGGCGGCGACGATGCCGATGTTCTGGAACGAGCCGAGCAGGTTGAATTGTCCGAGGAGGCCGAGGTCGGGCATGTCGAACACGTTGGTGGGCACCTGGGGGACGTTGAGGCCCCACCCGGTGGGGTTGACGATCTTGCCGGTGGCGTCGGTCTGGGAGCCGACGTGCATGACGGCTTCGACGGCGATGGCGAGGGCCGTGCCGCCGACGATGCCGTAGAGGATGGAGCCTGAGACGCCGCGGACCATCATGACGACGATGGCGAGCAGGACGATGACGAAGACGAGGGTGGGCCAGCCGGCGAGGAATCCGCCGACGCCGAGTTGCAGGGGGCGCCCGCGGCGCGTCGGACGATGCCGGCGTCGACGAGGCCGACGAGGGTGATGAACAGGCCGATGCCGACGCTGATGGCCGTCTTGAGCTGGGCGGGGATGGCGTGGAACACGGCGCGCCGGAAGCCGGTGAGCACGAGCAGGAGGATGACGATGCCCTCCATGACGACGAGGCCCATGGCGTCGGCCCAGGTCATGTTGGGCAGGCTGGCGATGCTGTAGGCGACGAACGCGTTGAGTCCGAGGCCGGCGGCGAGCGCGAGGGGGTAGTTGGCGAAGACGCCCATGAGCATCGACATGAGGCCGGCGATGAGGGCGGTGCCGGCGGCGACCATGGCGAGGTTGGGTTCGGTTCCGCCGCCGAGGAACTGACCGGACCCGTCGGGGACGGTGCCGATGATGAGGGGGTTGAGGACGACGATGTAGGCCATCGTGAAGAAGGTGGCGAAGCCGCCCCGGACCTCTCGGCCGACCGTGGATCCGCGCTCGGAGATCTTGAAATAGCGATCGAGACCGCCCCGAGGCGCGCGGGCGGACGACTCCGTGATGCTGCTCATGGCGCACAGACTATTCGCAGCGCAGGGCCCTTCCGGACACCCCCGCCGGGAGTGAGACGCGCGTCCTGCAGGGGTGCCGCGCGGGGTGTGGTCGGCGAGCGGCGGATCGTGGCGGGGGTCAGGACAGGACGTCGACGGCGAGGTCGTCGTGCACCGGCGCCGGCACCTTCTCGCGGTCCGAGCGGTCGACGTCGGACTCGCTGTGGGCGCCGCAGCCGTGGTCTCTGCTGACGACCTTGCCGTCGGAGGGCGACCAGGCGTTGGCGCACACGCCGAACATCGACCGGAGCGCGCCGGCGAGGGGAGGTAGTAGCCGCAGGTCGTGCACATCTCCTGGGACTTCTGGGCGACGGTGGCGTCGGGGCCGTTGTCGCCGTCGTACCAGCGCTGGGCTGCGGACTCGCGCCCCTCGGCGGACAGCACGCGGGCGCGGCCGAGGCCGAGTTCCCACTGCGCCATCGCGTCGACGTCCTCCTCGCCCGTGGCCTCGAAGCCGGGCTCGAGGTTGGGGTCCTCCTCCTTGTAGGGCAGGACGTCGCCCGCTCCCAGATCGCCTGGCGCGAGCCGCTGCTCGTACGGCACCCACGCCGGGGAGAGGATCGCGTCGTCACCGGGAAGGAGGTTGGTCTCGCACACGGTCACGGTGCGGCTGCGGGAGACCCGCGCGACGACGACCGCCCACCGCCACCCGCGGTAGGCCGGCGTCGTGCACACGAACGAATGCGTGGCGAGCCGTTCGCCTTCCATGACCATGCCGATGTGGTCGCCGACCGCGCCGGGTTCGGCGATGCTCTCGGCGGCCTCGCGAGCCAGCTCGACCGCGCCGGCGAGGGTGGCGTCTCTCTTGGTCGGCATGTCAGGACCCGTCGAACTGGTCGGCGACGGCACGCAGGACGGAGGCGACCTTGGTGGCGTCGCGCCGCTCGGGGTAGCGCCCGCGACGGAAGTCGTTGGACGCCTTGTCGAGCAGCCTGATGAGGTCCTCGACGATGACGGCCATCTCGTCGGCGGGCCTGCGGTGCTTGGCGTGCTGCGCCTCGGCCACCGACGGCGTGCGTTCGAGGACCTGGACGTGCATGGCCTGAGCGCCGCGGCGTCCCTGGGCGACGCTGTACTCCAGGCGTGTTCCGGGCTTGAGTGAGGTCGTCCCCGACGGCAGCGCGCCGGCCGGGACGAACACGTCCTCACCGTCGTCGCCGTGGACGAAGCCGAAACCCTTGTCGGCGTCGTAGAACTTGACCTTGCCAGTCGGCACCGTTCACCTCTTGCTCGTCTCGAGCCCGCGCATGGTCACGGGCCCTACCAGGCTAGCGTGCCGGGCAAACCGGAATCCGGCGGCGGAGATCCGGTGTGACGCGTCGATCCTCTACTTCTGCAGGCCGAGCAACGCGACGCCCTCGGCGCGCATGTCGATCTTGCGGATCTTGCCGGTCACGGTCATCGGGAACGCGTCGACGCAGTGCACGTAGCGGGGAACCTTGTAGTGGGCGAGTTTGCCGGCCGAGAACGCCTTGACGTCCTCGACGGTGAGGGGCTCGTGCCCGGGCTTGGTGATGATCCAGGCCATGAGTTCCTCGCCGTACTTCTCGTCGGGCACACCCACCACCGACACGTCGGCGACGCCCGGGTGCTGGTAGAGGAACTCCTCGATCTCGCGCGGGTAGATGTTCTCCCCACCGCGGATCACCATGTCCTTGATGCGGCCGACGATGGCGCAGTAGCCGTCCTCGTCCATCGTGGCGAGGTCGCCGGTGTGCATCCACCCGCCGGAGTCGATGGCCTCGGCCGTCTTCTCCTCGTTGTCCCAGTAGCCGCGCATGACCGAATAGCCCTTGGTGCAGAACTCGCCGGGTTCGCCGCGGGGGACGGTCTCGCCGGTGGCGGGGTCGACGATCTTGATCTCGAGGTGGGGCATGACCCGGCCGACGGTCTCGGTGCGGCGGCGCAGGTCGTCGTCGGTGCGGGTCGACGTCGACACCGGGGAGGTCTCGGTCATGCCGTAGTTGATGGCGACCTCCGACATGTTCATGCGGTCGATGACCTGCTTCATGACCTCGATGGGGCACGGTGAGCCGGCCATGATGCCGGTGCGCAGCGTGGACAGGTCGTAGCTGTCGAAGTCGGACAGCGCGAGTTCGGCGATGAACATGGTCGGCACGCCGTACAGGGAGGTGCACTTCTCCTGGGAGACGGCCGTCAGCGCCGAGTCCGGGGTGAACGTGGGGGCCGGGATGACCATGCACGCACCGTGGGTGGTGCACGCGAGGTTGCCCATCACCATGCCGAAGCAGTGGTAGAAGGGCACCGGGATGCAGACGCGGTCGGCCTCGCTGTAGTGGATCATCTCGCCGACGAAGAACCCGTTGTTGAGGATGTTGCGGTGCGACAGGGTCGCACCCTTGGGGAATCCCGTGGTGCCCGAGGTGTACTGGATGTTGATCGGGTCCTCGGGCGAGAGGGAGGCGAGGACCCCGGCCAGTTGCTCGTCGCTCATCGACTCACCCGCGGCGATGAGGTCGTCCCAGCTCTGCTCGCCGAGGTAGAACGCGCGCTCGAGGTTGTCGCGTTTGGTCAGGGTCTGCTCGACCATCTGCTGGTAGTTCGACGTCTTGTAGGCCACCGCGCTGACGATCATCCGCATGCCCGACTGCTCCACCACGTAGTCGAGTTCGTGGGTGCGGTAGGCGGGATTGACGTTGACGAGGACGACCCCGGCCTTGGCGGTGGCGTACTGCATGATCGTCCACTCGGGGCAGTTGGGCGACCAGATGCCGATGCGGTCCCCGACCGCCAGACCGACCCCGATGAGCCCCTTGGCGAGGCGGTTGACCTCGTCGTCGAACTCCGCGTACGTCCACCGGCGACCGGTCGCGACGTCGACGAGCGCCTCACGATCTCCGAACGCGGCGACCGTACGCTCGAGGTTGGCCCCGATCGTCTCCTCGAGGAGCGGGGTGTCGGTCTCACCCTGTGCGTGGGACGGCTGAGCGGTCATCGACGAAACCTCCGGGCACGACGCTGTGACGGGACTGGGCTGTTGGCGTCATCCTGCCCCACCGGCACCGCCGCCCGACGGCGACGAACCCGGCGACCTGGATCAACGGCCGTCCTTCTCGACGAGCGGACTCACGGGGGCTCCGCCCCCGTGAGTCCCCGGAACTGCACCGGCGCGGCTTCGCCGCGACGTTCCTTCTGTTCCGTCCGTTCAGGCTCGCTGCGCTCGCGAACGGACGGGCCTCGCCCACAAGGCGCTCATGCCTGAGGCGTCACGCGACGTGTGCGAGAACCCCCGTCACCAGGGCAACATCTCGGGAGCAGAGGCCCCCGAGAGTGCGGGGTTACCGTTGAGGTGATGTCCACACCGCCCGCGACCGCCGCCCCCGAGGCGGTCGCTCCACCGCCTCGCAGCCTCGCCGAGGACCTCCGTTCCCGCGACGACGCCCAGCTCACGGCGCTGATCGCGGCGCGTCCCGACCTCGCCCGACCCGCGCCGGCCGACCTCACGACGCTCGCGGCGCGGGCGCTCACCCCGGCCGGTCTGCGCCAGGTGCTGGACTCCCTCGACACCGCCCGTCTGCGGACGCTCGAGGCTGCGGTCGTCGCGGCGGAACCGATCACCGCCGAGGACGTCGCGGCGCTGCTCGGGTGCGCTGCTGAACGAGCTGCGCAGTTGTTGGAGGGGCTCTACGACCTCGCGCTCCTCTGGCGCACGACCGGTGGATACGCCGCGCCGCGCGCGGTGCGTGACGCCCTCGGGCCCGTGGCCGGACTCGCCCCGGCCGATCCCCGCGATGCCACGATCACCGACCCGGCGGGACTCCTCGACGCGCTCACCTCCCAGGCTCCGGCCGGGGCACGCGAGGTCCTCGACCGGCTCACGTGGGGGCCGCCGACCGGGGTCGTGGATCTTCGCGGGGCGGTCGGGCCCGCCGTCCGGTGGCTCGTCGACCACACCCTTCTGCGCGGGTCGGACGACGGTGGGAGCGTGACGCTGCCACGTCCCATCGCCTTGGCCCTGCGCGACGGTCGCCTGCACCGGACCCCCGACCTCGACCCGCCGGCGACGCGGTCGCGGATTCTTCGCCCCGAGGACGTCGATGCCGGCGCCGGGTCGGTCGCAGGCGAACTCCTGGCCTGCGTGGAGGCCGTGGCCACCGCGTGGGGCGACTCGCCGCCGCGGGTTCTGCGCACGGGCGGGCTCGCGGTCCGGGACCTGGCGCGCACCGTCGCGCTCACCGGCCTGGACACCCACGGGACCGCGCTGGTGCTCGAGGTGGTGTCCGCCGCGGGGCTCATCGGGCCGGACGGGGGACTCGACCCGGTCTGGGCGCCCACGCGGCGCTACGACACCTGGGCCGAGCAGGAGGACGACATGCGTTGGGCCGAGCTGGTTCTCGCGTGGCGTGACATGCCGCGCGCGCCGCACCGGATCGGCACGCGGGGCGTCGACGGGACGATCAACGCGTTCACCGACGGCGTCACGTGGGGCAGCCTGCCCCTGCTGCGACGACGCACGCTCGGTGTCCTTATCGCCCTCGAACCGGGCACGACGATCGAGGCCGACGACGTCGTCGCCCGCCTGCGGTGGGAGGTGCCGAGGCGGGACCCCGCCGTCGTCGAGGAGGCGGCTCTCGCCACCACATCCGAGGCCGCCCTCCTCGGTCTCACCTCGGCCGGGGCCGCGACCTCGTCGCTGCGCGACCTATGCCGGGAGGAGGCGTCCGTCGACTCCGTCGCTGCCGCCGCGCGACTGCCGGAGGCCGTGGATCACGTCATCCTGCAGGCCGACCTCACCGCCGTGGCGCCGGGCCGGCTCTCACGGAGCAGCGCGGCGTTCATGCGGACCGCGGCCGACGTCGAGTCCCGAGGCGCCGCAGTCGTGTACCGCTTCGGAGCGGACAGCATCCGCCGGCTCTTCGACGCCGGGTGGACCGTGGAGGACGTGCTCGGCACCCTCGCCCGGATGAGCACCACCCCGGTGCCCCAGCCGCTGGAGTACCTGGTCGGGGACGCCTGGCGCAGCCACGGCCGAGCCCGCGTCGGTGCGGCGTCCACGTATGTGCGCAGCGACGACGTCATCGCCCTCGACGCGCTGATGCGGCGACCGGAGGCGAGCAGCGCGCGGCTGCGCCGACTCGCGCCGACCGTGCTCGTGTCCGACCTGGCCCCCACCCGTCTTCTCGCCCTCCTGCGCGACTGGGGCATCCATGCCCTCACCGAAGGCGCGGACGGAACCGTCGTCGGCGCAGGCACGGCGCCCGCCCGGGCCCCCGATCCCCGCCGGCGCCCCACCGTCACTCCCGCACTCGATGTCGACGCCGTCGTGGCAGGTCTGCGCCGGGGTGAGTCGACTCGAACCGCCGCCTCGAACGGCGCGACCGCCGGGGCGCGTGCGTCCGAGACCGGCGAGTCCGCCGGCCAGACCGGCACAGCAGGCACGATCGGTACCACCGGAACAGCCGGCTCGACCAGGACAACCGGAGCGACCAGCCCCAACGGCTCGACGACGCCGGCGGGGTCGACGCACGGGCAGATCACGAGCGCAGCGCCGAGCATCCCGGCGACCGACCCGGCCGTCACGCTGGCCGTGCTCCGGCACGCGGCGGCGGAGCAGACCGACGTGTGGGTCGGCGTCGCCGACACCGGCGGCCGGATCACGCACCGTCACGTGCGCCCGACGCGCATCTCCGGCGGTCTGGCCCACGGGATCGACCTGGCCACCGGCCGCGTGGAGGCGTGGCCGGTCAGCCGGATCGCCGGCGTGGCCTCACCAGATGCGGACTCGTTCTGACTCCTCCAGCCACAGCCCGTCACCGGGCGACACGTCGAACGCGTCGTGGAACTCGGTGAGGTTGCGCACGATGTTGGCCCGGAACTCACCCGGGGAGTGGGGGTCGATCGCGAGGAGCCGCTTGGCCTCCTCCGTGCGGGCCTTGAGCCGCCAGATCTGCGCCCAGCCGGCGAAGAAGCGCTGCTCACCGGTGAGGTCGTCGATGACCGGCGCGGACTCCAGGCCGCCCTCCCCCAGGCTCAGCCGGTAGGCGAGGTGGGCGATGGTGACCCCACCGAGGTCGCCGATGTTCTCGCCGACGGTGAGCGCCCCGTTGACCGTCTCTCCCGGCAGGTCGCGGGGTTCCAGCACGTCGTACTGGGCGATGAGCTTGCCGGCCCGCTCGTCGAACGCGGCGCGGTCCTCCTCCGTCCACCACTCGGCCAGGTTGCCGAGGCCGTCGTAGCGCGAGCCCTGGTCGTCGAACCCGTGCCCGATCTCGTGCCCGATGACCGAGCCGATCGCGCCGTAGTTGACGGCGTCGTCGGCCTCGGAGTCGAAGAACGGGGGCTGCAGGATCGCCGCGGGGAACACGATCTCGTTCATGCCGGGGTTGTAGTAGGCGTTGACCATCTGTGGCGGCATGAACCACTCGCCCCGGTCGACCGGCCCGCCGAGCTTGGCCCAGTCGCGGTCGGTCTCGAACTCGTTGGCCCGCCGGACGTTGCCGAGGAGGTCATCCGCGGTGAGCACGAGCGCGGAGTAGTCGCGCCACTCGTCGGGGTAGCCGATCTTGGGGACGAAGGTGCCGAGCTTGTCCAGCGCCTTGGCCTTGGTGGCCTCACCCATCCAGTCGAGGTCGGCGATGTCGATGCGGTAGGCCGCGATGAGGTTGTCGACGAGTTCGACCATGCGTTCCTTGGCCTGCGGCGGGAAGTGCCGGTCGACGTAGAGCCGCCCGACGCCCTCGCCGACGAGCATGTTGACGAGGTCGACGCCCCGCTTCCACCGGTCGCGCTGGGAGGGCGTGCCGGACAGGGTGCGGCCGTAGAAGTCGAAGTGCTGCTCGTCGATCTCGCGGGTGAGGAACGGCGCGGACGCACCGAGAACCCGCCAGGTCAGCCACGCCTTCCACCGTTCCAGCGGGATGTCCTGAGTGGCCGCCGACAGGGCTTCGAGGTAGCTGGGCTGGCGCACGACGATGCGGTCGAGCTTGTCGGCTGGCGCGCCGAGAGCCTCGAGCCACGCTCGCCACGGCACGTTCGGGGCGAGCTCGGCGAGTTCGTCGAGGGTCATCGCCGTGTAGGAGGCCACGACATCGCGGGTGCGCACCCGGTCCCAGTGCGCGGCGGCGAGGGTGCGTTCGGTCTCGTACACCTCGTCGTTGCCGAACGAACCGTGTTCTCCCACGAGGTCGTTCACCCGGGCGAGGTGCGCGAGGTAGGCGGTGCGCACGTCGGCGTACTTGTCCTCGCGGTAGTAGGACTCGTCGGGCAGGCCGATGCCGGACTGCTGCAGATAGGTGGTGTAGGTCTGCGAGTCGCGCTTGTCGGTGTCGACGTAGGCGGACACCGCGCCGCCGATCCCCTGGCGCTGCAGGCGTCCCATGAGCACCCACAGCCCCTCGACGTCGCTCACGGACGCGATGGCCGCGAGGTCGTCGGCCACAGGCGCGAGTCCGAGCCGCTCGATGCGGTCCTCGTCGAGGAAGGAGCGGTACAGCGCACCGACCTGAGCGCGCATGCGAGCGACCGCGTCTCCGTCCGCCACGTCACCGGACGCGGCATCGGACGTCGCCGCCTCGGCCTCCTCCAGGAGGGCGCGGACGTCTTCGCGTGCCTTCTCGGCGAGGATGTCGAACTCGCCGTAGCGTCCCTTGTCGGCCGGGATCTCGGTGCCCGCGATCCACGTGCCGTTGACGAATCCGAACAGGTCGTCCTGTGGTCGGATCGAGGAGTCCATCGCCGTGATGTCGATCCCCGACCGCTGCCCCGATGCCTTCACGCTGCCCCATTCCTTCGCCGACGGTGTTTCCCCTCACCGTAGCGAGGACCACCGACAACGCCATCGGCGGCGGATGTGTGAGGCTCGGTCAGAGACGACCCCCGACCCGTCCGAAGAGAGCGTGTTCGCAGCGTCACAAGGCCAGATGCAGCCGGAGCGCGGCGTCGACCTCGGCCATGACGTCGCTCGGCAGATGCCCGGCCGCTCCTCGCAGGCGGGACACGTCGACCGAACGGACCTGTTCGGCCTGTGCCTTCGAGTCGCGTGCCAATCCGGTCGCCGAGGCAGGAAGAAGCGCCTGAAACGACAGCACGCGGGCGGTGTTGCTCGTGAGCGGAACGACGGTGACCACGCCGCGTTCCAGTTGGAGGCTGGTCCGGGTGTGCGAGTCACGCCCCACGACCACCGCCGGACGCACCTTGTCGGCCTCACTTCCCACGGCCGGGTCCAGGGCGACCCACACGATGTCACCACGCCGCATTCGAGATCCCGTCTGCATCTGCGGCGGACCACAGCCGGCCTTCGCCCGAGGAGTCCCATTCGCGAGCCGCCTCTGCATACTCCTCGGCCAGTCGTTTCTCTCTGAGCAGCTCCACGGCCTCGTGGACCACCGCAGACCGTCCTGTCGACCGCTCGGACGCCACGGCATCCAGAAGGGCGACGTCCTCTTCCGGGAGACTCACACTGACCTTCATACTTTCCATACTACTGGCGCGGATACCAGCTTTCCTCCCCGAGCTCCATGTGGTCGGAACTGCCGGTCGCCGCAACTGCTCCCCGTCACAGCTCCTTCTTGAACCCCGTGTGGCTGGCGACGAAGCCCAGGTGCTCGTAGAAGCGGTGGGCGTTGCCGCGCGAGGTGTCGGAGGTGAGTTGCACGAGACTCGCCCCACGGCTCTTGGCCTGCGCGAACGCCCACTCGAACAGCGTCTCGCCGATACCGCGCCCGCGCAGGCTCGACAGGGTGCGCACGCCCTCGATCTGCGCGCGGGTGGTGCCGCGGCGGGTCAGGCTCGGGATGATGCTCAGTTGCAGCGTTCCGACGACCTGGCCGGACAGTTCGGCCACGGCCAGCATCTCGCCCGGGTCGGCCGTGAGCCGCGCGAACGCCGCCGCGTAGGGCGCGAGGTCTCCGCCCTCGCGGCCGGCGCCGATGGAGTCGTCGGCGAGCAGGTCGACGACGGCCTCGAGGTCCTCGATCCGCGCCTCACGCACCGTCACGGTGTTCTGCCCGTCGGCGTTCTGCCCGTCGGCGTTCTGCCCGTCGGCGTTCTGCCCGTCGGCCGCCGACGTCACGCCGGAGCCCCCAGCGCCTTGACCACCGCGGAGGCCGGCGGCTTGCCCAGTTGCTCCGACATCCACATGCTCGTCCCGACCATCGCGGGCAGGTCGATCCCGGTCTCGATGCCGAGTCCGTGCAGCGCCCACAGCAGGTCCTCGGTGGCGAGGTTGCCGGTCGCACTCTTGGCGTAGGGGCACCCGCCGAGGCCACCGGCGGAGGAGTCGACGATCGTCACGCCCTTGCGCAGCGCGGTCAGCGTGTTCGGCAGCGCCTGCCCGTAGGTGTCGTGGAAGTGGACGGCGATGGTGTCCAAGGAGATTCCCGCCTCCACCAACCCGTCCAGCACCGACTCCACCTGGCCCGCGGTGCCCACACCGATCGTGTCGCCGATCGAGAGTTCGTCGCAGCCGAGATCCATGAGCCGCCGCGCGACCGACACGACCTGATCGGGCGCCACATCGCCCTCCCACGGGTCGCCGAAGCACATCGAGACGTACGCCCGCACCCACAGGCCCTCGTCCTTGGCCCGCTTCGCGACCGGGCCGAACATGTCGAACTGGCCGTCGACGGTGGCGTTGAGGTTCTTGGCCGCGAAGGCCTCGGTGGCCGAACCGAAGATCGCGATGGCGCCGACCCCCGCCTCGAGCGCGCGGTCGAGCCCCTTCTCGTTGGGCACGAGCACCGGTCGATTGCGTCCGCGGGCGGATTCCCCCAGCGCGGTCAGCAGCTCGGCGGCGTCGGCGAGCTGCGGCACCCACGTGGGCGAGACGAACGAGGTCGTCTCGATGGTCTCGACGCCCGCGGCCTCGAGCCGCCGCACGAATTCGGCCTTGACGTCGACGGGAACGATGTTCTCCTCGTTCTGCAGGCCGTCGCGCACCCCGACCTCGTAGATCCGCACCCGCTCGGGCATCCCCTCGGCGCGATCGACCTGCGGTGTCCTCATGAGTTCCTCCTCGGGGTGCGGGCAACGGGCCCATCCTCGCGCATCCGGGCACGGCGCGGACGAACGAGCGCCCGGAACAACGACCACGACCCGCGGCGTTGTCATCTGTCGTCATGCCAGGAGCCCTCATCGTCCAGAGCGACAAGACCCTGTTGCTCGAAGTCGACCACGACGACGCCACCGCTGCGCGCCGCGCGATCGCGCCGTTCGCCGAGCTCGAACGCGCGCCCGAGCACATCCACACCTACCGCGTGACTCCCCTGGGGCTGTGGAACGCCCGCGCGGCCGGGTTCGACGCGGAGCAGGTGGTCGACGCCCTCGTCACGCACAGCCGCTACCCCGTCCCGCACTCCCTGCTCGTCGACGTGGCCGACACGATGGACCGGTACGGCCGGCTCGTGCTGACCAAGGAACTCGCCACCGACGGGGAGGTCGCGCGCCCCGGCGACGGCGGTCGGCTGGTCCTGCGCAGCACCGATCGGGCGGTGCTCGAAGAGGTCCTGCGGCACAAGAAGATCACCCCGCTGACCGGCGAGCGGCTCGACGAGCTGACCGTCGTCGTCCACCCCAGTGAGCGGGGACATCTCAAGCAGGAGCTGCTCAAACTCGGCTGGCCGGCCGAGGACCACGCTGGTCACGTCGACGGTGAGGCCCACCCCATCACCCTGGCCGGTGACTGGTCGTTGCGTCCATACCAGGACCAGGCCGTCGACGGGTTCTGGCACGGCGGATCGGGCGTGGTCGTGCTGCCCTGCGGCGCCGGCAAGACCCTCGTCGGTGCCGGGGCGATGGCCCGCGCGGAGACGACGACGCTCATCCTCGTGACCAACACCGTCTCGGCCCGGCAGTGGCGCGACGAACTGCTGCGACGCACGAGCCTGAGCGAGGAGGAGATCGGTGAGTACTCCGGCGCCCGCAAGGAGATCCGTCCGGTCACCATCGCCACGTATCAGGTGCTGACGACCAGGCGGAAGGGCTCCTACACCCACCTGGATCTGCTCGACGCCCGCGACTGGGGCCTGGTCATCTACGACGAGGTGCACCTGCTCCCCGCGCCGATATTCCGGATGACGGCCGACCTGCAGACCCGCCGCAGACTCGGACTCACCGCCACCCTCGTGCGTGAGGACGGCCGCGAGAACGACGTGTTCTCCCTGATCGGCCCCAAGCGGTACGACGCTCCGTGGAAGGAGATCGAGGCGCAGGGGTGGATCGCGCCGGCCGACTGCGTCGAGGTGAGGGTCGCCCTGCCGGAGGCCGAGCGGCTCGCGCACGCCACCGCCGAACCGGACGACCGCTACCGCCTGGCCGCGTGCAGCGCGGCCAAGGACCAGGCCGTCGAGCGGATCGTCGCGAAGCATCCCGACGAACCGACCCTCGTCATCGGCCAGTACCTCGACCAGCTCGAAGGACTCGCGGGCCGCCTCGCCGCCCCGATCGTCACGGGCAAGACGTCGGTGGCGCAGCGCACCCGCCTGTTCGCGGAGTTCCGCGAAGGCCGGATCCCCCGCCTGGTGGTGAGCAAGGTGGCCAACTTCTCCGTCGACCTGCCGGAGGCCTCCGTGGCCGTGCAGGTCAGCGGCACCTTCGGCTCACGCCAGGAGGAGGCCCAACGCCTCGGACGGCTGTTGCGCCCCAAGGGCGACGGGCGCACCGCGCACTTCTACACCGTCGTCGCCCGAGACACCGTCGACGCCGACTTCGCCGCCCACCGCCAACGCTTCCTCGCCGAACAGGGCTACGCCTACCGGATCGTCGACGCCGAAGACCTCTGAACACCCCCTCCCGGGATCACTCCGTGACCCACTGGTCGCCCAGAGTTCACCCAGTTCGGCCGCAGGTGCGCTGTGGGCCGGGTACGGTCACGGACACATGTTCACCTTCAGGCGTTCGCGCCTGCCTCGATCGGGGGATCGCATTGTTCCGTCAAGCCGGGTTCGCCCTGGGAGTCGCCGTCGTGGCTCCTCTCGCCTTCTCGCCGGTGGCGTTCGCCGCCGAGCTGACACCTGTCGACCCGAGGCCCGCGCCCGGCCTCCCTGCCCAGGTCAACGCACAGATTCGCGGCCTCTCCGCCGCTCCGGGGCCGACGCGTCCCAAGACCTCGATGACCATGACGCAGTACCGCGCGCAGAAGGTGCGCTGGAGCGCGAAGAACTGCACCAAGGCGACCCTGGCGGCCAAGGTCGCCGTCAAGGAGATCACGCCGAAGGTCGTCGTCGAGTGCGCCACGGTCAAGACCCCCTTGTCGTGGAGCGACCTGTCCAAGGGCTCGATGGACCTGCACTTCAGCCGCGTCCGGTCGACCACGCCGACCAAGAAGGCGAAGGCGCGCGTCCTGTTCGTCAACCCCGGCGGCCCCGGTGGCGCGGCCGGCCCGATGGCGGTGTCCGTCGCGGCCACCGCCACGGCGCTCCGCAAGACGCACGACATCGTCGGCGTCGACCCTCGCGGCACCGGCGGCAGCACGGCGCTCAACTGCCCGCCCAAGGCCCTGGGCGTCAGCGACTCCCGCGTCCTCACCTCCAAGGTGCGCAACGAGGCGCGCACCAACCTCAAGAACTTCGTGGCGGGCTGCGTCAAGAAGTACGACGCCTACCTGCCCCACATCACCACGCTGAACACCGTCTCCGACCACGACCTCGTCCGCCAGTTGCTGGCCGGACGCACGGTCAAGGCCGACTGGTACGGCGTCTCCGGCGGGTCGTGGATGGGCGCCTGGTACGCGCAGCGCTACCCCAACTCCCTCGAGCGCGTCGTCCTCGACGCCAACACGGAGTTCACCGCCGACTGGCGCACCAGCTTCGCCGCGTTCCCGATGGGCTTCCAGCGCCGCTTCGAAGGTCAGTTCCTGCCGTGGATGGCGCGCCAGAACAAGGAGTTCAAGGCGGGCAGCACCACCAAGCAGACCAAGGCCGCCTACGAGCGCGTCCGTGCGGCTGCCGGCAAGGGCAAGGTCACCGGCATGCGCGCCGACGACGTCGACGCCATCGTCATGATGCTCATGTACAACGACGAGTCCTTCCCGCTCGCCGCCCAGTTCATCGCCGGCACCGACGCCGCGCTGCGCAAGAACGGCAAGACCGACCCGGCCATCCCCAAGGAGTTCCTCGAGGCCATGGGCGACGACGCCGACGCCTCGGCGCTGACGGTGCGCACCGCCATCCTCTGCAACGACACCCCCTACACGCGCACCCCGGCCTCCTACGAGCGGGAGTTCCGCGGCAACATCGCTCGCTACCCGCTCGTGGCCGGGATGCACGACATGGTCATGGCCGGCTGCGCCTACTGGCCGTACAAGCCCGCCGCCGCACCCAAGATCGACGGCACCCGCGGGCCGGTCAAGCTCATGGTCCAGACCGAGTTCGACCCCGCCACCCCCATCGAAGGCGCCCGCAAGGCCCACGCGGCCAACGCGAGCACCCGGATGATCACGGTCGCCGGAGCCGGCGGCCACGGCGGCTACCTCGCCATGAACCCCTGCGTCGACAAGGCCGTCAACGCCTACCTGACCAAGGGCACGATGCTCACGCGGGACCTCACCTGCGCGGGCACTCCGCTGCCGAACGAGAAGAAGGTCTTCCCCGTCACCTGGAAGCCCTGACCCCCACTGCCGCAGACCGATGCCGCCGTCGCCCTCCGGGGTGGCGGCGGCATCGTCGTCCCCTCCCGCGCCCCCGCTCGTCCACAGGCCACGGCACACATCCCGCAAGCATTCAGCGAACTTACAGACAACCCGCGCATGCTTGTCGGGTGAGCACTCCGTCATCGTCCCCAGAAGCGCGGCTCCTCGTCGTCGAGGACGAGCCGAACATCCGTGAACTCCTCGCCACCTCGCTCCGGTTCGCCGGGTTCGAGGTCGTGACGGCCGCCGACGGCGCCACCGCCATCACGGTGGCCTCCGCCGAGCAGCCCGACCTCATCGTGCTCGACGTGATGCTCCCCGACATGGACGGATTCGCCGTCACCCAGCGCCTGCGGGAGAACGGCCGGCACATGCCCGTCGTCTTCGTCACCGCGCGGGACTCGGTGGAGGACAAGGTGACCGGTCTGACCGTCGGCGGCGACGACTACGTCACCAAGCCGTTCAGTCTGGAGGAGGTCATCGCCCGCATCCGGGCCGTGCTGCGCCGCACCCGGGGCGAGCAGACCGAGGACGCCGTCCTCCGCTTCCACGACCTCGAACTCAACGAGGACTCCCACGAGGTCCGCCGCGGCACCCGCGTCATCGACGTCTCCCCCACCGAGTTCAAGCTCCTGCGCTACCTGCTGCTCAACCCCAACCGGGTCCTGTCCAAGGCGCAGATCCTCGACCACGTCTGGGACTACGACTTCCGCGGCGAGGCGGGCATCGTCGAGTCCTACATCTCCTACCTGCGCCGCAAGATCGACCAGCCCGACGCGCCGGCCCTCATCCACACCCGCCGCGGCGTCGGATACGTGCTGCGGCTCCCGCCCGAGACGGTATGAGCCCGGCCCAGTTGGGTCGCCGTGCGGCCGGGGCGGCCGGGAGCGCGCGAACGCGGTTCACCGACATCTTCCGACGCTGGTCCCTGACCTGGCGACTCATCGCCGTCCTCGTCGTGCTGCTCGTGCTGGCACTGCTGCTGTCGAACGCGGTCACCACCATGCTGATGCGCTCGTACCTGCTCGACCGCACCGACGCCGAGTTGCAGTTCGCGGCGGCGCCGATCGCGGGGTCGGTCCTCGAGCAGTACCGGTACACGACCCGGGTCGACGAGATGCCGCGCAGCTACGCCGTGGTCGTCATGCGCGCGGACGGCACACCCGAACTCATCGTCACCCCGCGCGGCAGCGACCAGCCGGCCGTCCCACCGTTGTCCCGCGACGATCCCCGCATCCTCACCGGCAGCACCTTCACGGTCGGTTCGGTCGAGGGCGACGGGGAGTGGCGTGTCCTCGCCGGCTCGCTGCGCAACGAGACCGGCACGTACGCGGTGGCGTCCTCCCTCGACGGCGTCGAGGAGACCGTCTCGCGGATGCTGCTGGTCAGCACCGTCATCGGAGGCGTGGTGGTGACGGCCTGCCTCGTCATCGGATGGCTCGGGTTCCGGCGGGCGTTCCGGCCCCTGCGCCACATCGAGGACACCGCCGCGGCCATCGCCGCAGGAGACCTCAGCCGACGCGTGCCCGACCACAGGGCTCACGACGAGGTCGGCAGCCTGTCGCAGTCGATCAACGTGATGCTCAGCCAGATCGAGAGTTCGTTCACGGCCCGCCAGGCCTCCGAGGCCCGCATGCGCCGATTCGTCACCGACGCCAGCCACGAGCTGCGCACCCCCTGGCCACGATCCGCGGGTACGCCGAGCTCTACCGGCAGGGCGCGACCACCTCTCCCGAGGACGTCGGTAGTTCGATGCAGCGCATCGAGGGCGAGGCCACCCGCATGAGTGGGCTGGTGGAAGACCTGCTCACCCTCGCCCGGCTCGACAACCGGCGTCCCATGCAGATGGAGCCGATCGACCTCACCGTCATCGCCGGCGACGTCGTGCAGGACGCCCGCGCCCGCGACACCACGCACACGCTGCGCCTGACCGGCCTGGCCGGGCAGCGCCTCGGGCCGGCGACCGTGGACGGCGATGATGCCCGACTGCGTCAGGTCGTCACCAACCTCGTCGCCAACGCGCTGCAGCACACCCCTGCGGGCACGTCGATCACCGTGTCGGTCGGCACCGAGGACGACCGGTGTCGCGTCGAGGTCGCCGACAATGGCCCCGGCGTCGCCCCCGAGGCCATGCCTCACCTGTTCGAGCGGTTCTACCGAACCGATCCCGCCCGTGGTCGACAGGCCACCGGTGGTCACGGTCTCGGCCTGGCCATCGTCGCCGCCATCGCCCAGGCCCACGGAGGACGGACGGGAGTCGCGCCCACACCCGGCGGCGGCGCCACGTTCGTCCTCGACCTCCCCGTTCCGCACAGACCCCTGATGACCTGTCCGAGGAGATGCCATGAGCAGCACCCCGAACTCCCCCACGGCTCCCCGGAGCCGACCTGGCACAGCGAGCCGCATGGCCCCGCTTCGGGCCAGGCACCCGTGTGGGAGTCGCCGCAACAGCAGAAGCCGCCGCGCAAGCGGCGCCGGGGCGTGTGGGTCGTTCTCGCCGTCATGGTCCTGGTCATCGCCCTCCTCGGAACGGCGGCGATGATGACCCTGCGATCCGGGGTCCAGACCTCGGACTTCTCCCAGAACAGCGGCCTGCCGCAGGGCGCCGACGCCCCGCGCGCGCCCGTCGAGCAGGCGGATGCCTCGGCGCCCGACTGGTCGGCCACGGCGGCCGCGGTGTCTCCCAGCGTCGTGTCGATCGCCGTCGCATCGGGCCGTTCGGGCGGTGAGGGATCCGGGGTCGTCTTCGACAGCGAGGGCCACGTGCTCACCAACCACCATGTCGTCGCCGCGGCCGGCAACGGGGGGACGATCCTCGTGACCCTCGCCGACAAGCGGGTCTTCGAGGCCAAGATCGACGGGAGCGACGCCGCCACCGACCTCGCCGTCCTGTCCCTCCAGGGCGCTCCGGAGGATCTGCGTCCGATCTCCGCCGGCGACGACCGTCAGCTCAAGGTGGGTCAGCCGGTCATGGCCATCGGTAACCCGCTCGGCCTGTCGGGCACCGTGACCACCGGTATCGTCAGCGCGCTCAACCGACCGGTGAGCACCACCCAGGAGTCGCAGGGGCAGAACCCCTTCGGCGGGCAGCAGCAGGGTGAACTCGTGGTCACCAACGCCATCCAGACCAGCGCCGCCATCAACCCCGGCAACTCCGGTGGTGCCCTGGTGGACGCCTCGGGCAAGTTGGTCGGCATCAACTCCTCGATCGCCTCGCTCAGCCAGCAGTCGGGCAACATCGGCATCGGGTTCGCCATCCCCGTCACCGAGGCTCAGGCGGTGGCCAAGCAGCTCATGGAGTCCGGCAAGGTCAAGCACCCCTACCTCGGCGTGCGTCTGACCGACGCCATCGCCACCGAGGGTCAGACCAAGCGTCGTGCCGCCGGAATCGCCTCCGTCGAGACCGGAACCCCCGCCGCCGCCGGCGGTCTGCGCGACGGCGACGCCGTCATCGCGATCGACGGCACCCCGGTGGATTCCTCCCTGTCCCTCACCGCGCAGGTGCGGGCCCGGACCGTGGGTACGCCCACCAAGCTGACGATCCTGCGCGACGGTCAGCGCCAGGACATCCAGGTCAACCTCGCCGAGCGCAACTGACCGATCTCCGCCTCATCGTGAAGGCCGCCCGCGGATACCGCGGGCGGCCTTCGTGATGGTGAGGGAAAGGGAAACGCTCGCCCACCTTCCACCTCGGACAGTAGGTGAGGACGAAACCGTAGGGCAGGCGCTACTGTCCGAGACTTCTCCTGCTGTCTCGGGTGGGATGAGGTGTGCTCACAGGCCTGGGGGTTCGATCGCCGGGCGTCCGGAGGGGCGATCCGTCCAGCCCTTCCCGACGCCCAGCGCCATGAGGACGCCGACGATGACGATGGCGCCGCCGATGACCCCGAGGACGCCCGGCTGCTCGCCGCTGTAGAAGAACGCCGCCACCATGCCGAGTGGGGGGACGAGCATCGACCAGGGCGCGACCGACGAGGCGGCATGACGGCTGAGCAGCAGGTTCCAGATCCCGTACCCCGCCATCGAGGCCAGGTAGGTGATGAAGGCCAGTCCGAGGACGGACCGCAGGCTCATGTGCGTCATGGCCTGGGTGATCGCCGGCCACCCCTCGAGGAGGACCGAGAGGCCGAAGAGCGGGATCGGCGGGACGAGCGCCGACCACACCACGAGCGAGAAGCCATCCCGCGGAGGCCGTCTGCGGACCACGACGTTGCCCAGTGCCCACGACGCCGCCGCCCCGATCGTCATGAGGAACGGCAACGCCGGCGCTTCGGCCATGTGCTTCCACCCGACCAGCGCCATCCCCGCCAGGCCGATCGCGATGCCGACCACCTGGTAGGTCGTCGGACGCTCCCGCAGGATCACGGCCGCGATGACGACCGTGAACACCGTCTGCACCTGCAGCACCAGCGACGCGAGTCCGGCGGGCATCCCGAAGTTCATGGCCGTGTACAACAGCGCGAACTGCAAGAGACCCATCGTGGCCCCGGCAGCGACGACGGTCTTGATCCCGTTGCCCGGCGGTTTGATGAAGAGGACCGCGGGGAGGGCGACGAGGGCGAAGCGCAGAGCCGCGAGAAGCAGTGGCGGAAAGGTCTCCATCCCGATCTGGGCCGCCACGAAGTTCACACCCCAGATGACGGCGACGACACAGGCCAGAGCCTTGTCACGGGGAGGCATCACGCAGGACACCGTAACGGCCCCACGATGCACGCTTCGTGGCGGTCTCGACCGGCGGCGGGGATCTCGGGTCCCACCACCGGCGAAGAACGCCTCAGGCCCACCGGCATCCCCCCGAACCATCGGGTGGGCGGACGCCCAACGGGAAGGCTCACGAGTTGAAGAACAACACGAACAACATCGAGGACACGTCGACGAGGATCTCCGCAGGTCAGAAGCTCAGCGCACCGACGAGGACGTGATCGATGTCGTTCGTGTTGTTCTTCGCTCCGCGAGAGCCCCTCGGGGGACGTCCGATACCACCACGACGAACACCCCTCCCCGCCCTGCGGCGTGCACACCCGCGGCAGGCCTACGCTGCGGTCATGAGCGGATTCATGACACAGGCCGTGGCCGCTCTCGCCGGCCGCTACGACGAGCCGTGGCGCAGCTACCACACCCGCGAACACGTGGCGGAGCTGCTGGCGGCGTTGCGCTTCCTCACCGGCACCCCGCTGCATCCGAGTCTCGAACTCGCCGCGTGGGCGCACGACGCCGTCTACGACCCGCGTGCCGCCGCCGGGGACAACGAGCGCGCCAGCGCCGAGCTGGCCCGCGAGGTCCTGGACGGCGCGGGTGTCCCCGCAGAGATCACCGAGGAGGTTGTGAACCTCACCCTGGCGACCATCACGCACGCGCTGCCCGCGGGACCACTCGACCCCGAACTCGCTGCGCGCACCGAGGCCTTCCTCGACGCCGATCTGTGGATCCTGTCGGCCCCTCCGGAGCGATTCGCGCGGTACGAGGACCAGGTGCGGCGGGAGTACGCCTTCGTGCCCGACGACCGATTCGCCGAGGGTCGGGCCGCCATCCTGGCGGAGTTCGCCCGGCGCGAGCGGATCTACCTGACGGGCCGGGCCCGCGAGGCGTGGGAACCGTCGGCCCGCCGCAACCTCGCAAGGATCGGCCACCACGGCGAGCCCCCACACCGGGACTCGAGCTCGTCGCCGCCGAACCAGCCGAGTTCGTGACCCTCCGGCCCGTGCGCCGAGGCGGGTCCGCTGCCGGCCACCGTCGCCGCGAACACCGCGATGTGGCTGACGGGATGCAACCTCCCCGCGCCCGGACCCGACGTGAGCTCCTCGTGCAGGATGATCCGCTCGTACGCGCATGCCGCCAGGTCACCGGGCGCCACCTGCATGCCCGACTCCTCACGTAGCTCGCGGGCGGCTCCGTCGCGCACCGGCTCTCCGGGTTCGCGCCAGCCGCCCGGCCCCTCCCAGGAGTCGCGGTGCGTCGACCGGATCAGCAGGGTGCGGCCCCGCTCGTCGGCGACGAACGTCACCGCCGCCACCGTCGTCTCCTCTGGGGGCTCACGGTCGGAGGCGATGAGGTCGAGGCGGTGGCTCACCGGCAGGTAGGGCAGGCCGTCGGGGATCGCCGCGAGGGGCCGCTCTCCCCGCCTCTTGCGAAAGCGCAGCCCCGCCGCGTGCACGCGGCTGAGGATCTCCCGCGCCGAACTGGGCACGGCGCCGGCGGCGAGGACCTCCTCGTACCGTTCGCTCGGCACGTCGTAGTGGTCGCCGTCGTAACTGAGCGGGTGCAGGCCGACGCGCGCGGCGAACTCGTGCAGTTCCGCGTAGGAGGTGTCCGAGGCGACGTGACTCCACACGCGCCCGCGGGCCTCCCACGCGGGTGGGTCCACGAGGATCATCGGCGCCTCCTTCCGGCAGACGGTCATCCTGCCACCGCGGACCTCGGATCGGCGCACGGATCCGGGCCACGTCGCCACGACCATTTGAAGTCCATTGCCTTCACTTATTGACGCCAACGCGGCGCGAGCGCATGATGACGAAATGAATGCCCCCGCCGCCGACCGCCGTGTCAGGGGCAGTGGGTCACAGCGCGCACTCCGTGCCGCGAATCGGTCCCGCTTGGTCCGCGCCCTGCGCGATCACGGACCCTCGACCCAGGCCGACCTGTCCCGAGGCACCGGCCTGTCCGCCGCCACCGTGTCCAACCTCGTCCGCCTGCTGCTGTCCGAGGGGGTCGTCGAGACCGAGACGACCACGAGCTCCGGGCGGCGGGCGGTGCTGGTCAGTCTGTCGCGCCGAGCCGGGGACCGGTTCGCCGTCGGCATCGACATCGGACGCCGCCACCTGCGCGTCCTCGCGTGCACTCCCGCCCGGCAGATCCTCGGCGAGCGCGTCCGCCCCCTGCCGGTCGGCCACCTCGCCGAGGACACGATCGCCTGCGCCTCGACGATGCTGGACGAACTCCTCGTCGAGGCCGACCTCGACCGCGCGGACATCATCGGGTGCGGCGTCGGGATCCCCGGCCCCATCGACGAACGCACCGGCCAGATCGCGCACGGCGTGATCCTGCCCGAATGGGTCGGGCTGCCCCTGGAGGACCACCTGACCACGCAGCTCGGCCTCCCGGTCCACGTCGAGAACGACGCCAATCTCGGTGCGATCGCCGAGATCTGGTGGGGCGAGCACGGAGTCTCCGACCTGGAGGAACGCAGCGGAGGCGAGAACCTCGTCTTCGTCAAGATCGGGTCGGGCATCGGCGCCGGCCTCGTCATGGGTGGGCGCTTGCATCGCGGGCACATCGGCATCACCGGCGAGCTGGGGCACGTCGGGGTCACCGAGTACGGCCCGGTGTGCCGCTGCGGCAGCCGCGGATGCCTCGAGACGGTGGCCTCGGTGAGCACGATGCTCGACCTCATGAGGCCGGGCGACGCCGGTCCGGAGCCGACGATCGACGACCTCATCCGCCTGGCCCACGCGGGAGACCCGGCTACGTTGCGCATCGTCGAGGACGCCGGACTGGCCATCGGCCGCGTCCTCGGGGGCGTCGCCAACCTTCTCGGTCCGCGGATGATCGTCCTCGGCGGTCCCGTCATCCCGCTCGGCGATCTGCTCGTCGACAGCGTGAAGCGGGGCTTGGCGCGCTGGTCGAGCCCGGTCGTCGCCGGCGCGACCGACATCGTCATGTCGTCCTTGGACGGCCGCGCCGAAGCGCTCGGTGCGTGCGCACAGGTGCTCCACGAGGCCTCCGACGAGTCGTGGACTCCCCGCCGCGCCACGCGGGTCCCGGTGGCACACCGGTGAAGTCGCGACCACGGGTCCGGCGGGTCGGGCCGACGCCCTCGACGACGACCGCGCGACGTCACCGACGACCGACCTCGGCACTTGCCTTCAGTACTTGACAGCAACACGACTCTAGTCGTTCACTTTGTGAAATCAGGCCACGCCGACGTGGCCACACCAGGAGGGGCCACGCGAATGGCGAGTGGGACGAATGTGCTGGAGATGCGCGGGATCACCAAGGAGTTCCCGGGCGTCAAGGCACTCTCGGACGTCAACCTGAGCGTCCGCCAGGGCGAGATCCACGCGATCTGCGGAGAGAACGGCGCGGGCAAGTCCACGCTCATGAAGGTCCTGTCGGGGGTCTACCCGCACGGCACGTACGCGGGCGACATCGTCTACGACGGCCACGTCGTGCAGTTCAAGGACATCCGCGCCTCCGAGAAGGCGGGCATCGTCATCATCCACCAGGAGCTCGCGCTCATCCCCGAGCTGTCGATCGCCGAGAACATCTTCCTCGGTAACGAGATGACCAAGGGCGGCGCGATCGACTGGGTCGCCACCAACCGGCGGGCCATCGAGCTGTTGAACCACGTGGGCCTGCGTGAGGACCCGGAGACGCCCATCAAGAACATCGGCGTCGGCAAGCAGCAGCTCGTCGAGATCGCCAAGGCCCTGAGCAAGGACGTCCGGCTGCTCATCCTCGACGAGCCCACCGCCGCCCTCAACGAAGAGGACTCCGCCCACCTGCTCGGGCTCATCCGCGAGCTGCGCGACCGGGGCATCACCGCGATCATCATCAGCCACAAGCTGAACGAGATCCGCGCCGTCGCCGACTCCGTGACGATCATCCGCGACGGACGCACCATCGAGACCCTCGACGTCGCTATCGGCGACGTCGACGAGGACCGCATCATCAAGGCGATGGTCGGGCGCTCGCTGACCTCCCGTTTTCCCGACCACACCCCGAACGTCGGCGAGACGTTCTTCGAGGTGCACGACTGGACCGTCGAGCACCCCAACATCCCGGGCCGTCTCGTGTGCAAGGGGTCGACGTTCCACGTGCGCCGCGGTGAGATCGTCGGGTTCGCCGGGCTCATGGGCGCCGGACGCACCGAGCTCATGCGCTCGATCTTCGGCCGCTCCTACGGCACGCTGCGTGGTGGCCGGCTGATCATGAACGGCAAGGAACTCCGCCTCAAGAACGTCTCGCAGGCCATCTCCGCCGGCATCGGGTACGTGACCGAGGACCGCAAGACCCTGGGGCTCAACCTCCTCGACGACATCAAGACGACCACCTCCTCGGCCCGGCTGCGCAAGATCTCCAAGGCCCTCGTCGTCGACCGTGCCAAGGAGTTCGCCGCCGCCGAGCAGTACCGCAGGTCGTTGCGCACCAAGACCCCCTCGGTCGAGGAGGGCGTGGCCAAGCTGTCCGGCGGCAACCAGCAGAAGGTCGTCCTCGCCAAGTGGCTCTTCGCCGAGCCCGAACTGCTCATCCTCGACGAACCGACCCGCGGGATCGACGTCGGCGCCAAGTACGAGATCTACGGCGTCATCCAGCAACTCGCCGATGCCGGCAAGGGCATCGTCGTCGTCTCCTCCGAACTGCCCGAGCTGCTCGGGCTGTCGGACCGCATCTACACCATCTGTGAGGGCCGCATCACCGGCGAGCTCACCAGGGCCGAGGCGACACAGGAGAACCTCATGCGCCTCATGACCACGACGTCGCAGACCGCCACCTCGGCCCGATGACCCCGAACTTCCGAGCAAGAAAGCCTCGCCGACCATGAAGCACCTCAAGGCCATCTTCGGCAACGACACCCGCCAGTTCGGGATGATCTTCGCCCTCATCGCACTCATCGTCCTGTTCCAGGTGATGACCGACGGCCTGTTGTTGACGCCGACCAACGTCATCAACCTGTTCCAGGGCAACTCCTACATCCTCGTGCTCGCCATCGGCATGGTGCTCGTCATCATCGCCGGGCACATCGACCTCTCGGTCGGGTCGGTCGCCGCCGCGGTCGGCATCTGCGTGGCGATCGCCATGCGGGACTGGGGCATTCCGTGGTGGGCGGGCATCCTGCTCGGCCTCGGCATCGGTGCGCTGATCGGCGCCTGGCAGGGATTCTGGGTCGCCTACGTCGGCATTCCGGCGTTCATCACGACGCTGGCGGGCATGCTGATCTTCCGCGGCGTCAACCAGAAGATCGGCCAGTCCCTCACCGTTCCCGTGCCGAACGAGTTCCAGCAGATCGGCCGCGGATATCTCCCTGAGTTCGGACCGGTGACCGGCTACAACAACCCCACACTGATCCTCGGGTTCCTGCTCATCGCCGCCATCGTGTTCGGCGCGGTGCGCAACCGCATCAACCAGAAGAAGATCGGCGCCGACCTGCAGCCGGCCTGGACGCTGGCCGTGCGTCTGCTCCTCATCTGTGGCCCGCTGCTCGCCGTCACCCTGCTGTTCGCGTCCGGCCGGCGCGGCACCTCCTTCCCCGTCTCCGGCATCATCCTGGGGCTGCTCGTCGTCATCTACAGCTTCGTCAGCTCCCGCACCGTGCTCGGCCGTCACGTCTACGCGGTCGGTGGCAACCGCAGCGCGGCCCGGCTCTCCGGCGTCAACAGCAAGGGCATCGACTTCCTCGTCATGATGAACATGTCGATCCTCGCCGCCCTCGCCGGCATGATCTTCGTCGCCCGGTCCACCGCCTCCGGCCCGTTCGACGGCACCGGCTGGGAGCTCGACGCCATCGCCGCCGTCTTCATCGGTGGCGCGGCCGTCAGCGGCGGCGTCGGCACGGTCGTCGGATCCATCATCGGTGGACTCGTCATGGCCGTGCTCAACAGCGGGATGCAGCTGCTCGGCGTCGGCGCCGACGACACCGCCATCATCAAGGGCCTCGTGCTCCTGGTCGCCGTCGCGTTCGACGTCTTCCAGAAGTCCCAGGGCCGCCCTTCACTCATCGGCAACCTCATGGGACGGCGGCCTGCCATCGCCGAGGGCCAGGAGCCCACGACGCCGGCCACGAACGGATCATCGGCGGCCCGCTCCGACAATCCCAGGGCCCCGCAGACGGCCGACGGCACCTCGAATTCCGTGACCACCGGACGCAACTCCGACACGACCCCCGAACCACGCCCGACATCCAGTCGGTCGTCGACGACAATCACTGACCGTCCCGCCCGAAGAGAAAGAGAACGACATGCGCAGGATCACCACGATGGCCGTCGCCCTGACGGCGGCCTCAGCCCTCGCACTCGCCGGCTGCGGCCGCGCGGAGGAGAACCCTGGCAACGGTGGCGGGGGCCAGCCCGGAGCCACCGGTGGCGGCACCGGCGCCGCGGGTGGCGGGTTCGAGGGGAACGCCCTCATCGGCGTCGCCCTCCCGCAGAAGACGTCGGAGAACTGGGTGCTCGCGGAGAGCCTGTTCAACGAGGACCTCAAGGCCGCCGGCTTCCAGGCCGACGTCCAGTTCGCCAACAACGGCGTCTCCGAGCAGCAGAACCAGATCCAGTCGATGGTCACCAAGGGTGCCAAGGTCATCGTCGTCGGCGCCATCGACGGCGGGCAGATCTCCTCCCAGGTGCAGGCGGCCAAGGACGCCGGCGCCACCGTCATCGCCTACGACCGCCTCATCAAGAACACCGAGGCCGTCGACTACTACGTGGCCTACGACAACTACAAGGTCGGCCAGCTGCAGGGCCAGGCCCTCCTCGACGGCATGAAGGCCAAGAAGCCGAACGGCCCGTACAACATCGAGCTGTTCGCCGGATCCCCCGACGACGCCAACGCCAAGGTGTTCTTCGACGGCGCGATGAACATCCTCAAGCCGAAGCTCGACGACGGCACGCTCAAGGTGGCCTCCGGTCAGACGGACTTCACCCAGGCCGTCACGCAGGGGTGGAAGGCCGAGAACGCCCAGAAGCGCATGGACACCCTGCTCGCCGGCAGCTACTCCTCGGCCGAGCTCGACGGCGTCCTGTCGCCGAACGACACCCTCGCCCGCGCGATCATCACCTCGGTCAAGCAGGCCGGCAAGGACGTCCCGGTCGTCACCGGTCAGGACTCCGAGGTCGAGTCCGTCAAGTCGATCGTCGCCGGTGAGCAGTACTCGACGATCAACAAGGACACCCGCAACCTCGTCAAGGCCACCGTCGGCATGATCAAGGCCCTCCAGGCCGGTCAGCAGCCCGAGGTCAACGACACCCAGCAGTACAACAACGGTGTCAAGGTCGTCCCGGCCAACCTCCTCGAGCCGATGATCGTCACCAAGGAGAACGTCAAGGAGGCGTACGCAGGCGACCCGACGCTCTCCAAGCTGACCAACGGCTGACACGAGTTCGCCCGTCGCAACCACGCCGACGACACGAAGGGCCGGGAGGAACATCCTCCCGGCCCTTCGTCTGTGTCGTCGTACCGACAGCTGGGATCAGAAGCCCCTGTCGTTCTGGCTTCTTCCTCCCCTCTCCTACGGCCGAGGGCCCGGGCGCTACGCGCCAAGGCCCTCAACCTGCGGTTCGGGATACGTCAGAAGCCCATGCCGCCCATGCCGCCCATGTCGTCGCCACCCGGCATCGCGGGAGCAGCCTTCTCGGGCTTGTCCGCGATGACCGCCTCGGTGGTGAGGAACAGGGCCGCGATGGAGGCCGCGTTCTGCAGCGCCGAACGCGTCACCTTGGCCGGGTCGATGATGCCCGCAGCGATGAGGTCGACGTACTCGCCGGTCGCGGCGTTGAGGCCGTGACCGTCCTCGAGACCGCGCACCTTCTCGGCCACGACTCCACCCTCGAGACCGGCGTTGATCGCGATCTGCTTGAGCGGGGCCTCGATGGCGACCTTGACGATGTTCGCACCCGTGGCCTCGTCACCCTCGAGGTCGAGACCCGCGAACGCCTTCGCGCCGGCCTGGATGAGCGCGACGCCACCACCGGCGACGATGCCCTCCTCGACGGCGGCCTTCGCGTTGCGGACGGCGTCCTCGATGCGGTGCTTGCGCTCCTTGAGCTCGACCTCCGTGGCCGCGCCCGCCTTGATGACGGCGACGCCACCGGCGAGCTTGGCGAGACGCTCCTGGAGCTTCTCACGGTCGTAGTCGGAGTCGCTCTTGTCGATCTCGGCGCGGATCTGGTTGACCCGACCCTGGATCGCGTCGGCGTCGCCGCCGCCCTCGACGATCGTCGTCTCGTCCTTGGTGACGACGACCTTGCGGGCGGTGCCGAGCATGTCGAGCTCCGCGGAGTCGAGCTTGAGGCCGACCTCCTCGGAGATGACCTGGCCACCGGTGAGGATGGCGATGTCGCCCAGCATGGCCTTGCGGCGGTCACCGAAGCCGGGAGCCTTGACGGCCACGACGTTGATGATGCGGCGGATCTGGTTGAGCACCAGGGTCGCCAGGGCCTCGCCCTCGACGTCCTCGGCCACGATCAGCAGCGGCTTGCCGGCCTGCTTGGTCTTGTCGAGCAGCGGGATCAGGTCCTTGATGGAGCCGATCTTGCTGTTGACGATGAGCACGTACGCGTCCTCGAGGACGGACTCCATGCGCTCGGTGTCGGTGACGAAGTACGCCGAGATGTAGCCCTTGTCGAAGCGCATACCCTCGGTGAGTTCGAGGTCCAGCCCGAAGGTGTTGGACTCCTCGACGGTGATGACGCCTTCCTTGCCGACCTTGTCCATGGCCTCGGCGATCATCTCGCCGATCTGGTTGTCGGCGGCGGAGATCGACGCGGTCGCGGCGATCTGCTCCTTGGTCTCGATGTCCTTGGCCATCGCCAGGAGTTGGTCGGTGACCGCCGTGGCGGCCTTCTCGATGCCGCGCTTGAGCGACATGGGGTTCGCGCCGGCCGCGACGTTGCGCAGGCCTTCCTTGACGAGAGCCTGGGCGAGGACGGTCGCCGTCGTCGTGCCGTCACCGGCGACGTCGTCGGTCTTCTTCGCGACCTCCTTGACGAGCTCCGCGCCGATCTTCTCGTAGGGGTCCTCGAGCTCGATCTCCTTGGCGATGGACACACCGTCGTTGGTGATCGTGGGGGCGCCCCACTTCTTCTCGAGGACGACGTTGCGACCCTTCGGGCCGAGCGTGACCTTGACGGCGTCGGCGAGCTGGTTCATTCCCCGCTCGAGACCGCGGCGTGCCTCTTCGTCGAAAGCGATGATCTTGGCCATGTGCGGTGGTTCCTCCCACACGTTGCGGTTGACGAAGACCGGGCGATGCCCGCGACGGACGAGTCCCCCCGTCGGCACGCCGTTCGCGCGTCCGGGTGAACCCTCATCGGTACCGGTCGATCGGATGCGTCCCGACCCATGCGATGACACGCCGCCGGAACGGCACGATTCTGTCACTCACAGGCCGAGAGTGCTAACCCCATGATTAGCACTCGGGTGGGGTGAGTGCAAACGCCGAGACCGCCGGCTATAGGCGGCGGTCTCGGCGTGTGGGTGGGTTGCGGTCAGCTACCCAGGCGTCGCGCGCTGCGGGCGCGCTGGCGGGAGCTGCGCATCCGGCGCAGGCGCTTGACCAACATCGGGTCGTGTGCGAGCGCCGTCGGGTCGTCGATGAGGGTGTTGAGCATCTGGTAGTAGCGCGTCGAGGTCATGTCGAACAGCTCCTTGATGCTCTGCTCCTTGGCGCCGGGGTACTTCCACCACTGGCGCTCGAAGGCGAGGATGCGGCACTCGAGGTCGCTGAGCTGGGCCTGCTCCGGTGCGGTCGCCGTCGCCCTGTCCTGCATGCGTCCTCCTTCGCTCACCGTCGGGAGCAGGCAACGCCCCCGACGTCGGCCCCCGGTCGGGGCACCGGCTGCCATCGTGCCAGCAAACGACAGCGATGTCATTCACCGCCACCCCTCGACCTCCAGGCGCGTCGCGCCGCTCTGTCTCCCGCGAGGTCGCCGCGTCCGGCCCCGCGAGTCCACCGGGACAGGAGGCGCCGCGCGCCCGCCGCATCGTCCCGATATCGTCGGCCCCATGCCCGCCCCGCTGTCCGAACTCGTGCACCCCACCTGGGCGAAGGCCCTCGCCCCGGTCGAGGAGGACATCACCCGACTCGGGGAGTTCCTGCGTGCCGAACTGGCGGCGGGACGTCCGTACCTGCCGGCGGGCGCGCACGTGCTGCGCGCCTTCGAGCGGCCGCTGGACGCGGTGCGGGTGCTCATCGTCGGCCAGGACCCCTACCCCACCCCCGGTCACGCTGTCGGCCTGTCGTTCTCGGTGGCCCCCGACGTCTCCCCGATCCCGCGCAGCCTGGTCAACATCTACAAGGAGATGCAGTCCGACCTCGGGATCCCCGCCCCGAGCACCGGCGACCTCTCCCCGTGGGCCGACAGCGGCATCATGCTGCTCAACCGCGTCCTCACGGTGCGCCCCGGCGCGTCGGCCAGCCATCGCGGGAAGGGATGGGAAAAGGTCACCTCCTGCGCCATCGACGCCCTGGCGCGGGCGCACGAGTCCGGACAGCCGTTGGTGGCGATCCTGTGGGGACGCGACGCCCGCTCGCTCGCACCGGCGTTGGGAGGCATGCCGCGCGTGGAGAGTGCTCACCCCTCTCCCCTGTCGGCGAGTAGCGGGTTCTTCGGTTCCCGCCCCTTCAGCCGCGCCGACGCCCTCCTGCGCGAGCAGGGCGCCGACCCGATCGACTGGCGACTCCCGTGATCTCCTTCCTCACCCCACCCGAGCAGGGGTGGAGCCGCTACGTCGCCATCGGGGACTCCTTCAGCGAGGGCATGTGCGACGACGACCCGCAGCGCCCCGGGGAGTTCATCGGATGGACCGACCGCCTCGCGGCGCACCTGCACCGGATGTCACTGCAGGCCGGCGGGAGTCTCGAGTACGCCAACCTCGCCGTGCGGGGTCGCAAGCTCGACGACGTCGTCGGCCGGCAGCTCGACGCGGCACTCGAGCTGCGGCCCGACCTGGTCAGCATGGTCGGCGGCGGCAACGACATCCTCCGTCCGCGCGCCGACATCGACGCGCTGGCCACCCGCCTGGAGGACGCGGTCAAGGCCATCCGCGCGACCGGCGCCGACGTGCTCATGGCCACTCCGACCGACCCTCGCGACGCCCCGCTGGTTCGCGCGGTGCGCGGACGACACGCGATGTATACGGCCTGCATCTGGTCGATCGCGCGACGTCACGGGTGCGCGGTCATCGATCAGTGGGGATTCACGGCACTGCAGGACTGGCGGATGTGGGCGACGGACCGCATCCACATGAACGACGAAGGCCACCGCCGGGTCGCGCTGGCCGGATTCACCGCACTGGGGTACCGGCCGGAGGACGTCGACTGGGAGACCCCACTCCCCCGGCCCCGCCGCTGCCGCGCGCCGACCGCATCCGCGGGGATCGCGCGTGGGCCAGGTCCTACGTCGTGCCCTGGGTCGGACGCCGGCTGACCGGCCGCTCCTCCGGCGACGGACGCGACGCGAAGCGACCACAACCCCTCCCGCCGATCTGAACCGGCGGCGACTCACGCCCCACCCCGCCTCGCCGACATCGACACTCCTGCGGGAGGGTCTGGGCCTCGTAGACTCCTTCTCGTTTCGACCGCCACGTTCGGCCACAGGGGGAGTCATGGAATACAGGACCACGGTGGAGATCGCCTCGGACATCGGCACCGTCTGGGCCGCTCTGGCCGACCCGGAGGCGTGGCCGATCTGGCAGAAGGACGTCAAGAGCGTCGAGGCGGCTCGGCCCGGTACGCCGATGCGGTACGGGTCGGAGTACACGGTCAAGCAGGTGTGGTGGAAGTTCGACACCCAGAAGATCCAGATCCGCGAGGTCGAGGACCGGCGCCGACTGGCCTTCGGGGCGACGACCACGGCCGGCGAGTTCGTCTTCGAGTACCTGCTGAGCGAACGCCCCGACCGGCGCGTGGTCGTCGAGTCCGTGCTGCGGGCGGCGGACATGACGGCCCAGGCGAGCGGCTTCATGGGCGGCGCGGAGATCGAGAAGCAACTCGTGGCCGAGTCCACGATGTTGCGCGACCACTGCGAGTCGGCATCGCCGCAGGACGTCATCCGCGGCTGAGTCCACAGGGGGCCGGGCCGACCTCCGGCCCGGCCCCCGACCCCTCACCCGCGAGCGTCGCTCCCCCGAGGTGCGGCGAACTTGCGGATCTGTGAGGAGGCTCCGATGAGCGCCAGCCCGGTGAGCACGAAGAGCACGGCGCGCAGGATCCCGTCGACGGCGTGGAGGTCGATGAGGAACAGCTTGGCGACGGCCGCGACGAGCACGAGGTACCCCGCACGGGTCACGGGCGAGGCCGGCCGCAGGATCATCGCGACGGCCACGGCCACCCAGATCACGGTGGTCACCACGGCCGCGCCCATCTCGCGCGTCTCGGAGGCGCCGGGCAGGAGGCCGACGGCGACGACGGCCGAGCTCGCGCCGTAGAGCAGGAACGCGACGCCGACGAGCGTCCGGACGTCGTCGCGGACCTTCGGCACCTGGATGCGCTTCACCGTCGCCGTGTGCGCCGCACCGATCGCGGCCACGAGGACGCCGACCACCACGGCCTCCCACCGCGTGGACTCGACGGACCAGGACGTGACGAACAGGGCAGACAGAGGCACCATCGCGGCGAGCCTCAGGCAGGCGATCGCCGACAACACCAGCGAGGCGCACCAGAGCGCGGTGGACCGTCCCGACCTCGCCGCGAG
The DNA here is from genome assembly GCF_030161635.1 of Mobilicoccus caccae. GTDB lineage: Bacteria > Actinomycetota > Actinomycetes > Actinomycetales > Dermatophilaceae > Mobilicoccus > Mobilicoccus caccae. Next base: position 2,937,842 of record NZ_BSUO01000001.1, read on the forward strand.
GAGGAGGACCAGTCCCTCGAAGGCGAGCGCGATGGCGATCACGTCGTCGGAGGCCGGCAGCGCGACGGTGGCGAGGAAGAGATGCAGCACCGCACCGGCCGTCAGCACGGCGCGCAGGCGTGCCCGGTAGCGCCAGGCGGCGATGCCGCACGCCAGCGCGAGCACTGCTGCCGCGCCCGAGTCGAGGGAGACGCCTGCGAAGGCGACCTCCTGGCCGCGCAGACTGAGCACCGTCAGGGACGTGACGCCGAGGGCCGCCCCGACGACGACGACCTCCCCGAGCGCGGTCGCCACCCCCGCGACGAGGGCGGCTGCGGCCAGGGAGGCGAGCAGCCGGACGACGGCGGCGGTGTCGCCGACCGAGTCCGTCAGCAGGCCGACGAGGGCCACGAGGAGCAGCGCACCGGCGGCGAATCGGTACAGGCGCATCCACCGGTGTTCGACGACGACGAGCACGATGGGCAGGAAGGCGATGGTCGCGAAGATGGTGAGCCGGCCCATGGCCGCGTCGTCGAGATCTCCGAGCACCATCGGCAGGACGAGCAGGACCTGGGCATAGGACAGTCCGGCGAGGACGGGCCGACCCCAGCGATGGGCGACGAACACGCCGGCGCCCGCGATGACCAGCGCCGCCACGATGCCCGCCGATGCGGGCAGCCAGCCGTAGATCGTCGTCATGGCGACGACGACTCCGAACGCCGCGGCCGAACTCGTGGCGGCCAGAGCGACCGCCGCGTCCGGCGCGCGGTCCCGCAACCGCGCGGCCACGGCTCCGAGCGCGACGGTGAGCAGCGCCAGGCTGACCACCCGGGGAACCGGCCCGAAGATCCCCGCCGCGATGGCGACGGCCAGCAGGAATCCGACACCCAGGATCGTGACGAGTGCCCCGCCGATGGCGAGCAGACGCTCGGGGGTGAGCACGGTGCGCCGGGGCTGCCGAGGCAGCGCGGCAGCGCCAGAACCGCTCTCGTCGGCAGCACCGACCGTCGGCGCGGCCGAGGTCGGCCCACTCGCGGGGGCGCCTCGGGACGAGCGGCGGCGTCGGCACCTGCAGCGGCGGGTGCGGCAGCGCCGACGTCCTCCGCCGAGCCGCCCTTCCCCGGCGGGGACCACAGGTCGCGCCTGGCGCTCGGCCTGGCCTCGGCCGTCACGGACTCGCTCGGGGATTCCCCGGGGGCGGACGGAACGCGCGGGGCACTCGGGCCGGGCTCTCGCGGAAAGCTCGGGCCGGACGCGGCGCCCGGCGTCGTCCACGCCGGCGGTGGAGGCGGCGACGCAGTCGGCCAGGAGGTCGATCCGGTGCGCGACTGCGGCGCCTGCCCGGTGGACTCGCCCGGAGCCTCGAGGTGAGCGCCGGCCCGGGGCGCTGTCCTGGCCTGCGGCGTCGCGAGCGAGGCGAGCAGACCCTCACGGGCGTCGTCGTCGGTGGTGAGGGTCCGTCCGATCTCTTCGAGCTGCCGACGGATCCCGACGACCTCCTCCAGGAGGGCGCCGACGCGGGGATCGGTGGCGGTGCGGCCGAACATGGGAGCCTCCTGCGAGAGCGGGTATCGACTCCCCCATCGCACCAGGCCGCACCACCTACCGCCTGAGCCCCGATACCCACCTGTGGACGACGAACCTACTCATCCACCGTGATGTCGGCCCCCTCGACGCCGAAACCGCCGGCAATAGGCGGCGGTCTCGGCGTGGGAGAGGGTCGCGTCAGCCCCGGGCCATCTCCTCGTGCACGGCGGCGGCGAAGGCGTCGATGTCGGACTCGCTGGTGTCGAATCCGCACATCCAGCGGACCTCGCCGGTGCTGTCCTCCCACACGTAGAACGCGAAGCGCTCCTGCAGACGGGCGGTCACGGCCGGCGGCAGGATCGCGAACACCGCGTTGCCCTGCGGCTCACGGGTGATCTCCACGACGTCCCGCACCGAGTCCGCGAGTCGCTGAGCCATCGCGTTGGAGCGCCGGGCCGTGGTCAGCCACAGGTCGTTCTCGAACAGGGCGAGCAACTGCGCCGAGACGAACCGCATCTTGGAGATGAGCTGCCCGCTGAGCTTGCGCATGTACAGGGGTCGCTTGACCTTGTCGGGGTCGAGGACGATGACCGCCTCGGCTCCCAGCAGGCCGTTCTTCGTCCCGCCGAACGACACGACGTCGACGCCGATGTCGCTGGTGAACGCGCGCAGCGGCACGTCCAACGCGGCTGCCGCGTTCGCGATTCGGGCGCCGTCGAGGTGTACCGCCATGCCCTTGCCGTGCGCGTGATCGACGACGGCCTTCAGCTCCTCGACCGTGTAGACCGTGCCCAGCTCGGTGCTTTGGGTGACCGACACGATGTTCGGCTCGGAGTGGTGCTCATCGCCCCAGCCGTAGGCGACGGAGTCGATGAGTTCCGGGGTCAGCTTGCCGTCGGGGGTGTCGACGACCTCGAGCTTGAGCCCGGCCAGACGCTCGGGCGCACCGCACTCGTCGACGTTGATGTGCGCCGACCGGGCGCACACCACCGAGGTCCACCGGTCGGCCAGCATCGCCAACGACACGACGTTGGCCCCGGTGCCGTTGGCCACCGGGTACACCTGCGCCCGGTCGCCGAACTGCTCGCGGACCACCGCGCCCAGGCGTTCGGTGTACACGTCCGCGCCGTACGCGCCCTGGTGACCGCCGTTGACGATCGCGAGGGCCTCCAGCACCTCGGGCAGCACGCCGGAGTAGTTGTCGCTGGCGAAACCCCGATGCTCGGGGTCGTGCAGGCGAGGGATCACTGCGTCAGACACTGGCGGGTTCCGTTCAGGTCGGCTGCGGGGGTCTCCCACAGTGTGACCAGATGGGCCGCGAGGTCGTCCACGTGGGTGTACCCGGGGAACTTGCGGTCCGGGCGTTCCTCACGCATCGCGTCGGTGAGGAGCGCCTTGATCTGCACGACCACGGCAGCGGCCTCGGAGTCCGTGAAGGAGTCCGCGACGGCCAGCGTCCACGCCTCGGCGGCCGCCTTGGCCGCAGCGTAGGAGGCGTTCTTGGCGGTCGGCTTCTGCGCCTGGGTCGTCGAGACGATGGCGAACCGGCCGCCCGAGGCGATCAGCGCGTCGTGGGCGCCGCGGGTGGTGTGCTGCAGCGTCCGGATGAGCAGGTCGTGCAGCAGCGCCCAGTCCGCGAGGTCGGACTCGACGATGCCTTTGCCGCCGCGCCATCCGCCGACGAGGTGCAACAACCCGTCGATGTGGCCGTGCTCCGCGAGGACCTTCTCGATCGCCGACCTCGTCGCCGCCTCGTCCAGGAGGTCGACGACGAGCGGGGTCGCCCGGCCCGGGCCACCGGCCTCGTTCGCCCGCTCCACGACCGGGTCCAGCCGCTCGGCGACGTTGTCGATCGCCACCACGGTCGCGCCGCGACCGACCAACGCCGACACGGTCGGCGGCCCGGCCGCCCCCGCCGCACCCGCGACGAGGACGACCTTGCCGTTCAGTCCGTTCGTCTCGCCCCGACCCACGGGTGAGTTGGCCACCGCGCTCATACGGCGGCTCCCGCAGCCTTGGCTCCGCCGGCCACCGGCTCGGCGGCGCCCGCGAGGCCACCACCCACCGTCACGTCGGCGGCGGTGATGCCACGCGTCGACGCCACGACCGGGCCGAGCTTGCGGCTCAGGGCCTCGAAGAAGACGTTGAGCGGGAACTCATCGGGCAGGACCGCGTCCACGAGTTCCTTCGGCTTGCCCTCCAAGGGCAACGCATCGGCCCCCTTGGCCCACACCGACCGGGGGTGCGGCGTGACGTACGCCGAGACGAACTCGTAGGCGGCGATCCAATGCCCGGTCTTGCTGCGGTCGATGCCCTCGCGGTACAGCGTGCCCACGGCCTCAGCCAGCTCACACACGCTCTCCGGCACGCGCCGCCAGTCGAAGGACAGCCGGTTGTCGGTCCAGCGCAGCACGCCGTGCTTGTGCAACCACGCGAACAGCAGCTGACCACCGAGTCCGTCGTAGTTGCGCACCCGGCCGCCGGTGATCGAGAACCGGAAGATCCGGTCGAAGACCACCCCGTACTGCACACCCTTCGCGAACGGCTGGCCCTGCTTCTCCAGCTTGGTCGCCTCCACGAACGTGTTGAGGTCGCACCGCAACTCCTCCAGGGAGTACATCCAGTACGGCATGCGCTGCTTGATCATGAACGGGTCGAACGGCAGGTCGCCGCGCATGTGCGTGCGGTCGTGGATCATGTCCCACATCGCGAACATGCCCTGGCAGTACTCCTGACTGACGAGCAGCCGCTCGGCGTCGGGCGGCAGGTCCAGGTGGAGCAGGTCGGCGGCCGCGGTGGTGACGCGGCGGAACCGCGCGGCCTCACGGTCGGAGAAGATCGCGCCCCACGTGAACGTCGGCACCTCACGCATGGCGACCGTCTCGGGGAACAGCACGGCCGAGTCGGTGTCGTAACCGGGCGTGAAGTCGATGAAGTCGATCGAGAGGAACGCCTTGTTCGTGTAGGTGCGCTCGAGCTCGGCCAGCCAGTCGGGCCAGTACACGCTGACCAGGACGGCCTCGATGTTGCGGTCGAGGTTGCCGTTCTGGGTGTACATGGGGAACACGACGAGATGGACGAGCCCGTCCTCGCGGTGCTCTGCCGGACGGAACGCCAGGATCGAGTCGAGGAAGTCCGGCACCCCGAAGCCGCCCTCGGCCCAGCGGCGGAAGTCCTCCGCGCACTGGGTCAGGTACTCGGCGTCGTGGGGGAACTCGGGCGCGAGGGCGTCGATGCCCGCGCAGATGCGGTCGACGATCGCCGCGGCGGCGCCGAGGTCGTGCTGATCACCGTCGATGGAGCCGTCCTTGCGCTGCAGTGGACGGATCTCCTCGACGGCGGCCTTGAGGTCGAGCCATCGCTGGTCGACGGCGAGCCACGCGCCCGCCAGGCTCGCGCCGGCCTGTCCGCGGCCGGCGCCGGCGGCCCAGGTGACCAGGTTGATCCACAGGGCGCGGTGGTCGAAGTCGTCGATCGAGTCGTCGCCGAACAGGTCGGAGTCGCCGAGCACGACGAGACGACCCTCGCCCGGGCGGGCGGTCAGCGCCAGAGGCGCTCCTGCCGGGTCGGCAACAGCGCTGGTGCGCAAGAGGATTCGCACGTCCTCGGCCTTGCGGGAGTCGCCGTCCTGCACCGTCAGCGTGCCCGCACGGTAGAAGCACACCTCGTCGATACCGGACAGCACCCCGCCGCGCCGGTCGGCCGCGTCGGCGTCCGGGGCTCCCATGACCCACGCCGAGACGCCGTTGAACCGGTGGGTGCCGTCGTGCGCGGTGTCGTTGCGGATCCCGACGCCGAACCGGTCGAGCAGCTCGAGCAGGTTGGAGCCGTACGACCCCTGCTGGCACTCACCGAGGACGACGAGCCCTCCGCCGCCGCGGACGTAGGACTCCAGGGTGTCAAGTTCGGCGGGCGTGAACACGGGGCTGCCCGACCCGCTCGTGCGCTCGGAGCCGGAGTCGGCGGGGTGGGCCACCACGAGGACGTCGGCGTCGCGGAGCACCCCCTCGTCGATCTCGCCCTCGGTGTGCGGCACGACCTCGTACCCGCGGTGACGGAGGGTCTCCGCGGCCTGGGCGTAACTGGCGTCGGCCGGCTGGGCCGGATTGATCAGGGCAGCGGCCTGCAGGTCCAGCGACCATGCCTCGCTGTGTGATTCATCGACGACGACTCGCGGGAAAACGCTCATCGAGCGACACCTCCTCCTGTTGTTCGGGCGATCGGGGTCCACCCATCTCGACTGTACCGTCCGGACGGTCAGTCAAGGGTGGCGCATATCCCCGACGCTTGTCCATACCCTGCGCGCGCCGAAGGGGCCCGACAAGGGGGCCGGTCGCCCCACGTCGACGAACGGTCGCGGTAGCCGAGACTCACCGTCCACCACGAGCCGAACCGGTTGCTCCGCCGCGGTCGAACACACCGGCCACACCGGGCCCGACGCGCCGGACGGAAAGAGCACGTCTCGGAGAGACCCCGGGCCGGGCGCGGCTACAGTGACAGTCATCACGAAACGAGGTGAGGGCATGTCGATCACTCAGGCTTTCCTCGGGTGGCCGGTTCTCCGGCAACTGAAAGAGGGCGACTTCCTCGGGCGTGGGCCCGCGGTGGCCACGCGTCACACGAAGTCGTTGACCACCCGCACGAACACGGCGGATCGGGTCGCCAAGAGCGTGTGCCCCTACTGCGCCGTCGGGTGCGGCCAGAACATCTACGTCAAGGACGAGAAGATCGTCCAGATCGAGGGCAACCCCGACTCGCCCATCTCCCGTGGGCGCCTGTGCCCCAAGGGCAGCGCGAGCGAGCAACTCGTCAACTCCACGACCCGTCAGACCACGGTCCTCTACCGCGCACCGCACGCGAGCGAGTGGACCGAGCTGAGCGCGGCCGAGGCCACCGAGATGATCGCCGACCGCATCCTCGAGACGCGGCGGCGCACGTGGCAGGACGAGGACGAGCAGGGCCGCGCGCTCAACCGCACCATGGGCATCGCGTCCCTGGGCGGGGCGACGCTCGACAACGAAGAGAACTACCTGATCAAGAAGCTCTTCACCGGTCTCGGCGCCGTCCAGATCGAGAACCAGGCCCGTATTTGACACTCCGCCACCGTCCCCAGTCTGGGGGCCTCGTTCGGGCGCGGCGGCGCCACGCAGTTCGTGCAGGACATGGCGAATGCCGATTGCATCGTCATCCAGGGTTCCAACATGGCCGAGAACCATCCGGTGGCCTATCAGTGGGTCACCGAGGCCAAGTTGCGTGGGGCCAAGGTCATCCACATCGATCCGCGATTCACGCGTACGTCGGCCGTGGCCGACAAGCAGGTCTCGATCCGCGCCGGTAGCGACATCGTGCTGCTCGGTGCACTCATCAACCACGTGCTGAGCAACGACCTGTACTTCGAGGAGTACGTGCGCGCCTACACCAACGCGCCCACGCTGGTCGACGAGGACTTCCAGGACACCGAAGAACTCGACGGCATCTTCTCCGGCTACGACCCCGAGACCGGCACCTACGACATGACGTCGTGGGGGTACGACTCGGCCGCCGGCGACGACACGGTCGAGGGCTCGAGCGAGGACCAGCAGGACGAACACGGCAGCGAGAAGCGCGAGCGTTCCTCCGGTGACGAGTACGGCTCCGGGGGCCCCTCGCTCGAGCACGCGATCGTCAAGCGCGACGAGACGATGCAGCACCCCCGGTGCGTCCTGCAGGTACTCAAGCGGCACTTCGCCCGCTACACACCCGAACTCGTGGAGCGCACCTGCGGTGTCTCCCAGGACGACTTCGCCTACATCGCCGAGGCCGTCACCACCAACAGCGGCCGCGATCGCACGACGTGCTTCGCCTACGCCGTGGGCTGGACCCAGCACACGTTGGGAGCCCAGTTCATCCGCACGGCGGCGATCCTGCAGCTCCTGCTGGGCAACGTCGGTCGTCCCGGCGGCGGCATCATGGCGCTGCGCGGACACGCCAGCATCCAGGGCAGCACCGACATCCCGACGCTGTTCAACCTGCTCCCCGGCTACCTGCCCATGCCGAAGGCCGGCACGCACGACACGTTCGACGACTACATCAAGGCCATCTCGAGCAAGGACCAGAAGGGATTCTGGACCGAGGCGGACACGTACACCGTCAGCCTTCTCAAGGCCTGGTACGGCGACGCCGCCACCCAGGACAACGACTGGTGCTTCGACCGGCTGCCGCGCATCAACGGCAACCACAACACCTACGCCACGATGATGGGGATGATCGACGGGACGGTCGAGGGGTACTTCCTGCTCGGCCAGAACCCGGCGGTCGGCTCCAGCCACGGACGCCTGCAGCGCGAGGCGATGAGCAAGCTCAAGTGGCTCGTCGTCCGCGACCTGGCGCTCATCGAGTCCGCGACGTTCTGGAAGAGCGGACCCGAGATCGCCACCGGCGAGATGAAGACCGAGGACATCGGCACCGAGGTGTTCTTCCTGCCCGCTGCGGCCTACGCCGAGAAGTCGGGCACGTTCACCCAGACCCAGCGGCTCGTGCAGTGGCGCGAGGCGGCCGTGGCCCCACCGGGCGACTCCACCTCAGAGCTGGAGTTCTTCTTCGAGCTGGGCAACATCATCCGGCGCAAGCTGGCCGACAGCGCCGACCCGCGCGACCGGGCCGTCCTCGACCTCACGTGGGACTACCCGCTCGACGAGCACGGCGAGATCGACGCGCAGTCCGTCCTGCAGGAGATCAACGGGCGCTACCTCACCGGTGAGAAGGCCGGGCAGATGCTGCCGCTGTTCACCCAGATGAAGGCGGACGGCTCCACCAGTGGTGGCTGCTGGATCTACTGCGGGGTGTACGCCGACGGCATCAACCAGGCCGAACGCCGCAAGCCCGACTCCGAGCAGAACTGGGTCTCCCCCGAGTGGGGCTGGGCCTGGCCGGCCAACCGCCGCATCCTGTACAACCGCGCCTCGGCCGACCCCGAGGGCAAGCCGTGGAGCGAGCGCAAGGCCTACATCTGGTGGGACGCGGAGGCCGGCAAGTGGACCGGGCACGACGTCCCGGACTTCCCGGTCGGCACCCCGCCGGACTACCGGCCGGAGCCTGGAACGGGCGGACCTCGCGGTCTCGCCGGCGACGACCCGTTCATCATGCAGGCCGACGGCAAGGGCTGGCTGTACGCACCCAAGGGCATGCTCGACGGGCCGATGCCGACGCACTACGAGGCGCAGGAGTCACCGGTCGACAACCCGCTGTACACGCAGCAGCGCAACCCCTCACGGTTCGTCTACCCGCGCAAGGACAACCTGTCGGCGCCGTCGTACGGCGAATACGGCGTGGGCGTGTACCCGTACGTCTTCACGACCTACCGGTTGACCGAGCACCACACCGCTGGTGGCATGAGTCGCTGGCTGCCCTACCTGGCCGAACTCCAGCCGGAGTTCTTCTGCGAGGTGTCCCCGGCGCTGGCGAAGGAACGCGGTCTGGAGAACGGCGGGTGGGCGACGATCGTGTCGCCGCGCTCGGCGATCGAGGCCCGCGTGCTCGTGACAGAGCGCCTGCGCCCCCTGCGGATCGGTGAGCAGACCATCCACCAGATCGGTCTGCCCTACCACTGGGGTGTCGGCGGTGACGGCGCGGTCGTCTCCGGTGACGGCGCCAACGACCTGCTGGGTGTCACGCTCGACCCGAACGTGGCGATCCAGGAGAGCAAGGTCGCCAGCTGCGACATCCGGCCGGGGCGTCGCCCCACCGGGGAGGCCCTGCTGCGCCTGGTGGAGGAGTACCGGTCGTTGTCGGGCATCACCACGCAGACGGGCAACATCAGGCGCCATGTCGACGCGGAGCCGCGCGACTCCTACACCGACGACGCCTTGATCGCGCAGCGCGAGGCCGAGGAACAGCCGAGCCCTGAGGACGACTCGGCCGCCTCCGCCTCGGACGTCCCGGACGTCCCGGACGTCCCGGACGAGAAGGACTGAGTCGATGGGTTTCTGGCGCAACCAACTCTCGGGACCGACCGACCCGGCGCGCGACGCCGGGTGGGAGGATCCGCCGCCGCGCAAGGGCTTCTTCACCGACACCTCGATCTGCATCGGGTGCAAGGCGTGCGAGGTGGCGTGCAAGGAGTGGAACGCCCTCCCCATGGACCGCTTGGGGATGACGGGCGACTCCTACGACAACTCGATCTCCCTCGGCGCCAGCACGTGGAGACACGTGGCGTTCGTCGAGCAGACGACCGAGCGGGTCGAGAAGGCCCGGGAGTCGGGCCGCCGGTTGGTCGACCTGGGGATGCCGTCGATGCGCACCTCCGAGCCGGTCCCCGGCGTGCTGCCGAGGGCCACCGAACAGCTCGTCGGGTCCGCCGCGCGCACGGGACTCCCGCTCACCGGGCCCGGCACCGCCGCGTCGGTGGACATCGCCGATCTGTTCGCCGAGGCGCCCACCGACCTCGACGACACCGACGCCGCGCAACGGGCCGCGGAGGCCGCACTCGCCTCGGGCACCCTGCCCAACTTCCGCTGGCTCATCGCCTCGGACGTGTGCAAGCACTGCACCCACGCCGCCTGCCTCGACGTATGCCCCACCGGCTCACTGTTCCGCAGCGAGTTCGGCACCGTCGTCGTGCAGGACGAGATCTGCAACGGCTGCGGATACTGCGTCGCCGCTTGCCCGTTCGGTGTCATCGAACGGCGTGAGCGCCCCGACGGCGAGACCGGCGTGGTCAAGAACGAGGGCATCGCCCAGAAGTGCACCCTGTGCTACGACCGCATCGGCGCCGACCAGTTGCCGGCGTGTGCGCAGGCATGTCCGACGACGTCGATCCAGTTCGGCGACCTCGAGGAGATGCGCCGCCGGGCCTCCGAACGGGCTCAGACGCTGCAGGCCAAGGGGTACACCGAGGCGCGCGTGTACGGCGCCGACGAGAACGACGGCGTCGGCGGCACCGGGTCGATCTTCCTGCTGCTCGACGAGCCGGAGGTGTACGGCCTTCCGCCGGACCCGATCGTGACGACGGCCGACCTGCCCGACATCTTCCGCAAGGCCGGATTCGCGGGGCTCACCATGCTCGCGGGCGCGGCCCTGAGTTTCATCGGACGGCGAGCATGAGCACCCCTTTCGGTCCCCACTCCGAACCCGGCTTCGATCACCCCGGCCCCTCGACGTCCACCGGCGTCGGGCAGGACGAACCCCCGCCCTCCCCCGGGGTCATCGCCCCCGAGTTGGGCACCGTCGGCGCCGAGCCCACGCCGCCGCGCACGTTCGCGCAGACACGCTCGCGGGTCGACGACGCGACGCCTGCCGTCAAGCGCTCCCTGATCCAGGCCCGCGACACCGCCCGCACCGCCGTGGCCGGGCTCGGCAGCACCGTGCCCCACCTCGTGCGCTCGGTCACCGGCGGAACTGCGCCCTCGGACGCCGAGGCGCGACGCACCCGACCCGCCGAGGAACCGCAGGCGCGCGGTGGCGGTGGCCGTCGCAAGCGGCAACGCGAAGAGATCATGGTGCCGCCGGCGGAGTTCAGCTCCTACTACGGCCGCAACATCGTCAAGCCGGCGCCGTGGAAGCACGAGATCCCCGCCTACCTCTACATGGGCGGCCTGGCCGCGGGCTCGGCGTTGGTGGCGGCCGGCGGTGAGTTCACCGGCCGGCACGAGCTGCAGCGCAACAGTCGCCTCATCGCGCTCGCCGCGCTGGTCGGCAGCACGGGCGCGCTCATCGCCGATCTCGGCAAGCCCAGCCGGTTCCTCAACATGATGCGCACGGTCAAGCTGACCTCCCCCATGTCGGTGGGCTCGTGGATCCTCGCCGGATTCGGTGCCTTCACCGGTACTGCGGCCGTGTCCGAGGTGATGCGCTTCGTCGTCCCCAAGGACGTTCCCGGCCAACAGTTCTGGCCGATCGGTGACCGCCTCGCGAGCCTCGGGGCGGGAGCGTTCTCGGCCCCGTTGGCCGCGTACACGGCCGTGCTCCTGTCCGACACGGCCACTCCGACGTGGCACGCCTCGTACAAGCAGCTCCCGTTCGTCTTCGTCGGCTCCGCGCTGGCCGCGGCCGGCGGCGCCGCGATGACCTGCACGGATCCGGTCGAGTGCGGCCCGGCACGGCGCCTCGCCGTCGGTGGGTCCGTCCTCGAACTCGCCGCGTTCCAGATCATGCAGCGCGAACTCGGGATGCTGGCCGAACCGCTCCACGAGGGCAAGGCCGGCCGGTACCTCACCACCGCCAAGGCCCTGACGATCGGCGGCGCCACCCTCGCCGCCCTGTCCGGGCATCGGCGCAGCACGGCGATCCTCGCCGGGCTCGCCCTCAACGTCGGGTCGGCCCTCACCCGCTTCGGCGTGTTCGAAGCGGGGATGACCTCGGCCCGCGACCCCAAGTACACGGTCGTCCCCCAGCGCGAACGGCTGGAGAAGCGACTCGAACAGCGGCGCCTGGGTGAGCCACCCGAACGCAGCGAACAGGACCAGCGCGTCGCCCACCACAGCGGCATGGCCGTCAACCCCTTCTGAGCCCACCCCCTCACCTCCGCGGAACGCCTCGTCGCCTCCGCCCGACTCATCGGAGGCACCATGTCGAGTGTTCCCACCTCCTCCTCGACCGCCGAGCCGGCGAAGACCCGCAACCGGTGGGTGATCCTCGCCGGTGGCGTCCTCGTGCAACTCGCGATCGGCGCGGTGTACGCGTGGAGCGTGTTCAGCCGGGCGTTCCAGAGCGATCAGTCGGCTCTGCAACTGACCAAGGTGCAGGCGGCCATCCCGTTCGAGGTGGCCATCGGCATGATCTTCGTCGGCACGTTCATCGGTGGCCGCATCCAGGACCGGCGCGGTCCACGCACGGTCGCGCTCACCGGTGTCGTCATCTACTCCATCGGGATCATCCTCAGCTCGTTCGCCCGTGACGCGGGCGATTTGTGGATCCTCATCCTGGGCTACGGCGTGCTGTCCGGCTTCGGCCTCGGCCTGGCCTACATCGTGCCTATCGCGATGCTGCAGAAGTGGTTCCCCGACAAGGCGGGCCTCATCACCGGTATCGCGGTCGGTGGTTTCGGCTTCGGCGCCGTCATCACCGCACCGGTGGCCGAGTGGCTGCTGGGCGGCAACCGTGCGGAGCCCGCGGCGGCCTTCCTGCCGCTGGGTATCGCCTACCTCGTCCTCGGTGTCCTCGGTGCGCTCACGTTCGCCAACCCGCCGGCGAAGAAGACGGACGCCACGGCGACCTCCGGCACGACGCAGCAGCACGCCGGGCGCGACTTCACGCAGGCCGAGGCTCTGCGCACCCCGCAGTGGTTCCTCCTCACCGCCATCCTCGCGTTCTCGGTCACGGCCGGCATCTCGCTGATCTCGGTCGCGAGCGCCACCGCCGTCGACGTCGCGGGATTCTCCGGAGCCGCCGCCGCGGCCCTCGTCGGATTCCTCGGTCTGTTCAACGGCGCGGGACGCATCTTCTGGGCGTGGCTGAGCGACAAGATCGGCAAGATGCCCGCGTTCGTCGGCATCCTCGCCATCCAGGGTCTGGCGCTCATCGCCATCCCGCACGCGACGGCGGCGTGGGCGTTCGTCATCCTCGCCGCGCTCATCTACACCTGCTACGGCGGCGGATTCGGCGCGATGCCCTCGACCGCGGGACAGTTCTTCGGCGTCAAGAACGCCGGCGGTATCTACGGCCTCATGCTCATCGCGTGGAGCATCGGTGGCGTCGCCGGCCCGCTCATCACCACGGCACTCATCGGCGCGGAGCAGAACTACACCCTGGCCTTCACGGTGATCGGCGCCATCGCCGTCGTCGCGGCGGTCCTCCCGCTCATCACGAAGAAGCCGGCCCGCCCCACCACGTCCTGACGCACGAGCCTCACCTCGAGAACTCGAGCCGCCTCCGATCGGAGGCGGCTCGAGCTTGTGTGGGGGCTTCGCGCCGCGTGTGGGCGCGTCAGCGGGTTCCAGGCCGTCGCTCCTGGGTCGACGCGGACGGACAGGGTGTCCGGAATCCGAGAAATCAGCCCGACGTGATGGACGGCGACCCCTCGGACAAAGTTCTATTGCGTTATGTCTTTCATAACGCGACGTGAGGTGTCGATGGGTGGCCGAATGTGTCGGCCCCTGTGCTGTCGTCTCTGACCGCTCCCGTCCGCCTCCGCTCGATCCGAAAGACATCCGCCATGACTGCGACTGCCCCCGACACGACCGCGCCCGCCGTCGATCACGCCACCGTGACCGCCCTGCTGACCTCCCTGTTCGCCGGAACCACCCTGAAGGGCGCGGGCACGACCAGTGCGCGGGCCGCCTATCAGGACGCGCTCTACGGCCGGGCCGTCATCGTCGATCTGCGACCGACGCCCGCTCGTCTCGCCGACGGTGATCTCGGGGTCGACACCGTGCTGCTCGACCCCGCGCACCCAGCAAAAGGTCTGTCCCAGGTCCGGCGGATGGCCGAGGACTCGGCGGTCGTGCTCGTCTCGACCGACGGTGTGCTCGCCCGGCGCATCGCCGACCACCTGCACAGCGCGGGACTCCCCTGGGTCGACGCGGTCGACGGCGGATTCGCCGCCTGGCGCGCCGCAGGTCTTCCGATCACCGCCCAGGCGGCGTGAACCTGCCGAGCCGAACCAGCTCGTAGCCGCCGGCGCCGTCGCGCAGGTCGGCTGCGCAACCTCGCAGGTCAGCGCACGACCAGCGTGGCACCGTCCCGGGGCCGGATCGTCTCGCCGATGACGGGCGCACCGGGAATCTCGCCGACGACGAGCAGCCCGCCGGAGGTCTGCGCGTCGGCGAGCAGGACGAGTTCGTCCTCACCGACCGCCTGGTTCTCGACGGACAGGTGCGGGCGCACCCAGTCGAGGTTGCGGCGGCTGCCGCCGGGGACGAATCCGTCGCGCAACGCCTCCCGCGCGGCGTCGATGACGGGGACCGCGCGGTGGTCGATCATCGCGCTCACCCCCGAGGCCCGAGCCATCTTGTGCAGGTGCCCGAGCAGACCGAACCCGGTGACGTCGGTCGCCGCCCGCGCGCCCGCCGCGAGCGCGTCGCGGCTCGCCTGGGCGTTGAGCCGGGTCATGGAGTGAACGGCCTCCTCGAACCGCTCGCCGGTGGCCTTGTGGCGGTTGTTGAGCAGTCCGACGCCGATGGGTTTGGTGAGGCTGATCGGCAGGCCGGGTTCGGCGGCGTCGTTGCGCAGCAGGTGGTCCGGGTCGGCGATGCCCGTGACCGCCATGCCGTAGATGGGCTCCGGTGCGGTGATGGAGTGGCCGCCCGCCACCGGACACCCCGCCTCACGGCCGACGTCGAGACCGCCGCGCAGCACCTCGGTTAGCACCTCGTTGGGGAGCAGATCGGTCGGCCAGCCGACGAGGTTGATGGCGAGCACCGGGGTCCCGCCCATGGCGTAGACGTCGGAGAGCGCGTTGGCCGCGGCGATCCGCCCCCAGTCGTAGGGCGAGTCGATCATCGGGGTGAAGAAGTCGGCCGTCGAGATCACGGCGGTCGACCCCCACCCGGGCCGACCTCGACCCGCACGGCGCACGCGTCGTCACCGGCGTCCAGACCGACGAGCAGGT
This sequence comes from Mobilicoccus caccae, assembly GCF_030161635.1. Lineage (GTDB taxonomy): Bacteria > Actinomycetota > Actinomycetes > Actinomycetales > Dermatophilaceae > Mobilicoccus > Mobilicoccus caccae. The sequence continues at coordinate 2,952,873 of NZ_BSUO01000001.1, forward strand.
CCGGGTGACTCTGACCGATGAGCCCCGCCACCACCTCCTCGAGCTGGCCCGCGGGCAGCTTGCAGGCGCAACCGCCACCGGCGGCGAACTGGGTGAGGCGCAGTGCGTCGGACATGGGGTTCCCTTCCGGATCGCCCCCTCGTGAGCGGATCCGTCACCGACCCTACGTGTTGCCGGGAGCGGTAGAGGATCTGCGCCGCCGCCCTCCGAACGCACGCGCCAAACCCCACCGTGGCCTGGAGCCGGGGAACGCCTGCGACTTCTGCACTAGTTCTGCATTGATGGGATCATGCGCACCGCCACGTTCAGCGACTTCATCCGCCGCCCCACCCAGGTGCTGGCCGATGCCGCCGGTGAGGACATCCGCCTGACCCGGCGCGGCGAGGAGGATCTCGTGGTCTCCAACGCGACCCGGCACGATGGCCAGATCGGCGTGCTCGATCAGCTCTCTCGGCTGATCGCCGCGAGCCTGGACGAACGGACTGCAGACCGAATTTCCGACAGCATGTCCGACGTGCTGCCCTGGATCGATTTCCTCCCGGATGAGCACCGGCGCAGTTTCGTCGGGGAGTACCTCCGGACGGCCCGTGCGTGCGCCTCGATCGGCGATTTCCGCAAGCTCTCCATCGAGATCGAAGCCTGGAAGGAGAGTGCGACTGCCTATGCGGCCGGGATCGACCCCGCCGGTGCTGATCTGAATCTCCTGGACGAGCCGGTCGCAGTACAGCGCCCCGTCCTCACGTGAGCAAGAAGCAGGCTCCGTCCCGCGACCGGTGAACGAATCGAGTACCGCGTCGAGTTTCACAGCAACGCTGCTGCCAAGGGTTGGACCGATCTGCTGTCCACCACACGTAGCGCCACCACCGATGCCTGGGACCGGCTGACGGCAGCCCCCTTGGATGAGACGCAACGCCAGTACAAGCTCAAGGCCGACTATGCCCGGGTCTCTTGGCAGGGCGTGACCTACGGCCGACGGCAGTACAAGGTGTCTGACGGAGGCCGGATCTGGTACTTCGTGGTCACGCCCGACCCGCAGGGAAAGTGCGCGGGGTCGTCCGGTTGGAGCGGTGTTCGACAGGGCATCCCAAGGAGACCGACGCATCAGCGTCGGCAGGCTGACCGGGGCCGCGCAGCTCTCGGCTGACCGGCGGGGCATGGCGCCCGCACCGATTCGAGGAGGACGCAGTCGCACGGCCCGACAGGGGCACTCACAGCCGCTGGTGGCGGTGGTCTGAGGTGATCGATCATCACGCCAGGACTCACGAGGGCCGGTACCGCATGGCCACCACCCCCGACCGGAACTCGTGACGATCCACGAGGTCGAGCTGAATGCGTTCGCGCAGACCGGCGAACAACGTCGGCCCATGTCCGGCGAGGACCGGCTGCACGAGGAAGACGTACTCGTCGATCAGCCCCAGCTCCGCCAGTGCCAGAGGGAGCGTCACGCCGCCCACGTACAGGTACTCGCCCGGTTCCTGCTTGAGCCTCTGAACCGCTTGCCCCAGGTCGCCGCGCACCAGCTCGGCGTTCCAATCGACCCCGCTCAGCGTGCTCGACACCACGTACTTCTTCGCCGGATCGATGGACTCGGCGAACGGCAACTCCCGCTCACTCATCCATTCAGGCCACGTGCCCGTGGCGGGACGGCGCCATGCCGACTCCATCATCCCGTAGGTGACCCGGCCGAACAGCAGGGCGTCGGCCCGTTCCATCTCCTCGGCGGCCCAGTACCGCATCGACTCCTCGTCGGGAGGGAGGCCCGCCTCGTGGTGGCAGCAGCCGTCGAGGGTGACGTTGATCGAATATCGAAGTGCTCTCATGTCGTTGCATCTCCCTTGATGCGCGCAGTGTGCTCACGTGGATTCACGTCGGAGCGTCCTCGACGTAGGGCCGGCGCCCCCGCTCACGCCTCCACCGAGCCGCCGGCGGGGCTGAGCCGATCGGTGGACGCGCCAGGTCGCCCACGGGGGGACCGTGGACCGCATGGACATCATCGAAGTGGCGGGTCTGCGCAAGAGTTACTCGGGCCGCGCCGTGGTCGACGGGATCGACCTGACCGTCCGCGAGGGCGAGGTGCTCGGCATCCTCGGCCCCAACGGAGCCGGCAAGACGACGACCGTCGAGCTGATCGGCGGTCTGCGCCCCCGCGACGGCGGATCGGTGCAGGTGGCCGGCTTCGACCCGACCCACGAGGATCGCGTACTCCGTGAGCTGCTCGGGATACAGCTGCAGGAGGCCCGGCAACCGGCCAAGATCACCGTGCGTGAGGCGATCGACCTCTACCGCACCTTCTACCGGGCTCCCCGCGACACCGCAGAGCTCTTGGCCCGGTTCGGTCTGACCCGGCATGCCGACACCAGATTCGAGCACCTCTCCGGTGGCCAGCGGCAGCGTCTGTCGGTCGCCCTCGCCCTGGTCGGCCGGCCGCGGATCGCCATCCTCGACGAGCTGACCACCGGCCTGGACCCGGCGGCCCGGCGCGAGATCTGGCGGTTCCTCGTCGATCTCAAGGCAGACGGCCTGACGATCGTGCTCGTCACCCACTCGATGGAGGAGGCCCAATTCCTCTGCGATCGGGTCGCGATCGTCGCCGAGGGCAGGATCACCGCTCTCGACAGCCCGGCCGAGCTGGCCCACAGTGGAGGGCACACGCTGATCTGCTTCACCACGGACCAGCCGCCGTGCACCCTCGACGGGCTGCACGACCTGCCCTCCGTCCGGGAGGTGACGGTGACGGGATCACGGGTCGCGGTGCGCACCACCGCCAGAGGCCCCGAACAGGTACTCGCGTACCTCACGCGCGCCGACATCCGGTTCGACGGACTGCGGATCACCGGCCCCACCCTCGACGACGCCTACCTGGCCCTGACCGCCGAGGAGGTCGACCGATGAGCACCCGCCGGCCCTTCACGGCGTTGCTCGGCAACGAGACTCGCCTCCTCGCCCGCGAGCCGGGCCCGATCATCTGGGCCGTCCTGCTGCCGCTCCTGGCGGCCGTCATCACTCCCCTGGTCCCTCCCGTGGCGGCTCCGCGGCCGTTCCTGGACGGGCTGAGCTTCGCCCAGGTCTACCAACCGGTGCTGGTGCTCTTCACCTCCTCCGTGCTCGCGCTGCAGGTGCTGCCCACGATCGTCACGCAGTACCGCGAGCACGGAGTGCTGCGACGGTTACGCACCACGCCGGCTCCGGCCTGGCAGCTCCTCGCCGCGATCGTGGTCCTGGTGCTCGGTCTGAGTCTGGGCATGTCGTTCGTCCTCGTGGTGGTGCCGGCGCTGCTCGGCCTTCCTCTTCCGGCGAATCCGGCCGCCTTCGCCCTCACGGCCACGTTGGCCGCGCTGTCGTTCCTGGCCGTCGGTGCCCTGTTGTGCGGGATCGCCCGCACCTCCCGGGTCGGGGCCGGCCTCGGCGGGTTCGTCGCCGCCTGCATGTGGTTCATGGCCGGGATGTGGGTCCCGCGGGCGCTGTTCCCTCCGGCCCTGACCGCCGTCGCCGACCTCACTCCCGGAGGCGCCGCCGCCGACGGGATGCTGCGGGCGATGTCGGGGCAGTGGCCCGGTCCCGCCTCCATGGCGATCCTGCTCGTCTGGACGACGGTCGCATCAGCCGTGGCCGCCCGCACCTTCCGGTTCGAGGCGCCATGACCCACGTCGTGCAGTCCCGGACGCCCGGTCCACGGCACGCTCCTTCGGGGCCGCCGCTGGGCCGGGCGTTGGCGTGGACCCCGTACGTGCTGCTGGCCCTGGCGTTCATCGGTGTCGCGGCGGTCGACACCCGCCCTCGTGGCTCCGTCTGGTTCGCCTCGGTGCTCGGCCTCACAGCGGTGACGGTCGCGCTGCGACTGTGGTGGGGGCATCGGGCACGGTCCAGGCGGGCACTGGTGGCCTGCTTCGTGCTGAACCTGCTGCTCACCCTGGGCCTGCTGACCCTGAGCCCACTGTTCGGCGTGTACGCGTTCGTCGGCTACCTGGACGCCGTCGCGGTCTTCTCCGGAGCCGCCCAGCCCGCCGCTCTCGTCGCCGCGGCCTCGCTCAACGCCCTGGCCCAGTCGGGAGGGCCGCAGGGGGCGCTGGAGCGGCCGGTCCTCTTCGCGCTGCTGCTCGTCGTCAACGGCGCCCTGGCGGTCTTCATGGTGCAGGTCGACGGCCATCGACAGCGGACGGTGACCCGCCTCGAGCAGGCCCTGGCCGACCTGCAGGAGGCCGAGCGGGTCAACGCCGAGCTCCGCGACCAGGTGGTCCGGCAGGCCCGGGAGTCCGGCGCCTTGGAGGAGCGGCAACGGATCTCGCGCGAGATCCACGACACCGTCGCCCAGGGACTCATCGCCCTCCTGCGCCAGATCGAGGCGGCCGCCGAGGCGACGACCGTGCAGGACTCCCGAGGACATCTCGGCGACGCCGACGCCACGGCCCGAGAAAGCCTGGGCGAGGCCCGCCGTGCCGTGGCCGCGCTGGCCTCCCCGAGGTTGGACGAGACCGATCTGCCGGGGGCTTTGCGGACCCTCGTGGCCGGGTGGTCCGCCTCCAGCGGTGTGACGGTCGAGTTCGAGGTCGTCGGACGGCCGGTCGACGGCGCTCACGACGCCGACCTGCTGCGGGTGTGCCAGGAGGCGCTGTCGAACGTGGCGCGGCACGCTCGGGCCGCCCGCGTCGACGTGACCCTGGCCTACCTGTCCGGCGACATCCGATTGACGGTCCAGGACGATGGAACCGGGCTGCCTCGACCTCACCGGGAGGGGTGCGGCCTGCCCGGCATGCGTCACCGGATGTCCGCCGCGGGCGGCTCCCTCACCCTGCAGACTCGTGAAGGAGGCGGCTGCGTCCTGACCGCGGCCATCCCACGATGAGCACCGACGACCCACGCCCACGATCTCGCGCCGAGGACCTCGCCGACGCGACTGATCCGGTCGTCCCGGCGCTCTCCGCCGAGCGCGTGGTCCGGCTCGTCGTCGTGGACGACCATCCGGTGGTCCGCAGCGGGCTGGTCGGCATGTTCGAGGCCGAGGCGGGCATCGAGGTCGTGGGGCAGGCCGCCGACGGACGCGAGGCCTTGGTGGTCATCGACGCGACCCGGCCCGATGTGGTGCTGCTGGATCTGCGGATGGCCGGCGGGGACGGGCTCGACGCGATCGTCGCTCTGCGCGCCGGAGGTCGCACCACCCCGCGCATCCTCGTGCTCACCACCTACGACACCGAGCGCGACATCCGCACCAGCCTCGAGGCCGGGGCCGACGGCTACCTGCTCAAGGACGCCCGCCGTAGCGAGTTGGTGCACGCCGTCACCGAACTCGCTGCCGGCCGACCGGTGCTCACGGCCGAGGCGCTCGCCGTGCTGGCCCACCGCCGCACCGAACAACACCTCACCGAGCGCGAACTGGCGGCGCTGCGCCTCGTCGCCGAAGGCCTCACCAACAGCGCCGCCGCGGCCCGCATGCACGTCGGTGAGGCCACCATCAAGACCCACCTCAATCACGCCTTCGCCAAGCTCGGCGTCAACGACCGCGCCGCCGCCGTCCGCGTCGGCTACCAACGCGGGCTCCTCTAGAAGGTGCCGATCCCGCCGTCTTCCGCCGCTGATCGACGGGACCGATCGGCAGCCACCTAGTCTCGTGCGGGTGATCACTCTCGACATGTACGCGGACGTGCTCTGCCCCTGGGCCTACATCGGGCTTCGGCGGCTGGGCCTGGCTCTGGAGGAGGTCGGGCACGACGTCGAGGTGCGCTGGAAGCCCTACCTCATCGACCCCTCCGCCCCGCGTCCGTCCGAGTCGTTGGACCAGGTCCTCGGGGATGCACGCGCCTGGGAGGACCTGCAGGACCGGACGCCCGCCGGCGGTTCCCGCAGCGATCGCACGTTCGAGGTCCGTCGGCTGGCGGCCGACCTCGGCATCGGACCGGGATGGGGTCCACGGTGGCGCGCCAACAGCTGGGGCGCCCAGCGTCTGATCACCGCGGCCGGGCCGGCGGGGCCGGAACTCCAGTGGACTGTCGCAGAGGAGTTGTTGCACGCCCACTTCGTCGCCGGATGCGACGTGGCACGACTCGACGTGCTGGACCCGATCGCCGAGCGCCACGGCCTCCCGCGTCCGCGCCCTTCGGTGGACGGGGTCGACGCCCCGGCCTACCTCGAGCCGGGCGACGACCTGCGCGACGACCCGCTGGAACGAGCGACCAGGGAGGCGCTCCTGACCGGCCGCGCCCTCGGTGTGCAGAGTTCCCCGACGTTCGTGCAGGCAGATCGGATCGTCGCGGCCGGCGCGCAGCCGCCCGAGATCCTCGCCGAGGCGATCGCGGCCCTCACACCGGCGCGGGAGGTGCCGGATGAGGTCCGCCGCCTGCGGTCGGCCAGGGCCCTGCTCGAGATCCCCGACCCGCTGGGATGCCTGTACCTGCTGGAGCCCCTGCGACCCGAGCTCGATGGTGACCGCGGGCTGGAGTTGCTGACCGCTCGCGCTCTGCTGGCCTCGGCCAGCCTGGGCGCCGCCCGCGACAAGCTCGCGCAGCTCCTGGACGAGACGCCCGACGACGGTGAGGTCCACCTGCTCATGAGCCAGGCCCTGCGCCGCTCGGGAGACACCGCCGGAGCGGACCGCCACCTGCGCCGCGCGGGAGCGGTGTCCGACTGACCGGTCCGCTCAGGCCCCGAGGGCATCATCGTGATGCTCGCCCAAGCCCTGCGGTAGGGGTTCAGATCCAGCCGTGGTCCCGGGCGAGGCGGTAGGCCTCGACGCGGCCTCGCGCCCCCAGCTTGGCCGCAGCGGTCGTGAGGTGGTTCCGCACCGTGCCGGTCGCGAGATGCAGGGCACGCGCGGCGTCCTTGACCACCCCGTCGGCGCCGGCCGCCAGCAGTACCTCACTCTCCCGGGCGGTGAGTGGTGAGGGCGGTGCGGTCAACGCGTCCGCGGCCAACAGCGGATCGACGTAGCGGTTTCCCTCCTGCACCCGCCGCACGACGTCGGCCAGCGCGGTGCCGGGCGCCCCCTTGGCGAGGAACCCCCGCGCGCCCGAACTCAACGCGCGCCGGATCGCGAGCGGGTTGCCGTATCCGGTGAGGATGACCACCGCACAGTCGGGCAGCACCCGGCTCAGCTCACGCACGACACCGAGACCGTCGAGGCCCGGCATGGTCAGGTCCGCGACGACCACGTCCGGGCGCTGACCCCGGGCGGCCTCCACCGCCGACCTCCCGTCGGCGGCGCAGGCGACGACCTCGATGTCGGCCTCGCGCTCCAGGAGCGAGCGAAGGGCTTCGCGGATCAGCTCCTCGTCGTCGACGAGCAGCACCCGGATCATGCGGAACCCCTCGGCACGTCGACCTGAAGGACGAAGCTCTCCCCCACCACCGCCGACGACACGCGGGCCCCCAGCGGGTGACCCCGTTCGGCGAGACCGCGCAGGCCCGTCCCGCTCGGCCCGGTCGGTGGGTGCGGCCGGTCGTTGGTCATGGCCAGGCGGGCACCCCCGGCCCGGTCGTCACGGTGATCGCGCAGGTCGTGGCCCCGCTGTGGCGCAGCACGTTGGTCGCACCCTCCCGCACGACCGCTGCCAGGTACCGCGACGCATCGCCCGTCCCGACGGGGGTGGCATCGACCTGGGTGGCGATGCCTGCCGAGGCGAGCACACGGACAGCGGTGCGCAGTTGTTCGTCCAGGTCGAGCGGATCGTGGCCCCGCAGCGTCGCCCGGGCCCGCTGGAGGCCGGCCTCGGCCAACGTGCGGATCTCCCTGGCCTGTCCCGAGCTCGCTGCCGGGTCGGCGACCGTGAGGTCGGCGACCAGCTCGGCCTTGAGGGCGATGACCGTGAGGTTCTGGGCGAGGACGTCGTGGAGGTCGCGGGTCAGCCGCAGCCGCTCCTGGGTGACGGCCAGGGCCGTGCGTGCCTCCCGCCCGGTCTCGCTCGCGATGAGCAGGCGCAGGAGCCATACGGTCAGGGCACCCATCCCGGCCACGCCGACCGCGGTCACGAGGGTGAGGACGAGCAGATCCCTGAGGCCGCCGCCGAGAAGCACGCTCACGGCGCCGCCACCCAGGACGACGGCGGCGACGAGGACTGCGCCCCGACCGCAGGGGTGCAGCACCACCAGGGCACCGACGGCGAATCCGGCCACCCATGACCAGGGAACGGCCGACGGTTCGGCCAGGAGGGTGAGCGGTCCTGCGAGCGCCACCGTGGAGAGCACCAGGCCGAGGTCGGCGACCTGCGGCCCAGCGCCGTCCACCCAGGGCGTGACCGCACCGTGGAGTACCAGCCCCTGCGTCACGGCGTACCCGAGCAGCAACAGGGTGACTCCGAGGGCGGGCGCGCCGGGGACCCAGCGGACCTGGCTCGAGGCCAGCAGCAGGACGATGGGCAGGTTGAGCAGCAGCAGCGTCAGGACCAGGAGCCGCGCCTGCTGCGCCCGCGGTGAGTCGGTCACGGTGAGGTCATCGCCCGCGGCCCTCGCCCCGGGAAGACACCGTGGCGCGGTAGCTCAGGATCGGCATGTCCGTTCTCCTTCGACGAGCGGTCACGGCGTGGCGTGAACACCGTGGGGGGTGTGACGCCGTGGCGGCAACGATGCCCGCTGTGCCCGTCGAATCAATCAACCGATCCGCCCTCGTCACCCGTCCGATCGGAGGACGTCACCGTGGACGCCGCGCCACACCCCCGTGAGCTCGTCCCCGAGGAGGCGGGCGCTGTCCCCGTCGAGGGGGCGGGTGGGGGCGCGGGAGGCGCCACGTTCGGGCGCTGCGTCGAGTCGGCGCACCATCGGGGGCGCGGTCGACTCCGCCGACCGCGATGGGCGCGCAGGGCAGGGGTGACCCCATCCGGCAGCGCCGTGAGCGCGGTGGAAGGGACGACGGGACCTGGTCACAGCGGTTGCATCGCCCAGGCCGTCACCAACAGCGCGACGCCCAGACCGAGGTCGAGGACGAAGCAGGCCTCGGTGAGCGAGCGACTGACGACCTTGTCGCGGACCCGGTGGATCACGTCCCAGACGGTGTGCCCGAGCGCTGCGGCGGCCGCCAGGTACACGGCGAGCGCCGGCCCGGACAGCATCGCCGTGAGCGCGATGGCGGCGAAGCCGACGAATCCCGCGCTCTGGAGGCCGACCTCGCGTCGGGCCGATCCCGTGTGACGGAGGAGGCCGTAGACGGCGAATCCCACTCCCATCACCAGAGGCGTGGCGGTCACGTCGAGTCCGGTGAGGCGGGCGAGGACGACGGCGATGCTCACGACGACGACCATCACCCAGGAACTCCGTCGCGAGCCGACGGCGGCCGCGCCGAGGTAACACGTCGAGGCCAGGATGATGATCATCGCGGTCAGGTGGGGATCGGGGTCGGAGATGTTGCCGGCGAGTGCGAGCAGACCGAGGACCGACGGCCACCGTGCGAGCAGGTGATGTCCGACTGCGGCGGCGCGGCCGGATGGATGCGGTTCGTGCGTGCGGGTGTCGAGGTTCGTGGTGATCTTCATGTCCGACAGCGTCTGCTCGGCCACCGCCCGGTGGACCCGTGCATCTGTCACGGACGAACCGTGCGCCACGCCCTACAGTGGTGCGCGGAGGCGTCTGGGTTCCTGGTGGGCCCCGCGGTCTTCAACACCGACGAGGTCGAGCATCTCGGCCTGGCGGGTTCGATCCCCGTCCGCCTCCGCCACGTCGCAGCAGGGGTCGCCGACACGTTGTCGACGACCCCTGCTGCGTGTGCGGATCCTCAGTGTCCGGAACGCCTTTCGCCCTCGGACGTGGCGGTCTCGTCGACGACGATGGGCCGGACCTTGACCCAGACCAGGAAGATCCCGCCGGTGACGAGCAGCGCGATCCCGGCGATGAGGTTGGCGTTCACGCCGCCGGTCTTCTCCAGCGCGGGATCGGCGAACATTCCCATCGCGACGAGGATCACGCCGTAGATCGCCAGGAGCAACCCGATGATCGAGCGGATGTCGAAGATGCCGGCGGTGTGCGCCGTGGGTGCGGAAGTCGACATGGGTCTCTCCTCTTAGAACATCAGGTTGAGCGCGGTCACGAGCACGAGGGCGATACCGGCCAACGGCAGCGTGCGCCGGTACCAGGGCATCCCGGCCTCGTGGGGATCGACGAGGTCCTCCTTGGGCGTGGCCGAGTAGACCAGTCCGCGGAGTTGTTCGACGGGCTTCGGCTTGGTCATCAGCGAGACGACGATGCTGACGAGGATGTCCATGACGAAACCGACCGAGGCCGCGACGAACGCCATGCCCTGGCCGGGCAGGTCGATGACGCCCCACTGGCCGAGCAGCCAGATGAAGACGGCGCTGCCGGTACCGGTGACGAGCCCGACCCAGCCCGCGGTGGGGGTCATCCGCTTCCAGAACATACCGAGGATGAACGTGGCGAACAGCGGGGCGTTGAAGAAGCCGAACAGCGTCTGCAGGTAATCCATGATGTTGCTGAAACTCGCCGCGATCAACGCCGTGAAGATGGCCGCGACGGTGGCGAGCACCGTGGCCACGCGACCGATCTTGACGTAGTAGTCGTCGGGACGACCCTTGACGACGTAGTACTCCCAGATGTCCACGCTGAACACCGTGTTGAAGGCCGAGACGTTGGCCGCCATGCCGGCCATGAACGCCGCGAGCAGACCGGTGATCGCGAGCCCGAGCAGACCGTTGGGCAGCAGGTCACGCATCATCAGCAGGAGCGCGTCGTTGTAGGTGACTCCGAGCCCGGAGGCGCCGCCGGGCGGGCTTCCGCCGGCCTTGAGCTGGGCGATCTCGACGACGAGGACGCCCGCGATCATGCCCGGGACGATGGTGATGAACGGGACGAACATCTTGGGGAAGGCGCCGATGATCGGCGTCTTGCGGGCCGCGGACAGCGACTCCGAGGCCATGGCGCGCTGGACCTCGACGAAGTTGGTGGTCCAGTAGCCGAAGGACAGCACGAAACCGAGGCCGAACACGATGCCGACGACCGACAGGATCGGGCTGTCGAAGCCCGAGAGCGCCTGTCCCGGCCACGAGTTGAGCTGCTGGGCGGCGGGCGCACCGGCACCGGCGGCGGATGCCTCGGTGATGCGGTCGACCATGCCCTGCCAGCCACCGATCCGGTGCAGACCGAGCAACACCAGCGGGAGCAGCGAGGCGACGATGACGAAGAACTGCAGGACCTCGTTGTAGATCGCCGCCGACAGTCCACCGAAGGTGATGTAGGACAGCACGATCGCCGCCGCGACGATGAGCGCCACCCACAGCGGCCAGCCGAGCAGCGCGTGCACGATGCTGCCGAGCAGGTACAGGTTGATGCCGGCGATGAGCAGCTGGGCCAGCGCGAACGAGATGGCGTTGACCAGGTGAGCGCCGGGGCCGAAACGCCGGAGCATGAACTCCGGCACCGACCGCACCTTGGAGCCGTAGTAGAAGGGCATCATCACGACGCCGAGGAAGATCATGGCCGGGATGGCCCCGATCCAGAAGTAGTGGACGGTCGGGAGTCCGATCTCGGCGCCGGTGGCCGACATCCCCATGATCTCGACCGCGCCGAGGTTGGCCGACACGAAGGCCAGACCGGTCACCCAGGCCGGTAGCGACCGGCCCGAGAGGAAGAAGTCCAAGGAGTCGGAGACCTGACGTCTGGCCAGGACCCCGATCCCGAGGACGAAGGCGAAGTAGATCGCCAGGATGAGGTAGTCGACGACGCCCGCATCGATGAGCGTTTCGGTGGCCATGAGGTCCCCTCTCTGATCGGCCGGTGGGTCGCCTCGACGTGGCGCTCGGGCCGGGCTCCGGGGAGCTCATGTTTGCGTCACCATCGTCGCGATGGGAGCGATCCTCTGCCCCTATTCCCGTTCTGTCAAGAGGAGATCGGGTATTGCCCACGAGCGGCCGTCGTGCCATGATCCTGGCAACTGTTAGCGCAAACATGGGCGGGCGAGGTTCCGGCATCAGGTGGTCGGTCTCCGGTGGTGATCCCCGGTCTCGTCGAGGCCCGTCAGGGCGTGTGGACGAGGGAGTCGACATGGGCGAATGGGAGCAGGCCTGGACCGACGACGAGGCCGCCGCGCGGGCGACGGCGTCGTTCGCGGCAGCCTTCGGATCGGAGCCCGAGGAGGTGTGGGCCGCCCCCGGGCGCGTCAACCTCGTGGGTGAGCACACCGACTACAACGGGGGCCTGTGCCTGCCCATCGCGCTCCCGCACCGCACCTACGCGGCCGTGACCCGCAGGGACGACGATCGCGTCCGCGTGGTCACCGACCTCGGCGCCGAACAGCGGTGGGAGGGAACGCTCGCCGACATCGCCCCTGGCCGGCTCGACGAGGGCTGGGTCTCCTACTGTGCGGGGCCGGCCTGGGCGCTGGGCGAGGACGGGCTCGACGTCCCCGGGTTCGATCTCGCGCTCGTGTCGTGCGTTCCGCTGGGCGCCGGCCTCTCCTCCTCCGCGGCCGTCGAGTGCGCGGTCGGTCTGGGCCTGGCCTCGCTCGCCGGCACCCCGCTGGATGGTGACGACGCCGGGCGCGCGCGGCTGGCCCGGGCGTGCGTCCGTGCGGAGAACGAGGTGGCCGGAGCCCCGACCGGCGGGATGGACCAGGCGGCGTCGTTGCGCGCCCGGGCCGGCCATGCCCTGCTGCTGGACTGCCGCGACGGGTCGATCCGTCAGGTCCCCCTCGATCTGGACCGCGAGGGGCTGGCCCTCCTCGTCATCGACACCCGCGCCGACCACGCGCTCGTCGACGGGCAGTACGGGCAGCGGCGGGCCACTTGCGAGGCCGCCGCGGCGCGCCTCGGGGTGCCGACGCTCGCCGACATCACGGCCCTGGACGAGGCGCTCGCGTCCCTGGAGGACGAGACCGCCCGTCGCCGAGTTCGGCACGTGGTCACCGAGATCCAGCGGGTGCGCGACCTCGTCGGGGCGGCGGAGGCCGGTGACTGGCCCGAGGTCGGCAGGCTGATGAACGACTCGCACACCTCGCTGCGGGACGACTACGAGGTGAGCTGCACCGAACTGGACGTGGCCGTCGAGGCCGCCCGCGTCGCCGGTGCCCTGGGCGCGCGCATGACCGGAGGAGGGTTCGGTGGCAGCGCCATCGCGCTCGTACGGTCGGCCGACGCCGAGAAGGTCGGGGAGGCGGTGATTCGCGCCGCGGCGCAGGCCGGGATCGCGACACCGTCACTACACCTCGCCGTGCCGTCCGCGGCCGGGGAGCGCGTGGCATGACCAGCACGAAGACCCCCTCGTCCACGGGCCGCCAGTACGAGCTCCGCCACGGCGATCAGGTGGCGATCATCACCGAGGTCGGGGCCGCCCTTCGCCTGTACCGGGTCGGTGATCGCGACGTCGTCGTGCCGTTCGGCGAGCACGAGCTCCCGCCGGCCGTGCACGGCGCCGTCCTCCTCCCCTGGCCCAACCGGATCGGCGACGGCACGTATGAGTTCGACGGTGCCACCTACCGACTCGACCTCTCCGAGCCCGAGCGACACAACGCGATCCACGGGCTCGTACGCCACACCCGGTGGCGTTGTGTGGAGGCCCACGACTCCGCGATCGAGATGGCGCTCGAGCTCGTCCCCCGGGCCGGCTACCCGTTTCCTCTGGAGAGCCGGGTGCGCTACGACCTCGGAGCCGACGGCCTGTCGGTCTCGCTGGTGACGACGAACCTCGGTGACACCGACGCGCCGTACGGTGCCGGCTTCCACCCGTGGCTCTCCCCCGGCACGCACCGCCTCGACGACTGCCAGTTGTCCATGGACGTCGAGACTCGCGTCGAGGTCGACGACCGGCTCCTGCCCGTCGCGGAGTCCACCGACATCCCCCCGACGTCGACTTCCGCAGCCGTCGCCGGATCGGTGACACCCGGCTCGACGACGGCTTCGCCGCGCACGGCCCTCACCCGGAGGTGCGCCTCACCGATCCCGACGGGGTGACGGCGTTCGTGCTGGCCGTCGAGGGGGTCCGGTACTGGCAGGTGTTCACCGGCGACGGACTCCCGCAGCGTTGGCTCCGCAGCGGCCTGGCCGCAGAGCCGATGACCTGTGCGGCGGACGCGTTCCGCACGGGCCGGCATCTGGTGCGACTCGGCCCGGGGCGCAGCCACACCACGCGCTTCACCCTCGGGCTGCGGGCCTCATGACATCCGCGTCGGGCTCGCGTCGTGGTGGCGTGGGCTGGTCCACACAAGCCACGGCCCGCGACGTCGCGGCACTGGCGAATGTCTCGGCACAAACGGTGTCGCGTGTGGCCAACGGCGCCGAGAACGTCAGCCCGGAGACACGCGCGCGGGTGCTGGAGGCGATGGCCAAGGTCGGGTACACGCCGAACGGCGCGGCCCGCGCCCTGCGGTCGGGTCGCTCCGACATGATCGGCATCGTCGTCCATCACCTCACCCGCACCGGCGAGGCCAATATCGTGCAGGCGGTGGCGACGACCGCGCACGACCGCGGGTACGCCGTGACGCTCATGGACGCCTCCACCGGAGCGGCGAGCGACCTCAACGAGGCACTCGCCCGCATCGGGCCGGGCGTGGCCGGCGTGGTCGTGCTGGGCCTGGAGACCTCCGACGTCGACCGCCTGAAGGCTCCCGGCCGGTTGCCGGTCGTCGTGGCCGACTCCCGGTCCCTGGCCCACCCCGCCGTCGGGTTCGACCAGCGCGGCGGGGCTCAACAGGCCGTGGGTCATCTCCTGGGATTGGGCCACGCATGCGTGCACATGCTCGCCGGTCCCCAGAGCTCGCTCCAGTCACGGCTGCGTGAGCACGCCTGGCGCGAGTTCCTCACGGCGGCAGGACGTCCCGTTCCTCCGGTCCTGCGGGGCGATTGGAGTCCCGCATCGGGGTACGCCGCCGGTCAGGTGCTCGCGGCAGACCGCGAGGTCACCGCGATCTTCGTGGCCAACGACGAGATGGCGGCCGGGCTCATGCGCGCGTTCCACGAGGCGGGGCGGCGCATCCCGGACGAGGTGTCGGTCGTCGGATTCGACGACGTCCTGGCCGAATACCTCTGGCCCCCGTTGACGACGGTGCGCCAGGACTTCTCCGCGGTGGGCGACGGACTCGTCCGGCTCCTCTTGCAACGGATCGGCTCCCCCGTCGCCGACCCCGACCCGGTCTCCACGGTCGTCCCCGCCCACCTGGTGATCAGGGCCAGCAGCGGACCGCCGCCGGGTCACCGCTGACCCGCGGCCGCTCGAGCAGCGAACTGTGCCTGGAGACGGTGGGGCGCCAGGCCCTTCAGAGCACCCGGTAATCCGGGCCGAGCTCGGATCCCATGAACCAGCGCAGTTCCTCGGCCTCGACCTCGTCGCCACCGCCGGACTCGGCCCACGCCGACAGGCGCGTGTTGACCTCCGAGGAGAAGCAGCCCACCGTGCCGGCCAAGGTGACGATGTCGCCACGGACGGGCAGATCGCCGTCGACGCGGGGGTCGAGCTCGACGATCTCGGGGTCTCGCTCGTCGGCGGCGGGGATCTCGGTGAGGCTGGAACGCCCCAGGTGGGCGAGCTGCAGCGTGACCGTGAGTCCGCCGACCTCGTCCTTGACGCGCCGGCCCAGCCATCGGCCGAGGGCCTCGTAGTCGCCGATGACCGCCCGCGGATGCCACCCACGCACGGGATCGAAGTCGCGGTTCCATCGGTCGGTCCAGTCGCGCAGGTGGTCGGCGAGTTCTCCGGTGATGTCGACCTCCTCGGGGTCGACCGAACGCCCGTCGAACCAGAGCGGCGACTCGCGCCCGGTCTCGGTCGTCACCAGGAGCCCGGTGATCTCGCTCGGATCGACAGGGCTCGTGTCGATGCCCTCGACGTCGGCGAAGTCACGCGCCACCGACGGCCCGGAGTGCGGGTAGTCCGCCTCCCCCGAGGCGTACGGCGCCGAGTTCCACTCGACGTCGTCCTCGACCGGGAGATCGTCGTCCTCCCGCTCGATCTCGACCGCGGGTCCGTCGTCGGCCTCCACCTCGGGCACGAGGGGACGGTCACGATTCTCGTCGGCCCACACGGCGAGAAGATCCTCCTCGCCGGTGTCGTCGACCTCGGCCGGGTGCTCGGCCACCGGGGGCGCGGCCTGCTCCGCCGGCTCGGGCGCCTCGAACGTCCAGGAGGCGTCCTCGGGCGGATCCTCCACCGCCACATCGGCGTCCGGCTCCCGATCGACCACGGCCCGACCGGCCTCGTCGCTGCTCACGCGCTCGCGACAGAACGAGACCCAGCTCTCGGCGACCTCCTCGAACGGCTCTCCGCGCGAGCGCAGGCGGTCGTACAGCATCGTCGCCGTGTTCCGGGCGCCCTCGACGAGGTCGGCCGGATACCCCATCTGCCGGCGGTGGTCCTCGAACTCGTCCTCGTCGTCGACGAACACCTCACCGGTGAACCGGCGGATGACGTCGAGGTCGAGGTCGGCCGCGCTCACCTGCAGGACCCCGTCGGGACGGTGCCACCACGACGCCTGCGTGGTCACGTCGACGTAGACCCGCGAGCTGAACGTGCCGCCGGTGTCGTTGATCGTCGCCACCCACATGCCCTCGTGGGGGTACAGGCTCACCCAGTACGCGTCGGACGTGAACTCCAGTCCGGGCCGGGCGATGTGCCCGCCGGGGGCTCCGCCGACCCACACCCCGTACTCGTCGACGCCGAGGACGACGAGGTCGTACTCCCAGTGCGGCCGGCCGTCGTACTTGGTGAACACGGCACGTACCCGCGCGCCGAAGGGGAGTTCGGCCGGTGACAGCGTCCCCGCCTCCATGGATGCTCCTCTCGTCGCCCCCATCATGACCGGCCGGAACGCCGGGAAACAGCCGGACGCGCTGATGGCGACTAGTCTCGCCGGAGTCGTCACCGCACCAGCAGGAGGGATCGTCGATGACGGACCCGGATCGAAGGCGCCGGATCCCCCGCACCGACACCGTGCTCGCCGACCTCGGCGATCTCGTGGCGCGGCAGGGATCGGACCTCGTCAAACGAGCCGTGATCGCAGCGCAGGAGCGCGCGCGGGCCGGTGAGATCGCCCCCGAGGACGTCGCCGCCGAGGCGCGCCGGTCGGTGAGCTCCAGGCCGTCGACGACGATGAAACCCCTGATCAACGCCACCGGTGTGGTGCTGCACACGAACATCGGGCGTGCCTGCCTGTCCGAGGACGCGAAGGCGGCGTTGCTCCGTGCGGCCGGGCACGTCGACGTCGAGTTCGACACCGCCACCGGCCTGCGGGCACGACGCGGGCGCGACACCCTCGCGGCCCTCTCGGCCGCGGTGCCCAGCGCCGAGGACGCCCTCGTCGTCAACAACGGTGCCGCCGCACTCGTGTTGGCCACGACCGCACTGGGTGTCGCGCTCGGTCGCCCCGAGGTCGTCATGAGTCGCGGTGAGATCGTCGAGATCGGCGACAACTTCCGGCTGCACGAGCTCATCGCCTCCACGGGCGCGACGATCGTCGAGGTCGGTACGACCAATCGCACCTGGGCGCGGGACTATTCGGAGGCGATCACCGACCGCACCGGCCTCGTCCTCAAGGTGCACCCGAGCAACTTCGTCGTCCAGGGGTTCACGCACGGGGTCGACGTGGCCGAGCTGGCAGACCTCCTGCGCGACCTGCGCGAACGCCCCGACTCCCCGGCCGCCGGCGTGCCCCTCGTCGTCGACATCGGCAGCGGGCTCCTGCGCCCCGACTCCCTCCTGCCCGGAGAACCCGACGCCGCCACGACCCTGGCAGCGGGCGCCGACCTCGTGACGGCCAGCGGGGACAAGCTGCTCGGCGGTCCGCAGGCCGGGATCGTGCTCGGCCGGGCCGATCTGGTGGAGCGGATGCGCCATTCTCCCCTGGCGCGAGCCCTGCGGGTCGACAAGCTCACCCTCGCGGCGCTGGAGGCGACCCTCACCGGCGGCGTGACGCCCACCCACGCGGCGCTGCACGCCGACCTCGACGTGCTCCGCCGCCGCTCCGAGGCCCTCGCCGAACGGCTGCAGGGCAGCGGGGTCGACGCGCAGGTCGTCGACCACGTGGCGGCCGTCGGAGGCGGCGGCGCTCCCGGTGTCGTGCTGCCGAGCGTGGCGATCGCCGTGGCCGCGGACCGGGCCGAGCCGCTGCGCCGCGACGGCATCATCGCCCGGGTCCGCGGTGGACGGTGCCTGCTCGACCTGCGGGCGGTCGCTCCCACCGACGACGACGTGATCCACGACCGGCTCAGGGCCATCGCCGCCGCGAACGGGGACGTCTCGTGAGGATGCACGTCGTCGCCACGGCCGGGCACGTCGATCACGGCAAGTCCTCCCTCGTGCGGGCGCTCACCGGCATGGAACCGGACCGCTGGGAGGAGGAACGCCGGCGCGAGCTCACGATCGACCTCGGATTCGCCTGGACCACACTGGACTCCGGGGACCGGGTGGCGTTCGTCGACGTGCCCGGGCACCGCCGCTTCATCGGCAACATGCTCGCCGGCCTCGGGCCCGCCCCGGCGGTGGTGTTCGTCGTCGCCGCCGACGAGTCGTGGATGCCGCAGAGCGCCGAACACCTCGCGGCAGCAGCGGCGCTCGGCGTCCGGCACGTCGTCGTGGTCGTCACCCGGGCCGACCTCGCCGACCCGGCCCCGGCCCTCGAACGGGCGGTGACCGAGCTGCGCGCCGTCGGCATCGAGCCACGCGAGGCCCTGGCCGCCTCAAGCCGCACCGGCGAGGGGATCGCGGCGGTCAAGGAGGCCGTCCTCGGTCTCGTCGGCTCACTGCCGGTTCCCGATCCGGACGCCCGCGTGCGGCTCTGGGTCGACCGGGCGTTCACGATCCGCGGGGCCGGCACGGTGGTCACCGGCACGCTCGGCTCCGGGCGGATCCGCGTGGGCGACACCCTGGATCTCGCGGGTCGCCGCGTCACCGTCCGCGGCCTGCACGCCTTGGAGGAGCCGCACGAGGAGGTCCTCGCGCCCGCCCGGGTCGCGGTCAACCTGCGCGGGATCACCACCGACGACATCCACCGGGGGCACGCTCTGCTCACGCCGGACTCCTGGCCGACGACGTCGGTGCTCGACGTCAGGCTCACGCTGCCCGAGGGCGTGGCGGGGGCCGCCGAGCTGCCGGAACACCTCATGCTGCACATCGGGACCGCGGGCGTGCAGGCGCGGGTGCGTCCCCTCGGTACCGACGTCGCCCGCCTCACGCTGCCCGTCTCGCTCCCGCTCGCCCAGGGAGACCGCGCCCTGCTGCGCGATCCGGGCACCGGCACGGTCACGGGGCTGATGGTGTTGGACGTCGCACCGCCGGCCCTGACCCGGCGCGGGGCCGGGGCCCGCCGTGCGGCCGATCTCACGACGCGTTCGGAGGCGGCATCCCTCGCGACCGAGGTACGTGACCGTGGCCACCTCACGCCGGAGCAGGCCCGACGGCTCGGCGTGTCCCAGGACGAGATCACCGCTCCCCCGGCCGGAATCGCCTTGCGGGCGGGGGTGTTCGTCGACGACACGACCTGGCGGGAGTGGGGCGAGGCGTTGCGCTCGACCACCGCCGCCTACGCCCGAGAACACCCGCTCGAGCCGTGGATGCCGGCGGAGGCGGCACGTCGCGCGGTCGGTCTGCCGACGCTGGATCTGCTGGCACCCCTGGCCGCCGAGGCCGGCCTCACCCACGCACGTGGCCGCGTGCACGAACCGGGGTTGACGGCACACCTCGGCGCCGCCGAGGCCGGGCTCGCGTCGATCGAGGCGCGCCTGCGGCAGACGCCGTTCGCCGCCCCGGAGAAGCCCGACCTGGACGCCGCCGGTCTCGGCCCACGACAGATCGCCGCGGCGGTCGACGCCGGCCGGCTGATCCGCCTCCCCGACGACGTCCTGCTCCTCCCGCTGGCCCCCGCCCAGGCCATGCGGGTCCTCGCGGGCCTGCCGCAGCCCTTCACCACGAGCCAAGCGCGCCAGGCACTCGACACGACGAGACGCGTCGTCATCCCCCTACTGGAACACCTCGACTCCCGAGGGTGGACCCGCCGCATCGACGCAGGTCACCGCGAGATCGCCCGCTGACGCGACCTCGGAGGGTGTTCCACAGGTTGCTCCGGAAGATCGTCCCGTCGGTGGCCTCCTCCTCGAGCCGCTCCAGCGAACGGCCGCGAGTCTCGGGCACGACCAGGATGAAGACCAGCGCCACCGCTCCGATCAGCGCGAAGCCGAAGTAGGTGCCGTCGATGCCGAGCACCGCGAGCGCGTCGTCATGGCGTCCCTTCTCCACCAGCCAACGCGCAGACCACCCCGTCTCCCGGGCGCCGACGATGACGGCTCCGGGTGTGCGCGTCGCGTTCTTCAGGTGGTCGCGAGGTCCGCGCGGGGAGGAGCCACACGAGGCCCGCGCCCAGTGCGGTGAGGGCTCCGCCGACGGTGAAGAGTCCCGTGATGCCGATGACGTCGAGGAGGAGTCCGGAGACGCCGCCACCGGCCCCCTGACCGACTGCGATGGTCGCGAACAGGATGGCGGTGCCGGTTCCCATGGCGTGAGGCCACGCCTGACGGGCGAGCTCGATGGTCAGCCCGCACGCGATGACGTAGACGGCTCCGAACACGCAGCCACAGGCAGCAGCCATCGGGAGCCCCGTCGCGAAGGGGAGGCCTGCGATGCTCGCGCCGAGCAGGAGTGAACTCACCGACCACGACGTGCGGGTGCCGAACCTCGCGGAGAGATCGCCGGAGAGCGCGCCGACGACACCTGCGGCCCCGATCGCTCCCCAGAAGAGGAGGGAGGCGCCTTCGTCGAGGGACGCGGCGTCCTCTGCGGTGCTGCGACCGAAGGTCCAGAAGACGGAGCTGCCGAACCCCATGAGCATCGTCAGCGCCACGGGGAGCGCCAGGGCGGCCACGCGGCCCGGCGTCTCGGAGCCTTGCGTGGGGGTATCGGGGCGGGTCGTCTCCCGCGTGAGTGCGAGGAAGCCCAGGACCGACAGGATCGCGAGCACTGCCGCGGCCGTGAACAGTGTCCGCCAGCCGCCGGGCAGCATGATGAGCGCCGTGGCGAGCGCGACCCCGGCCCCCGTCCCGGCATTGGCGACGGCCTGCGCGCGGGGCTCGATGTGTGCGGGGGTGTCACGGGTGATGCGGTAGGCGATCGCGCCGGAGGCGAACCCGGCTGCAGCGCCGGCGACGGCAGCTCCCGTGAGGAAGACCCACGCGGTCGTGGCGGAGGCAAGAACGAGGCATCCCCCACTCCCGGTGAGAAGGCACATCAGCAGGCTTGCCCGCCACCGGCCCTGGCCCAACAGCACGCCGCTGAGGGCGCACGCTGCGACATACGTGACGAACGCACCGGTCGAGGCGAAGGCCAGCTGTGACGCGCTGACGATGCCCTCGTCCACGATTCGGGGGCTGCCAAACCGACGCCGAACCGCGCCATGCCGTAACAGACCGCCACGATCCCCATGCCCGCTCCGACGAGTGCGGTGCCGCGCGTCATGATGTGGGCCGGCAGAAGATCCGGCGCTTGGTCCACAGGCTGTCGAGCTCATACCTCACGTGATCACCACCGGAGGAGATCCGCGTGGGCAGGAGCGCGGGTACGACATCGGCGGGCGGCGCTCCACGATCGAGCGGAGAGTTCTCCCGCGCTCGGGGCATGAGATGTCTCCTGGCTGCGATTCGAGCGGGTAGCGGACTCGTCCCAGGCTGCCGTGGTTCGATCGGCCCTTGCTGTGGCCCTGAGCCACGAGTCGCTAGATTTGGGCCATGGTGCCTCGAGTGGCAGTACTCCCCACGCAGGGATCGACGCTCTTCGAAACGGGTATCCCGGGGGAGGTGTTGGGGGTCGACTGGGATGGGGAGCGGTTGTACGACGTCCGGGTTCACGCACCCACCGGACCGTTGGCCTTCGACGGCGGCGTCACGATGACCGGCGCGGGATCGCTGGCCGAGGCGGCCGACGCCGATACGCTCATCGTGCCCGGGACGTCCAACCGGCACGGTCCCTACGATCCCGCTCTGCTCACGACACTGCGTGACGCCTTCGAGGCAGGACGTCGGATCGTCTCGATCTGCACCGGCGCCTTCGTCCTCGGTGCGGCCGGGCTCCTCGACGGCCGAAGCGCCACCACGCATTGGCGTCATTGCGCCGAACTGCGACGCACCTACCCCCGCACCCTGGTCATTCCCGACAGGTTGTACGTCGACGACCTCGTCGTCACCGGGGCCGGGTGCAGCGCCGGCATCGACGTCTGCCTCCACCTCGTCAAGACCGACCATGGCATGTCGGCCGCGAACCGGCTGGCGCGCAACCTCGTCGTCTCCTCACATCGGCCGGGCGGCCAGACCCAGTTCGCCGGGCCGGATCCACTCGCCGTCGAGGCAGCCTGGCTCGAAGACCTCCACGCGTGGGTCCGAGACCAGGTCTGCGCGGTCACCGTCGAGGACCTCGCCTCCGCCGCCCACGTCTCCCGCCGCACGCTGACCAGACGATTCGATCGCGAACTCGGCACCTCTCCCGCTCGCTGGCTCAACGACGTCCGCATCCGGCGGGCCCAGGAAGTCCTCGAGACCACCACGCTCCCCATCGACATCGTCTCGGCCCGGAGCGGCTTCAGTTCTCCTTCGTCATTTCGGGCGGCCTTCCGCCGAGTCGTCGGCGTGAGCCCCTTTCAGTACCGCCAGGCGTGGAACCGCACGAGTCCGACCTCGGACCACCGAGCACTGCTTCACCCCCTGTCATCGACACCGGGAGTCCGGTAGACCCACACCCCGCCATCCGCTCGGTTCGGCGGCGCCGCGGCAGCGGATCGGTGACACCTCGGCGGCATCACTGTGGATCGCCGAGACGATCAGAGGTGCACGGACGCCCGCTCGGCCCCTGCAGGCTCGGGCTGCGCGGCGATGTCCGAGATGGTGGTCACGGTGACGGACAGCCCTGCTCCCAGCGCGGCGAGCGCCGCGGCCACGAAGACGCCGGGGGTGCCGCTCACGACCGCCGTCACGAGCAGGACCAGAGAGATCCCCGCCAAGACGACGGCTTGGGGACCGACGAGGTCGCGCGGTTCCGTCCGGTGGGGGTGGGGGTAGCTGTGGATCATCGGGGGCTCCTTCACTGCTCGCGCAGGAGGAGCCACGACGGCTGATCCTGCACGGCCGTCGTGCGCCCGGATAGGGCGGCTTTCATCGGGGTTTCGATGTCAGCTCAGGTAGCTGACACGTCAATCGTGCTACGGCCCCCTGGGTCTCTGTCAACTCGCCTCGTGCGCGATCGGCCTGGCCGACACACAGAGCACCGCGAACCACGAGGACTGATCGAGGACTGATCGAGGACTGATCTCGAGCCACCCCTCGGAGGCGGTCCGAACCGGGCGAGGCGGGTCGAGAGCCGCTGCCCCGAGTACCGTCGCCGGTCACCCTCGCGTGGGGTGGAGGCGGATCTCCTGGGCCTTGACCACGGCGTGGACAGCCGAGCCCGGAGCCAGTCGGAGGTCGGCGACGGCGCCCGGGCTGAGGTCGGCGGCGATTCTCGGGCCTGCTGCGAGCTCGACGCCCACCCGGATCACTCCCCCACGGTCGGCGAGGTCCGTGACGACCCCCGGCCACACGTTTCGCGGGCTGCCCGCGGGTGGCTCGGCGTAGAGCGCGACGGCCGCGGGGGACCACACGGCGACGGCCGTCGGGTCGGTCCCCAGCGCTTCGTCGCGGACGCCACGGACCGCGAGACCCGATTCGGTCCGCAGCACGTCTCCCCCTCGGTGCGGCCACGGACGTGATTGACCCCCGCGAGACCGGCCGCGAACGCACTCGACGGCGCGCGCAACACCTCTGCCGTCGGTGCGCACTCGACGATGCGGCCGTTCTCGATCACCGCCAGGTCGTCGGCGAGGGCGAGCACGTCGAGCAGGTCGTGCGTGACGAGCACGGCCGGCACCGACGACCGTCGCAGCTCGGCGCCGAGGACGCGGCGCATCTGGGGAGCGGCATGGACGTCGAGGGCAGCGAACGGCTCGTCGAGGAGCACGGCCCGTGGTTGCGACGCCAGCGCCCTGGCCAGGGCGACCCGCGCTGCCTGCCCCCCGGAGAGCTGGGCCGGGAACCGCCGGGAGAACCGTGCCGCGTCGACCTCCTCCAACAGGTGGGTCGCCCGACGCCGCGCCTCCTCGCGCGACCTCCCCTGCGATCGCGGACCGAACTCGACGTTCGCCTGCACCCGCAGGTGAGGGAAGAGCAGCGGTTCCTGCCCGAGGACGGCGAGGCGCCGCTCGTGGGGTGGGGTGAACCGGCCGCGGGCGGAGTCGACCAGCACCGTGTCACCGACCGCGAGGTAGCCCTCGGCGGCCCGCAGCAACCCGGCGATGAGATCCACCGTCGTCGACTTGCCGGCACCGTTGGGGCCGACGAGCGCGAGCGTCCGACCGGCCTCGACAGCGAGCTCCGCGTCGTAACCGCGCTCAGGGACGACAGCCCGAAACCTCAACCCGCTCATGCATGCTCCCGCGCGGGCGCGTCGGCGGCGACCCGGCCCCGCCACGGTGATCCGCCGTGGTCGTAGGACACGGTCACGATCGCGATGGCCACGGCGACGAGCAGGAGCGAGAGTGCCACGGCGGCGTCGGGGTCCACCTCCCGCTGGAGGTAGATCTCGAGCGGCAGCGTGCGCGTGACCCCCTGCAGCGACCCGGCGAACGTCAGCGTCGCCCCGAACTCCCCGAGGCAGCGCGCGAAGGCGAGGGTCGCGCCCGACCGCAGACCCGGCCACACCAGCGGCAGCGTCACCCGCGTGAGGGCGCGCGTCGGGGAGGCTCCGAGGGTGGCCGCCGCCCGCTCGTATCGGGTGCCTGACGTGCGCAACGCCCCCTCGACGCCGACGACGAGGAAGGGCAGCGCGACGAACGTCTGCGCCAGGACGACGGCGAGGGTGGTGAACGCGATGCTCACCCCCAGCGCCTCGATGTGCCGGCCGATCAACCCCATCCGCCCGAACGTCGCGAGGAGGGCGAGACCACCGACCACCGGGGGGAGCACGAGAGGCACGAGGACGATGCCCCGCAGCCACCGCACCCGGCGATCCACCCGGGCGAGGACGAGCGCGAGCGGCACCCCCAGGAGGATGCAGAGCAGCGTGCTCACGACCGCCGTGCGCAGGCTGAGCCACAGTGCGGCGAGCGAGGACTCGCTGGACAGCAGGGTGGGCAGGCCGGCCCAGTCGACCCGGGCGAGGAGCCCCGCGAGCGGGCCGGCGACCAGGCAGAGCGCGAGGGCGGCCGGGATCCACACCCATCTGGGCAGGGGCGTCACGGGCGTCCGAACCCTGCGTCCTGCAGCACGGCACGGCCCCGCTCACCCAGCACGTAGGCGACGAACGCCTCGGCCGTGGCTCGCCGCCCGGGCTCCGCTGCGCCGAACTCGGTGACCGCGATCGGGTACCGGTTGACCAGCGCCGTCGCCTCGGGGATGTCGACGATCTCGACCCGGCCCTTCGCACGCTTGGCGTCGGTGACGTAGACGATGCCGGCGTCGGCCTGCCCGGAGGTGACCTTGCCGAGGACATCGGTGACGGACTGCTCCTCGCTCACCGGTTCGATGTCGATCCCGGCGGCCTGCTCCAGCTTGCGCGTGGTCGCACCGCACGGCACCTGCGGTGCACACACGACGGTCTTCACCCCCGGCCCCGCCAGCGCGGCGAGGGAGGTGAGCCCCGCCGGGTTGCCCGAGGGCGTCACGGCGGTGAGCGTGTTCGTCGCGAAGACCCGCGCGCCCTCGCCCGCCACCGACCCGTTCTCGACGGCGGTGCGCATCTGTTTCTCGTCGGCCGAGGCGAACACCGCCCCCGGCGCGCCCTGACCGAGTTGTGCGGCGAGGTCGGAGGATCCCGCGTAGGAGAACGACACCCGCGCGCCGTGGGCCTTCTCGAACTCGGGGCCGAGGGTGTCGAAGACCTCGGTGAGGGACGCCGCGGCGAAGACGGTGATGTCGGCCGGCGCCGCCGCCTGGGTGGCTCCGCCCGTCGCGGCCGGCGACGGGGCCTGAGCCCCGCACCCCGCGAGTACGACCGCGCAGGCGAATCCGAGCGCGACGGCACGGACGGGCGCGAGCGCAGCCCTCCGGGAGGTGAGGCTCATGCGAGTTCTCCCAACGATTCCACGACGACGGTCGTGGCCTTGACGACGGCGGCGGCGAGACATCCGGGGCGCAGCCCGAGATCGCGGACCGCGTCGCTACTCATGAGGGACGTGATGGTGAACGGCCCGCAGCGCAGTCGGACCTGCGCCATCACCGAGTCGACGCGGACGTCGGTGACGATGCCGACCAACCGGTTGCGGGCCGACGTCGCGGCCCCACCATCGGGCGCCGCCCCTTGTCGCGATTCGGCGAACGCGACGAGATCGACCCCGGTGACGGTCGTGCGGCCGGAGTCGTCCTTGTCGGCCGCGAGATCGCCGCGAGTGATGGCGCGCCGCAGTGTGTCGTCGCTGACACCGACGAGGAGCGATGCCTCCCGCAGCCCGAACCGATCGCGCGTCTCCACGTTCCCCATACCGAGGATGGTATCCGCATATGCGGGAGCCTGATCGACAGATGATTCGCATCTGCGTTTCTCGCCCCACTGACAACACCGCAGTAGCGGGAAACTCGAGGTCGCCGCGTGTGAGCAGGGAGACCCACGAGAGTCGCCGAAGCCCGCCTGGTCACGCCGACCGGGCGCCGATCACCGAACGAGAGGCCGCCACCGCCCGAGGACCCGCTCCACCGTTCGCCCGATCCGGCTCCCTGAGCGGGCCTAATCTGGCCGCATGACTGCCACGCGACTGCTGCCGAGCTCGGAGGCCCACGACCTCATCGCCATGACCCGAGAGGTGTGCAACGAGCGCCTCCGGCCCATCGTCGACGAGATGGAGGCGAAGGCCGAGTTCCCGCGCGACATCTTCGCGTTCCTGGGCGACCAGGGCCTGCTCACCCTGCCCTACCCCGAGGACGTCGGTGGCGGTGGGCAGCCTTACGAGGTCTACCTGCAGGCGCTGGAGGAGATCGCGTCGGCGTGGATGAGCGTCGCCGTGGGGGTGTCGGTGCACTCGCTCACCTGCAACCCGATCTTCGCGTTCGGATCGGACGAGCAGAAGGCGCGCCTCCTGCCCGAGATGCTCGACGGGTCGAAGCTCGGCGCCTACTGCCTGTCCGAGCCCGATGCCGGTTCGGACGTGGCGGCCATCTCGACCCGCGCGCGTCGTGAGGGCGACGACTACGTCCTCACCGGCGTCAAGGCGTGGATCTCGCACGCGGGGCACGCCGACTTCTACACGACCTTCGCCCGCACCAGCGATGACGGCCCGCGCGGCCTGTCCTGCTTCCACGTCCCCGCAGGCACGCCCGGGATGGAGTTCGCGCCGCCGGAGCGCAAGATGGGCCTCGACTGCGACACCGTCGGCCAGGTGATCTTCGACGACGCCCGCATCCCTGCGGACCACCTCATCGGCGCCGAGGGGCAGGGCATGACGATCGCGCTGTCCGCCCTGGACGCCGGCCGTCTCGGCATCGCCGCCGCCGCGACCGGACTCGCCCAGGCCGCTCTCGATCAGGCCGTGGCCTACGCCAAGGAGCGCAAGGCATTCGGCAAGCCGATCTCGGAGTTCCAGGGCCTGGCGTTCCTGCTGGCGGAGATGGAGGCGGCGGTGACGAGCGCCCGCGCGAGCTACCTGCACGCGGCCCGCCTCAAGGACGCGGGCAAGGCCATGAGCAAGGAGGCCTCGGTCGCCAAGATGATCTGCACCGACGCCGCGATGCGGGTGACGACCGACGCCGTCCAGGTGCTCGGCGGCTACGGCTACACCAAGGACTACCCGGTCGAGCGGTACATGCGCGAGGCCAAGGTCACCCAGATCTTCGAGGGCACCAACCAGATCCAGCGCCTCGTCATCTCCCGCCACCTGCTCAAGTGAGGTCGTGAGGTCGTGAGGGCGCGGGCGCGGGCCTCCGCCCTCGTCCCGCGCCGAAACCGGCACCCTTCTGTGTCAAGCGGGGGTCTTGAGGGGGTCGTATTCTGGGTGGTGACGGGTCCGGGAAGTGATTGATCCGAAGTGTCGGTGTGGGGCTGTGAGCCGGCCGCGCTGGATGACAGTGACGCGCCCCGGTGTCCTCCTGGGCCCGTCCTTTGTGTGGTGAGGACGTCGTTGAGCATGGTGCGGTAGAGGATGTCGGATAGGCGTCGTTTCAGGCAGCGCATTGCTTCGCTGGGGCGTTTGCCGGCGGCGATTTTCCGGTCGTAGTAGGCCCGTCCTTGGGTTGTGGGGGTGCGCAGCTGGACGATGGCCATGATGTGCAGCACGTGGTTGATCTGTCGGTTCCCGCCGCGGGAAAGGCGGTGGCGGGTGTTGTCACCGGAGGAGGCGTCGATCGGGGCGGTACCGTTCCAGGACGCGAAGTGGCCTTTGCTGGGGAACCGGGTGATGTCACCGATCTCGACCAGCAGCCGGGCGGCGCCGGTGGGCCCGATGCCGTGCAACCTGAGCAGGGCGGTTCCGGTGCTCTTGAGGAGCTCGATGAGTTCCTTGTCCGCGCTCTTCTTGCGGGTGTGGATCCGTTCCAGGTCGACCACCAGTTCCAGGGCGACCCGTTTGCGGGTCTTGCCCAGGGCGTCCTTGGGTCGCACGCCGGTCAGGATCGTGCGGGCCTGGGCGGCGGACAGGTCTTTCTTGGCCCCACCAGGGACGATCGCAAGCAGCAGGGCGTGCAGCTGGCAGATCTTGCGGACGTGTTCCTCCCCGATCCGGCGGCGCCGGTCGACCAGCAGCCGCAGGACTTCCAGCTGTTCGTCGTGGGCCACCGACTGCAGCCCCGCGATCCGGGCCCCGACCAGGGCGATGGAGTGGGCGTCGGTGTCATCGGTCTTGCGGCCCTGGCCGGTGGCGAAGATCCGCATCCGGGCGGACAGCTTGGCCGGCACGTTGAATCGCCCCGGGTCTGATGGAGGCTCTCAATCCTGGGAAGGATGATGAGAGTCATGGCAGCACCGAGGAAGTACAGCGTCGAGCTCCAGCAGCGAGCCACGCGGATGGCGATGGACGCAAGGAAGGACCCGGAGTCGGCGCGTGGGGCGATCAAGCGGGTCGCTGACCAGCTCGGGGTTCACCCCGAAGCGCTGAGAAACTGGGTACGTCAGGCCGAGATCGACGGCGGTGTGCGGCCCGGCACGACCACCGACGATGCGACCAGGCTGGCCGAGCTTGAGCGCGAGGTCCGCGAGCTGCGCCGGGCGAACGAGATCCTGAAGACGAGCGCAGCTTTTTCGCAGCTGCGGAGCTCGACCGCAAGATCAAGTAGAGGTGCCCACCGCGGTGCTGGTCGACTACATCGACCAGCACCGCGACCGGTTCGGGGTCGAGCCGATCTGCGCCGTCCTGAAGGACGCCGGCGTCCAGATCGCCCCGAGCACCTACTACGCCGCCAAGACCAGGCCACCGTCCGCACGCGCGGTCCGCGATGCCGAGTTGGTCGTCGACATCAAGACCGCTCACAAGGCGAACCTGGGTGTCTACGGCGTTCGGAAGATCCACGCCGAGCTCAACCGCGAGGGCGTCAAGGTCGCCCGCTGCACCGTGGAGCGGTTGATGCGAGCCGAGGGCCTGCGCGGGATCCCGCGCGAGAAGACCCGCAAAACCACCATCGGCGACGGCGCTGAGACCGAGCGTCCCGAGGACAAGGTCAACCGGAAGTTCGTGGCCACGGCGCCAAACCAACTGTGGGTGGCCGATCTGACCTACGTCCGCACGAACGCGGGCTGGACCTACGTCGCGTTCGTCCTTGACGTCTTCAGCAGGATGATCGTGGGTTGGCAGGTGTCGACCAGTCTGCGGACCGACCTGGCGTTGGATGCTCTCGACATGGGCCTGTGGGCCCGGCAGCGAGCCGGCCAGGACGTCACCGGCCTGATCCACCACAGCGACCGCGGAGTCCAGTATCGAGCGATTCGCTACACCGAGCGACTGGCTGAGGCCGAGGCTGTCGCATCCGTCGGATCCAAGGGGGACAGCTACGACAACGCCATGGCCGAGGCGCTGAACTCGTTGTTCAAGGCCGAATGCATCCGCAACCCGGTGATGCGGCCCAAGGGCGGCTGGAAGTCGGTCGTCGACGTGGAGATCGCCGTCGCCGAGTACGTCGACTGGTTCAACCACCGGCGCCTTCACGGCGAGATCGGGCTCGTCCCGCCCGCCGAGTGTGAGGCCGACCACTGGGCATCACAACCCGCGAAGCATTACCATCAGAACCCGGTCCTCACCGAGGTCGGATCCAACTAACCGAGCCTCCACGAAACCCGGGGCGATTCACGTCGAGCCTGTCAAGTTGTCTGTGTAAGTGACCTGGGTCTCATGGGGTGTTACAGGTAGGGGTTGATGCGGTCGGGATAGATCAGGGCGAGCTCTCCCAGGGCGGCTTTCCAGCCTTGGATGACGGAACCCTCGACGAGCTTGCCGGGCGCCTTGCGGGGAGTTCCTCTGGGGGCGCCGGCTTCCTTGGCGCGTTCACGGGCCCGCTTGTCCTCGATGTTGCGGATGGCCAGCCACAGCAGCTTGATCGCGGCCGTGTCGCTGGGGAAGTGGCCGCGGTTCTTGATGATCTTGCGTAGCTGGTAGTTGAGCGACTCGATCGAGTTGGTCGTGTAGATGACCTTCCTCAACGCCGGCCCGAACGCCAGGAACGGGGTGAACCGCTCCCATGCGTTCTCCCAGGAGGCCACGGCGGCGGGGTACTTCTTGCCCAGGTTCGAGTCGGCGAACGCGGTCAGCGCCATCAACGCCGCGTCCTCGTTCGCGGCGGTGTAGATCGGACGCAGCATCGCCGCGACGGCCTTGCGGTCGGTGTAGGAGACGAACCGCATCGAGGCCCGGATCAGGTGCACGACGCACGTTTGGACCATCGCGCGGGTCCAGGTCGCCTCGATCGCCTCGGGGAAGCCGGTCAGACCGTCGCAGCAGACGATCAGCACGTCCTTGACGCCGCGGTTGGCCAGCTCCGCGCACACCGAGGCCCAGAACTTCGCGCCCTCGACGGCTTGGACCCAGATGCCCAAGACGTGCTTGACGCCATCCAGGTCCACGCCGACAGCGATGTGCGCAGCCCGGTTGGCCACGTGCGCGCCGTCACGGATCTTCACCACCAGCGCGTCGAGGTAGATCACCGGGTAGAACGCCTCCAACGGCCGCGTCTGCCACGCGGTGACCTCCTCGGCCACGGCGTCGGTCACGTTGCTGATCGTCTCGTGGGACAGCTCAGTGCCCAGCGTCGCAGCCAGATGATGCTGGATGTCGCGGATGGTCATCCCGCCCGCGTACAGCGAGATGATCATGTCCTCCAGTCCACCCAGACGCCTTGCGCCCTTGGGCACCAACGACGACGCGAAGGTGGAGTTACGATCCCTCGGCCGGTCCAAGCCGACGTCCCCGACCTCGGTCCCGACCGTCTTCGGGGTCGTGCCGTTGCGCGAGTTGCCCGAGCCGTTCCCACCCGGGTCGCCCTTCTCATACCCGAGGTGGTCGGTCAGCTCGGCCTGCATGCCCCGCTCGAGGACTGCCTTGATCATCTCGGGCAGGAATCCGCCCTCACCCGTCAGCGACAGGCCCCGCTCGTCGGTGGCGGCCATCAGCTTGTCGAGCATCTCGTCGTCGAAGAACTCACGACGCAACTGACGCGCTTCAGGCTCCTGCCCGGGCTCGTCGCTCTTCTTCGGCTTGGTCATAGCCATAGTCAATCTCCTTCAGGTGGGAGACCCCTCGCTTAAACAGACCATCTGACACCCCCGGCACGTCCACGACCTGCTCGCCCAGCGGCAACAACCTGGCCACGACATGTCGACCGATGCCCTCACAGCCCTCGACCGCCCACCTCCGTTGGGGCCAACGCCTGACGTACTCCAGCATCGCGGCGAAGCCGTCCTCGTCGGTGGTGAACTGTCCGTGTCCGAGGATCTGCTCCTTGGGAGTCATCACCTCGATCGTGACGGTGCGCTTGTGCGGGTCCATCCCGATCACGACCGGACCCGGTGCCTGCTCGTTCATCAGCTGCCTCCTGACATCCTCGACATCGGTTGTGTCGGTCCGGAGGGCACCGCTACTACCAGCAGAGCAATCCCTTCTTCAGCCTCTCCCGACCATGTCGGTGGCCGGAGCAGCGCAAGCCGGTCGAGAGTCACACCACCAGGATGGACAGCCGGAAAAGAGCGACTACCCCGACCACCTAGACCGAGCCTGGCCAGGCACCGATCCTGAGGTCAATAGAACTAGTAGCCGGTTATAGGCGGCGGTTTCGGCGGAAATGCTCCGCGTGCGGGCTCAGGGCTTGGCCGCCACCTGGGCCAGCTTCGCGGCGAGTTCGGCGTCGGTGAGCAGGCCCTTGGCGTGGAGGTCGGCGAGGACACCCATGAGCACGCCCTTGTCGGCCTCGGCCGACTTGGCGGAGGTGTTCTCGGCCTCCGGCTCCTGCGGCGAACCGGCCGGGGTCACCGCATCGACGACACCCTGGGCTGCGGCGTCCTGATCGAGCACCGCCTGGGCCGGGGCGTCGGCGACGGGTCGGGCGGGCACGGGAGCGATCGGCGCGGGCCGGATCGGGACCCGGCCGTGAGCACCGGGACGGGTCACCTCGAGGACGAGCCCCGGGACGATCTCCCGCAACCGCCCCACGAGGCGCCCGGAGTCCTCCACGTGCATCTTGCGCACCACCAACCGGCCCGAGGCCGTGGTCAGCGCGAACCCGTCGTGCACCACCGGGTCGTAGTCGAGCTTCTGCGCGCCCGCGAGCGCGTGGTCGCGGTAGTGGTACTTCGAGTAGTCGTCCCGCAGGCCGATGATCCGCCGGTCGGTGAGGATCAGCAGCCCGTCGCCGCCCGAATACAGGCAGGCGGCGAGCTCCTGCACGATCTCCTCGGGATCGATGATCTCGTGCAGGTTCTTGATGGCGGTGCGCGTCCCGAACGTCACACGCATGCGGGCCTCGGCCTCGGCGATGTCACGGCGCGGCGAACTCATGTGTCCCCGTACGGCAGATCGGCGAGCGACCTGAGCCTCTCACGACGTGCAGCGCAGGGAATCTCAGCGCGAGAGTGCCCTCTTGACGGCCGCGGCCACCCGTCCGCCGTCGGCACGCCCGGCGACCTCGGCCTGCGCGGCCTTCATGACCTGCCCCATCTGCGCCATGCCGGTGGCGCCCGTGGACGCGACCGCCGCGGCGGCGATGGCGTCGAGTTCGTCGTCCTCGAGCTGGGCCGGGAGGTAGGCCTCGAGGACGACGAGCTCGGCCCGCTCACGCTCGGCGAGCTCGGGACGTCCGGCGCCGTCGTAGGCCGTCGCCGACTCCTTGCGTTTCTTGGCCTCCTTGCCCAGCACGGCCAGGACCTCGTCGTCGCTCAGCTCACGCGCCTGTTTGCCGCCGACCTCGGCGTTGGTGATGGCGGTCAGCGCGAGACGCAGAGTCGCCGAGCGCACCTGGTCACGCTCACGGATGGCGGTGTGCAGGTCGTTCTGGATCGTGCTCTTGAGGCTCATGCGCCCATTCTCACCGACAGGGCGCTCAGGCGAGCTCAGTGGCTGTCGGCGCGCGTGAAGACGCTGGTGTCGCTCCATCGGCCGCGGCCGGTGAGGGCGCCGACGAGTTCGGGCCCGTGGCCGAGTTCGACGGCGATGCGGGAGGCGAGCGAGACGGTCTCGGTGACGGCCTCGGGGTGAGGCGCGAACTCGATCCCCGCGGCCCGCGCGATGTCGTACCCGTGCACGATGAGCTCGAAGGTGCGCGTCGGCAGGTACGTCGAGAGCAACATGCCGCCGGCGAGGGTGGAGACGACCGGGTCGACGTTGGCGGGCACCTTGTCCAGGACGCCCCTGACCTGCCGCGCCAGCCCGGCGAAGGCGGCGGGGATGTCGTCGCCGAGGGACTGCCCGGCCTCGACGCCACGCGCGGCGATCTTCTCGTCCTGTTGGGGTGAGTCGGCGACCCACACGTAGTAGGAACGCGCGTCCGGGCACGTGACGCTCGTCGCCGGCATCTTGAGATACGTGATGACCGTCGACATGGCACGGCTCGTATGGCCGATCAGCCCACGCATGTCCCACACACCCAGGCCGGGGCCGGCCAGAGCGTCGGCGGGAACGCGCGAGACGAGTTCTGCTACAGCGTCGGTCGTGTCGAGGAAGCTCCGTCGGGGGTCCATGGACGAAGGATGGAACAGGCCGCGCTCCCCCACAAGACCCCTGCCCACTGGGCGGGCATCCGAGGCACTCACATGAGGCCCATCAACGAGGGCAGCCCGGTCGACAGCGCGGGCACGTACGTCACGACGAGCAGCAGCGCGACCAGGGCGACGAGGTAGGGGATGAGCCTTCGCGTCACCTGTTCGATCGTCACCCCACTGATGCTGCACGCGACGAACAACACCGATCCGACGGGCGGGGTCATCGTGCCGATGCACATCGAGAACACGAGGACGACGCCGAAGTGGACGGGGTCCATGCCGAGCTCGGTGGCCATGGGCAGGAAGATCGGCGTGAAGATGAGGATCGCCGGCGTGATGTCCATGAACGTGCCGACGACCAGCAGCACGACGACCATGAGCAGATAGACGACGTACGTGCTGCCCGAGACCGACAGGACCGCGGCGCTGATGGCGTCGGGGATGCCCGTGTAGGCCATGACCCAGGACAGGGCCGAGGAGGCCGAGATGAGGAACAGGATGATGCCGCTGGTCGCCGCCGTGGCGAGCAGCACCTCCTTGAACGCCGACCACGACATGCTGCGGTAGATCAGCGACAACACCAGGCAGTAGAGCACCGCGACGGCCGCACCCTCGGTCGCGGTGAACACGCCGGCGACGATGCCGCCGACGACCACGACGATGAGCAGCAGGCTGGGGATCGCCCGCAGCGTCACCCGGCCGGCCTCGGCCAGGCTCGGCCGCGGCGACGTCGGATACCCGGCCTTGCGGGCGTGGACGTAGGCGATGGCCATGGTCACCAAGCCCATGAGGATGCCCGGCACATACCCGGCCATGAACAGGGCCGAGACCGACACCCCGCCCGCGATCATCGAGTAGACGATGAACGCCGTGGTCGGAGGGATGAGCAGCCCGGTCGGCGCGGAGGCGATGTTGACGCTGGTCGCGAAGGCGGGGTCGTAACCCTCGTCCTTCTCGCGGCCGTGCAGCGTCCCGCCGATGGCGGCGGCCGCCGCGACCGCCGAGCCCGACAGGGATCCGAAGATCATGTTGCCGATGACGTTGGTCTGGGCCAGCGATCCGGGGATCCGGCCGGCGATGACCTGGGCGAGGTCGATGAGCCGCCCGGCGATGCCGCCGTTGTTCATGATGTTGCCGGCGAGGATGAACAACGGGACCGCGATCAGCGAGAAGCTGTCGAGGCCGCTGTTCATCTTCTGCATGACGATGAAGACGACCTGTTCCCACGTGAGGAAGAACAGCGCGGTGACGATCGAGCTGATGGCGATCGCCACCGAGATCGGCACGCTGAGGACGAGCAGCAACAGGAAGACGGCCAGGAGCGCGAGGGCCGCGAGGGTGACGCTCATGCCGTGCCCCCCGTCGTGTCGCCGTCCTCGGATCCGGCGAGCGCCGCGTCGGGGTCCACGACGTCCTCCCAGACGTTGACGAGCTGCACGAGGACGATGAGAGCTCCCGCGATCGGCGCGACGCCGTAGACGATCGAGCGGGGGATGCCGAGCAGCGCGGACGTCTCGTGTCGCGCCGCGTAGGCGAGCAGTGCACCGCCGATCGTGATGACGGCCAGGGCGAACACGAGGACGAGCAGGTCGACGGCGACGACCAGCGCGCGACGTCCGGCCGTGGGCAGTGTGTCGCGGACCACGACCAGCGCCATGTGGCGTCGGGTCGCGAAGGCGTAGGCGGCGGCGACGAACCCGGTCCAGATCAGGCAGTACCGCACGAGCTCCTCCGTGAAGTCCGCAGGAGCGCCGAGGACGTACCGCGTGAACACCTGGTAGAGCACCAGCAGCGTCATGGCGATCAGCAGTGCCGCCGCGGTCCAGGCCAGGACGGCGGCGAGCACCTCCCGGGCGCGCAGGAGCACCGGTGGCATCCGACCTCCCGCGCTCGTGGCCGTCGACGTGGTGGTGCTCATCGCCTCGCGCTCCTCACCGTGGTGGTCACGTGCTCGTGCGGGGTGGCGGTCATCGTGCCGCGGAGATCGACTCGAGCACCCGGGCGACGCCGGGATACTCCTGCCGGTAGCGATCCACGAGCGGCCGCGTCGCCTCACGGAAGGCCCGGGTGTCGACGTCCTCCACGAACGTCACGCCCATGCCGCGCGCCTCCTCGATCGCCTTCTGCGTCTCGGCCTCCCAGGCCTTCGTGTGCGCCTCGGTGGAGGCGGCTGCCGCGTCGGTGAGGAGCTTCTGGTCCTCCGCGGACAGTCGCTCCAGCACGGGGGTGCCGATGACGAGGACGTCGGGGATCCGGGTGTGTTCGTTGACCGAGAAGGTCTTGGCGACCTCGCCGTGCTTGCTCTGGGTGAGCACGGTCTCGTTGCTCTCGGCGCCGTCGACGATGCCGGTCTGCAGCGCCGTGTAGGTCTCCCCCAGGGGCATGACGACGGGCGTGCCGCCGAGTGTGGAGACCATGTCGGTCTGCGAGCGCATGTCCTGCACACGGATCTTCAGGCCTTTGAGGTCCTGCGGCCGCCTGATGGGGCGGTCGACGGTGTAGAAGGACCGCGCGCCGGAGGTGTAGTAGGTGAGGCCGACGAACCCCTTGTCCGCGGTGGAGGCGAAGAACTCGCGCATCCCCGGCGACGTCATCGCCCTGCGGTAGCTCTCGGCGTCCTCGAACAGGTACGGCAGACCGAAGGCGTGGTAACCCTCCTCGACGGTCGCGAGCCCGGGCGCGCTGACCCTGGTCATGTCGACGACGCCCGCCATGAGCTGCTCGAGGACCTCGGTCTCGGAGCCGAGTTGCCCGTTGGGGTGGATCCGGACCGTGATGCGGCCGCCGCTGTCGTTCTTCACACGGTCGGCGAAGTCCTGCAGGGCCGTGGACGTGACGTGTGTGTCGCCGAGGCTGTGGGCGAGGGTCAACACCAGGGGGTTCTGCGGCGTGGCGTCCTCGCTGCGTCCGGCCCCACGACCGGCACAGGCGGTGACTCCGAGGAGGAGGAGGGCCGCGACCAGCACGGTCCACACCCGAGCGGTCGTCGATCGGCCCTGGTGGCGGACGGGGATCGGCCTCGCTGCGTGATCCCTGCGACTGCGGTGGCGCACGGGGTGATGCTCCCTCCGACGAGGCCCTCAGGGGCCCGGATGGGTCCGGATGCGCCCGACCCTACCGGCGCAGACCGCGCACGTCACCGACCTTCGGAGGACCGCCCGTTCGGCGCGATGCGGTATCCCATCCCGCGGACGGTGACGATCCGGTCGGCGCCGAGCTTCTTGCGCAGGTAGCCCACGTAGACGTCGACGACGTTCGAGCCGGGGTCGAAATCCATCCCCCACACCTGGGAGAGCAGTTGCTCCCGGCTGAGGACCCGGCCCGGGTGACGCAGGAAGGTCTCCAGGAGCGTGAACTCGCGCGAGGACAGGTCGAAGAGCCGCCCACCCACGCTCACCTGTCGGCCGTGGAGGTCGAGGACGACGTCCCCGGACTCCAGGGTCGAGGGGGACTCGGGGCGGGCGTCGCGCAACCGCAACCGGATTCGAGCGAGGAGCTCCTCGAACCTGAAGGGCTTGGCCATGTAGTCGTCGGCGCCCCCCTCGAGGCCGGCGATCGTGTCCTCGGCGGAGTCGCGGGCGGTGAGCACGATGACCGGGACCGTTCCGCCCTGGGCCCGGATGCGGCGCAGCACCTCGAAGCCGTCGATGTCGGGCAGCCCGATGTCGAGCACGACGAGCCCGACGTCACCGTGCAGCGCCACCGGCACGGCCGCGTGCCCTGAGTCGACGACGATCGGGGCGAACCCGGCGGCCTTGAGGCCCTTGGACACGAACGAGGCGATGCGCGGCTCGTCCTCCACGACGAGGATCGACGTCATGAGCTCTCCTCCAGGGTTCGATCGGAGTGACCGGACATCTCGGAGCGGTCCGGGCCGACCCCAGGGGCGGCCTGGGTCGACTGGGCGGGGATCGAGATGACGAACGTGGCGCCGGCGCCGGGCATGCCACGGTAGTCGACCCGCCCGCCGTGCGCCTCGGCGATGGCGGCGACGATGGAGAGCCCGAGGCCGGAGCCCGACCCGGACGGTGCCGAGCCGCGCTGGAAGCGCTCGAAGATGGCGTCCTGGTCCTCCGGCGGGACTCCCGGGCCGGTGTCGCGGACCCACACCTCGACCTCGTCGCCGGACCGCACGGCGCCGAGGGCGATCCGGTCGCCTTCGGCCGTGTGCCGGATGGCGTTGGACGTGAGCTGCAGGAGCGCCTGGGTGAGCCGGTTGGGGTCGACGTCGATCACGGCCCCGGAGGTGGCGTCGATGCCCCACGTGCGGTCGGCCAGCGGGCGGACCCGGTCGAGGACCCCGGTGACGACGTCGTCGATGTCGGTCGGGCGGAGGTCCACGAAGTCGGGCCGGGCGGAGCGGGCGAGCAGGACCAGCTCGTCGACCAGGCGTGACATGCGGTCGAGCTCGTCGAGGCAAAGGACGCGGGTCTCGGCCACGTCGTCGGGGTCGGTGGCGTCCATCATCTCGAGGTGGCCGCTGACGATCGTCAGGGGCGTGCGCAGTTCGTGACCGACGTCGTCGAGGAGCGCACGCTGGTCGCGGAAGGCGCGATCGAGCCGGTCGAGCATGCCGTTGACGGTGCGGGTGAGGCGGGCGAGGTCGTCGGCACCCTGCTCGGGGATGCGTTCGGAGAGGTCCTCCTCGGTGATGCGTTCGGCCGTCGCGGCCAGGCGGCGCAGGGGCCGCAGCTGTCGCCACAGCAGGAGGGTCGACACGACGCCGACCACGAGGAGCGCAAGGCCCGCCGAGACCGCGTACGCCCGGTGCATGCCGGTGGCCTCGTCGTACTCGGCGTCGAGATCGACGGCGGCGACGAACACGCCCTGACTCGGATCGCCGGCGACTCTGACGGGGACGGCCACGTACCGGATGCGTCGGCCCTCGTGGTCGAGGTCGGCGAGCTGCGGCGCCGTGTCGGGGGCGATGCGCGAGGCCGACGCCGCGAGCGCCTGCACCTCGCGGTCGGTGAAACGCGGCTCCCAGCTCGCGACGAAGGGGATCTGCCCGTCGATGAGCACGAGGAAGTCCTCGTGATGATCAGGCACGTTGCGCCGCAGCGCCTCGAACAGCAGGTGCTCGAGCGTGGCGAACCGCTCCCCCTCGGCGTCGCGCCCCTCCTGGGCCAGGGTGCGCAGCTCGGCCACCTCCTGGGACAGCGCCTGATCGACGCGGGCGTGGACGACCCGCTGGTGGACGATGCCCGCGACCACGGCCGAGAACACCAGACCCAACGCGGTCAGGACGACGACGCCGACGATGATCCGGGTGGTGACGCCGACGCCGCGGCGTTCACCCCGCATGGGGCGGCGGGGGCGTGATCGCGGACCGGGCATGAACACGGTGGTGCTCAGTCGTCATCACCGTCATCGTCATCGTCGTCATCATCATCGTCGTCATCGTCATCATCATCACGGTCATCATCGCCCGCGGAGGCCGGAGGGACGTAGCGGCGCGGCTCCGGCGGGGCGACCGTGCGACGGGGCGCGGCCGTGCGCGCCGGCCGGGCGTCGTCCCGAGCGCGCGACGAACTCTGCGTGCGTCCGGAGGAGCCCGAGCCGGATGACGAGCGGGTCGCGCGGTCACGATCCGCGGTCGTCCGTGGCTCCCCCGTCGCCGTGGCCTCGGCCGGGGAGGTCGTTGCCGTCGTCGGAGTGGCGGGCGTGGACGGGGAGGGGCTTGCCGGCGGGCTCGTCCCCTCGAGGTCACGGCCGTCGACGACCACGGCCCCACCGAGGGTGGGCGGCGGCTCCCAGGGCCGCAGCAGGGTCGTGACGGCGATCGCGAGGGCGATCCCGACGGCACCGAGGACGAGGGCGAGGACGAGGGCTGATGTGCGACTCACACCTCGACTGTGCGCCACGGGTGTTGCGCCCTCGTGAGGCGAGGATGAGAGCCGTCTCATGTTTCACGGGCCCGCAGGCGCCGGGCGCTCAGGCGTACCGCGCGAGCGCGTCGAGCGCCGAGGCGCCGTAACCCCCGCCGAACAGGATGGCGTGCACGAGCAACGGCGGCAGCTGGTACCAGGCGATGCGCTCCCGCCAGCCGTCGGCGAGGGGGTGGACCTCGTCGTAGGCGGCGTAGACCTCCGGTCCGAACCCGCCGAAGAGGTGCATCATCGCGATGTCGATCTCGCGGTGGGCGTAGTGGCAGGCCGGGTCGATGAGCCAGTTGCGGCCGGCGGTGTCGACGAGCCGGTTGCCTCCCCAGAGGTCGCCGTGGACGAGCGTCGGAGGCTCGGCCGGACCGCACAGGTCGGAAACGCGGGGGGCCACCGCCTCGAGGAGGTCGCGTGCCCGCGGCGAGATCCGTCCCTCCTCGATCGCGCGGGTGACCAGGGGTTCGAGCCGCCGGGTCAGGTAGAACTCCGGCCACGAGTCGTGCGGGGTGAGGTCGACGGCGACCGACCCGAGGTACCCGCCGGGGTCGTCCTGCAGACCGCCGAAGGTGTCCCGGGTGGCGCGGTGCAGGTGGGCCAAGGAGCGCCCGAGCTCGGCCTCGGTCGCCCCCGAGCGGCGAGGGGACTCCTCGATCCACTCCAGGACCAGACCGGTGGGGCTCTGCCGGATCACCTCGGGGACCCCGAGCGTCTCGGGGGCGTGCTCGCGCAGTGCCCGGAGCCCGGCCGCCTCCCGCTCGAAGAGGTCGGGCGTGGGTCGCCGCAGGGTCTTGAGGAAGAGCGGACCGTCGGTGGTGGCCAGGCGGTAGGCCTCGGCGATGTCGCCGCCGGACAGCGGCGTCACCTCACCGATGTCCAGTCCGTCCACGAGCTCGGGAGGCAGGGAGTCGGCGCGCATCCTCCATCCTTACCTCAACGCCGACGACGGCCGTCGACACACCCGGCGATCCCCGCGTCGGCCGAGGTCTGCGGCGTCGGATCAGGCCGAGGTGCCGTGGCGGAGGCGTTCGTCGTCGTCGAGGCCGGCCATGCCCCACCGCACCGCGGCGACGCCGAACCGCCCGGCCGCGCGGGCGGCAGGACGTGCCGCCGCCGGGAGCGTGATGCCGAGTTCGTCTCGGGCCCACCCGGGTAGCAGGACGATGCCACCGGCCGCGAGCAACGCGTACCCGGGTTTCGCCGCCAGTGGTAGCGGCGGCTCGCGCAGGAGGAAGGCTGCGGCCTCCTTGGCCGCCGGGGAGGCCTCGAGTTCGGGCCGGAACGCCTCGAGCTGCGCGTCGAGTTCGGCCGCGGTGCGGGGCAGGTCGTGCGCACCGAGGAGTTCGGCACTCGTGCGGGCCTGATCGACGAACCGGTCCGCGTCGGCGGCGGACAGCGGCCGGTCGGAGTACGCCTGATGAGCGGCGAGGAAGCACCACGTCTCGGCCACGTGGACCCAGCGCAGCAGGTGCGGGTCGCTCGCGCGGTAGGGCCGACCGCGGTGATCCTTGCCGCGGACCCGCTCGTGGATGGCCTTGACGTGCTCGATGGCCTCGGTCGCGTGGTCGACGGTGCCGAACGCGACGGTGGCCAGGTAGTGACTCGTGCGCTGCAGCCGCCCCCACGGGTCGCCCTTGTAGCCCGAGTGCCCGGCCACCCCCGCCATGGCCTGCGGGTGCAGCGACTGCAGCAACAACGAGGCGATGCCACCGGGGAACATCGCGGAGTCCTGGTTGACGATCCAGATCGGGTCGTCCTTCGTGAACCACCTCGGCCCGGGCGTCTGCCAGATGCGCTTGGCCGCCGTGGGGGCGTCCTCGCCGGCCACCCGGTCGCGCAGGGCACGGCCGAGGCGTCGCTGGGCACCGCGCGGCAGCGTCCGCAGACGCCCGATCACGTGGTCGACCTGGCCGGAGACGGGA
The DNA here is from genome assembly GCF_030161635.1 of Mobilicoccus caccae. Lineage (GTDB taxonomy): Bacteria > Actinomycetota > Actinomycetes > Actinomycetales > Dermatophilaceae > Mobilicoccus > Mobilicoccus caccae. The sequence continues at coordinate 2,994,760 of NZ_BSUO01000001.1, forward strand.
GTGGTGGGCACCTCATGAGCCTACGGAAGGCGCGCGAGGTAGGCGAACCGGCGGGGGGCACATGCCCAGGGACGTCAGCCCGCCTGCCCATGGCGGACCACCACGCCCGTGACCAGGGTGATCGTCGCCGCGACGAGAACCAGGCCGACGCCGACGGGCACCTCCGGCACCCAGAGCCACAGGTAACGCAGGGGGACGTCGAGGAGCGGCGGGGCCGCGATCATCAGCGCGAGCGGGGTCAGGGCGAGGACGATCCCGCACACGCGCATCAGGCGGCCACGGGTGAGCAGGGCACACGCCACGACACCGACGAGACCGAGCCCGCCCAGGACTCCCCAGCGCAGTGTCGGCGGCGGGATCTCGGTGGGCACGTCGCCCCCGGCGACGTCGAGGAGCCGGTGGGCGGCGGCGTACAGGCGTTCCTCGTCCATCACCCCCGAGACCGGCAGGGTGACCGCTGCCACCCGGCCCTGCTCCGGCTCGAGGAACAGCGCGGTGAAGGAGCCCGGCACGGTTCCGGTGTGCCACACCACGGGACCGTCGGCAGCGGCGCTGACCCGCCACCCCAGGCCGGTCACCGCGCCGTCCGCCGGGCTCACGTCGGTCATCCGCCGCAGTCGCTCCGGATCGGCGAGCATCGCGCGCCCCACCTCGGCGAGTGACCGCGCCGACCCACCGAGGTAGCCGTAACCGGCGCCCGCGCCGTCACGGGGAGCCGGTTGCGCGACCGGGGACCACGGCGAGCGGTATCCGGGAGGGATGCTGCCGGGGTCCGTGACGAGGTGGGCCTGCGGAAAGGTCTCGTTCGCGAGGTCGCCCAGCGACCGGCCGGTCGCGCGTTCCAGCACCGCCGCGACGACGACGTAGCCCAGGCTGCTGTACCGGTAGGTCTGCCCCGGGTCGCCCTCGAGAGGGGTGTCCGCGGTCTCCGCGACCACCGACGCCGGGGTGCGCGCCGGGTCGTCGACGTCGAGTCGGTCTGCGCCGAAAGGGAGTCCACCGGTGTGGGCGAGCAGGTGGCGGAGCGTGACGTGGGCGCGGCGCTGATCCTCTCCCGCGAACTCCGGCAGCACCTGCACGACGGGGGCGTCGAGATCGAGGGTTCCCTGGTCGGCGAGGCGCACGGCGACGGTGGCGGCGATCGGCTTCGAGACCGACCCGACCAGCACGGGTGAGTCGGGTCCGAACGGGCTTCCGTGGCCATCCACGCCGGTGGCGCCCTCGCGGACGGTGCCGTCCTTCTCGACGACGACCCAGGCGGCACCGGGCGCACCCACCTCACGCACCGCCTCCCGCATGACGGCGTCGACGTCGCCGTCGCTCGCCGCGGTCTCGACGGCGCGGGACGGGCCGGGGCAGAGAAGCACCCCGGTGACCAGCACGATCAACCCCAGCAGGGCGTGTGCGCGTAACCATATAGCCATATGGTCAAGTTACCGTATGACTATATGGTTGACCTATGCCACGCCTCGTCGACTCGGAAGCCCGCCGCCGCGATCTGGCCGAATGCGCTTTGGCCATCGCCGAATCCGACGGCCTGGAGGCCGTCACCGTCGCCCACGTGGCGAGACGGGCAGGGGTATCCGTCGGCCACGTCCAGCACTGGTACCCCGCCAAGGAGAACCTGCTCATCGCGACGTACTCCGCGGCCCTGGCGCGGTCGACCGATCGGATCGACGACCTCGTCACGACCGGTGAGTCCCGCGGCGCGACGATCCGCGACATGCTCGGCGCCGCCCTGGCCGAGCTGCTGCCGACCGACGAGACCCGCCGTGGGGAGGCGCGTGTCCGCGCACAGTTTCACAGCCGGTCCGTCACCGACGCCCGCTTCGCCGACACCGAACGCGCCGCGATGCGGCTGCTCGCCCGACGCATCGCGACCGCCCTGGCCAACGGGTACGAGTGCGGCGAGACGGCCGCGGGCGTCGATCCCGACCGGGCGGCCTCCGAACTCCTCGCGCTGGCCACAGGACTCGCGACGTTGTCCCTGACCGACGACCACCCGGCCGAAGAGCTCATCACCGCCCGACTCGCCGAGCTCCTCCCCCACCGCTGCCGACGACGCTGACACGGTGCCGGATCGGCCGCGGGCCCCGTGAACACCGGACAGAATGAGGCGCAGCAGGGTGACGAGTGCGTGCGGCACGCCGAGGTCGCCGCCATTTCGCCTGATCCGAGGACTCCAGTGACGAACACGAACACCACCGACCAGGGCCCCGACATCGCCCGCCTCATCGACGCCGTCCCGACCGGCCTGTTCATCGACGGCGCCTGGCGGAAGGCATCCGGCGGTGGAACCCTCGAGGTGCGCAATCCGGCCACCGGCGAGGTGCTCACGAGCGTCGCCGACGCCACCGAGCAGGACGGCCTCGCCGCACTTGCGGCCGCCGATGAGGCGCAGTCGCGGTGGGCGGCGACACCCCCGCGCGAGCGCTCGGAGATCCTGCGCCGCGCCTTCGACCTCCTCGTGGAGCGCACCGAGGACGTCGCCACCCTCATGACCCTCGAGATGGGCAAGCCGCTCGCGGAGTCCCGTGGCGAGGTGGCCTACGCCGCCGAGTTCTTCCGGTGGTTCGCCGAGGAGGCCGTACGCATCCACGGCTCGTACATGACGGCGCCCAACGGCGCCTCCCACCTGCTGACGATGAAGCAGCCGGTCGGCCCGTGCCTCATGGTCACTCCATGGAACTTCCCGCTCGCCATGGGCACCCGCAAGATCGGGCCGGCGCTGGCGGCCGGCTGCACCATGGTCGTCAAACCCGCCTCGGAGACGCCGCTGACGATGCTCGCGCTCGCCGCCCTGCTCGCGGAGGCCGGAGTGCCGGCGGGGGTCGTCAACGTCATCACGACCAGCTCCTCGGGCGCGGTCATGGAGCCGCTCATCCGCGACCCGCGGGCACGCAAGCTCACGTTCACGGGCTCGACGGCCATCGGTCGCAAGCTCGTGGAGCAGTCGGCCGAGCAGTTGCTGCGGGTGTCGATGGAGCTCGGCGGCAACGCGCCGTTCATCGTGTTCGACGACGCCGACCTCGATGCCGCGGTCGACGGGGCGATGGCCGCGAAGATGCGCAACATCGGTGAGGCCTGCACCGCGGCCAACCGGTTCTTCGTCCACGAGTCCGTGGCGAGCGAGTTCGGCACGAGGTTCGCCGAGCGCATGTGCGCGATGACGGTCGGGGACGGCCTGGCCGAGGGCGTCACCGTCGGACCGCTCATCACCGAGAAGGCGGTCGGCGAGGTCACCGCGTTGGTCGAGGGTGCGGTCGAGGCGGGCGCCACCAAGCTGTGCGGCGACGAGGCGGTGCCGGAGGTCGGCAACTTCCTCGCCCCGACGGTCCTGGTCGACGTTCCGGGACAGGCCGACATCGCGCGGCAGGAGATCTTCGGGCCCGTGGCCGCACTGCAGACCTTCACCGACGAGGACGACGCGATCGCCCGCGCCAACGACACCGAGTACGGCCTCGCGTCGTACTTCTACACCCGTGACCACGCCCGGGCGATGCGGGTCGCCGAGAAGCTGCAGTACGGCATGGTCGGGGTCAACGCCGGCGTCATCTCCAACCCGGCGGCGCCGTTCGGGGGCGTCAAGGCCTCCGGGTTCGGTCGCGAGGGTGGCTTCGAGGGCATCGAGGAGTACCTGGAGACCAAGTACGTCGCGATGCCGCGCTGAGGACGGGGGACCTGCGCGTCGGCGCGTCGGCGCTGATCAGCGCCGGTCGCCGGGGTCTCCGTAGACGGTGCCAGACGCGCCGTAGGCGGGTCCGCCCGGGGCTGCGCCGGTGCCGAGGGCCAGCAGCGACATGAACTCGTAGACGACGTGCGCCGCGGCCAGGCCGGTCAGTTCGGCGTGGTCGTAGGCGGGGGCGACCTCCACGACGTCGGCGCCCACGAGGTGGCATCCGCGCAGGCCACGCAGGATCTCGTAGAGCTCGCGGCTCGTCATGCCGCCGGGTTCGGGGGTGCCGGTGCCGGGCGCGTGCGCGGGATCGAGCACGTCGATGTCGAGGGAGACGTACAGCGGACGATCTCCGACCCGCTCGCGCAGCAGCCGGGTGACCGCGTCGACGCCGAGGCGCATGACGTCGTTGCTGGTGACGATCCCGAAGCCGAAGCGGGCGTCGTCCTCGAGGTCCTGCGTGCCGTACAGCGGGCCGCGGGTGCCCACGTGACACAGGGCGTCGGTGTCGATCAGGCCCTCCTCGAACGCGCGCCGGAACGGGGTGCCATGGGTGTACTCGGCCCCGAAGTAGGTGTCCCAGGTGTCGAGGTGCGCGTCGAAGTGCAGCAGCGCGACGGGCCCGTACTTCTCGGCGTGGGCGCGCAACAGCGGCAGCGCGAGGGTGTGGTCGCCGCCGATCGTGATGAGCGAGGTACCGCCGGCGAGGAACTCGCTCGCGGTCCGCTGCGCCGTGGCGATGGCCTCGCCGATGTCGAAGGGGTTGAGCGCCACGTCGCCCGCGTCGGCGATCTGCACGCTCGCGAACGGCGATGTCGACTGCGCCGGATTGAAGGGACGCAGGAGTCGGGAGCTCTCGCGCACGTGCGTCGCGCCGAACCGCGCGCCGGGGCGGTAGGAGACCCCGGTGTCGAACGGCATCCCCAGGACGGCGACGTCGGCGTGGGATACATCCTCGATGCGCGGGAGGCGGGCGAAGGTGCCCAGACCCGCGTACCGGGGCGTGAGGGCGGCGTTCACCGGCCCGATCAATCCGTTCGACTCGACGCGAGGGTGGTCCATGACGTGCTCCTTCACCAGGCTCTGGGGATGCGCGCGCGGCGGGCGCTCGGGGGTCCGGCCCGTGAGAGGAGGCGCCGCGGAGGGATCGAGATCGTCGTGCGGGGCCGATATCCCTCACACGGTCTGCGCTCAGGATAGCCCGGATGTTCACCTGTGGACACCTCGTGTTTCTCTGAGGTCGATCTCCTACATTGGCCGAAATCGTGGCGGGGGGACGATGGTCCCCCGAGCCCCTGACCCGTGGAGGCACAACGCCGTGGACCTCAATCTCGCCATCGTCGTGTTCTACCTGGTGACGATGCTCGCGTTCGGCTTCTGGGGACGCTCGCGCACCAGAACCAGCTCGGACTACCTCGTCGCCGGTCGTCGGCTGGGCGGGTTCTTCTACACCGGCACCATGGCGGCGGTCGTCCTCGGTGGCGCGTCGACGGTCGGCGGTGTCGGACTCGGCTACCAGATGGGCCTGTCGGGGATGTGGCTCGTGGTCGCCATCGGCGTCGGAGTCCTGCTGCTGTCACTGCTGTTCGCGGGCCGGTTGCAGCGCCTGCGCATCCACACCGTCAGCGAGATGCTCGAACTGCGGTACGGGCACCGCGCCACCGACGCCTCGAGCATCGTCATGCTCGCCTACACGATCTTCCTCTCAGTCACCTCGAGCGGCGCCTACGCCACCGTCCTTCACGTCCTGCTCGGCTGGGAGCGTTGGGCGTGCATCCTCCTCGGCGGCGTGGTGGTGCTCGTCTACTCCGTCGTGGGCGGCATGTGGTCGATCACGCTGGCCGACCAGGTGCAGTTCTTCATCAAGACGATCGGCATCTTCTTCCTCATGCTGCCGCTGATGCTCGTCGCGGCCGGCGGCTGGTCCGGCCTGGCCGAGCGCCTGGACGCCGGCTACTTCGACCTCGTGGGCAACGCCGATCACGGCGCCGACACGCAGACGATCATCACGTGGTTCGTCATCTACATGTTCGGCATCCTCATCGGCCAGGACATCTGGCAGCGCGTGTTCACCGCCCGCACCCCGGGGGTCGCGAAGTGGGGCGGCACCGTCGCCGGCGTCTACGTCATCGCGTACGGCGCCGCGGGCGCGATCATCGGCATGGCCGCGCGGGCGACGATGGGTGACGCGATCAGCGCCCGCGACGACGTCTACGCCGAGGTCGCCAACACGGTCCTGCCGGTGGGTGTCGGCGGGTTCGTCCTCGCCGCGGCCGTCGCGGCGATGATGTCGACGGCCTCCGGCGCGCTCATCGCAGCGGCCACGGTGGCCCGCAACGACGTCGTCCCCATGCTCACCGGCAGCGGCCGGGCGACCAGCGACGACGAGAGCGATCCGCACAGTGAGCAGCACGTTCGTGAGAACCGCAGCTGGGTCCTCGGCCTGGGCGCGCTCATCATCGCCATCTCGGCGTGGATGTCCTCCCTCGAGGGCGGGTCGAGCATCGTCGTCGCCTGGCTCACGGTGGCCTACGACATCCTCGTGGGCGGCCTGCTCGTGGCGATCCTGGGTGGCCTGGTCTGGCGTCGTGGCAACGGACTGGGTGCCGGAGCCTCGATGATCGTCGGCACCGTCGTCACCCTCGCCACCATGGCGTTTCAGGCGCGGCAGCTCGGCTCGGTGCTCGACGGGATCCTCTCGAACGAACCCATCTACTACGGGCTGCTCTCCTCGCTCGTGGTCTACGTGGCCGTGTCGTTGCTGACCAAGCCCGTCGAGGTGGAGGTCCGCCAGGAATGGGAGCGTCGGGTCGCGGGTGCACGCCCCGACCTGCCGGGTCTGCGGAAGCACTTCCAGCACGACCTGCCGGAGCAGCCGGATCAGGCGGATCAGGCGGTCTCAGACGAGGCTCGGCGCCGGTCCTGATCGGCGGGGTCTGCGCGCAGATCGGTCGCCGGTCACGCCAGGCGGACGCCGCCGGATCCGGCGTAGGGCAGCAGGACGAACAGCACCACCGACTCCCCCTCGGCGAGGTTGCGCCACGTGTGCGGTTCGCGGCCGGGAAAGGTGAGGGTGTCGCCCGTCTCGAGGACGTGGGTGTCCTCGTTCAGCCTGACCTCGATGCGGCCGTCCACCACGTGCCACACCTCGGTCTCGCAGTCGAGGGAGTACAACTCCTCCTCGCCGTGCGCGCCGGGCTGCATGACACCCCGCAGGAGCTGCACGGATCGTTCGTCGCGGCCCGTGACCAGCCGCTCCTCCATCCCGACGCCGCCGAGGTCCACGGGCAGGGAGTCGGCGAGGCGGACCAGGGAGATCCGCGGCGAGGCGAACAGGGATCCGATCTCGATCTTGAGCACCTGGCAGAGGGTGACCAGGGAGGCCACGGACGGCGAGGTGAGGTCGCGCTCGACCCGGCTGAGGAATCCCTTTGTCATGCCGGAGAGTTGGGCCACCTGGTCGAGGGTGTAGCGGCGTTCCTGTCGTGCGCTGCGCAGACGCGCGCCGACCTGAACGACCTCTCTGGCACCCTGCACGGGAAGGGACTTCACGGCTTCCCCCGGTCTTTCGTCGATGAACTGCCTGGTCGGCGTGGCAAGCATAGGCTGCCACGGATCGCTGAGCGGGTCATCGGAGCGCCCCAGATGTTCGACCTCCGTCGGAGGACTCCTCGACCTCCGACCGGTGCGGCGCGGAGCTCGACGCTGCTTCACTGATGAGTGTGGAGACGACGCAGGAGACGACCGTGGCGACGACGCCGAAGACCGCAGTGACCTGGACCTGCACGCTGGGCGGACGGTTCTACGAGCTCGACGTCACCCCTGGACTCTCGACGCGGACGGTGCTGCGGGTCGACGGGCAGCAGGTACATGACGAGAAGGTCTCCGGCGACCGCCGCACGATCACCCTCGATGCGGACCGTCGCGTGGAGGTGCGTCTGTCCTCGCTGGGCAAGGTGCGGCGGGCCACGGTGCACGACGGCCCGGTCGATCTGGACTTCGACGCTCCGGCCGGCAGCCGCGCGGCACGCACCCAGGAGTGGGGACGCACCCATCCGACGCTCTTCGCGTTGCGGCACGTGGTGATCAAGGGCGGTGTCATCGTCGTCGCGCTCCTCGGACTTGGCGCCCTCGTCAAGGCCGTCGTCGAGCCCGTCGTGCGATGGATCGCCGAGCGGATGCCGGACATCCCCCTGCCCGACATCGACCTCCCCGACATCCCCTGGCCCTCCATCCCGCGGCCGGACATCACCCCGCCCGACTGGCTCGCAGCGTTCCTCACCTGGTTCGGCCAGTACGACCACATCGTCAAACCGCTGCTCATCGGCCTGGCCATCGCCCTGTTCGAGATCCGCCGGCAGCGACGCCAGAGACGCCTACGGGACTCGGCCACCGCGGACAGTCCGGACGAACCACCCACGGCGGGCGACCGCGGAGCTCCCGCGCCCTGATCGGCACCTGTCCCGACATGTCGACGTCACGGCCACGTCACCCGGTGTCCACATCGCGGGGATGAGGTGGACCAGACCTGGGCGGGCCCCAGACCCATTGCCGTAGAGGGAGACCGACATGGAACTCGATCGTCGTCACGTTCTGACGGGAGCGGGGGTGGGTGTCCTCGGTGGCGCCGCGGCCCTCGTCGCGCCCTCGGCCGCTCAGGCGGCGCCGTCACCAGCACCGGCCTCGCCCCGTCGCCCCGGCCCCATGCCTAAGGCCCCGAACGTGCCGGCCGCGCAGTTGGCGAAGGACGAGCGCTTCTGGCGTCGGGTCCGTGCGGAGTACGACGTGCCGCGCGACTACGTCAACTACGAGAACGGCTACTTCGGCACGATGCCGTTGCGGGTGGTGGAGGAGTACAAGCACCACATCGACGTGCTGGCGCGCGACAGCTCCTACTTCATGCGCAAGACCTACCCCGCCAAGGAGGAGGCCGCCCGCGCGCGGATCGCCGGCCTGCTGGGGGCATCGGTCGAGGAGATCGCGATCACCCGCGGCGCCACGGAGGCGCTGCAGAACCTCATCGGCGGCTACAACAAGCTCCGCGCGGGCGACCAGGTGTTGTACGTGGATCTCGACTACGACTCGATGCAGTACGCCATGGATTGGCTCGAGCAGCGGCGGGGCGTCACGGTCGTCAAGGGCGCCATTCCGGAGCCGGCCACGCACGACTCGGTGCTCGCCTATTACGAGTCCTTCTTCGCGGCCAATCCGCGGGCGAAGTTGCTGCTCCTCACGCATCTCTCGCACCGCACGGGACTCGTCGTCCCCGTGCGTGAGATCGTCGCGATGGCCCAGAAGCGTGGCGTGGACGTCATCGTCGACGCGGCGCATTCCTGGGGTCAGATCCCTTTCACCGCGAAGGATCTCGGTGCGGCCTTCGTCGGGTACAACCTGCACAAGTGGATCAGCGCGCCGTTGGGGATCGGCTTCATGTACATCCGCAAGGACCGTCTGGCCGACATCGACCGCGATCACGCCGACCAGGACTACCCGGAGTCCGACATCCGCTCCCGTGTGCACACGGGCACCTCCAACAGCGCCAATTTGTTGAGCCTGGAGGTCGCCCTCGACCTGCACGAGTCCATCGGCGTCGACAACAAGCACGCCCGCCTGCAGTACCTGCGTGACCTGTGGGTGCGCGAGGTCCGCGACGTGCCGCGCCTGCAGATCCTCACCCCGGACGACCCGCGCATGTACGGCGCGCTGACGTCGTTCCGCGTCGAGGGCCGCACCACCAAGGCGGACACCACGGCCATCACGAACTGGCTCATGGACCGCCACCACATCTTCACCGTGCGCCGAGGCGGCGTGGCCAAGGGCGAGGTCGTCCGCGTCACCCCCGGCCTCTACTCCAGCGCCAAGGACAGCGCCCGCATGGCCCGAGCCCTCCAGGAGATCACGCGGGTGTTCTGAGGGGAGCCAGCCCGTGCCGGCACGGCGCAAGCGTCAATCCGGCGACAGGCTCCGATGCGCGACCCAGAAGGTCAGAACAGGCGGTACCTGTCCTTGCTCACCGTGAAGCCGCGGCGCGTCGTGGTGTTGGTGCAGGTGACACCGGTCTTGGCCGACGCGCACGAGAAGCTGCTATTGCGCAGAGTCCAGCCGTATGGGAGCACAGCCTGCGGACTTCCCCACGATGAGAATGGCTTGACCCCGGTCCTGGCGAACCAGGGGCTGGCGGACGCGGGGGCGGTACCCATGATCGTGTCGCCGGCGCACAGGAACGCCGCGGTGCGGCCCAGTGCGAAACCGTTCCCCCAATCGAGGTCGCACCAGGACGGACGCTGAGGGGCCCGATAATTGCGCTGGGTGATGTCGCATCGCAGATTGGACGAGCCCATGCACATGATGTTGCCGCTCGGGGAGACGAAGGCGATCGGGCCAGAGGTCGTGATGACGCGGCCCTTGATCGTCGCCTTCGGCGCCGCGGGGCGCGTGGTCGGTCGCGAGGAGGTCGATGCACGGCCGGTGTGCTTCTCGCAGGCGATACCGTCACGGTCGCGGTCAAGGGTCTTGGGGAGGGACGCGTAGAGCCTGGAGTCGACCTTGAAGCTTCGAACGGGGTTGGCCTTGGCGCGGCCGGAGACCTTGTCCTTCGCGCCACGCTTGCCGACGCCGTTGGGGTAGTCCCGGTTGAGCATCGCACAGTTCTTGTACCTCGCCGCGGTCGCGGACGTCGGTGCGGCGTCCGCGGGTGCCGCCGCCAGGGGAACCGCCGCGACGGCGATCACGGCAGCCATCACGTACCTGGGAGTCCAAGACATGGAGCGCTCCGATCGCGTGCTCAAGGGTGCTGGGCCGCGCGCGACGGATGTCGGACGGCACTCTGCCTGGACACATCGGCACTCCCCCGCAGTCGTTACGGCCGTTTCGCCTGGGAGACGGGGGATCTCCTCGTCGAGATCCGTCTCAGGACACTCGAGTCCATGGCGCACGCGGTGATGGGCCTCGTCGTAGGCGGCCACCAGTCGTAGGCGTCGAGTCCGACGATGTCTGACGCCCACGGGACGGGATCGCCGTGGGCGAGCGCTTCGGCGCAGGCCCTCCCCCACTTCGGAGGGATCCGCTCGGGGCCGGAGAGCTGGCGAGGGGACTCGAACCCCTAACCACCTGTTTACAAGACAGGTGCGCTACCGATTGCGCCACGCCAGCGTGCGTCACGCGGCTCAGGCGAAACGCCGGGCCAGTCTACCGTGCCGGCATCCTCCGGACGGAGCGCCGCGCTCCGCCCGCACCCTCTCCGCGGACGTGCCCCACAGTCCCACCGACAGCCCTCGCGACATGGACGACGGCAGCGAAATGGTCGTCATGACGACCACATCGATGCCATCTGGCATGTCACCACGCCCGCCACCGCATTCGTCACCCAATTTTCGCGAGAAACCTTGCAGTCCAACGTGTCTCACCACGAAATCCCTGCAGACACGGACCCGAGAACCGCGGTTTCCCGGACACAACCTGAACGAATGTCGACAGAACGCGCGTCAGAACGCGCGTCAGAACGCGCATGAACGGGTATATGACGCCATCATGAACATAGATCGACACCTGTCGATCGCTGCCGCTCCGCCGAGCGGAACACGAAAGGAGCCGACATGATCACACTCGGACTCATCCTGCTCATCCTGGGCTTTCTGATCGAGGGCATGGCCATCCTCAAGACGATCGGCGCGATCCTGATCGTCGTCGGACTCATCCTCAACCTCGTGCCCATCGGCGGTCAGCGCCGACGCGTCTTCTAGGCGTCACGGGTCCCAGGCAGACAGACGAAGGCCCGGCTCCCACGTCGTGGGGGCCGGGCCGTCGTACACTCCCGCACCGATCAGGCGCGGATGAGGCGCCACGCACCGGTGAGCGTGGAACCGTTGAGGTAGCTCGCACCGGTGACGCGCTGGCCGAGGTGACGCTGCGTCTTGCGCACCGTCTCCGGGCCGACGATGCCGTCGACGCGCGCGCCGACCGTGCGCTGGAGCACGCGGACCTGCGAGCGGGTCGGGATCGGACCCTGCGAAGCACGCTGGGTGCTGCGCGAGGCGACCTTGGCCTTGGCGGCGCCGCCACCGGCGGCCGCACCGTTGGCGCGGGTCAGGCCGGCGCGCGGGCCACAGCTCGGCCATGCGCGCGGACCCTGCATGCGCAGCAGGTTCTTGGCGGTCGCGATCTGCTCCGACTTGGACGCGCGGTGCGGCAGATTCGCGTAGCGCGCGCCACCGGCGGCGCGCCAGCTGCTGGCGGAGAACTGCAGGCCACCGTAGTAGCCGTTGCCGGTGTTGATCTTCCAGTTACCACCGCTCTCGCACGCGGCGACGCGGTCCCACACGTTGCCGGCAGCGGCGACGCGGGTCTGGGGCTGGACAGGGGCAGCCGAGGCCGAGGGGGCCACGGCGATCGTTCCGCCGACGACGGTCGCGCCACCGATGATCGCGGTCACGATCGAGCGGCGCAGACGGGCAGTGGTGCCGGCGGCACGGTGCTTACCGAAGTAGTGCATAGGGATGGTCGAATCCTCTCCTGACGGCGCCTGTGGGGTTAGCTGTCGGGTTCGGGCGTCAGGTTGCCCGGCCGAAGAGAATCGGCTTCACCCCCAGATCGTCAGTCGACGATCATTGGCCGGATCGCGGCCTCTGGGTCCCCCACCTTCGTCTGCCCGGTCTCTCCGGCGAAGCACCCCCTGACGAAGCTCGGCGCGAGGGCGCGCAGATGTACGGATATGTGCAGTTGTTCTCGTCGGGCCCCCGAGGACAGGACCATGAACCTGTCGGCCAAACGCGAGTGACTCTAAGCCAGAGACTTGACCTGAGCAATACCTGGATCACATCTGCGCAACGATCCGGCAACCGGAATGTTGCGGGCGACGGCATCGTCGCACGTGGCAGGCACGCGCTGAATCCTCGACCGTGACCGTGCTGTGACCAAAGCGACATGAACACAACCCCGGCACGGACACCCCCTCACCATGCGGTGAACAGCGACGAGACGGTCTCGATGACCCCCTCCAGCGGCCACCACGACAGGGCCCAGCCGCTCGACTGGGTCATCAGACCGAGCACCCCGCCCGCCACGACCAGAACGACGACGCCCGCGACCGCACCGATCCGCCCGGGTGCGAGGCCACGCACGACACTGCGCGAGCCGCGCCGCAGGGTGCCGCCTCCGGGCCCCCACCACGCGACGATGAGCGCGGCCGACGCCCCGACCATGATCGAGGACGCCAGACCGAGCGGCACCCCCGCCACCCCGTTCGACAACGAACGCAGCCCCACCGAGAACGCGACCCCCACCAGCAGCGGCAGGATGCCCGCCACGACGGCCGAGAACGCCGACCCCAGCAGATGCCACGGGCTCGCGAGCACCGCCAGCGGCACGTCACGGTCGCGCGGCCCCCGGTGCATCCGCCGCAGCGCGACGGAGGTGACGACACGGTCGACGAACCGCGCCAGCCACGACCAGCCCAGCGCCACGAGCAGCCCGAGCGCCGGCAGATAGCCCGTCAGCGTGACCAGGACGAACCCGACGCCGAACAACGTGCCCATCCGGCGGGAGATCGGCGCCCGGGCCGCGAGCTCCTGCTGCGCCGGGTGCGCGAGTTGCGCCGGGTGAGCCCCGCCAGGCCCCGGATACCGCGGATCAGGAGGACGCCCGGAACCGGGATGACCGTAGGTCGACACGACCGGGTGTGGACGGTCCTCGAACGCCGCGTAGCGCTGCTCGGGAGGCGGGGAGGTCTGCGCCTCCGAGGGCCGCTCGCGCGGGGGTACGACGGGCATCACCCTCGTCGAGACCACCGGGTTGACCATCGTCGCCGGGTCCGTCGAGGCGGTGGGAACTCCGCCGGCACCACCTGCGCGTGCCGACCACGCCCGCGCTCCCGCGGCGGCAGCCGCGCCCCGCAGCGCGTGTCCGTGCCGCGCGGCGAACCCCTGCGTGCGCCCCTCACCCGTCTCGGCGCGCGGCATCGCCTCGGTGCGCGCCTCGCCGGGAGTCGGCATCGCCTCGGTGCGGGGAGGCGCCGTCTCGTCGGCCTCCGGACGCGAATGCGCGCCGGACACCGCCTCGGTCGGTGGGATGTCCGCGCGTCCCTCGTCACCCGTCTCCGTCGTCGACGACCAGGCCGACGACGCGACGAGGTCACGGCCCGGCGTGCCGATGGCGGCGCGGAGCTCGGCCAACGACGGACGACGCCCGGGATCGACGTCGAGCGCGGCCCGCAGCACGTCGACGAACCACGGCGCCAGCGGACGCAGATCGGCGGCTCCACGACGCACGCGGTCGAGCACGGCGCTGGTGTGTCCGGTGCCGAACGGGGACCGGCCGGTCGCGGCGAACGCCACGGTCGCCGCGTACCCCCACAGATCGGTCGCGACCGAGACGTCGTGCCCGTCGAGCAGTTCGGGGGCGATGTAGCCCGGCGTGCCCATGACCAGCCCGGTCGAGGTGAGCCGCGACTCGTCGGCGACGTGGGCGATGCCGAAGTCGATGACGACCGGCGAGGCGTTCGGCATGAGGACGTTGCCCGGCTTGAGATCCCGGTGCACCACGCCGGCCGCGTGGATGGCCTCGAGGGCGTCGGCCAGGGTCGCCCCGAACCTGCGCAGCGCATCGCCGGAGAGCGGGCCGTGCTCGCGCACCCACGCGTCCAGCGGATCGCCGGGCACGTACCGGGTGACGACGTAGGGCCGGGGTCCGTCGACGTCGGCGCCGAGGAAGGGGGCGACGGCCGGATGATCGACGCGCCGCAGCGTGGCGACCTCGCGGGCCAGCCGCGACCGCGCTCCGGGGTCGTGGGCCACGTGATCGCGCAGGACCTTGACGGCGACCGCGCGACCGGAGGAGTCGACACCGAGGTGGACCACCCCCATGCCGCCCTCGCCGAGGACGCCGTGCAGCCGGTAGGCGCCGATGCGCGTGACCTGCGCACCGGACGGGTCGATGGGTTGTGTGGCCACGGCACCTCCTCGCGGGCCCGTCCCCCGGGCCGGCCTCCCGGGCAGGACGTCCCTGCCGGGCCTCGTTCGGCTCCCACTGTAGAGACCGCCGGCGAGAGGATCCTGAAGGACATCTGAGAGCGCCTTCATCCGCGCGTCGCCGCGCCACCCGCGTTCGTGCGCGCCGACGCTCACGCCCGTCGACCCTCCGCCGACCCCTGATCTCCCCCGGGTCCGACGGGTGCCGCGCCACCCGCCCGCATAGGATGACGACGAACCCGGACGCGCGCAGGAGTTGATCACCCATGACTGGGGACCAGGCCACGTACGACTTCGTCATCGCAGCCAACCGGCTGCCGGTGGACCGCGGTGACGACGGTGAGTGGAAGCGGAGCCCGGGTGGCCTCGTGACGGCCATGGACTCGGTGATGCAGAACCGGGACGGCGCGTGGGTCGGCTGGGCCGGGGAGCCGGGCGAGGCGCCCGAACCCTTCGACGACTCCGGGATGCACCTGCACCCCGTGGCGCTGTCGGCCGAGGAGGTCCGCGACTACTACGAGGGCTTCTCCAACGACACGCTGTGGCCGATCTACCACGACGTCATCGTGCCCGCCACGTTCCATCGACGCTGGTGGGCCAACTATCGGGCGGTCAACCAGCGGTTCGCCGAGGAGGTGGCCAAGGTCGCCGCCGAGGGCGCGACGGCCTGGATCCACGATTACCAGCTGCAGCTCGTGCCGGCGTTCCTGCGCAAGCTGCGCCCCGACCTGCGGATCGGCTGGTTCAACCACATCCCGTTCCCGCCGGTCGAGCTGTTCGCCCAGTTGCCGTGGCGAGGTCAGATCATCGACGGCCTCCTCGGCGCCGACTTCCTCGGGTTCCAGCGGGAGGACGACTCCTGGAACTTCCTGCGTGCCTGCCGTCAGCTCGAGGGTCACGAGACCGACGGTGACACCCTGCGCCTGGACGGACGCACCGTCCGCGCCGCGGGCCTGCCGATCTCGGTGGACTTCGCCGGTCTGGACGAGCGGGCCCGACGTGAGGACGTGCAGCAGCGGGCCGCGGAGATCCGCGAGCAGCTCGGCAACCCCGAGGTCCTCATGCTGGGCGTCGACCGCCTCGACTACACCAAGGGCATCCGGCACCGGCTGAAGGCCTACCACGAGCTCCTGCTCGACGGGGAGTTCACCCCGCCCGACGTGGCCCTCATCCAGGTGGCCGTCCCCAGCCGCGAACGGGTCGAGGCCTACCAGACCCTCAAGGACGAGATCGAGCTCATGGTCGGCCAGATCAACGGCGACTTCTCGACCGTGGGGGCGAGCGCGGTGCAGTACCTGCACCAGTCCTTCGACCGCGACGAGATGGCCGCCATGTTCCAGGCCGCCGACATCATGCTCGTCACCCCCTGCGCGACGGCATGAACCTCGTCGCCAAGGAGTACGTCACCTGCCGGCACCGCGAGGACGGTGCGCTGGTGCTCTCGGAGTTCACCGGCGCCGCACACGAACTGCGCGAGGCCTACATCCACAACCCGCACGACATCCAGGGGTTGAAGAACCGCATCGTCCAGGCGATCCGCGACACCCCCGAGGAGCAGCACCGCCGCATGAAGGCCCTTCGGGCGACGGTGCGTTCGCACGACGTGCAGGAGTGGGCGGCCAAGTTCCTCGCCTCGCTGCAGTCGGCGCCGATCGAACCCGCCCAGAAGGACGTCGAGGACCTCACCGACGACGCACGGGCCTGACCGGCGACCGACACGCAGGAGGACGATCGATGCTCCCGCCCGACCTGATCGCCCGGCTCCGTGCGGTGGCCGACCTGCCTCGGGTCGTGCTGGCGACGGATTTCGACGGCACCCTGGCGCCGTTCGTCGAGGACCCCATGGCGGCGGCACCGATCGAGGGCGCCCTGGACCTCCTGCGGGCCGCGGCCCGGTTCGAGGGGGTCACGGTCGCGCTCGTCTCTGGACGGGACGTCGACACCTTGCGGCGTCTCTCGACGGTCACCGCGGAGTGTGGGATCGATCTCATCGGATCCCACGGCGCGCAGAGTTCCCGCGACGACCTGGCCGCCGGTGACCTGCTCGACGACGCCGCACGCACTCGTCTGGCCGACCTCGACGCAGCCCTCGTCGCGGTCCAGGGCCGGCACCCGCAGGCACGCATCGAGCGCAAACCGGCGGCCGTCGCCCTGCACACCCGAGGCCTGTCCCCCGACGTCGCCACCGCCGCCCTCGCGGACGCCTCCGCACTGGGCGAGCGCGACGGAGTCCACGCCCTGGCCGGCAAGAGCGTCGTCGAACTCGGTGTCGTGCAGGCGAACAAGGGGCTCGCGCTGCAGGCGCTCAAGGCGGCCGTCGGAGCCGACGCCGTCATCTATCTCGGCGACGACGTCACCGACGAACACGCCTTCACCCGCCTGTCGGCGGCGCGGAACGACGTGACGATCAAGGTCGGTGAGGGCGAGACGGCCGCCGCCCACCGGGTGCCCGCGATCGAGGACGTCGTCGCGGTCCTCGCGCTGTTCGTCGGCGAACGAGGACGTCGCTGACCCCACCCCGTTGCGCAAGCGGCGCCGGGCTCGCACCACACGGCGCGACCCCTGCGGCCTCCAGGGATGCCATGATGACGAGCACCGCGTCGTCGCGCCTCCCGGTTCGGCGGTCCGGTACTGCCTTTACGACGGATCGTCCGGCACGTTCCTGCCGGTGAAGGAAAGGACAACGACGTCATGGCTACGGTCAGGTTCGACGGTGCCACCCGCACCTATCCGGGTAACGACAAACCCTCGGTCGACGCGCTCGACCTCGAGATCGGCGACGGGGAGTTCCTCGTGCTCGTCGGCCCTTCGGGGTGCGGCAAGTCCACCAGCCTGCGCATGCTCGCCGGCCTGGAGGAGGTCAACTCGGGTCGCATCTACATCGACGACACGGACGTCACCGATCTGTCCCCCAAGGACCGTGACGTGGCCATGGTCTTCCAGAACTACGCGCTCTACCCGCACATGTCGGTGGCCGACAACATGGGCTTCGCGCTCAAGATCGCGGGAGTGAGCAAGACCGAGATCCGTCGTCGCGTCGAGGAGGCGGCCTCGATCCTCGACCTCACCGAGTACCTGGACCGCAAGCCCAAGGCGCTCTCGGGTGGTCAGCGTCAGCGTGTGGCGATGGGGCGGGCCATCGTGCGCGAGCCCAAGGTCTTCCTCATGGACGAGCCGCTGTCCAACCTCGACGCCAAGCTGCGCGTGCAGACCCGCACGCAGATCGCCTCGCTGCAGCGCCGGCTGGGCATCACCACGGTCTACGTCACCCACGACCAGGTCGAGGCCATGACGATGGGGGACCGCGTCGCGGTGCTCAAGGACGGCCTGCTGCTGCAGTGCGACACGCCCCGCCGCATGTACGACCACCCGAACAACGTCTTCGTCGCCGGCTTCATCGGCTCCCCGGCGATGAACCTGTTCGAGGTGCCGGTCGAGGGAGACGGGGTGCGCTTCGGTGACGCCACGATCCAGGCCGACCTCGGCACCCGTCCCGAGAGCGGCACGGTCACCCTGGGCATCCGCCCCGAGGACCTCACCATCGCCGACCGTGGCCTGCCCGTCACCGTGCAGGTCGTCGAGGAGCTCGGCGCCGACGCCTACATCTACACCCAGCAGGACGACGACCCCGCCACCGAGCGTCCCGTCGTCATCCGCGTCGACGGCCGCACCCCACCGGCCAAGGGCGACCGGGTCCACCTGGTGCCCAAGGGTGACCACGTGCACTACTTCGACAGCCGCACCGGGGAGCGCCTCGGCGACTGATCGTGCGCGTCCGATCCGCGACGCCACCGCGACACCCGAACGACGGCGACGCCCGAACCATGGACAATGACTACGGTCGGGCGTCGCCGTCGTCTGCGCCCGGGCCGCCGTGGTCGAGCCCACCGAGGGGAGGAAAGCCGTGCAGTTCATGACGTCTCACGCCGATCCCAAGCTGCTGGATCTGCCCTGGTCGACGCCGTTGGAGGAATGGGACCGCAGCCACCTCGCGGCCCTGCCCCGCGGCATCTCGCGTCACATCGTGCGGTTCGTCAAGGTGGGCCGGCGCATCATCGCCGCCAAGGAGATCCGCGACGACATCGCGGCCCGCGAGTACGACATGCTCCGCAACCTCGGGCGCATCGGGCTCCCCTGCGTCGTCCCCTACGGCGTCGTCAGCGGCCGCCAGAGCGTGGACGGGGAGCCGTTGGACGGCATCCTGCTCACCGAACACCTGCAGTTCTCCCTGCCCTACCGGGCGTTGTTCAGTCAGCGGCTGCAGCCCGACACGGTCCTGCGCCTGCTCGACGCCCTGGCCGTGCTGCTCGCGCGTCTGCACCTCGCCGGCTTCTGGTGGGGTGACGTCAGCCTGTCGAACACCCTGTTCCGTCGCGACGCGGGCGCCTTCGCCGCCTACCTCGTCGACGCCGAGACGGGGCAGTTGTTCCCGTCGCTGTCCAACGGGCAACGGGAGCACGACCTCGACATCGCCCGCGTCAACATCGCCGGCGAGCTCATGGACCTGGCCGCCGGCGGCGCCATCCCCGACGACGCCGACCCCATCGAGATCTCCGATCGCATCGTCAGCCGATACCGCCGGTTGTGGACCGAGCTCACCGGCCTCGAACGGTTCGAGCGCGGCGACCGCTGGCGCCTGGAGGAGCGGGTGCGCACCCTCAACCAGTTGGGTTTCGACATCGACGAGTTCGAGATCTCCACCGACGTCGACGGGGCCACGATCCAGATCCAACCGAAGGTCGTCGACGCCGGACACCACCGCCGCCGGCTGCTGCGCCTCACCGGCCTCGACGTGCACGAGAACCAGGCCCGGCGCCTGCTCAACGACCTCGACGCCTTCCGGGCCGGCGAGGGCCGCGGTGACGAGCCGGAGGAGTTGGGCGCCCACGACTGGATGCTGCGCGTGTACGAGCCCGTGGTGCGCAACATCCCCGAGGAGTTGTCGGCCAAGCTGGAGGCCGCGCAGATCTTCCACGAGGTCCTCGAACACCGCTGGTACCTCTCGGAGCGGACCGGCCACGACGTCACCACGCAATGGGCCTTCGCCGACTACCTCACCCACGTCCTGCCCGCCAAGCCCGACGAGAAGTCGGTGGTGGGTGTGGACACGGTGGAGATGCCGGTCATCGCGATGTTCCCGCCGGACGAGAACTGACCGCCTGCTCCGCCGCCAGGACCTACGTCGTCAGCCGTTCTCGGCCCGGCGCCGGGCCACCTCGTACAGCGCGACACCGGTGGCCACACCCGCGTTGAGCGACTCGATCTCCGCCGCCATCGGGATGGACACGATCTGATCGCACGTCTCACGCACGAGGCGGGACAGGCCCTTGCCCTCGGAACCGACGACCACGACCAGGGGTTCGGTGGCCAGCTCGAGGCCGGGAAGTTCGACGTCGCCGTCCATGTCGAGCCCGACGACGAAGAACCCGGCCTTGCGGTAGGCCTCCAGCGCACGAGTGAGGTTGGGCGCCTGAGCCACCGGGATGCGGGCGGCAGCCCCGGCGCTCGTCTTCCACGCGGAGGCGGTCATACCGACCGATCGGCGCTCGGGGATGATCACCCCGTGCCCACCGAACGCGGCCAGCGAGCGCAGGATCGCACCGAGGTTGCGCGGGTCGGTGATGCCGTCCAGGGCGACGACCAGGGGGATTCCGGGCGTCTGCGGGTCCACGAGGTCGGCCGGGTCGGCGTACTCGTACGGCGGCACCTGCAGGGCCAGACCCTGGTGCACGGCGCCGTCGGTGAGCCGGTCGAGCTCGCCGCGCGGGGTCTCGAGCATGGGGATCCCGCGCTCGGAGACGGTCTTGATGGCCTCACGGACGCGGTCGTCGGAGTCGATCCGGCTCGCGACGTACAACGTGGTGGCCGGGATGTCGGCCCGCAGCGCCTCGACCACGGAGTTGCGGCCGGCGACGATCTCGCTGCTGCGCGGTCCACCTCGCCGGGCCCCGCGCGCCGGGCCGGACGACTGAGGGCGGCCCTGGCGGGTCGTCGGCGCCTTCTTGCCCTTGTACGCCTTGTGGTTGACGCGGTCCTCGGCCTTGGGCGTGGGGCCACGACCCTCGAGGCCACGACGCCGGTTGCCGCCGCTGCCGACGTTCGCACCCTTGCGCGAGGCGCCCTTGCGGATGGCGCCTCTACGTTGTGAATTTCCGGGCATGTCAGTCCTCGTCGGGTCGGCGGGCGATCGACCATCGAGCACCCGCGGGGTGTCCTCGACGACGATGCCCGCATCGGTCAGGGCGTCACGGATGGCGTCCGCGGTGGCGAAGTCGCGCTCCTTGCGAGCGGCGGCGCGCGCGTCGAGCCGGTCCTGGACCAGCTTGTCGAGGGCGCCTTCGAGACCGGACCGCTCGCCCCCGCCCGCGTGCCAGGAGGTGTCGAACGGGTCGACGCCGAGCACGTCGGTCATGGCCAGCACCTGGCGCGCGGCCAGCGTGGCCCCGGCGGTGTCGCCGGAGTCGAGCGCGGAGTTGCCCGCGCGCACGGTGTCGTGGATGACGGCAAGCGCTCCGGAGACGTTGAGGTCGTCGTCCATGGCCGCGGTGAAGCCTGCGGGCAGATCGGCGACCGGCAACCGCTCCTGATCGGCGAGGGCGGATCCGCCCGCCCGCTCGAGGAACCCCTCGATGCGCGCGACGGCGGACTCGGCCTCGGCCAGCGAGGTCGGGTGGTACTCCAGCGTCGAGCGGTAGTGCGAGGACCCGATGTAGTACCGCACGGCCAGCGGACGCGCCTGGGAGGTGATCTCCGCGACGGTCATGCCGTTGCCGAGGGACTTGCTCATCTTCTCCCCGCCCGCCGTCAGCCAGGCGTTGTGCATCCAGTACCGGGCGAATCCGAGTCCGGCCGCCCGCGACTGGGCCAGTTCGTTCTCGTGGTGCGGAAAGCGCAGGTCGACTCCGCCGCCGTGGATGTCGAAGGTGTCGCCGAGGTACTTGCGGGCCATCGCCGAGCACTCGAGGTGCCAGCCCGGACGGCCGCGACCGTAGGGCGTCGGCCAGCTCGCCGTCTCCGGCTCGCCCTCCTTGTGCCCCTTCCACAGCGCGAAGTCGCGCGGATCCCGCTTGCCCCGGGGGTCGGCGTCGCCGGCCGCCTCCATGTCGTCGATCGACTGGTGGGTCAGCGAGCCGTACTCGGGAAAAGAGCGGACGTCGAAGTAGACGTCGCCGCTGTCGTCGGCGGCCGGGTAGGCGTGCTCGCGCTCGACCAGGGTGCGCATGAGCTCGACCATCTCGGTGATGTGCCCGGTGGCGCGCGGTTCGTACGTCGGCGGACGGATGCCGAGGGTCTCCATCGCCTCGGTCGTCTCGCGTTCGTGGGCGTAACTCCAGGCCCACCAGGGAGCGTCGTTCTCGGCCGACTTGCGCAGGATCTTGTCGTCGATGTCGGTGACGTTGCGCACGAGGGTGACGTCGTACCCGTGGCCGTACTCCAGCCACCGGCGCAGGATGTCGAAGGCGACGGCGAACCGCAGGTGCCCGATGTGCGGGGTGCCCTGCGTGGTGAGTCCACAGATGTACATGCCCACCTTGCCCGGCTCGAGCGGGACGAACTCACGGAGTTCGCGGGCTGCGGAATCGAAGAGACGAAGACTCACCGCGCCAGCCTACAAGGCGCGCGGAGTCGGTCTTTCTCTCGACCGGGTCCCGCGACGGTCCATCCGCACGTCAGGCGTCGACCCGCCGCACGAGGAGGGCCACCGCGACGGCGGCGACGCCCTCACCGCGACCGGTGAGCCCGAGCCCGTCGGTCGTCGTGCCACTGACCGTGACCGGGGCACCGCAGGCATCTCCGAGGGCCTTCTGCGCCTCGTCGCGACGGGTGCCGATCTTGGGCCGATTGCCGATGACCTGCACCGACACGTTGCCGATGTCGAAACCGGCCTCGCGGACCAGTCGTGCCGCCTCGGCCAGCAGGGTGCACCCCGATGCGCCCTCCCACTGAGGACGGCCGGTGCCGAAGTGTGCGCCGAGATCGCCGATGCCCGCAGCGGAGAACAGGGCGTCGCACGCGGCGTGCGCGGCGACGTCGGCGTCCGAATGTCCTTCGAGTCCGGGCTCCCCGGCCACTCGAGGCCGGCGACCCACAAGGGGCGCGGCGAGGACGCGAAGGCGTGGACGTCGGTACCGACACCCACGGTGGGCAGCGCGATGCGCACGTCATCCCCGTTCATGACCCGACCCGGGACAGACGCCGCTCGGCCATGTCGAGGTCGTCGCGGGTGGTGATCTTGGCGGCCCACGCATCGCCGTCGACGACATGGATGGGGGCGCCGGTGAGTTCGACGAGTGCCGCGTCGTCGGTGACGACCGCGTCGTGGTTCTCGCCGTGTGCGTGCGTGAGGACGGCGCGCCCGAACCCCTGCGGAGTCTGGATCGCGCGCAGGGCCGCGCGGTCGAGCGTCGCGGTGACGACACCGGAGGAGTCCACGGCCTTGATCGTGTCGGCGACGGCCATCCCCGGGATCACGGCTCCCCGGCCCTCACGCAGCGCGTGGATGACACGCTGGAAGAGTTCGGGTGGCGCGAGGGCGCGAGCCGCGTCGTGCACGAGCACCAGCCCGTCCTCGTCGAGGAGGACGGCCAGGCCGGCGGCCACCGACTCGCGGCGATCCGCCCCACCCGGGACGACGTCGACGACGACCTCACCCTCGCCCGACCCTGGACCGCGACCGGCGTCGGCCACTGCGGCAGACGCGATCTCGCGGGCCGCGACCAGCCAGGCAGCGGGCGCCACGACGATCAGATGGCCCACGTCGGAGCAGGCGAGACCCTGGTCCAGAGACCAGCGCAACAGAGAACGTCCGTGGAGTTCGACGAACGCCTTGGGAATATCGGCCCCCAGTCGGAGACCACTGCCCGCGGCGACGACGACGACAGCGACGCTCAGGAGGCCAACACCTCGTCGAGCATGCTCGACGCCTTGTCCTCGTCGGTCTTCTCGGCGAGCGCCAGCTCGGAGACGAGGATCTGACGCGCCTTGGCCAGCATCCGCTTCTCACCCGCGGACAGACCGCGGTCACGCTCGCGACGCCACAGGTCGCGCACGACCTCGGCGACCTTGATGACATCACCCGAGGCCAACTTCTCAAGATTGGCCTTGAACCGCCGGGACCAGTTGGTGGGCTCCTCGGCGTGCTCTGCCCGGAGAACCTGGAAGACCCGATCCAGGCCGTCCTGCCCCACGACGTCGCGGACCCCGACGAGGTCGCAGTTGTCGGCCGGTACTTCGATGGTCAGATCGCCTTGGGCGACCTTGAGGACGAGGTACAACTTCTCCTCGCCCTTGATGGTTCGAGTTTTGATCTGTTCGATGAGTGCCGCACCGTGATGCGGGTACACGACCGTCTCTCCGACATTGAAGACCATATGCTCGTATTCCCCTTTCGCGGACCTCCAGCTTACCACGAGCAGCGCTCCGAGCGGAAGCGGAGTGATCACATCGGTGCTGGTCAGTGCCTATGCCTCACCAGAAGTGAGGGTGGACCACACCTTGACAATCGGACGTCCGTTTCGTACACGCGCACAAGAACGACATCACGACGACGAGGCCATTCGACCCCACGACGCTGATCCCGTCGCAGCCTCCCGCAGGAGATCCGCACACCCCGGCGCGTCCGGCGGGCCTACGACCGGCCACGATTGGGTACTCTTGCCGCGTGACACGACGACTCTCCGCTGCACCGACGTCGCGCCGGCGCCCCCTGCTGCGCATGGCCGCCCTGGCTCCCATCGCCGCCCTCGCGCTGGCCGGGTGCCAGTGGACCTCCACCGTCCAGACGGACGAGGCGTACGAGCCGGCCGACGGCCGATCCACGACCCTCGGCGGTGTGCAGGTGAACAACCTCCTCGTCGTGAGCGACCGCAAGGGCGGTGAAGGCACCCTGGTGGGCCTGGGCGTGAACAAGACCAACCAGGACGTCGAGGTGTCCTTCGCGCTGGCCGGTGGCCAGCCCATCCGCATCGAGATCCCCAGCCACAGCAGCAAGCAGATCAGCGACCCCGACAACGGGCCGATGTCCACGCTGCCGAACATCCCGGTCGAACCGGGCGGTCTCGTCGACGTCGACATCGTCACGGCCGGAGCCGGCGGGCAGTCGCTGCGCGTGCCCGTCCTCGCGCCCTACCCGCCGTACGGCGACTACCACGAGTCCGGCCCGTTGACCCACGCCCCCACCGCCCCGGCGGCCCACGGCGACGGTCACTGACGCACGCCACACGCGTCGGCACGTCCCTCCCGACCCGCGACGAACGAACGCTCGCCCCGAAGGAATCCCCTTCGCGGCGAGCGTTCGTCGTGACCCGGCGGGTCGAGTCGGTCAGGGACTCTCGAACTTGTACCCCAGTCCCCGCACGGTGACGATGTGCGTCGGCTTGGCCGGGTCGGGCTCGATCTTGGCCCGCAGACGCTTGACGTGCACATCGAGGGTCTTGGTGTCACCGACGTAGTCGCTGCCCCACACCCGGTCGATGAGTTGCATGCGCGTGAGCACCCGGCCCGCGTTGCGCAGCAACATCTCGAGGAGCTCGAACTCCTTGAGCGGCAACGGCGTGTGTTGGCCGTTGACGGTGACGACGTGACGTTCGACGTCCATGCGCACCGGGCCCGACTCCAGGGTGTTCGGCAGCAGCTCCTCAGGCTCCTGACGCCGCCGCAGGACCGCCTTGATGCGGGCCAGCAGCTCGCGACTGCTGTACGGCTTGGTGATGTAGTCGTCGGCGCCGATCTCGAGGCCCACGACCTTGTCGATCTCGCTGTCCTTGGCGGTGAGCATGATGATCGGCACGGCCGACCGCTGACGCAGCGTGCGGCACACGTCGATGCCCGACAGGCCCGGCAGCATGAGGTCGAGCAGGACCAGATCGGCGCCGGCGCGCTCCATCTCCTCGAGCGCCTCGGGTCCGGTCTCCGCGACGGAGACCTCGTACCCCTCCTTGCGCAGCAGGTAGGACAGAGGGTCGGAGAACGACTCCTCGTCCTCCACGACCAGGATCTGGGTCATAAGCCTTACTCCTTCGCTCCGGGCTGGACAGCCACCAGGGATGTGGATGGATCCACTCCGTCGGACTCGACCTGAGCCCTCGGAAGCCGGATCGTGAACGTCGAACCATGCCCCTCGCGGCTCCACAGGGTGACCTCACCACCGTGGTTGGCACAGATGTGTTTGACGATGGCCAGACCGAGGCCGGTGCCTCCGGTGGCGCGGGACCGTGCGGCGTCCACGCGGTAGAACCGCTCGAAGACGCGTTCCTGGTCCTCCGGGGAGATGCCGCGCCCCTGGTCGGACACCGAGATCTCGACGACGTCCTCGAGACGACGCGCGACGACGGTGATGCGCGTGTCCTCGGGAGAGTACGCGATGGCGTTGGTGAGGAGGTTGGTCAGTGCCGTCACCAGCATCGAGCCGTCGCCGTAGACGTAGAGCCCCTCGGCGGCGGAGACGCGGAAGCTCATGTGCTTGCCCTCGGCGAGGGTGAGCATGAGGTCGACCGCCTCCTGGACCACCTCGTCGACGTCGACGAGTTGCGGGTCGCTCGGGGTCTCGGCCGCCTGGAGGCGGGAGAGGTCGACGATCTCCTGGACGAGGCGCGTGAGCCGGGTGCTCTCGACCTTGATGCGGCGGGCGAACCGCTCGACGGCCTCGGGGTCGTCGGCCGCGTCGAGCACGGCCTCGGCCAGCAGGGCGATGCCTCCGACGGGCGTCTTGAGCTCGTGGCTGACGTTGGCCACGAAGTCGCGGCGGACGGCCTCGACCCGCTTGGCCTGCGTGCGGTCCTCCAGCAGCAGCAGCAGATGCCGGTCGCCGAGCGGGGCCGCACGCGCGCCGACGGTGATCTCACCGCCGCCCATCATTCCCCGGGGCAGGTCGAGCTCGACCTCGTGGATGGTGCGCTGGCGCCGCACCGCGCGGGCGATCTCCAGCAGATCGCTCTGGACGAGCTGGTCGTCGCGCACGAAACCCAACGCGCGGGCCGTGGGGCTCACGGTGACCGCCCGCTCGTTCTCATCGAGCACGATGGCGGTGGAACGCAGGACCGCGAGGACGTCGGCGACGGCGGCGTCCTCGTTGCTGCGCGCCTGCTCCGGCACGCTCTGGCCCGGCCGTTCCGCCCCGGATCGGCGGTCACCCCGACCGATCAGCCATGTCCCGGCTCCACCGATGACGGCGCCACCGGCGGCTGCGACGAGGGCGACGACCAGGAACTCCACACGGCCAGCCTACGCGTTACGCCCTGGAACACATGTCGCCCGCACGTGCATCCAGGCAGTTCAGAGGCGTGGCAGACCCAGTGTTCACCGTAGGGGCGCATTCAGTTCACTCCCGCCTGGCAGGTTGACACTGCAGGCCCACACCTGGACGGGTTCTCCGTGCCCGAAAAGTCCCGGAGTAGCCTGGCCCGTCTCCACACATCCACCCCGGAACGCGCCTCGGCGCGTCCACACGCGAGAAGGACACCATGCGCGACGCCTTCCACGAGGACCTCGACAAGATCTCCGACCAACTCGTCGAGATGACACGCCTGTCGGCCTCCGCCATGAGCCGCGCCACGACCGCGCTCCTCGACGCCGATCTCGAACTGGCCGAAGGCGTCATCAGCGCCGACCAGGAGATCGACGGCATCCGATCCGACCTCGACGAACTGGCGGTCGAGCTCCTCGCCCGGCAGCAGCCGGTGGCCACCGACCTGCGCATCGTCGTCACGGCCCTGCACATGGCCTCCAGCCTCGAGCGCATGGGCGACCTCGCCGAGCACGTCGCCAAGGTGGCGCGCCTGCGCTACCCGCAGAGCGCGGTGCCGCCCGAGATGCGCGCCACGATCGTCGCCATGGGCCAGATCGCCGACCGGCTCGTCCTGCGTGCCGGCGAGATCATCGCCTCCAAGGACCACGAGGCGGCCAAGAACCTCAGCGCCGAGGACGACGAGATGGACGCCCTCCACCGCCGCGTGTTCTCCACCCTCGCCGCAGAGGACTGGAACCACCCGACCGACGTCGCGGTCGACATCACCCTGCTGTCCCGCTACTACGAGCGTTTCGCCGACCACGCGGTCGCCGTCGCCAGCCAGGTCGTCTACCTCGTCACCGGTCAGCGCCGGCCCAAGAACAGCGACGACCGCGAGCTCTGATCGCCCCGCCTCGGCGACGACACGTCCGAAGGCGCGCAGACACGAACGACGGTCCGTCCCCTCACCTGGGTGCGGACCGTCGTTCGTGTCGGGCCGGGCTACTTGCCCTGGTTGGCGACCGCCTGGATGGCGCCCTTGGCCGCCTCGGGGTCGAGGTAGGTGCCACCGGGCTCGACCGGCGCCAAGGACTCGTCGAGTTCGTACAGCAGCGGGATACCGGTGGGGATGTTCAGCCCCGCGATGTCCTCGTCGCTGATGCCGTCGAGGTGCTTGACCAGCGCGCGCAGGCTGTTGCCGTGCGCCGCCACGAGGACGACCTTGCCCGACTTGAGCTCGGGCACGATCTCGGCCTCCCAGTAGGGCACGAGCCGCTCGACGACGTCCTTGAGGCACTCGGTCGCGGGGTTCTCGCCGTCGATGTCGGCGTACCGCGGGTCGTCGGCCTGGCTGTACTCGTCACCCGGGTCGATGGGCGGCGGCGGCGTGTCGTAGGAGCGGCGCCAGAGCATGAACTGCTCCTCGCCGAACTCCTCCTTGGTCTGCTTCTTGTCCTTGCCCTGCAGCGCACCGTAGTGACGCTCGTTCAGACGCCAGGACCGCTTGACCGGGATCCAGTGTCGATCGGCCGCGTTCAGCCCGATGTTGGCCGTGGTGATGGCGCGACGCAGCACCGAGGTGAACACGATGTCCGGGAGAATCCCCTTCTCCTGCAGGAGCTCACCGCCGCGAGCCGCCTCGGCTCGCCCCTTGTCGGAGAGGTCGACGTCGACCCAGCCGGTGAACAGGTTCTTGGCGTTCCACTGACTCTCGCCGTGGCGCAACAGCACGAGGGTGTAGGTCATGCGCCCACTCTAGTTCTCGGTGCCCTCAGGGGGCCCATCCGGGCGCGCAGCCTCCGCAGAGGGGGACGTCGGTCCCGCCTCGTCGTCGACCTCCTCGCCGACGCCGGGCTCGTGGGCACTGACGCGGCCACGCTCCTCCTCGTCCTTGGCGAGGATCTCGCGGAAGGGCTCGAGGTTGGCGAGGGACTCCTCGCGCGACACCCGCCACGACCACTCCTTGCGCATCGAGGAGATGAAGCCCAGGACGAGCAGTTCGTTGAACACCTCGTCAGTGGCGGCCAGCACGACCCCGAGGAGCTGGTCGAGGTACTCCTCGTCGACCGCCCCGATGGGCACCTGCCCGGTGACGTAGACGTCGCCGGAGTCGTCGATGGCGTACGCCAGCCCCGGCAGAGCGAGGTTGCGCTGCAGGAGGAACCGGTAGACCGCCACGTGGTTCTCGTCGGGGCGGCGGATGACGAAGGCCGACAGCGACAGCGCGCGCCCACCGGCGATGAGTGAACACGACGTGCGCAGCTTGTTCTCGCCGGGCAGCGTGAGCACGACCTCGCCTGGCCGGGTCCCCTCCTCCACGTCCACCCCCTGCTCCGTGGCGAAGGCGCGGATGATCTCGAGGGCGCGGAGTGACTCGGGCGACGTGGGCATAGGCGTTACCTCGTGGGGAGTCGGGTCGGGTGGTCACGCGCGGGGGCGTGACTCCATGGCCTCACCGTAGACGGCGAGCAAGGAGTTCGCAGTCTCGCCCCAACCGAAGGATGCGGCGTGAATGCGGGCCAGATCGGAGAGTCGGGACCGCTCCGCCGGGTCGTCCAGGAGCCGCTCGAACTCCCGGCTCCAGTCGGCGATGTCGTGGGTCGGGACGAGGACGCCCCCACCGACCGCGGTCGGCAATCCGCCGACGTCGGCGGCCACCACCGGCGTCCCGCACGCCTGCGCCTCGACGGCCACCAGACCGAAGGACTCGTTGTAGGAAGGGACCGCGACGAGGTCGGCGGCGCGGTACCACTGCGCCAACCGTGCCCGCGAGGTGGGCGGGGAGAAGACGACGCGATCGGCGAGCCCCCGCTCGGCGGCGAGGTCCTCCAACCACCGCGGGCGTTCGAGCCCCGACCCGCTCGGACCGCCGAGGATCGCCACCCGCAGCCGCGGGGCGAGGTCGGGTCGCCGCCGGACGAGGTCGGCGACGGCCTCGATGAGCAGATCCGGCGCTTTGAGCGGCTGCACCCGGCCGACGAACACCAGGAGGAGGTCGTCGGCGTCGATCCCCACCTCCGCCCTCGCCGCCGCGACGTCACCGGGGGTGAACACCTCCAGGTCGACCCCGGGATGGACGACGCGGACCCGGTCGGGATCGGCATCGTACAGCTCGATCAACTGCCGCGCCTCGATGTCGGTGTTGGCGACCAGTCGATCGGCGGCCTCGACGACCTGCGCCTCACCGATCTCGCGACCTCTCGGCTCCGGGCGGTCCCCCACCGCGAGGCCGGCGTTCTTGACCCGCGCCATCGTGTGCATCGTGTGCACCAGGGGCACGTGCCAGCGGTCCGCCGCCAGCCACCCCACCTGGCCGGAGAGCCAGTAGTGGGAGTGGACGAGGTCGTAGTGGCCCTCGGGGTGCGCGGCCACCTCGCGCATCACCCCGGCGGTGAAGGCGCACAACTGACCGGGCAGGTCCTCCTTGGACAGGCCGTCGAAGGGTCCGGCGACGATGTGCCGCACGTGCACGCCGGGCACGAGTTCGACCCTGGGATCCACCCGCCGGTCGGTGGCCCGGGTGAAGAGCTCGACCTCGATCCCCCGAGCGGCGAGCTGACGGGCCACCTCGACGACGTACACGTTGAGCCCGCCGGCGTCGCCGGTACCGGGGCGTTCGAGCGGGGAGGTGTGCACCGTGATCATCGCGATGCGCCGCGGGGTGGTCATGTCCTCGTCCTCGGGTCGGTGTGGGGTGCCGGGTCGTCCGTGCGGCGCGGGCCCGAGCCGGGACGGGGTCGTACGGTGGACGCGTGCGCGCCGGACGTCCTGTGGGAGTGGTCACCAGGGGGACGACCGCTCCGAACCGGCTCAGACGCATGGACCGGGCGCTGGCCCACGTGGGTGCGGGGTTGCTGCGTCGTCCCGGCCCGGCTCCCCTCGTGGTGGATCTCGGATACGGCGCGGCGGGCACCACGACGCTGGAGCTGTGGCGCCGGCTCACGCGGATCCGCGCCGACGTCGAGGTCGTGGGTGTCGAGATCGACCCCGCGCGGGTCGCCGCGGCCCGTCCTCTCGCCCGCCCCGGACTCCGTTTCGTCCGAGGCGGATTCGACCTCGCCGGTCTCGACCGTGCCCCGATCCTGATCCGGGCGGCGAACGTCCTGCGTCAGTACGACGAGGGTGAGGTGAAGCCGGCGTGGGAGCTCATGAGTTCCCGCCTCGCTCCCGACGGACTGATCCTCGAAGGCACCTGCGACGAGATCGGCCGGCGCAGCACCTGGGTGTGGCTCGGCGCGGACGGGCCGGTGTCGCTGACCGTGTCGCTCGGCTTCACCGCGATCGAGCGCCCCTCGGACGTGGCCGAACGGCTGCCCAAGGCGCTCATCCACCGCAACGTGCCCGGTGAGCCGGTCCACGCGTTTCTGCAGGCCCTGGACTCGGCCTGGGACCGTCAGGCCCCGTTGGCGTCCTACGGCCGCCGTCAGCGGTTCGTCGCCACCTGCGCCCAGCTGCGGCAGGACGGGTGGCCGCTGATCCACGGGCCGCGCCGATGGCGTCTCGGGGAGATCACCGTGGACTGGCGTGCCGTGGCGCCGCAGACCTGAACGCACCTGCCCGCGTCGGCCTCCCCGTTCGGCCCGCACGTCGTCAGGAACGCTGGTAGTCGTCCTCGATGCGGACGATGTCGTCCTCGTCGAAGTGGCCGTAGCCGACCTCGAGGATGCGAGCCGGCGTGGTGCCGCTGTTGCCCATCCGGTGAACCGCGCCCTGCGGCACCCAGATGAGCTCGCCCTTGACCGCCTGCCACTGACGGTCGTCGACGGTGATGTCCATCGGCGCGTCGTCGAGGACCTGCCACATCTCGGCGCGGTGTTCGTGCGTCTGCAGCGACAGCCGCGATCCCGGCTGCACCGTGATGACCTTGACGGTCACCTGCGTGTTCGTCGTGAAGCTCTGGAACGCCCCCAAGGACGCTCCACGGTGAACACCTCGTCGCGCTTGTCGTCGATGCCGCTCATGTCGATCCGTTCTCCTCCGGCGCTCATGCCTGACTGGGTCGGTGCCGGGGCGACTACTCCCCCAACGAAAGTCCTGTCCTCCCTGGACGATCGACCCGGATTCTATCGGCCCCGGCAGCCACCTTCCGCCCCGGTTCCATGCGTGCGGGGCGAGTCCGGTTCTGTTCGCACTCGCCTCAGTCGGTCTCACCGAGGAACGTCGAGACCAGCTCGCGCACCCAGGATCGGTGACCCCACAGCACGCCGCCGGGCGGGAGGATCTCCAGGCGCGCCTCGGGCAGGACCTCCGCCAGCTCGCGGGCCACGTGCTCGGGGTGTGCGTCGTCGTCCGCCTGCCCGATGACGAGCGTTCGGGCGTTCACCCTGGCGAGCACCGCGCGGTCGGTCAGCGGGACCTCACCGGGCAGGGCCCGCAGCGCCCGCGACACCGGCGTCCCCGACAACAGACGCGCCTGCTCGGCCGCCCACGTGCGCACGGCGGGGCTGTCCCGCTGCGCCCGGGGTTGTTCGCGGACGAGGTGATCGGTGATGCCCTCGACGTCGCGCTCGTCGACGAGGTCGGCCAGGGCGACGAGCCGGGAGAGCGCGGCATCGGTACGGGGTTGGTCGAGCACGGCCGGCAGGACGAAGACCAGCCGCTCGAACCGATCGGGACTCTGCTCCAGCAGCGCGCACATCGCGCCGGCACCCATGCTCACGCCCAGGGCACGCGTCGCCTCGACCCGATCGGCCACGGCACGGAGTTCGGCACCCAGCGCGGGGTAGGTCCAGGCGTTCTCGGGCGCATCGGAGGCGCCGTGCCCGCGGAAGTGCAGGAACGACCGGCGACCGGGGACTCCGGTGGCGAAGGGTCTGGTCGTCGCGATCGACCCGGCGAGTCCGTGGGCGAAGATGCTGCTCGGCGTGCCGGATCCGAGCGACAGGTACTCCAGCGCTCCGAACGGACCGTCGACCCGGGAGGTGGCTCGCGAGAACGACGCGGTCACCACGACCCGTGGGGGCCGGAGCCGCTGGCACCGCCCTTGCGCTTACGTGCGCGGTAGGGCTTGAGCGCCGGCCGGACGTCGGCGAAGTAGACACCGACCGCCACGAGGGCGATGAGGCCGAACATGTTGAGGATGGCGGTGACGCTGACGAACAGCACCGCCAGTGAGATGCCGAGCGCGACGAGCCAGAAGGTCTTGCTCTGCTTGCCCTCCGCCGCGTAGGCACCCTTGTCGTTCATCGCGGCGTCGACGAACGCCCACAGGCCGAACACGAGCCCGGCGATACCGAGGACGAGGACGACCAGGTTCTGTGCCTGCGACAACCACTGCATGCGTCCAGCCTACGGGGTCAGCGCGGCGTGCCCGGACACCTCGGTCCCGTGATGCATGCGGGGCCTCAGACGTCGACGATCACCGTGAAGGGGCCGTCGTTGCACAGTTCGACGCGCATGTCGGCACCGAACCGGCCGGTGGCGACACGCACGCCCCGCTCGCGCAGCCCCTCCGCGACGGCGTCGACCAGGGGCTCGGCGACCGACCCCGGAGCCGCGTCGCTCCACGACGGCCGGCGGCCCTTGACCGTGCGTCCGTACAGCGTGAACTGGCTGACGACGAGGACACCACCGCCCACGTCCTCGACCGACTTCTCCTCCGCCAGGATGCGCAGCTCGGCGATCTTGCGGACCATCGTGGCGACCTCGTCCGGGCCGTCGGTGTGGGTGGCCGCCACGAGGGCGAGGAGGCCGGGACCCTCGACGGCCCCGATCTCCTCACCGGCGACGACGACACGTGCGCCGTCGACGCGTTGGAGGACCGCTCGCATCAGTCGTCGGACTCGACCACGCGGGCCACGTCGGCCGGCGTCGGGACGTCGAGGTGCGGCTGCGAGTCACCTGCCGCCGGGCTCGCAGCGGTCTTCTTGGCCGCCGAGCGCGGAGCGGTCTTCGGCTTCGGCTTCGGCGCGGCGGGTGCCCCCGAGGACGGGGTGGCCGACTTGGAGGCCGACTTCTTGGCCGCCGACGTCGACTTCGCGGCCGATTTCTTGGCGGTCGTCGTCGCGGTGGTGGGCGTGGTGGCCTGGGCAGCCTTGGTGGTGCGCTTGGCGGCCGGCTTGCTCGCGCCCTCGGCCGCCTTGCGCGCCCGCGGCGAGCGACGTGCCGAGGTGGAGGCTCCCGCCTCCACGCCTGCGGCGACGGGCCGCTCGACCTTGGTGCTCTCGGCCTCGCCACCCGCCGGGCTCGTCGAGGTGACGGAGGTGTCGGAGACCGCGGCCGCGCGCACGGCCGCACGGCGCATCGGGCGCGCCTTGATGCGTCCCGGGTGGCTCACGGCGTCGACGACGTGGTTGGCCTCGGTACGAACGACCTCGAGGGTGCGCTCGGCGGTGCGTCCGGCCTCACCGACGGCCTGGCCGGCGAGGTCGCGCCCGCGGCTCACGGTCGCGCCGGCCTGACGCGCGAGGCGACGTGCCTCACGGCGGGCCTTGGCCTCCTCCGCGCGGACGGCCGCATCCCCCTCGTCACGGGCCTTGCGCGCGATCGGCACCACACCGGAGACCGTCTTCTGACCGCGCTCGGTGAACTCCGCGTACCGGCTGCGGACCTCGCCGAACGCCAGGCCGGGGACGCGGGTCGTGCCACGGGCGATGTCGACGACGTCGCCGCGCAGCCTCGACAGCACCGGCGTGGCCTCCCGGGTGGACGGCGTGCCCGCGCCCTCGTCCTTGGCCGAGCCGAGTTCGCGCAGCGCGTTGGCCGTCATCTCGGTGGCTCCGACGAGCGCGTACACCGGCGTCAGGACGGTGGGCTTCTTGGGTGACTTCTTGCGGGACATGGCTCCCCTTTCAGGAGGATCAGGTGTCTGTGTCGGCGGGGCGGGCGGGGTCGCCGCCGCTGCCGGGGTCGGAGGATGTCGTGGCCCCGTCGACGGGACGCCGGGGGACGAACGAGTCGTAGAGGTCGAGCATGATGCCCCGCTGCCGGGCCGTGAGATGCCGGTCGAGCGCGAGGGCCCTGCGCACGTCGACCGCGCTGTTCTCGTGGCTCGCGTCGAGCAGCCCGGCGCGGACGTACAACGACTCGGCCGACACCTGCAGGCCCTTGGCGAGGGAGTTGAGGATCTCGGCGCTGGGGCGACGCAGGCCACGCTCGATCTGCGAGAGGTAGGGGTTGCTGATCCCCGCCGCGGCCGAGAGCTGCCGGACCGACAGCTGGGCGTTCTCGCGCTGCTCACGGACGTATTCCCCGAGGTCGCGCATGCCGGGGACACCGGGCACGTGCGGGGTGAGTCGAGGCATGACCCCAGTGTGCTTGCAGGAGTTAGCAGGTGCAAGCAGGAGTGAGCACGTGTGCGTGGAAGGTGTCCGAGGTCACTCGGCGGTGGGCGCGCAGCGGCGGCGAACCCGGCTCAGGGCGCCACGATCTGCGTCTGCGCCGCCGTCACCGTGGGGGCGTCGTCGACGCCCGCGGTCTCGAGCACGGCGTCCAGCGGCACCGACCGTTTGATGACCGCCAGGCCGATCGGGCCGTCCTCGTGGTGCCGGGCCACGCTGGTGAGACGCCCGACGACCCGGCCACCGGTCACGAGTTCCGTCCCGGCCGTGGGCAGCACGTGACCGGAGCCGTCGAGGTGGCAGAACACCAGACGGCGCGGCGGACGACCGAGGTTGTGCACGCGCGCGATCGTCTCCTGCCCCCGATAGCACCCCTTGTGCAGGTGCACGGCGGTGCGCAGCCAGTCGAGTTCGTGCGGGATCGTGCGGTGGTCGGTCTCCGACCCGAACCGTGGGCGCCAGGCGGCCACCCGCTCGGTCTCCGCCGCCCAGAGCCCGGCCAGATCACGATCACCGACCGCGGAGGCGAGGTCGGCCCGCGGCACGATGAGTTCGCGCCACGCCCGCCCGGTCGCGGGGTGGCCCTCGGCGGGGCCGTACAGGGCGGTGTCGCCCACCGGCCCCGGCCACGGATCGACCCAGGCCAGAGGTTCGCCCGGTTGCGACGGCTCACCGATCGCCTCACCGAGCACCGCGTAGTCGGTGCTCACGTCGGCGATCTCGACGCGGAGCATGAACCGCATCTTCTCGAGGAACTCCACCAACGGCGGCGCCGAACCCGGCTCGACGGTGATCCATGCCCGCTCCCCGTCGTCGACGAGGTGCAGCGCGTTCTCGATGTGGCCCTTGGGCGAGAGCAGCAGGGTCTCGGCGCCCACGCGGGGCGCGAGACCGGTGAGCTGCTGGGTGGTGAGCGAATGCAGCCAGCTCAGCCGGTCGGGACCGCTCACGGTGACGACGCCCCGATGGGAGAGGTCGACCACCGCCAGCCCCTGGGCGAGGAGCCGCTGCTCACGGACCGGGTCGCCGTAGTGGGCGGCGACCGCGGCGTCGCGACCCGAGCCGGGGACGGCGCCGGGCCGGTCGAGCAGCGGCGAGAGCTGGGTCTGGGAGTCGGTCACCTCTCCACCCTACGGAAGGCTCACCCGACCCTGGAGAGCTGGGCCGACAGGTGGCTGGTGAGCGGGTGCCCCTCGGCGGCCATGTCCATCACCCACATGAGCTTGTTCTCGACCAGGCCGTACATGCGCGTGGCCGCGGTGTACTCCCGGGCGGCCGGGCTGCGCATGACGCCGTCGGTGCGCAGGTTGAGCACGGGGCGCTTCTCCTCGCGCTCACCGGCGTACATCTCGACGATGCCGGTCGGGTGGGCCAGCAGCAGTTCGATCTCGCCGCCCTCGAGGACGCGGAAGAACCCGACCTCGCGGGCCAGGGGCTTCTCGATCGAGCCGTCCTCGGCCAGCAGGAACGCGCGGCTGTCGACCTCGAGGAACGGGCGGGTGTCGTGGCTGATCGTCAACTCCTGCCCGAAGTTGCGCGACTCCATGTCGGGGTAGCCGACGACGCCCACTCCCTCCCAGCGACCGACCATCCAGGCCAGGGGGGCGACGGCGGGGTTGATCGTGGCATCGAGCTCGAACGGCATGGTGCGTCCTTTCGGAGGATGAGTCTGATCTGCATGTCTGGTTGGGCGGGTCACCCGAGGGGCACGTCCACGAGCCAGGCGAGCCCGTAGGCGACGGCGCCGGTGCACAGCACCGATCCCGCGGCCGAGGCGAGCTGGGCGCGACGTCCCCACAACGAGGGAAGGACCGACTGGATCTGGCGGATGGCGTAACTCGCGCCTCCCGCGATCCCGCCGGCAAGAGCGACGACGGGCAGGTCGGAGCTGCCGAACATGGTGTGGACGACCACGGCGACGACGGCTCCGAGAAGCACCGAGGCCAGCGCGCACGACACGGCGATGATCCCGCGCGGCACCCGCCCGAGCCCGATGTCCGCCAGCGTCGCGGCGGCGGTGGCGGCCATGACCGCGGTGACCGCGTCACGGCCCGCGTCGGCGGTGACGAGCGGCACCAGGCAGACGGCCGAGCTGAGCAGGGCGACGCCCGCGGCACTGGCGGACACCGACTCGACCAGTCGAGGACGCGCGTCACGCCGCACGAGTTGATGCACGAAGGTGGCGATCATCGCCACGGCGACGGCCGCCGGCAGCCATTCGAGGGTGGTACGCGGCCGCACCATCGCCGGGACGAGCAGCACCACCACCGCGATGAGCTGGACGATCGTGGTGCCACGTGGGCTGGGCAGCCGCAGCAGCGACACCCACCCGATGGCCAACATCGTCATCGGCACCGCGAGCCCCACCACCGTGAGCGCCGTCGAGCCGGTGTGGGCGACGGCTCCCAGAGCGGCGGCGATGAGGCACGCCACGATCGACACCGACGGACGCCAGGGACGACGCGGCGGCCGGGGTCGGCCGGAGACGGGACGACCGGCCGGGCTCTGCCCCTGCCCCTGCCCCGGCTGCTGACGGATGCCGCTCACGAGCCCATCCTGTCAGCCACCGGCGAAGGGGGCAGGATCTCGACCGTGGCCCCGGGCGGCACCTCCACCTCACCTCGCGCGGGGACGCCCTCCACGAGGATCGACGCCACGCTCAGGACGGGGGCGAGTTCGGGGTGGGCGGCCTCCGCCGCGCCGAGGATGTCGGCGACGCTGCCGGCCTCGACGTCCTCGGACTCGACACCGGCCGCCGCGGCGGCAGCGGCCCAATAGCGCAGGGTGACAGTCACAGGGCCCACCTTCTCAGGACGGGCGCTCCCGGTGCCAACCCACCGTCGGACAGCTCTCCTTGCGGCGCAGTCCGGGACTCGGGGGCGCCGACCTTACAGTGAGGTCATGGCCTGCGTGGTGCTCCTTTCCGGCGACTCCGCCGACGACGCGCTCCCCTCGCTCGCCCTGCTGACCCACGACGTGCGCGTCCTGGCGCCCGATCTCTCGGCGCTGACCGACGTCCCGGGTGGGACCGTCGTGCTCGTCGACGCCCGCACGCGTCTGGCCCAGGCCCGCACCCTGTGCATCAGCGCCGCGGCCACCATGCCCGACCTCCCGCTCGTCGGGGTCGTCACCGAAGGGGGCTGACGGCGGTCACCGCGGACTGGGGCCTCACCGACGTCGTCCTCCCGGAGGCGGGGCCGGCCGAACTCGACGCGAGGATCCGCCTCGCGGCCGCGCGCGGCGCCGGGCCGGTGCAGCAGCGTGACCCCGAGCCCCCGCCCGGCGACCTGCTCATCGACGCCTCGGGCTACACCGCGCGACTCAAGGGACGCCCCCTCGACCTCACGTACAAGGAGTTCGAACTCCTCAAGTACCTCGCCTCCTCACCGGGGCACGTGTTCACCCGCGCGCAGATCCTCGAGGAGGTCTGGGGGTACGACTACTACGGTGGCACTCGCACCGTCGACGTCCATGTGCGCCGCCTGCGGGCCAAGCTCGGCCCGGAGTCCGAAGGACTGATCGGCACGGTGCGCAACGTCGGTTACCGCTACGCCAGCGCCTGAGGAGGGCCCCATGGATCCCCGCATCGTCGAGACCCTCGCTCCGGAGGTCGCCGCCGCGGTGCGCGCGGCGGCGGAGGACGTCCGGCGGCACGACGGGGTCGCGGCCCTGTCCGAGCAGACCCTGCTCCACCTCGACGCGCCCGCCGGCGAGCACCGGCACGTCCTCGCGGTCGACGGTGACCAGCTCGTCGGATACGCCCATCTGGACCACACCGGCGTCGAACCGGGCGTCGAGATCCTCGTCGTCCCCTCACACCGACGCCGCGGCGTCGCGACGTCCCTCTGGTCGAGGGTCACCTCCCTCGCGCCGACGGCCCGGGTCTGGGCCCACGGCGACCTGGCGGAGGCGCGCGGCTGGGCGGGCGCCACCGGACTCGTCGTGGTCCGCGAACTCCTGCAGATGGCAAGGCCACTCGCGGGTCTGGCCGACGTGGGCGTCGACCTGCCGCCCGGGTACGGCGTCCGCACCTTCACCCCCGCCGACATCGACGCCTGGGTGAGGATCAACGGCCGGGCCTTCGCCGATCACCCCGAGCAGGGGCGCGTCACCGCCGACGACGTGCGGGCGCGGATGCGCGAGGACTGGTTCGACCCCGAGGGGTTCTTCCTCGTCGACGGGCCCGACTCCCTCGCGGCGTTCCACTGGACCAAGACCGCCGACGGCGAGGGCGAGGTCTACGTGGTCGGCGTCGATCCCGATCAGCAGGGCAAGGGACTCGGCAAGGCGGCGACCCTGCTCGGTCTGCGCCACCTCGCCCGCCGCGGACTGCCGCGCGTCACGCTCTACGTCGACGGCGACAACACGGCCGCACTCGCCACCTACGAACGGCTCGGTTTCGAGCGGTCCGCGATCGACGTGATGTACGGGAGCTGAACCCCGCCGGGAGGAGCTCCGACGGGGCGGCGAACCGGCCTCCGATCGTGCAAACATGGTGCGCATGACAGCCAAGAGTGGGCAGGCCGAGAAGGTCGACGAGCTCGAGAACGCCGACAGGGCCGCGAGCGACGGCACGAAGGCTGCGCCTGTGGAGACCTCGATCACCGGCGAGACGAGTTCGGTTGCGGGAGCGCGTCCCCGGGCCGCCAACGGCAGGTTCCTCCCCACCGGCGAGGCGCAGCAGGGTCAGTTCCCGGAAGACCGCTTCCTCGACCGCGAGATCTCCTGGCTCCAGTTCAACGAGCGGGTCCTGCAACTGGCCGCCGACCCCGATCTGTACCTGCTCGAGCGCGCGCGCTTCCTGTCGATCTTCGCCAGCAACCTGGACGAGTTCTTCATGGTGCGCGTCGCCGGTCTGAAGCGGCGGATCGCCACCGGACTCGCCGTCCGTTCGGCCTCCGGCCTGGAGCCGCGTGAGCTGCTCGACCGCATCTACTCGACGGCGCAGCGGCTCATGGCCACGCAGGCCCGCATCTTCAAGGAGCAGGTGCGTCCCGCCCTCGCCGAGGACGACATCCGCGTCGTCGAGTGGGAGGACCTCTCGGAGGACGAGCGCGCCACGCTCAGTACGTGGTTCGACGAGCAGGTCTTCCCGGTGCTCACGCCGCTGGCGGTCGACCCGGCCCATCCGTTCCCCTACATCTCGGGCCTGTCCCTCAACCTCGCCGTCGTGCTGGAGAACCGCAAGACCGGCACCGAGCACTTCGCGCGCCTCAAGGTGCCGCCGCTGCTCCCGCGTCTGGTGTCGATCCCGGAGGAGGACGGCGAGGACCTGTACGCCGCACGGTTCGTGCCGGTGGAGGAGATCATCGCCGCGCACCTCGACGAGCTGTTCCCGGGCATGATCGTGCGGGCGCACTTCACCTTCCGCGTGACGCGCAACGAGGACCTGGAGGTCGAGGAGGACGACGCGGAGAACCTGCTCGCCGCCCTCGAGAAGGAACTCACCCGACGTCGCTTCGGGCCGGCGGTCCGCCTCGAGATCGACGACCGCATGGACGACCACGTGCTGCAACTGCTCATCCGCGAGCTCGGCGTCAGCCACCGCGAGGTGTTCCGGTTCGCGGCTCCCCTGGACCTCAAGAGCCTGTCGGCCATCGCCGATCTCGACCGCACCGAGCTCAAGTACCCGCCGTTCGTCCCCCGCACCCACCGCGACCTCAAGCGGGTCGAGAGCGCCAAGGCCGCCGACATGTTCGCGGCCATCCGCGCCAAGGACGTGCTGGTCCAGCACCCCTACGACTCGTTCTCCACGTCGGTGCAAGCGTTCGTCGAGCAGGCCGCGGCCGACCCCAAGGTCGTCGCCATCAAGCAGACGCTCTACCGCACCAGCGGCGACTCCCCCATCATCGACGCCCTCATCTCGGCCGCCGACGCCGGCAAGCAGGTTCTCGCGGTCGTCGAGATCAAGGCGCGGTTCGACGAGCAGAACAACATCGACTGGGCCCGCAAGCTCGAGCACGCCGGTGTCCACGTGGTGTACGGCGTCGTCGGTCTCAAGACGCACTGCAAGCTCTCGCTCGTCGTGCGTCAGGAGACCAGCGGCCTGCGGCGGTACTGCCACGTCGGCACCGGCAACTACCACCCCAAGACCGCTCGGCTGTACGAGGACTTCGGCCTCTTCACGTGCGACCCGCGCGTCGGTGAGGACCTGACCAAGCTGTTCAACCAGCTGTCCGGGTGGGCGCCGCGCAGCAAGTTCTCGCGACTGCTGGTCGCGCCCTCCTCGATCCGCTCCGGTCTCATCGACCGTATCGACGAGCAGATCGAGCTGGCGAACGCCGGCAAGGAGGCCTACGTCGGGTTCAAGGTCAACTCGATCGTCGACGAGACGATCATCGACAACCTCTACCGCGCCTCCCGGGCCGGGGTGAGGGTCGACGTGCTCGTGCGCGGCATCTGCGCGCTGCGGCCCGGCGTCGAAGGGCTCTCGGAGAACATCCGCGTCCGCTCCATCCTCGGTCGCTTCCTCGAGCACTCGCGCGTCTTCGTGTTCGGGCCGGACGGCGAGAACGGGGTCTACATCGGCAGCGCCGACATGATGCACCGCAACCTCGACCGTCGCGTCGAGGCGCTGGTCCGCATCACCGACCCGGGACACATCTCCGATCTGGTCGGCATCCTCGACCGGGGGATGAGCGATGAGTACTCCAGTTGGCACCTGGCGGGCGACGGGCGCTGGACGCGCCACCACCGGGGTGAGGACGGCGAGCCTCTGACCGACCTGCAGTCCGTCCTCATCGAGGAGCACGCCGCACGACGTCGCGACCGTCGATCCTGACACCACCGTGACGACGACACCGGCCGCGGGAACCATCCCGTGGCGCAAGCACGCCGGTCGCCTCGAGGTCGCGCTCGTCCACCGACCCAAGTACGACGACTGGGCCTGGCCCAAGGGCAAACTCGACCCGGGCGAGGAGTGGACGGCCGCCGCCGTCCGCGAGACGTGGGAGGAGACCGGGCTTCGCGTCCGACTCGGGCGTCCCCTGCCGACGAGCCGGTATCGCCTGGCCCGCGGTGAGAAGAAGGAGGTCCGCTACTGGGCCGCCGAGGTCACCGGTGGGCACGGCCGGCTGGAGAACGAGATCGACGAACTCCGGTGGGTCACACCGGGCCAGGCGCGCAGACTCCTCACCTACGACCGCGATCTCGACCAGCTCGAGGCCCTCACCGGCGGGCCGTTGCACACCCGCACGGTCATGGTGGTCCGGCATGCCCTGGCGGTGCCTCGCAAGCAGTGGGACGGTGACGACGACCGCCTCCGCCCCCTCAACGAGAAGGGTCACGAGCGCTCGGCCGCCCTCGTCCCGGTGTTCGCCGCCTACGACCTGACCCGCGTCGTCAGCTCCCCGTCGGTGCGGTGCGCCGACACGATGCGGCCCTACCTCGAGGAGGCGGGAGACCAGGTGTCGACCACCTGGAGCACGCCCCTGTCCGAGGAGGGTTTCGAGGAGCATCCCCACCGGCTCGCCAAGGCCGTGACGGGCGGCCTCGAGGGCACCGAGCCGGTCGCCCTGTGCAGCCACGGGCCGGTCCTGCGCACCCTGCTGGACCGGGTCCACACCCATTTCCGCACCCCGGGCAAG
The DNA here is from genome assembly GCF_030161635.1 of Mobilicoccus caccae. GTDB lineage: Bacteria > Actinomycetota > Actinomycetes > Actinomycetales > Dermatophilaceae > Mobilicoccus > Mobilicoccus caccae. The sequence continues at coordinate 3,037,491 of NZ_BSUO01000001.1, forward strand.
GCGGTCAAGCGCACTCTACGTGCCACCCAGCGCGAGAACCTCGACAAGGGAGAGGCGCTGGTCTTCCACGTCACGGTCGGTTCGAAGCCGGCGATCATCGCCGTCGAACGGCACCGTCCGTGACGTGAAACTCGGCTGGGAACATCGCCCGCCCTCTGTTACGTTCGACAGCGTGTGCCGGGCCGCGGCAGCCCCGGGTCCCAACATCAGCCGCTACGAGCGGCCACGCGCCGTGAGGCGCTCCCGGCCCGGCACACACCACTCCCCCGAACTCGCCCCAGCGTCATCATGGCGCCCGGCAGATCCACCTCGAACCGTGGGTGAGGGCGAGACAGCAGCGCGTGCGTGGCTGTCTCAGACGGTTCCTACTGTGTGAGGTGGGGTTGGAGCGCGTCGTCGTCCGCGGGAGAGGTGGGCGCGTGAGGCTCGGCACACGAGGACTCGGCGCACGGGGCCTCGGAGCCGTGGGGCTCGGCCGCGTGGAGTTCGGCGTCGTCCTCGGCCATGGACCGCGCACGACGGCCCGGGCCCTTCCAGTCGCACCGTGCACACGCTCCGTGGGCGAACGAGCCCACCTCGGTCGTCGGGTACGAGCGACCCGTCTCGACGTTCACCTCTGCGGCATGACGCCGAAACCAACCGAATACGGACACGGGCCCAACTCCTGACCTCACCAACCAGACGCGCTCAGAGTAGACCTGGACGATCGTCCGGTGGTCGTGATCTCAGATACGTCGAACGCCGGTCCCGAGGTGCGGGACCGGCGTCGCTGACGTGCGCTTTGGTGCGTGGATCCGAAACCGACCGGGCGACGATCGAGTTGGTGATTCAGGAGCCGCGATCGTCCGATGGATCAGCCGAACCGGCCGGAGATGTAGTCCTCCGTCGCCTTCTGGCTCGGGTTGTTGAACACCTTGTTCGTGTCGTCGAACTCCACGAGCTGCCCCGGCTTGCCCGTGCCCTCGATGTTGAAGAACCCTGTCCGGTCGGACACACGCGCAGCCTGCTGCATGTTGTGCGTCACGATGACGATCGTGTAGTTCTCCTTGAGTTCCTGGATGAGGTCCTCCACCGCGAGCGTGGAGATCGGGTCCAGCGCCGAGCAGGGCTCGTCCATGAGGACGACGTCGGGCTTGACCGCGATCGTGCGGGCGATGCACAGGCGCTGCTGCTGACCACCGGACAGCCCCGAGCCCGGCTTGTCGAGGCGGTCCTTGACCTCGTTCCACAGGTTGGCGCCCCGCAGCGAGGTCTCCACCAGCTCCTCGGCGGCCTTCTTGCTGATCCGACGGTTGTTGAGCTTGACGCCGGCAAGCACGTTCTCGGCGATCGACATCGTGGGGAACGGGTTGGGCTTCTGGAACACCATGCCGACCTTGCGGCGCACGAGCACCGGGTCGACGCCCTTGCCGTAGATGTTGTCGCCGTCGAGGATCACGTCGCCCTTGCAGTAGGCGCCGGGGATCACCTCGTGCATGCGGTTGAGCGACCTGAGGAAGGTCGACTTGCCACAGCCCGACGGGCCGATGAGCGCCGTGACGGTGCGCGGCTCGATGAAGACGTCGACGTCCTTCACCGCGAGGAAGTCGCCGTAGTAGATGTTGAGGTTCTTGACGTCGATGCTCTTCGACATGGTGGTTCAGCTGTCCTTCCGGGACGAGGTCGTTGACGAGGGTGCCGAGGTCAACGCCCGGCCTTGGGTGCGAACAACTTCGAGATCACCCGCGCGATGATGTTGAGGCCCATGACGATGAGCATGAGGACGAGCGCAGCGGCCCACGCGCGGTCCAGAAACGGCTCCGGCGGGATGCCCGGCGTGGCGTACTGGTAGTACGAGAACACCGGCAGGGTCGCCATGCGTCCGCTGAAGGGATTCGCGTTGTAGCTGGTCGTGATGCCGACCGTGACGAGCAGAGGCGCCGTCTCGCCGATGACGCGGGCGATCGCCAGCGTGACACCGGTGGCGATACCGGCCAGCGCGGTCGGCAGGACGACCTTGACGATGGTCAACCACTTGGGCACGCCGAGGGCGTAGGCCGCCTCGCGCAGGTCGTTGGGGACGATGCGGAGCATCTCCTCGGTGCTGCGAACCACGGTCGGGATCATGAGCACAGCCAGCGCGGTGGCACCGATGATGCCCGCGCGGGCGCCGGGCCCCATGAACAGCACCCACAGCGCGTAGGCGAACAGGCCGGCAACGATCGAGGGGATGCCCGTCATCACGTCGACGAAGAACGTGAGTGCCCGGGCAAGCCGATTCTTCTGGCCGTACTCGACGAGGTAGATCGCGGCGAGGATGCCGATGGGGATCGCGACGACCGAGGCGATGGCCGTGACGATGAGCGTGCCCTGGATGGCGTGGTAAGCTCCGCCGCCCTCACCGACGATGCCGCGCATCGTCAGGGTGAAGAACTCGACGTCGAACCGTTCGGCGCCCTTGCGGACGACCTCGATGAGCACCGAGACGAGCGGGATGAGCGCCAGCGCGAACATCGTCGTCACGACGCCCGTGACCAGGCGGTCGAGAGCGTGGCGGGAGCCCTCGGTCGCCCGCGAGGCGGCGTAGATCGTCACGCAGTAGATGAGGGCCGCCAGGACGACGATGCCGACCTGGTTGAACCCCCATCCGAGGAGGAAGGAGAGGGCGAACCCGGCGGCGATGGCCCCGAGGCCGATGGCACGCCGGATGGTCGGACTCAACGTGCCGTGTGCCAGCGTGCCCCCGGAGGCCCCGGAGGCGCCGGTCTTCGTGGCGCCGGACTGGGCGGTGGAACCGCTCGTGGACTCGGGCATCTGGCGCGCCTTCATGTGGTCGTCGGTACGAGTCATGTCAGTTCGCTCCCGAGAACTCGGAACGCCGGGAGACGATCCACCGGGCGATCATGTTCACGGCCAGCGTCACCGCGAAGAGCACGAGGCCCGAGGCGATGAGCACGTTTGTGCCCAGGCCGCTGGTCTCCGGGAACTGCAGGGCGATGTTGCCGGCGATCGTTCCGGGGTTGCTGTTGCTGACGAGGTCCAGCGAGATGCCGCCGGACATCGACAGGATGATGGCGACCGCCATGGTCTCGCCGAGCGCGCGTCCGAGGCCGAGCATCATGCCCGAGACGATGCCGGACTTGCCGAACGGCAGCACGGACATCTGGATCATCTCCCACCGCGTGGCGCCGAGGGCGAGAGAGGCCTCCTCGTGCAGGCGCGGCGTCTGGAGGAAGACCTCACGGTTCACGGCCGTCATGATCGGCAGGATCATCACGCCGAGGACGATCGCGACGGTGAACATCGTGCGGCCGGTGACGCTGGCGTCGGAGGAGAAGAACGGGAGGAACCCGAGGTTGTCGGCCAACCAGGCCGTCACCGGGTAGGCGGCGGGCGCCAGCACGTACACGCCCCACAGGCCGAAGATCAGCGAGGGGACGGCCGCCAGCAGGTCGACGAGGTAGCCGAGCGCCTGCGCCAGCTTGCGCGGCGCGTAGTGGGTGATGAACAGGGCGATGCCGATGGCGAGCGGGGTCGCGATGAGCAGCGCCCAGAAGGCCGAGTAGACCGTGCCGAACAGCAGCGGGGCGATGTAGGCCACCAGGCCTTTGCCGCCGGTGATCTGCTCGGCGGGGGCCACGAGAGCCGGCCAGGCCTGCCACAACAGGAACCCGGCGACACCCGCCAGCGAGGCGAGGATGAGGATGCCGGACCCGATCGAGGCGCCCGCGAAGATGCGGTCACCCGGACGGGACACCGCCTTCGGTGGCGAACCGGCTGTCTGCGTAGTCACGAAAGTCTCTCTCTTGACGGGGTGCAGGAATCTGGCGGGCCGTCAGGCCTCTCCGGTGATCGCACTTCGGTCCGGCCCACCCGGAGCGGGTGAGCCGGACCGAGGTCGTGCTGCGTTGTGATGACGCCGCGCGGATCAGCCGGCCGAGATGGCGTTGATGCCCTTCATGCCGTTCTCGCGAGCGGTGTTCGAGATCGGGGCGGAACCCGCGGCCTCGGCGGCGGCCTTCTGGCCGTCCTCGCTGACGGTGTAGGACAACCACGCCTTGACGAGGTCGGCCGTCTTCTGGTCGCTGTACTTGGTGCAGGCCAGGGTGTAGGCGGCGAGCACGATGGGGTAGGTGCCACCCTCGGTGGTGTCGCGCTTGAGGTCGATCGCGAAGTCGTACTGCGACTTGCGGTTCGGGGCCTTCTCGGAGGCGTCGATGACCTTGGCCGCGGCCTCGGGGCTGTACTCGACGAACTCCTCGCCGACCTTGACCTTGGCGGTCTTGAGGTCGCCGACCTGGCTGGCGTCGGCGTAACCGATCGTGCCGTCACCGGCGTTGATGGCCTGGACGACACCGGAGGTGCCCTTGGCTGCCTCGCCACCCTGGATCGGCCAGTTGCCGTCGGCCTCGTTCGTCCACTCCTTGGGAGCGGCCTTGTTGAGGTAGTCGGTGAAGTTCTCGGTGGTGCCCGACTTGTCGGAACGGTGAACCGGGGTGATGTTGGTGGCCGGCAGCTGCGCGCCCGGGTTGTCGGCGGCGATGGCCGGGTCGTTCCACGTGGTGATCTTGCCGGAGAAGATCTTGGCGATGGTGGGCGCCGAGAGCTGGAGGTTGTCGACACCCTGGACCTTGTAGGCCAGGGCGATCGGGGAGATGTAGGCCGGGAACTCGATGAGCTCACCGCAGGTGGCCGGGACCTTGCCCTGCTCCTCCTCGTCGAGGTAGGCGTCCGAGCCGGCGAACTGCACGGCGCCCGCGAGGAACTGCTCGCGGCCGGCGCCGGAGCCCTGGGGGTCGTAGTTGACCGTCGCGTCGGGGTTGGCCCCCTCGAACTTGGCCTTCCACGCCTCGACCGCCGCGGCCTGGGAGCTGGCTCCGACCCCGGAGATCGTGCCGGAGACGCCGGCCGAGGTGGCCCCACCGGTGGCGCCGCCGTTCTGAGCCGGCTGCTCGTTGGCAGGCGCACCACAGGCGGTGAGTGAGAAAGCGAGAGCGAGAGTGGCCGGCAGTGCGACCCGGCCGAAGGTGGTGCGCTTCACGTCTACAAGACCTTTCGAAGGTTGATGCTCGAAGTGGACGATCCGCGAGTCTCGGCATCCACATTCCGAAGGGCGTACATGGCGACGTTAAGGGGGGCGGTGACCAACCATCTCCCCCCAGGTGAACGAGACGTGAACGCAGGCAGGACACTCGTCCGACGTGTGAGGTGCGTCTCGCCAGCGCCTCACCAGGCGGGATAGTCCTTCAGACCAGGGACTCGCGCCGCCACAGCGAGGCGCACACCTCGAGGTCGTCGGCCATCGTCGCGATCTGCGCTGCGCCACTGGCCAACCCGCGCACGGCCAGGGACTCGATGGGCCGGATGTCGTCGCGCGAGGCACGTCCGGCGGCGATGACGCGGCAGAACGCGGCGGCCCGGTCGAGGGCGCCGTCGAGGTCGCCTTCGAAGACGCCGGTGAGCACCGAGTCGGCGAGCTGTCGCACCTCTTCGGGGCCGGGCGGGGTGGCGACGCCGGCGATCGCTCCCGACACCTGGGCGAAGATCAGCCCGTCACGGTAGTCGGCACTGGCCCCGACCGCGTCGCGCCGCACCCACTCGCGCAGGACGTACAGGCGCCACAGCGCTCCGGGGAGGCTGCGGGCCGGCCGCTCCGACCACAACTCCGCGACCGTGGTCAGCCCGACCTCGTCGACGAGCGCGACGAGGCGGGCCGTGAGCTCGGGGTCGCGCCGGGCCCGGCCCGTGCGCACGACGATGGCCGCGGTCTCGTGCGCGACCTGCATGATGACAGCCGGGTCGAGGCTCTCCTGCGCGAAGGAGTCGAGCGCCGCGGCGTCCAGCATCACCGGACGCCGGGGCCGGGGGCGGTCATCGGGACATCACTCGGAGGCCGGGCCGACGATGACGACCGAGTTCGGGACGAGGTGGAGCATCCCGTCGGCCATCGTCGTGGTCGCGTCGAGGGCGAGCAGGACGACCGCGTTGCCGCCGGCGCCGGTCATGTCGATGTCGACGTTCTCCCCCGAGAGGTTGACCGCGACGCGATGCTTGCCGCGCACGACGATCAGTGAGCCGTCGACCGGCCCCGGTTCGACGCCGACGGCGGTGAGATCGCCCGAGGAGAGGTCCGGGCGCGCGCGCCGCAACGCCAGCAGCGCGCGGTACCAGCCGAGCATCCGCTCGTGCTCGCCCTCGTCGACCTCGTCCCACGCCAGGGTCGACGCCTCGACCGTCGAGACGGCCTGCGGGTCCGGGACGTCGTCCTCGGTCCAGCCGTGGGTGGCGAACTCGCGCCGACGACCGCTGCGGACCGCCTCGGCGAGGTCGGGATCGGTGTGGTCGGTGAAGTACTGCCACGGGGTGGACGCGGCCCATTCCTCGCCCATGAAGAGCATCGGGGTGTACGGGCTCGTCAAGAGCAGCGCGGCACCGACGGCCAGGCGGCGGAAGGGCACCGTCGCGGCCAGGCGGTCGCCGGAGCGGCGGTTGCCCACCTGGTCGTGGGTCTGGAGCGAGGCGACGAACGCCGAGCCGTCGACGAGCTCGGGGTCGACGGGACGACCGTGCGTGCGACCACGGAACGTCGAGTAGGTGTCGACGTGGAAGAACGGGCTGGTGAGCACCGTCTCCAGCGCGTGCGGAGCGGCGAAATCGCCGTAGTAGCCCTGGGATTCGCCCGTCAGCGCCACGTGCAGGCCGTGGTGGACGTCGTCGGCCCACTGGGCGTGCAGGCCGAGTCCGCCGCGCTCGCGGGCGGTGACGGTGCGCGGGTCGTTGCGGTCGCTCTCGGCGATGAGGTGGATCGTGCGACCGCTCTCCTCGGCGAAGTCGTCGACCGCGGTGGAGAACTCCTCGAGGATGTGCAGGGCACGCTCGTCGTGCAGTTCGTGGACGGCATCCAGGCGCAGGGCGTCGAGGCGGTAGTCGCGGACCCACGACATCACGTTGTCCACGAGGTAGGCGCGCACGACGTCGCTGTGCTCGCCGTCGAGGTTGATCGCCGAACCCCAGGGCGTGTGGTGGCGATCGGTGAAGTACGGGCCGTAGGCGAGCAGGTAGTTGCCGTCGGGGCCGAGGTGGTTGTGCACCACGTCGAGCGCGACCGCCAACCCCCGCCGGTGCGCGGCGTCGACGAACCGCTGCAGCGCGGCCGGGCCGCCGTAGGGCTCGTGGACCGAGAACGGCGCCACGCCGTCGTATCCCCACCCGTGGATGCCGGGGAAGGAGGCGACGGGCATGAGCTCGACGGTGTCGACGCCAAGTTCGACGAGATGGTCGAGCTTCTCGATGGCCGAGTCGAGGGTGCGCCCCGGGGTGAACGTGCCGACGTGCAGCTCGTAGATCGTGGAGCCGCGCAGGTCGACGCCCGACCAGTCACCCGCCGTCCACTCGAAGGTGTCGAGGTCGACCACGGCGGCGCGGCCGTGCGGGCCGTCGGGCAGGCGGCGGGCCGCCGGGTCGGGCAGCACCGGGCCTCCGTCGAGGCTGTAGCCGTACCGAGCGCCCTCTGGCGCGGGCAGACGCACGGTCCACCAGCCGTCGGGCAGCGGCTCCATGTCGTGGCGCACGTCGTCGAGCTCGATCTCGACGCGTTCCTGCGCGAACGGCGCCCAGACGGTGAATTCACGGACGTCTCCGCGGCGGACTCCTGCTGCGGCGATCGAGGGGATCTGGCTCATGGGACTTCCTGCTGGACGGGCATGGGACGGGCGGATCGTGGCGGGTGGACGACCGGGGTGGCGGTCGGCACCGTGAGGCCGGTCATCGTTGCACGAGGACGGCGACGGGGCGACGCGAGAAGAGTTCGGCCAGGAGCCGCTCCCCGCCGGTGTGGGTCTCGCCGGTGAGGACGTCGGTCCACTCCCCTCGCCCAGGGTGACCGTGGCCTGCCCCCAGCCGCCGGCGGCGGACAGGCGGGCCGGCGCGCGGGTCACGAGGACGGTCACCGCTCCCTTGCCACCGCGACCGAACGCGCTGCCGAGGAAGGTTCCCGAGTGCGTGCGGGTGAAGCCGACGACGTGCTCACCGGCCGCGGAGATCGGGGCGTAGGCGGAGTTGTCGCCGAACAGCTCGGGCGAGTCACGGCGCAGACGCAACAGCGTGGAGGTGACCAGGAGCTTCTCGGCGTCGAGCGGGCTGGATCCGGCGACCTCCGGCAAGCCGGCCTCGACTCCGGCGGCGTCGAGCTCGGCGAGCAGCACCGAGCGCCGTTCGTAGTCGACCGGGCGGCGGTTGTCGGGGTCGACGAGGGAGAGGTCGACGATCTCGCACCCCTGGTAGGTGTCGGGGACACCCGGCAACGTCAGCGCGAGCACCTTCTGCGCGAGCACCGTGGCCCGCACCCCCTCGGCGTGCTCCTCCAGCGCGGCGTCGACCGCGTCGTGCAGACGTCCGTCGGTGCGCAGCTTGGCCGCGAACGCGACGACGCGGCGCTCGTACTCCTCGTCGCCGTCGACCCAGGCGGTGTGCTGCTTGGCCTCGCGCAACGCCTTGAGCAGGTACTCCTCCAGTCGGTCGTCGCCGATGTCGCCGACGCCGAGGATCGTCTGCCAGAGCAGGTGGGCCGTCGGGGTGTCGATGCCGAACTCCTCGGCCTGCTCCCGGCTGATCGCCGAGCACGTGGCCCACGCCTGAGCGTCACCGGCCACGGCGAGCAGGCGGGCGCGGACGTCCTCGCTGCGCTTGGTGTCGTGGGTGGACAGCGCGATCATGCCGATCGGCCAGTCCTGCTGCTGCCGGTCCGCCCACTCGTGCAGCACCGCCGGCGAGCCGTGGTCGAGCAGTTCGGGGTCGCCGCCGACCTCGTTGAGCGCGATCAGGCGGTGCCAGCGGTAGAACGTCGTGTCCTCGATGCCCTTGGCCATGACCGGGCCCCACGTCTGCTGCAGACGCACCGAGAAGTCGACGGCGGCGGGGTGGTCGTCGTCCTCGGCGATGGTGAGGGCGCTGAGCTCGCGCAGTTCGGGCTCGAGATCGGGGCGGGAGTCCAGCGCCGCGACGAAGGCCGAGGTGAGGCGCTCCCGCGCGATCGGGCTGAGGCGCTCGTCCGGGCGCACGTACGCGCGGTAGACCTCACCCGCGACGAGGAGTTCGACGATCGCGGCGCGCAGGCGCTCGGGGTCGTGCTCGGGGAGCACCTCGCGGGCACGGCGCGTCAGGCGCTCGACCTCGGGGCCGAGTGACTGCGCCACGACCTGGCGCTTGGCCGCGTCGACGGCCTCGGTCACGGTGTGTTCGCCGCCGGCCTCGTCCCAGCAGCGCGTGATGGCCTCGGCCACGACCGGGTCGGAGTCGACGAGCGCGGCGGTGATGGCCCGCATGCCGTCGTAGCCCGTCGTGCCGGCGGAGCGCCAACTCGTCGGGAGCGCCTCGTCGCCCTCGAGGATCTTCTCGACCCACACGGGCGTGCCGCGACGGGTGGCCTTGTCGAGCTGCTCCAGGTAGCCGGCGGGGTCGGCCAGGCCGTCCGGGTGGTCGATGCGGAAGCCGTCGATGAACCCCTGCCGGTGCAGGTCGAGCAGCAGCGCGTGCGTCGCCTCGAACACCTCGGGGATCTCCACGCGCACCGCGATGAGCGAGTCCACCTCGAAGAAGCGGCGGTAGTTGAGGACCGTCTCCTTGTCGCGCCAGGAGGCGAGGCGGTAGTGCTGTCGGTCGAGGACGTCGCGCACGCTCGTCTCGGCGTCGCCCTCGGTGCCCAGCGCCACGGGCAGGACGTGCTCGTAGTACCGGATGACGGGGGCGGTGTGCCCGTCGAGGTCGATCTCGTCCAGGGTGATCTCGCCGTTGTCGAGGACCTCGTCGAGGTCGGCACCGAGGATCGGCAGACCGATCCGGCCGCCGCCGGCCTTCCAGTCGATGTCGAACCACTCGGCGGTGCTGGCGTCACGACCGTCGCGCAGGACCTCCCACAACGGGCGGGCCAGGTGCTCGGGGGCGACCAGCGCCATGTGGTTGGGGACGACGTCGACGACGATCCCGAGTCCGTACTCCTTGGCGGCCTCCGCGAGCCGCTCGAACGCGACCCGGCCACCCAGGTCTTCGGAGACGCGGGTGTGGTCGACGACGTCGTATCCGTGCATCGAGCCCTGCGCCGCCTGCAGGATCGGCGAGAGGTACAGGTGGGAGACCCCGAGCGAGGCCAGGTAGGGGAGGATCTGCCCGGCGTCGTCGAACCCGAAACCCTCGTGCATCTGCAGTCGGTAGGTACCGGTGACGTTCATGGCGGAGCGGCTCCCTCAGGCAGGCACAGCGCACCCGGCCGGACGCGCCCGACCCACGGTACTGGCCCCCGGAATCCGCGCTCGACGGCCCGTGGCCCCTACTGCGGCGGACGATGCGCGCGGGGAGCGCCGAAACTCCTCGGTCCTTTTCAGGGCTCCCGCCGCTCGCCCTGCAGCGAGTGGAGCAGGTCAAGCAGCTGGCTCCAGCGACCCCGCATCTGCGAGAGGTCGTCGGGGATCTCGTCGATGGCCGCGTGCGCGGCGCGCTCACGCAGGGCCGCGACCTCCTGGCCGAGCAGCTCGTAGGTCTTCTCGATCTCGGCGACGAGTTCGTCGAGGGCGCCGTGCGGGTCCTGGCGGGGGTCGATGCTCATCATGTCCTCGGGATCGGATCGGGATCGGTTCGGGCCGTGGTCGCGCGCGGGTCGGGTCGGCAGCGACGCCGTCGTGGCTCAGAACGCCGTGGTCATGGCGGAGGCGAGGACCACGAGCCCGGGGATCGCCAGGAACGTGCCGACGATGTAGACGGCGGCCAGGGACCTGCGCTCCGTGGCGACCGCGGCCAGCGTGCCCGCCGCGCGCAACGGCACGTCCCGGAGGAACGGGAGCACGTAGATGACGACGATTCCGGTGACGTTGAACAACAGGTGCACGAAGGCGACCTGCAACGCGATCTCGGCGCCGTCGGTCCCGCTGAGGGCCATGGCGGCCAGCAGCGCCGTGAAGGTGGTGCCGACGTTGGCACCGAGCGTCATCGGGTAGATCTGCCTCGGTGTCAGGGCGCCGGACCCGGCGAACGGGACCATCATCGAGGTCGTCACCGACGAGGACTGCACCAGGACGGTGACGACGGTGCCGGCGATCATCGCGACGACCGGGTTCTTGCCCACCGCGGAGTGCAGGATCCTGCGCGCCGTGCCCACCATGACCGACTGCAACAGCGATCCCAGCAGACGCACGGCCAGGAAGATCATGGCCACCCCCAGCACGATGGTCGCGACCGGCCCCATCACGCCGGGGATGGCGAGGGTGAGCCCGGTGACCAGGTCGACGACGGGGTCCGTCATGAGGGACACGATGTCCGCCTCGCCGGGATCGGGCGCGTAGACGCCCGCGAACGCGTCGGCCATCGCCCCGCTGACGCGCTCGAGGAAGCCCGTGAGCAACTCCAACGGGAGCAGGATCGCGACGGCGAGAAGATTGAAGAAGTCGTGCATCGTGGCCGAGGTGAACGCGGGTTTGAACTCGCGCTTGTTCGTCACGTGGCCGAGGGATGCCAGGCTGTTGGTCACCGACGTGCCGATGTTGGCGCCCATGATCATCGGGATGCCGACCGAGAGTGGCATCGCGCCCGACGCGACGGCGGCGACCACGATCGAGGTCGTCGTGCTGGAGGACTGGATGATCGACGTGGCGAGCAGGCCGACGAACAGCGCCACGACGGGGTTGGCCGCGAAGTCGAACAGGCCTCGCGCCGCGTCCTCTCCGAGGGCCTTGAACCCGTCACCGATGGCACCCACCGCGCAGACCAGCAGGTAGAGCGCGAGGAGGACGCCGACCCACCGCAAGGCCTTCTGCGTCGTGGACAGGTCGTTCCGCTCGTCCTCTCGCGACACCTCATGATCGGGCCGAGCCGGCAGGTCGTCCCGGCGGCCCGGGGCCCGGCGTTCCTGCCGGGGGTGGTGGGGCAGGGTCGTCGTGTCGTCGGGGGAGTCGGCCTGGGTGTGGCGAGGGGCGGACATGCCTCCACGTTGGGAAACGTGAGTGCACCGATCATGACGAGCGGGTGACCTGAAGTTGAACTTCCTTGTGATGAAGCGGGTTCCACCGCTGCGGCGCACCAGCCGTCAGTCCATGCGACCCACGTCGACGACCCGGAAGACGAGTTCGCCCGCCTCGTCGGAGGCCGCCAGGTCCACCTCGGCCCAGATCCGCCAGTCCCGGTGGCCGGCGGGGTCGTCGAGGATCTGCTGGACCAGCCAGAACCCGGCCTCGCTGTCGGCGTCGACGACGAACATCGACGGGCCGCGCGCGTCCGGGCCCGTGCCGATCTCCTCGTGCTCCTCGAAGTACTCCTCGAGCGCGTCGGCCCAGTCGTCGGCGTCCATGCCCGGAGCGCCCACGGAGGTGGGTGCGTCGAGGCGGCCCAGGTCGTCGACACGTCGTCTCGCGGCCAGTTCGACCCGCTGCCACAGGGCGTTGCGGACGATCACCCGTAGCGCACGGGGGTTGCTCGTCAACGGCCTGGCCGTCGCCGAACGCGCCCGCACCTCCTCCAGATCGAGGTCGCCGCGGTCGGGATCGGTGAGGACCTCCCACTCGTCCAGGAGCGAGGAATCGGTCTGCCGGACGACCTCCCCCAGCCACTCGATGAGGTCGTCGAGTTCCTCGGTCTTCGCCGCGTCGGGAACGGTCTGGCGCAGCGCCTTGTAGGCGTCGGAGAGGTACCGCAGCACGACCCCCTCGGCACGGGCGAGGTTGTAGAAGGCGACGTACTCGCCGAACGTCATCGCCCGTTCGTACAGGTCACGCACGATGGACTTCGGCGACAGCGCCTCCTCGTCCAGCCAGGGGTGCGTCTGCCGGTACATCGCGAACGCCGCCTCGAGCAGGTCCTGAAGCGGCTTGGGCCAGGTGACCTCCTCGAGCAGCTCCATGCGCTCCTCGTACTCGATGCCGTCGACCTTCATCTCGGCGACGGCCTCTCCCCTGGCCTGGAACTGCTGGGCCATGAGGATCGGGCGCGGGTCGTCGAGCGTGGACTCGATGATGCTGAGCACGTCGAGGGCGTAGAGCGGGTCCTCGCGGTCGAGCAGGTCGAGGGCCGCGAGCGCGAACGGCGAGAGCGGCTGGTTGAGGGCGAATCCGCGCTGGAGCTCTTCGACGACGCGCAGGGTGCGGCCGGTCTCGTCGGGTTCGCCCAGCTTCTCCACGACCCCGGTGTCGAGCAGGGTGCGCAGGATCTCGATCGCCTGGCGCTGCAACCGCACCTGCTGACGGGGCGGCTCGTGGTTGTCGGTGAGCAGCTTGCGCACCGCCGTGACCGCGTTCCCCTCCCGCTGGATCATGTTGAGGATCGTCGCGTGGCTGACCCGCATGCGGCTGACCATGGCCTCGGGCTCGCCGTCGCGGATGCGGTGGTAGGTGTCCTCACTCCAGTTGACGAACCCGTCGGGAGCCTTCTTTCGCTGGACCTTGCGGCGCTTCTTCTCGTCGTCGCCGGCCTTGAGGAGCGCCTTGTGGTTCTCGATGACGTGGTCGGGGGCCTGCACGACCACCGAACCGCTCGTGTCGAATCCGGCCCGCCCCGCGCGCCCGGCGATCTGGTGGAACTCGCGGGACTTGAGCAGCCGCTGCTTGGTGCCGTCGAACTTCGTCAGCCCGGTGAGGACGACGGTGCGGATGGGCACGTTGATGCCGACGCCCAGGGTGTCGGTGCCGCAGACGACCTTGAGCAGGCCCTTCTGCGCGAGGGTCTCCACGAGCCGTCGGTACTTGGGCAGCATCCCGGCGTGGTGGACGCCGATGCCGTGCTTGACCAGGCGGGAGAGGGTGGCGCCGAACCCCTTGGCGAAGCGGAATCCGCGCAGCTCCTCCAGGATTCGTGCCTTCTCCTCCTTGGTCGTCACGTTGAGGCTCATCAGCGCCTGCGCCCGCTCGAGGGCGGCGGCCTGGGTGAAGTGGACGACGTAGACCGGCGCCTGATGGGTGGAGAGGAGCTCTTCGAGCGTCTCGTGCAGCGGCGTCATCGCGTAGTGGAACGACAGCGGCACGGGACGCTCGGCGCCGGCGACGACGGCGGTCTGCCGCCCGGTGCGGCGGGTGAGGTCCTCGGTGAACATCGCCACCTCCCCCAACGTGGCGCTCATGAGGAGGAACTGGGCCTGCGGCAGCTCGAGGATCGGCACCTGCCAGGCCCAGCCGCGGTCGGGCTCGGAGTAGAAGTGGAACTCGTCCATGACGACCTGCCCGATCCGTGCACCGGGCCCCTCGCGCAGCGCGATGTTGGCGAGGACCTCGGCCGTGCAGCACACGATGGGCGCCTGCGCGTTGACGGCGGCGTCGCCGGTGAGCATGCCGACGTTCTGCGCGCCGAACGTGGCGCAGAGGTCGAAGAACTTCTCGCTGACCAGCGCCTTGATCGGTGCCGTGTAGTAGGTACGGCGCCGGGTGCGCGCGAACTCCGCGAGGGCGAAGAAGTGGGCGCCGGCGGCCACCAGCGACTTTCCCGACCCCGTCGGCGTCGCGAGGATGACGTTCGAGCCCGTCACGAGTTCGAGGAGCGCCTCCTCCTGATGCGGGTACGGCTCGATCCCCCGCGCGGTCACCCAGTCGATGAAGGCGACGTACAGGTCGTCGGGGTCGAGGTCCCCCGCCGTCGTGGGCGAGAGATCGGTCAGGGCGTCGGCGAGCGTCGGAACGGTCATGAGGCTCCCATCGTCCCACCCACCCGCGACATCGCAGAACGCACCTCAGACGGCATCGAACCGGTCGTGATCACAGCCGTTTCGATGCGTTCTGCGATGCGGCGCGTCGTCAGCGCGTGAAGACCACCGTGGTGGAGCCACGCAGCATGACCCGGTCCTCCAGGTGCGCGAGGACGGCCTGGGCGAGGACGCGGCGCTCGATGTCGCGACCCTTGCGGACGAGGTCGTCCGGGGTGTCGCGGTGGCTCACCGGCTCCACGTCCTGGGCGATGATCGGGCCCTCGTCGAGGTCGGCCGTCACGTAGTGCGCCGTCGCGCCGATGAGCTTGACCCCCGCTCATACGCCTGGTGGTAGGGCTTGGCGCCCTTGAACCCCGGCAGGAAGCTGTGGTGGATGTTGATGCACCGCCCTTCCAGAGCGGTGGCGAGGTCGTCGGAGAGGATCTGCATGTACCGCGCGAGGACGACGAGGTCGACGTTCTCCCGTTCGACCAGCTCGAGGATCGATCGTTCCTGGTCGGCCTTGGTCTCGGGCGCGACCGGGAGGTGGTGGAACGGCACCTCGCCCAGCCCGGTGAAGGACTCACGCGGGTGGTTCGACACGACGCCCACCAGATCCATCGGCAGCTCACCGGTCCTGTACCGGTACAAGAGGTCGACGAGGCAGTGGTCGGCCTTCGAGGCGAGGACGAGGACGCGTCGCGGCCGGGCCGCCGAACGCACCGACCACTCCGCGTCGAGGCTGCGCAACACCGGGGCGAGACCGGTGCCGTACCCCTCCTCGCCCAGGTCGGTCCGGACGGGCACGAACGCGAGCCGTGCGAAGAACCGGCCCGAGAGACGGTCGTCGAACTGCTGACCGTCGGTGATGTCGCAGCCGAGCTGCGCCAGGGTCGTGGTCACCGAGGCCACGATGCCGGGCTTGTTCTCACACGAGAACTGCAGCACGTACGGGCGGGTCTGCTCGGGGGACTCGGCGCGCATCACGATCTCACTGGGGTGGGGGCTGGGTCGGACTCAGGCTCGGGTTCAGGCTCAGACCAGGAAGCGGTAGAACGGGCTGTCGGCGGGGATGCGTTCGATGTTCATCGGGCTCTCGGCCATGCGGGAGAGCAGCCCTTCGAGGTCGTCGCGGCGGGCGAGTTCGATGCCGACCAGGGCCGGTCCGGATTCGCGGTTGCTGCGCTTGACGTACTCGAACAGCGCGATGTCGTCGTCGGGGCCGAGGATGTCCTCGACGAACCGCCGCAGCGCTCCGGGCTCCTGGGGGAAGGTGACGAGGAAGTAGTGCTTGCGGCCGAGGTCGACCAGGGAGCGCTCGACGATCTCGGCGTAGCGGGAGACGTCGTTGTTGCCGCCAGAGAGGATGACGACGACGTCCTGGCCGGGTTCGACGTCGATCGAGGCGAGCAGCGCCGCCGACGCGAGCGCTCCGGCGGGCTCGGCGATGATGCCGTCCACCTGGTAGAGGTCGAGCATCTCGGTGCAGATCCGGCCCTCGTCGACGGTCACGAGGTCGAGGTCGTGGGGGGCGACGGTGGCGTAGGTGAGGTCGCCGGCGCGTCGGACCGCGGCGCCGTCGACGAACGTCTCGATCGACTCCAGCGTCACGGGTCCACCGGCGTCGATCGCGGCGCGCAGGCAGGCGGCGCCCGTGGGTTCGGCGCCGACGATGCGGGTGCGGGGGTGGCGTGCCTTGAGCCACGTGGTGCACCCGGCGAGCATCCCCGCCCCGCCGACGGGGACGACCAGCACGTCGGGCGCCTTGCCGAGCTGCTCGGTGATCTCGATGGCCGTGGTGCCCTGCCCCGCGATGGTGTCGGGGTGATCGAACGCGGGCACCTGCACGGCGCCGGTGCGCTCGGCGTCGGCGATGGCGGCCGCGGCGGCGTCGTCGTAGGTCTCGCCCTCGACGAGGATCTCGACCCGTCCCTCACCGAGCGCGGCGATCCGCTCGCGCTTCTGACGCGGCGTCGTGCTGGGCACGTGGACGCGCCCGTTCAGGCCGAGTTGCGCACAGGCGAAGGCGAATCCCTGCGCGTGGTTGCCGGCGCTCGCGCACACGACTCCCTGGGCGCGCTGCTCCTCGGGCAACTGGGCGATGAGGTTGTAGGCCCCACGCACCTTGTAGGAGCGCACCGGCTGCAGGTCCTCGCGCTTGACCCAGACCCGCGCACCTGTCGCCGCCGAGAGGCGGGCCGAGGGCAGCAGTGGCGTCTCGCGAATGACGGAACGCAGCCTGACGAAGGCGGCTTCGACATCGACGGCACTGACGGAGGTTTCGGTCACGGTCACATCATCCATCGTGCCTCCCCTGCCCGAGGGGTGGGACACGGGGTCCGGATGCCGAGAGCACCGGCGTCGAGTCCGGACAGGGCACCCCGCGTCGCCGAACGCCCGTCAGCGGAGAGTGACTCTGCGATCCCAGGAGTGGGCGGTGCGCCAGACGAGGGCGAGGGTGAGTGCGACGAAGAGGAGGATCATCCCGAACGGCATCGCGGTGGGGTCGGCGCCAGAGGTCATGGCGGCCAGGTAGTCGACTCCTACGAGGTGCAGCACCCCGTCGTTCACTGTGAGACCGAGCGGGACGGCGACGATCGAGACGAAGGTCAGCACCTGCGTGATCAGGTAGAGGGCGAACCAGACGAGGATCGGGCCTCCCGGTCCGAGCGCCGCGAGGCGCCCTTCGCTACCGATCGAGGCCGCGAAGTAGTACTGCACCAGGTAGGCGAGGGCCATCCCGACGACACCGGCGACGAGGACGATCCACGTCGTGATCGACAGGGCCTGCCCGATCGGCGCCATCAGGGAGCCCAGGTGCGTCCACGCGCTCACTCCGGGTGGGGCGACCCCCGCCGCGAACGCCCAGAATGGCAGCACGGCCAGGCCGAGGGTGAGCACGACGCCCGCGAAGACGACGAGGGTGCCGTACAGCAGCCGTGCCCGGTAGATCGCCGACCCGCGTACGGGGAGGGCATGGGTCAGGTAACCACCGCGGCCGTAGGCCGACCGCCAGTAGTCGACGGCGAGCCCGAGGAGCACGATGACCGGCGCGCCGGCGAGCGTTCCGACGGAGAGCAGGGCTCCCAGCGGCACGGACATCGTCAGCATGATGCCCGTGCCGACGAGCACGAAGAGGATGCAGGCCCCGGCGACGACGCCGAGGAACCCGCGGGTGCGGCGAAACTCATGGGCGAGCAGGGTGGTGGTCATCGGTGCATCTCCTTGAAGATCGCATCCAGCCCGGCGCCGTGCTCGGCGCGTAGGTCGTCGACATCGCCGGTGAGCACCACGCGGCCGCGGCGCATCATGACGACGGAGTCGAGCAGTGGCTCGAGATCGTGCACGAGGTGGGTCGAGACGAGAACGAGGGCGTGCTCGGGCAGGTCTTTGACGATGAGGTCGAGCAGGACGTCGCGAGCGGCGGGGTCGACACCCGAGATGGGTTCGTCCAGCAGGAACACCGAAGCGTCGCGCGACATGGCGAGGGCGATCTGCACCTTCTCGCGCATGCCCTTGGAGGCGTCCTTCATGCGCAGGTCGGTGCCGAACCCGAAGGAGTCGACGAACCGGGCGGCCTTGCGCTCGTCGAAGTCGGCGAAGAAGTCGCGGTACCAGCGCACGCAGTCCGAGATCCGGGCCCGGTCGGGCAGGTAGCTCACGTCGGGCAGAAAACTCACCCGCGCCTTGGACTCCGGGCCGGGGGCGTGGCCCACGATGCGTACGTCGCCGTCGTAGTCCTGCATCACGCCTGCGAGGATCTTGAGCAGCGTGGTCTTGCCGCAGCCGTTCTCGCCGAGCAGGCCGACGATGTGGCCGGGCGCGAGGGTGAGGTCGACCCCGTCGAGGGCGACGCTGCGACCGTAGGTCTTGGTCAGCCCGGTGATCTCGATGGCGGGAGTCATGTCGTCAGGCCTCCTCGTCGCCGGTTCGAGTGTCGTCTGCATGGGTGGTCCACCTTTCGGTCACCAGGGCGGTCGCGTCCTCCAGCGGAATGCCGAATCCCTTGGCACGGATGATGAAGTCGTCGGCGGCACCGGCGGCGATCTCGCGCCGGAGCCGATGGATGCGGGGGTGTCGTCGGTGACGAAGCGTCCGGCGGTGCGTTCGGAGCGGCAGAGCCCGTCACGCTCCAACTCGGAGAGAGCTCGCTGGACGGTGTTGGGGTTGACCCCCAGCTCGCCGGCGAGTTCGCGGACTCCGCCGATACGGCCACCGGGGCTCCATTCGCCGGTGACGATGCGCCGGGAGAACTCATGGATCAACTGATGCCAGATCGGCCTCGCGGGGTCGAACTCCATCGCCGCCCCCTCTCTGCCTGTGCTGCTGCATTAAGTACTTAGTACAGTAAGACGCGCTGGCGGTCCCGTCAACCCCCGCCTTGCACTCGTGAGAGGGGTGGAGCGTCCGCCGGCACTTCCCACTCACCAGTGGGCGCGCCTGCATCGTTCCCCGCCCACACCGATGCGCCGAGACCGCCGGTTATAACCGGCGGTCTCGGCGTTCTGTGTTCGTCAGGCCCTCAGGGACGACGTCGCGCCACCACACGGGCGTGGATCGCCTCGTCGTACAGGCGGTCGGCCCAGCGGCGGTATCCGCGGCCGGAGGGGTGGAAGCCGTCGGTGGCGAGGTCGCGGTCGTCGTCGAGTTCCGGAGTCGGCACGTGGGTGACGTCCACGTGACGCGAAGCGATCTCGGCGAGGACGTCGTCGAGCGCCCTGCCGTGCCGGCCCATGACGAAGCGCAGCGGCTGGGGCAGGGCGGGAAAGGCGCCGAGTTGTGGCACGCCCGCCAGGACGACGAGCGCTCCCGGCCGCAGGCACGCCCGGGTGCGTTCGAGCAGGGCGATCATCTCCCGCTCCCACCGGCCCACCGACGTCAGCCCGAGCGTGTCGTTGACGCCGAGCACGACGACGGCCAGGTCGTACTCGCCGACCACGTCGGGGAGTCGGCGCCCCCGGCCGGTCCGGAGTCGCGCACCGTTGCGGCCAATGACGGTCCACCTCACGGGGCGGCCGGTGTCGTCGTGGATCCGGCGGGCGAGCGCCGCCGCCATGCCCTCCTCGTGGGTGTCGACCCCTACACCCACCGCGGTCGACTCACCGACGACGAGCAGCCGGACGACGTCCCCGACCCCGGCCGCACCCGGCTCCTGCGCCCCGACCTCGGCGGACGCACCCACGACTCCCGTCGTCGGACCACCGGCCTCAGGGAGCCGCGGAACCCGGGCGAGGGTGCGGCTGCCCTGCGTCAGGAGCACCGGCGCGAGGACGAACGCGGCGGTGCGCGGAAGATGCGGCGAGATGCGGCGGACCAGAGCCATGAGCCGAGCATCTCAGGGCATCGCCTCCACTACGCCGCTCCCGGCTCATCGACGCACACCGCCCTTGGAGGCGCTGTAGCTGATCTGGCTCGTCGCGGCACCCATGACCGCCACGAAGGACGCGGTGTTGATGATCGACCCGCGGCCCTGCTCGAGCATGTGCGGAAGGGCGTACTTGCAGCACAGGTAGACGCTGGTGAGGTTGACCTCCTGCACGCGGCGCCAGGCCTCGAGCCCGGTGTCGAGGATGGAGGCGTCGTCCTCGGGAGAGATGCCGGCGTTGTTGAACGCGATGTCGACGCGGCCGAGCTCCTCACGGGTGCGGTCGAACAGGGCCCGGACACCGTCCCCCGCCCCGCCCCGCCTCGAGCCCGGTATTCACCGCCGAGCGACTCCACGACGTCCTCACGTTCCGGCAGGCGGTGGAGCCGGCTGCCGTCGCCCTGGCCGCGAGGTCGTCGCTCAGCTCCGACCAGCGTCGATACCTGCAGGACTGCTACGAGGCGGTGCACGCGGCGGACCGGGATCACTTCCGACCCTTCGACGCCCGGTTCCACATCGCCCTGGCCGAGGTGACCGGTTCGCCGTCGCTGGCCTCGACCGTCGCCGACGCCCGCGCCGCCGCGAGCGAGCTGCTCGACGCGATCCCCTACCTGGACAAGAACATCCACCACTCCGACGAGCAACACGCCGCGATCCTGCAGGCCGTCCTCACCGGCGACGCCGACACCGCTCGGTCGGTCATGGAGGAGCATCTGGAGGGCACCGCGGCCCTCCTGCGGGGCTTCCTCGCCGCACAGTGACCGAGCCCGGCGTCGCCACATCGGACTCGGCGACCCGAGCACCGAGCCCCCGCTGCGGTGCTGCATACTTCCGGGGAGGGTTCTGCGAACCCCAGGGCCTCTAGCTCAGTTGGTAGAGCATCGGACTTTTAATCCGCTGGTCGTCGGTTCGAGCCCGACGGGGCCCACCCGTCCCGGCGAAATCGCCGGACTCGAGTGCGCACCCGATGAGCCGGCGGATATCCTGATCGCAGGCCACGCGATCGCCAACGACGCGACGGTGCTGGCCGCGGACCACGACTTCGCACACATTGCGCAGGTCACAGACCTGCAGCACGAGTACATCGCCCCTACGGGCGCCACGACACGGACACCCGGCGTCGAGCTTTGACGGTTCATCCAGATTCCTGTCGCACACTGGAGCCGTCAGCGCACACTTCGCGAAGTACGCGCCAACGGTGTCGTGGCTTCACCTCTGCTCAGCATCGAGGAGAACCTCACATGTCCCGCACCATCACGCTCGCCACCTGGGAACAGGTCACCGGCGGGCTTCGTGACACCAACCCGTTCGACTTCATCGAGCACCAACTGGTGCCCCACTGCACGCGCGTCGGCCTCTACGACATCGTCCGCAGCTACTCCGACCAGGTCGCCGAGGCGCTTCCCGGGCACATCGACTTCGTCGACAACGCCTTCATCGCCTCGTCCGACGCCGTCACCGACCCCGAGGGCGTCCGCGCCGTCATCCTCGCCGCCATCAACGAGGCCGACGACCGGCACCGCCGTCTCGTCGAGAGCTGGCTCGCCTGAGGGGTGCCAGCCCTCAGGCCTCCAGGCGCTGCCAGTCGATGGCGCGCTTGAGGACCTTGCCGGTCGCCCCCTTGGGCAGCGCCTCGACGACGCGGAAGAGGTGCGGCACCTTGTAGGCCGACAAGTGCCCCTTGAGCCAGTCCCGCATGGCCTCGACGTCGAGGTCGGCGCCCGCCCGCGTGACGAGCACGGCGCCGACCTCCTCGCCGAGGGTCTCGTGCGGGACGCCCACCACGGCCGCCTCGACGACGTCGGGGTGGGTGTAGAGCACCTCCTCGACCTCACGCGGGTAGACGTTGTACCCGCCGCGGATGATGAGGTCCTTGGCCCGATCGACGATGCGCAGGTAGCCGCCCTCGTCGAGCGCGCCCAGGTCGCCGGTGCGCAACCATCCCTCCGGCAGGTCGACCGCGGTCGCCTCCGGGTTGTTCCAGTACCCCTTCATCACGGTCGGGCCGGCCATGAAGACCTCACCGACCTCACCGGCCGGGAGCACCGTGCCCTCGGGTGACCGCACCTCGACGGTCGTCCCCGGCAGCGGGACCCCGACCGTGCCGGGGCGCTGTTCGATGT
Organism: Mobilicoccus caccae; assembly: GCF_030161635.1. Taxonomy (GTDB): domain Bacteria; phylum Actinomycetota; class Actinomycetes; order Actinomycetales; family Dermatophilaceae; genus Mobilicoccus; species Mobilicoccus caccae. The sequence continues at coordinate 3,059,611 of NZ_BSUO01000001.1, forward strand.
CGAGGGCATGGTAGGTCGAGCCGCCCGTGGACTCGGTCAGCCCGTACCCCTCGAGGATCGTGCAGCCGAACCGTTCCTCGAACGCGCGGATCACCTCCACGGGCAGACTCGCCCCGCCGGACGCGGCGAGGCGGAGGGAGGCGACGTCGACCGGGCCGTAGTCCCCCGGCACGTGCAGCATCGCGATCCACATCGTCGGCACGCCGGAGAGCACGTTGAGCTGGTGATCGCGGACCAGCTCGACCATGGCGACCGGATCGAACGGGGAGAGCAGCGTCATCGACGCCCCCGCCGCCATGACCGCGTTGAGGCAGACGCACTGACCGAACACGTGGAACAGCGGCAATGCCGTGCCGAACCGTTCGTCGGCGGAGACGCCGAGCTGCGCGGCGAAGATCTGCGCGGTGTCGATGAGGTTGGCCTGGGTGAGTTCGACGCCCTTGGGTCGTCCCGTCGTGCCCGAGGTGTAGAGCAGGATCGCGGTCGCGTCACGACCGGCATCGACGGGCGCTTCGACCGGCTCGCCGGCCTCCGGGGGTGCCGCACCGTCGGGCAGCGGCCAGACATCGATCCCGAGATCGCGAGCCGCGGTGGTGGCGTTGGGCACGGCGGCGTGCCAGGCGATGACCAGTCGAGCACCGGAGTCCTGCAGCACGTACGCGATCTCCGGCGGCGCGGCCATCGTGTTCATCGTGATGACCACCGCCCCCAGCGCATGCGCGCCGTAGTAGGCGGCGAGGAACTCGGGCACGCTCGGCGCGATGAGGAGCACCCGGTCGCCCCGTTCGATGCCGGCCGAGGCCAGCGCACCCGCGTAGGCCCCGGCCTTGTCGCGGAGTTCTCCATAACTCCAGGTCACCTCACGGGTGCGCACCGCCGGTTGACCCGGTCGGGCGTCGGCGTGCTGCCACACGAAATCGGCGATGTTGGTCATGGAGCCCCTCCTCGACATGGACGCGCCGCCGACGCTATCCGAACGTGATCTCAGGTTCAACGGGTGTGGACAGGACCACGGCCATGCCGCGTCGGCGTGATCGGGCGGGTCAGAGCGGGAGATCGACGAGCTCGGCGAGGTCCTCCCGGTGCAGACCCGGTGTGCCGAGGGCCAACTGGTCGGACTTGGCCCGTTTGAGGTGGGTGTGCACCCGGTGCTCCCAGGTCATGCCGAGACCGCCGTGCAACTGCAACGCCTCCTCCGCCGCGTGCACCGCCACGTCGGAGCAGTACGCCTGAGCGAGTGCCTGGGCGACGCGGCTGTCGGGATCGTCGTCGGCGAGGGTGCCGGCGGCGTGGCGAGCGGCGGCCTGGGCCTGGACGACCTCGGTGTAGAGGTCTGCCAGGCGGTGCTTGATGGCCTGGAACGACCCGATGGGCCGGGCGAACTGGATGCGCTGCTTGCCGTAGGCGACGGTCTCCTCCAGGCACCATCGGGCCAGACCGTACTGCTCGGAGGCCAGCAGCGCGGCCCCCGCGCCGAGGGCCGCGTCGACGGCGGCCACGGCGGCCTCCCCGAGGCGAGCAGCGTTCCCTCTGCTTGCGGGATCACTTCCGCCAACCGGCGACTGGGGTCGAGCGAGACGATGGGCCTCACCTCGACCTCCTCAGCGGTGAGCCGGTGCAGGGTGACCCCCGCCTCGCCCTGGCGCGGCACGAGGAACACGTCGGCACCCGACGCACCGGCGACGGGGCGCACGCCCTCGGTCCCGATGCCCGCCCAGGCTCCGCGGCGGGCGGTCCAGGGCAGGACGAGCGCGGCGACACACTTCCCCTCGGCGAGGGCGGCCAGATCGTCGGTCGCCCCGGCGTGCAGCAACGCGGTGGTCGCGACGACCGCGCTCGTCAGAAAGGGCACCGGCGCGACCGCGCGGCCGATCTCCTCGCACACGACCGCGGCCTCACGCGCACCGGCCCCGACACCACCGTGCTCCTCGGGGACGAGCAGTCCGGCCACCCCGAGCTCGGTCAGGACCCGCCACACGCGACTCACGTCGGCGTCCGGGTCGTCGGCCAGTGCGGCGACGAACGGACCGTCGACGAGGCGGTCGAGCGTCGCGCGCACGCTGGCCCGCAGGGATTCCTCGACGTCGGAGTACAGAAGGTCGGTCATCGCGGCACGTCCTTGAAGGGAACGCCCTTGTCGGGGCGGTGTTCTGGGGGCAGTCCGAGCACCCGCTCGGCGATGACTCCCCGCATGATCTCGCTCGTCCCGCCCTCGATGGAGTTGCCCTTGGCGCGCAGGTAGCGAAACCCGGGGCCGCGGGCGAGGAAGGAGTTGGTCGTCGTGCGCGTCATCGTCCAGTCGTCGTAGGTCAGGCCCTCGTCGGGATCGAGTTCGAGGGCGAATCCGCTGACCTGCTGGGCGAGCCGGGCGAACGACAGCTTGAGGGCGGAGGACTGCGGGCCGGGCTGGCCCGCCTCCATCTGCTGGCCGAGGAGTTCACCGGCCAGGCGGGTGACCTCGCACTCCACCCACCAGTGCAGCAGCTCGGATCGCTTCTCGGGGCTGCGGACTCCGGGATCCTCGCGCCATCGGCCGGCCACCAGCCCGATCTGGCCGCTCTCACGGGCGCGGCCGGCGCCGATGGCGACCCGCTCGTTGTTGAGGGTCGTCGTCGCGGCCTTCCACCCCTCGCCCACCTCACCGATGCGATCGGCGTCGGGGATGCGCACACCGGTGAGGAACACCTCGTTGAACTCGGCCTCGCCGGTGATCTGCCGCAGCGGTCGCACCTCGACACCCGGGGTGGACATGTCGAGCACGAAGTAGGTCATCCCGGCGTGCTTGGGCACGTCGACGTCGGTGCGGGCCAGGAGGATCGCCCGCTGGGAGAGGTGCGCGCCGGAGGTCCACACCTTCTGCCCGTCGACGACCCACTCCTCACCGTCACGTACCGCGCGGGTGGCGACGGCGGCCAGGTCGGACCCGGCGCCGGGCTCGCTGAAGAGCTGACACCACGTCTCCTCGCCCGTGTACAGCGGCCGCAGATAGCGGTCGAGCATCGCGTCCTCACCGAACGCCAGCATCGTCGGTGCCGCCATGCCGAGGCCGATGGCACCGCGCACGAGGTCGGGGCCGGGTGCGCCGGCGGCGGCGAAGGCGTCGTCGACCTCACCCTGGCGGCGCCGGGACAGGCCCAGCCCGCCCCGACCCTCCGGAAAGTGCACCCACGCGAGGCCCGCATCGAACCGGGCGCCGAGGAACTCCTCGCGCGGGGTCGTCGTGGGGTCGAACCGCTCGAGCAGGAGTCGAACCCGATCCATGAGGTCGGTCATCAGGGGCCACCACCGGGGTGTCGTCGAACGGTCGGACAGTCCTCGCAACCTACGTGAACCCGCCTTCAGGTTCAATGGTCGGCCAGGACCGCGGGCAGTGCCTGAATCTCGGGCGTCTGATCTCAGCCGGCGGGGACCAGGAGGACCTTGCCGGTCGCGCCCCGCTGCTCCAGGGAGAGGAGGGCAGTGCTCGCGTCGTCCAGGGGGTGCGTGGCGCCGATGACGGGGGCCAGCGCGCCGCTCGCGAGGTGCGATTCGAGCTGGTCCCACTGCAGGCCGAGGTAGCCCTGACGCGTGAGGGCGTACGCCCCCACCCCACGCCGACGACCGAGACGTTGTTGAGCAGCAGCCGGTTGACCTTGACCTCGGGGATCGAACCGGCCGTGAAGCCGATGACCAGCAGACGGCCCTGCTCGCGCAGCACCCGCAGGGAGTCGGTGAACCGGTCACCACCGACAGGGTCGACGACGACGTCCACGCGCTTTCCGACCGTGTCCTTGAACCCCTCGACGAGCACGACGGAGTCCGCACCCGCCGCCCGGGCGACCTCGCCCTTGGCCTCGCTGGAGACGACGGCGATCACCTCACCGGCCCCGAACGCCTTGGCGACCTGGATCGACGCCGTGCCGATGCCGCCTGCCGCGCCGTGCACGAGCACGGTCTCGCCCTGCTGCAGCGCTCCGCGCTCGACGAGCGCGAAATGTGCGGTGCCGTAGTTGAACAGGAACGAGGCGCCCTGCTCGAAGGAGACGGAGTCGGGCAGCACGAACGTCATGTCGGGCGCGGCCACGGCCTTCTCGGCGAAGCCACCCAGCAGCGTCAGGGCGCAGACGCGGTCACCGACGGCCAGGCCGCTGCCCTCCGGGGCGCTCTCGACCACACCGGCCACCTCGGCGCCCGGCACGAACGGCAGGTCGGGCTTGATCTGATACAAGCCGCGGGTCTGCAACAGCTCGGGAAAGGCGACACCCGCGGCCTTGACGTCGATGACGACCTTGTCGTCGGCCTGAGGCTCGGGCAGGTCGACGATCTCGACCGCGGTCGGTCCGTCGAGGCTGGTGATCTGGACAGCACGCATGGGGGTTCCTCTCGTTCAGGGGGTCACGTCGGGCGTGGTGAGGCCGAGGGCGTTGGTCCAGAGGCGGGTCGCGGTGTCGACGACGTCCTCGACCGAGCCGCCCAGCCCGAAGATGTGGAAGGACTGCGCGAGGCGGCTGACCATGCCCGACAGGGCGAGCGAGGCGAGATAGGGGTCGACCCCGCGGTCGGCGAGCCCACGTTCCTGCAGGTCACGGATGGCGCGCGCGTTGCGTTCGACGAAGGCGTCGGCCCGCGTGCGGCGCATCCGCCGGAACCGTTCGTCGACGGCGGCCACCTGGTCGAGCAGGGCGTTGAGGCGGGCGTTGCGCCCGTAGGCGTCGAGGTAGGCGCGGTTGGCGGCGCGGATGATCTCCACGGGGTCCTCCGACTGGGCGAAGCGGCCGGTGCCGGGGTGCAGCATCTCGTGCTGCGCCTCGAGCAGCACCGCGGCGAGGACCTCGTCCTTGCCGTCGAACCACGTGTAGAAGCTGCCGATGGCGCAGCCGGCCTCGGCGGCGATGTCGACGAGGCGGGAGTCGACGTAGCCGTCCCGCTCGAACACGTGCCGGGCCGCGGCGATGAGCGCGGCCCGGGTGCGCTGCCCACGCTGCGTCTGCGGCTGGACCCCCACCATGCCCGGATCGACGATGTCGGGGAGCTCGCCGGAGTCGTTCTCGGCCTTCTCGGACGTCACCCGGCGAGCCTATCCGAACACGGTTTCAGGTTCGGTCCCACGACCGCGGCCTCTGCCAGGCGACCTCTCACGCGCGACCGGGTCGCGCCCGTCAGTCCTCGTCGGTGGCCTCGTCCTCGGGCTCACCGGTGGGACCGCCCTCGCTGTCGAGGTCGTGTCCACCGAGAGGTTCTTCGAGCCAGGCCTCCATCCGCCAGCCGGTGTCCGGGTCGCCGACGAGCGTCAGCATCGCGGTGTTGGGCACCCAGTGATCGGCGGCGTAGGCGAGGTCGATGTTCTCGCAGCGCAGGGCCGCCCAGACCCGGATCACGGCGCCGTGGGAGACCAGCAGCGCCGTGCCGTCGCCGACCTCACGGGCGACCTCCTCGACGACCTCGTCGAAACGCGCCATGACCTCGCGGCCGGTCTCGCCGTTCGCCACCCGCACGTCGGGGTCGGTGTCCCAGTCGAACACGCCCTCGATGTACTCCTCGATGGCGTCGTGATCGTTGCGCATCTCGAGGTCGCCGGCGGAGATCTCCCGGATGCCCCCGCGGATCCACGGCTCCATCCCCCGCGAGCGCGCCAGCGGTGCGGCGGTCTGCTGGGTGCGCACCAGGTCGGAGACGACGATGAGGTCGATCGACTCGTCGGCCAGTGCCGCCGGGATCGCCTCCGCCTGACGCCGACCGCGGTCCGACAGATCCGCTCCGGGGATCGCGGTGTCGAGGTGATGCCCGATGTTGGACGTGGTTTGACCATGGCGAACGAGGAACAGGCGCATGCCCCCCATCATCACCCACGGGCATCGGCCACACCGCCGCCCCTGGTCAACTCACGTGTGGCAGCGAGCTGAACTTCTCCAACGCGCGAACCGAACCCGAGATGATGATCTCGTCGCCCTGGTGCGCGATCGTCTCCCGGTCGGCGTACGTGAAGCCCATCCCGGGCTTCTTGATGCCGACGACCGTGATGCGGTGGCGCGAGCGCAGATCGGACTTGCCGAGGGGGATCCCCCAGGTGACGGTCGGCGCGAGGATGCGCGCGAGGCCGTAGCCGCCCTCGAGCTCCATGAAGTCCTCCATGGTGCCGACGATCTGGTGCGCGACCCGCAACCCCATCGCCCGCTCGGGGTAGACGACGTGGTGGGCACCGACCCGCGCAAGGATCTTGCCGTGCTTGCTGGTGATGGCCTTGGCCCAGATCTCCGGCACCCCCGCCTCCGACAGCGCGAGGACCGTGAGGACGCTGGCCTCGATGTCGGACCCGATCGCGACGACGGCCCGGTCGAAGGAGGAGACGCCGAGTTGCATGAGTGCCTCCTCGTCGGTGGTGTCCGCCTGGACGACGTGGGTCAGCTGCGAGGACCAGCGCTGCACGAGAACGGGATTCTCGTCGATCGCCAGGACCTCCTTGTCCATCTCGACCAGGGAGGTCGCGACCGACGACCCGAATCGTCCGAGACCGACGACGAGCACCGACTCGGCGACTCCGCGGATCCGCTTCTTGTCCGACACTGCACGCTCCTGGAATGGGTGGGGTGGGGGCGACGGGGGATCTCGACGAGCCCTCCCGCCTCTGCGATCAACCGACGATCGGCCGCTCTTCGGGCAGGTGGTAGTGACGCGTCGCGGTCCGCAGGGCGAGGGCCGAGGCCGCGGTGAAGGTGCCGACGCGGCCCAGGAACATGAGCACCATCAGCGTGATCTGTCCCCCGGCGGGGAGTTCGGGCGTGATGCCCATGGAGAGGCCGACCGTGCCGAACGCTGAGGTCACGTCGAACAGCACGTGCGGCAGCGGCAGGTTGGTCAGGATCGCGAGCATCATCGTCCCCCCGACGAGGCACGCGACGGCCAGCAGCGCCACGGTGACGGCCTGCCGCAGGGTCTCATCGCCGATGCGGCGGTGTGCCACCGTGACGTCCCGCTCACCGCGCGCCACCGCGAGGATGAGGAAGGCGAGGAGGAAGAAGGTCGACACCTTGATGCCCCCCGAGGTGCCCGCGCTACCGCCGCCGATGAACATCATGACGATGGTCGTGATCGTCGTCTCGTCCTTGATGAGGGCGTAGTCGACGATGTTGAAACCTCCGGAGCGTGGCATCACCCCGCCGGCGATCGCGGCCGTCACCTTCTCCAGCACCGAGAAACTCCCGATCGTGTCGGGGTTGTCCCACTCGAATATCAAGAAAGCGGCGAAGGTGAGCACGAACAGCAGGATGAAGCCGTAGAAGGACAACCGTGTGTGCACCGACCAGTTGCGCGGCCGGCGCCACTTCTGAAGCAGTTCCCAGAACACCGGGTACCCGATGCTGCCGGCGAACACCGTCACACTCATGACGATGATGGTCAGCGGATCGGCGATGAACCCCATGATGCTGTCGGAGTGCAACGCGAATCCGGCGTTGGTGAATGACATGCCCGCGTACCAGATCCCGTGCCAGATCGCCTGCGGCCATTCGGTCCCGTGGGTGAAGTGGAATCGCAAGGTGAGGATCACGGCGGCCACGGCCTCGGCGACGAGCATGCTCGTGGCGATCCGCAGCACCACCCGGCGGGCCTGTCCGAGGCTCTGGGTCTGGGTCTCCGTCTGCACGACCAGCGTTCCGGAGAGCTCGATGTGCCCCTTGACCAGGATCGCAAGCAGGGTCGCGATCGACATGATGCCGAAGCCGCCCATCTGGGTGAGCAGCAGGATGATGAACTGGCCGAACGGCGTCCAGTAGGTGGCGGTGTCGACGACGGTCAGCCCGGTGATGCAGGTGGCCGACACCGCCGTGAAGGTTGCGACCATCGGCCGGACCTGACCGTCGTGGTGCGTGGCGGGGATCAGCAGGAGCAGCGTGCCGATCGCGATGACGCCGAGGAACGCCAACGGCACGAGACGGACAGGTCGACGCATGACCTTGTCCACCACGGTGTTCGCCATGACGATGCTCCTGGCCGAAAGAACGCGGGGACCGGGCCTGACCTGAGGCTCGGCGATCCCCGACCGGGCCACGATCGTCGATTGTGACACCTCACCTGACCTGCGGCCAGAGGCGTTCTGTCCCACCGGCCTCCGACGCGGTTCAGTCCTGTGTCTGCGCCGCCCACAGGTTGAGTCCGCAGTCGACCGCGTCGGCGTCGATCGTGGTGAGTTCCTCGTCGGTGAAGGAGAGCCCGCTCAGCGCGTCGAGGTTGGCGTCGAGCTGCTCCACACTGCTCGCGCCGAGCACCGTGGAGGTCATGCGCTCGTCGCGCAGCACCCACGCGATGGCCATCTGCGCCAGCGTCTGTCCGCGGTCGTTCGCGATCTCGTTCAGCCGGCGCACGTGGGTCATGGTCTCGTCGTCCAAATCCGAGGACAACAGGGATCCCCGCGCGCGGCTCGGGAGTCCTCCGGGACGCCCTCGAGGTAGCGGTCGGTGAGCACGCCCTGGGCGAGCGCGGAGAACGCGATGCACCCCATGCCCTGGCTCTCGAGTTCGTCGAGCAGACCCTGCTCCTCGGTCCAGCGGTTGAGGAGGTTGTAGCTGGGCTGGTGGATGAGCAGCGGGGTGCCGAGGTCGCGGGCGATCTGCGCGGCCTCCTTCGTCTTGGCCGCGGAGTAGCTGGAGATGCCCGCGTACAGCGCCTTTCCGCTGCGGACGGCGTGGTCCAGCGCCCGCATCGTCTCCTCGATCGGGGTGTGGGGGTCGAAGCGGTGGCTGTAGAAGATGTCGACGTAGTCCAGGCCGAGCCGCGTCAGCGACTGGTCGAGGGAGGCGAGGACGTACTTGCGCGAGCCGCCGCCCTGACCGTACGGCCCGGGCCACATGTCCCAGCCGGCCTTGGTGGAGATGATCAGTTCGTCGCGGTAGGGCGCGAGGTCCTGCCGCAGCATCTGCCCGAAGTTGATCTCGGCCTGGCCGTAGGGCGGCCCGTAGTTGTTGGCGAGGTCGAAGTGGGTGACGCCCCGGTCGAAGGCGCGGCGCACGATCGCCCGCTGCACCTCCACGGGCTTGTCGTCACCGAAGTTCTGCCACAGGCCGAGGCTGATCACCGGCAGCTCGAGCCCGGACCGTCCACAGAACCGATAGACCATCGACCCGTCGTACCGCTCCGGAGCCGCCACGTAGTCACTCATCCGCAAGTCACGCATGCGCTCATTCTTCCCCCATCCCCACCTCGGACAGTAGGGGAGGTCTCACACAGCCGCGCGTGACCCACTGTTTCGTCCTCACCTACTGTCCGAGGCGGATGGGTTATCCACAGCGACTCTCCGGAACGGAACACGGTCGACCGCCTGGGGATGAACACGGCGGTGGATGCATCGCGACGGCCACCCTGCGGTCATGTCGATCTCGAACCCGCCACCCCCGCTGCTCCCCCTTCTCCCCGCTGTCACCCACTCTCGCTATCACGCACGCGAAGAGCTCCGCCGGGCGCTCGACGTCGACGTCGCCGCCCGCGTGGGACCCGACGCCTACCTCCTGCCCGCCACCCCCGCCGGCACATGGCAGCGCCGCCGGGAGGTCTCTCTGGCGCGATGCGTCGCCGCCTGCGATCGCCTCGGACCCGACGTCGTGCTGTCGCACGTGTCCGCAGCAATCCTCTACGGGCTATGGGTGCCCAACGCGGAGTGGCCCGTTCACACGACGCAGCAGTTCAGGGCCGGTTCACCGAGACAGGTCGACGAGCACGTCCGGCACTGCAGGCCCTTGACCGCCGACGAGGTCGTCGAGACACCAGCCGGACTGCGCATCACCTCGCTGGAACGGACCATCGTCGACACCATCACGATGCTCTCCCCCGACTGGGCCCTGGCAGTGGCTGACAGTGCGATGCGTCTGGTGCTCGGTCCGACCCGCAGTGACAAGAACGGTGAACGCGACCTCTTGCGGCGGGAATGGTCCGACGTCCTCGAGGAGCGAGGCCCGCGTCGAGGGAGGCGTCACGCCCGTGCGGTGCTCGCGATCGCCGATCACCGGTCCGAGTCCCCATTGGAGTCCCGGATGCGGTGCGCCGTTGCCCGCGCCGGTCTGCCTACCCCTGCACTGCAGGTAGAGGTCGTCACTCACCTCGGAGATCGATACGTGGATCTCGGCTGGTGGCTCACCTCTCCCGACGGGACCCGGAGGTTCGTCGGCTTCGAGGTCGACGGCGACGTCAAGTACGACGAGGCCGATTCCGAGAGCGCGCGCAACGCCGTCGCTGCGGAGAAGCGTCGCGAGGACGCCATCCGGGAGTCCATCAGGAGCGAAGGTTGCGAGGTCACCATGCTGCGTTCATCGGATGACATCGAGCACGACGTGGATCGGCTCGCACGAGCCCTCGATCCCAGCGGCCGGATGACCCGGATCCCCAACCTGGACCTCTTGTCGACGCGCGCCTACTCCATTCTCAAACAGCAGGCGAGGTCGAGACCGTAGCGCCTGCGGTGCTGTCTCACCCCTCACCTACTGTTTGAGGTGGATACGGGCGGGGGTCTCGTCAGCAGTTGATGACGTTGACCGCCAGGCCGCCTCGCGCCGTCTCCTTGTACTTGTCCTTCATGTCCCGGCCCGTGTCCCGCATCGTCTTGACCACCTTGTCCAGAGACACGAGGTGGCGTCCGTCGCCGTGGAGCGCCGTGCGGGCCGCCGTGACCGCCTTGACCGCCGCCACGGCGTTGCGCTCGATGCACGGGATCTGCACCAGGCCACCAACCGGGTCGCACGTGAGGCCCAGGTTGTGCTCCATGCCGATCTCGGCCGCGTTCTCGCACTGCGCCGGACTCCCGCCCAGCACCGCCGCCATGCCCGCCGCAGCCATCGAGCACGCCGACCCGACCTCGCCCTGGCAACCGACCTCGGCGCCGCTGATCGACGCGTTCTCCTTGTAGATCGTGCCGATCGCGCCCGCGGTGAGGAGGAACCGGCGGATGCCCTCTTCGTCGGCGCCCGGCACGAAGTCCATGTAGTAGCGCAGCACCGCCGGGATGATGCCGGCCGCACCGTTCGTCGGTGCCGTGACCACGCGACCACCCGAGGCGTTCTCCTCGTTGACGGCGAGCGCGAACAACGTCAGCCAGTCCATCCCGCGCAGGGGGTCCACGCTGTCGACCTGCAGCCGCAGCTTCGCGCGGATCTCCGGCGCGCGACGCCGCACCCGCAACCCACCGGGGAGGATGCCCTCGGTGTACATCCCGGCCTCGATGCAGGCGTCCATCGCGTGCCACAACTCGAGCAGACCGTCGGAGATCTCCTGCTCGCTGCGCCACGACTGCTCGTTGGCCAGCATGATCCCCGCGATCGACAGACCGGTCTCCTCACACACGGCGAGCAGCCCGTCGCCCGTGCTGAACGGGTACCTCACCGGCGTGGTGTCCTCGGTGATCGTCGTCTCCTGATCGGCGCCCTCCCCCACGACGAAGCCGCCGCCGACGGAGTAGTACGTCTTGGCCAGCAGGAGCGTGTCGCCCTCGCCGTACGCGGTGAACGTCATGCCGTTGGGATGCAGCGGCAGGCTGCGACGCCGGTGCATCACGAGGTCGTCGTCCTCGACGAAGGCGATGTCGTGATCGCCGTGCAGGAGGATCCGGCCGGAGGCGCGCACGTCGGCGACGTCGCCGGCGACCGCCCGCGGATCGACGAGTTCGGGCCGCTCACCGCGCAGCCCGAGGATGACGGCGGTGGCGCTGCCGTGCCCGTGACCGGTGGCGCCGAGCGAGCCGAACAGCTCCGCCTTGACCCGCGTCGTCCGGCCGAGGAGCCCGACGTGCTGCAACTCGTCGACGAAGGTCGCTGCCGCCCGCATGGGTCCGACGGTGTGCGAGCTGGAGGGGCCGATCCCGATCGTGAACAGGTCGAACACGCTGAGCGCCATTGCTTCTCCAGGTGGAGTCGTCAGGGGTGAGGCGGGTGTCTCACCGTACCGGCAGGCCGGGAGACGCGTCGACGCGTGACGAACGGCCCCGCGGCGGTGGGCCGGCGGGGCCGTTCGGTCGCGGGGATCAGCCCAGCGCGGGGTACAGCGGGAACGCGGTGGTCAGCGCCTTGACGCGCGCCTGCAGCTCGGAGACGGTCTCGTCCGACAGCTCCGGGTGCAGCGCCGTCGCGATGATGTCGGCGACCTCGGTGAACTCCGTGGCGCCGAATCCACGGGTGGCCAGGGCCGGGGTGCCGATGCGCAGACCGGAGGTGACCATCGGCGGACGCGGGTCGTTGGGAACCGCGTTGCGGTTGACGGTGATGCCGATGCGGTGGAGCAGATCCTCGGCCTGTTGCCCGTCGAGGGAGCTCTCGCGCAGGTCGACCAGGACGAGGTGGACGTCGGTGCCGCCGGAGAGGACGTGCACGCCGGCCTGCGCCATCTCGTCGGTCATCAGGCGCTCGGCGAGGATGCGGGCGCCCTCGACGGTGCGGTTCTGCAGCTCGATGAACTCAGGCTCGGCGGCCAGCTTGAACGCCACCGCCTTGGCCGCGATGACGTGCTCGAGCGGCCCACCCTGCATGCCGGGGAACACCGCCGAGTTGAACTTCTTCGACAGGTCGGGGTCGTTGGTGAGGATGACCCCGCCGCGCGGACCGCGCAGCGTCTTGTGCGTGGTCGACGTGGTGACGTGGGCGTGCGGCACCGGGTTGGGGTAGAGGCCGGCGGCCACCAGCCCGGCGAAGTGCGCCATGTCGACCATGAGGTAGGCGTCGACCTCGTCGGCGATCTCGCGGAACCTGGCGAAGTCGAGCTGCCGCGGGTAGGCCGACCAGCCGACGATGATCATCTGCGGGCGGGTCTCGCGGGCCAGGCGCGCGACCTCGTCCATGTCGATGAGGCCCTTCTCGTCCACGTGGTAGGGCGTGACCTCGAACATCTTGCCGCTGTAGTTGATCCGCATGCCGTGGGTGAGGTGCCCACCGTGCGCGAGATCGAGACCGAGGATGCGGTCGCCCGGCTTGAGCAGGGCGAAGTACACGGCCGTGTTGGCCTGGGCACCCGAGTGCGGCTGGACGTTGGCGAACCGGGCTCCGAACAGCGACTTGAGCCGGTCGCGCGCGAGGTCCTCGATGACGTCGACGTGCTCGCAGCCGCCGTAGTAGCGCCGACCGGGATACCCCTCGGCGTACTTGTTCGTGGCCACCGACCCCTGGGCCTGCATGACCGCGACCGGGGCGAAGTTCTCCGAGGCGATCATCTCGAGGGTGTGTTCCTGACGGAGGCGCTCGTCGTCCAGGGCCTTCGCGATCTCCGGGTCGACGTCGTTCAGCGGCTGATTCAGCAGGTTCATGGCGGCAGTCTTCCACGACGGGTGGCCGTGAGAAGAAGGTGGACGAGAATCGCGTCATGAGCTCTTCCGGTGACTCTCAGATCGAGCCCCTCGACGCGCTGCGCCGCATCGCGTTCCTCATGGAGCGCAGTCGTGGCGAGACCCGCAAGGTGGAGGCGTTCCGCAAGGCCGCGGCGACGGTGATGGCCACCGACGACGACGAGCTGCGCGAGCGCGCGCAGGCCGGCACGCTCACGGCGCTGCCGTCGGTGGGGGCGAGCACCGCCAAGGTCATCGAGCAGGCGCTGGCCGGGCAGGTGCCCGACTATCTCGCCAAGCAGGACGACGGCCCGCTCGTCGACGGCGGCGACACCGTGCTGGCCGCGCTGCGGGGCGATCTGCACTCCCACTCGGACTGGTCCGACGGTGGCTCCCCCATCGAGGAGATGGTCGCGACCTGCCTCGAACTCGGGCGGGAGTACCAGGCCCTCACCGACCACTCCCCCGCCTCAAGGTGGCGAACGGCCTGTCGGCGGAGCGTCTGGCCTCCCAACTCGTCGTCGTCGAGCGGATCAACGAGCACCTCGGCGATGAGTTCCGGCTGCTCAAGGGCATCGAGGTCGACATCCTCGACGACGGCGCCCTCGACCAGGAGGAGAAGATGCTCGACCGACTCGACGTCGTCGTCGCCTCGGTGCACAGCAAGCTGCGCATGGCGAAGGCGCCGATGACCCGGCGGATGATCGCCGCCGTGGAGAACCGGCACGTCGATGTGCTCGGCCACTGCACGGGTCGTCTCGTCGAGGGCTCGCGGGGAACGCGCGACCAGAGCACGTTCGACGCCGAGGCCGTGTTCGCCGCCTGCGCCGAGCACGGGGTGGCCGTCGAGATCAACTCGCGCCCCGAGCGGTGCGACCCGCCGGACGACCTCATCGCGATGGCGCTGGATGCCGGATGCCTGTTCTCCATCGACACCGACGCCCACGCGCCGGGCCAGCTCGACTTTCTCGCCTACGGCGCCGAACGGGCCGAGCGGTTGGGGGTCCCCGTCGAGCGGATCGTCTCCACGTGGCCGCTGGAGGACCTCCTGGAGTGGACGCACCGCCGCTGACCAGCATCGGACCGGTGCTACCGACCCCGCGACACACGGCCGGTGGAAGGGGTGGACCGGCCGGTTTTGGAGCTGGGCACTTCGTCACCTATGCTTCTTCAAGTCCTCGACGGATCCGAGCTGCTGGTAAGCACGGCGGCGAGGACCTGGAGAGACACCAGGTCCCCATCGTCTAGCGGCCTAGGACCCCGCCCTTTCACGGCGGTAGCACGGGTTCGAATCCCGTTGGGGATACGCAGTACAGTTGAACACCTCATCACGAGGCCCCGTAGCGCAGTTGGTTAGCGCGCCGCCCTGTCACGGCGGAGGTCGCCGGTTCGAGCCCGGTCGGGGTCGCTCTTCTTGTCAGGGCCAGGTAGCTCAGTTGGTACGAGCGTCCGACTGAAAATCGGAAGGTCGGCGGTTCGACCCCGCCCCTGGCCACCACATGAAAGCCGCAGATCGGATTCCCGGTCTGCGGCTTTCGCGTTGCCCCGCCGCTCCCCTTCGCCCCGCGCCGGAACGCGCGGAGATGCCGACCGGACTCCCACGCCTCACCCGAACCGGGCTCCTCGTGCATTCCCGAAAATAGCCTGAATGCCTTTTCATCCCTCGTCCAAGTCGGACGCCTGACTGCCCTAAACCCCCTCCGACCTGCGACGATGCAGTTGCCACAGCTGCTTTCATGACTTAACGTCAATGGTGGCGTCAGTCTCGGGGGGACCACAGCGCACGGCTGTAGCTGACGTGTGCTATCCGGTCGGGCTGATGGGGAGGGACACGAATGACCAGGGCTATGTCGGCCACTGAGCGTGCATATACCGATACGAGGGAGAAGATCCTCGACGGTCATCACGCCGGTGGTGAAGTGATCACCGAGGGGCAGGTCTCTGCCGCGCTCGGAATCAGTCGGACACCGGTGCGCGAGGCCTTTCTGCGCCTGCAGTCCGAAGGTCTGCTGGAGTTGTACCCCAAACGTGGCGCGGTCGTCGTCCCGCTCTCCGACGACGAGGTCGCCTCGGTGATGGAGACGCGGGAACTCATCGAGACGTTCGCGGCCACCAAGGTCCTCACCGAGTTCGACGAACCCCCGCGCGCCCTCGTGGACCGTATGTGGGAACTCGTCGGCGAACAACAACGCCACCTGCACAACGGGTCGATCGCCGCGTTCCACGAGGCCGACACCCAGTTCCACCTCGTCATGGTCGAGGCCTGCCAGAACGGCTTCCTCGTCGACCTCCTGCGCAGCCTGCGCGACCGCCAGCGCCGCCTGGCCTCCCGTCAGACGCGTGCGGCGACGCACGAACGCATGGAGGCTGCCTACAAGGAGCACGTCGCGCTCGTCGAGACGATCGCCAAGGGCGACCTCGACGACTCCCTCAGTTCCCTGCGCTCGCACCTGCGTCGCGCGCGAGGAGCGCTGCTGCAGCACTGATCCCCCCACGCCAGACGAGCCCGTCCTCCCTCCAGGACGGGCTCGTCGTCGTTCCCGGCCGTGCCGGCCGGGACGTCATGCGTCAGGACGCGCGGCGGTCCTGGCCGTAGGGGTCCTCGCCGTAGCCGAGGTCCTCGGTGGTCTCGGTCGTCCGGACCGTCTCCTCCTCGTCGGCGCCGAAGGACTTCACCACCGAATACACGAGTTGGCAGAGCAGCCACGACACGAGCAGCGCCGCGAGGAGGCGGACGACGGTCGGCCGGAACTCCAGGGAGCCGTCGAAGAAGGCCGTGAGCGTCGGCAGGGTCATGACGAGAGCGATGAGCACGACGAGCCCGAAAGGCAGGCCGCCGCTCTCCTCGACGATGACCTCTTCATAGGTCGTCGAGGAGCCCTTCTTGCCCTTGCGGCCCTTCTTGCCGCGCGCGCCGCCGCCCTTAGGCGGCCGTGACTTCCGCGACATTCACGACTCCAGACGTGACGAGGGTGAGCTGTCCACCGAGTTCGGCGTAGGACAGCACGGGGGTACGAGGGGCGGACGTCTCCAGGAGACGCCGTACCGCCAGACGCAGCGGCTGGGCGCAGACGAGCACCGGGGGTCACCGGCGGCCTCGGCCGCCTGCGCCACCCGCGCGGTCTCCATCGCGACGCGTTCGGCGAGCATCGGGTCCATCACGAGGAAGGATCCGGATTCGCCCTGTCGCAGGGTCTCGAGCATGCGCTGCTCGAGCAGCGGGTCGAAGGTGATGACGGACAGGCGACCGTCGACGGCGTGGCTGGACGCGATCGCCGGGCCGAGGGCGGTGCGGGCGGCCTCGACCAGCCCTTCGGGGTCGGGGCTGACCTTGGCGCGCATCGACATGGCCTCGAAGATGCGCACGAGGTCGCGGATGCAGACGCGCTCGGAGAGCAGCGACTGCAGCGTGCGCTGCACCTCACCGAGCGACAACGGTTGCGGCGTGAGCTCCTCGATGACCACCGGGTGGCTCTGCTTGACCATGTCGACGAGCATCTTGACGTCCTCGCGCCCGAGGAGCTGGGCGGCGTTGACGCGCACGACCTCGGCCATGTGCGTCGTGACGACCGAGCTGCGGTCGACGACGGTCGAACTGGCGAGCGCGACGTGCTCGCGGAGCTCGGCCGGCACCCACTTGGCCTCCAGGCCGAACACCGGCTCCTGCGTGACCATGCCGGGCAGGGAGTCCAGGTCGTCGCCGATCGCCAGCACCATGCCGGCCGGTGCCTGCCCGCGCGCGACCTCGACGCCGTGCACGCGGATCGCGTAGTGCCGCGGCGGCAGGTCGAGGTTGTCGCGGGTGCGCACGAGGGGGACGACGATGCCGATCTCCTGGGCGAGCTTGCGACGCAGGGCACGCACGCGGTCGAGCAGGTCGCCTCCGGAGGCGGCGTCGACGAGGTCGATGAGGTCGTAGGCGAGTTCGAGCTCCAGGGGCTCGACGCGCATGTCCTGGGCGATGGCGAGCGGGGAGTCCTTCTGCGGCGTGGTCGGCAACTCCTCGACCTCGGGGATCTCCTCCTCCTCCACGTCTCCCTCGTTCATCCTCGTGGCGACGAACAGCGCACCGACGCCGATGACGATGAACGGCAGCTTGGGCAGGCCGGGCACGAGACCGAGGATGAGGCACGCACCGCCGGCGATCTGCATCGCCTGCTTCTGTCGACCGAACTGGCCGAGCAGGTCCGACCCCATGTCACGTTCGGTCGTCGCGCGGGTCACGATGAGGCCGGTGGCGACCGACAGCAGCAGCGCCGGGATCTGGGAGACGAGGCCGTCACCGATCGACATGAGGCTGTAGGTGTGCATGGCGTCGGTGGCCGACATCCCGCGCTGCAGCATGCCGATCGCGAAGCCACCGATGAGGTTGACCAGGGTGATGATGACCGACGCGATCGCGTCACCCTTGACGAACTTGGAGGCACCGTCCATGGCGCCGTAGAAGTCGGCCTCCGCGGAGACCTCCTTGCGGCGCTTGCGGGCTTCGGCCTCGTCGATCAGGCCCGAGTTGAGGTCGGCGTCGACGGCCATCTGCTTACCGGGCAGCGCGTCGAGGGTGAATCGGGCGGCGACCTCGGCGACGCGGCCGGCACCGTTGGTGATGACGACGAACTGGATCACCATGAGGATGATGAAGATGACCAGACCGACGACGAGCGAACCGCCGATGACGAAGTCACCGAACGCCTCGATGACCTTGCCCGCGTAGCCGTCGCGCAACACCAGTCGCGTCGTGCTGATGTTGAGCGAGAGCCGGAACAGCGTGGCGATGAGCAGCAGCGCCGGGAAGATCGAGAAGTCCAGGGGCCGGGTCACGCGCAGGCTCACCAGCATGATGAGCACCGAGAACGCGATGTTGAAGGCCAGCAGCAGGTCGAGCAGGAACGGCGGCAGCGGCACGACCATCATGACGATGATCCCGATGATGGCGGCCGGGACGCCGATGAGGCCCAGTCGGCTCGACTTCACGGTCACCTCTTCGCTGCTGGTCGGGGATGGTTCCCGCTGCTGGTCACGCCGGTACGTCCCGGCTCACGGCCCCCTTCCCATCGGCCCTGCACACCCCGATCTGAGCGGGGCGCAACGCCGCTGAGCCCCGGTGGGAGGGCGCGCAGGGGTGGGGTCAGGCGGCCGCCCGCGCCGATGCCGGGGCCGCCACGCGGATGCCGAGGGCCTCGTCGGTGAGGTCGTCGGGCAGGGTGCCGTCGAAATCGGGGTGACGCAGTGGTGTCTCGTGCGTCCCCGAGCCGCGGCCCGACTCGGACATGCGCAGGACGAACGCGAGCACCTCGGCGATGGCGTCGTACAGCTCGAAGGGGATGTAATCGTCGATCTCGCAGAGCTTGTACAGCATTCGCGCGACGAGCACGTCCTCGACGACGGGGATCTCGTGGGCGGCGGCCTCCTCGCGGATGCGCACCGCGAGATGCCCGGTTCCCTTCGCGACCACCTGGGGGGCGCCGGAGCCCCGCTCGTACTTGAGCGCGACCGAGACGTGCGCCGGGTTGGTCATGACGACGCTCGCCTCGCCGACGGCGGCCATCATGCGACGACGCCCCATCTCACGCTGCTTCGCGCGTCGCTGACCCTTGACCATCGGGTCACCTTCCTGCTGCTTGTTCTCCTTCTTGATCTCGTCCTTGCTCATCTTCAGCGACTTCATGACGCGGTGACGCTCCATGCCGTAGTCGGCCGCCGCGATGACGAGGCCGACGACGGCGATCGTCGTGATGACGCTCATCGACGCGCTCATCACCACGTCCAGCACCGCACCCACCGACCAGGCACCCGACCCGGCGATCTGCGTCACGGCGCCGGAGACGATGTTGTAGGCCACCAGCCCGAAGACGCCGAACTTGATGAGGGTCTTCACCAAGGTCCACATGCCGTGCATGCCGAACATGTTCTTCAGACCCGAGATGGGGTTGAGCTTCTTCCATTTCGGCTTGAAGCGTTTGGAGTGCGGTTTCACACCGCCCTGGACCGCGTGCCCGAGCACGCCGGCGACCATGCAGCCCAGGGCGATGGGGGCGACCAGCACGATGGCGTCGAGGAGGGAGTTGCGAAAGAGGTTCGTCGCCTTGGTCAGATCCGGTTGTGTGATGACGCCCGCGACACCGTGCAACATCTCCGAGAAGCTGTCGCGCGTGTTCGACAGCACCATCGGACCGATCGCGACGAAGACGAGCACCGTCAACCACATCGAGAGGTCCTGGGTCTTGGGGAGGTTTCCCTCCTCCCGCGCCTGCTTGATCTTCTGCGGTGTCGCCTTCTCCGTCTTGCTCGACTTGTCCTCGGCCATGGCTCACCTGCCTCCGACCGCACGCCCGACGGCGGGGAACTCACCGAGCATCTCGCCGACGACGGCCTGGATGGCCCCCGGCATCATCGCGACCGCGAGCGCGGCGAGCGACACGACGAGGATCGTCTTCACGGGAAAGGCGAGCTGGAAGATGTTGAGGCTGGGCACGGCGCGACTCACGAGGCCCAGGGCCAGGTCGGTGAGGAAGAGCACGGCCAGGATGGGGGCGCCGATCTGCAACGCCGACATCACCAGCCGGTCCAGGTTGCCGGCGATGATCTGCGCCAACCGGCCGAGGTCGACGGGCGAGACCGGGAACACCTCGAAGGTCTGCAGCAATCCCCGCAACAGCAGCAGATGCCCACCCGTGGCGAACAGCAGGGTCGTCGCGATGAGCGAGTAGATGCGGCCGAAGACCGCCGACTGGGTGTTCGAGATCGGGTCGAGCATGGCCGCCATGGCGAACATGCTGAACATGTCGATGAGGTTTCCGGCCGCCTGCACGGCCGCGAACAGCATGTGCACCACGAAACCCACCGAGAGGCCGGCGAGGATCTGCCAGGTGACCGCCGTGACCATGTCGTAGATGCTGCCGATCCGCACCTGGTCCATGTACTGCGGAAAGAGCGGCAGCGCCACCGCGAACGCGAGCATGGAACGCACCCGCATCGGGATCGAACTGCCGTTGAACGGGGGCGCGATGATGAGGAACGCGACCACCCGGAGCGTCACGAGCAGCAGGGTGAACAGGCCGTGGAAGGCGAGCGTGATCTCCATCGGCTCACCTCGCCGACCGCAACATCCGCGGCAGATCGGCGAAGAGGTTCTCGGTGAAGGTGACGGCCTCGTGCATCATCCAGTTGCCCGCGAACAACAGCACGAGGGCCACCACGATGACCTTGGGCACGAACGTCAGGGTCATCTCCTGCACCTGCGTCACCGACTGCAACAACGAGATGATGAACCCGATGACCAGGCTCACGATGAGGATCGGCCCCGCGAGCTTGGCTCCCAGCACCATCGCCTGCACCGCCAGGTGCATCACGTCGTTGTCGCTCATGTCGTCATGTATCCCGACACCAACGCCGTCGTGATGAGGCTCCATCCGTCGACCATGATGAACAGCAGGATCTTGAACGGCATCGAGATCATGATGGGCGGCAGCATCATCATTCCCATGCTCATGAGCACGGAGGCGACCACGAGGTCGATGACGAGGAACGGCACGAAGATGACGAAGCCGATGATGAACGCCGTCTTGAGCTCGGAGAGCACGAACGCCGGCACGAGTGTCGTGAACGCCACGTCCTCGGGATTGGCCGGCTGATCCTGGTCGGGGTTGAGGGTGACCATCGTCTGGAGTTCCTGCTCACCCGTCTGGCGAAGCATGAACGTGCGCAGCGGTGCCTCTCCCGCGCTGAAGGCCTCGGTCATCGTCAGGGAGCCGTTGAGGTAGGGCTGGATGGCCTGCTCGTTGACCTGGTTGACCACGGGGCCCATGACGAACAGGCTGAGGAACAGGGCCACGCCGGCGATGACCTGATTGGGCGGGATCGTCGGGGTACCGATGGCCTGCCTCGTCAGGGCGAGGACGACGGCGATCTTGGTGAACGACGTCATCAGCAGCAGGATCGAGGGGGCGATCGACAGGATCGTCATCAGGACGATGATCGTGACGCCCTGGCTGCGGCCCTCGGGACCGCCCTCGAGGTTCACGGAGATCCCCGGGGCCGGGGTCTCGGCGTCGTCGACGGCCGGCATGGCACCCGGTGCGATGGCGGGCATCGCAACGGCGGCGGGAACGACGGCGGAAACAGCGGCAGGAGCGGCGGCCACCGAGGTCGTGGCGATCACGGACGTCGCGTGAGCCGGAGCCGCCGAGGCAGCAGCGGGAGCGGCGAGCCCGAGGCAGGTCAGCACGGCCAGGGCACACAGGCAGAGCAGGCGTCGAACGCTCATACCCGGCTCCCTCCACGATGACGACCGCCGCGACCGGCTCCGGTGGCATCGGCGATGAGACGGCCGGTCCGTCCCTGCCTGCGCAGGGCATCCAGCAGGCCGACGGACGCGGGACGTGGTCCGTCCTGCGTCACGGAGTCCTCCGTCTCGGCGTTCCCATCGGCAGGAACCTCACCCGCCGACAGGTGAGTGAGGACCGAAACTCGTGAATCGGTGACGCCGAGGACCAGCACGCGCCGTCCCACGCGCACGACCTGCACCGACGATCCCCGCGAGAGCTGCTTGCGGCCGAGCACGTCGATGTCCACCGGGGTGACGCGTGAGGACGGCGCGAAGCCGCCTCGCCGCGCCAGCACCCGCATGCAGAGCACGAGCAGCCCGAGGACCAGGGCGAGCGAGATCACCGCCCGCAGCAGGGTCAGCGCGAGCGATCCGTCGGTCACGCCGTTGCCCGACCCACGGCGCCGGGCTCGGGGTGCACCACCTCGGAGATGCGGACGGCGAACTCCTCGTCTACGACGACGACCTCGCCGTGCGCGATGAGGGTGCCGTTGACCAGCACGTCCACGGGCGCACCGGCGGCGCGGTCGAGCTCGACGACCGATCCGGGGGTGAGGCCGAGGATCTCCTGGACGGTGAGGCGCGTGCGGCCCAGCTCGACGCTGACGCCCATGATGACCTCGCGCAGGAGGTCGATGCGGCGCGGGTCGACGGGGTAGCCCGCGCCGGGCATGAACGGGGTGAGCGGCGGGGTGGGCATGCCGGGCAGGTTCATGTTGGCCTGGGCCTGCGCGGCCGCCTGGGCAGCGGCGACGGCGGCCTCCGCAGCGGTCTGCGGGGGCTGCTGAGCCTGCTGGGGGTAGCCGTAGCCGGCGTAGGGCGGGTACCCGGGCGGCGGGTAGCCGGCCTGCGCGTACTGCTGGGCGTACTGGTCGTAGCCGGGAGGCATGCCCGCGCCGGGCGTGAACTGCGGCTGCTCCTCGCCGGCCTGAGGTGCCGCACCGGCCTCCGCGGCGGGGGCCTGCGTCGAGGCGTCGCCCTCGGCGGCCTCGGCACCCTCGACGTTCTCGCCCTCGGCGTCTTCCGCACCCTCAGCGCCCTCGGCACCGGCCTCGTCACCGGCCTCCTCGGCCTCGGCGGCGGCGATGGCGGCGGCGAGTTCGGCCGCGGCGCCCTGACCGGTGCTCTCCTTGGGCATCGCGACGAGCAGCGCGGCGAGGGTCTGGTCGTGGAACACACCCGCGACGCCCGCCTCGTCGGCGTTCTCCAGCACGTCGAAGGGGTCCGTCATGTGCGACTGGCCCGACTTGAACTCGCCCATCTCACCCTTGAGGGCGGTGAGTCCGTCCTCGAGGGCGGCGGTCCACAGGGTGCGGGCCTCGGTGCGGTCGAAGACCTCACCGTTCTTGTGGTCGACGAGGCCGGTGATGATGAGCACCGCCGTCCCGACGGCGTCCGCCCCCTGCAGCACCGCCTCCACGGCGAACGCGCCACCCGGCAACGACATCGTCGTGGCCTGGATGGCGTCGAGGTTCTCGACGGTGAGCTCGTCCGCATTCGCGAAGTGAGCTGGCAGCGCCTGGGCAGCGGCGAGGAGGGCCGCGTCGAGCTCTGGCGTGGTGGGCATCAGTCTTCCTTCTTCGCGAACGGGCTGGTCATGAGGTCACGATCTGGCAGGCGAGCCGTTTGCCGTAGCTTCCGGGCACGGCCGTCGCGATGGCGATGCCGTCGGCCTCGAGGGTCAACGGCTGGTTGGTGGGATGACGCAGGGGCAACACGTCGCCGACCTCGAGGTCGAGGATGTCCCTGGACGGCAACGAGATCGGGGCGAAGCTGACGCGCACGTCCACGGGGACCTCGTGCATGCGTCCCTTGAGGTTCTCGGCGGCCTCGGCCTTGGCTCCGGTGAGTTCGACCTCCGGCTTGGCGTGCACGCTCTCCAGGACGGGCGCGATGGTCTCCACCGGCAGGCACAGCGTCGAGGTGGCCACGGTGTCGCCGAGCTTGATCTCGAACGCGGCCACGAGCATCGGGTCCGACGGCGGCGCGAGCTGGAGGAACTGCGGGTCGGACTCCAGCGACTGCACTTCACCGCGGATCCCGCCGAGCGCCTCGAAGGAGTACCGCAGCTCGTTGACCATCTGACGCACGAGGTTGCGGATGAGGCCGCTCTCGATCTCCGACAGGGCCCGGCTCGGCTGCTTGACGTCGCCCGGGCCGCCCAGCAGGCGGTCGATGACGCTCATGACGAGGTCCATGGGCAGCTGGAACACGCCGTCGCCCTCGAGCGGCGCGAAGTTCAGCACCGCCAGCAGAGAGGGGTTGGGCACCTGCTCGATGTACTCGTCGTACGTCGTCTGCGTGATCTCCTCGACGCTGGAGTGCGCGACGATCCGCAGCGTCGTGGACAGCACGGTCGCCATCTGTCGCGCGTACGTCTCGCAGGCCATCTGGAGCGCCCGCAACTGCTCGCGGCTGAACCGGCTCGGGCTCCGGAAGTCGTAGAGCTGCGGTTCGGCGTTCACAAGTCCTCACATCGGCCGAAAGTCGGCTGTTCTGAGCGTCCCTCGCAGGCTGCGGGCCTGCGCTCGGGGCGCGTCGTCATCACGTCGGTCCGGTGCGTCACTGCATGACGAACTGGCGGAAGTAGACCTGCATCACCGCGTCGTCGTAGCGCTTCTTCGTCTCGGCGGTGAGCTTGTTCCGGGCCTCCTCCTTCTTCTTGGGGTCGAGGAGGTCGTCGTACTTGTACTGGGAGAACACGGTGATGGCGGCGTCCTGGGCCATCGAGCCGTCGAAGGTCTCGGCGGCCTTCTCCCCCGCGGCCTCCGTGCCTTCCTTCGTGAGCTGGAGGGCGAGCTGCAGCTTGAGGAACCGGCCGTCGGCGAGGTTGAGCGTCATCTCGTCCTTGAGCGGCACGACGATGCCGGGCTCGGCGGTCGCCGCCTCGGACTTCTCGTCGCCGGAGCCGCCGAGCAGCATGAACACCGCGACGCCCGCGGCGGCGAGCACGACGACCAGAGCCGCCACGATGATGATGACGAGCTTCTTGCTCTTGGGCTTCTCTTCGATTGCGGTGTCGCTCATGGTCGTTCTCGTTCTCCTGGAGAGGTCGGGGTACTCAGGGTGGCGGGGGTGACCGCCCGCCCTTACGGCTTGGGCGTGGCGATCGCCGGGACGACGGTGGGTGCGGTGGGTGCGATCGCCGGCGCCTTGGGGGCGACGTCGCCGCTGGTGCCCGTGGAGTCGGCCGCGGCCAGGCCCGACTCGGCCTCGGCGGCCGGCAGGTAGGGCAGGACCACGACGGCGACCCGGCGGTTGCGGGCGCGGCCGTCGTCGGTGCCGTTGCTCTCGAGCGGGCGGGTGTCGGCGAACCCGGCGGGCGCGATCCGGCCCGGGGTGATCCCGTCCTGGATGAGCCGCTCGGTCACCATGCTGGCGCGGGCCGTGGACAGGAACCAGTTGGAGCGGTAGGTCCCCGAGATGGGCACGTTGTCGGTGTGGCCCTCGACGCTGACGTGGTTGGGCAGCGGCGTGAGCGCGGGCGCGATGGCGTCGAGCACCTTGGTGCCGGCCGGTTTGAGGTCGGCCTGACCGGTGTCGAACAGCACCTTGTCGGTGACGATGTTGACGACGAGGCCGCGCGCGTCGACGCTCATCTGCACGGCGTCGGACAGTCCCTGCTTCTTGAGCTCCAGGGCGATCTTGGCCTTGATCTCCTCGAGGTTCTTCTTCTCGGCGGCCGCCGCGGCCTGGCGGGCCTTCTCCTTCTGGATGGCCTGCTGCGCGAGCGCGGAGTTCTTGTCGTCGGGCACCGTGGAGGGCACGTCCTCGGACTGGGCCGGCTTCTGGTCCTTCATGATTCCGTCGCCGCCCTCGAAGTTGCCCGTCATGCCGGTGACGGCGACGTTGCCGAAGCCCTCGGCCGTGCCTCGGGCGAACTCCTCGAACTTCTTCTGGTCGACCTTGGAGATCGCGAACATGACGATGAACAGCGCCAACAGCAGCGTGAGGATGTCGGCGTAGCTGAGCATCCACCGCTCGTGGTTGGCGTGCTCCTCGTGCTCTTCCTGCTTCTTCTTGCGGGCCATCAGGCGGCCTTCGCTTCCTTGGCGTCGGTGACGCCGCCACCGGGCAGGGCCGAGCGCAGCTTCTGCTCGACCATGCGGGGGCTCGTCCCGGCCTGCACGGCCAGCACGCCCTCGACGATCATCTCCATGTTGGCGACCTCGAGCTGGCTGAGCCGCTTGAGCTTGCCCGACATCGGCAGCCACGCCATGTTGGCGATGAGCACACCCCAGAGGGTCGCGACGAACGCGGAGGCGATCATGCCACCGAGCGCGCCCACGTCGTCCAGGTTGCCGAGCGCGTGGATCAGACCGAGGACGGCGCCGACCACACCGAGGGTGGGGGCGTAGCCGCCCATGGCCTCGTGGAAGGCGATGCCGATCTTGTCGTGGTCCTTCTTGGCCGCGATGCGGGCCTCGAGCAGCTCGGCGATCTCGTCGGCGTCGGTGCCGTCGACGGTCATCTGGATCCCCTCCTTGAGGAGGGGGTCGTCGATCTCCTTGGCCATGTCCTCCAGGGCGAGCAGACCCTCGCGGCGGGCGCGGTCGGCCATCTTGACGATGACGTCGACGAGGTTGGAGGCGTCCGGGACCTTGGCGGTGAGGGCGGTCTTCATGCTGCCGAATGCGATCTTGTACTCGGAGAACATGAGGCCACCCATGGCGGCACCGAAGGTACCGACGATGATGAGCATCATCGCCGCCGGGTTGAGCAGCGAGGTCAGGTGTACGCCATCGAGGATGGCTGTGGCGATGACACCGGTGAAGGTGACACCGATGCCGATGATGGTTCCCTTGTCCATGGGTTCAGTTCTCCGAGGTCGAGACGGATCGGAGTCGGACCGGCGGCTCCGGGGGGCGGGGTGAGCCGAGGCGATGAGGACCGAGGCCCTGAACGCGCAGACTTCTTCGACGATGCGATCCACCGATTCCGCGACGACGTACTTCGTGCCGCTGACCAACGTGATCACCGTGTCCGGGGTCGCTTCGACGCGCTCGATCAGATCGGGATTGAGCGCGAAGGCGGTGCCGTTACGACGAGTGACGGTGATCATGGATGTCCCATCCGTGGCGGGGTCCGATAGCAGACCGTTCCTCGGCCTGCGGTGTCCTTATCGACGCCTGGCCCGAATTCGTGAAGGGTTGGCGGCTGAGCAGAGCCTGGGTGCGGGGCCCATGACGGGCCGATCCCCCGGGTCGCCGGCAACGCTCTCACCAGCGGCAACGCACTCCGGGCCGGACCTCCGGCCACGAATTCGACGGCAGCCGTATGGGACTCATGTCGGGCGCCCGAATACCACAGGCTGCGGACAGCCCTGTATGCAACGCCTCTCCCCCGGGGGAGTCGCCGATGTCAGGGTCGACCGCAGCCTGTGTGACCGTCCGCCGCTACCGGCTGCCTCCGGATCGCGCGTGTCTGGTCACCTGAGTCGTCGGCACACCTGAACGAAAGCTGAGAGTTCGGCGGATCACGAACCGAGCTCGGTGGCCAGCTCCTCGGCGATCTGGGCGGCGTTCGTGGCCGCGCCGCGGCGCAGGTTGTCGCCGCAGATGAACAGGTCGACGGCGTTCGGGAAGTCCTGGGTCTGACGCAGGCGGCCGACGAAGGTGGGGTCGGAGCCGGTGACGTCGACCGGGGTGGGCCATTCGTCGTGCTCGATGTCGTCGAGGACGACGACGCTGGGCGCCTGCATGAGCGCCGTCCTGGCCTGGTCGATGCTGATGACGTTCTCGAACTGGGCGTGCACCGACATGGCGTGCGCCGAGACCACCGGCACGCGCACACACGTGGCGGCGACCCGCAGCGAGGGCCGGTCGAGCACCTTGCGGAACTCGTCGCGGATGCTCATCTCGCCGGTGTTCCAGCCGGCGCCGGCCTCGGTGCCCACCCACGGGACGACGTTCATCGCCAGGGGGCCGGGAACGGCGAGCGCGGGGCGAGGCGCTCGTCGATGTGGCGGCGGACGTCGCCGATGTGCCGGCCCAGACCGCGATCGCCGGCGACGGCCTCGACCTCGTCGTAGAGCCGCTCCACACCGGAGGTGCCTGCGCCGGAGGCGGACTCGAACGTGGTCACCACGAGATCGGTGAGTCCCCAGCCGCTGTGCAGCGCGCCGATCGCATCGAGCATGACGAGCGTGGCCCCGGTCGGGCTGCTGATGATGCCGCGAGGACGGTTGCGCACCTGGGCGCGGTTGAAGGCGTGGACCACCAGCGGCACACCGGGCTCGGCACGGAACGCGCGGGAGGCGTCGACGACGACGGAACCGCCCTCGACCGCCACCGGCGCCCACCGCAGGGCCACCTCCGAGGGCACGAGGAACATCGCGACATCGACGCCGTCGAGGTTGTCGACGGTGAGTTCGCGCACGACGACGTCCTCGCCGCGCACCGAGCGCGTCTGCCCGGCGGAGCGGGAGGAGGCGAGCAGACGGATCTCACCCCAGATGTCGGCACGCTGACTGAGCAGGTCACGCATGACACTGCCGACCGCGCCCGTGGCGCCGACGATGGCGAGGGTGGGGCGACTGCGGTCGCCCACGGCGTTCACCGCCCGGTGCCTCCGTAGACGACGGCCTCTCCGTCGGCGGAATCGAGTCCGAATGCGCGGTGCACGGCCCGGACCGCGTCGTCGAGCTGGTCGGCGCGGGTGACGACCGAGATGCGGATCTCGGAGGTGGAGATCATCTCGATGTTGACGCCGGAGTCGGACAGCGCCCGGAAGAAGGTGGCGCTCACCCCCGGGTTGGACCGCATGCCCGCCCCGATGAGGGAGACCTTGCCGATCTGGTCGTCATATCGCAGGGATTCGAACCCGACGGACTCACGGATGCGGTCGAGGGCCTTGACCCCCGCCTGCCCGTCGGTCTTGGGCAGCGTGAAGGAGATGTCGGTGAGCCCGCTCTCCACCGCCGACACGTTCTGCACGATCATGTCGATGTTGCATTCGGCCTCGGCGACGACGCGGAAGATCTCCGCCGCCTTGCCCGGGCTGTCGGGAACACCGACGACGGTGATCTTGGCCTCGCTGCGGTCATGCGCGACGCCGGAGATGATCGGAGCCTCCACGCCTTCTTCTCCTTCGATCGGCTGGTCGATGATCATGGTGCCGGGCTTGGGCGAGAACGACGACCGCACGTGCAGGGCGATGCCGTGACGACGGGCGTACTCGACGGCGCGCAGGTGCAGGATCTTGGCGCCACAGGCCGCCATCTCCAGCATCTCCTCGGTGCTGATGTGGGTGACGCGACGCGCGGAGGGGACGATGCGCGGGTCTGCGGTGAAGACCCCGTCGACGTCGGTGTAGATCTCGCACACGTCGGCCTCGAGGGCCGCGGCCAGCGCGACGGCCGTCGTGTCCGACCCGCCCCGGCCGAGGGTGGTGATGTTCTTCGTCTCTTTGCTGACGCCCTGGAAGCCCGCGACGATCGCGATGTGCCCCTCGTCGAGGGCGGCGCGGATACGGCCGGGCGTGACGTCGACGATCTTGGCCTTGCCGTGCGACTCGTCGGTGATGAGCCCGGCCTGGGAGCCCGTGAACGACTGGGCGGCGTGCCCGAGCGTCGCGATCGACATGGCCACCAGGGCCATCGACATGCGCTCGCCGGCGGTGAGGAGCATGTCCATCTCACGCGCCGGGGGCATGGGGCTGACCTGCTCGGCGAGGTCGATGAGTTCGTCGGTGGTGTCGCCCATGGCCGAGACGACGACGCACACGTCGTTGCCGGCACGGCGGGTCTCGACGATGCGGCGCGCGACGCGCTTGATGCTCTCGGCATCGGCGAGGGAGGAGCCCCCGTACTTCTGCACGACCAGACTCACGAGCGTCTCCAGTGCTGGGATCGGGATGCTGAAGAACTCAGCCGGATATCGGGTGGCATTCTACCCATCTCACGCCATGGGCCGAGGCGGTCTCTGAGTGCGAGACTGACACCCGGGGCGTGCGGGGCTGCGGAGTCAGCGGTGCAGGGCGTCGAACTGGGCCTCGGCCACGGTCTCCTCGTCGGCGTCGAGCCGGGTGTGCCCGAGGATCGACTGCATCGCCCGCAGCGCGCTCGCCGCCCGCGCACCCCAGGTGGCGAGGTAGCTGAACTGCCACCACCACAGCGCCTCGGTCATGTTGCCGTCGGCGTGGTGGCGCAGACCGTGCATGAGCGCGGCGCAGATCTCGGCGATGTCGCCCGAGAGTTGCGACCGGGACAGCTCGGTGGTCGTCAACGGGTCGATGACCTCGGCGTAGTCGTCGATGCCGGTGAAGAGCTCGGCCAGGGAGAGGCGCAGCTCCTCCACGTCCTCGTCGCTGCCGAGATCGGGCTCGAACCGTTGCGCCGGCACGACGTCGTTGATGGCACCGAGACGGCTGCCCGTGACGAGGATCTGGCTGAGGGCGAGGGTGATGACGGGCACCGCCGAGTCGGGCACGGCTCCCTTGGCGACCTCGCGGACGACGGTGAGGAACGCCAGGGCTTCCAGCGCCGTCTCCTCGCCCAACGTCTGCAGGTCGGGGTCGAGCTCTTCGGGCACGCTGCGTCGAACCTCAGGCATACAGCACTCTCCTTCCTTCGAAAGCGCGACCGAGGGTGATCTCGTCGGCGTATTCGAGGTCGCCTCCGACGGGGAGTCCCGACGCGAGACGGCTGACCCGCACCCCCACTGTCTTGAGGATGCGGCCGAGGTAGGTGGCCGTGGCCTCCCCTCGAGGTTGGGGTCGGTGGCGATGATGACCTCGCCCACGCTGCCGTCCGCCAGGCGGGACAGCAGTTCGGTGATGCGCAGGTCGTCGGGTCCGATGCCCTCGATGGGGCTGATCGCACCGCCGAGCACGTGGTAGCGGCCCCGGAACTCACGGGTGCGTTCGATGGCCACGACGTCCTTGGGTTCTTCGACGACGCACACGGCCGTGGGGTCGCGGCGCGGGTCGCTGCAGATGCGGCACTGCTCGGCCTCGGCCACGTTTCCGCAGGTGATGCAGAAGCGCACGGTGGCCTTGACCTTGTCGATGGCCTGCGCCAGCCGCGTCACGTCCTCCTCGTCGGCGACGAGGATGTGGAACGCGATGCGTTGCGCGCTCTTGGGGCCGACCCCTGGCAGCCGCCCGAGTTCGTCGATGAGGTCCTGCACCGCGCCTTCGTACACGCCCCTCAGGCTACGTCCTCCCACCGACAGTCGGTCCCGTCGGCCGGGGTGAAGGCGATCGGCGCACCGCCGCGACCGGCGGAGCGGAGTGGTGGATCAGGCCGGTCGGCCGGGTGCGGGCGGCCGCACGTTGAAGGCGTCGACCCGCTCCTGGCCGGTGATCGCGGCGATGGCGTCCATGACCTCGTCGGCGATGATGCGGCGGGCCTTGCCCTTGGGCACGTCGTCGAAGCGGCCGGCGAACGACATCGGCTCGCCGAAGGTCACCGACACCTTCGTCGGGCGGACGAACCGGGAGTCCCCCGGCTGGATCTTGTCGGTGCCCGCGAGACCGACGGGCACCACCGGCGCCCCGGACTCCAGCACCAGGTGCCCGATGCCGGTGTAGCCGCGGTAGAGCCGCAGGTCACGCGAGCGCGTGCCCTCGGGGTAGATGCCGAACGCGCCACCGCGGGAGAGGTGTTCGAGGGCCAGCTCGAGGGACTTCTGCGCGGCGCGGGTCTCGTCGCGGTCGACGGGGATGGCACCGGCGATGGCCGTGAAGAAGAACCGGTTGATCGACCCCGAGACGCCGTGGCCGGTGAAGTACTCCGACTTGGCGAGGAAGGCGATCTGCCGCGGGGAGGCGGCCGGGATGACGATGCTGTCGTAGAAGGACAGGTGGTTGCTCGCGAAGATGCAGGGACCCGTGCGCGGAATGTTCT
The DNA here is from genome assembly GCF_030161635.1 of Mobilicoccus caccae. Classification (GTDB taxonomy): domain Bacteria; phylum Actinomycetota; class Actinomycetes; order Actinomycetales; family Dermatophilaceae; genus Mobilicoccus; species Mobilicoccus caccae. The sequence continues at coordinate 3,091,051 of NZ_BSUO01000001.1, forward strand.
CGAGCCCGCGGATGTCCGGACGCAGGAAAGCATGGAAGAGCGGGTTGAACGCCATTCGCGCGAGTCGGTAATACACGGGTCTCCCCTCGTCGGAGCGCTGAGCTGGGGAGCACTCTACGTGCCGATCCGAGGCGCGGCGCCCGTCGTCTCGATCGCTCAGCTCTCCTCGTCGGAGATGACCACGCCACCGAGGACGTCGGCGATGACGGGCTGTCCGACGAGACCGGCGTCGGCGATGTCCTCGTCGTCGACGCTGGCGCCGTCGTCGTGGCTGCGGTCGGCCCGGGCGCGGTCGGGTGTGGCGTCGGCGCCGCCTCGGCCGTCGGTGGGTGGGCCCGCCGGGATCCGACCCCGGGCTGCGCGGATGGCCGCGCGGGCCTCCTGCGCGCCGGGGTGAGCGGGACGGGTCGCGGCATCGTCACCCGGCCCGGCCACCTCGGTCTGCTCGGCCGGACGCTGCGGTCGGCCGGCTGGTCCGGTCCCGTCACCGGCGTCTCGGGCATCTGGCTGCGCACCCGAAGGGGCCCCGCGTCCGTGTGCGGGGTCGGCTCCGCGAGCCGGCGCGGAAGGTCGTGACGCCTGGGCGCGTCCGCCGAACTGGCCGGGGTCGGGAGGCAGGGACTCCTCCTCCGGCGGAACGTCGTCGTCTCCCGGCGGCGGGACGTCGTCACCCGGAGGGACGTCGCGCGCGCCCCGGGCCGGTGCTCTGCCGGGCTGCTGCCCGCGCGGGTCACGGTGCGCCCCCTGCTCGCCCGAGGTACGTCGCTGATTCGGCCCGGGGGCGGACTCGCCTCTGGATCGGCACCCAGCTCCGGTCGGCCCCTCGCCACCCGGGTGTGCGAGGTCTGCTCTCGGGCCACCGGCGTGTTCGTCGCCGCCGGGAGCGCCGCCGCGGGGGTCGTGCTGCGGGCGACCACGTGGCGGCCCGGAGGCGGGCGGACCCTGGGGCGCCTCACTCTGCGCGCCCTGAACGGGGTCACGACGTGCCCCGCCCTGTCCGCCACCGGAGCGTGAAGGCGCGGATGGCGCCGCCCCGGGAGGCCCGGACGGTCCTGCGCCGCCCCCACCTCCGCCGCGTGAGGGCGGAGCGTCGCTCGCGGGAATCCCTTCGACGCGGGTGTCGATGCCGAGGGCCTCGCTCAGCGCCTGCCGGACGACCTCGCCGTGCGGTCCGTTGCGGAACGTCGTCGCCAGTCCCTTGGTCGAGAGCCCGAGGAGGAGCCGGGTGCCGTCGTAGTCGAGCACCTGGGCGTGTTCGGACAGGAACGTCCAGGTGACGCGGCGGATGTTGAAGATCCGGTCGAGCACGTCGGGCCAGTTGCGGCGGATCATCTCGGTGTCCACGCCGCCCCGCGGACCCGACCCGCCCCCGGCCGGGGCGGCCCCTCGGCGCTCCGCGGGTGCCTCGGCACCCAGGCCCTGCGGGCGTCCGCCGTGCGCAGCGCCCTCGTCCTGGCGAGCCGGACGCTGGTCGGCGTGGGCCGAGGGAGCCGTGGCCTCCGGCCGCTGTTCGGGCCTACCGCCACCACGCTGCTCCGCGTGCTGGGTAGGTCGTCCACCGCGCGGACTCTCAGGTCCGTCGGGGCGCGCTGCCGGCCGCTGTTCTGGTCCACCCGCCGAGCGATCCGCCCGCGGCTGCGCCTGCTGCTCGGATGCCCCGGCGTCGGGTCGGCCGCGCTCAGCCCGCTCGTCGGGCGCCGACTGCGGGGCCGCCTGGGTGCGGTCGGGGATGGGTGTCGCAATGCCGCCGCCGACGTCGAGGCGTCGCTCGAGGCGGTCGAGGCGCGCCGCGTAGCCGTGCTCACCCGATCCGGTGGGCAGGAGCAGACGCGCGACCAGGAGTTCGAGCTGGAGGCGGGGGAGGTGGCCCCGGTCATCTCGGTGAGCCCGGCGTTGACGATGTCGGCGGCGTAGGAGAGCTGACCGGCGCCGAACACCCCCGCCTGCTGCCGCATGCGGGTGATCTGGTCCTCGGGTAGGCCGCGCAGCACCGCGGAGATGCTCGTGTCGGCGTCGGGTGAGTGGCTGACCGCGGCGAGGACGATGAGGTCACGGAACCGTTCGAGGAGGTCCTCGACGAACCGGCGCGGGTCCTGGCCGGTCTCGATGACGCGGTCGATCTGCCGGAACATCCCGGCCCCGTCGCCGGCGGCGAGGGCGTCGACGCAGGCGTCGAGCAGCTCGTTCTCGGTGAATCCCAGCAGGGCGGCGGCGCCGGCGTAGGTGAGTCCCGCCTCGTCGGAGCCGGCCATGAGCTGGTCGAGCACCGACAACGAGTCACGCACCGACCCGCCGCCGGCGCGCACGACGAACGACAGGACTCCTGGCTCGACCTGCACGTTCTCGCGTTCGCACAGCTCTTCGAGGTAGCTCTGCAGGCGCGCGGGCGGCACGAGCCGGAAGGGGTAGTGGTGGGTGCGCGAGCGGATCGTGCCGATGACCTTCTCGGGCTCGGTGGTGGCGAAGACGAACTTCACGTGCTCGGGTGGCTCTTCGACGATCTTGAGCAGGGCGTTGAAGCCCTGCGGGGTGACCATATGCGCCTCGTCGATGATGTACACCTTGTAGCGCGACTGCGCCGGCCCGTACGCGGCCTTCTCCCGCAGGTCACGGGCGTCGTCGACACCACCGTGCGAGGCCGCGTCGATCTCGATGACGTCGACGCTGCCGCTGCCGCCCGTGGCCAGTCCCACGCAGGAGTCGCACTCCCCGCACGGGGTGTCCGTGGGCCCCTGCTCGCAGTTGAGACACCGCGCGAGGATGCGCGCGCTGGTGGTCTTGCCGCAGCCGCGCGGGCCGCTGAACAGGTACGCATGGCCGACGCGCCCGCTGCGCAGGGCCTGCATCAGCGGCTCGGTGACGTGTTCCTGCCCGATGACCTCGGCGAAGTCCTGCGGGCGGTAGCGGCGGTACAGGGCTGTGGTCACGCACCGAGGCTATCGGCCCCCACCGACAACCACTCGCAGGCGGATCAGAGGATGAGTGGCAGTGCGTTGAGAGCACCGTGCGCGAGGAGGATCGGCCACATCAATCGGTAGCGCGCCCAGAGGAACCCGAGGAACACCCCGATGACTCCCTGGTTGAGCAGCGCACCCGCGAGGCCGACGAGCACGTCGGGCCCGGGCCGGTGCAGCACCCCGCCGGCCGAGCCCAGCGCCACGTGCCAGGAGGCGAAGAGTACCGAGGTCACGACGATCGCCGGCCACGGCCCGGCGACGTCCTCGAGGCGGGTCTGGAGCCAGCGTCGGTAGAAGACCTCCTCGATCACGGCGTTGACGACGAATCCGACCACCAGGATCAGCACGAGGTCGGTCACGGGCACGGAGTCCGTCGACGGCGACGTCCTCGACGACCAGGGCATGAGGAACGTCAGCACTCCCCACGCGGCCACCGCCGCGAGCGCGCCGAGATGGTGCCGCGCCGTGGCGCCATGACGCGTCCGCGGGACCGGCCGGAGGCGCATGAGCAGGAGTGGAAGCGCCACGAGCAGCACGAGTTTGCCGCCGGTGAACGTCGGTTCGGCGACGCCGAAGGTCAGCAGCAGCGCGGTGAAGGCGAGAGCAAGGGTCGTGAGTCCGACGGCCTGGGGGCGCGCCGCCTCCGGACTCACCGGGGCGGTGCGGCGGCGTGGGGCGGCCAGGGTCGCGACGAGGATTCCGGCGAGCGCCGCGAGCCAGACTGACCACAGCGGGACGGTGGCTCCGGAATCCCCGGCCTCGACGTCCATCGCTCCGGCGTTCGCCCTGATCACGACAGAGATGGCTGCGAGCAGCACTCCCCCGACGACCACGGCTCGAGCCGCGACATGCGTCCGTGTCATGAGCCGACCGTACTGACCGCGCTTGGCCGCTGTGGCCACGTCGTCGACGACCCGGGCATGAAGGGACCCCCCGCGTACCTGGAAGAGCTCACCTACCCTTGCTGCATTCCTGCCCTGGGGGAGTTCGGAGAGGTACCACCACACGGGGGCCGACTTCACTGTAGTCCAGTGCCTCGCGGGAGCGGAAATCACGCCCGGGGCTCTGCCCATCGCCTACCGGATGCGGGTGAGGGTGCCCTTGGCGTCGAGGGTGACGACGGCGGTCTTCGATCCCACGCGGAAGGTGTACGTGGTGGTCGATCCCGAGATCACGGGCTTCACCGACACCGGTGTCGTGCCGGGGGCGGCGACGATCGCGGTCACCATGGCGGCCTTGGTGCCCTTCTGCGTGACGGTCGCGACGGGGGCCTTGTACTTGTGGAAGTAGTCGGTCCACTGCCAGCCCTGGATGGGCTTGGTCGAGCCCTTGACCGCGCCGAACTTCGTGGCGGTGACGCCGGCGGCGGGCAGTTGCAGCAGCGTGGTCGTCACGCCCTTGCCTGCGGCGGTCGCGCGGGTGCCCGAGGCCTTGAACGACACGTCGTAGGGCAGGTGCCACAGCTGGGTGAACGTCGTCGGCTTGTAGGAGGTGGCCTTGTCGAACGCCACGACGATCTCGGGGTCGGACATCACGACGATGCTGCGGACCCGACTCGTCTTGAGGTAGGGGTGTCGCTGAACTGGTAGAAGTCCGCCTTGGGCGTGAGCTTCGAGCGCACGAGCTTGGTGGCCGAGCCGTTGCGCATGCCGGTCATCACGAGTTGGTTGTGGGCCTCGGGGCCGATGTAGTGCGCCCGCCAGGCGTCCTGGTTGTAGGAGCCGGTGCCGGTGTCGACGAGGATCGGGCGTCCGATGGTGTGCCAGGTGATGGCGGTGTGGTCGCTGTGGCCGTGCCCGGTGCGCACCGGGCCGAACCGCAGCGCGTAGGAGGACTCGTGCGACTGCGGTCGCCACTGGTTGCCCCAGCCGGAGCGCCCGAGGACGTAGCCGGCGTTGTAGATCTTGACGCGCTCCTTGGGGGCCACGCCCTGCTTGCCGTCGGTGACGACCCACCGCTGCGCCTCGGTCATGGTCGAGGCGCTGGGCCGTTCGAGCTGGGTGTCGCCGAGCTGGTGGTAGGTGCCGTCGGGCTTGAGGGCGTACTCGAGGAACGTCTGCAGCGCGGCGCGGCGGGCCTTGATGGTGCGGGAGGCGGGGGTGTTGATGCCGCAGCGCGTCATGGCGGTCTCGACCTCGCCCCAGAGGTCGTGGTTCCAGCGGGCGTAGCCGACGGCCTGCTCGTTGTTGGCGCCCTGGCTGTCGATGACTCGCGTGATGTCCTTGGCCAGCTTGTTGGCGGCGTAGTCACGCAGGTCGCGGCGTCCGACGGTGCAGCCGATGCCGAGGATGGCGAGGGTCTGGTCGGTGCCGACGTTGTGGTCGGCCCATGTGTTCTTCTTCAGCCACTCGGCGTGCTGCACGAGCGTGGTGTTGAGCCAGCTCGGAACGGGTTTGCCGATCTGGGTCAGGCCCATGCGTAGGCAGATGAGGAAGTCGGCGCGGTCGTGGGTGGCGTTGCCTGCGCCGGGGCCGGTGGGCCAGGGGTAGCGGTTGTCCTTGACCCAGTCCTGGGCGATGGCGACGGCGCCGTCGATGGCCTTGGGGTCGCGCAGCCTCGTCGGCCCCTCGGTGGACCGGTACACGTAGGCGCCGGTCCACTTGAGGCCGTGGAAGAGCGTCTTCCAACTGTCCTGCTTGTGCGGGTCGAGCTTCCAGTTGATGTCGTGCCGCCCGTTGCCGACCTTGGTGCGCTTGTAGGGCCCCCAGGTGTAGAGGTCGCGGTCCAGGTCGGAGATGGGGTTGGCACGGTCCTGCATGCCGAACCCCGCGCACGGGAACGGGTCGGAGTCGGTACCCACGGCGGCGGCCGGCTGGAGGCCTGCGGCGAGTGGTGCGGCGAGGATGGCGCCGGCGGTGACGACGGCCAGCGCGGCGTGACGAGTGCGCACGAGTGGGTCCCTTCCCTGGGGTGCTGCCTGCCGCGGCGTCCTGCTGCGGCGTCACTTCCTATCGGCGGCAGGACGGGTGTCCTGACCGCCGCGGGTGTCGGGAATGGGCGATTCACAGCACAGGGGCCGATCGACGCCGGAGGAGCACACGACGAACGCCCCCGGCGCGGTGCCGGGGGCGTTCGAACAGGGGCGTGTCGGTCAGGACCGATCCGTGCGAGGACTCAGCGGAGGAAGTCCATGAGGCTCGGCTGGATCAGCTTGGCCGAGGCCGAGAGCGCCGCCTGGTAGGCGTTGCTCTGGATGGAGAGATCCATCGCGGCCTTGAGGAAGTCGGTGTCCTCGACCTTGGACAGGGCGACCTTGGAGGCGTCGTCCTGGCGTCCGTTGAGGGACTCCAGGCTCTGCAACCGGTTCACGCGGGTACCGACGGTGGCCTGCACGTTGAGGATGTTCTCGCGCAGGGTGTCGACGTTGTCGAGACCTTCACGCATCCCGGCGTCGTCGCCGTCCTCGATCGCCTGCGCCAGCTTGTCGAGCTCTCCGGTGCCCTTGACCAGGGCGGTTCCGAACGCCGCTCCGCCGGGGACGCCGACGTTCATCTGCCCGGCATCGCCCGGTGAGTCGGTGATCTGCCGCAACACGGGCAGCGCGTTGCCCTGGAAGTTGCCGTCGGCGTCGAAGGCGTTGTCCAGCGGCGTCGTTCCACCGAAGAGAGGCTGGTCGGCGTAGCGGCTGTTGGCCTGCTGGTGCAGGCCTGCGCGCAGCTCCCGGATCTCGTCGGCGATGGCCTTGCGCTCGTTCGGGCCGAGGGTGCCGTTCAGAGCCGCGAGGGTCTGGGTCCGGATGCGCTGGGTCATGTTCGACGTCTGGGTCAGCGCGTCGTCCGAGGCCGTGAGACGAGCCAGGCCGTCGGTGATGTTGGCACCGAACTGCGCCAACTGGCTCTGCTCCGATCGGAACCGCAGCGCCGAGACGGTGCCGACCGGGTCATCGGAGGGGCGGCTGAGCCGCTTGCCGGTGGTCAGCTGTTCGAGCGTCTGCTGCAGGCGTGTCTGGCTCTCGTTGAGACCGGCGAGTTGGGTCCGGTTCATCGAGTTCTGCGTGATGCGTAATGACATGTCGGATCACCCCTTTCAGCGGGTCATGTTGATGAGTGTCTGCAGCGTCTGGTCGATGACGCCGATGTACTTGGCCGCGGCCGAGAAGGAGTGCTGGAACCGGATCATGTTCGTCATCTCCTCGTTCAGAGAGACACCGGACACGTTGTCGCGGGCGTCCTCGGCCTTGCGGACGACGTTCTCCTGCACCTTGACGTTGCGGTTGACCGACTGCGCTTCCACGCCGAGGCGCACGACCATCGAGTTGTAGGTGGCGTCGGGGCCGTCCTTGTCACTGATGTGACGGGACATGGCGAGGAAGTTGTCGCCGTCGAGTGAGGCGACGGCCGGCGGCTCAGCCTTCGGATTTCCCTTGGAGACGGCCAGGCTGTTCGGCACGGCGTCGGCCTTGACGCGGATGTTGGCGGCGGTGATGGTCGTGCCGCCACCTTGTGCAACGAAGAGATCGGCACCCTTGACTCCGTCGACGGTGAAGCCCGCGGCCTGCTGGGTGTTGACCGTCTCGGCGAGCTTGGCCGCGACCTGGTCGAACTCCTTCATGTAGCCGGGGATGGTCTCGTTGAGAGCCTTGAGTTGACCGGCGACACGTCCGGTGCTGATTCCCGCGTCCCCGGCGCCACCGGTAGCCCACTCCACGGTGAGGGCCTTGGGATCGGTTCCGTCGGTGGGGTAACCGGCGGTGTTGGGGTCGACGACCTTGAGCGAGTTGGCGTTGATGCCGCTGACAAGGGCGACGTCGCCGATCATCACGTCGACGGCCTGGCTGTTGAACGGCGCGCCCTGGTCGGCCGCGGCCGGCCGCACGGTGGCGCCGGTGAGTTCGGAGATCCTCGCGATGAGCGCGTCGCGCTGGTCGAGCAGTTCGTTGCTCGGCACCTTGGCGATGTTGTTGTTGCGGATCGCCTTGTTGAGGGCGGCGACGTCCTCGGCCATCGTGTTGATGTCGGTGACGTTGGCCCCGAGTTCGGAGCCGGTGTCCTGCCACTGCGTCTTCATCGAGTTGCTCATGTGGTTGAGCTGGCTCGCGGTGTTGACGGCGTTCTCGAGGGCGGCGGAACGGGGAGCCTGGTTGGCAACGCTGGGGCTGTTGCCGGCGGCACCGAAGGAGTTCCACAGCTCGGAGAGCTTCTTCTGCAGGCCGGTGTCGCTGGGCTCGGTGATGGTGCGCTCGATGGCGGCCATCGTCTTGGCCTGTTCCTGCAGGCTGCCGAGGTCGGCATTGGTGTTGCGGGCGCGTGCCTCGAGGAACTCGTCGTTCATCCGGGTGACGCCGGTGACCTTGACCCCTTCACCGGATCCGTCGTAGCGGGACCAGAAGGCGGGGACGCCGGGGCCACCGATCGATTCGAGGTCGACGCGCTGGCGGGTGTACCCGGGTGTCGCGGAGTTCGCGACGTTCTGACCGACGACGTCGAGGCCCCGCTGTGCGGCGTGGATCGCCGAGGTCCCGATGAAGAGTCCTCCGAACGCTGACATGTTTCTCTCTCATCCGTGAGTGGAGGGCAGTGTTGCCCGGGTGGCCCGATTCGGCGTTACGCGCCTGGACGGCCGACTTCCTATCGGAGAGGGGTGCCGCGACTTGAACGGTTGATCGCGCGGACTCGGTGAAAACTTGGACACCTCTGCGGGTGACCTACCGGTAACCGGATGAGCCGGCTGCGCGCGAGTGCGGCGTGCGTCAGACGGAGGAGTCGAGGAACATGGCGATGGCCTTGTTCCCGCTGCCCTTCTGCCCCTGCTGGGCGAGGTGAGCCATGTCGGATTCGGTGGCGGCGAGCTGGTACTGCACGAAGGTCGTGAGCAGGGTGATGCGCTGCACGAGGTGGGTGACGCGGTCGCCCAGTTGCGCCGGCAGCGGTCCGAGTTCGGCGGGCGGCTCCCACACGGGGACGCTGGCTACTTCACCGAGGCGCACCTGCTCCTCGTGCGCGTCGAGCTCGTCCTCCATTTGGGTGAGGGCGGCTTCCCAGGCGGCAACGGTCGTCACCGCGGTCACCGTTCGCCGTTGACGCCCTGCGCGGCGACCTGGTGCCAGGCCTCAGCGAGGGGCTCGAGCACCTCACGCACGTCGACAACGCGCTGGAGGTTCTTCTCCATGTTCGCGTTCATGAGCATGTCGATCGCCCATTCGTAGATGCGCTTGAGGTTCTCGCCCTCCTTCCACACCGACGTGTCGAGCGTGGAGTGGAATTCCCAGAGGATGTCCTGGGCGTGGCTCAGGGCGTTGTGGGTGGATTGAATGTCACGTGCACCCAGTCCCGCCTCCGCGTCGTGCAGGTCCTTGAGGAGCCGGTCGTACAGCATCGTCACCAGCTTGGCGGGCGACGCCGTGGTGACGGCCTCACGGGCGTAGCGGTTACGGAGGTGGGACTGGGTGGTCATACGTGAGTCCTTCTCATTCGATCGACCGGTCAGCTACCGGTCGGAAGGGTGGCGAGCTGGCCTGACAGCCACTGCCCCTGCGAATTCATCTTCGAGAGGAGTGACTCCATGGCGTTGAACTGTGCACTTAGAGTCGCCTGACGCATGGTCATGCGATCTTCGAAGCGCGTGATCTGGTCGGTGTAGTTCTTGACCATCGACTGCTCACCGTTGATCCGCAGCGTGAGCGTGCCGTTCGTCGCATCGGTGGCCGTCTTGCTCACGTCGTTGAGCTTGGCGGCGACCGAGTCGACGACCTTCTGCACTGCCGCGGAGTCCTTGGCGTACGCCTCGGAGAACTTCGCCTTGTCGAAGGTGATTGTGCCTGCCTTATCGACCGAGATTCCGGCGAGCGAAGGCAGAGCCGTGGTGGACCCTTGGAATGCGTCCCGGATCTTGTACGTCAGATCGCGGGTCGTGGAATCGCCGAGGAACGGTCCGGAGGCCGACGGGTTGTCCTTGTTGTAGCCACTGTTGATCTTGATGTTGCTCAGGGCGCCGTTGGCGGCCTTGACCATCTCTTCGATCTTGGTGGCCATGCCGTCCACGTCGTTCTTGAGGTCGATCGTCACCTGGGCGGCGGGGTCGGCCTTGACGGGGCTGATCGTCACACCCGGCAGGAGGTCCTTGACGTCGCGGGTGGACGACTTGACGTCATAACCGGACGTGGGGTCACCGACGTGCAGGACGGTGTCCTGCCCCTTGGCGACCTCATTGAAGGCGCCGAGGACGTCGGCGACGACCGGTGGCGTCGTGCCATTGGTGACGTTGACGTTGGACTGAGCCCCCGTGCTGGCGGCCGTGATCTGCAGCTTGTACGTGCCGGTCGCAACCTGGACCATGGTCGCCTTGACGTCAGTCCCGGCCTGCTGGTTGATGGCAGCCGCAACATCGGCGAGCTTGGCGTCGGGACCCACCTTGATGCTGGTGGTCTTTCCGCCGACCTCGACGTTGAAGTCGAACGCTGCGCCACCGTTGACGACGTCGGTGGACGCGAATCCCTTGTCCCCCATCACGGCGCCGGCCTGAGCGATGCTCTTCACCGAGAACGTGAGGGTTCCCGCCTGGGCCTTGTCGCCGACGGTCGCGGTCGCGATGTCCTTGTTGCTGCTCGTGGCCGACACCGCACTCCATGCCGGAGTCTGAGTGATCGACGTGGGCACGAACTTCTGTGCCACCTCACCGAGCGACTTCATCTGGCTGTTGAGGCTGGTGAGGGCGCTGATGAGCGCCTGCGAGTTCGTGCGGCCCTTGGTGAGATGCTGGCCGGCCAGTCGTTCGACCGACATGAGCTGCTTGACCATCGACGCAGTGTCGATGCCCGATCCCAATCCGCTGATCTGCATGATTCCTCCTTCCGTGGATGGAACGAACAACGACTCAGGGGGCGCGGGCGCATGGCCCACGCCCCCTGAGGGTTGTTCAGTTATGTGGTGCTAGATCAGCCCAGGAGACGCAGGACGCCCTGGCTGGACTGGTTGGCCTGAGCCAGCATCGCGGTACCGGCCTGCTGCAGGATCTGCGAACGGGTGAAGTTCGTCATCTCCTTGGCCATGTCGGTGTCGCGGATGCGGCTCTCGGACGCGGCCAGGTTCTCCGCCGACACACCGAGGTTCTTGATGGTGTGGTCGAGACGGTTCTGCAGAGCACCGAGGTCGGCACGCTGGGTCGAGACCGACTTGACCGCTGCGTCGATGGAGGAGAGGGCTGCCTGCGCCCCGGATGCCGTCGACAGGTCGACGGCGCTGATGCCGAGGCCGGCAGAGTCCATCTTGGTGATGCTGACGGCCATCGTCTGGCCGGCGTTCGCGCCGATCTGCAGCGACTTGCCCGAGAAGGTCCCGTCGAGCAGGTTCATGCCGTTGAACTGCGTGCGCTCCGTCGTGGAGTCGACCTCCTTGACCAGCGCGGCGACCTCCTTCTGGATCATCTCGCGGTCATCGTCGGTGTTCGTGTCCGACGAGGACTGCACGGCAAGGGTGCGCATACGCTGAAGGATGGCGTGCGTCTCGTTGAGCGCACCCTCAGCGGTCTGGATGAGGCTGACGCCGTCCTGCGCGTTGGCCTGGGCCTGGTTGAGGCCGCTGACCTGGCTGCGCAGCTTCTCGGAGATCGCGAGGCCGGCAGCGTCGTCCGCTGCGCGGTTGATGCGAAGACCCGAGGAGAGGCGCTCGAGGCTCGTCTGCATGGAGCCCTGCGTGCCGTTGAGGTTGCGGTACGCGTTGAGCGCGGCGACGTTGGTGTTGATCTGCAGACCCATGATGATGCTCCTTCGTGGATGGGGGTCCGGGCCGCCTTCCGTGGCGACCCGAGGACGCTCGCGTCCTGCGAGAGTCCAGTCGGGACTGAAGCGCCCCGGCGGGTGCCGGGTTCTTCGCCCCCGACACCTGATCCATCGGCTCAGCCTCGGCGTGACTCAAGCATTTGTCGGGGAGATTTTTGTGCGCGCTAGAGAGCCTAGGTGGTCACTGGCTCCGGTAAAGAGGCGATCCGCTTCTGGCGCAGGCTTTCTGCCACCGCAGGTCCGACCCCCTCGCTGGCCTGAAACTCCTCGATGATGGCCGGCAGGTACCCACGATCCGCCTCGACCAGCACCTCAACGAGAGCCTCCAACGGCAACCCACCCCACATTTTCAGAAGAAGGTCCCCGTGCTTGCGTTTGATCTGGCCATAGCTGGCCATCAGTCGGATCAGACAGGCTGCTGCCTCGTCGTACACTCCGACATGCAGACAGGCGTCCATCCGGGCCTTGATGAGCACCATGGGTGACTGAACGACGCGCATCGAAGTCTCGAGTGAGTCGATGTTCCGCAACAGCGCCAAGGCAGCTTCGACATCCCCTACAGCCGCGAGCCTGCGGGCGTCCAGATAGTCACAATACGAGGTCGGGCCACCTTCGCCTCTGAGTTGCGCGGTGACCTGCGCAGCCTCGCTAAACTCGCCGACGTCGATGAGGCAGTCGGCCAGGTTCTCAAGTCCCCACCACCTGTAACGCATCCCAGACTTCATGCCGCGCACTCGACGGAGGTCCAGGAGGGCGCGGTCCGGATCTACGGGCCGCACCGAACGTGCACGATCGACGAGACCCCTGATGAGGGTGTCGGTGTCACTTCCCGATTCCGCCTCGGCCACCACCTCTTCCGCGATCGCGGCGTTCCGTCGGAGCTTCTCCGCATACAACTCCTCGTCGGAGTACCCATGGTGGTGAACCGCGATCGTCGATCGCCCGACGTCGTAGGAATTGAGCGTCATCCCCTCACACCGAGCAACGACCTGCTCGTGAATGGCTCCGCTGTAGTGCGCGCGGCCCGGTCGCAGCAGACGGACGGAGATGAGAGTCTGCAGCTCACGCCCGTGCCGCACGTCGACGACCGGAACGTCCATCGTGTCGTAACCGAGCCCTCCGGACTTCAGTGCTTCCCGCAAGGCGCGCTTCAGCGTAGGCACATCAGCCTCGACACGCTCATCCGCGTCGATGATGAGCACCCACTTGGCGTTGGCCATGGAGATGGCGGAATTACGCGCGCGCGCGAAGTCCGCGTCCCAGAAGCCACGTTCCACCCGCGCCCCTGCTGCTTCGGCGATCTCGATGGTGCGGTCACTCGAACCGGTGTCATAGACACATACCTCGGACATGAGCGGCCCGAGCGCTTCAAGCGACGCGAGGCAACCAGGCAGATTCTCTTCTTCGTTCTTCACGATGAGGGCGGCAGCGAGCAACGGGGTTTCCATATCGGCCCCATCGGCAGGCGTGGAGGACAATCAACCGCCCGTGGTGAAGCGCGGACTAGCCCGGATCGTTCACGAGACTCGGGTGTGATCGGCGCGTAGAAGCACGGAAGTGCCTGTCCAGCAGGGGAAACTTGGGTTTGCGACGACTCAAGATCTCCGAACCGGAAGGCACTCCGTAGGTGAAGCGTACTTCGTGGTCTACCGGCTTGTCCGTGACCTCCGATGGTGTCGGCGTGGTGGCCCATGCGGGCAGCGTCGCCACCCGCCTTCTGGCCGACCGGGTCGGCCTCACGTCCGAGTTGTCCAAGGTGATGGTCCGCCGCAACTTCGTCCCCGGTCACGACCGCGGCAGGGTGCTGACCGACGTCGCGGTGATGCTCGCCGACGGCGGGGAGGCGATCGCCGACATCGACGTGCTGCGCCACCAGTCCAGCGTGCTGGGCCGTGTCGCGTCGGCGCCGACGGTGTGGCGGGCACTGGACGAGGTCACACCTGGCCGGTTGAAGAGGATCCAGAACGCGCGGGCGCGGGTCCGCCGCCAGGTCTGGTCCCAGCTGCCTAACGGCGTCCCGGCGAGCAAGGTCGCCGGGACCGATCTTGACGATCTGATCGTGCTCGATACCGACGCGACCATCGTGATCAGCCACAGCGAGAAGGAGAACGCGGCGGCCACGTTCAAGCGGACCTTCGGGTTCCACCCACTCGGGGTGTGGTGCGACAACACGAGTGAGTTCCTCGCCGCCAAGCTCCGCGCTGGCAATGCCGGCTCGAACACCGCCGCCGACCACATCGAGGTCCTCACCGACGCGATCGCGCAGATCCCCGGCACGCACCGCAAGAAGCTGCTCATCCGCTCCGACGGCGCGGGCGCATCGCACAAGCTGCTGGACTGGCTTACCGAGCAGAACCGGGTCCGTGGCCGCAGCGTGGAGTACAGCGTGGGTTTCGCGGTCACCGAGAAGATCCGCGACGCCATCGACCTGGTCCCGAAGAAGGTCTGGATCCCGGCACTGGACGCCGACGGTGGGATCCGCGAAGGAGGTGACGTCGCCGAGCTCACCGGGCTCTTGGACCTGAGCAGCTGGCCGACCGGAATGCGCGTCATCGTGCGCCGCGAACGACCCCATCCCGGCGCCCAACTGTCGCTGTTCGAGGAACGTGACGGCTGGCGCTACCAAGCCTTCGTCACCAACACCACGACCGGACAACTGGCTTTCCTCGAGGCCCGGCATCGGGCGCACGCTCGGGTCGAGGACCGGATCCGGCACGCCAAGGACTCGGGGCTGGGGCGGTTCCCCTCGCGGGAGTTCGAGATCAACCGGGTGTGGCTGATGCTGGTGCAGATCGCTGCCGACCTGACCGCATGGACCCGGCTCCTCGCACTGACCGGAGACGCGAAGTCGCTGGCGGCGTGTGAGCCGAAAGCGCTGCGCTACCGCTTCCTTCACGTCCCAGCCCGGCTGACTCACAGCGCCCGCCGACGACGCTTGCGGATACCCGAGTCGTGGCCATGGGCGGCCGCGATCGTCGCAGTCTTCGCCAACATCGCCGCGATCCCACAACCCGCCTGACCCCCCGTCCGCCCACGACATCACGACCCGGAGAACCGCAGCCCGGCAGCGCCAGCCGGCCCAACGTCGTACCCGCGCACCGTCATCGACTCACCCCACGCAGCGATGCCGTCGTCGGCACCGTCATGAAAGACCGGGGCTAGGGGCTGAACCTGCTCAGGCGCTCGGACAGCGCGTCCCGATCACCCACGTTGAACGGGAAACTGCCTCCGACTCCAGCCGATACGTGGTAGGTGACGACATCCTGCAGCCGCAAGATGGTGCTGACGACCTGCGTGACCAGAGAGTCCGCGTCCCCGTCCGGCACGACGGCGGTGTCGTACGGAGTAGAAGCGGCCTCGTCGAATGACTCGATCTCAAGGCCGGAGAGATCCCCGTCAGAACCGATGCCCGCAAGCAAGACGTGCACACAGGCTGCGTCCTCAGGTGAGGGCTGATGGGTAACTGCGAAGACGAGGCGGACCGGGGCAGTCCGCGGGACGATGGCCCGGAACGCCCGCAGCATGGCCAGCGGGACGGCGGCCGACGACCAATCGGTAGCGACCAAGAAGCGGGGTCCGAACACCTCCGCGGTCGGAGCTGCAGGGTCAACCGGTGACTCGATACTGTCCAGCAGCGTTCCGAGGTCGAACTCGACTCCGTGCGTAGACATCCAGCCTCCAGTTGTCGATCTCGTGCCGACTCGGACAGGTATCGCCCAAATCGGCCAGGCCCACGCGCATCTGAGCCACCGGCTGCATGAGGCGCCGTGCGCCTGATGACAAGGCAAGCGCGTCTCCGACGGGCTGAAAGGCGTATCGCCCTGTCGTGACTCAGGTTCGGCCGTGCGCACCCGATGGAACATCTGTGACTGCGCGCGACCGGGTTCTCATCCGGCACCCCACTGATCAGCCGGAGTACCTGGCCCATCTCTTGCCTCCCGTGCTGGGGATGCTGGGTGCGACGGACGCAGTCGCGGTCGTGTCCGCCCAGTTTCGCGAACCTACCGCCATGGAAAAAGAGAGGTTGACGACTCTGTGCTCCAAGGTAGCGCAGAGCGACTCATCACCCCTGCCTACGGTGACACTCCTGGGCCGCGCTGAGGCCGACCAATACGGACCCACGATCACTCTCACCGCGCACGCAGCCCCCCATCAGATCGTCGCCGAGATCGTTCGATTGGCGTCGCACCGGTCCACGCTCGGGCTCGAGACGCACTCACCGGTCGAGACGCTACGAGTTGCGCGGGATGCTGCCATCAGCCATCGAGACCTTGCGTCGGCTCGCGTGGAGCGACCCATCGTGGCGGTCATCGTTCAGGTTCAGTCGACCTGGGGGCTGTCGAGTCCGTCGTGCAGGCTCTCAGCTCGGACCCATCGGTCCGGGTCGAGCTCGTGGCGGTGGACAGCGAGCAGGACAAGCGGTCCCTGTCGACCGCCGACTTCGTGCGTGGCCAGGGGTTCGAACCTCGTGATGTCACCTGGCTGGACAGCATGGCGGGGGACCCTGAGTCAGGGCTGTCTCTGGCCTTGTTCTACGACCCGTGGGACGGGCTTCGCCCTGCGGCTGCTTCTCCACTCGCCCTGGCCAACCGTGGAGTGCGAATCGCGTATGTTCCGTACGGGAACAATGTCGGAGACGGACCCAAGATTCGCAAGATGGCCTACGACCTGCCCACCCATAGACTGGCGTGGAGGGCATTCGCCCGATCCGAGCGGCAACGGGACATGTACGGGCGGTACTGCGCAACCGGCAACCGCCACGTCCAGGCGCTCGGACTTCCAAAGTTCGATCGTGTCGTCGCGCTACGCCGGCGCACTCCGCCCCGCCGCGGACCTTTGACGGTCCTGTGGAACCCCCATTTCACATTGGGGTCAGGAGGCTGGTCGACATTCGATCGCTTCCTAGGTCCACTGGTCGAGTGGGCCGCCGATAACCCCGGCGTCCGTCTCATCATAAGACCACACTTCCGCCTGTTCCACGACCTCCCCCACCTTGGACAGGATGGCGCAACTCTTCTCAATATCATGACGAAGGCGCCGCGAGCTTTCCCCAACATCACGCTCGACGAATCCGCAGACTACCTCGACTCTTTCGCTGAAGCAGACGCTCTGATCTCCGACACGAGTTCACTTATCTCCGAGTTCACCCTCACTGAAAAACCCATCCTCTACCTCCACCGCGAGGATGGACCAGGGATCAACGAGGATGCTCAATATTTCTTTGAGACTGCCGTCGCTTCAGACTGGGCAGGAGTTGAAGGCTTCTTAGCACGACTGAGCCGAGAGATCGGCGACGTGCGGGCGGGGGAAGACCCTGGCCATAAGCGTCGAGAACTTCTTGTCAATCGACATTTCCCACTGGAAGACGGAGGGGCTGGAGCGCGGATCGCCGCTCATATCGCCGGAGCCTTAGCAACCGAACGCAAGGCGGCCACTCCGACCGGCGCCGGGCAACAAACGATCGGGCAAACATGAGTCAGCCATCACACCACGACGCGAGTCGGATCACCGGCGTTGCAACCGATATCGACTCAGCCTCCGTAGCTGCCTTCTTTGCCGATCGCGCCACCCGCGCCGGCGGCCCGAACCCTCTTTCGGCGGTCATCTATCAGGACAGGCACCCCGAACTGGCGCGCGCGCGCGACACTCACGAACGCTCCTTCGCCGTGCCCCGCCTGAAGCTCGACGGTGCCCGCATCGCCCTGGATGTCGGGTGCGGAATAGGACGGTGGGCGCCAGACATCATTGATCACGGAGTCGACTACGTGGGAACTGACTTCAGCGCGGAGTTGCTGGAACATGCCCGGTCGGCGCACGGGCAGGCGTCCGTCCGATTCGTGCACCTCGCCGCACAGGACCTTTCGCCCAGCACCCTTGGGCGCAGTGACTTTGACCGAGTCCTGCTGGCCGGTCTGCTGATCTACCTCAACGATGTGGACGTCCGGCGCGTACTGCACGGCATCGAGTCGGTCTGCGCCCCCTCCGCCCTCCTTTACATCCGTGAGCCCGCCGCCGTCACGACCCGCCTCACGCTCAAGGGCCACTGGTCGGAAGAGATGTCATCGCAGTACAACGCCATCTACCGCAGCATCACGGAACTGAATGCGCTACTAGCCGACACTCTGCTACAGGCGGGCTTCAACGTCGTCGAGCGCGGAGACCTTTACCCTGAGCACTTGAACAATCGGAGCGAGACCCGCCAGGTCTACTACATCCTGGAGCGCCCCGCGTGATGCGCACAGCATTCGCATTCGACCTGGACGGGACGATCACCCAGGAAGAGCTCCTGCCCGTCATGGCGACTCAGTTGAACCTCGAACACGAGATGCGCACCTTGACTGAGCTGACCCTCTCAGGCACAATCCCTTTCGACGATAGTTTCCGCCTGCGTTGCGCGATCTTGCGCGCCGTCCCGATCTCGACAGTCCAGCAGATCGTGTCTCAGGTAGCACTCGCGCCCCAGACGCTCGACTTCATTCAAAGGAACCGCGACTCATGCTTCGTGGTCACGGGCAATCTCGACGTCTGGATAGCACCGATCATCAACCGTCTCGGATGTCGGTCGTTCACTTCTACCGGACTGCATGAGGGTGACAACCTCATAGGCGTCGCCCACGTCCTTGACAAATCAGAGGCCATTCCTCACATTCGGCGTCACTTCGATCGCGTCGTGGCCATTGGAGACAGCGTCAATGACATCCCCATGTTCTTCGAATCTGATATCTCGGTGGCCTGCGGCAACGTCCACGAACCCGCGATCGGACTTCAGCAGATCTCCGATTATGTCACCTACGATGAGAGGTCGCTGTGCCGACTGTTGAACACGCTGTCATAGCCGCTGCGGGTTTCGGTTCCCGACTAGGTCGGGGCACCCCAAATGTTTGGTCGAATTTCGCGGACAAACACTCATGCAACGACAGCTCGCCCTGCTAGATACCGTTCCAGATGTCCGCATAGTCGTGGGATTTGAAGAGCAGGCGGTCATCGACGAGGCGAGACGGCATCGACCCGACATCCTCGTGGTCCGCAACCCCGCCTACGCCAGCACGACGACGCTCGACAGCTACGCACTGGGCGCGAGGCACCTAGGCCAGTCGTGCTTGTTCATGGACGCCGACATCCTGTTCGAGCCTGGCTCGCTCGGCAACTTCGTCACGTCCTGCGACGACGCGCCGGTCATCGGCTACACCGACGCCAAGACCGTCGACGCCGTATTCGTCGCGGTCGAGTCTGAACTGGTGACGAGCTTCTCGCGGGAGCAACGCACCCCCTTCGAGTGGGCGAACATAGCTTTCCTGCCGCCCGGATATTGCGAGGGAGGAGCCCGTTCGGTGTACGAACATTTGAGCCCGCGACTCCCCCTGCGAGGTCGGTACATCGATAGCTACGAGATAGACCGTCCAGAAGACCTGGAGATGGCCGAGAAGGGCTACATAGGTCTTCTGGCGGTCGCCGCAGCTCAGCAGGGTGCGGCAGCATCTAGTGCGGCGCAGGCGGCCGCCCACCTCGAGCAGGGGCACCTTTGAGGGCAAAACCGCGAATGGTGTAGATGATCCGGATGAAGCCGATGCAGCACGGGCACCAGAAGCATCAACTCCCAGATCGCCTCCCTGACCCTGTAAGGTACTCGTATGACACGCCTGCTCAACCTTCGTGCTACCGACGAAGATCTGGCGCTACTCTCGTCCATACGCCGCCCCGACGAGACCATCTCCGACGTCCTCCGTCGCGGGCTGCACGCCGCGCAGATTCTGGAACGCCGCGAGCTCATGCGCGAGGAGTCACGCGCGGTGGCAGCAGATCCCGCAGACCGGGCAGAGTCCAAGACCGTGCAGGCCGAACTGGCAGCCCTTCGTGCGTGGTGATATCCACGAACTCCCCCGTCCCCGCGATCCCGTGGGACACGAGCAGGCCGCCCCTCGATTCGCCGTGGTCATCCAATCCGACGATCTCGAGTTGTCCACGGTCATCGTGGCGCCGACCTCCACGAAGGCCCTGGACACGTCCTTTCGACCCGCCATCACCGTCCTCGGTCGGCGCACCGCTGTCCTCCTCGAACAGATGACAGCCGTCGACCCCGCCCGCCTCGGGCGTCAGGTCGGACGCGTCGATCCCGAGGACATGCGCGCCCTCGACGACGCCATCCGACGCGTCCTCGCTGTCGACCTGCCGTGGTGACCGAGGTACATCGACGCTGCTGCTGATCAATGGGCTCTCAAGCCCCCAGGGACCGGTAGAGCAGTGACACATTGGCTCCCATGCACCTGACACCTCGTGAGGAGGAGCGGCTGCTGATCGCGGCCGGCGCGGATCTGGCTCGGCGCCGCATCGCGCGAGGCGCCCAGCTCGGCGCCACCGATGCGATCGCGCTGGTCAGCGACGCCGTGCTCGAAGCGGCGTGGGACGGGGCGACACTCGACGCAGCCATCGAAGTCGGCAAGGCCGCAGTCCCTCCACACGCGCTCCTCCCCGGCACCGCCTCACTCGTCCCCCAAGTTCAGGTCGAAGCGCTCTTCCCCCACGGCTCCGTGCTCGTCGTCGTACCAGCACCCTTCGGCCCGCCCGAGCCCGACGGCCCGGGCGCAGTCCGCCCCGGCACCGACCGGCGTGCCCTCGCCCCAGGGCGTCGCCGAAGCCCCTGCACCATCCACAACGCCGGCAGAGACTCGATCTGGATCTCCTCCCACGCCCCGCTCGACGCTCTCAACGACGCCATCACCATCGGCGGACTCCCTGACGGACGCTGGCGACTCGACGTCCCCGCCGGAATCTCCCGCCGCATCGACGCAGGCGAGCAGATCGAGGTCACTGCCGTCGAGATGACCGGAGAAGCCCCATGACCAGCATCGACGCCCGCGACTACATCTCCCTCTACGGCCCGACCACCGGCGACCGCATCCGCCTCGGCGACACCGACCTGTGGGTCGAGGTCGAGGCCGACGACACCGAAGCCGGCGAAGAACTCGTCGGCGGCTGCGGAAAGACCGCCCGCCACGGCGCACTCGTCACCCCACGCGCCGGCCGCGACAGCGCCCTGGACATGGTGATCCTCGGGGTCGTCCTCATCGACCCGATCCTCGGCGTGCGCAAGACGAACATCGGCATCAAGGACGGCCGCATCGTCGGCGTCGGCCGCGCCGGCAACCCCGAAGTGCAGACCGGCGTCGACCTCGTCGTCGACTCCCACACCGCGATGATCCCCGCCGAAGGACTCATCGCCACACCGGGATTGGTCGACAGCCACGTCCACCTCTCCAACGCCGACCTCGCCCAGGCAGCCCTGTCCTCCGGCATCACGACGATCGTCGGCATGGGCATCGGCGGGGTGTGGGACGTCGGCGCCAACCCCGAGACCAACCTGCACTCCCTCATCGCGGGCTGGTCGGGCATCCCCATCAACGCCGCGTTCCTCGCCCGCGGCTCGAGCACGTCGACCGAACTCCTCGAACGCGCCGCCCTCGCCGGCGCCGGCGGGTACAAGATCCACGAGGACTGGGGCGCCTCCCCCGCCGTCATCGACAAGTGCCTGACCGTCGCCGAGGTGACCGACCTGCCCGTCGCCCTGCACACCGACACCCTCAACGAGACCGGATACCTCGAGGACACCATCGCCGCCACCCGCGGCCGCACCGTGCACGCCTACCACGTCGAAGGCGGCGGCGGACACCCCGACCTCCTGCGCATCGTCGAGCATCCCCATGTCCTCACGAGCTCGACGACCCCCACCCTGCCGCTCACCCCCGACACCGTCGCCGAACTCGGCCCGATGACGATGACCGTCCACCGCGGTCACGCATCGGTGGCGAGCGACGTCGCCATCGCCGCCTCCCGCATTCGCGAACACGCGATCGCCGCCGAGAACGCCCTGCACGACATGGGCGGCATCGCGATCATCAACTCCGACGCCCTCGGCATGGGCCGCATCGCCGAGATGGGCCGCCGCGCATGGCAACTCGCGCACGTCCAGGCCGGCCTCGCCGGTGAGACCGGCCCTGACCACCCCGCCAACGAGCGGGTCAAGCGCTACCTCGCCAAGATCACCATCAACCCGGCCATCGCCCACGGCCTCGCCGCCCAGGTCGGCTCGATCGCGCCCGGCCGGATCGCCGACATCCTCCTGTGGCACCCCGCCTGGTTCGGCACGTCCCCGGAGACCGTCGTGAAGTCCGGCTTCGTCGCGTGGGGCGCTGCCGGGTCGGGGTCGGGCTCGACCCGCCTCACCCAACCCCGCCGCATGCGCCCCTTCTACGGCGGCCTCGGCGACGCGCCCGCCCGACTCGCGCACGTCTTCGTCTCCACGGCAGCGACCGAGAACCCGGCGTCACTGTCGGCCCTGCCCTCCGGCCGCACCTACACCGCCGTGACACGGTCGCGTGGTCTGACCTCCGCCGACATGCTCCACAACACTGCCAACCCCCGCATCGACGCCGTCGGCGAACCGCACCCGGCGATCGTGAACGGCCGCGAGATCCCCGTCCACCATGCACGCCGGCTGCCCCTCACCCGCCTGCACCACCTCGCGTAAGGATCCGGATGACCCACGACAACGGCCCCCGACGCGGCCTCCCACCCCTCGACCTGGTCCTCTCCGGGGCGAACATCGTCACCCTCGACCCGCACACCCCCGCGGCCTCCTCGATCGCCATCCATCAGGGCCGCATCCTCGCTGTGGGCGACGCCGAGGAACTCGCCGACCTGCCCGCCCGCCACCGCATCGATCTCGGCGGTGCCACCGTCGTCCCCGGCTTCGGCGACGCCCATAACCACATGGCCTGGTACGGGCTCGCCCTCGAAGAGATCGACCTCATGGGCATGGCCGACCTCGAGACGCTCTACGAGGCCGTCGCCGAACGCGCCGCCACCCTCCCTCCCGACACCCTCGTCATCGGCAGCGGCTACGACGACACGACCCTCGGCGGGACGCCGGACCGCGCACGCCTCGACTCCGCAGCCCACGGCCGGCCCGTGTGGCTGAAACACCGCAGCGGGCACATCTGCATGGTCAACACGCCCCTGCTCGACCGCATCGGCGTCCTCGCCGGCTCGGCGACCGTCCCCGAGGGCGGAGTCGTCGTCACCGACGAGAACGGACCCACCGGAGTCTTGCAGGAACAGGCCCAGAACCTCGTCGTCGCGCTCGTCACGCCCTACCCCCTGCACACCCTCGAAGACGCCATCGCCCGGGCCAGCCAGGTGTACGCCACCGAAGGACTCACCCACGTCACCGAGTGCGGCATCGGCGCCGGCTGGGTGGGCCGGTCACCCTCGAACTGGCCGCCCACCAGCGATGCCTCGACGCCGGGCGCCTGAAAGTACGCACCCGACTCATGCCCACGGTCGCCGGACTCCACTCCGTGCGAGGCACCGACGACGACGGCATCGACCTCGGTCTCGACCTGGGCCTCACGACCGGTCTGGGCGACGACCACCTCCGCATCGGGGCGATGAAGATCTGGCTCGACGGGTCGCTCATCGCCCGAACCGCCGCGATGACGCAGGACTACGCCTGCCGCTGCAACCCCGACCACCCGGCCGGCTACCTCCAGGACGACGCCGACACGATGCGCCGCCAGATCCTCGCCGCGATCGCCGGAGGCTGGGACATCGCCGCGCACGCCATCGGCGACGCCGCCGTCGACTTCGCCCTCGACGTGTTCGAGGAGGCCGCCTCGTCCGGGACACAGACGGGTCGCCGCCCGCGTCACCGCATCGAGCACGCCGGGATCACCTCCGACTCCCAGATCACACGGATGGCGCGTCTTGATGTCACCCCCGTGCCACAGATGCGATTCCTCCGGGAGTTCGGCGACGACATGGCCACCTCGATGGGTCCCGAGCGCGCAAAGCTGCTGTACCGGCACAAGTCGTTCCTCGACGCCGGTCTGCGCGTGCCGGGCAGCAGCGACCGGCCCGTCGCCGAGGGCGCCCCGCTCCTCGCGATGGCGACCATGCAGGACCGGCTCTCCGAGTCGGGAGTCGTCCTCGGACCCGACGAACGCGTCGACGCCGTCACCGCCCTGCGCGCCTACACCGTGGACGCCGCGTGGATCGCCCGCGACGAAGACCGCCGCGGCGCCCTCACCCCCGGTAGGCTCGCCGATCTCGTCGTCCTCGACACCGACATCAGCCGAGCGGCGCCCGAAGACGTAGCCGCCACCACGGTGCTCGCGACCGTCCTCGATGGTCTGGCCACCCACGACACCGGGATCGGACTCCCGGTCGCCCCTCCGCCCGCCTGATTCGCATCGGAGCCCCCATGACCTCCCCCTCCACCCCGCACCGCACGGCCGACACCGCGGCCGAAGCGCGCAAGGTCGCGTTCGGCGCCTTCGTCGGGACCGCTCTCGAGTGGTACGACTTCTTCCTCTACGGAACGGCTGCCTCCCTCGTCTTCAACCGCGTCTTCTTCGTCACCGACAACCCTGTCGCGTCGACGATGGCGGCGTTCGCGTCCTTCGGTGTCGGGTTCGCGGCCCGCCCGGTGGGTGCCGTCATCTTCGGACGCATGGGCGACAAGGTGGGTCGCAAGAAGACCCTCATCATCACCGTCATCATGATCGGGGTGGCCACCGCGCTGATCGGTCTGCTGCCGAGCTACGTCACCATCGGTGTGGCCGCACCGATCCTGCTCACGCTCCTCCGGCTCGTGCAGGGGCTGGCGGTCGGCGGCGAATGGGGTGGCGCGGTCACCCTCGCCATCGAGCACGCCCCGCCCGAGCAGCGTGGCCGGTTCGGCGTCATGCCCCAGATCGGATCGCCCGTCGGCACGCTGCTGTCCTCCGGCGCGTTCCTGGCGGTGGGGCTCCTGCCGCAGGAGGACTTCATGTCCTGGGGCTGGCGGCTGCCGTTCCTCGCGGCGATCCCGCTGCTGGCCATCGCGCTGTACCTGCGGGTGAAGATCGAGGAGTCGCCCCTGTTCGAGGTGATGCTCAAGGAGGAAGAGCTGGCGAAGACGCCGGTCCGCGACGTCTTCTCCCTCACCCGCCGCGAGCTGCTCATCGGCGCCGGCTCGACCCTGCTCGGCGTCGGCGGCTTCTACCTCGTGACGACCTTCGCGATCGCCTACGGCACCGGAACCCTCGGACTGCCCCGCTCGCTCCTGCTGGGCGCGACCCTGGCGGCCGCAGCCGTCGAGATCGTCATCCTCATCGCGTTCGGTCGCGCCGTCGAACGGTTCGGAGCCGGGCGGGTGACGCTCCTCGGTGGCGTGCTCAGTGCCCTGGTGGCCATCCCAGCGTTCCTCATGCTCGACACGCGAAACCCTGCGATGGTCGTCCTGGCGATCGTCATCGCCGTCGCGCTGCTGTCGATCCCCTACGCCGCGTCGGGAGTGCTCCTCACGTCGCTGTTCCCGGCCAACCTGCGTTATTCGGGCGTCGCGCTGGCCTCCAACATCGGGGCCGTCGTCAGTGGCTTCGTCCCCTTCGCGGCCACCTGGGCCTACGCGGCGACGGGCAACTCCTCGATGGGACCGGCGACCCTGCTGATCCTGCTCTCCCTCGTCACCGCCGGCAGCGGATTCCTCGCCTCCCGGCGTCGCGACGCCACGGCCGAGGAGCTCAGCGGCACGACGCCGAGTGGCAGTCCGCGGCGTCACGCCTGATCAACTGCGGCGCCCGACTCACCGAAGCGTCGCGTCTGCGAGGCGTCGCTCACCCCTGCCGCAGCAGTGCTCGAACTCGATCTCGCAGCACCGGGAGATCCCGCGTGGCGGCGACCCACACGATGTCCAGGTTGGTCGCCCGGTCGTTGTGCGAGAGGCGATCACGCATTCCTCGAAGTGCCCGCATCTGTGTCGCCCCAAGAGCATCCCGCACCGACTCGGGCAGTTCTCCCACGGCATGTCCGAGGTCCTCAGCCGCTGGTCACGCCGTGCGCTTGTCCCGCGCGGCGAGGCGGAGGGCGATCACCATGACGACGAGGGCGATGACGAACTGCGCCACGAGCGGGAGGACGGCGGAGGTGGCGTTCGACTGCGTCGCGCCGAGGTCCTCGCCTCGGAGCAGCCCGGCCGCGACGAAGACGACGTTGTTGGCGATGTGGATTCCGCACGCCGCTTCGATCCCCGCCGTCTTCCACGCCACGAACGAGAACAGCGCTCCGAAGCAGAAGAGGGAGATCAGCACCGGCAGGTTCGTCGCCGCATGCAGCAGGGCGAAGGAGAGGCTGAGAACGAGGCTGACGATCCAGAACTTGGCGGTCGAGACGCCGATCTTGCCCAACAGCATCTGGGTGCCGAGGGCTCGGAAGAGCAACTCCTCGGAGACGGCCTGGAACGGCACGATGAGCACGACCGCCACGAGGGCGGCCAGGACCGCGCTGTCGAGTCGGGGCGTCGTTCCCCTGAGCGCGAACTGCACGGCCGACATCGCCGCGAAGACGACGAACGCCAGGGCGGTGGACGTGGCCAGCAACCCCCACCGGACACCGGGGAGATGCGACATCAGATCAGCCGGCCGCATCGAGAAGACGAACCGCGCGACCGCGAGGGCCACCAGCCCCCACAGGGCCGTCGGCAACGCCGCCTGCAGAGTGCCCATGACCGGAGAGGGACGCGTGGGCGCGCCACCGTCGCCGACCGTGGCCATCCCCAGCACCGACCCCGCGACGACCGCGATGACAGCGCATCCCAGGATGACGAGCACGAACCCGAGGACGACACGCCCCCACCCGTACGAACCTCCCCTGCGGGTGCGCGGCCAGGTGTAGAAGCGCTCGCGCCGCGCGTCCAGGGAGGCGGGTGCGCGGTCATCGGTAGTCATGCTCATACCCCCAGTGTCGGCGCGCAGGCTGACCCACCTGAGACGTTCGGCCGCAACAGTCCTCGCTCGATGAGCGACGAAACGCCTTGAGACGGGCTGGATGTCGGTGGCCTGTACCGCCCCGACACCCCTGGTGGGCGAGGTGACTCCACGGCCTCACCAGGCGTCGGCGGGGCGGTCGTCACGCGGTGTGCCCGGACGCAGCGAAGTCGCCGGGGCTGTTTCGCGCGCTCGCGTGCTCTCGCCGGGGAGAATGTCGCGAGGAAGTCTCACGAAGGGGACAGCATGTCGGGGCTATCAGCTTGTCCGTACGCGACGCCCAACGACGACGACCTCACGGGAGTCGTCACCCACCTGGCGGAGCTGACGACCCGCCGCGGCCCCGAGCCCCGCGACCCCAACGAGCCGGAGGTGCGGTGGCTGCTCGAGGCGGGCATCCGCGCGCTCGGGGAGGCCGTGCTCGACCGTGAGGCGAACCACGACTCCCACGTCGCCTACACCAACGCGAACGGCCTGTTCGACACGTTGCCGGTCGAGCGGGTGATGGAGTCGTTCCGCGACATGTGCCGTGAGCAGGGCGTCGACCCGGGCAGCGCCAACAAGGCCCGCCTCATCAGACGGTGGACGTTCGCGGCCAACTACCAGCTCGACCTCGCCGCCTACCTCTTCCGGCCGGCGGTGCACACCACCCGCCTCACCGAGTCCCACGCGCGGCTGCTGCAGGCCATCCCGGAGCTCACGTTCGGGGAGCTCATCACCCGCATCGCCACCGAGGAGACCGAACGCTCCCCCATCGGGCACCTCTACCGCCTGCAGAACGTCATGCGGCTGATGTTCCCCCGCGACGAGACGATCCGCGGCTACGTCGCCCGCAACTACGAGGTGCAACTCGCCCTGTGGGCCGCGAGCTACGCCGCCATCGGCACCGCCTACCAGCTCCCGATCAACCTGCACGAAGACAGCCTCATCGACCTCTCCAAGGTCCTCGGGCTGGTCATCGAAGGCGCCGTCCTGCGCGCCACCGGCTACCCCGACAACGCGACCTGCGTCGACGGCACCCTCGCCGCCGTCGTCGCCCTGCGCAGCATCCTGTGCGCGCTCACGGGAGTCTCGTGGGACGAACTCGCCGAACGCACCGCCCAGGTCGCCACCCCCGAACGCAGCGACAACACGATCACCGCCTTCTCGTAGGGAGCACCCGAGCGCCGAGGTCCGGCCGCGAGCCCGCGCCGGATGCATCCAACCGGCGTTCACGAGTTGTGTGACCCTTCAACGCCATCGCCTCCGTTATGCATTCGTGACATTCGGGAGGATCGCACCGCGCTGTGGTCGGCCGTACAGGACGACGTTCCGACTGCACCCCGCAGCACGGGCCACGAGCGTCGTGGGCATCCCACGAGACCCTCACCGCTTCACGGATGAAGACATCAGAGAGAAGGACCTCATGAGCACCGCTCGCCCCGTGCGCACCGCCCGGACCATCGCCGCCACCGTCGCCCTCGGCCTCACCGGCGTGGGTCTCGCCGTGCCGGCCACGGCCGCGACCGCTCCGAAGGCCCTCGCCATCAAGGCGTCTCAGTACCCGCGCCTCATCGACCGACCCGGGTCGGACAACGATTCCATCCAGTTCACGAACGTTCCCGGGATCGACTGGAAGCTGAATGGGACCTCCGTCGCATTCACCGGTGGCAAGTCCGTCGCGGACTCCCCCGTCACCGCCGCCTCGACAGTCACCTTTGCCGCAGTGACCGGTGACCCGAAGTACACCTTTACCGTGCCGGCGGGACTGCCCTCTCAGTGGACCTTCCCCGCCCCCAGCAGCACGCCTGCACCTCCCGTGGACGTGTCCACGATCTCGGCGACCTGGAACGACGTTCCCGGCAAGAGGGATTCGGTGACCCTGACCAACGTCAAGGGTGTCGTCTGGACCGTGACCACCGGATCCACCACCGCCACCTACGACAGTGCGTCCTTCGGCACGAAGACCGATCGCGTGGTGCCGGCCGTGCCCGGGAGCACCGCGGTCACCGTGGCCCCTGATGCCGGCTACACCCTGTCCGAAACGGCCCCCACCTTCACCAACACGCTCACCGAGGCCGACACCGTCATCCTCCCGGCGACGCTCAACGACCGTGTCAGCGTCGGTGACAACCCCGCCGACGCTCACAAGGGCTACGGCCCGGGCGCCGCCTACGAGACCGTCAAGATCGAAGGTCTGCCCGGAGTCGTGTGGAAGATCGGCAGCAGCACCAAGAAGGTGACGGTCAAGGGCACCGCCTACCTGCGCGTCGACCCCGACGACCTCGTGGCGAACAAGGTCAAGGTCGAGGCGCTGGCGCTGAAGGGCTACCAGCTTCCCGACGGATATGCACCGAAGGACGTCGACTTCACCGACGGCGCCATGGCCGCCAAGGTGGTCAAGAACGAGGACATCAAGGAGAGCGACCTCGCGGGCACGGCCAAGGACACGCTCAAGCTCACGAGCGACCGCTCGTTCACCTGGTGGGTCGGTCAGCCGGTCAAGCAGAGGGACGGCAGCGAGAAGATCGTCTACAAGGCGGTCAAGGCCGACAAGACCGGCGTCGCCACCTACAAGCCGCGCTTCACCAAGGGGAGGCGACCGCCAAGGTGTTCGTCAAGCCTGTCGCCAACCGCGGGTTCACCGTCGGCACGTCCGAGCTGACGAAAACGGAGTACGCGTTCACCAGCGACGCTCGTGACATCGCCCGCGTCAACCAGGGTGTCGTCTCTGGCACCACCGCCACGTTCACCCCGGCCGAGGGCGTCGTCTCCTGGTCCGCCAAGTACTCGACCACGAGCGGGACGAGGACGTCGAACAAGACGCTGGCGATCAAGGCCACCGACATCACGAACACGGGCGCGACGAGCATGACCGTCGACTTCGGCACCGGCGCCACTCCCGTGGTGACCACCAAGATCGAGCGCGACTACCGCCTGATCCAGCCCACCCCCTGATTCGACCGCCGGCGGTGCGCCCGCCGGCACGACTCCACCTCTCACGGAAGAGACAGCCATGACCCACGGATTGGGTACGAAGATCTCCGTCGCGGCCGCCGCCGCGCTGACCGCGCTGGTCCCCGTGACCACCGCGCACGCGGCAACGAGCGATCCCGAGGTGACCATCACCGACGGCTGCGGCCGGGTCGACTTCCTCGATATCGACGTCCGCGGGTCGTACTGGCTGCAGGTGCTCCCCGACGGAAAGGCGCCGAAGAAGGCCACAACACCGATACCCGACGGCCTGAGCGCAGAGGAAGAGGCCGCATTCAAGCGGGGCCTCATCCGGATCGGCGATTCCTGGCGACGCACCGATGACGACTCGAAGTCGTTTCTGCTCATCAGGGTGCTGCAGTACACGGGCAACGGCACTTTCGAGTACCTCCCACTCCTGCTCGCGGGCTCGGACAACACTCGGGGCACCGAGCAGTTCAAGCTCACGAACGAGGACTGTGTGCAGCCGGCGGAGCCGACGTTCGTCGACGAGGTGGGGTCGGCCAACGACACCGTGACGATCCCGTCGGTGCGGGGTGTG
This sequence comes from Mobilicoccus caccae, assembly GCF_030161635.1. Classification (GTDB taxonomy): domain Bacteria; phylum Actinomycetota; class Actinomycetes; order Actinomycetales; family Dermatophilaceae; genus Mobilicoccus; species Mobilicoccus caccae. The sequence continues at coordinate 3,121,039 of NZ_BSUO01000001.1, forward strand.
AAGTACTCCGGCAAGCCGGGCGTCTCGCCGGGCAAGGGCACGGTCACCGTCACGGCGACTCCCGACAAGGGATTCCGCCTCGCGACACCGGACGGTATTCCGTTGCCGGAGGACCAGACCCGCTGGACTCACACCTTCGACGCCACCTCCTCGGTCCAGGTGCCCGACAACAGGATTCCGACGCTGCGACTGGGCGACCCGATCCCCGCCACCAAGACCAAGCCGGCCGGGCGCGGGCCGAACATCGTCACCGTCAAGCACGTCCCCGGCGTCACGTGGATCGTCGACGGCAAGCCTCAGAAGACGTCGGAGAAGGCCACGACCATCGAGGTTCCGGTCGGAACGAAGACCTCCGTCGAGGTGCAGGCCGTGAGCGCCGACCCCAAGGCCTACGCCCTCTCCGGCACCACCGAGTGGGTCATCAAGCTCGGCGGACCCGCGACCAAGCCCGCGGCTCCCACCGTGCGGGCCTCGACGGAGTCCCTCATGCTCGGGGCGAGCACCGTCCAGTGGGCACCGCCCGCGGGCTACCCGGCCACCAGCAAATTCAACGTGCGGTACCGCGTCATCACCCTGACCGGCAACAACGTGCGCGCACGGGCACCGTGGCGCCCCTGGACCCAGGAGACCCGCGCCCGCTCCGCCGTCATGCGCGCCAAGCCGGGCAGCATCATCGAGGTCACCGCGCAGGCGGTCGCGAACGGACGCGTGTCGCCGTGGTCGTCGGCGACGACCGTGTGGTTCCCCACCGACGTCAGGTCGGCCCCGGGGCGGACGTGGCGGATGATCAAGCAGAACGGCGCCGTCGGCGGCACCATGGCCATCACCCCGCAACGCAACTCGGCCTGGACCGCCAAGACGCCGACCACCAACCGCATCATGCTGTGGTTCGGCACCTCACCCACCGGCGCCCCCGCCGCGATCTACGTCGACGGGCGACGCGTCGCCACCGTGAACACGCGCCACAAGAACACCAAGGTGCGTCAGGTGCTCAAGCCGATTCCGGTGTCCTGGGGCAAGCACGTCGTCACCGTCGTGCACAACGGACCGAACGGAAAGACGCTGCGCCTCGACGGCGTCGCGTACGGACGCTGAACGTTCTCACCGAGCACCGGCGAGGTACTCCTCGAGGCCCGGGGGTCGTCAGATCGACTCACACACACCGGACTGCGGCCGTGCTCCTCCTGTAGGAGGAGCACGGGCGCAGCATCGTGGTAGCGAGCGGTTAGGGTCGGCGTCGGCGGACCGTCCCGGGCGTGTCGTCGGGTCAGACCACCGCCCAGACCGCGGCGACCGTCGCGAAGCCGACGACCGAACCGATGGTCGACAGGAGCGTCCAGGTCTTGATGCCGTCGGCGACCGAGAGGCCCAGGTATCGCGTGACGATCCAGAAGCCGGAGTCGTTGATGTGCGAGGCGATGTATCCGCCGAAGGCGATGGCGCACAGGACCAGCACGTTCTCCACCGGGCTGAGGCCGGCCTCCGCCACCGACGACTGCACGAGCCCGGCCGTGGTGAGGATGGCGACCGTCGCCGAGCCCTGCGCGATCCGCAGCGACGCGGCGATGAGGTACGCGCTCAACAACAGCGGCATGCCCATCCCGGCGAGGGTGCCCGACAGCGCCGCACCGACGCCCGTCTCGATGAGCACGTTGGCGAACACGCCACCGGCGCCGGTGACGAAGATGATGACCGCCACCGTCGGCAGCGCCGAGTCCATGATGTCGCCGCGGCGCGTCATGTCCCAGCCCTGATTGCGGCTGACCAGCACGTACGCGAGCAGCACGCCGATCATCAGCGCGAACGCCGGGGCGCCGACGAACCCGAGCCAGCCGCGCATCGGGTCACCCTCGGGCAGCAGCATCGCGCCGGTCGTGCCGACCATGATCAACCCCAGCGGGATGAGGATCAGCGCCAGCACCATCCCCGCGCCCGGAGTCCGCTTGCCCGCCTCCGGCGTGTGCTCGCTGGCCTCCAGGGCGGCGGTGGCGGGCGAGTCGCCGAGCGTGTACTTCTCGAGGTTCATCTTCTTGCTCACGAAGAAGCAGACGACGCTCATCGGGATGCACGCGAGCAGACCGATGATCGTCAACAGGCCGGGGTCGGTGCCGAGCGTCGCCGCCGCGGCCACCGGGCCCGGGTGCGGCGGAACGACGACGTGGACCGCGAGCAGCACTGCGGCCACCGGCAATCCGATCCGCAGGGGCGAGATGCCGGCCACGGCAGCGAACCCGAACACGATCGGGGCGAGGATGATGAACCCCACGTCGAAGAACACGGGGATGCCGAGGACGAACGCCGCAGCGGTCACCGCCGCGATGACCCGCTTCTGCCCCAGCTTGTCGGTGAACGTGCGCGCCAATCGCTCCGCGCCGCCGGAGGCCTCGATCATGCGGCCGAGCATCGCGCCCAGACCCACGATGATCGCCACCGACCCGAGTGTCTTGCCCATGCCGGCCGTCAGTGTCGGGATCACCTCCCCGACGGCGATCCCACCGGCGAGCGCCGTGGCACCCGCGACGAGCAGGATCGCGACGAACGCCGGCATCTTCAGCTTGATGACGAGGAACAGCAGGCTCGCGATGGCGACCACCGCGAGCCCGAGCAGGTAAGCGGTGCTCATGCCTGTGCCTCCTTCTGGCGGCGCGACGGCGCGACGACGGTGATGACGCTGGAGTCGTCGGAGGCCTCCAGGCCGGCGGCCTGCCCGAGCAGGTAGAGCTGCTCGGCGGCGGCGGCGATCGGGGTGGCCAGCTTGGCCCCACGAGCAGCGTCACCGACGATGCCCATGTCCTTGACGAAGATGTCGAGACGACTGCGCACCTCGGCGCCGTCCTCGTCGTAGGCCTGCAGCATCCGCGGGCCACGGTCACCAAGCATGAACGACTGCGCGGCACCCGCCCCGAGCGTCTCCAGGGCGACCGCCGGGTCCAGCCCGAGGGCGTCCGCGAGCGCGAGCGCCTCTGCGCCGGCGGCGATGTGCACCCCACAGAGCAACTGGTTGACGGTCTTCATGGCCTGCCCGTCCCCCGGCTTGTCGCCGACGCGCACGAGCGTCCCGGCCATCGCCTCGAGCACGGCACCGGCGGCCGCGTACCCCTCGTCGGTGGCACCCACGGTGACCAGCAGCGAGCCGTCACCGGCCCGGGTCGGTCCGCCGGAGACCGGCGCGTCGACGAGGTGCAGCCCGGCCTCGTCCAGCCGGCCTGCGATGTCGCGCACCGCCTGGATGCCCACCGTCGAGGTCAACAGCACGACCCCGCCCGGGGTGAGCGCGCCGGCGATCCCGGCCTCACCCCACAGCAGCTCACGCAGTTGATCGGCGGTGCGGACGGCGACCAGCACGACGTCGGCGCCCTCGGCCGCCTCACGGGCCGAGGTGCGTCCGCCGTCGAACATCGCGGCCCGCTCGGGCAGCGGATCGAAGCCGCGCACAGCGAAACTCCCGGACAGATGGCGGGCCATGGGTAGGCCCATCGCCCCCAGTCCCAACACTGCGACCGTCGTCATGCCTGGTGACCTTTCGAGGAGAGGGTGTCGACCACGGCCGACAGGGAGGACGCGTCGCCGACGTTGCCGGCGAACACGATGTAGGGGATGCCGCGAGCGGGGCCGTCGACCGGCTCCCACAGCGAGACGATGCCGGGGAGCATCGGGCCGACGGCGATGGCCCGCTCGATGCCGAGGGCGTGCTCGGCGACGTCGGAGCTGGTGATGCCGCCCTTGGCCACGACGAACCGCGGCGGACGCACCTTCAGGACTCCGGCGACGACGTCGACCAGCGCGGAGGAGACCCGCCGCGAGATGGCCAGGGATTCCTCTGCGTTCTCACCCTTCACGAGGGTGCGACTGGTGCGCACGATCACGTCTCCGCTGGTCAGCGCCTCGGCCGCCCGGTGGATCAGCTCGGTGAGATGCGGCTGCCGCGTGGCGTCGTCCAGCACCGCGTGGACGTCGATCTCGACCTCGACCAGGCCGCGGTCGGCGCGCAGCCGTTCGAGCTGGCGGGTGGTGAGGCCGACGTGGGAGCCGATGGCCACCAGCCCACCGACGTCAGCCGAATCGCCTTCGTGCTGCTCGCGGCTCGCGCGGATGCGGTCGACCTCCTCGGACGTCAGCGGCGTGCGCTGCTCCTGCCCGATCCGACCGCGCACGAACGGCGGTCCGACGCGGTAGAGCAGGCGGGCGCCCTGGGTCTCGGCCTCGTCCAGCGCGAGGGCCAGCAGGCGGAAGTCGTTCTCGGTGACGATGTCGACGGCGACCGGGGTGCCGCCGGACAGCCCGGTCAGGAGGGCCACGGCCGCCGCGCGGTCGGTGCGCAGGGTGGTGAGGTCGAGGACCTCGACGTCCTCGGCGCGGATCCGGCCGTCGGTCTTCTCCTGCACCCATGCCCGCAGGTCGGAGTGGGAGTAGCCGAAGGTGGCGTCGGTCGCGAACTCCGTCTCCGCCACGGGGGTGTACCCGTCCTTTGCCGTGCCCATGTAGTGCACGCCACCGACCGTGATGCGGCCCGCGTCGCCGAACGCCGGGACGAGCACGACGCCGTCGACGCTCTCCCCCGACTGCTGCTCCACGACCTCCGCGAGCACGTCGGTCTCGAGCGGGAAGTGGCCCCGCAGAGTGGAATCGGAGCGGGAGACGAACCCGATCGGGCGGCCCGTCGTCGCGGCGGCCTGGAACGCGGCGGCGGCGACATCGCGGTTGCGTTGCGCGGCGTCGTCGGGGCCGAGGCTGCGCGAGTTCGTCATGACGTAGACCGCGGGGGCCCCGGTGGAGAACGCCCACTCCAGGCTCGCCGGGAGGCTGTCGGGCGACCAGCCGGTGATGACGGGCAGGTTCGAGACGGACTGCGTCCCCGTCGGGTCGTCGTCGAGAACGACGAGCACCCGGCCGGATCGGGCGACGGCGTCGGCGACCTGGTCGGCCCCCACCTCGTCCCCGTCCGGGACGTCCGCGAGCAGATCGGACAGAGCAACGGCCATGGATCTCTCCTTTGAGATCGACTCATCAGATATCTGATGAGAGACCCTAGGAGACGACGGCGCCGGACACAACCCCCAGTTCCGGCGGGCGAGTCGTCGCGCGAGTCGGGGCGGACGTGCCCTGCCTCAGGACCGGTCGAGGACGTGGATGCGCAGGTCGTCGGAGGTCTGGCTCATGTGGGCACGCATCGCCTCACGGGCGCCCGGCCCGTCGCCCGCGCGGACGGCCGCGGCGATCGCGGTGTGGTGCGCGATGGCGTGCTCGCGGATGACGGGCACGGCGGAGGTCTGGGCGCGCGTCTTGCGCAGGACCCGGATGAGGGGTTCGTACACCACGGCGAGGAAGGGGTTGCGGCACCCGCGCAGGATGACCCCGTGGAAGGCCATGTCGGCGACGACGAAACCGTCGAGGTCGTCGCGCTCGTGCGTCTCGCGCATGACCTCCACCAGCCGGTCGAGCTCGACGAGATCGGCCTCGGTCCGCCGGTACGCACACGTCTCGGCGGCACCCACCTCGATCATGCGACGCACCTCGATGACCTGCAGCGACACCTGATCTCCGGCGCCCTCGCGCCCGACGAACGCGCTGATGGCGTCGGCGTCGGTCCACTCCGTCGGGGGCATCACGTACGTGCCGCTGCCGTGCCGCACGTCGACGATGCCGCGCGAACGCAGGGTCTCGACGGCCTCCCGCACCGTCAGGCGGCTGACGTGCAGCTCGGTGGCGAGGACGGACTGCGCCGGCAGGGGCGCCTCGATGTCGAGCTCACCCCCGACGATGCGTTCGAGCAGATGATCGACGGTCTGCTGTACCAGCCGCTCGCGTGCCACGAGGTCCTCCTTGTCGGCCGGCCAGATGCGCACCCAGGATACGAACTCGAGGCGATTCGTCACGGACCATCCGCCCCGATGACCCGCCGGAAAACCTCGAACCGCCTCTCATCGGAGGCGGTTCGGGGCGGTTCGAGGGTGGTTCAGCGTCGGCGGCGGCGGGCCGTTCCGAAGATGCTGCGGGTGATCTCGCGGCCGATGGCCGTGCCGGCGCTGCGCAGCATCGAGCGCATCATCGGGTTCTCCATGACCTGCTCGAGCATGCCCGGGTCCTGACGTTCCCGGGCCCGTTCACGGCGGGGTTCGGAGTCCTGCGGGATCGGGATGGGCTGCGGGCCGCCTTGTGATGCAGGTCGATCCGCCTCGGGTGCCGTCTGCCCGGCGCCGCCCTCGGCAGCCTCGCCTGCACCGGCGACGCGTGCGGCGAGCTTCTCGTACGCGGACTCCCGGTCCACCGCCTCCTCGTACTTGGCCCTAAGGGGGAGGCGGCGATGACCTCCTGCATCCGTGCCTCCTCCATGGGCGCCATGAGCGACTGCGGCGCCCGCATCCGCGTCCAGGCCACCGGCGTCGGCACGCCCCGTTCGGACAGGACGGTGACGACCGCCTCGCCGATCCCCAGGCTGGTCAGCAGTTCTCCCAGGTCGTACTCGCTCTTGGGAAAGGTCTTGACGGTCGCGCGCAGCGCCTTCTCGTCCTCCGGGGTGAACGCGCGCAGGGCGTGCTGCACCCGGTTGCCGAGCTGCCCGAGCACCCCGGCGGGCACGTCGCGCGGGCTCTGCGTGACGAAGAAGACCCCGACGCCCTTGGAGCGGATGAGGCGGACGGTCTGCTCGATCTGGTCGACGAACTCCTTACTCGCGTCGTCGAACAGCAGGTGCGCCTCGTCGAAGAAGAACACGAGCTTCGGCTTGTCGACGTCGCCGACCTCGGGGAGGTCCTGGAAGAGGTCGGCGAGCAGCCACATGAGGAAGGTCGAGAACATCGCCGGGCGATCCTGCACGGCGGGGAGTTCGAGGCAGGAGATGAGACCGCGGCCGTCCTCACAGGTGCGCAGCAGGTCGGCCGTGTCGAGTTCGGGCTCGCCGAAGAACACGTCGGCGCCCTGGTCGGAGAACGCGATCAGGGAGCGCAGGATCACTCCGGCCGTCGCCGAAGAGAGACCGCCGAGCTCCTTGAGGTCGGCCTTGCCCTCGTCCGAGGTGAGGTGCTGCACGACGGCGCGCAGATCCTTGAGGTCGAGCAGCGGCAGGCCACGCTTGTCGGCGTAGTGGAAGACCAGGCCGAGGCTGGAGGTCTGGATCGCGTTCAACCCCAGCACCTTCGACAGGAGCATCGGACCGAAGTCGGTGATCGTGGCCCGCATGGGGATGCCGCTGCCACGGCCACCGAGGCTGAAGAACTCGACGGGGAATCCCGCCGCCTCCCAGGTCTGCCCGACGTCGGCCGCGCGCTGGGAGGTGCGCTCCGAGGGCGCGCCCGGAGCTCCGAGGCCGGACAGGTCGCCCTTCATATCGGCGAGGAACACCGGCACGCCCGCGGTCGACAACTGCTCGGCCATGAGCTGCAACGTCTTGGTCTTGCCGGTGCCCGTGGCCCCGGCGACGAGGCCGTGCCGGTTGAGCACCGACAGCGGGAGACTCACCTGCACGTCGGGGTGGGCGGTGGGCGAGGTCGACGCACCGGAGACCGCGGCCCCCAGATGCATCGCCGCCCCCGTGGTGGCGTAACCGGATCGGATGGCGTCGAGCTGCTCGGTACTCACACCGGGCAGAGTAGGCGCTCGGGGCGGCGCGGGGCACCCCTGGTGATCCTGACCTGCGACGTCGGCGTGGCACCATCGAGGAGTGAGGGCGCCTCCGACAGTCACGGGGCAGGCGATGCGAGGAGGACGCAGGTGAGCTACGCGTACACGGGCGGGATGCCGACGGATCGCCGCCGCCGGCGACGCGCGATCCGCCTCGGGCTGCTGCTGCTCCTCGTCGTGCTGCTGATCTTCGCCGGACTCCGCCTCCTCGACGGGATCCAGAGCGCCAGGACGCCACCTTCCGCGGCGCCGTCCCCCAGCTCCACGTGTCTCGAACCGCCGGCGGGTGTCACCGTCGACGTCCTCAACGCCACCACCCGCGCCGGCCTCGCGGGTGTCGCCGCCGACACCCTGCGTGCCCAGCGGTTCGAGGTCGGGACCGTCGGCAACGCCCCCGCGGGCACCAAGCTCACCGGCCCGGCCGAGATCCGGCACGGCACCAAGGGCAAGGACGGGGCCGCGGTCCTCGCCCGGCACGTGCGGGGTGCCGTCATGGTCCAGGTCGACCGCGCCGACACGCGCATCGACCTCGTCATCGGCGAGGGGTTCGACGCCGTGACCCCGCCGGCGGATCCGCCGACCTGCTGAGGCGGCGCCGCGTCAGCTCACGGCCCTCACCAGGGAACTCTCCACCGGGTCACGTTCGTCTTGTGGTGCAAGGGGATTCGCGAGGGCAGGACGCGAGTGGATCGAGCGACCAGAACAGTCGTCAAGTTTCTCGAAAATCCTCTTGGACATCCGCCCACCCCGCCGATAGGCAGGTGTCGGCACGGGGCCGACACCCGGCGGGGGCCGGACGCACAGATCGGGGAAAGATCATGAGCACCAGCACCATTCACGACAAGCTGCGGATCGCACTCGCGGACCTGACCGGATCGGTCGCCGTCATCGAGGCCGCGTTCACGCCCTGGGACGACGACCAGCGCGCCGCGCTGGAGGGCCTCCTGACGGAGATGACCTCCTCGAGGACCTCGACGCGGCGGTGTTCGAAGCGGCCGCCTGACCGGCCGGCCCACGCATCACGACGCTCGACGGCTCGTGTCCTGCGCTGCAACTGAGGGGATGCAGCGCGCGGTCACGAGCCGTTCGTCGTTCACGCCTGCTGCACGCAGTCTCCAGGCAGTCGTCCTCGGCCCATGCGCCGACGGCCCCGGATCTGGCCGAACTCCGGCGGCGGCGCGGGCGCCGAGCCTACGCTGATCAGGACGACGCCACGTCCCGTCGGGGGCTTCGGACGCGGGTGTCGACCGAGGTCCGCGAAGGAGATGGCGCCGTGCTGGAGGAGATCGACCTCTCCACGGTGAGCCCCGCCGTCCACCCCGAGGAGATCGAGGAGATCCGCCGGTTCCTGGCGCAGCACGGCCTCGAACTCGACGCGAGCATCGAGGTCTTCCTCCTGGCCCGCCACTACGGCACCCTGCACGGCTGCGCCGGGCTCGCCGGCGACGTCGTCAAGTGCGTGGCCGTCAGCGACGAGATGCAGGGCCAGGACCTCCTGCCCCGGTTGATCCTCGAGCTGTCGTTCCTCGCGCTCGACCGCGGCCACTCCCACCTGTTCCTCTACACCTCCCCGCGCAACGAACAGGCGTTCACCGCCTGCGGATTCCACCCCATCGTCACGGTGCCCGACACGGTGCTGATGATGGAGAACACCCCGCGCGGCATCCACGCCTACACCGAGGAACTGCAGATCTACCGCCGTCTGCGCGAGCGCGTCGGCGGGGTCGTGCTCAACGCCAACCCCTTCACCCTCGGGCACCGGCACCTGCTGACCCGCGCCGCGATGGAGTGCGACTACCTGCACGTGTTCGTCGTGCGGGAGGACGCCTCCCAGTTCCCCTTCGACCAGCGGTTCGCCCTCGTGCGCGCGGGCGTGGCCGAGATGGACCTGCGTGACCGCATCCACGTCCACCCCGGCACCAAGTACGTCGTCAGCAAGGCCACGTTCCCCACGTACTTCCTCAAGGACCGCGGCATCGTCGACCTCGTCGCCACTGCCGTCGACCTGCTCATCTTTCGTCAACACATCGCGCCCGCGCTCGGCATCACCCACCGCTACGTCGGCACCGAGCCCTACTGCGCCGTGACCCGCCGCTACAACACCGACATGCACCACTGGCTCGAACGACGCGACCTGACCGACGGCGCCCCGCCGGTGCAGGTCGTGGAGATCCCACGGCTCGAACGCGAGGCGACCGCGATCTCGGCGACCGAGGTGCGCCGGCGGCTGCGCGACGGCGACCTCGACGGCCTGCGCGGACTCGTCCCCCGGCCGACCTTCGAACTCCTGACATCCACCACCGGAGGTAGCTGATGCGCATCGTCGACGACTCCCTCGCCGGGACACTGGAATCCAGCGATGCCGTCGTCCGGGTCTCCCCCACGACGAGCTGGAGGTCACGGTCGTCTCCACCGTCGAGGCCCAGTTCGGAGCCCAGATCCGGGCAGTGGTGAAGGAGACCCTCGCCGAGCTCGGCGTCGACTCCGGACGCATCGTCGTGGAGGACAAGGGCGCCCTCGACTGCACCCTGCGCGCGCGGGTCCAGGCCGCCTGCCTGCGCGCCTCCGGCGACGCGATCGACTGGAGCGTGCTGTGAGCGAGACGACCCACGCGGGCGACCCGGCGCGTCACGGACCTCACCCCGACGCCCTGGCCCGCGCCCGCCACCCCCACCGGATGCCGCACCGCAGCATGCTGTTCCTGCCCGGCTCCAACGCGGCGATGCTGTCGACGGCGTACATCTACGGCGCCGACGCCGTCATGTTCGACCTCGAGGACGGAGTCGCCCTGCGCGAGAAGGACAGCGCTCGACTGCTCGTCATGCACACCCTGCGCAGCGGCCTGTACGCCGGTGTGGAGACGGTGGTGCGCATCAATCCCCTCGACACCCCGTTCGGGCGCGCCGATCTCGAAGCGGCCGTGCGGGCCGGCGCCGACGTCATCCGCCTGCCCAAGACCGAGACGGCCCAGGACATCGTCGATCTCGAGGCCGCCGTGGAGAGCATCGAACGCGACTGCGGCCGGGAGGTCGGCTCGACCAGGCTCATGGCCGCCGTGGAGTCGGCCGCCGGCGTGGTCAACGCCGTCGCGATCGCCTCCTCCAGCCCGCGGCTGACCTCCATCGCGCTGGCCGGATTCGACTACGTCATCGACATGCGCACCACCCGCGGCGACGGCTCCGAACTCTTCTACGCCCGGTGCGCGGTGCTCCACGCCGCCCGCGTCGCGCGCATCGCCGCCTACGACGTGGTGTTCTCCGACGTCGAGGACGAGGAGGGGTTCCTCGCCGAGGTCGACGTCATCAAGCGGCTCGGGTTCGACGGCAAGTCGCTGATCAACCCCCGCCAGATCGACCTGCTGCACAACGCCTACGCCCCCACCCAGGACGAACTCGACCGCGCGCGACTGGTGGTCGAGGCCGCCGAGCACGCCGCGGCCGAAGGTCTGGGCGTGGTCTCCCTCGGCGGAAAGATGATCGACGCCCCGATCATCGAGGCCGCCCGCCGCACCATCTCCTACGCCGCCGCGTCGGGCGTGCGGCTCGAGACGACAGGAACGACGTCGTGAACACCGGCTCCTCCTCGGGTCCCCAGGACAGCGGCGGCACCACCCGCCTGGCCGACGCCCTGCCCGCGGGTCACGCGGCGCTCGGCGGTCACGCGCTCTACTCCGACTGGGCCGCGGCCACCCCGCACCTGCGCGACCACGGCACCAAGCGGTCCCGCAAACTCGTCGACACCCTCGAGCAGGCGATCGCCCGGTCGGGATTGGAGGACGGCGGCACGATCAGCTTCCACCACCACTTCCGCGAGGGCGACGCGTGCGTGCTGCACGTCGTGCGCACGCTCGCCCGGATGGGGTACCGCCACCTGACCCTGGCGGGCAGCTCGCTCAACAAGTGCCACGCCGGGCTCGTCGAGCACATCCGCACCGGGGTGATCCGGCACATCTACACCTCGGGCATGCGGGGCGAGCTGGCCGCGGAGATCTCCCACGGCCTCATGGACGAGCCGATCGACATCCACAGCCACGGCGGTCGGGTCGCGCTCATCCAGTCCGGGGAGCTGCACATCGACGTCGCGTTCCTCGGCGTGCCCTCCTGCGACGCGATGGGCAACGCGAGCGGCACCAGCGGGCGGGGCCGGTGCGGCTCGCTGGGCTACGCCAAGGTCGACGCCCGCTACGCCGACACCGTCGTCCTGCTCACCGAGCAACTCGTGGACTACCCCCACCTGCCCGCGAGCATCGGCCAGGACCAGGTCGACATGATCGTGGCCGTCGACACCGTCGGAGACCCGGGCAAGATCAGCATCGGCGCCGCGCGCATCACCAGCAACCCGCGCGAGCTGCTCATCGCCCGCCACGCCGCCGACGTCATCGAGCACTCCGGGTACTTCCGCGACGGGTTCTCCCTGCAGACCGGGTCGGGCGCCAGCTCCACCGCCGCCACCCGGTTTCTCGAGCCCCGGCTGCGACGCCGCGGCATCACGGCCGGATTCGCCCTCGGCGGCATCACGGCCGGCATCGTCGACCTCCACGCCAAGGGGCTCGTCGAGAAGCTGATGGACGTCCAGAGCTTCGACGTCGTCGCCGGCCGCTCACTCGCCGAGAACCCTTGCCACACAGAGATCTCCGCCGACCAGTACGCGAGCCCGCTGGGCAAGGGCGCGGCCGTCGACGAGCTCGACGTCGTCATCCTCTCGGCACTCGAGGTCGACCTGAACTTCGACGTCAACGTCGTCACCGGATCGGACGGTCTGATGATGGGCGCCTCCGGCGGGCACTGCGACACCGCCGCCGGCGCCAACCTCGCGATCGTCGTCGCGCCGCTGATCCGCGGCCGGATCCCCACGGTCGTGCCGCGCGTGACGACGCTGGTCACGCCGGGAGAGAACGTGGGCGTCCTCGTCACCGACCACGGGATCGCGGTCAACCCGGCCCGCCCCGACGTCGCCGCGCGGCTGACCTCGGCCGGGCTGCCGGTCTGCAGCATCGAGGAGCTGTACGAGCGGGCGACGGCGATCACCGGCGTCCCCGCGCCCATCGAGTTCGGCGAGCGCGTCGTCGGCCGCATCCGGTACCGCGACACGAGCGTCATCGACGTCGTGCGTGAGGTCGCGAGGTCTCGATGACCACCGCCGTGACCCTGCAGGAGGTGCTGACCGCCCGCGAGCGTCGCGCGATGCGGCAGGCCGATCTCGCCCGGGAGTACGGCCCGGCCGCGCCCGGCGGGTCGGCCGATCGTGCGGTGGTGAGCGTGACCCTGGTGGTGCCCGGCCCCGACAAGAACCCGCCGTGGGCCCCCGCGGTGTTCGCCGCGGCCATGCGGCAGGTGGCGGACTCCCTGGCAGGCGCGAGGATCCTCCACACCGAGACCCACGAGTGTGCGAGCGGCCCCCACGGGTACGCCGTCGTCGAAGGACCGGGGCCGCGCGAGGTCAAACGGAGCCTGGTGCGCGGCGAGGAATCCCACCGCTGGGGGCGGCTGTTCGACCTCGACGTCGTCGTCGACGGCGTGCCTCTGCAGCGCTCGGACGTCGATGCCGCACCGCGCCGCTGCCTCGTCTGCGACGGACCGGCGTCCCCCTGCGCCCGGTCGCGGGCCCACGACCTGCCGACGGTGCTGGCCGCGATCGAGGAGCTGCTGTGCTCATGACACCCCCGCCGTTGCCGTCCACGGCTTCGGACGCCGACCTCGAACGCCTCGCCCGGCTCGCCGACTCGGCGCTGCGCATCGAGGCGCGACTCACCCCCAAGCCCGGCCTCGTCGACGCCCGCAACGCCGGCGCCCACGGCGACATGGACCTGCACACCCTGTACGTGAGCGCGCAGGCCCTCGCGCCCTGGTGGGTCACGTTCGCCACCTGCGGGTCGCTGCACGTCGACGCCCACGACGCGGAGCTGCTCACCGCGCTGCGCCGGATCGGGCGGGCGGCGGAGGACGCGATGTTCACCGCCACCGGCGGGATCAACACGCACAAGGGCGCGGTGTTCGCGTTCGGTCTCCTGCTCGGGTGTGCCGGTAGGAGACTGGGCTCAGGTCGAGGTGTCGACGTCGGCGTGTGCGACGACGTGGCCGCCCTGGCCACCCCGCTGCTCGTGGACGACCTCGTCACCAGTGCACGCGAACCGGTCACCGCCGGTGAACTCCTGTACCGGGCACACGGATTGACGGGGGCCCGCGGCCAGGCCGCTTCGGGGTACGCCACCGCGCGGGACGTCGGTCTCGTCGCGTACCGGGAGGCCCTGGAACTCCTCGCCGCCCAACCGCATCTCGCGCTCGGCCCGATGGCGCGCGACCGCGCCCTGCTGCACGCGCTCCTCGCGCTGCTCGCGGTGAACAACGACACCAACCTGGCCCACCGCGGAGGTCCGGAGGCGATGACCCGCGTCGCCGCCCGCGCCGACGGCCTGCTGCGCCTCGGCGGCGCGCTCAACCCCCACTACGTGCGCCTCATCGAGGCCTTCGACGACGAACTCACCGACGCCGGCCTCTCCCCCGGCGGCACCGCCGACCTCCTGGCCGTCACCATCTGGCTCTCGGCCCTGCCGCCGGCCTCGCACCTCCATCACTGAGCAGATCCGCTCGCCCACCGACGATTCGCCGAGACCGCCGCCTATTTCCGGCGGTTTCGGCGTTTTCGGGTCGGCGGGGATCAGGCCAGGCCGCGGGAGCGCAGGAGGAGCCACCAGCGGGCGGCGGTGTCGGGGTCGGTGAGGTCCAGGCCCGTCTGTTGCGCCGCGACGTCGAGGCGGTGGCGCAGCGTGTTGCGGTGGACGCCCAACTCCTGCGCCGCCGGTTCCAGCCGGCCCTGATGTCGCAGGTAGGCGACGACGGCGCCGGTGAGGTCGGCGCGGCGGTAGGCCAGGAGGCGGGCGAGGGCCTCGTGGTCGGGGCCCGGGTCGTGCAGTTCGGGAGTGATCTCGAACGCGCCGCCCGGGAGGCGGTCGACCCGCGCCTGCAGCGCAGGCAGCGCCGCGGCGACATCGTCGGGGCGCAGAGGGGAGGACGCGACGACCCGCCACCTCGGGTCGGTCGCCGGCTCGGTGAACGCGTCGGCCGCGACGATCGCGAGCAGCCGTCCCGGTGCGTACACGCAGGCGGCGACCGCCTCCGGCAGATGCGCGGCGAGGGTCGCGGCGTCGACGGTGGGAGGGGTCCGCGTCCGATCCACCAGGGCCGCCACGACCATCCGCACACACGGCGGCAGGTCGACACCCAGGTCGCGCGACAGCGACCGGGCCGCCACCACGTGCCCGCGCAGCAGCAGCCACGCGAGCCCGGACCGCGCCACCCGGTCGGCGTGGGCGCGGCCGACGTCCTCGCCGTGATGGAGTTCGAGCAACGCGGCCGCCGTCAGTGCCAGGCCCCGCAGCGACGGCGCGAACGGCCGGGCACTCGCCGTCGCCAGGTAGGCCACCGGGTGGCCGTGACGCGCGATCGGGTGCAGGACCACGTCGAGATCCCCCACCGGAAAGGTCGCCGAACTCGGACCCGCCGCGTACAGGTGGTGGACCTCGGCGGCGGCCTGCCCGGCCGGCTCGGCCGCGGCGGCGGGCCACACCGTGTCGACCGTCCCGTCGACGGCCACGGAGGCCGCCCATCCCCCGACCGCCCGCGCGAGCACACGGATGATGTCGGTCGCCGCCGACCCTCCGGCCGCGGCCCGGACGAGGGCGTGATGAGCACCGAGGGCGGCGGACAGATGCTCGGTGTCCTGCCGGGAGAGCTGACGCCAGAACTCCCGGGACAGGAGGAGGAACGGCGTCTCCTCGGGAACGAGGAACAGCGGGAGTTCGGCAGTCGCGCAGGCACGCACGAGCGCCGGCGGGCAGGTCTCGTAGACCGGTCCGAGCCCGAAGCCGAGGCCGGCCACCTCGCGGTCGACGAGCCGCGCGACGTACGCCTCCACCGGGACCCGCGTGCCCACCAGGTGCATCCCCGTCGTGAGCAACAGCTCACCACCGGCGAGGAAGGGTGGGATCCGGCAGCTCACTCACGTGCACGCCGGTGACGACCTGACGCAGCGAACCGGGCGTGATCGGGCGCAGGTCCGCACCGAGCGCGGTCACGAGCGTCTCCAGGGTGATCATGCGTGTCCCTCTCGTCCCGCGTGCGGGGGTCGACCCCCGACGACGCGGCCATCATTGTGCATCTCGACGACGACGGCGCCGAAGTTGCCGAGATCGACGATGCGCGTGCGGATACCCGCGCCCTAGCGTGTCGTCCACGGCGGGGCCGGCCTGGCCCCCTCCCCCACGGCGACGTCGCCCTGTGCAGGCGTCGCCCGTTCCCCCGCGAAGGAGTCCGACGTGGTGCCCACGACGACCGACGAGCCCACCACGAGCGCCCGACCCGCCGACGAGGGTGGGACACCCGCGCCGCGGCTGAGTCAGGAGCGCATCCTGCGCACCGAGGTGCCCGGCCCGCGCTCACGCGAGCTGCACGCCCGCCGGGTCGCCAACGTCCCCACCGGATTCGGCATCGTGCTGCCCGCGTTCATCGAGCGCGCCGAGGGCGGGATCCTCCTCGACGTCGACGGCAACCAGCTCGTCGACCTCGCGAGCGGCATCGCCGTGACGTCGGTGGGCGCGAGTCACCCGGCGGTCGTCGCGGCCGTCAAGGCCCAGGCCGACGCGTTCACCCACACCTGCTTCATGGTCACCGAGTACGACGCCTTCGTCGAGGTCGCCGCCCGCCTCAACGCCATCGCGCCCGGCAGCCACGACAAGCGCACCGCGCTGTTCACCACCGGCGCCGAGGCGATCGAGAACGCCGTGAAGATCTCGCGGTCCTACACCGGCCGCACCGAGGTCGTCGTGTTCGACCACGCCTACCACGGCCGCACGCTGTTCACGCTGGGGATGACGGCCAAGGAGGCTCCGTACAAGTCGGGCTTCGCGCCCTTCCCCGACCACATCCACCGCGCCCCGTACGCCTACCCGCTGCACTGGCGGACCGGCCCGGAGAACTGCGTCGCCGAGGCGCTCGCCGCGTTCGAGGAGCTGCTGGAGCGTGTGGGGCCCGAGCGCGTCGCCGCAGCGGTCATCGAGCCGATCCAGGGTGAGGGCGGGTTCATCGTCCCGCCGGAGGGCTTTCTGGCGGGCATCCGCGAGATCACCGCCCGTCACGGCATCGTCATGGTCGCCGACGAGATCCAGGCCGGCCTCGCCCGGACGGGCACGATGCTCGCCGTCGACCACGAGGGCATCGTCCCCGACCTCGTCTGCACCGCAAAGGCCCTCGCGGGCGGGATGCCGCTGTCGGCGGTCACCGGTCGCGCGGAGATCATGGAGGCCGTCGGCGCGGGCGGCCTCGGCGGCACCTACGCCGGCAACCCCCTGTCGTGCGCCGCGGCGGTCGCCGTCCTCGACCTGCTGACCTCCGACCCCTCCTGGCTGACCAAGGCCCGCCGGATCGAAGAGCTCATCCGCCGCGAACTCGAACCCCTCGTCGAGCAGACCGGCATCGTCGCCGAGGTGCGCGGCCGCGGCGCGATGATGGCGGTCGAGATCTGCCACCCCGGCACGAACGAACCGGACGCGCCGACGACCAAGGAGATCGCCACCGCCTGCCACGAGGCCGGAGTCGTCGCCCTGACCTGCGGCACCCACGGCAACGTCCTGCGCCTGCTGCCTCCGCTCGTCATCGAGGAGGACCTGCTCCTCGACGCGCTCGAGGTGCTCACGGCCGCCATCCGGAAGGCCGCGGCGTGAGCGTGACGCCGGCCGTCGACGCCGGTCACGACCCCCGCACCGGGGAGCGACGCGCGGGCCTCGCGCACACGACCCCGGACGAGCTCGCCGCGATCCTCGATCGGGCCGTCCAGGCCGCTCCCGTGGTGGCGGGCACCGCGCCGGCCACCCGGGCCGCCTGGCTCGACGCCGTGGCCGACGGGCTGGAGGCGCACGCCGACGAGCTCGTCGCCATCGCCGACGCCGAGACCGCCCTCGGATCACCGCGCCTGCCGGGCGAACTCGCCAAGGCCGCCGCCCAGGCGCGGTTCTACGGATCCGTCGCTGCGGAGGGGTCGTTCGTCGACGCGCGGATCGACACCGCGGGCGGCCCCGCCGGGGTGGATCTGCGCCGGGCACGCCGCCCGGTGGGTCCGGTGGCCGTGTTCGGAGCGAGCAACTTTCCCTTCGGGTTCGGTGTCGCCGGACACGACACGTGTTCCGCTCTGGCGGCGGGGTGCCCGGTCGTGGTCAAGGCGCACCCGGCGCACCCGGAGTTGTCCGGACGACTGGCGCAGGTCGTCGCCGACGCGTTGACGTCGGCCGGGGCGCCGGAGGGGGCGTTCGCGCTCGTCGTCGGATTCGACTCGGGCCTGGCGCTCGTCGACGCCGACCAGGTCGCGGCCGTCGGATTCACCGGCTCGCAGACCGGCGGGATGGCGCTCGTCGAACGCGCCGCGGCGCGCCCGCGGCCCATCCCCGTCTACGCCGAGATGGGCACCGTCAACCCGGCCGTCGTCACCCGCGCGGGGGCGGCCGGCCGCGCGGAGGACATCGCCTGCGGCTTCGTGGAGTCCTTCACCCTCGGAGCCGGGCAGTTCTGCACCAAACCCGGGCTCCTGCTCGTCCCCGCCGGGAGCGAGATCGGCGCTCGGGTGGCCGACCTCGTCGCCGAACGCGACGGGGCGCACGCCCTCACCCAGGGGATCGCCGCGGCGTACGCGACAGGGCGAAGTGACCTCGAGGCCGCCGGCGCCCGGGTGCTCGCCGACGGTCGTACACCGGGAGCCGGGAACGCCGTGCAGGCGGTCCTCGCCCAGGTCGACGCCAAGGCGCTGACACCCGGATCTCGCCTGCTCGAGGAGTGCTTCGGACCGCTCGCCCTCGTCGTGGAGTACGCGAGCGACGACCAGCGCGACCAGCTGCTCACCACCCTGCAGCCGAGCCTGGCCGCCGCGGTGGCCTCCGGTGGGGAGGGTGACACCGAGGTGGCATGCGTCGTCGAGCTGTTGTCCCACCAGGTCGGACGTGTCGTCGTGGACGGCTGGCCCACCGGTGTCGCCGGCACGTGGGCCCAGCATCACGGCGGTCCGTGGCCCGCGACGAGCCGGCCGGACGCGACGAGTGTCGGCGCCGCGGCTCTCGACCGGTTCACCCGGCCGGTGGCCTACCAGGACGTGCCGGCGAGTGCCCTGCCGCCCGAGCTCACCGATGACAACCCGTGGGGCCTGCCGCGACGGATGGACGGGCGGCTGCAGCAGTCCGGCGACAGCGACAGCGACGGCGGCGGCGGATCTCGAGGCGGCGCAGCATGAGTCGCCCACTCGAGGGTGTGCTCGTCGCCGACTTCAGCCGGGTCCTGGCCGGGCCGCTCGCGACGATGACGCTGGCCGACCTCGGCGCGACGGTCGTCAAGATCGAGCGTCCGGGCGCCGGTGACGACACGCGCGCGTGGGGTCCGCCGTGGACCGAGGCAGGCGTCGCGACGTACTTCGAGAGCGTCAACCGGAGCAAGCGGTCACTGACCCTCGACCTCGCCGATGCCGACGACCTGCCGCTCGCCCAGGAGCTCGCGCGCCGGGCGGACGTCGTCGTCGAGAACTTCCGCCCCGGTGCCCTCGCGCGCTACGGACTCGACTACGACTCCGTGACCGCGACCAACCCTGGTGCGATCTACGCGTCGGTGTCCGGATTCGGTTCCGGCACAGGGGCGGACCTGCCCGGCTACGACTTCGTCGTCCAGGCCGTCGGCGGGCTCATGAGCATGACCGGGGCCCCGGGGGCGAGCCGACCAAGGTCGGGGTGGCCCTCGTCGACGTCCTCACCGGCAAGGACGCGACGATCGGCATCCTCGCCGCGCTCGCCGAGCGCGAGCGCACCGGGCTCGGCTGCCACGTCGAGGTCGACCTGCTCTCCAGCCTGCTCGGCTCGCTCGTCAATCAGGCGTCGGGATACCTCGGGGCGGGGCGGGTTCCGGGTCAGATGGGCAACCGGCATCCCTCGATCGCGCCGTACGAGACCCTCTCCTGCCGCGACGGGCTCATCGCCCTGGCCTGCGGCAACGACGGCCAGTTCCGCAAGCTCGCCACCGTTCTCGGGGAGCCGGGCCTCGCGGAGGACCCGCGGTTCGCGACGAACGCCGCCCGCGTGGGTCATCGCGAGGAGCTGGTCACCGCTCTCGAGGGCAGGCTGTCGGTCGCCGACGTCGCCGACTGGCAGGCGCGTCTCACGGCCGCGGGGGTTCCGGCCGGCCCCGTCAACGACCTCGCGGGGGCGTTCGACCTCGCCGAGCGGCTCGGACTCGCCCCGACCCACGACCTCGGCCCCGGCGTCTCACCGCAGGTGCGCCACGCCGTCACCTACAGCCGCCCGCTGGTCACCGCCCCCGCCCCACCACCCCGCCTCGGCGAGCACACCGACTCCCTCCGCGAGTGGTTGTCCGACCCCTCGCACTCCTCACGCCCAGCCCCATGAACCACCTCGACTCGAGAAGAGAACGGACCATGAGCCACAAGCAGGCCCCCAAGCACCGCAACCCGCTCGACCTCGCCGACATCGACGACGCCCTCTCCTCGGAGGAGAAAGCCATCCGCTCCTCCGTGCGGAGTCTGCTCGCCGACCAGGTCGACCCCTACATCGGTGAGTGGTTCGAGAAGGGTGAGCTGCCGAACGTGCGCGAACTGGCGCGCAGCTTCGGCGAGATGGGCCTTCTCGGGATGCACCTGGAGGGCTACGGGTGCGCCGGCATGAGCGCCGTCGACTACGGCCTGGCCTGCCTCGAGCTGGAGGCCAGCGACTCCGGCATCCGCTCGCTCGTCTCCGTCCAGGGGTCGCTGGCGATGTTCGGCATCTGGCGGTGGGGCTCGGAGGAGCACAAGCAGCAGTGGCTGCCGGCGATGGCCGCCGGCGAGGCCATCGGCTGCTTCGGCCTCACCGAACCCGACCACGGCTCCGACCCCGGCAACATGCGGACCTTCGCCAAGAAGGACGGCACCGACTGGGTCCTCAACGGCCGCAAGATGTGGATCACGAACTCCCCCATCGCCGACGTCGCGGTCGTCTGGGCCCAGACCGAAGAGGGAGCCGAGAGCGGCAGCAACGGGATTCGCGGCTTCTGCGTCCCGACGGACACCCCCGGGTTCTCAGCCCCGGAGATCCACCACAAGGGTTCGCTGCGGGCATCGATCACCGGCGAGATCGTCCTCGACGACGTGCGACTCCCGGCCGACGCGGCGTTCCCCGAGGTCCGCGGCCTCAAGGGACCGCTGTCCTGCCTCAACGAGGCCCGCTACGGCATCCTGTGGGGCTCGATGGGCGCCGCCCGCACCGCCTACAGCACGGCCCTGGACTACGCCGGCCAACGCGAACAGTTCGGCCGCCCGATCTCCGGGTTCCAGCTCACCCAGGCCAAACTCGCGAACATGGTCGTCGAGATCTCCCTCGGCACCCTCCTCGCGCTCCACCTCGGCCGACGCAAGGACGCCGTGGGCCTGCGCCCCGAGCAGGTCAGCATCGGCAAGCTCAACAACGTCACCAAGGCGATCGAGATCTGCCGCAGCGCCCGGACGATCCTGGGCGGCAACGGGATCTCCTACGAGTTCCCCATCATGCGGCACATGACCAACCTCGAGTCGGTGCTCACCTACGAGGGCACCCCCGAGATGCACACGCTCATGATCGGCCAGGCCGTCACAGGTCAGGCCGCCTTCCGCTGAGCCCACCCCTTCTGCGGCGACGCCGCATCCTCCACCTGCGCGGTCCGCAAGGGCGCGCCCCGCGACAAGGAACCCCATGACCAGATCACACGAGAAGATGGACCGAGTCCTCGGCCGGTGGGACGTCCTCGCCGTCGCCTTCGGCGCCATGATCGGCTTCGGCTGGATCGTCCTCACCGGCGACTTCCTCAACAACGCCGGCACCCTCGGGGCCGCGCTCGCGTTCGTCGCCGGCGGCACGGTCGTCGCCTTCGTCGCGTTCACCTACGCCGAGCTCGTGGCGGCCCTGCCGCACGTGGGGGCGAACACAGTTACGTACTGCGAGCTATGGGTTCACGTGCGTCGTTCTTCTGTTCGTGGACGCTGGTGCTCGGGTACGTCTCCGTGGTCGCGTTCGAGGCCGTCGCCCTGCCCCAGACGCTGCTCTACATCTTTCCCGACATGCTGGTGGGCAAGCTGTGGACGGTCGCCGGGTACGACGTCTACGGCTCGTGGGTGGCCGTGGGTGTCATCGCCGCCATCGTCATGACGCTCCTCAACGTGATCGGGGTGCGTCCGGCCGCGGTGTTCCAGACGGTCGCGGTCCTCTTCCTCGCGAGCGTCGGTGTGTTCCTCGTCGCCGGCTCGTTCATCGGTGGGTCGGTCGAGAACATGCAGCCCCTGTTCAACGGCGGCATGACGGGCTTCATCGGGGTGCTCGTGGCCACCCCGTTCCTCTTCGTCGGTTTCGACGTCATCCCGCAGTCCGCCGAGGAGATCCACCTGCCGTACAAGAAGATCGGGCAGGCGCTCATCGTCTCGGTGTTCCTCGCGATCAGCTGGTACGTGATGATCATGCTGACGACGAGCTCGTCGATGCACGCCGTCGACCTCGCGAACAGCGATCTCGCCGTCGCCGACGGCATGACCGCGATGTTCGGACACCCTGCCTGGGGCACGTTCCTCGTGCTCGGTGGCGTCGCCGGCATCCTCACCTCGTGGAACGGGTTCCTCATCGGCGCGAGCCGGTTGATCTACGCCCTCGCCCGCTCGGGCATGCTGCCCGCGTGGTTCGGGGTGCTGCACCCCAAGTACCGCACGCCGGCCAACGCCGTCATCTTCATCGGTGCGTTGTCCATCGTGGCGCCGTTCTTCGGCCGCAAGACCCTCGTGTGGCTGGTGGACGCGGGCGGCCTGTCGATCGTCGTCGCGTGGCTGCTCGTCGGCATCGCGTTCGTCCTGCTGCGCAAGCGTGAGCCGGACATGGAGCGCCCGTTCCGCACCCCGGGAGGGGTGGTCACCGGTGGCATCGCGGTGGTGCTGTCCGCCGCCATGGCCGTGCTCTTCCTGCCAGGGATGCCCGCCGCACTGACGCCGCCCGAGTGGGTCATCGTCGGCCTCTGGGGCGTGTTCGGAATCGTCCTGATGCTCCGCATCCCCAGCGTGTCAGGTGGCCCCGACGCCGAGCAGCGACTCCTCGCGGCCACCCACCCCGCCTGGGGTGAGGAGGGCGCGCACCAGCCCCCGGCCGAGATCTTCCGCCACGACCACACGGCGGGCGAGGGCCGCCCTCAGCCCGAGGAACGAGCGGGGCGCTGAGATTCAGGCGGGCGAGAACGCCGGGTCTCCGGCATCGAAGAACAACACCGACAACATCGACCGCATGCTCGGCACCGCCCACCTGGGCAGATGCCCGAAGCGAGCTGGTCGATGTCGTCGGTGTTGTTCTTCACCCGCGCCCATCACCGCTGGGGTACGCCCAGACGGGGCGCACGGTGTCGCGGCTGTCTCACCAGTGCATCGGGTCGGTGTTCGCACCGCACAGGACGACGGCGACGCGGCCCCGCGGCCGGTGGACGCCGCTGGTCAGGGCGGCCAGGGCCGTGGCCGCCCCGTGCTCGACGACGATCCGGTACTCCTCCCACAGCCACCGTCGGGCCTGCCTGATCGCGTCGTCCTCCACCAGCACCGACTCGACGCCGGTGCGCGTCGCCACGTCGTAGGCGATCTCGCCGACCCGTCGGGCGCCGAGGGAGTCGGCGGCGATGCCCGAGACCTCCACGTCGACCGGGCCGCCGCCGGCCAGGGCCGTGTGCAGCGTCGGGATCGTGCGGGGCTCGACGGCCACCACCCGCGCGACCCCCTCCACCGCCGCGGCGACACCCGCCATGAGGCCACCGCCACCCACGGCGACGACGACCTCATCGACCTGATCGACCTGATCGACCTCGTCGACCTCCTCTGTGTCACCGAGGATCTCCAGCCCGATCGTGCCGGCGCCGGCGACGATCTCGGGCTGGTCGTAGGCGTGGCAGAACACGGCACCGCTCGCTTCGGCCAGCTCGAGCGCAGCCTCGTAGGCGAGCGCGTACTCGCGGCCGTGCAGGACGACCTGCGCCCCGAGCGCCCGCAACTTCTCGACCTTGACGATCGGCGCGGTCTCGGGGACGACGACCGTGGCCGGCACCCCCAGCGCCCGGGCGGCGAACGCGTTGGCGAGTCCGGCGTTGCCACCCGAGGCCACGACGATGCCCACCCGCGGATCCAACGTGCCGTCCGCCGCCGCGCCCAGGACGCGGTTGAACGCACCGCGCGCCTTGAAACTGCCTGTGTGCTGGAGGTATTCGAGCTTGAACACGACCTGGCCGCCCAGGGCGTCGCCGACATCGAGCATCGGCGTCCGACGGACCCGCCCGGCGATGCGGTCGCGGGCGGTGTCGATGTCGTCGCGGGTGATCATCGGGGCTCTCCTGATCCGTCGCGGCGCGTGGACGACCGGTGCACCGGCCGGCGGATGGCGGCGAGTTCGAGGAGCAGCGCAGCGCCCAGCTCCCCGGCGTCGAGTCGGCCCATCTCCTCCTGCAAGCGTGCCGCAGCCGCCCGCTGGGGTGAATCGCCGAGCACCCGCCACACCGCGTCGCGCACCCGCTGCGGGGACGGGCGGTGCGTCGCGAGCCGGATCCCCGCGCCGCTGTACGCGATCCGCGCACCGATGTCCGCCTTCTCCTCGGTCGTGCCCGCCTGCACGACGGGAACGCCGTGCGACAGGGCGAGCGTCACGCCGGTGTATCCCCCGTTCGTCACGAACACGTCGACGTGGGGCAGCAGCGCGTCGTAGGGGACGAAGCGTTCGATGAGCACGTTGTCCGGCACGCGGCCGTCCAGGGCGCGCACGACGTCGTCGCTCGTCGCCCGCCCGGAGGTCACCAGCACCGTGACGTCGAGATCGGCCAGACCACGCACCGCGGGGACGACGAGTTCGCCCATGTCACCGCGGATGGTCCCCTGGCCCACGAGCACCAGCGGACGGGAGCCCTCCGCCGTCACCGCATCCCACCACTCCGGTGGCCGCCATTGCGGACTCGGCGCCGGCCGCAGCGCCCCCACCCAGTGCACCTGCTCCGGCAGATGCGCGCGCGGGTACTCGAACCCCGCCGTCGCACCGTGCAGATGCAGGTACGGGGAGAGGTTGGCCTCCAGCACCGACCCGCCGCCGCCGCCGAGCCCGGCCGCGTGCCGCACCGACCGCAACCGCCGTTCGGCGCGCCCGAAGACGACGCGGCGCGAGATCGTGCCGACGACGAGATTGCGCAGCACCCACGGCCATCCGGTGATGCGCGGCAGGCCCGACCCGAAGGGCGGGGTGTCGCGGTCGGGGAAGTGCAGGGGTCCGTCGCCGAAGCTCGCCCACGGGATGCCGGTGGCCTCGGCGGCGAGCCCCGCACCGTAGGCCAGGGAGTCGGTGAGCAGGACGTCGACGCCCTCCGCCTCGATGACGGCCCGCAGATCGGCGAGCCGGGTGGGCGCGGCGCCGACGAACGACTCCTCGAAGGCGCGGCGCACGTCACGCAGCCGGTCCATCTGCTCGGGCTCGGCCACGGCCCGCGAGGGGGCGTGCGGCGTGGCGCCGGAGCGTTCGATGTGGGCGTGGAAGGCGCGGTCGGCGTACCAGTGCACGCGATGCCCCTGCGCCACGAGCCGGGTGACGAAGGGGGTGGCGTTGTAGGTGTGGGCGGGGACGGAGACCGTCGCGACGAGCACGGTCCGGGGCGGCGCCATCACCCTCCTGAGGTCTGATGCGGGACGTCCCGCCACGCTATCGCCCGGCGGCGCACGTAGCCTGACGAGGTACCCCTGGCACCCGACGGACGTGAGTGGATGACCGAGAACGACCCTGACGACGCCCGCGTCGGCGACCTCGCCCGCGCCGAGGTCGCCGACGACACCGATGCCGAGGTCGTCGCCGAACTCAGCGATGTCCACCGGTCTTTCGGCGACCACGAGGTGCTGCGCGGCGTCGATCTGCGGGTGCGCGCCGGTGAGTCCGTGGGCCTGCTGGGGCCCAACGGCGCAGGCAAGTCGACGATGCTGTCGATCCTCACCGGCCTGCGGCGTCCGGACTCAGGCACGGCGTCGTTGTTCGGCGGCTCCCCGACGGACCCGGCCATGCGCGCGGGCCTGGGCGTGACACCGCAGGCCACGGCCCTTCCGTCGGCGCTGCGGGTGCGCGAGGTCGTCGCGCTCGTGGCCGGGCACTACCCCGACCCGATCCCGACGCCCGAGATCCTCGACCGGTTCGGACTCGCTGCCAAGACCGACGCCCAGTGCGGTGGCCTGTCCGGCGGGCAGCAGCGGCGCCTGTTGGTGGCACTCGCGCTCGTCGGGCGTCCGCGCCTCGCGGTGCTCGACGAACCCACGACGGGCCTGGATCTCGACGCCCGCGACGCGCTCTGGGCCGCCCTGTCCCGGTTCCACGCCGAGGGCGGCGCACTGCTCGTGACCAGCCACTACCTGGAGGACGTCGAGCGGCTGGCCGGGCGGGTCGTCGTCCTGGACGAGGGACGGGTGGTGACGCAGGGCTCGCTGGCCGAGGTGCGCTCCACGGCGTCGATGTCGACGGTGCGCTGCCGCACCGACGCCGCTACCGAACGCCTCTGCGCGTTGGCGGGAGTCGTCGAAGTGCGGGACGAATCGGCGCACGGGACCGTGCGGATCGACACCCGCGACGCCGACGCCACCGTCACCGACCTCGTCCGCTCACAGGTCGAGTTCACCGACCTCGACGTGCGACCCGCCTCCCTGGAGGACGCGCTGCGAGCCATCACCGGAGCCGCCTCGTGAGCGCCCCCACGCGACCGCCCACACCCGCCCGGACCTCCGCGCTCCGGCTGGTGCTCGCCCACGCCCGCGCCCAGGCGTTGGAGGTCGTGCGCAATCCCCTGTCGCTGGTCACGAACACGATGTACCCGACGCTCGCCTTCTGCTTCTTCGTGCTGCCGCAGTCGCGCATCGTCACCGACCCGACCCAATCCGTGATCGCCACAGGACAACTCGCGATCTTCGGTGTGCTGACCTCACTCGTGTTCGGCTACGGCATCGCCGCCGCGCAGGACCGCGCCGACCCCTGGACCACCTACGTGCGCACCCTGCCCGCCGGGGCGATCGCCACGACCGCCGCCCGATTCGTCGTCGCGTTCACGGCGGTGGCCGTGAGTCTGATCCCCCTGATGCTCGCGTCGGTGTGGTTCACCGCCACCCCCGCGGCGTTCGGCGACGGAGGTCTGCCCTGGTGGCGGGCGCTGGCCGGAGCACTGATCGTCCTCGCCTCCGGGGTGCCGTTCCTCGCCATGGCCGTGGCCATCGGCTACTCGACGACCCCGCGCTCTGCGCTGGCGTTGGCGCAGTTGGTCACGTTTCCCCTGGCGTTCGCGGGAGGACTCATGTTTCCCCCGACATGTTTCCCGCCTGGGCCGACGTGCTCTCTCTCGCGACCCCGACCCGAGCCGCGCGCGACCTGGCGATCGGGGTGCTCCTCGACGCCCCCATCCCGCCCTCGACCCTGCCGGTCTTCATCGGCTGGTCGGTGCTGCTGACCGTCGTGGCCGTCCGCGCCAACCGCCGCGACGAGGGACGCCGCTTCCGCTGATCGCCCGGCACCCATCCGATCTCGCACCGCCTCGCACCGGGGGTCCTGGTCGAGCGCGGTCAGCGGAGCAGGGCATCGGCGGCGACGGACACTCCGTCGGTGCGCAACTCCGCCGCCGTGGCGAGCGCGCGAGCGCGCATCCGGGGTGCCTCGGGACCGGTCAGGGTCCGCAGAAGCCCGGCCAGGCGGCGGGTCGTCAATCGGGCGCGGGGGACGGGGCGCGGGCCGAGACCCAGCTCGGCGACCCGACGTCCCCAATACCCCTGGTCACCCAGGTGCGGGACGACCGCGCTGGGCACACCCGCCCGCACCGCCGTCGACATCGTCCCGGCACCACCGTGGTGCACGACCGCGGCCATCTCGCCGAACACGAGATCGTGCGGCGCCTCACCCAGCACGAGGACGTCGTCACCGAGGTGCGACGCCGGGTGAGCGCCGGGCGAGGGTTGCGTCACGAGGCGGACTCCGGCGAGGCGGGCGGCGCGGACGAACTTCTCGAGATCCGCGTCGGGATCGGCGACCGGGCAGGTGCCGAAGCCGACGTAGACCGGCGCTGGGCCGGCCGCGAGGAACGCCTCCAGCCGACCGGACCAGTCCTGCTGCCCCGCAGCCGTCCCCGGCTCCGGGACCGCACCGCCTCGGGACTCCTCCACGTGCAGGCGGGCCGAGCGGGTCCAGAACCCCGTCTGCCGGACCCCGGTGGGCCAGGACGACGAGGGCGGGACCAGCGCGGGGTCGGCGGCGAGAAGAATGCGCAGACCCAGGGCCTCGGCGGCGATGAGGTCACCCCGCCCGGCACCGTTCCGATGGCGCATCAGCCGCCCGGCGCGACCCGACATCTCGACACTCATCAGCCATCCCACGGACGACGTCAGCCGCGTCGCGCGGCCCGGCACCCGGACGCCTGCGAGGCCCGCGGCCATGACCGTGCCGGCAGGGTCGTCGCTGGGGAGCACGGGCGCGAACAGGGCCAGCACCACCGGGTGGCGCGGGGCCAGTGCCACGGCGACGCCGGCCGTCGCCAGGCCCGCGACCACGGTGTCACCGGGTCTGACCGCACGCTCTACGGCCTCGACGACCTGTGCAGCGGCACGACGCATCCGGGTCGTCATGCCGAGGAACATCAGTCCGGGCTGGGCGAGCATCAACCGCCGGGTCGTGGAGTCGGGATGCCACATCGCCTCGGCGACGTCGGCATCGACCGGGACGTGAACGGCGCCGGCGGCCCCGACGAGCCCCGCGTAGTCGCGCAGCGCGACGACCGTGACCTCCGCTCCGCGCGAACGACATTCGCCCGCAAGCGCGAGCAGCGGTGCGAGATCGCCCCGCGACCCGATCCCGAGGAGGACCAGACCCACCCGGTCAGCCGCGCAGCCGCACCGACAGGCAGGTGACGCAGCCCTCGAGCTTCTCGAACTCGGAGATGTCGACGGTCACGACGTCCAGGCCGCGACCGCGCAACTCCTCCTCGGTCTGCGGCGCCGAGGAGGCCATCAGCACGGTGTCGCCCCCGAGCAGCACGACGTGCGAGCCGGTCTCCTCGGGCACGGCCTCGAACGACTCACCCCAGGTGAGCGGCGCGTCGACCACCGGCGGATAGCCGATGATCGTCCCGTCCGGCAGCGCGGTCACCGCCGACTTGAGGTGCAGCACCGAGGCCAACGGCACACCGACGACCTCGACGTCGAACGGACGGAGGAGCTCGGTCAACTGCGCCAGACCCTCGGCGTTGGTGCGGCCGCCCTGCCCCACCCACACGGTGCCGTCGAACTTGAGGACGTCACCACCGTCGAGCGTCGCCGGCTCGGTGACCTCCTCGACCCGGTAGCCGTGCTCCTCGAGCACCTCGCGCAACCCCGCGGTCTCACCGCGACGTTCGGGCGCACCGGACCTGGTGAGGACAGCCAGATCGCCGTAGACGAACACCGGATCCTCGAGGAAGACCCCGTCCGGGTGATCGTCGGCCGGCGGGACCTCGACCGTCTCCCAGCCTGCGGCGTTCAGGGCGGCGACGTACCCCTCCCACTGCTCCAGGGCGAGGTCGACATCGACGGCCGACCTGCCGATATGAGTGACGAGCCCGTCTGCCAGACGAGGACTCGGACGACGTACCAGGGCGAGGCGACGATCCATGCCCCCAAGCCTGCCACAGGGCGGGTGCCCGCACCCGCCATCGGTCCGGCTTCCGCCGCCGAGGCCTCACCGGACCCACGCCGACCTCAGGTCGCGTGCGCAGATCCCGATGGGCAGTCGAGGATCGGGGCGACGACGGAGGCAGCACGGCATGACGCAACTCGTGATCGTCGTCGTGTCGGTCGTGATGCTCATCGTCTTGTTCCGGATGTTCGCCGACTCGGGGGACGGTGACGGCGGGCAGGAGTCGGCCGAGCCGGCCCCGCTGCTCCCGGGCACACCCGACCCGTCGCGACGTCCCGGCCCACCGCTGCGAGCCCGCAGCGAGGACTCCGCCCCGCAGGCCCCGCTGCCGCGCCCCACAGGCCCACGGTCGCTGCCCCCGCCTCACGACCCGGCCGGACCCGGTTGTTCGGGCTGGGCGAGATCGACGGCGCGGGCGTTCCGCACACCGGCCCCTACGCGGTCGTCGGCTACCAGACGACCGGATTCACGCCCGTGCGCGACCGGATCGTGTCGCTGGCCGTGCTGCACACCGACGCCGAGGGCCGCGTGCAGGGCCGCTACGCCACCCACCTCGCGCCGGGTCAGGCGAGCATCCCCGCACATCTGGAGTCGGAGGCCGGGCAGATCCTCCAGGCGCCCTCGTTCGCGCGATCCGCGCCCCACCTGCTCAAACTGCTCGAGGGCAGGGTCGTCGTCACCCATCACGCGGAGTTCCTCGAGCAGTTCCTCGACGCCCAGCTCATGGAGGCGGGAATTCTCGCCGCGAGCCTGCCCGCGCTGTGCACGTTCCAGATCGGGCGGACGACCTTCCCCACCCGCAACCATCGCCTTTCGACCTTGGCCCGGCACGTCGAGTCCCCGGTCGTCACCGGCCGCAGCGCGCTGGAGGACGCCTACGCCACGGCCGCCGTGCTGCCGGGAATCCTGCTGCGGCACGGCGATCGGCTGGTCTATCCGTGCGAGGCCGCCGGGACCCCCGCCGCGGTCGTGCTGCAGTCGGCCGGGCGTCCGCCCGCCGCCGACGCCCCCGGCCTCGACCCGTGGCTCGCCCGCCTGTTCGCGCACTCCTCCGGCCTCGCCCGCGAGCTCAACGACACCCGCGTCGCCCGGTTCGTCGACATCCTCGTGCCGATGCTGCTGCAGGGACGCATCGTCGTCGACGAGGTCCGCGAGCTCACCAAACTCATGGTCGCCGCCGGGTACAGCGCCGGTGAACTCCGCCAGATCCAGGAGCGCCTCCTCGAGACCCTGCGACGAGCCGCGTTCGAGCACAAGCGGATCAGTGCGAGGGGCCTGCATCACCTGCGCGCCACCGCGACCTCGGTGGGCGTGCCCACCTACTTCGACGACCTCATTCCCGAGAAGCCGCCACCCGCGCCCGCGCCGGGGTCGGGATCGTTCTCACGCCCCGTGCGCAAACCGCTGCCGCCCGCCCCGCCCGCGCACCTCCCCCGCTGTGGCCACTGCCTGGAGATCGGCCACTACACCTCCCAATGCCCCCGCCGAGAACGGGGCCCGGTCCGGGCGATCTCCCCGATCTGACGCGCGACGCGCCCGGCGTCCGGCTCCGGCGTCCCCATCCCACCGGGTGCACCCGGTTCACCCGTCCTGCACACGATGCTGCGGCCGTGCTCCCCCGATGGCAGGAGCACAGCCGCAGTTTCACGTCACCCGTCGCCGAGGGAGCGGCGGACGGCGGTCTCGACGTCTTCGGGGCTCGGGGAGATGAGGACGGCCGCGATGTGGGCGTCGGGTCGGAGCACCCAGACCTCCTCCGGAGCGGCGTCCAGCGCGACGGCCAGATCGGCGAATCCCGGTGCCGCCAGAGAGTGCACCCCGACCGGCGCCGCGACGGCCCTGCCCAGCCGCTCGGCGAGCTCCGCCGGGTCGTGAGTCTGCGCCCCGACCAGCACCGTCACCCCGAGCCGCGCCAGCTCGCGGCTACGCCCGACGTTCAACCCCTCCACCGAGACGGGGACGTCCGGCACGAGCACTCCGGGCGACGGTTCCGGAGCCTCACCCTTGGGCGGGCGGCCGGCGAACCCCCGACGCCCGCTCGGCGTCGTCAGGGGTGAGTCGACGTACCAGAACGGTTCGGCGAGGCGGCCGGAGTCGACCCGCGCCCGCGCCGCGTCGTGCACGCGGGCCTCCTCGAGGATCTCGCGCCGCTCGACCCACTCCTGCTCGTTCTGCGGCACGAGGAAGCGCATCGTCGCCGAGGTGACCTCGAGGTTCTCCACCGCCGCGGCGTGCCGCTCGACGTGGTAGCTCTCCAGCAGCGACTCCGGCGCCCAGCCGTGCCAGACGAACGCCAGCTTCCACGCGGCGTTCTCGGCATCGGGCACCCCCGAGTTGAGCCCCCGGGCTCCGAAGGGGGCGACGAGGTGCGCGGCGTCGCCCGCGACCAGCACCCGCCCGAGCTGCATCCGATCGACCTGGCGGGCGTGGAAGCGGTACTGGCTCTTCCACACAATCTCGTAGTCGCGGTCGCCGATCACCGACCGGATGCGCGCGTCCAGCGCCCCGCTCGCCTCCTCGTCGGCGATGTCGTACTCCGGCGGCACCTGCCAGTCGATGCGGAACGTGGAGTCCGGACACGGGTGGATGAGCACCTGCCGGCCCGGGTTCCACTCGGGGTCGAAGTAGAAGCGGCGCTCCTGCCCCCAGCCGGGCATGTCGGTGCGTATGTCGCAGATGAGGAACTGATCGCTGAAGGTCTTGCCCTCGAAACTCAGGCCGAGTTCGGCGCGCAGGGTGTCGCTGCGTGCACCGGAGCACACCAGGGCGAAGGAGCCGTCGACCTGCACGAACCGGTCGCTGCCGGCGACGTCGGTCTGGATGTCGACCGCGCACCGCAACCGCACCCCCGAGGCGTCCTGCTCCACCCCGACGACCCGGTGCCCCCACCGCACGTCGATGTGTGGCTGCTCGGCGATGCGCTCGTCGAGGATCTGCTCGGTGCGGGTCTGGGAGATGTTGACGAACGGCGGGAACGGGGAACGCCCCTTGTCGACGAAGCCCTGACAGAACAGTTCGGAGTCGCGGTAGAGCGTGCGGGCGCGGGTCCACGTGAGGCCCTCCCGCGCGATCTGCTCACCGGCACCCACCGCCGTCCAGATGTCGAGGACGTCGCGCTGCTGGCACAGCGCCTTGGACCCGACCGCGTCGCGCTGGGGGCGGGCGTCGAGGAGGACGACCGGAACCCCCACCCGGCCAGCAGGAGCGCGGCGGTCTGCCCGACCGGCCCGTTGCCGACGACGATCACCGGGTCGGAGAAGCCTGCCGATCCGCCGACCGAGGTCATGCCGACGCCGTTGTCGGTCATGGTGTCAGTCATGTCCTGTGCCCTCTCGTCTCGACCGGTCAACCCTGCAGCTGGTCCCAGACCTCGCGGTCCCGCTCGGCGGTCCACACGCGCGGCCAGTCGAGTCCGTCCAGCTCGTCCCACACGCGCTGCACGTCGAAGGGCAGGCAGTGCTCGAAGATCGGCCAGTGCCCGTACGTGGGCGCGAGCGCGGCGTGCGTCGCCTCGAACGCCTCCTTGAGGGTGCCGCCGGCCGAGTGGACCGCGCCGACCTCGCTCAGCATGACGGCGATGAAGTCGCGGGTCTGTTCGATGGCGGCGTCGACCTGGTCGCGGCCGCGGGTCACGCCGCCCCGACCGCCGATGAGCTGCTCGGCCCCGAAGGCCTTGACGGCGTCGAGCGTCGCGCCCGACCAGTCGCGGTGGAACGCGTCCCCGGTGTAGAGGGCGGCCTCGGCCTCGACGAGGTCGCCGGCGAAGAGGATCTTGGGCCCTCGACCCAGGCGACGATGTCGCCGGCCGTGTGGCCGCGGCCGCAGTAGGAGAGCACGAGCTCGCCGCGATCCCCGCCGAGGTCGATGCGGTACTCGTCGGCGAACACCTCGGTGGGGTGGGTGAGTCCGGGGATCGTCTCGGGATGCTTGAACAGCCTCGGCATGCGGCCGTACTCGCTGTCCCAGTCCTCCTGCCCGCGCTCGTCGATGAGCTTCTTCGTGTTCTCGTGGGCGACGATGATCTCCGCGTCGTACGCGGCGGCGCCGAGCACCCGCACCGCGTGGTAGTGCGACAGGATCAGGTACTTGACCGGCTTGTCGGTGTGTTCGCGCAGCTCGGCGAGCCACTCCTGGGCGGCCGCGGGGGTCGCGAGCGCCTCGAAGCACACGAGGAAGTCCTCGCCCTCGATCGCGCCGATGTTGGGGTCGCCCTCGGCGGTGAGGGCGTACACGCCGTCGGCGAGCACCTCGAGGGTGCGCCTCTTCTCACCGAGGTCGGCCGAGGAGGCGAAGGGCTTCGACATGGCATCTCCTGGAGTTCTGCGAGTTCTGCGAGTCCTGCGTGCGCTTCTGGCTGAGTCCGGCCGGCGTTCGGCGTGAGTTCCGCGCGGGCCGGTCAGGCCCAGGCCGACGAAAGGGGTTCGATTATCGAAACGATCGTTCTATACTGCGACAACGCTAGGGGCGACGACCCTCCGGCGCAAGACCCCCGGCACCGCGTGGACGACGCGGTCTCGAACCCGGAAGGAGCGCCGAGGTGACCGACGACAAGCCCACCTCCCGATCGCAGACCCTCGACCGGGGGCTGATGATCCTCGAACTCATCGGCCGCGCCTCGACACCACTGACGGTGGCGCAGATCTCGCGCACCCTCGAGCTACACCGATCGATCGTGTACCGGCTGGTGCGCACCCTGGAGGATCGCGATTTCGTCGTCCGCGAGGGTGGTGACGCCTACCGCCTCGGCCTCGGGCTCCTCGCCCTCCGGCAGGGCGTGGCCTCCGACCTCGGCGCGATCCTCACTCCCGAACTCCGCTCGCTCGCCGACGAACTCGGGTACGCCACGTTCGTCGTCGTGCAGTCGGGCTCGGAGGTCGTCACGCTCGTGGTCGTCGAACCCACCGACCCCGGGCCGATGTTCACCCTGCGGGTCGGCCAGCGACACCCCGTCGACCGGGGCGCGCCGGGCCGCGCCGTGCTCATGCACGCCCCCTACCGCACCGGCGAGGATCCCCGCACCACCGAGGCGCGCGACCGCGGGTGGGCCCAGTCCCACGGCGAGGTCCTCGACGGGGTCTCGGCGATCGCCGTCCCGCTCCTGGGCCACCGCAGTCCGGCCGGCCTCGCGACCTCGTGGGTGGGCGCCGCCGACGAGCAGGCCGTGGCGGCGGCGATGATCCGCACCGGCGCACGCATCGACGACACCCTCCGCCGCCTGCAGGTGTCCTGACCTCTCAGTGCCCCGACATCGTGTGCAGCGGCTCCTGCGAGCGGTCCTTGATGAAGAAGATCGACGCGAGACTGATGGCGGTGATGAGCAGCAGGTACCACGCGACGTTGACGACGCTGCCCGTGGTCTGGGTGATGTACTGCGCGATCATCGGTGCGAACGCGCCTCCGAACACGGCGCCGATCGCGTAGGCCAGGGAGACTCCGGAGAGCCGGATGCGGGCCGGGAACATCTCGGCGAACATCGCGGACTGCGGCCCGTAGGTGAGCCCCTCGGGCACGGCGATCCACAGCAGCGCGAGGCCGACGAGCAGGACGCTCTGCTGCCGCACCCCTCGGCGACGAGCCAGAACGTCGGGAACATCCCGAGCGCCATGAGGACGTAGCCGATCTTGTACGTCTTGGTGCGCCCGATGCGGTCGGACATGATCGCCGCGGCCATCGTCGTGACGCCCCACAGCGCCGCCGAGGCGAGCACCCACATGAGCACCGACGGGCGGGCGAGGCCACCGCGGGTGGCGACGGCGAGGATGAAGCCGCCCACGAGCATGTAGCCGAAGGCGTTGTTCGCCATGAACGAGGCGGCCGCGGTGACGACCTCCTTGAAGTTGTTGCGCATCAGCTCGGTCTGCGGCGCGGTGGCCTGCTCGCGGGCCTCCTTGAGCTCCTCGAAGACCGGGGACTCCGCGACCCGGCGACGGATCCACCAGCCGATGATGATGAGCACGAACGAGAAGAGGAACGGGAGGCGCCAGCCCCAGGCGTCGAAGGCCTCCTTGCCGAGGACCGTCGTCAGGACGGTGAGGAAGATCGTGGCGAGCAGCATGCCGAGCGGCACGCCGATCTGCGGGTAGGCACCGAACTTGCCGCGCTGCCCGTGCGGGGCGTGCTCCACGGCGAGCATCGCGGCGCCACCCCACTCACCACCGGCGGAGAAGCCCTGGAGGCAGCGCAGGACGATGAGCAGGATCGGGGCGAGGACGCCGATCTGTTGTGTGGTCGGCAGGAGCCCGACGGCCGTGGTGGCGATCCCCATGAGCCCGAGGGTGAACACGAGGACGATGCGGCGGCCCCAGCGGTCACCCACGTACCCCATGGCGATCGCCCCGGCCGGGCGGAAGAAGAAGGCCACGCCGACCGTGGCGAAGGAGGCCAGCAGACCCCACTCACCCAGCCCGCTGAAGAAGAGCTGCCCGAACAGCAGCGCCGCCATGTTGGCGTAGATGAAGAAGTCGTACCACTCGATGGTCGTCCCGATCATCGTGGCCATGGCGACCCGTCGGTACTCCGAGGGGGAGGTCGTGGGGGCGTTGGCGTCGAGGTAGATGTCCGGCTCGGTGGAGTCGGAGTGATGCGTCGAAGACATCCTCGTCCTTTCGGCGCACATCGCTGTGCACACATGACGTCGGTTCTATTACCGAACACGGCGTCGGTAATCAGCGTGCGTGAAAGGTAGGGGTCGGGGGTGCGCACCCGATAGACCCACCGGCCCGTGGGGCGACGAGCGGGCCTGCGAGCTCGATGAACGGTCACACGACTTTCGCCGTGGAAAGCCTCAGGTGCTAACAGTT
Organism: Mobilicoccus caccae; assembly: GCF_030161635.1. Lineage (GTDB taxonomy): Bacteria > Actinomycetota > Actinomycetes > Actinomycetales > Dermatophilaceae > Mobilicoccus > Mobilicoccus caccae. The sequence continues at coordinate 3,157,192 of NZ_BSUO01000001.1, forward strand.
TGTGATGCCTGCGATAAGCGTGCATTATGAGAGGCATGGATTCCCGGGGTCGCCCGCTGACGCGGCGCTATGAGCTCGACCTACAGCGCACCAGCAGCATGCTGATGCGCGCCTGTCGCTGACCCCACCCCGATCCCCTTCTGCCCGAGGGCCGCTCGCTGCGCGAGCCGGAAGACCTCGTCATGCCCGACTCCCATGACACGCCTCTGAACTCCCCACGAAAAGGTGCGATTCCGCCATGACCACGCATGCCCCCACGCCCACCCGCGTGCGCCCCTCCCGCTCCGGCAAGCCGCAGGGCCAGTGGGCCGTCGACGGCACCGAGCCCCTCAACGCCAACGAGGTCTTCAAGGCCGCCGACAACGGGCTCAACGTCCGCGAGCGCATCGAGACGATCTACGCCAAGCAGGGGTTCGACTCCATCCCCACCGACGACCTGCACGGCAGATTCCGCTGGTGGGGTCTCTATACCCAGCGCAAACCGGGCATCGACGGCGGGCGCACCGCCAAGTTGGAGCCGCACGAGCTCGAGGACCGCTACTTCATGTTGCGCGTGCGCACCGACGGCGCCGTGCTGAACGCGGACGCGTTGCGTGTGCTCGGCGGGATCTCCACCGACCTCGCCCGCGGCACCGCTGACATCAGCGATCGGGAGAACATCCAGTACCACTGGGTCGAGATCGAAGACGTCCCCGAGATCTGGCGCCGCCTGGCGAGCGTCGGCCTGGAGACCACCACGGCCTGCGGCGACACCCCCGCGGATTCCTCGGCAGCCCCGTCGCGGGCGTCGCCGCCGACGAGATCATCGACCCGACGCCGGTCATCGCCGAGATCAAGGAACGCTTCATCGGCGACCCGGAGCTGGCCAACCTCCCCCGCAAGTTCAAGACCGCCATCACCGGCCACCCGAGCCTGGACGTGGTCCACGAGATCAACGACGTCTCGCTCGTCGGGGTCGTGCACCCCGAGTTCGGGCCGGGGTACGACGTGTGGGTGGGCGGCGCGCTGTCGACCACGCCGCGGCTGGCCGAGCGGCTCGGGGCGTTCGTCCGCGAGGACCAGGCCGCCGAGGTGTGGCACGGAGTCGTGCGCATCTTCCGCGACTACGGCTACCGCCGGCTGCGCAACAAGGCGCGCCTCAAGTTCCTGCTCGCCGAGTGGGGCACCGAGCGGTTCCGTGAGGTGCTCGAGACCGAGTACCTCGGCTACGCCCTGCCCGACGGCCCGGCCCCGGCACGCCCGACCAGCCCCGGCGACCACGTCGGCGTCCACCCCCAGAAGGACGGGCGCTTCTACGTGGGCGCGGCGCCGACCGTCGGCCGCGTCGGCGGCGACCTGCTCACCCGGCTCGGCGACCTGGTGGAACGCACCGGCTCCGACGGTGTGCGGCTGACCGCGTTCCAGAAGCTGGTGGTGCTCGGAGTCCCGGCCGAGCGGGTCGAGGAGCTGGTCGACGGGCTCGAGGAGCTGGGCCTGACCGCCCGGCCCAGCCTGTTCCGTCGCACGACCATGGCCTGCACGGGCATCGAGTTCTGCAAGCTGGCGATCGTCGACACCAAGGACACCGCCGAGTGGGCCGTGGCCGAGCTGGAGCGCCGCCTCACCGACATCGAGCCGCTGCTGGAGCACCCGATCACGTTGCACCTCAACGGATGCCCGAACTCCTGCGCCCGTATCCAGACCGCCGACATCGGCCTCAAGGGCCAGATCGTCACCACCGACGACGGCGCGCAGGTGCCCGGATTCCAGGTCCACCTCGGCGGCGGCCTCGCCACCGTCGACCACGACGAACCCGAGCTCGGACGAACGGTCCGCGGACTCAAGGTCACCGCTTCCGACCTGCCCGACTACGTCGAGCGCGTCGTCCGCCGGTACGCCGAGACCCGCGCATCGGGCGAGACCTTCGCCGCCTGGGCCCACCGCGCCGATGACGAGGAGCTGCAGTGAGCGTGTCGACCGAGCCCCAGACCGAGACCCGAACGACCGAGACGGCCGAGGAGCGGGCGAGCCGGTTGCGGCAGCTCGCCGAGCGCGCCTCGGCGCACTTCGCCGAGCTGGACGCCACCGGCGACCTGCCGCCGTACCTGCTCAGTGAGGCCGTGCTGAGCTGGGCGGCGACGCAGTTCGCCGACTCCCTCGCGGTCGCCTGCTCGATGGCCGACGCCGTCCTCCCGCACGTCGTCGCCCAGCACGTGCCCGGGGTGGACGTGCTGTTCCTCGAGACCGGCTACCACTTTCCCGAGACGATCCAGACCCGCGACAAGGTCGCCGACAGCCTCGACGTCACGATCGTCGACGTGCTCCCCGAGCGCACCGTCGCCGAGCAGGACGCCGAGCACGGCCCGAGGTTGCACGACCGTGACCCCGGCCTCTGCTGCGCACTGCGCAAGATCGAGCCGCTGCGCCGCACGCTGGCCGGCTACGACGCATGGGTCACCGGGGTCCGCCGCGAAGAGGGCCCGACGCGCGCCGACACCCCGTTGGTGACCTACGACGAGTCTTTCGGCCTGGTCAAGATCAACCCCCTGGCCACGTGGAGCTTCGACGACCTGCTGAGCTTCTCCGAGCGTGAACTCCTGCCGGTGAATCCGCTGCTGGGCCAGGGCTACCCGAGCATCGGCTGCGCGCCGTGCACCCGTCCGGTGGCTCCCGGCGAGGACCCGCGCGCCGGCCGCTGGGCCGGGTTCGCCAAGACCGAGTGCGGCCTGCACCCGGCCGGCTCGACCGCCGCCGACACCACCCCCGACAGCACGACGACCGAGGAGTCCTGATGACGACCACGGCCCAGCGCACATGGCCCACCGAGGCGCAGCACACCCCGCAGCCGGCGCCGGTCGCGCCCCCTGCGCACGACCTCCTGGACACCCTGGAGAGCGAGTCCATCCACATCATCCGCGAGGTCGTCGCCGAGCTCGAGCGGCCGGTGCTGCTCTTCTCGGGCGGCAAGGACTCCGTGGTCATGCTGCACCTGGCGGCCAAGGCGATGTGGCCGGCCCGGATCCCCTTCCCCGTGCTGCACGTCGACACCGGCCACAACTTCCCCGAGGTCCTCGCCTATCGCGACGCGACCGTCGAGCGGCTCGGCATCGAGCTGCGTGTGGCGAGCGTGCAGGACTACCTCGACGACGGCCGCCTCAAGGAGCGCGCCGACGGCACCCGCAACCCGCTGCAGACCATGCCGCTGCTCGACGCCATCGAGGAGCACCGCTTCGACGGTGTCTTCGGCGGAGGCCGCCGCGACGAGGACAAGGCCCGCGCCAAGGAGCGGGTGGTCAGCCTGCGCGACTCCTTCGGCCAGTGGGACCCCAAGAACCAGCGTCCCGAGCTGTGGCGGCTCTACAACACCCGCCACCGTCCCGGCGAGCACGTCCGGGTGTTCCCGCTGTCCAACTGGACCGAGCTCGACGTCTGGCGCTACATCGCCCGCGAGGGCATCGAGCTGCCGGGCCTCTACTACGCCCACGAGCGCGAGGTCTTCGAGCGTGACGGGATGCTGCTCACGCCCGGCCCGTGGACGACACCGCGCGCGAACGAGCAGGTGAGCACACGAATGGTGCGCTACCGCACGGTCGGCGACATGTCGTGCACCGGCGCCGTGGAGTCGGTGGCGGTCGACGTCGAGGACGTCATCGCCGAGGTCGCCGCGACGACCATCACCGAACGCGGCGCCACCCGCGCCGACGACCGCCTGTCCGAGGCGGCCATGGAGGACCGGAAGAAGGAGGGGTACTTCTGATGAGCACCCAGACCCAGCCCCACACGCACGACCTGACCGGCGACCTCCCCGACGCGGCGCCGTTCCTCGAGGAAACGCCCACGCTGCTGCGCCTGGCGACCGCCGGATCGGTGGACGACGGCAAGTCGACGCTGGTGGGTCGACTCCTCCACGACACCAAGTCCGTCCTCGCCGACCAGATGGCCGCGGTCGAGGCGGTCAGCCGCCGACGCGGGTGGACGGGCGAACTGGCCGACCTGGCGTTGCTCACCGACGGCCTGCGGGCCGAGCGCGAGCAGGGCATCACCATCGACGTGGCCTACCGCTACTTCGCCACCCCGCGCCGCTCGTTCGTCCTGGCCGACTGCCCCGGGCACGTGCAGTACACGCGCAACACCGTCACCGGAGCCTCGACCGCCGACGTCGTCGTCGTCCTCGTCGACGCGCGGCACGGGGTCGTCGAGCAGACCCGGCGCCACCTCGCGGTCGTCGCGCTGTTGCGGGTGCCGCACGTCGTGGTGGCGCTCAACAAGATCGACCTGGTCGAGGACGCCGAGGCCGTGCACCGCGCCGTCGTGGCCGACCTCGCCGCCCTCGGTGAGGTCCTGCGGCTGCCCGACGTCTCGATCGTGCCGCTCTCGGCGCTGCACGGCGACAACGTCGTCGAGCCGTCGGCGCGCACCCCCTGGTACACCGGGCCCACGCTGCTGGATCTGCTGGAGACCCTGCCGGCCGAGAACGAGGTCGACGAGCCGATGCGCTTTCCGGTGCAGCTCGTCATCCGCCCGCAGCACGGGGCGATCGACCCGGCGTTCGTCGACTACCGCGGGTACGCGGGCCACGTCGCCTCGGGTGTCGTGCGGGTCGGTGACGAGGTCGTCGTCTCCTCCTCGGGCCGCCGCACCACGGTCACCGGCATCGACCGCGGCGGTGTCTCCGTCGAGCAGGCGGAGGCTCCCCTGTCGGTCACGCTGCGGCTGACCGACCAGGTCGACGTCTCCCGGGGCGACCTCATCGCTGCCGGGACCTCGGCCCCGACCCCGGTGAGCAGCACCGACGCCGTGCTGTGCTGGCTCGCCCAGTCGCCCCTCCGGCCCGGTGCCCGGGTGCTCGTCAAGCACGGCACCCGTACCGTGCGCGCGCGGATCTCGACGATCGAGGAGCGTCTCGACGTCGGATCGCTGGAGGTCGGCCCGGCGCAGGAGGCGGGGCTCAACGATCTCGTCCGGGTGTCGGTCGCCCTCGCCGAGCCGCTGCCGCTGGAGGAGTACGCCCTCTCCCGCGACGGTGGGTCGTTCCTCGTGCTCGACCCGCAGGACGGCACCACCTTGGCCGCAGGCATGGTCGGCGCGGAGCTGCGCAGCCCCACCAGCGAGGAATCGCCGTGAGCACGGCCACGCACTCCCTGCCGCCGGCAGGTGCCGACGCCGCAGCTCCCGTGCTGTTCGGCCTGTCTCTGGCGGGGCGTCGGGTCGTCGCCGTCGGTGGTGGGCGCGTCACGGCGCGGCGAGTGCGGGATCTGCTCGCCGAGGGTGCGCGGGTGGAGGTCATCGCCCCCGAACTCGACCCGTCGCTGAGTTCGCTCGTGAACGGTGAGGACAGCGACGTTCACGCCGATGCGGCCCTGAGCTGGACCTCCCGGCCCTATGCCGGGAACACCGACCTCGACGGCGCCTGGTTGGTGCACGTCGCCACCGGTGATCCGGTGGTCGACGCCCAGGTGGCGGCGGACGCCGAGGCTCACCGGATCTGGTGCATCGCAGCGGGTTCGGCGACCACCGGCAGCGCACGCGTCCCCGCACGCGGGACCGTGCCCACCGCCGCCGGACCGGTGCGCGTCGCCGTCCACGCCGCCGACGACCCGCGCCGGGCCGCGCACGTGCGCGACGAACTCCAGACCCACCTCGCGAGGAGCGCGGCCGCACACCTGTCCTCCGGCGTCGTCGACCTGCGGGCGCGTCGCGCTCGTGGCGGTTGGGTGGCGCTGGTCGGCGCCGGCCCCGGTGACGCGGACCTCCTCACCGGGCGGGCGATGCAGTTGCTGGCCGGTGCGGACGTCGTCGTCACCGACCGGCTCGTGCCGCACTCCGTGCTCGAGGCGCTACCCGAGGACGTCCGCATCATCGACGTGGGCAAACGCCCCGACCACCACCCCGTCCCCCAGGACCGGATCAACCGCATCCTCGTCGAGCAGGCCCGCGCCGGACACGGCGTCGTGCGGCTCAAGGGCGGGGATCCCTACGTGCTCGGACGCGGCGGGGAGGAACGCCTCGAGTGCGAGGCCGCGGGTCTGCCCGTCGAGGTCGTCCCCGGCATCACGAGCGCCGTCTCGGTTCCCGCCGCGGCGGGAATCCCGGTGACCCACCGGGGCCTGGCGCGGGGCTTCACGGTCGTCACCGGACACGACGACATCCCCCACCTGCCGACCGGCGGGGACCACACGGTGGTGCTGCTCATGGGCGTCGCCACCCTGCACCGGACCGTCGCTCTCCTGCGGGAGCACGGTCGCGCGGCCTCGACGCCCCTCGCGATCGTCGAACGCGGATGGACCGCCGACCAGCGCGTGACGCTGGGCACGCTGGCCGACATCGCCGACCGTGCGGAGGCCGCGGGCGTGCGTTCGCCGGCGGTCGTCGTGGTCGGTGACGTCGTCACCCTGGCGCACGGGTGGACCGGTGCGCTGACCGGCGGCGCGAGCAGGCCCGTCACCTCCCGCGCTCATGCCCGAGCGCGTCGTGAAGGCTCGGAGGGAGCAGCATGATCGACCACCTCCTGTCCGCGCTCGCCGGCTTCGGGGCGCAACTCGTCGACGGCGCCCTGGGGATGGGGTACGGCATCACGGCCACGAGCCTGCTGCTCACCGCGGGGTTCGCGCCCGCGCTGGCCAGCGCCTCGGTCAACTTCGCCCAACTGGGCACCACGCTCACCTCCGGCGCGAGTCACTGGCGGGTCGGCAACGTCGACTGGCGGATCGTGCGCCGGCTCGCGCTGCCCGGCGGGATCGGGTCGTTGGTGGGGGCGATGGTGCTGTCGTCGCTGTCCACCGCAGCGGCGAGGCCGGTCATGGCCGTCCTCCTCATCGTGCTCGGAGCGGGGGTCATCCTGCGCTTCGCCACCCGACGTCCCGGCAGCCAACCCGCCGGAGCGGCGTGGGCGGCGCAACGCCGATTCCTCGGCCCGCTCGGGCTGGTCGGCGGGTTCGTCAACGCCACCGGCGGAGGCGGCTGGGGCCCGGTGGTCACCTCGGCCCTGCTGTCCACGGGCCCGGTCCCGCCGCGCAAGGTCATCGGGTCGGTGTCGGCGTCGGAGTTCGTCGTGACCGTCTGTGCCAGCGTCGGTTTCGTCCTCGGTCTCGGACTGACCGGCCTGCAGTGGGGCACGATCCTGGCGCTGATGCTCGGCGGCGTGCTGGCGGCGCCGATCGCGGCGCTGCTCGCCGGGCGGCTGCCGGCGCAGATCCTCGGGGTCACGGTCGGCACGCTGATCGTCGCCCTCAACCTCGGCCCTGCGCTGGCGGTGATCGGGGTCGCCGGTCCGCTCGCGCAGCTGCTCCACCTCGTGACGATCGCCGGCTGCCTCGTGCTCGTGGCGATCACGGCGACGCGGCACGCGGTGGCGGTGCGTCGTGGAGACGTCGTCGTCTCGGACCGAGAGGAGTCGGAGCCGGCATCCAGCGCCCGGCCCCTGAACGAGCCGGTCGGATGACCCGTCCGCTCGTCCTGGCGGCACACGGCACCGAGAACCCCGACGGCCGCGCGGTCGTGGAACAGGTCGCCGCCCGCGCCGCCGCTCTCCTCGGCGTCGAGCACCGCGTCGGCTACGTCGACGTGTGCGGACCGACACTCGCCGAGGTCCTTGCCTCGCTCGTCGAGGCGGGCGGGGCGGCGGGGCAGGGTGGGGGCACTGCGGCGCCGGTCGTCGTCCCGTTCTTCCTGTCCCGTGGCTATCACGTGCGGTACGACGTGCCCTCGGCCGTCGCCGCCATGACCCCGGCTCGAACCGCCTCCGATGAGAGGCGGTTCGAGTCAGGGGGAGCCGATTCGAGCACGGACGCGGCCGTGGTCACTCCCGCCCTGGGCGCCGAACCGGAGGTCGTCGAGGCCTTGACCGGGCGGATCCTGGAGGCCGACCCGACGCCGCGCGCGGTCGTCCTCGCCGCCGCCGGGTCCGGTGTCGCGGCGGCGCGTGAGGAGGTCGCGGAGGTGGCACGGCTCGTGCAGGAAAAGCTCGGCATCCCGGTGGAGCCCGCATTCCTCAGCGGTCCTGGACCTCGACCGGAGGACGTGGTCTCTGGTTGGGCGACATCGACCTCCGACACCACCCGCACCGATCCGGCACCGACGACCCACGGCAGCGAACGCGGCGGGATCGTCGTCGCCGCACATTTGCTCGCGCCGGGGTTCTTCCTGGAGAAGGCCGCCCGCGTGGCCGTCGAGATCGGCGGGGTCGCGACCGGCCCGCTGGCCACCCACCCGAGCCTCGTGAACCTCGTTCTGCGTCGCTACCGCCAGGCGCTCTGACGCCTGCCCGATGGGGGTCAGGCCGACCGCTCCCAGACCTGGCGGATCTGACGTGCCAGGGCCTCCGGCTGCGCGAGCAGGACGAGGGTCCGCGCTGCGCCGATGGTGACCAGGTCGGCGCGTGGAGCGAGTGCGGCCGCCGCAGCGGCGTCCTCGGGCGTCCAGTCACCGCGGTTGTCGGAGGCGACGAAGAGGCTGGGCACGCGCAGGTCCACCAGCCCGGCGGTGACGTCGATCCGGTTGAGGCTGAACGACTGCACCGCCAGGGCCAGGCTGTGGCGGGTAGGCCGGGCCAGGGCTTCCTCCACGACCCGCAGGATGGGTTCGCGAGCGGCGGAGGCGTCGGTGAGCATCGTCGAGAGGATCGCCGAGCGCACCGGTCCGACCGGCCCCGCCGCCCGGAGGATCGGGAGCAGGAGTCTGATCCGGGCGCGCAGCGGACCGGCGACGGCCTGGGTCGGTGAGCTGACGGCGACCAGGCTGCGGAGGACGCCGGGTCGTGCGCCGAGCGCGAACCCGACGTGCCCGCCGAACGCGTTGCCGACCCAGTCGACCGGCCCCTCGACGCCGAGGCCGGCGAGCAGGTCGATGGCGGCGTCGGCGGCGCCCGCGATGTCGCTGACCCGCGTGAGCGGCTCGCTCAGGCCGAGCCCCGGCGGGTCGACGAGGACGTTCTGGTCGACTCCATGAACCCTCCTGGTGGCTGGGACTTCACGCTCATCCCGATTGTCCTGCACCGGTGGCGCTCTCAGCGAGGCGGCGTACAGGCGGAACGGGGTTGACCAACCAAACCTGGTCAACCAGACTAGCTGTATGAGCACGCACACGGTGCAGTCCGCCAAGACCCACCTCTCTCGAATCCTCACCGAGGTGGAAGCGGGGCACGAAGTGACGATCCTCCGGGGCAAGCAGCCAGTGGCCCGGCTGGTGCCCGCGGTCGCGCCGCCACCACGAACGTTCGGGACGATGCGGTTCGAGGTGCCCGACGACTTCCACGCTCCGTTGAGCGACGACGAGCTGGCGGAGTGGGAGTGAAGTACCTGCTCGACACGCACGTCTTGCTCTGGCTTCTCGGGCAGCCTGAGCGCGTCCCGAGCCACGTTCGTGAGACCCTCGCCGATCCTGGGGCGAACCTGCTCGTGTCAGCGGTCTCAGCGATGGAGATCGCGACGAAGACCCGCATCGGCAAGCTTCCCGACGTGGGGGTCGTCCAGGCCTGGCCTCGCCGCCTCGAGGACATCGGCGCGGTCGAGGTACCCCTCACTGGTCCTCACACCACCACCGCCGGCAGCATGCCTTGGGCTCACCGGGACCCCTTCGACCGGCTTCTCGCCAGCGTCGCTATCCACGAGAACGCAGTCCTCGTCACCGTCGACAGCGCGTTCCTCGGCCTCCCTGCTCCCACCTTGCTCACCTGGTGACAGTGGGTCCCGGCCGCCGCACCGCGGTGCCCGCGCGTGTCAGGAGAGGTGTCCGAGAGGAGGACCGATGCGCGATCCGTACGAGTCGCCGGCCCCGGACGGGACGATCGCGTCCGGCGCGAGCCGTGATCGGGTCCCGGTCGAGTTCGAGCCGGTCATCGCGGACGTCGTGAGCCGCCTCGACCCTCAGGTGACCAGTTCGTCGATCAGATCGGCGCCTGGCGCTGAATCCTGCGGCGACGCAGCACCTCTCGCCACACCGCGCCCCCGGCATCCGTTGATGTCGGGGGCTGTCGGGGGCTTGCACGCTACGTGGTGACTCAGGCGAACTGGCCCACCTCGTAGTGGCCGCCCTGCTGCCGGGTCATGACGTTGAAGCGGTTGAAGGTGTTGATGAGGGCGATCTGGGCGACGAGGGCACCCAGCTCGGCGTCGTCGAAGTGACGCGCGGCGTCCGACCAGGTCTCGTCGCCGACGCCGGTGCTGTCGGCCAGGCGGGTGCCCTCCTCGGTGAGCGCGAGGGCGGCGCGCTCCTGGTCGGTGAAGACGCTGGTCTCGCGCCAGGCCCCGACGAGGGTGACGCGCAGCGGGGTCTCGCCGGCGTGGAGGGCCTCTTTGACGTGCATGTCGAGGCAGGCGCCGCAACCGTTGATCTGGCTGGCGCGGATGTTGACCAGCTCGGCGATGCGCTCGGGCAGTGCGCCGCTCGCGGCCCGGCCGGCCGAGATGACGTGCGGGAGGATGCGCTTGAGGGTGTCGTGGGTGAAGGGGTCGAGTCGGGCTTCCATCACGTTCTCCTTGGTTGCGGGTGGTACCCCCTTGACGGCAGCCCGGCCACAGTGGTCACACCGTCACCTCTCGGCGGACGATCCCGCACCCCGGCCGCCAGCACCCGCGCGCGGTCGTTGATCGAGACGATCTCCACGATCCGCCCCTCGACGACGGTGCAGCCCATGACGCCGAACGCCCGGCCGTCCTTGCTCCGGAACACCACGCCGGGAACCCCGTCGACGATCGCCGCAAAGCCCATCGCCCCGCCGCGGGCACCGCGCTCGGCGACGGCTGCGACCTCCGTCGCGCCGAGGCGCACGCTCGAGCCGCGCGGGGTGTCGATGCGCAGGGTCACGTCGGGGTCGAGGACCGCGAGCAACCCCGCGAAGTCACCCTCCCGCGCCGCCGCGAGGAACGCCGTGACGACGGCCCGCTCGGCCCGGCCGCGACCCGGCGGCTCCGTCCCCCGGACCTTGCTCCGGGCCCGGCTCGCCAGCATCTTCGTGGCGTCACCCGACCGACCGAGGATCTGCCCGATCTCGGCGAACGGCACCGCGAACACGTCGTGCAGCACGAACGCGAGCCGCTCGGCCGGGGTGAGCGTCTGCAGCACGACGAGCATCGCCAGCCCGACGGACTCCGCGAGCACCGCCTCGTCCTCGGGCGCCTGCCCCTCGTCCTCGACCACGACCAGCTCCGGGAGCTCGTCGAACGGCATCGCGCTCCGGCTCCTGCGGGCGCGCAGCACGTCGATGCAGACCCGTCCGACGACCGTCGTCAGCCAGCCCGCAAGGTTGTCGATGCCGTCCACGTCCTGGCGGGACAGACGCAGCCACGCCTCCTGCAGCGCGTCCTGGGCATCCGTGCGCGACCCGAGCATCCGCACGGCGACACCCTCCAGCCGGCCGCGGTGTTCCTCGAACGCCGCGGCGAGGTCGTCGGTGCCTGACGCCAGACTCACCATGGTGCCCACCTTCCTCCGTCGATCGCTCCTCGTCACGGGGATGACGGATCAGGCGCACGAAAGGTCACACGGACCACCCGTCGTCGGCTCACTGCCGCCTCAGCGGCGCAGGACCGTGGCCTCCCACGGGCGCAGGATTCCTGACGCGCCGCGGGGGTCTTGGTAGGTGCCGAGCAGGACCTCGGCGTCGTCCCAGCCCTCGATCCCGATCTCGGTGTCCTCACTGCAGAGGTTGGCCACGACCAGCAGCTCGACGCCGTCGTGATCGCGCGTGAACACGTAGAGCCGCGGGTGCTCGGGCAGTAGCATCGTGAAGTCGCCGTGCGCGACGACCGGCTCGTCGTGACGCAGCGCCACCAGCCGGCGATAGTGCGCGAGCACCGAATCTGGGTCGTCCTGCTGGGCGGCGACGTTGACACTCGCGTGGTCCGGGTTGACCCCGAGCCACGGATCCCCGGTGGTGAACCCGGCGTTCGTGCTCGCGTCCCACTGCATCGGGGTCCGGGCGTTGTCGCGGCCCTTGACGAGAACGCCCTGCCACGCCGCATCCGTGTCCTCGTGCCGGGCGGCGACGTCGGCGAGATGGCGGATCGACTCGATGTCGCGCAGCTCGGTGTCGGAGGTGAAGGGCATGTTCGCCATGCCGATCTCCTCGCCCTGATACACGTACGGCGTGCCTCGGTGCAGGTGCAGCACCGTGCCGAGGGCCTTGGCCGACAGCGTCCGCCACTGCGGTGAGTCGTCGCCGAACCTGCTCACCGCGCGCGGCTGGTCATGGTTGTTCCAATACAAGCTGTTCCAGCCGACGTCGGCCAGCCCCTCCTGCCACCGGTTCAGGCTCGTCTTGAGCTCGACCAGGTCCATCGGCGCGAGGTCGAACTTGCCGGCCGGTCCGGAGTCCAGGTCGACGTGCTCGAACTGGAACACCATGTCGACCTCGCGGCGCTCGGCATCGGTGAACAGCCGCGCCTGCTCGATCGTCACCCCCGGCATCTCCCCCACGGTGAGGAACGCCCCGTCACGCCCGGCGAAGACCTCCATGTGCATCTCGTGGAGGAACTCGTGGATCCGCGGGCCGCCCATATAGAACGGTGTGCCGTCGCCGAGCGCCTGCCCCGGCAGTGCTTCGCCGTCCCGCAGTGACCCGTCCGCGCCGACGTCCTTGGACAGGAGGTTGACCACGTCCATCCTGAACCCGTCGACCCCCCGGTCCAGCCAGCGCCGCATCATCGCGTACACCGCCTGCCTGACCTCGGGGTTCTCCCAGTTGAGGTCGGGCTGCTTGCGGCTGAACAGGTGCAGGTAGTACTCGCCGGTGGCCTCGTCCCAGTGCCAGGCCGGGCCCGAGAAGAACGACGCCCAGTTGGTCGGCTCCGCCCCCGGCTGCCCGGCGACCGCACCCTCGCGGGCCGGTCGCCACCAGTACCAGTCCCGCTTGGGCGACTCGCGCGAACTGCGGCTCTCGACGAACCAGGCGTGCTCGTCGGAGGTGTGGTTGACCACGAGGTCCATGACGAGCTTGATCCCGCGCTCGTGCAGACCGGCGATCAGCGCGTCGAGATCGGCCAGCGACCCGAACAGCGGGTCGACGTCCTCGTAGTCGCTGATGTCGTAGCCGTTGTCGTCCATCGGCGAGCGGTACACCGGCGAGAGCCACACGACGTCGACGCCCAGGCTCGCCACGTGGTCGAGCCTGGACAGGATGCCGGGGATGTCGCCCACCCCATCGCCGTTCGAGTCGGCGAAGCTGCGCGGATAGATCTGGTAGACGACCGCGCTCTTCCACCAGTCGGGCTCGATGCTCTGATCGGTGCTCATTTACCCGAGCCTCGCATGACTCCGGAGATGATCCAACGTTGGGCGAACACGTACACGATGACCAGGGGCGCGAGAGCCATGAGGTAGGAGGCGAACGCAGCCGGATAGTCGGTGCTGAACTGCCCCTGGAAGACGAACTGCGCCAGTGGCAGGGTGCGCTGATCGGGGTCGGAGAGCACGACGAGCGGGAGCATGAAGTCGTTCCACGCCCACAAGGCCGTGAGGATGCCGACCGTGGCGTTCATGGGCCCGAGCAGCGGAAAGATGACCTTCCAGAACGTCGTCCACGTCGAGGCCCCGTCGATCAGGGCCGCCTCCTCCAGATCGCGCGGCAGCGACTTGATGTACCCGACGTAGAGAAAGATGTTGAAGCTCAACCCGTACACCGTGTAGAGGAAGATCAACCCCCACCGGTTGTCCATGCCCAGCAGCGCCGTCTGCTTGACCACCGGTAGCATGATGATGGGGAACGGCACGAACAACGCGGAGATGAAGTAGAAGTACAGCCCCTTGAAGAGCTTTCGATCGAGGTTGCGCGCGATGGCGTAGGCGACCATCGAATTGGTGAGCAGGGTGAGGATCACGGCGCCGGCGGTGATGATGAGGCTGTTCATCACCGTCAGCGGAAAGTCCACAAGGTCCCAGGCGGTGCGGTAGTTCTGCCATTGCGGGGCGGCGGGCAGACCGAATCCCGATCCGCCGAGCTCCTGGGGCGTCTTGAGCGAGGTGACGACCGCGAAGTACAAGGGCGCCAGCACGCTGAGCGACAGGACGACCATGATGATCGTCACCGGCCAGTTCGTCGACCGGTCGCGATTTCGGCGCTTCGGCTCTCGGGTCGGGTTCTCGTCCGTCGTCGGGGGTGTCGTCACGGTGCTCATCCGATGTCACTCTCCCGGCTCTGGAGGAACCGTAGCTGCGTCATCGAGACGATGACGATGACGACGAAGTACACGACGGCGTTCGCGCTCTGGTAGGCGAACTCACCGCCCTGGAATCCGCCCTTGTAGATCAGCATGGCCACGGAGGTCGTCGCATCTCCCGGGCCGCCGTTGGTCAGGGCGATGATCTGGTCGAAGACCTGCAGGAATCCCTTGAGGGACAGGACCATGTTGATCGTGAAGAACGGCAGGATCAGGGGGAACGTCAGGCTCGTGAACTTGCGCCACTCCCCCGCGCCGTCCACCGTGGCCGCCTCGTACACCTCGGCCGGCACGGTCTGCAGACCGGCCAGGTAGATGAGGACGTTGAAGGCCACGGCCTGCCACACGGTGACGAAGAGGATGACGAGCCACGCGTGATCGGGGCTCGTCAGCAGGTTCTCGCTCAACGTCTCGCTGCCGATGCGCTGCCCGAGCCACGGCACGGTGTTGGCGAAGATGAAGCTGAAGACGTAGCCCACGATGAGGATCGCGAGCACGTTGGGCAGGAAGAACACGGCCCGCAGGGTCGCCTGCAGTTTGATCTTGGCGTTGAGGCCCAGGGCGATGGCGAGCGCGATGGCGTTGACGAGGACCGTGGCGGCGATCGCGAACTTGAACGTGAAGCCGTAGGCGTCGAGGACGCGGCTGTCGCGGAACAGATTGATGTAGTTGTGCAGCCCGACGAACTCGTGGGACCCATAGCCGGCGGAGTCGGTGAACGAGTAGTACACGCCCTGCAGGACGGGGATCGTGTGGAAGACGAAGAACAGGACGAACGCCGGGGCGATCATCCACAGGTACACCGGTGCGATACGGGACCTCGAACGCTTGGCGCGTGCGGGGTGAGCGCTCGCCTCCGACGGTGTCTCCGGAGAAGTCTTCTCGATGGAACTCATGATCGAGGCCCCCTTCACTGCCGACGGGGCGAGCGTCGCTCAGCGACCTTGTCCCATTCCTGGTCGAGTGTGGTGAGGAACCCCTCGGTGTCCCCGTCGATGCGCGCCTGATGCAGATACGGCTCGAGTCCCACCGACGGTGGGATGTGCAGATCGATGAATCCGATGAGCCGGTCGTTCTCGTAGTACGGCATGAGATCGACGAGCGCCTTCTCGGAGGGCTCGACCCCCTCCAGCGTGGGCACCGCACTCTGCGCCTTCGTGAACGCCTCGACGTTGTCCTCGCGCATGAGGAATTCGATGAACTTCATCGACTCCTGCGGGTGCGGCGCGTCCTTGACCATCGTCAGCGTCACGTCGACGCCGGAGGTGAGGACCTGCTCGTCGGCGTTCTTCGCCACCGGGTAGGGGAACACGCCGATCTCGAAGCCGGGTTCGAAGCCGCGGATGACGGGGATGGCCCAGCTTCCCTGCGGCAGCATCGCGGCCTCCCCTTGGCGAAGGCCTCGTTGCCCATGTCGTAGTCGGTGGAGAACAGATTCTTCTGCGCGTAGGAGTACAACTGCGCCTGACGCGCCATCGGTTCGGCCCACGCCTGGCCGAACGACGTCTGCTTGGCGGCCCGCTTCTCCCAGAAGTCCGGCCCCACCGACGGACCGACGAGACCGTTGAACGAGGGCAGCGCCGTCCATGCCTCCTTGAGGG
The DNA here is from genome assembly GCF_030161635.1 of Mobilicoccus caccae. GTDB lineage: Bacteria > Actinomycetota > Actinomycetes > Actinomycetales > Dermatophilaceae > Mobilicoccus > Mobilicoccus caccae. Next base: position 3,172,925 of record NZ_BSUO01000001.1, read on the forward strand.
TGCCCTGGATGGGCGTGACGCCGGCGGCCTTGAGCTTCTCGCACGCCGCGACGAACTCCTCCCACGTGGTCGGCGGTTCGATGTCGTGCTCGGCGAAGAGATCCTTGTTGTAGATGATGCCGCCGGCGCTCATCGTGTACGGCACGCCGGGGACCTGCCCCTCCACCGCCGTCCCCAGGTCGGTCATCACCTTGAGCGACCCGTCGCTGACGTTCGTCAGCACGGGATCGGAGGAGAAGTCGCGAAAGACGTCGGCCTGCGCCAGTTCGGCGAACGGCCCGTTGACGTTGAGTGCCATGACGTCGGGGACGTCGTTCTTGACGAGGCGGACCCGGATGGCCGTCTCGGCGTCGGGCGAGTCGTTCTGGACGACCCGGATCCCGGGATTCTCGGCGTTGAACTTGTCCACCAGCTCCTGGAAGTCGGCGATCGCCTCGCTCTTGAACTGGAAGAACTCCAGCTCGACGACCCCACCCTGGCCACCCGTCGAGGGCAGACCACACGCGGCGGGCAGCACCGCCAGGAGAGCCACCGCCACCGCACCGGCCGATCGCCGGGTACTTCGTCGCCTCGCCATCCGCGCCTCACGGTCCGGGCGCCGGGAGAACGCCACCACGAGGGGCGGGCGCCGCGCCGGTGCGATCGAGACCCACGACAGCCCGTGGACCGTCGCCGAGCCTAGTCCCGCCGATCCGCGAAATGTCGGAATGACGGGGGAAGGAACATGGCGAAGGCCCGAACCCCTCGTGCGTGGGTTCGGGCCTGACCGTGCCTGACATGCAGTGGCGGTAGCGGTGGGATTCGAACCCACGGTGGAGTTGCCCCCACACACGCTTTCGAGGCGTGCTCCTTTGGCCGCTCGGACACGCTACCGCGGGCAACCTTACAAGAGCGTGAACGGACCGGCGAAATCCGGCCGCTCACATGCGGCGTCGGCGAAGGCGCACCTGGCGTCCTCGGCTTCGTGCTGACCGACGCCGTCGAGGCCATCACCGCCACCGGCCGCGTGGCCCGGCCACCTCGTCGCAGGCGACCCGGCACCACCGAGGAGATGTAGCGAGCACCAAGCGGGAGGGTAACGCGCGCCAGACCGTGCATCTGCGCCTGGCGCAACCCCGCCACCTGCGACGATGCGCGGACAGTGACTAGGTAGGCAGCCTTTATAGTCCCGCTCGGTGCTCGGTGTCAGCGGCGTCCGGCGAAGAAGTCATGGAGAAGGGCCGCGCAACGTTCCTCCTGCACCCCACCCACCACCTCCACGCGGTGCAGCGCCCGCGGGTCGCGCACGAGATCCCACACGGAGCCGCACGCGCCGGCCTTCACGTCCCACGCCCCGAAGACGACGCGGTCGACCCGGGCCTGCAACAGCGCACCGGCGCACATGACGCACGGTTCGAGCGTGACGACCAGGGTGCATCCGTCCAGGCGCCAGGACCCCCGCGCCCGCGCCGCGTCCCGCAGTGCATGGACCTCAGCGTGCCCGGTGGGGTCGCCGCACTCCTCACGCACGTTGCGACCGCGACCGACGACCTGCCCCGCCGCATCGACCACCACGGCGCCCACCGGGACGTCCCCGGCGCGCAGGCACTCCGTCGCCAACCGCAGCGACTCCTCGATCCACGGGCCGAACTCCGACACTCCGCCGACGGCGCGGCCGGGAGGGGCGGGCATGGAGGCGTCGGTCACCCGCTAAGTTTCCCCCATGCGCGTCCACGTGGCCGATCACCCACTCATCAACCACAAGCTCACCTACCTGCGCGACGAGCGCACCGACTCCCCCACCTTCCGGCGCCTCGCCGAAGAGCTCGTCACCCTGCTGGCGTACGAGGCGACCCGCGAGGTCCGTGTGGAGCCGTTCGAGATCCGCACGCCCGTGGCCCCCACCACCGGCATCAAGTTGTCCAAGCCCAAGCCGGTCATCATCCCGATCCTGCGGGCCGGGCTGGGCATGCTCGAGGGCATGACCCGGCTGCTGCCGAGCGCCGAGGTCGGGTTCCTCGGCATGGTCCGCGACGAGGAGACCCTCGAGGTCAGCGCGTACGCCAACCGGCTGCCCGACACCCTGACCGGCCGTCAGGTGTTCGTCATCGACCCGATGCTCGCCACCGGCCACACCCTCGTCATGGCCTTCGAGTTCCTGCGCGACCTGGGCGCCGACGACATCACCACCGTCTGCCTCATCGCCGCCCCCGAGGGCATCGAGACGGTCCGTGCGGCGGCCGACCAGCTCGGCATCCCCGTCACGCTGGTCGTGGGCGCCATCGACGAGCGGCTCGACGAGCGCGGCTACATCGTCCCGGGCCTCGGCGACGCCGGCGACCGGCTCTACGGCGTCGTCTGACCTCGGCGGCGGCGTGGGCCGACCGAGGGCGGCTCCGGACGGGTGGGCGGAATGTCTCATCGGCGCGCCGGAGACTCGGTGACCGGCCTTGCCCGCCCGATGTGGTTCGATGACACCGGGTGTCGTCCACCCCACCGTCGCCCGACCCCGCCTGCGAGCCCGCCGCATCCGTGAAAGAGGAGATCGATGCCCCACTCGATCAAGAGGATTTTCACGTGGATCTTCTGGATCTTCGTGCTGTGGGCGATCTTCACCTCGCCGAACCGGGCCGCCGACCTCGTGTTGACCATCTGGGAGATCATCCTCAACGGCTTCAACGCCATCGCCGTCTTCTTCGATCGGCTGCTGGGCGGCTGAGTCCCGAAGGGGTGGCATGAAGGACCCGAGTGAGGCCAGCCTCCGCAAATACCTCACCGAGGGTGAACGGATCGTCGTCGCCACCCATCGGCACTGGTTCGCGGTCTCCGAACCCCTCGCCACGGCGACCCTCTCGCTCCTGCTGACCGGCGTCGCGTTCGTCGCCGGAGCCCCCGTCGGCTTGGTGCAGGGTCTGCTCGTCGCCTGGCTGGTGGTGTTCGGGCGGGCCGTGCTCCGCATCTGGGAGTGGAACCTCGAATGGTTCGTCGCGACCGATCAGCGTCTGCTGCTCATCTACGGCTTCATCATCCGCAAGGTCGACATGCTGCCGATGTCGAAGGTCACGGACATGACCTTCCGGCGCTCGATCATGGGCCGCGTCTTCGGCTACGGCACATTCGTCCTCGAGAGCGCCGGGCAGGACCAGGCCCTGTCCGACCTGCACTTCATCCCCGACCCCAACGAGACCTACCTGCAGATCGTCGCGACGATCTTCAAGACCGGCCCCGACGAGGAGGACGGCGAGGACCTCGACGACGAACACGACCTGCACGACGGGCACGACGGGCACGACGGGCACGACGGGCACTCGAAGCATCCGCGCGACGTCCGCGACGAGTGGGAGGAGTGGGAGGACGACCCCACCGGGCGCCCCTCGCTGCGCGCCGACCTGGCCGAACTCGCCCGTCGCCGCAGGCCGGGCGACCGAGAACGGCGCGAGCACCACGAGCCCCGCGACCAGCACGACGACGACCCCGACACCCTCGGGTTCTCGATGGGTGCCGTCGCCGAGGGCAACCCCGTGGCCGACCACGAGCGCCGCAGACGCCGCGGCGGGCGCAAGGACGACTACGCCGAAACCCTGTACAGCTCCCTCGGATCGGTTCAGGCCGACCCGTGGGACGAGGGAGACCACGGCCCGCACCGCAAACGCCGTCGCCGCTGGTGGGGCACCTGAGTCCGCACGCCGGCCGACCGTTCCCTCACGTCACGTCACATCACGTCGCCGAGCGCGCCACGCCGGCCTGAGCGACACCGAGCATCCGCAGCAGCAGCCTGCTGTAGCTGTGGACTCCGACGGCGACGCGCATGACGGCCTCGTCGGGTGAGGTCGCCGCCGTGATCACGCCGACCTCCATCCGCGCGATGCGGTCCGCGGCGTCGGCGTACACCTCGAGGGTCTGCGCCGAGGTCTCGATCCCGAGGTCGTTCATGGTGCGCACCTGCTCGGCGAGCAGGGCGCGGATCTCCACCGCCTCGACCCACCCACGCGCCTCCACCAGGCGCGTCACCTGTTCCGGCTCCTCGTCCACCGCCGGCCGGTGGTCGCCGGGGAGGCCCAGTCCGAGCAACTGCGCACGCCCGAACGCCGAGTAGAGGTCGACCTCCGGGGCGTCGAGCATGGCGACCAGGGAGCGGATCTCCTCGATGGGCGAGCCCACGATCTGCCGCAGCGCCGTGATGAGGTGGAGTCGCGCGACATGCGAGTCGTCATACTCGGCGAGGGTGGCGTTGATTCGCCTGCCCGGGCGCAGCAGGCCCTCACGCAGGTAGTACTTGATGGACGCCGGTGAGGTCCCGGTCGTCTCGGCGAGGTCCTTGAGCCGCACGGATTCTCCCTTCCCGACGAGGCGGTGAGCTCTTGGATAGTGCTCCGGCCTGCGAAGATCTACGTTGCCTGGCTTGGACAGTGCTCCTATCTTATCGGTATGGAGCCGCTCATCGCCGTTCACGCGCTCGCCGCCTCGCTCGTGCTGACCCTCGGCCCGGTGCAGTTCGTCCGCCGCCACCGCGACCTCGCCCACCGCATCATCGGCCGCCTCTGGGTCGTGGCGATGGCGATCACCTGCCTGAGTTCCTTCGCGATCCATCCGGACGGCTTCAACTGGCTGCACGGGCTGGCCGTGTTCACCCTCGTATCGGTGACCGCCGGTGTCATCGCCATCCTTGGCCATCACGTGGGGACGCATCGCCGCAACATGATCGGCAGCTATGTCGGCACCTCGATCGCCTTCGTGTTCGCCGCGACCATGCCCGACCGGGCCATCGCAAGGATGGCGGTGGAGAGCCCTCTGGAACTCGCGGGGCTGATCGCCCTGATCCTCGCTACGACGGCGGCGATCGTCTCGGCCGCTCTCACCGTGAGCCGCGCGCCTCGGACCCGGCGTCAGCCCTCGGTGGGATCCGGCGTGGTGGACGCCCGCTGAGCCTCGGCGGGACGCCCGTTGCCGCTCGGCAGCCCCAGCTCGGCTCGGATGGCCTCGACGTCGACCTCGCCCGGGTCGCCACCCTGCTCGTACACGCGGCGGCGCTCCGCACGCACCCGCTGGTCGAGCTGCTGCAGCAGCCGCTCCTCCTCGGTGACGAGCGGTCGCGGTGCGAGCAGGTGATAGAACCCGAGGGCGTTGCCCCAGTTGTCGGAGAAGTTGACGAACTGCACGACGTCGGGCACCGCCACGACCTCGCCGTACGGCACGCCGGCGTCGTCGAGCCGCTTGACGGCGACCTCGATGTCCTCGACCTCGAACCGCACCCGGGCGTTGTTGCCCCCGGGGCGCTCGTGCCCGGTCGAGACCTGCAACCACGCCCCCTCGCACACCTGCCATTCGAGGAAGTCGTCCATCGGCTTGGTGTCGGGGCCACGACCGAAGACCTGGGTGTAGAACTCCAACACGTCCTCGTGATCGCCCGCATTGATCGCGAAGGTCATTCCGTGCAGTGAACGCGGGTCGGCCATATGCCCAGGGTAGAGCACCTGCGCCGTCATCGAAGAAGCTCTTGGCGACCATGGCGTGCCCACCCCGGCTCCTCGGTGGGAGGTCGGCGCGCGATCGGTGGCCTCAAGGGGTCAACCTGCCGCCGGCGCGGACGATGAGGAGATACCCGGGCGAGCCGTGACTGCCACTGCGACGCGACACCGGGAGCGCACTCGTCGACCCGACAGGAGGAACCGTGATCGGCCGTGCCGACGACGCCCTCGTGTTCTGCCTGATCGCCGCCGCCCTCGTCGTGCTCGCCCACGCGATCGACGCCCTGGGTTCGCGCAAGGGCGACGGAGACGGGTGGGCCAACTCGCTCGCGCTGTCCCTGTGCGGCCTCGCGCTGGGGATCCTCGTCGTGGGAGCCACGATCGCCCCCTCGCGCACCGACCTCCTGCTCACGATGTCCACCGCCGGGGCGGTGATCGTGAGCGCCCTACCCCTGGTGGGCTTTCGCGCCGGCGACGGGGAGAACATGCACCCGGCCAATCCGTGGGACCGCGCGTTCCGCGTGCGTCGCTCGCGGGTCTCCGAACTGCTGTCGCCCACCCCGCGCCCTCAACCCGCCGACCCGCCGCGAGCCCGCCGCGGACCCGCCACCCCGCCCGGTACACCTCGCGAGGGCGTGATCATGCCCGCGGTCGACCCGCGAGCGGCGGCAGCGCAACCCCCACCGCGGCGACTCCGCCACGGACCCGCCCGGCTGCCTCCTCCCCCGAGGTCTACGAGGCGGAGGAGACCCTGCACGACGTCAGCGAGGTCGTGGGCGACCTCGGCCGCCTCCTCGGCCTCGACAGACGCGAGCACCCCCGCCGCTGACCCGGTCATGTGAACACGCGAAGGCCCCGGACCTGGTGATTCTCAGGTGCGGGGCCTTCGTCGTCTGTCTCGACACAGAGCGCGCCCGAAGGGATTCGAACCCCTAACCTTCTGATCCGTAGTCAGATGCTCTATCCGTTGAGCTACGGGCGCATGCCGCCTCAGGCGACGTCGTGAGACTTTACCTGGGGTCCTCACAGAATGCGAATCGGCGGGGCGGCCCGCATCCACGCGGAGGGCGAGGTCGGGGCACCTCACCTGCCGTCCTGTGAGGTCCTTCACACCGGCCGTGAGGTGGTTCACGTGTATCGGTGATTGACCTGCTCAGGCCGTCACCACGCCCCGACGTGGGCCGTTACCGTGAGAGCAGATCCTGACTTCGGTCCATGGAACGGACGCTCGAGGCTCACCTGCTGCACGACTGGGGGCCTCTTCGGCGCAACCGGGCCTAGGCTTGGCCGACACGGACGTGACTCAGCGGCGAGAACGCGAAAGGGACGACGAGACGATGACGACTACCTCGACAGACATCCCCACCACCGGAGGCACCAGCCACAAGCAACTGGCTGCCTGGGTCGAGGAGGTCGCAGCCCTCACCACCCCCGACGAGATCGTGTGGATCGACGGATCGCAGGAGGAGTACGACCGCCTGTGCGGTGAGCTCGTCGACGCGGGCACGTTCGTCAAGCTCGACGACGCCAAGAAGCCCAACTCCTACTGGTGCGCCTCGGACCCCCTGGACGTCGCGCGCGTCGAGGACCGGACCTACATCTGCACCAAGGACGAGGACGGCGCCGGGTTCACCAACAACTGGATGGCCCCGGACCAGATGAAGACCGAGATGGAGGCGCTGTACAGCGGGTGCATGAAGGGCCGCACCATGTACGTCATCCCCTTCGTCATGGGTCACCTCGACGCCGACAGCCCCATGTACGGCGTCGAGCTCTCCGACTCCGCGTACGTCGTCACCAACATGCGCATCATGGCCCGCATCGGCGCCGACGTCCTCAAGCAGATGGAGGACACCGACGCCGACTTCGTGCGGTGCCTGCACTCGGTGGGTGCGCCGCTGGAGCCCGGTCAGCAGGACGTCGCGTGGCCGTGCAACGAGACCAAGTACATCTCCCACTTCCCCGAGGAGCGCACGATCTGGAGCTTCGGCTCCGGCTACGGCGGCAACGCCCTGCTGGGCAAGAAGTGCTACGCGCTGCGTATCGCCTCGGCCGTCGCCCACGACGAGGGCTGGATGGCCGAGCACATGCTCATCCTCAAGCTGACCTCGCCGGAGGGGAAGTCCTACAACATCGCCGCGGCCTTCCCGAGCGCCTGCGGCAAGACCAACCTCGCCATGCTCGAGCCCACCATCGACGGCTGGAAGGCCGAGATGGTCGGTGACGACATCGCGTGGATGCGCTTCGGTCCCGACGGCCGCCTGTACGCCGTCAACCCGGAGTTCGGCCTCTTCGGCGTCGCACCCGGAACCGGCTGGTCCACCAACTCCAACGCCATGCAGACGATCGAGAAGGGCAACTCGATCTTCACCAACGTCGCGCGCACCAAGGACGGCGACGTCTGGTGGGAGGGCGCGACGGACGAGAAGCCGGCCGAGCTCATCGACTGGAAGGGCAACCCCTGGACGCCGGAGTCCTCGGAGAAGGCCGCGCACCCCAACGCCCGCTTCACGACGCCGGCCAAGCAGTGCCCGATGATCGCGCCGGAGTACGACAACCCCAACGGTGTCCCCATCGACGCGATCCTCTTCGGTGGTCGTCGCGCGACGACGATCCCGCTGGTCTACCAGTCGCGTGACTGGAACCACGGCACGTTCGTCGGCGCCACGCTCTCCTCGGAGACCACGGCCGCGGCCGCCGGTGCGGTCGGCGTCGTGCGCCGCGACCCGATGGCGATGCTGCCCTTCATCGGCTACAGCGCCACCGACTACATCCAGCACTGGATCAACATCGGCAAGGACAACGACGAGTCCAAGCTGCCGAAGATCTTCGGGGTCAACTGGTTCCGCAAGAGCGACGACGGCAAGTTCCTGTGGCCGGGCTTCGGCGACAACAGCCGCGTCCTCAAGTGGATCTGCGACCGTCTCGAGGGCAAGGTCGAGGCCGACGAGGCCCCCATCGGCCTGCTGCCCAAGGCCGAGGACATCGACGTCACCGGCCTGGACATGAGTGCCGACGAGGTCGCCGCGTCCCTCGCCTACGACGCCGAGGCGTGGAACAAGGAACTGCCGATGATCGAGGAGTGGCTCGCCAAGTTCGGCGACAAGCTCCCCACCGAGCTCTCCGAGCAGTTGGCCACGCTCAAGAAGAACGTGCAGAACTGAGATCAGGCGCCACCGGCGCCGATGAACGAACGCCCGCTCCGCAGCGCACCTGCGGGGCGGGCGTTCGTCGTCGCGCGCGTGCACAGCCGCGACACAGCCCGGGCACAGGCCTGCGGGCGTCTCGGCGAGGTTCACTGGAGTCATGGCTGCCGATCCCGCGACCTCCCCACCCGCTCTGACCCGCCCCGACGGGTCACCGATGCGGGTGCTCGTCGTCGACGACGAGGCCAACCTCACCGAGCTGTTGTCGATGGCGATGCGGTACGAGGGTTGGGAGGTGCGCACGGCGTTGACCGGACTCACCGCCGTGCGTGAGGCCAAGGACTTCAGGCCCGATGCCGTGGTGCTCGACATGATGCTGCCGGACTTCGACGGCATGGAGGTCCTGCGGCGTCTGCGGAGCGACGAGCCCGACATCCCGGTGCTGTTCCTCACGGCCAAGGACGCGGTGGAGGACCGCGTCGCGGGTCTCACCGCGGGCGGCGACGACTACGTCACCAAACCCTTCAGCCTCGAGGAGGTCGTCGCCCGGGTGCGGGGGCTGATGCGCCGGACCGCCGTCCACGTCGGGTGCACGGGCTCGGTGTTGGTCGTCGGCGACCTCACCCTGGAGGAGGACAGTCACGAGGTCCACCGAGCAGGCCGTGAGATCTCCCTGACGGCGACGGAGTTCGAGCTCCTGCGCTACCTCATGCGCAACCCCCGCCGGGTGCTGTCGAAGGCGCAGATCCTCGACCGGGTGTGGAACTACGACTTCGGCGGGCAGGCCAACGTCGTCGAGCTCTACATCTCCTACCTGCGCAAGAAGATCGACGCCGGGAACGAGCCGATGATCCACACCCTGCGCGGCGCCGGGTACATCCTCAAGGCGGCGTCGTGAGCGTCTCGGGTGTCGTCGTCGGCTCGCCGGAGCATCCCCGGCGATCGGGCGTGCTGTCCGGCTGGACCCTGCGGCGGACCCTGGTCACCCCGATCGTGGCGTTGTTCGCGCTGGTCACGCTGCTCAGCGGGGTCGGGATGAGCTACCTGCTCGAGAACGCCCTGCAACGCGAACTGGATCACCGTGTGGCCTCGACCGCCCGCGGGTTCGGCCCCGACGACCCGGGACGCGGGCCGGAGGGGCAGCGACGCCGCGTGGTCGGCCCGGACATGCTCGCCGTGGTGGTCGACGGATCGGTCGTGCGCACCAACACCGTTGCGACGCGGGGTGGTCAGCGAGAAGCCCTCAACGAGCAGCAGATCCGGGCGCTGCTCCAGGCCGGCCTGAGTGAGCAGCCCTCCACGCTCGACCTCGGAGAACCGCTCGGGCCGTACCGCCTCATCGCCTTCTCGACCCCGGAGGGAGCGCAGGTCGTCACCGGCCTGCCGCTGGATCCGATGCTGGACTCCGTGCGGCGGGTGCGGCTGATCACGGTGGGACTCGGCCTGCTGGGGTTCGTCGTCGTCGGGTTGGGGACGGCGTGGGTCGTCGGTCGCGCCCTGCGGCCGCTCGAGCGGGTGGCCGCCACGGCCACACGCGTCTCCCAGGTGCCGTTGTCGAGCGGGGAGGTGAGCGTGACCGAGCGGGTTCCCCTCCGCGACACCGACCGTCGCACCGAGGTGGGTCAGGTCGGTGCGGCCCTCAACGATCTGCTCGAGCACGTGGACTCCGCGCTACGCGTCCGCCAGGAGGGCGAGGCCCGACTCCGCCGGTTCGTCGCCGACGCGAGTCACGAACTGCGCACTCCCCTGTCCTCCATCCGGGGGTACACCGAGTTGTCGATGCGGGACCCGGAGCTGCCGTCGGACGTGCGGCGCTCGCTGACCCGGGTCGACTCCGAATCCCACCGCATGGCCGACCTCGTGGAGGACCTGCTGCTGCTCGCGCGCCTCGACGCGGGCCGGCCGCTGGCGCGCGAGCCCGTCGACCTCACCCGACTGCTCATCGACACCGTCAGCGATGCCCGGGCGGCGGGTCCGGGACATCAGTGGCGGCTCGACCTGCCCGAGGACGCCGTGGAGGTGACGGGCGACGGCGCGCGCCTCACCCAAGTGCTGGTCAACCTCCTGGCGAACGCCCGCACGCACACCCCTGCCGGGACGACGGTCACCGGCCGCGTGCGCCGGGAGGGCAGCGGCGTGTTGCTCGAGGTCGAGGACGACGGCCCCGGGATCGACCCCGCGCTCGTGCCGACGGTCTTCGAGCGATTCAGCCGCGGTGACTCCGCGCGCACCCGCGCCGGCACCTCCACCGGCCTCGGCCTGTCGATCGTCGAGGCCGTCGTCGGCGCACACGGCGGGTCGGTGCACGTGGACTCACGCCCGGGGCGGACGCGATTCACCCTCCGACTGCCCGCCGCGACGACGGACGACTGACGTGCACGCCGGGTAGGACGGCCCCCGAGACGCGAAAGACCGCTCGGTGCGATACGGACGTGATCCGTACCGCACCGAGCGGTCTCATCTGCGGAGGCGGAGGGATTTGAACCCTCGATGGGGTTTAACCCCCAAACCCGCTTAGCAGGCGGGCGCCATAGACCGGACTAGGCGACGCCTCCACTGCCACACGCGCGGACGCGATGAACGGCGAATGACAGGCTACCCGGAGCACTCCCCCGGCACAAAACCGCCTCGCCGGTCGTTGGGGCAGGGGTGAGGGCCGCCACGACGGTGGGGCGGGGGTGGCAATCGGCGCAGAACCGCAGAGAAACTGCCGATTACCGTTGCAGAATGGGTGGAATCGCGTCGTTGACGCGCAGGAAGGGAACCAGATGAGCTCAGCGCACCCGACAGGGGCGCCCGAACGACGCCGTGGCCTCGGTCGATTCGTCGGCATGACGGCGCTCGGCGCGGTTCTCCCCGGGTCCGGCCTGCTGCTCAGCGGACGCCGGATCATCGGTGGCCTGCTGCTGTTCTCCTTCGTGGCTCTCGTCGTCGGCGCCGCCGCGTTCATCTACGTCAAGGGCCCCACCGCCGCGGCGCTGTACCTCGGCGTGCGCCCCAACCTGCTCACGGCCCTCGTGGTCGCCGGCGTCGTCGGACTCGTCGTCCTCGCGGCCTCGGTGATCCACACGGCCGTCGTCAACTGGCCGAGCCGCCCCCAGACCGGCAAGCGGGTCCTCGCGACGCTGTTCACCACGCTGCTCGTGGTGGGCCTCATCGCCCCGGCCGCGCCCGCGGTGCAGTACGTCATGATCCACCGCGACCTGGTCGGAACCCTGTTCACCGACTCGCACGGGCGGGGTACCGAGGGCGCATCCCCCATCGGCAGCGGCGAGGACGCCTGGCGCGACGTCCCCCGCCTCAACGTCATGCTCATCGGCTCCGACGCCTACCCGGGACGTCCCGGCATCCGCACCGACTCGATGATCGTGGCCAGCATCGACACCCGCTCCGGCGACAGCGTGCTCTTCGGCGTGCCGCGCAATCTCCAGAACGTACCGCTGGGGCCCAGCAACCCCCTCTCGCAGATCTACCCCGAGGGGTACAACTGCGGCCGCAAGTGCCTGATGAACGAGGTGTGGAACGAGGGCGACACGCACAAGGACCTCTTCCCCGGCGACCCGATGCCGGGGATGACGGCGACCCGCCTGGCCCTGTCCGAGGTGCTCGGCCTGGGCATCGACTACGGCGTCGTCATCGACATCCAGGGCTTTTCAGCCCTGGTCGACGCCATGGGCGGTGTCGATGTGAACGTGCGTGAGCGCATCCCGATCGGCGGCAAGGTCGAGAACGGACGCATCGTGCCGGGGTCGATCAACGGCTGGATCGAGGCCGGGCCGCAGCACCTCAACGGCTACCAGGCCATGTGGTTCTCCCGCTCCCGGGCCACCACCGACGACTTCGACCGCATGGCGCGTCAGCGGTGCATGGTCGGCGCGCTCGTCAACCAGGTGAATCCCGGCACCATGCTCGACCGCTACCCCGAGCTGGCCAAGGTCGCCAAGGACCACGTCTACACCGACGTCCCGCCCCAGCACCTGGGCGCCTGGGCCGAGCTGGTCTCGCGCATGCAGCAGGGCAAGATCCGGTCCCTGCCGTTCACCGACAAGATCGTCAAGGTGGGCAACCCGGACTACGACCGCATCCGCGACGTGGTGCAGAACGCGATCTCGCCGCAGCCCACCGAGGGCACCCCCGCTCCGTCGACGCCGACCTCGACGTCGTCGCGGACTCCCGCCGAGGTGCCCTCCACGCCGACGAGCACGTCCTCCCCGTCCTCGACCGGGCCGAAGCAGGGCCTGGTCAACGTCAAGGACGCCTGCTGACCCTGCGCTTGGCCCACCAGGACCGGGCGCCCGCGACGATCATGGCGACGAGCACGGCCAACCCGATCCAGCCTGCGTAGATCGCGTACTCGCGCACGACGGCCACGGCCGACTCCCCGAGCCACATGCCGAGCAGGAGGAACACCGTCTGGGTGGCGGCGGCCGCCAGCAGGTCGACGAGCAGGAACCGCCGGAACGGGACTCCCGCCGTACCGAGCGCCACGTGGACGATCTCGCGCGGGACCGGCAGCGGGACGTAGGTGAGCACGATCGCGAGCAGTTGATACCGGCGCACCACGGCCTCCGCGCGGGCGATACGTCGCCGGGCCCGCGGCGAGTCGCCGCCGACCCGCACGAGGGCCGCCTCTCCCCACAGTCGCCCCGCCCACCAGAACACCCAGTGGAACTTGACGATCGAGAGGATGGCCGCCGCCAGCGGCCAGAGCCACGGCTGTGACTCCGCCGCCGCGAGGGCACCGACGGCGATGAGTGCCGGCCTGCTCCCGGTGACCACGGCGAGGACGTGCGGCGCCTGCCCGAGCAACCACGGCCGCAACGGCAGGACGAGGACGCCGTACACCGTGACGACCGCCAGGCCCACGCCCACGACGACCTCCGGCCATCGGGACGGATGTGGGCGATCAGTCGCGCTGCTCACCCGCGGCCTCGCCCGGCGCCGCTTCCGCCGGCCGGCTCGCGACGGCCTTGCCTGCGCTGCGGGACTTGCGCATCGCGGTGACGATGACGACGACCAGGATCGCCAGGGAGATCCACAGCGAGTAGCGGGCGATGACCTCGACGACCTGCACCACGGGCTCGCCGATGCTGTAGCCCAGGTAGAGCCACGTCGCCTGCACCACGGCCGCGGCCAGGAGATCGACGACGAAGATCTTGCGGAACGAGGCGCCCGAGACACCGAGGACGGCGAAGACGATGCCCTTGGGGATCGGCAGCACGGGGATGTTGCTGATGATGATCGCGAGGACCGAGTACCGGCGGGCCAGCGACTCGGCGCGCGCGGCCTGCTTGGCCCGGCGCTTGGAGTCGCCGATGAGGCTCTGGACGAAGAAGTCCCCCCACAGGTGACCGGCCCACCAAAACAACAGGTCGAGCTTGATGAGGCTGAGGGTGGCGATGACGAACGCCGTGATGACGACCGTCATGCTCGTCGCATCGGTCCCGAACAGGGCCCCGATGGTGACGAGCGCGGAACGGCTGCCCGACAGGCCGGCCAGGACCAGCGGGTTGTATCCGAGGAGGATCGGCCGCGCGAGCATGACGCCGATGCCGTACACACCGCTGATCGCCAGCAGGGTGAGGCAGATGTAATCGGCCCGGTCGGGCGTGTAGTCCTCGGGCCAGATACTCGGCTGCGCGGGTGTCGACCTCGTGGCGCCCGTCTGGGTGGAGGACGTCGAAGGCGTGGACGATGCAGCCGCCGCCGACGTCGGTCCGGCGGGCCCCTGCCCCGGATCGGGCGTGGGCCGGGTCGGGCGGTCCTCGTCGTCGGTCACGCCCCTCAGCGTAGGGCACCGCGGAGGACGCACCCTGAACGACGAAGGGCTCCCGGCCGAAGCCGGGAGCCCTTCGCGAAGGTCTGACGAGGTCAGAGAGGACGGACGTCGTCCGCCTGCGGGCCCTTGGGGCCCTGCGTGACCTCGAACTCGACGCGCTGCGCCTCTTCGAGGGAACGGTAACCGCTGGACTGGATGGCCGAGTAGTGAACGAACACGTCGGGGCCACCTCCGTCCTGCGCGATGAAGCCGAAGCCCTTCTCAGCGTTGAACCACTTGACGGTGCCCTGTGCCATGGGGAATACAACTCTCTACTGGTGTGGCGATGGAGCCCGCACTTCGCGAGATCCTGGCTGCCGCACGACCCCTGTTCGAGCGGAACACGAGGGCACGTCTTCGCCGAAACGAAGCCCGTGCATCGGCGATCCGTAGCTTTACTGCGAGGAACTGCACTTGCAACCGCGATCACGTTAGCACGGTCGAACGGCGTTGAGCAGGGGTCGAACGGCATTGCTTCGGAGGCCGTCCGATGTCACGAATGGCCTGGCCAGGGCACCGATGGCCCTCGAAATGACCACCCTTCGGACTTGGCATGGCCACAGGCTGACACCCGCGTGAACACGCGGTGACTCCGGCCGTCGTGGACCCCGTGACGCCGGGGTTGCGTCTCAGCTCCCGCACCCGCACGAACGACGGTGGGTGATCTCCCCGTTGATCCGCAGAGTCTGGGGGCGGCGTCGGGATCGGACAGCCGTCGGGCGAGCAGTTGCACGGCGCGCGCCCCCATCGCGAACGTCGGCTGGGCGATGGCGGTGAGCCCCGGGCTGCACAGATCGCCCCAGGGCGGGTCGTCGAAGCAGACCAGCGCGACGTCGTCGGGCACGGTGCGTCCCATCTCCTGTAGCGCCCGCAGGGAACCCATCGTCATGGCGTCGTTGCCGATGAACACCCCCGTGGGGGCTCGCGCCGGGTGAGCAGCATCCGCATCGCCTTGCGGCCGCCGTTGTCGGTCGATTCGCCGTTGACGACCAGACCCTCGTCGACGGGGATGCCCTTGGCGGCCATCGCGGCGCGGAATCCGGCCACGCGTTCGTCGGTCGTCGACAGACCCGCCCTGCCCGCCATGCACGCGACGCGGGTGTGCCCGCGCGAGATGAGGTGCTCCACCAGCGTGGCCGTGGCCCGCTCGTTCTCGACACCGACCTGATCGACGGAGGCCCGCTGCAGGCGGTCGACGAGGACACACGGCACCTGGTGGTCACGGATCACCCGAGCGGCTCCCCCGAGCCAGCCCGAGGTGGGCGACACGAGCAGCCCACGGATGTGGTGGGCGACGAGGTTGGCCACGACCTCACGCTCCCGCTCGGGATCGTCGGAGGTGTCGGACACCAACACGGCGAGGTTCTGCCGCCGCGCCTCCCCTCGATACCGGCCAGGAGCTCCTGGTGGAAGGGGTTGCCCGACAGGGGCACGGCGACCCCGACCGTGACCGTCGTGCCGGCCGCCAGCGACCGGGCCACCGGGTGGTGGGTGAAGCCGAGGCGATCCATGACCGCCAGCACCCGTTGCCGCGTCTGCTCCGCGACCGGGCGCGTGCCGTTGATGACGTGCGAGACAGTGCTGACGGAGACTCCCGCCTCCTTGGCCACCATCGTCATCGTCACCGGCATGTCTCCGATTCTTGCGCAAAGAGGGCTCTAGGTCCGGCTTTCGGCCCTGGGCGAAACCGGGAGGACTCCGACATCGGCCCTCCCCGGGTGATGCCGCACGCGAGATCCATGCGCCTCCTTCGGCCCCCCGACCGGTACCGTGGACCCGCCGGTGCATCGCGCCGGCGAGGAGGGCTCGCATAGTGGCCTAGTGCGGCGGTCTTGAAAACCGCTATGTCGGCAACGGCATCGTGGGTTCGAATCCCACGCCCTCCGCCGCGATCACGCCCCAGAGGCCGCTGCACCCGGGTGGCCCCGCCTCGGTAGGCGAGCCGCCAACTCACCCCGTAAAGTCGTCCTGAGTCGACGAAAGGGTTGTATCCATGAAGCTCAAGCTCACCTTCCTGGCCGGCACGGCCGTGGGATACGTGCTCGGCACCCGCGCCGGGCGTGACCGCTACGACGAGATGAAGAAGCAGGCCGACGCCCTCTGGCACGACCCACGCGTGCAGGAGAAGGTCTCCCAGGCCGGCGACACCGTCAAGGAGAAGGCCCCCGAGATGGGCGCCAAGCTCAGCGCCGCCGCCGGATCCGCCGCCTCCGCCGCCAAGGACAAGGTCAGCGGCCAGGGCGACAAGGACTCCGGTCTCATCGGCGAAGAGTCCGGTAGCGACTACACGCCGCGGGAAACCAAGGTCCAGAGCTCGTGACCGACCCGGGCGACACCGACGAGCGGGCGGTGCTCCTCCCCGAGGAGCAGGCCGCCGGGAGCGACGCCCCGGAGCAGCAGGCCGAGGCCATCCTCGCCGAGTCCGAGGAACGCACCGAGAACGAAGCGGTCGGCATCCGTGAGGACAACGTCGCCTCCGAGTCCGACGGCTGAACCCGCCCCGACGGAACAGCCCGAGAGGGCCCCACGATCAGATGATCGTGAGGCCCTCTCGTCACGCCGGGCGGGTCAGCCGGTCAGATCCACAGGGCCGGCTCGGCGAACATCGCCTCGTACGGGTCCTCGCGGTCGGCCAGAGCACGGTGACGCGCCGGGATGCCCGTCGCCACGTGGTTGCCGGGGACGTCCTTGACGACCACGGAGTTCGCGCCGATCTGCGCCCCGTCCCCGAGCTCGACGGCACCGAGGATCTTGGCGCCGGCACCGACGGTGATGCCGTTGCCGAGCGTGGGGTGCCGCTTGCCCTTGTTCAGGGTTCGACCGCCCAGGGTGACCCCGTGGTACAGCATGACGTCGTCACCGACCTCGGCGGTCTCGCCGATGACGACACCCATCCCGTGATCGATGAAAAAACGGCGACCGATGGTGGCACCGGGGTGGATCTCCACGCCCGTCGCGGTGCGCGCCACGTTGGACAGCACCCGCGCGGGCAGACGCAGACCCTCCTTCTGCCACATCGAGTGCGCCACCCGGTGCGCCCAGATCGCATGCAACCCGGGCGAGACGACGGCCATCTGCGCCCGCGAGGTAGCCGCCGGGTCGCGCTCGACGGCGGCGTCGAGGTCCTCCAGCACCCGATCCCGCGCACGCACCCACCACGGCCGGCGGCTCTCGGCCAGACGCTTCTCCTCGTCGTGCTCGTGCTCGTGCCGGCACCGGATCCCGACACACAGGTGGTCGGCGTCCGGCGGGGCATCGGTGTGCGCGGCGTCCTCGCGCGAGCGCCCGCCCGCGACGAGCCGAAGGCCGGGCAACGCGTTGCGCGCTGCTCCGACGACGGAACTTGCCTGTGACATGGTCTCGTCCTCTGGTCGGGGTCGGGTGGGTGCGGAGGTGGCGGCGGTCAGTCGCGCAGACCGTCGAAGAGCACCGTGGACAGGTAGCGCTCGCCGAAGGAGGGGATGATGACGACGATCGTCTTGCCCTTGTTCTCGGGACGCTGCGCCACCTGCTGGGCGGCGGCGAGGGCCGCACCGGAGGACAGACCGACCAGCAGACCCTCCTGCGTCGCGGCCTTGCGCGCGAACTCGACGGAGGCGTCGATGTCGATGTCGAGCACCTCGTCGTAGATGTCGGTGTCGAGGATCTCGGGCACGAAGTTGGCGCCGATGCCCTGGATCTTGTGCGGACCGGGCTTGCCGCCGTTGAGGATCGGCGACTCCTTGGGCTCGACGGCCACGAGCTTGACCTCGGGCTTGCGCTCCTTGAGCACGCGACCGACGCCGGTGATCGTGCCGCCGGTACCGATTCCGGCGATGACGATGTCGACCTCGCCGTCGGTGTCCTTCCAGATCTCCTCCGCCGTGGTCTGGGCGTGGATCCGGGGGTTGGCCTCGTTGGCGAACTGACGGGCGAGGATGCCACCGCGCTCCGCGGCGATCTGCTCGGCCTTCTCCACCGCACCGCGCATGCCCTCGGCACCGGGGGTGAGCACCAGCTCGGCGCCGAACGCGCGCAGCAGCGCCTTGCGCTCGGCGCTCATCGTCTCGGGCATGGCCAGCACGACGTCGTACCCGCGGGCAGCGCCGACCATCGCGAGCGCGATCCCGGTGTTGCCGCTGGTCGCCTCGACGATGGTGCCGCCGGGCTTGAGCTCACCCGAGGCCTCCGCGGCGTCGACGATGGCCACACCGATGCGGTCCTTCACCGAGTTCGCCGGGTTGTAGAACTCGAGCTTGGCCGCCACGATCGTCGAGTCGTCGACCCCCTGCAGGGCGCGCTTGACGCGGACGAGCGGCGTGTTGCCGATGAGCTTGGTGACGTCGTCATGAATGGGCACTGATGGAGCCTTCCGTCGAGTCTGAAGAGTGGGCGTCGCGGGCCGACCATGTTTCCGACGGTTCTTCGGACGGTCCGCACGGCCCGGGCGGTCCCGGGCGCATCGACGTTGGCAACACTCCGGGACTTATCGATATTCCAACACTCGATTATGGTCGCGGCGCCTCGGCCACCCGCGCCCGGCATCCGCGATACGAGACACGGGTCGGGGCGTGGGTCGACCGCGGGGCGTGACGCCGCTCACAGGTCCGGTTACCCGCAAGTCACTTGACGGACGGCGAACCACCACGTCGCTGCGGGAACCGGACGCACCGGACAGGCCCGCCGCAGGGTGAATCGACCCGCGACAAGGGTTGCTCACCACGTGAGGACCGCATTTCGCCATCTGAGTTCGTATCATTTGCCCATGTCAGCCCCGCTGCCCATGTCGGCCCTGCAGATCACGGCGATCGGCCTCTGTCTCGTCATCCCGACGATCGGATGGGTCCTGCTCTTCCGGCAGGTCTACCGGTACACGTCCCTCTATCGAACGGGCGCACCGGATCGCAGCCGCACCGACCGGCCGGCGACACGCACGGCCACGCTGCTCCGTGAGTTCCTCGGGCACACGCGCATGGCGCGGCTCCCGGTGGTCGCGATCGCCCACTGGTTCACCGCACTGGGCTTCCTGGTGCTCTTCTCGACGCTGGTCAACGCGTTCTTCCAGCTCGTCTGGCCCGAGTTCGCGCTGCCGATCATCGGCCACTTCCCCCGTACGAGTGGCTCATCGAGATCCTCGCCTGGGGCACCATGATCGGCATCGTCGCGCTCATCGCGATCCGCCAGAAGAACCACCCGCGCAGCGCGGCCGGCGAGCAGGGGCGTCGCAGCCGCTTCTTCGGATCCAACTGGGGCCAGGCCTACTTCGTCGAGATCATCATCCTGCTGGTCACGATCTGCATCATCTCGCTGCGGAGCCAGGAGGCCGCTCTCTACCGGTACACCGACCCGGACATGAACCTCCTGCTGCACTTCCCGCTGACCTACTGGCTGAGCTTCATCTGGTCGCCGTTGTCGGAGGAGTGGCTGCGGGAGTCGATCATCGTCGTCGCGGCGATCAAGATCCTCGTGTCGTTCACCTGGATGATCGTCGTCTCGCTCACCCCGACGATGGGTGTGGCCTGGCACCGGTTCCTCGCGTTCTTCAACATCTGGTTCAAGCGTCACGCCGACGGCCGCACCTCCCTCGGTGCGTTGCAGCCCATGCAGGTGAACGGGCAGGCCGTCACGGCCGAGAACCTCGAAGAGATCATGGAGGCCGCCGAGGAGGAGACCGAGGACGAGGACGAGCCGGCCCTCTCGATGGGCGCCGGCCACGTGAAGGACTTCACGTGGAAGCAGATGCTCGACTTCTCCACCTGCACCGAGTGCGGCCGCTGCCAGAGTCAGTGCCCGGCGTGGAACACCGACAAGCCGCTGTCGCCGAAGATGCTCATGATGACCCTTCGCGACCACGCGAACGAGATGGCGCCGTGGCTGCGCGCCTCCGCCGAGGATCGCCGGGGTCTGCCCGAACACACCCGCAAGCTCGCCGAGGTGCCGCTCGTCGGCGCCACCGGGTACGAGTCGGATCACCCGCTCGGCGCCTACGACGCCCTCGGGCCCGACGCGATCATCGACTCCGACGTGCTCTGGTCGTGCACGACCTGCGGCGCCTGCGTCGAGCAGTGCCCCGTCGACATCGAGCACGTCGACGCCATCGTCGACATGCGTCGCCACCAGGTGCTCATCGAGTCCGCGTTCCCCGCCGAGTTCGGTGGGCTGTTCAAGAACCTGGAGTCCAAGCAGAACCCGTGGGGCATGGCGCCCAAGATGCGCCTCGACTGGGCCAAGGGGCTCGAGTTCGACATCCCGGTCGTCGGTGTCGACGTCGAGGACCTCGGCGATGTCGACTACCTCTTCTGGGTGGGCTGTGCGGGCGCGTTCGAGGACCGGGCCAAGAAGACGACGCGCGCGGTGGCGGAGCTGCTGCACGAGGCCGACGTGTCGTTCGCGGTGCTCGGTGAGGGCGAGGCCTGCACCGGCGACTCCGCCCGACGGGCCGGCAACGAGATCCTCTACCAGATGCTCGCGGCGCAGAACGTCGAGATGCTCAACGAGGTCGGGGCGAAGAAGATCGTCGTCACCTGCGCGCACTGCTTCAACACGCTGCGCAACGAATACCCGCAGAACGGTGGGCAGTACGAGGTGCTGCACCACACGCAGCTCCTCAACCGCCTCGTCCGCGAGAAGCGGCTCGTGCCGGTCTCACGGCCCGAGGAACACCCGGGTCTGTCGACGGCCAAGAAGGTCCAGTCCACGGCCGCCACGGTCACCTACCACGACCCCTGCTACCTCGGCCGGCACAACGACGTGTACGCGCCGCCGCGCGAGCTCATCGGCGCGCTGCCGGGCGTCGAGCTGCGTGAGATGCCGCGGCACGGCATGAAGTCGTTCTGCTGTGGCGCCGGTGGTGCCCGCATGTGGGCCGAGGAGAACCTCGGCACCCGGGTCAACCTCAACCGCACCGCGGAGGCCGTCGAGACCGGCGCCGACCGGATCGCGGTCGGCTGCCCCTTCTGTCGCGTCATGCTCACCGACGGCCTGACCGCCATGCAGTCGGAGGACACCGCCCGCGAGGAGGTCGAGGTCGTCGACGTCGCGCAGATGCTGCTGGCCGCCGTCCGTCGCGGTGAGACGCCCGACGAGTCCGACGTCGACACTCCCGACGCCGCCGGACAGACGGGCACGGCCGCCGCGTCGGCCCCCGCCGAGGACGTCGAGGCCGCGAAGGAGGAGGCTGCCGAGGGCGGTTCGCCCGAGGTCGAGACCTCCGACGCGACCGCGAAGGCCGCCGACGAGGCCCGCGCGGAGCAGGCGACCGAACCCGCCCCCGCCGAGCAGGAACAGCCGGCCCAGGCTCCCGCGAAGGGCGGCAAGATGTCGGCCGCCGACGCGCTGGCGATGATGCAGGCTCAGGGCTCTCAGAGCGACGACGCCGACACGAAGGCCCCCGAGGCCACGGCCGAGGCGACCCCGGCGGCGGAGACCACCGCGTCCCAGCCGGCTGCGGCCACGTCGGAGGCCGCCGAGGCGCCCAAGGCCGAGATGCCCAAGGGCAAGATGTCGGCCGCCGACGCCCTCGCCATGATGGGTGGGGCCGCTGCTGGTACCGCCCAGACGCCGGAGAAGAAGGACGCGGCGCCCGAGCCCACGGCGGAGGCGACCACTCCCGCAGACGCGGACGCGCAGGCAGGGCAGAGCTCCGCTCCCGCGGCTCCGGCTCCCAAGGCGGAGATGCCCAAGGGCAAGATGTCCGCCGCCGACGCCCTCGCGATGATGCAGGCCCAGGCGCCCGCCGCCGAGCCCGAAGCGCAGAAGGCGGCACCGACGGCATCCGCCACCCAGGAGGAGCCGGCCAAGACCGTTGCCGACGACGCCGCGTCCACTCCCGAGGCGGCACCTGCCGTGCAGGACACGACGCCGACACCTTCGACGACCGAGCCGGCGGCGGAACCTGCCGCGCAGAAGTCCGCAGCCACACCGGCTCCGGCGGCACGCAAGGCGCCGGTGGAGATGCCCAAGGGCAAGATGTCGGCCTCCGAGGCCCTGGCGATGATGCAGGCCCAGGCCCCGGCTGCCACATCCGAACCGGACGCGGCGGCCGACACCGCACCGGCCGAGGCCGAGCCTGTCGACACGGCACCGGCCGACACTGCTCCGGCTTCCGAGCCGGAGACGCAGGCCGCTGCTCCCGAGTCGGCCGCAGCGCCGGAGCCCGAGCCCGAGCCGGTCGCCACGGAGTCCGCCACGACCGACGAGGCCGAGGCGCGACCGCAGCCGACCACCGAGACGACCGCCGCGAGCGCTCCGGCGACGTGCCAGCCGGCCGTCACGCAGAGCGCTCCCGCGAAGCCTGCACCGACGAAGCGGGTGGAGATGCCGAGCGGCAGGATGTCCGCCTCGGAGGCGCTGGCCCTCCTCGGCGGCATGGCCGCCCCGGCAGCGGACGAGCCGGAGGCACCGGCGCAGCCGGAGGCCGAGGCCACCCCGTCCGCGCAGCCGGAGACGGCGCAGGCCCCGACCGAGGACGCGTCGACCGAGACGACCCCGGCGTCCGCGGCGACGGTGACGACGGAACCGGCGGCACCGGCAGAGACCGAGACCCCGGCGGCCTCACCCACCCCGGAGGCGGCACCGGCACCCGAAGCCGCATCCGACGGTGACGCACCGAAGGCTCCGGCATCCGCGCCGGCCAGGGTCGACACCGGCGCATGGGCACGTCTGCAGGAGGCGGCGGGAGGCAAGCCGATCGCCGCGTCCGAGGCGCTGAAGATCCTCGGCGGGTCATAGCTCTCGTCCACCTCGAACCCGGAGGGTGGCGTTGACATCGGAGGCACTGGCATCCGGTCTCAGCGCCACCCTCCGGGTTTTCCGTTGTCCGGCAGCAGGTGTTTTCGCTCCCGGCCGACGGGGAATAGGAGCAGGAGACACCGAGCCGGAAGGGGCCGATGATGCCGAAGCAGAAATCCCGCAAGCGCGTGCTCGCCGTGACCACGAGCGTCGACGAGTACCGCACCACCGGGTACCGCACGGGCCTGTGGCTGGGCGAACTCACCCACTTCTACGACGTCGTGACCGACGCCGGGCACGAGGTGGTCATCGCGAGCATCGACGGCGGCTTCGTCCCCCTGGATCCCGAGAGTCTGTCGACGATCATGCTCGCGCAGGGCGGCACCAAGAAGCGCTACGCCGACCGGGCCTTCATGGACCTGCTGCGCGACACCCCCGCGGTGTCCACGCTGCGCGCCCTCGACTTCGACGCGATCTACCTGACCGGCGGGCACGGCACCATGTACGACTTCACGGACCCTGCGCTGGCGCGACTGGTCTCCGACTTCTGGGCGCAGGACAAGGTCGTCTCGGCCGTCTGCCACGGACCGGCCGGCCTGCTCGAGGCCACGGACACGAAGGGCCGCCCGCTCGTGGCCAAGCGCAAGGTCACGGGGTTCTCCTGGCCCGAGGAGAAGCTCGCCGGACGCGCCGACGCGGTCCCGTTCGACCTGTCGAAGGCCCTCAAGCAGCGCGGCGCCAAGTACGACAAGGCGCTGCGTCCGATGGCGAAGAACGTCGTCACCGACGGTCGCCTCATCACCGGGCAGAACCCCATGAGCGCCAAGGCCGTCGCCAAAGCGGTGCTCAAGAAGCTTCGCTGACGACCGGACGCGCCTGCCCGGGTGGTCGCGTCCGCGCTGGTTACGTCTCCTGGCCGGCGAACTGGGCGGCGTGCAGGCGGGCGAAGGTGCCGCCTGCCGCGAGGAGCGCCTCGTGGGTGCCCTGCTCGACGATGCTGCCCTGCTCCATGACGAGGATGAGATCGGCGTCGCGGATCGTCGACAGACGGTGCGCGATGACGAAGCTCGTCCGCTCGCTGCGCAGCGCCGCCATGGCCTGCTGCAGCAGGACCTCCGTGCGGGTGTCGACGCTCGAGGTGGCCTCGTCGAGGATGAGCAGGCTCGGCTGGGCGAGGAACGCCCGTGCGATCGTGATGAGCTGCTTCTCCCCCGCGGAGATGTTGCCGCCCTCGTCGTCGAGCATCGTGTCGTAGCCGTCCGGCAGGTGCTGGACGAACCGGTCGACGTAGGTGGCCTCCGCCGCCTCCCGGATCTCGTCCTCGGTGGCCTCGGGCCGCCCGTAGGCGATGTTGTCGCGGATGGTGCCCTTGAAGATCCACGTGTCCTGCAGCACCATGCCGATCCGGCTGCGCAACTGGCGCCGCGACATGTCGGTGATGTCGACACCGTCGAGGGTGATGCGGCCGGAGTCCAGCTCGTAGAACCGCATGATGAGGTTGACCAGGGTCGTCTTGCCGGCACCGGTCGGGCCCACGATGGCCACGGTCTGACCGGGCTCCGCGACGAGATCGAGGCCGTCGATGAGGGGTTGGGCAGGGTCGTAGCTGAACGTCACGTCGTCGAACTCGATGCGCCCACGGGCACGGTCCGACAGCTGCGCGTGGGTGCGCTCCTGCTCCTGCTCGGGCGCATCCAACAGCTCGAAGACCCGCTCCGCCGACGCCACACCCGACTGCAGCAGGTTGGCCATCGACGCCACCTGCGAGAGCGGTTGGGTGAACTGGCGGGAGTACTGGATGAACGCCTGCACGTTGCCGAGCGTCATCGACCCGGTGGCCACCTGGACCCCGCCGACGACGGCCACGAGCACGTAGGAGATGTTCCCGATGAACATCATCGCCGGCATCATCAGGCCCGACACGAACTGCGCCCCGAAGGTCGCCTGGTACAACTCCTGGTTGGTGCGCATCGCCGAGGCCACGGCCTCCTGACGCCGACCGAACACCGTGACGAGTTCGTGTCCGGTGAAGACCTCCTCGATCTGTCCGTTGAAGACGCCCGTGCGCTCCCACTGCCGCACGAACAGCTTCTGGCTGCGTTTGGCGATGACGCCCAGGACGATCATGGACAGCGGGATCGCCGTCAGCGCGATGAGGGTGAGCAGCGGGCTGATCCACAGCATGATGATGAGGATGCCGACCACGGTGACCAGGGCGTTGAGCAGCTGACCGAGGGTCTGCTGCAGGCTCAGTCCGAGGTTGTCGATGTCGTTGGTGACGCGGCTCAGCAGCTCACCACGCGGCTGGCGGTCGACGTGGCTGAGCGGTAGGCGGTGGAGCTTGTCCTCGACGTCGGAGCGCATCCGCCGCATCGTCACCATCGAGACGTTGTTGACGATGAGGGCCGAGATCCACATGAGCACCGAGGACGCCGCGTACAGGCCGACGACGACGAGCAGCACTCGGCCGATCTCGTCGAACGGGACTCCTTGCCCCGGAACCAGATCCATGGCCGCGACCATGTTCGCGAAGTTGTCCTGCCCCTGCCCACGCAGACCCGCGACGACCTGGTCCTTGGACTGCCCGGCCGGCAGCCTCGCTCCGATGACACCGGCGAACAACAGGTCGGTGGCGCGGCCCAGCACCTTGGGACCCAGCACCGCCAGGGCGACGCTCGCGACGCTGAGGACGACGGCCGCGAGGACCTGGAGTCGCACCGGCGCGAGACGCCCCAGCAGTCGCCGCCCCGATCCGAAGAAGTCCATCGACTTCTCCGCCGGCACGTTCATCCCGCCGGGGTGTCGCCCGCCTTGGCGCCGTGCGGCCTTGGCGACCTGTTGCTCGTCGATCGTCGGCTCCCGATCGGGGGAGGCCGAATCCACAGCGGTGCTCACGGCGTGACCTCCCCCGTGGTCGCCGGGCTCTCGATCTCGGCGTCGGAGACCCGCAACTGGGAGGACACGATCTCCTGGTAGGTCCGACAGGTGTCGAGGAGTTCGTCGTGGGTGCCGACGCCGACGAGACGCCCGCCGTCGAGGACGAGGATCTGATCGGCCGTGGCGATGGTGGAGACGCGCTGGGCCACGACGATGACGGTCGCGTCGGCCACCCAGGGCGCGAGCGCGGCCCGCAGTCGGGCGTCGGTGGCGACGTCGAGGGCGGAGAACGAGTCGTCGAACAGGTACAGCTCGGGCCGGGCCACCAACGCCCGGGCGATGCAGAGCCGCTGCCGCTGACCGCCGGAGACGTTGGTCCCGCCCTGGGAGATGGGGTGCTCGAGCCCGTCGGCGTAGGCCGAGACGAAGTCGTCGGCCTGAGCCACCTCGAGCGCCGCCCACAGCTCCTCGTCGGTGGCATCGGGGCGCCCGAAGCGCAGGTTGGACGCCACCGTGCCACTGAACAGGTAGGGCTTCTGCGGCACGAGCCCGACCCTGGACCACAACTGCTCGGGGTCGATGTCGCGCACGTCGACCCCGTCGAGACGCACGCTGCCGCCGGTGGCGTCGAACAATCGCGGCAAAAGCTTGACCAGCGTCGTCTTGCCCGATCCGGTGCTCCCGACGACCGCCGTCGTCGTGCCGCGCCGCGCGGAGAAGGAGATCCGGTCGAGCACGGGCGCCTCGGCACCGGGGTAGGTGAAGGAGACGTCGACGAACTCGACCTCACCGCGCAGGTCTCTGAGCGGCACCGGGCTCTTCGGCGCCACGACGCTCGTGCGTTCGGCCAGTACCTCGCCGATGCGGTCCGCGGACACCGCCGCCCGCGGGATCATCGTCGAGACCATCGTGGCCATCATGACGCTCATGAGGATCTGGATGAGATAGGTGAGATAGGCGAAGAGCGAGCCGATCTGCATCTCGCCCGCGTCGACCCGCAGGCCCCCGAACCAGATGACGGCGACCGTCGACAGGTTCATCACGGCCATGACGATGGGGAACATCAGCGCCATGAGGCGCCCGACGGCCAGCGTGGTGTCGGTGAGCTCCTCGTTGGCCACGCCGAACCGCTGCCGTTCGGCGTCCTCCCGGGTGAACGCGCGCACGACCCGCAACCCGGTGATCTGCTCGCGCATCACCCGGTTGACCGCATCGATGCGCGTCTGCTGCTGCCGGAACAGCGGGACCATCCGGCGGATGATGAGCAGCACGGCGGCCAGGAGGACCGGGACGGCGACCGCGACGAGCCACGACAGCCCGACGTCCTCACGCAGGGCCATGACCACGCCGCCGACCATCATGATCGGGGCGCTGACCAGCATGATGGCGCCCATGACGACGAGCTGCTGCACCTGCTGGACGTCGTTGGTGTTGCGGGTGATCAGCGAGGGCGCGCCGAACCTCGCCACCTCGCGGGCCGAGAAGCCCATGACGGCGTCGAGCACGTCGGCCCGCACGTCGCGACCCAGGCTCATCGCGACGTTGGCCCCCGCCCAGACGGCGCCGCACGAGCACGCGATCTGGATGATGGAGGCCAGCAGCATGAGGATCGAGACGTCCCAGATGTGCTCGATGTCCCCCCGTGCGACGCCGTTGTCGATGATGTCGGCGTTGAGCGCCGGCAGCCAGAGCGCGGCGAAGGTCGACCCGAGCTGGAGCAGGGCGACCACCGCGAGCAGCCCGCGGTAGGGGGCCAGGTAGCGGCGCAGGAGACGCATGAGCACGTCTCAATCATGCAGGTATCCACCGACAGCCCGCGCGTCCAGCAGGTGAGGTGGGCCCTTCGGGCCGGCGAAGTCTCAGTGATTCCCGAGGGTTCGCGCGAGCAACGCCTCCAGCTCGGCGAACGCCCGCTCGGCTCCGGCCTCCTGGTAAGAGGCGGTGTCGGACATGGTGAAGCCGTGGGGAGCGTCGGGGTAGACGGCGCTGGTGACGTCCCTCCCGGCGCTCTCCAGGCACCGGTCCAGCTCCTCGATCGACTCCGGCGGGTTGAGCTTGTCCTGGTCGGCGTGACCGAACAGGTACGCGGCGCGGGTGCCGGCGACGAGGCGGTGCGGGCTGTTCTCCGAGTCCTCCACGAGGTTGGCCCCGTGGAACCCCGCGACGGCCGCGACCTCCTCGGGACGCTCGGCGGCGGCGCGGATCGCCAGGCGCGCACCCATGCAGAACCCGACCGTGCCGATCGGGGTCGTCGCGTACCGCCCGAGCGTGTCGAACCAGAACGGGACGTCGGCGTTCGACAGATCCGGGGTGTAGCCCTGCACCCGTGGCGAGGCCACCTTCATGAACGCCGCACGGTTGTCGGGGTCGCGCAGGTCGGTCGTGGGCGCGAGCTCCTCGATCGACCCCTCGCGGTAGAAGACGTTCGGCAGCAGCACCACGTAACCCCACGAGGCGATGCGGTCGGCCATCTCCTTGGTGCGCTCACGCACGCCGTTGGCGTCCATGAAGAACAGCACGCCGGGGTGCGGCTGGTCGTCGGGTCGCGAGAGGTAGGCCTCGGCCTCACCCGCGTCGGTCGTGATCCTCAGCATCTCGTTCACGACTCCTGCCTACGACACCTGCGCGAAGACCGCAAGGGCTGCGCGCACCGCACCCCGGCTGTGCTCGGCCGGCGTGACCGGCTCAGCCCAACTGCTTGGCCGTGACGAACTCCTGGGCGACGGCGGCCGGGTCCTGACGCTCGACGTCGACCTTGGTGAGCATCTCCTGCAGGTCCTGGGTGGTCAGAGCGTCGGAGACACGGTCCAGCGTCTCGGTGACCGCCGAGTTCTGCGCGACCTCCTTGGACACCAGCGGCACGACGTTCTGGCTGCCGAACAGCCCCTTGTCGTCCTCGAGAGCGACCAGTTCGTGCTGCACGTAGGCGGGGTCGGTGGTGAAGACGTTGGCGGCGTCGACCTGCCCGTTGACGAGCGCTTGGATCAACGCCTGCCCACCCAGCTCGCGCACCTGACCGAACTCGACCGCATACACGGACTTGAGGCCGGGGATGCCCTGGCGGCGGGCCTTGAACTCCGGCGGTGCCCCGAGGGTGAGCTCCCCCGCCTTGGTGGCCAGGTCGCTGACCGTGCGCAGCGACTGCTGTTCGGCGGTCTGCCGGGTGACGGTGATGGAGTCCTTGTTCTCGGCCGCGCTGGGCCGCAGCACGGTCAGCTCCGCGGGCAGGACGGACTTGAGGTGCTCGTAGACCTCGTTGGGGTCGGTGCCCGCGTACTCCTGGTCGTAGTAGGAGGCCAGGGCGCCGGTGTACTCGGGGATGACGTTGATCGAGCCGTCGGTCATGCCCTTGATGTAGGCCTCGCGAGCACCGATCCCGAGGCGCGGCTGGGCGACCTGGATGCCCTGGGCCTTGAGCGCGGTCGTGTAGACGTGGGCCAGCAGCTTGGATTCGGAGAAGTCGGCCGAACCGACCGTCACCGTGCCGCCGGCCGCCGATCCGCTCGCGCCGGGAGCGGGCTCTTCGGCCAGCGGGTCGGAGCCGCCGCCGCACGCGGCAGCCGTCATCGTCGCGACGAGGGCGACCGCGGCACCGAGCCTGCGCCGGGTGGCCGTGCGGGTGGAGGAGGTCGTCGTCATGGGATGGCCTTTCTGCCGGAGGGTGTGGGGCGGGGATCAGGACGTCGATCGCGGCGTCGGGGTCGGGCGTCGGCGCGCAGGCCGGGTGAGACGACGAGCCGCGTGAGCAGCGCGAGCAGTCCGTCGAGGACGAGGGCCAGCAGCGCGACGAGCAGCGCGCCTCCGGCGACCTGGGCGTAGTCGGAGGCCGCGAGCCCGTCGATGAGGAAGCGGCCGAGCCCGCCGAGGCTGATGTAGGAGGCGATCGTGGCCGTGGCGACGACCTGCAGGGTGGCGCTGCGGACCCCGGAGAGCAATAGCGGCAGCGCGCAGGGCAGTTCGACGCCGGTGAGGACCTGGCGTCGGGTCATGCCGACACCGTGCGCGGCGTCGCGAGCGGCGGGGTCGACCGCCTCCACCCCGGCGTAGGCGCCCGAGAGCAGCGGCGGCATCGCGAGGATGACGAGAACGATGAGGCTGGGCAGCACGAACGCCAGGTCGGACTCCAGGCGGGGCCCGAGCCAGAGGGCGAACGCGAACAGCAGGCCGAGGCTCGGGATGGCGCGGGCCGCGTTCGTGGTGCTGATGAGCCACCTGCCCCGGCCGGTGTGCCCGATGGCCAGGCCGAGGGGAATGGCCACGAGACCGGCGATGACCAGCACCACGAGGGAGTACACGAGGTGCTCCCCCGTGCGGGCGAGGATGCCCTCGGATCCCGACCACGTGGCCGGGTCGCCGAGCCAGGCGAGGAGACGGTCGATCACGACGCGGCTCCCACCCGTGTCCACGGCGTCATCAGCCGCGAGGCCACGACGATGGCGAGGTCGAACAGCAACGCCAGCACCAGGGTGGCGACGATGCCGACGACGAGCACCTCGGGAAAGGCCCGGGCGTACCCGTCGGTGAGCAGGTTGCCCAGCTGGGCCACGCCGATGAGGGAGGCGACGCTGACGATGCTGACGTTGCTCACCGACGCCACCCGCAGACCCGCGGCGATCACCGGCACTGCCAGCGGCAGCTCGACCCGCAGGGCGCGCGCCACCCGCCCGTACCCCATGGCCGTGGCGGCGGCCTTGACGTGCTCGGGAACCGAGTCGAAGCCGTCGGCGACCGTGCGCACCAGCAGGGCCAGGGTGTACACCGTCATCGCGACGACGACGTTGATCGGGTCGAGGATGCGGGTGCCCAGCAGCAACGGCATGAGCACGAAGAGCGCCAGCGAGGGGATGGTGTAGAGCAGCCCGGCCCCGACGACGAGGAACGGGCGGATCGCACTCCAGCGGTGGGCGATCCAGCCCAGCGGCAGCGCCAGCACCAACCCGATCAGCAGGGGCAGACCGGCGAGCTGCACGTGCGCCCAGGCGAGCTGGGCGACCGTGTCGAGGTTGTCGGGCAGCCAGGTCATGCGGGCTCACCGTCGTCGGCGACACCGGCCCGGCCGGCCGCCTCGATCGCGGCGAGGACCTCACCCGGATGCACGATGCCCACGAGGACCCCGTCGCCGTCGACGACGACACCGCGCCGGCTCGGGGAGGACAGCGCCGCGTCGAGATGGGCGCGCAGCGTGCCGCCCTGCCCGGCCAGGGTGCCGCCGAGCCGCAGGTCGTCCTTGCCGACCGGACGACCGACGAGCGATCCGGCCCGGACCCACCCCTGTGGCCGGCCGTCGTCATCGACGACGAGCTGCCAGTCCGAGGCGTCCTCGACGGTCTCGCCCAGACGGATCGTGTGCTCACGGTGCAGCGGCACGTCGGCGGCCTGGAACGCGAGCGAGCGATACCCCCGGTCGCGTCCGACGAAGTCGGCGACGAAGTCGTCGGCCGGCTCGGCCAGCAGGCGGGCGGGGGCGTCGACCTGGGCCAACTCACCTCCGACCCGGAGCACCGCGACCTGGTTGCCGAGCTTGACGGCCTCGTCGATGTCGTGGGTGACCAGCAGGATCGTCTTGTGCAGTTGCGCCTGCAGGGTGAGCAGTTCGTCCTGCAGCGCGTCGCGCACCACCGGGTCGACGGCGCTGAACGGCTCGTCCATGAGGAGCACCGGCGGGTCGGCCGCGAGCGCGCGGGCCACGCCCACCCGCTGCTGCTGGCCGCCGGAGAGCTGCGCGGGGTAGCGCCCGGCGAGTTCGGGGGCCAGGCCCACGACCTCGAGCAGCTCGCGGGCGCGCGTGCGGGCCTTGTCGGTGGACCAGCCGAGCAGCTTGGGCACGGTCATGACGTTGTGCTCGACCGTGCGGTGCGGGAACAGGCCGCCGTGCTGGATGACGTACCCGATGCCCCGCCGCAGCTCGGTGGCCGACATGGACCCGGTGTCGGTACCGTCGAGGGTGATCGTGCCCGAGGTGGGCTCGACCATGCGGTTGACCAAGCGCAACGAGGTGGTCTTGCCACAGCCCGAGGGCCCCACCAGCACCGTGATCTGTCCACGGGGTGCCTCCAGGGTGAGGTCATCGACGGCGACCGTGCCGCCCGGATACGTCTTGGTGACGCGGTCGAACCGGATCATGCGCTCCAACGTATCGGCCACCACCGACAATCGCGCGTCATGGGCCTCCCGCCTTCGGGCCCAGGGGGATTCCCGGGGCCGGCGGGGAGATCAGGCCGGTCGCAGGAGCGTGGAGATCAGATGCTCGGCGGCGAGGTCGTGCCACTGCGCTGCGCGGCGCAGCATGAGGTGTCCGCAGTTGTGGAGTTCCTCGTAGCGCACGTCACCGCCGGCTGCCCGGAGCCGGTCGACGAACTCGCGGGCGTGTTCGGGCGGGCACTCGCGGTCCCGATCGCCCTGGACGAGGAGGACCGACCGGCCGAGCAGATGCTCTACGTGGTCCCGGTCGTGCTCGGTCACCCACGGCGCGAGCGCGACGACGCTGCGCACCTGCTCGTGCCCGGCGGCCGCGAGCGCCGTCCGCCCGCCGAGCGAGTGCCCGAGGAGCCCGATGGGCAGGTGGGCGACGCGTTCGGAGAGGTCGCCCAGCAGCCAGCGCACCTGGCCGAGTGTGGTCTGCTCCCCACCGTTCCACCCGGTCTGGGTGTGCCGGACCCGCACCACGGCGATGCGATCCTCGGACAGCTCGCGGATCCGGCGCCCGAACGGGAAGAGGCGCAGGTAGGGCGCGCTCCAGGGGGCAGTGGTGGAGAACCCGCGCTCGGGGCCTCCGTGCAGGGTGACGACGACGGCCTCGACGGGCCGATCCCCGCGATGCACGGTGTGCGCCGGCCGACGCAGCGGGTGCCGGCGGAGGATGCGGGACACGGCTACACGACGGACTTGGTGAATCCGGCGAAGGAGCGGCTGGCCGTCGGGCCGCGCTGCCCCTGGTAGTGCGACCGGTAGACCGGGCTGCCGTAGGGGTGCTCGGCCGGCGAGGACAACTGGAAGAAGCAGAGCTGGCCGATCTTCATCCCCGGGTAGAGCTTGATGGGCAGCGTCGCGACGTTGCTGAGCTCGAGGGTGACGTGCCCGTCGAAGCCCGGGTCGACGAAACCGGCGGTGGCGTGGGTGAGCAGCCCCAGGCGACCGAGGGAGGACTTGCCCTCGACGCGGGCCGCGATGTCGTCGGGCAGGCACACCGTCTCGTAGGTGGACCCCAGCACGAACTCACCCGGATGCAGGACGAACGCGTCGTCGGACTCGACCTCCACCAGCCGCGTGAGATCGGGCTGCTCCTCCGCGGGATCGATGTAGGGGTACTTGTGGTTGTCGAACAGCCGGAAGTACCGATCGAGCCGGACGTCGATGCTCGAGGGCTGGACCATCCCCTCGTCGTAAGGGGTGAGGCGGACCCGCCCGGCGTCGACCTGGGCCTTGATGTCGCGATCGGAGAGCAGCACGGACAGACACGTTACCGTGGCGGCCTCGGTGCAGAACGTCGGCGAGCTCCGAGCGATGACCGCCCCCTGACACCCTCGCGGCACCCCTTGGACGTCGCGGATCGCTCAGGGCCGTCCCCGGGTCGCCGAAGGGATGGCTGCGAGCGCACACGAAACGACGTCGTCCCCTGGGGCGGCTGGTGCTGCGGGGGGACCTCGCACGCCGATTCGTCCCGTTCGAGCGATCGAGCGGGCCGAGCCTCTCCGCGACACCGAGGAATCCCATGCGCCTGCGCACCGCGACGGTCAGCGCCGTCACCATCACCCTGCTCTCCTCCGGCGTCGCCGCCGTCGCCGCTCCGGCGACCGCCGCGACCAGTACGACCTCGACCTCGACCTCGACCTCGACCTCGACCTCGACCGACGCTGCGCGGCAGTCGAGGACCACCGCGCTCCGAGCACGGGTGAGCGCGCCGTCGGCGATGACCTCACGCCTCAACGGGGGCGCCAGGAGCCGCTATCTGGGCACCGGGTTCTCCGGGATCGTCCTCGACGAGGCGAGCGGTCAGGTGCTGTGGTCGACGCGCACCGCGACGGCGCGGATGCCCGCCTCCACGCAGAAGGTCATGACGGCGTTCACCGTGCTGTCCTCCACCTCGCCCGGCACGCAGCTCGTGACCCGCGTGTTCCAGAGTCCGGCCGTGCCCGGCAACGTGTACCTGCGCGGCGCGGGCGACCCCTCGCTCACGCCGGCCAAGCTCAAGACCCTCGCCGACCGTACGGCCGCCGGGCTACGCGCGCAGGGCCGGACCTCGGTCACGCTCTACGCGGACGCCTCCGCGTTCCCGGCCCCCACGAACGCGACGGGCTGGAAGAGCAGCTACATCAGCGGCAAGGAGGTGCAGCACGTCCGCGGGCTGACGCTGGCGGGGTATCGCGGCTCGAACGGGTCGATCGCGGCCGCCAACACCTTCGCCGCGCATCTGCAGAAGGCCGGCGTGAACACCCGGGTCGGCGGCGCGGGGGTGACACCGCGGCAGTCCACCCAACTCGGCGAGAGTTGGTCGCGTCCGGTGTCGTCGCTGGTCTCCACGATGCTGTCGGTGAGCAACAACGACTACGCGGAGTACCTGCTGCGCATCGCGGCCCTGGAGTCCGGCCGCTACCCCACGTGGGCGAACTCCCTGGCGCACCAGCGCTCGACGCTGGCCGCGGCGGGCATCCCTCTGAGCGGCTACGTCAACCGGGACGGATCGGGACTGTCGCGGTCGAACCGCATGCCGGTGCGCACCCTGGTCACCACGGTCGACCGGATGTGGGACGACCCGCAGATGCGCCGGGTGGCCTTCGCGTACGGCGCCATGCCGCGCTCGGGCCAGACCGGGACGCTGCGCACGCGGTACAAGGCCACCGCTCAGCGGTGCGCCGTCGGCAAGGTGCTGGCCAAGACCGGCACCCTCGGCGACGCCGTGGCCCTCGCCGGCATCGCCCAGGGCACCGACGGACACACGCGCGCCTTCGCATTCATCCAGAACGGCAACACGCGGACCTCCTCGGTGCGCGGCGCGGTCGACACCCTCGCCACGGCGACCGTCGGGTGTCGCTGACGCGGTCGCCCGACCGGTAGTCCGGCCGGTTCTCTGACCGGCCACGTCGTGTCGTAGACTGCTACCCACGCGAGCGCCGACCCCGGTTCTCACCACGCCCCGCACCGGGTCGACCACGGTCACCAGCCAGGTCGAACCACAGCAGGGTCAGAGGGTGGAAACAAGGGTTGACCTGCGAAAACGCGAGTGTAGTTCAATGGTAGAACACAAGCTTCCCAAGCTTGATACGCGGGTTCGATTCCCGTCACTCGCTCCAGGACGAACAACGAGGGCCGCACCGAATCGGTGCGGCCCTCCTTGCGTTGTCACGCCGACGCTCGCGCCATCCACCCGCCCGTCGTGGAGGCGGGCCGGTCGGAGGAAGAACAACACCGACAACATCGACGCCACCCCGCAGCAGAGGCCAGGCCTCTGACCTGCACCGACGAAAATCTCCCACTGATGCATGTTGTCGGTGTTGTTCTTCGTCGGCCGAGACCTCCGTCCGGCCTCGCCCTCAGACCCGGAAGGTCGACACGCGCCGGTTCAGTTCGTCGCTCAGCTCGCGCAGGTCGGTGAACGAGGACGACATCTCCTCCAGCGCACTCTTCGAGCCCTTCGCGCCCTGGGCGATCGAGCCGATGCCCGTGGCGATGATGCCCGCCCCGGAGGCGGCGTCGGTGACGTTGCGCCCCATCTCGTTCGTCGTGGCGGTCTGCTCCTCCACGGCCGAGGCGATGGTGCTCTGGGTGTCGTTGATCTGGGCGATGATCGAGGAGATCTCGCTGATGGCGGCGACGGCGGCCTCGGTGTCGAGCTGGATCGCCTCGACGCGGCGGCCGATGTCCTCGGTGGCCTTCGCGGTCTCCTGGGCCAGGTCTTTGACCTCGTTGGCGACGACGGCGAAGCCCTTGCCTGCCTCCCCGCGCGGGCTGCCTCGATGGTGGCGTTCAGCGCGAGGAGGTTGGTCTGCTCGGCGATGCCCGTGATCGTCTTGACCACGTTGCCGATCTCGATGCTGGACTCGCCGAGCTTGGCCACGGTCGTGTTCGTCCGGTCGGCGACGTGCACCGCGGAGGAGGCCACCCCGGCCGCGTCGTTCGCGCTCTTCGCGATCTCGCGGATGCTCGCCGTCATCTCCTCGGTGCCCGCGGCGACCGTCTCGATGTTGCGGTTGACCTCACCGGCCGACTCGGCGATCCCCCGGCCTCGCGGGCCGCCGCCTCGCTGGTCGAGAGCACCGACTTGGCGGCGTCGTCGAGGTCACCGGCGGACCGGGAGACCCGCCGGCCCATCCCCTCCACCTGCGTGATGAAGGCCCCGATCTTCTCCAGAGCGGTGTCGATGGCCTCGGCCGCGGTACCGACCTCGTCGCGGGAGTGGATGCCGGTGCGCTGCGAGAGATCCCCCTCGGCGGCCGCGGTCGAGACCGCCTCGACGCTGCGCAGACCACGCACGATCCGGGCGGCGACCCACCGGGCGAGCAGCAGCGCCAGCAACAGCCCGACCACGGCGATCACGACGATGAGCACGAGCGCCTGACGCGCGGTCTCCTGCGTCGCCTGCGCCTGCTGTCGCGCCGTCTCCATCTTCATCTCGACGATGCGGTCGAGGGAGTCGGCGACCTCCTTGCCCGTGGGGGCGAGTTCCTTGGCGCGGTAGGCGTTGGCCTCGGCCGGTTTGCCGTCGGCGAAGAGCTGGTCGGCCGTCGCGAGCCGCTCGACGTAGGCCTCGACGTTCGCCTGGATGCGCTGACCGAGTGCCCGCTCCTCATCGGTGAGGTCGCCGCGCTGCGCGAACGCCGCCGATTCGGCGCGGAGGGTCTCGATGACCTGAGCGCGCTCGTCGGTGAAGGTCTTCTTGCGCGTCGGGTCCTGCTCGAGGGCGATGCTCGCGCTGAGGAACCGCATCCGCCAGTAGCCGACGTCGAGGGCGTCCGCCTTCGACAGGCCGTCCACGTCGCGGTTGAAGGTCTGCTCGTTGAGGTTCGCGACGGTGTTGATGCCCGTCACCCCCGAGAGCGCGATGCCGACGGCCGCGAGCCCGGCGAGCGCGACGGCGCTGATGACCTTGGTGAGCGTGCTGAGGTCGTCCACGCGTCGGCGGAATCCGCCGCGGGAGTCGGTGTCACTGGCGTGGGGCATGACGCCTCCTTGACGGGCGGGCCGGTGTGTGGGCGCGTCGGAGTGGCACCGTCCCCCGAACACCTACTCCATCGGCGGGGAGAGGCGTACACTGAGCCGTTTGTCCACCATCCGGACGAGATGGCTCGTGATCCGGATGCGCCGGGTCACCCCTTCGTGCCGACCTTGCCCGCCGCCGCGATGGCGCCCTCCAGCAGCGGCTTGTACCGCTCTTCGACACTGCGGGCCACGGCGTACTCGCGCTCCGCGAGCACTCCGTAGGTGAAGGTCTCGCGACCGGCTTTGCGCGCGTCCGCAGCGAGGCGCATCACGACACCGCGCGAGACGACGCTGTCCTGGTGATCGCCGAGGGCTTCCTGCAGGTCCTTCCACGCAGAGACGACGGCCTTGGCCTCACCGCCCGCGGCGGCACCGGCTGCCTCGGCGGCGTACCTGGCCGCCTTGGCCAGCTTGCGCACCTCGTGGATCGCCTCGTCGCGCTCGGCACCCTCGGGCATCGCCTCGGCGGCCTCGGCCTGACGGACGACCTTGGCCGACGCCTTGGCGACGAGCTTGGGGAGCACGGCCGACGAAGGCCCCGTGGCGCGCTCGGAGAGCGGCGGGTGCAACAACAGGTCTACGAGGTCGCCCATGAGCCGCTCGTACCGTGTCGAGTCCAGCGCCTTGACCATGCGGGCATGCGCCCGCTCGTGCTCGTCCGTCAGCGCGGCACGCATGTCGCGGTCGGCGCGGTCGACGATCAGGTCCGGCTCGAGGGAGTCCAGCAGTCCCGAGATCCGCTCCAGCATGACCTCGCCGTCGCGGGGGTCACCCAGTGCACCGGTGAGCCACTTGATCTCGGCGCGCAGGGGGTCGGTCTCGACCCGGTCGATCAACGCGCGGTAGGACTTGAGCGTGCTGCGCAGCCGGCGGGTGGCGACCCGGGCCTTGTGCACCGCGTCGGGAGCGTTCTCACGCAGGGCCTGCTCGGAGGACTGCAGCACACCCACCTGGGCGGCGAGGTAGGCCAGCACGACCTCACCGGCGCTCCGGCTCTCCGGCGCCGCCGGATCCTTCGCGCCCTTGCGCTTCTTCTTCGACCCCTTCTTCTCCGAGGACGTCCCGCTCGCGGCCTCCCCCAGGCGCGCGAGCGGTTCGGCCAGGGCTCGCGAAAGCTTGCTGGGGCTGTCGGAGACGGCGAGACCCTTCGCGACCAGGGCATCCCTGACCGCCGCGAGATCCTCGGCCGTTCCGTCGACGAGTTCGACCTCGATCTCCCGCCAGCGGTGGACGCGCTCACCGTCGACGTAGGTGGTCGCCTCGACGGCGTCGTCCTCGACGAGCAGGAGGACCCGTCCGCCGTCGTGGAGCAGGGACCGGCGCGTGCGGCGGGTGCGGAGCGTCGCCACCGGCACCAGAGCGTCGCCGTCCACCAGCGGCGCCACGATCGCGTGCAGTTCGGCCGGGACGATCGCCGCGGAACGCCCGAGCGGCAGCCGGTGTTCGACGCGCCCGTCCCCGTCGCCGGGCGTCTTGAGGTGCCACCCGGCATCGCTGCCGCCCGTGCGCCGACGCAGGGTGTGCCGGGCGCGCAGCAGGTCGAGGTCGAGCGTGTCGAGATACGTCGCCGACTGGGTCATCCGCCGCGGCCCCTCGACCGAGGCGACCCGCCCGATACCCTCCAGCCGCGGCATCGTCCAACGACGTGGCACCTCGAGCTTGATCTCCTGTTCGATCCCGATCTCCGGGCCGACCCCGACGTCGCTCACGTCGTTCACCTCACGTTCACCTGGCGGAAAAGTATCCGCCATTCTCCCACGTCCGGCGGGATCGGCCACAGGATGGACCGCCACCACCTGCCACACCGCCCACCCATCACCTGCGGGCGAGCACCTGCGTTCCATCTCACCCGCGACGCAGCTCACCCCCAGCGCTTGCGAGTGGACGCCTGCATCGCCCATGCTGATTACCGACCAGTAATGTCGGTCGTGGGTCACCGCAGACCCGACCGCGAGACGAGGGGATTCCGACGTTGGGCCACTACAAGAGCAACCTTCGAGACCTCGAGTTCAACCTGTTCGAGGTCCTGGGCCGCGGCGACGTCCTGGGAACCGGCCCGTACGAGGAGATCGACGCCGGCACCGCGCGCGAGATCCTGCACGAGGTGGGCCGTCTCGCCGAGAACGAACTCGCCGACAGCTTTCTGGACTCCGACCGCAACCCGCCGATCTTCGACCCCGAGACGAACACGGTCACGCTGCCCGAGTCGTTCAAGAAGTCCTACAAGGCCTACTGCGACGCGGGGTGGGGCCTGCTCAACGTGCCGGCCGAACTGGGCGGCACCGTCATTCCTCCGTCGCTCAACTGGGCCGCCGCCGAGCTCGTCCTCGGCGCCAACCCGGCCGTCTACATGTATTCCGCGGGCTTCGGATTCGCCCGCGTCCTGCACGAACTCGGCAACGAGGACCAGAAGAAGATGGCCTCCCACATGGTCGAGCGTCAGTGGGGCTCGACGATGGTCCTCACCGAGCCGGACGCCGGCTCCGACGTGGGCGCCGGCCGCGCCCGGGCGATCGAGCAGCCCGACGGCACGTGGCACATCGAGGGCGTCAAGCGGTTCATCACCTCCGGTGAGCACGACATGGCGGAGAACATCATGCACCTGGTGCTGGCCCGCCCCGAG
Source organism: Mobilicoccus caccae (assembly GCF_030161635.1). Taxonomy (GTDB): domain Bacteria; phylum Actinomycetota; class Actinomycetes; order Actinomycetales; family Dermatophilaceae; genus Mobilicoccus; species Mobilicoccus caccae. The sequence goes on from NZ_BSUO01000001.1 coordinate 3,212,741, forward strand.
GGCGCCGGGCCGGGCACGAAGGGACTCTCCCTGTTCGCCGTCCCCAAGTTCGAGTTCGACCTGGAGACGGGCGAACTCGGCGAGCGCAACGGCGTCTACGTCACGAACGTGGAGCACAAGATGGGCCTCAAGGTGAGCACCACCTGCGAGGTGCGGTTCGGCGAGAAGCACCCCGCGATCGGCACGCTGGTGGGCGACTCCCACGAGGGCATCGCCCAGATGTTCCGCGTCATCGAGTACGCACGGATGATGGTGGGCACCAAGGCGATCGCCACCCTCTCGACCGGCTACCTCAACGCGCTGGAGTACGCCAAGGAACGGGTGCAGGGCGCCGACCTCACGCAGATGGCCGACAAGAGCGCCCCGCGCGTCACGATCACCCACCACCCCGACGTGCGCCGCTCCCTCATGCTCCAGAAGGCCTACGCCGAAGGCCTGCGGGCGCTCGTGCTGTTCACCGCGCTGCAGCAGGACATCGTCGACCAGGCCTACCTCGCCTCGGGCGCGATGGAGTTCGAGAAGGGCTCCGAGCCCGACATGGCCGCCCGCGTCAACGACCTGCTGCTGCCGATCGTCAAGGGCGTCGGCTCCGAGCGCGCCTGGGTCCTCCTGGGCAGTGAGTCGCTGCAGACCTTCGGCGGTTCCGGATTCCTCCAGGACTACCCCGTCGAGCAGTACGTCCGCGACGCCAAGATCGACACCCTCTACGAGGGCACGACGGCCATCCAGGGCCAGGACTTCTTCTTCCGCAAGATCGTCCGCGACAAGGGCCGGGCGCTCACGTGGATGTCGGAGCAGGTCATGGCCACGGTCAAGGCCGGCGAGGGCATCGTCGACGACCCGCTGGCCAAGGAGCGCGAGCTGCTCGGCCGGGCCGTCGACGACGTCACGGCCATCGGCGGCTACATGATCGGTGAGCTGATGAAGTCCGACCCGCGTCAGGAGGGTGGCGAGATCACCAACCTGTACAAGGTCGGCCAGAACACCACCCGCCTGCTGCTCGCCGCCGGCGACGTCATGGTCGGCTGGCTGCTGCTGCGCCAGGCCGACATCGCCGCGAAGGCGCTGAGCGACGGCGCGACCGGCGCGGACGTCGATTTCTACACCGGCAAGATCGCCGCGGCCCGCTTCTTCGCCCGCACGGTGCTCCCGCTGCTGGCCGGCGAGCGCACGGCCGCCGAGATGACCGACAACTCCCTCATGGAGGTGCCCGAAGCGGCGTTCTGATCCCGACCCGCCTCCGTCGTCGCTGGTGTGACCCTACGTGAGGATCAGGGCCGACCGAGGGGTCGGTCCCGTCGTCGTACGTGGTGGTCCGACGTGCCACGACGGTGCGGTTGCGGTTGGTCATGATGACCGACACGAGGGCGGTGACCAGGCCCGCGGCCATGAGGATGTAGCCGATCATCTCGAGGTTGATGCCGGGCAGGGCGTCGCTGACGGCGAAGGACAGGATCGCGCCGAGGGCGATGAGGAAGATTCCGAAACCGATGGACATGTGACCCCTGACGTAGGTGAGTACTCAGTGCCATGATCGGCAGCCGGAGGCGCACCTACACCTCCCCACGTGCCCGGTTTGCCAGGATCATGCCGGCCCCAGGCAATATCCAGACGTTCCCATGACGTTGTCCCGTATGTGAGTCCCAACGCCCGCATCCCCCTGTCCATCCTCGACCTGGCGCCGGTCAGTGCCGGATCGAGCGCCGTCGACGCGCTGCGTGACAGCACGCTCCTGGCCCAGGAGGCCGAGCGGCTCGGTTATCACCGCTTCTGGATGGCCGAGCACCACGGCAGCGTCACGTTCGCCAGCTCCGCCACCTCGGTCCTGCTCGCGCACATCGCGAGTCACACCGAGTCGATCCGCGTCGGGTCCGGCGGGGTCATGCTGCCCAACCACGCGCCGCTCATGGTCGCGGAGCACTACGGCACCCTCGCCACGCTCTACGGCGACCGCATCGACCTCGGCCTCGGCCGGGCTCCGGGCACCGACCCCGTGACCGCCGCCGCGCTGCAACGGGGTTCCGGCGATCTGCGCGACTTCGCCACCGACGTGGCCGATCTCGTCACCCTCCTCGGCGACCGGGAGGCTCCCGGTCGCGACGGGCTGCGGGTGCGCGCCCTGCCCGGGGAGGGCACGCACGTCCCGCTGTGGATGCTCGGCTCCTCCCTCGGCGGCGCCCAGGTCGCGGCCGTACTCGGCCTGCCGTTCTCGTTCGCCTCGCACTTCGCGCCCGACGCCATCGAGCAGGCCTTCGAGGTCTACCGCTCCGGGTTCAGCGCGGAGGCGCACACGGCGCAGATCTCCGAGCCGCACGTCATGGCCGGCGTCAACGTCATCTGCGCACCGACGACCGAGGAGGCCACCCACCTCGCCACCACGGCCCGCGCTATGCGCACCCGCATCATGAGCGGGCGTTCGGCGCCGCTCGACCCCCCGGGCGAGGACATGCTGCAGGACCTGCGCGGGGCCTCCCCGCTGCGCATGCCGCAGCGGAGCAGCGCCCTGGAGACGTCGTTCACCGCCATCGGCACGCCGGAGGAGGTCGTGACGCAGTTGGACACCCTCGTCGACCGCTACGACCTCGACGAACTCATCGTGACGACCTACACGTGGGATCCGCAGTTGCGCCGGCGCAGCTACGAACTCCTCGCCGACGCGTGGGGCCTCACCCCGCGCTGAGGCCTTCCTGCTCCAGTGCGAGGGCGAACCGTGCCCGCGCCCGCTGCCACACCTCCCCGTCGGGGAGGGTGAGCAGCGTCGCTAGGAGGTCCGCGGAGTAGGTGGCCGCCGCCTCGGCGGGCAGGAGCGAGGGCAGGTTGTCGATGGCGATCATCCGCACCGCCGGGCGACCACTCGCGTCGTCCGCCGGGCGGATCTCGCGCACCGGCTCCTGCCAGGTCGTGATGTCGTCGTAGATCGGCAACAGGTTGAGGTCGGAGGTGACGTCGCAGGTCACGTCACTGATGACCGACAGACGCCGTGACGGGGCGTCGAGGTCCTCCTCGGTGACGAACGGCGGCGCGGGCGAACTCACCATGACGCAGTTGACGAGGATGTCGTGACCGAGCAGGGCGGCCTTGTCGAGGTCGCGGGTCTCGGCGAGGTCCCAGCGGGTGGGCTCGATGCCGGCGGCGACGAGCGCGTCGCACGCGCCCCGTCCGCTGCGCCCGAGCGCCCCGACCACCAGGGCCCGGACCACCGGGCCGTCCGCCCCTTGGCGCAGCAGGGCGTCGAGGTCGGCCTTGGACCGACGCTGCATGTCGGGTTCGAGCAGGCCACGGTGTTCGAGGACCGCCAGCGCCGCGCCGACGTACCCGGCCCAGTAGCCGAACGCCGCCACCCGTCGGCCGTCGGCGTCGACGAGGTACTCGAGGTCGAGCAACGTGCCTCCGCCCTCGACGAAGCGCGACAGCAGTGCGCGGGCACCGTGCTGACCCTTGAAGGCGTGACCGAAGTAGATGTGGTCGCGCAGCGGGGAGTCCCCTCCGGCAACTCCTTGAGGCCGACGACGATCGCGTCGGCCGGGGCGTCGACCCAGGAACCCGTCGGCGCCGGCTCGCACCCGGCGCGCACGTACTCCTCGAGGGCGAACGCCCGCTGAGGACAGTCTTCGACGACGATGCGGAACCCGGCGTCGATCAGGGCGGCGGCGCTTCTCGGCGAGATGGCCGACCGACCCTCACCCCTGCGGGTCTCGTCACGGAGCCAGAGAACGGGGCGACCGCTCATGGCGCCCTCCTTCGCGGGTGCGGGTCAGGGTCGTGCCGAGCTTGTCACAGGTCGGGGCCGGCGAGCGCGCCCGGCTGCACGCGGATCCGTCGGTCGTTCAAGACCGGGAAGGACGCCCGTGCCGCGCGCAGCTCGTCGAGGTCGACGTCGACGACGAGAACCCCCGGTCCGGTACCGGCGACGGCCAGGTCGGTTCCGGCAGGATCGACCACCGCGCTGCGGCCGGCCATCTGCGTCTTCCCGTCGGTCCCCACGGCGCTCGCGCCCACGACCAGGGCCTGGTCCTCGACGGCGCGGGCCCGGAGCAGGACCTCCCACGCACGGGCCCGGATCTGCGGCCACGACGCCGGGACGACGAACGCCTCGGCCCCCTCGTCGACCATGGCGCGGAAGAGTTCGGGAAAGCGGAGGTCGTAGCAGGTGGCCAGCCCGGTGCGCAGGGTCGTGCCGTCGCGCAGCGGGAGGTCGACGACGCCGATCTGGGTGCCCGGCGCCAGGATCTCCGCCTCCAGCCCGCCCGCCCGCATCCGGTGGATCTTGCGGTAGGTCGCCAGCAGATCGCCGTCGCGACCCAGCACGACGGCGGTGTTGTAGAGGCGGTCGTCGGCGGCCCGCTCGATGAGGGCGCCGAGGTGGACCACGGTGTCGAGGCTGCGGGCGAGCCCGGCCATGGCGGCGACGATCGGGCCGTCGAGGGCCTCGGCCCGCTCCTGCCAGGTGCGGGGCCGGAACGCCCCGACCGGCCACAACTCGGGCAGGACGAGAAGGTCGATCTCCTCACCCCGCAGGTGGTCGCCCACCCAGGACGCGACCGCGTCGACCTGCTCGACCACCGACGGCCGCTCGCCGTCGTAGGTCGTCTGGACCACCGCGATGCGCATGCTCACCGCCCGTGTCCGGGGTGACGGGCCCGGTAGCGGGCGTCCTCCGCCTCGTCGGCTCGGCGCATGGCCTCACCCCGCGCGCGCATGGCCTCGTTGTACGCCTCGAGCTCCGCGTCGTCGTCGCGGGCGGCCTGCCGGTCGCGGCGTTTGGCCTCGCTCTCGTCCGAGCGCATCCACGTCAGGGCCACGAGCAGCGCGAGGAACAGCATCGGGATCTCCCCGATCCCCCACGTGATCCCGCCTCCGGTCTGCTGGTCGGCGAGCAGGTCACCGACCCACGGCAGGGCGAGCTGGGTGAAGTAGTCCTCGGCGAGCAGCGTCGTCATCGAGATGATCGCCACCCCGAAGAAGGCGTGGAACGACATCGTGGCGAAGAGCAGCACGAGCCGCAGCGACGGCGCCCACCGCTTGGGTCCGGGATCGATGCCGATGAGGGCCCAGCTGAACACGTACCCGGCGAGCATGAAGTGCACGATCATCGCCATGTGGCCGACGTGGGTGCGCAGCGCGAGCTCGAACAGGTCCGAGAAGTAGAAGAGGTACAGGCTGCCCGCGAAGTTGGCCCCCGCCACGACGGGGTTGGCCCAGAAGCTCATCCAGCGCGAGTGGGCGGTGGCGAGCATGATCTCGCGCGGCCCCATCGTCTTGTCCCGCCGGGCCGCCAGCGCGCGTGAGGCGAGGGTGAGTGGTGCACCGAAGGCCAGCAGCGGCGGCACGCCCATCGTCAGCGTCATGTGCATGAGCATGTGACCGGAGAACGTGAGGCGGCCGTAGATGCCGGGAGCGCCGCTGGTGGTCCACACGAACAGGGCCCAGCCGAGGATCCACAGCACCGTCCGGTGCCACGGCCAGACATCGCCCCGGCGGTGCAGTCGCACGACGCCCGCGACGTACAGGCCCACCGCGAGCACCGAGGCCGCGAAGAAGATCCAGTCGATCCGGAACATCGTCAGCCAGTCCAGCGTCGAGGGCGGGCCGGGGTCGGGGTAGCCGGTGAGAGAAGTGACGATGTCGGGAGATTCCCGCTGCGGCACCGGCGGTGCGCTGCGCGACAGGGCGACGGCGACACCCATCGCCAGCGCCATGAGCGTGATCTCCAGGGCGGCGAGACGGGCGAAGATCCGTCCGTCACGATCGTCACCGGTCAGCCGCTGCAGGAGCGAGGAGCGCATCCGCCAGCCGGCGAGACCGAGGAGCACGAACGCGACGACCTTGACCACGACCAACATCCCGTAGGGCGTGGCCAGGCCGGAGTCACCCGAGATCCGCAGTGAGGCGTTGACCACGCCGGAGACCGCGATGCCGCCGTAGGCCCAGATCGCCAGGTGGGAGTAGCGGTGGGCGACGACCGGAAGGTCCTGCCCGAGGGTCGGCCGGAGGATGACGAGGGCGGCCAACCCGCCCATCCACACCGCGGCCGCGGCCATGTGCACGGCGATCGAGTTGACCGCGGTGTCGTGGGCCGCGGCACCGGCGGAGTGACCGATGAGCGCGAGGACCAGCATCGCGACGACGCCGAGGGCGGCCGCCCACGTGATGGAGGTCGGGGTGCGGGCGCCGGCGGCGAGCAGCGTGGCGGCCAGCGCGATGAGGGTGCTGATGAAGAGCGTGCGGAAGTACTCGAACTCCCAGATCACCGAGGAGACCTGCGCGCCGAACATCGGGTCCGTGACGTGGACGCCCGAGAGGTTGGAGATCGACAGGATCGTCAGGGCCAGTGAGGCGAGGACCCACACGGACCCGGTGACCGTGGCGATGCGGCAGGCGGTCCGGCGACGGTCGGTGGAGTTGCGCTCGGGCACGATGGTGCCCGCCAGCAGGAGCAGACCGATGGTGATCGAGGCGGACACGTCGAGGGTGGTACGGGCCACGGGCACACCCCAGCGGGCGAGCGCCCCACCGTCGGCGAACCCGGCCGCCCCCTCGAACACGCCTCCGACCTGGCCCGCGACGATCAACGCCACCAGCGCGATCACTCCCGCCAGGCCCGTGACGGCGACCCGCGGCGAGGCATGGCGTGAACTGCGCGTCCGCTCCGAGATGGCCATGACGCCCAGCCTAGTTAGGGTGAGGGCATGCCTATGCACCCGGCCGCTCCCGAAGAACTGTCCGGACTCGTCGACGCGTACACCCAGACGGCCCAGGCCATCATGGATCTCGCCTACCCCTGCTCGGACGCCGACTTCGCCAAGCCCACCGAGTGCCCGGGCTGGACCGTCAAGGACCAGCTCTCGCACGTCGTCGCGCTCGAGGCGATGCTCATCGGACGCCCCGACCCCGAGGTCGACGTGCCCGCCTACGAGCACGTGCGCAACGACACCGGGCGCCTGATGGAGCGGGGAGTGGAGCTGCGGCGCGAGCGTCCGGACGCCGAAGTCGTCCAGGAGATGCAGCAGGTCCTCGCTCGGCGGCTGGGTCAGCTCAAGGACCTCAAGGACCACGAGCCCGAGAACCTCGACGAGGCCGAGATGGACAGTCCGCTGGGTCGCGTTCCCCTGCTCCGGGGTCTGACGCTGCGCATCTGCGACCTGTGGGTGCACGAGCAGGACATCCGCGCCGCGCTCGGACGTCCGGGCAACCTGGACTCCGCCGCGGCGGCCGTGTTCACCCAGAGCGTGCTCGACGCGCTGCCGATGATCGTGGTCAAGCGCGCCGGGGTGCAGCCGGGCCGAGTGGTCATGGTCGAGCTCACCGGGCCCGTCGTGGCCCGCGCCGGTGTGCGGGTCGAGAAGGACGAGAACGGCGAGCCGCACGGCCACCTCATGTTCACCGGCGGCACCGACGAGACCGGCCCCATCCCGGTCATCGGCAAGACGACAAGCATCCAGATGAGCACCGACGCCTTCACCCGCCGCGCCGCGGGCCGCCGCAGCACCGACGACCTGCACTACAGCGTCCACGGCGACGACCAGGTAGCCCGCCGGGTGCTCGACGCACTCGTCGTCACCCCCTGAGACATCGGGCGCGTGTCACCGCGCGCACCCTCAACCGTGCGGAGCCTCCCGAAGAGTTCACGGTTGACACATACGAGAATGCCCTCTTACGCGACTCGGATCGGACGTCGAAATCCAGATCTCACCGCTCAAGAGGGCAATTCTCACCAGAACGCCACACTGACGCCACCGCCGGCCCACGGTGGGTCAGTGGGCACAGCGCATGGTTTCCCTTTACTTCGCACCGGAGTTCGAGGGCGGGCGGTTCCCGGACATCCTTCTTCTTTCCTCGCGAGTGAGCTTGCGCGCTGAACCCCAGTTCGGATTGACACCGCGTCGCGTGAGGAGATCCCTCTCCTCAGGTGTGATTCGTCTGATGCGTCCCGCACGCACCCCTCGCCAGATCATGACGATGAAAAGGACCACGATGACGACAGCAATGCCGACGCTCAGGACCGTGGTCATCTGCGCCTCACTCATGTGCTCATGCCCCTCTGACGCGATTCGGCTCGCTTCGACCAAGACTCTCGTCAGACATCGTCGCTGACGTCGGGCCGTTCCGGACACCCCTCCGGCTGAATAGTGAAACCAATCGGCGGTTGAGGCCGGCCGAGAAGAGCCGTCCGTCGCGGAATGCGACGTGGCCGCGCCACCGACGCACCGTTGCGTGCGTCTCGATGGGCGGACTGCTCCACGCACGTCGACCGGCCGGCGGTTTCTCCTGTGCCCCAGCGACGGACATGAGCCCTTCACACCGGCTTCGGCGGACGCATACCCGCGTAGTTGGACGCTCGAACGAGTGCGCCCTAGCGTTGATGACAGCGGCGGGGGACCGCATCCACGGATCCAGGCGTTTCGGGCTGGTCTCGGACCTCACGCACCGCGTGACTGCCGATCCTCGACCCTGAAAGGCCGCCCGATGGCTCTGCGCCTATCTCCCTTCCGTCGCCGGGCCCGTCGGCCTGCCCGCGTCGGGACGATCCTCACGACGGGCCTGACCCTCGGGCTCGGCGCCGTCGCTGTGATCCCCGTGAACACGGCGGCCGCCACCCCGACAGCCGCGGAGGCGAGATCGGCCGAGAGCGTCGGCGCCACCCGGGCCGCAGCCCGCGCCAAGGGCGCGGCAGCCCGCCGTCACCTCGGGACTCCCGTCAGCAAGAAGCGGTGGCATTCCGGCGCGTGGGTCGGTGGGCACATGAGTGCGGAGCGCACCAACCGTTGGGGTGCGTGGCGTGGCGCCGTCAACGACGTCACGCTGACGTTCCCCGAGTACGCGACGTGGAAGACCATGGGCGACTCGGCCTGGCACGTCGACACGTTCAAGGGGGCGACGGGTCGCCTCGTCTACGGGCTGCCCCTGCTGCCCCGCGAGGCCCAGCCGGCCCAGCTCAAGGACGTCGCCGCGGGCAGGCACGACGCGACGTTCCGCAAGATCGCACGCGATCTGCGCACCCGGGGCCGCGGCGACGCCGTCGTCAAGATCGGGTGGGAGGCCAACGGCTCGTGGACCGCCTACCGCTCGACGACCGCGAACGCGGCCCGGTACCGGGCGGCGTGGCGCCGGGTCGCGAAAGTCATGGCCACGGAGTCGCCTGCGTTGGTCCTCAGCTTCGAGATCAACTGCGGCTCACAGTTGAAGGGGCAGAGGAACCGCATCGACAGCCTCACCCGCCTCTACCCCGGCGACGACGTCGTCGACCTCGTCGGATGCTCCGCCTACGACTGGGCGTCCCTCGGCGCGACGACGGAGCGGCAGTGGCGTTCGGCCCTACGGCCGGCGCGCAGCCCCGGCCTCGCGGACGTCGCGGCCTTCGCCCGCGCCCGCGGCAAGGGCCTGTCGATCTCGGAGTGGGGTCTGGCCTCCACGAGCCGCGGTGGCCACGGCGACAACCCGTTCTACCTCCGCAAGATGAAGCAGTTCTTCGACGCGAACGCCGACATCCTCGTCCTCGAGATGTACTTCAACGAGGCCACGACGATGGGCAACTCGCTGTGGCCAGAGACGCCCCAGAACCCGCGCGCCGCCGCCGTCTACCGGCAGCTCTGGTAGGCACCGGGCCGTGGCGGCGTGCCGTTCCGCATCGGTGGTCAGTGGCGGGCGGCGAGGCCGGTGACGGCGGCGACCCCCAGCACGCTGCGGGGGTCGTAGCCCGTGCGCCACAGGCCTCCGTGGGCCGCGTGCGCGGCCTCGTCCTGCCACGGGTGCTCGCGGGCCGGGATGCCTGCGCACAGGTCGTACACCAGCAGCGCTGCCATGAGGGTGTTGCTCGTGGCGGGCTCGAACACCTCGACCCCGAAGCGGTGGGCGCCGGAGTACGCCGCCGCGAGCGCACGGTTCTTGACCACCGACCTCGTGCGGGTCGGTGGCGCCACCCCGAAGGCGACCTGTGTTCCGGCGGCGCGGGCCGACGTCGCCCGCCACCGGTGGATCCGCTTGGCCAGCAGGTAGTTCGGGCCCTGTTGGGCCACGACGCTGTCGGTGATGCCGGGCTCTCCGGCCCCGGAGGTGTAGCCGGGCCGGTACAACGACTGGAGGCTGAGCATCCGCACCCCGGCGCTCAGGAGGCGAGCGCGCCGCCCCTGGAACCGCTCCTGTGAATGCTCGACGGCCTCCCGCGGGACGACGAACACGTCGGTCGGTGTGGCCAGGTAGGCCAGGGCCACGTCGTCGCGACGCCGCAGCAGACGCTCGGTGAGGGCGTCGGTCGCCGCGGAGAGACGCAGGTTGGTCGCGCCGTCGGCGTACACGTAGTTGCCGAGGACCAGGGGCCCCTCGATCGACTCGATCCAGTCGGCGATGCGCGGCAGGTCGTGCAGGAGATCGGCACCGGCGCGCTCCTCGATCTCGCGGGAGTCCTCGGACTGCACGGGAACCCGCAGCGTGCCGGCGTACCGCCGCACGTCGGGCACGAGGCGCCGCCACAGGTCGGGCCGCGGCAGATCGACGGCGGCGACGGCGGCCCCCACCGCAGCAGCGAGCGCAACGGACCCATCTCCGAGGTCGCGCCGAGCACGACGGCCGTGCGTCCGGGCAGGCGCAGCCAGTGGGGGTTGGACTGGACGGCGTCCACGGCCTCGGCGACGTCGGGTTCGACGATCCCGCGCTCGACCCACCCCTCGAGGTGTCGGTGCAGGTCGTCGCCCGCGAGCCGGCGGCCACGGTAGGGCACGGAGAGCTCGGTCTCCGGTGCGCCGGCACCCACCACGGTCTCGGTCGACAGCGGCGGCGTCTCGGGCGCCGAGGTCGCGAGGCGCTCGCGCAGACCCGTCTCGACCCCGTCGTCCCCGATCCAGCGCATCCGGGCGGACACCGATGCCAGCCCGTCCTCGGCGATGCGTCGGGCGTCGTCGGCGCTGCCCAACCCCGCCTCGACGAGCCGGTGGAAGTGGGCGCCGTATCCCTTGCGCCAGTCGGGCTCGGCCTCGGCGCGCACCGCACCCTGCCGGTCGACGCCGCGCAGCGCGTCGGCCACGACCGCCCGACCGAGGGCCGAGGTGCGACGTCGCGCACCCTCCAGAGGGACCACGACACCGGTGGAATCGCTCATGGACCCCAGCGTGGCACGCCGGCCGGCGAGATATTCGCTCGCGCGGCCCGGATGCCCGGACGTATTCTGGCGGCGATGCTCTCCTGACACTCGCGACCGTCCCGCGCCCGAGGCGCCGACGTCCTTGCCCACACCGATGGGTCACGTGGACGTGCGGCATCCGCCCGGCGGGATCGACTCCCCCCGCAAAGGCTCCACCCGTGTCAGTACTCATCGATCATCTCGCCCTCGAGGGCATCGACCGCCGCTACCCCGACCGCACCGTGCTGCGCGACGTCGGCCTCACCGTCCCGCCCGGTGAGCGGGTGGCACTCGTCGGCGAGAACGGCGCCGGCAAGTCCACCCTGCTGAGGGTGGCCGCCGGGCTGGACACCCCCGACGCCGGGACCGTCGTCCGCCCGGGGAGTCTGCGACTCGTGCAGCAGGAGCTGCCGTTCCCGGACGACGCGACGATCACGGACGTACTGGACGCGGCGACCGCGCAGGCCCGCGCGGTCGAGGCACGTCTGATGGCGACCACCTCCGACCTCGCGGTGCTGAATCCGGCATCGGCCGAGGGACGACGCGCCGCCGATCGCTACGACGAGGCCCTGACCGAGGCCGACCTCACCGACGTGTGGTCGGTCGGCTCCCGGGTCGACCGTGCGGTCGAGGGGCTCGGCCTCGGTCACCTCCCGCGCGACCGCGTCGTGGGCGCGCTGTCCGGGGGTCAGCGGTCGCGCCTCGCCCTCGCCGGGGCCCTCGTGGCCGGCCCGGTCGCCCTGCTGCTGGATGAGCCGACCAACCACCTCGACGCGGACGGGATCGCCTTCCTCGCCGACGAACTCCGCGGTCGGCGGGGTCCGCTGCTCTTCGCGACCCACGACCGGGGGTTCATCGACGCGGTGGCCACCAAGGTCGTCGACCTCGACCCCGCCGTCGGCCCGCACCGCGCCGGAGAGGACCGCGATCTCGTCGGGGTGCAGGGCACGACCTACCGCGGCGGCTACACCGACTTCCTCGCGAGCCGGGCGGCGGAGCGCGACCGGTGGGTCGAGCGGTACGAGCGTGAGCAGGCGCGGCTGACCGAGCTGCGGCACGAGGTGAACGTCGGCGCCCGCGACGTCATGCACACGACGCAGCCCCGCAGCGAGGCTCGGGCCTCGAAGAAGTTCTACGCCGACCGCGCGGCCACGACGATCGCCCGACGTGTGCGGTCGGCCCGCGCACGCGTGGAGGAGCTCGAGTGTGACCAGGTGGCCAAGCCGCCGAATCTCCTACGATTCAGCGGCTTTCAGGCTCGCCCCGCCCGTGGACGCGGCGCTGCCGACATCGTGGCCGACCTCGTCGACGTCGCGGTGCACCACCGGTTGGCGCTGACGTCGCTCACCGTCGGTGGACGTGACCGCGTCCTCGTCACCGGCCCCAACGGGTGCGGCAAGTCGACACTGCTCCACGTGCTCACCGGCGACCTGGCACCCGAGGTCGGCACCCGCCGCACCGCCCACGGCCTGCGGATCGGGATGCTCACCCAGGACGTCACCTGGGCCTACCCGCAGCGATCGACCCTGGCCACGGTGGCGACGGCCACGCGGCTGGAGGAGGACGACGCGGCCGAGCGCCTCGCCGCATCCGGGCTGGTCGCGCGCCGTGACCTGCACCGGGAGGTCGGTCGCCTCTCCGTCGGGCAACAACGCCGGGTCGCGCTCGCGATCCTCGTCCTCGACCCGCCGGACCTCCTCGTCCTCGACGAGCCGACCAACCACTTGTCCCTCCCGCTGTCGGAGGCCCTGGAGGAGGCGATCCCCGACCACCCCGGGGCGGTCGTCGTGGCCAGCCACGACCGGTGGATCGGCGAGCGGTGGACCGGCCGCCGTCTCGACCTCGGCACCTGAGGGCTCACTCGCGCTCGAGGCGACGGACCGGGCCGCCCACGACCGCGGCGGACTCCCCCACGGTGACCTCGAGCCGGCTCGGCCGGCCCATCTCCATGCCCTGGTCGAGCGTGAACGTCGCACCCGGCTCGGCCCGTCCGCGGGCCCGCAGGTACCCCGCGAACGCGGCGGCCGCCGCACCGGTGGCCGGATCCTCGACCACGCCGCCCCAGGCGAAGGGGTTGCGCGAACGCCACCGGCCCTCACCGGAGGTCGACCGATACCGCTCTTGCCCAAGCACTCCCGTTTTCGAATAGAACAGGGAAGAATCGGGTTATGAGCACTCCACACCCCGCGCTGCCGCTGCTCGGCGGCGCGATCATCGCGTTCGGGCTGGCCGGTTTCGTCGCTCTCTCACCCCAACCGACGCCCCGACTCATCGCCACTCCGATCGAGTCGCACGACCACGGGCCCTACCACCCGCCGTTCAACACGGAGTACCGCACGAGTGTGGCCGTCTGCGTCGACCGGCCCGGCCGGGTCCGCATCGAGTACGCCGACGTCGCCGAGGGCGCCCCGGTGCTGCGGGAGTTCGGCGCCGAGAGCAGCGACGTCGTCGAGGTCGCTGCCCAGTGTCCCGACAGCTCCCACGGCGAGGACACGCACTCCGTGCCGTCGACGCTGCGCCTCGTCCTCGCCGGCGAGTCGCCGAAGGGCGCCGGCGCCACCACGGTCCGCCTGCGGTACACCGTCGAGGGTCAGGAGGGCGAGCACGAGACGAGCGTCGCCCTGCCGTCGGTGCGTCACCGCCCGACCTGAGCACCCTCGGGCACCCGCAGACGACATGGCGAACGGCATCGTTCTGGTCGTGATCACGACCAGAACGATGCCGTCTGCGATGTCTTTCAGCCCCAGACGAGACCCCTGGCCGGATCCTCCAACACCGCGGCGACGTCGGCGAGGAACCGGGAGCCGAGGTCGCCGTCGATGAGGCGGTGGTCGAAGCTCAGGCCGAGCTGGGTGACCCAGCGCGGCTCGATGCGCTCGTCCGCGCCGGTGCCCACGACCCACGGCTGACGCCGGATCGCGCCGAACACGAAGATCGCCGACTCGCCCGGGTTGATGATCGGGGTGCCGGTGTCGACACCGAAGACGCCGACGTTGGTGATCGTGATCGTGCCGCCGGACATGTCCGCCGGCTGGGTCTTGCCCGCCCGGGCCACGTCGACGAGTCGTCCCATCGCGTCGGCCAGTTCGCGCATCGTCATCGCGTCGGCGTCCTTGATGTTCGGGACGATGAGCCCGCGTGGGGTGGCCGCCGCGATGCCGAGGTTGACGTAGTTCTTCTGCACGATGACGGCGGACCCGTCCGGCTCGTCCACCCACTGCGCGTTGACGCCCGGGTTGCGCCTGCAGGCCAGCAGCAACGCCTTGGCGACGACGAGCAGCGGCGTCACCTTGACGTCGCGGAACTCCCGGTCGCCCTTGAGCCGCTCGACGAGCTCCATCGTGGCCGTGACGTCGATCGTCACGAACTCCGTGACGTGCGGGGCGCTGAACTTGCTCGCGCTCATCGCCTGCGCCGTCATCTTGCGGACGCCCTTGACCGGCGTGCGCGTCTCACGCTCCCCGGCCGGGCGGGCGGGTGCCGCTGCGGCTGATGGCGCCTCGGCGACCGCGGGCGTCTCCGCGGCGCTCGTCTGGCCACCGGAGAGGTAGGCCTCCACGTCGGCGCGTGTGATGATGCCGTCCTTGCCCGAACCCGCCACGAGGGCGAGGTCGACGCCGTTGTCCTTGGCGAACTTGCGCACCGGCGGCTTGGCCAGCGGACGACCCGACCGGGCGACCGGCGACCCCGACGCCGCGGCCGGGGCTGCGGGAGCCGGCGGCGCGGCAGCCGGTGCGGCAGCCGGTGCGGCAGGTGCCGCCGGCGGAGGCGGCGACGCGGCCGCCGCAGGTGCCGGAGGCGCCGAGCGACCCCGACGGGCGCGGCGGGTGGTCGAGCCGGCGATCTCGCCGTAGCCGACGAGGTTGGGCTCGCGCTTGGCCTCCTCGGCAGGAGCGTCGCCGCCCGAACCCGCGACGCGGATCGTGATGATCGGGTCGCCGACCGGCACCTCGGTGCCCTCCTGCGCGAGGAGCTCGACCACGGTGCCGTCCCACGGGATCGGCAGCTCGACCAGCGACTTGCTCGTCTCGACCTCGAGGACGATCTGGTTGACCTTGACCTCATCCCCGGGCTTGACCTTCCACGAGACGATCTCCGCCTCGGTCAGGCCCTCACCCGGGTCCGGCAGCCGGAAGGTCTTGACGTCGCCACCGGAGGACGAGCCCTGCGGCGCGGGTGCCGAGGCTCCCCTGGCCCGCTGCGGCGCCGTGGCCTCGGGGGCCGCGGCCCCACCCCAGCCCTCGGCGGCGTCGGTCGGCGGGGCGGCGTCGCCCGCCGAGGGGACGGGATCTCCGGCGCCGACGACCTCGATGGCGATGATCGGCGAGCCGACCTCGACCTCCGTACCCTCCTGCGCGAGGAGTTCGGTGACGGTGCCGTCCCACGGGATCGGCAGCTCGACCAGCGACTTGCTCGTCTCGATCTCGACGACGATCTGGTTGACCTTGACCTCATCCCCGGGCTTGACCTTCCACGAGACGATCTCCGCCTCGGTCAGGCCCTCACCCGGGTCCGGCAGGTTGAACTTCTTGATACCCATGTCGGTTCCCTCCTCGCCGGTCAGTACGCCAGGACCCGATCGACCCCGTCCAGGACGCGGTCGAGGTCGGGCAGATGCAGGTGTTCGAGCTTGCTCGGCGGGTAGGGGATGTCGTAGCCGGTGACGCGCTCGACCGGCGCCTCCAGGTGGTAGAAGCAGCGCTGCATGACCTGCGCGGCGATCTCGGCGCCCAGGCCGAGGAACTTGCTCGCCTCGTGCGCCACGACCAGGCGTCCCGTCTTGCGCACCGAGGCGGAGATCGCGCCGATGTCGAGCGGGTTGAGCCCGCGCAGCTCGAGCACCTCGATGGAGGTGCCCTCCTGCTCGGCGGCGACGGCGGCCTGCAGGGCGGTCTTCATCATCGGACCCCACGCCACCAGCGACACGTCGGTGCCCTCACGGGCGACGACCGCCTGATCCATGTCGCGCGGCGCGGCGCCGGCGTCGAGGTCGACGTCCATCTTCTCGTGGTAGCGGCGCTTGGGCTCGAAGAACATCACCGGGTCGTCGGAGGTGATCGCCTGCTGGATCATCCAGAACGCGTCCTCGGCGTTGCTGCAGGTCACCACACGCAGACCCGCGCTGTGCAGGAAGTAGGACTCGTTGGACTCACTGTGGTGCTCGACCGCGCCGATGCCGCCGCCGTAGGGCACCCGGACGACGATGGGCAGCTTGACGTGCCCGTGCGAGCGGGCCGGCATCTTGGCCAACTGGCTCGTGATGTGGTCGAACGCGGGGTAGATGAACCCGTCGAACTGGATCTCCACGACCGGGCGGTAGCCACGCAGCGCCATGCCGATGGCCGTACCCATGATTCCCGACTCCGCGAGCGGGGTGTCGATGACGCGGTCCTCACCGAAGTCCTTCTGCAGACCCTCGGTGATGCGGAAGACGCCGCCGAGCTTGCCCACGTCCTCGCCCATGACGAGCACCTTGGGGTCGCGCTCCATGGCGCGACGCAGACCGGTGTTGATGCCCTTGCCCAGGGTGATCTTGGTCATCACGCCTCCTCGGTGTCGAAGCCGGCCTGGTACTCCTCGAACTCCGCACGCTGTTCGTCGAGACCGGGGTGGGGGTCGATGTAGGTGTTCTCGAAGAGCATCGACGTCGGCGGGTCGGGCATCTGCTGGACGCCGGCGCGCACCGTGGCGGCGAGTTCGTCGGCCTCGCGGTCGACCTCGGTGAAGAACGCCTCCTCGGTCTCGTGCAGCGAGAGCAGGAACTTCTTGAGACGCACCAGCGGGTCGCGCTCGCGCCAGAGTTCGACCTCGGCGGAGTCGCGGTACTTGGTGGGGTCGTCGGAGGTGGTGTGGGCGCCCATGCGGTAGGTGTAGGCCTCGATGAGGAACGGCCCCTGACCGCTGCGCGCGTGCTCGAGCGCGTGCTGGGAGACCGCGTAGCAGGCGAGGACGTCGTTGCCGTCGACGCGCACGCCGGGGAACCCGAATCCGGAGGCGCGCTCGTACAGCGGGTTGCGGGTCTGACGCACGTTGGGCTCGGAGATGGCCCACTGGTTGTTCTGGCAGTAGAAGACCACCGGCGCCTGGTTGACCGCGGCGAACACGAAGGACTCCATGATGTCGCCCTGGGCCGTGGCGCCGTCGCCGAAGAACGTGACCACCGCGGTGTCGCGCTCGGGGTCACCGGTGCCGTACGCGCCGTCGCGCTGCACGCCCATCGCGTAGCCGACCGCGTGCAGGGCGTTGTTGCCGATGACGATCGTGTACATGTGGAACCGCTTCTCCTCCGGGTCCCACCCGCCGTGGCTGACGCCGCGGTACATGCCCATGATGCTCAGGGGATCGACGTCCTTGCACCAGGCGACGCCGTGCTCGCGGTAGGCCGGAAAGGCGTAGTCCTGCGGTTTCATCGCCCGGCCGATGCCGATCTGCGCGGCCTCCTGGCCGAGCAGCCCCGGCCACAGACCGAGTTCGCCCTGCCGCTGCAGGGCCGTGCCCTCGGCGTCCAGCCGCCGCACCAGCGCCATGTCTCGGTACAAACGGCGGCCGTCCTCCTCGGTGAGGGCGTCGACGTAGGGGTCGTAGGGGAGGTTGACCTCGTTGCGGATCCGCTGGCCGTCCTTGTCGATGAACCGGACGGCTTCGGGTCCGCCGTCGTAGAACGGTGAACCGACGGTCGACTCGTGATGCTTGAGGCCCTCGACCTCGAAATCGAACGCGCGGGCAACTTCGTTGTTGCTCATAGGCACTCCTTCGTGGAGAGTGGGACGGACCGTCAGGACCCGGTGCGGGGTGGTGCACCGGGCTCTCGCCCGGCACCGTCGACCTGGGGCGTGTCCCGATGACGGTAACCCAAACCGCTCCCCCGCGAGAGACGGTCGTCCTCACGGGCTGCTCGCCCTGTACTCCTCAGGTCGCAGGCCGATAGGGGGACATGTCCTCCGTCCCCGGCCGTCAGCGGCGCAGACGCCTGCTGACGACCGCCGCGTGGGTGATCACCACCGCGTTGGCGCTGCTGTTGTGGGGCATCGCGTTCTGGCACCTCGGGACGTCCACCGTGTCGATGTTCACCGCGAGCGGCGCCACCGGCGACGTGGTCAGCTGCAGCACCGCACCGATCGGCCCCGGCTGCACCGTGCGCTACATCGACCCCTCGGGGACGGTGCTCACCCGCGTCATCGACCGCCCCGGACTGATCGGCACCACCGAGGGCGACCTCGTGCCGCTGTGGATCGCCGCCGACGGCAGCCTGGCCGTCGCCGGGTGGCGCGCGTGGGTCGACGCCGCACTGTTCCTCGTGTTCGCCGTGATCATGACCGCGAGCGCCGTCCGCTGGTTCGGGCAGATGCTGCGCGAGGGTGACGCACTCTCCGACATCGACCTCCGCGATGACGGGCACGACGCCCGGCGACGCGACGCCGGGTGACCACGGAGGCACGCTCGTGATGGGATGGGGCCCATGGGTCTGTTGCTCAGGATCGTCGTCAACGCCGTCGCCCTGTGGGTGGCCTCGCTGATCGTGCCCGGAATCCGCATGGCCGAGCAGGGCACGAGCGGCACCATCGTCACCGCGCTCGTGGTGGCGGTCGTCTTCGGCCTGCTCAACGCTCTGGTCAAGCCACTGCTCGTCGTGCTCGGCCTGCCCCTGATCGCCGTCACCCTCGGGCTGTTCCTGCTGGTGATCAACGCGGCGATGCTCATGCTCACGAGCTGGGTCGCGGGCCTGGTCGGAATGCCGTTCTCGGTCGACGGGTTCGTCCCGGCGCTGCTGGGGTCGCTCGTCGTGACCGTCATCGCCTGGGCGTCCAGCGCGATCACCTCCGACCGCCGCTGAGTGGCCCGGCGGGATCGCCGGACCACCTCGCCTGCGACCGTGCTCGCGGCAGCGTCGGCCCTACCGGCACCTCAGCCGGACAGCCGCTCCCGGAACCGCTCGGCGACCTCCAGCAGACGGGTGTTCGCCTCGGGGGCCTCGACCGACACCCGCACGCCTTCACCGGCGAACGGTCGCACCGACAGACCCACCGCGTCGGCGGCCTCGGCGAACTCCTCGGTCTTCGCGCCGAGCTGGAGCCACACGAAGTTCGCCTGCGTCTGCGGCACCGCGTAGCCGAGCTCACGCAGACCGTCCTGCACGCGGGTGCGCTCACCGACCAACGCCTCGACCCGCTCGAGCAGCTCGTCCTGCGCGGCGTAGGAGGCCACCACGGCCTGGATCGCCATGTCGGAGACGGCGAACGGGATGACGCACGAGCGCAGCGACACGGCGATCTCGGGCCGCGCGACCGCGTAGCCGACCCGCAGGCCGGCCAGGCCGTACGCCTTGCTGAACGTGCGCAGGACGACGACGTTGGGGTGGCGTCGGTACACCTCGATCGCGTCGGGTGAGTCGGCGTCGCGGACGAACTCCAGGTAGGCCTCGTCGAGGACGACGAGCACGTCGCGCGGTACCGCACCCAGGAATCGCTCCCACTCATCGGCGTGGACGGCGGTCCCCGTCGGGTTGTTGGGGCTGCAGACGAGCACGACGCGCGTGTCGCGGGTGACGGCGTCGGCCATCTGCTGCAGGTCGTGCCGGCCGTCCTCGGTGACCGGCACCTGCACCGAGCGCGCGCCGGAGAGGGCGACCATGATCGGGTAGGCCTCGAAGCTGCGCCACGCGTAGACGACCTCGTCGCCCGCCTCGCACGCGGCGTTGACGATGGCGCTGAGCACCCCGAACTGCCTGTGCCGGTGACGATCTCGTCGGCGTCGACGCCGATCTCGGAGGCGATCGCCTCACGCAGCGCCGTCGTCCCCATGTCGGGGTAGCGGTTGACCTGCTGCACCGACCGCACGATCGCGTCGACCACCGACGGCAGCGGCGGGTAGGGGTTCTCGTTGCTGCTCATCTTGTAGGAGGTGAAGTCCTCCGAACGCGTGGGCGGACGACCGGGCTTGTAGACCGGAACCCCGTGCAGCGCCTCCCTCAGGTGCACCTGCGAGTGCCGCGCCTTCGCCTCGTCGCCGGTCCCCAGCAGTTCGGACATCGTCTCTCCTCGCTCGTCCTCATCGACTGCCGCGCACCCTCGCGCGGCGTGGTCTCCCACACCTTCGCACGCCGGAGCAGCAGGCGCAGGGAGACGGGCTCGACCGACGCAGACACCCGGCCCGAGCCCGGCTCGTCCGCAGGTCAGGGGCGGGCGCCCACCGCGGGCGGCACGGTCCGCGAGATCCCGGCGCGGTCGGCGGCGCGCAGGAGGATCAGCGTCGCGAGCGCCATGACGGCGACCCCGACGAGGGCCTCCAGCGGCGTGGAGCGGGTGGAGGCGTCGATGTAGCTCTCGGCGCTGGTGCCCGTGAGGACGCCGAAGACGCCCACGACGACGTTGTTGACCACGTGGATGGCGATCGCGGCCTCGAGGCCACCGGTCCGCCAGGTCAGGTACACGCAGGCCACGCTCATGCCGACGAGGTTGACGATGATCCACGGGTCGCCCGAGCCGTGCGCCGCCGCGAACACCGCCGAGGAGACGACACCCGAGATCACCAGGCCCACGATCGGTCGACGGAACCACGCGCCGATGGAGACCATGACGAACCCGCGGAAGAGGTACTCCTCGCCGGCCGCCTGCAGCGGGGTCATGAACAGGGCCATGAGCAGCAGCGCGATCCAGCCGTCCTCGCGGCCGAGGGTCCGCGTGCCGTCGACGACCCACGCCGACACGATGTAGATCAGCCACAGCGGCAGCAGGAGCATGAGGCAGCGTCCGAGCCATCCCCACCGAACCCGCCCCTCCACGGAATGGAGGAACCGGGACGCCACCGGGTGCCCGATCGCCACGGCCAGCAGCGCGACCCCGATGAGCAGGGCCAGGGAGAGGTTGAGCACGAACGTCGACGGCGCGTCGGCCATCTGCGGGTCGAGGCCGGCCACGGCGTCGTCACCCCCGAAGACGAAGACACCGCCCAGGTAGAACAGCATCGGGAGGACCACCGCGGCGCCGCCGAGCAGCAGCGCGACGACCCACGACACCACGGGGTTCCACCAGCGGTGCCGGGGAGTCCGCAGGACCTGCGGGTAGGAGGCGCCCACCAGCGGGAGCGCGAGGGGGCGGGCGGGAGGGCTCGAGGCGAAGGTCGTCGGCGGCTGTGCGGTGTGCATGTCTTCATGCTGCCCGGCCGGGACGGCGGACGCATCGACCGTTCGTCTCGGCTCGGGAGACGAAGGTCTGAGGTTCACCGCCGCAGGTCGGAGGCCACGTCGGGCCCGTCGGCGTCGTTCCCCCGCCGCTCGGCGCGTTCGGTGCGGTCGGCGCGGTCGTTGCGCTCCCGCCGGTCACGAGCCCGCTCACGCCTCTCGGCGCGCGAGGAGTTCTCGGTCCGCTCGGCGCGGGGAGTGCTCGTCTGTCGGTCGTCGACGCGCGCGTTCGGCCCGGCGTCAGGGGTCACCACGGCCACGGCGGGCGTCGAGGCCGTCGTCCGATCCGGCGTCCGGGTGGTCCGGTCGGGAGTCGGGGTCGAGGGCCGGTCGGGAGTCCGTGTCGGCGTGTGCACCGGCGGCGGCGCGGTCGTCCGGGTGGGAGCCTGCGTGGCCGTGCGGGTCGGGGTCTGGATCGGGGGTGGCGTGGTGCGGGTCGGCGTCTGCGCCGGCGGAGGCGCCGTGCGCGTCGGCGTCTGCACGGGCGGTGGCGCCGTGCGGGTGGGCGTCTGGCGCGGAGGCACCGGCGTGCGTCCCGGGGTCGGCGTGACCGGAGGAGCGGGACGCGCGGGGACGGCCGGGGGTGTCGTCGAGGGCGGGGTGCTCGGGTCTTGCGTCGTGAACCCCGGACCGGCCTGTGTCGGAGTGGGATTCGGGGTCGGCGATGCCGTCGTCGTCGGCGTGGACTCGTCGGTGGTGGCCGGCGTCGAGCCCTCGGACGTGGTCGACGGTGCGGCCGAGCCCGTGCTGCTCGCGGCGGCGGTCGGGGCTCCGGAGCGGTAGTGCATCGCCCAGGGCAGGACCTCGCTCGCGAAGGTGGGCGTGTCGTCGAACTTGACCAGGCCCTTGGCCAGGCCCTCGGGGGTGGTGAGATCGGAGTCGGCCGAGCACAGCAGGGTGCCGACGGCGAGCGTCGCGTCGTCGACGT
This sequence comes from Mobilicoccus caccae, assembly GCF_030161635.1. Taxonomy (GTDB): domain Bacteria; phylum Actinomycetota; class Actinomycetes; order Actinomycetales; family Dermatophilaceae; genus Mobilicoccus; species Mobilicoccus caccae. Next base: position 3,234,965 of record NZ_BSUO01000001.1, read on the forward strand.
TGGAGACGTCGGGGCGGGAGTCGCCGTTGCCGTCGCGGCCGATGTTCTGCCACGTCTTGGGCAGCAGGAGCATCGGGCCGACGCCCCGGTCGAACGAGAGGTCGCCGTCGAGGGCGCCCTTGTCGGTGTCGCGGACGATGGTGCCGCCCACGACGGTGCCGTCGAGGCGGGGTCCGACGATGCGCACGGTGGTCGTGCCGGCATCGTCGACCTTGCCGCCGGCGGCGTGGTCGGACTCGACCTTGCCGACACCGGCGAGCAGCCACCAGGGCAGCTTGCAGGCGGGGGACTCCGAGGCAAGGGTGGACTCGGCCTTGCGGTAGGAGTCGAGCACCCGGGCGGGGATCTGGTCCTTGGCGCCGGCGGCGAGACCGGCCGGTGCGGGCAGCGACCCGTCGAGCGCGGCCGTGGTGGTCGGCAGCACGGCGGTGACCGCCTCGGGGCCGCCCGTCACGGTACGGCCGAGCGCGGTGAAGACGGTGGCGTCGGCGGCGCGGGCCGTGTGCTCCGATTCGCGTGGTTGCGACATCGTGAAAGCCACGAGCCCTGCAGAGACGGTGATGACGACTGCCGATGCGATCCCCACGACGACGACCGGTAGCCGATTCCCCCGCCCCGTGTCGTCGGTGACGTCATATCCATCGGCGTCCAATTGACGCTTCACGATGAGACCCAAGTTCTAGACGACTGTCCGACTCGGACACGGTAACACCGGTAATCGATCGGGCGAGTAACGATTTCGCTCCGCCCCGCCCCGCCGGCCGCCGCCACGGACGGCGGCGGAGGTCAGCGCGGGGCGACCGCCGGAGACGTCGACGCAGGCGAGGGAGTGGCCGGCGAGGTCGTCGCCGGCTGCGGCGTGCTCGTGGGAGCGGGGGACGCCGATCGCGTCACATCCTCCGGTGGCATGACGCAGGTCGGCGTCGGGATCGGCGTCTGCTGCCCGTCCGGACCGAACGTGTGGTTGGGGCTCGGTGTCGGCGAGGGGCTCGCGTCGGGGGACGTGGTGGGCGGCGAGGTCGTCGGGGACGGCTGACCGGGAGGCAGGGTCTGGGTCGGGCTCGCCGTCGGGACCACCTCACACACGGGGAGGGTGGGCGGCGCCGTGGGGGTGACGTTCGTCGTCGCCGTCGCCGTCTGGGGGGTGGCGGGCGGGGTCGTCGGCGCGGGCGACCGCGTGGCGGTGGGACGAGGCACCGTCGGCGTCGGAGTCGCGGTGGTGCGCGTCGTCGGGCGGGACGTGGCCTGCGGAGTCGTGGCGCGGGTCGTGGCCCGCGCCCGCGACGTCGGCGCGGTCGGCGCGGCGGCCACCACGGAGGCGGCCGGATACTCCTGCAGCACTCCCCCGACGGGGGCGTCGGTGGTGAGGACGGGCGGCGGGTTGGTGCCGGGGCCCATCGGCGGCTTCCACGCGGGCGGCGGTGTCCGGCCGTCGCGGTAGGCCTCCCCGCGGTCAGGACGTTGCGCACGTACTCCTCGGAGGGGTTGTAGCGCAGGATCGCGGTGCGCAGGTCACCGGCGACGCTGAGATCGCCGCCGCCGGAGCACAGGTAGCGCGCCGCGCTGAGGGCGGCGTCGTGGACGTTGTGGGGGTCCGCGACTCCGTCGCCGCTGTTGTCGGCGCCGAAGGAGCGCCAGGTCGAGGGCAGGAACTGCATCGGTCCGACCGCGCGGTCGAAGTCGGCGTCGAGGTCGACGCCGCCCTGGTCGGTGTCGGGCACCGTCGCGGTGTTGGGGGTCGTGCCGTCCAGGCGAGGACCGAAGATCTCACCCGTGGTGCGCCCGGCGGCGTCGACCCGACCACCGGCGGCGTGACCGGACTCGACGTGCCCGATGCCCGCCAGCAACCACCACGGCAGCCGGCATCCGGGCTGGGTGGAGGCGAGGGAGGCCTCGGCCTTGACGTAGGCCTGGTGCACGGCCGGGGGGACCGCGCCCGGAGCGGCGGGGCCGGCCATCGCAGCGAACGATGCCGGCAGGACGGACCCCTGCCGGGCGAACGCCAGCCACGGCAGCGACACCTGACCTCGCGCACCGGCCTGCACGGCGTCGGCGGCGGACATCGTGGCGGCCGGTGGCCGGGGGCGTTGGGCACGTCACGGGTCCACGGCTTGGAGGCCCCGGCGGCCAGGGGTGCCAGCACCACGAGGGCGGCAGCGGCCGACACGGTGGCGTACCGGGCACGCGAGCGTCGCTCCGGCTGCCGCATCGGGTCACTGGTACGCGACGAGGAGTCGCGACGGCTCATGTTTCGTCCTTCCGGGGTGCGCGCATGCGGCAGCGCTCGACGGATGTCCTCTCACCTCATCGGTGCGCGCCCGCCCCTCTTGAGTGCTCTCGTGGTCCGATGTCGAGACACCCGCGAACCCCTCACCCCCGAACTGCATCCCCGCCGAAATCCACCGCACCGGAGCCCCTCGCACCGGAGGGCGGGCGCCTCTACCGTGGGAGACGAGCACGCACCGACCCTCCGAGGCGTCCCGAGGTGATGCAGATGCCGACCGACCGGCCTCCCGCCGACTCCGGTTCACTCCCCGATCGGGTGCGCGCCGCGCTGGCCGACCGCTCGCCGCGCGAGGTGCCCATGTTCGGCGGGATCTCGTTCATGATCGAGGACCGCATGGTCGCGGCGGCCCGCCGCGACGGCGATCTGCTGCTCCGGATCGACCCCGCCCAGCACGATCGGCTGCTGGCCCTGCCCGGCGCCAAGCCGGCGATGATGGGCCCGACCCGCCCCATGGGTGACAACTGGTTGGCCGTCGACGGCGTCGGCCTCGAGGGCGCCGGCCTCGAGGCCTGGCTCGCGCACGCACTCGAGCATCACGCCGCGCAGACGCCGCCGCGCTAGACCGACCCATCGCACTCGTCACATCGCGCCCGCCCCACATCACACCCGGCACACGACGACGGGCGGAGAACTCCGTGAGGAGTCCTCCGCCCGTCGTGGCGCTGGGTCGGCGTGGTGGCGCCGACCCGCCGATCACATGTCCTGGCCGCCGTTGACGCCCCAGACCTGACCGGTGATGAATCCGGACTCGTCCGAGCACAGGAAGTGCACGACGCGAGCGATCTCCTCCGGCTGCGCGAGACGGCGCAGGGGGATGTTCGACTTGATCTTCTCCAGGACCTTCTCCGGCACGGCCGCGACCATCTCGGTGAGGACGTAACCCGGCGTGACCGCGTTGACGGTGACGCCGATGGAGTCGTCGGACAGCTTGCCGTCGCGGCCGAGCTGGAACGCGGCCTCACGGGCCAGGGTCTTGGTCAGACCGAAGAGGCCCGCCTTGCTGGCCGCGTAGTTGGCCTGCCCGATGTTGCCCATCTCGCCGATGATCGAGCTGACGTTGACGATGCGGCCCGTGCCGCGCTCGAGCATGTGCGCCAGGGCGGCCTGAGCCAGGTAGAACGCACCCGAGAGGTTGACCTGGAGGACGGCCTCCCAGTCGTCGTCGGTCATCTTCGCCACCGTGCGGTCACGCGTGATGCCCGCGTTGTTGACGAGGATGTCGAGTCGACCGTGCTTGTCGATGACCTCCTGGATGGTCCTGCGGCAGTCCTCGGCGTTGCCGACGTTGCCCTTGTGGATCGTGAACTCGCGGTCGTCGTCGCCCCAGGCCTTCTGGATGTCGGCCTGGTACGCCTCGGCGCGTTCGGTGTTGCCGCCGTAGCCGGCAGCGACCGTGGCGCCCTGACGGGCGAGGCTGTTGCTGATCGCCGCGCCGATGCCTCGGGTTCCGCCCGTGACGAAGGCGACCCGGCCCTCGAGCTTGCCTCCACGGCCCGGAGTCTCGGCGGCCTGGTACTGGATGTCGTTCACCGTGCTGGTCATCACGTCTCCTTGTGGGGTGGGACCCGACCCGGGGGGCGAGGGCGGGTGTCGTGCGGGTGTCAGTTCTGAGATCTGGGCTCGAGCCAATCGGCGATGTCGGGCCAGATCTCCTTGCGGGCTTTCGAGCCGGCCATGAGGCCGATGTGGCCACCGACGCGGTCCATGTGCTCGACGTCGTCGCTGCTCACGAGGTCCAGCAGCGGAAGGGTGGACTCGCGCGGTGCGATGTGGTCGGCGGACGCGGTGACCACGAGGATGCTCTGGTCGAGGTTGCGCAGGTCGACGCGCTTGCCCCGGAGCTCCATGCGTCCACGGACGAGGCGGTTCTCCTTGTACATCCAGCGGATCCACTGGCTGAACGCGCGTCCGGCGAAGGGTGGGTTGTCGGCCACCCACTTGGACATCGCCTGGTAGGCGACGCGGTTGACGGTCCCGTCGTGGACCTGTTCGAACAGGCGACGCCGGGTGGTCACGTGGTTCTGGACGGGCTTCATCATCTTGTTGGCCCAGTCGACGATCTCGCCGGCCACGTTGCCGAGGCCGTCGACCACCTCCTGCTCGTCGAAGGAGTCGCTGCCCATCCACGTGGTGTAGAGGGCACCTTCGGCGTCGACCGGCATCGTCAGCAGGACGAGGTTGCGGGCCGGTCCACCGCGGTTGAGCGAGGCGTACATGGCGGTCAGCACGGCGCCGATGCACCAGCCGAGGATGGAGATCTCGTTGCTGCCGGAGGCCCGGCGCACCTCGCGCACGGCCCACGTGAGCTCGTCGCACACGTAGTTGTCCAGGCCCATGTCGTTGTCGGCGTCAGAGGGCACGCCCCAGTCGACGAGGAAGACGTCGAAGCCGCGGTCGAGCAGGAACTCGACGAACGAGTGCCCCGGCCGCAGGTCGAAGATCATCGGCCGGTTGATCAGGGCGAACACCAGCAGCACCGGAACGGGGTGGGTCCGCTTGTTGCTGCGGTACCGGTAGAGCGTCGTGGTGCGGTGGGTCCAGACGACGTCCTTACGGGTCGCACCGATGACCGCATCCTCGGTGGTGAGGAGGATGTTCGAGGTCTCGAGGACGGTGCGCGGCAGCTTCAGCATCGATGCCAGGACGCTCACCGGCCGTTCTCCTCGCCACCCTGCGCCACGGAGTTCGTGACGTCGGCGCTCGTCACTTCGCCGTTCGTCACATTGGCGGAGCGACCACGGCCGCGGCCACGGCCGGACGTCGAGGAGGACGCGGCCGAGGACCTGACCGGCGTGGTGGCGGCGGTGCGCTTGGCGCGCGTCTCCACCGGGCGGGTCTCACGACGCGCCTCGTCACGCTCGGCGCGGGTGGCCGCCAGCTCCTCCTCGAGCTGCTCGACGACCTGGAGCACCTGCTCCAGCTTGTCCTCGGTGCGGTTGAGCTGGCGTGCCAACCGGTTGATGTCGCGCTGGCCGGCCAGGCGGGTGGTCTTGACGACCTGGTCGAGCCCGGTCGACATGACACGCGACATCGCGACGGCGTTGCTCGTGAGCATCGCCAGAGCCTCGGTGAAGCCCTGGGTCGCGACGAGTTCGTCACTGGTCCGGGAGACTCGCTTCTCCGACTTGTCGTAGGCCTGACGCAACTTCTGCTCGGCCGATTCTCGCTGCTGCTCTGTCATCGGGTGATCACGATCCTTGCTCGTCGGTTGTTCGGGGGAATCGACCGCACGCGGAGCACCGGGTCGACGCCGACCGGGTCGGGAAAAATGTGATCCCGGCCACCTGTGAACGACCCTATCCGCTGGACGGGGTGAATCAACGGGCTGAGATCAACCGACTCTGACGACACCCGGCGAACGTCGCCGGGCCCGGGGCCGTTGCGGCCACCTCGTATCCTGGTGGACCTGGACGAAAGCGGCGAGAGGACTCCAGTGGACGAGAAGAAGGACGATTCGCGCAGAACGGTCCTGGGTTCCTACATCCGGGCCCAGCGGCAGCTCGCCGACCTGTCCCTGCGTCAGTTGGCCGGCATCTCGAACGTGTCGAACGCCTACCTCAGCCAGGTCGAGCGCGGGCTGCACCAGCCCTCGCTCAAGGTGCTCCACTCGATCGCCGACGCCCTGGACATCTCCACCGAGCACCTGCTCACGCAGGCCGGGCTGGTCTCCACGGGTGCCGCCAACCTGCGGCAGGCCGGTGGCGACCCCAAGGGTGCGGCCACCTCGCCGGCGGTCGCCGAGGCCATCGAGGCCGATCCCGACCTCACCGCGGAGGAGAAGCAGGCCATGTTGGCCCTGTACCGCACGCTCATCGCGCGGCACTCCGAGTCGGCAGCGGACACCGAACCCGGTTCCACCGGCGTCTGATTCGGCCGAGCGCGCCCGAGCCCGAGCGATCGTTCGTACCTGGGGCGCCCGGACGTCACATGCCCTTCACCCGGACGCCCCAGAGTTGGACGTGAGTCCGCCTCTGCTTGACATCCCGATCAATGTGCGTAGTATTTCAAGCAGAGCGCTTCTCCACGAGAGCGGCGTGACCCCCACGACACTCGACCAACCCCTTAGGAGAACTCATGTCGATCACTTCCCAGTACATCGAGGCCACCCGCAAGATGCAGGAGAACTGGTTCTCGGCCGTCGACTCCATGACCGCCCAGTTCGCCGAGAAGTTCGAGCGCCCCTCGGCCGCCACCGTCCCGGTGATGGTCGACCCGCGCAAGGCCGTCGACGAGCTGTTCGACTTCTACGGCAAGGCCCTCGCCGTTCAGCGCGAGACCGCGCACAAGATCCTCGACGCCAACCTGCAGGCGAACGACCAGTGGACCGAGCAGGCCGAGCGCTTCTACTCCGCGTGGCGCGAGCAGGCTCAGACCCTCACCCAGACGGCCCGCGAGCAGATGGAGAACTTCGCCACCTCCGCCCGTGAGCAGGCGCAGCAGCTCGGCGAGACCGTCGAGGCCCGCGTCGCCGACGCGCAGCAGGCCGGCCGCGAGCAGGCCGAGCGTTTCACGACGGCTGCCACCGAGCAGACCCGTCGCGCCACCGAGGCTGCGGCCACGCAGACCCGTCGCGCCACCGACGCCGCCAAGGAGACCTCCGAGGAGGCGACCGACACGGCCACCGAGCAGGTCAAGCGCAACTACAACCTCATGAACACCGCGCAGCTCAAGTCCGAGCTCACCACCCGTGGTCTCGAGACCACCGGTTCGCTCGACGAGCTCCGCGCCCGTCTGCGCGAGGCCGACGACAAGGCCTGAGCAACGACTCAGTACCAGGCTGCTACGGCCTGAGCACCACCACACGAGGGGTCCGCGAGTATTCGCGGGCCCCTCGTGTCGTCTCACGACGCTCCTCGGTCTCCGGCCTGAGCCCTACCCTCCGGTTTCAGGTGACAGGATCGGGGGGAACTTGTTCGCCTCCCCCGAACGGAGAACATCGTGAGCGACCTCATCAACCTCGATCTGACCGGACGCACCGCCGTCGTCACCGGTGGCGTGAGCGGGATCGGTCTCGCCTGCACCCAGGCTCTCGCCCGCGCCGGCGCGGAGGTCGTCGTCGTCGACCTCGACCAGGCCAAGGCCGAGGAGACGGCGGCGCCGCTCGGTGGCCGCGGCATCGGCGCGGACCTCTCCGACCCCGACGTGCTCGCCTCCCTCGACGTCGCCGGCGACATCATCGTCAACAACGCCGGCTTCCAGCGGGTCGCGCCCGTGCACGAGTTCGAGCCGGAGGTCTTCACGGCTATCCAGCGGGTGATGGTCGAGGCGCCGTTCCGCCTCATCCGCAACTCCCTGCCCCGTATGTACGAGCAGGGGTGGGGGCGCGTCGTCAACATTAGCTCCGCGCACGGCCTGCGCGCCTCGGCCTTCAAGGTCGCCTACGTGACCGCCAAGCACGGCCTGGAGGGGATGTCCAAGGTCGTCGCCCTCGAAGGCGCCGAGCACGGGGTGACGAGCAACTGCATCAACCCCGGCTATGTGCGGACTCCGTTGGTGGAGAAGCAGATCGCCGACCAGGCCAAGGCCCACGGCATGTCCGAGGACGACGTCGTCGAAAAGGTCATGCTCCTGCGCATGGCCCGCAAGACCCTCGTCGAGCCCGCCGAGGTCGCCGATCTCGTCCTGTTCCTGTGCTCCGGTTCGGCCGTCAGCATGACGGGCGCCTCGTACACGATGGACGGCGGCTGGACCGCGAGCTGACCTCCCGCGCACCCCACCGTCGGTCGGCAGGGCGGCGGCTCACGGACGAACCGCCGGGGTTCCGCCGAGGTGACGGAGGTCCCTTGCCCCCGGGCACCCGCGACCGGTAGACCCGCATGCATGAGTGAGTACGTGGAGTCCGTGGACATCGACGTCGAGCCCGAACGGCTCTTCGAGTTCCTGTCCGATGTCGCCAACCTGCCGAGTTACATGCCGCGGCTGTCCCAGGCCGAACCCGTGGGTGATGGGGCCGTCGAGGTCGTCGCGACTCCGCGCATGCCCGACGGGTCGACGGTGGAGGTGCGCGGTACCGCGTGGACCCGCGTCGACAATCCCGGCCGCACGTTCAGTTGGGGTTCGGTCGGCGGACGGCACGGGTACAAGGGCAGTTTCGACATCGACCGCCGCGGTGAGGACGCCACGCTCACGGTCCGCATCACCAGTGGGCGCGCCGACCCCGACGGTGTGCGTGCGGGGTTGCGCGACGTGCTGGCCTCGATCAAGGACATGACCGAGAAGCGTTGACCCACCGGGTTCGATCCCGGCGGTGCCGTCACCCGCCCCCACCACGACCCGGCCCCGCGACATCGTCGTCGCGGGGCCGGGTGGTTCTCGGGGCGCCTCGAGCGGCGATCAGCCCTTGACGTGCCGGTCGAGGAAGGCGATGAGCTTGTCGTGGATGGCCGAGTCGGTCCAGAACTGCGGATCAGCGTGTTCGGTGTCGATGAACGTCAGTTCGGAGGTCGCGCCCGCCTTCTGCAGCGCCTGGTGGAACTCCTCCGGCTGGGGGTACGGGGCGGTGCAGTCCTTGCGACCCGAGAACAGGATGACGGCGGGTGAGGTGGCGGACACGTAGGTCACAGGGCTCGCGGCCTTGGCCTTCTGCTGTCCCTCGGGCGCGTCGGGGTCGGTGCCGATGAGCATCCCGTGGGAGGACTCGGCACCCGGCTTGCCGCCGCCGCAGACCTGCTTCTGGTCGCGGGTGCGGGTGCTCAGGTCGTAGATGCCGTAGTACCCGACGAAGGCCTTGACCTGCGCGTCGACGCCGGTCTCGCCGAGGGAGCCCTGCAGATCGGCCTTGTCGGGTGCCAGCGCGGTCATCGCCGCGAGGTGCGCCCCGGCGGAGTCGCCCATGAGCGCGAATCGCTGCGGGTCCAGACCGAGTTCGGCGGCGTGTGCGCGCAGGTAGCGCACCGATGCGGCGACGTCGTGCATCGGCGCGGGGAACGTGGCCCCCGGAGCCAGCCGGTAGTTGGGGGCGGCGACCGCGTAGCCCCGGTCGAGCAGGAGTTGCTTGGTCTCGACCATCCGGATGTCCTCGGCGCGGCCGATGTCACCCTTGTCGCCGGACTTCCAGCCACCGCCGTGCACCCACGTGACCAGCGGGAACGGACCCGGGCCCTGCCCGGTCGGCAGGAACAGGTCGAGGCGGTGTTCGTCGGCGCCGTCTCCGACGTAGTCGATGTCGAGGCGCTCGGGGACGGGCTCGGCCGGCGCCTGCGAGTTCTGCGCCGGGCTCTGGCTCCCGCTCTGTGTGGTGGCGGAATCGGCCGCCGGTGTCGGCTGGGCCTGCGGACCGCCGCAGGCCGCGAGCAGCACGGCGAGACCGGCTCCGACACCGATCTCCAGCACGCGTGACTTCATGGTCTCCCCCTTGGTCTGCATCCGTCCCCACGGAGCGTGAGCCACGCTAGACGGCGCTCGCCGCCACCGCATCGGCGCTTGTCGACGTCCGGAGGTGGCCATGGCGGCTCAGGCGGGAATGGGGTTGGGGTTGTCGGCTGCCGGGCCGAGCAGCAGCGACCGCAACTCGGCGGCGAGATCGTCGTGGGCGAGGGCGTCGATGCCTCCGCGGATCGTCCGGATCTGCCAGCCCGGGCGGTCACGGGCGAAGTCGACCACGTCGTCGAGGGCGTCGACGAACTGGCCGATGACGGGTTGGATCACCCAGATCGGTAGCTGGAGGGCGGCGAGGAGTTCGCGTCCGGGGTAGGCGAAGGCGTCGGGTGGCAGTTCGGTGTACCGGCGGCAGGTCTCGAAGGTCGGCCGCCGCTGCCAGGCGCCGGTCTCGTCGACGACCGTGTCGGCCTCCAGTGCGGCGCGGGCGTGTTCGGGCGTCGGCCACAGGGCCAACCAGTCGTTGACGAGCCGGGGCGCGTACTCGTCGAGAAAGTCTTGCAGCGATTCCGCGGCCGGGCCGGAACACCCCAGGCCGATCCGTACGGTGAGGTCCTCCTGGATCGCCTTCTCCTGAAACACCTGGAGGAACTCCCGGTACTCCGACTGCGAGAGGTTCATGGGGCTGTCGACGACTCCGACCGCCGAGAACCGCCCGGGAAATCGGGCTGCGGCCATCGCGGCGATCCCGGCGCCGAACGTGTGCCCGATGATCGCGGGCCGCTCCATGCCGACGTGGTCGAGCACGGCCGCGATGTCGTGCAGGACGATGCCGAGGCTGCCGGTGAGTTCGCACGTGCTCCGCCCGTGCCCGCGCAGCGCGAACGTGACGACGCGGAAGTCGGCCGCCAGCAGTTCGGCGGTGTGCCGCCAGACGAGTTCGCTCGACCCCACACTCGGCACGAGGAGCACGTCGGGCCCCTCGGCACCGTGCACGTGGCCGACGATCTCCCCACCCCGGACCGCGACCCGGATCTCTCGGGCTTCACTCATGGCTGCCTCCGCGTCGTTGCGGGTGAGGACGACTTCGCGCTCGCCTGGTGCCGCTGCTCTCCTGCCGCCGTACGCGGCTCATCTGTGTGGATCCATCCCCACAACAGTACCGGCGCCGCCGCTTAACCCCGGTCTTTCATGACGGTGCCGACGACGGCATCGCTGCGTGGGGTGAGTCGATGACGGTGCGCGGGTACGACGTTGGGCCGGCTGGCGCTGCCGGGCTGCGGTTCTCCGGGTCGTGATGTCGTGGGCGGACGGGGGGGTCAGGCGGGTTGTGGGATCGCGGCGATGTTGGCGAAGACTGCGACGATCGCGGCCGCCCATGGCCACGACTCGGGTATCCGCAAGCGTCGTCGGCGGGCGCTGTGAGTCAGCCGGGCTGGGACGTGAAGGAAGCGGTAGCGCAGCGCTTTCGGCTCACACGCCGCCAGCGACTTCGCGTCTCCGGTCAGTGCGAGGAGCCGGGTCCATGCGGTCAGGTCGGCAGCGATCTGCACCAGCATCAGCCACACCCGGTTGATCTCGAACTCCCGCGACGGGAACCGCCCCAGCCCCGAGTCCTTGGCGTGCCGGATCCGGTCCTCGACCCGAGCGTGCGCCCGATGCCGGGCCTCGAGGAAAGCCAGTTGTCCGGTCGTGGTGTTGGTGACGAAGGCTTGGTAGCGCCAGCCGTCACGTTCCTCGAACAGCGACAGTTGGGCGCCGGGATGGGGTCGTTCGCGGCGCACGATGACGCGCATTCCGGTCGGCCAGCTGCTCAGGTCCAAGAGCCCGGTGAGCTCGGCGACGTCACCTCCTTCGCGGATCCCACCGTCGGCGTCCAGTGCCGGGGTCCAGACCTTCTTCGGGACCAGGTCGATGGCGTCGCGGATCTTCTCGGTGACCGCGAAACCCACGCTGTACTCCACGCTGCGGCCACGGACCCGGTTCTGCTCGGTAAGCCAGTCCAGCAGCTTGTGCGATGCGCCCGCGCCGTCGGAGCGGATGAGCAGCTTCTTGCGGTGCGTGCCGGGGATCTGCGCGATCGCGTCGGTGAGGACCTCGATGTGGTCGGCGGCGGTGTTCGAGCCGGCATTGCCAGCGCGGAGCTTGGCGGCGAGGAACTCACTCGTGTTGTCGCACCACACCCCGAGTGGGTGGAACCCGAAGGTCCGCTTGAACGTGGCCGCCGCGTTCTCCTTCTCGCTGTGGCTGATCACGATGGTCGCGTCGGTATCGAGCACGATCAGATCGTCAAGATCGGTCCCGGCGACCTTGCTCGCCGGGACGCCGTCAGGCAGCTGGGACCAGACCTGGCGGCGGACCCGCGCCCGCGCGTTCTAGATCCTCTTCAACCGGCCAGGTGTGACCTCGTCCAGTGCCCGCCACACCGTCGGCGCCGACGCGACACGGCCCAGCACGCTGGACTGGTGGCGCAGCACGTCGATGTCGGCGATCGCCTCCCCGCCGTCGGCGAGCATCACCGCGACGTCGGTCAGCACCCTGCCGCGGTCGTGACCGGGGACGAAGTTGCGGCGGACCATCACCTTGGACAACTCGGACGTGAGGCCGACCCGGTCGGCCAGAAGGCGGGTGGCGACGCTGCCCGCATGGGCCACCACGCCGACACCATCGGAGGTCACGGACAAGCCGGTAGACCACGAAGTACGCTTCACCTACGGAGTGCCTTCCGGTTCGGAGATCTTGAGTCGTCGCAAACCCAAGTTTCCCCTGCTGGACAGGCACTTCCGTGCTTCTACGCGCCGATCACACCCGAGTCTCGTGAACGATCCGGGTTAACGGCCTGAAACGGACGCGGTCGGACAGCGATTCGGCTTGCTTCGAGTCCGGTCGTTGGGGTCCCTGGCGTCATGGGTGACGGGGAGTGACGGTGTCTGTTCGGCGGCCGGTAGGTGCCGGGCCGGCGGTGAATCCAGGTCGGCCGGGATCCGGATCACCGGTAGGCATGGCGGCGGTGACGGCTGGCGATCACCACGTTGACCACCGCCTCCTGCTCGATGCGGTAGGTGACGCGGTACTCACCGCGCCGTGCGGAGTACAAGCGGGCGAACGTGCCGGTCATCTGCGTGCCGACACGGTGAGGGTTCTCGGCCAAGGGACCGCTGAGAAAGGCGAAGCAGGCTGCCGCGACGACTTCGGGTAGCCGGCTCCCCAACGCTCTGCGTGCGGGAGGAGCCAGCCTGACCTCATAGGCCACGAGGCCTGACGCGTCGGCGGGTGAGCTCGTCGACAGGCACGGTCTCCGACATCGGAGCTGGCAGCCCCTCGTCGATGTCCGCGACCAACTCTGCGTCCGAGAGCACGTCGATGGTCTCGATGAGGGCGTCGAAATCCTCGGCCGCCAGCAGCACGGCTGCACGGCTGCCGTTCCGGGTGATGTCGATCCGCTGATGGGTGGACACCGCCTCGTCCACGAGCTTCGACAGCTGCGCCCGAGCCGCTGCCAGGGAGATCGTCGTCATGTACAGAATTCTCGCGTGGATGCTGCGGTCTGGAAGGGCCGACGCCGTTTCCATGCACGTCCCGGGCGATCTCGCCGAGGGTGGCCGGGTGTTCACGTTCAGCCGGCGGTAGTCGCCATCGAACGCTGGGCTGATCTCGAACTTCACGAACCGTCGGGGCCGGCCGGCGCATCCAGGTGCGACAGGAAGGCGTCACCGTCATCGTGGGCAGTCACGCGGCCCTCTTCCACGTGCGCGTCGACCTCGCGCTCCCGCTCCTGCCAACGCTGCTCCCAGAACCAGACCTGATCGGCAGGCACCGGCAACGAAGGACGCAACTCCAGGACCCCGTCCTCACGCTCGGTGATCTCGACTTGCGCCCCTGGCTGATCGAGCAGCAGCCGTCGACGCACCTCCGACGGGAGCGCAATGACGCCGCGCCCCTGCACCCCGACGTACCCGTGAAAGGCCATGTCCTGAGCGTAGACGCACCGCAGCAGAGCCGTAGGTTCGCTTTCCGCACTGCGACGAGCCGACCGAACGCTGAGCGTTCGCGTGTCAGCTGGCCGGCATCAGAGTCGACCAGCTCCATCGCCTCACTTCAACGAAGGGCGCCCCGGGAAGGGGCGCCAGCGGATGGGCCAAGCCGTGGCCGATGGCCGTCGGCGCGCCTCAACGAAAGGGCGCCCCGGGAAGGGGCGCCAGGGCGTCGGCGGACGGTCTCACGGTGCCTCATGGCCCTGCCTCAACGAAAGGGCGCCCCGGGAAGGGGCACCAGCGCCGCCTGTCCCGGCATCGTGATCGAGGTCAAGTCGCCTCAACGAAAGGGCGCCCCGGGAAGGGGCACCAGGCGTGTCCATCGAGGAACTCAAGGCCCGCTTCCCACAGCCTCAACGAAAGTGCGCCCCGGGAAGGGGCGCCAGCCCACGCCGGTGGGTCATCGTGGACGGCTTGACCGTGCCTCAACGAAAGGGCGCCCCGGGAAGGGGCGCCAGACGTGGCGGTTCGCGTGGGAGGACAACGAGGACGTCGGGCCTCAACGAAAGGGCGCCCCGGGAAGGGGCGCCAGCATCGACCAACGGGCCCGTCCACTCCGCTGACACGCCTCAACGAAAGGGCGCCCCGGGAAGGGGCGCCAGCCACGCAGGGGCACCTGCGTCGTCGGGTGCGCCACGCCTCAACGAAAGGGCGCCCCGGGAAGGGGCGCCAGCGTCACGCACCCACTCGGACTCGCCGACGCCACGGCCGCCTCAACGAAAGGGCACCCCGGGAAGGGGCGCCAGTTGGCGATCTTGCGGCGGCGGACCGGCTTGCCCTTGGAGCCTCAACGAAAGGGCGCCCCGGGAAGGGGCGCCAGCTCTACAAGTATCTCCCTCACCTTCGTGGTGTGACTGCGCCTCAACGAAAGGGCGCCCCGGGAAGGGGCGCCAGCACAGGCGGATCGTGCTCATGGGCAGGACGAGGTCGCTGCCTCAACGAAAGGGCGCCCCGGGAAGGGGCGCCAGTGATCACGACTCGCGTCGTCCGCAGGATTTCACCCTGCCTCAACGAAAGGGCGCCCCGGGAAGGGGCGCCAGGGGGTGGCGTGGACAGTCACGAGGTCTCCTTGCTGGTGCCTCAACGAAAGGGCGCCCCGGGAAGGGGCGCCAGGTCGGCCCACGGGCCGAGGTCGTACCGCCACTTGTAGCCTCAACGAAAGGGCGCCCCGGGAAGGGGCGCCAGCGCGAGTCGAGGACGGTGGCGTCCTCGTCGCCGTCCTCGCCTCAACGAAAGGGCGCCCCGGGAAGGGGCGCCAGCGACCGTATGACCGCACCCGAGTCCGCATGACGGTGTAGCCTCAACGAAAGGGCGCCCCGGGAAGGGGCGCCAGCACGAGCAATCGCCTCAGCCTGCATCGGCACGACGCCTCAACGAAAGGGCGCCCCGGGAAGGGGCGCCAGCAGGAAAACCCTAAAGTTCACCGCCTACCGGCCGTATAGGCCTCAACGAAAGGGCGCCCCGGGAAGGGGCGCCAGTGTGAGTCGATCTGACGGACGCTGAGGGTTCCTCCGGCCTCAACGAAAGGGCGCCCCGGGAAGGGGCGCCAGCACGACAAGCACGGCAGCCACCAAAGACATCATCCACGCCTCAACGAAAGGGCGCCCCGGGAAGGGGCGCCAGTTCCTCGACTGGCACTAGTGCCCGCAAGGGCAGGCCTCAACGAAAGGGCGCCCCGGGAAGGGGCGCCAGCAGCTGTCATCACGGTGCGGTCGCCGTCTGTCTTGACGCCTCAACGAAAGGGCGCCCCGGGAAGGGGCGCCAGGAGGTTCTGAGCGGCGATGGGCGCGTCCTGCCGGAGGCCTCAACGAAAGGGCGCCCCGGGAAGGGGCGCCAGGGCCCCTCCGAGGGTACCTGAATCACAACGGCCTTCAGGTCCCCTCGCGAGCAGTGTCTCCGTCTGTGAGCTGTTTGAGACGGTGCCGGCCGCCGCAAGGTGGGGCATGCCGACCGGAAGGCCCATGACCAGGCGAGATGCAACTGCGAGGGGTCACGCCTGAGAGACCGGTGATCTGCACCCCTCGCGGACCCCATCAGATGATGAAGGAGTCGCCATCCGTCAAGGAGCGTCCGACGCCAATGGAAACGAACCTGGACTCGCTGACGCCGCTCACCGGGCCGACGTCGCAGATGAGGACCGCATCTTGATCCAGCCGGACGATGCGCTCCACTTCACGGCGCATCCGCCGCAACCTCACTTCGCTCGCATCGACGACGAAGACGCTGTACTGCACCCGGTCCCCGAATGACTGGAGTGCCTTCGCCAACCGCAGCCGGCGACGATCATCAGCGATGTCGTACGCCACCAGATACCGGTGAGCATCGCTACGCGTCACCGGACCCTGATCCCCACATATCGATCCTGGGTCCCGTCGAGGACCCCGAGAACGAGGCGCGACTGAATCTCGACGGCTCGTCGCCACGACACCCGATACCCGAACAATGGATGCGTGAAACGCTGCTCCACTCGTCTCTCGAAGCCGCGCGCAATGCGCCGACGCCCCTCATCCCGCAGCCTCCAGGTACCGAGCACGTCACTGAACATATCTCTACGAAGTTCCCCGTTGTTGATCAGACCCAGAACGACGGAGTCCGCAACAACCGGACGGAACTGCTCCATCAGATCGAGGGCTAGCGCGGGCTTGTTCCTCGACGAAGAATGGAGGAAGCCTGCGTGTGGATCCAACCCACACGCCAAGATGGCCCTGATCATCTCGGCCGACAGAATGCCGTAACAGTAATTCAGCGCGACGTTCACCGGGTCATCCGCGCCCCGTCCGACACGACCGAGCCAGGCAGTCACCAGAGATTCATCGGCAGCCGGCGAGAACAGCGCCGTCCACTCACCGAAGTACAGGGCCGCAGCGGCCCCTTCCTGGCCGAACAGTTCCCCGATCGACTGGGCACTGCCCGCTGCGCGGGCGAGACGCCGCATCTCTCGCACCACCGGCGATACGTCCCATCGCGCCCCACGGCGAAGGAGCGTCGCCTGGTTGGAGATTTTCGACATCACGAACTCGCGCGCCAAATCGAGACGGCCCTCGGCCGCCGCCACATGCTGGGCTACACGCACGCCGCCGTTGGGGGCGTGGACACTCCTGCCAAATCCGACCACGCGGCCTTGCCCAGAGCACCAGATGATGCTGCGCGACATCCACATCAACTCGCGCACCAACGCCGTCGACAGGTCGACGTTGCCGTGGACCACCACAGCCTGCACCCGATCCAGCGGCAGACTGCCCAGACTCTCGTCACCCTTGACGACCTCCACCCGGCCCGCTCGGAGGTACGCGCGGGCCCCTGGTGTTGTCAGATGCAGCACCTCTCCGTCAGGATCCGCGACCTTGATGTGTGGTGTCACCACCCCCAGAGCCCGCTCCTCCGGCAAACACACTCCTGCATGCGAGCACCGTCCACACCGCGGATCCTGGAGCAAAGGAGGGGGCGCCGCATCGGCCTCGACGACGCGACGGGTCGCTGCGACCATCTCCCTCGCCCATACCCGCGCCTCCTCATCGATCACAACGTCTACCAGCCGGCGGCCAGTGGTGAAGTACACGCCATACCCGACGACGCTGTGTCCCGCTTCCTCAAGACACATCCCTTGGAGCGCGAGCTGAACACGCTGAGCCGCAGTCACCACCGTGGACCGTCTCAGCGGCGCTGACTTGTACTCGACCACTCGAAGGTCACCGCCCTCGCCCACGTCGATGACGTCGCATCGCCCGTTGACACCCAGTCGCTCCGAGGCCACCTCGACGGACCGACGGCGTGAGACGCGGTCATCCGCGCGGCCGTTCACCGCAGCGTGAGCGGCTACGCCGTCCTCGATCGCGCGGCTCTCCACTCTCTCGCCTACCGACTCCAGCCAAGCTCGTCGTTCGCAGAAGACGGTATGGGCGACCAGCGAGATCGGGAGCGAGGTCCCCTCACGTGGAGACACTGATCTGCTCCAGCGGACGGGCCGTTCCAGGCAGCAGGTATCTCTCGGGTGCCGATGGGCTGCCTCCTTTGTGGACTTCACAGACGAGCGCCGCCGCGACATGCCGGGCCATAAGTCGCGAGACCGCTGACGCAACGCGCACCTCCACCGCCTCGGCGGCATCATCGTGAACCGCCGCGCACACGACCGCCCAGTCATGGGACTGCAGAGTGTGCCGGTACCGAGCGGGCGTCACCGGGCGTACGAAGATCGGGAGCACCGCGCGCCGAGGATGTGTCACCCGCGCCGGCACAACTCCCGAGGACGAGCCGACACCACGAGGGCTCCACCACGTGGCTGTGGCGGCGATTCCCCACAGCGCACACCATGCTTGAGCATCGTCGACAGGGCCCGGGGGAGTGAGACCCGTCGACGTCCGCGACTCCGCGGCGTTGCGCCCCCGTCGCTCGACATCTCGCGTCCGGACAACCCGTCCGCGATGGACGACACCGTCAACTCCGCGACTCTCTGCGCCAAAGGCGCGAGTCGATGGCCGACGAACTGTTCTCCCCGGTTGCGGGTCTTCATCTCCCACCGGCTCGCTCCGGCGTCAGGATTGGGTTGGGATGTGTCGTCGAGCCAGTACGCAGGGCGTCCGAGCGCGCTCAGAAATCGGTGGTCCAACGCCGAGACCCCCTCGATCCGGTCGAGGGCCTGCCTGCGCTCTCGCTCCAGCGCTGACCAGTCCTTCGGCGCGGACTGACGCGGGCTCAGCACGCCTTTCAGCGCCTGCCCCTTCACGCGATCCTTGAACTCGGCTTGCACCCACGAACTGCCATCAGCGTGCGCGAGTGCGTGACGACGAACGGCCACGGCCACCTCCGACGGGTCACAATCCGCGACCATGACTGCTCGCGGCGTGCGTTCAAGCGTCCACCCCCACGCCACACCACCGATGCTCGAATCGACGAGGATCTCGCCGAGCCCGGCGGCCAGAAAGTGAGTGAAGGGAGAGGCGTAGTGCCCTGGTAGATGGAACTCGTTCATGAGCCCTCCCCTGAGATCTGGCAGTCGGCCGCTCGAAGAATGGCCTCCAAGTAGGCACAACCCCACACCCCGTACCTGGCGTGCGTCTCATCGATCAGAGCGTCCCACTCACCACGGTCGAACAAGGCCTCCGCCACGCGCCTGTCAGCCTCGAGTCCTGTCAACAGATCTCCCGTCGTGTGCGGGAAGCCCGCCCGCCCGCGGCCGTGGCTGGCACCGATGAGACGCATGGTCAATGGGTCCGTGACACCCTGCTCCACGGCACGGACGACGGACCACTGCTCGTGCCGCCACCCTGCCGGCATGACCTGCGCCCTGCGTCGGCGCTGGCCATCACGTGCCGTAGTTCCACTCTTGGCGAGGGGCTTCTCACCGACGCCCGGTTCGTGCCCGCGAAGAATGGCCTGGAAGAACGGCGCCACCTTGCCGTCGTCGTGGTGCAATCCGGCCTCTCGGACCGTCTCCGCCATCTCCGGAGGCAGGGCCATGGCCGTCGCCAAGGCGAAGGCTCGCTGCCCAACGGCATTCTGATGGATATCGAGGGCCACCTGTGACGACCGCGACCACTCCTGCCGCGCCTCGTCATCGGCGGCCACCTCGACCTTCGGGCGCGCCACCACCCAAGGCAGTGGTTCACCTTCGGCCTGAAGAGTCCTCGGTGGCAAAGTGAGTTCCCAGACATCGCCCTTCACCGCGGCGTACTCATGCAAGGCAGCATCCGCATCAAGGTCGGTCAGGTACTCACACCAGTCGACATCATCCGGCCCGACTTGGCCGGGCCGGTGCACCACGCCGACGTCAGGGCCGGCATGCGGGGGCACGGTGTCATGCCAGAACGTCGGATCCACACGTTGCAAAGGCACGCCGGATGTGACCACATGTCCACTCACGAGAGGGTGAGTGGCGTCCACCACGATGACGGCACCCGGGCGGACATCCTCGGTTCCGCTGATCGGACTGACATCGGCGCCCTCGACGAGAAACGCGCGACTGGCCTCGTGCTCGTCGCCGCTCAGGAGACGCTCCACCAGAGCGCGCCCCTCCCTCACGCTCGCCGGGAAGACCTCTAGCGGCACCACCGGAGTAACCGAGAGAAGCGACTGCGCCACCTCGTCGGCGAGGCCGTGCAACGCGCGGGGAACGACGAAGACGGGATCAGCTTCCGAACGCAGGTCGTCGCGTAGCCACAACGACAACTCGGGATCGACGAACGCCGCATCGCTCGTCATGGCCAACTTCTCGGAATCGCCACGTTCCAGACGTTCGTAGACGGGCCGGGCCCGGCGCGCATCGGGCGGCGGATCCGCCACGACCGCATACGGCGCCAGTCCCTCGGGGGTCTGTTCACGCCCGAGTAGCCATCGGCGCGCCGATTCCAGCTCCTCGTGGTGATAGGGCGGGCAGTCTCGAGCGATGTCGTGCTCCCGCCCCGGACCCATCACATGTATCGGCGCAGTCGAACGGCGACCCAAGCGGTTGATCCGCCCCGCACGTTGCGCGATAGCGCTGCCCGAGGCCAGCTCAGTCACCAGTCCGGCGAGGTCGATATCCACCCCGACCTCGACCGTCTGCGTCGCAACCAGCACATCGACCGACGTGTCCCCCTCGGTGCTGAAGAGTCCTGGACGCTCTTTTCGCAGTTTGAGCAGGTCGTAGGGCCGCATACGCCCAACCCACACCTCGACCCGCAGACCGCGGCGCCGCAAGCCATCGGCAACGTGGACGGCGGTGTCGACCCGGTTGACGAAGCATCCGACAGTGGAGGCAGAGCCCTCGGTGAAATCGCAGTGATTCCGTACCGTCTGCGTCTCCTTGACAAGCGCCTCGATATGCGCGGCGGACGGACGTCCGACGGCCGGCCAAGATGGCGACTCGACGTAGCGAACAGGCTTGGGGGTGGTCAAGCGCGCCTCGAGGACCGGGTCCACGTCGAGATCCGAAGGCTCGACCCGCACCACGGTCTCCGGTGCGATGTCGGCGTCGACAGGTGGGGTCGCGCTCAACTCCACCACTTGCAGACGGGGCACACCGATCACCGATGCGTACGGCGCCTCCAACTGCCGCACCCGGCGAGCGGTCAACGCGATCTGCCGGTTGAGGTGTGTCTCGTCCAAGGCCATCACCGCGTCGTAGGCCAGCAGACCGGCCTCGCGCGGGCGGGCAAACCGGCCCGAGCCGTAACCACGGAAGAGGACCCGACTCCCCCACATGTCCGGGGTCGCCGAGATCACCGAGCAGACCTCGGGATCGTCGACCCAGCCACGACGCGGAGGGATACCGCCGCGCAGCTCGACAACGGCGAGAGGAGGTGCATCCGGGCGAGGTGACAATGTCCTCAACCTCTCCCGCACCCTCCACAGGAGTGAACCCGCGGGCGCCTCGACCAGGGCAGCAGCGATGTCCTCCGCGCGCTGATGAAGTGAGTCCACAAGACCCCGCCGATTGACGACGGTCACCAACCTGCGCGGGACTCGCAGCCCCGAGCCGGCGCTCATCGCGTTCAGGAACACGTGATGAGTCGCCAACGCACCCTTGCCGGCACCGGTCGGCGCCGCCACCAGGTCCGGCCACTCCCCGGTCTCATGCACGGCGTCCAGCAGCCGCGTCTGCCAGGCGAACGGCCGAGCTCCGCCATGCACGGAGGCGAAGAAGGCGGGGAAGTCGTCCCAATTCAAAGGCTCCATGAGTGACCGCCCATCCACTCGTCGACCACATCGGTCGGAACGTCGAATGGACGCAGTAGGCCGCCGCCCAGGTGCCTGCTCTGTCCGATCGCCGAGAGCGCCGCTTCCGCCACCAGCGACCCTGTCGACAGGGTCGCCCTATACGGTTGCGCGACGACACCCCGCGGCAACTTGTGCACGTAGCGATCGACATCGACGCGTACCGGTGTGGCATCGAGCACTCGCACGCCGCGCTCCAGAACTGCGTCACGCAGCGCCGTGTACCCCTCTCGCCCCTTGCGAGGTTCGACACCCAGGAGGTCGCGGTGGACGAACCCCAGGGAGAGCGCTGCCGAGTCGGCGAGCGACCAACCCCTACCGTGGCGATCGCGTTGAGGGCGAGTCTCGGGCACCACGGCGGGTGAAGTGCGCCAGAGCCGTGATGTCCCCGGGGGAGGGGCAGGCCAGAACGCCGTCGCGTCGACGACGCGGCCCGGCAGCAGGCGCAACTCCCCGAGGGTCCCCGCATAGACGCGCCGAAGACTGCTCAGTGCGGCAGCGATCATCTGCTTCTCGTCTGCCGTCACGTTCGGAGGGATCAATACGGCGAGACAGGCTCGAGGATCGTCGGGGAAGCCGACCGCATGACCTCGACGCCCAGGGGGTGGATCGCCACGCGGTTCACGTGACGCTCTCGAACGCGAGCGGGGTATCGCCCCGTCACCACTGGAGAGGCTGTGTATGCCAGCGCCGGCTGAGCGACCAGCGCTCGGTGAGTCGCCACAGACCAGCGGACACGATCACGACCTGCGAACTCCGGCGACTCCCCGTCCCTGGTCACCACGGGTATCAAGAACACCTCTGACCACGGCGCCGGCGGCGGCGACATGCGGACCCGCGCGTACGCGAGTTCCTCGGAGCGCTCCACCGGCACCCGAGCGCTCGTCGGAAGCTGGGACCACGAGAACGCGTCATGCCCCACACCAGGACGCTTCGAGGGGTACCGGGCCTCGTAGGCCACCTCCAGCGCGGCAAAGCGGCCCGTGACGGGAGCCCGCACCACTCTGCCGTCCAGGGGCACCAGAGGACTGGCCTCGGGTTCACAACGGTGGGTGGACCGCAGAGTCCCGATCTCCAGGACCACCGGAGACTCGGCCTCTCCCAGGTAGGCGACGTCACCGATCAACGACGCGAGTGTGTCCTTCACCGCTGGGGGCGGGTCGTCGTCCCACATCCATCCGATCGGACCCGCCAGAGCTGAAGCGCCCACCGCCCGCTGCGTCTTACGGTCAGAGGCCTGCCCCTTACGCCCGTCGAAAACGCCCTCCGCACGGTAGGCCGTGACCGGAGCCGTCGACATCTGGGTCCATGGGAGGTGCAGGGCCGACGGCGGGTGCGCCTCCAGCCATTCGAGAGCGACTCGCGAGGCTGCAGAGGGTCGCAGGTCCCCATCTCGCTCCTCCGCCAAAGAGCCGGTCCCAGCCGCATGGGTCAGCGCATCGAACAGGCGCGTGATGTCGGGGAGGGCCTCACTTCGACCGTCCCGATGCCCCTGATACGTCCCCAGTGGAAACCGGGCCGTGATGCCGAAGGAGGACATGTCATTCCTGCTCGTCGGTATCCGCCAAGGCGCCACCCATGATGCTCGGGTTGCCGGTCACCTCGAAGACCTGCCCACTCCAATCCACCCCGAACTGCTCCGCCGCGGCCAGCGAATCAGCCAGGAGGGCGTCGGCCGTCGGGATGTCCAGCGGTGCCAGCGACAATGTCGACCCGTATCGCTGGTCGAGGAGGACCGTGGAGGGTGCCACCTCGATGAGGTCGCAGTTTGCCCGCAGGTGCAGTTCAGCATCCGCTCGGGCCATGCCGTTCAGTGCCAGGGCAGCGAGGAGGGCGCGGCAGGCGGCGTTGCCTTCTGCTGACGAATCGAATCGGAGCTGGCGCAAGGTCGCGAACGACAACACGTGCGATCGGATGATCCGGCGACAAGAGACGAGGCCGAGGGTCTCCAGGCTCGGAGGAATCGCACCCAGGCCGAGTGGAGAGCCCGAGAGCCTTTCCCCCTTCTTCGCCTTCTTGATGTTCTTCTCGATCTCTTCGACCAACCTAGGGCTGAGCTCATCCTTTTGAGCATCGAGGAGGGTCTGCAGGTCCCCCGGCTCGAGTTTGACGCTCGGCGTCAGGTCGTCCTTGCGCGCGCCACCTCGCTTGGGCTCCGGCGCATGCGGGTCCTGGTCGGCGAGGACGCCGATGATCTCGCCACGGATCGTGCTGGGGAACCGCACCTGGTGACTGCGGCGCGTCGAGTCCCACACCCCGAACACCACCGACGTCGGGCTCGTGGAGAGCAAAGCGCGGGCATTCGCCGGCGTGCAGTCCCGCAACGCCCGGTAGGCGGAGGTCTGGGTCACCGGCACCCCGCCGACCGAACCGGCGCGAACGTGTCCATCGAACACACGATGAGGGAGTTCCAGGTCGGTGATGCTCTGATCACCGTAGGTCACACGGACGTGTGGCAGCCGAGCGAGCGTCTCGTGCCCCTCCTCGACTGCGACTCGGAGCGGGACCTCCATCCGGTTGAGCGTGGAAGCCTTGCCGTCGACGATCACGACCCGCTGGGCTTGACCGTCGATGTACCTCGACTCGTAGGCGTATGCCCCCTGTTTGCCGATCGAGTATCTGGCCGGAGCGATCGCGGCGTGCTCGCCTGCGGCCGGAGCCAGCTCGGTGACCGAGGTCAGCACACTGGCGCCCCCGGCATGCATGCCTGCAGCAGAGTCGAGTGATCGAGCTGGACCGTCATCATGGGCTCCCTTGCCTCGCAGACCGATTCAGTCCAGGCTTCACCCCACGAGCGACCTTGTCAAGAGTCCGATATCAAGCACTACACTTCAGTACCCGCCTTCGTTGAGGGTGAAGAGTAGTCAGAATCCGGCTTGAGTTGCAGCGACAACGCCTGACGGCGTTCCTTCGGGGTGTGGGCGCACACAGCGCCCACACCTACCCCACGGAGAGCCGACCGGTCAGGCGGTCGCGGCAGCGATCCCCTGCCAGTCGAGGTCGTCGGGCGCCGTGGCGAGAACGCTGGCGAGCAGGCCGAGGCGTGCGGCCTTGACGTCCTCCTCCTTGGCCATGACGAGGATGTCCTCGAAGAACTGCGCGATCGGCTTGACCAGGGAGGCGCCGTCCTTCGCGAACGCCGGCAGACCGGTGGGCACCGGCATCGCCTCGACGGCCTCGCGCAGCGACACCTCGGCGGGCTCGGTGAGCAGGGCCGCGTCGTAGGTCGCGGGAGTGCCCGCCGGAACGAGGCGGCGGATGCGCACGATCTGCTCGACGAGCTCGTGGAACCCGGCGTCGGAGCTCAGCGCCTCGAGGCCCTTGGCGTGGGCGTCGGCGACTCCCGGACGACCGGCCGCCGGCAGCACGGCGGTGACGACATCGGCGGGGCGCCCCTCGTCGCGCAGCAGTTGGGCGTACCGGCCGAGGGTGAACTCCTCTGCGGCGTCGAGGGATTCCGGCGGACACACGATGCCCTGCTCGGCCAGGCGAGCGGCGGCGGCCTCGAGCCCGTCACGCACCGTGAGGGCCGACAACTCGCCCCGCTCGCGCAGGATGCGGATGACGCCGAGCGCGGCGCGACGCAACCCGAACGGGTCGGAGGAACCGCTCGGCTTGGCGCCGAGCCCGAACATCGCCGCCAACAGGTCGAACCGGTCACCCAGGGCCAGCAGTGCGCCGGGCACCGAGGCCGGCACGGCGTCGGCGCTGGTGTGCGGCTGCTCCATCTCGAACAAGGCGTCGGCCACGTCGACCGGCTCGCCCTTGCGCAGGGCGTACTCGCGGGCGACGAACCCGGCCAGGCTGCTCATCTCGACGACGAGCTGGGTGGACAGGTCGAACTTGGCGAGCTGCCCCGCACGGGTGAGCGTCATCTGCTGCGCCTCGTCCAGACCGACCGTCGACCCCAAGGAGGCGGCGACATCGGCGATGCGCCGGGCCCGCTGCCCGACCGACCCCAGCCGGTTCTCGAAGGTCAGCTTGTCCAGCCCGGGCACGAACTCATCGACGCTCGCGGCCTGCAGGTCGGCGTTCCAGAAGAACAGCGCGTCCTCGTACCGAGCGCGCAGCACCGACTCGTTGCCGGCGCGCACGACGCCGTCGTCGCAGAGCCCGTTGGCCATCGTGACGAACGCGTTCATGAGCGCGCCGTCGGCGTCGAGCACCGGCAGGTAGCGCTGGTGCTTGGCCATGACCGAGGTGAGGATGCGGTCGGGCAGCTCGAGGTAACGCTCGTCGAAGTGACCGAGGACGCCCTGGGGATCCTCCACGAGGTTCGTGATCTCGTCGATGAGGGCCGCCTGCGCCTCGACGTCGATGCGGCCACCGGCGCCGGCGGCCAGGGCGGTCGCCTGGGCGACGACGTCCTCGCGGCGGGCAGCGGTGTTCCACTCGATGCCGCCGCGGGAGATCGCGGAGACGAGGTCGTCCGCCGAGGTCACCTGGAGGAACCCGAGCGGCACCCCGTCGGACCGGGTGCCGCTGCGGCCGTCGTCGCCTCGGGTCGCGGCGGTGGTGCGCTGGAGGTAGGTCGTGCGCCCGGCGCGCACCCCGGAGATCTGCGCCGGCACGAGGGTGTCGCCCCAGAACGCGACGAGCCAGCGGACGGCGCGCGAGAAGCTCAGCTGCGGGTCGTTCCACCGCATGTTCTTCTCGGCGCGCAGGCCGGCGACGGTCTGCTCGACGAGCCCCGTCAGCACGCGTACCGCGTCGCGGCCGGGTGCGTCGATCTGCACGCAGGCGTGCTCGTTGCCCCCCACCTCGGCCTTGACGATCTGGTCGAGGTCGACGCCCTGACCACGCATGAAGCCCTGCAGCGGCTTGGTGGGGTTGCCGTCGGCGTCGAAGGCCGCCTGCCACTTCGGACCCTTGCGGAGCTGGGTCGCGTCGGGTTCACGCGCGGCGACGTCCTCGACGACCGCGACGACACGGCGCGGCGTGCCGTCGACGGTGATCCGGCCGTGCTCGAGCCGCGTGGCGCCGAGCCCGCTGGTCAGGGCCTCGCGAACGGCCTCCACGGTCTGCGGGAGCACGTGCGGCGGCAGCTCCTCGACCCCGATCTCGAGGGCGAAGGTCTGCGGCGGGGCGGCGTCCGAGGCGAGGTCGGCGAGCGCGGCCCCGGCGAGCGCGGCCGCGCCCTGCGGGTCGACCTCAGGCTCCTGTGACTCCTCCGCCGACTCCTTCTTGAGCAGGGGGAAGCCGAGCTCCTCGCGGCGCTCGACCCAGAGCGCCGCGGTGTCGCGCATGAGGCGACGCATCGTCGCGAAGGCCTGCGCGCGCTCGGTGGTGCTGATCGCGCCGCGGGCGTCGAGGACGTTGAACGCGTGGCTGGACTTGAGGACGTACTGGTGCGCCGGCACCGGCAGGCGGGCCTCGACCATGCGCGTGGCCTCGGCGACGTAGCTCTCGTAGAGCCGCTGGTTGGTCTCGACGGACGCGTCGTCGAGGTAGTAGCGGCTCATCTCGTACTCCTGCTGGCCGAAGGCCTCGCCGTACGTGATGATCTCGCCGTCGGGCTTGCGCGAGTAGGCGATGTCCTTGAAGTGGGTCACCCCCTGCTGCGCCATGAGGATGCGCTCCATGCCGTAGGTGAGCTCGACGGGGATCGGGTCGAGATCCTGGCCACCCACCTGCTGGAAGTACGTGAACTGGGTGATCTCCATGCCGTCGAGCCAGACCTCCCAGCCCAGCCCCCACGCACCGATGGCGGGCTGCTGCCAGTTGTCCTCGACGAACCGCACGTCGTGGGCGTCCAGGTCGATGCCGAGCGCCTCGAGGCTGCCGAGGTACAGCTCCTGCGGGTCACCGGGTTCGGGTTTGAGGATCACCTGGAACTGGGTGTGCGTCTGCAGACGGTTGGGGTTCTCGCCGTAGCGGGAGTCATCCGGACGCACCGACGGCTCGACGTAGGCGACGTCCCACGGCTCCGGACCCAGCACACGCAGGACCGTCGCCGGGTTCATGGTTCCGGCTCCGACCTCGGTGTTGAACGGCTGCCACGTCAGGCAACCGCGCGAGGTCCAGTAGTCGGAGAGGATGCGGAGGGCGTCTTGCATGGTCAGCACCAGGCCAGGCTACTCGGGCGAGGTCCGCGCGGAGGTCAGGCGTCACCGGCCACCACCCGGCCTCCCGCCCGACCGCTGTGATCAGGTCTCCAGGCCGCGGACGAAGTCCTCGATGCGTTTGAGGGTGCG
Organism: Mobilicoccus caccae; assembly: GCF_030161635.1. GTDB lineage: Bacteria > Actinomycetota > Actinomycetes > Actinomycetales > Dermatophilaceae > Mobilicoccus > Mobilicoccus caccae. The sequence continues at coordinate 3,262,489 of NZ_BSUO01000001.1, forward strand.
GGTGAGGGACTTGAGGGTGGCGCGGACCGAGCCCGGGATCTCCAGGGAGGAGTCGGCGTCGTCGACCTCGTGCACCTGCAGGCGCGTCGTCCTCGCGAAGCCCCCGTCCCACTCCACGTCGCCGGTTCCGCCGACGAGCAGGCCGGGTTCGAGGGTGGCGGCCAGGGCCGCCTTGATGCGGTCGTCGCGCAGCAGTGGACGGATCCACAGGGCCGGCAGGTGCCGGTCGACGACGGCCGGCGCGGCGGCCGAACCGAGGGAGAACCCCACGGCCAGATGCACTCCGGCCTCGACGGCGTCGAGCTCCCGCGCGGCGTGCGCCTCCGCCTCGTCCACGGAGGGGGAATCGCTCGACCACCGCACCAGCCGCACCGTCCACCCGTTCTCGATGAGCGTGCCGATCGTCAGGTGCAGGATCGGCCGCTCGACCGACATCACCGCGTCGGGCAGGACCGTCGCGACCCGTTGCGGGTCCCCCTCATGCAGCAGCATGTGCCCACCCTATTCACGCCCGAGGTGCGGAACGCCTGTGACGCACCGAGACTGGTGACCGAGCGGCGCTGCCCGACGCGCCGCCCTCGACGAGCGAAGGAGCTGCGACATGGCCGGCAGGAACGACGACGACACGGTGGGTCAGGTCTCCGAGACGAGCGCGATGACGCCCGAGGGCGACGCCGGGGCTCCGGGTACCGAGGACGCCACCCCGCCCGCGGCGGACACCCAGCACGCCCCGCACGAGGGCCCCAAGGACTACACCAAGCACCCTGACGCAGCCGACGACGGGGACGACCGCGCGCGCTGACCGGTCGCCGCGGTCAGAAAACCGCGTCTGATCAGGGAACAAAGGCCCATTGACCCCGGGGCTGCGTGGGAGGATCGTCGTATTCACCTGCGCAGCACAAGGAGTCGACATGCTCGGTGGCGGTATCCCCTTCCTCGCTCCACTCGTGGCGCTCCCGGCGCTCGTCGTCGTGATCGTGACCGTGCTCCCACGACGCCGGAGGAACGCCGCCGACGAGCGACGCCACCCGGTCCTCACCGGGGTGCGGCTGGCCTCCACCGTGGTGACCCTCGTGGGAATCCTCCTGGGCCTCATCGCCTCCATCGTGCTGGCGGTCTCCGAGCCCGCCTGGAACGGGCTGGGACGCGGCGTGATCCTCGCGCCGCTGCTCTTCGGGGCGGTCGTGCTGGCCGTCATCGTGGCCGGCAACATCGTGGTGCGGTGGCTCGTCTCGCGGCGGGCCGAGCGCCCCGTCGCCGCCGGATCCAGGCGCCGTCCGGGGTTCGGCGCCCTGATCCCCCGCACTCTCGCAGCGGTCGTCGCGGGCCTGACGCTCACGACCTTCGTCATGGTGGCCATCGCCTGGATGACCGGTGCGGACGACGATCGCGGCCGCCCCGGACGCAGCTTCACCACCCTCTCCCCCGACCAGATGCACGGCACCAGCAGCGGCCCGTGGCCCGGTGAGTTCTACGGCATCTTCGCGATCCTGGGCATGGTCGTGCTCCTCGCGGTGCTGGCCTTCGCGCTGCTGGTCGTCCGGTTCCGCGCCCCCGCCGGCAGCGATCTGGAGTCGCCGCAGGTCGACGCCATGGGTCGTCGTCGTGAGGCGGAGGCGCTGTTCGGCGCGACGGGTCTCTCGATCGCGATGCTGGTCTTCGGCATCGCCGGATCGATGGCCGCGATCCTGCTGCGCGTCCGCCCGGACGCCCGGATCTCCGGGTACGAACTCGGCCTCGGCTACGACCTCGCAGGCGCCGCAGCCCTGTTCGTCGCGTTCGTGGCCGTCGGGGTCGGCGTGTGGTGTGCTGTCTCGATGTTCCTGCCCACCCCGGCACCCGCCGGCGCCGTCGGCGACGACCGTCGCCGTGAGGCGCCCGAGGAGCTGGAAGCCGGCGTATGAGCGTCGCGGTCAGCATCGATCCGGACGACTCGACGCCGCCGTACGAGCAACTGCGTCGGCAGCTCGCGGCCCACATCACCTCCGGAGCCCTCGAGCCGGGCACCCGCCTCTCCCCCGTGCGGCAGCTCGCGGCAGCACTCGACCTCGCCAACGGCACCGTGGCCCGCGCCTACCGCGAACTCGAATCGGCCGGACTCGTCCACACCCGCCGTGGCGGGGGCACGACGGTGCTGGAACAGAGCGACGCCGCCACCGAAGCCGCACGGCGTGACCGGCTGGCGACCATCGCCACCAGGTTCGTCGCCGAGTCCCGCGGGCTGAGGCTGGGTGACGACGCGGCACTCGCCGCCATCCGACGCGCTCTGGGCGAGGACACGCCCTCCGCCTGAGAGCGTTTTCCTGCGCCGCGCATCGTGCGGGATCATGGATCGCATGTCTGCATTCGGTGGCCTCGGATCGTTCACGCGTCGCGCCAAGGAGCCCGGTCCCGGCTCCGTGGATCGTCGACCGCGTCGCGACGGTGTCCCCGTCGACCGGCTGCCCGCGATCCTGCCCGAGGTCAAGCGTGGTCGGCGTCGCCGCATCACGGTCATCGGTGAAGAGGTCCTGCACACCCCTACCCGGCTGGTCGAGGAGTTCGGCACGACGGAGCTGCGCGAGCTCGTCAACGACATGTTCGCCACCAACGCCGTCGCGAGCGGCGCCGGGCTCGCCGCCACACAGATCGGCGTCGACCTGCGCGTGTTCGTCTACGACTGCCACGACGCCTACGACGTGCGACACGTCGGGCACATCGTCAACCCCGTCGTCGAGTCGCTGCCCGACGACGTCGCCGGCCGCCAGACCGGCTGGGAGGGCTGCCTGTCGGTCCCCGGCGGAGGGTATGAACTCTCCCGCGCCAACTACGCCGTGGTGCGCGGCGTCGACCAGCGGGGCAACCCGCTGCGGATCGAGGGGACCGGCCTGTTGGCGCGGTGCCTCCTGCACGAGACCGACCACCTCGACGGCATGCTCTACGTCGACCGGCTCAGCGAGAAGGGACGCAAGGTCGCCCTCGCCGAGATGGAGGAGCACAAGCAGGAGATCTGGGACGAATGGGACGAGCGGGCTCGCGAACTCGGAAAGTGAGGCCCGAGCCGCCGAGGTCGGACACGCGGCGAAACCCCTGAACGGCCGCCCACCCGGTCAGGGCGGGCGTTAGCCTCGCAGCGTGAGCGCACCCACCTTCCCGACGTACTCCGCCGAGCATCTGCACACCGTGACGATGCGGATCTGGCAGGGCCTCGGAGGCCCGCCCGAGGAGGCCCGGCTGCTCGCCGACCACCTCGTCGCCGCGAACCTCGCCGGCCACGACAGCCACGGCGTCGGCCTGCTGCAGGACTACGCCACCGGCGTGCGCGAGGGAGGCATCGCCCTGGGGCGCCGCCCCGAGATCGTCGCCGACACCGGCGTCGTCGTCACCTTCGACGCCGGATCAGGGCTGGGTCAGGTGGCCGCGCACGACGCGATGGCCGTGGGCATCGAGCGGGCCCGACAGCACGGCGCCGCCGTCGTGGCATTGCGCCGCAGCCACCACGTCGGTCGCATCGGCCACTGGGCCGAGCAGTGCGCCGCAGCGGGATTCTCCTCACTGCACCTGGTCAGCGTTCCCGGTGACCGCCTCGTCGCCCCCTTCGGCGGCACCGACGCCCGGTTCGGCACCAACCCCTTCTGCGCCGCGTTCCCCAGGCCGGGCGCCGACCCGATCCTCGCCGACTTCGCCACGAGCCGGCTCGCTCTGGGCAAGATGCGCGTCGCGCACAACTCCGGGGTGCAGGCGCCGGCCGGCACGCTGCTCGACGCACAGGGTCGCCCGACGACCGACCCCGGCGCGATGTTCGAGGACCCGCGCGGCGCACTGCTGACCACGGGCGAGCACAAGGGCTCGGCGATGGCCGTCCTGTTCGAGTTGTTCGCCGGGGCGATGGCCGGCGGCGGCATCACCGACCAGGAGTCCTCGACCTCGACGCTCGGCATCATGAACGCGATGTTCTCGCTGGTCGTCGACCCGGCCGCGTTCGGGACGACCGACGCGCAGGAGCAGGCCGAGGTGTTCCTGCGGTGGGTCACCGACTCCCCGCCCGCCGAGGGTGTCGAGCAGGTGCTGCTGCCCGGCGAGCCCGAACGCCGCAGCCGCGAGCGCCGCACCGCCGAGGGCATCCCGATCGATCCGAACACCTGGCAGCAGATCCTCGACGCCGGGGCGTCGGCCGGCCTCGACCCCGCCGACCTCGTGCCCTGAGACGCCTCAGGAGGCGAAGACCCCCAGCACCGGGTTCCACTCGGTGATCTCGGCGCCGGCGATGAAGTCGACCTTCTTGAACGGGTCGTCGGCGAGCGTCTCCTCGACCTGCGCGGCGGACTCGGCCTCGAAGATGAGGACCGCCGCGGGCGGAGTGACGTCGACGAGCGGGCCGGAGGCGCGCAGCATCCCCGTCTCGACCAGGGAGCCGAGGAAGCGCCGGTGATCGGGGCGCACCGAGTCCAGATCGGCGTCGGCGCGGTAGGTGTAGTTGACGACGTAGAAGGCCATGCCTGCACGGTACGACGCCCGGTCTGGGCCTGGGCGTGAGATGGCGACTCAGCCCTGGAGGTTCTTCTCGAAGAACGTCAGAACCTTCGGCCAACTGTCCTGCCGCGCAGCCTGATTGCCTTCGATCGTGCCGCCGAGGTCGGCCAGGTGCTGGTAGTGCTCGCTCGCGGGATCGGCGGGTGGGCCCTGGGCGAAGTGGCCGGCGTCCGGGTAGGCGAGCACCTGCACCGGCGGGCCGTCGTGGATCTCGGCCCGCGTCTGCACCTTGCGCGCCATCTCACACGAGGGCCACAACGTGTCGTTCTCGCCGCAGACGAGCAGCATCGGCGCCTCCGACGTCTCGACCGGGATGGTCGCCGCGGCCTCGGCATCAGGTTGCGTGGACAGCGAGGTGCGGTAGAGCTCGACGGTCTCCTGCTGCGAACCCGACTGGGCGTAGGGCACGTACGGCACGGGGTGACCGCCGAGACTCCACGTGGACCCGATGTTCACCATCCGCCAGATCTCGGCCAGGTCGATCCCCGCCCACACGACGTGCGAGGGCACGTTGGCGACGACGGCCTTGACGTCCGGCGAGCGCGTAGCCACCAGCAGCGCCGCCTCGGCCCCCTTGGACCCGCCGAGGATCCCGATCCGGTCCGGATCCACACGCTCCTGACGTCCGAGCCACGCGAGCGCCGTGTCGAACGTCTCCAGCGGCAGTTCCTCCATGCGCGGCACCTGGCCGGGCGCACCCCAGTACGACAGGGCCAGCGTCGAATAGCCCTCCGCGGCCAGCGCTCGGGCCATCCCGTCGGATCTCCGCGACAGGCCACCCTCGGAGCCGCCGAGAACGAGGATCGCCGGCGCGCGTCCCGACCCCGGCGCGGGGTAGAAGTTGCCGATCAGCCCGTCCTCGGTGACCCGCTGACCGCCGGCGGCCGGCTCCACGACCTCGATCTCCGGCGCCCACGGCTTCCAGATCGCCAGCACGACCGCGACGATCAGCAGCACGCCCAGCAGGCCTGCGCAGCCGATGCCGCACCCCTTGACCACCCGACGTCCTGCCACGGCACTCCCCGCCTTCGTTGCGTGTCCTGTCCACAGTAGGACGCCCGCCGCGGGGAGACGGCGATACGGGGGAGGTGTCCCGGCCGTCCGCTCGCCTGTGGCCTCGGGCGAACCGCGCCGGCGAGCGCCGCTCAGGCGCGCTTGCTCAACGTCCCCAGCTTCTCGACCACCTGATCACCACTCCAGTCCGACACGGCCAGGCTCCGCCGCAGCGTCATCAACGGACGCTCGCGGTCCAGCGGCTTCTCCTCCAACTGGAACGCCGTGGTGAACCCGGCCTTCTCCAGGTGCGGCAGGGCGGCCGGGTTCCAGGCGCCGTACGGAAAGGCGAAGGTCTCGACCGGCTGACCGGAGTGGTCCTGCAACGTCTTTCGCGCGTCGACGAACTGGGTGCGGAAGTCCTTGGCGGTGTACTTGCGCACGTCGTGGTGGTCGTAGGTGTGGCAGCCGATGGTGATGCCCGCGTCGGCCATCTCCTTGATCTGCGCCTTCGTCGTCCATCCGGAGTTGCCGATGACGACCGACATGATGAACCAGGTGCCCGTCATCCCCCGCTCGACGAGAGCCGGCAGAGCCCGCGAGACCTGGTTGTCCTTGCCGTCGTCGAACGACAGGATCACGGGCCGCTCCGGCAGCGCCGCCCCGGTCGTGAGGTGCGCCTGGTACTGATCCGGGCTGATCGTCGTGTACCCGGCCCCCTTGATCGCGTCGAGTTGCCGCCCGAACGCGGCGGGTTCGACGACGAGCAGCTGCTTGGTGTAGGACGTGTCGCCGCCTTCGTACGGGCGCACCTGGTGATAGCAGAGGACGGGGACGACGGCCCGCGCGGCGATGTCGGCCGGACTCGCCGGTGCCGCAGGGGTCGTCGTGCTCGTCGGACTCGTCGCGGGACTCGTGGCGGAGCCGGGTGGCGCCGCGGACGGGGCCTGCGACCCGTCGGGTGCGGCCTGTCCCCCGTTCTCCTGACCGCAGCCGGCCACCAGTCCGACCGCTCCCACCATCGCCGCACCGAGGATCCCTCGGCGTGAGATGGGCAGCTCGGACATCCCCATGCGGACTCGTCCTACGTCGTGAACACGGCGTCACGAACCTCTCGTGACGGACAGCTCGGCGCGGACGCCTCGTCGCGCTCACGTCGTCACGGACTCCCCCGATCGGGGCCCCCACCTGCTTACCGCTGCAGGTACCCCCGGCGCCACCAGGCTTCGTCCTCGCCTTGGTCAGGATTTCCCAAGGGATACGTCGCGATCAGCTCGTGCGGGACGGGCCCGCTGCCCAGGTGGGAGGCCACGAGGTCGACGCCCTCGGCCTGCCAGGGCGGGCCGTCGTACAGGTCGAGGACGCCCAGAAGGTGTCGCAGGTCACGGGGCCTCGGAGATCGGGCGATCGTGACATGCGGGACGAATGCCCCGCCCTCGACGCGGGTGCCGGCAGCGACGGCGGCATGTCGCGCTCCGACGCCGAGGCGTTCGAGCTCCGCCCGGTCCTCCTCGGACGTCGCCACGTCGGCCCACAGGACCCGCGCCGCGAGTGCTCCGCCGAAGACGCCGCCGCCGCGCAGACGCAGGGTCAGAGGGCGACGCCGGGCGCAGGCGTTCTCGAGGCGCTCACACAGGTCGTCGAGATCGACGTCGTCGACGTCCGGCAGAAAGGCGAGTGTGATGTGCCACCGGTCGGGATCGCTCCACCGCAGCGCCGGCTCGGCCACGCGGCGGGGGTCGAGAAAGTGGTCCAGGTCCTCCCGCGCCCGCTCGGGCACCGGCAGACTCACGAAGTACCTCACAGCCCGCTCACCCCTCACCCGCTCATTCCCACCTCGAACAGCACCTCCGGTCCGACACAGCACCGCATGCGCGGCTGTTTCGCCCTCACCTACTGTCCCAGGAGAGAGTGCGGTGAGCGCTCATGTGGCGGGTGCGCGCCGATCTCCGCGGCACCGAACGGGATTCGCCGGCGCCTGACGCTCAGGCAGCATTCAGCTTTCGCTACCCCTGCGGTCACGTCGATGTCACCCGGACCTCGGCAGGATGACCAGGCCACGGGGACCACGGCCCTCGGCGCGCTCGAGACGACGGTCATGCACCCGACTCTCCCCGTGCACCGGCATCGCCCTGGTCCACCCCCTTTCACGAGTGGAGACGTCTACATGCCCTCACGCCCTCTGCGCGCCGTCGTCGCGCCCGCCCTCGTCACCGTCGTCGGTGCCGCAAGCGCCCTGTCGACCGTGATCAGCCCCGCCACCCCCACCGCAGCCGCCCCGGCGAGCGCCCCGACGGCCACCTCCGCCGCAGCGGACCTCTACGTCGGTGAGGTCGAGGTCGTCCGCGGCCCGGCCGGCACCAAGGCCGCCGCCGCGAAGAAGACCGTGACCGGGCGGGTCTTCGACGACCAGAACAAGAACTCCCGCTACGACGGCCGGGAGAAGGGCGTCGCGGGTGTCGTCGTCTCCAACGGACGCGACGTGACCACGACCGGCAAGGACGGCGTCTACACGCTGCCGGTGTACGACAACATGACGATCACCGCCTCCCAGCCCGCGGGCTACCAGGTGCCGGTCGACGAGCACAACATCGCCCAGTTCTCCTACAACCACCTGCCCGCCGGAACCCCCGGCAAGCTCCGCTTCGGTGGCATCGCCCCCACCGGCCCGGTGCCCTCGGCGGTCAACTTCCCGATGGTGAAGTCGAAGGCGTCGGCGGCCACCAAGCAGAGCTGCATCACCGCCGGTGACCTGCAGACCTACTCCGGTCGCGAGATCGCCTACGCCACCCTCGGCGGGCTCAAGGACATGTCCGACCGCGGCAAGCTCGACGCCTGCGGTGTCCTCTTCCTCGGCGACGTCGCCGGCGACGACCTCGGTCTCTACCCGCAGATGAAGCAGGCGATGAAGCTGATCGACGGCCCCATCCGCTTCCTGCCGGGCAACCACGACCTCGACTTCGACGCGACCGACCCCGACCACAGCCACGACACGTTCCGCGCGCAGATGGGCCCGGAGTACTTCTCCTACAACGTGGGTGACACCCACGTCATCGCCCTCAACGACGTGAAGTACCCCTGCGACACCAAGGTCGACAACGTCGGCGGCCGCCTGGGCAAGCAGTGCACCGACCCGAAGAACCCGCAGTACAACGGGCGCCTGGACGACAACCAGCTCACGTGGCTCAAGGCGGACATCGCGGCCACCCCCAAGGACAAGCTCATCGTCATCGCGAGCCACATCCCGTTCCTCACCTACGCCGACATGACCTCCCCGGTCCACCAGCTCGACCAGGTCAAGGAGGTCTACTCCTGGCTCGAGGGCCGCAAGGTCGTGCACACCTCGGGGCACACGCACTCCATCGAGAACCTCAAGAAGGGCGACTCCTACGGGCCGTGGAAGAAGGTCATGGGCGTCGACGCACTGCCGTTCCCGCACATCGTCGCGGGCGCGATCTCGGGCGACTGGTACTCCGGCGACCTCAACGAGGAGGGCGTCCCGATGGCATTCCAGCGTGACGGCGGCCGCCCCGGCCTGCTCACGCTCGACATCGACGGCACCGAGTTCAAGGAGCGCTTCACGGTCCGCGGCGCGAAGGAGGGCGAGAAGCAGATGAACGTCGGCCTCAACACGCCGACCTACCGCAACTGGTTCACCACCCTGGACACCTGGCGCGCCAAGAACCCGAACAACGAGAAGGGCGCCGTGCCCCCGCTGAACTACAACGACCTCGGCGACCCGAACATGGTCACCGTCGACGAGCTCGGCAAGGGCGCGTGGATCACGACGAACTTCTTCATGGGCGCCACGGACTCCACCGTCGAGGTCACCGTCAACGGCAAGACCCACAAGGCCACCCGCACGCAGGCCGCCAAGGGTGAGGACACCCTCAGCGGCGCGGAGTACTCCGACCCGGTCGCCGCGATCCGGCAGCTCTCGGTCGGCCGCACCGCCCAACAGTCCCACTCCGGCGACGAGCAGGCCCAGGGTTACCGCCTCTACCGCGGCAGCCAGTACGGCCCCGGCGCCGCCCGCCCGGGCAACAACCTCGCCGACCGCATGCACCACCTGTGGAAGCTCGACCTGCCCAAGGACCTCTCCGAGGGCGTGCACCGCGCGCAGGTGAAGGCGACCGACTCCTACGGTCGCACCTTCACCCAGTCCTACGCGTTCACGGTGGTCAAGGAGCGTCCGCAGATGGAGTTCCGCAAGCAGCTCTTCCCGACCCCGCAGAACTGACGACCGACGGAGGCACCTCGCCTCCAGGGGTGAGTCCAAAGGTGAGAGGCCGCGTCCGGCATGTCCGGGCGCGGCCTCTCGCGTCCCGCTGCAGCAGTCGGGCGACAGCGACCCTTGCACAGCCTGTAGTAGACGTACTACATTCAGTTCCATGAAGACGATAGGTGAACCGGTGATCGAGCTCGCCGGGCTCGAGGTGTCGTACGGGAGCAACCACGTGCTGCGCGGCATCGATCTGCGGATCGGGCACGGCGAGGTGGTCGCCCTCCTCGGCCCCAACGGCGCGGGCAAGACCACGACGATCGAGATCCTCGAGGGATTTCGGGGGCCGTCGGCCGGCACCGTGCAGGTGCTCGGCGAGAACCCCCTCACCGCCGATGAGGCCTGGCGCGCCCGCGTCGGCGTCGTCCTGCAGTCCTGACGCGACCACCCCAAGTGGCGGGTCCGGGAGTTCCTCGCCCACCTCGGCGAGTTCTACCGCCCCTACTCCACGGACGACCGGCCGCGCCCCTGGGACATCGACGATCTCCTCGCGCGCGTCGGCCTCACCGATCTCGCGCACCGCCAGATCGTCAAGCTCTCCGGAGGTCAGCGGCGACGCCTCGACGTGGCGGTGGGCATCGTGGGTCGCCCGGAGGTCCTCTTCCTCGACGAGCCCACGGCCGGCTTCGACCCGGCCGCGCGGCGCGACTTCCACGACCTCATCCATTCCCTCTCCGACTCCGACGTGACGATCCTGCTCACCACGCACGACCTGGCGGAGGCCGAGAAGTTGTCCGACAGAGTCGTCGTCCTCGCCGGTGGGGTGATCGTCGCCGACGACTCCCCCGACGCCCTGCGGCTCGCGGTGTCCCGTACCTCCGAGGTGCGCTACCGCCGCGACGGCGTGATGGAGGTCCATGCGTGCAGCGACCCGGCCGATCACCTGCGCGGCGTCCTGACGGCCCCGGGCGGACCGGTCACCGACCTGGAGGTCCGCCGCGCCACCCTCGAGGACGCCTACCTCGACCTCGTCCTGCGGGTCGAGAACGGCGATCCCCCGCCACGCGACCTCGCCCTCGCTCCCGGGCGCCCCGGCCCCGCCCACCCTCCGACCGACACCAGTGAGGTGGCGTGATGAACCCCGTGATCGCCGGCGCCCTGCGCCAGGTCCGCATCGAGACCCGTATCCAACTGCTGTCGCTGACGGGACTCAGTTGGCTCCTCTGGCCCGCCATCGGCCTGGGCGTGCTCTTCTTCCTGCGCGACACCTCCGTCATGCAGACCTCGGTGAGCCTCGCGCAGCTCGGCACCCCGGGCGTCATCGCCATGTACATCGTCACCGGCGGGCTGCTGGGGATCGCCGGCGCCCTGAGCGCCGAACGCGAGGACGGGACGCTCCTGCGGGCCAAGGCCGTGCCGGGCGGGATCGCCGCGCACCTGCTCGGCAACGTCGTCACCTACGGCCTGGTGGCGTTGCTGCCGGTCTCCGTGATCCTCGTCGGCGCCGCCCTGACGGTGGACGGCGTCCTGCCCACCACCGCCGACCGGTGGCTCCTGCTCTTCGGGGTGAGCCTCCTCGCCCTCGTCTCGACGATGCCGGCCGGAGCCGTGATCGGTGCCGTCGTGCGCGGCCCGCTGGCGATGGGCATCATCGGCATGCTCATCACGGCCAGCCTGGCGATCAGCGGCATCTTCTACCCACTCGCGGCGCTCCCGACGTGGCTGCAGTGGGTGGGACAGGCGCTGCCCACGTACTGGGTGGGGGTCGGCCTGCGCGCCGCGATCCTGCCGGCCGAGGCCTCGGTGCTGGAACTGCACGGCTCCTGGCAGTTGGGCACCATGCTCGTCATGCTCCTCACCTGGGCGGTCGTCGGCGCGATCGCTGCTCCGATCGCGTTGCGGCGCATGGCTCGGCGCCAGTCCGGGTCCGCGGTGAGCGCCGCCCGCGAGCGCGTCCTGACCAAGGGATACTGAGGCCCATGTCCGAGGAGGCACAGGGCCGGGAACAGGTCCACAACCGGATCGCGATGCTGCGCGCCGAACGCGGCGTCTCCCGGCGTCGGTTGGCCGAGGCGCTCGGCGTGCATTACCAGACGATCGGCTACCTCGAACGGGGCGAGTACTCGCCGAGCCTGTTCGTCGCGCTCCGCATCGCGGAGTACTTCGACGTGCCGGTCGAGGTCGTCTTCTCCCTCACGGAGTTCCCCCGCCTGGGCGCCGGCGAACGCTCGGCCTGACCCGCAGCCTTCCGTCTACCGTACGCCCCACCGTACGATCGAGGCATGTCGATCTCCGTCACGGATTCCCTCGCGCACCTGGAGGCGGCCGTGGCGAACGGGCGCCTGGGTCGCGCGTGCGAGGAGTACGGCGTGGAACTGGTGACCCTGTTCGGCAGCGCCCACCACGGCACCGATCCGCACGACGTCGACATGGCCGTCGGGTTCCGACACGGCATCGAGCGAGACCTCCTCGGCGTAGTCGGGGCACTCGCCGAGTTCGTCCCCGGCGACCACCTCGACGTGATGGACCTGGATCGCGCCGGGCCCGTGGCTCGCGTCGAAGCACTCGTCGCCGCCCGCGTTCTGTACGAGGCGGACGCCGAAGTGTTCAACCGCCGCGAGATGCAGGCCCTCGGGGAGTACCTCGACACCGCCTACCTCCGCGAGAGCCTGATCCGGGAGCTGGCCCGATGAGAACTCCCGACGTCGGTGTCGTGTCGACGCGCCTCGCGGTCATGCATGACCTTCTCGGATACCTCGCCGGGCTCGAGGCGCTCGGCGGTGATGAACTACGTGCCGATCTCGGATTGCGGCTGGCCGTGGAGCGAGCCCTGTGTCAGCTCGTCGATCAGGCGGTCGACATCAACGCGCACATCGCTGCCCGAGTCATCGGACGGGCACCGACCACCCAGCGCGAATCCTTCGACCTCGCCGCTCGGGCGGGATACCTGAGCACGGACCTGGCCTCGGCACTGACACCGTCGATCGGGCTCCGGAACGTCCTCGTCCACGACTACGTCTCCGCCGATCTCGACCTCGTCGCCGCGGCCGTCCCACTCGCGCTGCGGGAGTACCGCGCCTTCGTCACCGCGATGGCCCGAGCGTTCGCGCCTCCGCCGGACTGACGGGTTCCGTCGCCCCCGGAGCTCCCCCGTCGGTATCCACCTCGGTGAACACTCCCGGGTGAGCACGGGGAATCCGGCGGATCGACGTGATGTTGACTCCGGCGCCCGGTCCCACGAGCCCGGACCCCCGCGGCGGGTCGCCGGTCCACTCTCACACCTGCCGACGCAGGCGGGTCCACCGATCGGAGTCACATGGGTGCCGAAGTGCTGGCCTGGTCGTTCACGTCCGGATGGGCGAGCGGGATCAACGCCTACGCCGTCGTCCTCGTCATGGGACTGATGGATCGGTTCTGGCAGATCGGGGAGATCCCCGAGGTCCTGGCCCGACCGGACGTCCTCATCGTCGCCGGCGTGTTGTTCCTGCTCGAGTCGGTGGCCGACAAGATCCCGTATCTCGACTCGGCCTGGGACGCGATCCATCTCGGTGTGCGGCCTGTCGTCGGCGCGGCTCTCGGCTACCTCATCGGTCACGAGCAGTCGACGTCACTCGCGGCGGCGCTCGCCGCGACCGGCGGCGTCACCGCACTGCTGGCCCACCTGACGAAGTCGGGAGTACGAGCGGGGGTCAACCTCTCCCCCGAACCGGTCAGCAACACCGTCGTCAGCGGCGCGGAGGACGTCACCGTCGTCGCCGTGCTCGGCCTGGCGGCGGCCTTCCCGCTGGTCGCCGCCGGGATCGCCGGCCTGCTGCTGCTGGCGGGCATCATCGTCGGTCTCATGGTCATGCGCGCCGCCGCCCGGCTCCGCCGTCGTCACGCCCCGGGGCGGGTGCGCGTGGAGCAGGAGAGATCCGGGTAGTGGTCCCGACATGACCGACTTCACCGCACACCTGGGCATCCAGGCCGCCTCCCCCGACGACACCGACCGACCGGGACGGGACGCCGGCAAGGCCCTCACCGTCACCGGCGAGCACCTCAACCGCAACGGCACCCTCCACGGCGGCGTCATGGCCACGATGCTCGACACCGTGATGGGCGACGCCGTCCGCAGCGCCCTCGAGGAGGGGCAGGACACGGCGACCGTCTCGATGACCGTCACCTACCTCGGGCCGGCGAAAGAGGGGGACGAGTTGCGTGCCAGCGCGGAGATCCGCAAGCGCGGGTCCTCCCTGGTCCTCACCGAGGCCGACCTCGTCAGGCCCGAGGACGACACGGCGATCGCGCATGCCGTGGGCACCTTCACGGTCCTCTCCTCGGACTGAACCGGAGCCCCCGACCGGGCGCCGCCGGGGAACGAACCCGGGCCTTCAGGCGTTGGAACGGGCGAGATGAACGTGTATCCCCCGCCCATCGCCGCCCGAGGAGGCTCGATGACATCCACCCACACCGGCCGCCCGGTCCTCATCGACGCCGCGCCCCGCAAGTCCCTGGTGCTCTCCCTCGTCCTGACCTTCTTCCTCGGTCCGTTCGGGATGTTCTACACGACGATCTTCGGCGCCCTGGTCATGCTGGCCGTGAGCGTTCCGCTGCTCATCCTCACCCTAGGCGCGGCCTGGGCCGGCATCGTTCCGGCCTGCATGATCTGGGGCGCGTGGTCCGGCCACCGCCACAACGAACGCCAGCGGCGCATCTACGCCGCCCGAGGTGGCTGGTGATGACCCCACCGTCCACGTACGCCTCACCGATCCCGCCGCTGGCCGAGCCCGCCCGCACGGCGCGCACGGGCGGGTACGACCGCTTCGGCAACCCGCAGGACACGGTGCACGACCTGCAGGCCGCACCTGTGGTCGCGGCGCGGCCGATGCCGTATCCCCGAAGGATCGCCCGACCCCGGTCGGTGCTGCTCGCCGTGTTTCTGGCGGCGCTGCTGGGCCCGATCGGGTTGCTGTACTCCAGCCGGGTGGGGGCGCTCGTGACCTCCACGTTCTTCCTGCTCATCGCGCTTCCCGTCGTGCCGTTCTGGCCGGAGTGGGTCTTCGTCGCCGCCGTTCCCGTGTACGTCCTCAGCGTCATGTGGGCGTTCTTCGCGACACTCGGCCGCAACGCCACCATCGCCTTCCAGCACCGCTGGACGGTCCACTCCGTGACCCGGCCCACGGGTCGTCGGTGACCCGCGGCCCACGCACCACCCCACGCCTGGCTTCCGGCAGGCACCGCGGGCGTTCATCGCTCCGCGGATCCCGACCGACGACCAGGAGCGTGTCGACATGTCGGTGACCGTCATCATCCTGTGCGGAGGCACCTCGGCACGCATGGGCGGGGTGGACAAGACCGCGATGGACCTCGACGGCCGGAGCGTGCTGGACCGCATCGTGGTCGACCTGCCTGACGACTGGCCCATCGTGTGCGTCGGTGAGCCCCGCCCCCTCTCGCGCGACGTGACCTGGACGCGGGAGGACCCGCCGCTCGGCGGACCCGTCGCAGGCCTGGCCGCCGGACTCGCCGCAGGGCCCGACTCCGACGTGATCGTCACCCTGGCGGGTGACCAACCCTTCGCCGGACCCACGGCGGTGGCCTGCGCGGAGTCGCTGCGCGGCGCCCAGCTCGGCCCCGACATCGACGGTGTCGCCGCACGTCAGGACGACGGGCACCCTCAAGCGCTCCTGGCCGCCTACCGGCGGGAGCCGTTCGCGCGCGCCGTGTCGGCCGCGGACCCGGGCAGCGGCGTCTACCGCACGCTCTCCCGTCTCGAGGTCCTCACCCTCGACTCCGACACCCGCGCGACGCTCGACGTCGACACCCCCGCCGACCTCGACGACGCCCGGTCGACGATCCGCGACGCCGACGCCTCCGGGTGAGGCGCCCGACGACGACCGCGCCGATCAGCACGACGCCGATCGGCCCTACACGGCGTCACCGGCGATGTTGATGTGCCAGGAGATGCCGAAGCGGTCGGTGAGGAGGCCGTACACGTCTCCCCACATCTGCTTCTCCAGGGGCATGACCACCTCGCCGGCTTCGGTGAGGCGCATCCAGTAGCCCTCCATCGCCGACGCGTCGTCGCCGGAGATGGAGATCTGGATGTTGTTGCCCGGCACGAGATCCGGGCCCATCCCCGGGAGTTGGTCGCTGGCGTAGAGGTGGAAACCGCTCGGGGTCTCCAGGGCGGCGTGCATGACACCGTCCTCCTCCATCCCGGCATCCTTGAAGGTCATCACCTGCACCGTGCCCCCGAGGACGTCGGCGTAGAACTCCATGGCCTCACCCGCGTTTCCGGGGAAGGACAGATAGGGATTGAGCTGCATCGTCATGGCGTGTTCCTCATCGTGGATCCCGACGTCGACCCGTGTGATCGGCCGACACCGCCGAGGCTAGCTGTTGCTGGCCAGGAGGTTGTTGACGGCGGTGCTGCCTCGTACCCAGTGGTGATCTTCAGGTTGACTCTGCCCTTGGGGGAAGGCGTGTGCTCTTGTGTAGCCCATCGGACAGTCCGGTGGGCGACCGAAAGGATCACGATGACTGATTTCGTTGTGGAAGAGCGCCCTGAACGTCCCTGGGTCGGAGTGTCGATCACCGGGGAACTCGCCCACTGGGGTCGGGTGAACGCGCATGTGCCGCAGATTTACGCTGCTCTGGCAGCAGCCGGAGGGATCCCTCTCGGTGGGCCGGTCTACCAGTACCACCGTATGAAGACCGCCGCCGATCCGATGGATATCACCGTCTCGGTTCCGGTGGCCGTGTGCATCGAGCTCGGTGAGGGCTACGAGACTGGCGTCCTTCCCGCCGGCCGGTATCTCGTGGCACGACCGGAAGGGGGCCCGGATGTTCTGGATCGCGTGCACGGGGAGATGTGGCAGTGGGCGAGTGTGCAGGGACTCGATCTGGCAATCGAGGAGCGAGCCGACGGCATCCACTGGCAGGCGCGTACCGAGCAGTTCCTCACGGACCCTGAGACCGAGCCCGACCGCAGCAAATGGGCGGTCGAGGTCGCATACTTACTCTCGTGAGCGGGAACGCCAGGCTATCGATCGGGGAATTCAGCCGCCTCACCTGGCTGTCACCAAAGGCACTACGCCTTTACGAGCGGAAGGGTCTGCTGCTGCCGGATCTCGTCGACGAGTACACGGGCTACCGCTACTATCGGCGATCCCAGGCCGAGCGGGCACGCATGATCGCGCTGCTGCGCCGCGTCGGGATGCCGCTGGAGCGGGTCAGTGCTGTGCTCGACGCTGAGGAGGGCCGCCGACGCGATCTGATCGAGGCGTATCGCGTGGAGACCACGCGCGCGCACGAACGCGCCGTCGCCCTGCTTGATGGCCTGGCGGACGGTCCCCGCGAGGACCCGGCCGAGTGCGCGCCGAAAGTGCAGAGCCGCGTGGCGAAGCCGTGGGCGTTTGTTTCGCGCACGCTCCGCACGACCGCGGCCGACCTGCCGTCTCATATCGAACGAACCGCCTCCGCCCTGGCACAACGCGCCGGAACCGACATCGACCGGGGCGCACCGCTCGTGGTCGTGTACCACGGCGAGGTGAGTTGGGAGTCGGACGGACCGATCGAGATCCGTGTACCCGTTCGGGACGATGATGCGGCTGACGGCAGAGAACCTGAGGGCAACGAGTTCTTCGTCGACGTTCCGTTCGGCGAGGTCCAGTTCCCCACGATCTTGCGTTCCTTTGACGCGGTGCGCGAAGCTGCCGCGAGCGGCGGTTACCGCCCGTCGGGATCACCGCGCGAGATCTATCTCGATGGCGACCCGTTTCGATGCCAAGTCGCACATCGCTACGTCGCGTCCACGCTTGCAGGTGGTGGGAGCTCGTGACGACGCACCATCGCAACGCGCCCCTCACTCTGGAGGGAAGGAAACGGCTCGTCGAACGATGTCACACCCGCCCGATCGCGCATGTGGCCGCCGACATGGGCATCTCGCGTGCCACAGCATCGAAGTGGGTCAATCGCCACAAGCAGCACGGCGAACTCGGATTGATCGATCGCTCAGACTCCAGCACGACAACCGACTGCAACGCCGGGCCAGCTCGTAAAGCGGATTGCGACGATGCGACGCGAGAACAAGTGGCCCGCCTCACGGATCGCCTTCGAGCTCCACAAGGACAAGACACCTGTCGTCCGCCGCACGATCACACGGCTGCTCGCCCAGCTCGGGCTGAACCACCGGAAGTTCATCGACCCGAACGGCGAGAACAACCGGGAGCCGCAGAAGATCAACGCCGAACGGCCCGGACATATGGTGCACATCGACGTGAAGAAAGCCGGCCGCATTCCCGAAGGCGGCGGTTGGCGAGTGCACGGCAAGGGCAGCGCCGAGGACAAAGCGGTGGCACGAACGAAAACTCGGGGCGCAAAGACCGGCTATGTGTTCCTCCACTCCGCGATCGACGGCTACTCCCGACTCGCCTACACCGAAGCTCTGCCTGACGAGAAGGCCGTGACCGCCATCGCGTTCCTAGACCGGGCGAGAACATGGTTCGCCGCTCACGGCATCACCCAGATCGAGCGCATCGTCACCGACAACGGATCCTGCTACCGCGCACATGCCTTCGCTGACGCGATTGGTGGGAGCCGACATCAGCGGATCACGCCCTACACGCCGCGCCACAATGGGAAGGTCGAGCGGTACAACCGCATTCTCGCCGAAGAGTTTCTCTATGCTCGCATCTGGCACTCAGAAGCCGAACGGGTCGACGCCCTCGAGGCCTGGAATCTGTGCAACAACTACCACCGGCCGCACAGCGCGCACAGCGGACAGCCTCCGGCATCGGCGACACCGTCACGCGTCAACAACGTCCTGGCCTCCTACAGCTAGCCACCACCACCGACAAGGGGGTGCCACTCGGCCGACTCGGCGGGCGGGCCAGCGCCTAGGGTTGAGCGCATGAAGGCTGTGACCATCCCCGAACCCGGAGACATCGACGCCCTCGTCCTCGCCGACGTGGACGACCCCACCCCCGGCCCCGGCGAGGTACTCCTCGACGTGGCGGCCGCCGGCGTCAACCGCGCCGACCTCATGCAGCGCATGGGCCACTACCCGCCTCCGCCCGGGGCGTCCGAGTACCCCGGTCTCGAGGTGAGCGGCACGATCGCCGCCCTCGGTGACGACGTCGAGGGGTTCGAGGTCGGTCAGGAGGTGTGCGCGCTCCTCTCCGGCGGCGGTTACGCCGAGAAGGTCGCGGTGCCCGCGGGTCAGCTCCTGCCGGTGCCCTCGGGGGTGTCCCTCCTCGACGCGGCGGCGCTGGCCGAGGTCGTCTCCACCGTCTGGTCCAACGTGTTCATGACGGCCAACCTGCAGCCGGGCCAGACCCTGCTCGCCCACGGCGGCGGCAGCGGCATCGGCACCATGGCGATCCAGCTCGCCAAGCAGATCGGCGCGCGCGTGGCCGTCACGGCAGGTTCGACCGAGAAGCTGGACTTCTGCCGCGAGCTCGGTGCCGACATCCTCATCAACTACCGCGAGCAGGACTTCGTGGAGGAGCTGAAGGAGGCCACCGACGGCCACGGTGCCGACGTCATCCTCGACAACATCGGCGCCAAGTACCTCGGTCGCAACGTCGACGCCCTCGCCACGAGCGGCCGACTCGTCGTCATCGGGATGCAGGGCGGCCGCAAGGGCGAGCTCGACCTCGGCAAGCTGCTCGCCAAGCGCGGCGCGGTCATCGCGACCTCGTTGCGCGCCCGGCCCGCGGAGGAGAAGGCGACGATCGTCGCGTCGGTCCGTGAGCACGTGTGGCCGCTCATCGAGAAGGGTGCCGTCCGCCCGATCATCCACACCACGCTCCCCCTCGACCAGGTGCGCGAGGCCCACCGCATCCTCGAGGAGTCCTCACACATCGGCAAGGTGCTCCTCACCATCTGAGCCCACACCTTCAGGCGACACGGCGATCCGCCCGGCGGGCTACCCCCGCGCGGGCGGTTCGTAGTGGTGCCGGAAGGTCCACGACGTCAGCGCGGTGGCGACCATGGCGATGAGGACCCCGAGAAAGATGTGCAGGCCGATGAGGTCCATCTCGCCGAGCGCGTACTGCGCCACCGAGAGCGCCGCCAGCAGCAGCGCGAGCACCGTGGACACCGTGCCCGCGAACCGGCGCAGAACGACGTAGAGCACCGCCGTCACCACCAGGACGGCGACGGTGACCCCCGCGCCGACCTCGTGGAACGCCCGGTACTTCCCCTCACCGCCGAGGAACGCCGCCGCCCACCCGGCCTGCGCGATGCAGGCCGAGAGGGCGAGCGTGGCGAGCGTCCGCAGGGCGATGAGCGCCGGGTGCGGCAGCCTCACCGGCAGGCGCCGTCCTCGATCGCGGCGAGCCGGACCGCCTCGGCCACCGCCGGGGCGACGCGAGGATCGAACGCCGTGGGCACGATGAACTGCTGGTGCAGGTCCTCCCCGACGACGTCGGCGATCGCCCGGGCCGCGGCCAGCTTCATGTTCTCGGTGATCTTGGTGGCCTTGGCGTCGAGCGCCCCGCGGAAGATGCCGGGGAAGGCCAGCACGTTGTTGATCTGGTTGGGGAAGTCGCTGCGGCCGGTGGCGATGACCGCCGCGATGTCCTTGATGAGTTCGGGGCGGATCTCGGGGTCGGGGTTGGCCATCGCGAAGACGATCGGGTCCGACGCCATGCTCTGGACGTCCTCGACGGTGAGCAGGTCGGGCCCGGCGAGTCCGAGGAACACGTCGGCGCCGGCGATGACCTCGGTGATCGTGCCTGCCAGCAGCTCCGGGTTGGTGTTCTCGGCGAACCAGCGCTTGCTGGAGTTGAGGTCCTCGCGGCCGGTGTGCACCGCGCCGTGGCGGTCGACGCCGATGAGGTTCTTGACGCCCGCGTTGAGGAGCATCTTGGAAACCGCGACACCCGCAGCGCCCACACCCGCCACGACGACCCGCAGGTCGCCGTACCCCTTGCCGACGATCTTCAGCGCGTTCTCGAGTCCGGCGACCGTGACGATGGCCGTGCCGTGCTGGTCGTCGTGGAACACCGGGATGTCGAGGGCCGCGGACAGGCGCTCCTCGATCTCGAACGCGCGGGGGCCGAGATGTCCTCGAGGTTGACGCCGCCGAACGTCGGGGCCAGGGCAGTGACGATCTCGACGATCTTGTCGGGGTCCTTGGTGTCGAGGCAGATCGGAAACGCGTCGACCCCACCGAACTGCTTGAACAGTTGCGCCTTGCCCTCCATGACGGGCATCGCCGCGTGGGGTCCGATGTCGCCGAGGCCGAGCACCGCAGTGCCGTCGGACACCACGGCGACGGTGTTCTTGCGGATCGTGTAGTCGAAGGACAGCGCCGGGTCCTTCGCGATCGTCGTGCACACCCGCGCCACACCGGGCGAGTAGGCCATCGCGAGCTTGTTCATCGAGTCGACCTCGACCCGCGAGACCACCTCGATCTTGCCGCCCTCGTGCAGGGCGTGCGTGCGGTCCTCCCACTCGAGGATCTCGCAGTCGTCCAGCGCCTCGACCGCCCGCCGGATCTCCTCCTGGTGCTCGACGCTCGAGCAGTAGACGATCACGTCCTCCTCGAGGTAGGCGGTGCGCACGGTGAACCCCTCGAGCGCGTTGATGTTCCCGCCGGCCTCGCCGATGGCGACGGCGAGGTTTCCGAGGGAGCCGGGACGGTCGGCGAGGCGGACACGGATGCGGACGGAGTAGGCGGGACTCGTCATCTTGGGCGACATGAGCCCGAGATTAACCGTGGACCGTGGGTGTTCGCAGGCGTGACTCAGGGACGTACGTCACGTCCGGATGACGGACCTGTGTCCCGATACGTGATACACACCGGTGCCGAGCCCTCCGCCGGGCGCGATCATGGCGGACGGAGACCGAGTGCGGGCGCGCCGACGCCCACGTCACCCCGATCACCGACGACGAACCCACGCGAACGACTGGAGGGCCCTCATGCCGACGCTTCGATCCGCCACCAGCACCTCGGGCCGCACCATGGCCGGAGCGCGGGCGCTCTGGCGAGCGACGGGCATGACCGACTCCGACTTCGGCAAACCCATCATCGCCGTCGCCAACAGCTTCACGCAGTTCGTCCCCGGTCACGTGCACCTGCGCGACGTCGGCCGGATCGTCGCCGAACAGATCGAGGCCTCCGGCGGAGTCGCCAAGGAGTTCAACACGATCGCCGTCGACGACGGGATCGCGATGGGCCACGACGGGATGCTCTACTCCCTGCCCAGCCGCGACCTCATCGCCGACTCCGTGGAGTACATGGTCAACGCGCACACCGCCGACGCGCTCGTGTGCATCAGCAACTGCGACAAGATCACCCCCGGCATGCTCATGGCCGCGCTGCGCCTGGACATCCCCACGGTGTTCGTCTCCGGCGGGCCGATGGAGGCCGGCAAGATCACGGCCCCGAGCGGCTCGCGCTCCCTCGACCTCGTCGACGCGATGGTCGCCGGCGCCGACGACTCGGTCAGCGACGAGGAGGTCTCCCGGCTCGAGGCCTCCGCCTGCCCGACGTGCGGCTCGTGTTCGGGCATGTTCACGGCGAATTCGATGAACTGCCTGACCGAGGCCCTCGGGCTGTCGCTGCCGGGCAACGGCTCGCTGCTCGCCACGCACTCCGACCGCCGCCGGCTGTTCGAGCGCGCCGGGGAGCGCATCGTCGACCTGGCCAAGGCCTACTACGAGAACGACGACGTCTCCGCCACGCCCCGCGGCATCGCGACGACGACGGCGTTCCAGAACGCCATGGCCCTCGACATCGCGATGGGCGGCTCCTCGAACACCGTGCTGCACCTGCTGGCCGCCGCGCAGGAGGCCGAGGTCGACTTCACGATGGCCGACATCGACCGCCTCTCGCGGCACGTGCCGCACCTGTGCAAGGTCGCCCCTTCCACGCCCGACTACCACATGGAGGACGTGCACCGCGCCGGCGGCGTGCTCGGCATCATGGCCGAACTCCTGCGCGGCGGGCTGCTCGACGGCGACACCCCCACGGTCAGCGGCATGACCCTCGGAGAGGTCATCCAGGCCCACGACCTCACCGAGCACGGCAGCGCCGACGAGGCCGTGCGGACCATGTACAGCGCCGCACCCGGCGGTGTGCGCACGACCGTGCCGTTCTCGCAGTCGGCGCGCTGGAAGGACCTCGACGTCGACCGTGAGAACGGGTGCATCCGCACGGTGGAGAAGGCGTTCTCGGCCGACGGCGGCATCGCCGTGCTGTACGGCAACATCGCCGAGGCCGGATGCATCGTCAAGACGGCGGGGGTCGACGAGTCCATCCTCACCTTCACCGGCGAGGCGATCGTGTTCGAGAGCCAGGACGACGCTGTGCAGGGCATCCTCGGCGGCGACGTCCGCGAGGGACACGTCGTGATCATCCGGTACGAGGGGCCCAAGGGCGGGCCCGGCATGCAGGAGATGCTGTACCCGACGACGTTCCTCAAGTCCAAGAAGCTCGGCAAGGCGTGCGCGCTGCTCACCGACGGGCGGTTCTCCGGCGGCACGAGCGGCCTGTCGATCGGGCACGCCTCCCCGAGGCCGCCTCGGGCGGCACGATCGGGCTGGTCGAGAACGGCGACCGCATCGAGATCGACATCCCGGGCCGGAGCATCCACCTCGCGGTCGACGACGCCGAACTGGCGCACCGGCGGGAGGCCGAAGAGGCCCGCGGGGCTGCGGCCTGGACGCCGCACACCGACCGCCCCCGCCGCGTCACCACGGCCCTCAAGGCCTACGCCCTGCTGGCCACCAGCGCCGACAAGGGCGCAGTCAGGGACGTCTCCAAACTCTGACCTCGACCCGCCTCCACGGGTGGGCCGTCCCGCCTCCACCACCTCGAACCGCCTCCGCTCGGAGGCGGTTCGAGTGGCTTCACAGAAGGCGTCGATCAGCTCACGTACTTGGCGAACTCCGTGATCGCGAGCACGACGAAAGCGAGCGCCACCAGGCCCATGAGGATGTTGGAGATCGGCCCGTTGCGCCACTCGCGGGGCACCCGGTCGGTGTTGAGGATCCAGAGCAGGGTGATCGCGAGGAAGGGCATGAAGAACGCGCCGAGGACGCCGTAGAGGAGGATGAGTTCACCCGGCTTCTCGCCGAACATCACGAGCATCGGGGGGAACGTCAGCCAGAGGATGTAGCCCTTGTAGAACTTTCCCCGGCGAGGCGGTCGGGGTGGTCGGCGGGGCGACGGAACAGGGTCCCGGCGAAGTCGGCGAACATCATCGACACGCCGTTCCACACGCCGACGAGCGAACTCATCGCCGCGGCCCAGAACCCGACGAGGAACAGCTTGCCGGCCCACTCGCCGTAGCGGTCGGCGAGCACACCGGAAAGGTCGACCAGCCCCTTGTCATCCGTGCTCACGGCCAGGCCGGCGGAGTAGAGCAGCTCGGCGCCGACGATGAGGGTGGCCAGCACGAAGATGCCGGTGACGACGTAGGCGGTCGTGTTGTCCAGGCGCATGACCCGCATGTGACCGGGGGTGTTCCAGCCCTTCTCACGCAACCAGTAGCCGTACGCGGCCAAGGTGATCGTGCCGCCGACACCCCCCGAGAGCGCGAGGACGTTGATCAGGCCACCCTCGGGGATCCGCGGGACGAGACCGACGATGAGCTCCGGGATGTTCGGGACGGCCAGGAGGGCGGCTCCGACCATGGTGACGAACATGATGCCCACCAGCGCGGCGCACACCTTCTCGAAGATGGAATAGCGCCCCCACCACACGAACGCGAGGCCGATGAGTCCGGAGAGGATGCCCCACCAGGTGACGCTGATCTGCGGGAAGAGGGAGTGCAGCGGCAGGCCGGTGCCGGCCATGGCGGCAGCGCCGTACACGAACCCCCAGATGACGATGTACGGCCCGAAGTACAGGTAGGGCCACCAACCGAGGCTGGACCAGCCCTGGAAGATCGTCTTGCCCGTGGCGAGGCTGAATCGCCCCGCCCCCTCGACGAGGACGATCTTCATGATGCAGCCGACGACGACGCACCACAGCAGGGCGTAGCCGAACTTGCTACCGGCGATGAGGGTGGCGACCAGGTCGGCCGCGCCGACACCCGTCGCTGCGACGACGAGACCGGGGCCGATGATCTTCCACCCACCCCGCTGCTCCGGGACGGTGGTGTCGGCAGACGCTGAAGTCATGCGGCAGTGAACCACACCACGCCTTCGACCGACGGCGTTCGTGGGAACACACGCCGCGCCGACGATGCCGGACCCGCAAGAACAACACGGACGACATCGACCGGCTCACCTCGAACAGCGCGGGCCTCCGACCTGCATGGACTCCGACACCGCCGATGCCGATGTTGTCGGTGTTGTTCTTCACTCGACGACCCCGACCCCGACCCCGAGAACTGAGACAGCACCCCAGGTCGAGACAGCCGCGCGTGCGCTGCTGTCTCAGACCTGGGGTGCTGTCTCAGGTGGGACTGTCAGCGGAAGTCGCTGCCCTCCTCGCTGCTCGCGGCGCGGCCGGCCTCGAGGCGGGCGACCGGGACACGGAACGGGGAGCACGAGACGTAGTCCAGGCCCAGGGAGTGGAAGAAGTGCACCGAGGCGGGGTCGCCACCGTGCTCACCACACACGCCGAGGTGCATGTCGGGACGGGTCTCACGACCCGCCTTGGCCGCGATCTCGACCATGGCGCCGACGCCGGCGATGTCGAGGGTCTCGAACGGCGACACCCCGAAGATGCCCTTGTCGATGTACCGGGAGAAGAACGCGCCCTCGACGTCGTCGCGGCTGAAGCCCCACGTGGTCTGGGTGAGGTCGTTGGTGCCGAAGGAGAAGAACTCCGCGGACTCCGCGATCTGCTTGGCCGTGACCACCGCGCGCGGCAGCTCGATCATCGTGCCGATCGGGACGTCGGTGAGGTCGACACCGGTCTCGTCGCTGACCGCCACGGCCACCTCCTTGATGGCCTCCTTCATGATCTCCAGCTCCTGCACGGCGGCCACGAGCGGGATCATGATCTCCGGCCGCGGGTCGCCACCGGCCTTCTTGCGCTCGGCGGCCGCCTCGAGGATCGCCTTGGCCTGCATCTCGAACAGACCGGGGATCACGAGCCCGAGGCGGACGCCGCGCAGACCCAGCATCGGGTTCTGCTCCGACATACGCTCGACCGCGGCCATGATCTTCTTCTGGTCCGCGTCCATCGTCGTGCCCCGCTCCTTGAGCACGGCGGCCTGAGCGGCGAGCTCGATGTGCGAGGGCAGGAACTCGTGCAGCGGCGGGTCGAGCAGACGCACGGTGACGGGCAGGCCGTCCATCGCCTCGAAGATCTCGACGAAGTCACCCTTCTGCATCGGGGCCAGCCCGTCGAGTGCGGCGTGCTTCTCCTCCTCGGTCTCGGCGAGGATGAGCTTCTCCACGAGCGGACGACGGTCGCCGAGGAACATGTGCTCCGTGCGGCACAGGCCGATGCCCTCGGCGCCGAAGAGGCGGGCACGCGTGGCGTCCTCACCGGTGTCGGCGTTGGCGCGCACCTTGAGCGCACGCTGCCGGTCGGCCACGCTCATGATGCGGTGCACCGCGCGGACCAACTCGTCGTCGGCGATCTCGGCCTCCGACAGCTTGCCCTCGAAGTACTTGACGACCGGCGGGTCGACGACGGGCACCTCGCCCTTGAACACCTCGCCGGTGGTGCCGTTGATCGACACGACGTCGCCGGCCTTCATGACCGTTCCGTCCTTCAACGTCATCGTCTCGGCGCCCACGTCGATGCCGAGTTCCTCGGCGCCGCAGACACAGGTCTTGCCCATGCCGCGGGCGACGACCGCGGCGTGGGAGGTCTTGCCGCCGCGGCTGGTGAGGATGCCCTGGGCGGCGATCATGCCGACGAGGTCGTCGGGGTTGGTCTCGCGGCGGGCGAGGATCACCTTGCGCCCCTCGGCGGCCAGCTCGGCGGCCTTGGGCGAGCTGAAGCACAGCTCACCGACCGCGGCACCCGGCGAGGCGTTCATGCCGCTGCCGATCAGCTCCTTCTCGGCGGACTCGTCGAACCGCGGGAACATCAGCTGCACGAGCTGGTCGCCGTTGACGCGCTGCAGCGCCTCCTCCTCGGAGATGAGGCCCTCGTCGACGAGCTGGCAGGCGACGGTGAACGCCGCACCGGCCGTGCGCTTGCCCACCCGGGTCTGCAGCATCCACAGCTTCTTGTCCTGCACGGTGAACTCGATGTCGCACAGGTCGCGGTAGTGCTTCTCGAGCGTGCTCATGATCTCCATGAGCTCGTCGTAGGCCGGCTTGTCGATGTCCTCGAGGTCGCTGAGGGGGACGGTGTTGCGGATGCCGGCCACGACGTCCTCACCCTGCGCGTTCTGCAGGTAGTCGCCGTAGATGCCCTGGCTGCCGCTGGCCGGGTCGCGCGTGAAGGCGACGCCGGTGCCCGAGGTCTCGCCCAGGTTGCCGAACACCATCGTGCACACGTTGACCGCGGTCCCGAGGTCGGCGGGGATGCGCTCCTGGCGCCGGTAGAGCACCGCACGCTCGGAGTTCCACGAGCGGAACACGGCGCGCACGGCCTCGAGCAGCTGCTCCTTGGGGTCCTGCGGGAACGGCTTACCCGTCTCGTCGGCGATGATCGCCTTGAACCGCTCGGCGATCTTCTCGAAGTCGGCCGCGTCGAGGTCGAGGTCGTTCGTGGTGCCCTTGGCGTCCTTGGCCTCGTCGAGTACGTCCTCGAACTTCTCGCCCTCGATGTCGAGCACCGTCTTGCCGAACATCTGCAGCAGACGCCGGTAGGAGTCGTAGGCGAAGCGGGGGTTGTCCGCGACCTTGGCCAGCCCCTTGACGCTCTCGTCGTTGAGGCCGATGTTGAGGACCGTCTCCATCATGCCGGGCATGGAGAACTTGGCACCCGAGCGCACGGAGACGAGCAGCGGGTTGTCGGGGTCGCCGAGCTTCTTGCCGATCTCGCTCTCGATACGGGCGATGTGCTCGTCGATCTGCTCCGCCATCTCGGCCGGTTCGCTGCCCTGCTTCAGGTACTCCTTGCAGGCCTCGGTGGTGATGGTGAAGCTGGGCGGGACGGGCAGGCCCATGTTGTGCATCTCGGCCAGGTTCGCCCCCTTGCCGCCGAGCAGATCCTTCTGATCCCGGTCACCTTCCGAGAGGGCGTAGACGAACTTGGTCATGGGCTCAGGGCCTCCCCGCTTCTTTACGGACGTCGATGTCGCGACCACCGTAGTCCGTGACGGGCCGCCTCACCGGGCCTTTTGTCACGGAATCGATCGGCGTCACACTTTCGCCGAATCGCCCTCACCGGCCTCGACGGAGGTGCATGACGACGGAACGTGACGACGACGCATGACATTCGTCATGCCCCCGCACCACAGGTCTCAGACGCATCGATGACCGGAGGCACCGGCGTCACGGCCGGAGTGCCGTGAGAGTGGAGACATGGACACGACGAAGCGTCAGTCACAGCCCGAGCAGCCGACGTGGCGCGACCTGGCCCCCTGGGAGGGCACGCCGAGCCGCGGGGACAAGCTGCTGCTCGCGATGATCTTCATCGTTCCCGCCTTCTACCTGCTGACCTACCCGGTGCGTCCCTTCCTCGTCGCCGAGCAGCCGGTGCTGCTGCAGCTGCTGGTGGGGTCGAAGGCCGCCACCGGCGCGGCGGCGGCGTACGCCGGGATCGGGCAGCTGCCGCTGTGGCTCGTCGTCGTCGCGGGCATCGTCGGCATGGCGAAGTTCGACTGGCTGTTCTGGCTGGCCGGCCGCAAGTGGGGCCTGCGGATGGTGGAGCTGATGACCGGCGGCCCGAGTGGCCGACGCAAGTGGGCCGACCGCCTGCAGAACCTGCCCGGCTGGCTCATGCCGGTCCTCGTCGTCGCGAGCCGGTTGCCCGGCATGCCCGGTCCGATCATCTGGATCATCGCCGGCATGAACGGCATGCGCCTGACGGTGTTCCTCGTGGCGGACCTGCTCGCCTCCGCGCTCGTGACCGCCGCGGTGGTCGCCGCCGGGTACAGCGCCGGTGAGCACGGGGTCGCCCTGATACAGGTCATCGACTCCTACGCCCTGTGGATCAGCCTCGGCCTGGTGTTCGCCATCGTCGGATGGCAGAGCTGGAAGCAGTCGACGCAGGCGAAGAAGGACCAGCAGGACCAGAGCACGAAGAACGCGCAGGACTCGACGGATTCCGAGACCTCCGGCACGTGATCGCCCACGCGCCGAACCCCGTACGCGCCGAGACCGCCGGAAATAACCGGCGGTCTCGGCGTTTCACCTCAGTGTCGGGAGGGTGCCAGGGTCGCGGTGAGCGCGGCGACGTACATGCCGGGGTCGCGCGCGCCGGTGAGTTCGCGCGCGGAGTGCATCGAGAGCATCGGGGAGCCGACGTCGACGGTGGTCGCGCCGGTCAGAGCCGCGGACATCGGGCCGATCGTCGAGCCGCACGGCATGTCACCGCGGCTGCGGAACACCTGCATCGGCACTCCCGCCTGCTCGCACGCGAGCGCGAAGGCCGCCGATCCGGGTGCCTCCGAGGCGTAGCGGCCCTTGGTGTTGACCTTGAGCACCGGCCCGCCGTTGATCGCGATGCGGTGGCCGGGTTCGTGCTTCTCGACGTAGTTGGGGTGCGTGGCGTGAGCCATGTCCGCCGAGATCACGAGGGTGTCGGCGAGTGCGCGGTGGTAGTCCTGCCGGTCTCCACCGCGCGTGGCCACGACGCGCTCGAGCACCGAGGGCAAGAACGTCGAGTCACCGCCGCTGGAGGTCGTCGAGCCGATCTCCTCGTGGTCGAACAGCACCAGCAGGGGGATGTGGGTCGGATCGGCGTCCTCGACCGCGGCCAGGAGGGCCGTGGTGCCGGCGAAGGCCGTCCCGAGGTTGTCCAGACGCGGCGCGGCGAGCAGATCCGACTCGCGTCCCAGCGGTCCTGACGGCGTCAGGTCGTGGGTCATGACGTCCCAGGCGAGGACGTCGCGCTCCGCGGTCCCGAGCAGACCCGCGAGGTAGGCGGCGAACGAGGGCGCCGCACCGGTGGCTCCCCAGATCGGGGTGAGGTGGGTCTGGGGATTCAGCGCGAGGCCCGAGTTGGCGTCACGGTCGAGGTGGATGGCGAGCTGCGGCACGCGCAGCACGGCCTCGTCGACGCGCACCAACCGCTCCGCCACGCCACCGGGAGAATCCGTGTCGCGCACGGCGACCCGTCCCGAGATCCCGAGGTCTCGGTCGAGCCAGGAGTTGAGCAGCGGACCGCCGTACACCTCGACGACGAGCTGGTCCCAGCCGTGCGAGGCGCGATCGGGCAGCGGTGAGATGCGCAGGTTCGGCGAGTCGGTGTGACCGCCGACGACCCGGAACGGCGTCGCAGGGTCGGCGACGGCATGTTCGGTCGACCACGCGGCCACCGACCCTCCCCGGCGGACCACGTAGCGGCCAGGCTCACCCGGCCACGCGTCGCGCTCCTCGATCGGGTTGAACCCGGCGGCCACCAACCGCCGCGTGACCTCGGCGACCGCGTGGTACGGCGAGGGCGAGGCGTCGATGAACGTGCACAGATCTCGGGCGTGAGCGTCGATGTCGGCAGCCATCCCTCCACCATAGGAGCGCCCGCCGGCGCTGGAGCCCCGATCCGGCTACGCCCGGCTGCTCCCGCCGTGGACGTCCCCACCGGGAACGTCCCCACCGGGACGGGCCCGGTCGCCCGCGCGCTCCGGCCACACCCCGTCCACGATGCCCTTGGGGCGTTCGGGGAGTTCGTCCAGGGAATACACGGCGTCGGGGGCGTCCTTGCCGAACCGTTCGAGGTGGCGCAACGCGTTGAAGGCGTGCTTGCCCAGCAGCAGGATCGCGATGAGGTTGATGATCGCCATGAGCGACATGGCGAGGTCCGCGAGGTCC
Source organism: Mobilicoccus caccae (assembly GCF_030161635.1). Lineage (GTDB taxonomy): Bacteria > Actinomycetota > Actinomycetes > Actinomycetales > Dermatophilaceae > Mobilicoccus > Mobilicoccus caccae. Next base: position 3,293,042 of record NZ_BSUO01000001.1, read on the forward strand.
CACACGAATCCGAGCTTGGCCACGGCACCGATGCCGACGGCCGCGACCACCAGCAGGCGGATGGCGTACTCACCGATGCGCTTGCCGCCGAGGAAGTCCATGTTCACCTCTGCGTAGGTCGAATTGCCGAGGACCGAGCTGAACGCGAACACGAAGATGAGGACGGACATCACCGGCAGGGTCCACTCCCCGAGTTCGGAGGCGAGGGCGGTCTGGGTGAGCGACGCACCGGCCTCCTCTCGGGTCGTCACGCCGGGGGTGTACACCGCGGGCCCGGCCAGCAGGATCATCACGGCGGTGGCGGTGCAGACGACGATGGTGTCGACGAACACGCCCGCCGACTGCAGCAGACCCTGGTGGGCCGGGTGGCTGACCGTGGCGGTGGCCGCGGCGTTCGGCGCCGAACCCATGCCCGCCTCGTTGCTGAACATGCCGCGCTTCACGCCGTTCATGAGGGCCGCGATCATGCCGCCGGCCGTCCCGGCGAGGGCCTGGTCGAGGCCGAAGGCGCCGCGGAAGATGTCGGCGAGGACGCCGGGGACCTCGGGGGCGCGGACGACGATGACGGTGACGGCCAGCAGGACGTAGATCACCGCCATGATCGGCGCCAGGTACTCGGTGACCCGGGCGACCGAGCGGATGCCGCCCAGCACGATGACGGCGGTGAGGACGACGAGGACTGCGGCGGTCCACCCGGTCGGGATGCCGTGGGTGGACAGCACGTCGGCGATGGTGTTGGCCTGCACCATGTTGAACGCAAGGCCGAAGGCGAAGATGAGGAAGATGGCGAACGCGATACCCATCGGCCGCGAGCCGAGTCCCCGCTGCATGTAGAACGCCGGGCCGCCACGGAACGACTTGTCCTCGTGCGGCTGCTTGTAGATCTGCGCCAGGGTGGCCTCGACGAACGCCGTGCCCATGCCGAGCAGCGCCATGATCCACATCCAGAAGATGGCACCCGGCCCGCCCAGGGCCAGCGCGATCGCGACGCCGGCGATGTTGCCGGTGCCGACACGGCTGGCCAGGCTGATGCAGAACGCCTGGAAGGAGCTGATGCCCTCGCCGTGGCCCGAACGCGAGCCGCGGATGATCTTGAGCATGAGTCCCGCGGTGCGGAACTGCTGGCCGCGCCCCATGACGAGGAAGACGACACCCGCGATCGCCAGCAGAGGCACCAGGCCGAGTTCGGTGACCCATCCACCGATCTTCAGCACGAGGTCGTGCAGTTGAGTCATCTCAGTCCTCCTGGGTGTGCGGCCGGCCAATGAGGGAGGGGCGTGGCCCTCGATCCGGCCAGAGAACTGTAAGCGCTGATCCGGCATGTTTGCGGACATCCCGCGTGCGGTACTCGGCACACGCTCGGGGGTGGCGGGCCGCCCGGGGACGGCCCCGGAGCCTCCGACGCATCCGGCTCTGCGCATGAAACGGGCGGCGGCGGGGTATCGCGCCTCCATGAAGCACACGGCCGTCTCGGGTGCACCGCGGCGTACGAGCGACCCGCGCGGTCGCACCGTACGCCCGCTGTGGGTGCTGCACGGCGGCCCTCAGGCCGATCCCCTGCGGCGCCTGCTCAACCACGACGCCCAGGCGCCCTACATCGCGGTGAGCACCCGATCGGTCGACCGGATGACCTCGGACGATGTGGTCCCGATGATGCGGCTGGTCAACCAGGCCGACGCCTTCATCACCGAACGCCTTCCTTCGGGATACCGCGGACTGCCCGTGGGCGTCGACGACCTCCTCCCCCACCTGCGGCCAGGCATCCCGGTCTTCACGTTTCCGCGCATCGACTACTCCGGGTTGCATCCCTACCAGGTCGGACGCGACCCGCTCGCCGGTCTGGCCGACCCGCCTCTCGTGCCGTACCACGACCTCCGGTCGGTCGCCGTCGCGGCGGGCACCGGACCCTCGAGCAGGCCTGGAACGTCCTGCCCTCCGCCCGGTTCGTCCGCGAGTTCGCCGCCTGGCAACTGCTGCGTCTGCGCCGGGTGGAGGCACGCACCGACGTCGGTGTCGCGGGCGCGGTGCGCGCCGCCGGCATGGGGGCCGTACACACCGTCGACCGGCCCGGAGACGCTCTCCTCGTCGAGATCGCCAAGGGCATCCAGAGCTGCCTCCGTGTCGAACCCACCGCCGACGACCACGGGATCGGACTCCTCGGGCAGTGCCGCGGCCCCGTCGAGCCCAACATCGCCGAGGCACTGGGCCTGCCCGTTCCCGAGACCGACGCCTGGTCGATGTACGGGCGCCAGTTGACCAGCACCGACATCCACGTCGCCCAGGTCGAGTGGTATCGGCAGCATCCCGACGTGCTCAAGGCGATCATGGCGGCCCACGCCTCCCGGATGGATCTGCTCGGGTTGCTCTGAGGTGCCCTGAGTTGCAGTCGGTCGCCCGGATCCGGTCCAGGCGCCGGCTCACTCGTAAAGCACGTAATCCGGGGTCGGCGTGAGGGCCATCACCTGGTCAGGGGTCATGAGCTTCCAGCCGGGGTTGGCCGTGTCCTCCTGGTAGAAGAGCTTGAACCCGGGGTGCACGTGCGCCGGTTTGACGCCCATGAGGGTCTTCCAGGTCCCCTCCTTGAGCTCCTGGTCACCGATGCCGTCGACGCTGAGGATCTGCACGACGCCCTTGCGGTCCTTGAGGTCCTCGTGGTTGCGGACCCAGTTGACCCGGATCATGTGGTAGAGCATGACCTTCTCGGGCAGGTCGTTGTCGGCCACGAGTTTCTGGAGGTAGTCCCCGACCTGGTTGAGCTCCTTGGCGTCGGTGCTGCCGAAGGTCCGCATCGGCTCCTGGTTGGGGCCCATGCGCCATTCGGGGTCCATGGCGATGCCGACGTCGGGCTCCTTGAGGTACTTCTCGTACCGCTTGACCTCGGAGAGGAAGTCCGAGCGCCCCGGTTGGATCGCGAGCAGCAGGATGCCGTCGACCTTGCGGACCGCCGCGAGGTGCTCCTCGACCTTCTCGTCGGAGGACACGGTGCGGCACTTCGGCGCGTTCTTGCAGGGGTGGACCATCGTCGCGATGTACTCCAGCACCGGCATGATCTTGCGGCCGTCCTTGGCGTACGGCTTGCCGCGCTCGGCGATCTCCTTCATGCGGTCGTCGATGTCGCCGACGCCGGCGCGCCCGAGGCCCGGGCCGCTGCCGGCGATGCCGGAGTAGCCGACGAGACGGTAGGCGGGGAAGATCTCGCGCCCGCCCATCGGGAGTTCCTTGGGGGTGGGGGTCGGAGTCGGTGTCTGCGTCGGTTCGGCCGCCGCGCCCTGCTGTGGGTTCTGCGTGGCCGACGGCTCCGGCGGGATGCCGCCCGCGCATCCGGCCAGGGTCACCGCGGCGGCGAGGGGGACGAGGGCAACACGGATCCGACGCACGAGGGGCCTTTCACGCTTCGACGACCACGCCGGCTCCGGCGCTCTCACACATGGTAGGAGCGGATCGCCGCAACGCGCGTCAGGACCTGCCGACGGCGCACCCCAACCCGCCTCGCGCAGAACGCGTCTCCCACGAAGCCGAATCCGGCGTGCCGGCGCGGGGGCCGCCTGCCCGCTCGGACGCGCGCCGTCACCTCGCTCGTCGCCTAGAAACCGGACGTTTCCGTGCTAACGGGATTACGATGTTCAGGTGTCCAGGGAGCACACCGAGGGATTCGGTCCGCGGCCGGCCGGTCCACGTCAGGACCCGGCCACTCAGATGTCCAGGGCGAGGGCGGCGGTCCTCGAGCAACTGGGCCGTCACCCCGTGCCCACCACCGTCGGAGTGCTCGCCGCGGAGTGCGGTCAACACACCAACACCGTGCGGGAACACCTCGACGCGCTGTCCTCGGCGGGGCTGGTGGTGCGCACCACCGGACCGGCCAAGGGCCGAGGTCGCCCCGCGATCCGGTACGCCGCCGTCCCTCCCGAGGCAGTACGACCCCAGATGCGGCAGTACGTCAACCTCGTCGGCGCCCTGTCGGAGCAGATCGGCCGGGCGGTGCCCGACCCACGCGCCTTCGCGGTCGAGGCGGGTCGGCTCGTGCAGGAACAGGACGACACCCCCGAGGTCCCGGGCATCAACGCCGCCGATTCCTCGCTCAAGCTCCTCACCGACCTGGGCTTCGATCCGCACGTGGACGATCCCGCCGTCGAGGGTGACGCGCCGCACGGCGACGAGACGGGAGTGGGCGAACCCGAGGGCGAGTCCGCGCCCGACGTGGAGCTACCGCAGGCCCCCGACACCCACGCCGTCGACCACGACGAGCACGGCCGCCCGATCCTCAAGGTGCGACTGAGGGAGTGCCCGCTGCTCGAAGCGGCGCGGCGCAACCCCGACGTCGTGTGCTCGGTGCATCTGGGCGCGATCCTCGCCGCCTACGAGTCCCGCGGTGAGCCGACCGAAGGCATCGACGTCGTTCCCTTCGCCGAGCCCGGCGCCTGCCTCGCCTACCTCCCGGTGTCGGGTCAGCACCCCGACACCGCCACCGATCCCGGAGCCCCGACCGCCGATTCGTGAGACGGCGGGTGGTCGGTGATCGCCCCATCCCACGCCACCCGACAACCGCACTCACACACCTCGACGACGCCTCGTCCGGGCAACTTGTCTCGTGATGGGGTGCGTCGTGGTCGAGCGACCCGGAACGGTCTCCCCTACACCGCAGGACTCAGGTCCTCCACCAGGTCAGCGCGTCACCTGATATTTTTACCCAGTAAGTCCGTGTTTATCTCTCAGGGTTGTCAGGGGTCCCCGTGTCACAGTCCGTCCGTCCACCGCGCGCCTGGGCCTGGCGCCACGCCCCGACCTTCGCCTGGCTCGCCATCTCGTTGGTCTTCACGGTCATCCACCCGTTCGTCGAGCGCGGCACCTGGCTGATCGTCCACGGCCTGCTGCTCGGCGCCCTCGGTCACGCGATCCTCGTCTGGTCGACCCACTTCACCCAGGCGCTGCTCAAGACGCCGGAACACCTCGATCCGCGCGCCCGTCAGACCGAGCGACTCATCGCCTACCACCTCGGCGTGGCCCTCGTCCTCACGGGCGTGGGCATCGGCCTGCCCGTCCTGACCGTCCCCGGAGCCGTGCTCGTCGGCGGCGCCGTGGCCTGGCACCTCATCGCCCTCATCACGCGGTTGCGCAAGGCCCTGCCCGGCCGCTTCACCGGCTCGGTCCACTACTACGTCGTCGCCGCCGCGATGCTGCCGATCGGGGCGACGTTCGGGGCCCTCCTCGCGCTCACGCCCGCCGGCCCCGCGCACAACCGCCTGCTGGCGGCCCACATGGCGCTCAACGTGCTCGGCTGGATCGGGCTCACGCTCACCGGCACCCTCGTGACGTTCTGGCCCACCCTGCTGCGCGCCCGGATGCACGAGCGCGCCCAGCGTCGCGCGAACCGCGCTCTGCCCGTGCTGGTCTCGGGAATCGTGCTCGTGACCGCCGGAGCACTGCTGGGACGACACGAGCCCGTCATCGCCGGTCTGGCCGTCTACCTGCTCGGACTCACCTGGTGGGGTAGCGCGCTGGCGGCTCCGTGGCGCGCCCGCCCGCCGCGGGAGTTCGCCCCGTGGTCGGTCGCCGCCGCTCTGATGTGGCTCGTGGGTGGGCTGATCTGGCTCACCGCGTCGGTCTCGACGGAGGGCGGTCGCGCGTCGTTGGCGGCCGGCTACAACCCGTTGCTGTCGATCCTCGTCGCCGGGGTCGCGGCGCAGGTCCTCATCGGCGCCCTCTCCTTCCTGCTGCCGGCGATCGGCGGTGGCGGCCCGGCCGTCGTCCGCGCGGCCGCCGCTCCCCTCGAGCGGTTCGCCACGACGCGGATCGTGCTGCTCAACGTCGGCCTCTTCCTCTGCCTGTTGCCGCTGCCGAGCGTCGCGCGCGTCGTCGTGTCGCTCATCGCCTGGGTAGCGTGGACCGCGTTCCTGCCCCTGGCCTGGCTCAGCCGGCGCGAGGCGGCACGCGTGCGCGCGCTGCCCGTGGCCGAGCGGAGCCCCGCTGCGAAGAGCACCGAAACGCCCGAGGCGGCGGTGGGTACGGCCCACCGCCCCGGGTGGTCGGCGCCGCAGTTCGCCGGGAGTCTCGCCGCGCTCGCCCTCGCGATCGCGACGGTCCTCGCGGCGGGTCAGGTCTCACCGGTCGCCTCCCCTTCCGCGAACGGTAGCGCCGCCACCGCCACCGCCTCGGGTGAAACGACGCGTGTCACCGTCGAGATGACCGCCGACATGCGGTTCGTCCCCGACTCCGTGGAGGTCCCGGCCGGCAACACGCTGGTCATCGAGCTGGTCAACACCGACACCACCACCCAGCATGACCTCGTGCTCGACACCGGCACCCGCAGCGAGCGGGTCGCTCCGGGCGGACGTTCGACGTTCGAGGCCGGCGTCATCACCGGCGACGTCACGGGGTGGTGCGACCTCATCGGGCACCGCCAGGCCGGGATGACGTTCGCCATCAAGACCACCGGTGGTGCCTCGAGCACGAACCCGGAGGGCACGGTCGGCGCGACGCAGGCCGAACCGGCTCCGGGTGGTCACGCCGGGCACTCGGCCGCGGCGTCCGCCGGACCCACCGGCGCCGCCGCCGACCTCGACTTCGCCCGCAAGCCCGCCGCCGACTTCACGGCCCGCGACGCGGCGTTGCCGCCCCTGCCGAAGAGCAACGGACCCACCACCCACACGCTGACCATGCGGATGCAGGAGGTCGAACTCGAGGTCGCCCCCGGTGTCAGGCAGACCATGTGGACCTTCAACGGCACGGCCCCCGGCCCCACGCTGCACGGCCGGATCGGCGACGTCTTCGAGATCACGCTGATCAACGAGGGCACGATGGGCCACTCCGTCGACTTCCACGCCGGCGACGTCGCCCCCGACGCGCCGATGCGCACGATCCCGCCGGGTGAGTCCCTCGTGTACCGGTTCACCGCCAAGCGGGCGGGAATCTGGATGTACCACTGCGGAACCGCGCCGATGACCGCGCACATCGCCGCCGGGATGGCGGGCGCGGTCGTCATCGAACCCGAGGACCTGCCGGCCGTCGACCGTTCCTACGTCCTCACGCAGGCCGAGCTGTACCTGGGCGCCCAGGGCGGCGCGGTCGACACCGACAAGCTGGCCGCCGAGAAGCCGGACGCGGTCGCGTTCAACGGGTACGCCAACCAGTACGTGCACCGCCCGCTGCCGGCGAAGGTCGGCGAGACGGTCCGGTTCTGGGTGCTCGACATCGGCCCCAACCGCGCGACCTCGTTCCACGTCGTCGGCGGGCAGTTCGACACCGTCTGGCACGAGGGCGCCTACCTGCTGCGCGACGGCAAGGGCGCACTGAGCGACAGCAGCACCAACGGCAGTCAGGCCCTCGGGCTGCAGGCCGCCCAGGGCGGATTCGTCGAGATGACCCCCGTCGAGGCGGGCCACTACGCCTTCGTCTCCCACGCGATGATCGACGCCGAACGCGGCGCGAAGGGCATCCTGCAGGTCACCGACTGAGGATCGAACTCGGTCGCCCTCGCGAGGGTCGGTGAGCGTCGCTAGGCGGAGGCTCTCCGGGCCTCGAGGGCGGCCAGGACGAGGTCGAGGCCGAAGACGAACTCCTCCGGCGGGCCTTGACCGGCAGCGATGAGCGCCGCGGCGGATTCGTTGAGGTAGGGAAACTCCTCGGGCGGAAGCTGGGGCAGGAACACGTCCTCGGCCATGGCCGCGAGTTCCTCGGCGGTGTCGAACGGCAGCCCGGCCTCCTGAAGGGCGAAACCGTAGACATAGCTGTCTAGCACCCAGTTGGCGTGCGTCGCCATCAGGACCGGGAAGCCGGCCTTGCGCAGGCACGCCAGGACCGCTTCGTGGTGGCGGAGGTTGGCCGGCCCCGGCGACGTCCGCGACTCCATCAGGCCCAGCGCCCAGGGGTGTCGCGCGAGAACCTGGCGCGCCGAGACCGCCCGCTGTCGCATCGCCGACTGCCAGTCGGTGTCATCGGGCGGGAGCTCGATCTCCTCGAACACGACGTCGATCATGGCGTCCAGCAGCTCGTCCTTGTTCGCCACGTAGTGGTAGAGCGACATCGCCCCCGCGCCGAGCTCGCCGGCCAGCCGGCGCATGCTCAGCCCGTCGACCCCCTCACGGTCGGCGAGCCGGATCGCCTCGGCCACCACCCGCTCCTTGCTCAGCCCCGCGTCCGACGCGGTCTGGCGTGGGTTGCTCACAGGCACCGTCCTCCTTGCTCACGCGAACGTGGTTGACACTCGTACGGCGTACGGCCATAGTACGACGTACGACCGCAATCGTACGCCGTACGAGCCAGCGAGTCCGTCGAGGACGTGAGGAGGCTTCCTGTGGAAGCCGAACAGCGATCGAATCCCGGAGCACGCCTGGTGCCGGGGGCGAGTCCCGCCCGGTCGGCGACGATGCGGGCCGCCGTCCATCAGCGCTACGGCCCGCCGTCCGTGCTGGAGTCGTCCCGGATCGGGATACCGCAGCCGGGGCCCGGGGACGTGCTCGTCCAGGTGGGCGCGGCGGCGGTCCACATCGGCGACTACTTCGTCCTCACCGGTGAGCCGTACGTACTGCGCCTGGCCTTCGGGCTCCGCCGGCCACGCCACGGCATCCCCGGCCGCGACCTCGCCGGCGTGGTCGCGGCGGTCGGCAAGGACGTCACCACATGCCGCCCCGGCGACGAGGTGTTCGGCTGGAGCACGACCGGAACGCTCACGGAGTACGCCTGCGTCCCGGCCGACCACCTCGTACCGGTGCCGGCCGACCTGTCGGTCGTGAGCGCGGCCGCGGTGGCCACGTCGGGCCTGACGGCGTTGCAGGCCCTGCGCGATATCGCCGGCGTCCGACCGGGTCAGAGCGTGCTGATCACGGGCGCGTCGGGCGGCGTGGGCTCCTTCGCCGTCCAGATCGCCACGGCGTTCGGCGCCGAGGTGACGGGGGTGTGCAGCACGCGCAACGTCGACCTGGTCCGCTCCCTCGGTGCCGACCACGTCGTCGACTACACGCAGACCGACTTCACCTGCAGCGACACGCGCTACGACGTCATCCTCGACAACGTCGAGGCCCGGCCCTTGGCGGCGACCCGCCGAGCGCTGACGCCCACCGGCACCCTCATCCCCAACAGCGGGCGCGGTGGCCGCGTGCTCGGCCCCCTCGGTCGGATCGTCACGGCACGAGTGCTGTCGGTGTTCACCCGTCAGCGGCTGAAGCCCCTCCTGTCGGTCGAGAAACGCCAGGACCTGCTCACGTTGGCCGACCTGATCGCGACCGGGCAGGTCACACCGCTCATCGACCGCACCTATCCCCTCGACGAAGCCGCCGACGCCCTCCGCTACGTCGGGGCCGGACACACCCGAGGAAAAGTCGTCGTCACCCTCTGACGACGGCACCGACCAGAACGACCCGGGCCGTGCCTGTGTACGCCCGGACCTCCCGCCATTCGACCGGAGGGACAGCCACTCTCGAAAGAAGACCGATGCCCAGCCGACCGACCACCCCGAACCTGCTCGACGACCCGCCGATCCCCGTGCAGGCCAAGCTCGCCGCCGCATGGACCAGCTTCTTGTTCCTGTACGTCTACGTGGACATCCTCGCCTTCTACAAGCCCGGCACCGTCAGCGACATCCTCGTCGGCGTCGTCTGGGAGTTCGACATCACCCAGACCTGGGCGCTCACCGCGCTGACCCTCCTGGCGATCCCCATCGTCATGGTCATGCTGTCGATGGCGCTGCCCGCCCGGGCCAACCGCATCACGAACCTCGTCGTGGCCTCGATCCAGGTCCCCTTCGCGGCCTTCAACGCGGTGGGCCAGGTGGGCGAGTCCTGGATGTACTTCTACGTCATCGGCGTCGCGCTCGAACTGATCATTCTCGCCTTCATCCTGCGGACCGCGTGGACCTGGCCCCGCACCGCACCGTCGGCGACCATGCCGACCAGCCGGGCGGCCGATCGCGCCCAGCAGCGAGCATGAACACCCACGGACAGTCCCCGATCGGAGGGACAGCCACACTCGACAGAACACCGCTCACCCCCACCGGGAACGGATCGTCGGCGCGACGGCGATCACGCTGGCAGCGTCCTTGCTGATCCAGAACGCGGTGGTGATCTGGGTCGGAGCACCCGCCTTCGGGGACCCGATCGATGACGTCCTCGCCTTCCATGCCGAGCACCGGGTCGCGGTCTCGATCGCGGTCGGCCTCGAGACCCTCAACCTGCCACTGCTGCTCGGGTTCGTCACCGGCCTCCACGGACTGGTCGGGCGTCGTGGGGGTGCGGGCGCGGACTCCTCACGCCTCGCGGTGGCCGCGGCCGCGACTCTCTCGGCGGCCTACGCGCTCTACGCCGTCCTGTGGATCGGAGTCGTGCTGTCCGCCGCCGACCTCACCGAGCCGAGCCCGGCGTTCGAGCTCACCTGGCAGCTGCATGCAGCGGCGTTCGCGCTGACGTTGCCGGCGCTCGGCGCCACCTTCATCGGCGCTGCGCTGGCGGCGAGTGCGAGCGCGCTGACGCCCCCGTGGCAGCGTCTGCTCGGCCTGGTCGGCGGCGGCCTGCTGATCGCCGCCGGAGCAGCCGCCGTCGCCATCGCGGACGGTTCGCCGCTCCTGTTCGTGGGGATGCCCGGCGTCGCCGCCTGGCTCGTGTGGCTGTTCGCGATCGGCGTCCGGCTGGTGCGCGCTCGCACGGGCGACCGCCTCGAGAACGCCTCGACCTGACCGCCGCGGGTCAGGCGGGCTGTGCACTGCCCGGTCTGCCCTGCCCGCACCTAGACTCGCCCGCATGGGCACTTCCTCCACTCCCGACATCAAGCCCCGCTCCCGGCAGGTCACCGACGGGCTCGAAGCGACGGCCGCCCGCGGCATGCTGCGGGCGGTCGGCCTCGGGGACGAGGACTTCGCCAAACCCCAGATCGGCGTCGCGAGCTCGTGGAACGAGATCACCCCCTGCAACCTCTCGCTCGACCGCCTCGCCAAGAAGGCGAAGGAGGGCGTGCACGCCGCCGGCGGCTACCCGCTGGAGTTCGGCACGATCTCCGTCTCCGACGGCATCTCCATGGGTCATGAGGGGATGCACTACTCGCTCGTCAGCCGCGACGTCATCGCCGACTCCGTCGAGACCGTCATGATGGCCGAACGCCTCGACGGATCGGTGCTGCTCGCCGGTTGCGACAAGTCCGAGCCCGGCATGCTCATGGCCGCCGCGCGCCTGAACCTGGCCAGCGTCTACGTCTACGCGGGCTCGATCATGCCCGGCCGTGCCCGCCTGTCCACCGGTGAGGACCGCGAGGTGACGATCATCGACGCCTACGAGGCCGTCGGTGCCTGCGCCAGCGGACTCATGTCCCGCGACGACGTCACCGCCATCGAGAAGGCGATCTGCCCGGGTGAGGGCGCGTGCGGCGGTTTCTACACCGCGAACACCATGGCGTCCGTCGCCGAGGCCATGGGCATGTCGCTGCCGGGGTCCGCCGCGCCGCCCGCCGTCGACCGCCGGCGCGACGCCGCCGCGTTCGCCGCCGGTGAGGCCGTGGTCGAACTCCTGCGCCAGGGCATCACCGCGCGGGACATCATGACCAGGGAGGCGTTCGAGAACGCGATCGCCGTGGTCATGGCGTTCGGCGGCTCCACCAACGCGGTGCTCCACCTGCTGGCGATGGCTCACGAGGCCGACGTCGACCTCGAACTCGCCGACTTCGAGCGGTTGAGCCGCACGGTGCCGCACCTCGCGGACGTCAAGCCCTTCGGCCGTTACGTGATGACCGACATCGACCGGGTGGGCGGCGTGCCCGTCGTCATGAAGGAGCTCGACGAGGCGGGCCTGCTGCACCGCGACTGCATGACCGTCACCGGCCGCACCGTCGCCGAGAACCTCGAGGCGCTCGGCCCCCGCGACCCGGACGGCGCGGTAATCCACCCCATCTCCACCCCGATCTCCCCGCGCGGCGGCATCACGATCCTGCACGGCTCGCTGGCCCCCGAGGGGTCGGTGGTGAAGTCGGCCGGCTTCGAGTCCGACGTGTTCGAGGGCACCGCCCGCGTGTTCGAGCGCGAACGCGGCGCGCTGGACGCCCTCGAGGACGGCACGATCACCGACGGCGACGTGGTGGTCATCCGCTACGAGGGGCCCAAGGGCGGCCCCGGCATGCGGGAGATGCTCGCGATCACCGGCGCCATCAAGGGGGCGGGTCTCGGCAAGACGGTCCTGCTGCTCACGGACGGCCGGTTCTCCGGCGGCACCACGGGCCTGTGCGTGGGGCACGTGGCCCCCGAGGCCTCCGACGGCGGCCCCATCGCCCTCGTCCGCGACGGCGACCGCATCCGCCTCGACGTCGCCTCCGGCACCCTCGACCTGCTGGTCGACGGTGAGGAACTCTCGGAGCGGCGCGCGCAGTGGACGCCGATCGCGCCGCGGTTCACCACGGGCGTGCTGGGCAAGTACCAGAAGCTCGTCCAGTCCGCCTCGCGCGGAGCGATCCTGGAGTAGATCACGGCCTTGCCCGGCGCCGCCCGCAGGTGACAGAGTCGGTGAATGCAGGAGAGCACGATCACCGTGACCAGCCGAGACGGCATCGATCTTCACGTGTATCGGTGGGCGCCCGAGGGCGAACCCCGCGCCGTCGTCCAGATCCAGCACGGGCTGGCCGAACACGCTGCCCGTTACCGCCGTTTCGCCGAGGCGCTGACGGCAGCCGGCTACCTGGTCTACGCACCGGACGCGCGTGGTTCGGGCCTGACCGCTGCCGGTGACTACGGCGCCTGGGGCGCCGACGGCTGGGCGGGGTGGGTCGACGATGTCGACGCACTGCATCGACGTCTTCGCGAGGACGATCCCGGCCTGGACGTCGCACTGTTCGGGCACTCGATGGGCTCGTTCGCCTCGCAGCAGTACCTGCTCGATCACGCCGACGACGTGCAGGCCGTGATCCTGTCGGGTACCGGTGATCCGGAGGTCATCGCCGCCATGCTCGGCTCCGACGCCCCGGCCGACCTCAGCGTCTTCAACGCGCCCTTCGAGCACCGCACCGGATTCGAGTGGCTCTCCCGCGACGAGGCCGAGGTCGACGCCTACGTGGCCGACCCGATGTGCGGATGGGCCGCGCCGTCACCGGCCGGGATGGGCTCACTCGCGCGTGCCGCCGGCACCGAGGCGCTCGCCGCGATCCGGCCGGATCTCCCCGTGCTGTTGATCTCCGGACACGACGACCCGGTCGGCGGTGAGAAGGGCGACGGCGTGGAGACGGTCGCGAAGCGCTACTCCGACGCCGGGCTTCGCGATGTCGAGGTGCACCTCTACCCCGGGGCGCGGCACGAGGTGCTCAACGAGACGAACCGCGACGAGGTCACCGCCGACGTCCTGGCCTTCCTCGACCGGACCGTGGGGGCAGGCCGCCCGGCGTGAGCACGAGAGACCGACACTCACGACCGGTGAGCCGAGGCGGCTGAGACGGGTCGGCTCTCAGTCGCGGGTCACAAGGGGGACGAAGCGGTAGAAGCCGTGCTCGGTGCGGGTCGGCGGGCCGCCGTCCGCCGGGCGCTCGACGCGGATCATCCGGCCGTCGACGGGCACGACCATGACTCCGCCGGGGGCGAGCTGGTCGACGAGGTAAAGGGGCAGGGTCGTCGCCATCGCCGAGACGAGGATCCGGTCGTAGGGAGCCTCCGCGGCGCGTCCCACCTCGTCGGCGTCGGCAACCTCCAACCGGGCCCAGGACTGCTGCGACGCCTCGACATTGGCCGCGCCCCACCTGGCCAGATCGGGCACGATCTCCAGGCCCAGCACCGACCCGGTGGACCCGACCAGGTGCGCGAGCAGCGCCGTCGTCCACCCGGACCCGGCCCCGACGTCGAGGACCTTCGCGCCGGTGGGCACCGCCAGCAGCTCGAGCATGTTCGACACGGTCGTGGGCTGGGAGTTCGTCTGCCCGTCCCACAACGGCAGCGGCGCGTCCCTTCCGGCGTTGCCACGTTGCTCCTCGGTCAGGAACCCCTCGCGACGCACGGCCTTCATGGCGTCGGCGACGCGTCGAGAGCTGTCCGGTGTGCTGCTCGCAGAGCTCATGGTCCAAGCCTAGGAGGCGGCGGCCGCTCGCACCCGTCGACGGATTCGGCCGCCCCCACCGGCCCCCGGTAGCCTCGGGTAGGTGCCCGAGCCGACCCCGCAGCCCAGCCCCTCGACCCCGCGAACCGACGACGCCGACGCCCGGACCGCCGAGCAGCGCCGTCCCGCGCCCGAGTTCTCCACCTCGCCGCGGTCGATCCCGGCCCAGCTCGCGCGTGGGTTCGCGATGGGGTCCGCCGACGTCGTCCCCGGCGTGTCCGGCGGCACGGTGGCCCTGGTCCTCGGCATCTACCGGCACCTCATCGCCGCCCTGGGACGCTGCGTCGACGTGGCGACCACCGCGCTGAGGTTCGACGGCAAGGGTATCGTCGGGGCTCTCAAGAACGTCCCCTGGATCTGGATCGTCAGCCTCATCGGCGGCATCCTGCTGGCCGTCTTCCTGCTGGCCGCCCCGCTGGAGCGGGCACTGGCCACCTACCCCGAGCAGATGGCCGGCCTCTTCACCGGTTTCATCGTCGGGGCGTGCCTGCTGTGCTGGAGACAACTGCAGCGTTCCGACGTGCGCCACATCGCCCTCGCCGCGGTCTGGGCGGTGGCGTTCTTCTTCCTCCTCGGCATCTCCCCCGCAGCACAGACCGGTGGCCAGGCGCCCGAGCTGTGGGTCTACTTCGTCACCGGCGCGATCGCCATCTGCGCGATGATCCTGCCCGGGATCAGCGGCTCGTTCCTGCTCGTCCTCATGGGCGTGTACGCCCACGTGATCGGCGCCGTGAGTCAGCGGGACTTCCTCGTCCTCGGGGTGTTCGCGCTCGGTTGCGTCGTCGGCCTCTCGCTGGCGGCCAAGGGCCTGTCGTGGCTGCTCACCCACCACCATGACGCCGTCGTGGCGTCGATGATCGGCCTCATGATCGGCTCGATCCGCATCCTGTGGCCGTGGCCGCACGGCCTGGAGAGCACCGAGATGGCTCTGCCCGCCGCCGACACCTGGCTCATGCCCACCCTGCTCGCCGTGCTCGGCCTCGTCCTCGTCCTCGGGATCGACGCGGTGGCCCGCCGCGTCGGCGACGACCACTGAGCCACCCGGGCGATCGCGCCGCCCGCGCTCGTCAGGGCCGAGCGGGGTCGTCGAACGTCGGGGTGTGCGAGATGAGGGTGCGCGTGTACTCCTCCTGGGGCGCGTCCAACACCTGCGCGGTGAGCCCCTGCTCGACGACCCGGCCGCCGCTCAGCACGAGGATGCGGTCGGCGATGGTGCGCACGAGCGGCAGGTCGTGGGTGACGAACACCATCGAGATCCCGCGCACGTGCTTGATCCCCAGCAGCAGGTCGACGATGGACGCCTGGATCGACACGTCCAGCGCCGAGGTGATCTCGTCGCAGACCAGCACCGCGGGCTCGGCGGCGAGGGCCCGCGCGATCGCGACCCGTTGACGCTCGCCACCCGACAGGCGGTTGGCGCGTAGCCCCAGCACCCGTGACCCGAGTTGCACGTCGTCCAGCAGCGTCGCCGCCCGGTCGCGGGCGTCCTTGCGCGAGGAGGCGATTCCGAAGATCCGTAGTGGCCGGGTGAGGATCTGCTCGATGGTGCGGCGCGGGTTCAACGACTGGTAGGGGTTCTGAAAGACGTACTGCACCTGACGTCGCTGTTCGGTCGTGCGTCGCCGTGACGACGTCGCCAGGGCCGCGCCCTCGAACTCGACGACGCCGCTCCACTGGTCGTGCAGTCCGCCGATGCAGCGGGAGATCGTCGTCTTGCCCGAGCCCGATTCGCCCACCAGCGCGACGATCTCGCGCTGGGCGAGGTCGAACGTCACCCCGTGCACCACGGTCGACCGGCCGTAGGAGACGTCGAGGTCGTGCACCGAGAGCACCACGTCGCGCCGGGCCTGGGGATCGGTGTCGGCGAGGATGCGGTCGCTCGCGTCCCACGGCGGCAGCTCCGCCAGGCGGATGCACCGGGCGGCGTGGTCCGCCGACACGTCGACGAGTTGCGGGTCGGTCGTGGCGCATTCGGCCACCGCGAACTCGCACCGATCGTGGAACCGGCAGCCGCTCGGCCGGTGTCCCGGCGGCGGCGTCGCGCCGGGGATGCCGGTCAGCTTGAACGGCTGGTGCAGCAGCGGGATCGCCCCGAGCAGCGCGCGGGTGTACGGGTGCGCGGGTTCGGCGAAGATCCTTGCGGTCGGCCCGATCTCGACGACGAGCCCCGCGTACAGCACCGCCACCCGGTCGGAGATCTGCGAGACCACCGCGAGGTCGTGCGTCACGTACAGGGCGGCGACGTCGTACCGCTCACACAGGTTGGCGAGTGTGCTCAGCACCATCCCCTGCGTGGTCACGTCGAGTCCGGTGGTGGGTTCGTCGAGGACGAGCACCTTGGGCCGCGGCAGGAACACCATGGCGAGCGCGACCCGCTGCACCTGGCCGCCGGAGAGCTGGTGGGGGTAGCGCCGCAGGAACTCGTCGTCGTTCGGCAGCCCCACCTCCGGCAGGATCGCCCGGATCGCCGCGTCCCGCTCGCCCGCCGGGCCGACGTCGTGCAGGTCGAGCAGCTCGCGCAACTGGGCGCCGATGCGATGGGAGGGGTTGAGCGCCGAACTCGGGTCCTGCGGCACGTAGGCCACGTCGACCCCGCGGATGCGGCGGATCTCGTCGTCGCTCATCGAACGAAGGTCGTGGCCGGCCACCGTGATCGTGCCGTCGTCGATCCGGGCGCCGCGTCGGGCGTACCCGAGCAGGGCGGTGCCGGCCGTCGTCTTGCCCGAACCGGATTCGCCGACGAGGCCCACGATCTCCCCGGGTGAGATGGCGAGGTCGAACCCCTCGACGACGTCGGTGGCGGTGCCGGTGAGCCGGACCCGCAGCCCGGCGACCGTGCAGACCGGGCCCTCCACGGGCTGCTCTGCGGGGCGGTCGGTGACGGTCATGAGGTCCCCCTGGCGGCGCGCGCACCGAAGCCGTCGGCGATGAGGTTGGTGCCGATGGTCAGCAGGGCGATGAGCAGCACCGGGGCGATGACACCCCACGGCTGCACGAGGAGGGCGAGACGGTTCTCACTCGTCATCTGACCCCAGTCGGCGGCACCGGGATCGGTGGCGAACCCGAGGAACCCGATGCCGGCCACCATGCCGATCGAGTACGTGAACCGTAGACCCGTCTCGGCCAGCAGCGGGACGACGAGGTTGGGCCCGAGCTCGGAGACGACGATGCGCCACCGCGATTCGCCCATGGCCTCGGCCGAGGCGATGAAGTCCTGAGCCACGTACGTGGAGGCGACGCCGCGTGCCACCCGCGCGACGCGTGGCGCGTGGGCCAGCGCCACGAGCAGCACGATCATCCACCACGTCGGTTCGTCGACGGCGCTGAGCACGGCGAGCGCGAGGAGGATCTGCGGGAACGCGAGCAGCACGTCGCCCAACCGCATGACGACCTCGTCCAGCCACCCTCCGGCGTAGGCCGCGACGACCCCCGCGGCCACTCCGACGCCGACGCCGAGCAGCGTCGCGAGCACCGACATGAGCAGCACGGAGCTCCCACCGTGCAGGACCCGCGAGAGCACGTCCTGCCCGAGGTGGTCGGTGCCGAGGAACGAGCCCTGGGTCGAGAACGGGTCGCCGACGATGTCGTACTCCCCGTAGGGCGCCATGAACGGTCCGAGCACCGCGAGCCCGACGACGAGCAGCGTGATGACGGTGCCGATGAGGATCTTGGGGTCACGCGCCATCGAGGCGATCCCCGAGCCGCGGCGGGAGCGAGGTGTCGGTGTGCCGCTCATCGCCGCGGCGCCGTCGACGCCGGAGGTGCTGTTCTCGCTCATCACACCATCCCCGTCCGTGCCCGCGGCGTCGACAGGATCGACAGGACGTCGGCGACGAGATTCACCAGGACGTAGGCGCCCGCGATGATCATCGTCAGCGCCTGGACCACGGGGAAGTCGGAGTTGCGCACGGCGTCCACGAGCATCGCCCCGATCCCCGGGTAGTTGAAGAGGTACTCCACGAGCACGACGCCGCCGACCAGCCACCCGAGCTGCAACGCCGTCACCTGGATCGCCGGCACCACCGTGTTCGGCAGGGCGTGCCGCATGAGCACCCGCGTCTCCGGCACGCCCTTGAGCCGGGCGAGTTCGACGTAGTCCGAGTCCAGCGCCTCGACGAGCGTCGAGCGCAGGATGCGCGTGAGGTAGGGGACGATCGCGACGACGAGCGTGGCCACGGGCAGGATCATCGACGCCGGCACGTGCCAGGGCCGCGCGCCGATGGGCAGCGCGGTCACCGCCGGCAGCAGGTGCAGGACCGTCGTGGAGAACAGGGCCACGAGCAGGATCCCGGAGACGAACTCCGGCACCCCGGCGAGTCCGAGCGTGATCACCTGGATCGCGTCGTCGAGGCGGGTGCCGCGGAACCGGGCGCACAGCAGCGCCAGACCGAGGGCGACGGGGATCATCACGAGCGCAACGAGCGCCACGAGGAAGAGGCTGTTGACCACGCGGTCGCCGATGAGTTCGGAGACGGGGATGCCGGCGGCCACCGACGACCCGAGGTCACCTCGGAGCAGACCGCCGAGCCAGGACAGGTAGCGCTCGGGCAGGGAGCGGTCGAGCTCGAGTTCGGCGCGGATCGCCGCGACCCGCTCCGGGCTGACCTCGAAGTCGCGGCCGAGGATGGCGCGGACGGGATCGCCGAGGGCCGAGGTCGCGAGGAACACGATGACCGACACGAGCCAGAGGGTGAGCACGGCCAACCCCACACGGCGCGCGATCCACCGCGCCCAGGCGCGCTGCGGTGACCGCCGCGACTCGGAGGCTCCCTGCGTGGGGGTCGGCGTCGCGGTGCTCATGACGTCCCCGCCGGGCGGAAGAGGTTGAATCGGTAGGAGCTGACAGGCTGTTCGACAGCGGGCTGGACCTCGGCGAGCGAGGTGCTGTACGCGTCGACCTGGTTCTGGAAGGCCCAGATGAGGAACCCGCCCTCCTCGTACTCGATGCGCTGCGCGTCCTGAACCAGTCGGCGGCGGCGCTCCTCGTCGGTCTCCCGGAACGCCGAGCGGATCAGCTCGGTGAACCGCGGATGGTCGAAGTGGGTCTCGTTGTACGGCGAGCCCTTCAGCGAGGACTGCGCGACCTGTGGCAGGTAGAGGCGGGTGTTCCAGAAGTCCTGCGCGAACACCCACGAGAGGTACTGGTCGCCGTAGAAGACGCTGGAGTCGACCTGGTTGAGCCGCACCGACACTCCGGCGCGTCGGGCCTGTTGGGCGAACAGGCTCGCGGCCTCGACGGCGCCGGCGCCCACACCGGCGGAGGTGACGAGTTCGACCTGCAGGTCCGCGTGTCCGGCCTGGCGGAGTAGCGCCCGGGCCTGGTCGATGTCCTGGTGCCGTTGCGGGAGTTCGTTGCCGATGTAGTCGGGGTCGAACGGGGCGTAGAGGTCGTTGCCGAGGCGTCCGTACCCGCTGTAGGCCTGGTCGATCATCTGCTGCCGGTCGGCGATGAGGCGGATGGCCTGCCGGACGCGCACGTCGGAGAACGGCGCCGCGTCGACGCGCATGGTGAAGGGGACCCAGCCACCCGTCTCGGAGACCAGCGCCCTCGCCCCCTGCGCGCCGATGGCGTCGACGAGGTAGGCGGGCAGGTTGTCGATGGACTGCACCTGGCCGGCGAGAAGGGCGTTGACCTTGGCCGCGTCGTCGGTGAAGTTGGCGATGACCAGCTCGTCGAAGGAGGCGGGCACGTCCCAGTAGTCGGCGTATCGGCGGAAGCTGCTGCGTTGTCCCGGAACGAACTGCCCGTAGGAGAACGGGCCGGTGCCGATCGGGTTCTCCGGGTCGAAGTCGGCCGGGACCATGCCGGTGGAATAGCCCGCGAGCATCCGATCGAGGATGACGTAGGGCTCTGTGAGGTGCACGCGGTAGGTGCGGGCATCGAGCACCCGGCTGCTCTGCAGGTCGGCGATCGGGGCGATGTCGGACATGAACGGCGAGGGGTTCTCGGGGTTCAGCATCCGGGCGAGGCTGGCCTCGACGTCGCGCGAGGTGACGGGACGGCCGTCGTGGAAGGTGACGCCGGGTCGCAGCCGGATGGTCCACTGGGTGGCGTCGGCGTTGGGCGTGATCTCCTCGGCCAGCGCGGGTTCGATGCGGTAGTCGGGGGTGAAGCGGTACAGCGATTCGTAGAGCTGCCGCACCCGGGCGATGTCGGGGATCGTCACCGGAAAGTGCGGATCGAGGGAGTCCTTGAGCCCGCCACCGGTCGCGCCGTGGACGAGCTGGGAGGTGACGGCGTCGGAAGAGGGTGCGGTGCAGGCCGCAAGACCCGGCATCGCGACCCCGGCCAGCGCGAGCGCACCGAACCGCATGAAGCTACGGCGACCCAGCTCGGACTCGCGCGACATGGCATCTCTCCTCACCGGATGCCCCGACCCTAGCCCGATCCCCGCGCCCCGACCCTCCGAGCACCCGCCGGATCACCGCGGCACCCGCTCGCCGAGACGTGGCGTTCCACGTGTTCGAGAACTATCTCGGGCTCGAGTGTCGATCCGCGTCGGCGCCGTTCGAGGTAGGGGTGACGCTGCCGTTCCGGGCGGCCCTCGAAGCTGGGAGAGACACCATGTCGACCACAACGACCCACGTCATGCCGGGCACATCGATCACGTCGTCCGATCCGCAAGGGTGGGGCGCTAGCCTTCCGGCATGCCTGCCCCGGAGGGATTCGCGTACGTCGTGCGTGGTGCGGACGTCGTCATCAGCCACCACGGCCGGCCGGTGACGACCCTGCGGGGGCGTCGCGCGGCGGCCTTCCTCGACGACGTCGAGCGGGAGGACCCTCAAGAGCTCATGGCCAGGCTGACCGGCAACTATCGCCGGGGCAACGAACGTCAGGCGCGGAACCACCCGCGCAACCGCGGACGCTGACCGCCACCACACGTGGCATCGCACCTGTTCGAGCGGGTCGGTTCACGGTTCGTAGATCACGGTGGCGCGGCCGGCCAGCTGGTCCTGGAGCCGTTTCGTCAGCCCGCGTCCGCGTGCCTGCCACTCCTGATGCGCGGTCTCGTCGACGATCGAGTACCGGCTCACGGCGACGCCGAGCAGGTCCTCCCACTCCTGGCGCCACGTCCGCAGGTCGATGCGGAGGCCGTTCGAGATGGGCAGGTGACCGGTGTCGACCATGGCCCCCTCCTCGTTCCAGACGGGGTCGGCCATGTAGTCGGGGAACACCCGGAGCACCGGCAGCGTCGAATCGCGATCCTGCATCGATCCAGTATGTCGGGCGACGGCCGACGCGTGCGGTGCGCTTTCTGCTACAGGTGTCTCAGACTCCGATGACCGGGACCACGGACTCGAGACCCGCGAAGTCGTCCGGGTTCCGCGTGTACAACGTCGCGCCGTGCGCGTGGGCGGTGGCCGCGATCAGGAGATCCATGGTGCGTCGTCGAGGTTGCCGTCCGGTGGCGACCACCGCGGAGGCGAGTCGGCCGTAGCTCGCGGCGACGGCGTCGTCGATCGGCAGGGCGTCGAAGCGGCGCTGCAGCACGCTGAGACGCCGCAGACGTTCGGCGCGCGTGGCGTCGTCCTTCGCGACCAGGACGCCGAAGTGCAACTCGGCCAGGCTCGCGGCGCTGATCGCCACGATGCCGGGCACAGGGGTGACGGCGGGTCCGATCAGCACGCTGGTGTCGAGGATCGCCCGCTCGACGGGCGGCTCGGTCACGGCCGCCCCCACGGGTCACGCAGCTCGTCGTCGACCAGATCACGATCCTGCGCCCACGCAGAGTCCGCAGGCCCCCGGAACAGCTCCTCCAGGTCGGACCAACGGCCCCACTGGGACGGCCTGGCCGGCACGAGGCGCGCGCTCGCTCGCCCGGCCACCGTGACGACGAACTCTTCGCCCATCTCGACCCGGCGCACGAGCTCGGAGGCGTCCTGCCGAAGCTCTCTCAGTCCTACGGTCCTGCTCATGAACCCCACCATACGGCCCGCGTAGCACAAGTGCTATACCCCGTCCCGGGATCATCGTCGGACGAGTCGGGGGTGACCTCGCGTATCCCCCGACGCCCCCCATGAACGCCGAGACCGCCGCCTATAGGCGGCGGTCTCGGCGTTCGTGGGGGTGAGTTCGTGAATTTCGGCTCAGCGTCGGGAGGCGCTGTGCGAGCCGGCCGCGTGGTCGGCGGCGGACCGCTTGAGTTCGCTGCGCTCCCAGCCCCGGCGGGACTCACTCGCACCGAGGCGTGAGCCCAGACGCGAGCGGTACACGACGTAGGGGCGCCACATGTAGCTCAGCGGCGCGCTGAACACGTGCACCAGGCGGGTGAACGGCCACAGCGCGAACAGGAGGAACACGAGCAGCGTGTGCATCTGGAACGTCAGCGGCGCCGCCGTCATGTGGTCGGGGTTGGGGCTCAGGTAGAACAACTCCCGGAACCAGATCGAGACGCCCTCGCGGTAGTCGTAGTGCGACACGACGTTGCCCAGCACCGTGTTGGCCAGACCCGTGAGGATCGCCGCGGCGAGGAAGACGTACATGATCTTGTCGTTGGCGGTCGTCGCCGAGAACACGGCCGGGGTCATGCGGCGGCGGTAGATCAGGATGATCATGCCGACGATGGTGCAGAACCCTGCGATGGCGCCCAGCGCCACCGCCATGACGTGGTACATCTCCTGGGTGATGCCGACGGCCTCGGTCCACCGCTTGGGGATGACCAGGCCCATCACGTGCCCGGCGAGCACCACGAGGATGCCGAAGTGGAAGAGCGGGCTGCCGATCTGCAGCAGCTTGCTCTCGTACATCTGCGAGCTGCGGGTGGTCCACCCGAACTTGTCGTACTTGTAGCGCCACCAGTGGCCCACGACGAACGTCGCGATACACACGTACGGCAGCACCTGCCACAACAGGACATCCATGATCAGACCCTCGCTCCACTCGCGGCGTGACTACCAGAGACGAACGCCTCCATCCCGACCTGCTCGTCGGGGGGCCCGGAGGCGATGAGAGAACGCACCGTGTCGCGGTCCTGCCCGGCCAACGCCGGCAGGGTGCAGGTCACGGCCTCGATGGCGTGCGCGTACGGCGACTGCCGGTCGGTCAGGGAGATCCGCAGCAACTCCAGACCCGGCCGGTGGTCGAGCAGGAGGGTGCGGCCGACGGCACCGTCGACACTGGCCGCGAAGTCGAGCGCGACGCACAGGTGGTCGGGCAGCTCGTCCTCGGCGAGGGTCGCACCGCAGCGCTGATAGGCCTGCTTGATGTCGAGCAGGGCCATGCCGCGACGCCGCGTGTCGCCGTAGGCGTAGTAGGTCAGGTGGAGGCAGCAGCGACGGCGCAGGTCGAACGTCTCGACGTAGGAGAACTGCGCCGCCTGCAGTGGTACCTGCTCGAGGTACTCGACGACGGCGAGCAGATGCCGCGCCGCCGGACCCGACGCACCCTCCTCGATGGCGGCCCGGATCACCGGGAGGTCCGCGAGGAGTTGGTCGTCGGGGTAGTCCAGCAGCAGCGAGGCCGCCTGGTAGATCACGCGATCCGCCTCGGTGACCCGCACACCCCGGGAACGTTCGAGCACCGTCGCGCTGCGGGGCACAGCGGTGTCGGGCATGTGCCCCGACAGACCGGCGGGCACCGACGGCTCCCACGGCGTGCCCGTCTCGGGGTCGCGCTCCTCCGGGTGGGTCGGCGCCGCGATGGCCGGGGCGGGCTTGCGGCGCAACAGGGGCAGGGAGAGCTTCACTGCGTCAGCCCCTCCGAACGGTCCGAAGGATCGCCCATGCGATCGGCAGACATCCGCTTGGCGATCTCGTTGCGGCTTTGGATGGCCACCGGCACCGGACCACCCCGACCGGAGTCGGCCCCGAACGGGGAGTCTCCCCCGCCGTACTCGGAGACCGCGCAGTCGGTGGCGAGCTCCTCGAGGCGGTGGGCGTCCTCGACGTGGGCGCTCGGGATGACGTAGCGCTCGTCGTACTTCGCGATCGCGAGCAGGCGGTACATGTCGTACATCGCCTCCTCGGTCATGCCCACCGACGCCGGGATCTCGGCCTTCGGGTCGCGGCCCAGGTTGATGTCGCGCATGTACGAGCGCATCGCCGCGAGCTTCTTGAGCACGTTCTCGACGATGGTGACGTCGCCCGCGGTGAACAGCTCCGCCAGGTACGCACTCGGGATGCGCAGCGTGTCGATGGCGCTGAACAGGACGTCGTGCGACTCCACGTCGGTGGCCGGGCCCGCGCTGCGGGTGACCTCGTCGACGATCGGCGACAGCGGCGGGATGTACCAGACCATCGGCATGGTGCGGTACTCCGGGTGCAGCGGCAGCGCGACCTCGTAGTCGTGGATGAGGCGCCACACCGGGGACTTCTGCGCGCCCGCGATCCAGTCCTCCGCGATGCCGGCGCGACGCGCCTCCTCGATGACGACGGGGTCGTGCGGGTCGAGGAAGCACTCACGCTGCGCCTGGTAGAGCCGCTTCTCGTCGGGCTCGGTGGCGGCCTCCAGCACCTTGTCGGCGTCGTAGAGCACCAGGCCGATGTAGCGCAGCCGGCCCACGCACGTCTCCGAGCACACGGTCGGGATGCCGACCTCGATGCGCGGGAAGCAGAACGTGCACTTCTCGGCCTTGCCGGTGCGGTGGTTGAAGTAGACCTTCTTGTACGGGCAGCCGGTGATGCACTGCCGCCAGCCGCGGCACGCGTCCTGGTCGACGAGGACGATGCCGTCCTCCTCGCGCTTGTAGATCGCACCGCTCGGGCAGGAGGCCGCGCAGCTCGGGTTGAGGCAGTGTTCGCAGATGCGCGGCACGTAGAACATGTACGTGCGCTCGAACTCCATCTTGACGTCCTCCTGCACCTTGCGCAGGATCACGTCGCGCTCGAGCAGTTCGGAGTTGCCGCCGAGGTTGTCGTCCCAGTTGGCCGACCACTCGATGTTCATGGGTTTGCCCGTGATGAGCGAGTACGGGCGGGCGACCGGCGTGTGCTCCTGCAGGGGGCGCTGATGAGCGTGTCGTAGTCGTACGTCCACGGCTCGTAGTAGTCGTCCATGCCCGGCAGGATCGGGTTGGCGAAGATCTGCAGCAGCTTCTTCACGCGGCCACCGGCGCGCAGCTTGAGCCGGCCGCTCTTGGTGAGGACCCAGCCACCCTTCCAGCGCTCCTGGTCCTCGTACGTGCGGGGGTACCCGAGGCCGGGGCGGGTCTCGACGTTGTTCCACCAGATGTACTCGGTGCCGGAACGGTTGGTCCATGCCTGCTTGCACGTGACCGAACAGGTGTGACACCCGATGCACTTGTCGAGGTTCATCACCATCGCCATCTGGGCCATGACGCGCATCAGATCGCTCCTTGCTGGGCGCGGGTCGGGCGGCTCGGGGTCGCGGCGGGGGACGCCGCGGGCATGGATGCCATCAGTAGGTGACCTCCTGGCTGCGGCGGCGGATGACGGTGACCTCGTCGCGCTGGTTACCCGTCGGGCCGTAGGTGTTGAACGCCCACGAGATCTGTCCGTACCCACCGGCGACGTGGCTGGGCTTGAACAGGATTCGCGTGGCCGAGTTGTGGATGCCGCCGCGCTTGCCGCTCGCCTCGGCGATCGGCACGTTGATCGTGCGGTCCTGGGCGTGGTGCATGTAGACCGTGCCCTGCGGCATGCGCGTGGAGACGATGGCCCGCGCCGCGATGACACCGTTGCGGTTGACGGCCTCGATCCAGTCGTTGTCCTTGATGCCGAGCTTGTCGGCGTCGACCGTGCTCATCCAGATGGCCTGCCCGCCGCGGGCCAGGCTGAGCATGAGCAGGTTGTCCTGGTACTCGGAGTGGATCGACCACTTGTTGTGCGGGGTGAGGTAGCGGACCGTGAGGCCCAGCCCCTCGGCGTCGGGCTGCCCGAGTTCGGGCTCGCCGTAGAGCAGGTGCATGTTGAGCGGCGGCCGGAACACCGGCAGCGCCTCCCCGGACTCGCTCAACCAGTCGTGGTCGATGTAGAACTGCTGCCGGCCGGTGACCGTGTGCCACGGCTTGAGCCGCTCGACGTTGACGACGAACGGGCTGTACCGGCGGCCACCGTGCTCGCTGCCCGACCATTCGGGTGAGGTGATGACCGACTGCGGCGCCACCTGCGTGTCGGTGAACGTGATGCGCTTGCCGGCCTCGTCGGCGGAGAGGTCGGCCAGCTTCATGCCGGTGCGCTCCTCGTACTGCTTCCACCCCTCGGTGGCGAGGCGGCCGTTGGTCGTGCCGGAGAACGCGAGGATGGCCTCGCACATGTGCCGGTCCTCGGTCAGGGCCGGCTGGCCGTCGGCGATGCCGCCCCGGACCTTGCCGTTGCGGCCGCGCAGCATCTCGACCTCGGGCGTCGGGTCGTAGGTGACGCCCTTGGTGACCATGCCGAGCTTGCTCGCGAGCGGTCCGATGGCGCCCCACTTCTGGGCCACCGTCGTGTAGTCGCGTTCGACCTCGACCATCTTGGGCATCGTCTTGCCCGGGACGGGGTCGCACTCCCCGGCACGCCAGTCCTTGGCCACGCCGCGCGGGTAGGCCATGGCGTCGGGTGTGTCGTGCTGCAGCGGCGCGAGCACCAGGTCGGTGCGGGTGCCCAGGTGCGTCGCGGCGAGCTCGCTCACCTTCTCGGCCATGAGCTTGAACGTCACGTAGTCGCTCTTGGCCTGCCACGGCGGGTTGATCGCCGGGTTGAAGGAGTGCACGTAGGGGTGCATGTCGGTGCTGGACAGGTCGTACTTCTCGTACCAGGTCGCGGCCGGGAAGACGAGGTCGGAGAACAGCGTCGTGCTCGTCATCCGGAAGTCCAGGCACATGAGCAGGTCGAGCTTGCCCTCGGGCAGGTCCGGGTTCCAGGTGACCTCGCTGCCGCGGTGCCCCTCCCCGGCCGGCTCGGCCCGCAGTGAGTGGTCGGTGCCCAGCAGGATCTTGTTGAAGTACTCGTTGCCCTTGGAGCTCGAGCCCATGAGGTTGGAGCGCCACACCGTGAGCACCTTGGGGTGGTTGTGCTCGCCGTCGGGGTCCTCCGCGACGAACTTGAGTCGCCCGCTGGTGAGTTCGCGGACGATGTAGTCCTTGGGCGCCATCCCCTCGGCCTTGGCGGCGTCGCAGTGGTCGAGGATGTTGCCGGCGAGGGTGGGGAAGCTCGGCATCCACCCCATGCGGGCGGAGGCGGCGAGCAGGTCGGCGGGCGACTTGCCCTTCCACATCCCGGTGCCGGTCGCGGCGGCGATGGCGTCGGCGCCGTGGGAGTCGTAGCGCCACTGGCCGGTGTGCAGGTAGAAGAACGCCGCCGAGATGTTCTGGCGCGGCGGGCGCTGCCAGTCCAGGGCGAACGCCATCTGGCTGAAGCCGGTGTGCGGACGCACCTTCTCCTGACCGACGTAGTGGGCCCAGCCGCCACCGTTCTTGCCCTGGCACCCGGTGAGGGTCGTGAGGGTGAGGAACGTGCGGTAGATGGTGTCGGAGTGGAACCAGTGGTTGGTGCCCGCGCCCATGATGATCATGCAGCGTCCGCCGGAATCCCGTGCGGTGCCGGCGAACTCGCGAGCGATGCGGATGCACTGCGCGGCCGGGACACCGGTGAAGGTCTCCTGCCACTCCGGCGTGCCGACACCGTCGGGGTCCTCGTAGCCGGCCGGCCACTGACCCGGCAGTCCCTCGCGGGCGACGCCGTACTGGGCCAGCAGCAGGTCGAAGACGGTGCAGACCAACTGGCCCTCGATCTCGCGCGTGGGCACGCCACGGATCATCGTGGCGGCGGTGCCGTCGAGGGTGTCGAACCGCGGCAGCGCGACCTCCGTGCCGCCGGCGCCGTCTCCGGCGGTGGTCAGCAGCGGACGGATGTCACCGAGGTCGAGGTTCCACTTGCCCTTGCCCTCCTCGCCGAACCGGTGACCGAGCGAGCCGCCCGGCACGACCGGCACGCCGTTGGGGTCGTCGGCCCCGTCGAGCAGCATCGGCTTGAAGTCGGCGTTCTCGCTGGTGTCACCGAGGTCGGAGGCCATGAGGAACTTGCCCGGGACGAGCACCTCGCGCCCGTCGATCTCACGCGTCTCGAGGCGCACGAGGAACGGCAGGTCGGTGTAGGTGGCGACGTAGGAGGAGAACTCCGGGGTGTTCTTCTCGACGAAGAACTCCTTGAGGATGACGTGGCCCATGGCGATGGCCAGCGCCGCGTCGGTGCCCGGCGCCGCGGGGACCCACTCGTCGGCGAACTTGACGTTGTCCGCATAGTCGGGGGCGACGGCGACGACCTTGGTGCCGCGGTAGCGGACCTCGGTCATGAAGTGCGCGTCCGGAGTACGGGTGACGGGGACGTTGGAGCCCCACATCATCAGGTACGCGGCGTCCCACCAGTCGGCGGATTCGGGCACGTCGGTCTGGTCGCCGAACATCTGGGGGAGGCCGGCGGGAGGTCGGCGTACCAGTCGTAGAAGCTCAGCATGGTGCCGCCGAGCAGGGAGTAGAACCGGGCACCGGCCGCATAGGAGGCCATCGACATGGCCGGGATGACCGAGAAGCCCGCGAGACGGTCGGGACCGTACGCCTTGATCGTGTGCACGTGGGCGGCCGAGGCGATCTCGACGGCCTCCTCCCACGTCACGCGCACGAGGCCACCCTTGCCGCGGGCCTGCTTGTACCGGCGCGCCTTCTCGGGGTCCTCCACGATCGAGGCCCACGCCCGCACCGGGTCGTCGTCGAACTGCGCCTTGGCCTCGCGGAACATCTCGACCAGCACGCCTCGCGCGTACGGGTAGCGCACGCGCGTGGGGCTGTAGGTGTACCAGGAGAAGGCGGCGCCGCGGGGGCAGCCGCGGGGCTCGTACTCGGGGCGGTCCGGACCGACGGTCGGGTAGTCGGTCTGCTGGGCCTCCCACGTGATGATGCCGTCCTTGACGTACACCTTCCACGAGCAGGAGCCCGTGCAGTTGACGCCGTGGGTGGAGCGCACCACCTTGTCGTGGCTCCAGCGGTCACGGTAGAAGGTGTCGGCGTCGCGACCACCCTCGATGGTGACCGTGCGGAGGTCGTCCGCGACGTTGGTGGACTTCTTGGTGAAGCGCCGTCCCATCCTCAGGAGGGCGTCGGTGGCCGAGCCGTCCATTCCGGCGGTCGGGCGGGTTCCGGAGGTGGTGCTCAACGGCTGACTCCTTCATCCAGGGGGCGTCGTGTCATTTATACCGGAGATCCCCCGCCAAATGCTGGTGGGTGGGCGATCCCGTCGGGCGATCATTTTTCGCTGAGCACCATGTGGCAGCTCGACTGCGTGGCCCACGGCTCGAGCCGCGCGGTGGCTCGGCCCCGGGAGGTCGTCTCGACGACGCGGGCCGCCATCCCCCGGTGCACCTCGCACATCAATCCGTCGACCTGCCCGGCGCGCATGAACGGACACGCCCGGCACTCGATCTCCCGCCGGTCCTCCGACACCGCGGCGCCGAAGCCGAGGGCGGAGAAGAAGAAGGCGATCTTGTCCATGTGATCGGCGAGCCGCAGGTGCGCGTACGCGCGCGCCGAGTGGACCCGGTGGTCCGGGATCGCCTCACCCACCATGCGATCCGCCCACGCGACCCCGATCTGACGGGCCGCGGCGGCCGGGGTCGGGTGGGTGTCCCGCAGGACCGAGACCGTGGCACCGAGGACGTCGAGGAACATCCGCAGCGGACCCTCGACGTCGGTGGGAACGACGGAGGAGTACCCGAACGAGGGACGTCCGGGGCCCGAGACGGGCAGGCGCTCCCGACGCACGAGCCCCGCCGCCAGCAGAGCGTCGAGGGTCTCACGGATGGAGCTGGACCTGATGCCCGCGTCCCCGGCGAGCTGCGCCGCGGTCACCGGCTCACCGGCCGACCCGAGACGGGTGAGGACCGAGCGCTGCGCGGGAGTCAACCCGGCGACGCGGCGCAACGACTCCGCGACCGACATCGCCGGCGGGTCAGGGGAGATCGTCGAGGCGTGAGAGGACCCGACATCCGGCCGTCCGACCGTCCCGTCGCCACCGCTGTAGCCGTTCACCGCCGCGATCCTCATTGCGGGCCTCCCTCCACGAACCGTCGATCCGGTTCTTATACACCGGGTTTCCGCCTCGAAACCCTTTACCCTCTGCTGAAGAGGGGGCACGGGCATCATGCCCCCACCGCCCCGACATCACCGGTGGCCACCTGCGCGAGGAAGGACCTTGTTCCCTACGGAGAAGACCGGCGCGACCGACTAGATTTCACAGGAGAGTCTCTGACATAAACTCTCCGATCGAGAGTTTGCCTGCTCAGACCCGTGCTCACCAGCAGAGGACCCGATGACGACCAGCCCACCGGATTCCACCCGCCCACCCGTGGAAACGACCGCAACCGCTCCCGCCCAGGCACCCGGCGCCCACCGGGTGATGTGGATGTCGACGATCGGCTTCACCGCGATGTTCGCGGTGTGGATGATGTTCGGCATCCTGCAGAAGCCGATCCGCACCGAGCTGAACCTCACTGAGGCTCAGTACAGCTGGATCCTCGCGGCCGCGATCCTCAACGGGTCGATGTGGAGGTTGCCGGCCGGCATCATCACCGACCGCATCGGTGGCCGCAAGGTCATGACCTTCCTGCTGCTCGCCAGCGCGGTCCCGGCGTTCCTCGTCTCCCAGGCACAGAGCTACGCGATGCTCCTGTTCCTCGCCTTCCTCGTCGGCTTCGCCGGCAACTCGTTCACCGTTGGAACGGCCTGGAACTCCGCCTGGTTCACCCGCAACCGTCAGGGCTTCGCCCTCGGCGTCTTCGGAGCGGGCAACGTCGGCGCGTCCGTCACCAAGCTCATCGGCCCGGCGTTCATCGCCGCCACCACAGGCGCCACATACTTCGGCATCGTCCAGGGCGGATGGCGCCTCATCCCCGTCCTCTACGCGTTCCTGCTCATCGCGCTCGCGCTCGCCACGTGGTTCGTCGTCCCCCACCAGGACCGCACGCCGGGCCACGGCAAGCCGCTGCGCGAGATGCTCGTCCCGCTGCGCGAGGCGCGGGTCTGGCGCTTCAGCCTCTACTACGTGGCCGTGTTCGGCGCCTACGTCGCCCTCTCCTCCACGCTGCCCGGGTACTACGCCGACAACTTCGGTGTCGACCTCGCCGCTGCCGGTCTGCTCACGGCCACGTTCATCTTCCCGGCCTCGCTCCTTCGCCCGGTCGGCGGCTGGATGTCGGACCGCTGGGGTGCTCGCAGGATCATGTACCTCACGTTCGGGCTCATGCTCGTCTCGACCGGCATCCTCATGATGCCCAACGGGCACATCGTCATCGCCCACGCCGACGGCAGCCAGACCCAGCACCTCGGGTACTCGATCGGCCTCGTGCCCGTCGTCATCCTCATCTTCATC
Source organism: Mobilicoccus caccae (assembly GCF_030161635.1). Classification (GTDB taxonomy): domain Bacteria; phylum Actinomycetota; class Actinomycetes; order Actinomycetales; family Dermatophilaceae; genus Mobilicoccus; species Mobilicoccus caccae. The sequence continues at coordinate 3,324,388 of NZ_BSUO01000001.1, forward strand.
CTGGGTTGCGCCATGGGCATCGGCAAGGCCGCGGTCTACAAGCACATCCCCGAGTACTACCCCGACAACGTCGGCTCGGTCGGCGGTCTGGTCGGGATGCTCGGCGGGCTCGGCGGGTTCTTCCTGCCGCCGATGTTCGCCTACAGCAAGGCATGGTCCGGATTCCCGACGAGCACGTTCTTCGTGCTCTTCATCCTCGTCGCGATCTGCGCGGTCTGGATGCACGTGACGATCCTTCGCATGCACGAAAAGCAGTCTCCCGAAATGGCTCGTGACATCGACGACAGCACCCTCTACACGACTGGAGCACCGGCATGAGCACCGCCCCGCCCCCTCCGAGGGCACCACGCGTTCATCGGAATGGTTGACGTCCTGGGATCCCGAGAACGCCGAGACCTGGGACTCCAAGCTGGCCTGGCGCACCCTGTGGGTGACGACCTTCTGTCTGACCCTGGCGTTCATCGCCTGGTTCCTTCCCAGCGCGATCATCCCCAAGCTCAACGCGCTCGGCTATTCCTTCACCAAGGATCAGCTCTATTGGATGGCGGCCATGCCCGGTCTCGCCGCCGGTCTGCTGCGGATCATCTGGATGGTCCTGCCGCCCATGATGGGCACGCGCAAGATGGTCACGCTCACCACGTTGCTGCTCATCGCCTCCACCCTCGGCTGGGGTGTGCGGGTGCAGTCGCCGACGGCCCCGTACTGGGAGCTCATGGTGCTGGCCTTCCTCGCCGGTATCGGTGGTGGCGCCTTCTCGGGATTCATGCCGAGCACCTCGTACTTCTTCCCCAAGAGCAAGCAGGGCACCGCCCTCGGCCTGCAGGCGGGCATCGGTAACCTCGGCGTCTCACTCGTGCAGTTGCTCACGCCGTACTTCATCGCGATGGGCGCCCTGGCGGTGTTCGGCGGTAGCCAGCAGATGACGATGCCGGGCCAGCAGCCCACCACGGTCTGGTACCAGAACGCGGCCTTCGTCTGGATCCCGCTCATGCTCATCGGAGCGGTCCTGGCGTGGACGACGTTGAAGTCGGTGCCGATCAAGGCCAACGTCAGGCAGCAGTTCGACATCTTCGGCAACATCGACACCTGGTACATGACGCTGCTGTACATCATGACCTTCGGTACGTTCTCCGGTCTGTCGGCGCAGTTCGGTCTGCTCATGGCCAACCTGTACGGCATCGGCAACCCCGAGATCGTCCAGGGCGCCGGCTCCGGGGCGCAGATGCTCGTGCAGGGCTACCAGGTGCCGGACGTCGTCCAGTTCGTCTTCCTCGGCCCGCTCGTCGGTGCCGTCGCGCGGTTCGCCTTCTCTCCGCTGACCGACCGGATGGGTGGTGCGATCTGGACCCTCATCTCCGGTATCGGCCTCGTGTTCTCGATCGCGTACACGATTCCGGCGCTCACCCCGGACACGAGTTCCGCGGCGGCTCTCGACGCGGGCTTCAACCAGTTCCTCTGGGGCATGCTCGCGATCTTCCTGTTCTCCGGGATCGGCAACGCGAGCACGTTCAAGCAGATGCCGATGATCTTCGAGAAGCGTCAGGCCGGTGGCGTCATCGGGTGGACGGCGGCCATCGCCGCGTTCGGTCCGTTCTTCTTCGGTATCGGCGTGACGACCTTCGGTCCGGTGATCTTCTACGCCATCGGTATCGTCTTCGCGCTCATGTGCATCGTCATCACGTGGATGAGGTACGCCCGGAAGGGTGCTCCGAAGCCGAGCTGACGACAGGGCGAGGACACGAGCGCCAGCGAGGCCCGGAGCCCCGAGGAAGCCGGCGCTACCAACACGCCGAGCTGACGACAGGGCGAGGACACGAGCGCCAGCGAGGCCCGGAGCCCCGAGGAAGCCGGCGCTACCAACACGCCGAGCTGACGACAGGGCGAGAAGACCAGCGCCAACGAGCGCCGGGGTGGGAGATGCGGTCTCCCACCCCGGCGTTCGGCGTTTCCGGAGGCGGTGGATGAGGTGGAGGCGCGACGACCGGGTCGGGGCGGAGCGCCTGCGCCAACCGGTTTCGGGCACAAAAAGAGGGACGCTGCCGGGCGTGACCCCTGATTTCACGCCCGGCGCGTTCCCCCGTCGACAACCGGCTGAGACCCGAGCTGTCTTTGGTGCGGCCTGCCACCGCACTCACGACATTAGGGGCCGGGGCCCAGGCGGCACATCACACCTGGGGATGAAGCCGCACCATCCGAAGTCGTACATGGCGCTCGACCATAGGAGGGGTCACGCGAAAGGTGATAGATCACGCACGCGCGAACAGCACGCGGTACTCGTCCTCGGAGACCTCGTCGACCTCGGCCGAGTACTCACCGGGCAGCCGCTGCTCGAGCAACTGCGCGATGCCGGAGGGGTCGGTGTTGACGACCACGCGCACGGACCCTTCCGACGGGAGCCCCATGAGGACTCCGAAGATGGCCGACTGACGGATCATCGGGTCCAGCTCGCGGGCGTCGAGCTCGGGGACGTATGGCCCTCCGCAGCCGCCGCCGCACCCTCCACCGCCGCAGCCGCCGCCCTGTTCACCCGTGCCACATGCCCCGCTCATGACCTGCTGCTCCTTCGGTTCTCGGGCCCGGACGGCCGCACCTCGCCGCCGCCTCGGGCGCCGCGTTCACCTCGCATCGGTGACGCGATCCTGCGCCTCAGCCTATCGGGCGGGGTCGGGATGAAAGACTGACGTCACCGGGTCCGGCGCCCCGCCGAAGGCGCAGGCCCACGACCGTCCAGCCTTGAGGAGTCCCCATGCTCGTGCGCGAGATCATGACCGCCCCCGCCGTCAGCATCCACGCCGACGCCGCCCTCGACGACGCGATCGAGCTGCTGGCCGGCAGGCGCATCACTCTTCTGCCGGTCGTGGACGACGCCGAGCACCTCGTCGGCGTGATCAGCGAGATCGACGTGCTGCGTCGCGCCGTCCAGCCCGACGGTCGCGCCCGCGTGATGCCGCTGCCCGAGAGCGAGCCCATCCCGCCGCACATCACCGACATCATGACCAAGGAGCCGCACACGACGACCGAGGGCGCCGATGTCGCCGACCTCGTCGACGTGTTCGTCTCCACCTCCATCAAGAGCCTCCCCGTCGTGCGCGGCGAGAAGCTCATCGGCATCGTCAGCCGCAGCGACATCATCCGTGCCTTCTGGCGCAGCGACGACGACCTGCGCGACGACCTCGTCGCCGCGTTCGCCGACTACGGCCAGCAGGCGTGGAGCATCCGCGTCACGCACGGCGTCGTCACCATCGGCGGCACCGGGTCGGCCCGTGAGCGGGACGTCGCCGTCGCGATCGCCCGCTCCGTGCTCGGCGTGCGCCGGGTGCAGGTGGAAGAGGCTGCGTGACCCACGCGAGCGACCCGAACGAACCAGACAGCGCCGACACCACCCCCGAGGTGCGGACAGGGACTGGCGCCGCCCGCGCCCGCTCACGCGCCCCGATCGTCACCGGCGTCGTCATCGCGCTCGTCGCGGCCGGTGCGTTGAGCTTCGCGGCGCTGCGTGCCGGGCCCGACACCTCCGCGCCCACGACGGGCACGACCGGCGCGGCCACCCCAACCGCCTCCCCGTCCGGCCCCGCGCCCACCTCGGCGCCGTCGACGGGGCAGTCGGACGAGGCGGCGGCCGCCATCGCCGCGGTCCAACGACGCGAGAAGGACGACCCGTTCGCCCTCGGACGCCCCGACGCCAAGGTCGTCCTCGTCGAGTTCTCCGACTGGCGGTGCCCGTTCTGCGGGCTGTGGGCGAGGAGCACCAAGCCCGAGCTGCAGCGGTTCATCGACGACGGCACGCTGCGCATCGAGTACCGCGACCTGCCGATCTTCGGTGAGGAGTCGCACCTCGCGGCCAAGGCCGGGCGTGCCGCCGGTGAGCAGGGCCGGTTCTGGCAGTTCTACGACGCCGTGTTCGCGGCGGCCCCCGAACGCGGCCACCCGACTCTCGACGCGGCCAAGCTGCGCGAGTTCGCGCAGAAGGCCGGGGTGCCCGATCTGGAGAAGTTCGACGCCGACATGTCCGGAACGGCCGTCGAGGAGCAGATCCGTCGCGACGTCGCCGACGCCCAGCGGCTCGGCGCTCCCAACAGCGTGCCGTTGTTCCTCATCGGTGAGGAGGCGTTGAGCGGCGCCCAACCCACGGAGGTCTTCGTGGAGGCGGTCGAGCGCCAGGCAGCCCGGGCCTCGTGACCGAGATCGGTTACGCCGCTGCGTTGTTCGGCGGGATCGCCACCGTGCTCAGCCCGTGTGCGGCCATGCTGCTGCCCGCGTTCTTCGCGTACGCCTTCACGTCCGCGACGACGATGATCGGCCGCACGCTGATCTTCTTCTGCGGCCTGCTGACGACCCTGGTCCCCATCGGTGCACTCGCGGGCGGTCTCGGCGCGCTGCTCGTGGCCGAGCGAACGGCCCTCGTGACGATCGCGGCCGTCGTCGTCATCGTGCTCGGCGTGCTGCAGGCCCTCGCGATCCCGCTGCCCGGGCTCGCGCGGCGCTCACGTGGCGCCGACGCCGCGAGCCCGATCGCCGTGTTCACCCTCGGCCTCGCCTACGGCGTCGCGGGGGTGTGCTCGGGGCCGATCCTCGGCTCGGTGCTCACCGTGGCGGCCCTCGGCGGCGATCCGTTCTACGGGGCGATGCTCCTCGTCGTGTACGCCGCGGGGATGGTGGCACCCGTCCTCGTGCTCGCGCTGCTGTGGACCCGCCTCGACCTCGGCTCCCGGTCGTGGCTGCGGCCGCGGCCCGTGCAGGTGGGCCCGGTGTCGACGACGGTGGGCAACCTCGTCTCCGGCGGCCTGTTCGTGGCGGTGGGCCTGCTCCTGCTCCTCACCGAGGGGACGGCTGCGGTCCAGGGCGTCCTCGGCGTGCCGGCGCAGCAGCGCGTCGAGCAGTGGATGCTCACCGTCGGGCGGGCCGTCCCCGATCTCGCGATCGTCGCGGTGATCCTCGTGGTGGCGGGAGTGTCGGCGGCGGTCGCACTCCGGCGTCGATCTGGGGCTTCTTCCCCGACGCCGCGGTAGGGGGCCGTCTCAGGCGATCTGCCGCACCTCGACCAGGTCGGGGTACGCGGCGCGCAACGCCGTCTCCACGCGGTGGTGCAGTGTGGCCGATGCCGCGGGGCAGTGGCCACAGGCGCCGGTCAGCCGCACGTCGACGCAGCCGTCACCGACGCCCACGAGCTCGATGCGCCCGCCGTGGGAGCGCACGTAGTCACCGGCCTCACCGGCGATGACGGACTCGGTCGCCTCCGCGAGCGCGGCGTCCGGCCCGTGGATCGGGGCACGCTCTCCGCTGCTGCGCCAGGCCGCCGGTTCACGCAGGGCCAGGCCGAGCGCCGTACGGACGCGCGGCCCGATCGACGCCCACGTCGGCGCGTCATCGGCAGACGGCACCAGCCGCACCAGCAGAGCCCCCGCCTCAGCGACCGCCGTGAGGACGCCGCCCGCGACCAGATCACCGAACTCCCCCGGCGCAGCGACGATCTCACCGCGCACCGCGAGCGTCCCGGGAGGGATGACCCACCGCAACGCTGCCGGGTCACCGTCGACCGCCTCGGGGTGGAGGGGGACGGGCTGCGCCTCACTCACAGCGCCATCTCCACGACGTGCCTCGCCAGGAACGCCATCGACCACGCCAGGACGAACATGTACGTGAAGGCGATGGCCGGCCACTTCCACGTGCCCGTCTCGCGGCGCAGCACACCCACGGTCGACATGCACTGCAGGGCGTAGAGGAAGAAGACGAGCAGCGCGGCGATCGTCGGTGGGGTGAACAGGGGCTCGCCGGCCCGCTCGCCCTCGAGCACGGTCATGGTCGACAGGGCCGCCGTCGGTTCTTCCGGGTCGGTGGCCGCGGCGACCTGACCGAGGGTCGCGACGAAGACCTCCCGCGCCGACAGGGAGGCGATCACGCCGACGTTGATGCGCCAGTCGAACCCGAGCGGCTCGAAGACGGGACCGACCGCGCGGCCGAGGTCGGCGGCGTAGGAGTTGTCGATGACGTAGGTGCTCACGGCGATGTCGTCGCCGACGTCCACCCCGGCGGCGGCGAGGTCCGCGTCCCCGCGCAGAGGCAGGTTGAGCAGCAGCCACAGGATGATCGTCGTGACGAGGATGATCGTCGTCACCTTGCGCAGGAACGCCTTGCACGCGTCCCACACCGCGAGCGCCACCGACCGCCAGCTCGGCCAGCGGTAGCTCGGCATCTCCATGTAGAACGGCAGGATCGGGCCGCGACGGTCGCCGAGGCGTTTGAACACCCACGCCATCGTCATGGCCGAGACGGCGCCGGCGATGTAGAGCGCGAACATCACGGTGCCCTGGGCGCCGAACGGGCCGACGCGGGCATCGCGGTCGACGAGCATGCCGATGAGCAGCACGTACACGGGCAGCCGGGCCGAACAGGTCATGAGCGGCGCGGCCATCATCGTCGCGAGACGGTCGCGGGCCGAGGGCAGCGTCCGCGTCGCCATGATGCCGGGGATCGCGCAGGCGACACTCGAGAGCAGCGCGACGAACGCGCGCCCCTCGAGCCCGGCCCCGGCCATGAGTCGGTCCATGAGGAACGCCGCGCGCGACATGTACCCGACGGACTCCATGAGCGAGACCAGCAGGAACAGCAACGCGATCTGGGGCAGGAAGACGATCACGCCACCGAGGCCACCGATGAGCGCGTCACCGAGGAACGAGGCCAGCCACGGGTTGGAGACCCGCTCGGCGACGAGCGCGCCGAGGGCCGCGAATCCCTGTTCGACGAGGTCCTGCATCGGTGCGGCGACCGTGAAGATCGTCTGGAAGAACGTGAACATCACGGCGAAGAACAGCAGCGTGCCGAGCACGGGGTGCAGCAGCACGGCGTCGATGCGCCGGGTGCGTTCGTCGACCCGGGGGTCGTGTACCGCACCGTGCGCAGCACCGACTCGATCCAGGCCGTCCGCTCCGCGGCCTCGGTCGGCGGCGGGAACGGAGGCGACGTCCACGACCGGGCCTGCGGCAGGGCCGCCTTGAGCTCGCCGACGCCCTCGACGCCCCCGACGACCACGTGGACGTCGATCCCGAGGGCGCGCTGCAGGGCCTCGACGTCGAGCGAGCCTCCGCGGCGCCGGAGTTCGTCGGTGAACGACAGGACGACAGCGGTGGGCAGACCGCGCTGCATCACCTGCGCCAACAGGCCGAGCGAACGGCGCAGCGAGGTCGCGTCGAGGAGGACCAGCAGCGCGTCGGGGGTGTCGCTGTGGTGCGCCGGGTCGAGGACGTCGGTGACGACGTGCTCGTCGGGGCTGATCGGGTCGAGGCTGTAGGTGCCCGGCAGGTCTTCGACGACGAGGTCGCGACCCTCCACGCGGCACAGGCCCTCGTACTTGGCCACCGTGACGCCCGGGTAGTTGCCTGTCTTGGCGCGGAGGCCGGTCAGGGAGTTGAACAGCGTCGTCTTGCCGGCGTTGGGGCTGCCGACGAGGGCGACGCGCAGGTCTCCGGAGAGCGCAGCGGCGCCTCCGTGGTGGTGGGCGCCCATCAGGTGGCCGGGATGCCCGCTCGGACGTCGACCCGGATCGCCGCGGCATGGCGTCGACGCAGGGCGATCTCGGTGTCGGCGACGCGGAAGATCGTCGGGTCGCCCAGTGGGGCACGGCGCAGCACCTCGACGGAGGCGCCGGGCGCGAAGCCCAGATCGACGAGACGCCGGGCCGCGGCGGGCTCGAGGTCACCACCCACACCGGTGACGACGACGCGGGATCCGGCCGGCACCGCCGCCAGGGTCCCCTCCACGCTCGCCCGTCGTCGGCGCATGCGGCGACCCACGCGCGCCGACGCACCGGGAACGAGCGTGACGTGCAGGGGGCCGGGACGTGACCCTGCGGGGATCTCTGCACCCGCGAGCACCGATGCGGACTCGGACATGAGCGACTTCTCTCCACCGGCCGACACCGTCGCGAGAGGCGGGGTCGATCGTCGCGATAGGGAACCTCTTGGTGAGGCCAGGCTAACCTGGGGCCGCGGCGCTGTCTGCGTGTGATACCTCACTCCGGCCCACCGACCGTCGATCGCCCGGCCCGCACCCCTCGCCCCGAGCGAGGCTCTGCGCTATACAGGCGGCATGACCGACGCACCTGCCTCGCTGTCCTGGATCACCCGACTCATGGAGTTCGACACGACGAGCCGCGGGGCCAACCGGCCGCTCATCGACGACGTCGCCGGCGCCCTCGCCGAACTCGGGCTCGAGCCGCACATCCGTCCCTCGGATCAGGAGGGCAAGGCCAACCTGGTCGTCACCATCCCCGACCGCGACGGCGGGAAGGACGGCGGCGTCGTCCTGTCCGGACACACCGACGTCGTTCCCGTGGACGGGCAGGAGTGGACGAGCGAGCCGTTCTCCCCGAGGTGCGCGACGGCCGCCTGTACGGGCGCGGGTCCTGCGACATGAAGGGTTTCATCGGCGCGGCGCTCACCGCGATCCCGGAGTTCCAGGCCGCCCGGTTGTCGGAGCCGATCCACCTCGTCCTGTCCTACGACGAGGAGGTCGGGTGCCACGGCGGGCGTCAGCTCGTCGACGACCTCGCCGAGCTCGGCCTGACCCCCGCGTGTGCATCGTCGGCGAACCCACCAGCATGCGGATGATCGCCGCGCACAAGGCGATGACCGTGATGACCGCGTCGTTCACCGGTGTCGCGGCGCACTCCTCGCTCACGCCCTCGGGCGTCAACGCGATCGAGTACGCCTCCCGCTTCGTCGTGTACGCGCGCAATCTCGCCGACAGCATGCGCGATTCCGGCCCGTTCGACGAGGCCTACGACGTGCCCCACACGACGATGTCGGTCAACGAGATCTCCGGCGGCATCGCGCAGAACACCGTGCCCGACCGGTGCGACGTCACGGTCGAGTTCCGTGCCATCGCCGAGAACGATCCCGAGGAGATCGTCGGCCATCTGCGTGAATGCATCGACGACCTCGACACCCGCATGCGCGAGGAGAACCCCGACGCGGGCGCCACCCTGACCGTGCTCTCCGCCGTCGTCGGGCTCGACACGGCACCCGACTCCGAGGGCGCGCGGTTCGTCGCCGACCTCGTCTCGCGCACCGAGGGCCTCACCGACACCGAGCCCGTCAAGGTCACCTACGGCACGGAGGCCGGCCTGTTCTCCAAGGCGGGCATCGACACCCTCGTCCTCGGCCCCGGCGACATCGCCCAGGCCCACGCCGCCGACGAGTTCGTCGAGCTCGACCAGATCCGCGCCTGCGAGCGGTTCTTCTCCGCACTGGCGGCACGCCTGTCGGAGTGAGTCGCCATCGCGCGTGAGTCGTCATCCGCGCGGGGGTCGCGGGTGGGTCCGGGTGGCCTCCCGTGAGAGGCCGCCCGGACTCCCGCGTTCTGCACTTCCGGTCAATTCGCCTGCCGGGAGACACAATTCGTCGAATCTTCCTCAGGTCCTCTCTCGAGGCGCCGATGTGAGCCACGACGAGGTGTGCCCCGGCCCCGGAAGGGTGCGGAGAGGAGGACGGCGTGGCGTCCACCTACGCGCGAGCCGCGCTGGCCGGCGCCGCCGCCGCGGCCCTGCTCACCACGTCCACCTCCGGATACGCCGCCTGGCAGAGCGCCCACCGCGCCGCACCGGCGGGACCGTCGCTGGAGGCGGGGGCCGTCGAGGTCCACCTCACCTCACCCGGCGGCGAGCCGCGCACGGTCGATGCGCAGGCCGGTGTGCGGGCCGTGGTCGGCGACACCGTCAGCGTCCGGATGCCCGTGACGATCCGGACCGGTGAGCAGCCGTCGGCGGTGCTCGACGTCGAGGTTCCCGCAGCCGCCGGGGACGCGCCGCTGGCCACGGAGTTCGCCGCCGTCCCGACATCCGCGCAGGTCACGGCGGTCGACGGCGGCCCGGTCCTCGAACCGGCACCCGGCGAGGAAGGCGCGCACCTGGTCACCCCCGCCTCCGACGGGTACACGTACCTGCTCGAGTGGCGCACGTCCACACGCGCCACCCGCGACGGCCGCGCGCCCGGAGCCGGCAACGGCTGGGGCAGCGGACCCGAGTCACTGCAGGGCCTGGAGGTCGGGACCCGCCCGCTGACGGTGTCGTTGACCCCGGCCGGCGACGCTGCCGGCTCGACCACGGCCCGGGCCGTCGTCCCACCGATCCGCATGGACACCACGGCTCTTCGCGTCAGCACCGCCCCCGGCGGCTCGGAGCTGACGCCCCTGGGCGGCATCCCCGTCTCCGTCTCCCCCGCCGCGGTGACGCTGAGCCCGCGTGCCCCGCTCACCGACGCCGGGCTCACCGAGATGCTCGAGGAGGGCAAGGCCGGTGTCGACATCCTCTGGGGTGCGGAGGGCTGCGACGCGGTGCGGTGGTCGGTGCCGGGCGGGGGGTTCGACGGGGGCACGGGCCGCCCCACCGCCACCGGGGAGGCGACCGAGTCCCTCACGCGCGACACGGGCGGCCGTCTGTGCACGCGTCTGAACTCCGCCCTGCCGGACGACGATTTCGTGCAGCGCTTCGCCGGCCGCACCGCGCTGGCGCGGACGCAGTGGGAGTCCCGCACCACGCCGCCCGCGACGTGGGTGTCCACGGCCTCGACGAACGCCCTGCTCACCGTGCCGCTGCCCCCGGCAGAGGCGGCTCGGCAGGCATGCTCGGTGGGTCGCTCGGGCGCGGCGATCCGGTGGACCTGGCCGTCGGCGACCTCACGGCCGATCGAGGACGCCGAGGGCATCGCGCGCTGGACGGTCAACGCCCGCCCGAAGGGGGCGGCGCGTGGACGCGGGTCGCGGTCGCCGGCCGCGACGGGGCGAGCCGCGCCCACACCGTGACCGCCAGGGCGATGCGGGCCGCGGGACTCGCCCCCGGTGACTACGAGGTGATGGTGCGCGGGTACCCGTTCGAGGGCGTCGAGGACGCCTACGTGGACAGCGCTCAGGTGTGGGCGGTGAGCCTGCAGGGGTCGCGGCTGCGCTGCGGTGCGACGGCGCAGAACGCCGCGGCACAGACGCAGCTCGGAGGCGGGCGATGACGGCGACGGCACTGCGCGTGGCGCGTCTCGCCGGGGCGGTGCTCGCGGTCGTGTTCGTGCTGGTCCTGGGCCTGCCGGCGTTGCTCGGGTGGGTGCCGCTGCCGATCGTCGACGACGACTCCACGATTCCGCGGGGCACGTTGATGGTGGCCGAACCGGTCGATCCGACGCACGACGTGGGCAGCGGTGACGTCGTCACGATCCTCACCGACTCCGGGCGCCTCGTGACGAGGGACGTCGCGAGTGTCGAGGGATCGACGCTGACGCTCTCGGCCGGGGGCGAGTCGACCGTGCAGGTCGAACGGGAGCGTCTACGGGCGACCGAGCGGTACGGCATCCCGCTGCTGGGGTACGTGGCCGAAGCGGTCCCCGCGGCGCATCGCCCCTGGTGGGGACGGGGTCTGGGTGTGCTGTTCCTCGCGTGGGCGGCCGCCGAGGTGTGGAGTGCCCTGCGTGCTCGACGGAGCGGCGCAGAAGGCCCTGCCGCCATCGCCGCACCCTCCCGCCGACTCGAGATCACGCGCGGACCGACCCGAGCCGGTGGGGCGCGCTCGACGGCACGGGCCGGCCGTGTGCGCGCCGCCTACGCGGCGAGCGACCTCACCGACGACGATGATTCGGCGACCGAGGGTCCGCAGGATGCGATGCCAGGGGTAGCGGACGGCGTCGCGCCTGCCGGCGCGGCCTTCGAGGACGCGGGGTCGGAGATCTCGGGCGGCGTCCCGGGAGAGGCCCTGCCCACCCGGCGGTCCCGGGCGCGGGCTCGGCAGCGGACGCCGTGGGACCGGGTCGTGGAGGTGGCGGCGTCGGCCGTGGGCGCGGTCGTCCTCGCGGCTCGTTCCGTCGACCGGCGACACGAGGACCCCGTCGAGGACGCCGAGGCCGACAGCGGCGGACGTCACCGCAGCGCTGCACCGGCGACATCGGTGGAACCCCGGCGCAGATCCACCCGACGACGGAGGGCGGCTCTTGCGACGGGCGCCACGTCTCGGCCGGAGAAGGCATCCGAGCGGGCCGCGGTCCCACCGGAATCCGTCGAGGCCCCGCCCTTTGAGGCGCGACCCGCAGGGTCCCCGGCGGAGGCGTCCCGCACCGGCAGCACCGCGACGTCCTCAGGAAGACACTTCTGGGCTCAGCGGGCGAGCAAGGAGGAGGTCGCGAGGGCGGTCCGTGTGCAGGAGTTCGAGGCGAAGCGGGCAGCAGCCGAGACGGCGATGAAGCTGGAGACCGACGACGCCGACCTCTCCCCCATCGACCGTCTCATCGCCGAACGCGAGGCCGGCTCGGGCGGCAAGAGGCCCTCACGGGACGAGTAGCGAGGTTCCCTTCTCGCCGGACGTAGTGCAGTTTCGACGTACTCGCGAAGGCGCCGAACCCCCACAACCATTGACAGCCGATTCACCAAGTGATTTAGTCACTTTGTGACTTCATCCCCCTCATTGTCCGAACGGCTCGCACAGGACATCGCCGACATGATCCATCGCGACCACCTGCGCCCCGGGGACAGCCTCCAGCCGGCGCGGGCTCTGGCCGCGCACTTCGACGTCACGACGCCCACCATCCGGGAGGCCTTGCGTCGCCTGGAGGCCGCGTCGATCGTCGAGCTGCGGCACGGCTCGGGCACCTACGTGGGCAAGGGGGTCGACCGGGCGGTCATGGCCAATCCCCATCAGGCGCCCATCACCCGGGAGGCGGTCCTCGAACTGGCGGAGGCGAGGCTGACCCTGGAGCCGCGCATCGCCGCCGCCGCGGCGACCAACCGCACCCCGGATGCCCTCGAGCGTCTCGAACTCGCGACCTGCAACGCGCTGACGGACCCCCGTCACGGGGTGCGCCCGGCACTGCACTTCCACGTCGAGCTGGCCGGATGTACCGGCAACTCCCTGATCCAGCAGACGATCGACGCGCTGCTGGAGGTGCGTTCCTCCGAGCAGGTCGAGATCCGTTTCGCCTACGGCGATCGGGAACGCGACCATGCCGAGCACCTCGAGATCCTCGCGGCCGTGCGCGAGCAGCGCAGCGAGGACGCCGAGGCCCTCACCCGGGTCCACCTCGCTCACATCCGGGACGCGATCCTCACCTCGGATCACTGGGCCGGGAGCGGATCGTGACGCAGCGCCCACCTGCGCTCTCGCATCTGACCAGCGCAGAAGCGGCCGAGAGCGCCTCACGCGGCGACGTCGTGCTGATCCCGTTGGGGGCCCTCGAACAACACGGTCCGGCCATGCCGCTCGGCACCGACACCATCCGCGCCGAAGACATCTGCGCCCGGGTGGCCGCCCGGCTGAGCGGCGGAGTCGTCATCGCCCCGACGCTGCCGATCGGCGTGTCCCCCCACCACCTGGCCTTCCCCGGGACGGTCACTCTGACCACCACGACGTTCGCCGCGGTGGTGCGGGAAGTGGTCCTCGGGCTGCACCGGCAGGGGTGGACGCGGATCCTCGCGGTCACCGGCCACGGCGGCAACAACGCGACACTCACCACCGTCGCTCAGGACCTGCTCGGCAGCCATCCGGCCCTCCGATTCGCCTGGACGCCACTCACCGCGGTCGTCCCCGACGTCGTCGCGCGCGCCGGGGTCAGCAAGGTGCACGGTCACTGCGGGGAGGCCGAGACCTCGCAGATGCTCTTCGTCGCGCCGCACCTCGTGCGCGAGGACCTCGCCGAACCCGGCACCACCCGGCCGGACGAGCTGAGCGACCTCGCCCGGCTCGCGCGTTCCACGACCTACCCCGCCCTCTCCCTGCGCTACGACGAGCTGAGCGCCAACGGCGTGCTCGGTGATCCCACGGCGGCGAGCGCCGATCTCGGCGCCCAGATCGTCACCACCGCGACCGACAGGATCTGCGACTTCATCACCCGCTGGTCGGCGATCTAGCGCCGCCCTCTCCGGGCCCCACCCGACTCCACCGACCCCACACCCTGGCGGGCACCGCCACGGGTCGATCCCGCCACGCCCTCGAAAGGTCGTCAACGATGACACCACCGATGCATACCGTCGTCGCCGCAGCTGTGGCCGCCGGCGCCGCGCTCCTCGGCGCCGCCCCGAGCGCCACTGCTTCGTCCGTGATTCCCGCGCCGTCGACGAGTGTCGCCGGCGCCGGCTCGACCGCCTCCGCGGGCTGCGGCACCACCCCCGGCCAGGCGCCCGGCTCCAGCACCACCCGCACCCTGCTCAGCGGTGGCCTCGAACGTTCCTACGTCGTCCACCTGCCCCAGGGCTACGACCCTCACCGACGCAGTCCCGTCGTGCTCACGTATCACGGGCGCGGCAACACCGGCGCCGACACCCAGGCCTTCGCGGGACTGGACTCGTTACCGGCGATCGTCGTCTACCCCGACGGCGTCGTCGGCACCGGTTCCGGTCAGCGACAGGCGTGGGAGGGCGCCCCTACTCCGCCCCCGGGGTCGACGACGTCCAGTTCACCAGCGACCTCCTCGACAGGCTGGAGGCCGACCTGTGCGTCGACCCGCGCCGGGTCTACGCCACCGGAAAGTCCAACGGCGGTGGGCTCGTCGGCCTCCTCGGTTGCGAGCTCAGCGACCGGATCGCCGCTATCGCCCCCGTGGCTGCCGCCCACTACGCGGTCGGTCACCCGGCGTGCGACCCGGTCCGCCCCGTCCCGGTGCTCGCCTTCCACGGCACCGGCGACACGACCATCCCGTACGCCGGCGACGCCGACCGCGGCCTTCCCTCCATCACGGACTGGACCCGCTCCTGGGCCGACCGCAACGGGTGCCGGGGAACGACCACGACGCGTCCACTGACCACCGACGTCGAGGTGACCCGATGGCGCGGGTGCCGCCGTGGCGCGGACACCGCTCTCGTCTCCGTCCTGGGCGGCGGCCACACCTGGCCGGGCGCCGACAGCTACTCCGGCGGCGGCTACACCACTCCCACCGAGGCCGCCGAGCTGATGTGGGCCTTCTTCCGGCATCACCGGCTCCCCAAGAACTGAGGCCCTGACATGTCGACCGCAACTCATGTGAGCAAGACCGACAATCCCGACGAGCTGCCTCGGGTACTCCGGGCGCTGGCCGTCGTCGAGCGGGTGGGCAACGCGCTGCCGCACCCGTTCTGGCTCTTCTGGATCCTCTCCGGGATCCTCGGCGTGGTCAGCGCGATCTTGGCCTCGAACGGCGTGAGCGTCGTCTCGCCCGCCGACGACAAGGAGGTGGTGGTCCAGAACCTGCTCAGCGGCGAGGGCCTGGCGGTGGCCATGGAGAACGCCATCGACAACTTCGCCACCTTCGGCCCGATGGGCACCATCGTCGTCGTGATGATGGGCGTCGCCATCGCGGAGAAGACGGGCTTCCTGTCCTCACTGATGAAGGTGACGATCTCCGGAGTCCCGACGAGCTGGGTCATCTTCGCCGTCGCCTTCGCGGGCACGATGTCGCACGTCGCGAGCGCGGCGGCGTACGTCATCCTCGTCCCGCTCGGCGGGCTGGCGTTCCATGCCGTGGGCAAGTCGCCGATCCTCGGCGTGGTCGTCGCCTACACCTCGATCGCCTCGGGGTACGACGCGAGTCCGATCCCGACGCCCAACGACGCGATCTTCGCGGGCATCACCACCGAAGCCGCCCAGATCATCGACCCGTCGGCCTACGTCTCACCGGTCAGCAACTGGTACATCAACATCGCGTCGTCCTTGCTGTTGGCCATCGTCATCACCGTGGTCACGAAGCTCGTGCTGGCCAAGCGGCCCGATCTGGATCCCGATCCCGACGTCGCCTACGACGGGCGCGGGTTGGTCATGAGTGGGCGTGAGCGACACGCTCTCTGGACGACCCTGGGCGTACTGGCACTCATGGGCATCCTGACCGTGGCCGTGATGTGGCCGGCCTCCTCTCCGCTGCGTGGCGAGGGCGGCAGCCTGACCGATTCACCGTTCCTGCAGGGCATGGCCGCCTACGTGGGGGTCCTCTTCGCCCTCGCGGGCATCGTCTACGGCTGGCGTTGTGGTGCGATCACCGCACCGGCCGACGTGCCCAAGCTCATGGCGGAGGGTGTCAAGCAGATCGCCCCGGTCCTCGTGCTCTTCTTCGCCATCGCCCAGTTCCTCGCCTATTTCGAGTGGACCCACATCGGTGACGTCGTCGCCGTCCAGTCCGCCGAGATGCTCAAGACGACCGGCGTGCCGATCCCGGTGGTGTTCCTCTTCGTGCTGGCGCTGTTGTCGGTCGTCAACGTGCTCGTCACCAGCGGATCCGCGATGTGGTCGATCGCCGCTCCGGTTCTCGTACCGGCGCTGATGCTCGTCGCCGTCCCGGCCGAGACCACGCAGGCGCTGTTCCGCATCGCCGACTCCGGCTCGACGTCGATCACCCCGATGAGTCCGTACTTCATCCTGGCGCTGGGTTTCCTGCAGCAGTACCGCAAGTCCGCCGGCATCGGCACGCTCGCGTCGTACACGCTCCCGCTGGCCGTGTGCATGACGCTGTCGTGGACCGTGCTCTTCTTCCTCTGGTGGACACTCGGAATCCCGCTGGGTCCGGGTGCTCCGGTCCGCTGACAACGGCATCGGTCGACGCGAGACGTCCCGTCCCTGGGCTGTTCAGGGGCGGGACGTCCGCGTGGAGGTCCGCTTCCGACGCCGGCTCGCTGATCGCGGCACCATTCCTGACTGCGCCTCATGAACGCTAGCGTCGATGCATGAGGACGACGATCACCGTGGCCGACGACGTCGCAGCCGAGATGGAGCGTCTTCGTCGGGAGCACGGGCTCGGCCCGAGTGAGGCGTTGAACCTGCTCGCTCGACGAGGGATGGCCGGTGGGAAGACCCGGCACGAGCCGTACCGACACCGCACGGCCGACGTGGGGGTGCGGATCGGCGTGAGCAACATCGGTGAGGTCCTGGACCAGCTCGACGACGAGCCGAACGGCATCGTCGACGGCGATGTGCGTGACCAGTAGGGCTCGCCGTCCGGATGACACTGTGGGCAGCAGCATCGATCCGCGAATATGCATTTATGCGCACCACCGTCGATCTCCGTGATCCGCTCATGCGGGCAGCCAAGGCCCGTGCTGCCGAGGCCGGGGAGTCGCTCAAGACTCTCTTCGAACGGGCCGTCATCCGCGATTTGGGTGCGGCACCTGGCGAGACGGGCAAGGGCGAGGTCGACTACCCGCTGATCCGGTCGCGCCGGGTGGGGGTCGACTTCACGAACGAGCAGGTGGAGGAGATGCTCGCCGACGACGAGGTCGAGCGCTACACCTCATGACGGGGAACGATGGCGAACCGGGGTCGTCGGGGGTGTGCCGATCCGGCGGTACATCCTCCTACGTCTCAGGACAGGTCGGGGCCGAGGAGTGCCAGTTCGCGGCCGGCGAGGTAGGCCAAGGAGAGGTCGAGGACGTCGCCGCACACCGGGGTGCCGAAGGGGCTCTCCTCGTAGGCGGTGTACACGTCCTCCAGGTAGGCGATGGGCACGTCGTCGCCGTCCCGCAGGCATCCCACCAGGCGGTCGGTGGCGATCTGCAGCGCGAAGAAGCTCACGGGCATGTCCCCGCAGATCAGCGCCGGGATGTGCTCCCCCGTCGCGACGCGGATCAGGTCCCGGTCGGAGGCCGTCAGCCCACCCAGCTCGGCCTGTCCCAGGCACACCCATCGGACGTCGCCGGTCACCGGGGCCTGCAGGTCGTCGGCGGCGGCCTGGACCAACGCCGACAGGTCGAATCCGTCGAACCCGTTCATCGTCGTCCCTCCCTCCTCGGGGCCTTCTACTCGGGCGTGTGCGCCACCTATCGGCACCCAAGATGCATGCCTGAGGACAGAATCCCCACCTTCGGCGAATTAGTGTTCTTGCCGCGCAAGGGATTTGGTCAAGTTCTGGTCATGCCTCGGTATTCGCGGCCGTCAACCTCCCCGTGTGCGAGCAACCTCTCTCGACAACCTGGGCCCCTCCTGGAGACGCTCCGTACGGCGCCTGACCGCAGATCAGACGCGGCGCAGTGTGACACGAGTGGTCTCGACCTGGACCGGGGTGTCGGACGCCGGCAGATGCCCCGCCCGGTCCATCGACCGCAGGTACTGCTCGAGCTTCGGGTCGAGGTCGCCGCGGCGACGTGCCTCGTCGATGCGATCGAGTTCGTGCACGTAGGCGCCGATGTCATGGGCCTCACCGGTCTGCGTGAGTCCGCGCTCCGGGCCCGTCGTCACGGTCATCTGGTTGGGGCCGGGGCGGTTGGGGGCGCCCTCGGCCTCGGGCACGACGTCTCCCCGGTTGGCCAGGTGCAGGTACTTCACCGACGGCACCGCCGGCGCCCGCCCCACCGGCGACCCGGCCGTGACCACATGCATCCGGTATCGCCGCATCGCGGGCAACGCCGCAGCCGTCATCGCGGTCATCCCGCCCTGGCTGTGCCCGACGAGCACGACCTCCGCGCCGTCCGGCACACCCGCCGCACGGAGCACCTCCGGCAGCAGGCGCGCCTCCGCGGACGGGTGTCCGGCCGCGCCCTCGAGGTTGGGCCGCATCGACCGCACACGGTGCGGATCGCGCCGGAGGTCTGCGGGGTCCCAGCTCGAGGTACCCGGCAGCGCGATGACGTAGCTCGCCCGCTGACCACCGTCCTGGCCCGACAGGATGCGCCGGTGGACGTCGATCGCGTCGGCCTCGTGCATGCCGTCGGGCGTGCGGGCCGCATACCCGTCGTGGGTCGTCTGCAACAGACCCGCGAGCCCCGGACGCACCTGCGTGGGCACGACGGTGACCGCGTCGATCTTGAGGTCCTGGGCACCGTAGAGCCCTTCGGCATGAAACTCCGGCAGCACCGTGTCGGAACAGGTCGGGGCGTACCACCGCGCGACATCGGGATCCCGCGGGCTCGTGGAGCAGAGTCCCTCATCTGCGGGCCCCCACATCCGGGACATCGGGATCGCGTCCTCACCGGTCAACACCCGACGCATGGCCACCGCGTTCGTGTGGTCGACCTCCCCGTAGAGGATCGCCGCCGTGCGGGTGCGTTCGGTCAGGTCGCGGCGATCCTCGAGGTGGTCCCGGAGCCGTGAGACGAGCCGGACCAGGCCGAACGCCTCGACCGGGCGGGCGACGACACTCACCGGGTCGGCGATCCGACCCGCCATGGACACCTCCGTCGCGATCATCGTGAGCTTCACGCCCTGCAGCGCCATGTCCTCGGCCCGGGCCAGGTATCTGAGGGCCCCGTGATGCACCGCGTCGATGTCGACGACGTGCCTGCTCACCGGATCCGTCGGGCCGCCGTGGATCTCCAGGTGGAGCGGGTCGGGCCCGAACGGGGATGTGGTCACGGGCGAGCACCGTCCTCGACCACCCGGCGCAGCTCCTGCGCGCGCTCCCGGATCTCCGCGACCAGGAGCGCCAACTGGGCCTCCTGGAGGTCGAGACGATCGTCGACCGCCTGGCGGGCCTCACCCGTCCAGAGGACCTGCGCGTAGGAGAAGCGGGCCATCCTGCCCGCCATGGTCAGCTCGTGGGCGATGAGGTCCAGCCGATGGGCGAGGGCGGTGAGATCGACGGCCGGGGCCGTGAGATGCGTAGGCATGTCCGACACCGTAGGGACTTGCCCGGACCCCGACTCCGGGTCTTCCACAGGTGACCCCCGAACCTGTGTGGGAACGTTGGACGTGGTCGTGGCCGTTGGGTTGGAATGGGCACGACGTCCGATCCCGCCGAAGGAGTAGCGCATGACCGAGCCACTGCAGCCCCCGGCAGGTGTGGCCGAGGCGGCGCCGTTGACCCTCGAAGCGTCCGCTCCCACGCAGAGCGTCCCCGCCACCAGCGCGCCCAAGATGGCGCCGCAGGTCTCACCCGAGGCCATGCCCGCCCTCGACCAGAAGGTCGAGTCCTACCTGTCCGGACTCACCGAGGTCGCCGCCAAGAGCCCCGACTTCGAACGACGCGCGGCCGACGTGCGCACCATGGGCGACTCCGACATCCGCGCTGCCGCCGAGACGAGCAACCGGCTGCTCAAGTCGCCGGTCAAGGCCCTGCAGTCCGGTGCGGTCTCCAAGGAGTCGAAGGTCGGCGCGACCCTGCTCGACCTGCGCCGCACGGTGGAGGACCTCGACCCCAGCCAGGCCAAGGGCGTCAAGAAGCGGGTCCTCGGGTTCGTGCCCTTCGGCGACAAGCTCACCGACTACTTCCGTAAGTACGAGTCGGCGCAGAAGCACCTCGACGGCATCCTGCACTCCCTCAAGAGCGGACAGGACGAGTTGCAGCGCGACAACGCGGCGCTCAACCTCGAGAAACAGCAGCTGTGGTCCTCGATGGCCCGGCTCAACCAGTACGTGTACATCGCCGAGCGGCTCGACGCGAAGCTCACCGCCGAGATCGCCGACCTCGACGCGACCGACCCCGAGCGGGCCAAGGCGATGCGCGAGGACGTGCTGTTCTACGTGCGTCAGAAGCACCAGGACCTGCTCACCCAGCTCGCGGTGTCGATCCAGAACTACCTGGCCATCGACATCGTCATCAAGAACAACATCGAGCTCATCAAGGGTGTCGACCGGGCGACGACGACGACGATCTCGGCGCTGCGGACCGCGGTCATCGTGGCGCAGGCCCTGAACAACCAGCAGCTCGTGCTCGAGCAGATCACCGCACTCAACGTCACCACCAGCAACCTCATCGAGCGCACCAGCGTCATGTTGCGCGACAACTCGGCGGCCATCCAGGAGCAGGCGGCGAGTGCCACCATCGGCCTGCCGCAACTGCAGGCCGCGTTCCAGAACATCTACGCCACGATGGACTCCATCGACGAGTTCAAGGTGCGCGCACTGGACTCCATGGCGCAGACCATCGGGGTGCTCGAGTCCGAGGTGACCAAGTCGCAGTCCTACCTCGAGCGTGCCCGGGCGAGCGAGGAACGACGCAAGGCGGGCGCGTTCGATCTGGGCGGCGACGCGAAGTTCTGAGTTTCGAGTTCCGAGTTCGAGCACGACCGAACGCGGCGAGGACGAGAGGACACGCATGTCGATCGGGGACTTCTTCTCCCGGCTGGGCGGCCGGGCCGAGCCCGAACCTGCCGCCACCACCCCCTCGGCTCCGACCGCCGACGACCTGCGGGTGGCGCTCGACCGGGCCGACATGCTCGTCGACGGCGGGGCCGCCCCGTCGGTGGTCGCCGCCCGCGTGCGGCGCGTGACGGCCACGGTGCGCGACACGATCCCGCGGTTGGAGGTCGTGGGCCTGGGCAGCGACCAGGGGTACTCGGTCATGGCCACGGCCACCGACTACCTCCCCGAGGCCGTCAACGGATATCTGCGGCTGCCACGGCGATTCGCCGACACCCGGCCCGTGGACGGCGACCGCACCTCGCTCATGGTGCTCGTCGACCAGCTCGACCTGCTCGGCGCGACGATGGACCGCGTGTTCGACGCCGTCTGCCGCGACGACGCGACCGCCCTCGTGGCGCACGCGCGGTTCCTCGACGACAAGTTCGGCCACGCGAGCCGGGGTGGAGGGCTGGAGCTCGCCGCCGACACCCCCGTGCCCGAGATGCCGGAGACCGCCGCGGCGAGCGACGAGCCGCGTCCGTTGGCGCCCCCGGCCTCGTGAGCGAACCCGCCTCGCCCAGCGACCGTTCCACCCACCCGTGCAGAGACGAGAGACGAGAGACGCGATGACCGACACACCGCGGGCCCTGCCCGCCGCCATCGACGCCCTGGTCGAGGCCGGCGTCCGGGCCGGTGTCGACGCGCAGGCCGCTCGGGACGAGGGCGTGCGGGTCGCGGCGGGGTCGTCGGCACCTCGGGCCCCTCCACGGTGCACGTCGGGTGGCGCGAGGTGATGGGCGGGACCACCCAGGACTTCTTCGACGCCGCCTCCCGCGGACGCCGGTTCGCCTCCGGGCCGACGCCGCTGCTGGCCGGTCTCGCCGCCGAATCACCCGAGCACGCGCGCGCCTACGCCTCGGCGTTGGTCGAGGTCGCCACGGCCGCCTGCACCGTTCCGGGCGCGGGCAGCGAGGCCGTCGGCAAGGCCACGACCACCGGGCAGGCGCAGCTCGCCGCGGTCGGAGCCCGCGTGAGCCACTCCTCCCTACCGGGCCCCGCGCCCGACCCCTCCGCCGGGGCGCCGGTCGCGTTCCCGAACCTGCCCACCGACCCGGCATCGACGATCCCCGGCGGCTCCGCGATCCCCGACGCCCGGTTCGCCTCCAGCTCGGTCATGCAGCAGCTGGAGGCGCTGACGCGCGCGACCCGCGAGCTCTGGGGTGGCGCCGACGGCACGCCGGAGGGCGGCACGACGGGCGCATCCCCGGCGGCCACGCTCCCGGGCGCGGCGCCGACGGGCCTGTCGGGCGAAGCGGCCACGGGCCACCACACCGCCGCAGCGGCGCCGCAGGTGAGTGGCGATCCCGCGGCACAGGAGCCGGCCGAACCGGAGAAGCCCGAGAAGTCGGTCGAGGAGCTGCTCGCCGAACTCGACGACCTCATCGGGCTCGCGCGGGTCAAGCGTGAGGTGCACCAGCAGGTCGCGCTGCTCAAGGTCGACGCCATGCGGCGAAAGGCCGGTCTGCGCAGCGCCACCCTGACCCGCCACCTCGTGTTCGTCGGCAACCCCGGCACCGGCAAGACCACGGTCGCGCGGCTCGTCGGCGGCATCTACCACGCGCTCGGCCTGCTCACCAAGGGTCAGCTCGTCGAGGTCGACCGCTCCGAACTCGTCGCCGGGTACCTCGGTCAGACCGCGACGAAGACCGCCGAGATCGCGAAATCCGCCTATGGCGGCGTGCTGTTCATCGACGAGGCCTACAGCCTGGCCGGCGACCAGTACGGCCAGGAGGCCATCGACACCCTGGTCAAGGAGATGGAGGACCACCGCGACGAACTCGTCGTCATCGTCGCCGGCTACCCCGAACCCATGGCGGAGTTCATCGACACCAATCCCGGTCTGGCGAGCCGGTTTCGCACGACCATCACCTTCGACGACTACACCGACGAGGAGATCACCGACATCCTCGAGGCCGTCGCCGAGAAGTCGGACTACGTCGTCTCCCCCGACGGCCTCGCCCGGTTCCGCGAGATCCTCGCCGCGACCCCGCGCACCGAGTCCTTCGGCAACGGCCGGTTCGCCCGCAACACCCTCGAGGCGGCCATCGGCCGGCACGCCTGGCGCCTGCAGGACATGACCGAGCCCAGCCTCGATGACCTGCGCACCCTCGAGCGCGTCGACTTCGACGATCGCTTCGAGGCGATCGACCCGCTGCCCTCCGCGACCGATGAGGAGAACAGCGACGAGGAGAACACGGCGGTCGACCCAGGTACGACGACAACGGCATTCGGCAACGTCGAGTCCTCGGAGGGCCGGTCGTGAACGCCTCCTCCGCGGCGGGTGCGACCGCCCCGCAGCCGGCTTCCGCGACAAGCGGTACACCCGAACCGCAGCACGAGCAGGAGGCGGGCGCCGTCGAGCCGGCCGCGACGTCGGCGTCCACGCCTGCCAAGCCGGGGCAGCAACGGCGCACACCCGCCAGATCGACGGTCTCCACGCTCGGGCGTCTCACCGCCGCAACGGTCATCGCGTGCTCGCTCAACGGGGCGGCCGCCTACGTGTTCGTCCAGAGCGACGCCATGGAGGTGCGTTCCACCGCCACGGAGCAGCAGGCCTCACTCGACAGGATCTCGCGGACCGTGAGCGCGATGCCGACGACAGCGCGGCGCCTGGGCACCGACCGCGGCGCGCAGAACGCCCACCTCGACGACGCGGGGAGAGCATCCAGCGAGATCACGGCCGCCGCGTCCCGTGCCGCGGCAGGACCGGCCCAGTTCAACGGCGACATCGGCCGGCTCTCGGCACTGTCGGCCTCCTACACCCGGTACGTCTCGACCGTCGAACGCGCCCGCGTCGCCACGGGCGCCGCCGCGACGACGCTCTACACCGAGGCGGACAGGCTGCGCACCACGGAGATCGAGCCCGTCCTGGGCGACCTGAGCTCCGCGAACGCCGCTCGCAGTGACGGCGCCGAGGTCAACGTCGCGCTGACCATCGGGTTCCTCGGGCTGACGACCGTGGCGAGCCTCGCGGCATCGATCGGCGGCGCCTGGTGGCTGGCCCGCCGCACCAAGCGGATGGTCAACCCGGGCCTGTTCGCGGCCACCGCGCTCACCGCGGTGACGTCCGGGTACGCCGTCGCCGCCATGACCTCCCCGGACCAGACCGTGAACGGCCCGTTCAGCGGCCCGGCCGTGCTGCTCGGCGGCCTGACGGCGGCCGGCCTGGCCTGGTACGGCTACGAACAGCGACGCAAGGAGTACCGATGAGCACGCCGTTCGCCGTCGCGCCGCGGGCTCCGGGCTCGATGGGTCGCGACGTTCCCGCCGAGGATCTGCTCGCCTACCTCGAGGCGCTGACCACCTGGCGTGAGCGTCGGCGGCTCGAACTCGACCAGCTCGACGAGGCTGCGATGCGCTCCCCCGATCGGGCGCAGCTCACCGGCGACGTCATGCTGTCGATGACGCTGTGGAAGGCCGTCGCCGACCGGCACGACCTGCTCGTGGCCGCCTGGGACTCCGGCCGGGTGATCGCCCAGGACCGCATCCGGTTGACCACGCTGATCTGGGGCCGGCTGGATCAGAACGCCGTGGAGGGGACGACGCTCGCCGTGTCGTTGCCCGAGGCGTGCCGGCTGTCGGACTCCCTGGCCTCCTCGCTGCGCCGCGCGCTCGGCCTCGACGGCACCGAGCCGGGCACCGAGCACCGGGTCAAGGAGCTGCGCGCCTCGATCGAGCGGATCCGCGATCTCGTTGCCGGAGTACCTGCCTCCCGGGCCGCCTCCGCGCAGGAGGCCTTGGTGGACCTCGACCGCCGGCTGGTCGACCTCCGCGACCGGGTGCGCCGTGGCGCCGACGTGGGTGGGCTCGTCGGGCCGCTGGAGATCATGGCCGCGACCACCGAACGCGATCTCATCGTCGCCGCGGCCAACCGCACCCGGGCCCGCGACCGCGTGGAGGACGTCAAGGCCACGGTCGCCGACCTCACCGCCCGCGGCGAGGCGGTTCGCGGCCTGGCGGCCACCTGTGTCGCCAAGGTCGCCGACGCCCCGACCCTCGCGGTGCCCGACGTCACGGCCCTCGGCGAACCACCTACGGACCCCGACGAACTCGACGCCTACGCGACCCGCCTCGACCGGGTGGGACGCGCCCTGGAGATGGCCCGCGGCGCCTACGCCGGAGCCCTCGAACGACGCAGCGACCTCGCCGAGCAGGTGGACCGCGACGAGCGGCGCGTGCCCGACCTCCCCGGCCATCTGCGCGGCGACGCCGAGGCCCTGGTGCGACGCAGCCGGGAGATCCTCGCGATCACCCCCACCGACCTCGGCCATCTCGGCGCGCTCACCGCCGCGCTGGCCGCCTACCTGGGAGCCCGCCGATGACCGCGTGCCGCGAGACCGGCTGCCCCGGGCACTACCTCGACGGGTACTGCGACTGGTGCGGGATGCCGCAGACCCCGAGTTCGGCCGCGCCGACCTCCACCTCCGCGACGTCGACCTCCGCCGACGTGTCCACCACCGCAGACCCGGCGTCGGCGACCGCTGCCGGCTCGACCGGGTCGACCGCGGCCCCCTCGCCGGGCTCGTCGGGCTTCTCGACGTCGTCGAGGTCGTCGACCCGGTCGACCGACGAAGCCCTGGCGGAGTCGCCGATCGACCTGGATGCCCGGGCGAGCGCGGTCGCCGTCACGGCGATCGGGTCGGCGCGCGGCTCCGGCCTGCGCCGACGCGTCCGGTCCTCGCGACGCGCCCGCCGGTCGCGGCTCGGCGCCGGCCTGACGCACGTGGCCCCCGTCGCCGAGACCGACCCCCGCGACGCCATCCTGCGCGACCCCGTCGTCCCCGAGCAGCGCCGCATCTGCCCCTCCTGCGGTGCGCCGGTCGGCCGGTCCCACGACGGCGGGCCCGGCCGCACCCAGGGGTACTGCCCGAAGTGCCGCAACCCCTTCTCGTTCACGCCCAAACTCGTGCCGGGCGACCTCGTCGCCGGTCAGTACGAGGTCGCCGGGGCCCTCGCCCACGGCGGCCTGGGCTGGATCTACCTCGCGCGCGACCGCAACGTCTCGGGCCGCTGGGTCGTGCTCAAGGGCCTGCTCAACGCGGGTGACACCGATGCCGTCGCGGCGGCCGTCGCCGAACAGCAGTTCCTCGCCCAGGTCGAGCACCCGCAGATCGTCGAGGTGTACAACGTCGTCGAACACGACGGGTTGGCGTACACAGTCATGGAGTACGTCGGCGGGGTCTCGCTCAAGCAGATCCTCAAGGATCGGCTCATGGCCAAGGGGCACTACGACCCGCTGCCCGTCGAGCAGGCCCTCGCCTACGTGCTGGAGATCCTGCCCGCGTTCTCCTACCTGCACGAACACGGGCTGCTGTACTGCGATTTCAAGCCGGACAACCTCATCCACGTGGGCGACGGGGTCAAGCTCATCGACCTCGGCGGCATGCGCGAGATCGACGATCTCGACTCCCCCATCTACGGCACGGTCGGCTATCAGGCGCCCGAGGTGGCCGAGGTCGGGCCGTCGGTGGCCAGCGACATCTACACGATCGGACGCACGCTCGTCGTCCTCACCACCGAGTTCCGCGGCTACCAGAGCCGCTACGTCGACTCCCTGCCGCCGTACTCGCAGACGCCGGTGTTCCACGAGAACGACCCGTTCTTCCGCCTCGTGGCCAAGTGCTGCGCGCCCGACCCGGCCGACCGCTTCGGCTCGGTGGACGAACTGCGCGGGCAGATGCTCGGCGTGCTGCGTCAGGTCGTCGCCGACCGCCCCGGCGTGGGCGCGGCGAGCCAGTCGCCCGCCTCGGCGCACTTCGAGGTCCCCGTGGCGACCAGCGAGAACCTCGACTGGTGGGAGCTGCCCGGTCTGCGGCCCGACGAGCAGGACCCCATGAACACGTGGCTGCGGGGCCTGCAGGAGGCCGACCCCACCGCCCGCCTGCGCACCCTGCGCGACGCGCCGGAGACGACGGCCGAGGTCGTCCTCGAGATGGGACGCACGGCACTGCGCGCCGGGCGCAGCGACCTCGTCACGCAGGCCGCGGACTCCCTTCTCGCGCACGACCCGTGGGACTGGCGGGCGGTGTGGCTGCTCGGCATCGACGCGGTGATGCGCCGCGACGTCGCCACGGCGCTCGAGTCGTTCCGGGCCGTGTACGCGCAGGTGCCGGGCGAGCTCGCGCCCCGCCTCGCGCTCGCCCTGTCGGAGGAACTCGCCGGGGACGCCGCGTCGATGGAGGCCGCCGAGCGCTCCTACCTCACGTGCCTGCGCACCGACGCCGGATACACGGTGGCGGCGGCGTTCGGCATCGCCCGCACCCGCGCCCGGCGCGGCGACCACGCGGGGGCCGTCGACGCCGTCGAGGACGTCCCCGCCACCTCGGGCGCCTACTCGCGGGCCCAGTGGATGCGCGCCGACCTCATGACACGGACGGGTGGCGGCATCGCGCCCCTGCTGGAGGCACTGCGCAGCTCACGCGGCATCACTCTCGAACCCCGGGTGCGGGCGGCGTTCACCGCGCGGGTGCTCGAGAAGGCGCTCGCCGCCAGGATCGGCGGCGACGAGACCCCCGGCCTCACCCCCGACGGCAAGCCCGCCGACGAGGACAACCTGCGACGCTCGCTGGAGACCGCCTACCGCGAGCAGGCAGCACTCACCACCGACCCCGGCGAGCGTCATCGACTCGTCGACGAGGCCAACCGCATCCGACCCTGGAGCTGGCTATGACTCACCCCGACGGCACCGATCCCCGCCCACCGGCCGAAGGGGCCGACGCGCCCCTGGTCTCGGACGAGGCGGACCCGTTGACCTCCGACGAAGCGACCGAAGAACTGCGCGCCTGCCCCGCGTGCGGCAACACGACCGGCGCCGGCCAGTTCTGCGAGGCGTGTGGCACGCAGGTCGATCGCGAGCCGGAGGTCTCGGAGCGCTCCGGCGGCATGCTCGTGCTCGGGACGCCGGAGGCGGCGGAGTCCAGCCCCGACGCTGCCGGCCCCGACGCCGACGCGCAGACGTGCGAGGAGTGCGGAGGCGGGTTCCTCGACGGGTACTGCGAACAATGCGGATCCCCGCGTCCCGACCCTCGCGACCACACCGAGGACCCGGCGGCCGACTGGGTCGCCGGCGTGTGCGACGTGGGCATCCAGCACCGGTTCAACCAGGACGCCATGGCGTTGGCTGTGGCGGAGGATCGGGCCGCGCTCGTCGTGTGCGACGGCGTCTCCTCCGCGCTGCGGTCGGAGGACGCGAGCCAGGCCGCCGCCGACGCCGCGGTCGCGGTGCTGAGCAGGGCGACCTCGACCGGTGTGGGAGTGCCGTCCGCGCTGGTGCCGGCCCTGTCTTCCCGTCTCGACTCGGCCGCCGATGCCGCCGCCGACGCGGTCGCCGACGTCACCGACGAGGTGCATCGCGACCTCGAGGCCGCGGGCACCGACGTCGCCGCCCACAGCAATCCCTCGTGCACCTTCGTCGCGGCCGCGATCGAGGGCGCGCACGTCGTCGTCGGATCGGTCGGCGACTCACGTGCCTACTGGTTCCCCGACGCCGGGGAGGCGGTCCGGCTGACCCGTGACGACTCCGTGGCCGAGGAGCGCGTCGACCTGGGCGTCCCCCGCGCCGAGGCCGAGACCGGTCCCGGTTCCCACACCATCACCCGCTGGATGGGTGTCGACTCCCCCGACCACACCCCGCGCAAGGCCCCGCTGGACGTGGAGACGCCCGGGTGGCTGCTGCTGTGCTCCGACGGGCTCTGGAACTACGCCAGCGAACCCGCCGACCTCGCAGCCGTGCTCGCCGACGTCGCCCTCGCCGGCACGGATGAGACCGAGGAGGCCGACACCCACGCACTGACGCGCATCGCGCCGCTCACCCTCGCGCGCGGGCTGGTCACGTGGGCGAAGGCCAAGGGCGGTCATGACAACATCACGGTGATCGCGGCACGACTGCAGGACGAGCGAAAGGCAGCGAGCGATGGCTGAGTTCTCGGCGACGGTCCACCAGAACGAGTTCCTCGGGGCCGGCGCCACCGACGTGCACGCGATCGTCTCGATCACCTGCACCGGCGCCGGGCACGCGGGCCAGACGACGGGCGGGGACGCGGGCGAGATCATCGTCATCGACACCTCGGGGTCGATGGAGGCCGCGGTGTCCGCGCGGCGCAGGAGGCCGCCGCGGCGGCGTTGGACCAGATCCTCGACGGCGTGTGGTTCGCGGTCGTCGCGGGCAACCACCAGGCGCGGCTGTGCTATCCCGACGGGTACACGGCGGCCATGGTGCAGATGTCCTCGGAGACGCGGGTCCAGGCCAAGCGCTCGCTCGGTCGGCTGTACGCCGACGGCGGGACGGCGATGGGCACGTGGCTGCTCGCCGCGGCGCAGTTGTTCGACACCGTGCCCTCGCTCACGCAGAAGCACGCCATCCTCCTGACCGACGGCGAGAACCAGCACGAGACGCCGGAACAACTGACGCTGGCCATCGAGACGGTCCGCGGGCGCTTCCAGGCCGACTGCCGCGGTCTCGGCGCCGCGTGGCAGGTCGAGGAGGTGCGGCGCATCAGCCAGGCGTTGCTCGGGAGCGTCGACATCATCCCGCGGCGCGAGGACATGGCGGCGGAGTTCGAGCGGCTCATGCGCGCCTCGATGTCGCGCGGTGTCGCCGAGGCGATGCTGCGGGTGTGGGCGCCGCAGGGCTCGGAGGTGCTGTTCGTGCGTCAGGTCGCCCCCAACGTGGAGGACATCACCGGCCGTCGCACGACGATCAACCCCCTGACCGGCGGCTATCCGACCGGATCGTGGGGCGATGAGACCCGCGACTTCCACGTCGCCGTGCGTCTGCCCGCCAAGGCCGTCGGCGCTGAACAGTTGGCCGCGCGGGTGCAGTTGGCCGTCGACGGCGAGATCGTCACCCAGGGCCTCGTCAAGGCCAAGTGGTCGGCCGACGACAGCCTGACCGCGCGCATCAGCCCCGAGGTCGCCCACTACACGGGTCAGACCGAGCTGGCCCGCGCGATCCAGGAGGGTCTCGCGGCCAAGACCATCGGCGACGACGTCACCGCCACCACCCGCCTCGGTCGGGCCGTGCAGCTCGCCGCCGAGACGGGCAACGACGACGCCACCGACCGGCTCTCCCGCGTGGTCGACATCGACGACGCCGGCACCGGCCGTGTCCGCCTCAAGCGCGGCATCGACAAGCTCGACGAGATGGCCCTCGACACCGCCTCGACCAAGACGACCCGGGTCAAGCGATGACGCGGTGCCCCGCCGGTCACGAGAGCGCCACCGCCGACTACTGCGACGTCTGCGGCATGCCGATGTCGGGTGGGTCCGGCGGGGCCGGTGTGTCGCCGGCGGCATCACCGGCCGTCCCGGTGTCGACGCCACCGTCGGGGGCCCCGAAGACCACCACGGGCGACGCCCCGGCCGCGACGCAGGTCTGCGAGCACTGTTCGGCCGTGAACGCCGAGGACAACCTGTTCTGTGAGGTCTGCGGATTCGACTTCACGACCGGGGTCATGCCGCGCGTCGAGGGCGGTGAGCCGTCGTTCCTGCCGCCGGTCGTCCCCGCCCATCAGACGGTCGACGACACCGGGCCCGAGGAGCAGACCGACTCCGCAGGTCCGGACGATGCTGCAGGGCAGGACGATGCGGGGGAGCCGGCGGCGATCGACCAGGTCGGCGCCGGGCTCGAGATCGACGTCGCCGATCCCGACGTCGCAGATGCCGATGTCGCCGAAGCGGACGTCGCCGAAGCGGACGTCGCCGCTGCCGACACGGATCTCCCGGCGCCCGAGGGCGAACCCGCCGACGCCGAACCTGCCGAGGACCCCGGGGCCGTCGAACCTGCGGCGCCTGCCCCCGTGCCCGACCCGGTACACGCAGCACCGAAGCCGGTCAACCGGCCGCCGTCGCGGGAGGTCGCGGGGGATTGGGTGGTCGAGGTGTGGATCGACCCCGACTGGTACGGGGTGCAGGACACCGACGAGCCGTGCCCGTCGCCCGCGCCGCCGGAGATCGTGCGCATCACCGGTTCGGACGCCCTGATCGGACGCCGGAGCCGCTCCTCGGTTCCCGACGTCGACTGCGGCGTCGATTCGGCGGTGAGCCGCAAGCAGGCCCTGCTCACCAGCGACGGGCGTCGGTGGTGGATCGAGGATCTCGACTCCTCCAACGGCACGTGGGTCGGTCCGGCGATCGGGCCGCTGCCGTCGGCCCCGGTGACGGGCCGCACGGAGATCGACGCCGACGACCGGATCTACGTCGGCGCCTGGACCCGCCTGGTGCTGCGCCCGGCGACCCCCTCCGAGGTCGAGGCGGACTCGTACTGAGCGGGATCGCCCACCGACGCGACCGTGCTCGACGCCGGCACCTCGTGCCCGGCGCTGGTACACGGTGATCGGCGATTTCGGGCGGCACGCCGGACGCGAGAGGATCGAACGCGTGAGTTCGCGACGTCTCGACGCCTGGTGCACCGGCCTGACCGTTCTCGGTGGCACCCTGGCCGCGCTCTCGCTCGTCGACGGCGGCAACCTCATCGCCCAGATCCAGGCGGGCGCACCGGTGCTCGCGATGCTCGGGCTCGTCCTGACGGGCGCGCTGCTCCTTCGCCGACGGTGGATCCGGGCAGGTGTCGCGCTCGTGTCGAGCCTCGTGCTCCTCGTGCCCGCGATCACCCTGCCCGGCGACCCGCCCGCGCCCGGCGGGGACACCCTCTCGGTCCTCGCGTTCAACACCTATGTCGGGCAGGGCGATCCGGACGCCCTCATGGCGGAGGTCCGGGCCCGCGAGGTCGACGTGCTCGTCCTTCCGGAGATGACGGCGGCGTACTGGCAGTCGCTCGTGGATCGCGGCATCCGTGATCTCCTGCCGCATGCCACGGGACGCACCGGCGGCGGCCGGGGGATGGTCGTCGCGACGCGCGAGGAGTCGACGTGTGTCGCCCTCCCCACCGGCATGACCTGCGGCGAGGTGGTCATCGACGAGAGCTCGGAGCCGTACGTCCTCAACCGTGCCGGCGACCCGACCTTCGATCAGGTCGTGGTCCGGCTGCCCGACGGGACCCTCGTCAAGGGGGTGCACCTGTGGTCGCCGCGCCTCTCACCGGGTGTTCGCTGGCGTGAGCAGCAGGCCGAGATGGCGCAGTGGATCGCCGACCAGCAGGGCGAAGAGCTCCTCGTCCTCGCGGGAGACTTCAACGCCGGCCGCTCCCACCCCGCGTTCCGCGAGTACTCGGCGGGCTTCGACGACAGCCCACGCGGCGCCTTCCCCTGGACACGGACGTGGCCCAAGTGGGGGCCGATCGGCCCCCTCACCCAGATCGACCACGTCCTCGCCCGAGGCCGGCGAGCCGCCGAGTCGACGACCCTGCGCATCCCCGGCTCCGACCACGACGCCGTCTGGTCCCTCCTCACCCGCTGACCCGCTCGCCTGGTGAGAGTGGTTCGAGCCCGATCAGCCGAAGGTGACCTCGCCCTTGTGGATGTCGCGGCCCTTGAGACGCACGAGCAGGTCCCAGGCGATGACCGGGCCGTCGTCGGTCTCGATCTCTCGTGCGACGCGGCCGGAGCGCTCGATGACGAGGGAGCCGGAGGTGAGGTAGTCCTGCAGGTCTTCCTCGACGTCGGCGGCAGAGTAGAGGACCTCCGCGTCCTGGGGTCCGCCGTAGCCGTCGGTGAGGTTGCTCGTGTCGTGTGCGACGACGAGCAGCACCCCGCCGGGGGCGAGCGCACGGGCGGCCGTGCGCATGGCGCCGCGACGCTCGTAGGCGGGCAGTTGCAGGTAGCTGACGAGCACGGCGTCGTAGGCCGACTGCGTGACCTCGGCGGTCGTCACGTCCTCCACCCGCCAGGTGATGTCGAGGTCGCGGCCGCTGCGCTTCGCCACCTCGTCCGCGAGACCCCGGGCGCGGTCCACGGCGACGGCGGAGAAGTCGATGGCGGTCACCGACCAGCCCTCGGAGGCCAGCCAGATGGCGTTGCGACCCTCCCCGGAGGCCAGGTCGAGAGCGGTGCTCGGAGTGAGCGCGGCCAACTCGGCCACCACCCACCGGTTCGGGTCGCTCCCCCACACGAGTTGCTCGTCCGTGTAGCGCTCGTCCCAGGCTGCCGCGTCCATGACCTACTCCTTCGGCGTCGCGTGTGCACGGCCCGCGGGGACCGTCACCGCAGTCTCGCGCATTCCTCACGCTCCGGCCACCGAGGGCGGTCCAGAGCGAATTTCGTTGCGGCTCAATGATATTGATTTTGCCCGGTAATTCCCTTTGCGATAAGCCACCTCACCTGAGGACCTAAGTCCCTGGGGAATGCCCGCATATCGGCCGATTCTGTCGTCGACGGGTGGCATCTGCCGCGCGTCGGGCACGTCTGGGGAGGGACGGGCCGCAGGGGAATCCAACTCCACGCGCGTCGCCTGCCCACCCCGATTCGGAGGATGTGGGAATGGACGCACTTGAACTCGCACGATGGCAGTTCGGTATCACCACGGTGTACCACTTCCTCTTCGTGCCGATCACGATCGGGCTCTCGGCGATCGTCGCCGGCTTCCACACCTCGTGGGTGCGCACCCATAACCCCCAGATGTACAAGCTGACCAGGTTCTTCGGCAAGCTTTTCGTCATCAACTTCGCGCTCGGTCTGGTCACCGGAATCGTGCAGGAGTTCCAGTTCGGAATGAACTGGTCCGACTACAGCCGCATGGTCGGCGACATCTTCGGAGCGCCGCTGGCGCTCGAAGCGCTGTTGACGTTCTTCCTCGAATCGGTGTTCATCGGTCTGTGGATCTTCGGCTGGGGCCGCATTCCCGAGAAGTTGCACGCGGCCACGATGTGGCTCGTCCACATCGGCACGGTGATGTCGGCGTTCTTCATCCTCGCCGCCAATTCCTGGATGCAGAACCCCGTCGGTTACCACATCAACCCCGCCAACGGCCGAGCGGAACTGACCGACTTCGTCGCCGTGATGATGAACAAGGTCCAGTGGGTGACGTTCCCGCACGTCGTCACCGCGGCCTACATGACGGCCGGCGCGCTCGTCATGGCCGTCGCGCTCTGGCACCTGCGCCGCGGCGCGCTCGGTCGGGCCGAAAACCGCGAGTACCGCGAGCTGTACCGCAAGGCCGCCCGCGTGGGCGCCGTCGTCACCCTCATCGCGTCACTGGGCGTCGTCATCACCGGTGACCTGCAGGGCAAGGTCATGACCGAGGTCCAGCCCATGAAGATGGCGGCGGCCGAGGGCATTTACCACAACGAGAAGGCCGCACCCTTCTCCGTCTTCGCCACCGGCAACCTCGAAGGCACCGAGGCCACGCACTGGATCCAGATCCCCGGCCTGCTCAGCTACCTCGGCAAGGGCGACTTCGGCGCCGAGATCCGCGGCATCAACGACATCCAGAACGACTACGCGGCCAAGTACTCGGGCAACGCTCTGACCAACGATCAGGCGACGAACTACACCCCGTACGTGCCGGTCGCCTATTGGACGTTCCGTTTCATGATGGGCTTCGGGTTCGTCTCGATGGGCGTCGCCGCCCTCGCGCTGTGGGCCACCCGCAAGTCCGCCGGCGAGGGATCGCTCAAGCCGGCGTGGTGGCACTGGGCCATCATCGGCGCGCCGCTGTTCCCGCTGCTGGCCAACTCCTTCGGGTGGATCTTCACCGAGATGGGCCGCCAGCCGTGGGTCGTCATGGGCGTCATGCTCACCGAGTTCGGTGTCTCCCCGCGCACGTCCGCCGGTGAGGTGCTCACCTCACTCATCGTCTTCACGCTGCTCTACGGCGTCCTCGCGGTCGTCGAGGTCAAGCTACTGCTCAAGTACATCCGTCTCGGCGCCGAGGACATCGGCGAGCCCACCGAGGCCATCACCCAGGGCGTGGGCGAGGACGAACCCCTCGTCTACACCTACTGACAAGGGGCCCCGACATGGATCTCGCAGTCGTCTGGTTCATCCTCATCGCCGTCCTCTGGATCGGCTACTTCTGCCTCGAAGGATTCGACTTCGGCGTCGGCATGCTCCTGCCGATCCTCGGCAAGGGCAAGGACGCCCAGGACACCGAGCGCCGCAAGCGCGTCATGCTCGGCACCATCGGCCCGCACTGGGACGGCAACGAGGTCTGGCTCCTCACCGCCGGCGGTGCGACGTTCGCGGCGTTCCGCGAGTGGTACGCCACCCTCTTCGACGGGTTCTACCTGGCGCTGCTGCTCATCCTCGTCGCGCTCATCGTGCGCGCGCTGGGGTTCGAGTACCGCGGCAAGGGCGAGACCACCGGGTGGCGCGCCAACTGGGACAAGATGATCGTCTTCGGCTCGTTCCTCCCCGCGCTGCTGTGGGGTGTCGCGTTCGCCAACATCGTGCGCGGCACGCCGTTGCGGATCCGCGAGAACGAGCTCGGCCAGGGCGTGGAGTTCGCGGGCAACCTGCTCACGCTGCTCAACCCGCATGCTCTCCTCGGTGGCCTCACCACCCTGTTCCTGTTCCTCACCCACGGCGCGATCTTCGTGGCGCTGAAGACCGACGGTGACATCCGGCACGACGCCCGCGCCCTCGCCGGCAAGCTCGGCCTGGTCTCGGCCGCGCTCGCCGTGGCGTTCCTCGCGTGGACGAACATCGAGACCGGCAACAAGATCGCCGCCTGGGTCTTCACGATCCTCGCCGCGATCGCCCTGGTCGCCGGACTGCTCGCCAACAAGGCCGGGCGAGAGGGCTTCGCCTTCCTCGGCACCTTCCTCGCCACGCTGTTCGCCGTCGGGTCGCTGTTCCTCATGCTGTTCCCCGACGTGATGCCCTCGACCCTCGACCCGGCCGCCTCCCTGACGACCGTGCGCGACGGCGTCGGCTTTTACGCCGCGAACAGCGACATGACGCTGCAGATCATGACGGTCGTCGCCGTCATCTTCACGCCCGTCGTCATCGGCTACCAGGCGTGGACGTACTGGGTGTTCCGTCGCCGGCTCACCACGAGCCACATCCCCGACGTCGGCCCGACCCGCGAGCGCGTGCAGGCCTGATCTCCTCGCCGGGCTCCGCACCCTGCGGCCGTGCTCCTCCGATCGGGGGAGCACGGCCGCAGGTGTGTTCGCGAAAGGCCCGTGACCCGGGGAGCGCGAAGTGACAGCCTGAGGGCATGACGGATGTCGCCGGACCCGCCTCGGGTGTTCCCCACGCCGCCCACTGGGGCACGTACACCGCACGCACCGACCGCGAGGGCCGCGACGTCGCGGACGTCACGCCGTGGTCCGGTGACGCCGCGCCCTCCCCGCTGCTCGGCAACATCCCCGGCTCGGTGACGCACCGCAGCCGCGTGGCCCGTCCCGCCGTCCGGCGCGGGTGGTGGGAGGACGGTCCCGGCCCCTCCTCCCGGCGAGGTCGGGACTCCTTCGTCCAGCCGCCGTGGGACGAGGTACTCGACGTCCTGGCCGGCGAATACGCGCGGGTCGTGCGCGAGTTCGGCAACTCCGCGATCTACGGAGGCTCCTACGGGTGGGCCAGCGCCGGCCGGTTCCACCACGCGCAGAGCCAGGTCCACCGCTTCCTCAACCGACTCGGTGGCTACACCGGCTCGGTCAACAGCTACTCCACCGGCGCCAGCGAGGTCATCCTCCCGCACGTCATCGCGCCCGAATCCGTGCTCACCCAGCTCGCGACCACGTGGGACGTCCTCGCGCGGGAGTGCGAGGTGTTCGTGTGCTTCGGCGGGGTGCCGCTGAAGAACACCGGCACCGACAGCGGCGGGTCCGGCCCTCACCCCACCCCCGCCGGGTTGGCGGCGCTGCAGGACGCCGGAGCCCGCATCGTGGCGATCACCCCGATCGCCGACGACCTCGGCGGAGCCCGGGAGGTCGGCGACGACTGGTTCGCGGGCACGGGTCGACTCGACAGGGCCGCGGACGCGGGCGCGGCATGGATCCCGATCCGCCCGGGCACCGACGTCGCGCTCATGCTCGCCCTCGTCCACGTCCTCGACGCCGAGGGGCTGGCCGACGAGGCGTTCCTGCAGCGGTACTGCGTCGGGGCCGAGGCGTTCCGCGCCTACGTCCGCGGTGAGAGCGACGGGGTGGCCAAGACCCCCGAGTGGGCCGCTCGCCTCTGCGAGGTGCCCGCCTCCCGCATCGTGGCGCTGGCGCGGCTCATGGCCGCCCACCGCACGACCGTCACGGTCACCTGGTCGCTTCAGCGCACCGAGCACGGCGAGCAGCCGTTGTGGGCGGCGCTCGCGCTGGCCGCGTTCCTCGGGCAGATCGGCCTGCCCGGCGGCGGGTACGCCAACGGGTACGGCTCGATGAACAAGCCCGGCCTGCATCCGACGGCGTTCCGGCTGCCCTCCCTGCCGCAGGGCGCGAACCCGGTGACCGACTTCATCCCCGTCGCCCGGGTCACCGACATGCTCGAACGCCCCGGCGGCACGTTCACCTACGACGGCGGCACATACACCTACCCCGACATCCGTCTGATGGTGTGGGCGGGCGGCAACCCCTTCCACCACCATCAGGACCTCGGACGCCTGCGGCGCGCGCTGGGCGGGCTCGACACGCTCGTCGTCCACGACCCGTACTGGACCCCGCTGGCCCGGCACGCCGACGTCGTCCTGCCCTCGACGACCTCGCTCGAGCGCGACGACCTCGCCGGCACACGCGCCTCCGGACGTCTCGGCGTCATGGCCGCGGCCGTCCCCCGTCACGAGCAGGCACGCGACGACTACGACATCCTGGCGGCCCTCGCCGAGCGGCTGGGATTCGGCGAGGCCTTCACCGAGGGCCGCGACGCCCGGCAGTGGATCGAGCACCTCTACGACACGTGGCGCGAGGACCTGACCCGCCGTCGCATCGTGCCTCCGGGCGCGGAGGCGCCGACCCTGCCCGACCTGGCGCAGGTGTGGGAGGCCGGCGGTGTCGAGCTGCCGACGATGGGCCCGATCGTCGCGTTCGCGGACTTCCGGCGCGACCCGTCGGCGCACCCGCTGCCCACCCCCTCGGGGCGGATCGAGCTGTTCAGCGACGTCATCAAGGGCTACGACCTCCCGGACTGCCCGCCCCACCCCACCTGGCTCGAACCAACCGAGTGGCTGGGTGGTGAGGGCGCGCGCCGATGGCCGCTGCACCTCGTGGCCAACCAGCCGCGGACCCGCCTGCATTCGCAGCTCGACCACGGAGCGACCTCGCAGGCCTCCAAGGTGGCCGGGCGCGAACCGATCCGGCTGCACCCCGTCGACGCGGCGGCGCGCGGGATCGGCTGCGGCGACGTCGTGCGCGTGTTCACCGACCGGGGCGCGTGCCTGGCCGGTGCCGTGCTGTCCGACGCACTACGGCCGGGAGTCGTGCAGCTCTCGACAGGCGCCTGGTTCGACCCCTACGACCCCGCCCGGCACGGCCCCGAGGCGGGCGCGGCCGGGCTCGCCGAAGGGACCTGCGTCCACGGCAACCC
Source organism: Mobilicoccus caccae (assembly GCF_030161635.1). Taxonomy (GTDB): domain Bacteria; phylum Actinomycetota; class Actinomycetes; order Actinomycetales; family Dermatophilaceae; genus Mobilicoccus; species Mobilicoccus caccae. The sequence continues at coordinate 3,362,779 of NZ_BSUO01000001.1, forward strand.
CAACGTCCTCACGGCCGACCGGGGCACCTCCGGGCTCGCGCAGGCCTGCACCGGGCAGCACGTCCTCGTCGAGATCGAACGCTGGGACGGGCCCGTTCCACCCGTCCTCGCCTTCGACCCGCCGGTGTGACCCACCGTGTCCTTCGTCCGTGGGTCCCATGCCCGCATCGCGACCGAAACTCCTGATCGTCTTCCGCAGCGCGACGATCCGGGGTAGGACAGGACACGCTCACCCTTTCGTTCCCGACAGGAGCACCCCATGCGGACATCCCCGGCCGCGCGGCACACCCTGCGCGCCACCGTCGCCGCCCTCGCGGCGTTCGGCCTCGTCGGTTCGGCCACCTCGAGCCTCGCCGTCGCCTCCGAGGCGGCCCCGAGTCCCGGCGCACCCGGCATCGGCGACCCGTACTACTCCGACTACGGCAACGGTGGCTACGACGTCCAGCACTACGACATCAAGGTCGGCTACACCCCCAAGACGGGGCTGTTGACCGGCAAGACCACCGTCACCGCCAAGGCCACCAGGACCTCAACCGCTTCAACCTCGACCTCGTCCTCCCCGCCGGCTCGGTCACCGTCAACGGCAAGCCGGCCAAGTTCTCGCGCAAGGGCGACCAGGAGCTCGTCATCCGACCCTCGGTGGTGAAGAAGGGGTCGACGATGAAGGTCGTCGTCACCTACGCCGGGGTGCCCGCCAAGACCAAGGTCGACGACTACACGCCGTGGGTGACCAGCACGAACGGCGCCATCGCCCTGGGTGAGCCCGAGATCGCCGCCTGGTGGTTCCCCAGCAACGACCACCCCCGCGACAAAGCCACCTACAGCATGGACATCACGGTGCCCAAGGGCCTCGAGGCCATCAGCAACGGCACCCTGCGCCGCACGACCTACGGCAAGAAGACCGACACGTGGTCCTGGCGCACCACCAAGCCCATGACCACCTACCTCGCGTTCATGGCCATCGGCGACATGAAGATCACCAAGGGCGTCTCGGCCAAGGGCATCCCGTGGCTCAACGCCGTCACCGTCGAGAAGAACCCGACGACCCGGCGTGCCGCGGCCGACCTGGCCCGCACACCCGAGGTCACCGACTGGCTCGCCACCCAGTTCGGGCCCTACCCGTTCGAGGCCACCGGCGGCGTCGTCCCGGCCGGCAAGCCCGGCTTCGCCCTCGAGAACCAGACCCGACCGGTGTACCCCCAGGAGTACTGGACCAAGGGCCCCAACATCGGCATCGTCGTCCACGAGCTCGCGCACCAGTGGTTCGGCAACTCCGTCAGCGTCAAGAACTGGAAGGACATCTGGCTCAACGAGGGCTTCGCCTCGTGGGCCGAATGGCGCTGGGAGGAGACCCACGGCGGCCCGTCGGCGAACGCGGCGTTCAAGGAGATGTACGACGCCCGCCCGGCGAGCGACACCAAGTTCTGGAACGTCATCCTCACCGACCCAGGCCCCGGCGACGAGTTCGCCGGCGCCGTCTACGACCGCGGCGCCATGACCTTGCAGGCGCTGCGCAACAGGGTCGGCGACCCGGCCTACCACTCGATCATCCGCGGATGGGCCAAGAAGCACCGCTACGGCAACGCGACGGTCGAGGAGTTCATCGCCTACGCGAGCAAGCAGTCGGATGAGGACCTCCGGCCCTTCTTCCGCGCGTGGCTCTCGACCGCCGGCAAGCCCAAGCCGTCGGCAGAGCTCGGCTTTCCCGCCGAAATGATCCCCAAGTCCTGACCGGTCACGCCTCCTGATCGCCGAGACCGCCGCCTATAGGCGGCGGTCTCGGCGTCGTGGTGTGGGGTGTCGGAACGACGGGCCTCGCGAGGGACGCATGGCGTGCCCGGGGAATCGGTGTGGTCGTGCTGAACTGGAGACATGAAGCCGTTCGACCCCCGACTGCTGCGCCTCGCCCCGGGAGCGAGGTCGGGAATCGTGGGTCTCGGCGTCCTCGGAACGATCTCGGGCCTGACGGCCATCGCCCAGGCGTTCGCCGTCGCCCACCTCGTGTTCGTCGTCGTGCGATCCGAGCCGTACACCGCCGCACTGGTCGCCGTCCTCGGCACGTTCGCGCTGCGGGGACTCTCGCACGCCGGGACCGAGATCCTCGCCGCCAGAACGGGCGCCGCGGTCTCCGGCGAACTGCGCACGCGCCTGGCCGAACGGGTCCTCCACGGTGGCCTGGACGGTGACCACGCGCCGATCGGGGGTCCGCCGTCGACGGTGACGCCACCGCTGCCACCACCCCCGCCACCACTGTCACCGAGGCGGGCACGGGCCGGGGCGTCCCCGCTGCGGGCTCCACCCTCACCCTGCTCACCCAGGGCACCACGAGCGTCGAGCCGTACGTCGCCCGGTATCTGCCCTCACTCATCGCGGCGGCGGTCATCCCGCTCGCCGCGGTCGTGGCGATGCTCGCGCTGCACCCCTGGACCGCGCTCATCCCCGTGTTCACGCTGCCGCTCCTGCCCCTGTTCGCGGCGCTCATCGGTCACGCGACCCGCGACGCGACCGACCGGCGCTGGGCGGCGTTGTCCCAGCTCTCGGGCCATTTCCTCGACGTGATGAAGGGCCTGCCGACCCTGGTGGGCTACTCCCGGGCCCACCGGCAGTCGGCCACGATCCGCGCTGTCAGCGAGGACCACCGCAAGGCCACCGTCGAGACGCTGCGCATCGCGTTCCTCAGCTCGGCCGCGCTGGAGTTCCTCGCGACGATCTCGGTCGCCATCGTGGCCGTGATCACCGGCCTGTTGTTGGCCACCGGTCGCATGGACCTCGAGGTCGCCCTCGCGTTGATCCTGCTGGCGCCCGAGGCGTTCTGGCCGATCCGGCGCGTCGGCGCGGAGTTCCACAACGCCGCCGACGGCGCCGCGGCCCTGGACGAGATCGCGACGGTCCTCGACCGGCCACAACGCACCCAGCAGCGGGGCGGCGAGCGCGTCATCGCCCGTGACCTGGGCTTTCGCTACGCACCTGACCTCCCCGAGGTGCTGTCGGGCATCGACCTCGACCTCACGAGCGGACTCACGGTGCTCATCGGGCCCTCGGGCGCCGGCAAGACCACGCTGCTCGAGATCGTCGCCGGGCTCCGGCGGCCCACCTCCGGTGAGATCGACGCCCCGCCCGCGCATCTGGTGACCCAGCGCCCCTTCCTCGCGCCGGCATCCATGCGCGACAACCTGCTGCTCGGGGTCGGGGACGGCGCCGACCTCGACGACCACCACCTGGCCGCGGTGCTGGAGGAGGTCGGGCTCACCGAGGTGCTCGCGTCGCTGCCCGAGGGCCTCGACACGCCTCTGGGCGACGACGGATTCGGTCTCTCGGCCGGGCAACGGGCCCGGTTCGCCCTCGCCCGGGCGTTGTTGTCCCCGGCCCCGCTGATCCTGCTCGACGAGCCGACGGCGCACCTCGATGCGCAGACCGAGGCGCTCGTCGTCGACGTCATCCGGCGCGCGGCGCAGGAGCGGATCGTCCTGGCCGTCTCCCACCGGCCGCACCTGGTCGAGGTGGCCGACGCGCGCATCGAGATCGCCTCGACCGTGGGCGGAGGTGCGCGATGACCCGGCCCACACCGGAGACGACCCGAACGCCGTTCCGTGTGCCGCGGCTCGTGCCCGGCATCATGCCCGCCGCGATCATCGGCGGCCTGGCCCTCACCTCGGGCGTCGCGCTGACGGCCACGTCGGGGTGGCTCATCGTGGCCGCCTCGTTCGGTCCGCCCATCCTCACGCTCCTGGCCGTGATCGTCTCGGTGCGGGCGTTCGGCCTGGCCCGGCCGGTGCTGCGGTACGTCGAGCGCGTGAAGTCCCACGACGCCGCCCTCGCCGCCCTCGCCGGGGAGCGGGCACGCGTGTACGACCGGCTCATCCCGCTCACACCGGCACGCCTCGGACGCCGTGGCCGCGGTGACGTGCTGTCGGGGGTCGTCGACGACCTCGACGACGTCGCGTACGCGCAGGTGAGGGTCGTCGTCCCCCTGGTCGCGCTCGTCATCGCAGGACTCGCCGCCGCGCTCATCGACGCGTTCTTCCTCGTCCACGCCGTGCCGGTGATCGTCTCGGTCGTGCTCGTCACGCTGATCGTCGGAGCCCTCGACTGGTGGATCGAGCGACGCACCCAGGCCGAGGTCGTCGCCGCGCGCGCCCGTGTGGCCGACCTCGCGGCGATGGTGACCCGCGACGGCGCCGAGCTGGCCGCCATCGGGGCTGAGGATCGGGCGCTGGCCTGGTTGGACGAGGCGCAGACGCGGCTGACCCGGGCCGTCCGCGCCGAGTCGTGGGGTCGCGCGATCGGTGTCGGGCTCGTTCCGCTCGTCGCCGCCGGTCACGCCGTGTGGATGGTGTTCGTGGTGATGCCGTGGATCGAGGTCGGCCTGCCGGTCGCGCTGGCCGCACTGCTCGTGCTCACGCCCATCGCGCTCGGCGAGGTCGTCGGCGCGATCCCCGACGCGGTTGGTGCACTGGCCCGCGCGCAGGGCGCCTCGGAGCGTCTGTCGGCGCTGCTCGATCAGGAACCCGCGGCGGCGCACTCCGACGTCCCTGCGGATCCGGAGGGTCCGAGCGCGGGCGCGCGGCCGGCCGTCGAGGTCCGCGCTCTGTCCGCGACCTGGGACGGCGGCCGCCCGGCGGTGACCGACGCCGATCTCGACGTCGCCCCCGGGGAGTTCGTCGGGGTCGTCGGCCCGAACGGGTCGGGCAAGTCGACCTTGCTCGCAGCGTTGGCCCGCCACCTCGACCCCACCTCCGGCAGCTACCGACTCGGCGACCTCGACGCCCTCGCGCAGCCTCCGGCCCAGGTGCGCACGAGCCTGGCGATCGTCGACGACGAGGTGCACGTCTTCGCCTCCACCGTGCGCGAGAACCTGCGCCTGGCCAGGCCGGAGGCGAGCGACGAGGAGATCGTGCGAGCGCTGCGGTTGGCCGGTCTCGGCCCCCTGCTCGAGGCGTTCCCGAACGGTCTGGACGAGCGGCTCGGCACCGGCGGGCGCGGCGTCTCCGGAGGGGAGCGCGCACGCATCGGCATCGCCCGGGCGATCCTGTCGGCCCGTCCGGTCATGCTGCTCGACGAGCCCGTCGCCCACCTCGACCACCCCACCGCGGTCGCCGTCATGTCCGACCTGCTCGAGGCGGCTCACGGACGCAGCATCGTGCTCGTCACCCACCGCCCCGAGGGCCTGGACGACGCCACCCGCGTCGTCTCTCTCCACCTCGAACAGTAGGAGAAGGGTGAAACAGGAGCGCCTGAGCGGCTGTTTCAGCGTCACGTACTGTCTCAAGTGGATTTCGCGGGGGTCCCGCTTGATGCCGGGCCATCGTGGCCAAGCCGCTCACGCCGACGTCTCGGGCTGGCGGGGTGCTTCTCCCGCGCCCTACGGTGAGGCATGCCGTCGTACGTGCATCCGATGCCGCAGCCCCTACAGCCGTACGTGCAGTCGTGCGTGGGGTACGACTACTTCCTCGCGCCCGAGGCCACCCATCACGGCCTGCCCTCGACCGCTCTGACCGTGATCATCGCGTTCGACGAGCCGATCGACTGCGGATGGCTCGACGGAGGACCGCCCAGCCTGTTCCCCACGCTCCTCGGCGGACTGCACACCCGGCCGACCCTGATCCACACCCACGGCCGCCAGTGCGGGATCCAACTCTCCGTGACCCCTGCCGGGTCACGGGCGCTGTTCGGTACTCCCGCAGGGGTTTTCGCCGGGGAGATCCTGGACGAGACGCACGGCCTGCCCGCCGCGGTCCAACGGCGACTGCAGGACGCGTCGTGGTCCGAGCGGTTCCGACTCCTCGACGACGCCCTCCTGGCGCGCCTCGCCCGCCTCGACGCGCACCCGATGCGTCGAGAGGTCGCCCACGCGTGGGCGCGGGTGCACGAGAGCGCCGGTCGGGTCAGGGTCGAGGAACTCGCCGACGAGGTCGGGCTCTCGCGCCGCCGGTTGCTCACGGAGTTCCGCACCGAGATCGGCCTCACACCCTCCCAGGCCCGCCGCGTCGCACGGTTCGATCGAGCCCGTGACCTGCTGAAGGCCGGCCACTCCCCGGCCGACTCCGCGGCACTGGCCGGGTACGCCGACCAGCCGCACCTCAACCGTGACTGGCGAGCCCTGGCCGACATGACCCCGCTCGAGACCCTCGCGGACTTCGCCGTCATCGAGGGTCCCGAGGACGACCCATTCGTCCAAGACGCGATCCTCTGATCCGGACGAGGGTGGAGACATGAACACACCACAGCTGCACCACTGCCTCCGCTACTCCGACGCCGACCGCGCCCTGACCTTCCTCGCCGCACTGGGATTCACCGAACGCCTCGTCGTGCGCGACGAGAAGGACCCGAAGCTCGTCCACCACGCGCAACTGCAATGGCGGGACAACGGCGGCGTCATGCTCGGATCGGTCCGCGAGGGCGACGACGCCAAGCAGTTCCGACCGGGAACCGGCGTCTGCAACCTCGTCGTCGACTCCGACGCGGCCGTCGACGAGACGCTCAGGCGGGCCATCGACGCAGGTGCCGAGATGGCGGTCGAACCCCAGAACCCGCCCTACGGCGGCCGCAGCGCCGGAGTCCGCGACTTCGACGGCAACTTCTGGAACATCGACTCCTACGCCGGCGTCTGACCGAACGCGCACGCCCACCGCCGGAGAATCCGCCCCCAAATCCCATCTCAGACAGCAGGTGAGGGCGAAACAGCGACGCAGGCGTTGCTGTTTCAGACCTCACCTGCTGTTTCAGGTGGAGGGTGGGAAGGGTGGGGAGGGTGGGGTATGGCTCGGGCTCAGCGGTCCTTCGCCAGGCGGATGAGGCGGTCGAGGATCGTGCCGCCACCGATGCGCAGGCCGTTGTGCTCGTACTCGTTGGTGATCCACGGCCGCATGTTCGGCAGCAACGCCGCGGTCTGCTCGGAGAACTCACGGTCGACGTACACGTCGTCGGCGTAGATCGCCGCCGCGCACGGCACGTTCACGCTCCGCAGCACGTCGGCGTCGTACAGACGCGGCCAGTCGACCTCGGCCACGCAGCCTGCGACCTGCGCGAACGGCGCGAGTTCGCTGCTCACCTCGAAGTGCCACGGGTAGAGGTGCTCGCCGGTGAGCAGCGTCTCGTCCTCGGCGAACGCCTCGGGGTAGGTGCGGGCCGCGGACCAGTCCGTCGGGCCGCCGTCGCAGTACGACGACTCGTGCACGACGGCGTAGAGCGGGTTGCGTCCGCCGAACGGCAACAGACCGGCCAGATCGTGGCGGAACCACGGTGCGCGCACGTCGCCCTCGAGCAGGTGCGCCAGGTGGTCGGACCCGCCGGTGCCGCCCAGTAGGTGGCCGAGGGTGCGGAACCACCGCGGCGTCACGACGTCGCCGTTCGGCAGCCTCACCTCGCCGCGCTCGCAGGCGGCGAGGACCTCGACCATCCGCTCGCGCGCGCCGGGGTGGCGCCGGTAGAACAGCTCGCTCTTGCGGGCCATGTGCCCGTACGTGCGGGCATACACCTCGTCGACCGGGCGCCCCACGGGCGGCAGACCGCCGGTGAAATACACCTCCGCCAGGTGGTCGGCGTGAGTGGAGAGGTAGTGCAGCGAGGTGAATCCGCCGAAGGACTGGCCGAGCAGACTCCACCGCTGCACCCCGAGGTGCTCCCGCATCGCCTCGGCGTCGGCGACGATCGCGTCCGCGCGGTAGTGCGTGAGCTGTTCAGCGAGCCCGGCGGCGTCCGGCGCACCGTCGCCCGTGAGGTCGGCCTCCCCGAACGGCGTGGAGCGTCCGGTGCCGCGCTGGTCGAGCATGAGCACGCAGTAGTCGGCGAGCGCACGCTCCAACCAGGGTGGGGAGGACGGGAATCCGCTCGGACGAGGCGCCTCGCACCCCGGGCCGCCCTGGAGGAAGACGAGGAACGGGCGGTCCGTCCCATCGGGCGCGGCCACCTCCCGCGCGTACACCTCGATCGTCCCGCGGGCCGGGTCGTCGTGGACCAGCGGCACCTCGATCCGATGGTCACGGACCCGCAGGCCCGGCAGGACGGAGTACTCGCTGGTCGGCTGGCTCATGAGCCCACCGTAGGACCAGGCCCGGCTCCCCCGCCGCGACTTCCACCGACCCGGGGCCGTCGGCCGGCGTCAGCGCCGCGGCAGGTGCCGGTGGACCGAACGTCCGATGCGTCCGGCGAAGTACCGCGCTCGGTCGATCGTCGACCGGTCGATGTGCACGCGCCGGATCGGGAACCGGCGCACCAGGGCGCGGAGCCCGGGCCGTGCGGCACGCTCGGGCTCGCGGGTGGCTCCGGCCGGCTCCCCGCCCGTGGGGCGCGGGGTCTTCAGCGAGACGTCGGCCGTGACACACAGTCGCGGGTTGTCCTGGTCGTCGCCGCCGACCTCGCCGTGGAACCACCGCACCCGCATGTCGTCACCGTCGACCGAGACCACCGCGATCGTGTTGTCGAACCACGGCCCGTGGGTCCCGCGCCACTGGAACGGCGGCTGCGGCACCCGGGGAAGGCGACGAGCAGCCGCGTCATCGGCTCCGCGAGCGCGAGGCCGAGGGTGGCCGTCATCCACCGGATGAACCGGGGCAGCGGGTTGCGGATCGGTGAGCACACGAGCTGCAGCACCTGCGAACCGCCTTGGCGCACCACCTCGGACACGTAACTGTTGTGCACGTCGCCGGAGAGGAACGTGACGGTGCGGGGCGGCTCACCGCGGTTGCCGTCGGCGACGTCGGTGGCCATCGCCGCGACGCGCTCGAAGCTGCGGTTGAACGCCGCCCAGTGCTCGAGGTCCACGGTCTGCCGCAGCCATTCCGCCGGCTTGACCAGCAGCGGCCCGTAGGCACCCTCGGCCAGTGCCTCGTTGAAGGCCTCGACGTGGTGCAACCCGGGGGTGAGGAGGAACGGCAGCGACGTGCCGACGAAGACGTGCTCGAACTCGCCCCGCATCTGCTCGTCCAACCAGGCCGTCTCCGCGTCGTCGAGCATGGCGCGCTCGCCGTCCTCGACGACACGGGCCGCGCGGGAATCGACGACGATGACCCGGCTGCCCTTGACCTCGCGCGAATAGCTGAAGCGGTAGCAGTCCGGCTCCTCGTTCACCCGGGCGGCGAAGTCGTCGACGACGTCGGTGAGATCGACCTCCGTGCCCCCGTCGCGTTCGCGGCGTGCCACGAGTTCGCGCCACAGCGGGTCCTCGGCGCGTTCGTCGATCGAGAGGTTGCCCAGGTGCTGGTAGACCCAGTACGAGCCGAGCCCGGCGACGATGCGCTCCTGCCACCAGGGCGTGCCCGCCATCTCCTTCCGCCACGCCGCCGAGGTGTTCCAGTCGTCGCGGATGTCGTGGTCGTCGAAGATCATCGAGCTCGGCAGGGTGGCGAACACCCACCGCAGGTGCGGCTCGCTCCACGCCAACCGGTAGAGGTGCTCGTACTCGACGTAGTCGCGCAGCTCCTCACCCGGCCCGTCGTCCAGGCTGCGGCGGGAGGCGATGAACTCGCGCATCTCGTCGCTGGTGATGTCGGCGTACACCTGGTCGCCGAGGAGGAACAGCACGTCCGGGATGTCCTCGGGGTCACCCTCGGCCAGGGAGAGTCCGAGGGTGCGCAGGGCGTCGACGCCGTGGCTGGCGTTGTGCTTCGCGTCGTGCGGCACGCTCTCGCGGCACGAGCCGAACGCGAACGTCAGCGGACTCTCGCCGAAGGTGCGGATCGTGCCGGGCGGGCGGACGTCGTCGTCCTCCGGCCAGGCATGGCGCCCGTCGACGGTGACGGAATACGGATACGTGCGCCCCGATTCGAGGCCCTCGACCTCGACCAGCGCGTAGTGGTATCCGTGAACCGCGAAGGTGGGGGCGCTCCACGTGCGGTCGATGCCGTCGACGCGGACTTCGACCTCGCACGCGTCATCGGTCTGCACCCAGACCGCGGCGGTCGAGGAGTCCACGTGACGGAGCATCGGACCGAGAAGGAGTTGACTCACCGCTCCAGTGTGCCGGGGTGAGGCGCCGATATCTCCCCGACCACCTCGACCCGGCCGTCGGCGAGGACCAGCGATGGCTGCACACTCGCGGCACGTCCTACGAGATAGACACTGGGACAAGCAGACTCATCCCATCGCGTCGATCTGACGCCACCAGGGGAGAACGCTCACTCGCTCCGACCACGATGCTCGCAGCGACCCACGCCGTCGCCGGCCGAACCCCCTGGTAGGCGCTGAGCAGCCGGTTCTTCTCGCGATCGAGGTCCGCCGGCCGTGCCGACCTCCCGGATCCTGATGCCACGGGGCCGGGCCCGCTCCTGCACGATGGCGCAGGCGATGCTCGGCGAACACCGGCGAGCGGAACCATACGATCAGTTCGGTCCCGCTCCCGAGCCGCCGATGGGACTTCGTCAGCCCCACCACGCAGGAGGACCCATGTTCACCCGTCGCCGTCTCGTCGTCGCCGCCACGACGACGGCCCTGCTCACCCTCGGTCCGCTCACCGCACCCGAAACCCCGGCGCCGGCTGCGATCGCTGCGTCCGCCCGCCTCGACCCGCACGCCGTACCGTCGACGGGTGGCGTGCGCCTGGCGCCGACCTCCTCGCGTGGGCCGCTGGCCGGGCGCACCATCGTGGTCGATCCGGGTCACAACGGCCGGGTGACCGCCGTCAACCGGCGACTCGTCCCGGCGGGTGGAGGACGAACGAAGGCGTGCAACACGAGCGGGACGGCCTCACGCGGCGGGGCGAGCGAGCACGCCTTCACGTGGGATCTCGCCAACCGCACGGCCCGCGCCCTGCGCGCACGTGGCGCGGTCGTCGTCCTCACGCGCCCGAACGACCGGGGTGTGGGTCCGTGCGTGAACGAGCGTGCCGCCATCGGCAACCGGGCGCGCGCCGACCTCGTGCTGTCCATCCACGCCGACGGCAACACCTCCTCGCGGGCCCGCGGGTTCCACGTCATCACCTCCACCCGGATGACCGGCGGCCGCGCGGTGCAGAACGCCTCGACCCGCTACGCCCACCAGGTGCGAGCCGCGTTCGCGCGCACCGGGATGCCGCGCTCCACCTACCTCGGCCGCGGCACCGCCATCACCCCGCGCGGCGACATCGCGGGCCTCAACCTCTCCCGACGCCCCGCGATCATGCTCGAGGCCGGCAACATGCGTCACCCCCGCGACGCGGCGATGCTCGCCAGCCCCTCGTTCCGCACCAAGGCCGCCAACGCCCTCGCCGATGCCACGGTGGCGACGCTGAAGCGCTGACGCCGGGGACTCCGCGACTCCTGGCCACTGGCCACGGCGGCGACGTCACGGCAGGGCAGGGCGCGGACCGGTGCCGATGGGTGTGCCGTCGTGCCGGGTCCAGAGCACGCCGCGGGCCGGGTGGACGGTGGCGGTGTGGTCGTGCCGGTGGACCACGGTGTGGTGGTGTCGGCAGAGCAGGGCCAGGTGTTTCATGTCGGTTCGTCCGCCGTGGCGCCAGTAGATGATGTGGTGGGCGTCGCACCATTGCGGAGGCATCGAGCATCCCGGATAGGTGCAGCCCTGATCTCGTTGGTGGAGTGCGGCGCTCTGACCTGGGGTGACGGTGCGATGAGCACGGCCCAGGTCGAGGACCTCGCCGTCGGTGCCGAGCACGGTGGGAATGATCTGCGCGTCGCAGGCCAGCATGCGGGCCTCGGCGGGGGTCAGGGTCTGCCCGAACCCGGCAGCGGCGTACCCGCAGGCGCGGGAACGAACTCGCGTGCCGAATCGGACCCTGTTTCGGCTGTCGGCCCCCTCGGCCGCGTCGCTTCCGCGGCCGTCGACGCCACCGGCCTGATCACAGTCGGCGAGGTCACCAAGGAGGTCGGCCAGGGTCATGGTCACGGTGATGCGGGCCTTGGCGCCGGTGCCGGGCACCTGCGGCTGGGGCATGGTCGCCATTCCCGCGATGGTCAGCAGCGCGTCGGCACGGCGCTGCCCGGCACTACGCAGGTCGGGCTCCCCCTCGGCGCCGGGTTGCGGCTTGGACAGTGCGTGCAACGCGGCGGTGAGAGTCGCTTCGGAGGCGGGGTCGAGCTTGAGGGTGGCGGTGCGCATCCCGTCGCGGGTGGTGCGGAAGTCGGTCAACCGGCGGTTCTGGTAGGCGCGGTCGTGCTCCTCCTGCAGGGCGCCGGCGGTGCCGTACTGGCCGATCATCCGCTCCTCCAGGGAGTGCAGCTGGGAGGGGCGGGCGCCTTCGGCGGCCCAGCCGATGAGGATGTCGGCCAGCTCCTCCCAATGGGGATGCTCGATCTTGGCCCGCAGGCGCCGGTACACCTTGGCCACCACGGCCGCGGACTCCAGCGGCAACCGGCCGTTGGTCACGGCCTCGCGTAGCGCGGTCACGTCATGGCCGGTGCAGGTCTGGGCGACGTCCTGCAACTGCCGCGCCATCACGCTCGTGACGGGCACCTCGGCGTCGCGGCAGGTCTGCTCCACCCACGCCTTGGTCCGCGGGTGATCGGAACCGGCGATCACTCCCCGCGAGCATGCCTCCAACACGATGGCCGCCCGGGCAGCCTCAACCACGGCGACCACACCCGCCGCAGCAGCGGCCAACCGGGCCAGATCATCGGAGGCCACCGAGGCCAACCCATCACCGATCTGCGCGACGAGCTCGCGCGCGGCGTCGAGCTGCGCGAGCGCCGCGTCACCCGCGGAGGCGGGGATCGGGAAAGGTGCGATGGCCATGCCTGATTCTATCGAACGCGCGTTCTATCCACAGGATGTCCACAGGCGAATACCGCTGAGGCACAACACCATTCAGAGGCGCGGGAAGACTGCAGCTCGACGACGGGATTCGTTGCGGCACAGCCATTCTCAGAATCATCGAATGATGTGATGTGCATCACGCATATGACGCAGGGCCCGTCAATCCAGGTTCGTCGTGGTCAGGACGCGACCCACCGGGCGGACCGTGCCTTCGCCCGGCAGCGGACGTCCCTTGCAGATGACGTCGCCCTTGGGCAGGACGCCCTTGGCGAGGTAGGTCGTGGCCTGTCGGCTCGCGCAGGCGTTGCCGCCGAAGAGGACTCCGTGCGAGCCCTCGTCGTCCACGGCGACGACCCGAAGGTTCTTCTGCGAGCGCCACACCCGGCGGGCGCCCTCCACGGCGTGGCCGGGTCGAGTTCGTTCTGGAGGATGAGCCCCGCCGGCAGGGAGTGCCGGCGGATCGGCGTGAGCGGCTTGGCACGGTACGGCCAGGTCGCGCACGGGCTCGTGAGCCACGTCCACCCGATGAGGGGGTAGGCCTTGCCGAGCCGCCGGCCCTCCTCGACGTAGGAGGACTGCGACCTGCTCCACGCGAAGTCGTTGCACTGCACGGCCATGAAGACGGTGTCCTCGGCGGTCAGCGGCCCCTGCCCGTTGTCGAACGCGGTCTCCGCCTCACGCCGCAACTGCTCGAGTTCGGCGTCGCTTGCGCCCTCGGCGAGGACGGACAGGTCTTCGGCCATGCGCATGAACGACGCGTCGTGATAGAGCCGGTCGGCGATGACCACGTCCAGGTCGGCCGGCGTCACGGCGCCGAGCGTTCCGCGCACCGCCTGGCCGCGGATGGCCTCGATGCGGGCCAGGACCGCGGCGGGCGTGGCGCCCAACCCGTACACGGAGTGGTGCCGTGCCACCCACGGCGCGAATTGGCGGGTGTAGCGGCGCTGGAACCCGCGCGGCTGCTCGGCGAAGCTGCCCCGCCACGTGGTCGTGATGTCGACGACGGAATCGAGCACGATCCGCCCGACCCGCCGCGGGTGGGTCTGGGCGTACCGCGCCCCCAGCCACGTTCCGGCCGAGACCCCGTACCAGTCGACCGTTCCCGCACCGAGGCGGGCACGGACGGCCTCCATGTCCGCCACCGTCGCCGCAGTGGAGATGTGCGGCAGGAGGCGGCCGTGCCGGGCGACGCAGCGGCTGACCGTGGTCGCCATCGAGGCCTGCAGCGCTTTGAGCTCGGCGGCGTCCGGGTCGCGCACCTCGCTCACCGGGGCGGACTCCAGCGTGCAGTCGGCCGGAGTGCTGCCGCCGGTGCCGCGCGGGTCGACGGCGACGATGACGTGGCTGCGGTGAAGCTCAGGGGCGTGCGCGGCGAGCGCGGGGGCCATCCAGTCGGCGGCCACACCCGGCCCACCCGGGTTGACGAACAGGGTGCGGGTGGAACGCCCGGGCGCCGAACTGCGCACCCGGGTCACCTTGAGGGTGATCGATCCCTTCGCCGGACGGGCGTGATCCAGCGGGACGCGCATCGTCGTGCACTCCACGAGCGCGGGTCGGGGCAGGTCACGGGCGAGGTCGCGCACGTCGGAGGAGCACGTCCGCTGCGACCACACGAGAGGCGCCCGCCGAGCCGCCGGCGCCGCTGCCGGCGCCCCGGGGGTCGCCACCGCCGCGGGAGTGACCGCCGCCGTGACGGCGGGGCGGGCACCGGACGTCGTCGCGGGCATCGTGCGAGCCGATCCGGGAGTCGCCGCTGCAGGCGCCTGCGCCGCGGGCACGACGAGACCGGACAGGGCCAACGCGCTGCTCAGCAGCGCCACGCAGGATCGCCCCGCGACCGAGATGCTCACTCCCTCACGATCGCACAGGAGATCACAGACCTGAGCGCTCTTCGATCCGCGCCGTTCGGGACGTGGCATCGGCGCGTCCGAGCGGTTCTACGACGCCGGCCCGGAGTGCCTGGGAAGACCGAGCACCCCCACCGAGGTGTGCACGCGTGGTTCGGGCGTGTGCCACAGTGGTCTGAGCCCAATGGCTGGAGGTGCCATGTCCGACCACGAATCTTCTTCCCGCGACGGGGCGGCCGACCGGCCGGCCGATCCCGCACCGGACGACGAGTCCACCCTGCGCGACCCGCAGGAGCCCGACGTCTCCACCTCGTGGCGCACGATCACCGCTCCGTGGGGCACGCCGGGCAACCATCTGACCGGCCCCATCCCCCGTATCCGACGGCGACCCGACGGGTCCCTCACCCACGGCGAGGAGTCCTGAGGTGAGCGGTGCGGAGCCGTACCGCGTCTGCGTGGTCTGCTCGGGCAACATCTGTCGCTCACCGATGGGTGAGGTCGTGTTGCGTCGCAAGCTGGAGGAGGCCGGTCTCGGCGACCGGGTCGTCGTCGACTCCGCCGGCACCGGCGACTGGCACGTCGGGGGCGGCGCCGATCCCCGCACCCTCACGGCCCTGACGGCCGGCGGCTACGACGGATCGGCCCACCGCGCGCAACAGTTCGGCGAGACCTGGGTGAACGAGCGCGATCTCGTCCTCGTCGCCGACGAGGGTCATCTACGGGCGATCCGCGCGCTGGCGGCCGCCGGCGACACCACCCACGTCCGGTTGCTGCGGTCGTTCGACCCCGCGGCCGTCGAGGCGGGCACGCTCGAGGTCGACGACCCCTACTACGGCGCCGACGACGGCTTCGACCGATGCCTGCGCGAGGTCGAGGCCGCCTGCGACGGCGTGGTCGCCCACCTCGAGACGACGCTGCGCTGATCTGACGGCGCCCACCTGCGGATCCCCCTTCGGGTCGGGCGGGCCAGGGCTGTCGGTGGGGGTGACAGAATGCCGGGCATGGGTTCCCTCGCCGACATCACCCCTCCGATCGCCCTCGGTGCCCTCGACGGCCGGTACCGCGCCGCCGTCGCGCCGCTGGTCGACCACCTCAGTGAGGCGGCCCTCAACCGGGCGCGCGTGCACGTCGAGATCGAGTGGCTCATCCACCTCACCGACCGGCGGGTCGTCCCCGGGGTCCGGCAGCTCACCGAGACCGAGATCGCCCGGCTCCGCGCCATCGTCGCCGAGTTCGGCGCCGACGACATCGCCGAACTCGCCGAGATCGAGCGCGAGACGGTCCACGACGTCAAGGCCGTCGAGTACTACCTCAAGCGCCGCATGCCCGACATCCTCGGCGAGGACTCCGAGCAGCTGGCCGAACTCGTCCACTTCTGCTGCACCAGCGAGGACATCAACAACCTCTGCTACGCCCTCATGGTCAAGGGCGCCGTGCAGACCGTCTGGCTGCCCAAGGCCGAGGACCTGCTCGAGCAGCTCGCCGCCCTGGCCGCCGAGCACGCCGAGGTGCCGATGCTCTCGCGCACCCACGGTCAGGCGGCCACCCCCACGACCCTCGGCAAAGAACTCGCCGTCTCCGTCCACCGCCTGCGCCGTCAGGTCCGCCGCGTCGCCGCCACCGACTTCCTCGGCAAGCTCAACGGCGCCACCGGCACCTACGGCGCGCACGTCGCCGCCGTGCCCGAGGCGAACTGGCCGGCGATCAGCAACACCTTCGTCACCGATCGCCTCGGCCTCACGTGGAACCCGCTGACCACCCAGATCGAGAGTCACGACTGGCAGGCCGAGCTGTACTCCGACGTCGCCCGGTTCAACCGGATCCTGCACAACCTCTGCACCGACGTGTGGACCTACATCTCCCTCGGGTACTTCGCGCAGGTGCGCGGCCAGGGCACGGTCGGGTCGAGCACCATGCCGCACAAGGTCAACCCCATCCGCTTCGAGAACGCCGAGGCCAACCTCGAGGTGAGCAACGCCCTGTTCGACGTGCTGTCCTCGACGCTGGTGCAGTCGCGCATGCAGCGCGACCTCACCGACTCCTCGATGCAGCGCAACATCGGCACCGCGTTCGGTCACGGCATGCTCGCGCTCGACAACGTGTGCCGCGGCCTGGCCGGTCTCGACGCGGTGCCCGCGCAGATGGCGGCCGACCTCGACGGAAACTGGGAGGTGCTCGGCGAGCCCATCCAGTCGGCGATGCGGGCACTCGGCGCGCAGGGCTTCGGCGGGATGGAGAACCCCTACGAGCGCCTCAAGGAGCTCACGCGCGGACGCCGCATCGACGGCGACGACCTGCGCGAGTTCGTCCGCGGTCTCGGACTTCCCACCGAGGTCGAACAGCGGATGCTCGACCTCACCCCGCAGACCTACGTCGGGCTCGCGCCCGAGCTCGCCCGGCGTCACCTCTGACGCCGCGGCCCGACCGACCCTGACCGACACGACATCGCGAGGAGCACCTGCAGATGAGTACGGCGGCCTGGGCCCCGGTCGACGACACGATCCCTCCACTGCGGTGGTGGGCCGCGGTGATCTGCAGCGGCCTCACCCCGCTCCTGCTCACGCCGCTGGGCGACCTGCTCGACCCGATCTGGCTGATCGTCGTCCTCGTGGTGTTGACGCTGGTGGCGGTCGGGTGCGGGCTCCCTCCGGCGTTCGCGCGGGCCTGGCGTGAGCTGACGACCCAGCGCCGGGTCGGTGGGGCCACCCTGTTGGCGGCGGCGTGCGTCCTCGCCCTCCTCAGCTCCGTCACCTTCTTCTTCGCCGGCATCATCGACGGCTTCGTGGCCATCGCCCTGGCCGCGGCGGCCCACCTCGTCGCCGCCCGGGTGCTGACCACCGTGCTCCGGGTCGTGCCGGGCGCCGTCTCGCCGGGAACGCTGCCCGCCGGGGATCCGGCGAAACCCCGCGGACTCCTGACCCGTGTCGATGTCGGACTGCGGTGGCTGCCGACCGCGGTCGGTGTCCTCGCGATCCTCGTGGTCCTGGGGTGGACTCTGCTGCGCATGGGCGACCTGCCGTGGTTCGGGTTCGTCGAGGGCTCCTTCGCCGCCCTGTCCATCCTGCTGGTGGCCTCGCCGGCGGCGTTCTGGCTGGCCAGGGTCCTGCCCACGCGGGCGGCCCGAGACCGGGGTCGTGAGCTCGGCATCCGCTACGGCGACGTCGATCTGTTGCGCCTGGCCCGCGTGCGGCACCTGGCGCTCGACCCGATCGGCGTGGTCACCGATCCGCGTCCCCGACTGGTCGGCGTGCACACGCTCGGACGACTGCAGGCGACGGCGGCGCTGCAGGCCGCGGCCAGCGTCGCCGACGACGGCGGCACACACCCCGCCCACGCCGCACTCGTCGGGGCGGCCCGCGATCGCGCCCTCGCGCTCCGACCGGCCGAACCGATCGACGGCAACGGCCCCACCCGCCGCGGCCGCATCAAGGACACCGTCGTCACCCTCGGCACCGCCGACGCCTTCGACCGGGTTCCCACCGAACTGCTCGACCGCGGCAGCACCCTGTTCGTCGGGTGGGGCGGCATCGCCCGCGCCGGGTTCGAGCTCGTCCCGACGGTGCGGTCCGAGGCGTTGGCGGACTGGCCCGAGTTGTCGGCGCTCCAGATCGACCCCGTGTTCGGATGCGCCGACGAGGTGGCGCTGCGGCACGTCGGCTCGGCGCTGGAACTGCGCGATCAGGACATGCACGTCGTGTCCGACGACGCCCACGCTGCGGGTGACGATGCGAGGACCGGCCCCGCGACCACCACGCCCCCGACCACCGGCCGACAGACCGGGATGAGGACGACCTGGCGTTCCCTGATCGAGGACCTGCGTGCGCTGGCCCCCGTCGCGGTCGTCGGCGAGCACGGCACCGAGGACGACCCCGACGTGTTCGTCCTCACCGACGCACCGGCGCGCACCGAGGACGGCCCGCACCCGCACACCCCGAGCAGCTCGACCACCGTCCGCCTCACCCACGCCGACCTGTCCGGAGCGGTTCGTGCTCTCGCGTTGGCCCGCAAGGCCTCTCGGGTGACCACGCAGGGCCTCGTCCTCGTCGCGGTGGTCCACCTCATCACGCTGCCCCTGGCCGCCCTCGCGATCCTCGAGCCGACGGTCGCCGCGGTCGTCGGCGCGGGCCTCCCGCTGCTCGTCGCCGCCAACGGCCTGCGTCCCCGCAGCTTCGACCGGGAGCACGCGGACGCCTGACCCGCATCGACGGGGCATCCCAGCGCACCTGCCCGCGGCGATCATGTCCGCCCGGGAGAGCGAGCCGGCCGGGTCGCCGACGTCAGGGCCGTGCCGCAGCCCCTGGACCGGGGTGGGGCCCGATGTCGGTCGGCGGCACGCCCGGCCGGGTCACGCCCCGCGCACCGCGATGCTCACCGCGGCCGGGGTGGATCGCGCCGGTCGACGCCACCAGGGGCGATCCCGATCCGCCCCGGGAGACGGCGACGATCTCGGCGAGGATGCTCAGCGCGGTCTCGGCGCTGGTCACTCCTCCGAGGTCGAGCCCGGCCGGGCCGTGCAGTCGCGCGAGCGCCTCCACGTCGATCCGCGGCGCCAGCCGCTCGAGGCGCCGCTCGTGCGTCGTCCGTGAGCCGAGCACACCCACGTATCCGGCGTCGCTCGCGAGCGCCACCTCGATCACGGGATCCTCGATCTGCGCGTCGTGGGCGAGCACCACCACGGCGGTGTCGCCGCCGATCCGTCCGGCCGCCACCAGCTCCTGCAGGTGCCGGTGGGGACGGGCGACGCGGACCTCGTCGGCCTCCGGAAATCGCTGCGGCGTGGCGAAGACCGCCCGATGGTCGACGACTACGACTCTCCGGCCCGCCGCTGTCCCGAGACGAGTGAGATCGGCGGCCACCTCACCGGCGCCGTAGAGGAGCAGGAGCGGGCGGGCGTCCGCGGCCGCCTGCCGGGCCGCTCGCAACCGGGGCAGGTCGGCCGCGGTAAGCGGGGTGACCTCGACCGTCATGGCCCCGCCACAGAGGATCGTCGGGGCGAGGTCGAGCAGGTCGGGCGGCAGGTCGTGGTCTCCGGCCTCCGGGTCGGTGCTCTCGGACGGGCCGTGGTACCGGCGTCGCACGGGTCGACCCGTGGTGAGGGCCTCGAGTGCCAGCGCATGGGTCTCGCCGTCGACGCAGCCGACCGACACCGAGCCCGCGGCGGATCCGTCGGGATGCACGGCCATGGCAGGCCCGACCATCCGCGGGGTCGAGCCCTCCACCGCCGTCACAGCGACCAGAGCCACGCAGACACCGTCCTCCAGCCAGGTGACGGCCTGGGCCAGGGCCCGGCTCATCCGTCCAGCTTCGCCGGAGCACTCCGCACACCCCACCGCGCCGAAACGGACGCGAGGTCGGCGGGATGGTCGACATCGGTCCCCGACGACAGATCGCCGGACTCCACGACCACGGTCCCGGGAGACCGGAGCAGGTCTCGCGCACCCACGTCGTCGTGGGCCTGCCGGGCAGCGGCCGACCACCGATCGCGACCGAGGAGCACCGGATGACCCGGTCGCCCCGCGAAGGTCGTGCGTGCCAGCGCCCCCTCGCCGCGAGGATCGGCCGTCAGCAGCCTGCGGACCAGCTCCGGCCCCTGCTCGGGGAGGTCGGCGAGGGTGATGACCACGGAGTCGACGTCCGTGCCGGGGTGATCGTCGACCACCCCGGGCAACGCCGACAACCCCGTCCGCAGGGACTCCCCGAGACCGTGTTCCCAGGTCGGGCACTCCACCAGACGGAGGTCGGCCCCCGCGCCTCGGTCGACGATCGCCCGGAGCTCGGCCCGCACCCGTTCGTCGTGTGTGCCGACGACGACGAGGACCGGATCACAGCCTGCCTCCGTCAGCGAACGGATCGCATGGGCGAGCAGGGTCGTCCCCTCGGCGTCGGTGAGCAGCAGTTTGGGACCTCCCTCCGGCGACGGCGACGCAGCCGTGTCGTCGGCGGGTGTTCCGTCCTCGACCCCGGACTCCGTGGCCTCCATCCACCGTCGTCCCGCCCCGGCCGCGAGGACGAGACCGGCGATGCCGGAGCGCATCAGAGCAGGTCCCCCGGGCTGATCGGCAGCGAGCGGACCCGGACCCCGGTGGCGTCGAACACCGCGTTGGCCACGGCGGGAACGACACCGGTGATGCCGATCTCGCCGATGCCGCGCGCACCCATGGGGTTGAGGGAGTCGTCCGCGCCGGGCAGCCACAGGGCGTCGATGTCGAGCACGTCGGCGTGCGTGGGCACGTGGTAGGTGGCGAGGTCCTGGGTGACGACGTGACCGAACCGCGGATCGCGCACGCCCTGCTCGTGCAGCGCGGCGCCGAGGGCCATGATCATGCCGCCGATGAACTGCGAGCGCGCACCGCGGGGGTTGAGGATGCGTCCGGCGGAGAACACGCCCAGCAGCCGGCGGGCCCGGATCTCACCGGTCCAGCGGTTGACGGCCACCTCGGCGAACTGGGCGCCGTAGGAATGCGTGGCGTACTCGGGTTCCTCGGCCTTCGTCTCGGCTCCGGTGGTCGTGGCGCCGGGAGCCGGGTCGGTGCCGTGCTGGTCGCGGAACGCCCGGGCCGCCACGACGACCGCCGAACCCCATGAACTGGTCCCGGTCGACCCGCCGGCGACGGTGGCCTTCGGTAGTGCGGAGTCGCCCACCTGCACCTCGACCTCCTCCGGGCTCACGCCCAGGGCGTCGGCGGCGATGAGACCGATGGTCGTGCGGGCCCCGGTGCCGAGGTCGGCGGCGGCGATGGCGACGGTGTAACGGCCGTCGTCGAAACCGATCCGGGCCACGTTGCCCGGCGATGAATGGGCCGGGTAGGTGGCGGTGGCCACGCCCATCCCGATGCGCCAATCACCCTCGAGGCGGCTGCCGGGGGTGCCGGCCCGCTCCGACCAGCCGAATCGTTCGGCGCCGAACTCCAGGCATTCGATCAGCCTGCGGTCGCTGAACGGCAGGCCGGTCTCGGGGTCGATCTCCGGCTCGTTGCGCCGTCGGAGCTCGATCGGGTCCAGACCGGCGGCGACCGCGAGTTCGTCCATGGCCATCTCGCAGGCCGCGACCCCGGGGAACATGCCCGGCGCGCGCATCCAGGAGGGGACGCCCACGTCGAGTTCGGTGAGCCGGTGGCTCGTCCTGCGGGTCGCCGATGCATACAGGCTGCGGGCCGGCAGCCCCGTCTGTTCGACGAACTCCTTGATGCGGGAGGAGGACTGGTGCACCGCATGCTCGAAGGCGACGAGAACGCCGTCGGCGTCGGCGCCCAGCCGCATGTGGGAGACGGTCGGCACGCGGTACCCGCACAGGGAGAACATCTGCTGCCGCGTGACCGCCAGCTTGAGAGTCCGACCGGGAATCGTGCGCGCCGCGAGCACGGCGGCGATGTCGGGCGCGTGCGGCAGGCCCTTGGAACCGAACCCGCCACCGACATGCGGCGAGACGACGCGCACCGCCCCGGGTTCGAGCCCGAACGAGGTCGCGTACTGCTCGGCGGCGCCGTGCGGGTGCTGGGTGGAGGTGTGGACCGTCACCGCGTCGTCGTCGTGCCACGTCACCACGTAGGCGTGCGGCTCCATCGCGTTGTTGTGCTCGTGCGGGGTGCGGTAGGTCTCCTCGACGCGGATCGCCGCCGAGGCCATCGCCGCGTCCAGATCGCCCTCGGCGGTGTCGGTCGGTGTACCGGGCATGACCTCGTCGGGCGCGGTGACCGGGGAGTCGTCGCGCATCTGCGCCACGAACTCGGTCTCGGTGTAGCTCACCTGCACGAGGGAGGCGCCGTGGCGGGCGGCCTCCGGTGAGTCCGCGAGGACGACACCCACGATCTGGCCATGGAAGTCGACGACGTCGTCCTGGAGCACGTCGAACTCCCGGTCCTCGCGGTCTGCGAGCCGGGGTGCGTTCTCGTGGTGGACCACGGAGTGCACTCCCGGGGCGGCGAGCGCGTCGGTGGTGTCGATCGCGGTGATCGTGCCCCGCGGCACCGACGCCGTGACGAGATGTCCGTACAGCGCGCCCTCGACGACCTGCTCGAAGGCGTAGGTCGCCCGCCCGCGCACCTTCAGCGCGGCGTCACGGCGGTCCACGTCGGTCCCCATGGAACGAGGAGCCTGCGGCGACGGCTCGGTGCTCTGGCTCATGACGCCACCTCCTGCGACTGCTCGGCCAGCCCGAGCAGGACCATGGCGGTCGTGCCCGTCACCATGGCCGGTTTGAACCGGTTCCCCTCCTGGGTGTGGGCCTGCCCGAGTTCGGCTGCGCACGCCTCACGCACCGTCGTCTCGGTGAGCCCACCCACCTCGATGCCGGTCAGCGCCTCCTCGACGGACCGTGCCCGCCACGGCCGGTGAGCCACCCCGCCCCACGCGAGGCGCACCCGATCGACCCGACCGTCGCGGATCCCGAGCACCGCCGCGACGGAGACCAGCGCGAACGCGTAGGACGCCCGGTCGCGCACCTTGTGGTAGGTCTGCGCCGCCCCCTCGAGGGGGCCGGCAGCTCGACCGCGGTGACGAGGTCGCCGTGCCGCAACGTCGTGTCCGACGCGGCGTCGTCCCCGGGCAGCCGGTAGAACTCCTCCAGGCCGAGACGACGTTCGCCGTCGACGCCCAGGACGACGACCTGCGCGTCGAGCACGGCGAGGGCCACCGACATGTCACCCGGATGCACCGCGCGACAGGCGGGCGAGGTGCCGAGGACGGCGTTGTCGTGGGTGTGGGCCCGTTCGTCGTCCGCGGAGCAGCCGCTGCCGGGCTCCCGCTTGTTGCACGGGGTCGTGACGTCCTGGAAATACACGCAGCGGGTGCGCTGGAGCAGGTTCCCTCCGGTCGTGGCCTGGTTGCGGATCTGACCGCTGGCCCCGGCCAGCAGCGCCCGGGACAGCACCGGGGCGTGACGCCGCACCCACGGGTGGGCGGCGAGGTCGCTGTTGCGCACCCCGGCACCGATCCGCAGCCCGCCCTCCTCGGTCTCGGTGATGTCGGCCAGAGCCAGCCGACCGACGTCGACGAGACGATCCGGCGCGACGATGCCGAGCTTGAGGTGATCGAGAAGGTTGGAACCGCCGGCCAGATAGACCGCGCCGGGGTCGCCCGCGACGAGGTCGACGGCCTCCTGCGGGGTGGCGGGACGGGCGTACGCGAACGGCCTCATGACCGGCCCTCCGTCGTGTCTGCCGTCTGGGTGAGGCCCGCCGTGGCGGCCAGGGCGTCGGCCACCCGGTCGGGTGGCGGGTGTCCGGCGACCTCCCGGACGGCGTCGACGATGTTGGGATAGGCACCGCAGCGGCACAGGTTGCCCGACATCCGCTCACGGATCTCTGCCTCGTCGGGCTCGATCGGCCCGGTGAGGTCGGCGGTCACGTGACTGGGGTGGCCGGCGGCGAGCTCCTCCAGGACACCCAGGGCCGCGCAGATCTGGCCCGGGGTGCAGTAGCCGCACTGCAGCCCGTCGCGTCTCACGAACGCCCGCTGCATCGGGTGCAACCCGTCCGGGTCGTCCTCGTCGGTGAGACCCGCCGCCGTGGTCACCTCCGCACCATCGTGCTGGATCGCGAGGGTGAGGCACGACAGATGCCGCCGGCCCTCGATCAACACCGTGCACGAGCCGCACTGGCCGTGATCACAGCCCTTCTTGGGTGCGTTCTCACCCAGTCGCTCCCGGAGCGCGTCGAGCAAGGTGGTGCGTGGTTCGACGTCCACCTGCCGACGTTCTCCGTCGACGGCGAGGCCGATCGTCAGGGGGTCGGAACTGCCCGGTGCATTCACGGCGTCTCCTCACGGGCCGATGTGTCCACTCCGTTCACGCTACGTGGAGAGCGCGGTCTCCGCGCGCCCGAGAACCCTGCCGTGGGCGGCACTCCACGACGCGGGAATCAGCATGGGGCGAGCCACGCCCACCGCCGGCCGCGGTCCTCTCGCGCGGGGCAGGCCATGGCAGGATCCTCGCGGGGCGATGAGCCCCGGAATGCCCCCGGTCCCGCCGCCGTTGACCGACACGATCACGGCGGTGGCCTCCGACGCTCCGCCCCGGTGGGGCCACCCCCGCCCGGGCGCCTTGCCGCCCACCAGCTTCCCGTCTGCGCGAGGACTTCCATGACCGACTCACCACGCTCCGGCAGCCACGAGAGCGAGACCCGCTCCTCCGAGGAGGGGATGCTCGCCTCGCTCGTGGCCATCGTCCGCTTCACCTCCGAGCTGCGGCGCTACTACCTCGGCGTCATCGTCTGCGCCCTGGTCACGGCGGGTGCCGGACTGGCGACGCCGTTCCTCATCGGCCACGCGACCGACACCATCGTCGATGCCGTCAACTCCGGCTCCGGCGTCGGCGTGCTGCCGACCCTGGCGATGCTGGCCCTCGCCATCCTCGTGATGGAACTCGTCTCGACCGTCATGCACAACCTCGGCGGCTACACCGGTGACGTCCTGTCCAACCGCATCCGGGCGCTGCTGTCGACGCGCTACCTCGACAAGCTCCTGCGCCTGCCGCAGGACTGGTTCGACAGCGAGATGACCGGCTCGATCGTCTCGCGCCTCAACCGGTCGATCACCGAGGTGTCGAACTTCATGAAGTCGATGTCGAACACCTTCTTCTCGATGCTGCTGCAGACGGTGGCGGTGCTCGTGATCAGCGCGATCTACTACTGGCCGTTGGCCGTACTGCTGGCCGTCGTGTTCCCCGTGTACGTGTGGCTCACGGGCCTCACCTCACGCAAGTGGCAGCGCCTGGAGGCCGACAAGAACCACCACATCGACAGCGCCGGCGGCCGCTTCGCCGAGGTGGTCGGGCAGATCCGGGTCGTCCGCTCGTTCGTGCGCGAACGCCACGAACTGCACACGTTCACCGATCATTTCGAGCGCACGCACGACACCACGCGGGAGCAGTCGCGCCACTGGCACACCATGGATGTCCTGCGCCGTGGCGTGCTCAACGTCGTGTTCGCCGCGATGTACCTGCTCATCTTCTGGCGCACCCTCGAGGGCGAGTTCAGTGTCGGTCAGATGGTGCTGCTCATCCAACTCATCACGATGGCCCGCACCCCCGTGGAGATGATGAGTTGGGTGCTCGACACCGCCCAGCGCGCCGTCGCGGGCTCCCGGGACTACTTCCGG
The DNA here is from genome assembly GCF_030161635.1 of Mobilicoccus caccae. Lineage (GTDB taxonomy): Bacteria > Actinomycetota > Actinomycetes > Actinomycetales > Dermatophilaceae > Mobilicoccus > Mobilicoccus caccae. The sequence goes on from NZ_BSUO01000001.1 coordinate 3,388,407, forward strand.
GTGATGCGGGAGGTCGAGGTCCCGACCCCGGACGGGATGCCGGAGCTTCCGGCTCGCCCCGAGGACGCCCCGGTGCTCGAGTTCGACGACGTGCGCTTCGGCTACGGCGACGGCCCGGACGTGCTCACCGACGTGACGTTCGACGTGCGTCCCGGGGAGCGGGTGGCCCTCGTCAGCGAGTCCGGCGGCGGTAAGACGACGCTGGTCAACCTGCTGCTGGGCCTCTACCCGCTGCGGTCGGGGCACATCCGCATCGACGGCATCGACATCGCCGCCATGCCCCACGACGAGCTGCGGCGCCGGGTGTCGATCGTGTTCCAGGACGCCTCGTTGTTCTCCGACACGGTCGGGGAGAACATCCGCTACGGGCTGCCCGACGCCTCGCAGGACGAGGTCGCCCTCGCGGCGCGGCGGGCCAACGCGGGCGAGTTCGTCGAGCGTCTCGACGGTGGCTACGACGCCCTCATCGGCGAGCGTGGTCTCAAGCTCTCCGGCGGCCAGAAGCAGCGGATCTCGGTGGCGCGAGCCATGCTCAAGGACGCCTCGGTGCTCGTGCTGGACGAGGCGACCAGCGCCCTGGACACCCGCTCGGAGCGGGCCGTGCAGGAGGGTCTGGAGGAGCTCATGGCGGGGCGGACCTCGCTGGTCATCGCCCACCGGCTCTCGACGATCGCCACCGTCGACCGCATCGTCACCCTCAAGGAGGGGCACGTCGACGAGATCGGCACCCCGGCCGAACTCGCCAAGACCGGAGGGGTCTACGGCGAACTCCTCGCCCTCCAGCGCCGAGGCGAGGACTCCTACCTCAACGCCTACCAGACCTCCCGCTGAGGACACCCCCGCCCACGTCGGCTCAGGCGCGCACAAGCACGAGGGAGCCGGGGCGGTCCGGCGTGGCGGCGGCCGGATCGCGCACGGTGCGGGCCGTCGTCACGCGGCGCTCCGGCGATGGCCGGGAAAGGCCGCCCGGAAGGCCGCAGGTGGATGGCGGCGGGGCTTGTCGTAGCCGCGCGGGCGCATCGCATCGAGGATCCGCGCGACGGTGTTCCATGGGGTCGCGTAGACGTCGTCGGCGCGGAGCACGACGAGCCGCCGGCCTGCCCCGTCGAACCACTCGCAACCCGTCCTGCCTCAGGAACGGCCCGTCGAACGTGCTCTGCGGTGCGTGCGCGCGCGATGTCATGCGAGGCACCCTGCCGCGAAGGGCGAGAGGGCCGCGCGAGTCATCCACAGGCTCTGGACTCCGTGCACGATCCGGCCGACGACACGCGAACCCCGACCGGCCCCAGCGCGCAGGTGCGCACCTCGGCCGGCCGACACGGGCGTGTCGTCGGCCCGATCGTGCAGCCGCCCGGTCACGGAAAGGACGGGAAAGGAGTTCTCCTGCATCCCTTCACGTTCGGTTCGGACGCGCCTAGGTTTGGGGCACCGGATCGCGGGTGGCACCCGGCCCCCTCGTGGTACCCGGTTGCCTCGAAGGAGTCACACATGGCCCGCTCACCTCTGCCCGGCCGTTCCACCACGACGCTGGCGCTGCTCGTGGCCGGTATGCCTCTCGCGCTCGGCCCCGCCGTGGCCGCGCCGACCGCACCCGCCGCACCCGCCGCGCCGCGCCCGCCGGACGCGACGACGTCGGCGGGAAAGCCGGTGGATCTGGGCGCGTTGTTCATCGGCGCGCACCCCGACGACGAGGCGGGCACTCTGTCGACCCTCGGCCACTGGAAGTCGGCCTACGGGGTGCGGACGGGGGTCATCACCGTCACCCGAGGTGAGGGCGGTGGCAACGCCGTCGGCCCGGAGGAGGGGCCCGCACTGGGTCTGATCCGTGAGGCCGAGGAGCGCCGCGCGGTCGGCAAGGCCGGGATCACCGACGTCTACAACCTCGACGACGTCGACTTCTACTACACCGTCTCCCAACCGTTGACGCGGCAGACGTGGGGTCATCAGGACGTCCTCGCCAAGACCGTCCGCATCATCCGGCAGACCCGGCCCGAGGTCCTCCTCACGATGAATCCCGCGCCCTCGCCCGGCCAGCACGGTCACCACCAGGAGGCCGCCCGCATCGCGGTCGAGGCGTACGCGGCCGCCGCGGACCCCTCCGCCTTCCCGGAGCAGCTCACCAAGGAGGGCCTCAAGCCGTTCGCGCCCTCGCGTCTGCTGCTGCGCAGCGCGTGGGGCACCCAGGCCGACGGGCCCGAGTGCGCCGCGGGGTTCGCTCCGAAGGACCCCACCCAGAACGTGTTCGGCGTGTGGGGCGGCCACCAGGCCCCCGACGGACGCACGTGGGCGGCGGTCGAGCGCGACGCGCAGCGGGAGTACCGCAGCCAGGGATGGGCCGGATTCCCCGACGTGCCGACCGACCCCGCCGCGCTCGGCTGCGACATCTTCACCCAGGTCGCCTCACGGGTCGCCTTCCCGGCGCCGAAGACTCCCGCGGCGAATGCCGCCGACGGCGCGCTCGCGGGAGCCCTGACGCGCTCCCGTGGCAGCGTGCCCACGGGCACCGGACTGGAGGTGCGCACCTCCACCACCCGCGCCCTGCCCGGTGTGCCCCTGACGGTGAAGGTGCCCGTGACGGCGCCCGCCCGCAGCTCGCTGGCCGGCGTGCGGGTGAAGCTCGCCGCGCCGTCCGGATGGAAGGTCCAGGGACGCGGCACCATCGGCACGCTGCGCAAGGGAGCGACGGGGGTGGCGACGTTCACGGTCGTCCCGTCGGCCGAGGCCGCGCCGGGTGAGCGGGTCCGTCTCGCCGCGCACCTGAGCTCGCGGTCGGGGTCGGGCTACGCCGACGCGCCGGTGCTCGTCAGCGCGCCCGTGACCGCGCACCAGCAGCTCCTCCCCCAGGTCGCGGACTACGCGGAGTGGACCAAGCAGCAGGGGATCGAGGAGTTCACCGACCTCGTCACCCCGGCGCTGACCATCCCGGTCGGCGGCAGCCGCGACATCGAGTACGTCCTGACGAACCACACGGCCACGGCGCAGCGCACCACGCTCACGGTCAAGGCACCGAAGGGGTTCGCCATCGACCTGGGCTCGTCGGCGGCCGTGACGGTGCCTGCCCGCGGCACCGCGACCGTCAAGGCGAAGGTGCGCAGCACGGACGCCGCGATGCCGACGTCGATGGCCGGCGGCGAGGGCGGTGACCACCTGTACGAGGTCACCGCTCGGACCGGCCGCTCCACGGCGAAGGCGACCAACGCCCTCGAACTCGTCCCCACCACCACGATCGGCAAGGCGACGAACGCGCCGGTCGTCGACGGCAAGATCACCGACGGCGAGTACCCCGGCACCGCCCTCGACGTCTCGCGCAAGTGGGAGGGCGAGGACTGCACGTCGGCCCAGGACTGCTCCGCGACCGCCCGCCTCACGTGGCGCGACGACACCCTCTTCGTCGCCGTCACCGTCAAGGACGACACCAAGGGGGCGACGCTGACGACGGCCGACTGCAAGCGGCAGTGGCGCACCGACGCCGTCGAGATCGCGATCGACCCGCGCGGCGACAGCGAGAACACGTCCTCGACGTTCAAGGCCGCGATCCTGCCGTGGACCAAGGAGGGCCCCGCCTGCGCCCTGCGCGACGCGGACAACCACCAGGGTCCGGCGGACAAGACGGCCCCCGGCATGAAGGTCGCGAGCACGGTCACCAGCCCCTACACCGGCTACACCGTGGAGGCCGCCATCCCGATGTCGGTGCTGCCCGGGGCGATCGACCCCGAGCGGATGGGGCTGAACATCCTGCCCTACGACTCCGACACCACCGACCAGGTCGGCCAGTCGCGGATCGGATGGTCGGTCTGGGGCGGGGTCCAGGGTGACCCGTACCGCTGGGGCCAGGCCAAGCTCGACGGGTACCGCCCGCCGGCCGGCCGCCCGGCCAAGGCCCCGGCGCCGATCATGCCGCTGGAGGCCCTCAGCTCACTGGACTCCCCTCAGTCCATCGAGCAGGCGGCGGCCACGAACGTGCAGCTCAGCGGCCTCGCCCGGACCGCCGACCGCAGGGCCGGTTGGGCCGAGCGGGCCACGCGCCAGGGGGCGAGCGTCCGCACGTGGGTCCGCGCCCGCGGCGAGGGCACCGCGCATGTCACGATCCGCGACGCCTCCGGCTCGGCCGGCACCCGCGTGGTCAAGGTGCTCCCCGGCCGCAGCCGCATCGACGTCAAGCCCACCCGGGCATTGACGGGCACGGTGTCGGTGACCCTCGGGTGGCAGGGCAAGGACGGCGGCACGCTCGCCTCGGTCGTCCCGGTGAAGTAGCACCCGCCTGAACCGCGACCGGGGCGGAGGTGGAGCCGGAGAACACCGGCCTCACCTCCGCCCCGTCCGTGTCGCGGGTCGGCGGGTCGGATCAGATGACGACCTGGCCGTTCGGGGTGTCGAAGGTGACCGACATCAGTCCGGCGTTGCCGTGCGGGGCGATGAAGGTGAAGTCGATGACCGTGGAGGTCTGCGTCGGCGAGAGCCCCAGCCACTCACGCACGCGGTCGGGATCGCCGGCGATGGTCAGCCCGGCGATGTTCACCTCGGGCGCCTCACCGATCGCGCCGGAGGGGTGCAGCTCGGGGTTCTCGTAACAGACGAAGAAGGGTAGCTGCGGGTCGTTGATGAGCCCCTTGACACCGATCTGCTTCCACTTGAGCACCCGGTTGTCCGGAAACCGCCGGTGGCCGTCGACCGGTTCGCGTTCCAGGCGCGTCACCAGCGGGGCGATGTCCTCGACCCGGATGACCCACCCCATCCAGCCACCACCACGTTCGGTGGCGGCACGGACGGCCTGCCCGAACGGCGCCTTGTCCGACGCCGGGTGGTCGAGCACCTCCACGACCTCGACGTACCGTTCGTGCGCCAGTGGCAGGACGATGTTGCGGGTGCCGAAGCTGGGGTGGACGCCCCCTTGACGGCGCGGACTCCGAGCTTCTCGGCCAATCGGTCGGCCGTCGCGCGCACGCCGTCGTGTTCCGCGGCGTAAGAGACGTGATCTACTCGCATGGGCCATATCGTGGCACAGGACACACCATGCCTCGTGACGCACCGTCCGGTCCCGGGACCTGGTGCCCTGGTCAGCCCGCGCCCCGCTGGCGTACCGCCTCGTACAGCAGGATGGCCGCGGACGTCGCGACGTTGAGCGAATCGACCTGCCCCACCATCGGAATCCGCACTCTGATGTCGGCCGCGGCGAGCATGAGCGCCGAGAGCCCCTCCTTCTCGGCGCCGACCGCGATGGCGATCGGGCCGCGTAGGTCGGCCTCGGTGTGCAGGAGGTCGGCATCGGGGGTGGCCGCGACGAGCGCCACGCCCCGGCCATGCAGCCACGCCAGGGTGTCCGGCGTGGTCGCCGAGACGACCGGGACGGCGAACACCGCACCCTTGCTGCCCCGGACGACGTTGGGGTTGCCCCAGTCGGAGACCGGGTCGGCGGCGATGACGCCGTGCACTCCGGCCGCGTCGGCCGTCCGCAGGATCGCGCCGAGGTTTCCGGGCTTCTCGATGTGCTCCCCGACGAGCAGGAACTCCGGTGTGCCCGGGTCGAATCCCTCCAGCGGGATCCCCGGGGCCTCCATCACCGCGAGCATGCCGTCCGGGCCCTCGCGGTAGGCGACCTTCTCGAACGCCTGACGGGAGAGGCGCACGACGTCGAGTCCCTGATCGGCGAAGGTCCGCAGCAACGGCTCGGCGCGACCGTCGTCCAGGTCGGGACACCAATAGACCTCGCGCACCCGCGCACCGGCGCCGACGGCGAGGGTGGTCTCCTCCACCCCCTCCACCAGCGTGACCCCGGCCGCGTCACGATCCCGGCGTCGGCGAAGGCGCGCCAGCGCGCGGAGGCGTGGGTTGGACGGGCTGGTGATCTCCATGGCCCGCCCAGCATCCCACCCTTCAGGTACGGCTGTGCTCCCCCGTGGCGAACCGCTCGGCGATACGCGCGTAGAGGGGCCCGCCGGGCAGGCCCTCGCCCGCCTCCAGATGCTGCACGATGTCCTCCAGCGCCTGCGCGTACCCCTTGAGGTACTCGGCGTCCAGCGACCCGGACTCGCGCTCGGCCTCGTGTCGCATCTGCGCGGCCCACTGGCGGCCGAAGTGCCCCAGGCACAAGTGGTGCGTATACAGGTCGGTGAGTCCCAACACCTCGTTCGCGTCTTCCATGACTGTCCTCCCCCGATTGCATTGATGTGATCAATCCTCTGATGTAGGTCCTTATCGCCCTTCTCGCCGCCGTTCACAGCTCTTCGGCAGAGCGCATGCACACATCGCGGCAAGGGCTCTGAATTCCGTTGTCCACCAACATGTTCAGAGCGCGAATTATGCACCGTTCGTCCAAGTCGTGCGCTCGTTCATCTCATTTTCTCGCGGCGATGCGTCCAAGACGGACGCCGCTCTTGGACGCGATCAGGACATTCAGCACGAGCCCCGGAAACCGGCCCGGAACCCCCGTGGGAGCCCCGGGACCGGCCTCAGCGACCGCCCGGCACGAGCAGGTCGGTACCGAGGTAGGGCCGCAGCGCGACCGGGACGACGACCGTGCCGTCGGCCTGCTGGTGGTTCTCCAGCAGCGCGACCAGCCACCGGGTCGTGGCCATCGTTCCGTTGAGGGTCGCGACGGTCCGCGTCCCCGACGGCACCCGTTCGCGGGTGCCGAGCCGGCGGGCCTGGAACGTCGTGCAGTTCGAGGTCGAGGTGAGCTCGCGGTATTTGCCCTGGGTGGGCACCCAGCCCTCGCAGTCGAACTTGCGCGCGGCCGGGCCACCGAGGTCTCCGGCCGCCACGTCGATGACGCGGTAGGGCAGCTCCATGCGGTCGAGCATGTCGCGCTCGTGGGCCAGCAGGCGTGCGTGCTCGTTCTCGGCGTCCTCGGGACGGCAGTACACGAACATCTCGACCTTCTGGAACTGGTGCACCCGGATGATGCCGCGGGTGTCCTTGCCGTAGCTGCCCGCCTCGCGCCGGTAGCACGTCGACAGCGCGGCATAGCGCCGCGGCCCGTCCGCGAGGTCGATGATCTCGTCGGCGTGGAAGCCGGCGAGCGCCACCTCCGAGGTGCCGGTGAGGTACAGCTCGTCGGTACCCAGCTTGTAGACCTCGTCCGCGTGCGAGTCGAGGAAGCCCGCCCCGGCCATCGTCGTGGGGTTGACCAGCGTGGGGACGCCGACCTGCGTGAAACCGTTCTCGTAGGCCGTCTCGAGCGCGAGTTGCATGAGCGCGTTCTCCAGCCGCGCCCCCTGACCGACGGTGTAGTAGAACCGCGACTCGGCGACCTTGACGCCGCGCGCCATGTCGATGAGCCCGAGGTGCTCGGCGATCTCCAGATGGTCCTTGGGCTCGAAACCCTCGGCGGCGAAGTCCCGAGGCTGCGGCCCGTGGGTCTCCAGCACCACGAAGTCGTCCTCGCCACCGCTCGGCACACCCTCGATGACGAAGTTGGGCAGGCGGGTGAGCAGCGTCGTGAGTTCGGTCTGCGCCTCGATCGAGGTCGCCTCGAGCGCCTTGACGCGGTCCGACAGCTCACCGGCGGCGCGACGCGCCTCGTTGGCCTCGGTCTCCAGCGCCGACAGCTCCTCGGCGTCGGCCCCCGACTTCTTGGCCTTGCCGAGGCGGCCCATGACCTCGCCGACCGCCTTGCTCGTCGTCTTCTGCTCGGCGCGCAGGCGCTCGAACTCCGCCAGGCTCGACCGGCGTCGCTCGTCGGCCGCGAGGATCGCGTCGACGATCCTCTCGTCCTCGCCGCGGGCGTGCTGGGAGTCACGAGCGGCCTGCGGATTCTCACGAAGCACCTTGATGTCGATCACGCCTCCACGATAGAGGGCGGCACCGAGGTGTTCACGGAGATATCGCACGCGCACGACCCCACGGGCGGCGACCGGCGTCGCCGAGTACCGTCGACGATGTGAACGCAGCGTCGTGGGTCCTCTGGATCGGCATTCTGGTCCTGCTCGTCGTGGTGGCGGTGGTCGTGTGGTCGACCGTGCGGATGGGCGGCGCTCGCAAGGACGCCGCCGGCGAGCAGCCGCCCTCCGAGCCCACCCATCGGCGCGTCGCGGTGGTGATCAATCCCATCAAGTTCGCCGACGTCGGACGCGTCCAGTACCAACTCGACGCGCTCGCCGAGACCCGCGGCTGGAAGATCGACTGGCACGAGACGACGGTCGAGGACCCCGGCACCGGACAGACCCGTGAGGCCACCGAGAACGGCGCCGAGGTCGTGTGCGCCTTAGGCGGCGACGGCACGGCCCGCGCGGTCGCCGCCGGACTCGTCGACACCGGCGTTCCGATGGGGCTGCTGCCCGGGGGCACCGGCAACCTGCTGGCGCGCAACATGGAGTTCCCCATCGACTCCCTCGAGCAGTGCTTCCTCATCGCCCTCGAAGGCGTCGACCGGCCGATCGACATCGGCCGCCTCTCCGTCCTCCCGGAGGAGACCCAGGACGACCCCAAGGACTACTACTTCCTCGTCATGGCCGGTCTGGGGTTCGACGCCTCGGTCATGGCCCAGGCGCCGGAGAAGCTCAAGTCCCACCTCGGCTGGCCGGCCTACGTCGTCTCGGGCATCTCCCAGCTCGCCGGTCACCGGTTCGAGGTGGAGGTCGTGCTCGACGACGACCTGGTCATCCACCGCAAGGTCCGCTCGATCCTCATCGGCAACGTCGGGCGGCTGCAGGGTGGCGTCGAACTGCTCCCCGACGCCGAGGTCGACGACGGCACCCTCGATGCGGTGATCCTCGCGCCCAAGGGCCTGTCGGGCTGGGCCGCGGTCGCCCTGCGCATCCTCACCAAGACGCGCCACGGGCACCGCCGCGTCGAACACCTGCAGTGCCACACCATGCGCATCCGACTCGGGGGCGGCCACCACCAGGAGGTCCAGCTCGACGGCGACCCCATCGGCCCCGCGCGGGCACTCAAGGCCACCGTCCTGCAGGGCGCACTCGTGCTGCGCACGCCCAGGACGGTGATCTAGGAGACTCCTCCGGCTCGTCTCGCCGGAACTACGGCCGGCGCAGGAGTTCGAGCCAGAGACGCGCGTCGACGTAGGCCTCGTCGCCGTGGTCGGGGTGGATCTCGGCCGGTCGCAGGTCGGCCCGGGGATAGGAGCCGACGAAGCGCACCTCGGAGCAGATGCGGTGCAGGCCCATGAGCGTCTCGCCCACGCGTTCGTCGGCGACGTGTCCCTCGAGGTCGATCGAGAAGCAGTAGGAGCCGAGCGAGGCCTTGGTGGGGCGCGACTCCAGCCGGGTGAGGTTGATGCCGCGCGCCGCGAACTGCTCGAGGAGTCCGAGGAGTCCACCCGGTCGGTCGTCGCGCTGGAAGAGCACGAGGGTCGTCTTGTCGGCGCCGGTGGGTTCGGGCATCCGGCCTGGGCGGGCGGCCACGACGAACCGGGTCACGGCGTCGGGGATGTCGCCGATGTCGTCGGCCAGCGGGACGAGCCCATGACGGTCGGCGGCGATCTGGGGACACACGGCGGCCTGGAACGACGAGGCACCCTCACCCCCGAGATCGGCGGCCGCCGCGGCGTTCGACAGGGCGGGCATGAAGACCGCCTCGGGCAGGTGCTCCGACATCCACCCGCGCACCTGGGCCCACGCGTGGCTGTGCGTGGCCACCGCGTGGATGTCCTCGAGCGTCGTGCCCGGTCGCACGGCCAGCACGAACCGGATCGGGACGAGCACCTCGCCGACGATGTGCAGCGAGGAGCCGGTCGCGAGGGAGTCCAGCGTCGCGGAGACCCCGCCCTCGACGGAGTTCTCCATCGCGACGACGGCGGCGTCCAGCTCTCCGGCGCGCACCCTCCCGAGCGCGACGTCGACCGAGGCGCAGGGCACGGCGTCGGCCTCTTCGGCCTCGGGCAGGCGCAGCAGCGCCATCTCGGTGAAGGTGCCGGGCGGACCGAGGTAGCCGATCCTCATCGCAGCGTCATCTGCCGTCCCAGGAGACCGGCGCGGGCGCGGCGCTCCTCCGGGGTCAGGGAGCCGTCGGCGGCGTAGGCCTCCTCGAAACGGGCGCTCAGGGCGGCCACCGCGTCTTCGTGGTCACCGGCCTCGAGCGCCGGGTCCAGGTCCCACACGGGCACGAGGAGTCCGCAGGCCCGGAACGCGCCGAGGAGGCGGGTGTCCGGCCCGAGGGATTCGGCCCCCGCGGCCACCAGGCGCGCGAGGGCGTCGGTCGCGCGGTCCTCGTCGTGGGGCAGCAGCCACCGCAGGTGCGTGCGTTCGCCGACGCGGCACCAGTAGGCCGACTCCACGCTCGACAGCCGGGTCGTGGGGATGATCGAGGCGTTGGTCTGCTCCAGCGAGGCCTTGCCCTCGGCGTCGAGATCGCGGCCCGGCGCGATCCAGAAGTCGAACGTCTCGTGCATGTCGACGACCAGTGGCGCGTCGAGGTCGACCAGATCCTGCAGGCGAGGAGTGGCGTACTCGGCGACTGTCGTGGGCCGCGCGGGCATCCCCTCAGGAGTCCCGAGCAGCTCGAGCAGCACGTGGGCGATGTCGCGGGAGTGATCGCCGCTGGTGGAGCCGGACTGCAGCCCGATCATGCGCACGCCGTCGGCCCGGTGCAGACCCGGCCAGGCCATGGGGAGGACGGTGGCGAGGGTGAGGGTCTCGGGCACGCCCGCCTCTCCCGCTGCGGCGACGAGCGCCTCGGAATCACGACGCAGCCTCACCGTGGCGGTGGCCGCGGGCACGATCTCGCGCATGGCGACGATGTCGGTCTCGCCGGGCAGCCCCTCGAACGGCCGCGCCACGAACGGTGCGGCGGTGGAGACGGTCGAACCCTGGCGTCGCTCGGCCTGGCGAGCGCGTCGTGATGCCTTACCCATGAGTGCAGCCTAGTCTCCCGGGGTCGACGCCCCCGGAGAGGGCGCAGGTCAGAGACGGCGCCGGCGAGAAGGACCACCGAGGGCCGCCCACACGGTGCGGCCGTTGCGCTCGTCCTGCACACCCCACTCGTGGGCCAGGCTGCGCACGATGCGCAGGCCGCGCCCCCGTACCGCCCAGAGCGACTTGCGCACCGGCTTGGGGTAGGTGGCGCCGCCACCGTCGCGCACCTCGACCTCGACCGCGCCGCTCTTGACCTTCCACCGCACGCGCACGCAGCCGTCGGCCAGTGGGCGGGCGTGGAGCACGGAGTTGGCGACGAACTCGGAGACGACGGCCTCGACCTCCTCCACCACGAGTCGACTCACGCCGCGTGTCGTGAGATCGGCGCCGATGGTGCGGCGGGCGATCCGGACGGCTGTCGGCGTGTGCGGCACCCGGACGCTCTTCGTGCCCTCGATCGGGCCGGTCTGCGTGCGCTGGGGCGCCTCTTGCATGGTCGACACGGGGTCTCTCCTTCGACGTCGTCGTCGCGGGCTGTCCACATAATCACCCGAAAGGCCACATAACCATCCAACGCCCGTTTTGCGCAACATGTCGTCGGTCACCCCGACGGATCAGGTGTTCTGCGCCTCCGCGAGTGGATCGCGCGGGGCGCGGCGCCCCTCTCGGCGTCGCTCGATGAGGAGGTAGAGGGCCGGCACGACGAGCAGCGTGAGGGCCGTCGAGCTGAACAGACCACCGATGACGACCAGCGCCAACGGCTGGGAGATGAACGCCCCACCGCCCGAGAGGGACATGGCCATCGGCACCAGCGCGAGGATCGTGGCCAACGCCGTCATGACGATGGGCCGCACCCGGTCTCGCGCACCCTCGACCACCGCGTCGAGCACCCCCAGACCGCGCTCGCGGTACTGGTTGACGAGGTCGATGAGCACGATGGCGTTGGTGACGACGATGCCCACCAACATGAGCAGACCGATGATGGCCGGCACGCCGAGCGCGGTGTCGGTCAGCTCCAGGGCCGCGAGGGCGCCGGTGGCCGCCAGCGGCACGCTGATCAGCAGGATCAACGGCTGGATCAGGCTGCCGAACGTGGCGACCATGACCACGTAGACGATGGCGATGGCGATGAGGATCGCGATACCCAGCTGGGTGAACGCCTCCTGCTGCTCGGCCGAGACACCACCGATGGTCGCCGAGGCGCCGGCGGGCAGTTGCGTCGCGTTCACGGCCGCCTGGATGTCGCGGGTGACGCCGCCGAGGTCGTCGCCGTCGGGGGTGGCCGTGATGAGGGCCGTACGTCGGCCGTCGACCCGGGTGATCGAGGCGGCGGTGTTCTGCCGCTCGACGTCGGCGACGGCGCCGAGAAGGACCTCCTTGCCGTTGAGGTCGGACCCCACCGGCACGTCCTCCATCGCCGACTCCGTCGTGGGAGTGGGGCGTTCGTGGACCACGACGTCGCGGCGCTGCTCCTCGATCTCGACCTGACCGATCGTCGCCCCCTGCAACGCCTTGGACACCGCGGCGCCGATCTGCGGCTCGGTGAGACCGCGTTCGAGCGCCGCCGCCCGGTCGACGTCGACGACGAGCGCGGGCGTCTCGGCGGCGAGGTTGTTCGCGACGTCGCGGGTGCCGCCCACGGACTCCACGGACTTCTGCACGGCGGTGGCCGCCGCGCGCAGGTCCTCCTGGTCGGCCGCCTGCACCGAGATCTCGACCTGGCTGCTGCCCGGACCGCCGCCTCCGGCCTGGGAGACGCTGACGTCGCCGAGGTCGTCACGCTGGTCGAACGCGGCGCGCAGGGCCTGGGTGACCGCCTCGGTGTCGCTGTCCTTCGCCAAGGTGACGGTGTGCCGGGCGACGTTGGAGCTGCCGCCGCCGAAGAAGGTCTGCACGCCGCCGCCACCGGAGCCCGCGATGGTGACCTGCACCGATTCAACCTCGGGCCGCTGCCGCACGATGCGCTCGACGACCGCCGCGCGCTCGTCCGTCTTCTCCAGCGTCGTCCCCACGGGGAGGCGCTGGGAGATCGCGAGGAGTCGGTGCCGGCGTCGCCGATGAAGTCGGTCTTGAGGCCCGTGGCAGCCACGCCCGTGAGCGCGAGCAGCAGGAAGGCCAGGACGACGGTGACGACGGGTCGGCGCAGGGCCACCCCCAGCGCCGGCAGGTAGGCCCGCAGGAGCAACCCGCCACCCGGGACGGCGGCGCCGTGATGCGCGCGCTGCTTCTCACCCGCCTCGGAGGTCGCGGCCTCCGCCGACTCCTCCCGATGCTCCGCCGTCTGCTCGGACTCCTCGCGCTCCTCCACGGCCCGCTCGTGGGTGCGACGACGCCAGGGCAGGGCGAACCGCCGGCGCCCGGCGCTGCTCTCGCCGTCGCTGCGCACGAACCAGTACCCCAGGACCGGGATGATCGTCAGCGCGACCAGCAGGGAGGCGCCCATCGCGAGGGCCACGGTGATGGCGAACGGGCGGAACAGCTCACCGGCCTGGCCGCCGACGACACCGATCGGCAGGAACACCGCGATGGTGGCCGCCGTCGAGGCCGTGATGGCGGAGGCGACCTCCTTGACGGCCGCCGGGATGGCCACCCCTTGGGTTCGCCGAGGTCGAGGTGTCGCTTGATGTTCTCGATGACGACGATCGAGTCGTCGACGACGCGTCCGACGGAGATCGTCAGCGCACCCAGCGTGAGGATGTTGAGCGACAGGCCACCGGTGTTCATGCCGATGACGGCCATGAGCAGCGACATCGGGATCGACAAGGCCGTGACCACGGTCAGGGGCAGCGACAGCAGGAAGACGAACACCACCAGCACGGCCATCGCGAGTCCGAGCAACCCCTCGACACCGAGGTCGTCGATGGACTGCTCGATGAACGGCGCCTGGTCGAAGACGACACTCAGCTCCCCACCGGGGATCTTGGCCTCGGCGTCGGCCAGCTTCTCCTGGATGGCGTGGGAGACCTCGACGGCGCCGGCGGCCGGGGTCTTGGTGATGGCGAGGGTGACGCTGGGGCGCCCGTCGGAGCGCGAGACACCGGCACCGGGTGCGTCGACGAGGTCGACCTCGGCGACGTCACCCAGGGTGTGGATCGTCGGCGTCGGGATGGTCGTGCCACCCTGCATGGCCGCGAGCTGCTTCTGCAGTTCGGACAGTCCGGCGAGCTGGCCCTGCAACGCCTGCAACTGCCCGAGTTGGCCCTGGAGCTGGGACAGACCCTGGAGCTGGCCCTGCAAGCCCTGCAGCGCCTGCAACTGACCCTGCAGCTGCGAGAGCTGCGCGAGCTGGCCCTGGAGTCCGCGCAACTGGTCGAGCTGACCCTGCAACTGCCTCAGCGCTCCGAGCTGCCCCTGCAGTTCACTGAGCTGCGAGAGTCCCTGAAGCTGCTCCTGCAGCTGGTCCAGGCCCTGGAGTTGCTCCTGCAACTGCTGGAGCTGTTCGAGCGCCGCGATGAGCCGCGGAACCTGCTGCAACTGCTCGAGGAGCTCGGGGAGCGAGGGCAGCCCCTCGGGCCAGGGCACGTCGCCCGGGATCTCGGTGGGCAGCTGCGTGGGCAATTGCGTGGGCAGTTGCGTCGGGAGCTGGGTGGGCAGGCCGGTCGGCGCCATGCTGGTCGGGGGCGCCGGGGTCTGGGTGGCCGTGGGGGTCGGCGTCGTCGGCGGGGCGGTCGCCGGGGGTGGCGAGGTGGGCGCCTGCGTCGGCGTCGTCGTGGGCGACGGAGTGGGTGTCTGGGTCGGGCTCGCGGTGGGGCTCGGCGAGGCCGTCTCCTCGGGTGCCGGGGCCAGGGGCCGGGCCCGGGGGATCGGGGCGCTCATGCCGGCACCGCCGGAGGACGCGGGCGGCGCCGCCCCACCCGGAAGACGGGGTGCAGCGGGAGCGGACCCGCGTGCCAGGCCCGACAGCGCGCTACCGGACCCGCCGGGGACGGCCGCCAGCGGCAACTCACGGATCTGCTCGACCGACGACAGCCGGGAGCCGACCTGGACGCTCAGGTCCTGGTCACCGGCCTTGATCTGGCCACCGGGGATGACGACGCCGTTGGCCTGCAGCAGGCTCGTGACCGTGGACGCGGTGATGCCGGTGCGTTCGAGCTCGTCCTCGTCGAGGTCGATGCGGACGACCTTGTCGGAGGCGCCGCTGACCTGCACCTCGCGCACTCCGGGGACGTCGCTCAGCTCGGGCACCACCAGGTCGCGCACCCGCTCGGCCAGCTCGTCGGGGCTCTCACCACCGCTGGCCGCGATCTGCATGACCGGGAAGTCGTCGATGCTGCCCGTGATGACGCGCGGATCGGCCCCTCGGGCAGGTTGCGCACGGCGAGGACCGCGCGTTGGAGCTTGGCCTGCGCCTGGGGCAGATCGGTGCCGTACTCCAGGTTGACGGTGACCGAAGAGACGCCCGAACGCGACGTGGACTCGACCTTCTCGACGCCCTCGACGCCGAGCACCGCCGCCTCGATGGGGGCGCTGACCTGGTCCTCGATCACTCCTGCACCGGCGCCGGGCACGACCGTGACGACCCCGGCGATCGGGATCTGGATCGAGGGGATGAGCTCGCGCTTCATCGCCCCCAGCGCGATGACGCCACCGATCATGATGAACACGGTGACGAGGGCGATCAGCGCGCGGTTGCGCAGGCTGAACCTGGTGAGGATCACTCGGACTCCGGGCGTCGAAGAGTCGTGCTTCGGCTGCGTCGCGGGCGAACCACCCGGCCACACCGTTGCGCTCCCCCGACGACTGTTCGGAGTCTGCCACAGGGCACCGACAAGCCTGACCCGAGCGGCAGTCTCCTATGGTGGCAACGCGACTCGAACGATCACGCACCAGACCGACACCCGCACCAGCGCCCACACCACGGTGGATGGAGGAGTCCCGATGACCGCACCGTCCGAGCAGACGGCACCCTTCGAGCAGGTCCGGTTCGAACGACGGGGCGCTCTCGGCCTCGTCGTCCTCGACCGCCCCAAGGCCATCAACTCCCTGACCATCGACATGATCCGGGCGATGCACGAGCAGCTGTCGGCCTGGCAGGACGACGACTCCGTCGCGGTCGTCGCGATCACCGGCGCCGGCGAGAAGGGGCTCTGCGCCGGGGGTGACGTCGTCGCCATGCGCGATCACGTCCTCGGCCCGCCGGCGGAGAAGGCGGAGGCCGTGTCCTTCTGGGCGGACGAGTACGTCCTCGACGGGCTCATCGGCGCCTACCCCAAGCCGGTCGTCGCGGTCATGGACGGCGTGACGATGGGCGGCGGGATCGGCATCGCGGGCCACGCCGACCTGCGCATCGCCACCGAACGCAGCAAGATCGCGATGCCCGAGACCAAGATCGGGTTCTTCCCCGACGTGGGCGGACTGCACCTGCTGGCGCGGGCCCCCGGCGAGCTGGGCACCCACATGGCGATGACCGGCGCCGTGGTCACCGGCGCCGACGCGGTGCTGGTCGGGATCGCCGACGTCCTCGTGGAGTCCTCGAGGATCCCGGAGATCCTGAGCGCGTTGGAGTCCGGCACCGTCCCGGCCCCTGAGGACATCGGCTCGACGTCCCACCCAGCTCCCCTGGAGGACGAGCGGGTGTGGATCGACGCCTGCTGCACCGGCGACGACGCGGCCGCGATCCACGAACGGCTCCGGACCTACGACGGCGAGCGCGCCGAGCAGGCCCACGAGGCGGCGGACGCCATGGCTGCGCGGTCGCCGTTCTCGGTGAGCGTGACGCTGGAGGCGATCCGCCGCGCCGGTCGGCTCGACTCGCTGGACGCCGTCCTCGCCCAGGACACGGTCCTCTCGCGCGCCTTCGCCGACGAACCGGACTTCCGCGAGGGCGTCCGTGCGCTGCTGGTCGACAAGGACAATGCTCCGGCCTGGCGTCACGACTCCCTCGCCGACGTCCCCCGCGCCGAGGTCGAGGCGGCCTTCAACGCCTGAGCCACACCCGCGCGCACATCTCGGACGGCGGGTTCTGGACCCGTGATGGCACGATGGAACGGTGACGACGACAGAGGAGTTCGACAGCCTCTACGCCGGTGATCCCGACCCCTGGCAGGTCGCGAGCAGTTGGTACGAGCGGCGCAAGATCGAGATCGTCCTCGCCTGTCTGCGCCGGCCCCGGCACGGCTTCGTGTGGGACGCCGGCTGCGGCACGGGCGAACTCACGGCGGCACTCGCCGCCCGGGCCGACCGGGTCCTCGCCACCGATCCCTCCGCCCAGGCGGTCGCGTTGGCCGGGGCCCGCCTCGCAGGTGAGGCGAACGTGCACCTCGAGAGGTCCACGCTGCCGGCGCGCCCCGAATCCCTGACCGACGCGCCCGATCTGGTGGTGCTCAGCGAGGTCCTCTACTACCTGTCCGCGGCGGATCGGCAAGCGACGTACGCGCTGCTCGACGAGGTGTCGCATCCCGAGACCGACCTCGCCATCGTGCACTGGGGGCCGAGGACCGAGGGCGCGACCTGCTCCGGGCTGGCGGCGTTCAACGAGGCCAGTTCCGAGCTCAACGCCCGCGGATGGGGCCGGCTGGTCACCCACACCGACGCGGAGTTCCTCATCGGCCTGTTCTCCAAGGACATCCCCGACGAGGTCGGCGGGCGGGACGACGCGTGAGCCGGCACCGGTTCGACGGGCTCATCGCCGGTCTCGGCACGGCTGAGGGCACCCGCCTGGTCGTCGGACACTGGCCGGCCTCACCCCTGGGCGCGTTCACCGATGTCATGGTCGAGCGCGCCGACGGTCATCGCGTGCTGCTGGCGCCGACTCCGGAGGTCGCGGAGTTCGTCACCGCCACCTACCGGTTCGACGACCACGTCCTGACCCCCGTCACCGCGGAGATCCGGCGCAACGCCCGGCTGGGACCCGCATGCGTCTGGTCGGTCGAGGCCGGCCCGCTGCGGTGCACCTTCACGACCGGGCACCGCACGGCCCTTGGCGCGCTGCTGCGGTCGATCCCGCGGCAGGTGGCGACCTCACCGGCGTTCTGCCGGCTGACCGACCCACCCGCGCGTCTCGTGGGGCTGCGCACTGCGGGGACCGCCGGCAACGGTCGGCGCGAGTACTACGGAGCCCACGACGTGCACACGGTGACGTCGCTCGTCGCCTCCTGGGACGGCGTCGATCTCGGCCCTCTGCGCCCGGTGACGCCCCCGGTGCGCTTCGGATTCGGGTCGACGCCGGCCCGCCCCAGCGTGACGTCGGTGACCACGACGATCCTCACCTGAGGTCACCGGTCCGCGCGGACCGGCCGGAACGCCCCCACGACGGCCCGAACACGCGGAACGCCGCCACCCATCGGTGACGGCGTTCCACGTGTGTCGAGCCCAGCAGGGAGAACCCGAGGTCAGCGCGCGGGGGTCTCCACGCGGTCGAGGTGGCCGTAGCGGTGCATCGTGCGGCTGATGGCCTGTTCACGCAGGAAGAACAGCAGCTCACGGCGGCCGGTGGCCAGCACCGGGTCGGAGAACAGCGTCACCGCGCCGCGCGCCTCCTCCTCGCGCAGGGCCGACAGGATCGGGGAGTCCCCGACCAGGCGCAGACGCCCGGTGAGGTCGCCGCGCTCGATCCGCAGGAGGAAGTCGTCGTCGGACTCAGCCCGGTCGACGTACATCGCGAGGATGCGCAGGGCTTCGTCGGTGTCGGCGTCGCGGCCGTCGAACGACTTGAGGTGGGCGCTGGTGTCGGGGTCCAGGCTGATGCGCAGATCGGCGCCCGCGGCCATCGCCCCGAGCACCACCCGCAGCAGTTCGACCATCCGCGCACCGGGCGCCGTCCGCACCCACACCTGCGGGTGCGGCCGGTACCGGAACACGTTGGTCTCGACCACCAGGGCGGACTCGTCACGCTCGACCGAGAACTCCTGCTCCCACGCCTGGGCGTCGCTGCCCGCGGCAGCACGCAGCCACGTGCGCTCCTCGCGGTCCGGAACCAGGCCCAGGAACGCGCGCAACCCGCGACGGACCGGCCCTTCGAGCGAGGCCAGTCGGGTCGGCGTCCCGTCCGGCTCCCAGCGTCCGAGCTGGGCGACGTAGTTGGGGCCGCCCGCCTTCGCGCCCGGTCCGACCGAGCTCTCCTTCCAGCCACCGAAGCTCTGCCGACGCACGATCGCGCCGGTGATGTGCCGGTTGACGTAGGCGTTGCCGATCTCGACCTCCTCGAGCCAGGTGCCGATCTCGTCGGCGTCGAGGAGTGCAGGCCGCCGGTGAGGCCGAAGGCCGTGGCGTTCTGCAGCTCGATGGCCTCCTCCAGCGACGACGCCGTCATGAGGCCGAGCACCGGACCGAACACCTCGGTGAGGTGGAAGAACGACCCCGGTCGCACGCCCTCCTTCAACCCCGGGCTCCACAGCCGGCCGGAGTCATCGAGCTGCCGGGGCTCGACGATCCAGCTCTCGCCGGGCTCCAGCGTGGTCAGGGCGCGCAGCAGCTTGTCCTCGGCGGGCTCGATGATCGGGCCCATCGTCGAGGAGATGTCCTGCGGCCAGCCGACGCGCAGCGACTCCACGGCGTCGATGAGCTGGCGGCGGAACCGCTCGGAGGTCGCGACCGACCCCACGAGGATGCCGAGAGAGGCCGCCGAGCACTTCTGCCCGGCGTGCCCGAACGCGGACTTCACGAGGTCGGCCACGGCCAGGTCCAGGTCGGCGGCGGGCGTGACGATCAGGGCGTTCTTGCCCGAGGTCTCGCCGTACACGCGCGGTCCCCGCTCGTGCCCCAGGCGCCAGGAGGCGAACATGCGGGCGGTCTCGCTGGCGCCGGTGAGCACGACGGTCTCGACGTCGTCGTGTGAGATGAGCGCCTTGCCCGCCGACCGCTCGCCGGTGCGCACGACCTGCAGCACGTCCTCCGGGACACCGGCCTCGTGCAGGGCGGCGACGCCGACCTCGACGCATCCGGGCGTCGGGTGGGCCGGCTTGATGACGACGGACGACCCGGCCGCGAGCGCCGCCATGACCCCGCCGAGCGGGATCGCGACGGGGAAGTTCCACGGCGGGGTGATGAGGACGACGCGGTCGGGCACGAAGCGCGCGCCGTCGGTGTCGAGCCCGCTCTCCAGGTCGAGGGCGCGGTCGGCGTAGTAGCGGGCGAAGTCGATGGCCTCGCTGATCTCGGGGTCGGACTGCTCGACGGTCTTGCCACCCTCGGCGGCCATGACCGTGATGAACTCCCCGCGGCGGGCCTCCATGCCGCGGCCGGCCCGTCGCAGGATGTCGGCCCGCTCGGCGGCGGGACGCGCGGCCCAGCCCTCGTGGGCGGCCGCGGCGCGACCGACGACGTCGTCGACCTCCTCGGGCGAGGTCAGCACCGGCGAGGTGAGTTCGGCCGGCGACGCGGCGAGCGCCTCCAGCGCCCAGCGGCGCACCTCGGGCAGGGACGGGTCGGAGTCCGGCGTGTTCTCGAAGGTGTCGCCGAACTCCTCACGCTCGGCCCGGCGGTTCGGGCCGATGGACGTGGTCGGGATCGCCTCGACCGAGTCGCGGAACCGCTGCTCCTGCTCGGCCATCGGGTCCTCGGCCTGACGGGACTCCTCGTCGCTGAAGATCGCGTGGAGGAAGTTGCCGGGCGTGGAGTTCTCCTCCAGGCGGCGGATGAGGTAGCTGACGGCGACGTCGAAGTCCTCCGGCGCCACGATCGGGGTGTAGAGCAGGACGGTGCCGACGGCCTCCATGACGGCCCGCGACTGTGAGGGGGCCATGCCCTGCAGCATCTCGACGTCGAGGGAGTCGGAGGTGCCACGGTGCTGCGCGAGCAGGTGGGCGACGGCGATGTCGAAGAGGTTGTGGCTCGCGACACCCACCCGCAGGGCGGCGGGGCGACCGTCGTGACCTGCGGCGACGTCCTCACGCAGCGCCCGCTCGACGCAGCTCAGGTAGTTGGCGTCGACCTCCTCCTTGGAGTGGTAGGGCGCCTGCTCCCAGCCGTGGACCGCGGCCTCGACCTGTTCCATCGCGAGGTTGGCGCCCTTGACCAGGCGCACCTTGATGCCGGCACGTCCCTCGGCGACGCGCTTCTTGGCGAAGTCGGCCAGTTCCTCGAGCGCTGGGAGGGCGTCGGGCAGGTAGGCCTGCAGCACGATGCCGGCTTCGAGGTCGTGGAACTCCGGCTCCGAGAGCATCCGCCGGAACAACTCGATCGTGAGGTCGAGGTCGCGGTACTCCTCCATGTCGAGGTTGACGAACGCCTTGGGCGAGCGGGTGTTCGCGACGCGGTACAGCGGTCGCAGCCGCTCCAGGCAGTGCGCGACGGTGCCCTCGTGGTCCCAGGTGCTGATCTGGCTGACGAGCG
Source organism: Mobilicoccus caccae (assembly GCF_030161635.1). Lineage (GTDB taxonomy): Bacteria > Actinomycetota > Actinomycetes > Actinomycetales > Dermatophilaceae > Mobilicoccus > Mobilicoccus caccae. Next base: position 3,409,487 of record NZ_BSUO01000001.1, read on the forward strand.
AACTCACCTTGATCGACACGTAGTCGACGTCGGGACGCTCGAGGAGTTCGGTGACGCGGCGGGTGCGGGAGGCGGCCTCCTTCTCACCGAGCACGGCCTCGCCGAGGAGGTTGACGTTGAGCCGGAACCCCTGGTCGCGGCCGGCGGCGAGGTGCTTGGCCAGCACCGGGTCCTTGGCGTCGCCGACGAGGTGGCCGACCATCTGCTTGAGGCGCAGCCGCGCGAGCGGCACGACGAGGGAGGGCGCCAGCGGGGCGAGCTTCGCGCCGAGGCCGAGCAGGGCCCGGTCGGTGCCTTCGAGGAAACTCGCGGCCTTCTTGGGGGTCAGGTGCGACAGTTCGTGCGCGGCGGCCTTGTTGTCCTCGGGGCGGGCGACGCGGTCGACGAACCGGACGGCGAAGTCGAGCCCCTCCTCGTCGCGGACGAGGGAGGCGAGCTGTCCGGTGGTCGCGCGCTCGGCGGAGGTCTGCTCACGCTGGGTGGCCTCGGCCCACCGGTGGGCCAGGGCGACGGCGTCGTCGACGAAGGGGGCCAGGGCGTCACGGGCCGTGGAGTCCGGCTGGATCTGGGGGCGAGGGTCCGTCATCGAGCCAGTATCGAGCGGACTCGGCGCCCAGTCTTGTCGTTTCGCCGCACACGTTCTGCGGATCTCCCCCTACGCGCCCGTTTCCCGACGTCCGAGGACCGCGCGGCCGGAGACACCGGGCGCGCCTCGGGTGGTCGTGCCGCAGGATGGAGGCGTGTCCCAGGATCGACCCGGCGATGGCCCGTTGCTGACCCCGCAGTTGCGTGCGGCGATGTCGGACGCCGTCCTCGACCTGCTGGAGGACCTCACGACGACGATGTTCTGCGTCAAGAACGCTCAGGGCCGGTACGTTGCGGTCAACACGACCTTCGTGCATCGCGCGGGCAAACGGTCCGAGCGGGACGTCCTCGGCCGCACGGCCGGTGAGCTCTTCGTCACCGACCTCGCCGAGCGGTACGAGACCCAGGACGAGGCCGTGATGTCCACCGGAAAACCCCTGCGGCACGAGTTGGAGCTCATCAGCTCACGCGGCGGACAGCCCCGCTGGTTCCTCACCAACAAGGTGCCGCTGCGGCACGGACGAAAGGTCGTAGGACTGGTGTCGCTGTCACAGGATGTCGGCGCCGACGCCGTCGACGACCCGGCGATGACGTCGCTGACCAGGGTCGTCGACCACATCGACGCGAACATCGACCGGCAGATCCGCGTCACCGACCTCGCCGAGATCGCCGGCTGCAGCGTCGACACCCTCGAACGTCGGATCCGGCGGGTCTTCCACCGCACCCCGACGCAACTCGTGCTGACGACGCGGATGGAGCGGGCGACGGCGCAACTGACCGGCGGCGACCGGCCCATCGCGGCCATCGCCACCGACTGCGGGTTCTACGACCAGGCCGCCTTCAGCCGCACCTTCGCGCGACTCACGGGTCTGACCCCGACCCAGTTCCGCCGCCAGGGCGGCAACTGACACCGACGCCCGCGGCAGCAACGGCTGCGTGCCGCGGGCGGGATCGGTTCAGAAGGGGGCGCAGGCGCCTTCAGGTGTGGGGTCGGGGTGGTGACGACGTGCCGGTTCAGCGGCGGCGTCCGGCCGAGGACCGGCTCGAGAACGCGGCAGCGCTGCCGCCGGAGGACGAGGAGGAGGACGACCCCGTGGTCGAGCTCGAGCCCTGACGGCGACCCGACCCACCGGCGGAGGCCGACGATCCGCGGCTCTGCCCGCCCTGGCCACCCTGTCCGCGACGTCGACCGCCGGAGTCCCGCTGACCCTGACGCCCGCCACCGCGCGCCGACGAGGCGTCGCCGCCCTGCTGACGCCCGTCCGACCCGCCCGAGCGACGACGCCCGGAGCCGCCGGAGCCGCCACGACGCGGACGGTTGCGCTCGGAGCCGTCACGCTGCTCGCGCTCGGTCGAGGCAGGGACGATGGGGGCGCGCACCTCACCGGTGGCCGCGCCACCGGTCGGGGCGAGAGTGGCGATGAGCGGGTGCAGGGGGTGGACGCGGGTGGTCGTCGGGTTGATCCCGGCGGCCTTGGTCAGCTGGCGGACGTCCTTGGTCTGCTCGTCGGTCATCAGTGTGACGACGGTGCCCGCCGCCCCGGCCCGCGCGGTGCGGCCCGAGCGGTGCACGTACGCCTTGTGCTCGACGGGCGGGTCGGCGTGGACCACGAGGCTCACGTCGTCGACGTGGATGCCGCGGGCCGCGATGTCGGTGGCGACCAGGGTCGTCACCTCACCGGAGTGGAACGCGTCGAGGTTGCGCACCCGGGCGTTCTGCCCGAGGTTGCCGTGCAGTTCGACCGAGGGGACGCCGCGGCCGTTGAGCTGCTTGGCGAGCTTCTTGGCGCCGTACTTGGTGCGGGTGAACACGACGGTGCGGTCGGCGCCACCGGTCAGCCCGGCGACGACGTCGAGGCGGTGACCGGCGTCGATGTGCAGGACGTGGTGGTCCATCGCGGACACCGGCGAGGTCGGGGAGTCCGCGTGGTGCGTGACGGGGTTCGACAGGAACGCGTCGGCGAGCACGCCGACTCCCGCGTCGAGCGTCGCGGAGAACAGGAGTCGCTGCCCGCCCTGCGGCGTCTTCTTCAGCAACCGCTTGACGACGGGCAGGAACCCGAGGTCGGCCATGTGGTCGGCCTCGTCGAGGACGGTCACCTCCACGGCGTCGAGGCTGCAGAGGCCCTGGTTGATGAGGTCCTCGAGGCGTCCGGGGCAGGCGACGAGCACGTCGACTCCCTGCTTGAGCGCCTGCACCTGCGGGTTCTGTCCGACACCGCCGAACACGACGCGGCTGCGCATGCCGGCGACCGCGGCGAGCGGGGCCAGGGCGGCCTCGACCTGTCGGGCGAGTTCGCGGGTGGGGACGAGGATGAGGCCGCGCGGGCGCATCGGCCGACGCTTGGTGCCCGACGCCTGCAGGCGGGCCACCATCGGCAGGAGGAAGGCGTAGGTCTTGCCGGAGCCGGTCCGGCCTCGGCCGAGGACGTCGCGTCCGGCGAGGGAGTCGGGCAGCGTCGCGGCCTGGATCGGCGTCGGGGTGACGATGCCGTCCGCCTCGAGGGCGGCGGCGACGGCGGTGGGCACGCCGAGGCGTGCGAAAGCAGAGGTGTTCAACGGGAGTCCTTCATCGAGGTGTCCCGCGGTGCCTGGTGTTCGGGCGCCACCTGCGTATCGTCTTCGGCGCGGCGGCCGGCTGAGCCGGTCGGTCCACGGCGGAACGTGCGAGGACCCTGTGTTCCCCACCGTACGGCATGACGCCGGTGACCCGCCAAGCGCCGACCTCGCGGCCACCCTCCGTCCCCCACCTCGGACAGTAGGGAAAGTGTGAGACAGCCGGGCAGGCGCTACGGTCTCGCCCTCACCTACTGTCCGAGGTGGGAGCGGGGTCCCCTGCCGGGTCTCCTGCCGGGACGGCGGGTTCGCGCCCACCCGACCGTCCTCCGAGTACGGCCTTGACGACGAGCCCGATCGCGAGCGCCCACCCGAGCACCGTCGCCCACACCGGCTGCGCGATGAAGATCAGCGTCATCGCCGTGATCGTCGGAACGAGGTGGATGAAGGCCTGGACGACGTAGCCGCCGAAGCTGGGCATCTTCACCCTCGACTGTCGGCCACGGCCTTGACCATGAAATTCGGCCCGTTGCCGATGTAGGTGATCGCCCCGCAGAGCACAGCGCCGAGGCTGATCGAGACCAGGTAGGCCTCGGGCACGTTCGCCACCCTCGGCTCGCCGGGCAGTTGCGCCGCCATCTCGAAGAACGTCGCGTACGTGGGGGCGTTGTCGAGGAGGGCGGACAGACCACCGGTGAAGACGAAGAAGGTGATCCGGTTGAGCGGCAGACTCGGCGCCACCTGCGCGAGGAACTTCAGCGCCGGCACCATGGTGAGGAAGATGCCGATGAACAGGGCCGCGACCTCGAGGATCGGCCCCCAGGTGAACTGGTTGTCCCGCCAGCGGATGCTCTTGTTCCCGATGAAGTAGGACCCTGCGGCGGCCGACAGCATCACGATCTCGCGGAGGGGGACCCAGTCCATGAGGTGGGCATGTCCCTCCTCGATGGCGTGCAGATCGATCGAGGGCAGAAAGGCCACCGCGAACACAATGACGGCGAACCACACGAGGGAGTACGCGCCACGCAGCCCAAGGGGTTCGATGTCGGTGGCGTCCGCCTGCAGCGCGTGGGCCGGCTCCTGCGCGTAGTACTTGCGGTCGAGGAAGTAGTACGTCAGCAGCAGCATGCCGTTGACGAACAGCCACTCGGGGAACAACGAGAACGTCCACTCGAAGGGCACGCCCCGCAGCATGCCGAGGAACAGGGGCGGGTCGCCGAGCGGTGTCAGCAGGCCACCGCAGTTGGCCACGATGAAGATCGTGAAGACCACGGTGTGCACGCGCCGGGTGCGTTCGGAGTTGGTGCGCAACAGCGGGCGGATCAGCAACATCGCTGCCCCGGTCGTGCCGATGAAGGAGGCGATCGTGCCGCCGACGGCGAGGAAGATCGTGTTGTTGCGTGGCGTCGCCCGAATGTCGCCGGCGAGGAAGACGGCGCCGGAGACGACGTACAACGAGAGCAGCAGGGTGATGAACTGCGCGTACTCGACCAAGGCGTGCACCACGGCTGCGCCGTCACCGGCCAGCAGCCACACGGCGAGCGCCACCGGCACACCGAGGACCAGCGCGAGCGTGAGCTGGAAACTCGGCTTCTCGAAGAGGTGCGCCGTCGCCGGGACCAACGGCAGGGTCGCGATGCTCCCGAGCATGAGCACGAACGGGATCAACGTCCACCAGGCGTAAGTCATGGCCGGGACTCTAATCCTCCGTCGTAGGTCGTGGTCGGGCCGGACGTCCCGAGCTTGGCACTTCACTCGATGCGTCTGTCGGCGAGGCCGATTCCCACCGACGCCGGAGCTGCGCGGGTAGCGTCGTGTCCATGGAGTCGCTGCCGCTGTTCCCGCTCGGGACGGTGCTGCTCCCCGGCGTCCGCTTTCCCCTTCGCGTGTTCGAGCCCCGGTACGTCGCCATGGTGCGGCACCTGGAGAGCACGACGGCGCGCGAGTTCGGGGTCGTCGCCATCCGTCGGGGCCACGAGGTCGGCTCACACATCCCCGAGCTGTATCGGATCGGCTGTGCCGCCGTGTTGAAGAACGTGACCCGCGCCGAGGGCCACCTCGTGATCGAGGCGGCGTGCAGCCGCAGGTTCCGGATCGAGTCCGTGGACGAGGGTGGCGCCCCCTACCTCGTGGCCTCCGTCGAGTGGCTCGATCTGCAGGCCGAGGACGTCGCTGTCGAGGCGACGAACGGTGCCCGCCGGGCGTTCGAGTCCTTCTCGCGGGCGGTCGGGGCCCACGTGCAGGGGTTGCCGCAGGATCCCGGCCGACTCACCGCGTCGGTGCTCGACGGGTTGGGGCTGCCGTTGCCCGAACGGCAGAAGGTCCTCGAAGCCGGGGACGCGACCGCCCGCCTGCGCGCCGTCACCCGACTGTGCCACCGGGAGGAGGGCCTGGCGGAGGTGCTGCACTGCCGCGCCGCGACCGTCACACCCTCCTCGCGCCTCAGCCCCAACTGAGTTCCCGACCCGCCGCGACCCGCCTCAGGTGAGGACCGTGATCTTGAACGGGTAGTCGTAGGGCTCACCACGGTTGGCGCGCACGGCCCCGAGGATCGGGAAGACGACCGTCACGACGGCCGCGACGATGAGGATCGGAATGCCGATCACCGCCCCCACGAGGGTGACCGTCAGGATCCACCCGACGAGCTGGGCCACCCACAGCCCGATGCCGAAGTTGAACGCGCCGGCCGCAGCCTGACGCACGAACGGGCTCTTGTCCTTGAAGGCGAACCACATGATGAGCGGGCCGACGATGCTGAGCCACCCCACGCTGATCACCATCGCGATCAGCGTCGAGAGGTGCGCGAGCATCGCCATCGACCGGTCGGAGGAGTCGGGGCGGCCGGGGTACGTGCCACCCGGGTACCGGCTCTGCGATCCGGGCTGCGGGCTGTAGTCCTGCGGACCCTGCTGCGGCCCGTGGCCGGGACGGGTGCTGTCGGCATCCCACTCGTTCGACGGCGGGTAGCTGGTCATGACGGTCTCCTCGAGGTCGATGTCCCCTCCACCGTACGGGCCGACGACGTCGACGACGAGGCAGGCGATGCGACGCCCGCGTGAACGATCACCCCGCCGGAGCCCGCGTCGTGTACACCATGTGGACAGCCGGGCGACCGACCGACGAGACGGGGCACGATATTTCCCGTGAAGGCGCTTCTTCTCGAAAACGTGCACTCCGTCGCGGCCTCGTCCCTCCAGGAGGCCGGTTTCGACGTCGAGACGCGGGCGGGTGCCCTCGGCGAGGCCGAGCTCACCGCCGCATTGCGCGACGTCGACCTCCTCGGTATCCGGTCCACCACCCAGGTCACGCGTGCCGCGTTGGCCGCCAACCCGCATCTGCTGGCGGTCGGCGCGTTCTGCATCGGCACCAACCAGGTCGACCTCGAGGCCGCCGCGTCGCTCGCGATCCCGGTGTTCAACGCCCCGTTCTCCAACACGCGGTCGGTGGTCGAGCTCGTCATCGCCGAGATCATCGTCATGGCGCGGCGCCTGACCGAGAAGGACCGGCGTCTGCACGACGGGGTCTGGGACAAGCAGGCCAAGGGCAGTCACGAGATCCGCGGCCGCAAGCTCGGCATCGTCGGGTACGGCAACATCGGCAGCCAGTTGTCGGTCATCGCCGAGATGCTCGGCATGGACGTGTACTTCTACGACATCTCCGACAAGCTCGCGCTCGGCAACGCGACCCGGTGCGGGTCCCTCGAGGAGCTCCTCGACATCGCCGAGTGCGTCACTCTGCACGTCGACGGCAACGACGCCAACGCCGGCTTCTTCGGGCCCGAGCAGTTCGCCCGGATGCGTCCGCGCTCCCTGTTCCTCAACCTCTCGCGCGGGTTCGTCGTCGACTACGGCGCGCTCCGCAACAACCTGTTGTCCGGGCACATCGCGGGGGCGGCCGTCGACGTCTTTCCGAACGAGCCCAAGAAGCTGGGCGACCCGTTCTCCTCACCGCTGCAGGGCATCCCCAACGTCGTTCTCACCCCGCACGTGGGCGGCTCGACCGAGGAGGCGCAGGAGGACATCGGCCGGTTCGTCGCCGGAAAGCTGCGCGACTACACCAACCTCGGCACGACGACGCTGTCGGTCAACCTGCCGACGCTGACCCTGTCGCACTCCCCCGGCGAGATCCGCCTGGCGCACCTCCACGCCAACACCCCGGGCGTGCTCGCCACCGTCAACGCCCTCATGGCCGACTTCGGCGTCAACATCGACGGCCAGATGCTCGCCACCCGGGGCAATTACGGCTACGTCGTCACCGACGTGGGCGAGGACATCGCCGACCCCGTCCTGGAGGCCATCCGCGCCATGCCGGAGACGCGGCGGTTGCGCATCATCCGCTGAGTCACCCGCCGCCCAGGCCGGTGCGTTCGACGCCGTGCACGATCCAGCGCTGCAGGACGACGAACATCAGCAACAGCGGCAGGATCGACAGCAGGCCCGCCATGAAGAGCCGCCCGAGGTCGACGCTCTGAGCGTTGAGCATGGTGGACAAGGCGATCTGCACGGTCCACGCGTTCTGGTCCTGGGCGATGACCAGCGGCCACAGGAACGCGTTCCACGAGCCGATGAACGTGATCGTGCCGATGGCGGCGGAGAACCCCAGGGAGTTCGGAACGACGATGCGCCAGAAGGTGCCCCACGGCGTCAGACCGTCGAGGGCCGCGGCCTCCTCCATCTCGCGGGGGAAGTCGGTGAAGTACTGGCGGAACAGGAACGTCGCGAGGGCCTGGAACAGGCCCGGCACGATGAGACCCCGCAGCGAGGACACCCACCCCAGGCTGCTCACCACCACGAACGTCGGCACGAACGTCACCGCCGCCGGCACGAGCAGCGTCGCCGTGATCACCCAGAACACGACGTCGCTCCAGCGGTAGGGGATGCGCGCCAGGCCGTAGCCGGCGAGCGAGGACACCACGAGGACTCCCACGGTCTGCGCCACCGCGATGAGGACGGAGTTGAGCAGCGCCTGCCCGAACGGCACCAGCGGATCGGTGAACAGCCCCGTGAGGTTGTCGACGGCCCAGGTGGGGGTAGCCAGTTCCACTGTGGCGCAGTGATGTCCGCCGAGCGCATGAAGGCGTTGCGCACGAGCAGGTAGAACGGCAGGAGCATGAGCAGCGACCCCACACCGAGCAGGACGCGGCGCACGAGTCGCCCGCCGCGCCCGCGACGCTGACCGACGATCATCGGGACTCCCGGGTCAGGCGGAGCATGGCCAGAGCGACCAGGGCGATGAGCGCGGTGAGGATGACCGACCCCGCGCTGCCGTGGCCGAAGTCCTGACCGGCGCCGAGGGCGGTGTAGTAGAGGTACACCAGCGGCGGCCGGGCGTACGGCGGGTACCCGCCGAAGGTGGAGAGGATGTTGTAGAACTCGTCGAACGCCTGGAACGCGTTGACGAGCAGGAGCAGCAGGACGGCCATCGACGTCGGCCGCAGCAACGGCAGCGTGATGTACCGGAACGCCCGCCGACCCTGGGCGCCGTCGATCGCCGCGGCCTCGTACAGCGTGGGGTCGATCCGCTGCAGACCGGCGATGAACAGGATCATGAAGAAGCCGACCTGCAACCACAGCCGCGCGCTGACGACGACCAGCCAGTACCAGGGCGGGGAGGTCACCGACAGCCACGGCACCGGGTCGATCCCGAGGCTGCCGAGGACGGTGTTGGCGAAGCCGAAGTGCACCCCGGAGAAGATCGACATCTTCCACACGAGCGCGGCGACCACGTACGAGCAAGCCGTCGGCAGGAAGAACACCGAACGGAAGAACGTCTGCGCCACCCGGGTGCGGCTCACCGCCACGGCGATGCCGAGTGACAGCACGAACGTCGTCGGCACGATGAACGCCGCGAAGACGACGAACGTCTGCAGCGACTCGACGAACGCCGCGTCGCCCAGCATGTCGGCGTAGTTGCGCAGGCCGACGAACTCCGTGGGCGTGACCGTGTTGTAGGCGTCGAAGAAGCTGAGGGCCACGCTCCACAGGATCGGGACGTACGTGAACAGCAGCAGGCCCGCGAGAAAGGGGCCGACGAACACCCAGAACCACAGGTTCCGGTCACCGGGTCCGCGCAACCGCCGCGCCAGGCGGCGCGGGGTGGTCGCGGCCGTGCTCACCGACCGGTCCGGACCCGGTTCAGTTCGGCGTCGACGATGCGCTTCAACGCCGGGACCTCCGCGGCCGGGTCGGCGCCGTTCTTGACGATGCGCGACATCATGTCGTTGAACGACGCGGCGCACTTGGGCGTCCACATGAGGTGGTTCTGCGCGAAGCCGTGCCGCTGCGCGAGCGTGACCGCCTCGGCCGCCGGTCCGTGCTTGAGGGCCTCCGCCTGCCCCGCCAGGCTCTGACGCGCGGGGATGTGCAGGCCGTAGGTGGTGGCGAAGTCACTCTGCTTGTCGGTGCCGTCGATCCACAGCCACTTGGCGAAATCCTTGGCCACGTCGAGGTGTTGGCTGTTCGCGCTGATGCACGTGCCGTAGGCGCCGACCGTGACGTTGGGGAGCCCGCCGTCCATCGCCGCCGGCCAGGGCAGGACCCCGAAGTCGTCGCCGAGGGCGGACGCGATAGCGGGCAGCGCCCAGAGCCCCGTGAACTGCATGGCCGTGAGGCCCTGGGTGAGTGCATCGGGCGCGAACCAGTCGTTGGGGGCGCCGAGCAGCAGATGATCGCTGGTGAACAGCGACCGCAGGGTGCCGAACGCAGTCGCACTGCGGGGGTCGTCGAAGCCGAACTCGCCCTCCTCGGTGAGCAGGTCGAGACCCACCGAACGCAGCATCGGCGGCCCCATCAGTCCGGCACCACCGTCGTTGCCGAGGAACAAGCCCTTGACCTTGCCCTTCGTCAACGCCCCCGCGGCAGCCACGAGCTCGTCCATCGTCGACGGCGGCGCGACACCCGCCTCGTTGAGCATCGACGTGCGGTAGATGAGCAACTGCATGTCGATGACCTGCGGGATCGCCCAGATCTTGCCCTCGTGCGTCATGCGCTCGATGAGTGCCGGATTGAAGTCGGGCAGCGCGTCACCGAACAGATCCGTGAGGTCGGCCACCTGACCGCCGGTGATCATGTCGATCGTCGGCCCGTTGGCGTACTCGAACACATCCGGCGCGGCATCCGTCACCAGCGTCGCCAACACCGTCTGGTCGTAATCCCCCGGCTTCCACGTCACGTTCACCGTGGCGTGCGGATACGCCGCCGCATACCGCTCCACGGCCTCACGCGTGCCCGTCTCCCCGTACTGGTGGTACCACTGCTCCAGCGTGACCCCCACTCCCCTCGCATCCGGCGAGGTCGGCGCCGGGCCCGTCGCCGGACGCCCCGTGTTGTTCCCGCACGCCGCCAACGCCGCAGCAGCCGCCAGACCACCCGAGAGCCCGAGGATCCGTCGACGGCTCAGCTCGGCTCCGGAAGGGAATGGAGGTGTCATGGCCAAGTCCTCGGTGTTGCGGGAAGCGCCACGGGCAGGGGACCCGCGCGCATGCCTTCACTGCAGATCATGCACGGCCCGATTCGACCTCCACAGATCATTGCAAGGGCCTGATTCAACCAGGTCGACACGGGTCCGCTCGGCACCACCACGGATATCCCGAAGAGCGCCACCGAGGCGATACCGCATCGTGACCTTTCCGCAACCGACCCGAGAGGGTGGAGGGGCGCGTTCTTCTCCGCGCGGTGAGAATGTCTGGGTCCGTCCCGTCCGACCCGTAGGAGAGTCCCGTGAACCTGTCTGCACTCGTGGAGGAGTGGCCCGTGGGGGCGGCGTGTGTCGCCGTCGCCACGCGCACGAACGGCGTCGTCGAGGTCCACGATGCCGGGGGCAGCTACCCGTGGGCGTCGGTCACGAAGATCGTGTCGGCGTTGACCGTGCTCGACGGGTGCCTCGAAGGCGTCGTGTCGCTCGAGGACGAGGTCGGACCCGACGGAGCCACGCTGCGGCACCTGCTCGGCCACGCCTCGGGGCTGTCGATGGACTCCGACAAGATCCTCGCGCCCGTCGGGGAGCGCCGCATCTACTCCAACCGGGGCATCGACCTCGCCGCCGAACACCTCGCCGCCGCCACCGGACGTCCGTTCGTCGAGGAGATGGACGAGCGGGTCCTCGGGCTGCTCGACATGGACGACACCCGCCTCCACGGGCCGCCGGCGCACGGCATGGTCGGCACCATCGGCGATCTGGCGAAGCTGGCCGCCGAGCTCCTCTCCCCCACGCTGCTCATGCCACAGGCCGTCGAACTGGCGTCCGGTCTGGCCTACCCCGGGCTGGCCGGCGTACTGCCCGGCTTCGGCAGTCAGCGGCCCAACGACTGGGGGCTCGGGTGTGAGATCCGGGGCGAGAAGTCGCCGCACTGGACCGCGCCGGAGAACTCCCCCGCACGTTCGGGCACTTCGGGCAGTCGGGCAGCTTCTGCTGGGTCGACCCGGACGCCGGGGTGGCGTGCGTGAGCCTGTCCGACACGCCGTTCGGCGAGTGGGCCGCTCAGGCCTGGCCGCCGCTGTCCTCGGCGGTGCTCGCCGAGTACGCCTGATCCCCCGCAGGTTCCGGCTCCGGCTCCGGCTCCCCCAGCGGATCGACGCAGGTCGCCGTGCGGCACCGCGGGACGACGGTCGTCCGCCGCATCCGCTCGCACAACGCCTCCAGCGCCGGGCTCTGGTAGTGACCGGCCTCCCAGCAGCCGTAGAGGAACACCCCCAGACATCCGGAGGCGCCGTGCAGCGGATGCGCACGCAGCCCGAAGCGCGGTGGCTCCTCGCTCACGACACAGGGCAGATCCCGTTGGACGGCCAATGCCTGCGCCATGATCGCCGTCTCCGCCTCGAGGATCGGGGCGCGCCTGGCGCTCATGGTGCGCAGCTCGCGGTCCAGGACGATGCGGGAGGCGCTGCGGCGGGTCAGTCCGACGAAGTCGAAGTCGACCAACTGCCTCAGCGACACCGTCGCGTCACGCTCCCATGGGTCGCGGGCGGCCGGCACCTGCACCGTCAGGTGGATCCACCGCACCGGCACCGTGACGAACTGCGGGTGCGGCGCGGGGTCGATCGTCAGCACCAGGTCGGCGGCGCCGGACTCGAGTTCGCGATACGGGTGTTCCGCCTCGATGACCCGCACCTGCGAACTGCCGAGTTGCCCGCAGGCGACCATCGGCGCCAGCACGTTGTCGAGCGTCGCCGCCAGACACGTGATGCGCAGGCCCGAGGGGTCGCGCGGGTCCACACCCGCGAACCGTTCGGCGGCCTCGGCGCGGGTCAACAGGTCGCGGACGATCGCGAGGAATCTCCGCCCCGCCGGCGTGAGGGTCAGGGCCTGCTTGCGCCGGTCGAAGAGGTCGACGCCGAGCTCACGTTCCAGGGCGCGGAGCTGTCGTGACACCGCCGGCTGCGCCACGTTGAGGTCGGCGGCGGCTGCGTTCGCCGACCCCAGTCGGGCGACCGCTTCGAAGTAGCGCAGCACCCGCAGCTCCATGGGCGGAGTGTAGGCGTGGGCGCTCATGCCCGACAGGCACCGGCGTTAGACCCGTTCGGACCGAGTTCGCCGCCCCCGTTGATCCGCGCTCGGTGCGCGCTCGATAGTCGAGGCAACGGACGGTCCTCATGGTTCCGGGTCACCCAATGGCGGGTCTGTGCCCGGTAGGGCCACGACTCCTTGGAGGCTCCCCAGATGGCGACCGACAGCGTCCCCGGAACCCAGCCCGTCCACGACCCCAAGCGAGCGCGCCGCGCCGTGCTGGGGTCGGCGACCGGCGTGACGATCGAGTGGTACGACTTCTTCCTCTTCGGCAACACCGCGGCCATCGTGTTCGCGCCGCTGTTCTTCCCGGGCACCGACCCGATCGCCTCCCAGATCGGTGCGTTCGTGGCCTTCGCGCTCGGCTTCATCTTCAGGCCGATCGGCGCGGTGATCTTCGGCCAGCTCGGTGACAGGCTCGGGCGCAGGCGCACCCTCATCATCACCCTGCTCGTCATGGGCATCGCGACCTTCGCGATCGGCCTGCTGCCCCCGGTGGCGAGCGTGGGCATCCTCGCCCCGATCGCCCTCGCCGTCCTGCGCGCCTTCCAGGGCATCGCGGCCGGTGGCGAGTGGGCCGCCGCCTCGACGATGGCGGTCGAGAGCGCGCCGCCGGAGAAGCGGGCCCGCTACGCCTCCTACATCCAGCTCGGCTCGCCGCTCGGCACCCTGCTCTCCAGCGGCGCGGTGGCCGCGGCCCTGCTCCTGCCCCACGAGGACTTCATGGCCTGGGGATGGCGTCTGCCCTACCTCGGCTCGGCCCTCCTCATCGCCATCGCGCTGTGGCTGCGTCTGCGCATGGAGGAGTCCCCCGAGTTCGAGGCGCGCCGTCAGCTCGGCGCCGACGTGGGCCGCAAGTCCCCGATCCTCCAGGTGTTCTAGGAGGTGCCCGGACGTCTGCTGCTCGGCATCGGCGCCTACCTGTACCTCACCGCGGGCTTCTTCATCATCACGACGTTCATGATCGGCTACGTCACGAACACCCTCAAGGGCTCCGCGGGTCCGCTGCTCACGGCCATCACCATCGGCGCGGCCATGCAGGTGCTCGTCGTGCTCATCAGCGGTCGCATCGCCGACCGCATCGGCGCCGGCCGCACGATCATCATCGGCTACCTCATCACCCTCGTCGGCGCCTTCCCGCTGTTCTGGATGATCGACACGAAGGACCCGCGGTGGATGACGGTCGGCATGCTGTTGGCCCTCGGTCTCGGCAGTGTCGCCTACGCCCCCATCGGCGCCCTGTTCCGCCAGCTCTTCCCGGGCCGTCTGCTCGTGTCGTCGATGGCGCTGTCGAACAACATCGGCTCGCTGGTCTCCGGGTTCATGCCGACCATCGCCACGTTCGTCCTCGTCGCCACGGCCGGACGTTCGTGGGGTCCGGCGCTGCTGCTGTTCTCCATCGCCGGCATCTCCCTGACCAGCTCGATCGTCATCTGGCGGCTGGTCGAGCGCGAGAAGGCGCTCGGCGGCGCCGACGTCACCGTGAAGGAGAAGTGACGTGGCCACCATCGACTACGCACGCCGCGTCGAGTCCTACTACCCCTCCAAGGTGCGGGAGGTCTTCGCGCTGGCCGCCAAGCCGGACATGATCTCCTTCGCCGGCGGGGCCCCGGCCCTCGACGACCTCGACTTCGACTTCCTCGCCGACGCCTCGGCCCGCATCCTGCGCGAACAGGGCCGGGCTGCGTTGCAGTACAGCATCGGTCAGGGGGTCCCGGTCCTGCGTGAGGCGATCACGCAGGTGATGAGCCTGGAGGGGATGACGGCGGAGGCGAACCGGCAGGTCGTCACCGTCGGTAGCCAGTTCGCCCTCAACCTCGTGGCCCAGAACTTCGTCGACCCCGGCGACGTCGTCCTCGCCGAGTCGCCCTCCTACGCGGGCGGCATGGCGGTCTTCCGCGCCTACGAGGGCGAGGTGCGCCAGGTCGCCACCGACGCCGACGGACTCGTGCCCGCGGCGGAGGGTCGACGCTGCCGGCTGGTGTACACGATCCCGACCTACCAGAACCCGGGCGGCACGCTCATGCCCGAGCACTGCCGCGTCGAGCTCATGGAGATCTGCGAGCGGCACGACGTGTACGTCATCGAGGACAACCCGTACGGGCTCCTCGGGTTCGACGGAGCCACGCACCGCGCGTTGAAGGCCGACCACCCCGAGCGGGTGTTCTACCTGGGCTCGTTCTCCAAGATCTTCGCCCCCGGGCTGCGGCTGGGGTGGGTCGACCCGCCCGCCGAGCACGTCGCGATGCTCGTGGGCACCAACGAGACCGGTGTGCTCAACCCGCCGACGTTCACCCAGCTGCTGGTGGCGGCGTACCTGCGCGACGACGGCTGGCAGGACGCGCTCGGCCACATGCGGCAGGTGTACGCGCGCAAGGCCGGGGTCATGGTCGACGCGCTGCGTGAGCACATGCCCGCGGGAGTCACCTGGAACGACGTGGCCGGCGGGTTCTACGTGTGGCTCACCCTGCCCGAGCACGTCGACGCGTACGACATGGTGGCCCCGGCCATCGACCGCGGCGTGGTCTACGTGCCCGGCGTGGCGTTCTACGTCGACGGACGCGGCACCCACGAGCTGCGCATGTCCTTCTGCCTGCCCAGCACCGAGCAGATCGCGACCGGGGTGGAGGTGCTCGCCGACGTCCTCCGGCAGGAGAGCGCTCGCTGAGCTCCCGCCGGAGGCCCCGGCGCAGCGCCCGAACGACGCTGCGCCGTCCCGGGATTCCTCGAATCCGCCTCCACGGGGGCGTAGCCTGGCGGCGCCGGTGATCATCGACACCTCGGGGGTATCCCATGCACCGCTTCGTTCGCGCACTCTCCGTGGCGGCCGCCGCGCCCTTGCTCGCCTCGGCGGTGACTCCGGCTGCTCCGGCCGGCGCGGCCCCGCAGGCGCCCACGCCTGCGCCGCGGCATTGTCTCGCCGAGTTCACGACGACCGACCGGGCGGGCACGCTCACCACGGTCTTCCACGACGACCGCCGCTTCGGGACCTTTCCGCTGAAGGGCACGAAGGTCAGCCCGGCGCCGCGCTTCGTCGAGCCGATGAACTACGAGCCGTCGGCGATGACCGTGCCGAGCATGGTGGTCACGCGGACGGGAATCCTGCAGTCGCAGAAGCACACCGTAGTGGAGTCCGACGGTGACACCCCGGTGTGGCGCACGCAGGCCCCCAAGCGGATCGGCCACGGCTGGGCCTCGGTGCGCGACATCGCGATCCCCGACGACCTCACCGCGCCGTACTTCTTCGCCGTCACCGGCGACCGCCTCAACCGGTACACGCTGCGCGTCACCCGCGCCGGCGACGTCGGTGTGCGCACCGCGCCGCACGCCGCGACCGCCGGGTTCTCGGGCGTTCGCAGCCTCACCTGGACGCGCGACACCGTCGCGAGCGGCGTGCGCGCCGACGTCCTGCTGGGTCTGCGCGGCGGCGAACTCGTCGAGTACGTCGTGCCCCGCAAGACCAACCCGCGCGTGACCACCCGGGTGCTCGCCCGCAGCGGGTGGGGCGGGGTCGGCACCATCGACGCGGGCCTGTGCTTCACCGACGGCCGCGACACCGCGGTGCCCACAGCCACCACGCCGATCCTCGGACGCGTCGGCCGCGACGTCCGCCTCTACGTCGACCGCGACAACACCGACGGCTCCGGGCGCGACATCGCCAATCACGGCCGCATCGGCACCTGGCCTCCGGCCTGATCGGTACCCCTGAGCCGCGCCGTTCGGGTCTCGTGCCCGGGGACGACGTCGAACCGGGTCCCTACGTGAGCAGCGGCAGCAGCGCGCGGGCGACACCGTCGGCGTCGTTGGGGCCGCAGACGTCGCTCGCGGCGGCGAGCACCGACTCCGGCGCGCCCTGCACCGCGAAGGATCGTCCGGCCCATTCCAGCATCGGGATGTCGTTGGGCATGTCGCCGAAGGCCCAGACCTGCGCGGCGTCGATGCCGTGCCGGTCGCACCAGGTGGCCAGCGCGCTCGCCTTGCTCACCCCGACCGGTCCGATCTCGGCGAGCCCGACGGCTCCCGAGTAGCTGACGACGGCGCGGTCGCCCACGATGTCCTGCACCCGCGCGAGGAACGCGAGCGTCTCGGTGTTCTCGCCGGCCGGGCCGGGGCCTTCGAGCACGTCGCCGCCGGGGATGCGCGCGAGCAGCTTGCCGACGCCGTCGAGGCCGGTCTCCTCGAGCGCCCCGTACGTGGCGACGGCCGGGACGAAGGCCGGGTTCACCGGGCCGTACTCGTGCTCGAGGTGCATGCCCGCGGCGTGTTCCAGCGCGAACCCGATGCGGGGGATCTCGCGGCGCAGGTCGGCGGCCAGCGCGACCACGTCCTCGAGTCCGATGAGGTCGGCGTGGACGACCTCGCGGGCCGCGACGTCGTAGAGGAAGGCGCCGTTGGCGCAGATGGCGTGGCCGTGACCGCCGACGGCGTCGGCGAGGTCGTCGAGCCAGCGCGGTGGGCGCGCGGTGACGAAGAGGGTCTCGATGCCCCGGTCCCACACCCGCTGCAGCACGTCGCGGGTGAAGGGGGTCACCTCACCGGCCGGGTCCAGCAGGGTGCCGTCCAGATCCGTCGCGACCAGCCGCGGACGATCGGCGGCGGGGATCACGGCTCCTCCCTTCGGCCGGCGACGATCCGCCACAGCCACGTCTTGGGCACCTGCCGACCGGTGGTGAGGTACCGGAGCGTGGAGTCCTCGAAGAGTGCCGAGGACAACAGGGAGAACCCGCGCCGGCGGCCGGCCAGGAGGATCTCGTCGCCCGCGCGCAGCGGAGTGTCCTCCCCGGGGACGAAGGTGAGCTCCTCGCCGCGCAGGATCGCGAGGGCCGCGACCTCGACGTGGGCGGTGCGGTCGTCGGGGTCGCGCAGGAGGTCACCGAGCGTGAGCTCGTGATGGCGCAGCCACCGGACCGCCGCGGGCGCGTCCTTGGTGGTGAGTCGCAGCCGGGTCGTCCCGGGTGTGCGTTCACCGCAGCGCGCGACGAGCAGGTCGAGGACGCGAGCCCCCACTCGTCGTCCTGGGTGAGGGCGTGCTCGACGAAACTCCAGCTCAGAGGCGTGACGACCCGCGCGAGGACCTCGCGGGCCACCAGGTCGGTGGGCACGTAGACCGAGTCGGGGCTGAACGCCTCGAGCAGGGCGGAGTTGGTCGTGCGGTGCTGGCGGATCGCGATGAACGCGTCCGGGCTCTCCAGTCGGGCCCGGGCGGCGTACGCGAGGTTGGTGGCGTCGAGATCGGAGCCGGCCACGAACCCCGAGAGGCCCTGCAGATCGGGTGGCTCGTCGTCGGGATCGGCGAGTGCCACGTCGAGCCCCGAGGTCTCGAGGTCGTGGCACACCTCCTGCCCGAACCGCCCGTCGGCCAACACGATCCATCGCCCGCCCGACAGGCCCTCCCGCGGCGCCGAAAGTTCGGTGCCGCCGGGGGCCATGAGCCAGTCCACCAGCCGGCTCACCACCGGGCGCTCGAGAGCGAGGACGAGGAACGCGCCGTAGTGGTCGTCGGGGTTGATGACGGCAGCGGGACCGAAGTCGGTCATGTGCCCGGCGTGCGTGCGGTTTCCGGCGCGCGCGATGACCGGCAGCTCAGGACGCAGGAGGTGTCCGCTCATGACCACGGCGAGGTTGGCGTCGTCGTCGTCGGTCACCGCGACGACGCCCTCGCAGCGGGGGTGACCGAGGCCGGCGAGTCCGAGCATCGCCGGGTCGCGGACGTCGCCCTCCAGGGCGGGGGCGTCGCGCATGAGCTGGTCGGTGGCGAGCGCTTCGAGCCGCTCCTGCCTCTCGTCGACGACGACGAAGGCACGGCCGAGATCGTCCAACGCCCGGCACACGGCCCGTCCGGTCTGCCCGTACCCGCACACGATGAGGAACGGTTCGGGCATGCGAGCGACTCGGCGACGGAACGACTGACGGTGCCGGGCGTCCTGGAACGCGGTGTCCTGGAGAATCGCGAAGAGCGCGCCGATGGAGTACGCCCAGACCGTCACGGATCCGTAGATCGACGCTGTCATCCACATCCGCTGCGCGGTGTTGAAGGCGTAGGGGATCTCACCGAAGCCGATCGTCGTCGCCGTGTACGACATGACGTAGAACGCCTCGAACGGTTTCAGGGTGTAGGGATTTCCGTCGGCATCGATCCCGGGGATCATGCTGAGTCCCGCCACCGAGATCGTCAGGACGACGACGACCGCCACCAGCGGTCCACGCATCCGCTGCAGCATGAGGAAGACGACGTCGGTGCCGGCCAGGTACTCCGGAACCTCGACGCGCGCCCGCCGTAGCCGCGGACGCCGACCCTTGTGGGCCTTCGTCGACAGCAGCAGCAGCGGGTTGGCCATGACTCAGCGGCGGCGGAACGAGATCGTCTCGGAGACGAGCAGGACGACGGAGACGAGGTTGGCCAGCAGCGCCCCACCCGAGAGGGACACGATGCTCGCCATCTGGTGGCCGGCGACGTCGGCGCCCGAGCCGCCGGTGATGAGGATCCACACCACCGCGGCGGCGATGAGCTGGATGTCGGCGACGAGCGACGTGGCCAGATGCACGGCGCCGACCTGGGTGCGGTCACCGAACTTGAGGATGGTCGCGATGATGTTGACGACGACCGCGGCGTACAGCTCCACGATGTTGTGGACCTGAGGGTTGGTCATGTCGCCGAGGAAGAAGCCGAAGTTCAGCGTCGCCGCCAGCAGGACGAAGAATCCGAAGACGACTTTCTCGAGGTTCACCCACCCCACGATAGGGCGCGGGCGCTCGATCGACCGGTAGGTGAGCCCGGCAAGAGGACAACGGCTGCGCGCCGGGCCCGATCGAGGTCGGACCCGGCGCGCAGCTCGACGCGTTCGTGCTCAGCGGCGAGCCAGCAGCTTTTCGGCGATCTGCACCGCGTTGAGCGCCGCGCCCTTGCGCAGGTTGTCGCCCACGACGAACAGGACGAGGCCCTTGCCCTCGGGAGCGGCCTGGTCGGCGCGCACCCGCCCGACGTACACGTCGTCGCGGCCGGCGGCATCGAGCGGGTTGGGGACGTCGGTGACGACGACACCCGCTGCCTCGGACAGGAGCTCCGTGGCCCGCTCGGGGGAGATCTCCTTGTCGAACTCGGCGTGGATCGCGAGGGCGTGCCCGCTGAACACCGGCACCCGCACGCAGGTACCCGAGACGCGCAGGTCGGGGATGTGGAGGATCTTGCGCGACTCGTTGCGCAGCTTCTGCTCCTCGTCGGTCTCCAGCGACCCGTCGTCGACGATCGACCCGGCGAGCGGGACGACGTTGAACCCGACGGGGACGGCGTAGACCTGCGGCTCGGGGAGGGTGACGGCGCGGCCGTCGAGGGCGAGGCCCGTGACGTCGCCGGAGGCGTACCCGCCGCGGAGCTGGCTGTCGAGCTCCTGCACGCCCTTGCCACCGGAGCCGGAGACGGCCTGGTAGCTGCTCACGTGCAGCCGGACCAGCCCCGCCTCACGGTGCAGCGGCGCGAGGACCGGCATCGCGGCCATCGTGGTGCAGTTGGGGTTGGCGACGATGCCCTTGGGGATGTCGACCAGGTCGTCGGCGTTGACCTCGCTGACGACCAGCGGCACCTCGGGGTCCTTGCGCCAGGCGCTGGAGTTGTCGACGACGGTCGCGCCCGCCGCGGCCACCTTGGGGGCGTACTCCTTGCTGGCGGTGCCGCCGTTGGAGAACAGCGCGATGTCGATGCCGGAGAAGTCGGCGCCCTCGGAGTCCTCGACGGTGATCTCACGACCCGCGAACTCCAGCGTCGTGCCGGCCGAGCGCGCGGAGGCGAAGAAGCGGATGTCGTCGAGGGGGAAGGCGCGTTCCGCGAGGAGGGCGCGCATGACCTGTCCGACCTGACCTGTGGCTCCGAAGACGGCGACTCGCATGCATCCAGCGTACGAGCCTCGATTCGGGCGGTGCGTCGGCGATTCGAGTGCTGGGACACTCTGCGCCGAAACCGCCGCTTATAGGTGGCGGTCTCGGCGCAGGGGGCACGACCGCCGCTTATAGGTGGCGGTCTCGGCGCGGGGGGACGAGACGCAGGCCCCGTGGGTGCGTTGCGGCTGAGGTCGGGTCAGAAGGCGTCGGTGGCGCAGGAGGCGAAGGCGATGGCGAGCGAGGCGACCGCCGTGGCGAGCCCGATCCGGCAGAGCAGGCGTGGCGTGCGCGAGGTCGACGCGGTCGACCCGCCGTCGCGGGCGGCGACGAGGGCCGCGACCCCGGCGAGGACGACGAGCATGAGGTGCAGCAGCGGGAGCGAGAGCGCCGGTATCGAGAGCAGTCCGGCCGCGATGCAGACGACCGGCCAGCGCGGGGCGGTCGCGCGCACCGGCTCGCTCTCGTGCACGTTCTCGACCGGCCCGTGTAAGGAGTCCGAACCGATGCTCGACATGAGATCCCCCGATCTTCCCCTGCCCCCGTTCAGGGGGCCGGCGACTCTGGTGAGCGCCGTCGACTCGAGCGTACGTCTGCGCAGCTCATCGGCGCGTCAGCCGCGAGGCCACAGTCTCGCCGCAGGGGGTCCTCCCACAGACCTAGGCCGTCTACGACTTTCGGCGGAGGCGGGGTGAGTACGCGGACCTACCGGCCGGCGGCGCGATGGGCGGCGTGCAGGCGCGTTCCGGCGATGCACCCGAGGATGAACACCGTCCCGATCGCGGTGAGGACGACGGCGTTCGGCGCCCACCACGTGCCGGCCGCGGCGAAGATCGCCCCGAGCGCCATCGGCCCGGTCGCGGCGAGCATGTACCCGGCTCCCTGCGCGAACGCCGCCAGTGCCGGCACGTCACCGGCGTGGGGCTGATCGGCGATGAAGGTCATGGCGATGCTGAAGCTCGCGCCCTGCGCGAGGCCGATGAGGACGACCCCGACGGCGGCGGAGGCGGTTCCGAACCCGAGGAGGGTAACGCCGAGGGCCTGACCGCCGTACACGAGCGCCAGGAAGGGCACGGCTCGCGCTCCCGTCGCGAAGCGTGGGGCGAGGAACGCGCCCGGCAGGCCGAGCAGCGAGAACAGGCCGAGCAGGAGCCCGGCTCCCGCCTCGCTGTGACCGGCGGCGGTGAGTTGGTCGGGCAGCCAGGTGAGCAGGCTGTAGTACACGAGCGACTGCAGACCCATGAACACGGTGATCACCCAGGTCATGGGCCGGACGACGACGGTGCCCATGCCGGTGGGAGGCGCCGCGCGGGTGTCCCGTGGCGGGCTGTGCCGCAGCACCGGCCACCACCAGGCCAGGGTAAGGATCGCGGGCAGGGCCCAGATCCCGACGGCGAACTCCCACGACCAGCCGGCCCGGGTCTGCAGCGGAGCGGTCAGCGCGGACCCCACGGCACCGGAGACCTGGATCACGGCCGTGTACAGGCCCATGAACAGGGCGACGCGGCCGGCGAAGCGGGCGCGGATCAGGGCGGGAACCAGGACGTTGCCGACGGCGATGCCGCTGCCGACGAGCACCGCCCCGACGAAGAACGTCCAGGTCAACCCTGCACTGCGCAGGACGATGCCGGCGAGCAGAGGGATGAGCACGGCGGGCATCGCGCGCTCGAGGCCCCACCGGGCGATGAGGAAGGGCGCGAGGAAGGCGAAGACGCCGAAGCAGATCAGCGGTAGTGAGGTGGTGGCGCCGGCGGCGAACTCCGAGAGTCCCAGGTCGTCGCGGACGGTGGCGAGCGCCGGCGGCACGGCCGTGATGGGCGAGCGCAGCAGGAGCGTCACGCCGAACAACCCGATGACGAGCAGCCCCCGCCTCGCAGGAATCCCGTGCGAGCCATCCCCTACCCCGCTCTCTCGACGACGGCACCGCACCACGGACCCGCCCGAGGAACGGTAACGGCAACCACCGACACCGCACTCCGGGGGTGGCGCGGGGAGACGCAGCGCGGAGGGACCAGCCCGCGCAGGAGGAGAAGTGGAGCAGTTCGAGTCGTTGCGCCGCGTCGGCGGCGAGCAGGAATCCGACGATGCCGAGGACCCAGCCGAGCATCTCGGCGGCGTTGCGGGTGAGCCAGGCCCCGAGGCGGGCGAGGAAGGGTTCGACGGCGCGATGTGCCACGAGCCGGAGGACGAGCAGCACCGACGCGGGGGCGGTCATCACGACGACGTACGCGGCGAGCGTCCCTCCGACGGCGAGCGGGCCGAGGTTCGCCGCGGTGATGATCCCGACGGCGCCGAGGTAGGGCAGCATCGAGGCGACCTCGACCAGACCGGCCGCGAGCGCCACCGCCATCACGACTCCCGCCCGCGGTTTCTCGCCGACCAGCGCCTCCGTCCACCGCTCACGACGCGTCGGCCCGGTCGTCGTCCGCCTGGCTCGGCGCTCGGCGATGTGCTTCTTGTCGAAGCGGAAGCTCAGCGCGAACAGCCCGACACCCACCGCCAACTGCGCGTAGGTGAGGAGTCCGCCGTCGTCGAGGCCGCTGAAGATCCGCTGGAGACCCGCCGCGCCGACGACGAGGACGACCCCGACGAGCCAGTAGAACCCGGCGATCGTCGCGAGGTAGCCGAGCAGCGCGGCGACCCGCACCCGTGCCTGGATCAGCATGAACACGGGGATTCCGAGCGTGCCGAAGCTCGTGCTGTCGACGAGGGCGAGCGCCGCGAGGGCGGCTGCGGTGGCGGCGACGGTGTCCATCTCGGAGCTCCGATCGTGAGGTTTTTTAGAACGGTCGCACGAAAACAGATCTAGAGCAAGTGTGCTAAAAAGGGGAGGTGCCCAAGATCGTCGATCACGCCGCCCGCCGCGAGGAGCTCGCTGCCGCCGTCTGGCGCCTGGTGGGACGTGAGGGCATCGCCGGCGCCACCGTGCGCGCCGTGGCCGCCGAGTCCGGCTGGTCGATGGGGGCGATCCGGCACTACTTCTCCACGCACGACGAACTCCTCCGGTTCGCCCTGGAGGTCATGACGAGGCGGATCAGCGAGCGGGTGTTGGCGCTGTACGCCGACTACCGCTCGGGTGACGTCGAGCGTGCCCGGCGGGCGCTGGAGCAGCTCCTCCCGATCGACCAGGACCGCACCGTCGAGGTGGTGGTGTGGCTCGGATTCATGACCCGCGCGCGCATCGACCCCGACCTCGACGAGGTCCGCCTCGAGGGCTGGCGGGGAGAGCGGTTCATCTGCCGCGCCGCCGTCGCCGACGCCACCGCAACTCCCCTGCCGACCTCACTGGAGGCGGAGCTCGAGCCGACCCTGGAGGCCGCCGCGGCGCGTGTCCATCTGGGCATCGACGGCCTCAGCATCCAGGCCGCGATCTACCCGGAGTTCTGGCCGGCCGACGAGCAGCGCGCCACGATCGCCCGGATCCTCACCGAGGCCACGACCGGCCTCGATGCCACCTGAAGTGACACCGGAGCGCGTCAGCGGGCAGGTGGGATGCCGGTGCGGGTGCCCATCTGCCGGAACGAGGGCAGAGCGAGTGGCGCGAGGGAGGCGACGAAGTACAGCAGCCCCACGACGAGGAGGGCGGCGGCCACTCCGAATCCGCTCACCAGGCCACCGGCCATCACCCCTCCGAACGGCATGAGTCCCCATGCCAGCGCCGCCACCAGCGAGGACACCCGCCCGACGAGGGCCCGTGGCACGCGCTCGAACTCCACGGCCGCGATGATCGGGTTGAGGAACCCCGAGGCGAACCCGGCCACCGCCAGCACGCCGAGCACGGCGGACAGCGGCACGTCGAACGCCATCACCCCGAATCTGGGGAACCCGGTGAGGATGAACGCGATCGTGTAGACGGCCAGCCGCGGGCATGCGGTGCCCGACGACGGTCGCGATGAGCGACCCGAGGACGGACGCCCCGGTCATCACCGCGAAGACCAACCCCAGGCGATCCGCCCCGTAGCCGTGGTGCACCGCCCACACGGGCGCGAGGACCGCGGCCCATGCCTGGTCGAACAGGTTGGTCACCGCCACCATCAGCGCGATGGCCAGCAGCACGGGGTCGCGGCGCAGGAAGGTCCATCCGTCGCGGAGCTGGGCGAGGTAGCCATCGGCGCCCGTCTCCTCCTGCGCCCCCTCCGCCACGCCCGGCTCCGCCGCTTCGGCCACCGCGACATGCCGCACGAACGGCCCGACGCCGAACCCGATGAGCAGGCCCGACAGCGCGAATCCGACCGCCGTCACGGCCACCGCGTTCGGTGCACCGATGCCCGCGATGAGCGCACCTCCACCCGCCAGGCCCACGGTGGAGGCGAGACGTTCGGTCGTCCCGGCCACACCCGTCACCCGCTCGAGCGGCTGCCCACCGGCCTCCGCCACCGACGGCACGAGCGCGTACTTCGCGGCGTCGGCCGGACCACGCAGCAACCCCTCGAGGCCGGCGAGCACCAGCAGCATGGGGAACGACAGCCACCCGAGCCCGAAGAAGATCGGGATGCACGCGGTGACGAGCGCGCTGGCGAGATCCAGCACGAGGGCGGCGCGCGCCGGCCCCACGCGGTCGAGCACCGGCCCGGCGAACGCCTTGGACAGGATCATCGGGGCGAGTTGCACGAACGTGACGAGCCCCGTCTGGGTCGCACTGCCCGTGGTGGTGAGGACGAACCACGGGATCGCGATGCTCGACAAGCGGCTGCCGACCACCGACACGACGTCGGCCACGGCCCAGGTCGCGAACACGCGCCGCCTCGGTCGGGTCGTCGGGGCGGTGGTCACGGTCGTTCCTCGGTCTCGTCGTCGTGGGGGACCGCTCCTGGCCCAGATCATCGGGGCATGGACACCTGCGCGAGGCAGAGCGCGAAGTCACCGTCGGGATCGGTCCATGTGCCGGCCGGCTCGAACCCCGCTGCCCGCAGCTCTCGCATGACTCCCTCCATGCGGAACTTGGTGGAGATCTCCGTGCGAATCTCCTCCCCTTCGGCGAAGTCGAGGGACAGCTCGAGAGCGGTCAGGTGCACGCGCATCGGCCGCGTCGCTCGCAGCCGCATCTCGATGCGCTCGTGCTCGGCATCCCAGACCGCGCGGTGTTCGAACGCATCGGCGTCGAAGTCGCCCCCGAGTTCGCGGTCGAGGACGTGCAGGACGTTGCGGTTGAACTCCGCGGTGACGCCTGCGGCGTCGTCATAGGCGGCCACGAGCCGGGCGGGGTCCTTGACGAGATCGGCGCCGAGCAGCAGTGAGTCCCCGGCGACGAGGCCGCCGCGCAGTCGGGTGAAGAAGTCGTGGCGCTCATCCGGGTCCAGGTTGCCGATGGTGCCGCCCAGGAAGGCAACGAGCCGCGTTCCGCCCGTGGGGATCTCGCCGAGGTGGTGGTCGAAGTCGCCCACGACGCCGTGCTGGTCGAGCCCGGGGTACTCAGCGGCCAGGGCGTCCATCGCCTCGCGCAGCGCATCGGCACTGACGTCGAAGGGCACGTACCGGCGCAGCCCCGGCGCCATCGCGTCGAGCAGCAGCCGGGTCTTCTCACTCGCCCCCGAACCGAGTTCGACGAGCACGTCCGCGCCGGCGGCCTGCGCGATCTCGTCGGCGCGCTCGCGCAGGATCGCGGCCTCGGCGCCCGTGGGGTAGTACTCCGGCAGCCGAGTGATCTCGACGAACAGCTCACTCCCCCGGGCGTCGTAGAAGTACTTGGGCGGCAACGTTCTCGGCGACGCCGTCAGCCCGGTATGAACCTCCTCGCGCATCGCCGCACGCAGGTCGTCGGGGCCGAGGTGGACGTCGATCGTCGTGCGGTCCGTCGTGGTCTTCTGGGCGGTCACGGGCTGCTCCTTCGCGGGAATGGTGCACATGCGGCAGTGGTGTGGGGGTGGGACGTGGGTGTGCTGCCGAGCGGGCGGGTGGGGATGTCGTCAGTCGTCCGCGCTCGGTGGGGCCGCCCCTGTCGGGGTTGTGCGGATGCCACCGCCGACGGCGACGACGAGGTGATCGGCGGGCAGTTCGTCCCAGTCGTCGCCGTCGTCCGACGGTTCCGAGGCGAGGAGCACGCCGTCGTGGCCGCGCCGCGCCCACATCGCCTCGCCGGAGGTGACCGCCGCGAGCGCATCGCCGTCGGTGGCCAGCAGTGTGAGCCGGCCACCGCCGCAGGTGGACAGCGCCCGGACCGCCTCGACCAGACCCTCACCCAACCCGGCACCGTCCGCCCACGCAGCGGCGGCGACGCCGAAGACGAGCGCGGAGTCGACCGGCGCCGCGGCCTCGGTCACCTCGAGCACCCCCGCCGACAGCTCGCGTCGGGCTCGTGGCCAGTCGAAGAGCTTGCCGTTGTGGCTGAACAAGGGCGTAGTCGACGGGCCGGGGTGGGGCGTCGACGTCGCCGGTCGGTCGTCTGCGGTTCGGTGTGGGCGTCCGGGGCGGGTCGAGCGCCCGCCAGATCGCCTGTCTCGTCGAGGGCGTACCCGGTTTACTCCCCCGCCAGGGTGGGCGCGGTCCTCCCGCATGTCGCGGATCGCGGTGGAGGTGTCTGGTGCGGGCGGGGAGCTGAGCTCGACCTGCCCACCGGGTTCGAAGGTGAGGCGGCTCTCGCGGGGTGGACGCCCGGCGGCGAGGCACCGCTCCCGCAGGAGCGCGAGGGGGATGGGACGTTCCGGCTCGGCCGGATCGACGACGATCCATTCGAGTTCGATGCCGACCCGTCCCGGTGGGCCGGTCTTGAAGCAGATCCCGGAGACGTATCCGTGGACATCCATCGGCGTCCCGGCGCAGGAGTCGTGCCGGAACGATGTCGCGGGTCGGGTTGTCGGCTGGGCCATCTGAACTCCCGGTGTCGTGAGGTCGCGCCGACCACCTTGCCCCACCGTTTCGTCGATGTCCTGTCGGACGGCTTGGCAGTCCACACGACAGTCGGCCCCGATCACGCTGTCCGGCCGTAGCCCCGGCCGATCGATCTCGTCCGGGAGGTCGAGTTCCCGCGGACGAGCGGTGATCACCGTGTCAGTGCAGGTCGAGGACCTGTCGGATACCGCGATCGACCTCCACCATGAGTGGCGGACTCAGCCGGCCGGCGGGATGAGGGTCGAGGTCACGGCGATCCACGGTGGCGAGCGCCGTCACATTGACCACCGAGTCCTTCTGCAACCCAGTCATGACCGCAGGCAGGAAGACATTGCCCGGCAGGGCGGCGAGTTCCGTGTTCGACGTCAGGACCACCACGACGGTCGTCGCCAGGCGCGACCTGTTGTACGAGTCGGCCTGCAGGATGAGGACGGGTCGACGCTTCGCCGGGGACTCCCCTGGGGCTCGCCGAGGTCGCACCAGTGGACGTCGCCGCGATTCACCATTCCGCACCAGGGCCGGAGAGTCGCCGTCGACCCGCAGCGACCGCACCCGTGGTCGAGTCGTCTCCGCCTATCAGATCGGCCACGGCGTCGATCGCGGTCGTGAGGTCGCTGGACTCCAGCTCAGCGGCGTAGCGCTCTGCGGCGGCGGAGTAGAACTGAGACCGGTTCAACCCATGTTTCGCCGCGACTGCTTCGACTCGCGCGAAAGTCTCGTCGGGGACAGAGATGGCCGTCTTCATGCTGCCGAGTATAACGCGGTATTCCAGCCTGGGTCGCGGTGACGGAGAGACCCGTCGAGGGCAGCACTCGACGCGCCGGGGAGCACGGTGCCTCGACCCGGGACGTCGATCCCGGACCGAGGCACCGTGGGGCGCTCAGTGTTCGCAGCAGGACGTGCGGGACGCCTCGAGCACCTCCGGTGCGTTCCACCAGAACTGCACCGTGCGCGACCGTGACACCGGCGGCTTGATCCGGTTGCCCCTGCTCGCACCGACGACGCCCGCGAAGGTCCGTCCCGGCCCGGCCGGCGGCAGCCCGGCACCCGCGCCGCCCCGTGCGGCGGTCGCGGCGTCGGCCTCGGCATAGGGGCGGATCAGGTCCTCCGGCGTGTGCACCCGCCCTCCGACGATCGTGTGGGTGACCTTCGCGGCGTCCTCGATCCGCTCCAACGGATTGCCGTCCACGACGATGAGGTCGGCCAGCATGCCCGGCTCGACACGCCCGATCGGCTGCGCGAGGAACCGCCCCGCCACGCTCGTCGCCGTCACCAGCGCATCACGCGCAGAGATCCCGAACCGGGTCATCGCCCGCAGGTTCATGTGCGTGCTCAGAGCCGCGTGATCGATCGGGGAGTCGGTGCCGGTGATGACGTTGGCGCCCTTGGCCAACATCTCCTTGACCTGCTCGACCTGCGCCTCGAGGCGGGCCAGGTTCACCGGCTGAGTCTCGCCGCCGGCGTCCTTGACGGTCTTGGCCAGCGCCGCCCGGCGCCACGTGGGATTCAGCCGTCGCGAGCGCTCGTCCTCCACCAGCGACGTGTCGTCCCGGTACAACGCCGTGCTGTTGAACAGCGTCGGCGTCCGGTACATCCCCGAGGCGGCGAACATGTCGATGACGTCCTCGTACGCGCCGCCGGTGTTGAGGATCGTCCGGCTGTACCCGAAGCGGTTGGTCGCCCCGATGTGCTCGGTCTGATCGGCGCCGAACGCCATTGGCGGGAAGTGGTAGTGCGACGTGATCGGCATCCCGTGCCGGTGTCCCCACTGCGTGGCCCGCTTGTGCCATGTGACCGGCAGTCGCACGTAGGCCTTGAGCAGGTCGTACTGCAATGCCCGGGCCCGCTCGAGTTCGAGCCCGAGCTGGGCGTCGCTGAACGTGGGCCGCATGAAGTTGTAGTAGATCCGCGGGCCGTCGATCGCCTCGCCCGTGCCGAGGTAGCGCGGGCCGACCCGGGCACCGGACTGGATCGCCTCCCGCTCCTCGCACATGTGGTAGGCGGGGCTGCCCGGCGAGCGGGTCGTCGTGATGCCGTAGGCCAGCCACAGCCGACCCTGCCGGTTGCCGAAGGCGTACCCGGCCATCTCGCGGTGGTGATGGGCATCGACGATGCCCGGCATGACGAACCGGTCGGAGGCGTCGATCCGGCGGCCGGCGCGACGCCCGGCGCGGTGCGGCTCGACCGCGACGATCTTCTGACCGCGCACGACGATGTCGACGTTCCTGCGCGCCGTCTTCGCCACGCCGTCCCACATGCGTCCGGCGTGGATGACGAGGTCGCCGCCCTCGGCGCGCGAGTCGTGACCACTGTGGTTACGCCAGCTCAGCGGCACCTTCCACGCGCGGCCCCCGGACCCGTCGGCGCGCACCGTGCGCAACACACCGCCCGCGAGGTAGGCGATCGTCGTGGAGTCACCGGCCCACGTCGGCGCGTCGCTCACGTGGTCGGTGATGCGCCGCGCGGCCCCCTTCGGTGTCCCGTCGCGCTCGACGTCGATCACCCAGAGCACGCTCTCCATGGCGAACACGAGCTTGGATCCGTCGGGCGACCACACCGGTCCGTCGTCGCCGCGGGTCTGGATCGAGCGGTCCGGAGCCGCCTCCACGTACCGCGCCCGGCCGGTGCGGCGGTCGACGAACAGGAACGTCGACAACCCCTCGCGGTAGCGGGCCGACCGTGGCCGCACGGCCGCGAGCGCGATGGTGCGTCCGTCCGGCGACCAGCTCGGACGCCCCGGCTCGAACGTGGCCTCGAAGACCCGCTGGATGTCGCCGCTGCCCACCTCGACCGTCCACAGGCCGCCGTCCTGGTCGAGGAAGGCGATCTCGCTGCCGTCGGGCGACCAGCGCACCGAGAGCGCCGCCTGCTCGGTCAGGTGCGTGACCTGGGTGTCTTTACCGGAGTCCAGGTCGCGGATCCACACGTTGAGCGATCCCGAGCGGTCGGTGCAGTACGCGAGGCGCTTGCCGTCGGGCGACCAGTCGGGGTCGCAGTACCACCACGTGGTGTCCTCGAAGATCGCCTTCGGCCTGCCTCCCAACGGCATCGTCCACAGGTCGCCGAGGGCGCGGAACGCCACCGTCTTCCCGTCCGGGGAGAGGACGGGGCTGCCGATACCGATGACCGGCTTGGACGCCGTGCCGGCCAGGTCACGCGGCCGCTTGCGGTAGCGCGCCGGCTGCACGGCCAGGGCCATGGTGAACCCGATGCTGCCCGGCGCCCCGGTGGCGGCGCCCCGCGCGGGGAGCACCCGATCGCGGATGCGCCCGTCGGCCGTGTAGAGGAACCGGCCGCGCGGGCCGAAGCTCACGCGGAAGGGGTAGACGGTCTCCCCTCCACCAGCGGCGCGTCGCCCCGCATCAGGGAGTTCTGTCCGGCGCGGAACAGGTGGTAGACCACCGTGGCGCCGTCGGGGGTGAACTGCGGCTGGGAGATCTCGTCGCCCTTCCTGCCCTCCACCAGGGTCGTCCGGGCGCCACTGGCGACCGTGACCGCCTCGATCTTCGTCTTGGCGACGACGAACGCGATCCGCTTGCCGTCGGGCGACCACGTCGGCTCGTACTCCTCGGCGTCGGTCTGCGTGACCACGGCGATGCGTCCGGTGCGGGTGTCGTAGGTGTAGATGCCGTAGCTGCCCCGCACGTCGGAGGAGAACGCGAGGTAGCGGCCGTCGGGCGACCAGCGGGGCTCGCGGTGGTCGGCCGGACCCGAGGTGAGGCGCCGGCGGCCCGAGCCGTCGGGGCGGATCGTCCACAGGTCGAAGTTGCCCTCGCGGTAGCCCTGGTAGGCGATGAGCTTTCCGTCGGGCGACCAGTCGGGCTGGGCGATGTCGTCGTAGTCACTGGTCAGGCGGCGCAGCGTGCCACCGGAGGACGACCCGACCCACAGCACCCCGAGGGCGTCGTGGGCGATGCGGGTTCCGTCGGGGCTGAGGCGGACTCCGAAGTTCGTGCCGGCCCCGAGCCGCACATCGGCGCCGGCGGCCTGCGCCGCGGCGGCGTCAGTGCGTGGGGTCGCGAGGGCCGGGCGGGCGGCGAGATCCATCCCGGCGACGGCTCCGGCCGCTCCCGCCCCCGCGAGGACGGATCGTCGTGAGACGAGCCATCGGTCCTCTGATCGGGGATCGTTCGGCCGGGCAGGGGAGGTGAGCGTCATCAGGGGTCTCCAAGCGTCGTTGCAGGGGAACCCACGTCATCCTGGGTTCACCCGTCATTTCGGACAAGAGGACGGACCACCTTGTGGGACAAGGAGAGACGTCGGGTGCTCGACGAGACCAGCGAGACCGACGAGGCTCGGCGAGGCTTGAGGAGGCCGTCTACGGGATACCCTCCGCTCATCGCTCGTGCCGGCTCGACGAGGAGTCCCCGTGTCCGATCTGCTCCGCGGCAGTACCGTCGCCGACCTCGTCCGTCGTAGCGCCCGCAGGGTCGGTGCGCGCACGGCCGTCGAGTTCGGCGAACGCTCCTGGACCTACACCGACCTCGACGACGCCGTCACGCGCGTGGCCGCCCACCTGGTGGGGCTCGGCCTGGGCAAGGGCGACCGCGTCGCGGCGTTCGGCAAGAACTCCGACGCCTATCTCATCGCCTTCCTCGCCTGCGCCCGCGCCGGCATCGTCCACGTGCCGATCAACAACCAGCTCACCGGGTCCGAACTCGGGTACCTGCTGACGCAATCGGGGGCGGCGGCCGTCCTCGTCGATCCCGCGTTGCGCGCGACGCTGGAGACCACCACCGTCCCGCCGCACGTGCTGGCCCTGCGCGACGAGGACGGCAGCCTCATCGACATCGCCCGGTCCGGGGAGGTGCCCGAGCTCGACGTCGACGTCCGCGACGGCGACCTGTGCCAGTTGCTCTACACCTCGGGCACGACCTCGGCACCCAAGGGCGCGATGCTCACCCACCGGGCGTTCCTGCACGAGTACGTGTCGTGCCTGGTGGCCCTCGACCTGCGCGAGGACGACGACCCGCTGCACGTCATGCCGCTCTACCACTCGGCGCAGATGCACGTGTTCCTCATGCCCTGGCTGGCGGTCGGCGCGCGGAACACCGTCCTGGAGGTCCCCGACCCCGCCGAGATCCTGCGCCGCATGGAGGCCGACGGGCATCGGGCGTTCTTCGCGGCCCCGACGTTGTGGGTGGCCCTCGCCAACCATCCGGACTTCGGCACCCGCGACCTGTCCCGCCTGCGCAAGGCGTACTACGGGGCGTCGATCATGCCCGGCCCGGTCCTCGCGCGCATCCAGGACAAGCTGCCCGACCTGGGCTTCTACAACTGCTTCGGTCAGTCCGAGATCGCCCCGCTCGCGAGCGTCCTCCGCCCGGAGGAACACGCCGACCGCCCGAACTCCGCGGGCCGCGCCGTGCTGTTCGTCGAGATGCGTGTCGTCGACGGCTCGGGTGCGGACGTCGCGCCCGGCGACAAGGGTGAGGTCTTCTACCGCAGTCCACAACTGTGTGAGGGGTACTGGGAGTCGCCCAGTGAGTCGGAGGCCGCGTTCGCGGGTGGATGGTTCCACTCCGGCGACCTCGTGACCATGGATGACGAGGGCTACATCACGGTCGTCGACCGCGTGAAGGACGTCATCAACACCGGCGGTGTCCTGGTGGCCTCCCGCGAGGTGGAGGACGCGCTGTACACCCACCCGGCCGTCGCCGAGGTCGCCGTCGTGGGCGCCCCCGACGAGACGTGGGTGGAGGCCGTGCACGCCCATGTCGTGCTGCGACCCGACGCGCAGGTCACCCCCGAGGAGTTGCGCGCCCACGTCCGCGAGCGCCTCGCGGCCTTCAAGGTGCCCAAGGAGATCCACTTCCTGCCCGACCTGCCGCGCAACGCCTCGGGCAAGATCCTCAAGCGGGAGTTGCGAGAGTCCTGACCTGGCGCGCGCCGGGGCCGGGCGGTGGCGCAGAATGCACCGCATGACCATCGACGCGCCGATCGGCTGAGGGCGGGATGCTCGGGGCCCTGACGGGTTTCGCGACGATCGGGATCGTCATCGCCGTCGGCGCGCTCGTGGCCCACCTCGGGCTGTTCGACATGCAGGCCCAGACGATGCTGTCGCGGCTGGCGTTCTTCGTGGCCAGCCCCGCGCTCATGCTGCTGACGATCGGTGAGTCCGACGTCGCGCACGTGCTGTCGGCCAACCTCGTCGCGAGCGTGGCCTCGGTGGTCGTCACCGCGTCGATCCTGCTGGTCATCGCGCGATGGCGGTGGCGGATGAGCGCCGGCGAGGCGACGATCGGCGCGCTGAGCACCACCTACGTCAACGCCGGCAACCTCGGCATCCCGGTCGCCGCCTACGTCCTCGGCGACGCCTCGCTCGTCGCGCCCACCCTGTTGATCCAGTTGCTGGTCATGGCGCCCCTGTCGCTCGCGATCCTCGACCGGTTCGTCCGCGGCGGCGGCGGAGGCGTGCGGCGCACCGTGCTCGGGGCCCTGTCCAACCCGCTGACCGTCGGCTCCCTGCTCGGTCTGGCGCTCGGGCTCAGCGGGTGGACGCTGCCGGAGGTGATCCACGCGCCGCTCGACCTCATCGCCCAGATGGCCGTCCCGGCGATGCTGCTGGCCTACGGGATCGCCCTGCGCCTCGGCCCCGGACTCGGCGCCGGCCTCGGCCGCAAACTGTGGGTGACGTGCTCGCTCAAACTGCTCGTGCAGCCGTTCGTCGCCTACGCGGCCGGGCACTGGATCCTCGGAGCCTCCGGAGCCCCGCTCCTGGCGATCGTCATCACCGCCGCCCTGCCGACGGCGCAGAACATCTTCGTGTACGCCAGCCGCTACGACGTCGGTACCGCCCTGGCCCGCGACACCATCCTCATCACGACCATCGGCTCGGTCCCGGTCATCCTCACCGCCACCCTGCTCCTCTCCCCCTGAGTGAGAAGCCCCGCTCGCCGTCACGTCGGAGGAAGAACAACACCGACGACATCGACGAGGGGCACTCGCGTCGGCGAGGCGCCTGACCTGCGGTGACGCTGGATCGGCACTGCCCCATGTTGTCCGTGTTGTTCTTCGTCCGCGCCGACCGTGGCAGCCGCGGCCTCAGAACTCGTCGTCGGGTGCGTCGGCCTCCTCGGCCGAGACCCGCTCGGCCTTGCGCCGCGCGGAGGAGCCCCATCATCTTGTCGGCGACACCGTCGAGGCGGCCCTTGCGACGTTCGCGTGCATTCATCTCAGTTCTCCCCTCGGGTAGTGGAAACAGGTCCTCGACGCGGGCGTCCAGCGTGCGGGCGATGCGCAGGGCGAGGTACACGCTCGGGGCGTGCTCGCCACGTTCGATCGAGATGATCGTCTGCCGCGAGACACCCACGGCTGCAGCGAGTTCGGCCTGCGTCGTCCGTTGTTCGCGTCGACGCGCGCGCACGGCCACGACGGTGGCGGCGGTCATGCGGATTCCGATCAGTCAGGCTTACTTGACATTCGAAGTCAAGCATTCTTGACACGACATGTCAAACAAACCCGACATCAGTGGGGCATCTGCGCTGAGTGCGGCCCCGCCACCGCCGCACCCACCGCCCGTGGGACAGCCCTTGCGCCGGCCTCACCTCGGGGGCAGGCTTCGGCACAACACCGGATCGACGCCGATCAGGGGGCCCACGTGTCGACGCATCCGTCCCCACGCGCCCCCGACACCGCCAAGGAGGCACCATGACCGACGGCCGCACCGAGGAGACGATCTTCACCTGGGGCGCACCCCCGCTGAAGTTCGGAGCCGGCGCCCTCGACGAGATCGGTTTCGACATCAGCCAGTACGGCGTGAAGCGGGTTCTCGTGCTCACCGACGAGAAGCTGGAGAAGCTCGGTTTCGCCCAGCGGGTCGTCGACTCCCTGTCGCGCCACGGCATCGGGGCCGGCGTGTTCGGGCACGTGCACGTCGAGCCGACCGACAAGAGCTTCACCGAGGCCGTCGACTTCGCGCGCGAGGGCGGGCCGTGGGACGCCTATGTCGCCATCGGCGGCGGCTCGGTCATCGACACGGCCAAGGCGGTCAACCTCCTGCTCACCGACGGCGGAGAACTGTTCGACTACCTCAACGCCCCCATCGGCGACGCCCGTACACCCTCAGGGCAACTCAAGCCCCTGTTCGCCGTGCCGACCACGGCCGGCACCGGCGCGGAGTCGACGGCGATGTGCATCCTCGACGTGCTGTCGATGAAGGTGAAGACGGGCATCAGTCACTGGCGGCTGCGCCCGACGATGGCGATCGTCGACCCGCTGCTGACCCTGTCCCTGCCGCCCGAGGTCACCGCCGCCGCGGGCATGGACATCGTGTGCCACGCGCTGGAGTCCTACACCGCCCGCTGGTACGCCGATCACGACCGCAAGCAGCCGGAGGCGCGGGTCACCTACTGCGGCTCCAACCCGGTCTCCGACCTGTGGTGCGAGCGGGCGATGACGTTGCTGGCGGGGTCGTTCCGCACGGCCGTGGAGCGCGGTGAGGACGACCTGCAGGCGCGCTCGGACATGATGATGGCCGCCACGTTCGCCGGGATGGGCTTCGGCAACGCCGGCGTGCACATCCCCCACGCCAACGCCTACCCGATCGCGGGCATGGTCAAGGAGTATCGGCCCCAGAACTATCCGCAGGGTGAGGCGATGGTGCCGCACGGCGAGTCGGTGTCGTTGACCGCACCCGAGGCGTTCCGGTTCTCCTTCGAGACCAACCCCGAGCGGCACCTGCGCGCCGCGTCGCTCCTCGCCCCGAACGCCGACACGCACTCCGACCCGCGCGAGCAACTGCCCAGCGTGCTCACCCGGCTCATGCGCGACATCGGCATCCCCAACGGCATCTCCGCGGTCGGCTACACCGAGGCCGACATCCCCGAACTGGTGCCCGGCACGATGAAGCAGCAGCGCCTGCTCTCCACCTGCGCCAAGACCCCCACCGAGGAGGACATCGCCGCGATCTTCACGGGATCGCTGCAGAACTGGTGAGGGTCGCGCCCGATCGCGCCGTCTCGCGCGCCGGGCCTCACTCGTCCGGGTTCGCCCGGAGGTGCAGCAGGGCGGCGAGCAGACCTCCCCAGATGACGGCGAGGTAGCAGAGCATCATGATCAGGGCGGCGGTGCTCATTCCGAGTCCTCCTTGCTGGGGGTGTGAGGCCGTCCGTCATCGGAGCGGGAGTCGCGGCGAGGACCGTCCACGCGGGCGGCCTCGGCCTCCTCGCGCGGGTCGTCGAGGTCGACCCCGGCGGCGAGATGGTCCTCGTTCCGCCAGGGCACGAAGGTCATCAGCACCGCCAGGACGACGATGCCGCCCACGACTCCCCACCCGAACGTCGCCAGCAGGGCCCCGGGTAGATCTTCGTACCCGTCCCGCAGGAGGGTGATGACGGACTGTGTGGCGGTCCACCCGAGGATCAGTGGCGTGACGATCCCGAGACACACCGTCCACCAGCCGCCGATCTTGAACGAGCCGACCCCGTTCAGGTGACGGGCGAGCATCGGGGTCTTGCGCACCACCCACACGACGACGACCACCATGACGAGCGTGTTCGACACCAGCAGCACGTTGTTGATCCAGTTGTCGACGACGTCGAGGGTGTTCAGGCCGGTCGTCGTCGGGAAGATCGAGATGGACACGATCGCGGCCACCGTGCCCACCGACAACGTCGCGGCCCGGTGGCTGATGCCGAACTTCTCCGAGATCGCCATCGCCGGCGGCTGCAGGATCGACACCAGGGAGGTGATGCCGGCGAAGACGAGGGTGAGGAAGAAGAGCGACCCGAAGATCTGGCCGAACGGCATCTGCGAGATGAGGGTCGGGAACGCGACGAACGCCAGGCCTGGCCCACCCGCGGCCGCCTCGGAGACGGGGACGCCGGACTGCGCTGCAAGGAATCCGAGCGCGGCGAACACGCCGATGCCGGCGAGCACCTCGAACGCCGAGTTCGAGAACCCGACGACCAGTCCCGACGCGGTGAGGTTGGTCCGCCGCTTCAGGTGCGAGGCGTAGGTGAGCATCGCGCCGAAGGCGACCGACAGGGAGAAGAAGATCTGACCGTAGGCGGCGATCCACACCTGCGGGTCACCCAGGGCGGCCCAGTTCGGGGTGAAGAAGGCGTCGAGCCCGGCCATGGCGCCCGGGAGGAACAGCGAACGGATGACCAGCCCGATGAACAGGGCGATGAGCAGGGGCAGCAGGAACCGGTTGAGACGGCCGATACCCCTCTCCACGCCGATGGCGACGATGGCGATGTTGACGACCCACACGAGGACCAGCGGGATGGCCACGGTGGGTACGAGACCGCCGAACATCGTCGCCTCGCCCTGCTGCAGGAAGGTGCCGGCGAAGAACGCCTCGGCGTCGTCGCCCCAGGCCAGTGTCAGCGAGAACCAGGCGTAGCTGGCGGCCCAGGCGATGACGCACGCGTAGAACGTCGCGATCGCGAGGCACATGAGCACCTGCACCCAACCGAACGGCTCGGTCCACCGACTCAGTCGGCGGAAGGCGAGCGGTGGCGAGCCGCGGAACTTGTGCCCCAACGCGTAATCGAGGAACAGCAACGGGATGCCGGCCGTGAGCAACGCCACGAGGTAGGGGATGAGGAAGGCGCCACCGCCGGAGGAGTAGGCCACGTACGGATACCGCCAGATGTTGCCCAGTCCGACTGCCGATCCGATGGCGGCGAGGATGAACACGGTCCGTGACGAGAACGCCTCACGATGGACGGTACGGGCGACGGTCATGTGCGGCCCTTTCGGCTCGACGGGGGAAGACCAGCCTGCACCAGCAGCACGGCGGCTCGGAGAGATCCCCGGGACCTGAATCGCCGCGGTCGGTCCTTCGTCGGCGAGCGGTCGACGCCGCGCGATCAGTGGCGCCGTCGGATGTCCAGGTCGGTCCGACCGGCGACGAGTTTGTCGAGCAGCCCGACGAGTTGGGCCTGTTCGGACTCGGTCAGGCCACCCGCCCAGTCGACCTCCCGGTCGTGGTGGGCGCGGAACGCCTCGGTGATCTCGGCCACCCCGGCGGGGGTCAGTGCGAGCCTGATCGACCGGCCGTCCTCGGGGTCACGCTCCCGACTGACGACCCCGTCCTCGACGAGGGAGCGCAGGAGGTTGGACAGCGCCGCCCGTGACATGCCGGTGAGTTCGGCCGCGCCCTTGGCCTCGATGGGGCCGGCGAGCCAGAGCACGTAGAGGACACGGAACGCCGCCCAGGACCGCCCGCGCGGCCGGTGCACCGTCGACTCCAGGTCGTAGGTGACGATCCCCGAGGCCCGGTTGAGCATGAGCAACAATTCGGTGACCTCAGCGCGTTCGTAGCCGAATTCGTCGGCCAGCCGCCGACGCGCGAGCGAGGCGAAGGTCCAGAAATCGAGCGGCTCCCGTTCCATGTCCCCCTCCTTCGTCCCGCCGAGCACCCCCGCCGGAACAGCCCCTGCCACCCCGGCCCCGCCACGCTACCCGGCCGGGCCGCAGGCGCCGGGCGGAACCTCCCCCGCGGCGCCCGCACGGCGATCGATCTGCCCGCGTCGACCGAGATAGGCGATTCGGGACCGCCCGACCCCGGACTCGGCGAGGATGGCCCTCTGAGATATCGCGCTCCGACCCCGCGCGGGCGGCCGCTTCGCTAGGGTCAAAAGTAATACATCGATTGACTACCTCGACGAAGAGAGCGAGGGACACCGTGCCCTACTACCGCAACATCGGTCACGTCCCGCCCAAGCGGCACACCCAGCACCGCGACCAGGCCGGCCACCTCTACTACGAGGAGCTCATGGGCGAAGAGGGATTCTTCTCCGACTCCTCGCTGCTCTACCACCGGTCCATCCCCTCGGCGATCTCCGAGTCGCGAAAGTGGCCGATCGAGGATCTCTCACTCACCCCGAACCACCCCCTGCTCCCCCTGCACCTGCAACTGCACGAGCTGTTCGGCGCGGGGGCGGAGAAGGGCGTCGACGCCGTCACCGGTCGGCGCCTCATCCTGGGCAACCCCGACGTGCGCATCACGTACGCGGCCTGCGACACGATCAGCCCGTGGTACCGCAACGCCGTCGGCGACGAATGCGTCTACGTCGAGCGAGGCAACGCCCGCCTTGAGACGGTCTTCGGCGCCTTCGACGTGCGCGAAGGTCACTACGCGATGATCCCCCGCGCCACGACGCACCGCTGGCTGCCGGTCGCCGAGGGCGACGAGGGGTACGTCGAACCGCTGCGGCTGTACTTCATCGAGGCGAACAGCCACATCGGCCCGCCCAAGCGCTACCTCAGCAGGTTCGGGCAGCTCCTCGAGCACAGCCCGTACTGCGAGCGCGACTACACGGTGCCGACGGCGCCCCTGCTGGCCGAGGACGTCGGTGACGACCCCGACGCGCCCACCGAGGTCTACATCAAGCACCGCGGCAACGGCCCCGCCGGCATCGGCGGCACCATCCACGTCATCCCGTTCCACCCGCTCGACGTCGTGGGCTGGGACGGCTGCCTGTACCCGTTCCTGTTCCACATCAGCGACTACGAGCCGCTGACCGGCCGGGTGCACCAGCCGCCGCCCACGCATCAGGTGTGGGAGGGCAACAACTTCGTGGTCTGCAACTTCGTGCCGCGCAAGGTGGACTACCACCCGCTGTCCATCCCGGTGCCCTACTACCACAGCAACGTCGACTCGGATGAGGTCATGTTCTACACGGCCGGCAACTACGAGGCCCGCAAGGGTTCGGGCATCGACCGCGGGTCGATCTCGCTGCACCCGGGCGGGCACGCGCACGGTCCACAGCCGGGGGCGATGGAAGCCTCGCTCGGGGCGGAGTACTTCGATGAGACGGCGGTCATGGTCGACACCTTCCGTCCGTTGGACCTCGGCGAAGGCGCTCTGGCCTGCAACGACCCCCGCTACCAGTACTCCTGGACCGGCGGGAAGCCCGGCGGATCGACACCAGGGCCCGAGGGCCCGAGATGACCGAGGGCCCGGCGGCGACCGCCCCACCGGTCGCCGCCGCCGACATCCCGGCGATCGTCCACCGCCTGTGTGACGACACGTCGATGTTCGCGCCCTCCCGCGTCCCGCTCGCCGAGGCGCTCGCGACGCACGTGGCGCACTCCCGCTCGAGCCACCGCCGGCTCATCGGGCCGCTCGTCGTGGCGGGTGACCGGCTCGAAGAGCTGCGGCGACTCACCGCGAACCTGCCGAGCCGGTCTCTGTGGATGGCGCTCGCCGTCCCGGCGCCCTCCGACCTCGGTGAGGCGCTGCGCCTGGCCACGTCCATCGACGCGGTGCGCCTCGCGGGCGCCGAGGTCGACCTGCCGCCGGCGTTCGACCCGACCGAGGTGGTCGCGGCCATCGCCGCCGGCCTCGATCACGCCGACGTCACCGACACCGAGATCTACGTGGAGGTCCCCCGTGACGACCGGCGGATCGCCGTGCTCGACGCCCTGGCCGACTCCGACTTCGACGCCAACCTCAACTTCGAGACCAACGGCGACGATCCCCGCGCCGGGCACCCGGTGACCCACCCCGCCGACGAGATCCTCGACGCGGTGGCGCGCCACCTGCCGTTCAAGGTCCGCTCCGGCCTGCAGCACGCCGTGTCGGGGGCGCGGGGTGGCAGCGAACAGTACGGATTCCTCAACGTGTTCCTCGCGGTCGACGCCGCCAGGCAGGGAGTCGACAGCGAGCAGAACGGCCTGCGCGACAGGGTCACGGCCGTCCTCGCAGACCGCGACGGTGAGAGTGTCGCGCGCCGGGTCCGTAGTCTCGGGCCGGAGCGGGCCGTGGCCGTCCGATCCTCGTTCACCTCGCTCGGCACGGCCTCGATCACCGACCCGCTCGACGAACTCATCGACCTCGGTCTCATCGACCACGAAGGAGCATGATGATCACCCTGTCGATTCCGAAGGACTCCGGATTCGGACTCGCCAACCTGCCCTACGGCGTCTACTCCGTCGGGGGCGCCGCACCGCGTGTGGGCACCCGGGTGGGCGACACCGTGGTCGATCTCGCCCTCGTCCTCGCGGCCGAGGACCCCGGCGCGGAGGCCCTGTTCGCCACGGACAGCCTCGCGACGTTCATGTCCACCGGGCCCGCCAAGTGGGCCCAGGTGCGCGAGACGTTGCAGCGGGTGCTCGCCGGTGAGGTTCCGAAGGAGGCCCTGCACCCGGTCGCGTCGGTGCGGATGCACCTGCCGTGCGAGTTCGCCGACTACGTCGACTTCTATGCCAGCGAGCACCACGCCTCCAACCTCGGGCGCCTGTTCCGCCCCGACAACCCTGACCCGCTCATGCCCAACTGGAAGCACCTTCCGGTCGGCTACCACGGCCGCAGTTCGACGATCGTGGAGTCCGGGGTCGACATCGTGCGGCCCTCGGGTCAGCGCAAGGGGCCAGGGGACGAGGAGCCGACGTTCGGGCCGTCCACCCGGCTCGACATCGAGGCCGAGATGGGGTTCATCGTCGGCGTCGGCAACGAGATGGGCAGCCGGATCTCCGTGGACGACGCGAGCACGCACCTGTTCGGCGCCGTGATCTTCAACGACTGGTCGGCGCGTGACATCCAGGCGTGGGAGTACGTGCCGCTCGGCCCCAACCTGGGCAAGAGCTTTGCCAGCTCGGTCTCGCCGTGGGTGGTGCCGATGGCGGCGTTGGCCGACGCCAAGGTGTCGACGCCCACGCAGGACCCGACTCCACTGCCCTACCTGCACATGGACGACCCGTGGAC
The DNA here is from genome assembly GCF_030161635.1 of Mobilicoccus caccae. GTDB lineage: Bacteria > Actinomycetota > Actinomycetes > Actinomycetales > Dermatophilaceae > Mobilicoccus > Mobilicoccus caccae. The sequence continues at coordinate 3,451,491 of NZ_BSUO01000001.1, forward strand.
CCTCGACGTCGACCTCGAGGTCGAGTGGAACGGGCAGGTCGTCTCCCGCCCGCCGTTCCGCACGATGTACTGGTCGCCGGCGCAGATGCTCGCGCACACCACCGTCAACGGGGCGCGCACCCGCACGGGCGACATCTTCGCCTCGGGAACGATCTCGGGGCCCGACAAGGAGCAGCGCGGCGCGTTCATCGAGCTCACCTGGGGCGGAAAGGAACCCATCCAGGTGGGCGGTGAGGAGCGCACGTTCCTCCAGGACGGCGACACCATCACGATCCGCGCCACCGCCCCCGGCGCGAACGGCGAGCGCATCAGCTTCGGCGAGGTCACTGCGACGATCCTGCCCACCCCACCGCTCCGCCCTTGACGCGCACTCCCCCATCCACGTGAGACCGGTAGCGTTGAAACCGGTGGCCATCGGCTTCGGTCCGAGCGCTACCCTCCGGTTTGAGGTGGGTCGCTCGGGGCGCGCCGGATGCACGACCTCGGAGGGCCAGTGAGTGACAACGTGATGCCGACGGACGGCGCCGTCCCTCCTGCCGAGGCACCCGGCCCGCCGGCGGGACGTCCGGGCCTGGAGCCCGGGCTGCCGGAGAACCCCTGGCCCGCGCTGTGGGCGTTGGTGCTCGGGTTCTTCATGATCCTCGTGGACTCGACGATCGTGTCGATCGCGACGCCGGCGCTGATGAACCACTTCGGCGCCGACATCAACGCCGTGCTCTGGGTGACCAGCGCCTACCTGCTGGCCTACGCCGTCCCGCTCCTCGTCACCGGGCGACTCGGGGATCGGGTCGGCCCCAAGCGGATGTACCTCATCGGTCTGGCGGTCTTCACCGCCTCGTCGCTGTGGTGCGGGCTCACCGGGTCGATCGGTGGCCTCATCGCCGCGCGTGTGGTGCAGGGCCTCGGCGCCTCGATGATGACGCCGCAGACGATGTCGGTCATCACCCGCACGTTCCCGGCGGAGCGCCGCGGCGGTGCGATGGCGATGTGGGGCGCGACGGCCGGGGTGGCCACGCTCGTCGGGCCGCTGCTCGGCGGCGTCCTCATCGACACCCTCGGGTGGGAGTGGATCTTCTTCGTCAACGTCCCGGTCGGCCTGATCGCCGGGTGGCTCGCGTGGCGCCTGGTCCCGAGCCTGACCACGCACGCGCACTCCTTCGACTGGATCGGGGTCGCGCTGTCGGCGATCGGCCTCTTCTGCGGCGTGTTCGCCATCCAGGAGGGGTCGGCCTACGACTGGGGGACGATCGCCGGCCCGATCTCGGTGCCACTCCTGCTGGTCGTCGGCGGAGTCCTCCTCGTGGCGTTCGTGTGGTGGCAGACCCGGGTGCGCAGCGAACCCCTGGTGCCCCTGTCGTTGTTCCGCGATCGCAACTTCTCGTTGGCCAACATCGGGATCGTCGCGGTCGGATTCGCGGTGACCTCCTTCGTCTTCCCCTTCACGATCTACGCCCAGACCGTCCGTGGCCTCAGCCCGACCGGCGCCGCGCTGCTCATGGCGCCCCAGGCCGTGATGTCGATCCTCCTGGCGCGACCGGCCGGCAAGCTCGTCGACCGGGTGCATCCGCGACTGCTGGCCGGAATCGGCATCCTCGGGTGGTCGCTCAGCCTCTTCGCGCTCAGCCGCATCATGGTGCCGACGACGCCGACGTGGATGATCCTGCTCAACGCCGCGTGCCTCGGTGCGGCGGCCTCGCTGGTGTGGGGCCCGTTGTCGACGTCGGCGAGCCGCAACCTGCCCCCGCAGCTGGCCGGTGCCGGGTCGGGGGTCTACAACACGACGCGGCAGATCGGCTCGGTGCTCGGCAGCGCCGCCCTCGCCGCGCTCATGCAGTCCCGCCTCGCCCACCACCTGTCGACCGGGTCGGCCGCGCCGCACCTCGACCGCGGCATCGCCCTGCCCCCGGAGATCGCCGCGAAGTTCTCGACGGCCCTGGCCGAGTCGATGCTGCTGCCCGCGACGATCCTGCTCGTGGGATGGGTCGCCGCCCTGTTCTTCGAGCGGCCCCGGCACATGCGTCGCCCGAGGTAGCGACGGCAGCGTCCCCCGGATTCCTTCCCCCTGTCATGGGCCCTCGCTAGCCTGGGCACCATGACGGCACACGGAGGTCCCGAACCCCAGGACCGCATCCCCCACCGACCGGCGACACCCGAGCTCGGCGACGACCGCATGCCCGTCATCAGGCCCGACGGGGTCATCGAGCAGCCCCCGCCGGTCTCCGGTGAGGTCGCGCGGCGCCAGCAGGCGAGTCCACCGAGTCCGTCGGTCCCCCCGGAGACGAGCCTGACCGCGGTGCTGGGCGACTGCCGTCGCGAGGGCCTGTGGCGCGTGGCCCGCACGACGCGGGTGTACTCGGTCATGGGAGACGTCGTCCTCGACCTGCGTCAGGCGGTCTTCGACGACGACCTCGTGCAGATCTACGCCTACACGATGATGGGCGACGTCAAGGTCATCGTCCCGCCCGGATTCGAGGTGCACCTGCGGGGGTTCTCCCTGCTCGGCGACCTCAAGCACAAGGACCACTCGGAGACGGGGACGCCGGTCGAGCGGCCGCGCACGGTGGTCATCACGTGCTCGGGGGTCATGGGCGACGTGAAGGTGAAGACCCTCGACGTCGGCCAGGTCGAACCGAAGTGGTGGAAGCGCCGGAAGGGCTGAGCCCCTCGGCCTGTCGCGTGGCCGGCGTTCTCGGGGCCTCCGGCGACCCCACGTCCATGGCCCGACCGGTCTCCGGCCTGGTCGGCAGGAGCGAGCCCGTCACGGCGTGGTAGGGCCATTCGAGGGTGTGCGGCGCGGAGAGCGTGACGTAGTTGGGGCGCTCCGCCAGGCGGATGGCCTCCGGCGTCAACGGGAACGGCACCGGGGGCGGGTTGGCGGTCCAGGCCGCGACCAGCAGCGTGAGTCGCACGCCGAGGTTGACCAGAAGCGCCAGCGTCGCGACGGCGGCGAAGGACGCGAGCACGGGATCGCTGACGGCACCGACCAGCGAGGTGCCCGCCAGCCGGAGCACTCCCGTGCCGCACGCGCCGAGGATCGCCCCGAGGACGAGGTCGCGCCGCACCACCCTGACCCCCGCGGTGACGCGGAAGAGCATGACGAACACCAGCGCGTCGACGAGGCCGGCCACGACGATGGCGGTCACCGTGAGCACCGGTGCCGTCACACCGTCGACGATCCCGAGCCACGCGAACAACGGACGACCCAGCGGTCCGACCGCCGTGGACAGCGTGAACGCCGTGAGGATGCCGAGCACGAGACCGATGAAACCGAGCAGATCGCGCCCCTTGCCGATGACGATCGGCAGCGGCGCACCCCGAGGCCGAACATCGCGCGCACGGCCCTCCGCAGACCGGTCATGACGCTGAGCGCGGCCCAGAAGGCGACGACCATGGAGATGAAGGTCACCGGGTTCCAGTAGGAGTCGACGATGAGGCTCGTCGGGTCGATCACCCCCTGCCCGCTGCCGTCGTCGATGAGGCCGGGGATCACGGAGTTGACCGCCGCGCGGGCGTCGTCGAGCAGGGAGGGGTTCTGCCCGAGGAAGGTGCGCCCGGCGTTGACGAGGATCGTCACCACCGCGGTCATCGACAACAGCGCCGACCAGGTGACGCCACCGGAGAACAGGCCTCCACGTCCGAAGTGGTACCGCATGCCGGCGCGGGCGATGCGCGCCTCGAGCGTGCGTCGCCACAGCGCCCCCAGAGCTCCGCGCAGGCGGTCGGACGCCGATGTGGGGCGCCGGGGTGCGCGGTAGGCCATGACGACAACCTAGTGCCGATCCACGGGCGGAGATCCTTCCCGTCCGTCCCATTCGCCCGACCTCGACGGGGAGGTCACCTGCGGCCCCGGCGAACTCCGCCGATCGTTCATCTGAGGTCCGATCGCCGGCCACGCGGCAGGTGCTCTACTGCAGGCGCCCCTCCCTGCCTGCCTCCTGGAGTCATCATGACGCCGCGCCTGTCCGCTGCCCTCGCCCTCGCGCTCACCCTTCCCGCCACGGCGGCCGTCGCGATCCCGTCCTCCGTGCAGGCCGCGCCGACGTCCGGGCCGGAGAAGACACCGCGCGTCACGCTCGTCCAGCGGTCGATCCTGCCCACCGGCACGTTCACGCCCGGCAGCGAGCCCTCGGGGCACCTCGTCAAGGGCAACGAGGCGTTCCCGGCGCCGTTCCGCGGCCAGCCGGTCCAGGGCTTCTCCGCCACCCACCGTCTGGGCGACGGCAGCTATCTCGTCATGAGCGACAACGGATTCGGCGCCAAGGACAACAGCGCCGACTACCTGCTCGCCGTGCACCGCATCCGGCCGGGCAAGGCGGATGCGGGCAAGCCGGGCGCGCCGGCGAAGACGACGTTCATCAACACGGTCTTCACCCTGTCGGACCCCGACGGGCTCATTCCCTGGCAGATCTGGCGCGACGGCGGGTGCGCCGCGGCCACCGACAAGCCGGCCAACCTCACCTGCCCGAAGGCCGACCGCGCGCTCACGGGTTGGGACTTCGACCCGGAGTCGATGCAGGTGGCCGCCGACGGCACGTTCTGGTTCGGCGAGGAGTTCGGCCCCTACCTGCTGCACACCGATCAGTTCGGCCGCCTGCTGTCGCCGCCGGTGCCGACGCCAGGGGTCAAGTCACAGTCCAACCCGACGCTGCGCGCCGGTGAGAAGCCGAACCTGGCCAACTCCAAGGGATTCGAGGGCATGGCGATGTCTCCGGACCGGCGCACCCTCTACCCGCTGCTCGAGGGCGCCACGGCCGAGGACAAGGCCGCCGGCCGCGCGAGCGACCTGCGCATGTTCGAGGTGTCGATCGCGAAGCACCGCGCCCGGTACACGGGTGCGCTGTGGCGGTACCGCATGGAATCGCCCGAGCACGCCATCGGCGACATGATCGCCGTCAACGATCACCAGTTCCTCGTCATCGAGCGCGACAACCTGCAGGGCGCCGAGGCGAGGTTCAAGCGGATCTACCTCGCGGACATCAAGGGCGTGAAGTCCGGCGGATACGTGCGCAAGCAGCTCGTGGCCGACCTCATGGACGTCGCCGACCCGAAGAACGTCGGGGGCCAGGGCGAGCGGTTCACCTTCCCGTTCTTCACCATCGAGGACGTCGAGATCGTCGACCGCGACACGATCGCCGTGATGAACGACAACAACTTCCCGGCGATGGGTGGCCGCGGCCCGAAGGTTCCCGACGAGAACGAGTACATCGAGCTGGGCCTGCCCACGCCGCTGGAGGTGGACAAGCGTCTGCTCGGATCGTTCGTCCCGTACGGCCCGCAGAAGGGAAAACCCCGACTCGCACGTCTTCAACGTCGACAAGCCGCTGCAGGCCGGGTCCCGCTGGCTGGAGTACTACGGCATCAGCGGCTCGGCCGACGACCTCACCCGCATCACCACCGACGGCTCCGAGAACAACACCAACTGGATCAAGATGCGGATCAACCGCACCGGCGAACCGATCTCGTTCGTCCAGGTGCCGTACTCCCGGTACTGAGGCGCCCGCAGCGACGTGGGTGGGGTTCGGCCGGCAGGCCGAACCCCACCGCCGTCGTAGCGAGTGAGGCTTCCACGTGGTTCGTCGCCGTCTGATGGATCACAACGCAGTGCCACCGGGGCGAATCGGGCTCCGCCCAGGGCATCTCGTCTCTATCCTCAGGCCATGAACTCGCGCAAGATCGGTCTGCTGCCGCGGATCCTCATCGCCATCGTCCTCGGCATCATCTGTGGACTCTTCTTCCCCGACTGGCTCACCAAGGTCTTCGTCACCTTCAACGGCCTGTTCGGAGGATTCCTGTCCTTCATCATCCCGCTGATCATCCTGGGCCTCATCGCGCCGGCGATCTCCGAGCTCGGCAAGGGCGCCGGTAAGTGGCTCGCCGTGACGACGGCCATCGCCTACGGCTCGACGATCTTCGCGGGGCTCTTCGGATTCGGGGCGGCGATGGCGTTCCTGCCGACGCTGCTGGCCGGGCGTCAGGCGGCCTCGTTCACCAACCCCGAGGAGGCTCTGCTCACCCCGTACTTCACGGTGGAGATGCCGCCGGTGTTCGGGGTCATGACCGCGCTCCTGCTGGCGTTCACCATCGGCGTCACGCTCACGGTCATCCAGGGCGAGACGTTGCAGCGGGGGTTCGTCGAGTTCCGCGAGATCATCAACAAGGTCATCACCGCGGTCATCATCCCGCTGCTGCCGCTGTACATCTTCGGCATCTTCCTCAACATGACGGCCGTCGGTGAGGTCTGGGCCATCATCTCGACGTTCCTCGGCGTCATCCTCATGGTGTTCGCGCTGACGGTGGTGCTGCTGCTGATCCAGTTCACCATCGCGGGCGCCGTGGCGCGCCGCAACCCGTTCAGGATGCTCAAGACGATGCTGCCGGCGTACGCCACCGCGTTGGGGACGTCGTCCTCGGCCGCGACCATCCCGGTGACGTTGCGCCAGGCGATCGTCTCGGGCGTCTCGGAGCCGGTCGCCTCGTTCGTCATCCCCCTGTGCGCGACGATCCACCTCGCCGGTTCGACCATCAAGATCACGGTGTTCTCCCTGGCCGTGATGATGCTCTACGGCATCCCGATCGACCCTCTGACCGTCGTGGGCTTCATCATGATGCTCGGCATCACGATGGTGGCGGCGCCCGGCGTGCCCGGCGGCGCGATCATGACCGCCGCCGGTCTGCTCACCTCGATGCTCGGGTTCACCGAGCCGCAGGTCGGGCTGATGATCGCCACGTACATCGCCATCGACTCCTTCGGCACGGCCACCAACGTCACCGGTGACGCCGCGATCGCCACGGTCGTCGACAAGATGACCGAGCGAAACCACCGCCGGGTCGAAGCGCGCCAGGTCGCCTGACCCGAAGCCACCGCAAGCGCCGCCCGCATCTCCCACGGGCGGCGCTTCGCGTGCTCACCGACGGGCGAACTCGCGTGCCCGGTCCAACCACGCCCGGGTGCCTCTGGTCTCACAGGATCGTGACGCGACCGTTGCAGCGACCTCGAGAGGGTCGGGGACACCGGCGGCGAGGCCCCACGCGTAGGCGCCGTGCAGGGCGTCGCCGGCGCCGAGGGTGTCGAGGGCCTCCACGAGGGGAGGACGGGTCCGTCCGTTCACGAGCGTGCCGCCGGGCTCACGCTCGATCCAGGCGATGTCTCCCCCACCGGCGGTGATTCCGGCCAGTCGATGTCCCGACCCGGTGCCGATGATCCGCATGAGTCGACCGAGACGGGCCTCCACCGACTCCTCACGCCCCTCGAGTCGGAACGCGGCCGAGGCGAGGACGTGGGTGCATCCCGGGAACAGGTCGCGCATCGGCGGCTTCCACCGACCCGCATCGAGGACCCGCGGCACACCGAGACGAGCACCGTGGCCCAGCGCTGCGGCAGCGAGGTCCGGGTGGTGTCCGTCGACGAGGACGACGTCGACCTCGGGCATCGCGCCCTCCGAGGCTGGATCGTCAGCGGCGTCTGGGGCGTCAGGGGCGTCGATCGCGGCGGAGGTCGCGTCGAGACCGACCACGCGCCGGGTCCCGTCCGACTCCACCGTGATGCTCGAGACCGGCGGCGTGCCGTCACGGGCCACGTCGACGAGCCGCACTCCGCAGCCGGCGAGGTCGGCGCGGATCAGGTCGGCGGCGGGTCCGTCACCTACGCGCGAGAGCAGCGTCGCCTCCCCGCCGAGGGCCGCGAAGACGACGGCCGCGTTGAGGGCCGGGCCACCTCCGGCCAGGAGCTGCCAGGTCGCGGTCACCTTCTCGTCAGGCCCCGGCGCACGCTCGACGTGGCTGACGACGTCGAGCGTGGCCAACCCGGCGAACAGTCCTCGGATCACCCACTCAGGGTAGGAAGGTCCACACGTTCCAGACCGAGGAGCCCTTTCCGGCACCGCCTACAGGAGTGGACGCCTCTACGCGCACCGGACATTCGCGGCGTCGCCGAGCCGAGTGCACCGAGATCCGGTGGCCCCCGGGTTGGGTCGGGCTCCGATTCGCGGGAGAATCCAGACATGCGAGCTGCAGTGATCGACCGCTTCGGCGGCCCGGACGAATTCCGCATCGTCGACGACGCCCCCGCTCCGAGTGCGGGCGCGGGTGAGGTCGTGGTGCGCGTGAGCGCGGCCGGCGTCAACCCGCTCGACTACAAGATCCGCGACGGATCCTCGGGCATGGCCTCCCGTCTGCGCGACGAGGACTTCCCGCTCATCCTCGGCCGTGAGTGCTCCGGCGTGATCACGGAGGTCGGCGAGGGGGTCACCGACCTCGCCGTCGGCGACCGGGTCTTCGGGATGGCACCCCTGGACAACAAGGGCCAGTGCTACGCCGAACTCACCGCGCTCCCCGCGGACGCGCTCGCGCGCTCACCCGAGGGCGTCGAGGACACGACGCTCGGCGGGCTCTCGCTCGTGGGACTCACTGCGTGGGTGGCCGTGCACGACCTGGCCGAGGTGACCGGCGACGACATCGTGCTCGTGCACGGCGGAGGCGGCGGTGTGGGCCACCTCGCCGTCCAGTTGGCCGCGGCCACCGGCGCGCAGGTCTACGCCACCGCGTCGGCGCGCAACGCCGAGCGGATCACCGCGGCGGGCGCCACCCACGTCGACTACGGGCAGGAGGACTTCGCCCAGGTCACGCCGCGCCCGACGGTCATCATCGACTGCGTGTACTTCGGCACCTACGAGCCCTCCCTGGACCACCTGGCCGAGGGCGGACGCCTCGTGCTCCTGCCCTCCCTCGCCGACCTCGGCCCCGCCAAGGAGCGCGGCATCGAGGCGTCGATCCCGACGATCGCGCCCGACCGGGAGCGGCTCGATGCCCTGGCGAGCCGGGTCGCGGACGGGTCGTTGACGCTGACCGTCGCCGATGCCCTCCCGTTGTCGGAGGTCGCCCGGGCGCACCAGATCCTCGAGGACGGGCACGCCCCCGGCAAGATCGTCCTGGCCGTCGCCGGCGAGTGAGTCTGCTCTTCGCGGTCGACCTCCTCGGGGTCTTCTGCTTCGCGCTGTCCGGGGCCCTGCTGGCCTCGAGCAAGCGGTTCGACATCCTCGGATCGCTGCTGCTCGGGGGCCTGGCGGGGCTCGGCGGCGGCATCACCCGCGACCTCCTCATCGACATCGGGGTGCCGGTCGCGTTCGACAACCCGGCGTACTTCGTCGCGCCGTTGCTCGCCGCGGTCGTCGTCAAGGTCGGGCTGCTCGGTCCCGGACGTCTGCGACGGACGTTGCTGCTGTTCGACGCCGGCGGGCTCGCGCTGTTCTGCGTCAGTGGCACGCTCATCGCGCTGGGCGCGGGACTCAACCCGATCGGCGCCGCGCTCATGGGGGTCACGACGGCTTGCGGCGGAGGGCTCTTGCGCGACGTCGTCGCCAACGAAGTACCACAGATCATCCGCCGCGACGGCGGCCTCTACGCGGTCCCCGCCGCCGTGGGAGCCGGGCTCGTCGCCCTGTCGTGGCAGCTGGGTCACAACCCGGACGTGCGGGTGGGCCCCGCCGAGATCATCGTCATCGTGCTCGTCTTCACCTTCCGAGGGCTCGCCCTACGGCAGGGCTGGCGCCTGCCCCCGGCCGGACCGGTCCCCCCGCGCTCCGGCGAGGTCCGCTGAGTCCTACGTGGTCACCTTCATCGAAGCGGCGTTCATCGTGTAACCGATCACCTCACCGACGCCCCGCATCTCGCCGACGACGGTGATCTTCTGCCCCTTCTTGAAGCCGGCGACAGTCGATCGCTGGCCCTCGTCGAGAAAGACCTGCACCCCGGTCAGGGTGACACTGTCGCCCTTGGTGGGTCCCAGGCTGAAGTAGTCGCCCGAGGAATCGATGTTGGTCAGGGTTCCCGTCACCTGCACCATTTTGCCCTTGTACTTGTCCGCCGCGGACAAGGCGTTCTCGTCCAACTCCTTCAGCAACGCATCAGCCGTCACCGTGAACTCCGGCTCGGTCGACGTCGCTGCAGGCTCTCCTCCCGGCTGCGCCTGCCCCCCTGGGACGTGCCGTCCGGGGCCATGACCGCCGTCGTGGCAGCCAGCAGCGCCGCAGCCCCGCATCCACCGAACAGCAGCAGCCCGAGCGCCACGATCATCGAAACCACGCACCCCACCCGCTTGTACCAGGGACGCTTACCGGGCGGCGGGTAGGCGCCGTACGCCCCCGGATGCGGACCACGGGAACCCGGGCCGTACTGCCCCGGGCGACCGCTGAAGTCGGGATTCTCTCCGGGATGATGTGACATGAACGAGCCTCTCGAACGAAGGGCTTCCGCTCGCACCGAGGTGGCCAGGAAGGTTGGTGGCGAACAAGGCTCCCAGTATGTCGACCCGCGGCAGCCCTGTCCCGACAGGCCCCAGCCGTTTTCGGCGCCGAGCCGATCAGCGACCTGCCGCCAGGCTCGCGGGCCCTCGTCCGAACGTCGCCCGTACGAGTTCGACCATGTCGCGCGGCGGCATCCGCACCCACATCCGCGCCATCGACGTGAGCAACGGCGACGCGGTCGACGACCGGTCGAGGAAGGCCCGCTGCGAGGGCGCGGGCACCCGCGAGAAGGCGTCGAACAACGCCAGCGTCCCCTCGACGTCGAGACGCAGGAGCGCCCGCAGTCCCAGGTTGCGCAGCACCTCCGCGCCCGGTGGCGCCTCGCGCTGCGGCCACTCCTGCCCGGCGGCGAGTCGGTCGGCGACCATCGGTGCGGCGCGCAGGGAATGGGCGACCGAATAGCCGGTGACGATGTTCCCGCCGCCGCCTGCGGTGCCGAACGCGTGCGCCCCGGCCGGCGCGGGGGCGGCGCGTCCACGCATGGGGATGACGACGTGCTCCTCCTTGAGCGGCGCTGCCAGGACGGCCGGTTCGACGCCGCGGCGGCGCAACCGGCGGTGCAGCCTCTCGCGGAGTTCGGGCAGGTCCAGGGCCGGGAACGCCGCGAGCGCGGTCTCCTCCAGCAGCGTCGTCCCGTCGCCCAGGGGAATCGCGTAGAGGAACGTCGGCACCGCGCGCGCGTCGGGACGCGCGGGGTCCGGCGCCCAGTCCAGGGCCCAGTCCATGAGGAGCCCTGAGTGACCCCGCAAGGCGGGCCGGGCATCGTCGTCCGCGACGACGATGCCGTAGGCAGTCTGGGCCGGTCCGTCGTCGAGCGGTCGGCGTGGATCGGGTCGGGCGCCACGGGCATCGACGACGACGCGGGCCTCGCGGCGCAGGGCGCTGACACCGGCGTCGTCCAGGCGTTGCTCCCGGATCTCGACACCGCGCAGGTGCAGGTGGGCCTGCACACCGGCGTTGTCGAGGACGACATACGTGCGCGGCAACGGGCGCGGCATGGGGGCCGCCATCGCGGGGCGGTCGATGCGCGACCGCAGCGCCGCATCGGGGAGCAGTCCGGCGATCTCGTCGGCCCACACGCCGTAGGTCGGCCGCCACGGGGCCTGCGGTGCGGGGTCGATCGCCAACACGTTCAACCCGCGCGCGGCACAGTGGTGTGCCAGGGAACGTCCGGCCGGTCCGAGTCCGACGATCGCCACATCACGCACAGGGCCACCCTGTCATGACGCGGCCACGTCAGAGGCGGTAGGTCGCGCGCTCCCCGCCGATGAGCTTGGGCCGACTGCGCAGCGCGGTGACCCTGGCGGCTCCGACCTCGCGGGTCGGCAGCCGCAGGGGCACCTGGACGAACCGCACGTGCATGCCGACCTCGGTGTCGCCGATGTCGAGCCCGGCGTCGGCGACGACGTGCTCGACCATGACCGGGTCCTCGTTCTGCACGAACGCCGCCCGGCAGGCGGCCCCGCCGGCGGTGAGGGCCGGGACGACACCGACGATCTCCAGGCGCTCACGCTGGGCGTACTCACGGTCGACGACGAGCGCCCGGTTGATGTGCTCGCACCCCTGGACGGCGAGGTATACGCCCTTCTCGGCGACGACGGGCCGGATGCCGGCGATGACCGCCTCTCCGACCTCCGTGCTGCCGTCCTTGCCGATGCGCCCACCGCGGACCTCGCTACTGCTGCATCCGAGGACGACGAGCCCACCGGCCGGCACCGAGGCCAGGTCGAGGAGCTCACGCATCGCCTCGCCCGCGTGGCGTGACACCTCCGCCAGGGACGGCTCGGACGAGGACACCACCGGACCGGATTCGTGATTCGACGACATCCCGAACACCTCCACAACCCCACCTCGGACAGTAGGTGACGACGAAACCGTAGCGCGTGCGGTGCTGTCTCGGACATCTCCGGCTGTCTGAGGTGAGGGGCGGGGTCAGGGGTGGGCGGCGCCTTCGGCGATGACGAGGTCCTCCCAGGACATGCCGACCGTCTTGAAGACGTTGGGTCGGTCGTCGGCGCGGGTGACCTCGTCGCGGACCAGGTCGCGCAACGGGACGAGATCGGACTCGGCCAGCGCACCCTCCGCGATCGCCATGACGACGTCGCCGGCCTCGCGCAGCGCGGTGGCGATGTCCTCCACGACGACGAGCGCACGGCCCATGAGCTGCGCGTCGAGTTCGCGACGGTCCGTCTCGTGCGACCCGACGGCGACGACGGCCGCACCGTCGGCCACCCAGGCACCGTCGATCACCGGCTCGGCGGCCGAGGTGACACAGACGACGACCTGCGCCTCGCGCACGACCGCCTCGAGGTCGGCGCGTCCCACGACGACGTCGACCTCGATCTCCGCCCCGGCCTCCCGCGCCTGCGCGGCGATGCGCTCCGCGGCCCCGGCGACCCGCTCCTGGTCGCGACCGGCGACCGTGAGGCGCCGGACGTCGCGGATCGCCAGCAGCGCCTCCGCGTGGGTGACCGCCTGGGGCCCGTTGCCGACGATGACGGCCGAGGTCACCTCTGCCGGCGCCAACCGGTCCAGCCCGAGCGCGCTGACCGCGGGGGTGCGCAGCGCGGTCAGCGACGTGCCGTCCATGAGCACCGAGGGGGTGAGCGTCTCGGCGTCCATGAGCACGTAGAGCGCCTGGATGCGCTCGAGGCCACGCGCCGGGTTGTCGGGGGCGACCGAGGCCACCTTGACCCCCGCCGCGGTCGCGGTCGTCGAGGGCATGACGAGCAGTTGTCCGTGCTCGGTCCTCGGCGCCGCCCGAGGCGGGTCACCGGCGGGGTCGAACCCGTCGAGGATCGCCTGTTCGAGCAGTCGGCGGGCGCGGTCGGGAGAGACCCGCTCGCGCACCTCTTCCCCACCGATCCATGTCGGGGCACTCATGCGCTGACTCCTTCGCGTGCGGCCTCCCGGCGCGCGGTACGGCCCGACACCCACACGGCGACGAACGACAGCACCCCGAGCCCGAGGAGGTAGAGGGGGATGGGCCACCAGTGTCCACCGGTCACCTCGACCATGGTCTCGGCGACCATCGGCGCCGTGCCCGAGAACACCGCCGCACCCACCTGATAGCCCAGCGTGATGCCGGTGTAGCGGATCTTGGCGGTGAACGTCTCGGACATGAACGTGCCCAGCGTCGCGGTGACCGGCGACCAGGCCAGACCCAACGCCAGCGCGCAGCCGACCATGCGCTGCTCGCGACGTGACGGACGCTTGCTCGCGGCAACTACTTGCCATGGTGGAAAGTCGTTGCTAGTTTCAATGTTGTTCCCACCCAGAGAAGCACCTCGAAGGAGCCCACCATGAACGACGACACCCGCCACGGCATCACCGCCCAGGAGGCGCAGGCCGCGCTCGACCAGGCCTCCTCCACCCGCGTCACCACCGCGAAGGACCTGCGCACCCTCGCCCGCGTCACCGTCGGTGTCGGCGTCGCGATGGCGCTCGTCCTCCTGCTCATCCGCGCTGCCGGTGACAACCCGGCCGTCTTCGTCATCGGCATGGGCGTCTACGGCGCGGCGCTCGCCGTGCTGATGTGGCGCAGTTCGAGGATCGGTTCCGCGCCGCGGGGATTCGGCAAGCGCTACGCCGCCGGCATCGTCGGCACGACGGCCGCGTACGGCATCGGCGTCGCGCTGATCGCGGGGCGAGAGCCTGCGTGGGCGCTCGTCATCGCCCTCGCCGTGCTCGTCGTCATCCCCGCCGTCCTCGCGGCGCGCTCGATCACGAAGCTGGCCACGAAGTGACTCTCGAACACGCCCGGCACCGGCTCGACGACGTCATCCACGCACCCGTCCGGTTCAGCATCGTGGCCGCCCTCGCCTCGGTCGACCAGGCCGACTTCGCCTCTGTGCGTGACACGGTCGAGGTCAGCGACTCGGTCCTGTCGAAGCAGGCCACCGCCTTGGAACAGGCCGGGTACGTCAAGATCAAGAAGGGCTACGTCGGCAAGCGGCCCCGCACGTGGCTGTCCCTGACCAAGGAGGGACGCGCGGCGTTCGACAACCATCTCGCCGCCCTCCGCGAGATCGCCGGCGCCTGAGCGCCACGACCTGCCGCACCGCGAAACCCGAGGTCGATGACAGGCCAGGCCCCGCAGCGGGAGAATCGGGGCATGGCGATCTCTCCTCCCCCGCAGAACGCGGCCTTCATCGATGCCTGGCTCACCGACATGGACGGCGTGCTCGTCCACGAAGAGGACCCGATCCCCGGCGCCGCGGAGTTCATCGAGGCGCTCAAGCGTGAGGGACTCCGGTTCCAGGTCCTCACCAACAACTCGATCTACACGCCGCGGGATCTGCGGGCCCGCCTGCTGGGCAGCGGGATCGACGTGCCGGAGGACGCGATCTGGACCTCGGCCCTGGCCACCGCGCGGTTCCTCGCCGACCAACGTCCGGACGGATCCGCCTACGTCATCGGCGAGGCGGGGCTGACGACCGCGCTGTACGAGGCGGGGTACACGATGACCTCCCGCGACCCGGACTACGTCGTGCTCGGCGAGACGCGCACGTACTCGTTCGAGGCGATCACGCGGGCCATCCGGCTCATCGAGGGCGGCGCCCGGTTCATCGCCACCAACCCCGACGTGTCGGGGCCCTCCCCGGAGGGCAAGCTGCCCGCCACCGGCAGTGTCGCGGCCCTCATCACGGCCGCGACCGGGCGCACGCCGTACTACGTCGGCAAGCCGAACCCGCTGATGATGCGCACGGCCCTCAACCGCATCGAGGCGCACTCCGAGCACACCGTGATGATCGGCGACCGCATGGACACCGACGTCATCAGCGGACTCGAGGTCGGGATGCGCACCATCCTCGTCCTCACCGGCTCCACCCGCCCCGACCAGGTCGAACACTTTCCCTACCGCCCGACCCGGATCGCCGACTCCATCGCCGACGTCGTCGACCTCGTCCGCGAGCGCGCCCCCGGGCCCCACGGCGCCATCACGGTGAACGACGCCTGACCGCGCCGCGGATGATGCTGCGGCGCGGGGTCACGATGCGCCGTGCGGTGAGTCACGCGAGGATGGAGGCATGGCTCAGCGACGCATCCTCATCACCGGCGCGACGGGCGGCATCGGACTCCTGCTCTCGGAGCGCCTGGCCGACGACTACGAGATCGTGCAGCACGGTCGCACTCCCAAGAACGAGGAGCAGGAGCGGGTACTCCGCAAGGCCGATCTCGAGCAGTACTCCGAGGTCCTCCCCCTGATGGAGGGGGTCGACACGGTGATCCACCTCGCCGGCGCCGCCTCCCCCGAATCCGAGTGGGACGCGGTTCTCTCGGCCAACATCGTCGGCTACCGCAACGTGCTCGAGGCCGCGCGCGAGGCGGGTGTGCGCCGGGTCGTGTACGCCTCGTCCAACCACGCCGTCGGCATGTACGACCGGCTCGAGGAGTGGCCCGTCTACCCCCACCACCTGCCGCGGGCCGACTCGTTCTACGGCGTCTCCAAGGCGTTCGGTGAGATCCTCGGCCGCTTCTACCACGACGAATACGGCATCGACGTGATCTCCCTGCGCATCGGGTGGGTGGCGCCGGACCCGCTGCCCGCCGACATCGAGTTGCTCAAGGCCATGTGGCTGAGCGAGGACGACGCCGAGCGTGCCTTCCGCCGCGCCGTCGAGGCCGACGTCCGCTACGGCGTGTACTACACCGTCTCCGACAACCCCGATCGACGCTGGGACATGACGAACACCATGCTCGAGCTCGGCTACCGGCCGCAGGACTCCTGGGTGAAGCGGGCCGGCGGCGAGCACGTCGTCGAGGGTGGCGAGCCGACCCCGGACGACTGGCCCAAGGGTTCCTGACGACGCGCCGAGGCCGGGGCACCCCCTCATCGCGCGCTCGACGCCACCTCCTGGATAGCTTTGGGTCATGCCGACCGCCAACAGCGACACCGCATCCCGAGAGTCATCAGCGCCCACGCCCCACGGGGACCAGCACGCCTCCGGGCACCCCTCGTCAGGTGAGGAGGAGTCGACCCCGAAGAAGGCGGTCGGCACGGTGATGGAGTCGCGGCCGGTCCGGGCGTTCAAACGCTTCAGCAAGGCGCGGGGTGGACTGCTCGCGGGCGGCATCGCCTACAAGGCACTGTTCTCGATCGTGTCGGCCCTGACCATCGCCTGGACCGTGTTCATGGCGACCCTCGGTGGCGACCCGGCCCTGCGCAGTCAGGTCATCGACGCCGTGAACTCGACGCTGCCGGGCATCCTCGAGGACGGGTCGGGGCAGGGCATGATCGATCCGAACTCCCTGGTGATGGACACGGCGTTCAACCCCGCCTCGATCGGCGCGGCGCTCGTGTTGCTGTGGGCCTCCATCGGGTTGATGTCGAACATCCGCACCACCGTGCAGGCGATGTTCGGCATCATCGCCCCGGCCGAGAACTTCGCCCTCGCCAAGCTGCGCGACCTGTTCGGCTTCATCGCGATGGCGCTCGGCATCGTGCTCTCGGCCCTGCTCGGCACGGCGGCCAGCACGCTCGGCGGCGCTGTGCTCGACGTCATCGGGCTCGGGGACAACCCCGTCGTCGGGTTCCTCCTGCGAGGCCTCGGTCTGCTCGTCGCCGCCGCCGTCGCGGCCCTGACGTTCGCGTTCCTCTTCCGGGTCACCGCCGCCGTGCGCCCACCGGCCAAGGACTTGTGGCTCGGCTCGTTCATCGGCGGCGTCGCGGTGCAGATCGTCCTGTTCCTCGGCACCTCGATCGTCTCGTCGGTGAGCGACAACCCGCTGCTCGCGGCGTCGGCCTCGCTCGCCACCCTGCTGCTGTTCGTCAACCTGCTCGCCCAGGTCCTCATGATCGTGTCGGCGTTCACCGCCAACCCGCCCTCCCCGGAGACCCCCGAGTACCCCGAGGAGGTCCACTTCAAGGAGACCCCCAACTACGTCACGATGTCCGACGAGGAGACGTTGGACTGGAAGTTCCAGGACGTCACCGGCCAGATCGACGTCGACGAGACGCTGCGCCCCGGCTACCGCAAGCCGAAGTCGCGGGACCGGCGTCCGCTCGACCTCGACGTGCGTCCCGACGGTCAGCCCGTGGGCCCGGTCCTCCTCGGCCCCCTCGCGCAGCGCCGTCTGCGCCGACGCGTGCGGAACCTCGAGAACAAGGTCGTCGAGCTGCGTGCGCGCCTGGGTCAGCGGCCCCGTATCGCCGCGGCCGAGGAGAGCTACTGGAACAAGCGCGGCGTCAAGGGCGACTTCCGACGCTGAGCGCGGTGGCGCCGCGGCTGCCCTGCCTGCTCTCGGCGTCGCGGAAGACCTCCAGGCTCCTGCGGTGGTGCACGCCCTGCCCGGCTGCCATGGCCAGGCCGAGCACCAGCCACGCGGCGTACCCGTTGCGGACGGCGTTGACGGGGTTGTCGACCAGGCAGAAGACCGCGAAGGCGGCCAGCGCGCACCCGAGGGCGATGCCGGCGGCGGACGCGCGCCGCGCCGCGCGGATCACGTGGACCGCGCCGAGCACGGTGAGGCCGACCACCGCCACCAGCCCGAGGGGCCCGGCGGCGAGCAGCATGTCGAGCCACAGGTTGTGGGCGTGGCGGAACGCCTCGTCGCCGGGCACGGTCGCGGCCAGCAGATCGCCGGTGCGCCCGACGCCGACACCGAACGGGTACCGGCGCACCAGGTCGGCGGCGGCGCTCCAGACGTCCGCGCGAACCCCCACGCCCACGCCCGCCAGGACTGCGATCCCGGCCGCCGCGAGCACGCCGGCCGCCGCGATACCCGCTCCCACGAGACGGGGTGTCGTCGGACGCCGCAGCACGAGGAACGCCGCCGCCATCGCCACGAGCGCGAGCAGACCTGCCCGTGAGCCGACGCCCACCACCCCGACGCCGACGACGAGGTAGCCGACTGCGCGGGAGTGACGTTGGGTGTGCCCTGCCGCGTAGGCGGCGGCCAGGGGGATGAGCAGCACGAGGAACGCGGCGAGCAGGTTGGGGTTGCCGAAGGTGCCCAGCGCACGGAAGACGACGCCGGGGTTGCCACAGGAGTCGGCGCTGCCGTCGAGGGCGCCGCGGCAGAAGCCGGTGGGAATACCGTTGACGGTCTGCCGGATTCCGGTGAGCGCGGCGGTGGCGACCGCCGCGGTCGCCGTGAGCGAGATGGCCCGCCACGACTCCGGGCTGCTGCGCAGCACACCCGCGGCGAGGTAGGCGACGCCGACACAGGTCAGCAGCCCCCGCCACTCCGACCACCCGCCGTAGACGTGGGCGGGGACGGCGGCGGCGGCCAGCAGCAGCACCACGCACAGGTCGAAGAGGCGACGCCACGCGAACGTCGAGCGATCCACGCGGCGGACCGTCGCCGCGAGCGCCACGAGCCCGATGAGGACCACGAGGCGCACGGGCGTGAGGACCCAGAACAGCGGGGTGTCCGGAAGCACGTCGGCGACGGCGTGCAGCATGACGAGCGCGAGCGCGAGAAGCGCGACGAGGGAGGCCATTGCTCCGTTGTCCCGCGCCGCGGTGTCCGTGGTCCGGACACGGGATGAACCGCGGGTGCGCGTTGCCCGACGTGTGGGGATCGACCGTGGGTGTCGCGCGGGTCAGCGCGCTTCGGCGGCCTTCGCGATGTCGTCGAGGTCCGACTCCATGCTCTTGCGCGCCGCCGCATTGCCTACGGGCGCCATGACCTTGGCCGCCAGCTTCTTGAAGGTGCCGGTCTCCTCGGCGGGCTCGCCGGTGAACGTCATGGTCAGGCGGGTGCCGGGGTGCGTGGCCTCGAGCTTGAACGTCGTCACGTAGTGCGCGTCGTCGGCGGCGGATTCGATGCGGGTGAAGCCCAGCGCCTCGACCTCGGTGACCGTCATCTCCTGGGTGGATTCGCGGCCGAGCATGCTGCGCGTCTCACGCCAGCGGGTGCCCACGCGGTAGGGCCCGTCGGTCAGCGTCTCCACGGCCGAGACGTCCTCCAGGATCTCGGCTGCGGCCTCGACGTCGGTGAGGACGGCCCAGACCTTCGTGGGCTCGGCGGCGATGTCGCGGGTCAGGGTCAGCTCGTTGCTCATGCCCTGAACCCTAGGAGACCGCCGCCGAACGCGCTTTCCGAGTACCGAGACCGGCAGCACTCAGGGGAGTGCGGCGGTCAGAGGCGCCGGAGGGTCTCCGGGTCGCGCTCGCCGCCGTAGAGGGTGTCCAGCACACGGGCGAACGCGGCACTCGCGTCCGAATCGGCTTCACGCGCGTCGGGATTCCCGTCCGCGTCGGTCGCTGCGGCCTCGAACAACGTCATCGAGCTGCGCAGCTTCATCGCGTCGATGCCGCCCATGAGTGCGCTCGCGTCGGACACACCCGAGTCGAGGACCGCGCGTGTGGCCTCCAGCAGACGCGGCCCGAGCACGTCGTGAGCGAGGTAGGCCCGCGCCTCCGCCAGACCGGAGATCGCGTACCGCTGCGCCATCGGACTCCGACCCAGGCCGGTGACCTGCGGAAACACGAACCACATCCAGTGGCTCGACTTGCGACCACGCCGCAGTTCGGCGAGCGCCGTGTCGTACGTGCCGTCCGCCTGCGCGGTGACGAACCGGTCGAGGTCGTGGCTCATGTGTACATCCTGCCCGCTGCGCGTCCGTCGCCGGCACGAATCCCGCTGCGCACTCGGCACAATGAAGGTGGGGGCGAGGAGTTCGGTGATGAGAGGGCGCAGATGATCGAGCACGACTACACGCGCGATCAGGTCGTCGGGTGCCTGCTCGCCGGAGCCGTGGGAGATGCGCTCGGCGCACGTGCAGTCGACGACCGAGAGAATCACGCCGACCACGACGACACCGCCCCGGCAGCGACTTTCGGACGCACAGGCCCCGTCACCGACGCCACCCGGATGACGGTGTTCACCGCCGAGGGCCTGATCCGGGCCGCGGTCCGCAAACGCGAGCGCGGCATCTGCCACCCGCCGACCGTCCTGCACCACGCCTACCTGCGCTGGTTCGCCACCCGGGGTTCGGCCGGCGTCGCCAGCCCCCATCTGGCCGAGCTCGACGGCTGGATCGTCGGAGTGCCCGAGCTGTGGCGTACGGGCGACCCCGACGACCCCGGCCTCACCGCGCTGCGGACCGGGCGCATGGGCAGCACCGACGGCCCGATCAACGACGCACCGGGGTACGGCGCTCTCGTGCGGGCCGCCCCCGCCGGCATCCTCGCGGCGCGCAGACGGTTCGAACTCGGCTGTGAGTTCGCGGCGATCACCCACGGTCACCCGAGCGGGATCTACCCCGCAGGCGCACTGGCCGTGATCGTCGGTGCCCTCGTCGACGGCGCCGACCTCACCTCGGCACTCGACCGCGCCGAGGGCGAGTTGCGCGAACCGCCCCGCGCCGCAACCACGCTCACCGCCCTGCGCGCGGGCCGCTCGCTGGGCACCGCGGGCATCCCCACGCCGGACGACCTCGCCTCGCTCGGCAGCGGTGACACCGGCCATGAGGTGCTGGCGATCGCGGTGGCCTGCGCGGTCGGCGGATACGACCGGCCGGGCGCGGCGCTGAGGGCCTCGGTCGACCATCCGGGGGCGCGCGCCGCGGCCGGCTCGGTGTGCGGCAACATCCTCGGCGCCGCGCACGGCACCCGCTGGCTCCTGCCGACGTGGCTGGAGGAGTTGGAACTGCGCGAGGTCGTCGCCCGCCTGGCCGAGGACTGCCACCGCGCCTGCCGCATCGGCGTCCCGACCGAGGTCGACGGCACGGTCACCGCCGACTGGCTGCGCCGCTACCCCGGCTGGTGACGACGGGGCGACTGTCCCCCCCCCCCCACCGCTGGAACCCCTGCAACACCGTTCTGCGACAGCGGAGTTCCTCAGGGACTCCCCCTCCGGGCCGATTCGGACCGGAGTAGGGGGCGGAGGCGGAAGGGGTGGATGTGGACGAGGACGTCGCCGTGGACCGTGCCGTCCGCCTGTTCCAGTTCCTCGCCCGCAGCCGGCAGCGCCCGGGCGCGGGTCCGGCAGCGGTCGGACCGTGGCTCTCGGAGATCCCCGACCACCCCGCCATCCACCTGGCCGGACGCGAGTTGCCGGTCGACGGAACCACCCTGGTGACGATCGACCACGTCGACGAGACGGAACGACCGGCCGCTCCCGAGGAGCTGACCCCCTGGATCAGCGGCGACCTCGACCGACCGGGCGCACGACTGCGCCTGCGGGCCAAGGCCGACCTTGAGGCAGGCCGCAACGGCGGCACGGTCACCGCACGCCTCTCGGACCGCCCTGACCTGCGCGCCACGTGGGAGGCCTGGCACCCGCAGTGGGTGCGGTGGAGCGAGACCGAGCAGCGCGACGCCCCCGCCCGAGCTCTGTACGACCGGCTGGCGACTCTGCTGGACTCGGCGATCGGGGGTCGTGAACTCTCACTCGGTCTCGGCCTGCTCACCTGGGCTCACGCGGGCGAGGCGTTCTGCGCGCACGTGTTCACCGTGCCCGTCACGGGTGGGATCGACGAGCTCGGCCGGCTGTGGATCGACGCCTGTCGTCACACCCGAGGTCTGCGCGCCGACATCTCGGCGCTCGAGGCCGCGCACGGCCTGGATCGTCGCGCGGCCCGGTCCATCCACGAGGCGGCGCGGGCGGCGGGCGGCGCGGTCCTCGAACGGTCCCGGATCGAAGTGCCGGGCCGGCTGCTGTTGGAGGCTCTCGACCCGTCGGGCCGCTACGACGACCGCACGCCACGCCCGAAGCCGGAACGCCACCCGGTCCTGTCGTGGGCACCCGCGCTGCTCCTCCGCGAGCGCCCCGACGAGACGGTCATGCTGTCCCGTCGGCTCGCCGACGACATCGCGAGCACCGGCCGCGTGCCCTCCGGCCTGCTGCCCCTGCTCGACCGGGATCACCGCATCCCACCCGTCACCGCACCCGGCGCCCTCACCCCGTTGGAGGGTGACGCCCTGTGCCCGTTCCCCCTCACCCCCGGCAACGGCAGGTCGTCGAGCACGTCGACGTCCACGCGCAGACCGTCGTCCGAGCGCCGCGCGAGGCGCGGAGCGCCACCATCGCCGCGCTCGTCAGCCACCTCCTGGCCCAGGGCCGGCGCGTCCTGCTCACCTCCCCCGTGAGGAGACGCTCACGGGGGTGGCCGACAGCCTCCCGGCGCAGCTCAGGCCCCTCGCGCTGTGCACCGTCGACCGTCGGGGCGATGATCGGGCCCTGGGCGTCGACGCCGCTGTCGACACCGTCACCCGCATGTTCGGTGAGCACGATCGCGACGGCGCGGCGCGGCAGATCGCCCGGCTCGAGGACGAGATCGACACCCTCCGCCGAGAACGCCGCGCGCTGCTCGACCGGGCGGTCGAGAGTCGACGGAGGAGACCGTGACGACGACCCACCGCGGTCGCCTCGGAACCCTGGCGGAGTTCGCCCGGAAATACCGCGCCGAGGCCGGTGAGTCCTGGCCCTCGGACTTCGCCACCCCGAGTCCCGAGGCTCCCGCACCCGTCGACGCCGGTCACCTGCTGCGCCTGCACGCGCTGGTCACCGACCCCGACCTGGACCGGCTCTCCGCCGGTTTCCGTGGCCACCACCCGGACCGCACGGGCTTGCCGACCCCACGCGAGTTCGCCCGTCTGGTCGAGGAGTTCGACGTCGCGGCCCGTCGGGTCCGCGAGCGGTCCGAGGTGGCCGACTCCCCCGACGTCCGTGCTCTCGAAGCGGCGGACGGCGCCGAGCTGAGGCGCCTGCGCACCGCACTCGCCGAGCTGCGCGCGATCCACGCGGAGGCCGCTCGGTTTCCCGGCGGCTGGATGGAGCGGGCCCTGACCGACCTCCGCACGGGACGGTCGCGGCGGTGGATCGCCCTGTCGCGGTCGATCGACGAACTGCTCGCCCTCGCCGTCGACCAGGTGGAGGACATCGGAGGCGAGGTGACCGCGTTGGCCGAGGTCGACGCCGTGCCCGCCCGCGCGCGCTACCTGCACGACCACCTCGAGGAGGCGGGCCCGCTGGTCCTCGACCGGTTCGGCAACCCCCGCCTCGGCGTCACCGTCCCCCGCCCCTGCTGGCCGCGCTGCCCCTGGTCATGTACCTGCGCGTCGACGGGATGCCGCCGACCTCCACCGAGCACATGGGTGTGCTACTCCGCCACGTGGCCGCCGGAGAGGTGATCGACGACCTCGACGCCGCCTGGCCCGACGGCACGGTGATCCCCCTCGAGGCCGACCCGCGCACGCGCCTGACCTGGCACATCGAGCAGCTCCGCCTGCTGCTGCGGGTCTTGGAGCTCCCCGACCTCGTCGCCTCCGTCGGCGGTCATCTCGCCGACCTGGGCGTGAGCACACCCGGCTGGGTCGACGACGCGGTGGTGCAGCGCCTGTCCACCCTCGTCGAGGCCGTGGACGCGCAGGCCGAGGCGAAGCGGGCGGGGACGCCGCTCACCGATCTCGTCCTGCGTCTGCGCGAGGACGTCCGCCCGGTCTCCCCCGACGCCCATCGAGCGCTGGGCACCGCGGTGGCCGGCCTCGACGTCATCGGGTACGCGGCGGCCTGGGCCGAACTCGACGAGTTGCATGCGCGCGCCGAGGAGTTGGCCGAACTCGACGCGCTGTCGGTTCCGGTGACCGAGCATCTGCCCGGCCTGGTGGATGCGCTGCGCGTCACGGACGACGGCCCGCTCTGGCGTGAGCGACTGACCCGCTTCGAGGCCGCGTGGGACCGGTGTTGTACCGATACATGGTTACGCGCCCGGACGGCCGATGCGCCCGGTCCGCTGGCGGCCGAGATCGCGCGGGTGGAGGAGGAGATCGCCGGGCAGGTCGAGCAGGTGGCGTCGCTGCGGGCGTGGAGTCATGCGGTCGTGCCCGAGCGGCTGCCGGCCTCGATGCGGGTGGATCTCGCCCTGCATTCCCACCTGCTGCGTCGCCTCGGTGAGTCCGGCGGGTCGGGGCGCCAGCGTGCGGAGCTCGCCCGGGTGCGTGACCGGTGCCGGCGAGCGGTCCCCGCGTGGTTCGTCCCCCTGCACCGCCTGACCGACCAGGTCGAGGTGACCCCCGACGTCTTCGACGTCGTCATCGTCGACGACGCCTCGCTCGTGGGGTCGGAGTTCACGTTCCTGCGGGTGCTGGCCCCGCGCATCGTGCTGATCGGCGAGGAGGGCAAGCTCCCCCACCGGCCGGCGGGCCCCGCCGATCGCCTGACCCGTCTCTCCGAGCGGTACCTGCACGACTGCCCGCACGCGTCCTCCTGGCGGGACCCCCGGCAGTCGCTGTTCGGCGATGCGCGGCTGCGCGGCGGTGGTCGGGCCGCGCTCGACGAGCGTGAGGCGGGTCGCGTCGAGCGTCGCAGAGTTCTGGGCCTCGCCGCCGAACGGCCGCCGGCGGCGATCTCCCGGTTCGTCTCCGACGTGCGCGACGACCTGCTCACCGGCGGGCACGAGGTGATCCTCGGCGTGGTCGTCCGCGGACTCCACCTCGATCTCGTCGTCGACGGGCCGTCGCCCGTGGCGCTCGTGTGCGAGGCGGGCACCTGGCACGGGCGGGAGGCCTACGAGCAGGACCTGTTCGTGCAGCGGGCGCTGGAACGCGACGGCTGGCGCATCCACCGGGTGCGGGAATCCGCCTACCTCCTGAGCCCCGAGGACGCGCTCGCGCCGGTGTGGGAGTGGCTCAGGACGACTCAGAGGATGGGCACGCGCGCGCGGACGGGCGCGACCTCGGCCGTGTCGATCTGAGCGGTCAGCACGCCCTGCTCGTGACCGAGTCGAGCGCGGACCCGGCCGAGTCCGTCGGTGAGGCAGGAGCGTCCGATGCCGAGCGGGTCGGCGCCCTGGGGCGGCCGCCACGCCTGTCCGGCGGCGAGGAGGAACGCCTGCGCGTCCATCGCCCGCGCGCGGGCCAGCACGTCCCACTGTTCAGCCTTGCCGGGCCCGTCGCCCCAACTGGCGGGGACGACGACGAGTTCGGCGCCGGCACGCCCCAGCGCGGTGAACTGGTCGGCGAACCGCAGGTCGTAGCAGGTGGCCAGGCCGACCTTGACTCCGCCGACCTCGGTGACGACGTGTTCGCTGCCCGGCGCCACGGTGTCGGACTCCTTGCTGCCGAACGCGTCGAACAGGTGGATCTTGCGGTAGGTGCACTCCCCGTCCGGGCCCGTGAGCAGGAGGGTGTTGTAGACGCGTCCGTCGTCGACCGGCTCGAACATGCCGACGACGAGGGTCACGCCCAGCCTCTGCGCGCACTGCCGCACACCGTCGGCGAACGGACCGTCGAGGGGTTGCGCGATCGAGGCGAGGTCGGTTCCGAAACACGCCATCGTGGCCTCGGGGAAGGCCACCAGCGTCGCGCCGGACCTCGCCGCCCGGCCGGCGTACTCCTCGAGCAGGGTGAGGTTGGCCTCGGGATCGGGGCCGCTGCCGATCTGCGCGGCGGCGATCGTCATCCAGGTGGCTGTCATGGGGACTCCTGTGTATCTGGGTGTGTCCACAGCATCTCGTGAATCTCATGCCACACCGGTGTGCCGCAGGGTCGGGTGTCGGCGCCCGGCTCACGCACCGAGGTGCACCACCCGCACGAACCGGGTCGGGACGGGGCCGGTGTTGGCGTAGGCGTAGCGGCGGTCGCTGGCCAGCCGGGCCGACCCGCCCGTCTCCACCGTCACGGGTGCCAGCCCGTCGACGTCCAGGGTGAGGGCTCCGTCGACGACCAGGAACAACTCCTCCGATCCCGCGGGGTCGGGGTCGGCCTGGTAGCGGTCGCCGGGCATGAGCGTCCATTCCCAGAGCTCGGCGGCCGGTTGTCGCCCGGTGGCGGCCTGGAGCACTCCGCTGCTGCCCGCCACGGAACTCCACACGCCCGCACCGGTGCCGGGGGCGTTCACGGCGAGCGCGCCGGGCCGGGTGTCGCGGGTGAGCGAGACGAAGTCGGTCGCGAGCGCGCCTGCGAGCTTGTCGACCGTCACGAGGCTGGGGTTGGCCTGGCCGAGTTCGATCTGCGTCAACATCCTGCGGCTCACCCCGGCCGCGTCCGCCAACTGCTGCACGGTCAGGGCGGCGTCCTTACGGCGCCGGCGGACCTCGGCACCCAGTCGCGCCAAGAACTCGACCGTGGGCCCCGACCGGGCTGTGACGTCGTCGGACATCCCTCTCCTGTGCCAGAGATCGAATGAGCACTATAGTGCGCATCGTGCGCACTGCGATTCATCGTACGCACCGAACGTGCCATGCCGACCGCCTGCCACACCGTGGAGCCGCCCCGTGAAGATCACCCCGTTCGCCGTCGAGCAGTGGATGAACGAGTACGAGACCCGCTGCGAGCACAACCTGGCCGAGACCTGCGTCGAGTCGCTCACCGTCGAGCACCTGCTGCGCCTGACCGGCGCCCGCGACTCACTCATGGAGCACCTCGCCCCTCTCACACTCACCTACGGCGCCATCGAGGGCAGCGACCGGCTGCGCGCCGCCGTGGCCGCCCTCTACGAGCACCAGGACATCGCCAACGTCCTCATCACCCATGGCGCGATCGGCGCGAACCATCTGGTCCATCACACGCTGGTCGAGCCGGGCGACCGGGTGGTCTCGGTGCTGCCCGCCTACCAGCAGCACTACTCCATCCCGGAGTCCATCGGCGCCGACGTGCGGATCGTCCGACTGCGCGAGGACACCGGCTGGCTTCCCGACCTCGACGACCTCGCCGCCCAGATCACCGACGGCACCAAGCTCGTCGTCCTCACCAACCCCAACAACCCCACCGGATCCCTGATGGACCGCGACGCCCTGCAGAAGGTCGTCGACCTCTGCGACGCCGCGGGCGCCTGGCTGCTGTGCGACGAGGTCTACCGCGGCATCGACCAGGCCGACCCCGGCACGACCGCGTCGGTCGCCGACCTCTACCCCCGCGCCATCAGCACCGGCAGCATGTCCAAGGCGTTCTCCGCGGCCGGACTCCGACTCGGATGGGTGGTGGCGTCCCCCGAACTCATCTCCGAGCTCACCATCCACCGGGACTACACCACGATCAGCGTCGGCATGATCGACGACCTGCTCGCCGCCCTCGCCCTCGAGCACGCCGACGCCGTCCTGGACCGCAGCCGGGCCATCGTTCGCGGCAATCACGCTATCCTGTCCGACTGGGTCGAGGGTCAACCCGGCATCGACTGGGTCGCGCCCCGCGGGGGCACCACCGCACTGTTGCGCTACGACCTGCCGCTGAGCTCGCGCGACCTCTGCGTCGACCTCCTGCGCGAGACCGGCGTCATGCTCACTCCGGGCAGCGCACTCGAGGTGGAGGGATACCTGCGCATCGGCTACGCCAACAACCCCGAGGTGCTCTCCCGCGGACTTCGACTGCTCGGTGAGTGCCTGGCGCGGCGCCGCGCGTAGGAGACTGCAGAGGCCACCCCGATCTCGAGGAGCGTCCTCCCGTGAAACTGTCCATCGTCGATCTGGCCACCGTCGCTCCGGGAACGACCGAGAAGGATGCGTTGGCCGATTCGCTGGAGACCACCCGGCACGCGGAGCGCCTGGGGTACCACCGGGTCTGGTTCGCCGAGCATCACCTGAGCCGTTCGGGGGCCTCGCACCATCCCGAACTGCTCATCGCGGCGGCGTCGATGGTCACCTCCCGCATCCGGCTGGGTTCGGGCGCCGTCCTCATGAACCACTACAGCCCGTTCAAGGTCGCCGAGCTGTACAAGCAGTTGGAGGCGATGGCGCCCGGTCGGATCGATCTGGGTATGGGACGCGCCACGGCCGGGCCGGTGCTCGATCTCGCGCTGCAGCAGAACCGGCAGAACCCGGCGAAGGTCGATCACCAGCAGCAGGTGCTGGAGACCCTCGCGTGGTTGTACGAGTCGTTTCCCGACGACCACCCGTTCGCCGGAAAGCCCCTGATGACGGATGTGCCCGAGGTGCCGCAGACGTGGCTGCTGGGGTCCAGTCCGAACGGGTCGAACCTCGCGGCGGGGCTCGGCATCGGCTACACGTTCGCCGCGTTCATCAACCCGGCGGGCGCCGCAGCCGCCCTGCGGCATTACCGCGAGACCTTCGAGCCCCAGGGGTTCGGCCTGGACTCCCCGCGGGCAATCCTCGCGGTCAACATCGCCGTCGGCGAGTCCAGCGCCGACGGCCTGCACCTGGCGAACTCGCCCAAGGGGTTCTACGCCCGACTCCGTCGCGCCGGTCGCGCCGCCGGATCGGTCATGGTGCCCTCCGCCGACGAGGCCGCGGCAGAGATGTCGGCGGCCGAGGACGAGCCGGTCACCATCGTCGACGGCCGATGGCCCCGGTTCGTCGCGGGCAGCCCGCAGGAGGTGCGCGCCACCCTGGAGCAGATGGTCGCCGAGAGCGGCGCCGATGAGGTCATGGTCCAGGACCTCATCGCCGATCCCGCCGACCGTCGCCGCTCCCACGAACTCCTCGCGCGGGAGTTCGGCCTCACGCCGCGGGAGGCGTGACCCGCGCAGCCCCGACGCGGGTGACGTGATGCTCAGCGATCTCGACGCGTTCGTGGTCGTGAGGGTGGGGTCAGAAGGGCGGCGGGCCGGGGTCTCGGCGCGTCCACGGTGCCGCGTCTGCGGCCGCGGCTGCCCTCGTGAGCCTGGAGGCGAGGGACTCGGCCGCCCCTGCACCCGCCGGCGAGTCCGTGAGACTTGCTGCGTCAGCGGATGACTCCGCGACCGCCGGGGCCACCGTGTCGACATCGGTCATGGCCGCAGCCTCGGCCGGCGTCTGGGGCCTGTGGCGCCGGCGTCCGCGAACCCGCAACGGGAGTGGCTCGGAAATCGCCGAGGCCGGTGTCCGGCCAAGGCCAGAAGCAGCGTGGTCGTCGCAGCCGCCGCAGCCTCCTTGCCGTCGTCGACGTCGCTGCCGTAGTCGTCATCATCATCGTCGTCGGGGTCGGCGTTCTCCATGGCGCGACTGGCGAGGTAGGCCCGCAGCGCGCGCCAGTTCTCGTCACGTGTGGGTGTCGGATCTCGATGGTCGAACGGGGTGGTGGTGTAGTTGCGTCCGGTGCCGGTGGTCCAGGTGATCGAGCCGTGTACCTCCGGTTCACGTCGGGAGGTCCATCTCTTGTGGGTCTTGTGGTTGTGCCCGCGGCGATGCTTGCTCGACGCGTTCGACTCGCTGGTGGGGCCGCCGTCGGCGTAGTCGATGTCGTGATCGGTGTCGCACAGCGCCGCCGGCCGGGTGCTCCCGGGGACCCGGGAGTGCCGATCCCGGGCGAAGACCCGTTCTCGCAGCTCACCGGTGATCGCATACCCCTGTCTGGTCACGTCGGCCATGTATCCCGTGGCCGGGTCGGTGACGATGCGACGCCACGTCGACCCAGCCCGGTACGCGATGTCGCGGACCATCCGCGCGGGGAGGTGGGTCTCTCGACCCGAGAGGACGATCGCACCCGGCTCGTTGCTCACCCCCAGCAGACTGGCCGCCGAGATGGTGACGTCGACCCGCGCCGGGGGCAGCTCACCGGCGAACGTGGCGTAGGCGGCGGTGGCTCCCTCCGGGAGGGAGTCGGCGAGCTGTCCGTGCTGCAGCAGGTCGAGAGCGATGTCGCTGCGCAGATGCGCCAACGAGCGGGAGTCACCCTCCTTGCGCAGCCGCCGGGCGATGGTCTCGACACGACCCGTCGCCGCCGCGATCCGAGCCGCATCACCGGTGACGGTGAGGTTGCCGTCGGCGTCCGGGGTGATCGCAGCCCACAGATCACGCCGGTCGATCGCCTCCCGATGGCGCTGCTTCGACGTCGTCGCGGCAGCCACGGCGCGCCCCAAGCGCCAAGAGAACACACCCTGCGGCACGGCGAGACCACCATCGTCACCGGGGTCGTCGTCGGCGGGGGCCTGCCAGGGCGCGAGGACCTGCTCGAGCACTCCGCGCATGCGGTGCGGATCGACCGCCGAGGTCTTGTCGTGCACCTGCAGCACCCGGCTCCACGAGAGCCGTCCCGCTGCGAGCGCCTCCCGCGTCCAGCGATGACGCTCGTCCTTGCGCGCCAGGTCGATGCGGGTCTGCACCGCGCGCTGCCCGAGCCCGGTGGCCAGGACGACCTCGTCCACGACGGCCTCGCGCGCGCCGACCCTGGCCAGCGACTGCGCCCGCGGCGACGCGTCTCCATCGAGGGCGGCCACCGCGTCGCGCTCACGGCGCCGACTCAGCTCGCCGACCACCGACACACTTCGTGCCGCCAACCAGGCGGTGATCCGCTCGATCGTCTCGACCTCACCCAGGAGTTCGTCGTCGCTCAGAAGCGCGAACACAGCGGTCGTCACGGGCTCGCCCACACCCCACTCGGCAGGCGCGATCAGCGCTGCGGGAGAGGATGCAGGGCACATGACAGGACTCTCCTTTCTGGCTGTTCAACACACTTATTCTACAACGCATGTTCGATATTGACCACCCCCTGTTCAAGCCTGTCGACGCCGTCGAGCACCCGCCCCGGACCTCATGCCTCACGCGTCTCCCGCGCCCCCGGAGACGCAGCCCGGAGACGCAGCCCGGACGGGGTCACCCCTCGCCGTGGCGCGACCCCCCGAAGCGGGCGATGTGGTGCCACACCTTCTTGAGGTCCTGCGGGTCGTGCGCGCCGGCGCGAACCGCCTCGCCCACGATGCGCGCGTCCAGGACTGTGCCACGGGCGATCTCGAGACCGACGCCGACGATCGCCGGTCCGCGGAACGCCGGGTGCCGCTCGAGCTCCTCGATCGACAGCACTCGACCTTCGTGCCACTCGAGGGGGACGTCGAGACGCTCGGCCGCCGTCTGCACCGCCGTGCCGCGGTAGCACGGGTCGAGCACGAGGGCCTCGACGTCCTCGGCGAGGACGACCGCGCCGTGGACCTGGGCCTCGACGTAGTCGTCGAGCATCCCACCGATCTGCCCTTCCATGGCGTCGTCGCGCTCCACGGCGTCGAACACCTCGACCGAGGCGAACAGATCGAACCGCGCGGAGGTGGCGAACTCCGCGGGTTCGAACACCGAATCGGGAAAGCAGAACGTCGTGCGGTCCAGGACGTGCTCGGCCAGGCGCAGGTGCGCCGACCCGAAGCGGATCGCACCGCCCACCGACCGGTGTCGATGGTCAAGGGCCCCGTACTTCGGCCGTTCCACCGGCGGGGCGTCGTCGTACGCACCCCCGAACAACCGTTTCTCCCACAGCCACCGGGCTCCGCCGGCGTGTGCGGTCAGTCCCCCGTTGCTGGTGCCGGTCTCGAACTGGGAGCGGTAGACCCCGTCCCTCGCGAGCGCCTCGACGACGCTCACGCCGTCGACCTCCCGATCGGGGTGGAAGTTGAGGGTCACGCGCAACGACCGACCGAGGGGACCGCCCGCACATCTGCTCTCGACGTGCGCGAGGGCGGCCGCCGCCCACCTGCTGGTCCCGGTCATGAGAGCCATGATGAACGGTGCGCGACTCTGCCGGGAGACGGATCGGGGTGAGGCGGACGCCGACTCAGCCGGCGAGGTGGGCGCGAATCTCCGCGAGCACCTCGGCGGGCGCCTCCTCGGGGATGTAGTGGCCGCAGTCGACCTCGCGGCCCGAGACGGTGGTGGCGAACCGGCCCCACATCTCGAGGGGCTCGAAGAACCGGCCGATGATGCCGTGCCGGCCCCACAGCACGCGCAGCGGCACGTCGGTGCGGTGCCCGGCGGCGAGGTCGGCACGGTCGTGTTCGAGGTCGATCGTCGCGGCCGCGCGATAGTCCTCGCACATGCCGTGCGCGGCACCGGGGCCGGTGAGGGCGGCGACGTAGGCGTCGAGGATCTCGGCGGGGAACGGCACCAGGCCCGCGTGACGCCCGGCCAGGACGGATTCGACGTAGGCCCTCGGATCGCCCTCGAGCAGTTGCTCGGCCATGGGGGCCGGGGTCGTGAGGAAGAACCAGTGCCAGTAGGCGTGCGCGAACGCCCGGTCGGTGTTCTCGTACATGAACAGAGTCGGGGCGATGTCCATGAAGAGCGCAGCCGACACCGCCTCCGGCTCGTCGAGCACCAGCCGGGCTGCGACCCGAGCACCGCGGTCGTGGGCGGCGACGGCGAAGCGCTCGTGCCCCAGGTGGCGCATGATGGCGAGGACGTCGGCGGCCATGACCCGCTTGCTGTAGGCGGCGTGATCCTCCCCTCCGGGCGGACGCCCTGAGGCGCCGTAACCCCGCAGGTCACAGGCCACCACGTCGAACTCCTCGGCGAGGTCGGACGCGACCCGATGCCAGATGAGGTGCGTCTGTGGGTGACCGTGGAGCAGCACCAGCGGCGGCCGCCCTACGGTCCTGCTGGTCCACGCGGCGATCTCGACGCCGCCGGAGTCGACGACGACCTCCTCATAACCCTCGAACATGTCCGCAGGCTAGCCCTGCGCCCGTCGGTCGCGGGAGCAGCTGGGCATGGCCATGTCGTGATGATTCAGGGACGCCGGTGCGCGTAGAGATCCCGCAAGAGCGCGATCTCGGCGCCGTGATGGATGACCTCGCGGTTGATGTGCAGGACGAGTTCGATCATCGGGTGCTCCGCCCAATCGCCTTCGGCCTCCCCCACCGGCTGGGCCAGTGCGTCCTCGTCCAGTCCGCGCACGCCGTCACGCCAGCGGGCGTACACGTCGTCCAACTGCGCCAGGGCGCCTGCGGCGTCACCGGCGTAGTCGAAACTCATGTAGTCACAGGGCGGCCCGCCGAAGTGTGCGGCGACGCGCACGCCGAGGCAGCCGACGATGAGGTGGCCGAGACGCCAGGCGATCGTCGTGACGGGTTCGGGTGTGGGCGGCGGGAACTCGAAGTCGATCGTGAAGTCGCCGCCGCCTCCCTGGATCGCGGCGCCGCCGGTGCCGCGCGGGCGCACGGTCCAGCACCCCGGCACCGGCTCCCAGAAGTACTCCTCGTCGGTGAGCCCCTCGAGTCGGGGCCGTAGCTGCCCGTCCCAGTGGAACTCGAGCTGGTCGAGCAGACGCTGCGTCAGATCCATGCCGGACATCCTTCTCTCTCGCAATCTCTCGTCAACCTGCGCGCCGGAGCGCGATACACGTCCCAGCCAATTGGCCAGACGCTCGGTGGGTCCGGCGTCGGCGGCCGGCTCGACGACGGCGTCGAAGGGGACGCCGTTCGCCATGCCGCGCGGCTCGGCCGGCAGTGTGGCGCGGGCCGCGGCGAGGCCGGCTTCGGCGATCTCCGCCGGCGCCTCGGCCGGCAGTCCTGCCGCGGTGGCGAGATCCCAGCCGTGGGCCAGCACCTCCATCAGATAGATCGCCGCGACGACTCGGCCCGGAAGCGTCGGCCCCCACCCCAGGGCGATGTCGGCGCTCAGGGTGTCCTCCGTCCAGGCCTCGCGGGCCTCGGCCGACCGCAATCGGAGGAAATCGGCCCGCTCGGAGGCGGAGACGGCGCATCCACGCGTTCGGCGGCGATCCGCTCGTAGAGGGCCTCGTAGTCCTCGTGCGTGCTGACCACGCCGGCATAGGGGTCGGCGTGGTCGCGACCGAAGCCGGTGATCTTCTCGTAGACCGTGCCGATGTGCCCCAGCAGCCGTCGCACGTCGAACTCGGCACAGGGGTGGCCTGACGCAGGGTCGAGTCGTCGACCTGGGCCACCAGGCCTGCACACCACTCCTGCGCGGCGAACAGCTGCGGCCGCAGATCGTCGCCGGGCGAGGTCGAGGCGGGGTTCGTCGACGTCGGATCACTCGTGCGGGTCGTGTCGGTCATGTCGGGTCTCCGATCAGGTGATGCAGGTCGATCCGGACGATCCGAACGCTAGACCCCGATGGGTGACACCTTGTGTCACCTTTCAGAGGACACTCGACACATGCGTGCGGATCGTCTGCTCGACCTCGTCGCCCTGCTCCGTCGCCATGAACGGATCACGGCCGCGGACCTCGCCGAACGCCTCGGGGTCTCGCGGCGCACGATCCTGCGCGACATCGACGCCCTCTCCTTGTCGGGCGTGCCCGTGTTCGCCGAGCACGGCCGCGGTGGCGGGTTCTCCATCCTGCCCGGCTACCGGCCGGAGACCGCCGGCCTCACCGCCGCGGAATCGGCCGCGTTGTTCCTCCCCGGGGGTCAGATCGCCGCCGACGCCATCGGCCGCGGGGCGGAGTTCCGTTCGGCGCGCAGAAAATTCGAGGCCGTCCTCGACGACGACGCGGCGCGGGGCGTCGGCGACGTGGCCAGTTGGCTCCTCGTGGTGCCCGAGGGCTGGGGCACCGCCGCCGACACCCCTGCCGCCGTCCCCCACCTCGCCGCGGCCGCCGCACGTCGCGAGGTCATCGACATCGCCTACCGCGCACGAGGACAGGGCGAACGCCTCCGCCGGGTCAGGCCCGTCGGCGTCGTCCTCGCCGCCCGTACCTGGCATCTCGTCGCCGAGAAGGACGACACCGGCGAACAGCGCACTTACCGGGCCGACCGCGTCGGGTCGGTGCGCCCCACCGGACAGCACTTCACCCCCGCGACCCCTCTCGCGCAGGCGTGGGAACGTGCCCGCGAGTCCTACTCGACCGCGAGCGGCGTCACCGTCCGGCTCGTCACCGACGAGGCCTGCCTCCCGACCGTCAGGTACGTCGTCTCCCTCGCCGGGCGCGTCTGTCACGTCTCCGAACTCGGCGACGGGACGCTGGCCGTGACGGGCGTGGTCGAACGGCTTCCCCTGGCCGCCGCGATCTTCGCGGGACTGGCGCACCTGGCCGAGATCACCGACCCGCCGGAACTCCGCGACGCGGTCGCCGAGATCTCCCGCCGCAACCTGGCCCGCTACGCGCCTGACGCCCACTGATCACGTCGATCGGCCGAAGAACCCCCGCGCCGATCCACGATCGTTCACCGCTTCGTCACCCACGGGCCGCGCGGGAGCGGGAGGCTGACGGGCATGTCGCCGAAGAACCCTGACGGGACGAAGGATTCACGAACCGACGCGCTGCGGCGGTTCGTCCGCGCCCACGCCGACGCCTACCTGGCCGACCCCAACATCACCTCCGTCGGCGTGGGGTACAAGGAGGTCGACGGCACGAGGACCGACACGGTCGCGATCCAGTTCACCGTGGTCGAGAAGCTGGACGAGGCCGACCTCGCGCTCGTCGGGTCGACCCCGGTTCCGGAGACCATCGAGATCGACCAGCAGACCGTCCCGACCGACGTCGTCGAGCGCACCTTCCGTCCCGCCTACGTGGTCGTGCCCGAGGCCGCCTCCGACACCCGGCGCCGGCGGATCGACCCCGGCACGCCCTACGCCCTCTCCAACTGGCACGTCCTGCACGGTCCACGCGGACGCATCGGTGACGCGGTGCTGCAACCCGGTCCGCACGACGACAACCGGGTCGACCGCAACCGGCTCGGGACGCTGGTCCGGTCACATCTCGGCGCCGCCGGGGACTGCGCGATCGCCACGATCGAGGACCGCCGGTTCGAGCCCGACATCCTCGACCTCGACGTCGTGCCGACCGAGATCGGCGAGCCCGAACTCGGCGACAAGGTGATCAAGAGCGGCCGCACCACCGGTGTCACGCACGGCGTCGTCACCCGACTCGACGTCATGGTGCGCCTCGACTACGGCGAGGGCGTCGGCGAGCAGAACATCGGCGGGGTCGAGATCGGCCCCGACCCCAACCGTCCCGCGCCGGACGGGCAGATCAGCGACGGCGGCGACTCCGGCTCGGTGTGGCTGTTCAGGGCCGGCAACGGACGCACGAGCACCGTGCTCGCCGGACTCAACTTCGCCGGCGAATCACCCGGCGGACGCGATCACGCCATCGCCAACCTGCCGTCCTCGGTGACGACCAAGCTCGACGTGACGCTCTCGCCCACCCGAGGCGCCCAGGCGGCCGGCCACGCCGCGGCGGCGCGCGGCTACGACCCGGCGTTCCTGCGCGCCGAGGTCCCGACGCCCGACCTGGGCGACCTCGCGGGCGACGCCGTCGAGGTCGACGGCTCGACCGTCATCCCCTACACCCATTTCTCGCTGACGATGAGCGCGTCGCGACGGTTCGCCCGCTGGGTGGCGTGGAACGTCGACGGCGACTCCCTCAAGAAGCTGAGCAGGTCGGGCACGAAGTTCCGCCTCGACCCCCGGATCGCGAAGAAGCACCAGGTCGGGGACGAGTTGTACGCCGACAATCCCATCGACCGCGGGCACATCGCGCGCCGCGCCGACCTCACCTGGGGTCCGGCGCCCGAGGCGGAGAAGGCCAACAGCGACTCCTTCTTCTTCACCAACATCGCCCCGCAGATGGACGACTTCAACCAGGGCGCGCGCGGCGGCGTGTGGGGGCGACTGGAGGACGCGGTCTACGCCGAGGTCGAGGTCGACCGGCACCGGATCAGCGTCATGGCCGGGCCGATCCTCGCCGAGGACGACCGCGAGTACCGAGGCGTGCGGATCCCCCGGGAGTTCTGGAAGGTCATCGCGTTCGTCGAGGCCGACGAGCTCAAGGCCCGGGCCTTCCTGCTGACCCAACGGCTCGACCGACTCCAGGCGTTCGAGCTCGGCGAGTTCCGCACCTACCAGGTCACGCTCGAGCTCCTGGCCGACCGCAGCGGCCTGGTGTTCCCCGAGACTCTCACCGACGCGGAGACCTCGCAGGTGGCGCAGGCCGTGGCCCAGCCGCGCATGCTGCAGCGCACGACCGACATCGTGTGGTGAGGCCCGGCCCGTGTTGACACCGAGGTCTCCAGCTGCAACCTCGTGCGTCACGCGACCGACTCCTGATGGCCGCGGTCGAGGGCCCTCAGTGGCGCATCCACCGCGGGCCGGATGGGTGGAACTTCGTTAGTGTTCACCAGGACAGGCCGTCTCGAAGAGCGCATCGGCCGGGTCGCCCCGGTCTCCGACACGCTACGGAACACCCGCCTCGATGAGACGGTGACACCGCTAGGACACAGGAGTCTGCTGATGAAAGCCTCGACCATCGCCCCGATCCTGCTCATCACCGCCGTCGGCCTGGCCGGCTGCTCCGGAGAGGAACAGACCGCGCCGGACACCGCACCCAGCACTCCGGCCACGTCCACGCAGACGTCCGCGTCCACCCCCACCGAGACCGCCACGATGACGGAGACCGAGACGGCGACCGCCACTGCGACCGACGGCGCGACCGACGCCGAGACCACCGCCGGTAGTGGCGCGAACACCGGCGGTTTCGACATCAACAGTGCGAGTGAGGACGAGATCGCTTCCCGCCTCGAACAGGCCGGTGTCCCCGATGCGAACACGTGGGCCACGCGCATCAAGGAGAACGGCCCCTACACGGCCGACAACGCCACGAGCAAGCTGCGGGAACTCGCCCAGAAGTACCCCCTGGACATCAACACCCTCAATGAGATTCG
The DNA here is from genome assembly GCF_030161635.1 of Mobilicoccus caccae. GTDB lineage: Bacteria > Actinomycetota > Actinomycetes > Actinomycetales > Dermatophilaceae > Mobilicoccus > Mobilicoccus caccae. The sequence goes on from NZ_BSUO01000001.1 coordinate 3,489,007, forward strand.
TCGCGCGCTCGGATTCTGATCCTCGCTTCTGCCGGCTGGGCCCGGAGCGGCTGTCACCGAGCAGCGGTTGCGTGACCTCGACGGACACCGTGGGGTGAGACCGAGACGGTGATAGGTCCGGCTCGCGCAGCCGGGCCGACTCTCGTCAGGGGCGGCGTTCGCGGGCGGTGGCGAAGGAGTCGTAGCGCTCGCCGGAGCCGGGCGGCACGGCCTCGTCCAGGGCGACGAGGTCGTCGGCACTCGGATCCCACGCCACGGCCTCGGCGTTGGTCGCCACCTGCTCCGCCCGGGAGACACCCGCGATGACCGAACTGACCGCCGGCTGGGCTGCCAGTCCGCCGATCGCCACGTGCAGCAAGGGGACTCCGCGGTCGTCGGCGTAACTCTGCAGCGCCTCGACGATGTCCCAGTTCGCGTCACGCAGACGCCGGCCCTGCGCCTGGAGACGGCTGCCCTCGGGCGCGTCCTCGCCGCGGCGGTACTTGCCGGTGAGCAGGCCGTAGGCCAGCGGGAAGTACGGCAGGATCCCGACCCCGAGGTGCTCGCAAGCCGGCGCGAGATCGGCCTCGGCCGCACGGTTGTACAGCGAGTACTCGTTCTGCGCCGAGATGAACGCCTCGGTGCCGAGCGAGCCCGCGAGCCAGTGCGCGTCGACGACCTCCCACGCCCGCAGGTTGGAGCAGCCGACGTAGCGCACCTTGCCCTCGCGCACGAGGTCGTCGAGCGTGCTCAGCGTCTCCTCCATCGGCGTCACCCGGTCGGGGGTGTGCAGTTGGTAGAGGTCGATGTGGTCGGTGTCCAGGCGGCGCAGGCTGCCCTCGACCGCGCGGCGGATGTAGCGCCGCGAGCCCCGCCGACCGAAGTCCGGGCCGTACAGACCGTCGAGGTCCATCCCGAACTTCGTGGCGATGACCACGTCGTCGCGGCGACCACGCAGTGCCCGCCCGAGCAGCGCCTCGCTCTCACCGCGCGAATACGAGTCGGCGGTGTCGAAGAGCGTGACTCCGCACTCGATGGCGGCGTCGACGATCCGGACGACCTCCTCGGCGTCGGTGCGCGCGCCGAAGGCGTTGCATCCGATGCCCAGCGTCGAGACGGCCAGTCCACTGTCACCCAGGGTCCTGTACTCCATGTCCCGACCCTATGCGCAAGCCCCGATCAAGTCTTCGTCGCGAGTCGGCCCCACCGGACCCGCCGAGGAGGAGACTGTGGCCTTCCGCATCATGAATCCACCGGCCTGACAACGAGGTAGCCGTGATCGCTGTCCACACGGCGATCGCCATCCTGGCGATCGTCCTGCTCATCATCAAGTTCAAGATCGACCCGATCATCTCCCTGGTCATCGGGTGTCTGTACCTCGGACTCGCCGGCGGCATCGGCTTCGCGGCCACGGTCGAGGCCATCACCGCCGGCTTCGGCGACATCATGGCCAAGATCGGCCTGCTCATCGGATTCGGTGTGCTCATCGGCTCGTTGCTGCACACGACCGGCACCTTCGACCGGCTCGTGGGCGTGCTGCTGCGGGTGCTCGGCCCCAAGCGGATCCCCTACGGGCTCACCGTCGCCCTCTCGACCATCTTCCCCTCGATCTACGTCGACGTGCAGGTCGTCCTCGGCGCGCCCGTGGCCCGTCAGGCCGCCCCGCACCTGGGCAAGAACGGCCTCGCCCTGATGGCGGGCGCGCTCGGCACCGGCATCTTCTGCGGCTACGTGTTCGTCGTGCCCGGCCTCGCCGCCGTCTCCATCGCCGGCCTGCTGCAGATCCCGCTCGGGACCTACCTCATCTACGGCATCGTCTTCGGCCCGCTCACCGCCGTCCTCACCACGTTCGTCTTCAGCCTCATGCTGCGCGGCGGCTACTGGAACGCCGAGAAGGACGTGGAGGTCGACGAGCTCGACGCTCTCGCAGCCACCACCGACACCTCGGTCGACTCCGACACGACCCGCGCCGCGCACTCCGCCGGCACCGATCACGCCATGCATGGCGCCGACGACACCGGCCGTAGTGCAAGCACCACCGAGGTCGACACGACGACCGCCTCCCCCGCCACGACGGCAGGGCGCCGCATCCCGCCGCTCGGGGTCGCCCTGTTGCCGATCCTCGTGCCGCTGGTGCTCATCGCGTTCGGCGCGTTCATGGGGCTGGCGGGTGTCGAGAACGAAGCGATCGACTTCTTCGGCGACGCCAACGTGGCGATGTTCATCGGACTGCTCCTCGCGTTCTTCCTCGCGCGCCGCACCGTCGACCGCGAGCGCACCGACGAGGCGTTCGGCGCGGGCCTGCACACGGCCGGCGAGATCCTCCTGGTCACCGGCATCGGCGGTTCGCTCGGCGCGGTCATCAAGGCGACCGGACTGGCCGACGTCCTCGGCGGACTCTTCAGCGCCGAGGCCGGCGCGCCGATCATCCTCAGCGTGCTGCTCGCCTGGTTCATCGCCGCGGTGCTGCACCTGGCCATCGGGTCGGTGTCGGTGGCGGCGATCACCGCGGCCGGCATCATCGCCCCGATCCTCGGCTCGATCGGGGTGGCCCCGATCGCCATCGGACTCGCCATCGCGTCGGGCTCACTGTTCGCCCTCCAGGTCAACAGCAACTTCTTCTGGATGTACAAGGCCCTCCTCGGGCTGACCACCCAGGGCAGCCTCAAGACGATGACGATGGTCACCTCGATCGCCTCGCTGGTCTCGCTCCCGTTCGTCATCGCGGTGGCGTTCCTCGCCTGATCTCCGGCGCGGATCGCCCGCTCTCCGTTTCCCACTCACGTTTCGTCGCCGAAAACGGACATCTTTCCGAAATTGAGGGTTGACCTCGGGCTCGACGACCCTTCCGACCTGCACATGTGTCCTCCGACACAACCCCGTATCGCTTTGCACCGGGACATTCCGGCCGAAGGGGAAGAGCAACCACCCCTGCCCGTCGAGAGGCCCGACCATGTCCGTTTCTCTGCCCCGTGCACTCAGCTCGATCCGGGCACGCCTGCTGCTGCTGGCGCTGCTCCCCTCGCTGGCCGTGTTCGTTCTCGCGGGGATCATGACCGTGGAGCAGTGGAACACCCGGTCGGAGCGCTCGACCCTCGTCGGACTCGTGCAGTCCTCCTCGGAGATGTCCGGTCTGGCGCACAACCTCCAGGCCGAACGCGGCGCCACGAACACCTACGTCGCCACCAAGGGGGCGCAGCTCGCCGACCGGATTCCGACGCTGCGCAAGGCGACCGACGAGTCGTTGGCGAGCGTCGAGGCGGCCCTGGCCGATAGCGGCCTGTCCGACGAGGCCGCCGCTCCGCTCCAGAAGGCCCTGGCCGAGACGCGCGGCATCGCCACGATCCGCCAGGAGGCCGACGCGTTCTCGCGCCCGCCGGCGGAGTTCGTCGCCGAGTACACGCGGGTCATCGAGGGCGTGCTCGACACGTTCGGGCCGATCGGGCAGGCCACCTCCGACGCCGAGACCGCCCGCGAGGTCACCGCGCTCGCGCAGATCTCCCACGCCAAGGAGAAGGCCGGCCTGCAGCGGGCTCAGATGACGGCCGTCTTCGCCGCCGACAAGTTCGGAGACGGTCAGCGGGACCGCATCGTCAACCTCGTCGCTCAGCGCGAGGCGTTCCTGCACGCGTTCTCCGTGAGCGCCGGGCAGAACGGCATCGATCAGCTCACGGCGATGCAGGGCTCCGACATCGCCAAGCAGGTCGACTCCATGACGACGGAGGCCCTGGGCAAGACCTCCGGCTTCGGTCAGGACCCCGACGCGTGGTTCTCGACCGCGACGGAGTACCTCGACGGCCTGCGGGGCATCGAGCAGCGGGGATACGAACGTCTCGCCGCGGAGGCCGACTCGATGTTCGGCACCGTGCAGCGCGAGTTCCTCCTGACCGTCGCGCTGGTGCTGCTGACGATGGCCCTCACGGTGGGCCTCGGCATCTGGACCGTCCGGTCGATCACGGGCTCGCTGGCCTCGATCGAGACCACCCTGCACGAGCTGCGCGACGGCCACCTCGACGTGCGCGCCGAGATCGTCGGCGACGACGAGATCTCCGCGATGGGGCGCTCGCTCAACACCGCGCTCGACGCGCTGGAGTCCGCGATGGGGCGGATCACCGACGCCGCCAAGCGGCTTCGCGGGTCGGCCACCGACCTGTCCGGTGTCGCCTCCGGCCTGCTGACCACCGCCGGCGAGAGCTCGACCGAGGCCAGCGAGGCGTCGACCTCCGCGGGGCACGTGTCGGCCGACATCGCGTCGCTGGCGCACTCCGGTGAGCAGCTGCGTGAGGCGATCGGCGAGATCTCCCGCTCGGCGGCGCAGGCACAACAGGTCGTGTCGGGAGCCGTCGGCCAGGCCGACCGCGCCGCCGCCACCCTGACCGAGCTCGGCGCGTCCAGCGTCCGCATCGGCGAGGTGCTGAAGACGGTGTCGGACATCTCCGAACAGACCAACCTGCTGGCGCTCAACGCGACGATCGAGGCGGCCCGCGCCGGTGAGGCGGGCAAGGGCTTCGCCGTGGTCGCCAGCGAGGTCAAGGAGCTCGCCCAGGCGACGACGAACGCCACCGAGGACATCGCGGGTCGGATCTCGCGCCTGCGCTCCGACACCGAGGCCGCGTCGGTCAGCATCAGCGAGGTCAGCTCGACCATCGCCGAGATCAACGAGATCCAGACCGCGATCGCTGCAGCCGTGGAGGAGCAGTCGGCCACGACACAGGAGATGACCGCCCACATCGAGCAGGCCGCGGGCAACTCCCGCAACATCGCCTCCCGCGTCACCCGCGTGGCCGACGCGGCCGGACGCACGGATGCGTCCGCGACGACCACAGGAGCTTCGGCGGAGAGCATGTCGGAGCTGTCGCACGAGCTCGACGCCATCGTCGGGGAGTTCCGGGTTCGCACCTGAGCGGGGTGACCCGTGGTTTCGGCGACGCGTCCGTGGGCGCGCGGGTGCGGGGGTGCGGGGATCCGTGGGTCTGAGGGTCTGCGACTCGGCGGGCGTCGGTGGCAGGCGCCGTCCCCCGTGTGAGGATGAGCCGATGAGCGTGTGGTTGCCGCAGGGGTATCGCGAGGTCAGCGAACTCGAGGTGAAGCGGTCCCGGTTCCTCACGACCGTGGCGCGGGTCGAGGACGAGGCGGGTGCCCGCGAGGTCGTCGCCGAGGTGCGCCGGACCTGGCCCGACGCCCGTCACCACTGCACCGCGTTCATCGTCGAGATGCCCGGCGCGCAGCCGGTCGAACGGTCCTCCGACGACGGCGAGCCCTCGGGCACGGCCGGCCGGCCGATGCTCGACGTCCTGCGCGGCGCGGGACTCGCGCAGGTGGTGGCGGTGGTCACGCGCTACTTCGGGGGCGTCAAACTCGGCACCGGCGGTCTGGTGCGGGCGTATTCGGACGCCGTGTCCCTGGCGATCGACGGCGCCCCGCGGGTGCGGCCGGTGGTCTCCTCGGTGTCCGAGGTGACGTTCTCCTACGCCGACGCCGCCCGCGCGCAGGACGCCTTCGCCGCGCACGGCCTGAGGGTCCTCGACAGCGAGTACGGCGAGGCGGTCACCCTCCGGGTCGCCGGTGACGGGGAGCTCCTGCGCGGGCTGGCCGCCGAGATCGTCCGTGAGGACGTGGCGATCGAGCCCCGCGGTGAACACCTGGTCGAGGAACCCGAGCCTCCGGCATCGGCCTGACGCGCCGGTGGCCGACGCGCACGTGGTCGGCCGCGCGGGCCAGAATGGGCGAATGCGAGCACGACAGAAGACGATCATCGACGAACTCGGGGTCCGGCCGGAGATCGACCCAGCAGGCGAGGTCGAGCGCCGCGTGCAGTTCCTCGCCGACTACCTGAGCGCCACGGGCGCGCGCGGGTACGTCCTCGGCATCTCCGGCGGCCTCGACTCGACGCTGGCCGGGCGGCTGGCGCAGACCGCGGTGGAGCGCCTGCGGGAGAGCGGCGGTGAGGCCGTCTTCGTCGCGGTCCGGCTGCCGTACAACGTGCAGCACGACGAGGAGGACGCTGCAGCCGCAGTGGAGTTCGTCGCCGCTGACGAGACGTTGACGTACAACGTCGCTCCGGGCGTGGACGGCTTCGAGGAGGAGTACCGGCGCACGGTGGGGGTGCCGATGACCGACTTCACCAAGGGCAACACGAAGGCCCGCCTGCGCATGGTCGCGCAGTACGCCGTGGCTGGTGACCGGGGGCTGCTGGTGATCGGCACCGACCACGCCGCCGAGAGCGTCACCGGGTTCTTCACCAAGTTCGGCGACGGCGCCGCCGACATCCTGCCGCTGTCCGGCCTGAACAAGCGTCAGAACCGGCAGCTCCTGCAGCATCTGGGTGCGTCGGAGCGGCTGTGGGCCAAGACCCCCACCGCCGACCTGCTGGACGAGAACGCCGGCCGCGCCGACGAGGACGAACTCGGCCTGACCTACGAACACATCGACGACTTCCTCGAAGGTCGTGAGGTGCCGGACGAGGTCGCCGAGAAGATCGAGGACCGCTGGTGGCGCACCCGCCACAAGCGCACGACGCCGGTGATGATCGACGAGACCTGGTGGCGGGCCTGACGACCCACGCTCACACCGGGTGTCGCTCATCCCTGTCAGGGAAGAATCCTCCTTGATATTCTTCCTTTCGTGTCCCTGAACATCAAGGACGCCGAGACCGACCGTCTCGCCCGCGAGCTGTCCCGCATCTCCGGGGAGTCGCTCACGGTGGCGACGCGCATCGCCATCGAAGAACGCCTCGAGAGGATCCGCCACGCCCGACGGCGAAGCACCAGGCGCGACGACATCCTGGGGATCATCGAGACCGGGCGGGCCGAGCGCGACCTCGATCCGCGCAGCGACGAACAGATCCTCGGCTACGACGAGCACGGCCTCCCGACATGACCGTCGTCCTCGACACCTCGGCACTGCGGGCCATCATCTTCGGGGAGGACGACGCGGAGGCCATCATGGACGACCTCCTGGCGCGCGACGACGAACTCCTCGTGAGCGCGGCCACCATGGTCGAGGCTTCCATCGTGGTGACCGCCCGACGGGGGACGACGCGTGCCGGCGCCTGGACTCGCTCGTCGATCACCTCGGAGCCACAACGCATCCCGTCGATGCAGCCCAAGCCGCTCGAGCCGCCCGCGCCTGGCGACGGTTCGGCAAGGGTCGTCATCCCGCCGGACTGAACTACGGCGACTGCTTCTCCTACGCCCTGGCGAAAGAGACGGACGCCGCCCTGGCGTACAAGGGAGAGAACTTCGCGCAGACGGATATCCGTTCGGCCTTCGACGAGTGAATCCCCCGCCCTTGTCGAGCCGCTGACAGCGGGAGCAGGTCGGAGTCTTGCTCAGAGGCCGGCGCACGTCGACGTCTCGCGCGCTCGGTGGCTGCGGGGTGCTTCGACGAGTGAGTCGTCGTCCGCCGGTGCCCCGAGGCAGCACCGGGCATGTTTTTAGAGATGCTCTCTGTTATGGTCCTCGGACCTGGGTACGGCCTGGTCAGGCAGCGCCCGATCCACTTCTGAGGAGCAACGCATGCCGACGATCTCCCCCGACGGACCCATCTGGACGCTGGACCTCGGCGCCGACGAGAACCGCTTCTCACTCGAGTGGCTCGAGCTCGTCGACTCCGCACTCGATGAGCTCGAGGCATCCGCAGAGCCGGCGGTGCTGGTCACGTCCGGGACGGGCAAGTTCTACTCGAACGGCTTGGATCTGGATTGGCTCGTGCAGAACTTCGACCAGCACGCGGCCTACGTGGCCAAGGTCCAGACGCTGCTCGCGCGTGTCCTGACCCTTCCCGTCCCGACCGTCGCCGCCATCAACGGCCATGCCTTCGGCGCCGGGGCGATGCTGGCCCTGGCCCACGACTACCGGGTGATGCGTGACGACCGGGGCTACTTCTGCTTTCCCGAGATCGACATCCAGATCCCGTTCACCGCCGGCATGACCGCTCTCATCACGAGCAAGCTCTCTCCCCGTGCGGCCTTCGACGTGATGGCCACCGGACGCCGCTTCAGTGGCGTGGACGCCGCAGCGGCCGGTGTGGTCGAGCGCGCAGTCTCCCTGGATGAACTCCCTGACGTCGCAACCGGTCTGGTGAGCGACCTCGCAGGTAAGGACCGAACCACCCTCGGCACCATCAAGTCACGGATGTACGCGGAGGCCGTCGACGCACTCCGCAGGCCGGCCCAGGAGTCCTGAGGATGGGTCGTCCGCGCCGCTATGACCTCGACGTCCTTCACGATCACGCCCGGCGGCTGTGGATCGACATGGGGATCGACGACGTCACCATGCGAGCGCTGAGCACCGAATCGGGCGCCTCGAACGGCGCCGTGTACCACGCGTTCGGATCGCGCAGCGGGCTCCTCGCCCGGGTGTGGAGCACGGAGGCACAGAAGTTCCTCACCTTTCAGCGAAGCCGGGTGGTGGGTGCGCTGAGAGACGGCGATCCCGTGTCTGCGCTGGTCACCGCCGCACTGACGCCTGCGTCCTACGCACTGGAGGATGCGGACGGGGCTCGGCTTCTGCTCAGCACGAACGCAGACCGGCTCATGACCCCCGAACTCGATGCCGAGGCAGAGGGACGACTCCGTCGCCTGCAGCGGGACCTCGGTGCGCTTCTCATCGACCTGGCCGAGGCGATGTGGGGTCGGCGAGACCGGGCCGCCGTGACCGCCGTGCAGTATTGCGTCGTCGATCTACCGGCGGCGCTGCTCCTGAAGAACGCGGACATCACCGACCCCTGGCCCGGCACGTGCTCGAACACGCGGTCAGAGGAATCGCCTCGGCGCCACCGCCCGTGAACGGCCGGGCGTCCGGCCGCAACGCATCATGATCGCCCGCATCCCACGCTGACAGGGAAGGTGAGGTTCGAACGTCACGCTCCGGATTCCGCTCGTCAGTCGGCGACGGTGCCACGGCGCGCGCGCGGGGATCGGGCGTCGGCGTATCCGACGGCGGTGGCTGCGGCGTGGCGGGTCCACCCCTGGGTCTGCAGGTGGCGGGCGCGTTCACGGCGCACTGCCGTCGAATAGGCCTGGGGCGTCAGGCCGGTGGCGGCGACGAAGTGGCGTGCGAGGGTGCGTCCGCTGACGCCGAGTCGCCGGGCCAGCGCGTCGAGGGTGTGCGGGGGCTCGGCGGGGTCGTCGAGGACGTCCTGGGCGCGGTGGGCGAGGTCGCTGAGGTGATCGCGGTGGGTGAGCATGACGGACGCCTGCGGCGCCGCTCCCGCCCGCCACGCGGGGACGACGAGGGTGCGGGCGACCCGCGCCGCCAGGGCCGGGCCGTGGTCGTGGGCCACGAGGTGTAGTGCCAGATCGATACCGCTCGCGATGCCCGCGGAGGTGTGCAGGCGGTCCTCGCAGGTGTAGAGGACGTCGCGCATGACCGAGACGTCGCGCGACGTGGCGAGCTCGTCGATCAGGTCGTGGTGGGTGGTTGCACTGTGACCTGCGAGGACGCCGGTCCGAGCGAGAGCCAGCGCGCCGGCGCAGATGCTCGCGACGTGGCCGCCGGCGTCCCAGTGCTCGCGGATCCGGGTCAGCAGGGCGGGGGCGAATCCCGCCGCCGTCTGCGTCTTCCAGCCGGGGACGAGGACGAGGTCGGCCGGGGTGAGGTCCGGCCAGTCGGTGGGGGCGGCGAAGGCGAGTCCCTGATGGCTCTGCACGCGCCCGGCGGCGCCCACGTAGCCGACCTCGTATCGTCCACCGACCTCGGAAGCGTTGACGAACACCTGGGCCGGGCCCGCCACATCCATGAGGTGCGCCGCGTCGGGTAGCACGATCAGGACACGGCGGGTGAGGGTCATGCGATCAGACTCCCACGACCTCGTCGACGGAGACGATCGTGGCGAACCTGCCCGACAGTGCAGCGGCGGTGCGGGCGATCACCTCCTCGGCGTCCAGAACTCCGGACCCGTCGGGCAGGGGCAACGGGTGCGTGGCGGTGATGTCGATGACGACCTCGACGTCGTGACCCAGGTCGCACGCGACCCGCGCCGTGGTCTCGACGCACTGCTCGGTGCGGATGCCGGCGAGACGCAGACGCCGGACTCCGCCGGCCGTGAGGTGCTGGGCGAGGTTCGTCGTGGTGAAGGCGTTGTGGCTGGTCTTGGTGACGGTGATGTCCTCGCTGCGCGGCGTCAGACCGGGCTGCAGTCCGACGAGACCGTTGTCGGGGTCAAAGGGGCCACCCGTGCCGGGAGAGGCGTGAAGCACCCAGACGACGAGCTCCTCCCGGGCGCGAGCAGCCTCGACCAGGCGCTTGACCCGGGCGACGATGTCGGGCGCCGAGATGTCCGACCACGATGACTGCTGCCGGAACGACTCCTGGACGTCGATGACGACTAACGCGGTATCCATGACTCCAGCGTCATGGAGGCGAGGCGCGGGGGCCAGGGGTGCGTACGACGCGAAGCGGAACGATCAGGTCATGCAGAGACAGCGCGGGGCGAGCTTCCCCTCCCCGGACTTCACCCCCGAAACACCGACTTCACACCCGATAGTTTCGGGTGTGAAGTCGGTGTTCTGGGAGTGAGGTCCGCACCTCACCTCCGGGTGACACTTGGGCCATGGAGTGGGAGCTGTCGACACCCGGGGTCGTGGAGTTGCCCGGCGGACGACGCGTGCGAGGTCGGCGCGTGCGCGCCACACCGGCGGTCGCGGCCGACCGGACCCTGTTCCTGACCCTCCGCCGGCCGCGCGGGTCCGACGACGGAGCCTGGATCTGCTGGCCCGACTTCGCGCTGCCGATCGACCGCTCCGCCGCCACTCGAGAGATCCGCCGGGCCTGGGACCTCAGCGCCGACCACCGCGTCGAGGTCGCCTGCGGCGGTGGTGTCGGACGCACCGGCACGGCCCTGGCCGCGATGGCGATGCTCGACGGACTCGAACCGGACGCGGCCATCGCCTGGATCCGCGCCCACTATCATCCTCGGGCCGTCGAGACTCCTTGGCAGAGAAGCTGGCTGCGGAGCTGGTGAGGAGAGGGATCGGTGGCGGGAGACGAACTGCACGGTGATCCCGGCATCGAGAACCACCTGCGCTCGGCGGGGTTGGACATCCCCGACGGGTGACGCCGGGACGCCGGGGCATCTGCGGGCGCATCGCCACCGCCGACCGCCACACCCGAGCTGAAACCGCTGGGGGTCCGGGCGGTCTCGGCATCGGGCGCCGCGAGGCGTGCGGCGGCGTCGGGGAGGAGGTCCCCGGGGCGCACGGCAGGGCCCCGTTCGTGATAAGAATGATTCCTATTATGCTCTGGTTTCCCCGCGCTGTGACCCTCGTGAGACCGCATCTGCCCGCCTGGACCGCCGTACTCGTGCTGCGCATCGCGGGAACGCTCCTGGGCCTCCTCGCCGCCGCCTCACTCGGCATGGCGCTGGCCGGCGGTACACCACGGCCCTGGCTCATCGCGGCCGCCTCGGCCGTCCTCCTCCGGGTCCCCGTGACGATCCTCGGCGGTACCGCGGCCGGCCACCTCGACCGGCACGTGGCCGCCGAGGTGCGGTCCTCCGCGATCCGGCATCTGTGGCGCCTCGGCCCGCACGCCGCCCCCGGGCACCGCGTCGGCCACCTCCTCGTCACCTTCGTCGATTCCGTCGACGCCGCCACGGCCTACCTCAGCCGGTACCTCGTCCAGCTCGCGACCCTCCTCCTCGTCGTCCCCCTCACCCTGCTCGCCGTCGCGACCGTCGACGTGGCCGCCGCCGTCGTCGCCGCGGGGGGATGGCCGGCTGCCTCCTCGCACAGCGCGTCTGGAAGCGCCTCACCGGCGACCGCGGCCGGGAGGTCTGGGAGGCCCAGCGCCGCTACGCGGCCGACCTCGCCGACGCGCTCGAGGGCATGGCCACCCTCATCGACGCCGGCGCGGCCGAGGCCATGCGGCGGCGTCTCCTCGCCGCGGCCGACGGCATCCGGGCGGCGACGACCCGCCACCTGCGCGTCTCCCTCGCCTCGTACCTCCTCACGACGCTGGCGGCCGGTGTCGCGAGCGCCGGGGCCGTCGCCCTGCTCGCGGGTGCGGCACGGCCGGCAGCGGGCATCGTCGCCGCGTTCGTCGTGCTGGAGACGTTTCGCGCCTTCACCGACCTGCGCAATCTCTGGCACGAGGTGTTCTACGGGGTCATGGCGTTGCGCGGCGTCTTCGCCCTCCTCGACCGGAGTCCGGTGGCTCAGGACCGGCCCGGCACGAGCACGGACTCCGGTGAGATCGGCGCCGCGCCGCAGATCAGGTGCGAGGGCGTCCGGTACGGGTACGCGCCCGAATCGGGCGAGGGCGGATCGCTCGCGCTGGACGGAATCGACCTCGACATCCCGGCCGGGGTGACGACGGCGCTCGTCGGGGCCTCGGGCTCCGGCAAGTCGACGCTCGCGCGTCTGCTGCAGCGCCACGACGACCGCTACGAGGGTCGCATCCTCCTCGACGGCGTCGAGCTGCGCGACCTCCCGCTCGCCGCGGTCCGGTCCGCCGTCGGCGTCGTCGACCAGGACGTCTTCCTCTTCGACGAGTCGGTCGCCGCGAACATCACCCTCGGACGCCCCGGCGCGAGGCGGGAGGAGCTGGAGCGGGTCGTGGCCGCCGCCTGCCTCGACGACGTCGTGGCCGAGCTGCCCGCGGGCCTCGACACGGGCGTCGGACGTCGCGGCGGGCGGCTCTCCGGCGGCCAGCGGCAACGGGTCGCCACGGCGCGGGCCCTGCTGCGCGACGCCCCCTGCTCATCCTCGACGAGACCACCTCCAGCCTCGACGGGCTGCGCGAGGCCCGGGTCGCCGCTTCGCTGACCGAGCTCCGGCGCGGACGGACGACCCTCGTCATCGCGCACCGTCCGGCCACCGTGATGCGGGCCGATCACGTCGTCGTCCTCGGGAACGGGCGGGCGCAGGCGTGCGGCACCCCGGCAGCGCTGCGCGCGAGCGGCGACCTCGCGGTCGTCCTCGGCGAGGAGGCTTCAGCACCCGACCTCCCCCTCGACCCGGCATGCGTCCCGTCGGCAGAGGTCTCCCCCGGCGGGGCCGGCCGACGTCTGCCCCGCCTGCCCGCGCGCACGCTCGGCGGCATGGCGCCGGGGCTGCGCGGCATGGCACCGTCCATGCAGGGCCACCTGCGGTCGTTCACGCTGGCCGCCGCCTCGGGTGTCGTGGACCAGGTGTGCGAGGTCGCGGCCGCCACCCTCGCGTTCGTGCTCCTCGCGCGGGCGGCGGCCGGACTCCCCCATCGGGAGTGGTGCTCGCCGGCCTCGTCGTGGTCCTCGTGCTGCGGGCCGTGTCGGCCTGGGCGGAGAACCACCTCTCGCACGTGCTGAGCTTCGAGGTCTCCCACGACCTGCGGGACCGCCTCGTCCGCGCGTTCGCCCACCTGCTCCCGCACGGTCTCGGTCGGCGATCCGTGCCGCAGCTCACGCAGATCGCCCTCGGCGACTGCGAGAAGGTCGAGGTGTTCTACGCCCACACGGCGATCTACCTCGTCTCGGCGATCGTCACCCCCGCCGTGCTCCTCGCCGGCCTCGCCACCGTCCAGCCGGTGGCCGCCGTCGTGGTGCTTGCGTGCCTCGTCCTCGGGGCGGCCCTGCCTGCGCTGACCCGGGTGGCGGGTGCTCGCGCAGCCGAGTCGGCGTCCGACGCGACGGGAATGCTCCGCGACACGGTCGAATCGGCGGTGGCGGGTGTCCGCGAGATCGTCTCCCTCGGTCTCGAACCGGTCGTTCTCGCCGACCTGGCCGCCGCCGAGGACGCCCACCAGCGCGGACGTCACCGCCGGCTACGGATCTCCGCGCTCGAAGAGTCGCTCACCACGGCGCTCGTCACCGCGACCCCGCTCGCCATGGCCGGCGTCCTCACCGCCCACGGCACGGATGCGGCGCTCACCCTCGTCCTCACGGGCGTGGCCACCGCGGTCATGGTGCCCGTCGAGGTGCTCCTGCGCGTCACCCGGCACACCGGTGACACCCGCGCCGCGGCGCGGCGCATCGGCACCGTGCTCACGACCCCCGACCCCGTCGACCGCAGCGGCCGGCTGCCCATGCCCACGGCGAACGACATCGAGGTCGACGGCGTGAGCTTCTCCTGGGCCGGAGCGCCCGCCCCCACCCTCACCGACGTGCGTGCCTCCTTCCCCGCCGGAACGACGACGGCCGTCGTCGGCGCGTCCGGGGCGGGCAAGTCGACCCTCGTCGCGGTCCTCGCCCGTCACGTGCGTCCAGAACGCGGCACCGTCACCCTCGGCGGCATCCCGATCGAGCGGATCGACCCCGACGCCTACGACCTCGTCACCATCGGCCAGGACGTGCGCCTCTTCCACGACACCGTCCGCGCCAACCTCACCCTCGGGGCCGAAGACGCCCCCACCGACGACCGCCTGTGGGAGGTGCTGCGTCACGCCCGGGTCGACGACGTCGTGCGCCGTCTCGACGGCGGGTTCGACGCCGTCGTCGGCGAACGCGGCGGACGGCTCTCCGGCGGGGAGCGGCAGCGTCTGGCCCTCGCGCGGGCGCTGCTCGCCGACGCCTCCGTCATCGTCCTCGACGAGGCGGTCAGCCAGGTCGACACCGCGGGCGAGGCCGCCCTTCATGCCGCCCTGCGCCGGCTCGGCCCGCGCACCGTCGTCATGGTCGCCCACCGGTTGTCGACGATCCTGTCCGCCGACCGCGTCGTCGTCATGGACCACGGACGCGTCGTCGACCAGGGCGTCCACGACGACCTCATGTCCGGATGCCCGGAGTACCGGGCACTCGTCGAGCCGCAGCTCGCGGCGATCACACCGGTGACGGCCGACATCCCGGCCCCGCCTACCCAGAGGAGAAAAACCTGATGAAGAGGACCAGCGTCCACGTCATGGCCGCCTTGGCCGTCACCGTCTCGGCGGCCGCCTGCGCCGCCCCATCCGTTCCGCCCGACGGCAGCGCCGCCGCGACCGGACCCGCCGCGGCGGGGACCGCATTCCCCACCACGGTGACGAACTGCGGTCGCACCGTGACGATCCCGTCGCGCCCGAGCAAGGTCGTCGCCTTCGACGGCGCCGCCGAGACCGTCTTCGCGCTCGGTGCCGCCGAGCAGCTCTCCGGCTACTTCGGCGCCGACCCCAAGGCCCTCCCTGCCGACCTCGCCGCCCAGGCCGGCACGACCACCCGGATCGGGAGCACCTTCCCCGCGCCCACCCTCGAGGCGGTGACCAAGGACAAGCCCGACCTCATCCTCATGTACGGCGAGAACGAGAAGGGCGGACTCACCGGGGAGCGGCTCGACCAGCTCGGCATCCCCCACCTGCAGCTCTCCGAGGCCTGCCGCGACAAGCCCGACGCCACCGTCGAGGGCTACCTCGGCGACGTCCAGACCATCGCCGACGCGCTCGGTCGCGGCGAGGACGGGCGCCGACTCGTCGCGCAGTGGCGACAGCGGCTCGCCGAGCTCCCCGCGCCGAGCGACCCCCGCCCGAGCGTCATGGTGAGCGGCAACGTCGATCCCAAGTCCCCGTTCGCCTCGGGCCGCGGCAGCTTCGTCCAGGACCAGCTCACCAAGGCCGGCGCCCGCAACGTGTACGAGGACGTCGCCAAGGGCTACCTCTCCCCCTCGTGGGAGGACGTCGCCACGCGCAACCCCGACATCATCGTCGACGGCTCCGGCGGCATGGAGAAGAGTCGCGACGCCCTCCTCGCGCACCTGCGCGCCAATCCCGCCCTGGCCCAGATGACGGCGGTCGAGAAGAGCCGCGTCATCGCGGTCCCGTTCTCGCAGAACGTGCCCGGACCGCAGGCCATCGACGGCATCGTCGCCATCGGCAAGGCCGTCGCCGAGGCCCGCGGGTGATCGTCCGGTCGCCCGGCGCACGGCGTCACCTCCACCCCGGCGTCGTCGCGCCGGTCGCGCTGGCGTTGCTCGTCGCCGGCCTCGTCGTGTCGGGGATGATCGGCCCGTCACCGACAGCGGCGGGCGACGTCCTGGACATCGCCTACCGACGCGCGCACGGTGTGGAGTACGTCTCGCCGGGCGACCGGCTCGTCTCCGAGATCCGGCTTCCCCGTGGGGTTCTCGCGGCAGTCGTCGGAGTGGCCCTCGGCGTCGTCGGCTGCGTGCTGCAGGCCGTGGTTCGCAACCCGCTCGCCGACCCGGGGATCCTCGGCGGCACCTCGGGCGCCTCGCTCGGCGCGGTGCTCGCCATCGTGCTCGGGGCCGTCGGCCCCGTCGCCGGTCTCGGCGTGCCGGCCGGGGCATTCATCGGCGCTGCGGGCGGGTTCGGTCTGTCGATGATGCTCGCCGCGCGCCCGACGGGGCTCTCCCCGCTGCGGCTCGTCCTTGCCGGGATGGCCGTGAGCTTTCTCCTCTCGGCTCTCGCCAACGTCGTCGTCATGCGCGCCGGGGACGACCGCAAGATGCGCTCGGCCGTCTTCTGGCAGATGGGGTCCGTGGCGGATGCGACGTGGCACACCCTCCTGCTGCCGCTGGTGCTCCTCGTGCCGGGCACCGTCTGGCTCATGGTGCGGGCGCGGCGGCTCGACGCGCTCGCCTTCGGGGACGACACGGCGATGGCGCTCGGCATGTCGCCGTCGCAGCTGCGGCTCGAACTCCTCGTCATCGCCGCGCTGTTGACGGGTGTGTGCGTGGCGGTCGCGGGCGGAGTCGGGTTCGTCGCCCTCGTCGTGCCGCACGCGGTGCGGATCGTCGTGGGCCCGATCCACCGGCGTCTGCTCCCGTGCGTGGCCGTGGCGGGCGCTGCCTTTCTCACCTGGGCGGACGTCGCCGCGCGCGTCGTCGCCCCACCCGCCGACGTCCCCCTCGGCGTCGTCACGGCACTCGTCGGGGCGCCGGTGTTCGCGGCCCTGCTGCGGACCGGCATGAACGGAGGCGAATGATGACCACACCGTGCCGCGCGCCCGAGGCGACGTCCTCGGGCCGGTTGCGCCTGGCCGATGTCGACGTGTCGATCGGTCGCACGGTCATCGTCCACGGCGCCGACCTCGAGGCGCGTCCGGGCGAGGTGACCGTGCTCGTCGGGCCGAACGGCAGCGGCAAGTCGACGCTCCTGCGCAGCATCTTCCGTGCGTGCCGGGCGGAGGGTGTCATGACGCTCGACGACCTCGACCTCACGCGTCTCGGGCGCCGTGACCTGGCGCGGCGTCTCACCGCTCTCACTCAGGAGCAGATGCCCGCCGCCGGCCCCACGGTTCGGGAGGTCGTCGGCCTGGGACGGATGGTGCACCTCGGGGACTTCTCGCGTCCAGGCGCGCGCGACCGCGAGATCGTCGAGGAGAGCATGCGCGCCACCGAGGTCGATCACCTCGCGGACCGGGACTGCGCATCGCTCTCCGGCGGCGAGCGTCAGCGCACGCATGTGGCGCGGGCCCTGGCCCAGCGCACCGGGGTCGTCGTCATGGACGAGCCGACCAACCACCTCGACATCCACCACCAGGTGCGACTCCTGGAACTGCTGCGGGCGTCGGCGGAGGACGGGCACACGGTGCTCGTCGCCCTCCACGACCTCACCCTCGCCGCGGTCTGGGCCGACCACGTCGTCATGATGCGGGCCGGACGCGTGCTGCGCCACGGCCCGCCGCGGGAGGTACTCACCCCCGAGCACGTCCGCGACTGCTTCGGCGTGAACACCACCTGGGTCCACGTGGCCGGACGGGACCGGCTCGTCGTCGTGTGAGGCCGGTCCCGACGTCGGCCTCGCCGAAACGCCCTCGGCGAGGAATACGTCCCGTCTCTGGGCTCACCCGCCTGCGACGGCGCTCATGACCCGGATCTCATCGCCTGGAGAGACCGCCGTGGCGAGACCGCCGGACCTGCGCACGTTCGTGCCGCCGACGAACAGTTGGACGAACGGCATCGGCTCCCCGGCCGGGGTGGCGATCGCGTCGCGGAACCCGGGGTGATGCCGGTCGACAGCGAGCAGCGCCGTCTCGAGCGTGGCGCCCTCGGCCGTCACCTCCTCCGGGACGGCGAGGGTGACACGGCCCACGCCGGCGGTGAGACGGCGCAGCGGCGTGGGGACGACGACGTGGACGGGCTTCTCGGACGACATGGGGTCTCCTCGGGGGGACGGGATCAGGATGCAAAGGGACGGGCAGGAGCGGGACGAGCCATCGGAGGCTCGGGCGTGGGCCGGAACCCGCAGGAGGGGACGGTCACGGCATCGGCGAGGTGCCGAGCCCGGCCGCCTGCCACGCGAGGATGCCGCCGCCCAGGTCACGGACGTCGTCGCGCCCCACAGCCGTGAGCGCCCCGACGGCCTGGGCCGAGCGGCGTCCGCTCTGGCAGTGCACGACGACCGGCCCGTCGGGCAGCGGATCGATCCCGGACTCGAGGTCGGTGATGAGGTCGTCCAGCGGCACCCATCGCGCGCCGGGTATGGCGGCGACGGCCCGCTCCGGCGCGGTCCGCACGTCGACGAGCGGGATTCCTTCGTCGAGCAGACGTGCGGCCTCCTCGGGGGTGACCAGTCGCCCGTCGCCGCCCGAGGTGGCGCACACGCCTGCGGCCACCTCGACGAGTGCGGTCACCCGCTTCCGCGGCATGGGATCGACCGGCACCTCCGTGAGGATCCCCTCGGCGGCGTCGTAGGCGACGAGACGCCCGAGCAGCGTCCGGCCCACGCCGGTGACGAGCTTGACGACCTCCATCGCCATCATCGTGCCGATCGTGCCGCACATCGCCCCGAGCACCCCGCCCTCGGCACACGACGGGCTGAGCTCGGGCGGCGGCGCCTCCGGGTAGAGGTCGCGGTATCCGACGCCCTCCCCGGCCGGCGGGGCCGACCAGAAGACCGACACCTGCCCCTCGAAGCGCAGCACCGATCCCCAGACGCACGGCACGCCGGTGATCTCGCAGGCGTCCGAGACGAGGTAGCGGGTCGAGAAGTTGTCCGATCCGTCGACGACGACGTCGTGCGCCCGGACGAGGGCGAGGGCGTTCTCGACGGTGATCCGCTCGGCGAGGGTCTCCACGCACGTCAGCGGTGCGTGGTCGGCGAGAGCGGCGCGGGCACTGTCGACCTTCGGCGTGCCGAGGGCGGAGGAGGTGTGGATCACCTGACGTTGCAGGTTGCTGCGGTCGACGAGGTCGTCGTCGAGGAGGGTGATCCGCCCGATGCCGGCCGCGGCGAGGTACAGCAGGATCGGCGATCCGAGTCCCCCGGCGCCCACGACGAGCACCGACGCGGCGCGCAGCCGCCGCTGTCCCTCCTCCCCGAGTTCGGGAACGAGCAGGTGGCGGGCGTAGTAGGCGGTCTCCTCCGCGTCGAGCGGGGGCCCCGGCTCGACGAGGGGCGGGAGTGGGATGGACGTCATGCGTGGGGCCTCCTCCGGTGGTGACGACGCGGGAGCGCCGAGGGGGTCGGTGATGAAGTCGAGTGCGCGACACCAGAAGTCGATCCAGTTGCTGCGGTGGGTGAAGCCGTGTCCCTCGTCGTCGTAGACCACGAGGCAGTGCGGCAGGCCCCGCTCGGCGAGGCGATCGGCGAGCCGGTGGGCGTGGTCGAGCCGCACCCGGGGGTCGTGCCGCCCCTGAGCGAGGAGGACGGGGACGTCGAGGTCGTCCAGGCGCGTGATCGGCGAGGCACGCCGGAGCAGCTCGGCGTCGTGATCGGGGTGTCCGACGCGGCGGTGCAGGAGCCCGCGCAGCGGTCCCCAGTAGTCGGGGATCGTGTCGAGGAGATGGGGCAGATCGGTCGGCGCCATGGCGGCGACGACGCACCGCGCGAGCCGGGGCCGACGCACCCCCGCCATGAGCGCCGCGTACCCGCCGTAGCTGCCGCCGACGACGGCGACCCGCCCGGCATCGGCGAGACCCGCGGCGCACACGTGGGCCACGGCGTCGTCGAGGTCGTCCGACATCGCGAGACCCCACTGCCGGTCACCTGCGTTGAGGTGTGCCTTGCCCAGCCCGGCCGAGCCGCGGTAGTCGACCTGGAGGACGGCGAACCCGGCCGTGGCGAACCACTGCGCGATCGGGTCGAAGCCCTGCACATCCCGCTCCCACGGCCCGCCGTGCACGAGGACGACGAGCGGGGACGGGCTACCGAAGGAACGCGTCGGGAGGGTGAGCCGGGTCGGCAGCCGCAGGCCGTCGCGAGCAGTGACCTCGAGTGTCGCGACCGTGCCGAGAGGCAGGTCCGCCGGCAGCGGGAGGTGGTCGCCGAGGACCGTGAAAGCGCCGGTCACCGTGTCGTGGATCGCGCTGTACGGCGATCCGTGCCCACCGTCGACGTGCACGGTCCACAGGCGGTCGCTCCGGTCACGCCGTTCGATGTCGAGGACGGCATCACCGGTGTGGGCGCGCAGACCGGCCAGCAGCCGGGCGAAGTCGTCGTCGAGCGGCGTGATCCGCTGGGCCGTGCGGCCGTGGACGACGGCGACGGGCCTGCGGCTCTGCGGGTCCTCGAGCACGTCGACGATGTCGGACCCGCCCGGGTGGGCGAGGACGCGTGGCTCACCGAGTCCTGTCGCGGTGAGGGGGATCTCGACGAGGGCCGAGGTGTCCCGGCCGCGGGAGTCGATCATCCGGAGCGTCTCGCCGCCGTCACCCTCCCCGTTTGCGGATCCACCGGCGATCGTCAGGGGGTAGGTCGTCGCCGTCTCCTCCCCCGGGATGTCGATCTCGGCGACGCGGCGTCCGTCGGGATCCGTCACCCGGACGGTCGCGGACCCGTCGTCGTGCGTCGTCACCCCGCCGCGCGGACGCCCCCGCTCGTCGAGCAGCCACGTGTCGTGGCCGGGGTTGTCGGCGAGACGTGCGAACTCCCGTGTGCGCAGGTCGAGCTCGACGAGATCGTGGTAGCGCGGATCGCGGTCGTTGAGGGTGAGGATGACGTGATGGGGGCGACGCCGGTCGTGGCGGACGAGGCGGCACTGCACGCCCTCGGGGGTGAGGTAGCCCGGTCGGTGCACCGTGTCGGCATCCCGCGGGGTGAGGGCGAGCCGGTGGTTCTCCTCCCCGGTGTCGTCGTGCAGGGACAACACGGTGGCGTCGTCGTGGAGGAAGACGTACCCGCGCAGGCTCCCTCCCGCGAGGAGCACGCGGGGCTCACCCACGGGGCTGCCGTCGGAAAGGGCCTGGACCAGCAGCGTCGGGCCGTCGGCGTCGCCGGAGCACCAACCGAGGCGCCGCCCGTCCCCGGAGACGGTCACGGCCGTGTGGTCGGCGTCGGCGAGCAACGCGATGCGGTCGCGGTGCCGCTCGGGGACCTCGGAGAGGTCGAATCGGTCGGCGGAGACGAACGACACGGACGACGTGGCCGGTGCGGAGGTCGGGGGTGTGGGGGCGGAGGTCACGCGGTCTCCTTCAGGTGGCGGCGGACGCGGGTGCGTGCCCGGACGAGGCCGATGGCGGCGACCGTGCACCAGAAGACGAGGTGGTCGACGAAGACGCCGGTCAGGTGGATCTGCAGGTGTCGGACGAGCAGCAGTCCGAGGGGAGGAACACGACGTACTCGGCGACGAGCGAGGCCACCATCGGTGTCCGCGTGTCCTTGAGGGATCGGAGCACGGCGTTGTTGACGACGACGACGGCCATGAGCAGGCCCTGGGCCGCCGCGAGCCACACGACGCCGCGGGCGAGGTCGGCGATCGCGGAGGTCGAGAGCACTCCGATGAGCGGCGGCACGACGAACGGGACGACGAGGAGCCCGACGACCGCCGCCAGGAGCGTGACCGTGAGCGTCTGCCGGATGACGGCACCGAAGGCGGCCCGATCCCCGGCTCCGACCGCGCGGGCGAGGAGGGTCGTCGCGGCGGCGCCGAAGCCCATCATCACGGTCCACAACACGTTGCCGGTCGTGATCTCGAGGAACCGGGAGGCGGCGAGGTGGTCCGGTGGGGAGGTGCTGAGGAGGAACGTCACGACGACTCCCGCACCCGCGCTGGCCGTGGCGAGGACCGCCTCGGGCCAACCGAGGGAGAGGACCTCGCGGTGCAGCGGCCCGGGTCGGGAGAACACGCAGCGCGGGGACGGCGGGGGCACGGCGGCGGCGGTGTCGGGCGCGGCCGTCGGATCGTGCGGGCGCAGGACGGCGCGTAGGAGCACGGCGGCCGAGGCGCACTGGCCGAGCACCGTGCCCATGCCGACGCCGAGCGGCCCGATGAGGGCCCGCAGCGCGAGGGAGGCCCCGATGTCGACCGCGGCACCGACGAGCGCCGACACGAGCAGCATCCGCGTCGTGCCCAGCCCGGCGAGGCGTCCGCGCAGGGCGGCGGCGACGGCGGTGACCGGCACCGCCAGCACCGTGAGCCGCAGATATGAGGCCGCGAATCCGGCGTCGATCGCCGTCCCGCCGACCGCGGCGAGCAGCGGGTGGGCCGCGAGCGCGACGACGACGCCGAGGGGGACGGCGACCCACAGACCCAGGGAGAGGGCGGCCTCGGCGGCGGCACCGGCCCGGCGGGGGTCGCCCCGCCCGAGAGCGCGACCGGCGAGCACCTGGGCCGGCAGACCGACCCCGGAGACGAGCATCGTCACGACGAACAGGACCGTCGAGGACGCGACGACCGAGGCGAGGGTCCGGGCCGACACCCCGGCGAGGAGCAGCGCGTCGTTGGTCGAGACGAAGATCGCCACGAGCGAGGAGCCGATGATCGGAACCGCGATCCTGCGCAGTTCGCGGCGGATCTCGGCCGGGCGGGTCGCGGTCGTCGTCACGGGCGCTCCTCGGTGCCGGGGACGGCGGCAGGGACAGCGGCGAGGTCGCCGGCGGTCGCGGTGGCGTGGAGGTCGAGTTCGCGGACGAGACCCGCCGTGTCGACACCGAGGTCGGCGGCGAGAACGGACGGGTCGGTCTCGGGCGGCAGGCCGTGTTCGTCGAGGTGGCGCGTCCAGAGCTCGTCGGGGGTGAGTCCGCTCGTCAGACCGGCGGCGCGAGCCCGGGCGCGACGGCGGGCGGTCTCCATGAGTTCGTCGCGGAGACCGACGACGCGCAGGTGGTCCTCGAGGTGGTGAAGGGCGCCCTCCGCGCGACTGTCGAGCAGTGCCTGCAGCCTGACCTGCGTGGTGGCGAAGCGCACGAGGCCGCGTTCGTCGAGGTCGTGCTCCCGTGCCCACCCGGCGAGGGCGCCGGCGTCGAGGCCGAGGGCGTCCCGCATGGCCTGGAGTGCCTCCTCCGGGGCGGGGGTGGGCAGGTCCGGGGTGGCGGGGTCGGCGGCCGAGGCGCGCACGAGGCAGGCGCGCATCGTCTCCGGCCAGAGTCTGCGCAGCCTCAGCTCGGCGACGAGGTGCTCGTGCACCTCGCGGTCGGCGGCGCCACGCGTCGAACCACGCCGCTGCTGCAGTGCCGTCCACTGCCGGGTCTGAGGCAGCGGGGCGGGTGTCGGGCGGTCCGGGTGCATCGGGTCGTGGGGGTGGGCCGGGGCGTCGAGGAGCTCGGGCAGGAGGCGCAGGGCCGGGGTGCGGTGTCCTTCTTCACGTTCTGCATCACTGCTCCTTCTGCTCGGTTCATCACCCACTGCGGGTGACGCGCTCGACACTCCCAAAAATGAGAACCATTGTCAATAGAATCGCGGACCACCGCAGATCCGTACCGGCGAGCTGCCGACCGGCCCGACGATCCCTGCCGCCCCCATGGCACACGGCGACGCCTACCGGTGCGAAACCCGGCCCCCGTCACACCTGAATCGCCGTGAGTCGCGTCGTGATGGCCGGCCGGGGGTCGGCCGGCAGGGCAGGCGCCGCGGGACACCTCGGAAGTCCCCCTCGCGGGGCACGACGTGCCGGACGCCGACACGCGCCACCAGCTCGTCCGCCATCGGCGAGACCTACCGGCGGTCATCACCCTCACCCCGCGGATCGAGCACCACCTACGCGCAGCGGGATTCGACCTCCCCTACGGCTGAGGTCGGAGGCGTCCGGGACCGCTCGGCATCGGTCGAGAGGGTGGGAGAGGGCACGACATCCCGGGCGCCCTGACGGCTACCCCTCGGTCCGCTTGAGCTCGGCCTTCGGGTCCTCGACGTACTCGTCGGCGTCCTTGTCGACCGGCTTGATGCCCTCCGCCGCCGTCATCGCCTCGAAGCGAAGGAAGTCCACGGCGATGTCGTGGCGCAGCTGGAAGTCGGCGTTGGCCCGGAAGTCGCGCAGGTCCTGCCGCTCCTCCTCACCCATGTGGTCGGAGTTGGCGACGTCGGCGTCGGTGACGGCCTGCCACCATTCCGACGACCCGACCTTCGCAGCGTCGGCGCGGCGCACCGCATCGCGGATCTTGTTGTGGTCCTTGATGGCGTCCTCGACCTCGCCGTCGACCGTGCCGTCGTCGGCGTCGGCAGCGCCCGTGCCCTTGGTGAGCAGCCGCGGGTAGAAGAAGCGCTCCTCGCCCTCGGCGTGGGTCTCGAGGAAGATCGCGAGGCGACGCCACAGCGCGGACAGTCCCTCGATGTCGTCCTTGGGCCACTCCTCCAACTGCGCGAAGAGGCGCCGCTGCTGGTCGTGCTGGTCGAGGATGATCTCCGTGATGTCCATACCTCGACCCTAAGACGGACGATCGCTCCGTGCAGGGCGAGACGGACGCGCGCCCGAGGCTCTGCGCAGGCCTACGCCTCACGCGATCGAGCGCAGGTATCTCCCGAAGTGGGGAACGGTGAACGCGATGCGACCTCGTTCTCCGGAGTAGATGAGCCCCTTCTTGAGCAGACCGTCGCGTGCCGGGGACAGCGATTGCGGTTTGCGGTCGAGGTTCTTGGCGACATCGGAGGTCGCCACCGACTCCGACTCATCGAGTTCCTCTCCGGCGGCGAGGAGTTCGGCGGCGACATCGGCCATCGCCCGCAAGTACTCCCGCTCGCCCGGGGTCGCGCGCTCGAAGCGCGAACCGAAGAAGCCGACGCCGAGCTCCTCCTCGGCCTCCGGGCCCGCGACCTCGACGTCGCGCGCCGTGATCGGAGACTGCGGCGCGGCATCCCACGTCACCTTGCCGTAGGCCTGGATGAAGTACGGATAGCCGCCCGTCGCCGCATACATGGCCTCGAGCGCGTCCGGCGCCCACTCCGCATCCTCCTCGCGCGCCGGCGACTGCAGCGCATGCTCGGCTGCCGCACGATCGAGGCGGTCGATCCGGTTGTATCGGAACAATCGCTCGGAGTAGGACTTGCTCGCCGACAGCACCGCCGGAAGGTGCGGCAGGCCCGCGCCGACGACGATCACCGGCAGCCCGTTCTGACTGATCTCATGACAGGCCGCACACAGCGCCGACACGTCGTCCGGCCCGAGATCTTGCATCTCGTCGATGAAGATCGCCACGCCCTTGCCGACGTCCGCCGCCAAACCGCCGACGTCGGTGAGCAGTTCGACGAGGTCGATCTCGATGTCACCGGAGTCGGCCCGACCCGTCTGCGCCGGTGCGTCGATGCCCGGCTGCCACTTATCGCGGAGCTTGGCGTTGGCCGGCGCATCACGCAACGCGAACGCCTTGATGACGCCGAGCACCTGATCGACGTCCTCCTGCTGCGGGTGGCCCAGTTCGCGCACCGCGACGTGCAGCGCGGCACTCACCGGACGACGCAGACCCTGGTCGGGACGCGCCTCGAACTTGCCCGACCCCCAGCCCGCCCGGACGGCAGTCGACCGCAGCGCGTTGAGCAGCACGGTCTTGCCGACGCCCCGCAGCCCCGTCAGCACGATCGACCGCTCCGGACGACCGCGCGCGATGCGTTCGAGGACGACCTCGAAGGTCCGCAACTGCTCGTCACGGCCGGCGAGCTCGGGGGACGCTGCCCGGCGCCGGGCGCGTAAGGGTTCATGATCGGATCCACGCTCGCACCGTATAGGGCGATCTATGCGTGGACTGAGAGACACGCAGCGGTGTGGACGGGCCGGTGGGGTCCACAGGGCGCAGTGAGGGCGCTCGAGGTCGACGCGATCCGCGACAGGGTGGGCGTCAGAACTGCCGTAGACGACCCGGGCCGACGCTTCGGAACCTGCCGACTGGCCGTCCTGACCGATCGTTGCTCGACGCAATGTCGTTGCTGATGACGCTTTTTGGGCTGTTCATCGCCTCTTTGTGGAAACATATATCGGATCGTACGTATGAGCGATAGAATGGCTGCATGGACACCAGCGGCCTCATCGGCCCGCTCGCCGTCGAGCAGGCGCGCGTGATCCTGGCTCGGGCCAGGGACGCCCTGCTCGACCTCGGTGATGCCATCACCGCGTGCCAGACGGCGGAGCTGGGCGAGGTCGCCGCGGAGGTGGCCTCACTGCGTCTGGCTGCGGAGACGACGCTGGTGGAGGTCACTCGGGAGGCCGTCGATCGTGGGTGCCTGGTCGACACCGGCGCGACCTCGGCAGGGGCGTGGCTGTCCCAGCAGAGCGGCGATGCCGTACGCGAGCGCGAGGCCCACACCATCGGCACCGTCGCCACTGCCGTCGCGTCCCCCATCCACGTGCCCGTACGTGAAGCGCTTCGGCAACGACGCTTCGGAGCCGAGACCGCCAGAGTGATCCTGGCCGAACACCACGAGATCAGGTCGACCCTGCCCTGGCAGATGCACGACGACATGCTCGAGAAGTTGATCGACCTCGGCGGCCGAGGATTCACCACCACAGAGCTGCGCAGGTTCCGCCGCGAGCTCATCGCCGAGTACGGCGCGCACGGACTCCTCGACAAGCAGCAGGCCGCTCTGACCCGCAAACGAGCCATGACGACGTTCACCGAAGGCGACGACGGCATGTTCTACGCCCGCTTACGCCTCGACCCCGCCTCCCACGCCGTCGTGGCCGCCACCCTCGACGCCCTGTCGGCACCCAAGACCGGAGTCGACGACGCCGGAGACGTGGTCCGCGACGACCGCGCCCCCGAACAACGCCGCGCCGACGCGTTCGTCGAGATCTGCGCGAACTTTCCCGGCCTCACCGGCGCCGGCATGCGCCACACCACCAAGGCCAAGGTCGTCCTGACCCTGTCCTACGCCGACCTCGTGTCAGGCACCGGCTGCGCCACCACCCTGACGGGCGAATCCCTGGCTCCCGGCATCGCCCGCGAGATGGCCTGCGACGCCGGCATCATCCCCCTGGTCCTGGGATCGGCGAGCGAAGAGATCGACGTCGGCCGCGAAGAACGTCTCGCCACCGCGGCGCAGATCAGCGCACTCCGACATCGCGACAAAGGGTGCACCTATCCCGGCTGCACACGCCCGCCGACCTGGTGCAAAGCCCACCACATCGTGCACTGGTGCCTGGGCGGACCCACCGACCTGACCAACCTCGCCCTGCTCTGCCAACACCACCACAGCCACGTCCACCGGCACGGACTCGCCGCCACCGTCGACGACACCGGCGTGCACTGGCACATCCCTGCCCACGCCCGAGGGCGGGCGGCCGCATGAACGGCCGCCGCCCGACCTCAGAGTGCCGAGGTTCAGAGTCCCGGGGCGGGCAGCAGGTCCGACCTCACCACCTGCACGCGCTCGGCCAGGCCGTCGAGCACCAGGTACCCGGCGCCGACCCCCAACGCGCGGCCGTACTGCCCGCGCCGCAGTCGAACTCCGAACGCGTCCCCCTCCTCGGTGCCCTGCGGCGCCAGCATCACCCCGCAGCGCGCCCGCCGCAGCGCCGGCGCCGGGCCCCGGAACGACGCCAGGATCTCCTCGGCCTCACCCGAGCCGACGAAGAACGACCCCGTGTCCCGCATCCGCTGCGGCAACGACGCGAGCTCATCCGCCAAGGCTCCCTCGGGCAGCAGGTCCACATCATCGGCCACCACGAGGAGCCGCCTGCCTTCGCGCAGGGCGCGCCGCACGACCTCCGCCAGCTCGGGCGCATCCTCGTCGTGCCGGAACGGCCCATGGACACGGGGATACACCGCCGGCAACCGCGTCAGAGGACTACGCCGGGCCGTCACCACGGCGACCTCCCAGCCGCCCTCCAGAGCCGACTCGACCATCGCCACGAGCACACCGGAACGCCCCGTCCGTCGCCGCCCCGTCACGAGAGCACACGGGCCGTGCTCGTCGACGTCGATCGACCTCGGACCCAACTCGTCACCGCCGACCGCGACCAACAACGCGCCGGCCGAACCCGATCGCCCCTCGACCGGCTCCCCGAGCACGACCGGGACGTCCGCGCTGCGCGTCTCCGCCCGTTCCAGCGCCATCGCCTCGACCAGCTCGGTCACGTCGTCGCGCGTCACCAGCACCGGCAGCCGATCGATGCGGAACGGCCCACCCCGAGACCACGGCACCACCCGATCGGGCACCCCGGTCTCGCCCTCCGCGTCGCCGACGGCATCGACGCCGGCCTCGGCCACCTGCGTCTCGACACCCTCCGGAGCGCGCCATCCTCGGCCCGGTTCACCACGACCGGGCGGACCCGACAAACCCGCGGACACGTAGTCGTAGGCATCCGCGAGGCGCAGCACCAGGCGGTCGGGGAACAACGCCGTCGCGCGACCGGTCAACATGGACCGATCCCCGGTGGCCACGACGAGGATCCCCGCTCGGCCGCCCTCGGTGACGAGGCGCTCCAACGTGGACACCAGGGTGCGGTCGTCGGAGACCTCCGCCTCCTCGGTCAGCAGATCCCACCGGTCGATCAACACCGCCATGTACGGCCACGGGGCGTCGGGCTCGGCCTCCCGCTGTGCAGCGATGTCACGCCGCCGGTGCAGCGCCAGCGTCTGGATGCGCCGATCGAGCTCCTCGGCCAGGCGCATGACCAGCCTTCCCAACCGGTCCAGCTCGTCGCGGAACACGACGGCGCCGACGTTCGGCGACTCCTCGAGATCACCCAGTGCCCTCGCCCCGGCGTCGATCGCGTACACCTGCACCTCGGTCGGAGCGAACCGCCGCGCCACCGACGCCGCCACCGCACTCAAGGCTCCCGTGCGACCCGACCGCGCCGCGCCGATGATCG
Organism: Mobilicoccus caccae; assembly: GCF_030161635.1. Lineage (GTDB taxonomy): Bacteria > Actinomycetota > Actinomycetes > Actinomycetales > Dermatophilaceae > Mobilicoccus > Mobilicoccus caccae. The sequence goes on from NZ_BSUO01000001.1 coordinate 3,517,793, forward strand.
CCAGCGGCACCCCGTCGTTCAGTCGCAGGGTCGCCACCGCGCGGCGTTGCTCGGCCGGGCGGTCCTCGAGTCCGAACGGTACGACCATGTCCTCCGGGTCCCTGACCTGCGAGGTCGACCGGCGGAAAGGGTTCCGGGCCCTGAGTCCGGTACCGCTCCCCTGATCCCCGGTGCCGGTCGCCACGTGCCCGGTATCGGCGGCTGCGGAGCCACCCCCGACCCGAGTTCGGCATCGAGCACGTCGAGGCCGAGCCGCGGTGGCAACGGGGGCAACCACGGACTCGGCGGCAGCGGCACACCCCGACTCGTCGCCACGGACCGCATCGTGTCGACCATGCGGGCGAGATCGGATCGGGCCGCGAGCTCCTCCACCGGCTCGCCGAACACGTACGGCGTCCCGTGCGGCACGCTCGTCGGGCCGGGCAGCGTCACCCGGGCGGCCTGGATCGTCACCAACGGCTTGCGTCCGACCCGCACGAGCGCGCGACCGGGTTCCTTCTCGTCGATCGCGGCCGCATCGGGCTCACCGATGACATCGACGGAGTCAGCCGCCTCGGCGACCCGCAGACTGATGCGCAAGGTCGTGTTGGCGCGGATGTCGGGACTGACCGCCCCCGCGGGTCTCTGCGTCGCGAGCACGAGATGCAGCCCCAGCGAGCGACCCCGCCGGGCGATGTCGACCACACCGTCGACGAACTCCGGCAGTTCGGCTGCCAGGGTCGCGAACTCGTCGACGACGATGACCAGTCGCGCGAGCTCGCCCTGTCCCGTCGCGAGGTAGGCGTCGAGGTCGGTGACGCCGGCCTCGGCCAGCAACCGCTCCCTGCGGCGCACCTCGGCGGTCAGACTCGACAGGGCCCGCTGGGTGAGCCCGTGATCCAGATCCGTCACCAGGCCCACCGTGTGCGGCAGGCGAGCACACTCGGCGAACGCCGCACCGCCCTTGTAGTCGACCAGCAGGAACGACATCGCCTCCGGCGGATTGACCGCCGCCAGACTCGCCACCAGCGTCTGCAACAACTCCGACTTTCCCGAGCCGGTGGTGCCGCCCACCAGAGCGTGCGGGCCATCCGTCCGCAGGTCCACCGTCGCCGCCCCCTCCTTGCCGGCGTCCACGACCCGACCCACGGGGACGCGGGTACTCGGCCGCCCGGCCCACCGGCCCGCCACCGCGTCGGCATCGTCCGGCTCGACCTCGAGGAGCTCCGCCAGGCGGCCTCCCGACACGACCCGCCCGTGCTCGGCGACCGCGGTCGTGCGCGCCAACCGCTCACTCCACTCCAGGGCCGGCAGGTCGACGTCGACGTCCCCGACCCCGGCCAACCCGCGCACGTGAGCCCGCGGCCCCGCCACGTCGACGACCGGTCCGACGCCGTCCCGCTCGCCGAGCACGAGGACCGCCAAGCCCGGGCGTGCGATGCGTCGGGGGTCACCGGCCACGCCGTCCACGACCACCACGTCGACGGATCCGCCGGGCGCCGCCGCGATCTCCCCCACCAGCCGGGCGCACGCCGCATCGTCGAACCCGGCCCGCACGAACCGCTCGTCGTGGCACCGCGCGTGCGGCAACCACCGCATCCACGCCCACTGGCTCCGCCCCTCGTCGACGCCCGGAGCCAACAGGGTCAGCCGCAGACGATCCGGCCCCCACGAGGCGATCAGCCTCCCGAGGAGTGCCCGCGCGAAGACGTGGCGATGTTCGCCGATGACGGTGAGCAACGGCTCGGCGGCCAGATCGACGCTGACGACCTCCCCATCCGTCCGCCCCAGTTCCCACGTGAACCGCTCGGCCGGAGCGGCGTCGGAACCGGCTGCCTCAGCACCGGAGACCCGGTCGAGCAGCACGTCGGCCAACGGAAGCCCCGCCACGGGACGCAGCGCCTCCGCAGGACCGGCGCACCAGCGCAGCAGCAACTCCAGGCCACCCACCCGACGTCGCTCCCCGACCGGCCACGGCTCGCTCCACGCTCGAGTGTCGGGCTCGGGGCTGGGGTCGCACTCGGGCTCGGGCTCGGTTCGGCCATCACCGGGTCCGCCGTCATCGGCCACGACATCGTCAAGCACCACGTCGAGCACCACGTCGTGGAGGTCCCGCTCGGCCCTCGGCCCTTCGGCGTCGGTGCGCACGGCGCTCTCGGCGTTCTCGGCGCTCTCGAGCCGCACGACACCACCACAGCGCACGTCCACCCACCAGGTCGCCCGCGTGGGCAGCGGCACGTCGGCCTCGGCGTCGCCTCCGCATCGGTAGCGTCCCACCTCGAGCCGGTGAACGATGCCCGCGCCGAGGCCGCTGACCACGACGATCTCCACGACCCCGAAGGGCAACTCGGTCACCTCGAGACCTGCCCGGATCGCCTCCTCGACGGTGCCGTCCAGGTGCGGGCCGACGCCTCGCAGCACACCCCCGGCCGGCACCGGAACCCCGCCCGGAGGACGGACGAACACGTCGGTGCCGTCCGGCGCCGTCATCAACCCGAGCGTCGCCCCGCTCGCCGATCCCGGGTTCTGCGCGGAGGTCGCCGACGTCCGCGGAGCCTTCGCCGCTCTCGCCCTGGCTCCCGCCTTGGGCCCCGTCTTCGGTCCCGCCGTGGCGCCGCTCTTCGAGCCGCCTCTCGAGCCCCTCACCACATCACCACCCCGGATTCGACCCGCCACTGCCATACCCCGTGCCCCACTCCGGGGGCGATCACGGTGGGCGCCCCGCGCGACCGGGACGCCTGCCGCACGAGCCTCCGCTCCACGTCGTCGGCGGGCCTCGCCATGAGGACGACCTCGTGCGCACCGCGCGGTGGTGCGCCCCAGCGGCCCCGCACGCCACCGAGATCGAGAGGTCCGCCGGACAGGACGTCGGCAAGGCCGGACACCGAACGCACCCGAGGATCCCCGCCCGGAGTCGCACCCGGCTCCCCACCAGGTCCTTCACCCGAAGCCCCACCGGGATCCCCACCGGGATCCCCGCCGCGGCGCCCACCTCCCAGGCCGACGGCCGTGATGTGCACCCGCCGCGACCACGGCGCCCGCAGGAGACCGCTCGCGATGCGGGCGAGCACCTCGTGCACCTCGGAGACCGCACCGGCGATCTCGATGAGACCGGGTGCCGCCGCGAGATCCACGAGCACGGCCCGATCGCCTGCGCGTCCCAGGGGAACCAACCCCGGGTAGGCGTCGAGCGTCTCCTCACTCCGCGGCAGTTCGGCCGTCTCGACGCTCCACAGGTGGCCACGGGTCCGCCACGGTCGCGGCGCCGGACCCAGTGGCGCCGACAGGTGCGCCTCGACGACGCCCTCACGCACGGTCACGACCGGGATGAGCGGCAGCGCCCGACGTTCGGCGCGGCACGCCCCGACGAGCTGACGCAGAGCCCGATGCAGCCCGAGCGTCGCTCGGCGACTGTCGAGGAGGTCGGGGCCGGCGGTCGACACGGTCAAGGTGCCGTCGGACACTCCCGCCGGCACCTCTCGCGTGGCCTCCGTCGAGGCCGTCATGACGTCTTCTCCCGCTCCCCCATCTGGGGAATCATCCGTGACGACCAGCGCCGATGTCGATGACCACACGGCCGGCGGGCCCGCGCTCAGCGGCCCTGCTCACCTGCGCCGGAACCGAACCCGCCCCTGCGGAAAACCCACACACCCCGGCGCCCGGACGCGCCTCTCCCCACCCCCGGAGAAGGCCGTCGGCCGGCCACCCCTCGATCGCATCCGAACGCTCCGGACGTGTGTCGACGCCGCTGCAGCGTCACTTGAGCAGGCGGGACATCCGACGATCGGCCAACGGTTTGCCGCCGGTCTGGCAGGTGGCGCAGTACTGCAGCGAGGAGTCGGCGAACGACACCTCCCGCACCACGTCGCCGCACACCGGACACTCCTGCCCGGTGCGGCCGTGGACCCGCATGCCCCCGCGCTTGGCGTCCTTGAGTTCGGCGGCCGGCTTGCCGCTCGCCGCCCCCACCGCGGCCCGCAGCGTCTCCTGCAGCGCCTCGTACAGCCGCTCCACGGTCGCCTCGTCCAGCGACGTCGTCATCGCGAACGGCGACAGCTTGGCCACGTGCAGGATCTCGTCGGAGTACGCGTTGCCGATGCCGGCGATGAGGCCCTGATCCCGCAGGACCCCCTTGATCTGGGCACGCTTGCTCCGCAGGATCGTCGTGAACGCGGCGAGGGTGAAGTCCTCACCCAGCGGGTCCGGCCCGAGGGACGCCACCCGCGGAACGGCCTGGGGGTCGTCGACGACGTACACCGCTAGACTCTTGCGGGTGCCCGCCTCCGTCAGGTCGAAGCCCGACCCGTCGTCGAACCGCACCCGCAACGCGATCGGCGACTTTCCCGGGCGCAGCGGCTTCTCCGACAACGCCTCCGACCACCGCAACCACCCGGCCTTGGCGAGGTGGAACACCAGATGGGTCCCCTCGCAGTCGAGGTCGATGAACTTGCCGACGCGCCGCACTCCCGCGACCGGGAGGCCCGCGAGCGCGTCCGGCGGCGGGTCGTACGTCTTGAGCACGGCGATCGACCCGAGCTGGACGGACACCACGACGCGCGGCTCGTCCTGGACGAGGCGGGCGGACAGGAAGTCGGCCAGCGCCTGCACCTCCGGCAGCTCGGGCACGACTCAGACCTGACCGAGCAGGGCCCGCATCTGCCGAAGCAGGCCGTAGCCGTCGGGAGCGCGCAGCACCGGCACGGGTTTGCGCACCCGCGGCCCGAATCCCTCGATCGAGACGGGCAGCCCGTGGCTGAGCACCTGCTGCGTCGTGGACAGTTCACGGATGCCGATGGCCCGCACCACGTCGGGGCGGTCCCGCGCGAAGTCGCCGTAGATCTTGGGGTCGTGCTGCCCGTCGTCGCCGATGAGCACCCAGTGGATCTGCGGGAACTCGCGCGCCAGCCGGTGCAGGTTGACCCGCTTGTGCTGCTGCCCCGAACGGAACCAGCCGGTGTTGGTCGGCCCCCAGTCGGTGAGGAGCAGCGGCCCGCGGGGGTAGCCGTGCCGGCGGATGAACCGGTTGAGGGTGTCGGCCGTGTTCCACGCCCCGGTGGAGAGGTAGAAGATCGGCGCCCCCTCCTGCATCTCCAGGAGCTCGCGGTACATCGGCGCCATGCCGGGCACGATGTGCCTCGCCTGCTCGTGGAGCACGAACGTGTTGTAGGCGGCGAGCAGCGGACGCGGCAGCGAGGTGGTGATGATCGTGTCGTCGATGTCGCTGACGAGACCGAACCGTACCGCCGGGTCGACGATCATCACCGTAGCCGTGTCGGGCGTTCCGCCCACGGGCGTGATCGTGACCTCGTGCCACCCCGGCGGCAGGTCGTGCCCGTCGATGGTGACGTCGATGTAGCCGCTGCGGTCCGAGTAGGCCTCGTGCTCGACCCCGGCCACATCGATGACGACGGGGGCGTTCATCAACTGGGCCGTCATGAACGCGCGCCACCCGCGCACCCGCGGCTCCGGCTCGAGGGCCACCTCGTCCTCGCCGGAGTCCCCGGTGCCGGTGACGTCGTCGGGGTGGCGGGTCAGCATCAACCGCCCGAGGATCCGCACGAAATCGGGCGAACCGTAGCCGGTGTGACCGATGGCCCGCGGCGTCCAGCCTCGCGAGGCGAGCACGCGGTTCATCCGGGAGTTCCACGCGTCCTCGACGAGGGCGGCGGCGTGAGGTCGCGACATGCCTCGACGGTAGTGGATCGGGCGCCCTCACGAGTGGTAGGTCGACCGGTCCGACGTCCGCACCTCGCACCGCGGGGAAAGTGACGGAGGTCACCGGCCGGGTTCGCACCGTCGCGCTGCTGATGTCACGACCGACAACAGGCGCCGACACCCGCGCACTATCCCCGCGAATATCGCTGCCCCACAAGGTGACTCGCCACCCATGCCGTGCCGGCTCGAAGACCGTCGCACCGCCCCCGCCCCACACCCCCCGATCGAACCGCCCCACGCCTCGGGTCGGACGTTCGACCGAGACCCCCGAACCCCTCAGTAACCCGGGCCCCGGGCCGATGAGGAAAACGGCCGCGACGGACTGCGGCCCCGGGCCGTGCCCGGGACGACGGCCACGGAGGGCTCGCGCAGTGCACGAGAAGGACACCCGAGGACACCGGTCACGCCGCCGGCCGCTCCCCCCACAGCGGGCGGATCGGTGCGGCCTGGCCACTCCGTCGAGGCCGCGCGCCGACCGGCGCCCCCGAGGCCTCCGTCCGACCCGCACCGGGCTGCCGCGCGATCACGCCGCCCCGCTGCGAGGGCGCCTGGGCTGCCGCCACACCCACGGGCTCGAAGAAGTTTGGTCCGCACGTCACGCGGGTATCGTCGCGGTTGTCGACGACACCCAACCCGCCTTGAGGACCCCCACCATGAGCCAGCCTTCGGAGGGCACCAGCGCGCGCAAGGCCGAGACGGCCCCGCCGCCCGACGCGCCCTTCAAACCCGACAACCCCACCGAGCTCACCAAGCCGTCGTGGCGGTACACGGCCCGCAAGGCCCTCATGGAGTTCAACCGCGACGGGTGCACGGACTCGGCGGCGGCGTTGACCTACTTCGCCGTCCTGTCGATCTTTCCCGCCCTGCTCGCCCTGGTGTCGCTGCTGGGCGTGTTCGGCCAGGGGCAGCGCACCGTCGATGCGCTCCTCGGCCTCGCCTCGGACTTCGTCCCCAACGACGTCCTGTCCATGGTCGAGCCGGTCGTCGCCTCCATGGTGCAGACGCGGGCGGCCGGATTCGCGCTGGTCACCGGTCTCCTGGTGGCGCTGTGGTCGGCGTCGAACTACACCACCGCGTTCTCGCGGGCGATGAACCGCATCTACGAGGTCGACGAGGGACGCCCGATCTGGAAGGCCCGCCCGCTCTTCTACCTGGTCACCCTGCTCATCCTGGCGCTCATCGCGGTCGTCGGATTCGGCCTGGCCGTCAGCGGCCCGGTCGCCCGCGCCGCCGGCGACCTCATCGGGCTCGGTGACACCGCCGTGATGGTGTGGGACGTCGTCAAGTGGCCGGTCCTGCTGGCCATCGTCATCCTCATCGTGGCGCTGCTGTACTTCATCACGCCGAACGTGCGGCAACCCAAGTTCCGCTGGATCAGTGTCGGTTCCGCGGTGGCGATCGTCGGCTGGCTCCTGGTCTCGGTGGCCTTCGGCTTCTACGTCGCCAACTTCGGCAACTACAACGCCACCTACGGCTCCCTCGGTGGCGTCATCATCTTCCTGCTGTGGCTGTGGATCACGAACAACGCGCTGCTCTTCGGTGCCGAGATCGACGCCGAGCTCGAGCGCTCGCGCCAGCTGCAGGCCGGCCTGAAGGCCGAGGAGACGCTCCAGCTGCCGCCGCGCGACACGACCGTCAGCGACAAGGCTGCCGCCAAGCGTGACGAGGTCATCGAGGCCGGCCGCCAGATCCGGCTGGAATCCGAGGCCGCCACCAACGCCGAGGCCCGCCAGGACGGCACCCGCGGCGGGTCGTCGACCGCCAAGGGCTGATCACCCCGCACCCTCCCGCCAGACCCAGCTCGGGCCGCCTCCCACGTGGAGGCGGCCCGAGCTCGTCTGTCCCGTCGTGTCTCGGCCGTCGTCACGAGCCGCCCGTGAATCCCCTGGCGCGACAAACCGGTTCATCCGCCCTGCCCGCACAGGGATACATCGGCACCGATCTGGATGCCCGTCCTGGACGGTAGTTCAGTACGCTCCACCTGGACGGGCGTTCACGACGCCTCGCCGCGTGGCTGGGGAGCCACGAGGGGGATCCGGGGGGATCCTCCGACGACATTTTCGACCTTGGGGGTCACCGATGGACACGATCCACATCTCACTGCTGGCTGCATCCGCCGTGCTCGTGGCGGCTACCGCGGCGGGTGATGCCGGGCTACGTCGCCGCGGGCGGGACCTGCCGCTCATCGGGTACATCATCGGTGGCGCGCTCGTCGTGGGGAACGCGGCCTGTCTCCTGCCCACCGCGCCGCGCTGGTACCAGGTGGTCATGCTGTCGCTGTCGCTGGCGGGCTTCGTGTGGTTCTTCATCTCGGTCGCCTCGGCCACGGAGCGTTCCACCGAGGCGCAGACCGCCTCGCGTGACATCTACGCCGGCCTGATGCCGACCCGCCCGACACCGCCCCGGCCGGCGCTGCGGGTCGTCCAGGCCACCGTCGTCGACGCACCGGACCGGACGATCGCGGACACGCCGACCGCCACGCAGGAGACCTTCGCCGCGCATTCGCCCGCCGGCAGCCGCGCGACGACCGGATCCACGTACGTCGCCGCCGACATCGGCACCTACATCGACGCCCGCGGCACCCGCCGCACCCACGGCCGGCACGTCGCCCGCACCCACGACCGCACCGACCCGACCGAGCGCTTCCTCCGCCTCGCGGACGCCTACTCGATCGAGCGCGGACCCCGCAGCCTCGGCCGCTCCTCGCTGGCCTGACCCGCGACGCCCGGTCCACACCTGCGACCGCGGCGTCCCACCGACCCCCTCCGGCGCCACCCCCTCGGCGCCACCCTGTGAAGAAAGCGACGGGGCGGAGCTCATCGAGCCCCGCCCCGTCGTTCCTGTGCGCCCGTCGATTCCTGTGCTCCACGTGGCGCGTGACCCTCAGGCCTGCTTTTCCTCGGCCTTGATCTCGTGGCCGAGCGTGCGCATCGCGTCGAACTCACCCTCCAGCGCCTCGTTGCGCCGGTAGGTCATCATGCTGACGACGACCGCCACCAGCAGGTTGAGCGCGAACCCGGGCACGATCTCGTACAGACCGAACAGCGGATCCTCGCGCGTGCCGCCCCACGTCGAGCTCGGACCCCAGAAGCCGACGGTCAGGGCACCGACGATCATGCCCGACAGAGCTCCCTGCCACGTGAGCTTGCGCCAGTACAGCGACAGCAACACGATCGGGCCGAGGGCTCCACCGAAACCGGCCCAGGCGAACGACACGAGCCGGAGGATCGTGGCGTTCTGCTCCCATGCCAACCACCCGGCGATGAGCGCGACCACCAGCACCGCGAGACGTCCGAGCAGCACGTTGCGGGTGTCGCTGCTCGCCTTGCCGAACGCCCGGTAGATGTCCTCGACCAGCGCGGATGAGGTCACGATGAGCTGGCTGCTCATCGTGCTCATGATCGCGGCCAGCACGGCGGCGAGCATGAACCCGGCGATGATCGGGTGGAACAGGATCTGACCCATGCGGATGTACACCGTCTCGGGGTCGGTGATGGCCAGTTCGGGGTGCTGCCGGAAGTAGGTGAGGCCGACCAGCGCCGTGCAGATCGCGCCGGTCACCGAGAAGATCATCCAGCCGATCCCGATGCGCCGACCCGCGACCGCCTCGTCCGCGGACCGCAGCGCCATGAACCTCGTGATGATGTGCGGCTGCCCGAAGTAGCCGAGTCCCCAGGCCAGCGAGGAGACGACGCCGACGACCGTGGCTCCCTGCACCAGCGACAGGAAGTCGGGGTCGACGGCCCGCACGGTGGAGGACACCTCGCCCAGACCGCCGACGACGAACAGGCCGACCAGCGGCACCGCGACGAGGGCGGCGACCATCATCACGCCCTGCAGGAAGTCGGTGTAGCTGACGGCGAGGAACCCGCCGAACAGCGTGTAGGCCACCGTCACCGCCGAGATGACGAGCAGGCCCTCCTCATAGGAGCGGCCGAACGAGCTCTGGTAGAAGACGCCGCTGGCCGTCATGCCGGAGCTGACGTAGAACGTGAAGAACACGAGGATGATCACGGCCGACGTCATGCGCAGCGCGCGCGAGCGGTCGTGCAACCGGTTCTCGAAGAAGCTGGGGACCGTGATGGAGTCGTTGGCGACCTCGGAGTAGGCGCGCAGGCGCGGCGCCACCCACTTCCAGTTGGCCCACGCGCCGACGGTGAGGCCGACGGCGATCCACGACTCCACGAGTCCCGAGGCGTAGATGGCGCCGGGCAGGCCCATGAGCAGCCAGCCCGACATGTCCGAGGCACCGGCCGACAGGGCGGCGACGCTCGGAGGAAGATCACGGCCGCCGAGCATGTAGTCGCCGAGATCGTGGGTGCGGCGGTAGCTGTACCAGCCGACCAGCAGCATGGCCACGAGGTACACGACCATCGTGGCGATCTGCCAGGCAAGTGGGCTCATCGGGCCTCCTGGTGGGTTCGGAATCGAGGTGGATCGGACGGATGGTGCGGGAGTCGACGGGGCACGGGTGATGTCGACCGGTGTGCAAGAGGCCGGTGGATGCCTCGATCGCTGGACACTACTCCCATCCCACTGACGTCAGGGTCTGGACGCCTGGTGGGGCACAGCGCGTACTCTGTCCTTGTTTTTCACGCTACTTCCCGTTCAAATGAATGTGGGAGCGGTCCGCATACCCCGACCGGAGGCTTCACCAGTGCTTTCACAGCAGTCCACCGAGGTCGTCAAGGCCACCGCCGGCGTCGTCGCCGAGCACGCCGTCGAGATCACCTCGCGGTTCTACCCGCACATGTTCGAGGCTCACCCCGAGCTCCTCGACATCTTCAACCGCGCCGACCAGGAGCTCGGTGAGCAGGCCCAGGCGCTGGCGGCCTCGGTCGTCGCGTACGCGGTGCACCTCATCGACCCCGATTCGCCGTCGTTCGAGCCGGTGCTGCAGCGCATCGCCCACAAGCACGTCTCGCTCGGCATCACCGCGCCGCAGTACACGATCGTCGGACACCACCTCATGTGGGCCATCGGCGACGTGCTCGGCGACGCCGTCACGCCCGAGATCGCCGCCGCGTGGGACGAGGTCTACTGGCTCTTCGCGCTGCAGCTCGTGGCCGAGGAGGCCAAGCTCTACGCGCAGCACGGCCTCGACCCCGAGAACCCGTGGCGCGACTACCGGGTCACCGACCGGATCGACGAGGTCGGCGTCGACGAGAGCGCCGAGGTCGTCACGTTCGTGCTCGCCCCGGTCGACGGCGGCGAGGTGCCCGCGCACAGCGCCGGCCAGTACGTCACGGTCAACCCCGTCCTCACCGACGGTGGCACCCAGCCGCGGCAGTACACGATCTCCTCCGGCCCCAAGTCGACGACGCTGCAGATCACGGTCCGCCGGGTGCGCGGCGTGGACGGCGCCCCGGACGGGCTCGTGTCCAACCACCTCATCGACAACTGCCCGGAGGGGACGGTCATCCCCGTCTCCGTGCCGTGTGGCGACGTCGTCCTCGACGACTCCAGCGACCCGTTGGTGCTGGTCAGCGCCGGGGTCGGCATCACCCCGATGGCCGCCATCGTCGACGACCTCGCGGACCGGGCCCCGAAGCGTCCGGTGCTCATGGTCCACGCGGACGCCTCCGCCGGACGCCACCCGCTGTACGACACGGTGTCGGCGAGCGCAGGGCGGCTGGAGTCGGTCGGCTCGCACCTCTGGTACGAGGACCTCGAGGGCGCCGCCGAGCGTGGCGCGGTCGAGGGTCTGATGGACCTCACCGACGTCGAGGTGCCGGAGAACGCGACCGTCTTCATGTGCGGCCCGCTGCCGTTCATGCGCACCGTGCGCCGCAGCCTCCTCGACAAGGGAGTCTCCGGCGAGCGCATCCGCTACGAGGTCTTCGGCCCCGACCTGTGGGCCCAGAACCCCAACTGACGCGCAACGAAGAACGCCGAGACCGCCGCCTATAGGCGGCGGTCTCGGCGTCAGTGGATTCGGTCTCTTACGCGACGTCGACCAGGTCGACGACGAACACCAGGGTCTCGTTGGGCTTGATCGCGCCACCGGCACCGCGGGCGCCGTAGCCGAGCTCCGGCGGGATCGTGATGCGGCGACGTCCGCCGACCTTCATCCCGACGATGCCGTCCTCCCAGCCCTTGATGACCATGCCCTGTCCCAGCGGGAACCTCAGGGGCTCGCCGCGGTCGTAGCTGCTGTCGAACTCCGCCCGGGTGGACCACGCGACCCCGACGTAGTGCGCCGCGACGGTGTGGCCATGCGCGGCCTCCTGGCCCGACCCCTCGGTCAGGTCCTCCAGCAGCAGTTCGGTGGGGGCGTCGCCCTCGGGAATGGTGACGTTCGGCTTGTCCATGCACGCCACCTTAGGGGCGAGGGACCTGAGCCCACGACCCCCACCACCCGTCACTGGAACCGGCGGGAGCCTCTACCCCGCCGCCTGGGCCCGCAGGGCGCGCTCGAGCAGAGCCAGTTGCTCGACGACGAGACGCCGGAGCGCCGCCGGGGCGTCCTCGTGGTCGCCGAGCCAGGTGCGCAGCGCGACGACGACCGGCTGCTCCTCCACGCCCTGCCCCTCGGTCAGGTCGCCGCCGAGGAAGAAGCCGTCCACCATGCGGGTCGCGATCTCCTGGCTGCGGGACTGCCAGAAGGGCAGCAGCGCGTCGAGGTACCGCTGCAGATACGACTCGGTGAGGGGTCCGTGACCCGGCGTCGAGAATCCGGTGGTGTAGGCCGTGACGTCGTCGTTGGACACGTCCGGATCCTCCAGCACGGCCGTGAACGCCCGCTCCTTGGTCGCCGCGTCGGGCCGCGAGGACTGCACGGTGAGGTGCCGGATCCGCGCCGGCGAGCCGGTGTCCCGCTGCCGCTCGGCGTCGATGTCCGCCTCGCTTGCGTGCCCGGTGGCGACCAGCGCCCGCCAGAGTCCCCACCGCATCATCGAGTCCATCGCGAGCCCGTCGACGACGTCGGTGCCCTCGAGCAGCGCACGGATCTCCGTCGCGCGTGCGTCGCAGGACAGGGCCGCGATCACGAAGGTCCGGGCGAACACGATCTGGGTGCTCGATCCGGGCTCGGCCGCCCGCATCTGCTCGGCGGACAGGTCGAGGATGCGGCGGACCAGCTCCTCGCGACGCTCGGTGGGCGCGTAGGACCGAGCCGCCGTGAGCGCGTTGCCCAGGGCCGCCGTCAGCAGCCCGACGTGTGACTCGGTCGGCGCGTGACGGCAGACGAGGTCGACGAAATCGGACGCCGGCAGGAGCGCGTCGCGGCAGGCGTTCCACAGGGCCGACCACACGCAGGCCCGCGTGAGCGAGGACTCGATCGCGAACGTGCCGCGGATCGTCTCCAGGCTGCGCTCGTCCAACCGGACCTTGGCGTAGGTGAGGTCGTCGTCGTTGACCAGGATCAACGCGGGCGCCGGGAGTCCGGTCGCCTCCTCCACGAGCGTCCGCTCGCCGGTGACGTCGAGTTCGAGGCGGGCACGCCGGCGCAGCACGCGGCGGCCTTCGTCGCCGTCGCCGACTCCCTCGCCGTCGAGGTCGTAGAGGCCGACGACCAGCCGGTGATCGCGCCACACGTCTCCGTCCGCACCGGACCCGGCCTGCTCGACGACCAGTTCGGCGATCGTGCCGTCGTCGGCGAGGCTCACCCGGGGCGTGAGTTCGGAGACGCCGGTCGTGTGCAGCCACTGCTCGACCCACGGCCCCAGCTCGCGCCCGGAGGCCTCTTCCAGCGTGGCGAGCAGGTCGGGCAGGGTCGTCGAGCCGAACGCGTGCCGGGCGAAGTAGCGCCGCGCGCCCTCGTAGAACTCCTCCTCACCCACGTACGCCGCGAGTTGCTTGAGCACGCTCGCGCCCTTGGCGTAGGTGATGCCGTCGAAGTTCTGCCGGGCCGCCTCGATGTCGGGGATGTCGGCGACGATCGGGTGCGTCGTCGGCAACTGGTCCTGCTCGTACGCCCACGCCTTGCGCCGCACGCAGAACGGCGTCCACGCGTCGGTGAAGTCGGTGGCGAGCGCGTTGGCGGCGGTGCCCATGTAGTCGGCGAAGGACTCCTTGAGCCACAGCTCGTCCCACCAGCGGGGCGTGACGAGGTCGCCGAACCACATGTGCGACATCTCGTGCATGAGGGTGTTGGAGCGGCCCTCGTACTGCGAGCGCGTGGCGGCCGACTCGTACACGTACGCCTGGTCGGAGAACGTGACCAGGCCCGGGTTCTCCATCGCGCCGAGGTTGTACTCGGGCACGAAGATCTGGTCGTACTTGCCCCAGGGGTAGGGATAGGCGAACGCGGTGTCGAAGTGGTCGAGGCCGGCCTTGGTGAGTTCGAAGAGGTTCTCGGGGTCGAAGGCGGCGGCCAGGGACTCCCGGCAGAGCAACGCGAGCGGCACCCGCAGGTGGCTGCCGTCCGCGACGGTGCGGCTCCACTCGTCGTCCCACCGGCGGTAGGGCCCGGCGATGACGCAGGTGAGGTAGGTTGACTGCGGCGGGGTCGTCGCGAACGTGCGGCGCGAGCACCGCAGGCCGGCGCGGTTGGCGGGGCTCTCCTCGCGGGCGATCTCGGCGCCGTTGCTGCGGATCTCCCAGTCGTCCGGGCCGGTGACGACGAACGTGAACGGGGCCTTGAGGTCGGGCTGCTCGAAGCACGCGAAGACCCGGCGCGAATCGGAGGGCTCGTACTGCGTGTACAGGTAGACGCGGTCGTCGGCCGGGTCGACGAAGCGGTGCATGCCCTCGCCCGACCGTGAGTAACGCGCCCGCCCGCGCACCGTGACGGCGCACGGCGCGCCCGCCGGGACGTCCACGCGGACGCGGGCTCCGTCGGCGTCGACGTCGCGGGCCTGCCCGTCCACGTCCACGCCCGTGACCTCGCCGATGAAGTCGAGCACGATGTGCCCCGAGGCGCTGCTCAGGTCGATCGTCGTCACCGAGGAGAACGTCGCCTCCTGCGGGTCGGTCGCGTCGGACACGTCCAGTTCGACCCGGTAGGAGGTCAAGGTCACGTCGGCGCTGCGGTGGGCGCACTCCGCACGGGTGAGGTTGGTGTCCATGCCGGTCAAGGTACCGCTCACCCTGTGAGGGGCGCCCTCGGTTTCGGCGGGAGCCGGGTGTGGGGAGGCCTCCGGCCGGCAGCAGCCCTCATGCGCGCCGACGGCCACGCCCGTAGGCTGGAGGATATGCGCAGTGTCTGTGTCTTCTGCGGTTCCAGCCCCGGTGACGACCCCCGGTACCTCGAGGCCGCCACCGCACTCGGCGACGAGCTGGCCCGCCGCGGCATGAGGCTCGTCTACGGCGGCGCGTCCGTCGGGCTCATGGGTGCCTTGGCCGACGCCGTCCTCGCCGGGGGTGGCGAGGTGGTCGGGGTGATCCCCGAACACCTGGTGTCCTCGGAGATCGCCCATCCCGGCCTGACGGAGTTGCACGTCACCAACTCGATGCACGAACGCAAGGCGATCATGGCCGAGACCTCCGACGGGTTCGTCGCCCTCCCGGGCGGATTCGGGACCCTGGAGGAGCTCGTGGAGATCCTCACCTGGAACCAGCTGGGCCTCATCGCCAAACCCGTCGGTCTGCTCAACACCCTCGGTTTCTACGACCGGCTCACCTCGTTCTTCGGGCACTGCGTGTCGCAGGGATTCATCCGCGCCCCGCACCTCGGCCTCTACACGATCGATCCCGAACCGAGTTCCCTGATCGAGGCCATGACCAACCATGTGCCGACCACGACGCCGAAGTGGAAGGACCGCAGCTGAGGCGATGTGAGACGGTGGGTGCGTGGACACCCAAGCCGTTCTCGACCTGATGCGCGAGGTCGCTGCAGAGGTCATCACCCCCGCTTCCGGGCCCTCGGATCGGGTGAGGTGATGGAGAAGAAGCCCGGCGATCTGGTCACGGTCGCCGATCACGAGGCGGAGCAACTCATCACCGAGGCCCTCTTACGCGACGATCCACACGTCCTCGTCGTGGGCGAGGAGGCCACGGCGGCCGACCCCGACCTCCCCAAGGCCCTGGCGGGCGCGGGTCACGCGTTCACCGTCGACCCGGTCGACGGCACCAAGAACTTCGTCAACGGCTCGCCCGATCACGCGGTCATGCTCGCCGAACTCCGCGACGGGGAGCCCGTGCGCGCCTGGATCCTCCACCCCGCCCACGACGTCGCCTACGTCGCCGAGAAGGGCGCCGGCGTCTACCGCGACGGAGTCCGGCTGCCCGCCATGAGCGTTCCCGCCGACGGACTCACGGTGTGCACCTCCAGCCCCTCCCTCGAAGGGCGCCACGGCACACTCGATCTCGGCCCCACCGCCTGGAGTTGCGGCATCGACTACCCGTGGCTGCTGGAGGGCCGGGCCCACGCCCTGCACTACACCCGCGGCCTGCCGTGGGACCACGCGCCCGGATCCCTGATGACCGAGGAACTCGGCGGCGTCGTGCGGTTCCTCGACGGCACCCGATACGGGGTGGCCGACGGGGCACGCGGCCGGACGGGGCTGTTGGCGGCCGCCTCCCCCGATGCCTGGGACGAGATCGCCCCGCAGCTCGCCGACCTGCGCCGCGGCTGAGGCGAACTCAGGCGGCCACGCGAACTCGGGCGGACTCCGGCGATCAGAACGGCGCGAGCAGGCACGTCATCGTGCCCTCGCGCTTCTCGAACTCGCTGATGTCGACGAGGACCGGCTCGTACCCGAGGTCGGCGATGGTCCGGGCCGACCCCGGCGCGCTGGCCGCCACGAGCACCGCGCCTCCCCCGAGCGGAAAGGCGTGCGCCCCACCGCGTTCGGGCACCGGCACGAAGTCCTCGAACACCGACGGGTCGTCGACCAGGGGCGGGTGGCCGAGGACCGTGCCGCACGGCAGCGCCGTCACACCCGAGTTGAGCTGCACCGACTTGTGCAGCGGGACGGGGACGACCTCGAGCCCCGAGGCCTCCAGCGTCCTGGTCACCTGCGCCAGCCCCGCACGGTTGGTCCGCACGCCCACGCCGACGTAGACGACGTCCCCGACGCGCACGAGGTCACCACCGTCGACCGTCCCCGGACGGCGGATCGGCACCACGCGAACATGCCTGGACGCCAGCGTCCGCCGGATCGCGGCCCGCTCCGGGCGACGTGACTCCACCGCCGACCGGGTGAGGATGACCCGGCCGCCCACGGAGACCGCGGCGTCGCCGACGAACACCCCGTCGGGGCACGGCGGATCACCCTCGTGTCCCTCGACGACGACGACCTCCCACCCCGCCGCGGACACCGCCTCGCGCACGTCGCGCCACTGGGCCATCGCGCGCTCGAGGTCGACCGGCTCGCGGTCGATGAGCGAGACGACGGCCCCACCCAGACCGGGCTCGGGAGGCCTCATCAAGGCCCGGCGGCGCATCATGGGTCCAGCGTGGCACGAGTCGGCACACTCCCCTGCAGGGTTCCCCCTGCCACTTGACCGTCTCTTGACCTGTTCCTGACCGGATCCGATACGGGCGATCGACCGGAAGACCTCGCACCTGCCCCGACGCTGCCGAAGAGGACATCGACGGCGACTCCACCACCGCCGTCGCGGCACCCGGAGCGGTCACAGGCCCAGGTCCCACACGAAGGGGCGGCGCGTCACGACGCGCCGCCCCTTCGGCGCGTGTGGCATCGGCGCGTGTGTTGCATCCGACCGGGAACGTCGGCGCCCCCTCGACCGTCAGACTGGGCGAGGAGTGTCGACACAAGGAGCGCCCATGACCGCGTGCCCACACGGGCTTCGGAGAACGCAAGACCGTCCGCGAGGGAGAGGCCCTGACTCCGCCGGTGGAGGTGATCGACGGCGTCTGCCACGTGCGGTCCTATCCCCTGGTCAAGGAGATCCTGCGCGCCGGGACGACCACGGTCCAGGCCGGTTTCAACGCCGACATGGCCACCGAGGGCCGAAAGACGATGAAGGACCCGATCCTCTTCATGGACGGCCCCGAACACCGCCGCCAGCGCAGCATGATCGCCCGGTACTTCGCGCCGGCCACCGTCGCCCGCCGCTACCGCGACCTCATGGAGGACCGCGCCGATCGGCTCGTCGCCGAAGTCACCGCCGAGTTCGACGCGGGCCGCTCCGTCGACCTGGCCGACATCAGCCTGCGCTACTCCGTCGAGGTCGCCGCCCAGGTCATCGGCCTGACCAACTCCGACCGGGCGGGCCTGTCGAGGCGACTGGAACGCCTCTTCTCGATCCCCGCCCAGCCGCCTCGGTCGACCGATCCCGACGCCGAGGAAGGCGCTGCCGACGGCGAGGATCACCGCCGAGACGGCGAGCTGCCACCCCCGCCCGTGTGGCCGCGACCATCAAGGGCGGCGCGGCGTCCTTGGCGGGGAGGTTCTCGGCCCTCGCGATGTCCGCGCGGGCCCTCGCGCCGCTGTCCTTGTTCTATGTGCGCGACGTCAGACCGGCGATCGTCGCCCGGCGCCGCGAGCGCGACGAGGACGTGATCTCCCACCTCATCGACCAGGACTACACCGACCCCGAGATCCTCATCGAGTGCGTGACCTACGGCGCGGCCGGCATGGTGACCACGCGCGAGTACATCTGCATGGTCGCCTGGCACCTGCTGGAGGACGCCGAGCTGCGGCGGCGCTATCTCACCGCCGAGCAGACCGAGCGGCACGACATCCTCCACGAGATCCTGCGGCTCGAGCCGGTCGTCGGCCACCTCTATCGCCGTGCGACCTCGGACATCACGCTCCAGGACGGCGGCACGGTCCACCACATCCCCGCGGGCGCCGTCATGGACCTCTCGGTGCGCGCCGCCAACGCCGATCCCGACGTGGTCGGCGAGGACCCGCTGTGCGTGCGTCCCGACCGGGCCATGTCCAAGGGGGTGCGCCCCGAGGCCATGTCGTTCGGCGACGGCAACCACCGCTGCCCCGGAAACTCCCTGGCCATCCACGAGACCGACATCCTCCTCACGCGCCTGCTCGCGCTCGAGCCCGTCCTGGAGAGTCCGCCCCGGCTCGGCTGGCTCGACCTCATCGCCGGGTACGAGCTGCGCGAGGTGCGCCTGCGGCGGGCGGCGTAGGGCTGGCGCGTGGTCTGCGGCACGAAACCGCTGCACGACACGGCGATTCGTGCCGACATGATGGGCGTGAGCGCTTCCTCGGTAGACCATGGACACATGAACACCACACCTGAGCAGTCGTCGCTGCCCGACGGAGTCACCTACGAGGGTGGCGATGCACCCCGCCTGGTGATCGACACGCCCGCGGCCCGCGGCGAGATCCACCTCGACGGTGCCCAGGTCACCCGGTGGGCGCCGGCCGGTGCCGACGAGGTGCTCTGGGTCAGCGCGCTGACCCGCAGCGGTGAGGGCATCGCGGTGCGCGGCGGCGTGCCGATCTGCGCGCCGTGGTTCGCCACGGGCCGCGCCAAGAACCGCTCCCCGCAGCACGGGTTCCTGCGCCTGGTCCGCTGGTCGCTCACCGAGACCCGCCGCGTCGGGGACGACGTCACGGTCGTCCTCACCGCGCCCGACCTCGCCTCCCTCGAGGACGTCCCCGGCCTGGACCAGACGCCCTCGGATCTCACGGCCACGTACGAGGTGACGATGGGGCGCACGCTGCGGATGTCCCTGACGATCACCTCACCCACGCAGAAGCTGGAGCTCGAGGAGGCCCTGCACACCTACCTGCGGGTCTCCGACGTCACGCAGGCGCGGGTCGAGGGCCTCGACGGTGCGCGGTACGCCGACAAGGCCCCCGGTGGTCGTGCGGTCAACGCCCAGCAGGGCGACGTGACGTTCATGCGTGAGACCGACCGCGTCTACGCCTCCACCGAGACCGTCACCCTCGTCGACGGCGAGCGCCGGGTCGTCGTCGAGAAGTCCGGCTCGGCCAGCACGGTCGTGTGGAATCCCTGGGAGCGCAAGGCGGCCGAGATCTCGGACTTCGGCGACGACGAATGGCCGGGCATGGTGTGCATCGAGACGGCGAACGCCCTGGCCGGGCACATCAAGCTCGAACCCGGGCAGTCGCACACGATGACCGCGGAGATCTCGCTGCAGAACGCGTGACACGCGGGTCCGATGCGTCTCCTTTCCGACTCGGCCGGTTGGGTTCGTCGCGGGGGTCGGGAGTAGGTTGAGCCCGGACCGGCGGCCCGTCCGCCCGAACGACCGAGGAGACACCGTGCGCACCTTCGACGCCCTGGCGCGCACGTGACTCTCAGCATCATCGCGCTCGTCCTCGGCGTGCTCGCCTACGGTGGCGCCGGGGCCCGCCTGTCCGACGGGGCCCGCGGAGACGTCCACCCCCTCAAGTCCGGCGCGTGGTGGACCGGAACCGCCCTGCAGGGAGCCGGGTTCTTCTTCACCCTCCTGGCCCGCGGGCATCTGCCGCTGCTCATCGTGCAGGCGGCGGTCGTCGGGGGTCTGGCGATCACCGCGCTCATCCAGCACCTCGCCGGCACCCGCGCGCTCAAGGGCCGCGACGTCGGTGCCATCGGCGTCGTCGTCACGGGGATCGCGCTGTTGGCCGCGACGACCGTGCCCGGGCCGGCCGTCCCCATCGAGCCGCTGCACCTGCTCGTCCTCGGTGCCGGAGTCGCCTTGTGCCTCGGCACGATTCCGTTCAGGCTCCACCCCGGTGTCAGCGGCGTGCTGGCCGGTCTGGGGTTCGCGATCAGCGCCATCACGGCCCGCCTGCTCGTCGCGGAGATCGATCCCGACATCTGGCGGTTCTGGGAGTGGCCGTGGACCCTGTGGGTCGCGGGCTTCCTGCTGGTCGGCGGTCTCGTGTTGGCGCAGGTGCACCTGACCCGCGGCCTCGCCGTGTCGCACGCCGTGGGCGTGCTCGGGGCCAACTACGTCACGAGCACGATCGTGCCGGCGGCCGTCGGACTCGTTCTGCTCAATGAGTACCCCCGCCAGGGGATGGCGTGGGCCGTCGGCGTCGGACTGCTCTTCTCCCTGGTGGGCGCCCTCTCCCTCCTGCGCCCTGACCAGGCCGACCCCACAGCCCAAGGCGTCCTCCCCCACCGACCGACGCCTGAGGACCCGGCGCACCGTTCGAGCGGGTCGGCGCAGGGTTCGAGGTGCTCAGCGCCCGATGCCGGCCGTCATCGGGTTCTGGGGCCCTGCGGCGGTGGCGCCGCTTCCGGAGGCGAAGCATCCCGAGACCGCGCCGAGACGGCGCAGGCCCGCGAGGTCACCGGCTCCCCAGCGTGCCTCCTTGTAGGTGGTCTCCGGGTACATGATCTGCGCGCGGTCGCCGGTCTTCGGGTGGTCCAGGCCGAGGGTGTGCCCGACCTCGTGCATGAGCACCTGCCCCCAGGTGCCCAGTTCGCCGGAGGCGCGGCCGCGCCCGAACCCGCCCGGCAGGTTCTTGGTCGTGTTGATGACGACGTACCCCTGCACGGCCCGGTGCCACGAACGGCCGCCGACCTTCTGCGCCTTCAGGTCGTAGAAGACGCCGGCGACGCCCAGGGCGTTCGTGCGCTTCTCGAGGAACTTGGTGCGTGAGGGCGTGGTGTAGGCGATGACCAGGTGCGTGCCGTCCGGGTACTCGTCGGGCACCGATGTCGACCGCGCGCCGGGGACGACCTTGGTGGTCCCGAGGTAGCGGTAGTTCACGCCGCTGGCCGTCGAGGCCTGCGCGACCGCGGCGCGGACGTCGTCGAGCGCGCCCTGCGGCGCCCCCGCCAGGTTGACGCGGTACCCCACGACCGTGCAGGGATCCCACCGCACGGGCGGGGTCGTGAGGAAGGCGTGGGACTTCGTGTCGCCCTCGCCCACACCGACGGTGAAGGTGGCGGAGGAACCGGCGGCGTGCGTGCCGGTCGCCGGGGCGAGGAGGCGGTAGGTGCCGACTCCGGGGCTGTCGGTGGGCAGGTTCACTGCGAACGTGCC
This sequence comes from Mobilicoccus caccae, assembly GCF_030161635.1. Classification (GTDB taxonomy): domain Bacteria; phylum Actinomycetota; class Actinomycetes; order Actinomycetales; family Dermatophilaceae; genus Mobilicoccus; species Mobilicoccus caccae. The sequence goes on from NZ_BSUO01000001.1 coordinate 3,539,307, forward strand.
GGTGGAATCCACGTCCGCGACGCGGCGCCACGAGCGCCCCACCAGCTGCTGCAACTGCACGTCGCGGGCCGCGGTGGCCGTCACACTGCCGCGCACGACGACCCGGTCGCCCACGCGGGCCACGGCCGCACTGGGCGCGCCCGTGAGTGACGTCGCGGCAGGCCCCGGGTCCGCATGGACCACCGTGGGCACGCTCAGACCTGACAACCCGACGATCGCGGCGAGAACGACCCGCCGACCCCCTGCACCCAACACCTGCGCCTCTTCACCTGCTCCGCGCCGCGCATCGACGCGGTCGCGAGAGCCCTGATCGCAGAGACGATCAGCAGGAGTTCACGAGTGCGTGTGCGAGGACGTCCGACTTCCCCCGAGGCCGGGATCCGGCCGCAGCCGGATACACCTCAAGAATCTCACGATCGGGCAGGACATGCCAGGTCAGAAGTCGACCGTTCGGCGATCTGTTCCCCCGGCAGGATCGACCGCGGACGGCTGCGCGACGGCCCGCCGCACGGGAACGATGCCGGCCGCCAGCAGCAGGGCCTGGGCCATCACCGGGCCGAGATGGACGAAGCCCGCCTCCTTGAGGTCGGCGGCCAGGCGCGCGGATCTCTCACCGGCGCGGGGGATCTCGCTGACATCGACCGCAGGCGCCACAAGCTCCCCCGCACTACGCCCCCACACCAGGTCCACGAGGCCGCCGTGATCACGCAGAGCCATGACGGCCCGCGCGTCGGTGACCACCGCCTCGATCTTGCGCCGGTTGCGGATCATGGATGCATCCGCCACGAGTCGGTCGACATCGGCGTCGGTGAACGCGGCCACGATCGAGGCGTCGTACGCGGCGAACGCCTCCCTGAGCGCGTCGCGCCTGCCGAGCACGGACGACCAGGTCAGACCCCCCGCGAACACGAGCAGGGCGATGAGTTCGAACAACCCCGCCTCGCTCTCGACGGGTCGTCCCCACTCCGTGTCGTAGTACCGGCGCACCGCCTCGCCACGATCGGCCCAGGCCGGGCGGAGGACCCCGTCCGAGGAGAGGACGGTCGGCGCGAGATCGGGGCCGGCCTCGGTCTCTGCGGGGTCGGTCTCTGCGAGGTCCGTGTCGGTGGGATCGGTCTCGGCGAAGTCAGTGTCGGTGGAGTCGGTGGAGTCGGTGGGATCGGTCTCGGCGCGGTCGAGTGCGGGGTCGACGGCGGGGTCGGGGGCGAGCATCACGGGCTCCTTCGTCGTGGTGGCCCACCACGGACCACCGGTCCCGCCACCCTGACGACCCGAACCTCCCGACGGCCTCCCCGGTCACCCGACAGTGGACGACGCGGTCGCCCGCCGGGCGCTGTGGATCGTCAGGACCGCGCGGCCAGCCGCGGCAGCGGCGCGAGAGGCCGATCCGTCGGCACGACGACGCCGTCCTCGATCAGCTCGGCGTCGAGCTCACCCGGCGCCACGACGACGCGGTGGGCGTCGCGTCCGCTCCAGATGTCGACCGCCAGCACCCGCAGGTCCTCCGGTCGCACCCGCGCGCGCAGGAGCCTGACGGGCTCCTCGAGCAGGAGGGAGAGGAAGTCCCGCGACGCCTGTGCCCGCGCCCGATCCGCGCGCCACATGAGGTCACCGGCGCTCCACAGCTCGAGCACGTCACCTCCGAAGGCACCGCCCTCGGCGTACGGCCGCGCAGGGCCCAGCAACCGCGCCCAGTCCTCCAGGCTGCGCTGGTAGCGCACCGCATCCCCGAGGAAGAAGCAGGTGGCGGGCACGTCCGCGAGCTCCCCACTCAGGTCGAGGGTGCCGTCCTCGACCAGCTCGAACAGCAACCGGACCCGCGGCTCGTGGTGGTCGCCCACCCCGGTGAGGTAGTCGTGCAGCCGGTGCACCGGCGCATCGCCGCCGCCACGCAGGACGTCGCGGACCTCCTGCTCGAAGGCGTCCTCGAGTGCCTCCCTGATGCGTTCGGCCATCGCCGCCCCCGGCGGTGGCGTTCCTGCTCCTCGGCGTCGGTCATCGTGCCTCCCCCAGCTGTCGATGTCGCAGGAGTCTAGGACGTACGTCCAGGACACGTGACCGATCCGGTCGCCGGACGCATACAACGCATCGGGACTACGGTCGAGACATGTCGGATCGCCCCGCACTGCTCAACGACCGCTCAGACTTCCTGCCCGAGGCCATCGGTGGCCTGGTGGCAGCGCATCCCGATGCCGCCTGGCATGCCGATCCCGGTTTCGTCGGCCGCGCGGACGCGCCACGCGACGCCGAGACGCCGCGGGTCGGCCTGGTCTCCGGTGGCGGGTCGGGGCACGAACCGCTGCACATCGGATTCATCGGCGCCGGGATGCTCACCGCCGCCTGCCCGGGGTTGCTGTTCACCTCACCCAACGCCCTGCAGGTCGTGGGCGCGACGCGGTGGGCCGATGCCGGGCGCGGTGTCCTGCACATCGTCAAGAACTACACCGGCGACGTGATGAACTTCCAGGTCGCGCGCGATGCCGTCGCCGTCGACGGGGTCGAGACCGACGTGGTCGTGGTGGCCGACGACGTCGCCACGGAGTCCGACGAAGGCCCCGGCCGTCGAGGCACGGCCGCGACGATCGTCGTGGAGAAGGTGTGCGGGGCGGCCGCGGAACGCGGCGACGATCTCGCCCGGGTGACCGAGCTCGGACGCGCCGCCGCCGAGGCGTCCCGGTCGATGGCCGTCGCGGTCGCCCCCGGCCGCCTGCCGACGGCGGACCGACCCACGTTCGACCTCGAGAACGGCTCCTTCGAACTCGGCGCCGGCATCCACGGCGAGCCGGGTGTCGGCCGCATCGACGCGACGAGCGCCGGCGAGCTCGTCGACACGCTCCTGACCAGGATCGCCGCGTCGTTGGAGCTGTCGGCGGGTGACCGGATCGTGCTCGTCGTCAACGGCCTGGGCGCGACGCACGGTCTGGAGCTCGCGCTGGTGTACGGCGAGGCGCTGCGCCGGCTGTCCGAGCGGGAGGTGGTCGTCGAACGCGGGCTCGTGGGCAGCTTCGTCACCGCCGTCGACACCGCCGGGTTCTCGATCACCCTCACCCGCGTCGACGACGAGATGCTCGACCTGCTCGACGCCCCGACGGCCGCACCCGCCTGGCCGAACGCGATCGCGCATCGCCCCACGTACGAGGACGCGCGCCCCGAGGTCGACGACTCCCTGCCCGACGGCGAGGAGTGTGGCTGGCTGAGCGCCTTCGTCGAGCGCGTGCAGGGCGGGATCGACGCCCTCACCGACCTGGATCGCCGAGCCGGGGACGCCGACTTCGGCACCAACATGGAGGCGGCGCTCGGCGACATCGACCTGCCGGTGCGCGGCGATGACGCCGGCGTCCTCCAGGCTCTCGCCGATCGCCTGCTCGTGCGTTCCGGGGGCACCTCCGGCGCGGTGTTCGGCACCCTGTTCCGAGAGCTCGCCACTGCCCGACGTGCCGAGGAGAACGCGGCGATCGCGCTGGCCACGGGCCTGGAGCGGGCGGCCTCCGCCATCACCGATCTCGGCGGGGCGCAGGTGGGCGACCGCACGATGATCGACGCTCTCGTGCCCGCGGCACAGGAGGCGCGTGCCTGCGCCGACGCCGGCGAGGACGACCTGGCCGCGTGCCTGGAGCGGGTCCACGTGGCGGCACGGGAGGGGGCCCGCTCCACCCGCGAGATGACGGCCGCGAAGGGCCGCGCCTCCTACAACGCCGACTCGGCGCGGGGCGTGGTCGACCCGGGCGCGATCGTCGTCAGCTGGCTCTTCGGCGGCGACGGCGACGTGTCGGCGTTCGAGGCGTAGCCGACCCGGCGTTCAGTCCACGTCGCCGTCGACGTACACCCAGTGTCCGGCGCGGCGGGTGAAGCGGCTGGTCTCGGTCATCGTGTGACGCTCGCCGGCGGCGTTGCGGGAGGTCGCCCGGTAGACGACCGTGCCCTCCTCGTCGCCGGGGCCGCCGGCCGAGCTCGAGAGCACCTCGAGCCGCACCCACCGGTGCCGCGGGTCCAACGACAACGAGTCGGGTCGGGTGCGCGGGTGCCACGTGCGCAGCAGGTACGCCTCGTCACCGACGGCGAACGCCGAGTAGCGAGAACGCATCAGCGCCTCGGCGGTCGGTGCCGCCTCACCACCGTGAAAGCGTCCGCAGCAGGCGGCGTAGGTCGCTCCCGAGCCGCACGGGCACGCGCCCTCCGGGCTCGCCGCCCCGCCGACGATCCCGAACGCCGCGCCACCCGCCGCCCCGCCGAACGCACTCACGCGCTCACGCGCTCACCGCAACCGGCCACACGTCAGACTCCACCGGCCACCACGTCCGCCGGTGTGTGGTCGGCACCGCTCAGACGCCCTGCCACATCGCGTCGAACGGCGCGTTCGAGGCGAGGCGGGCGCGGATCCCAGCGGTGACGAACTGCTTGGCGGCGCGGGCGGCCTCCAGCGGCGACTGTCCCTTGGCGAGCTCGGCCGTGATCGCGGCGGCCAACGAGCACCCGGCGCCGCTGACGGCGACCTCACCGATCTTGGGCTCGGAGAGCACCTCGAGCGTCGTTCCGTCGTAGAACACGTCGACCGCATCGGGACCGGCCAGGCGGACGCCACCCTTGGCGAGCACCGCCGCCCCGCAGGTCTCGTGGATGCGGCGGGCCGCGGTCTCCAGATCGCCCACCGACTCGATCGTGTCCATGCCGGCCAGCGACAACGACTCGAAATGGTTGGGCGTCACGAACGTCGCCAACGGCAGGACGTTCTCCTTGAGCGCGTTGTCGGTGTCCAGGGCGGCGCCGGGCTCCTGCCCCTTGCAGATGAGCACGGGGTCGAGCACCAGGCGCTCGGGGCGATGCTCGCGCAGCTCTCGGGCGACCACGTCGATGGTCGCCGGGGTGCCGAGCATGCCGATCTTGACGGTGTCGATGTCGTAGCAGGCGAACTCGGCCTCGAGCTGATCGGCGATGACCTGCGGATCGACGGGAACGAACCGGTGGCCCCAGTCGGCCTTGGGGTCGAAGGAGACGATGCAGGTGAGGGCTGCCAGACCGAAGACACCACTGGCCTGGAAGGTCCGGAGGTCGGCCTGGGCGCCCGCGCCACCGGTGGCTTCGGAGCCGGCGATCGTGAGGGCGAGGGGCGGTGGGGGCATGTGCGTGTCAGCCATGGGCCCATCTTGCTCCTGTCGCCCGGCACCGCGCACGTCGACCGGGCGGTCGTCGGATCAGGGGCGCGCGAACCGCTTGCGCAGCCGGCGCAGTGACTTCTCGATGCCGACGGTGTTGCGGTCCTTGGCCCGGATCAGTCGAAGCAGCGGCGGAAGGGTCGACCCGCTCTCGTCGTAGACCTCGGTGACGCGTGTGCGGCCCTGATCGAGGGGTTCCAGCTCCCACCGCCAGCGGTGACCGGCAGGCAGACGCCATTCGATGAGCCGGTCCCGCTCGAGGCGGGTGACGGTGTTCGTCATGGCGTAGGGGACCCCGAACATCTTCATCGAGACGCGGAACCGGTCGCCCTGCTCGAGGTCGCGGGGGCCGATCACCTCCGGCTGCACGGTTCCGCTGCCGTCGAGCTCGTGGTGGCGGTGGGGGTTGACGAGCAGCGCGAAGATCTCGTGCGGTTCGGCGTCGACGACGACCTGGCGGCCGACGCCCGCGGGTCCGCAGTCGAGCGGGGTCACGTCAGTGGGCTCCATGACCCACACCCTACGGCCGGGTCACGAGGCGACGACCTCGCCGTCTGCCGCCGCGTGGGTGAGACTCATCGCACGTCAGAGGTGCCTCGCGGACGGCCTGCGGGCGGAGACGGGCCGCTAGTGTCGGGGTGAGTTCTCACGAATCGCCGCTCGAGCCTGGAGGTCGACGATGACCGCGCAGCAGCAGTACTCCGCCAAACTCCGGGAGGCCGGAGACGCGGTCGACCTCATCGAGAACGGGTCGGCGATCGTCGCCCCGACCGGTGTGGGCGAGCCGCCGACCATCCTCGAGGCGCTGTCGGAGAACCGCACCGAATTCCGCGGAGTCACCGTCTCCCAGATCCTGCCGCTGCGTCCGTTCGGCTACCTCGACCCCGACACGGTCGAGCACGTCCGCCACGTCGCGTACTTCCTCGGCGGCCCGACCCGACCCGGCGCGCAGGCGGGCTGGGTCGACTACTACCCCTCCTACTTCAGCGAGATGCCCGCGCTGTTCCGCGAGGGGCTGCTGCCGGCCGACGTCGTGGTCGCGATGGCCTCGCCGATGGACAAGCACGGCTACTTCTCCATCGGCCTCACCCCGGACTACACGATGGCGGCGCTGGAGCGGGCCAAGGTGGTCATCCTCGAGGTCAACCCGGGCGTGCCCTACTGCTACGGCCACTGCCACGTGCACATCGACCAGGTCGACGCGATCGTCGAGGACGACCGCCCGCTGCTGGAGGTCGGTCTGCCGACGATCGGCCCGGTGCAGGAGGCGATCGCCGGGCACGTCGCCGACCTCATCCCCGACGGCGCCACCCTGCAGATCGGGTACGGCGGCATCCCCGACGCCGTCGTCATGCAACTGCTCGAGAAGCGCGACCTCGGCGTCCACACCGAGATGATCGGCGACGGCATCCTCTCCCTGGTGGAGGCGGGAGTCGTGACCAACCGGCGCAAGAACGTGTCGCCGGGCTCGATGAGGGCGACGTTCGGCCTGGGCACCCGCAAGCTGTACGACTACATGGACCACAACCCCGCCCTGGAGATGCACCCGGTCGACATCACCAACGACCCCTACCTCGCGGGCTCGCACGACAACCTGCACTCGATCAACGGCACCATGCAGATCGACCTGCTCGGGCAGTGCGGCTCCGAGAGCCTCGGCGTCAAGCCCTACTCCGGCACCGGTGGCCAGTCGGACTTCGTGCGCGCCTCCAACCGGTCGCGTGGCGGCAAGGCGTTCATCGTGCTGCCCTCGACGGCCAAGGGCGACACGATCTCGCGGATCGTGCCCACCCTCTCCCCGGGCACGCACGTGTCGACCAGCAAGAACGACATCGACCACGTCGCCACCGAGTTCGGCGTGGTGCGCCTGCGCGGCCTGTCCGCCCGCGAGCGCGCCCGCGCCCTCATCGGTATCGCCCACCCCGACTTCCGCGCCGAACTCACCGAGCAGGCGGAGAAGTTGCACCTGATCTGAGCGTCGCCTCCGTACGGTCGCCCGCTCTGAGCAGAGCGGGCGACATTGTGCAACGCCCGCTTTGCCCAAAAATCCGACAACTCGCATCGCTCGATGTGCGCCGTCACGGATTCGCCACTGCCAGAGTGAGCTTCGTCATCGTGGACGGAGCCGGACCGGACGTCGCACGTGGGACGCCCCACTCCGCCCTGCCGGTGGTGGCGCCGCCCCGCTCGCGCAGGACACGACACCTTCCACACCCCTGTGAACAGGATGGAAGGACGTGCCCATGCGCATTCTTCGCACCATCGCGGCGGCCGCGGCGGGAGCCCTCACGGTCACCGGAGTCCTCGCTCCGCTGGCCCCCGTCGCCTCCGCGGCCGATCTGCCCGGCCCGGCGACCCGCGCCGTCTCCGACGGCAAGACCTCGTTCGCGGTCGTCACCAACCCCGGCGGCGGCGCCACCCTCAGCTACGTCCCCGGTGGGGCGGTCACGCTGCTGGAGGTGACGACGCCCACGGCGCGCCTGGCGTTCAAGGACATGAACGCCAACCGTCGCCTCGATGTATGGGAGGACTGGCGGCAGCCGGTGAACGTCCGCGCGGCCGCGCTCGCGCAGGAGCTGACGAAGGAGCAGATCGCCGGGCTCATGCTGTTCAGCTCCCACGAGCGCGACCCGGCGGCCGGCCTGACCGACGCCCAGCGCACGTACCTCGCCCAGGACCAACTGCGCAACGTCCTCAACGCCGGACCCAACGACGTGAAGGCGAACGTCACCTGGGTCAACGCGATGCAGAAGTTCGCCGAGGCGCAGGCCAAGGCCGGGCTGCCGTACGTGCCGGTCAACTTCTCCTCCGACCCGCGCTCGACGGCGGCGCAGGACACCGCCTACAACGCGGCCGGCACCGACATCTCCCGGTGGCCGAGCAACCTCGGCCTGGCGGCGACCTTCGACCCCGAGACCATGCTCAGATTCGCCAAGACCTCCTCCGCGGAGTACCGCGCGATGGGCATCACCACCGCCCTCGGGCCGCAGATCGACCTCGCGACCGAGCCGCGGTGGCTGCGCGTCGACGGCACGTTCGGGGAGAACGCCGCGCACGCCTCACGGATGGCGAAGGCGTACGTCGACGGGTCGCAGAACACCTACGACTCCTACGGGCACTCCACCGGCTGGGGCCCGGAGTCCATCGCCACGATGATCAAGCACTGGCCGGGCGACGGCGCCGGTGAGGGTGGGCGCGAGGCGCACCTCAACGCCGGCAAGTACGCCGTGTACCCCGGCGACAACTACCGCGAGCACATGCTCCCCTTCCTCGCCGCCAAGGACTCACTCGCGGTGATGAGCTCGTACTCGATCGCCATCGACAAGGACGGCGAACCGCTCACCGGCAACCGGGTCGGTTCGGCCTATGACAAGGTCAAGATCGACGCGCTGCGCACCGAGGGCTACGACGGCGTCATCTGCACCGACTGGGGCGTGACCCGCGGGTACACCGACCCGAACTCCCCTTCGGCATGGCCTGGGGCATGGAGAAGGCGAGCGTCGTCGAGCGTCACTACGCGGTGCTCAAGGCCGGCGTCGACATGTACGGCGGCAACAACGACAAGGCGCCCGTGCTCGCCGCCTACGACCTCTGGCAGAAGGACCACGAGGCCGGCAAGAACGCGCTCTCGGCCGACGCCCGGTTCCGGCAGTCCGGTGAGCGCATCCTGCGGATGCTGTTCGCGCCCGGCCTGTTCGAGCACCCCTACCTCGACCTGGCGAACTCGATGAGCGTCGTGGCGAGCCGGGACAAGGTGGAGGCCGGTATCGCGGCGCAGCTCGACTCCGTCGTCATGTTGAAGAACGCGAAGCGGACGATCAGGAAGTCCTCGCTCGCGGCCTACAAGAACAAGACGGTCTACATCCCGAGCTCGACCGGCTACGGCTTCCCGAGTGTCTTCTCGCAGTCGACGACCGACGTGACCGGACCGACGCTCGACGTCGAGGTCGCCAAGACCTACTTCAAGAACGTCCTCACCGACACCCCGATCCTCGACGCGAAGGGCAAGGTCGTCGGGTACCGCCAGCCCGACCTGCGCAAGGTCGACATCGTCCTGGCGGGCATGCGCAGCCCCGACAACGGTGACAACTTCACCGGCGCCGGCCTCACCAAGGACGGCACGTTCTACCCGCTGTCGCTGCAGTGGAAGCCCTATACCGCGAACGGCCCGAACGTGCGCCGCACCTCCATCGCCGGCGACATCCTGCCCGACGGCACCCGTGAGAACCGCAGCTACTTCGGGCAGACCAGCCGCATCGGCAACGAGTACGACCTGGTCGCCGTGATGAACACCGTCGAGGCGGTGGAGAAGGTGGAGAAGCAGACGGGCCGCGACATCCCGATCATCGTGTCCGTCAAGGCCAAGACGAGCTTCATCCCGGCCGAGTTCGAGAAGCACGTGGACGCGATCCTCGTGGGGTACTCGGTCAACGACAAGGTCCTCATGGAGACCGCGCTGGGGCAGCACGACCCGCGCGGCCGACTGCCGATGACCAGCCCGAAGGACATGGACGCCGTCGAGGCCCAGCTCGAGGACGTCGGCGAGGACATGACCCCCTACCGCGACTCCGCGGGCCACCACTACTCGTTCGGGTTCGGCCTGAACTGGAAGGGCGTCATCGGTCGCAAGCACTGACACCCGAGACGGCGACAGGGCCGGCGACCTTCGCGGCCGCCGGCCCTGTCATCTGCCGAAACCGCCGGCTATAGCCGGCGGTTTCGGCGCAGGAGAGAGTGGGCGACGCGTCCGAGGTCTACGCGTCAGTCGCCGGTGAGGCGTGCGACGTGCATCGTCAGGTAGGCGACCTCGTCGGCGGTGACCCGCTCGCCCAGGCGCAGTTCGAGCACCGTGGCCAGGCGCGCCGCGCACCGGGCGGCCTCGGGGTAGGCGCCGGTGAACGTCGCCAGCATCGCGGCGTGGCCCTCTTCGAGTTGCCGCCCCGACTTGACCCGCACGAAGAAATACCGCAGGTGGGTGATGAACCGGGCGGCGTTGACGGTGTGGGTGTCGAAGGTGCGCCCGTAGGTCTGCTCGATGACCTCGAACAACTGCTGCAGGATGTCGGTCATCGCATACGTCTGGGAGAGGTCGCCGGTCGCGAACGACGCGTTGACCAGGTGCATCGCGATGGGCACGGCCTCTTCGGGAGGCAACGTCACGTCGATGCGCTCGTTCACGTGGGCCAGGATCGCCCCGGCCGCCGCGTACTCCTCGGGGTAGAGGTGTTCGACCTCGCCCTGCAGCGGATGGTCGATGACGATGCCCTCGCGCACCCGCGTCGCGGCGAAGCTCAGGTGGTCGGCGAGCGCGACGAGCGTGGCGGGATTCTCCTCGCGTCCGAGCCCGACCGCCAGCATGGCCTGTTCGGCGATCTCGAGGAACTCGGTCGGGATCGCGGCGAGGAGCTGCCCGGTGTGGTCGGCATCGCGGCCGTCGGTGGGCGCGAACGTGCGCGCGACGCGGCTCGGGTCGACGTCCTGCCCCGGCTTCTTCTGGAACCCCAGCCCCCGCCCGGTGAGCACGACCTCACCGCCGTCCCCGCCGCGTGCCAGGACGACGTTGTTGTTGAAGACGCGCAGGATCTTCATCGACCCCATCCTCCCCTCGCTCCTTCTCGCTTCGGCTTCCCCTTGCTCACGTCCACTCTCCCCGAAACCGGGGTGTAGCTCTCAGACCGGAGGCGATGACCTCCGGTCTGAAAGCGGGCTCCGTTGTCAGGCGGGTCGAGGAACGGTCGTTCTCCCCGGTGCTCAGGTCAGTGAGGCACCGTTGGTCGCGATGACGTTCTTGTACCAGGCGAACGACTTCTTCTTGTATCGATCCAAGGTGCCGGAGCCGTCGTCGTGGCGGTCGACGTAGATGAACCCGTAGCGCTTGCTCATCTGCGCCGTCGACGCGCTGACCAGGTCGATCGGGCCCCACGAGGTGTAGCCGAGGAGGTTCACGCCGTCGGCGATGGCCTCCCGCACCTGCACGAGGTGGTCGTTCAGGTAGGCGATGCGGTAGTCGTCGTGGACGGTCTTGCCGCCGTCGGCGCCGGCGTCGTCGACGAGTTCGTCCTTGGCGCCCAGACCGTTCTCGACGATGAACAGCGGCTTGCCCCACCGCTCCCAGTAGTCGTTCAGCACGATGCGCAGGCCGACCGGGTCGATCTGCCACCCCCACTCCGATTCCTTCAGGGTGGGGTTGCGCACGCCGGCGAAGATGTTGCCCTGCCCGATCTCGCCCTTGCTCGGGTCGGCGGTCGCGCAGATGCTCACGTAGTAGCTGAACGACACGAAGTCGACCGTGTGCGTCAGCGTCTCGCGGTCCTCCTCGGTGATCTCCAGCTCCACGCCCTGTTCGCGCAGCGTGCGCAGGAAGTACCCGGGGTACTCCCCGCGGCAGTGCACGTCACCGAACGTGTAGTTGCTGTGCTCGATCGCCCGGGCCACGAGCACGTCCTGCGGGTCCGGCGTGAGCGGGTAGGTCGGCATCGCGATGATCATGCAGCCGACCATGATGTCGGGGTCGATCTCGTGGGCGATCCGCGTGGCCGACGCCGACGCGACCAGCTCGTGGTGAATGGCTTGGTACAAGTCCTGCTTGGACAGCTCCTCCTTGGGCGTCCAGATTCCCCCGGCCATGAGCGGCGCGTGCAGCACGGCGTTGATCTCGTTGAACGTCAGCCAGTACTTGACGCGGTGCCCGTACCGCTCGAAGAGCACCCGTGCGTACCGCTCGAAGAAGCCGATCATCCGGCGGTCGGTCCAGCCGTCGTACTCACGCGCGAGGTGCAGCGGCGTCTCGTAGTGGCTGATCGTCACCAGCGGGGCGATCCCGTGCTTCTCGCACTCATCCAGCACCCGGTCGTAGAAGGCCAGCCCTTCCTCGTTGGGGATCTCCTCGTCGCCGTTCGGGAAGATGCGGCTCCACGCGATGGAGAAGCGGAAGACGCCCCAACCCATCTCGGCGAACAGGGCGATGTCCTCGGCGTAGCGGTGGTAGAAGTCGATGCCCTCGTGTTTGAGGTTGTCGGGCGTCGGTTCCTGCGTGGGTGGGGCGGTGATGCCCTTCGGCATGAGGTCCTGGATGGACAGGCCCTTGCCGTCCGTGAGGTAGGCACCCTCGAACTGGTTGGCGGCGGTGGCGCCGCCCCACAGGAAGCCCTCGGGGAAGGTCGGTGTCGTCATGGCTCGATCCTTTCGTGTGCGGTCGATGTCGTCGCCGGGGGTTTCAGAACTGCACCGCGATGACCGGATCTCCGGCGGCGACGTCGGCAGGCGCGGCGGGCAGGACCTCGGCGAGCTGCGCGGTGTTCGTGACGGTGACGATCGTCGTCGTGTCGTAGCCGGCCGCAGCCACGGCGTCGAGATCCACGCGTCCGAGCATGTCCCCGGCCCGGACGTGCGCTCCGGCCTTCACGGCGGGCTCGAAGTGCCGGCCGTCGAGCTGCACGGTGTCGATGCCGACGTGGATGAGCACCTCGGCACCGCCCTCGGTGCGGATACCGAACGCGTGCCCGGTGGCCGCGGCGGTGAGGACCTCACCGGCCACGGGGGCGCGCACGACGCCCTCGCTGGGGACGATGCCCACGCCGGCGCCGAGCGCACCGGAGGAGAACACCGGGTCCGTCACGGCGGCGAGCTCGATCGTGCGACCCGACATGGGGGCGAGGAGGTCGAGCACACGCGCGCGGGTGGCGGTCGCCGTCGTGCCGGCGGCACCATCGGAGCCCGCCACGCCAGCACCTGCCGGCAGCTCGTCCGCCGGGACCGGCGCGGGAGGCGCGTCGCCCGCCGGGTCGGCGTCGGGCACCTCACGGGAGGCGAAGAGGAAGGTGAGGACGAAGGCGATGGCCATGGCCAGGCCGCACCCGATGAGCTGGAGGGTGAAGTTGCCGACCTGCATGTACGCAGGCAGGCCGAGCAGAGAGGGGAAGACGAAGGCGGTGTTCGCGCTACCACCGGCGGCTGCAACGGCACCACCGATGGCGCCGCCCGCGAGTCCGAAGTAGAACGGCAGCTTCAGGGGCAGGTTGACGCCGTAGATGCCGGGCTCGGTGACACCGGCGAGGATCCCGGACAGGGCTGCGGGCCCTGCGACGCCGCGGCGCTTGGCACTGCGCGAACGCAGGAGTACGGCGAGAGTGGCGGCACCCTGGGCCAGCACGGCGGCGGGGATCGGACCTCCGAGGACGGTGAACCCCTGGGTCGTCAGGTCGTTGAGCATGACCGGCACCAGGCCCCAGTGCAGACCGAACATGACGAGGACCTGCCACAGGCCACCCAGGACGAGGCCCCCGAGCCACGGAGCGAAACTGAAGACCGACGTGACCCCGGCGGAGACGGCGTTCGCGACCAACGTGGTGGCGGGGCCGACGGTCAGGAGGACGAGCGGGACCATGATGAGCAGCACGAGCAGCGGGCGGGTGAAGTTGCGGATCGCGCCGGGCAGCACCCGGTCCAACCACCGCTCGAGATACCCCTGCAGCCACACCGCGATGATGATCGGGATGAGCGAGCTCGTGTACGACATCATCACGACGGGGAGGCCGAAGAACGTGACGGGGTCGGGGCTCTCGGCCAACGCGACGATCGACGGGTACACGAGCGTGCCCGCGATGGCCATGGCCGTGAACGGGTCGGCCCTGAACCTCTTGGCCGACGTGACCGCGAGGAAGACGGGCAGGAAGTAGAAGATGGCGTCCGCCGAGGCGGCGAGGATGACGTTGGTCGTGCTCTCGGCGGAGAGCCAGCCGAACTGCGTGGCTGCTGCGAGGAAGGCCTTGAGCAGACCTGCCCCTGCGAGCGGCCACAGGAGGGGAAGAAGGATCGAGCTGATGAGTTCGATGAACCTGTCGAGGATGTTGCCCTTGGCCGCCGGCCGGTCGTCGTCCGTCGCGGCCTTCGTGCCTGCCAGCTGCGCCATCTCCGCGTAGACCGTGGGCACGTTGTTACCGATGACGACCTGGTACTGCCCGCCGCTGCGCCGCACGGTGATGACTCCCGGCAGCTTCTCCACGGCGGCCGTGTCGGCCTTGTCCTCGTCCCGGAGTTTCAACCGCAGCCGGGTGGCGCAGTGGGTGAAACTCGCGAGGTTCTCCTCACCGCCGGTGAGCCGGAGGATGTCACCGGCCAGCGTCCTGTAGTCGACGGACCCCATCGTCCCGTTCCTCTCGTCGAGCCCGAATCCGGGCATAAAAAAAGACCCGAGGCGCACACAGAAGGTGCGTCTCAGGTCTTGCCTCCCTCGTTGATGCGGGGAGTCACAATCCTGTGAGTGGTGAACTCACGGTGAACGTATCAGAGGCCCACGCCGTCCGGCTACGGGTGGTTTGCGCAATCCGCCGGATGCTCAGAACCCTGCGTCGTTCTGATCCTCAGTGCCCTTGACCTCGCCACCGCCGGGCGGGTAGAGCAGGTCGCATGACTCTGACGCTGCTGCACAACCCGCGTTGTTCGACGTCCCGCGCCGCCTTGGAGGCCGTGGAGTCGACGGGTGTCGAGGTCGACGTGGTGCGCTACCTCGACACGCCCTTGCACGAGCAGGCCGTCCTCGACCTCTTCGAGATCCTCGAGGATGCGCCCGGTGACCTGGTCCGTCGCGACGGCACGTTCAAGGAGCTCGGCCTCACCGACGATGACGTCGCGACCAAGGAACAGATCGCGGCCCTCCTCGCCGAGCACCCCAAGCTCATGCAGCGCCCGGTCCTCATCGCCGAGAAGGCGGCGATCATCGGCCGCCCGAAGGATCGTGTGCCCGCGTTCATCGAGGTCTCCCGCGACGCATGAGCAGCGCGTCGACCCGCTCCGAGGCCGGAACGGGGCTGCACCGCACCGCTCCCCGCTGGATCATGGCGGGGGCGATCCTCTACCTCGCCTGGATCCTCGAGGGGTCCTCCTCACGACCGAGCTCGATCCGGCCTCCTCCTACATCAGTGAGCTCTCGGCCCGTAACCAGGCGGGCTCGCTGCTGTACCGCACGACCGACGGGCTCGCCGGAGCCACGGTGACGGTGGGGGCGTTCCTGGCCGCGTTCTCCCCGCGTCTGCGGCGGCGCCTCACCCCGGAGGTCCGTCCGTACTGGCGGATCATGTGGTGGTCGCTCGTCGTCTTCGGGCTGTCGACGGTCGCCGACGCCGTCTTCCCCATGGAGTGCGCGATCACCGGCGACGCCGCCTGCACCGCGGCCGAGATGGCCAGCGAGCTGCCGTGGACGCACCAGGTGCACACCGTCACCAGCTCGGTCGCGACCGCCGCGCTCCTCGTCGCGGTCGCCGTCGCGATGCCGGTGGCGCGCCGGGCCGGCTGGCACTACGGGGTGCTCGTCATCGTCGCCGGCGCCCTCACCCTGCTGGGCTCGGTGTGGCTGGGCGTCGAGATGGCGCGACCCCACCTGCCGTTCACGCCGCCGTGGGACTCCCTCATCGGCGCGTCACAACGCCTGCAGATCCTCGGGGCCTCGCTGTGGCTCATGCGCATCTCACGGCTGCTGCGCCTGTTCATCGCCGACTCGGCGTTCGCCGTCGGCTCCGACTCCATGGCGACCCCGAGCGCCACCGACGCCACGGACACGACCGACACCGCGAACACCGCGAACACCGAGGTCACAGGCGCAGGTGGTGAGCGCGCGGACGCGGCGCCGCCGTTGGTGTTGTGCGCCGGGCTCGGGCTGTCGAGTCGGGTGTGGAAGCCGATGCGGCGGTTCCTCGGCGTCCGTCGCGTGATCGTGGCGGCTCATGGCGTGGGTCGCCGTCCGGTCACGCTCGAGGAGGAGGTGCGGGTCCTGTCCGACACGCTCGCGGCGGTCCCGGCAGGAGAGCGGGTCGTCGTGGTCGGTCACTCGATGTGGGGGCTGGTGGCGGAGGCGTGGGCGCGGCAGCACCCCGACCGCGTCGCCGGGCTGGTCCTGCTCGACTCCAGCGTCGAGGAGGATCCGCACCCGCACTCGAACCGACGTCCGGTCGCGGCGAGGTCGGCGGATGTCGTCGACGGGCTGCGGCTGCCGCGCGCGGGTCGCCTGCTGCGGGAGTTGGCCGGGTACCGCGGCCTCATCGCCGATCTCGACACCATCCGGACGCAGACCCCACTGCCACCCGTGCCGGTGCTCGTCGTCGTCGCCGACCGGGGCGCGCTGCGGGCCGACCGGAGCTGGGTGCAGCGGCAGCAGCAGCTCGCGTCACGTCTGCGCCGGGAACACCCCTGGAGTGACGCCGGAGTCCGCGTGGAGATCGTCGTGCCGAGCAGCCACCTCGTCATGCTCGACCGACCCGCCACGGTCGTCGCCCTGATCGAGTCGGCGTTCCCGTCCGGGTCGGTCGGTTCACCACGTCCGCGACCCGATGTCGCCCGATGAAGAACAACACCGACTACATGGATGACGCTGCCGTGACTCTGGCGATCCTCTGACCTGGGACGTTACCCGCGCTCACACTATTGATGTTGTCGGTGTTGTTCTTCGATCGCGGAGCTTGGACCCCCGGAGCCCGGTTCTTCGGTGTGCGTCTCGAGCCGATGACCTCTCGGGTCCGCGCTCGCCCGCAGGTCGCCGCCCTCAGCGGCGCAGGGCCACCGGGGTGCAGGTCAGGCTCATGGTGCGGGCGGTGACGCTCGCGATGTCGACGACCGTGACGGAGTCGCGCGGCAGGTCGGTCCAGCCCGTGGTGTCCAGTCCGCTGGAGGCGAAGGCGAGGCTGCCGTCGGCGCCGACGCGGAGCCGCAGGTCGTAGTAGGCCTCGTCGTGCGCCGGCGGCAGGTCGTCGTCCACGATGCCCCGCTCGATGAAGTGCTCCCGCGGCACGATGGCATCCGTGCTCGCGCGCACCACGACGAGTTCATCGGTGCCGAGGACCATCGCGTTGAGACTCGCGATCGGAAAGCGTTCGCGCAGGTCGGTGACCACGCAGATCACGGCGTCGCCCAGGTCGAGGCCGTCGGCGAGCCGCTCCCGCACGAGCGCGAAGTACATCTCGCTGTCGGTCGTGCCACCGCACTCGCGCAGCATCGCCGGCGAGACCAGACTCCGCAGATCGTCGACGGGCAGGATGGACCCGTTGTGCGCGAATCCGACACCGCTGCCGGTGAACGGGTGGGTGTTGGCCTCACGGATCGACAACCCGCCCGTGGCCAGACGCAGGTGCGCGACCGACGCGCGGGCGCGGCGTCCGTGCAGGGCGTTGGTGAGGTCGGTGTCGTCGTGCCCCTCACCGGGAGTGCGGCGTCGCTCGACCCGGCCGTCCTCGCGGCGCCACATGATCCCCCACCCGTCGGCGTGCAGCCGGGCGAGCCGCTGGAACGCGCCCGACTGCTCGATGCCGATGACATCGGACACGGTGGACGGCGCGGGGGCGACGTAGGCGAGAAGACGACACATGACGAACACACGACTTTCAGGGGTGACGCGAAGACGTCCCCGTCGGTCTGCGCGTGATCGGGCAGGATCTGAATCTCCCATCGGCAGAAATGCCGCTGAGAAGAAGCTTCTGTTCGGGCGGAGGCGAAACGGCGGCGACACGCCGTCACCGGGTCAACCCACCCAGGGACGTCGTCCCACGTTCTGAGAAGACCGCTCGTTGCGCGAGATAGAGCTCGGCGCACGCCAGCGCGTCCGTGAGCGCCGCGTGCGCCGAATACGGCGGCAGGCCGTGGGCGCGGCGGGCCGTCCCCAGCCGGAGCGACCCCGCGCGCGGGTCGTCGTACTCGTTCGTCGTCAGCCGCCGCTCGAGTTCGAGGGTGTCGACGACGCGCAACGCCAGCGGCGCACCGTGGATCCGCCGGCACGCCATCGACAGGAACCCCTCCTCGATCGGCGAGTAGTGGGCCAGGAGTACGCGACCCGTGAGGGCCTCGAGAACGACGTCCAGCACCTCGGCCAGGGGCCGACCGCCGGCCACGACGTCGTCGGTGAGGCCGTGCACCACCGCGCTCTGGCCCACCTCACCCTCGGCCCGGACCACGAGTTCGCGCGCCCCCGACAGGTCGACGACCTCACCGTCGACGGGGACGAACCCGACCGAGAGGATCTGATCGGTCTTGGGGTCCAACCCGGTCGTCTCCAGGTCGACCGCGAGCAGCGGCACCGTGGAGGTGGGAGTCGAGCGGCGCGGCGGCGCCACGGCCAGGTGCCGCCCCAAGGCCGAGTCCGCTCCGGCCTTTCGCAGGGCACGCTCCCGCTTGCCGCGCAGGCCCAGACCGATCACGAGATGTATCCGAGCGGCTGACGTTGGGCGAGCGCGGTCTGCGCCTGCCGGATCACGCCGAACGCGTCCTTGAGCGTGCGTTTCTCGAACGAACTCAGCGAGGCGGGCGAGACGAAGTTGTCCGGCGCGTGCCCCTCGCGCACCCGCCCCGCCTGATGGCGCAGCCGCACGTAGGAGATGAACTCGAACGCGTCGAGCAGGTCGGCGACGGAACTCTCGGACATGCGCCCGGCGCTGCGTGCCCCCGCGAGGCGGCCGCGGGTGTCGACCGCGGTCGAGCCCACCGACAGGGCCTGGGCACGCGCGATCTCGGCGACCGGCCCGACACCCCGGTGTTTGAGGTCGAGGGTGCTCTCGTTCGGGCCGCCCTTCTCCAGCACCAACCCACGGAACAACCCCAGCGGCGGCTGGTGGAACACGGCCTGCTTGATGAGGTGCGCGAGGAACGTCGACGCCTGCGGCGTGCGCGCCAACACGTGGCGTCGGAGCCGTTCGCACATGTCGGTGTCGCCGGCGAGCGCCCGCATGTCGAAGAAGATCGTCGCGCCGACGACGGCGTCGGGAGTGGGCCTCTCGATCCACTCGGCGAAGATCGCCCGCCAGGCCGTCTCCGTCTGTCGCCAGCGGGGATTCGTCGCCATGACGTCACCGGGGCAACGCGGGTAGCCGCACAGCACGAGCCCGTCGGTGATGAACTCGGCGAACTCGGCGAAGTAGGTGGCGTGCTCCAGCGTGGCGGAGTCGTCGAGGATCAGCGCCGAGTCCTGATCGCCGCCCAACCCCGACTCATAGCGCGCCTGAGAGCCGAGCGCGACCCAGCAGTACGGCACCGGCGGCGGCCCGAACTTCTCCTCGGCGAGCAGGATCAGCCGGCGGTGCAGCGCGTCGGCCACCGCCGTGACGACCCGGGAGATGTCGCTCGCCGACGCGTCCTGCGTGACGAGGTGGTCGACGATCGAGGGCAGGCGCCGCGCCACGGCCGCGAGCCCTTCGGGGCTGCTCTGCCGAGACACGTCCTGCACCACGTACAACGGGCTGGACTGTTCGAGCCGGATCAGATCGGTGCTGGTCACCAGGCCGCGGGGACGCCCGTCCTCCACGACGGGCAGGTGATGGATGCCGCGGCCGAGCATCTCCAGCAGCGCCTCGAGCGCGAGCGCGTCGGACTCCAGGGTGATCGGATCGGTCGTCATGACCTCCGCGATCGGGACCTCGACCGACAGCCCCTCCGCGACGACGCGATTGCGCAGGTCACGGTCGGTGAGGATGCCGCAGAGGCGATCGGTGGAATCGAGGACGAGCACGGAGGACACCCGCGCCTCGCGCATGGTGCGGGCGGCCTCCCGCACGGTCGCGTCGGGTCGCGCGATGACCGGCGCGCGCCCCAGCATGTCGGCGATCCTCGTGCGCAGCACCGCGCCGCCGTGATCGGAGATCTGGACGCTCTCCACGGCCTGCCGCAACCGATGAGCTTGTTGCAGCATGAAATAGGAGGAGACGCCGGGATAGGTGAGCAGATCGCGGAAGACCTCCCCGGGGACGACGAGGACGAGCGTGTCCTCCACCGCCGTGACGACGAAGCCGTACGGGGGCGGCTGCAGCAACCCGTTGACGCCGACGCTGCCGCCGACGTCCACCCGTTCCACCAGACCTCCGGCCGGGTCGTGCACGTCGAGGGCTCCGGAGCGGACGATGAGGAAGCTCGTGACCACCTCGTCGGGTCGCAGGATCGTGCTACCGCGCCGGTGATACCGCAGCGAACAGCGGGCGGGCACCGCCGCGAGGACGTCGTCGGGCAGATCCGAGAACGGGGCGTGGGCGGCGAGGAAGTCTCTGACCTCGGCGAGTTCGGGCTCCATGATGGGCAGCAGCATTCCACGGCGCCCACGCGCGGCCACCGACGCGCGCCGGCCGTTCGCCGAGTGGCGGACGGCCGGCGACGAGCGGTGCGATCAGCGTTCGGCGAGGCGGCGGAAGATCTCGTCGACGATCTGCGCCGGCGGCAGGTCGATGGAGAACACGTACCCGGACTCGTCGTCCCCGAGAGGTTCGAGGGTGTCGAGCTGGGAGTCCAGGAGGCTCGCGGGCATGAAGTGTCCGCTGCGCCCTCCGAGGCGCTGCTCCAGGGTCGAGTGTTCGCCGTGCAGATGCACGAACACCACGTCGCGGCCGCCCTTGCGTAGCTGGTCGCGGTAGGCGCGCTTGAGCGCCGAACACGTGACGACACTCGACATGCCGGCCCGCTCACGCGCCTGGATCCACTCGGTGAGGGCCTCCAGCCAGGGCCCACGGTCCTCGTCGGTGAGCGGAGTCCCGTTCTCCATCTTCTCGATGTTGGCCGCGGGGTGGAAGTCGTCGGCCTCGGCGAAGACCCAACCCGTGCGATCGCGCAGGGCCTCGGCGACCGTCGACTTGCCCGAGCCCGAGACGCCCATGACGACGAGGTGACGTGGAGAGTTCATGCCGTTCATCTTCACACCAACAGGCTGATGGCGAAGGCCAGAGCGAAGCCGATCACGCCGAGGAGGGTCTCCAGGACCGTCCACGTCTTCAGCGTGGTCTTGACGTCCATGTCGAGGAACCGGCCGACGAGCCAGAATCCGGAGTCGTTGACGTGCGAGAGCACGGTCGCACCACAGGCGATGGCGACGACGATGCACGCGAGCTCGAGCTGGGACATGCCCGGCGTGGCCGCGACGGTGGGCGCGATGAGGCCGGCCGTCGTCGTGAGGGCGACCGTGGCCGAGCCCTGCGCGACACGCAGCGCCGTGGAGATGATGAACGCCGCGACGATGATCGGCAGACCGATGCCCGCGAGGCTGCCCGCGAGCGCCTCACCGATGCCGCTGGCGCGCAGCACGCCACCGAACATGCCACCGGCGCCGGTGATGAGGATGATCGCGCAGACGGGACCGAGGGCGTCGTTGCACAGCTTCTCGATCTCGGCGCGACCGAGCCGCGGGCCGGCGAGGGTGAACACGGCCACGAGCAGGGTGATGAGCAGCGCGACGGGCGTCTGACCGAGCAGGCGCAGGGCCTGGACCCAGGTCGCGTCACCGTCCACGACGCCGCTCTTGGCGATCGTGTTGAGGCCGGTGTTGAGGAAGATCAGCACGAGCGGCAGGAGCAGGAGCACGAGGACGTGACCGAAGGACGGCCGCGACTGTTCGGGCACGTCCTCGACCTCACCGAGGATCGAGGGGACCGGGAGGTCGAACCGCTTGCCGGCCCACACACCGTAGAGGTAGGCGCCGAGGAACCAGGTGGGTAGACCGATGAGCAGACCCACGACCACGATGAGACCGATGTCGGCGCCGAGGAGTTCACCCGCGGCGACCGGGCCGGGGTGCGGCGGGACGAAGGCGTGCATGACCGCGAACGCACCCGCGGCGGGCAACGCGTAGGTGAGGACCGAGCCGCCGAAGCGGCGCGCGACGCTGAAGATGATCGGCAGCATGACGACCAGGCCGGCGTCGAAGAAGATCGGGAAGCCGAACAGCAGCGAGGCGACACCGAGGGCGAACGGCGCCCGCTTCTCACCGAACCGGGAGATGAGGGTGTCGGCGAGGGTCTGTGCGCCGCCGGTCACCTCGAGCAGGCGGCCGATCATGGCGCCGAGTCCGACGAGCAACGCGACGCTGGCCAGCGTGCTGCCGAACCCGTCGAGCAGCGTCGGCATGAGGTCGCCGAGGGGGATGCGCGTGGCGAGCGCCGTCAGCAGGCTGACGAGGACCAGCGCGACGAAGGCGTGGATCTTCACCTTCATGATGAGGAAGAGCAGCACCAGCACCGCGACGACCGCGATGCCGAGCAGCACGCCCGTGGAGTAGGCCGGTTGGACGGGTTCCGCCGCAGTGAGGAGCCCGGGGAGTCGAGACACGACGCCTCCTAAGTCAGGTGATCAGTGACAGCACTATGGCCTATAAATATGATCTTTGCCGACATCTCGGGGAAAAACGCATCCGTTGAAGCGATTCGGATCAACTGTGGGCATACCTCAAGCGCGAGTGCGACGATGTCGGGCATGCTCACCGCCACGGCCGCCGGATTGCACGGTCAGATGCTCGACGCCCTCGGGGCCGACCTCGCCTCCGGCGCGCTGGCGCCCGGCAACGTGCTCTCGATCGACCGTCTGGAAGAACGGTACGGCGTCTCCCGCAGCGTCGTCCGCGAAGCGATCCGCGTTCTCGAACAACTCGGCATCGTGCGCAGCCGGCGGCGCGTGGGGATCTCCGTCCGTCCACCGTCGGAGTGGGCCGCCCTGAGTCCGTATGTGATCCGGTGGCGCCTTGCCGGCCCCGGTCGCCTCGACCAGTTGCGGGAGATCGGGGAGCTGCGCACCGGCACCGAACCCGTCGCGGCCGCACTCGCCGCCCGCCGCGCCACCGACGAGCAACGCGCCACACTGCTCGCCGCGGCCTCCGGGATGCTCGTCACCGGCACCGCGGGCGACCTCGACGCCTACCTGGCCCACGATGTGACGTTCCACACCACCCTGCTCGAGGCCTCCGGCAACGCCGCCTTCGCGAGCCTGGCCCCGATCGTCGCCGAGGCGCTCAAGGGCCGAACCCACCACCACCTCATGCCCGCACGCCCGGTCGCCGACGCCATCCGCTGGCACCGCGAGATCGCCGAGGCGGTCACGATCGGCGACGCCGCAGCGGCCGAACGCCACGCCCGATCCATCGTCGCCGAGGCCCAGGGCGCCGTGGACCAGGACGCGCGCGAGCTGGGCGTTCAGTAGGCTGTCGGCATTCGCGCGGCCGGTGAGGGACCGCCGACGTCGACACCCACGGGAGGGCAGATGGGGCTGCGCGTCGCGCTGCTGTCGTACCGCAGCAAGCCGCACGGCGGGGGGCAGGGGATCTACGTCCGGCACCTCTCGCGCGAGCTCGTCGCCGCCGGTCACGACGTCACCGTCTTCTCCGGCCAGCCCTACCCCGAGCTCGATCCGGGGGTGCGTCTGGAGAAGGTGCCCAGCCTCGACCTGTACCGCGAACCCGACCCGTTCCGCATGCCGCGCGTGCGTGAGTACCGCGATCTGGTCGACGTGCTCGAGGTCGGCACGATGATGACCGCCGGGTTTCCCGAGCCCCTCACCTTCAGCCTGCGGGTGGCGCGGATGCTGCGCGGCCGCCTCGCGGACTTCGACGTCGTCCACGACAACCAGTGCCTCGGCTACGGCCTGCTCGACATCGCCCGGCACCTGCCGCTGGTGGTGACGATCCACCACCCGATCACCCGCGACCGCGCCACCGACCTGGCCGTGGCCACCGGCCGGCGCCGCCTCACCCTGCGTCGCTGGTACGGATTCCTGCGGATGCAGAAGCGCGTCGCCCGCCGGCAGAGCCGCATCCTCACCGTGTCGAGTTCGTCGGCACGTGACATCGCGACGGACTTCGGCGTCGACCCCGCGCGCATCGAGGTCGTGCCCCTGGGGGTCGACACGGAGGTGTTCACCCCGTCGGCCGCACCGGCCCGGGTGGCGGGTCGCATCGTGGCCATGGCCAGCGCAGACACCCCGCTCAAGGGCATCGACGTGCTGTTGCACGCGGTCGCGGCGCGGCGCCGACGGCATCCGCAGGCACCGCTCGAGCTCGTGCTCGTCAGCCGGCCCGAGCCCGGCGGGCGCACCGAACGGCTCCTGTCCGAACTCGGACTCCGCGACGTCGTCACGATCGTCAACGGCCTCACGGACGACGAACTCGCCCGCACGATCGCCTCCGCGGAGGTCGCCTGCGTGCCCTCCCGGTACGAGGGCTTCTCGCTGCCCACCGTCGAGGCCATGGCCTGCGGCACGCCGCTCGTCGTGAGCGACGCCGGCGCCATCGGCGAGGTCGTCGGTCACGAGAACGGCTCTGCGCCGGGCGCGCTCGTCGTCCCACCGGGCGACGCCGAGGCCCTGACCGTCGCGCTGGACCGCGTCCTCGACGACGCCGATCTGCGTGAACGGCTCTCCCGCGGAGGGCGGGCACGGGCGCTCGAGCGGTACTCGTGGCCGGCGGTCGCCGCGGCGACGGCGGTGGCGTACGCGAGCGCCATCGCCGAGCACCACCGCCCCGCGGCCTCGAACCTCCCCGCCGCGGGTTTCACGGCCGCAGCCATGACGACCGCCTCGCTCATGGCCCCGGCCACGGGCACCCGCCTGATGCGTCGCCTGCGACCCACCCCACGCACCCGACCGATCCGCCCGACCCGAGACACCCCTGGAGGAGCCGCACGTGCTCACCGTTGACTTGGCCCGCCTCGGCCTGCGCCCCGGCGATTCCGTCCTCGACATGGGATGCGGCGCGGGCCGTCACGCCTTCGAGATGTACCGACGTGGCGCCGACGTCACCGCCTTCGACCAGGACGCGGCCGAACTCGCCGGTGTCGCAGAGATGTTCGGGGCGATGGAACTCGAGGGCGAGGGAGCACCGGGCGGCGCCCGCACCGTGGAGGGTGACGCGCTCGCCCTGCCGTTCGAGGACGCCCGGTTCGACCGCGTCGTCGCCGCCGAGGTCCTCGAGCACATCCCCGAGGACCGGCAGGCGATCTCCGAACTCGTGCGGGTGCTGCGGCCCGGCGGCACGATCGCCGTGACCGTGCCGCGGGCGTGGCCGGAGCGCATCTGCTGGGCGCTGTCGGACGCCTACCACGAGGTCGAGGGCGGGCATGTGCGCATCTACAGCGCCGACGCCCTCGCCGGGCAGCTCACGCAGGCCGGGCTGGAGGTCACCGGCCGCGACCACACCCACGCGCTGCACGCGCCGTACTGGTGGCTCAAGTGCGCGGTCGGGGTCGACAACGACACGAATCCGCTGGTCAAGGGCTACCACTCGATGCTCGTGTGGGACCTGATGAAGAAGCCGGCCCTGACGCGCACCGCCGAGCGCCTGCTCAACCCCGTCCTCGGCAAGTCGGTCGTGCTCTACGCCCGCAAGCCGGGATGAGGCTGCCGAGCGAGGCGGATCTGCGGCTGACGGGCGCAGCCATCGCGGCCACCCAGGCGCCGTGCGGGGCGATCCCGTGGGACGTGCAGGGCGACACCGCGGGCAAGGTCGACCCCTGGGATCACGTGGAATGCGCGATGGCGCTCGTCGCGACGGGACACCTCACCGAGGCCGCCGCGGCGTATGACTGGCTCGCCTCGACCCAGCGTGACGACGGGTCGTGGCCGGCGGAATGGCGGCTGCGCGAGGGCCGGCCCGAGGTCGTCGACGCGGGCTTCGACACCAACCTCACCGGCTACGTCGCGGTGGGGGTGTGGCATCACTGGCGCGACCGCGGTGATCTCGAGGCGGTGCGTCGGTGGTGGCCGATGGTGGCGGCGGCGCTGGACGCCGTGGCCGCGGTGCAACTCCCGTCGGGCGCGATCGCCTGGGCGACGGGGCCGTACGGGCCGGCCGATCGCGGTCTGCTGGCGGGCAGCTCGTGCCTGCGCCTGGCGCTGCGCTGCGGTGTGGTGCTCGGTGAGGTCGTGGGCGATCCGCGGCCGCGGTGGCGCGAGGTCGCCGATCGGATCGAGACGGCGGTCGCGACCGCCACCAGCGGCGATGCGGAGGTCTCCGACGCGATCTTCGACCCCAAGCATCGGTACTCGATGGACTGGTACTACCCCGTGCTCGGTGGCGCCCTGCGCGGACCGGCCGCGCACGCCCGCCTCGACGCGAGGTGGTCGGACTTCGTCGTCCCCGGACTCGGAATCCGCTGCGTCGACGACCATCCCTGGGTCACCGGGGCGGAGACGTGCGAACTCGCCCTCTCCCTCGCGGCGCTGGGTCGCCGCGAGGAGGCGGCTCGCCTCGTCGCCGACATGCAGCACCTGCGCGATGCGGACGGCGCCTACTGGACGGGGTACGTGTGGCCCGATGACGCCCGCTGGCCCATCGAGCGCTCGACCTGGACCTCCGCCGCCGTCGTCCTCGCCACCCGCGCCCTCTGCCCCTCACCGGATTCAGGCGGGTCGAGCGGACGCCTCGAATAATCCTGTGTTTCGGAATGAATAACGCCCTGTGCGATGTTGGGGTGAGGGTCGGGCCTCCTCCGGCCGACCAGTCCACTCACGACGGAGTCTCGCCCATGTCCTCCTCATCCACGCCACCCTCTACCGCCTCCACGGCCCGAAGCAGGCCCCGCCTGTCGTTCGGGATGCAGATCCTCCTGGCGCTCGTGCTGGGTATCGCCCTCGGCTGGCTCGCCCGGGCCTACCAACTCGGCTGGCTCGAGGCCGGCCTGGACGCCGTCGGCAGCCTCTTCGTGCAGCTGCTCAAGCTCGCCGTGCCGCCGCTGGTGTTCGCGGCCATCGTCGTCAGCATCGCCAACCTGCGCCACGTGAGCAACGCCGCGCGCCTCGTCGGGCAGACGCTGCTGTGGTTCGCCATCAGCGGCTTCGTGTCCGTGCTCATCGGCATCGGGCTGGGCCTGCTGACCAACCCCGGCCGCGGCGTCACCCTCGACATGGGAACCGCCGCAGCCCCCGAGCGCACCGGCTCCTGGACCGACTTCGTCACCGGCATCATCCCGACCAACGTCGTGGAGTCGTTCGTCGAGGTCAACGTGCTGCAGATCGTGTTCCTCGGCATCGTCGTCGGTGTCGCGGCCGTGAAGATCGGGCCCAAGGCCGAGCCGTTCCTGGGCTTCGTCGAGTCGGTGCTCGAGATCACGCAGAAGGCGCTGTGGTGGGTCATTCGCCTGGCCCCGCTCGGCACGCTCGGACTCATCGGCGCGGCCGTCGCCGGCTACGGCTGGGACCTCATCGCTCCGCTGGCCGTGTTCACCGTCGACGTCTACGTCGGCTGCGCCATCGTCCTGCTCGTCCTCTACCCGGTGCTGCTGGCGGTGTTCGGCAAGGTCGACCCCCGCCGGTTCTACGCGGGCGCCTGGCCGGCGATCCAGCTGGCGTTCGTCTCCCGCAGCTCGGTGGGCACCATGCCGCTGACGCAGCGCGTCACCACCGAACGCATCGGTGTCGCACGCGAGTACGCCTCGTTCGCCATCCCCTTCGGCGCGACCTCCAAGATGGACGGCTGCGCCGCGGTGTACCCGGCGCTCGCCGCGATCTTCGTCGCGCAGATCTTCGGCATCGACCTCACCTTCGCCGACTACGCCCTCATCGCGTTCGTGTCGGTCGTCGGCTCGGCCGCCACCGCGGGCCTCACCGGCGCGATCGTCATGCTGACGCTCACGCTCAGCACCCTCGGCCTGCCCCTGGAGGGAGTCGGGCTGCTGCTCGCCATCGACCCGATCCTCGACATGATGCGCACCGCCACCAACGTCGCCGGACAGTCCGCGATGACGACCCTCGTCGCGGCGCGGGAGAACCTGCTCGACCGCGACGTGTTCGACGCCCCCGCCGTCGAACTCACCGAGGAGCGCGAGAAGGTCGGCGCCGACGCCTGAGACGTCTCTCGCACACCTGAGAGTCGACCTCGAGCCGGAGGGTGGCGCTCGAAGCCGGAGCCTATGGCGCCCGGTTTCAGCGCCACCCTCCGGTGTCGTGTCGGTGCGTCAGGTCGGGTCGCCCGGTTCGCCCTGGACCCGGCGCAGGATGCGCATCGACCCGAGCGCCTCGATCTCCTCCCACGACCCGGACGTCAGTGCCCGGCGGTAGCAGCGCCACGGCGCCTGGCCACCGTCCTCCGGATGCTCGAAGACGTCGTGGAACACCAGAGTCCCGCCGGGCATGACCCAGCGCCCGAAGCCCAGGTAGTCGTTCGTGACGTGCTCGTCCGTGTGCCCACCGTCGATGAACAGCATCGCGAGCGGGGTGCGCCAGTGACGTGCTACGAGAGGCGCGCGCCCCACGACCGCGACGACCTCGTCCTCCAGCCCCGCCTCGGTGATCGTGCGGCGGAAGAACGGGAGCGTGTCGATCCGCCCGTCGTGCGCATCGACCAACGTCGGGTCGTGGTACTCCCAGCCCGGCTGGTTCTCCTCGCTGCCCCGGTGATGATCGACCGTGAAGGCGACGGCATCGGCGTTCCCGACCTCCCGGGCCACACGGACGGCGGCCCCGAGGTACACGGCCGACTTACCGCACCACGTACCCACCTCGAGCAACGGACCGTGCGGCGCCCGCCTCACGGCCTCGGCGAAGAGCAGGTCGCCCTCGTCCTCGGGCATGAATCCACGTGCCTCACGGGCACATCGCAGCAGGTCCTCGGGCATCACGGCATCCACGCGGCCACCCTAGGCGTCCCGGCGAGGGTCAGTTGGGCAGGGAGCGGGAGTCGACCAGCGTCATGGCGACGTCGCGGAGTTTGACGTTGCGGTCCTGGGAGTACCGGCGCAGCACCGCGAACGCCTGATCGGTGTCGAGCTTGAACCGCTCCATGAGGATGCCCTGCGCCATGCCGATCATGTGCCGCCCGTCGATCGCCCGCTTGAGTTCGGCACGTTCCTTGTCGGCGGCCAGAGCGACGGAGGCGTGGGTGGCCAGGATCGTTCCGACGACCGCGTCGTCACGGGAGTAGCGCCCCGGCTCGGTGGCGTACAGGTTGAGCGCTCCCAAGGCCCCGGACGAGCTCTGCAACCGGATGGACAGGACGCTGCGGATGCCGATCTCGGCGACGGCGGCGCACCAGTGGGGCCAGCGCGTCTCGGTGAGGGTGTCCTCGATGATGAACGTGTCGCGCTCGTCGATGGCCTCCAGGCACGGACCGTCGCCGGCCTCGTACTGCAGTTCGTCGGCGCGGGTGACGAGGTCGTCGCTCACAGCAGCCGATTCGGCCTTGCCCTTACGGACCAGCATGACGCCACCCATGTCGGCGTTCACCGCGGTCATGGCCGCGTTGAGTACCTCGGTCAGGGTGAGTTCGAAGTCGGACCCCTGAAGTCGCTCCGCGAGCTCCGCGAACTCCACAGCAAGATGCTGACCCTCCGTCATCGTGAACCCCTTTGTCAGCGCGACGTCGGCCACGCCACCGTGGTTCCGCCCAGCCGAAATCGAATAGAGACCAAGCCTAAGGTCGAAATGTCCACGTGTAAAAACCTGGGACGACGCTGTTCGACGCCGACCCACCCGCCGTCGCCCGCCTCCGCAGGAACCCTTCAATATCTCAGTGCCACAAGAGGATTCGCAGCTCCCGGATCGGTCGGCGACCCGAGGGGCCGGCTGTCCCCGCGAAGCCCCGGACCCACCACCGGACCCACGACGGCGCCGCCCGCGGTGGGCGGCGCCGTCGGGACGTGTCGGTTCAGTTGCCGAGTGCCGGGCGGTCCTGCACCTTGAGCGAGGCCAGACGTGCCTCGATCTCGGAGTCGGCGCCGTAGTCCTCGAGCTCGGCGAACTGGTCCTCGATCGACGTGGACGCGGCCTCGGCCCGACCCGCGACCAGGGCTTCCTGCTGCTTGATGCGCTCCTCGAATCGGGAGAGTTCGCTGGTGGGGTCCATGACGTTGATCGAGCCCATGGCCTGCTGGACCTTGTTCTGCGCCTCCACCGTGCGCGAGCGCGCGACGAGGGCGGAGCGGCGAGACTTCAGGTCCTCGAGCTTGGTCTTCATGGTCGTCAGCCCGGACTTGAGCTGGTCCACCGTCGCGTTCTGCTGCGCGATGACCGGCTCGGCGTCACGGGCCTCCTTCTCGTACTGGATCTGCCGCCCGATGGCGACCTTGGCGAGGTTGTCGAACTTGTCGCCGCCCGCGGTGTCACCGGAGCCGCGCAGGTCCTCCGCCTTGTGCGAGGCCGCCGCCGCCTTGCGCCCCCACTCGGCGGCCGCCTCGACGTCCTCGCGGTGGTCGGCCTCGATCATGCGCACCTGGGCGATGGTCTGCGCCACGGCCTCCTCGGCCTCGGCGATGGAGTTGGTGTAGTCGCGCACGAGCTGGTCGAGCATCTTCTCGGGGTCCTCGGCCCGGTCGAGCAGGGCGTTGATGTTCGCCTTCGCCAACTGGGCGACTCGGCCGAGGATGGACTGCTTCTGAGCCATGAAAGATCCCTTCGCGTGGATGTGCGTTCTCGATTGTGGTCGTCTCGGGTCGTTGGTGCTGGTCGAGCGGTGGTGCGCTCGGTGGGCCGATGGATCGATGAACCGGGCCGAGGGCCGCGATCGCCGTGGGCTCAGAAACTCCCGCCTCCGCCGAAGCCGCCTCCGCCGCCGAAGCTCCCGCCTCCGCCGAAGCCCCCACCGCCGCCGAAGCCGCCGCCACCGCCGCCCCAGGAGCCGCCGTGGCTGTGCCCGCCGCCACCCATGAGGATGCCGCCGAGGACGAGGGAGCCCAGGTCGATGCCGCCGCTGCGTCGCGGACCCCAGCCGCCGCCGTATCCGCCGCCGCCCCAGCCGTTTCCACCCCAGCCGGAGTGGTCGTCGTCGGCCAGCCGCAGGGCGTCCTCGCCGAGTTGCTCGGCCTGGGCGAGCATGGACAGCGCACGGCCCGGGTCGTCGGCCGCCAACGCGGTGGCCTCGTTGTACACGCGCAGCGCCTCGGAGATGCGGGTGCGGGCCTCGGGACCGACGGCCCCGCGACGTGTGCGGATGGTGTCGTCGATGGACATGAGTCGGGCCCGGGCGCGGTCGAAGCGTTCGTCGAGGCCGGCGCGGGTGCGCTTGCTCTGCTCCTCGGCGTCGCGGTAGCGCTCGAGGGCGTTGTCGAGGTCGTTCTCCGCGGTGTCGAGGGCGGCGAGTGCCCCGAGGGGGTCGCCGCCGGAGCGCGCCGCGCGTCCCCGCTCGATCGCGGCGGTCGCGGCCACCAGGGCCTGCCGCGTCAGGGGGTCGTCGGCGCCGAGACGCTCGACGTCGGCCACGTCGGAGCTGATCGACGCGAGACGCCGGTCGAGTTCGGAGGTCGCCTTGGGCAGGTCGATGTGGGCGCGGTCGACGGCATCGAGCAGTGAGGTGGCGTGGCCGAGCGCGTCCTCGGCCCCGCGGGCGGAGACCACCGCCGAGGGCCGGTCGCCCTCCTGCAGGTGTTCACGTCCCGAGGTGATGAGCCCGGCGGCCGCGTCGACCAGGGATTTCGCCTTGCCGACGTTGGCGGTGACCGTGCGCAGCGCCTCCTGCGGGTACATGGCCTCCAGGGAGGCGAGCTGCTGCTTGGCGACGGGGATCCGCGATCGGACCTCGCCGACGCGCCGCTCGAGTTCGGACAGCAGTTGCGGCACCTTGGACTGCAGGTCGCGCATGCGCGCGAACTCCTCGGTGTGCTGCTCGAGGATCGAGTCGGCGTCGGTGGCCACGGCGATGATGCGCTGCCATGCGTTCGGCCGGTCGGCCTCGGCCACAGTGCCGTCGTCGATCTGCTGCTGGATGCGGAACGCCTCGACCGACCCCGTCTTGGCCTGTTCGAGCGCCTGACGGAACTTGGCGGTGGCCTGCGTGCCGAACTGCGCCTCGGCGAACGCCAACTCCTCACCGGAGGAGCGGATCTCGTCGTCCAACCCGACCAGGGCCGCGGACGCCCGGCGTTGCAGGTCGACGGTGTCCTGCTGGGGTTCGCGGCGCCCGAAGGGGCCGGGGGCGCCCGAGTGCTCGGACCCCGTCGAGCTCGGGACGCTCTGGTTGGAGGTCTTCTTGCGTTTGCGCCGGCTCATGAGGAACGCTGCACCACCGGCGAGCGCCGTCCCGCCCAGGATGAACGGCAGCGCTCCTCCCACACCGCCGCCTCCGCCGGCCGACCCGCCGCCCAACCCGTCGGCGGCGGCGACCGCGGCCTTGCCCCAGGAGCCGTCGGAGGCGGCCTGACGCAGCGCGGGCTCGACGTCGTCGGTCTGCACGTCGCGCAGGTCGCTGTTCGAGACCCCGGAGGCCTCGGTCGTCCACATCCCGTACCGGCGGGCCTCGGTGGCCACGACCAGCAGGACGTCGTTGCCGCCCAGCGCGCTGCGCTCGTAGGTCCGGCGGGCCCAGTCCTCGCCGCTCATCCCGTCGAAGGTCTTGACGTAGGCGACGTGCAGGTCGATGTTCTTGCGCTCGGAGAGTCGCTGCACGGCCGACTGCACCTCGGCGCCCCCGCCCCCGAGCGCCCCGGCGGCGTCGGTGATCTGGTTGGTGAGGCTCTGCGGCGGTTCGGCCCAGGCGGTGGCGCCGCCGAACGCGAACACCGCCCCCAGCCCGGCGACCGCCGCGGCACGCGAGAGCGCCCGTGTCGTCGCTGCAGTCGGTCGGTGTGTCGTCGTCGCTCGCTCGCTACCCACCCGTTGATCCTCCCCGCCCGGGGGCGCCCTCGCAACGCCCCTACGACCCCAGCATGCCCCGCCCCACCTGGAGGGCGCCCCTCCACGCCCTCCAGGTGGGTCCCCTCACCCCCGGGTCGA
Organism: Mobilicoccus caccae; assembly: GCF_030161635.1. Taxonomy (GTDB): domain Bacteria; phylum Actinomycetota; class Actinomycetes; order Actinomycetales; family Dermatophilaceae; genus Mobilicoccus; species Mobilicoccus caccae. The sequence continues at coordinate 3,571,877 of NZ_BSUO01000001.1, forward strand.
CACCTGTGCTCAGCCGTGGATCGCGCCTGCGGCCACCAGTTCTTCGCGATGGCGACGGACCGCCTCGCGCACCACCTCATCCTGTGGACGACCGGAGGCGACGGCGATCTCCTCGATCTCCTCCCAGAGGTCCTCGGGCAGGCCGTGCGTCGTGTTCGGCTCCTGCTCGCGTGCATCGACCCACGCGTCGGTGTGGGGGGACTCGGCGCGGATCACGCGCACCCGACGCAGCATGACGAAGGCCGGCACGAGCACCGTCCCGAGCACGTCGAGGATCGCGGTCACTCCCACGAGCCGCCAGTACCACTCGCTCGGGTCGAACCCCTCGATCCAGATCGCCGGCATCCACTCGAGCACCCACAGCACGGCCACGACCAGCGTCGCGACGAGTCCCGAGCGCAGCACACGGTGCCCGTCCTCGGGACGCTGGTCGCCGGCCGTCGACCACAGCAGGCAGATCTGGGCGAGGAGACCGGCCACGAGACCACCCGTGGCGAAGACCTCGGCCACGCGCGCGAACGGCTCGCTGTCGAGCCAGATCATGAGGAGCCCGGTGACGAGCGGCACGAGCACCACCCCGCCACCGACGGCGCCGACGATCTGGGCGCGCCCGCGGGGGTCAGGTAGCAGAGCACGGCGATGCTGACGACGCCCACGAGCAGGGTCGTCAGGAGGATCCGGCCCTCGAGGTCACCCATCTGGCCCCCGCGCAGGAGGACGGCGATGCCGAGGAGTGCGGCGATGCTGAACGAGACCGCGATGAGCCGGATGACGGCCGTGCGGAAACCGGAAGCTGTGACGGACATACCTCAAGGGTCGACCGTGACCGCGGTGCCGGTCCTGAGCATCGGTGCTCAGATGTGCGCGGTGCCGGCACGTCGGAGACCCAAAACCGTCCACCTGGCGAGACGGCTTGGACCCTGGCCGATCTCGGGGCGATTTCGGGACACGTCGGACGAACACCGACCCACACGACGGTGATGCCTCACTACGTTCCGGGTGTCCGAAATCTCCCTTCCTTCGGAGGACGCCCGTGCCCCGTCCCTCGCCCCGGCTCACGCCCCGTCGCGTCGGTGTCGTCGCCGCCCGAACCCTCGGGACGACGATCGCCCTCGTCGCTGCATCGGCGGCGAGCGCCCAGGCGCACGAGGGTGCAGAAGCGGCCCATCACGAGTCGCCGGAGGGATGGACCGCACCCGCCTCCGCGCCCGAGGACACCGGCAGCGGGACGCCTGGCGCCGCTCAGCACGAGTCCCCTCCGCCACAGGAGCAGGCGCCGACTCAGGACTCCGCGCCGACGGCGCACGCCGAGGAGCGTCAGGCGACGCCGCAGCCGCAGGAACACACCGAGCCCCCGCAGAGCTCTCCCGAGCCCTCGCCGAGTCACTCACCCGAGCACACTCCCGACGCCGCGCACCCGCAGCAGCACGAGACCCCGACGCCGGCCCCCGACCGGGAGCAGAAGCGGAGCTCCGAGGCTGAGCGTCCCTCGCAGCAGGAGCAGGCGTCGCCTCCTGCGCACGAGCCATCGCAGCAGCAGACACCCGAACCCGCGCGTGAGCAGCATCGTCCTGACGAATCGCCGACCCCACCGAGAGCGGAACGGTCTTCTGAGCGAGCAGCAGCCGCCGAGCGAGCAGCCGCCGAGCGAGCAGCCGCCGAGCGAGCAGCGGCCGAGCGAGCAGCGGCCGAGCGAGCAGCGGCCGAGCAGGCGGCAGCCCAGCAGGCGGCGGACGAACGAGCCGCAGCCCAACGGGCGGCGGCTGAGCAGGCGGCGCAGCACGCGGCGGCCGAACAGGCAGCCCGGCAAGCCGCCGCCGACCAGGCAGCGGCCCAGCACGCAACCGCCCAGCACGCCGACGAGTCCCGGCCGGAGATGAGCGACCAGGCGCAGGCCGAGGCGCAACCCACCGAGGTGAGCGAGCAACAGCACCCTGCACCGATCGCGCAGCCACAGGCCGAGATCCAGGAGCAACCGCAGGTCGGCTCACCCCGGGCTGACGCAGTCGACGGACCCCGATCCGAGGACCAGGGCCCCCACGCACCTCAGGTCGAGGACGCCACCACGGCCGGCCCCGCCGTCGCGACGCCGAACCTCGACGCCGCGCCCACGCAGCCGCCGACACCGACACCGACACCGACACCGACACCGGAGTCACCCTCTGCCGGCACACCGACCGCGAACTCACCCGAGTCACCTGCGCCCGATCACGGGCCCGTGGGTCACGGAGCGGTCGAGCAGCCGGCGGTCGGCGCGCCCGAGGCCACGCCTCAGGTCGACACCGCAGACACGACCGCCGGCACGGCCGGTCAGAAGATCGGGCCTCTCGAGGGCGGACCGACGCCGCAGTTCAGGGCCGCCTTCGCCGCGACACCGCCGGCGCCGACGCACCGTGCAGAAGCTCTCCCGGGCGACGCCCGACAGCCCGACGCCCACGACGACGCACGAGAGGCGCCGCCCGACTCCGCTCCTGACCACGCTCCCGGCAGTGACGCCACCGAGCCCGAGCCGGGTATCGCTCACCTGCCCGGACTCCCCGAGGTCGGCGAGAAGGCGCGCCCACGCCCGGTTCCCGAGGCGCCGGACTGGTGGACCGCCCTGTTCTCCGGTGCGGACGCCCGTCGAGACGACGCCGACGATCACCGCGGCGACCGTGAGAAGTCCGCGCCGGCGCCCGAGGACGACCACGAGTCGCGCGATGAGCGCCGCAACGCAGGGGCGCCCGAGGGTGGGCGACCCACGGACGACGACGACAACGACGAGAAGCGCGACCGACACGAGAAGCGCGAGGAGAAGAACGAAAAGAACGAGAACAAGGACGTCAAGAAGAAGGACGAGGACGACGGCGACGCCGCAGCCCGGTTCTTCCGGTCGTTGTTCGGCCTCGACGACGAGGACAACGACCGCGAGGAGGAGAAGTCCGAGAAGCCTGCGGCGAAGCGTGCCGAGGACAAGAAGACCGAGCCGAAGAAGAAGGGCGCCTCCACGAGCCGTCCGATCATCGACCTCGACAAGGACGACAAAGACGACGAGGACGAGGAGGACGACCGGGGACCGCGTCGCGCGACGCCCACCGTCGAGCCGCTGAAGCTGTCGAAGCTCTTCGAGCTCGACTCCGAACCGCGCTCCGCGAAGACGCCCCGACGCGCGGCGTCCCCCACGACCGAGCCCCGCCGGTCCCCGCAGAACCGCCGGGAGGAGACCTCGGGCCTCGACGATCTGCGCAGGCTGCGGGCGGACGGGGACGACGCGGATCCCACGACCGACTCCGACGACGAGGCCGTACGGGGCGCTCGGACCACCGATACCCAGCCTCCGCGCGAGACCCCGGCCGACGCCGGTTCGGCCACCAGCCGTCCGACCAGGTCGACGCCCACTCAGCCCACGCCTCCCGCACAGACCTCCGCCCCCACGGCCCCGTCCGCTCCGTCGACACCTGCACAGACGCAGACACCCCCGGCTCCGACACGGTCCGAGCAGCGCAGCGAGCGGATCCCGGGGTTGCACACCCCGCGCCCCGACACCTCGCGTCTCGTGCCCGCGCCCCTGCCGCCGCGGACGTACGCACCGGTCCCCTCCGCGGCCGCACCCCAGGAGGGCACTCGCAGGACGCCGCGCACCGAGACACCCACCCCGGAGCGGTCCTGGCCGAGTGGTGTCGTCCGGGGCGGGCGTCCCGTGGACACCGAGCGAGGCCGTCCGGCCGACGTCGTCGTGGTCACCGTCGACGGCCGGTCCTGGGGGTCGATCGTCGCCGCGGATGCGCTCCGCCCGGTGCGGGATTCGGCCGCGCGAGTCGTCGTCGAGACGCCGCTGCTGCCGGAGTCCGGATTCGACCTCGCGCAGTGCGCGGCCGGGGAGTACCGCGACCAGTGGACGACGTTCGGCACCCGCCTGAAGACGCTGAAGACGCCTCCGATCGTCGCCCTCGGGCCGGGCATGAACGAGTCCGGGCACCCGTGGAGCGGAGAGGCCGCCGACTACGCCGCGTGCTTCACCGACGTGGCCCGCACCGTCAAGCAGGTCGCGCCGAACGTCGCGTTCCAGTGGACGCCGGCGCTCGGGTCGCGCCCGGGGATGCCGGGCGACACCGTCCTCGCGGCCTGGCCGGCGCCCGAGGTGGTCGACGTCATCGGCGTCGACGCCACCGCCGACGGGCGGCCGTGGCAGGAGCAGGTCAACGGCGCCTACGGTCTCAACTACTGGGCCTCCTTCGCCGATCGGCACGGCAAGCGCATCGCCGTCGCCCGGTGGGGAGTCCTGCCGGGCACCCACCAGGACCGCTCGGTCAACCCGGCCTACATCCGCAACATGCACGACTGGGTGTCGCGGATCGCCGCCAAGGAGGCCCTCGCGTACGAGGCCTACGCGGAACCCACCGACGTCCCCGAGGAGATCGCCGCTGCGTACCGCGCCCTCTTCTGAGACGACGCCCGTCGTCGTCCGGATCCGAGCAGCGGGCGACGACGAGACCGCGTTCGTCGACGGCCACACCGTGGTCCGCGATCCCGGGGAGACCGCCCGCGAGGCGGCCCTGCGGACGGTCCTCTCGCAGACCTCCTCGCCGAGGAACGTCGACATCTTCACGCCCGCGGGGGTCGTCCTGCACGTCCGGGCCGAGCCCGGTGGCCGACTGCACGTCCTGGGGCAGAGCACGGCCGACCCTGCGTGCGGCGGCGACGAGACCGCGACCGCGACCGGCGACCCCACCCGGGTCACCACCGACGAACCTGCGACGGACCCCTCGACGGGCCGGCCGAGCGCCCCCGACGAGGGCACCACCGACGCGACTCCCGCGAGCCCGACAGCCGCCGAGCAGACCCCCTCGAACGCGACCGATGACCCGTCGGCGACACAGGAGCCGGCGACCTCGACCTCGACCTCACCACCCCGGGTCGGCGGCCCCTGGACGCAACGGGATCTGCCGTGGCCGGCCGAAGCGCCACCACCCAGCCCGGAGGACGAGGCGTTCGAGGCCCGCATGCGCTCGCCGCGGCGCAGGCTCGGCAGACGTCTGAAGATCCTGCGCCGGCCCGACCTCCAGCACAGCTTTCGGCGCCCACGGGCGAACCGCGGCCGCATCCTCGCCGTCGTCGCCGTGACGATCGCCGCGCTCGTCACCGTCTCGGCGCTGGCCGGGGGCCTGATCCACCTCGCGCGCTCCGCCCAGGCGCCGGCCGTGCACATCGCCCAGGGCGAGCCGTTCCCCGGCGACCCTCCGGACGGGACGGGCGAGCCGCGCTGGGCCAGCCCGGTCCTGCACCGCGAATCCCCGGTCGCGCTGGTGCCGGGTGAGGAGCAGGTCCTCTCCTTCGTCACCGCGGATCGGACGCTGGCCGCGGTCGATCCGGCCACCGGCGCCGTCCGGTGGACGACGTCTCTGCCCGAGGGCGCCCTGACGACCGGCCCGGCGACCACCCGCGTGGACGGCGCTCCGGCGATCGCCGCCCGGGTGGGAGATCACGTGCTCCTGTGGGCCGCCGCCGACGGCCGCACACTGGCCGACGTCACCGTGCCTGCCGGGAGCGAACTGGTCCTCGACGGCCAGACGCCGATGATCCGCATCGACGCCGGCCGAGCGGCGCTGCTCGACGCCTCCGGTCTGCACGACGTCGACCTCCCCGACGGCGCGCGGGCGCTGGCCGGCCGCGAGGACGGCACGATCCTCGCCGGTGGGAGCGGAGGGTGGTGGCATCTGCGCCCGTCCACACCCGCCGGGCCAGTCACCCCTTGGGAGCAGATGCGCGGACTCGGCGACCAGGGCACCCCCGAGGTCGTGGCGGCCATCGGCTCCTTCGTCCTGCTCGTCCACCCCGACCCCGACCGGCCGCGCCTGCTCGTCCACCACGACGGCGACGTCGTCCGCGCGAGCTTCCAGAGCGAGTACACCGCCGGTCGCGACCCGATCTGGGCACCGTCGCCGAGCCGGAGCTGGGGCATCCTCGGCCGCAGCCTCGTCGACGCCGAGTCCGGGCAGGTGACCGACCTCGGCGATTGGCGGACCGTCCTCGTCGCCGAGGACCACGCCTACGGGCTCGTCGGCGACACCCTGCACACCACCGGCCCCGGCCGCCCGATCACCCCGGTGTCGGTGAGCACCGCCGTGGTCGAGGCCGGTTCGGCCGCCGCCTCCGTCGTCCGCGCCGACACACCGGAGGGCCCCCGGGTGTGGGTGATGAGCACATCGGCCTACCGTTGAGATGCAGCGGTGTGCCACGCCGACCTGGACACGTGTCAAGATGTCCGCCGCGGCCGTGGTGACCGCAGCACAGCCGAGGGAGATGAAGTCGTTGTCCGAAACCCAGTCGACACCCGTCGACGACGAGGCGGGCGAGCACATCGCACACTGGTCCCAGTTGCCGCACCCGCTCGAGGCGGCGGTGCTGCACGAGCTCAACGAACCCGACGAGGCCGTTCACCGGGCCTCGGAGATCCTTCACCGCAACCCGCCCGGCCTCACCGGTTCGACGCGCTCGGTGTGGGTGCTCGCGCAGTGCACACCCTCGGGTGAGGGAGATCGCCTGCAGGTGGAGAGCTGGTGCTGGTACGCCACCCGGCAGGCCGCGGAGGCCGCCGAGCACAACGCGCCCGGGGTCACCGTCCTGCACGAGATCGGGGTTCCGCGCGCCGTGCGTTGCGACGGCGTCGAGGGGTACCTGGCCAAGCAGTACCGGGCACGCTCGGCCGCGCCGGGCAACTGAGCCTCAGGCGCTCCCCACCGAGGCGCCCGCGTCGCGATAGCGGCCGGGACTCACCCCGTATCGCTCGTGGAACGCGCCGCTGAACGCGAACGGGTCGCCGAAGCCGCTGGCCGTGGCCGCCGAGGTGACGCTCGCCCCTTCGGCGAGCAGCGTCGCCGCCCTCGTGAGTCGCCACTGGCGGAGATACATCATGGGCGGTTCGCCGACGAAGAGCTGGAACCGGCGCGACAACGACGACCGGTTGACCCCCACCCGGTCGGCGATCTCCTGCAGGGTCCAGGGGTGTTCGGGCTTCTCGTGGAAGAGGTGGAGCGCGGCGCCGACCATCGGGTCGAGCACGGCACGCATCCAGCCCTGCGCATCACCCTCGGCCACCCAGCGGCGCATCGCGTCGATGAACACCAGGTCGAGCAGCCGGCTGAGGACGCTCGACCTCGCCATGGACAGGTGGTCGGCCTCGTCGCGCAGGTCGTGCCACAGGGGATGGTCGCGAGCGGTGACGAGAACCTGCTCGGGGGCCATGGCCGGAAAGACGTCCGAGCTCGGCCCCTCGACGGCGCGGAAGAAGCGGATGAACAGCCGTGTCCCCCCTGGCCCCTTCTCCCCCGGGTCGACGGCCCGTCCACGGAGGCGGGGGGCAGTGGCGGTCGGACGGCCGCATGCGAGAAGAGCCGGCGCCCCTGGGAGCGCAGGAGGACGAGATCGCCGGTCTGCAGGTGCAGGGGCGCGTCGTCCTCGGGGTGGAACCACGCCTCACCCTCGGCGACCGCGACCATCGCCGGACGCGGCGAGGCGTCGAGGGCGACGGCCCACGGGGGACGCAGCCGCACATCGGCGACGCGTTCCCCGGAGTCGAGGAGGGTGCTCAAGGGGTCCACGGAGCACACGCTAACGGCGACCTCGGGTCGTTCCGAGGTGCCGACACGACGCCGGGGTCGGAACCGTTCGCCTGCGGAGATGTTCGCCTCGCGGGGTCAGTCCACCATGTGGGCACCGGGGAGGCGCGACTCGATCTCGTCGAGGAAACGGCGGACGACGGGCCTCTTGCCGGAGCTCTCGCGGTAGAGCGCGTGGAGTCGGCGGAAGGGCGCCACACCGGCCAGCGGCAGGTTCGAGATCGTGGGCGGGAGAGAACCGAAGGCCAGCCGCGGCATGACGGTGTTGCACAGCCCGGCGCCGACGAGCGCCAGTTGAGCGGCGATCTCGTCGACCCGGTAGTCGATCTTCGGGCGGGTGCCCAGCGTGGCCATCCGGCGGATCATCCAGTTGCGGTAGAAGCCCTCGAGATCGTCGAGCACCCAGATGTCGTCGACGAGCTGATCCAGGGTGACCTCCTCGACCCAGGCGAGCGGGTGGCCGGCCGGGACGAGGACGTCGACGACGTCGTCGCCGATGACGATGGACCGCAGGCCGTGCCCCGAGGGCGGGAGCGCGTCACCCCACAGGTGGACGACCGCGACGTCGACATGGCCACCGACGACGGCGTCGTGCGCCCGGTCGGGGAACATCTCGTGCAGTTGCACGTGCAGGTCGGGCGCCTGCCGCAGCAGCCGGGTGATCACCGGGACCACAACGGGCCCGACGGCGCTGGGGAACGAGGCGATGCGCAGGGTCCCCCGCAGGTCACCGCGCAGATCCTCCAGGCGGGCGGTGGCGCGCTCGGTGACCGCGGAGATCTCCTCGGCGGCCTCCACCAGCACGAGGGCGGCGTCGGTGAGGACGACGCCCCGGCCGGCGCGCTCGAGGAGCGTGGCCCCGACCTCGCGTTCGAGCTTGCCGATCTGCTGGCTCACGGCCGAGGAGGTCAGCCCCAGTTCGATGGCGGCGTCGAGCACGGTTCCGTGCACGTGGACGGCGTGCAGACACTGCAGGCGTCGAGGATCCAGCATGTAGCAATGCTACGCAGTAAGGCGCAGTTCCAGTTACTTGTGCTTACCAGTTGACGTACCACATACTTGGGATGTCGCACTTACCGGGCCCACAGGTCCGAGACGTCACGCCTGGTCGACAATGCCGTCCCACCCGTGACGTGCGCATCTGCGCCGACATCGACACCTTGACCGTGGGGGTCTTTTCATGCTGCTCGCCATCCTGTTCTTCGCCGTCACGCTGCTCGTCCTGGGCGCCCTGAACTCCCGTCGCCACACCGGCCCGGCGTACTTCCTCGCCAACGGCCCCGAGCAGATGATCCACACCGGCTACCCCTCCGTTCAGACGCTGCGCTGAACCAGACGCTGCGCTGAATCGTTCACGGCCGCATGCCTCATGCTGAAGCCGTGAGCCACCCCTTCGGATCGCCGCCCCATGTGCTCGCACACCGGGGCGGCGCACTCATGCCCGGCAACGTCGGCCGCGAGAACACCCTGGCCGCCTTTCGCGAGGCGCGGGCCCTCGGCGTCGTTCATCTGGAGACCGACGTGCACGTCACCTCCGACGGCGTGCTGGTCGCCGCGCACGACGAACGTCTGGACCGGGTGAGCGACCGCGTCGGCGCCATCGCGGAGCTGCCCGCGGCCGAGGTGTTCGCCGCGTCGATCGGCGGGGAGTCGATGCCCGTGCTGACCGAGCTCATGGACGACCTGGCCGACGCGATCTTCACCATCGACATCAAGGCGCCGGGAGCCACGCGCCCCTCGCGCGGGCGCTCAGGCGCTCCGGCCGGAGAGGCCGGGCGTGCGTGGGGTCGTTCTCCGAGCGCCGCCTGTGGACCTTCCGGCTTCTCACCCTCGGCCGCGTGCCGACCTCGGCCGGACGCCTCGGCGTCGCCATCCTGCGACTCCTGCCGGTCGGATGGCGCTGGCTGCGCACACCCGGGGTCGTCTATCAGGTGCCGCAGTACCAGCGGGTCGGACCGCTGCGCGTGCGCATCGTCACGCGGGAGTTCGTGCGCCGGGCCCACGAACTCGGCAAACAGGTCCACGTCTGGACGGTCGACGACCCGGCCACGATGCACGAGCTGCTCGATCTCGGCGTCGACGGCATCGTCTCCGACCGCCCCGACCTCGCCCTGGAGGTCCTCCGCGAACGCGCCGGCACCCCGTCGCCCTGACCGACCCTCGCCTCGAGCCTGGCATCTGAGTGTCGAGATGCGTATCTCGAATGATGGATCGGCTCTGAGGGCTCCCGGCTCGGTGGGCTTACGGTTGGACGACATCCATCCAGACCGGTCGAGGGACAGGCCCGACGACGCCGGGGCAACCTGCCCGCTTCACGCGGGAGCACGGTGCCAATTCCTGCGGAGGGCCCTCGCCCGCCGGAAGATGGGTCGCTGCGGGTCACCGCGCAGCGCACACCACCTCCCGCCGCCGGACTCGGCGCCCCCAGGTTGTTCGATGGGCAGGCGCAGGACGAGCAGGAGGAACACGATGAGCGACATCTCCCGGATCACCCGCGGTCTTCGTACCGGGATCGACACCGACCCCACCCAGGGTGCCGTGGTGCCGCCGATGTACCTCTCGAGCACGTACTCCTTCACCGCCCTGGGCGAGCCGCGCACCTACGACTACACGCGCTGCGGCAACCCCACCCGTGACCAGCTCGGCGAGGCCATCACGACCCTCGAGGGCGGCGCCGGCACCACGATCACCGCCAGTGGGATGGCCGCCATCACCAACATGCTGTACGTGCTCGTCGAGCGCGGCGGCACGGTCGTCGTCCCCCACGACTGCTACGGCGGGAGTTGGCGCCTGTTCGACTCCCTCGACAAGCGCGGCGACATTGCGATGCTGACCGTCGACCTCACCGACGAGGAGCAGCTTCAGGCCGCCCTGGCACAGTCCCCCGCCCTGGTGTGGATCGAGACGCCCAGCAACCCGTTGCTGCGCCTGACCGACATCGAGGCCGTGACGAGCGCCGCCCACGCCGCGGGCGCGAAGGTCGTCGCCGACAACACGTTCTGTTCGCCGCTGATCCAGCGACCCTTCGACTTCGGCGTCGACGCGGTGGTGCACTCGACGACCAAGTACATCAACGGACACAGCGACGTGGTCGGTGGCGCCGTCGTCTCGGGGACCGAGGAGATGGCCGAGGAGGTCGCCTGGTGGGCCAACGTGCTCGGCCTGCCCGCCAGCCCGTACGACTCCGCCCAGGCGTTGCGCGGATTGCGCACGCTCGCAGTACGGCTCGAGGCCCACCAGCGCAACGCGGCCGCCGTCGCCGACCTGCTCGCGGCCCACGAGGCCGTCTCGCACGTGTACTACCCGGGGCTGCCGGACCACCCCGGCCACGAGATCGCGAAGAAGCAGCAGTCGGGCTTCGGCGGCATGGTGAGCTGTGAGCTCGCGGGCGGCTACGACGCGGTCGCGGCATTCGTCGACGGCCTGGCTGTGTTCAGCCTCGCCGAGTCCCTCGGTGGCGTGGAGAGCCTGGTCGCGCACCCGCCGACGATGACCCACGCCTCGATGACCGAGGAGGCGCGTGAGGTCGCCGGGATCCGTGAGGGGCTGCTGCGGTTCTCCGTCGGCATCGACGCCACCGACGACATCCTCACCGACCTGCGGGCCGCCCTCGACCGCGCCGCGGCGGTGCGCTGAGCCGGCGCTGACGTCGACCCGCCCGGTGGCTCAGGCGAATCCGGGTGCGGTGCGGCCGAGCCACTCCAAGGTCTGAGGGACCAGCGGCTTCCAGGCGCCCACGCGGTGTCCGGCGTCCGGGGTCGCCCAGTGCGTCACCGACAGCGGCTCGCGGGTGGCGTCGATCAGCTCACGGGTGCTCGGCGCCGAGACGGCGTCCTTGTCGGAGTACTGGGCCAGCAGGGCCACCGACGGCGGGTCGGTGCGTGCGAGAAGCGGCAGGTCATAGGCGCCGCCCTCGGCGGGGAAGGGGCGGTAGCGCGGTGAGAACAGCGGCCGGGAGTACCCGCCGAGGCTGACCGCGGCGGAGTACGTCTGCGGGTGGCGCATCGCCGTCATCGCGGCGCACCAGCCGCCGGCGCTGTACCCGAACGTCGCCCACGAGCCGCGGTCGGCGCGCGCGCCGAGGGTGTCCACGGCCCACGCGGGGACGTCGGTGGTCAGCCAGGTCTCCATCTTGCCGGCGGGTCCGTCGGTGCATTCTGTGTCGAGTTCGCCCGGCGACCAGTCGGGGATGAGCAGGATCGCTCCCGGCAGGGTGCGGTGGACGTCGTCCAGCCCGAGGTTGGCGAACGCGCTCTGAGCCGAGACGGGGTAGCCGTGGAACACCTGCAGCACCGGCCGCCCGTCGGCCGGGGCCTCGTCGGCCGCGGGCGCCCACACATGCACGGTTCCCGTGTAGCCGCTGGCGGGTCCGGTGACGGTGTAGGTGCTCAGCCTGGTCGTCGTGTCCGGGACCGGAGCGGGCGAGGCCACGACCTGGGCGTCACCCGGACCCCACTCGCCGAGATCAGCCCCCGCCGCGGCAGCCGCCCGCGCGCCGTGCTCGCGCATCTCCCCGCCCGTGGGGCCGGTGACCACGGACGCCAGGTCGCGCCACGAGACGAACCAGAGGCCGGAGCGGTTCACGGTCGTCGCCACCGCGAGCACGATCATCACGGTGACCAGCACCTGAGCCAGCACCCGCGACATGACGGCGCCGACCCCGGGACGCGCGAGGCGCCCCCAGGTCCGCGTCACGACGACGATGCACGTCAGCGCGAGCACCCATGCCAGCAGGATCGTCCCGACCCCGGTGATCTCGAACACTCCGCTCATCCGACCAGGGTAGGAGGAGGACGATCTGAACCCGAGATCAGTTGCGGCGGGTCGGTGTGGCGCGTGATCCGGGTGTTCGCCGGATGACACCACGAGGAGCCTCGCAGCGTGTCAGTTCAGCGCCCGTGCTCTGTGGCTCGGAACGAGGCACACTGGAAACGCCAGGAGACGAGAGGAGGCGGAGATGATCGACCGGTTTTCCGACGCGCTCTACACCCCGACCGAGGTCGCCCGCTATCTGACGCTTCCGGCCTCCACGCTCCGCGGGTGGATCGCTCCGGCCGACGAATCCGGGTCCCTGCCGCTCGTCACCGCGGAGACCACGACCGTCCCCGGCGAAGCGCGGGTGCCCTTCGTGGGGCTTGCGGAGGCGTACACCTTGCGTGCGATCCGGACCGCGCGGATTCCCATGCAGCGGATCCGGCCGGCCTTGGAGCAGCTGGCGCGGCGTGACCAGCTCAGGCATGCCCTGGCCTCGGAGCGACTGTTCACCGACGGCGCCGAACTCCTCCTGGACGTGGCCGACGGGGCGTCCGGAGAGGAGGCGGAGGCCGTGCGCCAGCTCGTTGTCGTTCGGTCCGGCCAGGGGGTGCTTCATGAAGTGGTCCGCGACTACCTCCACCGCGTCACCTTCGAGGGCGGGTATGCCCAGGTGATTCCTCTGCCCACTTTCGGTGGGGCTGTCGTCGTCGATCCATCCCGAAGTTTCGGGCAGCCCATCTTCGCCTCATCCGGAGCCCGGCTCGACGATGCTCTCGATCTGTTCAAGGCCGGTGTCGACGTCAACGACGTGGCAGACGAGTTCGCCATCAGCGCCGAGGAACTCCAGCAGGCCATCCGCGGTCATATGAGCCTGGCCGCCTGACATGTACGGCCGGACGACCTTCTTCGTCGATCGGTCGCTGGGCCGACGCATCGTGCCGCTGCTCCTGCGCGAGGCCGGGTGGAGTATCGAGATCCACGACGAGGTCTTCGTCGGCAGGGCCGAGTCCGTCTCCGACGAGGAATGGCTGACGCTCGCGGGCGGCGAGGGCTGGGCAGTCCTCATGAAGGACACCCGCATCCGGTACCGGTCCTCGGAGCGACAAGCGTTGATTGCTGCGCGGGTGCACGCGTTCTGCCTCACGAGAGGGGATCTTGCGGGGCCACAGGCGGCCAGCGTGTTCTTGCGCCACCAGCCGTACATCGAGGCGGCTGTTCGGCGTCCGACGCCGAGCCTTCACCTGCTGAGTCAGAACGAGGCGCGAGACATCGACGACATTCGGGAGCGATGAACCGGCCAGTGACCCTGCTGTCACGAGCCCCATCGCTGAGAAGGCCGGCGGTCATCCGATGGGCAAGGGTGACGGCTGCCACGCACTTTGGCAAGGTGAGGTGACGATTTGGCAATTGCGCTGGCAGGGTTGTCACTCCGGTCTCTCGTCGGCCTCGATCGCGACGCCGCGACGGAGGCCTTCTCGGAGCAAGCTGCGCCGCGAACCCGGCTCACGCGGCCGGGCGTGGGCGTCGGTTTTCGTTGAACCGCGCCGAGGCCCGCCTGCCGAGGACAGTGAGCTTGTCGACGACGCTCGACGCCGAGTCCGACAGCCGTGCTCGGGCGTCGTGTCCGAGCACGCCCTTCCCGCCCTGATCACCCGCGGCCGACGGCAGCAGCCGTGACACCAGCCCCATGGCGGCGTCGGCCGTCGCGGGTGCCAGACCGTAGGCGCGGACGCCGATCTTGGTGAGCGGCGACAACAGGACGATGCTCCTGCCGCCGAGCACGCCCGCGACCATCTTCCGCGCCGCGCGTTCGGCGTCCATCGAGATCAGCGGCAGCGAGGCGCCGGGCGCGAACCAGGCGTACTCGGCCGGAGCGTCGCCGACGAACGTCGCCTGCACGTGCGAGCCGGTGCGCATGAGGCCGGGCACGATCGTCGTGGCGGTGACACCCGACCCGGCGAGGTCGGCGGACAGCCCCCGCGTGTAGCCGACCGCCCCGAACTTGGCCGTCGAGTACGGCAGGAGGTGGGGGACGGCGATCATGCCTCCGACCGACGTCACCACCCCCAGGCGTCCCCGCCGGCGTGCGCGCATCGCCGGGAGGACCGCCTGCGTCACCGTGATCGGCCCCCACAGCATCGTGTCGAGCGCCTCCTCGTAGTGGTGTCGCTCGAAGGACTCCGCCGGTCCGACCTGGATGACCCCCGCCACGTGCACGGCGACCTCGATCGGGCCGAGCTCGCGTTCCACGGCCGCCACGACGTCGCGGATCTGCGTCTGGTCCCGCACATCGGCCACGCGGGTGTCGAAGTCGTGGCCCCACCCGGCCATGGTCTCCTGCGCCCCGGCCAGGGCGTCGGGGTCACGGCTGAGTCCGACGACGCGGAACCCCCGTGCGGCGAGCTCACGGGCGACGAGCAGCCCGAGGCCGCGGGAGGCGCCGGCGACCAGGGCGACGGGACGGGGTGTGGGCGAGGAGTTCATGGACCTCCCTTACCCCGGGACGGGAGAACGATGAATCGGCGCGCCATGTATGCCCGATTCGTCTGGTGGGTAATCGAGGGGTCGGATCACCACCGACAGGAGAACGACGATGAAGGCATTGACCTGGCAGGGCACCGAGAAGGTCTCGATCGAGGAGGTTCCCGACCCCGTCATCCAGGAGCCGACCGACGCGATCATCAAGGTGACCTCCACCGCGATCTGCGGGTCCGACCTGCACCTGTACAAGGTGCTCGGCCCCTTCCTCACACCCGGCGACATCCTCGGTCACGAGCCGATGGGCATCGTCGAGGAGGTCGGGTCCGAGGCGGCCTCGCGCCTCAAGGTGGGCGACCGGGTGGTCGTGCCCTTCAACATCTCCTGCGGGCATTGCTGGATGTGCACGCACGACCTGCAGTCCCAGTGCGAGACGACAGCGGACCACGAGCAGGACAAGGGCGCCGCGCTGTTCGGGTACACGAGCATGTACGGGGCGGTCCCCGGTGGTCAGGCCGAGTACCTGCGGGTGCCGCAGGCGCAGTTCGGGCCGGTCGTCGTCCCCAAGGAGGGCCCGGACGAGCTGTATCTCTACCTGTCCGACATCCTGCCGACCGCCTGGCAGGGCGTGAAGTACGCGGAGGTCGGGCCCGGCACGACGGTCGCCGTCATCGGCCTCGGCCCGGTCGGACAGCTCGCCACGCGCTGCGCCCGGTACCTGGGCGCGGAGCGCGTCATCGGTGTCGACCTCGTCGACGAACGCCTGGCCGTGGCCCGCTCGCACGGGGTCGAGACCATCGACCTGCGCGCCGTGGACGGCGAGGTGTACGAGGCGATCCGCGAGATGACGGACGGTCGCGGTGCCGACTGCGTCGTCGAGACCGTCGGGATGGAATCGCACGGCAACCCCATCGCCGCGACCGCCATCACCGCCACCGGCCTCCTGCCCGGACCGCTCGCGCGGGCGGCCTTCAAGACGGCCGGTCTCGACCGACTCGACGCCCTGCACACCTCACTGCAGTCGTCCCGACGCGGCGGGATCGTCTCGATCTCGGGCGTCTACGGCGGCATGGCCGACCCGATGCCGATGATGGCGATGTTCGACCGGCAACTCACCCTGCGCATGGGGCAGGCGAACGTGCGCCGCTGGACCGACGAACTCCTGGGCATCATCGAGAGCGATGGCGACGTGTTCGGCCTGACCGACCTCGCGACCCACCGCCCCTCACTCGAGGAGGCACCGGCCGCCTACGAGATGTTCCAGAAGAAGGAGGACGGCTGCATGAAGGTCGTCCTCAAGCCCTGAGCCCGCGCTCCCCCACGCACACGAGGGCCGGTCCACCTGTGTCGGTGGACCGGCCCTCGTGTGCGTCGTGCTGCGCGCGCCACACCATCGCATCCGCCTGCTCGGGCAACACTGGATTTCATGTATGATCGAGTCACTACATCCCCCTCGCCTCTCGACGATGCGCACTAGGGGGATTTTCCTTTCCCCGGCGTAGGACGTCGCTCGGAGCACCCCGAGCCTCCTACGATCGAGGGATGCCACGCCGTCGGCCCAGCCATCCGCCCCTCCGACCCCGCGGCACTGGTGAGTACGACAAGCCACCTCTCACCCACGCCCAACTCATCGATCGCATGCGGAGCCGCGGCCTGAGCGTGGCCGATGTCCCGCGAACACTGCGATACCTGCAGCAGATCTGTTCGGTGACTCCAGTCAACACCAGCGGCTCCTGCAGAGCGTGCGCGACCGATGCCGAGAGCAGCTCGCGCGTCCAGCGGAACAGCCTCCTGAAGACATCACCTTTCGTAGCGCCGTGGAGCACTACCTCACCACCGACGGTCGGCCAGAGCTTCCTCCGTCGTGGGTGACTCTCGAGCTGCTCACGTTCGGTGAGCTCATCCATCTGGTCAGGAATTTGGCCGAGAGGGAGGACCGGAACGCGATCGCGCAGGTCCTGGGGGTCAACGAACCCCTGCTTATCTCCTGGCTCCGGAGTTACCAGCGAGTGCGCAACATCTGTGCCCACCACGGACGGCTGTGGAACGTGGGCTTGGGTGTCTATCCCGCACTTCCGCGAAGTCGGCGGGTGGCGTGGCTTGATCGGCCGGAGGTTCTCAACCGAGACCAACGCCGGGCCAAGCGCCTCTATCCAGTGATGGTGTCGATCCAGTCCGTTCTGACCACGATCTCGCCACGGAGCACGTGGGCCTCCCGTCTAGCTGCGCTTCTCGACGAAAATCCCAGTGTTCCTCTGGACGGCATGGGCTTTCCCCATGACTGGAGCACCGATTCCTTTTGGTCACGGCATCTGGCCGACCCGCAGTAGAGCGTGGTCGGGCCTGGCACGGAGAAAGGCCGGGACCGCCTCGGCGGCACCGGCCTTTCTCCGTGTAGTGCGGGATGCCTCGCTCAGCCGATGAGCGGGGTGGCGCTGCGGGCCGCCTCGAAGCGCTGCTGCGCGTCTTCCCAGTTGACGACGTTCCACCAGGCCTTGACGTAGTCCGGCTTCATGTTCTGGTAGTCGAGGTAGAAGGCGTGCTCCCACATGTCGAGCATGACGACCGGGACGATGCCGGCGGTGATGTTGCCGTGCTGGTCGGTCATCTGCTCGATGACCAGACGCTGGCCGATCTGGTCGTAGCCGAGAACGGCCCAACCGGAACCCTGGATGGTCGTCGCGACAGCGGTGAAGTGGCTCTGGAAGCCGTCGAAGCTACCGAAGAACTCGTCGATCGCCGAGGCGAGCTCACCCGTGGGCTTGTCGCCACCGGCCGGGGACAGGTTCTTCCAGAAGATCGAGTGGTTGGTGTGACCACCGAGGTTGAAGGCCAGGTTGCGCGAGAGCAGGAGGGCCTTGTCGGCGATGGAGCCGTCGGCGCGGGCCTCTTCCATCTTCTCCAGCGCGGTGTTCGCGGCCTTGACGTAGGTCGCGTGGTGCTTGTCGTGGTGCAGCTCCATGATCTTGCCGCTGATGTGGGGCTCGAGAGCCGCGTAGTCGTACGGAAGGTCCGGAAGGGTGTACTCCGCCATCGGGATTCCTCTCCTCTGCTGCGTCGGGATGCGCCGACTGCTGTGCCGACGCCTTCGTTTGCACTGTATCCACGGTGGCCGTTCTCCATTCGTCGAGGCGACCACGATGCGGGATTCTGCGACCGACCGGCGGTACGACGGCCCGTTGACCTGCATCGATGAGTCCGAAGAGGACGAGCCGGACGGAACGGGCGATTCCCTCTCGACATCCGGGACCGGATCGGCCGATGCTGACGCATGACCTCCTCGACCTCCGTCACCTCCTCGACCTACGACCATCTCCGCGTCGAGCGCGCGGGCTCCACGACGACCATCACCCTCGCCCGCCCCGAGAAGCGCAACGCGTTGTCCTTCGACGTGATGACCGAGGTGCGCGACGCCCTGTGGGAGGCGGGGAGCAGCGACACACTGGCGGTGGTCCTCGCCGCCGAGGGCAAGGTCTTCTCCGCGGGCCACAACTTCGGCGACATGGCCGGCGCCGACCTCGCCTCGACCCGCGCCCTGTTCGAACGGTGCGTCGAGATGATGGACGCAGTCCAGCAGATCCCGCAGCCCGTCATCGCGAAGGTCCACGCCCTGGCCACGGCCGCCGGGTGCCAGCTCGTGGCGACCTGCGACCTCGCGATCGCGGCGCAGTCGGCCGGCTTCGCCCTCCCCGGCGGCAAGGGCGGCCTCTTCTGCACGACCCCGCTGGTGGCGGTAGGGCGCAACATCGGCCGCAAGCGCGCACTCGAACTCGCCCTCACCGGCGACCCCATCGACGCCGAGACCGCCGCTGACTGGGGACTCATCAACCGCGCGGTGCCCGACACGGAACTCGACGACGCCGTGGCCGACCTCGTCGCCCGTGTCACCCGAGGCAGCGCGTACGGCCGCAGCATGGGCAAACGCGCCTTCTACGCCCAGATCGGACTCGACCAGCCGCAGGCCTACGCCGTCGCACTGGAATCGATGGCGGCGGGCGCCACCACGGCCGACGCCCAGGAAGGCTTCGCCGCGTTCCTCGAGAAGCGACACCCGGAGTTCACGAGTCGCCCGTGACCGCCGGCGGCGCCTCGACCTCGGCTCCTGCTCAGGGCAGGAGCTGCCGGACGAGGGTCTCGGCGAGCCAGGTGGTGATGCGGTCGTCGTCCCAGCCGCAGTCGACTCCGGCGAGGTAGACCTCGATCCCGGTGAGGATCCACGCCCGGTCCGCAGCGTCCTCGGCGGCGAGGCCGGGGCGGAGTTCGCCGGCGTCCGCCATTCGGCGCATCAGCGAACGCAGGGCGCTGCGTCGATGGGCGTCGCCCGCCTGTTTGAGGTCGGCCATCGGCGGCTCGGCGGCGGCCTCGCGGCAGATGTCCTTGAGGGTGCGTGACGGGGCCAGCATGGACACGGTCCACCCGGCCCACGCGGTGAGGCGGTCCACGCCGTTCGCGGCGTGCTCGATGCGCTCTCGCCATCCGGCGGCGTCGGCGCCGGATTCCAACTCCTGCAGCAGCGCCGGCACCAATGCGGCCTTCGTGCCGAAGTGGGCGTGCACCGTCTGTGAGCTGACCCCCGCGGCCCGCGCGATGCCGGCGATCCCCGCCTTGCCGAACCCACCTGCCAGGAACTCCTCCCGGGCCGCGTCGAGGATGCGACGACGGGTCTGCGCGGCCCGCCGTTCGCGCACCTCGGAGCTGTACGTGCGCGTCACGCGGCAGCACCCTGCATCCGCCGCTGCTCGGCGCGGGCACCCGCCGAGATCCCCCACAGCGCGACCCACACCAGGGCGATCCCCGGCAGGACGCCGGCGGCCAGGTCGACCCACCAGCGGGGCGCGCCGCCGAAGGCGAGCACCAGGCCGAGAACACCCAGGGGCGTGAGCACGTACGCCAGCGTCGTGAACATCGGCATCTTCGTGACCCTCCCCATCGGGTAGAAGTGCGCGCCCACCACCGTCGTGATCCACGCGATCGCCGCCTCCGGACGCCCCAGGACGGTGTTCAGCACGAACAGCCCACCGAAGATGGCGAGCACCTCGACGGCGGTGATCAGACCGAACTTCCCCGGAAGGGGTCGGCGGACTCACCGCTGCGGATCTCCAGCAGCAACCCCCGGTTGCGCCAGAACGTGACGACGAACGCCACCGCCGCGAGGACGGCCAGCGCCGTCACGATCGCAGGGAGCATCCCCGGCAGGCGCGAGTTGTTGACGCGCAGGTACGTGAGTCCGAACCCCAGACCTACGAGCGAACCGACCAGACGACCGGACATGGCACCCATCCCCTTCAGTGGTGAGGGGATGAGCATAGTCACATTCGCTTGATACGTGTCAAGTGAATTGAGGCCTCACCTGATGTCGCCCTCACTCCTTGGGTGTCGGCGCGAGCTGCGTCCCTGCCGCGACGGCGCCGAGACCCAGCCCGAGCATCGTCCGCGGGGCCCGCACGCCACGGGCACGGATCCGCGCCGCCGCCGCGTCGAGCATGCGGTGCTCCACGGCGGAGACGGCGGAGAGGCCGACCAGCCCGATCATCCAGATCGCCGCCCGCTGCGCCGGATCCTCCAGAGCGCGGCTGAGCGAGGCCATCTTCTCGTCACGGTCGGGGCGGGGCGTGGGCTCGTCGTCGATGAGGGCGACACCGATGGAGGAGACCGTCAGCAGCGCCGCGCGGGCGGCGAGACGGGTCCACCGCCCCTCGACGTACTCGGGCAGGGCGGTCCACACGGCGACGGTCCCTCCAGCGAGGGCGGCCATGGAGATCGAGGTACGCAGGGATTCGTCGGTCACGGAGCCACCGTAGTGGGCGGACCGAGAACCTGTCAGGGCCTCCCCGGCCCCCTCGTGGCCACCGTCCGGGCACCGGGCCGACACCGGCGAGGCCCCGATGACGCCTTGCTCCCGGGCCGTGACGGTGCCGTACTGTCGAGGCGACAACAGGGCACAAGTAGATCCACGAAGGACCGTCATGACCGATTCCGAGCCCGAGGGTGTCGTCGGCCGGCTCGGCTCACGCATCCGCGCCGAACGCCAGGGCCAAGGCCTCACGGTCGCGGAACTCTCGAACCTCAGTGGCGTCGGCCGGGCCACGGTCTCCGAACTCGAGCAGGCCGCCCGCACACCCACCCTCGACACCCTCGCGAAGATCGCCACCGGCCTCGGTGTGCCGATGCCGACGCTCCTGGAGGAACGGCGCCCCGGCATGCCGCTGGAGTCGTTCGCGCCGGGGTCCGAGCTCGAGGTCCGGGTGCTCGGCATCTGGATCGAGGACGACGTCCAGGTCGAGGTGTACCGGCTGCGCCTGTCCGGACCTCTGCGTCGGGGTCGTTCCCGGCCGGGCTCCCGGGGGTACCTCACGGTGATCTCGGGCACCCTCTCCGCCGGGTCGGCCGCCACGCCACGCCACCTGACCGCCGGTTCTCAGCTCGCGTTCGCCGCCGATCAGCCGCACGCCCTGCTGCCCGACGGCGACGCGGAGGTCGTGCTCGTCATGCGCTACCCGATCGACATCGACGTGCCTGACCCTGCCGAGCCTCAGCCCAGCGGCGACTGAAGCTCGCGCGGAACGACGCCGCGCACGCGGTATCCGTTCTCGAGCTGATCGACCTCGAGGCTTCCGCCGACCGCCTCGAGCCGCTCGCGGACCACACGCATCCCGCGGCCCTCGACGTAGTCCTCGGGCGTGAAGATCGACTCCTCGAACCCCTCGGCCTCCCTCGCGGGCACCTCGTCCTCGATGGTGACGGCGACCTCCTCGCCCGCCCAGAGGAGTTCGACCTGCGCCACCGCCCCCGCGCCGGCGTGCCGCACCGTGTTCGTCAGGGCCTCCTGGACCGTCCGGTACAGGGCGAGCTGACCGGCCACGGGCAGGTCGCCGCGCTCGCCCACCACCCCGAGGGAGACCGCGAGACCCTCGCCGCGCGCCGCGTCGATGAGTTTGGGGAGGTCGGTGAGCTGCGGCTGCGGGGACAGCGCGTGTTCCTGCACGAGCACCGTCGTCTGCGCATCGTCGGCGAGCATGTCGTCGAGCCCGTCGACCGGGTCGTCGAGCAGCGACAACAGTGACTGGACACGCCCGAAGGCCTCCTCACCCTGCTGCGTGATCTCGGCGAGCGCGTCGGTGGCGATGGCCGGAGCCCGCCGCGCCGCCAACCGGCCCTCCCGGGCGCGGGAGAGGATCTCGTCGAGATTGCCGAGCACCGCCCGGTGGACCTCACGGGCCGTCCGCGCCTGCTGCTGGGCGACGACATGGTCGAGATACGCGGTGTCGCTCTCGTACGTCCCCTCACCCCAACCGGGTTCGCGCCCACGGTCCTGCTGGGCGACCGCCAGCGCCCGCCACCGGCCGCAGGCGTACGCCAACGCGACCAGCAGAACACCGACGCCCGCGACACTCAGCCGCCACGCCTCGGGGATCGTCGGGGTGAGAAACCAGGGCATCCCGTTCCACAACGAGGCGGTGACCTCCGCCGCACCCGCGACGCCGAAGACGATCGCCAGCGGACGGTAGGAGCGCGCATGCGCCGCAACGGAATAGATGGCCAGACCTAACAACCACGCGCTCGGGAGCAGGACCGCAGGCAGAGGACCGGGCAGACCCGTCACCGTCGCCGGGATCGCCGGACTACCCAACAGGGCCAGAGCCCCGATACCGGTGACGGCCAACGTCACCCACGGACGAGACGCACGCAGCAACAACGACAGGTGAATGGCGGCGATCGCCACCAGAGCAGGCGTCCGCCACACCGCGTCGTTCGTCTCCCACACGAGAAACGCACTCACGACGAGCAGCGGCAGTGACAGAGCGAACGCGCTCATGTCCTGCCGACGGACCAGGTGCCGCACGTTCACCCCACGCACCTCACCAGCCTAGACGCGAACCCACCCGCGCCCAGAACGCACACCGGCGCCGATGTATACGAGACGGATCACCCGATCCGCCCGCGAAGCAGGCGCACTCACACCTCGAACGACGACGCATCGCCGGACCCGTAGCGCAACACCTCCGCCGTCCCCGTCGACAGATCGACCACCGTCGTCGGCTCGACCCCGCACTCCCCGGTGTCCAGAACGATGTCGACGAGATGGTCCAGCTCGTCCTTGACGAGCCACCCCTCGGTCATCGGCGCGTCCTCACCCGGCATGATCAGCGTCGTCGTCAGCATCGGCTCCCCGAGCTCGGCCAGCAGCAACTGCGCCAGCGGGTCGTCGGTGATGCGCACCCCGACCGTCCGCTTCTTCGGGTGCGCGAGGCGCCGCGGGACCTCGGGCGTCGCGGGGAGGATGAACGTGTACGGCCCCGGCGTGACGGCCTTGACCGCCCGAAACACCGCGTTCGACACCTCGACGACCTGCCCGAGCTGCGCGAAGTCCCGACACAGCAGCGTGTAGTGGTGGTCGTCGCGCAGATGCCGGATGCGCTGCATCCGCTCGCGGCCCTCGATGTTCTCGAGTGCGCAGCCGAGGGCGTAGCCCGAACTCGTCGGGTAGGCGATCAGCGCGCCCTCGCGCATCTTCTCCACCGTGCGGGTGACGATCCGCGGCTGGGGGTCGACGGGGTGGACGTCCTCATACCGGGCCATGGCCACACGCTCCTCATCGATGCAGGTGAGCACACTGTACGAGGCGGTCGGGCCGATTCGACGGGGACGTTCGGCCCGCTCCGTCGTCCGCTCGACCGCCGGCTCATGGCCCGAGCCCGTCGCGTCAGGCCCGCACGACGCCCGCCTCGTCCACCGTCACCGCGCGGCCGATCGGCTGATCCTCCTCCAGCAGCGCCCAGGTCGCGGAATCGTCGGCCGTGGCGGCGACGAATCGTGCGTCGTCGGCGTCGAGCCTGCCGACGACGATGCCACGCCGCCCACCGTCGCGGCTGTGCACCACCGTGTACGTCTCGATCCGCGCCGCCCCGCGCGGGGTGTCCGTGACCCGCGGCGACGGCCACGCGGCGACCTGCCTCCGGATTTCGGCGTCCACACCCGCCCGCCACGGCGCCGGGGTCGTCGACCACAGGCCCATCGACTGGCTCGAGAGGATCCCGCCGTTGGCCGTGACCAGGCCCGCCGCCTCCGGCCGGCGGCGCAGGCGCCGCACCATCTCGGCGAGTCCGTGCATCGCGTAGTCGTTGCCCGGGCCGCCGAAGAACGGCAGCCCACCGGTCACGGTGAACCCGCGCGGGTCGTCGGGCCGCAGCCCCAGCGCCTCGACGACGACCGACACCGCGATCGGAAAGCACGAATAGATGTCGAACAGGTCGATCTCGGAGGCCTCCACGCCGGCCTCCGCCAGCGTCGCCTCGACGGCCAGGCGTGCGGCGGCGGACGTCGACAGGTCCTCGCGTTCCAGCAGCGGTCGTTCGGCGACGTCGGCGTGGCCGTGGCAGAACACGAGCCGGTCCTTGGGGATGCCCAGGTCGCGCGCGAGGCCGAGGGAGGTGAGGACCACCGCGGCGCCCTGGTTGACCTGATCGCGTGCGACGACGAACCGCGGGTAGGGCTCGGCGATGACGCGGTTGCGGTCCGTCGGCGTCATGAGTTCGGCCGCCGGCCGCAGGGTCGGTGCCGCCGCGTGGGGATTGCTCGCGGCCACCGCGGTGAAGGGCGCGAACAGCTCCCCCATCGAGCGGTCGTACTCGGCCCGGGAGCAGCCGAGCCGAGCGCGGCGGGCGTTCTCGAACAGGGCGTACGCCGCGGGTGCGTGGTCGAGACCGAGCGCGGCCAGCCGCGGCGAGGTCATGTCGGTCAGGCCGGGGCCGCGGTCCTCGATGTCACCACCGACGGTCTCCGACCAGTTCGGGCGCAGGTCCTCGGGCTGCTCACGCCAGTGCCGCGCCGACGACAGCGCCTCCGCGCCCGCGAGCAGCACGACCTCCGCACGACCGGCGGCGATCTCGGCGCCGAACTCGACGGCCAGACGGTGCGGCGACTGCCCACCCCCGACCTCGAGCACCGCCCGCCGAGGCGTGGCCCCCACCCGACGCGCGACGGCCCGCGGCACGTTGTCGGCGTGGCCCAGCGGGGTCGGCGGTTCGAGCCCCGAGTCCTCGAACTGACGCACCACGGCCACGACGTCGAGACGCTCCCGCAGCCGGGCCGTGCGCGACTGCCGGCCTCCCGCCGCGTCGTCCAGCGCCAAGGCCGCCGCGGCCCCGGCCAGCGCCACCGGCCCGCGCGCGCCGTACCCCGGCCGTCCCAGACGCTCGGAGACCTGACCCGCACCGACCAGCACCGGGGTGCGTGGATCCGGCCCCCGCGGCGGTCGCCGCCGTTCACCCGTGCGTCGTCCCTGCATGAGGGCAGAGTAGAGCTCGAACCGCTTCCGATCGGAGGCGGTTCGAGCTCGATGAGGGCGAATGCGTCCTCGGGACGTCCCGAATATCCTCGCGCGGACCCGACGACTAGGGTCGAGCATCATGAGCATCTCCTCCCCTTCCACCGCCGACGAGGTCGTCCTCCTCGACGACGACGGCGCCGCCATCGGCACCGCGGGCCGCATCGAGGTGCACACCACGAACACGCCGCTGCACCTGGCGTTCTCCTTCCACGCGGTCCACGGCGAGCGCACCCTGATGACCCGCCGCGACGTCGCCAAGAAGACGTGGCCCGGCGTGTGGTCGAACACCGCATGCGGACACCCCCGTCCCGGGGAGTCGATCGAGGACGCCGTGCGGCGCCGCGTCGCCGAGGAACTGGGCGCGCCCGTCGGTGACCTCCGGCTCGCGCTCCCCGACTTCCGCTACCGCGCCGTCGACGCGAGCGGCGTCGTCGAGAACGAGATCTGCCCCGTGTTCGTCGGCACCCTCGAGGGCGACCTCGACCCCGACCGCAGCGAGATCATGGACCACGCCTGGATCGAGCGAGACCTCGTGCACCAGACGGCGCGTCGCGCTCCGTTCCTGCTCAGCCCCTGGTCGGTGATGCAGTTCGCGGCCCTCGAGGACGCCTGAGAGGCCCCTGAGGACACGACTCTCGGGCGTGACCACATCACGCGAGCGCCCTCCTAGGGTCGACGCGTGGATGCGACCCCCTGCCCGATACCGCCTGCATCGCGGTGGCCGACGACCTGGACACCCTCCGCCAGGCCCTCCCCGCCGACGGCGACCTGACGCCACACCTCGCCCGCCTCCTGGCCGCCTGCGGTGGCACCCTGCGCGGGATGGGCACCGCGACTCCTGGCACGCCGGCCACGACCGACGCGGGGCCACGAGGCGCGGGCGCGGGCGACACCACCTCGGGCGTCGCGTCGTGACGCACCAGGATCCGCGGGAGCTGGCGCGGCTGGCCGCTGCCCTGACCGACTGCGCCGCCCGGCTGCAGGATCGCGTCGAGGACAGCCCGGAGGTCGAGCGCGTGCAGCGCCTGCTGCGCCGGACCGCGGCCGACCTCGCGCCGTACGCCGTCACCGCACGCCGCCTCGACGACGAGCTCGAACTCCTCCTGCGTCGCCATGTCCGCTCTCCTCACGAGCTCGAAGAGTTGCGCCGTCGCCGCCGCCGGGCCGACGCCCGCCTCGTCGCCGAGATCGACGGGGCCACCCGCGCCCTCGTCCCCGGCGGCGACCGCCTCGATCCGACGACGATCCTGCGTCGACTCTCCGGCGACCCGGTCGTGCGCCGTTCCTACTTCGGCCGGCCCGCCGTCGACCGCCGCCAACGCGTCCGCCGGCTCACCGCCCTGCTGCTCCGCGGCGCACCCACCGGTCATCCGCGTCGAAACGACACTCACGCCACGACCATCGTGGTCCCCTCCCACGCCACCCGCCTCGCACGCGTCCGGAACCGTCTCCTCAGGTCCGTGCATCCTCACCGCCACACCACCGGAGCGCCGTCATGACCCCGCCCACCTCCACCCCCACCGCTACCGCCCCCACCGAGGCGGCGGAGTCGCGGATGCTCCACGTCGTCGACCTCACCGACGAGGAGCTCCTGGGCATCGACGGCCCCCACTCCGAGCAGGTGGCGCCGCTGCCGTGGCTCGGGGGCCGTTCGGACGAGGACACGGTGCTTGCCGCCGAGGTGGGTCTGCGCAGCCTCGTCACCCACGGCCGCGCCACCACGGGCGAGGAAGGCCTGGACCTGCCCGCCGAGCTGGCGCCGGTCCTCGACCTGCGTCACGACGCCCACTCGATCGTCTACGCCGACCAATCCACGCCCCTCACCCAGGAGACGCGCGTGCTGTACCTCCACCCGGAGGTCGTTCTCGCCGAGCACGTCAACGCGGCGGGCGTGCACCGATTCCTCGTCGGCGATCTCGATGCGGCCCTCACCGACCTGGCCGCCTGGTGCGAACCCCAGTGCCACGAGGGCGATCAGGGCCACCTCGAGGGCGACGATCTGCCCGCCGAGCTCGCGGGTCTGCAGGCCGTGGTGTGCCTCGACGTGGTCACGCTGGTCGGCGAGGACGTGCAGACCCGCACGCTCACGCTGTACCGCCTCGCCGACGGATCCGTGGTCGAGGGCATCGAGACCCCGGGCCGGCTCGAGCTGCTGCCCCGCAACGGCCGCAAGCTGCGCGGTCGCGTGGTGGCGACGGTCACCGGAGCCGGCGCACCCGTTGCGGGCTGAGCCCCGACTTCAGCGCCCCGGGCGTCCGCGGCGCAGGCGTTCGCCCCGGCTGCGCGTCCACTCCCGTGCCGAGCGGCTCGTCAGCGCATAGATGGTGAGCAGATCCACCGACATGTCGGCGAAGCCCGCGAGCGCGGGGCGTTCACCGGCCAGGTGCGTCGTGAAGGCCATGACGAGAGTGACGCTGAGCAACACCATCATCGTCAGCCGCGCCCACCCGACCCCCTGGTAGGTGAGCCACGCGAGGACACCCATCGCGACGCTGATCACGGTGACGGTGGCGATGAGGGACCACCGGATGACGGTCGCCTCGTCGGGCGCGACCTCGCCGGAGTCGACGCCGAACAGTTCGACGATCGATCGGGTGACCCCCATGAGGATCGAGGCCGCCGTGAGCACGCCCGCGGCCACCACGGAGAACGGGCGGCGTCCGACGTCGTGCAGCAGGTCGTCCTTGTCGCCGGACTGCGCGCCTTCGTCGTGTCCGGGACCGTCGACGACGACGGGCCGCACGTCGACCACGGGTAGACCTCCGTCGGTGGCGATGGCGTCGCCGCCGCCGTTGCGGTGGTGGTAGCCGGTGGAGAAGTCCGCGAGGACCTCCACCTCGACCTCGGGGTTCGTGTAGCGGAGGGTGTCGACGATGTAGTCACGCTCGACGTCGATGTCGCGGTCGATGCGGTGCGTCACCTGAAAGGTGAACCAGGACAGGCCGACCGCGCGGTCGTACGTGCCGGAGGCGAGCCACTCCACCCGATGCCCACCCGGCAGGAGCCACCCGGGCGGGCAGCGCCAGAACCGGACGTGGTGGCGTTGGGCCGGGTTGCCGTCGACCTCCTGCTGGTAGGCGAAGTTCTGGATGTTGCCGAAGAGCATGAGGGGGCTGACCGGCGCCTGCGCGTAGCTGCGACGCCGCAGCGAACTCTCGACGATGCGCCAGCTCGTGGTGAGGTTGACCGGGTCGGCCTCCACCCACCCCGCGCGGCGCATGCTCTCGTGGATCTGCTGTTCGTCGCCGAGGAAGGCGAGGTTGACCGGATCCCCGAGCAGCCCCTCGGTGGTGCGCGCCCGGCCGATGAAGTAGTCGGGCACGTACAGCCCGGTGAGGACACGGTGCACGCGGGGCAGGGTCAGGTACGCCATGACCGCCCAGAACACGAGGAGGTAGAACAGGGCCCGCCACTGCCCGATCCCGTCGCGGAAGAGGACGGCCGCGAAGAGGATGGTGAAGACCGTCACGACCCCGAAGAACAGGTTCTCCACGAGGTCGAAGGTGAACAGGTGACGCAGTCGCCAGTCCTGCACCTTCTCGGGCGTGTGGTCATATGTGGGCGCCGCCATCGCGACCTCCGGATGTCGTGACCGCCGTGGACGTCACGGCGTCCGGGGACGAGCCCCGATTCGTCGATGCTCAGACACGATAGGTGAATCGACTGATGAGTCCTTCGAGGTCGGAGGCCCGTTGGGCGAGTTCGGTGGCCGCACGCTCGGTCTCCTGCGCGCTCTCGTGACTGTGCCTGGCGGCGCTCACCCGCTGCGTGATGCCGTCGGAGATGCTGCGCGCACCGGCGGCCGCGTCGCTGACGTTGCGGCCCATCTCGTTCGTCGTCGCCGTCTGCTCCTCGACCGCGGAGGCGATGGCCTGCTGCGTGTCGCTGATCTGGGAGATGATCGAGGAGATCTCCGAGATGGCGGCGACGGCGGCTTGGGTGTCGCCCTGGATGGCCTCGACGCGGGTGCCGATGTCCTCGGTCGCGCGGGCGGTCTCCTGGGCCAGATCCTTGACCTCGTTGGCGACGACGGCGAAGCCCTTGCCGGCCTCGCCGGCGCGAGCGGCCTCGATCGTGGCGTTGAGCGCCAGCAGGTTGGTCTGCTCGGCGATGCCGGTGATCGTCTTGATGACGTTGCCGATCTCGACGCTGGACTGCCCGAGCTGGGAGACGGTCGCGTTGGTGCGGTCGGCCACCATCACGGCGGAGGAGGCCACGTGCGCGGCGTCGGAGGCGCTCTTGGCGATCTCGCGGATGGAGGCGGTCATCTCCTCCGTCCCGGCGGCGACGGTCTGGATGTTGTCGCTGGTCCCGGTGGCCGCCGACGACATCTGCCCGAGTCGCTCGGCGGTGGTCCCGGCGTCGCGTCCCATCTCCTTGGAGGCCGACGAGAACTGCTCCGAGGCCGCGGCCACACCGCCGGCGGTGGTCGCCACGCCCTCGACGAGTTCGCGCAGCCGGGCCTGGGCGACCCGCAACGCGGCCGCCATCGAGCCGAGTTCGTCACGCGTGAACACCTGCGGATCGCGCGTCAGATCGCCCTGGGCCAGGGCGCGCATCGAGGTGTCGAGTTCGGAGGTGGCGCGGCGGATCGCGCGAATCGTCAACCAGGCGAGAAGAGCCAGCGTCACCAGGCCGACGACGAGCAGGACGACCTGGAACATGCGGGCCGCGTCGTCGGCCGCCCGTGAGTCGTTGTTGATGGCCGAGACCCGGCCGTTGATCGAGCCGTTGAGCTTGGGCGTGAGCTCGCTGATCGTGGCGAACTCGGCCCGTCCCTTGTCGATGATGAGGGCGTCGGCCTGGGCGAGGGCCTCCGGCGTGCCCTGCCGGTAGAGCGCGACGGCCTGGTCGTCGATGGCGAAGAAGTCGGTCCAGGACTGCTTGATCTCGTCGAACTGCGCCTTCTCGGGCCCGGTCAGCAGGGCGACCGGCATCGCGTCGAGCAGCGCCCGGAGTTCACCGGCCGACTTCAGGTAGCCCGCCCGGTTGGGGTTGTCGTCGGCCACGGCCTTGTCCGGGTCGATACGGCGGGTGTCCCAGGCGTACCCCCGCTGCCAGCCGATGACGTCGCTGTTGAACGTCCCGAGGCGGGAGGTCGTGATCGCGGCCTGCCGGATCGTGTTGATGTCGTCGAGCGACCCACGAAAACTCGAGGAGGACAGCAGCGCGGTCGTGCCGAGCAGCAGCAGACCCAGGCCGCCCACGAGGGCGATGAGCATGATGCGACGTGCGAGTGTGAGGCCACGACCGGCGGTGGTGCCCTCCGTGGCGATGGGACTGCTTGACATGACGATCCTCCTGCTCGGGTCACCTTCATCAGGTCCCCGGTCTGGAACCTCGACGACTGGAGGCGAGCCCCTCCGGGAGACTTATCGGCAGGGGTGGGTGTTTCGTGAGAACGGCCTGGACCCACCGCGACTGCCGCCCCGGCTCACCACGGGCGGGAGACCGGACGAACCGGACGCGGTGGTCGCGTCAGAGCATCGCCGTGGCGAGTGCCGCACCCGTCACGGCCGCGATCGGCGCAGCGAGGACCGTCACCCCGAGGACGACCACGGCCCGGCCCATCCGCCTCTGTTCGAGGAAGCCCCAGACGTCGGCCGCGACGGTGGAATACGTGGTCAGCGCGCCGCAGAACCCGACGCCGAGCACCAGCAGCAGGGCCGGCGGGGACAGCGGCACGAGCACGCCGAGCAGGAACGACCCGGCGATGTTGACGACGAGGATCCCCCACGGGTAGTCCCCGGGTACCCGGCTCGAGACGGCCCGGTCGACGAGGAAGCGGATCGCGGCCCCGGCAGCGCCGCCGACGGCGACCAGGGCGAGAGCAAGAGCCGGCGAGATGGTCACGAGGTCCGCCACCGGCGCGTCAGGAGGACTCCCGAGGCCACCGCCACCACCGCGAGGGCGGGGGTGGCCAGCAGGTAGAGGACGCCCAGGAGGACGTCACCCGTGAGGAGTCCGTGGGTGGTGACGGCGTAGGCCGAGACGGTGGTGAACCCGCCCAGGACCCCGGTGCCGAGGAACCCTCGCCTCAGGCGCGCGGAGCCGGGAGGCGTGCAGGCCACGAGCACACCCATGAGGAAGCAGCCCAGGACGTTGACGGCGAGGGTGGTCGCCGGCCCCGACTCCGGCCGGGCGAGCATCACCAGGTACCGGCACGTCGCGCCGATCGCGCCGCCGCTCGCGACCGCCAGCACCATCGGGACGTCCGCCGGCGTGGGTGCGGCTCGAGTCACCGGGTCATCGTGCCAGAGCGACCGTGCCGTCGCGGGTCGACGCCCGGCGGGAACGGCCGACAGCCCACGATGACCCCGCTGACCGGCGATGCGCGTCCGCGGTGGTCAGAGGGCTGGTGAGGGTGCCGGATCGGACGGTCGTCCAGCACGACTTGACCCTTTCCGTCAAGTGCCATGACCAAACTGTGACCCAAGAGGAGTTGGCGACGGGGACGTCGGCGCGTAACGTTATGTTCACCTTACGTTCACTTTCAAGGAGCTTCTCATGACCATCACGTCCGACCTGACGTTCGCCCGTATGGCCGACGAGCTCGCCTACCGCTTCGAGGCCACCTTCTCCCGCGACGAGGTCGTCGCGATCATCGAGCGCGTGCGCGCCGACCTCGAGCCCACCTCGCGCCACCCCGAGTTCCTGCCGGTCCTCGTCGAACGGGCCGCCCGTGACCTCCTGACGTCACAGGCCCGGATGCGGGGTGCGCCCGCCGGGGCGATGCCCGAGATCCTCTTCGTGTGTGAGCACAACGAGGGTCGCTCGCAGATGGCGGCTGCCCTCGCCGAGCACCTGAGCGAGGGGCAGGTGCACGTCCGATCGGCCGGCGCCACCCCGACCGGGCTGCTCAACCCCGCGGTCGTCGCGGTGCTCGCCGAGCGCGGCATCGAGTTGACGCACGTCTACCCGGCGCCCATCCGCGAGGACACCCTGCGCGCCGCCGACGTCGTCGTCACGATGGGCCCGGACCTGCCGCTCATCCCCGGCCGCCGCCAGGTGAGCTGGGACATCGAGGACCCGCATCACCGCAGCGTGGACGACGTGCGCGCCATCCGCGAGGACATCGAGCAGCGGGTCATCGAGCTGCTGTCCGAGCTCGGCGTGAGCGTCAGCCCCGACGCCGTGCGCGCCTCACACACCCAGGCGCCTCGCCCGGCTCAGCACCACGGACTCCTTGAGCGGCTGCACCTCCCGCGCCGGGTCAGCCACGCCTGATCGACCCCCGCCGAGTCGCAGGATCCTTCAGCGACTGAGACACTGGTGACTCCCGACCCAGGAGTTCACCCGTGAGCACCAGCCCACACACCCCTCGCCCCTCCGACCGCGCCCGGCAGGTGAGTGTCACCGTCGCCGAGGTGTTGTGCATCGTCGGCACGCTCGTCGGCACCGGCGTCATCGGCACGCGCGTCGCCGAGTCCTCCGGCGGCGCCCTCTCGGCCGACGCCACCCATCTCGCCCCGGCGGGACCCGCGTTCTCGATCTGGTCGGTGGTCTACGCGGGACTGCTGGCCTACACGATCTGGCAGTGGCTGCCCGCGCAGACCACCGCGCCCCGGCACCGCGCCATCGGGTGGCTGGTCGTGCCCGCGATGCTGCTCAACGCCCTGTGGCTGCTCGTCACGCAGGTCAGCCTGCTGTGGCTGAGCGTGGCCGTCATCGTGGCGCTGCTCGCGACGCTGGTGGCGATCATCGCCCGGCTCCAGAGCCACCGCGCCTCCGGCCTGCCCGAACGCGTGATCACCGACGGCACCTTCGGCCTCTACC
This sequence comes from Mobilicoccus caccae, assembly GCF_030161635.1. Classification (GTDB taxonomy): domain Bacteria; phylum Actinomycetota; class Actinomycetes; order Actinomycetales; family Dermatophilaceae; genus Mobilicoccus; species Mobilicoccus caccae. The sequence continues at coordinate 3,604,814 of NZ_BSUO01000001.1, forward strand.
TCGGGTGGGTCGGCGTCGCGGTCTGCGCGAACATCGCCGCCACTCTCGCCGCGTCCGGATTCCGGCCGCAGGGAGTGCTCGCCGACGGCCTCGCGGTCGCGGTGCTCGCCGTCGTCGCCCTCGTCGGCATCGGCCTGGCCTTCCGTTTCGGAGCCCGCTGGGCCGTCACCGCCGCGATGTGCTGGGGCTTGGGCTGGCTCGCCTACGGCCGCCTCGCCGACGCCCCACTCTCACTCGTGGTCGCCATCGCTGCGATCGTCGCCGCGATCGCCATCGCCGTCGGCACCCTCGTGGCGAGGCGCCGCAACACGTCGCCCACGACACACGTCGGCGAGCACACCCGCGCAGAACCCGCCCACCCGTGATCGCTCACCCGCGATCACCCACGTGATGGCGCGTCTGTGAGCACCTGAAACCGGAGCCATGGCCTCCGGTTTCGGCGTCGTGTCAGGTGGCCTGGGCTTCTGGCCTGAGGGAGAGCCAGTTCTCTCGGGAGGCGAGGGCGGCGCCCTCTGCGTCGCCGGCGGCGACGCGCTCGACGATCCGCTCGTGCTGGGCCACGGACTCCCGCCCGGAGAGGGAGTCGAAGCGTCGGCGGGCGACCCGGCGCAGCACCGGAGTCCACTGTTCGAGGACCGCGGCGAGCGCCTCGTTGCCCGACGCGGCGACGAGCACGTCGTGGAACTCGTCGTCGGCGGCCAGCGCCTCACCCGCGTCGCCGCGCTCCATGGCGGCGGCGAACCGGGCGTTGGCCGCCGTCATCGCCGCGATCCCGTCGGCGTCCAGCACCGGGGTCGCGAGGCGCGCCGCGAGTTCGTGCATCGCGGCGACGATCTGCTGGGCGTCGAGCGTGGCCTCGGCGTCGACCGGGGAGACCAGCGTCGCCCGGCCCGGCGTCGCGACGACCATGCCGGCACGCTCGAGCCGGAGTAGCGCCTCGCGGATGGGGGTGCGGCTCACGCCGAGCCACTCCTGGAGTTCGACGTCGCGCAGGCGCTCACCGGGCACGAGGGTGCCGTCGACGATGGCGTCGCGGATCGACTCGTAGACGTGATCGCGAAGCAGGGCGCGGCGATGGACGCCGTGCTTCGAGGGGATGGGCATGCCCCGAATGATAGGCCGCTGCCACCGATCCGACCCTTGACCTCTCCGGTGGCGACGTTGCAATATATTGCATACCGCAGTGCCGAGGCGCGACAGCTCGGTCCCCGCTCAGTTCTCGAAGGAGAGACATGGCCATCACCGACTTCGAACGCCACCCGCTCACGTTCGGCCCCAGTCCGATCCAGCACCTACCCCGCCTGACCCGGCACCTCGGCGGCGCGCAGATCTGGGCCAAGCGCGAGGACGTCAACAGTGGACTCGCCTTCGGCGGCAACAAGACCCGCAAGCTCGAGTACTTCGTGCCCGCCATCCGCGCCGCAGGCGCCGACACGCTCGTGTCGATCGGCGGGTACCAGTCCAACCACACCCGCCAGGTGGCCGCGCTCGCCGCCCACCTGGGCCTCAAGGCCGTTCTCATCCAAGAGAACTGGGTCGACTGGCCCGACCCCAACTCCGACCGGGTCGGCAACATCCAGCTCTCGCGCCTCATGGGCGCCGACGTGCGGCTCGACTCCGCCGGGTTCGACATCGGGTTCCGCGACTCGTGGAAGAACGCCATCGCCGAGGTCACCGGGCGCGGCGGTACCCCGTACGCGATCCCCGCCGGCGGCTCCGACCACGAGCTCGGCGGTCTCGGCTTCGCCAACTGGGCGTATGAGGTGGCCGAGCAGGAGCGCGAGCTCGACGTCTTCTTCGACACGATCGTCGTCTGCACCGTGACCGGCTCGACCCACGCCGGGATGATCGCCGGGTTCGCCGCGCTCGAGGACGTCGGTGGCCGCCCGCGCCGCGTCATCGGGATCGACGCCTCCGCCACGCTCGAGAAGACCCGCGACCAGGTGGGACGCATCGCCCGCAACACCGCGCGGCTCATCGGCCTCGAGCGCGACCTGCGGGACGACGAGATCACCGTGCTCGAGGGCTGGGCCGGCGACTACTACGGCATCCCCGTCGAGTCGACGATGGACGCGATCCGGCTCGGCGCCTCGACGGAGGCGATGATCACCGACACCGTCTACGAGGGGAAGTCGCTCGCCGGGCTCATCGACCTCGTGACAGCCAAGGAGATCCCGGCCGAGAGCAACGTGCTCTTCGCCCACCTCGGCGGCCAGCTCGCACTCAACGCCTACAGCGGCCTGACCCGCGGCTGACCCGGCGTTCCCCTCAACACCGCCGACCGACGACCACCGCCGACATCCCCAGGAGCCCTGAGTGAGTGAGCTGCGCGAGACGACCCAGATCGACGAGAACGCCGAGAATGCCGCCGATGCCACCGTCGACGGGCGGCCGCTGTCGGCCGCCGCCTCGCTCGGGGACGACGCCCTCGACGCGATCGCCCAGCGGGTGCTCTGGCTCTCGACGGCGATGATCGACGCGGCCAACCGAGGACGCCCGAACACCTCGGGGGTCAAGGTCGGCGGGCACCAGGCCTCGAGCGCGTCGATGGTCGGCATCATGACGTCGCTGTGGTTCGCGGAGCTGACGAGCGCCGACCGGGTGTCGGTCAAGCCGCACGCCGCGCCGGTGCTGCACGCGATCAACTACCTACTCGGCGACCTCGACGAGTCCTACCTCACCCGGCTGCGCGAGAAGGGCGGGCTGCAGAGCTACCCGAGCCGGACGAAGGATCCCGACACGGTCGACTTCTCGACCGGGAGCGTGGGCATCGGTGCCACGGCACCGATCTGGGCGGCGATGTCGCACCGGTACCTGCGCGACCAGTTTCCCCAGACGCCGCGCTCGGGGCGGTTCATCAGCCTCCTCGGCGACGCCGAGCTCGACGAGGGCGCCGTGTGGGAGGCCGTCACCGACCCCGGTGTGCGGCAGCTCGGCGAGCTGCTGTGGATCGTCGACCTCAACCGGCAGTCGCTCGACCGGATCATCCCCGACGTGCAGGTAGCGCGTCTGCAGGGCATGTTCGCGGCCGCCGACTGGCAGGTGCTCACGTGCAAGTGGGGGCGGCGCATCGAGGCGGTCTTCGCCGGGCCGGGCGGCGGGGAGCTGCGGGCGCGGCTCGACGACATGCCCAACGAGGAGTACCAGCGCATGCTGCGCAGCCGCCCCGAGGACCTGCGGGCCCGGCTGCTCGGTGAGGCTCCCTCGGCCGGTCTGGCGGAGGTCGTCTCGCGCCTCGACGACGTCGAACTCGCCTCTCTCGTGCGCGATCTCGGCGGTCACGACATCGGGTTACTGCTCGACACGTACGCCCAGGTCGACGCCTCGCGCCCGACGGTGATCTTCGCGTACACGGTCAAGGGGCGTGGCCTCGCGACCGAGGGCCACCCCGGCAACCACGCGGCCCAGCTCAGCGCGGCGCAGATGGCCGAGCTCGCGCAGTTGTCGGGCGCCGACCTCGACGACCCGTGGCGACGATTCGCACCCGGCAGCGACGAGGCCCGCCTGTGCGCTCAGGCCGCCGATCGGCTCGAGCGGCCCGTCGTCGACCCCGCCGACCGGGCGAGCGTCCCGGCCGAACTGCCCTGGGGCCACAAGGCGGTCGGCTCCACGCAGGCCGCCCTCGGGCGCGTGTTGTCCGACCTGCTGCGCGGAGCCCCGGAGGTCGCGGCCCGCGTCGTCACCCTCAGCCCCGACGTCGCCTCCTCGACCAACCTCGGCGGGTGGATCAACAAGACCGGCGTCTGGTCGCCGGGCGAACGCCGCGACTGGTTCGCCGACGACGCCGAACGCCTGCTCAAGTGGACCGAGGGCGCGCAGGGCCGGCACATCGAACTCGGCATCGCCGAGGTCAACCTCGTCGGGCTCGCCGCCGAGCTCGGCGCGACGTGGAGCCGGTGGGGGCAGCCGCTCATCCCCATCGCGACGCTCTACGACCCGTTCGTCTCGCGGGCCCTCGAGCCGTGGTCGTACGGCATCTACGCCGGCGGCCAGTCGATCCTCGTCGACACCCCCTCGGGCGTCACCCTCGCCCCCGAAGGCGGTGCGCACCAGTCGATCACGACCCCTCGATCGGCCTCGAACAGCCGGGCTGCATCGCCTGGGAGCCGGCGTTCGCGCAGGATCTCGAGTGGTGCCTGCTCGCGGCGATGGACCGCATCGGCCGGCCCGACGGCACGTCGGCCTACCTGCGCCTGTCGACCCGCCCGGTCGAGCAGTCCCTCGCACGACTCCCCGAGGACCCCGTGCTGCGGGAGCGGCGCCGAGCCCAGGTCGTCGCGGGCGGCTACCCACCCGGCACGCGCCGGGCACCGAGCAGGTGACGCTCGTCGGCGTCGGCGCGATCATGCCGGAGGTGCTCGCCGCCGCCGACCGCCTGGTCGACCTCGGCGTGCGGGCCGGAGTCGTGTGCCTGACCAGCCCCGATCTCGTGTTCCGCTCACTGCAGGCGCGGCACCGCCGCGACAGCACGAGCCGCAGCGCGATCGTCGACGAGCTGTTCCCCGAGGAGACCAGGGCACCGCTGGTGACCGTGCTCGACGGGCACCCGCACACCCTGGCGTTCCTCGCCGGGGCGCGCGGCGACCGCATCCGCAACCTCGGCGTCACCGAGTTCGGACAGTCCTCCAGCGTCGAGGACGCCCACGCCATCCACGGCATCGACACCGACTCGATCGTCGCGGCGGCGGCCGATCTGGCCGGGCTGTGAGATCCCGGACACACGGCAGTCACCGACACCCGCGCCGGCGGCGCTGACACGCCCCGCCACCGGCTCCCGACCTGCGGATCACGCCGGTGGCGTGGGCGTTCTCAGCGTTCGCGCCGGTGGTCGCGATCGGGGGCCGACTCGTGGTCGAGGTAGGCCTCCTCGCGGTCGACGTCGACGCGCAGCGACCTCCGCTCGGTCACGACACCGCGCCGCACCCGGATGCGCTCGACGGGAACGACCTCGACGCTGACCACCGGGCGCTCGGCGTAGAGGGTGATCTCGAGGTCTCCGTCGTCGAGGGTCCGCAGATCGGTGCGGGGGCCGTCGTGCAGTTCGTCGTCACGCAGTGCGTCGTCGCGGACCTCGCCGCGCAGCTCGGCGTCGGCAGGCCCGTCCACCGCGCCGTCACGACCGGTGGGGGCGGCGTCGCGGGTGTAGGCGTCCCCGCCGGTGACCGCCTGCGGCTCGTCGAACGTCTCCTCGATGACCTCGAGACGCTCGTGCCGCAGCGTGACGGGAACGGACCTCTCCTCGGTGACGACCTGCTTGCGCAGGGTGACGCGTCCGGTCAGGACCCGCTCCGTGCGGACCTCGACCTGCTCGCCGTGCAGGACCAGATGATCCGCGCCGAGGGCGTCGTCGCGGTGCCGGTCGTCGCGGTGGGGCTGCTCGCGGTGGGAATCCATTCCTGCTCCTTGATCGGGGATCTCAGACTCACACGGGAGGGCCCGCTCGGCACCCGGAGAACGGACGCATGCGCTCCCCGGGGTGCGGGGTAAGGGAGGAGAGAACGAGCAGGACCCGCCCGCTGAACACCCCGACGAAACGGAGCGACCATGAACGACAACGCGATCACCGACGACGAGGGCATGGAGAAGGTCGTCTCGACCATCAAGAGCACCCGCATCGCGATGCTCACGCACACCGACCGGCAGGGTCGCCTCATCTCCCACCCGATGGCCACCCAGGACGTCGAGTTCGACGGGACCGTGCGGTTCATCACCGAGCGGAACTCCGAGAAGGTCGCCGACCTGACCGCCAACCCTCAGGTCAACATCGCCTACAGCGGCAGCGGATCGTGGGTCTCATTGTCGGGCACGGCGCGCATCGAGAACGACGTCGAGAAGATCAAGGAGCTGTGGTCCACCTTCACCGACGCGTGGATGGAGGGTGGTCCCGAGAACCCGAACAACGTGCTCATCGTCGTCGACGGCGACACCGCGGAGTACTGGGACGCCCCCGGTGGCAGCAAGGTCACGCAGGTCGCGGCGCTGGTCAAGGCGCTCGCCGGGCGCAAGCGTCCGGAAGGCGACCAGGGCACCGTCTCGCTCTGATCGACGGCATGACGACGGCAGCGGCCGCGGCTCCCACCAGGGAACCGTGGCCGCTGCCCGTATCCGGTCAGACGTGCGCGATCAGCGTCGCTTGGCGGTGAGCCGCATGGCGACGGTCTCGTGGCCGCCGGCCTTCGTCGCGGTCACCGCGAGCTGACCCCGCCTGTTGATCCCGGAGACATCGCTCAGCACCCAGCCGCGCGGCAGCCGCGACACGCTGGTGAGGTCGGACTTGCGCCCGTTCTCCCAGGTGACGACGCGGTCGTTCTCCACGCCGACGACGACTCCCCGGTCGGTCACGAGCTTGGGCGTCATCGCGCCCGCGCCCCGCAGGGCCACCGGGTTGCGGCGGTGCGACAGCCACGCCACGGTCGACGCGCCGTCCTTGGTGACCCGCCCGACGATGTACTTGCCGTTCGGAGAGATGCCGTCGGCGGAACTGGCGAACCCCTTACGGGTCTTGAGGTACGTGACCCCGCTCGTGGTCATCGTCGCGGCCCGAGGGTAGATCTCCTCGGTGCGGAAGTTCGGCGCCTCCTGGTTGACCGCCGCGACGCCGCGATCGGAGATGCCGGTCACCGAGCAGTTACCGGAGTCCTTCGGCCAGGTGAGCGTCTTGACCGTCCCCATGGCGAAGGAACCGACGAACGGCTCCGCGACACGATAGTTGTGCGCGCACCCGGCGACATCGCCCCGCACGTTGGCCGCTCGCAGACCGTACCCCTGGAACGTCGTCCGGTCGGGGTCCTGCACCACCGACAAGGCCGCCTTCGATCCGGCCCAACGGAACACGCCGTCGTGACCGCCGCCGTAGACGTGACCCGATCGGGCCATCGCGGTGGCATTGGACGAGTTCTCGGCGATCCCCTCGGTCGAGGCCAGCTCCCGGACGCCTCGCCTGGTGACGACGAACGTCGGGCGTGACGACGAGGTGACGAGGACGTCTCCGGCGTCGGAGATGCCCTGGGCGCGGGTACCGAAGGGGTACTCCTGCGACTCGGCGCGAGGGCCGATGATCTCCCCGGTGTAGCGGATGCCGGTCGGACCCGGCTTGGTCGGTGCTGCGGTGGCTGCGGTCGCCGCGGGTGCGACGAGAGCTGTCGAGACGAGACCCACCGTGATGAGGACACGCGTGGTCGTGGGCGTGATGGACATGGTTCTCCCCTGAATCCCTGTACTTCCCCCAAGGCCGGACGACTGTCCGGCAGCGCCGATCCTAGTCCGGCTCGTGGGCGGGCAACAGCGTTCCGTGGGAACGAGATCCCTGAAGTTTCGGGCGGGTGGAGGCGTCAGTCCTCGAGCTCGGCGAGCGCCTCCGCGGCCGCGTCGTCGAAGGACACCAGGCCGTCGGGCGGGTCGGGGATGTACTCGGCGATGTCGTGTTCGCCGCACACCACCTCGTGGACGAGGCTGCCGACCAGGGGACGGGCCAGGCCGGCGTCGATGGGGGTGACGAGCCCGACCCAGTAGCTCGCCAGCGTCGGCGTGAACACGGGCACCGGCACGATGACGCGCGGGCGCATCCGCGCGATGCGGGTGTAGCGCTGGATCATCTGGCTGTAGGTGAGGACGTCGGGCCCGCCGATGTCGAAGGCCCGGTCGACCTCGGGCGGCAGTGACGCGCTGCGCACCAGGTAGTAGACGACGTCGTCGATCCCGATCGGCTGGATCCGGTTGCGCAGCCACTTCGGCGCGATCATCAGCGGCAACCGGTGGCTGAGGTGGTGCAGCATCTGGAAACTCGCCGACCGCGACCCCAGCACGATCGCCGCCTGCAGACACACCGCGGGCACGGAGGAGTCGAGGAAGACCTGCCCGACCTCGACCCGCGACCGCAGGTGAGGGAGAGCTCGACGCCCTCGGGGTGCAGTCCGCCGAGGTAGACGATCCGCGAGATCCCCGCCCGTTCGGCGGCGGCGGCGAACGTCTGCGCCAGGTCGAGGTCGCGGCGTTCGAAGTCGCCGTCGGAGTCCATCGAGTGCAGCAGGTAGTAGGCGACGTCGATCCCGCGCAGGGCGTCGTCGAGGTCGGCCGCGTTCGTCGCGTCGCCTTCGACGACGTCGATCTCGTCGCGCCACGGGGCGTCCACGAGCTTGCTCGCCGAGCGCGTCAGCGCCCGCACCCGCCATCCCGCGTCCAGCAGCGGGCGGACCAGCTCTCCCCCGACGTAGCCGGTGACGCCGGTGACCAGGGCGATCGGCAGCTGCTCGGCGGCACTGCGCGACGTGGGCGAATCGGTCATGGTCGACCTCTTTCTTCGGGTGGCCGGGAGCGGCGGGTGGGGGTGGTGCTGCGGGGGCTCAGCCGAACACGTCCAGCATGATCGGGAGCAGGAACAGCATGGAGCTCGACCAGAGGCAGTGCACGATGATCGGGCCCAGTACGCCGCCGGTGACGCGGCGTTGCAGGGCGCAGAGGAACCCCAGCATCGCGGCAGCCAGCACCAGCAACGGGATTCCGGTACCGACGGTCGTCAGGGTGTAGACGAGTGTCGAGATCGCCACGGCGTGCCTGCGGCCGATCGCGGCGAACAACGCGCCGCGGAAGTACAGCTCTTCACCGACGCCGTTGATCATCGTGATGGCCCACACCAGCGGCAGCGAACCGTACCGCGCGTGGTCGAGAAGCTCGTCCACCGGCCCGCGCAGGGCGGGGATCTGGGCGACGACGACGGCTCCGGCGAGGAAGATCCCGGTGATGAGCACGGCGAGCGCGAGGGACTGCACGAGCGGTTGCCCCACCCCGCCGTCCCTCGTCCACGCGCGTCCGAGATGCAGGGGGCCGGAGGCGAACGCGCCGACGGTCCAGACCAGCGCCAGCGCGATGGTCCACCAGTAGAAGCTCGGGTCGCCCGCCGGAATCCGCAGGCTGTAGGCGAGCATCACCGCACCCATGACGAGCGTCACGCCGGCGACGATCCGTCGGCGGCGGAACGCGGCGTCGGACTGGGCGTGGTCGCGGGGGACGGGGCGCAGGAGGGCGGCCTGCCCGAAGTCCCGGAGTTCGGTGAACGGGTTGATCATGGCCTCTCCCACGGGGTTCCCACGCGTCACAGCCTGACACGGAGCGCTGCGCCTCACATCCTCATGCGGTGCCGGCGTCGGCGTGCCCTTCCTGTCCGGCCGGGCCCGCGGCCTCCGCCCGGCGGCGGAACCAAGCGGCGAGCAGGCCACCGGAGATGTTGTGCCACAGCGAGAACACGGCGGCCGGCAGCGCGGCTCCGGGCTCCATGTACGTGGTCGCCAGGCTGGCGGCGAGTCCGGAGTTCTGCATGCCGACCTCGATCGCGGTCGTGCGCGCCGTGCGCTGGTCGCGACGGACCAGGCGGGCGAGCCCGTAGCCCAGCAGGTACCCGAGGCCGTTGTGCAGGACGACGGCGACGAAGACGATGAGGCCCGCCGAGATGACCCGGTCGGCCGAGCCGCCCACGACCGCGGCGACGATGAGCGAGATCGCGGCGACCGACACCCACGGCAACGCGGGCAGGACGCGCTCGACCACTCGCGGCAGGAGGAGGCGGACGAGCAGTCCGGCGATGACCGGCACGAGCACGACCTGCAGGATCGAGAACGCCATCGACATGCCGTCGACCTCGAGGTAGGTGCCCGCGAGCCACAACACGAGCAGCGGGGTCAGCAGGGGTGCGAGCAGCGTCGACACCGTCGTCATGGCCACCGAGAGGGCCGTGTCCGCCTTCGACAGGTACGCGATGACGTTCGACGAAGTGCCGCCGGGCGCGCAGCCGACGAGGATCAGGCCGGCCGCGAGCGCCGGCTCGAGGTTCAGCATCATGGCGATGCCCAACCCGAGCAGCGGCATCACGCCGAACTGCGCGACCACGCCGATGAGCACGGGCAGCGGCCGGGAGGCGACGAGCCGGAAGTCGGTGGGGGTGAGGGTGAGGCCCATCCCGAACATGACGATGCCGAGCAGCGGGGTCACCGCCGGTCCCAGGCCCGCGGCCACGGGCGCGAAGACGTACCCGAGCACACCGGCGGTGAGGATGAGCAGCGGGAACACCGTCACCGCGAGACGTGCGCTGCGGTCCTCGGTGGTGCGGACGCCCCGTGCGGCGGGGATGGGAGGAGTCGTGCGAGCCATGCGGGGATCATCTCGCACGGTCTCGATGGGCGATACGCACGTCTCTGTCTCCGGACTCCGCCTCAGGACTCCGCGGCGCCGGTACCGAGAGCGGGGCCATCAAGGTGAACACGTAGCCCTCCCACCTGAAACAGTAAGCGAGGGCGAAACCGTAGAGCCTGCGCGACTGTTTCAGACATTCCCTGCTGTCCGAGGTGGGTGGGTGGGCGCGGGCGAGTCAGCGCCGGTGCGCGATGTACCTGCGGACCCGTCTTCCTGGTGGAGTGTCGCGGATCGTCGTCCACATCGGGCTCCGCGCGATCCGCTTGACCGCCTGGGTCTGCAGGAGGACCGCTGTGAGCGTGGGGGTCGCGGGAGTCTCGGGGCGGGTGGCCGGTGAGGCCGCTGGCTCCGACGTCGCGGGAGCGTCCGGGACGCTGACCTCGACCTGCGGTTCCGGCAGTCTCCCCGACCGTTCGCGCCTCGGGCGTCCGTCGACGTCGGCGGTGACGTCCTCGAACGCCGCACGCCACACCGCGCTGCGCAGGATCCGCTCCTGCGCCGCCGTGGACTCCCCGCGCCCGGACGCATGCCAGTACTCCGCGATCACGTCGGGGTCGAAGGGGTAGCCCCGGTCATCGGGAGAGGCGAGCACCGCCTCGACCTCGGCGGCGTCGGTGCAGTCCGCGAGGCGGATCACCCGTGGCGCCGCAGGGCGTGGGGCCGCCGCCTCCTTCGGCATCTCGCCGGGGAAGTAGGGCACGCCGCTCCACTGCGGCACCAGACGTTCGGTGAGCAGGCGGTGCAACGTGTTCGCCCGCCGCTGGTGTGGGCGTAGGGCGAGGGCCGCCCGCTGGAAGCTCGGGGTGAGCAGCGGTGAGCACACGCCGAGCCGCTCGCCGGTGGACCCCCAGCGCCGCATCCGCTCCGAGACGTAGAAGTGATCGAGCAGGGTCAGCCCGGGCACACCCGCCTCACGGATAGCCCGCATCCTGCCGGCGAGGTCGGCCTCTAGCGCCTCCCGCGCCTCCTCCGCGACGCCCGGCACCGGGCAGTGCCGCCGCACCACCCGTCGCGCGAGATCGTGCGTGAACCGGTGCGCCCGTAGAGGATCGGACATCGCCTCCCGCCATTCGCGCTCGAACGACGTCGGCGCCAGGTCGTCGGAGGCGGCGTAGTAGAACCCGTGCGCCACTTCACCACCCACACCACCGACGACCACCGGGTCGGTGCGATCCAGACTCGTCGGAGCCGTGTAGTGCAGGTAGCTACAGGGCCGCTGCCCCTCGGCGTACCGGTGCCATGCCCGCGCCGAGTCCAGCGCGGCGAACGGCGGCCGCGGAGCCGACGTGCCGGTGGGCATGTGCGTGATCCGGTGCGACACCTCCCGCCCCAGCCGAGCGATGAGGTCCTGGGCCACCGACAAGTCTCCCGGAACACCGTCGTGGGAGTGCAACTGCACCGGCGTGTCGCCGGCGAGGAATGCCGCCGCGACCAGGCGCGAGTCCCGCCCGCCGCTGAGATCGACGACGGGAGTCCCCGGATGCCAGCGCGCGATGGACGCCGTGCGGGCCGTGAGGTCGGCCGCCGCCTCCTCGATGAGGCTGTCGAGAGCGTGATCAGGGTCGGGCACGAGCAGGCTGGTCATGAGGTCGATCGAGCTCACCGTGAGCCGGCCTCGCCGGCCCTCCCAGCGCACCCGCGTCCCGGCGCCGACGACCCGCACCCCCTGCAGCGGCGTCGTGTCGCCCCAGAACTCGTCGGCGACTGCCGACTGGGCCCACCCGGTCGGGTCGGGCACCACCGGCGCCCCCGCGAACAGCAGCGCCGCGATCGGGCGGTTGCTCCACACCCATCCCCACGGCGTGCGTACCTCGAACAGCCGGCCGACCCCGAGGGCGTCGGTGAACAGGTCGAGGGAGTCCGCGTCGACGTCGCCGGCGGCGCAGACGAACGGCGGGGTGATCTCGAGGATGCGCTCGGGGGAGGCGGCGAGGGCGTCCACGAGGGCGAATGGCGCGTCGTCGGGGCCGGCCGTCGTCACCGCCTCGACACCGATCGGCGTGTATCCGGACGCCACGCACCGGGGTGGGCGCTGCGCCCACGTCGGCCAGAGCGTGTCGGGGGTCGCCGACTCCCAGAGCAGGACTCCGCACGAGGCGGCGGTCAGTTCGCGCCTTGCGGGCGGGGTCTCGTGGAGGTCGCGATAGTGCGTCTCGACGCGAGTGGCACCGGTGGCCACGGGCGCGGCGCCGGCATAGGCGATGAAGGTCTGCACGGTGCCACCCCTCACGTCATCGCCGTACCTCGCCACGCTAGTCGCGTCGAACGACGCAACCCAGGGCCTCGATGCATCCTTGACCTTCTGCAGACCGACTCCTGACCCTTCCGCAACGCCCCCGCCCGATGTCCGATGTCCGATGTCCGACAATGGGGGTGCAGATGCATGCTCAAGGCGCATGCGCTCCCCGGCCCCGCCGAAACCGCCGACTATAGGCGGCGGTTTCGGCGTGACGGGCGTCGTGTCACGAGCGGCCGAGCGCTCAGGAGCCCAGCGCACCGTCAGGGCAGGAACGCCCGTGGTGTGGTGCGCCACAAGCGATTTCCGCCACGCATCGCAGAGTGATGTGCATCACAATCCATCAGCGTCTCATCCTCGTCCGAGGCGAGGGTTTATTTACACGGCATCCTCCGGTATATTTTACCCCAGCGAGAGGAGCCCTCCCATGACCACGACCGCCGGAACCACCACCATCACTCCCGAGACCCTCGTCGGTGATCTCGTCACCGACGACCCCCGCCGCACGCGCGTGCTCGACCGGTTCGGCGTCGACTACTGCTGCGGCGGGCGTCGCACGCTGGGCGAGGTCGCGAGCGCGGGTGACCTCGACCTCGACGCCCTGATCTCCGAACTCGACGTCGCCGGCGAGTCCGAGACCCCCGACTGGGCCGCCATGGCCCCCGCCGACCTGGCCCGGCACATCGTCGAGTCCCACCACGCCTACCTGTGGGAGGAGATGCCGCGGGTCCTGGCCCTGGCCGAGAAGGTCGCGCGCGTCCACGGCGGTCGTCACCCCGAACTCGCCGACGTCGAGCAGCTCACGACGTCGCTCGTCGCCGAGCTCGAGCCGCACCTGACCAAGGAGGAGCGCATCCTCTTTCCGGCGATCGAGACCTTCTACGCCACCGAAGGGCCGGTCGACTTCCCCTTCGGGCGCCTGGCCAACCCCATCCGGATGATGCTCGCCGAGCACGACGAGGCCGGTGAGATCCTCGCCAAGCTGCGCCAGGTGTCGGCCGGGTTCGTCACGCCCGAGGACGGGTGCGGCTCCTACACGGCGCTGTACTCCGGCCTGGAGGAGATGGAGAAGGACCTCCACCTGCACATCCACAAGGAGAACAACGTGCTGTTCCCCCGAGTGATGCAGGACGAGGAGGACCGCCTCAGCTCACGCTGAGGCCGAGCCGTCCCGGCTGCGTCAGTGCGCCGCGTGGTTCGCCCCATCGCTCCGCAGGCGCCGCCACAGAATCGCCGCACCGAATGCCCCTGCCGCAAGGGTGAGGGCACCGACCGCCGTCCACGTCGTGCTCGGACCCTGCAGGGGTGCGCATTCGCCGACGCAGGCGATGGGCTCGATCACGATCAGCCCGAGTCCTTGGGCGCTCCAGAGTCCCCCCAGGAGGATGAGGCAGAAGCTCAGCATGATCCCCGCAATGAGGACGGCCTTCTTCATGCCGGCAGCCCTCCTCGCGCGACCAGATCCATCGTGGTGATGGCCCCTTCGACGGCAGACTCGCCGGCGGCGGCTCGCCACGCGCGTTCGCATTCACCGAACCACTGCTCGACGTCCCTCGCGACGACCTCCCCCTTGGCTGACCAGCGCACGATCTGGGCACGCCGGTCGATGGGGTCGGGAGTCCGCTCGAGGTATCCCCGTTCGACCAGGTCTGCTATCAGGAGGCTGATGCCCTGTTGGGAGATGCCCGCCTGCTCGGCGATGCGCGCCGGTCGGACTCCCTCGCGGGAGACGAATCGCAGCACGTTGAGGAAGTGGCTCAGGGTGATGTCACCGTGGCCGGACTCGTGCACGTGGCGCAGGAGCGCGCCGACGAGTTGGTCGAAGGCCAAAGCGATGAGGGCGGGCAGTGTGGGCTGCGGCGGGTCAGATACACAAGTCACATGAACAAGTATATTTGTCTAACGCTGCGGTAGGGCTACCCCTCTCCCCTCCGCGCAGCCGCTCAGGACTCCGCCGCCGCCCGCACGCGCGCGTCGAGCAGGGCGAGGTCGATCGCCTCGGGGTCGTAGTCCTCCGGCAGGGAGGAGATGTGGAGGAGGTCGGCCAACGACGCCGGGAATCGTCCCTGCGTCGCCATGTCGTACATGGCCGCGCTCGCGAAGTCCTGCGGCGGACCTGCTCGGCGGCCCGTCAGCAGACGCGCCGCCGGGACCTCACCGACCTCCGCGGGAGGTGCGGGCATGACGTCCTCGGCGACCACCGTGACGCCGAAGCCGGGTCGCCCGTAGGTGTAGCGCAGGCGGGAGCGGGGGCCGCTCAGGACCTGGTCGAGGCGCACCGTCCACTCCTGCGGACCGAGATGCCCCCGTCCACGGGTCCACTCGTTGACGAACAGGCACCCGAGGCGCGTGGCCCCGTCGACGCGGACCACGTCGCAGAAGCGGTACTCCGCCTCGGGCGCCCACCCGAACGCGGCGGCGAACACCGGGTGCACCTTGTCCAGGGTCAGGCTGCCCCGCAGCTCCAGACGTCGCCACAGCGGCGGTTTGATCCCGAGGATGTCGGCCCGCACCCGGATGACCGACTCGCCCCGGGTCGAGGCCCCTTCGTGCCAGACCGGCCGGTCCAGACCGTCGACGTCGTCGCGGCGCGGCACGGGTCGCCAGGCCGCGGGCCAGTCCTCGACGCCCGGCGCCGCGGAGTGCTCGGTGACGCGACCACGCCCGTACTCCGACGCCCCGTCGCCCCCTCGTCGGCGTCGCCGTCCGTGCCCGACGGCTCCACGCCCGGGGCGCCTCCGGCCTGCCGACGCCACGTGGGAAAGGCGATCACCTTGGCGTCCCGGTCGGTCATGATCTCTGCCTATGCCACGGGGACAGGCCGCAGCACGTCGCGTCGCCCCTCATCACGGCACCTGGAACTCGGAGTCGGGCGCGTCGGTGATGAGCATGTGGCCCGGCGCGTGGGTGATGGCGAACGGCGGCCGGCTCTGCAGGAGCATCGCCTGGGGAGTGACGCCGCACGCCCAGAACACCGGCAGCTCACCTGCGCGGATCTCCACGGGGTCGCCGTAGTCGGGACGGGACAGGTCCTCGATCCCCAGGGCGGCCGGGTCGCCGATGTGCACCGGCGCGCCGTGCACGCCGGGGTACCGCGACGTGATCCGCACCGCGTCGGCGACCCGGTCGGCGGCGATGGGGCGCATCGACACCACGAGCGGGCCGGACAGCGCGCCGGCCGGGCGGCAGTCACGCGCGGTGCGGAACATCGGCACATTGCCGCCGGCGGTGATGTGCCGCACCTCGATCCCCGCGGCGAGCAGCGGGTGTTCGAACGTGAACGAGCAGCCGATGAGGAACGACACGAGGTCCTCGCGCCAGTACGGCGTGACGTCGGGGACCTCTGCGGTGAGCTCGCCGTGCTCGTAGACGCGGTACAGCGGCACGTCGGTGCGCACGTCGCCGTCGAGGATCGGGCCTCGGGTCTCCCCCGCGTCGAGGACGTCGAGCAGCGGGCACGGCTTGGGGTTGCGCTGCGCGAACAGCAGGAAGTCGAACGCCTGCTCGCGCGGGAGACAGATGAGGTTGGCCTGGGCGAACCCGGCCGACCAGCCCGAGGTCGGCGTCACCAACCCCTCGCGGAACCTCTGCCGGGCCTGCGCCGGTCGCAGCATGCTCACGTCGTTCATCGCGCCTCCACCCACACCAATCGGACCGCGTCCCCAGGCCGCACCTGCGCGGCCCGGTCGACGTCGGCATCGAGCACCACCGCCGCGACCGGATATCCGCCGGTCACGGGGTGGTCCGCGAGGAACAGCACCGGCTCCCCACCGGCCGGGACCTGGATCGACCCGCGCACGACTCCCTCGGACTGCAGCTCGCGCGACCGCATGTCGGGGTGCCGCGAGACGGCCTCACCCTCCAGGCGCACGCCGATCCGGTCACTGCGGGAGGACACCTGCCACGTCTGGCCGGACAACGCCGCCCGGCTCTCGATCCAGTCGAGGCGGGGCCCCGGGGCGATGCGCAGCTCCACCGGGCTCGCCGGAAGCGCGGGCAACGACACGGCGTCGAGCGCCGGGAGCGCCTGCGTCATCTCCCCGACGGGCAGGACGTCGCCGGCCGCCAGGGGCGTCGGACCCAGCCCGGAGAGGGTGTCGGTGGAGCGCGAGCCGAGCTCGGGCGAGACGTCGATCCCGCCCCGCACGGCGAGGTAGGCCCGCAGGCCCGATCCGCACATGCCGAGCGCGAGTTCGTCGCCGTCGCGCAGGTGGACGAGTTCGCCCGTCGAATGCTGTCGGCCGGCGACGGTCATCGGCACCGGCGCACCCGTGACGGCGATGAGCATCGGACCGTTCGCCCGGAGCTTCAACCCGCCGAGGGTCACCTCGATCCCGGCCGCCTCCTCGGTGTTGCCGACGATGCGCTGGGCGAGGGCGTGCGAGGCGCGATCAGCGGCACCCGAGCGTCCGACGCCCAGGCGCGCCAGACCCGGACGCCCCATGTCCTGCACCAGGGCCCGCGGTCCGGTGGCGACGACCTCGAGCGAACTCACGACGCACCCCCGCGTCGACGAAGCGCACCAGGACTCCCGGAGACAGCAGCGCGGGATCGGTGCGGTCGCTGTCCCACATCGCCTCCTCCGTGTGCCCGATGAGCTGCCATCCGCCCGGTGACGTGCGCGGATACACGGCGCTGAACGTGCCCGCGAGCGCCACCGCACCGTCGGGGACGGCGGTGCGGGGCTCGCTGCGACGCGGCACCTCCAGGCGCGGGTCGCCCTCGACGAGGTAGAAGAACCCCGGCGCGAATCCCCCGAACGCCGACCGCCACGGGGTCTGGGTGTGCGCCTCGACGACCTCTGCGGCACTCAGCCCCGTGAGGGAGGCGACCTCCTCCAGATCGGGGCCGTCGTAGATCACGGGGATCTCGACCACCCGGTCGTCGGCCTCGTCGTCGTCGTCGACCAGGGCGTCGACGTCGAGCGAGGTCAGGGCGTGCTCGAGACGACCGAGGTCGCTCCCGGCCGGCACGGTGAGCATGAGGGTCCTCGCGGCGGGCAGTACGTCGATGACCTCTGAGAAGGCGGCGAACTCGGCGGACTCCGGGAATCCGCCCCGCCCCTCGTCCTGGGCGGCGCGGACCGCGGCGTCCAGGCGGAGCACGGCCGCCAGGTCGTCGAGTTCGACGAGCAGGCCCGTGTCGGCGAGTCGGTGGATCACGATCCCGCGAAGGCGGCGACCTCGACCTCGGCGGCCGTCAGCGCCTCCTTGACCGCGCCGGCCATCGCGACGGCGCCGGGACTGTCGCCGTGGGTGCAGATGGAGTCGGCCTCGATGGAAAGGGTGGAGCCGTCGACGGCCTCGAGGGTTCCCGTCGTCACGAGTTGCACCATCCGCGCGGCCACCTGCCACGGGTCGTGGAGCACCGAGCCCTCCTGGCTGCGGGGCGCGAGCGTGCCGTCGGGCATGTACCCGCGGTCGGCGAAAGCCTCACGCGCCGTGCGGAGTCCGGCCTCCTCGGCCAGGTCGAGGACGACCGCGCCCGGCAGGCCGAGCAGCACCAGGTCGGGGTCGAACGCGACGATCGCCTCGACGACGGCCGCCGCCTGCTTCTCGTGGTGGACGATCGTGTTGTACAGCGCCCCATGGGGTTTGACGTACGTGAGCTCGGTGCCGGCGACCTTGGCCATGGCCTGCAACGCACCCAACTGGTAGAGCACGTCGGCGGTGAGTTCGGCCGGAGAGACGTCCATGAACCGGCGTCCGAAACCGGCGAGGTCGCGGTAGGCGACGTGCGCGCCGATGCTCACCCCGCGCGCGGCCGCGTTCGCGCAGGTGCGCCGGGCCACGCTCGGGTCGCCGGCGTGGAACCCGCAGGCGACGTTCGCGCTCGTGACGATGTCGAGCATCGCCTCGTCGTCGCCCATCTGCCAGCTGCCGAAGGCCTCACCGAGGTCGGAGTTCAGATCGATGCGCATCATGCCCACAGCTTCGCAAGTCCGCCGAGCGACTGGTAGCCCAGGTAGATCGTCAGGAGCCAGGCGGCGATGCCCGCCGCGGTCAACCACGCCGGGTGACGGTACTGCCCACCGAAGAGGTCCTTGCGCACGAAGATCGCGGCGAGGATGACCGTGAAGCCCAGGGGGAGGATGAGGCCGTTGAACGCACCGGCGAAGACGAGGAGCTGGACCGGCGCCTGACGCAGTGTCAGGTAGAGCACGGTGCACAGGACGATGAACCCGACCGTGAGCAGGTTGCGGGTGCGCGGGGTCGTCTTGCTGGTCGTGAGGAACGACACCGACGTGTACGACGCACCGATGACCGAGGTGATCGCCGCGGCCCACAGGATGACGCCGAACACGCGCAGACCGACCTCGCCCGCCGCGTACTCGAAGGCGCTGGCCGCCGGGTTCGCGGTCGCGAGCTGGTAGCCGCCGGCGGTCACGCCGAGGATGGCGAAGAACAGCACGAACCGCATGACGCCGGTGATGATGATGCCGATCACCGAGCTGCGGGCGATGGTGCCGGCGTTCTCCGGTCCGGTGGTCCCGGAGTCGATCAGACGGTGGGCGCCTGCGTAGGTGATGTAGCCGCCGACGGTGCCACCGATGAGGGTGGTGATCGCCAGCCAGTTGATCTGCTCCGGGAGGACGACGTTGCGCATCGCCTCACCCACCGGCGGATTCGTGGTGAAGGCGACGAAGGTGGTCAGCGTGATCATCAGCAGGCCGAGCACGACGACGATGCGGTCGAGAGCCGCGCCCGCCGCCTTCGACAGGAAGATCGCGATGGCGATACCGGCCGAGATGACGCCACCCCACAGCGGGTCCAGGCCGAACATCGCGTCGGTGCCGAGGCCCGTGCCCGCGATGTTGCCGATGTTGAACACCAGCCCACCGATGAGGATGAGGACGGTCAACAGCCAGCCCAGCCCGGGGAGCACGGTGTTGGCCAGTTCGTGCGCCCGCAGGCCGGAGACGCCGACGACGCGCCACACGTTCATCTGCACGGCGATGTCCACGAGGATCGAGACGACGATCGCGAACGCGAACGCGGCGCCCAGTTGGGCCGTGAACGTCGTGGTCTGGGTGATGAACCCGGGGCCGATGGCGCCGGTGGCCATGAGGAACATGGCGCCGAGCAGGGCGCTCCGTCGGGCGCGGAGGCGCCCTTCTCGTCGAGGCCGTCGGCCTCGGGCTGAGCTGCTGCTGACGACATGGGGCTCCTCGGTCAGGGCTGCGCGATGTGACGCGTCAGACGGGTGAACGCCTCGTCGATGTCGGCGGTGTCTCCGGCGAAGCTGAGGCGGACGTAACGGGTGCCGTCCGTGGACGACGGTCGGTCGGGTCGGGCCGGGGCGAAGTCGATGCCCGGCGTGATGGCGACGCCCGTCGCGGCGAGCACCTCATCGCACCAGGCGGGTGAGTCCGTGGTCAGGTGGGCGATGTCCGCGTAAGCGTAGAAGGCTCCGTCGACGGGCGCCACGGTGTGGACACCCAGCTCGGGCAGCCGGGAGAGCACCAGATCGCGGTTGCGCGCGTATCGCGCGACGTGCGAGTCGAGTTCGGCGGTCGCCTCGGCCGAGAACGCCGCGATCGCCGCCGCCTGGGAGATGACCGGTGCACAGATCGCGAGATTGCCGAGCAGTAGTTCCACCGGCCGCACGTACGCCGTCGGGAGCACGGCCCAGCCGACCCGCCAGCCCGTCATCGAGTGGTACTTGCTGAACGAGCCGATGACCGCCGCCTGCGTCGAGAACTGCGCTGCGCTCGCGGCCGTCTCCCCGAAGGTGATGCCGTGGTAGATCTCGTCGCTGATCAGCAGGGTGCCGTTGTCCTCGCACCAGCGGGCGATGGCCGCGAGTTCGGCTGCGGGGACGAGGCTCCCCGTCGGGTTGGCCGGGGAGGCGAGAATGAGCCCGGCGGGTGCTCCGTCGCGGCGCGCGAGCTCCTCCAGCATCGCCAGGCTGGGCTGGAACCGCGTCTCCGGGCCGCAGTCCAGTTCGACCACCCGGCATCCGAGCGCCGACAGGGTGTTTCGGTAGGCCGGGTACCCGGGCCGGGCCATCGCGACGACGTCACCGGCCTCGAACGCCGCGAGGAACACGGCGGTGAACGCTCCGGAGGACCCGGTCGTCACCGCCACCTGGTCGGGCGTGATCGCCACCCCGTAGGCGAGGCGGTAGTGCGCCGCGATCGCCTCGCGCAGGGCCGGGAGTCCGAGCGCGTCGCTGTACCCGAGCACGCCCGACTCCATGGCCCGCGCCGCCGCCTCGCGCACCGCAGCGGGCGCGGGCGTCGAGGGTTGTCCGACGCACAGCGGGATGACGTCGCCGTGCGTGGCCGCCCGCCGACCTGCGGCTTTGAGCAACTCCATCACATGGAACGGCTCGACGCGGCCACGAGTGGACAGGCGGGGTTCGGGAGACATGCCCACATCCTCGCCGCGAAACGGCGGTGAGTCGAGCCTTCAGAAGGTCACGTCGCGGTGCCAGGACTCGGTGACGTAGGACGTCTCCCAGCCCAGCGCGCGGTAGAGCCCGTCGGCACCCGTCGGGGAGGAGTCGTCGACCTCGAGACCCACCCGGTTGCGGCCCCGGCTCGCCGCGTCCGCGATGACGGTGTTGAGCAGTCCCTTGGCGATGCCACGGCCCCGCGCGTCACGGTGCACGCCGATGTAGTCGACGTAGCTGCCGTAGGCGTCGGAGTCGTCGGGTCGGGTCATCGTCGCGACGATGGCGCCACCGGGGATCTCGGTGCCGTCCTCGTGGTGCACGATCGCGAGCCACCAGTGATCCCAGGTGTGTCCGGGGTCCTCCTGCAACCGGAGGATGAACTCGGGAAAGCTCTCGCGGTAGGCGTTGAAGTGGTCCTCGAAGGACTCCTCCAGCACCCAGTGCACGGCCTGGACGTCGACGGCGACGGGGTTGCCGTTCGGCCGGCGTCGCACCCGGCGGATGTCGACGTTCGGCAGTTCGGGGAAGGTGTCGTCGTCGGCGGAGGTCACCGGCCGGGACATCTGCAGCCAGCGGCGGGTGCGCTCGAATCCCGCGGCCTGCAGCCAGCGACGCTGGCGGGCGTCGCCCTCGTAGGAGCCGGTGTCGAGCTGGGTGCCGTCCCGGCCGCGCAGCGAGGCGAACCGGCCGCTGGCCTTCTCACACCACGAGAACAGGGAGGCGGCGAGCGGGTCGGCGATGTCGACCTCCAGCGCGGGGTCGATGGTGACGTGGGTGAGGGTGCGACCGGCGGCGCGATCGTGCACCGCGGCCCAGGCCCGGGCGGCACCGGACCGGTCGAAGACGGCGACCTGGCGCCGAGTCCACGACCCCACGTCGGTGATCTCCGACATGACCGTCGACACGTCGGGGGTGCCCGATCCGGTCGCGGCCCGGGTGACGGCCGCACGCAGCCAGGCGAGCGGGGCGATGTCGCGCTCGTCGGGGTCACGGGCCGTCCAACCGGGCGGCAGCCCTGGGGTCTGGAACTGGAGATTCATGGGGATGACGATACGAGTGAGGTGGCCCTTCCCCCAACTCGCTCACCGCGTGAGCAGGCGCGGGGGCGCTCGCCAGGCCGTCCGAGGCCGTCTCGGAGCATGATGGAGGGAGCAGTCCGGACGGAGGGAGGAGCCTCGATGGGCGAGCGGCGGATCGACGTGGGCGCGGTGATGATGCACCTCGCGCTGGCGATCGCGGTCGTCGGAGGGGCGTTGCTGATGGTGCGCCAGACCGTTCCGTCGCTGACCGCCTTCGCCGTGGCCGCGGGGCTCTTCACACTGGGGCGGCGCACCCCACCTCCCGTCGCGCCCCGCCGTGAACCGTCGCCGGGGGTGCAGGACCTGCCGCTGATCACCCGTTCGTCGGCCGCCGTCGTGGACGTGCCAGAGCCGCACGGGAGGTCGGACTCGGGCGGGTCGACCGAGTCCCCGCAGCGGGCAGGAGATCTCATCCCGCGACTGCCGCCACCTCCGGCGGGGAGACCGGTCGCGCCGTGGGCGCCGCCGAGCCGGCGGATCACCGTCTCCGACGAGCCGCGCCACGCCGCCGCGATGGCGCGCGTTCGGCGACGGGGTCCGCATCTGCGCGCGGTTCTCGTCTCCGACCTCAGCAGCCCGCATCATCCGTTCGCGGTGGCGGTCCACGTGGACGAGGAGTACGTCGGCGACCTCACCGGAGACGCTCTGCTCGACTACGGCGAGCGGCTCGCGGCCCTGGCCGTGCGCGGCATCGACATCAGCCCGCAGGCCGTCTGCCTCCCGCACGGCCTGGACATCGACCTCCCCGAGCCCGAGGGCCTGGTGCCCGAGAACGACGTGCCTGCCGGGGTGGTCCTGCCACACGGCTCGCCGTCGGCCGTCGAGGCCGTGACGCCCGACGCCCCCGCGGCGTCCGATGCGGTGGAGGCGTCCGAGGCGGCGGGGCGGGTTCTCGCGCGCTACGTCCGGCCCGGTCGGGACGTGTGGCTAGCGGTGACCCTGGCCGCCGTCCGTCCACCCCGACGTCGCGACCCGGTCCGCGAGATCGACGTCCTCCTCGACGGTGTGGTCGTCGGCCGGGTCCGCCACGACGAGGTCGAGGACTTCGCGCCCCTGCTCGCGTTCTGCAAGGACCGCGACCTCGTGCCGGTCGTCGCCGCCGTCCTGCGCGGCTCCTCCCTGCACTCCCGACTCACCCTGTCCTGCATCCGCGCCCACGACGCCGACGAGGACTGGCTCCGCTCACTGGGACGCTGACTCACTCGAACCCCCTCCGATCGGAGACGGCTCGAGCACGTCGGAACATCACTGTTGTGCGAGGGGTGAACGCTCACGCCTCGAAGTCCTGCCCTCGCCGGCGTCCGGCCAACTTCTTCGAGTCGTCCTGAACATGCAGGAACCGACTCACCGGAGAGTTCTCACCCACCGCCACCATCAGGAAGAACGCGATCGCGGCGGCCGCGACCGTGCGCGTCCCCGCGTCAGACGTGGGCAGCGACGACCTTGCCGCTACCGCGGTAGGGGAACTTCTTGGCCGAGACGAACAGCGGTGTGGCTCCGTACTTCTTGACGAGGGCGTCGGCGGCCGTCTCCGTGGTCACGTTCTCGCCCTCGAGGCGCTGCACGACCACGCCCCGGGGACGCTCGGCCGACAGCCAGGCGACCTCGACCCCGGCGCGACGGAACGGGGTGACGCGGCCGTCGCCGGTCATCCACGGCCTCGCGACCAGCACCGACGTGCCCTTGGCGCCCAGTGCCATGGCGTCTTCCTCGCCGTCGAACGTCGGCCAGGTGCGTGGTGAGCGGGGGACGTCGGCGCGCACGAGGTGCACGTTCGAGTCGGAGCAGCAGCCGGTGCGGACGACGAGGGTGCCGGCGTTCATCCAGCCCTGCACGCGCAGCCCGCCGGTCTCGTACTGCGGGTTGCCCCGGCGGTCGACGGGGAACGCGGTGGAGGTGAGAGTGCGCACGACCTTGCCTGCCGGCGACACGATGCGTAGCGCCTCCAGGCCCTTGCCGTCACGGTTGCCGTCGGGTGAGACGACGGTGACCGCGAGCTGCCGCCCGTTCGGCGAGGCCTCGACGCTGGTGACGTACGGAAGGATCGTCGTGGAACGTCCGGCGGAGTACCGCACCAGCTGCCACCCGTACTGTCCGCCGCTGCGGGTGCGGACGACCGCGTACACGCTGCCGTCGGCGGCCAGGTCGGCGTCGGCGAACGCCTCGCCGTTGCCGTCGACCCGCGCGCTCGCGAGGGTGCGCACGACCTTGCCGCTGACGCGGTCGACGAGGTGGAGACGTTGGGTGGAACCGCTCCTGGCCACCGCCACGTACTGCCGCGACGCGGAGGTCGTCTGGGGCACGAGGGCCGGTGACGCCGATGGAGCGGCGGCGGCGGGAACGGTGATCATGCCTGCGGAAGACGTCGCGGCGACGATGAACATCGCGGCGGCGACCCGTCGGGAATTCCCCCGAATCTGACGAGTCATGCGGCCCATACTCGTCCTGCCGAGAGGGCCTGTCGAGAGGATGGAGCCACGGATCGGCCACGGATCGGCCACCGTTCGCTCGCAGTGCCGTCCGGGCCGAGTTCGAGGTCCGCGTCGGGCGGAGACGAGGCAGGAGCGACCAGCCAGTGGGCTCCGGTGATACGCGGCGGATGGTGTGTGACGCGCAGGCATCCCGCTGGTTCGCGACCTTGCGAGAGGCGCGCGTCAGCGGTAGACGTCGGCGCGGTGTTCGATCGCCACGATGGTGACGTGCTCGTCGATCCGATACATGATCCGGTAGTCACCGCGGCGCGCGCTGTGGAGACCCTCCAGTTCGAAGCGCAGCGCCTTACCCACGCGCTGCGGATTGTCGGCCAGTGGGCCATAGATGAACTCCACAGCGGCCGCCGCGACCTTCTCGGGAAGTCGCTGCAGAGCACGCCTCGCCGTCGGCGTCCATGCGATCGCGTACGGCTCCGCCATCAGGTACGCAGGCCCGCGAGAATCTCGTCCTTGCCGAGAATCTCCGCTTCGCCCGCCATGAGCTCGGCGAGGCTGTCCCGGACCTGAGCGACGAGCGGGGGCCGACTCACGACCTCGAGCGTCTCCTCCAGCGAGGCGAGGTCGTCGGTACTGATGACGACCGCCGCCGGCTTGCCGTGACGGGTGATGACGACACGATCATGCTCGCGCTCGACCTGGTCGACGACCTCGGACAGACGGTTCTTCACATCCCGCAGCGCCATCACGGCATCGATGCTCATAGCCACAAGTGTAGCCAAACCTACTCTCTGTCGACATCGGGCGAGAGGATCTCAGCCCGCGGTGTCACGCAGGGCCTGGGACAGGACGTCGACACCGGCCTTGAGCCGCTCGGTGTACGTCGCGTCCTGCCATCCCTCCCAACGGATCGGGGCGGTCACGGGGTCGTGGCCCGGCACGAAGACCGCCATGTCGATGCCCTCGACGACGACTCCCACCGGGGTGTCCTGCAGCTTGGCGTCGCCCGTCGGGGCGGCGCCGGCCGGAGTCGGGACGACGACGGTCCGCGACGACGGGTCCGCGAAGCCGAGCATCGACCACGGCAGCCGTAGGCGGAACACGGCGTTCCCCGCATCGCCGGCGACGAGTTGCCACGTGGCGAGGGTGTTGCCCGGGTCGCTCCAGTCACCCTCGATGAGGCGGCCCACCTCGAGGAACTCGGCCGGGCGGTCCTGCCCTGTCCCGGGAACGGTGTACGGACGGTTCAACGTCAGCCGCTGGAGCACCCACCCGTTCGCGTCGGGCCGGGGCACGGCCGAGGCCGGCAACCCGTCGAGCCGCACCGGGTCGAGCGCGCCCCGGATGAGGCACGCGGCCTGCCGCGCCCCCGGGTCGAGGGTCACCGCCACGTCGTATCGGGCCTGGCCCCCGCCGTCCGGCATCCGGATCCCGCCCTCGGGCAGGATCGAGAACCCCACGGACACCGGTGAACTCGGGGTGGCGGCGAGATCGATGTCCAGGTGGAGCCACGAGGCGTCGTGATCCACCGCGATCGACCGCACGGCACCATCGCCCTCGTACGGAACCCGCCGGCCGACGGGCTTCGGGTCGTGCGCCACCAGCCCGAAGAACTGCTCGTTGGTGAACGGGTCGTGCCACAGCGCGCGACGCTCGCCGTCCACGGGCGCGTGCCGCGGGACGGTGTTCCACGTGAACTTGAACCACTCGTCGAGCCACTCGAACACCAGGCCCCCCGCCAGGCCGGCGTCGGCGAACATCCGCAGCATCTCGGCGTTCATGCGCATGGCGTCCTGCTCGGAGTGATGCCCCTGGTCGCGCTCCAGACTCCCCCGGTGCGCCGAGCCGAGCGAGGACGGCACCCCGAACTCGCTCACCATCAACGGCATCGAGCCGTGATGCCGCGCCAGGTCGAGCAGGTAGGCGCGGTAGGGGTCCTCGGCCTCGACGTACGAGGGCTGCAGCATCTGGAAATCGGGGTAGTATGGGTAGGCGTGGTAGGACGCGAACGTGCCGCCGGGCCACCGATCCGAGGGCACGACGTGGTTGGCGTCGACACCCAACATGTCCTCGTTCGCGAGCGGCTCCTGAGGGTGCTTCAGCGGGTCCGCGGTCGGCCAGTTGGCATGCGCGATCGGCACGCTCAGCCCCGCAGCGGCCTCGAGAGCGGCCAGTTCGTCCATCCGCGCGGCGATCCACCGCTCGGTCGGCGTCGCCTCCGGATGCGAGGAGAAGTAGGTCCCCGCATGGGCGGGAGCGTCCGCGTTCTTCGCGTCCGAGGCCGACCCCGCCTCCGGGTCCCACTCCACCCCGACGATCCACGCCGCGGTCCACGGCGACACGTCGGCGGTCCAGGTGCCCGAGGCGCGGCCACGCATCTCCGAGCGACGCAGGGTGCCGTGCACGGCCGCACTCGCATCCCGGACCTCCGCGACCATCGCCTCGGTCGAGGCGCGCGAGAACAGGTCGTGACTCTCGATGTACGACTCGTCGGGCAGGTAGATGCCGTGCACCAGGTAGAGCGGCGCGCTTCGATGCGCCTCGTTGTACGCCTTCAACTCCTCGTACATGTGCGGCGGGTGGATGGTGTAGATCCGCAGGACCTGCACTCCGAGCTGTCCCATCATCGAGAACCACCGCCGGTAGTCCTCGCGGGTCACGGCGAGCTCCCCGGGACTGTGTCCCGGTGTCGTGCTGCCGAGATTGACCCCGGCCCAGAACGTCACGTCACCGGCAGTCGTGTGCAGGCGCAGGGTCGTGGAGTCCTGGCGGGCCAGGCACCGCAACCCGCCGTGCTCCTGCGGGCTCGGCGACCGATCCACCGGTGCACCCTTCTCCCCGCCCTGCCCGCCGGACCCCCCGGGCGACGAACACGCCGCGAGGACGCCGCCGAGGCTCCCGAACAACACCGCCCGCCTCGTCACGTCGAAGCCCGTCCCCACCTGTTCGCCTCCGGATCGCCTCGCCGCCGACGCCTCGCCACCTCGCGGCGGACCTCTTCTCCCATCGGCGCGGGCCGGTGGCTTCGTAGGCGAAGACGTTGCCGACGAGCAGGACTCGCGATCGCGACCACTTCACGGCCGTCGACGAGACCGGGGCAGTGGGGGCGGGTCCGGCGGCGTCGGCCATGCCCCCGAATGTCACTCCGTGCTCCTCAGTTCGTGCGCTCGCCGCACGAACCTGCGGCCGTGCTCCCCTAGTGCAGGAGCACAGCCGGAGTCTGGTGCCGGCGAGGTTCAGGCCGGGGCGTGCTCTCGAGTCGAGGCGTGACCGTCAGCGGCGAGATCGTGGACGTCGGCCGGCGGGGCGGTGGACGACCCGGTCGTGACCGATGGCCCCACCGAAGGCGAGCGCGAGAACACGCGCGGCCAGCACGAACGCGAAGAGCAGGAACGTCGACCCGATCAGCGGATAGAGCGGCATTCCCGGCGCCGCGTGGGGCCCACCCCGGAGACGAGCAGCACGGCCGCGATGACCGCGCAGGCCGCGGCGATGATGGACATGGTGATCTCGCGGACGAGCCCGGTCACGAACGCCCGGTCCTCGGCGTCGTCGAGCAGACGCACCCGCACGCTCAGCTCGCCGTCCTCCAACTGGCGTCCGACGGCATCCAGGCGGCGGGGCAGACGCTCGACGAGCGGCAGGGCCTGGAGCAGGCGCGACTCCAGCGTGCGCCGGACCTCCTCCGGCCGGAAGCGCTCGGTGAAGAGCCCCGCGCCCGCGACACGGGAAGACTCGACGAAGTCGATGCGCGGATCGATCGCGGCCAGGGTCCCCTCGAGCGCCCCGACGGCGCGGAACACGGCCGCGACCTGCCCCGGCACGGTGAATCCGTGGCGCACCCCGAGACCGAACAGGTCGCCGAACAGCCCCGACGTCGCGCCGCCGCCCCGGACGCGCACCAGCAGTGAGCCGATCTCGCGTTCCAGGCGGCGGTCGTCGAGACCCTCGGGCCGGTCCAGGAGCAGAAGTACGGCGTCGGTGGCGGCGACGGCGTCGTCATGATCGACGGCGAGCATGAGTCGCGCCACGGCGTCGCGGGAGGACCGGTCGAGCCGGCCGACCGAGCCGAAGTCGAGCAGGGCCAGACGGCCGTCGTCCTGCAGCAGGACGTTGCCGCCGTGCAGGTCCGCGTGGAAGACCCCGGTGCCGACGATCTGCCGCAGCACCAGACGCAGCAGTGACGCCGCGAGATCGGCACGCTGCCCGTCCGAGAGCCGGCGCAGCTCGGCATCGGCCCGCGAGATCGGCACACCCCGCACCCGTTCCATGACGAGAACCGCACGCCCCGAGTACCGCTCGTGGACGAACGGCACGTGCACGAGCGTCTCGGCGTCCTCGCCGGGGTCGGGGGCGATCGCCCGCACGTTGGCGGCCTCGACGCGGTAGTCGAGTTCTTCGTCGAGGCTGACGGCGAACCCTTCCACGAGGGAGCTGACGCCGAGGTCGCGGCCCCAGTCCGTGCGGGTCTCGACGCGGCGGGCCAGGCGCCGGAGGATGTCGAGATCTGCCGCCACCTGCACGTTCGCCCCCGGACGCTGGATCTTGACGACGACGTCGCTGTCGTCGTGCAACCGGCCGGCGTGGACCTGACCCACGGAGGCGGCCGCGAGCGGCACGGGATCGAGGTCGGCGAACACCTCCTCCAGCGGCGCACCGATGTGGCCCTCGAGCGCGGTGCGCATCGCCTCCCACGGCACCGGCTCGACCTCGCTGGTGAGCAACGACAGTTCGGCGGCCAGGTCCTCACCGACGAGATCGGCTCGGGTGGAGAGCATCTGGCCGAACTTCACGAACGTCACGCCGCCGTCGGTGAGCGCAAGCCGCAGCCCGCGGGCCAGCCGGCGCGAATCCTGCACGTCGCGGTGCGCCCCCAAGCCGAGCCGGCTCGACAGGCCGTGCCGCGTGGCGATCCCGACGATCTGCACGTAGCGGCGTTGCCGGCGCAGGCGGGAGGGGAGCCCGCGGACGAACAGGAGGGGGTTGGGCAGGCTGCCGGTCGGCGCGATGACCTCGAGCACCACGAGGGTCGCCACACCGAACGCCACGCTCCATGCCACCAGCAGCACGAGGACGGCGACGGCGAGCTCCGCCGGGACGCCCGAGACCGGAGAACCGTCGGCGCCGACGACTCCGAGGCGCCCCCGATGACACCGAGCACCGAGTTGCCCACCAGGG
The DNA here is from genome assembly GCF_030161635.1 of Mobilicoccus caccae. GTDB lineage: Bacteria > Actinomycetota > Actinomycetes > Actinomycetales > Dermatophilaceae > Mobilicoccus > Mobilicoccus caccae. Next base: position 3,634,318 of record NZ_BSUO01000001.1, read on the forward strand.
CGTACGAACCCGAGACGAGGAACGTGCGTGGCCACCCGACGGGCACACCGACCATCCGGCGGGTGACGAGAGCGAGGAGCGCGGTGTTGAAGACGAACGCCAGGATGACGAAGAGCACACGTGCCTCCGGTCGTCGGACGGGATGACGAGTGCATCGTGTCACGGTGCCGACCTCAGCCGAGGTCACGACCCGACGCTCGGACCGAGGATCATCGCTGGTCGGGGGCCTGACGGCCGGGAACACCGGCGCCCACCCCTCATCCCCACCCGGCCTGTGCGCAAATCCGACATGCGCCCGATGCCACCAGTTGAACGTTCGTCCATATTCTTGGCTTATGGCGGCCATCTCTCATTCACGCGGCGTTCACTCGGGGCCGGAGGCCCGGCATCGATATCGGACCAAGCGCGCAGGTCTGCTCCTTGCGCTCGTGCCCCTGGTGGCCACCGTCGCGTTCGGAGTCCTGTTCCTCGCCGACCGGCCCACCTACCTCGCGGTGGTGGTGGAGGACGGGCCCGTCGAGTTCGCCACCATGGCCGTGTACGTCGTCGCGGTGGTCCTCGCCCTCGTCGTGGCCCGCCGTCGGGCCGCTCTCGGGGACCGACTCGGCACCATCGCCTACGTCCTCCTGGCCGCCGGGTTCTTCTTCATCGCCGGTGAGGAGGTCACGTGGTTCCAGCGGCAGCTCGGCTTCGCCGGCCCCGAGGCCCTCGTCGAACGCAACATCCAGGGCGAGGCCAACCTGCACAACCTGCTCGGCCGGTACGCGCTGCACGGCGCCTACATCGTGGTCGGCCTCTGGGGCCTGGGACTCGGCCGCGTCGTCGCGCGATTCCTCCCGTTCGCCCGGCCCGTCTGGCTCTACGCCCCGTTCGCGCACCGGTGGACCTGGTTCTTCCCCGTCACCGGGTACTACGTGTTCATCGACTACGTCGGCCCCGTGCTCGTCGGCGCCCTCGGTCCGGCGCTGCAGGACATCGCCGACGGACCGGCCCGTTTCCAGGAGCCGATGGAGTTGCTGCTGGCCTTCGGGTTCGCCCTCTTCGTCCTCGACGCGCTGCGCATGACAGGACGCCCCGTCCGATCGGGCGGAGGACGGCCTCCGTCGCGACGGTGACCCCCGTGGGACCGCACCGGATGGAGATCCCCGGAGCGGCGGCTCGCCGATTCCTGTGGACGAGCGTGGCGATCACGGGTGTCCTCGGGGTCCTCTCCGCGCTCGCCTACCTCGTACTCGACCGTGACACGCACGGCGGCCTGTTCGACTACTTCTACGTCGGCACGGAGATGAATCTGCCCACCTGGTGGAACGTCATGCTCCTCGCCGCGATCGCCGTCACGGCCACCCTCGCCGCCGCCGTGTTCGCCGCCGAGCGCCTCGGCTGGGCGGCCATCGCGGCCACCGCCTGCTTTCTCAGCCTCGACGAGGGCTCCCGACTGCACGAGAACGCCGGCCTCGCCCCGGCCTACCTGGGCCTGAGCGTGCCCACGTTCGCGTGGGTGGCGGTCGGCGCGGTGGTGGCGCCGGTGGGAGTTCTGGTGCTGGCGTTCGCCACTCGCCGTCTCCCTCGTCGCACGCGACGGGCCCTCGCCGCCTGCGTCACGGTCTACATCGCCGCCGCCCTCGGGCTCGAGGCCGTGAGCGGCTACGTCATCGAGCAGGGCGGGTGGGGCACCTACCTCGCGCTCACCCACATCGAGGAGATGCTCGAGATGACGGCCTGCGCGTTCGCCGTCCACGCGATCCTGGCGCGGCTGCTCCCGCTCCGGGTCGAGGCCCCGGGGCGCGGCGGGCCGGCGTCGCGGTCTGCGCGCGAGGTCGGCTGAATCTCCTAGCCTGGCCCGATGAACGACTCCCTGGCATGGACGCCTGCGGCCGATGACGTGCAGTGGTCGGTGAAGGTCGTCGACCCGGATTCAGGCGCCGTGCTCGTGGAGAGGGACGCGTCGCGGCTGCTGAGATCGGCGAGCCTGGGCAAGATCTTCGCCCTGCGCGGGGCGGCCGACGAGCTGACCAGGAATCCCGACACCGCGAGACTCCGCCTGCCGAAGCCCGTCGACCACGCGGTGGCGGATTCGGGCCTGTGGCAGCACCTGGCCCAAGCCGACCTCGGCGTCGAGGACGTCGCCACGCTCGTCGCCTCCTGCAGTGACAATCTCGCGGCCAATGCCCTGATCTCGTGGCTCGGGCTGGACTCTGTGCGCTCCCTCGCCGCCGCCTGGGCGCCGGGAGGCTCCACGCTGTACGACTACTTCCGGGACGAGCGCGACGAGCGGGACGAGAGCCTTCCCGAGACGGTCAGCCGCGGGTGCGCCGACGACTACGCGGCGATCATGACCGATCTGTCGCTCTCGTCGGTGCCCTCACTGCGAGTGATGCGGACGTGGCTGCGGCGGAGCGTCGACTTCTCCATGGTGGGCGCCGCCACCTACCTGGACCCGCTCTCGAACACCGGCGCCTCGGACGTGCGGTTCATGAACAAGACCGGCTGCGACGACGGAGTGCGCGCCGACGTCGGCGTGGTCGGCCTCGGCGAGCACCGCATCGCCTACGCCGCGATCGCGAACTGGGGCCCGGGAGCCGAGCCCGGTCGGACCGAGACGGTCGTCGAGGACCTGCGCCGGCTGGGGTCGCGGATCAGGGAGCGTCTCGGCCGAACCGCGCCATCCCCCGCTCCAGCGCCGCGACGATCCACGGACGCAGGTCGGCCGGGGCGATGATCTCGTCGACCGACCCCACGCGCAGGGCTCGCTCGACGGAGTGGATGCCGTCGAACTCCTCGGCCATCTCGCCCAACTTCTCCGACCGCACGCGCGCCGTGACGTCGGCCAGCTCGGCCCGGGCCCGGCCACCGGCGGGCCCCGCGGCCGACGCCGCCTCGCTCGCCGCGACCACCCGCGGGTCGGCCGCCGTGCGCTTCTTGACCTCGCGGGCGAACACGGTCGCCGCCGCCGGCGCACCGCCGATGACCGAGGCGTAGGAGCCTTCGACCGCGGCGATCTGCATGCCCTCGTTGAGCTGCTTGGAGAACACGACGAACGCGCCACCGTGGTAGCGGGACACGACGACGAACACGATCGGACCGTCGAAATTGGTCACCGCGCGGCCGATCTCGGCGCCGTACTCCAACTGCCAGTTGCGCATCGACTCCGGTGATCCGTCGAAGCCCGACAGGTTGGCCAGCACGACGAGCGGCCGGTTGCCGCTGGTGGCGTTGATGGCCCGCGCCGTCTTGCGGGAGGCCTGCGGGAACAGGGTTCCGGAGGTCCACGCCGGCGGACCGTCGCTGGGCACGAACCCGGTCCGCGGCACGGCGTGCGACTCGAGTCCCAACAGGCACACGGGGATTCCGCCGATCGTCGCGTCCCACACGATCGAGGTGTCCGAGTCGCGCCAGTGCCGCCAACGCTCGAGTGGGGTGTCGTCGACGTCGGCGACGGCGCGCATCACCGAGCGCATGTCGAAGGGCTGCTTGCGCTCGGGGTTCTTGTCGAACACGTCGCCCACCGTCGTGAACGGCGAGGCCGGCAGCTCCCGGTGCGGGGAGGTGCGGACGTCGCGCCCCACCTCGTCCGTGGTCGGGCGGCGCCGCGGGAACCGCTCACCGGGCACGACGTAGGTGTAGTCGTAGTGGTGCAGCAGCACCCGGCAGGCGTCCTCGAAACTCGGTGCCCAGTACTGCGCCTGGCCGTTGGGCCCCATGATCCGGTCGTAGCCGCCGATGCCCGTGTTGTCCTCGGCCGCGACCGCGCCGGAGAACTCCAATGCCTGCTTGCCGGTGAGCACCATCTGACTCGCCGGGGTCATCACGAGGATGCCCTTGGTGTGCATGAGCATCGTCGCCTCGGCGTTCCAGTACGGCTGCCCGCCGACGTTGATGCCGGTGACGATGATGTTGATCTCCCCGCCGCCCTGGGTGAACTCGATGATCCGGCGCAGGGTGTTGCTGATCCAGTCCATGTTCTCGGTGCCCGAGTCCAGCGCGATGAGGGCGCCGGAGGACACCGCGTACCACTCCACGGGCAGTCGTTGCTGCTCGGCGTGGTCGAGGGCGGCGTTGATGCGGACGCACTCCGGCTCGGACAGGTTGCCCAGGCCCTGGGTCGGGTCGGACAGGATCGCCACCCGCCGCATGCCCTCGGGCACGACGTCGGTGTAGGTCGTGATCTCACCGACGACGAGGTGCGCCGTGTTCTGCGCCGGCTCACGATCGACCGGGACGAGCCGCGGTGTCCGGCAGTCCTCGTCGAGGTCGAACTCGGTGAACGACCCGTGCGGGAAGGAGCTCGTCTCCTCCGGCCCGGGCGTGAGCATGCGGATGATCTCGTAGGGGTAGGGCACCCCGAACCGCTCCGCGGTGAGGACCTTCTGGGCGTACCGGGTCAGCGGACGCACGGGTTCCGGACGCGGGTCCCCCATGCGCGCGGACAGTCCGCGACCGCCCAGGCCGTCGACGATGATGACCTTCTCGACCGGCCCGTCCTCACCGGGGACGTGCACGTGGACGGCCAGCTTCTCGAGTCCGACTCCGCGGGCCATCGGTTCGTAGGTGCGGGCGATGTCGGCCCACTCCTCCGGCGGCACGGTCCACTCGGGGCGGACGACCATGATGAGTCGGTTGGCCGCGGGGCGTTGCCGGGGCGGGAATCCCGCACGGGCGGTGCGCATCGCGGCGAGCGCCTCGAGCCCGAGACGTTCGAGCCGGGGGTAGGAGCCGCGTCCGCCGTCCTCGCCGACGCGGGTCAGGTCACGGGCCTCGACGAGTGCGAACAGCCTGCGGTCAGAAGGGTTCTCCTTGGCGACGCCGAGGAAGAGGTAGACGTCCTCCGGGGAGGGCAGGCGCTCGAGGGTGAAGTTGGAGAGCCGCCAGATGTCCAGCCGCTCGGCCATCACGGGGTGCAGGTTGCGGTAGACCGGCTCCTCGACCCACGCCCCCGAGGGGTCCTGCGTGAAGCTGACGTGCTGGGTGCGGGTGTGCTCCTTGCCGACCCCGGCGCGGCTGGTGACCGTGAGGTCGACGCGGGCCAGGCGGCGACCGACGTCCATCGGTTCCAGGCCGGCGCGCGTCGCCTCGACGAGTTCCTCGAGCCGGGGGATCGGACTGCGCCGCCAGGACAGGACGCCGACGACGACGTCGGTGTCCCGCGCCTCGTCCGTCAGCAGACCGGCGCGTTCGAGGTGAGCGCGCACCGAGGGGCCGAGGTCGTAGGTGTCGAGCAGCGCCGAGTACGTGGTGATCACGTGGACGCGGCGGCCCTGGTGTTCGTAGTCCGCGGAGGCCAGCGGCACGCCCTCGTAGGTGTCGATGACGAGGTCGGTCAACTCGTGCTGCCGGTAGTAGCGGCGCAGCGACACCTCGAGCAGGACTCCGCGGAGGTCGACGTCGTCGGGGTCGCTGTCGATCCACGACTGGAGCAGTTGGGCGCGGAGCGGATGCGGGTAGTCGAGCAGGGTCCGCACCGCGTCGGCGCGGGCCTCCGGCGTGCTGATACCCCCGGCCTTGAGGTCGGCCAGGAGGTCGAGCAACGGCCGACGGGCGCGCTCGACGAGCTCCTCCAGCGCGGGCTCCTCGAACAGGGTGTAGGCGAGGTCTCGGGCCAGTGCGGCCACGGCCGGGGCGCGTCCTTCGGCGGCCCGGGCCAGGCGGTCCAGACGCTCCCGCGCGCCGGTACCCAGCACAGCGCGGACCTCCGCGGCGTGGGTCATCCGGCGTTCGAGCACCGCGGTGATCGCGCCCGAGAGCGTCGGGACCCGCGAGAAGGAGCGGAACATCCACAGCGTCGCCGCGTCGAGTTCCCTTCCGGGAGCGAGGCCCTCCACGCCGTACCGGCCCAGGGCTCGGGCGAGACGCTGCCGGTAGCGCTCGGGCAGACCGGCGCGGTCGGCGTCGAGCCACTGCAGGAACGCGAGGAAGTACTCCTGGGTGTCGGCCGACTCCACCTCGGCATCGAGCAGGTGGGAGATGTCGCCCTCGACCCGCGGACGGTAGAGGGAGGCGAGGTCGGCGTACACCTCCAGCAGGGCGTCCTCCGCGGCGGCGAGGCGTTCGTCGCCCACCGGGACCTGCTCGGTGCACGCCTTCTGCTCGGCCAGGAGCGCCTTGAGGGCGGGGGCCGCGAGGTCGTATCCGAGCAGGTAGTCACGCAGGCGGCGGTACACGTCGACCGGATCCGTCGACGCGGCCGGCGTGGCGCCGGCCAACGGCGAGAGGTCCACCGACGGGGCGCCCACGGCGAGGGCCGGCGCCACCTCGCTGCGCACCCGCAGCAACGTCGCTCCGCGCTCGACCTGCGTGTTGGGCAGGACGGCGATCGAGGTGACGACCCCGTCGTAGGGCGAGACGACGCTCGACAGCATCTTCATGGACTCGAGCGTCGCGAGCAGATCACCGGCGTGTACCTCGTCGCCGACCTCGACGTGCAGGTCGGCCACCAGGGCCGGGCGGGGGTGCGCACGGCCATGCCGTCCTCGCGGACCACGGTGTGGGCGAGGCCGTCGATCTCGAGGCGGATCGCCGCGCCGGGTTCGGAGGCGATGACCCGGTACTTGCGTCCGGCACAGGTGAGTCGGCGTTCGAAGCGGCCGAGGACGTCGACGCGGGCGTCGACCTCGACCGACTCGCCTCCCGGTTGCGTCAGCGCCACGCGGTAGGTGGAGGGGTTGCGGCGTTCGACGACGACCTCGACGTCGGCGCCGCGGTAGTCGAGGGTGAGGCGGGCGCCGACGTCCTCCGGGCGGGAGGGGCGGCCCCGCGAGGCGCTGGCGAGGAACTCGGCGCGCACCGAGGCGAGGTCGGCCTCGTAGGCCTCGACCGCTGCGGCGACCAGGGCGATCGGGTCGGCCGGCGGCACGAGATCGGCCTGGCGGCGGCCGTACCACCCGTCGTCGACGGCACCGGTCTGCAGGTCGGGGTGTCCGAGCAGCAGCAGGAGGGCGGAGCGGTTGGTCACGGCCCCGTCGAGGACGACCGCGGTCCGCTCGACGGCGCGACGCAGCCGCTCCAGGGCCTGTCGCCGGTCACGGCCCCAGGCCCCGAGCGTCGTGACGACCCCGCGCACCTCGTCGTCGACGCGCGGGCTCACCTCGCCCCGCACGCCGACGCCGGTGGGCAGGTCCAGGAGCCGCACGCGGTGGGGTGCGGTGCTGATGCCGCCGCGGTCGGGGTCGCGGGCGAGCAGGGTGACGCCGAAGGCGTGGCCGTCCACGGGTGGGAGCGACTCGGGCAGCGGGCGGCCCAGCAGCAGGCCGACGCGGAGCTGGATGAGGAGCGTGGTCATCCCTTCGTCCAGTAGTGCCTGGTCGGGCCGCCCCTGGGCGTCCACGCCGACCACGGCGACCTCACCGGTGTCGTCGACGCGCAGGCGCACCGTGCATCCGCCCGTGAGCCCCGCCTCACGCACGACGCGCGTAGCCGTGTCCTCGAGCGCAGCCGTGACCTGCGACGACAGCCCAGAGGCGGGGAACTCCGCGAGCACGGTGTGGCCGTCGTCGAGTGCCACGACGTCACGCGGGGGAGGGTGAGGACCCGGTCGGCCGAGGCGAGGACGTCGACGTCCACCAGACGCGCGCGGCGTCCGGTGTCGGTGTCGGTGCGTTCAGCCGTGGTGTCGGAGGCCTGTGGCGCCGGCTCGGCCAGGCGGCGCAGCGCCTCCGAGGAGGGTCCCGCGACCGCCATTCCGGCCTGTTCGCACGCCTGCGTCAGGGCGAGGACTCCGGCGCTGGTGGGGACGCGGCCGAGCCAGACGCCGTCGATCCCCGCACCGGCCAGCGCGGTGACGATCGCGTCGACGGAGAGCTCCGCCTCGTCCCCGTCGGTGCTGCGCGGGGCGTCGCCCAGACCGGTGTCGGCGTCCAGCGCCAACGTCTCGGCGGCGTCGCGCCCGAACCACGGCACCGCGCCGGTGTGCGCCACGACGGTGGTGACGGCGGCGGCCGTCCCGTCGGCCCGCACGAGGTCGTCGACAGCCGACACCACCCTCGCCACCGATTCCCCGTCATCGAGGATCGCGAGCCTGAAGGATCGCGGGGTGGCGGGGGATTCAGCACGGTCCGAAATCATGCGCCGACCCTAGAGTGGGTCGGTCGTACGGAGAAGTAACCCCCTGCCAGGCACGCGGTGGGCCAGCGCGCCGGCCCACCGAAGGGGAAAGACGTCGCGGAAGGTTGAGCCGCACGCCCTCGCGACCTCACGCGGCTCTGCAGGCCTCTTCCCCTCCTGTCCCAGAGGCGGCTATCCACCGCCCCGAGCACGAGGTCGGGTGACCACAGCAACGGTTCACGCGCTCCAGGGTCCCCCCGCGGCACCGCGAGGGGACCCTTGGCCATCACGTCCTCAGGCGCCGGCCGTCCTCCGCTTGTTGAGGAGGTCGAAGGCGACCGCCGCGAGGAGCACCAACCCCTTGATGGCCTGCTGCCACGCGGGGTTGACCGCCATGATCGACAGCCCCATGTTCAACACGCCCATGATGAGCGCGCCCACGATCGCCCCCGAGACACGGCCGATGCCGCCCGTGACGGCGGTGCCACCGATGAAGCAGGCCGCGATCGCGTCCAGCTCGTAGTTCTGACCCGCCGCCGCCACCGCCGCGCCGGCTCGGGACGTCGTCACCACGGCGGCCACCGCGGCCAGGACTCCCATGTTCACGAAGATCCAGAAGTTGACGTTCTTCACCTTCAGGCCCGACAGGGCGGCCGAGTGGACGTTGCCGCCGATGGCGTAGACGTGACGACCGAACACGGTCTGACCCATGAGGAATGCGTAGAAGAGGATGAGCAGCGCCACGAGCACCAGGACGTACGGCAGGCCGATGGCGCTCCCCGCCAGCACCCAGGCACCGAACGCGATGAGCCCGGAGATGACCACGAGTTTGACGAGGAAGACCGGCGTGGACTCCATCACCAGCCCGTGCTTGCGCAGCGTGCGGCGGCTCCTGATCTGACTGAACACGAGTCCGGCGATGGCCAGGACCCCGACGAGGAGGGTGAAGGCGTCGGCGTTGCCCATGAACCCCAACGTGCCGAGCAGGCCACCGTTCGAGATGGACACGAACCCGGGCGGCAGACCCGCCACCGTCTCGCCGACGATGATGATCGCCAGGCCACGGAAGATGAGCATGCCGGCCAACGTGACGATGAACGCCGGAATGCCGATCACGGCGATCCAGAATCCCTGCCACGCACCGATGAGTGCGCCCAGACCGAGCCCCACCAGCACCGCGACTCCCCACGGCAGGTCCCAACTCATCATCGCGACCGCCACGACGCCACCGACGAAGGCGACGATCGATCCGACCGACAGGTCGATGTGACCGGCCACGATCACCATGACCATGCCGACCGCGAGGATCATCACGTAGGCGTTCTGCTGCACCAGGCTCGCGACGTTGTCGGGCATGAGGAGGGTCCCACCGGTGAGGACCTGGAACAGGGCCACGATGAGGATGAGCGCGCCGACGATTCCGTACTCACGCAGATTGACCATGCCTGCACGGCCCCTGTCGGGCGACGCCGAGGTCGCTCGCTCCGTTGCCGATCCCTCCGGCGCGACGGTCGCGCCGCTCTCGGGTACGGGAGTACTCATCGCCCCGCCACCTGCCTTTCCATCGTCATGTAGGTCATCAGTCGTTCCTGAGTCGCCTCCGTGCGACTCACTTCACCGGTGATGCGCCCCTGGGAGAGCGCATAGATGCGGTCACAGAGACCGAGGAGTTCCGGGAGTTCCGACGAAATGACCAGAACGGCCTTGCCTGCGTCGGCCAAGCGGTTGATGTGGGTGTAGATCTCGTACTTCGCACCGACGTCGATCCCACGCGTGGGCTCGTCGAGGATGAGGACCTCGGGCTCGGTGAACATCCACTTGCTGAGGACGACCTTCTGCTGGTTTCCGCCGGACAGTTGGCCGACGGAGACGTCCACCGTGGGCGCCTTGGTGTTCATGAGCTTTCGGTAGCTCTCGGCGACCCCGTACTCCCTGCCGGCGTCGACGACGCCGAACCTGCTCACCTTGCTCAGGGCTGCCGACGTGGTGTTGCGCCGAACCGTGTCGATCAGGTTGAGCCCGAAGCGCTTTCGGTCCTCGGAGGCGTAGGCCAGACCGGCCTCGATCGCGCGACTGACCGTGTCCACCTTCACCTCGCGGCCGTCGACGTGGACGCGGCCGGTGATCCGCGTCCCCCAGCTCCGGCCGAACACACTCATCGCCAGTTCGGTGCGACCCGCGCCCATCAGACCTGCGATACCGACGATCTCTCCGCGCCGGACCGTCAGATTCACGTCCTGGACGACGACCCGGGACGGATCTTGCGGATGATGCACCGTCCAGTCCTCGATGCGGAAGACCTCTTCGCCGATCGTCGGGTGGTGCTCCGGAAAGCGGTTGTCGAGGCTGCGACCGACCATGCCGCGGATGATCCGCTCCTCGGTGACGTGCTCCGGACCGTTCATGTCCAGGGTCTCGATGGTCCGGCCATCACGGATGATCGTCACCGCGTCGGCGATCTCGGCGATCTCGTTCAGCTTGTGACTGATGATGATGCACGTGATCCCGGTGTTCCTCAGTTCACGGATCAAGCCGAGGAGATGGGCGCTGTCTTCGTCGTTGAGGGCTGCCGTCGGCTCGTCGAGGATGAGCAGGCGCACCTCCTTGGACAGCGCCTTGGCGATCTCGACCAGTTGCTGCTTGCCGACACCGATGTCGACGACCTTGGTGTCGGGAGCCTCACGCAGCCCCACCCGTGCCAGGAGCTTGGCCGCCGCCGAGTTCGTCTCGATCCAGTTCATGACGGGACCGCGGCGGCGCTCGTTACCCAGGAAGATGTTCTCGGCGATCGACAGGTAGGGCGACAGCGCAAGTTCCTGGTGGATGATGACGATGCCGTCGGCCTCGCTGTCGCGCACGCTGCGGTAGGCGCACGCTTCACCGTCGAGCACGATCTCCCCGTCGTAGCTGCCATGGGGATAAATGCCCGACAGGACCTTCATCAGCGTCGACTTGCCTGCGCCGTTCTCCCCACAGATCGCGTGAACCGTGCCGCGCTCCACGGTGAAGGTCACGCCCGACAGCGCTTTCACGCCGGGGAACGTCTTGGTGATCTCGCGCATCTCGAGGATCACTTCTCGCTCTGTCTCGGACATCGTCGTCCTCGTCCTTTCACCGGTGTGGCGGTGCGTGTGCGCACCGCCACACGTCAGTGCGTCAAGGGCTCAGAGGCCCAGGTCCGCGGGGCTGTAGAAACCGGAGTCGACGAGCTGGGGCCGAACCGTCTCCTTGGTGACCACCACCGGGTCGAGCAGGTAGGTGGGAACGACCTTGACCCCGTTGTCGTAGGTCTGGGAGTCGTTCGTCTCGACCGTCTGGGCCTTCGCGACCTGATCGACCATCTTGGCCACCTGGTCGCCGAGCTTGCGGGTGTCCTTCCAGACGGTCATCGCCTGCTTGTCCGCCAGCATGTTGATGACGTTCGCCTTGTCCGCGTCCTGCCCGGTGACGATGGGGTACTCCGCGCCGGGCTTGTAGCCCGCACCCTCGAGTGCCTGCGTGATCCCGAGCGCCAGGGAGTCGTTGGGCGAGAGGACCACGTCCACCTTCTTGCCGCCCGTGTAGAACGAGTTGAGGCGGTTCTGCATCTCGGACTGGGCGGTGTCGGAGGACCAGTTCAGGACACCGATGCTCGTCCAGGCGTCGTTGGTCTTGGGAGCCTTGCCCGAGGGGACGGTGATCTGGCCCGACTGCACCATCGGCGACAGCACGTCCCAGGCGCCGGAGAAGAAGAACTTGGCGTTGTTGTCGTCCGGGGAGCCGGCGAAGGGTTCGAGGTTCACCTTCTCCGAGCCGACCTTGTCCTTGATGAACTGGCCCTGGAGCTGGCCCACCTTGTAATTGTCGAACGTCGCGTAGTAGTCGACATCGCCCGATCCGTTGATCAGCCGGTCGTAGGCGATCACCGTCGCTCCCTTGGCCTTGGCCGCAGCGAGCGCCGGGGTGAGGACCTTGCCGTCGATGGCGGCGACGACGAGGATCTTCGCGCCCTGGTTCGTCATGTTCTGGATCTGGGTGATCTGCTGGTCGGGCTTGTTGTCGGCGTACTGGAGCGTCGTCTTGTAGCCGTTCTGCTTGAGCAGCCCCTCCAGGTGGGCGCCGTCCTTGTTCCAGCGTTCGAGGGACTTGGTGGGCATCGCGATGCCCACCAAGGTGTCGGCCGGCTGGGCGGCCGAGCCGGTGGCGGCGGGCTGATCCCCGCCGCGGGTCGAGCTGCAGGCCGCCGTCGGCAGCGTGAGCAGGGCTGTGATCGTGGCGATGGTGCAGGCCTTGCGTGTGAGGCTCATCTTCGAGCTCCTCCGGGGTGTTTGTTTTGTGGATGAACGTACAACGGGAGACACCGAGAGAGAGGTGTCGGGTATGCGCAAGATGTGGCAATCCGAGATCAGCGGTCGGACAGATGTCGGCGACGCTCCTGATCCGCGTGACGGTCATAGGCGGAGAGCGCCTCGGTGGCCGTGGACCCCTCGGACCTGACCTCGACGGTCGGCGGCCAGACGACCGGCCGATCGGCACCCTGGAGCACCGTGGCAGCCTGGACCGCGGCACCGTTCGCGACGTACTCACCCGGTGAGGGGATCGTCACCGGCATGCCGAGGTAGGAGCCGGCCAGCGCCGCGACGGCGGTGGATCGCGCACCACCGCCGACGAGAAAGGCCTCCTCCACCGGGATGCCCAGGGACCGCACGGCCGAGACGCACCCGGCCATGTGACACAGCAGGCCCTCGACGGCGGCCCGGGCGAGGTTCTCACGCGTCATCGACGCCAGGGTCATGCCGAAGAGGGAGCCCGTCGCCGCAGGGAGGTCGGGCGTGCGCTCACCCTCCAGATACGGGATGTGCACCAGTCCTCCGGCCCCCGCGTCGGCGGCGAGCGCCAGCCGAGAGAGTTCCTGGTGATCCACGCCCAACACGGCCCGCATGGCGTCGAGGATTCGGCTCGCGTTCAACGTGCACGCGAGCGGGAGGAAACGGCCTGTCGCGTCCGCGAATCCGGCGACGATCCCGGTGGGGTCCGCGACCGGGGCATCGGCCACGGCCGCCACGACTCCGGACGTGCCGAGGGAGACCATGGCCTGCCCTGGGCCGAGACCGAGACCGAGTGCCGCACCGGCGTTGTCACCGCACCCGGGAGCCACAACGGCACCCGAGGGGGTGCGTCCGGCCGAGGCGAACGGAGACAACACCGTCGGCAGGACGAAGCGGTCGGGCGATACCTCGCGCCACAGAGCCAACGACAGCAGATCCCAACGGTATTCACCCGATGAGGGGTCCCAGTAGCCCGTACCCGAGGCGTCGCTGCGATCCGTGGTGAGCTCGCGGATGTCCGAGGAGCCGCGAAGCTTCCAGGTCAGCCAGTCGTGCGGGAGCGCCACCGCCGCCACGCGGGCCGCAGCCTCCGGCTCGTTGTCCGCGAGCCACCGCAACTTGGTGATCGTGAACGAGGCGACGAGGCCGCTTCCGGTCGCGTCGACCCAGGCGGCCCGCCCCGCCTCGTCCGTGTCACCCAACTCCCGCGTCAGATCGGACGCGGCACCTGCGGACCGGACGTCGTTCCACAGCAGGGCCGGGCGAATCACGTCACCGCGCTCGTCGAGGCACACCATCCCGTGCTGCTGCCCGGCCACGGCGATCGCCTCGACATCGTCGAGACCGCCGACGCCCTCGATCGAGGTCAGCAGGGCCTGCCACCACGCATCGGGGTGCACCTCGGTACCCGCGGGATGCGGCGCCGAGGCCTGCCGGACCAGGGCGCCGGTCTCGGCGTCCCGGACGACGACCTTGCAGGATTGGGTGGAGCTGTCCACGCCTGCCACGAGCGCCACGGCGACTCAACCGATCAGGTGCTCGAGGGCGAGCTGGTGCAGCCGGACGAAGCCGTAGTCCCGCTTGGCGACCTCATCGGCATCGAAATCGGCGGTCGCCGCGACGAGGTCGGCGACCGTTTCGCCCTCGGCCAGGGTGGGGGTGGCGAGGTCGTAGACGCCGGAGTACTCCATCGCCTCCTTGACCTGCGGATCGGCCCGGAACGCCTTGGCCTTCTCCGCAAGCATCAGATACGTCGACATGTTGGCCTTCGCCGACTCCCAGACACCCTCGGTGTACTCGGTCCGCGACGGCTTGTAGTCGAAGTGCTTCGGGCCCTCGTACCGCGGCGCGTCGGGCGAGGCGGGGAAGCCGTTCTCCACCAGGTCGACGGTGAAGAACGCCGAGAGCAGGTTGCCGTGCCCGAACACCAGGTCCTGGTCGTACTTCAGACCACTCTGGCCGTTCAGGTCGATGTGGAACAATTTGCCGCTGAACAGCGCCTGGGCGAGACCGTGCGTGTAGTTGAGGTTCGCCATCTGCTCGTGCCCCACCTCGGGGTTGAGGCCGACGATGTCGCCGTGCTCGAGATCGGCGATGAGCGCCAGAGCGTGACCGAGGGTGGGGAGGAAGATGTCGCCCCGCGGCTCGTTGGGCTTCGGCTCCAGACCGATGCGCAGACCGTACCCCTGGCTCTTGATGTAGCCGGCGACGGTGTCCAGCCCCTCCTTGTATCGAGCCAAGGCGGCGTGCAGGTCCTTGGAGGAGTCGTACTCCGCACCCTCACGACCGCCCCACATGACGAAGGTCGAGGCGCCCATCTCGGCCGCCAGATCGACGGCCTGGATGATCTTGGCCAGGCCGAACCTGCGCACGCTGCGGTCGTTCGACGTGAGGCCGCCGTCCTTGAAGACGGGGTGGGTGAAGGTGTTCGTGGTCACCATCTCGATGACGAGGCCGGCCTGGTCGGTCGCATCCTTGAGCCGGCCGGTGATGCGCTTGCGCTCCTCCGCGCTCGCGTCGAAGGGGAACACGTCATTGTCGTGGAACGTGATTCCCCAAGCGCCCAGCTCGGCCAGCTTGTCGGAGTACTCCCAGGGGTCCAGCACGGTGCGGGTGGGGGTGCCGAACGGGTCGCCACCGGGCCAGCCGACCGTCCAGAGTCCGAAGGAGAACCTGTCGTCCTTGGTGGGTTGTCTCGTCATCTCGCCACTCCGTTCTCGTTCGTTCCATATTTGTTTCGTGGTGAAACTTAACCCTGGTTTCGACTAGAGTCAACGGGTGTCGACGATTCCTTCCCGCCCGCGGTCGCAGCACGTCTCCTCGGTGCGCCCCAACGCGAGCCAAGAGACGCTGCGCGAGTCCAACCTGGCTCTCGTGGCGGCCACCGTCCTCGCCGCGACCGACGGGATGTCGCGTGCCCAGGCGGCTGCGGCGACCTCACTCACGCGGGCGACCGTCTCGCGGCTCGTCGACGACCTGATCGGGGGAGGCATCCTCCGGGAGAACGGGAAGGTGGCCGGCGCGCCGGGGCGACCGGCCACGATGCTCGGCCCCTCCGACCGCCTGTGCGCCCTCGGCCTGCAGGTCAACGCCACCTTCCACCTGGCTCGGCTGGTGACCCTCGACGGCTCGACGGTCGACGAGATCTACACGCCCGCCGACCTCATGGCCAGCGACCCGACCGAGGTCCTGCCCAGGTTGGGACGTGATGCCCGGACCCTGTTGGCGAGGCAGGTCGGCAGCGACCGACGGATCGTCGGCGCGGGCCTCGCGCTCCCGGGAATCGTCGAGCCCGCCTCCCGCACCCTGAGACGGGCACCGAACCTCGGGTGGACCGATGTCGAGGTCGCCCCCCTGCTCGGGTTGGCGGACGTCGGCCTGTCTCTCCTCGGCAACGAGGCCGATCTGGCGGCGTTCAGCCTGGCCCGGCCCGCGCCGGGACGGCTCGGACCGGTCACCGACTTCGTCTACGTCTCAGGGGAGATCGGGGTCGGCGGGTCGGCGGTCGTCGCGGGCGAGGTCATGCCCGGCCGCCATGGGTGGGCCGGGGAGATCGGCCACATGTGCGTCGACCCCTCCGGCCCGCCGTGCCCGTGCGGCTCCTACGGATGCCTCGAGCGGATCGCGGGGTGGCGGGCGTTCGAGGACGGTGCGGGACTGCCCCACGGGTCGAGCGTGTCGGAGTTCCTCGCCTGCTACGACTCCGGTCACGAAGGCGCGGCGCGGGCGGTCCGGCGTGCCGCCGACGCTCTGGAGACCGCGCTGGTCAGCGTCGTCAACCTGCTCGACATCCAGACGATCGTCGTGGGGGCCACCTCGCGGCCCTGGAGGGTCTCGTCCTGCCGCAGGTGGAGGCGCGGGTGGGCGCGCGGGTCCTGGCGGGCACCTTCGACGGGACGCACGTGACCGTGACGCCTCACGCCACCGGCGAGGACCGCGCCCCCGCCGCGACGGGCGCCGCGGTCGCCGTCCTCGACGACGTCATCCGGCACCCCGCTGCGTGGATCGACGCGGGTTTCGCAGAACGCAAGGCAGGACAGCGATGAGCGAACCCGTCCCCTTCGGGCAGACACCCGACGGCCGTCAGGTGCACCTGTGCCGGCTGGAGAGCGGTGGCCTGACCGCCGAGGTCCTCACCTTCGGCGCGACCCTGAACCGGTTGGTGTGGCACACCGGGAGAAGGCCCCTCGACACCGTGCTCGGCTTTCCGTCGCTCGAGGCCCGCCTGCGGCACCCGAACATCTTCCTCGGTGGCGTCGTCGGCCCCTTCGCCAACCGGATCGGGGGTTCACGGATGACGATCGACGGCGTGGAGCACACCCTCACGGCCAACGACGGTCCGAACTGTCTGCACGGTGGGGACGCGGGGATCGACAGGCGCATTTGGGACGTCGTGGCACTTCGCGGCGACTCGGTGACGCTGCGTCACGTGTCCCCCGACGGCGACGGTGGCTTTCCCGGCCCGATCACCGCCACCGCGACCTACACCGTGACGCGGAACCGTCTCGATCTCGAACTCACCGCCGTCTCCGAGCGGCCGACGGTGGTGAGCCTCGCGAGTCACGCCTATCTCAACCTCGCCGGAGGGGTCGATCGACGGGCACACCCTCCGCGTCCCCGCCGAAGAGCTGGTGGCGGTCGACGCCGCAGGCATACCCGAGGCCCGATCATCCGTCGTCGACGCCGGATTGCACCTGCGGCGCCCGACAGACCTGGCCGACGTCCGCCGTCGGGACGTGCCCCTCGTGCGGCTCCTGGGCGGCGTGGACCTACCGTTCCTTCCCGACGGGTCGGGTCGCCGAGTGGTGGCCGAACTGTCGCTCCCCTCCACGGGGCGGTCCCTGGAGCTGTGGTCCGACCAGCCCTGCCTGCAGGTGTACACCGGCAATGCCCTGACCTCGACCGCGCCCGGCCACGACGGCCGGTTGTATCGCCCCGGAGACGGCATCGCCCTGGAACCGCAGTGGGTGCCCGACGCGCCGAACCAGTCGTGGACGCCCACGCCGATCCTGCGCCCGGGCAGTCGGTACCACTCCCACACGTCGTGGAGCTTCACCCAGGCCTGATCCCGGCCGACCGCCATCATCGGGCCGACTGCCCACCACCCGAAGCGAATTCGCCTGACGAAACCCCTTGAACAACCCGCGCCGACGCTTTAGTTTTCTCATACAACAAATCGCCGAGGGCGGGATGTGCCGGCGTGGTCGACGCCTGTCGGATCACCTGATCCGGCCCCGACCGGCCCCCCACCCCGCCCGAGGCCCTCATCGATGGAGATGACACCGGCAATGACGTCAAGGACCAACCGCCGTCGACCACGCGTCGACACGCTCGCCTGGGCCGTCGTGGCGACAGCCTTCGCCCTCCCCGCCTCCGTCGCGACCACCGCGACCGCGGCCCCGCAGGCGCCGACCGCCTTCGGCAACGCGACCACCTCACCCCAGGACCGGCCCGACTACCTGAACACCGACCTCTCGTTCCAGGCGCGGGCCGCCGACCTCGTCTCACGCATGACCCGGGCGGAGAAGATCCAACAGTTCCGCGCCGAGCGGCAGCACAACGCCGGTGTCGCACCCGCGATCCCTCGCCTCGGCGTCGCCGCGTACAACTACTGGAACGAGGCCCTGCACGGCGTGGCGCGTGCGGCCGAGGACTCCGAGCACAAGCTGAATCAGGGTGGGGAGGCCACCGAGTTCCCGACCGGTCTCGGCATCGCGGCGACGTGGAACCCCGACCTCGTCCGTCGCATGGCCTCGGCCACCTCGGACGAAGCCCGGGCGATGAACAACTTCGCCTCCTCCGGTGTCGCGGCCTCCCACAAGGGGCTGACGTACTGGTCCCCGACGATCAACATGCACCGTGACCCGCGATGGGGTCGCGCGGAGGAGACCTACGGAGAGGACCCCCACCTCACCACCCAGATCGGTGGGCAGTTCGTTCGCGGCATGCAGGGCGATGACGACACCTACCTCAAGACCGTGGCCACTCCCAAGCACTTCTTGGCCAACAACTCCGAGAACAACCGCCACACAGGCGATTCGGTGATCACCGAGAAGGAACTGCGCGAGTACTACACCCCGGCGTTCGCCGCGCTGGTCGGCCGGTTCGGCGCCGCGTCCCTCATGACGTCCTACAACCGCGTCAACGGGACCCCGGTGTCGGCGAGCAAGGAGTACGTCGAGAAGCTGGCGAGACGGACGTGGGGGTTCGACGGAGCGGTCACCTCCGACTGCGACGCCGTTCGTGACGTCTGGCAGTCCTCCAACCACCACTGGGGACCCGACGGCGGAACACCGCTGACCGCACCGCAGGCGGTCGCCTGGACGTTGAAGACGGGTGTCGACCTCGACTGCATGGATCAGGACTACCCGACCTACCTTGAGCGGACCTACCAAGCAGGGGATGTCACCGAGGCCGACATGGACGTCTCCCTGGTCAGGACGTTCACGTTGCGCATGCGCACCGGCGAGTTCGACCCCGCCGAGAAGGTGCCGTGGCGGAGTGCGGAGTACTCGATCGACAAGGAGGTCTCGAGCCCGGACCACCTCGCCCTGTCGCAGCGGATGAGCGACGAGGCCGCGGTCCTGCTCAAGAACGACCGCCCCGGCGGTGCCAGCACCGGCCCTCGCGCACTGCCGCTGGCCGAGAAGGACACCCGACAGGTCGTGGTGGTCGGCCCACTGGCGACGACCGAGGTCCACGGTGACTACTCGCCGACCCGGTTGGCGACGAGTTCGAACGCCCTGGAGGGGATCCGCAAGGCGGTGGCCAAGGTGGCCCCGGAGGCCGAGGTCACCCACATTCCCGGGATGTCGAAGTCCGGCCTGGAGAACAAGCGCAAGCCCGTCATCGGCGCGCGCATCGCGGCGACGGCCGGCGCTCAGGCGACCCCTGCCGCCGTCCGGTTCCTCGACGCATCGGGTCGCGAGCTCGGCCGGGTCAGCCCGGAGGCCATCCTGCGCAGCGAGCGATTCTCCGGCTGGCGTGGTGTCCAACCCTGGAGCAACCCGGCCACGGCCTACGACACGATGCAGACCCTCGGTGCCTGGGGCGGCTGGTTCGACACGACCGTGGCCGTCCCCGCCGGGACCGCCAGGGTGGAGGTGGCCCAGGGCAACCCCGACGGCACCCTGACCGGCGGCCGCTTCGACGTCCGCCTGGGTGGCGAGCGCGGTCGAGTGGTGGCGACGGTGCCGGCTACCGGCAAGACGGCGGCCGCCGACTACGACGGTCCCACCGGATCGCAGACCCTGCACTTCGGCTACGTCAACGAGTCCTTCGTGCCGCAGTTCACGGACGAGGAGAAGCGGACCATCGGTGATGCGGACGCGGTGATCTCCTACGTCGGCACGATCGCCGGCAACGACTCGACCAACCCGCGCATCCCCGGGAACCCCTCCGACTCCTCCGAGGACGAGGACCGACCGAACATCGACCTGCCGCGTGGGCAGGCCGAGCTCGTGCGCGCCGTCGCGAAGATGAACCCCCGCACGATCGCCTGGATCCAGGCCATCAGCACGGTCGACATCGAACCCTTCAAGGACGAGGCCGCCGCCATCGTGTGGTCGACCTACAACGGGATGTACCAGGGCGAGACCGTGGGACGCGTCCTCACCGGTGAGGCCAACCCCAGCGGCCGCCTCCCCTTCACCCAGTACGCGGACATCCGGCAGCTGGCGGATGCGCGCGACTACGTGATGACCCCCACCGGGGGCCGCAAGGGGCGGACGTACCAGTACTTCACCGGGGACGTGAGCTATCCGTTCGGCCACGGACTCGGCTACTCGACCTTCGAGTACTCGAACCTGGCCGTCGACCGCACCCGCGTCGACGTCGACGGGCGGGTCACGGTGAGCGTGGACGTCCGCAACACCTCGTCGCGTTCCGGCGCCGAGGTGGTGCAGGCCTACGTGTCCTCGCCCAAGGCGGGTGACGCCCTGCGCCCGAACGAGCAGCTCAAGGGGTTCACCAAGGTGACGATCCCGGCCGGGGCCACCACGCGCGTGAAGCTGGTGATCGACGCGAAGGACCTCTGGTTCTGGGACGCCGAGGCCGACCGCAAGGCCTACGAGCTCGGCCGGTGGGGCCTTCGGGTCGGGTCGTCGGCCGACCCCAGGAAGGGGCTGAAGGACTCCTTCGTCCTGGGCGGCCGGCTCGACCCGCGCATCGGCACCGTCGCCGCCGTCCCGGACGGTGTCGTCCTCGACACGCGGGCGCCTGCCGGCGTGATCCACGCCAACCTGTCGGCGACCCGCAACGACGACTCCTTCTACGACCTGCGCCGCGTCTCGGTGACGTACCGCAGTTCGGATCCGTCGGTGGCGAAGGTCGACGACACAGGCGCCGTCAGCCCGGTCTCGGCGGGCGTCGCGGAGATCACCGCGACGGTGCGTGCCGACGGTGGCAGCAAGTCGACGAGCTTCCCCGTGGTGGTGCGTGACGGGGCGTCGACGACGGGGGACGTGACCCTCCACGAGCGCGTCGTGTCGTTCCCTGACCAGACCTTCGCCCGCCGGCAGACCACCCAGGGCGTCTCCCTGAAGGCGGCCGTGGTTCCGGCCGACGCCTCGGCGAAGTACACCTACCGGGTCGCGCTGAACGAGGACAACACCGCTGCGGCCACGGTCTCCCCGGAAGGGGTCCTGCGGGCCTCGTCGCGAGGCATCGTGCGCGTGACGGTGGTCGCAGAGGTCGCCGGCCGGACGTACTCACGCACCTCGACGATCACCATCCGGTGATCCGACCCGTCGGACCTGCGGGTTCGACGACGTGAAGGCAGGGCGGTCCACCACCGCCCTGCCTTCGGCGTGGTGCGGCGTCCTCGACATGCGTTCGAGACTCCGGGCATGAAGGATGGCCGGGAGTCCCGGGTGCCCGAGCCACGAGTCCTGGGTACGCAGTCCCGAGCCACGAGGAGTGAATTCGTCGTTGAACGACAACCCGACCCCCATCGAGGGATACGCCTACATCGGAGATCAGCGGACGGGC
This sequence comes from Mobilicoccus caccae, assembly GCF_030161635.1. GTDB lineage: Bacteria > Actinomycetota > Actinomycetes > Actinomycetales > Dermatophilaceae > Mobilicoccus > Mobilicoccus caccae. Next base: position 3,655,650 of record NZ_BSUO01000001.1, read on the forward strand.
GCCATGGTGAGTCCCGGCGGGTCGATCGACTGGTTGTGTCTGCCCACCTTCGACGCCTCGGCGGTGTTCGCGGCGATGATCGGCACCCCTGAACACGGTCGCTGGCTGCTCGGTCCGGCGGGTGAGGCGACGACGACGCGTCGCTACCTGCCCGGCACCCTCGTGTTGGAGACGCTGCACGAGACCTTATCGGGAACGGTGCGGGTCACCGACTTCATGCCCGCCGCGCGTGACCGCGCCGACGTGATCCGCCGCGTGGAGGGCGTGAGCGGTGAGGTCGAGATGCGGCACGAGTGGACCGTGCGCCCCTGGTACGGCAAGCGGCAGCCGTGGATGAACCTCCTCGACGACGAGCACGGTCGGCGGTTGACGGCCACCGCCGGACCCTCCCGGTACGAACTGCGCGCGCCGCACCTGCCGGGCGTGGGCGGCGACACGTTCACGGTGACCGCCGGCGAGGTGCTCGACTTCGACTTCACCTGGCAGGAATCCCACCTGCCCCCGTGCCGCCACGTCGACGTCGACGAGGCGCTCAAGACGACGATGCGCGAGTCGCAGGAGTGGCTGGCCCTGAGCGACTACGACGGCGATTACCGCGAGGCGTTCGACACCTCGCTGATGGTCCTGCGCCACCTCACCGACGCCGACACCGGCGGCATCGTCGCCGCACCGACGGCGTCCCTGCCGGAGGAGATCGGCGGCGGACGCAACTGGGACTATCGCTACTGCTGGCTGCGGGACGCCTCCCTGACGATCGAGGCCCTGCTGAGCGCCGGCTACCAGAACGCCGCACGCCTGTGGCGGGACTGGCTCGTGCGGGCCGTGGCGGGCGACCCCACGCGCATGCAGATCATGTACCGCGTCGACGGCGGTCACGACCTGCCCGAACGGGAGCTCGACCACCTGCCCGGCTACCGCGGCTCGACGCCGGTGCACATCGGCAACGGCGCCGTCGGCCAGCGGCAGACCGATGTCCTCGGCGAGGTGATGGTCGCCCTCGAGATGGCACGCGACATGGGCCTGGCCGAGGACGAACACACGTGGGCGCTTCAGGTCGCCCTGGTCGACCACCTCGCGGACAACTGGGAGGCCGAGGACAACGGCATCTGGGAGATCCGTGGCCCCCTGCACAAGTTCACCCACTCCCGGGTCATGGTGTGGGCGGCGATGGACCGGGCGATCCGCGCCGCGCAGAAGCACGACCTGCCCGGAGACACCGCCCGGTGGCGCGCGGTGGCGGACACGGTGCGCGCGGAGGTCCTGGAGCGCGGCTGGAACGCCGAGCGGGGCAGTTTCCGGCAGCACTACGACACCGACGAGGTCGACGCCTCACTGCTGCTGATCGCCGCCGTCGGATTTCTCGAACCCGACGACGAGCGGTTCGTCGGCACGGTCAGAGCCGTCGAGGAGGACCTCCTGCGCGACGGGCTGGTGCTGCGCTACCGCACCGGATCGGGCATCGACGGCCTGGCCGGGGACGAGCATCCCTTCGTCATCTGCTGCTTCTGGCTCGCCAGCGCCTACGCACGGGTGGGCCGGCACGACGACGCGAGGGCGCTGATGGACCGCCTCGTCGGGATGCGCAACGAGGTCGGGTTGTACTCGGAGGAGGTCGACGGCCAGGGCCGCTTCTACGGCAACATGCCCCAGGCCTTCAGCCACCTGGGTCTCATCACGGCGGCGCTGGATCTTCAGCAGTACGCAGGCGGCCCGGGTCGGGCAGCGGACTCCGGGGATCGTTCATGAACGAAGTCTCATGACGCTCGTTTCTCGCTGCTGAAACTTCTTATGGACGTACGCGTGTATGGGTTTCGGGTCGGCGACGGACGGCGCCTGCCGCCCCGGCTGACTAGGGTCGGAGGCACCGACCTGCCGAACCTGACGAAGGGTGTTCCATGACGTTCCGTCCGACCCTGGCCACCGCCGCCTCCCTGCTCCTCGTGGGCACCCTGAGTGCCTGTGGTGGCAGCACCGACGAGCCGCCCGCCTCGGCGCCGCAGCCGGCGACCGTGACGCAGACGGTGACCGCATCACCCACCGCCATCCCCACCGAGACCGGGGCGCCGACGACGTCCGGCACGGCGACGGGCACGGGCACGGGCACGGGTGCGGCGAACCTCGCCTCGGGTCGATGCACCGGTGAGGTGGGCGGAGAGCGGACCGACCGCGACGTCACGGTCCCGAACGGGGCGACGTGCACCCTGGAGGGCACGAGGATCGACGGGAACGTCGTCGTGCAGCAGGGCGCGACGCTGATCTCGACGAACGCCACGATCGACGGCGACGTCAAGGGTCAGGGGCACGCCGACGTGAAGGTGACCGGAGGCCGCATCGACGGCAACATCCAGCTCGACGACGGCGGCTCGGCCACCATCCGCGACACGATCCTCGACGGCGACATCCAGGCGATGGGCAACTCCGGCGCGCAGACCTTCACGGGCAACACGGTCGACGGCAACATCCAGTGCAAGGACAACGACCCCGCCCCCACCGGCAGCGGCAACCGCGTGTCCGGCAACAAGGAAGACCAGTGCGCGCGCCTGTGAGGCACTGATCGAGGCGAGCCGGCGGGCCGAAAGCGAAGGGGGCCTCGCGGGACCAGAGCCCGCCCCCGGCCCGGTCCGCGCTCGTCGACCACCCGACGACAGTGATACTTGTGGACGAATCACACGGACGAGAGTTTCCACACGTGCCCATAGTGTGCCCCTCCTCGTTCTCCTCGCCCTGTGTCATCGACCGTGAACACGACGACGCCCCGAACACGTGAAGTGAACGGGGCGTCGCGGTGAAGCCGGTGAGCGTCAGACGCGCGTGCCGCGGCCGCGGCCCATGACCAGCTTGAGGATGAACAGCAGCAGGCAGGCGCCGAGCACCGCCGTGACGAGGCTGAAGAAGAAGCCGCCACCGGCAGCGTCGAAACCGGCGAGGGTCATGAGGTAGCCACCGAGGAGACCACCGATGACGCCGACGACGACGTTGGCCAGGCAGCCCATCTGGGCGTCGGTGTTCATGAACTTGCTGGCGATCCAGCCGGCCAGACCACCGATGATGATCCAGGCGATGAAACCCAGCGAGAGTGTTTCAGGCATGTGTTCTCCTTACGTGCGTGGTGTGTGCAGGGCCGTCGGGCGAACGCGGCGTCGCCCTCGACGCCACGCAGGGGTGCCTCCGCAGTCAGACGTCCCATACCCAGAGACACCGGAGCTCATGCACAGCCCCCGTGCGGTGTCGAAGGCCGGACTTTTCGTCTCACGTCCTCGAGTGGCCGGCCTCGTCCTCGTCGCCGGCTCCATCGCCGCTGTCGCTGTCGGCCAGTTCGTCGTTGTGCTTCGGGGAGTACACCGCGGAGCCCGTGAGGTAGGCCGACCGCGCGATCGTCATCGACCCCACCGCGGAGGCGACGAGTTGCAGGATCACCGCGACGACCAGCTTGACGGCGTTGTCGAGACCGGGCACGAAGAAGAACGTGCCGGTGACGATCATGGCGAGTCCCGACCCGGCGGCCGTGGAGATCGCCGAGGCACGCGTGTAGATGTCGGGCAGCCGGATGACGCCGATGGCCGCCGTCGAGAACAGCAGCGCCCCGATCACGATGAGCACCTGGCCCACGACCGCGGCCCAGAGCGGCGTCTGCGCGACGAGGTCGCCCGACAGGTCGATGGGGAACATCAGCGCCGTCCTCTCGTGAGCGCGCGGGCGAGGGAGACTGTCGCGAGCAGCCCGAGGATGGTCGCCACGAGCACCAGGTCGAGCACCTGAGGAGTCCCGAAGACCAACCCCATCAGCGACATGAGGCCGATGACGCTGAAGAACAGCAGGTCGGAGGCGAGGGCCCGATTGCCGTCACCCGGACCGGCGAACATGCGCCAGCTCGCCACCACGGCCGAGAAGGTCAGCAGGGCGATGCCGATCATGATGCCGATCACTCGGACCCCTCCTGCGCCGGCGCTCCATCGACGGGTCGTGCCGCCGCGAGGACGCGCCGCTCCATCTCCCGCGTTCCCGCGCGCACGTCCGCAGGATCGTCGTCGAACATCGAGTGCACGTAGATGCGGAAGGAGCGGGGCGCCTGCGGGTCGCGCCCCGGACCGCCGCCCGCGACCGTCGACCCCGAGGCGGCGCGCGGTGTCGTCTCCTGCGTGGCCAGCACCATGGTGCCGGGGGTCAGGGTGATGAGCATGGAGAGCAGCGAGACCTCCCACTCGGTGCGGCACCGGGTGTCGTACCGCACGATCTGTGGGTGGGACAGGTGCGTCGGGGTGACGATGTCCCAGATCACCGCGAGGTTCGAGACCACGAACTCCTTGGTGTACCAGGCGAGGGAGGAGAGGACCCGTAGGGGCCAGGTCGCACGACTCATGGTCCGAGCACCGCCTGCACGTAGGTGGACGTGTCGAGAAGTCCGGCCGCGGCGGTGTTCGCGAGGGGGAGCAACAGCTGCGCGCCGAGCCCGAGGACGAGCGTGGTGACCGCGAGGACGCCCGCGGGGGCGATGAGACCGACCCGGATGCGGCTCCCCTCGGTCCCCACCTGCTCGATCACGTCGTCGTCGTTGTCCTTGGGATCGCCGAGGAAGGTCTTGCCCCAGATCTTCATCATCGACTGCACGGTGAAGAGGCTGACCAGGATCGCAATGGCGACGGCCGCGACCTGCCCCGCCTCCCACGCGGCCACGACGAGCGTCAGCTTGGCGACGAAGCCCGACAGTGGCGGGATTCCGGCCAGGGAGAGCGCCGCGAGCAGGAAGACGATCGCCGTCAGCGGCTCCCGCGAGAGCAGACCGGTGATCGTGCCGAGGGGGTAGCGCCCGTACGAACGCTCCACCGCGCCGATGGAGAGGAACAGCGAGGCCTTGACGATCATGTGATGCAGCAGGTAGAAGATGCCCGCGGCGAGGCCGAACTGCGTGAACAGGGCGACGCCGAGCAGGATGTACCCGAGCTGGCTGACCATGTGGAAGGCGAGGATCGAGCGGGCGTCGTGTTCGCCGACGGCCCCGAGCACCCCGATGAGCATCGTCAGGCTGAACAGCAGCACACCGATCCACAGGTAGCGCGCGTCGCCGTCGAACAGCACCGCGTAGATGCGGTAGATGCCATAGGCCGCGACCTTGGTGTGCAGGCCGGAGAACATCGCCGTCATCGCCGGGGGCATGTACGGGTAGGTGCGGGACAGCCATCCGTGCACCGGCACCACGGATGCCTTGACCGCGAGCGCCAGCAGGACGACGCCCGCCGCGACCGCCACGGCCGGGTCCTGCGCGGCGCGGCCGGCCAGCTGTGCACTGTTGACGGTGCCCGTGATGCCGTAGATCAGACCGACACCCGCCACGAGGATCGTGCTGGTCAGCAGATTGAGGGTGACGTAGATGCGGGCGGCGCTGACCTGCCCGACCGACGCCCGACCGGGCCGCGCGAGCATGATCAGCGCGTAGGACGGCAGGAGCATGACCTCGACGAAGACGAAGAGGTTGAACAGGTCGGCCGTGAGCAGGGCGCCGCACACCCCACTGGTGATGACGAGGACGAGCGGGCCGAAGAACGTCAGCTTGTCCTCCCCCGACGCGGCGGCAAACCACGCCGAGACGAGCGTCAGGAAACCGGTGACCAGCAGCATCAGCGCGCTGAACGTGTCGGCGGCGAAGACGATCCCGACTCCCGGGATCCACCCGGAGATGGTGTGGCCGAGCGCCGACCCGTCCGAGACCTCCGCCAGCAGGACCCCCGCGAAGGCGACGAGCCCGGCCAGCGTGAGCAGCGTGATCGTGCGCTGCAGCACGACGTTCGAGGGCAGCACGAGCAGCACCCCGGCCACGAGCAGGGGCGCCCCCACGAAGAGGGGAAGGAGGGCGGCGCTCACCAGTCCTCCTCCGACCAGCCGTACGACTTCTCCAGGTGGCCCTTGCCGGCGCGCAGGCGACGCCGGTATCCGGCCTGGTCGGCGCGGTCCAGGTAGCGCAACTCCACCTCGTCGATCTGGGGGTCGTCGGCGTCGAGGAGGTCGGGCGTCTCCGCCTCGCGCCCCTCGACGGGCATGTCGGTGTCGTCGTCCTCGTCGCCCACGACCGACAACACGAGCATGTAGACGGTGATGGCGAACGCGATGACGATCGCGGTGAGCACGAACGCCTGCGGCAACGGATCCGCCGTGGTCGCCGGGTCCGGTGCGGCGGACAGCGCGGCGTTGCGCCGGGAGGCGCCGCCGGCGGTGACGAGCAGCAGGTTGGCCCCGTTGCCGATGAGGATGAACCCGACGACGACACGAAGCATGCCGCGCCGCAGGATGAGCAGGACTCCGCCTCCGACGAGGACGGCGACCGCGAGTGCGAGTGCCATGTCAGCGCTCCTTCTCGGTCGGCGGGTCGAGGGACGGTTCGAGCCACGGTGCGCGGGTGCGGTCGCGCTCCCCGGTGGTGGCGAGACGCGGCGCGGTGTCGGGGTGGTGGGGTTCGTCGACGGTGCCGCCCCGCCCGACCATCGCCTCCTCCTGCGTGCCGACCTTGCGCAGGGGCGGCCGGCCCGCGGTCGTCCCCAGGCGGCTGATCGCCGCGAGGATGATGCCGGCGACCGCGAGGTACACGGCGAGGTCGAAAACAAGTGCGCTGGTCAGCTTGATGCCGCCGAGAGAGGCGTGCAGCGGGCGCAGGAACGAGCCGTCGGCGTACCCGGCCAGGCCGGTGACGACTCCGATGATCGCGCCCCACCCGATGAGAGTGACGTACGCCCGCGAGAGTCGGCTGACGCGGTCGTCGGGGGCGGCGAGGTAGATCAGCGAGATCCCCGCCCCGAGCACGAGCGCCGAGACGAAGCCGCCGCCGGGGGCGTTGTGGCCGCGCAGGAAGAGGTAGGCGGACAGGACCAGCAGCAGCGGCCCGAGGAACCGGTCGGTCACGCGCAGGATGATCGTGTTGGACACCGGATCCTCCACGGCCTCCGCCACGCGGGCCCTCCTGGGTGAGGGTCGGTAGGGCAGCAGACCGCGGCCCTCGAGCGCGACGATCACGGCCAGGGCCGCGACGCCGAGGACGACGAACTCCCCGAGGGTGTCCAGCGCGCGGAAGTCGACGAGGATCGTGTTGACGACGTTGGTCCCGCCGGTGAGCTCCTCGCCCTCGGTGAGGAAGGTGCGGCCGACCTCCGACAGGTCGCGCCGGCCGGTGAACGCCCAGGTCCCGAGCCCGGCGGCCGCTCCGGTGAGCACCGCCAGGACGCCTGCCATCGCGAGCCGGGCGCGGCCGGTGCGGTGGAACGTGTCGGGCAGGCGGGCCAGCACGAGCACGATGACGACGAGGGTGAGCGTCTCGATCATGAGCTGGGTCAGGGCGACGTCGACCGCGCCGAGGGTGAAGAAGAACAGCGACATCGCGAAGCCGGCGACCCCGACGACGACGACGATCGTCATGCGGGTGTGGGCCACGTTGGCCAGCACGACGCCGACGGTCACGAGGAAGAGCAGGATCCAGTCGGTCGGGCGGGTGATCGGCGCGTGGACCGGATCGACACGGGCGATCGCGAGGCCGCCCCCGGCGAGGACGACGAGCATCACCAGGGGCCAGGCCAGGTGCCCGAAGGGCGCGTCCGAGCGGGTGACGTCGCCGACCCGCCGGCCCAGGGCGATGCTGCCGTCGCGCAAGGACTCGGTGATGCCGATCGCGGTGAAGGGCAGCAGCTTTCGATCCCCGAGCAGCCGCTCGAGGGGGTGCCGGAAGGCGACGAGCACCGACCCCAGGGCGATCACCGCGAGCGACATGAGCAGCGCGGGGTTGACGCCGTGCCACAGCGCCAGATCGGTCTCGGCCTTCTCACCGAGGACGGCCTGGGCCGCGGGCGTGAGCAGCGGCTCGGCGATCGGCCCGGCGAGTCCGAGGACGACGCCCGCGAGCGAGACGACCGCCACCGGCAGCAGGAAGCCGACCGACCCCTCGCGCGGCGGCTCCTCCATCGGCGGACCGGGGAAGACCGGCAGGATCATGCGCGCCGAGTAGGCGAAGGTGAAGGACGCGGCGACGACCATGACCAGGCCCACGAGCACCACCACGGCGCCCGGCAGGTGCGCCTCGGAGACCCCTTGAACATCGCCTCCTTGGAGACGAAGCCGAACAACGGCGGCAGTCCCGCCATCGAAGCGGCGGCCAGCGTCATCACCACGGCGGTGACGGGCATCGTCCTGGCCAACCCGGTGAGGTCGCGCATGTCGCGGGTGCCGGCCTGGTGGTCGATGACGCCGACCGACATGAACAGGGCCGCCTTGAACAGGGCGTGGCCGGCGGTGTGCACCACCGCGGCGGCGATCGCATACGTCGTGCCGATGCCGATGGTGGCGACGATGAACCCGAGCTGGCTCACCGTCGAGTACGCGAGCAGACCCTTGAGGTCGTGGCGCTGCAGGGCGAACACCGCCCCCATCAGCGCCGTCGTCAGGCCCACGGAGATCAGCAGCGCGTTCCACACGCTCACGTCGTGGAACAGCGTGGAGAAGCGCAGCAGCAGGTAGATGCCCGCCTTGACCATCGCGGCGGCGTGCAGATAGGCGCTGACCGGCGTGATCGCCACCATCGCGTCGGGCAGCCAGCCGTGGAAGGGGAACTGCGCCGACTTGGTGAACGCCGCGATCGCCACGAGGACCGCCACGGCCGCCGTGAGGTCGGGCCGCTGCGTCCACACCGGGTCGACGAGCACCGCGGACAGCGACGTCGTACCCGTCGTCACCCACGCGACGGCGACGGCCACGAGCAGGCACAGGCCACCGGCGACGGTGAGCAGGAAGGTGCGGATGGCGGGCTCGGTGCCCGCCGGACCCGAGCGGGCGATGAGCAGGAAGGAGCACAGCGTCGTGAACTCCCACATGACGAAGAGCACGACGAGGTCGTCGGCGAGGACGAGCCCCACCATGGCCGCGCCGAAGAACGTCATGAGCGCGTAGAAGATGCCATGGCCGCCGCCGTGCAGGTAGCGCGCGCAGTAAGAGAGGACGACGGCGCCGATGACCAGGACGAGCAGCCCGAAGAAGAAGGACAACCCGTCGAGACGGAGCGCGAGGGAGACACCGATCGCGGGGATCCAGGGGACGCTCTCGGTGACCGCGGACGTCTCGCCCCGGCCGAGCCACACGCTGGTCAACCCGCCGGCCACCGCGAGCATGCCGGCCGCCACGATCCACCCCGCGGCGCGACCCATCACCTCACCGAGCAGCCAGGCCAGCGGCACGAGGGCCGCAGCGGCCAGCAGGAGGTACGGGAGGGTCATCGGGGATTCTCCGGGGGCAGGGGCGGAAGGCGTACAGGCAGGGCAGGGCCTGTGCCGACCAGACTTCCCGGCTCACCGGCCGCCGAGTCTACCGGAGGCTGTCCCTGGCAGGTCGAGCACGAGGCCGGGCACGAGGCCGAACACGAGGCCGAGGACGGCGGTCGGACGACGAACGGCGGAGGGCCGACGACCTCCACCCTCTCATCGTGACCGGCGCCCGTCGCCCCAGCCGCCTTGGGTGGTGCGGTGATTCGCATACCGAGTCCCGTTCGTGACCGTGTCGTCACGTCCGCGTGGCATTAATGGTGAAGGATCACCTTTGTGTACGACTCGTCCCACCGCGCCACGTTGATCGCCCTCCTCGTCCTCACTCTCGGAGTCCTCTTCGCCGCCGCTGCGACCACCGGCGGGCTCCTCGCCTCCACCCCGTGGTGGGCGTTGGTGTTCGTGCTCGCCACGACCGTCCCGCGAGGCTCGTGGTCGGCCCGCAGCGCCCGGAGCCGGCTGGTGGCCGCCGCGGCCCTGCTGGCCTCGGCCCTGCTTCTCGTGGGGGCCGCGCCGCCGGCGACTCCTTCGCTCTGGTCGCGCTCGTGGCGGTCCCGCTGTGGATCGCGCTGACGATGCTGCTCGTCCCGCGGCTGCACGGGCGTCGCGCCGTCGGTGTCGTGCTCTTCGTGCTGCCCCTCGTCCTCACCGCGGCCGCCCTGCCCGCGGCCCTCGGCACCCAACTCGGCCTCGGTGCCACCGACCCGGCGGCCGGTGTCGCGGCGCTCGCCGCCGGTGCCGGCCCCACGCTCCTGCTCGGTGGCGCGGCCATGCTCGCGGGCACCGTGCTCGACCTGGCGTCGCGCCTGCGCACGGTCGTCTCGGCCGAGGCGGTCCGTTCGATCGCGTTCGTCGTCGGGGGTCTCACCCTGGTTCTCGTGGCCGCGGCCGGTGCGGTCGCCGCCGGCACCCTCTCGGGTACCGCCTCGCGGATCGGCGCGCTCGGCGTGGTGCTCGCCATCGGCGCCGCGGTCGCGTTGCGGCGCGGGCTCACGGGTCTGGCCCGCACGGGTGAGGTCTCCCGCGTCGGCGGCGCGATGGCGGTGATCTCGGTGGCCTCGGTGCTGGCGGGCACGATGCTCACCCCGCCGTCGACGGTCGCGACGATCGTCGGCCTGTCGGTGCTGCTGGTGCTCGCCGCCGTCCTCGGCAGCGTCACCGGCCTGTGCGGCGCCGCCGCCCTCGTGCGCACCCGCCGCGAACTCGCCACGCTGCGGAGTGCCCCGGCGCGCGTCGCCGGTGTCGTGCGGACGGGGCTGCGCGCCAAGCACGCTCACTCCTGAGAAGCCGACAACCGGGACAGTCTCCTCGTTCGCCCGGCGGGAGAAGACCCCCTCACGCCTTAGCATCGATGACGTGGACTGGAACGACTTCGACGCAGCCCTGTTCGACCTCGACGGTGTTCTCACCCCGACGGCCGTGGTGCACATGGCCGCCTGGGACGAGATGTTCAACGCCTTCCTCACCGCGCGGGGGAGGCTCCCTACACAGAGCAGGACTACTTCGACCACGTCGACGGCAAGCCCCGCTACGACGGGGTCCGCGACATGCTCGCCTCCCGCGACATCGTCCTGCCCGAGGGCGACCCGTCCGATCCGGGCGAGGCCGAGACGGTCTGCGGCCTCGGCAACCGCAAGAACGACGTCGTCAACGCCGTCCTGAAGCGTGACGGGGTCACCCCCTACCCGGGCTCGGTCGCCCTGGTCGAGGCGCTCGATCGGCGCGGGGTCAAGATGGCCGTGGTGTCCTCCTCCAAAAACGCGCCGGCCGTGCTCGCCGCCGCCGGCATCGCCGACCACTTCCCGGTCGTCGTCGACGGTGCGGTCGCGGCCGCCGACGGACTCCCGGGCAAGCCGGCCCCCGACACCTTCGTCGCCGCCGCCGAGCGGGTCGGGGTCGAGATCGGTCGCGCCGTCGTGCTCGAGGACGCCGTCTCCGGCGTGGCCGCCGGTCGCGCCGGCGGGTTCGGCCTGGTCGTGGGTGTCGACCGGGGCGCGGGGGCCGAGGCCCTCCGTGCCGCCGGCGCCGACCTCGTCGTCTCCGACCTGGACGAGATCCTCCCGTGAAGGCCACCTTCACCGGCACCGATCCCCTCGACCGGAGCCGGTTCCCCGCCGATCCGTGGCGCCTGGTCGAACGCTTCCAGGGCAGCAAGGACCTCGGCACCACCGAGACCCTCTTCGCCGTCGGCAACGGCTACCTCGGCATGCGCGCCAACCCCCGGAGGGCCGCGAGGCGCACACGCACGGCACCTTCATCAACGGGTTCCACGAGACGTGGCCGATCCACCACGCCGAGCAGGCCTACGGCTTCGCCACCACCGGGCAGACCATGGTCAACGCGCCCGACAGCAAGGTGATGAAGCTGTACGTGGACGACGAGCCGCTGCTGCTCGCCGTCGACGACCTCGAGGAGTACGAACGCAGCATCGACTTCCGCGAGGGCGTGCTGCGCCGCGACATCGTGTGGCGCACCCCGGCCGGCAAACGGGTCCGGGTGCAGACCAGCCGGATGGTCTCCTTCACCCAGCGCCACCTGGCGCTGTTCACCATCAACGTCACGCTGCTCGACGGCGACGCGCCGGTCATCATCTCCAGCCAGATCCTCAACCGTCAGGACGGCTTCGACGAGTACCACGTGCGCGCCGACGCGATGGGCGCCGGATTCGATCCGCGCCGGAGCACGACGTTCCAGGAGCGCGTGCTCGAACCCCAGGGACACTGGCACTCCCAGCGCCGCATGATCCTCGGGTACCGGTGCGCCTCCTCGCGGATGACCCTCGCCGTCGGCGCCGACCACGAGATCCTCACCGAGAACGACTACGAGACCCTCATCGACACCCAGCCCGACCTGGGCAAGAAGGTGTTCCGCGTCGACGCCAAGCAGGGCCGGCCGATCTTCGTCACCAAGGCCGTGGCCTACCACACCTCCCGCGGGGTGCCGGTGCGTGAGCTGTTCGACCGGTGCCGCCGCACGCTCGACCGGGTCCGCTCCGACGGGGTGCAGTGGTACCACGAGGAGCAGGCCCGCTGGCTCGACCGGTACTGGCGGCAGTGCGACGTCGAGATCACGGGTCAGCCGGAGGTCCAGCAGGCCGTCCGGTGGAACCTGTTCCAGCTCGCGCAGGCCACGGCCCGCACCGACCAACAAGGCGTCCCGGCCAAGGGCGTCACGGGCTCGGGGTACGAGGGCCACTACTTCTGGGACTCCGAGATCTACGTCGTCCCGTTCCTCGCCTACACCTCATCGACGACGGCGCGCAACGTGCTGCGGTTCCGGGTCAACCTGCTGGAGGCCGCCCGACAACGTGCCCGCGTGCTGGCGCAGAAGGGCGCGCTCTTCCCGTGGCGCACGATCAACGGTGAGGAGGCCTCCGCCTACTACGCCGCGGGCACCGCGCAGTACCACATCGACGCCGACATCGCGTTCGCCGTGAGCAAGTACGTCGACGCCTCGGGCGACGAGGCCTTCCTCGGGCGGGACGGCGCGGAGATCCTCGTGGAGACCGCGCGCCTGTGGGCCGACCTCGGGTTCTGGCACGACAACAGCCGCGAGGTGTTCAACATCCACGGCGTCACCGGGCCCGACGAGTACACCACCGTCGTCAACAACAACCTCTTCACCAACGTCATGGCCCGTTTCAACCTCGAACGGGCCGCGATCACGATGCGGCACTTCGCCGAGCACGACGCGGCGACGTACGACCGGATCTGCGCCCGACTCCGGCTCGACCCGGCCGAGATCGACGAGTGGGAGCGGTGCGCCCAGGCCATGGCCATCCCGTTCGACATCGAGCTCGGCATCCACCCTCAGGACGAGCACTTCTTCGAACGCGAGCTGTGGGACCTGCCCAACACCCCGGCCAGCCACTTCCCCCTGCTGCTGCACTACCACCCGCTGGCCATCTACCGGTTCCAGGTGCTCAAGCAGGCCGACGTCGTGCTCGCGCTCTTCCTCCAGGGCGACCGGTTCACCGCCGAGGAGAAGCTGGCCGACTTCGAGTACTACGACCCCATCACCACGGGCGACTCCTCGCTGTCGGCCGTCGTGCAGTCGATCATCGCCGCCGAGGTCGGACACCACGCGGTGGCGCTGCAGTACTTCCGCGAGGGGCTGTACGTCGACCTCGCCGACCTGCACGGCAACACCACCGACGGGATCCACATCGCGTCGGCCGGCGGGGTGTGGAACTCCCTGGTGTACGGGTTCGGGGGGATGCGCGACCACCACGGCGAGTTGTCGTTCGACCCGCGCCTGCCCGAGTCCTGGCCCGGCCTGCGGTTCCGGCTGACCGTCCGCGGTTCGCACCTGGTCGTCGAGGTCCAGCAGGAGTCGATCACCTTCACGGTCGAGACGGGCCCGCCGAGGACGCTCAGTGTCCGCGGCGTGGAGTACACCGTCACCGAGGACGAACCCGTGACGGTGCCCCTCGACGGTCAGGGACCCCGCCTCACCTACTCCCTCGCGGCCCGCCCGTCGAGGTTCAGATCGGCCGAGGCCACCATCCCGACGCCGTCGGACCCCGACCTCCTGGACGAGCACCGCAAACTGCACCACAAGTAGCCCGCGCCTCGTCGCGTGCCACCCCCGCGCGGGGCGGCTCAGAGGCGGGCGGCGAGGCGGGTGGCCTGGTCGATGGCGCGCTTGGCGTCGAGTTCGGCGGCGACGTCCGCGCCGCCGACGACGTGCGTGGTGATGCCTCGGGTGGCGAGCTCCTCGACGAGTTCGCGCTGGGACTCCTGGCCGGTGCACAGCACGACCGTGTCGACCGACAGGGTGCGGGGCACGCGGGCGCCGTCCTCACCCGGCACGGTGATGTGCACGCCGTCCTCGTCGATGCGTTCGTAGGTGACGCCGGCGATCTTGTCGACACCCTTGGCGGACAACGACGCCCGGTGCACCCACCCGGTGGTCTTGGCCAGTCCCCGACCGACGGCGGTGGGCTTGCGCTGCAGCAGGTGCACCGTGCGCGGGCTGGGTTCGGGGTCAGGTCGGCCGAGACCACCGGGCGCCTCCCGTGGGTCCGTCACGCCCCACTCCTTCATCCAGTGCGCGAGGTCGACCTCCTCCGGACGCCGGCCGAGGCGGGTGTGGGTGAGGTACTCCGACACGTCCACACCGATCCCTCCGGCCCCGAGCACGGCGACGCGCTCGCCGGCGCGCTTCTCCCCACTCAGCAGTTGCGCATACGTGATGACCTGCACGGAGTCACCGACGTGGTCGACTCCCGGGATCTGCGGCACACGCGGCGAGACACCCGTGGCGAGGACGACCTCGTCGAATCCGGAGAGACGGTCCGCGTCGACGCGCGTCGAGGTGTGCAGGCGGACACCGGTCTCCTCGATCCGGCGGGTGAAGTAGCGGATCGTCTCGGCGAACTCCTCCTTGCCGGGGATCTCCTTGGCCAGCGCGAACTGCCCACCGATGTGCGGATTCGCCTCGAAGAGGTCGACCTCGTGGCCGCGTTCGGCCAGCGTGGTGGCCGTGGCCAGACCCGCGGGCCCGGCCCCGACGACCACGATCCGCCTGACCCGCACCGCCGGGGCGACGACGAGGTCCCGCTCGTGACCGGCGCGGGGGTTGACCAGGCACGTCACCCGCTGGCGCGAGAACGTGTTGTCCAGGCACGCCTGGTTGCAGGCGATGCACGTGTTGATGTCGTCCGCGCGCCCCCGCGCAGCCTTGTCGACCCACGCCGGGTCGGCGAGCAACGGACGCGCCATCGAGACGAGGTCGGCCTTGCCCTCGGCGACGATCTCCTCGGCGAGCGCGGGCATGTTGATGCGGTTGCTGGCCGCGACCGGGATCTCGACGTGCTCCTTGAGCGCGGCCGTCACGTCGACGAACGCCCCGCGAGGCACGGAGGTGACGATGGTCGGCACGCGCGCCTCGTGCCACCCGATGCCGGTGTTGATGATCGTGGCGCCCGCGTCCTGCACGGCGGTGGCGAGATCGAGCACCTCCGACCACTCCTGCCCGTCCGGCACGAGGTCGAGCAGCGACATGCGGTACTGGATGATGAAGTCGTCACCGACGACCTCCCGTGTGCGGCGGACGATCTCGACCGCGAGCCGACGTCGGCCCGCCGCCGAGCCGCCCCAGGAGTCGGTGCGGCGGTTGGTGCGACGGGCGAGGAACTGGTTGATGAAGTACCCCTCCGAGCCCATGATCTCGACGCCGTCGTACCCGGCCTCGGCGGCGAATCCGGCCGAGCGCGCGAACGCGTCGATCGTGTGGCGGATCGACCGGTCCGGCAGCGACCAGGGTTTGAAGGGGTTGATCGGCGCCTTGACCCGCGACGCCGACACCTGCAGCGGGTGGTAGGCGTACCGCCCGGCATGCAGCAACTGCAACAGGATCGCGGCGCCGTCGCGGTGCACGGCCTCGGTGATCCCGCGGTGCCTGCGGGTCTGCCACCGCGTGGCGACGACACCGGCGCCCGGGTACAGCGACCCGGCCCACGTCGGGGAGAACCCGCCGGTGACGATGAGGCCCACCCCGCCCCGCGCGCGTTCGGCGTAGAACTCCGCGAGGTCCTCGAACTCCTTGGTGGAGTCCTCCATCCCGGTGTGCATCGACCCCATGACGACGCGGTTGCGCAGCGTCGTGTGCCCGAGGTCGAGGGGGACAACAGGTGGGGGTACCCGGCGCTCACGGGCGCTCCTCTCGTCGCGGTCACTCCTGTTCGGCGACCGTAACATCGGTTACCGCCCGGTAACCAGTCCCGGATGCATGCTCACAGCGCGGCGAGGCCGGCCGCCATGATCCCCATGCCGGCGACCAGGCCGTAGATCGTCGCGTGGTGGTGGCCGAATCCGCGGGCCGCCGGCAGCAACTCGTCCAGCGAGACGAAGACCATGATGCCCGCCACCACGGCGAACGCGATCGCCATGGCGACGGGCCCGACGAACGCCTGCAGCACGACGAACCCGACGAGCGCGCCGACCGGCTCGGCCAGCCCGGCGAGCAGGGAGTAGAAGAAGCCCGTGAGCCGGGAGCCCGTCGCGTAGGCCACCGGCACGGCGACCGCGATGCCCTCGGGGATGTTGTGGATGGCGATGGCCACCACCACGGGAACGGCGATCGTCGGGTCCTGCAGGGCGGCGAGGAACACCGCGAACCCCTCGGGGAAGTTGTGCAGGGCCAGGGCTCCCGCCGTGAACACCCCCGTGCGCATCAACTGCCCGCGGCGCACGTCGGACGCCTCGTCGGCACCGCTCATCTCGTGCGGGTTGATGACGGCCGGCACGAGCCGGTCGATGACGCCGATGAGGACGATCCCGCCGAAGAACCCGGCCATCGTCCACCAGGGGCCGCTGGATCCGAACGCCTCGGTGAGGGTGTTCTCGGCCTCACCCAGCAGCTCGACGAACGAGACGTAGAGCATGACGCCGGCCGACAGCCCCAGCGACGTCGAGAGGAACACCGGCGAGATCGTCGCTCGCGACACCGCGATCGCACCACCGACGGCGGTGGCCAGTCCCGCGAGGAGTACCAGCGTGAAGGCGATGACGATCTCGGACCCCATGGCTCAGATGAACTCCAGCGGGTCGAACTCCTCGATGGGGATGATGCGGACGCGTGGCAGGCGGGTGTCGAACGCCTGCACGTCGTATTCGAGGTCGAAGAACTCCAGACCCCGCTCGACGAGCTCGCGGTAGCCCTGGCTGCGGAACTCCTGGAAGGCGATGACCCCGGTGCGACGTCCGTCGGTGACGGAGGCGAGGTCCTCGAGGAAGTCGCCGTCGTGGCTGGCCAGCATGATGTCGGCCGGCCGGTCGGCGAGCGCCCGCAGCGTGCGGGAGATCGCGATGTCGACGACCTTCTCGTCGGGGCGGCCGGTCAGCGGGATCGGCCGGAACCCGATGCTGATGAGGGCCTGCACGAACGCCATCGGCAGCTCGTGACGGGCGGCGAGGAAGAACAGGCCCTGCACGGGTTGGTCCCACTGCGCGCGGGCGAACTGCAGCACGCGCTCCCAGCGCGGACGTTCCTCCGGGCGTGGGCGGCGTTCGAGGATGCCCACCCCGAGCGTGGCGTCGAGGTTCTCCCCGTCGATGAGCAGGTACGTGCGGCGTTCCTCGGCCTGTTCGGTCACGTGTCGACCCCTCTCTCACGCCGTGAGCGCCCACGGATGCACAGCAGACTAGGCGAGCGCGCCACCGATCCCCAGCGGGGGTCGCGCACAGGGCACCGCCGGGGTGGCGTCCTCGGTTCCCGTCTCCGAGCCTCGGGCCGGTAAGGCAGCATGGCAGGAGTGACGGAAGGGACGACATGACTCTGACACCTCGCGGGCTCGACAAGGTCGAGGCGCTCGTCGACAAGGGGGTCCACATCCCCAACCCCTGGACCATCGACATCGACGACGACGTGGACGTCGACCGCATCAGCGGCGACGGCGTGACCATCCACCCGGGAACGCGCATCCGCGGCGGACAGACGGTCATCTCCGCGGGGGTCGAGCTGGGGCGTGAGGGGCCGGTGACGATCGAGGACTGCCGGCTGGGCCCGAAGGTGCAGCTCAAGGGCGGGTTCGCGAGTCGCGCCGTGTTCCTCGAGGGCGCCAACCTCGGGCTGGGGCACCACGTGCGTGAGGGGTGCCTGCTCGAGGAGCAGTCCGGCGGCGCACACACGGTGGGGCTCAAGCAGACGATCCTCTTCCCCTACGTGACCCTCGGCAGCCTCATCAACTTCTGCGACGCGTTCATGGCGGGGGGCACGAGCCGCGCCGACCACAGCGAGGTGGGCTCGTCCTACATCCACTTCAACTTCACGCCCACCGGCGACAAGACTACCCCGTCGCTCTTCGGCGACGTGCCGCGCGGAGTGACGTTGCGGGAGAAGCCGATCTTCCTCGGCGGCCAGGGCGGTGCCGTCGGGCCGGTGCAGACCAACTTCGGCGCGGTCGTCGGTGCGGGGTCGGTGCTACGGGGCGACGTCCTCGAGGAGAGCCACCTCGTCATCGAGGGCTCGAGCCGGGCCATCCGCCGCCCCTACCGGCCGACCTACCGCTCGCTGGTGCCGATGGTCCGCAAGAACGTCACCTACCTGGCCCAACTCGACGCGCTGGAGGCCTGGTACGTCCACGCCCGCGCGCCCTTCTTCGCAGGTCAGGAGTTCGGGCCGCTGGTCGCCGAGGGCGCTCGGGCCATGCTCGCCTCCGCGCGCAAGGAACGCTGCTCACGCCTGGCCAAGCTCGCGGCCAAGCTTCCCGGGGGCGACGAGAGCCAGACGCGGGTCAGCGCCGCGATGGGTGAGCTGATCGAGGTCTTCGGTCAACAGGCCGGGCAGCCGCCGGCCGAGGTCCTCGGACCTCTCACGTCGGCGGCGTCGGCGGGCAGCTCCTACCTGGAGGCCGTGCACGCGCTGGAGGACGACGCGGCCCTCGGTCTGCAGGCGTGGTTGTCCGGAGTCGTGGCGGAGACCACGTCCCGCGCCCACACCCTCCTGCCCGACCTGGCACGCGCCTGAGCCGAGCGGGGGCGGGGCCGATGTGCGCACGACAGCCGCCGACCCGCCCGCGCACGGCGGCCTGAATCACGCAGATGCGCGATGCCGCCGGTGGCGGTGGGCGTGTCGTCGGCTCCAACGTGCACGAGCCCCGCGCCGTCAGTACGTCGGCGCCTGCGGGTCGACGTCGCGCACCCACGCCATGATGCCTCCGGGCACGTGGGAGACCCGCTCGTAGCCGGCGTCCAGCAGGGCGTGGGCGGCCTGCTCGGAACGGACGCCGCCCTTGCAGAACAGCACGATGTCCTTCTCGCGGGGCAGGTGGGTGACCCCACCGAGGAGGTCGCCCAGCGGCACGAGCTCGGCGCCGTCGATCGCGACGATGTCGTGCTCGGCCTTCTCGCGCACGTCGACGACGAGCAGGTCCGGCTCGCCGCCGGACTCGCGGGCGGAGAGGCGGTCGGCGAGCTCGCGCGGGGGAACCTCGGTGATCGGGGGCATGGCGTTCTCCTTCGTGTCGGGCAGTCCGCACAGGGCGCTGTAGTCGCGGGCGCGGGCGTGCAGGTCGGTGACCCTCGTGCGTGAGGGGTCGGGGCGGATGGCGATCTCGCGCCAGGTGGCCGCGAGGGAGTCGTGGATGAGGAGCCGTCCCACGAGGGTTCGTCCGCGGCCGGTGATGAGCTTGATCGCCTCGGCACCCATCGCCGCGCCGATCGAGGCGCAGAGCACGCCCATGACGCCGGCCTCGGCACACGACGGCACGAGACGGGGGTCGGGCGGCTCGGGAAAGATGTCGCGGTAGACCGGCCCGCGGCCCGTCCAGAACACCGACACCTGCCCGTCGAAGCGCAGGATCGAGCCCCACACGCACGGCGTGCCGGCGATCTCGCAGGCGTCGCCCACGAGGTAGCGGGTGGCGAAGTTGTCGGCGCCGTCGAGGACGAGGTCGTACTGCCCGACGAGCTCGAGTGCGTTCTCCGGGGAGATCCGCGTGCGGTGCGCGACCACCGTGACCAGGGGGTTGACGCGCGTGACGGCGTCGGCGGCGGACTCGACCTTGAAGCGCCCGAGGTCCTCGGTGCCGTGGATGACCTGACGCTGAAGGTTGGACTCGTCGACGACGTCGTCGTCGACGACACCGATCGTGCCCACCCCGGCCGCGGCGAGGTAGAGCAGCGTCGGTGACCCCAGCCCGCCGGCACCGATGACGAGCACCCGGGCGTTCTTGAGCCGGCGTTGTCCTTCGTCGCCGATGTCGGCGAGCAGCAGATGCCGGGCGTAGCGGCGCCTCTCGGCGAGGGTGAGTTCGGGCGCCGGGTCGACCAGGGGCGGGAGGGCGCTCACAGGTCGGCCCGATCGGTCATCGGGGAGGAGGCGAGCGCGTGTTCGCGGCGCGGGATGCGGCCGGCCCGCCGCGCGAGGTAGCCCGACTCGACCGCGCGGGCGAAGGCGGCCGCCATCATCACGGGGTCGTGCGCACGGGTGACCGCCGAGGCGAGCAGCACCGCATCGCAACCGAGTTCCATCGCCAGGGCCGCCTCCGAGGCGGTGCCGATGCCGGCGTCGAGCACGACCGGGACGCCCGCCCGCGACACGATGAGCTCGATGTTGTGCGGGTTGAGGATGCCGAGGCCCGTGCCGATCGGCGCGCCCAGCGGCATGACGGCGGTGGCACCGAGCTCCTCCAGCTTCAAGGCCAGCACGGGGTCGTCGTTGGTGTAGGCGAAGACCGTGAACCCCGTGGCCACCAGTTGCTCGGTGGCCTCCACGAGTTCGATCGGGTCGGGCAGCAGGGTGCGGTCGTCGGCGATGACCTCGAGCTTGACCCAGTTCGTCTCCAGGGCCTCACGGCCGAGTTCGGCGGTGAGCACGGCCTCCCGGGCGGTGTAGCAGCCCGCGGTGTTGGGCAGGACCGCGATGTCGAGGCGCCGCAGCAGCTCGAAGAGGGACCCGACCGTCGAGGGGTTGTAGCGGCGCAACGCCACGGTCGTCAGCGCGGTCCCGGACGCCACGAGCGCCTCACCGAGCCGATCGAGGCTGCTGAGTCCGCCGGTGCCCATGATGAGCCGGGAGGTCAGCTCGACGTCGTCGATGACGAGCGGGTCGATCCGCGGACCGAGCTGCGCCTCGGTGCCCGGCGCGGCGTGGGACAGGGTCGGGGAGTCGCTCATCCGCCCTGCACCGCCGTCACCAGCTCGAAGCGGTCGCCGTCGGCGATCTCGCTGTAGGCCCAGGCGCCGCGGGGCACGACCTCGCCGTTGCGGGCGAGCGCGACGCCCAGACCCTCGCCGGTCTCGAGGCGCCCGTCGTTGCCGATGACGCGGCCGGTCTCCATCGACACCAGGTCACGGCAGGTGGCCCCCACGGGGAGGGTGCGCGGGACGTCGTTGACGACGACCTCGACGTCGGAGGGTTCGATCATGGCGTGTCCTTCCACAGGGTGCGGGCGAGCGGGCCAGCGGCGAACCGGTCCGGATCCGCACATCGGGCGAGGGTGAGAAGTGGGTCGTCGGGGCTGTGCGCCTCGGGGCCCAGGTCGCCCGTGCCGCGGCGCAGCAGGGCCGCGACGATGTCGGCCGTCACCGGCGCCAGCAGGATGCCGTGGCGGAAGAGGCCGGTGGCCAGGACGATTCCGGGTGCGGTCCGGCCGATGAGCGGTGCGTTGTCAGGGGTGCCCGGGCGTGCCCGAGAGAGGACCTCGTCGATGCCGAACTCCTGCACGGCGGGCATGAGCCGGATGGCGTCGGTGAGCAGATCGTGGACGCCACCGGCGCTGACGTGCTCGGCGCCGTCCTCCCGGCTGGAGGCGCCGAGCAGGACCCGGCCGTCGCCGCGCGGGATGAGGTAGACCGGGCGACCCTCGACGAGTCCACGGACGGTGTGCGTGAACAGAGGGGCGAGATGCGGCGGCGCGGTCATGCGCACGACCTCGCCGTGCACCGGCCGAAGGACCGCGGAGAGGTCGACACCGACGTCGCCCCCGAGGTGCGCGGCTCCGAGGCCGTTGGCGACGACGACGGCGTCCGCCTCGAGCCGGTCACCCGAGGCGAGGTCGACGGAGGGCCGCTCACCGGGATGCACCGCGGTGGCGACCTCCGACGGGATCTGGACCCCGCGGGCCTCGAGCGCGGTCATCAGCGCGGCGGCGAGGAGGCGGGGATCGACCTGATGGTCGTCGGGGGCGTGGAACGCGCAGGTCAACCGTGGTCCGAGCAGGGGTTCGAGAGCGCGCGCCTGCCGCGTGGTGAGCTGGTCGCTCCTCAGCCCGAGCCGCTCCCACAGGGCGTGCAGATCGCTCAGGTGCCCGCGGTCGGCGGCATCGACACCGCAGATGATCGTGCCGGAGGTGACGAAACCGGTGGGCGTCCCCGCGGGGAGGTCGGCGGCGAGGTCGTCGATGAACGCCGGGTAGCGCTGCGCGGAGGCCAGGAGCAGCGCGGTGAGGTCGTTCTCCCCGTGGTAGGCCTCTCCGACGGGCGTGAGCATCCCGCCCGCGGCGTGGGTGGCGCCGGAGGCCGGCGCGGGGTCGAGGATCGTCACGGCGTGGCCCTCGCGCAGGAGTCTGCGGCCGACGGCCAGGCCGATGATCCCCGCGCCGATGACGATGACGTGCACGCGTCCTCCCTTCGTCGGCATCACCCGCATCAGGTTCGAGCGGTCGGCGTCGGAGATGTCCCCTCGCCCTCTCAGCCCTTCGGGCTCCCGCGGAGACACCAGCGTATCGAGCGCCACCGACATTCCGCTCACCGCTCCACCTCGGACGCCCACCGGCGCCGGCCGGCCCGGGAGGGTGTCCGAGTCGCGCTCGAGGGTGTGCGTCAGGGCGAGGGGGCGGCGATGAGCATCAGCAGCACCGCCGGATCGGCACCGCGGTCGACGATGCGATGAGAGGACGTCACCGGGAGCAATGACCCCGTCGCCGTCGAGGTCGAGGTCGACGGTTCCCTCGTCGGTGACGACGGTGACGACGGTGACCTCGCCCGACATCACGGAGAAGGCCTCTCGCGTGCCCGCGCACGCGACGGCGGAGGTGGGCGTCTCGAGCAGCTCGGCGAGGGGATCTGCGACTCTGATGCACATGCGGGAGGAACGATGGCCGCGTTGATCGCGACACTGCCACTCGCGGCGTCCTGCGTCGCGCTGGCACTGCGGGTCACCGCATGGAGGTCGGCCGCGCTCGGCCTCGTCGTGTGCCTCGCCCTGATCCCCCTGGCCTTTCCCACGCCGGTCCCCGCGCTCGGCCACTCGCTGCTCGGCTGGATGCCGACGCTGCTCGCCGTAGTCCTCATCCTTGGTGGTGGCGTCCTGCTCTCCCGCCTCCTCGACGGCTCTGGTGCACAGCAGCGACTCGCGTCGGCGCTCAGTTCGATGGTGGCGTCGCCGACCGCAGCGCTGCTGCTCGTCGTCCACGGCGCCGTGCCGTTCGCCGAGTCGGTGACGGGATTCGGCATCGGCGTCATGGTTGGAGTCCCCCTCCTCCTGCACCTGGGGCGGACACCGATGCGTGCCGCAGTGCTCTCGATGCTCGGGCTCGTCACCGTGCCCTGGGGTTCACTCGGCCCCGGCACGCTCATCGCCGCCCGCATGAACGGCCTCGACCTCACGGAGTTCGGCATCGTCTGTGCCGTCGTCAACGGAGTCGTCTTCCTCGTCTCGGGCGTCGCGGTGGTCATCGTCGACGGCGGCGCCACCCTCGCCGGCTCGCTGCCGGGCTCGCCTCGGGAGCGGCGCTCTGGGCTGCGGTGTGGGCCGCCAACGTGCTCGTGGGCACACCCCTGGCCGGGGTCCTCGGATCACTCACGATCATCGGCGCCCATCTCCTGGCAGGACGGCTGCGCGGACGCCGGGTCGTCGAGCCGGCGGGGCTCGTCCGGGCCCTGGTGCCGTACACCGTGCTCGTCACCGGGCTCCTCCTGGCGACCGGACTGACCCGGCTGCACCCGTTCGCCGGCCTCTCCGGACTGCTCGATTCTCCGGCCCTGTGGCTGCCGATCACCTGCGTCGTGGCGGCAGTCGTTCTCCGGTTCGACGCCGGCCGACGCGAAGCGACGATCCGTGACGCGCTCGGCACCTGGCCGGTGGTCGCCGTACCGACCGCAGGGTTCCTCCTCCTCGGCGTCCTCATGGCGGCGACCGGCATGAGCACCGCTCTCGCGCAGGCCGCGAGCGCCCTCGGGCACGGCTACGTCGCGCTCTCACCCTGGATCGGTGGGCTCGGCGGGTTCGTCACCGGCTCCAACACAGGCGCGAACTCGATGTTCGCCACCGCGCAAGGCGAGACGGCCCGGGCACTGGGCGTCTCCGTGCTGCACCTGGTCGCCATGCAGAACACCGCCGCGGCCGCGCTCACGATGGCGGCACCCTCCCGGGTGCTGATGGCCCTCGCCCTGTGCCCGGCCGATGCGCGCCCCGACCGGCGTCAGGTGATGCTCGTCGTCCTCACCGCCAACGCCGTCATGCTCGCCTCGTTCTCGGTGCTGGCACTCGTGACGTTGTGACACCCGGGTGCACGCCGGTCACGGCGACGGCGGCGACGCCGACCTGTCGGTGCGTTCCCGGCTGCGACAGGCCGGCTGCGATAGGAAGGACACATGTCGACCATTCCACAGGCCGTCCGCGACCGCCTGACCGACGCACGCCTCTACCTGTGCACCGACACACGCGCCGAGCGTGGGGACCTGCGTGAGTTCGTCCGCGCCGCGTTCGCCGGTGGGGTCGACATCATCCAGATCCGCGAGAAGGGCATCGAGGCGGCCCAGGAACTCGCGGCGCTCGCCGTCGTGACCGAGGAGGCCGAACGGGCGGGGGCGCTGGTCTCGGCGAACGACCGCGCCGACGTCGCGACGCTGGCCGGAGTCGACGTCCTGCACGTCGGCCAGGACGATCTACGCCCCGAGCAGGTGCGCCGCCTCGCCCCCAAGGTCGCCGTCGGGCTCTCCACCCACGACCCCGACCAGCTCGACCGGGCGATCCTCCACCCCGAGGTCGACTACTTCTGCGTCGGGCCGGTGTGGCCGACGCCGACCAAACCCGGTCGCCCCGGCGTCGGGCTCGAACTCATCGAGACCGCCGCGCAGGCCGGGACCGACAAGCCCTGGTTCGCCATCGGCGGCATCGACCACACGACGATCGAGGAGGTCGTCGCCGCCGGCGCCACCCGCGTGGTCGTCGTCCGCGACATCACCGAGTCCGACGACCCGCAGGCCGCCGCCCGCCGCCTCCGGGCCGTCCTCCCCTGAGGCCGCACCACCACGAGCGGACAACCAGAAGGACAGCGGCGGTGTCGTCATGACGACACCGCCGCTGTCCGGTTGGCTGTCCGCCCGCTTCAGGCGCGAGTGCGGTCGGGGAGGCGGGTGACGAACACGCCCAGGAGGCAGAGCGCGCCGCCGAGCAGCATCACCGCGGTCGGGGCCTCGCCCAGGAACATCCACGACAGCACGATGGCGATGGCCGGGACGAGGTAGCTCGTCGCGGCGGTGCGCCCGGCGGTACTGCGACTCAGCACATACGCCCAGGTGGTGAAGGCGATGGCCGTCGGAAAGACGCCGAGGTAGACCACGGCCAGGGTCGCGGGCAGCGGCGCAGTGGCCAGGTCGCCCATCAACCGCGGCGCCCAGGGCAGCAGCGCGACCGTGCCGGAGGTGGCGCCCAGCCATGTCAGGGTGACCGGATCCACGACCTTGAGCAGGTGCTTCTGCAGCAGGGCCGACCCGCCGTAGAGGAACGCCGCGACGATGGCGAGGACGACACCCCCGGCGGCGGCGCGACCCGTCGAGGACGCGGCGCCGATGAGCACCACCCCGACGAACGCGAGCGGCGCACCCACGACGAGGCGCCGCGGGAATCCCTCACCGAGCAGCAGACCCCCGAGGATGACGACGATGAGCGGCGCGAGGTTGACGAGCATCGCCGTGGTGCCGGCGTCGATCTGGGTCTCCGCGGTGTTCAACGCCAGGTTGTAGAGCGCGAACCACGCCACGCCCCAGGCTACGACGAGCGGAACGGATCGTCGCGACGGCCACCGCACGCCGCGCACGGCGGCGATCACCCCGAGCGCGACGCTGCCGACGAGCATGCGCAGCAGCGCTAGCGAGCCGGGGTCGTAGTGCGGCCCGACGCCGCGGATCACGACGAAGGCCGAGGCCCACAACAGCATGGTGATCGCGGCGGCACCCAGGACCAGCGGCGCGTTCGCCTGGTCGAGGGGGCGGCGGTGTCGGTGCGCAGGCTCATGGAACCATCCTCACCACCTGGACACTCCAGCACAAGCACACGATCGTTCATCTCTGTTCAGCTCCGGTGAACAGCGGCTAGCATCGCCCCATGGACATCCAACACCTGCGGGCGTTCCGGTCGGTCGTGGCCACGGGCTCGGTGCGCGGCGCGGCCGACGTGCTCGGGTACTCGCCCTCGGCCATCAGTCAGCAGGTCACGGCCCTGCAGAGGCAATCCGGGGTGCCGCTGCTCGGCCGGGTCGGGCGCGGGGTCGAACCCACCGCCGCGGGCCGTGCCATGGCCGCCCGGATCGACGCGGTGCTGGGCGAACTCGGCGACCTCGACGACTTCGTCCGCGCGCTGCGTGACGGCAGGGCCACGACGTTCACGCTGGCCTACTTCTCCTCGCTCGGGGCCACCTGGTTGCCGGGGATCGTCGGGCCGCTGGTCGAGGAGTTCGGCGACACGCGCATCGAACTCCACATGACCGACGTCCACGACCCCGGGCGGCGCCCCCGGCCCGACCTCCAGCTCGTCGTCCTTCCCGACGACGCCCCGATCCCCGGCGGGTACGAGCGGCATCTCGTCGCGAGGGACACCTACGTCGTGGCGCTGCCGCAGACCCATCCGTTCGCCGGGCACGACGAGGTCTCCCTCCCCGAGCTGGCCGGGCAGACGTGGATCGACAACGACTTCGCCCAGGGCGCGTGCCGGCAGGTGACCCTGGAGGCCTGCGCCGCGGCCGGATTCCAACCACGCTTCCGCGTGCAGACCCACGACTACCCGAGCGCTCTGGGCCTCGTGGCCACGGGCCTGGGGATCTCGGTCATGCCCGCCCTCGGCGCTCGACACCTGCCCGAGGGCGTCGTGACCAGGCCTGTCGTCGACCCGACGCCGGTGCGCTCGATCCACGCACTCGTCCTGCGGGACTCCACCGACCTCCCGATCCTGCGGCGAGCCCTGGAGCTGGTGCACGCCGTGGCGGGCGCCACCTGACACCGCCTCCGCGTCCTCACCGCCTCCGACCGGAGACGGTTCGAGCCGGTGTCGAGAGGTGCCGTCAGGAACGGACCAGGCGGGCGACGGCGTCGGAGACCTCCTGCAACTTGATCTCCTGCTCCTGACCACCCTCGCGGGCAGCCTCGACGACGCAGTGCGCCATGTGCTCGTCCAGGAGTCCCAGGGCCACGGATTGCAGCGCGCTGGTGGCCGCCGAGACCTGCGTGAGGACGTCGATGCAGTAGCGGTCGTCCTCGACCATCTTGGCGATACCGCGCACCTGCCCCTCGATGCGCTTGAGGCGGGCGAGGTGGGCGGTCTTGTAATCGCTGTATCCGGGCATGTCAGGCACCTTCCTTGGTGAGTGTGGCGTCTTCCCTGGTGGGTGTGGCGGCGGGCCGCCCGGGGTGGTGACCGGAGTGGTGGGAGTGGTCGGTGTGCTCGGTCGAGCCACCGGCCGGAGCCGAGGGCGTGATCGGCGCGAACCGCCGCAGGCGCAGGCTGTTGGCGACGACGAACACCGAGGAGAACGCCATCGCACCGCCGGCGATCATGGGGTTGAGCAGGCCCATCGCCGCGAGCGGCAGCGCGGCCACGTTGTAGGCGAAGGCCCAGAACAGGTTGGTCTTGATGGTGCCCAGCGTGCGGCGCGAGAGCCGGATGGCGTCGGCGGTCACCCGCAGGTCACCGCGCACGAGGGTGAGGTCGGCGGCCTCGATGGCGGCGTCGGTGCCCGTGCCCATCGCCAGCCCGAGGTCGGCCTGCGCGAGCGCGGCGGCGTCGTTGACACCGTCGCCGACCATCGCGACGACGCGGCCCTCGTCCTGCAGCCGGCGCACGACGTCGACCTTGTCCTCGGGCAGCACTCCGGCGATGACCTCGTCGATACCGACCTGGTCGGCGACCGTGCGGGCGACGACCTCGTGGTCGCCGGTGAGCAGCACCGGGCGGAGTCCGAGATCCCGCAGGTGCCGGATCGCCTCGGCGCTCGTCGGCTTGACGGCGTCGGCGACGACGAGCACACCGCGTGCCGCGCCGTCCCAGCCGACGACGATCGCCGTGGCACCGCGCTCCTGCGCCCGCGTCATCACGGCCATGACGTCGTCACCCACGCGCAGACCGTTCTCGGTGAGCAGGCTCGCGCGGCCCGCGAAGACCTCGCCCCCGATGTCGGCGTCGCGCACGACACCCCGGACTCCCCGACCGGGGACGTTCTCGAAGTCGGTGACCTCGGCGAGCGGTCCCTGCTCGGCGGCGGCGGAGGTGATGGCGCGGGCGATGGGGTGCTCGGAGGCGTCCTCCACCGACCCGGCCAGGCGCAGGACGCGCCCGGCGTCCTCACCGTCTGCGGGCACGACGTCCTCGAGCGTCATCGTGCCGGTGGTGACGGTGCCGGTCTTGTCGAGCACGACGGTGTCGACGCGGCGGGTGGACTCGAGCACCTCGGGCCCCTTGATGAGGATGCCGAGCTGCGCGCCGCGGCCGGTGCCGACGAGCAGCGCCATCGGGGTCGCGAGACCGAGGGCGCAGGGGCAGGCGATGATGAGCACGGCCACGGCCGCGGTGAACGCGCCGTTGACACCGCCGCCGAGCACGAGCCAGGCGATGAGCGTGAGCAGGGCGATGACCAGCACGATCGGCACGAAGATGCCCGAGATGCGGTCGGCCAGCCGGGCGATCTCGGCCTTGCCGGACTGCGCGTCCTCGACGAGCTTGGCCATGCGCGCGAGTTGGGTGTCGGAGCCGACGCGGGTGGCGCGTACGACGAGGCGACCACCGACGTTGACGGTCGCGCCGGTGACCCCGTCGCCCTCGGCGACATCGATCGGCACCGACTCACCGGTGAGCATCGAGGCGTCCACGGCCGAACGTCCGGATTCCACGACGCCGTCGGTGGCGATCGTCTCGCCGGGGCGGACGACGAATCGGTCGTCGACCGCGAGTGAGCCGACGGGAATGCGCTCCTCACGCCCGTCGCGCAGGACCGCGACGTCCTTCGCCCCCATCTCGAACAGCGCGCGCAGGGCGGCGCCGGCGGTGCGGCGGGACTTGGCCTCGAAGTAGCGGCCGGCGAGCAGGAAGGTGGTGATGGCGACGGCGGCCTCGAAGTAGATGTTCGCCTCGCCGCCGTGGCCGGGTCGTGCCGTGAACTCGAACTCGTGGGTCATCCCGGGCATCCCGGCGGTGCCGAAGAAGAGGGCGTAGAGCGACCACCCGAACGCGGCGATCGTGCCCAGGGAGATGAGGGTGTCCATCGTGGTGGCGCCGTGCTTGAGGTTGGTCCATGCGGCGCGGTGGAACGGCCAACCGCCCCAGACGATCACGGGCGCGGCCAGGGTGAGCGACAACCACTGCCAGTACGTGAACTGCAGCGGCGGGACCATGGCCAGCACGATGACCGGAACCGACAGCACGGTGGAGATGATGAGGCGCTGCCGCATCGCCGCCAGGTGGGCGTCCTCGGGGGACCCGGTGTCGGTGTCGGAGTCGCCGTGCCCGGGGTGGCCCGGCCCGTCGGTGGTCGCCGTCTCGGCCGGCGGCGTCGGCAGTGTGGCGCCGTATCCGGCCTGTTCGACGGTCTCGACCAGCAGGTGCGGGGTGATGTCACCGCCGACGGGATAGCTGACCTTGGCCTTCTCGGTGGCGTAGTTGACGCTCGCCGACACCCCGTCGAGCTTGTTCAGCTTGCGCTGGATGCGATTGGCGCAGGACGCACAGGTCATGCCGGTGACGGCGAGCTCGATGTCCTGCTGCTGCGGCTCGACGGCGCTGCTGGTGTCGGTGGTCATGCGGGTCCTCCACGGCTGTGGTGCGGGTCGGCCGGCGCCCGCGGGCGCCGGCCGGGGGGTGATCAGACGAGCTGGTAGCCGGCCTCGGTGACGGCGGCCTCGACGGCGGAGCGATCCACGTCGCCCTCGCTGGTGACGTCGACGCGGCCGGACTCCAGGTCGACCTCGACACCGGTGACGCCGGCGATCTCGCCGACCTCCTCCTTGACGGAGGCGACGCAGTGGCCGCAGGTCATGCCGGAGACGGTGTAGCTGGCGGTGCTCATGAGGGCTCCTCGGGTGTCGGGTGCGGATCGGGCGGGCCTCACGCCCACCTCTCACAACACCGTACCCCCTAGGGTATTCCTCTCGCAGGAGGGGTCCGCCTTGTCCGGCCCGCGCCGGGGGCGCCTCAGCGCCCGAAGGAGTCTGTCTCGTCCTCGAACTCGACGACGCGGCGCGACGGGACGCGCGTGGGGCCATCACCACGGGGCTGCTCGACCCGCTGCGTCTCGGAGGGCGCGTCGGTCTCGTAGGGCTCGCCGACGTCCTCCGCCGGGTAGCGGCGGCTGCGCACCGACACCGGCTCGACCGTGCGGCTGATGGTGCGCACCATGTAGAGCCAGGTGAGCGCGAAGCCCAGGAGGAAGGACAGGACGAGCAGCCAGCCGATCATCGCCGCACCTCCGCTGCCGTCGACCCGGGACCTGCGGGATCCTGCGTGACGTCCTCGTCGTCGCGCTCGGCGTGCCGGCGCCGCAGGTCGGCCACGGCGAGATCGATGGCCTCGCGCGGATGCTGCGCGGGCACGAACTGCCGGGCGAGCAGCCAGGCGACGAGCATCCCGGCGGCGAAGGCCATGACGTACCAGAACCAGGTCGTCGCGAGCGCGATGAAGTCCATGTCGGTCCTTGTCCTCAGGAGGCGTTGATCTCGACGCGCCTGTTGGCGGCCTGGCCCTGCGGGGTGGAGTCGTCGGCGACGGGGCGGCTCGAGCCGTACCCCTCGGCGGTGAGGAGGCGATCGGGGACGCCGGCCTCGAGAAGGACGTCGCGGACGGCGTGGGCCCGGCGGGTGGACAGCTCGGTGTTGGCCGCGGCCGCTCCGGTGCCGTCGGTGTGACCGGCCACCTCGATCTTCGTGAACGGGCATCCGGCCAGCTTGGCGCCGATGCCGAGCAGGACCTGGCGCGAGGCATCGCTGACCGTGGATCCGCCGACGTCGAACTGGACCGGCCGCGACGAGAGTTCGGTGGCCACGTCGGTGCGCACCTTCTCGCACTCCGGGCTCAGCGGTCCGGCCTGGGCGGCAGCGGCTCCGGGCAACCGGAGCTGATCGATCAGGCGCATCCCCGGATAGGACTGACCGGCGGCGAACACCGTGCTCGTGCCGGCGGCCTGGTCGGAGGCCTGACCGCTGAGGCGCACGGTGGCGCGGTCGACCACGACGCCGAGGTCGGTGATGCCGCGACCCGCCGCGAGGATCGTGCCGATGCCGGTGACCGGCGGGGCGTCGGCGCTCGAGACCACCTCGACCTCGTCGACCACCCGGAGCTCACCGGAGGCGGCGCGCACACCGTCGAGCAACGCCTTCTTGCCGGCCTCGTCGGGCACCCGCGCGGTGACGGTGCGGCGCTGCTCGGCCGTGACGACCTGGATGGGATCTCCCACCACGGCCTGCGGGGAGGGCGAGGCGGCCTGACCTGCGACGGCCTCGTCCGCGCGGTCGCGCGTGGGGGTGCCGCCGCCCCAGTAGAGCCCGGCGAGCGCGAGCACCAGCGGGATGAACAGCGCGGCGAGGACGAGCCACCCACCCGGACGACGCCGGTAGCGCCCGGTCACGGTGACCGGACCGTCGGGGTTCGCACGCTCGGAGACCGGGCGCTGCGAGCGGGGCAGGCGTGGGACGAACCGCTTCACCTCGGGCGCTCCTCTCAGTGGCCTCTCGTGTGAAATCACCCTATGCGCTCGCACCGACAGTCCTCGGATGGCGAGGCCGCACGTCCGTCACGGTCTCGTCACGTGACCGGATCGGGGAGCCGGAGTCCGCGTCTTCGCAGGTCAGCACACGAGTGACCGGGAAGCGAAGACTACCGCCAGGTAAGGGTTCCCTCCGGACGTGACCTGGATCACGATGGAAAGATGTTCACGCTCGAAGACATCGACATGGCCGAAGACCTGGAGTTCATCCGCCAGAACGGCGCGAGGTTCCTCCCGGACGACATCCAGCCCGACGGCGACGTACCCGGCGACGGCGAGACCGACCCCGCCGCCGACGCGATCGCGCACCCGTACGACTACCTCATCGTCCGCTGAGGCGGAGAGGCCGATCCCGACCCATTGCTTACGAAACTTTTCAAAAGTATCGTAAGCACCATGTCCCGGCCTCTGCTCTCGGCCCGCCCCCTCCTCGACACCGACGCCGACGCCGCACTGTTCGTGCCGCTCGGCTCCTCCCTCGTCGACCTCGTCGCCGCCTGCGACCGGGGCTATTCCACGCTCATCCACGGCCCTCGCGGATCCGGCCGCACCACCCTCCTGCGCGCGCTGCAGCGGCACCGGCGTCAGAACGCGAGCGGCGTCACCGCCTACGTCCAGGCGTCCGCGGTCACCGGCCCCCTCGACGCGCTGCACGCCTGCCGGGCCGCGCTCCTCGACGCACTCGACACACAGGACGCACTCGACGAGCCCACCGAGACCCAGCCCTCCACCGCACGGGGGGTCGCCGACGAACTCGCGCTCCTCGCCGGCCTGCTCGCCTCCGGCCGCACGACCTTCCTGGTGGACAACCTCGACCCCCACATCGCGCATCGCCTGTTCGGCACCGGGCGCGACGACCTCTGGGAGCTCGACGCCTCGTTCGTCGTCACCGTGGCCGACGACGACCTGCCCATCGTGCTCGCGCCCCCGCCGACGCCTTCTTCGAGGTGCGCATCGGCCTGCCGCGCCCGACCCGCACCGAGTCCGAGGAGATCCTCCGGCGCCGCCTCGGCCGCGACGTGGATCTCGAGGGAGTCGAGGCCACACCTCGCGCCCTGGTGGAAGCGGCCCGCACCGACCCCGACGACCCGGCGTCGGCCGCCTCCGCCCGCCGCCGGCGCCTCGACGCCGCAGCCCGTCTGGGCACCCCCGCCCTCGGGGTCGCGCAAGCCCTGGAGGAGTTCGGCACGGTCAGCCCGTCGGATGCCAAGGTCCGAGATCGACTGGGACTCACCGCCGCCCGTGTATCGCAAATACTCGTACAGATGTACGATGATGGCCTGGTCACCTACGACGACGTCCGAGACGGGGGCCGGGACGACCCAAGCGCCGATATCGATGGGTTGTCGGTGGTCTCGACGACACTCGGATCGCAGGCAGCTCGCAGGGACCCGCCGAGGGGGATCTCGGGGATCCCACGGGGAGTCGAGAAGCGCCGTGAGGCATCGGACATCGTGAGGAGGGGGACGACATGAGCTTTTCGCAGTTGCGCAGACTCGACCAGGGGCGCGCCTTCAATCCGGCGCCGCATCTGCACGAGCTCGCGTCCGTCTTCGTGCCCTTCGACAGCCTCACCGGTGAGCGCACGGTCGAGCACGCCGCCCGCACGGCGCTGGTCCACCGACGCCGGGTCGCGCTCATGGGGGCGACGGGGTCGGGCAAGTCCTCGGTCATCGGGCACGTCTTGGCCGAAGCGGGCGAGGCCCTGCTCGGGCTGCGGGTGCCGGTGTCCATCGAGGAGCCCGAGGTGGCCGTCGAGCCCGAGGCCTTCCTCGCCCACCTGCTGCGCCACCTGCGCGAAGAGGTGGTCAAGTCCCGGCCCGAGAGCAAGCGGGCGATCAACCGGTCGGTGCCGCGCGGGCAGCGCGAGACGACGCGTACCTACTCGGCCGAGGCGGGGCTGGCGGGCATCAAGGCCGGCCTGTCGTACGCGGTCAAGCAGGCCCTGGAGGAGCAGAGCGCCACCAACACGCGCGCGGTCGAGGCCGTGGGCGAGCTGCTGGCCATCATCGACGACCACGGCGTCGTGCCCGTCATCGTGCTCGACGACACCGACAAGTGGGTACCCAGCGCTCTGGCCCCGCAGAACGCCCGGCTGCGGGGGCAGTTCTTCACGCGCATCCTGCGGGTCCTCGCCGAGGAGATCGACGCGACGGTGCTGCTCGCCGTGCACCCGGCGTACGTCGATGACGAGGCGTTCCAGGCCTCCCGAGGCTTCATCGAACGCGTCATCGAGCTGCCGACGCTGCCCGACGTCGCCGCCGCCCGCCGCCTGGTCGCCCGCCGCGTGGCCACGGGGTTGGAGGTGCCGGAGCAGGGCCTGGAGCTCGGCGCCGTCCTCGCCCCCGACGCCCTCGAGCTGCTGTTCGAGTACTACGCGCCCTCGACGAACATCCGGCAGGGGTTGCTCGTGCCGCTCAACGGGGCCCTCACCCAGGCACTCGACGCCGACGCCGAGGTCATCGACGTCGCCCACGTGCGTGCCGAACTCGCCGACCTCGACGGAGCCGCCTGGCTGCGCACCTGATCGGGCGGAGGGTCAGCGGGCCTGGGCGAGGACGGCGTCGGCGAGCAGGGCCACGGCGACGTCGTCGAGCGGATCGGGGCTCGCCGTGTGCTCCCGCAGCAGGTCGCGGGCCAGTCCGAGGCGGTAGCGCACGGTGTTGTCGTGGACGAAGCACGCCCGGGCCGTCGCCGGGATGCTCCGGCCGCTCGCCAGATACGCACGGACGGTGGCCGACAACGCCCCTGACCGGCGCGCGTCGTCCCGCTCGCGCAGCGGGCCGAGCACCGAGTTCGCCATCGCCGCCAGCTCGGGGTCGTCCCGCATCGCCAGGACGACGCGGAGCATGCCGAGCTCGGGGAAGCGCGCCACGGCCCGGCCCAGGACGTGGGCACCGGTCGCGGCCGACCACGCCTCGTCGATCGCCCGCCCGGCGAGAGCGAGCGGCAGCGCCGGCGTACTCACCCCGACCCGCGCCGAGGGCACGGCGGCGCGCACCGCGTCGACCACGTGCTGCACCTCGGGATGCCCGTCGGCCCCCTCGGCCCCCTCCCCCGCGTCGACGAGGATGAGCACCCCGTCCGGCATCCCGATGTACGTGGCGTGACGCCGTTCCCGCCGGCCGCTCGGATGCCCGGCCAGGGCGCGCGCCTCGCGTCCGGACACGTAGACGGCGCTGACGGCGGCGCGGAGTCCCGGGGCCAACTCGCGCAGCGCCTGCATCCGCACCGCGGCGGGCTGTCCGGGATCGCGCACCACGGCCACGCGCTGGGTGTCGAGGGCCGACTGGCGGTCGAGCAGCACGAGCTCCATGACCTCGGCGATCACGGCGGCGTAGGGCACGTGACGGTCGAGCATGAGCACCGGCAACCCCGCCGCCTCGCACAGACGCACCGCAGCGACCGGCAGCCTCGGGACGAACTCGTCGATGACGACGACGGCCGCCGCCTCCGTGCGGACGAAGTCCTCCATGTACGCCGCGATGTCCTCCGGCTGCGAGCGCACCGCGTACAGGCTCGTGAGGTAGAGGTCGCCCGCGGCGGACAGCACGTCGTCCTCCGGGGAGGTGGAGGCGTCCACGGCCGAGACGCGACGGACCTCCCGCCCGAGACCGCTTCGCCCGCAGAGGAGTTCGGCCCCCGCCAGGGACGGCACCTCGAGGACGTCGCGGACGTGCACCGGCATGAACGACCGCCTCCTTGTGAGATCGACAAATCCGTGGCTTCGGTGTTGGGAGTATGACACTGACCGGTGGAGTGTGAGCTGGTTCACTTTCGGCATGACCGAGAAACGGCGCTCGTTCGTCGAGCAGCGGGCCCTCACCGCCGTCCCCGCAGGTGAACGGCAGCACTGGCTCGCCGTGGCGGCGATCCAGGCGGGCTACATGGTGTCGGTAACGAGCCTGTGGACGGGTGCGCTCATCGTCACCTCGATGACCCTCACCGACACGATCGTCGCCGGCACCATCGGCTACCTCATCGTCGTGGGGTTGTCCGTCCTCATGGGGATGCAGGGCAGCGACCTGGGCGTCCCCACCATCGAGGCGTCGACCTCCGCCTTCGGCGAGAAGGGCGCGCAGTGGCTGATCTCCGCCCTGCTCATCGCCTCGCTCATCGGGTGGTTCGCCATCAACGCGGGCCTCGTGGGCGCGGCGTTCTCGGGGCTGCTCTCCGAATCGTTCGGGGTCGACGTGCCCGTCATCGTCTCGACCATCGGCTGGGGCCTGATCATGCTGGCCACAGCGGTCGTCGGCTTCGGCGGACTCAAGATCCTCAACGCGATCGGCGTGCCGATCATGATCGTCGTCTGCGCGATCGGCGTCTGGGTCGGCATCCGCGACCAGGGCCTGGCCGCCCTGCAGGAGGTGCAGCCCGACGGCAAGATGACGATGGTCGCCGCGATCGGTGTCGTCGTCGGCGGGTACGCCGTGGGTGCGCTCACGGCCGCCGACGTGACCCGCTATCAGCGCACGCGCGTCGACGTCGCCAAGGCGGTGACGCTGGGGATCCGCCCGCCGGGGTCGCCCTGCTGTGGGCCGGAGCCGTGCTGTCTGTCGTCGCCGGCAGTGAGGATCTCGCAGCGATCTTCGTCGGCGCGGGGATGCCGCTGCTGGGCATCGTCGGCGTCATCCTGTCGACCTGGGCGGCCAACGCCGGCAACGCGTACTCCGCGGGCATCGACGTCGTGAAGCTCGGCGGTCTGCGCGACGAGCGGCGGGCCGTCGCGACCGCCGTGTGCGGCGGCGTCGGCATCGTGCTCGCCTGCCTCGGCATCGTCTCGCACTTCGAGAGCGTCATGGTCTACCTCGGTATCGCGATCACGCCCCTGTGCGGCGTGTTGATCGCGGACTACTGGTGGGTGCGCCGGGCTCGCCCGGAGCAGTGGCGTCCGGTGCCGGGCTGGAGCGTTCCGGGCCTGGTCGCAGCGGGTGTCGGCGCCGCGGTGGCGCTCCTCGTCGAGCGGGTCAGCGCGACCGGGCTCGCGCCGTGGGCGGCGGCGTGGCTCATCCCGAGCGTCGTCGGCGTCGTCGTCGCCGCCGTGCTCTATGAGACTGCTGAACAATGGCGCGCCTCCCGAGGTCCTCGGGCTGACCTGAAATTCTGAGGTCATGCAGGGTGAGGCCGATCGGCAGCGTGAGCTGCTGGATGTTGAGTCAGTGGCTGGTCATCTGCTCGAGCCGGGCAGCGTGTTCGCGTTGTTGGCCGAGCATCGGGACCGGTTGTTCCCGAGCGAGTTGTTCGCCGACCTGTTCCCGACCGGCCGCGGTCGGCCCTCGATCCCGGGCGAGGTGATTGCCTCGGTCATCGTGCTCCAAGCGCTCTACGGCCATTCGGACCGCGAAGCCGTCGACGCCTTGACCTTCGACCTGCGGTGGAAGGCCGCGTGCGGGTACGCGATCGACAAGCCGGGTTTCGACCCGTCGACGCTGACCTACTGGCGTCGCCGGCTGGCCGCGAGCAACCGGCCGCAGCGGATCTTCGAGGTGGTCCGCGAGGTGATCACCGAAACCGGGGCGGTGGCAGGGAAGCAGCGTCGGGCGCTGGATTCCACGATCCTCGACGACGCGGTCGCCCGGCAGGACACCGTGACGCAGCTGATCGCGCAGATCCGCCGCGTGGGTCGTGAGGTTCCTGGCGCCAAGGGCCTGATCACCGAGCACTGCACCCGCCTGGTTGTGTTGACCGGACAGGACTACCACTTGACCGGGAAGCCGCCGATCGCGTGGGACGACCCGGCTGCTCGTGAAGGGCTGGTGTCCGCGCTGGTCGGCGACGCACTCGCCCTGCTCGCTGTGCTGGATGTCGAGGCCATCACCAAGACGGGCGGGAAGCCGGCTGATGCGGTCGCGCTGCTGGCGCTGGTCGCGGGCCAGGACGTGGAGCCGACCGAGGACTCCGATGGCACCGACGGCCGGTGGCGCATCGCCCGGAAGACGGCGCCGGATCGGGTGATCTCGACCGTCGACCCCGACACCCGACACGCCCACAAGACCCGGAAACGACGCCAGGACGGGTTCAAGGCCCACGTCGTGGTGGAGCCCGATACCGGGTTGACCACCGTGTGTGCGTTGACCA
Organism: Mobilicoccus caccae; assembly: GCF_030161635.1. Taxonomy (GTDB): domain Bacteria; phylum Actinomycetota; class Actinomycetes; order Actinomycetales; family Dermatophilaceae; genus Mobilicoccus; species Mobilicoccus caccae. Next base: position 3,693,432 of record NZ_BSUO01000001.1, read on the forward strand.
AGACCAACGGCCCGGCCAACTCCGATGCCACCGTTGGTGCCGAACTGTGAATCGCCCCGGGTCTGATGGAGGCTCTCAATCCTGGGAAGGATGATGAGAGTCATGGCAGCACCGAGGAAGTACAGCGTCGAGCTCCAGCAGCGAGCCACGCGGATGGCGATGGACGCAAGGAAGGACCCGGAGTCGGCGCGTGGGGCGATCAAGCGGGTCGCTGACCAGCTCGGGGTTCACCCCGAAGCGCTGAGAAACTGGGTACGTCAGGCCGAGATCGACGGCGGTGTGCGGCCCGGCACGACCACCGACGATGCGACCAGGCTGGCCGAGCTTGAGCGCGAGGTCCGCGAGCTGCGCCGGGCGAACGAGATCCTGAAGACGAGCGCAGCTTTTTCGCAGCTGCGGAGCTCGACCGCAAGATCAAGTAGAGGTGCCCACCGCGGTGCTGGTCGACTACATCGACCAGCACCGCGACCGGTTCGGGGTCGAGCCGATCTGCGCCGTCCTGAAGGACGCCGGCGTCCAGATCGCCCCGAGCACCTACTACGCCGCCAAGACCAGGCCACCGTCCGCACGCGCGGTCCGCGATGCCGAGTTGGTCGTCGACATCAAGACCGCTCACAAGGCGAACCTGGGTGTCTACGGCGTTCGGAAGATCCACGCCGAGCTCAACCGCGAGGGCGTCAAGGTCGCCCGCTGCACCGTGGAGCGGTTGATGCGAGCCGAGGGCCTGCGCGGGATCCCGCGCGAGAAGACCCGCAAAACCACCATCGGCGACGGCGCTGAGACCGAGCGTCCCGAGGACAAGGTCAACCGGAAGTTCGTGGCCACGGCGCCAAACCAACTGTGGGTGGCCGATCTGACCTACGTCCGCACGAACGCGGGCTGGACCTACGTCGCGTTCGTCCTTGACGTCTTCAGCAGGATGATCGTGGGTTGGCAGGTGTCGACCAGTCTGCGGACCGACCTGGCGTTGGATGCTCTCGACATGGGCCTGTGGGCCCGGCAGCGAGCCGGCCAGGACGTCACCGGCCTGATCCACCACAGCGACCGCGGAGTCCAGTATCGAGCGATTCGCTACACCGAGCGACTGGCTGAGGCCGAGGCTGTCGCATCCGTCGGATCCAAGGGGGACAGCTACGACAACGCCATGGCCGAGGCGCTGAACTCGTTGTTCAAGGCCGAATGCATCCGCAACCCGGTGATGCGGCCCAAGGGCGGCTGGAAGTCGGTCGTCGACGTGGAGATCGCCGTCGCCGAGTACGTCGACTGGTTCAACCACCGGCGCCTTCACGGCGAGATCGGGCTCGTCCCGCCCGCCGAGTGTGAGGCCGACCACTGGGCATCACAACCCGCGAAGCATTACCATCAGAACCCGGTCCTCACCGAGGTCGGATCCAACTAACCGAGCCTCCACGAAACCCGGGGCGATTCACTGGTCACTGCCGACTCGACCCTGGCAACCGACCAGCAGGTCGAGGTGCTCGGGGACTCGGCCTACGCCACCGGCGACATGCTCCACACCCTGGACGGCAAGAAGTGGCTACCGCTGCTCAAACCGTGGCCGCTGCGCCCCACGGTCGAAGGCGGATTCACCCTCGATGACTTCCGCTACGACGCGGACGCCCTGACCTGCCCGGCGGGCATCACCAGGAAGCGGTCCGCGAAGGGTACCGTCACCTTCGGTGCCGCCTGTCGCGGCTGCCCGCTACGACAGCGATGCACCACTTCGGCAAGCGGGCGCACGGTGTTGATCGGCGAACACCACCAACTGCAACGCGAACACCGCAAACGAGCCGCCGATGACGGCTTCCAGGCCCACTATCGGCAGCACCGACCGATGGTCGAACGCTCGATCGCCTGGCTCACCCGCGGCGCCCGACGCGTCCCATACCGAGGCGTCGAGAAGAACAACAACTGGCTCCACCACCGCGTCGCCGCCCTCAACCTGCGTCGACTCCTCGCCATGGGTCTCACGATGATCGACGGAGCCTGGGCCCTGGCCTGACGGGGCCCTCGCGGGCTCAATCCGCCCCTTGCACGCGGCTGCAGAGCCGCGCAGGATGGCCCACGGCGGGCGGAACGACCCCGTTGTCGCACCCAGAGTGCTGACTCAAACTCTCCGCTCGACGGCCTTGGCGGCGATCCGCCCGCCACCCACGCCGCCAGATGACCGGTTGTTCAGCAGTCTCCTATCCGCCGCTGAACGCGGCCGTGGGCCGGCGCGAGGCCGACGAGCACGTCGGGGTGTCCGCCGGATGATGCGCACGCTGACGCCGGTGGAGATCGACGACATCCTCGTCGGGTGCGCGATCCGGGGTACCGGGGGTGGTGGGTCGTTGGCCGGTGCTCGGGAGACGATGCGGCGCGACCTCGCGGCGGGCCGGGTCATGCGGCTCGTGGACCTCGAGGACCTCGACGACGACGTCTGGACCGCCAGCCCGTACGTCGCCGGCGCGTTGCCTCCCGACGGCGACCTCCTGCCTCTGGCGCCCGGCGTCGCCCCCGAGGCGCTCGGCGCCCTGCGCGCGCTCGAGGATCACCTCGGCGAACCGATCGGTGCGGTCGTCGCCACCGAACTCGGCGCCGAGAACACCGCCGACGCGATGTCCGCCGCGGCTGCGTTGGGTGTTCCGCTGCTCGACGCCGATCCGGCCGGTCGCGCGGTGCCCGAGTTGTCGCACAGCACGTTCAACCTGGCCGGCGTACCCATCACCCCCTGGCGCTGTCGACGCGCCACGGCGACACGGCGATCATCACGCACGTCGCCTCCGAGCAGCGGGCCGAACTCATGGTGCGCGCGCTCGCCGCCGCCAGCGGCCACTCGGTCGGGGTCGCCGACCACCCTGTGCGCGCCGGCACCCTGGACGGCGTGCTCATCCCCGGCACGATCAGTGCCGCCGGGCGACTCGGCCGGATCCGCCGGGAGGCCCACGAGACCGGAGCTACGGGCGTCGAGATCGCCGAGGCGATCGCAGCGGCGGACGGAGGACGCGTCGCCTTCCGCGGCGTCGTCACCTCCTACTCCTGCGGCGTCGTCGACGGCTTCACCCGCGGCGGCCTGGAGCTGCGGGACGCCTCGGGCGCCCGGTACGCGATCGACATCCAGAACGAGTTCATCCTCGCCCGCCTCGACGGCGAGGTCGAGGCCTGCGTCCCCGACCTCATCACCGTGATCGACGAGGCCGGCGACCCCGTGCTCAACCCCGACATCCGCATCGGCAGCACCCTCACCGTCCTGGTGCTGCCCGCCCCCGAACCCTGGCGCTCCGAGGCGGGCCTGGCGGTCTTCGGCCCCCGCGCCTTCGGCTACGACGTCGACTGGACCGACACGCAGACCTGAGCCGCCTACAGCGCCAGGGAACAGCAGTCCGCGTCGCCGGCCGGGGCGCCGACGTGGCCGTACTCCGGGTTGGGTTCGCCGAGCTGTACGCGCCCGTCCTCGAAGCCCAGTTCTGCGTGCACGACCGTTCGATCGGATTCTTGACCGCTCACCGATCCGTGCGTGGCGAGTGCCCCGGGTCGGGTCGGGCTGTGTGACGATTCCGCAGCCCTTCCCCTTCGTCCGGAGGTCCCCTGAATGGATGTCCTCGGCCTGTTCGGCATCGTCGCCTCGTTGGCGCTGCTGATCTTCTTCGCCTACCGCGGCATCAACGTGATGCTCCTCGCCCCGATCTGCGCGCTGTTCGCGACCGTGCTCGCCGGCGCCCCGATCCTCGCGACGTACACGCAGGTGTTCATGCCGGCCCTCGGCAAGTTCGCCATCACCTATTTCCCGCTGTTCATGTTGGGTGCCATCTTCGGCAAGCTCATGGACGACTCGGGTGCCGCCCGCCGGATCGCCGAGTCGATCGTCGACAAGGTCGGTGCACACCGCGCGATCCTCGCGATCGTCCTGTCGTGCGCGATCCTCACCTACGGCGGCGTCTCGCTGTTCGTCGTGGCGTTCGCGGTGTTCCCCATCGCCGCAGCGATGTTCCGCGAGGCCGGGGTGCCCAAGCGCCTCATCCCCGCCGCGATCGCGCTCGGGTCGTTCACGTTCACGATGACGGCGCTGCCCGGCACCCCCGCCATCCAGAACGCCATTCCCTCGCCTTACTTCGGCACCGACGCGTTCGCCGCCCCCGGTCTCGGCACGATCGCCGGCGTCATCATGTTCGGCGGCGGCCTCGCCTGGCTGATGTACCGCTCCAAGAGCGCCGGCAAGGCCGGCGAGGGGTATGAGGACGGCCCGCTGATGAACCCGGTGCCCAAGTCCGGGCGCAAGGTGCGCGACACCCTCGCCGCCGGTGAGGCCCACCCGCCCTCGGAGACCCACCACGGCCTCGAGCCCGGCCCCGACCGCGAGCCTGCGCGCGGAGCCACCGCCGTCGTCACCGAGGAGACGAAGAACCCGACGATGCCGACCTGGCTCGCCTACGTGCCCGTCTTCATCGTCATCGTCATCAACTGGGTCATGGTCAACATGGTCTTCCCGGCCATGGACACCAGCTACCTCGCCGACAAGAAGTACGGTGCGGTCGCGCTCGCCGACGTCCGCGGCATCTGGGGGATCATCGTGGCGCTGGTCGTGGCCATCGTCTTCATGCTCGCCGCTCACCTCAAGCGGTACGGCGACACCAAGAAGACCCTCAACGAGGGCACGATGGGCTCGCTCCTGCCGATCTTCAACACCGCCTCCGAGGTGGGGTACGGAGCCGTCATCGCCGCTCTCCCGGCGTTCATGATCGTGCGGGACGGGGTTCTGGGCATCAGCGACAACCCGCTGATCTCCACGTCGGTCGCGGTCAACGTGCTCGCCGGTATCACCGGCTCGGCCTCCGGCGGCATGAGCATCGCGCTGCAGGCCCTCGGCAACGACCTGGCCGCCCAGGCGCAGGCGATGGGCATCGACATGGACCTCATGCACCGCATCACGGCCCTGTCCTCCGGCGGTATGGACGCCCTGCCCCACAACGGCGCGGTCATCACACTGCTGGCCATCACCGGCCTGACCCACCGCCAGTCCTACAAGGACATCGGCATGGTCGCCGTGATCATCCCTGTCCTCTCGATCGTCGCGGTCATCATCCTCGGCACGATGTTCGGGAGCTTCTGAGCCTCACCTCGCAGCGCCCGGGACTCCTGGAGTCCCGGGCGCTGTCGCATGTCAGGGGTCACGCCTCGGGGCGTGGTGGGGTGCTCCAATCCGCCTCGCGAGGTCTTCCTAGCACACTATTGCGCATAGCTGATACTAACGAATACACCGGGATCGAGGGTCATCCCCTGCCTCTCCCCAGGTGCCGAGATCCGTGCGATCAGGGAGTTGTCGGCGCGGCGGCTTACGATGGTCGGATGGGTAGGCCGAGCACGTCGCACTGGGTGAGTCGCCTCCCCGACGAACAACTCGTGCGTGTGGCCGGGGGTCCGACGTTCACCAGAGGCATGGCCCACCACAAGCGTGGGCACGTCGATCGACTCGACTGGCTCGACGACGACGGGCTGCGCGGGCATCTGCGCATCGTCGACCACACCAGCTCCGACATCCGTGAGTTCGAGACGACGGTGCATCCGGACAGCGCCCGCTCGGGCACCCCGACGTGGTCCTCGGCCTGCACCTGCCGTGTCGGAACCAACTGCTCCCACGCGGTCGGCGTGCTGCTCGGCGCGCGAGCCCTGCTGCGCGAGCTTCCCGTCGACCAGAGTCCCGCCCGTGGCGGGACGGGCGACGACGACACCCCCGACTGGGAGCGGCGCCTGGCGGTGTTCACCGTCGACGAACCAGCCACCGTCGACCTCGTCGAGACCGGGGGGAGCAAGGACGTTCTGGCGCTGGAGTTCTCCGCGCGCCCGGGCGCCGCCATCACCATGCGTCCCCGTCGCCGCACCCCGGGCGGCACGTGGAGCGGTCAGGGCGCGCAATGGACCGACCTGCGCGAACCGCACCGACGCATCTCCGAGGCCCAACGGCTTGCCTTCGTCGCCATCGAGCGGGCCAACCCGGCGCGGTTGTCGAAGTTCGACGGCCCGCACGCCACCCTGTCCCTGGAGACGATGGGCCTGGAGGTGTGGTCGCTCCTGCGCCGCCTCGTGGCCACCGGTGTGCCGCTGCTCATGGCCGACGGCCGTGAGGTCCGGCTGTCCGACTCCGAGATCACCGTCTCCATGCATCTCGACACGAGCGAGGACGGCGGCCTCGTCCTGCGGCCCGCGGCGTTCCGCCCCGACGACGAGGGCGAGCAACGCCTCGACGGCATGATCCGTCCGGTGGGCGACCCCGCGCACGGAGTGTCGGTCGCCGGCAGCCACCTGGTCACCCTCGGCCCTCTCACCGGCGAACTCCCGCCCGGCGCAGGGCATCTGCTGCGCGACCCGCGTCCCGTGCGGATCCCCGAGGCCGACACCCTCCGCTTCTTCACCGGACACCTGCCGGCCCTGCGCCGCAGCATGCCGGTGCGCACGTCGGAGTCCGTCAAGATCCCCACCGTCCAACCCCCGCGCCTGCGTCTGACGGCGACCTACAAGGAGGCGCACCACACCTGGCTCGACTGGGCGTGGCTCTACCCCGTGGGCGAGGAGACGAAGGTCGTGCGGCTCGCCGACCACAGCATGCCCGGCTTCCGTCAGCTCGAGTCCGAGCAGGCGGTGATCGACGTCCTCGCCGGCGGACCGCTCGGGGAGCGCCCCGGACTCCTGCCGACGATCGCCGGCCGATCACGGCTGTCCTCGCCGGTCTCCCTGGTGGGGATGGGTGCGGCCACGTTCACCGAGAACTGTCTGCCCTGGTTGGAGGACTGCGACGAGGTCGACGTCGTCATCGTCGGTGAGGTGCCGGAGTACGGTCCGGCGCTCTCGGACCCCGTCATCCACGTCACCCTCGACGAGCGCTCCGAGGAGCGCGACTGGTTCGACCTGGACGTCACCATCACCGTCGACGGCGAGAACGTGCCGGTCTCGGAGGTCATCCGAGGGCTGGTCCGCGGTGACAGCCGGTTGCTGCTCGCCTCCGGCACGCACTTCTCGCTCGACACCCCGGCACTGGATCAACTGCGCGAACTCATCGAGGAGTCACGCAGCCTCGTCGACCGCGAGCGCGGCACACTGCGGGTGTCGCTCTACCACGTGGGCCTGTTCGACCAGCTCGCCGCGCTCGGCGTCGTCGACCGTCAGGCACGCCGGTTCGCCGAGCGTGTCGACGCGCTGCGGGCCGCCCTCACCCCGGACGCGCAGGCCTCGGCCGCCGAGGTCCCGGCGGGACTCGACGCCGAACTGCGGCCCTACCAGGCCGAGGGACTGCGCTGGGCGGCGACGCTGTGGGACGCGAAACTCGGCGGGATCCTCGCCGACGACATGGGTCTGGGCAAGACCGTGCAGGTCATCGCCCTGCTCGAACGCGCCCGTGAACGCGGAGACCTCGACGGTCCGGTGCTGGTCGTCGCCCCCACGAGCGTCGTCGGGGCGTGGGCCGAGCAGCTCGAGCGGTTCGCGCCCGGGTTGCGCGCGGTGATGTTGAGCGAGACCGAGGCCAAGCGCCGTCGCGCCGGCGGCACCCCCTGGACGACGTTGTGCGCGACGCGGACGTCGTCCTCACCTCCTACACCCTCGTGCGGTTGGGTGAGGACACCTACACCGACATCCGGTGGCGGGCGCTCATCCTCGACGAGGCGCAGTTCGTCAAGAACCACCGCGCGAAGACCTACCAGGTGATCCGGCGGATGGAGCGCGACTTCACCCTGGCCATGACGGGAACTCCCCTGGAGAACTCGCTCATGGACCTGTGGTCGCTGCTGTCGCTGACCGCCCCGATGCTCTACCCGACGCCGCAGGACTTCGCCGTCGACTACCGCACTCCCATCGAGATGGACGGCGACCGCGTGCGCCTCGCGGGCCTGCGGCGGTCCATCGCCCCGTTCGTCCTGCGCCGCACCAAGGAGGCCGTGGCCTCCGACCTGCCGCCCAAGCAGGAGCAGACCCTCGTGGTGCCCATGAACCCCGCCCACCGCAGGGTGTACGACCGGCATCTGCAGCGAGAGCGCCAACGGGTCATGGGGTTGCTCGACGATCTCGCCGGCAACCGGGTGGCCGTGTTGTCGGCGTTGACGACGCTGCGGCAGATGGCGCTGTCGCCGGCGTTGCTCGACCCCGCCTACGCGCCGATCGAGCCGAGCAAGGTCGAGGTCCTCGTGGAGCATCTGACGGAGCTCGCCGCCGAGGGTCACCGCGCGTTGGTGTTCAGCCAGTTCACGCGGTACCTGCGTCAGGTGCGTGAGGCGTTGGAGCAGGCCGGGGTCTCGACCGAGTACCTCGACGGGCGCACCCGCGACCGGCAGGAGCGACTCACCCGGTTCCGCGAGGGTGACGCGACGGCGTTCTGCATCTCGCTCAAGGCGGGCGGCTTCGGCATCACCCTCACCGAGGCCGACTACGTGTACGTCCTCGACCCGTGGTGGAACCCCGCCGCGGAGGCCCAGGCCGTCGACCGCACCCACCGCATCGGGCAGGACAAACCCGTCATGGTCTACCGGCTGGTGGCGGCGGACTCCATCGAGGAGAAGGTCCGCGACCTGCAACAGCGCAAGCGCGACCTCTTCGCGAGGGTCGTCGACGAGGGTGAGATGTTCGGCTCGGCCCTCAGCGTCGACGACCTCCGGGCCCTGCTCGCCTGAGCCGCTCGCCGGACCGAAGGCCTTGTCCTGGACGGCCGTTCACCTGCGGCGATACCCCCGCGAACGGAACTTCTCGGGTCCGGCGCGCGTTGGAACCGGTGAGCGTCGGCACGCGCCGGCGCCCGGCCAGGGACTGAGAGTCCGCGGCCGTCCACACCATGAGGACGACCGCGGCGGCACCGTCGCCGTGGTCGTCCGTCGAAGGAGGACGACTGATGACCGTGACCGAGTACACCGACCAGGTGGACGCCCCCACACCGGAGACCCTCAAGGAGTTGTGCGGCCGATCCGCCCCCTGGGTGTCGATCTACCTGCCGACCCGCCGCGACAACAGCGACCCACACGCCGACGCGCTCCGACTGCGGGGGCTGATCGACGAGGCCGCCGCAAAGCTGTCGGAGCTCGACACCATCGCCCCCTCCGACGAGGAGAGGCTCCTGGCGCCCCTGCGCGCCCTCGTCGACGACCGGCTGTTCTGGGGTGAGCAGGCCGACGGTCTCGCGCTCCTCGCCGGGCTCGACGGACACCACGTCTTCCGCGTCCCGCTCTCCCCGCAGGCGCAGGTGCACGTCGGCGCCCTGCCGCATCTCGCGCCGCTGGTGCCGGTCGCGTTCGGCGACGAGGAGTTCGTGCTGCTCGCGATGAGCCAGAAGGCGGTGCGCCTGTTCTCCGGGCGACGCGACTCGATCCACGAGCTGGAGCTGGGGCCGGTGCCCGACTCCCTCGAGGGGATGGAGCGGCAGCACGCCCGGGAGCAGGAGCTGCAGCATCAGCACGAGCCGCGGCCCGGTGCCGGTGGTGGCGTGGCCGCGTTCCACGGGCACGGAGGCAGCGAGGTGTCCGAGGTGATGGTCGACAAGTTCGTCCACGAGGTCGCCACCACGCTGCGCAGCCGGATCGGGGCGTCGACGAGAACGCCGGTGGTCCTCGCGGCCGTCTCGGAGTACCTGCCCAAACTGCAGGCGACCAACGCGCTCCCGACGCTCGTCGACGACGTCGTGGCAGGCAACCCCGACGCCGCCTCCGCCGCTGACCTGCTCGAACGCGCCTGGCCGGTGGTCGCGGATGCCGTCGCCGCACCCGCCGCCCGCTACACCGAGGAGGTCGCCGAGCGCCGGGGTGCCGGGACGGCCGTCACCGACCCCGCGGAGATCGCCCGCATGGGCGCAGAGGGCCGCATCGCGACCCTGCTGCTGCGTGAGGGTGCCCAGCTCGACGACCACGAGATCGCCCGACTCGACGAGGCCGTGTGCGCGGCGCTTGCGACCTCGGCCGAGCTGCACACCGTCCACGAGCTGCCCGAGGACGCCCCCTACGCGGCACTGCTGCGCTGGTGACACGTGCGGTGGGGACGATCATCGCCGGTCGTCCCCACCGGCAGCGTCGCGCCTGCGCAGTGACGACTCAGCCCTTGAGGGACGCGGCCTTGCGCCAGCTCAACGAACCGGACGTGTGGAGCACCGCGCGGGAGTACAGGCGCGCGCCGAGCCAGATCGTCAGGGCGCAGAAGGCGAGGACGAGCAGCAGCGCGACGATCGGCTCCCACACCTCGTAGTCGCCGGCGACGATGCGCATCGGCATGACGATCGTCGAGGCCACGGGCACGAACGACATGACCTGCTGCACCGTGCCCGAGGAGTTGATGCCGACGATGAAGATCGCGACGAGGGCCATGGTGAGGGGCATCGTCGTCGACTGCAGGTCCTCGTTGCGCGAGGCCAGCGCCCCCGCCGCTGCCCAGATGCACGCCAGTGCGAGGAACCCGAGCACGAAGAACGGGATGTACCAGAGGATCGCCTCGGTGAGCCCCGACAGGTCGAGCGGGACCTCGGTGAAACTCAACCCGAACAGGGCCACCGCGGCGATGAGCACGATCTGCCCGAACGCCATCACGGTGTTGCCGAGCACCTTGCCGAGCAGCAACGCCCGGGTGGGGATCATCGCGGCGAGGATCTCCACGATGCGCGACTGCTTCTCCTCCACGACGCTCTGGGCGATCTGCATCCCGAACATGATCGCGGCCATGTAGAACAGCGCCCCGAAGGCGATCCCGACGAAGAGGTCCATGAGCCCGCCGAGCACCGGGTCGGCCGCGGAGTCGCCGGCCAGGTCCACCTGCGTGAGCGTGGCTCCGGCCGTGAGCTTCTCGACGGTCGTGCCCGCCTCCGCGGCGTTGCGTTCCAACGTCGCCGCTTCCACGGAGCGGCCGATCGACGTGGACAGCTGCAGGGGCGGCGACCCGTCGGCGAGCAACTCCCACCGACCACCGGAGTCCACCAGCGCAGCGGTCGCCCCGCCCTGACGCACCGCGTCCTCGGCGGCGGCCCGGTCGCCCACGGCCACCGCCTGGATGCCGGAGTCGGCGTCCTCCCCGCCGAACGGATCACCCGTCTGCTCGAGAAGCGCGTCCGACCGTTCGACGAGGCCGCGTGCCTCGTCGTCGACCACGGCGACGGTGCACGTCGTGCCCGAAGGGCCCATGCCGCCGAACGCCATCGGCAGGAAGATCACGGCGAGCAGCAGCACGAGGGTCAGCGCCGTGCCGATGAGGAAGTTGCGATCCCGCAGCTTGACGAGGATCTCGCGCTGCGCGACCAGGGTCCACGTGGATCTCATGACTCCGTCACCTCCCGGTAGATCTCCGACAGCGAGGGGCGCAGGCGGGCGAACTCCTTGACGCCGCCACGCTCGGCGGCCTCCACGAGGAGGCGTTCGGCCGCGTGTTCGTCGACGGGCGCGAGGATCATCCCCTCGCCGTCGCGCCCGAGGACTTCGATCCCCGGCCGCTGCGCCACCCAGGCCGTCTCGCCGGACGTGACGAGCCGATAGCGCAACGGCGTGTTCGCCCGCAGGTCCTCCGACGTGCCCTGCGCGACGACCCGCCCCCGGTGCAGGACGACGATCGAGTCGCACAGCCGGTCGACGAGATCGAGCTGGTGAGAACTGAACAGGACCGGCACCCCGGCGTGTGTGCTCGCGCAGCAGCTCGCTCATCTGGTCGGTCGCCGCCGGGTCGAGCCCGCTGAACGGCTCGTCGAGCACGAGCATCATGGGGTCGCCGAGCACGGACGCGATGATCTGCCCGCGCTGCTGGTTACCCAGCGAGAGGGTCTCGACCTTGTCCTTCGTGCGTTCCCCGAGCCCGAAGCGGCGCAGGAGCTCGGTCGCGCGATGCTCGGCGTCGGCCTTCGTCAGCCCGCGCAGCCGCCCGAGGTACACGAGCTGGCCGAGGATCGGCTGCTTGGGGTAGAGGCCGCGCTCCTCGGGCATGTAGCCGAACCGGGCGCGTTCGGCGTGGGTCACCGGCCGCCCCTGCCAGCGCACCTCACCGGCCGTGGGCGCGAGGACGCCCATGATCATCTGCATCGTCGTCGTCTTGCCCGCACCGTTGCCGCCGACGAAGCCCACCATCCGGCCGTCCTGCACGGTGAAACTCACGTCGTCGACGGCCAGGTACTCACCGAACCTGCGTGTCAGGCCCCTGAGCTCGAGCATCGCATCCCCCGATCGTCGTCCATCCGTTCACTGTCGCAGAAGACGCCGAGACCGCCGGCTATAGCCGGCGGTCTCGGCGCGCTTCGGCGTGGGGTTCGAGTTCGGGAGTCGGGGGTGCGCGCTCACAGGGCGGTGAGTCCGCGCACGAGAGTCACCGCGCCCCCGGTGCCGGCGAGGACGAGCGCGAGGGTGCGGGCGTGGTCGGTCGAGACACGCGTGACGAGCAGGCCACCGAGGCGTGCCCCCGCGAGGACCGTGAGGACGACGACGATCGGGAACCACCACGGCGGGGTCGTCGGTGCCGCGCCCAGCGCGGTCTTGGTGACGACGGACAGCGCGCCCATCGTCATGAAGATCGGTTGCAACGTCGCCGCGAACGAGCGGTGCTCCCACCGGGAGAGCCGGGAGTAGATCACCATCGCCGGTGCGGCGACCCCGGCCGTCGTGTTGAACAGGCCGCCGATCACGCCGGCCAGTGCCATGGGTCCCCGACCGCGCACCTCGGGCAACCGCGGGAGCGTCACCGTCACCAGCACGCCGGTGAGGACGACCGCGCCGAGGACGACCTGCAGCCAGGAGGGCGACAACTCACGCACGACGAAGGCTCCGAGGATGGCTCCCGGAACCGCCGCCAGGCAGATCGCCCCCGCCCGACGCCAGTCGATGTCGCGACGGACGGCGAGCATGATGAGGAACCCGGAGACCGTCGTCGTGGCGTTGGTGACGAGCACGCCCTGCGCGGAGCCCAGCAGGAGGGCGAGGATCGGTGCGCACACCAACCCCACCCCCGTGCCGGACACCCGCTGCAGGACGGTCCCGACGAGGATGGCGACCGCAGCCAACCCCCAGATCGCCATGTGGCCGCCGCCGATCGAGTCGGGTCAGGTCAGTGGTCGTGGCCGTGGTCGTCGGCCTTGGTCGGGTGCACGGTGCCGTGCTCGTGCTCCGGCGGCGCGTAGAGCGAGTAGACCTTGAGCGGCTCGTCGCCGATGTTCGTGATGTTGTGCCACGAGCCGGCGGGCACGAGCACGACGAAGTCGTCCTCGACCTCGCGCTCGAAGGACAGGTCGTCCTCCGCGGGTCCCATCTGCACCTTGCCGCGGCCGGCCTCGATGCGCAGGAACTGGTCGTGGTCGTCGTGCACCTCGAGGCCGATGTCGTCACCGGGAGCGATGGCCATGACCGTGAGCTGCATGTTGGGCCCGGTCCAGAGCGTGGTGCGGTAGTTGGTGTTGGCGAGGGTGGCCTCCTCGATGTCGATGACGAACGGGTGGGGGCCGTGGTCGGTCAGCTCGACGGACATGCGCTCTCCTTCAGCTCGGACGGGGTGCGATCGACGATCGCCTCGGTTCCACGCTACGAGGCGCAGCGGCCCACCGGGTGCACCGGGGGTGAGACGGCCTCGATCACGCCGATCGACAGCGTCGAACACAGACTGGAGTCTTGATACGTGGGATCGATCGTCCCGGACGTCAGGACAGGACGACGAGAAGGTCTCCTCCTTCCACCTGACCCTGCGCGCCGATGGCGAGCCGCTCGACGGTGCCCGAGGTCGGCGCGCTGATCGTGGCCTCCATCTTCATGGCCTCGATGGTGGCCACGGGGTCGCCCTGGTTCAGGGTGTCGCCGACCTCGACCTTGAGGGTGACGACCCCGCCGAAGGGAGCAGCCACATGACCGGCGACGCTCGGGTCGGCCTTCTCGGCGGCCTTGACCGTCGACTGCACCGACTCGTCGCGCACCTCGACCTGGCGTGTCTGCCCGTTGAGCGTGCACATGACGGTGCGCATGCCGTGCTGGTCGGGCTCACCGATGGACAGCACCCCGAGCAGCAGGACCTTGCCGGGCTCGATCTCGACCCGGTGCTCGACGCCGACCTGCAGACCGTGGAGGAACTCCACCGTGCCGAGCACGGAGAGGTCGGAGTACTTCTCGAACGCCTCCTCGAACTCCTTGGTCGGGCCGGGGAACAGCAACCGGTTGAGGGTGTCGGTCGGCCGCTCCGCCAGCGCCTGCTCGTCCTCGGCCGACAGCTCCTCCTCCCGCGGCGGCGGCAACGCCCGACCCTGAAGGGCCTTGGTGCGGAACGGCTCCGGCCATCCACCGGGCGGGTCGCCGAGGTCGCCGTTGAGAAACCCGATGACCGAGTCCGGGATGTCGTAGTTCTGCGGGTCGGCCTCGAACTTGGCCGGATCGACGTCGGCGCCCACGAGGGCGAGCGCGAGGTCGCCGACGACCTTGGAGCTCGGGGTCACCTTGACGATGTTGCCGAGCATGTCGTTGGCGGCGGCGTACATGTCCTCGATGCGCTCGAAGCGGTCCCCCAGGCCGAGTGAGATGGCCTGCTGGCGCAGGTTGGACAACTGCCCGCCCGGAATCTCGTGTCGGTAGACGCGTCCCGTCGGCCCGGGCAGTCCCGATTCGAACGGCTGGTACATCTGCCGGGTCGTCTCCCAGAACGGCTCGAGTCCGGCAACGGCCTCGAACGACAACCCGGGGTCGCGTTCGGTGCCCGCCAGGGCCGCCACCAGCGCCGACATCGACGGCTGGCTTGTCGTGCCCGCCATCGTGGCCGTGGCGGCGTCGACGGCGTCCACTCCCGCGTCGATCGCGGCGAGCAGCGTGCCGATCTGCCCGCCGGCGGTGTCGTGGGTGTGCAGGTGCACCGGCTGGTCGAACCGCTCACGCAGCGCGGTCACCAGTTTCGCCGCGGCGGCCGGCCGCAGCAGACCGGCCATGTCCTTGATGCCGATGACGTGGGCGCCGGCCTCGACGATCTCCTCCGCCAGGTGCAGGTAGTAGTCGAGGGTGTAGAGCTTCTCGCCGGGGCTGAGCATGTTGCCCGTGTAGCAGAGCGCGCCCTCGGCGATCGCCGTCCCGGTGGCCCGCACGGCGTCGATGGCCGGCCGCATCTGCTCGACGGAGTTCAGCGCGTCGAAGATGCGGAACACGTCGACGCCGGTCTTGGCGGCCTGCTCGACGAACACGTCGGTGACCTTGGTGGGGTAGGGCGTGTATCCGACGGTGTTGCGACCGCGCAGCAGCATCTGGATGGGCAGGTTGGGCATCGCCTCGTGCAACTGGGCCAGGCGGTCCCACGGGTCCTCCCACAGGAACCGGAGCGCCACGTCGTATGTCGCACCGCCCCAGGCCTCCACCGAGAGCAGTTCGGGGGTGAGTCGCGCGACGTGGGGTGCGGCCCAGAGCAGGTCGCGGGTGCGGACGCGGGTGGCGAGCAGGCTCTGGTGCGCGTCGCGGAACGTGGTGTCGGTGACGCCGACCGCCGTGCGCGCGCGCAGGTCGGCCGCGAATCCCTCGGGGCCCAGGTCGCGCAGACACTGCAGCGCGCCGTCCGGGGGTGGCGACTGCAGATCCACCGCGGGGAGCTTGTGCCGGGGGTGCACGCTCACGCGGTGCTCGCCGTAGGGCTTGTTGACGGTGACGTGCGCGACGTAGGACAGGATCTTCGAGCCGCGGTCGGCCGACGGTCGCGGGTGGAGCAGGTGCGGGCGGTCGTCGATGAACGAGGTCGTGACGTTGCCGGCTACGAAGTCGGGGTCGCTCAGCACACCCTGCAGGAATCCGATGTTCGTGTTGACGCCACGGATGCGGTACTCCGCGAGCGCCCGTCGCGCCCGCGTGACCGCCATCGACAGGTCGCGGCCGCGGCAGGTGAGCTTGACGAGCATCGAGTCGAAGTGCGCGCCGATGACCGCTCCGTCGAACACGGTGCCGCCGTCGAGCCGGATGCCGGCGCCGCCCGGCGCGCGGTAGACCGTGATCTTGCCGGTGTCGGGACGGAACTCGTTGGTGGGGTCCTCGGTGGTGATGCGGCACTGCAGCGCCACCCCGCGGATACGGATGTCCTCCTGCGCCAACCCCAGGTCGGCGAGGGATTCACCTGCGGCGATGCGCAGTTGGGAGGAGACGAGGTCGACGTCGGTGACCTCCTCGGTGACCGTGTGCTCCACCTGGATGCGCGGGTTCATCTCGATGAAGACGTAGCGGCCGGTGGTGGGGTCGAGCAGAAACTCGACGGTGCCCGCGTTGACGTAGCCGATCTCGCGCGCGAACGCGACGGCGTCGGCGCAGATGCGCTCCCGCAGTTCGGGATCGAGGTTGGGCGCGGGGGCGAGCTCGACGACCTTCTGGTGACGCCGTTGCACCGAGCAGTCACGCTCGAACAGGTGGATGACCTGGCCGTGGGCGTCGGCGAGGATCTGCACCTCGATGTGCCGGGGTGAAACGACCGCCTCCTCCAGGTACATGCGGGCGTCGCCGAACGCCGACTCCGCCTCGCGCATCGCGGCCTCGAGGGCCTCGCGCAGACCGGCCTCGTCGTCGACGCGCCGCATGCCACGACCGCCGCCGCCGCTGACGGCCTTGACGAACAGCGGGAAGCCCACCTGTTCGGCCTGGCCCAGCAGCGTCTCCACGTCGTCGCTCGCCTCGGTGGAGTTCAGCGTCGGCAACCCCGCGGACTTGGCGGCCTCGATCGCCCGCGCCTTGTTGCCCGTCAGGTGCAGCACCTCCGCCGGTGGGCCGACGAACGTCAGCCCGGCCTCGGCGCACAAGGTGGCGAGTTCGGGGTTCTCCGAGAGGAATCCGTACCCGGGGTAGACGGCGTCGACCCCGGCCGACACCGCGGCCTCGACGATGCCCTGGGGGTCGAGGTACGCCCGGACCGGGTGGCCCTCCTCGCCGATCCGGTAGGCCTCGTCGGCCTTGAACCGGTACTCGCTGTTGCGGTCCTCGTACGGAAAGACGGCGACGGTCTTGACGCCGAGCTCGGTAGCGGCGCGGAACGCCCGGACGGCGATCTCACCCCGGTTGGCGACGAGGATCTTGCTGAACATGGGCCGGACTCCTTCGCTGGCAGGGCGACACGCGGTTCAGGCACCGTAGCGGGAGTCCCGCTGCGGTGCGGTCCGCGTTCCTCTCTGTGTTCACCCCGCGGGCGGGGCGGTCGGCGAGGCGCGGCTCAGGAGGTGCGGCCGGTACTGCCTCCGGCCACCTCATACCCCCACAGTTCGGCGCTGAGCCCGACGGGCTTGGGCGACCCACCGTGGCCCTCGCCGTGCCCCTCACCGTGGGCCTGGCCGTGTCCCTCGCCGTGCCCGTGCGGAGCCTGACCGGCGGCCTGCTCACCCTCGCCGCCGGGGCGTCCCTGACCGTGCCCGTGGGCGAAGTCGCGCGAGGTCAGCCACGCCTGGAACGACTCCTCGTCGGCCCAGCGCGTGACGACGAGCCACACGTGACGCCCCTCGTCGGTGGGCTTGAGCAGCTCGAATCCCTCGAATCCGGGCTGGTCGTCGACGGCGCCCGCGCGGGCGGCGAAGCGGTGGGCGAGTTCGTCGCCGGAGTCGGCCGGAACGGTGATGGCGTTGATCTTGATGACGGTCATGGCCTCATCCTGCCGTCTCGACCCCGACCTCGCGCCAGGCCCCGTCGACGGCCCGCCACGCGGGCGAGTCCTCGCCGTAGCGCGCGAGCGCGGCCGCGAGGGTGGCGCGGGCGAACGCGACGAAGTCGGCGTCCTTGGCGAGTTCTCCGGCGGTCATCACGTCGTACCAGACCGGCCCGACCGTCTGCCAGGCGCGCCCACCGACCTCGCGGGCCGCGAGCGCGAACGCCCGGTTGGGGATGCCGGAGTTGATGTGCACGCCACCGTTGTCGTGCTCGGCCGTGTGCGGGAGCGTCACGTAGTCGGCCATCGACGCCGGCTGCGGATCCTTGCCGAGCTGGGGGTCGTCGTAGGCCGTGCCGGGTTCGATCATCGACCGCAGGGCCTTGCCGTTGACGGCCTCGGTGAACAACTCCTTGCCCACGAGCCAGTCGGCCGCGTTCGCGTCGACGTCGGCGTTGAACTGCGCGGTGAGGACCCCGAAGACGTCGGAGACGTGCTCGTTGAGCGCGCCCGACTGCCCCACGTAGACGAATCCGGCCGTGTACTGGGTGAAGCCGTGGGCGAGTTCGTGACCGATGACGTCGAGGCTGTCGGTGAACGAGCGGAACACCTTGCCGTCGCCGTCGCCGAACACCATCTGCCGGCCGTCCCAGAACGCGTTATCGTAGTCGCGTTCGAAGTGCACGGAGGCCACCAGCGGGAGGCCTGCGCCGTCGAGACTGTCGCGGCCGAACTCCTGCTGGAACAGACGCCACGTGGCGCCCAGGCCGTCGTAGGCCTCGTTGACCGACTCGTCGGCGTGCGGGCCCTGGCCCTCGGAGCGCGCGAGGGTGCCCGGCAGCGACGAACCGTGCTCGGCGTCGTGCACCGACCGCTGCGGGGAGGCGGGACCTTCGCTCGCCTCCTCGGTGGTCACCGTCGGGCGTCGGCGCGGGGGCGCGGGCGCGGAGCGCAACCGGTCGGGCACGAACCCCGGCCCCGGAGGCCGGCCGCGGTCGTGAGGAGCGTGGGCCCGGACCTCCCGCTCGGTGCGCAGGGTGCGCTCGATGAGCAGGGTGTGTTCGGCGGCTCGGGCCACCGCCGGTTCGCCCGTGCGTTGGGCGAGGGTGCGGAGGAGATAGGGCGGAAGGATGCCGCAGACCGGCGGCCGGTGCGTCGTCATGTGGCCATCACAGCACCGAACACCGACAGTCCTTCGTCTACGGGCGAGGCGAGATCCAATGACTTGGTCGCCCAGTCGAACTCGCAGGGGGAACAGGCCGCGACGCCGCAGTCGCGCCTCAGTAGTCGTAGTCGTAGTCGACGACGACGGGCGCGTGGTCGGACAGGCGCTCCTCGTAGCTGCCCTCACGGTCGACGACGGCCGAGGTCGCGCTGCGCGCCAGGGCGGGGGTGGCGAGGTGGTAGTCGATACGCCAGCCGGTGTCGTTGGTGAACGCCTGACCGCGCCAGCTCCACCACGAGTACGGCCCGTCGGCCTCGGGGTGCACGTGCCGCACGACGTCGATCAGGGTGCGCGGGGAGGTGATCGAGGAGAACCACTCCCGCTCCTCGGGCAGGAACCCCTCGGACTTCTGGTTGGTGCGCCAATTGCGCAGGTCCTGGCGCGTGTGGGCGACGTTGAAGTCGCCCATGACGACGTACTGCCGGCCTCGGGAGGCCGCCGCCCGGCGTGCGGCGGTGAGGTGGCGGGCGAAGCCGGAGAGGAACCGCATCTTGCGCGCGTACTTGGCTCCGCCGTCGGGCTCGTCGCGCCCTCCGGGCTTCTGCAACTCGGCCGGCAACCCGCCCTTGGGCAGGTAGAGGGAGGCCACCGTCAGGGGCGCGTCGGCGAGGTCGACCTCGACGTAGCGCCCGTCGCCGGCGAATCCGCGCAGGTCACGGGCCAGTGGCCACGCGACGTCGTGCGGGACGGGCTCGACGTGCGACTCCCCCGGGGCGCGCACGAGCACCCCGGCGCCCCATGCCCGGACCGCTGCGGGCGGCTGCCGGGTGAGCACCGCGACCCCGTTGCGGCCGTTGATGGTCCCCTGGTCGTAGGTGAGGTGGTAGTCGCCGAAGACCCCCTCCGGCAGCATGTCCGCCGGGCACCGCACCTCCTGCAGCGCCACGACGTCGCACCCCCGCCGGTCGAGCCACTCGGAGAACCCTCGCCGCTGTGTGGCCCTGATCCCGTTGACGTTGAAGCTCGCGACACGCATGCCCGGAATCCTAGGAGGCGGCACCGACACCCCCAGCCGGCCCCTGTACCCACCGCTCCGCGCCCTCCCGCGCCCTCCGGTTTCAGGTGGGTCGTCAGCGTGCTCATCGGGAGCTACGCCTCTCTAGCAAATGGCGTAGTGAGCGCTAGCGAGCGTCATCGACCCCTCTCTCCCTCCCCCTCGGCCACTCGCGGATCCCCGTAGGCTCGCCCCCATGTCGAACACACTGCAGCAGGTGGCCGTGCTCCTCGGTCGTGGCGTCGTCCCCACCGCGACACCGGTGGTCGGGGTCGACGATCTCGGGCTCACGCGCGGTCACGGCTGCTTCGACGCGACCCGGGTGCGCTTCGCGGCCGGCGTCGCGGACATCGACGTCCTCGAGCTCCACATCGCGCGTCTGCACAGGTCGGCGGCAGCACTCGGCATCCCCTGCCCCGAGCCGGCCGCCTGGCACGACCTCACGCAGGAGGCCTGCCGCGTGTACGCCGGCGACGGTGAGGCGATGCTCAAACTCGTCCTCACCGGTGGTGGCGAGACGCTGCCGGCGGGGCCCGTCGCCTACGTCACGCTCACCGAGATCGGCGAGGAGACCTTCCGTCAGCGGGAGGGCATCACGGTGGCCACCCTGAGCCGCGGAGTCGCCTCGGACGCCTACGCGGACGCGCCGTGGCTGCTGGGCGGCGTCAAGACCATCGCCTACGCGACCAAGCTCGCCGCCAAGGAGGAGGCCCATCGACGCGGCGCCGACGACGCGCTCTTCGTCTCCACCGACGGATTCGCGCTCGAGGCACCGACCTCGGCGATCGTCGTGCGTCACGGGCGCGAGCTGGCCACCACCCCCACCGGCGCGACCGGTGTCCTCGCCTCGATCACGATCGACCGGATCGCAGAGGCGGCCCCTCAGGAGGGGTACACGCTGACCCATCGCCTGTTCACCCCCGCCGACGTCCGCGCGGCCGACGGTGCGTGGTTCGTCTCCAGCGTGCGCGGCGTCGCGCCGATCCGCCGCCTCGACGACGTCGACCTGCCCACCGACACCACCGGAGACGACGTCGTCCGACGCCTCGCGGGGTTCTGACCCCGGCACGACGTCTGGACCTGCCGGAGAGATCGGGCCCGATTCCACATTCTGGCCATATCTAGGCTTCTGCTGATACGTGGCGAGAAGACTGCATCGACTGCTGCCGGGCGGCACCTTCAGGGAACCATCTGCGGACGATGCCGCCCTCTATCACTCTCTAGTGACAACGCGAGATAGCCTCAGACGACGTCATCGACCCAGACGATCATCAGCCGTTTCTCCAGGAATCTTCCACCGGTGGCAGGGAAGCCGTAGGGTCCGAGTGCATGAACAGCCGAGCCGGACTCGCCTTCGCCGCTGCCCTTCCCCTCCTCCTCACCCCTGCCGCCGCCGCCCACGCCACCCCGACCTCCGACCCGCCCGTCGGTCATCGACTGCCCAAGGCGGCCACGATGACCGGATCCGGAGGTGCCGTCGCCTCCGTCGACCCCGTCGCCAGCCAGGTGGCCATCGATGTACTGAAGAAGGGTGGGACCGCCGCCGACGCGGCCGTCGCCGCCACCGCCGCCCTCAACGTCGTGGAGCCCTACGCCACCGGCATGGGTGGTGGCGGGTTCTTCGTCTACTACGACGCCAAGAACAAGCAGGTCAAGACCCTCGACGGCCGGGAGACCGCGCCGAAGTCGATGACCGAGACCTCGTTCCTCGAGGCCGACGGAACGCCGATGAACTTCGACAAGGCCGTCAACTCCGGTCTGTCGGTGGGCGTTCCCGGCAACCCCGCGATCTGGCAGGCCGCTCTGGACCGATGGGGCAAGCGCTCACTGACGGACATGCTCGCCCCCGCACAGCGCATCGCCGAGCGCGGCTTCGTCGTCGACGAGGCCTTCAGCGCGGCGACGGCCGACAACGCGAAACGCTTCTCGATGTTCCCGGCCACGGCCGCCGTCTTCCTGCCGGGCGGGGAGCCCGTGCAGCCGGGCACGGTGCTCAGACAGCCCGACCTCGCCAAGACCCTGGGACTGCTCCGCAAGGACGGCATCGACGCCCTCTACCGCGGCCCCATCGGCAAGGCCGTCGTCGACACCGTCAACCGCCCGAAGACCGTCGACGGTGTCACGGTGCCCACCGGTGGCATGACCACCGCCGACCTGCACGCCTATCGGGTGCTGCGCAAGGACCCGGTCGTCAGCAGCTACCGCGGCATGGAGGTCTACGGCATGCCGGCGCCCAGCTCCGGAGGGATCGCCGTCGCCGAGATCCTCAACCTCATGTCGGCGTACGAGAAGCGCACGGACACAGCGACATCTGCCACCGACGACGTGCAGTACCTGCACCGTTTCGCCGACGCGAGCGCCACCGCGTTCGCCGACCGCAACCGCTGGGTCGCCGACGTCGAGGGGGTTCCGGTCAAGGAGCTCCTCTCGAGCGGATTCGCCGCCGAGCGGGCCTGCGGGTTCGACCCGGAGAAGGCCGCCGCGCGGCCGATCGCCTTCGGTGAGCCCGACGGGTCCTACACCTCCTGCGGGCCGGTGGCTCCGGGCAAGACGGGAGGGGTCAACGAAGGATCCTCGACGACCCACCTCACGGTGGCCGACAAGTGGGGCAACGTCGCCTCCTACACCTCGACGATCGAGGCGTTCGGTGGCTCGGGCATGGTCGTGCCGGGGTACGGCTTCCTGCTCAACAACCAGCTCACGGACTTCGAGTTCACCGCCCCGACCAAGGGCGTGCCGCACCCCAACCTCCCCGCGCCGGGCAAGCGACCCCGCTCGTCGATGGCACCGACGATCGTGCTGGAGAACGGACGCCCGGTGTTCGCCGCCGGCGCGGCCGGTGGATCGACGATCATCACGACGACCGCGCAGATCCTGCTCGGGTACGTCGACCGTGATCTCACCCCCGTCGGCGCCGTGGCCGCCCCGCGGATCTCCTCGCGCAACACGGGAGCCACCGCCGAGGCCCGCATCATCGACACCAAGACCGGCGCGGCGCTCAAGGCGATGGGTCAACCGATGACGAAGGCCGAGGCCATCGGGCGTGCCACCGCGATCGCCATGCCCGCGCGCGGCGTGTTCACCCCGGCCGTCGAACCCACGCGAGGTGGTGGCGGATCCGCCATGGTCGTCGAGCCTCGCAAGCGCTGACGGGGCTCCGGGTCACAGCAGTCCGGGCGGGGATCGGGAGGTGCGCGCGCACACCGATCCCCGTCCGCGACTCCACCCCCCACCGCGTGAGGTCACTGCTCGTCGAGCGGCCGGCCGTGCTCGGTCCGGGGTCCGGGCTTCGGGGACTGCAGGCGCATGGCGGTCGTCGCGGCCCGCAACGCGGGATCAGAGGCGAATCGGGCCCACGGGACGAGGTCCACGACCTGCTCGTCGAATCCTGCGACCTCGGCCTCCCACACCCCGTTAGCCGGCCCCCTCAGTGCGTAGTCGACCGTGAGTTCCCCACCCGGCCGCAGCCAGTGCTCCTTCTCCAGACCTTTGAAGGTCTTGAAGGTGTATTTCGGTTTCGTGACGGGTTCGCCGTCACGGGTGAGGTACGTCCGGATGCTGTTGAGTGCGAGCGCGGCGGACGACCCGTTCGTCACCTGCACCCTGATGACCGTGAGGGGTTCGGACGACGGGGGGATCGGCGTTCCATCCCTGCCCAAGGACCGGAGCTTTCCGGGCGCGTACCCCTTGGGGGGATCCATGCGCACCGACACGCCTGCTGGAGTGGTCACGGTCTGCCCGAACGCCACCGGGACGATCTCCTTCGGCACCGCCTGGGCGATGCGATCGGGCGCGCGCGGAGCGTCGGTGGGGGTCGGTGACGCCGGCTCGGGCGGCATCGACGAGACGGACGTGGGCGCCGCAGGTGCCGGACCGACTCCGGCAGCGGGGGCCGCACAGGCAGACAGGGTGAGAAGAGCGACGAGTGCGAGGGGCACCTGGGTTCGTTTCATGCGGCGACGCTAGAAAGACCAGGCGCTGACGATCGGCGCCCACGAGGCGGCTGTGGACAACCCTCCGTCGTCCGTCCCGCTGGGTACGGCGGGGACGCCAGACCTGGGGGCTCCTGAACTCCCCTGCGTGCGTACGGTGTACGCGAACCCCGCGAGCGCCGGCGTCGAGTCGGCGCAGCGCCCGCCGAACACCGGACGACATCTGGCGGAACATCGCCCCGAAGAACTTGGTTCACGGGCGGCGCGTGTCGATAATTCCAGCGGCGACGAAGCCACCATCCCCTGACGTACGACCTGAAGGATCTTCCGATGACGGCTCCGTCCGCCTCCACCGTGTTCGCTGTCACCGCCAAGGTGCATGCCGACGTCGCCGACGCACTCGGCGACGCCGAGGCCACCCGCGCCCGCCTCGTCGTGGCCGCCGACAGCCAGGCCGACGCGCTCTCGGCCTTCCAGATCGCCGGCAACAGCGTCTTCACCTCGACCTTCCGCCGCTACGGCGGCCCGACCGCCGACGAGCGTGAGGTGCAGGCCGCCGCAGCCGAGCCCGGCGCCGTGTTCGCGTTCTCCCTGGACAGCCCGGACGCACCGCCGGTTCGTCTCGTCCGCCTCTGATCGTCGGAGCACCGACGCACCCCGCAAAGCGGTGGTGTGTCCGGTTTGCGACCTTCGACACCGGGGAATGGGACGGGCATGACGCTGAACCCCGAAGTCGCCCGCAACGCCGAGAAGCTCGTCACCGACCAGGGCGGGTTCCCTGCTCAGCAGCAGCAGCCGCCCGGACTGACCAGCGACATGACCCCGCTGCCCGACCACGGCGAGCAGACCTACGAAGGCTCCGGCAAGCTCGAGGGCCTCAAGGCCCTCATCACCGGCGGCGATTCCGGCATCGGCCGCGCCGTCGCCATCGCGTACGCCCGTGAGGGTGCCGACGTGGCGATCTCCTACATGCCCGAGGAGCAGCCCGACGCCGAGGACACCCAGAAGTGGATCGAGAAGGCCGGCCGCAAGGCGCTGCTGCTTCCGGGCGACATCCGTGAGGAGTCGGTCTGCACCAAGATCGTCGAGGACACGGTCGAGGCGTTCGGCGGCCTCGACATCCTCGTCAACAACGCCGGGTTCCAGATGGCGCGCCGCGATTCGATGCTCGACATCACCACCGAAGAGCTCGACCGCACCTTCAAGACCAACCTCTACGCGTTGTTCTGGATCACGCAGGCTGCCGTGCCGCACCTGAAGAAGGGCGCGAGCATCATCAACAACTCCTCGGTGCAGGCCTACCAGCCGTCGCCCGGGCTCATGGATTACGCCTCCACCAAGGCCGCGATCACGAACTTCACCGTCAACCTCGCCTCCGAGCTGGGCGAGAAGGGCATCCGGGTCAACTCGGTCGCCCCGGGCCCGATCTGGACGCCGCTGCAGCCGGCCACCCAGCCGGAGGAGAAGGTCGAGCAGTTCGGTGGCGACACGCCGCTCGGCCGCGCGGGGCAGCCCTCGGAGTGCGCCGGGGCCTTCGTGTTCCTCGCCTCGCCCGCCGATGCCAGCTACGTCTCGGGCTCGATCATCGGTGTCACCGGCGGCAAGGCCGTCTTCTGATCCGAGAACCACTCACGCGAAGCGCCTCCTGCCACGCGGCAGGGGGCGCTTCGTCGATCTGCCGGCCCGACCGACCCCCGCACGCGAGGAGGATTCCGACCGCGCGGGGGCCGGCCGATGCCTACGCCAGCCCGAGAGTGCGCTCCTGACGCCTGATCACAGCCTCGAACAGCGCGTCGGCCGGCTCCGCGGTCCCGACGAAGTGGCCGGCCAGCTCGAGGCCGACGAAGCCGACGAGGGCCGCCAACTCGGCCAGGACCGCCGCGGCGCCCGCCGGATTCGCGCCGGGGGTGGCGTCGACGACCTCCCGCATCTGCGAGCGCAACGCGGCGTCCGTGAACTCGGCGACCTCGTGTCCTGCGCCCGCGGCGAGGAAGGGGCCGCGACCCTCGCCGCTGCGGGGACGGTCTCGGGTGGCGCGACGTAGCCGGGCACGGGCGTGCCGTAGATCAACTGGAACTCATGGGGATTTGCCGTGGCCCATGCCCGCAGCGCCCTGGCCGTGGACGCCCATCGACCAGGCTCGGCCTCGGCGAGCGCATCGGCCAGGTGCTCGTAGCTCTCGAGGATCATCGCCGTCAGCAGCGCTTCGCGGCTCGGAAAGTAGCGGTACACCGCCGAGGACACCAGGTCGACCTCCCGCGCGACCCTGCGCATCGACAGTCCGCCACCCCCGTGCTTGGCGATCTCCCGTCGTGCGGCCAGGAGGATGGCGGCGGTCGTCACCCTGCGCGCGTCGTCACGGATTCCCATGGGTCCCACCTTCGTCGGGAGTCGATCAGGCCTCGCCGAGCATATCCGAGAGCACTGCTCTTGAAAATGCGAGAGCACCGCTCTAGATTCATGTCATCACTTCGAGAGCACTGCTCTCACTATCGAAGGAGATGTCTCATGGATCGACGACTCGTGGCTCCCGCCGTGGGGACCGGTGTGTTCATGGCCCTGTACCTGACGACGCGCCCGTACGGCGATGCGAGCGCCGACCCGCACGCGATCGCTGCGGCCTTCGCCTCGCCCTGGTGGGTGGTCGCCCACGTGAGCGGCATGGCGGCACTGGCCTCGGCGGCGCGCCTGGGGGTGCGGATGTTCGACGTCGCGCCCAGCGGCCTGAGCGCGGTCGCGCGGTGGTGCGGCCTGGCCGGACTGGTGCTGGTCCTGCCCTACTACGGCGCGGAGACGTTCGCGCTGCACGTCCTCGGTCAGCACGCGGCGGCCGGTGACCTCGGCGCGCTGGAGGTGGCCCAGCAGATCCGCAACGGTGGCGTGGCCATGACGATGTTCGGCGCCGGCCTGCTGTCCTTGGCGGTCTCGGGAATCGCCTCGGCGCTCGCGTGGGCCCGCGTCGGCTCCCCGCGCTGGGCGGCGGCTCCGCTCGGAGCCTGTATCGCGACAGCGCTGCCCCAGTTCTTCCTGCCGTCGGCGGGACGCGTGGGGTTCGGGATCGTGACCCTCGGCGCCGCCCTGCTGCTCGCGTGGCACGCGGCCCGACGGAACGGCCACGCCGGCCGCGTCCGCCGCGGGCACGAGGGGGTGCAGCGAGCACCAAACGGGACCATAACGCGCGAGGTCGGAGGTCTTGGCGGCCACGACGACGCTCCCACCTGCGCTTATGCGGATGACACCACTAGGTAGGCAGCCTTTATAGTCCCGCTTCATGCTCGGGCGGCGGTCTCGACGAGCGACGTCGGACCTGGTGTCGACCCGCCCGGTCGACCCGGCCGAGGGCCATCCGCGACGAACAGCCTTTTAAGGTCGGAAGGGCCGACCCGGCTCGACCGAGAGGACCGCCGATGACCACGCACGAGATCCCCGGACCCCCGTTCCGACTCTGGTCCACCGAGCACGAGCCCGTTCTCACCGTCTCCGACGGCGATGTCGTCGAGTTCACGGTGCAGGACGCCTCGGGTGGGGTCTACGACGACGCGCAGACCGGTGCCAACCCTCCGGCACTCGACTTCGACCGGGTGTATCCCCTCGCCGGGCCGGTCGTCGTCGAGGGCGCCGAGTCGGGAGACGTCGTCTCGCTCGAACCCCTCGAGTTCACCACCGGTGACTGGGCGTGGACCGCCTCCATCCCCGGGCTCGGGCTGCTTCCGGACGACTTCGACGACGCGTACCTCTACCGGTGGGACATCCAGAACCAGAGCAGCGTCGCGTTCCACGACGTGGCCACGATCCCGTTGCGGCCGTTCCTCGGGGTCATGGCCGTGACGCCCGACGTGGCCGAACCGACTCCGGTCATGCCGCCCGGTTACTTCGGCGGGAACATGGACTGCCGCGACCTCGTCGTCGGCTCGACCCTCTACCTGCCGGTGCAACTGCCCGGGGCCCGTCTGGCGTTCGGCGATCCGCACGGCGCTCAGGGTGACGGGGAGGTGTGCGTCTCGGCGATGGAACTGGGCTCGATGCAGGGCGCCGTGCGGGTCCGCCTGCACAAGGACCGCGTCATCCCCGGCCCGCAGTTCGAGACCACCGGCCCGCTGCGAGCCGGCATCGAGGACGCCGGCCACCACGCGACGATGGGCGTCGCGCCCGACCTCATGAAGGCCGCGCAGGACGCGGTGCGGGCGATGATCGACCTGCTCGGGCGCGAGTACCGCCTCGAGCCGCGCGATGCCTACCTGCTGTGCAGCGTCGTGGTCGATCTCAAGATCAGCGAGGTCGTCGACGCCCCCAACTGGGTCGTCACCGCCTACCTCCCGAAATCGGTGATGAACCGGCGCTGACACCTTCGCCTCCCGAGTCCTGCGCCCACGTTCAACGCCGTGTCGCGCCGCCGAAGAACAACACGGACGACATCGACCACCGGCTGAACACCGCCCACCTGGGCAGATGGTTGACACGGTCTCATTCATGTTGTCGGTGTTGTTCTTCGATCCGTGGGACCGCCGTTGCGCGCCGCCCGAGCGCTGGCGGGAGGCACCGTCGAAACGGCGCGAATCGCCTGTTCAGGACCCTGTTGCGCGGCTGGATGAGGGGGCGGAATCCTGCGCCCGACATTGTGAGCTCGCTGAGAGATGGGCGTGGGGGATGGGAGAATGCGTGAGTCGACTCTGATGGTGCGGCCGAGACCCGGCCGCCCATCACGAGGGGGAAGATTCACATGCGTATTGGTCGCCGGGCAGGCCGCACCATCGTCGCCGCCGTCGCGTGCGCCACGGCGTTGAGCCTGGTGTCGATCGAGGGGCAGACATCGTCGGCGTCGACGGCCGCGCCGGGTCAGGCGCAGGCACGGACTCAGACTCAGACGCAGGTTCTGAACGCGGCCCAGGTGGCCGGGGTGTCCAAGGGGAAGGCCCCGCGCAAGGCCAACAAGGCGCGCCGCGGGGGCAAGGTCGCGTACCTGACCTTCGACGACGGCCCGAACGCCCGCTTCACCCCGCAGGTGTTGTCGCTGCTCAAGCAGTACAACGCGAAGGCGACGTTCTTCATGATCGGGAGCAGCGCGAAGGCCAACCCGGCCCTCGTGCGGCGGGTGCGCGCCCAGGGTCACGCCATCGGCAACCACACCTACAGCCACCCGTGGCTCAACAAGCTGTCCGCGGCGGGGATCCGCAGCCAGCTCACCCGCACCGACGCCGTGATCGGCCGGACCACGTGCATGCGCCCGCCGGGCGGGTTCGTCAACAACACCGTCCGCAAGGTCGCGCGGAGCCAGGGCAAGAGCGTGGTCATGTGGTCGGTCGACACCCGAGACTGGGCCCGCCCCGGAGCAGGTGTCGTGTCCCGCAACGCACTACGCCCCGCCCGCAACGGCAGCATCATCCTCACGCACGACGGCGGCGGTCCCCGCCAGCAGACCATCGCCGGTCTGCGCACCGTCCTCAAGACGATGACGGCCCAGGGCTACCGCTTCGAGAAGCTCCCGGCCTGCCGCTGAGCACCCACTGCGGCGACAGCCGCTCCGACACCAGAAGACTCCCGGGCTGAGGGGACCGGGAGTCTTCTTCGTCTTCGGGGCTTGGCCGCCGGCCGACCCGCGACAGTTGGGCGAGTGTGATCGGGGGTTTTCAGGCGTCCGGTGAGAGTTCCACCCGGTGGCACACCTGCCGTGGCAACGACGAAGCTCCCGACCGGATCGTCTCCGGTCGGGAGCTTCGGGAAACCGCAACAGGTAGTTACTGTGAACTACCCATGGTGCGCGAGGGGGAGTTGAACCCCCACGCCCTTTCGGGCACACGGACCTGAACCGTGCGCGTCTGCCTATTCCGCCACTCGCGCGCGCCGAGCAATCCTCCCAGAGATGGGGCCCAAGTGCCAACCCGGCCTCCCGGGCGTCGCGCGAAGGGTTGTCGGTGGGTGGTGGCACGCTGCGGTCATGGGCACGTTCACCGTCCGCCTGACCACGCCGCTGACCCCGGCCGAGGCCTGGCGACGCATCTGGGACCTCGACGCACACACCCGCGTCATCCCCTTGACCCGCCTGCGCGGCGACGGCACGGCGGGCGCGGCTCTCGGCGTCGGTGGGAGGTTCGTCGCGCGCACCGGGCTGGGGCGGCTGGCCGTCGACGACGTCATGGAGGTGCGGCGCTTCGACGCCCCGAGCGAGGGGAACCACCACGGCCGGGCGATCGTCGAGAAGTCGGGCCGGGTCGTGCGGGGGCGGATCGACGCCCGGGTGGAGCCGGCGGCGTCGGGCTCCCGGGTCACCTGGACCCAGGAGATCGGGCTCGCGCCGCTCCCGCGGGCCGCCGATCCGATCCTCGAACGGGTGGCCGCCGCCGCGTACCGGCACGTCCTCCGGCGACTGCTGAAAGGGGGATGAGCCCGGCACGACAGCGAACTCGACACCCCCGCGGGTGGTGTCATCACGGTCAAGACTTGGCCTGAGCGGTGCTCAGGGTGCAGGCGACTCCCGAACGTGGCCTATACCCTGGAAGTCGATTGCGGAGGAGGGGATACCGATATGGGCTTGTTCGATCGTGTCGAGCAGAAGCTCGAACGCGTCGTCAACGGCGTATTCGCCCGCGCGTTCAAGGCCGAGGTCCAGCCGGTCGAGATCGCCTCCGCCATGCGCCGCGCCATGGACGACCGCGCGGCCGTGGTCGCCCAAGGACGCACCATCGTGCCCAACGCCTTCACCGTCGAACTCGCTCCGACGGACTACGAACGGCTCAACGAGTACGAGCAGGTCCTGCGCACCGAACTCGTCGCATCGGTGCAGGAACACGCCGAATCTCAGGGATACACCCCCGGCGGCCCCATGTATGTCGAGTTCGTCGACAGCGATGACCTCGACACCGGCGTCTTCCGCGTCCTGCCCGCCAGCGCCCGCGAGCCACGCCCCTCCCGGCCCGGCCACCGCCCCCGGCCGCGCAACGAACTCATCACCCCCCAGGCCACCGCCGCCGCCGAAGGCAACGTCGGACTCGCCGGCAGCGCCGCCCAGGCCGCCGCGGCAGCGACCGCCGGAACGGCCGCGGCACGCCGCGCCGCCTACCCCGACCCCCACGACACCCACGACCCCGCCGAGGTCCCACCCGGATTCACCGACGCGCGTCGACAACTCAGCGACGACGGCGACCGCCAGGCCCTCGAACAACAACGGGCCCACGACCTCGCCGCCTGGCCCGACGACGACGCCGACAACCCCCGAGCGGGCTACGACGACGCCGCCGACGACCCGTGGGCCGGCGAGGACCGCACCTCCCCACCCACCGCGCGCGCCGACGCCGTCCCGCCGCCCGCCGCGCCACCACGCGCCGCCGCCCGGCGCCCCTGGCTCGAACTCGGCCACGACTCCTACCCGCTGCTGTCCGCCATCACCGTCCTCGGGCGCGACGCGGCCGCCGACATCACCCTCGAGGACTCCGGAGTCAGCAGGCGCCACTGCGAGATCCGCGTCACCCACGACGGCCCGCACCTCGTGGCGAGCATCCGCGACCTCGGCTCCACCAACGGCACCTTCGTCAACGGCGAGCGCATCACCACGTCCCGCCTCGCCGAAGGCGACCGCATCACCGTGGGCCGCACCAGCCTCTCCGTGCGGTTCGGGGAGCGCTGATGGGCGAACTCACCCTCTTCGTCGTCCGCATCGGCCTGCTCGCCCTCTTGTGGATCTTCGTGTTCAGCATCGTCGGCGTCATCCGCAGCGACCTCTACGGCACCCGCATCGTCCAGCGCGGCGGCACCGGCCGCAGCCGCGTCCGACCCACCGAGAACGCCCCCGCCGGTTGCGCGGACGCCGGCCCCTGTCGGTCCTCGCCGTCGTCGAGGGCAGCCTGCGCGGCTCCACCGTCCCCCTCAAGGAATCCGGGGTCCTCCTCGGCCGCAACCCCGAGTGCACCCTGGTCATCGACGACGACTACGCCTCCGGACGCCACGCGCGCGTCTACTTCGAGGACCGCTCCTGGTACGCCGAAGATCTCGACTCCACCAACGGCACCTTCGTCGAGGGGCACCGCATCACCGAACCCACCCCGCTCAAGGAGGGCACACAGCTGCGCATCGGCACGACGGTCCTGGAACTGGGCCGCTGACGATGACGCTCGCGATCCACTTCGCGGCGCGCACCGACGTCGGTCTCGTGCGCAGCCGTAACGAGGACTCCGGATACGCCGGACCGCACCTGCTCGCCGTCGCCGACGGCATGGGTGGACACGCCGGCGGCAACGTCGCCAGTTCGCTGGTCATCGCCCGCCTCGCCCCCCTCGACGGCGACAGCCACGGCTCCGACGACGCCCTGGAGATCCTCGCCCGCACGCTCGCGACCGCCAACACCTCCCTGTCGACCGCGATGGAGGACAACCCCGAGCTCAAGGGCATGGGCACCACGCTGACTGCCCTCATGCGCTGCGGCCCCCTCGGGCTGGCCCTCGTCCACATCGGCGACTCCCGCGCCCACCTGCTGCGCGACGGGCACTTCGCCCAGATCACCCGCGACCACTCGTTCGTGCAGAGCCTGGTCGACTCCGGCCGCATCACCGAGGAGGAGGCCGAGCACCACCCACAACGCTCCCTGGTCACCCGCGTCCTCACCGGCGCCCCCGAGGACGAGCCCGACCTGTCGATCCGGCAGGCCCACCTGGGCGACCGCTACCTCATCTGCTCCGACGGGCTGTCGGACTACGTGGGACGCGACACGATCGCCGAGGTCGTGGGCTCGGGCATGGGCCCCGACGAGACCGCCGAGAAGCTCGTCGACCTCGCGCTGCGCGCCGGTGCCCCCGACAACGTCACCGTCGTCATCGGCGACATCGTCGACACCAGCACCAGCCCCTCCAGCCAGCCGATCATCGTCGGCGCCGTCGCCGAACGCCGCGCCGACCTCACCCAGCCCGTGGCCCTGTCCCCGGCGGCCAAGGCCGCGGCCCTGCGCCGCGAGGCCCTCGGCACGGTCGACGACGAGGAGGACGAGACCGACGCCCCACGCCGCCCCTGGTGGCGCGTCGCCGCCGTCATGACCCTGGTGATCCTCGCCCTCGCCGGCGCGATCTACGCCGCCTACGACTGGACCCGCGACCGGTACTTCATCGGCGACGACGGGGCCTACGTGGCCGTCTACCGAGGCCTGCCCCAAGACCTCGGCCCCATCCGCCTGTCGACCCTCGATCAGGTCACCTCGATCCCGCTGTCCGACCTGCCGCCCTTCGAACGCGGCGCCGTCGACTCCCGCATCTCGGTCGACGACCGCGCCGCGGCCATCTCCCGCGTCGAGAGCCTGCGTCAGACCGCCGACGCCTGCCGGACCCAACGCAGCATGGGCACCCCTGCGGATCGGGGGGTCGTGACCACGGTCAGCCAGTTCTCCCCCGCACCCGGCGCAACGTCGAACTCGCGCTCATCCTGCTCGCGGTGACGATCGTGCTGCTCGCCTACGTCGCCGTCGGCCTGGGCGTCAACGACACCGTGCCGCTGGACCTCCTCACCCACGGCGGCGCCCTCCTGGCCCTCACCGTCGGGTTCCACATCGTGCTGCGCTGGCGGGCCTCCTACGCCGACCCCCTCATGCTGCCGATCGCGTCGCTGCTCAACGGCCTCGGACTCGTGATGATCCACCGCCTCGACCTCGCCAAGGGCCCCGAGAGCGAGATGGCGGGCCGACAGGTCATGTGGAGCGCCCTGGCCGTCGTCGTGGCCGCGCTGGTGCTCGTGTTCCTGCGCGACCACCGCAGGCTGCGCCGCTACACCTACACGTTCATGGCCGCCGGTCTGATCTTCCTGCTGCTCCCGCTCGTCCCCGGGCTCGGGCGCCAGATCTACGGCGCGCGCATCTGGATCGGTATCGGTCCGCTGTCCTTCCAACCCGGTGAGGTCGCCAAGATCCTGCTCGCGATCTTCTTCGCCGGGTATCTGGTGCAGACGCGCGACGCCCTCTCACTCGTCGGCCGCAAGATCCTCGGCTTCCCGCTGCCGCGCGCCCGCGACCTGGGGCCCATCCTCATCGCGTGGATCGCCAGCCTCATGGTCCTCGTGCTCGAGCGCGACCTCGGTTCCTCCCTGCTGTTCTTCGGACTGTTCGTGGCGATGCTCTACGTCGCCACCGAACGCATCAGCTGGATCGCCATCGGCCTGGGACTGTTCGCCGGCGGCGCCTACCTGGCCTACCTGCTCTTCGACCACGTCCAGCAACGCGTCATGTTCTGGCTCGACCCGTGGTCGGACGCGGCTCTGGCGCAGAGCGACCAGCTGGTCCGAGGCCTGATGGGCATGGGTGCGGGTGGCCTGCTCGGCACCGGCCTCGGACAAGGACATCCCTATCTGACGTACTTCGCCGAGAGCGACTTCATCGTCCCGAGCTTCGCCGAGGAGCTCGGCCTCGTCGGACTGTTCGCCATCCTCATGCTCTACGGACTCCTCGTCGAGCGCGGTCTGCGCACCGCCCTCGGCACCCGCGACGGGTTCGGCAAACTCCTCGCGACGGGCCTGACGTTCTCCATCGCGATGCAACTGTTCGTCGTCGTCGGCGGCGTCACCCGGGTCATCCCCCTCACCGGCCTGACCACGCCGTTCCTCTCCCAGGGCGGGTCCTCTCTCCTCGCCAACTGGGCCATCGTCGCGATCCTGCTGCGGATCAGCGACCACGCGAGGCGACCCGTCCCGCCGGCCAAACCGATGGCCACGCCCCCGAGCGGTCAGGCGGTGGTGACGTCGTGAACAACCCGATCCGCAGGCTCGCCCTCGTCATGGCGATCATGTTCTGCTCGCTGCTGGTGTCCTCGACGTGGATCCAGTTCTTCCAGGCCCAGGAGCTGCGCGACAAGCCCGGCAACCGGCGCACCCTGCTCGCCACCTACAGCCGCGAGCGCGGCCAGATCCTCGTCGGCAACCAGGCCGTGGCCCTCAGCCAGCGCACCGAGGACGAGTTCGCCTACCAGCGCAGCTACCCGCAGGGCCCGACGTACAGCCACATCACCGGCTACCACTCGTTCATCTACGGCGCGGGCGGTGGCCTCGAGAGTGCCGCCGACAAGCTCCTGACCGGCGACGATCCGCGCCTGTTCTTCCGCAGGCTCGGCGACGTCATCACCGGACGCCAGCCCAGCGGCATCAACCTCGAGCTGAGCATCGATCGTCGCGCCCAGCAGGCCGCCGAGGAGGGGCTGGGAGATCAGCGGGGTGCCGTCGTGGCCCTCGATCCCCGCACCGGCGCGATCCTCGCGATGGTCAGCCACCCCGATTTCGACCCCAACCGCCTCGCCGGGCACGACAGCGCCCGCGTCCAGGCCGCATGGGCCGACCTCAACGAGAACCCCGGCCGGCCGCTGGTCAACCGTGCCATCGGCGGCGACACCTACCCGCCGGGCTCGGTGTTCAAGGTCGTCACGGCCGCAGCGGCGCTGGAGTCCAAGCGGTTCGATGAGAACAGCGAGCTGCCTGGACCCGCCCGGTTGCCCCTGCCCCAGACGAACATCGAACTGCCCAATGCGGGCGGGGGCCTGCGGCGACGGCCGCCCGAGCCTGACCGACGCCCTGGCGAAGTCGTGCAACACCGCCTTCGGGTGGCTCGGCATGGAGCTCGGGGCGCAGGCGTTGCGCGACCAGGCCGGCAAGTTCGGGTTCGGTCAGCAACTGTCGGTCCCCATGGCCGTCAGCCCGAGCCGCGTGCCCGAGCAG
Source organism: Mobilicoccus caccae (assembly GCF_030161635.1). Taxonomy (GTDB): domain Bacteria; phylum Actinomycetota; class Actinomycetes; order Actinomycetales; family Dermatophilaceae; genus Mobilicoccus; species Mobilicoccus caccae. The sequence goes on from NZ_BSUO01000001.1 coordinate 3,728,797, forward strand.
ATCAACAAGCCGCAGGAGGCGCTGTCGGCCATTGGACAGTACGACGTGCGCGTCACGCCGCTGCAGGTCGCGATGATCGCCGCCGGGGTCGCGAACGAGGGCGTCGTCATGCAGCCCTACCTCGTGCGGCAGACCAAGGGCGCGGACCTCGCCGTGCTCGACCAGACCCAACCCCGCGAGCTGGGGCGGGCCGTGTCCAAGGACACCGCCGGAGCCCTCAGCCGCATGATGCAGAAGGTCGTCACCGACGGCACCGGGACCAGGGCCCGGATCGACGGGATCAAGGTCGCCGGCAAGTCCGGCACCGCCGAACACGGCGAAGGCCGGAATCCCCACGCATGGTTCATGTCGTTCGCACCCGCGGACGACCCGAAGATCGCCGTTGCCGTCGTCATCGAGGACGGTGGCAACGCAGGCAGTGAAGCGGCCGGAGGACGGATCTCCGCGCCGATCGCCCGCGATGTGATGAAAGCAGTGATCGCCCCATGAAGTTCACGACCGGCGCTGTCTTCGGCAATCGCTACACCCTCGGTGAACGCATCGCCGTCGGGGGGATGGGAGAGGTCTGGGAGGCCACCGACCAGGTCCTCGGGCGCATCGTCGCGATCAAACTCCTCAGTCCGGGGCTGGCCGACCAGGAGGGCTTCGCCCAACGCTTCCGTGAGGAGGCCCGCAACACCGCCGCCCTGTCGCACCCGAACATCGCCGCGGTGTACGACTACGGCGAGGACGCGGGAGCGAACTGGCTGGTCATGGAACTGGTCAAGGGACAGCCGCTGTCGGCGATCATCGCCGAGAACGGCCGGCTGTCGGCCGAGCGGACGATCTCGATCGTCTCCCAGGCCGCGCACGCCCTGCAGGCCGCCCACGACCGCGGGGTCATCCACCGCGACGTCAAGCCGGCGAACATCCTCGTCAAGCCGAGCGGCGAGGTGAAGCTCACCGACTTCGGCATCTCCCGCGCCACCGACGCCGTGCCCATCACGCGCACCGGTGAGGTCATGGGCACGGCGCAGTACATCTCGCCCGAGCAGGCGACGGGACAACCGGTCTCGCCGGCGAGCGACATCTACGCGCTCGGGTGCGTGGCCTACGAGATGCTCACCGGCACCCGCCCCTTCGACGAGGGGTCGCCCGTCGCCACCGCGATGGCGCACGTCACCACCCCGCCCCCGCCGCTGCCCGACACGGTGCCGCCCGCCCTGGCTGCCGTCATCATGGCGTGCCTGGCCAAGGCCCCCTCCGAGCGACCCCGGAGCGCCCGCGCGCTGGCCGACACCCTCCGCGGTGCCCCCACCGGCGGCTTCCCGGTGACGGCGCCGATGGCCGCCACCGAGCGTCTCTCCCCGGCGACCCGGGTGGCTCCGGCAGGCGCTGCCGTGCCACCGCGGCGCACCACGCGGGTCCAGGAGACGCCCGCAGAGGAGCCGAAGCGCAAGAAGAACCCCCTGTTCTGGATCATCCCGCTCGTGCTGCTTCTCGTCGTCGGCGCGTTCCTGATCGCTCAGGCACTCGGTGATGGCAGCCGCGACACGACTCCGACGCCGGCACCGACCACGGCCACGCAGTCCCCGACGCCCACCCAGACCGAGACCACCGACGACTCGGTGCAGGTCACCGCCTCGGACTACATCGGCCTGTCCTACGACGAGGCCGCCCAGCGCCTCCAGGGCCTCGGTCTGCAGGCGCGACGCGGCGCCGAGCGTGAGAACGAGGCCCCGCGCGGTCAGGTCATCGGTCTGTCCCCGAGCGGCCGCCTCGACCGCAATTCCACGGTCACCCTCGACGTCTCCAGCGGTCCGGCGCCGGAGGAGACGCCGACACCCACGCAGACGCAGACCCCGACCGAGGCCCCTCCGCAGGAGACCGAGGCCCCGCCCACCGAGGACCCGCAACCGCCGGAGAACTCCGAGCCGGAGGCCCCCGCCACCGGCGCACAGGGCACCCGTGGGCCCGGTGGCCCCGCCGGCGCGGGTGTCGGGGTCGACACCGAACGCGCGGACCCGACCCCGAAGACGGGGTCACCCGATCCCGACACCACCAGCACGCCGGAGGAGTGAGCGTGAACGACGATCGCCGCCTGCTGGCCGGGCGCTACGAGGTCGGTGACCTCATCGGACGGGGCGGGATGGCCGACGTCCATCTCGGGTACGACACCCGCCTCGGCCGGGAGGTCGCCGTCAAGATCCTGCGCTCCGAACTCGCGCGGGACCGTTCGTTCCTCATGCGTTTTCGACGTGAGGCCCAATCGGCCGCCAGCCTGAACCACCCGGCGATCGTCGCCGTCTTCGACTCCGGCGAGGAGGCCATCACCGAGAACAACGGCACGACCGTCTCGGTGCCCTTCATCGTCATGGAGTACGTGCGGGGCCGAACCCTGCGCGACGTGCTCTCCGAGGACGGACCGTTCGAGCCGTTCGAGGCGGCGCGCGTCATGTCCCAGGTCCTGCGCGCCCTGGACTACAGCCACGACAACGGCATCATCCACCGCGACATCAAGCCCGCCAACGTGATGATGGGCCACAACGGCCAGCCCAAGGTCATGGACTTCGGCATCGCCCGCGCGATCGCCGACACGGCCGCCACGATGACGAACACGAGCGTCGTCGTCGGCACGGCCCAGTACCTCTCGCCCGAGCAGGCCCAGGGTCAGGAGGTCGACGCCCGCTCCGACCTGTATTCGGCCGGCTGTCTGCTCTACGAACTCCTCACGGGCCGACCGCCGTTCGTCGGTGACAGCCCCGTCGCCATCGCATATCAGCACGTCGGTGAGCCGCCGCAGCCGCCGTCGGTGCACACGCCCGGCATCCCCACCTCGCTCGACGTCGTCGCCCTGCACTCCCTCGCGAAGGCGCCCTCGGACCGGTACCAGAGCGGTGAGGACTTCGCCGGCGACCTCGACGCCGTCATCACCGGCGGCGCCACCCTCGCCGCCCGGGAGGCCGTGGCCGCCGGGCGTCTGTCCCCGTCCAGGCCGACCGAAGACCGCGACCGCACCGGCTCGACCGCGGTCGTCCCCGGGCCGGTCGACGTCCTCACCGAGGAGACCGTCGACGAACCCGAGCGCAAGCGCCGGCTGTGGCCGATCATCGTCGGTGTCCTCGTCCTGCTCGCGGCCCTGCTCGGAATCCTATGGAGTCAGGGCGTGTTCGATCGCGCCCCCGATCCGGTCGCCGTACCCGCCGTCGTGCAGAAGCCTCAGGAGGAGGCGACCCGCATGCTGCAGGAGGCGGGCTTCGTCGTGGCGGCACAACCGGTCCAGAACCGGGCGCAGGCGGGCACTGTCGTGGAGCAGCAGCCCGTCGCGCAGTCGCTGCAGCCCCCGGGTCGACGGTGACGCTGTCCGTCTCGAGCGGGCCGGGCAGGGTCACGGTGCCCGATCTCACCAACTACGAGCAGTCCCTTGCCAGCGGCCGCCTCGAAGGGTTGGGTCTCGCGATCGGGAAGATCCAGAACGTCGACAGCATGAGCGTGGACCAGGGCAAGGTCGTGTCGACCGAGCCCAAAGCCGGGGAGAAGGTCGCGGAGGGCTCCGCGATCAAGCTCAACATCAGCACCGGACGGGTCGAGGTGCCCGAGGTCATCGGCATGTCGGAGTCGCAGGCCGTGGAGGCCTTCGCCAAGGTGGGGCTCCGTGCCGACGCCCAGTCGAGCTACAGCGACAGGAAGTCGGGCACGGTCATCGACCAGGCCTACCCCAAGGGCACCAAGGTGCCGGTGGGCGACGTCATCAGGATCTCGATCGCCCGGCCGCGGCCCGCGCCGACGACCGTCACCACGACGGCCACCGTCACCCAGACCGCCCCGCCCGGCACCACACCCACCGACGGGCAGACCACACCGACCGACGGTGAGACGCCGCCTCAGACCCCGCCCGAGGACCCGGCCCAGACGGGCTGATCAGGCTGCGAGCGGATCGAGGCGGGCCACGACCGGGGCCGCGCTCACTCCGAGCGACGGATGAGCGGAGTCAGGCCCCGGGACGCCTCGACCGCCCCGATCTCGCCGCACATCTCGAGCCAGTTGGCGAGGGTGAGGTAGCCGCCCTCGGTGAGCACGCTCTCGGGGTGGAACTGCACGCCGTGCAGGGGCAGGTCGCGGTGTCGGACTCCCATGACGATGCGCCCGACCGGGGTATCGACCCAGGCGTTGGCGATCAGCGTCTCGGGCAGGGTCCCCGGTTCGATCGCGAGGGAGTGGTAGCGGGTGGCGACGAACGCCCGACCCACGCCGCGCAGGACGCCGGTGTCGTCGTGCTCGATCGTCGAGGTCTTTCCGTGCACCAGCTCCGGGGCGCGATCCACCACGCCGCCGTGGACGACCGCCAGCGCCTGATGACCCAGGCAGACCCCGAGCATCGGGACCGAGCGCCGTCCGCACTCCTCGATGACCGCCATCGACGAGCCGGCCCCCTCCGGGGTACCGGGTCCGGGGAGACGAGCACACCGTCGTAGTCGCCGACACCGGCCACGTCGACCTCGTCGTTGCGGACGACGTCGCACTCGGCGCCGAGGCGGCGCAGGTAGCCGACGATCGTGAAGACGAAGCTGTCGTAGTTGTCGACGACGAGGATGCGGGTCACGGGGTCCTCATGCTGGGGGTCGGAGTGGCGCGGCCGGTGGGGGTCGCGGGACGCGCCGCCCTCGCGGGGGTGTCGTCGTCGCGGACCGTGCCGGCCGGGCGTGGTCGAGATCGACGGTACCGGTGTACCCGCCGAACTCCACGTCCAGGTGTTCGACCTGGTAGCCGAGGCCGAGACGGTCGACATAGCTGCGGTAGAGGGCCACCGCGGGGTCGGCGTCGAGTCCGGCCTGCAGTGCGCGGGTGTCACCGATGGCCGTGATGACGAACGGTGGGGAGTAGACGCGCCCGCCGAGGATGAGGGTGTTGCCGACGCAGCGGACGGCGCTGGTGGAGATGACGCGCTGGTCCTGGATGGTCATCGCCTCCGCTCCGGCGACCCACAGGGCGTTGACGACGGCCTGCACGTCCTGTTGATGCACGACGACGTCGTCGACGCTCACCCCCTCGGGCAGAGAGTCGGCCGTCAGTCCGGCGTCGTCGAGACTCACCCGGACGGCGGGTCCGGCGACGGCGGTCATCCCGCCGGCCTTCTCGAGCTCGGCCTGTTCGCGGCGCAGGCGCGCGAGTTCGGCACTCTCGGGGAGGGCGGCCTCCATCGCGCGGACCTCTTCGCGCAGTGCGGCATTGGCGCGGGTTCCCCGGTCCACGGCGGACGCCTGGTCACGGATGAGCGCCGGCAGACCGACGTCGGCCCCCCGCAGATCGGTGCCCCGGGCGGTCACGGCGCTCGTGGCGAAGAGCAGACCGGCGATCGCGGTGATGACGGGCACGACCACGGTCCAGACCGACCGCCGGGCACGCGTGGGAGACCGGGTCATGCAGTCCTCCCGTCGTGCCGATGCCGTCATGGCCAGTATGAAGCCCTACCCTGGACGCAGACCTCGGGCGGTGATTCGACCTGCCCGTGCTGCGTTCGAGCGCATCGAAAGTCAAGCCAGGGAGAGCACGTGGGTAGCAAACGGGCGAAGAGGAAGGCCGACAAGGCCGGCATGACCGACGCGGAGGCCATCGCGAGGGGGCCCAAGCCCAACCCGCCGTGGTACGTGCCGCTGATGCTCGGCCTGATGATCGTCGGCCTGATCTGGATCGTCACCTTCTACCTCACCCGGGGCGAATTCCCCGTCCAGCCGTGGGGCAACTGGAACCTCGCCGCCGGCTTCGGTCTCATCATCGCCGGGTTCCTCATGACGACGAACTGGCGCTGAGCCAGACCGGAAGCACGTCGGCACACACGAAACGCCGCACCCCATCAGCTGGATCCACCGCTGACCAGGGGTGCGGCGTTTCCACGTGTCTCAGCGCCTCTCCCGCATCATCACGAGGCGGCCGGTGTGGGCGACTGCAGAGTTATCCACAGGGTTTTCCCCACCTGGGGATGAAATCACACGCGTGTAATCACGGGGATGTCGTTACTGGAGATGCTCGATGAGCACACCCAGCGCCCGGCCGTTGACCTCGTACTTGATCCATGCCGTCACCACCAGACCGGCCGCCAGGACGATCAGGGCCGGCCATTGCGCCTTGGTCCGTCCGGGTCGCGCCGTGAAGAACATGAGCCCGGCCGCCACGAGCCCGACGACGGCTCCACCGAGGTGGGCCTGCCAGGCGATGTTGGGGTAGACGAACGGCAACGCCAGGTTGATCGCGAGCAGGACCACCATGCCCGCCACCGGTGCGCCGGTGCGCCGCAGGACGAGGAAGGCCGCCGCGAAGAGGCCGAACACCGCCCCCGAGGCGCCGACCATCGACTGCGTCCACGCGAAGACCGACGCCTGAGCGGACAAGTCGAGCGCGGGGACGAGCATGAGGGATCCCACCGACCCGCCGAGCGCGCTGAGCAGGTAGAGCGCGACGAATCGGGCCCGGCCGAGGAAGGGCTCGAGGAACTGCCCCATGACGTAGAGACCCATGAGGTTGAACAGCAGGTGCGTCGCGGAGGTCGGGCTGTGGAGGAAGACCGACGTGAGAAACCGCCACGGCTCCACGTACCCGCCGAGGGGTAGAAGTCGCCGGCCTCCGTCACGGCGGGCATCAGCCACTGGAAGGCATAGACGACGGCACAGATCCCCGCGATCGCGTACGTCACGACCGGCTTGGGCGGGCGGACGCGCACGGCGTCCTCGCTCACCGGGGGCCTTTCAACGGATTCGTCCTTGGCGTCGTCCACCCCTCCAGTCTCGACCACTCACGCACCCCCGCACCACACGAGACGTCGGAGGAGGTCAGAGCAGCGCGTCGAGGTGATGCGCGACGACCCCCGTACACACGACGGCCCACCGCCGAGGGTGGGCCGTCAGGTGTTCTTGGCGCGCAGGTGCGCACGCGTCACTTCTGGACGGTGACCTTCTCGATCACGACGTCCTCGTTCGGGCGGTCCATGCGTCCGGTGGGCACGGCGGCGATGGCGTCGACGACCTCGCGGCTCGGGCCGTCGGCGACCTCACCGAAGATCGTGTGCTTGCCTGCCAGGTGCGGCGTGGGCGTGACGGTGATGAAGAACTGGGAACCGTTGGTGCCCTTGCCGCCTCGCTTGCCCGCGTTGGCCATGGCCAGCAGGTAGGGCTTGGAGTAGTCGAGGTCGGGGTGGATCTCGTCGTCGAACTCGTACCCCGGGCCACCGATGCCCTGACCCAGCGGGCAACCACCCTGGATCATGAATCCGGAGATGACGCGGTGGAAGATGAGGCCGTCGTAGAACGGGGTCGGGTTGGTGCGACCCGCGTCGTCCTGGTACTCCTTCTCGCCCGTGGCGAGGCCGACGAAGCTCTCGACGGTCTTGGGAGCGTGGTCGGGAAAGAGGACGATGTTGATGTCGCCCTTGTTCGTGTGAAGGGTCACGTTCATGAAGGCCATCCTTGCAGACGCCACCGACGACAGCCATGTCCGGTGCCCCTCCGTCGCCCCCGGGACACGGCCGTTGTGGGCCCCTCGTTGGGCAGGATGGGTGTGGAGAGGGCAGGATGGTGCCCAGACCGGAATCCACGGCAAGGAGGACAGGTGTTCACGCGTAAGAAGAAGAAGATCGAGGTCCCGACCATCGAGACCCGCACGGTCACGGTGCCGACGGCCCAGGGGATCAAGGACATGATCACGCCGGCCGTCGCCTCCGCTGCTGCGCTGGCCAAGGACTACACGCACGAGGCCTCCGACTGGGCCAAGCCCCGCCTCGAGCAGGGTCGCGCCATCGCCGAGAAGCAGGCCTCCCAGGCCAAGGACCTCGTCGGCGACAACGCCAAGTTGTCCGAGCTGATCGCGGCCGGTTCGGCCGCCCGTGGTGAGGCCGCCCGTCGGAGCCACGACGCCGCGCTGGTCCTCCGGGGCGACGCCACGATCAAGAAGGTCAAGCACCAGAAGGGTGGGGGCATCGGCAAGCTGTTCCTCAACCTGGGTGTCCTCACGGTGCTCGGTGCTCTCGCGGCCGTCGTCGCCCAGAAGCTGCAGCAGCCCAAGGACGACCCGTGGGCCCGTCCGCTGACCGACCCGTACGTGGCCCCGGCCACCGGGCGTGACGCCACCGTCGCCGGTGGTGAGGGCGTCGAGGTCACCGAGGTCGACGAGACCGCCGACATCACGCCGGCCGCCGGTCAGGTTCCGACCGCGACCGACACCACGACCTTCCGCACCCCGGGCGACGTCCGCAACGAGGGCGAGAACCGCGCCTGAATCGCGTCACCCACAACACGCAGAAGGGCCCCGCCGAGCACATCGGCGGGGCCTTTCTCGTGCGCTCAGCGTTCGTGGACGGTGATGTCGAACGCGTACTGGTCGGCGCGGTAGCAGTGGTCGCCGAACTCGACGGCGGTGCCCTGCCCGTCGTAGGCGCGGCGCGTCATGGTCAGCAGGGGGTCGTTGCGGCCCAGGCGCAGGAGCCGCCGTTCGCGCGCGTCGGCCCCCGGGCACCGATCGTCTGGTGCGCCACGACCGGCTGACGACCGCGGGCGCGCAGGAGGGCGTACAGGCCTTCCGCCTCGAGGGATTCCCGGGTGAGGTCGCCGTACTCCGGCGGCAGCCAGTTGCGCAGGACGGCCAGGGGGCCGTCGTCGGCCGAGCGGAGTCGGGTGATCGCGACCAGCCCCGCGTCCGGCGCGAGGCCGAGGGCCTCGGCGGCACGTTCGTCGACCACGCCGGTCTGTAGTTCGAGGACCTCGGTCGAAGGCGTCCGGCCGGCGCGCACCAGGTCCTCGTACAGGCTGGTGAGCTCGTCACGCCGGTGGACGACCTGATTGGCCACGGTCGTGCCGATGCCGCGTCGCCGCACGAGCAGACCCCGTGAGACCAACTCGGAGATCGCGCGTCGGACCGTCGGCCGGCTGAGCCGCAGCCGCTGCGCGAGCGCCAACTCGTTCTCGAACGGGTCTCCCGGCTTGAGGATCCCGTCCTCGATCAGGGCCGTGAGCTGTTCGGAGAGTTGGTGATACAGCGGCACGGGACTCGTCCGGTCGATGACCACGGGTAGGGGGTCGGTCATGTCAAGAGGTTAACTCAACCACTCAAACTCCGCCTGACCTCGCGCGATGAGACTTTGTTCTAACAATTGATTGACATGACCGCGCGGGTAGGCAAGGCTGGGCACGACATCACGACCGGCGAAGGAGCTCCATGTCACCCGATCTCGTGGCCATCGGCAGGATCGGCGTCGACATCTACCCCTTGCAGACGGGGGTAGGTCTCGAAGACGTCGACACGTTCGGCAAGTTCCTCGGTGGCAGTGCCACCAACGTCACCGTCGCCGCCGCACGCCTCGGACATTCCGCCGCCATCGTGTCCCGCACCGGCGACGACCCCTTCGGCCGGTTCGTCCACCAGGCGCTGCAGGGTTTCGGGGTCGACGACACCCACGTGCGTCCGGTGGACGGCCTGCCCACCCCGGTCACGTTCTGCGAGATCTTCCCCCCGGACGACTTCCCGCTGTACTTCTACCGGTTCCCCACGGCGCCCGATCTGTCGATCGAGGCGGAGGAGATCCCCGTCGACCTCGTGCGGGAGGCCGGGGTCTTCTGGGCCACGGTGACCGGCCTGTCGGAGGAGCCGAGCCGGTCGGCGCACCACGCCGCGTGGGTGGCGCGCGATCGGCGTGAGCACACGATCCTCGACCTCGACTACCGGCCGATGTTCTGGGAGTCCGAGGCCGCCGCGACGGCCGCGGTGGCCGAGGCTCTCGGGCAGTGCACGGTGGCGGTCGGCAACGCCGAGGAGTGCCGGGTCGCGGTGGGCGAGACCGACCCGCAGCGTGCGGCATCGGCGCTGCTCGAGCGCGGCATCGAGATCGCAGTCGTCAAGCAGGGGCCGCGGGGAGTCCTCGCCGCGACGGCCGACGAGCGCGTCGAGGTGCCGGCGATCCTCGTCGACGTCGTCAACGGGCTCGGCGCGGGAGACGCCTTCGGTGGCGCCCTGTGCCACGGGCTCCTCTCCGGCTGGGATCTGCGCCGGACCGTCCGGTTCGCGAACGCCGCCGGCGCGGTGGTGGCCTCCCGTCTCGAATGCTCCTCGGCGATGCCCACCGAGGACGAGGTCGAGGCACTCCTGGCCACCCGGGACTCCTCGTGAACGGCGCTCGCGACATCGACCTGGCCGGCCTCACCAGCACCCGGATGCATCACCCGGAGCGCGTCGCACAGCTCTGGGCCGCGCGTCGGCGGCGGAGCATCGGGCCCGGCTGCGACCATCTGCTCCTCGTGGCGGCCGACCATCCCGCCCGTGGCGCACTGGGCGTGCGCGACGACCCCATGGCGATGGCCTGCCGCGGTGACATGCTGCGCCGTCTCGCCGTGGCGCTGGCGCGACCGGGCGTCGACGGCGTGCTGGGGACTCCGGACGTCCTCGAGGACCTGCTGCTGCTCGGACTGCTCGAGGACAAGGTCGTCTTCGGATCGATGAACCGCGGCGGGATCGCCGGCGCCACCTTCGAACTCGACGACCGGTTCACCGGGTACGACGCGAGCCATCTCGCCGCGGCGGGACTCGACGGCGGAAAGATGCTCCTACGCATCGCACCCGACGACGCCGGTTCGGCCTCCACCCTCGAGGCCTGCGCACGGGCGGTCACCGATCTGGCCCGCCACGAACTGCTGGCGATGGTCGAGCCGTTCTGGTCGGGCCGTGACCGCAGCGGACGCGTCGGCAACCGGCTCGATCCCGACTCGGTGGTCCGCTCGATCCACGTGGCCGCGGGCATCGGCGCGACGAGCGCCTACACGTGGTTGAAGCTGCCGGTGGTCGACGACATGCAGCGCGTGCTCGACGCGACGACGATGCCGACGCTGCTGCTCGGCGGTGACCCCCGCGACGAGCCGGACGTGACGTACGACCGCTGGCGCGAGGCGTTGGCGCACCCGGTGGCCTGCGGTCTGGTCGCCGGCCGGACCCTGCTCTATCCCCCCGACGACCAGGTGGCCGATGCCGTCGACATCGCCTCGGCCATCGTCCATGCAACGAAGGTGAGGAACGCATGACCGACTGGTTCAAGCCTGCGCACACCACAGGCGACGACGGATTCGACGTCTCCGTGATCCGGCCGGGTGACTCCGGCTGGGAGCACACCGGTCTGCTCGTGGCCGATCTGGCCGACGGCGACTCCCGCACGGTGACGACGGAGGACTGCGAGTACATCGTGCTGCCGCTCTCGGGTGCGTCGACGGTGTCGGTGACGGCCGCGGGCGAGACGCAGCGGTTCGAGCTGGCCGGGCGCCCCGACGTGTTCAGCGGACCGACCGACCTCGTCTACGTTCCCCGGGACGCCGAGTTCACGGTGACGGCCACCGCCGGCGGCGGCCGGTACGCCTTCCCGTTCGCCAAGGCACGGACGGCGTTCCCAGTGGTCAAGGTCGAGGCCGGCGACGTCCCGGTCGAACTCCGCGGCGCGGGTCAGGCGAGCCGTCAGGTGCAGAACTTCGGCACCCCCGACACCCTCGAGGCCGACTCGATCATCGCCTGTGAGGTCATCACCCCCGCCGGCAACTGGAGCTCCTACCCCCGCACAAGCACGACGAGGACCGCCCCGGGGTCGAGTCGAGCCTGGAGGAGATCTACTACTTCGAGATGCGGGCGGAGCCTGGAGCGCCCGAGGGAGTCGACCCGATCGGATACCAGAGGGTCTACGGCACCGACGACCGACCGATCGAGGTTCTCGCCGAGGTGCGTAGCGGCGACACGGTGCTGGTGCCGCACGGGTGGCACGGTCCGGCGATGGCCCCGACCGGGTACGACATGTACTACCTCAACGTCATGGCCGGACCCGGCGAAGAGCGGGTCTGGTTGATCTGCGACGACCCGGCCCACGGCTGGGTACGCGACGCCTGGCCCGGCCAGGAGGTCGACCCGCGCCTCCCGATTCACGAGCTCCACTGACCCCCACCACTTCTGCCCGAAGGACGAACATGAGCCCCACCCGCATCACCCACCTCATCGGACACTCCTCGTGGGACGGCACGGCCGAGCGCACGAGCGAGGTCTTCAACCCCGCCACCGGTGAGGTCACCGGAACCCTGGACCTCGCGAGCAAGGCGCTCGTCGACGAGGTCGTCGCCAAGGCCGCGAAGGCGCAGAAGGAATGGGGCGACGCGTCCATCGCCAAGCGCACCCGCGTCCTGTTCGCGTTCCGTCAGCTCCTTGACGAGCGCAAGGAGGAGATCGCCAAGACGATCACCGCCGAGCACGGCAAGACCCACCCGGACGCCATCGGCGAGATCAACCGTGGTCTCGAGGTCGTCGAGTTCGCCTGCGGCATCGGCCAGATCCTCAAGGGCGGCTACAACGAGAACGTCTCGACGCGCATCGACGCGTACTCGATCCTGCAGCCCCTCGGTGTCGTCGGGGTCATCAGCCCGTTCAACTTCCCCGCGATGGTGCCGCTGTGGTTCGTGCCGGTGGCGATCGCGACGGGCAACGCCGTGGTCATCAAGCCGAGCGAGAAAGACCCGAGTGCGGTCAACCTCATCGCCGACCTGTGGCGCGAGGCCGGCCTGCCCGACGGCGTGATGAACGTCGTGCACGGCGACAAGGAGGCCGTGGACGCGCTGCTGGAGAACCCGACAGTGAAGTCGATCTCGTTCGTGGGGTCGACGCCGATCGCCCAGTACGTGTACGAGACGGGGACGCGCAACGGCAAGCGGGTCCAGGCGCTCGGCGGGGCGAAGAACCACATGCTGGTGCTGCCGGACGCCGACCTCGACCTCGCTGCGGACGCCGCGGTCAACGCCGGGTACGGCGCGGCGGGTGAGCGCTGCATGGCGATCTCGGTGCTGCTGGCCGTCGACACGGTGGCGGACGAGCTCATCGCGAAGATCAAGGAGCGCACCGCCACTCTCACCACCGGTGAGGGCATGGGCGACGGCGTGGACATGGGGCCGCTGGTCACGGCGGCGCACCGCGACAAGGTCAAGGGCTACATCGACGCCGGTGAGGCCGAGGGCGCGACGCTCGTCATCGACGGCCGCGAGGGCGAGTGGACCGGTGGTACGAAGGACGGTTTCTTCCTGCTGCCGACGCTGTTCGACGGCGTGAAGCCGGAGATGTCGATCTACACGGACGAGATCTTCGGTCCGGTGTTGTCGGTGGTGCGGGTGCACAGCTTCGACGAGGGTCTGCAGCTCATCAACGACAACCCGTTCGGCAACGGCGTCACGATCTTCACGAACGACGGTGGCGCGGCTCGGCGTTTCCAGCACGAGGTGCAGGTGGGCATGGTCGGCATCAACGTGCCGATCCCGACGCCGATGGCGTACTACAGCTTCGGTGGCTGGAAGAACAGCCTCTTCGGTGACACGCACGCTCACGGCATGGAGGGTGTGCACTTCTTCACCAAGACCAAGGCCGTGACGCAGCGCTGGCTGGACCCGAGCCACGGGGGCCTCAACCTGGGCTTCCCGCAGAACGACTGACGAGCGCGGGAGCACACCGCAACCCCAGACTGCATCGCAGAAGGCACCGTAATGGTCGTCATCACGACCATTCGGCTGCATTCTGCGATGCAGTTCTCGTTCTGCACGTCTCACTGGGCCCAGGGTGGCGTGAGTTCCGTGCCGTCGGCGATCCGCACCTGGCGCAGCCGCGAGGGTGACGCCGCGGTCGACGCGACGCTGAACCCTCGCCCACGCCGACCCCGGCCCCCGCGGACCCCTGGACCTATCCGACTGGACGTGAATCACAGCGGTCCAATGGTCCCGTTCGTGCCGAGATGCCCCGAGCCCGCAGCGTCACCGGCCTACCCTGAGAGCCACAGCTCACCAGGACAGGTCGGGCACCAGCCGGCGTCAGGCCTCCGTCACCCGAGGGGGCCACTGTGCCGCAGCACGATCGCGAAGAGTTGCGTCGACGTCGCCATGAGGCGCAACTGGGCGGCGGTGAGGAGGCGCGGGCAGCCCGGCGGGCCAAGGGTCTGCTGACCGCCCGTGATCGCCTCGACCGCCTCTTCCAGCGCAGCACGTTCCAGGAGTTCGGACTCCACGTCCAGCACCGGTGTCAGGAGTTGGCCGACAAGTCCCTCGCCGCCGACGGCGTCGTCACCGGAACCGGGTACGTCGACGGGCGCCTGGTGGCCGCGTTCGCCCAGGACGCCACGGTGTCCGCCGGATCGCTCGGCGAGATGCACGCCCGCAAGATCATCGACACGATGAAGACGGCCACCCGCAACGGCGTGCCGCTGGTCGCGTTCCAGGAGTCCGCGGGGGCGCGCATCCAGGAGGGTGTCGACGCGCTCTCCGGCTACGGCAAGGTCTTCTACCACAACGTCCTCATGTCGGGCGTCGTGCCGCAGATCGCCGTCATCTGCGGACCCTGCGCCGGTGGCGCCGCCTACTCACCGGCCCTCATGGACTTCATCGTCATGACGCGCGAGAACGCGTCGATGTTCATCACCGGGCCCGAGGTCATCAAGGCCGTCACCGGCCGCACCACGACCCTGGCGGAGATCGGTGGCGCCACGATGCACGCCGCGGTCAGCGGCAACGTCCACTTCCTCGCGGAGGACGACGACGACGCCATCCGCATCGTCAAGGAGCTGCTGAGCTTCCTCCCCGAACAACACCGAGGACCCGCCGCACGATCTCGCCGCGGACCTGCGCCTGGGTCGCGACGAGGGCATGTTCGATCTCGTTCCCGAGGACCCCTCGATGCCGATGGACGTGCGGGCCGTCATCACCCGCGTCGTCGACGACGGTCACCTGCTCGAGGTCCAGGCGGAGTTCGCCAAGAACCTCATCGTCGGGTTCGCCCGCATCGAGGGGATGGTCGTCGGCATGATCGCCAACCAGCCGACCCACCTCGCAGGCGCGCTCGACATCGACGCCTCCGACAAGGGCGCACGGTTCATCCGCTTCTGCAATGCGTTCAACATCCCGCTCGTCACCTTCGTGGACGTGCCGGGATTCCTGCCGGGCATCGAACAGGAGCGTGGCGGCATCATCCGGCACGGCGCGAAGATGCTGTTCGCCTACGCCTCGGGCACGGTGCCCAAGCTCACGGTGATCCTGCGCAAGGCCTACGGCGGGTCCTACCTCGCCATGTGCAGCAAGGAGATGGGGACCGACTACGTGTACGCCTGGCCCGGCGCGGAGATCGCGGTGATGGGTGGCGCCGGCGCGGCGAACATCCTCTACAAGAAGGAACTCGCCGAGGCGGAGGACCCCGAGTCCACGCGCACCGAGCTCCTCGAGCGCTACCGACAGGAGCACGCCACCCCCTACCGCTCCGCGGCCCGCGGGTACATCAACGACGTCATCGATCCCGCGGAGACCCGGGCCACGCTCGCGCTCAGCCTGCGAAAGACCTTGAGCAAGCGGGAGCTTCGGCCGACGAAGAAGCACGGGAACATTCCGCTGTGATCGGGCCCGCGAGGACGAGGAGGTCGACGTCATGATGCTGGAGACGACCCTGACCGTGGGGATCATCGTCGTGGTGGTGTCCATGCTCGTCGCCGTCATCATCCGCACGATGGTCGCCGTCCTCGGGCGGACGGGCGGCGCTGCGCCCCGACCGGTGACGACCTCAGACACGACTCCGGTGGCACCGGCGGCACACGGACCGGTCACCGCCGAGGGTCACGACCCCGTCCACGTGGCCGCCATCACCGCGGCCGTCGCCACGGCCTTCGACGACTCCGCCGTGGTCGTCCACATCGCGCCCGCCCGCGGCGCCGCCGGGTGGACCTCGGAGGCACGTGCGGCGCATCACGGGTCGCACAACGTGGAGCGACGCTCCCGATGAACCCGCACACCGACCAGGCCCGCCAGGGCGCGACCTGGGTCACAGAGACGAAACCAGGAGTGAGGACGCCATGCTGCGACACCTTCGTGTGACGATCGAGGGACACGCCTACGACGTGACGGTCGAGGACCTCACCGACACCGGCAACCAGCTGTACCCCGACCACCGGTCGATGGTCCCGACCAACGCCACCGCACCCGTGACGGCGCCGACGACGGCGCCCGCCCCGCTGCGCGCCCCGGTGGCTCCGAGACGTCGGCGGGAGCATCCGTCCCCGCAGGCGTGACGGCCGTCCTCGCCCCGATGAGCGGGGTGGTGGCCGAGATCTCGGTCGCCCCCGGCGATGTCGTGGAGGGCGGGCAGGTCGTGGCCGTCATGGAGGCGATGAAGCTCAAGAGCCCGATCGTCGTGGACACCCCCGGAACCATCGCCACCGTCGAGGTGTCCCCCGGCGACGCCGTGGCGTCCGGGGCCACCATCCTCACGCTCTCCTGAGGCGCCGACGTGGATCTCTCGGATCTCGGAGGCATCTTCCAGGGCGTCGGCACCCTGTTCCAGCAGGACCCCAGCGTCGCCATCGGACGCATCGTCCTGATCTTCCTCGGGTTCGGCCTCGTGTACCTCGGCAAGAAGGAGGTGCTCGAACCGCTGCTCATGATTCCCATGGGGCTCGGCATGTCGGCCGTCAACGCGGGGGTGCTCGTCCTCGGCGAGGGGCGAACGGGCACCCTGTTCGTCGATCCGCTGGTCAAGGACCCGGGCGACGTCATCAACGTGCTGCAGATCAACTGGCTGCAGCCCATCTACACCTTCATGTTCAGCAACGGTCTCATCGCGTGCCTGGTGTTCATGGGGATCGGGGTACTCCTGGACGTCGGCTACGTCATGGCGCGCCCGTTCCAGAGCATGATCATCGCCCTGTTCGCCGAGGCGGGCACGTTCGTCGTGTTCCCTCTGGCGTTGCTGCTGGGGATGGCGCCCGGCGAGGCGGCGTCCGTGGCCACCATCGGTGGCGCCGACGGCCCGATGGTGTTGTTCACCTCCCTCATCCTCGCGCCCGAGCTCTTCGTCCCCATCACCGTGGTCGGCTACCTCTACCTCGGTCTGGCCTACGGGGGATTCCCCTACCTCGTGCGGGCGCTCGTTCCCGCCAGGCTGCGCGGCATGCCGATGCCCCCAGGGCCGCAGCGGCGCATCACCGCAGGCCAGAAACTCGCTTTCGCCGTCGTCGTCTGCACGATGCTGTGCCTGCTGTTCCCGGTGGCGGCACCGCTGTTCCTGTCCCTGTTCGTGGGCGTCGCCGTGCGTGAGGCCGGGATCGTGCAGTTCCAGGAGCTGTTCAGCTCGGTGTTCCTCTACGGGGCGACGTTCTTCCTCGGCCTCACCCTGGGTGTGCTGTGCGAGGCGGGAACGCTGTTGAATCCCGTGGTGCTCAAGCTCCTCCTGCTGGGCGTCCTGGCTCTCGTCGTCTCGGCGATGGGCGGCATCCTCGGCGGGTACGTCCTGTACTTCGCGAGCGGCAAGCGCGTGAACCCGGTCGTGGGGATCGCCGGCGTGAGTTGCGTACCCACGACTGCGAAGGTCGCCCAGAAGATCGCCGGGCACGAGAACCCGGGCGCGGTGATCATGCCGGCCGCGCTCGGTGCCAGCATCAGCGGCGTCGTGACCTCGGCCATCATCGCCGGCACGTTCGTCGCCCTGCTGCGCTGACGGCGGATCACCGGTCGCCGGCGATCAGCGAGGTGCCCCACGCACAAACGACATCGCAGAATGCACCGTTCTGGTCGTCATCACGACCCTTCGCATGCTCTCTGCGATGCCGTCCACGAGGGGCGCCGACGACTACCGGGATGAGCCACTCGTCTGCCTGGCGACCAGGTGCGGCTGGATCGTGACGACGCCGACCTCCGCGGTGGCGTCGTCCGATGCCCGGTCCGGATCGGCCGACGTGCCCGGCACAGCCGATGAGCGAAGCGCATCACGATCGGCGCGGGTCGCGAGACGCCGCAGCGCCACCTCCGCCAGGGCGCGCGGGTCCTGGGACACGCTGGTCAGGCCGATGGTCGACAGCGCCGCGGTGCGGGTGTCGTCGTATCCGACGACGGCGAGGTCACCCGGGACGTCGATCCCGGACGCCCGGAGGGTGAGCAGCAGGCCGATGGCCGCCATGTCGTTGTAGGCCACGACCGCGGTCGGCCTCGCCGATGCCGTGAGCAGGCGTTCGGCCGCGGCGATCCCGGCCTCCTCGGTGGTACCACCCCGCTCCACCCGCGGATCGAGGCCGTGCGCCCGCATCGCCGTCCGAAACCCTGCGGCACGCTGGGCGGTCATGACCCCGTCACCGCCGTCGAGGTGGACGATCTCGCGGTGTCCTCGCTCGACGAGATGGTCGACGGCCAGGGCCATCCCGGCGCGCTCGTCGGTGGCGACCGTGGCGACACCGGCGACGGCGAGCGGGGACGCCAGCGCCACGACCGGCACCGACGCCGCCCAGCCGGCCAACACCTCGCCCTCGACGTCGGGGCTGACGAGCACGAGGGCCGAACACCGGTCGCGCAGCAGCGATTCGACGGCATCCGCCACGCCGCGTGACGTCGTCACGGCCGACAGCACCAGGTCGACACCGGCCGGCGCGGCCGCCTCGTACAGGGCCTCGACCACGTCGGCGTGGAAGGACTGCGCCGGGCTGAACGTGACCCCCACGGCACGTGGGTTGTGCTCGCGCAGCAGTCGGGCCCGGTGGTCGACGCGGTAGCCCAGGCGTGCGGCCGTCTCGGCCACCCGCTCCCGCGTCGCCTCCGACACCCCGCGCTCACCCCGCAGCGCCACCGACGCGGTCGAGGTGGACACCCCGGCCGCCCGAGCCACGTCGACGATCGTCACGCGTGACGCCACGAGACCCCTGAGCACATCGATGTCGAAGTTCTTCGCCGAACCCGTTGCCCGACGGTACCGGAACGTTCTAGTCTCGGCCCTACCGGAACGTTCCGGTACATGAGTTTCGGGAGCACGACGAAGGAGTCACCCATGGCCGAGCAGATCAGCGTGGCCGTCATCGGCGCCGGCATGGCCGGCCGGTCGCACGCCGCCGCCTACCGCACCGCCGGAACGCTGTGGGGTGACGGGCTCCCCCGATCCGTCTCGCCGCGATCGTCGACACCAACGAGGAGCTGGGCCGCGACGCCGCCCGCCGCTACGGCTTCGAGAAGTATCTGAGCAGCGTGGACGAGCTCGCGGCCGACCCGAGCATCGACGCGGTCAGCGTCGTCGTCGGCAACGACCTGCACCTGCCCCTCACGAAGACCCTGCTGGAGGCGGGCAAGCACGTGCTGTGCGAGAAGCCGCTGGCCGGCAGTCTCGCCGACGCCCGCGAGATGGCCGCCCTGGAGCGGAACACGGATCTCGTGACGGCTGTCGGCTACACCTACCGGCGTGTCGCCGCGGTCGCCGCGATCCGCGACCGGATCGCCGCCGGCGAGCTCGGTGACCTGTCCGTCGTCGACGGCCGGTACTGGTGCGACTACTCCTGCGACCCGGGCGCGCCGCTGACCTGGCGCTACCTCGGGGCGCCGGGGTCGGGGGCACTCGCCGACCTGGGCGTGCACCTCATCGACATGCTCGAGCACGTCCTCGACTCACCGATCGTGTCGGTCAGCGGGGGTTCCCTGACCAACGCGATCCCGACCCGCCCCAAGCCCCTCGGCACGGTGGTGGGGCACGAGATCGGCGCCGTCAGCGAAGAACACGGCGAGGTGACGAACGAGGACTCGGCCGCCTTCGTGGCCCGGTTCGCCTCCGGTACCTCGGCCACGGTCTCCACCTCACGGACGGCCTTCGGCATGCCCAACGGACTGTCGTTCGGCATCCACGGCAACGCCGGACACGCCGCGTTCGACTGGCACCGCCCGGCCGAGTACACGTTCAACGCGTTCTCCGGCGACGCCCCGACCGGCCCACGTCAGGTCATCGTCGGCCCCCGCGACCCGTACTTCGCCGGCGGCTACCCCATGCAGGCACCCGCGAACGGCGCCGGCAACGCCGAGTCCTTCGCCTACCAGGCCCGCGCGTTCCTCGACCAGATCGTCGGGATCACCGACGAGGTGGAGCCCTGCGCCACGTTCGCCGACGGGCTGCACACCCTCGAGGTCATCGACGCCGTCGTCCGATCCGCCGCGTCCGGCGGTGGCCTCGTCACCGTGCCCTGACACCCCGCCGATCCACCCGTCGATCACCCGACCCACCACCCACCAGGAGTCCTGATGAAGTTCGGCGCCTACACCGCCTGCCTGCACGACCGTTCCCTGCCCGAGACCCTCGAGATCCTCAAGGGGATGGGTCTGACCTCGGTGGAGGTCAACTCCGGCGGGTTCATCCCCGCACCGCACTGTCCCGTCGACACCCTGCTCGGCTCGGAGTCGGCGCGGCGTGACTACCTGCAGGTCTTCGCCGACGCGGGCATGGAGTTGACCGCGCTCAACTGCAACGGCAACCCGCTGTCGCCGCTGCCGAACGAGGGGTTGAAGCACGCCGAGGACCTGCGGCGCACGATCGAGCTCGCGGGCGCGCTGGGCATCGAGCACGTCATCACGATGTCGGGCCTGCCGGGCACCGACCCCACGGCCAAGTACGCGACCTGGGTCGTCAACCCCTGGAACGGGATCGACATGGAGATCCTCGACTACCAGTGGAGCGTCGCGGTTCCGTTCTGGACGGAGATCGACGAGCTGGCGCGGCGTCACGGCGTGCGCGTGGCGATCGAGTTGCACCCCCGCAACCTCGTCTTCAACGCGACGACCTTCCAGCGGCTCATCGCCGAGACCGGTGCCACCAACGTCGGTGTCGAGATGGACACCAGCCACCTCATGTGGCAGCAGATGGACGTGCCCACCGTCATCCGCACCCTCGGCGACCGGATCTTCTTCGCCGCCGCCAAGGACGTCAAGCTCTTCGAGGGCGTCAAGACCAAGGGCGTGCTCGACGTCGACTTCGGGCATGTGCCGGCCGACGCCGAGAACAAGACCCCCGTGGCCTACGGCTACTGGTGCACCTCCTGGCCGGAGAACCCGGCGTGGCGCTTCGTCGCCGTGGGGATCGGCCACGACCAGGACTACTGGGTCGAGGTCCTCACCGCACTGCGTGAGGTGAACCCCGACACGGTCATCAACATCGAGCACGAGGACGCCGAGATGAGCACCCTGGACGGGCTGGGCTTCGCGGCGAAGACCCTGCTGGCGGCAGCGTCGAAGGTCGACTGAGGCCGGCCGACCTCACGCCGCGCGTGCACGACGGTGTTGCCGGACCATGCTCCACAGCACCACCCCGACGATGGCGAGGCAGACCCCGACCATGGCGTACGCGGTCGGGGTCCACCCCTGCGCCCGGACCTCGGCGGGCAGGTGCTTCATCGAGATCTCCGCGACGAAGATCGCGGCGAGGATCTGGATGACCACGCTCATGGTGCGTCGTCGCGACGGGGGTTGGTCGGGCATGGGCGCCATCGTGGCACCCGGTGAGCACGCGGGACAACCACCGCGCCAGGGACGAGATGACATTGTGCCGAATGATCTATTGACCGAACATACTCATCGGGTAGGTTGAGCCGCACAGGCTGTCAACGACGACGCCGGGGCGCGCGCCCCGGGGAGGAAGATCCGATGGCGCAATCGAAGGCCCGCAACACCGACCCCCGCTTCTCCAAGCTCGCGATCGGCGTGTGCCCCGATCAGTGGGGCGTGTGGTTCCCGAACGACCCGAAGCAGATCCCCTGGCGGACGGCCCTGGCCGAGATGGCCGAGGCCGGGTTCTCGATCATGGAGACCGGGCCGTTCGGGTACTTCCCCACGGACCCCAAGGAACTCAAGACGGTGATGGACGACCACGGCTTCCAGGTCGTCGCCGGCACCGGCTGGGGCATCCTGCACAAGGAGGAGGCCTGGGCCGAGACCGAGAAGACGTTCCGCGCGATCGGCGAGACCCACGCCGCCGTCGGTGCCGAGTACGTCGTCCACCTCCCCCGCTCTTCCGCGACGACAAGACGTGGGAGTTCACCGACGACCGGGTGCTCTCCCCGGAGGCGTGGGACCTGTACATCCGCAACGCCGACCGCCTGGGCCGGATGATGAAGAACGACTACGGCCTCAAGATGGTGCTCCACCCGCACGGGGACAGCCACATCGAGACCCGCGAGGACATCGACCGCATCTTCGGCGCCACCGACCCCGACTACGTGGGCTTCTGCCTCGACACCGGCCACATCGTCTACGGGCAGTCCGACCCGATCGACATCATCAAGGACTACCCCGAGCGCATCGACTACGTGCACATCAAGGCGATGGACGCCTCGCTGGTCAAGCAGGCACACGACGACGACTGGCCGTTCGGGCAAGCCGTCGCCAAGGGCTGCTCGGTCGCGCCACCCGCCGGCGAGCCCAAGATGCCCGGGCTCATCGAGGCCCTCGCCGACCTCGACAAGGAGCTCTACGTCATCACCGAGCAGGACATGTACCCCTGCGACCCGAGCTACCCCCTGCCCAACGCGATCAGGACCCGCGAGTACCTGGCCGAGTGCGGCCTGGGCCTCAAGTGACCTCGGCGACGAGAAGGAGCAACTGACATGGCACTGCGCATCGGCATGATCGGCCCCGGGGGCATGGGTCAGGCCCACCTCGACCGCATCCGCACCGTCATCGCCGGGGGTGAGATCGCGGGCGTCTCCGACATCGCCGCCGACAACGTCGCGACCGTCTCGGAGAAGTACGGCGTCACCGGCTTTGCGAGCAGCGAGGAACTCATCGCCTCACCCGAGGTCGACGCGATCATGATCTGCAGCCACGGCCCCGGCCACGAGCCCGACGTCATCGCCGCGATCGAGGCCGGCAAGCCGGTCTTCTGCGAGAAGCCGCTGACCCCGACCGCCGACGCCGCACTACGGATCATGGAGGCCGAGCAGAAGGCCGGTCGGCGCCTGGTCACCGTCGGGTTCATGCGCCGCTTCGACCGCAGCTACCGCGAGATGAAGGCGCTGCTGGACTCCGGTGAAGTCGGCGAGACCCTCATCGTGCACAACCGGCACCGCAACCCCACCGTGCCCGCGCACTACACGTGGGACATGGCGATCAACGACACCGCGATCCACGAGATCGACACGATGCGGTGGCTGCTCGAGGAGGAGATCGTCTCGGTGCGGGTCGACAAGCCCAAGAAGACGAGCCACCGCTTCGAGCACCTGCAGGATCCGCTCATGGTCATCATGCAGTCGGAGTCGGGGGTCTGGATCGACGACGAGGTGTTCGTCAACAACCAGCACTCCTACGACATCCAGTGCGAAGCGGTGGCCGAGCTCGGCACGATCCGCCTCTCGGATCAGCACGCGATCGAACGCACCGGAACGCTCGGGCGGTTCAACACCTTGACGATGGACCACAACCAGCGGTTCTACGGCGCGTTCGTCACCGAGGTCCAGGAATGGATCACCGCGGCGGCTCGGGGCGAGCACACCGGCTCGACCACCTGGGACGGATACGCGGCGGCCTGCGTCTGCGACGCCGGGGTTCGTGCGCTGGAGACCGACGGCCCGGTCGCCGTCGAGATGATCGACAAGCCGGCCCTGTACAGCTGACGTACCCGGCGGGGCCGCGCTTCGTCGGCGCGGCCCCGCCCACTCGACTCGACCACCTGCGAGGACATGGACATGACCACTCGGATCGGTATCGGCGTGATCAGCCTGGGCTGGATGGGGCGCCTGCACACGCGCGCCTACAAACAGATCCGCGAGCGCTACCCGGAGTTCGACCTCGAACCGCGCCTGGTCGCGGCGGCCGACCCCGTGGACGCCTTTCGCGAGGAGGCCACGGGTGCACTCGGATTCGAGCGCGCCTACGCCGACTACCGCGGGCTCCTCGCCGACCCCGAGGTCGACCTCGTGTCGATCTGCGCCCCCAATTTCCTCCATCACGAGATGGCACTGGCCGCCGTCGAGGCCGGCAAGCCGTTCTGGATCGAGAAGCCGATGGGCGTCAGTGCGGCGCAGAGCCGGGACATCGCGCTCGCGGCTGAGGAGGCCGGCCTTCGGACCGCCGTCGGCTTCAACTACCGGCACACCCCCGCCGTGATGCACGCCCGCTCCCTCGTGGCCGGCGGGCGGCTCGGCCGGATCACCAACGTGCGGTGCTGGCTCATCGCCGACTACGCCTCTTCCCCGGACGGCCCCCTGACCTGGCGGTACTCCAAGGAGCAGGCGGGCTCGGGCGTGCTCGGCGATCTCCTCAGCCACGGCTTCGACCTGGCCCAGTACGTGCTCTCGGACCGCGTGGCGTCGGTGTCGGCGATGTCGGGCACGTTCGTCGCGGACCGGCCCAAGGCGTTGCGCGCGACGATCGGCCACGGCGCGGTCGAGGTGACCGACGAACGCTTCCCCGTGGGCAACGAGGACTACGCCGCGGTGCTCGCCCGGTTCGACTCCGGCGTGCTGGCGACCTTCGAGACCAGTCGCGTCGCCCACGGCCCTCGGGCCGAGTACGTCATCGAGGTGTACGGCACGCAGGGCAGCGTGCGCTGGAACTACGAGAACCAGATGCACCTCGACGTGCTCGTCGACGCCGACAACACCGCTCACCACGGCTATACGCGCGTCATGTCCGACGCCTCGCACGGCCACTTCGGTCGCTACCAGCCCGGGCCGGGACAGCTGATGAGCTTCGACGACATGAAGACCATCGAGTGCGCCCTGTTCTGCGAGTCGGTCGTCACCGGCGAGCAACTCGCGCCCTCGGCCGCCGATGCCTGGGCCGCCGCCGAGTGCGACGAGGCCTGCGTGGCCTCCGCCGCCGACGGCACCTGGCACGACGTCCCTCGCGTCGAGGGCCCGACGACCTACGCCCTCTGATCCGCGCCAGAAAATCGCCCCCGAGCCGTCAGGAGACCGACATGGCCGTGAAGATCCTGCTCGACCCGTCGATGTACCACCCCCACCTGTCCGTCGCGCAGGAGTGCCGCAAGGCCGCCGACCTGGGCTATGAGTACCTCGAGCTCTCACCCCGCGCCGACTTCCACGAATGGCACCACTACCCCAAGGTCGACACGGCGCTCATCGCCGAGGTCAAGACCGCGATGGCCGAGACGGGCGTGAAGATCTGGACCTTCAACCCCGTCTACAACTGGTCCTCCCCGGACGAGGCGGACCGCCGCCACGCGGTGCGTTGCCTGCGCCGGTTGCTGCAGATCGCCAACGAGCTCGAGGTGCCGCTCATCGCCACGGAGTTCTCGGGTGACCCCAATCAGCCGCTCAAGAGCGAGGCCGCGTTCTACGCCTCGATCGAGGAGCTCATCCCCGACTTCGAGCAGTACGGCATCGAGTGCACGATCGAGGCGCATCCGTACGACTTCGTCGAGGAGAACTCCCGCGCGGTCCAGATCGTCCGGGGCGTCGACCGCGACTGGCTCAACTACGAGTTCTGCTGCCCCCACGCCTTCCACCTCGGCCAGGGGAGCACCGACGTGCGCTCGATGCTGGCCTACGCCGGCCCGCGCCTGAAGCACGTCCACATCGCCGACGTGTTCAACCACCTCGCCAACGTGGGCAACCGCTACATCGTCAACCCGCCCGGCGTGGACGCCCGCATCCACCAGCACAACGAGATCGGCAACGGCGAGATCCCCTGGGACGACGTGTTCGGCTACCTCCGCGAGACCGACTACGACGGCCCGGTGTCGGTCTGCGTCTTCGGCTGGGAGGAGCACGCGGACGAGATCCACGTGCGCATGCGTGAACGGATCGAGAGCGAACTGCGCCGTTGATCACCGGGGTTCGGCCGAGCGCCGATCCACGTGTCAATTTCCATGTGCGAATGTATTGACATCACCACCTCCCTTGCCTACGTTCAGCTCAGATGACCACGCCGACGTGGTCGTCGGTGCGGGCAGAGGCCCTGACCGGCTCGGAACATCCAGGAGTTGCGCAATGAAGCACGGACTCAAGTTGGCCAGTGTCGCGCTGGTCGTCGCCCTCGCAGGTTGCGGCACCACCGCCACCCCGCCCGCCGCCCCCGGAGGTGGTGGCGGCACCGGTGGCGCCGCCGAACCCGCCGCCGGCGCGACGGTCACCTACGCACCGGAGGAGGTCGTCAAGCCCAAGGACGGCAAGAACCTCCGCATCGGTGTCGCCTTCCCCGTCCTCGACCAGTTCCTCCAGAACGTCGCCGACGGCATGCAGGCCCGCGCCAAGGAGGCCGGGGTCACCCTCACCATCGTCTCCGCGCAGGAGAAGACCGATGTGCAGCTCGGGCAGGTGGAGAACTTCATCAGCCAGGGCGTCGACGGCATCATCATCCTGCCGCAGGACACCGACGCCGCTCAGCCGATGACCGACGCCGTCACCGCCGCCAAGATCCCGCTCGTCTACGTCAACCGCCGTCCCGCGACGCTCGACCCGAGCGTCCCCTACGTCGGGTCGGACTCCAAGGTCGCCGGCCAGCTCCAGATGGAGGCCCTGGCCGAGCAGCTCGGCAACAAGGGCAACATCGCGATCCTCCAGGGCGACCCCAGCCAGGAGGCCGCGCAGATGCGCACCCAGGGCTGCAAGGACGTCATCGCTCAGCACCCCGAGATGAAGGTCATCCGCGAGCAGGCCGGCAACTGGTACCGCGACAAGGGTCTGTCGATCACCGAGAACTGGATCCAGTCCGGTGACCAGATCGACGCCATCTGCTCCAACAACGACGAGATGGCCCTCGGCGCCCTCGAGGCGCTGCGCGCCGCGGGCAAGCTCGACGCGGTCAAGGTCGGCGGGGTCGACGCCACCAAGGACGCCCTCGCCTCCATGAAGAACGGCCAGCTCGACATCACCGTGTTCCAGGACGCCAAGGGCCAGGGCGCGGGCGGTGTCGACAGCGTCATCAAGAAGTACAACGGCGACGAGGTCGCCTCGTTCGTCAACGTGCCGTATGAGCTCGTGACCCCGGAGAACATGGCGGAGTACGCGAACAAGTGATTCCGGGTCGCGGGTGGGTACCGGTCGTCGGTGCCCACCCGCGACGCCTACGCGGGGCGCCCAGCGCCGGACCGCGTCCACGACCCTGACGCAGTGAGGCACACCATGTCCGACACACCGCCCCCGCGAGGAGGAAGACCCGGCGAGGTCCTCCTCCGCATGGAGGCCATCTCCAAGTCCTTCCCCGGAGTCCAGGCCCTGCAGGACGTCGACCTCGTCGTCCGTGAGGGCACGGTCCACTCCCTCATGGGCGAGAACGGCGCCGGCAAGTCCACCTTGATGAAGATCCTCGCCGGCATCTATCAGCCGACCTCGGGTCGCATCATGTTCGAGGGCCGCGAGGTGACCGTCGACGGTCCCAAGGCCGCGATCGACATGGGCATCTCCATGATCCACCAGGAGCTCTCCCCGGTGCCGGAGATGATGGTGGCCGAGAACATCTATCTGGGCCGCGAGCCCCGGGGCAGGTTCGGTCTCATCTCCTACGCCCAGATGATCAAGCAGACCCGCGAGCTCTTCTCGACCTGGGGGATCTCGATCAATCCCCGCAGGCAGATGAAGGCCCTCTCGGTGGCCCAGACGCAGATGGTCGAGATCGCCAAGGCCATCAGCACCGACGCCAAGATCATCATCATGGACGAGCCGACCTCGGCCATTCCCGAGCGCGAGGTCGAACACCTCCACCGGATCATCGACGTGTTGCGTGGCAAGGGCGTGGCCATCGTCTACATCACCCACAAGATGGACGAGGTCTTCACGATCTCCGACGAGATCACCGTCTTTCGTGACGGCAAGCACGTCGCGACGAAGCCCGCCTCCGAGCTCGACCATCAGAAGCTCATCACGCTCATGGTCGGTCGCGAGCTCACCCACCTCTTCCCCAAGCTCGACGCCGAGATGGGCGAGGTCGTCCTCTCGGTCGAGAACCTCAACAGGGGTGACCTGGTCAAAGACGTGTCCTTCGAGCTGCGCCGCGGCGAGATCCTGGGTTTCGCCGGCCTCATGGGCGCCGGTCGCACCGAGGTGCTGGAGACGCTCTTCGGCATCACCCCCGCCGAATCCGGTGAGATCCGGATCGCCGGCAAGAAGGTCGACATCCGCACACCCCAGGACGCCATCCGCGCCGATCTGGCCCTGCTCACCGAGGACCGCAAGAAGACCGGGGTGATGGGCGTGTTGTCGGTGCGCGACAACATGTCGATGGCCGCACTGCCCCGCTACAGCCCCGGGGGATTTCTGCAGAACCGCAAGATCAACGAGGTCTGCCAGCAGCAGCGCAAGGCGCTGGCACTGAAGACGCCGTCCCTGGGCCAGTTGATCAGAAACCTCTCCGGCGGCAATCAGCAGAAGGTGCTCATCTCCCGCTGGCTGCTCACCACTCCCGACATCCTCATGATCGACGAACCGACCCGCGGAATCGACGTCGGAGCCAAGTCGGAGATCCACCGCCTCATGTCCATGCTCGCGCAGGAGGGAAAGGCCATCATCATGGTCTCCTCCGAGATGCCCGAGGTGCTCGGGATGAGCGATCGGCTGCTCGTCATGCACGAGGGTCGCATCTCCGGCGAACTGTCGAGGGCTGAGGCCACGCAGGAAAAGATCATGGAACTCGCCACTGGAACGACCGGCTCGGTCGCGACCGCCTAGGAGACAACGGATATGTCCACCCCTGCGACAGAGAAATCGGTGGCCGCGACGACGGATCCCGACCGGGAGCCGTTCAGCCTCGGCGATTTCGTCAAGAAGTACGCGATCGTCTTCATCCTCATCGGATTCGTCGTCCTCCTGGCCTTTCTGACCGGCGGCAGCTTCCTGCAGACCCGCAACCTGCTGAACGTCATCGTGCAGGTGGCGCCCATCGGCATCATCGCCTTCGGGATGACGTTCATCATCATCACCAACGGCATCGATCTGTCGGTCGGTTCCACGGTCGCCCTGTCGGCGGTGATCGCGTGCAGCCTCGCGCAGATCGTCACGCCGACCTCGATGTACCCGAACATGCCGGCACTGCCGATCATCCTGCCGGTGCTCGTCGGCATCCTCGTCGGCGCCGCGACCGGGTTCGTCAACGGCTTCCTCGTGTCGTTCTTCAAGATCGCGCCGTTCATCGCGACCCTCGGCATGATGACCGCCGCCCGTGGCCTGGCCCTCATCTACACCGATGGACGGCCGATCTCCGGCCTGGCCCCGGGGTACAACGCCATCGGCCAGGGCAGCATCCTCGGCATCCCGGTGCCGGTCATCCTTCTCGTCCTGTGCGCGATCCTCGCCCACATCCTGCTCAACTACACGCGCTTCGGTCGGCACACGTATGCCATCGGGGGCAACGAGCAGGCCGCGCACGTGTCGGGCATCAACATCGCCCGCGTCCGGCTGTGGATCTTCACCTTCACCGGCGCTCTCGCGGGTCTCGCGGGCATCATCCTGTCCGCCCGCATCGGCTCGGGTAACCCGCAGCTCGGCAACATGATGGAGCTCGACGTCATCACCGCCACGGTCATCGGCGGCACGAGCTTCAACGGTGGCGTCGGAACCATCTGGGGCACCATCGTCGGCGCGCTCATCATCGGCGTCATCAACAACGGCATGGACCTGCTGAACGTGTCCCCGTTCTGGCAGCTCGTCGTCAAGGGCGCGATCATCGTGGTCGCGATCATCATCGACGAACGCAAGAACCGCTGACCACCCCGTCGCACCCCAGATCGCCGAGACCGCCGGTTATCGCCGGCGGTCTCGGCGCTGTGCGGACGGTGTGGTGGGGTGTGGATCGAGCTCGGGGGTGGGCTGCCGAGCGGGGCATTGGCATAGCCTTCGTCGTCAGCCCCACGGCGTCAAACGAAGCCCGGTAGTCTCTGTGTTCGCCCACGCCTGCGTTTCAGAACAGGAGCGTGAGAGCCTTCCAAGCCTTGGAGATGGCCTTTCCGGCGGCCCCACCCACGACACCAGTGGCGATCCCGCAGACTGCCGGGTGCTGGCTACACCATGTATTGATGTTCCGATAGGTGGCCGGCAGGTTGTCTCGGAGGTTGAGACCAGGGTGCTTCTTCTTGGTTAGGTCCACGTAAAACAGGCAGTGAGAGTGCCGCACATGACGGTGATGGGATGAAGGGTGCGCATGTCTACAGATTCCTTCTTGAGGCGCAATAGCGACTTCGTCGCTCTTGGAGTTGCCATCGCGGTGTCGGTGATCAGTGCGACCAGCGGCGTGAACATTGCAGCGGTGCTGGCGATCTCTACGGTCAGCTTCGTGCTCGTCCAAGTTGCACTGAATTTGATCGGCAAGAGGAAGGCGGACTCCGAAGGTGATCAGAAATGTCCGCAATAAGCAACTCTTGTCCGCAATAAGCAACTCTTGATGAAGTGGCGCGTGAGCAACATTAGCGGGTGGAATCTTCCGCAAAGTCATCCTGAAGAATGATCAGTGTCTATAGTTTTTGCGTATTGACAGATGGCGATGTGTGTTCTTGATCCTCGCAGGTGCCCCACGCCGCGGGCGCCACCTCGTCTGAGTGCCAGAGGGAGTAGTTCTTCGTCGAGGTTCCACAGGTGGTGGTGCGGGTCGATGAGCGGGATCTCGGCCATCACCTCACGCTGTCACCGCGGCCGACGCCCGTCGACGAGGTGTCTCAAGCGGCGGCATGGAGGGCTCGCGCATGAAGAAGGGCCCCCGCCGCACTGGCTGGGGGCCCTTCGTCGTCGGCTGCGCCGGTGGTGTTCATCGGAAGTCCGGCTCCTCGACCACGGTCTCCTTCGGCATCCCGGCGAACGCCGCGGCGCAGGCGGCGAGGAAGACCATGGCGGGCACGTACAGCTGCCACGCGTCGAGGGCGACGGCCGCCACCACGGAGATCACCGTGAGGACGGCGAAGACGCCGGTGGCGATCGGCTGCGCCAGCTTGGGGTCGATGGTGCTGAGGACGGCGCCCGTCCCGGCGTAGTAGGAGCGGTGGGTGGTCGTCGCGACCATGGTGCTCATGAGACCTCGTTTCTGGCCGGCAGAGGACGAGCCGGGTGACGGCCTGTCCTGCACGGCCGTCGTGCGCCCCGATCGGGGCAGGTGGTGTCGAGGGCGAGAAGACACTCGACATGTAATGACAAACTAAGTCTAGAGGGTCGCCAGTGACCGGATCAAACGGGGCGGTGCCCGGATGTGTCTGTTCGCGCCTGGTCACGTGGCTCTCGGGCCCCAAGGCTGCTCGATCGCGACCGAGCGTGAG
This sequence comes from Mobilicoccus caccae, assembly GCF_030161635.1. Classification (GTDB taxonomy): domain Bacteria; phylum Actinomycetota; class Actinomycetes; order Actinomycetales; family Dermatophilaceae; genus Mobilicoccus; species Mobilicoccus caccae. Next base: position 3,759,787 of record NZ_BSUO01000001.1, read on the forward strand.
ACTGACGACACAATGTTCTGACAAACCCTTGACCTCTGATGACTTGGAGGGGTTGACTGACTGCCAGCCGAGTTCCCCCGTGCAAAGGAGCACCCCGTGTCTCAAGGCGGCCCCTCCCACACCAGCCCCCGGTCGATCTCCCACCTGACCAGCCCGGCCCCCACAGTCGGCGCCTCGCCCTGATCGCGGTCGTCGCGACGTTCGGCGGACTGCTCTTCGGCTACGACACCGGAGTCATCAACGGCGCCCTCGAGCCGATGAAGGAGTACTTCGGCCTCACCCCGTGGACCGAGGGCCTGGTCACCGCCAGCCTGCTCATCGGGGCGGCCGTCGGCGCCATCGTCGGTGGCCGGATGAACGACGTCCTGGGCCGCAAGCGGGCGCTCACCTACATCGCGGTCGTGTTCTTCGTGTCCACCCTGGGCTGCGTCTTCGCCCCCACCTTGTGGGTGATGATCCCCGCGCGGTTCGTCCTCGGGTTCGCGGTCGGCGCGGCGTCGGTCACCGTGCCGGTCTACCTGGCCGAGCTCGCGCCCACCGAGCGACGCGGCACGCTGTCCGGCCGCAACGAGCTGGCGATCGTCCTCGGTCAGCTCCTGGCGTTCGCCATCAACGCGATCATCGCCAACGTCTGGGGTCACCACGACAACGTGTGGCGCTACATGCTCGCCGTCGCCGCGATCCCGGCGGTCTGCCTCTTCGTCGGCATGTTGAAGATGCCCGAGTCGCCGCGGTGGCTCCTCGCGCACGGCCGGGACGAGGAGGCCCTCGAGGTCCTGCAGCAGATCCGCTCCGACGAACGCGCGCGGGCCGAGATGGCCGAGGTCGAACTCCTCGCCGAGGAGGAGCAGGCCGCTCAGTCCGGCGGCTGGGGCGACATGGCGGTGCCGTGGATCCGCAAGATCATCCTCATCGGCTGTGGCCTGGCGATGGCCCAGCAGATCACCGGCATCAACTCGATCATGTACTACGGCACCGAGCTGCTCACCCAGGCCGGGTTCTCCTCCGACGCCGCCATCGTGGCCAACGTCGCCAACGGCGTCCTGGCCGTCATCGGTACCGCGGTGTGCCTCTTCTGGGTCATCGACCGGGTCGAGCGCCGCAAGCTCATCATCTTCGGCTTCTGCGCGACGACGATCTGCCACGGCCTGATCATGCTCACCGCGGCCCTCATGCCCGCCGGCATCACCCGCGCCTACGTGATCCTCGTGCTCTGCGTGACGTTCGTCTTCTTCATGCAGATGGCCCTCAACGCCCCGGTGTGGGTGTGCCTCTCGGAGATGTTCCCGCTGCGCCTGCGCGGGTTCGGCATGGGGATCAGCATCCTGTGCATGTGGCTGATGAACGCCACCCTCACCTTCTCCTTCCCCGTCATCACCCAGACCTTCGGCCTACAGGCGATGTTCGGCCTGTTCTTCGTCCTCGGCCTCGTGGTCATCGGGTTCCTCTGGAAGTTCCTCCCCAACACCAGCGGACGCTCCCTGGAGCAGCTGGAGGAGTCCTTCTCCCGCGGCGAGTTCCGCTGAGGCGACCGGCCGATCGGCCCGGATCGATGCAGGAACGAATGCGGGATCGGTGTTGCCATGGCAGCACCGATCCCGCATTCATCGCTGCGTTCATCCTGCGTCAGGCAGACCCTGCACGTACTCGAGGTTGATGGCGGCGGCGTCCTTGGGGTGCTTGTGGGTGGTGTCCTGCTCCAGCACGTACCAGCCGTCGTAGCCGCGGCGCTGCAGGTCGGCGACGATCTCGGGGATCGGCACGAGGCCGTCGCCGAGCTCGGGGAAGATGATGCCGCGCAGCGCGTCACCGAAGCTCCACCGCTCCTCCTGGGCGCGGGCGAGCACCGTGGGGTCGACGTCCTTGAGGTGCACGTGCGCGACGCGGTCACCGTAGGTGGGCAGGAAGTCCAGGGCGTCACCGCCGCCGTACTTGAGGTGGCCCACATCCAGGCACCAGCCGACCTTGGCCGGGTCGGTCTCGTCCAGGAATCGCCTTGTCTCCGCGGCGGTCTCGACGTAGGTGCCGACGTGGTTGTGCAGCACGACCTTCATGCCCATCGGCTCGAGGAGGTCGGCCAGGTGGGCGAGGCCGTCGGCGAGGTTGCGCCACTGCTCGTCGGTCAGACCGCGGGACTCATCGACGTGCCCGGCCTCAGCGTCGCGGCGCTCGTCGCCGAGCTCGGCGGCCACGAGGATCGTCCCGCCCGCGGCCTTGACCCGCTCGGCCACGGCGAGCGCCGCGGCGTCGGCCTCGTCCCAGGCCTCCCGGTCGCGGTAGCCCAGGCGCACGAACGCGCCGACCATGGACAGGCCGCGCGCAGACATCTCCTCGCGCACCACGGCCGGGTCGTCGGGCATGCCCGGGCCCCACTCGGTGGCGGTGTACCCCGCCTCGACCATCTCGTCCATCATCTGCCCGGGGGCGGTGTACGGCCGGAAGTCCGGGATGTCCCCGTTGTTCCAGTTGCAGGGCGCTGTCGCGATCTTCATGGTCGGTGGACCTTTCTCGTGGGTGGAGGTGGGCGGACGCCGGTCGCGGTGATGAGCGTCGGCGACGAAGGGGTCAACGGAGCATCAGGGCGATGCCCGAGACGAGCGCGGTGAGCAGGATGACCCACTCGAAGACGTCCCTGCGGATGCGCCCGACGAGGATCCGGCCGGCGATCGCGCCGAGGACGACACAGGGCACAAGGGTGAGGATGAGCGGAAGGCGCTCGGGACGCAGCAACCCGATCCCGATGCTGAACGGCAGCTTCACGACGTTGACCACGGCGAAGAACCACGCGAACGTGCCGACGAATCCCCGCACCGCGAGGTTCTCGCGCAGCAGATACAGGCTCATGACCGGCCCGCCCGCGTTGGCCACCATCGTCGTGAACCCCGCCATCGACCCGAACCCGCGGCCGACGGCCCGCGACATCGCCCGAGGTGCCGCCGGGCGGGCGGACCTCCTGATCAGGCGCTGGACGATCTCGACCGCCGCCATCGCCACGACGATCCCGCCGATGACCCGCGCGACCCAGAGCTCCGGCGCCCAGGCCAGGAAGAGCGCACCGAGAACCACACCGACGAGCACCGGCGCGATGAGCCGGCTCAGCAGCCGCAGGTGGGCATCCCGGCGGTAGGTCCACACCGCGATCGCGTCGCCGACCATCAGCAACACGAGCAGCACGCCCGTCGACTCGCGTGTCGGCAGCACCGTGGCGAACGCGACGACCGAGATCGTCACCACGCCACCGATCGCCGTCTTGCCGAGTCCGACGAGCAACGCTCCTGCTGCGAGGACGACCCACCCGAGGGCGTCGACCCCCAGTTGGGTCATCACCGCAGGTCACAGGTAGTGCCGCTGGGGGCCTTCTCGGTGAGGTACTCCTCGCGGGCCGTCCGCGTGCTCTCCAGCTCCGACACCTCGCTGACCGGCACGTCCCACCACGCGGAGGCCGGCGGGTTGGGTCCGGTGAGGTCGGTCTCGATGTAGAGCACCGTCGTGCGGTCGTTGGCCGCGGCCTGGGCGTACTTCTCACGGAAGTCGGCGATCCCGTCGCACCGCAACAGCGTCGCACCCCAGCTCTCGGCGTTGACCGCGAGGTCGAAGGGCACGACGTCGCCGGCGAGGCGACCCGACTCGTCACGCATGCGGTACTTGGTGCCGAACCGCTGGGAGCCGCGCGACTCCGACAGCGCGCCGATCGAGGCGTACCCGTGGTTCTGCAGCAACACGATGACGACCTTGAGTCCTTCGGAGACCATCGTCGCGATCTCCATGGGCATCATCTGGTAGGTGCCGTCACCGACGATGGCGACGACCTCGCGGTCGCCGTGGCCCTGCTCGTGCAGCGCCATCTTGACGCCCATGGCCGCCGGGATCTCGTATCCCATGCAGGAGTAGGCGTACTCCACGTGGTACTGCTCCGGGGTCTGCGCGCGCCACAACGCCTGCAGGTCACCGGGCATGGAGCCGGCGGCGTTGATGACGACGTCCTTCTCGCCCATGAGCTCGTTGAGCGCCCCGAACACCTCGGTCTGCGCGGGCAGTGGCGTGTGGTCGCGGTGGTAGCACTCCTGCGTGACCTCCCGCCATTCGGCGGCGAGGTCGGATGCCCGCTGCCGGTACTCCTGCGGGACGCTCCACCCGGACAGGCGCTCGGTGAGGGCGGTGAGCGTGGCGCGGGCGTCGGCGACGACCGAGGTCGCCGAGTGCTTGGCCGCGTCCATGGCGAGGACGTTGACGTTGACGAACCGCACCTTCGGGTTCGCGAAGATCGTGTGGCTGGCGGTCGTGAAGTCCGAGTACCGGGTTCCGATACCGATGACGAGGTCGGCCTCGCGGGCCAGGGCGTTGGCGGCGCTGGTGCCGGTCGAGCCGACGCCACCGACCGAGCTCGGGTGATCGGCGTCGATCGCGCCCTTGCCCGCGTGGGTGTCGGCGACAGGAATGCCGGTGGCCCGCGCGAATTCGCGTAACTGCTCGGAGGCCTCGGAGTAGACGACGCCACCGCCGGCGACGACGAGCGGGGCCGTGGCGGCCTTGATCTGCTCGACGACCTGGTCCAGGAGCGCGGGCTCCGGCTCCGGACGCGCGACCCGCCACACCCGTGTGCGGAAGAACTCCACCGGCCAGTCGTAGGCCTCGGCCTGGACGTCCTGGGGCAGGCAGATCGTCACCGCGCCGGTCTCGGCAGGGTCGGTGAGCACCCGCATGGCCGCGAGCGCGGAGGGGATGAGCTGCTCGGGCCGGTTGATCCGGTCCCAGAACCGCGACACCGGCCGCAGCGCGTCGTTGACCGACACGTCGAGGCTGGTGGGGTCCTCGAGCTGCTGCAGCACGGGGTCGGGATGGCGGGTGGCGAAGATGTCCGAAGGCAGCAGCAGCACGGGCACCCGGTTGGTCGTCGCGAGCGCCGCCCCGGTGACGAGGTTGGTCGCGCCCGGGCCGATCGAGGTGGTGACGGCCATCGTCTGCAGCCGGTCGGTCGTGCGGGCGTAGGCGGCCGCGGCGTTGGCGCCGCCCTGCTCGTTGCGCACGAGGTAGTACGGCAGGTCGACCATCGTCTCACCGCCGGCGACGTCCGGGACGTCGAACTCACCCAGTTCGGCCTGCAGCAACGCCTGCCCGACTCCGGCGACGTTGCCGTGACCGAAGATCCCGTAGCACCCGGGAATCAGGCGTCGTCGAACGCCGTCACGCTCGGAGAACTGCCTGGAGAGGAAGACGACGAGTGCTTGGGCGACGGTCAGACGCACCGTCTGCGAGGTGGTGGTCATGTGATCCTCCGGTGTCGAGGTGACGCTCAGGGTGCCGGGACGAGGATGTCACGCACGAGTGCGTCGAGATCGGCGTCCGCCTGGAGGAACTGGCGCAGGGTCGTGCGCGTGGCTCCGAAGTCGTCGAACTCCTCCGGGGTCATCCCGTCGACCGCGTAGGCCTTGCGGAACTCCGGCATCGTCTTGAGGGTCTCCAGCACCTGCGCGTCGACCGGGACGTCGATGCGGGGCTCGGGGTCGATGCCGCTGCCCTGGAACCGCTGCTGCCACGCGAACGGCGGGGAGATGACGACCTCGCCGCCCACGAACTCGGTCCACTGCAACGCGTTGCGGTACGCGGCCGAGAGCAGCCGGGCGCGCAGTCCGCGCTCGCCGAAGATCCGGTAGGCCTCCTTGAAGGCGGCGACGCCGGCCCACTCGAGATATCCGGGGTCGAAGCAGAGCTTCTCCTTCTCGTAGACCTTCTTGAGCCAGTCGTCGAGGCGGCCGCACATGATGGTGACGACCGGGCCCATCTCGTCGACGGGGAGACCTTCGGCCTCGCGGCGCTTCAATCCGCGTTCGATGGCCTCACCGGCGGCGACGGCCTGGGGCACCGTGAAGGAGACGGTGACGTTGATGCACACGCCGCGGTAGGTGGCCTCTTCGATGGCGACGATGCCGGTGCTGGTGGCGGGGATCTTGACGATCGTGTTGGGCATGAGGCTGTCGAAGTGGACAGCCTGCTGCACCAGGGCGTCGGCGTCGCGGTGCAGGCGGGGGTCGGTCTGCATCGACAGCCGCCCGTTCACGCCCTTGTACTTCTCGAAGGCGGGCATGAGGAGCTCGGCCGCGTCGATGGAGACCTCCTCGACGACCTTCCACCCGATCTCGGACTCTCCGGCGGTCGGCATCTCCTGCGCGAGTTCGCGGATGCGTGCCGACCAGCGCGGTAGGTCGGCCTTGATGCAGGCCAGGGCGATGACGGGGTTGCACGTGGCACCCACCGCGCCGTAGCTGATCGACTCCTTCAACTCCTCGGGGTTGGCGGAGTCGTTCCAGAGGACGGTGGGACCGTTCTCGACCATCGTGTTGAGCGGCCTGCTGTGGGACATCGAATCCTCCACGTCGAGGTTGGTCGGCTGAAGCCATCCCATCAGCCCGCGCTCCCCCTGTCAATCTATTGTCTTTACATTTTTGATGATCTGCGTGTCTCCCCGCGGACATCCGAGCGGCGGACCCGCTTCAACAGCGGCAGATGATCCTCCAGTACGTCGACGCCTACGGCAGCATCACGCGGGGCCAGGTGGCCGACTTGTGTTCGGTCACCGCACTCCAGGCACGCAGCCTGCTGAAGAAGCTCGTCGAGGCAGGCGAACTGGCCCTCATCGGCGAACGACGGGCGGCCCGCTACATCCGCGCACCCAGGTAGGAGCAACGTGTCCTGGGTCCGTGCCGTTCTGGACGCCACCCCCGGGCGCCCGGATCCGATGTCCTACCCCGGTAGGACGCAAGTCCACGTCCGGTATGACGCGGGGCACCCTCTCCTCCAAGGAATCTGGAGTCAGTTCGAAAGCCCCCGAACGATCCGGACCCACTGGTTCGGGCGACGTCGGGAGTCGCACCGCCTGAACCGAGAAGGAGAGTGGGATGGACGTCTCGACCATGCCGACGAGTCGCTCGTTCTTCGTCGCCCTGCCCGACACCCCCGCCGCCGGCGGAGTGGCGGCAAGGCTGAAGGACGTCACGAGCACGATGCTCCACCACGCCTCGGGGCGTCCCTGGATCGTCGGGCACGTCACGACCGATCGGGTCGTCACCGGCAGGGCCGGCGCCAACGCCGTCGCCGTCGTCGGCACGAGCAGCGCCACCACGGCCGACCTCGACCGTGTCGCGGCGAGCGCGCGCCGCCCCACCGACCTCACGGCCGTCTGCAGCGGGCACGCCGGCAGCTACGTCACGATCGGCTCGATCGACGGAGAGCTGTTCGCGGCCGGTCAGGCGATGGAGTCCCGTCGCCTGTGGTCCTCCCGCATCGGCGGCATCCGGGTCGTGTCCGACCGCGCCGACGTGCTGGCCGAACTCGGCGGATTCGACATCGACCCCACAGCCCTGGCCCTGCGGCTGCTCACCACGCTGCCCCACCCTCTCGACCGGCGAGGTCTGTGGCGCCAGGTGGAGCCGCTGCCCGGCGACCGTCATCTCGTGATCGGTGTCGACGGCACCAGGGTGAGGGAGGGGACCTGGTGGCACCTGCCCGCCGACGACCTCGGTCGCGCCGAGGGAGCCGACCGCTTCCGTCAGGCACTCGAGGCCGGGGTCGCCGCCCGCACCCGCGACGGGGAGTCCGTCGCCTGCGATCTCTCCGGCGGCCTGGACTCCACCCCACTCTGCTTCTTCGCGGCCCGGTCACCCCAAGGGGTCGTCGCGAGAACGCTGTACAACGACGACCCCGGCGGAGACGAGGACCTGCGCTGGGCGCGCAAGGCCCTGGAATCCATGCCGGGCGTGCACACCCACGTCGTCTCCTCCACCGACGAGTACGTCGACTTCTACGAGGGCATCGACGACATCGCCGCCCACTTCGACGAACCCACCCAGGCAGTGACCGCAGGGCCACGGATCATGGCGATGCTCCAGGACGATCGCCGACGAGGCATCCGGATGCACTTGAACGGGCTCGGTGGCGATCACATCCTCCGCGGCATCGGGGCATGGGAGCACTCCATCGCCCGACAGAGACCGCTGACCGCCTGGCGACGAGCCCGCGGACAGCACATCCCCGACGGCATCGGCATGCTCAGCACACTGCGGGCGCTCACCGACCGCCGCCCCTACCGGGCCTGGCTCGCGGACTCCTACCGGGCGGCCGGCGAACACACCGGGGCACCGGCCGCGCCAGGCATGAACGACTGGTCCAGCCCGATCTCGATGCCACCGTGGCTCAGCTCCGATGCGCGGGCCCTCATCGACTCCGCCGTGCGCGAGGTCATGGACGAGGCCGAACCCCTGCACGCCTCCATGGCCGGCCACGCCGACGTCTTCTTCGTCCGCGAGGCGTCCCGCCTGGTCCGCAGCACCGCACAACTCGGGCAGCCCTACCAGGTCAGTTACGAGGCGCCCCTGCTGGACGACCGCATCGTCGAGGCGGCACTGGCCGTGCAGCGAACCGAACGCGACACCCCGCTGGAATGGAAACCGCTGATGAAGGCGGCGATGCGCGGGCTCCTGCCGAACGACTACCTCATGCGCACCTCCAAGGTGGGCGGCGGGCCACAGTCGGTCCGCGGATACTCCCGCCACTACTCGACCCTGCTGAAGCTGATGGACGAGGCCCGCCTCTTCGACACCGGACTCATCGACCGCGACGCACTCCTGCGCACGACCCGCCCCAACCAGTGGGAGACGCCCGCCGTGCACGTGTACCAGGCCATCAACGCGGCCGTCTTCCTCCGCAACTCGTCATGCCGACCGGCCCTGGCCGCGCTCTGACCTGCGACGACCCGACAGGAGAGATCCATGTTGTTCCGCAAGACACCCCGCCGTCACGAATACACGACGGTGCCCACCGAGTACGGACACGTCATGCTGGATGAGTCCCGAGGCCAGTACTGGCATCTCAACGACAGCGCCCTGACCGTCACGCGCTCCTTGCGGGACGGAGGGTCTCGCGACGACGCCGCGGATGCCCTGGTCGCCTCCTACGGCATCGAGCGTGGTGTCGCCCGGCGCGACGTCGACGCCGCCTGCGAGACGTTGCAGAAGGTGGGCCTGCTGTGAGTGACGTCCTGCCCTACGAACCGGTGCGAGTCCGCCTTCGAGACGGTGTCGCCGTCGGCACCTCGGTCGCCCTCGCTCGACTTCTCGCCCACGCCCCGCCCGATGTCCTGCGCTCGGTCCTCGACGCTGTCAGCGCCGGCGCGCGACCTGCGGATTACGAACAGGCCCGCGCCGCACGGGACACGGTCCTCACCGCGAGCGCCTACACCCGAGGCGGCTCGGCCTGCCTCCCACGGTCCATCGCCACGGCCCTGATCTGCCGCTTGCGCGGAACCTGGCCCGCCTGGTGCGTCGGAGTCCTCTCCTCGCCGCCGTTCACGGCGCACGCGTGGATCGAGTCCGAAGGACGCATCGTCGACGAGCCGATGAACAGCTCCGACTTCTCCACCTTCTTCAGCGTCACCGCCGCTGCCACGGCCTCCACCGCCGCGACCGCGACGACTCCCACCACCATGACCGCCGCGTGATCAGGAGAGACCCATGAACTTCCCCGCCTACGCACCACCTTTCGCCTCACGACTCGGATGCTTCGAGGAATGCACCGGATTCGGTCTCGGCTACCAGCCGGAACGCTGGACCCCCTTCGGCGATCGGTGGGCCTGATGAACACCTACCAGGCTCCCGTCATCACCGTCCTCGGCAACTTCGCCGAGCGCACCGGATTCGGATTCCGCCCCGAGATCGTCGAGATCGGTACGGCCCTTCCCGACCGCGTCTGAGGCCCCCCGCACCCCCGTGACCCCGTGCTCCGGGAAGCCGCAGGGCCCCGGTGCCCGACATGGTCACGGGCCCCGACCCACCGATCGCCACGAGAGGAGGTGACCGTCATGCGCACCTACACCGCACCCGCCGCCGTCGCACTCGGCACGTTCAGCGACGAGACCGGCTTCGGCGTCGGCTTCCAGGCCGAGGGCTGGAACCCCATCGCCGACCGCAAGAGCTGACCCGCTCGCACGCCCACACAGAACCGCAGAACCAACCCAGAAGGAGAACCACCATGCAGAAGCGCTACGACACCCCCAACGTCATCGACCTCGGCGCCTTCGCCGAGCAGACCGGAGAGTTCATCGGCCCGCACTCCGAAGCCATCCTCCCGCTGGAGGACCACTCCAAGGAGGGCTGACCTCCTCGGCTGCGGCCCCGCAGCCGGCGAACGCAAACGCCGGGTGGTCGTCCGGCCACCCGACCTGTAGGACATCTCGGCACGAAACCACTGCAGAAGGAGAACACCATGCGCTACACCACCCCCACCGTCATCGACCTCGGCACGTTCAGCGACGAGACCGGCTTCGGCGTCGGCTTCCAGGCCGAGGGCTGGAACCCCATCGCCGACCGCAAGAGCTGACCCCACTCCGAGCACCACCACAGCAGAAGGAGAAGAACCATGCAGAAGCGTTACGACACCCCCAACGTCATCGACCTCGGCGCCTTCGCCGAGCAGACCGGAGAGTTCATCGGCCCGCACTCCGAAGCCATCCTCCCGCTGGAGGACCACTCGAAGGAGGGGTGACCCCCTCGAACAGGCGCTTCGAGCGTCTCGACGTGCCGCGGGTCGGTGCCGAGGGCAAGTCGGCACCGGCCCGTGGGCGTCTGTCAGCGAACACCTGAGACCGACAACACCAGGATAGGCGATGAACCATGCATGTGATGAGCCGTGATTCGCACCGATCCATCGACGACAGACCGATGCGACCCGCGGTCGAATCCCATGATCTGCGAATGCGATACGGGGACAAGACCGTGCTCGAAGGTGTCGACCTCACCATCGCCCCTGGCGAGGTCGTCGCCCTCCTCGGCCCGAACGGTGCCGGCAAGACCACCACGATCGAAGTCCTCGAGGGCTTTCGCCGACGGTCCTACGGGACCGTGCGAGTCCTGGGCGTGGACCCCGACCGGGGTGACGAGCGTTGGCAGGCGCGCATGGGCGTCGTCCTGCAGTCGTGGCGCGACCACCGCCGCTGGAAGGTGCGCCAGCTGCTGCACCACATGGCGGCCCACTACCGGCGCTTCTCCATCCCCGAGCGCCGCCCCTACGATCCGGACGAGCTGCTGGAACTCGTCGGTCTGACCGCGCAGGCGGAGGCACGGGTCGGGCAGCTCTCGGGCGGGCAACGGCGCCGGCTCGACGTGGCCATCGGCCTCGTCGGAAATCCCGAACTGCTGTTCCTCGACGAGCCCACGGTCGGGTTCGACCCCGAGGCTCGCCAACTCTTCCACGACCTGATCCGCTCGATCTCGCGCGACACGGAGATGGCGATCATCCTGACCACCCACGATCTCGGTGAGGCCGAACTCCTCGCCGACTCCGTTGCCATCCTCGTAGGAGGTCGGATCGTCGTGCGCGGCACCACGGCCGAGATCGCCCACAAGTACGCCTGGGGGACGCAGGTCTCCTATCGCTGCGGCGGATTGGTCCACACCGAGACCGTCACCGACGCGACGTCCTACGTGCGCGAGGTGCTGACGGCCCGACCGGACGCGACCGATCTCGTGGTGCGGCCGCTCAGCCTCCACGACGCCTACCTGCAGATGATCCGCGCCGTCGACGACGAACTGGCCGACGCGCAGGCGCTCACCACCATCCAGGAAGGACCGATGATCACCCATGCTCACTGACGTCCTCCGCAACGGCCTGAGCCGCGGGATCATCGAGTTCCGTCAGAGCTTCGGCCTCGTCTTCCACTACCTGTTCTTTCCGATGATCGCCCTCGTGGTGATGTACTTCCTGCGCGGCATCGACGTGCAGGGCAGCTCGCTGGGCAGCTACTCCGTGCCCGGCATCCTCGCCATGAACATCGTGTTCACGGGCGTCATGGGGCTGGCGACCAACCTCATCGCCGAGCGTGAGGACGGCACGCTGATGCGGGCGAAGTCCATCCCCTACGGCATCCACTCCTACCTCGTCGGCAAGGTCGGCAACCAGATCGCCCTGACGGTGCTGACCTTCGCGTTCGTCCTGGTCGTGGCCGCGATCATGTACCCGGATCTCCTGGACGCGAATCTGCGCAACACCGTGAGCCTGCTGTGGCTGCTGCCCCTGGGTCTGATGGCGACGCTGCCGTTCGGGGCGATCCTCGGCTCGTCGATCCGCAACCCGCGCAACCTCAGCTTCGTCTCGCTCGGGTTGATGGGTCTGGTCAGCGTGTCGGGTGTCTTCTACCCGCTCGCGGGACAACCCCAGTGGATGCAGGTGGCCGGGCAGTGCTCGCCGATCTACTGGCTGGGCCTGGCCATCCGTTCGACGATGCTGAACGACGCGGCCGTGGCCGCCGAGATCGGCCAGTCCTGGTGGACCGCACAAATCCACATGGTGCTCGGTGCCTGGAGCTTCATCGGGGTCCTGCTCGCGGTGTTCGTCCTGCGGCGCGGCGCCCGGCGGCAGGCGGGTAGCCGGATCCCTCGGCAGATCGTCCGTGCCGAGCGGCTTCCCGACGAGGTCGTCCCCTCGGAGTCGAGCACTCCGCCGGCCGACCGCACCCTCCAGCCGGGCTGAGCCCGGGCATCACCATCTCGTCGGCCTTCGCGCGACGACGACCGGGGCCCGACCACACGGTCGGGCCCCGGTCGTCCGTACGGCACCGGCGGGTCTCGCCTGGGCGCGAAGACCGCTGCAGCGCAGGCGTCTACGCGTCCTCGCCGTCGTCGGTCATGAGGCCGTTCTCGTAGGCGAACACGACGCCCTGGATCCGGTCGCGCAGCTCGAGCTTGCGCAGGACCCGGCCCACGTGGGTCTTGACCGTGACCTCGGCGATGAACAGGTGTCGGCCGATCTCCGTGTTGTTCATCCCCCGGCCGATGAGCCCCAGTACCTCCAGCTCCCGCTCGGTCAGGGAGTCCAGCCGCTTGCGCGCCCCCGCTGACGCATTCGAACCGGCGTACTTGCGCGTCATCGACGAGACGAGGCTCCGCGTCATCTTGGGTGAGACCACCGCCGTCCCGCCGTGGGTGGAGACGATGGCCGCCAGGAGCGAGTCGGGCGGGGTGTCCTTGAGGAGAAAACCGCTGGCCCCGTTGGCGATGGCCTCGTAGACGTACTCGTCGAAGGCCAGCGTGGTGAGGATCAGCACCTTCGGCGCCTCGGGAAGCGCGGCGATGCGTTGCGCCGCCTCGACCCCGTTGAGGGTCGGCATGTTGATGTCCATGAGGACCACGTCGACCTGGCCCAGGTGGGAACGCACGAAGCTCACCGCACCGGCACCGTCGCCGGCCTCACCGACGACCCTGGCCACCGTGGAGGAGTCGACGATCATGCGCAGTCCGGCCCGGAACAATTGGTCGTCGTCGACGACGAGGGTGCGGATCATCGGGACCTCCGGGGTTCGTCGTCCTCGTGCAACACGTGGGCCGCCCCCACGATGGCATTCGCACCCTCCGGCCCCGACACCGGCCGCTCCCGACGGGGGTGGGGCAGGTGTGCTCGGACGGTGAAACCCCCTCCGGTCGAGGACCGGCGTCGAACGACCCGTCGAGGAGTTCGACCCGTTCTCGCATGCCTCGCAGACCGAAGCCCCCGGAGGCGGTGTCCCCCTGGTCGTCGCCGGCGCCGCCCAGCTCCCCGTCGTCGGTGATCTCGATGTCGAGCCCGGTGTCGCGGAAGGTCAGCGTGACGACCACCCGCGTGACCGAGGTGCCGTGCTTCATGACGTTCGTCGTGGCCTCCTGCACGACTCGCAACAACGTCTGCTGCACCTCTCCGGAGACCTCGCGGCGGTCGCCGTGCACGACGAACTCCACCTCGATCCCCGCGGCAGACAGGCCGGTGAGCGGCGCGGCGATGCCGTCCACTCCCCGCGACGGCGTGGTCATCTCGGGAGGCTCGTCGCGCAGCACCTGCAGCAGGCGACGCAACTCGCCCAGGGACGATCGGCAGGACTCGCTGATGTGGTTCAGGACCTGCCGGTCGTTCTCGTGCAGGTGGGCGGACGCGCGCATCGTCCCCTCGCTGAGCATGAGGATGTTGGCGAGGCTGTGCGAGATGACATCGTGCAGATCCCGGGCGATCCGTGTGCGTTCGTCGGCGGCGGCGATCTGCGCGAGGTGGTCCTGTTCCCTCATGAGCTGCTCGGCCCTCTCGTCGAGGCTGCGCTCGTAGGCGGACCGCAGACGTGCGTTGGTGCCCGCCGACCAGGCTCCGAGGATGATGAGTGTGGCAGCGACGGCGGGGACGACCGCCGAGATCGCGTCGGCGTGGACCGTGGCGGCGGTCAGGACGAGGAGGATGGACACTCCGACACCGGTCAAGGACACCTCGCGACCGGTCTTGGCCGCGAGGCTGTAGATCACGAGAAGAAGGAGCACGTTGCCGGGGACGAAGGCGATGCCCAGTGCGATCTGGGCTGCGACGGCGACGAGTGTGAGGCCCGTGGCGAGAACCGGCATCGACCCGGCGATCATCCACGGAAAGCACAGGGCGACTGCGAGAGCGACGACGAACGGCTGCGGCTCGCCCTGCCAGGGCAAAGCTCCTGTGACGGTCAGCGTGTAGAAGAGGATGAAGACGACCAAGGCGGCACGTCCCGCCATGTCTGCCCAGGCAGGTCCCCGATACCGCTTCATTTCCCCGAACACCCAGGCAGCTTAACCAGACTGGCTATGGCGACCATGACCACAAGGACCGGTCCACCACCGACGTCGATGGTGTCCCGGCCCTCGTGGGCAGTGTGGTCCGCCGTGATCGCCGACGGACCGCGTCGTCGACTCACACGGCATTCGCGTCATGGCCGTGTGCTGTTCCTCCGAGGTTCACCATCGACAGCCGTGGCTCGCCCGACGTCCGTCGAGGGCGGCCTCGTCGAGGTCACGACCCGAGGAGGCGACCCATCGCGTCGCGGAGGGCCTGGTGCAGTTCGGTGTACTGCCCGACGGCCGGGTTGACCACGGACAGCGCCCACATCAACGCGACGAACCCGGTGAGCGCGAGCACCGTCGCCGAGGCGGCGACGCCGACCACGGACAGGGATCGATCCCCGTGGGAGCGTCGCAGCGCGCGGCATCCGAGCCACAGGCCGACGGCCGCGACGGCCGGTGGGACGAACCCGACGACGGGCACAAGGATGAGAACCGGGGCGATGACCAGCGCCACCGCGGCCAGGGCGATGGAGCCGAGGGCGAGGCCACGGGAGCCGTCACGAACGGGAGCCGGGGCGGTCGTGGGAGGGGAGTGCGGGTGATGTTCGACATGGTTGCTCCTTGGTCTGGTGGTCGGTTGTCGTGCGCGACGAACGGCCGGGGTCAGGCGCGGACGTCGCGGCGATCGAGGGTCACGGTGGTCAGGCCCACGACGACGGCAGTGAGCAGGGTGGTCGCGAGGACGACCATCGAGATCGATCCGGCGGTCAGCGGGCCTCCTGCGTCACCGAAGCTGCCGGTCGTGAGCTGGGCCGATCGGGTGGCCAGCGCGTGCGGCAGGACGAACACGGCCGCGGAGACGCCTGCGGTGAGCAGCACCACGCCGATCCCTGCGCCGACGAGTCCGACGGCGACGGGAGCGGCGAAGGACCGCATGAACATAGAGAGTCCGGACTGCAGCGCCGCGAGCGGCAGGCATCCGACCGCGACGAGCAGGCTGACGCCGACATACTGCGCCGGCAGCATCCCGGGCAGGCCGTAGGCGACCTTGCCGACGAGGACGACGATCGCCAGCAGCACCGCCTGCATGGCCGCGGCCAGGGTCCCCACGACGAGGGTCTTGGCCAGGACGATCCGCAGCGAGGACGTCGGACCGGTCATCAGCGCGTTCCAGTTCCCGTGGCGGTGTTCGGCCCGCCAGGTCAGGGACGCGAGCACCGCGACGCCCAGGATCATCGGGAACAGCCCGTGGAATCCGACGGTCCGCAACCAGAGCGTGTCCCACCCGTTCTCCAGCGGTTCTCCGGAGGACAGGGTGCGGAAGGTGGCGGCGGCGACGATCACCAGCGGCAGCACGAGCACGACGGCCCAGCTCTGGGATCGCTTCAGCTTGAGCAGTTCGGCGGAGAAGCTGGTCATGTCAGGCCTCCTGACGGTCGATCCGGCGCGTGATCAGGGCGAACACCGCGATGGCGATGGCACCGAGGACGAGCACGCTCACGTAGGACGGGGTGAGGGTGACGACCTCGCCGCCCTGGTAGCGGCCGGCGGCGATGAGGGCGTAGTACCCCCACGGGGTGGCGTGGGCGGCCCAGGAAGGCAGTCCCTCGGCCATGAGGGCGACGACGGTGCCGACGATCCCGATGCCGAGGGGGATCAGCTGGTTCTCCAGTCGCGCCGACAACACCACGTGCAGGGCAAGGACGACGAGGTTCGCCACAGTGGCCGCGAGCGCGTACCCGGCCAGCAGCCCGACCGGCGCGGCGGACGTGGCTCCGAGCAGCGTCGCGACGGCCGCGACGGCCAGGATGGCGACGACGGTCACCCCGGTGATGACGACGCCCGTGGTCAGCAGCTTGGCCCGGCACAATCGCCCCCGGTCGGTGCCGGCGCTCTGGTTGAGCAGCCAGCCGTTGCCCTGATGCTCGATCTCGATGCTGCGGGAGGCGACGATCGCGATGAGCAGCGGCGAGGCGAGCGCCATGCCTCGGGAAAGCGAGGCGAGGACGAGCGGCCAGGTCACCTGGTCGGCTCCCGCGGAGACGATGCCCAGCAGGGTCATCCCGAGGACGGCCAGGACGAGCATGGCGCCGACGGTGCCGACGTGCAGGTGGGCGAGTTTGGCGAATTCGTTGCGGACGAGTGAGGCGTTCACAGTCGACCTCCGCTGGTGATGTCCATGAAGACGTCCTCGAGCGACTGCTCGTCGCGACGGACGCCGTACACGGGGGCCCCGGCAGCGACGAGGTCGGCGACAGCCCGAGCGGTGTCGGGCTCGTCGATGCCGCCCAGCCGGATGGTGGTCCCCTCGATCCCGGTGACGCGGCCGTTGAGCGTGTGTTCGGCCCGTTGTGGCTCGGGGGTCTCGATGAGGACGTCGGGGGTGGAGGCGGCGAAGAGATCGGTCCGGGTGCCCTGGAACAGCAGCCGGCCGCCCGACAGGATGCCGAGCATGTCGGCGGTCTTGTCGATCTCGCCCAGCAGGTGGCTGGAGACCATGACCGTGGTGCCGGCGTCGGCGAGCTGCCGCATGAGCCCGCGGATCTCCTCGATGCCGGCCGGGTCGAGTCCGTTCGTCGGCTCGTCGAGGATGAGCAGCTTCGGCTCACGGGCGAGGGCCATCGCGATGCCAAGGCGCTGCTTCATGCCGAGCGAGTAGTTGCGGACCTTCTTGTCCAGCTGGTCCTGCAGCCGCACGGTGCGCACGGCTCGGTCGATCTGTTCGGAGGACAGACCCAGGGACCGCTGCACGATCCGCATGTTCTCCCCGCCGGTCAGGTGCCCGTAGCCGGGGGCGCCTCGATGAGCGAACCGATGTGCCCGAGGAGCTCGCGGCGGCTGCGCCTGCTCATCGGTCGCCCGAGCACCTCGACCTCACCGGTCGTGGGCGTCACGAGCGACAGGATCATCTTCATCGTCGTCGACTTGCCCGACCCGTTGGGTCCGAGGAAGCCGTAGACGCAACCGGCGGGAACGGCCAGGTCGACGTCGTCGACGACGGTGCGGTTTCCGTACGTCTTGCCGAGGTGGTGGGTGCTGACGATGTCCATGACTCGACCCTCCCGCGCCGGGGCGGGTCGGGTCGTCACGCCTGCGGAGTATTTCCGGCGTCATACCCAGGTATCACCCTGCCGGCGTGCTCGACATCGTCGCAGGTCAGCGGCTTTCACCAGCAATCACGTGTCGACGCGCCACGGCGGCATCCGCGATTCCGCGATGCGACGAGGCGATCTCACCATCCTCTGACCCCTGAACCGACGGCCGTGTGTTCGCGCGCCTCCGGTCAGTGGCCGTCGCCGTGGCCGACCCGGACGACTCCGCGCTCATAGGCCAGGATCACCGCCTGGGTGCGGTCGCGCAGGTCGAGCTTGGTGAGGATGCGCCCGACGTGCGTCTTGACCGTGACCTCCGAGAGCACCAGATGCCGGGCGATCTCGGCGTTGGTACGGCCGGTCGCGATGAGCTCGAGGACCTCGTGCTCGCGCGGGGTGAGCTCCTCGAGTCTGACCGGTTCCCCGCCCGGCTCGGCAGACGCGCCGGAGGTGAAGTGTTCGATGAGTTCGGTGGCGCGGGGTCCGACGATCGCGTCGGCGCGGTGCACGTGACCGATGCCGGTGAGCAGATCCTCGACGGGTGAGTCCTTGACGAGGAACCCGCCGGCCCCGGCGCGCAGGGCGTCGTACACGTACTCGTCCAGGTCGAAGGTCGTGAGGATGAGGACACCGGGTCCGCCGTCGGCGCGCGATCCGTAGGCGTCGCGGATCGCGCGGGTCGCCGCGATGCCGTCCGTTCCCGGCATGCGGACATCCATGAGCACGACGTCGGGGGAGGTGCGTGCGACGAGGTCCACGACGTCGGCGCCGTCGGTGGCCTCGCCGACGACGTCGACCTCCGGGCGGGCACCGAGGACCATGCGCAGACCTGCGCGGACGAGCTCCTGATCGTCGACGAGGACGAGACGGATGGGGCTCGACCCGGTGTTCTGTGCGGGGTCGGACGCCGTGGCGTCGCCGTGATCGGAGATGGAAACGGACCTGGGTTCTTTCGGATCGTTCATGGGTTCCTCCGTCGGGGCAGGACGGCGCGGACTTGGTAACCGTCGCCGGTGGGGCCGGTGTGCAACGTGCCCTCGAGGGCGGTGACGCGCTCGCGCATGCCGAGCAGCCCATGGCCGGGGCCGTCGGCGGTAGGGACGGGGTCGCCGCGACCGTCGTCGCTGACACGGGCCTCGATCTCGTTCTCGCCGTAGGTGATCGCGACCTCGACGTCGTCGACGTCACCGGCGTGCTTGCGGACGTTGGTCAGCGACTCCTGCACGATGCGGTAGATCGTGAGCTGGGTGCCGGCGGGGAGGTCTCCCGCGTCGCCGGCGACGTTCACGCGTACGGGGGATCCCGCCGCCCTCGCTTCGTCGACAAGGGCGTCGAGGTCGGCGAGCCCGGGTTGCGGTCCGAGATCGGCGTCGTCGTCCGAGCGCAGGACGCTGAGCATCGAGCGCATCTGGGTCATGGCCTCGCGGCCGGTGTCGCGGACGGTGATCATCGCCGTGCGGGCCTGCTCGGGGTCGGTGCGGACCGTGGACGCGGCCCCGTCGGCCAGCAGCGTGACGGCGCTGAGGTTGTGGGAGACGACGTCGTGGATCTCCCGGGCGATGCGGGCGCGTTCCTCGGCCGCGGCCATCCTGACCTGGATCTCCCGTTCGCGTTCGAGCTGACGGTTGCGCTCCTCGAGGCCCTGGATGTGTTGGCGGCGGGTGCGGGTGAGCTGGCCGGAGACCCACGCGGTGATCGGCAGCAGGACGAGCACCGCGACGTCGCCGAGCGTCAACGACTGATGCGCCTGATGCAGGGCGGAGGCGAGCACGACCCATGCGATGGTCAGCCCGGCCGCGGGAACGGACCGGGCCGGGACGTCACGGGCCGCGAGGCCGACGAGCGCCAGCACCAGCATGAGGTCGGCGACGAGCAACTCGATGCCCAGACCGAGTTGGACGTAGGCCGTGAGGAGGATGACGACGAACACGGCGACCGGATGACGCCGACGCCACACGTACGGCAGACACAACCCCACCGGCACGAGCAGCGCGAGCAGCGACGCCCCGCCTGCGGGGATGCCCTGGATCGGGAGGTTGTAGAGGAAGACCGCCGCCGCGACGATCACGTCGACGAGGACTCCCGACCGCGTCGGTGGAGGTCGCACCGGCTCGTCCAGCGCGCCGCGTTCGGCCCCCTTCTCGGGAGCGGCGGTGGGCAGACGAGGGTCGTCACGGCCACCGATACCCATGCGTT
This sequence comes from Mobilicoccus caccae, assembly GCF_030161635.1. Lineage (GTDB taxonomy): Bacteria > Actinomycetota > Actinomycetes > Actinomycetales > Dermatophilaceae > Mobilicoccus > Mobilicoccus caccae. Next base: position 3,779,669 of record NZ_BSUO01000001.1, read on the forward strand.
CGAGCCTAGACGAGGAGGGTCGACGCGGTCATGGACGGGAGAGCACGCTCGATGCTCACCTCGGTGGGGGTGGCTCAGCCCGAGACGGTCATGGTGCTGAACATCGGCCACCAGAAGAGTTGCAAGGCGAACAAGGGCGGCGCGGGCAGCAGCGCCGGGATCACGCGACGGAGGACCGGGGCGTTGGTGAGGCGCGGGACGAGCGCGCAGACCGCCCACACCCAGAACACCGCAGCCCAGGAGGCGATGAGCCAGCTCAGCAGCCAGAAGATGGTCGAACCCTCCATCGCGGTGTACCGCTCGGCCTTCTCGACGATGTCGTAGAGGACACCGACACCGATCGCCACGACCATCGACCCGGTGGCCAGGTGTGCCAGGACTAAACTGAGGGTGAAGGGTGAATCATCGGCGCGGACCGTCACGGGCGCGGTTGCCATGGCATCACCGTAGACCCGGACGCCACGTCCCGATAGACCGGCGCGGATCGATGCAGAGATGACTGCAGCCTTGGTGTCGTCATGACGACACCGATCCTGCCTTCACGGCTGCGTTCACGGCTGCCTTCACGGTGATGACGCTGCACGCCCTTGCGCCCGGGTCCGCGCGACGCTCCTGCAGGGCACGGCCTCATCAGAAGGGTGGGGGTCCTGGGTCGGTGTCGGTCCAGGGGTCGCGTCGTCGTTCGGTGGTTCGACGTAGCTGTGGTCGTCGTGGTCGGTGGATGTGGATGGGGTCGTCGCCGAGGTCTCCGACCAGGACGGTGTCGATCGTGGTGGTGCGTCGGCAGTCGGGGCAGCGGGTGATGCGATGCACCACGCGCTCCGGCTCGGCGGCCCTCGATCCGGACGCAGTGACCGCTCCGGGCGCGGGGTCGGCGGCGGGGTGGCCGGCAGTGCTGAGGGCCTCCAGGATCTGATCGGGTGAGGGTGGGTCGGGGTCGCGATAGTCCCAGGGTGTGGTGCGATAGCGGCGTCCGGTGGGGGTGGTCCAGATGATCGTCCCGTCGGGTGCGGGTTCTCGATGGGAGTGCCAGGTGCGGCGGGTCTTGTGGTTGTGCCCGCCACGATGCTTGGCCGACACGTTCGACTCGCTGGTGGGGCCGCCGTCGGCGTAGTCGATGTCGTGGTCCATGTCGCAGGCCCCGGCCGGACGGGTGCTGCCTGGCACTCGGGAGACCCGGTCCCGGGCCACGATCCGTTCGCGCAGGTCTCCGGTGACCGCGTATCCGGTGCTGGCCAGGTCGACCAGGTGCCCGCTCATCGGGTCGGTGACCAACCGCCGCCAGGTCGACCCCGCGGCGAACGCCACATCGCGCACGATCTCCGCGCAGATCCACTCCTGTCGGCCCGCGATCGCCACCATTCCCGGATCGGTACTGGCACCCATGAGGGAGGCCACCGAGATCACCACATCGACCCGCGCCGCGGGCAACCCTCCGGAGAACGTCGAATACGCGGACAGGCCGGCGACGTCCAGGATGGTTGAGTCGGTGGGCAGTTCGCCCCACTGCAGCAGGTCCAGGGTGATGTCGGAGCGCAGCTGGGCCAACGTGCGCGGATCCCCCTCGCCCCGCAGCCGGCGCGCGATCCGATCGACGCGTTCATGGGCGCTGGCCACGCGCAGCACATGTCCCGATACCGACAGGGTGGCCTCGCCCTCGGGTAGCACGTCGATGCGGGTGCACCGCTGCCGCATCCGCTGGGCGTGACGCTCGGAGGCGTCCACGTGCCTGGCCACGAGGCGCCGCAGCCGGGCGCTGAACACCTCGTGCGGCACCAAGAGTCCGCCCACTCCGTCGAGCGACCGCGCCGGATAGGGCGCCACGACCCGCGTCACCAGGTCTTCGATGTGCTCGGCCGGGACCTGAGTCGCGGACTCCATCACCCGCCGTGCCCGTTCCCAGGACAATTCACCCCGAGCCAGCGCCGCCCGGATCGGTCCCGTCCGGGCGGTCTCACCGCAGGCCAGGTCCAGTCGGGCGCGGCATTCATGAACCCGCAACCCCGTCGCCAGTGCCACCTCATCGACCACACACGCATCGGCCTCGGCGACCTCCAGGGTGCGCCGCCCCGCCGGGACGTCCGGCGTCAGCGCCGCGAGGGCCTCCCGCTGCCGACCGCGCGCCATGACCTCCATGAGGACCACCGACCGCGCCACCAGCGCCGCCCGCTCACGTTCGATCCGTTCCAACTCGGACAGCAACTCATCCCCGGACATGCCCGCGAACACCGCCGCCTCGACACGCTCACCGTCCGGGCGCGCGAGGAGGGTTGCAGGTCCCACATATTCGGTCGCTGTCGACACAACCCTCACCCCCGATCACCCGTCTGATTCCTTCCCCCATCCTACCGCTCACTTCTGGTGAAAGTTATGTTCAACCTAGAAATAATCGAATATGTGTACGAGTTATCCACAGCGCTGTTCATGCTCATACGTCGTCCACAGCGACACCAGGTCAAGCTGGCTCTACAGGAACGGACACCGTCTGATGATCTCCACCGCCACATCCCCCGGGGTGCCCTCGTCGGTGTGAGGGACGTCGTGCCCCGCGCCGAGTCGGTCCTTCCGCACGGCGGCCCGGAGGAGTTGACTGACCACCGAGCACACCCGATCTCGACGTCCCGGCGTCCTCGACGTCACCGCCCCACCCACCAGGAGTGAACGCATGCGCGCCACCGTCATCCACGGACCTCGGGACATCCGCGTCGAGGACCGTCCCGACCCGACGATCCTCGAACCCACCGACGCGATCGTCCGCACCGTGGCGGCCTGCGTGTGCGGCTCGGACCTGTGGCGCTACCGCGGCATCGCCGAGGTGCCGGAGCCGGTGAAGATCGGGCACGAGTACTTCGGGATCGTCGACGCCGTCGGGGATGCCGTGTCCACGGTGCGGCCGGGTCAGTTCGTCGTGGGCGGATTCCGGCACAGCGACGACACCTGCTCGATGTGCGCCGTCGGGATGCACGCGCACTGCCTGAACGGCGGCGGGTACGACGGCTGCCAGGCCGAGGCGATCCGCATCCCCAACGCCGACGGCACGTTGCTCGCCACTCCCGAGGAGCCCGGAAAGGAGCAGGTCGCCGATCTGTTGGCCCTCTCCGACGTCATGGCCACCGGGTGGCACGCCGCCGTGTGCGCCGACGTCCGCGAGGGCGGCACGGTCGTCGTCGTCGGGGACGGCGCAGTCGGTCTGTGCGGGGTGATCGCCGCCGCGCAGCTCGGCGCGGGCCGGATCATCGCGATGAGCCGGCACTCCGATCGGCAGGCCCTGGCCACGCACTTCGGCGCGACCGACATCGTCGCCGAGCGCGGCGACGAGGGCGTCGAGCGGGTCATGGAGCTCACCGGCGGCGGCGCGGAGTCGGTGCTGGAGTGCGTCGGGACCCAGGACTCCGTGGTGCAGGCGCTGCGGGTCGCCCGCCCCGGCGGGATGGTCGGTTGGGTCGGCGTGCCGCACGTGACCGACCTGCCGCAGGAGCACATGTTCTGGCGCAACGTCGGACTGCGCGGCGGTGTCGCCCCGGTGCGTGCCTACCTCCCGCACCTGCTCGACCTCACCCTCGCGGGGACGATCGACCCGGGCAAGGTCTTCGACCTCACCCTCCCGCTGGAAGAGGCGGCCGAGGCGTACGCCGCCATGGACGAACGCCGCGCCGTCAAGTCGCTGCTGCTGCCGTGATCGACCGCCGGGAGCGGGTCCAGCCGCGCATCGTGCCTGCCGATCAGGCCGACTGTTCCGACCTCGACACGGTCTTCGGCGACCGGGGAGGCGCGGCCGAGTGTCGGTGCCAGCGGTACCGCCTCGCGCGAGGTGAGTCCTTCGCGAACACCCCGGTGGAGGAGCGTGCCGAGCGGTTGCGGGAGCAGACCGGGTGCGGCGAGGCGGGGGCGCCGTCGACGAGTGGACTCCTCGCCTACCTCGGCGACGAGGCGGTGGGATGGTGCGCGGTCGCACCCCGAGCCGAGTACAAGGGCCTGGTCCGCGACGCGAACCAGACCGCGTGGCGTGGGCGTCAGGAGGACCGCAGCGACCCCGGGATCTGGGCCGTGACCTGCGTGCTGACCAGGGCGGGATGGCGCGGCCGCGGCATCGCGACAGCTCTCGTGGCAGCGACCGTCGACCACGCTCGCGAGCGCGGGGCCCGGGCACTGGAGGCGTATCCGATCACCGTGTCCGCGACATGGGGCGAGGAGCATCCCGGCCCCCTCGGGATCTACCTCGCCGCCGGATTCGCGGAGGTCGCGCGGCCCTCGAAGCGCAGGGCCGTCGTGCGCGTCGAGCTGTGAGGTGAAGCGTGCCGCCATACTGTGCGCACTCGACATCGGGGTCGTGCTGGCGACCGGGCCCGCAGACGTGATGAGCGTCGAGTCCGGGTTGCGGCCCGAGGGCGGCATCGTCCGAGGACCGCAGCACGCCGGGCATCGAGCGCATCTGGGTCATGGCCCCCGACGCGTGCCGGACGGCGACCGCCTAGCGGGTCGGTGCGCATGATCAACCGCCCACGGTGCGTGGACCCGGCGACATCTGTCTGGCGCCGTTCACCGCGCAGTTCGGATCGTCAGGCTGTGTTCTGTCCATCGAGATGTGCCTCGTACACGCGGCCCCAGGCGTTCATCGCCGCGACGACATCGGCAAGACCGGCGCCCAGCTCGGTCAGGGAGTACTCGACCCGCGGCGGCACCTCGGGGTAGACCCGTCGATGCACGACGCCGTCCTGCTCAAGCTCCCGCAGTTGCCTGGTCAGGGTGCGTTGACTCGCCTGCGGCACCGTGCGCGAGAGGTCGCCGGACCGCATCGTGCCGCCCTCCAGCAGATGCTTGACGACCGTCAGCTTCCACGTGCCGCCGAGGACCGCGATGCCCACCTCGACGGGGCACACCTCGAGCGCCACGCGAATGGGTGAACGGACGGGATCGGCTTCCATGCGGCCAATTCTGTCAGTAGGTGCATCTAATTTCCGTACTTGTGCCGAACGACGGTAATTCGGAAGGTGACTGCATGAACGACACGACCGTCCTGTGGGTGCACGCCCACCCCGAGCCCGACTCCCTCAACGGCCGCCTGGCCCGTCACGGCATGAGCCACCTGCGGACCACCGGGGCTACCGTGCTGGAGTCCGATCTGTACCGCATGGGGTGGCGGCCGATCCTAGACCGACAGGGTCTGGCCCCGGAGGGCGAGCCGTTCCGGCCGACCGAGCACGTGCGCGCCGCGTTCGCCACGGGGCGGCTGCCCGCCGACGTCGCGGCCGAGCAGAAGAAGATCCGCCGGGCGGACGGGATCGTCGTGCAGTTCCCGCTCTGGTGGTATGGGATGCCGGCCATGCTCAAGGGCTGGTTCGACCGGGTCTTCGTCGCCGGATTCGCCTTCGGCACCGACCCGGACACCGGGCGCCGCCTGCGGTTCGAGCATGGCCCGTTCATCGGAAAGCGGGCCCTCGTCGTCGCGACGATGGGCGACCGCCCCGCCTCGATCGGCCCTCGTGGCAAGAGCGGACACTTTCCGGAGCTGATGTTCGGGCTGCTCCACGGCACCTTCGCCTACACCGGCATGAGTGCGTTGCCGCCGTTTGCCGTCCCCAGCGCGGACTTCCTCGACGACGCCGGTGTCTCGCAGGCAGCGGCCGAGCTGACCCATCGTCTCGACGGCCTCTTCACCGAGCGGCCCCTCGCGTATCGCCCGCAGTTCCAGGGCGATTACACCGACGAGTGGGAACTCGCCGACCACGTCCGCCCAGGTGAGGCCGGCCTGTCGGTGCATCTACACGACGGCTGAGTCACACGAGGTCGCGGTGCAGCGACCCGCGCCGACCTCACCGGCGGCCGCGCAAGCCCGACGACGAGCACGTGGGGCGGCTCAGCGAGCGCCCTGTCGATACAAGCGAGTTCGAAGATGAGGCTGCGTGTGCTCGTCCTCGCTGTCGGCCGCAGTGACCGCCAGGCCTCGTGCACGTCGGGATGAATGTCGGCGGCGGACGTCTGAACGGCGATGTCGATGGTCATCGTCGCCCCGCCTTCACGGACACCTGGGTGTGGCGTCTCCAGGCGGTCTGATGGGTACGGAGGGCGATGCACGTCTATAGCCGGCCAGGCGTCGCGGTCCAGGCCACGCTGTCGCCGCCCCTTCGCGCGATGCCACCATTGTGCCGCCATCGGGCCTGACCATCATGCGCGGGCGGATCACCCTTCCGGTACGTAACGGTAGAAAAACCCTGCGCCCCGGCGGTTCTCGCGAGATGGACCGAGCCGTCCCTCCGCCTCGAGTCGGCGCAGCACTGACCCGACGTTGGTAGAGTGGGCGCCGAGGATGCCGCCGAGTTCAGTCGTGCTGATCCGACCCATGTGGTGGGCGTAGGCCAGCGCCACCTGCTCCCGGGTGGGGCCGCGACGAAGGCCGCGTCCCGTGTCAGCGCTGAGCCTGGCGAGCCGGTCCCAGGCAGGCGTGGTCAGCCCGAGAACTACGCCGCGCTCCGGCGGGACGCCGGGCACGTCGAACGTGACCGGTTGTTGCCCGATGCCGAGCCCCCGCAGGTGATGCATGACCTGGTCGGCCTCCGTGGCCGTCACCTGGAGGTACGGCGCGAGATCAAGCGCATCGACCCACCAGCGACGCGCCAGACGATCCAGGCTCATGAGGACGCGCAGGTCGCCGCGCACGTCGGGGGACATGTCCCGCAGCCAGAGCATCCACGCGGTGTCTGGATTCTCGCCGGCCAGAACGGCCAGCACCGACCGGCCGTCGACCTCGGTGATGTCCGGTAGAGGATGCCCGACGCGGATCATGTCGCCGAACATCCGGTCGACCCCGATTCCCTGGCGCTCGGCGACCCGGAGGAGGGCGAGTGCAGCGCTCAGGGAGGTGTTCCTCGAGATGGGTGGGTGATTGATGATGTTGTCCGGTCGGACCCCGCCGAAGAAGCCCCCTGGGCTCGTCACCCTCAGCGTGGCTCCTACGTGTTCGACGAACGTGGGACCCGGGTCCGTCCAGTCGCGGTGGGTCACGCCGTTGACGATGGCCTCGCGCAGGGCGCGCTCGGGCAGGAGCCGGGGACGGCCGATGACCAGGCCCTGATCGACGTGGGCCTCGGGGTTGTACGCCCGCGCCGTGGCGAAGACCTCGGACAGCTCTTCGAGCAGGGAACGCTCGGGGACGTTGACCCTCGCTTCGCTGTCCGCTCCTGCCCCCGATCGGCGGATGTAGTCCAGGGCCGGGGTCTCTCGCCCGTGGAACAGCAGAGCCCCCGCATTCGTCAGATCGCCCTCGCCCGTCACGACGGCCAGTCGTCGCAGGAGGTCCGGTGTGTCCGCCTCCGCGAGGTCCGCAGCTCGGTCGTCCTGCGCGTCCCGGAGGAAGGACCGCGCGAGGGAGACCGCCTCGACTCGGGCCTGGTCGACACCGATCCCGCTAGGCTCGTTCGACCAGTCGAAACCGGACCTCGCGCTGCGGCGGGCGTGCCACGAGGCGAGGTCGATGTCATGGCATTGGTCACCGACCCTCCATGTCGTACGCCCCCCGTACGTGAGGGGCTCGACGGCAGGTGGGCATCGGATGACGAGAAGGCGGCGCCCGCGGGCCGACTCCTCGGTGATGATCGTGGCCAGCTTGTGGTGCAGGAGCTGGTACAGGCGTTTCTGCAGCCAGTCGACGTCGAGGTCGGTGCCGATCGGCGTCCCGTCGTCGGCGACCCCGACGATGAGCGCGCCCCCGCCGGGAGTGTTCGCCATGCAGGCGACCTCGCCGGCGAGGCTCTTCGCCGCCGGCTCATTCTCAGGAAGACCGGGACGTATGACTCCGCCCTGCCCGCGTCGCCCCGCCTCCTCCTTGAAGTCGAAGTGCCGTCGCTCGGGCACCGAGCTGCCATCGCGCACCGCCACGAGTGCCGAGTCGACGGCACGCTGCACGGCGTCACCACCGAAAAGTGTCATCCCCGACACGCCTCCGACCAGATCATAATTTTTGGGACCAACAAATTATGACCTATGACTACGACGGAGTCCGGGCATACATTCCGTGCGCGTCGGCCTCCTCGGTGAGGAACATGGTGGTCGCGGCCCGACTCCACGGCGCCGACTGCGACGAGCAGTGCGACGGGCCCGTCCTGGGCCATCGCGATGAGCGCGAATCGGCCGAGGCCGAGGTCGCTAGCCTTCACACGGTCCTTCGCTACCCGGGTGACGCCCAGAATGCGGGCGTAGCGTCGGTGACGTGAAGCCTGACGGCGTGACCCTTGACCGGCCGGGAGGCCGGATCTCTCCGGCCGCCCGGGGAGCGATCGTCGGAGTCACCGCCGGGGCGGTGACCATCGGGGTGGCCGAGCTCGTCGCGGGGTTGATGCGACGGATCGGCGTGGCGGGCGGAACCCCCTCACCCATCGACGCCGTCGGCGGCGCGTTCATCGACCTCACCCCGCCGTGGCTCAAGGACTGGGCCATCGGCGTGTTCGGCGTCCACGACAAGACCGCGCTGTACGTCTCGATGACGCTCGTCCTCGTCCTCCTCAGCATCGCGGTGGGGGTGATCGCCTCCCGTGTCGTGCGGGCCGGGGTGATCGTGTTCGCCCTGCTCGTCGTGGTCGCCGTGACCGCGGTGTGGTCGCGACCCCACGCGTCGCTCATCGACCTCGTCCCGATCGTGCTCGGTGGCCTCATCGGATTGCGGCTCATCGCCACCCGAACCCGCGACGCCGGAGTCCGCGACGCCGAATCGATGACGGACGCGCACGTGTCGCGGCGGGTGCTCATCGGATCCGGCATCGGGGCCGTCGTGCTCGGTGCCGCGGCCGTCGCGGTGGGTCGGGTCGTCGCCGGTGGTGCGCGCGTGGCGGCCGTGGCGCGGGAGACGTTCGTCGTGCCCAAGGTCGCCTCACCGGTCGCCGTACCCGCCGGCGCCGACCTCGGCATCTCCGGCGTCACCCCGTTCATCGTGCCCAACGCCGAGTTCTACCGCATCGACACGGCCCTCGTCGTGCCTCAGGTCGACCCGGCGAACTGGTCGCTGCGGGTCACCGGCATGGTCGAGCGGGAGGTCACCCTCGACTGGAACACCCTGCTGGCCAAGCCCATGCAGGAGGCCATGGTCACGCTCATGTGCGTCTCCAACGAGGTCGGCGGCTCCCTCAACGGCAACGCGATCTGGACGGGGTGGCCCGTGCGGGAGCTGTTGCGCGAGGCGGGAGTTCGTCCCGGCGCCGACATGGTGCTCTCGACCAGCATCGACGGCTTCACCGCCGGCACCCCGCTGGCGGCGCTGACCGACGAGCGCAACTCCCTGCTCGTCGTGGCTCAGAACGGGCAACCACTGCTGCCCGAGCACGGGTTTCCGGTGCGCCTGGTCGTGCCGGGCTTGTACGGCTACGTGAGCGCGACGAAGTGGGTGACCGAGCTCAAGGTGACGACCTTCGACGCGGATCAGGGGTATTGGACCCCGCGCGGCTGGTCGGCACTCGGGCCGGTCAAGACGCAGTCGCGGATCGACGTGCCGCGCGACAGCGCCTCGGTGAGCGCGGGAACCGTCGCCGTGGCCGGTGTCGCCTGGGCACAGCATCGTGGGGTGACCGGCGTTCAGGTGCAGGTGGATTCGGGGCCGTGGCAGGACGCGCGGCTCGGTGTCGACGCCTCCGTCGACGTGTGGCGCCAATGGGTCTACGAGTGGCCGGCGACGCCCGGCACGCACACCCTCACCGTCCGCGCCATCGACGCCACGGGAGAGCCCGAGACCGCCACCTTCGCCCCACCCGCCCCCGACGGGGCGAGCGGCCACCACACCATCAGCGTCACCGTCGCGTAGTCGAGGCTCGGTGGGCGTCGGTGTCCGGCACGACGCACAGGGCCGGCAGCGGGCCGTCCACCGTGTCGGGGTAGCGGCCTAGGCTGGCCGGGTGCAGCCTGCCGCGCTTCCCCCTCCCGCCGCGACCGAGGTCGGTGTGCCCACCGACGACGACACCGCCGTCGATCCGAGGGCTCTCGCGGTGCTGCGGGAGGTGTGGGGGTACGAGCACTTCCGCGGTGACCAGGCGCGGATCATCGACACCGTGATCCGGGGCGGCGACGCCCTCGTGCTCATGCCGACCGGGGGCGGCAAATCGCTCTGTTACCAGGTGCCTTCGCTCGTGCGGGAGGGCACGGGAATCGTCGTCTCCCCGCTCATCGCGCTCATGGCCGATCAGGTCACCGCGCTCGAGGCGCTAGGGGTGCGGGCGGGGTTCCTCAACTCCACCCAGCTTCCGGACCAGCGCCGTAAGACCGAACGCGCCTACCTCGCGGGCGAACTCGACCTGCTGTACCTCGCTCCCGAGCGGTTGCGCAGCGAGCAGACCCTGCAGCTCCTCGAGGCCGGTCGCATCGCGTTGTTCGCCATCGACGAGGCCCACTGCGTCTCGCAGTGGGGACACGACTTCCGGCCCGACTACCTGCAACTCTCCATGCTCGCGCAGCGCTGGCCGCAGGTCCCGCGCATCGCCCTCACCGCGACCGCGACCCGGGCCACGCACCACGAGATCGCCGAACGCCTGCACCTCGTCGACGCCGAGCACTTCGTCGCCGACTTCGACCGCCCCAACATCACCTACCGCATCGTCGCGAAGAACAATCCGCGCGCCCAGCTCCTGCAGTTCCTGCGCACCGAGCACACGGGCGATTCCGGCATCGTCTACTGCCTGAGCAGGGCGAGTGTGGAGAAGACCGCCGACCACCTCGTCGACCAGGGCATCCCGGCCCTGCCCTATCACGCAGGCCTCGACCGCGAGACGCGTGCGCGCAACCAGGCGCGGTTCCTTCGGGAAGAGGGGTTGGTCATGGTCGCGACGATCGCGTTCGGCATGGGAATCGACAAACCCGATGTGCGCTTCGTCGCCCACCTCGACCTGCCCAAATCGGTCGAGGGCTACTACCAGGAGACCGGCCGCGCCGGCCGCGACGGGCTGCCCTCGACCGCGTGGCTCACCTACGGCCTCGCCGACGTGGTCCAACTGCGGCGCATGATCGAGGGCGGGGAGGGCGACGCCGCCCACCGCCGTCGCCAGCAGCAGCACCTCGATGCGATCCTCGCGCTCTGCGAGACCGTGACGTGCCGCCGTTCGCAACTGCTCGCCTACTTCGGCCAGGAGGGCACCGCGCCCTGCGGCAACTGCGACACGTGCCTGCAGCCGCCGCAGGCCTGGGACGGCACCATCCCGGCACAGAAGCTGCTCTCGACCGTCGTCCGCCTCGACCGTCGCGGGCAGCGTTACGGCGCAGGCCATCTCATCGACATCCTGCTCGGCCGGACGACCCAGCGCGTCACCCAGTTCGGACACGACGACCTCACGACGTTCGGTATCGGCACCGAGCTGAGCGAGGTCGAGTGGCGCGGCGTCGTGCGGCAGCTGCTCGCCGCCGGTCTGCTGGCCGTCGAGGGGGAGTACGGCGTGCTCGGCCTGACCCCCGCGAGCGGGGAGGTGCTGCGCGGGGAGCGTGAGCTCATGCTCCGCCGCGAGCCGGCCACGTCGCGGTCCCGCACCTCCGGCAGCACGAAGAAGAAGACCGACGCCGCGGTCGCCGACCTCGACCCGGAGTCCGCCGAGCGGTTCGAACGACTGCGCGCGTGGCGGGCCGCGACGGCCAAGGAGGCCGGGGTGCCCGCCTACGTCGTCTTCCATGACGCGACGCTGCGCGCCGTCGCCGCGCAGGCCCCGACCTCCCTCGAGGCCCTCGGCGGGATCAGCGGCATCGGGGCCACAAAACTCGACCGCTACGGGGCAGGCCTGCTCGCGGCGCTCGACGAGGAATCCTGAGCCGTTTTCATTGCGGACAGAAGTTGACCGCAGCGCTGTCTAGCGTCGGTCCTGTCATCGAGACACGACCTGAGGAGATGTCATGAGCGAGCGCGACGACCTGATCGAGACCCTGGCACGACACCGGGGATTCCTGCTGCAGACCGCCGAGGGCCTGACCGACGAGCAGGCGCGGACCTCGAGCACCGTGAGTGCCCTGAGCATCGCGAGCCTGCTCAAGCACGTGGCCGACACCGAGGAGCAGTGGATGGACTTCGCCGTGCGCGGCGCCGAGGCGTTCGGCGACTCGACCGTCTACGACGCCGACGTCGACTGGGAGGCCGTCGATGCCGAGGCGGCGACGAACGACGGGGACTGGTCCGACAGCGACTGGGAGGACACGCGGTTCGTGCTGACCGACGAGGAGACCCTGGAGGTGTTGCGCGCTCGCGTCGCGGAGGTGGCGGCGAAGACCGAGGCGATCCTGCGCGAGGTGGACCTCGACGTCACACACCCCCTGCCCGAGGCTCCGTGGTTCGACGCCGGCGCGAGCTGGTCGGCACGTCGCGTGGCGCTGCACGTCATCGCCGAGATCAGCCAGCACTCCGGCCACGCCGACATCATCCGCGAGGCCGTCGACGGGCAACGCACGATGGGGTGAGCGATCCACACACCGAAGAGCGCCGCACAGGTCAGGCAATCTGCAAGTAGGTGGCCAGCACGTCGTGCACCACCGCTTCGGGTGATTGGCCGTCCTTCTTCGCGCGCTCATCGATCGCATCCAAGAAGTCGACCGGGACGATCTGCAACCGCTGGAAGTGTGGATTCGGCTCCGATGGCAGGTCGGACGAATCGTATCCGGCATCCGCCTCCGACACGATGGCGGCCACCTGCTCTGTGTCAGCCCCGGCACGCGGATGGTCTCATCGAGACCTTCCCCCGACACGGGCGACTCGGTAGCGTTCACGCATCGACCCGCCCGAGGAGGGCCCCATGGCGCACGGCGACATCACCCACATCGACATCCCCGTCGAAGACCTGGATCGGGCTCAGGCCTTCTACTCCCGCCTGTTCGGATGGCAGATCTCGGCGCCGCCCGGCTTCGAGGACTACCCCATGTGGCAGGCGCCCAACAAGGTCAGCGGTGGCGGGTTGGCGCCCAGGGAGGGCGGATTCACCCAACCCCGCTCCTACGTCGAGGTCGACTCCATCGACGACACCCTCGCGCTGGCCACCGAGAACGGCGGCACCGTCGCCATGGAGAAGTCGCCGATCACCGACACGAGCTGGTTCGCGGTCTTCACCGACCCCGACGGCAACCACATCGGCCTCTACGAAGGAATCACCGAGGTCTCCCAGGGCTGAGTCACCCGCCGCGGAGGCACACGAGCCGGCCACGGGCGCCCACCCCACTCACCGATAGAACGCGCGGACCATCTCCGCCTCGGCCTCGGCCAGGTGGGCGGCCATCACGGCCCCCGCCCGCTCGGGGTCACCCGCGCCGATGGCGTCGAGGACGTCACGATGCGCGGACCGTTCGCTGTCGGCGCCGATGTAGGTGGCCAGTGGCGGCAGCAGTCGGTGGGCCCGGGCCGTCTCGGCCCACAGGGATTCGAGGATGCGCAGCGCGCGCTTGTTCCGCGCAGCCACGGCGATCCGGCGATGGAACCGGTGAGCGGCGTCGACGGCCTGCGGGGCGGTCGGCGCCGAGATCTGCTCCTCCAACAGACCCTCGAGGTCGGCACGCAGATCCGGAGAGGTCGCGGCCGCCGCAGCCGACGCGGCGGCCGGTTCGAGGATCTGCCGAAGGTGCATGACCTCGCGGATGTCGTTGAAGCCCATGCTGCTCACCGCGTACCCGCGACGGGGGATGAGCGTGATCCACCCTTCGACGACGAGCATCTGCAGCGCCTCACGCACCGGGGTCTTGGAGACGCCGAACTCGGCGGCGAGGGACTTCTCGAGCAGGAGATCTCCCGGATGCAACACGGTCGTGACGATCTGCCGGCGGATCGTGTCACGCAGCGACTCGGCCAGAGACGCAGGTGCGTGGAGGTCGGCCGGGTCGGAGGTCACAGGGGACATCACATCCCGCGCCGTCCTCAGAAAGCAACTGCGGAGGGGGTTCCGTGATCCCGGTCACGATGCTAAACATATATCTCCGTCATCCACTCGTCAGGAGCGACCACCCATGTCCTCGATCCCGCAGTCACGCGATGTCCGCGGGGACCTGTCCCCGGGAGCGCGCAGAGCCCTGTTCGCCTCCATGGTCGGCACCCTCATCGAGTGGTACGACTACGCGCTCTACGGGGCCGCGGCAGCCCTGATCATCGGTCCCCTCTTCTTCCCCGGCAGCATCGATTCCGCTGCTCAGATGGCGGCGTTCGCGACGTTCGCCGTCGGGTTCGTCGTCCGGCCGCTCGGCGGGCTGATCGTCGCGCACATCGGCGACACCTTCGGGCGAAAGCCCGCGATGATCCTCACGATCGTGCTCATGGGTGCCGCCACCGTCGGCATCGGCCTGCTGCCCACGGCCGCCTCGATCGGGGTGTGGGCCCCGATCCTCCTCGTGGTGTTCCGCCTCCTGCAGGGCTTCGGCGCCGGAGCGGAGTTGGCCGGAGCGATGACGGTCGTCGCCGAGTTCACCCCCGTGCGTCGGCGCGGCTTCTTCACCGCGCTGGTCCTGTCGGCACCGCCGGCGGGCACCCTGCTCGCGACGCTCGCGTTCCTCGCCGTCTCCTGGCTGCCGACGCCGGTGCTGCTCGGGTGGGCCTGGCGTATCCCGTTCCTGATCTCGGCCGTGTTGTTCTTCGTCGCCCTCTACATCCGCAACCGCATGGAGGAGACCCCGGAGTTCGCCCACGTCGCCCGCCGCCAGAGCGAGGCCCGCCGTCAGGCCGTTCCGGTCGGGCAGTTGCTGCGCGGGTCGTGGCGCAACGTCATCACCGCGTTCCTCGCTGTGACCGGCCACAACGCGAACAACTACATCCTCGCGGCGTTCTCCCTGTCGTTCATGACGAAGGTCGCCGGCATGCCCCGGGGTTCGGCCCTGCTCGCCGTGTCGATCGCGTCCCTGTTCGGCGTCGTCGGCTCTCCGGTCGGTGGGTGGCTGGCGGACCGCTTCGGCGCCGGCCGGATCATGGGGATCGGCGCGGCCATCGGCATGCTCTACGCCTACCCGCTGTTCCTCGCCATGCAGTCGGGCAACGTGCTCATCGCCACGCTGGTGCTGTGCTTCGGTTACGGCGTCGTGCTCTCCATGACCTCCGGGGCGCAGGGCGCGTTCCTCACCAACCTGTTCCCGATCCGCTACCGGTTCTCGGGAGTGGCGATGTCGCGCGAGCTGAACGGCGCGATCGTCGCCGGCAACACGCCCCTCATCGCGACTGCGCTCATCGCGGCGGCGGGTGGCGGCATCCACCTGGCGGCCGGCTTCCTGGCCGTGTGCTTCGCCGTCACGATCCTCGCCGTGGTCCTGGCGCGGGGGAAGGCCGACTCCCCGCACGCCGAGACCGAGGAGGACTCCCGGGACGCGGCCGTGACCCCCGGGGCGGCATCGTGAAGCGTCGGCTCCCTCAGGTCGGTGAGTTGCGGGCTCTCGTCAACGTCGCCCCACCGACTCTGGATCGCACCGGTGCCCGACTCCGACGTGCTGCCGACGTGGCCGACCTGCGCCGGATCGCCAGGCGCGTCACCCCCGTGCCGCGTTCGACTACGTCGACGGTGCTGCCGGCAGCGAGGAGGGGATGCGCCGCAACCTCAACGCCTTTCGCGACCTGGAGCTGCGCCCCCACGTGTTGAACGACGTGGGGACCCTCGACCTGTCCCGTGAGGTGTTCGGTCGACGCAGCACCCTGCCGGTCGGCATCGCGCCCACGGGATTCACGCGCATGATGCACACCGAGGGTGAGATCGCCGGAGCGCGAGCGGCGGCCCGGTTCGGCATCCCGTACGCGCTGTCGACGATGGGCACCACCTCGATCGAGGACGTCGCCGCGGCGGCACCCGACGGGCGGCGCTGGTTCCAGCTGTACCTGTGGCGGGACCGGCGCGAGTTGTCCCTCGCCCTGCTCGAACGGGCCCGTACCTCCGGGTACGACGCCCTGCTCGTCACCGTCGACACCGCCACCGGCGGCCTACGACACCGCGACGTGCGCAACGGCATGACGATCCCGCCGCAGCTCACCGCACGGACGATCCTCGATGCCTCCTACCGCCCACGATGGTGGTTCGACTTCCTCACCACCGAGCCGCTGCGGTTCGCCACGCTGACCGACTCGGCCAGCATGACCTCCCAGGTCATCGGGTCGATGTTCGACCCAACCCTGTCCCTGGACGACCTCGCCTGGATCCGGCAGGCCTGGCCGGGCACCCTCGTCGTCAAGGGCGTCCAGACCGTCGACGACGCACGCCGGGTCGTCGATCACGGAGTCGACGGCATCTACCTGTCGAATCACGGCGGCCGGCAACTGGATCGGCCTCCGGTACCGCTGCGGGTGCTCCCGGCGGTGCGCGAGGCGGTCGGGCCGGACCCGACGATCGTGCTCGACTCCGGCATCACCAACGGTGGCGACATCCTCGCGGCCCTCGCCCTCGGGGCCGACTTCACGATGATCGGCCGCGCCTACCTGTACGGCCTGATGGCCGGCGGTCAGGCCGGGGTGGAGCGGTGTCTGGAGATCCTGGCCCGCGAGATGGCCGTGACGCTGCAGCTCATGGGTGTGCCCAGCGTTGCCGACCTGACTCCGGACGACGTCGTCCTCGACGCCGACGCCGCGGCGCGGTGGCGCTGAGACCTCAACCGCTCCCTGAGAGCGGCGCGTCGATCCCGGCGGCGAAGATCGCCCGGGATCGACGTGCTCGGCATGAAGGCGGGCCTACGTGGGGCCGTCTCCTGGTCGATGCCGCGGGCCCTGGCGTCTCCTCGGATGCGGGAATGAGGAGACATCTACGCATTAATAAGATCGGTTTTCACTACTGCTAGTGTCCCTGGGCATGAGCGACGACGGCTACGCGGCGAACTCGGAATGGTATGCGGCCCTGGTGGCGTCCTGGCAGGACGACAACGACAGCGTCGTGGGGTCGCTGCTCGGTCGGATCGAGGGCGGCGCCATCGTCGACATCGCCTCGGGTGTGGGCACCGGGTTGCCGCTCCTGCGGAGGCTGGGGGCCGAGCGCCTGTTCGCGGTGGAACCATCGGCCTCGATGCGTGCCGGGCTGATGACGACGGTCGCGGCCGACCCGGACCTCATGGCGCGGACGACCGTCATCGCGTCGCCGTTGCCACAAGCCCTGAACGAGCTGCCGGACCATTGGAGCGCGGTCGTCATGCTCAACGCCATCGGCCACCTCGACGACGTCACGCGGACAGCCCTGTGGGCCGCGACGAGCGACAGACTCCGCGCTGGTGGCCGCTTCGTCATCTCCCTGCAGCCCCCGGATGCGGTGACGACGATCCCGTGGACGGACTTCGGGCCGGTGCAGATCGGCGAGCGCCGGGTGGCCACGCGGGGACAAGCGGAGCCCGTGGACGACGCTCACGTGGTGTGGACCATGGAATGGACCCTGACGGACGCAGTGGGCGAGGTCCTGGACCAGCGCAGGGCGAGCCACCCGTGGCGCGTCCTCAGCCGCGCCCAGATCGGCGACGAAGCGGCCGAGTACGGTCTCAGTCCGGCCGAGGAGGGCGGAACGGCGTCCTTCTTCGCGCTCGAGAAGCGCTGACACTCTGAGGTTGTCAGCGCCGGGCGGTGAGGACGGCCAGTGGCGGTTCGGCGACCTCCACGAGGTGGGCGCCGACGTAACCGGTCTGAGGCGTGGGCCGCCCGCATCAGCGGATCGCCGTGGGCCGTCGGACGCTGCTACAGGTCCCGGCAGGCCGGGTTGGCGGCGTAGGCGTCTCGGAGCTCGCGTCGACGTTCGATCTGCCGAGCGAGGCGAGGGGCTGCGGTGTAGGCCGCCTGCGCGGCGCTCGCCACCTGGGCCGGTGCCAACGGGTCGATCCGAGAAGCGGAACCCTCGATGAACTCGGCGGCGTCGGTGACCGCGTCCCGCCGTTCTGTGAAGCTCTCGCGTAGCTCGGTGAGGACCGTGTCACCGCGCTCAACAGGAGGCGCGCCTACGGAATCCAACACGGTGAGAGCGGTGCCGATCTCGGCGTCCACGCGTCGCAGGTGTGTCACCAGCTCAGCTGCCTTGCCTCGATCCGAGACGTCCTGCCAGTCGAGCTGATTTCGTTCGTCGGCAACGGTTCTGACGGATCCCACGGCCCCGCAGACCTTCGCCAGCCACGGGTCGAGGTCACCGCCTGCCGATCGGGCCGCCTCCCGCACAGCCGGGCCGCCGTCGACCGGCTCGCCGGGGCCGCACCCCGCCAGGGCGAGAACGCCGGTGAGAGTACATGCCGTGGCCATGCGCGCGGCTCGTGTCGATGCTGTACCCATGCCGTCTTGTCCCAACTCTCGGTGAGGTGTTCGGCGAGGCTCGATCCCGCCGATTCCCAAACTAGCACGGCCGTGCTAGTTTCGATTCATGGCACGGGTGAACCACGAGGAACGACGACGCGAGATCGTCGAAGCGGTATGGCGACTGCTGGAGAACGGCGGGCTCGAGGCCGCGTCCGTACGAGGCGTCATCGCCGAGACGGGACTGTCGTCGGGCTCGATCCGGTACTTCTTCTCCACACAGGCCGGGCTGCACGAGTTCGCGATGGCCGGCCTCGCCGACCGCGTCCAGGAGCGCATCCGTGACGCCGCGACAGTGCCCGATCTGGCTCGGCGGGCCGTGGCGATGGTGAGTGAGCTCATGCCACTGCGGGATGACACCGAGCGAGAGCTGGGCATCTGGATGACGTTCGTCACCAAGGGCCGTCATGACCCTGCTCTGGCTCGGATCGTGACGGAGCAGGCCGGGGCCGTCCGCGAGTTCCTGACCACGGTCGTCATCGATCTGATCCACCTGGGGCTCAGACCCTCCGACACCGACGTCGACTCCGAGGTGACGCATCTCAATGCCGTCATCGACGGGCTGACCTTCGAACTGCTGACGACGCCCGGCCTCATCAGCCGCGATCAGGCCGGCGCCACCATCCACCGCGTACTGCTGCCCGACCAGGGGCGGCCCGAGCAAGAAGGAACATCATCATGACCGACCCCACGCGCACAGACCCCACCTCAACCCAGCAGACGAGCTCACACAAGTGGGCGCCATGGTGGATCTACCTGATCGTGCTGCTCGGCGCCAACTACCTGCGCAGCTACTTCATCCCGGGCAGTTCCTTGCCCTTGCCCGTCATCGCGGTCATCGCCATCGGCCAGGCGGCGCTGCTGTTCGTGATCGTCACCGCGATCTGGCGAGCCACCCGCCACGACCGGATGTGAGGGGGTTCTCCCAGTTTCCACACACCTGCCCGGGCACCGACCGCGCGGTGCCCGGGATCACGAACCCCGGAGGGGCGACCAGCGGTCAGGCGAGACGCCGGCGCCAGCCCACCGACCAGGGGAACGGCGCTCGAGTCAGCCCTCGACCGGACAGCTCCACCACGACACCGTCGAACAGATCCTCCAACAGGGCGTCATGCAGCGGGATGACGACGACCTGGATCATTCGGCCCGGCCGTTCGAGGACCAGCACGTGCCGCCACAGCAAGCCGTTGTCACGGCCCTCGACGCGAAACTCGTGGTGGCCCGTCAGGCCCGCATCGGGAGTGAAGCCGAATCGGACCCCGGTGCCGTCGGGGGCGACCTCGTCCACCCGATAACGCACGGGACCGTGTCCACCGGTGCTACCCACGACCAGGCCGCGATCGAGCACCAGCGGCGGCCACCGGTCGGCCGGCCACACCGAGCCGTCACGGTCGGCCAGCCTGGCGATGATTCCCCCGGCCTGGTCGATGGTCCCTGGGGTCGTGCGCTCGTGGACGTTGCGGATGCCGGTCAGGGTTCTCGTGGTCCAGCGAGAGGACATCGCCGCCCACCTACCGTACGGGTGCGTATGGGACGGTCGATCTGAACCATACGCATCCGTACAGTAATCTGCAAGGCATGCCCGGCACCCGTACGAAACCCAGATTGAGCCGCACCGATTGGATCGAGGGCGCCCTGGAGGTCGTGGCCGAGAGCGGACTGGACGCTCTGGCCGTCGAGCCCCTGGCCCGCAGGATGGGTGCCACCAAGGGGAGCTTCTACTGGCACTTCGCCGACCGCGGCGCCCTGCTGCAGGCCGTGCTCGACCACTGGCGGCAGGATGCGACGGCGCGCGTGATCACGGAGGTGGAGGCGATCGAGCCCCGCCGACGATTGGAGTCCCTGCTCGAGCACTCCACGACGCCGGGCGAGGAGCGCCTCGAGCACGCCATCATCGCCGCCGCCGGACACGAGACTCTCGGTGCACTGGTCGGCCCGGTCGTGGATGAGGTCCACTCCGCTCGGATCGACTACGTGGACCGGCTTCTTCGCGACCTCGGCCTGCCGCCGGACTCCGCCCGGACCCGCGCTCGGCTCGTCTATGCCGCCTACCTGGGCCACCTGATGCTGCTCAGCCGGTTGTCCGAGGGAACGCCCCGCGCCGACGTGCTGGACGACTTCCGACGCGAGCTCCTGGTCCTCCTCCGAACCCCTGCCCCGTCCACCGCGATCCTCGACGACTTCTCAGCGGGGGCCACCTCCACGTGAAGGCGGCCCGCACTCGCGTGCGGTGCGGAGACGAACTCTCCCATGGTGGGATGGGCCATCGTCGACGATGGACCGAGAAGCGAGGACCGCGATCATGAGCACATCGCTGGCATGGGCGGCCGCCGCCGTCAGTGTCATGACCTTTCTCGGCCATGTCTTCATAGGTGGTCCGCAGGTCGCCAGGCCCCTCCTCGACTCCGACGATCTGCCGACGCAGGCGAGATGGCTGGCCTACTTCTGCTGGCATGTGACCAGCCTGGTGGTGCTCGCCATGGGCGTCGGGTTCGCCGTCGTCGCAGTGCGAGGGCAGCATTCGGACCTGGCCGTCTTCCTCCCCACCCTCAGCGCGCTGATCTGGGCACTCAGCATCGGGATCACCGTGGTGGGAGGCCTGCCGCCACGCCGGAACCCAGGGGTGTGGCTGTTCGGACTCATCACCCTTCTGGGTGCGACCTCGGCCGCCCTGTGACGCGCATGCGATCAGCACGCGGCAGGGTCCTGCCCTCGATGTCCTGAAGGGAACCCGGAAGCAGATCTCAGGGCGGCGCTCGAACTGAACTCGACAACGTGAGGTCTCGTCGCTCTGTCAACGGCATGAGCGCATGCCTTGCCCAGGGCGGACGTTACATGTAACTTCTTTGGTATGTCTGTTCGTGAGCGCGTGAGCGCGTACCGGGCGCGGATGCGTGCGCAGGGACTCCGTCCTGTCCAGATCTGGGTTCCGGATGTGCGCGCGCCCGAGTTCGCTGCGGAAGCTCATCGGCAGTCGGCACTGGTCGCGGCGGCTGCGGGGGCCGCCACCGACATGGACTTCATCGAGGCGATCTCCGAAGACTGGGACGAATGAGACGGGGCGACATTGTCACCGTGGCCGGCGGTGTGTATGCCGGCAAGCCTCGACCGGCGCTCATCGTTCAAGACGACAGGTTCGACGCGACGGATTCACTCACCGTCTGCCCCTTCACCACCACCGAGGTGGAGGCCCCGCTACTTCGCGTGCTCGTACGGGCCGATGAGCACAGCGGCCTGAGTCGCGACTCCTACCTGATGGTGGACAAAGTGACCACGGTCCGGCGCAGCAACGCGCACTTGGTGATCGGTCGACTGGAAGCTACTACCCTCGTCGAGTTCGAGCGCCGACTGTTGGTCTTCCTCGGCTTCGGCAACTGAGCCCCAGAGGGCGGCACGCTGGGCGGCAGTCTGCCCGGGAGTAGCGGCGCTGCGGAGCCGTCTGCCGGTGCGGGGACGGGCATGGGGGTTCTGATGATGGTTGGGCATCTCAGGCAATCCCCTGGCTGGGGGTGATGCCGAGGCTCCGGTTAGCCCCGGTCTTTCATGACGGTGCCGACGACGGCATCGCTGCGTGGGGTGAGTCGATGACGGTGCGCGGGTACGACGTTGGGCCGGCTGGCGCTGCCGGGCTGCGGTTCTCCGGGTCGTGATGTCGTGGGCGGACGGGGGGTCAGGCGGGTTGTGGGATCGCGGCGATGTTGGCGAAGACTGCGACGATCGCGGCCGCCCATGGCCACGACTCGGGTATCCGCAAGCGTCGTCGGCGGGCGCTGTGAGTCAGCCGGGCTGGGACGTGAAGGAAGCGGTAGCGCAGCGCTTTCGGCTCACACGCCGCCAGCGACTTCGCGTCTCCGGTCAGTGCGAGGAGCCGGGTCCATGCGGTCAGGTCGGCAGCGATCTGCACCAGCATCAGCCACACCCGGTTGATCTCGAACTCCCGCGACGGGAACCGCCCCAGCCCCGAGTCCTTGGCGTGCCGGATCCGGTCCTCGACCCGAGCGTGCGCCCGATGCCGGGCCTCGAGGAAAGCCAGTTGTCCGGTCGTGGTGTTGGTGACGAAGGCTTGGTAGCGCCAGCCGTCACGTTCCTCGAACAGCGACAGTTGGGCGCCGGGATGGGGTCGTTCGCGGCGCACGATGACGCGCATTCCGGTCGGCCAGCTGCTCAGGTCCAAGAGCCCGGTGAGCTCGGCGACGTCACCTCCTTCGCGGATCCCACCGTCGGCGTCCAGTGCCGGGGTCCAGACCTTCTTCGGGACCAGGTCGATGGCGTCGCGGATCTTCTCGGTGACCGCGAAACCCACGCTGTACTCCACGCTGCGGCCACGGACCCGGTTCTGCTCGGTAAGCCAGTCCAGCAGCTTGTGCGATGCGCCCGCGCCGTCGGAGCGGATGAGCAGCTTCTTGCGGTGCGTGCCGGGGATCTGCGCGATCGCGTCGGTGAGGACCTCGATGTGGTCGGCGGCGGTGTTCGAGCCGGCATTGCCAGCGCGGAGCTTGGCGGCGAGGAACTCACTCGTGTTGTCGCACCACACCCCGAGTGGGTGGAACCCGAAGGTCCGCTTGAACGTGGCCGCCGCGTTCTCCTTCTCGCTGTGGCTGATCACGATGGTCGCGTCGGTATCGAGCACGATCAGATCGTCAAGATCGGTCCCGGCGACCTTGCTCGCCGGGACGCCGTCAGGCAGCTGGGACCAGACCTGGCGGCGGACCCGCGCCCGCGCGTTCTGGATCCTCTTCAACCGGCCAGGTGTGACCTCGTCCAGTGCCCGCCACACCGTCGGCGCCGACGCGACACGGCCCAGCACGCTGGACTGGTGGCGCAGCACGTCGATGTCGGCGATCGCCTCCCCGCCGTCGGCGAGCATCACCGCGACGTCGGTCAGCACCCTGCCGCGGTCGTGACCGGGGACGAAGTTGCGGCGGACCATCACCTTGGACAACTCGGACGTGAGGCCGACCCGGTCGGCCAGAAGGCGGGTGGCGACGCTGCCCGCATGGGCCACCACGCCGACACCATCGGAGGTCACGGACAAGCCGGTAGACCACGAAGTACGCTTCACCTACGGAGTGCCTTCCGGTTCGGAGATCTTGAGTCGTCGCAAACCCAAGTTTCCCCTGCTGGACAGGCACTTCCGTGCTTCTACGCGCCGATCACACCCGAGTCTCGTGAACGATCCGGGCTAGCCGCAATTGTTTCCTGCCGCCGGGGGTTGTGCTCACCACGTACCCCGTCCAATCCCACTCTTCTGGCTCATCGAGGTCCTTCTTCTCGTCGAAGACCTTGTATACGTAGCGGGATGGGTGACCTGCGTCTCGTCCCCATCGGGCGACAAAGCTGCGATATGCGTAGACACGGTCAGGATGTCTGCCCTTGGCCCACACGACCTCGTTGCCCTCGTTGAGCTTCTCGAAGACGATCGGCACGTTTCACCCCCTCACGAACCACTAGTCAACAGCGTAACTCCGATAGCCACTAACCTAAGGGGATGCGTTGTCTGGAGGCTGGAAGAAGTCGAACGACCCTGGGTGCAACCCCGTGCTTCTCGCGAAGGGTGCCGGTTGAGCGCTGCCATCTCGATCGAGACGGCCCGCCTCTGCCTCCGGCGGCATCCCAACCGACCTGCTCACCTTCCTCGTGGTCAGGGTCGGCCCGCCCGAGTCCGAACTCTCGTCGGCGCCAACGCGCACGACCAGCAGCGTCGGGCATTCACCGCCACCCTCACCACGTACAAGTGGTCCAAGAGCGCGTCGGTGCTGGTGAGGACTTTTCCGCCCGACCATGCACGTCTTGAGAAGAACATTCGGCCCTGGGCGGCCAGCTCCGGTACGGGGGATAGAAAAAGCGCCTTCGTGACCAAGACGCTCATGCTGTTCATTGCATTTCACCGCAAGCAGCCGAGACGATCCTGGGTGGGGTCGCCACGACGGGTTTCCACCTGACCCTCAGGTCAGCGATGACCTGGCTCAGGGCGGCGTGGGTGGTTTTTTTGGGAACTAGCCCGAGAGGGTACCCAGCAGTCAGGTTGCTGGAAGGTCTTCGGGGACTGGCGTTGCGGATCGCAAACCGGCCGCACGTAACGCCGGACGCCTCCGCCCGATGGGGTCCAGGGACGCGGAAGGAATCGACATGACCGGTGACGTGCAGGCGATCCGTGGTGAGGACGGGCTCCTCCTGATCGGTGAGGCTGAGGATGTGGAGCGTCTCGTCGAGGCGGAAGGGTGGCGTGCCCGCACGCTCGACTCGGCGGCGATGACCCGGTTGACCGGTCTGGCGGCGGCGGGTCTGCACGGGGGCGCCGCGTTGGCGGCGGGATCGGGGCGGTGGGTGCAGCTGACGGCCGAGTCGGCGCAGAAGGTCTCCGAGATGGGGCTTTCTATCAGCTCCACGACGGGGAACGCCACCGGCGTGTTCCGGAACGCAGCGGGGCAGATCGCGGGTCACGCCGAGTTCGTCCCCAACCCCGCAATGTTGGCCAACCCCGCCGTTCTTGGTGGCGCGGCGGGTGTCATGGCGCAGGTGGCGCTGCAGCAGGCGATCTCCGAACTGCGCGACTACCTCGTCGTCATCGACGCCAAACTCGACGACCTACTCCGACGCCAGAAGGACGACATCCTCGCCGACCTCATCGGCGTCGGCATGCTCATCGAGGAGGCCTGCGCGATCCGCGATGAGGTGGGGTATGTCTCCGACATCACGTGGTCGAAGCTGCAGAGCGCACCCATGGGCCTCGCCCACGGACGCGCCTATGCCATACGCCAGATCGAGCACCTCACCGAGCAGGTGCGGGAGGCGGACTCCTTCTCGGCGCGGTCGGATGCGGTGAAGGCCGCGCGGGACGAGATGCGTGAGTGGCTGGCGGTGCTCGCCCAGACGACTCTGTTCCAGGACTCCCTCAGCGTCCTCGAGATCGAACGCGTCCTCGACGCCGCCCCCGAAGACGTCCCGCAGCACCGGCGGGCACTTCAGACGGTCCGAGAATCGCAGATCGCCGGCGTCGCCGCTCTGTTCGACCGCGTCGCGGACACGATGCAAGCGGCGGCGCAGGACGCCAACGGCAAGGTGCTCCTCCATCCCCGAACCGCGGCCGGGATCGTCACGTCGGCCAACAGCATGGTCGCCGACGTCGCCCTACTCCGCAGCAAGCTGGGCTTCGACGCCGCCGACAGCTCGATCGAAGCACGCCGTTGGGCTGCTGCCGCCGCTGACCTGCGCGATGCAGCAGTCGAGCGAAGCACCGACCAGCTCGACGCCCTCCGGCGGTTCGGCGATACCGCGGGCAACCGCGTCCGGGGCACGGCGCGTTCGCTTCGCGCTGTCCCCCGGGTACGCAAATCCCGCGAGCTGCCCCGCGGCGAGGCCGGGCAGTAGCGGATTCCTCCGTACTACGGAATCACGAGGGCGAAAGTTCCTACACGTGCGGCAGGTGTGTTGCGGGTGCTGCTTGGTTGACCGGTGGCGGGATGGGTGCCTCACGTCCGACACGTGTCGCGTGCCCGAGGCGGGCGGGTTCTCACGCGCTGAGCCAGGTGAGAACCCCTTCCAGATCCTCGCGCAGCGCAGCCCACGGCAGGCCGAGGTCCAGAGTCCGGGCGCCGATACGGTTGCCCTGGATCACGGCGTCGAGATCGGGCTGCGTCGTGGCGTCGGTCTTGGCGTAGAGGAGCATCCCGCTCACGGAGCCGTCACCCTGGCGGTCGGCGTTCTTGGTGTACGCGAGGACCTGGTAGAGGTTCGCCGAGTGCACGCTCAGTTTGCCGTAGGCCCCGGACTGCATCGAGGTGCCGTAGTACTTCGCGTCGATGATCAAGGCACGGTCCGGACCGCGCAGGGTCACGTCGGTGCGCATGGCCGGCAACTGTTCGACCCCGAACGAGGCCTCGCTGTCGTAATCCCATTCGACCGCCCGCGCAGCCGGTGACAGCTCCGGATGATGGAACGCGTAGTACTCCCGGATGAAGCGCTCATACAGGGTGCTCATCGCCTCGTCATTGAGCCACCCCGACAAGACGGCGTCGCCCGATTCCTCGGTCATCAGCAGACCCCGCACCACCAGCTCGCACACTCCCAACAGCATCCGGTACGACGCGGTGGCACGGTGATAGCTGAATCGACTCCACTGGATCTGCGACGGTGCGATCAGCGTGACGGCCTCCAGGTACGGCAAGAGGCGACGCAGCGCTTCCTTGCGGGCCGGCCCGACCTGACCGCGCCGGAGCAGCAGGACGACGACCGACTTCAAGGCGCGGTTCAGCGGTGTGTCCGGCTCGAACTCGTCAAAAGAGCAGACAACGCTCCCCGGAGACACCGCGCGACCCATGGCGGTTCGACTCACATCGATGCGGCCACGGACCCCGAGGAGCTGCTCCTCACGGCGCAGGTAGTCATGATGAAGCCCGCGCTTCACCTGAGCCGACAACCCCTGGGCCAGGATCTCCGCGAACAAGTCGTGCAGATGGTCGAAGCGTTCCGTCTCGGCAGGCCCCGAATCCGTCGCCCGGAGCGCCCTGAAGGCGTACGCCATCATCACGTAGACGTTCCGGATGACGATCGAGCGGTCCTTCACTGCACCGCAGCCCGCAACTTCGACGACCACTCCTGCACCCGGGCCGCCTCGTCGAACCAGTACTCCTCCAGGAGCGGGATGAGCTCGTCCTCGACGACCGACGACAACCAGCTGTCGTCCACCGAGACGTCCGTCGGGCACGACAAGAAGCTGTGGCCGATCTCGAAGCCGCGGCCGAGCGCCGGGTCGTCGGCGATGGCCGCGTTGAGGGAGACGACCGTCTCGACGAGGCGATCCAGCGTCGGGCTGCCCGCCTCGCTCTGCCATGCCGTGAAGCCGTCGGAGGTGAAACCGGGGCGCATCTCGAAGAACCCGAACCGCCGGCGCAACGCGTAGTCGAGCACCGCCAGGCTGCGGTCGGCGGTGTTCATCATCCCGATGAGGAACACGTTCGGCGGCACCGAGAATGTCTCGTTCTTGTACAGCAGTCGCAGCTCGTGCCCACGCTTGTCTGCCTCGATGAGCATGAGCAGCTCACCGAAGATCTTGGAGATGTTGCCGCGGTTGATCTCGTCGACGATGAAGAAATACGAGTGCTCCGGGTCGTCAGCGGCACGATTGCAGAAGCGGTAGAACGGCCCCTCCGCCAACATGAACCCGCCCGACTCCGTGGGTCGGTACCCCATCATGAAATCCTCGTACGAGTAGCTCTGATGGAACTGCACCACCTGCACCCGGCTCGGGTCCTTCGCGCCGATGATCGAATACGCCAGCCGCTTGGCCGCGAACGTCTTCCCGACCCCCGGCGGGCCGGCCAAGATGACGTTCTTCTTCCGCAGCAGCAGGGAAGACAGACGCTTGTATCCCGACTCGGGCAGGTAGACCTCGCTGAGGAAGCTCCCCTTGTCGTAGGGAGGCGTGGGGGGAGGCTTGGGAGGTTCATGCTCGTCCTCCGGGCCCACCACCAGAGCCTCCAGCTTGTCGACGTAGTCGTGATACCGGGTGATGTCGGTCAGAGTCTTCATGGCGGCGTCCCCGGGATGTGGCCACGAGCCCTTGTGCGTCCACTCGACCGACCGAACGTGACGGTGCTCCGCACGATCGGGCTCGTAGCGCGGACCTGATGTCACCACCCCGCGGCCGACGATCTCGCTGCGACCACGCTTGGCAAAGACGACGTCACCTTCGGTCATCTCGTGCTGGAACTGCCACAGCGCCAGCACGACGTTTCGCATCGATCCACCAGAACCATCAGGGTCCAATGCCTGCCGGATGGCCTCTCGGGACGAGAACTGTGCCAGATCCCCCACGCCGTCCCAGCCGATCCCCATGAGCCCCTTCTCGGAGAACTCGGGCCATGCGAACGCCTTCTCGCCGGGTGAGTAGAGCCAGTAGTGCGTCTCGCGCGGCTCCTGTCCCCCTCCGCCTTGTTCATCATCGTCTTGCTCTTCGTCGCCAGGCGAGGCCGGTGCTTTGCGCCACAGTTCGTCGACGCCCGGGGACCAGAAGTGGAAGGTACCCTGCTTCTCCGCGGCCAGCACTCCGCGGATCGCATACAGGTCGCGGTCGACAGCGTCGGGGCCGTCGCCGGAACCGCCACCGATCCGGTTCCTGAGTCCATCCCGGATCAGCTTCTTCATCTGGCCCGACGAGATGGGCTCGAACGCATCCGGCGCGGCGAGAAACTGCAGCGCATTGCGGATGTCCGCCTGATCGGAGTCGACGGCCAGCATCTGTCGCTGCAGTTGCCAGGGGTCTTGTCGAGCGGCCTCGCGGTCGGGCTCGGGCAGGTTCGCCCAATGCCGGACGAACGTGGCCGCCCAGATGATGTGCTTCCACAGCGCGCCGTTGTACGCCTGCCCGGGATTGAAGCCCGCCTCCCCCGACGGACGCTGGAGACTCGCGGACATGGCCTCAGGAATATGGACCGTTTCACCCAGGGGCGCGAGGACGCGCTCGACGTGCTCGCGTCGGGTCTTCGGGATCGCCGCCCGGACAGGCTGTTCACGCAGGAACACGAGCTCCGCGGCCAGGAGGACCACCGCGCGGGGAGCGCCCGCGAGCTGAACGTCGAACTTGTCCCACTGGCCGCTCTCGGTCCCCATGATCGGGTTGTCTTGCACCCGTGCCCGCAGGTCCTCGGCGGCTTCCGCAGTCCAGATCACGGTCTCCGGATCGATCGTCGACCGCCCGTCGCCGAGCATGTGGGAGATCAGCCCGCTGACCTCGCGGGCGATCTGCATGTCCGGTTCCGGCCGGGAGCGTGCCAGGGCCGCGGCCTGCGTGGGGTCCATGTCCGACTGCATGATCCCAGTCTCCGCTACCGTCCCCGCCGCTGTCCGGGCGCGGGGGGCACCCTTTCCTTCAGCCGCACGGGGTATTTCCCGATCCTTGGTGTATGACCACGCCACCACCCGTACGGCCCCGTCGATACCTCGGCGAAATCCTCGAGGACGCCGACTTCGTGCCCGAGGACGTCCTCGTCATCCGGCACGCCTACAAGGCAGACGGGCTGCGCAGCGCCGCGGACGTCACCCCCGACGCCGTCCGCGCCTACACACGCGGACAACTCCTCACCGGCGGCAAATTCCCGGCCGACCCGCCCCGCTGGTGGATCGTGTTCATCCCGGACACCGGCAACCGTGCCCGCCTGTACACGGTGTACGAGAACCACGGCGAACTCGAAACCGAGCGCACCGATACCGACCGCTACTTCGACCTGCGGGAGACGGACATCCTCGCCGATCAGCGTGACCACTTGGTCATCGAGTGGGGCAAAGACCCCATCAACTGGGTCAAGAGCGGCTACAGGGCATGGACGATGCAGGTCGTGGAGGCTGGTTCTCAAGGCGTCCGTTGATGGCCGCAGTAGACCCGTTGGATGCCGGGCCGGTCGGAGCAGGCGAAGACGTCCTCGGCGCGGCGTTTCAAAGACCGTCTCGGCGTGATGACCTCGACCAGGCCGGTGGGGACTCCGCTGCTGATAGTGGCGATGCCTAGACGGGCTCGCCGCCGGCGCTCGTGGAGTCACCTCCGCGCCCCGGCCAGGTCGCCCGAGGCGCGAATTACCAGCGTCCGTACGCCCACAAGCGCGGACATCACGTCAGGCGCCCACCTGCCACGCGTAGGCCCTGACAAGCTCATCCTCGAGGATGAGCTTGATGGCCCTCGCCTCGAGCTGCCGCACCCTTTCGCGCGTCACGCCGAAGAGGTGACCGACCTCTTCCAGAGTCATCGGTTCACCGCCACCCAGGCCGTGTCGAAGCTCCAACACTGTCCACAGACGGCCATCTCGGGACGTTCGAGCAAGACAGTCCTGCATGAGCCGCAAGAGCAAAGCAGGGCCGGAAGCATCGACGAGGGCGCTGGTGGGATCCTGCGCGACCAGTTCGGGCCGGTCCTCGGGAAGGTCGTCGATCCTGAAGACGGGCAGGAATGTCTCACGCGCGGCTTTGACCTGCTTGTCCGTCCAATCGCCACCCAAGCGTCCCGGGTTGGCAAGGACCTCGCGCCACGTCAGACTCTCCGCGCGTCGAGCACGGTCGACCCCCCGCGCGTCCTCCAGGGCGTGTACCGGAACTCGCACAACCCGGGACTGATCATCGATGGCCCGAGTGATCGACTGCCGGATCCACCAGGTGGCGTACGTCGAGAACTTGTTGCCCTGCCGATAGTCGAACTTCTCGACAGCATGCATGAGCCCCAAGTTTCCCTCCTGGATCAGATCCAGGAACAGCACCCCCGGCCCGTGTACCGCTTGGCGAGGGACACGACGAGACGGAGATTCGCCTCGATCATCCGCCGTTTGGCGTCCTGGCCGTCCTCCGCGATAAGCCGCAGTTCAGAGGCCGCTCGCCTGTGGGGGAAATCTCCAGCGGTCAGCCGGTGGCGGGCATAAAGCCCCGCCTCGATGCGCTTGGCAAGCTCGACCTCCTGCGTGGCATTGAGCAGTGGTACCCTCCCGATCCGCTTCAGGTAGTACTTGAGCGGGTCCGCCGGACCATCAAAGGCGGCGAGGCGTTCAGGCGCCGCGTCCGCATCGTTCTCGTCCACGACGAATCCGGATGATCTGTCGTCTGCGTCCGACGGCCGACCATTCTTCCTGCTCCGGACTGGGGTCTCGTCGTCCCAGAGTTCCGTCCCCACCCTGGGGAACGGCGCGGTACGGACGGAGCCGGTATCGGTTGCTGGCGGGACGGCCGGAAGTTCTTCATCCTTCGCGTGCGCCTCTTCTGGCGGCGGCAGGAGAGTCGGCTCCCTCGGCATCACCGGTACCGGCTGTCCCTGCAGGAAGGCCAGGAGGTCATCGACCCCGTCCCGTTCCAGATCGCTCACCAGCACCTCAGAAGCGTGCGGCATGAGTTCGTCGAACTCGGGAGGCTCGTCCCCGAACCGGGGATCCTCGGATGTCGAATTCGCGAAGACGACCACGAGCGTCGCCGACCGCCCATCCGACTTGCGCCGCACGAGACGCCCGAGCCGCTGGATCATCTGGCGGCGGCTCCGGCTTCGGGCCAGCACGAAACCCAGATCGACGTCTGGAACATCGACCCCTTCATCGAGGACCCGCGGGGCTGCCAGAGCGGCAATGTCACCCGAACCGAGAGCAACGAGATTCTCCTCGCGTTCCTCATCAGAGGACTCCCCGTGGACACTCTGCGCCCGGCACCCCCGCTCGATCAGTACTCGCGCCGCCTGATCCGCCGACTCGCGTGTCTGGGTGAAGACCAGGGTTCCCCGGCGCCCTCGAATCACGTCGCTGGTAGCGGCCAGCACGCGGGTCTTCCCGGAACAGCCGGCGAGGATCGAACGCCGCTCACTGAAGGCCTGCAAGTAGACCTTCGCGACGTACATCGCGGCCGTCTGCCTCTCGGCCGCAGCCTGCGCGGCCCGGAGAAATGCCATGCCTTCGGAGTCGTCGAAGCCGAACTGGGACACCAGTCTCCGCCGAGCTCTTCGCATCCGCTCGCCGGCCTCGTCGTAACGGTGTCGTTCGTGTGGCGCAAGATCCACACCGGCGAACGCGATTCGGTACGGGGCGATGACCCCAGCGGCCAGAGCCTCGCCGTACCCCAGCCGAAAGACGATGCCCCCGAAATACGCCGCCAAAGCACCATCTCCGTCGTCACCGCGGCGAGCGGTCGCCGACAGGCCGAGACGGCCGGAAAACCCCGGGAGTAGTGCGCGGGCAAAGGTCGGTGCCCCGTAACGATGACACTCATCGGCGACGAGGAGCGCGCCTTCCGCGTGGTCGGCGAAGAATCGTCGATTGAACGACTGCGGCGTCGTGATCAGCACATGCCACTCGTCCCGCGCGTAGTCCGTGCGAACCGCATGATCCGGAAAGCTCTTCTGGAGCACCCTCCGCCACTGCGACTGCAACACCAAGGTAGGGACCAGCACGACCGCCCGCCTCGCTTGCCGGAGGGCGTCTGCGATGACATGGATCCCCACGCGCGTCTTTCCCGCACCGGTGACGGCCTCGACCATGCCATGATCGCCGGCGTCTCTCCATGCTGTGATCGCCTCCTCTTGCCACGGGTACAGCGGCAGGTCCTCCAACGTTCCCACCGGTGGCATCGCAGGTGCGCGCGACACAGATGTGTCGGCACTCTGCGCGGCGAGCAGCTCGTCACGGCTGCGCCTCAGCAGTTCGAGGGACGTCTGGGCTGCGCTGATAGCCGAGAGGATGTCCTGCTCGCGGGCAGCCAGATCGGCCAACATTGCGTCGACCGAGTCCTGGCGGCTCTCAGCATCCACGTTCATGTTCCCTTCCAACAGCGAGATCATCGAGGCGACGGGCCGCGGTGTTACCGAAGCGTCCCTTCCACGGGTGATCGCCCGGATAGCACCGGCCAGGTTCCGGGCGTTCTCATCCGGTTACCGAACGCGGCAGCGGCGAACACAGGCATGGACCTTCCGCGCGCTCGAAGCGGGAGCGGGAATCAGCTGTGGCAGCATGCGGTCGACCTAGGCCCGCCAAACGTTTGCCGATCGAGACGGCTACAACCAATCAGCAACCATAATCATGGTCGACATTGGTCACGGCAGACTGTTTAGGACTCGCAGCACCAGCACTTTCAGTACCGGCCATGCGCCTGAGGCACGCGGCCAGGGACTCATCGAAATCCGGCGGGGCCGGGTCGAACCACGTGTGAGGCGGGCGGGCCAGCAGGAGGGCAGGCAACAGTGGGTGGCCGTCTCGCACGGGAATCTCCCACTCGCCCCAGCGGCAATCGTTGTCGAACATGTCCGAGACCAGCCCCCACTCGTCGTCACCGAGGAGATACTCCTCGTCGTCGGTTGCCGCCGCGCGCGGCGGAATGCCCTCGAACAGCTCGATCTCATCCTCGAGCATGTCCGGCGCCTCGGTCAGCGCGGCAGCGATGAGCACTTCGTCGATGAACGGACCCGGCCGGTCGAAGGGCAGAACCCCTGCTCGATCTCCTCAGCCAGCACATCGCACCGCCGACGCACGCCCTCGACCCAAGCCCTGTTCTCGCCGACCAGCACCAGCACCCGCAGATCGAATTGACAGAAGGGGCTGACGTCATGCAGCGGGTCCCGAGGCTCAGCGATCCACGGCTTCAGATAGAGGTCACTCCATGTGCCCAGCGTCGCCGACAACGCCCACGCCTGCCTCGGCGTCAAGCGCGGCGAATCACCCCAGGCCGTCAAAACGCCCCTGAGCGCCGCGTCGCCCATGCCGGCCGCTACACCGCCGACCAGCATTTGCTCACACTTGCTCGCAGTCTTCTCCCGCACCGATGAAGGGTCGGCCTCCCACCGCCGCCACGTGGCGAGGCTGACCGAGGCCCGCCGAGCTGCCTCTGTCTGAGTAAGACCCTTGGCGACGCGCTGCTTCACCCGTTCATTCATAGACGCAGACTACAGAGTGCTCAATGAGTACTCAATGTCGGTCTGTGGTTGGGTGTCCTTCCCCCAGGTGCGCCTCTAGCCACCTTTATCGGTCTAAAGTTCTACAGAACCGTCGGAGCGGAAGGAAAACGCCATGGGCCAGTGGCACCCGGCCTGCTGGGAGTCCGATGTGACCGGGGTCCCCCGCCGCGAGCGCCGATCGGGCGAATACCGGTGGTACCAGCCTGACCTTCTCGTGGATCGGCCACGCCTCGTCGAGCGGGAGCTGGCGCGACGAATCGCCCAGGTCGAGCGCCGTATCCGTTCGCTCGACGGCCCCGACGCTGACGTCCTCTCCTCGGTGGCGCGGTTCCTCCTTCGGTCCGAAGCCATCGCGTCGTCCCGCATCGAAGGCGTCGCCCCGTCGGCCAAGCAGGTCGCTCTGGCCGAACTGAGCAGCAGCGAGCAGGTGCACGGACTCAGCGCCCAAGCCCGACTCGTCGCCAACAACCTCACCGTCGTTCAAGAAGCATCCGGCCGCCTGGCCGACACCGACACCATCACGGCCGCAAACCTGGAGAGACTGCACGCCGCCCTCCTCGCCGACGAATCACGACTGCACGGCATCCGCACCCGCCAGAACTGGATCGGCGGCGCCGACCACCATCCCCTCGACGCAGAATTCGTCCCCCCGGCCGCCGAGCACGTCCCCGCGCTCGTCGCCGACCTCCTCGACTACGCATCAGGCGCCGCAGACTCGCCCCTGGTCCAAGCAGCCGTCGTCCACGCCCAGTTCGAGACGATTCACCCCTTCAGTGACGGCAATGGGCGCGTCGGCCGCGCCCTCATCCATACCGTCCTCACTAGACGTGGGCTGACGACCACGGCTGTCCTACCGATCAGC
Organism: Mobilicoccus caccae; assembly: GCF_030161635.1. Lineage (GTDB taxonomy): Bacteria > Actinomycetota > Actinomycetes > Actinomycetales > Dermatophilaceae > Mobilicoccus > Mobilicoccus caccae. The sequence goes on from NZ_BSUO01000001.1 coordinate 3,814,151, forward strand.
CTGGTTCTGGCGACACGAAAGGAGGAGTACGTCCGCGGGCTGACGGACTATCGGTTCGAGCAGGCCTCGGCTGCCGGCACGGAAGACGCCGCCATCAGCGCGTGGGTCAGCATGTTCGTCGAAGCCGCGGACGACGCCGTAGACCAATCACGCCGCATCATCCACGACATTCACGAGGTGCGCGCCGACTGGGAACAGCGGCTCATCGACCACCGGGAGACCCAAGGGCGTCGACGTGCTCTGCGATCCGACTCCACGACAGCCCACATCCTCGACGCGCTCCCGTCCGCGCCAGTGTTGACCGTCAGGACCACTGCCAACCTCTTCGACGTCAGCCCCAAAGCGGCGTCCGCCGCACTCGACGAGCTCGCCGCCGCTGAGATCCTCTCCACCAGATCCATCGCACGAGGAGCCCGCGCCTTCGTCGCCGACGACCTCCTCGACCTGATCACCGTCGCCGAACGACGACTCGCCAGCACGCGATTCGACACCCGCGAGTCCCCTCCCGTGCGCCCCGTCCCGGCACGGCCGCAGACATGACCGGAACCGCCGGCGCCGCAGGCCGGGTGCACGACAGATCCCCGGTACCGGCCGTCGTTGACGCGGACGATCCCGGCGTCCCTGAGTGAGGAGAGTGTCGATCGGAGATCGTCCGAGTCCCGGCCGAGTTCGCTGCGGAGATCCCCGACGGTCGCGCCACTCTGCTGGTGGATGACGAGGACAACCGCAGCCTCCTGATGCGGCAAGGGGCCCGGCATCTTCTCAGTGAGCCACCGCTGGATCTTCGGCACTTCGGCTCCGTGTCGCCGGAGCACCATGCGACGGTGAGTCGAGCGTCCGTCTACTCACGCTGCTGCATCAAGGACTACCTTGAACGACCGATGAGGACGACGCTGAGGCTCAGCTCACGATCGGCGCGTCGGACGACGAAGGGGAAGCGCATGAAGATGAAAGATGAATCGCCAATCCGGCCGGTTGGATGCATCCGATGTCATTTCATGACAACGGAATTGAATCGCCCCGGGTCTGATGGAGGCTCTCAATCCATGGAGGATGAGAGTCATGGCAGCACCCAGGAAGTACCCCGACGAGCTGCGTGAGCGGGCCACTCGGATGGCCGTTGAGTTGCGGCAGGACCCCGCCACGAAGCCGGGCGCTATCGCTCGTGTGGCCGAGCAGCTCGGGATGCATCCGGAGACGTTGCGCAACTGGGTCCGGCAAGCCGAGATCGACGGTGGAGTCCGGCCGGGCACCACGACGAGCGATGCGCAGCGGCTGGCCGAGCTCGAGCGGGAGAATCGCGAGCTCCGGCGGGCCAACCACATCTTGAAGACGGCCTCGGCTTTCTTCGCGGCGGAGCTCGACCGCCCCATCAACAGGTAGTCGCCTACATCGACGCCCATCGCCATGACGTGGTCGATGGGCGCGAGGTCGGGGTCGAGCCGATCTGCGCCGTGCTGAAGAAGGCCGGCGTGCAGGTCGCCCCGAGCAGCTACTACGCCGCCAAGACCAGGCCACCGTCCGCGCGTGCGATCCGCGACGCGGAGCTGGTCACCGACATCAAGGTCGCCCACAAAGCGAACCTGGGTGTCTACGGCGCCCGGAAGATCCATGCCGAGCTCAACCGCGAGGGCGTGAAGGTCGCCCGCTGCACCGTGGAGCGCCTCATGAAGGCCGAGGGCCTGCGTGGCATCCCGCGGGAGAAGACCCGCACGACCACCATCGGCGACGGAGCCGAGACCGAGCGGCCCGAGGACCTGGTCGACCGCAAGTTCGTCGCCACCGCGCCGAACCAGCTGTGGGTCGCCGACCTGACCTACGTCCGCACGCACGCCGGATGGACCTACGTTGCGTTCGTCCTGGACGTCTTCAGCCGGATGATCGTGGGCTGGCAGGTGTCCACCTCGCTGCGCACCGACCTCGCACTGGACGCGCTCGACATGGGGCTGTGGTCCCGGCAGCGGGCCGGCCAGGACGTCACCGGCCTCGTCCACCACAGCGATCGCGGAGTGCAGTATCGAGCGATCCGCTACACCGAGCGGCTCGCCGAGGCCGAGGCCGTCGCGTCGGTCGGATCGCGCGGCGACAGCTACGACAACGCGATGGCCGAGGCGCTCAACTCGCTGTTCAAGGCTGAATGCATCCGCAACCCGGCCATGCGCCCCAAGGGCGGCTGGAAGAACGTCGGCGACGTCGAGATCGCCGTCGCCGAGTACGTCGACTGGTACAACCACCGCCGCCTACACGGCGAGATCGGGCTCGTCCCGCCCGCCGAGCACGAGGCCAACCACTGGGCCACCATCACGCCCGAGCACTACCCTGAAGCACCCGTCCCGACCAGGGCTGGTACCAAGTAACCGAGCCTCCACGAAACCCGGGGCGATTCACCGCGTGGCAGCCGTGCTCAGCCTGCCCCTGGTGGTGCTGGCGATGGTCCCGGCCCTGGCCGTCGGGGCGTGGGTGCCCTGGGTCGAACTCGCGCTGTCCACCCCCGTGGTGTGGTGGGCCGGGTGGCCATTCTTCGCACGTGGCGCCCGATCAGTGGCCAGCCGGCACCTCAACATGTTCACCCTCGTCAGCCTCGGTGTGGGTGCCGCGTGGTTCTACAGTGTGGTCGCCGTCCTGGCCCCGGGGATCTTCCCGGCCATCATGCGTGATGACGGTGGCCGGGTCGGCGTCTACTTCGAGGCCGCCGCCGTGATCATCACCCTGGTGCTGCTGGGGCAGGTACTCGAACTGCGGGCACGCGACCAGACCTCGGGTGCCATCCGCGCCCTGCTGGACCTGTCGCCAGCCACCGCGCACCGCATCAACCCCGACGGAGAAGAAGAGGAAGTGCCATCCGCGGACCTGCAGGTCGGCGACCATTGCCGGGTCCGCCCCGGTGAGAAGATCCCAGCAGACGGCATCGTGGTCGACGGCCACGCCTACGTCGACGAATCCATGATCACCGGCGAGCCGGTACCTGTTGACAAGAACCCCGGCGACCGTGTGATCGGCGGCACCATCACCAGCGGCGGCAGCCTGGTCAACGAGGCCACCGGCCTGGGCGCCGACTCGACCCTGGCCCGCATCGTCGACCTCGTGTCCCAGGCGCAACGTTCCCAAGCCCCCATCCAAGGGCTCGTCGACAAGATCTCCGCTGTGTTCGTGCCGGTCGTGATCGGCATCGCACTGATCACCTTCGCCGTCTGGGCCACGGTCGGGCCACAGCCCCGGCTACCGTTCGCGATCGTTGCTGCAGTGTCCGTGCTCATCATCGCCTGCCCTTGCGCGCTTGGCCTTGCCACACCCATGTCCATCATGGTCGGGGTTGGTCGCGGAGCCCGCGATGGCGTCCTGGTCAAGAACGCCGAAGCACTCGAACGACTGCAGAAGATCGACACCCTGGTGGTCGACAAGACCGGGACCCTGACCCAGGGCCATCCCAGCCTCGTCGACCAGAAGGTCGTCGCCGGCCACCACGCCGAGATCGTGCTGGCCATGGCGGCCGCTGTCGAGTCCGGGTCCGAACATCCCTTGGCCCGCGCGATCGTCGACGCGGCGCGAGAACGCGACGTCACCGTACCGACCGCCACTGCATTCACCGCCCGCCCGGGTGGCGGCGTCGAAGCATTGGTCGACGGTCACCAGGTCATGGTCGGCAGCCCTGCCTTCCTCACGACCCAGCATGCCGACACGACCCCCTGACCGACGACATCGACGCCTTCCGTCGCCAAGGAGCCACTGCCGTCATCGTGACTGTCGATGGTCAGCCTGCAAGCATCCTGGCCATCGCCGACCCACTCAAGCCCACCACCGCCCAGGCCATCGACGACCTACGTCACCGTGGCATGCGGATCGTGATGCTGACCGGGGACAACGCCACCACCGCCCACGCCATCGCCGACGAGCTCCACATCGACGAGGTGATCGCGGACGTGCTTCCGGATCAGAAGCATGGGCACGTCCAGCGGTTCCAGGAGCAAGGTCACACGGTCGCGATGGCCGGTGACGGCGTCAACGACGCCCCTGCCCTGGCCGGGGCGGACGTTGGCGTCGCCATGGGCACCGGGACCGACGTCGCCATCGAGAGCGCAGACGTGACCCTCCTCGGCGGCGACCTCGCAGCCCTGGTCAAGGCCCGCGACCTGTCCGTCGACACTATGCGCAACATCAAGCAGAACCTGCTGTTCGCATTCATCTACAACGTCATCGGCATTCCGATCGCCGCGGGAGTGCTCTACCCCGCCTTCGGCTGGCTGTTGTCCCCGATGATCGCCGCAGCCGCCATGGCCCTCAGTTCGGTGAGCGTCATCACCAACTCCCTGCGCCTGCGCCGACACCACTGACATGAACTGCCCCCCATAAGCTGCCCGGAGTTCACTCTGGGTTGGCTTCTCGCACCCAACCGGGGCCCAGCCAGACCGACAACCCGGGGCCAAATGAAGTTGACATAGCCAGTGCAGACGCGGCCGGCGATTGACTGCGTGAGGACGGGCCGCACGAACAGCTCCTCTACCTGGGCGGGGGTGAGGAGCGGCTGAGCAGAAACGGTTGTGACCATGAGAATGCCTCCTGAGGCATGAACGGGTTGGGTTCGATGCCCGAGGAGGCGAGTCCTGCGGGGTGCCGGTGAGGGCGACCGCGGCGACCACGGTCGGGGGTGAACCCGAACGGGTGCCGCGGTCGCCATTCTACCTACGTCAGGTCATTGGTCGTGGAGTGCGTTCTGGAACGCTTGCCCCCACGTGGTGGTCGCGTCGCGCGCGCCGGAGGGTCCCTGGGAGGGGTCGGGGCGTGGGGCGCGGCTCACGCCGAGCTGTTGGATCGCAGTGTCCTCAGCGGCGTCGAGTGCGGCACGGTCGAGGGTGCCGTCCGTGTTGAACAGGGCGGCGGGGTCGGCTCCGGTGGCCCACAACGCGGCCGGTCGATACAGGCGGCTGACCTGTTCGATGACCTGCCGTTGCAGCGCCTGCACCTGGGAGCGGAGGTCGTCGCGTTCGGCCTCGGCTGCCTGGGCGCGTTTGCGCATCTTGGTGGCCTTGTCCCCGCCCGTGTCGTCGTTCTCCTCGCCCTCGGTGGCGTCAGGGGTGTCGGGCTGCTCCTCGTCGTCAGCCGGTGGGCCGTGGGTGACTTCGAGGTCGTCGGGGGTGCGTTCGGTGGGCTGCTGCTGGTCGTTGGTCATCGCTGGTCTCCTGTCTCGGTCCGCTCAAGCGCGGCGACGAGGTCGGTACGGGTCTCGGCGAGCATGCCGGTCAGGTGTCCGGTCTCCACGGCGGCGAGCATCCGCACGTAGGTGCCGACGTGGACGGACGCGGCCGCGATGGTGTGGGGTGCGAGGGCGTCGACTTCGTCGTCGCGGCCGGCGATGATCGCCTCGACCCGCGCGACTGCGGCGATGCTGACCAGGACGCTGCGACGGCGATGGCTATTGAGGTGTGGCTACGTGCTCAAGTGCATCGATGTCGAGAATCGTGACGTCTCGGCGCCCGTGTAATTCGATGATGCCGCAGGCGGAGAGCGCGGCGAGGCGTCGACTCAGGGTTTCCGGCGTCGTGCCAAGGTACGCCGCGATTTCCTGTTTCGCCATCGGCAGTCTCACCATGGCCGCTCCGTCCCGGATGCTGCCGGGTAGGTCCAGTAGGTAGGCCGCGACGCGGGCATTGACATCGCTGGAAGTGACGGCCGCCAGCAGGCGCTCAACGGAGGAGAGCCGGTCGGAGAGCGTGCGCAGCATCCGCTGACTGATGTCGGGGTAGTCACGCAGCAGGACCGCAAGGTCGGCGTGGTCGAAGACGCACATCCGGCTGTCTTCCAGCGCGATGGCGAGGTCGTTGGGGCGGTGGCCTGTCAGGAAGGCCCGTTCGCCGACGACATCACCGTCGGTCACCGTTCGCAGGATCTGTTCCTGGCCGTTGGCGGCCGCGTGGCTGACCTTGAGCTGTCCGCTGTGCATCACCAGCAGGCGCGAGGCCGACTGTCCGGGCGCATAGACAATCTCCCCTTTTTTGGCGAGTACCGGGCGGGCGAAGTCCGCGACGCGCAACTGCTCCTGCGGGGTGAGACCTTGGAAGATCGGGACGCGGGTGACGCACAAGTCATCCTCGGACATGACGCCAGTCTATCGCACGCTGGCTGGACGTCACTGTGACGGACGGAGCGAGCGGCGCTGGGCAGGAGCCCCGCGAACTTGATCTATGTCAAGGAGTTCGGGGCACGGTGAACCTACGGTGAAGGTGTCAATAAGAAACACCACGATGGAAGGATTCCACAATGACCACCGCGACCACAACCCACACCATCCTCCGCGCGGAAGGTTTTTCCTGCCCCTCCTGCGTGGCCAAGATCGAGAAGCAGGTCGGCCGCCTCAAGGGTGTCGAGAACGTGAAGGTCCACTTCGCCTCCGCCCGCATCGAGATCGACCACGACGCCGAGCGCGTTTCGGTGGATGACCTTGTCGCCGCCGTCGTGAAGGCCGGCTACAAGGCCACGCCCGCGGCCTTCTAACACCAGCCAGCCAGCGGGCCCCGCGGGGCCCGCGCACACCCTTCATTCCAGTCCGCCGGTCCGCCGGCTCGAAACGCAGAAAGGTCGTACCCGAAAGTGAACAGGCTCCAGAAATGGGTCTATGGGAACTGGTCCGTTCCCGTCGTGTCCGGCGTGCTCATCATCATCTCGTTCGCCCTCCAATGGCTAGGCGGGGGTGTCGCCAACCTCACCGTCAGCCCGCAGTGGTGGCTGGACGCCGGCGCCCACGGCACGCATGCCAGCGCGGTCTTCACCCTCGGGGACGTCTTCATGATCGCCGCGGCCACCGTCGCCGGCTACGGAATCGTACTCAAGGCGGTTCGCGCGCTGATCGCCAAGGTCATCGGCATCGACCTGCTGGTGTCGGTCGCGGCCATCGGCGCTGTCATCATCGGCAACTTCTGGGAGGCCGCGGCGGTCACGTTCCTGTTCGCGATCGGCCACGCCCTGGAAGCTGCCACCTTGAACAAGACGCGTTCGGCACTGGCGGAACTGGTCGCTGTCGCCCCGGATTCCGCGACCGTCGTGCGCGACGGTCAGCAACAGGAGGTTCCTGCCGCGCAGGTGAGAATGGGCGAGATCGTGCTGGTCAAGAACGGCGCGAAGGTCCCCGTCGACGGGCAGGTCGTCTCGGGTACCGGCGCCATCGATGAGGCATCGATCACCGGCGAGTCGATCCCGGTGGAGAAATCCAAGGGCGGACAGGTCTTCGCCGGCACCGTCTCCCGCGGCGGTTTCCTGCAGGTGCTGGCCACCGGCATCGGTGCCGATACCACCCTAGCCCGGATCATTCACCGGGTCGAGGAGGCCCAGGACGCCAAGGCCCGCACCCAGGCGTTCATCGACCGCTTCTCCGGCTGGTACACCCCCGCGGTGATGGTGCTGGCCCTGGCGGCCGGACTGATCTCCGGCGACGTGGTGCTGGCCCTGACCCTGTTGGTCATCGGCTGTCCCGGCGCCCTGGTGATCTCCATCCCGGTCGCGATCGTGGCCGGCATCGGCCGCGCCGCCCGCAACGGCATCCTGATCAAGGGCGGCGAATTCCTGGAGACCTCGGCGAAGATCTCCGCGGTCGCCGTGGACAAGACCGGCACCCTGACCGAGGGACGCCCGCAGCTGACCGACGTCGTCGTCCTGGACTCGGCGTTGGAGCGCAGCGAGGTGCTGCGCTGGGCTGCCGCCGCTGAGGCCGGCTCCGAACACCCGCTGGCCCGTCCCATCCTGGACACCGCCCAGGCCGAGGGAGTAGGCCCGCACGGCATCCCCGGCACGGTCACCCCGGTCCCCGGCAAGGGCATCGTGTCCGATGTCGACGGTCGGCGGGTGCTGATCGGTAACCCGCCGCTACTACTCCAGTACGGCGTTGTCGATGACGGCAGCGCCGCCCAGGCGGCGGAATCGCTGGCCGCCGAGGGCAAGACGCCGATGATCGTGGCGGTCGATGACAAGGTGATCGGCGTCGTCGCCGTCGCCGATCAGGTCCGACAGGATGCACCCGAGATGGTCGCCCGCCTGCACCGGGCCGGCGTGGAGAAGGTGGTCATGCTCACCGGTGACACCCGGCTGGTGGCCGAGGCCATCGGGAAGGCGACCGGGATCGACGAGATCCACGCCTCCCTGCTTCCCGAGGACAAGCTGGACGTGGTCGCGCAGCTGCAGCAAGAGGGCCACACGATCGCCATGGTCGGCGACGGCGTCAACGACGCCCCGGCCCTGGCCACCGCGAACATCGGCGTGGCGATGGGGGCGGCCGGCTCGGCCGTAGCCGTGGAGACCGCGGACATCGCCCTGATGGGCGACAACCTGCTCAAGCTGCCGGAAGCTATCGGATTGGCCAAGCGGACCGTGTCTGTCATGCGGCAGAACATCGCGATCGCCCTGATCACCGTGGTGCTGCTGCTGGCCGGCGTCTTCGCCGGCGGAGTGACCATGTCGATCGGCATGCTCGTCCACGAAGCCTCCGTACTGGTGGTCATCGCCAACGCGATGCGACTACTGCGCAACGCCCGCGGCTCCACCACGATGCCGAAGAGCGAGAGGACCACCGGAACAGCGGCGCAACAGGTCAACGCCTGACATCGAACCCGCGTAAGCGGCAAACAGGTACCCAGCCGCTACCGCTCCCGGCGCGGGACACACCGACAAATTCACAACAACGACCCGAACATCGAAAACGAAAAACGCAACTGGAGGAGAGCAATCATGAACGGAAAGAACTTCACCCTGGGAGACAACGTCGAGCATTTCACCATCGCGGACGTGGCCCGGGACAACCCCGACTTCCGGAAGGTGCTGTGGACCGGTGAACACGCCCAGATCGTGGTGATGACCATCCCGCCCGGCGGCCAGATCGGCGACGAGGTCCACGAGCACACCGACCAGATCCTGACCTTCGTCTCCGGCACCGGCGAAGCCGATCTCAACGGCCACACCCACCCCATCGATGCCGGTGACCAATGCGCGGTACCGGCCGGAGCCCGGCACAACTTCCGCAACACCGGCGACGAGCCGCTGGTGCTCTACACCATCTACAGCCCACCGGAGCATGCTGCCGGCGCCGCCTTCGCGACCCGGGAGGAAGCCGACGCCGCCGAAGCCGCCGGTGAGGACGAACCCCCTCGGCTCTGACCCCCATCGTCACGTTATCTAGCCCCGGTCTTTCATGACGGTGCCGACGACGGCATCGCTGCGTGGGGTGAGTCGATGACGGTGCGCGGGTACGACGTTGGGCCGGCTGGCGCTGCCGGGCTGCGGTTCTCCGGGTCGTGATGTCGTGGGCGGACGGGGGGTCAGGCGGGTTGTGGGATCGCGGCGATGTTGGCGAAGACTGCGACGATCGCGGCCGCCCATGGCCACGACTCGGGTATCCGCAAGCGTCGTCGGCGGGCGCTGTGAGTCAGCCGGGCTGGGACGTGAAGGAAGCGGTAGCGCAGCGCTTTCGGCTCACACGCCGCCAGCGACTTCGCGTCTCCGGTCAGTGCGAGGAGCCGGGTCCATGCGGTCAGGTCGGCAGCGATCTGCACCAGCATCAGCCACACCCGGTTGATCTCGAACTCCCGCGACGGGAACCGCCCCAGCCCCGAGTCCTTGGCGTGCCGGATCCGGTCCTCGACCCGAGCGTGCGCCCGATGCCGGGCCTCGAGGAAAGCCAGTTGTCCGGTCGTGGTGTTGGTGACGAAGGCTTGGTAGCGCCAGCCGTCACGTTCCTCGAACAGCGACAGTTGGGCGCCGGGATGGGGTCGTTCGCGGCGCACGATGACGCGCATTCCGGTCGGCCAGCTGCTCAGGTCCAAGAGCCCGGTGAGCTCGGCGACGTCACCTCCTTCGCGGATCCCACCGTCGGCGTCCAGTGCCGGGGTCCAGACCTTCTTCGGGACCAGGTCGATGGCGTCGCGGATCTTCTCGGTGACCGCGAAACCCACGCTGGATCGCCCCGGGTTCAGTGGAGAGCGGGTTGTGCCGGGCCGGTGGTTGTCGGCGCGGTGGTCAGTTCAGCGTAGTAGATGCTCTCGAACTCGACGGGCGGGATGTCGCCGCAGTATGAGTGCAGGCGGGTGTTGTTGTACCAGTCGACCCATTCGAGGGTGGCGAGCTCGACGGCGTCCAGGCCGCTCCACGGTCCACGACGCCAGATCAGTTCCTTCTTGTACAGCTTGTTGAGCGCTTCGGCGGCAGCGTTGTCGTAGGAATCACTGAATCGCACTGGGTCTGATGGAGGCTCGGGCTATTGGATTCCGACCAGGAGTTGGTCGGTCCGTTTCGTAGCGTAGAACGTCGCCTCGAACTCCGCTGGTGGGACGTCGGCCAGGTAGCCGTGGAGTCGGTCGTGGTTGTGCCAGTGGACCCAGCTCAGGGTGGCGAGCTCGACGTCCTCGACGGTCCTCCACGGCCGTCTCTCGCGTGCGGGACCGCGGATGAGCTCGGCCTTGTAGTAGCCGTTCACGGTCTCGGCCAGGGCGTTGTCGTAGCTGTCGCCGACGGTGCCGATCGACGGCACGGCACCGATCTCTGCCAAGCGCTCGCCGTAGCGAATCGACGTAAATTGACTGCCCGCGTCGCTGTGACACCGCAGACCGGTGAGCTGGGTGCCGCGTGACCAACGGGCCATCTCGATGGCATCGAGGACCATCGTGGTCCGCATGTGGGATGCGACCCGCCACCCGACGATCGCGCGTGAGTAGGCGTCGATGATGAAGCAGACGTACGCGACGCCGGCCCAGGTCGGCACATAGGTCAGGTCGGTGACCCACAGCTGGTTCGGCGCGGAGGCGGTGAAGTCGCGGCCCACCAGGTCGGGGTGGCGAGGCACGTCCGGATCGGGCTTGGTGGTGCGGACCCCCTTGGTGCGCCCGACACCCTCAATGCCTGCGGTGCGCATCAGCCGGGCGACCTGGTCCCGGCCGATGTCGTGACCGCCACGCCGTGCAGCCTTCCAGACCTTCCGGGCGCCATAGACCCGATAGTTGTCGTCCCACAGCTGCCGCACGATCGGGCCCATCACCTCATCGCGCTGGGCGCGAGCCGACGGCCGGCGGTTCTTGAACTCGTAGTAGCTGCTCGGGGCCACCTGCAGCACGCTGCAGATGAGCTCGACCCCCAGACGCCGGCCCGCGACGACATCATCGCGGTTGACGTCGATGAACGCGGCTACCTCTTGTGCTGGCGGTCGAGCTCCGCCCCGAAGAAACTGGCTGCCCTCTTCAGGATCTCGTTGGCCCGCTTGAGCTCCCGGACCTCCTGCTCGAGGGCCTTCATCCGCGCGGCGTCGCTCGTGCTGACCCCCGGCACGTGGCCCTCGTCTATGTCGGCCTGGCGGACCCAGGACCGCACCGATTCGGTGCCGTACCCGAGCTGGGACGCGACGCGCTGGATCGTGCCGTGCTCGGTGCCCAGCTCAGCACGCAGTGTCCTGACCAGCCGCACCGCAGCTGCCTTCTCTTCAGGGCTGTAGCGACGCGTGGTCGGCTTCCCCGGGGTGGTGTCCTTCGGCATGAGTCCATCCTCGTTTCCAAACGATGGAGACTCCAACCAACCCAGTGCGATTCACACCGACGGAGCCGACCGAGGCCTCGATGCCTGCCTCGGCAAGGCGCTCGGTGTAGCGAATCGAGACGTATTGACATCCTTTGTCGGAATGGTGAATGAGTTGGGATAGGTCTGAATGTTCGCGTGACCGATTCCAGAGGCCGTGCTCGAGTGCGTCCAGGGCCAGATCGGTACGCAACGATGTGGATACCCGCCAGCCGACTATTCGCCTGGAGAACAGGTCCATGACGAAGGCGACATAAACGAACCCGGCCCAGGTCGAGACGTAGACATCCCACGCGAGTGAGGTGTCAACATCAGGCTCAGGCAGCCGCGGGCAGAGCGGCTCGTGGGTGCGCTGGCCAGGCGGTCGCGTCGTCCCATTCCTGCCCGTGGGTCAGGCACCACCAGAGCTTGCCGAGGAGCTTGTTCGCGAGGTTGCGCAGAGCGGCGTTGTGATGGTCGCCGGCGGCGCGGCGGGCGTCGTAGTGGGCTCGGGCTGCTGGCGAGCGGGTCAGGGTGGCGAAGGCCCACCAGTGGCAGGCGTCGCCCAGTCGCTTGTTCCGGACCTTGCGCGCCTTGACGTAGTGGGAGCGGCCGGAGGACCTGGTCACGGGTGCGGTGCCCGCGTAGCAGCGCAGCGCAGCAGCGGTGGGGAATCGGGTGGGGTCGTCGCCGATCTCGGCCAAGACGCGCGCGGCCAGGACTGGCCCCAGTCCTGGTGCGCTGGCCACGATCGCGGCCTGGGGGTGTTCGGCGAACGCTGCTGTCAGGGCGGCTTCGAGCTCGTCGACACCGGCGCTCATCGTCTTGGCCACAGCGATCAGCTGGGCGGCTGCTGTGCCGAGGGCAGCTTCGACGGCGGGTGGCTGGGCGAGGCCGTCTGCGTGTAGTGCCGTGAGGAGCTGGTCGACCAGGGGTGGGTCGTTGCGTCGGCCGCAGCGATGCAGCGCCGCGACGAGGCGTCGGCGGGTCAGCGTCCTGGCGCTGCTCGGGCTGGAGGCAAGGCCCAGGACCTCGATCGCGGCCTTGTGCTTGAGGTTCGGGAAGGCCAGGAGTGCTTGGGGGTAGTACTCCATCAGCAGCGATCGCAGCCGGTTGAGGACGTCGTGCCATGCCCAGATCGCTTCCTGGTGCTGGCGCGCCAACGCCTTCAGCGCCAGCCCTTGCTCGCTGATCGCGGGCATCGGGCGGTGCAGGTGACGGTCGGTGCGCAACACGTCGGCGAGCAGCGCGGCGTCGCGGGCGTCGGACTTTCGCCCGGACTGGGAGTGTCTCTCCCGGTAGCGGGCCACGGCGCGCGGGTTCAGCGGGTACACGGTGAACCCGGCAGCAACGAGCGCGACAACGAGCAGGTTCTTGTCGGTCTCGATGCCGACCGGGGTCTGCTCGGGCGTACCGCCGTGCTCGGCGATCAACGCGAGCAGCTCGGTGAAACCGGCGACGCCGGTGTCGATCCGGGTCTTGCCGACGACGGCGCCGGCCTCGTCCATGACAGCGACGTCGTGATGCCCCTCAGCCCAGTCGATGCCGACGGTGACAGGTGCCATCCACTTCTCCTCGTCCCTTCCACGCGGTCCGACGGTCGGACCGGTGATGAGCATCGGGACGAGCACGGCGACCTAATGGAAGCGCTCAATGGCGCGGCATCTCACAAGCCGATGATCTGGTCCCGGGCAACTGGCAGGGCCACCGTCTACGTTGAGAAACCTCGGCACGGCCGAGCCTTGGTGAAGCACAGGTGAGTGGACACCCGCCAGCAGCTCACCACCAGCATCGACCCTACGGGTCAGTGAAATCTCAGTGGCCCCTGCCAGGAGCCGCCACCCCGGGTGGCTCCACCATTAGGTGATGTCGGCGACCCATCGCCGATCCGGGGCCGGGGCGGTGAAGTCCCGCTCCAGGCGGTCACCCGGGCTCGCCTGCGCCGGATCTGACCTGGTGGTCCTGGCGGTGCGGGAGTTGGGGACTCCGGCCAGGCCCAGGGCCCGCATCCGTCGCTCGACGGTGCACCGCGCGACCGGCTCCTGGGGCCAGGCCCGGCTGTAGGCTTTCCACAGCTTTCTTACCCCATACACGCCAAGATTGTCCGCATGGAGAACCTGCAAACGTTCATCGATCTGGGCATCCATCACTGAACGCGCCGATGCTGGACGGGACTTACGCGCGTAGTATCCGCTCGGGGCGATCTGCACGCCGGACTCGGTGAGTTCGCGACAGATCGGCTCGACCCCATGTTCATCGCGGTGCGTATCGATGAAACCATCGATATCGGTCAGCGGCGGTCGAGCTCCGCCTGCGCGAAATACGCACTCGCTTGACGCAGAATCGTGTTCGCCCGGCGCAGTTCACGATTCTCTTTCTCCAACTCGGCGATCCGAGCTGCTTCCATGGGGCTTGACCCCGGTTCTTGGACACGCTGAATCCAGCACCTGCTGGGGAAGCGAGATGATCCAGGAATCATGGCCCGGAAGAACTACTCCGAGGAGTTCCGTCGTCAGGCCGTCGACTTGTACGAGTCCACCCCGGGCGCCACGGTCCGCGGCATCGCCGAGGATCTCGGCATCGTGCGCGGCACGCTGCGGCACTGGCTCGAGGTCTACGGGACCGGCAAGAAGACCGCCGCTGACGGGACATTGACCTCCAGCCCACTGCAGTCCAAGCCGTCGCCGACAAGCCCTACGGGTCCCGCCGGTGAGACGCCTGAGCAGAAGATCGCCCGGCTCGAGGCCCGGGTCAACGAGCTCGAGGTCGAGACGACGAAGCTCACCACCGAGCGGGAGATCCTCCAGCGGGCGGCCAAGTATTTCGCTGGGGAGACGGGCTGGTGAGTCGCTTCCAGTTCGTCGCCGACAACTCCGCCACCTTCGAGGTGAAGCGACTGTGTGAGCTCGTCGAGATCGAGCGCTCGTCCTACTACGCATGGCTCAAGGCTGCCCCGGCCCGAGAAGCCAGGGCAGCTGACGACGCGGCGCTGGCAGAGCGGATCAGGGCTGTCCATGCCGAGGACAACACCCAGGGTGCGCCACGGATCACCGCCGAGCTCAACGACAGCGCGCCTGCCGGTGAGCGGGTAAACCACAAGCGCGTCGCCAGGGTGATGCGGCTGCAAGGAATCCGGGGCTATGTGAAGAAGCGGCGGGTGCGGACCACGATCCCCGAACCGTCTGGCCAGAAGTACCCCGACCTGCTCAAGCGCGACTTCACCGCCCCGGCGCCAGGGCTGCGCTACGTCGGCGACATCACCTATCTGCCGATCGCCGACGGCACGAACCTCTACCTGGCGACCGTGATCGACTGCTACAGCCGTCGGCTTGTCGGGTGGGCCATCGCTGACCACATGCGTACCGAGCTCGTCGAGGACGCGTTGAAGGCCGCCGCCGCAACCCGGGGCACCCTCAAGGGCAGCGTATTTCACAGCGACCACGGGTCGGTCTACTGCTCGAAGGACTACGCCAAGCTCTGTCGCAAGCTCGGCGTCACCCAGTCCATGGGCGCCGTCGGGTCCAGCGCGGACAACGCGTTGGCCGAGTCGTTCAACGCCACCATGAAGCGCGAGGTTCTCCAAGACGCCGCCTGCTGGAGCAACGAACTGGTCTGCCGCCGGCAGGTCTTCAGGTGGCTCGTCCGCTACAACACCAAGCGACGCCATTCGTGGTGCCGCTACGTCCCGCCGGTCCTCTACGAGACCGGCAACACCGCTACGCTGCCGACGGCTGCGTAATCACACCCCGTGTCCAAGATCCGGGGGTAGGGCCCCATACTGGGCACGCCCGGGACCTCCCCGGCATCGACGCGTTCGCGCTTGACCCAATTCCGCAACGAGTCGCCATTGATCCCCAGCTGCTCACCGACCAACCGGCACGCTCGCGAGACCGGCAGGCCCGTGTGGTTCCCCCAGATCGTGGAGGGCTTGCGGTTACGCGGCGTCCGGGACAGACGCTGCGGTGGACTGCTCGTAGGCGACCGGTGACATCATGCCAGCCGCGCTGTGGCGGCGCTGGTGGTTGTAGAAGCCGTAGGCCCAGTCGATGACGACGGCTCTGGCCTGGGCGCGAGTGTCGAACTCGTGCCGGGACAGGACTTCCCACTCCAGGGAGGAGAAGAAGGCCTCCGCGGCGGCATTGTCGAAGCAGGACCCGACCTGGCCCATCGACTGGCGTAGCCCGAGCTCGGTGCACAACCGGGTGAACGAGGTCGCCGTGTAGGTCGAGCCCCTGTCGGTGTGGAAGATGACGCGCTCGGCCTCATCCTCGCGCCAGATGGCCTCCTTGCCGCCGCGGGCGGTCACCGCCATCCGGATTGCGGCGCACGCCAGCTCGGCGTCGGGGTGCTTGCTGGTGGCCGCGCCGAGCAGGCGACGGGAGTACAGGTCGATCACGGTGGCCAGGTACAGCTTGCCCTGGGCCGTGGGGATCTCGGTGATGTCGCCGACCCACTTGCGGTTCGGCGCCGGCGCGGTGAAGTCGCGGCGCACCAGGTCGGGGAACTTCGCTGCGGTCTTGTCCTGCCTGGTCAGGCCGCTGCGCCGCTTGATGACGCGGGCCACCAGGCCCTGGCGGCGCATCGAGTCAGCGACGGTCTTCCCACTGACCTGCCATCCCGCCTCGCGCAGGTCCTCGTGCAGGCGGGGCGATCCGTGCAGCCCTTTGGCCTTCGTGAACGCGACGGCCACGGCCCGGTCGACGCTGTCGCGGCGCCGATCGGCGTCGGTGAACAACCCACTGGCCGCGCCGGGCCCGTTCGCCCGGGCGATCCACTTGTAGAACCACGCCAGCGACACCCCGAGCAGGGCACAGACCAGCGTGTGTGGCACCTGATAGTTGGTCCTCTGGTCGGCGATGAAGCGTGCCACGCTCACTTCGTCGCCTCCTTCACCCACAGGACCACGGATCGCTTGAGGACATCACGCTCCATCCGCAGCTCAGCGACCTCGGCGCGGAGCCGCTTGAGCTCCTCGACGTCGTCTCTGGTCAGCTCGCCGTGTCCCTCGCGCGCGGCCCGGGCGCGTTGAACCCAGTTGCCCAACGTGCCTTCGTTCACGCCGAGATCGCGGGCGACCTGCGCGATCGGCTTGTTCGTCTCTTCGACGATCCGGACCGCTCCCTCACGGAACTCCCGGTCGTACTTCTTGCGCTTCTCTGGCATCTCGATCCTCATTGTGGATGCCTCCACGCTCCGGGGGAACCTCACCGGCTCGTCCGCGATGCGATCCCGGACCAGCCGGATCGCCCGCTCACGCAGCTCTTCGGGGTACTTCCTTGGTGCAGGCATGACTCCATCCTCCTGGGGAGATCAAGCCCTCCACACTTCCCGGGGCGATCCACCCCTACTACCAGGGCACCGTCACCTTCCGCGGCGTCACCTACGACGGCACCCACCAGCCCCTCGTCGACGCGGAGACGTGGCTGCGCGTCCAGACCAACCTGGACGCCAACAACGCCCGTGGCGAACGGCCACAGAAGTACGACCACTACCTCAAAGGCACCCTGTACTGCGCCTGCGGAGCCAAGCTCATGATCGAACGCCCCCGCGACAAGGCCGGGGACCGCTACGAGTACTTCACCTGCTCCGGACGACGCCGCAAGACCACCCAATGCACTCGCTCCGCGATCCTTGCCGAACGCGCCGAAGCCGAGATCGAACGCACCTACCAGCGCAACTCCCTGACCCAGACCCAGGCCGAGCACGTCCGGAAGGTCCTCAACGACGTATTCGACCAGCTCGAAGGATCCAGCGAGGACGAACGCAAGCTCCTGACCGCCCAGCGCAGCAAGCTCGAAGCCGAACGCCTCAAACTCGTCCAAGCTCACTACGCCGACGCGATCCCCCTCGACCTCCTCAAAAGCGAACAAGACCGCATCCGCGCCAGCCTCGACCAAATCACCACCCGGCTCGACAACCTCACCGACACCTACGCCGAGGCCCGAACAGGCTTGGACCAGCTCGCCGAACTCCTGGTCGACCTCGACGAGCTCTACAACAAGTGCGAACCAGCCGAACGACGCATCCTCAACCGCGCCCTGTTCACCCGCATCACCATCGACGACGAAGAGAACGCCACCTACACCCCCGAGCAGACCACCGCCAGCGTCCTCGCACACACCAGCATCGATGCCCCGGCCCACGTCACCGCAGAATCAAAACTGCCCCGCCATCAGGCGGGGCAAGTTTCGATTTTCTCATCTTACGTGGAGCCTAGGGGACTCGAACCCCTAACCCCCTGCTTGCAAAGCAGGTGCGCTACCAATTGCGCCAAGGCCCCGTGGACGACGGGAGTCGTCCGTGTCGGTGTCAGTGCGACCCGACGAGATCCTGCTGGGGTGTCGTCTGCGGTGTGGCGCTCTCGCGCGGCGACGGGTCGGTGATCTCCACCCACAGTGCCCGTTCGGCCTGCCGCGCCTGCCAGCGCTGACCCACGACGGCCGCGCCGGCGGTCGCGACGAGCAGTGCCACGATCCGCTTCATGCCTGCACACCCCACCCTTCGACGAACCAGGCCGACGATCCGGCGGCCTGCACCGATGATACCGGCCGAAGCGCCCTCGCCGGTACCGGCGCCCGCCCGCCGCGCCGGAGACGGCAAGCGAAAAGGCCGACCCACCAAGGGAGTCGGCCTCATCAGCGGTGGGCCTAACAGGACTTGAACCTGTGGCCTCTTCCTTATCAGGGAAGCGCTCTAACCGTCTGAGCTATAGGCCCGCTGTCGCCCGCCACACCCGGGAGCGTGGCGGCTACCCACGTTAGCGCACGCATCGGCCAACGACCAAAACGGCTCCGGGCGGGCGCCGATCGCGCCCCACCAGGCCATCTCAGACGTCGGTGAACGTCGCCGAGACGCCGCCGACGAGCGCTGCACAGATGTTGTAGATCACGGCCGACAGGGTGGCGATCGCCGTCACGAGGATGACGTCGGCCACGCCCAGGATGATCGCCAGCGACAGCACCCGGCCGAAGCTGAGGATCTCCAGCACGTTGATCTCGCCCGTGTTCGTCGTCGACTGGGCGAGCTCGTTGAGCGTGTTGTTCAGGGTCGAGAAGACGCCCATGCCCTGCAACATCATCCACAGCGCCGCGACGACCACCACACCGGCGATCGTCACCGCCACCGACAGCAGGAACGAGATCTTCATGACCGAGAACGGGTCGACCCGCGACAGCGTCAGCCGCACCTTGCGCGGCTCGTCGCCGCGGGAGGACGGAGACGGCCGGGATGAGGACTTCGGAGAGGTGGCCGTGGCCGTCCGACCCGGCGAGGACGGGGTGGTGTACCCGCTGTCGGAGGCGCCCGGCGTACCCGGGGCCGGACGCGCCGTCCGCTGGCCACCCGTCGTCGATCCCGCGGGTCGGGGTGCTGGGCTGCTCACTCGAGACCTCCGGGCTCCTCGTCGGTGTCCACCGGGCCAGGCTCGCCGGCCGCGTTCTCCGACGGTACTGCATCGACCGGAGACTCCACGTCAGCAGCGTCCGCGACGCTGACCTCGGTGCCTTCCGCGTCGGCCGCCTCGACGGCCTCCGCGACCTCCTCGGCCGCACGCTCAGGATTGCGGGCCACCTTGACGATCGAATCCTTGGCATCGGGCTTGGCGAACTGCACACCCATCGTGTTGCGTCCGGTGCGCCGCACCTCGTCCACCCGGGAGCGGACGACCTTGCCCTTCTCCATGACGACCATGACCTCGTCGCTCTCGTCGACGACCAGCGAGCCCACGAGGTCGCCGCCACGCTCACTGATCGCCGCGACACGCACACCCAGGCCCGCGCGTCCCTTGACCGGGTAGTCCGACGCGGGGGTGCGCTTGGCCAGGCCGTTCTCGAACACGACGAAGACGTCGGGGTTCTGGCCCTCGCGGATGAGGCTCATGGCCAGCAGGTCGTCGTCGGCACGGAACTTCATGCCCGTGACACCGCTGGTGGCGCGCCCCATCGGTCGCAGGATGTCGTCGCTGGCGTGGAAACGCACCGACTGCCCCTTGCGGGAGACCAGGAGGAGGTCGTCTGCCGCGGAACACACGCGCGCACCGACCAACTCGTCGCCGTCACGCAGGTTGACCGCGATGAGGCCGCCGCTGCGGGGGAGTCGAAGTCGGACAGACGGGTCTTCTTGACCAATCCGCGCCGGGTGGCGAGCACGAGGTAGGGCTCGACCTCGTAGTTCTCCAGGGCCAGGACGCCCGCAATGTGCTCGTCGGGCTGGAAGGCCATGAGGTTGGCGACGTGCTGGCCACGGCTGTCGCGCCCACTCTCGGGCAGCTCGTACGCCTTGGCCCGGTACACGCGCCCGAGGTTGGTGAAGAACAACAACCAGTGGTGGGTGGTCGTGACGAAGAACTGCTCGACGATGTCGTCGCCGCGCAACTGCGCGCCGCGCACACCCTTGCCGCCGCGACGCTGACTGCGGTACTCCTCGACGCGGGTGCGCTTGGCGTACCCACCGCGGGTGATGGTGATGACGACCGGCTCCCGCGGGATGAGGTCCTCCATCGAGACCTCACCGTCGTAGGGCACGACCTCGGTGCGCCGATCGTCGCCGTAGCGCGCGACGACGTCGTCCAGCTCCTCCTTGACGATCGCGCGCTGACGCTCCGGCTTGGCGAGGATGTCCTGGAAGTCGATGATCTGCGCCTCGAGGGCGTCGTGATCGTCGATGATCCTCTGCCGCTCCAGCGCCGCCAGGCGCCGCAACTGCAGGTCGAGGATGGCCCTGGCCTGCAACTCGTCGACGTCGAGGAGCTCCATCAGGCCGACGCGCGCCTCGTCCGCCGAGGGGAGCGCCGGATGAGCGCGATGACCTCGTCCAGCATGTCGAGCGCCTTGAGGTATCCGCGCAGCAGGTGGATCTGCTTCTCGGCCTCGGCGAGGCGGTACTCCGTGCGTCGCCGGATGACCTCGATCTGGTGGTCGACCCAGTGCCGCACGAACGCACTGATCGGCAGGGTGCGGGGCACGTCGTCGACGAGGGCGATCATGTTCGCCCCGAAACTCGTCTGCAGCGCCGTGTGCTTGTAGAGGTTGTTGAGCACGACCTTGGCCACGGCGTCACGCTTGAGCACGATGACCAGACGCTGCCCGGTACGCCCGGAGGTCTCGTCGTTGATGTCGGCGATGCCGGCGAGCCGGCCCTCCTTGGCGAGCTCGGCGATCTTGCGGGCGAGGGTGTCCGGGTTGACCTGGTAGGGCAGCTCGGTGACCACGAGGCAGGTGCGCCCGTTGATCTCCTCCACGCTGACCCGCGCCCGCATCGCGATCGAGCCGCGCCCGGTGCGGTAGGCGTCCTCGATGCCGCTGCGGCCCATGATGAGCCCCGCGGTCGGGAAGTCCGGCCCCTTGATGATCTGCAGGCACGCCTCGAGGCGCTCCTCGCGGGTGGCGTCGGGGTGGTCGAGCATCCACTGCGCGGCCTCGGCGACCTCGCGCAGGTTGTGCGGCGGGATCTGCGTCGCCATCCCGACGGCGATCCCGGCGCTGCCGTTGACCAGCAGGTTGGGGATCCGCGAGGGAAGGACGACCGGCTCCTTGTTCTTGCCGTCGTAGTTGTCCTTCCAGTCGACGGTCTCCTCGCGGATGTCGCGCACCATCTCCATGGCCAGCGGCATCATCTTGCACTCGGTGTACCGACTCGCCGCGGCGCCGTCGTCGCCGGCGTTGCCGAAGTTGCCCTGACCGTCGATGAGCGGGTACCGCATCGCCCACGGCTGGACCAGACGCACCAGCGCGTCGTAGATCGCCGAGTCGCCGTGCGGGTGGTACTGGGCCATGACGTCGCCGACCACGCGCGCGCACTTGTTGTACCCACGGTCGGGCCGGAACCCGCCGTCGTACATCGCGTACACGATGCGCCGGTGCACCGGCTTCAACCCGTCACGCACGTCCGGCAACGCACGGCTCACGATGACGCTCATCGCGTACTCGATGTAGCTGCGCTGCATCTCGGCGTTGAGGTCGACCGGTTCGATCCTGTCGGTCTCGGTCGGCGTCATATCGGTCACGAGGTCAGTCCTTCGTCGTCGTCAACAGTCGCCGCGGCGGGCGGGGTGATTCGCAAGGGTCAGGCATCCAGGAAGCGCACGTCACGGGCGTTCCTCTGGATGAACGACCTGCGCGAGTCCACGTCCTCGCCCATGAGCACGGAGAAGATCTCGTCGGCGGCCGCCGCGTCGTCCAGCGTGACCTGCAACAACACCCGGTGATCGGGGTCCATCGTGGTCTCCCACAGCTCGTTGGCGTTCATCTCGCCCAGACCCTTGTACCGCTGGATCCCGCTGTCCTTGGGCAGTCTCCAGCCGGCGGCCTGTCCGGCCCGCAACCTCTCGTCTCGCTCACGGTCGGAGAACACGAAATCGTGCTCGTGGTTGCTCCACTTGATTCGATACAACGGCGGCTGCGCGAGGTAGACGTAGCCCGCCTCGATGAGCGGGCGCATGAACCGGAACAACAACGTGAGCAGCAGCGTGCGGATGTGCATGCCGTCGACGTCGGCGTCGGCCATGAGGATGATCTTGTGATACCTCGCCTTGGCGAGGTCGAAGTCCTCACCCACTCCGGTTCCGAAACCGCTGATCAGGGCCTGCACCTCGAGGTTGGACAGCACCTTGTCGATGCGGGCCTTCTCGACGTTGAGGATCTTGCCGCGGATGGGCAGGATCGCCTGGTTGAACGGGTTGCGGCCGTCCTTGGCCGAACCGCCCGCGGAGTCACCCTCGACGATGTAGATCTCGCTGATCGAGGGGTCCTTGCTCTGGCAGTCACGCAACTTGCCGGGCAGACCACCGGACTCCATGAGCCCCTTGCGCCGGGTCGCCTCACGCGCCTTGCGAGCCGCGAGCCGCGCCGCCGCCGCGTTGATCGACTTGCGGACGATGTCGCGACCCTCGCCGGGGTGCGCGTCGAACCAGTCGCCGAGCATCTCGTTGATGGCGCCCTGCACGAAGCCCTTGACCTCGGAGTTGCCCAGCTTGGTCTTGGTCTGACCCTCGAACTGCGGTTCGCCGAGCTTGACCGAGACGACCGCCGTCAGCCCCTCACGGACGTCGTCGCCGGTGAGGTTCTCGTCCTTGTCCTTGAGCAGGTTCTGCTTGCGCGCGAACTCGTTGATCAACCGGGTCATCGCCGCACGGAAACCCTCTTCGTGCGTGCCGCCCTCGTGGGTGTTGATGTTGTTGGCGTAGGTGTGCACCGACTCCGAGAACGCGGTGGTCCACTGCATCGCCATCTCGAGCGTCATCTCGCGAGAGGTGTCCTCCAACTCGAAGGAGATGACCTCCTCGTGCACCTTCTCGCTGCGCTTGCTGGCGTTGAGGTGGGTGACGTAGTCGACCAGTCCGCCGTCGTAGCGGTAGACGACCCGGCGCCCCTTGGCACGGCCCGACTCGTCCTTGGCGACCTCCGCGCCGCGGGCCTTCTCGACGTCCTGCTCGGCGTCCCCGGCGCCCGACGTACCACCGACCGCCTTGGCGGCGTCGGCCTCCTCGGAGTCCTCCAGCTCGTCCTCGGCGGAGGCCACGGCCTGCTCACGCTCGTCGGTCAGGCTGATGGTCAGACCCTTGTTGAGGAACGCCGTCTGCTGGAACCGGGCCCGCAGGGTCTCGTAGTCGAACTCGATGGTGTCGAAGATGTCGGAGCTGGGCCAGAACGTGATCGTCGTTCCGGTCTCGTCGGTCTCCTCACCCTTCTCCAGAGGAGCGACGGGCACGCCACGCTCGAAGGCCATGCGGAAGACGTGGCCCTTCTGACGGACCTCGGCCTCCAGCCGCGAGGACAGGGCGTTGACCACGGAGGAGCCCACGCCGTGCAGACCGCCGGAGACCTTGTACCCGCCGCCGCCGAACTTGCCACCCGCGTGCAACTGGGTGAGCACGAGCTCGACCGCCGACACACCCTCGGTCGCGTGGATGTCGGTGGGGATACCGCGGCCGTCGTCGCGCACCCGCACGCCACCGTCGGCCAGCAACGTCACGTCGATGTGGTCGGCGTGACCGGCCAAGGCCTCGTCGACCGAGTTGTCGACGATCTCCCAGACCAGGTGGTGCAGACCCCGCTCACCCGTGGAACCGATGTACATGCCCGGACGCTTGCGGACCGCGTCGAGACCCTCCAGCACCGTGATCGCCGTGGCGTCGTAGACCGGCGAAGTCGGATCGCTGACGGCCGGCGCAGGCGGGATCGGCTCGCCGGGAACGTCTGGGGTCTCGTTCGTAGGCGGTGTCGACACGCTTCTCCTCGTCGCGGGGGGACCGGGTCGGACGCCTCCGCACACACCGGCTGCGAGCCGAGTATCACGCGCGGACGGGGTCGGAACGACACCGGAATCTGAATGACGGCTCAGTCTACCGTCCCGCACCGACAGACCCACCCACGACGCCCCCGAACCGCCGATGAGAGCCTCGCACCCCATGTTCTGGTGTCGGGGTACGTGACCGGGTCGTTCTCGCGCGAGCGGACGGTAGAGACGAGCAGCGCCCCCGGGTGCCGCAGCTCCCGCCCACGACGGCGTCGGCCACGCACGGATATCACCGCGGGAGCGGGCCGGCCGAGCCGCTCAGCCGTAGGTGTCGCGCGGACCCTGACCCCGTGCCCGACGCAGACCTCGGCTCCACGACGGTGCCGACGGACCGGTGATCTTCACCTCCGTGACGACCCCGACGCCGGCCTCGGCCGCGCACCGCTCGAGGATCGCCGGGAGCATGAGGCGCAACTGCGTCGCCCACGCGGTCGAATCGGCGCGCACCGTGAGGATGCCGTCCTCGAAGGTCACCGGCGCGCAGTGCTGAGCGACGTCCGGTCCGACGATGACCGGCCACCGACCCATGACCGACCCCGCCGCCACGTCGACCTTCCACCCCCGGTCCAGCAGCAACCGGTCCATCTGGTCACCCAGAGCCCGGGGATCACGGGCGTCGTCCGAGGTGCCGCTGAACACGGCCTCGGTGCGCCGGCGTCGGCGCGGAGCCGGCCGCGATCCCGGACGCAGACCCTTGGCCCGCGCCGCCTCCCGCGCCCGAGCCAGAGCACTCGCGGCCGCGCGGGTCAGGGCGTCCTCGTCCGCGAGATCGGCGGCGCGGGCGCCGTCGGGACGGGTCTCGGCAGGCTCGAGGCCGTCACGGCCCTCTGGAGGCAGGTCGGCGCTCATGCGGACTCCTCGACCGGGTGCGCGTCGTGGGATTCGGCGTCCTCATCGGCGTCCTCGTGATCCGTGTCCTGAGCTGCGTCGTCATCCTCAGAGGCGTCGTCGACATCATCGTCGGCGTCGTCGTCGAGGTCCGGGGGATCGAACTCGGCGTCGTCGGGACCGGTCTCGCCCACGAACACCTGCCCGGGTCGCACCCCGAACCGTGCCCCGCGCAGGGCGTCGGGGACGTCCTCGCCGACGGCCGCGGTGATGAGCACCTGCTCCCCGTCGGCGACCAGCCCGGCCAGGCGCTCCCGGCGTCCGCTGTCGAGCTCGGCGAACACGTCGTCGAGGATGAGCACCGGATCGTCCCCGAGGTCGTGTCGCAGCAGGTGGTAGGCCCCGAGCTTGAGCGCGAGCGCGAACGACCAGGACTCCCCGTGCGAGGCGTATCCCTTGGCCGGCAGGTCGCCGAGGGACAGCACGAGTTCGTCCCGATGCGGGCCGAACAGACTCACGCCGCGATCGATCTCGGCGGCGCGCCGCAGCCCCATGGTGGCCACGAGCCGATCCCGCAGCTCCTCGGGGAGAACACCTCGCCGGCCTCGATCTCGGCCGCCGTGTCGTCGTCGAGGGACGAGCGGTAGGTGGCGTTCGCCGTGCTCACACCGGCGCTGACCTGGCCGTACGCCTCGGTGAGAAGAGGTCGGAGGTCGCGCAGCAGGCGCAGCCGGGCGTAGAGGAGCTGCCCGCCGACGAGCGCGAGGTGGTCGTCCCAGACCTCGAGGGTCTCCGGGGTGGGTGCCGGCCCGCGCTCACGCCGCCGGCCGGGACCGCGGGTGGGGGAGGCGGCCCGCAACAGGGCGTTGCGCTGCTTGAGGATCTTGTCGTAGTCCGAGCGCACGCCCGCCCATCGCGGCTGCCGCGAGACCAGCAGGTCGTCGAGGAACCGGCGGCGATCCGAGGGGTCACCCTTGACGAGCGCCAGATCCTCCGGCGCGAACAGGACCGTGCGCAGCGAGCCCAACACCTCGCGGGGACGTACCGCAGCCCGGTTGAGCCGCGCCCGGTTGGCCCGTCCCGGGACGATCTCCAGCTCGACCAGCGTCTCGCGAGCGTCCCGGATGACGGCTCCCCGCACGATCGCGCGCTCGGCTCCGAACCGCACCAGCGGCGCGTCCTGGGCCACCCGATGCGAGGCCAGGGAGGCCAGATACCCCACGGCCTCGACCAGATTGGTCTTGCCCACGCCGTTGAGACCGACGAGGGTGCTCACGCCCGGCTCGAGAGCGACCTCCGCGGTGGGATAGCTACGGAAGTCACCCAGGGTCAGGTGACGCAGGTGCACCGCGACCGCTTCGAGTGGTGCCGGATCAACCCGGCAGGCGGACCGGCATGAGCACGTACCGGTAGGAGAGGTCGGGTTCGCCGTCCAGCTCGGCCTGCCCGGAGATGACCGCCGGGCGGCTGCTCTGTGTGAACGCGAGACGGGTGTAGGCCGTGCCGAGCACGTGCAGGCCGTCGAGCAGGTAGTGCGGGTTGAACGCGATCTCGAGCTCCGGGCCGGTGAGCGTGCACTCCACGGCCTCGCTGGCCTGCGCGTCGTCACCCGTGCCGGCGTCGATGGCGACCTGACCGTCCATGAACCGCAGGCGGACCGGGGTGTTGCGCTCGGCCACCAGCGACACGCGCTTGACGGCCTCGATGAGCGCGGCCGTCTCGACGACCGCCTCGGAATCGACCGAGCTGGGCGGGATCGAGGAGACCTTGGGGTACTCACCGTCGAGGAGCCTGGTGGTCGTGCGTCGGCGGCCGGCCTCGAAGCCGATGAGCCCGTCGCCGCCGGCCGCGCCGCCGAGGGCCACCTCGACCGAGGCCGCGGCACCCAGTGCCTTGGCGGTGTCGGAGAGGGTGCGGGCCGGCACGAGGACGACGGTCTCGATGTCGTCGGTGGCCGGGTTCCACGTCAGATCGCGCATGGCCAGGCGGTACCGGTCGGTGGCGAGCAACGCGATCTTGTCGCCCGTGACCTCCATGCGCACACCGGTGAGGATGGGCAGGGTGTCGCTGCGGTCGGCGGCGATGCTCACCTGCGCGACGGCCTGGGTGAACACGTCTCCCGCGATCGTGCCGCTCGGCTCGGGCGAGGTCGGCAGCGTCGGGTACTCCTCACCCGGCATCTGCAGCAGGCTGAACCGGCTGGAACCACAGGTGAGTTGGACCTTGTTGCCCTCGGTGCTCACCGCGATCGGGCGGTTGGGCAGGTTGCGCGAGATGTCGGCCAGCAGTCGACCGAGCACCAGCACCTGACCACCCTCGCTGACGTCGGCCGCCACCGTGATGCGCGCGGAGACCTCGTAGTCGAACGCCGAGAGGGTGAGCGTGCCACTGGGGTCGGCATCGATGAGGACACCTGCCAGGACCGGGACCGGCGGCCGGGTGGGAAGTCCGCGGGCGGTCCACGTCACGGCCTCGGCAAGCACATCGCGCTCGACTCGGAACTTCACGGGTACCGCCCCTTCGTCACGGACACGGCCGACCCGGCTGCGCCCCCTGGTGATCCATCGACGACCGGTCCTCTCCAGGACAGTCGGAGCCGACTCTAGTCGCCAGCTCCGAGCAGACCAATCCATGCCTCGCGAATCGCCGAGTGATGTGGGTCCGTGTCTCACGTCGGGACGTCCTCGCGAAAATCTGCGTCGTTCGCTCAGGTGCCGTCCTCATGTGCCGATAGGACACCGCAGAGACCTGGCATGTGGGTCCACACCGTACGTGGGGCGAGAGGATCCAGATTGAGGGACTCATCGTTGTCATAGGTCGTGTGGATCCTGTGGATCACGCGCGTCTTCGCAGGTCGGGACCGGTATCTCGATGTGGAGTGATCGTGGACGACGGTCGTGGACGACGGGCGTCCGATGTGGACGCACGACGGTCGTACACAGGCGTCGGCAGTTATCCACCGGCGGCCCACAGATGACACCGTTGTGGTTCCCGAGGAGCGCTCTCCGCTGCCCACAGGGGGCTGGGGACTACCTTCATCCACAGGCTTTTCCCCACCTGTGGAGGCATCGCCGCACGTCAGTGCGGTGATGCAGGTCTGCCGTCCCAGACATCCGTCAATTCTCCACAGGTGTGGACAGGTTTGTGGACATCCGTCCTGAACACCGTTGCGACACGGGCGAATCCGACAAGACGCGCTGGTGGCCGGTGTGGACGTCGATGCGGGTCAGGTCGCCTGCGAGCGGATGCGCGTCGTGAGTTCGGTGACCTGGTTGTAGACCGAGCGCCGCTCGGCCATGAGCGTGCGGATCTTGCGATCGGCGTGCATCACCGTCGTGTGATCCCGTCCACCGAACTGCTGGCCGATCTTGGGCAGGGAGAGTTCGGTCAGCTCGCGGCACAGGTACATCGCGATCTGGCGGGCCGTGACCAGCCCGCGGGATCGCGACGCGCCGCAGAGGTCGTCGATGGACAGCCCGAAGTAGGCGGCCGTCTGACCCATGATCATGCTGGCCGTGATCTGGCTGCTCTCCTTGTCGGGGATGAGGTCCTTGAGGACGATCTCGGCCAGGCTCAGTTCGACCGGCTGTCGATTGAGGTTGGCGAACGCCGTCACGCGGATCAGCGCGCCCTCGAGCTCACGGATGTTCGTCGAGATGCGGCTCGCGATGAACTCGAGCACCTCATCGGGCAGGGACAAGCGCTCCTGGACGGCCTTCTTGCGCAGGATCGCGATGCGCGTCTCGAGATCGGGCGGCTGCACGTCGGTCAGCAGGCCCCACTCGAACCGGCTGCGCATCCGCTCCTCGAACCCGGACAACTGCTTGGGCGGCACGTCGGAGGTGATGACGACCTGCTTGTTGGAGTTGTGCAGCGTGTTGAACGTGTGGAAGAACTCCTCCTGGGTCTGCATCTTGCCCTGGAGGAACTGGATGTCGTCGATGAGCAACACGTCGATGTCGCGGTAACGCCGCTGGAATCCGGCGGCCTTGTCGTCGCGGATGCTGTTGATGAAGTCGTTGGTGAACTCCTCGGAGTTGACGTACTTCACCTTGACGTGGGGGTACAGATTGCGGGCGTAGTGCCCGATCGCGTGCAGCAGGTGCGTCTTGCCCAGCCCCGAGTCGCCGTAGACGAACAGCGGGTTGTAGGCCTTGGCGGGCGCCTCCGCCACGGCCACGGCCGCAGCGTGGGCGAAGCGGTTGCTCGCCCCGATGACGAACGTGTCGAACGTGTACTTGGGGTTGAGCTGGGAGGACTCCTCGCGTCGACCCGTCGCAGCCGGACGCGGGCGGCGCTCGCCCACGGGGGTGGGGGCGACGTCGACGGGCGCCGGCTCCGGCTCGCGATCCGCCGCTTCCTGCTCGGGATAGCCCTCGAGAACCGGCTGCTCGGCCGGAGCGATCTGTTCTCGCAAGGAGGCGTCGACCGTGACGGCGAGGCGGACCTCACGTCCCACCTGTTCGGTGAGGGCACGCACGAGATAGTCGCGCGCACGTGATTCGACGATCTCCTTGGTGAAGTCGTCGGGTACGGCGATCAGAGCCGTGGTGTCGAGCACACCCACCAGCGTCGCCTGACGCAGGAAAGCCCGCTGGGGTGCGGGGATTCCTGCGCGATCGAGGGCCCGGAGCGTGGCGCCCCAGATGCGTCCGGAGTCGTCGCCGGCAGGGTTGGACACGGGCTCACCAGTTCCGGACATGGGCCACAGCCTACGCATCGGTGAGCCGGGTCGAGTGGGTGCCGGCGGATCTATCCACAGATATATGCACAGGGTGTGGAAATAGGGTTCACACGTCGCCCGGCCGAGGGCGGAAAGTGAACGGACTCCGTATACGAATGTGCAGGCAGGCCACGCGAGGGTGAAGACGCGCACCTGTTCGCGCCAGAACGCTCATTCCGATCCACGGACCGCAGATCGCGAACCGCTGCCGGATGACCATCTGACGCGAAGGTGTCGAAACCGTAACAACCGAGTTCCGTCGGCCGCAAGCGAATCGCCGCAACCTGGGTGATGAACTCCGTGTTCGTGCTCCGAACCTCCCCACCATGATCCGCGGAACGAGGCCCGTGTAGGTGACGAGCCGGTGAACGACGCGTCAGGAGTCCCTCTGCAGAACCGCAACGGCACGGATCGAACGGAGCCACCGCCGCAGAACTCGGCGTGGCTCTCGCGAACACGCGCCCGCGTGTTGTAGGGCCGGTTTGACCCGCACGGCTGCCGCTGCGTACCGTTGTCCTCTGGCCCATCTTCCACGCGCACTTCATCATGCCCACTCCGCCCCACGACCCATGGTCGTGACCAGGACGGATCGCCGCAGGTGAGGCGAGCGTGAGGAGTCCGACGGCGCCACTGCCCAGAGTCGTGGACGACCTGACCAGGCGTGCCCGAAGACCCATCAGTCACACCGCGCGAGCCCTCGCGCAGTAACGGAGAGCATCGTGAGCAAGCGCACCTTCCAGCCGAACAACCGTCGCCGCGCCAAGACGCACGGCTTCCGCCTGCGCATGTCGACGCGCGCCGGTCGCTCGATCATCGCGTCGCGTCGCCTCAAGGGTCGCAAGAAGCTCACGGCCTGACGACTCCTCGATGCTGCCTGCCCCACACCGGCTCCGGCGGAGCGAGGACTTCGCACGCGCGGTTCGCGGTGGTCGGCACGGCAGCCGGCTCGTCGTCGTCCACGTGCGTCCCTCGCAGCCCACCGTGCCCGAGTGCAGGGTGGGCTTCGTCGTGTCCAAGGCCGTGGGCAACGCCGTGACGAGAAACCGGGTCAAGCGGCGCATGCGGGCCGCCATGGCGGAGTTGCTGCCGCAGCTACCCGGCGGCCACGACCTCGTGGTGCGGGCCAACCCCGCCGCCGCTGAGAGCACCTACGGGCAACTGCGGGCCGAGCTGGAACGGGTCGCCGTGACGGCCGTGGCCAAGGTCGAGGTGCGAGCATGAGCACCGTGGGCGACGAGCGCCCGCAGACGGGCCTGGGCCGCGTCATCCGCGCGCCGTTCCTGCTGGCCGTGCGCTTCTACCAGGTGTGCATCTCGCCCCTGACCCCACCGAGCTGCCGGTTCTACCCCAGCTGTTCGGCCTACACCTTCACCGCGATCGAGCGCTTCGGCCCGATCCGGGGGATCTGGCTCGGGATCTGCCGACTGTACCGCTGCCACCCGTGGAACCCCGGCGGCGTCGACTACGTTCCGCAGCGGGGCGAGGACGGACGTCCGATACGGAACAATGGAGCGGGGCCCGCGGGCGAGCGGGATCGCGGGCAGAGTCCCGCCTCCCACACCGAAGACTGAACGCGTGACCCGCGGCGCGTGAGCGCCTGAGGAAGGAAGACATGGAACGAGGTTTCTGGGGCACCCTGATGTGGCCGCTCGAGTGGGCGGTCGAATGGGTGCTCGTGGCCTTCCACGCCCTGAACACGTCTCTGGGCATGCCCGAGGCGTCGGGGTGGAACTGGGCCCTGGCCATCGCCGGCCTCGTGGTGGTCGTCC
The DNA here is from genome assembly GCF_030161635.1 of Mobilicoccus caccae. GTDB lineage: Bacteria > Actinomycetota > Actinomycetes > Actinomycetales > Dermatophilaceae > Mobilicoccus > Mobilicoccus caccae. Next base: position 3,845,285 of record NZ_BSUO01000001.1, read on the forward strand.
GGATGCTGCTGATCCCGCTGTTCGTCAAGCAGATCCAGTCCTCACGGCGGATGCAGCTCATCCAACCCGAGCTGCAGAAGATCCAGAAGAAGTACAAGGGCAAGAAGGACCCCGAGTCCCAGCAGGCCATGACGGCCGAGACGATGGACCTGTACAAGCGCACCGGGACCAACCCGCTGAGCTCGTGCATGCCGATCCTGCTGCAGATGCCGATCTTCTTCGCGCTGTTCTACGTGCTCAACGGCCTCTCGCAGGTGGCGGCGGGCGGTCGCAGCCCCGCAGGCCCCCTCGGTCGCGAATTGGCCTCCCAGGCGGAACGGTCGACGCTGTTCGGTGCGCCGTTGTCGGCCACGTTCATGTCGTCCGGGGATCTCAACACGAAGATCCTCACGGTCATCCTCATCCTGCTGATGTCGGTGTCGACCTTCGTCACCCAGCACCAGCTGATGCGCCGGAACATGCCCGAATCCGCGCTGAACAACCCCTTCGCGCAGCAGCAGAAGATCATGCTGTACCTGTTCCCGATCATCTTCGCGGTGACCGGTGTGAACTTCCCGATCGGCGTGCTCATCTACTGGCTCGTGACGAACGTGTGGACGCTGGGCCAGCAGTTCTACGTCATCAACCGCATGCCGGCGCCGGGTTCCCCCGCGGAGAAGGCGCTGCAGGCGCGCCGCCAGAAGCGCGGCAAGGAGCACAAGGCCTTCACCGTGCCCGGGTTGGCGAAGGACGCCCCGGCGACCGAGGCGGAGACCGACGAGGAGAACCAGGGCCCCATCCGAAATTCGGGGCAGAGGCAGCAGCCCAGGCGGCGTAAGCGCAAGCGCTGAACGGCCGGGCACGGACCACCACGAAACAGGAGTAGCGCATGAGCGACACCGAGACCGAGAGCATCGTCGAGGACCCGGCGAAGGGCGTGACGGGCGACGCGGGGGCGGACGCGGTAGGTGAGGAGACCGAGCGCGGAGGCGACAGGCCGGCCCGCTCGGGCGGCCGCATCGCCCAGTTGGAGCGCGAGGGTGAGGTCGCGGCCGACTTCCTCGAGCGACTCCTGGACATCGCCGACCTCGACGGTGACATCGACGTCGACATCGAGGGTGACCGGGCCGTCATCGCGATCGTGGACTCCGAGGAGGGCCGCGTGCCGCGGCGTCTGGTGGGTCCCGACGGCAAGGTGCTCGAAGCCCTGCAGGAGCTGACCCGGCTGGCGGTGCAGACCGAGACCGGTGAGCACACGCGTCTCATGCTCGACGTGGCCGGACACCGCGCCGAGCGTCGCCGGGCCGTCATCGACATCGCCCGGGCTGCCGTCGCCCGATGCCGGGAGACCGGCGAGCCGCAGCCCCTGGAGCCGATGAGCGCGTTCGAGCGCAAGGTCGCCCACGACGAGGTGCTGCGCTCGGGGCTCCACTCCGAGTCCGAGGGTGTCGAGCCGCGTCGTCACGTCGTGGTCCACCCCGCCTGAGTCGTCGCCGTCCTCGATGACGAACTCCGAGAACATCTCCGGCGCCGCGTCCCCCGACGGGGGCGCGGCGCCTGCGGCATCTGACGGTCTGCGCACCGCCCCCGCACCTCCCGACTCCGCGCTCACCGTGTACGGACCGCGGTTGCCGGTGGCCATTCGGTACGCCGGCATCCTGGCCGATACCGGCGTGTCACATGGGCTGATCGGGCCACGTGAAGTCGAACGTGTGTGGGAACGACACGTGCTCAACTGTGCCGTCGTGGAGTCCCTGATTCCCGAGGGTGCCACCGTGGTCGACGTCGGCTCGGGTGCCGGGTTGCCGGGGCTGGCCATCGCCATCGCCCGCCCCGATCTGACGATCCACCTCGTGGAGCCGATGGCACGTCGGGTGGCGTGGCTGGACGATGCCGTGGCGATGCTCGACTTGACCGGGGTGTTCGTGCACCGCGGTCGGGCCGACGAGGTCGACGTCACCGGATCCGTGGTGACCGCCCGTGCGGTGTCCAAGCTGTCGACCCTGGCCGGGTGGATGGCTCCTCTGGCCGAGGACGGAGCCCTCATGCTGGCGCTCAAGGGCGCCTCGGCCGCCGATGAACTCACCCGGGATCGTGCCGCCGCCACCCGCGCGGGGTGGACCGACTTCGAGGTCGTGATGGCCGGCGACGAGGTGCTCGACCAACCGACCACCGTCATCCGGGCACGGCGTCACGTGCGTCCCGTGCGCAGCCGTGGCAGGGATCGACGCGGCCCGCGACGGGGCTGACCTGCTCGTCCGCACGGTGATTCGGCGCGTCTCGACCGCAGAGGCGCGGTCCTCCTCCCTGCTTCTGCCGGACGGTGATCCGGGGTCACGGCGTGTTTCTCGGTGGTCGTCCGCGGCGGCACTCGTGTGCTGTGGACCGATGCGGGTGTCGGTGCTCGGAGCGACTAGCGTGGGGGCCGCACGGTGACGACGGAAGGATCTGTGGGTGATCGACGGAATGAGCGCGCTCGGCTGGCCGAGTGAAGGTGCGACGACGTCACCGAGAACTGTGGGCTGGCCTGTCGACGGCGGTCATGTTTCACGTGAAACGAAACCAGCGGGAGTCGATCCCGACGCGTCTGTCCCCGTCGACACCGCTCCGGACGTGCGCGACGGGAGCATGACGGCGTCGTCCGAGCAGACTGGCCCGGACCGTGCTCCAGAGGCACCGGACATGCCGGAGTTGGCCGCCCACGCAGGCGCCGACCCAGAGCAGACGGTCCCCGAGGGAATGAACGTCGACGGCGCCACCGAGGCCGCCGAGAGTGTGCGCGAGGTCGCCGCGACTCGCCCCAGCGTCCCCCCGCCGCCGGGGGCGCCGTTCCCCGCCCGTCGCACACCCGGATCTTCACCATCGCCAATCAGAAGGGCGGGGTGGGCAAGACGACGACCGCGGTGAATCTCGCGGCCGCGCTGGCGGCCGGCGGTTCGACGGTTCTCGTCATCGACACCGACCCTCAGGGCAACGCCAGTACCGCGCTCGGCGTCGACCATCGCGCCGGCATCCCGAGCGTGTACGACGTGCTGGTCGAGGATGCGCCCCTGGCCGATGTGGTGCATGAATGCCCCGACATCCCCGGGCTCACGTGCGTGCCGGCGACGATCGACCTCGCGGGCGCCGAGATCGAGCTGGTCTCTTTCGTCGCCCGGGAGATGCGTCTGCAGAGAGCGGTCAACGCCTTCGTCGCGCAGTCGGAGAATCCGCCGGACTACATCCTCATCGACTGCCCCCGAGCCTCGGGCTGCTCACCATCAACGCCTTCGTGGCCGGCCGTGAGGTCCTCATCCCGATCCAGTGCGAGTACTACGCGCTCGAGGGTCTCTCGATGCTCTTGAAGAACATCGAGATGATCCGTCGCCACCTCAACCCCGACATCGACGTGACGACGATCCTGCTCACCATGTACGACGCGCGCACTCGCCTGTCGTCGCAGGTGGCGGACGAGGTCCGCAGCCACTTCCCCGATCAGGTCCTCCGCGCCACCGTGCCCCGTTCGGTGCGCGTGTCGGAGGCGCCGAGTCACGGGCAGACCGTGATCTCCTATGACCCTGCGAGTACGGGTGCGCTGGCGTACTGCCGAGCGGCCGCCGAGTTGGCTGCGCGCGGGGCATGACAACGATGATGGACACGAGAGGAACCGACGGTGGCTGAACGCAGGCGTGGATTGGGTCGAGGGCTGGGGGCACTGATCCCGGATGCTCCGGATCCGACGACCCGCCCGAGGGACATGTTCTTCACCCAGGCTGTTTCACGTGAAACAGATGCGTCCGCTGCGCCGGAGGGTCGGAACAGTGGCGACACCGACGTCACGACCGAATCTGCGTCGACGGCAGGTTTGGAGTCGGTTCCCGGGGCGACGTTCGCTCATGTCGGTGTCGATGACATCGCCCCCAACTCCCGTCAGCCACGCGAGGTGTTCGACGAGGACGACCTCGCCGAACTCGTCGACAGCATTCGCCAGATCGGTGTGCTGCAGCCGATCGTCGTCCGTCCGATCCGAGAGCCGGCCACGGACGGCCCCCACTACGAACTCGTCATGGGCGAGCGTCGGTGGCGGGCCACGCGCCAGGCCGGTCAGAGTGCCATCCCCGCGATCATCCGATCGACGACCGACGACGACATGCTGCGCGATGCGCTCCTGGAGAACCTGCACCGCAGCCAGCTCAACCCGCTGGAGGAGGCGGCCGCCTACCAGCAGCTGCTCGAGGACTTCGGGTGCACGCACGAGGACCTGGCGAGCCGATTGGCGCGATCGCGTCCGCAGATCACGAACACGCTGCGTCTGCTGCGACTTCCGCCTCTGGTGGCCCGGCGCCTCGCGGCGGGTGTCCTGACCGCCGGTCACGCTCGGGCTTTGTTGGCGCTGGAGGACCCGGCGGCCATGGAACGCCTCGCTCAGCGGATCGTGGCCGAGGGGCTGTCGGTGCGCAGCGTCGAGGAGATCATCGCGATGGGTGAGGCTGGAGCGCCGGCACGCAAGCGGACGGTCCGGCCACGTGAGGCGCACCCGGAACTCGACAGCGTGGCCGATGCGCTGGCCGATCGGCTCGACACCCGCGTCTCGATCAACATGGGACGTCAGCGGGGAAAGCTCACCGTCGAGTTCGCCTCGGTCGAAGACCTCGGCCGTATCCTCGACGTGCTCGGCACTCCGGAGAACATCGGGAGCGCCGGCGCCTGACGTCGTGACGCAACAGAAGGGGGTGCCGGTGAGAATCCGGCACCCTTTCGCCGTTCGGTGAGGACGTCTGATCGTTCGCGGGAGTGCGGTGGGGAAGCCGGCCACTGCGGTGACCCGGCACCCTTGCCCGCGCCCGCGTGAACGTCAGTCGCGTGAGGCCTGATCGATGGCCTCCTTGGCCTCGCGCAGGCCGGATCCGGTGCGTTCACGGTGGTGTTTGATCGCCATGATCGCCTTGCCCTCGGCGATGAGCCGGCGTTCCTCGTCGTCGACCCGGGCGACGAGGTCGAGTTCTCCGGGATCGATCCCCGCGCGATCACAGAGTTGTTCCCCCACGGCCTGCTGAGTACGGACCGTCTGCTCCAGACGGTCGATCCGCCGACGCATCTCCGTAATGCCGAGCATGGGGTTCTCCTTCTGGTGTCGTTGTCGTCGTCGTTGTTGCGGATGTCGACCTCGAGGGTGTCATCCCGCGCGAAATGACGAACCGCCCCACACCGACGGGCGGTGGGGGCGGTTCGATGACGCGGTGGCTCAGCCGATGAAGGGCTCGAGCTCGCGCATGAGCTTGGGCTTGGGCTGTGCGCCGACGATGCTCTTGACGAGCTCGCCGCCCTGGTAGACGTTGAGCGCCGGGATGCCGGTGATGCCGTAGCGGGCGGTGATCGCCGGGTTCTCGTCGGTGTTGAGCTTGACGATCGTGAGCTTCTCACCGTGCTCGGCGGCGATCTCCTCGAGGATCGGGGCGATGGCCTTGCAGGGACCGCACCACGGTGCCCAGAAGTCGACGAGCACGGGCTTGTCGCTCTTGAGGACGTCGGCGTCGAACGAGGCGTCGGTGGTCGAGTTGATGGAGGCCATGGAGGGTCCTTTCGTCGGGAGGCGGTGTGGAGATCGTCGGGTGTGGCTGATCAGGGAGTCGGCGCGACCGTCTCGGCGTCGAGGTCGGCGAGATACCTCTCGGCGTCCAAGGATGCCGCACATCCGCTGCCCGCGGCGGTGACGGCCTGCCGGTAGGTGTGGTCGACGAGATCGCCACAGGCGAAGACTCCGGGCAGGTTGGTCTTGGTGGTGCGCCCCTCGACGAGGACGTAGCCCTCGGAGTCGACGTGCACCTGGTCGCGGACGAGTTCGCTACGCGGGTCGTGGCCGATGGCGACGAAGACGCCGGTGACATCCAGCCGACGCTCCGCGCCGGTGATCGTGTCGGTCAGGGTGACGCCCTCGACCTTGGCGTCGCCGTGGATGGCGCTGACGGCCGAGTTCCACGCGAAGCTGATCTTGGGGTCGTCCTTGGCACGCTCGGCCATGATCTTGGAGGCGCGCAGCTCCTCACGGCGGTGGACGACCGTGACCGAGCGGGCGAAGCGGGTGAGGAAGGTGGCCTCCTCCATCGCCGAGTCGCCGCCACCCACGACGACGATGTCCTGGTCGCGGAAGAAGAAGCCGTCGCAGGTGGCGCACCAGCTGACGCCGTGGCCGGAGAGGCGCTTCTCGTTGTCGATGCCGAGCTCGCGGTAGGCAGAGCCGGTCGCGAGGATGACCGTGCGTCCGCGGTAGGTGCGGCCCGAGCCGTCGACGACGGTCTTGATCTCGCCGTCCAAGGACATCTCGACGACGTCGTCGGCGATGAGCTGCGCTCGAACCGCTCGGCCTGCGCCTTCATGTTGTCCATGAGGTCGGGGCCCATGATGCCGTCGGGAAAACCGGGGAAGTTCTCGACGTCGGTGGTGTTGATGAGGGCACCGCCGGCGGTGATGGAACCGGTGAGGACGACGGGAGACAGACCTGCGCGGGCCGCGTAGACGGCGGCGGTGTAGCCGGCGGGGCCGGAGCCGACGATGAGGACGTCGTGCAGTTCCGTGTTCTCGGAGCTCACAGGGGATTCCCTTCGTACGTGTCAGGTGGTGTTCGCGGCTCGATCGCAGCGCTGGGGAGCCGTGCCGAAGGTGTCAACCACGCCGATCTCCCGGATGTTCCACCGCGCGCGGGGCCGGTCAGCGGAATCGGTAGGGCCCGGCGAGGGGGTCGGTGGACTTGCGACCGCAGGTGTCGGGCACGACGGCGAGGGTGCGCGTCGTGCTGCCCTCCACGGGTCCGCCGACGAGGATGAGTGCGGACCGGCCGTTGTAGGTGGCGACGTCGACGGTCGCGGTGGAGCCGAGCAGGGAGAGTTCGCGCAGACAGTTCTCGATGCTCTCGCGCGACGTGCCACGCGGCAGAGCCGTCTTCGTGGCGTCGGCACCACCGGTGCTGCTGCCCATGAGGGTCTGGGCCTGCTCGGTGAGGTGGCCGCGACGGTAGTCGGTGCCGGAGCTGATGATCGTCAGGCCCGCCGCCGGCGCTCCCGCCTGCGCGGAGGGCGTCCGTCCGCCTGGCGCTGCCGGGGACGGCGCCACGACACCGAGCGGGGCTGCGGCGCCGTCGGTCACGGTCGCCGTGGGTTCTACGGCGGCGAGTTCGGCCCGGGCCAATCCGAGACCCGCCTCGGCCTGCCGGGCGACGACGGAGGCCACGCCGGGGACGATCGTGGCGACGACCGCGACCGTCGCGACGACGGTGACCACCGCGACCATGGCCAGACGGCGGGGAAGGACGCTGCGGCGGGGTCGTCCGAGGGCGGGATCGAAGCGGCAGAGGTCGTCGTCGCGGCGGTGACGGCGTTCCTCCTCCAGACTGGCCGAGATGCGCGAGACGAGATCGTCGGACATCGGGTGTGGATCCGACATGCCGGACAACAGACGGCGGATGTCCGTCGGGTCCTCGTCCTTGCGTTCTGAGGTCACATCGGTCCTCGTGGTCGGCCTGTAGGAGTGGTCGGGGCGTGCTGCACGGCCCCACGCACGATCAGACGAGTGAGGACGGGAGGAAAGTTCCCTCCGATGACGTGCCCTCGGCCCCGTTCGGCGCCACGGCGAACCGGGGAGCGCGCCGGTGGAGCCGCAGATCAGCGTGCCGTGACCTCGGAGACGATGGCACGGAAGCGGTTGTCGTTCTCCTGCATGGCCTTGGTGACCCACACGATGACGTAGCGCGCACTCTCACGCGCGTCCTCGGGCACCTCGGCCTCCTGGCTGCCGGTGGCGCCGGTGTACTTGCCGACCTCGGTCGCGTCGTCGATGGACCGGTTGGCCGAGACGTAGACGGTGGCGTCCTGCGCCCGCTCGCCCAATACGACCGAGATCGTCGAGGGCTTGGTGTTCTCCGGGAGTTCGAGGGCGATGCCGACGCCGCTCTTCTGCCCCTGGAAGTCGGCGGCCTTGTACCCCTCGGACTGCCAGTAGGTGGACGTGTCACCGTCGTAGGCCCGGTCCGCGGCGCCGTCGTTCTCGCGTCCGTCGCCCTCGGGGTCGAGGGTGCGGGCGCCGACGAAGGCGATGGCCTCGGAGGCGGGGCTCTGGGCCGTCCCGCTCTGCGCCGGGGCCGTGGTCTCACCGCGGGGCGTGCCGGTCGGTGCCGGGGTGCGGGTGGCGGTGGGCGTGACGGCGGTGTTCATGTCGCGGACGGCGCCCATGAGCTGGTTGAACGCGAAGACCGAGGCGACGAGGACGAGGGCTGCGACCACGGCGAGCACGATCTTGGCGTACCGCCCCTCCTTCTCCACGGGTGCGGCGACCAGGGGTGCCGGTGGCTCGAGCGGCCCTGATGAGCTCTCGAGCGCCTCGGGCACGTCGAGGAAGCCGGGGTCGCGACGGCGTGCGGCGATCTCGCGGCGTTCCTCCGCGGCCTGCGCGGCCTTGTTGTGGGCGCGCTGTTCGCGATGGCTCGGCTTGTGGGGCTGGGGGCGGGTGGGTCGAGGCGCGCGAGGAGGCGCGGCCGCAGCGGAAGAGGCTCCGGCGCCCGCCGCGGCAGCCGTCGCCCCGGGGCGGACCCGCGGGATCTGCTCGGTGGGAGGTGCGGCCGCCGCCTTGGGCGCGACGTGCCTGACCAGCGTGTGTGACCACGGGCCGAGGCGGCCGGCGACCTCACCGGGGGTCGTCGGTGCCGACGAGCGGGTGGAGGGCCGCGAGAAGGTGTCGGTGCACAGGGTGTCGAGGTCGGGCAGGACCGCCACCGCGATCTCCGAGGGCGGGACGACGGCTCCCGCGACGCGCGGTGCGGCCTCCAGCCCGGGGACGGCCGAGCGCAGGGGCCAGCGGGTCGTCATCGTGGCGTAGAGCAGCGCGACCACCCCGAGGGCGTCGATGCGCTGGGCTTCGGCGCTGTCGGGGACGGGGGTGCCCTCCACGGCGGCAGCGGTGGACAGGCCGGCGATCTTGATGAGCCCCGCCTTGGTGCGGCGCACGGCGTGGGGGGTGATGTGCAGGTGGTGCAGGCCCTCGCGGGCGGCGACGTCGAGGGCGCTCGCGACCTCACCGGCGATGCGCCGGGCCTCCTCGGGCGGCAGCGGCCCGGTGGTGAGCAGGTCGGTGATGCTCGTGGACTCCGACAGCGACTCCTCGACGACCCACGCGATCTCACCGCGGGATCCGACGTCGAGGACCCGCACGAGGCGGTGGTCGTTGACCGAGGCCGTGAGGCGCGCCGCCTCCAGCAACGGGTCGGCGTGGGGGTCCGAGACCGGCAGGACCGTGACGGAGACCTCACGGCCGAGGGTGCTGTCGGTGGCGGCCCAGACCTCGATGGCTCCGAGCGTCGCACGTCGCTGACGCAGGGCATACCGGCTCGCCACGAGCCGACCGGTTCCGACCCCCTGCACGCGAACTCCCCTCTCCAGACGACGGTTTCGGACCGAAGTCTTCGAGGTCCCGGTCCGATCGTGGGCGCCTGCCGATCGGGTGTGATCGAGCGCCCGGCTCTGAAGAAGTCTAAGCGTCGGAGCGTGAACCGGGTGACACGCCGCGCAGGCGACGGAGGATCGGACCCGTGAACTCCTCGACCTCGGAGATGCGCATCCGTCGGGAGGCGAGCAGGTAGAGGGCGACGAAGATGCCCCCACCGACGACCAGCGCGAGCCAGGATCCGAGATACATCCCGCCGGAAGGGCCGGGCAGGTACGGGCCGAGGAGGTGCCGCAGCGGGAGGGCGACGGCGGCCGTGACGGCGGCGGCGGGCAGGGTGGCGACGAAGGACCGCACCCACGTGCGCACCGCCACGTGCAGGTCGAGACCGCCGAGCCGGCCACGGAGCCAGGCGACGGCGATCCCGGCGGCGACGATGTTGCTCACGGCCTGGGCTCCGGCGACGGCGACCGCCCGGTACTCCGAGGTGATGAGGTAGGAGGCGAGCCCCAGGACGACGAACACGCCGGAGTTGACGATCTGCAGCCAGAACGGGGTCTTGGCGTCCTCGTAGGCGTAGAAGGCCCGCTGCGCGACGTAGAACGCGCCGTAGGCGGGGAGACCGACGAGCATCGCCATCGTCACGTACCCCAGGGCGTTGGCCGTCTCGATGGAGGTTCCGAGGAAGATCGCCGTGGTCAGCGAGGTGCCGAGGACGAGGCCGCCGACCATGACCGGGATGACGGTGGCGCCGACGATGCCGAGACCGTGCTCGACGTCGCCCCGCACGGCGGGCGTGTCGTCGCCGGCCGCGGCCCGGGACATCGAGGTGAACAGGGCGGTGACCACGGAGACCGTGATGAGGCCGTGCGGGGTCATGAACAGCATGAACGCACTGTCGTAGGCGAGCTTGCCGCTGTCGCCGTTGTCGACCGAGGTGAGCACCCGCGACTGGATGACGAGCGCCACCTGGGAGACGACGAGGGCGGCGAAGGTCCACATGGCCACCCGGCTCGCGCTGCCGAGTCCGACTCCGCGCCAGCCGAATCGCGGGCGGTAGCGGAAGCCACCACGCCACAGCGGGACGAGAAGCACGAGCGCCTGGAGCGCCACACCGACCGTGAGGGAGCCGGCGAGCAGCGCGATCATCGGCGGCGTGAACTGGGCGGGATCGCCCAGACGGCTGCCGTACATGCCGATGAACGAGCCCAGCCCGACGATCCACACGACGTTGCACAGCACCGGCGCCCACGAATACCAACCGAAGGCCTCGCGGGCGTTGAGGACCTGGCCGAGGATCGCGTAGAGGCCGTAGAAGAAGACGGCCGGCATGGCGATGAACGCGAAGGCGACGGCGAGATCGTGACCGCTGCGGGGGAATCCGCCGTCGGAGAAGACGCGGACGAGCACCGGCACGAGCGGGACGCAGACGGCCGTGATGACCCCGAGACCGACCAGCGCGAGGGTCAGCAGGCGGTCGATGAAGTCGGAGCCGCCGTCCTCGTGTCGCATGGCCTTGGAGATCTGGGGCACGAGGACGGCGTTGATGGCGCCACCGGCCAGGAGCAGGAAGACCGTGTTGGGCAGGGTGTTCGCCACACTCCACGCGTCGCCGGCGATGGAGCGCCCGAAGATCAGGACGATGAGGGCCTGTCGGACGACGCCGAGGATGCGGGAGACGAAGCTCCCGGCGGCCATGACCGCGCTGTTGCGCGCCAGGCTGCGGGTGGTGGTCATCGGGGGTCCCGTCTTGTCGAGGTGCCGACCGGCCGGTCGCTGGTCATCGTAGTGACCGGCTCCGGTGTGCGGTGGCCCGTGTCGCACTGTCGGGCGGGTCAGTTGAGGTCCAGGCCGCGCAGATCGGAGTCGGCCACGCGTCGTTCACCCATCCGGATGGCGCGGAAGAGGCCGAAGAGGAACACCAGGCCGACGACCCCGCCTGCGGCCAAGAGGATCCATCCGTTGGTGGGCTGCACGCGCACGCTCACGGTGGCGTCCTCGCCGAGGGGGCGCCGGCGGCGGTGCGCAGCGAGGTCGTCAGGGGGACGACGCCGGCGGCGATGGCCTCGACGTCCAGGCGCACGGTGGCGCGGCTGCGGGGTCGGATCGTCAGCGGCTCGGGGGTACCGAGGATGTGCAGGCGGGAGGGGCGTCCGGCGACGTCGGCGGTGAGCCGGATGTCGCGCACCTCGACGTCGAGGTCGTTGACGACGGTGATCTGCAGGGCTCCGTGTTCGGCGAAGAAGTTGACCATGCTCGGCACGATGCGCACCCCCTCGCTGTAGGAGCGCATCCGGTCGGCGAGGGTGTCGTGCGCCTTGGTCCACACGCCTGCGCGTCCGCGCCAGCGGGCGGAGGTCAGCACCTGTTCGACATCGGGGGGATGAGTCCGTCACCGATCGACGGTCGCAGGCCCGAGGCGAGTCCGGCGGTGGCGAGCACCTCGCCGACGTTCTCACCGGTCAGCGGCGAGGCGGGGGCCTCCGGACTGGTCCCGGGGTCGGTGACGGGTTCGCGCGTCGCCGGGGCGGCGACGATGTCCTTGGTGGGGACCCCACTGATCCACGGGGCCGCCTGCAGGGTGCGCACGACCTGGACGATCCCGGCCGTGTCGGGGTCGAGCCCCCGCTCGGGCAGGAGCAGGAACGACCGATCGAGCCCGGGGGACTCGGCGAGCAGGGCGACGCTGTCGGCGAGGGCGCGCTGGGCGATCGCCGGGGCGGTTTCCTCGGTGACCTCCGTGAGATCGGTCGAGAGCCGGTCGTCGGCCACGACGATGCGTCGCCCGGCGTCGTCGCGGCGCGAGGCGGTGCCCGTGCGCTCCGTGTCGGCATCGGAGAGGGATTCGCGCATGAGGACGGCGCCGGGTGAGGACGCGTCAGTGATCGCGCTGCGGATGCGAGAGGTGGAGGAACCCGCAGGCCAGGCCACCGACAGTGCGGCCCGGTCGGTGCCTGGCACGGTCGTGGGGGTGACGGGTGGCCGGGGCAGGGTCGGCGCCGCGGAGGCCAGGGCGGAGACGTCGGGATCACCCGGTGGGAGGAACCACACGTCGTTGCCGGTCTCGGCCACTCGGGCGGCGAACGCCGTGCGGGGGTCGGTCTCGGCGGGTGTCGGTGAGGGAGTGGGCGTCGGGGTCGCCGTCGCGTCGGTCGCCGCCGGAGAGGCTCCGAGCAGACTCGGGTCGGCGACCAGCGTGGCTCCGGTGGCCTCCGCGGCGCGCACGGTGCGTTCGGCACGCGAATCCGGCCCGAGCATCCGGGTCCAGGCCTGGGTGCGGGCCTGTGCGTCGCCGGTCAGCAGCGCCGGGTCGGGGTCGGCCGTCAGCGGCAGGGCCACACCGAGGCGCAGCGGCTCGTACTCCTTGATCACCTGGTAGGGCAGAAAGGTGGCCATCCGGCCGGTCGGCCCGAGACCGGAGACGGACACCGTGAGCGGCAGGACGCCGTAGGGCCGGGGGAGCCGGAGCTGCTCGGCCGGCAGGGTGACGGCGACGGTGGCGGTGGCGTCGGGAGCGAGCGCGGTGCCGGTCGTGCGGGCGCGTTCGGGCAGGTCATCGGGCCGAGAGGCGTGGCGAGCGACGTCCTCACGGGTGGCGAGCCGGCCGCCGACCCCGACGGAGACGGTGGGTGTGGCGACGTCGTCGGTGGTGTTGCGGACGGTGACGCGCACCGTGACGTCCGTGTCGGGCGCGGCGACGGTCGGTGTGACGTCGGCGAGCGCGAGGGTGGGCCGCGCGGCTGCCGTGGCGTGGCCGGTGGCGCTCGCACCGAAGGCATCTCCGTGCCGCCCGGAGGGGACGCCGGCCGTGGAGGGTGCCGCGTGCGCCACCGTCGACGACGCCGGCATCGAGTGGGTCACGCCGCTCGTCACGGCCCCGGCCGATCCCGGCGTGAGGACGGCGCAGGCCGCGAACCCCCAGGCGAGGGCTCGTCGCACCCGCGTCCTGACGCGTGCGTGCGAGGTCATCCCTCCCCGGCCAGCCTCTCCCACGCCAGACGCGCGATGCGGCGCTCGTTGGGAAACGTCAGGTGGTTGTGGACCTCGTCGAGGTGGATCCAGGCCACGTCGATGGCCTCCTGGTCGGGATCGTTCTCGATGGTGAGATCACCGCCGGTGGCCTCGAGCAGGTAGTGGTGGACGATCTTGTGCACCCGCCGGTCGTGCGTGGAGAACCAGTAGTCGATCGTGCCGAGGGTCACCAGGACCCGCCCTTCGATGCCCGTCTCCTCGGCCACTTCGCGCTCGGCGGTCTCCACGAGGGTCTCGTCGGCCTCCTGATGACCCTTGGGCAGACACCACTCGACACGCCCGGCGCGGTTGCGGCGGGCGATGACCGCGATGCGCGCGCGCCCGTCGACGACATCGACGACGATGCCACCCGCAGAGGTCTCCAACACCGCAGGCAGCCGCCGCGCAGGGCGGCTGGGGCGCGGTGAGATGGTCATTACGACACTGTAATGGGGTGACCTACCGCCCGCTCCGACCCGCGCCGACGGTGGGGCGGATCGCGGCGAGCCTCGCGTGTGCTCGTCCCGGCGGCGCCGAGGAGTCCACGGACGTAGGCTCGGGCGCATGAGCGACACCACGCCCGGCACCGAGCGCGACGACACCGACGAGCCCCGCCTCGAGGACGCACCGACCGAGGAGGTCCCGGCCGCTGCGGGTGGCCACGACGACTCCGCCCCGGAACAGGGTGAAGGGCAGCAGGACTCGCACTGACGACGCGTCACGCGGTCGTCAGGCGACGGGACGCGGCTCGAGATCCAGGTCGCGGACCTCCTGTGCCTTCGAGGTCGGGCGCAGGAGCTTGCCGCCACCGCGTGCCTGTGGGTCGGGCACGAACAGCGCCTCCTCAAGCGTCGACCGCGCGCTCCCAGCGGTGGTCCTCCTCGTGGAGGGCATCGACGAAGTGGATGCCGAGTTCGTCGGAGATCCGCTCGTAGGCGAGTTGTCCGCGGACGCTCGTGCCGTGCTCGTCCAGGCGTGGCCCGAACGTGCCGATGCCGCCGCGTCCCGGCACGACGCCGAGGATGCCGCCGCCGACGCCGCTCTTGGCGGGGATGCCCACCTCGGAGACCCAGTCACCGGCGGAGTCGTACATCCCGCACGTCATCATCACGCTGAGGGCCTGCCGCACGACCTGGCGGGAGAACACCTGCTCCCCGGTCACGGGGTTGCGTCCCCCGGCCGCCAGCCCGGCGCCCATGCGAGCGAGATCGGCCGTGGTGACGGTGATGGCGCACTGACGCAGGTAGCCGCGGACGACGTCACGCGGTTCGTCCGGAAGGACGTCCAGGGCCCGCAGCATGTGGGCGATCGCCAGGTTGCGGTCGGCCGAGGCGAACTCGTGCTCGAAGCCCTCCTCGTCCACCTCGAGCCGCCGACCGGCCAGGGCGGAGAACACGTCGAGGATGCGGTCGTCGCGCTCGTCGGCGTGGGCGTCGGGGCCGCCGATCAGCGCATGGATCGTCATGGCGCCGGCGTTGATCATCGGGTTGTCGGGGCGACCGGTGCCGTCCTCGACCGAGATCGAGTCGTAGCTCTCGCCGGAGGGTTCGATGTCGACGATGTTCTCGACCGCCTCGAACCCGTGCTCCTCCAGCGCCATCGCGTAGGTGATGGCCTTGCTGATCGACTGCAGCGGGAACGGGGTGTCGGTGTCACCGGCCGTGAAGAGGGCTCCTCGACCGTCGCGACGGCGATCCCGAACGGTTGGGCGTCGTCGTCGGCCCGGGGGTGCGGCACCGGGGCGTAGTCGCCCGAGTCGGTCTTCAGTGCCTCGGCGACGATGGCGTCGAGGTGGTCCTGCATCGAATATGGCATGTCGCGACGCTAACGGCACACCTGTCAGGGCGTCGAACGGCCGTCGATCGGCGCCTCCGTGCGCGCGTGTTTCACGGGAAACATCGTCGGCGCACTGCCCCCGCTCTCGGCACCGGGCACCTCGAGAACGGCCGACCCTGCGGCCCGGGCGTTTCGGGCAGTTCCGGCGACCCGGGCTCGATCAGGCGCTGAACCGGGCGGCCGAGCGGGCCTTGGCCTTGGCGGCCTCCTCCTCGCGGTCCTTCGGCGGTGCGGTCGTGACGAGCTCCCCGAGGAGGCGGTCGACGACGGCAGCGATGTCGGTCACCGCCCGGTCGTAGGCGGTCTCGTTCTTCTTGCTGGGCGCTCCACCTGCGACTTTGCGGACGAACTGCAGGCAGGCCGCGTCGATCTCCTCACGGGTGGCCGGAGGCTCGAAGTTGTGGAGCTGACGGATGTTGCGGCACATGAGCGTGTCCCTTCGGGCGGAGCCGTTCCTTCGAAACGTCCCCGCGAGCGTCCCGCTCACCCGTTGTCGCGGTCAACCCCCGACGGCGTCGATCGCCTCCCGCAGGATCGCCGCGAGCTGAGGCCGGTGCGTGATGGGCGCGAGGTGCGTGGCGCGCGGAATGACGCGGACACGGGCGTCGACGCAGGCACGGGCGTACCGGCGGGTGTCGATGCCGAGCTGGTCGAATCGGCCCGAGACGAGGAACACCGGGCACGTGAGGTCCGCCAGCTGCCTCGCGCTGGCCTCGGCCGCGGTCGTCGCCCAGGCTGTCGGGAGCACGTCGTACCCCGTCGTTCCCGGCAGGTCGGCGTCGGCGGCCCCCAGACGACGAAGGACCCTGTTCGTCGCCCTGGCCATGCGATCGGGCCCGACGACACCCAGCGTGCGGGCGAACCCGGAGTAGAGGTGACGCAGGATCGGGTGCCGCGTGGGGTCGGCCGCGGCGCCGATGAGGACCAGGGCGTCGATGAGGTCGGGGTGATGTTCGGCGACGGTCGTCGCGACGTACCCGCCGAGGCTGTGCCCGGCCAGCACGACCGGCGGACGCGGTACTCGGGCCGCGACCTCCTCCAAGACGTCGGTCACGGCGGCGACCGCAGCCGCACTGGAGTACTCGGCGCCCGCCCGTTCGCCGTGGCCGGGAAGATCGACGGTCACGAGGTCGGCCTCGGGGATCAGGTCGGCGTATCCGTCCCACTGCCGAGCATCGAAGCGGGTGCCGTGCACGAGGACGAGAACAGGTCGAACGGCCATGGCCCCAGTGTCTTCGACACGTCGCCCCACACCCAGGGCGCGCAGGGCCCCTCACGCGGGGCGCCTCGGTCGGGCCGGGGCAGAATACCGACATGACGACGCAGCGAGTACGCCCCGACCGTGTCGAGCTCTACTACCGGCTGGTGGACGCGGACGACATCGACGGTCTCGTGGAGCTGTTCGCCCCGGACACCGTCTACCGGCGGCCGGGGTACGAGCCGCTCGAGGGGCACGCGGCGTTGCGTGCCTTCTACGAGGGTGAGCGCGTCATCGACAGCGGCGCCCACACGGTCGACCACATGGTCGTCGGTGAGGAGTCCGTCGCCGTCCACGGGCGGTTCGAGGGCACGCTCCGCGACGGGTCCGCCGCCTCGCTGCGGTTCGCCGACTTCTACACCTTCGACGAGCAGGGGCGATTCGCCACCCGCGACACGTTCTTCTTCGCGCCGCTGGTCTGACCGCCCCGCAGTCTCCGCCTGCCGTCAGCCTCGGGCCTCGGCCAACCGGCGCCGGCCTCGGGCGAGCGCCGCGTCGACGAGGCTGCCGCCGTATTCGCGTGACTCCTCGACGAGTTCGAGCACCCGGTCACCGATGGCGTCGACCGCCTCGGCGAGTTGCTCGTCGGACCACCCCATGGCTCGGGCGTGTTCGTGGATGACCCCGCCGCCGTTGGCGACGAAGTCCGGCACGAAGGTGATGCCGCTGCCGAGCAGGTCGGAATCGACGGCCGGGCGGTCGAGGGTGTCGTTGGCGGCGCCGGCGATGAGGCAGCAGCTCATCCTCGGGACGATCTCGCGAGTGACGACGCGGGCGAGTGCCGCGGGGGCGAAGACGTCGCACTGGGTGGTGACGATCTTCTTGACGTCGACGACCCGGCCACCGGTCTCCTCGGCGATCTGCTCGGCCCGCGCGGTGTCGACGTCGGCGACGATCACGTCGGCGCCGTCGGCCGCCACGAGCCGGGCGAGTTCGCCGCCGACGGACCCGACGCCCTGGACGGCGACGGTGAGTCCGTCGAGGGTGGGGCTGCCGAGGACGCCCTGCACGCCCGCCCGCATCGCGGCGTAGACCCCGCGGGCGGTCCAGGGCGAGGGGTCGGCCTCGGCGCAGTACGCCGCGGCCCCGCGCTCGCGGATGACGGCCATGTCGGCCGGTGTCGTGAACATGTCGACGCCGGGGATGTACGACCCGCCGAGGTCGGCGACGGCGTCACCGAAGGCCTCGAACAGCGCCCGGCGTGCGTCGGTGTCGAGTCGCTGCTCGCCCGTGACGATGACCGATTTCGCGCCGCCGTAGGGCAGGTCGGCGAGGGCGTGCTTGTACGTCATGGCCCGCGCGAGCCGCGCGGCCTCCTCCATCGCGGCGGCCGCCGAGGGGTAGGGCCGCATCCTCACCCCACCGAATCCCGGTCCGAGAGTGAGGTCGTCCATGGCGATGACCGCTTTCAGCCCCGCCGTCGCATCACTCACCAGGACGATCTTCTCGGAGGCCCAGGGATCGAATGTGTCGCTCACGCGAGCCACCGTAGGCGACTGCTCCGCGGTGGTGGACGGTACGTCCCGCTCTCCTTCGTGAGTCACATCGCTTCGCCGCCCCTCCCGGCCCCGACTCCGGCGACCACACCGGCTCGCCCACGTCCTCCCCGGCGTGCCCCGGTCGCCTCCACACGACCCGCGCGGGCGCACCTGCCGCGGGGGTCGTGGTGCCGGGCCACGATGTCGACCTACGCTTGGGCACCGTGTCGTCCAGTCTCGAAGTCCTCCTGCGTCAGGCCACCGGCCGCCTCGCGCCCATCCTCCCGTTGTTGACCGAGTTGGGCAGGGCGTTCGGTGAGGACGGTCACGCCCTCGCGTTGGTCGGTGGTCCGGTGCGCGATGCGTTCCTGGGCCGCGAGAGCCTCGACCTGGACCTGACGACCTCGGCGCGTCCGGACGACACCGAACGCCTCCTGGCGGCCTGGGGCGACGCGACGTGGGACATGGGTCGCGAGTTCGGCACGATCGGCGCCCGTCGCGGCAGCACGATCGTCGAGGTCACCACCTACCGCGCCGATGCCTACGACGGCGTGACCCGCAAGCCGGTCGTGGCGTTCGGTGACGACCTGTCCGACGACCTGATCCGCCGCGACTTCACCATCAACGCGATGGCGCTGCGCCTGCCCGACCTGGACTTCGTGGACCCCCACGGCGGTCTGGCGGATCTCGCGGCCCGGCGTCTGCGCACGCCCGGTCCGGCCGAGGTGTCCTTCGGCGACGATCCGCTGCGGATGATGCGCGCCTGCCGGTTCGCGGGGCAGCTCGGGTTCGACGTCGCCGACGATGCGCGCACGGCGATGACCGAGATGGCCGCCTCGCTGGAGATCGTCTCGGCCGAGCGGGTGCGCGAGGAGTTCAGCAAGTTGATGCTGGCGCCCGATCCGGTGCCGGGTCTGCGGCTGCTGGTCGAGACCGGGCTGGCCGACGTCATGCTGCCGGAGGTCTCCGGCATGCGACTGACCGTCGATGAGCACAAGCGCCACAAGGACGTCTACGAGCACTCGTTGACGGTGTTGCAGCAGGCCATCGCCCTGGAGGGGCCGCCGAACGGACCGGTCGACTCGGTGCCCGGCCCCGACCTCGTCCTGCGTCTCGCGGCCCTGCTGCACGACATCGGCAAGCCCTCCACGCGACGGTTCGACTCCGGCGGCGGGGTGACCTTCCATCATCACGAGGTCGTCGGCGCCAAGATGACGACCAAGCGTCTGCGGGCGTTGCGGTACGACAAGGAGACCGTCAAGGCCGTGAGCCGGCTCGTGGAGCTGCACCTGCGCTTCCACGGGTACGGCACCGGTGAGTGGACCGATTCGGCCGTCCGTCGCTACGTCACCGACGCCGGTGACCTCCTGCAGCGTCTGCACCGCCTGACCCGCGCCGACTGCACCACGCGCAACCGGCGCAAGGCCGAGCGGCTCAGCCGCACGTACGACTCGCTCGAGGAGCGCATCGAGACCCTCATGGAGGCCGAGGAGCTCAAGAAGGTCCGTCCCGAGCTCGACGGCAACGAGATCGGCGAGATCCTGGGGATCCGGCCCGGTCCGGTGCTCGGGCGCGCCTACAAGCACCTGCTCGCCGTGCGTCTCGATCAGGGCGTCATCGGCCCCGACGCCGCGCGGGCGGAGTTGCTGCGCTGGTGGTCCGAGCAGCCGGAGTCCGAGGACGCAGCCGCCCTCGACGAGGCCCCGGGCAGCCCGCCGCAGGAGTGATGCCCGACCCGCGATGGTCACGCGAAGGCCCCCGCGACCGATGAGACGAGGGGATGAATGCGTCGTCCCGGGCGTTCAGACATGGGCGTCATAGTGTTGCGGGAATCGGACCGAGCAGGAAGAGGATCGACGTGAGTTCACCGACGAGGCGGGTGCGCGTGGTGGCGAAACCACGCCGACGGGGCTGGCGTCGCCTGTTCTCGCCGAAGCTGTGGCTCCTTGTCGTCAGCCTGTGCGTGCTGCTCGGTGCGGGCCTGGCTGCCGCCGCGTACACCGTGGTCGACATTCCCGACCCCAACGAGGCGGCGCAGACGCAGACGTCGATCATCTACTTCTCCGACGGTCAGACGGAGATGGCGCGGATCAGTGCCGTCGATCGTGAATCGGTGCCGCTCGACCAGGTCTCCAAGCCCATGCAGCGCGCGATCCTCGCGGCCGAGGACCGGAGTTTCTACGAGAACCCGGGAATCTCGATCGTCGGCATCGGACGCGCCGTGTGGGCCGCGCTCTCCGGCGGTCCGACCCAGGGTGGGTCGACGATCACCCAGCAGTACGTGAAGAACTACTTCCTCACCCAGGATCAGACCCTGACGCGCAAGGGTCGCGAACTGGTCATCTCGCTCAAGATCGAACAGGAACAGTCCAAGGACGAGATCCTGCGCGATTACCTCAACACGATCTACTTCGGGCGCGGCGCTCACGGCATCCAGGCTGCCGCCCGCGCCTACTTCGGCAAGGAGGCCTCCGAGCTCGACGTGTCCGAGAGCGCCTTCCTCGCTTCCGTCATCCGGGGTCCGTCGCTGTACGACCCGGCGTTGGGCGACAAGCAGCGCAAGAACGTCGAATCGCGGATGGAGTACGTCCTCGACGGCATGGTGGAGCAGGGCTGGCTCACTGAGGCCGACCGCAGGAAGGCCGCCTTCCCCGAGGTGATCGAACCCAAGGAGCGCTCGCAGAAGTCGGGCCCCAACGGCTACCTCGTGCAGTTGGTCAAGGACGAACTGGTCGCCAAGGTCGGGCTCACCTCCGACCAGGTCGACATGGGTGGTCTGCGCATCACCACGACGATCGACAAGGACAAGCAGACATCGGCGATCAAGGCGGTGGAGAACAATCTGCCGACCTCCAAGGTGCGCACCGGACTGGTCTCGCTCAAGCCGGGCGACGGGGCGATCCTCGCCCTCTACGGTGGTGCAAACTTCCGAGACCAGCCGTACAACGCGGCGACGCAGGCGCAGTTGCAGGGCGGATCCACGTTCAAGGTCTTCACGTTGGTGGCGGCGCTGGAGAAGGGCATCAGTACGCGGACGTCGTTCGACGCGAGCTCGCCCCGGTACTTCGAGGAGTTCCGCGGCGGGGGCAATTCGCGTGGCCGGGTGCAGAACTACGGCGGGGCCAGCCTCGGGTGGATGGACCTGCGCTCGGCGACGGCGCGTTCGGCCAACACGCCGTACGCGGAGCTCAACATCGACGTCGGGCCGGCGAGGACGCGCGATGTGGCGATCAAGATGGGCCTGCCCCAGGACACGCTCGGGCTCGACGAGAACCCGGCCAACGTGTTCGGCACCGCCTCGCCGCGCGTGATCGACATGGCCCGCGCCTACGCGACGCTGGCCGCCGAGGGCGTCCGCTCCGACCCCTACATCATCTCGGAGGTCCGCGGGGTCGACGCGCGCTTCGACGGCTACCGGGCCTCCCCGGTGACGCAGCCGGTCCTGGAGAAGGACGTCGCGGCCGACGCGGTCGACGCGATGCGGCAGGTGGTCACCCGCGGAACGGCGCAGCGTGCGCAGCGGATCGGTCGACCGGCCGCGGGCAAGACGGGAACGACGGACGAGAACCGCGCGGTGTGGTTCGACGGGTTCACGCCCGACATCGTCACCGCCGTCGGCATGTACCTGCCGGATGCGCAGGGCAACGCCACCCCGATGCGGGGTGCCGGGCTCGGCAACGGTGTCACCGGTGGGTCGTATCCGGTCGACGTGTGGACGGCCTACATGCGTGAGGCCGTCGAGGGGACCGAGTACAAGGACTTCCCGGAGCGCTCCGGCGTGGGTGACGGCGACGTCCGGCGCAGCGAGCCTCAGCCCCCGCCGCAGCCCGAGCAGACCCGCCAGTGGGAGACGCCCACGGAGACGCCCGAACCGACGACGAGCTCGGAGCCGACGGCCACCTGGACGCCCACCGACGTCCCGCAGGGCCAGCCCCGCACCGAGACCGCGACGCCAGGTGATGGCAACGGCAATGGCAACGGGAACGGCAATGAGGGTCAACAGAATTCGCCGGACGAGCAGCCCGGGCGCGGCAACGACCGACGGCGGGGTTCCGACGAGTCTCCCGAGGACGCGCAAGGGGACGCCGCGGCGGCCGGTCGCGCCCCGGCAGCGGTCCGTCCCTCGCCCCGCGGCACGTAGTCTGCAGAGCATGCCGTCGTCGACCGCGAGTGCGCCCTCCGATCGGCGCGAGGACCACGACCGGATCGCCGAGCTCGCCACCCGCGTCTTGGGTGGGGGGATGGGCCGGTTCGCCGCCCGCCCGCCCGATCGTGTGCGGGCCGCGCTCGGCGCAGGGGTGTTGGGTCTCATCGCCTGCCTGACGCTCGCGCTGGGCTTCCTGCAGAAGAGCTACTGCGTGCGGTACGGCTGGGGTGTTCCGGAGGTCTACTGGAAGGCCTGCTATTCGGACCTGCCCGGGATCGCGGCCAACCATCCTCTCGACCGGGGCCTGCCGTACGGGGCGGGTTCGGTCGTGTCCGAACCCGTGGGCGTGGGGATGCTGCTGCGGCTGCTCGGCGCGTTCATCCCGGCCGAGGGGCACGCTCGTCTGCAGGGGATGTTCGTCGCGTGGGCCGTCGCCGCGGCGCTGCTGTTGGTCGTCACCGTCGCCGCGACCGTGTGGACGTGCCGCAGACACCCCGAGTGGGCCGCCCACGTGGCACTGAGTCCGCTGGTCGTCACGGTGGCGCTGGTGTCGACGGATCTGCTGGGGGTGGCGCTGACCTCGGTCGCGCTGCTGCTGTGGAGCCGGGATCGACCCACGGCTGCCGGCGTCGTCTTCGGGCTGGCCATCGCCTCGCGCACCTACCCGATCCTCGTGCTCCTGGCGATCGGGATCCTGGCGCTCCGCTCGGGCACGTTGCGGTCCTGGGCGGCCACCGCCGGCGCGGCGCTGGTCACGACTGTCGTGCTCATCGGCGGTGTGGCCCTGTTCTACGGAACCGCCACCCTGACCGCCTACCAGTCGTGGGCGACGGGCACCGCGCAGCTCGGGTCGCCCTGGTACCTGGGCAACCTCTCCGAGCGGCCGGTGCAGATGGGGACGCTGACCCTGCTGACGGTGCTGGGGTGGCTGCTCGCGGTGGCCGTGGCGGGGTTGATCGCCCTCGGTGCCGACGTCCGTCCCCGCGTGGCGGAGATCGCGATCATCGTGGTCGTGATCGTGCTCGTGACCGGCAAGGCGCTGCCCGTGCAGGCCTCGCTGTGGCTGGTGCCGCTGGTGGCACTGGCGGGTGTGAAGTGGCGTGACCATCTCATCTGGGCCACGACGGAGGTCCTCGCGTTCGTCGCCGTGTGGCTCTACCTCGGAGATCTCTCGGTGCCGGCGGCCGCTCTGCCCAAGGAGTGGTACGCCGTCCTCCTCGTCCTGCGTCTGGCCGGGCTGTGCTGGCTGGCCGTCGCGGCCGGCCACCAGGCGTGGACACGCCGGGCGCCTGTGGTCGAGCACGACGACGTGGCGGGGCCGATGGCGGATCGCCCGGACGCGGTCGTCGTGCGTTACGAACGCTGACTGTGGACGGATTGGGCGGGAGAACCACCCGCCCGGTAGTCTGAGGGCATCTCTGGGCGCGCGACGTCCGGTCGTGTCGTGGCTCATCTCGAGGTCCGCGCCGCAGTTCGAGACCGCCACGGTCTCGAGGTCGGTGGGCCAACGCCTGAGTGCGCAGCGCCGGATCGCCTCCCTTGCGTCGATGACCACGGGTGGCATCGCGTGCCGGAGACGCAGCAACCCTCCTGTCACGGAGAGACCGTGACCGCCAAGACCGAAGGAGGTGGGTTACGCGCATGCGTCAGTACGAGATCATGATCATCATCGACCCCGAGGTGGATGACCGCCAGGTCGCTCCCATGCTCGAGAAGTTCCTCGCCGTCATCAAGAACGACAAGGGCACCGTCGAGAACCTCGACCTCATGGGCCGCCGCCGGTTGGCCTATGAGATCAAGAAGAAGTCCGAGGGCGTCTACGTCGTCGTCGACTTCACGGCCGAGCCGGCCACCGCCAAGGAACTCGACCGTCAGCTGGGGCTCAACGAGCAGGTGCTCCGCACCAAGCTCCTGCGCCCCGACGCGGCCTGAGTCGGCACCGGATTCATCCGCCGAACCCGTAGCTCGATCGGAGAGGACCCCTCATGGCAGGCGAGACCGTCATCACCGTCGTCGGCAACCTCGTTGCCGACCCGGAGCTCCGCTTCACCCCCTCGGGTGCCGCGGTCGCCAACTTCCGGATCGCGTCGACCCCCCGCACGTTCGATCGTCAGACGAACGAGTGGAAGGACGGCGAGGCGCTGTTCCTCTCGTGCTCCGCGTGGCGTGACATGGCCGAGAACGTGGCCGAGTCGCTGCAGCGTGGCGCCCGGGTGGTCGTGCAGGGCCGTCTGAAGTCTCGTTCGTATGAGACCAAGGAGGGCGAGAAGCGCACGGTCATGGAGCTCGACGTCGACGAGATCGGCCCCTCCCTCAAGTACGCCTCGGCCAAGGTCACCAAGACCTCCCGTGGCGGTGGCGGTGGCGGCGGCTTCTCCGGCGGCGGCCAGGGCGGCCAGGGTGGCGGCTACGGCGGAGGCCAGCCTCAGGGTGGGTTCTCCGGTGGCGGCCAGCAGGGCGGCCGGCCCGACTCCGACCCGTGGGCCCAGCAGGGTCCCAGCGGTGGCGGTGGCGGTGGCGGCCAGCAGGGCAACTCCGGGTGGGGTTCGGCCCCGTCCTACGACGAGCCCCCTTCTGATCCGACGGTTCCGGCCGACGAGTTCACGGTCGACGATTTCGCGAGACGGCGCCTCGGCGCCGGGCTCGCCTCCCGGTGGGAGCGGTGTTCCCGGCTCTCTCACCCACATTCACGAGTAAGACCCCATCCCGGAGCACACCTCCGGGCTCTCACGAGAGGAGAGCACCACGATGGCGAAGCCCGTTGTGCGCAAGCCCAAGAAGAAGGCCAACCCGCTCAAGGCCGCGAAGGTCGAGAACATCGACTACAAGGACACGACCCTGCTGCGGAAGTTCATCTCCGACCGCGGCAAGATCCGTGCCCGTCGCGTCACCGGGGTGTCGGTTCAGGAGCAACGTCTCATCGCGAAGGCCGTGAAGAACGCCCGCGAGATGGCTCTGCTTCCCTACTCCAGCTCGGCTCGCTGAGTCCGAACCGACGAGAAGGAGACACATCATGAAGCTGATCCTCACCAACGAGGTGACCGGTCTCGGTTCGGCAGGTGACCTCGTGGAGGTCAAGGACGGTTACGGCCGTAACTACCTGTTGCCGCGCGGTCTGGCGACGCAGTGGACCCGCGGTGGTCAGAAGCAGGTCGACGCGCTGCGCAAGGCCCGCGAGGCCCGCGTCATCGCCTCGCTCGAGGACGCCAAGGGCGTCAAGGGCCAGCTCGAGGCCCGCACGCTGACGATCACGGCGCAGGCCGGCGGCTCCGGTCGTCTGTTCGGTGCCGTCACGCAGAGCGAGGTCGCCGAGGCCGCCAAGGCCGAGGGCGTGACGATCGACCGTCGTACGGTCGAGTTCACGGCCCCGATCAAGTCGACCGGCGAGCACACCGCTCAGGTCCGCCTCCACCCGGAGGTCCTGGCCACGGTCAAGCTGTCGGTCGTCGCCCGCTGACGTACCGCGTCCAGAAACACCACCAGAGCCCGCGCCGATGTCGGCGCGGGCTCTCGTGCGTCCGCCCACCGACGTCCGTGCGCAAGAAGCGAGGCATCGACCGAGGCCGAAAGCGTGCCACGGACCTCACTCCTCACGTAAGAATGTCTTGTCATAGTCATCATCGAGGAGGACACATGAGGATCGGGATCGCGGGCGCCGGACGGATCGGCGCCTATCACGCCGCCACGCTGAAGGGCCTTCCCGTCGTCGACGAGGTCGTCCTCGCCGACGCCCTGCCCGAGGCGGCCTCGCGGGTCGCGGGCGAGTTGAGACTCGAGGCGGTCCCCGACGTCGAGGCGCTGCTCGACGCGGGTCTCGACGGCCTCGTCATCGCGAGCCCGACGACGACGCACGACGCGATGATCCGTGCCGGGGTCGCCGCCGGGGTCCCGACGTTCTGCGAGAAGCCGGTGGCGGCGGAGCTCTCCTCGGCGCTGGCACTGGCGCAGCTCGAGCGGAGCACCAGCGTCCCCATCCACATCGGGTTCCAGCGCCGCTTCGACGCGGGCTACATGCGCGCTCGGCAGGCCGTGGTGGACGGTGAGCTGGGCTTCGTCCACACCGTGCGGGCGACGACGCTCGACACCGCGCCGCCTCCGGAGGAGTACATCAAGGTCTCCGGTGGGTTGTTCCGCGACTGCTCGATCCACGACTTCGACATCATCCGGTTCGTCACCGGCAGCGAGGTGCGCACGGCCTACGCGGTCGGCGCCAACAAGGGCGAGCCGTACATCGGAGGCGCCGGCGACATCGACACGGGCTCAGGAGTGTTCGTCCTCGAGGACGACACGGTCGTGACCTTCTCGGCGACCCGCCACAACGCCTACGGCCACGACGTGCGCATGGAGGTCCACGGCTCGACCGGGGACATCGCGGTCGGTCTCGACGACACACTGGCGCTGGTCTCGGCCGAGCCGGGGGTGGCGTTCCCGGCGGGGCCGACCGTGCGCAGCTTCATGGACCGGTTCCTGCCGGCCTATCAGCGTGAGCTGGCCACGTTCGTCGAGGTGGTGCGCGGTGAGCGACCGAGCCCGTGCACCGTGTACGACGGCCTGCAGGCGCAGCGCATGGCGGAGGCGTGCGACCTCTCCCGGCGCGAGGGGCGCGTCGTGCCGCTGGCCGAGATCCCCGACGTGGAGCCGGCGTCGTGACCCTGCCGGTCTCCCGCCGGCCCGGGGCCGATGCGGTGCCGGCGTTGCGGTGGGGCGTCCTGGGCACCGGGTGGATCGCCGAGCAGTTCTGCGGTGCGCTGCACCCGCACACCTCGCAGCGGGTCGCGGCGGTCGGCTCACGGTCGCCGGAGTCGGCGCAGCGAGCGGCCGCGCGCCTCGGGGCCGAGAGCGCCTACGGCTCGTACGCCGAGCTCGTGGCGGCGCCGGAGGTCGACGTCGTCTACGTCGCCACCCCACACCCGATGCACGTCGACAACGCCCTGCTGGCGATCGAGGCGGGCAAGCACGTCCTCGTCGAGAAGCCGTTCGCGGTGAACGCCGAGCAGGGCCGTCGCCTCGCCGAGGCGGCGGAGGCGGCCGGCGTGTTCTGCGCCGAGGCGATGTGGACGGTGTTCCTGCCGAAGTTCGACGTCATCCGGCAACTCCTGGACGACGGCGCGCTCGGTGAGCTGACGACGGTGGTCGCCGACATGGGTGAGTGGTTCGACCCCGGCCATCGCATCTTCGATCCCGGCTTGGCGGGCGGGGCGATGCTCGACCTGGGCACGTACCCGGTGACCCTCGCCACCTGGGCGTTCGGCGACGCGACCCTGCAGACGGTCACCGGTGCGGGTACGCGCAGCGGTTCGGGTGTCATGGGGCAGTTCTCGGCCGGCCTCGACTTCGGCGGCGGGCGGCTGGCGTCGCTGTCGGCCTCCATCGAGGCGGACCTCCCGACGAGGGCGACCATCGCGGGGAGTCGCGGGCGTCTCGACATCGACCGGCACTTCTACCGGCCGGGGAGCTTCACCCTCGTGCGCCGGGACGGCTCGCAGGAGCGGTACACCGAGGAGGCCGTCGCTCACGCCGGGCTGTTCCACGAGGCGCTGGAGGTGGCGCGCTGCATCGGTGAGGGACTGGCGCAGACGCCGCTGCGGCCCCTCGCGGCGACCGTCGACACGCTGTCGGTCATGGACGCGATCCGCGCCACCCACGGGGACGAGTTCGCCTGCGAGTAGCGAGATCCCGTCGATGTGGTGGAGCGCGACCGTGCTCAGCGCATGCCCGTGACGAGCCAGGCGTCGCTGCGTGCGCGGTAGGCGAGGGTGGCGGCGCGCAGGGTCATGAAGACGAGGAAGCCGCCCCAGATGGCGGCCAGCGCCACGCCGTCGCCGGCGGCGGAGATGGGACCGGAGGCCGCCGTGAGGACGGCCACGACGGGCACGTAGGCGACCAGGAGTGCCGTGCCCGCCAGGGCCAGCCAGCGCGCGTCTCCGGCGCCGATGAGGACTCCGTCGAGCAGGAACGCGTAGGCGGCGGCGGGCTGTCCGGCGGCGACGACGAGCAGGCCCAGGGTCAGGGCGGCCCGGACGGCGGGGTCGGTGGTGAACAGCACCGGCAGGACGGGCGCCAGCAGCGCGATGACGAGGGCGAGGCCGATGCCGAAGAGGACCGACCAGCGCGTCATCAGGGCCGTGAGGTCTCTGGTGCGTGCGACGTCGGAGGCGCCGAGGGCCTTGCCGATGAGGGCCTGACCGGCGATGGCGAGGGCGTCGAGGGCGAAGACGAGGAAAGTCCAGACGGTCCAGGCCACCTGGTGCGCTGCGAGGGTGACCTCGCCGTACTGGGCGGCGACCCAGGTCGTCATGAGGATGACGCCGCGCAGGGCCACCGTGCGGACCAGCAGCGGAACGCCGCCCCGCGCGGCGAGGACGATCGCCCGGGGATGGGGTCGCAGACTCGCCCCGTGGTGGCGGGCGCCGCGGATCACGACGGTCGCGAGGCCGAGCGCCATCCCCGTCTGGGCGATGACCGTTCCCCACGCGGCGCCGGCGATGCCGAGCCCGACGCCGTACACGAGGGCGACGTTGAGAACGATGTTGGCGCCGAAGCCGAGGACGGCGGCGATCAGGGGGTGCGGGTGTCCTGCAGTCCGCGGAGCACGCCGGTGAGGGCGAGGACGGCCAGCATGGGAGGGATGCCGAGGGCGGAGATCTGCAGGTAGACCACGGCCTGGGTGCTGACGTCGGGGCCGGATCCGAAGAGGCCCACGATCGGTCGCGCCCCGAATCCCAGGACGGCGGCCACGACCGCCCCCAGCACGAGGGACAGCCACAGGCCGTCGAGCCCGGCGGCCAGGGCGGCCCCGTGGGCGCCGGCACCCAGACGGCGTGCGACGAGGGCGGTGGTGGCGTAGGCGAGGAACACGAAGAGGCCGACGGCGGTGCCGAGCACGGTGGCCGCGACGCCGAGGCCGGCGAGGGGGCCGGTGCCGAGGTGGCCGATGATCGCCGTGTCGGCCAGGAGGAACAGGGGCTCGGCGATGAGGGCGAAGAAGGCGGGGACGGCGAGCCGCAGGACCTCCGAGCGGGTGGCAGCGGAGTCGAGCGGCTCGTGCTCAGACCCTGGGGTGGCGGCGGCGCTCATCGGCGGCCAGGCGGGTGTCGATGGCCTCCGCGAGTGCTGCCGGCATCTGGCTGCTCCACGACTCGAGGGTCGCATGCAGGTCTGCGGCGGCGTCCTCGGGGCAGGTCCGCAGGTAGGCGGTCAAGGCCTCGGGGATCGCTTCGCGGACGATGTCGAGTCGTTCGAGGAGGTTGGCGCCGATGCTGGAACGCAGCAGGTCGGGGTCGGTGCGGTGGAACCTGCGGGCCTGGCAGAGAATGGCCGCGCGGCGCATCCAGGGGGATCCGACGACGGCCCAGGAGCGGACGACGCGGCCCTCGGTCACGGGGGCGGCGTTGAGCGGCAGGGGGAGGCTGAGGACGGCGACGGCGTCGGCGGTGTCGCGGGTCGGGGTGTCGGTGATGAGGTCGCGGTAGAGGTTGGTGGACAACGGGGACGCGGCGAGCGCGCGGTAGCGGGGATGGCGCGTGAGCACGACGGCGGCGTAACGGGATTCGCGGGTGACGTCGCCGGTCCAGAGGCCTCGTACGGCGGCCTGCCACGCCTGTCGGTCCGGGAGTCTGAGGGCGGGGTCGTCGACGTGGTCGCGGGTGATCCGGACGAGGGTGTGCCGGGGGACGCCGAGGAAGGGGATGTCGCCCTTGTGCCGCCGGCCCAGGCGGCGTGCCTCCACGTGATCGGTGTGGCGGTGAAGGTCCTGTCGCACGGCCCGAACCAGGGCTTCGGCGACGGGAGACATGGAGTCGAGCGTACCCACCGTCGAATCTTCGGCGACCACGATGGCAGAAGCTCGTCCATCATCCGGACCGTCCGCGGCTTTGACGAAGTCTTGGAGATCGACGCGGACGATGGGCGCCTCTCAGGGGACGCGTGTCTGAAGTGTCCGGTTCATCCCCGGTGGGTGGACCCTGGAGGACGCGGAGTAGCAGCTGAGCCACACCTGTGGGTAAACCTGTGGTCAAGACGGAGTCTGGTGCAGGTCTTCGTCGTCTCGCCTGACGGTCGTCGGGTGGATCACTTTCTTTCCGGAGTGTTGTCCACGGTCGTCCCTGCTGCTCAGGGCGAGGGCGGTGGACAACTATGTCCTCTGTCCCCAGGGTGGTCCACAGGATGTGGAAGTTGTCCACCGGGTCGTCCACACCCTGTCCCCAACCCGTGTCGAGCACTCGTTTGTGACGGACGTCCGAGCGCCCTAGCGTTGTGCCTCCGGTCCCCCCTTCGACCGGTCACGGACACCCGTGGACGCTGCTGGGGGGCGCCGGGATTCAAGGGTTGTCGGTGGTGGCGGGCACAGTGGTCGCCACCGGTCGCCCGGCCGGGTGTTCGCTGTCGATAGGGGGTCGCATGTCGCTGGCGCGAGTGGATCGATCGGACTTCGAGGGCGGACTTCAGGCCGTGTCCGGGGGCGGCGAGGATCGTGTGCCGCCGCAGGACGTCGGGGCCGAGCAGAGCGTGCTGGGCAGCATGTTGCTGTCCAAGGACGCGATCGCCGATTCCATCGAGGTCCTGCGGGGCGTCGACTTCTACCGGCCTGCCCACGAGCTGGTCTTCGAGGCGATCCTCGACCTGTACGGCCGCGGTGAGCCGGCCGATGCGATCACCGTGGCCGACGAGCTGACCAAGCGTGGCGAGTTGTCGCGGGTGGGCGGGCAGTCGTACCTGCACCAGCTCATCGCGGGTGTGCCGACGGCGGCGAATGCCGGGTACTACGCGCAGATCGTGGCCGAGCGGGCGGTGTTGCGCCGGCTGGTCGACGCGGGCACGCGCATCGTGCAGTTGGGCTACGGCACCGACGGCGGCGACGTGGAGGAGATCGTCAACTCGGCGCAGGCCGAGGTGTACGCGGTGGCCGACAAGCGCGGCGGCGAGGACTACCACGTGCTCGGCGAGCTGCTCGAGGCCACGGCCGACGAGATCGAGCAGGCCTCGGGGTCGACGGGCGAGATGGTCGGTGTGCCCACGGGATTCACTGATCTCGACGACCTCACCAACGGCCTGCACTCGGGGCAGATGATCGTCATCGCGGCGAGGCCGGCGATGGGCAAATCGACACTGGCCTTGGATTTTGCACGTGCGGCCGCAATCCACAACAACATGACCACCGTCGTCTTCTCGCTCGAGATGAGCCGCAACGAGATCACGATGCGTCTGTTGTCGGCCGAGGCCTCCATCCAGTTGCAGCACATGCGTAAGGGCACGATGCGCGACGAGGACTGGAGCAAGCTGGCCCGCACGATGGGTGAGGTCAGCGAGGCGCCGCTGTTCATCGACGACTCGCCCAACATGTCGCTCATGGAGATCCGGGCCAAGTGCCGCCGGCTCAAGCAGCGCCACAACCTCAAGATGGTGATCATCGACTACCTGCAGCTGATGAGTTCGGGCAAGAAGGTCGAGTCCCGCCAGCAGGAGGTCTCGGAGTTCTCTCGTGCCTTGAAGTTGCTCGCGAAGGAGATCGAAGTGCCCGTTATCGCGCTGTCGCAGTTGAACCGTGGACCCGAGCAGCGCACCGACAAGAAACCGCAGGTGAGCGACCTGCGTGAGTCGGGGTGCCTGACCGCGGAGACGAGGATCCTGCGGGCCGACACCGGCGCGGAGGTCGCGATCGGTGAGCTGGCGGCGTCGGGGGAGACCGACGTGCCGGTGTGGGCGCTGGACGAGTCGCTGCGGTACGTGCGGCGGCCGTTGACGCACGCGTTCGCGACGGGCACCAAGCCGGTGTACCGGTTGACGTTGGCGTCGGGAAAGACGGTGCGGGCCACGGAGAACCACCCGTTCCTCACCTACGACGGCTGGGTGCCGCTCGGCGAGATCACCTGCGGTACACGGGTGGCCGCGCCGCGGCACGTGGCGGGGCCGATCCGGCTGGACGAGGACTGGGCCGACGAAGACGTGCGCACCGCGGCGTTGTTGTGCGCGGAGCACCCGGCGGCCACGATCCCCTCGGTCGTGCCCTCGCTGCCCAAGGCGCAGATCGCGCTCTTCGTGCGGGCGTTCTTCTCCGCCTCGGGTGGGGTCATGCTGTCTTCGGACCGTCCGGGCGGGGAGATCTTCTGCTTCGCTGACGGGCGGGAGCGGCTCGACAAGCTGTCGCGGCTGCTGCTGCGGTTCGGCATCTCGTGTGCGATCACCGGGGATGACTCCGGATGGGTGCTCGACGTCGTCGACGTGGACTCCCAGCGCCGGTTCCTGCAGGAGATCGGCATCGACGGCCCGGCGGCCTCCGATGCGGTGCGCCTGCTCGAGATCGTGCGTGAGGTCACCGCCGCACCCCTGCCGGGTGAGGGGCAGCTCCCGTTGTGGCAGAACGTCGCGGAGGCGTTGAGCCCGGTCACCGAGTCGGCCGGCGAGGTCGAGCCCGAGGGGCCCGAGGCGGTGGGCACGCTGCGCCAGGTGGCGACCCTGCTCGAGCGCGACGAGGCCGACCTCGAGGCGATCAACGACGTCGAGTGGGAGGTCGTGGTCGGCGTCGAGTTCGACGGCATCGAGGAGGTGTACGACGCGACCGTCCTCGGCACGCACAACTTCATCGCCGACGGCATCGCCGTGCACAACTCCATCGAGCAGGACGCCGACATGGTCATGCTCCTCCACCGCGAATCGGTGTACGAGCCCGACTCACCCCGCGAGGGTGAGGCCGACATCATCGTCGCCAAGCACCGAAACGGCCCCACCCGCACCATCACCGTCGCCTTCCAGGGCCACTACTCCAGGTTCACGAACATGGCGGCGAACTACTGACCGATGTTGTCGAGACGGGGCCTTGTTTGCACGAACCTGTTGTCGAGATGCAGCCAATCTTGCGCAGCGACTGTCCGTATGTAACATTCCTGCCGCTTATCAATGAGCTCTGGAAAGCAAAGATTTGGTTATGAATGGTCAGGTCGCCGGAGCGTCGGGCAACCGCGTGGCCTACCCCGAGAGCCCGGCAGCTGTCAGTGGTGGCTGTCAGGATGGGCCCGCCCGCAGAGACGGGTCCTTGTCCACAAGAAGAAGCGGGGCGAGCGCTTGCAACGCTCGCCCCGCCGGAGGTCATCTAGACAACCTCGATGTAGCAATCGCCAAGTCTAGAGGCCTCCCGAACCCGGCCCAACTTGGGCCGCGAAGGAGGTGGCGATGTCTCCACATCGCTGTCACGTCAAACTGGTGGGTCGAGCGTGCGAGCACGACCTCTGTGTCACCCTGACCCGAGGGGTCCCGCCGGAGCTGCGCTGCGAGGAGGCGGCTCCTGACGGCTACGGTCGTGGCGGGGGTCCTCGTGCGGCTGCCAGGTCCCACCACACGTCGAGGATGTTGTCGCTCGCGAGCTGAGGGACAACCTTGATGAGAGCCGCCGCCGAGGCTTCGTGCTGATCCGGGCGGCCTGACCCTCGGTCTTGCCTGCGCCTCGAACGGCGCGGGCAAGACCGCTCCACCGAGAGGCTGGAGTGATGGGCAAGGATGGGGCCACGCACCACGAGAGGACACCTCACCTTGCCGTCGAAGCCGGACGCCAACTTCATCTGGTCCATCGCCAACCTGCTGCGCGGGCCGTACAAGCCCAAGGAGTACGGCGACGTCGTCCTGCCGATGACGATCCTGCGCCGGCTGGATTGCGTCCTGGCCGCGACCAAGGACGCCGTGCTTTCCGAGCAGAAGCGCTCCGGTGACCGGACGGCCAAGGACCTGCTGGACGTCAAGCTGCGTAAGGCCGCGAAGTACTCCTTCTACAACACCTCGCCGTACACGCTCCCGTCGCTGACCGGGGACAGCGCCAACATCAAGGCCAACCTGCTGTCCTACGTCGACGGTTTCAGCGACAACGTTCGCGACGTCTTCACCCGGTTCGGGTTCGAGGAGCAGGTGCAACGCCTGGAGGAGGCCAATGCCCTCTACCTGGTGGTCCAGGAGTTCGCCAAGCTCGACCTGCGCCCCCAGCACGTCAGCAACACCGAGATGGGCTCGGTCTTCGAGGAGCTGATCCGCAAGTTCGCGGAGGCGAGCAACGAAACCGCTGGTGAGCACTTCACCCCCCGTGAGGTCATCGCCCTCATGGTCGACCTGCTGCTGGTGGGCGACGAGGATGCGACCACCCCGGGCAAGGCCGTGAACCGCCGCGTTTACGACCCCGCGGCCGGCACTGGCGGGATGCTCTCGACGATGGATGAGCACCTGCGTGAGCAGAACCCGGCCGCCCGGCTGCTCATGGCCGGGCAAGAGATCAACCCCAGCTCGTATGCCGTGTGCAAGGCGGACATGATCATCAAGGGCCAGCCGGTTGACGCCATCGCCCTGGGCAACACCCTCACCGACGACGCCCACGCGGGCAAGGACTTCCACTACTGCCTCTCCAACCCTCCTTTCGGAGTGGAGTGGAAGACCTCTCAGCGCGAAGTCATCAAGGAGCACAAGCAGCTCGGCTTCAACGGACGCTTCGGCCCCGGCCTGCCCGCCGTCTCCGACGGGTCCATGCTGTTCCTGCTCCACCTGATCGACAAGATGCGCACCGTCGACCCCGACGACGAGAACGTGCGCGGCCGGGCCGCGATCGTCCTCAACGGATCGCCGTTGTTCACCGGGCGGGCAGGGTCGGGCGAGTCGGAGATCCGGCGCTGGGTCATCGAGTCCGACCTCCTCGACGCGATCATCGCGCTGCCGACCGACGTGTTCTACAACACCGGCATCGCCACCTACATCTGGGTCCTCGACCGCAAGAAGCCGGCCGAACGGCGCGGCTACGTCCAGCTCATCGACGGCTCGCAGATGTTCACCAAGATGCGCAAGTCCCTCGGGTCGAAGCGCAAGGAGTTGTTGCCCGCCGACATCGAGACCCTCGTCAAGCTGTACGCCGAGTTCGATGGCGCCGATGACAAGCGTTCCAAGGTCTTCCCGGGGGAGGCCTTCGGCTTCCACACCATCACCGTCGAACGATCGCTGCGCCTCGCCTTCCAAGCCACGGCTGAGCGGATTGACGAGGCCATCACGTCCAAGGCGGTTCAGAAGCTCGACGAGAGCACGCAGGAGCAGCTCCGCCGCGCGTTGCAGACCCTCGACCGCGAGACCGTGTGGAGAGCGCGTCCGGCTTTCGATCAGGCCTTGGGCAAGGCACTCGGCGCCGCCGGTCTCCAGGTCGGATCACCGGTCCGCAAGGCCATCCACGCAGCCCTGAGCGAACGTGACGAGACCGCGGAGATCTGCACGGACGCCAAGGGCAACCCCGAGCCGGACCCCAAGCTGCGCGACACCGAGAACGTCCCGCTCGGTCAGGACGTCGACGAGTATGTCGCCCGCGAGGTCCTTCCGTACGTCCCCGACGCTTGGATCGACCACGCCAAGACCAAGGTCGGCTACGAGATCCCCTTCACCCGGCACTTCTACGAGTACGTCCCGCCACGCACGCTCGAGGAGATCGACGCCGACGTCAAGCGGCTCATCGCCGAGATCCAGGAACTGTTCGCGGAGCTCGACTCGTGAGCGAGATGATCCGGCTCAAGTACGTCAGCTCGATCAACGAGGGCGTCCTAGCGGAGGATGCCGATCCTGGCTTTGAGTTCCTGTACGTGGACATCTCCGCCGTAGGTCAGGGGACCCTCGCGCTTCCGGCCGAACCGACCCGTTTCGCAGTCGCTCCCAGCAGAGCCAGGAGGCTCGCCGTAGCTGGCGATACCGTCGTCTCCACGGTGCGGACCTATCTGCGGGCCGTGACGGAGGTGCCCGCAACGGAGGACCCCCTTGTCTTCTCGACAGGGTTCGCCGTGATCAGTCCGGACCGGCAGCGTGTGTACCCGCGCTATCTGACGTGGCAGCTCCAGGCCGACAACTTCATCTCCACCGTCGAGTCCATCAGCACGGGCGTCAGCTACCCTGCGACATCGGCCGCCGCTATTGGAGACATCGGCGTTCGGATCCCGCCGCTGGATGTCCAACGTGCTGTCGCCAACTTCCTGGACCGTGAGACGGCGAAGATCGACGCGCTCATCGCCAAGCAAGAGCGGCTACTCGCCCTGCTTGACGAGAGGGAAGACGCTTTGCGGAAGGCATGGACGCTTGGCCACACTCAGGGCGCTGCGGCAACGCGGATTGGAAGAGTCTTGGAGCGTCTCGAGCGACCTCCGGCTGAACCTGCCCCGATCGTCACCGCGTACCGGGATGGCCAGGTGACAAGCCGTGGAGTTCGGCGAGAGGACGGTTACACCATCTCCTTCACAGAGCATGGGTATCAGGGGGTGGAGGTTGGCGACCTCGTCTTTCACGGCCTGGATGGCTTCGCGGGAGCAGTGGGCGTGGCAGAGGTGTCTGGGAAGTGCTCGCCCGTCTACCACGTCTGCCGGGCGCGCGAAGGCCACGATGCTGAGTACCTAGCCCAGCACATCCGCGCCCTGGGCGTGTCCGGCATGCTCGAGAAGTTCGCGTGGAGTGTCCGGCAACGAAGTGCTGACTACCGAAACTGGGCGCTCTTTGCGGCCTTGCCAATCGCGGTACCGTCCCTGCATGAGCAACGTGAGGCGGCCGACGAGATTCGTCGCGCCCGTGAGCGCGCGAGCCGGTTGCGCAGATCCGCCAAGGCGTGCATCGACCTACTCAGGGAGCGGCGCGCGGCCTTGATCACGGCGGCGGTGACGGGCAGGTTGGACGTCACCACCTACGGGAAGGCGGGCTGAGGCGTGGCGGTGGAGCATGAGCGGCAGCTCGAGGACGAGTTGTGTGACCATCTCGGCGCGCATGGGTGGGTCTACGAGCCGGGTGCGACCGGCTACGACAAGGAGCGGGCGTTGTGGCCCGCTGACCTGTTCGCCTGGCTGGAGGCGACCCAGCCGGAGACCCTCGCCGCGCTGGTCAAGACTGACAAGGATCGGGAGCGACTGCTGGACCGGCTTGCCGAGTCGCTGGATCGCCCCCTCGACGCGGGCGGAGGGACCCTGTCCGCGTTGCGCTACGGGTTCAAGTTCACCAAGCAGCTGGACCTGTGCCAGTTCCGCCCGGCGGAGTCGATGAACCCGACGACTACCAAGCGCTATGCCCAGAACCGGCTGCGGGTGGCGCGGCAGGTGTACTACTCGGAGAACAAGACCGACTCGATCGACCTGGTCTTTTTCGTCAACGGGCTGCCCGTGGCGACGACCGAGCTGAAGAGCGAGTTCCAGCAGGACGTCCACGAGGCCATCCGCCAGTACCGGCACGACCGGCCACCGGTGGACCCCACAACCCGTCGCCGCGAGCCATTGCTGACGCCTGGGCACCGGGCCCTGGTCCACTTCTCCGTCGACAATTCGGAGGTCTACGTGACCACCCGGCTCGACGGCGCTGCGACCCGCTTCCTGCCGTTCAACCGTGGCAACGCCGGGCATGCCGGCAACCCGCCGAACCCGCACGGCGCGGCCACGGCATACCTGTGGGAGGAGGTGCTGGCCAAGGACACCTGGCTGAACATCCTGGGCAAGTTCATGCACGTCCAGGTGAGCAAGCGCAAGGACCCGGCGACCGGCAGGGTCAGCCGGTCCTCGACGGTGATCTTCCCGCGCTACCACCAGCACGACGCGGTCACCACGCTCCTCGCCGACGCGAAGGAGAAGGGCCCCGGGCAGCGCTACCTGATCCAGCACTCGGCTGGGTCGGGCAAGACCAACTCGATCGCGTGGCTCTCGCACCAGCTCTCCACGCTGCACGACGCGGACTCTGACAAGGTCTTTGACTCGGTGCTGGTGATCACCGACCGGACGGTGCTGGACGACCAGCTGCAGGACGCGATCTACCAGATCGACCACAAGCGGGGCGTGGTGCTGCCGATCGGGCAGGGCACCGACAGCGACTTCGCCAAGCGGTTCGCCTCCAAGTCGCAGGCACTGACGGAGGCATTGACCACCGGCGGGGCGATCATCGTCGTCACGATCCAGACGGTGCCGTTCGCGCTGGAGGCGATCCGGGAGTCCAAGGCGCTGGCGGGCAAGCGGTTCGCGGTGATCATCGACGAGGCCCACTCCTCCCAGACCGGGGAATCGGCCAACAAGTTGCGACAGACCCTGTCGGGCAGGGTTCTCGACGACGTCACCGAAGAGGACGGCACGGTCGGCGTCGACGACCTGGTGCGGCTGGAGCTCGAGGGGCGCGGTGCGCTGCCGAACGTCTCCTTCTTCGCGTTCACCGCAACCCCGAAGGGCAAGACGCTCCAGCTGTTCGGCACCTCCGACATCGGCGAGGAGGCCGACAAGCGGCCGTTCCACCTGTACTCGATGCAGCAGGCCATCGAGGAGGGCTTCATCCTCGACGTGCTCACGAACTACACGACCTACCGGACGGCGTTCCGCCTGGTCCACGGCGGGCAGGACTACGACTCCGAGACGGTCGACAAGTCCAAGGCGATGAAGTCGGTGATGCAGTGGGTCAAGCTGCACCCGTACAACATCAGCCAGAAGGTCGCCATCATCGTCGAGCACTTCCGCGCCAACGTCGCACCCTTGCTGGACGGCAACGCCAAGGCCATGGTGGTCACCGACTCCCGCAAGTCCGCGGTGCGCTACAAGCTCGCGATGGACAAGTACATCGCCGAGCACCGCCTCACCGACGTCGCCACCCTCGTCGCGTTCTCTGGGTCCGTCGAGGACTCCGAGTCCGGGCCGGAGGAGTTCACCGAGCACTCGATGAACACCGACCTGCGCGGGCGCACCATCCCCGAGGCGCTGGGCACCGACGAGTATCAGGTGCTCATCGTGGCGAACAAGTACCAGACCGGGTTCGACCAGCCGCTGCTGTGCGCGATGTATGTCGACAAGCGGCTCGACGGTGTGCAGTGCGTCCAGACCCTGTCCCGGCTCAACCGCACCTACCCGGGCAAGACCACCTATGTCCTGGACTTCGTCAACCACGCCGAGGACGTCCTCGACGCATTCAAGGTCTACTACGAGGGTGCCTACCTCACGCAGGCCAGCGATCCCAACATCGTCTTCGATCAGTGGGACAAGCTCGCCGGCGTCGGCCTTTTCGACGACGTCGACGTTGACACCTGCGCGAGGGCCTACTGGGGCGACGGCTCCACCAAGCCCAGCCAGGGGAAGCTGTCCGCCGCGCTGGCGCCGGTGAAGGAACGGTTCAACACGGCATACCGGCGGGCGCTGCAGACTCAGGACGACAGCGAGACCGATCGGCTCGACACCTTCCGCCGTGACCTGCGCTCCTTCGTCAGCACCTACGACTTCCTCGGGTCGATCGTCGACTACGACGACGTCGACCTGGAGAAGCGGGCGACCTTCGCGCGGTTGCTCGCCGAGGCTCTCAAGGACTCCAACCGGCACGAGGAAACCATCGACCTCTCCGATGTCACTCTGACCCACCACGCGCTGCACAAGCAGCCCGAGCAGGAACTCGACCTGGCGACCGGGCAGGCCGAGGGGCTTGCGTCCGTCCTCGCAGCCGGATCCCGCGGCCGCCACGAGGCCGACCTGGTGCCATGGTCGGAGGTCCTGGCCCACATCAACACCCTCTTCGACGGCGACGGCCTCTCCGACGGCGACCAGGTCTCGGCGGTCGAGACCGTGCTGCGCAAGATGCTCGAGAACGAGGACCTGCGCGCCCAGGCAGTTGCGAACAACAAGCCGGACTTCTTCTCCGGGCCAGACCTGTGGAACACCATCCAGGAGGTGATCGTCGAGGCCACCGACAGTCAGCAGCGCGGGCTGGAGCGACTTGCCGCGGACCGGTCGCGCGAGGAGATCCTGACGATCATGGGGATGATGAAGCTCTGGGAGACACTGCGCGAGTCAGCCTGACGCCACTCCAAGGTCAGGACGTGGGCTGGCCAGCCCCCACTCCGGTGACGGGGTAGCGCTCCAAGGCCCAGCGGCGCTGGCCGGCGGCGCGTTCGAGTGCGGCGCGGTCCTTGGCCAGCAGATCGGCGTGCTGCAGCCACTCCTCGAGCGTGTCGACCTCCCAGGCAAGACGTGCTCGCACCCGGTCGAACATCTGACGGCAGCTGCGCGAGCAGAACCTGGTCGGTCGTCCGGCCGCGTAGCCGGAGGGCCACGCGCACATCTGATCGCACACGGGATTCAGGCACCGGTACTCGGTCCTCGGCTGCACGGTCTCGTCCAGGCCGCGTACGACGTCAATCGGCGACGGGTCCGCGACGGATTGCAGGTAGGTCTGCAAGGTTCGCTTCAAGGCGCCACCCCGGCGCTCGGGATGCTGGTCAGGCATCGTGGTTGGTAGGCGCCCCATGCTACCTCCTCTAGTCATTAATCCTGAGTCTAGGCGTGGGTCATCGGGCGATTTATGACTAGCCGAGCTGACCTGCGGAAATGCTCACATGTGGACGGGTCGCAGCAAGGAACCCCCGGCAGGCACGCTCGAGGAGCGCACGTCACCGGTTTCCACCGCCAAGCTGCGGGGGCCCGCACTCCTGGACGGAAATGGTTGCGCGAGCGGCAACACTCCGCTAGGTTCCCCTTAGGTCTCTTTGCCCCCGCTCCAGACGGAGTGAGGGCGCACCGGCTGCTACCGGTACGCCCTCAGCGACAGACCCGAGTGAACGCTGCGAAAGCGAGGATCCGTCATGGGTCAGTCTAGGGATGCCGCGTGCCCGCGGCCAGCCCGTGTGGTCTCTTGGACGTTCCGGTTCGACGCCGGCCCTCAGGTCTGGGACTGGACGACCGGGCCGCCAGATGTGCCCGCCTTGCGTTCGATCCGTGCCCCACGGTCGACGGAGAAGAGTCGCCACATCC
The DNA here is from genome assembly GCF_030161635.1 of Mobilicoccus caccae. Taxonomy (GTDB): domain Bacteria; phylum Actinomycetota; class Actinomycetes; order Actinomycetales; family Dermatophilaceae; genus Mobilicoccus; species Mobilicoccus caccae. Next base: position 3,886,151 of record NZ_BSUO01000001.1, read on the forward strand.
CAGTCCAGGCTCACTCCGTCACGCTCGACGGTCCGATCCGTCTGGAGTCCGGGCTCGAGCACGATCTGGTGCGTGAGCTCGACCGAGACCCGGACGTGGTCTGGATGGTGTCGCAACCCGCCCGGCTCGCGCTCAGCACGGCCAACCGCCGGTCCAGAGTGCACACTCCCGACCTCCTGGTCCTCGGGCGGGAGGGTGCCGTGACCATCTGGGACGTCCGGCCCGTCGAGCGGCAGGACGAGAAGTTCGTCGAGAGCCGCGACCTGACCGAGGCGGCGTGCGGCGAGGTGGGGTGGGGCTACCGGGTCTACGGGGGCGGGTCGCCCGTGCGGCGGGACAACGTGCGGTGGCTGACGGCATACCGGCGGGTGATGCCGTGGTACCCGGCCGCCCGGGACGAGCTCCTCCGGATCTGCCGGGATCCCGGCGCGACCGTCGGGGTGGTCCTGGACGCGGACCGCGGTGCGGGCCACTTGGTCAGTGCGATGTGGCACTACGCCTGGATCGGCGCCCTCGTCGTCGACCTCGACCAACCGATTGGCCGGACGACGCCTATTCGTGCGCTCCGGGACGTGCCATGAGTGACCCGGCCGTTCCCCTCACTCTCGGGTCGCGGATCCTGACCGCGGACGGCTACGCGGTCGTCACGGACCTGGAACGCCATGGGGTGCGTCTGCGCTTCTCGACTGGAGAAGACCGATCCGTGGCCTTCACCCAGCTTCAGGCGCGAGCGGTCGGTGAGGACGGTCCACAGGCCGTCCACGCTTCCTTGTTCCCGTGGTGGCCCCAGCTCGAGGAATCGGTGCGCCGCGAGGCACTCTTCAAGCAGGAGTGCGTCCTCGAGGCACGGACCGGGTTCCGCTTCGGGCTGCGCGAGCTCGCCCAGCCCGGTGAGCCCTTCTACCCGTTCGGTGACGACTTCGGCCTCAGCTTGGCCGCGCGGTACCGCGAGATGAGCAAGGTCGTCTCCTTCGAACGCTCCGTCGACCGGGCGGTGATGCGCCGGGTCTACGACGGGGAACTGCTGCACCACCGGATCGCCCCCCGCACTCTGCAACGCTGGGACAACCTCTGGGTCGGCGGTGGGCTGCGCAGCCTCGTCGACGGGCGAGCCATCAAGGGCCGCCAGGCCTTCGACGTCATCGACGCCGACTTCCGACGGATCGCCCTGGAGAAGTTCGCGCAGTACGACGGCTCGAAGAGCCGCCCGAACCTGCAGGAGATCGAACGGCAGGTCCGCGTGGCCCTCAAGAACGAGGGCATCACCGACCCGCACCTGCCGGACCGGATCACCCAGGAGTTCCTCAGCTACCACTGGCGCGCGACCGGGTCCTCGGTGCGGGCCCAACGCTCCAAGTCCCTGCGCCGAGTCGCCGGTCACCAGAGCTACCCGGCCCAGCACCCGTCTGAGCTCGCCACCGACCTGACCATCGCCAACAACTTCGTCCTCGACCCCCTGCGGGAGCGCGCCATCAACGTCGAGGTCGGCGTCATCCACTCGATCGCCACCCGGGTCATCCACGGCATACGAGTGTTTCCGCGGGGAGCCCGCGGCATCGACGTCGGGCTCCTTGTCTATGACGCCATGCGGCAGTTCGCCATGGTCGTCGACGGAACCACCATCGACGACTTCCGCTGGTGCGGCATCCCCGAGTCCCTCGACCTTGGCGGCAACCCCGTCCACATCGGTAGACGACCCGCCGTCAAGCGTGACCTGACGATCCAAGGAGTGCACTACCTGCCCGGGGTGGCCCCCACCTCACTGCGCAGCGACCACGGCAGCATCTTCGTCGGCGAGCACTTCCGCGCCCTGCTAAACCACTTCGCCATCGAGTTGCGCCTCTCGCGCGGCAAGAAGCCCACGGACAACCCCCACTCCGAGCGGAAGATGGAGGACCTCGAACGCGCCTACCAGCAGGTGCCCGGATACAAGGGCCGCTCCATCCACCAGCGGGGACGCTTCATCGGCATCGAGGCGGACGAGCCGCTCCTGACCGCCGACGAGCTCGAGCGCCACTTCCGACGATGGGTCGCCCTCGACTACCACCGGATGCCGCACGACGGACTCACCCTGCCCGGAGCACCGGGCATCCGCCTGACCCCCTTGGAGATGCACGACGCCCTCGCGGACGCAACGGGCCGCATCCTCGTGCCGCAGCACCCCGATCTGCTCTACCAGTTCCTCCCGATCATCTGGCTGTCCCCCGGGCACGCCGGTGTCGAGCACAAGAACCTGACCTATGACGCGGCCGTCCTCGAAGACTTCCGCTCGGTCAGGCCCGGAACCTTCCGTGCGCAGGACTCGGCCATCCCCTTCCACATCGACCCACGCGACGTCACCCGCCTCTGGTTCCGTCACCCGGACACCGACCGGATCCACGAGGTCCCGTGGAAAGCGCGACACCTGATCCACGCACCTCTCGGCGATGTCGTCCGCGACAGGGCCCTGGAGCGCATCAAGGAACGCGGGGGCAACCGATCCATCAACAAGACCCGCGTCATGCGCCAGATCATCGATGAGATCGGCGAGCTCACCGCAGCCCCAACCACGGACGAGTGGCGCTCCAAGCTCGCTGCCGCGCAACTGCGTTGGGAGCAGTCGCAACGCGACCACGCCGAGGTCGCCGACGCACACCGTCAACTGGAGGAGCAGGCCGCAGCAGGACTCCCGAGGATCCACGGAGCAGAGGGGAACACCACCCTCGACCGGGCGCAGAACTCTTCCTCTGACTTCGACGCCCCGCTTCCGGACTACGACGAGGAGGCGATCTGATGGACGCACGCCTGTGGCACCAGCAAGCGACCGCACCATCGATCGCTCTGCCCCCGCCGGTCCCGGTGGAAGTGTTCGACGAGACGCCGGACGCGGCTCAGGACGCCTACTGGGAAGTGCTCAGCTCTGGGTTGGCCACCGTCGTACTGCCGTCGGCCCTGGCGCGGCGTGCCGCCACGCGACTGACCCGGCTGGTGGAGCGCAACACCCTCCGCCCGCCGGGTGCGAAGGCCATCGGGTCGGTCAGCGCCCCGTTCGCGGTCGGGAAGTCGACGTTCGTCAAGGACTGGGCCCAGGCGGCATACCGGGACCTGCTCGGCCCCGCCTGCGCGGACCCGCGGCCGACGTGGAACCCCGAACCAGGGGTCACCGCGGACTGGATCCCGCACGTCTACATCACGCTGCGGGCGGCCTCCAGGATCCGTGACGTGCTCGCCGCGCTGCTGCTGACGATGGGCTACCCCAGCGAGGGCCTGGTCCGGGTCACCACGACCCGGGTGGTGCACGCCTTCCGCCAGCACGGCGTGCGGCTGCTGCTCATCGATGACGCCCACTTCCTCGACGTGTCCAACAAGGACTCCCGCGACATGCTCGACTTCCTCAAGTACCTCAACACCGAGCTGGGCGAGCTGGGCGGCACGATGATCCTCATCGGCGCCGACCTGCACGATTCACCGATCTACCTGGACCCGCAGATCAACTCCCGCCTCGAACGGGTCACCCTTCGCCCGTACGGCTTCGGCACCGAGGAGGAGAAACGGGACTGGCAACGGTTCCTCAAGGACGCCGAGACCGTCCTGCTGCCCTACTTCGACTGTGCCCCGGCCGGGGTGTTCGCCCGAGACCTGGCCGGCTACATCTGGCGCCGCACCCAGGGCTACGTCGGGGACACCGCCCTGCTGCTCACCGAGGCTCTGCTGGCGGCGTTCGACGACGGCTCCGAGACGATCACTACCGACCACCTCGACTCCGTCCCCCTGTCCGCCAGGGCCGCCGCCGGTGAGGTCGACCTGCGCACCGCTGCCCCCAAGGCGTCCAAGCGTCGAGCCAAGGTCGGTGCCTCGTGAACGCATCGCTCCTGCCGGTCCGGCCCGCGCCTCACCCCGGGGAGCCGTTGTCCTCGTATGCGGTGCGGCTGGCCGACGCCAACGGCCTGGTGCGTGGCCGGGTACTTCCGGCGTGGCGACACGACATCGACGTCCCGCCGAGCGATCTGTCCACGATCGGCTCCCTCGCCGCGCTCGACCATGCGGCGGCGACGCAGCTGACGATGGACCGCTACCCGCTGACGGTCCGTGGCCACGGGCCCCAGCGTCGCCACGGGTGGCGACTGCACCACGCCGTGGCCTGGGTATGCCCATCCTGCACGGTGTCGACCGGCCACCGGGAGCTGCTGTGGCAGACCGCGCTGATGCCGGTCTGCCTGCGCTGCTCCTGCTACCTGATTCGAGCCGGCTACCTGCAAGTCGCGGTCCCCGCGCACCCGCGCGTCCTCGAGGTCGTCCAGACCCTCGCAGGGCTGGCCGAGGCCTCGGTAGCGGACCGCGGTGCCAGGCAGGTGCTGTACCGGCGGCGTCGCCGCTGCCAAGACCTGGCCGCCACGATCGACAGCGACTCCTTGGGCCGGGGTGGCGACCTGCCTCCGGTGGACCTGGACGCCGCTCGGAGGTGGGGTGCCTACCCCTGCCCGGACCCAACCACCGTCGCAGCGCTACTGGTCCTAACCGGCCCACGTCGTGGTGGACGCAGCAAGCCCGCTCACCTGCGCTGCCACCAATCGGCCCTCTTCAACGATGCCGACCGCGACCGGCTGGACTGGTTCCTCACCCGGTTGCGTCACCACGTCCACCAGGACGGGCTGCGCCCGGACCACGTGCCCAGCATGCTCCCGCCACCCCCAGGTGAGGAGGAGCGGACGCCCGGCGCGTGGCTGTCGCTGACCCGCGCCGCCACCGCCCTGCACATGCTCATCAGCCACGCCGCCGGCCACGCCGAGACGCCGGGAGAGGCGATGACCGCTCTGGGGGTCGTCGGCATCCCCTCCTGCGTGCTCATCGACGGCATCCACGCCGGGCAGGGCCTGCGCGAGCAGGACGGCGACCTGCTCACCCCCGCCGCGTTGCAGGAGCTGCTGGCAGCCGGGTTGATCGACTACCAGCGCCGCCGCGACATTCTTCGAGCCGTCACCCGGCTGCCCCGGACCACCCACCGGCGGCTGCCCTCGGTGATCACCACGAAACCGGCCTTCAGGAGACTGGCGCTGGCGTGGATCTGGACCCGGTTCACCCACGGCCCCATGCGCTCCAGCGCTTGGCCGGCCATACCCGACCGCGACGTTCAAGCCTTCGACCAGCGGATCGACCCGGAGACGCGCCTGCTGCTTCACGAGACGGGGCAACAACTCATCGCCGACACCGACCTGCTCCAGATCCCAGCGGCCCAGAGCACGTGGGCCGGCATCGCCAGGAGGTACGGATGACACCCGACGACAACACACCCGGCGAGTCAGTGGAGCAGCTGGCCAGGCGTCTGCTCGAGGCGATCGACGACACCCCGATAGCCGCGATGGACGCCACCTTCTACGCCCACTACTTCGAGGAGCTACGCCTGATCGTCGAAGCCTTCCTCGACCCCACACAGGCTCGGTCACCGACGCCGGAGCAGCGGGTCTGGATCGTCTGGGACTGCCAAGACCCCGTCGCCTGCTACCTGAGCGGGCAGGAGGCCGCCGAGGCATGCGCCGATCTGCAGCAGCAGCTGCGGTGCGCTCACGGCCCCGACCTCGAACTCTCCGGCTGCATCACTATCAGCAGCGCGACCCTCGAACCCGCCCGGTGCACCCAGACGGGAGTCCGTCGATGAGGGGCATCAGCCGCGAGGCTCTCGCCCGCGACGCCGCCTGGAGCCTGGCGGACGGAAACTGCAAAGGCATGGCCGCCCGCTGGGGCCGGTGGGAACGCCACTACCTGGCAGCCGAGGCCGTCGACGACCGCGCCCGGGCCCTGCTCGCACCGGCCGAGGTCTGCATCGGATGCCCCATCCTCGCCGAGTGCTCCGACCTGGCCGAACTGTCCGGGTACACCGGCATCGCCGGCGGCCGCGCCTACCGCAACGGCCGCGAAGACACGTACCGGCTCCGCGTCCCCAGCAAGCCACGACGCGTGACGGCATGACCATTGCATCCCCGTTGCCGATCTCCGTCAGCCCTCGCGACGGAGAGTCCATCGAGTCCTGGCTCGAGCACTTAGCCGACGCCAACGGCCTCACCACCTCACAGCTCCTGAACCATCTACGCAGCCGCGGCGCCAACACCCGGTACCTGACCCTCGCCCCCGCGCCCGCGACCATCGCCACCCTCGCCGCGCTGGCCCGCATCCCAGAGCAGACCATCACAGCAGCGACCGTCAGTGCGTTCGACGGAACCGCGCTCGACCTGACCGGCCTCGACCCCGGCGACCAGGACTCCTACCGGCAGGTCGCCGCCCGCGGCTGGACCCCCGCCCACGGCACCCAGATCTGCCCCACCTGCCTCGCCGAGGACGGAGCCTGGCGCACCTGCTGGCGCCTGCTCATCGTCACCGCCTGCACCCGTCATGGCACCCTCCTGGCTATCCAGTGTCCGGCCTGCAACCGCCCGTTCCGCGACCAGCGACACTCCCACCTGCGCCGCGTCGGTGCGCGGTCCGTCTGCGGGAATCCGCTCGGGGCCGGCCCCGCAAGTCAATGCCAGCACGACCTCACCACCATCCCCGTCGAGCCCGCCGACGAAGAAGTCCTCGCCATGCAGACCCGCATTGCTGACGCCCTCACCCGGAATGCCGTCACCGTCCTGGGCGACCCTGTCGACGGAGCCGACTACCTGACCGACCTGAGGCACCTGACCACGCTCCTGCTGCACCTCGCCAGCCAACCCGACGCCCGCAGACTCGCTACCTGGCCGGCCGACCTCGCTACAGAAGCGCAGCGGCGCACCGAGCTACGTGGGCCTCGCTGGGGCCTGCGCCCGCCCGAATCTCCAGGCCTGCGTGGAGCAGCCTTGGCAACGGCCGACGCGATCCTCACTGCGCCCGACCTCGAGGCCGCCGCAGCTGCGTTGATGCCGTGGACCGAGCTCACCCCGACCACCAACGACGGAACCCTGTGCTGGCTGGCCGACCGCACCGTCATGACGCCGACGCTGACCAGGCTCGTGCTGTCCGCACGGTCGCGTCACCGCCGTCTGTCCCACCACCTCGACACCCACCCGCCGACCGGAGCCGCGATGAAGATCAACCACAAGGTCATCCCACAGGTCATCCCCCACCAGCAGTACACGGACCACCTGACCGGCGCCTCCGAGAGCGGCGAGGAGACGGTCCGACTCTTCGCCTCCCTCTCGCTGGCCCGCGCGCACCCCGACATCTCCACGTGGGCAATGGCCGCAGAAGCCCTGGGCATGCCCGGCCCCATGGGCACCAGGTGTGCCCGCGTCTGCACGCGCACCATGCTGATCACTGCGCAGGATTGGCAAGATCGGATCTGGGCAGCCATTCAGGACGTGCACCGCCGGGACTACCGCGCGACTGAAGCCAAGATCGAGCACCGCCGGCACCTGACCAGTCGCTGGTTCCAGGAGTGGGCCCGCGGGTACCGACCCGGCACCCGCGGCACCAGCTGGCCATACGGGCTCACCTGGCAGTGGGTCCATGTCGCGCACGCCCATATCGACCTCTCACCCGGGTGGCTCGACGCCGCGCCCACCGCCAAGGACCGAGCCCTCTACCGACAGTTCGAAGACTCCCTCAACGACCAGCAACAGTTCGAACTCGCCTACGCGCTCCACAAGCGTGCGTGATCTGTCAGCCTGCCCTATGCGCGACGTCTTCGCAGCGCGTCCACGAGTCGTTTCCACCAGGTCGAGTGTGCTGGAGCGCGATCGGCTGCCGCTGCAGTCTGGTCTCGCACGATGGCCGCCCGCGTCGCAGCAACGCCGATGGGCGGTAGCCACTCGACCGCGTCCCGAGTGATCAGGTAGTGCGACCGGCAGGACAATTGGCCGTTCCCGACGGATGGTCGCAAAGTTACAGACCCGTCGAACGTGAGGGTCCAGCCATCACTCGCGAGCGGGGTCACAGCCTTCGCGCCACAACCGCACGCACAGAGGTGCACGGCGGTCGAGTACTCCATCGAGATGTAGAGACGTCCCTGCTCGAGGTCGCCGGGCACATACGTCACGTAGATCGGCTCAAGTCTGTGCAGACTCACGCTACGCCGGCACCTTCGCCCGAGTCCGCTTGCTCGGAGATCCGTGCGTACTTGTTGAGAGTCTCGTTGGTGTCGATGCGATAGGTACTGTGCAGTTCGCCCTCAGTATCGGCGTAGAACTTCAGCCACTTCTTGAAGCGGATGACGGCCATCACCGCGGCAGCCATGTTGAGCTCGGCGACCTGGAGGTTCGTGTCGTACTCGGCGGCGTCACCGGCGACGACGGAGATTAGCCCGCCTTGGGTCACGTGGTCGGTTGCACCCGGGAGCCCTGTGGTGACGCGAATCTGCCCGGCGATCCCGCTGTCGTCGCTTACCCCAATGCCGGTGTCGATGAAAGGGACGCCGGCCGCGATGAGCGAGTTCACGATCGTCCACTTGTCGGGTCCGGAGTCCATCGCCAGGAACACGAAGTCAGCGTCGGTCACTTCCGAGACATTGGCTGCGGTGATGTAGGCGGCGTGGGGGTGGATGTTGCGGCGCATGCTGGCGTACATGGCCGCGTAGAAGTCGACCTTTGCCATCCGCGCGTTCAGGTCAACGACGGACGCGGCGCCTGGTGCTCGAAACGCGTTGTGCGTGCTGAAGGTGTCCCCGTCGTAGAGGTGGACGTTCCGGATCGGGGTCTTGGCGAGCAGGTCGAGGATGTAGGCGCCGGTGCCGCCGAGGCCGACGATCGCGACCTTCGACAACTCAAGCAGCTCGTTGCGGGCAGTGATGCCGGCACGGCTGGAGAAGGTGTCGAGGTAGACGAACACCCCGTCGTCTTCGTCCGTGGTGAAGGGCTTGCCCTGCAGGGGTGTCACGGTCGGATCGATCGCCTGCGCGGGCCCGAGCAGGATGGCTGCGTAGGTCGTGACCTTCTCGTAGAAGTCGACGTACCCGTCGGGCCGGGGCTTCTGGGAGAAGCCGACGGCGGGCGTCAGCTCCGGTCCGGCTGCCCATCCGGACGTAAGGCCGACGTTGGCGAACCCGGGCGAGATCTCACCCCCGTCTTTGTTGCACGGAGCCGACCCGACAAACGCCATGACGTGGTTGCTGGGCTTGACGGTTCGATCGCCGGCCATCTCCAGCGGACAGATGAACGATCCTGCCTGAACTTCCCCTTCGGAGTCGACGTACGGGATGTCGTCCACAACGAGGTAGTTCTTGACGATCCGGACGGTGTAGCCCTCGCTGACGAGGCGCTGCAGGTCGGGGCTGTCACGAACGAGTCGTGAGGCGGACATCGAAGCTCGTTCCCTTCTTCTTGACCTTGACCGACTCGCCAGCCACGAGGGTGCCACTGCCTCCGTGGGGCGCGATCGCGTTCTTGTAGGCGACGGTGAAGATCGCTGCGGGGTCGTGGCCGGGGAAGGCCAGCGCGCCCAGGCTCTTGTAGCTGACGATCTCGTCGTCGAGCGTGTGCGGGGTCCCGTTGATGACCACCGCGTAGGTCTTCGCGCGCGTCTGGACGTTGGTGTTGTCGGACATGTTGGCTCCTGAGGTTGGCGAACCGGCGGGTTGCTGGCTCCTACATGGTAGCATGATCATCATCACCCAATGGCTGATGATGATATGACAACTGAACGTGTCGAAGCGTGTCGGGCCGAAGTGGCAGCATGGGGCCGACTAGGATCCGTCAGGTGTGGATCTTCATCTCTGGGGTGATGGAACGAGGTCATGTTGCGCGTCGAGTACCACGACGAAGTGCTGCGCCGGCTCGCCGAGGAGTTGGCGTACGCACCGAAGGGGTGGGACCCGACGGTCATCAAGTCGTATCGGAAGAAGGTCCAGCTCATCACCGCAGCGGTAGACGAGCGTGACCTGTACGAGATGCGGGGTCTGCGGATGGAGAAGCTGAAGGGCGACCGCCAGGGCCAGACGTCGATGCGACTCAACGATCAGTTCCGGCTGATCCTGACCTTCAAGACCGAAGGAGGCCGCGTAGCGGTGCTCCTTGAGGTCGTGGACTACCACTGAACATCGATAGTGAGAACGAGATGAACGCAGTACTAGCCGAGGTGTTCCCCGCAGGGGAGTTCCTCGCCGACGAGCTCGAGGCACGCGGCTGGACTCAGGCCGAGTTTGCCGCCATCCTCGACCGCCCGGCGCAGTTCGTCTCCGAGATCATCTCCGGTAAGAAGGAGATCACTCGCGAGTCCGCTGCGCAGATCGGCGCTGCCCTCGGGACCAGCGCCGAGATGTGGCTTAGCCTCCAGGACCAGTACCTTCTGTGGCTGCAGAAGCAAGACTCCAAGTCGCAGAGTGATCTGGACGACGTTCGCCGTCGTGCCCGTCTCAACGCCAAAGGTCCCATCCCGCTCCTCAGGAAGGCAGGCGTCCTCACCGGCAAGTCGCTGGACGAGCTCGAGGACGAGGTCATGCGGTTCTTCGAGTTGAAGTCGCTCGATGACGAGCCGCGCCTTGCGGCCGCCGCCAAGCGCTCCAATCACGGCGAAGCCCTCTCCTCCCTCCAAACCTCCTGGCTGTACATGGTCCGTCACACTGCACGCCACAAGGCGCCAACGGCCAAGTACTCGCGGAAGGCTCTCGAAGCCGTCGGTGCGGCCTTACCGCGCATCCTCAAGAGCCCTGGGGACTTTGCCACCTTGCCAGAGACGCTTGGCCGCGTCGGTGTCCGACTGGTCTACGTCCCCGCCCTCCCAGGCGCGAAGATCGATGGCTGCGCGATGATTGTCGACGAGACCCACGTCATTGGCCTGTCTGGTCGAGGGAAACGACTCGACAAGGTGCTTTTTGCTCTGGTGCACGAGATCGCTCACCTGACTCATGGTCACGTTAAGAACGATGCGCCGATCGTCGAGACGATAGACGTTGACGACGACCCCGATGACCACTCACGTGAGGCGACCCAGGAGCGTGAGGCCAACAAGACAGCCGCCCGGTGGGTCCTGCCGGATGGGCTGCCGGAGCTTCCTGATCGACTGAGCGGGCCCTGGATCACTCAGGTCGCGGCAGATGTGGACCTCGCGCCGATCGTTCTCGTGGGCCACTTGCAGCATCTCAGGAAGTTGGACTGGCGCACCACGTTGGCGAAGGGCGCCCCGAACGTCGATGCGGTACTTGCCCGGTGGTGACTGCTGGACCGCGGGCGAGTTCCGGACTCGGGTGGAGTGCCGCTCTGGGAGCGGTGGGAACCACGTCTACGGGCCGACACCCGAGGCGTGACCAAGGAATCACGAGGGCATGGCTGGAACAGGTCACAACTCCGACGATCATCCCTGACGCTCCGTGCCGTTGCCAGCAAATTGCGCAAAGCGCAGCCGCCGCGCCCGTTGCGCAAGATTTCGCGCCGAGACCGTGCAACCTTTGCTGCACCTCGACACGAGATGCAGCCAATCTTGCTGTCGAGAAGCGCTCTAAATTAGAGCAACTCGACTTCTATCTAAGATACGAAGCCCGAATCCACCGACGGGCGCCTCGGTAGCGTCTTGTGGGCTCGGCGGCTTCTGGACATGTAGTCGCTACGTACGCGCGATGCGACCACGCTTGCCGCCACGTGGTCTCTGCGAGGAGTCGCAAGTGCGGGCAGCTTCGGCCTCGTGGATCTGGACTCGTCCCGTGGGTAGCGCTCCTCGCCACCGGCCCTCGTCCGGGGCTCCAGGACATCACCGGAGATGCCGATGCCGAGGTGGCAAGTCGTTCCACGCGCACAGGGTTGAGGCGGTAGGTCGCCGAATCTAGTCACGCTCGATCGATGTGAGGCCGCGTGACGTATTTGTTGGTGGCAGCGGTGCCGCACCCACTACGCAGCGAACCTGATGTCCGCGACCCCGAAGTCGTCATGGGGCTGGGTCAAAGCGTTGCTGCACTCGATCTACGACCAGCCCGACTCTGACGCGGTGCACGCTCAGTTCGACCGGGTCGTCGACGCCCTGGCCGAGAAGCTGCCCGCCGTGGCCGAGCACCTTGAGGAAGCCCGTACCGACATCCTGGCGTTCACCGCGTTTCCGAAGGAGATCTGGCGCCAGATCTGGTCGAACAACCCCAACGAGCGGCTCAACCGCGAGATCCGTAGGCGTACCGACGTGGTCGGGATCTTCCCCGACCGGGCCAGCATCATCCGGCTCGTCGGCGCTGTCCTGGCCGAGCAACACGACGAGTGGGCCGAAGGCCGCCGCTACCTCGGACTCGACGTCCTCGCACGCGCCCAGGCCGTCGACCACGCCATCGCCGAGGAGGTGACCGAGCCAGAACTCCAGGCACTCACTGCCTGACCGACACGCCCAACCGAGGGATCAACCTCGTACACCACCCCAGCGGACTTGACCATGCGCAGTGGCGGCTGATCGAGCCGTTGCTTCCTGCCCGCACGGGGCGTCGTGGTCGCCCCTTTGCAGATGCTCGCACGATGATCGAAGGGATCGCCTACTGTGGTTCCCCCAGATCGTGGAGGGTTTCGGGCTACGCGGCGTCCGGGACGGACGCTGCGGTGGACTGCTCGTAGTTGACGGGTGACATCATGCCAGCCGCGCTGTGGCGGCGCTGGTGGTTATAGAACCCGTAAGCCCAGTCGATGACGACCGCGGCGGGCCTGGGCGCGGGTGTCGAACTCGTGCCGGGAGAGAACTTCCCACTCCAGGGATGAGAAGAACGCCTCCGCGGCTGCATTGTCGAAGCACGACCCCACCCGGCCCATCGACTGACGGATCCCCAGGTCGGCGCACAACGTGGTGAACGAGGTCGCCGTGTAGGTCGACCCGCGGTCGGTGTGGAACACGAGACGTTCGGCCTGGTCCTCTCGCCAGATCGCCTCCTTGCCGCCGCGGGCCGTCACGGCCATCCGGATCGCCGCGCACGCCAGCTCAGCGTCGGGGTGGGCACTGGTCGCCGCGCCGAGCAGCCGGCGGGAGTACAGGTCGATGACGGTGGCCAGGTACAGCTTGCCCTCGGCCGTCGGGATCTCAGTGATGTCACCGACCCACCTGCAGTTCGGCGCTGGCGCGGTGAAGTCCCGGCACAGCAGGTCCGGGAACGGCTTCTTGGTCTTGTCTTGCCTGGTCAAGCCACCGCGCCGCTTGATGACGCGGGCGACCAGACCCTGGCGGCGCATCGATTCGGCGACCGTCTTCTCGCTGATCTCCCAGCCGGCGTCGCGCAGGTCGGCATGCAGGCGCGGGGAGCCGTGCAGCCCCTTGGCGTCCTTGAACGCGACCTTCACCGCGCGGTCGACGGAGTCGCGGCGCCGGGCGGTGTCGGTGAACAACCCGCTCGCGGCGCCCGGGCCGTTGGCGCGCTTGATCCACTTGTAGAACCACGCCAGGGAGACCCCTAGCAGGGCGCAGACGAGGGTGTGTGGCACGGCGTAGTTGGTCCTCTGGTCGGCGATGAAGCGTGCCACGCTCACTTCGTCGCCTCCTTCACCCACAGGACCACGGATCGCTTGAGGACATCACGCTCCATCCGCAGCTCGGCGTTCTCCGCGCGCAGACGCTTCAGCTCCTTGTGGTCGTCCTTGGACAGCTCGCCACGGCCCTCGCGTGCGGCGCGGGCACGTTGGACCCAGTTGCCCAGCGTGCCCTCGTTCACACCGAGATCGCGGGCGACCTGCGCGATCGGCTTGTTCGTCTCCTCGACGATCCGGACCGCTCCCTCACGGAACTCCCGGTCGTACTTCTTCCTTGTCTCTGGCATCTCGATCCTCATTGTGGATGCCTCTACGCTCCGGGGGAACCTCAGGGGGCTTCAACGGCGGGGGTTGCGGCGTCACGGCAAGCGGGACCAGTTCGAGTGCGGCGAGCATCCTGGCTGTCTCGACGAAGTCGCTGACTGTTTGAGCGCCGAGGTCGTTGCGCCAAGCGATGGCGAGCGGGGAGTGGAGGAGCCCGGTGACCGGGATGAACGCCAGGCCGGGGCGGTCGTAGTAACGCTGGGTCGATGCCTGACTGAAGGCGATTCCGCGGCCGGAGAGAATGGCCTCGAAGCACTCCTCGACGCCGCCGACCTCGGCTCCGAGCACCGGGGTGTTGCCATCACGGCTGGACGTGGCGAGCCAGAAGTCGCGCCAGTACTCCGGCGCCTTTCGGGCAACGAAGGCCTCGTCGAGCACCTCGTCGACCGACACCTGGTCCCTGGCTGCTAGCGGCGAGCTGCTGGAGGTCACCAGCACCCGCGGTTCGACGAAGAGGGTCTCGATGCTCAGCCAGTCTTGCATCAGCAGCGGCGGGCGGACGAAGGCGATATCGACGCTGCCGTTCGCCAGGCCGACGTAGGGGTCGGCGAAGTCGTGCGACCGCATCTCGACCTGGACACGCGGGTACCGGGTCTGGAAGGCCTTGAGGATCTGGGGGTGAGCTCGGCGGCCGCGTTACCCTGGAAGCCGACCACGAGCGTGCCCCGAACGCCCCGCAATGCGCCACGCGTGGCGTCGACAAGCCGGTCGGCCCCAACCAGGAGCTTGTGGGCCTCCTCAAGCAAAACCGTGCCCACCTCGGTGAGTTCGACGTGTCGGCTGGTCCGGTCGAACAGCTTGGCCCCGAGCGAGTGCTCGAGCTTGCGGATCTGCACGCTCAGAGTCGGCTGCGAGATATGCAGACGGACCGCCGCGCGACCGAAGTGCAGCTCCTCGGCGACCGCGACGAAGTACCGCAGCACGCGCAGCTCCGGCACCTCGGACATGTCTGGACCCTAACCACGGGGGACCGCAAGCACCAATAGATGTCGCCTATCGATCGATGAGGAGGCGGTATTGGACCCCGGCGACGTGACGGCGGTCTCATGGGAGGGGCGCCGCCGACCCCAGTCCGGGATCGGCAGCCACACCCTTTGGTCCCTCAGAAAGGAACCGCTCATGAGCGCGCAGACCAGCGCACCGACGGCCGAAGCCTGGGCCGAGGCGTTCGCCGAAGCCAGCAACAACGACACCGAGATCCAGGCCCACGGCAAGTATTTCACCTGCTCCTACCTCCTGGACGCCACGGACCGCACCTACGTGGTCCAAGTCGAGTCCGGCCGGGTGACCCACGTGACTTCGAACCCCGGGCCCCTGGACGTGGCCTACCAGTTCGCCATCCGCGCCAGCGCCGGCACCTGGCGCGAGTTCGGACAGCCGGTGCCGGCACCGATGTTCCACGGCATCTGGGCCGCCAGCTTCCAGCGCGACATGAAGCTCGAGGGCGACATCCTCGTGCTCATGCAGAACCTGCGCTGCATCACCCGCCAGGTCGAGCTCCTGCGCGTCGTCGGCTCCCCCGTCTGAGAAAGGAAAAGACCCATGAGCAACCCCAAGATCTCACCTGTCACCGGCCACTACGTGACTATCGATGTCGACGGCCTGGAGTACAAGGTCTTCTACCTCGAGAACGGCACCGGCCAGCCGCTGGTCTGCCAGCACACCGCCGGCTGTCACAACCACCAGTGGCGCGGCCTGCTCGAGGACGAGGAGATCACTGCGAACTACCGCGTCATCGCCTACGACCTGCCCCGCCACGGCAAGTCCGACCCGCCCGAGAACACCGAATGGTGGAAGGAGGAGTACCAGCTCTCCGCCGACCACTTCGCGAACTTCATCATCGCGCTGTGCGACGCCCTCGAGCTCGAGGACCCGATCTTCATGGGCTCCTCCTTCGGCGGCAATATCGCCCTGCAGCTCGCACTGCGCAGGCCGGACCGATTCGCCGGCGTCCTGTCCGTCGAAGGAGCCGACTACTCGCCGGGCTTCTACCTCGACTGGTGGCAGCACCCGCACGCGAACGCCGCCCAGGTGTGCGCCAGCGGCACCTGGGACCTGATGGCACCGCAGTCGCCCGAGGGCGACCGGTGGAAGACCTGGTTCTACTACTCCCAGGGCTCGGAGTCCTTCAAGGGCGACCTGCACTTCTACTCAGTCGACCACGACCTGCGCGGCAAGCTCGGCGACATCGACGGCGAGCAGTGCCCGGTCATCATGATGACTGGCGAGTACGACTACCTCACCACCCCCGAGGACAGCGAGCGCACCGCCAACGCCATCACCAACGGCTCCTTCATCAACATGCCCGAGATCGGGCACTTCCCGATGAGCGAGAACCACCCGGTGTTCCGCACCTACCTCATCCAGGCCCTCGAGGACCTGCAGAAGAAGAAGGCCAGCGTCACCAACTGACGCAGCCTTCCGGTGGGGTGGGACGGCGAGCAGCCGTCCCACCCCACCGGCGCGCCGACACCCCCGCCGACCCATGAGAGGCAACGACGATGAAGCCACCCACGCAGCCCGTGCCCATCTGGGTAGCCGGCCACCAGGTCACCGGCGAGCACACCACCCCGATCACCCCACCCGACGGTGGTGACCCAGTCGCCGAGGTCGCGGTGGCGGACCCTTCCCACGTCGAGGAAGCCGTCCAGACCGCCCACGACGTCGGACGCGAACTCGCGTCGCTCCCAGCCCACCGCCGAGCCGACGCGCTCGACCACGTCTCGCGCCGACTGACCCAAAGCCGGGAGGAGTTGGCACGACTCATCATGGCCGAGGGCGGCAAACCCATCCGCTGGTCGCGGATCGAAGTCGACCGCGCCGCAGCGACATTCCGCCTGGCATCGGAGGAGGCACGCAGGTGGTCCGGAGAGCTGCAACGGCTCGACACCGACACCGCCGGCGAGGGCCGCATCGCCCTCAACCGTCGCGTCTCGCGCGGCCCCGTCCTGGGCATCACCCCGTTCAACTTCCCCCTCAACCTCGTCGCCCACAAGGTGGCACCAGCCCTCGCCGTCGGGGCGCCGATCGTCCTCAAGCCCGCACCCGCAACCCCCCTGTCGGCCCTCTTCCTCGGCGACCTGCTCGCCGAGACCGACCTGCCGGACGGGTCTTGGTCGGTCCTCACCGTCCCCAACGACCGCATGGACGCGCTCGTGGCCGACCCGCGACTGCCAGTCGTCTCGTTTACCGGCTCGGGCCCGGTCGGCTGGCACATCCGCGACTCCGTGCCCCGCAAGCACGTCACGCTTGAGCTCGGCGGGAACGCCTCCGCCGTCGTCTGCGCGGACTGGAACAGCGACGCCGACCTCCAGCAGGCCGCCACCCGCATCGCCGCGTTCGGCATGGGACAGGCTGGCCAATCGTGCATCTCGGTTCAGCGCGTCATCGCCGACACCAGCATCTACCCACGTCTGCTCGACCTCCTCACCCACGAGGTCGGCAACCAGGTCCTCGGGGACCCCGACCACGAGGGCACGACACTCGGCCCGATGATCAACACCCGCGCCGCGGCGCGGGCAGAGTCCTGGGTGGCCGAGGCCGTCGAGGCTGGTGCGCGCGTCCTCGTCGGCGGCAGGCGGGACGGCGCCCGTCTGCAACCCACCCTGATCGTCGACGCCCCGCTGGACGCCCGCGTCAACCGCGACGAGGTCTTTGCCCCGGTGGTCTCCATGCGCGAGGTCGACGGCACCGAGGCTGCATTCGCCGCCGTCAACGACTCCGACTTCGGACTCCAGGTCGGTGTCTTCACCCACGACATCACCACCGCCTTCAAAGCCCACCGCGACCTCGACGTCGGCGGCATCATCATCGGCGACGTTCCCAGCTACCGCGCTGACCAGATGCCCTACGGCGGAACCAAGGGTTCAGGCATCGGCCGAGAGGGCGTCCGCTTCGCCATGGACGACCTCACCTATGACCGTAGCCTCGTCTTCACCGGCGCGGCCCTATAGGCCTACAGCGACTTGCTGCCGCGGACCACGGCCTCACACTGTCGAAGGAGCGAGGCCAGTTCGACCTCCGCCCGCTCGAGATCAGCAATATCCACGCCACCATCATCGGCCGTGTGGTTCCCCCCAGATCGTGGAGGGTTTCGGGCTACGCGGCGTCCGGGACGGACGCCAGCAGTCCATCATCGGAAGTCTCTGGTTCACCACTGGACAGGCACAGGAAATGTCCGACCTCGCGGGCTGCGGGGCGCTGGACCTGTCCGTACTCGAGCACCACACTTTCCCGCTGGAGAAGATCAACGAGATGCTCGACGAAGGCTTGCCCGCACGCCACGGTGGCTTCACCAACTTCATCGCGACGCCGGACCCCAGCCTCGTAACCACCTGAGCCTTGCGCGGCCCTCTACACCGCGATCAACCAGCCCCTGCCGAGTCTTGGCCAGGGGCTGGTCTGCTGCCAGACCTACCTGGCTGATTCCGGGAGAGGGCGCATGCGTCGGTTCAGTCGGGCCGGTCAACTGCGGGGTCGGCGGGCCCGGCATCGGAACGGCTGGACTGTGTAGTGCCGTACTTTGCGCGGCACCTCTTACCAAGCGGATCTGTGCAAAGTAGGCCGCGTGTCGTGTGCAGTCTTCGCTGCATCTCGACACCTGTCCGTACCTTGGATAGCTGCTCCGCCCGTCTGGTGTTTTCACAGGGCCGCCCCGTACTCACATGCCGATGACAGCGCGTTCGCTGAGGAGGGTCGATGCCTCTGGGGTCGCCTACTGCGAGCAAACGCGTACCCTGTTAGGCCGTCGACTCGGCAGGATCTAGCCATGACCGTTGACCAGGCCGACATCGACCACGTTCTGCAACTCGAGCGCGAGCTCCAGTCGCCGGCTGCGAGGGGCAACGTCGCACGGCTTCGCGAACTGCTGTCCAGCGAGTTCATCGAGGTCGGCGCATCGGGACGGCGCTGGGAGCTATCCACCATCCTCGACCTGCTGGAGCAGGAGTCAGGCGAGCCGGACACCGCCGAGATCGGCATCGACAGCCTCGAGGCACGGCCCCTGTCGAAAGACCTCGTCCAGGTCTTCTGGGACTCGACCCGAGACGGTCGCCGTGCTCGTCGCACTTCTCTCTGGCGGCGAGCTGCCGACGGATGGGAGCAGATCTACCACCAGGGAACACCTCTGCCCTGATCGCGCGCTCTTGGGGCACATGGTGTGTGCGTCTGCTTGCATGGTTGCGTGTCGAAACTGGGCCAGGGACCGGAGCTTCAGCAGGTGCAGCAGTCCCTCCCGCCCCGCGACACCATCGGTGGCCAGTGTGCGCCGGCGACATCCTTCACGGGCCTAGACCCCTGGCGACGATCTCTCGCCCTCTCAGGGCGCCGTCTTGACCTGTGACCATTTGTAGTTCGGGCTCATTCACCTCCTCGGCCACGGTGTCGAAGGCCTGGGCTCGGGCGAGGACGTTCGAGTCGCGGCAGCGGCGATCGACGGCCCATTCGTCGCGCCAGGACGGCGCCGACAAGGCAGATGATCCTCGCGCGGTCGGGGAAGATGCCCACTGTCCCCGGGTATATCCGTCCTCGGCTCACACGAGTCCCGACCGGTCCACGTCCGAGCGATGGTCCCCTCACGGTGCTCTGAGCGTTCGATCGGTCGCGTTCTGGACCAAGGTTGCGGCGGCACGCAACGCACGTCGACGGTCGCTGTCGGAGATGAAGGTGGAGCCGTAGTGGGCACCGGGCTTGAGCCGGATCAGTTTGCCCAGCTCGGCCCCGAGTTTCTTGTCGGTGCGCGCGAGCACACGGGCTGCCTCTGCGTGGTCCTCTCCGGCATATCGGGAGCCGGTGGCGGACAGGCAAATGGTGTCGGAGGCGGCAATGCCGGCCAGCACAGCGATTCCGACGATGACGTTGTTCGCGCCCGGTCCTTCCTCGGTCGTCGCCAGCTCGGCGATCTCCAGGTAGCGGGCGGCGATGATCCGGCGGTTGTGTGCGTCGGCGGCATTGCCGACGCGGCGGCGCTCGGCGGGCATCAGTGAGCTTCCCGGCCTGTGTCGTGGAGGAGTCGAGACAGCGGTCGGCCGACAAGAAGGACCGCTTCGTCCTGCCATGAACCGAAGATGGGCTCGCCTGCAGCCTCGGCGCGGTGTAGGTCCGGTACGGACGTGGCCAGCCAAGACAACTGGTTCCCCGTGAGTGCGTGCATCAGGACCTCGGTGTCTGCGAGCTGCCCGTCCCACGTCGCCTCGTCTTCGGCTGACAGGTTCTCGGGCTGGACGACGAGCACGTCGATGTCCGACTCCGGCCCAGCCTCCCCTCGGGCGACCGATCCGTAGAGCGCGGCGTGGAGGCAGGGAATGCTCCATGAATTCAGCTCGTCGACCAACCGGCGCAGTACGGTCGCCGTCGCGTTGACGGCGTCGACGATGCACGGTGTCAAGACGTGGGAACGGTTGAGGCGGTAGAGGTTTGCTCGCCCGGCGGGCTCGACGAGGATCACACCTTGGGCGGTCAAGCGGCTGAGGGCGCGTTGGGTAGACGTGTGGCTGGCATCCGCGAGCTCAGCGATTCTTCGCCCCGGCAAGGGAGCCTCCGTGCCCGCCAGCACGGTCAGCGCGCGAGCGTCCGCCGCAGAGAGCAGCGTCGTCAACGGCTGGGAGAGGTCCATGACCAGAAGTATGGCCCATAAACGGTCCATATGGACCAGATCTGGTGCAATTGTTCGGGCCAACCGATGGCGCGACCTCGCCGTTGAACCCTGCCCGGGGGCCCGGAAGAGTGGCGTGCGCACCGTGCTCGACGCCCGCGCCGACGACGCGGCTCGGCATCGTCTACACCCGGCACGCGTTCCCCATCAGCCATGCCACGGTGACGGCGACCCGCGCCCCTTAGTGCGCACGGCCCGGGCGCGCGCACTTCGGCGAAGAAGTGCGCAGGGCTCGACGCTCAGTCTCCGCCGCGCTGCCAGTACGCGCCGGCGGCTGCGATCGCTTCGTCCTTGGTCATCTCGCAGACCTGCGTCTGGGGGTAGCCGGCCTTGGCGGTGAGCAGATGAAACAGGTCGGCCGGGATTGCGTGCTTCGCAGGAGGAGGAATGCTGCGCTCCGGCAGGGCTCCATCCTTGACGCAGGCCCAGAAGATCGGCTCTGTCACGTCGAGCTGTTCGCGCAGAATCCGCGTCCACAGGCTCGTGCCGTAGGTGTCTTTGCCCGGCGGATGGGAGATGCGGGTGCGCAGGATCCGCCCGTCCTCCAGCGCCAACTCGAAGGTGAGGTGGTGGTTGACCTTCTTTCCCGTGGCGCGCCGGACCTCCTCCCATCCCTCCGTGTGACAGAACGTCAGGTGATCCTTGCGGGTGGCCGCCGGGAAGGAGGTCATGCCGCTCCGGTGAGCCAGTCGGTGAGCTGCTCGTCGGTGGACAGGTCGACCAGCGGGACCAGGGTCTCCATCCGGCGGTGGTTGCCGGCGTGACGCAGGCGCGGCCAGTCCTCGGCGTACTCGCGCAGTGCCTCGACCATGTCGGCGGCGGCCTCTTCCAGGGTCGAACCCTCGGAGGCGAAGGGCATGCCACGCAGTGACAGCCCGATGCCGTCGTCCTCGCGGAACACCTCGGGGACGGTGCCGATCGAGGCGAGCAGCGCGCGCCGCACCGTCTCGACCGGGACGACGGCGAAGGCCTCACCGCTCCGGCGCACGACACCCGCGCCGCCGGTGCTGGCGGCGTCGATCATGTCCTTGAAGCCGGCGCGCCCAGCGGCGACCGTGTCGAACTGGGCGAGCGGCATGATGTTCTCCTCGGTGCTGCCATCATCCGGCCGGAGTGCCTCTTTGGCGGCTCCCGGGGCCATCCCGCGAGAAATATGTACACCGTGTACATCGACTGTATCGCCGGCAGATGATCACAGGCAAGTTCTTCGGCCTGGTGAGATCGTGACGAGCACGTCGAACAGTTCCATTCCGTCTTGCCCAGCTTCCCCCGGAGTTATCCACAGGGAGCTGGTGGTGCTGCCCCGACGACTGCGAAAACGGTCAGTGTGGGCGTATGCCGACCTCACGCAAGCGCCGCCCCCGCCGATCCGCCCGCTCGCGCCGCGCGTCGAAGACCTTCAGGGGTCACGACGTGCGGCGGGTCTCCGTCCGCACCCTTCTGGAGACGTCACCTGACAGCGAGGACCTCGACTGCATCGCCCGCGCCCTGGAGGCGGGCCGCCAAGGAGATGCCGCCACCAGCCTCGCGCACGAGCTGTCCGGTCTGGTGATCCTGGAGTCCCCGCACCGCCACGCCATGCAGGACCTCATCGATCAGGGCGAGCACGCGCCGCCCTGGGCCTACTCCCGGTGGTGCGCCGACCTCGCCTACCGCTCGATGCTCATGGCCGCGGACCCGCGCATCGACGAGGCCGTGCACATGGTGATGACGACGCTCCACCTCGACGCCGCGGAGCGCGCGATCGACGACACCGACGCCCTCCACCTGGGGACCAGGATCGCCGCCGGGGACCACGTGGCTCAGGACATCGCCCTCTACGAGCTCGGCGGCCTTCGGGACTACGTGCTCGAGCACGCGGGGCCGGGGCTGCTCGAGCGGACCGACAAGGTCCTGGGATGGGCGGACGAGGCCCGGGTGGGCGCCTACGAGGTGCTGGGGCTGCGGGGCTGCCGACTCGTGCTGCGGGACATGTCCGACTCGCGGACGGTCGAGGTGCTCAATGTCGGCGCGTTCACCGGCGTGGATGCCCCGGCCCTGGTCGGACGCCTGGCACCGATCACCGCCGAGCCCGGCCTCATGTTCGCCCGCCGGCCGATTCCTGTGGATCTGCGGACGGCCGGACGAGTCGGAGAGAGCGTGAACGATGACGATGCGCTCGGCTGGCTGTGGGCCCTCTCGTTCTCCCTGTGTGAGGGCGCGACCGAGGGATTCCACCTGACCCCCTCCACGCCCTACACGAGCGACCTCCCGTACCCCAGATTCGCGGGCTGCGAGGGAGAGTTCGACCCCGAGTCGGCCTCGCCGAGGGTCGCCGAGCTCTGCGCCCTCGGCCATGACCCGGTGGTCGCGAACGCCCTCTGCGTCCTGGAGGTGGGCCTGATCGCCGCTGGGGTCAGCGACCTCGCGGCCGCCGGCGTCTCGCCCCACGTGATGGCGGCGCTGGCCACCCCGGGCGTCTTCGAGTCAGCCAGGACCGAGTGCGTCGGACCGGAGACCGCTGCCGCGTGGCGCGTGCTCGCCGGTGTCGTGCCCGACCAGGGCACCGACCGTCTGCTGGAGCTGGCGGCGCTCGCCGACGCAAGGACACCCACGACCACGTCCGGCGACTCGGATTCTTGAGTCAGCGACCGAGGGTCGGCTGGGGCGGGATGCAGGTGTTGACGAAGAACACGAGCTTGACCCTGCGCTCGATGCAGGCGTCGAGCACGGGGCGCAAGAGTATGATGAAATCATACCCAGGAGGTGAGGCATGGCCGTGCGCAAGGTGGCGGTGACGCTGCCGGAGGAGCTTTACGACATGGTCGAGCGTGCTCGCAAGGTCGAGCATCGGTCGCGGTCGGAGATGATTGCCGAGGCCATCCGGACCCACTTCGGTGAGGCCACGTATCAGCCGTCGGAGGAGGAACGACACCTTCTTCAGGCGGCAGTGGACGAGGACCTCGCGCACCCTGAGGCGGCTCGCCCCTGGAGCGAGGTGCGGGCCGAGCTGTGGAACGACAGGTAGAGGTCGTCCTCTCACCGAATGCGGTGGCGGACGTGCACGATGCCCGTGACCATTACGGCGCGATCCGTGAGGACCTGGTCGACTCTTTCATGGAAGGTGTGGAGCAGATCGTCGACCGCCTGCAGATGTTCCCGCGATCCGGCACCCCGGTCGAGAGGTTCGGTGATCTGCGTCGGGCCCGCGTCCCCCGGTTCCCCTACGGCGTCTTCTACCGACTGAACCGGCTCGATGACGTGCGTATCCTCCGGGTCCTGCATGACCGGCGCGGCCGCCTGACCGCGTTCGATTCGACCGAGCTCGGAAGCGAGCGGTCGAGGATCCCGTCGCCTGCGACGCGGGTCGCCCCGCCCACTGCGCCTGGCGGCAGGCACTCTTGATGGCATCGCACCACTTCGTCCCGACACGATGAGGAGCACCGTGGACCTCGAATTCGACCCCACCGCCGCAGCCCGCCTCGAGCGGATCGTCGCCGATGCCAACCAGAACGTCTACGACATCGCTCGCGGCATCCAGCGCCGCCTGGGTGAGGGCGCCGATCCGCTCACCCACCCCGAGGTCTCCGATGCGCTGCGGCAGGCCTTCGCCCGCAACTTCGCCGCCGTGCAGATGGGACAGGCGATCCTGCTGTGCCTGAGCAGCGGCGTCCCCGTGCGGGACGTGCTCGTCATGCTCGACCTCGAAGGCCTCATGGCCACCGAGAAGAGCTTCGACGACGAACTGAACGCCCTGTTCCGCGACGAGGGCGACGACACCTGAGACTGCTCTAGAACGGCCAGAACCCGCGAGCCTGGTCCCAACCGGGATCGCGGGAGCCCAGGTAGGAACCGACGACGGCCGCCCCCAGGTCGTCGAGATCGGGGGCGACGACGCGGCCCTCGACCCGGCGGGCGAGCTGGTCGATCAGGTGCGCCAATCCCGGATCGTCGCCGAGACGGAAGATCGTCGTCTGTGCGCCGAGGCGATGGACGTCGTCGAGCGCGCGCACCGTGAGCGCCAACGTGACCCGATGGGGTGGGTAGGCGAACTCGGCCTCACCCACACGGTCCAGATGCGCGGTGGGTTCGCCGTCGGTGACGATGAGCAGCACCGGCTGAGCGGTGGGGTGCCGGCGGAAGAAGCGGTGCGCCAGCAGCAGCGCGTGGTGGAGGTTGGTGCCCTGCTCGTACAGCGCCTCGAGTGAGGTGAGGTCCTCGATGCGGGTGGTGCGGGCATGCCGCCCGAACGCGATGAGCTGCAGGTCATCCCCCCGGAACCGGCTGGTCACGAGCTGATGCAGCGCGAGCGCCGTGCGCTTCATCGGCACCCAGCGCCCCTCCATCGCCATCGAGAACGACGTGTCGACCAGGAGCGCCACGGCGGCCTGGGTGCGCGCCTCGGTCTGGTCGACCTCCACGTCGTCCACGCTCAGCCGCACCCCCGAACGCGGGTCCCCGCCCTCGGCGACGACCCGACGCACCGCGTTGCCCACGGTGGCGGTGACGTTCCACGGCTCGGTGTCTCCGAACTCCCACGGCCGGGTGGACCCGTCCAGCTCCCCGGCCGCACCCGCACGCCGCACGTCACGCCCTCCGGTCCGTCCCGACATGCGCTCGGCGATGTCTCGCAGCAACGCCTTGCCGAGCTGCCGGATGGCGGCGGGGGACAGGCGCAGCGCGCCGTCGGCAGTGCGATTCAGGTACCCCGACTCCCGCAGCGCCCGCTCCAGCTCGGCGAGAGTGCGGGCATCGACGACGGCCTCGTCACCGAGCTGACGGGCGAGGGCATCCAGATCGACGTCCTCCATCCGCGCGCCCGAATACTGCTGCGACAGTTGCTCGGCGAGGGCGTCGAGCTCGGCGAGGTCCTGCAGCACCCCGGTGCCGTCGCCGAGCCCCAGGCCCTGGTCGCCCTCGAAGGACTCCGACCCGTCCCAGTCCTCCCCGGGACGCAACGCCTGGAGGTTGTCGTCCAGACGGTCCAACGCCTGCGCCAGTTCCGGCGAGCCGAAGGCCTGCTGCGAGAGCTCCGCGAGTTCGGCCCGCTGCTCCGGCGTCATCGAGGCGAGCATCCGACGGCCGGCCGCGGCGCGCCGGGCCAGCTCGTCCAGCAGTTCGTCGAGGTCCTGCGGCTCGCCGGGGATCGAGTCGCCGTGCTTGTCCATGAACTCGGCGAAGTCCTCCGGGGTGTCCTCGCCGAGGCGACGCTTCTCCAGGAGTGCGTTGAGGTCGGCCATCATCTGGCTCACCCGGCCGCGATCCTCCTCGGTCGCGCCCTCCAACGCCTGCTTCATCCCGGCGAAGCGCTGGTCGAGGGCCTCCCGTCCGAGGAGGTCCTTGATCTGCTCGAACGTCTCCCGCGCCTCGCTGCTCCGCCACGGGTAGTCGCCGAGTTCGGTCACCGCGGCTGCCGTGGAGGCGGGCAGGTTGCCCAGGCGCATCTCGGAGAAGCGGGCCTCGTCGTCGAGGTCGCGGGCGAGCTGTTTGCGTTCGGCGAGGACAGCCTGATCGAGCAGCTCCCGCACCTCTTGCAACGTGCCGTCGAGACGGTGCTCCGCCAAGAGCTGCTGCCGACGCTGCGCCACCTGAGCTGCGAGGCTGTCCAGGCCGCGCTGATCCCGCCCACCCCGGCGCAGGAACTCCTGCATGGCCCGCTGCGGTGAGGTGCCGGCCATGACGTCCTCGCCGATCTCGGCCAGTGCCTCACCGAGGTCGACGGGCGGCGCGAGCGGATCACCGCCGCTGTACCGGCCGTACCGGGACCGGCCGCGACCACGACGCGCAGTCACGTCCGCCGCCATGTGACGTCCGCCGACGGCCTGTCCGCCGACGGCACGTCAGCCATAGGTGGTCTCCCCACCGTCGACGTCCTTGCTGATGCGGCGGGCGAGGAAGAGTCCTTCGAGGGCCAGTTCGGCGGCGCCGGCCCGGCCGGCGTCGTCGTCGGCGCCGAGTCGGGCCGCCAGGTCGTCGTAGAGCGTCGACTCCCCGAGGTCCGGCAGGCCGTCGAGCACCTCCCGGGCGCTGACCTGCTCGCCCGTGGTCACCGAGGCGCCGTCTTCGATGGCGTCGACCAGGGGCGACAGGTCGATCCCGGCCAGCCGGGCGCGGATGGCGCCGGCGGTGGCGGTGCGCAACAGGTGGGTGAGGATCTCGTCCTCGCGCCCCTCCTGGCCGGTCTCGAACTCGATCTTGCCGCCCAGGACGTCCACCGCCGTGATGAGGTCGACGACCCGCGCCAGCGCGCGTGACTCACCCCGTCGTGTCGCCCGGTGCAGCGCGGCGGCGGCGATCGTCTCGGCGCCGGCGATGGCGAAGCGGGCGGACACCCCGGAGCGCTGGTCCACGGCCGCCGAGTCCCGCAGCTCGCGGGTGAATCGGGCGAGGATCTCGACGATGATGTCGGGCACCTCCGCCACCAGGTGCGCCTCTTGCTGGACGACGGCGACCTCGTCGGCGAGCTCGAGGGGTAGTGGGTGCGGATCTCGGCGCCGAAGCGGTCCTTGAGGGGAGTGATGATGCGGCCGCGGTTCGTGTAGTCCTCCGGGTTGGCCGAGGCGACGACGAGCACGTCGAGGGGGAGCCGCAGCACGTAGCCGCGGATCTGGATGTCGCGCTCCTCCATCACGTTGAGCATCGCGACCTGGATGCGTTCGGCGAGGTCGGGCAGCTCGTTGATCGCGACGATGCCGCGGTGGCTGCGCGGGATGAGCCCGAAGTGGATGGTCTCGGGGTCGCCGAGGCTGCGGCCCTCGGCGACCTTGATCGGGTCGACGTCGCCGATGAGGTCTCCGACGCTCGTGTCGGGGGTGGCGAGCTTCTCCGCGTACCGCTCCTGCCGGTGGCGCCACGTCACCGGCAGCGCGTCGCCGTCCTCCGCGGCGCGACGTCGGGAGGCGTGCGTGAGGGGGAGTAGGGGTGTTCGCCCAGCTCGGAGCCGTCGATGACGGGCGTCCACTCGTCGAGGAGGCCGACGAGGGTGCGCAGCAGGCGCGTCTTGCCCTGCCCGCGCTCGCCGAGCAGGACGATGTCGTGGCCGGCGAGGATGGCGCGTTCCACCTGGGGGATGACCGTGTCCTGCAGACCGTGCAGGCCCGGCCAGGGGTCTTCGCCCGCAGCGAGTTTCGCCAGGAGGTTCGCGCGCAGCTCGGTGCGGAGGTCCTTCTCGACGTGACCCGAGGCGCGCAGCTCGCCCACGGTGGCGATGTTCGGGCGAGGCGCGGTGATGGAGGAGTGCTGGCTCACATCTCTCACGGTAAGTGCGCGGGGAGCCGACGTCGCGGGCAGAGCAGAAGCGATCGCCCCGGTCGAGCGGTGACCACGTGGCTGAAGGCTGACCGGCTGCCCCTCAGCCGCCACGACGTCGCGATCCGGGTGTTCGTGGTGCGGCGCCAGGTCAGGTGAGACGGCTCTCAGGGTCGTCGAACGTCAGCTCGGGGAGCGGTCCAGGGGCGTAAGGGTCTGGCATTTAGTACCATGGGCGGTACCATTGCGGTATGCCGTCCGTCGCGAGGATTAAGGTCGTCGCCGCGATCGAGAAGCTGGAGGAAATGTCATGACCACCACCACGACTGCGCGCGATGTCGCCCACTACGCCTACCGCGTGACCTGGTCGGTCGCGGACGAGGAGTTCGTCGCGACGTGCGTCGAGTTGCCGTCCCTGTCCTGGCTAGCAGCCTCACCGGAGGATGCGCTCCGCGGTCTGCGCGAGCTCGTGGCGGAGGTCGTGGAGGACATGCTCAGCAGCGGCGAGGTCGTGCCGGAACCGTTGGCGACGCGGACGTACTCCGGAAAGTTCAATCTCCGCGTCGGTGAAGAGCTTCACCGACAGCTGGCCTTGGAAGCCGCCGAACGGCATGTGAGCCTCAATCAGCACGTCGTCAGCAAGCTGAACAGGGCTTCCTGATCCGCCGCCGATGGCGCACTGACGGTTGACCTTCACGCATCGTCAGCGCGAATCGCGGTTCTGGAGAGGACCTCGCGGTGAGGGAGGTCACCCGCGCTGCCGCCCCGTGCACGGAGCAGGCCGACCCGGTCAGTCGGGCGGGTCAGTCCTTCGTCGTCCCTGAGACGTCGGCGCAGAGGACGGCGGTGTTGCCGTCCTGGTCGGCGATGACGGTCAGCCCAGGTGCGTCGCTGTCGTCGACGACGGTCCCGCCCGCGGCGAGCGCGGCGGCGACGCGTTGCTCGATGACCTCGCGCGCCACGTAGATCTCGATGTGGAACCGCTGACGCGGGGTCTCGTTCTCCTCGGCGTCGCCGAACCACAGGTTGGGTACCCGCACGGTGGCGTCCCGGACCTCGTCGCTGGGGGATCCGCGGCCCTGAGAGTCGGCGCTCCCGGTCAGCAGCGCCGCCCACACCGGGGCGATTCTCGCGGAACCTGGTGTGTCGAGGCCGAGTTCCATCTCACTGACCGAGGTCGGATCGGCGGTGAGTCCCTGATCGGCGGCGATCTCGGAGATCCGTCGCGCGAGGTCGAGGTCCTGCTGTGTCACCCACTCGACGACGTGCTCGGTGCCCTCGTCGTCGCGGTAGACGGCGTCGTCGCTGACCAGCTCGAGATCGACGTACCCCCTGCCGATCGAGGCCCGTGGGTGGTGACCGACCTCATCGCCCGCCTCGGCCACGGTGGCCACGAACCGGGCGCCGGCGCCGAAGTCGCCCACCACGTAACGCGCGTGCAGTCCCTGGGCCAGCTTGCGCCAGTCGGTGAGGCGGGCGGCGGCGATCTGCGCGCCACCCAGCATGTCTGTGGATGGTGATCCCATCGCCACATTGAGTCGCAGCGCTCACGCGGAGTCAAGGGGTCGGGCGGGGGCGGTCTTCCCGCCTCAGAGAAACACCCGGGCCCGGCCATCCACATCACGGCTGATGAGTCTGACGAACGTCTTCTGCGGGCGCCCGGCCGACGTCACGTCCCCCCGATGTAGGCCTCGGCGAGGGCGATGAGGTCGCGGTCCCGGTGGTAGCCGCGTTCTACGACCAAGCGCACCAGTCGCCGTAGGTCGGCGATGTCTTCACCGGTCAGGATCTGCCTCATGGCGGTGAGGTCGGCGGCGTCCTGTGGTCGCGCAGTGTCGTCGCGAGCCAACAACTTGAGAGCCACGAGGTGCGCCACGCGGGCCACCGGGAGCACGAGGCCGGGTACGAGCTCCAGTTGCTCCGCGTCCCGGGTGATCTCGGGCTCGATACCCGACGAGGCGAAGAGCAGGTCGACGAGGACTCCGCCCGAGACGGGAGGCCGCAGGCGGACGGTCGCGAGACGATCGACGTAGGCGTGTTCGACGAGCGATTCGACGTCGTAACCCCGGTGACCGAGTCGCATCACGATCGCTTCGGCGTCTGCGTCGTCATGGACGAGGACGCACGCGTCGACATCTCGCGTGAAGCGCGGTTCGGCGCGTGCCGAAACAGCGAATCCCCCGATCAGCGCCCATCGCAGCTCCAGCGTCGCGCAATCGCGCACCAGGCGGCGCAAAGACTCCTCGATGGGAGTCGTCATCGATTCACCGAGCATCCCTCAGAGCTACTGGCTGTCCGGGACAATCTCCGAACTCGGCGCCAGGGCGTTCACGCAGCCATCCCTGGATGGCTACCTGCGTCTGTGTCTCGGTCCATTCCGGATGCTCCCGCTGGAGTCGCGCTCTCATCATCTGTTCCCCGAGAGCGAACAGGTCGAGCGCGATGCGGAGGCGCGCCGCTGGTGTGTTGGCGGGCATGTCACGAGTCTAAGCGGGACGCGAGAGGGCGCCGCAGCACAGCCGCCTCGACCGTGCGCGTGCCTGGGCGATGCCCACGGCGCCTCCGGCCGATCGCCCGCACCTCGGTGATGCACGGCCTCCCGACCACCGGCCTACAGATCTCCCGGTTCGTAGGACCGCGCCGTCTCGACGAGGACCTCGTGGAAGCCGTCCTCGGCGGGTGCGCGGACACGGTCGTGGCGGTGCGCCAGGAGGATGCGGCGTGCAGGGGAGCTGTCGCCGAGCGAGACGATCCGCACCCGCGGATGCTTGTCGACGACGGCGGTGCGCGGTGCGAGCGCCACCCCGAGGCCGACGCTGACCATCGCCTGCGCGCCTCCTGATAGTCGTTGGCTTCGAACGAGATCCGCGGCTCGAACCCCGAGGCGAGCGCGCTCGGGCCGACCGTGGGTGAGGGCGCGGTGCTGCGGTCACTCTCAGGGTTGATGCCGCGGGCGAAGTCTCGACAGGTTCTTCAGAGACATCTTCATCGGGTATGACAAGGACGCGTCACGCCATGCCCGACCCCGACCCCCTGACCCTGACCCTGACCGACGAGGATCGCCGAGTCCCTCATCGGCTGGGCCTCGGACTGCATCCACCGGCTGCTGCCGATCTTCATGCAACACCGGCCCTCGGACGACCGACTCCACGTCGCGTTGAGCGCTGCTGCCGAGTTCCGTGCCGCGAAGCTGTCTGTCGGCCTCATGCGCAGACAGGCCTTCGCGGGCCATGCAGCCGCTCGAGACTGCGAAGACCCCGCAGCGACGCCCTGTCCGGCAAGGCGCTCGCGGACGAGCTCGCGTGGCAGGGGGCATCTGCCTGTCCGCTTCCACGAGCATCTCGACGACGAGTGAGCCGCCTGGCGCCGCGCTGGTTGCACAGTCCCGACGCGCTCACTCCACCTCGGGGAGTCGTGAACGCCTGACGGGGATCCGACGAGCGGCGGCCGCCCCTCTCCGTCGTCGCCCGTGAAGAGCCGCTGTTCCCGTCGTCCACGTGATGAAGTTGTACTGGTCGTGGACGTGGCCAGTACCCATCGGTGTCGAGGAGCCTGCACATGAACGAGAACACGCCTGAACACTTGGTTGTCGACGAGCTCACGGTTCATCGGATCAATGTGCAAGAGGCAGACGGTCGTGTGCGAATGGTGCTGTCCAACGGTGAGCGGCTTCCCGGTGCAACCATTCGTGGAAAGGAATACGACCCACACCGTTCCCATGCGGGCCTCATCTTCTTCAACGACGAAGAGACGGAGAGCGGCGGATTCATCTTCGGGGGAAGGGACGGCCGGCAATCGGGCAGCCTCACCTTCGACGCCTACGAGCAGGATCAGGTCGTCCAGGTGCTCGGGACCGACGGCCCGGAAGGAATAGTCGCAGGCGTCGTGGTCTCCGAACGCCCTCGTCGGTCCATCGCCGAGGACCTCGACGCCGTCGATCGTCCTCGTGCCGAGGACCAGTCCTCGGAGGTGATCGACGATCAGATGGAGGGTCGCGAGCGCGGGCGTCCCCGAGGGTTCTTCGGTCACCGTCGAGGTGAAGCGGCGGTCGAGTTGGCTGACGGCGAAGGGCGCGCCCGCCTTCGACTGACCGTGGCCGCGACCGGGCATGCCGCCATCCAGTTCCTCGACGAGCAAGGAGAAGTCATTTTCGAGTCTGACGCCGGAGGGCTTTCATAGTCATCAGGAGCAGCAGTAGTTCCTGTGTCGACAACCGGAGCGCCTAACCACTGCGTCCTGGCCCGCGATGTGAAAGGGGCCTTGGGTGGTTCGGGCTGGTGATGGCGGGCGTGGCGGCCTTCATCCTCACCCGCTGATTCGGCGGCTGCCGCATGGCCGGCGTGGGACGTCTGTCCGCTATGCCGACCGATGCGACCACACCGGCGTGCTCACAACATGGTCGTGGGTGTTGCGTCCTCGACGAGGATCAGGGCGTCGTACATCTGCGATGGGACGACCGAGACCGTGTGGAAGAACGGGACCAGCTTCTGCAGGTAGGTGAAGCTCTCGCCGGCGCTGCCCATCATCGTCGGCGAGTCGACGAGCGTTCGGTTCGTTCCCGAGGTCTGGGCGAAGTCGAGGTAGCCGATGCGGGTGCCCTCGTACATGCCGCGCAGCGGGGTGCGGTTGGTGAGACTCCACTCGCGGCGCTCGTCCTTCGTGCCCGACAGGAACGTCGTGTCGACGAACTCGGTGCCGATGACCCGGTACCCCTCGCCCCACTGCTTCGCGGCCCGTGCACCGACCGGCTCCGACACGGCGCCGTTGGCGGTCTTCCCCACGTGAGCGTTGTGGCCGAAGAGCAGAACACCCCCTTCGACTCCACCACGATGCGGCGGAGGTTGGTGAACATGACCTTTTCCCTGGTCGTTGAGTACGCGTCGCCGGCACCCGTCACCGCGATGTTGGCGGCGAGAGCGTCGACGGCGAACTCCGCGTCGTGACGATCGGGGGAGGCCGGGAGCCGGTGAACCGCTGCCCGGAGCGACTCGACGGTCGCGTCGTCGAAGGCCTCGGCCTTCGACGCGTCGGATGCTGTCTGTGCGGCCTCCGGGTCGGAGGACTGCAGGGCGTCCGCGACGATCCGCAGCGAAGGCTCGGTGCGCTGGACGTCCATCCCCACCAAGGTGATCCGCTGACCCGCCGGGGCCGAGGCGTTGTGGTCACGCATCCACTGCAGCCACTCGGCGACCTGGGCGGTCTTGTTGATCGCGAACCCGAACCGCTGGGCCGCCTCCTGCGCCGTCCCCGGACCGCCCTGGACGAACTCGTTGACGTCGTGGGTATGGCCGTAGTCCTCCTCGAGCACCACCGTCCGGAACCCATGGTCGACGACCTTGCTGGTGAGTTGCGTTCGAAGCTGCTGAAGTTCGGCATTTCCATGGGTGGCTTCGCCGAGTGCGAGGATGCGTGCATCGGTCAGGGCCGGCTGCAGACGCGCATCGGTGAACTCCACCGCAGCAGCCTCCCCCTGGGGTCGGGTGACGTAGGCCCAGCCACCCACCGCGAGCAGGGTGAGGATCACCAGGAGCGACAGCAGGACTGCACAGCCACGGCGCTTCGTGAGGGTCTTCACCGGACCTCACCCCGCGTCAGACGCATCCAACCGATGACCGCGGGGGTCACGAGCCACAAGAGCAGGCCCGTCGCAGTCCGGCCGATGACGGCCGCGTCGATGCGGCCGGCGAGGTCATACACGGTGTCGGGACGGAGCCACCCGAGGACCTGTGCCGCAGCCGGCGCAAAGGAACCGACAGCGGTGGCCACCATCGGGAAGACGAGGAACACGGCGAGCGTGATCGCGGTGCTGCCCGTGGCCATCCCCAGCGCCCAGCCGACGAGGGCGCTGACGACCAGACCCGCGGTGAGCACCGCGAAGGCGCTCCAGTCGATCTCCCACGACACCGGGCCGAGTCCCAGCAGTGGAGCGACGCTGCAGATCAGCGTGCCTGCAGCCAGAGCCAGTACCGCTGCGACAACGCCGAGGACGCCCATCGCCGCAGCCTTGGCCAGGAGAACGCGTCCACGGCGAGGGACGATGGCGAAGGTCGTCAGGGCCGTGCGGTGAGTGTTCTCCGACGTGACCAGGGCCGCACCGATGCCGACGAGGAAGTACGGCACGAACAACAGGGCCATCCGAGTCACGTCACCGAAGCCGGCGGGACCAGAGCTCAGGATGCTCCCGCCGCCGGTTGCGCCGGCAGCGAGGCAGGCCGCCACGAGAGCGACGATCAGTGGGCGCGTGTCGATGAGTTTGCGCAGTTCCACCCCCGTCAACCGGCCGATGGAGGCCGCGGCAGGCGGCGTGGGGTGCAGGGCAGTCGTCGTCATGACAGGTCCTTTCC
Organism: Mobilicoccus caccae; assembly: GCF_030161635.1. Lineage (GTDB taxonomy): Bacteria > Actinomycetota > Actinomycetes > Actinomycetales > Dermatophilaceae > Mobilicoccus > Mobilicoccus caccae. The sequence goes on from NZ_BSUO01000001.1 coordinate 3,920,065, forward strand.
GGTCAGGCGCGGTCGGTGGAGCTGGTGAGGGCGAAGTAGCGGTCCTCGAGATCAGCGTCCGAAGGGCGGGCTGCGGTGAGGACGTCGTCGGCGACGATCCGGCCGCCGCCGATCATCACGAGCCGGTCCGCGAGGCGACCCACCGACGACAGTTGGTGGCTCGACAACAGGACGGCGCATCCGGCATCGGCACGGCGGCGCAACAGCTCACCGAGCCACCGCTGACCCTGCGGGTCGAGACCATTGGTGGGCTCGTCCAGGACCAGGACCTGCGGGTCGCCGAGCAGCGCCAGGGCGAGCGCCAGGCGCTGCCGCATGCCGAGGAGTACCCGCGCACGCGCCGTCGGAGTTCCTCCGGAGTGAGTCCCGCCTCAGCGGCCGCGCCGGCGATCCGTGAGGTCGGCAGGCACATCGAGGCGGTCGCGAGCTGCAGCGCCGCGAGCCCGGTGCGACCGGGGTGGAAGCACTCGGAGTCGAGCACCGACCCGACGACGACGGCCGGGTTCGGCAGCCGGCGGTACGGGCGCCCGTCGACGAACGCAGTCCCGGAATCGGCGTCGGCGAACCCGAGGAGGATCCTCATGGTCGTCGACTTGCCGGCGCCGTTGGGGCCGAGGAATCCGACGATGCTGCCGGCCGGGACCGTGAAGGAGACGTCCTCCAAGACGGTCCGGCCACCGTAGGACTTGGTCAGTGAGTCGATCGTGATCATGGATCCATCACAGCCGCGCCGGCCCAGGGCGGTCATCGTCCGAGGGGCCGAACGCCCAGGCCGGAGGGCTGCGGCCGGTAGCGACCATCGGCTCGCCGGACCCCACCGGAGGTAGCCGATGGTCGCTACCCCCGCCTCTCGCGCCGGCCCTAGCCTGGCGAGGTGAGCTCAGCGACGCAGCCCAGGAACCTCGTGCACCGACGGATCGGTGGACTCGTGTGGCTGCCCGCAGCGCTCGCCACGGCCTTCTACGCCCTGCCGGTCGTGAGAAGCCTCGACCGACCGCTGCTGGTGGCACTCGTCCTCGTGCCGGGACTGCTCTCTCTGGGGGTACTCACCCGACGTCACACCGCACCCCGCCTCGTGTCTGCCGTCGCCGTCGGATGCCTGCTGGTCAGCCCCGCTGCGCTCGGTGGTGTCATCGGGATCATCGCCTCACGGGCGCGCCGTCTCCGTGACCGGCGACACCTGGTCGAGATCGTGGGCTGGACCCTCGCGGCCGTGGTCGCCAAGGTGATCCAGCTCGTGCTGCCGTATCCGGGAGGTGAGTGGACCTCGGCCTCGTCGGTGGACCTGACCATGACGGTCAGCGCGATCGGATTCGCCCTGTTCACCGGCCTGCTGTCGCGGGCACGAACCGATTCGGTCGACGCGGCACAGCGGGCCGAGCAGTCTCGGGCGGCCGAGATCCGCCTGGAGGAGCGGGCCCGGATCGCACGCGAGATGCACGACGTCGTCGCTCACCGCATTTCGCTCGTGGCGATGGTCTCGGGCGCCCTCGTCCACCGCGACGACCTCCCGGACGACGCGCAGGAGGCCGCGACGATCATCCGCACCAACTCGCGTCTCGCACTCGACGAACTCCGGGCCGTCCTACGCGACCTGCGCGACGACGGCGGCTCCCCGACGGGGACGACCGCAGCGCCGCAGCCGGATCTGGCACAACTGCCCGTCCTTCTCGCCGAGGTGCGCGAGGTGACCGACGTCAACTACACCTGCGAGATCGACACGGCGGCGCTACCGCCCACGGCGAGTCGTCAGCTGTACCGGATCCTGCAGGAAGGCCTGACCAATGCCCGCAAACATGCTCCGGCGCAGCCCGTGTCGGTGCGGATCACCCGTTCCGGCGGAGACGTCGTCCTCGAGGTGCGCAACCCGTTCACCGGCGAGGTCGGGGAGTCCGGTGGGTACGGCCTGGTGGGGATCCAGGAGCGCGCCCGTCTGCTCGGCGGTCACGCCCGGGTCGACGTGATCGACTCCCGATTCGTCCTCACCGCGACGATCCCTGCCAAGGTGGGGTCGTGACCAGCGACAGTCCCTCGATCCGGGTGGTGGTCGTCGACGACGACGCCCTCGTCCGCAAAGCCGTCGGCATGATCCTCGCCGGCGCCCCCGACATCTCGGTCGTCGCCGAGGCCGAGGACGGCAGACAGGGGCTGGCCGCGGTCCGAGACCACCGCCCCGACGTCGTGCTCACGGACATCCGCATGCCCGAACTGGACGGGATCGGCCTGGTCTCCGAACTGGCCGCTGCCGGGGACACGACCCCCGTCCTCATGCTGACCACGTTCAACGAGGACGACTACGTCGTCCGTGCCTTCCAGCTCGGCGCCAAGGGGTTCCTCCTCAAGGATGCCGATCCCGCCGACATGATCACCGCCGTCCGCGACGTCCACGCCGGCCGCCCGGCCCTCTCGCCCGCGGCCACCGAGACCCTGATCCACGCGGTCGCCACCGCCAGATCGGCCGCGCAGGCGCCTGCAAGCCATCTGACCGGCGCCTTCACCGACCGGGAGCGGGAGGTCGCCGTGCTCCTCGCCGGCGGCCGGTCCAACGCCGAGATCGGTCAGGAGCTCTACATGGCGCTCGCGACCGTCAAGGCCAACGTGACCCGCATCTACACGAAACTCGGTGTGGACAACCGGGTCTCGGCCGCCATGATCATCCGCGACGAGGGCCTGGTCTGAAGTCTGTCGGCACCACTGTGGCAGGTGCGGGTCCATCGTTCGTCCGTGCCGACCTCAACGCATCTTTGATGCTATGATGCGCCAGTGCGAACGACTCTTGATCTGGACGACGTGGTGCTGAGTGCTGCGCGGGCCAAGGCGCGCGCGGAGGGCATCTCACTCGGCCGTGCCGTGTCCGAGTTGGCTCTGGCCTCGCTGACCCCGCAGAGTCGACCGTCGCTATCACCGTCGTCCGAGTTCCCGATTCTTCACGGAGTTGCTGGACATGTCGTGACCGACGAACTGGTCGCGGCGTACCGCGATGACGACTGAGACCCAAGCTCGGCGTCTCTTGGACGTCAACGTGCTGCTCGCGCTCATGTGGGACCGACACATCCACCACGACGCCGCTCGGCGCCAGTTCCGCGCGGTCGCGACGGCCTTCGCAACGACGGCCGTGACGGAGTCGGGCCTGGTCCGGCTCCTGCTCACCCCGGTGGTCGTCGGCCGGCAGGTGTCGACGCCGGAGGCCCTCGGAGCGCTGCATGACGTCCGTTCGCTTCCGGGGTGGGCCTGGCTCGACGACGACGCGTCGTTCGACACCGCCGTGGTCGACGTACGCGTGCTCACCGGCCGACGCCAGGTGACCGATCTGCATCTGGTCGATCTGGCGGCGAGACACGGCCATCGTCTGGCGACCTTCGACACGGGCCTCGTCAGTTCCTTGGCCCCGGCCGATCGCCACCACGTCGACCTGTGGTCGCCCTGACGTCGAGCGGCCGGTTCGCGCCGCCGTCAGGGGCAGTGGCCGCGAAGTAGCGGGCACTAGCCAGCGCGGCTCCAGCAACTTCCGCTTCTCGACATCGCCCTCGCCGAGATGGGTCAGGACGTATCTGTCGCCCGCACGTGTATCAGATCCTTCTCGTCCAGTGCCGCTGGAGTGCGCTTCGAGTTCGCGCGCATCGGCGCCCGTGCCCAGGCATGCAACTCGTCATACGGATGCGTAGGTCGAGGGTTGTCACGAGTCACCGAGCACCTTCTTGATGAGTTCCGGGAACGCCCTGATGCCGGCGTTGCGGGCCTCGAGCTTCTTGTTTCCGGGAAGTGCGGCTACTCCTACGCGGCGCGCGCGAGCGGTTCGCCGAGCGGTACGACTTCACCGGAAAGACGGTGCACCCCGTCACCACCCACGCCATGAGCGGCCTGGGTAGGGCGATGCAGGACTACGCCGAGGTCTGCCGCGGTGCCACCCTCGGCGAGGGCCTCGCGGTGCAGGGCGAGGAGGTCCGGCAGGTAGGACCCGGCGCCGTGGCCACCTGGCTCGACCGCATCGACCTTCCCACCACACCGGCCCGATGACCCGCACCGCGACCCGACGCCGGCCCCACCCGCCAAGGGGGTAATGCCGGCCCCTCCCGGCGACCCCGACCCGCCACATACCGTCGACCACATGGAGAACCGCATGAACACGCTCACCCTGAACAACGGCGTCGAGATGCCCGCCCTTGGACTCGGCGTCTTCCAGACCCCACCGGAGGAGACCCGCGCCGCCGTCGAGGCCGCCCTGGACACCGGGTACCGCCACGTCGACACCGCTGCGGCGTACGGCAACGAACGCGAGGTCGGCCAGGCCATCCACGCCTCCGACGTCGCCCGCGACGAGGTCTTCATCGAGACCAAGATCTGGATCAGCGACTACGGCTACGACAGCACCCTGCACGGGTTCGAGAAGAGCGCCGGCAAGCTCGGCGTCGACCAGATCGACCTACTCATCCTGCACCAGGCCCTCCCGTCGAAGTTCGAGAAGACCCTCGAGGCCTACCGGGCTCTGGAGACCCTCCTTGAGCAGGGCAAGGTCCGCGCGATCGGCGTCAGCAACTTCATGGTGGATCACCTCACCCGCCTCCTCGAGGTGGCGCAGGTCGTGCCGGCCGTCAACCAGATCGAGGTGCACCCCTACTTCCAGCAGCGCGAGGTCCAAGCCTTCGGCACGAAGCACGACATCCTCACCCAGGCCTGGTCGCCCATCGGCGGCATCACCTTCTACCGCGACGGCGAGCACCGCAGCACACTGGAGGACCCGACCATCGTCGAGATCGCGCAGGCTCACTCCAAGAGCCCCGCGCAGGTCATGCTGCGCTGGCACCTCCAGCAGGGGCGATCGGTCATCCCCAAGTCGACCAAGGCGCACCGCATCGCCGAGAACTTCGACATCGTGGACTTCGACCTGTCCGGCGAGCAGCTCGCCGCGATCGACGCCCTCGACACCGGCAAGCGTGGCGGGCCCGAGCCGGAGGACGTCACGCTCGAGGCGTTCGGCCGCGACATCCCCGAGGCCTGAACCCGGCTGCACGGGGATTCTCAGCAGCGCCACGATGTCTGAGGGGACGTCCGCGTCCGCCGACTCACCGCGAGTGCTTGCGTCCTCCCGACGAATCTCGAAAGGTGTTCCCCATGACGACATGGCTCATCACCGGCTGCTCCACCGGACTCGGACGGGCCTTCGCCCAGGAGGTCCTCGCGCGCGGCCACAACGCCGTGGTCACCGCGCGCGACGCGGCGAAGGTGCACGACATCGTGGGGGCCTACCCGAACACCGCGGTCGCGTTGCCGCTCGACGTGACGAACGACGCGCAGGTCACTGCCGCGGTGACCGCAGCCGAAGAGCGGTTCGGCGGCGTCGATGTGCTGGTCAACAACGCCGGCTATGGCTACCGCGCCGCCGTCGAGGAGGGAGAGGACGAGGCGGTGCAGCAGCTGTTCGACACCCATGTGTTCGGCACCGCACGCACGATCAAGGCCGTGCTGCCCGGGATGCGGCGGCGCCGGTCCGGGACGATCGTCAATCTCTCCTCCATCGGCGCGCGCCTGTCCCCGCCGGGGTCCGGCTACTACGCTGCGGTCAAGGCTGCGGTCGAGGCGATGACCCTGTCGCTCCGCAAGGAGGTCGAGCCCCTGGGCATCACGGCCCTGGTCGTCGAACCCGGCGGGTTCCGTACCGATTTCGCCGGCAGGTCGCTCACTCAGTCCGCGATCCCGATAGAGGACTACGCCGAGACCGCCGGTCAGCGGCGCAAGGAGAACGACACCGTCCACGGGACGCAGGCGGGCGACCCTGCCAAGGCCGCGGCGCGCCTCGTCGAGGTCGTCGAGTCCGATGCCCCGCCGTACATGCTCGTGCTGGGTAACGACGCCTCGGATGCGTTCCGTGCCTCGCTCGACGCCCTGCGCGCCGACCTCGACACCTGGGAGCAGGTCAGCCGCAGCACCGACTTCGACGACTGATCCGACGAGGGCCTAGGAGTACGTCGTCCGTTGCGGGTACGACATCGTGCACCCCTGACCACTGAGGTGCACATGCACATGCACATGCACATGCTAATGTATGTGTATGTCTCTGATGGAGCGCCGGCTGCAAATCCTGTTGGACGAGAAGCGGTACGAGCGGCTCACCGGTGAGGCCGAGCGGACGGGGCGTAGCGTCGCCGCCGTGGTGCGCGAGGCCATCGACATGCGTTTTCCCGACGACGGAGGCCAGTCGCGCGCAGATGCGGCCCGTACCTTGTTGAGCCTGAGCGACATGGACGTCTCGAACCCGCCTGACGACGGGCCGGGGGAGAGTCCTGCCGAGTTGAAGGCCGCTTACGAAGAAGCGCTGGCTGCCAAGGTCGGCGACTGAATGCGCGCTCTGTTCCTCGACCCCTCGGTCCTGCTGCTGGCCGTCGGCGGCGAGCATGAGATGCGTGAGCCCTGTCGCGACGTCCTGAAGGCTGCTGCCGAGCAGAGCGTCCGGCTTCACCTGAGTGTGGAGGGCGGACAGGAGTTCCTGTTCCATCGCTTGCGTCGCACCACGCGCGACCGTGCCCTCGTCGAGTTCGACCAGGTGGAGCGCCTGGTCATCTGGCACGCCTTCGACGTCGACGTCCTGCGCTCGTCCCGAGACCTGGTGGCCAAGGGTTACGCGCGGGGGCGGAACGCGGTGCACGCCGCGACGGCACTCGGGGCCGGTTTCGACTCGATCGTCAGCTGTGACGCGGACTTCGACGGCATCCCCGGCCTGGCGCGGCTCGACCCCCGATCGTCGACCGCCTGGGCCGGGTGAGGCCCCGCCGCCGGAATCTGACCCTCGACCCGCCCACCGCACCGCATCGCGCAGGCCCTAGGTTGTCGTCCGAAACATCGACCGAGGAGCTGCCGTGAATGCCGTGTTGTTGGCCGTCGTCGTCATGCTGGGCCTGGCCTTGGCGCGGGTGCATGTCGTGATGGCGTTGGTCATCGCAGCGATCGTCGGCGGGCTCGTCGCGGGCATGGACATCACCGCGACGATGGAGTCGTTCACCGAAGGCATCGCCGGGGGTGCCAGCATCGCCTTGTCCTACGCGATGCTCGGGGCGTTCGCCGTGGCGATCTCCCACTCCGGGCTGCCGCAGGCCTTCGCCAACTGGATCATCGCCCGAGCCCGCACGAGCACCTCCTCTCTCGCCGCCGTCGGGGGCGGGTCCGCCCCGGCCACGGATGGCGCGCACATCGACGAGGCGGTGGAGGCGCCCAGGCCGGGCCGGGTGCCGGCAGGGATCAAGTGGGCGCTGCTCGGCGTCCTGCTGGCGGTGAGCATCATGAGTCAGAACGTCGTGCCGATCCACATCGCGTTCATCCCGATCCTCGTGCCGCCGCTGCTCATCGCGTTCAACAGGTTCGAGATCGACCGGCGGCTGCTCGCCTGCATCATGACCTTCGGTCTGGTGACGACCTACATGTGGCTGCCCTACGGCTTCGGCAACGTCTTCCTCAACGAGATCCTGCTCGCCAACATCGAGAGCGCGGGCCTCGACACGAGCGGAATCAACGTCATGTCGGCCATGGCCATCCCCGCCCTCGGCATGCTCGTGGGCCTGCTCATCGCGCTCGTCTCCTACCGCCGGCCACGCCGGTACGCCGACGCCCCGATCGCCGGCGAGGAGCAGCCGGACACCGGTCGGCCCATCGCCGCGTACCCGCTCGTCGTAGCGGGCATCGCGATCGTGCTGTCCCTGGTCATCCAGGTGTGGGCGGACTCGCTCCTGCTCGGGGCGCTCGTCGGGTTCGCGGTCTTCATGGCATCGCGGGTCGTGAAGTGGAACGAGGCGGGCGGTGTCTTCGACCGCGGTATCAAGATGATGGCGATGATCGGCTTCATCATGATCGCCGCGCAGGGATTCGCGCAGGTCATGCGCGACTCCGGCCACGTCGAGCCCCTCGTGACGGCCAGTGCGGAGGCCTTCGCCGGTAGCCGCGCGATCGCCGCCCTCGTCATGTTGGTCGTCGGCCTGTTCGTCACCATGGGCATCGGCAGTTCGTTCTCGACCCTGCCGATCATCACCACGATCTACGTGCCGCTGTGCCTCTCGCTCGGGTTCTCCCCGATCGCGACCGTCGCCCTCATCGGCACCGCCGGCGCTCTCGGCGACGCCGGCTCACCCGCCTCGGACTCGACCCTCGGCCCGACCGCCGGACTCAACGCCGACGGGCAGCACGACCACATCCGCGACACCGTCATCCCCACGTTCCTGCACTTCAACCTGCCGTTGATGGCGGCGGGATGGGTCGCCGCGATGGTCTTGTGAGTGCCCCACGCCCAGCACGCAGAGGAGCGGAGTCGAACCGTCGCCCGCATGCCGGATAAGTTGTCCACGTGTTGGAATCGCTGACCGCCGCCCTCGACCAGTTCAACGGGCGGCTCTACACCTACGTCCTCGTCGTCCTCCTCATCGGGGTGGGTCTGCTCCTCACCGTGCTCACGCGTGGGGTCCAGGTGCGACATTTCGCGGAGATGATCCGCTACAGCCTCGGCTCACGTCGCGGCGCCGAGGGCGGCATCTCGAGCTTCCAGGCGTTCGCCATCGGCATGGCCACCCGCATCGGCATCGGCAACATCACCGGTGTCGCGCTCGCGCTCGTGCTCGGCGGGCCCGGAGCGATCTTCTGGATGTGGGTGGTCGCCGCCGTCGGCATGGCGACGTCCTTCGCCGAGGCCACGCTGGCGCAGGTCTTCAAGGTGCGCTGGTCGGACGGCACGTTCCGAGGCGGCCCGGCCTACTACCTGACCCGCGGCCTGCGCTCGCGGGCGTGGGGTGTGCTGTTCGCGGTCCTGCTCATCTTCGCCATGGTCATCGCCATGCCGATGGTGCAGGCCAACACCATCGCCGTGGCCCTCGAGGCGGGGCACGGGGTGCCCACCTGGGTGACCGGCCTGGTGCTCATGGTGCTCGTCGGTCTCGTCGTCTTCGCAGGCGTGCGTGGCGTGGCACGAGCCGCGGAACTGCTGACCCCGCTCATGGCACTGGTGTACATCGGCATCGCGCTCGTCATCATCGCGCTCAACATCCAGGCGGTCCCGGGCTATCTGTCCGACATCGTCGCGGGCGCCTTCGGGCTGCGCGAGGGCCTGGCCGGCCTGGGCGGCGGCGTGGTGGCGGCCATGCTCAACGGCGCCCAGCGCGGCCTGTTCACCAACGAGGCCGGCATGGGCACCAACCCCAACGCCGCCGCCACCGCCACCGTGCGCCACCCCGTCCAGCAGGGACTCATCCAATCGCTCGGCGTGTTCGTCGACTCCGTCCTCATCTGCACCGCGACCGCCTTCATCATCCTGTCCGCCGGGGCGCCGCTGTACGTGCCCGGCCAGACGCAACGCCAGGCCGCCGGCGACCTCACCACCCAGGCCGTCACCGCCCAACTCGGCGGCGCGATGGTCTGGCCGATGACGATCATGATCTTCTTCTTCGGCTTCTCCTCGATCCTCGGCGCCTTCGCCTACGCCCAGGTCAACGCCGACTTCCTCCGCGGCCGCCACGGCCGGGTGCACCTGCTCGCCACCTGCGCCGTCATCACCACCGGCATCGGCTCCGTCCTCGCCCTGCACACCGTGTGGGTGTTCATGGACACCGCCATGGCACTCATCACCATCGTCAACCTCATCGGCCTCATCGTCCTGTCACGCTGGGTCGCCGGAGTCCTCCGCGACTACGAAACACAACGACGCCAAGGCGTGCGCGAACCCACCTTCGACGGCGACGACAACCCCCACCTACCCGGCCAACTCGAGAGCGACGTCTGGAACGCACGGGGGCTCACTCACGGGGGCTCCCCGCACGGGGGCTCCGCCCCCGTGGACCCCCGACTGCACTGACACGGCTGCGCCGCGGCGCACCCTCCGTTCCGTGCGTTCAAGCTCGCACCCTCGGGGGCTCCGCCCCCGAGTGCCCCCGACTGCGCTGACACGGCTGCGCCGCGACGTTCCTTCTGTTCCGCGCGTTCAAGCTCGCTCCGCTCGCGAACGCACGGGGCTCCGCCCCCGAGTGCCCCCGAACTGCACAGACACGGCTGCGCCGCGGCGCTCCTTCTGTTCCGCGCGTTCAGGCTCGCTTCGCTCGCGAACGCTCGGGGCTCCGCCCCCGAGTGCCCCCGAACTGCACAGACACGGCTGCGCCGCGGCGCTCCTTCTGTTCCGCACGTTCAGGCTCGCTTCGCTCGCGAACGCTCGGGGGCTCCGCCCCCGAGTGCCCCCGAACTGCACAGACACGGCTACGCCGCGGCGCTCCTTCTGTTCCGCACGTTCAGGCTCGCTTCGCTCGCGAACGCACGGAGGGCCTTCCCCGTCTGCACGCCGCTCCTCGGCCGCCTCGGGTTGTCCGTTCCGGCTCGACACGCCCGTTCCGCTCGACGAACGCACGGGCCAGGATGGGCGCATGGAGACAGCGATGCAGCCCCGCGAACCCGTCCCCCCGTTCACGCGTGAGAGCGCCCTCGCCAAGGTGCAGGCCGCCGAGGACGCCTGGAACACCACCGACCCGCAGCGTGTGGCAGGCGCCTACTCACCCGACACGCAATGGCGCAACCGCGACCTGCACATCCGCGGACGCGACGAGGTCATCGCGTTCCTCACCGACAAGTGGAACCGCGAGCTCGACTACCGCCTCCGCAAGAACCTCTGGGCCTTCACCGACGACCGCATCGCCGTGCGCTTCCAGTACGAATGGCACGATGCCGACGGGCAGTGGTGGCGCTCCTACGGCAACGAACTGTGGGAGTTCGACACCCTCGGCTACATGACCCGCCGCGAGGCATCCATCAACGACGTGGCGATCGACCAGGCCGACCTACGCGTCACACCGGGTGAAGGGGAGATCCCCACCTGGTGAGCGTCACGACACTCCGCCGGCACGAATCCCGGCGGAGCGTCGTGTTCGTGACGGGAGCCTCGGCGGCGCCTCCCGCCCCGGATTCAGCCTTGTGGCCGGCGGTTCCACTCTTTCGGCCGATGAGTGCGAACCACGTCCGTGATGCCATGGAACGAGACGCCGGGAGCATCCGGGGGAAACCGACGCCGACGAGAGGCCATCGATGAACAACCGACTAGCGCAGCACCTGACGACATGGAAGGCCTGGTACGCACTCTTCGCCATCCCCGCGCTCATCATCGGCTCGTTGTTGATGGCGCTGGGCGGAGCCGCCGAAGGAGCCCACGAAAGCGCCACGACCGCGATGAAGGGGCTCATGGTCCCGCTGCAGTTCATCGCCTTCGCCGTGCTGTCGCTGGGCTTCATCGCCCTCTTTGCGCGGCGTTGGCCGACGACCCGCGACCTGGGCCTCACCCGCGGTCTGGACAAGGGCGCCATCATCGTCGTTCTGGTCGTGTTCGTCGTGAGCCACGCGATCTTCTGGCTGATCGGCCTCGTGTCACCGGAGGACCCTGGCCAGGCGCAGCGGTACTTCGACGAGTCGGGTTTCACAGGCCCATTGCTGCCCGCCGTCGGCGCAGCCGTCACCAGCGTCATCCTCGCGCCCGTGTGCGAGGAACTGCTCTACCGCGGGGCGATGCTGCGGCCCATCCACGATGCCATCGCCCGCCGCGGCTCCACCACGACGGCGGCGATCGTGGCGATCGCCGTCAGCTCCGTCGCCTTCGCGTTGCCCCACCTCGGCGACTCCCTGTTCGGCACACAGGCCCTGGCCTACGTGGTCACCGGCGCGGCATTCGGGATCGTCTACGTCATGACGGGGTCGATGACCGCCGCGATGGTCTCCCACTCCCTGCAGAGCTGGGCGGCGTTCTCCCAGATCCTGATCTTCGGGCGTGGTGACGCATACGTGTCGCCGATCATCTGGATCCTCATCCTTGGCTGTCCCCTGTGGGTCTACCTCGTGGCCCGCGGCCTGCGCGCCATCTCCCCCAAGGGTCGCGAGGTGCCCGAGCAGCGAGGAGAGCTGAAGGCCCAGCGCACCTGATGCTCGGTCACGGTTCGGGGTCGACGGCCGACGGCGGCCTCGCCCCGACCGGCGCTTCTCGGGGCCACTCACCCCGGCGTGCGCGGATCGGGAGCGAACACGCGTCATCATGGAGACGTCGGTGACGGTGATGGCGCGAGGGGGCCGGATGACGGTGGGTGGGCGGTCGGAAGCAGGTCGGTGGGGCCGTGTCGGCCGGCGCCGCAGCGCGATGGCGGCGGGCCTGGTCGCGGTGACCCTCTTGACCGGCTGCAGCATCGCGGACCGGGCACCGCGCACGAGTCCGATCCCCACCCACGCCGCCGGGTCGGACACCGCAGACCGCGCCGAGGTCACCTACCTGCCCGAATGCGGCCCGGACTCTCTCGTCAAACGGCCCTCCTCCTACGTCCTGGCGTGCGGCGACGGCGGCGAACTCCTCGAGGACCTCACCTGGCGGGCGTGGGGTGAGGAGTCGGCGACGGCCGGCGGCAACATGGTGACGAACGACTGCAACCCGAACTGCGCCGAGGGCAGCGACATCTCCAACCCCGTCAAGGTCGTCGCCGATCAGCTGTCGGTCGGCGAGGGGACCTCGGTCTATCGCCGGCTCACCGTCACGCTCGACACGCCCGGAGGCGGCGGCGTGCAGACCGTCCTGCATCTGCCCGAGGGCGGCGAAGGCCCTTCCGGCGACGGCCCACCCGAGCTACCCACGATGTCGGACGGCTGAGGTCGCCGCACTGCCGGTCGCTGCCAGTCACTCACCGTCGACGGCCTGAAAACACACCTCCGCCCGCGCGCCCGTACCCGGCCCGTCGACGTTGCTCAACTCGAGCCGGCCACCCATGGCCCCGGTGTGCTTCGCCGCGATCGTCAGTCCGAGGCCGCTGCCCTTGCCGACGGTGAAGGTGGCGAACCGGCGCGGGCCGTCGGCCAGGAGCTCCTCGGGGAAACCCGGGCCGGAATCCACGACCTTCACGCGAGCACCCACGACCTCGACCCGCACCGGCGCGGCTCCGTAGGTGAGGGCGTTGCGGACGAGGTTGGTGACGACGCGGTCCACCCGGCGTGGCTCCACCCGCGCTCGGCCGGCCTGCGACACGTCGAGTTCGATGCGGTCGGCGTACGGTTCCAGAGCGCTACGCACTACGTCGCCGAGTTCGCAGTTCTGCCAAGCGATCTCGACCGACGCCGCATCGAGTCGGGAGATCTCGAGCAGGTCCTCCACGAGTCGCCGCAGGCGGGTGACCTGCCCGCGCACGAGATGACCGAGGTCGTCCTCGGGCAACAGTTCGGCGGCGCTGACGAGTCCGGTGACCGGCGACCGCAGTTCGTGGGCGACGTCGGCGGTGAACTGGCGCTCGAGCTCCAACCGGTGCTGCAAGGCCTGGGCCATCCGGTCCAGCGCGGAGGTGAGCAGTGCCACCTCGTCACGACCCGGTTGAGCGGCGCGGACATCGGTTTCGCCGCCGGCGATGCGGGTCGCCGCCTGGGCGCCGGCCCGGAGGCGCCGGGACAGCCACGTGCCGACGAGCCAGCCCAGCAGGGTGGCGACGGCGGCCGCGAGTGCGGCGGCGCGCGCGAAGGACCACCGCAACGCGCTGCGCTGAGCGTGCAACTCATCCCCCGGGAGCCGGACGGAGAGGACCTCGTGCATGCTCAGGAGTTGGACGGCGTACATCGTCGATCCGTCGTAGTACGACGCGCGCCGACCCTCGGAGGCACGCTGCACGACCTCGGGCGGGACCGAGGGGTCGTTGACGACGGCGCCGAACCGGCCGCGACCCTGGCTCTCGTAGAAGGTGACTCCGGACTCGAGGCGCTCCAGGGCCCGTTCGCGCAGACGTTCCCTGCCGTCGATGGCCGCGGCGTGATCGATGACGACGCCCGCGACCCCCGACACCCCGATGGCGACCGCTGCGACCCCGGCGGCGATCCGGGTGCGCAGGGAGTGCCAGAAGGGCACCGGCCGTAGCCGGGGCGCCTTGGCCGGCGTGGCCGCGTCGGTCACGTCAGCTCTTGACGAGCTTGTAGCCCGCGCCGCGGACGGTGGCGATGTGCTCGGCACCGATCTTGGCCCGCAACCGTTGGACGGTCACCTCCACCACGTGTGGGTCGCCCCAGTCGGGGTCGCCCCACACGAGGTCGAGCAGTTGGATGCGTGACAGCACCCGTCCTGGATGGTCGAGAAACGCCTCCAGGAGGCGGAACTCGGTGCTCGACAACGAGATCCGATCCTCACCGCGGCGGACGACCATGCCGGGGCGGTCGATGTGCAGGTCGCCGAGGGTGACCTCAGTGTCGGCGGCGGGGCGACCCCGGCGCAGGACGGCACGCAGGCGCGCCGCGAGCACGTCTCCGTCGAAGGGTTTGGTCACGTAGTCGTCGGCACCCGCCTCGAACCCGGCGATCTGGTCGTAGGGCAGGTCGCGGGCGGTGAGCAGCACGGCCGGGGTGTCGACCCGCTCACGGGCACGACGGATGAACGTCATGCCGTCCATGCGCGGCATCATCACGTCGACGACGAGGACGTCGGGCTCGACGAGGGGGAGCCGCTCCAACGCCTCGATCCCGTCACCGGCGACCTCCACGGCGAATCCGTGGCGTTCGAGCACGAGGCGGGTCGTGGTCCGCAGGGCCTCGTCGTCCTCGACGAGAAGCACGAGCGGTGCCCCGTCCGGGCGAGGCGCGGCCTGGCCGCGTGGGGAGACACTCATGCCTCCAGGCTAGATGCCCGACGAAGCACGCCCCGTGAGCCACGAGCTGCGCACCGCCGGGAGGCCGATGTGCCCGGCGATGGATACGGTGACTGCATGACCGATGCATCGGACGGGCGTGAGATCGACAACGAGGTCGCCGCTCAACTGGACGCCGCCGACTTCAACCAGGAGCGGGGAGACGACCCCTCGGCCGCTCCGCCGGACGAGATGAGCCGCGTCATCGAGGAGCAGGCCGCCCAGGCGGCTGATCCGCTCACGGGTGAGCCAGAGGATCCCGAGAGCCTCACCCAGGGTTCGACCTGGTGAGTCGCGAGGGGTCTCCCGCGCCGTCGTAGGACTGCCGCGAGTGCCGACCCGGGGCGCACGTCGAGCACCGTCAGGCCAGGGGAGACTCCACGGTGACGCGGAGTCTCCCCTGGCCGGCAGTCATGATCTCGCGGGCAACGGTCATGTCGTTCTTCTCCTGATCTGGTGGTCTCTGGTCGGTCGGTGGTCGCTGACAGAGATGAGGGGCGGCAGAGAGCGGCTTGGTTCGAGCCACGGGTCGACGCGGCCCCCCGATAGACCGCGTCGACCCGTGACCCGGGGGCCGGCTCTCAGAGCCGGGGACATGGTGAGGACCGACGGGGCGCAGGGGCCGTCGGTGAGCGGTGAAGGCCCCGCTTCGACCTTGCGCGGACGCAGACAGCCGGGACACCGGGTCGGCCGGAGAGAGCCATGACACCGGGGGATGAGGAAGCGAGGATGACGTCATCGCACACGAGAGCATCCGGACCTGAGGATCGGGAGACGGCTGGGCTCACCGTGTCGCGAGAGGGGGCGGAGCGAGGTCATCGCAGGGATGCCTTCGGCCTCTACCGGGGTCGAGTATTCCATTCCTCCGACCGCGGCGCGAGACGAGAGGAGCGGACCCGGAATCGTGAGCGTGGTTCGCGTGGTGACCCCGGTTCGCGACGGTCCGGGTGATCATCGAAGCGCGAGGAGGTCCCACCCGAGACCGGCCCCGGCCCCCAGGACCAGGGTGGAGGTGGCCAGGACGACGGCGGTGGCGCTCGAGGCGGACGCAGATCGTGGGGCGCGCGGGCCGCCGTTGCCCTCCGGATCGCCTCGCCCGTAGGCGGGCGCGATCCACCGCAGGTAGTAGAAGAGGCTGAGCACGGAGTTGAGCAGCACGGCGATCGCCAGCCAGGGGTGACCGCCGTCCCAGGCGGCCGTCGCCGTCGTCAGCTTGCCGACGAAGACGGCCGTCGGCGGCGTACCCACGAAGCCGAGAAGGGCCACGACGAGCGCAGCGATCAGGAGCGGCCGCCTCGTGCCCAGACCCCGGTAGGAGCCCAGGGTGCGGCGCTGCGGCAGGGCGCACGTCACCGCGAACGCCGCGAGGTTCGTGACCGTGTACGCGGTGAGGTAGAGCAGCAGCGAGGGCAGCGCCAGGTCGCTGCGGCCGGCCACCACGACCGGCACCAGCAGGTAGCCGACCTGGCTGACGGTGGACCAGCCGAGCAACCGCCGGGGTCCTCCTGCTGATACGCGGCGAGGTTGCCCAGCGTCATGCTGCCGACCGCGAGCACGGCGACGAACAACGGCCACTCGAGGTCGTCCGGCAGGACGCCCACGAGCCGGTGGATCGCGACCAGCGCCCCGAGCTTGGGCACCGTGGTGACGAACGCCGCGACCGCGCCACCGGCGCCGGCGGCCGCGTCGGGCACCCAGAAGTGCGCGGGCACCCCACCGGCCTTGAACAGCAACCCGCCGAGCACGGCCACGACCCCGGCGGCCACTGCGGCCGGAGGCGCGTCCGGGAGCCGGGTCTGCAGCTCCCCGTATCCCGTGGTGCCGCAGACTCCGGAGAGCACGGTGATGCCGAGCAGCAGGACGATGCCGAACAGCGACCCGAGCAGGTAGGTCTTCATCGTCGCCTCGGTACCGGCCCGGGTGCGGGCGATGCCGATCAGGCCGTAGAGGGGGATGCTCGCGAGTAGGAATCCGACCGCGAGGACGAGCAGGTCGGACGCGCCGCCGACGACGAGGGTCCCGGCGGTGGCGAACAGCAGCAACGCGTACGTCTCGCTCTCACGGGCCGTGCCGGCGATCTCGTCACCGGCGAGCACCAGCACGACGAGGCCGGCGAGCGCGGCCACGACCCGCACGACGGCCGTCGCGCCGTCGAGGGTGAACGTCCCTGACATCGCCCACCCGTCCGGGCCGCCACCGGCGACGGCTCCGGCCACGGCGGCGGCGAGGAGGGCCGCCGCCGCGAGCAGCCGCGCCACCCACTGGCGGGTGCGCGGCAGGAAGGAGCCGCTCATCAGCACGACCAGCCCGCCCAGGAAGAGCAGGATCTCGGGCAGGAGCAGCAACGGGCGCATGTCGGTCGAGCCCACGGCTCACCTGCCGACCAGGTCGATGGCCAGCCGGGCGGCGGGCTCGATCACGCTCAGCAGCGGCCCGGGCAGGAGACCGATGCCCAGGGACAGCGCGAGCAACCCGCCGACGGACCACAGCTCGGCGGGTCGCAGATCGGCCAGACTCTCGGAGCGGCCCTGGACCGGACCGGTGAAGAGGCGCTGGAGCGCCCGCAGGAACAGGGCGGCGGTGAGCAGGATGCCGGGCAGGGCGATCGCGGTCACCGGCGCGGCGGCGATGCTGCCGGTGAAGATCTGGAACTCGGCGATGAACCCCGACAGGCCGGGCAGGCCCAGGGAGGCGAACGCCCCGATCGCGAAGAGCGCGGCGAACCGCGGCGCGGGCCGGGCCAGCCCGCCGTAGGCGCCCATGTCGTAGGTCCCGGCGCGGTCGTGCAGGACGCCGGCCAGCAGGAACAGGGCCCCGGTGACGAGGCCGTGACTGACCATCTGGGTGACCGCGCCGGTGACCGCGACCGTCCGCGCCTCTCCCGCGGGGTCGGCCGTCACGAGCCCGGCCGCGCCGAGGGCGAGCACGACGTATCCCATGTGGTTGACGGAGGTGTAGGCGATCATGCGCTTGAGGTCGCTCTGGCCCAGGGCGACGAGCGCCCCGTAGATGACCGAGACGATCCCGACCGCGACGATCACCCACGCCCAGGCGCGCCAGGCCTCCGGCAGCATCGGCATCGCGATCCGCACGAACCCGTAGGTGCCCATCTTCAGCAGCACCCCGGCGAGCACGGCGGAGCCGATCGCGGGCGCGTCGGTGTGCGCCGGGGGCAGCCAGGTGTGGAACGGGACCGTCGGCGTCTTCACGGCCAGCCCCAGGAGGATGGCCGCGAGCACGAGCCCGCCGGTGAGCGGGGATCCACTCAGGGGTGGCTGCCGCGCCAGCTCGACCATGTCGAAGGTGTGCGGGCTCGCCCCGACGTAGAGGCCGATGAACCCGGCCAGTAGCGACAGCGACCCGAGGAAGGTGTAGAGGAAGAACTTCAGCGCCGAGCGACCGGCGCCCTGATGTCCCCATCCGGCGATGACGAAGTACATCCCGACGATCGACAGGTCGAAGAACAGGAAGAAGAGGATGAGGTCGGCGGCGACGAACACCCCCAGGCACATGCTCTGCAGGAAGCAGAACAGCGCCGCCTGCAGCCGCGGGCGGTCGCTCTCCCGCAGTGCGTAGAGCGCGCAGGCGAGGAAGAGGACCGCGGTCAGCGCCACGAGCGGCAGCGAGAGGCCGTCGACCCCGACGTGGTAGCTGCTGTCCACCCCCGGGATCCAGGGGAGGCGCTCCTCGAACGCCAACCCGCCCGCCGGTGGGGTCTCGTAGCGCAGCCAGAGCGCGAGGACCAGGGCGAGGTCGAGGGTCGCCACCCCCACCCAGGCCCGGCGCGCGGCGGCGTCGGAGAGCCGAGGGAGGGTCACGAGGACCAGGGCGGCCAGCAGGGGCAGGACGAGGATCAGGGACACCATGGTCAGCTCACCGCGATCAGGAGCAGGGCGCCGAGCGCGAGGATCGCGACGGCCTGGACGTAGTACTGGTGCACGAGCCCGCTCTGGGGTCGGCGCGCGAGGCCGCCGAGGCGACGCAGGCCGGTGGCGATGCCCTCCACCGCGCCGTCCACCCGGCGATCGTCGACGCTCGCGCCGGCAGCGGCCGCCCGACCGGTGCCCCGCCAGGCGCCGCGCACGGCCCCGTCGAGCACCCGGTCGTCGAGGACGCGCGACCCGCGGGCCAGGCGAAGGAGGCCGCGCGCGCCACCGGTGACGGCGCGGTCGAGAACGTGGTCGTCGAAGCGCGCGAGCCGGTGGGCCAGGCCCAGGGTCGGCCGGACGAGCAGGGTCTGCGTCGCGGCGTCGAGGCCGAGCCAGGTCGACGTCCATCGCGGCGCCCACGTCGGCAGCGCGGCGCGGCGCCACCACACGAGCGCGAGGACGACCAGGGCCGGCAGGGCCGACGCCGCGGCCACCGCGGCTCCCGGGTGCGAAGGGCGTCCCCCGACCGCGCGGGTCAAGGCGTCGCCGAGCGGGGGAGCGCGAGCACCCCGAGACCGGCCGCCCCCAGCGCGAGGACGACGAGCGGCGCCTGCTCGAGCGCGCCGACGTGCCCGGTGCCGGGTCGTTCCCGGCCGCGGTGCGAGGCGACCTCGTCCCGGTCCTGCGCGGTCACCCGCGACCACACGGCGACGAGGATCGACCCGGCGTAGGCGGCGGACAGCGCGGCCGCGGCCAGACCGACCGCGGCGAGCCCGGGTGAGCGTTCGAGTGCGACGGCGAGCACGGCGTCCTTCGTCGCCCACAGCGCGAGCGGGGCGACGCCGGCGAGGGACAGCGCGGCGATCGTCGCGCTCCACCCGAGCACGCGCCACCGTCGGGCGACGCCGCGCAGGCCCGCGAGGTCCTTCGTGCCGAGCGCGGTCAGCCAGGCCCCGGCCGCGAGGAACAACGCCGCCTTGGTGGCGGCGTGGGCGAGCAGATGCGCGGTGGCCCCGGCGGTCGCGCCGAGCCCGGCCCCGAGGACGACGAACCCGAGCTGCGCACTCGTCGACGCCGCCAGGAGTTGCTTGAGGTCACGCTGCCCGACCGCGACGACTCCGAGCACGAGGGCGGTGAGGGCACCGATCCACGCGGCGGTGCCGGACGCCCAGCCGGTGGCGGCGAGCAGGGGGTGGGCCCGCAGCAGCAGGTAGCCGCCCATGGCGACCATCGCCGCCGAGTGCAGCAGCGCGCTCACGGGACTCGGTCCCTCCATCGCCCGGGACAGCCAGAACGAGAACGGCAGTTGTGCCGCCTTGCCCAGCGCCGCGACCAGCACGCCCGCGGCGAGCACGTCACGCCATCCGGCGGAGGCGACGGGCAGGTCGGCCACGACCAGGCCCGCTCCGCCGGCGAGGGCGGCGGCGGCCGCGACGTACAACCCCAGGTCGGCGACGCGGGTGGTGAGGAAGGCCGTCGTCCCGGCCGACACGCGCCGCCCCTCCTGCCACCGGAATCCGATGAGGGCGAACGACATCGCCCCCATGACCTCCCAGCCCAGGAGCAGGGCGGGCAGGGTCTGCGCCGTCGCGGTGAGCAGGGCGGCCGCGGCGAAGAGGAGCATGAGCCCGTGGAAGCGGCCCGGTGATTCCTGCGTCTCCGGATCCCCGCAGGAGAAGAGGAGCACGAGCAGGGTGACCACGGCGATCATCGCCACCATCAGCGCAGAGAGCCCGTCCACCCCGATGGCGAACTCACCGCCGGGCACCACCGGCAGGAAGGGGGACGACGCGGAGGGCCGGCTCAGCGCGACGACGACCGACAGCACCGCGGTCACCGACGCGGTGGCGACCGAGAGGACGGCGGCCCCCCGGCGGGGACGGGCCAGCGCGAGGACCCCGCCGACACCGGCGGGGAGCACGAGCAGGAGCCACAGGGCGAGCTGGGCCGGCGCCGCGTTCATCCGGACAGATCCGTCGCCATGTCGGTCATGTCCGTCCCGGCCTCGCGATGCAGCAGCGTGGCGACCGCGAAGCCCATCGCCATCTCCAGCGTCATCACCGCGAGGATCACCAGGAGCAGCACCTGACCGCTGGTGGCCGGGGCGAGGAACCACCAGAAGGTGGCGGCGGCGAGGATCACCCCGTTGATCATCAACTCCAGGCCCATCATCACCATGACGAGCACCTGCTGGGAGATCGCGCCGTACAGGCCGACGCTGAAGAGCGCGGCCGCGACGATCAGTCCCGCCTCGAGAGTCACCGGCCGACACCTCCCGGCTGCGGGTCGTCGGCCGGGCGGCGGGACAGGTCGTCGCCGAACCGGTCGTAGCGGGTGCGGTGCGAGGCGAGGACGACGCCCGCGACGATCGTCGCCACCATGACCGGGGCGATGACCGCCATGACGAGCATCAGCGGCCCCATGAGCGACTCCCCCAGCGCGCGGGTGACATCGGGGGCGGGACTGCCGCGCCGGGCCGGCCAGTCGATGGCCAGGATGCCGGCGAGAAGGACGACGAAGGTGGCCACGGCGATCCCGATCGCGGTCTTGTGGCCGTGCACCATGCTCATCGGCATGAGAGCCGGGTTCATCCCCATGAACATCACCATGTAGACGGCCATGATCGCCATCTCCATCACCATCATGAGCACCGTCACGACGCCCACGTAGTTCTGCTGCAGGAAGAGCAGTTGCAGCCCGACGGCGACGAACGACAGCGCCAGCGCGTAGGTGGCACGGGCCATGGAGTCGACGACGAACACGGCGATCCCGGCGAGCACCGCCACCACACCGAGCGCCCAGAATCCGACGGCGAGCATCCTCAACCCCTTCCCACGACGACCACGGCCACGGCCACGACCAGGTCCTGCACGAGCACCGCGGGCAGGAGCACGAGCCAGCCCACCTCCACGAACTTCTCGGGGCGCAGCAGCGGCATCCACCGGCGCGTCCACACCAACACCGCGAGCACGGCGATGGTCTTGAGGAACACCCAGATCCACGCGGGCAGCAGCGGACCCGAGCCGCCGCCGAGGAACATCGGCACGGCGAACGCCGCACCGGCCGCCAGCAGGGCGTACCGGCCCGCCTCGAACACGAGCCGGTCCACCCCGGACAGTTCCGCGCGCACCCCGCCCGCGACGTCCGCGCCGAGCGCGGCCGCGAACGGCCCCCACACCGAGAACGCGGCGACGCCGAGCAGGTAGACCACGAACGCGATCGGCATCCACGCGGCGAACCACAGCCCGTCCTGGGCCGCGGCGATGGTGCCGACGCGCAGGCTCGCGGCAGCGAGCGCAGGCGCCACGAGGGCGAACATCAGGGGCAGCTCGTACCCCAGCGCCAGCGCGAGGAACCGGTAGCCGCCGACGAGCGCGAACGCCGAGTTCCCACCCCACCCGGTCAGCCACACGAAGGCCCAGACGAACACGTCCAGGGCGTTGAACCAGACGAGGCCGACGTCGAGATCCAGCAGCGTCCACCGCCCGAGCGGGACCACCGCGATCATGAGCGCCGCCGTCACGAGGAGCCCCGCGCCACCGATCCGCCACAGAAGCGTGTCGGCCTGCACGCTCACCCGGCGACGCTGCCGCAGCAGGCGCGCGACCTCGCCGATCGGGCGGGTCACCCCGTTCGCCATGCCCCCGGCCCCGGAGGCACGCGCGGCGAGCGCGCCGTCGATCATCGCGGCGGTGGCGGCGAGCCCCACGAGAATGAACAGTGCGAGGACGGCCCACCCAGGCGCCGCGGTCACCAGGTCCGGTACCGTCGCCGTCGCCGTCATCACCACCTCAGACATGGGACTCCTCGGACTCCCTCGACCCCTGCAGACGGCGCACGTTGAGACTCGCGACGACGAGCCGGGCGGTGGCGACGTCCAGACCCGTCACCAGATGCGCGATCGCGTCCACACGCAGGAGCTGATCGTCCTCGCGGCGTCCGGAGGCGTCCACGACGGCGGGGTCCGGTGTGGACGTGACGTCCGCCGGGGGCGTCCGACCGACGCCGTCGAGGGGTTCCAGCAGGCGCAACACCCGGTCGTAGGTGTCTCCGGCCGTGTCAGCCGGAAGCCCCAGGGTGCGCAGGTCGTCGTCGGTGACCGGACGGAGTCCGCGCAGGGACCAGCGCAGGACCCGGGACCGGGCCACCTGACGCCGCAGGCGATTCAACCGGCCGGCGAGATCCGACTCGTCGGCGCCGTCGAGGGCGACGTCCCGCAGCGACCGCACCCGCGCCGCCCCCGCCTCCCACCCGGCGAGCGCCAAGAGGGACGCGGCCGCGTCCAGGCGGTACGCGACCTCCTCCCCGGGAGGGCGGTGAGCGTGTCGGTCGGGGCGTCCCCGCCGTCGGGCTCATCGAGCAGTTCGCCGCGGGCCTGCGCGACGACGTCGCCGTGCAGCGTGGCGTTCAGAACGAGCCCGGGGGCCAGTGCGGCAGTACCGGACCGAGCGGGACCTCCAGGACGTCCATCTCCAGACCGTCGCGGTCCTCGGCGCCGCCGGCCAGGGGAATGCCGCCCGGGGCCATCTCCATGTCGCCGTGGTCCATGTCGCCGTGGTCCATGTCGCCGTGGTCCATGTCGCCGTGGGCGTCGTGACCTTGGTGCCCGTCGTGTTGTCCCTGGTCACACCCGCCACCCTGGCCGTTGTCCTCTCCGCTGCCTTCGTCCGCCGTCCCGTCGTCGCCGTCTCCGGACGACGCCTCGTCATCAGTGTCGGCGGAGTTCGAAGCGATGAGGTCCGCAGCGAAGGGCCGGGTCCGGGCGTCGTCGTGGTGGCGGGGGGTGTCGAGCAGCGCAGTGCGGGCCTCGTCGAGGCGCGACGCCACCTCTGCTTCGTCGGCCACGTCGACGCGCACCCGTGGGCCGGGCATCTCGTGCCAGACGCGTTCGACCGCCTCGGCCAGCTGCGGGCCCGGGTGTCCGCACACAGCGACGACGTCGGCGTCGGCCGGCGAGAGGGCGAGCAGCCATCCCCGCGACGCCACCGCGCGCTCCACCGCGACCCGGGTGCGCCACCGGCCTCGGACCTCGATCACGAGGACGTGCGAGCGCCGAACGGCCGCGCGGGCGAGGACGTCCGTCAGACCCATCGCAAGGCCCCCTCTCGCCAGGCCCATACGACGGCGACGAGCAGCGCGGCCAGGAAGAGGAACATCTCGACGACCGCGGTGATCCCGACATGCGCGACCACCACCGCCCAGGGGTACATGAACAGCATCTCGACGTCGAAGGCGAGGAAGACGAGCGTGACCGGATACCACCGGACGTGAAACCGCGACAGGGCATGCTGGGTGGGATGTCGGCCCGACTGATGAGGCAGGGTGACCAGCGGCTCGGCCCGCACGGACACCATCCGGTGCAGGCCGTACCCGGCGAGCACGACCGTGACGGCGAGCAGCGCCAGGAGCGTGACGCCGTGGAACATGTCGAACTCCCCTCTGTCGTCTCCCGCCACCCCGGTCCGTCATCACGCCCGAGGCCCGCATTGCCTGGACGGCCGACGGGCGTCGACTCGTCACTCTCCGCGAACTACCCGGCGCTCGAGGCAGCCGTCGGCCTCGGGGTGAATCCGGGTGGAGCGAGGGTCCCGTACGGGGTGACCTCGTAGGATACAGCACCGGCACCTGCGAGGTCGTCGTCGCGCCGTTACTCGTCAACGTGGCCTGGGCGAGCGCGCCGGGCGGCTCGGGCACGTTGTCGAGCACGACAGGATCGTTGCCCTCGCAATGGAGTTCGGCGCGGCCACGTGGGGGCACGGTCATCGACGTCCCCGAGCCGGAGGCGAAGCGGATATCGACGGACCGCTGCTGATCCGCGACGTTGTCGGCGGAGCCACAGAGGATGCCTGGGCCACTCTCCTGGCCGGAGACGACGAGCAGGTTCACCAGCCGAACGTCGCCGACCGTCGCGTCGAGCCCCGCTCCTCCCTGGAACTCGCCCTGTGCGGGCTCACCTGCGCAGCCGGACAGCGCCGCGGTGAGCGCCACGGCAGCGGCGATCAAGGGTCGGTGGTACGGGCGACTGCGCCCGTCCGACACCCCGTCGACCGTCAGCCGGGCAATGCCGGGATCGGCAGGAGAACTCGAGGGGACACCCACGATCGATCCAACCGTCGCTGACCCCGAAACGCCGATTCTGAGCGTGAGGTCACCTCGAACGCTACCTACCCGAGGTCCTCCGGACAACAGACGCCCCTCACCTCCGGCCCGGTGGACGCCTCGTGTCCTGTCACCATGGTCGCCATGACCTCCGACCGCTCCGACCTCTCATTCCGCGTCGGTCGCGAGGAGATCAGGGTGCGGCGTCGCTATGAGGTTCTCAGCATCGCCAACGACATCGTCATCGGACTCTGGTTCCTCATCGGAAGCATCCTGTTCTTCTCCGAGTCCACCACCTTCATCGGAACGTGGCTCTTCGTCGTCGGAAGTGCCCAGATGCTCATCCGCCCCGGCATTCGGATGACTCGGCACGTGCACCTGACGCGAATCGGCTCACGAACCCCGGACTCGCGCCGGGACTATTGACCCGACGCGAAGGCGGGTGCGCGCCGACTCACGATGGGTTCCCGGGTCACGTCCGGCGCGATAGGTGGGTGGAGGAGCCGACACCGCCCGGGCGATACCGGTCATCGGTGGAGGTCACGATCTCCTGGGCGACGTCGCGGAGTTTGACGTTGCCGGTGGAGGACACCCGCACCATGAACTGGAACGCCCTGTCCTCGTCCAGTTGGTAGCGCTCCATGAGGATGCCCAGCGCCTGCCCGATCGCCTTGCGGGAGGTCAGGGCCTGGTTCAGCTGGTCGTCATGGCGGGCGTGGCCGAGGGCGATGGCGGCGTGAGTGGCGAACAGTTCGGCGGAGCGGACCGCATCCTCGGCGACCTCGTCGGAACTCGTGGAGTACAGGTTCAGCCCGCCCAGACGCTCGTCCTCGACGAACAGTTGAACGGCGAGTTGGGAACGCACGCCTCGCTTGGCGGCGATGGGCATGAACCGTGGCCAGCGTTGGTCGTGACGGGCGTGATCGACGACGACGACGCGCTGCTCACGGATCGCCTGCACGCACGGGCCTTCGTCCAACTCGTACTGGGCCGCGTCCAGATCCCACACCAACTGGTCGGTGCCCGCCATGGTCTCGATGCGGCCTCCGCGATGGTGGATCGAGACGCCGACATGATCGAAACCGGGAACCGAGACGAGCGTCGCCCGGGCGATCGCCTCCAGCGTGTCCTCCAGCGAGCGGGAGGTGTTGACCTCTGCGGCGGCGGCCGTGATGACCTCGGCGATGGTGAAGTCGGAACTGCTCATGGCCGTGTCGCTTTCTGGCTGCAGACGCGACGCCGAACGGGCACGTGACGACTGGGTGATTGGGGCGTTGTCAGTACTTTAGGCAGTTCTCGACCAGAGTTGGTGGCGAGCCGCTCGACGGTTGCGCAACCCCGGGCCGAGTGCGGACGGCGCCGGTAGGCGTCGGGTTTCGCGGTGCGTCCGAGGTTCGCTGCCGAAGGCCCGAGCCACGGTCGGGGTCTTGCCCCGCGACGCCCCGCTGGGTAGGTTTCTCCGAAGTCTCCGCGCTCAGACTCGGCGCTACGGGAGGCTGTACGACGGTTGGACAGACCGTGAAGATCGACCTGCGTTTCCGGTTCGTCTCCTCCACCGCCTGGCTGAGCATCGCCGGTGCGGTCGACGCCTACAGCCATGCGGAGCTGGCGCGGCGTCTCCTCGATCTCGGGCGCCTCGAGTGCTCCGTACTCCATCTCGACGTCGGCGGCTTGACGCATATCGAACCGGAGAGCCTGCACGCGATCGACGAGGCCCGACGCGCCATGGTCGATCGTGGTGCCACCTTCGACGTCACCGTGGCATCGACGACGTTCACCCTCGCGAGCTTGATGTGCGGGTACACCGACCTGGCCGCTCACGCGCGCGTCGCAGGCCGGGTGCCGGCGTCCGAGTTGCCGCCGTACACGAGCATCATCAGCCCCACGATCGAGACCGGCAGTGGTCGACACCTCTGAGGGTCCAGCGACATCGGGGTAGGCGTGGCGACACCTACGTCGCCTTTCGGGTGACGCGTAGGTCGCTGCGTGCGTGAGCACAATGTTGTAGCGGTACAAGTGACATGCCTGGTGAATGCAGGCGCCCGTTCGAGGTGTCCTCCGGGACAGGCTGCGGCAGGCTGGTGTGTACGAATCCGTCACGGAAGGGGTCTCATGTCCGAGCAACCGAAGGAAGACCGGAACACCGACACCGACATCGACGAGCTGAACGAGGACGGCGTCGGTGGCACGACCGGCAAGGACTCCTCGTTCGAGCCCGAAGAGGACGACAAGGGCGCCGAGGGCACCGAGTCCTGAGTCCGTCCTACGACCACGGCCGGGAGGTTCCGATACCTCCCGGCCGTGTCGTGCCCCGTGCCGAAGTGCCGTCCCGGAGGCTGAGACCGGACCGCGTCGAGGGCCTCGAGATGCCTACGTGCCCGCCAGGCAGGTGGCCGGAGGACGGAGAACTACGCTCGTCGGCATGGACACGACAGCATCCCCCGGCCTCCGCGCGGCATGCGATCACGTCCTGTGTGCCACGTGCGGGGTCGAGTACGGCCACCGGTCCCTGCCCGCGCTGTGTCTCATCTGCGATGACGAGCGCGAGTACGTGCCGCGCGCCGGACAGTCGTGGACCACGGTCGGTGAACTGGCCACCGACGGATGCAGGACCGTCGTGGAGCAACTCGAGCCCGGCCTCGTGGCGATCGGCACGAGACCGGTGGTCGGCATCGGCCAGAGCTCCAAGCTCGTCGTCACCGACCACGGCAACGTCCTGTTCGACGTCCCGCCGTTCGTCGACGGCGCCGCGATCGCGGCCATCGCCGAGCGGGGCGGGATCGCCGCCGTCGTGGCGAGCCACCCCCACATGTACGGGGTGCAGTCCCTGTACAGCCGGGCGTTCGGGGACGCACCCGTCTACGTCGCATCCGCCGATCGTGACTTCCTGCCGCTGCGGCCGTCGACGGTCCGGTTCTGGGAGGACACCTTCGACGTGGTTCCGGGGGTGCGACTGGAGCAGATCGGTGGACACTTCCCCGGCATGACGGTGGCGCACTACACGGCCGCCGACGGGTGCGGAGTCCTGCTGGCCGGTGACGGCATCTACCCGGGTCCCGAGGGGCTCACCGTGAGTTTCCTGCGCAGCTACC
Organism: Mobilicoccus caccae; assembly: GCF_030161635.1. Taxonomy (GTDB): domain Bacteria; phylum Actinomycetota; class Actinomycetes; order Actinomycetales; family Dermatophilaceae; genus Mobilicoccus; species Mobilicoccus caccae. Next base: position 3,947,767 of record NZ_BSUO01000001.1, read on the forward strand.
CCAATCGGATCCCGCTGTCGGGCGCGGTCGTCCGCCGGATCGCCGAGCAGATCGGCCGCCTGGAGTTCGATCGGCTGTACAACAATTTCCGGGACATGGTGCCGGAGCGGGCGCAGGAGGTCGTGCAGGAGTCCGCGCGGCGCTACATCGCGTGGGTCACCGGCGAGAACGACCACCTGACCTGACCCTGCCCGCCCGGCCCGTGCTCGAGCCGGAGGGGGCGCGGCGCAGTGCATCGGGCTTCCAGGTTCAACGGGGGCCCCAGGTCCGATGCGGTGGGCTCCCGACCGGAGACGGGCGGCACGGCATTCCTCCTCACCCCGAGATGCCGAGTCCGCGGCGCGTCCGTAGCGTCGGGCCATGGACTTCCAGGACCTCGTCGGGGACAGGACGGTGCGGCAGCGGCTGCGGTTCGACGAACGGGTGGCGGCATCGGCGGTGCGCGTCGTCGAGGAGTCCGATGCCGTCTCGGCCGCATTGACGCTCGCTGCGTCCCTGGCCCCTGTGTCGCGGCTGCTCGGACGCGACACCGCGACCTACTTCTCGACCCTGGTCACGCTGGGCGCGATCGACCTGACGACGGCACGCGTCTGCGAACCGCACCTCGACGCGCTGACGATCCTCGCGCAGGCGGGTGATCTCGACCTGTCACCGTTGGGCGCAGGAGTGGGCAGCACGTGGGGGTGTACGCCGCCAACGCCCCCGGCCATGGGCTCACCGCTCGCGCCGCGCCCGACGGGTCCTGGGCCATCGCGGGCAGCAAGGCCTGGTGCTCTCTGGCCGAGTCCGTGACCCACGCCCTCGTGACCGCGGACACCGACGGTGGATCTCGGTTGTTCGCCGTCCCGATGCGGCACGAGAGCGTCGGGGTGGACTCACGGTCGTGGGTCTCGCGCGGACTGAGCGCCCTGCGCACCTCGACGGTGGTCTTCGACGGCGTCCCGGCCGTCCCCGTGGGCGGCCCGGGTTGGTACCTGAGCCGCCCCGGATTCACCTGGGGCGGCGTGGCGGTCGCCGCCGTGTGGTTCGGCGGGGCCGCGGCGCTCGCGGAGGCCCTGTGGGATGCCGCCGGACGACGCGACCCCGACCAGGTCGCGCTGATGACCCTCGGGAAGGTCGACGTCGCCCTGCACACGGCCCGCACCGCCCTCGAGGACGCCGCTGCCCGCATCGACACCGGCGAGGCGGAGGGACAGGCAGGGGTGGTGCTCGCACTGCGCACTCGCACGGTCGTCGTCGATGCTGCGGAGCGCGTCATGCGGGCCGTGGGGCACGCCCTGGGACCGGCACCGCTGACCCAGGACGAGGCCCACGCCCGCCGGGTCGCCGACCTCACCGTCTACATCCGGCAGCACCACGCCGAACGCGATCTCGCCGTCCTCGGAGGGCATCTCCTCGCGGCGGGGGAAGCAGGCCGGCCATTCGGGGGCGCGCTGTGACCCCCGATCCCGGCACGCCCCGCCCCTTCAGCCACACCGACGCAGGAACACCCGAGCACGTCTGGTTGAGGGCGCCGCAGTGGGACGACGTGCCCCGCCTCGACCTCGATGCGCTGCTCGGTGGCGGCCCCGACCGTGGCGCCGGTCCCAGGCGGGTCGTGCTGGCCTCGGCCCATCCCGACGACGAGACCCTGGCAGCGGGGATTCTGCTCGCCGCCGCCCACGCCGCAGGTGCCGACATCGTCGTCGTCGTCGCGACGGGCGGCGAACTCTCCCACCCGAACTCGCAGACGTGGTCGCGCGAGCTGCTCACCACCACGAGGCGTGCGGAGGTCCGCGCCGCGGTCGAGGTGTTGGCGCCGTCGGCCCGCTTCGTGCACCTCGACCTGCCCGACTCCGGGCTCGCAGCGCACGAGGACCGGCTCGTCGCGGAACTCACCGCGCTCGTCGATCCCGGCACCGTGCTCGTCGCACCGTGGAGTCTCGACGGGCACGCCGATCACGACGCCCTCGGGCGGGCAGCGACCACGTGCAGTGAACGCACCGGGGCACGCCTCGTGCAGTACCCGCTCTGGCTCTGGCACTGGGGCGAACTCGCCGACCTGCCGTGGCATCGGGCTGTCGCGCTCGCCGGCGACCGGCGATCCCTGGCGCTCAAGGAACGGGCCCTGGCCTGCCACAGATCCCAGGTCGAGCCCCTCGGTCCGCTCCCCGGTGACGAACCCGTCGTCGGACCGGACGTGCTGAGCCGCGCCCGCCGCCTCGTGGAGACCTTCCTGCTCCCCGATGCCGAGGCGGTCGCACAGGTCGCGGCCCCGGCCGGTGAGCAGGATGCGGGGGTCTTCGACGACCTGTACGCCGGCGGCGAGGAGGATCCCTGGGGGTTCTCCTCGTCGTTCTACGAGGCGCGCAAACGTGATCTGGTGCTCTCGCTCCTGCGCCGCCTCCGCTACGGCCACGCCCTCGAGGTGGGATGCGCCGACGGGCGTCTCACCGAGTACCTGGGCCGGCGGTGCGACCGGGTGACCGCGGTGGACGTGAGTCAGGAGGCGGTACACCGGGCGCGCGAACGTGCACCTGCCACCTGCGCCGTCATCCGCGGCGCCGCTCCGAGTGCGATCCCCGACGGGCCGTTCGACCTCGTCGTCCTGTCCGAGGTGGGCTACTTCATGCACCCCGCCGACTGGCTCGCCACGCTGCGCCGGTGCCGTGAACAGCTCGCTCCCGCAGGTGAGATCGTCCTTGTCCACTGGCAGCACGACACGCAGGACATCCCGCTCGACGGACGGCTCGTCCACGGCCAGGCCGCCACGATGCTCGACCTCCCGCGGACGGCGCACTACCTCGACGAGGACCTGGCGATCGACGTGTACGGCGGCCCGGTCTCGATCGCGTCCGAGGAGCGCGTGTGAGCATCGGACACGTCGTCGTCGCCATCCCGGTACGCGACGAGGCCGCGCTCCTCCCCGGCTGTCTACGAGCGGTCGCGGAAGCGACGTCGGTGCTGCAGCAGGAGAACCCGGTAATAGTCGACGTGGTGGTGACCCTCGACGGGTGCACCGACGGCTCCGAGGCGATCGCGCGGGCGTTCGGGGTCACCGTCGTCGAGCGGGCATCCGTGGGGGTCGGCGCCGCGCGCGACTCCGCTGTCCGGGCCGGTCTGGCCCGGTGCCCCGCCGATCTCGACTCGGTGTGGATCGCCAACACCGATGCGGACACGCAGGTCCCGCCGACCTGGCTCACCACCCAGCTCCGGTGGGCCGACGCCGGCCACGACGTGGTGGTGGGCACCGTCGAGCCCGTGGGCATCATCGACCCCACCCAGCTCGACGCCTGGCACGAACGACACGAACTGGCCGAGGACCACTCCTACGTCCACGGCGCCAACCTCGGGATCCGGGCCTCGACATACGTCGCGCTCGGCGGGTTTCCGGCCTCCCGCCTGCACGAGGACGTCCGCCTGGTCACCCGCGCCCGCGGTGCAGGCGTGCCCGTCGTCGCCACCGACACCACCCGGGTGCAGACCTCCGGCCGCTCGGTCGGACGCGTCCGGGGCGGTTACGCCGGGTATCTGCGTACCCTCCGTGCAGACGAGCACGACCACCCGGTCGCCGGCCTGCTCTGAGCCTTCGAGGCGGGCGTTCCGTCCCGGCGTAGAACGTCATCGACGACACGGACGGACGAGTCTCTTCGACCGAACTGCATGAACGCCTCGCCCGGTGTCCTCGGTGTCGTCCGTGTGGCTGTATGCGATCTCCCTCCGACCCGGCCTCGTGTAGCCATGTCACCGCTCGGGCGGGCGCTCTGGGCGTGCAGTGCGACGACGGTCGCCGGGGCCCGGCTCGGCTGGGCGGGGCACGTACTGTGCCGGGTATGGCACGGATTCGGGTGGGCACGTCGGGATGGACCTACCCGTACTGGCGTGGGGACTTCTATCCCCAGGGTCTGCCGCACCGGCAGGAGCTCGAGTACAACGCGCAGCACTTCGACACCGTCGAACTCAACGGCTCGTTCTACTCGCTGCAGCGACCCAGCTCCTACCGGCGGTGGGCCGGCGAGGTCGAGAAGGTGCGCGAGGACTTCGTGTTCGCCGTCAAGGGCAGCCGGTACGTCACCCATATGAAGCGGCTCAAGGACGTGCGGACGGCGCTCGCGAACTTCTACGCCTCGGGGGTGCTCGCCCTCGGCGCGCACACCGGACCCTTCCTGTGGCAATTGCCCGAACGACAGGAGTTCGACGAGGAGCTGCTCGCGTCGTTCTTCGACCAACTCCCACGCACGATGGCCGGCGCTGCTTCTCTCGCAGCCGAGCACGACGACAAGATCTCCGGCGATCGGGTCCTCACCGAGACGGGGCTCGACATGCCGCTGCACCACTGCCTCGAGCCGCGCCACGCCTCTTTCGAGGCCCCCGACGCATTGCGGCTGCTCGAGCAGCACGGAATCGCTGCGGTCACCGCCGACACCGGAGGACGGTTCGCTCGACTCGACGCCGAGACCGGCGAGATCGTCTACGTGCGCCTCCACGGACCCGAGGGCCTCTACGACAGCTCCTACTCCGCCGAACTGCTCGACGAGTGGGCCGCCGCCCTCATCGCCAGGCGCGATGCCGGGCGAGACGTCTACGTGTACTTCGACAACGACGGGCACGGCCATGCACCTCGAGACGCGGCGGCTCTGGCCGAACGGTTACGCGACTCCTGACCCGCCGCCCACGGCGTTCATCAGCGGGAGCCGACTGCGCGACCCAACGCGGCCCGCAGCGAGTCGCGAAAGTCGCGCATGCTCGGCACCCACTGCAGGTAGTCCGAGGCATGCGGCATCCCGTCGACGACGACGAGCTCGACCTCGACCCCGGCCTCGCGCAGCCGACGGGCGTACTCGACGTCCTCGTCGTGGAACAGGTCGATGGCGCCGACCCCGATCCACGCCGGCGGGAGGCCGGACAGGTCCTCACGCCGGGCGGCCGAGGCGTACGGGCGGTCCTCGACCTGGGTGACGGGGTGCCCGAGGAAGAGCGACCAGCCGTCGCGGTTCTGCTCCGGGGTCCACACGAGATGCCTGGCCTCGCCGCGCTCGCGCAGCACCGTGCGGTCGTCGAGCATCGGGTAGACCAGCGCCTGGACGAACCGCCGCGTCGGGAGAACGTCCTTCATCCGGATACGGCGTCCCGGATCGGGAGACAGTGTCATCCGTTCCGGGAGTGTTCGTCATCCGGTAGGTGCATCGTGGCCCGCGTCCGGGGCAGAGTGCGACTGGTCCCCACATCGACGGCCCGAGGAGATGACATGACCGCGGCTCTGCGTGACCGGCAGAAGGACCGCTTCTGCGACGCCCTGGCGGCGGTGGAGGCGACCGCGCCGACCCTGTGCGAAGGCTGGGATGCCCACGATCTGGCGATCCACCTGTGGATCCTCAAACACGACCCGGCGTCCTGGCCAGGAGATTTCCTGCCCGTGCCGCCCCTGCAGCAGACCTCCCGCGAACGCGCGCGGCGTATCCGCGAGCGGTGGACCTACGCCGACCTGATCGAGCGCCTCCGCGCCGACCCCGGATCGATCGCGTGCATGCCGCTCGACGCGCTCGAGGGTCACCGCCACGCTCTCGGCGAGTACTTCATGCACACCCTCGACATCACGCGCGCCAACGGACTCCCCGAGGTCGCGCCCGACGACGAACTCGAGGACGCCCTGTGGCGTCGGGTCAAGGCGGCGGCCCTCGCCCTGCACCTGGTGAAGACACCGGGACTCGTGCTGCGTCGGCCGAACGGGGACTCGGCGCGGATCGGCCCGAGGTGGCGTGGGCGTGAGGTGGTCGTCACCGGCGAACCCGGCGAGCTCATGTGCTGGGTGTACGGCCGTGGCGCCGTCGCCGACGTGACCGTCGAGCGCCGTTGACGTCCACGACCCCGCACGGAGCGCGGTGCTCAGCGCTCCGGGTGGACAGTGGGGTGGACGTCGGTCGCACCAGGCAGTGCCGTGTCCTGCCGGAGCGCCTGCAGGGTGTCGAGCTCGCGATCCAGGTCGCGGCGTCGGGCCTCGAGACGTTCCATCTCCGCTTTCAGCAGCCGTTCCATGGCGCCGGTCCGCTCCTCCGGAGGCGCTTCGAGGCAGGGCAGGAGGTCGTTGATCGTCGCACTGCACAGGCCGGCGGCGAAGAGGTGCTGGATCATCACGACGCGTTCGACGGTCGAGGGGTCGAAGTCGCGCCAACCGCCTGACGTGCGCTCGGAGCGGATCAGCCCCTGTTCCTCGTAGTACCGCAGCGACCGGGCACTGACCCCACCCGCCTCCGCCAGTTCACCGATGCGCATGACACCTCCCGAGCTCGCGCCTCGTCCCCAGTCTTGCAGTTGACACCGGTGTGAGGTTCCACGCTCGACGTGCCGCACCCACCAGGGGTGCCCACTCGAACCGGAGGTCGCCATGACCCGACTGCACATCTGGTCGGACTACGTGTGCCCGTTCTGTCTCATCGCCGACGAACTGATCGACCGCGCCGTCGCCGGTCGCGACGACGTCGACGTCGTGCACCACCCGCACGAGCTGCGGCCCCGACCGACACCGACCCTGCGCCCCGAGGACCCCTACCTCCCCGACATCTGGCAGCGGGCCGTCTACCCGATGGCACGTCGCCACGACGTGCCGATGACCCTGCCGAGCATCTCCCCACAGCCCTACACCGACACCGCCTTTCGCGGAGCGACGTACGCCGGGGACGTCGGCTTGGGGCGGGCGTACCACCGCCGGATGCTCACCGCCTTCTTCCGCGAGGACCTCGACATCGGCGACTCCGGCGTCCTGACCCACCTGGCAGAAGAGATCGGCCTCGACCCCGCCGCCTACGCCGCGGCCGTGGAAGCACCGTCCTCCGCGCAACGACACCAGGACGCGCTGGCCGAATCGGCGCGCATGGGGATCACGGTGGTGCCCACGATCGTCGTCGGCACCCGTCGGATCGAGGGCGTCGCGTCCGAGGGTGTCCTGCGACGGGCCCTGGAGGAGGCGGCAGCGGCATGAACATCGAGACCACCCGGCTCCGTGTGCTCCTGGAGGATGCCGTCGAGCATGCCGCCCGGCACGTCGAGGCCGGAGGGCTGCCGTTCGTCGGCGTCGTCGCCGGCGACGGATGGGTGTCCGAACCGGGAACCAACCTCGTCGTCCAGACGGGCGACCCGAGTGCGCACGCCGAGATCGTTGCCATGCGTCGAACCCTCTCCGAGCGTGGTCCGACCGCGCTCGCGGGAACCACCCTGCTCGCCACGGGCGAACCCTGCGCACTGTGCTATCGGTTCGCCGCCGATCACGGTGTCGCGCAGGTCGTGTACGCGGTCGACGACGCCACGGCCGCCCGGTGGGGATTCGACTACCGCACCTTCGAGGCCCGCACCCCCGTGACCCGTCGCGGGGGGACCGTCCATCACCTCACCGTCGAACGCGGCCTGGATCCGTTCGTCAGGTACGCACACCTCCACTCCGTCACCTCCTGAAAGGAGCGGTCATGCACTGGCTGTTCATCGGCGTCGCCGTCGTCTTCGAGATCGCCGTCGCCCTCTCCGCCGGAAAAGCGCAGGGCTTCACCCGCCCCGGCTGGACCGCGGCGACACTCGTCAGTGGCGGTATCGCCACCTACTTCCTCAGCCTCGCGCTGCTCACCTTCGACGTCGGTGTGGGGTATGCGATCTGGACCTCCGTCGCCGGCGTCGGAATCGTCCTGCTCGGGGCGCTCCTCTTCGGACAGCGCCTCGACCTGCGCAAACTCCTCGGCATCGCCCTCGTCATCGGCGGCGTCGTCGGCCTCCAGCTCAGCGGCGTCGCATGAGCACGCCTCGATCTCTCGAGAAGGGAACGTCCATGTCCGATGTCACCCACCCCTCCACCACGGCCGTCACCCGCGCGTGGGTCGTGCTGCTCCTCGCCGGCGTCTTCGAGATCGGGTACGCCCTCGCGGTCGGCGGCAGCCGCGGCTTCACCGACCTAACCTGGTCGTCGGTCGCCGTCGTGTTCTTCCTGCTCACGTTGTTCGCGCTGAGCGTCGCGCTGCGGACCATCGACGTGGGGATCGGATACGCCGTGTGGGCCGGGATCGGCGCGGTGGGTGCGGCAGCCCTGGGCCCGGTGTTCTTCGAGGAGACCCTCACGCCGGCCAAGGCGCTGTGGCTGACCGTCATCATCGCCGGCGTCGTGTGGCTCAAGCTCGCTGACCGACCGCGCCGTGAGCAGGCGGTGCCCGCGTGAGTTCCGCTGACCCGTCGGGGCTGACGCCGTCGTCCCGCGGATGTCGACGTCGCCCGGCGCGCCCAGGTGTCGCAAGGTCCGAGCGGGGGTAATGGGGTCTCCATGACCCAGCCCCCAGGACCCTACGACGCCTCCGGCCGCCCGCAGGATCACGTGCCCGGCCGTGACGAGCCCATCTACGACCGGCCCCCGCGGCGCGGTGGCTTCTCGGGATTCCCGTTCCCCAGCTACTCCACCCGCACCCGTCGCGGGACGCAGGTCACGGTCGGCGGGTGCTGCCTGCCGCTGCCGATCGGATGCCTCGCCACCACGCTCGCGGTGACGGGTTACGCCGTCTCGCGCGTCGTGCGGGCGCGGTCCTGAAACCCCCGGACCCGACAGGTCGAACTCACCGATCGAGAATGAGGACATGACTCACAGCGTTCCCACCACGTTCCTGCGCGCCGGAGACCACATGATCGAGATGCCGCAACTCGGCTTCGGCGTGTGGGAGGTCCCCGACGACAAGGTCACCGATGCCGTCGCCCACGCCCTCGCGACCGGGTACCGCAGCATCGACACCGCCGCCGTCTACGGCAACGAGGAGGGCGTCGGCCGCGCGCTGCGCCAGACCGACGTCCCCCGGGAGGACATCTTCCTCACCACGAAGGTCTGGAACGACGCCCACGGCACCGACTCCACCCGCGCCGCGCTGGAGGAGTCGCTGGGCAAGCTCGGCACCGACTACGTCGACCTCTACCTCATCCACTGGCCGACCCCGGCCAAGGACGCCTACGTCGACACGTGGAAGACCCTGCTCGACCTGCGCGAGCAGGGGCGGGTGAGGGCCGTCGGCGTGTGCAACTTCAACCAGCCTCACCTGCGCCGCCTCATGGAGGAGACCGGGGAGTACCCCGCGATCAACCAGATCGAGGTCCACCCCTACCTCACCCAGAACGAGCTTCGCGAGTTCAACGAGGTCAACGACATCGTCACCGAGGACTGGAGCCCACTCGGTGCGCGCCTGAACGTCATCGACGACCCGGCCGTCGTGTCGATCGCGAAGGCCACCGGCAAGACCCCGGCCCAGGTGGTGCTGCGCTGGCACCTGCAGATCGGGTCGGTCGTCATCCCGCGCTCGGTCACGCCGTCGCGCATCGAGCAGAACTTCGACCTGTTCGACTTCGAGCTCGACGACACCCAGATGACGGCCATCTCCGCCCTCGACCAGGGCAAGCGTTCCGGGCCGAACCCGGACGAGTTCAACGTGGGCGCCTGACGCTCGCCCAGAACCCACGACGCCGGGTCGCCCCACGAGGGCGACCCGGCGTCGTGCGTTTCGAGCCGGGAGGAGGTCCCCGGCGGATGTCATCTGGATCGAAGAACAACACGGACGACATCGAGGGCGTTACCGGACCAGAGGGCAACCCTCTGACCTGCAGTGATGAAAACGCTGCCCTCGTCGATGTTGTCCGTGTTGTTCTTCGATCGCCGGGACCGGGTGGGCTCAGCCGCGGGCCGCCGGCAGTGCCGACTTGATCGTGTTGCGCAGCGAGCTGTTGTGGCGGGCCCGCATGAACACGGCCACAGACGCGCCGACCTGACCGGCGCCGGCCATCGCGAGGACGGGGAGCAGCACCGTGTACCCGGCCTGCTCGATGAGCGTGGTGTGGATCGGGGTGAGCGCCTGGTGCAGCCCGAACATGACCAACGGCAGGAACAGGCCGCCGAGGACGAACCCGGCGAACGCGCCACCACCGGCCAGCAGACCGTTGGCGATCGTGCCGATCCCCACCGAGATCCACCCGGCCAGCGTCATGAACACGTAGATCGTCACGAGCCCGGCCACCAGCACGGTCACGGTCGGCACCACGAGCATGGCGATCGAGCGCGGGCACCACTTGCGGCACCAGCGCTCGACGAACGCCGCGAGCACGGCCGCGAGCAGCGCGCCGATGACGCCTCCCTGTCCGGGGGCGAGGGCCTGACCGGCGACGGTCACCTTGGCGATCCCGGCGAAGGGGATGATCGCCGCGACGGCTCCACCGAGCACCGGGGTGCCGCCGAACTCCTTGGCGGCGTTCATGCCGACGAAGACGGCGATGAGGCTCATGAATCCGCTGGCCAGCGCTGCGAGGGCGGGGGTGAAGTCGGCAGCCCACGGCGTGATGCCCCGGGTCGTCAGGTTGATCAGCACGCCGTTGACGCCGGCGATGATGCCGCAGGCGATGAGCGCGGGGATCAGCGGCAGGAAGATGTTGGCGATCCGGCGCAGGAAGGAGCGGATCGGGGTCTGGTTCTTGGCCTTGCGGTCCTCACGGATCTGCGCACCGCGGGCGGCCAGCGCCTCGGCGCTGACATCGGTCGAGTCCTCTCCCATGCGGACCTCGCTGCCGGCGAGCCGGCCGAGTTCGTCGGCGACCTCGTCGACCAGGCCGGGGCCGAGCACGACCTGCATCGTGCTGTCCTCGATGACGCCGAGCACCTCCGGGATGGCCTTGAGGGCGTCGACGTCGACGGCGTCGACGTCACGCACCCCGATGCGCAATCGGGTCATGCAGTTCTCGATGTCGTGGACGTTGCCGCTGCCGCCGAGTCCCTGAAGGATCGTCTGTGACAGCGCTGTCACCGTGCTCATGTCGGTCTCCGGTTCACTTGTGGGACGGCGTGGTGGTGGGGATCGCGGCCCGCAGGACCCCGTCCGCGGCGGCGATCCGGGCCTCGACGCGCTCGGGCTCCCAGCCGGTGAGCAGCGCGAGGATCGCAGGCTTGGCGCGCCCGGAGTGGGCGGCGAGGGCGCGGGCGACGGCGTCGGCGTCGGCTCCCGTGGCCTCGGTGACGATCCGGTGGGCGCGGTCGCGCAACTTCTCGTTGGTGGCGCGCACGTCGACCATGAGGTTTCCGTACGTCTTGCCGAGGCGGACCATGCTCGCGGTGGTCAGCAGGTTGCAGACGAGTTTCTGGGCGGTGCCGGCCTTGAGCCGGGTCGAGCCGGCCACGACCTCGGGGCCGACGACCACCTCGATCGCGACGTCGGCGGCGCGGCCCAGCGCAGAGCCGGCGTTGCACGACAGCCCGACCGTGCGGGCCCCGCAGCGCGCCGCCTCCTCGACCGCCCCCACCGCGTAGGGCGTCCGCCCCGAGGCGGAGATGCCGACGACGACGTCGTGCTGCCCCACCTGCAGCCGTTCGAGTTCGGCGACGGCGCCCGACCGGTCGTCCTCGGCGCCTTCGACGGCGGTGGTCAGCGCCGTCGGACCGCCGGCGATGAGGCCGACCACCAGTGCGGGGTCGGTGTTGAAGGTCGGTGGGCACTCCGAGGCGTCCAGCACACCCAGGCGCCCGGCCGTGCCTGCTCCCGCGTAGACGAGCCGGCCGCCGGCACGCATGCCCTCGACGACGAGGTCGACGGCCTCGGCGATCTGCGGCAACTGCGTCGCCACCGCCTGGGCGACCGTGGCGTCCTCACCGTTGATGAGCGTGAGCAGTCCCAGGGTGTCGAGCCGGTCGATCGAGGCGAAGTCGGCCGAGACCGCTTCTGTCGTCAGGGCGCCGAGCTGTTCGGCGGTGGCGTCGGGGGTGGTCATGCATCCTCCTGAAGGGTGCGTGGATGGCGGGGCGCGAGGGCGAGCCACGATTCCTCGATGGCCGTGCGCGTCTGGGTGAAGGTGCGTTGGGCCACCACGGTGAACAGCACGTCGATGACGAACATCTGCCCCGTGCGGGAGGCCATGGCGGCGGGGCGAAGGGTGCTCTCCCGGGCGCTGACGCTGAACAACGTCGCGTCCGCGGAGGTCACGGGGCTACCGGGGGTGGCGGTGATCGCGAGGGTGACGACGCCGCGCTCGCGGGCACGCTCCAGGGGCTCGGTCATGTCCGCCGTCGACCCCGAGGAGGAGACGACGACGAGCAGGTCCTCGGGCCGCATCACCAGTGCCGCGGTGAGGGCCGCGTGCCCCTCGGTCACGGCCTGCGCGACGATCCCGATGCGGGAGAGCTTGGCGGCGAGGTCGAGCGCGACGAGCCCGGAGGCGGCGATGCCGATCACCACCACGCTGCGTGCGGCGGTCACCATCGTCGCGGCGCGTTCGAGGGTGTCGTGGTCGAGGGTGGCGGCGGTGTCGGTGATCGCGCTGCACTCCTCTGCGGCGAGCTTGGCGATGGTGTCGGCGACGCCGTCCGACTGGGTGATGTCGCTGGTCACCAGGTGCGGGTCGGGCCGGGAGTCCGCGGCACCCGCGGCGACGGCGATGGCCGTCCGCAGGTCGCGGTACCCCCGGAACCCGGCCGTCGTCGCGAGGCGGACCACGGTGGACTCGCTGGTGCCGGTGGCCGCGGCCAAGGCGCTGAGGCTGAGTCCCGCGACGGCGGCGGGGTCGGCGAGGATGTGCTCGGCCACCCGCCGCGGACCGCCCGCCAGCGACGGCAGCAGGCGCCGCAGCATCGGCGACAACGACGAGGTCTGATCCATGTCAGTCGCCGATCTCCATGATGAATCCCCTTGCGTCAGTAGCTGAGTCCGGCGCCGTAGCGGTACAGCGTCGAACCGTTCGCGGCGGGGATGTCCACCGGGAGCTTGCCGGTCGGGTCGTTCTCGCCGACGAGGGTCCGCACGAGGGCCTCGATGGCGCTCGGGGTCCACGAGTAGGTGGCCAGGTAGGCCGGCACGCTCGGGAAGTGGGCGATGTCGTAGGGGTTGCGCAGGGCCGCGACGACCACCGGACGCCCGCTCGCCTGCAGCGCGGCGACCAGCTTGGCCTGCGGTGAGTCGGGCTTGACGTTGTACGTCGTGACCAGCACTCCCTCGGCGTCCTCGGCCGCGGCGACGGCTGCGTCGATCTGCTGCGCGGTCGGGTCGGCGCCCGTGGTGGCCAGGGTGACCTGCACACCGCGCTGCTCGAGGGAGTCCGCCAGGATCTCGTGGGTCACCGTGCCGCTGCTCCACCCGACGAGCGCGATCCGGCGACCGCGCGGGGTGATCGGGAGCACGCCCGTGTTGCGCAGCAGGGTGGTGGAGTGGTCGGCGACGTCGGCGGCGATGCGTCCGTGGGCGGTGGTGCCGACGACGCTCGCCACCTTCGCGACGTCCACGAGTGGACGCGCCACGACCCCTCGGACCGCCTTGTATTGCAGGTTGCGCAGCACCGAGTCCTCGAGGCGCCGCATCGGGATGCGGCCGGACTTGGCGGCGGCGAGCACCGCCGCGTAGGCCTTGGGCACGTCGGGCGACTGGAGCAGCACGTCGGCGCCGGCGAGGACCGCGCGCACGGCCACCTCGTCGTCGCCGTACTTCTGCCGGACTCCGGCCATCATCAGGCCGTCGGTGACGACCAGGCCGCGGAAACCCATCTCCTTGCGCAGGACCCCGGTGATGATCTTGGGGCTGAGCGTCGCCGGGTCACCGGAGTCGTCGAGCGCGGGGACGAGGAGGTGGGCCGTCATGATCGACTCCACGCCCGCCTTGATCGCCGCCTCGAAGGGCGGTCGGTCGAGGCGTTCCCACTCGGCGCGGGTGTGGGTGATCGTCGGGAGTCCGGCGTGGGAGTCCACCGACGTGTCGCCGTGCCCGGGGAAGTGCTTGGCGGTGGCGCTCACGCCACCCTTGCGCTGCAGGCCCGTGACCTGGCCCTTGACGATGCTCGACACGAGGCCGGGGTCCGAGCCGGGGGAGCGGACGCCGATGACCGGGTTGGCCGGGTCGACGTTGACGTCGGCGACCGGCGCGTAGTCCGTGGTGATGCCCATGGCCCGCAGTTCGCGTCCGGCGACCTGGCCCATGAGGTTCGCGTCGCGGACGCTGCGGGTGGCGCCGAGGGCCATCGCGCCGGGGAAGAGGGTGGCGGGCCGCCCGATCCGGAAGACGGCGCCGTGCTCCTGGTCCACCGAGATGGTCAGGGGCACTCGGGCGCCGCTCGCGAGGGCCGCGCGCTGCAGGCCGTTGGACAGGCCCGCGATCTGCTCGGGGTCCTTGAGGTTGTCCGACCAGGCGAAGTAGATGACACCGCCCAGGTGGTAGCGGGCGACGGCCTCTGCGCCGCTGCGGACGCCGAAGAGCTTGGTGTTCTCGGCGGCCTCGGCCTCGGTGACCCGCTCGGCGTCGGTGCCGTGGACGTAACAGGTGAAGAGCTGACCGACCTTCTGCTCCAGGGTCATCCGCCGCAGGATCCGCCGCGCCCAGGCGCGGTCGCGGGAGGTGCTGCCGGGGACCGCGACCTCGTGGGGGCGGGGTGGGTGCGTCTCGCCCGAGGCGGTGGGTGCCGTCGCCGTGGCGGCGTGCGCCTGTCGGGGGAGGGTGGCCAGCGCCGCGCCGGTGCCGATGCCGGTGAGGGCCGTGCGGCGGGAGAGGTCGGTCATGGTTTCGTCCTTCGCGATCACGTCGGTGTGACTGAGGAGAGGAGTCCTGACAGAAACTAGTCATCCACAGCGATGAATGGGGAGAGTTTCTATTCAGTAGGGCCGGAAGTCAACCACCGGAGGCGGCGACGCCGGTGAGCAGCGGCCGGCCGATCGGATGACAATGGGCGACGTGATCGTCGATCAGGCCGTGTATCGCGAGGGTGTCCGATACGAATGCGCCGACCCCAGTGCCGATCTCGAACGGCTGCGCCAGGAGGAGACCGGGTTCCTGTGGATCGGTCTGCGCGACCCCACCAAGGAGGAGTTCGCGGCCGTCGACGACGAGCTCCGGTTGCACCCGCTGGCCGTGGAGGACGCGCTCACCGGCAACCAGCGTCCGAAGATCGACGTCTACGAGGAGTCGATCTTCGTCTCCCTCAAGACGCTCCGGTACATCGAGGAGACCAGTGACGTCGAGACCGGCGAGCTCATGATGTTCGTGGGCGACCGGTTCGTCCTCACCGTGCGCAACGGGGAGGCCAACCCGCTGGCGGGTCTGCGCGCCGGTCTCGAGCACAATCCCGAGCGACTGGCCCACGGCCCACTCGCCGTGATGCACGCCGTCCTCGACCATATCGTCGACACCTACCTGCAGATCGACGCCGAGCTGGCCGACGACCTCGACGACATCGAGGAGGGCGTCTTCCTCGGAGGTCGCGACACCCAAGGCACCGACATCTACAAGCTCAAGCGTGAGGTGTTGGAGTTCAAGCGCGGCGCGGTGCCGCTGGTCCTGCCGCTGCGCCGCCTCGTGTCGGGGGAGGCGCGCTCCCTGGTGCCCAAGAAACTGCGGCCGTTCTTCGCCGACGTCCTCGACCACCTGCTCCAGGTGGTCGACCACGCCGAGAACTACGAACACCTGCTCAGCGACATCCTGTCCACGCATCTGACGCAGGTGTCGGTGCGTCAGAACGAGGACATGCGCAAGATCTCGGCGTGGGTGGCCATCGCGGCGTTGCCGACGATGATCGCCGGCATCTACGGGATGAACTTCGACTTCATGCCCGAACTGCACTGGCGGTACGGGTACTTCGCCGTCATGGGTGTCATCGGCGCCGCCTGTGTGGGGCTGTATGCGCTGTTCCGTCGCTCCGGGTGGCTGTAGCTTCGCCCGCTCTCGCCGGTAGGAGTGTGCCAGGCAGGGCGGGATGGTCAGGGGATCGCCCCGCCCTGCGTGATGGCAGACCTGCGACCTCGGGGGAGTCGCGTCTCCGACAGGATGCCCGGCTCCGAGGTCGTTGACAAATCATCGACCGTCCAGGAACGGGGCGCCTCAGTGGTTCGAACGACTGTCCGGATTTCTGTGGAGCGGCCTGGACGGAGTCGTTCCATCCCGTGAGTGAATGCGCCTGCATCTCAGGCAGCGGCGTGACCAGCGGACTCCCCAGTGATCGAACGATCGGTGCGCACGGGGTGGCGGTATGGGCTCAGGTGAGGGGTGGTGATTCCCTCTCGGACGCAGATGCATGCAAGTCCCGCTCCGCGCCGCAGAGGGCTCAGCCCCTTCGCCGGTCCGGCCGTCGACGAGTTCGCGGACGATGTCGAGATGCCCCGCGTGACGCGCGTACTCCTGCAGCAGGTGCAGCAGGATCCAGTGCAGGCGCGGCGCCTCGGCCGGAGAACGGAAGCGACCACCGATCGCGGCGACCTCCTCCAGGGAGTGCTGCTCGACGATCTCCCGCGTCCGGCGTCCGGCCGTGAGCAGGAGCTCGCGGGCGCCGGCGGCGTCGAGATCGGGGGTGACCCAGCCGTGCCCGGCGCGGTCGGCCCACGGGTCGGGCACCTGCTCGGCGAGGAATCCCCATTCCAGCCACCGGCATTCGACGTGGGCGAGGTGGTTGACCAGGCCGGCGGGCGTCCAGCCCGAGGGGATGCGGGCCTGTCGCAGCGCGGCGGGCGGCAGGCCGTCGAGCTTGGCGGCGATCACCGCCCGGTACCAGTCGAGGTAGTCGAGCAGCACGCCGCGCAGGTCGTCGGTGGATGCGGGCTCCGGGAGGGAGGTCATGCCTTCTTGCTACACGATGCCGCTCCGTCGCGGGTGCGCCATGGGGTCATCCGGGGAGTCGGCGGGCGCTCAGCCGCCGCAGTCGCAGACGCCGCTGGTCGGGAGCTGCATGAAGCAACGGGAGCAGGTGGGCGGAGGCGGCGGTGGGGCCGCGGCCGGCTTGGGCGGACGCGGCGTCGTCGCGCGGGTGGCGCGGGGGTGGTGGTGCGGGTCGAGCGAGCCGTCACAGGTGGCGTGGGCGGCGCGGGGGGAGCCTCCGCGGGCAGCAGATCGGCGACCCCGAGGGTGCCCGCCAGGTCGTGCGCGGCGGGGATCGCCTTCCAGAGGGCGCCGTGCCGCTGACGAAAGCGGGTGCGTTCCCCGGCCCGCCAGCTGCCGACGATCGCGGTCGGCCCACCCATCGACCGGAAGTGTTCCCACACACCGGGATCCCGGCGGATGACGAACATGTCCTGGTCGTCGCGCATGAGCACCGCGGAGGCGCCCTCGGTGTTCTCGGCGAGGACCGCGACAGCACCGGACGCCGCCGCGAGGAGCGGAACCGCCGCCATCACGACGTCGCCGGATCCGACCTCGACGCGCAGGGATCGGGGCCCGAGCACCTCGGCTCTGAGGCCGCGCTGCTCGGCGGCGTCGATGACGTCGGTCGGCGCCGAGGGGATCGCCGTCTCGTCGGGCGAGGGTGCGTCGGGTGTCGGAGCACCGGGTGAGGCGACGGTGCCGTCGCTGCTCTCGACGTCCTCGTTCTCGTGGGTGCTCGAGTCCACCTGCGCCTCCCTCGTCTGCCGGTGCTCGTCGTCGGTCGGGCCGAGTGCCTCGGGCCGGCCGCCGTCACCCTACTGCCCTCATCGACCTACCCGTCCGCCACCGGGCGGGACATCCGGCGACGACTCCCCGCGACCGTTCATGGTGATGCCCGGGTGCCCGCTGCCGCCCGATCGTGTCCGGACGTTTCCGCCCAGCGAGGAGGTGAGGTGAGGGGTCAGGGTCGAGCGGGTTCGTGATGGCGGCGCAGGAGGAGCGCACCGAGAACACCGAGCCAGAGGTAGGCGGGCCACAGGGACAGTCGCTCGAAGAAGCCGCCCCAGGTGGCCATCAGGGTCACGGCGAAGAGGCCGATCGTGCCGACGAGGCTGAGTGCGGCGGTGACGAAGGCCCAGGTGGCGAGGGGTCGTCCGCGCAACGCCAGGCCGTGGAGCAGCAGTGCGACGGGCTGGCCGAGGAAGACGGGGAGCGAGACGAGGGAGTGCAGTTCGAGGTCGACATCGAGGGGGACGAGTCCCGTCCCGATCGAACTCAGACCCGAGATGACCCAGCAGCAGACGGCGGCCACGCCGAGACCTCCGGGGCGCCACGCGCGGGGCAGGAGCAGGGCTCCGATGGCCAGCGCCACGCCGAACGCGATGAATGCGCCGTTGAGCAGGGGTTCCAGGGCGAGCAGACCTCGACCGGGCCCGCCGGGTAGGCGATCTGGGTGCACGACACCGCACCGAGGTCGCTGATCATGTTGTCCCGCAACGAATACGGTGCCGCGACGGTGGCGGCGACGATCAGCTCGCACACGATGTAGAGCGGCTGGATCAGCAGCAGGGCAGCTGCGATGCGCGCCTTCATCGGGCCGCGTGGACCGGCACTCGACCGGCGGTGACGAGGGTGTCGGCGAACGGACGACGACGGCGCATGGGTGTTCCCTTTCAGGACGGGGTCGGTCCGACGACGATAAGGGTCACGACACGCATCCGGGGGCGATCCGCAGCATTGCACGGGCCGCCGGTCGGTGGGCTCGGTCTCGAGTCGCGATCGTCGGCGACGGTAGAAGATGAGGGTAGAATCGCGTCATGCCGACGTTGAACATCAAGGATCCCGAGGTGTACGTCCTGGCCCGCAGGCTGGCCGAGCGGCGGCACACCTCTGCCACGGGTGCCGTGCGCGAGGCGCTTCGCGAGGCGCTCGAACGTGACTCGGCCCGTCGTGAGGGGATGGCGGAGCGACTCCTCGCCATCGGGGCCCGCAGCGCCGCGCAGCCGGAGCCGTTCCTCACGGACCAGGATCTGTACGACGAGCGCGGCCTCCCCGGTGATCCTGGACACCTCGGCCGTCATCGCGATCCTCGCCGGCGAGCCGGAAGCCGCAGAGCTCGCCGCACTCATCCAAGAAGCCGGCAACGTCCGCATCTCGGCGGGCACCCTGATCGAGGCGTCCCTGGTCTGTGGTCCGGTGCGGCAGCAGGCCCTGGACGACTTCATCGCCGAGGCCCAGGCGGAGGTCGTTCCCGTCGACGAGGAACAGGCGCGCCTCGCTCGGGGCGGGCATCTCCGTTTCGGGCGCGGCAGCGGATCACCCGCTCGGCTCGACTACGGCGACTGCTTCTCCTATGCCCTGGCCCGGCAGGCCGACGATGCGCTGCTCTTCATCGGCGACGACTTCACCCACACCGATGTCCGTTCCGCGCGAGGCGAACCGACCGGCGGTCAATGAAAGGCCTCCGTCGAGGGGACCGTGGCGGTGCCGAGTGTGCCGCCACGATGGGCGCTACCGGCGTCGGATCCCGGCTTTTCTCAACCACTTGGTTGACAAACCTTCGAGAGTGGGCCTACGTTGTTCTCAACCGATCAGTTGAGGAGGGGTCATGGCGGACCCGTTGTCGAAGGCGTTCTCGGCGCTGGCCGACCCGACTCGGCGCGACCTCGTGGCGCGGTTGGCCGTGGCCGACGCGACGGTGGGAGAACTCGCCAAGCCCTATGACGTGAGCATCCAGGCCGTCTCCAAGCACCTCAAGGTGCTCGCCGAGGCGGGGCTGGTCACCAAGACCCGGGACGCGCAGCGGCGTTCCGTGCATCTCGAGGCCGACGTGCTCGACCTCGCCACCGCCTGGTTGGAGCGCTACCGGCGCCAGGCCGAGGCCCGCTACGAACGACTCGACGCCGTGCTGGCCGATCTCGACGGCCAGGGCGACGACGCATGCCCGACACCTGAGGAAGGAACGGCATCATGACCCGCACCACCAACGCCACGACCTCCACCACCACCATCGAAGCCGACGCGACGGTCCCGCTCATCCGCATCACCCGCGACTTCGAGGCGACACCCGCGCAACTCTTTCGCGCGCACACCGACCCCGAGCTCTACGCCCGGTGGGTCGGTCCGGCCGACCTGAGCACCCGCATCGAGCATTGGGACGCCCGTGACGGCGGCAGCTGGCGGTTCGTCAACGTGCGCGCCGGTGAGGACGGCGCGGAGGAGTACGCCTTCCGCGGCTGCTTCCACGAGGTCTCGCCGCAGCGCATCGTCCAGACCTTCACGTTCGAGGGGATGCCCGAGGGGGTCTCCCTGGAGACGCTCACCTTCGAGGACCTGGGCGGTGGCCGCACCCGCCTGCACGCGCAGTCGCTCGTCGACTCCTTCGAGGCGCGCGACCAGTGGCTTGCCAGCGGCATGGAGGTCGGCGTCGAGCAGGGGTACGCCAAGCTCGACGGCCTCCTCGCCGACGGCTCGATCGGCGGTACCGACGATGGCGCTGCCTGAGTCGCCCGACGAGCGACACCGCGTGGTGGCGGGCGGATTCACCGACGTCGTCGCCGGAGTCGTCGACTGGGATGCGCCCGCGCCGGTCGAGGGCTGGACCGCACGGGACGTCGTGGGTCACCTCACGACGTGGTTGCCGGGGCTGCTCGCCTCCGGCAGTGACGTGCGGCTGCCGGTCGGACCGCCGGTCGAGACTGCCCCGGCCGCCGCGTGGCGCACCCACTCCGGCGCCGTCCAGGTGCTCCTCGACGATCCCGACACGAGCACGAAACGCCTGACCAACCCACACATCGGTGAGCTGCCACTGCCCACAGCGATCGACCGGTTCTACACCGCCGACGTCTTCATGCACACGTGGGACCTCGTGCGGGCCTCCGGGCAGGAGGTGCAGCTCGACGCCGACCTGTGCGCCGAGATGCTGGCGGGCATGAGTGAGATGGAGGACGTGCTGCGCAGTTCGGGCCAGTACGGGCCGCGGGTCGAGGTGCCCCAGGACGCGTCCGTGCAGGACCGCCTCCTGGGCTTCATCGGCCGCGACCCCACCTGGCGACCGTCGGCAGCCGGCTGACGCTGACCCGCGGACCTCGGGCCGGCGACGGAGGCAGCAGCTGCCTACGTCGCCGGTTCGAGCATCCTCTGCAGCAAGGCTCCGAGCTGTTCCTGCTCGTCGACGGCAAGGCGGTCGGTCGGGAAGGGGCCTGACATCACGGCCCGTCCCAATCGCCTGCGGAGTGCTGCGCCTTCCTCGGTGAGGGTCAGCAGTTTGACCCTGCGGTCCTGGCCCGGAACGCGCGTGACCCACCCGGCGCGAGTCAGACGGTCGGCGATGCCGGTGACATTGGAGGCGTCGCAGTGCAGGTGATCAGCCAGGTCCTTCATCTGTCGGGGCTCGCCGAGGAAGAAGACGACCCGCGCCTGCTGGGCCGTGAGGCCTTCCGTGGCGACCGCGTCAGCGAAGGCGTGCTTGGCGGCATCGGCGGCCCGGATCATCAATCGAGCCAGGTCGCGGGGCGGGAAGGGTGGGTCGAGGTCGATGCTCACGCAGAAAGTATATCTGATCAACTATTGACAACCCCAACGAACTGGCGAAGCCTGATACTTGACCAGCTCAAGTAATCCCCGAGGAGGGGCCATGTCCGCCGTACTCGATGACCACAGCACTCCCACCACTCGTGTCGGAGCCCGCACGACTGCAGTCCTCACCCCCGTGCTCGTCGTGGCGGTGGTCGTCAACCTGACGGTGCATGCCCTCGGCCGGGCGGCCGGCGCCGACTTCACCGTTCGGACACCGTCCGCGGATCAACCGCAGGTCGTCGGGTGGGTGTCCGTCCTGGTCATGTCGATCGTCCCCGTCCTCATCGGGTCACTGCTGCTGTGGGCGACCCGTCGCTCGCCGCGGGCATGGGTGGTGCTGGCCTGGGTCGGCCTCGTGGTCGGCGTTCTCAGTGTCGGCATGCCGGTCCTCGCCACGGCGACGACCGGCACGAAGCTCGCGCTGGCGACGATGCACCTCCTGCCCGCTGTCACCTGGTGGGTCTGCGTCCGTCGAGAGCTCGACCGGGCCGACCGAGTGCGGCGAGCAGTCGTCATCCCGGCGTCGCGGCGGCCGAGGTGAACGTTCGTCGGCGACCGTCCGTCGTGCGGCAGTCCTGACGCGGGATCGCGGATCGAAGAACAACACGGACAACATCGACGGAGAGCAGCCGGACCTTGCAACCCGTTGACCTGCGGTGATGTGCGAGACGATGCCGGACGGTCGCCGTTCATGTTGTCGGTGTTGTTCTTCCCTCTCCGACACCCGCTCCCTCCGCCACGGGGGTCGTGGTGCGGCGTGCCCAGGTCGGTGCACGTTCCGGGCGCGGACCGACCCCGACGACGAGCGCCGGGATGACGCTGAGCGCCGGGAGGCGTTGCACGAGCCGTGGTGGTGCCGAAGGGAACCCGGTGAGGCGGCCGTCGAGGACACGGTCGATGAGCCCGGCGTGCATGGCCCGCTGCAGACCCTGGATGAGGGCGGTCGGGACGATCCGACGGCGGCGCACCCGGGCGAGCACATCGTCGATGCCTCGGGCGTGACCGGCCTTCTGCGCCTGTCGGAGCGGGCCGGCCAGGAGCGTCGCAGCTCCGACCGCGTCCTGCACGGCGAGGTTGATGCCCACGCCGCCGACGGGTGACATCGCGTGCGCGGCGTCGCCGATGCACAGGACACCCTGTGCGTGCCAGCGGCGCAGACGGTCGACGCGTACGTCGAGGTGCTTGACGTCGTCCATCGAGGCGATGCCGTCGACGTCGTCCGCGAGCTGCGGCAGGGCCCGGGCGATCTCGGCGCGGAAGGCCTCGATGCCGCGGGCGCGCAACTGCGCGTCGGTGCCCTTCGGTCCGAGGTAGGCGACCTGGGTGTACCCCTCGCGGGGGATGGCGATGAGCGCCGTGCCGTCGCTGAACCGGGGCAGGAGCGACTCGGCCAGGTCGCGGGAGGTCGGCACTCGGAACCACCACACGTCGAAGCCGACACCGAACTCCCTGCTCGCGAGCCCGATCTCGCGACGCACCACGGACCACCGCCCGTCACAGGCGACGACGAGGTCGGCCTCCAGCCGTCCCGGCCCGTCAGGAGTTTCGTACTCCACCCCGGCGACGCGATCACCGTCCCGGACGAGGGCGGTCACCTCGTGGCTCATTCGCAGGTCGAACGTCGGCTCCTCACGGCCGGCGTCGGCGAGCAGGTCGAGGAAGTCCCATTGCGGAACCATCGCGATGTACGGGTGGCGCAACGGCAGACGGGAGAAATCGACCAGCGTGACCTGCGAGCCGTCGCCCGCCGGGACGCGCACGCCGCGGATCTTGCTGTGCGGCACGGCGGCGAACCGCTCGAACAGCCCGAGGTCGTCGAGGAGCCCGAGGGTGCTCGGGTGAACCGTGTCGCCGCGGAAGTCGCGCAGGAAGTCGGCGTGCTTCTCGAGCACAGTGACGCGGACGCCGGCGCGGGCCAGGAGCAGCCCGAGAACCATGCCGGCGGGGCCACCTCCGACGACGACGCAGGTGGTGTGCTCGGTCGGTGTGTCTCGGCGAGTGGTGTGGGTGGTCATGAGCGTCCCTCTCGATGGATGCGGACCGTGCCGATGTCCGCAAACGTAGAACTCCACAAACGTAGAAGTCAACGGGTGGGGGCTTACGCTGGGAGGAGATTCCGGCGCCGCCGGGTGAGGAGAGTGATCCGATGACCGTGTCCGAGAGTGGTCGAACGGGCCGACGACCGGGCCCCGTCTCGAGTCGTGACGCGATCCTCGCGGCGGCGCGCGATCAGTTCACGCAGCACGGGTTCAAGGGGGCGACGCTGCGGGCCATCGCGGGCCGAGCGGGCGTCGACCCGGGTCTCATCCGGCACTTCTTCGGTGACAAGGAGGGGCTGTTCACCGCATCGATGGAGATGCCCCCGAGGCGCCCGCGGCCGTGTTGGGCGTCTTCGACGAGCCGGTGGACGAGTGGGGCGAGCGGCTGACCCGCGCCTACCTCTCGCTGTGGGAGGACCCCGACACCTCCGGGCCGCTGCAGGCCACTGTGGTCTCCGCGTTCTCGAACGATCAGGCCTTGGAACGTCTGCGCCACTTCATCGTCACCACGGTCCTCGAGCAGGCGCGACCACACCTGCCTCCCGACGATCCGGATCTGCGGCTGGCCACGGCCATGACCCACATCATCGGCATCGCCCTCGGCCGCTACCTCCTCCAGGCGCCCCCGCTGGTCGCCGCCGACCTCGACGACATCGTCGCCCTCGTCGGCCCGAGCGTGCAGCGCTACCTCACCGGACCGATGCCGGCGCGGCCGTCCACGGGCAGGGCGAGGAGGATCACGCCATGAAGGACATCGCTGCCGTGATCATCAGGCTGCTCGGTCTCCTCGCTGCTCAGTGGGCGGCCTTCTGGGCGGGCAACATCGGCTACGACCCGGAAGGCGGCGCGAACATCGGCGCGGGGTTGCTTGCCTTCCTCGTCACGCTGGTCGTGGCTTTCGTGTGGGCCGTGGTCGACGGCCGCGGGTCGAGGCGCGTGGGGGCTCTTCTGCTGCGCTGGGCGGTCGTGGCCGTCGTGCTCGGGGTCGTCTCGGCGTTCCAGGCGCAGGGCTTCGGGGTGGAGTCCGGTCTCGACATGACCTCTCTGCGCTCGGACCTGACGGGGCTGGCCCCCTTCACGGCCGGCCTCGTCGCGGTGCCCGCCGCAGCCGGTCTCGCCCTGGGGTCCCTCCTCGCCCGCTGGAAGCGGTCTCGCGGCTGACTGCGTGCCCCGCCGCTTCGCTCCACCGGTTCTGGACGGCGGCTCTCATGGCTATTGTTAGTGACTAACATTCGGCGTAGCGTGACGCTGTGAGCACGCGAACCGAACGCACCCGGCTGCGCATCCTCGAGGCCGCGCTGCGGCTCTTCGCGGCGGAGGGCTACGACGCGGTCCCGGTCACCCGCATCGCCGACGAGGCGGGCGTCTCCCACATGACGTTCTTCCGCCACTTCCCGTCCAAGAGCGACGTGCTCGTGAGCGATCCGTACGACCCGCTCATCGCCGAGGCCGTGCGGGCCCAGCCGGTGGAGCTCGCGCCGCTCGAGCGGGGTCGGCGCGGCATCCTGGCGGCTTGGGAGCGCATCGGGGAGGGTCCCGACCTCGCCGACGAGGACATGCGACTCCGGCTCGGCATCGTCGCGAATCACCCGGGTCTGCGGGCCCGCATGTGGGAATCGCAGCAGGTCACGACACAAGCCATCGCCGCGGCCCTCGTCGACGGTGGGGCCGAGGTCCTCGAGGCCGAGGCGGCCGCCGGGGCGCTCGTCGGGGCACTGACCTCGGCCCTGTTCCTCCTCGGCACCGACCCCGCGCTCGGCATGCGTGAGGCCATCACCGGGGCGATGCGGGCGCTCGCACAAGGGTCTCGGCCATGACCGCGCCGCTCGTCCTGGACGGCGTCGGCGTCGAGCTCGCGGGCGGCAGACGGCGCGAGCGGGTCCGCGTTCTCGACTCCGTCGATCTCGTCCTCGCTGCCGGCAGGGTCCGAGCCCTCGTGGGGCTCAACGGCGCCGGCAAGACGACTCTCATGCGCGTCGCTCTGGGCATGCTGCGGCCCGACCGCGGATCGGTCGAGATCCTCGGCAGCCCGGTGCAGACGGCCGGGCCCCAGGTGTGGCGCCGCTGCGGGCACCTCGTCGAGACGCCGTTCTGCTACCCCGAGTTGACCGCGCGCGAGAACCTCCACGCGGCGGCGACCCTGCGGGGTCTGAGCAGCGAGGAGTCCCGACGACGCGTCGATGCCGTCGCCGAGCTCCTGGGTCTGGAGAAGTGGCTCGACCGCCGCGCCCGAACGCTGTCGCTCGGCACGAGGCAGAAGGTCGCGATCGGGGCGGCCACGCTGCACGAGCCAGCGGTACTGATCCTCGACGAGCCGGCCAACGCGCTCGACCCCAGGGCCGTCCTGGGCCTGCGCGGCCTCATCCGCGACCTCGCCGCCGGGGGCGCCGCGGTCCTCGTCTCGAGTCATCACCTCGACGAGGTGGCGCGGATGGCCGACGGCATCGACGTCCTCCACGCCGGCTGCATCGTCGGCACTCTCGAACCCGGGGGAGCCGACCTCGAACGCCGCTTCTTCGACCTCGTCCTCGCCGCGGAGGACCAACGCGCGGAACCGACCGGTGACGAGGTGGCGCGGCCATGACCGGATTCGGTGCGGCACTGCGCGTCGAGACACTCAAGCTGTGGCGCTCGCCGGTGGCGTGGGTCGCCGGTGTGACGGTGGCCGTTGTGGTGCCAGTGGCCTCGGTCGGTTTCGTCGCGCTCGCGCGGGGTGCCGCGGGCGGACCCGTGGCCCTCAAGGCCCGCGCCCTGATCATCGGTGACGGATGGGACGCGCTGCTCGGCTTCGCGGCCCAGCTCGAGGCGGGTCTCGGTCTGTTCGTGTTCGGGGTGGTCGTGAGCTGGTGCGTCGGTCGTGAGTTCACCGACGGCACGATCGTGGGGATCTTCGCCCAGCCCGTCTCCCGGGCTGCCATCGCCGGCGCCAAGTCGGTCGTGGTCGTGGCGTGGGCGGCGCTGGTGAGCCTCGTCGTCACCGTCCTGATGGTGGTGGGTGGTGTGCTGAGCGGGTTGCCGGTGCCCGAGTTCGGTGACGTCCTCAGAGTCCTGGGTCTGGGGGTCTTCACCGCCGCCACCGCCCTGCCCGCGGGCTGGGTGGCGACGCTCACGCGCGGCTATCTCGGGGGGATCGTCGCGACCCTGGCCGCCGTGCTCGGTACTCAATTCGCGGTGGCGCTCGGTGCGGGGGCGTGGGTTCCCTGGTCGGCCCCGGGGTTGTGGGCGGGTGTCGCGGGGCCGGCCGCCGCGGCGACGGTGACGCCCCTGCAGCTCACGCTTCCGGTGGTCGTCGGGGCGCTCGGTGTCTGGGCCACCTGCCGGGCCTGGGCGCGGCTTCAACTCGGCCGATCGTGATCCGTCCGGCGTGCGGGCAGCGAAAACCTGTCGACAGGTCGCAGCTCGTCGTCCGAGAATCGGGAGGTGCCCGGTGACGTGACCGGTGCTCGAGGAGAGGAGACGTGACATGTCGATGACTGTCCGCGGCGTGCCTTCGACCCGCCGTCCTTCTCTCCTCTGGAGCACCGCACGTGAGTACCGACCAGCACGACCACGCCTCTGACCCCACACCTCTCGACCCGCGCTTCACCTTCGACTTCCACTCCTACGGCGACCTCGACGACGACCAGCGCTGGTCGACGTGGGCGAGTGTCGAACCGCTGCAACGCGGCCCGGAGCCGCGGCCCGACTGGGTCGTCACGAGCCAAGGGGCGATCGACACCGAGCTCGGCATCCTCAAGACCGGCAAGGAGGCCGACGTCTTCCTCCTCGAGCGGGGTGACCCCCTCGAACCCGACGGCGCCTGCATCATGGCCGCCAAGCGCTACCGCAGCCCGGAACACCGCGCGTTCCACCGCAGTGCCGCCTACACCGAGGGTCGCGGCACCCGACGATCCCGCGATGTGCGTGCCGTCGACGCCAAGAGCACCTACGGGCGCCAAGTGGCTGCCGGAGCCTGGGCGGCCGCCGAGTGGGAGATGCTCAATCGCTTCTGGTTGCAAGGGATTCCCGTGCCCTATCCGGTGCAGATCGACGGCATGGAGATCCTCATGGAGTTCATCGGCGAGGGCCGGCAGGCGGCGCCACGGCTCGCCCAGACCCGACCCGATCGCGACCTGCTCGAGGACTACTACGCGCAGATCGCCGACGCGATGGCGGGCCTGGCCCGCGCCGGGATCGCCCATGGCGACCTGTCGGCCTACAACCTGCTCGCCGACGGCGACCGGATCGTCCTCATCGACCTCCCGCAGGCCGTGGACATCATCGGCAACCAGGCCGGCAGCGACTTCCTCCTGCGCGACTGCACGAACGTGTGCTCCTGGTTCCGCTCGCGTGGCCTCGACGTCGACGAGCAGGAGTTGTTCGCCACCCTGATCGCGCAGGCCTGGTGAGGGCACGCCGTCCCGGTGGGATTAGTCGGTGAGGAGATGGACCGGTCCGGACGGTACGGGAGCGGGGTGTCGACATCACCAGAAACCGACCGAACAGTCCTAGGGCATCGACATGGCGATCCGCGATCACCATGCGCTCCGGGCAGCGGAGATGGACCGAACCACGCAGGCGCGCCGCAGGCGGCCGGCGCCACGGCGCCCGCTCCCCATCCGAGGCCCTCAGCAGGTGCCGCCGGCCAGATCGACCGTTCGGAAAGAGGCGGCGTCCTCGCCGGCTCAGCGCGTCTCGGACCTCCCGCGGTCGTCGCCTGCTCGGTCCAGTAGTCGTGCGAAGCGAGTGCCGGGTTCGATGACGATCACGTCGGACCCGGTGACGACCTCGTGCTCGTCGAAGGCGGCCAGGACGTCGGCGATGACCTCGTGGGTGGCCTCGCGGGTCTCCAGCTGGGTCGCCCCGGACCAGAAGACGAGTTCGATGTGGACGGTGGTCGTGCCGACCTGCGTGAGGAGGGCACGGGGGCCGGTTCGTCGAGCACGAGCGGTTCGGCGCGCATGGCCTCCTCGGCGACGCGGCAGGCGCGGCGCAGGTCGGTGGCGTCGTCGACGTCGAGGCCGACCGTGGTGCGGACCTGCTCGAAGCCGGTCTGGACGGTGACGACCTCCGAGTGGAGCACCGCGTTGGGGATGAGCACCAGCCGCCCGTCGAAGGTGCGGATCGAGCTGGAGGTCAACCCCATCGAGACGATCGTCCCGCGATGGTCGGCGACGGCGATCTGGTCGCCGACGCGGAAACGGTCGCGTGCGAGCAGGACGATTCCGGCGAACATGTTGCCCAGCACGGTCTGGAACGCGATGCCGGCGGCGATGGAGACGACACCGACGCCGCCGAGGATGTCGACGGGCTTGACGCTGGGAAAGACGATGGTCAGGGCCGCGAGGACCGCGATGAGGACGGCGAGCCAGCCGGCGAGCCGGCCGAAGACGTCTGCGGAGGCGGGGCCACGACCGCGCCACAGCAGGCTGCTCCGGACCGCGGCGCGCAGCACGAACGAGACGAGGACGCCGGCGCCCACGGTGGCCAGCCCCAGCCCGGCACCGGCCAAGGTCACGGGTGGCAGGTCGAGGGCGATCATCCGGCGCCACCGTCGGTCCCGTCGACCAGTTCGCGGGCGCGGCGGATCGCGGGAACGTAACGCTGCGCCGCGGCGGTCTCGAGGTCGTCGAGCATGTCGCGCAAGCGGGCAGGGATCTGCACGGAGTCGGAGCCGTAGTGGGCGATCTCCTCGACGGCGAGCCGGATGTGCCCCTCGATCGATTGGGGATCGTGGACAACGCGGACCCGCCCGCCGGCGTCGGTGATGTAGGGGCTCGGTGACTCGCGGCCCACGAGGCGGCGCAGGATGCGGTGCAGTTCGTCGATGCACTGGGTCGCCGTCGTCGGGTCGTTGATGCCGGGGGAGAGCGCCCGCTCGGCGATGTCGACGAGCTGCCGGATGCCGAACGCGACGTCCTGACGCATCTGCCGCTCGGAGGCCAGGCCGACGTACGTGTACAGCTTCTCGCGGGACTCCTCATCGAGGGCGTCCACGCCCCAGACCCGGAGCATGTCCTGGCCCTCGGTGAGGAACTGCCCCACCGGGCGGTCGATCGTCACCACGGCGTCGTGCTCCGTCGCGAAGCTGACGAGGGCGTCGTAGTCGACGAACGTCAGCGCGCCGTGCCGCGTGCGCGTCGAGACGGCCACCCGAGGGGCGCCCGGATCGGGCGACCAGGTGGGTCCGGTCTCGACTTCTCCGTCGATCGCGTTCTCGGGGTACATCGCGTCGGCGAGATCCAGCGTGTGCTCGCCGATCCGGGAGATCACCTGCGAGACCTGGATCGAAGTCGTGATGTGGTGGATGAACGCGAGGAAGAGGCCGACGCTGGCGAGCACCAGCCCGAACGCGACGGTCACGGACACCTGTGGCACGAACGTTCCGGTCTCGCCGTAGTCGCCGCGCACCGCCCGCGTCACGGTGAGCGCGAAGACGAAGCTCGCGGTGAACACGCCGAGGGTGGCCTGCGTGATGCGGCTGTCGAGAAACCCCCGAGCGCGCGGGGGTGAACTGGCTGCTCGCGAGCTGGAGGACGACCATGGTGATCGAGAAGACGAGACCTGTCATCGAGATCATGCCGGTGGCGATCGTCCCCAGCAGGCCACGAGCCCCCGCAGGCCCGCCCTGGAAGACGTAGGGCACCTCGGTCTGCAGCCCCTCGTCGAGCAGGGGCAGCAGTACCCCGAGCAGGACCGCGCCCGTGGCGCACGCGACGGGAACGGCCCAGAACGGCCTCCACAGGTCCCGCCACCACGACGAGCCCTCGACGTTCGGGGTGCCCCCGCGGGCGCGCGTCGCCTCCGCGGTCTTCGTCATCGGGTTCCTCCTGCGAGCTCGACGTCGTGATGTCACGGACCCGAGCATCATGCCCGCCTCGACGACCCGACGCAGGGCAGCCCCCTGGTGCCGCGCGCGGTCCGGCGTCCTGGCGGGCATACTCGTCGGACAGCGACCGCGGGACATCATCAACCGCGGCCGAAGGAGGGAGTCGGCGTGTTCTTCGACGACTGGGCGGGCCTGCTCCGCGTCCTCGTCGTCGGCACGTGCGCCTACGTCGCCCTCATCGCGCTGCTCCGTGTCTCCGGCAAGCGGACCCTGGCCAAGCTCAACGCCTTCGACTTCGTCGTCACCGTCGCCCTCGGCTCCACCCTGGCGACCGTGCTGCTGTCCGCCGACGTCGCCCTCGCCGAAGGCGTCCTCGCCATGCTGCTGCTCGTCGCGCTGCAGTACGTCGTGGCCTGGCTCTCGACTCGCAGTCGCGCAGTCGAACGGCTCGTCAAGTCGGAACCGACGCTCCTCTACCGGAACGGGTTCCTCGCCGGTCCGATGCGCCGGGCTCGGGTCACCGAGGACGAGATCCGACAGGCTGCCCGTTCGAGCGGCAAGACCGACCTCGACGAGGTGTCCGCGGTGGTGCTCGAGACGGACGGCACCCTCAGCGTTCTGCCGGGTGTGCCGCACGTGTCGGAGCAGCGCCACCGTGGGCCCGGCCGGGTGGGGGACGAACCGGGGGCCTGACCCGGGTCTGCGACCGGGTCGGGGGCGGTCGAGGTCCACCTGCGGGAGGAACCCGTGTGCCCATGCGTGATCCCCGACGCGTGGACCCGGGTCAGCTCCGTCCTCGATCACCGCCGCCGGTGTCACCGCAGGGCGTAGCGGGAGTACACGATCCGGTCGGCGAAGCTCATGGACTCGAGCAACCGCGGGGAGGCGGTGAAGCCGGCCGGGAAGAGGCGCCGCCCCTCGCCCTGCACGACCGGGTAGGTGAAGAGGCGCAGTTCGTCCACGAGCCCGGCGACGAGGAGGGCGTGGCACAGGGTGATGCTGCCGGTGACGACGATGTCGCCTCCGTCGGTGTCCTTGAGCCGGGCGACCTGCGACACCGGCTCCCCCGAGAGGATCGTCGAGTTCTGCCACCCCGGGTCGGTGAGCGTGCGTGACACGACGTACTTCTCGACCGTGTCGAGGTAGCCCGAGATGCCGGTCTCGTCGTCGGCGTTCTGCGGCCAGTACCCGCGGAAGTCCGTGAACGTCTGCCGCCCGAGGAGGACGGCGTCGCAGGCGTCGTCCTGACGCCGCGTCTCCGCCTCCATGCGCGGGTCGTCCATCTGGGTCTGTGGGTCGAACCAGTCTCCGAGCATCTCGACCGCGCCGTCGAGCGTGATGTTCTGGGTGATCGCGAGCGTGCGCATGGAGCCTCCTGAGGGGAGCGTGTGCTCACAGCCCAACGCTGATCGCCAGTGAGGTCAAGGGGCGCCTCCCCGGAGGGAGCAGAGGGCCGGGTCAGGCGGGCGTGGCGACCGGCGTGGACCCGACGGCGGGGCGGAGACGTTCGCGAACGGTCGGTGGCATGGTCACCCGGCGCAGGATGACGTACTCGACCACGACCAGGTTGACCAGGATGGCCGCCCAGGCGCTCGTCGTGTAGATCTGATCGAACGGCAGGTCGGGCGCCACATTTCGTTTGAGGACCACGCCGGCGAGCAGGAAGACCCGCAGGGCCACGGCGCTGTAGGTGAGGGCGTAGTTGCGGGTCATCCAGATCCGATGGGCCTTGATCTGGCCGTGACGGATGCTCGTGTACCCGCGGTAGGCGGTGTAGAGCCACAGGACGGTCAGGAGCGCGAAGGCGACCTGGGCCGACAGCCCGCTCAGTGAGTAGAGCGCGGCGAAGAGGGACACCACCGCCGCGACCACGACCGACCCGAGGTAGACCCGCCCGACGATCCGATGCACGTGCGGTCGGCGGGCCCGCAGACGGGTCAGGAACTGCAGCGGGCCGAGTGCGAGCGCGAGCCCTCCGGGCAGCGCATGCACGGTGAGGGTGAGGGCGTGCCAGGCGACGTCGGGGTCGATGGGCACGCGGCTGGCCGCGGGGTCGCTGCTGAGGGTGGGGGGCACGGCGAAGGCGACAGTCCCGAGGGCGGCCAGCGCCATCACCGCCCAGGGCACCTGCCGTCGTCGTCGAGAGAGCGTGGTCGAGGGGTTGCGTTGCATGGCTGGCTCTTGGTGGGAAAACGCTGCTCGTCGACGTGCTGTTAGAGGCTCTAACAACTATGATGGTGCCTTACATCCGTGTGCGGCACAAGCCGTCGCGGCGAGTCGACCCACGATGGCGCGCTGCGATATCACCGCGACGGACCCACCCGTCGGCCACCGGCCGAGTCACCCGAGGAGGCGCCGATGCCCAGCGGACCGACCGCCAACCCGATGCGTGCGCGCTTTCGGGCACAGGTGCGCGACGACGTCAAACAGGCGGCCCTGAGTCAGCTCGCCACGGGTGGCGCTCAGGCGATCTCGCTCAATGCGATCGCCAAGGAGTTGGGGGTGTCGGGGCCGGCGCTGTATCGCTACTTCGCCGGACGCGATGAGTTGCTGACCGCGCTGGTCATCGACGCCTACCAGGATCTGCGCGATGCCCTGGCGCTCGCGCTCGACACCGTGCCGCCGTCGACGCCGCCCTCAGCGGCCCCAGCCGGCCCGGTCGCGCGTCTGGCTCGGGCCTACCGTCACTGGGCCCTCGCCCAACCGCATCGCTACGAGCTGCTCTTCAAGCCACCCATCCCGGGTTACGACGCGCATGCCGACGAGCTGGCGACCGCGGCCCGGTCGCTGATGGGCATCCTCCTCGCGGCGTTGGCCTCCTCGACCCCTGCGCTCGAGGGCGCGAGCGGGGAGACGCCGACTCGGCGGGGGGACCGCCGGTCTACTCGCATGACGCGGTCTTGGCCGAGCGCGGCGCGGGCAGTGCGCTGTTCGGCCTCGCTGTGTCGGTGTGGTCGTGTCTTCACGGCGTCGTCAGCCTGGAATGCGGGGGCAGTTTTGTGGCCATGCAGCTCGACACGGACGCCCTCTTCGACCGCGAGGTGGAGGCCCTGGTCGCCCGGGTCGACGCGAGCTCGACCGGGGGTGGGTGACCTCACCCGGCCGGGCGCAGATGTTCCCCGCACACCTGGGAGGCGGCGTGGGCGAGGGAGGCGAGGAACCCGGCGACGGCCGGGTTGAGACGTTCGTGGCGATGCAGCACGAGAACGTGTCTGCGGACCTCGCTCGCCTCGAGCGGTGCCACGCCGAGCCCCTCGCCGATGCCCCGGGCCAGCGCAGGGATGAGGGCGACGCCGAGGCCGCTCGCGACGAAGCGCCGCACGACGTCGTAGTCGTTGCTGCGCATGCTCACCTCGGGCACGAAACCGGCGAGGGCGCACAGCCGTTCCAGACACTGCGCGCCGGCGGTGTCGGCGGCGGTCGTGATCCAGGTCGCGTCCGCGAGGTCGGACCACGCGACGACCGCACGTCCGAGCAGCTCGTGGTCCTCGGGGACGATGAGCAGCAGGTCCTCGGCGAGCAGCGCCCGGGTCTCGACGTCGGCGGGGATACGGCGGGGGACGAGGTCGTAGCGGTACACGAGGGCGACGTCGATCTGCCCGTCGAGGAGTTGCGCGACGAGCTCGTCGGTCTCACCCTCCCCGAGCCGGATCTGCACCTGCGGATGCGCGGCCCGAAAGTGCGAGAAGGCCGCCGGCAACAACCGTTCACTCGCTGTGGGGAACGAGCCGACGCGCAGCGTGCCCAGACGCCCCTGCGCCATGGTGACGACGTCCTCTTCGAGCAGCCGCAGCGCGGTGAGGCTGTCCCGCGAGCGCTCGGCGAGGAGACGGGCCGTCGGCGTCGGGGTGATGCTGCGCGCCGACCGGTCGAAGAGCACCATCTTGAGGCTGCGTTCGAGCGTCGCGATCTGCTGGGACACGGCCGAGGGAGTGTAGCCGAGCTCGCGCGCCGCGTCGGCGAAGGACCCGGTCCGCAGCACGGTGACGAGGGTTTGCAGATGCAGCGGGTTGAGCATGGGCGAAGCCAACCACAGGTGTGGCCTTCCTCCTGCGGGATGACGGAGCAGTAGGCCGTCTGATCGATGCGCGTAGATCTGACCGAGGAAGGACTGTCGGCGGCGGGTGGCACGGTATTCCGCATCCGGAGTCTGGAGTCGCTGCGGTGTCCGGGCGGGTGGGTGGCTCGCGGTGGGGCGCCTTCCTCGGGGCGGTGAGAGGTGATGCGGGACGCCGTCGAATCACGCACGTACGCAGGCCCGCCTGGATTATCGGATGGTCCGGGCGGGCGCGTGGATCGCGCCGGTCGGAATGTGTTCGGGAGCAAGAGGTCTGGTGCTTGTCCACAGCGGCGGGGGCGGCCTGGAGTTATCAACAGGCAGGTCAGAGGGTTGTGAGGCGTATTTCTGTTCGATAAGATGCACGTATGACTACAGCCGCACCCACCACGATCATCGGTCCCGCCGATGATGCTGTCGTGGTGCAGGTGGAGCGACTCACCCGGGAGCTGGGTGACCTCGCTCGCGCCGTGGTGTCGATCCCCTCCGGCGACCTCGCGGCCGTGGCGGCGGCCGCATCGGCACTGGTGTCGGCGGCCGAGGCCACCCGGGCCGCGGTGGTGCTGGAGGCCTACCAGCGGGGCGTGATCGCCCAGTCCGACCATCCGCGGGTGGATCGGTGGGTGGAGCAGTCCAGCCGTGAGGGTGGCGCGCCGGTGGCTCGGGCGCAGGCCCGGCAACTCAAGGACGTCGCATCAGTGCCCGACGGGGGAGATCTGGCGGTGCTGCGCCGGGCGATCATCGAGGGGCGGGTGCCGATGGAGGCCGCGGCCACGGTCGCGCGGGTCTTTCGTCGGTGGCGCTCATCGATCGACTACGGCGACTGGGACGTGCTGCTGGAGACCCTCATCGGCTGGGCCGCCGAGGGGGCGGTGCGCCGCGAGCTGGAGGCCCTCGAGGACATGGTCATCGGGCAGTACGGCACCGCCGGCGCGCTGGACGCCGCCCACGAACGGGACTACCAGCGGCGCGAACTCACCGCCTTCCGCCGCGACCACGCCGGGATGCTGTGCGCGACGCTGCGCCTGGACCCGGCCTCCGAGGCCGTGTTCACCGCCGCGATCCACGCCACCTCCGCACCCCGTCCGGGCGATGACGGCGCCCTGGACGAACGCACGCCCGGTCAGCGACGCGCCGACGCGCTGCTGGCGCTGGTCGGGGGCGCGACCACCCCGTCCCGGGCGATGCCCGGCTCGGGATCCAAGGCCAGAGTCGTCATCACGATGACGCTGCAGGACCTGCTCTCGGGGATCGCCGACCACGCTGCGGGGGATTCCGCAGGCCATGGGGCTTTCGGTGGGCAGCGGGTCTCCACCGAGCGAGGCTATGGGAGGACCGGATTCGCCCAGGCGCTCTCACCCACCGAGGTGCGGATGCTGGCCTGCGACGCGCAGATCATCCCGGCCGTCCTCGGCGGCACGGGCGAACTCCTCGAACTCGGGCACACCAAACGGCTCATCACCCCCGGGCTGGGATACGCGCTGCAACTACGCGACAAGGGATGCAGCTTCCCCGGCTGCACGGCACCCCCGAGCTGGTGCGACGGACACCACATCACGCACTGGGCCGCCGGCGGACGAACCGACCTGAACAACCTCGCCCTGCTCTGTCGACATCATCACGTCGAAGTCCACCGCAAAGGACATACCGCCACCGTCGACGACGACGAAGTCCACTGGGTCAGATCCGACGGCACACCCATCGGCAACCGTCCACGCCCCGACACGCCCTTGGCAGGCACGGCATGAATGGCGTCGCGATGATTCGCGCCGTGCCGGAGGCGACGGTCGGGATCATCGCCCTGTCGACGTCCGGTGCTGTGTCGGGAGTGGTCGGCGGACGAGTCGGCCTGCCGTCTCCCCGAGCCGTCGTCCTGCCGTCGCCGTCGCCAGCGTTCGTTCGTCGATGTCGGACATCCCAGCTACGTGGACGGCGCGTCTCCGTGACGAAGCCGGTGCCCGCCGTCGTCCGGCGCGACGAACGTGCCTTCCCCGAGCATGTGCGGGATGCGCCCGGGAGTCCACGTTGCGACAGCCGGACGACGCCCGGCAGGGGCGGGTCAGCCGATGAGTCGGGGTTCGCCGACCTCGACGGCGGATTCGTCGAGTCCGTTGTCCTTGAGGATCTTGGCGAGGGTGCCGTCCTCGTGCATCTGCTTGATGTGGGCGTTGAACGCCTCCAGCAGGGCCGTGTTCTGCTTAGGCACGGGGAACGCGGCTTGGGCGGCCTCCTTCGAGGCGGCGACCGTCGGCTCGGGCTCGGCGACGCTGATCTTCATGTCGGGGTTCGTGGCCTTCTGAGACCCGAAGCTGTCGACGGCGATCGCGATCCGACCGGCCTTGAGGTCCTGGTTGAGGTTGACGGTCGAGGGGTAGATCTTGAGGCTCCCACCCAGGTACTTCTTGAGGTCGTCGACCCACAGGTACCCGTCGACCGTGCCGACCTGCTTGCCCTTGAGGTCGGAGATCTTGGAGATGGCCTCCTTGGAGGAGATCGCCATCTGGTCGAGGTACATGGGGTCGGTGAGGGAGACGATCTCCGAGCGCGCCTTGGTGCGGTACCAGTCCGGGATGCCGGTGTCGGCGCGACCGCTCTGCACCGTGGGGATGACGGCGGCGGGCGCCATCCACTTGGCCTCGATCTGCAGGCACTCCTTCTGCGCGATGTGCTCGAGGATGTCGGCGTCGACGCCCTTCATCCCGTCACCGTCGCGGGCCCCGAACGGCGGCAGGTCGTACCCCGCCACGGTGAGCTTGCCCTTGGTCACGGTCTCGAACGTGTGCTGAGGCGTGCAGTTCTGGCCGGCGGCGTCGTTCTGCCCACCACCCCCACACGCCGCGAGACCGGTCGAGATCAGCAGGAGGGAGGCGGCGGACAGCGTTGTCCTCGTGGGGCGCATGGGTTCGGGCCTTTCGTCAGGTGGAGCGAGAAACGGCGGTGGAGCAGAGACGGCGGTGCGTCAGAGGTGTCGCGACATGCGGGCGGTGATGCGGTCGGTGAGCAGGCTCATGGGGATGGTCACGGCGGCGTACATGAGTCCCGCGAGGGTGAGGACCGACAGGTACCGGAAGGTGGTCGAGCCGATGCTGTACGCGGCGCCGAGCAGCTCGGGCAGCGCGATCGTGTAGGCGAGCGAGGTCGCCTGGAAGATGAGGATGGCGAAGCCGAGCAGCGGTGGCACCGCGATCCGCAGGCCCTGGGGGATGACGACGTACCGCAGCGTGTCCAGGTGCGACATCCCGAGCGCGTCCGCCGCCTCGACCTCACCCGCCGGGACGGCCTGCAGGCCACCGCGGATGATCTCGGAGGTGTAGGCACCGGTGGTCAGGGCCAGGGCGATGACGGCCGAGACGAACGAGCTGAGGGTGAGCCCGAATCCGGGCATGCCGAAGTAGAAGATCTGCAGGACGACCAGTGCGGGGGTCCCGCGGCCGAGCTCGACCAGGGCGATGACCGCGGAGCGCAGGAGACCGTTCTCGCTGCTCGCGCCAAGGGCGAGCAGCAACCCGAACGGCAACCCCAGGACCAGGGAGGCGATCGTCACCTGGACGCTGGTGACGAGCCCGGTGCCGAGCGCGGGCAGATAGGTGAGCCAGTCGGCGAACATCAGCGGGCCACCTTCCGACGCATCCGGGAGTCGAGGGTGCGGGCACCCCACGCGCAGGGCACGGTGATGGCCATGTAGAACACGGCCGCGATGAGGTAGGGGGTCATCGGGTTGCCCGACTGCTTGGCCGCGCTGTCGGCGAAGAAGACGACGTCGGTGACGCCGATGGTGAACGCGATCGAACTGTCCTTGATGAGGCCCACGCCGTACGTCGCCGCCGCGGGTACGGCCTGACGCACGACCTGCGGGCCGATGACGTCGATCAGTTGGGCGCGCGAGCTCATGCCGAGGGCCTCGCCGGCCTCCCACTGGCCGTGGTGGATCGAGCTGAGACCGCCGCGGTAGATCTCGGCGAGGTAGGCGCTCGAGATGAGTCCGAAGGCGATGCACGCGGCGGGCAGCTCGGCGACGGTGATGAAGTCGTTGCCGATGCCGAAGTAGATGAGGAAGATCCACACAATGGGAGGGATGCCGCGCAGCAGCTCGATGAGGGCCCGCGCGAGCACCCGCACCACGACGAACCGGGACCGTCGCGCCAGGGCGAGGGGGATCCCGCCGCCCGCGCCGATCGAGAACCCGACCAGGGTGACGAGGATCGTGTACGGGATGCCCTGGGCGATCGCGGAGACGTCGTCGAAGATCATCGATCGACCACCGCGCGCAGGAACCGGCGGGTCCGTTCGTGCTGGGGGTCGGTGAAGACGGCCTGCGGGTCGCCCTGCTCGATGATCCCGCCGTCGGCCATGACGACGAGGGTGTCGGAGACGTCACGCGCGAACTGCATCTCGTGGGTGACGACGACCATCGTCATGCCCTCACCGGCGAGTTCGCGCATGACGGCGAGGACTTCGAGACCCACCTCGGGGTCGAGGGCCGAGGTGGGCTCGTCGAAGAGCATGACATTCGGGTCGAGTGCCAGGGCCCGCGCGATCGCGACGCGCTGCTGCTGGCCCCCGGAACAGCGCGCCGGGTACTGACCGGCCTTGTCCTGCAGGCCGACCCGCTCGAGCAGCGCCATCGCTCGCTCCTCCGCCTCGCCCTTGCTGCGCAGTAGGACCCGCATCTGGGGGAGGGCGACGTTCCTCAGCACCGTCAGGTGGGGGAAGAGGTTGAACGACTGGAAGACCATGCCGACGCTGCGGCGGAGGGCAGCGAGGTCCTTCTTGCTGAAGTCGGAGCCGACGTCGATGGTGTGGCCCTCGACCGTGATGGTGCCGCTGTCGGGGCGTTCGAGGAGGTTGATGCAACGCAGGAAGGTGGACTTGCCGGCGCCGCTGGGGCCGATCATCGCGACGACCTCGCCCTCGCGCACCGACAGGCTGACCTGGTCGAGGACCTTGTGGGCGCCGAAGGACTTGTCGACACGATCACAGTGGATCGCCGTGCCGGCGTTCTCCCGCCTGGGAGCGACGTTCATCGCTTCGACCTCTCGTCGGTGACAGGTGGCGACGGCGCTTGTGACCGCGGTCACGGCTCGTCCTTGATCCGCTCACCCTGCCCGACGTCGGGGAGTGGGCAACAGGTGTTCCAGGCCGAGCGTTTGTGGACCGCCCCGCCAGGTTCGCTAATGCTCGACCCGCCGGACCGGCGCTCGCGGGGCCCGGCGACGAGTCGTCACAACGACACCCGATGGCCGCGTCCGGCGACCGACGCGGCGTGCAGGATGGCCTCCGCGGCGGCGGCGTCCTGCACCCCGATGCCGACGCTGTTGTGGACGACGATCTGCTCGGAGCCCGTGCGTCCGGGGTGGCTGCCGGCGAAGATCGCGCCGAGTTCGACCAGCTCGTCGTGCGCGAGCACACCCTCGGCGTGGGCGCGCACGACCGAACCGGCCTGGGCCACGGCGATCTCGCGGTGGTCGACGACGACGAGGTCGGCCCCCGCCATGAGCGCGGTGGGCACCTCGGCACGGTCCGGGGCGAAGGACCCGACCGTGACGACCGTCGTGCCGGCGGCGACGTCCCCGTCGTCGAGGACCGGATCGAGACTCGTCGTGCACAGGGCGACGACCTGGGCGCCCGCGCACGCCTCACACGCCCAGTCGCAGGCGACGGTGGTCACGTCGAGATCGGCGAGGCGACCCGCGAGGCCCCGCGCCTCCTGTCGGTCCAGCCCGGCAATGCGCACCTCGCGCAGCGGCAGGGCATGGCTGATGAGCCGCGCGTGCGCCTCGGCCTGGACCCCGGTGCCGACGACCGCGAGGACGTCCGCCCCCGCCACGGCCAGGCGCTCGACCGCGGCCGCCGACGCCGCAGCGGTGCGCAGGGTGGTCACCGTCGTCCCGTCGAGTAGCGCAGCAGGAGTACCTGTCTCGGCATCGAGGACCATGACCACCGCCGAGATGCTCGGCAGGCCACGGCGGGCGTTGGCGGGCACCACCGAGCCGAACTTGCTGACGCTCGGGGCGTCCGGGGCGATCTTGGCGGCGTAGCAGAAGGTGCTCGACCCGCCGGGTCCGTCCATGAGGAGGCGCTCGGGCTGCTGGGCGACGCCGAGGCCGAGTTGGGTGAAGGCCCGCCGCTGGGACTCGATGGCGACCTCCGGCGGATAGAGCTCCGTGATCGTCGCGGCGTCGAGGACGAGCAGGCCCTCACCGGCGGGGCGGTCGGTGGTCGGGGAGGGGTGGGTGCTCATGGGTGTCCTTTCGGGCGGGCACGGCGCGTGTGGCCGTGACCGTAACCGCCCCACGCGCCCCGCGTCCTCACCCGCGCACACGGGGTCCGCGCCGGTGGAGCTCCCTGGACCCGCAGGCTGCGGAAATGCCGCCGAGCACCACGGATCCTCGGGCCAGGACCAGCATCCGGCGTCCTCACCCGAGGTGCCCGCGACGTCGACCACCGACGTCCCCACGCATCGACGGCATCGGAGGGCCGCCCCTGCCGATCCCGTTCATGCGCCCCCGAGGGTGACAGCATCAGCAACCCTGTCCCTGGAGTTACGACCTGGCGCCCTCGCCCCCCTGTCGCGGTGGCCGGGTGCGGTTGCAGGGTGTTTCCCAACGTCCCCGGCGCCGAGGCCGTGCACCGCACCCACGGCGCCGGAGACGATCAGCCGCCGCGACGAAGCGAGGACCGTGTGAGCGACACCGACCTGTTCGACCTCATGGACGACTGGGGCCCCGAGAAGATCGTGTGCGTCTCCGATCGCCGGACCGGGATGCGTGGCGTGCTCGTCATCGACAACACCGCCCGGGGCATGGGCAAGGGCGGAACGCGGATGAGCGCCACGCTGACCGTGGGTGAGGTGGCGCGGCTCGCGCGGACGATGACGTGGAAGTGGGCTGCCGTCGATCTGTTCTACGGCGGCGCGAAGGCCGGCATCCTCGGCGACCCGCGTCGCGCCGACAAGGAGGCCGTCCTGCGGGCCTTCGCGCGGGCGCTGGCCGACGAGGTCCCGGCGGAGTACGTCTTCGGCCTGGACATGGGGCTGGCCGAGGCCGACGCGGCGATCTTCGTCGACGAACTGCGTAGTCGCGGCGTGGCCACCGGTCTCCCGCGGGCCCTCGGCGGAACGCCCTACGACCAGCTCGGCATCACCGGGTACGGAGTCGCCGAGGCCGCACAGGCCGTCGCCGCCGACATCGACCTGCCCCTGGTCGGGGCGCGCGTCGTCATCCAGGGCTTCGGCGCCGTCGGTGCCGCGGCCGCCGCGCGCCTGTCCGAGCTCGGTGCCCGCGTCGTCGGCGTCTCCAACGCACTCGGCACGCTGGCCGACCCCGACGGCCTCGACGTCGCCGCGCTGACGGCCGACCGGGTCGTGGCCGGCGACGAGGCCCTGCGCGCCGCCGCCGGAGCCGGGGGCCTGCAGCACGTCGACGCCGCCCTCGACCTCGACTGCGACATCCTCGTCCCGGCCGCCCGCCAGGACGTGATCGACGCCGACGTCGCCGCCCGCACCAGCGCCCGTCTCGTCGTCGAAGGCGCGAACCTGCCGACCAGCGACGACGCCCGCCGCATCCTGCACGACCGCGGTGTCGCCGTCGTCCCCGACTTCATCGCCAACGCGGGCGGGATCATCGCCGCCGCGTACTCGATGGACGCCCGCACCTCGGCGTTCGTCGTCGACACGGCCGAGGTGTTCGCGACCGTCTCCGAGAAGCTGCGCGCCAACGCCGTCGAGGTGCTCGCCCGCTCGCGCCGCACCGGCGCCACGACGCGTCAGGCCGCTCTCGACATGGCCCAGGCCCGGGTGCTCGCGGCCATGGAGCTGCGTGGCCAGTGCCCGGCGGCCGCCGTCTCCCGGGTGGGGGCCGCGTGAGCTTTCCCATCGACACCCACCTGCGCACGGCACTCGGTGAGCTGACACCTCGGGTCCGGGTCGACTCGAACGTCGACTCGAACGACGTCACCGACGCCGAGCTGTCCGCGCTCTTCGACGTGCAGTGCACCAGCCGCCACCTCGACTTCGCGGCCCGGCTGCTCCAGCAGCGCGGTGAGGGGTTCTACACGATCGGGTCGGCCGGGCACGAGTCCAACGCCGTCGTCGCGATGGCGACCCGACCGACCGACCCGGCGTTGCTGCACTACCGCTCCGGCGGGTTCTACTGCGCCCGCGCGACGCAGGTGCCCGGCATCGACGCCGTGGATGACCTGATCCACAGCTTCACGAGTTCGGTCGAGGACCCCATCTCCGGCGGCCGGCACAAGGTGTTCGGACGCGCCGAGCTGGGGATCATCCCGCAGACCTCGACAATCGCCTCCCACCTGCCGCGGGCGATGGGACTGGCCTTCGCCCTCGGACGCGGCGTCGGGCGCGGCGAGGGCACCTACCCCGCCGACGCGATCGTCGTCACGAGTCTCGGCGACGCCTCGGTCAACCACTCCTCCACCGTGGGGGCCCTCAACGCCGCCGCCCACTCCGTCCACCAGGGCGTGCCGATGCCGCTGCTGGTGATGTGCGAGGACAACGGGATCGGCATCAGCGTGAAGACCCCCGCCGGGTGGACGCAGACCATGCTGAGGAGCTGGCCGGGCATCGAGGTCGTGGACGCCGCGGGCGACGATCCCGCGCGGGCCCTGGTGGTGGCGCGCGAGGCGGCGCAGCGGGTGCGACAGACGCGCCGGCCGGTCATCCTCCACCTGCGCACCGTGCGCTTCATGGGTCACGCCGGCTCCGACGCCGAGGTCGCCTACCGCAGCAGCCGCGACATCGAATCCGATTACGCCGCAGACCCGTTGCTCGCCACGGCCCGGGAGCTCGTCGGCCGCGGCGCCCACACGCCCGCGGAGCTCCTCGACCGCTACGAGGCCACGCGCACCCGCGTCCTCGCGCGCATCGAGCAGCTCCTGCCCGTGCGTCGCCTGACCACCGCCGCCGAGGTCATGGCCCCGCTGGCCGTCGGTGAGGCCACGGCCGCCGCGGTCGGCGCCTGCGACACGGCCGCCGACGCCTCCGTGCGCGAGGACGCCTTCCGAGGCCGCCTGCCCGAGGCCGCCGGCGCGCTCACGCTCGCGCAGTCGATCAACGCGACCCTCGCCGATCTCCTCGCCGCCCAACCCGCCGCGACGGTGTTCGGTGAGGACGTCGGCGTCAAGGGCGGCGTCTACGGCGTGACCCGCGGACTGCGGCGCGCGTTCGGCGCCACCCGCGTCTTCGACACCCTGCTCGACGAGGAGTCCGTCCTCGGCACCGCGCTCGGCCTCGCGCTCGCCGGGGGCCTGCCCATCCCCGAGATCCAGTACCTCGCCTACCTGCACAATGCCGAGGACCAACTCCGCGGCGAGGCGGCGACCCTGCGGTTCTTCTCCGACGGGCGGTACGCCAACGGCATGGTCGTCCGCATCGCCGGGCTCGCCTACCAGAAGGGCTTCGGAGGGCACTTCCACAACGACAACTCCCTGGCGGTGCTCCTCGACATCCCCGGCCTGCTCGTGGCCGTGCCGAGCAGCGCCGCCGAGGCGCCCGGGCTGCTCCGCGCGCTCGCCGGGGCGGCGGTACAGGACAGTCGGGTCGGCGTGTTCGTCGAGCCCATCGCGCTCTACCACACCCGTGACCTGCACCCCGGCGACGGCGCCTGGACCGCGCCCTATGTGAGCCCCGGCTCCGGCGAGCACTCCCACGCGCGGCTCGGCCGCGGCACGACGCACGGCGACGGTGAGGACGTCCTCGTCGTCACCTTCGGCAACGGGGTGCCGATGAGCCTGCGCGCCGCGGCCCGCGTGGCCGCCGACGGAGGTCCGCAGGCGACCGTCCTCGACCTGCGGTGGCTCGCGCCCCTGCCCACCGAGCACCTCCTGGCCGAGGCCGCCCGGTTCGATCGTGTTCTCGTGGTCGACGAGACCCGCCGCAGCGGAGGCGTCTCCCAGGCCGTGATCACCGCGCTCGTCGACGGCGGATACGGCGGAATTCTCCAGCGGGTCGCCGGGGAGGACAGCATCATTCCCCTCGGACCCGCCGCGAACACCGTCCTGCTGTCGGAGGACACCATCGTCTCCGCCCTGCACGCGACCCCTACTGCAAAGGAGCAGTCATGAGCACAGCGGTGCCCTCTCGTGCCGACGTCGTCGTCATCGGCGGCGGCGTCGTCGGCCTCGCGACCGCCTACGAACTGGCCAAGAGCGGCGCCGGTGAGGTGGTTCTGCTCGACTCGGGCTCGTTCGGTGCGGGGTCCACGTGCAAGGCTGCGGGCGGCGTCCGCGCGATGTT
Organism: Mobilicoccus caccae; assembly: GCF_030161635.1. Lineage (GTDB taxonomy): Bacteria > Actinomycetota > Actinomycetes > Actinomycetales > Dermatophilaceae > Mobilicoccus > Mobilicoccus caccae. Next base: position 3,992,078 of record NZ_BSUO01000001.1, read on the forward strand.
CTCCGACGAACTCAACATCCTCCTCGGCAAACGCTCGCTGGAGGTCTTCGAACGGTTCGAGGAGTTGTACGGCCAGGACATCGACCTCCACCAGGTCGGGTACCTGTTCCTCCTGGACAACGAGGACGACCTGCGCGACTTCGAGGCGGCCGTCGCGCTGCAGAACTCCCTCGGCGTCGACTCGCGGATGATCGACGTCGCCGAGGCCGAGCGGCTCTCGCCCTACATCTGTACCGACGGGCTCCTCGGCGCGGCGTTCTCACCGCGTGACGGCCACTGCACGCCCGAATCGGTCGTCCTCGGGTACGCCGGCGCGGCACGTCGGGCGGGGGCCACGCTCGTCCCGCACTGCGCCGTGACCGGGGCCGAGGTGCAGGACGGCCGGATCCGCGCCGTCGAGACCGCCGCGGGTCGCATCGAGACCGGCGCCGTCGTCTGCGCGGCGGGAGTGTGGTCGCGGCCGGTGGGCGAGTGGTTCGGCGTGGACCTGCCCGTAGAACCGCTGCGCCGGCAGCTCGTCATCAGCGAGGCCGTGCCCGACCTACCCCCGGACACCCCGTTCACCATCGACTTCGCGACGTCGTTCTACTTCCACAACGAAGGTCCCGGACTGCTCATCGGCATGTCGGACCCGCACGAGACCCCCGGGTTCAAGATGTCCCGCGGAGAGGACTGGCTGCCCGGCCTCGCCGACGCCATCGAGCGCCGCGCGCCGTCCCTCGCCGACGTCGGCATCAGCTCCGGCTGGGCCGGTCTGTACGAGATGACCCCCGACCACAACGGCCTCGTCGGCGAGGCGTGCGACGTCGACCGATTCTTCTACTGCACCGGCTTCTCCGGGCACGGGTTCCTGCTCGGACCCGCGCTCGGTGAGGTCATGGCCGACCTCTACCATCGCCGGACCCCGTTCGTCGACATCGGCGGCTTCGACGTCGGCCGGTTCGCCCACGAGAACCGGCCCGAACGCAACTGCGTCTGACCGACGCCCGACCACCGCACCCCCAGCACCCGATCCGCACGAGGAGCATCCCCATGACGCAGTCTTCGACGTCCCGCACGACCCTGCCGACCGCCGAGGACCTGATCGACCTCGCGCGCACCCACGCCGCCGCCTGCGGTGTGGACCTCGCCGAGCTGGACGGTGACGTGGAGGGGCGCTCACCGATCAACGGCGCCGTGACCTCCCGCACCACCGCCGCCAGGCCCGACGACGTCGACGCCGCCGTGCGTGCGGCCGGTGAGGCCTTCCTCGCGTGGCGTGAGGTGCCCGGGCCGGTGCGCGGCGCCGTCGTCAAGCGCCTGGGTGAGCTGCTGACCGAGCACAAGGATGACCTGGCCGCCCTCGTCTCGATCGAGGCCGGCAAGGTCACCTCCGAGGCGCGCGGTGAGGTGCAGGAGATGATCGACATCTGCGACTACGCCGTCGGCCTGTCACGGCAGCTCTTCGGTCGCACGATGACCTCCGAGTGTGGTTCCCCCGGATCGTGGAGGGCTTCGGGCTACGCGGCGTCCGGGACGGACGCTGCGGTGGACTGCTCGTAGTTGACCGGTGACATCATGCCAGCCGCGCTATGCCGGCGTTGGTGGTTGTAGAATCCGTAGGCCCAGTCGATGACCAGGGCCCGGGCCTGGGCTCGGGTGTCGAACGCCTGCCGGGACAGGACCTCCCACTCCAGGGAGGAGAAGAACGCCTCGGCGGCGGCGTTGTCGAAGCACGACCCGACCCGGCCCATCGACTGGCGGATCCCGAGGTCGGCGCAGAGCCGGGTGAACGAGGTCGCCGTGTAGGTCGAGCCCCGGTCGGTGTGGAAGATGACCCGGTCGGACTCGTCCTCGCGCCAGATCGCCTCCTTGCCGCCGCGAGCGGTCACGGCCATCTGGATCGCCGCGCACGCCAGGTCAGCGTCGGGGTGGGCACTGGTGGCCGCGCCGAGCAACCGGCGCGAGTACAGGTCGATCACGGTGGCCAGGTACAGCTTGCCCTCGGCCGTGGGGATCTCGGTGATGTCGCCGACCCACTTGCAGTTCGGCGCCGGCGCGGTGAAGTCGCGACGCACCAGGTCCGGGAACTTGGGTGCGGTCTTGTCCTGCCTGGTCAGGCCGCTGCGCCGCTTGATGACGCGGGCGACCAGGCCTTGGCGGCGCATCGACTCGGCGACCGTCTTCTCGCTGATCTGCCAGCCAGCCTCGCGCAGGTCGGCGTGCAAGCGCGGTGAGCCGTGCAGGCCCTTGGCGTTCTTGAACGCGACGCGCACCGCGCGGTCGACGGTGTCGCGGCGGCGGTCGGTGTCGGTGAACAGCCCGCTGGCAGCGCCGGGACCGTCGGCGCGCTTGATCCACTTGTAGAACCACGCTTCGGAGACTCCGAGCAGCGAGCAGACAAGGGCGTGTGGCACGGCGTAGTTGGTCCTCTGGTCGGCGATGAAGCGTGCCACGCTCACTTCGTCGCCTCCTTCACCCACAGGACCACGGATCGCTTGAGGACATCACGCTCCATCCGCAGCTCGGCGACCTCGGCGCGCAGCCGTTTCAGCTCCTCGTAGTCGTCCTTGGACAGCTCTCCATGACCCTCGCGTGCGGCACGGGCGCGTTGGACCCAGTTGCCCAGCGTGCCCTCGTTCACGCCAAGATCGCGAGCGACCTGCGCGATCGGCTTGTTCGTCTCCTCGACGATCCGGACCGCTCCCTCACGGAACTCCCGGTCGTACTTCTTACGCTTCTCTGGCATCTCGATCCCTCATTGTGGATGCCTCTACGCTCCAGGGGAACTTCAGGTCGCCGGCAGATCTGGGTTGAGTCGTGCAGGCTCTCTTCAAGCCAGGCACCCGGGCCCGCGCCCAGACGGCCGGCCCGGCAGTTCGAATCAAGGACACCAAGGTCAATAGCGTTCAGAGCCAGGGCCGACCGATCGCCCCTGCTCGCGAGGCCGAGGCGACGTGCATAGCCAAACACCCAGATCGGGTTGGTCGTGCGCAGGTGGATCCAGTGCTCGGCCGGGTAGTCGTAGAACGCCAAGAGCACGTCGAGGTCCTCGGTGATCTTCGCGGCCGCCTTGGGCCACTTCGCACCGTAGTCGGCTACGAACGCCTTCGCCGCGGCCTTCGCGTGGTCCTTGTCCTCGGCGTTCCAGATCTCCGCCAGCGCGGCCTTCGCGCCCGGGCTGGGCCGACTTCGGCAGCACGTTGAGGACGTTGGCGATCTTGTGGAACCAGCAGCGCTGCTCACGGGCCTCGGGGAACACCTGCCCGAGCGCGGCCCAGAACCCGAGCGCGCCGTCGCCGACCGCGAGCACCGGGGCGCGCATGCCACGTCGCTTGCAGGAGCGGAGCAGGTCGAGCCAGGACTCGGTCGACTCGCGGTGCCCGTCGTCGAGCGCGATCAGTTCCTTCGAACCGTCGGCACGCACGCCGATCATCACCAGCAGGCACACCTTGTCCTGCTCCAGGCGGACCTTGAGGTGGATCCCGTCGACCCACACGTACACGTAGTCGGTCTCGGAAAGGGACCGCTTGTGGAACGCGGCCGCCTCGTCTTGCCAGTCCTTCGTCAGGCGGGTGATCGTGGCCGCGGACAGGCCCGCACCGGAGCCGAGGAACTGGGTCAGCGCCGGGCCGAAGTCGCCGCTGGACAGGCCGTGCAGGTACAGCAGCGGCAACACCTCGGCAACCTTCGGCGACTTCCTCGCCCAGGCCGGCAGGATCGCCGAGGAGAACCGCTGCCGCTGCCCGGTGCTCGGGTCGACGCGCTTGTCGTTGACCCGCGGTGCACGCACCGGGATCGCGCCCGCCGCCGTGGTCACCTCCCGCGACCCGTGATGACCGTTGCGCACCACCAGCCGCCGACCCGCCTCGTCGACCTCGTCGACGAACGCGTCGATGTAGACAGCGACCTCGGCCTGCAACGCTGCCGCAAGCATCTGCCGAGCGCCGTCCCGGACGATCTCATCCAACAGCGAACCACCGGCCGACTCGTTGGACGCCGAAGCGTCGTGAACTACCTTGAGCATGGATGTACCTTCCCGAGCCGGCGCGCCAACGCCGACCCCGATCCGAACTTGAGCATGGACTTCGATCTTGCTCGGGAGGTACGTCCACCTCACGTCACCTCGCCGAGCGCCATCCACAGGTTCTGATCATTGCTCAGACGCGTGGCGCCGGTGGGCAGTACGGTGTTGAGAAGGTGATGGGCGAAGCAAGGAGGAGCGATGCAGGTCCTCTACGTCGTCGAGTTTTCTGTTACTCCACGCCACGCCGACGTTGCTCCGTACAGAGCAACTCTGGACAGCGTGACCTCGTGGCTCACGTTCCTCGCTAGTCGTGAACTTGACCGCCAGCTCTTGGAGTCCAGCGGAGATATGGCGCTCTCTCCCAACCTGGTAGGTGCATCACGCACCGCTGTCTGGGAAGTCGCGGGTACGGACGACGTCAAGGCCGTCAGGGTGGAGATTCGTGACGACAGCCCGGATTCGGGAACGGCGTTCGTCACTCGGGTGACCGTAGGACAGACTGGTGCCGCGACGACAGTCCGAGTGTCGATGGCTCGCGAAAGCTCACCGATCTGGCTATCTCCAGCGCCGGCAGCCGACATTCGGCAGCCGGGTATCGTGCGGTCGCTGTTGGAGAACGATCAGATCATCCTCTCGATTGTGGGGCAGGAGCAGGACGCGCGTTACATACAGGTCCGGACCGATGCTGAAGTCCGTACGCTCGCTTCCGCGATCCAGAAGCCGACGCGCCTGCCAATCCTCTTGATTCACACCCGAACGTTGCCTGCACTTGCGATGGCGCGCCAGGTCGCGGGCAAGCTAGTCGGCCTCGTGCGTGTCGTGACGCTCGACTACCGCGCTTCGAGGGCGCTTGATGTAGATCTACCTGGATACGCGCCACCGCGAGCAGGTGCACGCTTGATCTGGAGTGACCCGTCCGCACGCAGCATCACGTTCGACGATTCGAGGGTGAACGCTGACGATCCCGACATCCTCCGCTCTGACCTCATGCGCCTGCTCGCGCCCGTCTCGGTCCTTGCTCGCGGACTGGACCACGCGTACCGCGAGGCGAGGCGCGCAGAGATCGCTGACCGGGATCGTGATGCGAGAGCCCGCGCCGAACAGGCAGCCGCAGAGGGCGATCTGGTCGCGGAGGCCGCAGCTCTACGCGCTGAAGTCTCCGCCGCTCGTGCTAGCGCCGAGGAGTGGCAGCGACTCGCAACTGACGAGGAGCAGCGTGCCGACCGGTTCCAAGCCCAGGCAGGAAAGGTGTCTGACCTGGAAGCACAGATCGAGCAACTCACCATTGCGTTGCTTGCGATCCCGCCCTCCTCCGAGCAAGACGACACTGCGGAGACCGATCCGTGGGACGGATTGCCGGAACTTGTCAGCGGCGACAGCGACAGTGCAGAGGATCTATTCCTTCACCTCGAAGATGCATCCTCAGGCCGCATCGCCTTCACCGATCGGGCAGCGTCAACGTGGAAGAAGTGCAAGTACCCATTCTCTGACGAGATGACTGAATGCCTGGTCAAGCTCGCCCGTGTGGCAGCAGCGCTCTATGACGGTACCGAACGAAGCTATCCGCACCTCGACACCTGGATCAGGGACGAGTTCGACCTCAAAGTCTCACTCCAGGACGACACGATCGAGAAGAACTCGAAGATGCGCTACTTCGACTACGACGGCGCGACCCACGACCGAACTCCACACGTGAAGGTCCGCGACCATGCCCCGCCATCACAAGTCGGTCGTATTCATTTCGCACTCCACCACGAAGGACGTCGCTTGATCGTCGACCACGTCGGACTGAAGCTCTACTGACTCGGCCAGACCGGGCGCACCTCAGAGTGTGACGGTTTCGATGCGGGTCATGTCGGCCGGGGACGGTTATAAATACCTGCTGCGCACCGTCGCTGCCGCGGACGGCGACCGTGAGCTGTCCACGCCTCTGACGAGGTACTACGCCGAGGCGGGCACCCCGTGGGGGAGCAAAAGTAGTCCGGTCCTGATTGGCTTGTTTCTTCGGATCGGCGTACTTGATGTCGTAGTTCCGTCATCTGCCTTGCCGCGATTACTCGACGGGCTTGCCGTCCTGTACCACAGCAGATGCATGCGGAGTCGGCCGGATTATTCGCCGCGGGGGCGCCAGCGGCCGAAGCCTCCTTCGGTGTTGATGATCTGGCCGGTGATCCAGGACGCCTCGTCGGTGGTCAGCCAGGCGATGAGCCGCGCCGGGTCGTCCGGGCGTCCGTACCGGCCAAAGGGAAACATCGGCTCTACCACTCGCCACATCTCCTCGGTGAGATAGCCGGTGTCGACGGGTCCGGGGTTGACGGTGTTCACCCGGATGCCGCGATCGGCGAGTTGGTCGGCAATGGTCGCAGTCACCCCGGCCAGAGCTGCTTTCGCCGCCGCGTAGGCCACCTCGCCGGGCATTGGCCCCAACCCCTGGCCGGAGGTGAGGAACACGATCGAGGCGGGACTGGCGTCGTCGTGATGTGCGGCGAAGGCCTGGGCCAGCATGATCGATGCGCGCGCGTCTACGGCCCAGTGGCGGTCCAGGTCCGCGGCGTTCAGTTCGCCGATCGGCCCGTCGGAGCCCGTCAAGGCCTGATTGCAGATCAGTGCATCGAGCAGCCCGAACTCCTCGACGGCTGCCGTGATCACTCGGTCCGCCGCGTCAGGCTCGGTGAGATCAGCATGGAAGTCGGCTACCCGCGCGTCGCCGACCAGGTGAGACCGAACCCCGTCGAGCACGGCGTCGAGATCGTCGCTGCCCCAGTCCTGTTCGGCGTCGTGGGGTGAGAAGTGATGACAGAACACGCTCGCCCCGTAGGCCGCCAATCGGCATGCGGTGGCGTAGCCGATCCCTGCGCGGCGACTCACCCCGGTCACCACGACAGACTTACCGCTCAGCGGCAGCGGGTCACGCGCCAGAGAGTTTGCACCGTCACTGCTCATACATTCCAGTAGAACAGAATCCGGGAGCCGCCTCCCAGCGCGACGTTGTCGTGCACCTCTCCAGCGTGACGGTCTCCATGCGGGTGATGAGCGCCGGTGACGGCTACAAGTACCTCCTGCGCTCCGTCGCCGCAGCGGACGGCGACCGCTCGCTCTCGCGCTACTACATGGAGGAAGGTACCCCGTAGGGGAGCAAAAGTAGTCACGTCTCGCTCGGCTTGTTTCTGCGGTTCTCAGCCTACTGCGCGGGGGCGCGTCCTGCCCAATGTCATCGAACGAAGCGCGCCCCCCGAGTCCGGGTTCGGTCAGTTGCTATGTGCTCCTTCGTGCTGTCGTATTGGGAGCCGTATCAGGGCTATTGAGCCAACGGCGAGGAAGAGGACTGCGCCGAAAGTCATCGTCGCGGCGAAGCCTGTTCGCTGTACCCCGAACCCGGCCAGGAGCGGCCCGAGCGCCAGCCCACCTGCGTAGGCGAAGTTGTAGAGCGCGAACGATCCGCCGAGGGTCGGCGGGCTCGACCGGAACCCCTGCTCGCTGATGAGCGTGGTCGCCGGGGCCAGCAACAGCGCCGAGGAGACGCCGAGAAGCCCCATACCGACGCAGGTCTGCCACAGTTCACCGGCCCAGCCGATGACCAGCAGAGAAGCGGCGGCAGCGGCAACACCGGAACCGATGAGGACCCTCGGCGATGCCGTGGCAACGTACTTCCCGACAATGGGATTGGCGATGATCGCCGCGAGCGAGGCGAGCCCGAAGAGCAGGCCAATGATGAGCGACCCGGCCCCGAGATGCACGGGCAGCACGGGTTCGATGGCGGAGAGCGCACCCGCGCCGATAGCGATGGCGAGGACGATAGAGAACGAGCCAGGCACCCGTAGCACCGCGAGCGGGCCTGCGGTGTCGTCGGTGACCCGTGGAGAGCCTTTGACGAGGACGATGCGCAGCACCCCGTCAGCCAAGGCGATTCCGGTGGCGAGCAGGAACGGGGAGGCGGTGCCGAGGTGTTCGACCATGAACCCGGCAAGTGGCGGGCCGAGCAGCACGCCGAGTGTGAGGCTGGAGATGGCGATCCCCATCGCCTGACCACGCTTCTCGAAGCTCGTCGTTGCTGCGATCAGGGAGAGCGCGGCAACCCAGGACATGCCGCCTGCGATGCCCTGTGCCAAGCGAGCGACAAGGAGTAACCAGTAGGGGCCACCGGTGGCGAACAACAGGGTTGCAGCGGCAAGCCCGACCAGGCCGATCAGGAGCGGGGTCTTCGGGCCGTGCCGGTCGACGATGCGCCCGGCGAACAGCGTCGCGACGATCATCGCGACCGCGTAGGAGGCGAAGAGGATGCCGGTGGCGGCTGGCCCCTGCTCGACCACGGCGGGGAGCAATGGGAGCACGGGCACGGCCAGGCCGTGCACGAGCATGTCGGTGAACATCGCGGCCGAGCCGACAATGAGTGCGCGGGCCGGGGTGGTGCCTCGAATATGCGAGGCCGGGTCGTGTGTCGTCATGAGGTGACGAGTCCTTTCTAGGTGAGCAACCCCCTTGCCAGTGCCGTCATGGCGGCGCTCAATTCGTCGGGTTGCGGAAGATCATCGGGTCGGGTCACCGCAGTCACGGTGAGCCCTTGTAAGAACACCAGCGCCAAGCCCGCGACCGTCTCAGAGTCGGCCTCGCCCGTGCTGGGGAGGGTGGCAGCGATCTGATCGCGCCAGGCATCGAGAGCGGCGTTCTTCTCCGAGCGGTCAGTGAGCGCTTGCGGGGCGACGAGCACGGTGCTCGCAGCCAGGGCACGGAACAGGGCGTCATCTCGCAGCAGCGTCACGAACTCCGTCAACAGCGCTGAGAGTGTCGCCTCGCCGTTGTGGACGAAGAGGTGGTTGCCGTACTCGGCCCAGCCCCACGTGAGCGCTTCCTCCAGCAGCACGGCCTTGGAACGGAAGTGGTGGTGCAACGCTCCGCGGGTGAGACCTGCACGTTCAGCGACATGCTCGAACGTTGCCCCCTCCACCCCTTCTCTTCGAAGGCCATCAACGCCGCCTCAAGCAACGCCAGACGCGTACGCTCCGCGTCCTCAGCAGTCCGTCTCATACATACAGGCTAACACGTATGATTACCTTCGCATCGATTCATAGTCCACGCCGCGTTTCTACAGCCCGCGTGTCGGCCCCTCATGTCGCGGGGCGTTGCGATGGGGATCGTGCTCGAACGGGTCGGTGAGCTGCCGTGCCCGCTCCGCTGCCTGCTGCTTTCGCTGTTCCTGCTCGGCACGCTTGGCTTCGATGCGTGCGGCGGCTTCGGGGATCGGGAGGCTGCGGAGTTCGTCTGCTTCTGCGCCAGTCATGGCGGCCTTGGCGCGCGCGTCGCGTGCGTCGCGTCTCGGGTTGGTCATGCGCATGCCGAGGTGGTCGAGGCGGACTCGTTCGGCCCCGTACTCGCTGACCAGCAACGCCAAGTGTTCCTGCTCGTGCCGCTTGCGCATCGTTTCCCGCTCGGCTCGGGCTGCTTCGACGTGCTGGGCGGCGTCGATCACGCGGGGATCGTGCTCGGCGTGTCGCTTGGTTCGCTGCTCCGCCCAGGCGGGAAGTGCCTCGGCGGTGCGGGGTGGCTCGCACCAGGACTCGCGCACCTGCGCCCGGAGGGTCTGGGTCTGTTCGGTTGCGGAGCGGTGCTTGGTGAGGGCCTTGCGCCTGCCAAACCTACCGACTGTCGAGAGTCGGGCACTGGCAGCGGTCTCGTCTTCGACGGCGGCGAGGTAGGCGGCACCGTCGTGCTCGGCCTGCACGATGAGCGGCTGGGCGACCTCGGCACGTATTTGCTCGGCGGCTTCTTCGGCCTTACGGAGTGCAGCGACGCTCTCGTCGTCCTCGGCGCGGTGGGTGGCGCGTTGGGCGTCGAGCCGGTTGGCGATCTGCTCCCACCGTTCCGCTGCGAGTTCGGCGCGTTCAGCTTCACGGCCGAGGCGGGAGAGTTCGTCGGTGACGCGCTTGACCGGGCCATCTGCGGTGAGCCCGCGCACGGCTTCGATGGCCTGGGCGGTGGCGTGGTCGAGGTCATAGGCGATCATCGCCTCCGCCCCGTGACGGGCGAGCAGGCCCAGCATCGCCCGGAACCGCGGGCGCACCACCCTGCGAACCTTCTCCCCGGTCGGCAAGGTGATGGTGCGCTGCTTGAACGCGGAAGTGTCGTTCTCCCAGAACACCTCCACCACCTCATACCCCTGGGCTTCGGCGAAGACACGGCAGTCTGCCTCCTGCCGGTCGACCCCCTTCTCCGAGCCCTCCGGGTCGTCACTGATCCGCACGTACAGCACCGCTCGTGACGGCGTCGTCTGCCTGGTCATCGGTCGTACCTTCCTTGTCTGTCAAGACGCAGGTACGTTTACGACCCCACGGGACCCCGCCGGGGCAGTGGCTCGGCTCCGGGGTCGCCTCTGTCGACGACGCGTGAAAACTGAGCAGGAGTCGACGGGCGAGAACTGAGCAGCCCGGGGAGCCTGGGCGGGGTGATCACCGTGGAGGACTGGGCTGAGATTCGTCGTCTGTACCGTTCGGAGGGGTTGTCGAAGGCGGCGATCGCCCGCAGGTTGGGGATCTCGCGGAACACGGTCGCGAAGGCGTTGGCGTCGGACGGGCCCCCGCGGTACGAACGACCGGCGAAGGGTTCGCTGGTCGACGCGGTCGAGCCCCGGGTCCGGTTGCTGCTGGCCGAGTACCCGACGATGCCCGCGACCGTGATCGCCGAGCGGATCGGCTGGGAGCACTCCTTGACGATCCTCAAGGACCGCGTCCGCGACCTGCGGCCCTTGTATCAGGGCATCGACCCGGCCGACCGGGTGGAGTACACCCCCGGTGAGGTCGCCCAGTGCGATCTGTGGTTCCCGCCCGTACCGATCCCGGTCGGCAAGGGCATCGAGCGGATCCTGCCAGTCCTGGCCATGACGAGCGGATACTCCCGGCACACGTCCGCGGTGATGATCCCCTCCCGGCAAGGAGGCGACATCCTCGCGGGCATGTGGCGCCTGCTCGCCGGCCACCCGACCGACCCGACACGGCCCGGGTGGGGTCGGTGCCCTCGCGCCCTGGTGTGGGACCGGGAGTCAGCGATCGGTGGCAAGGGCAAGCCGACTCCGGCCGCAGCCGCGTTCGTGGGCACCCTCGGCGTCCGGTTGATGCTCGCGCCCGCCCGCGACCCCGAGTTCAAGGGTCTGGTCGAGCGACGCAACGGCTTCTTCGAGACCTCCTTCCTGCCCGGTCGCGTGTTCACGAGCCCGGCAGACTTCAACACCCAGATCAGCGAGTGGCTCACCACGAAGGCCAACACGCGGTTCGTCCGCTCGATCGGGGCCACGATTACCGACAGGTGGCCGATCGACCGGGCCGCGATGATCACCCTGCCCCCGGTCGCCCCACAGGTGGGGCTACGCGCCAGGGTGCGGCTGGCGCGGGACTACTACGTGCGCATCGACGCCAACGACTACTCCGTCGACCCATCGATGATCGGCCGGTTCGTCGACGTCGTCGCCGGTCCCGACCGCGTCACCGTCACCCACGAGGGCGCCGTCGCCGCCGACCACGCCCGCTACTGGGGCAGCGCAGCGACGATCACCGACCCGAACCATCAGGCCACCGCCAAACGGTTGCGCGGCGACTACCAGGCCACCCGCGCCGCCACCGCCCGGCGCCACCAGCTACGCGCCCACGCCGACGGGCACGCCGTCGCGCTGCGGGCGCTTCCCGACTACGACGCCCTGTTCGGCATCGACTTCCACACCAACCCCACCACCCCGCACACCCCCGAGCCCGTGACCGACTCCGTCCGTGAGCACGAAGCCGAAGCGGCCGACGGGCCCGATGGCTCGGCCCCCGGCATCATCCGCCCCACCTCCCAAGGAGCTACGTCCTGATGACCCCCACCACCGCTGTCGCCGATGCACTCGACGAGGACACCACCGCGCCTGCCGCACTGCCCGCCGGCGACGAGGACCCCGCCGCGCGCGCGGACACCGGACGAGGCCGCAAGCGAACCAGCAAGCCGGTGCTTGCCGCACCGACTCCCGCACCGCCCGCGCCCGCAGGAGCGCCAGGGATCGCCGCTGCCGCGTCCGGCGCGCGGCTGGACTCCCAGATCGCCTACCTGACGCGGGTCCTGAAGATGCCCACGATCGGGCGGACCTGGGCCGACCTGGCCGACCAGGCCCGCGACCTGGGCTGGTCCCACGAGGAGTACCTCGCCGCCGTGCTCGAGCGCCAGGCCGCTGACCGCGAGTCCGCCGGGACGATGATGCGCATCCGCACCGCGCACTTCCCCGCGATGAAGACCCTCGAAGACTTCAACTACGACCACCTGCCCTCGCTACGCCGCGACGTCCTGGCCCACCTCGCCACGTCCACCTACGTGCCGAAGGCCGAGAACGTCGTCCTGCTCGGCCCGCCCGGCATCGGCAAGACCCACCTCGCCATCGGCCTCGGGATCAAGGCCGCGCAGAACGGTCACAGCGTCCTGTTCGACACCGCGTCCGCGTGGATCAACCGCCTCACCATCGCCCACCAGGGCGGTCAGCTCGACGCCGAGCTGAAGAAGATCCGCCGCTACAAGCTGATCATCGTCGACGAGGTCGGCTACATCCCCTTCGACACCGACGCCGCGAACCTGTTCTTCCAGCTCGTCGCCTCACGCTACGAACAAGGCTCGATCATCGTCACCTCGAACCTGCCCTTCGGCCGCTGGGGCGAGACCTTCAGCGACGACGTCGTCGCCGCAGCCATGATCGACCGCCTCGTCCACCACGCCGAAGTCCTCGCCCTATCCGGCGACTCCTACCGCACCCGCGCCCGCCGCGACCTACTCGCCCAAGACCGCGACCGCTGAACAACCACCCACAGTCACAACCGGCCCCACCGGCACACACAAGACGGATTGCCACCCGCGGCATGTGCGTGCGTTCAGTCCGCCAGTCAGCGGTACGGACAGGGGTGACCGTCAGGCCGGGGCGATGAGATCACAATCACGCATTGACCGAATGAACGATATGGGTCAAAGTGTCTCATGCTCAATCGCAAAAACAACCCACCCGCCTCGATCGTGGTGGAGCGAGCCGACTCGCGCGTGCACGCCTGGGTCACCGGGCCCACCGAGGCACCGCTCATCGTCCTGACGCACGGGGCGGCCATGGACCATCGGATGTTCGATCCGCAGGTGGAGCCCTTGGTCGAGGCCGGCTATCGGGTCCTGACGTGGGACCTTCGTGGTCACGGGGACTCGCAGCCGCTCGGTCGCTCACCGATTCTCGTCGGCGACATGGTGGACGATCTGCTCGCACTGCTCGAGCGCCTGGACGTGAGGGGACCTATCTGCGTCGGCGGTCAGTCGTTGGGGGGATACGTCGCGCAGGAGCTGGCTTTTCTGCACCCGCAACGGGTGAGTGCGATGGTGATCGTGGGCTCGACCTGCATCACCCTGCCCATTCCGCGATGGGAACACCTGGCCCTCAGGTCGTCCGTCGCGTGGTTCGCGGTGTGGCCATGGGACCATTTCCGGCGCACCATCGCCCGCGCCACCGCTCTCACCCCGGACGTGCAGGAGTATGCGGCCGACGCCGCCTCCCGAATGTCGAAGCGGGACTTCGTACGGGTGTGGTCGGGACTGTCGGAGTCCTTGCACCCCGAACCGCACTACCGCATCGACATACCGCTCCTTCTCGCCCACGGGGACGCCGACCGGACCGGCAACGTCGCACGCACCGCGGGCGACTGGGCTCGCAGGGACCCTCAGTGTCGATACGAGGTCATCCCGAAGGCGTCGCACAACGCCAACCAGGACAACTCGCCCGCCTTCAACCGGGTGCTCCTCGACTTCCTGGCCGAGCACTACCCAACGGCTCGTTCATGACGACCCGACGCGACCGCCTCTTCGATGTCGCTGCAGACCACTTCGTCCGATTCGGTTTCCGCAAGGCCAGCATCTCCGGCATCACGCACGAGGCGAAGGTGTCCAAGGGCGCCCTCTACCTGGAGTTCGCCACGAAAGACGACCTGTTCACCCAAGTGGTGTACCGGGAGTTCCGGCTCTACCTGCAGGACGCTCTGGCCCGCGTTCAGAACGACCCGGAAGGTGGTCGCCTGTCGCGCATCTACCGCCACTGCCTCGCCGCGCTCCTGAAGCGCGAGTTCCTGGTATCGCTGTACACCGATACCGACGGAGCCCTAACCGGTCTACTCGTTCAACACGGGCCGGAGCGATACGGGCCCCGCGTGGTCCTCGGGGAGACCTTCCTCGCACGTCTGCAGCAGGCGGGACTCGTCACCCCGACCATTCCCGCAGCGTCACTGAGTCACACCCTCAGCGTGCTCACGACCGGCCCCCTCCTCGCCGAACCGCTGCTCCGCCGGGAGGACAGTCCACCACTGCGCGAAACCCTCGGAGCCATCAGCGACATGATCTCTACTTCATTCGAGATCTCCGGACCCGACGTCTCCGAGGGCAAGGAGGCCTTCGCCGATCTCGTCCAAGCGCTCATCAGTGAACTCGATCCCGAGAGGCTTGCTTGACCGTTCTCCATCGACCGAGGCTCCTCGCGACGGCAATAGAAGAGTGCATCAGCGCGTGAGCGGGGGTGCCGAGTTCTGTCAAGGAGGGCCGCCGCAATGGCGCCTACCCACATACGTGGCCGCTTGCGCAAAGCAGACGGCGGCTCGACGCCCGCGTCTTTCCAGTGCCTCGGTGCGGCCCAGTTCAACGCGCGCTTCTCGACAGGTGAGGACGACCACGAACGCGGCGGCTATCTGGCTTCCGAGGAACCGTGCGTGACCAGGACCACAACTCCGGCTTCACCGTACGAGAGTGATGTCGGACACACACGACCGTCGGCGCGTGCTCAGACTGCTCAGTTTTCAGCCGTCGACATCTGCTCAGTTTTCACCCGTCGTTGACAGCCTCACTTGGCAACGGTCAGCTCGCGGTCGGGGACCGGGTGTCGGAGGCCCAGCTCCAGCTCTTGATGGGCATGGGCCGTGACTCGATCACCGGCGACCCGCTCGGCCTCGCGTTCCCTGTCTACAAGTCGGTCCCGGAGCGGGTCGAGGCGCGGATCGCCGATCTCGACACATCGCTGAGTCCGGGCGTGAAAGGTGAGGCGATCGCTGGGCCTTGACCCCTGTTGGTGGACACGGGGGTTTGAACCGGCCTCGGTCTCCTGCCGCATCGTTTCTGGTTCAGGGAGGATGGGGCTCATGCCCAAGAAGTACACCGCTGAGGAGCGGGAGCGTGCGGTTCGGATGGTTCGTGAGCAGGTGCCAGAGTTCGGGTCGGTGACGGCGGCAGCCGGGGCGGTGGCGACCCGGTTGGGGATGTCACGGGAGACGATTCGCAACTGGTGTAAGCAGGACGAGATCGACGCCGAGGAATCGTCAAGACCTGTGGATGGGTGAGTTCTACGGGGTTGCTCGCGGTGAGCTCGACTTCGTGGCCGTCGGTGTTCGATAGGTAGGCCGCGTGAGCTCGGCACCGATCGGGACCATCCACCACGTCGAGCTATGGGTCCCCGTGGCCCAGTGACGATCGTTTACGGGTCGACCAACGACCACCGACAGACGACCGTGAACCCCCAGGTCACCTTGACCCATAAACCCGGTCCACTGACACGCTGTGACCTTCGCCGGTAAATGGCGGTGTTCTGTCGATGCTCCGTGGCGGCTTTAGTTGGTGGTACCGATGACAAGCGTGGTCTGGCCGTCCGTGGTCGAGAGTCCTGCCGCCGATGCGAGGGCGGCAGTGTCATCGTCCGCAGCTGAGGTGTGGTTCCCCCGGATCGTGGAGGGCTTCGGGCTACGCGGCGTCCGGGACGGACGCTGCGGTGGACTGCTCGTAGTTGACCGGTGACATCATGCCAGCCGCGCTATGCCGGCGTTGGTGGTTGTAGAATCCGTAGGCCCAGTCGATGACCAGGGCCCGGGCCTGGGCTCGGGTGTCGAACGCCTGCCGGGACAGGACCTCCCACTCCAGGGAGGAGAAGAACGCCTCGGCGGCGGCGTTGTCGAAGCACGACCCGACCCGGCCCATCGACTGGCGGATCCCGAGGTCGGCGCAGAGCCGGGTGAACGAGGTCGCCGTGTAGGTCGAGCCCCGGTCGGTGTGGAAGATGACCCGGTCGGACTCGTCCTCGCGCCAGATCGCCTCCTTGCCGCCGCGAGCGGTCACGGCCATCTGGATCGCCGCGCACGCCAGGTCAGCGTCGGGGTGGGCACTGGTGGCCGCGCCGAGCAACCGGCGCGAGTACAGGTCGATCACGGTGGCCAGGTACAGCTTGCCCTCGGCCGTGGGGATCTCGGTGATGTCGCCGACCCACTTGCAGTTCGGCGCCGGCGCGGTGAAGTTGCGACGCACCAGGTCCGGGAACTTGGGTGCGGTCTTGTCCTGCCTGGTCAGGCCGCTGCGCCGCTTGATGACGCGGGCGACCAGGCCTTGGCGGCGCATCGACTCGGCGACCGTCTTCTCGCTGATCTGCCAGCCAGCCTCGCGCAGGTCGGCGTGCAAGCGCGGTGAGCCGTGCAGGCCCTTGGCGTTCTTGAACGCGACGCGCACCGCGCGGTCGACGGTGTCGCGGCGGCGGTCGGTGTCGGTGAACAGCCCGCTGGCAGCGCCGGGACCGTCGGCGCGCTTGATCCACTTGTAGAACCACGCTTCGGAGACTCCGAGCAGCGAGCAGACAAGGGCGTGTGGCACGGCGTAGTTGGTCCTCTGGTCGGCGATGAAGCGTGCCACGCTCACTTCGTCGCCTCCTTCACCCACAGGACCACGGATCGCTTGAGGACATCACGCTCCATCCGCAGCTCGGCGACCTCGGCGCGCAGCCGTTTCAGCTCCTCGTAGTCGTCCTTGGACAGCTCTCCATGACCCTCGCGTGCGGCACGGGCGCGTTGGACCCAGTTGCCCAGCGTGCCCTCGTTCACGCCAAGATCGCGAGCGACCTGCGCGATCGGCTTGTTCGTCTCCTCGACGATCCGGACCGCTCCCTCACGGAACTCCCGGTCGTACTTCTTACGCTTCTCTGGCATCTCGATCCCTCATTGTGGATGCCTCTACGCTCCAGGGGGAACTTCAGCCACCACTCCACGTGAGACCCACCCGAGCCAGCACCCCGCTCACCTACGGGTGCCACAGCGCCAAGCGGAGCCGCATCCGACGCCGGCCATCGACATGGCGGAGCGTCTCACTTCTGCGATCCGGACCGATGCAGCCCTGTCGTGGGCACTCCGGCCGAGTCGCCTGCGTGGCGACCAGGTGAGGACTCACCCGCGCCCGCAGGCCGCGTTCTCGTACTGCTCGACCCTCGCCTCATCGATGCGCCCGAACGGTCCGCTGCGCCGCTATCGATCACCAAGCACGTCCACCTCACCGATCCGGCCGACCAGAGGGAATGCCGAGGAGGGCGATGTGAAGGTCCAAAGCGGCCAAGGCGAAGTCTAGGGACAGGCATGAGGACAGCGCTTGCGCTCCTAACCCGTCGGTGAGGGCGAGCAGCGCCACGGCAGCAGTGTTGACATCAACGTCCTCACGGACCTGGCCCGCGTCCCGTGCCTGTATCAGCAATCCGACCATGTGGCCTCGCAACCGGGCATTACCCTCGGCCAACCTCGTTGCCGCAGCTTCGTGGGTCATGGCGTAGGACATGAAGGCCAGGGACACTCCTCCGGCGCCCCGCCGGGCATCATCCGTCGGCAGTAGGGAGCTCAACAGGGTTCGAATCTCCTCAAGGGGTTCCGGATCGTGCTCGCTCGCCGGTGATTCCGTCCCTGCACCACTGCCGTCGGCGAACGTGGCGGCGGCGACATCCATCGCGTAGTGGATCATCGCGTCCTTGGTCGGGAAGTAGTGCTGAACCATCCCCGAGGTGACGCCAGCCTCCGCCGCGATCCGACGAAGCGACAAGCCC
This sequence comes from Mobilicoccus caccae, assembly GCF_030161635.1. Classification (GTDB taxonomy): domain Bacteria; phylum Actinomycetota; class Actinomycetes; order Actinomycetales; family Dermatophilaceae; genus Mobilicoccus; species Mobilicoccus caccae. The sequence goes on from NZ_BSUO01000001.1 coordinate 4,009,951, forward strand.
TCCAAGCCCTCCTGCGCAGCGACACGCAGAAGCGCCGACGCGATGAACTCACGCCTCTGCTCATGATCGACCTGCTTCGGCACCCCCGTAGCCTCCCATGCCCCGCCGCCGACCCATCCTGGACTCGGCCTCGCTACCCACTCTCCTGTTACATTACGACTGAAATGCAAAATCAGACGCCACGGCCGTGAACTGGAGGTTCACCATGAGCACTCTGACACCCACCAACACCGACATCCTCCGACAGGCATTCGATGCCCTGAGGACCCGCGACCTCGACGGATGCCTTGCACTCATGACCGAGGACTTCATCATCAACATCGCGGGAATGCCGCACCAGCGTCGCGGCGCGAAGGCCTGGAAGGAGAACGTGGCCGTCATCCTGACCGCATTCCCTGACCTGGACTTCCGCATCGAAGACGTCATCGCCCAGGGAGACCGTGTCGCCGTGCGGATGACCTTCACCGGAACTCATACCGGGGAGTTCATGGGCGCATCACCCACAGGCCGCCAGATCGAGTACGACAGCTACGAGATCTATCGCTTCGAGAACGGGAGGATCGCCGAGGAGTGGATCAACTCCGACATCCTGTCGCTGTTGCAGCAGGTCGGCGCGCTCTCTGGAACGCGATTGGCCGCCATGTACCTGGCCGGACACCGGACAAAGCTCGCCCTGGCACTGGGGGTTCTCCTGGGTGCCCTCGTACGTCACGGCCTCGGCCAAACCCCGGTGCCTTCTGCTTGACTCCGCGGTTGTGGCCGGCCCGTAGTCCGGGCTCCCCATGTGGGCGATGATCAGCGGCACAGAGGGAAGCGCTCCAGGAGCCGGGCGATGTGCGAGGCGCCGGTGAACTGGTGCGTACCGGGTTGTGCGGAGTCGGAATTTCTGGTTTCTCATGCCACGGTGATGATGCTGTTGCGCTCGAACTCTATCGGCGTCATCCAGCCCAGGCTGCTGTGTCGGCGGCGACGGTTGTGCCAGATCTCCAGGTAGTCGAAGATCACGTTCGCGAGTTCGATGCGGGTGTTCCATTTGCGTCGGTCGAGGAGTTCGACTTGCATCCGGGACCAGAACGCTTCGATCATCGAGTTGTCGTAGCAGTCACCGATGCTGCCCATCGACGGCAGGAGCCCGGCGGCCTTGGCGCGGTTGGTGAAGGCCCAAGAACCGAATTGAACTCCCTGGTCGGAGTGGATCACCGTCCCCGCGGGCGCGCCCCGCCGAGTCGGGTGTCGATGGCCATTCCGAGCGCGTTGGTCACCAGCGCGGCGGTCGGTGAGGCATCGATGGACCATCCGACGACCCGTCGGGAGAAGGTGTCCAGCACGGCACAGCAGTAGACCTTGCCCTCTCGAGTGGGGTGCTCGGTGATGTCAATGACCCACAACTGGTTCGGTCCGTTACTGGCGAAGGACCGGTTGACCTGGTCGGCGGCGATGTTGTCCGGTTTGATCCGTTTCCACTTTGCTCGCCCGGCCACTCCGCGCAGGCCGGCACGGCGCATGAGCAGCTCGACCTGCCCATGTCCCACCGCGATGCCGCGCCCCAGGGTGAGCTCAGCGTGGACCCGCCGCCCGCCGTACGTACCTCAGGAGTCGAGGTGGATCCGGCTGATCACATCGGTCAGCCAAGCGTGGCGCACCGCGCGTTCGGACGGGGCCCGCTTCAACCGGGCGTAGTAGCCGGATTCCGACACTGCGAGGACACGGCAGGCCACCTGCGCGGGGATGTTCTCGGCGACCATCACCTCGACCGCCGAGAACCGCCTTTTGGGCTCGCGTCCTCCCGCAGCAGTTCAACGGCCCGTCGAGCCGCCTGGAGTTCGGTCTCGAGTTGAGCGATCCGGGCCTTTGCGGCCGTGAGCTCGGACTTCTCCTGGCTCGTCAGCCCCGACAGCAGACCCTTGTCGATCCGGTCCTGACGCCGCCAGGTGTAGATCGACTCCTGGCTGATGTCCAGGTCGTGCGCCACCTGCGTGACGCTTCGGCCTTCTTCGAGAAGGTCCAAGACCTTACGCCGGAACTCCGGTGGGTAACCTCGCCGTCCCACAACGACCTCCTGATGTCAGACACCAGAGTCCAGAATCACCGACGCCGCGGAACCCGGTACACACCAGAGCCTCCACCGAACCCGGGGCGATTCACTACGCGTCACGTGGTTCAGCGCGGGCCTCTCCGCTGCGGTCGGCGCCGCAGCAGGCGAATCGGCAGGACAGCACTGATCCCGCAACACTCGCAGCACACAGCCGACCAGGAAGGGTCGATGGATGACGCTCCGCCAGCTCCGCATATACACCGTCCAGGCAAACCACCGCGACGCGGTCTTTCACCGGTGGGATACCCAAGCCCGCCCCCTCATGCAGGAGCACGGCTTCACCTTCGTCGAGCAGTGGGAAGGTCGCGTCGACCCGGTCAGCCAAAACCTGCCGATCCGGGTGCTACGCCTCCTGCTCACGATGCGACACCCCAGTCGGCCGCGCTCGGCCAGCCACGTCTTCGACTTCGGCTACCTGCTGGCATGGGAGGACGAGACTCAGATGCGCTGCGCCTGGGATGCCTTCCTCGACGACCCGCGATGGCGGCACGCCAAGAGCATCACGCAGCGGGCCGCTCACGGCGAGCCAGTGGTCATGGTCACCGACCGCCTCCTGCACCCCCGATCGAAATGACCCAGCTGAGCCGAACGACTCGCACCTCCCCGTCGATTGTCGCCCCGGCAGCGGCGGGTAGAACGCGGCCCCGAGAACAACACCGCCCATCGGGAATCCCGAAGCGCGCTCGGCGGCAGATGGGGGGCGGTGTGCTGCCCATCCGGCTACGCTCCGAGCCGTCCCGTCAGGACTGGGACGCCGGGGCCGGTCAGGTCGAGCAGTGCGACGGCGCGGCCAGTCATCGCCAGCGCCAGCGCTTCCGCGGGCCCAGCTACGCACGGCCCCTCGCCATAGGTCCAGTCCACGTCGGTGGCCTGCCAGAAGAGTCCATCGAGCAGCCCTTCGGGCACGTGGCCCAGGCGGTGGGCTGCTTGGCTGGGCAGCCAGGGCAGTAGGTTCTGCCAGTCGGCCAGGGGCACGCCAGAGGGCAGGCCGAGTGGTCGGGCTGCGTCGTTGAGGTGGATGCAGCCGTCTGCGAACTGGCCCATGGGGCCGAGGGCGGGTGTGGAAATCCGCCGGGTGGCCCCTTCTCTGAGCGTGGTCGTCAGTTCCCGCACCGGGCGCTGGCCCAGGCGCGTGGCGATCCTGGTGGAAGCGTGGTGCACAGAGCCCGTGCGGAGGGTGTGCCACAGCAGCTGGGCCGGGGTGCTGGCCAGCGGCATGACCACGTGTCCTAGCAGCGTGCGCAGGCTCCAGCCGCGACACAGGCTGGGGCCGTCGAGGAGCTCATCGGCAGTGTTGTCGTAGAGGTCAGCAATGCGCATGCGGTTGGCGGCCGTGGATTCGATGATTGAGTCCTTGGACATGAGATTCCTCTCGTCTAACGTGTATCTCGTTTGACGAGAGATTAGGATGGTTTTCGTGAGCACGCCAGACCAGATCGTGACTGCGGTCCGACGAGCGGTCATCCACCTGAGCACCCAGGGCTCTCGCTTCGCCCGCGCGCACGGTGTGAACCTGACCGACATCCGGGCCCTGGTGGTCTTGCTGGACCTGCAACGAGCTGGTGAAGCGACGACTCCGGGCGCCCTGGGGTCGGGGTTGGGTTTGGCGTCTGCCTCCACGACTCAGGTCATCGACCGGCTCGAGCAGCGGGGCCTGGTCCTCCGGGAGCGAGACACATACGACCGCCGCCGCGTGTCGTTGCAGGTGACCGGTCAGGCGATCGAGTCCGGAGTGGCCTCGTTCGAGCCCCTCCTGCAGTCCGTGCGGGATCTGGCTACGCGCCGCTCAGCTGCCGATCAGCGCGTCATCCTGTCCTTCCTGGACGACCTCGCAGCCCTGAACCCGAACGACGAGTGACGGCAGTCGTCGCCGCGGCGAGGTTGGACGTCCGCCGGAGTCCTGGTCCCCCAATGCGGCAGATCCGGGCGTGCGTCGGGCACGTCCGATAACGCGTTCGCAACCGTGCCGGACCCACTCGCCGGTGGCCGAGAATGGGTGCAGTGAAGACTCACTTGATCACCGTTCCCCTCCCCAGCGCGGTCGAGGAACTCGTGGTGGACCGCCGCACCGGCGAGTCGTGGACCGCCCACGTCGAGCCCTTCGCCATGGCAGACACCGTGGTGACGCGCGGCCTCTGGGACGACGCGTACGGCGTGACCTGCGATCCTGAGTCGGCGAACCTTCCGAAGACCGACGTGAGCTGGCGAGACGCGATCTTGTTCTGCAACGAACTCTCACTCCGAGAGGGCCTGACTCCGGCCTATGAGATCGCAGAGCGTGAGGTTCCCACCCCGACACGGTGGCGGCCGCACAGCGAGCCAGAGCTCGACGATTGGAGCGTCGTCTGGCACCACGGTGCCGACGGGTATCGGCTACCCACGGACGCCGAGTGGCAGGTGGCCTGCCGCGCAGACACGACAGGTGCGCGCTACGGGCCGCTGGACGAGATCGCCTGGTACGCCGACAACTCCGGGGGGACCATCCATCCAGTGCGATCGAAGAAGCCGAACGCGTGGGGCCTGTTCGACCTCCTGGGCGGCGTGTGGGAATGGTGCTGGGATCTGTACGACCCCGACGTCTACGGGTCCTACCGCATCATCCGCGGCGGCGGCTGGAGCGATCCGGAGTGGAGCTGCCGGGCCGGCGTGCGACGCAAGACCAACCCGAACGCCACGTTTGACGATCTGGGATTTCGGGTGGCCCGCGGGGCTACCACTACTCCTGCCGTGAGGCCGGACTGAGGCCGGTTCGGTGCCGGCGACTTCACCGGAGGCGACAGCGGGAGCTTGCGGCTGCACAGACTTGCGATTGCTTCGGCTCGAGGGAGGCGACTGAGGTGGGGGCTGTCGTCACGCCCGCCGGTTTGGCTGTGGCGGGATGCGTTGGCCACTGGGTCAGCGGGCGGTCAGACGGACAGGGGGTGATGGCAGACTGTGGTTCCCCCGGATCGTGGAGGGCTTCGGGCTACGCGGCGTCCGGGACGGACGCTGCGGTGGACTGCTCGTAGTTGACCGGTGACATCATGCCAGCCGCGCTATGCCGGCGTTGGTGGTTGTAGAATCCGTAGGCCCAGTCGATGACCAGGGCCCGGGCCTGGGCTCGGGTGTCGAACGCCTGCCGGGACAGGACCTCCCACTCCAGGGAGGAGAAGAACGCCTCGGCGGCGGCGTTGTCGAAGCACGACCCGACCCGGCCCATCGACTGGCGGATCCCGAGGTCGGCGCAGAGCCGGGTGAACGAGGTCGCCGTGTAGGTCGAGCCCCGGTCGGTGTGGAAGATGACCCGGTCGGACTCGTCCTCGCGCCAGATCGCCTCCTTGCCGCCGCGAGCGGTCACGGCCATCTGGATCGCCGCGCACGCCAGGTCAGCGTCGGGGTGGGCACTGGTGGCCGCGCCGAGCAACCGGCGCGAGTACAGGTCGATCACGGTGGCCAGGTACAGCTTGCCCTCGGCCGTGGGGATCTCGGTGATGTCGCCGACCCACTTGCAGTTCGGCGCCGGCGCGGTGAAGTTGCGACGCACCAGGTCCGGGAACTTGGGTGCGGTCTTGTCCTGCCTGGTCAGGCCGCTGCGCCGCTTGATGACGCGGGCGACCAGGCCTTGGCGGCGCATCGACTCGGCGACCGTCTTCTCGCTGATCTGCCAGCCAGCCTCGCGCAGGTCGGCGTGCAAGCGCGGTGAGCCGTGCAGGCCCTTGGCGTTCTTGAACGCGACGCGCACCGCGCGGTCGACGGTGTCGCGGCGGCGGTCGGTGTCGGTGAACAGCCCGCTGGCAGCGCCGGGACCGTCGGCGCGCTTGATCCACTTGTAGAACCACGCTTCGGAGACTCCGAGCAGCGAGCAGACAAGGGCGGGACTGCTGCACGGGTAGGTGACAGGTTGGGTCAGGCCGCCTGAGTGGCGGCTGTGGCTATGGTGGCCTCGTATTCGATGGGCGTCAACCGACCGAGTCGGTCCTGGCGCCGGCGGCGGTGGTAGGTCCGCTCGAGCCAGGTGACGATGCTGATGCGTAGGTCCTGGCGGGTGGCCCAGCGGCGGCGGTCCAGGACGTTCTTCTGCAGGAGAGCGAAGAACGACTCCATCGCGGCGTTGTCGGCGCTCGTGCCGACCTGGCCCATGGATCCGACCAGGTGGTGGCGGCGCAGCGCGGCCAGGTACTTCCGCGACCGGAACTGGCTGCCCCTGTCGGAGTGGACGATGCAGCCGGCGACGTCCATGCCGTGCGCGGCGCGGGTCGCCACGGCGTTGTCCAGGGCCTGCACCGCCAGGCGTGACTTCATCCGGGCATCGATGGAGTAGCCGACGATGCGGCCCGACCAGACGTCCTTGACCGCGCACATGTAGAGCTTGCCCTCACCGGTGGGGTGCTCGGTGATGTCGGTCAGCCACAGCTGGTTCGGGCCGGCCGCGGTGAAGTCCCGCTCGACGAGGTCCTCATGCGCCGGCGGACCGGGCTTGCCGTTCTTGCCGCGCTTCTTACCGAACACACTCCACCAGCCGTTCTCCGAGCAGATCCGCCACGCGGTCCGGTCGCACATGCCCTCCCCGGCCTCACGGGCCTCGTCGGCCAGCAGCCGGTGCCCGAACTCGGGGTCGTCGCGGTGGGCGTCAAACAGCGCGTTCGCGCGGTAGGCGGCCGCCAGCTCGGCGTCGGTGACCGGTTCCTTCAGCCACCGGTAGTACGGCTGACGAGCGATCTTCAGCACCCGGCACGTCACCGTGACGGGGATCCCGTCGCCGGCCAGCTCGCGGACGAGCGGGTACATCATTTTGGGGAGATGTTCGCCTGAGACAGGTACGCCGCGGCGCGGCGCAGGACCTCGTTCTCCTGCTCCAGCAGCCGGATGCGCCGTTTGGCCTCGCGCAGCTCGGCCAGCTCCTCGCGGTCGGCGCCGGGCCTGATGCCGGCGTCGCGGTCGGCCTGGGTCATCCAGTTCGTCAGGCACGACTCGGAGATCCCGAAGTCCTTGGCCACCTGCTTGATCGTCACCCCCTCCTCGCGTTGACGGGCGACCCGGACGACATCGTCCCGGAACTCCTGGGGATAGGGCTTGGGCATGGTGCACATCCTTCCCTGCGGCGCCTCAGAGCACCACAGACTCGGTGTCACCTACCCGTGCAGCAGTCCCGGCGTGTGGCACGGCGTAGTTGGTCCTCTGGTCGGCGATGAAGCGTGCCACGCTCACTTCGTCGCCTCCTTCACCCACAGGACCACGGATCGCTTGAGGACATCACGCTCCATCCGCAGCTCGGCGACCTCGGCGCGCAGCCGTTTCAGCTCCTCGTAGTCGTCCTTGGACAGCTCTCCATGACCCTCGCGTGCGGCACGGGCGCGTTGGACCCAGTTGCCCAGCGTGCCCTCGTTCACGCCAAGATCGCGAGCGACCTGCGCGATCGGCTTGTTCGTCTCCTCGACGATCCGGACCGCTCCCTCACGGAACTCCCGGTCGTACTTCTTACGCTTCTCTGGCATCTCGATCCCTCATTGTGGATGCCTCTACGCTCCAGGGGGAACTTCAGCCGGCACGTCCACGACCTGCTCGCCCAGCGGCAACAACCTGGCCACGACATGTCGACCGATGCCCTCACAGCCCTCGACCGCCCACCTCCGTTGGGGCCAACGCCTGACGTACTCCAGCATCGCGGCGAAGCCGTCCTCGTCGGTAGTGAACTGTCCGTGTCCGAGGATCTGCTCCTTGGGAGTCATCACCTCGATCGTGACGGTGCGCTTGTGCGGGTCCATCCCGATCACGACCGGACCCGGTGCCTGCTCGTTCATCAGCTGCCTCCTGACATCCTCAACATCGGTTGTGTCGGTCCGGAGGGCACCGCTACTACCAGCAGAGCAATCCCTTCTTCAGCCTCTCCCGACCATGTCGGTGGCCAGAGCAGCGCAAGCCGGTCGAGAGTCACACCACCAGGATGGACAGCCGGAAAAGAGCGACTACCCCGACCACCTAGACCGAGCCTGGCCAGGCACCGATCCTGAGGTCAATAGAACTAGTAGCCGCCTATAGCCGGCGGTTTCGGCGACGACGTGGCGGATCAGGTCGGGGCGGGACGGCTCAGTTCGGGGTGGGCGCGGCCGATCACTACTCGTACGACGTGTGCGTGGGTCGGGCCGTCGAGGCCTCCGACCGTGTCGACCGGAGAGGGGTCCGTCATGAACCAGTGCCGCGGCAGTGTCGCGATCGGGCCCTCGGCCGGTGACTCGGGACGGGCGCGTCACCTCGGCGTGTTCGGCCAGTTGCTGACCTCGGCGGGCGGCGACGTCACCGACCCGGGAGTGTGGCTCTTCACCAGCCTGCCCGTGCGGGAGGACTCGATGATCGCGACGTTCCGCCTGCGCGGCGACGCGGTCTCGGCCGCCGACGTCGTCAGGGTCGGCACGGCTCTCGCGCTGTACACGGAGCCGCAGGTCGGCGACATCGGTGGCGCCGTCCTCGAACTCCTCGGCCAGGTCGATGCCTACGACGTGACCGTGACGCCGGAGATCGCGGCCACGGCCCACCCGATCTCGACGTGGGACATGACCGTGATCGTCACCGGAGAGCCGGATCTCGAACCCCTCGCGGTCGGCCTCGCCGACGGTGGCTGGGACGTGCACTTCGCACCCGTCGGCGCAGGCTCGTGGGCCCGCGGCGGTGTCGAGATCGCGGGATGACCTCGGGCGCGCAACGGATCGGTCACCTCTGCCCGGCGCGCCTCGACGCACGCCACCATCCGTCGCATCCTCATCAGGGGCGCCCGCAGGGGCGAGAGACGGGGGATGACGCATGAGGCCGGACGATGACATGCGCGTGCTGCATCCCGGATGGGACCCGCGGCGACGCGTGCGCGACCGGCGTCGCCGCCCGTGGTTCCTCCTGGTCGTGACCGTCGCGGTGATCCTGGTCGCGGGGATCGCGGTCGGACTGTCCCTGCTGCGCATGACGCCCGAGACCCCGCCCAACCGTCCGGCGTTCCCGCCGGAGGCCTTCACCACCCCACCGCCAGCGCCGACCCCGCCACCGGCGCCGCAACCCGAGTTCGACCAGGGCGGCCCGCAGGTCCACGCACCCACGATGCCCACGGCCGCTGCTCGTGTGGCCGGCGCCGGCGACGATACCCGCGCGTGCGACATCGACGACCTGTCCCTGGTGAACCACGGTTGGGAGAGGGCGACCGGCACCAGCTGGACCAGCGTGACAGCCACCAACATGAAGGACCAGCCGTGCGTGCTCGGCGCCTGGCCGCAGGTCCGCATCGTTCAGGGGCGGCCGCTGGCGCTGACGTTCCAGCAGGTGTCGAAGGATGCCGACGGACAGCCGGCCGCGCCGCAGCGCCTCCTGCTCGAACCGGGCAGGGGAGCCTCGATCGTGTTGTGGTGGCGTGGTTACGGGGCCGCCTCCGACGACACGACTCCGCAGCGGTTCTTCATGCGGTTCGGGAGCGGGGACTGGCGTGAGATCCCCCTCCCGCCTGACCTGACGACACCCTTCGACCTCGTGGACGGTGGCCAGGTCGAGCTGTATCCGTGGCTGCCCACCGTCCCGGCCGGCTGACCGGCACCCGAGGCCGGACCTGTCGACGGTATCGGTCCGTTCAGCGGAGGTGAAGAACAACACGGACAACTTGGGCCAGGAACTGATGCGCATCGATGCAGGTCAGCGGCTCAAGGCAAGTCTCTGAGGCGCGTTGATGTCGTCGGTGTTGTTCTTCCTCGTCGGCGACACGGCGTCGAGGCGCCGACTCAGTCGAGGAACAGGTCGACCCGGAGGTCCTCGTCGGGGCCGCCGTACCGGGAGAAGTCGGAGACTCCCGCGTCGCGCAGCACGTCCTCGTCGATGAAGAAGTTGCCCGTGCACTGCCGCGGGTCGCTGGTGAGGATGACGTGGGCGGCGTCGGCGACGATCTCGGGAGTGCGGCTCATCCGCATCGTCGCCTCCCCGCCGAGGAGGTTGGCCACGGCGGCGGTGGCGATCGTGGTGCGAGGCCAGAGGCTGTTCGCGGCGATCCCGGCTCCCTTGAGCTCCTCGGCCAACCCGATGGTGACCAGGCTCATGCCGTACTTGGCGATCGTGTAGCCGAGGTGCCCACCGGCCCACTTGGGCTGCAGGTCGATCGGGGGCGAGAGCGTGAGCACGTGGGCCCACGGCGACGCCTCGAGGTGGGGGATCGACGCCTTGGCGAGGAGGAACGAGCCGCGGCAGTTGATGTTCTGCATGAGGTCGTACTTCTTCATCGCCAGCTCGCGGGTGGGCGACAGGTCGATGGCGCTGGCGTTGTTGACGACGATGTCGATGCCGCCGAAGGTCTCGACGGTCGTCGCCACGGCCTGCAGCACCGACTCCTCCTCCCGCACGTCGCCGACGATCGCGAGTGCCCGGCCGCCGGCGGCTTCGATGGCCTCGGCAGCGGTGTGGATCGTGCCCTCGAGCCGCGGATGGGGCTGGTCGGTCTTGGCGAGAAGGGCGATGTTCGCCCCGTCGCGGGCCGCGCGTTCGGCGATCGCGAGCCCGATGCCGCGGCTGCCTCCGGACATGAGGATCGTCCGGCCGGCGAGTGTCCTGTCGTTCATCTGCTCTCCTCGGGCTGGGGCGTGAGGTGCCAGCACATCACGGACGCCTGTCGTGACGCCCTGACGACGGCCGCGATTCTCTCGAGGAGGTGTCCTGACCCGGAGGTGCCGCGACGGCCCGCCGCGCTGGGAGGAGAGCCGGACATGGACGGGCCCCGGACGGCGGGCTTCCCCACCACCGTCCAGGGTCCGGTGTCTATCGTCGCCGGTTTTGCCCGGATCGCCTGCGCGGCGCGCCGTAGCGCGCGACGCACGAAAGAGGAGGCCTGTGGCTCCCGCTCACTCGGCCGGGAGCCCGCGTCGGCTCCCTGGGTGGCCGTCCTCGCCCGCGGCCGCGCGGAGCCACTGCTCCGGGCCGGCACTGCCGACGGGGTACTCCTCCAGCGGCACCTCGTCGGCGGCCCAGGCGGCGAGGACGGGATCGACGATGCGCCAGCACTCCTCGGCCACGTCGCCGCGCACGGAGAGCAGCGGGTCGCCGGCGATGATGTAGGACAGGATTTCGCCGTAGGGTCGCATCTCGCTGTCGCCGAGCTCGGCCTGCAGGTCGACGGTGGAGAAGTCGAACGCCCCCTCGGCGCCGCTGGTCGCCATCCGGAGACTGAGCGTCTCGGGGTTCATGCCGAACCGCAGAACGTCGGGGGCGGGGTCGTCGACGAATCCGACGGGCACGTGCGCCACGGGGCGGAACCGGACGACGATCTCGCGGCGACCTCCGAGGGCCTTGCCGCTGCGTAGGGTCACCGGCACGCCCTTCCACCGGGCGTTGGCGACCTCGACGGTGATCTCGCTCAATGTCTCGGTACAACGGGCGGGATCCACACCCCGCTCGTCGACGTAGGAGGGGATCTCTCGGCCGTCCACGTCACCCGCGGTGTAGCGCGCGCGGTGGGAGGAGGCGACGGGGTCGTCGCCGTACAGGCGGGTGGCGCGGAGCAGGTGGCCGATGAGGTCGCGCAGCTCGACGGCGTCGACCCGAGACGGTGCCTCCATCATGAGCATCGCCATGACGAGCAGCAGGTGGCTCTGCAGCATGTCGCGCAGGGCTCCGGCCTTGTCGTAGTAGCCGGCCCGGTCCTCCAGGGCGATCTGCTCGTCGTAGATGATCTCGATGGACTCGATGTCGTCGCTGCTCCACACCCGGGAGAGCACGCGGTTGCCGAACCGCAGACCGACGATGTTGAGCACCGTCGCCCGTCCGAGGAAGTGGTCGACGCGGAAGATCTGCTCCTCACGCACGAAGGAGGTCAGCAGGCGGTTGAACTCGCGGGCCGACTCCTCGCTCTCACCGAAGGGCTTCTCGAGGGCGAGCCGCAGGTCGTCCGGGAGGTCGAGCTGCGCCAGCACCCGGCACGCCGCGATCGTCACGGCCGGCGGGAGGGCGAAGTAGAGGACCACGGGCCGGTCGTCGGACAGCGAGGCGAGGAAGGTGGCCATCTGCTCGGGGCTCGTCACGTCGAGGGTGGTGTACCTCGTGCCGGCGACGACGCGCTCGCGGGCGTGGTCGGGGCAGGCGTTGGTGGTCAGCGCCTCGCGGACGCGCGTCTTCCACTCCTCGTCGGTGTACGTCTCCGTGGCCGCGCCGACGAGGTGGACGTCGAGGTCGGGGCGTCCGGCGAGCAGGGTCGCCAGTCCCGGCAGGAGGAGTCGTGAGGTCAGATCCCCGGATGCTCCGAGGACGGCCAGGGTCACCTTGTCGGTCGTCATGTCGCTCCGTTCGCGGGCGGGTCGGGGCCGCGTCGATCCTCTCGCACGGCCTCCGATTCCGATACCCGAGACGCCCCACCACACGCTTGTCGCGTGTGCGGTGGGGCGTGGGCGCGTCAGGCCGCGCGGGTGACGGAGGGGGAGTCGCCGGGGATGAAGTCCGCCGCACGCTCGCCGAGGCCGAGGAGGTGTTCCAGGGCGTCGGCGCAGCGTCCGCAGGCCCGGCCGTCGCCGTACGGATTCACGGCCGTGGCCATCGCCTCGTACGCGACCGCGTCGTCGAACAGCCGCGTCAGGTGGGCCAGTACCTCCGCCTCGTCGGTGCCGATGAGGCGCGCCGTGCCCGCCTCGACGGCCTCGGGACGTTCGGTGGTGTCGCGGGCCACGAGGACCGGCACGCCGAGACCGGGTGCCTCCTCCTGCAGGCCGCCCGAGTCGGTGAGGACGACCGTGGCCCGGCGCAGTTCGTCGACGAACGTCACGTAGTCGAGCGGATCGCGCAGGTCGACGTTGGGCAGGTCCCCGACCCGAGGGACGACGGCGGCACGCACGGCCGGGTTGAGGTGCAGCGGCATGACGATGTCGACGTCGGGGTGCGAGCCGGCGAAGGCGGTGATCGCGCGGGCGATGCCCTCCATGCGTTCCCCGAGATTCTCTCGGCGGTGCAGGGTGATGAGGAGCCGGCGACGCGCTGCCTGGGGGCCGTGGAGCGCCTGCGCGTCGGTGCCCCCAGGGCCGGCAGCCCGTCGACCACCCGGTGCAGGGCGTCGATCACCGTGTTGCCGGTGACGACGATGCGGCGGGGGTCGACGTTCTCGGCCAGCAGCGCCGCGCGGTTGCCGGCGGTGGGCGCCAGGTGGAGGTCGGCGAGGCGCCCGATGAGCTGCCGGTTCGCCTCCTCCGGGAACGGCGAGGCGAGGTCGCCGGTCCGCAGGCCCGCCTCGAGGTGGACGACGGGCACCTGCGCGTAGAACGCGGCCTGAGCAGCGGCGTTGGCGGTGCTCGTGTCGCCGTGGACGACGACGGCGGCGGGCCGCAGATCGGCGAGGATCGGCGTCAGGCGGGTCAGGGTCTTGGCGACGATGGACTCGATGCCCTGACCGGGCTCGAACAGCTCGAGGTCGTGCTCGGGCACGATGCCGAAGACGTCGTTGACCTGCGTCAACATCTCGCGATGCTGGCCGGTGACGACGACCTGGACGTCGAAGACGTCGCGGTCGCGGCACTCGAGCACGAGCGGAGCCATCTTGATGGCCTCGGGCCGGGTTCCGTACACGAACAGGACGAGCGGGCGTGTGCTCACGATGTGGGTCGCTTTCTCGGTAGCAGGCAGGCCGGCGGCCTCCGAGACGCAGCGACGACTGCGCATGCGAGCATGGCGAGATCCCCCTGATCGCTCAGCTCGGATGGGCGATCACCGACCGCCCGACCCCCGGGTGACGCCGGGCACCCCGGCCCGTCGTGACGTGCGCCCGAAGACGTCCCGTGTGGCCACTCCCCTCCGGACCACTCGTCTTGGACGAACGTTCACATCGCGTCGTCTCCGTTGTACTCCGAGTGACGCCCGGGGCGCCACGATCCTGGGATGCATCGGCGGTGAGGGCCGTTTCGCCGTCGCGCTCGGCCGAACGACGCCTCGGTTGCGCGTAGCTTGTCGATCCATGACAGACCGACATCCCGACGCCCGCTCAGGCCCCGGCGCCGATCCGGAATCGAGCTCCAGGGCAACTGAACTCGAACAAGGGCCGGATGCCCCGCCCCGTCGGTCCCGGCGAGGTCGGCGTCTGGACCGGGCTCGGAATCTGATGCACCAAGCAGGGCAGGCCGGAAACTACCCCCACGGAGTTCATCCGGCCCTGGTGCCCGGTGTCTCGGTCGACGATCAGCGCTACGACTACCGCACCGACCGCGTCGTCGTGGTCGTGGTGGCGGTGACGATCCTGGCCTTCCTCGCGTGGGGCCTGCTCGACACGGAAGGTCTGGCGGCGGCCTCGGAGACGGCGCTGGTCTGGGTCACCACCTACTTCGGGTGGTTCTGCAGCGTGCTGGCGGCCGTCGTCCTCTTCTTCATGCTGTGGATCGGTTTCGGCCGGTACGGACGCATCCCGCTCGGGCTGGATGGTGAGAAGCCCGAGTACACGACCTTCTCGTGGGTCGCGATGCTGTTCGCCGCCGGGATGGGCGTCGGACTGCTGTTCTTCGGCCCGTACGAGCCGATGCAGTACTACCTCGAGCCGGCTCCCGGCACGGTGGACCCGCAGACCCGCGAGGCCATGCATCGGGCCCTGGTCCAGACGGTGTTCCACTGGGGTCCCCAGGCCTGGGCGATGTACGCGCTGGTGGGGGCGACCGTGGCCTACGGCGCCTACCGGCGCGGCCGGACCGTCCTCATGAGCTCGATCTTCGAATCCCTCATCGGCCGTGACGGTGTGCGCGGTGCCCGTGGCCGGATCATCGACATCTTCGCGATCATCGCCACCCTGTTCGGCACGGCTGCCGCGCTGGGCATCGGTGCCCTGCAGATCGGCCGCGGCGTCCAGATCGCGGGCGGTCTCGGTGAGATCAACACCCCGATGCTGCTCGGCATCGTCGCCGTCCTCACGGCGGTGTTCATCACCTCGGCGGTCAGCGGGGTGGCCCGAGGCATCCGCTACCTGTCCAACATCAACATGGTCTTCGCCGTGATCGTCGCGATCTTCGTCTTCCTGGTGGGTCCGACCCTGTTCCTGGTGAACTTCATCCCGTCGGTCATCGCGCAGTACCTCTCGGAGACGCTGACCCTGATCGCCTACTCGGCCAGCTACGGCGAATAGCAGGAGGTGTTCCTCCGCTCCTGGACGGTCTTCTATTGGGCGTGGTGGGTGTCGTGGTCGCCCTTCGTCGGCATCTTCATCGCCAAGATCTCCCGCGGTCGCACCCTGCGGGAGTTCGTCGTCGTCGTCATCCTCGTGCCGTCGTTGGTGTGCCTGACCTCGTTCTCCATCTACGGCGGCACGTCGATGTGGATGCAGGAGCAGGGCATCGCCGACATCGGCGGAGCACCCAACGCCCAGGACGCGCTGTTCATCCTGCTCGACGCGCTCCCGTTGTCGACGATCACGCCGATCGTCGTCATCTTCATGCTCACGGTCTTCTTCGTCACCAGCGCCGATTCGGCCTCCGTCGTCATGGGCAGCCTGGCTCAGCGAGGGCGCGCGACCCCCTCTCACGGGGTCGTCATCATGCTGGGTCTGTTCTTGTTGGCGATCGCGATCGTGTTCCTGCTCATCGGTGGACAGGCCGCTTTGCAGGGCATGCAGAACTTCGTCGTCGTGTCGGCCTTGCCGTTCGCCGTCGCGATGGTGGTGATGATGGTGGCCTTCGTCAAGGATCTGCGCAGCGACCCGGCTGCCATCCGGCGGCTGTATGCGGAGACGGCGGTCGAACAGGCCGTCCGTGAGGGTGTGCGGCACCACGGCGACGACTTCGCGATCGCGGTCGAGCCTGCGGAGGACGGCAAGGGCGCGGGCGCCGACTACGACTCGCTCGCGCCACCGGTCACGCAGTGGTACCAGCGGCGAGACGAGTTCGGCGAGCCGATCGACTACGACTACGAGCGCGGTCAGTACGTCGACAGCCTCGACGCCGACGCCACCCACGAGACGCCGTCCGGTGGGGAGGTGGAGGCCCGTTCCGGCCGCCGGGAGTCGCTCGGTCGCGAAGACGAGCAGTCCTGACCGGGGAGACATGACGAGGGCCGGTGCGACATCGCACCGGCCCTCGTCACCACGTCTCGGCCCGCTCGTGGGTCAGCCGAGGACCGGGGAAACCGGTCCCAGGCGCGGTGGGCACCGAGGAGATCGACGAGGGTGCCGACCGCCTTGTCGGCGTCCTTCTCCTGAACGATGCCGGGAGTGCCGGCCTCGATGCCCGCAGCGGCCATGGCGGCCTCGGCCTCGGGCAGGAACGCGATGGCCTTGCAGTGGCGGTACATCTCGCCGATCAGCAGGGTCAGGCGCGGGTCGACGGCCGAGTTCGGCACGCCGGAGGGGTCGCCCGCCTTGGCGTCGAACGCGGCGGCGGAATCCGGTGCCGGGGCGATCGCCGACACGGCCAGGAGTGCGTCGAACTCGATGGACCGGGTCGTCAGCAGCGTCCGGTCGATCACGACGTCCTTCTTGCCACCGAGGTGGCCGCCGTGAGCGGCGACGACGAACGGCGTCATGCCCGCCTTCTCGACCGCGGCGGAGGCCTTCTTCACCTGGGCCAGGTCGGCGTCGTCATCGGCGACGATGCCGACGATGCGGCCGTCGACGGGGAAGTTCATCTCCGCCTTGACCTGCGAGAGGGCCGGGCTGGGCTCGACGTCCGCGACCTTCGTGGACGGCTCGGGTACCGGCAGCCCCAGGCCGGTGGCCACGGTCTTCGCGAGATCGGTGTCGACCGCCGCGAGGTGTGCGAGCTGCCGCTCACGAACCGGGTTCTCGTAGCACTTGCCCAGTTCGAAGGTGTAGGCCGCGGCGACATGGTCCTGCTCCACGGGCGTCAGGCTGCGGTAGAACATCCGCACCTGGCTGAGGTGGTCGTCGAACGTGGCCGGCACGGCCCGGACCTTCTCACCCGAGACGGGCGTGGAGACCTCGACGAACGGGCGCTGCGCCTCCGGAGTCTCGGCCGGGTTGCCGGCGTCGATGCTGTTCGGCCGGTAGGGCGCCTGGCCGGTGTGCACCGCGTGCTGGTGGAACCCGTCGCGGAGCATGTCGTTGACCGGCGCGTGCGCGCGGTTGATCGGGATCTGCGCGAAGTTGGGGCCACCGAGCCGCGTGAGCTGGGTGTCGACGTAGCTGAACAGGCGGGCCTGCAGCAGCGGGTCGTTGGTCACGTCGATGCCCGGCACGAGGTGGCCGGGGTTGAACATGACCTGCTCGGTCTCGGCGAAGTAGTTCGTCGGGTTGGCGTTCAGGGTCATCTTGCCGAGCAACTGCACCGGGCAGAGCTCCTCGGGGACGAGCTTCGTCGGGTCGAGCAGGTCGATGCCCTCGAACATCTCGTCCTGGGTGTCCGGCATGACCTGCACGCCGAGCTCCCAGGAGGGGAAGGCGCCGGCCTCGATCGCGTCGGCGAGGTCGCGGCGGTGGAAGTCGGGGTCGGCGCCCGCGGCGAGCTGGGCCTCCTCCCACGTCATCGAGTGGACTCCCGCGACGGGCTTCCAATGGAACTTGACCAGGCACGTCTCGCCGTCGGCGTTCGTCAGGCGGAAGGTGTGGACGCCGAAACCCTCCATCGTGCGGAACGAGGCGGGGATGCCGCGGTCGGACATGTTCCACATGGTGTGGGCCTGGGCCTCGGTGTGCAGGGAGACGAAGTCCCAGAACGTGTCGTGGGCGCTCTGCGCCTGGGGGATCTCGCGGTCCGGGTGGGGCTTGGCCGCGTGCACGACGTCGGGGAACTTGATGCCGTCCTGGATGAAGAAGACGGGGATGTTGTTGCCGACGAGGTCGTAGTTGCCCTCCTCGGTGTAGAACTTCGTCGCGAATCCGCGGGTGTCGCGCACGGTGTCGGCCGAGCCGCGGGAGCCCAGCACGGTGGAGAACCGCACGAAGACGGGGGTCTCGATCTTCTCGGCGAGGAACCTGGCCGTGGTGATCTTGGCGCCCGTGCCGTAGGAGGTGAACACGCCGTGCGCCCCGGCGCCACGGGCGTGCACGACACGCTCGGGGATGCGCTCGTGGTCGAAGTGCATGATCTTCTCGCGCAGGTGGTGGTCCTGCAGGAGCGTCGGGCCGCGGCGTCCGGCCTTGAGGGAGTGGTCGCTGTCGCGCAGCCGCGTCCCGGTGGCCGTGGTGAGGAACTCACCCTGCTGGGAGCGAGGCGCCACCGCGGATGCCCCGAAGGGACAGCCGGTCGCCGTGACGGTCTCGGGGGCACGCTGGTCGGGGTTCGGCACCGGGGGTGTGGTGGGGGCCGTGGGTTCCTCGACCGTGGGGGAGGGTTCTCCTGCTGAGCCATGGCGGTCCTTTCAGGGGTGCATGCGGTGTCACCCGTGCCAGTGCCCCGGATCGGGCATTTCATGCCTGTCGGCTCCGGCCGTCGTCGACTTCGGGACGCCGCGAGTCGGCGGTCGAGCCTCGTCCTGGTGTCCTGGTGTCCTGGTGTCCTGGTGTCCTGGTGTCCGGGGTCGTGGGCGGGGTTGTGTCCGGGGACGGGCGGGTAAGGCCGGGGCAGACCCGGTTCCGACGTCGACGCCTCGGCGAGAGAGCGAGATCCCCATGACCCAGCCAGACCCCATCCGCCGCAGCACCGGGGCCACCGAGACCGTCGATGCGGTGATCGTCGGCGCAGGCCATCACGGCCTGGTGGCGGCCTCCCACCTGGCCGATGCGGGGTGGGACGTCGTCGTACTCGAGGAGCGCGACGTCGTCGGCGGCGCCGTGAACTCGGTGGAGCAGGACGGGTGGGTGATGGACGAGTTCAGCGCGTGCCACCCCTTGGCCCACGCCTCCCCTGTGCTGCGGGGGCTCGACCTCGAGGATCATGGATTGCGGTGGGCGATCGCCGAGACCCAGCTGGCCCACCTGTCGCGGCCGGGGGACGACCGGTCTCCCGCGCTCCACCGCGACGCCCGGGTGACGGCCGAGCACCTGGCCGAGGACGACCCGCGCGACGGACGGACGTGGATGCGCCTGGTCGAGCAGTACGACGACATCAAGGACCCGCTGCTCGGAGCTCTGCTCACGGCCTGGCCACCGGTCGCCGACACCCCGCGGCTGTTGCGGGCGGTCGGTCTGCGCAACCTGCCGGATTTTCTTCGATTCATGCTGCTGCCCACGACCCGGATGGGCGAGGAACTGTTCCGCGGGAAGGCGGGACGTGAGCTGCTCGCCGGTAACGCGATGCACGCCGATGCACCGCCGACGGCGCCCGTCAGCGGCGTGTTCGGGTGGCTCATGACGATGTTGGCCCAGGACGTCGGGTTCCCCTCACCGGTCGGGGGCACGCGCGAGCTGGCCCGCGCGCTGGCCCGCCGCGCCGAGGCCGCCGGGGCGAGGATCGACCTCGCGACCTCGGCGACGCGGATCGTCGTCCGCGACGGACGTGCCCGGGGGCCGAGACCGGGGACGGTCGCCGGATCGCGGTCCGCCGCGCGGTCGTCGCCGACACCAGCGCCCCGGCGCTCTACACGCGCCTGCTCGACTCCGCCGACGTGCCGGCCGGGCTTCGGGCGCGCCTCGACCACTTCGTCTGGGACCTGCCGACGGTCAAGATCGACTACCGCCTGGCCGAGCCGATGCCCTGGACCGCTCGGAACGCGCGGGGCGCCGGGGTCGTGCACATCGGGCGGGACGTCCCCGGCCTGGTGGAGTGGTCCGCCGAACTCGAGGCCGGACGCATCCCGGAGCAGCCGTTCGCGCTCATGGGGCAGATGACGAGCATCGACCCGAGCCGTTCGCCTGCGGGCACAGAGGCGCTGTGGCTGTACACCCACCTGCCGCGCGGCGTCACCGACGAGGCGGCCTCGGCGAGGACGGTGGAGCACAGCGAGGCGATGCTCGACCGGTTCGCTCCCGACTGGCGAGACCTGGTCATCGAGCGGATCGTCCGCACCCCTCGCACGCTGCAGGAGGCGAACGCCAACCTCGGTGAGGGGGCTGTGGGCGGCGGCACCCAGCAACTCCTGCAGCAGGCGCTGTGGCGACCGGTGACCGGGCTCGGCGGGCCGCGCACGCACATCCCCGGCCTCTATCTGGGCAGCGCGGCGATCCACCCCGGGGGCGGGGTGCACGGTGGCTGCGGTTACATGGCGGCGCGTGCGGCGCTCACGGACTCCGGACGCCTCGGCAGCGGCGTCGGCCGGCTCTGGTCCGGCGCGCTGCGGGGGATCTACGCCGACGCCGACCCGGCGTGGGTCGGCACCGGCCGCGCGACGACCGCGCAGCGTCGGTGAGGCTCAGGGATGCTCGCGGCGTTCGGCGAGCAGGGCCAGCCGCTTGAGGGTCTCGACGTTGCGCACGTGCAGCGCGGCGTCGCGGGCGGGCTTGGGGGCCTTGGTCGCCGGGCCGCTGGTGAAGTCCTCGACCATGCGGATCACGGTTCCGGTGCCGTCCGGGATCAGGGAGATGTCGACCCGCGCCTGTCCAGCGGGTCGGATGCGCGCCTCCATGACGATGCGTCGGCCGTCCTCGACCTCGAGCACCTGGGTGTTGTCGTCGATGACGGCCGGCCACGCCCCGACGGAGTGGTGGATGCGGGAACCCACTGCGGGCCAGTCGGGCTCGACGGCCCGGACCCGCGATGCGCCGACGACCCAGGCGACGAAGGTCCACCCGTCGGCGATGACGTCCCAGATCGCCTCGGGGGCCGCGTTCGTGCGTCGTTCGGTGGTGCTCATGGGCCTGCTCCTGCCGGTGGGCGACGGGCGACGACGGCCGGCGCCCGGAGGGTGTCTCCTCGCGGACGCCCTTACCCGGGTGGGCGGCGGATCAACCCCTCCGGCCGGTGCCCCACCGGCGTGCGGCCCTCCCCGGATGCCGCAGTCGCCCGGTGTTGGCAGGATGACCGGCGACGTCGCCGGAACCTCCGGCGCAGATCCGAAGGAGCCGACGTGAGCGAGCCGACCATCGCCGAGGACCAGCGGGACGCCGTCCGCGTCCTCGCCTTCGCCGGGCGCGAGTTCGACCGGGTACGAGACCTGTTGGTGGGCGACGACGAGCCGGGCCAGCAGCAGGTGGCCGAATCGGTCGAGGCCGACGAGTCCGTGGACGACGACGAGCGCGGTGCTGCGCGAAAGCTCCTCGGCGCCATCGGCACGGTGGCCGCCACGGCGGGACGCGTCGTCACCGGGTCGGTGCACCCGCGCCACGACGACTGGGCCGCCACCAGCCTGGACGACCGGATCGACTGGTGGGTCGGCCGGTTCGGCACGGCGGCCGCAGCCCTCGCCGCCGTCCCCGGTCTCGGGGGCAAGGTGGGCAAGCTCGTCGGCATCGACGACGTCGTGGGCGCGTCGGCGCAGATCCTCGTGGTCAACGCCGTCGCCCGTGAGATGGGCATCAGCGACCTCGGTGAGCGCGTGGCGGTCGCGGGCCGCATCGTCCTCGGTCATGAACTGGACCCGGAGGCCGTGTCGACGGCCCTGGCCGATCCCGACGCGCAACCCGAGGACGATGCCCCGGGTGAGGCACCCAAGGAGAAGACGGGGCCGCTGGCCCGGGTCGGGCGCACCGCTCAACTCCTGTGGCGGGTGGCGCGCCGCATCCAGAGCATGAGGTCCGACCTCGACAACCGCCGCAAGGGCGGGCTCTTCTCGCGGGCGCTGAGCAACCTGCCGGCGGTCGGCGCACTGGGGGCGTTCGTCTCCGAGCGCAAGGGGATCTCCCGGGCCGCCGACGACGCCCGCAGCGCCTTCACCCACTGACCACCGACCCCTGACCACCGACCCCTCCACCTGAAACAGCACGTGAGGTCTGAGACAGCACCTCACGCGCTGCTGTCTCGTCCTCAGCGGCTGTTTCAGGTGAAGTTCACTCGCTCGGGTAGAGCGCCTCGTTGATCGTCGTGACGGCATCGAGGTTGCCCCAGGTGCCGGGGAGCAGTTGCGAGGCGGGGATCGCCACGAGCCGGCCCTGCTGGACTGCCTTCGCGCTGCCCAGGTGCGTGGACAACCACTGCCGGGTGCGCTTCTCGTGCTCGTCGTCGAGAGCGCTGAACACGATGACGTCGGGGTTCTTGGCCAGCAGCGTCTCGCGGGAGACCTCGGCGGCGAAGAACTTCGCGAAGGCCGGGTCGTCCGGTGAGAAGACGCCCCGACCGCCGGCGGCCTCGCCGATGCTGTGCTCGACCCCGGCGCCGATGGCCGTGACGGTCTCGCCCTCGATGAACACCTGCGCGAGCGTCGGCTTCGGCTTGTCCTTCGCGCGATCGGTCGCCTTCTGCAGTTGCGCGTTCGCCTCGGCGGTCAGGCGCCGCGCCGCGTCGTCGGCGCCGAGGACCTGCCCGAGGGAGTCGATGTCGGTGATGAGGTCGCTCACCTCCGCCTCCGATCGGCGGTCCAGGCATCCCGCCGCCGCGACATAGGTCGCAGCCCCGGCCTTGCGCAGTTGGTCCTGGGTCGCGTACCCCTTCTCGGCGGTGAACTCGTACGTCGTGGGCGAGACGACCAGGTCGGGCTGCAGGGTCAGCAACTGCTCACGGGTCGGCGGGGAGTCCTGGCCGACGACCGGGATCTGCCGGCCTCCGCCGGTCAGCGTCTCCGGCAGTGGACGTCCGTGGGTCTGCGCCACCCCGACGATGCGGTCGGCCGCCCCGAGACGCGCGATGAGATCGGCCTGCCCCGGGTTGAGCGCCACGATGCGCTGCGGCGCGCCGGCGTAGGTCACCGGGGTGCCGCAGTTGGTCACCGAGGCCGTGGCCTGGGGTGTCGTGGCCGCCGGTGCGCCGGTCACCGCCTGGCCGCAGCCGACGAGCAGCAGGAGGCCGCCGGTCAGCAGGGCGGTGGCGCGGAGGGTGCGTGTCGTCATGAGGTCTCCTGGGTGCTGGTGGTGCGCGGAATGGCGGGGGAGGGGCTCGGGGCGGTGCGGCGGAACGACATGACGACGCCCCCGCGGGGGTCGGTCAGGGCGCGGGAGGACACCCGCAGCACGTCGTCGACGAGGTCGGTGGTGAGGACCTGCGCGACCGGTCCCTCGGCTCGGATCCGCCCGTGGTGCAGGACGGCCGCCCGATCGCAGTAGGCCAGGGCGAGGTTGACGTCGTGCAGAGCGGCCAGCACGGTCGCGCCCCGCTGCGTGACGAGGTGAAGCAACTCGTGCTGGAATCCCACGTCGGCGTGGTTGGTCGGCTCGTCGAGGATCATGACCGGCGCCTGTTGGGTGAGCGCGCGGGCCAGCAGGACCCGCTGCTTCTCGCCGCCGGACAGCGACGGGAAGGCGCGCTTGGCCAGTGGACTCGCGCCCACCTCGGCGAGGGCGGCGTGGGCCAGCTCGAGGTCGGCCGGAGAGTCGGCGCCGAAGCCGCGCTGAAGCGGCACCCGCCCCAGCAGCGCCACGTCGAGCGCGGTCAGCGGAAACTCGGTGCTGATCTCCTGCGCCATCACGGCGATCCGCCGGGCCGCCTCCCCGGGGCTCAGCCGGTGCACGTCGTCCCCACCGACCAGCACCTGCCCGGACTGCGGCCGGTGGACGCGATAGGCCGTGCGCAGCAGCGTGGACTTGCCGCTGCCGTTGGCGCCGATCAGCCCCACCACGCACCCGGAGGGCACGGTGAGGTCGACCCCGTCGACGATGCGCGTCCCGCCGAGCTCGACGTGCAGAGAAGCGATCCGGAGTTCCATCACACGTCCTTGGTGCGCATGAGCCAGAGGAAGAACGGTGCGCCGGCGACCGCGGTGAGGATGCCGAGGGGGATCTCCGCGGGTGCGGCCACGACCCGCGCGAGCAGGTCGCACGTCGTGAGGAAGGCGGCGCCGCCGAGCACGCTGAGGGGGATGACGCGGCGGTGGTCGGCGCCCACGAGCATCCGGGCGACGTGCGGGACGATGAGTCCGACGAACCCGATGCCGCCGGCGACCGACACGGTGGCCGCCGTGAGCAGCGCGGTGACGCCGAGCAGGATCCGACGCAATGCCGGCACGTCGACGCCCAGGGCGGTAGCGGCCTCGTCACCGACCAGCAGGGCGTTGAGTGCTCGCGTGCGCAGCCCGACCACCGCGAGCGCCACGAGCAACGCGACGAGTGGAGGCAGCAGGCTGGACCAGGTGGCCGCCGACACCGACCCGAGCAGGAAGTGCATGACGCTGTAGATGTTCTGGGCGTCGGTGGTCATGAGCAGGAAGTTCGTCAGCGCCGACAGCAGAGCCCCGAGCGCGACACCGACGAGGATGAGCCGCGCGGGCAGGACGACCCCCTGCTTCTGGGCGAGGACGTACACGAGCGCGATGGCGACACCGGCACCCGCGAACGCCGCGGTGTTGAGGGTCAGACCCGCCAGCGCGGTCGACCCGGCGACGATCGCGGCGACCGCGCCGAGACCCGCGCCTGCTGAGACCCCGAGGATGTAGGGCTCCGCGAGGGGTTTCGCACGGTGACCTGCAGGATCGCCCCCGCCAGGGCCAGGGCCGCCCCGGCGAGGGCGGCCAAGAGCGAGCGTGCGAGGCGGAACGACCAGACCGCCTCGTCCTGTGGCGGCGTGATGCTGCCGTCGCTCATCCACGGCATCCCCGGGACCAGGTGGCCGAGGAGGATCTTGCCCGCTTCCACCGGGGTGGTGGGCAAGGGTCCGTGAGCAGCGGAGACGAGGACGACCACGGCGATCACCACGAGCAGGACCCCGCTCCACGCGCGCGTGTGCCGGGTCGTGTCCACCTGGCCCCTCCCGTCGGTCCGTACGATCAGGGGTCAGCGTATACAAATGAGAATCATTACGCATCATCCGAGAAGAAGCGCGGTGGACGACAACGGCCCGCCTCCCAGGGGAGGCGGGCCGAGCCGCGGTTCGGGTGCAGCATGTTGTCTCAGTACAAGCGGTGGTCCTCTTCGCTCTGCACGCGCAGCCGGCGGTAGCCGTAGCCGTCGAGTTGCAGCTCGAACTTCTTCGTCGGGTCCTCCTCCAGCGAGCGCTGCTCCCACAGGTCGACCAGGCGGGACCCCTTCTCCACCCCGGCGACGGAGATCTCGACCGTGCGCCCGTCCTGGCTGAGGTTGTGCGCCGTGATGACGAGCCCTTCCTCCCAGCGGCACGCGAGGACGAGGACCGCCTCGTCGGGCTGGTCGACGATCTCCACCGAGCCCCAGCCGAGTTCGGGGTGACGGCGGTAGAGGTAGATCAGCCCGCGGATGAACGAGTAGTGCGAGTCGGGTTCGCTGCGCTGGTCGGCCACGTTGACGTGCGCGGGGCCGTAGCCATCCTCGGGCAGGGGTGAGACCAGCGAGCGTCGCTCGGCGCTGGAGAACCCGCCGCCGTCTTCGGCGGTCCACTGCATCGGCGTGCGGACCGCCATCCGGCCGTCCTCGGCGAGGTTCTCGCCCATGCCGATCTCCTCGCCATAGAAGATCGAGGGGGTGCCGGGCAGGGCGAAGAGCAGGCTGTACGCCATGCGGATGCGGCGGGGGTCGCCACCGAGCATCGTCGGGAGCCGCCGCTTGAGGCCGCGGTCGAAGACCTGCATCTCCTTCTCCGGCCCGAAGGCGTCGAAGACCTCCTGGCGCTCGGAGTCGCTGAGCTTGTCGAGGGTCAGCTCGTCGTGGTTGCGCAGGAAGTTGGCCCACTGGGTCTCGCGGGCGAGGGGAACGTCGAACGCTGCGTCAGGGCCTTGACGATCGGCTCGGCCTCACCTCGCGCCATGGCCAGGTAGACCGACTGCATGCCGATGAAGTCGAACTGCAGCGACAGGCCGTCGCCGCGCTCCTCGCCGAAGAACCCGTACTGGTCCTCGTACGGCACGTTGACCTCACCGAGCAGGATGCCGTCACCGGTGCGCCGGCGCAGGAAGTTGCAGGTCTCCCGGAGGAAGTCCATCGGGTCGCCCAGTTCCTTCTTCTCCTCCTTGGTGTACCCGGTGGTCTCGAGGATGAACGGCACCGCATCGACGCGGAATCCGTCGACGCCGAGCTGGGTCCAGAACCCGATGATGCGCCCGATCTCCTCGCGGACCGCGCGGTTGGCGAGGTTGAGGTCGGGCTGGAACGTGTAGAAGTTGTGCAGGTACCACTCACCGGTCTTGTCCTCCTTCTCCCAGATGGAGTCCTCGGCGTCGGGAAAGACGACCTTGTCCGAGGTGTCCGGCGGCTCGGTGTCACGCCACACGTACCAGTTGCGGTAGGGGTTGTCCTTGCTCTTGCGGGCCTCCTTGAACCAGGGGTGCTGGTCGGAGGTGTGGTTGATGACGAGGTCGATGATGACCTTCATGCCGCGGTCGTGGGCCGTGCGCAGGACCTCGACCATGTCGCCGAGCGAGCCGAGCCGCGGGTCGACGGTGTAGTAGTCGGTGATGTCGTAGCCGTCGTCGAGGTCGGGGGAGGGAAGAACGGCATGAGCCACAGGCACGTCACGCCGAGCTCGGCCAGGTAGTCGATGCGGTGGGCCAGCCCCTGCAGGTCACCGATGCCGTCGCCGTTGCTGTCCTGGTAGGTCTCGACGTCCAGGCTGTAGATGACGGCGTTCTTCCACCAGAGGTCGCTCGTGTCGGTGATGCGCATGTCAGTTCTCCTTCAGGGCGGGCAGGACGTGCTCGGCGGCGGCCTCGATCCAGGGCGACTGGTCCTGGCCGACGAAGTGCAGGTAGACGCGGTCGAATGCACCGAGGTCGACCATCTCCTTGATGCGCTCGGTGAGGCGCGGCAGGTCGGACTCCACCAGGCAGGCCTGGCCGATCATCTCGTCGGTCGCGCCACGGGCGACGTCCTCGAGGTGTGCGGTGGTGATGTCGGTGGCGGTGGTGGTGTTCCACACGTTGCTGCCCCACTGGTCGCGGGCGATGGCCCATGCCTCCTCGGAGGTGGACGCCCAGCTCAGGTGCACCTGCAGGATGCGCTCGCCGTCGCCGCCGGCCTCGGCGTACGCGTCGACGATGCTCTTGAGCCGGTCGAGGGGCTGGTTGATCGTCGCGATGCCGTCGGCCCACTGCGCGCCGCGTGCCGCGGACTTCTCTGACAGGGTCGGCTGGATGAGCTGGGGCGGCTCGTCGGGCAGCGTCCAGAGCTTGGCGTTCTCGACCGTCACGCGGCCGTGGTGGGTGACGGTCTCGCCGCGGTGGAGGCGCCGGATGATGTCGGCGCACTCCAGCAGCCGCTCGTCGCGCTCGTCCTTGGTGGGCCAGCGCTCGCCCATGATGTGCTCGTTCATCCACTGGCCGGTACCGAGGGCGAGCCAGAAGCGGCCGGGGAACATCTGCGCCAGCGTCGCAGAGGCCTGCGCGATGATCGCCGGGTGATAGCGCTGGCCGGGGCAGTTGACGGTGCCGAACGTCAGGTTGGTCGTGGCGAGCGCGGCGCCGAGCCAGGACCAGGCGAATCCGGACTCGCCCTGGCGCGTGCTCCAGGGCGCGAAGTGGTCCGAGCACATGGCGGCGTCGAAGCCGGCCTGCTCCGCGGCCTGGACGTCTGCGAGCAGTTGCCGGGGCGAGATCTGTTCGTGGGAGGCGTGAAAACCGACGAGAGTCATGCCTCTCATTAGACCCACCTCGCGGGCCCGGCACACCCGGAACGTGCTGGGTGCTGTGGGAGCGCTGATGCCCTGAGCGGCGAATTCGCTTGGGCCTGCGGGGGCCTGAGGGTGAGGCGCATCGTGCACATTCCCCGCGACGACGGGGTGGTCGCGGGCCCCGGAGCGCCGTGACGGCTGATGCGCGGCGGCCCGGCGGTCGCGCGAGAGCGGCGGGGGACGCCCTACGCTGATCAGATGTCTTCACGTCACCGGCGCGCGCCGGAGCCCGCCCCCGCCGCCTCGACGACGTCCAGTCGCCTGCTGGCCCGGCTGATGGACGACATGGTCCGCATCCCTGGCACGCGGTTCGGGCTGGGTCTCGATGCGCTCATCGGCCTGATCCCCGGAATCGGCGACGTCGCAGGCACGGCCATCTCCTCGGTGATCCTCGCCGACGCAGTACGCAACCGGGTGCCGATCTCCGTGCTGCTGTTGATGGGCTGGAACCTGCTGTTCGACGCGATCCTGGGACTGATCCCGGGCGTCGGCGACGTCGCCGATGCTGCCCACCGCGCCAACCTCAAGAACCTGCGGCTGCTCGAGAAGACCGTCGCGCAGGGCCGTACGGTCGACGCCTCGGCCAAGGGCTACGTCGTGCGTGCCGTGCTCGTGGTCGCCGTCATCCTGCTGGTCCTCATCGCCTTCGCGGCAGCCACGATCTGGGTCCTGCTGCGCCTCATCGGGGCCGTCGGCTGATCGAGGGATCCGCCGCTCCGCCGGAGTCGGAGTCGACCTCGTCGTCGTCGAGGACGTCCTGGGGCAGGTTCAGTGCGTCGGCCATGTCCTCCAGGGGGATCTGCTTGGTCTCGGGCATCACGGTGAGAACCCAGACGAGTTGGCCGATCATGCAGACCAGGAACACGAGGAAGGCCGTGCCGCCGCCGAGGGCCGCCGCGATGCCGGGAAAGGTCCAGGACGTGACCGCTGCGAAGAACCAGTGCGTGAAGCTGCCGAGGGCCTGCCCCTGAGCACGGATGCGGTTGGGGAAGATCTCGGAGATGAACACCCAGATCACCGATCCCTGCCCGAACGCGTGGGCGGCGATGAAGAGCACGAGGCCGCCGAGGACCAGGGTCGAGGACGTCCCGGTGAACTCACCGTCGCTGGTGAAGAAGACGAACGTGACCAGGCCCAGGGAGATCAGGTAGCCGATCGAGCCGACGAGCATGAGCGTGCGGCGACCGATCTTGTCGATGACGGTCAGCGCGGCCATGGTCGCCACCAGATTGACCACCCCGACGACGATGGACTGCAGGAACGCGGCGTCGTCGCCCGCGCCGGCCATCCGGAAGATGTCGGGGGCGTAGTAGAGGATCGCGTTGATGCCCGAGAGCTGGTTGAACATGGCGATGGCGACGGCCAGCCAGATGACCTTCGAGTGGCCCTTGGTGAAGAACTTCACCTTGCGGCTGCGTCGCTCCTTGGCGTCCGCCTCGGCGATCTCGGTGAACTCGCGGTCGAGTTCCTCCTCCGAACGGGTGAGCCTCGCCAGGGTGGTGCGGGAATCCTGCGTCCGACCCTGGGTGTAGAGCCAGCGGGGTGATTCCGGCACCGTGAAGACCAACGCGAAGAACAGCAGCGCCGGGATGGCCTCGACGCCGAACATCCAGCGCCAGGCGATGTCGCCGTCCAGCGCCGAGGCCAGGAGCCAGTTCGACAGGTAGGCCAGCAGGATGCCGAGGACGACGTTGAACTGCACGAGGCCGACGAGTCGTCCACGTGATCGGGCCGGCGCGATCTCGGAGGTGTAGATGGGCGCCACGACCGAGGCTCCGCCCACGCCGACACCGCCGATGAAGCGGAAGAACATGAACAGCCACCAGTTGCCCACCACGGCGCTGCCGATGGCGGAGACGAAGTACAGGACGCCGATGACGGCCAGCACGGGTTTGCGGCCGAATCGGTCGGCGGGGCGTCCGGCGAACAGCGCGCCGATGATCGTGCCGATCAGGGCGGTGGCGACGGTGAATCCGAGCCCGAAGTCCGACAGGGCGAACACCTCGGTGAGGTTCTCCGTGGTGCCGGAGATGACGGCGGTGTCGAATCCGAACAACAATCCGCCGAGCGCCGCGACGACGGCGCTGCGGATGACGAGGCCTGCGGAGCGTGGCTTCTCGGTGCTGGTGGTCATGAGGCCCTCCCGACGACGGTGGCGAGTGTGGGCCATCCTCGCGGAATCCGGACGAGTGACAACTCCTGCACCCGCACGGATTTCACACCTTGTGCGCAAAGCGCGCACCGTCGTCACCCCACCACCTCGAACAGCCGGAGATGTCTGAAACAGCCGCGCTTGCCCTACTGTCTCGTCGTCACCGGCTGTTTCAGGTGCGGAGTCGGGTGTCGGCGCAGGGTCAGCGAACCCATGAGGACGCCGCCGATGACGACGGCCGCTCCGAGGATCTCGATCGCGTTCGGTTGTTCGCCCAGCACGAGCCAGGCCGTGGTCAGGCCGGTGACGGGGACGAGCATGGAGAACGGCGCGACGCTGCTCGCGGGGTGTTCGCGCAGGAGCCAGGTCCAGATGCCGCCGGCCATGGCGGTCGCCAGCAGGCAGGTGTAGAGCAGGCCGAGCAGGGCGGGCACGGCCTCCGGGCGCAGCGAGGTCGCCATCGCCCGGGTGATCCGGTCGGGGCCTTCGACCAGGAGCGACAGGGCGAACATCGGGATCGGCGGGACGATCGACATCCATAACGTGAGGTGCAGCGGGTTCTGCGGCCGCGCCTGTCGTGAGGCGAGATTGCCCAGGGCCCACCCGAATCCGCCGGCCACCGTGAGCAGGAACGGCCACGCCGTGGCTCCGGCCGCGCGTTGGGAGCCCACGATCGCGAGACCGCCGACGGCGATCACCGCCCCGATCAGGGCGATCGCGGAGATGCGCTCCCGCAGCAGCAGCGCTCCGAGCAGCACGGTGAACGGCGCCGAGCTCTGCAGCACCAGCGAGGCCAGGCCGACGGGCATCCCCTCGGCCATCGCCCAGTACAGGAACGTGAACTGCAGGATCCCGAAGCCGACCCCGTAGCCGACCAGCCATCGCGTGGCGACCTTCGGGCGCGGGACGAACATGACGGTCGGAATCGCGATGACTGTCCAGCGCAGCGCGGCGCACAGGAAGGGCGGGAAGTGCTCCAGGGAGGCGTGGATGGCGAGGAAGTTCACCCCCACAGCACGGCGACGAGTGCTGCGAGGAGTCGGTGACGCGTCGGCATGTCCCCAGCGTCCGTCGACCGGCAGTGAAGGACAAGCGAAATGTTCCGTATCGAATCAGTAGGCTGCCTACATGGACGTGCGGCACCTGACCCTCCTGCACGAACTCGCCGAGCGCGGGAGCATCGTCGCGGTCGCAGCGGCGACCCACCGCACGCCGTCGGCGGTGTCGCAGCAGTTACGTACGGCCTCCAGGGAGTTCGGCGTCGACCTCGTGGAGCCGCACGGGCGTGGCGTCCGGCTCACCGACGCGGGACGGTTGCTCGCCGGGGAGGCGGTGGCGGTGCAGGAGCGGTTGGCCGAGGTGGAGGCGCGGCTTGCGGAGTTCGGCGGCTCCCCGAGCGGTGTGGTGCGGATCGCGGCGCTGGCGAGCGCGGCGGAGTACCTGCTGCCCAAGACGTGTCTCGCACTGGCGGGCGGGGGCATCGAGATCCATCTCGACGACATCGACGTCGCCGAGGAGGACTACGCCCGTGTGGCCGCCGACTACGACATCGTCATCGGGCACAGCCTCACTGGCGAGGTCCTCCCGGGCTCCGCACACCTGACGCGGAGTGTGGTGGCGCGCGAGCCGATCGACGTCGCACTCCCGTCGGGTCACCGGTTGGCGGAGGCGCGGACGATCCGGGCGATCGACGTCGTGGACGACCCGTGGATCGGTGTGCCGGTGGGCTTTCCGTTCGACGAGGTGCTGCGGGGGATCGAGTTGTCCACGGGCCGTGAGGCCCACCGCCTGCAGCGCGTTCGGGACAACCGGCTCGTGGAGTCCTTCGTCGCGGCGGGTCTGGGCGTGGGGTTGGTGCCGAGATTCACCACCCGGGAGCGCCCCGACCTCGTCCTGCGCCCCCTGGCCGACGTGCCGGCGACCCGCTGGATCGTCGCCCTCTCCCGCCCCGACCGAGCCCGCCGAGCCGTGGTCCGCAGAGTCCGAGACACCCTGACCCGAGTGGCCCGCCACCCGGACCCGCCACCCCGACCCGCCTGAGACAGCAGGTGAGGTCTGAGGCAGCAGCGCACGACCCACTGTCTCGTCGTCACCTGCTGTCTCAGGCGGAAGATCAGACCGCGGGGATCGGTGGGGCTGGGTCGGTCAGTTTCGGTCGTCGGTGGTGGCCGGTGTGAAGCGGGCCGAGGGGCGCGTGATGCCGCCGATGGCGATCCGGACCGTGAGGAACAGGGCCAGGGCGAAGAGCGCCAGGACTCCGATCGCGCCGATCCAGTGGTGTCCGAGGAGGAACGCGTCGTGACCGAAGCTCGTGCCCAGCCAAGCGAGCAGCAGGTAGCGGGCCTGGTTGGCGGCGACGACGATCGCCAGCCCCACGACGACGCCCGCGAGGATGCGGTGCAGGTGCGCACGCCGCAGTCCGTACATCAGCGCAGCCCCCAGCAGCAGCACCGGCGTGACGAGGACGACCGTCGAGCACAGCGACGTGATGCGCATCGCCATGACCGCGGGGGTGCCGATCCCGACCCACACCACCGGGCCGAGCGAGGCCGCCTGCCCGGTCACGCCGACGCGGGCGATGTCGGCGGCGAGGTTCGCCTCGGCCGCCACGAACGGGTCCTGGACGA
The DNA here is from genome assembly GCF_030161635.1 of Mobilicoccus caccae. Taxonomy (GTDB): domain Bacteria; phylum Actinomycetota; class Actinomycetes; order Actinomycetales; family Dermatophilaceae; genus Mobilicoccus; species Mobilicoccus caccae. The sequence goes on from NZ_BSUO01000001.1 coordinate 4,042,267, forward strand.
GGAACACCGCCACCGCCGCCAGCAGCAGGAACAGAGCGGCGAGCACCCGCGCGGGCCGGCTCGCGGCGTGCATCGCGGTCGACGCGCTTGACGGCGTGGACGCGGGCGATGAGGTGAGAGCGGTCCTCGGTGGGCCTCTCGGGAGACGCGGGTGTGGGAGCTGCGGGCGGCGAAGTCGCCACGGCCCGCCTGCGGCACGATGTCGGCGACGCGGCTGCCGGCGACGGCCGCCGAGTGGGCCTGGATCTCGAGGACGTCCTCGACGGCTCCGGCCTCGAGTCCGACCTCCTTGAGTCGCTGCGTCTTGACCCACCCGTTCTGGCCGAGGGCGAGCCGGCGGAACGCGTTGACCACGTAGATCTGGGTCAGGTAGCTGTACAGCCAGTAGGCGACGCCGAACGCCACCGAGGCGGCGACGTTCCACTCGCGCTCGCGGCCGTAGAGGTACCCCCACGTCGCGAAGGGTGCGATGCCGGTGAGCAGCACCAGCGGGATCAGCCACCAGGAGGCGACGATCCACGCGATCAGGCCACCGGCTGCGTGCGCCCCGACGACCGCCATGCCGATGAGCACGACCGGCCACACGACGATCCCGACGAGGGTCTGGAGCGGTGTGGTGAGGAAGTACGCCATCTCGCAGGTGGCGGCGGGGGTGACCATCGGGCTCGCGGCGACGTCCCGCAGGTAGCGCAGGCACTGGATGCCGCCCTGACACCAGCGCGTCCGCTGACGCACGAGCGCGGGCAGCGCGGCGACGGCCTCCTGGGAGACGACGGCGTCGTGCACGTACCTGATCTCATACCCAGCGAGCATCATGTGCAGGCTGAGTTCGTAGTCCTCCAGCAGGGATCCGTGCCAGGGGTCGCCGGCCTGGACGCCGATGACGTCGAGTGCGGACAGGCGGCTGAACTGCCCGTTCCCGCCGATACCGACGGAGATCGTGTGGCCGCGCAGCATTTGCATCGCGGCGATGGTCGTGCGGAACTCCGCGTCCTGCAGGGCCCGTAGCAGGCGCGCGAACCGGCTCGCGTCGGGCGGCGCCTCGAACATCGCGACCTGGCACTGGGCGGCGCCCACGACGGGGTCGCCGAACACGCGGTCGCTCGCCACGAGCGCGAGGGCGTTCTCGGCGAGGTCACCGTCGGCGTCGACGACCGTGACGATGACCTTCTCGTGGTCGGCGCCCTGCGGCAGCCACGCGAGCAGCGCACGGTAGGCGGCGTTGAGGGCGTCGCCCTTGCCGGTCTGGGCGTCGGGAAAGACACGTCGCACCAGGTGGATGTGGGGGTCGGTCTCGGCGGCACCCGCGATGATGGCGGCGGTGTCGTCGTCACTGGCGTCGTCGATGACCCATATGTGGGCCTGCGGAAAGCGGGTGCGCAGCCGACGCAGCGAACTGCCGATCACGGCCTCCTCGTTGCGGCACGGCACGAGGACGTGCCACGAGAACGCGCTCGGATCGCCGACCGGGTCGGGGCGACGGCGTAGATACGGCACGAGGATCGTGGCGACGTAGGCCAGGAAGATCGTCAGCAGCACGAAGGCGAGCGCCTGCAACTGCACGTAGACGGACATGGAGCTCCTCAGACACGTCGGGAGTGCGGGAGGGGATCCCGATGGCGACGGCAGGGTGAACAGACAGGTGGGACAGGTGTCAGTGGTGCATGGGGTGGCGCAGGGCGAGGCCGGCCGGGCCAGAAGGAGTCGACCCCCGGCCCGGCCACGCACCGTGCACCCGGGTGAAGAACAACACGGACGACATCGACGAGCGACGGACCCGCTTGACGAGCCGCTGACCTGCGGTGCAGCGATTCCGACTGTGCTCCATGTTGTCGATCTTGTTCTTCGAACGGCGTGACCCGACGTCGGCTACAGCGACCGCGCGGCCCGGCGCTTGGTGTGGCACAGGAGCAGGAACCCTCCGGCCACGAAGGCCACCGCCAGACCGATCACGATGAGCGCGCCGGTGCCCGCGAACGGGAGGGCTGCCGCCCCACCGGTCGCGACCGTCGCGATGGTCACCGGCGAACCGCCGGATCCTCCGAGGTACACGGCGCGCCTCAGGTCGTGACGCGACGACGACGGACGGCGGCGAGGCCGGCGACGAGGGCACCGACTCCGAGTGCGCCGCCGGCGAGACCGGCGGAGGCGATCGGCACGTCGCCCTGCTCGGCGTTCGTCACCTTGCCGCAGGACACGATGCCGAGTTGCACGTCACCGGTCACGGCGGTGGCGCCGGCGATCTCGCGGCTGTCCACGTCGAAGTACGTGTGCATGCCGACGATCCGCAACTGCCCGTTCGGAAGGCGCGTCTGCTCGTTGTAGACGACCTTCTGCTCGTAGCTGTTCGCGTCGGAGCCGGCGGGCAGGTACACGGTGGTGTTCGGCGCGGGCGTGGACGACATGCCGGCCGGCACCGAGGCGGGTGCCGACACCGACCCGGTGGCGTTGCCCTCGGCGTCGGAGGTGCACGTGACCCTGAGCTGTCCCAGGCTGGCCGACAGCGTCGGGATGCCGACGATGCCGGTGACCGGGGCGTGGATCGTCACCGACGACGTCCCCGTGTAGGGCGCGTCGGCGTCGAAGCCGGTGACGGACGGGTAGTACAGGCCGGTCGAGATGTTGACGCGTCCCGACTTGGTGAGCCCGACCAGCGGCGCACCGTCGTTGCCGCCCTCGGTGGCGGAGAACAGGCGCGAGGCCTGCGTCGTGGTGGTGGGTGTGCTGGTGTGCACGGTGTAGTTGAGCGACCAGCCCTGTGCGGTGGTGTCGCCCGGGGCGTCCGCCGCGAAGGCGGTAGCGCGACGAGCGTGAGAGCGGCGCCGGCCGCTCCCGCCGCGAGCGCGCGAGACTTCCAGATTCCCATTGGTGAAACTCCCCAACTGATGCCGCCTGGGCACGATTCCCCTCGTGCTCGGGCGGCCCCGATTCGACGCCGGGTCTTGGCCCGTCGTGAACGGCGTGGGCGGGAGGAGGGGAGGGAGCGATCGGTGTGGATCGCTCGTCCTGGACGGTCGTTCACGTGGCGTCATCACTGTTGTACTCGTCGGTAGCCGAACCGGCCACCATCGAAGGATGCATGCCACCTGGGTGCGAGGTGGGAGCGGGCCGAGGTCCCGACGGGCGGGCGGCGCTCCGGTGCCGGTGGGATGCTGGGTGACATGGATCACGGATCGAGGTCGTCGTGAGGTTCGCCGAGGTCGTGGCGACGTCGGAGGCGGTCGCGGCCACCCGATCGCGCACGGCCAAGGTGACCCTGGTGGCCGACGCCCTGCGCGCCGCCGGGCCGGAGGGGGCTCGGCTCGCGGCGTTCTACCTGTCCGGGACGCTGCCGCAGCGTCGCACCGGGATCGGGTGGCGCAGCCTGGCCGAGCTGCCGGCTCCCGCCGGGGAGGCGAGCCTCGAGCTGGGGGACGTGGACGAGGCGCTCGAGGAGATCTCCGCGCTGTCCGGAGCCGGGTCGGCGGGTCGGCGCAGGGCCGCCGTCCAGGCCGTGTTCGCCGCGGCGACCGAGCGCGAGCAGCGTTTTCTACGAGGGCTGCTCACCGGTGAGGTGAGGCAAGGCGCGCTCGACGGGGTGCTGCAGGCGGCGATCGCCGAGGCGGCCGACGTTCCGGCCGCGGCGGTGCGTCGCGCGGTGATGCTCGCCGGATGGCCGGCTCCGGTGGCCCAGGCGGCGCTGGAGAACGGTGAGGAGGGACTCGCCCGGATCGGCCTCGTGGTGGGACGCCCGCTGCGGCCCATGCTTGCGGGCTCCGAACCCGACGTCCCCGCCGCGCTCGCGCAAGTGGGCAAGGGGCGCCCGGTCGCGATCGAGCGCAAACTCGACGGGATCCGTGTGCAGGCCCACAAACTCGGCGACGAGGTCCGTCTGTTCACCCGGTCGCTGGACGAGATCACCGAGCGTCTGCCCGAGGTCGTCGACGTCGTGCGTCGCATGCCCGCGCAGGACGTCGTCCTCGACGCCGAGGCCATCGCCCTGCGCCCCGACGGCGCGCCACATCCGTTCCAGGTCACCGGCGCCCGCACGGCCAGTCGCAGTGATCCGGCGGCGCTGGCCGCGACCACGCCCGTGACGACGTTCGTCTTCGACGTCCTGCACGTCAGCGGCGAGGATCTGCTGGACGCGCCGGCCTCCGAACGATTCGCCCGCCTGGCCACGCTGCTGCCGGAAGACGTGGTGGTGCCGCGGGTCGTCACCGACGATGCCGAGGAGGCCGCCGAGTTCTTCGCCGAGCAGGTCACGGCCGGACACGAAGGGGTGGTCGTCAAGAGCCTCGACGCGCCGTACGCGGCGGGGCGGCGGGGTGCGGGCTGGGTCAAGGTCAAGCCGCGGCACACGCTCGACCTCGTGGTCCTGGCGATCGAGTGGGGCAGCGGGCGGCGCCGCGGGATGCTGTCGAACATCCACCTCGGAGCCCGCGACGAGTCGTCACCGACCGGGTTCGTCATGCTCGGCAAGACGTTCAAGGGCATGACCGACGAGATGCTGGAGTGGCAGACGCGCCGGTTCCTCGACCTGGAGACCGGCGGCGAGGATCACGTCGTGCACGTGCGTCCCGAGCAGGTCGTCGAGATCGCGTTCGACGGCCTGCAGACCTCCCGCCGCTACCCCGCCGGTCTCGCCCTGCGGTTCGCGCGCGTGCTGCGCTACCGCGACGACAAGACCGCGGCCGAGGCCGACACCATCGAGACCGTGCGCTCCCTCGCGCACGGGTAGAGGCCGGAGCACGCCAGAGGAGTCGCACCCGCTCGGGCAGGCGGGTGCGACTCCCCTGGGATCACTCCCAGCGGGCCGTGCTCGGGTCGACGCCGTTCGCGCGGGCGTTCTCGGCGACGACGTCGTGCAGCCACTGCGCGAGCCCGGGCTGAACCGCCTCGTAGCGGTCGGTGAACCGCTGGTCGGCGAGGTACATCTGCGCGAGGCACACCTGCATCGAGTGCGTGCAGTCGTAGAACTGCCCGATCGAGTCCCGGTGCCGCTCGGCCAGGGCGTTCGCCTGGTCCGAGCCGGGAGCCACGCCGTCACGGACGGCGGCGGCCATGTCGGCGTCGAGCGCGTCGGAGTCGGCCTTGACCTGCTCCCACTGTTCGCGGGTCATCTGCGCCGAGCGCTGCTGCGACTGGGCCCACTGCGGGCTGTCACCCCAACGCTCCTCGGCCTCGTCCTGGTACTCCGGCTTCCAGTCCTGACCGAAGATCTCGCTCAGCTCCTGTGGGGAGAGTCGTTCGTCCATCGATGTCACCTCCAACATCCGATCCACTGCGGAGACCATCTCCTGCAGGCGAGTGATGCGGGCGGTGAGCAGCTCACGCTGCCTGCCCAGATGCATGCTCTCGTCGACCGTGGGGTCGTCGAGGATCGCGGCGATCTGCGCCAACGGAACGCCCACCTCGCGGTAGACCAGAACCCGGTGGATGCGCGCGACGTCGTCACGCGAATACACCCGGTAGTCCGACCACGTGCGCCCGCTCGGGTGCACGAGACCGATCTCGTCCCAGTGGTGCAGGGTCCGTACGCTCACACCGACCATGGCCGCGACGGCGCCGACCGTCAGGTCGGTCTCGTCGTCGACGGGGCGGTGTGTAGGCGTGTTCATCAGTCCAGCATCTCTCACACCCAGAACGCTCCTGCCTCACGTCGCGTGAGGGTCAAGAGGATTGTTCGACGCGGTGCTGCCGCGTCGAGTCGGTCCCGGGCGGGGGGCGTGTGTTTACCCCGTCGCGTTCGGTGGAAAGGGAAGACATGAGCCCCGCCCCGAGCCTGCAGCAGACCTACGTCGAGGCACTGCCGGACCTGTCCATGCCGTGGCGCGCCGCGTCGGTCGAGCAGCCGCGACTGGTGGCCTTCGACGCGGATCTGGCGGCGGAGCTGGGGCTGGACTCCGAGTGGCTCCGCGGCGCTGAGGGCGTGCGGATGCTCGCCGGTCAGGTCGACGAGCGGGTCCCCACCTACGCCCAGGCCTACGCCGGCCATCAGTTCGGTTCGTACTCACCCGTGCTCGGAGACGGGCGGGCGCTTCTCCTCGGCGAGTACGTCGATCCGTCGGGGCGGCGGCACGACCTGCACCTGAAGGGATCGGGGCGCACCCCCTTCGCCCGCGGTGGCGACGGGTACGCCGTGATTGGCCCGATGTTGCGCGAGTACCTCATGGGGCAGGCGATGCACGGCCTCGGCATCCCGACCACGCGTGCTCTGGCGGTCGTGGCGACCGGCCGCGAGGTCAGGCGTGAGCGGCCGCTCCCCGGTGCGATCCTCTGCCGGGTCGCGGACAGCCATCTGCGGGTCGGGACGTTCCAATACGCGGCGTCCTTGCGGCGCTTCGACGTCCTCGAAGCGCTGGCCGATCACGCCATCGACCGCCATCACCCGAGCGCGCGCGAGCACGACAACCCCTACCTCGCGCTGTTCGACGAGGTCTGCCGCGTCCAGGCGGAGCTCGTCGCGGCGTGGATGGGCGTCGGTTTCGTGCACGGCGTGATGAACACCGACAACATGACGATCTCGGGTCAGACCATCGACTACGGGCCGTGTGCCTTCATCGACGCGCACGACCCCCGCGCCGTGTTCAGCTCCATCGACCACCAGGGCCGGTACGCCTACGGCAACCAACCGGGAATCGCCCAGTGGAACCTCGCGCGGCTCGGCGAGGCGCTGCTGCCCCTCATCGCGGGCGCCGAGCCGGGCGAGGACGCCGACAAGGCGGTCGTCGACGACGCCGTCGCGGCGGCCACCGCCGTGCTCGAGGCCTACGCGGGACGGTACGAGGAGGCGTTCCTACGCCTCATGGGTGCCAAGCTGGGACTTCCCTCCGACGCCGAGACGGGTCGGGTGCGGAGCCTGGCCACCGATCTGTTCGCGCTGATGACCCGCGAGAAGGTCGACCACACCCTCTTCTTCCGCGCCCTCACCGACGGCACGACCCACGCCCTCGTCGACGTCCCGGAGTTCGACGACTGGTCGCAGCGCCGCGCCGCACTGCTCGGCCCGGAGGAGGAGACCGCACGCGCCGCGATGCGCGCCGTCAATCCCGTCTACATCCCCCGCAACCACCTCGTCGAGGAGGCGCTCGCCGCGGCGACCGAGGGCGACCTCGCCCCCTTCGAGCGCCTCGTCGACGCCGTGCGCCGACCGTATGAACCACGGCCCGGGCTGGAGGACTTCACCCACCCGGCCCCGCCGGACGCCGCTCCGCACGTGACCTACTGCGGCACCTGAGCTTCGCCGCCCGCCTGACGAGTTCCCTGCAGCCGTGTGAGTTGCCTCTCCTCGACACACCGGTCGTGTGCCTTCACCGGACCCGGGCATCCGCCGGTGCTTGACTGACCCACAGGCATCGCCGAGGCTCGGCCCTGCCACCCCGCGGGCGCGGGGGTCGTCCGGGACGCAAGGAGCACACTGCAATGGAGCAGATTCTCGAGTTCAACGAGGCGGTCAACGGGTTCGTGTGGGGCCCGGTGATGCTGCTCATCCTCGTCGGCACCGGTGTCTATCTGACGATCCGCAGCGGCGTGTTCCAGGTTCGCGGGTTCCCGATGGCGATGTCCACCACCATCGGCTCGGTCATCGGTCGCCGGGCCAAGAAGGCCGACGAGGCCAACATCAGCGGCTTCCAGGCGGTCTCCACGGCCCTGGCGAGCACGGTCGGCACCGGAAACGTCGTCGGCGTGGCCACGGCCATCACCATCGGTGGCCCCGGCGCCGTGTTCTGGATGTGGATCAGTGCGTTCTTCGGAATGATGACGAAGTTCGCCGAGATCGTGCTGGCGATGAAGTACCGGGAGACGAACGTCGAGGGGCGTTACGTCGGCGGCCCGATGTATTACATCAAGAACGGCCTGAAGCAACCGTGGCTGGCGTACGTCTTCGCGGTCTTCGCCACGTTGGCCACCTTCGGCATCGGCAACATGACCCAGGCGAATTCGATCGCCACCGCCTTCGAGACGAGTTTCGGCACCCCGACGTGGCTCATGGGTGTCATCGTCATGGTTCTCACCGCCGTGGTCATCCTCGGCGGCATCAAGGCCATCGCGCGCGTCACCGAAAAGCTCGTGCCGTTCATGGCGGTCTTCTACATCGCCATCTCGATCGTTCTGCTGGTCCTTCACGCCGGGCAGATCATCCCCTCGCTCGTGCTCGTCGTCCACGCCGCCTTCGACCCCACCTCGGCACTGGGTGGTGCCGCCGGTTACACGATCGCCCAGGCCATCCGCATGGGTATCGCCCGCGGTGTCTTCTCCAACGAGGCCGGCCTCGGTTCGGCGCCGATCGCGCACGCGGCCTCCAACACGAAGGAGCCCGTGGAGCAGGGCCTGTGGGGCATCTTCGAGGTCTTCGTCGACACCCTCCTCATCTGCACCATGACCGCGTTGGTCATCCTCACCACGGGCGTCTGGCAAGGCGAGGAGCGGGGCGCGGCCCTGACGATCGCCGCCTTCAACCACGGTCTGCCGGGAACGTTCGGCGGCATCGCCCTGACGATCGGACTGGCGCTGTTCGCCTACTCGACGATCCTCGGGTGGTCCTACTACGGCGAGAAGAGCCTGGAGTTCATCTTCCGCGGCATCGGCGGAACCCGCATCGCGATCTTCGTCTACCGCCTGGTGTTCGTGGCCGCCGTCTACGTCGGGTCGGTCGGTGGCCTGCACGCCGTGTGGGACATCTCGGACACGCTCAACGGTCTGATGGCCATCCCGAACCTCATCGGCGTCCTCGGTCTGTCCGGTGTCGTCATCGCCGAACTCCGCAGCTACCTCCGGCGGCGCAAGGCCGGTGAACTCGTCGCCGACTGATTCCGGGCCGAAAAGCCGGGCCGGCTGCATTCTCGAATCTCATGCCCCCGGATGAGGCCCAACGAAGTGTGAACCGATCTCGGAGGATGTCATGGACGGTCTCGTCGAACTGACCGGAACCCTCGCCGGAAATCTGTGGAGCAACTGGCTGGTCTACTTCGTCCTGCTCAGTGGCGTGCTGTTCACGGCCGTTCTCCGGGCGCCGCAGCTCCTGCGGATCCGTGAGATGGTGACGTACCTCGTGCGGGGCGGTGACTCCTCCCGTGGGGTCTCCTCCTTCCAGGCCTTCGCGATGGCACTCGGTGGCCGCGTCGGCGTCGGCAACATCATGGGCGTGGCCACCGCTATCCACTTCGGTGGGCCGGGCGCCATGTTCTGGATGTGGGTGACGGCACTGCTGGGCTCCGGTGTCGCGGTCATGGAGTCTTCTCTCGCTCAGGTGTACAAGCAGGAGATCAACGGCGAGTACCGAGGCGGTCCCGCGTATTACATGGCCCGCGGCATCCGCTGGCGCTGGTTGGGAGTGCCACTCGGATTCATCTACGCCGGTGCAGCCATCCTCGCGTTCACCGTCACGGGGCCCACGATCCAGTCCAACAGCATCGCCGAGTCCATGAACGGCGCCTGGGGAATCGACCCGCGCATCACCGGCGTCGTCGTGGCGGTGCTGTTCTGCCTGGTCATCTTCGGTGGCATGAAGCGCATCGGTAAGGTCTGTGGATTCCTCGTCCCGTTCATGGCCGTCGCGTACATCCTGCTGGGCATCGTCATCCTCGTCATGGACGCCTCGCGCATCCCCGAGATGTTCCGCCTCATCTTCAGCAGTGCGTTCGGCGGCGAAGCGGTCTTCGGCGGCATGCTCGGCGCGATCATCATGTGGGGCGTCAAGCGCGCGGTGTACTCCTCCGAGGCCGGTACCGGCTCGGGTGCGCAGGCCTCCGCCGCGGCCGAGGTGAGCCACCCGTTCAAGCAGGGCCTGGCCCAGGGTTTCTCGATCTACATCGACACGCTGTTCGTCTGCACCATCACGGGTCTGATGATCCTCGTCACCGGGCAGTACAACGTGGTGGGGCTGGATGAGGAGACCGAGATCATCTCCAACATCCCCGGCGTGGAGTCGGCCGTCTACACGCAGTCGGCCATCGACTCGGTCTTCCCGGGATTCGGCGCCGCCTTCGTCGCGATCGCGATGTTCCTCTTCGCGTTCACGACGCTGCTGTCCTTCGGGTTCTACGCCGACACGAACATCGCCTTCCTGTTCCGCAGCGGACGCAAGGAGAGGATCGCGAACGTCGTCGTCCAGATCGTGCTCGCAGCCTCGATCCTCGTCGGCGCCTTCAACAAGTCCGACTTCGCGTGGAACATGGCCGATATCGGTGTCGGGCTCTACTCCTGGATCAACCTGTTCGCCATGCTCTTCCTCGTGGGGACCGGCATCACGGTGATGAAGGACTACTCCGAGCAGCGCAAGGCCGGTCTCGACCCGATCTTCGACCCGGCACGCCTGGGCATCCGCAACGCGGAGACGTGGGAGGCCATCGCGCAGCGCTACCGCGAGGAGCGGGGCGAGGTCGACGAGGACGGCCGGGGGACTCCGCAAGTGAGGACCGAGACCTGATCCGGGTCGTCGATCGGTCTGCGCGTCGACCGATCGGTTGACGCTGCTCGCCTGATCGGGCAGGGATGATGTCGGGTATGACGACGACGGCTCGAGACGGACGTGTCCTGAGATGGGCCGGGATCGGTCTGGCGGCAGCGGCCGTCACCGGGGCGGGGTTTCTCGGCCTGCAGATCCGGGAGAACCTGACCTACGTCGACCGCGGGATGAGGCGCGTGTGGGCCGCGGGCTATGCGCAGCGGCGCGCGACCGTGGACGGGTCGCTCATCAGCTACGCCGAGGGGCCCGACAACGGGCCGGCGCTGCTGCTCATCCACGGGCAGTCGACGGACTGGAAGAACTATTTTCGTGTGCTGCCGGAACTGTCGCGGCGCTACCACGTGTATGCGCTCGAATGCTACGGTCACGGCGACTCCGGCCGTGCTGTGGAGAAGTACAGCGCGGTGCGGCACGGCGAAGACCTGCAGGCGTTCATCGCGCGGGTGATCGGGGAGCCCGTCATCGTCGCGGGTCACTCTTCGGGTGGGCACCTGGCCACGTGGCTCGCCGCGAACGCGGGCGGTCAGGTCCGTGCCGCCCTCCTGGAGGATCCGCCGTTGTTCACGACGGTCCTGCCGCGAGCCAGGGAGACGTGGAATTACGTCGATCTCGCGACCAACGCGCACGACTTCCTCGCCTCGGGCGATACCGACTTCGTCGAGTACACCCTCGAGAACTCACGCATCTGGCAGTTCTTCGGAGGAGGTGCGGAGTGGTTCAAGCAGCAGGGTCGTGACTATCACCGCGCGCATCCGGGCGCAGGACCGAGATGGTGGGCGCTGCCGCCACTGATGAACGAGTCCTTTCGTGCCCTGGGGCAGTACGACCCGCGTTTCGGTGACGCGTTCTACACCGGCTCCTGGGACGAGGGGTGGGATCACGCGGACACCCTCGCGCGCATCACCGTCCCCACCACCCTCGTCCACACGAAGGTGCAGGTCGGAAAAGACGGCATCCTGCGTGGCGCCATGTCGGACGAGGAGGCCGACCGTGCCTTCGCCCTGCTGCGCGACGGCCGCTTCCATCGCAGCGACACCGGGCACGGCTTCCACGACGAAGCCCCCGCGGACTACGTCCGCCTGGTCGACGAGCTGGCTACCCGCGCAGGCTGATCGGGACGAGGCCGACGCGCCGGGACCACGCTGGGCAGGGGCGGGCGACCCATGGTCAAACGGACAAGACGAGCGTAGGTTGGCGGGCTATTCGCTCGACATGATCCTGGGGAGCTCGACATGGCTACCAGTGCGTTCGAATTCTCCGAGTCCGCGACCACATCGCGTTCTCGGCCGTCACGTTTCACCGCCCGCGGCACGGCTCAACTCGCCGCTTTCCTCCTCGCGGTGCTCGCACCGGGCCGGCGCCGACCGTAGGGCGACCCGGGGGCTCGGTGACGGATGGCGTGGCGGCGTCTCCGGTCAGCTCATCGGGTCGGTGATCGGGTGGGTGCCGCGGCGGGAGTCGAAGATCAGCGACGTCTCGGCGTGCAGCACGCCGGGGCGGTTGGTGAGGTGGTCGAGGACGAAGTCGCGCAGCTCGTGCGCCGACCGGCAGGCCAGGTGGACGTAGAAGTCGGTGGCGCCCGAGACGTGGTGGAGGCTGATGACCCCGGGGACCTGGGGCACCTCGTCGGTGAATCGTTCGATGTGCGCGCGGGCGTGACCACCGAACCGGACGGCGACCATGGCCTCGACGGGACGTCCGACGGCAGCGGGGTCGACCGCGGCGTGGATGCCGCGCACGATGCCCCGCTCGCGTAGCGCCTTGACCCGCGTCAGGCACGTGGATTCGGCGATGCCGGCGGTGCGGGCCAGCTGTGTGTTGGAGAGGCGGCCGTCCTTCTCCAGCGCGGTGACCAGGATCCTGTCGATCTCGTCGAGTGGGCGATGCTCGGGACGGGACGGCATGGCTCTCCTTCGCTAAAACAGGCAGTGAGCAGAGGATTCTGCGAATCCATTGATTCTCTGAAGAAGAATCTACACACTGAGGGAGCCAGGCCCACCCCACCGACGTCGGAGACTCACCATGTCCCACCGGTTCGACACCACCGCCGTGCACGCCGCCCGCGAAGACCTCGCGTCGCTCGGCGTGCACGTCCCGCCCATCGATCTCTCCAGCACCGCCCCGGTGCCCGACGTCGAGACCGGCGGTGACTCCTACGAACATCTCGCCGGCGGTGGAGTGCTCGAACCCGGGCAGTCGACGGTCTATCAACGCCTCTGGAACCCGACCGTCGCGAGGTTCGAGGAGGCCCTGGCCCGGCTCGAGGGGGCCGAGCAGTCGGTGGCCTACGCCTCGGGGATGGCCGCACTCAGCGCCGCGCTGCTCGCGATCGTGCAACTGGGACGCCCACACGTGGTCGCGGTGCGTCCGCTGTACGGCGGTAGCGACCACGTGCTCTCCACCGGACTCCTCGGCACGAGCGTGACCTGGGCGCAGGCCGACACCGTCGACGCCGCGATCACCCCGGACACCGGGCTGGTGATCGTCGAGTCGCCCGGCAACCCGACCCTCGAGCTCGTCGACATCGCAGCCGTGGTGCGGCAGGCCGGGACGGTGCCGGTCCTCGTCGACAACACCTTCGCCACCCCCGTCCTGCAACGTCCGCTCGACCTCGGAGCCCGGATGGTGCTGCACTCGGGCACCAAATTCCTCGGCGGACACGGCGACCTGCTCGCGGGCGTCATCGCCACCGACGCCGAATGGGCGGCGCGATTGCGGGCGGTACGGGCCTTGACCGGCGGAATCCTGCACCCCCTGGCCGCCTACATGGCCCACCGGGGGTTGCAGACCCTGCCCGTGCGCGTCCGCGCGCAGCAGGAGAACGCCACGGTCGTGGCGGCGTGGCTCGCGGACCGCCCCGAGGTGCATCGCGTGCTCCACCCCGGGATGCCGGGCACCGACCCGGGCGGTCTCCTCGGACGCCAGATGGCCGGCCCCGGAGCGGTACTCGCCTTCGACGTCGGTGACTACGAGGCCGCGGCGCGCGTGGTCGACGGGGTGCACCTCATCACCCACGCCGTCTCCCTGGGCGGCGTGGACAGCCTCATCCAGCACCCGGCCTCGCTGACCCACCGGCCGGTCGCACCGAAGGCCCGCCCGCTGCCCGGAGTCCTGCGGCTCTCGGTCGGGCTCGAGGACCCGGCCGACCTCATCGCCGACCTCGAGCAGGCGCTGACCCGCTGAGCGGGCGGCGCAGGCCTCACCTCACCGCGAACGTCGTGGCCGTGTTGCGGTAGCTCGAGTCGATCTTGATCGCGATGGCGTTCCGGCGTTCCCCGAAGCGGAGGTACTGCCAGCCGTCCTGATACCGGGAAGACCCGACCGAGACGCGCGAGATGGTGCCGCCGGTGGTCATCACCACCCGCTTGCCGGTCACCGAGTTCCTCGCCACCAGGCCGGATTTCGAGCGACTCACGAGCTTCCAGGTGTGGTCGAGATGGAAGTGCTGGGTCGAGACGACGCCGCGCGGCCAGCCGTCGACGACCGTGATGCGCTTGCCCGGGTCGTCGACGGTGACCCGGCGGACGTGATCGACGCCGTAGGCCCGGTCCCGCACCACCGTCGTCATGACCCTGCCGGTGTTGGTGAACGACGTGACCCGACCCGTCGCGCCGGCATCGAGGGCGCGTCCACGGGCGACGCCGACGTTGTGCGCGTACGGCTTCTTCCACCACGGTGCCGTCGGGCTGACCGGGTCGTAGGTCGAGTAGCCCGGGCCGGTGAGGACGCGGGAGCCGGCGGTGCTCCACACCACCGAGCTCTTGTCGAAGTGCCCGTGCGCCCAGGTCTTCGGGCCGTAACGCACGACGAAGTAGGACGTCTTGGGGTCCTTCCAGGAGAACCGTCCGGCGAGCCACCCGGTCTGTTCGTCGCGAAACGCGCCGGGCTTCTTGCCGCGGCCACCGGGGACCCCGGGCACGCGCAGCGAGTCGCCCACGGAGGTGACCATCCCGTCGGGCTCGGTGAGCCATTGCGAGGCCTCGGCCACCCGCACGAGCTTGGCGTTGATCTTGGCCGGGATGGGGGAGCCGGGCAGCACCTCCTCGATCATGCGGCCGTACGCGGCCCACTGCCCGTGGTTGTCCTTGTGATAGGCGGCCGACTGCTCGAAGCTGACGCCCCGCGTGGAGAAGGCGCCCTCGATCTCGTTCGACATCCGCTGGGCCGCCCGCTCGATCCAGTCGGCCCGACCGACGAGCGACCCTGCGGTGATGATGAACTGGTTGGCCATCAGACCGTGATTGTGGATGCGGCGGTAGGGCGGGCCATAATACCGTGGGCCGAACTGGAGCTCGACCTCGACCGCCATCATCGCGGGGATCCGCTCGTCCTTCGACAGGTGATAGAGGCAGTTGAGGGTCTGCAGCCGGCGCAGCGAGGTCCCTTCGTCCCAGCCGTGGACGCTCCGGCCGGTGTCGGGATTCTCGGTGTAGAAGCGCTGGACCTGCGCGACCGTCCGGGCCACGGCCTCGTCCTGCCCGTGCGCCGCGGCCTTGCGCGCCACCTGCTGCGCCCACCGGAACGAGTAGAACCACATCGTCCAGGCCGGGTCCTTCGAGGGGGAGTCGGTCCAGACGCGCGGGTCGATCCTGCCGACCGTGAAGCGGTAGGGCGACAGGTCCACCTCGATCGGTTCACCGTCCTTGACGGCGCTGTCGATCGGGTCGGCGCACGGCGGAACGATCGTGCCGAACCTCGCCGCCGGGTTGATCGTGCGTGATGACGTCGCCTGCTCCGAGGCCACTGCAGCGGGTGCGGACGGTGCCGCGAGGGACAGGGCCAGGGCTGACACCACTGGGACGGTCGGGGTCCGGGCGAGCTTCATGGCACCAGGTTTCGGACGGTGTGGGAGGTGTCCTTACCTCCTCCCACTCGACCGCAGCGCGGGAGTCTGTAGCGAAAGTGCTACGACATCAGTGATGTTCGCCGTCGTCTGGCGCGTCGGGTGAGGCATCCCCGGGGCACGCGCGTCGCACGAACGCCGCGATCCCGCGCAGTTCCTCGACGCGCGAGGACTCCCCGACGTACGGCATGTGACCGGTCTCGAAGTAGGCGTGCTCGATGCGGTCGAACGCCTCGGCGGGGAGCTTGAGGTGCGTGACCGTGTCGACGGCTGCGCCGTAGGGGGTGGCCAGGTCGTAGTAGCCGTACTCGATGCGCACCTGCAGGTGCGGGTTGGCGCGATGACGCGTTCGAGCTTGTCCGTGACATCGATCGGCTTGCCCTCGAACTCCTTGTACGACCACTGCGAGAAGGCGTCGGAGAACACCATGAACGGCAGGTCGAGATCCGAGTTCAGCTCGGCGCGCAGGTAGTGGTGGATCGCCGCCGCGTAGGGCCCCTGCAGTGCGTCGATGGAGGGGTCGGCGTCCATCTTCTCGGCGATGCGGGAGTGCAGGGGGCCGGTGATCCGTCCGTCGATGCGACCGACGGTGAGGCCGCGGTCGCGCAGCACCTCGGTGCAGTAGCGCCAGTGCTCCGGGCGCAGGTCGCACCGCAGGAGGTAGTCGACGGAGAGCCCGGTGAGCGCCGCGAGTCTGCCTGCCATCTCGGTGCGTTCTTCATCGGTCAGACGGTGCCCGCGGGCGAGGGCCGACCGGTAGGGGCCAGCGGAGAGTTCCTCGGCCTCGGCCAGGACCTCCTCGAGCGACCTGTCCGGGATCAGCCCGTGGTAGTGCGCGATGGCGGCGTAGGTGGGCAGGAACGACAGGCACGCCTCGTCGTGGCGCAGGTAGTCGAAGTCCTGACTGCCGAAGTCCAGGACCGAGCTGATGAGGACGAGCCCGTTGAGCTGCATCCCGTAGGTGTCGAACAGGTGCGCGGCCACCGACACCGCACGCGTCGTGCCGTAGGACTCCCCGCAGACGAACTTGGGGCTCATCCACCGGTCCTCACGGGTGCACCACAGCCGGATGAGCTCGGAGACCTGCTCCACGTCCTTCTTCCAGCCGAGGAACTCCTTGGCCTTGCCACCCTCGACCACGCGGGACTGCCCGGTGGAGAGGGGGTCGATGAACACGAGGTCGGAGTGCGCCAGCAGCGTGTGGGGGTTGTCGATCAGCCGGTAGGGCGGCGGGGTGGGGGAGCCGGGCTCGCCGGCGTCGACGATGCGGGGTCCGAGGAGACCGAGATGCAGCCACACCGAACTCGACCCGGGACCTCCGTTGAACACGAACGTGATCGGGCGGGTAGCCGGGTCTGCGTCATCGAGGGTGTACGCGGTGACGGAGAGCTCGGCGCGGGCCTTCCACCCGTGGAAGACGTCGTCCTTCGTCTCCTCCTCGCGGATGACGATGCGGCCCGTGCGGGCGCTGTAGGCCAGGGTGCCGCCGTCGACGTCGAGCGTGTGGCGGGTCGAGACGAGCGCATCCACGGGGTCGGGCTTCTCGGTGTTCGGCTCGGGCGTCTTCGCGGCGGTGTCATCGGTACCCATGCCGGTGACGCTAGGCGATCCGCGCGATGCTCTCGGCGGATTGCGCGGAACCGCCGATCCGTCGGTGGGACCGCCCCCTGAGCGGAACGAAGAACAACACCGACAACATCGACACGGCCTTGCCGGTAGCCGCAGGCCTGTGACCTGCGGCGATCTCAACAGCCCCGTCGTCGATGTTGTCGGTGTTGTTCTTCGCGGGTTGGGACTCGGGCGGTCACGTGCTCCGGACCAACGCCGCCGCCCGCACCATCTCCCGGACCCACCCCGGGTTCTTCATGACATCGCCGAAGCAGAACGGCAGCACGGTCCATCCCGCAGCGGTGAGTTCGGTGTACCGCCGGCGGTCCCGCGCGAAGGCCTCGACAGACCCGTGGAACTCGTAGCTGTCCGCCTCGACGACGATCCTCAGGTCGGGATCGGCCAGATCGACCCGGACGCGCCCGTTTCCGTGCGTGATCTCGTGCTGCAGACGGAGTCTCACCTCGGGGACGTCCGCGAGGACGGCGCGCAGCGTGGACTCGAACGGGTTCGCCGAATGACCGTCGGCCGCCTGGGCCACGCGGCGCACGCGGGGCGCTCCGCGCCCCCGGTAGCGGTCCGCTGCCTGGATCAGTTCACCCGGCTCGACCGACCCCGCGCGCAAGGCCGAGTCGGCGATCGCGAGCGCCTCCGGCCACGGTAGGTCGACTGCGCAGTCGATCACCGTGCGCAGGTGAGAGGTGGCGTGTTCCCGCCGCTCGGCAGGGGCCAGGTCGTGCCGGCACAGACGGACGGGCTGGTCGGCCACGTGGGTGAAACCCCGCCGCCCGTGCGGGAGGGCGATCTCCAGCACGGGCGGCTCACAGAGCACCGGCCACCCGTGATGGGAGGCGGCGCAGCGGTGGGACAGGGCGCCGAAGCAGCCCCTGGCATGGGCGTGCCGAGCCACGAGGGCTGCGACCTCGGCGTCGGTCGGTCCGAGGGCCCAGCGCGACCACGCACGGGCGAGGGTCGGGTCACCGACCCGGGGCTCGCTGTGCGTCGACAGCGCGTACACGCCCCGCCCCACTCGACGGATCGTGTCTCGCACGAGGGCCGACCGCACCGTCGCGGCCGAGGAGGCGCGCACCAGGTCGGCCCATCCGGCGATTCCACCGGCAGCGACGAGGGCGGCATGGAGCTCGGCCATGCGGGAGGGGTGAGGCATACCGCCATCGTGTGCCGGGCCCGTGGGTGAGTCGTGGGCGTTGTCCACAGGGGCAGGCCGGGGCGCTGCGGGGGTTCGGCTGCTGGGGGCTCAGCGGATGAAGAACAACACCGACAACATCGACGAAGGCCCTGCCGCCGGCCGCACCGCCGTGACCTGGATCGATCTCGACGGTCCCGTTGGCGATGTTGTCGGTGTTGTTCTTCGACTCGGACGACGGGTCTGTCGGGGGTCCCTCGTACGCTGCACTCATGCCCGACACCGTCGCCCTTGTCATCGGCCCGACGGCGGCCGACGCGTGGGGTGCGCCCGAGGTGCCTCGGGCAGCGGTGGTGGGGGCGGACGTGAGCGCCGTCGTCGATCTCGGGGAGTTGCCCGCCCTGGTGGCGCGACTCGAGGAGGGGCGGCCGCGGTGGGTGTGGTGGTCGGCCGCCGAGGTCGTGGGTCCGCTGCTCGCGGCGGGGGTGCGGGTCGCCCGGGCGTGGGACGTCGCCGAGGCGCACCGGCTGCTGGCGGGCGGATGGTCCGCGGAGCCGGCGGAGGCCTGGGCGCTCGCGCACGACCTCGACCCGGCAGGGATGCCCGCACGCCATCGTGGCGACCTACTCGATCTGCTCGGCGCCGACGAGACGCCGGGAACCGGTCCTGCGGACGACGTCACGCGGCCCGACGGGTACCTGCGCGCGGACGCGGCGGCCGGGGCCTGGGCCATCACCGACGACCGGCTGCTCACCTGGGCGAAGACCGTCCTGACCTGCGCGGACGCGCAGCACCGACTGGCCTCGGCCACCTCCCCGCGGCTGGTCGCGACGATCCATGCCGAGTCGGCCGCGGCCGTACTCTGCGCGGAGCTGGGGCATGACGGATTGCCGGTCGACCGAGCGGTGCTGCTCGACCTGGTCGAACCGATGAGCGGGCCGCCCGCCGAGCGCGACGCCCGGGTCCTCGCGCACGTGCCCGGCCGCGAGCACCTGGACCTGCGCAACCCGGCGCAGGTGCGCGAGCTGTTGGGTGCGGTCGGCATCGACGTGCCCTCGACCCGCAAGCACGTCCTCGAGCAGTACGCGAACGTCCACCCCGTCGTCCCGGCGCTGCTGGCATGGCGGGCCGACGAGCGGATCGCGACGACGTACGGGGTGCGGTGGATCGCCGAGCACGTCGGACCCGATCACCGGCTGCGCGGTGAGTGGCGCGCGTGCGACGGCGGCGCCGGCCGGATGACCGCGGCCAGTGGCCTGCACAACCTGCCGGCCCTCCTGCGTCCCGGGGTCGCGGCCCATGAGGGGCACGTGTTCGTGCGGGCCGATCTGGGCCAGATCGAGCCTCGGGTGCTCGCGGTGGTGTCCGGCGATCCGGCGTTCGTGCAGGCCACCATGGCCGACGACCTGTACGCGCCGGTGGCGCAGACCCTCGGGGTGGAGCGGGCGGTGGCCAAGGTGGCGGTGCTGTCGGCGATGTACGGAGGCCGCGCCGGCCAGGCCGCCGCGGCGTTGCAGGGCCTCGAACGCGCCTACCCGACGGCGATCCGGCTGCTCGAGGGGGCGTACGCGGCGGGGGTGCGCGGTGAGTCGGTGCGCACCTTCGGTGGGCGGCTCATCCCCACCACCCGGATGCTCGGCCCCGACGGACGGCCGGGCACGAACCCCGAACTCGACGCAGCCCGAGGGCGGTTCACACGCAACGCCATCATCCAGGGCGCCGCGGCCGAACTCTTCAAGGCGTGGGCGGCGACGGTGCGGGCGACGACCGCGCACCTGGGAGCCCGGATCGTCCTGTGCCTGCACGACGAGTTGCTCGTCCACGTACCCGCCGCCCACGGTGAGGAGGCCGCCCGGCTCGTCGACGTGGCGCTGCAGGACGCGTCTCGCCGCTGGTCGGGTGGATCAGGGGTCCGGTTCGTCTCGGACACCCGGGTCATCACGCGCTGGTCCGACGCCAAGGAGTGACCGACTCATTCCGTCGATCGCCCGTAGCGGGCGACGAGTTCGCGCGCCCGGTCACGCAGGGCGCGGCGTAGGGCGTCGGGAGCCACGGCCTCGGCGCCGGTGTCGAGTTGCCACAGGGCCCACGTCGCGTGCCGGAGATCCTCGAACATCACGTGCAGGCGCACCCACCCGTCGGAATCCGTCTCCTGCGAACGCACCGCACGCGCGTTCCGCAGCAGCTCCTCGCGGCGGGTGGGGTCGACCCGGACGACGACGGGGAGGTGGTCGGTGGACAGGAAGCGCGCGCTCCGCTCCTGCCAGATGCGGTCGAGGTCCACCTGGTCCGGGCGTTGCGCCACCTCCGGCAGCACCTCGGCCTGCGCCATCCGTGCGACGCGGTAGGTGCGGTCCTCACCGTCCTTGGTGGCCAGCAGGTAGGTGCGTTCGCGCACGGTGACCAGGCCGATCGGGTCCACCGTGCGCTCTCGGGGCGTCGCGCCGGGCGCGGCGTAGGTGAAGCGCAGCCGGTGTCCGGTGAGCACGGCCCGGCGGACCTCGACCATGACCGCGTCCGCGACGTCCTCCGTGGATCGGCGGCGGGAGAGCAGGTCGGTCTCCGGCTCGACGAGCAGTCGACGGGCGGCCTCGCCGAGGTCGGTGCGGCGGTCCTCGGGGAGGGTGTCGACCACCTTGCGTAGGGCGGAGGCGAGTGCCGAGCCGAGCCCGAATGCGTGATCTCCGCGCTCCGTTCCCGCGGTGATCAGCGCCAGGGCCTCGTCGTCCTTGAGGCCGACGAGTTCGGTGCGGAAGTCAGGCAGGAGCGCGAACCCGCCGTGGCGCCCGCGTTCGGCGTAGACGGGGACTCCGGCGCTGGACAGCGCGTCGATGTCGCGGAGCACCGTGCGGGTCGAGACGTCGAGTTCGTCGGACAGTTCCCCGGCGGTCATCCGGCCTCGGCGGCGCAGCAGCAACACCATCGAGAGCAACCGGTCGGCGCGCATCTCGTGAGTGTGCCAAGAAACATGACATCAGGTGTCGTGATTCGTCGGGAGGCTGAACGCGCGAGGCCCGCGACCGCCGATCCGGCGGTACGCGCACCCTCGTCACGGCCCTGGAGGAGCAGACATGGAACGAGTGGCGATCAACCCGGTGACCTGGTCGGTGGAGATGGGTTTCAACCAGGGGGAGGTCGTGTCGGGCCAGACCCGCACGCTGTACATCTCCGGGCAGACGGCGATGGCTCCGGACGGGCAGCCCGCGCACCCCGGTGACATGGCCGCGCAGGTGTCGCTCGCCCTCGACAACCTCGAGGCGGTGCTGGGCGAGGCGGGCATGTCGCTGGCCGACCTCGTCCGGCTCAACGTCTACACGACCGACGTCGACGCGCTCTTCCCTCACTACGGCGTGCTGGCGGCGAGGTTGGCCGCAGCCGGCGTGGCGCCCACGACGACGATGCTCGGCGTCATCCGACTCGCGATCCCCGGGCAGATGATCGAACTCGACGGAACGGCCGTGGCGTAGGGAGCCGGTCGGGCGGCTCGTGGCCGACGAGTGACACGTTTCGGCCACCCGATCCGTCACTGTGGTGACGGGCGATGAGGAGGCCGGCAGGTGAGCGATCAGGTGTTCGCGCAGGAGCGGCCGCGTCTGGTGGGGATGGCGGCGAAGATCCTCGGCGATGCCGTCGAGGCCGAGGACATCGTGCAGACGGCCTGGCTACGCCTGCGGAGCACGCAACGCCCGGAGTCGTCCGACCCGCCCCCTCCCGCCGAAACCGGCACCCTTCTGTGTCAAGCGGGGGTCTTGAGGGGGGTCGTATTCTGGGTGGTGACGGGTCCAGGAAGTGACTGATCCGAAGTGTCGGTGTGGGGCTGTGAGCCGGCCGCGCTGGATGACAGTGACGCGCCCCGGTGTCCTCCTGGGCCCGTCCTTTGTGTGGTGAGGACGTCGTTGAGCATGGTGCGGTAGAGGATGTCGGATAGGCGTCGTTTCAGGCAGCGCATTGCTTCGCTGGGGCGTTTGCCGGCGGCGATTTTCCGGTCGTAGTAGGCCCGTCCTTGGGTTGTGGGGGTGCGCAGCTGGACGATGGCCATGATGTGCAGCACGTGGTTGATCTGTCGGTTCCCGCCGCGGGAAAGGCGGTGGCGGGTGTTGTCACCGGAGGAGGCGTCGATCGGGGCGGTACCGTTCCAGGACGCGAAGTGGGCCTTGCTGGGGAACCGGGTGATGTCACCGATCTCGACCAGCAGCCGGGCGGCGCCGGTGGGTCCGATGCCGTGCAACCTGAGCAGGGCGGTCCCGGTGCTCTTGAGGAGCTCGATGAGTTCCTTGTCCGCGCTCTTCTTGCGGGCGTGGATCCGTTCCAGGTCGACCACCAGTTCCAGGGCGACCCGTTTGCGGGTCTTGCCCAGGGCGTCCTTGGGTCGCACGCCGGTCAGGATCGTGCGGGCGCGGGCGGCGGACAGGTCTTTCTTGGCCCCACCAGGGACGATCTCCAGCAGCAGGGCGTGCAGCTGGCAGACCTTGCGGACGTGTTCTTCCCCGATCCGGCGGCGCCGGTCGACCAGCAGCCGCAGGACTTCCAGCTGCTCGTCGTGGGCCACCGACTGCAACCCCGCGATCCGGGCCCCGACCAGGGCGATGGAGTGGGCGTCAGTGTCATCGGTCTTGCGGCCCTGGCCGGTGGCGAAGATCCGCATCCGGGCGGACAGCTTGGCCGGCACGTCCACGACCTGCTCGCCCAGCGGCAACAACCTGGCCACGACATGTCGACCGATGCCCTCACAGCCCTCGACCGCCCACCTCCGTTGGGGCCAACGCCTGACGTACTCCAGCATCGCGGCGAAGCCGTCCTCGTCGGTAGTGAACTGTCCGTGTCCGAGGATCTGCTCCTTGGGGGTCATCACCTCGATCGTGACGGTGCGCTTGTGCGGGTCCATCCCGATCACGACCGGACCCGGTGCCTGCTCGTTCATCAGCTGCCTCCTGACATCCTCGACATCGGTGGTGTCGGTCCGGAGGGCACCGCTACTACCAGCAGAGCAATCCCTTCTTCAGCCTCTCCCGACCATGTCGGTGGCCAGAGCAGCGCAAGCCGGTCGAGAGTCACACCACCAGGATGGACAGCCGGAAAAGAGCGACCACCCCGACCACCTAGACCGAGCCTGGCCAGGCACCGATCCTGAGGTCAATAGAACTAGTAGCCGGGAATAGGCGGCGGTCTCGGCGTCACGGGTCCTCGGAGGAGATCGAGAACGTGGTGGTTGACGACGGTGACCGTGCGCCTGTGCCTGGATCGGCTGCGCCGGCGGGTGCCCACGCCCGAGGCCGACATCGAACTCCCGGATACCGCACCGGATCCCGCCGACGAGATGGAGTCGGCGGAGACCCTCGGCGTCGCCCTGCAGGCGGTCATCGATCGGCTCGGCCCGCGGGAGCGGGTCGCGTTCGTGTTGCACGACAGCTTCGGATTCGAGTTCGCCACGATCGCCGAGGTGCTCGACACCACCCCGCCGGCGGCCCGCACGCTCGCCTCGCGCGCCCGCGCCAAGGTCCGGCGACCGGCAGTTGAGGACGGGCCCGCCGACTGGGAGGTCGTCGACGCCTTCCTCGCGGCGGCCCGGCACGGCGAGTTCGAGCGGCTGCTCGAATTGCTGGCGCCCGACGCGGCGGTCGGAGCGGATCGGGCTGCGGTGCTGGTCGGTACCCCGCATCGCATCGACGGCCGTGAACAGGTGGCCACCTTCTTCAACGGCGCTGCGGCCTCCGCCCTGCCGGTCTTCGTCGGGGATCGACCCGGGGCGGCGTGGTTCGACCGCGGAACCCCGCGGGTGGCCTTCGATTTCGTCGTGTCTGGCGGCGTCGTGCACCGCATCGACTTCCGGGCGGAGCCGGCGCTGCTGGGCAGGCTGGTCCGCCGGGCGGGGGATCGGCGTCGCGAAGTCGGCCGCCGGTGACACATTCATCGCGCCTGCCGCGTCATAAGGTCAGCGGGTCATCCTGGCCCGGAATCGAGCGAGACGGAGAGACAGATGAAGGCCATGACCTGTCGCCAACTGGGCGGACCGTGTGACCTGCAGCTACGAGGCGAGAACGCCGACGAGGTCATCCAGGCCCAGGACCGTCATCTCAAGGAGGCCGTCGCCGCGGGCGATGTCACCCATGAGCAGGCCCGCGAAGAGATGAAGGGACGCTGGAAGCGCCCCAAGAAGTCCCTCGACTGGTACTTCGGCGCCAAGAAGGCGTTCGCCGCGCTCCCCGAGGACTGACCGACGCCGCGTGATCGGCGACCGGGTCACCGGGTGGGCAACACGGACTCGAGTTCGCGCTGCCACTCGGCGATCTCCCACCCCTTCCCCATCACCCAGTCGTCGTCGAAGTAGGTGTGGGCGTAGCGGTCGCCGGAGTCGCACAGGAGCGTGACGATCGAGCCGCGCTCACCTGCGGCGCGCATCTCCGAGACGAGGGCGGCGACGCCGACGATGTTGGTGCCGGTCGAGGCGCCGACCCGGCGACCGAGACGATCGCTGAGGAACCTGGCGCCGGCCACCGAGGCCGCGTCGGGGACCCGCATCATCCGGTCGACGGCGTGACGGATGAAGCTCGGCTCGACGCGCGGCCGGCCGATGCCCTCGATGGCCGAACTCCCCTCGCAGGTGATGCCGGCGTCGTTCGCGACCCAGCCGTCGAAGAACGCCGAGTTCTCCACGTCGACGACACACAGCCGCGTGTCGAGGCGGTGATAGCGCAGGTACCGGCCGATCGTCGCGCTCGTGCCGCCGGTGCCGGCGCCGACGACGACCCAGGACGGGTCGGGGTGCCGCTCCTCGCCGAGCTGGTCGATGATCGACTCCGCGATGTTGTTGTGCCCGCGCCAGTCGGTGGCGCGCTCGGCGTAGGTGAACTGGTCGAGGAAGTGACCGCCGTGCTCGGCGGCGAGCCGGTGGGACTCGGCGCACATCTGATCGGCCCGGTCGACGAAGTGGCACCGGCCGCCCTCGGCCTCGATGAGCCGGATCTTCTCCGGGCTGGTCGAGCGCGGCACGACCGCGACGAACGGCAGGTCGAGCATCCGCGCGAAGTGGGCCTCGCTCACCGCCGTCGACCCCGAGGAGGCCTCCACCACCAGCGTGCCCGGCCCGAGCCACCCGTTGACCAGGGCGTAGGTGAACAGCGAGCGCGCGAGCCGGTGCTTGAGGCTGCCGGTCGGGTGGGTCGACTCGTCCTTGAGGTAGAGGTCGATGCCCCAGGTCTCGGGCAGCTCCAGTCGCCACAGGTGGGTGTCGGCGGATCGTCGCGCGTCGGCGTCCAGCCGCCGCACGCGCTCGGCTACCCAGGCGCGCTGCTCGGCGTCGAACCGGTTCACATCGGCGAGCCCGGACAGCAGTGTCGTCGTCTCCGTCATCGATGACCTCCCTCGAGTCGTCTCCATTGTCATGCGCCCGGTGTTGGCGTCGCCGGGGAATCGGGATGTGCCGCGATGCCGAACGTCGCCCCGAGGCGGCGGGCGGTGCCTCGGCGGGCGCGGTGCGGGCTGTGCGAGCCTGGGCGCACACGAGACCTCGGGGGTGGCGATGAAGGTGGCATCGATCCGGGTGCACCCGGTCAAGAGCACGGCGATACGTCGGGTGGAGACGGCGGAGGTCGGATTCGCCGGACTGCGCGGGGACCGCGAGTGGATGGTCGTCGACGCGACCGGCGAGATGGTCTCCGCGCGCGTCCTGCCCGAGTTGTTCACCATCACCGCGAGCACGAGGAGCACGGGCGGGACGACCGCCGACCTGCGCCTGGAGGCCCCGGACATGCCCGCGATCGAACTGGCCCACCCGGTCGACGGAGCCGAGGACGTGCGGCTCTTCGGCAAGAAGCACCTCCTCGCCCGGCCGGTCGGCGCAGAGGCGGACACCTGGATCCGGGCCGCCCTCGGGCGGGAGGACCTGTCCCTCGTGTGGTGCGACGACCCCACGCGACGGCGACTCACCCTGGGACGCGAGGGGGATCACGCCGCGTTCCAGGACGGCTACCCCGTCACGGTGCTCTCCTCGGAATCCGTGGCGCAGGTGAACGAGTGGATCTGCGAAGCCGCCCTCGAGCGTGGCGAACCGGTCCCGGAGCCGATCACCGCCGACCGGTTCCGCCCCAACCTGCTCGTCGACGGCGTCCACGCCCCGTTCGCCGAGGACGCCTGGGAGCGGATCCGCATCGGCGAGGCGATCCTGCGCAAGGCCAAGCTCGTCGACCGGTGCGTCATGACGACGATCGACCCCACGGATCTCTCCCGCGGCAAGGACCCCATCCGCACCCTTGCTCGGCATCGCCGGTGGGACGGTGCGACCTGGCTCGCGGTCCACTTCATCCCCGAGACGCCCGGCGCGGTCCGGATCGGTGACCCCATCACCCTGATGTAGGCCTGCCCGGTTCGCCGGTCGAGCGGTCACGGTGATCGAAGAACGACACGAACAACATCGAGGCCAGTGCGATTTCTGTCGCCGCAGGTCAGCGGCCTGACCCGGCCGGCAAGCCCCGGTCCATGTCGTCCGTGTTGTTCTTCGATCACCAAGACGCTGAGGCGGGCCGCGTCCGAGGGCTCGATCAGAGGGGACTCGGCCCCGGCGCGCAGGGCTCAGACCGACGCGGGAGTGGGGGCGTCGATGCTGCGATCCGGCACGGCCCGCAGACTCTTGCGTGGCCAGGCACTCTTCTGCCCGACGAGCGTGAGCAGGGCCGGCACCATGAACGTGCGCACCACGAACACGTCGAGCAGGATGCCGACGGCCATCGTGAAGGCGAGCTCCCGGAACGCGCTGAGCGGAACCGTCGCGAGCATGCCGAAACTCACCGCCAGCACCACTCCGGCCGTCGTGATGGCCTTGGAGGACTCCGGCATGGCGATCGCCATGGCCTTCGGCAGCGGATGGTGCCGCGCTTCCTCCCAGGTGCGCCCGACGCCGAAGATGTTGTAGTCCGACCCGAGTGCCACGAGCAGCACGGCCGAGGCGAACGGGACGTAGAACGTGATGCCGTCCTCGCCGAGGAGGTTCGTGAACACGAACGTGGTCAGTCCGAGGGCCGCGGCCACCGACAGCACGTTGCAGGCCAGCAGATACAGCGGAGCGACGACGGCCCTCAGGAACACGATGAGGATCAGCAGGTTGACCGCGAGACCCGCCAGCGCGAGACGGCCGAGGTCGTCCAGGGTTCCGTCGATGATGTCGGCCGCCAGCGCGGTGTCGCCGCCGACGCCGATGTGTTCGACCTGCAACCCCGAGTCGGCCGCGAGATCGGGCAGTGTCTCGCGAAGCCTGGAGAGGGTCTGCACGGCGGTTCCGTCGAGCGGCGCGTCCTTCAGGACGACGAGCATGCGCGCCGTGTCGTGCTCGTCGTTGGTGAAGACGCCGAGGTCGAACTGCGGCATCGACAGGGCCGGTCCGACGACACCGGCGACGCCTGGTTGCTCGGCCACGCGGTCCTGCAGGTCGATGAGGCCGTCGAGGTCGTCGGTGATCCCCGGCCCGTGGACGAGGACCGAGGTCGGCGACGTGATCCCCGGCGAGAATCCCTCGGCGGCGGCGACCGCGGCCCGCTTGACGGTGTTGTCGTCGGGCAGGGAACTCGTGAACCCCGCCTTGAGGATCATCCCCGCCATGGGCAGCGCCATGATCGTGAGGACCACAGCACTCACGACGAGCGCCGCCACCGCGGGGGTCTTGCGGGACAGGCCACTGACCATCGCGGCCATCCACCGCGAGGGCTGTGCCATGCTCGCGATACCCGCCCGACGGCGTGGCCAGAACACCCCACGGCCGAGGACGGCGACGATCGCCGGCACCAGGGTGATCGCGACGAACAGACCGACGAGGATCGTGACGGCCATCGCCGGACCGAACGGCCGATAGAAGGCCGACCGGGCCACGACGAGGCTGAGCGTGGCGGCCGCGACGGTGACGCCGGCGGCCACGATGATCGGCGTGTAGGTGGTGACGGCGGAGGTCACGGCGCCCCGCCGGTCCTTCGTGCCACGGCCGAACGCCGTCCCCAGTCCGGTGACGTAGAAGATCGTGTAGTCCGTCACGACCCCGAGCAGCAGCGCCAACAGCACCGGTTGTAGTTCGGCGGGCGCGCTCACGCCCAGCAGGTCGGCCAGCATGGTGACGACCCACATGGTGATGACCAGGGCGATCCCGGAGGCGCCGAGGGCGATGAACGGCACGACGACAGAGCGGAAGGCGGCGGCGACGATGACGAAGATCGCCACCAGGGTCAGCAGTTCGAGGGTGGGCAGGTGCAGCCCGAGGATGTAGGCCTGTTGTGCCCGGGCCGGGATCGACCCGGCGACGCCGATGACGTGGTCCTCCTGCCGCTCCAGGTTCTGCTGGGCGTACACGCGTGATTCGGTGTGCTGGGTCCCGAAGTCGGTTCGCGGGTCCATGAACAGGTAGGTGAGGACGGTCGTGCCGCGTTCGTCCTGGCCCGCGCCGAAGGTGACGGCGTTGGGCATGGGCAGGGCCCCCAGCAGCGGCGGCCGGGGCTCGCGCTGGTTGACCGCGACAGCATCCAGGACCGACTCCGCCTGGACGTACGGCGACAACCCGGTCTCGTCGCGCTGCACCACCACGGTGCGGCTGAACAGCGGGAAGCCGAAGACCTCCATCTCGCGGACCTCGGTCTTGAACGCTTCGCCGTCGGCGGACATCAAGGAGCCGGCACCGCTCGCCCCGGCGACCGCCGGCGGAGGGAAGGAGACGGCGAGGGCCGCCAGCGCGATCCAGAAGGCGATGATCGGCCAGCGCAGGGCGTAGGTGACGCGGGCGTGTGCACGCCACGGGCCTCCGGTCGGTTCCGGTGGGCCTGCCGCCACGTGGGACGTATCGGAGGTCATGGCGGCTCGATCCTCGTCGGGGCGGTCGGTGTCGGACAGGGTCCAGCGTCCCGGATCGGCGCGGGTATGTCGCGTCGGCGCGTTCCACCGGGCCGAAACGGTGACACCCGCCTACGCTTTCGGGGCAGGACCAACCTCGCCGAAGGAGACCGTCATGGCCGATATCGACAGCCCCGAGGAGGGGTCCCCGCACCCGACGGGTTCGTCGGCGGAGTCGCGAGGTCGCAGCTCCGAGGGGTCGTCGGGGGCCTCGGCAGCCGGTGAACGGCCCGGCCGCCGCTCTTGGCTCCTGCCGGTGCTCGCGCTCGTGCTCGGCCTCGCCCTGGGAGCGGGGCTCATGGCTCTGGTGAACGGCGGCGACACCACGCAGTCGCCCATCGCCGAGGACGGCGCGACGCCGACCACCACCACCGCACCGACCACCGACGCGACGACCCCGACGGTCGGTAGCGGTGACGTGGTCATCCCGGCGAGTTGCCTGCAGATCGCGGACGAGTCGCAGACCCTCAACCGCGTCCTCGTGGACGGCGTCCGCGCCGCTCAGGATCTCGACGCCTCGGCGATGAGCCGGATCGTGCGGGAGTTCGGGCGAGTCCAGGGGCAACTGGCCGAGCTGTCCGAGGACTGTCGGGCCGGCGCCGGCCCCGTATCGCCCCCGGTCCGGACGGGTGCTCCCAGCGCCACGTCCCTCTCGCCCGAGACGCCGCCCGCGACGACCCCCGCCGGATGAGCCCGGACCGCAGCGGTGGGGGGACATGACATCCGTCATGCCACAGCCGTGGCGGTGTCATCGCAGGTCATGAGCATGTGTGTGGGTCGCCTCGCCACTCTCGGGTGATGCTGGAGGCATGGAAACGAACGAGACGACCCCGGCACAGGGGCACACGGTGGAGCGGCGCATGGACGGTGACCCGCATCCGGGTCAGTTCTACTCGCACACCCTCCGCACCCCGACGGCGCGCTGGTGGAAGCCGGTCGTCGGGATCATCGGCGGCAGTGTCCTGCTGTTGCTCGCGTCCATCGTGGCGAGCCTGGCCGCCATGGCGATCGACGTGGCCGCGTTCGGACGCCCCTTCTCCGTCGGCGTCCTCACCCCGACGATGTACGCGGCGACGATGCTCTCCCTCATCCTGCTCATCCCCATCACCTGGGTGTTCGTGCGGTTCCTCCACGGTCAGCGGTGGGGCTTCAACGGCTCGATCGAGGGACGACTGCGCACCGGGTGGATGGTGCGGGCCCTGCCGGTTCTGCTCGTCGTGTTCGCGGTCTACATGATCGCGTTCATGCAGCTCACACCCGACATGGGTGAGCGTTCCCCCAACTGGCTCTCGTTCGCGGTGATCGCGTTGCTGCTCATGCCCTTCCAGGCCGCCGCCGAAGAGGTCTTCTTCCGCGGTTACGTGCAGCGCGCCGCGGGTTCGTGGCTCGGTGGCGAGAAGGCGGCCCTCGTCGTCGGCACCCTGATCAGCGCGTCCCTCTTCGCTGCCTTCCACTTCGCGCAGGACCCGTGGCTGGTCTTCTACTACTTCTCCTTCGGCGTGACGCTGTCGATCGCGGCCCGCCTGACTGGTGGCCTCGAGGTGCCGATCCTCCTGCACGCGGTCAACAACGTGGTCTCCGGCGTCCTCGGCGCCTACATGTCGGACATGAACCGCGCGTTCGACCGCAGCGTCGGGGTGGGCGGGCCGTTCATGCTCGTGCAGGTCGTCTTCGTCGCGCTCGTCGTCGCGGTGCTCGTCTGGTGGGCCCGCCGCTCCGGGCTGCGCAGCCAGGTGCCCGCCTGACAGGTGACTCGTGAGTAGGCAGAATGGCCGGTGCCGTCTCGACAGGGGCGGCACCGGCCGTTGTGCTGTGGCCGGCGCCGACCGAGAACCGCGAACAGGGGAGTTCCATGACATCCAACGACACGACGCCCTCCGGCGACCTGAACATCGGTCGTGATCTCGACCTGGTCCTCGTCGGGGCGACCGGGTTCGTCGGCAGGTTGACCGCCGCCCACCTGGCGGAGACGGCGGGCGAGGCCCGGATCGCTCTCGCAGGTCGCGACCTGGGTCGGCTCGAGCAGGCCAGGGCCTCGCTCCCGCCCGCCGCCTCGACCTGGGAACTCGTCGTCGTCGACGTGACCGATGCCGAGCAGGCGGCCGCGCTCGCGCGGCGGACGACGGTCGTGTGCAGCACGGTCGGTCCGTACGAGCAGTACGGCAAGGCCCTCGTGCGGGCGTGCGCCGAGGCCGGCACCCACTACTGCGACCTCACCGGTGAGGTGACGTTCGTCCGCTGGTCGATCGACACGGTCGGCCCGATCGCCGAACGCACCGGGGCGCGCATCGTGCACTCGTGCGGATTCGACTCCGTCCCGTCCGATCTCGGAGTCCTCGAGACGGCGCGAGCCGCGGCCGAGGCGGGCGACGGCACCCTCACCCGCACCGTGACCCACGTCCGCTCGATGCGGGGCGGCATCAGCGGCGGCACCGTCGCCTCGATGCGCGGCCAGGTCGTGCGCGCCGGTGAGGACCCGAGCGTCGGACGACTCCTGCGTGACTCCTACGCGCTGTCCCCCGACCGCGCGGCCGAGCCCGACCGATCAGGGCACGCAGACACCGAGCGTGTCTCCGGGCCGGCGGCACTCGCGCGCAAGGCAGGCGTCGAGTACGACCGCGACTCCGGACGCTGGACCGCCCCGTTCTTCATGGCGTCCTACAACACGCGGGTGGTGCGGTGGAGCAACGCCCGCACCGGGTGGTCCTACGGCCGCGACCTGCAGTACTCCGAGGTCGTCGACACCGGCGAGGGGCCGCTGGGTGCGACCCGCGGCGTCGCCACCTCGGCCGCCGTGACCGGGATCATGGGTGGGATGGGCAAGAAGCCCATCCGTGCGGTGCTGGACCGGGTGCTGCCCTCGCCGGGGGAGGGGCCGAGCGACTCCTCCATGAAGAAGGGCCGCTTCGTCTTCGACATCGAGGCCGACACGACCACCGGTGCCCACTACCGCACCCGCGTGGCCGACGGCCGGGACCCGGGCTACACGAGCACGGCGGTCATGCTCGGCCAGTCCGCGCTCGCGTTGGCGCAGGACGACCTCGCGGCCGTCACCGACGCCGGTGGGGTCATGACCCCGGCGACGGGACTCGGGCGGCTGCTCGTGGATCGGCTACGGCGGCAGGGGTTCACGATCGAGACCGTTCGGCGCTGATGTCTGCTCGGTCCGTGGGCGGGGTGTCCACGGGCCGAGCGCAGCGGAGTCCACGACCCGGGCCGGATGGGGGCCCGGTACGGTGGGTCGGCCGGAGTCGGGGCCGGTGTTTTCGCCCTGTTCGGACGGTTGCCGGTGGTCACCGTGGACGTGGCAACGGGCGGTGCGCCGCGGGACCGCGCGTCAAGGAGGCGTGCCGGGCGCGGGGGATTCCTTGACCGATTCGTTGTAGGGTCGGGCCTCGTTGACCTGCCCGACGATTCGCGGTCCTACCGGACCGCGGGGACGAACCCGGTTCGTCCCCGATGGAAGGCCACCATGTTCGCTGCACTACCCCCTGCCCCTCCCGCTGCCGTCGTCGTGACCGCTCCGAGCGTCGCGGCGAGCGATTCCCACCGCGTCCGTCCGGGCGACACGGTCGGTGGCGTGGCCCTGCGCTACGGCGTCACCCGTGGTGAGCTGCGGGCCGCCAACGACATCGGCGCCGACAACCTCATCCGCATCGGTGAGCGTCTGACGATCCCGACCAAGGGTGCGTCCTCGACGCAGTCCACGAGTTCGGCTGCTGCCCGGCAGAACTCGACGGGTGCCGCCGCACGGTCCGGCCCGGTCCGCGCCGGTGCGTCGATGTCGCTCGGTGCCGAGCGCCTCGCCGCGCGTGACGCGGTCGCCGCCGCGGCCCGCGAACACGGCATCGACGTCGACCTCGCTCTGGCGATCGCCTGGCAGGAGTCGCGCTGGCGCCCGGACGCCGTCTCCCACGCGGGGGCGCGCGGTGTCATGCAGTGCATGCCGGTCACCGGCCGCTGGATGTCGGAGAAGCTGGGCCGTCAGCTCGACCTCGACGACGTACGGGACAACGCGACCTGCGGGGTGATGTTGCTCAAGACGTTGCAGCAGAGCTCCGGCGGCGACGAGGCCACGGTCCTGGGTGCCTACTACCAGGGGATGACGTCGCTGAAGCAGCGCGGCATGTACGGCGAGACCTCCCGGTATGTGGCGCAGGTGCAGTCGCACCGCGACACGATCGCCGCAGGCAACGCCCTCCGAGGCTGACCCCCGACGCCATTCCCCCTGACACAGTAGGTGACGTCGAAACAGGTGCTCACGCGCTGCTGTTTCGCACGTCTTCTGCTGTTCGAGGGGGTACGTCATGCGGACACGGTCCGTGATTCTCATCGTCCTCGGTTGTGTCGTCGCCGGGGTGGCGTTGGCGATGGCGCTGTTCGCCGCCTTCGGGATGTACCAGGCCGCCCAGCCTCCCTGTGGTGATCGGGACTACCCCATCACCTCCTCCGAAGGCGGCGGCGCCTGCGTGCCGCGCGGGCAGCCGCCGCCGTCGGGATGGACGACCTACGAGCCCGGCCATACCCCCACTCGGGTGGACGAATTGGGGCAGAGCGGGAAGTAGCTCCCGGTCGTCGCCCTCGCTCAGGTGCCGTGCGAACTCTCCAGGTCCAGCAGCGTCTTCTTGCGCTCGATCCCGCCCGCGAAGCCGGTGAGGGAACCACTCGCGCCGACCACGCGGTGGCACGGCACGACGACGCAGAGGGGGTTGCGGCCGTTGGCCAGACCGACCGCCCGGGAGGCCTTGGCGTTGCCGACCTCGGTGGCCAGGCGACCGTAGGACCACGTCTGCCCGTAGGGGATCCGGCGCAGCGCCGTCCAGACCAGGCGCTGGAACTCGGTGCCGACGGGGGCGAGCGGCAGGTCGAACTCCGTGCGTTCTCCGGCGAAGTACTCGGCCAGTTGACGTCGGGTCTCTTCGAACGGCGCGGCCGAGTCGTCACGGTCGCCGAACGCCGTCTCGTCGGGGCGGTGCTTCTGGTCGGCCATGTAGCAGCCCACGAGGTGTCCGCCGTCGGAGACGAGGGTCAGCGGTCCGATCGGGCTGTCGACGACGGTGTGGGCGCGGTCGGTGGTCATGATCCGTCCTTCGGCATGCGGGTGATGGGGTGGTCGAGGGTCCCCCAGAGGTGGAGGACCGCGTAGGAGCGCCACGGCCGCCACGAATGGGCGTGGGCGGTGAGTCGGGCCGGAGTGGTCGGCAGGCCGAGGCCGGCGGCAACCTGACGGATGCCGAGGTCACCGGCGAGGAAGACGTCGGGGTCGCCGAGCGCCCGCATCGCGATCGAGTCGACGGTCCACGGGCCGATCCCCGGCATCGACGTGAGGACCGACCGGGCATGCTCGCGGTCGGCTCCGACCCCGAGGTCGAGATCGCCCGCAGCGAGGGCTTCGGCGAGCATGACCAGGGTGCGTCGGCGGGTGCGGGGGAAGGACAGCGTTTCCTGGTCGACCCCGGCCACGGCCTCGGCTGCGGGGAACAGATGGGTCAGGCCACCGACGGGATCGTGCACGGGAGTGCCGAGGGCGCTGACGAGGCGGGCGGCGTGCGTCCGCGCCGCCGCGGTCGAGACCTGTTGTCCCAGGACGACCCGCAGGGCCATCTCCGAGCCGTCGGGGGTACGGGGCATGCGACGGCCGGGGAACGCGACGACGAGCGGTGCCAGGACGGGGTCGGCACCGAGGGTCTGCTCGGCCGCTTCCGGGTCGGCGTCGAGGTCGAGCAGCCGGCGGCATCGGGCGACGGCAGCACCCACGTCACGCACGTCGGTCAGCCGTAGTTCGGCCGCGACGTGACCTTCCTGCGGTCGAAGCGCGACGATGCCGGGCCCGCCCGGCAGGCGGAGCGTGCGGCGATAGGCCCCGCCCCGCCACTCCTCCACCCCGGGCACGCCGGTCTGGACGAGATGACCGAACAGGTCGTCCGGGCGGAACGGACGCCGGAAGGGCAACCGCACGTGCAGACTCCCCGCCGTGACCGATCCGGACGCGCCCGTGCCGGCTGCGTCCGTCCGGGGGTGGCCGAGGCCCGCATTCGCAGGTCGGAGGGGGTGGTGGCGTAGACCTGCCGGACGGTGTCGTTGAAGGCGCGGACGCTGGAGAAGCCGGCGGCGAACGCGGCGTCGGCCAGCGGCATCGACGTGGACTCGACGAGGGTCCGTGCCGTCTGCGCCCGCCGGGCGCGCACGATCGAGAGGGGCCCGGCGCCGAGTTCGGCGCGCATGACCCGCTCCACCTGCCGGACGCTGTACCCGAGCGCCCGGGCCAGGCCGGGGACCCCCTCGCGGTCGACGATCCCGTCGGCGATGAGGCGCATCGCCCGCGCGACGACGTCGGCGCGTGTGTCCCACTCGGGGGAACCCGGGCTCGCGTCGGGACGGCACCTCTTGCACGCGCGGAACCCGGCCAGTTGCGCCGCGGCCGCCGTCGGGTAGAAGTCGACGTTCGCGGCGCGCGGCGTCATGGCCGGGCAGCTCGGTCGGCAGTAGATGCCGGTGGTGAGCACGGCCGTGACGAACCAGCCGTCGAACCGGGTGTCGCGGCCGGCCACGGCCCGCAGCGCGCCCTCGCGGTCGAGGTGGGTGATCGTCATGCCGTTCAGTCTCCGCCCTGATCGTGGCCGTGTCCGGCCGGAATGCGACATGACGGTCCGTCCCGGCGAGGGGACTACGCGTCGAGCCGCTCGACGATGTCACGTACCGCGGCCCGCGCCCACTGACCGACGCCGATCAACGTGGCCGACGCGGCACCGCACCAGTCGCCGTAGCCCAGGACGTAGAGGCCGGGTGAGTCGACCACCCGTGGCCCGTCGGTGGCGAACCGCCCCTGGTGACGCGGGATCTCCAGATCCGCCAGATGGCGCAGGGCAGGGCGGAACCCGGTGCACCAGATCACGTGATCCAGTTCGCGACTCGTCCCGTCGGCCCAGACCGCGCCGGTGCGGGTGAAGTGCTGGGGAACGTCTTCGGGGTCGAGCAACCCGGTGTCGCGGGCCTCGCGCACGGGAGGCACGACGACGATGTCACCCAGCCCGCCGACACCCTGCGCCCCGTCCTCGCCCCGGACCCGGGCGCTCGCCAAGCGGAACAGCTCTCGGCCGTCCACGTCGTCCGGCAGGTATCGAGGTGGGGCCAGGGTGCACCACACGAGCTCGCAGACCGGGGCGAGGTCGGCGGCGATCTGGGCACCGGAGTTCGCGCCGCCGACCACCATGACGCGGCGTCCGGCGTGCTCGTCCGGGCCGTCGTAGACGGCGCTGTGCCACTGCCTGCCGCCGAAGGATTCCCGGCCCGGGAAGGCCGGGACGAACGGCCGCGACCACGTGCCGGTCGCGCTGATCACCGCCGCCGCCTGCCGGGTCCCTCGGTCGGTGTCGACCTCGAAACCCGTCGACGTCCGCCGCACCGCCTCCACCCGCACCGGCCGCTCCACGGGGATCTCGTACCGTCGCTCGTACTCGGTCAGGTAGGCCATGACGTGCGCCGCGTCGGGGTTGCCGTCCTTGCTCGGCGGCATCCGCCACCCGGGCAGAGAGGAGTACTCCGCCGGGGAGAACAGTCGCAGCGACGGCCAGGTGTGGCGCCAGGCACCCCCGGGGGCGTCCTGATCGTCGAGGACGGTGTAGGACAACCCGGCCCGGCGGAGGAAGTACGCCGCGGCGAGTGCGGCCTGCCCACCCCCGATGACGATGACGTCCACGGGCCCATCCTGGCAGCCCCGAACGGCACTCGGGACCCGGGATGTCCGGTCCGCACCGGGCCGGACCCGGTACGGTCGTCGTATGGCCGAGGAGGAGCGCAACGTCTACGGGGGTCGACTGCAGGAATGCGGAACCGACCCCGTCACCGGCTTCTATCGCGACGGCTGCTGCTATACCGGACCCGAGGACCTCGGCAGCCACACCATCTGCGCGGTGATGACGGACGAGTTCCTCGCCCACCAGCAGTCCGTCGGCAACGACCTGATCACCCCGCGCCCGCAGTGGCAGTTCCCGGGACTCGTCGCCGGCGACCGGTGGTGTGTGGTCGCGGCGAGGTGGCTGCAGGCCCATCAGGACGGGCACGCCGCGCCCGTGGTGCTGGCCTCGACCCATGAACGGGCGCTGGAGATCGTGCCGATGGATGTCCTGCGACCGTACGCTGTCGACGTGCCCGACGACCCCGGATCGCTGCTCTGATGACCCTGCGAAGCCTGACCTGCCGCATGACCTCGACCCCTGACGAGTTGTGGGCGCGGCTGCGGGACCCCGCGATGAGTGAGCGGCGCGCGGCTCTGGGTGGCGAGTCCTCCACCGTCACCGTGCACGACGAGGACGGGGCCGGTCGCCTGCGCGTGGGCATCGACACCGCCGTCCCCGAGAGCTGGATGCCCGCGGTCGTCCGCGGGCGGTTGCGCGGCAGATCAGGATTCGGGCTCCCCACCGTGCGTCGTGTCGAGACCTGGGAGCGGGTCGGCACCGATCTCGACACGGATCGTGCCGGCGACCGGCAGGGCGGTGCGACGGGCATGGACGACATCGACGGGTGGATGTCGCTGGACATCCACGGTGCGCCCGGTGACGCGTCGTGCGAGATGCACATCGCCGGGGCAGGAGAGGGCAGCGTCGTGCGCTACGAGTTGTCGCTGACCGTGAACGTCCCCGTCGTCGGCCGCGCCATCGAGTCGGCAGTGCTCTCGCGCATCGAGGACGTGCTCGAGCGTGAACTCGAGATCCTCGACGGCTGACACCGACTCGCCGCACGGAGCTGCCACCCTGGCGGCATGACTCCACGCCCGGTCGGGACGACCGTCGACGGCACCTGCGCGTTTCGGATGATGCCCACCGATCCGTTCGACGAGCGGCCCTCGTCGGCGATGGTGATGCGAGTCGGCGGGGGTCTGACCCTGCACTGCACCTGGGTCCATCCGATGGACGGGGGGCAGCAGGGCGTGCTGCTCGTCGGCGCGAGCCCCGACGAGGGCCCGGTGGAGGCGACCCTCGTCGACCCGGCTCAGCCGCGGCGGAAGCGCCGTCGTGCGAGGACGCCCGTCGTGGGCACGGACCACACCGGCTGACCGGTCAGGCCCCAGCTCTGCAGGATGGCCGAGGCTGCGAGCATGCCCGTGGTCGCCGCCCGCTCCATCAGGGCCACGGGCAGGTCGACACGGATCCCGTCGCCGGCCAGCATGACTCGCGGGTCGGGAGTGACGATGCCCGGACGTTCCGACCACGGTTCAGGGGTCACCAGGACGCAGTCGTCCCGCACGAGCCACCCCTGCGCGACCGTGGTCGCGCCGGCGAGCTCGGGATGCAGGCGGTGCACCTGAGCGAGCAGGTCCGCCTGAACGGCCTCTTCCGAGACGTCGTCCGGCAGGGCGTAGGCATGGAGTTCGACGACGCTGCCGCCGTGCTCGGCGACCCACGCCCGCGCCTCGTCCTCGTAGAGGTGCAAGGCGCTGACGTTGTCGAGCATGCCGGTCCCGGCGGTCCCCCGGAACGGCGGCGTGTCCGATGCCATGGGCGTGTCGAGCCACAACCGCCACACGGCGAATCGCGGTGCGCGCCGCAGCAACTGAATGCGCTCGCGCCAGCCCGGGTCACCCAGCCAGGCGCTTTCGCCGACGAGTCGTCGCAGCGGTTCGACGTCGGTGGCGAGGACGACCGCATCGACCTCCAGTGGCGCATGGCCCCGGGCGTGGACGATCACCGGCCCGGATTCTCCCTCGGGGTCCTCGATGACCGTGACCTCCGCGTCCACGCGGATGTCGACGCCGCGACGCCACAGGTACTCACCCAGCGGCGCCCACAGCGTGCGGTCGTACGAGCCGTCCGGCACGTCGAAGATCAGGCCCTCGGCTGACCCCATGAAGTAGGAGTGGAACATCGCCACGAGCTCGGCGCCGGAGAACTCGCGCGGGTCGGCGAAGAAGCTGCGCGCGAAGACCTCGAGCGCGAGATGCCGCGCAGCGGGTGGGAACCGAAGTCGGTCGAGGACCTCCGCGGCGCTCATCCCGTCGTAGTCGCCGAAACTGGCGGGGAAGTCGACGGTGAGCAGGTCCGTGGCGCGGCGCAGGTCGACCCGCGCCACCTGCGCGAGCGGAAAACTCTTGCTGCGCAGGGCGAATGCGCCGACGCTCCACGGCGGGGTGAGCGGGATGCCGCTGAAGGAGTCGGTGTTCCCGGCGGCGTCGACCAAGGGGTAGTCGTTCAACGGAACGAGGTGGGACAGGCCGGGGTCGGCGCGCCGAAGCAGCTCACGCAGGTTGTAGTACTGCCTGAAGAACGCGTGGAAGCCGCGGCCCATGCTCCGGCCGTCCTCGGTGGTCCAGGAGGCGACCCGGCCGCCGAGGCGGTCTCCGCGCTCCAGCAGCGTCACCTGCGCTCCGCCCTCGGCGAGCACGGCGGCCGCCGCGATCCCGGCGATCCCGCCGCCGACGACGGCCACGCGGTTGCGAGCCGGGTCGTGCTCGCGAACCCGCACGCCGGGGTCCAGCAGCGTTTGCGGGGCGTGTCGCTCGGCCCGCCGATCGCGTCCGGGCCGCCACCGTGGTGTCCTGCTCATCTCGGCCTCCGCCCGTGGACGATGTGGACCATCGAGGCCTGCCATCCTGGCACCCCGCGCGCGCGGACGTCCTCGAAGCCACCACGCACCAGGCGATCCATGATCTGGGGGACCGAATCGAAGTCGAGCACGCTGCGCCACAGGTAGACGAACAGGCCCGGCCGGCGGGTGACGACGACCGACAGCGGGATGATGACGGCCCAGGACAGCAGCGTCCACGCGGCGGCGGCGACCGGACGCCCGGCGACGGAGTAGTCGTGGAAGACCAGTGGCCCCCGGGCACCAGACGTTCGGACAGGCCGGTGACGAGCTCGTCCCGCTCGGTGACGTTGCGCAGCAGGTAGGCCCCGAACACGCCGTCGACGTGCTCGCCACGGTTGCGCAGCAGGTCGGCGATGTTCTCGGCCAGCGCCTGCTCGAAGTCGACACCGGCCGGCCAGGAGTCCCGTCGGGCCTGGGTGAGCATGCCGTTGGAGGCGTCGATGCCCGTGAGGCGGTAGCGCAGGCCGGCCGCGTCCAGGGCATCGACCAGGGCCCGCGTCGAGGCGCCCGACCCGCAGCCGAGGTCGAGAAGCCGCAGCTCACGACCCGGGTCCCGTGGCAAGGAGTCGACGAACGCCCGCGCGGAGGCACGCAACTGCGCGTGGTAACCGGGCGACATCCCCACCATGAGGTCGTACCGCCGCGCGACCTCGTCGAAGGCGGCGGGCACGTGGGCGGTGGGTGTCGTCATCGGGTCCTCCGGTGCTGGTGGCGGGTACGCAGGTCGTAGCGCCGTTCGGCGTAGGCGAGGTCGTCGACCCACAGCCCGGATGCAGTGTGCCGGATGCCGGCGGCGACCAGCGGGGAGAAGGCCCGGGCGACCTGGAAGCCGGGGCGGGGCGACGTCGCGATCGTCGCCTCGAGGACCACCGTGCGCGCGGGTGTCTCACCGGGGGCGGTCAGGGGTGTCGCGTGGGTCTCCACCACGCTGCCGGCGCCCTCCCCTCGGTGATCGTCATGACGATCGTGCGGGCGTCGGGGCAGGTGAACTCGGCGCGCACCGGCACGCCGAAGGTGCGTCCCAGGCGGAACGTCACGTCGACCACCAGCGTGTGGACGTCCGAGGCGTCCTCGTCGACGACGAGGTGGCTGAACGCGTAGGGGTGGAACCAGGCGCCGTGCCAGGGGTCGAGGCGGTTGGCGATGACGTCGGCGGGCTCGCAGGTGGCGCGGTGGGCGACGACGCCGGAGATCGCGCCGGCCGGGTCCGGCCGCGTCGTGATGACGGGCCGCGCCGTCGGCTCCCCGGCGAACGGGTCGTCGGATTCCAGCCGCGCCCACAGCAGCACGCCGTCGTCGTGGGCGGGGTAGGAGTTCCAGCGCAGCTCCGAACGGTCTCCGCCGAGGGCCAGGCCGTGCC
The DNA here is from genome assembly GCF_030161635.1 of Mobilicoccus caccae. Taxonomy (GTDB): domain Bacteria; phylum Actinomycetota; class Actinomycetes; order Actinomycetales; family Dermatophilaceae; genus Mobilicoccus; species Mobilicoccus caccae. The sequence goes on from NZ_BSUO01000001.1 coordinate 4,083,122, forward strand.
AGCGGCAGAGGATCGACCCGTCGGCGACGACGCAGCCATCCAGCCGCGCTCCCATGTGCGGGCAGGCACCGGGTCCGGCGTGAAAGGTGCCGGCGGCGTCGCGGTAGAGCACGACTTCTCGGCCGGCGATCTCCCTCACGATCGTGGCGGGGCTGCGGCCGTCCTTGGGCACCCGTACGTCGCCGGAGGTCCCGACGACGAACCACCCTCCGGTCGGCCGCTCCTGCGCAGCGGCCAGGGCCTTCTCGATGCGGGGCACCGCGGCCTGGCGCCACGTCGATCGAAGATGGGCCTCGTCCGGTTGAGGTCGGCGGCGGACGGGGACTCTCATCGCTTCTCCTTGAGGGCGGTGCGGGGGCCACGGGCCACGGTGTCCAGCAGCAGCACGACCTTGCGGCGGCGTGGCACCCGGCGTCGCGCGGTGAACACGTCGTAGTCGGCCGCCTCGATCCGTTCGAGGATCTCCGCGTACATCCGCAACGCCAGTGCGACGCACAGCGCGGACTCGCGCGGCAGCATCGTCACCCCCGGCCGGGCCCGGGCGTACAACTCACGGTTGCGGGCGATCTGCGCGGCGAGGAAGGCGCGCCACTGCGGGGTGACGACCCGCGTTCGTGCGTCGGCGCCGTGGGCGGCCATCTCGTCGGCCGGCAGGTAGATGCGGCCGCGTTCGAGATCCTCCCCGACGTCGCGGATGAAGTTCGTGAGCTGGAAGGCCAGGCCGAGTGCCCGGGCCGGCTCCGTGGCCTCGGGGGTGAGCGGGTCGAGGATCGGCAGCATCATCTCGCCGATGACCGCCGCCGACCCCTCCATGTAGTCGTCGCGCAGCTCGGGCCAGGAGGCCCAGCTCGTGCGGGTGAGGTCGAGGGTCATCGCGTCGAAGAACCGGTCGAAGCACTCCAGGGGGATCCCGCGCTCGCGGACCGTGCGGGCGACCGCCGCCAGCACAGGGGCCTCCGGGTCGGTGCCGACCTCCACCTGCGCCGACTCGACGGCCGTGACGAACCGTGCGCGGAAGTCCGCGAGCCGGCGGGCGGTCGCGGCGAGATCTCCACCCTCGGGTTCGTCCACGATGTCGTCGGCGAGGCGGCACAGCGCGTAGACGGTGAAGACGTCCCGCCGCTGCTCGGGCCGCAGCAGGCGCGTCCCCCAGTAGTAGGTGGTGCCGTGTTGCCGGGTCAGCGCCGCCGCCCGGCGGTCGCCCTCGGCGATGACGTCGGAGGTGAGCGGTCGGCTCATGCCAGGTAGTCCGACACCCGGCGGGCGGCCAGCCGCCCGGAGATGAGCACCATCGGCACACCGACGCCGGGCACCGTCGAGGAACCCGCGAAGAACAGGCCCGGTCGCCGGGGGTCGTGGTTGGCGGGCCGGAACGGGCCGGTCTGGGCGAACGTGTGCGCCAGGGCGAACGGGGTGCCCGCCGCCATCCCCTGCTGTTGCCAGTCGACGGGGGTGACGACCGCGTCGGTGACGACGTCGGTCGGGTAGCCCTCGCCCGCGAGGAAGGAGAGCAGCTCCTCCTGCATCCGCGGGGTCTCGACCTCCCAGTCGATCTCGCCGACATGCAGATTGGGCACCGGCTCGAGCACGTACAACGTCGAGTGCCCCTCCGGCGCCGCGGAGGCGTCGTCCTTGGACGGCACGCACACGAGCCGGCTGGGGTCGGACATGCGGCGGCCTCCGACGAGCAGGTCGTCGAAGGCGCCCTTCCAGGCCCGGCCGAAGTGGATGTTGTGGTGCGCGGCGTGCTCGGGGACGCCCCGCACCCCGAGGTGCCAGACGAGCGCCGAGGGGGAGTAGTCGCCGGTGCGAGCAGCGCGCGGCGGTCGCAGGTCCTCCGCGTGCCGGGCGTAGGCGACGGGCAGGTCCAGCGTCGTCACCACGGCATCGGCACCGATCCGCTCGCCGTCGTCGAGTTCGACGCCCATGACGGCGCCGTCGTGGCGGGTGAGGATGCGTGACACCGACCGGCCGTACACGAACTCGACGCCGGCTTGCGCGTTCGCGTCGGCCATCGCCTGTGGCAGGGCGCGCATGCCGCCGTCGGGAAACCACACCCCCTCGATGGAATCCATGTACGTGATGACCGCGTAGATGGCGAGTGCCTGATCGGGCGCCAGGCCGGCGTACATGGCCTGGAAGGAGAAGAGGCGGTGCAGCCGGTCGTCGGCGAAGCGGCGTCGGATCGCCGGGCCCAGGCGGCCGAACCCGCCGAGACGCACCAGTTCGAGGGCGGCTCCCGGACGGGCCAGCAGATCGGTGGGCGAGTCGTAGTTGCGGCCGATGAAGTGGGGCATCTCCACCTCGTACAGGCGCCGCAGCCAGCGGGTGAAGTCCTCGAAGGCCGCCGCGTCCCCCGCCCCGCAGGTGCGGGCGATCTCCTCGGTCATGGCCGTGTGGCCGTGCCGGACGTGGATCGCGGACCCGTCGGCGTAACGAGCGCGGTAGGCCGGGTCGAGCCGCTGGAGAGGCAGGGCCGCCTCGACGGAGGACCCGACCGCACGCAACACCTCGTCCACCAGATCGATCATCGTCAGGACGGTGGGTCCGGTGTCGAACGTGAACCCGTCCTGGTGCAGGCGACCCGCCCGACCGCCGGGGACGTCCTCACGCTCGACGACAAGCACCTCGCGTCCGGCTGCACGAAGGTGGGCGGCGGTGGCCAGACCGGCGAGTCCGGCCCCGATGACGATGGTGGTCAGGATGTCCTCCAGGCGATGTGTCGAGTCATGCGCACCAGCTCGCGGATGCCGTCGGCGTGCAGCACCCCGTCGGCGCGGTGCAGGATCGTGACGGCGCGGTCGACGCCGTCGGAGATGGAGTGCTCGGCTCGTTCACGGATGCCCGCGCGGGTCATCGCGTCCTGGAGGGCCTCGACGTCGCCGGGTCGTTCGTCCGTGGTCCCGACGCGCTCGAGCAGCGTGAGCCCCGGCCCGTCGAGGTGGTTCTGGGCCTCGACCCGCAAGGTGGTCGGCTTGTGTTGACGCAGGTCGTCGCCGCTGGGCTTGCCGGTCTCGCGCGGGTCGCCCCAGGCGCCGAGGAGGTCGTCGCGCGCGGCGAACACCCAGCCCATCTCGTCGCCGTAGGACTCGAGGACGCTGAGGACGTCGTCGTCGGCGCCGGCGGCGAGAGCCCCGAGCTGCAGGGGGCGGGTGACCGTGTAGGCGCCGGACTTGATCCGCGCGATGCGCCGGGCACGCCGCAGATCACCCGGCCCGGTGGCGGCGCCCGACAGATCCTCCCGCTGGCCCGCGATGAGTTCGATGTTGAGCTCGAACCACAGCCGGCGCATGCGTGGCGGCAGCGTGGCGATCAGGGCGTCGGCCATGGTGTGGGCGAGGTCGCCGATGAGGATGGCGATGGACTCCCCGTAGCGGTCGGGCGAGCCGTACGCGCCCACGGCGCGGTGCGCCTCCGCGGCGAGGACGTGCGCCGCGGGTTCGCCACGGCGGGTGTCGGACTCGTCCATGACGTCGTCGTGCACCAACGCGAAGGTGTGGAGCAATTCCAGCGCCGCACCGGCGCGGATCGCCGCGTCGCGGCCCGCCTCGGAGGTGCCTCCGGCGCAGACGAACCCCCAGTGGCACATCAGCGGCCGGATGCGTTTGCCTCCATTGCGCGTGAGGCGCGCGAGGCGGGCCGGCAGGTCGATGTCGCCGAGCACGGCATCCGGAGTGCCGTCCAGCGCACGCGACCACAACCCTTGGACGTCGGCGCCGACCTCGGTGACGTACTGATCCACGGCGGCCAGGATCTCGTTCTCGTCCAAGGGCCCACCGGTGCCGGGGACACTGTGTTCCCGGCCGGTGGTGGTCATGACAACGACCCTATGCACTCGATGCACGATTCGCACGGCGGCGGCCTCGCGAAACCACTCACGGCGGCGCCCTACCCGGCTCATAGCCTCCCGACAGGTGCGCGCCGGACCGTGAGGGGGTCAGAGAAGGAGACCACCCGGGTCTCCAGGAGGAAAGGACCCCCACATGCCCACCAGGACCACCCTCATGACCGGTGCTGCGGCGCTGGTCACCGCCGGGTCGCTCGCCTTCGCCGGCGCGACCCTGGCCCAGGCGAACACGCCCGACGGCTCCGGCTCGAGCACGGACGCCGCGACCGCCACCGACGGCGCGCAGGACTGCGGGCCCGGCGGGCGAGGCGGCCACGAGCACACCGAGGTGACCGGGGAGGAGGCGACGAAGGTCACAGCCGCGGTCACCGCGCAGGACTCCGCGATCACCGTCGAGCAGGTGCGCAAGGACCCCGACGGGTCCTACGACGTCCTCGGCACCAAGGCCGGCTCGCCCGTGATGGTCGAGGTGAGCGCCGACCTGGCCACGGTCGAGGTGCGGACCGGCGGCCCCGGCCACGACGGACGACGAGGCGGCCCGCGTGGCGAGAGCGGACGGGGCGGCACACCCGCGCCGAGCACCGCACCCTCGACCGGCACCTCGCCCACCGATGTCCCCAGCACACCGACCACCTGATCGATCCCGGCCGCTCCGGGCCGGGCGCGCGTGGGGCCACGCGTGTTCGGCCCGGGAGGCTCGGAAGGGGTTGCGGCCCAGGTGGTTCGGAGATTCGTGTTCAGGTCGTCCGTCTAGATGATGCATCACTGTCATACTGGTCCGATGACCGATTCGCCATGGCTGGACGACCGCAGCCAACAGATGTGGCGGCGCTGGCTCCATGTCACCAGCCGCCTGCCCGGAGCGATCGGAGCCCAGCTCCAGGCGGACTCCGGACTCTCACAGGCGGATTTCGCCGTCCTGGTGCAGTTGAGCGAGGCTCCCGACGAGCGCTCGCGCATCGCCGAACTCGCCGACACTCTGCAATGGGAGCGCAGCCGGCTGTCCCACCAGCTCACCCGTATGGAGAAGCGTGGACTGATCCGGCGTGAGGAGTGCGCGCAGGACGGCCGGGGTGCCTTCGCCGTCCTCACCACCGACGGCCGGGAGCGCATCGAGCAGGCGGCTCCCGGGCACGCGCGCCTCGTGCGCGGCCTGTTCTTCGACGACATCCCGCCCGAGGATCTCGCGGCGTTCGATCGCGTCCTGGGCCGACTCACCACCCGCATCGAGGACGCGCTCACGACCTGAGGGCCGCGGATCTCGGGCGAGCTCAACGACGTTCGAGGAGTCCCTTGAGGTAGGCGGCCTGGCCCACGTGGGCGGTGACGTCGTTGACGACCGACACCAGACGTGATGCGGCGGTCACGTGCGGGGTCCACGCCGTGTCGACGACGGTGCGGTAGTCCTCGGGGCGCAACTGCCGCAGGACCTCCGTCGTGAGGGCGTGGACGTCCGAGTGATAGCCGGCGAGCAGCGCGGGATCGTCGAGACCGAAGGCGGCGACGTCCTCGGTGGTGTGGCCGTACCCGATGTCGGCGACGTCGTAGGGCACGTCGAAGCGCGCCCGCCACGACGGCCAGACCTGCTCACGAGGCCGCCCGCACTCCCGGGCGACGCCGACGAGGTGGTCGTCCTGCACCCGGGTCAGGTGCCAGATCAGCCACCCGATGGAGTTCGCGTCGGCGTCGGGGCGCCACAACAGGTCCTCCACCGACAGACCGTCGAGGATCTGCGGAATCTCTTCGTGGACACGCTCGAAGGCGTCGAGGAGGAGGTCGGTCGCGAGGCTGGGCCGTTCGGAGGTGTACATGCCCGGTGCCCGTCAGCGTCCGGAGGTCCGGATGAGCTTCTTGTTGGCGAACTCGTCCATGCCGTAGGAGGCCAGTTCGCGTCCGTAGCCGGAGCGCTTGACGCCGCCGAAGGGCAACTCGGCCATCGTCGTGCCGTGCTCGTTGATGTAGGCCATGCCCACGTCGAGCCGATCCGCGACCGAGCGTCCGAGCTCGGCGTCCTGGGTCCACACCGAGCCGGACAGGCCGTAGGGGCTGGAGTTGGCGAACTCGATGGCCTCCTCGGCGGAGGAGACCTTGAAGACCATCGCGACCGGGCCGAACAACTCCTCGGTGTAGGCCCGCATCTCGGGGGTGACGGCGGTGAGCACGGTGGGCTGCATGAACGCGCCCGGCCCCTCGACCCGGTCGCCGCCGGTGCGCACGGTGACGCCCTTGTCCTTGGCGTCCTGCACCTGCTCGAGCAGGGTGTCGAGCGCGCTCTTGGACGACAGCGGTCCCATGCGGGTGTCGTCCTCCAGCGGGTCTCCGGTGCTCGTCTTCTCGAACGCGGCGGTCAGTCCCTCGACGAACTCGTCGTACAGGTCCTCGGCCACCAGCATCCGCTTGGGCGAGTTGCACGCCTGGCCGGCGTTGCTCAGGCGCGCACCCGCGGCAACCTTGACGGTGCGGGCGATGTCCGGGGAGTCGAGCACGATCATCGCGTCGGAGCCGCCCAGCTCGAGGACGCACTTCTTGAGGTTGCGCCCGGCGGTCTCGGCGACGGCGGCCCCGGCGCGTTCGCTGCCGGTGAGGGAGACGCCCTGCACCCGGGGGTCGGCGATGACATCGGTGATCTGCTCGTTGGTGGCGAAGATGTTGACGTAGGCGCCCTCGGGGAACCCGGCGTCGCGGAAGATCTCCTCCATGACCAGCGCGGACTTGGCGCAGATCTGCGCGTGCTTCAGCAGGATCGTGTTGCCCAGCATGAGGTTCGGGGCGGCGAACCGCGCGACCTGGTAGTAGGGGAAGTTCCAGGGCATGATCCCGAGCAGCACACCCACGGGGTCGCGGCGCACGATCGACTCGCCGCCGGGCGCGTTGAGCACCTCCTCGGTGAGGGCGTCGACGCCGTGCTCGGCGTAGTAGCGGTAGATCCCGGAGACGATGCCGATCTCACCCAGGCCCTGCTTGACGGGCTTGCCCATCTCGCGGGCGATGATCTCGGCCAGCTCCTGGGCCCGCTCGTCGTAGATGTCGGCGACCTTGGCCAGGAGCTTCGCGCGCTCGGCCGGGTCCGTCGTGCGCCAGGAGGTGTAGGCCTCGCCGGCACGATCGATGGCGGACTTCACGCCCGCGTCGTCGAGGGTGGGGAACTCCTCAAGGATCTCGCCGGTCGCCGGGTTCTCGGTGCGGTAGTCGTTGCTCATGGGGATCGTCCTCTCATCGGGGCGGACTTTGCGCCACCGTAGGCACAGACCCCACGGCCCTGCCAGGTGAGCGCCGCTCGGACTCGGCGGTGGATGGGCCACGCCGGCATCGCCCGTGGCAGCCGAGATGGCACCGAAGTGGTCGTGATAGCGACCATTTCGGTGCCACCGTGCGTGTCGACCGCCGCCGGGTGGGCCGGTGACGAAGTCATCAGGGCTGCCCGCTGCTACGCCAGCGTGGCCTCGGTGCGGGCGGTGTGGTCGTCGATGTCGGGGAAGGCCTTGCCCGGGTTGAGGATCCCGTGCGGGTCGAGTGCCTTCTTGATCGCGGAGTGCATGCCCAGGACGCCGGGGGAGACCTCGCTGGCCAGGCCGCGGCGTTTGATCAGGCCGATGCCATGTTCGCCGGCGACGGTGCCGCCGAGTTCGACTGCGGCGTCGAGGATCTCCTCGAAAGCGACCTGTGCGCGGCGTTTGGCCTCGTCGTCACCGGCGGGCACGAGCAACAGCGGGTGCAGGTTGCCGTCGCCGGCGTGGGCGATGTTGGCGATGCGGGTCTCGTGACGGCCCGCGATCTCCTCGATGCGCCCGAGCATCTCGGGCACCTTCGAGCGGGGGACGCACACGTCCTCGGTGAGGACCGGCCCGAGACGTTCCAGAGCGGGGTAGGCGAGTCGTCGCGCCGCGAACAGCGCGTCGGCCTCCTGCTCGTCCTCAGCGACCACGGCCGCGCTCGCACCGCCCTGCTCGAAGCAGGCGCGAATGGCCTCGGCCTCCTGCTCACCGGCCTGGCCGGGGAGGTCGGTCCTGGCCAGCAGGAGCACGTTGCCGTCGGAAGTGAGGCCCATGTTCTTCCACTCGTCGACCGCGCGCAGACACTCGCGGTCGACCAACTCCAGCGCCGAGGGGGTGATGCCCGCGGCCGCGACCGCCGCCACCCCGCGGCCGGCGTCGACGAGGGTGTCGAAGAAGCCCGCGATCGTCGTCTCCGGAGAGCGCGCCGCACGCAGGGCCACGACGATCTCCGTGATGATCCCGAGCGTGCCCTCCGACCCCACCATGAGACCCGCGAGGTCGTAGCCCGCGACGCCCTTGGCCGTCCGGCGCCCGAGGCGCACGACCTCGCCGGTGCCCGTGACGACCTCGAGTTCACGCACGTAGTCGCGGGTCACGCCGTACTTGACGCAGCAGACCCCACCGGCGTTGGTGCCGACGTTGCCGCCGATCATCGACCACGGCGAGCTCGCCGGGTCCGGCGGATACCAGAGCCCCTGCTCGGCCGCGGCCGCCCGCAGGTCGTCGTTGATCACACCGGGCTGCACGACCGCGAGGGACTCCACGGCATCGATCTCGACGATCTGGCTCATCGCGTCGAAGACCACGACCACGCAGCCGTCGATGGCGTTCGCACCGCCCACCAACCCCGTGCCGGCAGCGCGCGGCACGAGGGGGTACCCGTCTCGATGCAGGCCAGGACGATCTGCCGGACCTCCTCCGTCGAACGCGGACGCACGACGACGGCCGGCTTGCCGTACGGCGCCCACACACCCTCGTCGTGCGAGTACGCCTCCATGACATCGGGATCGCGATCGAGGAACCGATCGGCGGGCAGCACGTCCAGCAGGGCGCGGACGATCGGTTCGTGCGTGGTGGCGGGGTCCGTCACGGGGTCTCCATCCTGGCGGTGACGTCGTCGGGCTGGGCAGGCGCCTTGGGCTTGGGGGCGGCGCCGAGCACCAGCGCCAGGATCGCAGCCATCGCGAGGAAGCCACCGACCACCCACATGGCCACGCCGAATCCACCCGTCGCGTCCTTGATGAGACCGGTCGCGTACGGCGCGGCGAATCCAGACGCGTTCCCCAGGGTGTTGATCAGGGCGATACCGCCCGCGGCGCTCGCGCCGGTGAGGAAGTTGGTCGGCAGGTACCAGAACACCGGCAGGGCGCAGAAGATGCCGATGGCCGTCAGGGTCACCGCGACCATGACGAGGAACGGCGACTGCAGCATCAACGCCACCGGCACGCTCACCGCGGCGAGGAGCAGCGGCCCGGCGACGTGCCACACGCGCTCCTTGGTGTGGTCGCTGTGGTGGGCCCACCAGACCATGACGACGGCGGCGATGGCGTAGGGGACGGCGACGATGAGGCCGGTCTCGATGAGGGAGTAGGAGCGGCCGAACATCTGCGAGAAGCCGCGGACGATCGTCGGCAGGAAGAAGCTCAGCGCGTACAGGCCGTAGGTGGTGCCGAAGTAGATGAGGCCCAGACCGATGATGCGCGGGTTGGTGAGGGAGGACTTCAGCGGCCAATGGTGCGTGGACGCGGTGTCGCGGGCCTCGGTGTCCAGACGGTTCTGCAACCAGGTGCGCTCGTGCTCGCTCAGCCACTTCGCGTCCTTGGGCCGGTCGGTGAGGAACGCGATGGCGAACCCGGCGAGGACGATGGCCGGCAGACCCTGGAGGAAGAACATCCAGCGCCATCCGGCGAAGCCCATGACACCGTCCATGACCTGCATGAGCGTCGTGGACAGGGGAGCTCCGACGACCGAGGAGATCGGGATGGCGAGCAGGAAGTACCCGGTCATCCGCACCCGGTCGGCGCGCGGCAGCCAGTAGGTCAGGTACAGGATCATGCCCGGGAAGAAGCCCGCCTCGGCGATGCCGAGCAGGACTCGCAGGCCGTACAGCCACCCGGGGGTGGGCACGAACGCCATCGCGGAGGCGACCGCGCCCCAGGTCACGAGGATGCGGGCCATCCAGATGCGCGCCCCGAACTTGTGCAGCGCGAGGTTGCTCGGGACCTCGAAGAGCAGGTAGCCGATGAAGAACAGGCCGGAGGCCAGCCCGAACATCGCCTCGGTGAGGCCGAGGTCCTCACTCATCGTCAGCTTGGCGAAGCCGATGTTCGTGCGGTCCAGGTAGTTGACGAAGTACATGAGCCCCATGAGGGGGATCAGCCGGCGGGCGACCTTGCGGACGACGGCGCGCCGCATCTCCTCGTCGGTGGCATGACTGAGATCTGACACAGGCCCTCCAGATTCGAATCCTCGGGCGAGTGCCCTGGTGGGCAAGGACTGTAGCTGCCGATACAACCTGGCGGAAGAGGATAAGTCTGATGATTCGGATAAGCGTGCGCGGAGGCGGGACGAGCGGTCGGTCGGGGTGGCGCTGGACAGGGGTTGTCGGTGGTGCCGCCTACGATCGGGGCCACAGCGGATCGCCGGATCGAACCTCGGCCCGGGACCGCCGCGTCGAGTCGTCAAGGAGGTTGCGTGACACTGCATCTGCATCGCGCGGTCGACACGGCCTCGCTGGCTCGCGGACTCGCCGGGATGCTCGCCGACCCGCTCCCCGACCCTCTGGCGCAGGAGGTCGTGGTCGTCCCCGCCAAGGGCATCGAGCGATGGCTGACCCAGCGGTTGTCGCACCGGCTCGGCACGTCGGGGCTAGTGGGCGCCGAGGCGGGGGCGGAGTTCCGTCCGCGGACCGACGGTGTCTGTGCGGGAGTGCGGTTCGTGTCTCCGTCCTCGCTCGTCACGCTGCTCACGGGTCGCCCGTCCTCGCCGTTCGCGGCTCGACCCGACGACCCGTTCGCCGTCGACCGGCTCACGTGGACCGTCCTCGACGTCGTCGACGCGCATCTGGAGGCCGACTGGCTGCGCACCGTGGCCCGTCACCTCGGCCGCGAACACACGGGCCTGGAGGCCGAGCTGCGGATCGGTCGTCGGTACGCCCTGGCCCGCCACCTGGCCACCCTCTTCGCCTACTACGCCCGGCAGCGGCCTTCGCTGCTCGCCGAGTGGCAGGCCGGCCGGCTCACCGGCATCGAGGGCGATCTGGCGTGGCAGGCGCGGCTCTGGCGCGAGGTGGTCGACGAGATCGCGCGCGCCGCTGCCGACGACGCCGCCGCAGGGGGCTCGGGAACTTCCGGGGGTTTCGCCGGAGCCGCCGGCGATCTCGCCCCGCACACGCCCCCCGACGTCCGGCACGCCGCGGTCGTGACGGCGTTGACCACCTCACCCCAGAGCCTCGACCTGCCGGCACGCCTGTCGATGTTCGGACACACGCGGCTCGCCGCCACCGAGGTCGAGCTGCTGAGCGCGCTCGCCGTCCACCGCGACGTGCACCTGTGGCTGCCGCAGGCGTCTCCGGCCGCGTGGGACCGCTTGGCCGATGCCGTGAGCGCGGGTCCGATCCGGCGGGCCGAGGACACCTCGGTCGGGCTCGTCGCCCACCCGTTGCTGGCCTCGCTGGGCCGCGACTCCCGTGAGCTGCAACGCAGCCTCGCGGTGACGAAGGCCGTCGACCACGGGCAGATCGCACCCGGGGACGCCGAGGCAGGCGAGAGCGCACCGCCCCCGAACCCACCACGGTGCTGCAGATGCTCCAGCACGACCTGGCGACCGACACCCCCGCCGACGCGGAGGTGCGGCGACGGCGCGCGGTCGACGCGGAGTCCGACGACTCCCTCCGCGTCCACGCCTGCCACGGGCCGGCCCGGCAGGTCGAGGTGCTCCGCGACGTCATCACCGGGTTGCTCGAGGACGACCCGACGCTCGAGCCCCGCGACATCCTCGTCATGTGCCCCGACATCGAGGCCTACGCCCCCTTGTTCTCGGCCGCGTTCGGCCTCGGCGAGGAGGCCGGCGACTTCGCCCACCCCGCACACGGATTCCGGGTGCGGTTGGCCGACAGGTCGCTCGTGGCCACCAATCCCCTGTTCCAGGTCACCCTCGGGCTCCTCGACCTGGCCGCCGGTCGCGTCACCGTCTCCCAGGTGCTCGACCTCGCCACCCACCCCGCCGTGTCCCGGCGGTTCCGGTTCGACGAGGACGCGCTGGAGAAGATCGAGGCCTGGATCGCTGACGCCGGCATCCGATGGGGGCTCGACGCCGAGCACCGCGCCACCTACCGGTTGTCGACGTTCGAGCAGAACACGTGGCGGGCGGGGCTCGACCGGTTGCTGCTCGGGGTCGCGATGGCCGAGGCCGTCGTGCCCGAGGCGAGTGGCGGTCTCGACCGCAGCCACCTCGGTGCCGTGCTGCCCATCGACGACGTCGGGAGCGGCGACATCGATCTCGTCGGGAGGTTCGTCGAGTTCGCCGACCGGATGCAGGCGTGCATCGACGCTCTCGTGGCCGCCGAGGGCGTGCGGGAGTGGATGGACGTCCTACGGGCCGGGGTCGCCGCCCTGACGTCGGTGTCGACGACGGACGCGTGGCAGTCGGCGCAGCTCGACCGCGAACTCGCCGCGGTCGCCGACTCGGCCCGCACGGACACCCGCGTGCGGCTCCCCGACGTGCGCCGACTCCTCGACCGGCGCCTCGGTGGCCGGCCCACCCGGGCCAACTTCCGCACCGGCACCCTGACGGTGTGCACCATGGTGCCGATGCGCTCGGTGCCGCATCGTGTCGTCGCCCTCGTCGGCCTCGACGACGGCGTGTTCCCGCGGGTCGAGACCGTCGACGGCGACGACGTGCTCGCCCGCGATCCGCACACCGGGGAGCGCGACCGCCGCAGCGAGGACCGGCAACTGCTGCTCGACGCCGTCATGGCGGCTCGCGACCACCTCGTCATCACCTACAGCGGTGCCAGCGACCTCGACGGGTCGATCCGTCCACCGGCCGTGCCCGTCGGCGAGCTCCTCGACGCGGTGCACGGACTCGCCGACGGCCTGCACGATGCGTCGGGCTCGAGGATCGTGTGCACCCACCCGCTGCAACCCTTCGATCCCCGACTCCTGCAGCCGCCGACACCGGCCACCTTCGACCGTGCCGCCTACGAGGGCGCGCGGGCATTGTCCGGGCTCCGCGCCCCCAAGTCTCCGTTCCTCACCGGCGCCCTGCCTCCGATGCCCGACGCGCGTGAGGACGTGGCCCTGGACCGGCTGCACGGCTTCTTCGCCAACCCCGCCCGCGCCTTCCTGCGCGAGAGGTTGGACGTCATCCCCCTGCGGGAGGAGGACACCGATCTCGATGCGATGCCGGTCGAACTCGACGGCCTGGAGAAGTGGGGCGTGGGCGAACGGATCCTCCACGACGCCCTCGCCGGGGTCCACCCCGACCACGCCGTACGGGCGGAGACGGCCCGGGGGCTCGTGCCACCGGCGCGGCTCGGCGACCGCACGGTCGAGGACGTGGTGAAGGTGGTGCGCGCGCTCATGCAGGCCGCGGGGCCGCTGCGCGCCGTCCCGGCCCGCGCGGTCGACGTCACCGTGGGGCTGGCCGGTGGACGCCGACTCACCGGCACGGTGACCGGCGTGCACGGGACCGACCTGTTGACGGTGTCGTACTCCTCGCTGTCGGCCAAGGCGCGGCTGCGGGCCTGGATCGACCTGCTCGCGCTCACCGTCGCCCACCCGGACACGCCGTGGACGGCGCACGTGGTCGCCAAGAGCCGCGGCGGGGCGGTGCACCGGATGTGGGGGCCGCTGCCGCCCACCGCGGCGGCCGAGTGGCTCGCCGACCTCGTCGACGTCCGCGACCGTGGCCTGTGCGAGCCGATCCCGTTGCCGCCGAAGACGTCTCTGGCCTATGCCGAGGCCGCCGGCCGGCGCCGTGACGTCGGCGCCGAGGACGCGTTCGCCGCACGCGATCTGGCCGCGCCGATCGATGCGGCCCGTCAGGCGTGGGAGACCAACCGCAACCGCGCGGACGCCTTCCCCGGCGAACACGCCGATCCGTCCTCCGCCCGGGTGTACGGCCCGGCCGCGCCGCTGGAGGTGCTGCTCGCCGGGTCGGGCGCTGACGAGGACTGGAACTCCGAACCGACCCGGTTGGGCCGGTACGCCGTGCGGGTGTGGGAGCCGGAGATCGCCGGCGGGAGGCGGGTGTGATGAGCGACCAAGCCGGCCTGGAGACCCCACTGGAGACGTTCGACATCACCGCGCCGCTGCCCACGGGCACCGTCCTGCTCGAGGCCAGCGCCGGCACCGGCAAGACGTGGACCATCGGAGCCCTCGTCACCCGCTACGTCGCCGAGGGTGTGGTCGATCTCGACGAGATGCTCGTCGTCACCTTCGGCCGCGCCGCCAGCCAGGAGTTGCGGGCCCGGGTGCGCGATCACCTCGTCGAGGCCTCGCGGGCCTTCGCTGACCCGGCCTCGGCGCCGCGGGGCGAACCGCTCATCGACCTCCTCCTCGACGCACCACCAGCCGAATTGGCTCTGCGTCAGGCGCGTGTGGTCACCGCCCTGGCCTCCTTCGACTCGGCCACGATCGCCACCACGCACCAGTTCTGCCAGACCGTGCTGCGTTCCCTCGGCGTCGCCGGCGACACCGAGCGGGACGCCACCCTGGTCGAGGACCCCTCCGACCTCGTGCGCGAGGTCGTCGACGACCTGTACCTCCGCGGTTTCGCGCACGACGACGCCTCCCCGGTGTTCACCCTCGCCGAGGCACGGGCCATCGCGGCCGACGTGGTCGGCAATCCCCAGGCGCGGATCGAGCCCGTCGACGCCGCGGCGGGCTCGCCCGCCGCGCGACGTGCCGGTTTCGCCAGGGCCGTGCGCGACGAGGTGGCCCTCCGGATGCGTCGCGCCGGGCTGCTCGGCTACGACGACCTCCTCAGCCGGTTGGCCGATGCCCTCGAGGCGCCCGACTCCCCGGCCCGCGAACGCATGCGGCAGCGCTGGAAGGTCGTGCTCGTCGACGAGTTCCAGGACACCGACCCGGTGCAGTGGACCGTGCTCGAGCGGGCCTTCTCCGGTGTCGCGACGCTCGTGCTCATCGGCGACCCCAAGCAGGCGATCTACGCCTTCCGGGGCGGCGACATCGTCACCTACCTCGACGCCGCCGCCACCGCGACCACCCGGCAGACCCTCGGCTGCAACCACCGCACCGACGGTGACCTGCTCGATCGGCTGCAGGCCGTCCTGCGGGGTGCGCGACTGGGCGAGGAGGGCATCGTCGTCCACGACGTCGGCGCCGCCCACCCGGGAAGTCGTCTCGTCGGTGCTCCGGCGAGTGCCTCCTTCCGGGTGCGGGTGCTCGACCGGTCGACGCTCAAGTGGCGTGCCGACCGTCTGCCGTCGGTGGGCAAGATCCGGCCGCGGATCGCCGCCGACGTCGCCGAGGAGATCGCGGCGCTCCTCACCTCGGGGGCGACGTTCGACGGCGAACCCGTCCTGCCACGGCACGTCGCCGTCCTCGCGCACACCTCCAGGCAGTTGCAGTACGTGCGAGACGCCTTGCACGCCAAGAAGATCCCGGCCGTCCTCGCCGGTACGGGCAGCGTCGTCGAGACGCCGGCAGCAGCGGACTGGCTCGCGCTGCTCGTCGCCATGGACGCCCCCCACCGCACCGGCCTCGTGCGGGCGGCCGCCCTCACCGACCTCATGGGCTACACCGCGGAGGCCATCGACGCCGGGGGCGACCGGCTCACCGACGCCCTGGCCGGACGGCTGCGGCGCTGCGGCGAGTTGTTCGCCACCCGCGGCCTGGCCGCCGTCATGGCCACCATCGACGCCGAGGGCCTCTCCGCCCGCCTGCTCTCGCGCATCGGAGGCGAACGCGACCTCACCGATCTGCGTCACCTCGCCGAGATCCTGCACACCGAGGCCCACGACGGCCGGCTCGGTCTGGTCGCCCTCATCCAACGACTCCAGGACATGCGCGAGGACGAGCGCCGCACCGGCTCGGCGACCCGGCGGCGCCGGCTCGACAGCGATGCCGCCGCGGTCCAGCTCGTCACCATCCACGGCAGCAAGGGGCTGCAGTACGTCGCCTGCTACGTGCCTTTCCTCTTCGACCGCTGGGTCCCCGAGCCGGTCCGTCCCACGTTCCACGCACCCCCGGATGCCCAGGGTCATCGGGAGCGCGCCGTCGACGTCGGTGGCCCGCACCCGGGCCGTCGCGCGAACGCTGCCGCGCACCTGGCCGAGGAGGCGGGTGAATCCCTGCGCCTCGCCTACGTCGCCCTGACGCGCGCCCAGGGCCATGTCGTCGCGTGGTGGGCACCGACGGCCAACACGCTCGGCTCGCCGTTGCACCGTCTGCTGCTCGGGCGTGCGCCGGGGGAGTCCGTCGTCCCCGATGAGGCTCCGATCAGCAGCGATGTCGAGACCGTAGCCCGTCTGCGGGCCTGGGAGGCGGTCGGCGGCCCGGTGATCGAGCCGGCCCTCCACGAACAGCCGGTCGAGGTCGAGGTGACGGCCGACGTGCCGGCCCTCGCGGTCCGCCCCTTCACCCGCGGGGTCGATCACACGTGGCGGCGGACCAGTTACAGCTCACTCACCCGCGACGCCGGCGTCCACGCCCTCGGTGCCGCCACGAGCGAACCCGAGGTCGTCGGCACCGACGACGAGGCCGGTCTACCCGTGCCCGAGCCGCCGCCGGCGTTGCCGGGTGACCTGCCCTCACCGATGGCGTCGCTGCCCGTGGGCGCCCGGTTCGGATCGCTCGTGCACGCCGTGCTCGAGGAGGCAGACCCCCGGGCGGGTGATCTGCGGGCCGAGTTCCGCGACCGCATCGAGGAGTCCCGCGTGATGTGGCCGGTCGACCTCGAGACCGACGTCCTCGCCGAGGCGCTGGTCGCGGTGTGCGACACGCCGCTGGGACCCCTCGCCCCGGGCACCACGCTGCGCGACGTCGGCCGGGAGAACCGGCTCTGCGAGGTGGAGTTCGAGCTGCCGCTGGCCGGTGGTGACGAGCCGGGCACGCCCCTGCAGGCACGGCTGGGTGAGATCGCCGCCCTCCTGCGTACGCACCTGCCCGAGGGCGACCCCATCCGTCCCTACGCCGACGAACTCGACCGCCCGGAGCTCGGCGGGCAGGTCCTGCGTGGGTACCTCACGGGGTCGCTCGACGTGGTGCTGCGGGTCGGGGAGCGCTATCTCGTGGCGGACTACAAGACCAACTGGCTCGGCCCCTTCGAAGAACCGCTCACCGCCGCTGCGTACGTGCCGGACAACCTCGATCGGGCCATGGGTCATTCGGACTACCCCTTGCAGGCGCTGCTCTATGCGGTCGTGCTCCACCGCTACCTGCGGTGGCGGTTGCCGGGATACGACCCCGAGGTCCATCTCGGCGGGGTGCTCTACCTCTACGTGCGCGGCATGTGCGGACCGGCGACCCCGGTCGTCGACGGTCGTCCGTGCGGAGTGTTCTCGTGGCGTCCGCCCGCCGCCCTGGTCGAGGACCTGTCCCTGCTGCTCGACGGAGGCGCGCGATGAGCCCGACGGCATCGATCCCGGTCACTGTCGGAGGTGGTGGGGGTCTCGACCTCGACGCCCGGTACGCCCTGCGCGCCCCCGAACCGCTCGCGACGTTCAACCGGGCCGGGTACCTGCGGGCCGCGGACGTGCACGTGGCGATCCGGCTCGCGGCGCTCGCCGAGGAGACCGACCCCCGCGTGCTCCTCGCCTCCGCGCTGCTCGTGCGGGTGGTGCGCGACGGATCCACCTGCCTCGACCTCGCCACGGGCCATGAGTTGGCCCCCGAGGTGATCGACGACCCGGATCTGCCGGGCGAACCCGGTGACGTCGGGCAGCGCGACGGGCACGGTGCGGCTCCCGTCGATCGGTTGCCGTGGCCCGAGGCGGGACCCTGGATGGAGGCCGTCGCGGCGAGTCCCCTGGTGGCGGCCGGTGTGCTGCGGATCGAGGAGGGCCTGCTCTACCTCGACCGCTACTGGGGTGAGGAACGCAGCGTGTGTGCCGACCTGCTGGCGCGGCGGGAGGTGTCGGCGACGCCGACCGACGAGGACCGGCTCGAACACAGCCTGAGCAGGATCTTTCCCGACGCCGGACACCGGCAACAGCGTGAGGCGTCGGCGCGTCTGGCCAGGTCGATGACCGGTGTTCTCACCGGTGGCCCCGGCAGTGGCAAGACGACGACGGTGGCGGGACTCCTCGCCGTCTTGGCCGATCAGAGCGACGAGCCGTTGCGGATCGCCCTGACCGCGCCCACCGGCAAGGCCGCCGCCCGACTGCAGGAGGCGGTCGCCGCTGCCTCGGCCGCGTTTCCCGGCGACGCCCGAGCCCGGCTGGAGGGTCTCGAGGCCTCGACGCTGCACCGGTTGCTCGGGTGGCGGCCGGGATCGCGCACCCGGTTCCGGCACGACCGGAGCAACACGCTCCCGCACGACGTCGTGGTCGTCGACGAGTCGTCGATGCTGTCCCTCACGCTCACCGCGCGCCTGCTCGAGGCGCTGCGGCCGACGACCCGCCTCGTCCTCGTGGGCGATGCCGACCAGCTCGCCTCGGTCGACGCCGGTGCGGTGCTGGGTGACCTCGTCGGTGGTCTCGACGGCGGCGGAGACGGCGACGGGCACGGTGATGTTCCTGGTCACGACCCCGGCGACGGTGACGATGACACGCCCGGTCCGGACGGTGACCACCGCCCGGTCGCCGAGGTCGTCCGGCTCACCGGGTCGCACCGGTACTCGGGGGCCATCGGTGAGTTGGCGCGCGCCGTCCGTGCCGGCGACACCGATGCGGTGCTCGACGTGCTGCGCACGGGCGAGTCCATGCGTCTGGTGGAGGACGAGGACCCGGCGCCCGTTCTCCGGCCGCGGTTGGTCGCGCACGCCACCGCCGTCCGTGAGGCGGCGCGCGCCGGTGACGGCGACCTCGCCCTGGAGGTCCTCGGACGGCACCGGGTGTTGTGCGTGCACCGGGCGGGGGCCCACGGGGTGCGGACGTGGAACCGGCGCGTCGAGGGGTGGCTCACCGAGGAGACCGGTGACGGTCTGTACGACCTCATGTACGTGGGTCGCCCGCTGCTCGTCACCACCAACGACTACGGCCTCGGCCTCTACAACGGAGACACCGGCGTCGTCGTGCAGGGAGAGACGGGCGAGCCGCCGGTGGCCGTCATGGCCGGGTCGTCCGGCACGGTAGTGCTGGCCGCCACCCGGTTGTCCGACGTCGAGACCTTGCACGCGATGACCGTGCACAAGGCCCAGGGCAGCGAGGCCGACGACATCACGGTCATGCTCCCGCCGGGCGACTCGCCGCTGCTGACACGCGAACTCCTCTACACAGCGGTCACCCGTGCCCGACGCTCGGTCACCGTCGTCGGGTCAGAGGCCACGGTCCGCGCCGCCCTCGACCGTCGAGCCCGCCGCGCGAGCGGCCTCGCAGCACGCCTGCGCCGACCCTCGGCGTGACCGGGCTGTCGTCGTCACCGAACCAAAGAGACGGCCGCTATCGAAGGAGTGAACGTGTCGATGAAGAAGACGGTTCTGGCAGGAACGCTGCTCGCCGCGGTGAGCGTCGTCGGCGGATGCGGCACCACTCCCGAGGCCCCTGCGGTCGCCGCGTCGCCGCCGGGCGCGGGCAACCTCTCCGGTTCCGCATCAGCTCCGATGCCGACCCTGTCCTCCGACTACCCCACTTTCACCTCCGTGAAAGAGCTTGCTCAGGCGTCCCAACTGATCGTGCGAGGAAAGGTCGTCTCCGGTCCCAAGAAGGCGGACGAGGCATCACAGGTCGGCGGCAACTCGGAGAACGACATTCCCAGCGTCGTCTACGAGGTCGCTGTCGACAAGGTCTACAAGGGTGATGCGGTGGATCGGATTCACGTGATCCAACCCGATCAGACGCGCGTCACCCTCTCGGAGAAGAAGACACCGCTGACAGCTGGTCGCTCGGTCCTCCTCTTCCTCAACGATCCGGGCGTGACCTTCGAGGGGTTGTCGGTCCACTCGACGTACGGGAACGACCAGGGATACGTCTCACTCACGGGCTCGCCCACCGACCCCAAGCCTGTCGGGCAGCAGGAATCCGTCCCTCTGCCCGCGACGCTGGCCGAACTCGAGCGGGAGATCTCCGGGGCGGGGTGAGCATCGCCTCCCTCGAACCCGCCCACCGTCGGCGTGATCGGGCAACCCCGGTCAGCAGACGCGGGTCTTGGGTGCGCGTTCGGCGGTCTTGCCCGGGTCGCGTTCGGAGACGCCCGACAGCGCCGCGTCGATGCGCTGCATGATCGACTCCTCCAGCTTCACCCCGACGGCCTTGACGTTCTCTTCGAGCTGTTCGGGGCGGGAGGCGCCGACGAGCGCGGCGGCGACGTTGTCGTTCTGCAGCACCCACGCGATGGCGAGGGCAGGCATGGAGAGCCCGGCGTCGGCGGCGATCGGCTTGAGTTCCTGCACGGCCGTGAGTACCCGCTCGTTCATGAAGTCGCCCATGGAGCCACCGGCCTCCTCGTGCGCGGCGCGCGTTCCCTCCTTCGGAGCCTGGCCGGGTTCGTACTTGCCCGAGAGCACCCCCTGGGCCATCGGGCTCCACACGATCTGGGAGATGCCCAGCTCACGGCAGGTCGGCACGACCTCGTCCTCGATGACCCGCCACAGCATCGAGTACTGCGGCTGGGAGCTGATGAGCTGGAACCCGAGCTCCTGGGCGTACCGGTGCCCCCGCGGATCTGCTCGGCCGTCCATTCGCTGACGCCGATGTAGAGGGCCTTGCCGGAGCGGACGACGTCGGCGAACGCCTGCATCGTCTCCTCCAACGGAGTCTCGGTGTC
Organism: Mobilicoccus caccae; assembly: GCF_030161635.1. GTDB lineage: Bacteria > Actinomycetota > Actinomycetes > Actinomycetales > Dermatophilaceae > Mobilicoccus > Mobilicoccus caccae. The sequence continues at coordinate 4,103,635 of NZ_BSUO01000001.1, forward strand.
GAACCGGTGAGCCTGGTAGAGGTCGACGTAGTCGGTCTGCAGGCGCGTCAAGGAGCCGTTGATCGACTCCAGGATGTGCTTGCGGGACAGGCCGGTGTCGTTCTTTCCGGCCGGGCCGGTGGGCCAGTAGACCTTGGTGAAGATCTCGAGCGATTCGCGACGCTCGCCCTTGAGTGCCTCGCCGAGAACGCTCTCGGCCTTGGTGTTCGCGTACACGTCGGCGGTGTCGAAGGTGGAGATCCCGAGGTCGAGCGCCGCCCGCACACACCGGGTGGCCACCTCGTTCTCCACCTGTGAGCCGTGGGTCAGCCAGTTGCCGTAGGTGATCTCACTGATCTTGAGTCCGCTGTCGCCGAGGTATCGGAATTCCATGGCCCCAGGTTAGGAGCCCGGGCATGGATCCACCTGTCGAGGCAGGAGATTCGATCCTTCATGGCCACGTGTCGGCCCGTGCGTCGGCGCGGGCCCGCCTACCCTGGCTGACATGCCCCACGCACTCCGGCCGCGCGTTCGTGTTCCGCTGTGCGGAGTGCCCCTGCTGGCGGCACTGACGGTCGCAGGATGCGCGAGTGCCCCGCCGCCCGCCTCCGACGACTCCGCACCCGAGGCATCGCCCGGCCCCGCGCAGAGTTCGGCATCGGCGTCCGCATCACCCTCGACCTCGTCCCCGCCGTCGCCGGCGAACCCCCGGCAGATCACCCTGGCCTTCGCCGGGGACGTGCACTTCGAGCGACAGCTCGCCCCTCTCCTGCGGGACGGCAAGGACGAGTGGGCGACGCGGCTGCCCGAGCTGGCGGCAGCGGACTTCGCGATGGTCAACCTCGAGACGGCACTGACCGAGCGCGGCTCGCCGGCCGCCAAGACCTACACCTTCCGCGCGCCACCGGCCGCGCTCGACGTGCTGTCCAGCGCCGGCGTCGACGCGGTGTCGATGGCCAACAACCACGCCGCCGACTACGGACGGACGGGGATCGAGGACACCCTCGCCGCCATCGCGAAGAGTCCGATCCCCGTCGCCGGATTCGGCAAGGACGAGAGCGCGGCCTACGCCCCGGTGTCCGTCGACGTCCAGGGGGTCCGGGTCGGGATCGTGGCGGCGACGGAGATCGCCGAGGAGACGTACGCGAACCACTCCGCCGGCCCCGACAAGCCGGGCGTCGCCCAGAACGTCGAACGCGACCGGTTCACGCGCGCGGCGACGGAGGCCGTGCGCGACCACGACCTCGTCGTCGCCTACATGCACTGGGGCACCGAGGGCTCCACCTGCCCCAACGAGCGGCAGGTCGAGACGGCGCGGGTGCTCGGGGACGCCGGGGTCGACGTGATCGTCGGCACCCACGCCCACCGTCCGCAGGGGTCGGGATGGACCGGGCGGACCTTCGTCGGCTACGGGACCGGCAACTTCGTCTGGTACAACGCGAGCCCCGGATCCCGCTCCTCGGGTGTGTTGTCGGTCTCAGTCGACGCGGACTCCGTCCGGGCCCGCAAGAACGGCCAGGACCCCCGCACCTCGGTCGTGAAGGCCTACGAGTGGGCGCCGAAGATCATCTCCGGCGGTGGGGTCCCGCAGGATCCGACGGCCTCGCGAGCTGCGGTGACGCAGGCGGCCGACGCGGCGAAGCGCTGCTCCGGCCTGGCCCAGGAGCCGGGCTCGGGCTGACGCCGACGTGCAACTGACGCGCATCCAGGTGGTGTCCAGTAATCCTCCAGCAAGTCGACTCACCATGCGAGAGGCGTCGATCGGAGAATCATGTTCAGCCTGACCAGTACCACTTTCGTCCTGCTCCTACGCGTCGCGCTGGTCGTCGCCGTGCTCTGGATCGTGATCCGCTGGGGGAAGGCGGCTCAGACCAGCGTGCTGGCCGTGCTGCGGCGGCTCGTCGCGCTCGCCGTCGTCATGCTGCTGGCCGTGCTCAACGTGCTCATGCCGATCAACGCCGAATACGGCTGGTACTCCACGTGGGACGAGGTGTGGACCGACCTGTCGGGCGAGCCGATCCCGACCGTGCCGGCCGCACAGACCGTCGGTGGCGCACCGGCCGCCGCCGCCAAGGCCTCGGTCGGCCCGAGTCCGCTGCAGTCGCTGCCCACCTCGGAGCGCGACCGGCTGCCGCTCTCCCTCACCCCGACCACCAACGGCGGGTATCAGACCTTCACCGTCAAAGGCCCCAAGAGCGGGTTCTCCAGTGATGTGACCGTGTGGTTCCCGCCCGGTTACAGCGAGGACCGCGCCATGTCCTACCCGGTGCTCGAGGTCTATCACGGGTTCCTTCCCGCTCCGCTGGCCACCTTCCGCGTCTTCCACCTCGACGAGACCCTCGAGAAGTTGGCGCTGGAGAAGCAGATGAAGCTGCCGATCGTCGTCATCCCGCACTGGGCCCCGAACAAGCTCGACACGGAGTGCGTCGACGGCGGCGGCAAGAACCCGGCGGTGGAGACCTGGCTGACCAAGGACATCCCGGAGTGGGTGTACCGCAACTTCCGGGTCGACTCGGCGCGTGAGTCGTGGGCGACGTTCGGGTACAGCGCCGGCGGCTGGTGCTCGATGATGTCGACGATGCTGCACCCGACCACGTACAGCGCGGCGATCTCCCTCGGTGGCTACGCCCGTCCGAGGATGGACCCGCCGTACGTGCCCTTCGGACCCAAGAGCCCGGAGGCGCGCCGCTACGACCTCGTGGCGCTGGCGCAGAAGAAGCCGCCGTCGGTGGCGTTGTGGACACTGACCTCGGCGCAGGACCCGTCGTCGGAGAAGACGACGACCGCGCTGGTCAAGAGCGCTCAGCCGCCGTTGTCGGTCACCCCGACCCGGTTGACCGAGGGCAGCCACCGGGCGGAGGTCTGGGGCCCCTACATCGAACCCTCGCTGCGCTGGCTGGCGACGACCAGTTCAGGGTTCGCTCCGGCGAACTGACCCGCGTCGTCCACAGCGGCAGGACCGAGGCCCACTCGTCCACCGCCGCTCGGCCCGACCTCCCACCGGCCGCTCACACCCGCTGGACTTCGTTCGTCGCTGACGGACGAGCGGGTGGGAGACATGACGCAGATCGGGACAGGAGGCGGCGGATTCGCCGTCGACACGAACGCGGTCCGGGTGGCGGCCGACGGTCTGGCGCAGTGCGCGCAGACCGTCGCCGCGGGCCGTCGGTGCGCGCAGGTGGCCGGGCTGGGTGAGGCCGAGAACGTCGCGGAGGCCATGCGCACCTTCTCCGCCGCCTGGGAGACGGCGCTGACGCAGTGGCAGCAGAGCCTCAGCGGGTACTCGGCGGTGGTCGCGCGGGCAGGCGCGACGATGGCCGAGGCGGAGCAGCAGCGGGCGGCCACGTGGTCGGGCATGGGCGGTCAGGTGCCGTGACCGACCAGATCAGATCGCCCGTCATCCCGGTCTTCTCACCGTTCCCGGCCGAGTCGTTCACCATCACGGCCGACCCGGCGATGATCCGATCCTCCGTGGAGCCGTACCGCCGGTTCGCGACCGTCGCCGCCGACGCCGTCGAGAACCTCGCGACGCTGAGCGTCGACTCGTGGGTCGGCGCTGAGGGCGACTTGTACCGCGAGCGACGAACCGCGTTCTCACCGACGATGGCGCGTGCTCAGGGCACGTACGCGACGGTCTGCAGCCAACTGCTGCAGTTCGCCGACACCGTCGAGGCGTTGAAGCGACGCATGGACGCGCTCCGCGGGACCGCCGAGGCGACGTATCGGGCGGGTGTCTCCGACCATGCCGCCGGCGACGCGATCAGTCGCGGATCGATCACTCTCGACGCCGGGTACACGGGTCCTGAACAGCAGTGGTTGCAGCACCTGACGGAGGTGCGGGCGATCCACGCCGAGCTGCTGGCGGCGTCCACAGCCACCGCAGCAGCCATCGCGGCGGCGCCACCTCCACCGCCGATCCCCGAAGTGTCCGCCCTTGCCAGCTCGGCGGAGACTCACGACCTGCTCCCACCCGTGGTGACGCACCGATGGACCGGTGATGCCGACGCTGCCCTCACGTGGGCCTTCGCTCTCGGCGAGAAGGGCATCAAGGTGGAGTCGGAGGAGCTCGAAGACGGCCGGATCAGGCTCCGGGTGATCGACGAGGCGGGCGTCGGGGTTGCTGCGAGCGGCGGTCAGCGATCCAAACTCAAGACCGGTCCGGGCAAGGCCACGGCTGGGGTCGACGCCGGGATCGGGGGGTCCTTTCAAGAGGCCTCGGCGTCGTCGTGGACATGGAGAAGGACGACCTCGTGCCGTATTTGGCGCGGTTGCTGGCCTCATCAGGGGATCCGGCGTCGTTCGTCCCCCCAGAGAGCGTGAACGTGGGCGCGCTCATCGAAGGCAAGAGTCGGATCAGTGCGCACGCCGAGGGCGAGGCCCCTGGTCTGTTCGGTGCCGAGGCCGAGGCGGAGATCGAGTCGTCGGTCCGGGCTGAACTGATGGCGGACGGCTCCAGCGTGACCACGATGAAGTTGGCAGGCGCTGTCGAGGTCGGGGAGAAGGCGGACCCCATCCTGTCCCCCGTCCTCGAGAAGCTGCCGTCCGTGGGCAAGTGGAAGCTCGACTCGGTGTCGGGTTTCGAGGACGTGATGGGCGTGAACACCGCAGCCGTCGGCATCGCGGCAGCCGCGGCGGTGACGCTGCGGACCCGTCCCGACGGGTCCGCGACCCTCGAGCGGTCGGTGCGCACGCAGAAGGCCGGCGATGACCTCATCGACGAGAAGCAGCGCGTCAGGGTGGTCTCGCCTGGCGAGGCGGCAGCGATCAAGAACGACCTCGACAACGGAGACGTCCAAGGAGCCTCGGAGAAGCTGTGGGACATCGCCACCGACGTCAGCGGCCATGACACGGAGAGACGGGAGCTGAAGTACAAGGTCACGAGCGAGGGGGAGTACGGCGCCGAGGGCTCGGTGGGTGCGGGGGCCAAGGCCTCCGCCGAGGCATCGGCCGGCTACCGCAAGGAGGAGCTCGTGTCGGTGAACGGGGTGGCGCGGTGACTCCGGTCGTGGCCGATGCCGATCCCCTCCGAGGCCCGACCAGGGACGTCGATGGCAGGTCCTGAGGCGCTGATCAGCCCGGGGGCCGGGCTGCTCTGACAGGATCGCGGACATGGGGACCAACGAGTTCGGGCAGCCCGTCGGCCGCGAGGTGTCGTGGGTGCCGCCCGAGCCGCTCGCGATGCTCACCGCCACCGGGCGGACCGTCGCGGTCGCGCCGCTGACTCCCGAGCACGCCGAGGGCATGTGGGAGGCGCTGGGTCCGGACCCCTCGCAGTGGACCTACATGCCGTCGGACCCGCCGCACGACGTCGAGGACATGCGTCGCGTCATCGACGGTTACCTCCGGACGGAGGGCTGGATGCCGCACGTCATCACCGATCCCGACGGTGCGGTGCTGGGGATGGGCGGCTACCTGCGGGTGCAACCGCGGCTCGGTTCCGCCGAGATCGGGTTCATCAGCTACGGCGGTCGGTTGCGGCGGAGCGTCGCCGCCACCGAGGCGATGACCCTGTTCGCCAGTCACGTCTTCGACTCCGGCTATCGACGCTACGAATGGAAGTGCGACGCGCTCAACTCGGCCTCGCGCGCCGCCGCCCTGCGCCTGGGGTTCCGGTTCGAGGGAGTGTGGCGCAACGCGCTCGTCTACAAGGGCCGCAACCGCGACACTGCCTGGTATGCCATGACCGACGACGACTGGCGCCGACTTCGACCCGCCCACGAGGCATGGTTGGAGACGGCGACGGACGACGGACAGGCGTTCCGGCTGTCGGAGGCCACCGCGGCACTGTGGGAGGAGACACCATGACCAGTCACAGCGACGACGCAGGCCTCGACGCGGCCCGGCCCCTCGCCGACGTCCGTGTGGTCACGATCGCGCTCAACGTGCCCGGCCCGGTCACCGTCGAACGGCTGGTCCGCTACGGCGCCGCGGTGACGACTGTCCTGCCACCTTCGGGCGATCCCCTCGAGCAGTACTGCCCACCGTGGTTCGCCGACCTGCACCGAGGCCAGCAGGTGACGACCCTCGACCTCAAGAGCGAGGTCGGCCGTGCCCGGATGGCCGACCTGCTCGACGAGGCGGACCTCCTCGTCACCTCCTCCCGCGCGTCGGCGTTGCGGCGGCTCTCGGTCGACTTCGCCACCCTGCACGAACGCCACCCGCGGCTCTGCCAGATCGACATCGTCGGCCACCCCGGCGAGGGCGCCGACATCGCCGGTCACGACCTCACCTACCAGGCCACCGAGGGGCTCATCCGACCCCCGGCCATGCCCACCACCCTGGTCGCCGACATGTTCGGCGCCGAACGTGCCGTCTCGGAGGCGTTGGTCGCGCTGCGGGTCCGCGACGCCACGGGGGCGGGATGCCGGCGCGAGGTCGCCCTCTCCGACGCGGCCCACGACGCGGCCAGACCGGTGGCCTACGGGATGACCTCCGCCGGCGGACCCCTCGACGGCGCCCTTCCGGCCTACGGCATCTACGCGGCGCAGGACGGATGGATCGCCCTGGCCGCCCTCGAACCGCACTTCGAGCGACGGGCACGTGAACTCCTGGAGGTCGACGGCACCGCCGAGGCGTACGCGGCGGTGTTCGCCACCCGCCCGGTCGCCGATTGGCAGGCCTGGGCCGCCGAGAACGACGTCCCCCTCGCTCCGATCCACCAGGGCTGAGCGAGCCGCCGGCGGATCTGGGGCATCATCTGGGGTGGCCGCGGCATCTTCGGGCGCGGATCGACCCACGAGGAGATGGTGTGAGGTTCCGGCAGCACCTGGCCGACACTCGACCACTGCAGAATCCGTACTTCCGGCGACTGTGGACCGCGAACATCGTCACCGTCATCGGGGCTCAACTGACGATCGTGGCGGTGCCGGCGCAGATCTACGTCATCACCTCCTCCTCGGCCTACGTGGGTCTGACCGGGCTCTTCGGGCTCGTGCCGCTCGTCGTCTTCGGGCTCTGGGGTGGGGCGCTCGCCGACGTCTTCGATCGCCGCACGATCCTGCTCATCACCACGTGGGGCCTGATCATCACCACGGCCGGATTCTGGCTGCAGGCGCTGCTCGGCAACCAGAACGTGTGGCTCCTGCTCGGGCTGTTCGCGGTGCAGCAGGCCTTCTTCGCGGTCAATCAACCCACGCGCAGCGCGGTGCTGCCGAAGATCCTCACCCCCGACCTTCTGCCCGCCGCCAACTCCCTGTCGATGACGCTGTTCGGCGCGGGTGCCGTCGTGGGACCCCTGCTCGGCGGGGTGCTCATCCCCGTGCTCGGGTTCTCGTGGTTGTACCTCATCGACACCCTGTGCCTGTTCGCCACCCTCTGGGCGGTGATCTCGCTGCCCCCGCTGCCCGTCGAGGGCGCCGAGGGACGACCCGGATTGCGCTCGGTCGTCGACGGATTCGTGTACCTACGCGGTCATCCGGTGCTGCTGATGTCGTTCGTCGTCGACATCATCGCCATGTTCTTCGGGATGCCGCGGGCCCTCTTCCCCGAGGTGGCCGACGTGTCGTTCGGCGGACCGCCCGGCGGCGGCCTGGCCTACGCCGTCCTATTCGCGGCGATGCCCGCGGGGATGGTGTTCGGCGGGGTGGTGTCGGGGTGGGTCTCCCGGGTGCAGCGGCAAGGTCTGGCCGTGGTCGTCTCGATCGTCGTCTGGGGTGCGGCCGTCGTCGTGCTCGGACTCGCGGTGCTGGCCGCGGACGGCCGAGCCGGGTTCTGGCTGGCGGTCGCGGCCGTGGCGCTCGCCGTGGGCGGCGCCGCGGACATGGCGTCGGCGGCGTTCCGGCAGAGCATGTTGCAGGCCTCGGCCACCGACGCCGTGCGCGGGCGGCTGCAGGGCGTGTTCATCGTCGTCGTCGCCGGTGGGCCGCGCCTGGCCGACGTCGCGCACGGGGCGGCCTCCCCGGTGATCGGCCCGGGATGGACGATCACCGCCGGCGGGCTCCTCGTCATCGTCGGCGTCGTCCTCGCCTCGGCCCTGGCCCCCGTGTTCGTCCGCTATCGAGGGTGAACGACGGCGGCGGAGCGGACGCCGGAGGGCGGGCACGCGCCATGCGTGCCCGCCCTCGTCGATCGGCTCGCCGTCCGGCCGGTGGATGCGTCCTACCTGCCAGGAGCGCGGAGGCTCAGCGGTCCTCGCGCGCGACCCAGTGCTGGTCGGTGGGGCCCACGTAGATCTGCCGCGGGCGATAGATCCGGTTCTTCGGGTCCTCCTGGAGTTCCTTCCAGTTGGCGATCCAGCCGGGCATCCGGCCGATGGCGAACATCACCGTGAACATGTTCACGGGAATGCCCATGGCCCGCAGGATCATTCCGGAATAGAAGTCCACGTTGGGGTACAGCTTGCGCTCCACGAAGTAGTCGTCCTCGAGAGCGGCGTCCGCCAGCTCCTGCGCGATGTCGAGCAGCGGGTCGGTGACGTTGAGCTCCTCGAGCATGTCGTCCGCGGCCGCACGCAGGATCTTGCTGCGCGGGTCGAAGTTGCGGTAGACGCGGTGACCGAAGCCCATGAGCTTGATCCCGTCCTCCTTGCTCTTCACCCGCCGGACGTACTCCTTGACGTCCATGTCGCTGTCGCGGATCTGCTCGAGCATCTCGATGACCGCCGCGTTGGCGCCACCGTGACGCGGACCCCAGAGGGCGTTGACGCCCGCGGAGCAGCTCGCGAACAGGTTGGCCTGGCTCGAGGCGACCATGCGCACGGTCGACGTGGAGCAGTTCTGCTCGTGGTCGGCGTGCAGCAGCAGGAACAGGTTGAGGGCCTTGGAGACGGCCGGCGTCGGCTCGTACGGCTTGTACGGCTTGGTGAACATCATGTGCAGGAAGTTCTCGGCGTACCGCAGGTCGTACCGCGGGTACACGATCGGCTCCCCGATGGACGCCTTGTAGCTGGCGGCCGCGATGGTGCGCACCTTGCTCATGAGCTTGGCAGCGGCCTCCTCCATCTCCTTCTCGGAGTCGATGGAGGTGTTGTCGGGCTCGTACCCGGAGATGAGGTTGACCATCGCGGAGGTGATGGCCATCGGGTGGGCGTCCGGCGGGAAGGCGTCGAAGTGCTTCTTCATGCCTTCGTCGACCATCGCGTGATCGGAGAGCAGGCCTGCGAAACGGTCGCGCTCCTCCTGGTTCGGCAGCTTGCCGAAGATCACCAGGTAGGCGGACTCGATGAAGGTGCTCTTCTCGGCCAGCTCCTCGATGGGGATACCGCGGTAGCGCAGAATGCCCTGGTCACCGTCGATGAACGTGATCTCGGACTTGCAGGACCCGGTGTTGCTGTACCCGTCGTCGAGGGTGATGTAGCCCGTCTCCGAGCGCAGCTTGCTGATGTCGATGGCGAGTTCGTTCTCGGTGCCCTCGACCACGGGGAACTCATACGACTGCCCATCGAGTTCGATGCGGGCCGTCCGGCTCATGTGCTTCCTCCTGATGTCGTCGTGTTCGTCGCAACCTTACGGCCAGCGCGAGACCTCGGTCGTCCTCGGTCCGGGTGATGACGATCTCGCCGCCCCGCTCGCGAGGCCCATCGTGCAGGATCGTCACATGTATGACGTCACCACGTTGCGTTCCCAGATCCCCGCCCTCGCCGACGGAACGGCCTACTTCGACGGTCCGGGTGGCACCCAGACCCCGGCGCCCGTGGCGGGCACGATGGCTCGGGTCCTCACCTCGGGCATCTCCAACCGCGGCACGGTGACGGCAGCCGAGCGCCGCGCCGAGGAGGTCGTCGTCGCCGCCCGGGCAGCCATGGCGGATCTGCTGGGCGCGGATCCCGGCGGGGTCGTGTTCGGCCGGTCGATGACGCAGCTCATGTACGACATGGCGCGCACGCTGGCGAGCGGGTGGGGCCCCGGTGACGAGGTCGTCGTGACGCGGCTGGACCACGACGCGAACGTGCGGCCCTGGGTGCAGGCGGCCGAGCGGGTGGGGGCGAGCGTGCGGTGGGTCGACTTCGACCCCGGGACCGGCGAACTCACCGTCGACGACGTCGCGGCGGTCCTGTCCGACCGGACCCGGGTCGTGGCGGTGACCGCGGCGAGCAACCTCATCGGCACCCGCCCCGACATCGCCGCGATCTCCGCACTGGTGCACGACGCCGGGGCCCTGTTCGCGGTCGACGGCGTGCACGCCACGGCGCACGTGGGCATCGACGTCGCCGCCCTGGGCGCCGACGTGTTCCTCTGCTCCCCCTACAAGTTCATGGGCCCGCACTGCGGGGTGCTCGCGGCGGCGCCGGCGTTCCTCGAGACGCTGCGGCCGGACAAGCTCGCCCCCTCGACCGATGCGGTGCCCGAGCGGTTCGAGCTCGGGACCCTGCCGTACGAACTGATGGCCGGCACGACCGCCGCGGTCGACCTCATCGCCTCCCTGGGCGGCGGACAGGGCTCACGCCGGGAGCGGATCCTGGCGGCGATGGACACGATCGAGGAGCACGAGGACCGCCTGCGGCTGCGCCTCGAGCAGGGTTTGGCCGACCTCGGAGCGACCGTGTGGTCACGCGCCTCCCGCCGTACCCCGACGTTGTTGTTCCGGCTGCCCGGAGTCCCGGACGCCGACGTGTACCGCGGCCTGGCGCAGCGTCAGATCAACGCCCCGGCCTCCTCGTTCTACGCGCTGGAGTGCTCGCGCAGGCTGGGACTGGGCGACACCGGCGCGATCAGGGTCGGCCTCGCGCCCTACAGCGACGACTCCGACATCGACCGCCTGCTGGCGGGCCTGCAGGAGATCGCCGCCACCGCACCCCGCTGATCCACGACACGCGTCGATGGGACACGCCTGTGACGCCGCGTGCGTCCTGTGACGTCCTGCGGGCAGTGCAGCGGGCTCAGAGCAGGGTGGAGTTCGTCGTGACGTCGTCGAGGGCGTCCAGGTCGAGGACGGCTCCGCTGCCCGGGCCCGTCGGCGGGATCAGGTGGCCGTCGACGAGTTCGAAGCTCTGGGTGATGTCGCGGGCGTAGTAGCGGCTCGTGGCCGAGATGTCGCCCGGCAGAGTGAAGTTCGGCAGTCCGGCCAGCGCGAGGTTGGCTGCGCGGCCCAGGCCGGTCTCGAGCATCCCGCCGCAGAACACCGGCACCCCGTGCGCGGCGCAGAGGTCGTGGATCGAGCGGGCGTTCACATACCCCCGACGCGGGCCGGCTTGATGTTGATGCTGTCGGCGGCGTGCAGGGCGATGGCCGTCGCCGCGGTGCCGAGCGAGGTCACCGACTCGTCGAGACACACCGGCGTGGCCAGGTCGGCCGCGAGGCGGGCATGGGCGAGGAGATCCTCGGCGGGGAAAGGCTGTTCGAGCAGCAGCAACCCGAACTCGTCGAAGCGCAGCAGGTGCGGGATGTCGGCCGTGCCGTACGCCTGGTTGGCGTCGACCTGCAGCGGCAGGGGCTCGCCGTAGGCCTTCCGGTGCTCCTCGTCGAAGGCCTCGCGCACGGCGCGGATCGGCTCGACGTCCCACCCGGGACGTACCTTGAGCTTGATGCGGCGGTACCCGTCGTCGAGGTAGCCGCGCACCCAGTCGAGCAGTTCGTCGATGGTGTCGGGGATGCCCACGGAGACCCCCACGGCGATCCGGTCGCGGTGCCCGCCGAGGTAGGTCGACAGCGACATCCCCCGCGCGCGGAGTTGGGCCTCGAGCACGGCGGTCTCGACGACGCCCTTGCCCAGCGGCATCCCGGGGAGGTCGGCGAACGCCGCGCGCAGCAGCGGCAGGGTCGGCCCGTCGGCAGCGGCAGCGTCCCTGGCCATCGGCACGAGGACCTCGGCGAGGGCCGTCCGGACCGTCGCCATGTACTCGGGGTAGTAGGTGGGCTCGCGGTCGGCGCCGCATTCGGCCCACCCGGTGGCCTCGGGCGTGCTCCAGCGCAGCAGCAGGACGTCCTTCTCCGTCTCCGCACCGCGTGAGGTGCGAAACGGGCGGACGAGCGGCAGTGAGGCGGTGCGGAGTTCGACCTCGATCGGTGCGGCGGTCGTCATGACGTCGGTCCCTTCGTCAACAGGTAGGCGCCGGAGCGGGTGAACCCGGCGACGACCCGGTCCGCGCCGGCACGGAACACCTCCCGGGCCGCCTGCCGCCACGCGAGCGAGGCGTCGCGGTCCTCGCGGCGCAGCGTCTCGACGTCGGAGGGGGTGCCCACCAGCCACGCCGCGTCCTCGGGCCGGTCGTGCAACCGCGGACGGCCGTCGTCCCCCTCGTCGAGGACGACGACCGCGCCGAGTCGCGCGGCGAGGTCGTCGGCGGGGTCGCGAGGGGCGGCCGAGCGCACGTCGACGCGCACGAGGAGGCGATCGGTGGGGTCGCCGGCGTTGATGCCGTCGGGGATCGGCGGGTAGTGCTCGACCTCGTACTTCACGACGTCGGCGCCGAGAAGGTCGAGGTTGAAGTGGGCGTTGCGGCGCACGAGCGGGTCGTAGGTCCATTCGATGCCGGCGACCCCGCGCTCCGCCGCCCACTCACGCTGGGCCGACTTGAGCAGTCGGCCCACACCTGCGCCCGCCGCCCTCGGCGCCACCCCGGTGATGAGCGAGGCCAGGGTGTCCGAATGCGGTGCGGCGGCGATGCCGACGACGACGCCGATCAGGTCCTCGCCGTCGAACGCCCCGAGCAGGCAGCCGCCCCACGCGCTGATCGATCTGACGACATCGCCGGGGATCGGCGAGGACTCGTACGGTGTGCCCCAGACCTCGGCGAGCAGCCGGGTCGCGGCCTCGGCCTCGGTCGGGCCGATGAGCGGACGGACGTCGATGTTCACGCCCCCCAGCATGCATCCCGCCTCACCCCGGTGGCAGAGCCGGGTTCGGCGACCCCTGAGGTGACCACTCCGCCGGAGGCGAACGAGGTCGGTCCGCGGCATCGGTACGGTTGCACCGTGAGTCAACCCAGCGCGCGTCTCGTCGTCACCGGCCTGTCCAAGACCTACGGGGGTCGCCGCATCCTGCTGGAGGTCGGTCTCGAGGCGCGCCCCGGTGAGGTCGTCGCCCTCGTCGGCCCGAACGGCGCGGGCAAGACGACACTGCTGCGCTGCATCATCGGCACCGAGGACCCCGACGCGGGCACCGTCACCCTCGACGGCGCGCGGTTCGACGAGAGCGACCCGGCCACGCGGCGCAGGGTGGCGGCCGTCCTGGACGACCTGGCCTGGTTTCCCGACCTCACGGCCTGGGAGCACCTCGACCTGCTCGCCCGCGCGCACGGTGACGACGAGAACGACGACATCGTCGACGACGCGCTCGCCGCGGTCCGCCTGTCCCATGTGGCCGATCAGGTGCCGGGCACCCTCAGCTCCGGTCAACGTCGGCGCCTCGGCCTGGCCACGACACTGGTCCGGCCCTTCGACCTGCTCTTCCTCGACGAACCCGAGCAGCGCCTCGACGAAGCGGGCCGCGAGTGGCTCGCCGGGTACCTGCGCCGCTCGGCCGCCGACGGCCGCACGGTCGTCATGGCCAGCCACGACGCCACCCTGGTCGAGGCCTGCGGAGGGCGGGTGGTCACCATCGACGCCCCCGACGAGGTCGGAGAGGTGAGCTCGGAGGACCGGCCGTGAAAGGCACCGGCAAGCACCGCCGCTCCGGCGGCGACAGGCCGGGTGACGACGCGCCCCACGACGCGGATCGTGACGCCGCACCACCTGGCGACGCGACGAGCATCCTCTCGCCGCCTCTGACCGGCGAGCCTCCGGACCTGCGTGCGCGCCGGTCGTGGGCCCACGACGCGCTGTACGCCCTGGCCGAGGCGCGGGGGAGGCGGCTGGAGGAACGCGGCGATTCGCGCTTCGGCGAGGTCTACACCCTCATCGTCGGGGTCGTCGTCTTCACGGCCATGGCGGGGTCGTTGGCCTCGGGCGTGTTCTCCCGCTCCTGTTCCGGGCCCCTGTGCGCCGGCGCGGTGGAGGGCAGCGCCTACGCGTGGCTCGCGCTCGCGATCGCCGTCGCGACGGCCGGGGCCCTGGCCGTCGGTGCGCGTGCGCTCGGCCCGGCCGGGCTCTCGGCGGCACGACGGTCCTGGTTCGCCTCGGCCCCGATCGACCGCGCGCTGGTCGTGCGCGGTCCCCTGACCACCGTGATCTCCCTGCTCGCCGCGGTCGGCGGCGTCGTCGGCCTCCTCGTCGCCCTCACCGCGTCGGCCGGACGATCGGACCTGCCCTCCCTGCTCGCCGGTGGCGCGGCCGGTGCGGCGGCCGCGGCGTTCGGCGTCGTGCTCGCGGGCCTCGTGCAGACCTCGCGCCTCGCGCGGGCGTGGACGATCGTCGGGTGGTGTCTGCTCGTCGCCGGCATCCTCACCGCGGCCCTGGCGGTCGCGCCGTGGTCGACGTCGGCGATGCCCGCCGTCCCGGCCCTGACCTCGGTGCCCGTCGTGCCGGTCGCGCTCGGGATCGGCCTGCTCGCCCTGCTGGGAGCGGTCCTCGGATGGGTCGTCCTACGGCCTCGCCTGCGCACGATGCCCCTGATCGAGCTGCAGCGCGCCGGCGACACCTCCGAGGCCGTCATCTCCAGCCTCCTCATGCTCGAGACCACCGCGCTGGACGAACTCCGCGGCTCCCGCGCGCTGGCCAAGCGGGGTCGTCACCGGTCCCGCCCGATGCGCGGCCGCGGATGGGTCGCGATCGCGTCGGCCGAACTGCGCAGGCTCACGCGCTCGCGGACGCCGATCGTCGTCGCCGTGCTGCTCGTTGCTGTTCCGGTCCTGGTGTCGGGGCTGCTGGGCGCGGTCCCGGCGATCATCGGCGCCGCCCTCGTCGCCGTGATGCTCGGCAACGGCAGCGCGGGCGGGTTGCGTCTGTGGACGAGGTCGTCCTCGGTCAACCGCATGTTCCCGTTCGCCGCCCGACAGGTCCGCGCGGCCTACCTGCTCGTGCCCGCGCTGCTCGTCTCGGGGTGGCTCGCGGTGGTCTGCCTCCTGGTGGGCCTCGGCTGGATCACGTGGGCGGTCCTCGCGGTCGCCGCGGCGTCGGCCGTGCTGCGCGCCGCCCCCGAATCGTCCGTCGGACTGGCCGCCGGCAACGTCGTCATGACACCCCAGGGCGCGATCCCGGTGGGACTCATCGGCATCCTCATGCGCGGCCCCGACGTCGCCGTGATCCCCGTCGTGCTGCTGCTGGCCGGATTCCCGGGAGCGGCGTTCATGCTCGCGCTGGCGTTCCTCGTCGGGTTCCTCTGGCGCGACTGACCTCGCCGGCCGAACCCGCCGACGCGGGCGCGCGCGGGCCGGTCAGAGGTAACGCTGGAAGCGGGTGCGCACGGCCTCGCGGGTCGGGTGGTGGTCGCCGTTCTTGGCCTTGATGGCGTCGGCGATCTGCTGGTAGGACAGGCCGCGGCGGTGGGCGTCGCGCACCCCCTCCTTGAGCCGGGCGTCGTTGCCGGTGCGCCGCGCGTGCTCGTCGAGCTCGGTCAGTCGCCGTTGGATCAGCCGGACCGTGGGTTTGGGGATGTGCCGCGCCTCGCGCTGCTGCAGCCAGGAGTCGATCTGCGCCGCGTCCCACAGCGTCTTGCGTCCCCACTTGCGGTCGGTGGGTGCCGGCATCTGGTCGCGGCTGGCCATGCCCCGGATCGTCGAGGCGCGGATCGAGTGCTTGCCCGTGATGCGGGCGAGTTCGTCGGCGATCATCTCGGCGGTCACGTAGCCCGTCGGCGGCCCGGCGGGAGTGCTCTCCTGCACGGCGGCCTCGGTCTCGCGGTGGCTCGTGGCGACACCGTCCATCACCCTCGCCACGGCAGTGCGGTGAGCGATGAGGGGTGCGGTCGGAGTGGCCTGGCCCTCCTGGGTCGACATTCCCACCTCGTTCGCCGTCTCGAAACTGCCCGCCAGCCTAGGTCATGGCGTGGGCGGGTCGGCGTGTGTGGGACATCCCTTCGGACGTGGGTCCCGAGGATTCCCCCGGTGTGTGGCCCGTGCGTCGGGCGCGGCGGGGTCGGCCGTGATTCCTGTGGGTCGACGGACGGGCACTGCAGATGAACTCTGTATGAACGCCCTGCGTGACCTGGGTCACCCTCCTTAGCGAGGCCGGCCGCGAGCTTTCGCGAACGACCCCTGGGGTCAAGGGGATTGGCGAGCCGCTCCTGAACGGTCCACCAGGACGATCGTTCAACGCTCAAGCAGATCCGCAGGTCGGGACGGACATTTGCTTGACAGGAGCAGCGCTCGATCGCAAGACTCCCCGCGTTCCCTCTAGCTACCGAGGAGTAGTCGTGAGCATCACGGCCTTGCGCACCATCCGTCACCGTGCCCAGGTGAGCCCCGAGCTCGCCGCGCGCATCGAAGCCGTCCCGGCGACGCCGACCATGGAGTCCGGCGAAGCGGCGTGCGCGTCCGCCCGCGCGCTGGGGATCCCGGCCACGGCATGGACGCCGGAGGTCGAGGCCGAGACCGTGCCGCGCTCGCTTATGAGCATCTGCGAGAGCTGCCCGGTGTGGGGAGCCTGCCTGCGTGAGGCCATCCGCATGAACGACGTCGGATACCGCGCCTCGACCACGACGAGTCAGCGCAGACTCCTCTTTCCCGAGCTCGCCACCGCAGGCCGGAGCCCACACAGTGCCCCCCGGGTCGCCGATCTGGCCTCGGAGACCGAGCGTCGCCCGCGCCACCCGCGGGGCGAAGGCAGCCTCTCCCGGTACCGCCGGGGCTGCCGCTGCGACGAATGCCGCGGCCACAACGCCGCTGCCCGCCGACGCGAGCGCGCCCGCGCCTCGTGAGCAAGGAGACGTCATGACCACCACCGGTTCGCCCCACCAGTTCGGCCCCAAGCCGACCAACCCGCAACCTCGACCCGACGCGGTCCGCTACACCGCCGTCGAGCGTCCATGGCGGCGGGAGGCGGCGACCGCGGAGGTCCTCCCCGCAGGCGGCGGCCACACCGCCGACGTGCCGGTGCACGGTGAGGCTGCTCCGACGGCCATGACGGACGGAGCGACCACGTCCGATCACGACACGTTCACCCACACCGCTGCCGCTCCCGCCGCTGCCACTCCGGTCACCGCGCCCCAGGACGTCCCGGCCGGGTCGATCGTCGAACGGCCGGAGTACCGGCGCCCCCGCGCGGAGGCGTCCGCGCCGATGGTGCGCACCCGCTCACCGAAGCCGCGCTCGGGCTGGCAGTCCATGGCGTACACCCTCACCGGCGGCCGCTGGAACCCCGGCATCAGCGACCGCGAGCAGCGTGAACGTGACCGCGAGCGGCAGATCTCGACGCAGTTGCGCGGCAAACACGTCACGGCGTTCTTCTGCCTCAAGGGCGGCATCAGCAAGACCTCGACGACGGCCGCGACCTCGATCGCGTTGTCCGACCTGCGTCCCGACCCGGTGTTCTCCATCGACGCCAACCCCGACGCGGGTGACCTCGCCGAACGCCTCGTGGGCGGCAGGCTCTCGGGCATCGCGGCTCTGGCTCGCGACATCGACCGCATCGGCAGCCTGGATGACCTCTCGCGCCACACCGCCACCCGGGGGCGCCTCACCGTGCTTCCGGGTGAGCCCAACCCGACCCTCGGCGACTCGCTGTCGGCCGACGACTTCGATGCCGTCATGCGGGTCGTGCAGCGCTACTACTCCTTCGTGCAGGTCGACTGCGGCACCGGTGTGACACACCCGCTCATGGAGGGGGTGCTGCGGTTCGCCGACACCGTCGTCATCCCGGCGGCGTGGTCGGTCACGGGCGCGAGGCGTGCCGCCGAGACCATCGACTGGCTCGCCGACCACGGCTTCGAGGATCTCGCGCGCACGTGCATCGTCGTGTTGACGGCCAAGGACATCGTCTCCTCGGCCGTCGACAAGGATGCGGTGCTCGACTTCCTCTCGCGGGCGGCCGACGTCGTCGTCGTGCCTGCCGACCCGCACGTCGCCGACGGTGCGTTGCTGGACTGGGAGGCGTTGCAGCCGGCCACCCGGGAGGCCTACCTCGACATCGCCGCGGCCATCACGAAGAGGTTCGACGACTCCCCGATGTGAGCACCGACCGCGTCCCGAATCGCGCTGTGTGACATGACGCCCCCTGTCCGGGTCTTGCCCGACAGGGGGCGTGCGCGTTAGGAACGGGGATGACGTATTCCACCTTCGACGTTCCCGTCCCCGGCGGACCGATGCGCGTGGGCCGCTGGTCCGGCCCCGAGGCCACCACCACGGTGGTGGCCGTCCACGGCATCACCGCCCACCATCTGGCCTGGGCCCTCGTCGCGCAGGAGCTGCCCGAGGTGGACCTCGTCGCTCCCGACCTGCGGGGCCGTGGCCGCTCGCGCGATCTGCCTCCCGAGGTGGGCATGGCCGCGCACGCCGACGACGTCGCCGCCGTGATCCGCGAGGTCGGCGGCCCGGTGGTCGTCGTCGGTCACTCGATGGGCGGGTTCGTGGCGGCGGTGCTCGCCCACCGGCATCCCGACCTGGTCTCGGGTGTCGTGCTCGTCGACGGCGGATTCCCGTTCGCATCCGGGGATGCCGAGACCACCCAGGCCGGGCTCGAGCTCATCAAGAACAGGCTGCGGGCGCGCTTCCCCTCGGTCGAGGACTACGTGGAGCTGTTCCGGGCCCACCCCGCCTTCGTCGACGACTGGTCCGACGCCGTCGAGGGCTACGTCCGCTACGACGCGATCGGTGAGACGCCGGAGCACCACAGCAGTGCCGTCCTGGACGCGGTCGTCGCCGATCAGCGCGACATCGCCGCCAGTGACGCGCTCACCGACGCCCTGGCCGCGTTGGCCGAGTCGGAGGCGTCGGGTGGCAGCGACGGCGCCCCCGTCCGGACGATGTTCCTGCGCGCCCCGCGGGGTTTCGTCGACGACCCGCCCGGGCTCTACTCACCCGAGGCGACCACCGAGCTGCGTTCGCAGTACCCGGCCGTGGAGTTCCGTGAGATCGAGGGCGTCAACCACTACACGATCACCCTCGGACGCCGCGGCGCTCGCGCCGTCGCCACGGCGGTGCGGGACATGATCGGGTGACCTGCCGCGGCGTGGCCGGCCGGCTGCACGACCTCGGGCCGCCTCCCAACGGAGACGGTCCGAGGAACGGGCGGTGCGCTCATCGGGCACCCCCGCGGTCACGTCCCGGGGGCTCTGCGTGGCCGTGGTGCTGGTACGACGTCGTGGCTTGTGGATCAGCCCGTCGTCGCCGGAGCGCTTGCCGGTGGGCGCACGACCCACTGCTGCATCTCCTCGAGGTAGGCGTCCTTGGCCTTGGGGTTCTGGGTGAGCGAGCAGCGACAGTAGTCCTCGCGCTCGTCGAAGTAGGTGTCGAACGTCATGATGTCGGAGTTGGCGTTCATCCAGCGCATGACGCGTTCGATGAACTGCGGGTTGTCGCCGCCGGACTCGTTCGAGCCGGGGATGACGCCCCATTCGGGAACGGCGAACTCCTTGTTGCGTGAGCGGGCGAAGTTGCCCCAGAAGTCCCACCCGCCGGGCTGGGTCAGGTGGCGCTGCCAGCGACGTTCGTCGTCGTACGGCGGACTCCAGTCGTAGGCGTCGATGCCGATGATGTCGACCACGTCGTCGCCGGGGTAGGCCTTGGTGGCGTCCTCGAGCGAGTTGCCCTTGCCCTCGTTCGGGTTGAAGACGATGCGGAGCTGGGGCCCGCCCTTCTTCAACGACGTCGACGCGTTCCGGAACGCCTTCTTCCACTCCTCGACGTTGTCGTCGGTGGCGCGCCAGTTCCAGTTGACGATGTTCATCTCCCAGCCCGGACGCACGTAGGCGGTGGGGTACTTCTCGGCGATGAGCCGGCCCATCCGCTCCCACTGGTCGTTGTCCTGGCCGCTCGCGGCACGCTCCAACGACCCGTCGTCGGGGAAGAGGGGCAGCGCCACGTTGAGGGTGCCGGAGAACCCACTCGGGATGGCCATGTCGCTCAGCCACCACTCGTTGAACAACGTCTTCCACGAATCGCGGGTCGGTGAGACGCCGATGACGTCGAGCGGACGACCGCGGAGTTGTTCGAACTCGGTGGCCAGTTCGGCCTGGTTGTGCACGACCCCGCTGTCCCACTTCAGGCCACTGCGGACGCCGATCTCGGGCGCGTTCGGTGCGCGGGTGTGCGGTGCGACGGTGGTGGTCGAGGGCTGCTCGGGCGGCGGTTCGCCCTCCTGCGTGCAGCCCGCCAGGAGCAGCGCGACGGCGGCTCCGACCGCGACGGCCCCCGGACGCGGCGGTTGATCATCGATGTTCCTCCCCAGCTGGATCTCCGGGCCATCCTAGACGAGCAGGACGGGTGCCTTGACCGGCGTGCGGGCGCCGACGTCGTGGTTCCGTACCCTGGGCCCATGACTTCGGCCTGGATCTTGACCGGCTGCGTCGTCCTCCTCATCGCTCTCAACGCCCTCTTCGTCGCGGTCGAGTTCTCGTATCTCACCGTCGACAAGGGGGCGGTGGAGCGTGAGGCCGACGCCGGTGACGCGCGCTCGACACGGGTGATGGGACACCTCCGGTCCCTGTCGAGCCAGCTCTCCGGAGCGCAACTCGGCATCACCGTGACGAGCCTGGTGGTCGGCTTCATCGCCGAACCCTCGATCGCCACGCTGCTCGGTGCCGCCTTCGGCGCCTTCGACTACACGGGCCCCGCCGCCACCGGCCTCGCGTTCGGTGCGGCGTTCGTCATCGCCACGTTCAGCCAGATGGTGTTCGGCGAGCTCGTCCCCAAGAACTGGGGCATCGCCGAGCCGATGCGCGTGGCCAAGCTCGTCGTCTGGCCGCACACGGTGTTCATGACCGTCTTCGGGTGGGCCGTCAAGCTCTTCAACGACGGCGCCAACCGCGTCGTGCGCATGCTCGGGTTCGAACCCACCGAGGAACTCGCGCAGGCACGCACGGCCGAGGAGTTGCAGTCGGTCGCGCGCCGCTCGGGGCAGGAGGGGACCCTGGACGAGGCGACCGCGGAACTCCTCGCCCGCTCCATCGAGTTCGGTCGCCTCACGGCCGGCGAGGTGATGAAGCCCCGCCCGCAGGTGGAGTTCCTGCACGCCGAGGAGCCGGTGCAGGCCGTCCTCGACGCCGCGATCCGCACGGGGCACTCGCGGTTTCCGGTGATGGGCGAGCACGTCGACGACATCGCGGGCCTGGTCCACGTCAAGCAGGCCGTCGGCGTCCCTCTGGGCGACCGCGGACAACTGACGGTCTCGGACATCCTCGTCGACGCACCGGTCGTGCCGGAGTCGATGACCCTCGACCCGCTGCTGCGCCGCCTGCGCGAACCCGGGTTGCAGCTCGCCGTCGTCGTCGACGAGTACGGAGGCACCGCCGGGATCGTGTCGCTGGAGGACCTCGTCGAGGAGATCGTCGGCGAGATCGACGACGAGCACGACCGCGGCCCGCTGATGTACCGCCGGGCGGGACGGGCGTGGATCGTGTCCGGCCTGCTGCGCCCCGACGAACTGGGTCAGTTGCTGCAGCTCGACCTGCCCGAGGGGAGGAGTCGGACACCCTGGGCGGGCTCGTCACCGAGATGCTCGACCGGCTGCCCGACGCCGGTGACCACGTCGTGCTGGACGCGATGGACGAGGTCAACCGCGACGGCAACGACCTGCCCACCCCCGCGTTCGTCGACGTCACCGTCATGCGCCTGGACGGGCACCGCGTGGCCTCGCTGCGCATCACCGTGCGCCGGCCGCACGCCAGCGTCGCCACCTCCGTCGCGGCTCTCGGAAGGGAGGAGGCGTGAACGACCTCACCTCGTTGCTCATCCTCGTCGTGCTGCTCGCCCTCAACGCGTTCTTCGTCGGGGCCGAGTTCGCGCTCGTCTCGGCCCGCCGGTCGCAGATCGAACCCCGCGCCGCCGGCGGATCCTGGCCGGCCCGCGCCACGCTGCGGGGGATGGAGAACGTCTCCCTGTCCATGGCGTGCTGCCAGCTCGGCATCACGATGTGTTCGCTGGGGATCGGTGCCGTCGGCGAGCCCGCGGTGGCGCATCTGCTCGAGGTCCCGTTCGAGGCGATGGGGGTGCCGTCGGCGTTCGTGCACCCGGTGGCGCTGGTCATCGCGCTGATCATCGTCGTGTACCTGCACATGGTGCTCGGCGAGATGGTGCCCAAGAACATCACCCTGGCCGGCCCCGACCGCGCCGCGCTCATCCTCGGGCCACCGCTCTACCTCGTCACCATCGTGTCCCGGCCCGTCATCTGGCTCATGAACGCGACCGCCAACCTCGTGCTGCGCGCCGCCCGCATCGAGCCCAAGGACGAGGTCGCCTCCGCGTTCACCAACGAGGAGCTGCGTCACTTCGTCGCCGAGTCCGGTCGCGAGGGACACCTGGACGAGGACGAACTCTCCCTGCTGCAGGGGGCGCTGGAGTTCGAGACGCTCACCGCGCGTGACGTCACGATCCCCACCGCCGACCTCGTCACCGTTCCCCCCGACGTGACGATCGCCGAGGTGGAGGAGCTCGCGAGCCGCACGGGGTTCTCGCGGTTCCCCGTCCTGGAGGACGGTGAGCTGCGCGGGTACGTGCACCTCAAGGACCTGTTGGCCATCGACGTCGACATGCGTGACGAGCCGCTGCCGGCCGATCGCGTCCACCCGCTCGGATGGGTGCAGGCCGACGACCGGCTGCGTCAGGTCATCTCGGTGATGCAGGAGCACAGCCTGCACCTGGCTCAGGTCGAGGGGGTCTCCGGTGGCGGCGTCGTGGCGCTGGAGGACGTGCTGGAGTCGCTCGTCGGCGAGGTCCGTGACGCCACGCGGGTGCCCGGCACGCGTTGATTCTCCGGTGAGCTCGCGATGAGGTAGGACACCCATCCGGCCTGCCGGTCCCCGTCGATGAGGATCGCCTTGACCAGCAGGGTGGCGGGCAGGGCGAGCAGGGCGCCGAGGGGCCCGAGGACCCAGGTCCAGAAGAGCAGCGAGACGATCGAGACCGTCGGAGTCACCCCCACGGCGTCACCGGCCACCTTGGGTTGGATGAGGGACTGGATGACGAAGTTGAGCACGCAGTAGGCCACGATCACGGCGACCGCCGTCTTCGGCCCCTTCTCCAACAGGCCGAGGAGGGCAGGCGGGATGAGGCCGATGACGAACCCGATGTTGGGGATGTAGTTGGTGAGGAACGAGAACACGCCCCACACCAGCGCCAGGGGGACGCCGAGGTACATCAGCACCCACGTGTCGAGGACCGCGACGATGAGCCCGAAGACCGTGGTGACGATCCAGTAGCGACGCACACCCCGGGCGAAGTCGCGCAGCACGGCGGACACGTGCGGGTTGCTCTGCCTGATGAGGTCGAAGCGGCGGCCGACGCCGATCGTGTCCATGGTGAGGAAGAACAGCACCGTGACGAGGACCAGCAGCAGCGACAGGACACCGGTGAGGTTGGACAGGACCCCCTGGAGCAGGGTGAGGCCCTGCTGCGCGAAGTTCTGCCACTGGGTGGAGACGGTGTCCTGGATGGAGTCGACGAGTGCCTGTTCGGTGATGCCGCGCGTCTCGAGCATGGCGAGCATGTCGAGGTAGAGCCGCTCCACCTTGGGGATGTACCGCGGCATCTCCAGGACCAACGCGGCGATCGACCACCCCAGCAGGGCGAAGAACCCGATGAGCACCGCGATGACCACGAGGCCCGTGAACACCGCGGCGAGAGGCCCCGGCAGCCCCCGGCGCCGCAACCATCCGTGCATCGGATAGCTGGCGATGACGAGGTTGAGCGCGAGGAAGATCGGTGCCGCCACCTCGGACGCGGCGCGCACCCCCGCCATCCCGACGACGAACGCGGCGAGTCCGACCGAGACGGTGAGGAAGTGGGGCCAGCGGGTACGGACCAGCGGTTCGGCCGGAAGCTGCGGTGGCAGCTGCGGCACCTCCCGCGGGGAGGGTGGGACGACGGGACCCTCGGGGATGCGTCGTCGGACGTTGTCCAGCAGAGCCGATGGGTCGGGCATCCGCAGGCGCGCGACGCGGCGGCGCACAGATGCGGGAACGGACGGTCGGCGGGCGAACGGCACGTGTCCACGATAGGGCCCGACGCCGGGAGCAGGCACACGATCCGATCCGGACAGGGTGCATCACCGTTCCGGATCGCCGCGCCGGGAGCGCTGAGGAGAAAAAGGTCACCGAACGGTATCGAACGGGCGAACTCGGGAGTTCGGTGTAACGGCGGCTCGATACCGAACGATCACACGTGTGAACACCCGGGGTGGAGAGCCGCACCGACGACCGGCCAGGGCCGGAAGAGAGGTCGGTGCGAGGCGCGTAGAAGCGCGAGCGGCCCGGCGTCCGAGTGGACGCCGGGCCGATCCGTTTGTTCCCCCGCGGTCAGCGGCGGGTGCCACTGTCAGGGTCGGTCGCGGGCGGACCCGCGTCGTCGGGTCGGATGTCACCGCTCTCCCGCTCACTGGGCTGCGAGGTCGGCGCGCGGTCCTCGGCTTCGGCCTTGCGCATCTCCTCATCGCTCGGACGCGGGATGTCGCCCGGTTGCGCTCCAGCCTCGGCGAGGTCGCGGTCGATCTCGTGCTTGTGCTCGGCGATCCGCCGCTCCGCCTGCGCGCGCAGCTGGGGGTTCTCCGCGAGGTACCCGTCGTGCTGACGGTGCGCCTCCTGGAGCTTGCGGTGCAGGCCCACCTCGTCGCGCACCAGGGGACGGAACTTGGGTTCCACCTTGGCGAGCTGCGCCTCCTCGGTGAGGAGTCGGAGGTAGTTGCGCTCGCGCTCGGCCGGGTCGGCTTCGTAGCCGAGGTCGAGGTACTGGTCGACGTGGCGGCGGGTGTTGTTGATGAGCGTCTGCGCCTTGCCCTTGCGGGAGAACAGCGAGGCCAGGACCGTGACGACGAGGACGCCGACGATGACGGTGAGCGAGATGTTCGTCTCGATCTCGATGACGGGCACCGGCTCGCCGTCGTTGATGAACGGCAGGTTGTTCTCGTGCAGGGCGTGCAGGATGAGCTTGACGCCGATGAACGCGAGGATCGCCGACAGGCCGTAGGACAGGTAGATGAGGCGGTCGAGCAGGCCGTCGATGAGGAAGTACAACTGGCGCAGACCCATGAGCGAGAACGCCGTGGCGGTGAACACGATGAACACGTTCTGGGTGAGGCCGAAGATCGCGGGGATCGAGTCCAGCGCGAAGAGGATGTCCGTGCCGCCGATGGCGATCATCACGAGCAGCATCGGCGTCATGACGCGCTTGCCGTTCTCGTGGGTGAACAGCTTGTCGCCGTCGTAGTCCTCGCTCGTGTGGAAGAACCTGCGGGCCAGGCGGATGACGAAGTTGTCGGCGCCGTGGTCGTCCTCGTCGCTGCTCTCCTCCTTGAGGAGGTTGCCGGCGGTGTAGATGAGGATGAGGCCGAACAGGTAGAAGATCCAGGCGAACTGGTTGATGAGCGCCGCGCCGAGGAAGATGAAGCCCGTGCGGGCGAACAGCGCGAAGACGATGCCGAAGAGCAGCACCTTCTGCTGGTAGGCGCGCGGCACCCGGAAGCTGCTCATGATGATGAGGAACACGAACAGGTTGTCGACCGAGAGGGCCTTCTCGGTGATGTACCCGGCGAAGTACTCGGTACCCATCGTCGATCCGCCGAACAGCCACACGCCGACGCCGAAGACCAGGGCGATCCCCACGTAGAAGGCGGACCAGACCGCCGCCTCGCGCAGGGTGGGCACGTGCGCCTTGCGCACGTGGAAGATGTAGTCGAAGAGCAACAGACCTGCGATGGCGACGATCGTCGCGATCCAGACGGTGGTGGACACCTCGGTCATCGTGAAGTGGAGCTCCTGTCAGGGGGTCGGCCACGCCGGGGAGAATCACCGGCCCGGGCGGCGTCGTCGGTGATCGCCTGGGTATGACGCTTGAGGGGGTCAGGGTGTTCCCAGCAGGCGCCGCCACGAGGTGTCGCCACGTGACCCGCCAATGCTGCCACGGCGTGAGGTGATCGACCTCTCAGGGCAGCGTTGCGAACTCCACGATCTCGACCAGCCCGGCCGCGGGGGTGCGCGCGATGCGGGCGGCGACCTCCTCGCGCACGCTCGCGTCGTTCACGAGGACGACGGCGCGGGCCTTCGGCCGCTCGCTGCGCAGCAACGCCAGCGTGAACACGTCCTGGACGACGAGGACCAGGTCGAGGTGCCGCAGCGGACCCGCGCCGGCGTGGGCGGCGACGAAGAGGGACTCCTCGGCGCTCGCCCCGTCGACGAGCACGCGGGCGCCGCTGGCGAGGGCCACCGAGGCCGGACGCAGGGGGATGCCGACGTGGTCGGCGAACCGTCGCACCATGTCGTCCGCGGCCATCCGCCGTGCGGACCGCCGAAGGCCGCGCCCCCCGTGTGCGGTGGGAAGGGGTCGGCGGGTCGCGGTGGGGCTGGGCACGGAGGGTCCTTTCGGGGACGCGAGGAGAGGCAGGATGCTCCTCGCCCCATCGGCCGCGCGCCGGTGGATCGGAGTCTCCGGCGCGGATCCGTCCCGCGTCGTGAGGATCCGGGCGGTCGTGTCGGCGGCGGTGGGTCGCCTCGGCCGGTCAGTCGGAGACGGCGAACCGTGCCGAGCGGCCGGCGCGGTCGAAGCGGCGGAACCCGCGGGGGAGCAGGGCGGCGGTGCGCAGGGCGAGGTCGCCGGCGATGTGCAGGACGGCCGCTTCCTCGTCGTTGTCGGCCACGGTGAGCCGCTGGAGGTCGTGGGCGAGTTCGGGCAGCATCGCGGCGGCGTAGCGGTGGATCACGGGGCTGAGGTCGGCGGCCACGCGCAGGGTGGCGAGGTCGTCGGTGAAGGCGGCCAGGTCGTGGCGGGCGACGTGGGTGCCGAGGAAGCGGACCGGCCCGGCGGGGGCGGGGTCGAGCAGCACGGCGCCGCAGGAGGAGGGGCTCCACCCGGTCGGTACGCGGTCGGAGAGCAGCAGGACGGCCTGGGCCACGGCGGCCCCGGCCGAGAGGCCGACGACCGTCCGCAGTGATTCGGCGACGGCGCGGGTGGTCGACGGCCCGATCTCGACGGGCGGGAGCGCGTGCCGGGCGATGTCCAGCCGTCGCGCCAGTCGGCGGACGTCGGAGATGTTGTGGCCGATGCCGGCGGCGGCCTCGCCGATGAGGTCGACGGGCGTCCGTGACCAGCTCAGGTCGGGTGCCGGTGCCGCCTGGGTGGAGGCGAGCACGTCGAGCAGGACGAGTCGGCGGCGTTCGCTGGGCAGGAGTGCGCCGGTGTCGCGGATGCGTCGGCGCAGCGTGGCCATCTGCGCCACGACGCTCACCCGTGCCGTGATTCCGGTCGCCCCGTCGGCGGCCCGATCGGTGGGGTCGGTGGTCGCCCACGGGCGCAGGTCGAGCCGGTCGAGCTTGTCGGCGATGGCGCTCGCGGGGGCGAGGCACGCGTCGCGGACCATCACGTGGGTGCGGACGGCCGCGGCCAGATCGAGCTCTCGCTCGTCGAACGTCGCGGGTCCGGCGGGGCCCACCGGTCCGGTGACGCGACGGATGTCCGTGCCGTCGTGCCCGTCGATCGCCATGGCAGAACCCTTCGACATGCTGCACGGCTCAGGGGGCGCCGCGCTCATGTCCATAGTCGACCCGGAGGGCTTCGTCCTGAGTCCGCGTTTGGTCAAGAACGTTGCAGGACGACGAAAATTGTCCGGGTGCCGGGTCCGTGGGCCGGGGTTTCGGCGCCGCGGACGGGTCAGTCCGCGTCGAACGTCGCACCGATCACGAGGAGGCGGGTGGCGCGTTCCGCGGCGTCGGCGACGAGGGTCTGGGCCTCGGCGACGGCCTGGGCGAGGTCCATGGGGATGGTGATGATGTTGAGGATGGCGCCGATCCCGATGTCGTGGACGTCGGTGGCGCCCTCGCCGATGGAGCCCGCGAGGGCGAGGCAGGGTTTGCCCTTGGCCTCGGCGCGGCGGGCGACCTCGGCGGGCACCTTGCCGCGGGGGGTCTGGAAGTCGACGGCACCCTCGGCGGTGATGACGATGTCGGCGCGTTCGATCGCGGCGTCGAGGTCGATGCCGGAGAGTTCGCCGTCGAGCAGCACCTCGAACCGTTCGCGCAGGTGCGCCCCGCACACGGCCGCGAGGGCGGCGCCGAGGCCACCGGAGGCGCCGGTGCCCGGGCCGGTCGCCACGTCGAGGTGCAGCTCCTCGAGGGTGTCGGCGCAGGTGGTGCTCAGCAGTTCGGCCCACCGCGTGAGCGCCCGGTCGAGGGTCTCGACCTGCTCGGGGCTCGCGCCCTTCTGCGGCCCGAACACCCGGGCCACGCCGCGCTCGCCGGTGAGGACGTTGTGGATGTTGCACGCCACCTGGATGTCGACCTGACGCACCCGCGGGTCGAGGCCCGTCAGGTCGAGACGCACCGCGCCCGCCAGGGCCGCGCCGCCCTCGGCGATCTCGGTGCCGTCGACGTCGAGGATCCGGGCGCCCAGGGCGCGCACGAACCCGGCGCCGCCGTCGCTCGTGCCGGAGTCTCCGCAGCCCACGATGATGCGCGTGGCCCCCGCGTCGAGGGCGGCGAGGACGAGTTCGCCGACACCGCGCGTGCTGGTGGCGGTCGGGTCGCGCAGATCGGCGGGCACCAGACGCAGGCCGGCCGCGGCGGCCATCTCGACGACCGCGGTGCCTTCGAGGTCGCCGCCGAGGAGGGCGAAGTGCGAGTCGACCGGGTCGCCGACGGGCCCGGACACCTGGTGGTGCACCAGACGACCGCCGGTCGACCGTGCCAGCGCCTCCGCGGTGCCCTCCCCGCCGTCGACCATGGGGATGCGCTCGGTGATCGCCCCGGGCAGGGCGCGACGGATGCCGCGACCGATGGCCTCGGCGACCTCGGTGGAATCGAGGGACTCCTTGAAGCCGCTCGGCGCGATGAGGAAGCGGTGGGGGACGACGGCGGGCATGTGAACCTCCGGGGGACGCTGGGAGAGCGGGTGAGTGCGGGTGGTGGCAGGTCGCGCGCGGCGCGGCCGATCAATGGGGCAGGCCGAGGAAGGGCCAGACGAAGTAGCTGAAGAGCAGGACGAGGACGGCCGTCACCGGCGCGAGGACCACGCTGAGTCGGCGCAGGTCGGAGGGCTCGTAGGTGGGCACCTCGGCGATGGAGGAGAACATCATCACGGGCTTGGCCGAGGCGGGCAGCGTGTGACAGAACCCGGCCGCCGCGGTGGAGGCGAAGGCCGCCGCGTCGGGGGCGACGCCCATCGTGGGCGCGAGGGCGACGACGATCGGCACGAGGACCGCCGACCGTGCCGACCGCGACTGGATGACGAGGTGGGCCATCGTCGAGACGAGGACGACGACGATCATGAACGGCAGCGAGCTCGTGATCCCCAATCCCGCGAAGAGGCTGGCCGCCATCCACTCCGCGGCGCCTGAGGTCATCAGGGCGTCACCGAGGGCGAGGGTGGCCGCCATGAACAGCAGCAACGACCAGGGCACCTTCTTGAGGGTGTCCTTGAGGCGGGCGGAGCCGTAGCGCGGGGACGTGGTGACCAGCGCACCCATGAGCGCGACGATCGCGGGGTCGATGCCGTGCAGGGTCGCGGTGCACCAGAGCACGACGACCGTGGAGATGATGATGGCCGCTCGGGTCTCGTAGATGCTCAGCGGCCCGGTGACGGGCGTGGGTGAGGCCGCGGCGAGGGCGTCGATCGTCAGGGCGACCGGGCGGCGGCGTTCCTCGCGGGAGAGGAACCCGAACAGCACGAGTTCGGCGGCCAGGTGGCTGCTGACCAGCGCGAGCGGGAGTCCGAGCAGCAGCCATTCGGCGAAGTCGAAGCCGGTTCCGGTGGCGGTCTGCACGACCCGGCTGGTGACCAGGTGCGCGCCGGCACCCAGCAGCGACCCGACGGCGGAGAGCAGGATGACGGTGGGGAAGAGCAACGCCAGGGCGCGCACGAGTCGCTCGTGCTGCTTGCCCTGGGACATCAGGGCCGTGCCGATGGCGATGAACACCGGCAGGGAGAGCGCGGCACGGCCAGAGGTGGCGGGGACGGCGAACGTCGTCACCACGAGGGCGGCGGTGATGAGGTGGACCAGTCCGCGTACGCCCGTGGCGCCGGTGACGAGCCAGCAGGCGGCGCGGTCGGCGAGCCCCGAGGACGTCACCCCCGCCGAGATGACGAAGGCGGCCACGAGCAGCCAGATCGTGTCGTCGCCCAACGCCGAGAACAGCCGGTCGCTGTCGAGGACCCCGGAGAGCACGACGATCGTCCCCGCGAGCAGCGCCACGAACGTGTCGTCCAACGGCGTGAAGGCCCACGCCCACACGGCGGCGATGAACGTGACCAGCGTGATGGCGCCCGCGCGGGACAGGTCGAGGGTCGTGCCGTCGGCGGCGATCGTGCGCCCCTCGGAGGTGACCACCAGGACGATGAGCGCGATGGCGAGCAGGCCCGACCACAGCCGCGGCGAGGCGAGCCATCCGCGACCGATCCCCGTGGACGGCGGGAGCTCCGGGGCCGGCGCCGGCGTGCGGTAGGAGGTCAGATCAGCCATCGCGGTTCACCGCCGACGTCGTGTCGGTGCTTGTCGTCGCCGTCGCGGTTCTCGGGATGGTGAGTCCGAACGTCGCACCCCGGCCCGGCTCGCTCTCCACGAATGCGGTGCCGCCGTGGGCCTCGGCGATGGCCCGCACG
Source organism: Mobilicoccus caccae (assembly GCF_030161635.1). Classification (GTDB taxonomy): domain Bacteria; phylum Actinomycetota; class Actinomycetes; order Actinomycetales; family Dermatophilaceae; genus Mobilicoccus; species Mobilicoccus caccae. The sequence continues at coordinate 4,134,101 of NZ_BSUO01000001.1, forward strand.
ACGGCCAGGCCCAGACCACTGCCTGCCGCGTCGCCGGGCTCGCCGTCGGTAGCGGCGGCGTCGTCCGCCTCCGTGGCCCGCCGGTTCTCTGCTGAGTCGGTCTCTGCGGAGAACCGCGAGAACACCGTCTCGGCGACCTCCTGGGTGATTCCGGGCCCACGGTCGCGCACGGCGAGCTCCACGCCGGTGTCGTCGTCCACCGACCGGATCCACCAGTCGATCGGGCTGTCGGGTGGGCTGTGCTGAGCGGCGTTCTCGGCGAGTTGCTCTGCGGCCGTGACGATCTTGTCGACGTCGGCCCGTAGCGAGGTGTCGCTCACCTCGAGCAGTCGCCAGTCGCGGTCGGCGACCTGGTGCAGGCGTGCGGAGACGGCGTCGGCGAGAGCGCTCGTCGTCGTGTCCGTGGCGGCGACGAACCCGGCTCGGCGTGCCGAGGTGAGGACGTCGAGGTCGTCCAGGGTGCGCTCCATCGACACGAGGTCGGCCTCGATGGCGTCCAGGCGTGGATCGCCGGTCGTGTCGGCGAGGCGGCGGCGGGCGCGCCGGATCGGGTCGCGCAGCTCGTGCCCGGCGGTGTCGACGAACCGTCGTTCGGTGGTCAGGCTGTGGTGCAGACGGTCCAGCAGCGTGTTGACCGTGAGGCCCAGCGCGGCGATGTCGTCGCGGCCGTGCACCGGAAGCCGCTGGTCGAGGTCGTGGGCGCTGATCGCCTCCGCCGTCCGGCGCATCGTGCGGACCGGTTTGAGGATCTGGCCGGCGACCAGCCAACTCACCAGGGTGGTGAGCAGGAGGACTCCGAAGCAGACACCGATGAGCAGCCGGACGATCCGCTCGACCTCCTCCTCGGCCTCGGAGACGAAGAACGCCACGACGAAGCGCCCTGCGGGCCGGTCGGACTGGTCTCGCAGTTCGACCTTGCCCCAACGCATCTCACCGACGTCGGTGGTCATGATGCCGGACTCGCTGCGGGCGATCTCGGCCATGGCGACCGCGTCGCTCGGCAGATCGAGCGCCTGGGCGTCGCGCGTGCCGGGGCCGTAGAGCTCACGCACGCGCCCGTCGGCGAAGTGGCCGAAGAAGTACTCACCCGTCTCCGGACGCTGGCGGTTGAGGAAGACCTCGACGATGCGCTCGCCGGAGGTGAACGGCCGGGCCGTCTCGGGATCGAGGCCGTCCGAGGCGAGATCGCGGAACTCGGCCAGCTCCTGCGTGACCTCCTCGTTGGCGCGGCGGGCCACGTCGGCGCGCAACGTGGAATCGACGGTGACGACGATCGCGAGCTGGCCGAGGAAGATCGTGGCCAGCAGCCAACCGACGATGCGCCAGCGTGCCGAGACGCGTGATCCGGTGGGGCGGGGGTCCTTGCTCATTCCTCGTCCTCGGTCGTCGTGGTGGCGGTGCCGGGCGTGCTCGCTCCCGAACTCCGTGCCGAGTTCTGTGAGTTCTGTGCTGTGCCGGGGCTGCCGCCGACGACGGCGTCGTCGCCGGGTTCGGCCGGTGGGGGCGGCGGCCCGACGGTTCGCGTGATCTGGGTGGGGACGACAGGCTCGGCGGGGGTGTCGCCCTCCGGCGGCGGCGCCGCGTCGGACGGCGGGTCGGACACGCCGTCGAGCGTGACGACGGGCTCCCGGATCAGGGGTGCGTCGGGTCGCGCCGCGAGCTGTTCGCTGGCGAGGGCGAGCAGCACCGGGACGGCGAGCAGCCCGAGGAGGGCGAGGAGTCGAGTCGAAAGACGCACGACGAGAACGGTATGCGCTGTGTTGTCGCTGCTCGTGAGGCGTGCATGAGAGAACCCACACGCTGTGCCGGGGGCGCGTCGCGCTCGACTTGCGTCAGCCGACGCGCGTGCGCACCACCGCGCCGCGTCCGAGATCGGGCGGCCGCCGCCAGGGGGACGTCACCCGTCCAGCCACCCGCAGGGCCTCGGTCTCGTGGCGCCCGCCGAACATCGCCAGCGTGGTCGCGGCGGCGAAGCTCGGCCCGAGGCTCGTCACCAGCAGTTCGACAGCGCGCGGCTCCACGAGCACGTCGCGCAGGATCGCCGCGGGTCGTCCGGCGACCCCGGCGGCCCTGCTCACCTCGACGACGGCCGCCCGGCGGAGCGGGTGATCGACGCGTGTGGGGTGCCCGCCCGGTCCGTCGAGGGACAGGTGCGTGCGCAGGGCTCGGCGTGGTGCGTCGGGGGCGATGTCGTCGACGACCGCGGTGAGCAGGCGGCGCGCGGCGGCGGTCCAGGCGGCTCCCCGTCGCGCGGGTCCGGGGTCGGCGGGCGCAGCGAGGGCGGTTGCGGCCCGGCGCCATTCGTCGAGGTCGAGGAGCCCGGTCGCGTCGAGGACCTGCCGTCCGGAGACGAGGAGGGCGTGGCGACCGGCGGCCGCCAGCCCCGGGATGGCGGGGTCGCGCGCCAGCTCGTCCTGGTGGGCGGGGGAGAGCGCGACGCCCGACATCGACTGCCACATCGCGGCGACGGCCGCGGGGGTCGGCGCGGTCGGCGCGACGTGGGCGCCCCGGAGGCGCAACCACAACAGGTCGAGGTCGGCGACGTCGCCCGCGTGCGCAGCGGTGGGGCCCTCGCCCAGCAGGGAGGTGATGCGGCGGTGCACGTCGTCGGGGGTGCGCGCGAGGTCGGTGCAGATCAGGGTGGGTGGACGCCCCGCGCGGAGGTCGTCCAGCAGCGTGGCCTGCTCCGCCGAGCGCCACGGCCGTCGCACCGTCATCCCGCCACCTCCGGGCGGCAACCTACCCCGCCTCGCCGGGTGCGTGTTCGGGCCGTGTTGCCAGCGGTGCCGGGGGTCGAGTGGGTCTGTCTGAAGTCCAACGGTCCTCACGAGTGGTCTGGGGTGCGAAGGCGCGGCAGAGTGGACCCACACATCCGGCCGAGGAGTAGCCATGACCCGTCGTCGTCTCGCCACCTGCGCACTCGTCCTCGCTGTCCTGCCGTTGTCGGCCTGCGGCGAGGGCAACCCCTTCGGTGAGTTCATCCAGGGGCCCCAGCAGACGGGGACCACCGCCCCTCCGACGACGGTGTCGCCCGAGACGACCACCGCCACGGACACGGGCACCGAGACGGGCACCGGTACGCCCACCGACACGCTGAGCGGGACGGGCACCGACACGGGCACCGCTACCGACACGAGCACGACCACAGCTCCCTCGGGTACCGGCACGCCCACGTCGTCGCCGGCCGACACCGCGTCGCCCACGACCGACCCGGCAGCGACGTCCACAGCCACGACGGGTGCGACGTCGGCGCAGACCGCCGTCGCGCAGGTCGACGGACGCACCATCCAGGGCGTGCCGACGGGGCTCGGCTTCCCGGCCGAGGCGGGGATCGAGGCGACGCATTCGTTCGCCGGCGGCGGTGGGTCCGTGGTCATGTCGGAGCCCGCCGAGAAGGAGATCTTCTCCTACTACCGCTCGGCGCTGCCCGGGGCAGGGTTCCGGGTGGTCAGCGACACCGCGGGAACCCTCGCCTTCACCGGACACGGCTTCCGCGGAACGCTGGTCGGCACCGGTTCCGGTGGCGTCCTCACCTGGTCCCCGGCTCAGGGCTGAGCGCCGCGCCACCTGTTGCATCCCTGCGGTCGCATCCGGAGTTGATCGCGCGTTCTGGACGGTTGTACAACTTCTGCGTGCCCGGGGTGATCGACCGGGTGCGCGTCCGTCCGTCGCCGCCGGGGACCGACCCCTCTCGGGGCCCGGGGCGGGGACGTCGCCGCGGGGCTCGCTGATTCGGCGGATGTATTCAAACGCGGCGGTCGGCGCTGGCCAAGGCGTCCAGGACAAGCGTACAAATGGTGATCAGGACGGGCGTCCGGTTCGAGAGAACGGGGCGGACGGTGCGGCGTGGGGACGCCGGACCGGGCGGATGCCGGGGAGCATCCGATCGTCCGGGGATCCGCCCGCATCCGTGGGGACGGATGGCAGGGGCTGTGCCGGTGGGGACCGGCGCGGATGCAGGTTCGGGGAGGCATGACCGCACCGATGGGGATCGGTGCGTACGGGGATCGCGTCGATGGGGATCGACGTGGCAGGGGAATGGGAGAGGCGAGACCCTCGAGCGCATGGATGCGAGGGGCCGGGGTGGCGGTGGGGACCGCCGCCCCGGCCGCGTCATGAAAGCGCCCCGGATCGCGTCGAGGACGCAGGCACTCGCATCTGTCGTACGATCTGTCATATGGCCACGCTGACGATACGCACGGACGACGCTGTCGAGCGCGCCCTGGCCGCGCTGACCGAGGGTGGTCTGTCCCGCTCGGAAGCGGCAAGGAGCGCAATCCTCGACGCCGAGCGGGCCCACCGCCGCACGAAACTGCGGGCCGAGGCCGAATCGCTGCGCAACGACCCCGAGGACGTCTCCGCTTCTCGCGCCCTCGCAGCAGAGATGGACGCCATCCGTGCGTGGTGATCTGTACCGGTTGCGGGCTCCCAAGGAGGTCCGGGGCCACGAGCAAGCCGGCGCTCGATACGTGGTCGTCGTGCAGTCGGATGACCTTCCGCTCTCCACCTGGATCGTCGCGCCGACGTCCACCGGCCGACGTGGTGCGTCGTTTCGGCCGGAGATCGACATCGACGGTGTCAAGACCCGCGTCATGGTCGAACAGCTCACCGTGGTCGACCCCGAGACGCGCTTGGGAGACTTCGCGGGGCGACTCGACGCCGACGAGATGAGCGCCGTCGACCAGGCGCTCCTGGTGACGCTCGGCCTGGACTGAAGACCGCTCCCCGGTCACCACGACAAGGGCTTTTACCTCAGAGCTCGTCTGAGGACCTCCGCCAGGTGGAGCGCCGAGCGGTCGGTGCCCTGGTCGACCTGCGTGCGGCAGGAGAATCCGTCGGCGAGGACGAGGTCGTCCTCGCCCGCCTCCCGGACCTTGGGGAACAGCTCGCGTTCGGCGCACGCCGTCGACACCTCGTGGTGGCCGGGCTCGAAGCCGAAGTTGCCCGCCAGGCCGCAGCATCCGCCACCGACGACGTCGACGTCGATGCCCAGCTCGGCCAGCACCCTGGAATCGGGGTCGTAACTGCCCTTGGCCTTCTGGTGGCAGTGGACCTGAGCCACCGCGGACGCCTCCACCGTGCCGAAGGGCCAGGTCGACGACTCCACGTGGTCGGCGACGACCGTGGCGAACGTCGTCACGAGGTCGTGCAGCCTCCCGGCGTGGGGATGCTCGGGCAACAACTCGGGTGCCTCGGTGAGCATGACCGTGCACGAGGGCTCCAGGCCGACGATGCGATGCCCGGCCTCCAGGTGTGGGCCGAGCGCGGCCAGCGAACGTGACAAGGCGCGCTTGGTCATGTCGAGCTGACCCGTGGAATGCCAGGTCAGGCCGCAGCAGACCGGGCCCGACGGCATGACGACGTGATACCCGAGCGCTTCGAGGACCTCGACCGCCGCGACGCCGACCTGCGGGCTCAGGTGGTTGCTGAACGTGTCGGGCCACAGGACGAGAGTCTCCGCGCCCGGCGCCGGGGTCGGCGCCTCACCACGGCGGGCGCGGGTGGAGAACCAGGCGGCGAGGGACAACTCGTCGGCGAACGTCACCATCTCGCGACGCGGCTCGACCCCCGCCAGGCGCAGCGTCGCCACCTCCAGCGGCCGGAATCGCATGGCGCGGTTGATGATCGACCCGACTCCCAGCTTGGTCACCAGCGCGGCCGCCACCGGCAGCCATCCCATCGAGTAGTGCGCGAGCGGGCGCAGCCGGCCGGTCCAGTGGTGGTGGAGGAACTCCGCCTTGTACGTCGCCATGTCGACGTTGACCGGGCACTCCGTCGCGCAGGCCTTGCACGACAGGCACAGGTCGAGCGCCTCGAGGGTGTCGGTGTTGCGCCACCCACCGCGCAGATGCTCACCACGCAGCATCTCGGCGAGCACACGAGCACGGCCCCGCGTCGTGTGGACCTCGTCGCCGGTGGCCTGGAAGCTCGGACACATCGCCCCCGTGTCGGAGCGGCAGGCACCCACGCCGACGCAGCGGTTGACGGCCGAGGCGAAGTCGCCGCCGTCGCGGGCGAGTGCGTGCACCGGGATCGTGACGTTCGTGCGCAGGCCGGGCCCGGGACGCAGGCGGTCGTCGATCGGCTCGGGATCGACGAGCACCCCGGGGTTGAGGACGTTCTCGGGGTCGAAGATCGCCTTGAACCGGGCGAAGAGCGCCAGCATCTCGGGCGAGTACATGCGCGCGAGCATCTCGGAGCGGGCGCGGCCGTCGCCGTGCTCACCGGAGACCGACCCGCCGTGCCGGGCGACGAGTTCGGCAGCGGCGGTGATGAACTCGCGGTACACCGCGATGCCGGCGTCGGTGCCCAGGTCGAAGTCGATGCGCACGTGGATGCAGCCCTCGCCGAAGTGGCCGAAGGGGATGCCGGCCAGGCCCATCCGGTCCATGAGGGCGTAGAGGTCGCGCAGGTAGTCGGCGAGGTGGTCGACGGGGACGGCGGAGTCCTCCCAGCCCGGCCACGCCTCGCCGCCGTCGGCCCGCCGGGTGGCGATGCCGGCCGCCGCCTCGCGGATCCGCCACAACGCCCGCGTCTCCTCGGGGTCGGTGACCACGACCGCGCCATCACCTGCCCGCGACACCTCCGCCAGCTCCCGGCCGGCGCGGACCGCGTCCTCGAGATCGGTCCCCGCGACCTCGCAGTACAACCAGGCACCGCCGGCGGGCAGGGTCGACCCGGCGTTCTCGCTGCCCGGGCGGGTGCGCAACGCCGCGATGAGGTCGGAGCCCATCCCCTCGATCGTCTGGACCCCCTCCCGGCGCAGGCGCGCGCCGTCGGCGGCTGCGGCGAACACGTCGTCGTACCCGAGCACGACCAACGCCGTCGCCGCCGGGGGCTCCACGAGCGTGACCGTGAGTTCGCTGAACACCCCGCACGTGCCCTCGGTCCCGGCCAGCGCCCTGGCCACGTCGAACCCGTGCTCCGGTAGCAGGTAGTGCAGGCCGTACCCCGACACCTGGCGGGGGAATCGGCCGAGCTCGGTGCGGATCAGCTCCTCGTTCTCGGCGACCAGGGCGCGCAGGTCGGCCTCGATGCGCGGATCACTGCACCCGCCGCGACGGGCCGTGATCTCCCGGCCGTCGGCGAGGACGAGGCGCAACGCCACGAGGTTCTCCGCCGACGTGCCCCAGGCCACCGAGTGCGACCCGCACGCGTTGTTGGCGACCATGCCGCCGATCGTGCACCGGGAGTGCGTGGACGGATCGGGGCCGTAGGTCAGCCCGTGGTCGGCCGCGGCGACGCGCAACGAGTCACAGACGACGCCCGGCCCGACGACCGCCGTACGCGCCGCCGGGTCGATGCGGACGGACGTGAGATGACGACTCGTGTCGAGGACCAGGCCCTCGCCGATCGAGTTGCCCGCCACCGACGTTCCGCCCCCGCGCGAGGTGAGCGCCAGTCCACGACTGCGCGCCCATCGAACGGCCTCACGCACCTCGGTCGCATCCCGCGGCTCGACGATCGCCGCAGGCCATCGACGGTAGATCGAGGCATCGCTGGTGTAGGCGGCGCGGGTCGCGGCGTCGGTGCGCAGGCCGGGTGGCTCGGTGCGTCCCGTGCGGGGCGGCGCGTCGAACGTGCTCTGAGAGGTCACGGTGCCTCCGGGGTGGCGTGGCGGTCACCCGACGGTACTCCGTGCGGCCCGCCCGGGGGCATCCGGCCGGTGCCGCGCCTGCCGGACCGCTACGCGCGCGTCGTGGAGCTCGGCGCGGCGGTCGTGCGCACGGACTTCGTCGTCCTGACGACCGACTTCTTGGTCGCCGTCTTCACGGACGTCACGGCCTTCTTCTTCACGGACTTCTTGACGACCTTCTTGACGGGCTTCTTCGAGGTCTTCGTGACGACCTTCTTGGCGGGTGCGGCCTTCTTCTTCGCCGACGTCGCCTTGGCGGACTTCGCGACGGGCTTGGCGGGCTTGGCGGCCGGTTCGGCCTTGGCCGTGGCTGTCGTCTTCACCGTCGTGGACCGCGTCTTCACCACGACCGGCGTCGTCGGCGTGACCTCGGCAGGTCGGGCCGGGCCGCTCAGCGGACGTTCGGTGATGACGACGTTCTCGTAGCCCGGTACGACGGGCGGCGGGGGAGCTGCGCGGCGTGGGCGCCCCCGGGCGTGATCACGGCCGCAGCGAGGATGAGTCCGGTCGCGATGCGTACGCGGCGCGATGTGGTGTCCTTCATGTCCATCCCCCTGGATTACCCACCTGGGCGACTGCAGTGGTGCAACGACATGATGCCGTCGACGGCCGATCTCGGCCGGGTCGTCCATTTTTCACGATAAGAGCGAATCCCGCTGTCGCATACCGTGGTCGTATACATGTGGACGAGCGTCCAGGTGGCGACAGGAGTCCTCTGCGTGCGGACGGCCACCGTCGGGTGGCGGCCCGAGCCGGTGGGGAACGACGACGACCGTCGGGCCACGGTGACTCCTACTCGTCTCGACAAACGATCCTGCTGCATCTCGCCATGCGATATTCGCCGATCGCTTCCGCGCGGGTGACGGAGTCGTCATCCGCCTGAGAACCCCTGGTCCGCCGATGAATCCAGACGTGCGACCTGGACGGTCGTTCCGAAGGTCGGCATCCACGGCTGGGCAGATCTCCCCGTCACGGATTACGGTCCAGGCGTGCCACGGGGGTGGCTGAGGGGGTCACGCGGACCGGGGGGAACGCGGGGGTGTCGTCGGCTTTCGCACGTGGCTTCGCCCTCTTGTCGAAAGGACGTCCGCGTGATTTCGCGCCCGCTCGCCGCCGCCCTCGTCGCGGCCACCGCCGCACCTCTGGTTCTCGCCTCGTCGATCCCGGCCGGTGCCGTGACCTCGGCGCCGGCGTCGACGACCACGATCCAGGGGGTGAAGGCGCCCGTCACGTCCCGCGCCGCCGCGGTCGGCAAGCCGGGGACGATGGCCCGCAAGTACCTCGGGACCCCGCGGTCGGGACTGCCCTGGCACAGCGGCGCCTGGACCGGGGAGTTCATGAACGCCCGCAACGCGACCAAGTGGGGCACCTGGCGCGGCCGGCCCTCGGACGCCACCCCGACGTTCCCCGAGCGCAAGACGTGGAAGGAGATGCGCGCCTCCACCTGGCACATCGACACCTACCACGGCTTCAAGGGAACCCTGGTGTACGGCCTGCCGATCCTGCCGGAGAACTCCAAGCCCGCCGAGCTCAAGCGCGTCGCCACCGGCTGGCAGGACCCGACCTACCGCAAGATCGCCCGAGACCTCAAGCGGTTCAAGGGCGGCCCCGTCGTCGTCCGCGTCGGGTGGGAGGCCAACGGTGACTGGATGTCGTTCCGGGCCACCGCCACCACCGCCGGGCAGTACCGCGCCGCGTTCCGCCGCGTTGTGCAGGTGATGAGGAAGGAGAACCCGAAGCTCGTCTTCGACTTCGACATCAACTGCGGCACACCACTGCCTAAGCAGAAGAACCGGCTGGACTCCCTGACCAAGCTGTACCCCGGTGACGACGTCGTCGACCTCATCGGGTGCGACACCTACGACTGGGACGTGCTCAAGGCCAAGACCGACCGCCAGTGGCGGGCCGCCCTGCGTCCGCGGAACTCCGTCGGCATCCAGGACGTGGCCGACTTCGCACGCAAGCGCAAGAAGGGCCTGTCCTTTCCCGAATGGGGCCTCACCCACGCCTACGACGGCAACGGCGACAACCCGTTCTACATCCGCAAGATGCACGCGTTCTTTCGCGCCAACAGCGACGTCCTCGTGCTCGAGAACTACTTCAACGTGCCCGACCAGCACATGAAGAACTCGATCTGGTCGGTCAAGCCGCAGAACCCCAAGTCGGGGGCGGAGTACAAGAAGCTCTGGTGACGCCTCACCGGGCGCGCACCGCCCGGTGAGAGACGTCCGGCAGAACTCAGGGCGCGAGGCCCTCGACGATCGACGCCGCCGGAGCCTCGCGCGCCGCACGCCACCCGGCTCCGGCCCACAGCGACACCCCGTCGAGGTCGCCGTCGTGGGCCGCCGCGGCGCGCAGCGGCTTGGTGAGTTGGTCGACGGCCGGGTAGACGGCGGGCGCGTAGGCGTCGTAGCGGTCGACGAAACCGTTGCGCAGCCCGCGTGCCGGGCGGCCGGAGAACGCGCGGGTCACGCCGGAGGACAGGCGCGGGTCGGTGATCCCCATCCGGTGGGCGGCGCTCGTGCCGGCCTCCTCGGCGAGCAGCAACGCCGTCCCGACCTGCACCGCGACGGCTCCCGAGGACAGCGCCCGCCGCGTGTCGCCCGCGGTGGTGACGCCGCCGGCGGCGACGAGCGGCACCCCGAGGTCGGTCATCATCGGCAGCAACGCCAGATGGTCGAGTTCGTTGGGATCGTCGGTGACGCGGTGGGTGCCGCGGTGGCCGCCGGCCTCGTACCCCTGGACGATGAGGGCGTCGGCGCCGACGTCGACCGACACCTCGGCCTCCTCACGCGTCGTCACCGTGACGGCCACGCTGGTGCCCACCGCGTGCAGCCGCTCGACCACGTCGGCGCGAGGGCAGCCGAAGGTGAACGACGCCACGGGAACCCGCGCGGCCTCGAGCACGTCGATCTTGTCGTCGTAGTGGTCGTCGTCGGTCCAGTCGGGCACGGGCAGGGCCAGACCCGCGGCGCGCTCGTCGTGGGCGAGCAGGTCGCGGAACGCGGCGACGGCCACGCGGTCGGCCCGCTCCCGCCCCTCGCTGTCGGCGACGCCGGTGGCGGCCGAGGCGGAGTCGACGCGTTCGGGCAGGCAGGAGGACCGTGCCGGGACGAAGACGTTGACCCCGAACGGAGTCGCCGTGCGGCTGCGGACCTCGGCGATCTGCTCGGCCACCAGCTGCGGCGCCTTGTACCCCGCGGCCAGCATTCCGAGACCGCCGGCCTCACCGACCGCCACGACCAGATCGACACTCGATGGCCCACCCGCCATGGGGGCGCCGATGACCGGCCGTGCCGTCGAGGGGAGTTCGACCACTGCTGGACTCATCCCCCCACTGTGCCAGAGGGCGCCTCGGCGCAGGCCGCCGCGGCGATGCCCCCATCGGCTCGGGGTGAGGCGAGCGCCACTCAGGGACGGCTCAGGGGTGCCTCAGGGCCGCACCCGATAGGAACGGCCCGCGATCCGCGGGAGGGTTGAGTCATCACGGAGAACGACACGAACCGACAGTCCGAGGAGGACACCATGAACTCGATCCACACCAGCCTCGCCAAAGCCGGCTTCGTGCGCCCCGACGGCGAGCGCATCATCGGCGGCGTCTGCTCCGGCATCGCCCGCCGCTACGGCCTCGACGCCTGGGCCGTCCGCGCCCTGCTGATCCTCGCGCTCATGCTGCTGCCCGGCAGCCAGCTGCTCGTCTATCCCGTCGCGTGGGTGCTCATGCCGTCCGAGGCGGTCGCCCGCCGCACCGCGCTCACCGAGCCCGCGGCTCCCGCCGGCTACGACGACGTGCCGCAGGACACCGTCCTCCGCTGACCCGGGGACTCACGCGTCGGCCACGAGAGGCACACGAGGAGAGAAGGGGTGGGTGCCATCGGGCCCCACCCCTTCGTCATGCCTTCGGGTCTTGGTGGAGTCGCCGTCGGCGACCCCGACCCCTCGGATCTCAGATGCGCGGGACGCCCGGCGACCCGGGTGAATCGCCTTCCTCCTCCTTGCGCTCGCCGCGGCGCTTGAGGAACGAGGCTCCCGGGAGACCGGAGATCGCGGTGGTGAGTTCGTGGACGGTCTCGAGGATCTCGTGCACGTCGGGGCCCACCTGGTCGAGCTTGCCGAGCATGGGCAGCACGTCGTCCTCGAGGTGGCCCAGCAGGACCGGGAGGCGGTCGACCATGCGGATGAGCGCGGTGACCTCCTGCTTGTCGACCTCGTCGACGAACCGGCTCGCGAGCGGGGTGGCCTTCGCGGCGATCGGCTCGAGGGGGCGAGCATCGTCTCTCCCCGGGCCAGGAGACCGGCGGCCGCGACGGCGGTGCCCTGGGCGCCCTCGACCGTGACGGCCGCCTCGCGCGTGACCTCCTGCACCGCGACGACGGTGGCGGTGGCTGCGGCCGAGGCGTCCTCGGCGTCGGCGAGCACCCCGGCCGTGCGATCGAGCATCGCCTCGCCGTCCTCGAGCATCGTCTCCACCGATCCGACCGCCGCCTGGCCGCGCGCGAGGAGGTCCTCCGCCTGCGTCATCAGCGCATCGGCGCGATCGACCAACTCGCGGGCTCGGGTGAGGAGATCGAGGACGTCGCCGACCGCCCCCGGCAGATCGAGGACCAGGTCGGTGACGCCGTCGCGGACCGACCCGGCGGCCGACAGCAGAGAAGCGGGGGTGATGATGCGCATGCGCCCATCATGCCGGTGCCGTGACGAGGCCGCGCGGGCGCGCGGGCACTCCACGCAGTCGATGCAGTGCGCCTATCGCCGCGAGGTCGAGGTCGTCGAACTCCGGCGTGGGCCGCCGATCCGGTCCACCATGGGTGCATGACGACGTTCCGCATCGCCCTGATTCCCGGAGACGGCATCGGCAAGGAGGTCGTGCCACCCGCGTGCGAGGTTCTCGACGCGGTCGGCGCGGCGAACGGCTTCGACTTCGACTACACCGAGTTCGACTGGTCCTGTGAGCGATACGCCCGCGAGGGCGCGATGATGCCCGAGGACGGCATCGAGCAGCTGCGCCCGCACGACGGGATCTTCCTCGGCGCCGTCGGCTACCCGGGGGTGCCCGACCACGTCTCGCTCTGGGGCCTGCTCATCCCGATCCGCCGGCAGTTCGACCAGTACGTCAACCTGCGGCCGATCCGGGTGTTCGACGGCGTCGACGGGCCTCTGCGTGATGCGGCCGGCACCGACCTCGTCATCGTGCGCGAGAACAGCGAGGGGGAGTACAGCGAGATCGGCGGGCGCATGAACGTCGGCACCCCGTATGAGATGGCCGTGCAGGAGTCGGTGTTCTCCCGGCGCGGCGTCACCCGCATCGTCGACTACGCCCTCGACCTCGCCGAGACCCGCGGGCGCCAACTGACGTCCGCCACCAAGAGCAACGGCATCGTGCACACCATGCCGTTCTGGGACTCCATCGTCGAGGAGCGGTGCGCCGAGCGGCCTTCGGTCGCGTGGGATTCGGAGCACATCGACGCGCTCGCGGCCAAGATCGTGCTCGACCCGCGCCGCTACGACGTCATCGTCGCGAGCAACCTCTTCGGCGACATCCTGTCCGACCTCGCCGCCGGCGTCGCGGGCTCGATCGGCATGGCACCCTGCGGCAACATCAACCCCGAGCGCGAGTACCCCTCGATGTTCGAGCCGGTGCACGGCTCGGCCCCCGACATCGCAGGTCAGGGCGTGGCCAACCCCCTCGGTGCGATCTGGACGGCGGCGCTGATGCTCGACCACCTCGGCCACGACGAGGCCGCGGTGCAGGTGGTCTCGGCGATGGAGGAGCTGCTGTCCTCCGGCGGCCCCCGCACGGCAGACCTGGGCGGCACGGCATCGACGACCGAGGTGACCCGGGCCCTGATCGACCTGCTCTGACAGGGCGCTCGACTCGAGACGTCCGCCCGCCGGTGAGGAGTCGAGCCCTGGCGTGAGGCAAGGTGTGACGGTGCCCGATGACGACCTCGGCTTCGACCCGCCGCCGCACTCTCCCGATCCTCGCCCGCGAGGTGTGCGGACGTGGCTCGTCGTACTGCTCGTCGCGGTGGTCTCGACGGCGGTGCTCGCCGTCCTCGGAGCGCCGTCACCCGTGCTGTTCGGGGCCCTGCTCGGCGGGTTGCTCGTCGGGATCTCGCGGATGGCCACCCCCGAGTTGCCGCGGCCCGTCTCCGTGTTCGGCCAGGCGCTGCTCGGAGTCTCCACCGGTGCCGTCATCGACCCCGAGACCCTCGGCGACTTCGTCGATCACGCCGGACCGGTCGTCCTCAGCGTCTTGCTGACGATCGCCGCGAGCATCCTGCTGGGCCAGCTGCTGCGCCTGCAGCGGAAGCATCGCGTGACGCCCGCGACGGCCACGTTCTCCTTCATCGCCGGAGGGGCCTCCGGGGTGACGGCCGTGGCCGACGAACTCGGTGCGGACGACCGGGTGGTCGCGGTCGTGCAGTACCTGCGTGTGCTCATCATCCTCGTGGGGATGCCCGTCATGGCGGTGGTCGCCTTCGGTGCGCCCGTCGGCTCGGACACGCAGTCGGTGGCGGAGTCGACCGGGCTCCTCTTCGGCGAGATCACGTGGCCCGCACTGGGGTTCACGGTCATCTGCCTCCTGCTGGGGTTGCTGCTCGCCCGCATCGTGTCGGTCCCGGCGGGCAACCTCCTGCTGCCCCTGAGCGTGGCCGCGGTGTTCGCGGTGACCGGCGCGCTCGACCCCTTGCTGGGCCCGGGCGCGACCGAGTTCCCCGCACCCCTGGAGGCCGTGGCGTTCGCGATCATCGGCCTGCAGGTGGGGCTGCGCTTCACCCGCGAGAGCCTGCGGAGCGTCGCGCGGCTGCTGCCGATGTCCACGGCGATCATCCTCGTGATCATCGCCGTCTCCGCCGGGATCGGGATCGTCCTCGCCGACGTCATCGGCATCAGCCGGCTGGACGGCTACCTCGCCACCACCCCGGGCGGCCTGTACGCCGTGCTCCTCACCGCCGATCTCGCCGGCGGTGACGTCACGTTCGTGCTCGCGGTGCAGGTGCTGCGGCTGTTCCTCGTGCTCGCCCTCGCCCCGGTGATCGCCGCCTACTACCGACGCCGGAAGGCCTGAACCTCAGCCCGGTCGGGCGATGACGGCGACCACGAAGTCGGAGCTGTCGGTGAAGGGCCGCAGGTCCCACGTCGAGTACAGGGCGTCGGCGACCAGGCCGACGGCCTCGATGTCGCCGCGGAAGGTGTCGAAGCCGTAGCCGCGCCCGGCGCCGAACCCGACGACCGCACGGCCGCCGGGAGCCAGGTGGGATCCGAACCGGCGGATGATGTCGCGCTGCGTCCCCGGCGCCGCGAAGGTGACGACGTTGCCGGCGCACACGATGGCATCGAACGGCTTCTCTTCACCGCGCGCGGGCAGGTCGAGTTCGGCGAGGTCGCCCTGCAGCCACGTCGCGTCGGGGAACTGCCGCGAGGCCTCTTCGACCAGCGCGGGATCCACGTCGACGCCCACCACACGGTGCCCCACCTGCGAGAGATACCCACCGACACGGCCCTGACCACAGCCCGCGTCGAGCACCCGGGCGCCGCGCGGCACCATCGCGTCGATGAGGCGCGCCTCACCGACGATGTCGTCGCCGGCCTCGCGCATCGACCGCCAGCGCTGGATGTACCACGAGGAGTGCTGCGGGTTCTCCACGACGCGCTCCTCCCACAACGTGCGCTGACGTGCCATGTCGGCTCCCTCGGTTGCTCGGTGACGATCCGGTCCCACCGTAGTCGCGCCCGGCGAGGGCCTCGCACGAGGTCGGTCCGCCAACGTGCCGATCCGGACCCGGGGCCGGTCCGGCTCTCGTGCGGACATCGGAACGGACATGAGCGCTGTCGCCATGACGACACTGCGGCTGTCCGTTCCGGTGTCTGTTCGACCGGTGCTCGAGGGTCGATGCGGGCGCGGTGGCGGGTCAGGGGTCTCGCCCAGTTGGGCAAGACGGTCGGTGACGGTGCTCTCGGACGGTCCCAGCACCGGGTCACGCCGGGAGACGACATTGATGACTGCCTTGACCGCCGCGGGGATCTCGCGGGACTCCCCGGTGGCCCAGACCGACGCGGCGTAGCTGCGCATCGTCTCGTCGCCGACTCCCACGGCGTCCAGGCCGATGGCCCGGCACACCGCGAGGGCGCGCGGCAGGTGGTAGGTCTGGCTGACGAGGGTCACCCCGCTCACCCCGAAGATGCGGGTGGCGCGCACGCACGAGTCGTAGGTGTCGCGACCGGCGAAGTCCATGACGACGCGGTCGGCGGGTACGCCGTGGGAGAGGAGGTAGCGCCGCATGGCCGTGGGCTCGTCGTAGAACTCGGTGCGGTTGTCGCCGGAGACCAGCAGCAGCGACACCTTGCCGCGCGCCAGCAGGTCGGCGGCCACGTCCAACCGCGCCGCGAGGAACGGGCTGGGGTGCCCGTCGGGTTGCACACCGGCGCCGAGGACGAGCGCGACCGGGCGGTGCGGCACGTCCTCGGGCGTGCGGATGCCACCGCGGGAGGCCAGGTGCATCCAGGCGTTGCTGCCACCGATGACGAGGCCGAGCGCGGCGAACGCGGCCAGGCCCACCCGCAGCACGCGGGCGCGACCGCGTGCCGGCCTCATGGACAAGGGCGCACCGGCGCTCCGGTCATGACCGGGAAGCCCGCCAGGCAAGCCCCCCACCACTCAGAGGGTGGTGCCGTCGGCGACGGTGCGCGGCTCACCGGCGTCGGCCAGGGTGCCCTCGCCGTCGACGACGACGTCGGCCCCGAAGGTCCAGTCGCCCTCGACGGTCAGGTGCCGGGCGCGGCGCAGCGAGGGCGCACCGTGCGGGAAGCGCCTCTCGAAGTCGCCGATCTTCTTGTAGAACGCGGAGTCGAGGGAGATGACCGGAGCCGGGTCGGTGAGCAGGTCGAGCCGGCCGTCCTCGCGCACGTCGTAGGCGTCGGAGCGCAGGAGCAGCAGCTCGTTGGTGGTCTTGACCGGCAGGAACCGGGTGCGGGGGACGCAGATGGCCTGCGCACCCTCGAACACCTCGACGGCCGCGCCCATCGCCGACTCGATCTGGAACACCTCGGGGGAGTCCGGATTCTTGGGGTCGACGGTCTTGATGTTGCGGATGAGCGTCAGCCCGAGCACGCCGTCACGCTCGCGCAGCACCTCGGCCACCTTCTGGAGGTCGAACCACAGGTTGTTCGTGTGGAAGAAGGGGTGGCGGTGCTCGTCGGTGAAGTAGTCCATCTCCTCCGGCGCCGTCTGGGCCGTCTCCCGCAGGATGAGGCGGTCGTCGGCGGTGCGCACGGCGAGGTGTCCGCCCTTGCGGTCCATGGCGGTCCGACGGCAGACCTCGGCGGCGTACGGCGCGCCGGAGGCGGCGAACCAGCCGGCGAGACGGGCGTCCGGGCCGGCGCCGAGGTTGTCGGAGTTGCTCACCGAGGCGTATCGGAACCCGGCCTCGAGCAACGCGTCCAGCACCCCGGTGCCGAAGAGCGAGGGGTAGAGGTCGCCGTGGCCCGGTGGGCACCACTCGAGGCGGGGGTCCTCGGGCCACTCGACGGCGGTGAGGTCGTCGGTGCGCAGCTTGGGCTCCTGGCTCTGGAGGAAGTCCAGCGGCACCCCGTCGACGGCGAGCTCGGGGTAGGCGGCGAGCGCCTCCAACGTGTCCTTCTGGGTGTTGAAGCTGTTCATGAGCACCAGGGGCAGCCGCACCCCGTACTCCTGCCGCGCGGCCAGCACCTGCGCGACGATGAGGTCGAGGAAGCTGCGGCCGTCGCGCACCGGGAGCAGCGACTTGGCCGTGGCCATGCCCATCGACGTGCCGAGCCCACCGTTGAGCTTGATGATGACGGTCTTGGCCAGCGCCTCGCGCGCCGTCTCCTCGTCGACCTCGAGGTCGTCGAGCATCGGCGGATCCTGCATGGGACGGATGTCGTCCTCGCGGATCAGGCCGGTGGCCCCGGCCTCGAGCTCGCGGTAGTAGTGCCCGAAGACGTCGATCGCGGTCTGGTCGACCCCGGCCTTCGCCATCTTCGCCTGTGCGTCCTGGAGGGCCTCGTCGCTCATGGCCTCGATCGTAGTTCGACCGTGCGTGCGCCTCATCCTCGGCCGGCGTTGGAGCGCGCGATCGCCAGGTAGTCCGCCCGGGCCGTGGAGGCCTGCGAGCGCATGTCACCGAGGCGGGAGATGAGGTCGGTGCCGGGGCAGGAGGTGTTGCCGACCTGGTAGTGGCCGGCGACCACGGGCTTGGAGGCGCCGTTGACGGTCAGGGTGCCGGAGGGCTCGAAGCCGTAGCGCGCGGAGGTCCATCCGATGAGGTCGACCATGGCATCGACCCCCTCCTGGGTCGCGGGCTGGGCGTTGGTGTCGCCGATGTAGGAGACGCCGAGGTAGGCCTCGTTGACGCCGCGGGCGTGCGCGCCGCGGTGGGCGATGCCGATGCCGCCGCGGCGACCCTCCCAGACACCGCCGAAGCGGTCGACGAGGGCGTTGTAGCCGATGTCGGCCCAGCCGCGGTCCTGGGTGTGGAAGCGCTGGATGCCGCGCAGGATGCTCGGAACCTGGCTGCGGGAGTAGGAGTTGGTGCCGGCGGTGTGGTGGACCACGACGCCGCGGGGGGCGGTGCCGGGCACCGAGTTGGCCTCGGAGGTCTCCGAGGCGCGCCACTCGGCCCGCTTGGAGGGCATCGAGGCACGCGGGCCGGGCAGGCCGGCGGGCACCGGGATGGCCTTCACGGTGTTCTTGGTCTTCTTCGCCGGCCGCTTGGCCTGCGTGGCGGGGGCGAGTGCGGCGAGTGACGCCGCGGACACGCCCCCGCGCACGGAGGCCGGGGCGCCTGCCGCGCGCCGTGCGGGTCCGGTCGTGCCCAGGGTGGCGGGGTCGATGATCGCCAGGCGCGGGTCGCGGGTCGCCTGGACGCCCGCGGTGAGGCGGCCCTCGACGTGGGTGGCGCCGGTGACGGCGATGGCCTCCGACCCGGCGCGTGAGGAGGACCCGGGCGCCGCGCAGTCGGGGCACGGCTCGACCTCGACGTCCTCCCAGGCGCTCCACACCCCGCCGCGCTTGGCGCGGTAGGCCAGGCGGACCCCGTCGCCGGTGCCCTCGACCCACGAGACGCCGATGACCGCGACGTCGGTCGGCACGGCGACGACTCCGGTGGTGAGGACGCGCGTCGCCGTGGCTGCGGCCCCTCCGCGGGTGGCGGGCGTCGACAGCGGGTGGAAGCCGACCCGCCGGTCGCCCTCGGCGGCCCGCGTCGACGTCGCAGCGTCTGTCGCGAGGGGAGATGCGGCGGCGGGGGTGACGGCGCAGAGCACCGGGGCGACGAGGACGGCGGAGCAGAGCACGGCGGCAGAGCGCATGGGGACCTCATGAGGGGTGAGCGGCGAAGGGCCGGTGGTGACGGGGTTCACGATCTCGGAGTCGTGTCGCCCCACAGTGAACACTGCCGAAGCGCTGCGCGGGGGCGAACCGCCCCGGTTGACAGTTCTTCACGCAGACGTCGCCGTCTCGTCGCCCCGTTCGGGCGGGCGGGAGGTGGCCGTCGTCGATGGGGGAACGCCGCAGGACCGGCCCCGAGGCGGAGCCGGTCCTGCGTGGAGCGGGGTGGATCAGCGGATGACGAACAGCCCGTCGCCCGCCTGCACCTGCGTGGAGGCCACGATGATCGGCTGCCCGACGGCGGCCGAGTTGGTGACG
Source organism: Mobilicoccus caccae (assembly GCF_030161635.1). Taxonomy (GTDB): domain Bacteria; phylum Actinomycetota; class Actinomycetes; order Actinomycetales; family Dermatophilaceae; genus Mobilicoccus; species Mobilicoccus caccae. The sequence continues at coordinate 4,153,408 of NZ_BSUO01000001.1, forward strand.
ATCACCGGGGTGGTCAGCTTGTACCCGGCGGCCTCGATGGCCTCGGGGTCGAAGGTGACCAGCGGCGTTCCCTCCTCGACGATCTGACCGGTCTCGACGTGCGCCTCGAACGGCACCCCGTCGAGCTTGACCGTGTCGAGCCCGATGTGGATGAGCAGTTCGACCCCACTGTCGGTCTTGAGGCCGACCGCGTGCTTGGTGGGGAAGATCAGCGCGACCGTCGCGTCACACGGCGCGACGACGGTGTTGGACGTCGGGCGGATGCCCACACCCGGGCCGACGAGCCCGCCACCGAACGCGGCGTCCTCGACCTCGGACAGCTCGATGACCTCACCGGCCAGGGGAGAACGCACGATGGTGGCGACCCGCGCCGGAGCGGCATCGGCCGTCGCCGCACCCGCAGCAGCACCGGCGCCCGCCGCGGTGGCCCCGCCCGGAGCCGCCGCCTCGATCTCGGCGACGTCTTCGTCGTCCACGTCCACGTCGACCGGGTTCTCCATGTAGGAGTGGACCGCGGTGGCCACGGCCGTGACCCGCGGGCCGTAGATGACCTGAACGCCCTTGCCCGACTTCATGACTCCCGACGCTCCGGTGCTCTTGAGGAGGGAGTCGTCGACGAGCGAGCCGTCCTTGACGCTGACGCGCAGTCGGGTGATGCAGTTGTCGACGTCGGTGAGGTTGTCCAGGCCGCCGAGGCCCTTGACGACCGCGGCCGCGAGCAGGGTGTCCTCGTCGACGTCGGTGCGGGTCTTGGTGGCCGTGGCCGTGCCGCCCCCACCGGCGGCCGAGCTGGAGCCGTGGCTGGTGTTGCGTCCGGTCTTGGCGTCGACGTCGGAGCGGGAGTACAGCTTGACCTCGTCGGTGTCGTCGCGGCCGGGGGTCTTGAGGTTGAGCTTGCTGATGAGCACGCGGAACAGCAGGTAGTACACGAAGAAGTAGACGATGCCCACGAGCGGGATCATCAGCCAGTTCGTCCGGTCGTTGCCCTGCAGGATGCCGAACAGGGTGAGGTCGATGAGGCCACCGGAGAAGGTCATGCCCACCCCCACGTTCAGCAGGTGCATGAGCATGAACGACAGGCCCGCCAGCAGGCAGTGGATGATGTAGAGCAGCGGCGCCACGAAGAGGAACGTGAACTCCAGCGGCTCGGTGATGCCGGTGAGGATCGCGGTGAGCGCCGCCGAGAGCAGCAACGACCCGGCGACCTTGCGCTTGGCCGGCGAGGCCATCTGGTACATCGCCAGCGCAGCGCCGGGCAGGCCGAAGATCATGAACGGGAACTTGCCCGCCATGAAGCGGGTGGCCTCCGAGCTGAACGCGGTCGTGTCGGCGCAGCCGAGCTGGGCGAAGAAGATGTTCTGCGCGCCCTGGACCTGCTGGCCGCAGACCTCCATGACGCCACCGACGCTCGTCTGCCAGAACGGCAGGTAGAACACGTGGTGCAGGCCGAAGGGGATGAGCGCGCGCTCGATGATGCCGTAGATGAACGTGCCCGCGTACCCGGAGCCGAGGACGAGCGCGCCGAGGGCGTTGATGCCGATCTGCACGACGGGCCACGCGAACGCCATGGCGATGCCGACGACGAGGAACACGATCGAGCTGATGATCGGCACGAAGCGCTCACCGCCGAAGAAGCTGAGCACCTCGGGCAGCTTGATGTTGTGGTAGCGGTTGTGCAGCGCGGCGACGCCGAGGCCCACGATGATGCCGCCGAAGACACCCATCTGGAGGCTGTCGATGCCGACCACGTTGGCGAACGATCCCGAGGGCAGGCACTCGGCCGGGTTCTGGCCCGCGGCCTGCGCCGTCTCGCACTGGGTGCGGGCGTCGCCGGGGTAGCGGATCGCGAGCATGGCGCCGATCGAGGCGTGCATGACGAAGAACGCGATGGCGCCGGACAACGCGGCGACGGCCTTGTTCTGCCGGGCCATGGCGAGGGCGACCGCGATGGCGAAGATGATCGGCAGGTTGCCGAAGATGATGCCGCCGGCGGCGTTCATGACCTGCAGGATGTCGTTGGGGATGGTGCCCGGGCCCATCGCCTCCATGAGGCCGAAGTTGGTCAGCATCGTCTCGTTGGTGAACGAGCCACCGATGCCGAGGAAGAGGCCGGCGACCGGCAGGATCGCGATGGGGAGCATGAACGCGCGTCCGACGCGTTGCAAGGTGGCGAAGATCTGGTCCTTCATGGTTCTCCAAGGTGTGACGGCAGGGGAGGGGTGCGCCGGCGTGAGCTGGGCCGCCCGGCTTGCGAGGAAGCCTAGGACGATTCGGGGGCGCCGAGGTACACGGACGGCTCCGGCGGCCCCGCATGTGTGCGCAAAAGTCGGTCAGCGCGACGGGGTCGACCGGCTCGTGTCGTCGGCCTCGCGGTAGCGGGCGGCGATGCTCTTCCACAGGGGGCGTTGGTGATGCCCGCCTCCTCCGGGTCGAAGATCGGGTTCAGCCCGGAGCGACGCTGCCGCTCGTAGTCCTTGAACACGGCGACGGCCGGCCCGATGAGCAGCACCAACGCGATGAGGTTGACCCACGTGTACAGGCCGATGCCGATGTCCGCCAGCGCCCACGCGAACTCCGAGGAGCGGAACGAGCCGAGGAGGATCGACCCGGCGAGGACGAGCTGGAAGATCACCGTGACGGTGCGCCCGGCGCGCTTGCGGCGCATGAGGTAGGCGATGTTCGTGTCCGCGTAGAACCCGAACGACAGCAGCGTGGTGAACGCGAAGAAGAACATCGCGATCGCGATGAACGGAGCGCCGAAGCCCGGCAGCACGGACTCGATGGCGGCCTGGGTGTAACCGGGGCCGGCGGCGAGGCCGGGAACGTGCTCGACCAGCGTCTGACCGGTGTCCTCGCGGACGACGTTGTAGCTGTTGGTGGACAGGATCATCAGGCCGGTGATCGTGCACACGAGAAGGGTGTCGACGTAGACCGAGAAGCCCTGGGAAAGGCCCTGCTTGACGGGGTGGCTCACCTCGGCGGCCGCGGAGGCCTGCGCGCCCGAGCCGGTGCCGGCCTCGGAGGAGTAGATGGCGCGCTTGACGCCCCACATGATGATGGCGCCGAGCATGCCGCCGTACAGGGCCTCCCCGCCGAACGCGCTGCGGAAGATCAGGGCGAACATCTCGGGCACGCGCGGGGCGTTGAGGGCGACGACGACCAGGCCGAGCAGCACGTAGGCGGTGGCCATGAACGGGACGACCACGCCGCACACCTTGCCGATGCGCTTCATCCCGCCGAGGACGACCGCGCAGAAGAGGATCGCGACGACGATGCCGGTGATGCGCGGGTCGACGCCCCAGGCGTTGTTCACCGACTCTGCGATGTTGAAGGCCTGGATCGAGGGCCCGGTGATGGTGGTGGCGAACACGGTGGACACGGCGTAGGCGATGGCCAGCGGCATCGCGATCCACCGGAACTTGATGCCCTTCTCGATGTAGTACGCAGGGCCGCCGCGGTATTCGCCGGCGACCTCCTCCTTCCACACCTGTGCCAGGGAGGACTCGACGATGGCGACGGCCGAGCCGACGATCGCGGTCACCCACATCCAGAACATGGCACCCGGGCCGCCGAAGCCGATGGCGGTGGCGACGCCCGCGATATTGCCGACGCCGATCCGGCCGCCCAGGGCCATGGCGAGGGCCTCGAAGGAGGAGACGCCGCGCTCGGAGTCGCCGCCACGGGCGAGTTGGCGCAACATGTCCCCGACGCGTCTGACCTGGGGAAATGCGAAGCGCAGCGTGAAGAACAGGCCGACGGCGAGGATGAGCACGACCATCGGGGTGCTCCAGAGCCACCCCACCGTTGTCGTGACGACTTCTTCGAGCATCCGTGTCTCCCCGGGTTGGTCGTGGTGCCTCAGGGGCTGAGGCATCGCTTGCGCAAGTCTGGCGGGATCGACGGCCGATTTTCCCGGAGTGGGGTGGCGAATTCGCCGATTCGGGTGAAATCGTGGCACACGAGCGGTGTCCGACTCCGTGTTGCCGCGGGTCGTTCGTTCGGTAGCATGCCTGCGGCAGGGTGCGTTCCTGCACGGTGGGCAATTTTGCACACTGTGCAAGCTCGGGTCTATGCTCCCCGGGTGAACGACGTTCTCTCCGGTCGGCGCGAGGCCAACAAGGCCCGCACGCGCGCTGCGCTGGTCGCTGCTGTCTACCACGTCATCGAGACCGAGGGCATCGAGGCCCTTACGGCCGAACGCGTCGCCGACGCGGCCGGCATCTCGCGGCGCACCTTCTTCAACTACTTCACCAGCGTCGAGGCGCTCATCGCCGCCGAGTCGGCTGACATCTTGGAACGCGTGCGGCGTGCCCTGGCCGCACGGCCGGCCGACGAGTCTCCGGTCACCAGCGTCATCGGCGTCATCGAGGAGCTCTTCACCCTCGACCTGCTCGTCGACGCGACGCGCGCCTGGCGGGCGGTCGAGCGGGTGCCCGCCGCTCGCCGGTACGCCCTCGAAGCAGGATCGGGGCAGGTCGCCGAACTGGCCCACGAGTGGGGACGTCGGCTCTTCGACCCCCAGGGCGACGATCCACTGCGCGCCGCCGTGCTCACGGCCACCGTCCTCACCGCCTTCGAAGAGGCGCGCCGGCACTGGCTCTCCCGACACCAGGGCGAGATCGACGAGAGCGCGCTCGCCGCCTTCCTCGACGACGTCCGCCGCGCCGCCGAGATCATCCGTCCCGCGTTCGATCGGTGATCACCGGGCGCAGGCATCGACGCCCCGCCCCCAGCCCGCCTCCCTCCCCGCCCCGATCGGGCGACACGATCTCAGGAGATGCCGACATGGCCGTCTACCTCTACCGGCTCGGACGCTTCGCCGCGCGGCGCGCCTGGGCGGTGATCCTCACCTGGATCCTCGTCCTCGGTGTCCTCGGCGGCGCCGCCCTGGCGCTGCAGAAGCCGTTCACCAAGGAACTGTCCATCCCCGGAACCGAGTTCCAGCAGGTGCTCGACGACCTGGACTCCTCGCTGCCGGACGCCGCGGGCGGCACCGCCGGTGTGGTCTTCTCGACCCGCGACGGGGCGCCGTTCACCCAGGAGCAGAAGAACGCCGTGGCCCGCACGGCCGAGGCGTGGTCGGGCATCGACGGGGTCGAGGACGCGAGCAACCCCTTCGCCACGCAGAAGGAACTCGACGACGGTCGCGCCGACCTGGCCGAGGGCCGGACCAAGCTGGCCGACGGCGAGCAGGAGATCCGCGACAACCAGCGCACGATCACCGACGGCAAGGAGGACCTCGAGACCGGCCGGAAGAAGCTGGAGTCGGGTGCCGAGGAGCTCGCCGACGGTGAGCGGCAGCTCGCGCAGGGTCAGGCCAAGATCAGCGAGGGCCGGGCGGAGATCACCCGGAACGCCGAGAAGCTGGCCAAGGGGCGGGCCGAACTCCGGCAGGGACAGGCCCAGCTCGACGACGGCCGCCGGCAGCTCGACGCGGCCCGGGAGCAGTTGCGCACGGGCCAGGCCGAACTCGACGCCAACAAGCCCAAGATCGCCGAGGGCAAGAAGCAGCTCGCCGAGGGCCGCGCCAAGGTCGAGGCCGGTGAGGCCCAGGTCGCTCCGGCGGTCGAGCAGCTCGCCGAGGGTGAGAAGCAGCTCGCGGCGGCGCGCGCCGAGTTGAAGGACGGGCAGCGTCAGGCGGCCGCCGGACGCGAACGGCTCGAGGCGGGTCGTGCCCAGCTCGCGCAGGGTGAGCAGCAGGCCGACGCCCTCGAGGCCGAGCTCGGGGCCGAGGACCCGCAGGTCGTCGCGCTGCGGGCCCAACTGGCGGAGAAGTCCGCCGAGCTGGAGGCCGGCGCCGCCGAACTCGACGCCACCGACGCCAAGCTCGCCCAGGGCGAGGCCGAGCTGGAGGCCCAGGCCGCCACGCTCGAGGCCGGCAAGAAGGAGTTGGCCGAGAAGACCGCACCCCTGGAGCAGGCCCGCCGCACCCTGGAGGAGAAGTCCGCCGAACTCGCCGCGGGTGAGCGCGAACTCGAGCAGGGGCAGGCCAAGCTCGACGCCGGCCGCGCCACGCTGCGGGAGAAGACCGCGGAGCTGGAGAAGGGTCAGCGGGAGATCGCGGCCGGCCGCGCGCAGTTGAACGAGGGTCAGGCCAAGCTCGACGCCGGCCGCCGCGAGCTGGAGCGCGGACAGGAGCAGATCGACGCCAACCGGGTCAAGCTCGAGGCGGGCAAGGCCGAACTCGCCCGGGGCCGCATCGACATCGAGGCGGCCGCGAGGCAGCTCACCGAGGGCCAGGAGAAGCTCGACGACGCCAAAGCCACCGTGGCGGAGAAGAAGACCGAGTTGCGCCGCGGGGAGCGCCGGCTCGCTCTCATGGACGGGCTGCGGTCGGTCAACGAGCGCGGCGACGTCGCGATGTCGAGCGTCCGCTTCGACGTGCCGATGAACGAGGTGCCGGTCGAGACCAAGGACGCACTGCCGCCCAAGGCGACCGAACTCGCGGCCCTCGGGGTCCAGGTCGACTACTCACAACAGATCGCCGAGAGCCTGCACATCGGCGGCGCGAGCGAGGTCGTCGGGTTCGCCGTCGCAGCCGTGATCCTCGTCGTCATGCTCGGATCGCTGCTGGCCGCCGGGCTACCGCTGCTCATCGCCCTGGTCGGGCTCAGCGCCGGCATGCTCGCCATGCTGGCGATGACCCAGTGGGTCGAGATGTCCGACGTCACACCGGCGCTCGCGGTCATGCTCGGGCTCGCCGTCGGCATCGACTACGCGCTGTTCATCGTGCACCGGCACCGCACGATCCTCGCGGTCGGCGATGTCGACGTCCGGGAGTCGATCGGTCGCGCCACCGGCACCGCGGGGAGCGCCGTGCTCTTCGCGGGGATGACGGTCGTCGTCGCGCTGGCCGCGCTCGTGCTGACGGGGATCCCGTTCCTCGGCGTCATGGGTCTGGCCGCCGCCGGCACCGTGACGGCGGCCGTGCTCGTGGCGCTCACCCTCACCCCGGCGCTGCTGGCGCTCATCGGTCCCAAGGTGCTCTCCCGGCGCAGTCGTCAGGCGTTGGCGCGGCAGCAGGAATTGGAGGAGTCCGAGGCGGAGGCCTCCGACGCCGCCGAGGAGCACACCGCGGCGGGAGCCGAACGCGTGGCCGCCGACCACGGTCACGGGTGGGGTGGGCTCGTCACGCGCCGTCCGGTGTTCGCCATCCTCGCCGCGGTCGCGCTGCTCGCGACGATGGCGATCCCCGCCATGAGTCTGCGGCTGGGGCTGCCCGACGCGTCGCAGGACGCGCACGACTCGACCTCCTACCGCGCCTACACCAAGGTCGCCGAGGGGTTCGGCGACGGCCAGAACGCGGCGATCCTCGCGGTGGCCAAGGTCGACGAGGACGAGGCGCGTCGGTTGTCGGACGACCAGGTCACCGACCTGCAGCTCACGGTCGCCGAGCATCTCAAGAACCACGAGAACGTCGAGTACGTCGTGCCGGCGGCGGTCAGTGACGACCACCGCACGCTCGTCTACCAGATCGTGCCGGGCAGCGGACCGAACGACGACGCGACCCAGACGCTCATCCACGGGCTGCGGGCCGACCGCGCGCAGATCGTGGAGGGGACCGCGGTCGACTCGGTCGGGTTCGCCGGCCAGACCGTCGCCAACATCGACATGTCGGAGCTGCTGAGCAACGCCCTGCCCACGTATCTGGCGGTGGTCGTCGGGATCTCGATCCTGTTGCTGCTGCTCGTGTTCCGGTCGCTGCTGGTGCCGCTGCTGGCCACCGGCGGGTTCCTGCTGTCGGTCGCGGCGTCGTTCGGCGCGGTCGTCGCGGTGTACCAGTGGGGGTGGCTGGGCGATCTGTTCGGGGTGTCGCGTCCCGGCGTGATCCTCAGCTTCCTGCCGACGCTCGTCATCGGCATCCTGTTCGGCCTCGCGATGGACTACCAGATGTTCCTCGTGTCGGGCATGCGGGAGGCGTGGGCCCACGGTCACACGGCGCGCACGGCCGTCCGGACCGGGTTCTCACACGGCGCGCGGGTCGTGACGGCGGCTGCGCTGATCATGACGGCGGTGTTCGCGAGCTTCATCTACTCGCCGCTGGTGATGATCAAGCCGATCGGGTTCGCCCTGGCCGCCGGTGTGCTGCTGGACGCGTTCGTCGTGCGCATGACGATCATGCCCGCGGTGATGCATCTGCTCGGCGAGCGCGCCTGGTACCTGCCCCGATGGCTCAACCGGATCCTGCCCGACCTCGACGTCGAGGGCAGCAAACTCCTGAGGATGCGCGAGGAGGAGGCCAGGCGGGCGGCCACGGAGGTCAGCGTCTCCGGCGACCCGGTGGCGGTGGGGCGCTGATCGAGCCTCCCTCGATCAGAGCGATCGCTCATGGCCCGTCGACGCACTGCTTCGGCGGGCCGTGGTGTGCTCGGTCTCACAACCGAGGTTCGGGCGCGGGGGAGGGGGTAAGGGTCAGGCCTACCGGACACCGGAGGTTCCCATGTCCACCCCCACGCTGGAGTTCCTCGGCACCGCCACGACGATCCTGCGGCTCGGGCCCTTCACGCTGTTGACCGACCCCAACTTCCTGCACCGCGGGCAGCGGGCCTATCTCGGCAAGGGGCTGGTCTCCAAGCGGCTGACCGACCCGTCCCGGCAGGTCGAGGACCTGCCCGACCTCGACGCGGTGCTGCTCTCCCATCTTCACGGCGACCACTTCGACCGCGTCGCCCGCCGCGGACTGGACCGGTCGTTGCCCGTGCTCACCACCCCGCATGCGGCCAAGCGCCTGCAGGGCTGGGGTTTCGAGGGCGCCGACGGGCTCGACACGTGGCGCTCGCGCACCCTGGAACGTGATGGTCTCGGCCTGAGGGTCACCGCGATGCCCGGCCGGCACGGCCCGGGGATCGCCGACCGGCTCCTGCCTCCGGTCATGGGCAGCGTCCTCGAACTCGACACCGGCACAGGTCGACCGCTGCGCATCTACATCAGCGGCGACACCCTGTACCGGCCGTGGCTGCGGGAGGTCAGGGAGCGCTGCGGGCCGATCGACGCGGCAGTCGTCCACCTCGGCGGCACCCGGGTCCTCGGCCTCCTGGTGACGATGGACGACCGGCAGGGCGCCGACCTCGTGGAGTTGCTCGAACCGGCCGTCACCGTCCCCATCCACTACGACGACTATCCCGTGTTCCGTTCTCCGCTGGCCGACTTCGTCGCCACCTGGAAGCGCCGCGGCCTGCCCGGCGAGCTGCGTCTCGTGCAGCGCGGGCAGACCATCTCCCTCGATCCCCGCTGACCTCGACCACCCCGATCATCCGCATCACCGAAGGAGTCCCGATGCTCTCGCTCTGGCACGACGGCCGTACCCCGATCAGCTCCGACACCCTGGACCAGGACACCTACGACGTGGTCGTCGTGGGTGCCGGCCTCACCGGTCTGGTCACCGGTCTGCTGCTGGCGCGGGCCGGCAAGGACGTCGCGATCCTCGAGGCCGAGCAGGTCGGTGCCCTGGCCACGGGCAACACCACCGCCAAGCTGTCGCTGCTGCAGGGCACCAAGCTGTCGACGCTGCGCAAGAAGCAGTCCGAGAAGGTCCTGCGCTCCTACGTGGAGGGCAACCGTGAGGGTCAGGCGTGGCTGCGGCGCTTCTGTGCCGAGAACGACGTGGCCGTCGAGGCTCGCGACGCCGTCACGTACGCCCCCAAGCGGGGCCAGGCCGAGAAGCAGGCGCGCGCCGAGTTCGATGCCGCCCGCGAGATGGGGCTGCCGGTGCGCTGGGAGTCCGACCTGCCGCTGCCCGTGCCGCACGTCGGTGGTGTCGTGCTGCCCGATCAGGCGCAGTTCGACCCGATGGACGTGCTGGCGGCGCTCGCCACACAGTTCCGTTCGGCGGGAGGAACGCTCGTCACCGGGGCCCGCGTCGTGGTGGCGGGCAAGGTGGGCAAGCCCTCGCTACGCCTGGAGGACGGGCGACGGGTGCGCGCCCAGGATGTCATCCTCGCCACGGGCGCGCCGATCCTCGACCGCGGTCTGTACTTCGCCAAGCTCGAGCCGATGCGCTCCTATGCGATCGCGTTCGATCACCCTGACGCGCCCGAGGTCATGGCCCTCTCGTCGGGGTCCTCGACCCGCTCGCTGCGGGACGCGCCGGGTGGGGCGAACGGGCGTCGACTCCTGGTGGGCGGCGAGGGTCACCCCGTGGGCCGGACCTCTTCGGAGCGAGGGCACCTCGACACCTTGCGGGAGTGGACGCAGCGCTACTACCCCGGCGCGGTCGAGACCCACGTGTGGGCGGCGCAGGACTACCGCTCGCACGACGGCATCCCCTACGTCGGGTCGCTCCCGCTGGGCGGCGGCAATTTCCACGTCGCGACGGGCTACGACAAGTGGGGGATGACGAACGCGGTCATGGCTGCCCGCGTCATCTCGAGCTCGATCCTGGGCGACGAACCGGAATGGGCGAAGCCGATGGGTCGCCGGATCTCGGGACCGAAGGCGGTGGCCGGGCTCGCCGGCATCAACGCCAAGGTCGGTGTGGCCGCGACGCTCGGCGTGGTGGGGGCGGCGGTGTCCCGGGACGACGAGAGGATCCCGGGCGAGGGTGAGGGCTACGTCACCCGCGACGGCGTCGCGCCGATCGCCCGGTCCACCGTGGACGGCACGACGTGCGAGATCAGCGCCCTGTGCTCCCACCTCGGCGGGGTCGTCAAGTGGAACGACGCCGAACGCTCCTGGGACTGCCCGCTGCACGGCTCGCGGTTCACCCACGACGGCCGGGTCATCGAGGGACCGGCCACCAAACCGCTGGGTCGCCGCGACTGAGGGGTCGCGAGAGCAGGCCTTGACTCACCTCGTGCAAAGGCGCATCATCCGTGTAATCGATTGCATGGAATCGATTGCACGAACGCACGAGAAGGTGTGTGATGGCCGTGACCCTGCGAGACGTGGCGCGCCTGGCCGGTGTGTCCTCCGCGACGGCCTCCCGGGCGCTCGACCCCTCGGCCTCGGCCGCCACCGAGACCCGTGATCGGGTCATGGCCGCCGCCGCCGAGCTCGGCTACATCGGCAACACGGTCGCCCGCTCCCTCCGCACGAGTCGCACCGACACGATCGGCCTGCTCGTCCCCGACGTCCGAAACCCCTTCTTCACCGATCTCGCCTACGCCATCGACAAGGCCGCCACCGAGGTGGGCCTCACGGTCATGATGGGCAGCGCCGACGAGGACGGGGACGCCCAGGACCGCTATCTCGTGGCCCTGGAGAGGCACCGCGTCGACGGTCTGCTGGTGGTCCCCCAGGGAGGACCTCGACCGATGCTCCAGCGGATCGTCCGCGCGTTCCCGACCGTGGCCATCGATCGCGACGCCGACCTCGGCGTTCCCGTGGTCAGCTCCGACTCCGGCGGTGGGATGCGGGCCCTGATCGATCACGTGATCTCCCTCGGGCACCGACGCGTCGCCGTCGTTGCCGGACCGCAGTCCACCTCCACCGGACGCGAGCGGCTGAGCGCGGCGCGCGAGCAGTTGCGTGAGCACGGTCTGTGCCTGGCCCCCGGGGACGTCGTCGAGGGGGACTTCCAGCTCGGCAGCGGCCTGCGCGCGGCGCGGACCCTCCTCGCCGCCACGCCGCCACCCGACGTCATCATCGCCGCCGACGCCCTCATGGCCCTCGGCGTCCTGACCGTGCTGCGGGAACGAGGGCTGCGTCTCGGCACGGACGTCGGCGTCGCCGCGTTCGACGACAACCCCTGGTTCGCGGTGCTGGACACCCCGGTCACCGTGGTCGCCCAGGACACCGCGCGGCTCGGTCGACAGGCCGTCGAGGCGCTCCTGGCCCGCATCGCCGGGCGCGAGGTCGAGCCGTCGCCCGTGCCGACGACCCTCGTCGTCCGATCGTCACTCGGCGAGGCCGCCCGCCATGGCGACCCCCACTTCACTCCGGCTGCCCGTACCAAGGAGGACATTCATGGATGACGCCCTGCTCCGCCTCGAGGGGGTGAGCAAGTCCTTCGCCGGAGTGCATGCCGTTCGCGACGTCGACCTCGCCGTGCGGCGTGGTGAGGTCCACGTGCTGCTCGGAGAGAACGGCGCCGGTAAGTCGACGCTGATCAAGATGGTCGCCGGGGTCCACGAACCCGACTCGGGTCGGATCGTCATCGAGGGCCGCGAGGTCAGGATCCCCGACACGCGCACGTCGGAGTCACTCGGCGTCGCGACAATCCACCAGGAGCTCAATCTGGTTCCAGGTCTGTCGGTCGCGGAGAATCTCACCCTCGGTCGAACCCCCAGCCGCTTCGGACTCGTCGATCGAGGTGCCGCGCGCCGGTACGCGCGGGATGCGATCGCCCGCATCGGCCTCGACATCGACGTCGACCGCCCCGTCAGCACCCTGGGGGTCGCGCGGCAGCAGATGGTCGAGATCGCCAAGGCCCTGGCCATGGACGCCCGCCTGCTCATCCTCGACGAGCCGACCGCCGCCCTCACCCGCTCGGAGACCGACGTTCTCTTCGACGTGGTGCGCGAACTGCGCCGCCAGGGTGTGGCGATGATCTTCATCAGCCACCACCTGGACGAGATCGAGGAGATCGGCGACCGCATCACGGTGCTGCGTGACGGCACCGCCGTCGACACCGTGGCGGCCGGCGCCGGTGAGGCAGAACTGGTGCGGCTCATGGTCGGTCGCGAGATCGACGACCTGTATCCCCGCCGCCGCGCCGAGGTCGGCTCCCCACTGCTGGAGGTCGAGGCCCTCACCCAGCCAGGAGCGTTCGAGGACATCTCGATCACCGTGCGTGCCGGGGAGGTCGTCGGTGTCGCGGGACTAATGGGCGCCGGGCGAACGGAGGTGCTGCGAGCCGTCGCGGGTGCCGATTCCTATTCGAGCGGATCGGTGACCATGCAGGGGCACCGGTTACCCAAGCGTGACGTGGCCGCCGCCGTGTCCGCAGGAGTCGGCCTGGTGCCCGAGGATCGCAAGTCATCCGGACTGGTGCTCGGCGGCTCGGTCGAGGAGAACCTCGGATACGCCACTCTGCGCCCGACCGGCAAGGCCGGGCTCGCCGACCTGCGCGGTCAGCGCCGCCGGAGCGCCGAGGTTGCCGACCGACTACGCATCCGCATGGCCTCCCTCGATCAGCAGGTGCGCGGGCTGTCCGGCGGAAACCAGCAGAAGGTCGTGTTCGGACGCTGGTTCATGGCCGGTTCCACGGTGCTGCTCCTCGACGAGCCGACCCGCGGCGTCGACGTCGGCGCCAAGGTTGAGATCTACGAGCTCGTCAACACCGTCACCGAGAACGGGGGCGGGGTCCTGCTCGTGTCGAGCGACCTGCCCGAAGTCATCAGCATGAGCGACCGCGTGCTCGTCATGGCGCACGGTCGCGTCGTCGGAGAACTGTCGGCCGAAGAGGCCACCCAAGACGCGGTCATGTCCCTGGCCGTCAAGGAGGTCGAGTCGTCCCGTGCCCGCTGAATCCGCAACCCCGTCCAAGGGCGCCACCACGGTGGCGCCGGAAGGCAAACGCTCGATCGCCACGTGGCTCGCCGACAACGGTGCGCTCGTCGGGCTCGCGCTGGTGTGCCTCGTCATGTTCATCGCGACGCCGGCGTTCCTCACCGTCCCCAACTTGCTGAACGTCGGCGTGCAGGCGGCCGTGGTCGCCGTGCTGGCGTTCGGGATGACCTTCGTCATCATCACCGCGGGCATCGACCTGTCGGTCGGGTCGGTGGCCGCGCTGTCCGCCATCTGCGCGGGCTGGGTCGTGGCGACGGCCGGTCTGCCCGGCCCGGTGGCCCTGCTCGCCGCCCCGCTGGCGGGACTGGTGGCCGGACTCGTTTCCGGGGTGGCCGTCGCCTACGGCAAGCTGCCCGCGTTCATCGCGACCCTGGCCATGCTGTCCATCGCCCGCGGCCTCGCACTCGTCGTTTCCGGCGGTCGTCCCATCGACATGCCGGACGCCGTCGCCGCCCTGGGTGGAGACCTGTTCGGTGTGCCCGTGCCGATCCTCGTGCTGCTGGTCGCCTGGGCGGTCACGGCCTTCGTACTCAACCGCACGGTGTTCGGCCGATCGCTCTACGCGATCGGCGGCAACGAGGAGGCCGCCCGCCTGGCCGGGCTCCCGGTCAAGCGGACCCTCACCGCGGTCTACGCGCTGTCGGGTCTGTTCGCCGGGATCGCCGGCACCGTCCTGGCGGGACGCCTCGCCTCGGCACAACCGCAGGCCGCCGCCGGGTACGAACTCGACGCCATCGCCGCGGTGGTCATCGGCGGCGCGAGTCTCGCAGGTGGATACGGCAAGGCGACGGGCACGCTGATCGGCGCGCTCATCCTCGCCGTCATCCGCAATGGGCTCAACCTGCTCAACGTCACGGCCTTCTGGCAGCAGGTCGTCATCGGTCTCGTCATCGCTGCCGCCGTCGGGGTCGACGTCCTTCGCTCCCGCCGTTGACCGTCACACCAACTCGTCCATCAGGAGGAACCCATGAACAGGCCCGTTCGCACCATGGCCACCGTCGTCTCGATCTCGGCGCTCTCCTCGGTCTCGCCGCCTGCAACCGCGGCCCCGCCGAGTCGCCCCGGCCCGGGTCTACCGGCGCCGCTGCCGGCGGTGGTAAGACGATCACCTTGGCCGTCTCGACGCTCAATAACCCGTTCTTCGTCGACCTGCGTGACGGTGCGCAGGCCGCGGCCGACGCCGCCGGAGTCACGCTGAACGTCGTCGACGCGCAGAACGACGCCGCCACCCAGGCCAACCAGATCGCCGACGCCGTCACCAAGCAGAGTTCGGCCATCATCATCAACCCGGTGGACTCCGCCGCCGCGGGCTCGGCGGTCAAGCCGGCCGTCAACGGCAAGATCCCAGTGGTGGCCGTCGACCGCGCCGTCGAGGGCGCCGATGTCGCCTCGCTCGTCAGCAGCGACAATGTCGAGGGCGGAACCCTCGCGGCCACGGAGCTGGGCAAGGCGATGGGCGGCTCCGGAGACGTCATCGTGCTGCAGGGCGTGCCCGGCACATCGGCCAGCCGCGACCGCGGTCAGGGCTTCACCCAGGGCATCGGCGGTGCAGGCCTGAAGGTGCTGGCGCAGCAGCCGGCCAACTTCGACCGGACTCAGGGCCTCAACGTCACCACCAACCTCCTGCAGGCCAACGCTGGTGCCACTGGCATCTTCGCCGAGAACGACGAGATGGCCCTCGGTGCGGTGCAGGCCCTCGGCGCCAAGGCCGGACAGCAGGTCAAGGTGTTCGGGTTCGACGGGACCGAGGACGCCCTCAAGGCGGTTCAGGAGGGGAAGATGGTCGGCACGATCGCACAGCAGCCGGCCGAGCTCGGGAAGGTCGCGGCGGAGACGGCGCTCAAAGTCGCCGATGGGCAGACCGTCGAGAACGACATCCCCGTCCCTGTCAAGGCGGTCACGAAGGACAACGTGGCCGACTTCCTCAAGTGAGCCGCGTCGTCGTCGTCGGCTCCATCAACGTCGACCTCTTCGCGCGAGTAGAGCGTCACCCCCGGCCCGGCGAGACGGTGCTGGGGAGTGACGGCTCGACCCGCCCAGGCGGCAAGGGCGCGAACCAGGCAGTCGCCGCAGCGCTCGCCGGTGCGTCGACGGCCATGGTCGGGTGCGTCGGGGACGACGCCCACGCCGAGGTCGGGCTGTCCTTGCTGCGTCGCGCCGGTGTCGATCTGACTCGGGTTCGCGCGGTGCCGGGTGTTCCCTCGGGCGTCGCCCTCATCACCGTCTCGGCGGTGGGGGAGAACTCGATCATCGTCATCCCCGGGGCCAACCACGAGGTCACCCGCGACGACATCGCCGGGCTCGAACTCGGTCCCGGCGACGTGGTCGTCGTGCAGGGGGAGATCCCCGTCGAGGTCGTCGACGAGACGGCATGCCTGGTCGAGCGGGCGGGTGCGCGGTTGATGGTGAATCTCGCTCCTGTGGTGCCGCTCGCGGCCACGACCCTGCGGATCGCCGACCCGCTCGTCGTCAACGAGCACGAGGCGATCGCCGCTGCGGGGATCCTCGGCGTGGAGGTCGGCGAGGACACGGACGCCGATCACATGGATGTCGCGTCGGCCACCGATTTGGCGTCAGGGCTGGTCTCGTCGGGCGTCGGGTCGGTGGTCGTGACCCTCGGCGCCGACGGCGCGGTCGTCGCATCCGGTGAGGGCGAACCGCTCACCTGCGCAGGCGAGTCGGTGAGCGTCGTCGACACGACCGGCGCCGGTGACTGCTTCGTCGGAACGGTTGCCGCGGGTCTCGCACGGGGAGACGGGCTGGCCGAGGCGGCGCGGGCCGGCAACGCTGCGGCGGCACGCGCGGTGCAGGGCCACGGCGCGCAGGAGTCATACGACTGGGAGGAACGCCGGTGAAACGGACCGGAATCGCTCACGCCGAGCTGTCGCGGCAGATCGCGCTGCTCGGCCACACCGATCGGATCGTCGTCGCCGACATGGGACTACCCCTGCCACGGTCCCTGCCGGTGGTGGACCTGGCTCTCGTGCCTGGGACGGTCGGCTTCACGCCCGTCCTCGACGCGCTGCTGGACGAGATCGTCGTGCAGGGGCACGTGATGGCGATCGAGTCGCTCGGCGGAACAGCGGGCGCGTGGCTGGATGCCCGTGACACCCGGCTGGGTGAGCGGCAGCTGCTCTCCCACGAGGAGTTCAAGGCTGAACTCCCCCACGCGACGTTCGCCGTCCGTACTGGCGAGGCCACCCCGTACGCCAACGTGATTCTGGAGTGCGGTGTGCCGTTCTGAGCAACGCCGGGCCACCACCGTCTGCCCGAGATCGCCCGTCCTGGCGTCATGAGCGTCGATCGGCGTCGTCTGACTGCCGCCAGGCCCGCCAGGCGCCGGTGCACCACAACGCCCAGATCACCAACAGCGGTTGAAAGATCAGGCGGACGGCGCGGGCGGTGTCGGTGTCCAGACCGAACGCGTCGCGCTGCTCGACCCACTGGGCGATGTTGCCGGGAAAGACCGCGACGAAGAACGCGGCGACGACCCATCCGGTGGCGGGACGCCACCGTCGCGGGCCGAGGAGAGCGATCGCCAGGGCCAGCTCGATCACCCCGGAGACGACCACGACCAGATCGGGCGACGCCGGAAACCACGAGGGGACCTGCCCGCGGAACTCCGTGCGGGCGAACGACAGGTGCGCCGTCCCGGCGAACGCGAGGAACGCGGCCAGGACGAACCGCGCGACGTGGGCGGCGACCGAGGTGGTGACGGGGCGCAGGCTCATCCCGACACTCTGACGGACGGTGCACGGCCGGGTGCGACCGGCCCCGTTCTCGGCTGCCCGGGCCGCGGGTGGAGGGCGGCAGCGCCCCGGCGGCACTACGGTGACGAGCATGGCGAAGACCGAGGCGGTCGAGATCGAGGTCGGCGAGCGGGACGTGCGGTTGAGCAGCCCCGACCGCGTCTACTTTCCGGAGGCGGGGCTGACCAAGCGCGATGTCGTCGACTACTACCTGGCCGTCGGTGACGGGATCGTCCGGGCGTTGCGGGAGCGGCCGTGCATGCTGCACCGGTTTCCCAAGGGCATCGAGGGCGACAAGGTGCACCAGAAGCGCATCCCGGCGGGCGCGCCGCCGTGGATCGAGACCGTCCGCGTGCACTTTCCCCGCTACGACCGCACGGCCGACGAGCTGTGCGTCACCGAACTCGCGCACGTCGCGTGGGCGGTGCAGATGTCGACGATCGAGTTCCACCCGTGGAACAGCCGCCGAGGTCATGTCGAGCAGCCCGACGAGTGGCGCATCGACCTCGACCCCGGCGAGGAGTGCGACTGGGCGCGGGTGCGGCGGGTGGCCCACGTCGCCCACGAGGTGCTCGACGATCTCGGCGCCACCGGCTGGCCCAAGACCTCCGGCGGGCACGGCCTGCACATCTACGTGCGCATCGCCCCCGAGCACGGATTCACCGACGTCCGACGTGCCGCGCTGGCCTTCGCCCGCGAGGTCGAGCGGCGCGCGCAGGACGACGTGACGACCACGTGGTGGCGCAAGGACCGCGATCCGGCCGCCGTGTTCGTCGACTACAACCAGAACGCCCGCGACCACACCATCGCCGCCGCCTACTCGATCCGTGGCAACGCCCGCGCGACGGTGTCGGCGCCCCTGACCTGGGACGAGATCGACGACGCCGAACCGGATGACTTCACCGTGCACACCATGCCGACGCGGTTCGCCAAGCTCGGCGACCTCCATGAAGGCATCGACGACGCCATCTTCGACATCGCCCCGCTGCTCGAGTGGGCCGAGGGCGATGAAGCGGCCGGGCTCGAGCAGGTGGACGAGGACCCGCCCGCATCGGACTGAGGGGGCGGGTGGTCGATCGGGCGGAGTGTGGGCGACTGAAGAACAACACCGACGACATCGGCCCGGTGCGCTGAGAACGGATGAGCCGCTGACCTGCGCGGAAGGCATCGGCGGTGCGCGTCGATGTCGGTCGATGTCGTCCGTGTTGTTCTTCGATCCGCGTGATCGCGCTGAGGATGTGGCAGCCACGGGACCGAGACGAGCTGAGACCGCCCCCATCGCCGAGACCGCCGCCTATAACCGGCGGTCTCGGCGGGAAGGGGTGCTCAGGCCGGGTCGCGGCCCGTCTTGTTCTGAAGCCGGTCGATGTGCTCGGAGGCCTCGGCCTTGGTGAGGTCGGCGGGGAGCTGTTCACCGGCCTCACGGGCCAGCGTGTCGAGGTAGCTGCGCTGCGCCCCGGTCATCGGTTCGTCGCCGGTGACCCACGTCTCCGGGTCCTTCTCGGTGGTGGAGCTCTGCCCGGGGGAGTCGGCGCCGATCGTCTCGCCCTGCGCGGCACCGGCACCGGACGCCTCCTGCGGGGGGCGGCCACCCTGCGCGCTCGCGTTGGTCACGTCGGGGTCGGGCGGGAGCATCTCCTCGGCCAGGGGCTCATCGGGCATGGGGGCGTTCGAGTCGGTCATGCCGCCCATCCTTGCCGGAGGCACCATGTCTCCGCATCCCGGCGGGCCCGGACGCCTCACGGGAACCGGAAGTGACCGGGATCGGCGGCATCCACCTGCATCCGCAACTGCGTGCCGGGTTCGGGCCGATCGCCCTTGCGGGTGGCTGCGCCGGAACGGCGGACACCGTCCGGCCCGTCGTAGGTGACGTACACGTACCACCACTTCGAGGACCAGCCGCTCTGCCCACTCACCGCCTCACCGACAGTGGCCGTGGCGGGGATCCACGTCGTGCCGTCGGGTGTCGTGTCCTGGCGCGCCACCCACGTGTAGGCGGCGCCCAGGCCCGCCAGGGCTGCGAAGGCGAGCTTGCCCATCGACAGGTCGTGAGCTTCGAAGGGCAGGAGACCGGCCAGCGTCGCCCCGCCGTAGCCCACCAGCGCGACACCGAGCCCGAACCCGGCCAAAGCCGAGAGGAACCGGCGTCCGCGCCCCGGCTGGGGATACACCGCCGCCGAGCGAGCGTCGTTGCCCGGACGGACGGCGATCTCGAGCGAGCCCGAGAGCGGCACCGCCCGGCGTAGCGGCAACTCTGCGCTCCCCTCCTGCGGGCCGGCCGGGGTGATGTAGGAGTAGGCCACCCTCGCGGCGAGGGGTTCGTCCGCCGCGCGCAACTTGGACCGGCGAGCGGACACGTCGACGATCCGAGACGTGGTTCTGGACCACCGGGGGTGGGCGGGGTTCGGGCCGAGCCGCATCATCCGGTACACACCGCGGGCCCCGAAGACCACACCCGTGACGATCAGCAGAATCTCGATCACCGTGTCGAAGTCCACGACACCTCCTCGGTCGACTCGTCCGTGCCGACTCGGGCCCATTCGTCGGCGCGTCCGCATTGTCGCAAATGGCGTCCAGCGAGGTGAGCGGTTCCGTCGAGCGGTGCGGCACATGCCGGCTCGGTGTCGTGATCGATGCGCTGTCGGCCGCACCTGCAGGGCGACCACGACGTCGGCTGCCGGTGCCGCCCGGTCCCTCTGGCGCCGTTCACGTCCGTCGGTCGACGGCGGCTGTCGGTGACCTCCGCTACCGTTCACGACCGTGAGCACTCCACTGGTCGAGGCGCATGGCCTGCGCAAGACGTACGGCGACTTCGAGGCGGTCAAAGGGATCGACGTCGAGGTGCGGCCCGGTGAGGTGTTCGGGTTCCTCGGGCCCAACGGCGCGGGCAAGTCGACGACGATGCGCATGATCGCCACCGTGTCGCCGCCGAGCGGGGCTCCCTGCGGGTGCTCGGCCTCGACCCCACGACCGAGGGGCCGCGCATCCGCGCACGGCTGGGGGTATGCCCGCAGGAGGACACGCTCGACGTCGAGCTGTCGGTGCGCGAGAACCTCACCGTCTACGGCCGGTTCTTCGGCATGAGCCGCGCCGACGTGCGCACCCGTGCCGACGAGTTGCTCGATTTCGTCAAGCTCACCGACAAGGGGGTGCCAAGGTCGACGACCTCTCCGGCGGCATGAAGCGGCGCCTCACCATCGCGCGGTCGCTGGTCAACCGGCCCGACCTGCTCATCCTCGACGAGCCCACCACCGGTCTGGACCCGCAGGCGCGGCACACGTTGTGGGACCAGTTGTATCGACTCAAACACTCGGGCGTCACACAGATCCTCACGACGCACTACATGGACGAGGCCGAACAACTCTGCGACCGGCTCGTCGTCATGCACGACGGGCAGATCTCCGCGCTGGGGAGTCCGGCCGAGCTCATCCGGCAGTACTCGACGCGGGAGGTCGCCGAGTTGCGGTTCGGGGTCGTCGACCACGCCGAGTACGAACCGCAGGTGCGGGGGTGCGCCGAGCGCGTCGAGGTCCTGCCCGACCGACTCCTGCTGTACGCCGACTCCGGCGACGCCGCGGTCTCGGCCGTACACGAGCGGGGGCTCACGCCGGCACAGGTGCTCGTCCGCCGATCGACCCTGGAGGACGTCTTCCTCCGCCTCACCGGCCGGACGTTGGTCGACTGATGGCCACGTCCGCCGGGCCTCCACACCGGCCTCCCCACCGACATTCCCACCGACAGAGCGGCGGCGCGGGTGCCGACGCGACGACCGCCATCACCGGCGAGGCGATCCCGGCCACGCCGTCCCGGCTCGTCGCGGCACTGCGCCAGGCCGACTACCACTGGACGCGGTTGCGGCGCACGTGGAAGGGGTCGATCGTCACGGCGATCGTCAACCCCCTGCTGTACGTGCTCGCGATGGGACTCGTGCTGGGTGACTACATCGACCGGGCCGGCACCGGGCCGCAGGGGGCGCCGTCCTACCTGCACTTCATCGCCGCGGGCCTGCTCGCGGGGCAGGCGATGACGATCGCCATCGGCGATTCCACCTACCCGGTCTACGGCGCGATCAAGTGGGACAAGACCTTCTATTCGATGACGGTCACGCCGCTGCGGGTGGGCGACATCGTCACCGCCCACCTGGCGGCGGTCGTCGTGCGCGTGGGGCTCTCGTGCGCCGTGTTCATGCTGGTGCTGAGCTTATTCGGGGTGTTCGCCACCCTCGGTGGGGCGCTGCTCGCGTTCGGGGTGCAGTTGCTCGTGGGCCTCGCGTTCGCCGCGCCGATCACGGCGTATTCGGTGCAGGCCAAGAGTGATTCGGGATTCGCGATCATCTTTCGGGTCGTCCTCGTGCCGCTCTACCTGTTCTCCGGCGCGTTCTTCCCGACCTCCAATCTCGGGCCGGCGCTGGAGCGGCTCGTCATGATCAGCCCCCTGTGGCACGGCGTCGAGCTCACGCGGGCGCTCATGCTCGGCACGCCGTTGCCGGTGGCCGTGGTACTCGTGCACCTGGCCGTGCTCGCGGGCATGGCGGCCCTGGGCTGGTGGCTCGCGGCGCGACTGCTCGGGCGGAGGTTGCTCTTGTGATGGCCTGGCACCTCGTCGTCCGGCACGCGCGCGTCTACCGGCGCAGTTGGCACGTGTTCCTCACGGGCTTCCTCGAGCCGGTGTTCTACCTGTTCTCCATCGGCATCGGGGTCGGGGCGATGATCCCCGGCTTCGAGGTCGACGGCGTCGTGGTGCCGTACGCGATGTTCGTGGCGCCCGCCATGCTCGCCACGTCGGCCATGAACGGCGCCGTCATGGACTCGACCTTCAACATCTTCTTCCGGCTCAAGTACGCCAAGCTCTACGACGCGATCCTCGCCACTCCCATGACGACGCGAGACATCGCGATCGGTGAGGTGGCCTGGTCGCTGCTGCGCGGGGGGATCTACGCGACCGGGTTCCTCGGCCTCATGGCGCTCATGGGTCTGGCGCCGTCGTGGACGGCGATCCTCGCGCTGCCGGCGTGTCTGCTCATCGGGTTGGCGTTCGCGGGCATCGGCATGTGGCTGACCACGTACATGCGCTCGTGGCAGGACTTCGAGTTCATCACCCTGGCGCTCATGCCGATGACGCTGTTCAGCGGCACGTTCTTTCCGATCCACCAGTTTCCGCCGGTGGTGCGCTGGATCGTCGAGGTCACCCCGCTCTACCGCGGCGTCGTGCTGTGCCGCGAGCTGACCACGGGCATGATCACGACGGCCTCGGGGGTGTCGGTCCTCTACCTGATCGCGCTGGGTCTGACCGGGATGCTGCTGGCCCGCCGCCGCCTCGATCGGCTGCTGCTGACCTGAGGGGCGGGCGCTCAGTCGCGGGGGTAGCCACGCCGGACGGTGCGGTCGAGGATCCCCAGCGTGCCGCGCAGGTGCGTCTCGGACAGGACGGGAAAGATGCCGGCCTCACGCCACTGCGGGTGGATGTCGGACCAGTCGTAGTACGAGGTGACGCGCGTGGCCTCGGTGCCGTCCTCGCGCGTGGCCGGTTCGAGGCGGTAGCCGTACACGTGGCCGAGCGGAGGCTCGATCTGCCCGAGGATCGTCCAGGAGATGTGCCGGTCGCGCTCGAAGTCGCCGATCGTCACGGTGACGTCGTAGCGACCCAACTCCGGAAAGTCGTTGAGCGCCTCGCGGTCCATGTGGACGACGAACTGGTCGCCGGCGGCCGAGACGGGTTGCCCGGTGGCGTCCTGGAGCATTCCGGAGGAGTCGATGGCCACGTGGCCCTGCGGATCACACAGGACGTCGAAGACGGCCGACGCAGGGGCGGTGATCACCCGGTCGACGGCGATGCGTTCGGTCATGCCGCCACCCTATGAGGGCGCTCGCGCAGGTGCCTGCCGTGGTGGTGCGGCTGCGGCCGCCCCTCCGGCGGGTCAGAGGCAGTCCAGCGCGACACCCAGGGCGCTGCACACCTCCTGCAGGCGCGCCGAGCTCAGTCGGCCGACGCGCTCCACGCACCACGCG
Source organism: Mobilicoccus caccae (assembly GCF_030161635.1). Lineage (GTDB taxonomy): Bacteria > Actinomycetota > Actinomycetes > Actinomycetales > Dermatophilaceae > Mobilicoccus > Mobilicoccus caccae. Next base: position 4,176,614 of record NZ_BSUO01000001.1, read on the forward strand.
ACCGGGACGCTCTCGAGGGAGTCCAGCGATGCCACGCAGGGGCGGGGCACGGGATCGGTCCCGGGTTCGAGTTCGACCTCGCTGGGGAGGCCTCGTCTGCGCGTCGTGCACGGGGCGACGACGGCCAGACGCCTGGCGACGATGGCCTGGTCCCGCGACAGCACGACCACCGGTCGCCGTCCTGCGCCCGGCACCTCACACCACCAGACCTCGCCACGTGCGGGGATGCTCATCGGCTGTCGGGTCGGCGAAGGTCGCGGGCGTCGTGAGTCGGCCGCCCACGCGTCGTGTCCCGACTCCGCGCCGTCGAGGCGGCCTCGTGCCATTCGGCCAGGTCACCCCACTCGTCGGGCAGGTCGACCGGCTGATCTCGATAGGCCGCGGTGTAGGCGGCGTCGATCTCGGCCCGACGGTGTGTGCGCAGCAGTTCGGTGAGGGCGGCCTCGACGAGGGAGGCATCGGTGCCGCCCCCGTGCGCCTCCCTCGCGGCGGCGAGGAGGGTCTCATCCACGGTGGTGCTCACGCGAACCTTCGCCATGCCACGAACGTAGCATGATCATGATCATGGCATGACTCTGATGGTCGGGAATGTCCTGACGTGCTTGTCCTTAGAGTTCAGGCATGACGACGGCAGAGGACGCATCGGCGGGCGCGGGCGATGAGTGGTGGGACGTGCTCGACGACGCGGGCGCGCCGGTCGGCGAGAGGTTTCGCCGTGGGGATCCGGGCTGGCCGGAGGGGCGGTACCACCTCGTGGTCGGCGTGTGCCCCGTCCGCGCGGACGGTCGCGTGTTGGTGACGCGCCGCGCGGTCTCCAAGGACTGGCCGCTCGACTGGGAGTTTCCGGCGGGCAGTGCACTGGCGGGCGAGGACTCGCCCACGGCCGCAGCACGTGAACTCCAGGAGGAGACCGGACTGTCCGTCGCTCACGACGACCTCGTCCTCCTGCGACGACTGGTCGAGCCGACGGCCTTCTTCGACGTCTTCACCGCCCGCGTCGCGGACCCCGAGGTGCTCGACCTCGAGCCCTCCGAGGTCTGTGACGCGCGCTGGGTGGATCTGGACGAGGTCATGCGGATGCGTGACGCGGGCGACTTCGCCGACCCGTGGCTGCCCAGACTCGAGGTCGTCCTGCCCATGCTGGACGGGGTGGTGGTGCGAACGGCACCGCCGGTGACAGGGTGAGGTCGTGCTGATCCGCCGTGAACGAGCCGAGGACGTCGAGCCGATCCGCCGCGTGCATCGGGAGGCGTTCGATCCGCCCGCTGCGGGGGAGGAGCCGGTCGAGGTCGCCCTGCTGGATGCGTTGCGTGCCGATGGTGACCTCGTCGACCCCTGTTGTCTCGTCGCCGAACTCGACAGAGAGGTCGTGGGGCACGTGGCCGTGAGTCACGCGTCGGTCGAGGGCGCGCCGGAGGCCCGGGTCGTCGGTCTGGGGCCGATCGGGGTGCTGCCCGCTCATCAGGGTGAGGGCGTCGGGGCCGCGCTCATGCACGCGACGCTCGCGGCCGCGGACGCGCTGGGCGTCGAGGGTGTCGTGCTGCTCGGCCACGAGACCTGGTACCCGCGTTTCGGATTCACCCCGGCAGCGCCGGAGGGTCTCGGGCCGTCCGTCCCGACGTGGCCCTCGGTCAACTTCATGCTCCGCCGCCTGCACGCCTGGTCGGGACCACGCGGCACCTTCCACTACGCCCCCGCGTTCGCCCGGCTCTGATCGGGGCCCGCGGAGGTCACGCAGTTTCGACGTACTCGCGCGAGGTTTCACGACCCTGCAGTCCTGTGACCTGGCCTTGAGTGTCACGAGGTTCCCGCGAGTACGTCGAAACTGCGTCACGGTCCCAGCACCGACGCACGTGCCTCACACGTCCTGACGCGCGTTGCGGATGAACCCCACGACCATCGGCAGGACGATCCACAGCATGACGACCGAGGCGAGTTCCGGCGCCTGGGCGGCGGGGCGGTCGGCGAAGCCGCCGAGGAAGGCGGCGTGGGCGTCGACGTACGGCGCGATCGGGGCGGTGGTGCTCCATGCCCTGAGCAACTGCGGAATGAGCTGGGGGACGAGGAAGAACACGGTGAGTGCCAGGGGCGCGTTGAGCAGCGCGGCGCCGAGCGCGGCACCGACCAGGGTCATCCCGCCGATCGCCCAGAGCAGACCGGCGGCCACGTCGAGGATGCCGCGCGGGCTCGGCAGTGTGTCGCCGACCAGCGCCACGACGATCAGCGCGATGACGAGTGTGACGACCGCGGCGGCGAGCGTGAGCAGGGCGATGGCGATCAGTTTGGCCGTGAGGACCCGGGAGCGTGCGGGGTCGAGTGCGTAGGTCCACAGCGCGGTCCGGTGGCGCCATTCCCCCGCGATCGCGAGCATGCCCACGACCGGCAGGAGGAACACCAGCGGCGCGGAGCCCTCCGACGTCAGGCCGCGCAGGTCGAGGTCCTCGGGGGCGAAGACGCCCAGCAGGGGTATGGCGAGAAGGAGCAGGCCGAACATGACGGCCAACAGGGTCGTGGACGAGCGCGTGTCGACCAGCTTGCGCAGCTCGATCCGGGTGCGGGTCACCATCGTGATCCCGCTGTGCTTCGAGGCGGCGGGGGCGGTCGGTGTGGGGTGGGCGGTGGTCGTCATCGGTCTCTCCGTTCGGGCGATGTCTCGGATGGGCAGAGGAGGAGGGTCAGGCGGCGCGGGTGAGCTCGAGGAACCTGGATTCGAGGTCTCCGCCGGAGGGTTCGAGGCGGGTGAGGACGAGCCGGTGCGCCACGGCCAGTTCGCCGATCGTCTGGGCGGGTGCGTCGACGAGCAGCCCGTCCCGCGCGCCGGAGTGCGTGACCCCGGCCTGATCGAGCGCGGCCACCAGCGCGGCGGTGTCCGTCGCCTCGACCGTCTGGCGCTCGGCCTCGCCGCGCAGGGAGTCGGCGTCGCCCTCCATGACGAGTCGTCCCCGGTGCAGGACGACGATGCGATCGGCGATGGCCTGCACCTCGGTCAGCAGGTGGGAGGACAGGAGGACGGTGCCGCCGGCCTCGGCGAAGTCCTCGAGCAGACCGCGCATCCAGTGGATGCCCTGGGGGTCGAGACCGTTGGCCGGCTCGTCGAGGATGAGCACCTGCGGGTCGCCGATCAACGCCGCCGCGATGCCGAGGCGCTGCCGCATGCCCAGTGAGTACTGCCCGACGCGCTTGCGCCCGGCGCCGGTCAGCCCGACGCGGGCGAGCATCGGCTCCACCGTGGAGGCCGGCACGCCCACGGTCATGGCCGCGAGCCGCAGCACCTCGTCGCCGGTCCGTCCCGGGTGCTGCGCGGCGGCGTCGAGCATGACGCCGACGACCCGGCCGGGACGAGGGATGTCGGTGAAGCGGACGCCGTCGATGGTCGACGACCCGGCGTCGGGGCGGGCGAGGCCGCAGACCATGCGCAGGGCGGTGGACTTGCCGGCGCCGTTGGGGCCGAGGAATCCCGTCACGCGGCCCGAGGGGGCGGTGAACGTGAGGTCGTCGACGGCGCGGTGGTGTCCGAAGGTCTTGGTGAGTCCGGTGAGTTCGATCATGAATCCACCGTCGCCGCCTCGCCCTGGTCGGCACATCTGCCATCGAGGTCGAGCTCCAGGTCCGAACGGATGATGTCGGTGACGCGCGGCATTGCCCGTTCGGACGATGACGCGGAGATGGCGCCCCTCGTATCGTCGGAGGCGTGATGCGACGACCGACGGGGGAACAGGCACGGTTCGCGTGGCGCACGGTCGCCTACGTGCTCGTCGTCGCGCTCAGTGTCGTCGGGCCCATCATCGACCTGTCGGTCGCGTTGCGGGTGCTGGCGGTCGTGGTGGGCGTGCTCGCCGCGCTCACCGTGTATTACCGGGTTCGCTACCCGTGGGCGTTCCCCGCCGTCGCGGTGCTCTCGGTTCCGCTGGTCGGGCCGGCCCTGGTGTATCTCGCGGTGATCTCCGTGACGGTGCGGCGCCGCGACCGCGCGGCCTGGGCATTCGTGGCCGTGGCTGTCCTGGCCATCCTCATCCCCTCGTTCGCCAACGGGGGACGGTCGAGATCACCCGCGCCGACGGGACCCTGGCGAACGTCGACGGGTTCCTCGCCAACTGGGCCGCCCACCTCGTCGGCGTACTCGTGTGTGTGCTGCTGGCCTCGGTGATCGGCACGCGCCGCGCGCTGGTGGCGAGCCTGGAGGACCGGGCGCGACGTGCGGAATCGGAGCGCGCCTCGCGTGCCCGGGAGGCGGTGCTGCTCGAGCGGGCGCGGATCGCGCGGGAGATGCACGACGTCCTCGGCCACAAGATCTCGCTGGTCACGATGCAGGCGGGCGCGCTGGAGGTGAACGCCGACGCCGGTCGCGAGGTCGTGGAACGCGAGGCGGGTCGCATCCGGCTCACCGCCCGGGAGGCGTTGGAGGATCTGCGCGCGGTGATCGGCGCGCTCGAGGAGGAGGACGCGTCGCGTGAGCCGGGTCCGGGGATCGGCGAGGTGCCCGCTCTGGTGGCGCGCTACCGCGAGGCGGGGGCGTCGATCGAGGTCGAGGACACCGTGACGACGCGGGAGGACGCGCGCAGCATCGACGCGGTGGCCGGGCGGGCGATCCACCGCGTGCTCACCGAGGCGCTGACGAACGCGCATCGCCATGCGCCCGGCAGCCCGGTCGGCGTCCGGCTCACCGGCACTCCGGGGCGGGGCGTGGATCTGGTCGTCGAGAACGCCGCGGGTTCGCCCGCGGAGCGTGCGTCCGGCGGGACGGGGCTGCCGGGCCTGGCGGAACGGGTGAGGATCGCCGGTGGCACGTTCGAGGCCGGGGTCCGTGATGGGATGTTCCGGGTGCGGGCGCGATTCCCGTGGCCGCAGGAGCGCGACAGGTCGGCCGCCGGTGCGGTGGAGACGTCGCTGGAGGAGTCGATCGGATGATCCGGGTACTGCTCGTCGACGACGACGCGCTGGTCAGGGCGGGGTTGTCGATGATCCTCGGCGCGGCCGAGGACATCGAGATCGTCGGGGAGGCCGGTGACGGCGAGGCGGGGGTCGCGGCCGTGCGCACGTCGCGACCGGACGTCGTGCTCATGGACATCCGCATGCCCGGCGTCGACGGACTCGCCGCGACCGAGCGGATCGCCGCCCTTCCCGACCCGCCGCAGGTGCTCGTCCTCACGACGTTCGCCGCCGACGAGTACGTGTTCGGTGCGTTGCAAGCGGGGGCGATCGGCTTTCTGCTCAAGGACACTCCGCCCCGCGAACTGGCCGACGCCGTCCGTACGGTCGCGGCGGGCAAGGCGATGCTCACCCCGGAACACACCCGCGCCCTCATCGACCGGTACGCCGGGGGAGGCGCGCGCCGCGAGGAGGCCCGTGCCCGGCTGGAGGTCCTTAGCGACCGTGAGCGGGAGGTCGCGGCCGCCGTCGCCCGAGGCCTGTCCAACGCCGAGATCGCCGGTGACCTCTACCTGTCGGAGGCGACGGTCAAGGCCCACCTGGCTCACGTGTTCACCAAGCTCGACCTCAACCGGGTACAGGTCGCGATCCTGGCCCACGACGCGGGGCTGACGGGAGGGTGAGCACAACACCTCGGTGTGCGCCGACCTCCGTAAGGTGAGCGTCGTTCAGGAGATCGTGAAGGGGTTCAACGGTCTGCACCGGTGGCGCAGCTTCACCCGGGCGTACCTCTGGCGTCAGACGTGCTCGGGCTGACGCAGCCACCCGCGATGTTCAAGGGCCTCCCACGCGGTGGCGACGTGGTCGGTGGAGAAGAGCGTCGCCTTGCGCTTCGTCCTTTTACGGATGGTGCGGCTGGCCTCATCAGGGGTCCGCGCACCGTCGCGGGTGACCGCCCAGTGCACCGACGCCAGTAGCTCGAGGTCATACGTGCCCTCGAAACCACTGATGAGCCCAAGCACCTGCGTGGTGCGGGCGGCGGTGTCCGGTACTTCACTCATGACGGTCGGTAGTCGCTCCTGGGCGTGCTCGGAAACTTCCAACGACTCGGCGTCGAGCGGTGATGCCGAGCCGTCGCCAAAGCCTGTGATGAAGTGGCCTTCCATGTCTCGGAGCGTCTTGCGGAGGCTGTCGGTGTACGGACCGTAGTGGGCCTTGACGAAGAAGAGCCGCAGAGGTTCGCCGGCCTCTTGGAGCAAGTAGGCGAGCTTCTGGGTCCCGATGAGCCCCGGCCACTCCCAGGCGACAGCGTGGTAGCCGGCCATCAGTTGAAGGAGCGCCGCACGTACAGGCGTGAGGGTAGGTGCGGCGGTACGGTTCACATTTCGTGCGCCGGGGGCGCGCCCGCAGGCCCGTATACCCGCACGTCGACGTCATCGCCGAGAGCTGCGAACGCGGCGTGGATTCGGGGTGCGACGTCAGTCCAGTCCAGCCCCCGTTGCCACAGCCGAGAGGGGGATGGCGATTGAGCGGATGCCGCGCTCCCGGACGACGCGGACGAGGTCGGTCAGCCCCGCCTCGATGTCGCTCATGCGGGAGGGCGCCCGCCAGTGCTGCTTGGTCGGGAAGTTGATGACGAAGCGTGGCCCAGTGAGGCTGCCGGTCTCCCACACGTGCATCCGACCCGTCACCAGTCGGCCGGCCTTGGCCTCGCGCGCGTAGTCAGTGAACATCCGGGGGTAAGCGCGTTTGAACTGCAACGCAATGCCTTTTCCCATGACGCCCACCGTGTTGACGGTGTTGACCAGCGCGTCGGCGTCGTCGGCGAGCAAGTTGCCGTGTCGTTCGCGGACCATCGACTCTCCCGTTGCCGTCATCCCCTAGAAGTACCAGCCGGGTCTGACAGCGTCGCGGCGTTCACCTTCCCACTGGCGCGCATCCACTGGAAGGCACCGCGTCAAGCTCGCACGGCGGCGTCTTCCTGGCCACGTTCCTGCTTGTGCTGCATCATGATTGGCGTGGACATCCTCACGCCTCTCCACCGCGCTCTCGGCCGAGAAGCTGCGCCGCTAGACCTCAGCATCCTGCGGGAGGCGATCGACTCGAGCATTGCCGAAGCGGCCGACCTGGACTGGAAGAAGGAGTTACCCCACGCCAAGAGCGATGACGCCGGGGACGAGTTCGCCAAGGACGTGGCGGCGATGGCCAACTCGGGTGGTGGGTGGATCGTCTACGGGGTGGGTGAGGACGGGCACTCACGTGCCTCAGACATCTGTCCAGTCCGCTGGGATTCGAGCGAATCGAAGCGACTGCGCGCACTCGCGTATGGGCGGGTGTACCCGCCTGCGGTGGGCGTGGACTTCGAGGTGGTGGAAGTCGAAGGTGGGGCCGTGGTCGCCATGCGTGTCCCCGACTCTGCTGAGGCCCCGCACTTCGCTCGCTACCGGCAGAACGCTCTGCGGGCGCCACAGCGGAACGGTCCCGAGACGGTTTTCATGAGTGAGCGCGAGATCGAGCGGGCCTACGCAGCGAGGTTCGCCCGCCGGCGAGCGTGGCATGACGACATGCAAGACCTTTTTGGGGCGACCGCCCGGGCCTCAGCCCGATCACGGTTGATCTGTGGGGTTTTAGTCGCTCGCCCAGCAGAGCCGTCGCCACGCGGGGTGCGAATCGACAAGAGTCTCGCCCAGACAATCTTCTCGGCCATCAGCGGACGAAAGATCTGCGCCCCCCAGCTGACAACGATCCACCACGGCAACGAACCTGTCAGACCCGGGTTGCGTAGCTGGGTGCTTCGGTTGGCGTCACCGCAAGGGGCGCGTGCAGTGGTCCACGCCGATGGGTCGGCGAGCCTCAGTGTCGACCTGGGTGGCTGGAGCGAGGAGAGTGAAACGAGCCACGTGTGGCCGGTTGGGCAGCCGTTCCACACCATCGCACGTGCCGTCGAGTGGTTCGTCGACGATGGGGTCGCACTGGCGTCGGCTACCGTCGAGACACTCGGCGTCAACTCACCCGTACGTGTGATGGCCTCCATCGTCGGCCCTGGTGAGGAAGCCCTGGTCATCCGAGACGAGCACGCGTTGTTCCGGGACGAGTGGCGGTTGGCTGACGAGTCCCAGAGCCGCCCGGTCACCGAGTTCGAGGCGGTCGCGGCCTCCATGACAGCGCAGGCCGACCAGGCGGAGCGGTACGACGTGGCGAGGGAGTTGGCGCTGGATCTACTGAACCAGGCCGGCATCGAGGGCCTGAAGTCCATCCGGGCGCCGAGGTAGCGTGCCGCGTCGAAGCGCGTCTGCCCCGCGTCACAAAAAGACCCGGCCCACGAGGGACCGGGTGAGTTATGGCTTGATCGTACTCCGTGACGACTCGCCGTGGCAACGTCCCCGGTCAACCTCACCACCGCTCGGGCTTCGTGATCCCCCCGACGATCGTGGGAAGCTGATGCCTGAAGTCTGTCGGTCGGAGGGTACGCCACCAGTGGCAGCCCGCCCCGTCGGTTGGCTGCCCGCGCAGGTCTCCCGCGGTGTTCCCGCCCGCGGGGTTCACCATGCCGACGGGTACACGTTCCCGGACGCGATTGATCGGCAGCTTGAGGTCGGAGTCGTTGGAGACCACGACCACTGCGTCGACGGCCCCGTCCAGCACATCTGTGAGGAGATGGGTGGCGACGTTGACATCGGATCCCTTCTCCTCCTGGTGGAGGGTCGAGACCATGAAGACCGCGTCCTGCGTCGCGTGCCCAAGCGGCGCCTGAATCATGACGGGCCATTGGGGCGTGACGAGTCGCGGCGCCCCCGCTTCGTGTCCGCACGCACGGCCAGAGGCCGTGCTCGCACACCCGTCACATACCGACCGAACTCGATGTGATCCACGCTGCCCGCCATCAGCAGGGCCTGCAGGTAGGCGTACTGCTCGGCATGACCGGTGGGGTTGAACCCCTGATCGATCTGAGCGGTGCAATAGACGGGGCTTGACCCCTGATCTTGGACACGCTGAATCCAGCATCGTGCTGGGGAAGCGAGATGATCCCGTCTATGGCCAGGAAGAACTACACCGACGAGTTCCGTCGGCAGGCCGTTGATCTGTACGAGTCCACACCCGGTGCCACGTTGAGAGGCATCGCCGACGACCTTGGGATCTCCCGAGGCACCTTGTCGGACTGGGTCAAGACGTTCGGCACGGGTTCGACGACCACCGCGATCACCAGCAGCAAGCCGCCGACCGGAAGGCCGGAGACACAGGCCGAGAAGGTTGCCCGGCTCGAAGCCCGGGTCGCCGAGCTCGAGGCGGACAAGACCAAGATCGAGACCGAGAAGTCGATACTTCGTCAGGCGGCAAAGTATTTCGCTGGGGAGACGAACTGGTGAGCCGCTTCCAGTTCGTTGCCGACCACCGAGACACCTTCAAGGTGAAGCGGCTGTGTGAGGTCATCGAGATCAACAGGTCCTCGTTCTACGCCTGGGAGAACGCTGCGCCGGCGCGAGCCGAACGCGCTGCCGCAGACGATGAGCTCGCGGACCGGATCCGTGCGGTCCAGGACCCTGCCCAGGGCGGTGACAAGGCCTACGGTGCGCCGCGGGTGACCGCAGAGCTCAACGACGGCGTCGATGTCGAGGATCGGGTCAACCACAAGCGCGTCGCACGCGTGATGGCTGAGAACGGCCTGGCCGGGATCCGGCTCCGGCGGAAGGTCCGCACCACGATCCCCGAACCCTCAGACCAGAAGGTGCCCGACCTGCTGAAGCGGCACTTCACCGCCGCGAGCGTGAACACCAAGTACGTCGGAGACATCACTTACCTGCCGCTTGCCGACGGGTCGAACCTTTACCTGGCGACCGTGATCGACTGCTGCTCCCGAAAGCTCGCCGGCTGGGCGGTCGCGAACCACATGCGCACCAGCCTCGTCGAGGATGCGCTCAAGGCCGCCCTCGCCGACCGAGGCAGCCTGCGCGGGGCGATCTTCCACGCCGACCACGGCTCGGTCTACACCTCCAAGGACTACGCCAAGCTCTGCGGGCAGCTCGGCGTGATCCGGTCCCTCGGTGCCGTCGGCACGAGCGCCGACAACGCCCTCGCGGAGTCGTTCAACGCCACCCTCAAACGAGAGACCCTGGCCGGCGCCGCGACCTACTCCGACGAAGCATCATGCCGCCGCGAGGTCTTCCGATGGGCGGTCCGCTACAACACCCGCCGGCGCCACTCCTACCTCGGCCAGGTGTCCCCGAACACCTACGAGAACAACCTCGCGACTACCATCCCGGAAGCCGCGTAATCCAACACACCCCGTGTCCAAAGATCGGGGGCAAGGCCCCACCGACGCCTGCTGTCGTGCCATCGTGTAGACGCAGACCGTCAGCCTCGACGTGTCCGGCTTCGATCAAGTCGGCGCGGGCGCGTTCGTTGAGCTGGGCGACCATTTCGCCGGTTCCTGCGAGCATCAGCGTGCGCAGACCCTCGCCGCGGTCGGCGCGCCATGCCTCGTAGATCGCATCGAGCATGGTCTCGGCGTCGCCGTCGATCAGCCTTCCGCGTCCCTGGTACTCGTCGAGCGAATCAGTGTTTCCGTGCCGTAAGCCGAGGCTGGCGGTCTTCTCCCACTCGTTGGCGAAGCGGCGCACATCAGTGAGCTCGGGAACCTGATCGCGGCGGCGGACGAGCATCCCGAACACCCCGCCCGTCTCGACAGCGCTCAGCTGCCCCCAATCGCCGATGAGCACAACCTTGGCTCCGACCTCGGCGGCGTGCTCGGCGATCCGATCGAGCGCGAGGGTTCCTGCGAGGGAGGACTCGTCCACGAGCACGAGCTGCCCGGCTTCGAGGTTCCAACGCCCGTGGTGGTGTTCGTAGAGGAACTTCGCGGTGTTCTCTGCCCGGACACCGAGCGAGTCGCCGAGCACTTCGGCGGCAGCCGCCGACGGCGCGAGACCGATTACCGAGTCACGCCCATGCGCGGCTGTCCATGCGCGATGGAGCGCGCGGAGCGCGGTGGTCTTGCCAGACCCAGCAGGGCCAACGAGTAGATCGAGGGTCAGCCCGGAGCGGGCGATGCCGGTGATGGCGACGGCCTGGTCAGGTTCGAGCCGGACGCCCCTGATCTTGCGAGAGGTGTGCCGCGCGACAAGCCGCGCCGTCAGTGCTGGCCCGCCAGTGCGCTGACTGTGCGCGAGCAGGCGCTGCTCGGCGTCGAGGATGTCTTGGCTGGAGTACGCGATCTGATTGACCGGCTGGAACCTGTTGCTCTCGCCGTCGACGTAGTGGGCGGGCACGACGCGTTCGTAATCCGGGGTGAGCCGGAGCGATTCGGCTTCGGCGTGCGCGACGATCTGATCGAGCACCCGGACACGGTCGTCCGTGGTTGCGAACCGGACGCCCATGAGCTGCCGCATCGTCTCGGCGTGCAGGTTCCATCGCCCCCAGGTTGCACGCCTGTTCGCTACCTCCATCAGAACCACTGAGGCGAGATCCTCGATCTGCTCCAGCCCGAGATCGTCTGCACTCAGTCGGGCTTCGGTCGAAGCCCGGTCGAGCAGATGCTGCGCCCAAGTGGGGGCGTCCTGCCCGAGCACGACTTCGGCACGCGCACGCCAGTCGGCGGTGAGGTCGGCCAGTGAGTGAAGTTGTTTCTCGGGCCTGGTCTCCAAGGTCGCCTGCTGGCGGAGCTTCGCAATCGTCGCTGCTGAGGGTTGCCACCCGTGCTCGGTGACGTACTGCTCGATCAGCCGGTTCTTGACTTGCTCGATGCCCTCCGCGCCGTCGCTGCCTCCGGTGGTGCGTCGGGAGAACTCCGCGATCAATGCCGCCGGTACGCCCTCGATCTCCCAGCCGGTGTTGCGGTCTTTGCCCCGGTCGACGGGCACCCACGTCACGCCGAGTAGCCGCGCGGTGTGGTCGGTGACAAAGGCGTTGTACGACTCCGAGAGAGCGACAGCCGCCTTGTGCAGTCGGCGAGAGTCGAGCGTGCGCCAGCGGCCGTCCTCGCCCTGCACCTTGTTCGACACCACGACGTGCGTATGTAGCTGCGGGTCGGCGGCTCGGGAGTCGTAGTGGTCGAACGCGGTGGCGATCACGCCCACGATCGGCATCTGCGCGATACCGCCCGCGCCGACGCGGGTTGCGGCGACACGATCTTCCAGCAACGCGATCGTGTCTTGCATCGCAGCGTGATGCGCCTGCGCAATCAGCGCTTGCGTACCCGCGTCTGCCACGCCCCAGATCGCGCTGACCGACTTGGGCAGTGAGAACGTCAAGTCGAACCCTGCAACGGCGGTGCGCGGTTTCTTCGTAACCTCTTCTTCACGGATGCGCTGCACGGCCTCTTCCCGTGCCTCGCCTCGCAAGCCGGGGTCTAGTCGTGCAATGCGGGCCGCAATCCGCTCGCGTGGGGGCTGCAACGAGGGGAACCTCTTGCCGAGCTTCTCGCCGGTGACCGGATGGATACCGTCACCAAGTAGTCGGGACAGGTGTTCCTCGGTCACCGTGTCGCCCTCGGTTAACGCTGGTGTTCCCCCGTCGTCGAGGCTCATCAGCCCGGTGCCGATCCACGTCCCGGGCGGGTTCCCGGTCTCGGTGTAGTACCGGGTTAGCGGGCTGCTCATCTCGCGGTCGCCGTCACCGACGACGACCGATTTCAACAGGTATTCGTACCCCTTGCCGGACGACATGACCCGGATGGTCATCACCACGATGGCCCCTCCCCGAGACCGTCACGGGAGGGGCGGTCTCGGGGGTCAGGTGCGCGCGCAGCGCGCGGCTCGCACTCTTAGTGCCAGACGTGTGGGGGAAATAAGGCAGCTTCCCGGCCAGCGCTGAAAATGAGCCGACGGCATCAGCTGCGGCCGGCTCGACGATGCAGCGGCAGCCGTCCGTCCTCGTCAGTGCGCAGGCTCGCGCTGGAGCGGTCGATGGTAAATGGAGAACGGGGTGCCGGCCTCGACGTAGTAACGCGTCAGGGGTGTTGAGAGGGAGCGGTCACCGTCGGCGGCAACGACGCTGCGAAGTAGGTACTTTGGCGAGCAGCGAAGGATGCGCACAATAACAACAGCGGGATGTTATAACAACATGATGTATGCTATCAGGTATGGCTTCAGATGCCCCGTTGTATGCGCAGGTGGAGGAAGCGCTTGTCGCACGCTTCGGGGTGGACCTGCATCCTGGCGACCGACTGCCGACCGAAGACGACCTGATCGAGGAGTTCGGGGTTAGCCGGATCACAGTGCGGCGAGCGATTCAGAACCTTGTTACACGTCACCTTGTGGTCACGAAACGTGGCCGAGGAAGCTTCGTTGCCACGCCGAGTTTCAGCCAGCCGCTCACCGCGCTGACCGGGTTCGTTGAGGACATGAATGCACTCGGATTGCGCTCTCACGCACGAGTGCTGTTGATCGAGGAGGTCACCGCACCTGCTGAGGTACGTGCAGCACTGGAGGTGCCACTCGGGGCAAAGGTCACTCACATCGAACGCGTACGTCTTGCCGCCGGCCACCCAGTGTCATTCGATGAGACCTATTTGCCAACAGAGCTGGGGCGACTGGTTGCTCAGGATGATCTGGAGAACGAACCGATCTTCACCCTGCTGGAATCGCGCCACAATACGCCCTTGATCGAAGCGGCGTATGCACTCCAAGCCAGCACGGCTGAAGCTGCGGTCGCGGACGCGTTAGAAATTGCGGAGGGAAGTGCCATCTTCCGGATCGAGCGGACGTCATTCACGACCGGGCAGAAGCCGGTGGACTACGAAGTCCTGCATTACCGCGGCGACGCGATCACCTTCACCACCCGCCTGCCCCGGCCTGGAGCTGGCTCGGGAGGAGACCAATGACGGTCGTGCTCTTCACGGTGCTGTTCTTCGGTGCCCTCGCAGCGGGAGCACTTGGTAGCGCGCTCGGGATGGCCGGGGGCATCTTCGTTGTCCCGCTGCTGACCTTGGTGGCTCATGTTCCTTTCCCTACCGCGGTCGCGGTGAGCCTGGTCTCGGTCATCGCCTGCTCGTGCGCCAGCGCGCCGCGCTTCCTGTCTGCGGGGTTGACGAACCTGCGTCTAGCAGTCGTTTTGGAAGTGGCCACCACCTTTGGCGCCCTGATCGGAGTGCTCATGATTGGAGGGGTTCCGGACTCGATCCTTTACGGGATCTTCGCCGCGGTTCTATTTGTCTCCGCGATTCAGATGATCGTAGGTCGCCGTGGGCGCGTCCCACAACCTGCACTTCACGGTTCTCGATACCAAAGCCTGGGTGGGGCATTCACTGACCACGATGGCAGCACCGTGGGCTATCAGGTATCTCGACTACCGTTGGGGGCGACGTTCATGTTTGGTGCTGGAGCGCTCTCGGCGTTGCTGGGGATCGGTAGCGGGGTGCTGAAGATCCCTGCGATGGATGCAGCCTTGAAGTTACCAATCAAGGTTTCCTCCGCTACCGCGAATCTGATGATCGGGGTGACTGCATGCGGGGCTGCCGCCGCATATCTCTTCTCGGGCACCCTGGACCTCACACTGTCTGCTCCCATCGTTCTCGGCTCCCTTGCTGGATCAATCCTGGGGGCGAAGATCCTCGTGAGAGCCGCTGGCCCCTCACTGCGTCTCGTGTTCATCATCGTGCTCCTGGCGTTGGCGGTGCCCATGATCGCCAACGCATTCGGCCTGAACTGGGGAGTCTCCTCATGACGCAAAACTTGCCGACAACCATGAACGATGACCAACCACTGGCCAGGCGCATCGCTACATTGATGCGTGTCGGGACGGTCGTAGCCGCCTTCCTGCTCACCGGCGGTGCCGTGCTTCTCTCCACCCAGATGGTCGGTGCCGCGACGGTCCTCCTCGCCGGTGGATGCGGTCTCTTGATCCTCCTGCCAGTGATCAGGCTGGCGATGATGGCTATCCACTTCGCACGGCTGACCGACAAACGCTTCGTTCTTATCACCATCGCCGTCGTCACGTTCGTATTCATGGGAGGTGTAGTCGGAGTTGTCCTATAACTCTCGTCGAGGCAGTCTCGAAACACCCATATAATCGACGCCGCGCGTCCGCTTGGTACACTGAGCGCATCCTCGTGTCGCCCCCGTGCTGTTCGGACGAGGACCAGAGCCCGGGTCACCAGTAGGGGGCCCACATTGTGCTCAGCGACGTTGTTGGCTTTGCGGCGGCGGCATGGGGAGTCGTGATGGCCATCGCCCCCGCCTTACAGATTCACCGGATGCTGCGGACCCGATCGGCCGACGATGTATCGCTCGGGTACTTCGCCCTGCTCATCCCCGGCTTCCTGCTCTGGGTCCTGTACGGACTGTCCCGACACGATTGGCCGCTGGTGATTCCGAACACCGTCGCCACGGCCGTGGCGCTCGTGACCATCGCCGTCGCCGCGTCACTCAAGCGCAATAGCGCGCGAAGTGCTGAGGCCCGACGAAGCGGCAGGACACGCTAGACGAGGTGGCCAGGTATGTGCGAGCGCCGGCGATCCTGACCGCGGCAACGACGTCCTCACCACGGACGAACTTCAGCCGGCGAGGGTGACTCCGACGTAGGCAATGGTGGCGACGAGGATGGTGGAGAGCGCGGCCAGGGCGAAGGGCTTGAAGCCGACCTTGACGAGGTTGCGAATCTTGACGCCGCAACCGAGTCCGAACATCGCAGCAGCCAGCAGCCCGGTCTGCAGCAGCCCGCCGGTCGTGAGCACGACGCCCGGCAGAGGGGCGAAGGAACGCAGAAGCACCATGGCGATGAACCCGATGATGAACAGCGGGATGATGGGCGGCAGTTTCGAACTCGACCTTTGTTGACCGGGTTCGCCTGCCGTGCGGCTGAGACGGCGCTGCCGGATGCTGAGGGTGGCTACGACCGGGGCGAGCAGCAGCACTCGGGCGAGTTTGACGATGACCGCGGCCGTGAGCGCTTCGCCGCCGATGATGCCGCCGGCCGCTACGACCTGCGCGATCTCATGGATGGAACCCCCGGCCCACATCCCGGCTGTCTCGGAGGCCAGGCCAAGGAGGTTCGTGATCAGTGGGACGAGGGGAATCATCAGCGTTCCGAAGATCACCACGAGGGCGACCGCAGTGATGGTGTCTTCCTCGGCCTCGTCGTTGGGGTCGGTGACCCCTGCCGCGGCCGCCACAGCTGCCGCGCCGCAGATGGAGAAACCGCAGGCGATGAGCAGTGAGAGCCCGGATGGAACTCGTAGCAGCCTCCCCAGGACAACGGTGCCGAGCAGTCCGCCGGCGACAATGCACACGACGACGACCAGCATCGGGGCTCCGAGGTCGAGGATGTCGGTCAGCACTAGCTGGAGTCCGAGGAAGACGATGCCAGCGCGCAGGAGCTTCTTCGCGGAGAAGTCGATACCGTCCGAGGTTGCCGCTGGCAGCCGGACGACGTTGGCCAGGAGTACGCCGAGCGCGATCGCGATAATGAGCGGGCTGACTCCCGGCAGCAGCAGGCTGACCCCGTAGGATGCTCCGGCCGCGACGAGGCAGAGGACAAGACCGGGCAGGAGCGCGCCGACCCGGGTAAGCAGAGTGTGTTCCGGTTGGGCGGTCGCCACGTACTGGTCATGAGTCATGCGTCCATCATTTCCTCGTACCGCTCGTGTGAGTAGAGGCAGATGTGGTCCGGGCGACAAGTTAGGCTTGTGGCACGGAGGTAAGGGATGCACACCGAGCCGGACCTGGAGGCACTGCGAGCCTTGGCGCTCGTCGCGAAGGAAAGCAGCATGTCGGCGGCAAGCGCACAGTTGGGCGTGAGTCAGCAGGCGGTATCTCTGCGCATCCGGAAACTGGAAACAGATCTGCGCGTGCGACTGCTGGTGCGTTCCGCACGGGGTTCCCGATTGACCCCGGCGGGCGAGCTGATTGTCGGCTGGGGAACAACGCTGCTGACGGCGGCCGACGAGTTCTCGGATGCTGTCGATTCGCTCCGCACGGATCGCGGGAAGATGATGCGCATCGCCGCGAGCCTCACGATCGCAGAACACCTCCTGCCGGAATGGATCGCCCGGTGGCGCATCTCTCTCGGCGATGAGGGCCCGGTCGTTCAGCTCACAGCCGCCAACAGCAGCACAGTCGTCAAGGCCATACGGGAGGGAACAGCAGACCTCGGGTTCATCGAGACCCCCACCGTTCCCGCCGGCCTTAGGTCGGTCACCGTCGCTCACGACACCATCGAAGTCCTTGTGCAGCACGGTCACCGATGGGCGAAGACGGGCCGAGTGTCCGTTCGTGAACTAGCGGGCACCGGCTTGGTGCTCCGCGAGACCGGAAGTGGCACCCGACAGGCGCTCGAGGACGCCCTCGCCGATGCGGGCTTTCCCCTCGCAGCCGAGCCCGCGGCTGTGCTGACGACCACGCTCGGCGTTCGCAGCGCAATCATGGCCGGCGTCGCCCCCGGCGCTCTGAGCTCCCTGGCTGTGTCCGAGGACACCCGCGCCGGCCGACTCGTGCGAGTGCGGATCAACAACCTAAAGATCACCCGCCCGCTCACCGCCATCTGGCCCGGGACGACTCCGCCGCGTCACGTACGGGACTTCCTGGACGTCACCTCCCGCAACCGGGCGCAGGGCGAGACCTGAATCAGTAGATCTGAGCCTCAGATCAGGCCTACAAGACCGAACTATTATTGCGTCCCGGCGGCGTGCTCTCGTCACGGTGTGAACGTGTCGTCAGTGCCGGGTCTTCCCGCTGACATGACGTGGACGGCTACTGCGAGCAATCCTGCAGCGAACGCGACCGTGGCTCCGAGGGCGGCGGCGCGGAAGCCCGCGATTCCGCCGAGCCCTGTGGCGAGAGCTCCGAGGAGAGCGACACCGACGACGCTGCCGGTTTGTCTGGCGGCATTGATGATGCTCCCCGCGATCCCGCTGAACTGCTCGGGTGCAGCGGAGACGGCTGCCGTGGTTGCGGCGGGCATGGCGATGGCCATCCCGAGTCCGGCGAGGAACGTCAGGATCGCGACGACCGGGTAGGGCGTGTTCATGTCGAAGATCATGAGGCTCGCGAATCCGGCGGTGCCGACCGCCAGCCCGGTGAGCATCGCTGCCTGCGGGGTGTGGCGGGCGGTGATCCTGCCGCCAAGGGGTGCGCCGATGATCGCGCCGAGCGCTTGGGGTGCGAGCACCAGTCCGGCTGCGAACGGGGCAAGCGCGCGGGTGTCTTGGACGTAGAGGGCGAGCGCGAAGAGCTGGCCGAAGAAGCTGAAGTTCAGCACGAACCCGACCACGGTCGCCAGGGAGAAGCCCGGCGCGGTGAACACCGGCAGCGGGAGCATCGGTGGCGCGGCGCGGCGCTCGTGCCCGACGAACCCGACCCCTGCGATGACGGAGACGGTGAACGCGATACCCGATCGCGCGGTCAGCCCGTGTTCACCGGTGTCGATGACGGCGTAGGTCAACGCAGCGAGGGTCAGGATCGCCATCGCCTGCCCACCAGCGTCCATCCGGCTCTGCCGACCAGTGCGGGCGGGGAGCACGCGGAGCGCGCCGATGCCAATGAGAAGGATGACGGGGAGGTTGACCCAGAACACGGCCCGCCACCCGATCCCGGTGAGCAGCACGCCGCCGAGCAGCGGGCCGACCGCGGCAGCAACACCGCCCGCGCCACCCCAGAGGCCGACCGCTCGTGCCCGTGCTTCGCGCTCGGGGAAAAGGCCGGCCAGGAGCGCGAGTGTCGCCGGTACGATCGCGGCGGCTCCGACACCCTGCACGGCACGAAAAGCGACCAGCACGCCGGCGTTCGGTGCGAGCGCGCAAGCGACCGACGCGAGCGCGAAGACCATCAATCCGGCGAGATAGACCCGCCGTGCCCCGTAGCGGTCGCAGGCAGTCCCAGCGGGCAGCAGGAGCGCGGCGAACACGGGGGCTTGACCCCTGATCTTGGACACGCTGAATCCAGCATCGTGCTGGGGAAGCGAGATGATCCCGTCTATGGCCAGGAAGAACTACACCGACGAGTTCCGTCGGCAGGCCGTTGATCTGTACGAGTCCACACCCGGTGCCACGTTGAGAGGCATCGCCGACGACCTTGGGATCTCCCGAGGCACCTTGTCGGACTGGGTCAAGACGTTCGGCACGGGTTCGACGACCACCGCGATCACCAGCAGCAAGCCGCCGACCGGAAGGCCGGAGACACAGGCCGAGAAGGTTGCCCGGCTCGAAGCCCGGGTCGCCGAGCTCGAGGCGGACAAGACCAAGATCGAGACCGAGAAGTCGATACTTCGTCAGGCGGCAAAGTATTTCGCTGGGGAGACGAACTGGTGAGCCGCTTCCAGTTCGTTGCCGACCACCGAGACACCTTCAAGGTGAAGCGGCTGTGTGAGGTCATCGAGATCAACAGGTCCTCGTTCTACGCCTGGGAGAACGCTGCGCCGGCGCGAGCCGAACGCGCTGCCGCAGACGATGAGCTCGCGGACCGGATCCGTGCGGTCCAGGACCCTGCCCAGGGCGGTGACAAGGCCTACGGTGCGCCGCGGGTGACCGCAGAGCTCAACGACGGCGTCGATGTCGAGGATCGGGTCAACCACAAGCGCGTCGCACGCGTGATGGCTGAGAACGGCCTGGCCGGGATCCGGCTCCGGCGGAAGGTCCGCACCACGATCCCCGAACCCTCAGACCAGAAGGTGCCCGACCTGCTGAAGCGGCACTTCACCGCCGCGAGCGTGAACACCAAGTACGTCGGAGACATCACTTACCTGCCGCTTGCCGACGGGTCGAACCTTTACCTGGCGACCGTGATCGACTGCTGCTCCCGAAAGCTCGCCGGCTGGGCGGTCGCGAACCACATGCGCACCAGCCTCGTCGAGGATGCGCTCAAGGCCGCCCTAGCCGACCGAGGCAGCCTGCGCGGGGCGATCTTCCACGCCGACCACGGCTCGGTCTACACCTCCAAGGACTACGCCAAGCTCTGCGGGCAGCTCGGCGTGATCCGGTCCCTCGGTGCCGTCGGCACGAGCGCCGACAACGCCCTCGCGGAGTCGTTCAACGCCACCCTCAAACGAGAGACCCTGGCCGGCGCCGCGACCTACTCCGACGAAGCATCATGCCGCCGCGAGGTCTTCCGATGGGCGGTCCGCTACAACACCCGCCGGCGCCACTCCTCCCTCGGCCAGGTGTCCCCGAACACCTACGAGAACAACCTCGCGACTACCATCCCGGAAGCCGCGTAATCCAACACACCCCGTGTCCAAAGATCGGGGGCAAGGCCCGACGACTCGCTGGATCGACGCGTCAGGCCACTCCTGACGAGCACCGACGAGATCCGCCACCAATCCGCGGATGTCGAGCCAGCGCCACCCAGGGACCTTGCCGAGCTGTTTGCGCCCGCCGTAGTAGAGGTTGAAGCCGTCGACATAGACCCCGACCTTCATCGTTCGTCTCCCTCCACGTATTTCGGTGCGAGCGCTTCCATCTGCTCGATGACGAGCCGGATGGCCTCGGGCTGCTGGTCGGGCGGGTACTTGTACTTGACGAGCAGGCGCTTGATGGACACCCGCAGCTTGGCACGGACGTCCTCGCGCACGGTCCAGTCGGTGCGCACGTCGCGGCGCATGATGCCGATGAGCTCGCGGGCGATCTGGGCGAGGGTGTCCTCGCCCTGCAGGAGAACCGCGGCCTCGTTCTGGCTGACCGCGTCGTACAGCGCCAGCTCGTCGCGCGCCAGGGGCGGGTCGAACTTCTCCCCGCGGTCGGCGTCGGCGGCGACGTCGCGGGCGAACCGGATCAGCTCCTCGATCACCTCGGCCGCGGTGAGCTGCGAGTTGACGTACCGGTTCATCAGCTCGGCCAGGCGCTCCGAGAACTGCCGCTCACGGCTGAGGTTGCCGCCGGTCACGGCGTTGACGTCCTCGGTGAGTGCCGCACGCAGAGCCTCGATCGCCACGTTGGGCGCAGGAGTCGTGCGCAGCGACTCGATCGCGCCGGGCGTCAACCGGCCGAGGTCGGGCCGTTCGATGCCGATCTTCGCGTAGATGTCGACGACCTCGCCGGGACTCGTCACATCGACGATGAGCGAGCGCAGCAGGCGCGCGATGTCCTCCGGCACGGGCTTCCCGGACGCGCGCCGCTCCTCGGCCTCGAGCTTGGCGATGTAGACGCGCACCTCCTGGTGGAACCGGAAGTCCGGTCGCCGCAGCTCCAGCACGTCCGAGCCGCCGGCGATCGCCCACGCCCGCGACACCTGACGGGCCAGGCGTCGATACCGGGCGTACGCCGACTCCCCTCCTCGCCCTCGGCGTCCTCGACTCCCTGGCGGGCGGCGGGTGAGAGCAGCGCGTTCGCGGCGGCGAGCACGGTGTTGAGGTACGCCGACGGCGAGGCGTCCCCGCGGAGCCGGGCGTGCCAGTCCAGCGGCAGCGTCGCGTCGAGCTCGGTGAGCAGGTCGAGGGCGAGCTGCACCGTCTCGTCGGTCTGCCGGCCCTGGGGCTTGGCGCGGCGGTCGGTGTCGCTGTACTCGGCGAGCGCGGCCTCGAGGTTCTCCACGAGCGGCGCGTACCCGACGAGCAGACCGTTGTCCTTGCCGCGGTAGGTCCTGTTGACGCGGGCCAGGGTCTGCATGAGCAGCGCGCCCTTGAGCGGCCGGTCGACGTAGAGAGTGTGCAGGCTCGGGGCGTCGAAGCCGGTGAGCAGCATGTCCTTGACGATGACGATCTCGAGTTCGTCGTCGGCGGTCTTGATGCGCTTCTGGATGGCCTGCTGTTCGTGCCCGCGGCGCACGTGGCGGCTGATCGGGTCGGGGTCGGTCGTCGTGCCGGAGTAGACGACCTTGACCTTGCCGCGCTCGATCGCGTCGGAGTGCCACGTGTCGTCGCCGGCCTCGCGGCGCTGGGTGACGATCTCCTCATACAGGCGGGCGGCGATCTCGCGGGTGGCGCAGACGACCATCGCCTTGCCGCCGACCTCGATCTGCGGCAGCATCGCCGCCTTGCGCTGCTCCCAGTGGGCGAGCAGGTCGGCGGCGAGCCGGCGGATGCGGTCGGGGTGGCCGTACAGCTCGTTGATGACGGCGACGGACCGCTCGATCTTCTCCCGCTCGATCGTGTCGAGTCCCTCGGTCGCCTCGTCGGCGGCGGCGTCGATGACGTCCTCGGTGACGTCGGCCAGGCGGGCGAGCGGGATGAGTCGCGGCTCGAAGAAGACGGACACGGTCGCGCCGTCCTCGACGGCCCGGGTGAGGTCGTAGACGTCGACGTAGTCGCCGAACACGTGGCGGGTGTCGCGCTCGGCGAAGCTGACCGGGGTGCCGGTGAACGCGATGAACGAGGCGCCGGGCAGGGCGTGGCGCAGGTGGGCGGCGTACCCGTCGAGGTCGTCGTAGTGGCTGCGGTGGGCCTCGTCGACGACGACGAGCACGTTGCGTCGATCCGTGAGCACGGGGTGGCTGGCGCCCGCGTCGCGCTCGGCCTTGCTGAGCCCGAACTTCTGCAGGGTCGTGAAGTAGATGCCGCCGGAGGCGCGCCCGTCGAGCTCGGCCCGCAACTGAGCGCGGGTCGCGATCTGCACCGGTGTCTCGGGGAGGAGCTTGCTGTCGGCGAACGAGTGGTAGAGCTGGCCGTCGAGTTCGCGCCGGTCGGTGATGACGACGATCGTCGGGTTGGCCAGGGCGGGCGTGCGGTGCACGGCGGCGGCGTACAGCTCCATCTCCATCGACTTGCCGGAGCCCTGCGTGTGCCAGACGACGCCGGCGCGCCCGTCGCTGCGGACGGCCTCGACGGTGGAGCCGACGGCCTTGGTCACCGCGAAGTACTGGTGCGGCTTGGCGATGCGCTTGGCGAGCACGCCGTCCCGTTCGCTGAACGCCGTGTAGCCGCGCAGGAGCTGGATGAACCGTTCCTGGTTGAACAGCCCGAACAGCAGGATCTCCAGCGGGCTCGCGTAGGTGTCGTCCTCGTGCGGGTCACCGGCGCGGATGACCGCGCCCTCGTCGTCGACGTTCCACGGGCTGAAGTGGTCGAACCCGGTGAACGGGGTGCCGTAGCGGGCGGTGGCGCCGTCGCTGGCGACGGTGAGGAGCACCGTGCGGAACGCCATCGGGAACTCGCGCAGGTACAGCGCGAGCTGGGCGTGCGCACCGGAGGAGTCGGCCCGCTCATCGCCGGAGCGCTTGAGCTCGACGACCGCGACGGGCAGCCCGTTGCAGTAGAGGACGACATCGAACCGGCGGTGGTGCTCCCGGTCGCGCAGGGTGACCTGGTTGACGACGAGCCAGTCGTTCTCGGCGGGCTCGGTGGAGATGAGCCGGATCGTCGGCGTCCGCTCGATGCCGTTCGAGTCGAGGTAGGTGACGCCCGTGTAGCCCTTCGTCATGACCTCGTGGAGGCGGTAGTTCTCCGCAAGCGCGTCGTTCGAGCGGGGACGGAGGATCTCGGCCTGCGCCTGCTGCAGGTACGTCTGCGGCACGTCGGGGTTGAGGCGCGCCAACGCCGCCGCGATCCGCGGCTGGATGACGGGGTCACTCCACGACTCCCGCTCCCCGCTCCCCGGCGCGATCTCCTCGCCACGCAGGAGCGGCCAGCCCAGCTCCCCGAGGGCGTTGAGGGCCAAGTCCTCCCACTGCGCCTCCGACCCGAACCTGGCCACTCAGACCACCCCTTCCACGGTCTTCTCGGCGTCCTTGACGCGGAGGCGTCCCGACATGAGTTCGGGGAGCAGCGCATCGCGGAGACCCGCGAGAGCCCGGGATTCAACTGCGGCTGCGTCTTGGCGGGCATTGAACGACCTCGTCCGCTTGACGAAGTCCCCATTCGTGGCCACGTCGATACGGGGCATGGGATAAGAGGCGATCGCACCCCGACGCAGGTGCAGAACGGTGGTACCAGACGTATGAGCGAGACAGTGCTGGCGAAACTGCTCATCACGCAGAACGGCGAGGAGCAACTCGGAGGGAAGCGCGTCCATAGGCCGAACAACTGCCAGGTCGAGGGAAGCCACGGCGTCGCCCGTGCCCAGCCCGCCCTTTGGGAGGCGAACGGCGCGGCCAACTACGTCCGCAGCCTGAGTGAGGTCCGTCTGGGCCACGACGATGTCACCTGCCGTGACGCGCTGTTCCGATTTAGAGACACCTCGAAATCCCTTCAGTCCACGCTCCGCATATCGTCCTTCGCGCGTGACTGACTTCAACGTGACCAGATTGTCGGCAGCGCCCTCCTCGAGCTCGGCGCTGCGGTAGGACAGGCCATTCACGATGTCGGCCAAGTCGCCAACCGTATCCCCAGCCCCTGGCTCGGCCCGCAGTATCAACTCCCGACCCAATGCATCAGTGAGAAGTTGCAGCGTGTCGACAAGGCGTTCGTTGGCGGCGATCTTGTCGTCGAGCGCGCCCAGCACCTCCGCAATCGCCCGCTGTTCAGCCAGCGCAGGGATACGTACAGGCACCTGAGCGATATAGTTGCGGTTCAACATTGGCTGCACGCTGCCAGAATCGAATCCGCGTAGGTCCAACGCTTGAAACAGGCGGAATAGAAAGGCAGGGTCATTACCCTTGAAGTCTGCAGCGTAAAGAGTTGTATTCAGAGGCCAGTAGTCACGGTCACTCCACGTTGGCACCCCCAGGTTCGTCGCTCGGCCGACGGCAAAGCCCGGGCCCTCGACCATGGACACGTTGTGGGAACCTACGGATTGACCTGCCGATAAAATGGGCACATCTCCCGGCTGTCGTTCCGCGTGGGGCAGGTCGAATCCCCTGCGCAACTCCACGACTTCGCTCAGAGCCTTTGCTTCCCAGGTCATGCGACCTGGTGCCGCGCGACCTGCACGCCGTCCCGCAGACGACGCGAGGCCACGAGGCGGTCTAGAGGGGGTGTTGCTGTACCTCTACCGACTCCTCGGCCTCACTGGCCTGATCGTGCAGCTGAGCTTCCTCATGGCCAAGGCCTGGGGTGCCGCCTTGCTAGCCGGTGACCCGTCGACGTCCACCGGCCGTGCCGGTGCGTGGCTGGGGAGAAGCTGACCGGCGCCATTCCCTTCGGGTGGGGCGCGGCAACCTTCAACCTGGTCTTCGCGGCGATGTGCGTCGCTGTCATCCACCCCTTCACGCTGGCATGGATTCTCACCTTGCCCTCCACCATCACCTGAAAGGACACTAAAATATGACTCCCGACCCATGGATGGCTATGGGCATCTCAGGCGCAGCAGCCTTCTTCACCGGAATTGCGGCAATCTTCACCGGGCTCAGTGCGTGGCAGACAGGGCGAACCGCGAAAGCTGCGGTCGATCAGGTCGAGCTGCAGCGACAGATTCAAATCGATGCCGCCCAGCCGTACGTCTGGGCCGACATCGGCGAGCACCCCACCAAGCAGGGCGTGATCGCTCTACGGATCAAGTGCGAGGGTCCCACGGCTGCTCGCAACGTCAGGCTCACGTGCGATCGATCCCTGCCCAGCGATGAGCAACTCGCCACGTGGGCGGAGAAGGCCCAACACGCCATGGAGGAAGGAACCAGCTATCTCGCGCCCGGCCGGGACCTCATCTGGTCCCTTGGAGTGGGCCACCGCGTCCTCCGGGAGGGGGCCGACTTCCGCTACCGCTGCAGCCTGTCGTACGACGGCCCGTATGGACCCGTCGGGCCGATCGACTTCGTCATCGACCTCGGCGACTGGCGCACATCGAATCCGAACCCACCCGGCTCGCTGAACGAGATCAGGCTGGCGATCCGTGATCTTGCCAAGGCGGTAGAGAAGTGAGATCGATGTGGTCGTTCCTGAGTCCTACCCCCGAGGGCCGGGCATCTGGGATGCTGTGGAGCGTCGATCGCGATGTCCGACGCCACAAGGTTGCGCTCTGAGCCTCGTGATCAGCAGTCCTGACACCCGGGGAGCAGCAGAGCCTCGGCGAGGTCGATCTCCAGGTATTCGCAGGCGAGCCGCATTTGGGGGCGCGTCAACTCGCCGTCTCCCATCAGGATCGCCAGGGCGTGCGCCGGCGTCGTCCCGATGACGTCGGCGAAGACGAGCGGCGAGACTGCCTGGTTCGCCATCTCGGCAGCGAGGACGCCGAGTATCCGTTGGGAAAGGTCCACGGGAACCCATCGGCACCGAACCTGCGAGTATGAATGGTCTGACTTTATCCCTGATCGGCAGTCCGCTTGCGCGAGGCGGAAATCGGGCTGAACCACCCCTCCGGCCCACGCGGCGCGTGGATCAGCGCTCCTGGAGCTCGATCC
Organism: Mobilicoccus caccae; assembly: GCF_030161635.1. GTDB lineage: Bacteria > Actinomycetota > Actinomycetes > Actinomycetales > Dermatophilaceae > Mobilicoccus > Mobilicoccus caccae. The sequence goes on from NZ_BSUO01000001.1 coordinate 4,202,617, forward strand.
TGTTGCCGACGCCGTCGTGGGTGTGGAAGCGGCGGATGCCGGGGATGGCGTCGTCCCACGTCACCGGGTGGCCGGCGGCGCGGACGCGGCGCGCGATCTCGTCGATGTCGGGGACGAGCAGGCACGGGTGGGCCTTGCGGGCCGGGGAGAAGTCGGCCTCCACGCCGACATGGATCACCGCCTGCCCCGAGGCGAACCAGGCGCCGCCGCGTGCGGCGAGGATCGGTGGTTTCGGGATCTCCGTCATGCCGAGCACGCCTGCGTAGAACCCGCGCTGAACGTCCTCATCGCCGGCCGCGCACGCCACCTGCACGTGGTCGATGCCGACGACGGCCGACACCGACTCCGACACCGACCCGGTCCGTCGTCCGATCGCGAAGACCCGCCGGAACGGCAGGGCGACCCCGAACGGCTCCTCCGGATACGCCTGGCGCAACCGCCGCTCGTACTCGCTGGTGAACTCGACGAACTCCTCCTCGGTCAGGATCTGCCGCACCGGGCGCAGGCCGGTCGAGCGGACCCACGACAACACCGGATGCTCGTCGTGCTCCCCCGATAGGAGGTGCATATACGTGGTTTCCCACGCATCGGCCTCGAATCCTGCGCCCACCAGGACCCGGACGTAGTCGGTCGGATCCGCCGATGCGCGGGCCCGGTTCAGGGCCGGCACCAACTCCGCCGCCCGGGGATGCGTGGACGCAACCTCACGCATCAGCGCATGCGCAGGCGCCTGCATGTTGCCCGGCACCTGCAGCGCGATCACCCCACCCGGGCCGAGTGCCTCGAGCCACCTCGGCAGGAGGTCGAGGTGCGACGGAACCCACTGCAGCACAGCGTTGGTCACCACCAGGTCGATCGGGCCGTCACGCGTCGCGTCCCAGTTCTCCGCGGAGAGCCGCCGCCACTCCACGAGGTCGGCGCCATCGGCCGCGCGCGCCGTCTCGATCATCTGCGGCGAGGGGTCGATGCCCACCACCCGCGCGGCCGGCCACCGCCGGCGAGCTCGATCGTCATCTCCCCGCTGCCACACCCCAGATCGACCACCGTGCGCGGACGGATGGCGCCGACCCGCGCCATCAGGTCGTCGAACGGCCGTCGTCGCTCCTGCGCGAACCGCCCGTAGGCGACCGGATCCCACTCGTGCGTGACCATCGGAACCTCCAGGTATCTCGACATCGAGATAAATCGATGATCCGAGAGTAGCTCGAACACGCGGAACGTCGCGGTGATCAGTGAAGTGTGCGCACACGGGCGGACCGCGTCCCACGTGCTCGAGCGGTCGAGGGCCGCAAGGCCGCGCGCGTCTCCGTCTGGCGACCCGTACTCCGTCGTGCCCGCCATCGCCGAGACCGCCGCCTATAACGGGCGGTCTCGGCGGATGGGGTGGTCGGGGTCAGGGAAGGTCGAGCCAGCGGCCCGTCGTCATGACCCGGTCGACCTGGAGATCTGCGTCGAGGACGACGAGGTCGGCTCGACCACCGGGGGTGAGCGCGGCGTCCTCGGCGCCCACGGTCCTGGCCGGGTTGACCGACGTCTGCCGCGCAGCGTGCAGCAGGGCGGCGTCGCCGGTGTGTCCGCCGTGGGTCACCGCGAACCGGAAGAGCTGGTCCATCGTCGCGGTGCTCCCGGCGATGGTCTCGGTGCCGGCGACGCGGGCGGTGCCCTCGACGACCTCGACCGCGAGCGACCCCAACAGGTAACGGCCGTCGCACATCCCGGCCGCCGACATCGCATCCGTCACGAGGGCGACGCGCTCGGCGCCGACGCGGCGTGCGTACTCGCGGTAGATCGCCGGATGCAGGTGCGTGCCGTCGGTGATCATCTCGATCGTGACCCCCGGGTCCTCCACCAGCGCCACGATCGGACCCGGCTCGCGGTGGTGGATCGGGCGCATCGCGTTGAACAGGTGGGTGGCCACGGTCGCGCCGGCGTCGATCGCCGCGCGCGTCTCGTCGTACGTGGCGTCGGTGTGGCCGACCGCGGCGACCGCCCCGGCCTCGGCGATCTGCCGGACGGCGCGCAGCGAGCCGGGGAGTTCGGGGGCCAGGGTGACCATGCGGATCGCCCCGTCCGCCGCCGCGAACACCCGCACCAGCTCGTCGGGCTCGGGGTTGCGCAGCGTCGAACGGTCATGTGCGCCGAGGCGATTCGGCGACATCCACGGGCCCTCCAGGTGCACCCCGAGGATCCGCCCGTCCTGCACGTGCTCGGCGAGCACCGACACCTGACGCAGCAGATCGCCGGGGTGCGCCGACACCAGCGACGCCATGATCCGCGTCGTCCCGTGCCGACGGTGGAACGCGACCGCCTCCTGCGTCGCCTCGGCGGTGGCGTCGGAGAACGCCCCGCCGCCACCGCCGTGGGTGTGCATGTCGACGAAACCCGGGACGACCGTGACAGCCCCGAGGGCGTGGTCGACAGGCCGGTCGGGCACCCCGGCGCCGACGGCGGCCACGCGCCCGCCGGTGACCTCGATCCATCCCGGCCGCATCACCTCGGTGCCGGTGACGACGGCGTCGGCGGTGATCAGCATGCTCCGAACTCCTTGCGCCGCACCCGGATCAGACTCCCTGCCAGGAGGGTTTGGCCTCCCACGTCTGCCGGTAGTAATTCGCCAGCTGCAGACGTCCGGCCGCCGCCGGATCGAGCAGGACCGTCACGTGCGGATGGTGCTGCAGGATCGTCGCCGGCCACATGGCGCTGACGGCACCCTCGGCCATGTGATGCACGGCCTCCGCCTTGCCCGACCCGGTGGCCACGAGCATGACGTGCCGCGCCGCCATGATCGTGGCCAACCCCTGGGTCAGGCAGTGCGTGGGCACCGCGTCGACGTCGTCACCGAAGAACCGGGCGTTGTCGATGCGGGTCTGCCTGGTCAGCGTCTTGATCCGCGTGCGCGAGGCCAGCGACGACCCCGGCTCGTTGAACGCGATGTGACCGTCGGTGCCGATGCCGAGGATCTGCAGATCCACACCGCCGGCCTCGGCGATCGCCGCCTCGTACTCCTCGCAGGCCGCCGGGATGTCCTCCGCCGACCCGTCCGGACCCCGTACCGCGTCGGGAGCGAAGTCCACCCGGTCCACGAAGTCACGGTCGATGACGTTGCGGTACCGCTCGGGATGGTCCTTCGGCAGACCGACGTACTCGTCGAGGGTGAACGCGCGGGCCTGCGCGAAGCTGACCCCACCCTGCTCGTGCCGGCGAACCAGCTCGTCGTACACGGACAGCGGGGACGAACCCGTCGCCAGTCCGAGCACGGCCTGCGGTCGCCGGCCGAGCAGATCGGTGAATGCGTCGGCCCCGACACGGCCGATCTCCGCCGCGTCCTCGAGGATGACGATCTCCATCGGTGCTCCTTTCGAGCCGGTTCGTGCCGGGTCAGCGGTGGGAGGTGAACAGCTCGTCGAGACGCTCCACCTCGCGGTGCGCGTCGCCGCGGATGCCGTCGGCCTTCGCCTCGAGCACGACGACCGGGACGATCGGGTTGCGCCCGGTGCCGGCGACGGTCGGGACGTCGTACCTGATGACGAGATCGCCGGTGCGCACGCGAGCACCCTGCTCGACCTGGGTCGTGAAGCCCTGACCGCGCAACTGCACGGTGTCGAGTCCGAGGTGGACCAGGACGCCGACGCCGTCGTCGGTCTGGATGGCGTAGGCGTGCGGCCACAGCTGCACCACCGTGCCGTCGACGGGCGCGACCGCCTCGACCACGCTGCGCGGCGGGTCGATGGCCAGGCCGTGGCCGACCATGCCCTTGGCGAACGTCTCGTCGGGCACCTCGGACAACGGCAGTACACGCCCGCTGATCGGGGCGAGGACGGTGGTGACGCCCGACGTGGACGCCTTCGTGGCGGTGGCGGTGGCGGTCGTGCCGGGGGCGGAGCTGGTCGGGATGTCCTCGCCGGCCAGAGCCCGCTTCATGTCGCCCTTCAGGGCGTCGGCCTGGGGGCCGAACACGGCCTGGACGTTGTTGCCGACCTCCATGACACCCGCTGCGCCGAGCGCACGCAGGCGGTCCTTGTCGACCTGACCCTTGTCGGCGACCTGCACGCGCAGGCGGGTGATGCACGCGTCGACGTCGACGAGGTTCGACCGCCCACCGAAGGCGGCGATGAGCTGCGCGGCCTTGCCGGCGCGGTCACTCGCGGCGGGCTCGTCGTGGCCGGCGTCGGAGTGGCCCCCTCGAGGTCGGCGTCGCGGCCCGGGATGCGCAGGTTCCACTTGACGATCACGAACCGGAACAGCACGTAGTAGAGGACGAAGAACACGACACCCATCGCGACCAGCAGCGGGATGTTCTTCGCCGCTGGGGCGGTGCCGTACAGCACGAGGTCGAACAATCCTGCGGAGAACGAGAATCCGAGGTGGATGTCGAGGGCGTAGGCGATGGCCAACGACGCGCCGGTGAGCACCGCGTGCAGCACGTACAGCGGGAACGCGATGAACAGGAAGGCGAACTCCAGCGGCTCGGTGATGCCGGTGAGGAACGCGGTGAATCCGGCAGCGCCGAAGATACCGGCCGCGATCTTCTTCTGGTCGGGGCGGGCGACGTGCATCATCGCGAGCGCCGCGCCGGGCAGACCGAACATGAGGATCGGGTAGAAGCCGGAGGTGAGGATGCCTGCGGTCGGGTCGCCGGCGGCGAAGCGGGTGAGCTCGCCGTGCACGACCGCCCCACCGCCGTCGTAGCTGCCGTACATGAACCAGATGACGCTGTTGACGAGGTGGTGCAGGCCGAAAGGGATGAGGAGTCGGTTGACGACGCCGTAGACGAACGCGCCGAAGACACCGGTCGTGGCGATGAATCCGCCGACCGCCTCCAGGCCGATGGCGAAGTACGTGTAGAGGTAGCTCATCGCGAAGCCGATGAAGAGGCTCGTGAACGAGACGACGATCGGCACGAACCGGCGGCCGCCGAAGAATCCGAGGTAGGTCGGCAATTGGATGTCGCAGTAGCGGTCGAACAGCTTGGCCGTGATGTATCCGACGATGATTCCGGCGAAGACGCCGTAGTTGATCGTGGCCGGCTCGCCCTTGGCGTTCGTCATCCCTTCGAGGACGACCGGCGACATGGCCGTGAACACCGCCTGGATGACGAGGTAGCCCGCCACGGCCGACAGGCCGATCGTCGCATCGGCCTGGCGGGCCATGCCGATCGCGATGCCGACGGCGAAGAGGAATCCGAGGTTGACGAACAGGCTGTCACCGGCGGCCGTCATCGCGTCGAAGAACGGACCGATGACCGGGGTGCTGATCCACCCGAGCAGGTCGTCCTGGCCGATGCGCAGCAGGAGGCCGGCCGCGGGGAGCAGGGCGATCGGCAGCATGAGGCTGGTGCCGAAACGGATCAGACCCGTGAGGTTGGGTCCCTTCCGCATCGATGTCGACGATTCACTGGTAGTGGCCACGCCGGGTCCTCCTTGGGCCTTGCAACTGATGAGGGTCGGGATCAGTATTGGACTAGACCAATGTTTCGTCAATGGTGACGAGCGTGTCGGGCCTTTGGTCCCGGGTGCGGAGACCGGGTGTGGGCCGGCGTCGCGCCGCGGCGAGGTCCTGCGTGCGGGCCGCCGAGGTGTGTGCAGTCCTCTGTGACTGATTGTTAACGTGTCCTCCGCCCCTGACCAGGTGAAAGGCAAGGCCGTGAGGGTTCCCAAGTACTACCGCGTCAAGGGCGAGATCCTTGCCCTGACGGCGGGATCCGAACCCGGATCGCCCATCCCCACCGAGCGTGAACTCGCCGAACGGTTCGCCACCTCGCGGACGACCGTGCGCCAGGCCATCGCCGAGCTCGTCGTCGACGGGCGGCTGGAACGCAGGCAGGGGCGCGGCACGTTCGTCGCGCAGCCCAAACTCATGCAGGTCCGTCCGCTGACGTCGTTCTCCCAAGACCTGCAGTCCGAGGGCTGGCGGCCGGGCAGCGTCATCATCGAGGTCTCCGGGCGGGAGGCGACGGGGGAGGTCCCCGAGAAGCTGGGCGTCGCGCCGGGTGCGCCGGTCCACCGGGTCGAGCGCCTGCGCACGGTCGACGGCCGGCCCATCGCCCACGAGACCGCGCACATCCCCGGCCCGCTGCCCGACCTGGAGGCCGAACTCGTCGCCCGCGGGTCGCTGTACCGCACCATGAGCGACGCCTACGGCATGGAGATCGCGACCGTGGAGGACGTCATCGAGACCGTGCTCGCCGACCCCGTCGAGGCGAATCTGCTCGACGTCGACACCGGCCTGCCGATCCTGCTCATCCACCGCACGGCCTGGGACGCAGGCGGTCGGGTGTTGGAGTGGACGAGATCGGCGTTCCGTGGCGACCGGTTCCGTTTCGTGGCCAGACATCGCGTCCACGGCCAGGGCGACCGCGGGGATGCGTGACCTGGCGCACGAACGCTCACACTCGTGCGGCTTGATCTATTCCTACTAGAACAACTAGAGTTGTCGTGTGCTCATCACGATCGATCCCGACTCCCCGGTGACCCTGCACGACCAGCTCGTCGCCGGGCTCCGGGGCGCGCTCGCCCGCGGTGAGGTCCGTCGCGGCGAGCGTCTGCCCGCGGCACGGGATCTCGGCGCCGCACTCGGCGTCAACGTGCACACCGTGCTCAAGGCCTACGGGCGGTTGCGCGACGAGGGGCTCATCCAGATGCGGCGCGGGCGAGGCGCGGTCGTCGTCGGCGCTCCCGAGACCGCCGACGTCCACCGCGCCGTCATCGCCCTTCTCGACGCCGGCGCCCGTGCCGGGCTGTCGCTCGACGACCTCCATCACGCCCTCGACCAAGGAGCCGAACGATGAACACCGCCACCCGATTCGCCCTCGGTGCCGCCGGCGGTGCCGTCGCCGCCCTCGTCCTCCCCCGCGGTGAGGACTCGCGCGTCCCCGCGGCTCCCCTCGACCTCGAACCGGGACGGCGCGCCGTCGTCGTCACCGGCTCCTCGATGGCGCCGTGGGCGCTCGCCACCCTCGGCGCGGCCACGGGTGTGACGGCGAGCCGCGCGTTCGCCTCCCGCTCGCCGGGAGACACGGCGGGCGCGCTCGTGGTGGCCGCGACGACTGCCGCCCTCCGTCGGGTCGGTGTCCTCGTCGACCCCTCCGGAGTCACCGTGACCTGCGGGATTCCCGGTCTGCGCCGCACGATCCCCCTGAGCGCGATCGCCTCCGCCCGACCCGTCACCGTGACGGCCGCGGATTTCGGTGGCTACGGTCTGCGCCTGTCGCTCGAGCGCGGCGTCGGCCTCGTGCTGCGTCCCGGCCCCGCGCTGGCGCTCGATCTGGGTCGGTGGACGCTCACGATCACGGCCGACGACCCCGACACCGCCGCTGCGCTGATCTCCCGCGAACTCGACGTCCGGGGCGGCATGCGCCGATGAGCCCGGTCGCCCTCCTGGCCGGTCAGGTCACCCTCGTCACGGTCGGCGTGGTGGTCGCGTGGGTCGTCGCCGGCCGCCGCCTGCCGGCCCCGTGGTCGGCCATCGGGTGGGGCGCGCTGACGTTCCCGCTCTCGCAGGTCGCGCGGTTCGCCCTGGTCATGCCGGTGACGTTCCTGCTCACGCAGGTCATGGGCCCGAACCTGGGCGTGGTCAACACGATCCTGCTCGTCGTCACCTCGGGACTCTTCGAGGAGACGGCGCGATGGATCGTGCTGCGCCACTGGGCCAAACGGGTCCGCTCCTGGGAGGGCGGTGTCGCCTTCGGACTCGGCCACGGCGGGATCGAGGCCATCCTCCTGTTCGGGATCGCGGCGCTCAACGGCATCGTGCTGCTGCTCACCGCCGACACCGTGCGGGCGAGCGTGCGTGGGGCCGCGCCCGATCAGCTTCCCGCGGTCGACGCGCAGATCTCCGCGCTGCAGGCGCTGACCGTCGGATCGGCCGCCGCCGGAGTCTACGAGCGGATCCTCGCGATCGTCGTGCACGTCGGGCTCACGCTCATCGTCCTGCGGGGTGTGCGCACCGGGGCGTGGCAGTGGTGGCTGACGGCCGTGATCCTGCACTGCGCGATCAACGGCATCGTCGTGGCCGCCGCCCAGCTCGGCGGCACTCTCGCCGCGGAGTCCCTGCTCACCGTCCTCGCACTCGGCCTGCTCTGGGCCGCGCTGCGGGGGCCGGTCTCGCGCAGAACGCTGACCGGCGAGCAACGAGGCTGAACCGCCGCCGGCGGCAACGACCCGGAACAGCCCGCCGCGGTGGCCGCGACGGCGGAGACGCTCGGTGCTCCGACCCTCGCCGCGGGTGTCGGCTAGCCTGGCGGCGTATCGCGTGCGGGCACGGACACGACGTCGGGGGTTTCGAGGATGCGGGACATCACGCCGGATGAGCCGGGCCAGGAGAACCGCCCGATGCCGGATGTGCAGGACGTCGTGCGCGGCCGGGTCCCGGACGCGAAGCCGCAGGCCGGACCCGTCGAACCCGCCCCGTCGTCACCACCTCCCGCGCGACGCCGTCGCCGGCGGATCGGTCTGCTCATCGGTGGTGCCGCAGCCCTGGCCGCACTGAGTTCCGGTGCGCTCTCGGCGTTCGCCGGACACACCGAGCCCGTGCCCGTCGAGCATCAGGCCACGCGCATCGAGATCGTCACGGACTCCGAGGGCGTCGATCTGCTGTCGACCACTGGGAATCGGGCGACGATCGCCTCCCCGACGCTCTTCGGCGACAACCGGGGCGAGGTGCGGCAGTCGTTCTACGGGGACACGCTCCGGCTGCAGCTCGAGTGCCGACAGTGGGGTTGCCGCCGCGACTTCCAGGTCGCCGTGCCGGCCGGGGTGACCGTCTCGACCCGTCTGACGTCGGGCTCGCTGGACGCCCGCGACGTGGGCGGCTCGCTGGACGTCCGGTCGACCTCCGGCTCGGTCGATCTGCAGGGTGTCAGGGGCGACGTCACCGTCGAGTCCACCTCGGGCAGCATCGACGTGGCGAACGTGAGCGGCAAGACGCGGCTGCGGAGTTCGTCCGGCTCGCTCGAGGTCACCGGAGCCGGCGGCGAGGTCTCCGCGCAGTCGGACTCGGGCAGCATCGACGTCGAGGGGGTGCGCGGTGAGACCAGGCTGCGCAGCTCCTCCGGCTCGATGGACGTGAGCGGTGTCGACGGCGACGTCACCGCGGAGTCCACATCGGGCGGCATCGAGGTCGAGGACTTCCGCGGCGGACGCCTCTCCCTGAAGTCGACGTCGGGGTCGATCGACGCGCAGGCGACCTCCGAGCTGCAGCGGCTGCGGGCCGAGTCCAGTTCGGGCAGCATCGACCTGCGGGTGCCCGGCGGCAAGACCTACTCGGTCATGGGTGAATCCGGCTCGGGGTCACTCGATGTCGACGTGCAGCAGGACGTCCGCGGCGTTCCCCTCTTCGTGCGCACCGGCTCCGGGTCGGTCGACATCGAGGAAGGCTGACCCGCGCCGAAGCCCCGCACCGCCCGCGAACCGCCACGCACGTTCACCGCGGCGTCAGGCCGTCGGTCGCCCGCAGCCGCAGGAGGATCCACACGAAGTAGGGCGCGACGACGACGGCGGTGCCACGCTGAGCCCATGCCGAAGTACAGCGCCGGAGTCCTGCCCTACCGCCACGACGGTGAGGACCTGCTCGTCTTCCTCGCCCACCCGGGCGGTCCGTACTGGGCGAGCAAGGACGAGGGCGTCTGGTCGGTGGTCAAGGGCGAGTACGACCCCGCGACCGAAGAGCCGATGATCGCCGCGGCGCGTGAGTTCGCCGAGGAGATCGGCGTCGCCCCGCCGCCGCAGCCGTGGCTCGACCTGGGCGAGGCGCGGCACTCCTCCGCCAAGATCGTCCGTGCCTACGCCGTCGAGTCGTCGTCGAGTCTGGCGTTCCTCGAGAGCAACACCTGCGAGGTCGAATGGCCACCCAGATCGGGCAAGCACCTGACGATCCCCGAGGTCGACCGAGCCGAATGGATGCCGCTGCACGACGCGCGCAGACGCATCCTGAAGGGCCAACGCCCCCTCCTCGACCGGCTCACCGCGCTCACCGGCGAGACGCACCCACCCGACTCCACCTGAGACAGTAGGAGAGGTCTGAAACAGTCGCGCAGGCCCTACTGTTTCGTCCCCACCTACTGTCTCAGGTGTGGACGGTGAGGTGCTCGGGGCGAGTGCCGCCTCTGACGACTGATCGCTCAGGACGTCGCGTGGGCGCTCGACCTCTTCAACCACCGCAGCACGAGGATCGGGAGGACCGCGGGCAGCAGCAGGTAGCCGACTCCGTAGTACGACCACACCGACGCCTGCGGGAACCATTGCGGCACCACCAGACTCAGGGTGCCGACGAGGACCACCCCGATGAGCTCGACGATGCACAGCACCCGCATGGCCTCACGCGAGCCGCGGTGCCCCCACCGCAACAACAGGGCGAAGCCCACGACGTACACCGCCGCCGCCACCGCCGAGAGGGTGTAGGAGATCGGGGCCTCGGAGAACTTGGTGAGCAACTCCACCCCGGCGCGCGAGGTGGCGCCGACGGCGAAGACGCCGTAGATCAGCGTGAAGAACCGTCCCGGCCCCGCCGCGGGCGTCGACACCCCCGCGCGTCGTCCGCCGGCGCGGCCGCCCGCTCAGACATTGAGGTACCCGAAGGGGATCCCCAGAGTCTGGAGCTGCCGGACGACCATGATCGCCGCGATCAGGGTGGCGACCGCGACGATGAGCAGACCCCAGCGGTCGAACTTCTTGTAGGTGAGCGCGAATCCGGCCGGGATGATGAGCGGGGTCGTCAGCAGGTAGCTGATGTGGGTGATGAGGCCGGGGCTCGGATGTCCCTGGATCAACCACACGACGTCGGCGACGACGGCCACGAGCGTCGCGGCCTCACCGATGCCCAGCGCCGCGAGCGTCACCGGGCGCGGCAGGCGGCCGACCACCGCCCCCAGGAGCAACACGACACCCATGGCGGTCGTCACCCACATCGCGGCGACGATGACGTCGAGCACCCGTCATCAGCCCCGCGCGGTGAAGACGACCGGATCGCCGTCGGTGATCGCCACCGTGTGCTCCGAGTGCGCACCGCGGGAGCCGTCGACGCTGCGCAGCGTCCACCCGTCGGGGTCGGTGACGAGCTCGTCGGTGCCGGCCATGAACCACGGCTCGATGGCGATGACCAGGCCGGGACGCAGCTTGAGACCGCGGCGGGCCGCGCCGTCGTTGGGCACGTGGGGGTCGCCGTGCATGGTGCGGCCGACGCCGTGGCCACCGAACTGCGTGTTGACGCGCAACCCCGCCGCCCGGGCGACCCGGCCGATGGCGTGGGAGATGTCGCCGATGCGCTTGCCGGGTCGGGCGACGGCGATCGCCTCGGCGAGGGCGACCTCGGTCGTCTCGATGAGGTCGAGGTCGGCCTCGCGACGCTCCGGGGTGGAGTCGCCGACGATCATGCTGATCGCCGAGTCCGACACCCACCCGTCGACGGCGACGGCGAAGTCGAGGCTGAGCAGGTCGCCGTCGGCGAGGGCGTAGTCGTGGGGGAGGCCGTGGAGCACGGCGTCGTTGACCGACGTGCAGATGACGTGACCGAACGGCGACGCCCCGAAGGAGGGGTGGTAGTCGATGTAGCAGCTCTCCGCGCCACGGCGGCGGATGTGCTCGTGCGCCCACTCGTCGATCTCGAGCAGGTTGGTGCCCACCCGCACGCGTTCGGACAGATCCGTCAGGACCTCGGCCACGAAGGCGCCGGCCGGACGCATCTGTTCGATCTCGCGCGGCGTCCGCAGCTCGATCACCCGATTCACCTCTCCCTGTGCCGGCGTCGACCGGCCTCATGATGTCCCGCCATGTTAGGTGGCCTGACGTCGGTGACGCACACCGGCGTCAGGCGGTGACCGAACGCACCGGTACGCAATGTGCGCCGCTCTGACCAGGCACGTCGTGGAATGTGGACGATCGACCCGATCTTCGTTCGACGTCCAACCCTGACGCGGCGTAAGATCGCGGCCGACGTCTGTGGGGAGACGCCGCGCCGAGACGAGCCGGTCTGCGATGGGGAGAGGGGAACGACCTCGATGGTCAATGCCATGAGTCTTGCCCGTCGTGCCGGGTGGAACGTCATCGATCAGGTCATGTCCGCGCTGTCGAACATGCTGCTCATGGTGTTCGTGGCGCAGGCACTGAACGACGCCAGCGGATTCGGCGCCTTCTCCATGGCGTTCGTCGTGTACGGGGTCGCGGTCGCGGTGGCCAAGGCGATGGTCGGCCAACCGCTGCAGATGCGGCACAGCGCCGACTCGCCGGACGCGTTCCGCTCCGCCGTCCGCACCTCGCAGGGCACGGCCGCGTGGATCGGTGTCGTCGGCGGGCTGATCTGTGTCGCGGTCGCCGCGTACGTCGGTGGCCCGGTCGGAGCCGCGTTCTTCGCGCTCGCCCCGTGTCTGCCGGCCCTGGTCCTCCAGGACTCCTGCCGCATGGCGTTCTTCGCCGCCGGCCGCGCCGAGCACGCCGCGCTCATCGACTTCATCCGCATGGTCCTGCAGTTCGGACTGCTCTTCGGGGCCATCGCGCTCGGCTGGACCTCGGTCGGCGTCCTCACCCTGACCTGGGGCATCGCCGGGCTCGTGTCGGCCGCCGTCGGGCTCTACCTCCTGCGGGCGGCGCCGGGTCTGCTGTCCTCGGGCGCGTGGATCCGCGAGCAGAAGGACATCACCGGCTACCTCATCGCCGAGTACATCCTGGGACTGGGCGCCGCGCAGTTCGGCATCCTCATGATCGCCCCGCTCGCCTCCGCGGCGGACGTGGGCGCGATCCGGGCGGTGCAGACCCTGCTCGGTCCACTCAACGTGCTCGGCACGGCGGCGCTCGCGTTCGCGGTCCCCGAGTTGTCCCGGCGAGCGCAGATGCGAGCCCCGGCGAGGATCAAGGCGATGCTCGCCGTGTCGGCGGCGATGGGGCTCGTCTCGAGCGCCTACGTCGTCACCCTGATCCTCCTTCCCGATCCCGTCGGCCAATGGCTGTTCCGTGACTCGTGGCAGGGCGCGGCCCCGGTCCTGCTGCCCATGGGCCTGAACTCGATCGCCTCCTCCCTCGGCCTCGGTGCCGCCGTCACGCTCTACGGCATGGGGTTGGCTCGAAAGACGTTCCACCTCAACATCCTCCGGGCGCCGGTCCTGTTGGGCCTCATGGCTGTCGGCACGATCCAGATGGGCGCCGTCGGAGCCGCCCTCGCCCTCGCCGTGGTCGAGGCGTTGTTCCTGCCGTTCTGGCTGGTCACCGCGATCCGTTCCTCGCGTCGGCACGACCGTGAGCGCGACGAGGCGGCGCATCCCGCGGCCGATCCCGTCGGCGAGCCGCGGAGCTGACCTGCGCGCGCCCGCGAACTTCCCGACGCAGAATGGGCGCATGGACATCGACGCGCTCTTCGACCGCATGGCAAGCGAACTGGAGACCTCCGGTGCGCGCGAGGACACCGCGGCCCCCGTCCGCACCCTGCACGTGGACGGCACGCCGTTCGCCCGCCTCGCCGACGAGGGCGCCGAGGTCTACCTCCCCGAAGGCAGCCCCGCCCGTGAGGACGCCCTCGGCCGGCGGGGTACGGCGGCGTCCGCCGACGGATGGGTGCTCGTGACCTCCGACGACGTGAGTGCCTGGCCCGGGATGTTCGAGCAGGCGCTGCACGGACTACGCCGGTAGGCGCGAGCAGGAGTCGACGCGGTGCGCCCCGACCCGGGACCCCATGCGTCTGCGGTCGTAGGCGTGGATGCGTCCACGGGGGGACGACTGCGGGACACCCCTCGGCCTACATTCGAACGATGACGACCGAACGCCCCGTCGAGACGGGACCCCGCCTCCCGCCCGCGGACGCCGGCCGTGAGCATCCCCGCGGGTCCCAGGCGTCGTGGGGGCAGGACCTCCTGGACGGGGTCGACCGCGTGTGGGACACCACCCGCGCCCGCTGGCCCGGCGGCCCACCGGCCTTCGCCGACGTCGTCCTCACGCTCGTCCTGTTGATGTTCTGCCTCCCCTTCGCCGTACAGGCGGCGAGCTACGGCAGCGCCCTCGGCGGCATCGCCGGGCTCATGGTCGTCCCCATGTTCGCGCTGCCCTTCCTCTGGCGCCGCACGTTCCCGGGCCGTGCGGCCGCTGTCGTCGTCGTCGCTCACCTGCTGCAGTTGATCCTCATCAGCGAGCCGTCCTCGGCCAACGTCACCGCTCCGCTGGTGGCCTACTCGGTGGCCCGATGGGCCGACGATCGTCGCGTCCGGCGACTCATCCTCGTGGTGGCGGCGATCGGCGGTCTCCTGGGGGCGATCGACTGGACCGTCAACGGGTGGGGGGCGACGTCGGCGACCGAGTTGGCCGTCGTCATCGCCATCACGACCTTCTTCTGCCTGGCCACCGCCGTGTCGGCCTGGCTGCTCGGCGCCCTCGTCCGGCAGCGGGCGCAGTCGCTGGAGCAGACGCGTCAGCGTGCCGAGGCCGTCGAACGCGGCCGGGTCCAGAACATGCGGCTCGCCGCGCAGGAGGAACGCGCCCGCATCGCCCGCGAGATGCACGACGTGGTGGCCCACTCCCTGTCGGTGATCGTCGTCCAGTCCGACGGCGCGTCCTACGCGCTCGACCGGGCTGCGGAGACCGAGGACCCGCAGGCCGCGCTCGCCGCGTTGCGCGGGGCTGCGGCCGCGTTGACGACGATCGGCCAGACGGCTCGGGAGTCCCTCGCCGACACCCGCCGGCTCGTCGCGGTCCTACGCCGCGACGAGGGGCAGCCCGAGTACACACCCACGGGCGGGGTGGATTCGCTCGGCGAACTCATCGAGCCGCTGCGCCTGGCCGGGCTGCACATCACCAGCGACGTCAGCGGGACGCCGCGGCCGATCTCCCGGGCCGCGGATCTGGCCGCCTACCGGGTGGTGCAGGAGTCGCTGACCAACGTCATCAAGCACGCCGGCGAGGCCTCGGTGTGGGTGTCCGTCGACTACCTCGATCACGCCCTGCTCGTCACCGTGCGCGACGACGGCGTCGGTGTCGGCGCCGCTCCGGACGGTCAGGGGCACGGCCTGGTGGGCATGAAAGAGCGGGTCACCGCCGTGGACGGCGACCTCTGGGCAGGCGGCGCGCCGGGAGGCGGCTTCGTCGTCGAGGCACGGATTCCCTACGATGCAAGGACCCTTGGGGGGCGTTCGCGTGTCGGGGGCGAGAACGGGCAGGCCGCCGACGAGAAAGAGATGCGATGAACACCGACGCACCGGTCCGGTTGATCCTGGTCGACGATCAGGAGCTCGTGAGGGCCGGATTCCGTATGGTCCTCGACGCGACCCCCGACATGACGGTCGTCGCCGAGGCCTCCGACGGCCTGGCTGCGGTAGACGCCGTCGGGGAGCATGAGGTCGACGTCGTCCTCATGGACATCCGCATGCCGCGGTTGGACGGGGTCGAGGCGACCCGCCGCATCTGCGAACTCCCCGGAGCTCCGCGTGTGGTGGTGCTCACGACCTTCGACCTCGACGAGTACGTGTTCGCCGCCCTCAAGGCGGGCGCGGCGGCGTTCCTGCTCAAGGACGCCGGACCCTCCGAACTGCTCGCCGCCATCCGGGCCGTGCACCGCGGTGACTCCGTCGTCGCCCCGAGCACGACCCGCCGCCTGCTCGAACGCGTCGTGCCCAACCTGCCGAGTTCCGGTGAGACCCGTGACACCAAGCTCGACGTCCTCACCGAGCGTGAGCGCGAGGTCCTCGAGGCCGTCGGCCGGGGTCTCACCAACTCCGAGATCGCGACCGCGTTGTTCCTCGCGGAGGCCACGGTCAAGACCCACATCGGACGCATCCTCGCCAAGCTCGGTCTGCGCGACCGGGTGCAGATGGTCGTCGTCGCCTACGAGACCGGGCTGGTCCGCACGGGCATGTGAGGTGTCCGCGCCGGCGGGCGTGGGTCAGCGAGGGTCGGAGTCCCGACCCCGGTGCTCGCCCGGCTCGGGCGGTCCCTGCACCTTGTTGTCGTCGTCGACGTGCTCCTGCTGGGCGAGTTCCTGGTGGTGGTCGTCGAGCTCGGCCTGCTGCTCGGAGTAGCGCTCCGGCGTCATCTCCCCGATGCGGGGGAGTCTCCGCCGGGAGCGGGCGGGGACTCCTCGTCCTTCGGAGCGTGTTTGTCGCCGGTGAGTTCCTTGGCCGAGTTGGTCAGCACCGAGGCGTTCTGATCGAGCATCGGGAACTTGTCGTGACCGTTGAGGTAGAGCACGACGGTGTTGGTCACCGCCAGCACCGGCACCGCGAACAGTGCGCCGACGATGCCGAACAGGTAGGAGCCCACGGCCACGCCGAGGATGGTCGCCAGCGGGTGCAGCGAGACGGCCTTGCTCATGAGGATCGGCTGCAGCAGGTTGCCCTCGATCTGCTGCACCGCGAGGACCACACCCATCATCGCCAGCGCGATGAGCGGGCCCTGCACGACCAGCGCGAGGATCACGGCGAGCGCACCGGAGACCACGGCCCCGACGACGGGGATCGCCGCGGAGAAGAACACGATGAGGGCCAGCGGCACCACGAGGGGAAGACCGAGGAGGAAGGCGCCCAGACCGATGAGGACGGCGTCGACGGCGGCGACGATCACCTGCGTCTTGACGTAGGAGCTGAGGGTGACCCAGCCGCGCCGGCCCGCCTCGTGGATGGGGGAGCGGATCTCCTTGGGCGCGAGCCGCACGAACCAGGCCCACATGCGGTCGCCGTCGGAGAGGAAGAAGAAGATGGCGAACAGCGCCATGATCGTGGCGACGACGAGGTTGCCGGCCGTCACCGCGCCGGAGACGGCACCGCTGGTCAGGGGTCCGGCGTTGCTCTGCACCCAGTTGCGTCCCTGGTCGATGGCCTGGCTGATCTGGGGGCCGGCGAGGGGGCCGTCCCTCAACCAGTTCTGGATCTGGTTGACGCCCTGCTCGACCTGGCCGCTCAGCTGGCTGACGCCGACGACCACCTGGTTGCCCGCGAAGTAGAGCAGCCCGATGAGGATCGCGAGGGCGCCGAGCAGTGTCGTGATCGCCGCGAGCGCGCGTGGGAAGCGGAGTTTGTGGTTGAGGAACACCGCGGCCGGCATGAGCAGGGAGGTGAGCAGCAGCGCCACGGCGACCGGGATGACCACGGTGCTGGTGCGTCCGATGATCTGCCCGAGGAGGTACAGGGCGGCGGCGACGAGCAGGACCCGCCAGGAGACGCCCGCTGCCACCCGCAGGCCGAAGGGCACCGCGTCGTCGGCGCGTCGCGGATCGTTGAGGGCGATGGGTGGCGGGCCCGAGACGGGCTGGACCTGTTCGGGACGGGGCACCCGACCACGGACGTCGGTCAGGGACGGCGTCTTGACGCGCGGAAAGAACCTCACGGCCGCCAGTGTCACACGACGCCCCGGGAGTTGCGCGCTCGGAGCGGCGCGTCGCGGCAGGTCGGCGGCCGACGAGCTCGGTCGTGCGGTCCCCGGAGGTCTCAGCGGCAGGCGGGGAGGGTCTCGAAGCGATACCCCTGGCGTTCCAGCGATCTGAGGATTCCGGGGAGGGCGGCGACGGACTGTGACCGGTCTCCGCCGCCGTCGTGCAGGAGGATGACCGGCGACCGGCCGCGGTAGGTGAGCGGAGAGACGGCGGCGGCCGTGATCGCGGATGCCCCGGGGCGGGTCCAGTCGCGGGTGTCGACGTTCCACAGGACGGTCGTGAGCCCGTGGGCGCGAGCGATGCGGTGCACGCGCGGGTCGGTGCTGCCCCCGGGCGGGCGCAGGCAGGTGGTGTGGCCGAGTGCCGCGTCGGTCCGGGCGAGTTCGGAGGCGATCTGCGCCGGGGTGGATCGGGTCAGGTTGGGGTGCGTGAACGTGTGGTTGCCGACGGCGTGCCCCTGAGCGCGCACCGCCCGCAGCAGGTCGGGGCGGCGTTCGGCCTGGCTGCCGATCATGAAGAACGTGGCCTTGGTGCGATGCCGGGCCAGGATCTCGAGCACCGCGGGCGTGTACGCGGCGGTCGGTCCGTCGTCGAAGGTGAGGTAGGCGACCTTGTGGGCCGGCTTGCGGGTGGCCGGTTCGGCGGCCGTGTGGGCCGGCGTGGCTGCGGCCGGTTCGGCCGCGTGGGCCGTGGGAGCCACCGACATCGCGGTGGCCAGCACCGCGGCGAGACCGGCGGCGAGAATGCGCGTGCGGATGACGATCCCCTTCGTGAGAGCGATCCAGGACGAGTGTCCAGGTATCCAAGTCTGTCAGGGACGCGGGGCACGGTTGCGCGAGGGTGCGACTCCGGGCGGACACAGGAGGAGACCGTGCCCTCGAACGACGCCGAGACCGCCGGAAATAACCGGCGGTCTCGGCGTGGGAGAGGGGCGTGGACGCCCACGGGAGTCAGAGGACGCGCGTCTCCTGCTTGTCGATCGTGACGCCGTTCTCGGTCGGCTCGAGGCGGTGCACGGCGGCGCCGTCGCGTTCGGAGACGAACGCCTCGACCTCGCCGTCGACGTAGTGGATGGCGGCGCCGTCGTCGACACCCCACCCGGCCGGGAGCTGGTTGGTGTCGACGAACTCCTTGAACTGGGGTGCGCGCTCCGCCTCGGAGTCGTAGTGCGGGCAGAAGCTGCCCGGCACCAGCCCGAGGCCGAGACCGAGCGCGGTGATGCCGCGGCCGTAGGAGTCGGTGGTGCAGCCCTCGTGCCACACGGCCCCGCCGGCGCTGACCCCGGCGAGCACGACGTCGCGGTCCGTGTCCTTCATGTAGGAGCGGAACCGCTGGCCCAGGCCGTGCGCGCTCCACAGGGCGAGCATGTTGAGGGTGTTGCCGCCGCCCACGAGGAACACGTCGACCTCGTCCATCCGCGCGATCGCGTCGGCGGCGCCGCTCCACAGCGTGAGGACGCTCGTGCGCACCTTGGAGCTGTAGGCGTTGATGAACCGCGACACGTACAGGCCGTCGTCGGCCGACGCCGTGGGGACGAAGCAGACCAGCGGGTTGGTCGCGTCGGTCAAGGAGAGGATGTACCGGTCGAGGCCCGTGGGACGGAACCCCTCGGATGAGGAGAACCCGCCACCGCCCATCGCGACGATGTGAGTGGTCATGCCACGACCGTAGCCGCGAATCGTCGTCGGCGGCGGGGGAGGGCGCGCGCGCCCCGTGTGGCATCGCTCGCATCGACCTGCGGCGGGCACGGATCCGGCCCGAGGCCGCTGTCGTCGCGGGCCTCGGGCCGGAGAGTGTGGTGAGCGGGGCGCCGGCCCCGTCATCGGGCGGGTCAGAGCGTGGTGGCGCCGGTCCGGTAGGTCTGGGCCTTCTCCACGTACACCTCGGCGTTGCGCCGCACCTTGGCGAGTTCGTCGTCGGTGAGTTCGCGCCGCACCTTGCCCGGTGCGCCGACGACGAGGGAGCGCGGAGGGATCGTCACGCCTTCGAGCACGAGCGTGCCCGCCGCGACGATGGAGTCCGACCCCACGCGGGCGCCGTTCATGACGATCGCGCCCATGCCGACGATGACGCGATCCTCGAGGGTGCAGCCGTGCACGGTGGCGTTGTGGCCGATCGTGACGTCCTCACCGATGAGCGCGGGAAACCCGGGGTCGGCGTGGAGAACCGCGTTGTCCTGCACGTTGCTGCGCGCGCCGATGCGGATCTCGTCGCCGTCCCCGCGGGCCACCGCGCCGAACCACAGGCTCGCCTGCGATCCCACCGTGACCGCGCCGATGGCGACGGCAGTCGGTGCGGTCCAGGCGTCGCCCGCGACCTCGGGAGCGCGGCCGTCGAGCGAGATCAGCACGTCAGCTGACGTCGTTGGGGTTGCTCGGGCGGCGGCCGGTCGACTTGGCGTAGTACTGCGTCCACTGCCTGCTCACGAGCATGCGCACGAGGGAGATGACGGCGCCGGAGAACAGCGCCCACGCGATCGCCTCGTACATCTCCGTGTCGGGGTCCTCCGGGTTGGCGGGCGGGTCGCTCGCCATGACGGCCTTCCAGCCACCTTCGGAGATCTTCTTGGCCAGGACACCGGCGCCGACAGCGGCGGCGGTTCCGAGGATCTTGAACACCTTTTCACCCATGGTGCGCAGTCTGCCAGGCGTCGGGCGGATCGGCGACGGATGCCCCGCGAACGGCCGCCCGAACCGGCGGGTGGGGGAGGGCGAGGAGCCCGGTACCGCCGCCGCCGAGGCAGTGGGTACAGTGGCCGGACTTCGATCGACAGGGGAGCGCCTCGGCGCTGAGAGTGCGGTTCGCCGCAGACCCTCGAACCTGATCCGGCTCGCACCGGCGTAGGGAGTCGAGTTTCTCGAGGGGCGTCCGCGACGTACGTGGGCCTCCCTCCCCCGTGTACGCATCGCGCCGACCACGGGAGAGACCCATGAGCACACGCACCACGACCACCACCTCCACCTCGACCCGCCCCGGGCGACGTCCGGCCCGCGGCGGCCCGTTCGCCTGGCGGGCGGTCGACCTCGTCACCCTCGCCGTACTGGGCGTCGCGCTCGGCGTGGCGTTCTGGGGCTTCGACACCTTTCTGTACAACCCGCTGAAGATCGCCCTCGCCGGGTTCCCGCCCGCGCAGGAACTCATGCTCGGAATCTGGTTGCTGCCCGCCGTCGCCGGCGCGCTGCTCGTGCGCAGGCCGGGCGCGGCGCTGCTGTGCGAGATGGTCGCCGCCAACGTCGAGATGCTGCTCGGCAACCAGTGGGGGCAGGCGGTGCTGATCTCGGGGCTGCTGCAGGCCCTCGGCGTCGAGGTCGCCGTCGCCCTGTGGCGCTGGTGCCGGCACGACCTGGCGATCGCGGCCCTCGGCGGCACGCTCGCCGCGGTCTTCGAGATCACCCTCTACGAATGGTGGGCCTACGTGCCAGCGTTCTCCTGGACGTGGAAGCTCGTCTACCTCGGCGCGGGCATCGTCTCGGGCATCGTCATCGCCGGCATCGGTGGCCACCTGCTGATCCGCGCGCTCGCGCGCACCGGCGTCATCGGCCACTTCCCGCCCGGTGAGGAGCACCTCCTCGCCCCGAGCCGGCGGTCGTGAGCGCGGCCGCACTGGAGGCGCGCGGGCTCACCTGGACCCCGCTCGGTCAGGACGACCCGATCCTCGACGGCGTCGACCTGCGCGTGGAGCCCGGTGAGCGGGTGCTCCTGGCGGGTGCGAGCGGCGCGGGCAAGTCGACCCTGCTGCGCGCGCTCGCCGGGGTGCTCGGCGAGGCCGAGGCCGGCGACCTCGACGGCCAGGTGCGCGTCGACGGCGAGCCGGTGCGCGCCGGGGACGGGCGGGTCGGGTTGGTGCTGCAGGACCCTGCCGTCTCCCTCGTGGCCGGTCGCGTCGGACGTGACGTGGCGTTCGGTCCGGAGAACCTCGGCGTCCCGCGCGCCGAGATCGGTGAGCGCGTGGCCGGCGCGCTGGCCGCCGTGGACTTTCCCTACGGGCCCGAGCACCGCAGCGCCGCCCTCTCCGGCGGTGAGGCCCAGCGTCTCGCGCTCGCCGGGGTGCTCGCCATGCGGCCCGACGTCCTGTTGCTCGACGAGCCGACCGCGATGCTCGACGACGACTCCGCCGCCCACGTCCGCGACGCCGTCGCGGGGGTCGTCGCGGACCGACGGGTGAGTCTCGTCGTCGTCGAACACCGACTCGACCGGTGGCTGGGCGTCGGAGACGGCGAGGGAGGCGATTCCGGGGAGTCTCCCCGGATCTCATCGACCGGCTCGTGGTGCTCGGACGCGAGGGGGTGCTCGCCGACGGGCCGCCCGCGAGCGTCCTGCGCGAGCACCGCGAGACGCTGCTGGCCGCCGGGATCTGGCTGCCCGGCGTGCCGGCGCCCGAGCCCACGCGCCTGGTCGTTCCGCAGCCGCGGCATGGGTCGGCCGCCGGCGGCGCCACCGGACTCCTGGAGTTCGAGCGCGCCGGCCTCACGCGTCCGGTGCGGCGGGGTTTGTCGGTGGCGCGCCGGGCCGCCCCGGTGCCGGCACTGGTCGACGTGGACCTGACGATCGACGCGGCGCGCCTGACGGCGGTGCGGGGACGCAGCGGCGCGGGGAAGTCCTCGCTGCTCTCCCTCGCCGCGGGACTCGAACGACCCATCTCCGGGCGGGTGGTGGCGACTCCGGGCCTGGCGGGGGGCGTGGGGCCGACCGCCGCGCCCTCGACGTGGGCCTCGACCGACCTCGCGGCGCGCATCGCGTGGGTGCCGCAACGAGCCGCGTTGACGATCGTCGGGAGCACCGTCCTCGACAGCCTGCTGGCCACCGGCCGGGCTCTCGGGCGTCCCGAGGACGAGGTCCGGAGCGGGGCCGAGAGCCTCCTGGCCGACCTGCGTCTGCAGGGTCTGGAGGACCGCAATCCGCACACCCTCTCCGGTGGGGAGCTGCGGCGCCTCGCGCTCGCGTCCGGGCTGGTCCACGGGCCGTCGGTGCTGGCGCTCGACGAGCCCACGGTGGGTCAGGACCGGCACACGTGGGCCGCGGTCGTCGGACTCTGCGCGGCCGCGGCGGGGGTCGGCATGGCGGTGCTCGTGAGCACCCACGACGACGACCTGGCGCGCACGGCGGACGCCACGCACGTGCTCGACGCGGGCCGGTTGGCGGGGGTGGGGGCATGATCGGGCTGCTCGCACGGTGCGGTCCGCTCTCGCTCCTGCTCGCCGGATTCTTCTTGACCGCAGGGGGTCTCGTCGCGCGCGACCTGCGGGGCCTCCTCGTCGGCCTGGCCGTCGAGCTCGTCGTCTGGCCGGTCCTCATCGGCCGGACGGGGTTCTCGCCGATGCGTCTGTTGCCCGGGCTCATCGCGCTCGTGTCGATCGCCTGGTCCAACTGGCTGCTCGCCGATCCACGCTCGCTCGAACCCGCCGCGCTGGCCGCCTCCCGGGTGGCGTTCTTCGTGCTCCCGGGCCTGGTGCTCGTCTCCTACATCGACCCGTTCACCCTCGGCGACCACCTGGGTCAGCGGCTCCGACTCCCGGCCAGACCGGTGCTCGCGGGGGTCGTCGCGCTGCAGCAGGTGGACTCCTTCGCCGACGACTGGGACACGATGTCGAGGATGCGGCGCGCCCGCGGCCTCGGATCCGGGCGTGGACCGCTCTCGCGTGTCCGGCACGTCGTGGCGATGACCCTGGCCCTGTTGGTCGAGGCCATCCGCCGCGCCGGGCAGATGACCGTGGCGATGCAGGCCCGCGGGTACTCCGCGCCCGTCTCCGGAGGTCGGTCGCGCACCTGGGCCGAGCCGGCTCCCTGGACCGGCGCCGACACCACCCTCGTCATCATCGGTGCGCTCGTCGCTGCCATCCCCGCCCTCGTTCCCCACCTGCCCCTCGTCGCCTGAACCCGGCGTGCGTGATGCGTACAGCCGGGGCGGGCGGAGGGTTGACACATGCGAGTAGGCGCATATTAGGATGGACGCATGGATCACTCCGCGGCGTCCGGGCAGTGGGAGGGCGCGTCCGCGCTCTTCAAGACACTGGCCTCCCCGGTGCGGATCGGCATCGTGATGTCGCTCGTCGAGCGGCCACACACCGTGTCCGAGTTCGTGGAGGCGTTCGGCGTCTCGCAGCCGCTGGTCTCCCAGCACCTCAAGGTGTTGCGCGATCACTGCCTCGTGCAGACGCGGCGCCAGGGCAGGGAGGTCGTCTACTCCCTCATGGACGACCACGTGGCGCACATCGTGCGTGACGCCGTCGCCCACGCGGTCGAACACGATCCGGAACATCCCGACGAGCACGGCGATCACGACACACACGACGACCGCGACCGGCACGACCGGTGCGGGTCCGGAAAGGAACGGCCATGACCGACACCACGCATCAGGCAGCCGAAGAGCACACCCACACCCACGGCGACGACTGCGGCCACGAGAAGGTCGTGCACCTCGACCACGTCGACTACCTGCACGACGGCCACGCCCACCGCGAGCACGGCGACCACTACGACGAGTGCACCGCGTGCGACTGCAAGGACTGCGACGACGTCTGCGCCGCGTGCACCTGCGAGAACTGCACGTGCCCCACGTGCAAGCACCAGAGCTGCGACTGCGAGAACTGCACCGACACCTGCAACAACTGCACCTGCGAGAACTGCACCTGCGCCACCTGCGAGCACGCCGCCTGAACCACCGAGGGGTGCCACGCGCACAACGATCCACCTTGAGTTGAAGGTGACGCTGAGACCGGTGGCCATGGCTACCGGCCTGAGCGTCACCCTCCTGCGTGACGTCGGTGATGATGCCCGGTCACATCCACGGCGTGGCCGGCGACGGTGCGTGACAGGGCCAGGGCCACCGTACGCACGGCCGGGCCGAGGCGGCGCACATCCAGGCCTGCGGTCGTCCCGCTCACGGACACGGCGGCGACCGCGTACCCGTCGATCCCGAGGACCGGAGCCGCGACGCAGCTGACGCCGATCGTGGACTCCTCCCGGTCGTAGGCCACACCCGTGGAACGGATCGTCGACAGCTCCCGCCCCAACGCACCCGGTCTGGTGATCGTGTACGGGGAGACCGCCGTCAACGGGCCCTCGACCACCCGTTGCACGGCCGCTGCGGGGAGAAGGCGAGTTGCGCCTTGCCGACGCCCGTCGCGTGAGCGGGCATCCGACCACCGGTCCGCGAGGGGAGGATTCCCGAGGCGCTGCCGGGCAGGACGTGCAGATAGACGACCTCCCGGTCGTCCATGACAGCCAGATGAACCGTGTGTCCGGTGGCGGCGCGCAGGTCGCTGAGATGAGGCAACGCCGCGTCCACGAGGTCGCGTCGCCGGGGGACGAGTTCACCCAGCTCGAAGATGCGGATACCGAGTTGGAGCCGTCCGTCTCGCCGTTCCAGCAGGCCGTGACGCACCAGATCACCCACCAGACGGTGCACCGTCGACTTGGGCAGTCCCGCTCGGCGCGCCAGCTCCGAGAGGGCGATTCTGCGGTGGGCGTCGTCGAAGGCGTCGAGGATGGCCGAGAGTCGATCGACCAGACCTGGCGCTCCGTTCTGCTCAGCGGGACACATGCGTTGAGTCTGTCCCACTCGGCGCGCCAAGGTGGGGTATATCGCACCCGCTGTTCCAGTGCCGATGTGCCGGTCGTCCCCGACGGGCATCCACCCGTCCCTGCGAAGGAGCAGTACATGGACGCCGCCACCCGCGCCCGCACGGCCTCTGACCTCCTGGCCGCCTACGACGGTCAGGCGGTGCCGCCCCTGACCAGCACGTATCCGGAGCTCGACCTCGAGGACGCGTACGAGATCCAGCTCCTGCAGGTCCGTCAACGGATCGCCGACGGACGGGTCGTCAAGGGCCACAAGGTCGGGCTGACCTCCGCCGCGATGCAGAAGCAGCTCGGGGTGGACCAGCCGGACTACGGGCATCTGTTCGACGACATGTTCCACGCCGAGCACACCGCGATCCCGGTCGGGGACTTCCTGCAGCCACGCATCGAGCCCGAGATCGCCTTCGTCCTCAAGAAGCCGTTGGCCGGCCCCGGTGTCACGGTCGCCGAGGCGCTCGCCGCCGTCGACTTCGTGCTGCCGGCCCTGGAGATCGTCGACTCGCGCATCGAGGACTGGAAGATCGGCCTGTTCGACACGATCGCCGACAACGCCAGCTCGGGTGCGGTCGTCCTCGGCAGCCGGCCGAGGCCGGTCGACCTCGTGGATCTCCGGCTCGCCGGATGCGTGCTCACCAAGAACGCGCAGATCGTCGCCACGGGAGCAGGCGGGGCCGTCCTGGGGTCCCCGGTCAACTCCCTCGTGTGGCTCGCCAACACCGTCGGCGCCCTCGGTGTGCGCCTGGAGGCGGGACACGTCGTGCTGCCCGGCTCCTGCACCCCCATGACCCCCGTCGTCGGCGGCGACGTCGTCACCGCGACCTTCGCCGGTCTCGGCACGGTCACCGCCCGATTCGCCAAGGAGAAGTGAGATGGCCCTGCCCCAACGCCCCGCCAAGGCCGCGATCGTCGGTCCCGGCAACATCGGCACCGACCTCATGTTCAAGCTGCTGCGCCGCAGCGAGTGGATCACGCCCGCGTACATGATCGGCGTCGACCCCACCTCCGACGGCCTGCGCCGTGCCGAGCGCATCGGGCTGCAGAGCAGCGCCGAGGGGGTCGACTGGCTCCTGAAGCAGGACGACCTGCCCGACATCGTCTTCGAGTGCACGAGCGCGAAGGCGCACGCCGCGAACGCCCCTCGATATGAGGAGGCGGGCATCGTCGCCGTCGACCTGACCCCCGCGGCCATCGGCCCGTTCTGCTCGCCGCCGGTCAACCTCGACATCAACCTCGACGCGATGAACCTCAACATGATCACGTGCGGCGGTCAGGCCACCATCCCGGTGGTCGCGGCCATCCACCAGGTCACCGGTGATGTGCCCTACGCCGAGATCGTCGCGTCGCTGTCCAGCCGGTCGGCCGGACCGGGCACCCGCGCGAACATCGACGAGTTCACCGAGACGACCAGCCGCGCGATCGAGGTCGTCGGTGGCGCGCGCAAGGGCAAGGCCATCATCATCCTCAACCCGGTCGAGCCGCCGATGAAGATGCGCAACACGGTGTTCGCGGCCATCCCCGCCGAGTACGCGGAGCCCGGCGCCGCCCAGGACCGCCTGACCGAGTCGATCATGACCATGCGCGACCGGGTGCGGGAGTACGTGCCCGGCTACGACTTCAAGGCCGAGCCCCAGTACGACCCGGCCCGCCCGACGTGGAACGGCATGACCCGCGTCGCGGTCTTCGTGGAGGTCGTGGGACGTGGCGACTACCTGCCCGACTACGCGGGCAATCTCGACATCATCACCGCCGGTGCGGCCCGCATCGGCGACGTCCTCATGGCCCACCGGCTCGGTGGACAGGCATCGGCGGCGAACGCCGGTGCGCAGTGGGACGAGGCGGACGACACCACCCTCACGAGCGGAGCGTTGGCATGAGCGAGGTCACGGCGGTACCCGAGGCGCAGGGCGGCACCGAGTCGCTGCAGCAGGAACGGACGACGACCGATGCAGTCGGCACCAAGCGCGCGGTGCGGATCACCGACACGACGTTGCGCGACGGCAGCCACCCCATGCGTCACCAGTTCACCGTCGACCAGGTGCGTGACACCGTCCGCGCGCTCGACGACGCCGGCATCGAGGTCATCGAGATCGCGCACGGCGACGGTCTCGGCGGCTCGAGCTTCAACTACGGGTTCTCCGGCACGGATGAGATGAAGCTCATCCAGGTCGCCGTCGAGGAGGCGCGGCAGGCCAAGATCGCCTCGCTCATCCTCCCCGGCGTCGGGACCGTGCACGACATCAAGGCGGCCCACGAGCTCGGCGTGCAGGTGCTGCGCGTCGCGACGCACTGCACGGAGGCCGACGTCAGCTACGAACACTTCGGCGCCGCACGCGATCTCGGCATGGAGACCGTCGGATTCCTCATGCTGAGCCACCGCGTCGGACCCGAGAAGCTCGCGGAGCAGGCGAAGATCCAGGTCGACGCCGGCTGCCAGTGCGTGTACGTCGTGGACTCCGCCGGCGCGCTCATCCTGCACGAGGCGAAGGACCGGGTCGCGGCCGTCGTGGACGCGGTGGGCGAGCACGCCCAGGTCGGCTACCACGGCCACCAGAACCTCTCCCTCGGCGTCGCCAACTCGATCCTCGCCTACGAGGCCGGGGCGCGGCAGATCGACGGCGCCATGTCCGCTCTCGGCGCGGGCGCCGGCAACAGCCCCACCGAGGTCCTCGCGGCCACCTTCGATCGGCTCGGTGTCGACACCGGTCTCGACGTCGACGCCCTGCTGGAGGCCGCCGAGAACGTGGTGCGGCCCTACATCCCCGAGCTGCCGTACATGGACCGCGGGTCGATCACGCAGGGTCAGGCCGGGGTGTACTCCAGCTTCCTCAAGCACGCCGAGCGCGCCAGCGAGCGGTACGGGGTGCCCACGCACGCGATCCTCGCCATGGTCGGCGAGCGCGGGTACGTCGGCGGCCAGGAGGACATGATCATCGACGTCGCCCTCTCGCTCGCGGCCGAGCGGCACCTCAACGACACGAACAAGGCGGGTGCGGTCTAGTGAGCGGGGAGGGAAGCGAGCAGAACACCACGGGCGTCGGCACCGGCGTGGCCCCGGAGGCCGGGTGGGACGTCGACTCGGTCGCCACGGAGCTCCTGGCCTGCGAGGCCGAGCGCCGTGAGCGGGTGAAGTTCACCGACGAGTGGCCCGAGCTCGACGTCGAGACCGGCTACACGATCCAGGACGAGACGTTGTGCCGGCGTCTCGAGCGGGGCGAGAAGCTCGTGGGCGTCAAGCTCGGACTGACCAGCCGGGCCAAGCAGCAGCGGATGGGCGTCGAGGTGCCGTTCGTCGCCTGGCTCACCGACGCGATGACCCTGCCCGCGGGCGACCCGGTGCCGCAGGACCGGCTCATCCATCCCCGCATCGAGCCGGAGATCGTGTTCGTCATGCGTGATCGTCTCGAGGGGCCCGGCATCACGGGCGCCCAGGCGTTCGCGGCGGTCGAGGCGGTCTACGGCGGCGCCGAGATCATCGACAGCCGCTACGCCGACTTCAAGTTCGCCGCCGGCGACGTCATCGCCGACAACGCGAGCAGCGGCGCGTTCGTCACCGGTCCGATCGCCCTGGCACCGACGGAGGTCGACCTGTTCACCGAGGGAGTGCTCGTGGAGGTCGACGGCGAGATCGTCGACTCCGCCACGGGCGCGGCCGTGCAGGGGCACCCGGCGGAGGCGCTCGCGCTCGCCGCCAACGACCTGGCCAAGCGGGGCCTCGCGATCGAGGCGGGCTGGATCGTGTTGACCGGCGGCATGACCGACGCGGTGTTCGCGCCGCCGGGGTCGAGCATCGCCTGCCACTTCGGTTCTCTCGGTTCGATCTTCATCAACGGCGGCGACGAACCGCAGGACGCCTGATGCCCCTGGTCGAGGTCACGCTCACCACCGGTCGCTCGCCCGCGCAGGTGCGGTCGATGATCTCGGGCGTGACCCAGGCCTTGGTCGATGCCGACATCGCGCCCAAGGACACCATCCGCGTCGTCGTGCGGGAGATCCCCGCGGAACACTTCGCCGCCGGCGACGTCACGATCGCCGAACGCCGCGCGGGCACCTCGAACCCATCCGATCCGCAGAAGGGCGCCGACCATGGCTGAGCAGGAGTTCTTCGGTCACATCATCGAGGGCGAGGAGGTCGAGTCGGTCGACGGCGGCCGGTTCGACGTCTGGAACCCGTGGACGCAGGAGGTGTGGGCGGAGGCGGCCGAAGGTGGCGCGGAGGACGCCCGTCGGGCGATCGCCTCGGCGCGCCGGGCGTTCGACGAGGGGCCTTGGCCGAGGATGGGCCGGGTCGAGCGGGCCAAGGCCATCCACCGGCTCGCCGACCTCATGGAGGATCGCGCCGACGACCTCGCCGGCTACGACTCCCGCAACATGGCCAAGCCGTTCGCGCAGGCCAAACACGACGTGGGCCGTTCGGTGCATAACCTCCGGTTCTTCGCCGACCACCAGCGCGACAACATGGGTCAGGTGTTCCCGATGGACTCGGGTCACCACAGCTACAGCGAGTTCGGCCCGGCCGGTGTGGTCGCGGCGATCTCGCCGTGGAACTTCCCGCTGATGATGCCCACCTGGAAGATCGCGCCGGCCATCGCCTGGGGAAACACGTGCATCATCAAGCCCAGTGAGGACACCCCGGCGTCGGTGACGCTGCTCGGGCGCCTTGCGGTCGAGGCCGGGTTCCCGCCCGGCGTGCTCAACGTGCTCAACGGGTACGGGGCGCCGGTGGGGTCGACCCTCACCGGTGACGACCGCGTCGACCGCGTGACCTTCACCCGGTCCTCGGTCACCGGCAAGAAGGTCATGGAGTCCGCGTCGACCCACCTCGCCCCGGTCTCGCTCGAGCTCGGTGGCAAGGGCGCGAACATCGTGTTCGACGACGCCGACATCGACAACGCTGTCTACTGGGCGGTCGAGGCGATCTTCCGCAACTCCGGGCAGATCTGTCTGGCCGGCTCGCGACTGTTCGTGCAGGACGGCATCTACGACGAGTTCATGAAGCGCTTCAAGGAGGCGGCCGAGGCGCTGCCGATCGGGGACCCCTTCGACCCGGAGGTGAAGTTCTCTGCGCTCGCCAGTCGCAAGCACTACGAGAAGGTCAAGAGCTACGTGGACGGCGTGCCGGGTGACGGGGGCACGATCGTCACCGGGGGTGCCGACGAGTCGGGCAAGTGGCTGGTGCGCCCGACGATCATCACGGGGCTGCCCCTGACCGCCGACGCGTACTGCCAGGAGATCTTCGGCCCCGTCTGCGTCGTCAACCGGTTCTCGGACGAGGACGAGGTCGTCGGCATGGCCAACGACACCCGCTACGGCCTCAACGCGATGCTCTTCACCGAGAACCTCAGTCGTGCACACCGCGTCTCGAGTCGGCTGCCCGCCGGCACGGTCTGGGTGAACTGCTTCTTCATCCGCGACCTGCGCACCCCGTTCGGCGGCGTCGGCGACTCCGGCGTCGGCCGCGAGGGCGGCGACTTCAGCCGCGAGTTCTTCACCGAACCCAAGGCCGTCGTCATGCAGATCGCCCGCTGATCCCGACTCCCGCGCACACAGAACGGCCCCGGCATCCGCCGGGGCCGTTTCTGCCGAGAGGGCCACGGACCTCACCCCAGGCCGGGTTGCCTGCCGAGGGTGCCGACGAGCTTGCTGCGGTAGCCGGGAGTCCGGACCCGGGCGACGGTGTTCTCCATCTGCCGCAACCGGCCGACGAGCCCCATCCGGGAGACGACCTGTTCGTTGTCGGCCTCGTCGACGAACGTGCGCAACTCGGTGACGGCGCGCTCGGAGCGGGCGACCTCGGCGTCACGGAAGGCGTCGAGACGCTCGGCGTACCAGTCGGACTCCAGCACCGTCCGGCGGTCGAAGAGGTCGCGCACCTCCGGCGAGCCGAGCCCGTGCCCGTCGGCGGTGGTGCCGTTCGCCATGATCTCCAGCAGGGCCCGCAAGGGTGGGCAGGCGTACTCGATGGTGCCGTCGTCGAAGTAGGCCCGGGCCACGCGCTCGTGCGTGGCGATCATCGTGGCCATGGAGTCGGCGAAGACGGCCAGGTCCTGCTCCTCCGGACGCAACATCTCCGGCGTGAAGACCACCCCCGGATGCATGAAGATCCGGCCGAAGAACGACGTGGCGAACTTCTCGGTCATCCGGTAGCCCAGCCGGCTGGCCAGGACCGGGCGGCCGTCGTGTTCGGTGTCCCGCATCTCCTCCAGGAACCCACCCCGGACGAGGTTGCCGGCGTCGCGCTCCTCGGGAGTCATGCGGGCGAACACCTCGGGCACCAGCAGGCTGATGTCGTGGTCGACACGCACCTTCGGCCCCACGTACCCGGCTGCGGAGATCCAGCCGTCGTATCCGCAGAGGATGTAGGACAGGAGCGCCGCGTTGAGGTCCAGGGCGGCCGGCATCGCGTTGAACGGCGCCTTGGTCAGCGCACCCTCGGACCCCGCACCCGTGGTCGAGGGGGACTTGCCGGTCATGGAGCTGATGAACTCCATGAACAGCTCGGGCAACTCCATGTAGTGCAGAGGGTTGAACGCGGACAGCGGTGGGACACCGCTCTCGGGCGGGTTGTTGCGCCGCCCCGCCGCCACGACGTCGACGGGGTGGGTGACCGGACGCCTCAGGGAGAGCCCACCGTGCAGGTGGAGGGCGAGGTCGGCGGCGGCCGTGTTGAGCGGGTCGGACAGGTCGGGGCGGACCTGCAGGTACCTCGGGTTCTTCGTCGGTGCACCGTCGACGATGCGCGGCTCGGAGGAGCAGACGACGTAGGTGGGGTGGCTCCCGTCGTCCTCGGGGGAGTGGGCGAACGAGGTGAGCAGGTCCTTCATCGGGCTCGTGAACGCGCTGAAGGCGATGGAGTCCTGGTGCAGCTTGCGCACGTCCTCCCGCGTCAACGGTTCGAAGTTGGACAGGAACGTGCCCGGGCCGACGATGTCGCGCTCCGCCTGCCCGTCGTAACCGCGGTGGACCGCGTCGTCGGGCCGCTGGAAGAGGAATGCCTCGGCGTTCGTCACGACCTTGCGCGAGGCGGAGTCGGGCACGTCGACGCCGTCGAGGACGTCACCGGGCACGACGATGCTCGCGGTGATGTCGTCCTCCGTCTGCACCTTGACGGCGGGGCTGAAGTCGGGGCGCAGACCGAACAGTCGCCACGACCCGTCCGTGTCGAACCCGACCCGCAGCATGTGGATGCGGATCTTGCGGTCGTCCAGGCGCACCTGGTTGCCGCTGCGGCCGTTGATGATGCCGACGCTGAAGTGACTGCGCCAGTCCTCGCCCCACTCGGGACGGTAGGAGTCCTTGACGACGTAGACGAGCTCCTTGACGTGCTGGGGGATCGTGTCCAGCCACGCGTTGTACTCCTCCGAGTACTCCGCCCGCTGGGTGAGGAGCTTGATGACGCTGCCGGCGCTGCGGTCGGGTGAGAGGACGCTGCGGTGGTCGGAGCCGTTGCGGTCCTCATCGGCGAACCGGTCGGCGTAGTCGCGCCGGAGGATCTCCTCGACGGCGTCGAGGTCGGCGGGCAGATCCGCGGTGTAGCTGGTGCCCGACACGAACGCATCGGAGATGGCCTTGGAGATCTCGGACTTGCCGCCGCCGGAGACCGTGCTCGGCTTGTGGCAGGACGTGGCCCGGCTCGAGGTGCCGACCAGGTTCCACTCCTTCGGGTGCTCCGGGTCCTGATGGAGGCGGACCCGGTAACCACCGGGGCCGATGTAGATGCGGTCGGCACGCAGGGGGATCCGTCGGGTCTCCCCACCCGGTCCCTCCCAGGTCACCGACTGCTCGCGCAGACGGTAGGTGGACCGCTCGGGGACCAGGACGAGCTCCTCGTGCTCCCGGTCGAACGCGTGACCTTCAGGCTGCACCTCGAAGCGGTCGGGGTCCCGTGCCAGCACCTCCTCGATCGTCTGACCGGGCTCGGTGTAGACGTCGGTGAACTCCCGGCCGAGGTCGTAGCTCGGGAACACCAGGGCGCCGCCCGCGTGCTCCTCCTCCACGCCGCCGTAGAGGTTGGCCGAGTACCCGATCTGGGTCTTGACCTCCTTCTTGCAGTACCCGAAGTAGCTGTCGGCGATGAGCGTCACGATGACGCCGCGCTCGTCACGGGCGCAGATCTTGAACGCGCCTCCGTCGTTGTACTTCTCCTGCGGGCTGCTCCAGCACATGCCGTCGCGCTTCTGCCGCTCGGTCGCCTCGTCGACGTGCGGCAGGCCGAGCTCCTTCTTGGTCAGCCGCGTCAGGTGCGGGGCGAGGATGACGCACCCGGTGGTCCCGGTCCACGTGCCCGGATCGAGGGCCGCGTCGTTCTCTGGCAGGAACGGGTCGCCGCCGTTGCCGAAGATGCTCTCGACGAAGTCGAGATTGGAGACGAGCCCGCCGGGCACGATGAAGCGGATCTCCATCCGGCGTTCCCGCGCGTACCCGGGGACCTCCGGGACGACGACGGGACGAAGGAGGAGGGAGACGAAACAGGCTGCGGGATCTGCCTCGTCGGCAGTGAACGGCAGCGTCATCGACTCTGCGGGTGGGTGCACGGCGTGCTCGACCAGCCGCCCGAACACCGCGGCGGGGACGGCCTTCTTGTCGTCCGGCACCGGGAGGCCGCCGTCGGCGATGTGGAAGACCCCGGCCGTCGTGCGACGGTCGCTCGCCGGGTTGTGCAGAACGCCGTTGGCGATGCGGTAGCTGCTCACGAGGGGGAGGTGAACCGGTCTCCGCCGACCGGGAGGGACAGCGTGCGGGCCAACCCGGGCCGGTCCAGCACGAACGTGCGGTGGGGCAACTGGGGGCGGATCCCGGTGTCGGCGAGGTAGTCGGCGAGGAAGGTCTCGATCCGCTGGTCCGCCGAGCACGGCCGTTCGGAGAGGCGGCGGGAGAACTCCCGTTGCCGGTCGAGCAGCGGGGCCACGAGTTCGCCGACCCGGTTCGGGTCGGGCGCCGACACCCCGGGATGTCCCAGGAGTGCGAGTCGCAGGTTGATCATCGAGGTCTGGTCGGAATGCGCCATGTCGTCCTTCTCGCGGTAGGCGGGGCGTCCTGCGTATCGAAGGTGGGGGGATGGTGCCGCGACGGCCCCGGGCGATCGCCCGGGGCCGTCATCCATTGGGGGACCTCAGGTACCGATCAGGAGGGGTTGAGCTCGAAGCGGCCCGTGGCGACCTGGTTGACGTGGCCGCCGACGAAGACGTCGCCGTTCTCCTCGACCGTGAGGTCGGTGAACGACGGGCGGCCGACCTGCGCACCCTGGGAGATGCGGATACGGCCGGGGCGACCGTTGGCCGCCATCCAGTGACCCAGGTGCGCGGCGCCCGAACCGGTGGCCGCGACCTCCACGACACCACCCTGCGGGCCGTAGAACATGCGGGACTCGACCTGGCCGTCGGCGGTGTCGGCCCACACGTACACCTGCGGTTCGGTGTTGAGCAGCATCGCGTAGGAGTGCAGCATGCGGGCGTCCAGGTGGGCCTTGCGCACGTCCTCGACCGTCTTGACCGGCAGCACGATGCCCGAGCGGCCGGAGTCGACGACCATGACCTCACCCTCGATGGACTCCATGCGCAGGCCGACCAGCGAGGCGAGGATCTGCGGGGTCGACTTGAGGTGACGCACCTCGGCCTTGGTGGCCTTGATGACCCAGTTGTCCTTGCCCTCGGGCCGTACGGTGACGTCGTCGACGGTGCGGGAGGTCAGACGCATCTCCTGGCGGACCCCGTCGTGCATGTCGCTGATGACGTGCGCCGCGCCCAGGGTGGCGCTACCGGCGAACCGTCCCTCGCCACCTGCGGAGAGGACCCGGATGCGTCCACCCTCCGGCGAGGACTCCCGGACGAAGACCGTCTCCAGGTTCATCTGCTGCGACAGGTGCTTCATGAGGTCGTCGTCCATGTCCCCGGCGTTCTCGAAGACACACAGGGCGTTGCCCGAGAACGGGTCGTCCTTCTTGGCGAAGACGTTGATGATCCGATACGTGAGGTCCATTCTCCGAGCCTATGCGGCGGAGGAACATCGCGGGGAACTACTGCTCCACTCCCGGCTGCGAAACCGGTCACGACGTGGCCGTGCCCAGGCGCCGCGAGGCGCCGCGGGGGCGCCGCGGGGGAGTCTCAGGACCGGGTGGGGATCTCGCGCACCGTGAGGATCTGTTCGGCGCGACCGACGGGGCCGCGGATGTCGTGCAGGACCGAGGAGGTCAGTCCGACGCCCGTCTCACCGAACACGACGTCGGTGTCGAACCCCACCCAGCCGGCGATCGGTGTGCGGAAGAAGTGGATGGTGAGGTCGAGGTTGGGGAACATCCACTCACGCGGGTGGGCACGGGTCGCGATGCCGTTGGCCGTGTCGACCAGCCCGACGTACGTGGCGAGTTCGCTGGCGTCGACGTCCTCGATGAGCGTCTTGGGGGAGCACAGCCACACGCGGCCGTCGCCGGGCACCGAGGCCGGGTCGCGGCGGAACTCCAGGGAGGCGATGTAGCCGCCCGCCCACGTGTCCGTGCCGTCCCAGGCGGGCAGCGAGTCGGGGCTGCTCATCGGCTCGGGAAAGCCACCGGCGACCGCGGTGCTGTCCTGCCGCGACAGCCGCCACCCGCGCGCGCGGACCACGGGACGACCCGCCACGCTGAGGACGGCCTCGTCGAGCTCGATGGTGCGTCCCGGCCGGATGGTGCGGCATTCGACCGTGCTCGGCGCCGCGGGGATCATGCCGAGGATCTCGAACGTGATGCGCGAGAGCTGCATGTCGTCGCGGCCGTTGAACGTCTCCAGGCAGTGCGCGACGAGCCCGGACACCGGAGCCATGTGCTGCTCGTCGGTCTGCCAGGCGCCCTGGGCGTGCAGGGTCGGCATGAACGTGTCCTCGTCGATCTGCCGGTAGTAGCTCGGGGAGTCGGCGGCGAGGCCCAGGGGATTCGTCTCGCGGTCGGTCATGGTCGCAGCGTAGTCGGCGAGGTCGCCGGGAGCTGCTCTGCGAGGAGGTCGGCGCGGGCGAGGTCGGTGGCGGCCAGGCGGACGCCGACCCGGGAGGCCGAGGGGACCCGCCCCAGGCGGACCGGCACGCGGTGGGGAGCGAGCTCCGCGAGGGTCTGCTCGAGGCAGGAGGCCAGTCCGTCGAGGTCGGCCCAGGGCCCGCCCAGCACGATGTCGGCCGGCTCGGTGAGGGCGATCGTCGAGGCCAGCACGCCGGCGACGACCGAGACCAGCGATGTGCGGGATTCCTCGCTCTGCCAACCGCGCCGCAGGGCGGGGACGTCGATGGCCGTCCCGCCGGGGGTGAGCAGCCCCAGGGCGTCGAGGGCGTCGAGCGCCCGCATCGCCCGGCCGTCCGGACCGGACGTCAGCACGTGCGCGATCTCCCCGGCCAGGCCGCGGGCGCCGGTGACGAGCCTCCCGCCGTCGACGACGGCCGCACCGAGGCCGGTGCCGAGGAACACGTACACGAAGCTCGAGGCGTCGCGCTCCTCGGTGTCTCCGCCGGCATCCTTCTCACGCATCTCGGCGAGCGCCGCCCAGTGCACGTCGTTGTCGACGACGCCGTGCGGCCCCACGAGATCGGCGAGGTCGACCTCGCCGGTGACGAACGGCGATCCGCTGAGGTGAACCAGGCGCGCGGCCGAACGATCCACCGGCTCGGCGACGGACAGGGCGCGCAGCGGGAGGTCGTGGCCGACGGCCCGTTCGGTCGCGAGGATGACGTCGGAGAGGGCCGCTCGTAGTCCGGCCGGGTCCGTGCTCCGTCCGACCATCCGGTCTTCCCGATGCCGTAGTTCACCTGCCGCGTCGACGCATTCGGCGACGATGCCCTCGGGGCCGGCGTCGAGGGCCAGGGCGAGTCCCGCGTGCGGGGCGAGTTCGTAGTACACGCCCACCCGGCCACGTCCGCCCTCCTTGAGCCCGGCCTCGACGAGCGTTCCGGCCTCGACGAGGCGACGGACGCTCTCCGACGCCGTCGGCTTGGACACCCCGGCCGCGACGGCGATGTCGGCCCGGGTCAGGCGTCCGGAGGCGAGCAGGGCGGTCAGGACGTGCCTGTCGGTGTCGATGCGCACCCGTTGCATGGTCACTCTCCGATTCAGTAAGGGCCCTTTACAAAATAGCGCGATCCTGCCAGGATCGGAAGCAGACAGCATGATCCGCCCACGAAGACGTCCGAGAACGAGGAGTGAAGGCATGACCACCCAGCCGCTTCCCACCCTTCCCCACTGGGAGACCGAACCCGAGGACAGGGCCGCCGCCACCCGCGAGATCAAGGCCGCCCTGCGCGCTCGTATCGCGGCGTCCGGCCGCACCGTCGAGGAGGTCTTCGCCGCCGTCGAGGACAAGGTCCGCGTCGAGGTCGAGCAGGTCGAGGCCGAGCTCGCCGCTGGTGAGAACCCGTGGCCCGTCGTGCAGTACGACGACATCGAGGCCGGCACGGTCGCTCCCGAACTCCTCGAGAAGATCCGGCGTCGCGGCTGCGCGATCGTCCGCGGCCACTTTCCCCGCGAGCAGGCGCAGGAGTGGGACTCCCGCATCGTCGAGTACGTCGAGTCCAACGACTTCTTCGAGAACTACCGCGGTCCGGGCGACGACTTCTTCGGCACCGTCGGCAGCAAGCCCGAGATCTACCCCATCTACTGGAGCCACCCGCAGATGGAGGCCCGCACCTCGCCGCGGATGGCGCGCGTCCAGGCGTTCCTCAACTCGTTCTGGACACACGAGTCGGAGGGGCGCACGTGGTTCGACCCCAACCGGGACTCGCTGTACCCCGACCGCATCCGGCGCCGGCCTCCGGGCGCGGACTCCGGTGGTCTGGGCACGCACCTCGACCCGGGCACGATCGACCTGTGGATGAGTGAGGGCTACCAGCAGCACTTCCGCCACCTCTTCTCCGGGGAGGTCGAGAAGTACGACCCGTGGGACGCCGCCTACCGCACCGAGGCCGCGCAGTTCCCCGGAACGACGATGTGCTCGGCATTCCGCACCTTCCAGGGCTGGACGGCGCTGTCCGACATGGCCCACGACCAGGGCGTGCTGCACACGGTGCCCATCCCGCACGCCATGGCCTACCTCATGCTGCGGCCGCTGCTGGAGGATGTCCCCGACGACGACATGTGCGGCGTGCGCCCCAACCAGGTGTTCCCCGCCAACGAGCAGTGGCACCCCCTGCTCATGCGCGCCGTGGCCGGCATCCCCGACGTGCAGGCCGGGGACTCCGTGTGGTGGCACTGCGACATGATCCACGGCGTCGACCCCGTCACCGACCAGCAGGGGTGGGGCAACGTGATGTACATCCCCGCCGCGCCGTGGTGCAAGAAGAACGAGGACTACGCCGACGACGTCCGCAAGGCCTTCCGCGGCGGTGAGAGCCCGAGCGACTTCCCCGAGGAGCACTACGAGGTCGACTGGCAGAACCGCTACCGCGAGGACGAACTCAACGAGGTCGGACGCCGGGGTATGGGCTTGATCTGAGGTCCGGTCTCAGCGTCACCCTCACCACGCCGGGGGAGCTTGGGACGGGGCAGGTCTTCGGGCCGGTCGAGGGGCCTTCGGCACTAGGTTGGGAGGCGAGCCGTCGGCGCCCGGTCACCGGTCGGGGCCGGCGTGGCGTACTCCCACCCACCCGAGCAGGAGGAGGTCGTTCCCGATGAGGCACAGCCACATCGAACTCAACCAGGCATTCGTCGACCGGGTCGGCGCCGACAAGGCGGCGGAGTTCGGTGACGCGCTGGTCCGGGCGCACGACAGGCTCGACGAGCGCGACCACGATCGGGCGCGCGACCTCGTCGTGCGGGAGGCGCAGGCCGTCGGCATCGACCTCGCCCCACCCGAGGCGGGCAGCCTCGCCGATCAACTCCTCCGGTTCGACCGGATCGACATCCACGCACCCGGCACGCGCACGCCCGAGGTCGATCCCGAGCGTTAGCCCCCTGGCACCTCGGTGGTTCGACCATCCCGATTCGCTCGGATCGACTCCATGTGGCGGCGGTCCGAGCACGGGTCGTCGGCGAGCTCGGTGTTTGCCGAGCACCCGTCGTGGGTAGTCGTCCTCCATGACGGACCTTTCCGCCGGTAGGCGCAACGCCCCTGATCGACTCGTCCTCGTCCGGCACGGTGAGAGTGTCGGCAACGTGGCCGACCGCCGGGCGCGGGAGCAGGGTGTCGGCAAGCTCGATCTGGAGTACCGCGACGCCGACACGCCGCTGTCCGAGACCGGTGAACGTCAGGCCGAGGCCGTCGGCAGGTGGGTCGGCGGCCTGGAGGACGGGCAGCG
This sequence comes from Mobilicoccus caccae, assembly GCF_030161635.1. GTDB lineage: Bacteria > Actinomycetota > Actinomycetes > Actinomycetales > Dermatophilaceae > Mobilicoccus > Mobilicoccus caccae. The sequence goes on from NZ_BSUO01000001.1 coordinate 4,241,779, forward strand.
ACCGAGCGTCGCCCTCGCCTCGCCGTACAACCGAGCGGCCTCGACCGCCCAAGAGGCGCTCGGTGAGCTCGACCTCGTCGACCGTCTCGTCCTCGACGAGCGCCTCCGCGAGCGTGACCTGGGCATCTTCGACGGCCTGACCGGGCTGGGCATCAAGGAGGCCTACCCGGAGGAGGCCGAACGGCGCTCGCGCGTCGGCAAGTTCTACTACCGGCCGCCCGGTGGCGAGAGCTGGTGCGACGTCATCCAGCGGGTGCGGGCTGTCCTCGCGGACATCCGGTCCGAGTACGACGGCGAGCGCGTCTGGGTGTTCAGCCACCAGGCCGTGATCATGAGCTTCCGGTACGTGCTGGAGGACCTCGACGAGGAGACCCTGCTCGGCATCGACACCGACACCCCGATGGGCAACTGCTCGGTGACCTCCTACGAACGCGACGCCGACGGCGCCCTCACACTCGTCGAATACAACGACATGACCGCCGTCCAGGCCGCCGACGAGCCGGAGACCCACGAAGAGCCCACCCCCGGGAGCCAGGAGTGAACGCCGCCCTGCCGGCCGAGACCGTCACCACGTCGGCCGCTCTGCGGGCCTGGCCGCTGCCCAGCGTCGACGGCAGCAAGGAGGCCCGCGGACGGCTGCTCGTCGTCGGCGGGGCGCGCTCGACGCCGGGTGCGGTGCTGCTCGCCGCCGAGGCCGGGATGCGCGCGGGCGCAGGCAAACTCCAGGTGGCCACGGTCGGGTCGACCGCGGTGCCGTTGGCGCTGGCGCTCCCGGAGGCCGGCGTGGCCGGCTTGGAAGAGACCGAGGCCGGTGAGATCGCCCTGGCCGCCGCCGAGCAGATCGTCGAGCTCGCCCAGGACTGCGACGCCGTGCTCCTCGGGCCGGGGATGAGTGACCCGGCGCTCGCGTCGTCGCTGCTGGAACGCGTGATTCCGACGTTGGAGACCACCGTCGTCCTCGATGCCCTCGGCATGGCGTATCTGACGGACAACCTGGACGGCGTCGCCCACGTGGACGGGCGGTGTGTGCTGTCGCCCAACCTGGGCGAGATGGCGCGCACGCTGGGGATGGACGACTGCTCGGACGACCCGCCCCGGCACATCGTCGACCTCGCCCGTCGCACGGGCGCCGTGGTCGTCTCGGGAACCTCCTCGACCTGGGTGTCCGACCCTGCGGGGGAGTCGCTGTGGCGCGACGACTCCGGCGGGCCGGGCCTCGGCGCCTCGGGCGCGGGCGACGTCAAGGCCGGAGTCATCGCCGGGCTGTGCGTCCGCCGCGCCGAACCGATGCAGGCCGGAGTCTGGGCCGCCTACTCCCATGGCCGCGCCGGCGAACGCCTTGCCGCCCGCGTCGGCCCCACGGGGTTCCTGGCACGTGAACTGCTGGACGAGATCCCGCGGGTCCTGGTCGAACTGTCGAACTGACCGCACGCTCAGGGCCGACCGATACCCTCCCCGACGTGAGACGAGGCACCGACAGAGCGACCGCGCCGGTCATGGACCTGCCCGTGACCGACGCCTCCCGACGGGCGCTGTTCGTCGAGACGGCCCTCGTCCTCGGGGTCTCCCTCGGCGCGTCGGGGATCTACGCCGTGCTGTCGATCATCCGCAAGGTCACCGCGCAGGCGTCACTCTCGTCCCAGACGACGACGATGAACGAGGCCGTCACGCCCGACCGGCCGTGGCTCGACCTCGCCTACCAGCTCGCGGGCGTCGGACTCGGGGTGGTGCCGGCGTTCCTCGCCGTGTACCTCCTCCTGCGTGACGACGCGTCGGCCGCACGCCGGATCGGCGCCGACCTGCGGCGCCCTGGGTTCGACCTCGGCCGGGGAATGCTGCTCGCCGCCGCCATCGGCATCCCCGGGCTCGCCCTCTATCTCACCGCTCGGGCACTCGATCTCAACACGACGATCGCCGCAGCCGGCCTCGGGCAGACGTGGTGGGCGATCCCCGTCCTCGTCCTCGCCGCCGCGCAGAACGCGATCCTCGAGGAGGTCGTCATGGTCGGCTACCTGTTCACCCGGTGGTCCCAGGCCGGCTGGTCGTTCGTCACCATCGCTCTGACCTCGGCGTTCATCCGTGGGACGTACCACCTGTACCAGGGCTTCGGCGGCTTCGTCGGCAACCTCGCGATGGGCCTGATCGTGGCCTACGCCTACCGCCGGTGGGACCGCGTCGGACCGCTGGTGATCGCCCACACGATCCTCGACGTCGTCGCGTTCGTCGGGTACGCCGTGCTCGCCGGAAGAGTGTCCTGGCTCTGAGCCGATGACCACGGCTACTGGAAATGTGGGGCATAACACGACAAGGTGACGTGAATCCCGGGCCCGGCCCGTGGATACCGTCGTCGGCGAAGCTGCCGTGGATGCACACCACGAGCAGGTCGACGGACCGCACCCGTCGGCTCAGGCCGCCCAACGAAAGGCTCACGATGCTGCACAAGCTCCATGACCGTCTGGGGCTCAGAACGAGTCCGACGCTCTTCTTCGGCGCACTCGGGATCACGCTGCTCTTCGTGGTCCTGACCCTGTTGTTCGCCGACGCGATGGATGCCACGTTCTCGGTTGCCTCGGGCTGGATCATCACCAACCTCGGCTGGTTCTACATCTCCGGTGTGACGATCTTTCTGCTGTTCCTCATCTACATCGCCATGAGTCGCTTCGGCCGCGTGCGGCTGTCTCCCCGCGACGAGGCGCCCGAGCACAGCTTCCTCGCGTGGTTCACCATGCTGTTCGCCGCGGGTATCGGCACCATCCTCATGTTCTGGGGTGTGGCCGAGCCGATCTCCCACTTCGCGACCCCGCCGATGCAGGACGTCGAACCGGGGTCGGTCGCGGCGGCCGAGGAGGCGATGGCGTTCACGCTCTACCACTTCGGTCTGCACACGTGGACGATCTTCGCCCTGCCCTCGCTGGGATTCGCGTACTTCATCTACCAGCGCAACCTGCCGCCGCGGGTGAGTTCGATCTTCTACCCGCTCATCGGTGAGCGCATCCACAGCGGCCTGGGCCGGACCATCGACCTCGTGGCGATCGTCGGCTCCGTCTTCGGTGTGGCCGTGTCCATCGGCCTCGGCACCCTGCAGATCAACAGCGGGTTGGCCGCCATCCTCGGGATCGAGGAGGGCGCCATGTCGCAGATCCTCATCATCGCGGTCGTCACGGTGGCCGCGTTCATCTCGGTCAGCCTGGGCCTGGACAAGGGCATCAAGGTGCTCTCCAACCTCAACATCGGTGCCGCCGTCCTCCTCCTGATCTTCGTGCTCGTCTTCGGTCCGACGTTGTACCTGCTCAAGGGCACCATCGAGTCGTTCGGCATCTACGCCCGTTCGCTGCCCTACCTCGCGTTCTGGAACGACACGTTCGCCAACTCCGGATGGCAGGACGGCTGGACCGTCTTCTACTGGGCGTGGACGATCACCTGGTCGCCGTTCGTCGGCATCTTCATCGCCAAGATCAGCCGCGGCCGCAGCATCCGCGGGTTCGTGTTCGGTGTTCTCGCGGCGCCCGTCCTCTTCTCGATCATCTGGTACGGCATCTTCGGCTTCGCCAGCTTCAACATCGAGATGAACGGTGGCGGCGGGCTCGTGCAGCGCGTCGTCGTCGACGACGACATCCCTGGCGCGCTCTTCGCGTTCCTGGGTCATTTCCCGGCGGCCACGTTCATGTCGGTCTTCGCGATCGCGCTGGTCGCGACGTTCTTCGTGACGTCGATGGACTCGGCATCGCTGGTCATGGACGAGATGGCGTCGGGGCACCAGGACGCGCACCTGTCGCCGATGCGTCAGCGCGGCGTGTGGGTCGTCGCCATCGGCGCCGTCGCCGCGGTCATCCTCACGGCCACGGGCACCAAGGGTCTGGACGCCCTCTCGCAGGTGATCACGGTCGTGGGCCTGCCGTTCTTCGTCCTCGGCTACTTCATGATGTGGGCCCTGCTGCGGGCACTGCGCGAGGACGCCGGCGAACTGCTGCCATTGCAGACCAAGGTGTGGCGCCGCGTGCTGCCGCCCGAGGAGGCCGAGCGTCGACGCGGCGGCGGCGAGGAGGCGTGGTCGACCCCGGCGGTCGAGCACGACCCGACCTACGTCACCGAGACCGGCATGGTCATCGGCGCACCGGAGACCGCGGCCTACGAACGCGAGGGCGTCGAGCTGCGCAAGGCGAGCGAGATCGGCGGCGACGCCGAAACCGCTCCGAGGACGGGGTCCACCAGTTCCGACGAGGGAACTCGCTGACATCGGCCCCCGACAGCGAGTACGCCGCACCGTCATCTCCGAGGGTGCGGCGTACTCGCGTCTGCGGCCCTACCGTGTCGAGTCGGGTCGCCCGGCCCTCACACGCCCGTCGGCACCGAGTCCTGCCCGCGCCGCCGCGTGCGCAGCGCATCCCAGCCGGCGGCCAGGAGGATGAGCATGATGACCATCCCGCCGTATCCGAGGATCGGGTAGACGTAGCTGATGAGGTCGGTGAAGCCGACGAAGCTGAGCACCACACCCGCCACGGCGACGCCGATCATCACCGGCATCGTGGGCGGGTTTCCGAGGCGCTCACTGGAGGTCACGCGGTGCACCGAGCCGTAGAAGCAGGACACCGCGGTGGAGTACAGGCCGATGAACAGCACGACCGAGTACGCCAGCCCCCAGCCGGGACCGATGCGGTCGGCGAGGTCGACCATCGGGAGTTCTGCGGTACCGACCAGCGACGCGTTGGCGTTCATCGCCAGGTACACGGCCGCAGCCCCGGCCCCGAGCCCGAGCGCTCCGATCAGCGCACCCCAGACCATCGATCGGACCGAGGCGCGCCCATGGCCGAGCGGCACCAGCACGGCGATCGCGAGCTGGACGTTGAAGGCCACGTAGAGGATGCCGGCCATCGTCCACTGGTTGATGAGCGGTGAGGAGTTCACCTGCGCGGCCGCGTCACCGCCACCGCCGTCGATGGGGTTGAGGATGGCGTGGACGGCCACGCCGATCGCTCCCGCGATGAGCAGGGGCACGAGGATGGACTGCACCCGCACGAGACCGTCGAGGCCTTTCAGCAGGTTGAGGATGCAGAGGACTCCGACCGCGATGCTGCCGACGAACGCCGGCACCCCGAACGCCTGCGCGAACGTCGACCCCGCCCCCGCGACCATGATGACGAAGGTGCCCGCCAGCGACAGGGTGATGAAGAAATCGGCGAACAGTCGGGGGAGGCGGTAACCCCGCCACTCCATGATCGGGGCGTACCGGTCGGTCTGCAGATGGTGACCCAGGAGCATCGCCAGCGCACCGAAACCGAAGAACAGCAGTGTCGCCAGCACGATCGCGGCCAGGCCCGCCGGCCCGAAACTCACGAAGTACTGCAGCACCTCCTGACCCGACGCGAACCCGGCTCCGATCACCGTGCCGATGTATGTCGCTGCGATACCGAACGTCGTCGTCCGCTTCGCCATGTCCGACCCCTTCTTTCCCTCTCGTGGTGGCCCTCCTGGTGATCGATCCAGCCAATCACGAACGGGAGCGGCCGATCCGGGTGCGGGCACGTCGATCTGGACGGGTGACCGGCTACGTGGGCATCGGGTGCTTGCCGCCCAAGCGCAGGCCAGAGGCGAGGCGCGCTCGTCGGTCGGGGGCGGCGAGAGCGTCCAACGCCCGGTCGCGCAGCTCCCACGGGCTGATCGTGGTGACGTAGATGCGGGTGCCGCCCTCGAACCCGGCGAGGGTGGAGGTGCGCCACTTGAGCTGGATGCGCCACGGCATCGGGGTCGCCACGCCGATCGGCCGGTGGTGCCATTCCTCGTTGCACGCGATGTGCGGCCCGGTGGCCACGTGCAGGGCGTGGAGCACATCGGACATGCCGTTGACCTGCGCGGTCTCGAGCTCGAAGGGGCGGCACTCGGGATCCTTGGCGTAGATCTCGAACGTCGGGTGGCGGTGGCCGAACCCGGCGAACGCGACCGCGTGGTCGTTCTCGACGACGACGAGCCCGAGGTCGCGGGCGAGCGCGACATGGTGGTCGTACAGCCGCGGATCCTCCGCCAGGCGGGCGAGTTCGCGGCCGACCTGCTCGCCGTGCTCGTCGATGGCCACGATCTGCTTGTGCAGGTGGTCGAACGACGCGCCGGCGCGCGCGAGCCAGTTCTGGAACGTGGCGACGTAGGCCGCGGCCGGGATCTCGGCGTACAGCCGGCCCATCGTCTCGACGGTGAAGCGGGTGTACGCGGCGTGCTCGGCCGGCGACATCGTGCCCGAGGAGGCGAGCCCCGGCTCCGGGCCGTCGGTCAGGTGTCGGCGGGCGACGACGAGGTCGTGACCCCCGCCGAAGAACGCCATCGACCCCGCGAGCCGCTCAGACTCCGCCAGGCGCTCCCACTTCTCCTGCGCCCCGCCGGCGGCGAGGAACCGCGCTCGCAGCACTCCCTCCACCCGCTCTCGACCCCGCGCGGTGGACATCCACGCCTCGTGCTGGGCACGCGCCTCGGGCGACGGAGTCAGGCCGTGGTTCTCGCGCCAGTAGGCGTAGGAGACGATCTCGAAGAGGTTGGGGATGAGCCGGAACTCGGTGACTCCCTCGGGGCTCTCGCTGTCTTCACCGTTCCCCCGGTTCCCGTCGTCCACCGGCGACCCGGGTGGCGGTGGACGCAGCACCGTGGTGAACGCGCCGTCGACGTCGCGGACCACGCGGGCCTTCTCCGGCGGGACGTCCGCCGAGCGCTCGGGGCAGAAGGCGCAGGGCACGCCGCGCCCGATGGGTCCCTCGGCCATCCGCCCCGAATCACCGGTGGCGATCGGCCGGCCACCACGCCCCGGCACCGTCCACACCCGCGTCCCCGACAGCGGATGGACGGCCTTGATCGTGCCGTCCGCCATGATCGTCACCGGCGAACCGGCTCGGGCGCCCCCGCGGGCCGGGCCGTTCCTGCGCCGGTGTGCCACCACGACTCCTTCGTCGATCCGCCTCGCTCGCAGGGTAGCCCGCGCGGGAGCACCCCGGCCCGGCATCCGGTGGCGCCGACGAGTCAGGTAACGGTTCGGGTGAATCAAGGCACATCCTGGCCTGCCTCTGTCCAGGGACGTTGCCCGGATGGCACCATGAGTTGCCCGGCATCGCCGCCGGGTGGCGACTCGACGGTCGCGACGACGAGGTCGGCCGACACCCACGGCCGAGGCAGATAGGGCACGCATGGGCAGTATCCACACCATCGACTACGTCGTGATCGGGCTCTACGTCCTCGCGATGCTCGGCATCGGGATCGTGGCGACGTTCTTCGCCAAGGAGCGCGACGACTACCTCCTGGCCGGGCGCCGGCTGAAGTTCCCGCTGTTCTTCGGCTGCATGGCGGCGATGGCCGTCGGTGGCGCCGTGACCGTCGGCGGAGCGCAGCGCGGGTACCAGGTAGGCATCGCCGGTGTCTGGGTCGGTGGCAGCCTCGGTCTCGGCCTGATCGTGCTGGGCGTGCTCATCAGCAGCAAGCTCGCCAAGCTGCGGGCGCTGTCGATCAACGAGGTCATCGAACGCAACTACGGCGCCGGCGCGCGCCTGCTCGGCGCCGTGCTCACCATCATCTACACGGTGTCGTTGACGGTCGTGCAGGTCATCGCGATGGGCAGCATCCTCTCGCTGATCTTCCCGAACCTCACCCTCACCCTCGCCATGGTCATCAGCGGCGGGGTCGTCGTCTTCTACACCTTCCTCGGCGGCATGTGGGCCGTGACGATGACCGACATCGTGCAGTTCGTCATCAAGACGCTCGGCATCATGATCCTCGTCCCGATCTTCCTGCTGACCAACGACTCCTTCGGCGGACTGAACGGCCTGGTCGAGCGTCTGCCCGCCTCGCACTGGGACCCCTGGTCGCTCGGGTTCTCCGGCACCCTCTACTGGATCCTCCTCTACGTCCCCGGCCTCGTGATCGGCCAGGACATCTGGCAGCGCATGTTCACCGCCCGCAACGAGAAGATCGCCCGCACCGGCACGATCCTCGCCGGCGTCTACTCGATGCTCTACGGCCTCGCGGCGGTGCTGCTCGGTATGGCCGTGCTGGCCGTCGGCGCCAAGCCCGACGTTCCCGGTGAGACCTTCGCTCTCGGTGTCGAGCTGTTCCTCCCGCCGGGCATCGCCGGCCTGCTCCTGGCCGCTGCGCTCGCCGCGGCGATGTCGGTCGCCTCGGGCACGATCCTCGCCTGCTCCACGGTCATCTACAACGACATCTACCTGCGCCTCGTGCGCGGTGAGCGGACCTCCGGCGTCGAGCCCGCGGCCGACGACCGCGTCGCCCTCGGCACCTCGGCGATCGAGCGCGAGGTCCACAGCGCCGACGAGCACCGCGTCACCCGCTCCGACGTCTGGATCAACCGCGGCATCGCCCTGGTGATCGGCCTCCTCGTCATCGGCCTGTCGGTCGTCATCGAGGACATCTTCAAGGCGCTCGACCTCGCCTACGCCTTCCTCTCCGGCTGTGTGTTCGTGCCGGTCATCGCGGCGTTCTTCCTGCGTCGTGTCTCCCCGAAGGCGGGCCTGTTGGCGCTGGTGCTGAGCGCGATCGGCGTCGCGGGGTCGATGATCTTCGGTGAGACCGGGCAGGCCGTGGCCATGTTCGGTGAAGAGGCCGGGGCCGACTGGGTCATCGGCGGCAACTACCCGATCATGGTCGGCATGGCCATCGGCATCGTCGTCTACACGTTGTTCACGGTCATCGACCCGAACAAGACGGTGGCCAACACCGAGATCGACGAGGCCGCCGTCGACACGCTGCCGCCGGCCGACGGCGAGACCCACCTGGAGGACCGTCGGGCATGAGTGACCGCTTCGTCTCCACGCGGTACCGGGGTCAGGACTCGACCCCGATGAGCAGCTCGGTCGATCGGGCGTCGCGCTACGACGACGTGATCAACTTCAGCCTCGGTGACCCCGAACTGACGACGGACGCGCGCATCATCGACGCCGCCGCGGCCGACGCCCACGCCGGGTACACCCACTACACCGACACCTACGGCTACCCCGACCTGCGCGAGCAGATCCTCGCGGTCTACGCGGAGGACCACGGCCACACGCACGACCCGTCCGGGGTGATGGTGACGACCAGCGCCTGCCACGGCATGTGGCTCGTGCTGGAGTCGATCCTCGACGACGGCGACGAGGTCATCGTCCTCGCGCCGTACTTCACGCCGTATCCGCACCAGATCCGGCTCGCACGGGGGTGCCCGTCGTCGTCGACACGCGTGAGGAGGACGGCTACCAGCCGCGCGCCGAGGCGCTCGAGGCGGCGATCACCGACCGCACCCGGGCGATCATCCTCAACACCCCGGCCAACCCGACCGGTGCGTGCCTCACGAGGTCCACGTCGCGGGAGATCGCGGCGATCGCCGAGAAGCACGACCTGCTGGTCATCGCCGACGAGATCTACACGGCCTTCAGCTACGCCGAACCCTTCGAACCGTTCGTCACCCTCCCGGGCATGGTGGAGCGCACCGTCACGCTCAACTCCCTGTCCAAGGACTACGTGATGACGGGGTGGCGGATCGGGTACGCGCTCGGCCCGGCCGAGGTCATCCGCACGATGAAGGACGTCAACGAGAACAACGTGTTCACCGCGCCGTCGGTCTCGCAGCGGGCGGCCCTGCACGCCCTGCGGCTGCGGCACGAGATCGTCCCGCCCATCCGGGAGCGCTACCGGGCCCGGCTCATGCGGGCCTACGAACGCGTCCGCGCGACCCCGAACATGAGTTCGCTCGAGCCCGGCGGCAGTATCTACCTGTGGGTCAACGTCAAGGACACGGGCCTGACCAGCGCCGAGGTCGCCGACGTGATCTTCGAGGAGACCCACGTGCTCACCCTGCCGGGCAACGCCTTCGGTGACTGCGGCGAGGGCTACCTCCGTCTGGCGATGACGGTGAGCAGGGACCGCATCGACGAGGCCTTCGACCGCATCGGCCGGATGACGCTCTTCGGCGGGACGGGACAGGCCGGCGCAGGCTCCGGAGTCGTCTGAGCGTCCTCGGCGGAGACCGCGAGTCCTCAGGCACACCGGGACCGCTGAAGCACGACTTCGCCGGCTACTGGTCCAGACGGATCACCGATGAGCATCGCCTCGTCTACAAGGTCGCCGTCGACGAGGTCCGCATCGCCGCATGTCGGTACCACTACGGATGACCGTGGCTCGCCCCGCTCACATGCGGATGTCGGCGCGGGAGCGGCCGTGGGCGTCGAGCCAGGCCACGGCCCGGTCGAAGACCTCGCCGGAGTAGGGGTTGGTGAAGCCCGGGCGTCCCTCGCCGAACTCGGCCAGCGTCGCCGCGGCGTTGCGCAGGTACACGCTGGTCACCGGTTGGCTCGGCGACAACTCGCCCGTGCGCCGGTCCAGCGCCAGTTGCTGGGTGAAGGCGCTGGCGGCGCCGCGGCGGTCGATGAGGCCGGGCTCGACGACCTCGCCGGTGGCGTAGCGCAGCAGATCCTTGTCGGACTCGGTCAGGTACCGGAAGTCGTTGAGCACCGAGAACGACGGTCGCGCCGTCTCTTGCACCGGCTGCGTGGGCGCAACCCGGCGGACCTCGATCGGTTCGGGGCTCGGGGTGATCCGCATGTGGGGCCTCCGTGGTCTCTTCGGACCCTTCCCTCATCGACCTCGAACACGGCCCCTTGAGCGAATGCCGTGGGTGATTCGCTTGCCCATGAGCGGAATTCGCCGAGACCGCCGTCTATAGGGGGCGGTCTCGGCGGGTGGGGGTGGGGTCGCTCGAACCGGCCGGGCCGCAAGGGCCCGTCTGAGTGATACTGGAGGGCGCCATGACGAACACCCCGACGCGCCCCGCCGGCGCCCGCCCGTCCGTCCCGTCGGAGATCCGGGTCCTCATCGCCGCCGCCTTCGTCATCGCCCTCGGCTTCGGCATCATCGCCCCGGTCCTGCCGCAGTACGCCCGCAGCTTCGGGGTGGGCGTGACGGCTGCCTCGGTCATCGTCAGCGCCTTCGCCTTCGCGCGGCTCGTGTTCGCGCCCGGCGGGGGAGCGCTCATCGTCAAGTTCGGCGAGCGCCCCGTCTACATCACCGGCCTGCTCATCGTGGCTGTCTCCACCGCGGCGGCCGGGATGGCCCAGACGTACGAGCAGCTCCTGCTGTTCCGCGGGCTCGGCGGCATCGGGTCGACGATGTTCACGGTCTCGGCGATGGGGTTGATCGTGCGCCTGTCGCCGCCGTCGATCCGCGGCCGGGTGTCGGGCTACTACGCCACGGCGTTCCTCACCGGCAACATCCTCGGTCCGACGCTCGGCGGTCTGCTCGCGCCGTTCGGCTACCGGGCGCCGTTCTTCATCTACGCCGTCGCGCTCGTCATCGCCTCCACCGTGGTGGCCGTGTTCCTCTCCGGCACCTCGCTGCGACCCAAGCCCGGCTCGATCCCGTTGCCCGACATGACGTTCCGAGAGGCCATGACCGACTCCGCCTACCGGTCGGCGCTGGTCTCGGGCTTCGCCAACGGATGGGCGAATTTCGGAGTGCGGATGGCGCTGCTGCCGATGTTCGCGGCCGCGGCGCCCGGGTTGGGGCTGTGGACCGCCGGTGTCGCCCTGACGATCTTCGCCCTCGGCAACGCCGCCGCACTCCAACTGGGTGGCCGGCTGGTCGACAGCCGTGGGCGCAAGCGAGTGCTCATCCTCGGCCTGATCGTCTCCTCGCTGGCGACGGTCGCGCTCGGCTACCTGGATCACCTCGTCCCGTTCTTCGTGCTCTCAGGCATCGCGGGGATGGGCGCAGGACTGTTGAACCCCGCCCAGCAGGCGACCGTGGCCGACGTCGTGGGCTCCGAGCGCAACGGCGGCAAGGTGCTCGCCTACTTCCAGATGGCGACCGACGTGGGCACGATCACCGGCCCGATCGCTGCCGGTGTCATCGTCGACCACTTCGGCTACGGCCCGGCGTTCGCCCTCACGGCTGCGGTGACCGCGCTGGCTGCCGTGGCGTGGATCCCTGCACGCGAGACGATTCCGGGAGGCCGTCCGCCGCGGCGCACGGCGGTCCCGCCGGAGTGAGGGTCCGTCGCCGCCGGTCGATGAGCCGCCACGCCGGCATGAGGGTCGGGGACATCGTCACCAGCACGTAGGCGATGCCCACGGTCCACAGGGCCGGCCCCAGGCCGAGTCCCGTGACGAGCAGTCCGCCGACCAGCCCCCCGACGGGCAGCAGCGCCCAGGCGCAGGCCATGGCGAGCGTGTTGACCCGGCCCATGAGGTGCCCCGGGATCCGTTCGACGATGACGGCGCCGAGGATGGGGTTGATGAACCCGGCCGCGAACCCGCCGATGGCGAGGACGGTGAGGGTGACCGGCAGCGGCGCCCCGATCGCGAGGACGGCGAAGCGGGGGAGTCCGACCAGCAGGTAGGCCCCGATGTAGACCGTGCGACGCGGGAGTCGTTCGCCGAGACCTGCGGCCACGATCGCCCCCAGCACCGAGGAGGCCGAGGCGACCGCGAAGAGGAATCCGAGGGCCGCCGGTCCACCACCGGTCTGCAGCGCCCACATCGGGGCGAGCGCGACACCGAAGGCCTGCTCGAGCATGTTCGTCACGGCCAGCACGGCGATGATCGCGACGAGCACGGAGTCGCCGCGGAGGAACCGCCACCCCTCGCGCAGCCGGCCGAAGTAGCTCGTGCACCCCTCGGGTGCGCCGGAGCGGAGGTCCACGCACGCCACGCGCGGTCCGAGGAGCAACCCGGCCACGAGGACGTCGAGGGTGAACGCCCCGACGGTGAGCCACAGGGCCGTGGCGCCGCCCACCGCTGCGATGACCAGACCGCCGAGGGCCGCGCCGAGGGTGGCGGCCAGCCGGTCGACCGCACCGTAGGCGCCGCTGACCTTCTCCAGCGAGGCTCCCGAGGCCACCGCGACGACGGGGACGAGCGTCGCCTTGGCGCCGTCTCCGGGCGCCCGGAGGATACCGATGAAGACGACGAGCGCCACGAGCATCGGGTAGGACAGCATGCCGGTGCCGTGCAGCGCGGGGATCGCGGCGATGCCGAGCACGCTCAGCGTCCCGCTGACGACCGAGACCGGGATCGGGCCGATGCGGTCGATGAGCGGCCCCGACAGGGCCTTGACCACGACGTACGGAGCGAGCTCGGCGAAGGCCACGACGCCGGTGAGGGCGGGGCTGCCGGTCGTCGTCAGCACGTACCAGGGCACGGCGATGGCGGCGAGTCGGGTTCCTGCCAAAGAGAACACGGTGACGCTGATGAAGATCCACAGGACCTGCGGTGAGACCTGCCGTGTCGTCCGTTCGATGCCGATGCCCTGATCCACGTCGTCACGCTAAGGGCGCCGAGGGCGGGTCGAACGTCCTGAACGAGAGTTCATACCCCTGTGGTGCGAAGTCTTGACCGGGGGCAGACGGTTCATGATGGAGGCATGACGAACAGCGCTCCGCAGCCCACCGACGTGTCCCCGATCGAGGTGCCGACCGCCGTCCGCGAGGCCGCCCGCGCGGCCCGGCGCGTCACGGTGCTCACCGGGGCCGGGATGTCGGCCGAGAGCGGGGTTCCGACCTTTCGCGGCGCCAAGGGCGGGCTCTGGGAGGAGTTCGACCCCATGACGCTCGCCTCGCAGCGCGGGTGGGACGCCGATCCCGACCTCGTGTGGGCCTGGTACGCGTGGCGGATCGGGCTCGTGCGGGCGTTGGAGCCCAACGCCGGTCACCGCGCGTTGGCGCGCTGGGCGAACGGCGGTGGGGTCGAGGTGCGGATCGCCACCCAGAACGTCGACGACCTGCACGAACGGGCCGGGTCGGAGGTCCTCGCGCACGTGCACGGCGACCTCTTCGCCCTGCGGTGCTCGGTCTGTGGCGCCCCCTTCGAGGACGAGCCGGAGATCCCCGCCGAGCCGGTCCAGCGCCTCGAGCCGCCGCTGTGCGGAGAGTGCGGTGAGTACGTGCGGCCGGGGGTGGTGTGGTTCGGCGGGATGCTGCCCGAGGGGGCCTTCGACGCCGCGCTCGACGCCTGCCTGGACGCGGATCTCGTGCTGGTCGTGGGCACGTCGGGGATCGTGTATCCCTTCGCGTCGCTGCCCGACATCGCCCGTGGCCACGGCGTCACGGTCGTCGAGATCAACCCGGAGGACACCGATCTGTCCTCCGGCGTCGACCACGTGTGGCGGGCCACCGCGGCCACGGCGCTCCCGGCACTGGTCGAGGCCTTGGAGGCAGACCCGGCCTGACGGCTGCACCTGCTCGGGCGGTCAGTCCGGGCGGGTGGCGCCCTTCTCGGCGAGGAGGCGGTTCACCTGCTCGCTGATGGTCCATCGATTGATGAGCCCGTGCATGCGCCGGCCGTCGAGGTAGACCACGGGACCGCCGTCCGGTTCCAGTCCTTCCACGTCGAAGGAGTCGTCCTCGACCTTGAAGGAGTCCGCGCCGCCGGCCATCCGATCACGGAGCGCATCGACGTCGAGACCGAGCGTCCCGGCCACCTCGCAGACGGCCTGTTCGTCGAACTCGCCACGGCACCGCGCGAGCGCGTCGTGCAGCTCCCAGATCTTGCCCTGCCGGTCGGCGGCCTCGAGGGCGAGCGCGGCGGTCCGGGCCTCCGGTGTGTAGGCCTTGTGTCGCAGGTACAGGCGGAGGTGTCCCTGCTCCACCAGGTCGGAGGCCTCTTTCAGTGCCTCGGTGAGGCGCCAGCGTCCCGGGTAGCTCATGTCGGCGTAGTTGACGAGCGCCACCGGCGCGTCGGGGGAACCCACCAGGTGGTCGCGGTCGTCCTCGGGTGGCCGCTCGAGCGTCTCGCCGATCGGGGGTGGTAGTGGCCGTAGCCGGCCGGCGACGGCGAAGATCGCGGCGCCGAGCGCGAGGGCCACGAGGGATGCGGTGAGCACGCCCACCCGGGCCTGGTCGGCCGACCCCTCGTCCTCGAACGCGATGGAGGCGACCAGGAGGGAGATCGTGAAACCCATGCCGGAGAGCGCGCCGACACCGGCGATGCGGGGCAGGTCCACTCCGGGCAGCCTCGCCGAGGGGACCAGCCGGAGCACGAGCGCGGCTCCGAGGGTGACGCCGACCAGCTTGCCGAGAACCAGTCCGGCGATCACACCCCAGGTGATGTCCGAGCGGAAGGCGGCGGCGATCGCGTCGCCGGACAGGGCGATCCCGGCGTTCGCGAGCGCGAACAGCGGAACCACGAGGAAGTTCACGTACGGGGGAGGGCGAACGAGAGGCGCTGGTTGAGGGGCATGGTGTAGGCGAGGGCGTCTCGCATCACCTGGGCCGTGACGGGGGCGGGTGTCTGCCGGAAGAGGTGGTAGATCTCGTTGGCCTGCGCCAGGTCCTTGCTGCGGACGTTGTACACCGGCATGAGCAGGGCGATGAGGACGCCGGCGATGGTCGCGTGGACTCCCGAGAGGTACACGGCGTACCAGATGACGAGGGCGAGGGCGACGTACGGAGCCGCCCGCCAGACGCCGGCGCGCTGCAGCAGCCACACGCCGACCAGCCCCGCCGCTGCCACGGCGAGTGCGGTGGTCTCGAGCGAACTCGTGTAGAAGATCGCGATCACGAGCAGGGCCCCGATGTCGTCGATGACGGCGAACGCGAGGAGGAACAGCCGCAGCCGCGGCGCTCGTCGTGGGCCGACGAGGGCGAGCATGCCGATGGCGAACGCGGTGTCGGTGGAGATCACGGTTCCCCAGGCGTGGGCGCCGGGGCCGTCGCCGGCCACCGCCAGATAGACGAGCGCGGGGACGACCAGCCCACCGAGGGCCGCGGCCACCGGCAGGAGCGCGCGACCCGGCGTGCTCAATTCGCCCAACGTGAGTTCCCGCCGCACGTCGAGCCCCACCATGAAGAAAAAGGCCGACATGAGGCCCTCGTCCACCCACCCGTGCAGCGTCAGCTCGATCGCCAGGGGACCCACCCTGAGCGAGGCCGGCGTCTCCCACAGCTGGTGGTAGCTGTCGCCGACGTTCGCCCACACGAGGGCGACCACCGTGGCGAGCGCCAGGGCGATCGCGGCGTACGTCTCGTTCGTCAGTCTCCGGCGCCACCGCCCCCGCCGTCGGAGGTAGGGGTCGACCAGGCTCCGGTCCTTCATCGAACCGCCCGGACTCCGACGTGGGAGCACGGTGCGTGCGCCGCCGCGACGTCCTGCGCGGTCTCTGGTGTCCACTCCACCGGTCTACTCCTCCCATGCCGCTCGCGATCACCGGGCGCCCAGGATTCATCAGTGCGGACCGTGCGGCAACCGGGAGGAGTGCGCCCTGGCTAGGGTGTGGCCATCCCTCGGAAAGGCGCCGCCCATGCCCTCTCTCTCAGAGATCGTCGACCCCTCCGCGATCCGGCTCGACGTCGCTGCCGACGACTGGCGGGCCGCGATCCGTGCGGCCGGTGGCCTGCTGGTCTCCACGGGTGTCAGCGGTGACTCCTACACGGAGGAGATGATCGGGGTCGTCGAACGATACGGCCCCTACATCGTCATCGCCCCGGGCTTCGCCTTCGCCCACTCCCGCCGCGACGACTCCGTGCGCCGCACCGGGATGAGCGTGGTGCGCCTCGCCTCCCCGGTGACCTTCGGCCATGACACCAACGACCCCGTGACGCTCGTCGTGGCCCTGGCGGCGGCCGACGACGACAGCCACCGCAAGGCGATGGCGAGCCTCGCGGGTCTGATCGCCCAGCCCGACCGGCGGGCGGCGATGGACGAGGCGGCGACGCCGCAGGAGATGCACCGCGCCTTCACCGAGCGTGCCGCGGAACCCGATCGACAGCGCGAATCCACGACTCCGCAAACCGGACCGGCTCAGCAGTCCCCGTCCGGAGACGGCACGGCCGCCACGGCCGCCGCCGCCGCGAACGACACCTCACGTCGGCAGGAGCCGGAGGAGGACACCGTGGCCAGCAAGGGATTCATCCTCACCGTCTGCGGCAACGGCCTGGGCACCAGCCTGTTCCTCAAGAACACCCTCGAAGGTGTGCTCGACCACTGGGGGTGGGGGCGCTTCGTGCGGGTGGAGGCGACCGACACCATCTCGGCCCGCGGCCGGGCGCAGGAGGCCGACGTCCTGTTCACCTCGGGCGCCATCGCCGAGGCACTCGGTGACGTCGGGGTGCCCGTCGAGGTGATCCAGGACTTCACCTCCTCCGGGGAGATCGACGACGCCCTGCGTCGTGTGTACGCCGTCGACACCTCGGAGGTGCCCGAATGAATCCCCTGGTCAGCGTCGCGCAGTTCCTCGTCAACGAGATCCTCGCGGTGCCCGCGTTCCTCATCGGCATCATCACCGCGATCGGGCTCGCCGCCCTCGGACGCCCGGTGGGTCAGGTCGCGGGCAGCGCGACCAAGGCGGTCCTCGGGTTCCTGCTCATCGGGGCCGGCGCGAATCTGGTCGTCGCATCGCTCGAGCCGTTGGGCGTGATGATCCAGGGCGCCCTCGGCGCTCAGGGTGTCGTGCCGACCAACGAGGCCATCGTCGGCATCGCGCAGGAGCGGTTCGGCGCCCAGGTGTCGTGGCTGATGATCCTCGGGTTCGTCGTCGCGCTGCTGCTGGCGCGGTTCACGCCGCTGCGGTACGTCTTCCTCACCGGCCACCACCTGTTGTTCATGTCGACGCTCATCACGGTCGTCATGATGTCGGCGGGCATGCCGTCGGCGCTGGCCGTGGGCCTGGGGGCGCTGCTGCTGGGCATCCTCATGGTGTCGCTGCCCGCGCTCGCGCACCCGTGGACGCGCAAGATCACCGGCGACGACTCCATCGCCATCGGCCACTTCGGCACGGCGGGGTACATCGCGGCCGGGGTCGCCGGACGCCTCGTGGGCGGCAAGGGCACAAGCCCGTCGACCGAGGACGTCCGGGTGCCCGAATCGCTGCGGTTCCTGCGGGATTCGATGGTGGCGACGGCGTTGTCGATGGTGCTCATGTACCTCGCGGTGGCGGTCGCGTTCCTCCTGCGGGCGGGTCAGGAGACGGCGTTCACGGCCTTCCCCGACGGCGCGAGCGGGGTGGGCAACTACCTCATGCAGGCCGTGACGCAGGGTCTGCAGTTCGGGATCTCGGTGGCGGTCATCCTCTTCGGTGTCCGCACGATCCTCGGGGAGCTGGTGCCGGCGTTCCAGGGCATCGCGAACAAGGTCGTGCCCGGCGCCATCCCGGCGCTGGACGCCCCGATCGTCTTCCCCTACGCGCAGAACGCCGTGCTCATCGGCTTCATCGCGAGCTTCACCGGCGGCCTGGTCGGCCTGCTGACCCTGGGCCTGTGGTTCGGGCCCGCGTTCGGGCTGGCGCTGATCCTGCCCGGCCTCGTGCCGCACTTCTTCACCGGCGGTGCGGCCGGCGTCTACGGCAACGCCACCGGTGGTCGTCGCGGCGCCGTCGCGGGCGGCTTCGTCAACGGCCTGCTCATCACCTACCTCCCGGCGATGCTCATGAAGGTCATGGGCGAGTTCGGCGCGGAGAACACGACGTTCGGCGACACCGACTTCGGCTGGTTCGGCGTGCTGCTCGGGTACGGAGCACGGTTGGGCGTCGTGCCCGGCGCCGTCGTGGCCGTGGCGATGGGGCTGGTCCTGCTCGTCGTCGCGATCCTCGTGCAGCGCCGCGTCGTCGACACCGGTTGGGACCCGGCTCCTCGTCGCGCGGGCGTGGCCAAGTCGGGCCTGGCCTCAGGTGGCACGGGTACGGCAACGGCGGCGACGTCCTCGGGCGGCACCCCGCGACGCACCCACCCGCGGGTCCGCCCGCCGGAGGGCGCACCGACCCCGCCGCCACCACCCGCAGGCTGAGCAGACATCCGAAGCAGACATCCGAAAGGACAGCCGTGCTGTCGCCATGACGGCAGTGCGGCTGTCCGCTCGTCTGTCTGCCCGCTTCCGTGCGGCTCGGGCGGGTGCTGCGCGGAAACCCCGGAACGCCCGGCGAAGAGCGCCGGCGGCTCCTACCGTTCGAGGTGAACCCCGAGCGGAAGGACTCCTCATGGACACCCAGCAGGCCACGGACCTGGCACGCGGGCAGATGCCGATGGTGCGCGACGCGTTGAGCCGGTTGGTGGCGCACCCCTCGATCGCGTTCGACGGCTTCCCCGCCGAGCCGATGCACGCCATCGGCGAGGACCTGCTGGAGATGTTCCGCGGCGCCGGGGTCCCGGACGCCCGCCTCCTCGACCTGGGCGTCGGCTACCCCACGCTGTACGCCGAGATCCCCGGCCCGGAGGGCTCGCCCGTCGTGACGCTGTACGCGCACTACGACGTGCAGCCCGCGCCGGAATCGCAGGGCTGGACCACCGACCCCTGGACCCTCACCGAGGGTGAGGACGGCCGCTGGTACGGCCGGGGCGCCGCCGACGACAAGTCCGGCGTCGTGGCCCACCTCGCCACGCTCGCCGCCTTCGAGGGCCGGCCGCCGGTCACGATCCGCCTGTGCATCGAGGGGGAGGAGGAGGCGGCCGGCAACATCGACGACTACGTGGCGCGCCACCCCGAGCAGTTCGCCTCGGACGTGTTCGTGGTGGCCGACAGCGGCAACGCCTCCGTCGGCGAGCCCGGCCTGACGACCGGCCTGCGGGGCAACGTCACCGTCACCGTCACCGTGCGCACCATCGAGAAGTCCCTGCACTCGGGCCTGTTCGGCGGCGGAGCACCCGACGCCCTCGTCTCGATGATCCAGTTGCTCGGCTCGATGTACGACGAGAACGGCGCCACCGTGATCGCCGGCCTCGACTCCTACGAGTGGCCCGACGGTCACGTCGACGAGCGGATGTTCCGTGAGTCCGCCGCAGTCCTCGACGGGGTGGACCTGCCCGGGGAGGGCGACCTCGCCTCCCGCCTGTGGTCGCGTCCGGCCGCGACGGTCATCGGCCTGGACGCCTGCCCGGTCGACGGTGCGGCCAACGCCGTCCCGCCCTCGGCGCGCGCCCGGGTCTCGCTGCGCATCGCCCCCGGGTCGGACCCGCAGCGGCAGGCCGAGATCCTCACGTCCTTCCTGCAGGAGAACGCGCCACGCGGTGCCCACGTCGAGGTCACCGACGTCAAGATCAACCAGCCGTTCCTCGCCGCGACCGACGGTCCGGCGGTAGGCCTCGCCCTCGACTGCCTCGGCGAGGTGTTCGGCAAGCCCGCCGCCCAGCACGGCAGCGGCGGGTCGATCCCGCTGGTCGAGACCTTCCTGTCCACCTCCGACGGCGCCGAGGCCATCCTCTGGGGCGCCGAGGACGAGGAGAAGGCCCGCATCCACGGCCCCGACGAGTCCGTCGACCCCAAGGAGCTCGAGGACCTCATCGCCACCCAGATCCTCTTCCTCGCCCGCCTCGCCGAATCCCGCTGAGGTGACCACCGGCCGGGCGCGTCACCCCTGGGTGGGCGCCCGGCCTTGGTGTGACGTCGACCGGGCCGACCCGCACAATGTCTGAATGGACGGATTACTGATCAACGTCGCCCTGGTGCTGGCCTTCATCCTCCTCGGAGGGGTGTTCGCCGCATCGGAGATCGCGTTGGTCTCGTTGCGGGACAGCCAGATCGGCGGGATGGCCGAGCGTGGCGGTTCCGGGCTCGTCGTGCAGCGCCTCACCCAGGACAGTAACCGGTTCCTCTCGGCGGTGCAGGTCGGGGTGACCCTCGCCGGGTTCTTCTCGGCCTCCTTCGGCGCGGCGACCATCGCGCCCTATCTCGCGCCGTGGCTCGAGCAGCTCGGGGTCGTCGACACCGTCTCGGACACCCTGGCGTTCGTCCTCACCACCCTGGCCATCTCCTACCTCTCCCTCGTCCTCGGAGAACTGGTCCCCAAACGGCTCGCCATGCAGAGCGCGGAGGGGTTCGCCCTCGTCGTCGCCCGCCCGCTCGACACCATCGCCACGGTGCTGCGGCCGGTCATCTGGTTCCTCGGCCTGTCGACCAACGTCGTCATGCGTCTGCTCGGCCGCAACCCCGAGGAACAGAAGGAGTCGATGGACGCGGCCGAGCTGCGCGCGATCGTCGCCGAGCAGGAGGACCTCGGTGAGGACGAGCGCGGCATGGTCGTCGACATCCTCGCCGCCGGTGAACGCACCGTCTCGGAGATCATGACGCCCCGCACCGAGGTCGACTTCCTCGAGGCGACGCTGCCCGTCGGCGAGGCCCGCCGGGTCGTGCAGAGCCTCGAACGCTCCCGCTACCCCGTCAGCGACAACGGCGTGGACGACGTCATCGGCTTCCTGCACATCCGCGACCTGCTCATCGACGAGTCCTCGACCGTCGCCGGTCACGGCCTGCAGGTCGGTGACCTCGTGCGCGAGATCCTCGTCATGCCCGGCAGTACCCCGCTGTTCGCCTGCCTCACCCACATGCGTGAGGCCCGCTCCCACCTCGCGCTCGTCGTCGACGAGTACGGCGGCACCGACGGCATCGTCACTCTCGAGGACGTCATGGAGGAGTTCGTCGGCGAGATCGAGGACGAGTACGACCAGGCCGAACCCATCCGGATCGTGCGGCCGGGCCGCCGCGAGGTCTCGGGCCTGCTCGGGCGGGCCGAGGCCGGCAAGGTCCTCGGGGTCGAGCTTCCCGAGGGCCCCTACGACACGATCGGCGGGCTCGTGATGCACTTGCTCGGTCGCCTCCCCGAGGTGGGCGACGAGGTCACCTGGGACGTGTTCACCCTCACCGTGCTCGAGATGGACGGCCGCCGGGTCGACCGGGTCGAAGCACGCCGACACGCCGACGAGACCCGACTCGCCGACGAGCGGGAAAGATCTGCCGCCATCGTGCGTTGACACGGGAGAATCGAGCGAGACCCGTCTCTTCGCCGGGCCGACCTCGCGCCGATCAGACCGTTGCACGGGCACACCTCCCCGCATGAAGGACACCGATGCCAGCTACCGCCACACCCCCGGAGACGCTCGCGACACCCGGGACGACCGCGGATCCGAACGCCGCGACGACTCGCGCGACCGGTTCCGGGGTGGCTCGCGCCGTCAGGACCCCCGCGACGACTCACAGGCGCCCAAGCCGTGGCGGACCGAGGGCATGCCCAAGGACGGTGACGGGGAGGACGGCAAGAAGAACCCGAACTGGAAGTGGATGCTCGCCGTGCTGGCGGTGCTCTACCTCATCATGTTCGGGTTCATGCAGCTGCAGAACGTGGCCAGTGCGCCGCGCGAGATCCCCTACACCGAGTTCCAGCAGCAGTTGGCCGCCAAGAACGTCGAGAAGGTCCGCGCCAAGGGCGACACCTTCGAGGGAGTCCTGCGCCAGGACGCCGCCGACCCCGGCGCCGAGGGCTCGACGTACAAGAACTTCACCACCGAACGCCCCACGTGGGCCGATGACAAGCCGCTGACCGCGCTTCGGGAGGGCGGTGCGGTGGTCAGCGCCGAGTCGGTCATCGAGCAGCGCAGTCTGCTCGCGACGGCGTTGTTCTCCTTCGGTCCTATCCTGCTGCTCGTCGCGCTGTGGGTGTGGATGCTGCGCAAGAGCCGCTCGATGATGGGCGGCGGCCTCATGGGCGGCAACAAGAAGAAGGGCCCGGTCGACCCCGAGACCGTGCGGGTCACCTTCGACGACGTCGCCGGTATCGACGAGGTCGAGAACGAGATCTACGAGATCGTCGACTTCCTCAAGAACCCCGACAAGTACCGGCGCCTCGGCGCACGCGCCCCCAAGGGTGTGCTGCTGGCGGGTAGCCCCGGTACCGGTAAGACGCTGCTCGCCCGGGCGACCGCCGGCGAGGCCGAGGTCCCGTTCTTCTCGGCCAGCGCGTCGGAGTTCATCGAGATGATCGTCGGTGTCGGTGCCCAGCGCGTACGCGAGCTGTTCGAGGAGGCCCGCAAGGTCGCCCCCTCGATCGTCTTCATCGACGAGATCGACACCATCGGCCGCTCCCGCGGCGGCTCACGCGCCATGGGTGGACATGACGAGCGCGAGCAGACGCTCAACCAGATCCTCACCGAGATGGACGGCTTCTCCGGCAGCGAGGGCGTCGTCGTGCTGGCCGCGACCAACCGCGCCGATGTCCTCGACTCCGCGCTGCTGCGTCCGGGCCGCTTCGACCGCACGATCCAGGTGCACGCGCCCGACGCGCTCGGACGTGAGCAGATCCTCGCGGTGCACAGCCGCGAGGTCCCGCTCGGCGACGACGTCGACCTGCGCGCGGTGGCCAAGTCGACCCCCGGTATGACCGGTGCCGAGCTGGCCAACCTCGTCAACGAGGCGGCCCTGCTCGCGGCACGCAAGAACACCGACGCCGTCACCCAGTCCGACATGTTCGAGGCGCTGGAGAAGGTCCAGCTCGGCGCGGCACGCAACGTCATCATGCCGCCGGAGGAGCGCCGCCGCACGGCCTACCACGAGGCCGGACACGCGCTGCTCGGCATGCTGCAGCCCGGCGCCGACCCGGTGCGCAAGGTGTCGATCATCCCGCGCGGGCGGGCGCTCGGCGTCACGCTCTCCACGCCGGACGCCGACCGGTACGGCTACGACGAGGAGTACCTGCGCGGGCGCATCATCGGCGCCCTGGGTGGTATGGCGGCCGAGGAGTTGATCTTCGGCGTCATCACCACCGGCGCCGAGTCCGACCTCGACTCCAGCACCAACATCGCCCGCAGCATGGTCGGCCGGTGGGGCATGAGCGAGAAGGTCGGGCCGGTGCAGATCTACCCCAGCGACGGCGACCCCCGCTCCGCCGGATTCTCCGACGCGATCCTCGCCCGCGCCGACGACGAGGTGCGCCGCATCGTCGACGAGTGCTACCGCGAGGCCGTGCGCCTGCTGCGCGAGCACCGCGACAAGCTCGAGCGCATCACGATCGCGGTGCTCGAGAAGGAAACCCTCGACGAGGCCGACGTGTACGCCGCCGCCGGGATCGATCGCCCCAACCCCGAGGAGATCCCCTCGCCCATCCAGGGCGGATCCACTGCACCTGTGCCGCAGGAGCCGGCCGACGGGGACGCACCCGCGGATCGACCGGGCGAGGACCACCGGTCGGGCGAGGAACACCGGCCCTGAGGTGTCGGTGCGTGGCGTGATGCGCGTGGAGGGCCGGTGCCCTCAGTCCGCGAGACCGTGGGCCAGGAACGCGAAGGCCTGATCGAGCGCGGTGGGCAGGTCCGGCGCGCTCTCGCGTGAGGACACGGCGTCGGAGTCGCTCGCCTCGGCGACCTGCCGACCGTACAGATAGGTGGCCCGGGTGGCGGCCATGACGGCGGCCACGGTGATGCGCACTCTCAGCTCGGGGAGGTCGTCGTGGCGCGCGGTCGCCGCTGCGACCAGCGCGGATTCGACCTCACGGGTCGCGCCGATCATCGCCGCACCCAGGCGCGGGTCGCGCCCGACCACGGCCCGGCGTCGTGACCGCAGCACGTCGTCCTCGATGACGGAGACGGCCGCCGAGATCACCGTGGTCACGGCGGTGAAGAGGTCCTCGGAGCTCGGCCGTGCGCGCAGGGCCGCGGCCAGGCGTTCGCCCACGTCGGGGGCCATGCCGATGACGGCGGCGTCCTTGGTGGGGAAGTAGTTGAAGAACGTGCGCGCCGACACATCCGCCACGGCCGCGATCTCGTCGGTCGTGACGTCGTCGAGTCCGCGTTCGGACACGAGGGTCAGGGCCGCCTGGTGCAGGGCGCGACGGGTGAGGCGCTTCTTGCGTTCGCGCAGGCCGCACGTGGAATCACCGGCCAGGGGTGAGAGGGCGTGAGCGTCGCCGTCGCCGAGAACCGAGTCGTGCGCGACGCCGTGCACGGCATGACGTACGGGGTCGGGCGCAGAACCGGACTCGACGTCGGGGTCGAGGGGGCAGGAGACGGTGAATCGGACACAGACGGGCACCTCCACAGGCGAGAACATCATTATGCACTACCTGTAAAGTTGCAGCCACTGCAAGTCTCGGCGTACGGTGGTGACGTGACAACGACCTCAGCAGAACCCGCCATCACGTCCCGGACGGGAACCGACTTCCGGCTCGACGCCGCCGGGCAGCGCGTCTTCATCGGCCTCATGCTCGGCATGTTGGTCGCCTCGATCAGCCAGACGATCGTCTCGCCGGCCATGCCGCGCATCGTCGCCGAACTCGGTGGCATGGAGCACTACTCGTGGCTGGCCACCTCGGCGATGCTCGTCTCGGCGATCACGGTGCCGATCGTCGGCAAGCTCTCCGACCTCTACGGCCGCCGGCCGTTCTACCTCGGCGGGCTGATCGTCTTCATGGTCGGGTCGGTCCTCGCGGGCCTCTCGACGAGCTTCTGGTTCCTCGTCTTCGCCCGCGTCGTCCAGGGCGTCGGCATGGGCACGCTGATGCCGTTGTCACAGACCATCATCGGCGACATCATCCCGCCGCGGGCGCGCGGCAAGTACCAGGGACTCATGGGCGCCGTCTTCGGCGTGAGTTCGATCGTCGGACCCCTCGTGGGCGGCGCGGTCACCGACCACTGGGGATGGCGTTGGCTGTTCTACATCTCGCTGCCGGTCGGCCTCATCGCCTTCGGCGCGATCTGGAAGTTCCTCCACCTCGAGCACCAGCGCCGCGAGGCCAAGATCGACGTCGCCGGCATCCTCGTGCTCTCGGTGACGCTGCTCGCCCTGCTGCTCGCCACCTCCCTCGGCGGCACCACCTGGGCCTGGGGCTCCCCGCAGATCCTCGGCCTGTACGCCTTCGGCGTCGTGGGACTCGGCACGTTCATCGCCATCGAGACCAGGGCCGAGGAGCCGGTCATCCCGCTGCGCCTGTTCCGCAGCTCGGTCTTCACCTTCAGCAACATCGCGAGCTTCGGTGTCTCGATGCTGATGTTCGGCGCGCTCATCTACATCCCCGTCTACGCCCAGGGCGTGCTCGGCGTCGACGCCACCCAGTCGGGCCTCATCCTCATGCCGATGAGCGTGGCCATGATCGGCCTGTCGATCGTCGTCGGCATGCTCATCACCCGGTGGGGTCGCTACAAGGAGTTCACGCTGGTCGGAGTCGCGCTCATGGGCGTGGGCTACTGGCTGCTCACCCGCCTGCACCACGGCGCCGACCCCCTCGAGCTGACCGGGGCGATGGTCGTCCTCGGCGCGGGTCTCGGCATGTGCATGCAGGTGTTCACCCTCGTGGTGCAGAACGTCGTCCCCCGCGCCGACCTCGGTGTGGCCACGGCTGCCACGCAGTTCTTCCGCAACGTCGGGTCGACCATCGGCATCGCCGTGTTCGGCACGATCATGACCTCGCGCGCCGGTGCGGCCATCGCCTCGCACCTCCCGCCCGGTGCCGCGGGCCGGATGCCGGCCGAGGGGATGGACGCCGGTGCGGTCCTCGACCCCACCGTTCTCGCCCAGCTGCCGCCCGCCGTGGCCACCGCAGTCCGCCAGGGTCTGGCCGACGCGCTGCACGACGTCTTCCTCATCGGACTGCCCCTGACGGCCCTCATCTTCATCGCGACGCTGCTCGTCAAGGCCGTCCCGCTGCGGGACACCCTCGGCGGCCCCGCGCAAGAGGCCGGCCGCGAACTGCTCGACGGACTCGCCCAGTCGAACGCCGACGACGACCGTCTCGCCCTGGGCCGCGGTTCGGGCCCCACGCGCACCAAGGAGCGGCTGCTCGGCCTGCGTCTGCAGACGCTGGCCACGCGGGCCTCGAGCGAGGAGTACGCGCTGCTCCGTCGTGCGGTCACCGATCTCGGCGAGGGCGACCTCGAGCGGGGCATCGCGTTGCTCGAACGGACGGCGCGCATGCTCCTCACCGAGGACGAGCACGTCGCTGCCGAGGCCGAGCGGTATGCCTGTGAGGTGGCCAAGATCGGGTCCCGTCACGGGGGCGTGCTGTCACCTGAACTGCGCTCCGTGCTCGTCGCCGAGGCGGCCACGATCGGCGAGGCCGCCCTGCAGGGCCAGGAGCCGACCGTCGCGGACCGGTACGAGAGCGTCGACGTCGGCGAACTCGTCCACGTCGGCAACGATCTCGGCGCCGCGCTCATGGTCGACCTTCACCGCTCCCGACGCTGACCTCGATGTCGGCGCCCCCGCCGGCCTCTCTTCGACCCCGACGACCCGACCCGCCCGTGAGGGCACGGGTCGCCGGGGTCCGGTCGTGTCACGGCGCGAGAGCCGAATGCACCTCTGGCGGCGCGCCCCTCGCCGCCGCGAGGCTTAGCCTGGTGTGGTGCCCATGGAACCGCTCCTCGTGAGCCTGCTCGCCGCTACCGAGGCCGCGCCGACGGACATCCCGCTCCGGCTGCATCTGGCGGACCTCCTGCGCGCCGACGGCAAGCCGGAGGAGGCCGTGCGCCACTGCGCCGCGGCCCTGGCCATCGACCCCGGCAGCGAGAACGCGCGGCGGCTCATGCGCGATCTGCTGGGCGTTCCCGCAGGTCAGGCGCAGCAGACGGGCGCCATGCCGCCTGCCGGGGCCGACCAGGACACCGCTGCCGTCGAACGGGCCTCTGGCGAGGGCGACGAGCCGGGATCCTCGCGGACGCGACCGCAGCACGGGGCCGGGCCCGATCAGGGGACGCACGGCGCGGCAGCGGAGCCTGACCAAGGCCGTGACGCGGCCGGCGCCTCCCATGCTCCCGACGACGTGGACGACCGCGACGACCTCTGGGCCGAACGCGTCAACGTCACCCTCGCCGACATCGGCGGGATGGATGTCGCCAAGGAGCGTCTGGAGGCGGCCGTGCTCGCCCCCATGCGCAACCCCGAGTTGCGGCGGCTGTACCGCAAGAGCCGGTCGGGTGGGGTGCTTCTCTACGGTCCGCCCGGCTGCGGCAAGACCTTCCTCGCCCGCGCGACCGCCGGCGAGCTCGATGCCCGCTTCCTGGCCGTCACCTTCGCCGGCATGAGCCACGAGGAGCAGACCGACGAGATCGCCGCCGTCTTTCACGCGGCGCGCGAACAGGCTCCGGTCGTCCTCTGCCTCAACGGGATCGACCACCTGGGCGAGCGCGCCGCCACCAGGCGCGCCACCTCCGGCGCGGTCGCGGCCCTGGTCGCCGAGCTCGACCGCGGGTCCGAGGGCAACTACGGCATCACGATCATGGGGTCCACCAACGCGCCCTGGAACGTCGATCCGGTGCTGCGTCGTCCCGGCCGCCTCGAGCAGTCGCTGCTCGTGCTGCCGCCCGACCGCACGACCCGCGAGGTCGTGCTGCGCCAGCAACTCGGTGAGCACCCCGAGGTCGACGTCGCCGAGATCGCCCACCTGTCCAGCGGCTACTCCGGGTCGGACATCGCGGCGGCCGTGCGCACCGCCGAGTCACGGGTGTCGCCGGTGACGACCGACGACGTGCTCGACGCCCTGCTCGAAAGGGTGCCCTCGGCCCGGGAGTGGTTGGAGCGCGCCGCACGCGAACTCAGCGCCGACCCCGATCCGAGTTCGTTCGTGGGGCTGCGCGAATACATCACGATGGTGGCCGGCCGAACCCACTGACCCACCGTCGCGGCGGGCCGTTCCCCTCAGCTCGACCCGTCGAGTTCGGTGAGTTCCTCGTCGAGCCGGTGGGTGAAGGACCGCGCGATCTCCAGGCGCTGGGCGAGACTCGCGAGCGCCTCCTGCATCTCGGCGTGCAGGTCGCTGAGGCGGGCGCGGGCCTGCATCCGGTCGGCGTGATCGGCGTCGTCGTCGCGCAGGACGTCCAGGTCGCCGAGGACCTGACCCATGCGTTCGAGGGAGAACCCGAGCGGCTTCATCTGCATGACGCCGAGTAGGCGCTGGACGTCGAACTCCGAGTACATGCGGAACCCGCCGGTCGTGCGACCCGCAGGAGTGACGAGCCCGGACTCCTCGTAGTACCGGATGCTGCGGGAGGACAGACCGAGGCGCTCGGACACCTCGCCGATCCGCAGCCGGGGGAGGTGTCCACCTCGCGCAGCCGCGCACCCGTGAGGGCGTGCTCGGCCGGGACGACGTAGTGGTGCGGCGTCTCGCTTGCCGACGTGTCTGCCGCTGACGTGTCTCCCGGCATCTGTCCCGACTGCGTCGGGGCGTCGTTCTCGGTGGTCACAGCGTTCCTCCCGGTGTCCGGCCGATCAGTCTATGACCTCGCTGTCCAGGGCCGTGACGACGGCATGGTCCCCGGCGGCGGTTCCGGCCCCGGGAACTCGCCGGGTGGTGCGCACCTGATCGATCGCTCCGGCGGCGACCGCGCCGATGCCGTGGAGGGTCGCGGTGCCCGCGTTGTAGTAGGCCTCGTGGCCGAAGGTGGGCAGCAGCAGGGTCCTCGTGCCGTCGGGATGGGTGACGGGGCGCGCGCGGGCCGAGATCGAGCGGATACCGCGCACCTGATGGGTGGGACCGCCGAAGACGCCGAGGAGGGCGATGAGGTCGCCGGGTGCGGTCGCGGCGAACAGGGCGTCGGTCGGCACGTGCAGGTCGGCGGCGTCGCCGGTGAAGAGGCCGGGGCATCCGGTGACGACGGCCGCGTCGAAGACGTCCGTCTCCGCCAGGGCCAGGCCCACGACCGACCCGCCGTAGGAATGGCCCGAGGCGACGAGCCGTGTGCCGGGTTGCGTGGCCACCCGCAATCCGCGCGCGCACCGGACCAGCGCGGGGACGGCCTCGTGGGCGAAGCGCGCGTCCGCGGCCTCGCCCGGCAGCAGCAAGGGCACACCGCTGTCGCCCAACGGCCGGCGCACGGCGATGTCGACCGGTGCCTGGTAGCCGATCCAGTCGACGACGGCCACCGACGCCGGGTCGACGTGCCGGGAGGCCTCGGTGCGCAGGTGGGACATCCACGCCGCCTCGCGGAAGAGCCGCAGGTCGACGGTGGTCGTCGCGCCCGGGACGTGGAGGACGACGTGGTCCGCGGTGTCGAGGTCGCCCAGGACCACCGCCGCCTTGAGCGGGTAGGTGGCGGGGTCCAACAGGTAGAGGAACCTCTCCTGGTGCGGGGTGCTGATCCTCGCCAGGGCGGCGGCCGCACCGTCCCGGAGCTGCTCGAGCTGGTCGGCGGTGGACGGCATGAGCAGAGCTCGCAGCTTGAGCAGCCCCCGCAGGTCCTGGTCGTCCTGGGTGCGGCGCTTCGCAGCGGCCGGGGTGTCGGACGACATCTGCTGCTCTGCCTCCGCGGCGAGCGCGGTCCGGCGCTCGATCTCGGCCTCGAGGACCGCCATGTTCACCCGGTGGCGCACGCGATACGGCAGTCCGTCGGCCGATCCGACGAACAGTGGATCGGCGAGCATCACACCCTCGCGCTCGTCCTCGCTCAGGCCGGCCCACCAGTCGAGGACGGTCTCGGGGGTGTCGTCGCGGGGGCGAGGGGGCAGGCGGAGTCCGGCGACCGTGAGGTCGGGGGCGCGCCGGCGGGCGTTCTCGGACTCCTCGCGCAGCCCGGCCACGAGGTAGCCGGCGGTGTACAACCCGACGCGAGTGCGTTGCACGAGGATCTGATCGGCGAGGGTGTCGTGCCGGCGCGGGAGTGCCGCGTAGGCGTCGTGGGCGCGGCGGGCCTGCGCGAGCGTGGCCTCGAGTTCACCGGCGAGGCGGCCCAGGGTGTCGGCGATGCTCTCTTCCTGCATCGGCGGCCCTCCCTCACCCGCGTCGTCGTGCCCTCCAACGTAAGCCATCGCACCTGGCGGGGCTGTGACCCGCGCGTCCCGCACGGTGTGATCCGGGCCCTACGAAGTGGGTCGCCGGCAGCGTCAATCGTCCTGGTACGTGAGATCCCTCCGTCCATCATGCGGGCAACTGCGTGGCCTCGGATGAATTCTGGGGGTCGACCGGCGTGTCGACCCCGGCCGAGGGTGCAGGGGCCGCCGCTCTACGAAGTTGGACGAATGTCCATTTGGGGCAGGGGTACCCGGATGAGTGACTCGTCCTCGGGCACGTGCCGTGGCCCGGCGTGCACAGGCGCGAGGGGTCTGCGGGCGCCGACGAGGGAGGAGACCGGCGTCATCCGGACGGTTACGGTGCACTCGCCCACCGCTGCTCGCATCGTCAGGACACACCATGTCTTTCCGCCGTACCTCGTCCGTGGTCGCCGCCGGCGCGGCCGCCATGCTCACCCTCGGTCTGGCGGTGCCCGCCCAGCCGGCCCACGCGGAGCCGCGCAAGGCCGGTGCCGCCGCCAAACGCATCCTCGGCACCAGCGCCTCCAGCAACTCCTGGTACTCCGGGGCGTGGACCGGGGGATACCTCAGCGGTCAGCGCGCCGCCGACTGGGGCGCGTGGCGCGGCTCGCCCTCCGACATGGCGACGACCTACCCCGAGCGCGGCTCGTGGAACGCGATCAAGAACTCCACCTGGCACATCGAGACCTTCCGCAGCTTCCGTGGCGGCCTCATGTACGGCGTGCCCCTGCTGCCCTCGGACGGCTCGGCCTCGCTCAAGGACGTCGCCGCGGGCAAGCACGACGCGGTCTTCCGCAAGGTCGCCACCGACCTGCGCAAGAAGGGCCGCGGCAAGGCCATCGCCCGCATCGGGTGGGAGGCCAACGGGCACTGGTACCCCTGGAAGGCCACGGCGGGCAACGCCGCCGACTACCGACGCGCCTTCGCCCGGGTCGCCACCGTCATGCGCAAGGCCTCCCCGCAGATCGTCATCGACTTCGACATCAACTGCGGCTCGTCGCTGGCGGGGCAGAGCAACCGTCTGGACTCCCTCACCAAGCTGTACCCCGGTGACAAGTACGTCGACCTCATCGGCTGCGACGTCTACGACTGGCACCAGACGGGCGCGACCAACGCCTCCCAGTGGCGCTCGGCGCTGCAGCCGAAGAACGCCCCCGGCCTCGCCGACGTGGCGGCCTTCGCCCGCAAGCGCGGCAAGGGCATGTCCGTCCCCGAATGGGGTCTGGCCAAGCCCGGCGCCGGCGGCAACGGCGACAACCCGTTCTACATCACCCAGATGCGGCGGTTCTTCGAGCAGAACAGCGACGTCCTCGTCGTCGAGAGCTACTTCAACGAGCACGCCGACTACATCCAGAACTCCCTCTGGACCGAGAACCCCCAGAACCTCAAGTCGGCCGCCGTCTACCGCAAGCTCTGGTAGTCACGACCTCCCCGGTCGGGGATGAGAGACCCACGACGTGAAGAAGGGCCCGGGCGGCGAGTGCCGACCAGGCCCTTCTTCATGTCCGAGGCTGCGGGTCGCCCGCCTCGACGGGGTGTCAGGCGGCGGTGCGCCCCTGACGGCCCGCGCCACGCACCGTCTCGTAGACGTCCTCGAACTTGTCGAGGGTGGCCTCGAGGCTGTGGCGCCGCACGATCTCGCGGCTGGCCGCACCCATGCGGCGGCGCATGTCGGAGTCGGTCAGCAGCCCGGCGAGACGGTCGGACAACGCGGCGACGTCACCGGGCGGGTAGAGCCAGCCGTTGCGGCCGGGGTGGACCAGGTGCGGCAGGGCCATCGCGTCGGCGGCGACGACGGGCTTGCCCGCCGACATCGACTCCAGCGTCACCAGGCTCTGCAGCTCGGCGACTCCCGGCATGCAGAAGACGTCGCAGCGCCCGTACGCCTCGAGCAGCTCCGCCTCGGACACGAATCCGCGGAAGGTCGTGTGTTCCTCGATGCCGCGGGCCCGGACCTGGGCCTTCCACTGCTCGCGCATGGTGCCGTCGCCGACGATCTCCAGGTGGTACGGCGTGGAGCGCGGCAGCGCGGAGACGGCGTCGATCAACTCGCCGACGCGCTTCTCCTGGTCGAGGCGGCCGACGAAGAGGATGCGCGGGATGACGTTGCGCGGCGCGGCCTCGGCGGCGGCGGCATACGGGGCCGCGTCGATGCCGCAGGAGATCGGCAGGGCGCCGCTGATCTTCGCCTCGGAGTCGAGGAGCTCGGTGGCCCGCGGCGTGGGAGCCGTGACGACCTGCGCCTGGCGGAACACCCGCGCCAGGTCGCGCCAGGCCAGGCGGCAGCCCAGGCGCGCGATGCTGCCGTGGACGGGGATGGGGAGCTGGTCGGTGAGGTTCTCCGGCATGAAGTGGTTGGTGGCCACCAGCGGGATGCCGAGCTCGGCGGCGCTACGCGCGGTGTAGCGGCCGACGACGAAGTGCGCCTGCGTGTGCACCACGTCGGGACGCACCCGCTTCATGATGGCCGCCACCTCCGGCCGGGTCTGCCACGGAAGGCAGATGCGGAACTCCTCGTGGAAGGGATAGCGCACCGAGCGGACCCGGTGGACGACGACGCCGTCGCGCTCCTCGACCCCCACGGGCCCGGTGGTGGACGGCGCGGCGACGTGCACCTCGTGGCCGCGACCGACCAGCCCGATCGACAGTCGCTCGGCGAAGCGGGCCGCGCCGTTGACGTCGGTGGGGTACGTGTCACACCCGATCATGATCTTCACGGGGTGTGCTCCTCTCGTGGCTCAGGAGTCATGCGGGACTCCGAAGGGGACGGACCGGGGCGGTCCCGGGGGTCGGTGGACGGGTGGTTCTCGGGATGATGACGCGCCAGCAGGACGACCCCGATGGCGGCGACGACGGCCGAGAAGGCCATGACGGCGATGTGGGTCGGCGCGAGATGGGCGCCCTCACCGAGGAAACCGATCCCGAACAGGACCGCGACGATGGGGTCGACCACGGTCAGGCTACCCAGGACGACGGCCGGTGGGCCGTTGGCGTGGGCATGTTGGATGAGCCATCCGCCGACGGCGAACGCGGCGATGACGGCGGTGGTGTAGGCGAGGACGTGCCAGTTCATGAGGCCGCCCTGCGCGATGAGCATCGTGTCGGTGCGCAGCAGCGCCGAGGCCAGGCCGTACACGACGGCACCGGCGGAGGCCCAGGCGACGCAGCGGACCCAGCGGGGGCCGACCGACCCCAGCAGGGCCAGTACGGCGGCGATGACGCCGATCCCGACGGCGGACCACGCCACCTCGAGCGCGTCGATGCGTTCGGCGTTCTTGCCGTCGCTGGCTGCGGCGAGGACGAAGGCCAGCACGGCGAGCATGGTGACGGTGACCGCCATCATCACCGACGCCGGCGGACGCTGCCGGTGCTTGCGGGCGGCGATGAGGACGGCGAAGGGGATGGCGAGGACGCCGATCGGTTGGACGATCGAGATCGGCGCGAGCGCCAGCCCGACGGCGTGCAGGCACCCGCCGACGACGATGATGCCGACGGAGGCGAGCCACGTGGGATTGCGCAGCAGCGAGGCCATCGCGCGCCCGCCGACGACCCCCTGGATGTGGGCCCGGTCACCGGGGCCCTGTTCGGCATCGACGGCCCGGCCGACGGCGTTCGACTGCAGGGACGCCCCGATCGCGAACACGGCGGCCGCGATGGTTGCGAGCACCACGGCGAGGGCGATGTACAGGGCGGCCCCTCCTCCCATGACCGTGCCGGCCCGACCGGTCGGCAGCGTCTGCGCCGCGCCTGGCACCCGACGTCCTGACCAGTCTAAGCACGCCGGTTCGGGCGTCTCCCGCCCGAAACCCGCATGTGGGCCGCTGATCGGCCCGTCACCACGAGTCAACACGCGGCGTTCGCCGTGCGCCATGGGTGAGGACCCTGGCCGGCCCCCGATGTGCGAGGTCGCAGCGCTGCGGCAGAAGATTCCAGCGGCCGACGACGCCTGTTCACCGCGACGTCGCCGTCACGTGACCGTCCCTGCCCGCGACTCGGCGTGCCGGGCCGGGCTCTGTACCGAGGGTCGTCCGCGACGGGTCGTCCCGAGCGGGTGCACGGGGGAGCGCGTCGTTCCGGCGATGCTCACCACCGATAATGCAGACGTGGAGACGGAGGCGGCGCGCGATCGAGGCGGGGACGTCCGGTCGCAGGTCGGGCGGGCGACCCGGACGGGTTCGTCGTCGACGACGCCGGTCTCGGCACGTCCGACCTGGCCGGGTCTGCTCGGAGCCCTCGTCCTCGGGGTGTCGGCGTTGTCGCCCAGCCTCATCCCGCGCACGTGGTGGATGACCGCGTTCAACCTCGGCATCTGTCTCACCTACGGCTACGGACTGGGTCTGCTGCTGGCCTGGATGGCCCGGCTCTTCTCGCGGTGGACGGGGCTGAGCATCCGCATGCGCCCCGGAGCCGCGCGGCTGGTCGGCCGGGTCCTGCTCGTCGCGATCCTGCTGGCCGCCCTGGAGATGATCCGCCGCAGCATCGAGTTGCAGGACGACATCTCCCGGCGGATCGGCGCCGACCCGTTTCCCCTGAGCGACCATCTGCTCGGCATCGTGGCCGGGGTGGCGCTCTTCGGGGCGTTGTTCCTGGTGTTCCGGACCCTGCGCGGGATGTGGCGCCTGCTCCGGCGCATGTCGCGGCCCTTCCTGCCGGGCATCGCGTCCGCGACGACGTCGCTGATCATCATCGTGTGGCTCGTCGTGTTCGTCTCCAACGACGTGTTCTTCGCCCGTTTCGTCGAGTCCGCGACGCGTCAGGCGGCCCTGGTCAACGCCCAGTCGCCACCGGGACGCACGCCCCCACCGAGACCACCCGCTCCGGTGGTCCGGGATCTCCCGAGACGTGGGCGACCCTCGGCCGACAGGGGCAGGGTGTCGTGGCCGACGGTCCCCGCCGGGACCGGATCGAGGAGGTGACCGGCCGCCCCGCCAAGGAGCCCATCCGCGTCTACGCGGGACTGCACGAGAGCCGCGATCTGGAACGCACCGCCGAGGCCGTGGTCGACGAGCTCTACCGCACGGGCGCCTTCGACCGCTCCGTCCTCGTCGTCATGATGCCCGCGGGGGAGGGGTGGATCCCCGAGTGGCATCCCAGCTCGGTCGAGTTCCTCACCGGGGGCGACAGCGCCATCGCCTCGATGCAGTACACCTACCTGCCGAGCGCGCTCGCCTACTACACCGACAAGGAGACGGCCGGTAAGGCGGCGCGGATCCTCTTCGACAAGGTCGAGGCCGAGGTGCGCCGGCAACCCGCCGACGGGCGGCCCAAGCTCTACATCGGCGGGGAGTCCCTCGGCGCGTACGGCGGCCAGGCCGTGTTCGCCGACAAGGACGACCTGCTCGACCGCGTCGACGGCGCCGTGTGGACCGGCACCCCGCGTGAGAGCCCCCTGTGGCAGGAGCTCACCGCACAGCGCCGTGACGGCTCACCCGAGATCGCACCCGTCGTGGACGACGGCCGGCACATCCGGTTCGTCACCGAGAGGCAGAACGCCGTCAACGACTTCTACGGCCGTCCGTTCGGGATGTGGGAGGCCCCGCGGGTCGCGTTCGCGCAGAACCCGACCGATCCCATCGTGTGGTGGTCGTGGGATCTGTTGTGGAACGAGCCCGACTGGTTGCGTGAGCGCGCCAGCCGCAAGGTCACCTCGGCGATGCGGTGGGTGCCCTGGGTGACGTTCTGGCAGATCGCGAGCGACATGCCCCGCTCGGTCCGCGTGCCCGGCGGCGAGGGGCACCGCTACCAGGAGGACCTCGTGCCGCTCTGGGCCGGAGTGCTCGGCCAGGACCCCATGGCCGACTACTCGAAGATCCAACGGGCCATGCGCGAGGACTACCGGGTCTTCTGAGGACCCACCTCGCGCGATCGACGTCCTCCGCGTGGCGCGTCGTCACGGTGTCGATGTCGGTGGCGATATCGGTGCCTCTGTCGGCACCGAGCCCGAGACCGGGAGCGGCCCCCTCGCCCCACCGGCGGCGCGGGCGGCCTCGACGAGTTCGCACGGCACCAGCGGAAAGCTCGCGTGGGTGGGCAACCCGCGGCACCGGACACTGCTCTCGGCGAACACCTCGGTCGGAGAGTCCTGTCCGCCCCCCACGCCCACGGTCGGCGCGTCGCCCGGGGCAGGCGTCCCGGCCGTGCCCGGGCCACTCCAGGTCGTCCCGCCGACGGCCCGGGCGAACGCAGCCCTCAACTCGGGCGGCCAGGAGGAGGCCTCGGCGTGGGCGATCTCGTGGGTCATCGAGGCCTCGGTGTAGCCGGGGCTCTGCCCCTCGAGGACGACGATGCGGCGTTCGGCGCGACTGCTCATCGCCGAGGTCGGTCGGTCCCCGGTCGCGGCGTTCCAGTCCGGCGGGAGTTCGGAGCGGCATTCGAGGGTCCACCCGGCGGGCAGGCTCTGGCGCGCGGCCGACTCGGTGCACGCCGTGCGGGCGGTGCCGGCGACCGGTGGTGAGGCAGGCACGGGGTCGGCGCCGGCGCTACGGGCGCCGCCGACGGCCGCCGCGATCAGCAGGAACAGCAGGGTGGCCCAGGCGGCCCGGCGTGGGACCTCGGGCGGCAGGGGGCGGCGGTGACGCGACACGGGAGACCTCCGAGCGGTGAGGAGTGGGCCTGATGCCACCCTCACCCGGTTCGGGGCGCCCGCCCGTGGTCGTCCACAGACACGGCGCGAACCGCGGCGGTGCGTCGGAGGTTGGGGAAACCCGAGGAGCTCAGGGTTGGGGGAACATCGACGTCCACGGCCGGTGCAACCGGTAGCGCAGCCCCGACATCTCGGTCGGCTGGATCGCCACGACGTACTGCTTCTCCGACCGGATCCACGGCCGCAGCCGCAACTGGTCGGCCCAGCGGGCGTCCTCGGGCGGTAGTTCGGAGGCCGGACCGCGCACGATCACGCTGGAGGCCCATTCGTCGCCGATGTCGTCGATCTCGAAGGCCACCGTGCCGCCGCGCAGGACGGCCAGGAGCTTGCTGCCCTCGGCGGTGCGGAACACCAGCCGACCGGAGTCGACGGCGTAGTTGATCGGGACGATGTGCACCTCGCCGTCGAGGGAGTACGCGAGGCGTCCGAACTCCTCGCGCTGCAGCATGTCCCAGCAGTCCTCGTGCGAGAGGGAGGCGACTTCGGTGGCCATGGGGAGTCCTCGGATCCTCGGGCAGACAAGCAGGTCGCGGGGTCGCGGCCAGGCCATCTCAGCCTAGGCGAGGCCCGGCCCGGGGGAGGTTTGAACACCCCTGGGTTTCCGACCTGGGCGGATGTCCACTATGGTCGGCACGTCACCGAGGAGGGGCGGACCATCGCTTCGCCGTCCTCGACGAGACGTTCTCGGCGCCTTGTCGCCCACTCATCACCGTTCGATCCGGGCCCCATCGGGCGCCGATCAGGGCCTCGTCGGGCCCGCGACCAGGAGGACCATGTCCACGACCGCGTCTGATTCATCTGCACCGTCTGCGTCCGAGCCCACCGCCGGCTACGAGAAGCCTCAGCAGGATCTGGTCCCACGGCGGGCCGCCTACTGGCCGGTGCTCGCCCCCGCCGGGCTGATCGTCACCGTCTTCGTGGCGGTCGCGGCCTTCGCTCCCACGTGGTTCGCCGCGCAGCTCGAGGTGGTCAACAAGCTCGTCGTCAGCAGCATCGGTTGGTACTACGTGCTGCTGGTGGCGGCGTTCGTCGTCTTCAGCCTGTGGTGCGGCATCTCGCGGTACGGCGACGTGACCCTGGGCCAGGACGACGAGGAGCCGGAGTACGGCCTGTTCTCGTGGTTCGCCATGTTGTTCGCGGCAGGCATGGGCATCGGGCTCGTGTTCTGGGGTGTGGCCGAGCCGCTCAACCACCTCGCGACGCCGCCGCCGGGCGGGCCCACGCTGGAGCAGAACCCCGGCGTCGCGGCGCAGAACGCGATGACGACGACGTTCCTGCACTGGGGTCTGCACGCCTGGGCCATCTACGTGGTCGTGGGTCTGGCCATCGCCTACGCGGTGCACCGCCGCGGCCGCCCGGTCTCGATCCGCTGGGCCCTCGAGCCGGTCTTCGGCGACCGCGTCAAGGGTGTCCTCGGCGACGTCGTCGACATCGTCGCGATCGTCGGCACGGTGTTCGGTGTCGCCACCTCGCTCGGGTTCGGTGTCGTGCAGTTGTCCGCGGGCCTGGAGGTCCTCGGGATCGCGGGGCAGTCGATCTCGCTGCTGCTGTGGCTGACGCTCGGCATCACGCTGCTCGCGCTGATGTCGGTGGTCAGCGGCCTCGACGTCGGCATCAAGTGGCTGTCGAACATCAACCTCGTGCTGGCCGGCGTGCTCGTCCTCGCCATGCTCCTCCTCGGCCCGACGCTGTTCATCCTGCGCGAGTTCGTCCAGAACATCGGCCTGTACGTCGCCCGCCTCGTCGAGCTGAGCTTTCGCACCATGCCCTTCCAGGGCCAGGACGGGGAGGCGTGGCTCGGCGCCTGGACCACCTACTACTGGGGTTGGTGGATCAGCTGGTCGCCGTTCGTCGGCATCTTCATCGCCCGCATCTCCCGTGGCCGCACGGTGCGCGAGTTCGTCCTCGGCGTGCTCCTCGCGCCGACGCTGCTGACGTTCACGTGGTTCTCGATCCTCGGCGGCAGCGCGATCTACCGCGAGCTGTTCGGCGGCGGCGGTCTCATCGGCGCCGACGGCAGCGTGGCCACGGAGGCGTCGCTGTTCTCCCTGCTCGCCGACATGCCAGGCGCGGCCGTGCTGTCGGGTCTCTTCCTCATCCTCATCGTCGTGTTCTTCGTGACGAGTTCGGACTCCGGCTCCTTCGTCGTCTCCATGCTGAGCGCCGGTGGGGATCCGCAGCCGCACGTCGCGATCCGCGTGTTCTGGGGTCTGGTCGCCGGCGCGATCGCGGCGGTCCTGCTCTGGGTCGGACACCAGCAGGGTGAGGGCGGTCTCGAAGCCGGTCTGTCTGCGTTGCAGACCATGGCGATCCTCGTGGCGGCGCCGTTCACCCTCGTGATGATCGCGATGTGCGTCTCGACGTTCCGCGCGCTGCACGCCGAACACCGTCGCACCGTGCGTCTGGAGCGTGCGACGCTCCGGCGCGAACTCGCGCTGGAGCTCGCGGAGTCGGGTGATCTTGCGCCCGCCGCCGACCGCCCCGAACAGCCGCGGGGGCGAAGCAGATTCGGTCGCAGGCGCTGAGGCTGGTCTCGACGCAGGTGAAGGGGCGTGTCCGTACGACGGACGCGCCCCTTCCCGTATGCCCACTCCTGGCGCCCGACGGGCTGACATGATCGGCCGGTGCGCACCGCTCGGATCGCCCGCCGCGTCCTGATCGTCCTCCTCACGCTCACCGTCGTGATCGTGACCCTCGGCCTGTCGGGAGTCGCGTGGCTCCGGCACGAGAACCGGCCGGCCACGGGCGAGGTGCCACTGGCGGGACTGCACGGCCCGGTGCAGGTCACGCGCGACGAGTGGGGCGTGCCCCACATCCGTGCCGACACCGACGAGGACGCCGTGTTCGCCCTCGGATTCGTGCATTGGCAGGACCGCTCCTGGCAGATGGAGTTCCAGCGGCGCATCGTCGGCGGCACGCTCGCCGAGGTCCTCGGCCCGGGGGCGGTCGAGAAGGACCGGTTCCTGCGCACGATGGGCTTTCGTCGCGTCGCCGAACAGGCCCTGCCCGCGCTGAAACCCGAGAGCCGACAGCTCATCTCGGCGTACACGGCGGGCGTCAACGCCGCCATGGGGCGCACGGCGCCGGCTCCGGAGTTCCGTGTTCTCGGCATCTCACCCGCGCCGTGGTCCGACATCGACGCCGTGTCGTGGAGCCAGATGATGTCGTTCGACCTGGCCGGCAACTACGTCGACGAGATCATCGCCGCCCGCGCGCACGCCCGCGCCGGTCAGGCGGGGATCGACGCCTTGTACCCGCCGGCCGTGCCGGGCAGCGCGACGATCCTCTCGGACGAGGATCGGGCTCGGCCCGCCGCTGCGGGTACCCGGTCGGACGCGGGCGCCGACCGCCGGGACAGTGCGGCCGTGGCCGCGGCAGGGGCGGGCGCGGTGCGTGCCGCGTACTCCCTCGGCATGGCGCCGGCGCCCGGTAAGGGCAGCAACAACTGGGTCGTCGACGGCTCCCGCACCAGGAGCGGCGCCCCGATCCTGTCCGACGACCCGCACCTCGGGCTGAGCTCGCCGATGCTCTGGTACCTCGCGGACGTGCGGGGCAAGGACCTGCGGGCCATCGGGGCGAGCATTCCCGGCCTGCCCGCGATCGTCATCGGCCGCACCGACACGTTCGCGTGGGGTGTCACCAACGTCGGCGCCGACGTGCAGGACCTCTACGTCGAACCGAAGGACGCGCCGCTGACGTCGCGGCAGGAGGTCATCGCCGTCAAGGGTCAGGACGACGTGAGCGTCACCGTGCGCGAGAGCCGGCACGGGCCGATCGTCAGCGACGTGGGGGTCAGCGACGCCCCCGAGGTGAGCGGGCCGGACGGGCAGCCGCGCACCCTGGCGTTGCGCTGGGTCGCGCTCGACCCGGGCGACACGACGATGGACGCGTTCCTCGACCTCAACTACGCCCGCACGGTGGGCGACGCCGTCACGGCCCTGCGGCGGTACGTCTCACCGAGCCAGAACTTCGTCCTCGCCGACACCGAGGGCACCATCGGCTACTACGCGCCGGGAAAGCTGCCGGTCCGCAGCTGGGAGGGTCACCTGCCGGTGCCCGGCGACGGCAGCCACGAGTGGTCGGGGTACGTCCCCTTCGATGAGGTGCCGCACGTCATCGGCCCGGCGAGCGGCGCCGTCGTGTCGGCGAACAACGACCCCGGCCCGCCCGAGGCCTCGGGTCCGCGCCTGGCCGGACCGCGGGTCTGGGCCGATCCGTATCGGGCGCAGCGCATCCTCGACATGCTCGGTGAGCGCACCGACCTCGACGTGGCGGCCATGCGCGCGATGCAGATGGACGTGCGCAGCGGGCCGTGGGCCGAGCTCTCGGCCCGGTTGCTGGCGACGACGCCGCTGGACGAGGCCGGGCAGCGGGCGCTGGACAGGCTGCGGACGTGGGACGGCGTCGCGACGCGCGACTCTGTGGAGACGACGATCTTCGAGGCGTGGCTGTACCGGCTGCGCGGTCTGGCCACGGACGAACTCGGTGAGGAGGCGCGCTCGCGCACCCGCGCGGTGGGCGCCCAGCTCGAGCAGGGCGTGTTCTGCCCCGACGCCGCGGCGGGCGTGAGCACCTGCGAGCAGGCGCTGGCGCACACGCTGCGCGAGACGACCGACGACCTGCGCCGGCGCCTCGGCGCCGACATGGACCGATGGACCTGGGGCAGCACCCACGACGCGGTCCACGGCCACGGCGCCTTCGACGGTATCCCCGTCCTCGGGCGGATCTTCTCCTCCCGCATCCCCAACGGCGGCGGAACCGACACCGTCGCCCCCGCCCGCCCCGAGAACGCCTCGCTGGAGCACCGCAACGGCGCGAGCTATCGGCAGATCGTGGATCTCGCCGAGCCCGACGCCAGCCGGTACGTCGGGTCCCTCGGTCAGGGTGGGAGCCCGTGGCACCCGCACGCCCGCGACCAGTTGCCGTTGTGGCGCGACGGCGCCGACATCCCCATGAGCACCCGCGAACAGGACTGGGGAGGCACCGAGCACCTCACGCTGACGCCGGCCGGCTGAGCGCTCCGACCTGCTGCCTGCTCAGCAGGTCGACAGGCCCCGCGCCGCGGCGAACTCGCCGACCTCGCGGGCGAACACCGCCGGTGCCTCCAGCGGCAGCCAGTGCCCCACCCCCGGCACCTCCACGAGGCGCGCGTCGGGCATCTCGGCGGCGGCGCGGCGAGACCCCTCGACGGGGACGAGCGGGTCCTGCGGGGAGTGCAGGAAGAGGGTCGGGACCTCCAGGCTGCCGAGCCGGCCGGTGAGGTCGTTCCGCATCCCGGCCGGCCCCACCGAGGCCTTGTTGTAGCGCCAGTACGCGTATCCCGCTCCCGGCGCCCGTGATTCGCGGACGTACTCGGCCACGACCTCGGGCGGGAGGGAGTCGACGTCGGTGACGCTCCTGGCGAACAGGGCCTCGCTCCACCGGCTCGAGAAGTCGGAGGCGGGCATGACGACGCCGTCGGGGAGTCGGGTCGCCAGCCACGTCACCCGATGCATCAGCGGCCCACCGAACCGGCCGATGAGGCCACCGGCGGCCACGGGCACCAGCGCGGCGACACGATCCGGGTGGCGCAGCGCGAGGTTCATCACCACGTCGCCACCGAGCGACACCCCGATGGCCACGACCTTCTCCACCCTCAGCGCGTCGAGGAGCCCGACGAGACGATCGGCGATAGCGGCGGCGGACCCGGCGGCCGCCACGTCGGTGGACCCGCCGCATCCGGGCAGGTCGGGGGCGTACACCGGACGGTCCCGCGCGAGGTCGCCGATCGCGTGGTACCAGGAGATCCCCGCGTGATCCGACCCGCCTCCGTGGACGAGGAGCGCGGGAACTCCCGCGCCTTCGTGGGTCCCGCGCAGGACCCGCCAGCGTCCACCGGCCTCGGCGGTCGTCTCGCGTGTTCCGGGCGGGGTGAGCAGACGTCGGGCGGAAGGCCGTGCCTTCGAGGTCATGCCACCATCGTGCGCCATCGCTGCCGCAGGCTGCGTCCAGACTGCTGTGCGACGCTCGTCCGGTATGCCCGAAAGGGCCCTGACCTGCGGCATCTCTCCCACGTGGAGCGGTCCTGCGGCCGCTGGGTAGACTCGCGGTCACCCTACGGCCCGGTGCCGGCCGATCGCCCGAACTCCCTGAAGGACGTCCATGAGCGAGAACGCCTCGTACCGCCTTGCCAACTGCTCGATCCTGTCGGTGAGTACGGTCGAAGCGCCAGAAGTCGTCACGTCCGATCATCTCGACGAGCTGCTGCAACCGGCCTACGCGGCCACGGGCATGGTGCCGGGACAGATCGAACGACTGGCCGGGGTGAAGACCCGTCGCTGGTTCGCCAAGGACGAGGACTACACCGACGGAGCCGTCGAGGCCGGACGCCGTGCCCTCGCCGACGCGGGCGTCCACCCCTCCAGCATCGGTGTCGTCATCAACGCCTCGGTGACCCGGCCGCACCTCGAGCCCGGCATCTCCTCCAAGGTGCACCACGAGCTCGGGCTGCCGCGCAACGCGCTGGCCTTCGACGTCACCAACGCCTGCCTCGGCGTGGTCAACAGCCTCCAGATCGCCGGAACGATGATCGACAGCGGTCAGATCGACTATGCCCTCATCGTCGCCTCCGAGGGGTCGCGGCAGATGCAGGAGTCGTCGATCTCGCGCCTGGTGAACGGCCACGCGACCAGGCAGGACGTCAAGGACGCCTTCGCCACGATGACCCTGGGCAGCGGTGCAGTGGGACTCGTCCTCGGCCGTTCCGATCGTCACGGCGACGCACACCGCATCGTCGGCGGCATCACCCGCGCGGGCAGTGAGCACCACCAGCTCTGCATCGGCGGCATGGACGGCATGGTCACCGACAGCAGCCGCCTCTTCGTCGAGGGGCTCACCCTCGCCACCGACGCCTTCGCCGACGCCGAGGCCGAGTGGGACTGGAAGAACATGGACTGGTACGTCGCCCACCAGACGTCCACCGTCCACATCGCGGGCCTGTGCGACACCCTGCACCTCCCGCAGGAGAAGTTCCCGATCAGCGTCGACACCTACGGCAACATCGGCCCGGTCGCGTTGCCGTTCACCCTGGGCCTCGCGCAGTCGTCCTTCGCCAAGGGTGACCGGGTGCTGCTCATGGGCATCGGCTCCGGTCTCAACACCTCGTTCACCGAGGTCGTCTGGTGACCGACGCGGTCGCGATCCGTGAACGTCTCGTCCGCCTTCCCGGCATCGACCCGTCGTGGTCGCGCACGGTCGAGGCCCCCGATGCCGACGGCATCCGGCGCACGTGGCACCTGCTCGACACGCACGCGACCGCCGAGGTGAGTTCGGTCCGGGGCACGGTGCTGGCCGTCCACGGCAACCCGACGTGGTCCTACCTGTGGCGCCGGTTGCTCGCGAGTCCGCCGGCGGGGTGGCGGGTCGTGGCCGTCGACCAGCTCGGCATGGGGTTCTCCGAGGACCCCGGGGGCACCATCGCCGCGCCGCGGTCGCTGGCCTCGCGCATCGAGGACCTGGGC
Source organism: Mobilicoccus caccae (assembly GCF_030161635.1). Classification (GTDB taxonomy): domain Bacteria; phylum Actinomycetota; class Actinomycetes; order Actinomycetales; family Dermatophilaceae; genus Mobilicoccus; species Mobilicoccus caccae. Next base: position 4,286,367 of record NZ_BSUO01000001.1, read on the forward strand.
CGGCTGACCGACGTGCTCGACCTCGGGCCGCGTGTCGTCGTGGCCGGTCACGACTGGGGCGGCATGGTCGCGAGCGGATGGGCGTTGGCGCACCGCGACGTCCTGGCGGGGATCGTGCTGGCCAACACCACCGTGCGCCACGACTTCGACTCCGGACTGCCGCCGGCGCTGTCGTTCAGCCGCCTCGCGCCGCTGCTGCGCCGGGTCACCGTCGACACCCCCGCGTTCGTCCGCGCCGCCACCGCGGTGAGCACCCCGCGCCCTCCGCGAGAGGTCCGCGACGCCTATGCGCTGCCGTACGGCTCGCGCCAGGACCGCCGGTTCGTCGGCCAGTTCGTCGCCGACATCCCCACCGCCTCCTCCCACGCCACCCGCGCCACGATGGACGCGCTCGCCGAGGGCCTGTCCGCGCTCGGCGCCGAGTCCGACACCCCGGCGTTGCTGCTGCGCGGCCCGGCCGACCCCGTGTTCTCCGAGGCTCACCTGCGTGACCTGCGACGACGCCTGCCGCACGCCGACGTGCACAGGTACGAGGGCGCCTCGCACCTCGTCCTGGAGGACGCGCCCCGCACGGCGACCGACATCGCCGACTGGATCGTCGCCCGCGTCGATCGTGACGTCCGTGACGGTCGCGAGGAGGACCCCGCTGCGGCGGAGGATCGCCCCGCGCCCGGTGCCTGGGCCGTCGGTACCTCGGCCCGCCCGTGGGCCGGTCTCACCGAGATGGCCCGCACGAACCCCGAGGCCCTGTGCGTGGCCGAGGTGCGTGAGGGACGACGTGCGCGGTCGGTGAGTTTCGGTGAGCTGGAGGCGGACGTCGAGCACGTGGCCCTCGGTCTGCGTGAGGCGGGGGTGCGGCCCGGTGACCGTGTCGGACTGCTCGTCGAGCCGGGTGTCGAACTCACCGTCGCGGCGTACGCCTGCTGGCGGGTGGGTGCCGTCATCGTCGTGGCCGACGCGGGTCTGGGCCTGTCCGGCATGGGTCGGGCCCTGCGCGGTGCCGGCATCGACCACGTCATCGCCATTCCCAAGGCGCTCGCCGCGCTGCCCGTGCTGCGGGTGCCGGGCACCCGGATCCTCGTGGGGGACATGCCGGCCGCCGTGCGCCGGGTGCTGTCGGTCGCTGCGTCCTTCGACGAGCTGCGCGCCACCGGGCGCCGGCTCGCCGCCGCCGGGCAGGTGCTGGAGGACGTCTTCACGGGAGACGCCGACGCCGCCGTCCTGTTCACCTCCGGGGCCACCGGTCCGAGCAAGGGCGTCGTCTACACCGTCGACCAACTCCGCGCGCAGATCGGCGGATTCGGGCACATCTACCGCCTGAGGCCGGGTGGGCGACTCGTCGCCGCGTTCGCGCCGTTCGCCTTGTACGGACCGGCGCTCGGCGTGGCCGGGGTCACCCCGGACATGTTGGTCACCGCACCGGCGACGCTCACGGCCGCCGCGCTCGCCGACGCCGTCGTCGCCGCCGAGGCCACCACCGTGTTCGCCTCTCCGGCCGCGCTGCGCAACGTGCTGCGCACCGGGGGTGACGTCTCCGAGGTCCAGCGCGAGGCCCTGGGGCGGGTCGAGATCCTCATGTCGGCCGGGGCGCCGGTGCCGGCGGGGTTGTTGCGCGAGCTCGGGGCGCTCATGCCGCGGGCCGAGATGCACACGCCCTACGGCATGACCGAGTGTCTGCCGGTCGCCGACATCACGCTGCACGAGATCGAATCCGTCCTGGCGGCAGCGGGCGCCGACGGCGACGGTGCCGTCGAGGGAGTGTGCGTGGGCCGCCCCCTGGACGGGGTGTCGGTCGCCGTCGCGCCGCTGCCCGATGAGCACGACGGCGAGGACGGCCCGTTGACCGGCGAGCCCGACGTCACCGGCGAGATCTGTGTTCGTGCGGCGCACATGAAGGACCGCTACGACCAGCTCTGGGCCACCGAACACGCCGCCGCGGACCACCCGCGGGGTTGGCACCGCACGGGCGACGTCGGGCATCTCGACGCCGACGGACGGCTGTGGGTCGAGGGCCGGCGCGTCCACGTCGTCCACACCCCGACCGGACCCGTCACGCCCGTCGGTATCGAACAGCGCGTCGAGGCCCTCCCGCAGGTGGCCTCCGCCGCCGTCGTCGGCGTCGGGCCCGCCGGGGTGCAGCAGGTCGTCGTGGTCGTCGTCCCGGAGTCGTCGGACTCGGAGTCCTCGACCTCGACGGACGTGTCGGGTCCGTCGCGGGCCGTACTGGCCGACGACGCCTTGGCGACGGCCGTACGTGAGTGCAGTGGGCATCCGGTCGCCGCGGTTCTCGTGCGTTCGTCCATGCCGGTCGACATCCGGCATCAGAGCAAGATCGACCGCACCGAGCTCGCCGGGTGGGCGCAGGACGTGCTCGCCGGACGGGGAGGGGCGCGATGAAGGTCCTGGTCACGGGCGCGTCGGGGATGCTCGGCGGGGGTGTCGCCCGGGCTCTGGCCGCGCGCGGTGACGACGTGAGCGTGCTGCAGCGCCGGCCGAGTGGGCTCGCCGACGAGGGACTGCGCGAGATCCTCGGGGACGTCTGCGATCCGGCTGCCGTCTCGCGCGCCGTCCGCGGTCAGGACGCGGTCGTGCATCTCGCGGCCAAGGTCAACGTGACCGGCGCCTGGAAGGACTACGTCCGCGTCAACGTCGGAGGCACTCGCGCCGTCGTCGACGCCTGCATCGAGCACGGCGTGCCGCGTCTGGTGCACACCTCGAGTCCGTCGGTGGCGCATGCCGGCACCTCGATCGTCGGCGAGGGTGCCGGGCCGGCCGATCCCGAGCGGGCCCGGGGCTCCTACGCGCGGAGCAAGGCCATCGCCGAGCGCATCGCCCTGACCGCGGACGCACGGGCCCGGCGCGACGGCCGTGGCCCGGCGGTGGTCGCGATCCGTCCGCATCTGGTGTGGGGGCCGGGCGACACCCAACTCGTCGCGCGCATCATCCGGCGGGCCGAGTCGGGCCGCCTGCCCGTGATCGGTTCGGGCGCAGCGCTGGTCGACACCACGTACATCGACAACGCCGTCGACGCGTTGGTCGCCGCGCTGGATCGGTGCGAGCAGATCCGGGGTGAGGCGTTCGTCGTCACCAACGGTGAGCCGCGGCCGATCTCGGAGATCTTCGCCGCGTGGGCGCGCGCGGGCGGGGTCGACGTCGAACCCAAGCGGATCCCCACGCGTGTCGCGCTGCTGGCGGGGAGTGCCGTCGATGTCGTCACCGCTCTGCGTGAGCGCCTCGGTGACGCCGACGACGTCGATCCGCCGCTGACCCGGTTCCTCGTCGAGCAGCTCACGACGGCGCACTGGTTCGACCAGCGCCGCACCCGTGAGGCGCTGGGCTGGACACCGCGGGTGAGCCTGGAGGAGGGTTTCGCCCGCCTCGCGGCCTCGGGTGGTGAGGCTGGCAGACTGGTTGCATGACTGATCACGCGGATGCAGCCCCGCTCGCCCAGGACCTCGACGCGCCGATGGTCGCGTTGTTCGCGGCCATGTCGGCCGTGTGGACCGCGCTCCCGGACTACGTGGAGAGCCCGGCCCGGCGCCGGTTGCTGAGGGCGGCTCTCGCCGCGGGCACGGTCGTCGTCGCGGCGCGATGGATGACCGAGCACGAGAGCATCGACACGCAGCGTCGGGGCGGAACCGAGAGCCGTCTCGACGCAGAGGCGCCGGTGGAGACGTCGCAGGAGTCCGAGGAGTCCCGTCCGTGGATGACCGCCGGGATGGTGGTCGGTGGACTGGGTCTGCTGGTCGGCGGCCTGGTGGCGGGGCAGAAGCTCGACGACGCGACCGCGGGCTGGTTCAGCCGTCGCGGCGTCCGCCACCCCTACACCGCGACCGGACTGCTGTGGGGCGCAGCCGAACTCGCCCTCCACCCGGTGGCCAGGCGCTGGGACAGCTGACACGCAGAGCCGTGTGAGCCCGGAGCCCGGAGCACAGGGGATGGAGACGCCGACGCCCGGCGGACCGCTGAGGTCCGCCGGGCGTCGGTCGCGTGGTGCGTCAGGAGCCGATGACGCCGCCGTCCTTGCGACGGATGACGATCGTCGACGGGCGCGGACGGCCCTTGGGGTCGTGCTCGGGCCAGGAGCTGACGGCCTGCGGGTTCTTCGCGGTCGGTTCGCCGATGGCCTTGGTGGACTCACCCGGGTGCTGGATGTTGACGAACATCGTGCGCATGTCCGGGGTCGCGATGACACCGGTGACCTCGCAGCCCTTCGGCCCAGTGAGGAAGCGGCGGATCTCGCGGGTCGTGGGGTCGGCGCACAGCATCATGTTGTTGCCCAGGTGCTCGTACTCCTTGAGGTGCTGCGTGGAGTTCGACACATCGGTCTGGATCCAGATGCGGCCGTGCGGGTCGCCCCAGATGCCGTCGGGGGAGCCGAAGGAGTCACCGTTGATGTTCACCATCGGGTCCTTCTCCGGGTCGCCCGCGATCACGAAGATGTCCCAGTCGAACTCGGTGCCCGTCTTGTCGCCGTGCTTCTCCATCCAGCGGATGATGTGGCCGTACGGGTTGGGCTTGCGCGGGTTGGCCGGGTGCGGGCCGGAGGAGCCGTTGGTCAGCGTGCAGAACACGTGACCGGTCTTGGTGTTCTCGGTGATCCACTCGGGACGGTCCATCTTGGTGGCGCCCACGGCGTCGCCCGCGCGGCGGGTGCGCACGAGCACGTCGGCCTGGTCGGCCCACCCGTTGGCCTTGGTGAGCGCGCCCTGCCCGAAGACGAGCGGCAGCCAGGTGCCGGTGCCGTCCTCGTTGAACCTGGCGACGTACAGCGTCCCCTCGTCCAGCGGGCTCTTGCCGCGGGCGCGCATGGAACGCCACGGGGCGGCGCTGACGTACTTGTAGATGTACTCGCCGTTCTGGTCGTCACCGGTGTAGACGACGACGCGGCCGTTGGACTCCGCGAAGTGGCAGTTCTCGTGCTTGACGCGGCCGAGGGCCGTGCGCTTGACCGGGACCTGGTCGGGGTCGAACGGGTCGATCTCGACGCACCAGCCGAACCGGAACTGCTCGTGGGGGTCCTTGACGAGGTCGAAGCGCTCGTCGACCTCCTCCCAGCGGTAGTCGGTGCCGCCGGTGGGCAGGCCGTACCGCTTCTCCTCCGCGGTGGCCTCGTGGCCCTTGGCGGTGGTGCCGAAGTACTGGTTCCAGTTCTCCTCGCACGTGACATACGTGCCCCAGGGGGTGTGCCCCATCGAGCAGTTGTTGAGCGTGCCGCGCGGCTCCGTCTTGGCCTTGAGCTTGGGGCTGCCGGCGGCGGGGCCGGAGAACCGGACCGGGGTGTTGACGTGCACCCGGCGGTTGAACGGGGAGTCCACGTTCTTCCACGAGCCGTCGCGCTGCTGACGCACCGAGACCACCGAGACGCCGTGCGCGTGCTGGTGCTTGCGGGCCTTCTCGAGGGTCATGTCGCCCTCGAGGCCGTCGATCGTCAGCATCGCCGGGTCGGTGTACTCGTGGTTGAGGACGAGCAGACCGGCGCCGTTGTTGTCGTGCTTGCCGCCACGGCTCTTCATGCGGCCACGGGTGTCGAACGGGAAGAAGTGCATGCCGTCGTGGTTGAAGCCGACCTGCACGGCCTGGTCACGCGCGCTGTTGGTCGCGTTCTTCTTCCACGCCGGGCCGTCGGAGTGGATGGGGGTGCCCCAGGGGATGAGGACCTCCGCGACGTACCCCTCGGGCACGTGCACCGTGTCGTCCTTGCTGACCGGGACGGCCTTGAAGCCGATGAGCGGACGCTTGGGGTCGCCGCCCGCGACCGAGGCGGTGGACGTCGCCGGCACGGCCGCCGCCTGGGCGACCGGGGCGCCGGCGAAGAAGCCGACGGCGGCGACGCCGATCGTGCCGCCCAGCATGTTGCGGCGCGAGACGTCGGCAGCGAGGACGTCGGCGAAGTGCCGGTTGCCGCTCGGGTTGGTGATCAGGTCGTCGGGGTCGAACGAGTCGCTCATATGGACCTCACGGAGTCGAAGAAGGGGTCATCTGACGGCAGGCCGAAGACATGCACGTATGCCGTGACGCTATGGAGGGGCGATGACGCGGGAAGGCCGCTGAGGCGAACTCTGAGTTCCCGGCAGGTGTCCACGAGGTTGCCTGGGGCGTCTCGATCACGCCGAGTGGTTCTCCCGGGCCGATTCCAGCCGTTGCCGGGCCTGTTCGTAGGCGTCCGCCGCCGTCTCCCGCTCCTCGCGGGCCGCCTGCGCGGCCTCGGCGCTCGCGCGGGACTCCGTCGCGGCCGCCTCCATCAGGCGCGTCAGATCGGCGAGGCGTCGGGCGGCCTTCTCGGCCAGACGTTCGCGCTCGGCCTCCACCAGGGAGGCGCGCGCCAGTTCGCGGTCGGCGTCCGCAGCCTCCTGCTCGAGCCGGGCCAGCCGCCGCCGGCTCGCGGCCGTGGTCTCGGGTTCGGTCGCCGTGTCCGCCTCCACCGCAGGAGCGCTCGCGTCCTCCGAGGCCTCGCCGGTCGTCGCGTCGGCCCGCTCGGAGGTGGGCGCGGATCGCTCCCGGCGTCGCCCCAGGGCGTGGGGCGCGGCGATCGCGTCGGACACGTCGACCTCGCCGAACCCCGCGTACTCCAGCGTGCGCACCAACGCGCCACCGGCGAGCGCGTCGGCGGCGGCCTCGTCGGCCAGCGCCGCGACGCCCGTGCTCCGGATCGCCGTCGCCGCACTCATGCTGAGGCCGTGCCCGTGCGCATCCGCGACGAACCGGGCCGCCCGGGTGAACCCGTCCAACGTGGTCTCCCGCTCGACGCGCAGCGCCCGCAACGCGTCGACGTCCAACTGCGACTGCGCGGCCCGCATGCGACGTCCGAGGTCCAGCAGACGATCCACCTCGACCGGACGATCCCGCACCACCAGGTTGAGCGCCCACGCCGCCACGGTCGGCTTGCGCAGTTCACCGATCTCCGACGCGCGCTCGCGATCACCCCCTCGCGCGCCTCCTTGGCGAGCCGGGTCCGCGTCGCGACGAACTCGTCCGGATCGACGCCGTACAACTCCTCGAGGACCTCGGGCGGGATCATGACCGCGCGGTGTGTGTCCGTCGACGCCACCTGCGCGGTCGCTCAGGGACGCGTGTCGTCGTGTTCGGGGGTGTGCGTTGGCTGACGAGGATGCCCGCGAACATGAGGGAGAAGCCCGTGAGCTCGCGCCAGGTCAACGGCTCGCCGAGCATGATGATGCCGCCCAGCGCCGCGAAGAGCGCCTCCATCGACAGGATGATCGCCGCCGCAGCCGGGGCCGCGTCACGCTGCCCGAACACCTGCAGGGTGTACGCGACGCCGACCGACAGGACGCCGCCGTAGAACAGCGGGACGAGGGCCGAGCCGGTGCCGGCGAAGGGGTCCGACTCGAAGAGCAGGGCCGCGACCAGGGCCAACACCGAGGTCGTGGCGAACTGGATCGCCGAGAACCGCAGCGCGTCCAGGCGCGTGAACCGGTCGACCACGAGGATGTGCGCGGCCCAGAACAACGACCCGATGAGCACGAGCCCGTCGCCGGGGTCGGGCGTCAGGGAGCCGTGGACCGACAGGACGTACAGGCCGCCGAGGGCCAGCAGCGCCCCGACCCAGGTGGACGCGCCGGTGCGGTGGCGCAGGAAGACGCCGAAGATCGGCACGAGCACGATGTACAGGCCGGTGATGAATCCGGCCTTGCCGGCCGTGGTCCAGTTCAACCCCCACTGCTGCAGCCAGGACGCGGTGAACAGGATCATCCCGGCCGCCATCCCCGGCAGCAGCGCCGCGCGGGTCCGTTCGCGGCGCGCCCCGAGCCCACCTCGAGCCGTCCGCAGATGGTCGAAGAACACGATGACGGGCAGGAGCGAGAGGGCGCCGAGGCCGAACCGGATGCCGTTGAACGCGAACGGCCCCATGTGCTCGGCCCCCACGCGCTGGGCGACGAACGCCAGACCCCAGATCGCGGCCGTGAGGAACAGCAGCAGGTTGCCGCGCAGGCGAGGGGTCATCGACGGATCCTGTCGGGCGAGAACGGGTGTGGATCGATCGTAGAACCCCGGATGCCTCAGATCAGACGCGGGATCGCGCCTTCGTGCTCCGCGCCGGGTCCGGCGCACCCCGCGACCGGCTGAAGGTCCACAGGCGGTTGAGCAGGAACGACAGGGGCGTCACCGCGATCACCGTGATCAGCTGCGCCCAGTAGGCGCGGGTGCGGAAGCCGGTCGTGCCGTCGAGGACGTCGGTGGGCAGCTCCAGCGGCGAGTACGGGTGCATCAGCAACGTCATGAGCAGCAGTTGCACGACGAGGACGGCGAGTCCGATCGTGAAGAACCGGAGGAACCGCGTGCGCTCGGTACGCGCCCCGGCGCGGAACGTCCAGATGCGGTTGAGCTCGAAGTTGCACAGGTTGGCGACGAGGAACGCCAGCGAGGCGAAGACGTGGAACCACCGGATGTTGAAGTCCGTCGGCAGCAGCGGCAGGAACACGGACTCGGGGTCGAAGGGCGTCAGCCGGTTGAGCAGGATGACGACCCCGAGATTGACGAGGACGCCCGAGCCACCGACCAGCGCGAACCGCATCATCTCCCCGACGTGCGTGCGGGTGATGGAGAACCGGCGCGACGGCATGGGTCCTCCTGAGGCAGGTCGGGTGGGTGTCTCGGGCGCGCCTCGTGGGCGCGGGCGAAAGGGCAGCCTACCGCTGTTGCATGGATGCGGTTCCGTACCCCGGGTCGTAGGCGTAAGGTGTGCCTCGCCTAATTCCACCGGTGCGTCGGCGCCTTCACAGAGAGCACGGGTGCGTGTTCGCCAACTACCTCATCGGCCTGCGTGAGGGCCTGGAGGCCTCGCTGGTCGTGGTCATCCTCGTGGCCTACCTGGTCAAGTCCGGTCGGCGTCATCTGCTCCCGGCCATCTGGGCGGGTGTGGCCGCCGCCGTCGCGATCTCGCTCGGGTTCGGGGCGTTGCTGACGTTCGGGCCGAAGGGCCTGACGTTCGAGGCGCAGGAGGCGATCGGCGGAGGTCTGTCGATCGTGGCCGTCGCGTTCGTCACCTGGATGATCTTCTGGATGGCCCGCACCGCGCCCACGTTGTCGGGGGAGTTGCGCGGGTCGGTCGACCGGGCGGCCGAGGCGGGTCGAGGCGCGTTGGTCGTGGTCGCGATGCTCGCGGTCGGCCGCGAGGGCCTGGAGACCGCGCTCTTCCTCTGGGCGGCGACGAAGGCTGCCGCGCGCGACAACGCCTCGACGACGGCGCCGCTCCTCGGTGGGCTGCTCGGCATCCTCACGGCGATCCTCATCGCCTACCTCGTCAACCGCGGCGTGCTCAAGCTCGACCTCGGCCGGTTCTTCACCTGGACCGGCGGCCTGCTCATCTTCATCGCGGCGGGGGTCCTCGCCTACGGCGTGCACGACCTGCAGGAGGCCCGCATCCTGCCCGGCCTGCACGATCAGGCCTTCGACCTCAGCGGCGTGCTCGATCCCAACGGGGTCCCCGCGGCCCTGCTCAAGGGGTTCTTCAACATCTCCCCGGTGATGACCCGCCTCGAGGTGGGGGTGTGGATCGCCTACGTCGTGCCCGTCCTGTTCTTCTTCCTCCGTCAGATCCGTCGTCCCGCGACCCCGGCCCCGGCCGCCGCGCCCGCCCATGCAGAAGGAACCCGCCCGTGAGTCTCCGTCGTCTCCTCACCACCGCCGTCGTCGCCACGTTCGCGACGGGAGGTCTGTCCGCCTGCACCGACAACGCGCCGGCGAGCTCGGGAGCGACGGGCACCGCCGGGTCAGGGCCACTCACCGTCGCGGCGAGCGACACCGAGTGCCGCGTCTCGGCCGAGTCGGCGGGCTCGGGCAACCTCGTGTTCTCGGTCACCAACAACGGCAGCAAGGTCAACGAGTTCTACCTGCTCGGTGAGGACGGTCTGCGCATCATCGGCGAGGTCGAGAACATCGGCCCGGGCCTGACCCGCGACCTCGTGGTGCGCGCCGTCCCGGGGTCCTACTTCACGGCGTGCAAGCCGGGCATGGTCGGCGAGGGGATCCGGTCGGCGTTCACCGTCACCGACTCCGGCGCGGACATGAGCGCGACGGGTGCCGACAAGGAGTTGATCGACCAGGCCAACGCCCAGTACGCCTCGTACGTCAAGGACCAGACCGAGCAGCTCAAGACCAAGACCGCCGAGTTCATCGCCCTCTACAAGGCCGGCAAGGACGACGAGGCGCGAGCCCTGTACGCACCGGCCCGCGTGCACTGGGAGCGCATCGAGCCCGTCGCGGAGAGCTTCGGCGACCTCGACCCGAAGATGGACCTGCGGGAGGCCGACCTCGAGCCCGGACAGAAGTGGACCGGCTGGCACGTCATCGAGAAGGACCTGTGGCCGCCGTCGTCCGGGTACACGCCGCTCACCCGGGCCGAGCGCGGGGCGATGGCCGGTCAGCTCATGTCCGACACCGGCGAGCTCTACGAGCGCACCCGCGACATCACCTTCACGACCGACCAGATCGGCAACGGCGCCAAGTCGCTGCTGGACGAGGTCGCCACCGGCAAGGTCACCGGCGAGGAGGAGATCTGGAGCCACACCGACCTGTGGGACTTCCAGGCCAACGTCGACGGTGCGCGCGTCGCGTGGGAGGGGCTGCGGCCGATCCTCAAGAAGAAGGACGCCACCCTCGACTCCCAGATCCAGTTGCGGATGAGCGAACTGCAGAAGCTGCTCGACCAGCACAAGAAGGGCGACGGGTTCGTCACCTACGACACGCTGAGCAAGGCCGAGGTCAAGCAGCTCTCGGATGCCGTCAACGCCCTGAGCGAGCCGCTGAGCAAGCTCACGGCCGCCGTGATCTGAGATGGACTCGAGCGGGGATCGACGTGGCCCGAGTCGGCGCAACCTTCTCGCGGGTGCGACCGGAGCCGGGATCGCGCTGGGGACGGCCGGATTCGTCGCCACCGGTGCGCGCGGCGCGACGCAGCCGGAGGAGTCGTCGCCGGCCGCACCGCCGGAGGCCTACCCCTTCCACGGTCGGCATCAGGCCGGCATCGTCACCCCGGCGCAGGACCGGCTGCACTTCGCCGCGTTCGACCTCACCACCACCTCGCGGGACGACGTGATCGCGCTGCTCACGGCGTGGACGGCCGCGGCGGCGGAGATGACGGCGGGACGTCCCGTCGGTGGCGATCCGACCTCCTACGACTCCCCACCCAACGACACCGGTGAGGCGCAGGGGCTCCCCGCGGCGCGGTTGTCGATCACGTTCGGGTTCGGGCCGACCTTGTTCCGTGATGCGAGCGGCGCCGACCGGTTCGGCCTCGCGGCCCGGCAACCCGCGGCGCTGACCCGCCTGCCGCACTTCCCGGCTGACAAGCTCGACCCGCGACGCAGCGACGGGGATCTGTGCGTGCAGGCCTGTGCCGACGACCCCCAGGTCGCGGTGCACGCGGTGCGCAACCTGTCGCGGATCGCGTTCGGCACGGCGGCGCTGCGGTGGAGCCAGCTCGGCTACGGCCGCACCTCCTCGACCTCGACCGAGCAGGCGACGCCGCGCAACCTCTTCGGGTTCAAAGACGGCACCGCCAACCTCAAGGCCGAGGAGCCCGCCGAACTCGACCGGCACCTGTGGGTGGGGCGCGGCGACGACCCGAAGGCCGACTGGCTCGCCGGCGGCTCCTACCTCGTCGCGCGGCGCATCAACATGAACATGGAGACGTGGGACCGCTCCTCGATGCGGGAGCAGGAACGCATCGTCGGCCGCGACCGCCCCGCCGGGGCCCCGTTGTCCGGCGGGGAGGAGTTCTCCGAGCCGGACTTCGCGCTCGCCGGACGCGGCGGCAAGCCGCTGATCGACGAGAACTCCCACGTCGCGCTGGCCCACCCCACGCACAACGACGGCGCGCGGATGCTGCGACGCGGCTACAACTTCATCGACGGCAACGACGACCTCGGACGCCTCGACGCCGGGCTGTTCTTCATCGCGTTCGTGCGCGATCCGGTGCGCCAGTACATCCCGATGCAGACCCGCATGTCCCGCCAGGACCTGATGATGGAGTACCTCCAACACCGCGGCTCCGGCCTGTTCGCCGTGCCGCCGGGAGCGGCACCGGGGGAGTTCGTGGGGCAGGCGCTCTTCGCCTGAGGGCCATTCCGTTTTGCGCACATCGGGCCCTGGTTTTGCGGTCCTGCGGCGCAGGGGAGGACGCTGGGGGTGAGCACGCCCCGCCCCGAGGAGAGGAACCCTCATGCAGGTCAAGGCCATTGCCGCAGTAGCCCCGGACAAGCCGTTCGAGCGGACGACCATCGAGCGTCGTGAGGTCGGTGAGCACGAGGTGCGCATCGCGATCGCGTTCGCCGGCATCTGCCATTCCGACATCCACACCGTCCGCGCCGAGTGGGGCGAGATCACCTACCCGATGGTCGTCGGCCACGAGATCGCCGGGGTCGTCGAAGAGGTCGGGTCGAAGGTCACGAGGTTCGAGGTGGGCGACCATGCCGGCGTCGGCTGCTTCGTCGACTCCTGCCGGGAGTGCGAGAACTGCAAGGCCGGGCTCGACAACTACTGCCTGAAGGGCAACATCGGCACCTACAACGGCATCGGCCGCGACGGTGAGCCGACGGCCGGCGGGTACAGCACGCACATCGTCGTCGACGAGAACTACACCCTGCACATCCCCGAGAACATCGCCCTGGACGAGGCCGCGCCGCTGCTGTGCGCCGGCATCACGACGTACTCCCCGCTCGCCCACTGGGGCGCGAAGGACGGCGACAAGAACGTGGCCGTCATCGGCCTCGGCGGCCTGGGCCACATGGCGGTCAAGATCGCCCACGCGATGGGGTGCGAGGTCTCGGTGCTCTCGCAGTCGCTCAAGAAGAAGGAGGACGGCGAGCGTCTGGGCGCCGACCACTACTACGCCACCTCCGACGACTCGACGTTCGAGGACCTGCGAGGCCGCTTCGACCTCATCGTCAACACGGTCTCGGCCGACCTCGACATCGCGAAGTACCTGTCCCTGCTGGCCACCGACGGCACGCTCGTGCAGGTGGGCGGCCCGCCCGTGCCGATGCAGGTGCCGGCGTTCGCGCTCATCCCCGGCCGCAAGTCGCTGGCCGGCTCGATGATCGGCTCGATCGCCGAGACCCAGGAGATGCTCGACTTCTGCGGGGAGAAGGGCATCGGCGCCGAGGTGGAGGTCATCTCCGCCGACCAGGTCGACGAGGCCTACGAGCGGGTCATGGCCTCCGACGTGCGCTACCGGTTCGTCATCGACACCAGCACCCTCTGACGACTCGGGGGACCGCCCCTCGGTTCGAGCGCGTTCTCGGGCCGGTCAGTCGTGGGTGGGGTACTCGTGGCCGACGTGGGTCGGTCCCTCGAGCTGGATGGTCGAGTGGGCGATGTCGAAGTCGTCGCGCAGTCGTGCCTGGACGGCGTCGAGCAGTTGGAGGGCGTGGGCATCCCGGAAGCACCCGTCGTCGACGACCACGTGCGCGGTGAGGACGGGGATGCCGGTGGCGACCTGCGTGGCGTGCAGGTCGTGCACGTCGCGGACGTGATGCAGCCCGAGGATGCCCTCCCGCACCGCGGCCAGGTCGAGGCCGGGCGGCGTGGACTCCATCAGCACGTGCACCGCGTCACGCAGGAGCCGGATCGTCCGGGGCACGATCAGCGCGACGATGACCAGCGAGGCGATGGCGTCGGCACGGTCGAAGCCCGTGGTGGCGATGACGATCGCGGCGACGATGACGGCGACCGACCCGAGGGCGTCGTTGACGACCTCGAGGAACGCCGCACGCATGTTGAGGTTCGAGCTGCGTGAACCGGCCAGGATCATCATGCCGACGACGTTGGCGAGCAGGCCGACCACACCGAAGACGATCATCGCGGTCGAGGCGACCTCCGGCGGCCTGCTCAGCCGTTCGATGCTCTCGACGAGGATGAACACGCCCACCCCGAGCAGCAGGATCGCCTGCGCGGCGGCGCCCAGGATCTCGGCGCGCACGAACCCCCAGGTGCGGAACGGGGTGGCGGGACGACGGGCCAGCGTCGCCGCGACCATGGCCATGGCCAGGCCGGCGACGTCGGTGAGCATGTGCCCGGCGTCGGCGAGCAGGGCCAGGCTCCCGGAGACGATCGCGCCGACGACCTCGACCACCAGGACGGTGACGGTGATCGCGAGCACCGCCGCGAGCCGGCCACGGTGGTCGACGAGCGCTCCGTGGTCGTGACCGTGCCCGTTGTGGTTGCCGTGACCGTGCCCACCCCGCTCCCCGGTCATGTCCGTGCCGTCGGGCTCGCCGCGTCGCTGGTGGGGGCGCCGCCACAGCACGTGGCGGGCTCGTCGGGCAGGGCGACGGGGCCGCAGCCGCACTGCTCACCCCGCCAGGCCTCGATGCCCTCGCGCACCGCGACCGCGCTGATCACCAGGGCGGCGATCGGGTCGGCCCACCACCAGCCGAGCGTCATGTTGGCCAGCAGCCCGACGAGGAGCACCGCGGAGAGGTAGGTGCACAGCAGGGTCTGCTTGGAGTCGGCGACGACGCTGCCCGAGCCCAGCTCACGCCCGGTGCGCCGCTGCGCCCATGACAGGAACGGCATGATCAGCAGCGACAGGACGGCGATGACCACGCCCACCGTCGAGGCGTCCGGAGGTTCGTGGGCGACGAGGGCGCCGATCGCCTCGACGGCCACGTACCCGGCGAGGGCGAAGAACGACAGGGCGATCATCCGCAGGGCCGCCGCCTCACGCGATTCGGGCAGGCGGTGACGGAACTGCCACAGGATGATCAGTCCGCTGGCGACCTCCACGGTCGAGTCGAGGCCGAATCCCACCAGGGCCATGGACGAGGCCGCCGCGCCGGCGCCGACCGCGACCACCGCCTCGATCACGTTGTACGCCACCGACGCCCCGGCGAGGAGCTGAGCCCGGCGGCCGAGTACCGCTCGCCGCTCGGGCGAGACCACCACGGGCTGCGCGTGCGCGCTCATGACCGCTCCGTTCCGTACCGGGGGCACAGCGCGACGGCGTCACCGGTCGCTCCGAGCAGTCGTTCCGCGGCCGAGAGCAGGTCGAGCGTGGCCTGCGGGTGGGCCACGGAGTACATCGACGCGCGGCCCTCCGCCCGCACGCTGACGATGCCGCAGTCCAGCAGGCACGCCAGATGCTTGCTCACGGTCGACTGCGCCAGGCCCAGGTGCTGGGTCAGGTCGACCACCCGGTGTTCGCCGAGCAGCAGGTGTTGGACGATCACGAGCCTGGATCGGTCACCGAATCCGTTGAACAGGCAGGCCGCTGCCTCGGCGGCACCCTCTTCGGCAGGGACCTCCGGAGCATCGTCCGTGAGCGTTTTCATCGTCATGCAGCGATGATAGCGCTCGCCGGTGTGACTGCGACAGGGGTCGACAACCCGGTCGCTCGGTCTGCCTCCGAGCGCCCTACCGGACCTCGACGAAGACCGGGTTGGTGTAGAACCACGTGTCGAGCCAGGGATTGCCGGCGCCGGGCTCGGAGCCGTGGGGGATCGGACCCCGCGGGTCGATCGACGCGCCCAGCGGGCCGACGCAGCCGCGATTCCCGTCGCTGCCGCGCAGGCGCAGGTAGAACGACTCGTCCGCGGTGAACCGGTAGGTCAGCGTGTAGGTCCCCTCGCGTCCGGAGACGTCGGTCTGCTCCACCACGCGCGTGTCGGGGGCCCGCCAGGAGTCCCGGTCCTCGCGGGGGCCGGTGATCCTGCCCCGGATGACGTCGACGTGGGCGAGCCGAGGCCGGATCTCGACCGCGTTGCGGTAGTCGGTCGGCGTGATCGTCACCGAGAGTTCGACGGTGCTGCCGCGCCGCACGACGAGGCGTCCGCCGAGAGTCTCCGCGCGGTGCCGGCCCGGGCCCTTTCCTCGTCGGGTGCGCCGACCGCGCACGACGACGACGTCGGCCACGAGATGACCGTGGTCGACCCAGGACCGCCCGGCCCGCAGGCCCGCCATCACGCCGCGCGGGCTGCGCCTGGTGACGAAGGTGTGGTTGCGGCTGAACTTGCCCGGCCAGTAGTCGCTTCCGTGCTGGGGTGTCTCGGTCGGCACGGGCAGGGGGTGACGGCCGAGCGTGTCGAAGGTGTGCCCGGGAGGGTAGGGGCCGACCGTCGTCGAGTCGTGGGCCTCGAGGTGGTGATCGGAGTTGGCCGTGATCCAGAACGGCAGCCCTTCGGCGAGCAACGAGTCCCACAGCCCGCCGACCACGGACGTCGCCCAGTCGAATCCGCCTCGGGTGCGGTAGACGTCGGCGGGATAGTCGGGCCAGGAGTGCGGGGTGGGGGAGTGCTCGTACTCACCCCGCTGGTACCGCGGGTGACCGAACGTGCCGAACGCGCCGGCCTGGGCGCCGGGGGCGCCCTCCATGCCGACGACCAGGTCGGGGGCCGCGTCTCGCCAGCTCCGCAGTTCGTGCGGGGAGTTCAGGCCCAGTCGCATCGGGTGGCTGACCAGCACGAGCGCGTCATCGACCACCCGGCGACGCCGTTCCCCCTCGAGCCACCTCAGCGCCTGCCGCGCCCTCTCCTCGCACTGCACCACCCGCGGACTGCCGGGGGGGGGGGGGGGGCTCCAGCCAGCCGTTCAGCCGTCCGTCCCACAGCTTCTCGAAGGCCCGCAGGAGTTCGGCGTCGTTGTCTCCCGGCGCCACGACGACGCAGGCCTGGCCGGCGGCGGGGATGGACCACTCCAGGCCCTGGAAGAGCATGAGATCGGGGTACTGGCGCCGGAGGTGGGCCAGTTCGGCCTTCTGGTCGAGTGCGCCCTTGGCGTGGTGGGCGTAGTTGCTGTGCTCGGTGAACACCAGCCAGTCCAGGCCGAACGCGTGCGCCTTCTCGACCTGGGTGCGCATGAGGTACTTGGCATCGTGGCTGAAGATCGAGTGCACGTGATGGTCGCCCACGACCCACTGACCGCGGCCGTGCCGGGGGATGCCGGCCAAGGGGCCCGCCGCCCGGGCGAGGCCGGAGAGGATCCCGGCTCCGGGGCCGGCCGTGTACGTGCCGGTGAGGAGCCCGTGTCGGGAGAGTCCACGTGCCGCGGTGAGCGGGGCGACGGGGTCGCCCCAGTCGGCCGGCGGTGTCCCTGGAGCCGACGCTGGGTTGCACCGCAGGCACATGGTGGTCCTTTCAGGATCCATGGAGGAGGGACACAGACACTCTGGTGTGGAAAACGGACTCGAAAAGTATTCTTTCGGTAAACTTTCGCGCCCCGAAGTGCAACCGCTGCCTCGCGCGGGACGGGATGAGTTCGCTTGACGTCCAGACCGATCCACGTGATCCGGGCGAGCGGAGCGATCAGCGCAGGTAGGGCGCGAGCAGATGTGGCGGAAGGGGGCGTTCGCGGCTCTCGTCCCACTCCCGGGTGAGGCCCGCCAGGTCGAACACGTGGGTGAGCAGCGTGGCCGTGAATCCCCAGACGAAGAGCCCGTCGACCTCGAAACCGGGGCCGCGGTAGCCCTCGAACGCCCGCACGGTGAACCGGTTGCGCGGGTCGAGCAGATGCTCGACGTCGGCGCGGACCACGCGGGCGACCTCGGCCTCGTCGACGACGCCGATGGGGTGCGGCCGCTGCCACCAGGCGAGCACCGGGGTCACGGCGTTCTCGGTGGGGTGCATGTACAGGGGCGGCAACTCGTCGACGATCCGCACCGAGGAGGGGTCGAGACCCACCTCCTCCTCCGCCTCGCGGATCGCGGCGCCGACGGCCCCGTCGTCACCGGGGTCGACGTGGCCACCCGGGAAGGAGACCTGCGCGGCGTGCGAGCGCAGCGTGGAGGCGCGCTCGGTGAGGATGACGTCGCGGCCGTGCTCGCCGTCGGCGAAGACCATGAGTACTGCGGAGCGCCGCTTCGGTCGCGGCGGTGGCACGAACTCGGCGAACCAGCCGGGGAGGTCGGCCTCGAGGGCGGGGCGCACGCCGGTGAGCCACTGCGGTGGTTCGTCGGTCATCGGCGTCCTCCCTCTCTGCGCTCGCGGCCTGCCCCATCATGGACCCCGCAGGGCTCAGCGGGATCGGCGCTGCCGGTGGCGGCGGCTCCGGACGAGATTCTGCCGACGCCGGCGGGCCACGGCCACCATGCGCGCAGCCGTCGTGCCGAGCAGCAGCCCGAGCGCGATCGCGCACATGACGCTCACCGCCTGCAGCGTCGTGGAGCCCGCCAGTGACGACTCCAGGCCCAGTTGGGCGACCGAGACGACGCCGAGCGATCCGGGGACGAGCAGCCAGAAGCTCGGCAGGAAGACGACCAGGCGGGGGAGTCGGGGCCGGTACAGCTCGACGAGCGCGGCGCCGAAGCTCGCCGCGGTGGCTCCGAGGAGTGCCCCGAACCAGGGCGTGGCGACGACGGTCTGTCCGTAGATCTGGAACGACAGCGTCACCGCGAGCATCAGGGCGATCCAGGGCACGAGCGAGGGCGGCACCGACTCCATCAGGCTGATGCCGGCGGTGAGCACGAGGACCCCGACGAACGGACTCCACGGCCCGATGTCGTTGACCAGGTCGATGGTGAGGTCGGTGGCGGGGATCTTCAGCACCCACGCGGCCCCGGCCACCCCGAGCGCGAACAGCAGCAGTTGGCCGCCGCCGTAGACGAGTCGGGACGTGCCCGCGGTCATGGCGCCCGCGGCGAGCTCGGCGAGGCCGGTGACGATGAGCGCCCCGGGCAGCAGGACGGCGATGGGCGGCAGCAGGCTGCGCAGCGGTCCGGTGATGAG
The DNA here is from genome assembly GCF_030161635.1 of Mobilicoccus caccae. Taxonomy (GTDB): domain Bacteria; phylum Actinomycetota; class Actinomycetes; order Actinomycetales; family Dermatophilaceae; genus Mobilicoccus; species Mobilicoccus caccae. The sequence continues at coordinate 4,305,047 of NZ_BSUO01000001.1, forward strand.
CCCCAGGTCGGCGGCGCCGAACGCGGCGAGGGCGATGACGAAGCTGGCGAGGAAGGGCGTCAGCGTCGACAGCGCCCGCCAGCGGGGGCGAAGCGGATGAACGCGGCCGTCACCTGGCCCGCGATCGCGGCGAACAGCACGCTCGGCCAGGTGGGCTGCAGGACGAGCGCGATGCCCGTGGCCACGCACAGCATGCCGATCTCCAGGCCGCCCCTGGGGTAGCGGTGGGGGTGTGGCGAAGGGTCTGCAGCCGGGCGAGGGTCTCGGTGGGCGTGATGATCCCGGCCTCGAGGTCGGTGCGCAGGGCGTAGGTGTCGGCGCTCTGATCGAGGCGCAGGGCGCCTTCGACGGCCTCGAACGTGGCCGGCGTGCCGCCGCCGAGGGACAGGACGACGCCCGTGGGCGACGCGTCGACCTGCACTCCCGGATGTCCGAGGCGGCGGGCGAGGCGGCGGATGTCGTTCTCGACCTCGTGCACCGGCTGGCCGCCCGCGACCGCGGCCGCCGTGAGGTAGGCGAGGAGACGGCGCGTGCCGGTCTCGTCGAGTTCGTTCATGGTGTCCTTGCGTCGTGGAGGATGTCTGTGTCGCCGGGTGGCATCGTGGGATTCGCCTGTCTCCGTAGGCTATTCGGCGTCGCCGCCCGGCTCTTGACCCACCGATCCCGCTGAATCTCAAGGGGTGGCGTCTGCCGTCTCGAATCATAAGACACAGGCGCGCCGCCATGACCTGCATCGTCTCTCGTGGTGAGACATGATCGTGATGGATCCGTAACGAATTCGATACCTGGGCGCATATAACCAATGCCAAGCCATTGCGATGCCCCTCCGCCGAGTCCTGCCCTCGGAGCATCGCAAGATGGATCGCGTGACCCACCCCTGGGGCTACGCAGTTGACCAGAAGGGATCGACGGTAAAGGGCAGGAACGGGGCTCACCACTCTTGTCGCACCCCGCGACTCGGGGCGAAGCGCACCAGCGCAGAGGACCGGATTCCTCCAGCCCGACAGGTGATGTCTCCGCAGGCGTCTCCGGAAAAACACACACGAATGAAGCGTCTCCTCGTCGCGGCCACGGCCGCCGTCGTCGCCATGCCTGTCATCGCCTCCACCGCCCCCGCCGCCCACGCGGCGCCGGCGCAGGTCACCTCGACCGCCTCGGTCGCCTCCCTCGCCGGCGTCAACGCCGCACCGGCCGCCTCCTCGATCGCCGCCTACCGCGCCGCCGCGATCAACCAGGCCAACCGGTACTCGCGCCAGGCCACCAAGGTGAGCTGGCGCCAGAAGGGCCGCAACGCCACCCACCTGGGCAAACTCACCCAGCAGGCGCGCCTGCACCACACCAAGCGGGCCGTGTTCATCTCCCGCACCCAGCTCGGTACCCGCTACCGCTGGGGCGGGACGACGCCCGCCGGGTTCGACTGCTCCGGCTACACCAAGTACGTGTACGGCAAGGCCGGAAAGAACCTGCCTCGCACGGCGGCCCAGCAGTTCCGCGCCACCAAGCGCACGAGCAACCCGGCTCCCGGCGACCTCGTCTTCTTCGGCGGTGCCCGCGCGCACCACGTCGGCATCTACCTCGGCAACGGCCGCATGATCCACTCGCCGCGCTCCGGCAAGTCGGTCGAGGTCGCGAAGGTGTGGCGCGGCGCCTCCTACGGCAAGGTCCGCTGAGCCCCGTCCCGCACGGCACTCACGCCTCGACGCCCGGGTTCGTCCCGGGCGTCGAGGTGTCGGCGTTGGCGTTGACGAGTTGTGACACGCGCGGCGGCGACACGCGTCCTCGCGGCGGTGCCGCTACGGCTGTCAAGGACGACATCCAGCGGTATCTCGCCCTGCGAGACGAGCGGTGAGTGCCTGACCTGCATTTCTGTCGAATCGAGATCTTTTCGTGATCGTCTGGTAACATTCCTGGGACGAGGGCGGATGTCCCTCGTGGCAAGCGTTCGCGGCGTCCCCGCCGAGTCCCGCCCGGGGCGCCGCGAGGAACGAACCGGCGCGGCCCACCCCTGTGGTCGCGCCAGAAACAGAAGGGATCGACGGCCAGGGCGGGAACGGGACCCACCACTTCCGTCGCCCCACGCGACTCGGGGCGTAGCGCGTCCGCGCAGAGGACCGGATCCTCCAGCCCGACAGGTGAGTGTTTCGTAGGCGTCTCCGGACGACTTCACAGCATGAGGCGAATCCTCGTTGCGGCCACCGCCGCCGTCTTCACCGTGCCCGTCGCCGCCGCCGCGGCCGAGTCCGCCCAGGCGGCTCCCCGGGTGAGTGCCCAGGCCACCGCCGTCTCCGCGGCGGTTCCGGCGCAGGCCACGGCCGCCCAGCGGTCGACCGCGATCAGCTCGGCCCGCGCCCAGCTCGGCACCCCCTACCGCTGGGGCGGCACCAGCCCGTCCGGGTTCGACTGCTCCGGTCTGGTGCAGTACGCCTTCGGCAAGGCGGGCAAGGACCTGCCGCGCACGGCGGCGGCGCAGTACGCGGCCACGCAGCGCACGTCCAGCCCGCGCCCGGGCGACATCGTGTTCTTCGGTGGCGCAGGCGCTCACCACAACGGCATCTACCTGGGCAACGGCAAGATGATCCACTCCCCGCGCTCGGGCAAGAGTGTCGAGATCACGAACGTCTGGAAGGGCGCGTCCTACGGCAAGGTCCGCTGACCCGCTCCCCGGCTGCGCCGGCGCCCGGCATGATGGCCGAGGCGCCGGCGCAGGCATGGAGGCAGTGAGATGGACGACCCGACCACCGAGCCGATCGCCCACGTCGTCGTGGGTGAGGATGGGCTCCCGCGTCCCGCGTGGGCCGCGACCGACCCCCTGATGCGGGAGTACTACGACACCGTGTGGGGGATGCCCGTCCGCGACGAGCGCGGCCTGTTCGAACGGCTCAGCCTCGAGGCGTTCCAGTCCGGATTGTCGTGGGCGACGATCCTGCGCAAGCGGGAGGCGTTCCGGGCGGCGTTCGCGGACTTCGACCCCGACGTCGTCGCGGCGTTCGACCAGGCGGACGTCGAGCGGCTGATGGCCGACGCCGCGATCGTCCGCAACCGGCGCAAGATCGAGGCGACGATCCGCAACGCCCGGGCCACGATCGACCTGCGCGCCGAGGGCGGTCTCGTGGAGTTCATCTGGTCCCACCGGCCCGAGCGCACCCCCGAGCCGATGACGATCGCCGACATCCCCACGACCTCGCCGGAATCCGTCGCACTCGCGAAAGCACTGAAGAAGCGCGGTTTCGCCCACGTCGGCCCGACGACGATGTTCGCGCTCATGGAGGCCGTCGGCATCGTCGACACCCACCTGCTCGGCTCCCACCGGCGGGGGTCCTCCGGGGTGTGGTGAGTCGGGTCAGGCTCGGCCGCCTCCTGTGTCCGCCGTCGCGTGCAACGGGATCCTGCCGGCAGGCGTGATGAGGCGTTCGTCATCCTGGATGCGATCGAGGACGGCGCGTCGGAGGGACCGGGAGCGCAGGGCCCGATGACCAACTTGATGAGATCAATTGTATCCAGCGACGCCTCATCAAGTTCCAGACGCGAGGGCTAACTTGATGAGATCATTTACCTCACGTCCCACCTCATCAAGTTGGAGGCCCCATGCCCCGCGGTAGGCCGAGCCGGGCCGGCGTCTTCACGCGACTCGAGACTCAACTGCAGGAACTGAACAACCGGCTGGGCGGTCTGCCGACGCCGAAGGAGTCGGAGTACATCTGGTCGGACATCTGGCACCTTGAGGCGCACCACTCCACCGCGCTGGAAGGCAACACCTTGGTGCTGCGTGAGGTGGAGGCACTCCTCGACCAAGGGCGGGCCGTGGGCTCCAAACCGCTGGCCGAGTACGTGGAGGTCAAGGGGTACGGCCAGGCGGCCACGTGGGTGTACGCCCAGGCGCGCGGGGAGACTCTGACCAGCCTGCTTCCCTGATCGCCATGCGGGAGGTCCGCCATATTCACCACCTGGTGATGTCACCGGTCTGGACCGTCGCGCCTCACCCGGATGCCACCGACGACGAGGCTCCCGGCAGCTTCCGCCGACACGACATCGCGCCGTTCTCCGGGGGCATGACACCGCCGTCCTGGCCACAGATCGACGCGGACCTGACCACGTGGATCGACGACGTCAACTCCCTCGGGACACAGATATCGACCGGCCACCTCACCGGCCCGCTGCCGGAGGCGCTCGCCGAAGCCCATGTCAGGTTCGAACAGATCCACCCGTTCCTCGACGGCAACGGGCGCACGGGGCGACTTGCCCTCAACCTCGCTCTCGTCCGGCTCGGCTATCCACCGGTCATCATCCTCAAAGCTCAGCGCCCCGCCTATCTGGCGGCGATGCAGAGCGCGGACCGTGGCGAGTTCGGTCCGCTCGCAGAGATCCTGGCCCGCGCCATGATCGACAACCTCAACCGCTTCATCCTCCCGAATGTCGCCGGCCCGGCGAGACTGCTGCCGCTCCCCGCCCTGGTGGATGGGGACATCACGCTCGTGGCCCTTCGCCAGGCCGCCGCCCGTGGCCGGTTGGACGCCGTACGCGCGCCGGACGGGTCATGGCAGAGCACCCGCAAGGCTGTCGACGCGTACAAGAAGTCACGTCAACATCGCGGTCGACGCTTCTCTTCGGATACCGCAGAGAAGGGGTAGTCGGTCCTGCACTCCTCTGGGGCGGCGTCGACCGTTCGCCCCCGCGCGTCAGTCGCGCTGACCGTACTCGCCGCCCAGCAGGACGAACCGTTTGCCGTGCCGGAGGTGTTCGTGTGGCTGCCGCCCCCGCTCCTCACCTCATGCCGGTCGATGCCCTTCAGGTACTTCTTCGCCGGCGGGGACGGGTCCGGGTGGGGTGCCGTCGCCGAAGGGTCGGCCGCCGAGCGCTTCGCGGCTGTGCGGGGTGAGCAGACCGTCGAGGTCGGGGCCGCTCGGCACGACCTTGGTGGGGTTCACGTCGGTGTGCACGATGTAGTAGTGCTGCTTGATCTGCACGAAGTCGGTCGTGTCGCCGAACCCGGGCGTCTGGTACAGGTCGCGCAGGTACCCCCACAGCGCGGGCATCTCGGTGATCTTGTGCCGGTTGCACTTGAAGTGGCCGTGGTAGACGGGGTCGAACCGCACGAGCGTCGTGTACAGGCGGATGTCGGCCTCGGTGATCGTGTCCCCGACGAGGTAGCGCCGCGTCGTCAGGCGCTCCTCGAGCCGGTCCAGCGCCGTCCACAGGCGGTCGTAGGCCTTCTCGTAGTGCTCCTGGTCGGCCGCGAACCCGCAGCGGTACACGCCGTTGTTGACCTCGGTGAACACCCAACCGTTGATCTCGTCGATCTCCGCGCGGTGCTCCTCCGGGTAGAGCACGGGCGCACCCTCGCGCTGGAACTCCGTCCACTGCGAGGAGAAGTCGAGCGTGATCCGCGGGAAGTCGTTGGTGACCACCGCTCCGCTCGGCACGTCGACGATCGCCGGGACGGTGATGCCCTTGGGGTAGTCCGGAACGCGCGCGAAGTAAGCCTCCTGCAGGCGCTCGATGCCCAGCACGGGATCCTTGCCGCCGGGGTCGAGGTCGAAGTTCCAGGAGCGCACGTCGTGGGTCGGCGCGGCCAGGCCGAGGGAGATGACGTCCTCGAGACCGAGCAGCCGCCGCACGATGACCGTGCGGTGCGCCCACGGGCAGGCACGCGCCGCGACGAGGCGATAGCGACCGGCCTCCACCGGCCACTGCGCGCCGGGATCGGCCTCGATCCGGTCCGTGATGTAGTTCATGTCGCGCTCGTACGCCCCGCTCTTCGAGGCGTTCTTCGCGTCTCCGTACTCGCTCATCCGGTCCTCCCGAAAGTCGTCGACGGTTCAATCATCCCAGCACCGACGCTTCCCTGCCCCCTCGGCCCGGGCACCCCGCAGGCCTCGGCCCGGCGTCGAGCGCGACGATTCGCCGCCCCGGTGGCCTCCCTGCGAGACTGGACGTCCGGAGCGCCGGCGCACGTCGGTCGGCGCCGGACGCCCCCGAGCACCCCACCGGGCCGCGGTGACCCCGCCGGCCCGGATCGATGAATCGAGAGGACCCGATGTCGCCGCGGAAGTTGTTCACCCTGTTCGCTTTCGCCGAGGTGGTGACGTGGACCCTGCTGCTGCTCGGCATGTTCCTCAAGTACGTCACCCAGACCACCGAACTCGGGGTGCGGGTCTTCGGCCTCGTGCACGGATTCGTGTTCCTCACCTACGTGGTCGTGACGATCGTCGTGGGCGTCAACCAGCGCTGGAACCGCCGGACGACCCTGCTGGGCGTGCTGGCCGCCGTGCCGCCCTACGCGACCATCCCCTTCGAACGGCACGTGAAGCGACACGGGTTCCTCGAGGGAGGCTGGCAGGCCCGTGACGGCGCCGCCCCGCGCACCGCGCCCGAGCGGATGGTGGCCTGGGCCGTGAGCAACCCCGCCGTCGCAGCAGGCACGGCCCTGGTCGGCGTCGCCCTCGTGACCGGCGTGCTCGTGTGGCTGGGACCCCCGATCCCGCAGAGCTGAGCGACGCGGGTGGGTGATCCAGCCGCGCGCTTCGACCTCGACCGCATCGGGGCCGGTCTGCCCTTCGCCGCCGCCGTCGGCGACCTGGAGGACGCGCTGAGTGCCGGTGCGGTGGTCATCGAGGCGCCGCCGGGCACCGGCAAGACGACGCTCGTGCCCCCGGTGGTGGCCAACGCCGTCCCCGGACGGGTCGTCCTCACCCAGCCCCGGCGGATCGCCGCCGGTGCCGCGGCGCGGCGGCTCGCGAGCCTCACCGGGACGCGCGTCGGCGACCTCGTCGGCATCACGATCCGGGGCCGCCACGAGGTCGGCCCCGCCACGCGGATCGAGATCGTCACCCCCGGAGTCCTCCTGCGGCGCCTCATCGGCGATCCCGCGCTGACCGGCGTCGATGCCGTCGTGCTCGACGAGGTGCACGAACGTGGCCTCGACACCGACCTGCTCGTCGGGATGCTCGCCGAGGTGCGCGCGCTGCGGGACGACCTGACGCTCGTCGCGATGTCCGCCACCCTCGACGACCGGCTCGCCGACGTGCTGGGCGCCCGGGTGGTCCGCGCCGAGCACGTCCTGCATCCGCTCGAGGTCGACTGGGCACCGCCACCCGGCCCGTTCGCCGACACCCGGGGGCTCGCCCGCGACTTCGTCGACCACGTCGTCGCCGTGACCCTCGACGCCTGGGAGCGCACGCCGGCCGCCGGTGACGCCCTGGTGTTCATGCCGGCGGTCGCCGACGTCGAGCACGTGGCGCGCGGCCTGCGACCCCGCCTGCCCGGAGTCGACGTCCTCGAACTCCACGGCCGCCTCCCGCTCGCCGACCAGGACCGGGTCACCGCCGGACGCGGCGAGGGCGACCCGCCGCGCGTCGTCGTCACGACCGCCCTGGCCGAATCGAGCCTCACGGTGCCCGGGGTACGGCTCGTCGTCGACGCCGGGCTGTCGCGGGAGCCGCGCCGAGACGCCGCCCGGGCGATGAGCGGCCTGGTCACCGTGCGTTGCTCGCGCGACGCGGCCATCCAGCGCGCCGGCCGCGCGGCGCGCGAGGGTCCGGGACGGGTGGTGCGCTGCTACGACCGGCACACCTTCGGCGCGATGCCCGCCCACGTCACGCCCGAGGTCGCCGTCGCCGACCTCACCGCCGCCGCGCTGACCCTCGCCGCCTGGGGCGCACCCGCCGGAGTCGGTCTCCCGCTGCCCGACCCGCTGTCGGGACCGGCTCTGACCGACGCGCTGCGCATCCTCACCGACCTCGGCGCGATCGACGACGACGGCCGGATCACCGACGAGGGCCGCCGCCTGGTCGCGCTTCCCACCGACCCCCGGCTCGCGCGCGCCCTCCTCGCCCCCGAGGTCGGGACGGCCGCAGCGGCCGAGGTCGTCGCCATGCTCGGTGACGACCTGCGCCCCGAGGGTGCGGATCTCGAACGGCTGCTGACGGCCCTGCGCTCCGGGCGGCACCCGGCGGTCGGTCGGTGGCGTCGGGAGCGTGATCGACTGCGCCGCATCGCCTCCGGCATCGCCGATCCGTCGAGCGCCCCCGACGGACACACGCCGGTGGGGGCCGTCGTGGCCCTCGCCCAGCCCGGGTGGATCGCGCGGCGCAGCGGGGAGTCCTACCTGCTGGCCACGGGGACGCGCGCCGCACTGCCTCCGGGGAGTTCGCTGGCCGGTCACGCGTGGCTGGCGGTCGCCGACGTCGCCCGGGCGCAGGGGAGGGCGACCGCCGACAGCGGAGCGATGATCCGTGCGGCCGCGCCGTTGACCGAGGACGGTGCGCTGCGGGCCGGCAGCCACCTGGTGGCGGACGAGGAGCGGTGTCTCCTCGACGGCGGCAAGGTGGTCGCCCGCCGGATCCGCCGCCTCGGGGCGATCGAGCTGAGCACCACCCCGACTCCGCCCTCGCCCGCGGCCGTGGAGGCCCTGTGGCGCGAGGTGCTGCAGCGCGACGGGATCGACGTGCTGCGACCGAGCCGCGCCGGGGTGGCCTTCCGCCGCCGCCTCGCGTTTCTGCACCACCACCTGGGCGCTCCGTGGCCCGACGTCTCCGACGCGGCCCTCGCGGCAGCGCCGGAGTCGTGGTTCGACCTCACGGTCACCCGCGTCGACGCCGTCGACCTCGCCGTCCGGCTACAGGCCCTCCTGCCGTGGCCGCAGGCGGCCCGCCTCGACGAACTCGCGCCCACCCACCTGGTCCTGGCCGGCGGCACGCGGGCCCGGGTCGAGTACCCGGTCGATCCGTCCGCCGAACGCCCCGTCGTGGCCGTGCGACTGCAGGCGTGCTTCGGGCAGGTGCGCACCCCTGTGCTCGCCGACGGCCGTGCCCCGGTCGTGTTCCACCTGCTGTCACCGGCCGGGAGGCCGCTGGCGATCACCGACGACCTCGCCTCGTTCTGGGCCGGACCGTATGCGCACGTCCGCGCCGAGATGCGTGGCCGATACCCCAAACACGCTTGGCCGCAAGACCCTTCGCGCGAGCATCCCTGAGAATCAGGTCGGACGTCCGACTGTTGTGCCCGTGGGCGCTGGCGTAGGTTCCGGTAGTGGGTCTACCTTCGATGCTCGGGGGAGAACACATGATGAACGCACGCAGGGGAACCAGGCTCGCTCCGCTCACGGCGAACGATGCCGCGGGCGGTGTACTCGAGCGATTCGCGACGGTGCTCACCGCGCTGCCCGACGAGGTGGCCGTGGCCGACTCCGACGGCGACATGACCTTAGCGCAGCTGGCCGATGAGGCGGCGGCGGTCAAGGCCGCGGTCGTCGCCCACACCATGCCCGACGACCCGGTGGCGATCGTGTTCGCGCACCGACGGGACGCCGTGGCGTCGATCCTCGGGGTGCTGGCCTCGGGGCGGCCTCTGCTCGTCCTCGACCACCGCACCCCGACCCCACGCCTGAAGCAGCTGTGCGACAGGGTGGAGGCCGCCACCGTGCTCGCCGGCGCCGACCAGCTCGAGGTGGCCGGCGCCCTCGGCCGCCCGGTCATCGGCCCCGACGCGATCGTGCCCACCGCGCGCGAGAGGTTGTTCGAGGAGCTGCCCGACCCGGCGCGACCCGCGATCCTCGCCTTCACCTCCGGCTCCACGGGCACGCCCAAGGTCGTCGTCAACGACTCCCGGATGCTCGTCTCCGACGCCTGGCGCAACTCGGCGGCCACCGGCTGCTACGACGCCGACGACGTCATCGCCCACACCCTGCCCATGGCCTTCCACGCCGGTCTCATGGTGACCGTCGCCGGTCTCGTCGTCGGCTCCACGATGCGCCTGTTCGACACGCGCGCCCGCGGCATCGCCGGCCTCCCGGCCTGGATCGAGTCCGTCGGGGCGAGCGTCATGCACACCAGCCCGGCCATCCTCCGGGCCTTCGTCGGCGCCGGGCCGACGCCCGAGCAGCTCCGGTCGTTGACCACCGTCACCATCGCCGGCGAGCCCGCCCACGGCCGCGACGTCGAGGGGCTCCGGCCGCTGCTGTCGCGGCGGTGCGTCGTCCGCAACCGGTACGGCTCGTCCGAGACCGGGCTCATCGCGGAGTACGCGATCGGCCACGACCACCCGCCGCTCGCCGGACCCCTGCCCGTGGGCAGCCCGGTGGGCCTGACCGACCTCGTCTGCGTCACCGACGACGGCACCCCCCAGCCCGAGGGCGAGCCGGGGGTCGTCGTCATCACCCGCGACCACGTCGCCTCCGGGTACCGCGGCGACCTCACCACCACCCTCGAGGCGTTCCGCACCGAGCCCGACGGCCGACGCACCTACCGCAGCAGCGACATCGGCGTCCTGCGCGAGGGGCGACTCACGCTCCTGGGCCGCCGCGACCACTCGATCAAGATCCGCGGCTACATGGTCGAGCCCGGTGAGGTCGACGCGGTGTTGTTCACGCTGCCCGACGTGGCGGAGGCCCTCACGGTGGGCGTGCGCGACGAGGCGGGGGAGCGCTACCGGCTCGTCTCCTACGTCGTCTCCCGGGCCGAGCGGCCGTCGGCGGCGGCGATCCGGTCCGCCCTGCGCGACCGACTCCCGGGCCACCTGGTTCCCGACGCCGTCGTGTTCCTCTCGGCCTTGCCCCGCACCGAGCGCGGCAAGCTCGACCGCTCGGCGCTGCCGGCCGCGCCGCGGGCCGACGTCGGCACCGAGCCGTGGTCGGAGTGGGAGCGACTCGTCGCCCAGGTGTGGGCGCGTGCGCTCGGCCTGGAGGAGGTCGGCCGCGACGCGGACTTCTTCGCCCTCGGCGGAGATTCGCTCGCCGCGGAGGAGGTGACGACGATGGTCGTCACCGATCTCGGCGTCGACGCCTCCGACGTCACCTCGGCGATGTTGGCGCAGGCCCCGACGGTCGCCGAGTACGCGCGCCGCCTCAAGCGCAAGCCGGAGCGGCGCAAGCAGATCGTCACGCGACTCGCCGAAGGCGGCGACCGCCCGCCGTTGTTCCTGGTCGCCGGCGGTGGCGGTCTCGGTATCGGGTTCGTCCCGGTGGTCAGGCACCTGGCCAAGGACCTGCCGGTGATCTCCTTCCACTCCCACGGCCTGGAGAGCACGGCCCTGCCGGACTGGTCGATCCCCGCCGCGGCCCGGCGCAACCTGCGGATGCTGCGCGAGATCCAACCGCACGGCCCCTACCACCTCGGCGGGCACTCCTACGGCGGGCTCGTGGCGCTCGAGATGGCTCAGCAGCTGCGCGCCGCCGGCGAAGAGGTCGCGATCCTCATCGAGCTCGACTCCTTCCCGCCCGACCCGGCCCTCATCCCGCCGCTGCGCACCGACGCCTCCTTCTACCGCAAGGTGCGGGACTGGTGCGGACTGCTCGTCACCGGCCTCGTGCCCAACCCCGGTCTGGGCCAGTACTGGCGCTTCCACGCCCAGAGCCGCGCCCTGTCCGTCCGCTACCGCACGACCCCGTACCCGGGGCGCACGGTGGTGGTCGTCGCCGACAGCGAGGACAAGGAGGCGCGGGCCGCGTGGGCACCGCACCTGTCGGGGCCGTGGACCGGCGTCACGACGCCCGGAAACCACGTGTCGATGCTGCGTGACCCCCACGCCGCCACGCTGGCCGGGCACATCATGGATGCATTGGACTCCGTGCGTCCGCCGCGAGAGGTCGGGGCGCCGCGGGTGGACTCGGTAGCCTGAATCGGTGGGTCGTCTGCTGCTGCGTCGGTGTCGCGCGCTCATGGCGGGGCTCGTCGTCGCAGCCGCCCTGATCGCGACGATGCTCGTTCCCGTGCAGCAACCCCGCATCGAAGCGGTCTCCGCCGAGCGGCCGCCGCCTCGGGTACCGCCCAAGGTCAGCCTGGACCTGCGGTACGTCGAGGGTGGTGACCCGGCGCATCGGCTCGACCTGTTCGTCCCCGGTGGTCACACCACGCCGCGGCCGCTGGTGATCTTCATCCACGGCGGGTCGTGGAGCCACGGCTCCAAGTCCGTCCTCGGTGGCGGTAGCCCGGAGCGCGTCGAGTCGTTCCGCGACATGCTCCTCATGAACGGGTACGCCGTCGCGTCGGTGGAATACCGGTTCAGTCAGGTCGCGCGCTTTCCGGCGCAGTTGCACGACGTCAAGGCCGCCGTCCGCTACCTCCGGTCCCGCGCGGAGGAGTACCACCTCGACCCCGATCGGTTCGCGGCGGCGGGTCAGTCCGCGGGAGCACACCTGGCGCAGTTGGTGGCCTACACCGGCGACAGCCACAACCCTCGCCTGGAGGGGGATCTCGGCGTCACGGGCTGGAGCACCGCGGTGTCCGCGCTGGTCAGTTACTACGGGCCCTCCGATCTCGCGCGGGTCGTGCCCGACCGCCTGAAGAGCCGTTGCCAGCGGGGGACCACGGCGCGGCCTCCACGCGCGGCAGGCTCATCGGTGGGGACCCGGAGGCACCCGACATGCGCGCGCGCGTCAAGCTCGCCAACCCGCTCACGCACGTCCGGATCGGCTCACCGCCGTCGATGCTCCTGCACGGCACCCGCGACTGCATCGTGCCCGCACGCCAGTCGGCGCGGCTGTACCGTCTGCTCAGCTCCCTGGGCGTCGAGGCGGACTACCTCCCGCTGGACGCCCCGCACGGCGGCCCGAAGTTCCACACCCTCCCGGTCGTGACCACGAGGGTCCTCGACTTCCTCGACGCGCATCTCGACGTGGAGCCCTGACCGCCGCCTCGACGAGCCGGCACGGTCCCGGAGAGCGGCGTCAGCGCGTCGTGCGGCGTGAGGACCGGGCCTGGGCCGCCAGTCGGACGTGGGTGCCGGCTGCGCCGTAGCCCGCATAGCCGCCCTCGCGCTGCACGAGTTCGACGTAGAAGCTGCCGCCGATGGTCGTCGTGTACGCGTGCAGCAGACGGCCGTTCGCGTCCTCGTCGTACATGAGGTCGTGACGGCGCAGCGTCTCGATCAGCGTCTCGTCCAGGTCGAAGCGCGCCCGCAGGTCGTCGTAGTAGTTGTCGGGGACCTCGAGGAACTCCACACCCGCCGCCGTGGCCGCCTGCACGGCCGAGACCACGTCAGGGCAGGCGAAGGCCACCTGGTCCAGGCCGGCGCCGTCGTCGTCGCCGACGGCCAGCGCCACGCGCACCCCGCCACGGTCCGGACGGAACGGGCGGCTGCGCAGCCGGCCGGTCGGACGCATGAACTCGCTCATCGCCCCGCCCTGCAGGCCCAACACGGTGCGGTAGAAGGACTGCTCGGCCGGGTAGAGCTCCGCGGGCACGGTCGCCCCGACGTGGTCGATGCCCGACCAGTCGCCGTGGGCCACCTCCTCCGGTGTACCGGGATACCCGCTGCGCCAGTCCTGTTCGCTGCCGTCGGGGCCGCCGAGGAAGACGTGGATGCCGCTCGGGGTGTCGATCCCCGGCAGGGCGGCGGTGTAGCGGCCGCGCCGGAAGGCGACCGTCGGCCACAACAGCGCGCTCGCGCGGGTCGCCACGTCACGGACGTCGTCGACGCCGAGCGCGATGGCGCTGACGAAGGGCCGGTGACGCGGGGGTCCGGGGACGGGCAGGGTCGTCACGCAGACGTGCGCGTCGCCGTTGCGCCACCACTGCACCCCGCGGGTGGCGTGCGTGGAGACGTGGGCGAATCCCAGGCCGGTCAGGAGGGCGGTCAGGCTCGTCCCGGGATCGGTGTCGGCGAAATCGTCCTCGGTGACGGCGAATTCGACGAATCCGGCGTCGACCCGGTCCGGGACGGGCGGCGGGTCGAACAGGTCGACGACCGGCCGGACCGGCCGGACGGGCTCGTCGCCCGCGATCCGGGCCTGGCCTCGGCTTCGCAACTGCTCCTCGAGGTGGAGCAGGGAGCGCATGCCGTCGAGGGCGTTCATCCTCGGGTCGGCGACGCGCACGACGTCGGAGAACACCTCCAGCGACAGCGGTCCGCGGTACCCGGCGTCGATCACCGCGCCCACGAGCCCGGCCACGTCGAGGTCGCCCTGCCCGGGGAAGCACCGGTAGTGCCGCGACCAGGTGAGCACGTTCATGTCCAGGCGGGGGGCGTCGGCGATCTGGAGGTAGCCGATGCGGTCTCCGGGGATGCCTGCGAGTGCGGTGGCGTCGTCGCCGCGGGAGAGCACGTGGAAGGTGTCGACGGCGAGTGAGACGTGCGGGTGCGCGGCGCGTTCGACGGCCTCCCACGACTGCCGGACCCGGTTGACGTGGGTGCCCCAGGAGAGCGCCTCGTAGGCGACGCTGACACCGTGCTGCGCGGCGAGTTCGCCGACGGCGTGGAGCTGTTCGGCGACCAGGTCGAGGTCGTCCACGGCGTCGTGTTGCACGCTCGAGCACGCGAGGGCGAGGTCGACGCCGAGGCGGTTCATCACCGAGAACTTGTGCTCGAGGCGGCGCAGCACCGCGGGGAAGGCCTCGGGGCGCGACCCCTCGATGTCCCGCAGCGGCTGGAAGAGGTCGATGCTCAGGCCGAGGTCGGCGCAGCGCTCGGCGATCCGGCCCGGTGACAGGTCGCTCGCGATGAGGTCGTTGTCGAAGATCTCGACGCCGTCGAACCGCGCCGCGGCGATCGCGGCGAGCTTCTCCGGCAGCGATCCCGAGATCGAGACGGTGGCGATCGACTTACGCATCCGCAGGCTCCCGCTCGAGGGTCACGCCGGCCAGGACGTCGTCGAGGGCCGTCCGCAGGTGCGCGGCGACCGCGTCGACGTGAGGTGGACGCACCATGGTGAGCGGACCGCCCGGAACGTGACGGTGCACCATGCCGGGCAGCACCGCACCCCAGGAGGCCTGACCCTCCGGCGCGGGACCGTCCGAGGCCGTCAGCACCAACGCACGGCCCCTCCGTGGCGTCGGCGTGTGGCCCATGGCGAGGGTGTCGGCCTGCAACTGCCACCGCCACGCCTCGGCGCCGCCGGTGGTGTCTCGCACCGAGGCCAGCGCGAGCCCTAGTCCGCTCTTGGCCCGTCGCCAGGCGGGGCGGGTGTCGCCGCGGGTGAGTGCCGGGGGAGTGGTGTCGAGCAGGGCGACGAACGGGGCCGACTGCCCGGAGGCCTGGGCGAGCCGCGCGATCTCGAGGGCGACCAGCCCGCCGAACCCGTGACCGGCCAGCAGCAACGGACCCCGGGTGATGCCGCGGATCGAGGCCAGGTGCCGGCGTGCCATGACCGTGATGGACGTCTCCGGCAGCGCGCGCGACTCCAGTGACGGCGACTGCAGCGCGTGCACGGGTTGGTCGGCGCCGAGCCTGCGGGCCAGGGTGCCCAGCGTGCGGCCCAGTCCGCCGGCGCCGGCGAGGATGAACAGCGGCGGACGCGAGCCCGCCGCGTGCAGGGTGACGATGCCCGCCCGGGAACGCTGCCCGTCGGGGGCCAGCGCGGAGGCGAACTCCCGCAGCGTCGGCGCCTGCACGAGGGTGCGGCTCGTCGTGCGTGCCGGCGGGGCGCCCAGGTCGTCGCGCAGCCGGGTCATCAGTTCCTCGGCCGACAGGGAGTCGCCGCCGAGGGTGAAGAAGTCGTCGTCGGGGCCCAGGTCGTCGACCCCGAGCACCTGCGTCCAGGTGTCGGCGACGAGCTGCTCCCAGTGGGTGAGCGGTTCGTGGCCGCGGTCGCCGCGCACGGGCAGCGGCAGCGCGCGCCGATCGACCTTGCCGCGCTCGGTGCGGGGCAGCGCCGACATCGCGACGACCTCCGCGGGCACCATGTGACCAGGCAGGCGTTCACGCAGGCGGGCGCGCAGCGCGGTCGGGTCACCGGCCGCCTCGCCGACGACGTAGGCCACGAGCCGGGTCGTCGTGTCGGTCTCCTGACCGGCCACGAGGCACTCGCGGACGCCGGGCAGGGAGCGCAGGACGGCCTCGACCTCGCCGGGGTCGACGAGGTACCCCCGGACCGACACGGCGTGGTCGCTGCGGCCGGTGAGGTCGATCGACCCGTCCGGCAGGCGGCGGCCGAGGTCGCTCGTGCGGAAGGTGCGGGTGCCGTCGGGGTTGTCGGTGAAGGCCGGGTCCTGCGGTCGTCCCCAGTAGCCGAGGGCGATGTCGGGGGCCGTGACGACGATGACGCCCTTCTCGCCGATGTCGGCGGAGGTGCCGTCCTCGCGCACGACGTCGACGCCGGTCCATCCGATGGGCCGGCCGATGGGCAGCCGCCCCTCGGGGGCCTCGCCGACGACCTGCTCGCAGATCAGCCCGACCTCGGAGGCGCCGTAGCGGTTGCGGACGACGCAGTGCGACCCGAGCAGCTCGCTCGCGCCCGCGATGTCGCGTGCGTACACCGACTCGCCGGCGACCGTGAGCCCGTGCAATCCGGCCAGGAGGTCGGGGTCGGGCCCGCTCGCCACGAGGCTGCGCAGGATGGCGGGGCTGGTGACCAGCAGCGTGGCCCCGCTGTGGGCGATGGTGTCGGGCAGGGTCGCGACGCCGGTGGCGCGCACGTCGACCAGCCGCATCCCACACCCGACCAGGAGGGTGTGGATCGTCGTCGTCAGCCCGGCGTGGAACGGCAACGGCAGCGTGTGGACCACGACGTCGTCGGCGTCGTAGCAACAGGAGGCGACGGCGGAGTTCCAGGCGTCGCGCACGAGGAGGCGGTGCGATCCCACGACCGGCTTGGTCGCCCCCGTGGTGCCCGAGGTGAAGGCGATGACCGCCGGCGCATCGGCCGGCGGGAGGTCGCGCCACAGGAGGCCGGCGTCGGCGCTCTCGTCCGTCGTGGTCAGCAGCGTGGCCGTGCCACCCGCCGCGTCGACGAGTGCGGCCGCGACGTCGGCCCGGGACGCGTCCGCGACGACGACGTCTGCGCCGACCTGGGCCAGGAGCCGGCGCTGCCAGGCGGCGGGCGTGCGTTCGTCGAGGACGACGACCGGATGGCCGGAGGCCAGCAGCGCGACCAGCGCGATGACCGAGGCGGCGTCGTGCCCGGCGAGCAGGGCGACCGGCTCCTTGGTGCCCATCGCCGGCGCGGACTCGACCGGGCGGCCCGCCATCAGGTCCTCGAGCCGCGCACGGATCGCCGCCGCGCGGACGGCGAGCTCGGCGAAACTCACCCGGGTCGTGCCGTCGTCGACGGCGACGTGCTCACCCCGTGCGGCCACGACGTGCTGCAGCCTCGGCAGCACTCCGCACGCGATGTCCCTCTCGCCGACCGCTGCCAGGTCGCCCGTCGTCGTCGACCCCACTGCGGGTCGGATGTCGTGTCGATCCACGGAAATCCCCCAATCCCCTCGCGCGTCATCGTGCCACCGGCGTGCTGACCGCGTCACATGGTCACGTGTCCATCGGCACCTGAGGCCGTCGCGCGGGCGGGTTCGGACGAGCCCGTCGACTGCGCGGATCGCCATCGGCCGCGGCCGGTGTGACAATCACGAGGGAGGTGAAGCCGGTGATGGAGTCGACCTGCAAGGCGTCGGACGGAACGACCCTCGCCGTGCGAACGACCTTGCCCGCGGGGCCTGTTCGTGGCGTCGTGCAGATCCTGCACGGCATGGCCGAGCACGCGGGCCGCTACGACCGGCTCGCCGGGGAACTCGCGGACGCGGGACTCGCCGTCGTGGCCCACGACCAGCGCGGACACGGCGCGACGTCGCCGACATCACTCGGTCACGTGGCCGACCGCGACGGGTGGGGTCTGCTCGTCGAGGACGCGCTGACCGTCGGTGAACTGGCTCGGGCGCAGCACCCGGGTGCGCCGCTGGTGCTCCTCGGACACAGCATGGGCTCGCTCGTGGCGCGCACCTTGGCCGCCAAGGACTCACGGACGATCGACGGGCTGGTGCTCTCGGGCACCGTCGCGCTCCCGGGACGCCTCGAGCGCGTCGCCGGCCTCGCGATCGCCCGCGCGTCGTGCCGGTTGCGCGGTCCGGGTCGTCCGGCCCGGCTGCTGGATCGTGTGCTCAACGGCGGGTTCAACCGGGCCTTCAAGCCTGCACGCACCTCTTTCGACTGGCTCTCGCGTGACGAGGCCGTGGTCGACGACTACATCGCCGACCCGGCGGCCGGGTTCGTCTGCTCCAACGGCTTCTACGTCGACCTGTTCACGGGGCTGGGGCAGGCGTTCGACCGGGGCGGCGTCGCGAGCGTGCGCTCCGACCTGCCCATCCACCTGCTCGCGGGCGAGGAGGACCCCGTCGGGGATCGGGGCGGGGTCGTCGCCGACGTCGCCGCGTCCTACCGGCGCGCGGGGGTGCGCGACGTGACGACCCGGCTGTACTCCGGCGGACGCCACGAGATGTTCAACGAGACCTCACGTGAGGAGGTCGTGGCCGATCTCATCGCGTGGATCGAGGGGCACGTGGTCGCCGGTTCACAGGGTGGGGATGTGATCCCCCTGCGGCGCAAGGAGATCGACGGGGATCGACCGTAAGGTCGGGGTATGTCCACGCTGCGCCGTACCTGCCTCGCCCTGGCCGTTCTCACCCTGTCCGCCTGTGGCAGCGCTCCCGGGCCCGGAGGATCGAACGCTCCCTCCACCCCGGGCGTCGCGGCCACCGGAGCCACCGCGACGCAGGGCAGTCCTGCCGTCGCCACCGACTGCCCGCCGGAGCAGGGCGCGGCCGAACGCACCACGCAGTTCGCCGCGCCGCCGGCGATGTGCATCGATCCGGCAAAGACGTACACCGCGACGGTGACCACGGACGTGGGGGAGTTCACGGTCGACCTCGACGCCCGCAAAGCGCCGGCGACCGTGAACAACTTCGTCTTCCTCGCCCGGCACAAGTTCTACGACGGCGTGGTCTTCCACCGGGTCATCCCGGGGTTCATGAACCAGACCGGCGACCCGGAGGGCACCGGCCAGGGTGGCCCCGGGTACGCGTTCGGGGACGAACTCCCGCAGGCGGGGGAGTACGAGGTCGGGTCGGTCGCGATGGCCAACGCCGGACCGGACACCAACGGCAGCCAGTTCTTCGTCGTCACCGGGGACGACGGGGTCGCCCTCCCGCCGGACTACAGCCTCTTCGGCAAGGTCACCTCAGGCATGGACGTCGTGCACCGGATCGAGCAGGACGGCTCACCCGGCGGCGCCCCGTCGACCGAGCACCGCATGGAGTCCGTGCGGATCACCGAGGGCTGATCCTGCCGCGACAGACGACTCGGACCACCTCCACGTGGAGGCGGTCCGAGTCGGTGCGTAGCGGTTCGAGTCGGGCTCGAGTTGCCTCAGGCGTTCTTGATGGCGGAGATCTCGAGCTCGAGGGTGACCTTCTCGCCGACCAGCACGCCACCGGTCTCCAGCGCGGCGTTGAACTCCATGCCGAAGTCCTTGCGGTTGACGGTCGTGGAGCCCTCGAAGCCGATGCGCTCGTTGCCGTAGGGGTCCGTGGCGATGCCACCGAACTCGAAGTCGATGGTGACGGGCTTGGTGACGCCCTTGATGGTGAGGTCGCCGGCGACACGCAGGGTGTCCTCGTCCTTGGCGGTCACGTCGGTCGAGCGGAAGTTCAGCGTCGGGAACTGCTCGGCGTCGAAGAAGTCGTTCGTGCGCAGGTGGCCGTCGCGGTCGGCGTTGCGGGTGTCGA
The DNA here is from genome assembly GCF_030161635.1 of Mobilicoccus caccae. Lineage (GTDB taxonomy): Bacteria > Actinomycetota > Actinomycetes > Actinomycetales > Dermatophilaceae > Mobilicoccus > Mobilicoccus caccae. The sequence goes on from NZ_BSUO01000001.1 coordinate 4,324,474, forward strand.
TGCTGGCGATCTGCGCGGTGACGTCGATGCGGGCGTCGGTGAGGCCGGCGCCGGTGGTGGCCGACCCCTCGAACTCGTTGAAGGAGCCGCGGACCTTGGTCACCATCGCGTGGCGGGTGATGAAGCCGAGGCGGGAGTGGACCGGGTCGATGGTGTAGGTGCCGTCGAGCTGCTGCAGGTTGCTCATGAGAACTCCTTCGAAAGGTAAGTAGTTGATGCGTCACCAATAACGATAGGGGGACGTAGTTGACGTGTCAAGTAGGAGCGGAAAATCGGTAGTTCGGGCTGACACGAGCACGCGGACAGGCCTGTGCCCGGCGGCGATTCAGTCCAGCAGGCGCATCGAGCTGCCGTGACCGTGAGTCCACGCCACGGCCTGGCCGTCGAGCCCGAGGACGAAGGTGGGGTGCCCCGTCGGCACCGGCGGGCCGGTCCGCGTGACCTCGGGCAGGACGTCCTTGCCCTCGTTGCTCACCCAGCGGCAGGCGCCCGACGCGACCAGTCCGGTCATGATGCCGGCGAACCGCTCCCGGTCCGGCGGCGCGAGGTAGGCCACGACCGCGCTGTGGAACACGACGACCTCACCGTGCGCACCGGCCTCGGCGACCAGCTCGGGCAGGTCGCGCAGGATGTCGCCCGCGCGCAGCTGCGGCGGCTCGGAGCGGGCGATCTCGACGGCGGCGCGCAGACGGTCCCGCCGACCGTCCTGCTCGGGCCACACGAGCATCTCGAGCCAGGCCGTCTCGTCGGCGTCGTCGACGTGCATGGGGGACAGGTCGAGCCCACCACGCCACCCGACCTCGAAGCCCGTCGGCAGGTCGAGGTGACCGCCCTTGACGGTGCAGGTCAACTCCGGCCCCGGAACCCCCGGTGTCCACGTGACCTCGGTGGTGCCGGTGTCCCCCTCGCCGTCGCCGGCATCGTCGAGGAGATAGCGGTAGGTGTAGCGGTCGGGATAGAGGCACAGGCCGGCGCTGGCACCCGCCTCCAGCAGCGCCAGCGGCCGACCGCTCTCGGCGGCGATCCGCGCGAAGACCGGTGCGAGCGTGGCCGATCGGCCGACCTCGTTGGTCTGGGTCGCACGACACATGATCGTCATGACGATCGCGCCGTCGTCGGCCAGCAGCGACTCCCGCAGGCCCTCGTAGGGGCCGGGAGCCGGCACGCCCTGCCACCGCGCCGCCGCGAACACCAGGTTGGGCTGCTGTTTGATCGGCGGGAGCTGGGCGATCCACCCCTGCAGCTCCGCGTCCTCGGTGACCCGGTGGGCCCAGTCGGCGAAGCAGGGTGAGTCGGTGGCGTTTGCCGCGAAGTCCTCGTACTGCCGGGCGACGCTCGTGAACAGCTCCATGAGCGAAAGCTAGTCCTCCGCACCGCCGGGCGACACACCGGCACGCGAACGGAGCCCGCGGCCACCGGCCACGGGCTCCGTTGCGTCTGAGTGTCCCTGTCTCGCGGTGTCTCCGAGTCGAGAGCCGCGACCTCAGCCGGTGATGCTCGCCAGCTTCTCGTCCATCGTCGAGCGGTCCAGGGCGCCGATGTCGATGGAGGCGATCTTGCCCTCCTTGTCGACGAAGTAGTGGGCGGGGATGCCCATGACGCGGTAGGCGGAGGCGACGTCGGTCCGCGGGTCGGGCACGTGCAGGTAGCTCAGACCGGTGCCGGAGGTGTAGTCCTGCACCGTGCCCGCGTCCTCGGACAGGTACAGCGAGATGATCTCGACCCCGGCGTCCTTGGCCTGCTGGTAGGCGGCCTCGACATCGGCGACCTCCGCCCGGCAGGAGGAGCACCAGGTCGCGCCGAACAGCAGCCACACCGGGCGGCCCTTGTAGTCGCTGAGCCGCACCTCCTTGCCGTCGAGGGTGCGGGCGGTGAAGTCCTGCGCCGGTGCTCCCACGGCCGGCGGCGGTCCGAGCTGCTCCCCGGTGACCGACACCGCGGTCACGTCACCCTCGGCCGAGCCCGACGGCTTCTGGGCGAACCAGGCACCGACCATGACGAGCAGGGTGGTCACCACGAGCACACCGATCGTTCCGAATCGACTGGTGCGCAGCCGCTCCCGCCAGTCCGGCGTCCTCGACCCGTTCCCGTCCGCGCTCGTGCTGCCGCGGCCGGAGGGCTCTCGCCGCTGCTCATCGGTCTTCACGACCGTCTCCTTTCGTGTGGGTGGGGGTGCCTACGGCGATCACGCGTAGGAGTGCATGCCCTCGAAGAACAGGTTGCCGTAGTAGGTGAACAGCACCGCGGCGAAACCGAGGATCAGCAGGTAGGCGGCCTTGTTGCCACGCCAGTCGCGCACGACGCGGGCGTGCAGGTAGGCGCTGTAGATGAGCCAGGTGACCAGCGAGGCGGTCTCCTTGGGGTCCCAGCTCCAGTAGCGACCCCAGGCGATGTCGGCCCAGATGGCGCCGAGCACGAGCATGGCGGTGAGCATCGGGTAGGTGAACAGCGCGCCGCGGTAGCCGATCTCGTCGAGCAGGTCGCGGCTGGGCAGCCCGTTCCACTTGACGTGGGGGCGGATGAGGTACAGCGCGGCCGCAGCGAAGGAGACGGCGGCGCCGCCGTAGGCGAGGACGGCCGTGGCCACGTGCAACGTCAGCAGGAAGTTGTTCTGCAGCGCCGGCATGAGCGGGCGGACCTCGGAGTCGATCGACAGGGCGTAGAGCAGCATCGCGCCGGCGATCGGCAGGACCAGGAGGGCGAGCGTGCGTGCCTTGTAGCGGTACTCGACCCACACGTAGGCCACGAGCATGCCCCAGGCGAAGGACACGGCGAACTCGTGCTGGTTGGTGAACGGCCCGTGGCCGGTGACGATGGCCCGCGCGGCCAGGGAGGCCGTGAGGAACGCCAGAGCCAGCCACGTCATGCGGCTCCCGTACCAGATGAAGCCGTGGGGCTCACCGGAGCCGGCGCCGTGGCCGGTCTCGGGGGAGGCGAACGCGGGACGCTCCGCGAGGAGCACGCCGCCCTCGCGGCCCGTGGCGCTGTAGGCGTGGTCGGGGGACCGTTCCGAGCTACGGGCGAACCCGATGATCTTGGCGACGAGGGCCACGGCCACGAGGATCGCGGCGGCCACGAGGCAGTACTGGGAGATGTCGAACATGGCTCAAACCCTGGTCTTTCCGTCGGTCGAACTCGTGCTGGTGGGGGAGGTGGGGGTGCGCGCGCCGGCGGTGTCGGCATCGAGCCGCGCGATCTCGTAGGCGAAGCTGCGGAACCACTTCTGGGTGGCGAGGTCGGCCTTGTCGGAGGACGCGGCGCGGACCTCGGCGCCGTTCTCGCTCGGGTGCACCCGCACCCAGACGCGGCGGTGCTGGAAGCCCATCGTGGTGATGAGCCCGATCATCATGAGCGCGCATCCGATCCAGACCCAGATGGCGCCGTGGTCCTTGTTGACCATGAGGCCGGTGAACTTGGCCTCACGCTCGAAGGTGTAGGTGTGCTCGCCCAGTTGCATGGACTGCCCCTGGGAGAACCGGCCGCTGGCGACCGGGGCCTCCTGGCCCGTCCGCTGGATCTCGACCTGGGCCTGACCGGCGGGGATGTCGGAGGTCACCTGCCCGGAGGCGGGGGTGACGACGAACGCGATGAGGTCGGTGCCGGGGATCTCGACGCGGCCGATGGAGTTCTGCTCGTCGTCCGAGACGTACTCCAGGGGAACGCCGCCGGTGTAGACGGTGGCGCCCTGGGCGTCCTTGACCGTCAGGATGGCGGAGGTGCCGAAGTAGGACTGGTGGATCTTGACCCCGTCGTAGCGCAGCGGGGTGTTGACCCGGACCTCTTGGTGGGCGACCTGGGTCTCGCCGTCGTACAGGACGACGTCGGCGACGTAGTCCATGGCCTGGCCGGTCGCGTGGTAGGTGTCGCGGAACGACAGGGCCTCGATCGAGAGGTTCGTGCCGTGGCCGACGGGGACGCGGGTGCCGACCGTCACCGGCAGGTTCATCGAGAACCCGGTGCCGGCGGTGACCATCACGCCGATGAGCAGGATGACGAACGAGGTGTGGGCCAGCACGGTGCCGAACGGCATCCACCGGAAGCGGTCGGCGTAGAGGCTGAAGCCGTCCCCTTGGGGTCGTCCAGCACGCGGAACCGGCGACGCGCGAGGATCCGGCGCAGGTCGACGACCGCCTCCTGCGGGGAGTGCGAGACCTCGACGACCTCGTGCACCTTGGCGTGCTCGAAGAAGCCGTCGGTGACGTGCAGGTGCGGGCGGGTGGCGTTCTGCCACAGCAGCGGCATCCGGTGCAGGGTGCAGGCGATGATGCTGAGCGCCAGCAGCACCGTGACGATCTTGAACCACAGCGAGGTGAACATCGAGAAGAACCCGAGGGCCTCGAAGATCGGGGTCCAGCCACCGAAGCGCGGGCGCATCCCGGCCAGCCACTCGGCGTAGGACTGCGGGTCGTTGCGCACGTCCTGGGCGACCTGCGGAAGCAGCACCCCGATGAGCGTGAAGACCGTCATGGCGAGGATGAGGAACAGCCCGAACTTCTTGTTGTGGAAGAGGGCGAACCCGCGGTGGAAGAACGCCTCGACGGGCGTGTCCTCGCGTCGACGCCGCACGGGCGGGTCGTTCGGGCGCTGCGGGGGCTCCTCGCCCGCCGGTCCCCCGGTGGTCTCCCGGATCGTGGTGTCGGTCATGGCTACTCGATTCAGAGGAAGGTGGGGGACAGGCCGGCAAGCGTGGTGAACACGCCGGTGATCATGAGGAAGCCGGTCACGATGAGCAGGCCACCGGAGGCGAGCGCCACCGCGGTCTCGTGGCGGCGGAGCCACCGCAGGCGGGTGGTGAGCTCGGTGGCGCCGGCCGCGACGAGCACGAACGGGATGCCGAGTCCGAGGGAGAAGGCGATGAGGAGCGCGGTGCCCTCCCACACGGTTCCGCTCACCGACGCGAGGCCGATGACGGCGCCGAGGATCGGGCCGATGCAGGGGTCCAGCCGGCGCCGAACGCGACGCCGAGCAGGGCCGAACGCTTGTAGCTGGGGGTGAGCGAGGCGGTGTCGATCCCGCTCGGTCCGGCCTGCATCACCGTGCCGGCCGACACCCCGACCGTCCGCAGCAGCGCGGAGATCTGGATGAGACCGGCCACGTGCAGGCCCATGACGATGAGCACCGCGCCGCCGGCGATCCGCAGGAACTCACGGAAGTCGCCCAGGACGTACCCGATGAACCCGATGGAGGCCCACAGCGTGACGAACACGAGGGAGAACCCCGCGACGAACATCAGCGACTGCGCCACGGCCGCGCGGCGGGCGGCCGCGCTCCTCGCGGTCGCGTCCGGGGTGGCCCCCACGAGGTAGCTGAGGTACACGGGCACGATCGGGAGGAAGCACGGTGAGGCGAAGGCCACGATCCCCGCGGCGAGGGCGAGAGGGAAGGTGGCCCCCATGACTCAGCCCTGCGTCGCCGTGGCCGTGGGCACGGCCGTCGGCGAGGTCGAGCCGGATCCCCCGGCGGAGGACTTGGCGGAGGACTTGAACGAGTCGATGTGGTTGGAGACCGTCTTGGCGACGTCGGAGTTCGGGTCGAGTTCGACGACCTTCTTCCAGGCGGCCTCGGCCTTCTCGATCTGCGGCGGGTCCTGGGTGAAGTACAGGAAACCGAGGTCGTAGTAGGCCTCGACGCTCTTGGGGTCCTGCGCGAGGACGGTGTTCCACTCCTTCTCGGCCTGGGCGAAGTCACCCTTGTTGAAGTGGGCGACACCGAGCGCGAGGCGGGCGTCGGTGTTCTTGGGCTCGATGCCCACGATCTTGGCCTGCGTCTGGGAGGCCTTCTCGTAGTGCGCGGCCCGCGAGTACTCGTTGGCCAGTTCCTTCATGGCCTTGGTGTCCTTGGGGTTCGCCTCGATCTTCTTGGTGAGCTCGTCGACCTTGGCCTGGTCCAGCGGCGGGGCGCTCTGGGTGCCGCCGGCCGCGTGCATCGCGTCGGCGGGGGCCGAGGCGGTCGGGTTGGGTCCGGCGACGGCCTGGTCACCGTCGGCCGGCATGTTGTAGACGAGGACACCGATCGCGGTGGCGGCGGCGAGCAGGCCCAGCGGCACCAGCGGGGAGCGGCGGCGGCGCGTCGTCGCCCGCCCGCCCTGCGGCCGGACCGTCACGGTGCCGGTGGAGGCGGGGGTCGCCGGGGGCGTGGGGTGGATGTGCTTGGCGTCGGCCTGGCCGCGGGCCCAGCCGGCGAGCTCCGGAGGAGCGTCGGCGAGGAACTCCTCGAGGCGCGCGCGGGTCTGTTCGACCTCGACCTCGTCGGCGTCCGCGTTCAGTCCGAGCCAGGCTCGGGTTGCCTTGGGTTCGCGCGTCATCGTGAGTCCCTGTCGTCCTTCGGTGGGGGGTGATCCGTTACGTCAACGATCCCGCCGCAGGCCCGGGCCGGTCTATCCGCCTCACGACACGTTTCGGGTAGGGGCCCAGGACTTTAGGTATAGGTGCGATCCATCTCGCACGGTACAGACCGTGTTAATACGGGCCTATCCGACCCACGGGTAGGCGCCCGGCTCCCCGGCACAGATCGACCGATCTGGCGGGGGCAGAAACACGGGTCCCCCTCCCGCGCTCGCCGAAACCGCCGGTTATAGGTGGCGGTTTCGGCGGGATGGATGCCGGGCACGTGTCGGCGGAACGGTGGACGAGGCAGGCACGCGAAGAGGGAGGAGGCCCGGGGCCTCCTCCCCTCTCGGGTCGGGCGATGCGATCGGCGGGTCACCCCGCCGGGGTGTCAGTTCGTCGCGGTCGGGTTCGGCGTGCTCTCCGCCGCGGCCGGTCCTTCGGCCGGCGTGTCGGGGGTGATGACGCCGCGGAGCGCCAGCTGGCCCTTGCGTGCGGCCTCGTTCGCGTCGTTGAGGACGCGCAGCGCCTCACCGGGGGCGTGGAAGCCGTTGGAGTTCTCCGACACGATCCAGTCGATGTAGAAGCTCGCCTTGCGCTGGTAGTTACGCGCGACCTCGATGTTCTCGGGGCTGGCGGACTTCTCCTTGACGGCCTTCTCGAGGTCGGTGATGAGCTCGTCCAGAGCCTGGCTCGCCTGGTTGCGGGTGTGCAGGTGGCGGTCCTGGATCTGACCGACGCGGTCCTTCAGCTCCTGCTCGGTCGTGTTGTGGCACGTCTGGCAGGAGTTGTTGACGTTGAGCATCGGGCTGCGCACCTGGTGGTTGCTGACCTTCATGCCGCCCTCACGCTCGTACGGCATGTGGCAGTCGGCGCAGCTGACACCGGCGCGGGAGTGGACGCCCTGGCTGTACAGCTCGAACTCGGGGTGCTGGGCCTTGAGCATCTTGGCGCCGGTGAGCTCGTGGGTCCAGTCGTTCCAGCCGGTCTCGTTCCAGTAGCGCTCCTCGTCACGGACCGAGAGGCCGTACTTCCACGGGTAGGTGAGGGTCTTGCCCTCGCCCGGGAAGGCGTACTCGACGTGGCACTGGGCGCAGACGTACGTGCGCATCTCCTGCGCCGTGGCGTCCTCGTTGACGTCGAAGTCCTGGACGCCGACCGAGGCCTTGTACTGCTTGATGCCCTCGACGAACGCGGGCCGCGTGATCCGCAGTTCCATGCTCTTGGGGTCGTGGCAGTCGAGGCAGCTGATCGGGTGCTCCGCCAGCTTGGTCGCGTCGGTGTAGGACATCTTGTTGAGCTCCGCGAAGCCCTTGTTGACGTCACCCTTGCCCAGGTCGGCGTAGATCGTCGGCATGGAGGCGTGGCAGTTGAGGCACGCGCCCGGCTGCTTGAACTCGGTGACCCGGCGCGTGGTGCGCTGGTCGAGCAGCATGTAGGCGTGGCCGCGCTTCTCGCGGTAGTCCACCGAGAAGGCGTAGCCCTTCCACATCTGGACCAGACGCGGGTCGACCTCGATCTTCTGCTCGGTGACGACCGTGCGCGGGTCCTGCGCGCTGGGCTCGTGAGGCAGTGCCTCGGAGCCACCGTGCTGGGTCGTCTCCATCTGCTCCGTGCTCTTGTACGAGTCGTACTGCAGCGGGAAGTTCTGACCCCAGATGGCGGGGTCGACCGTGCGCTCGTCGATGTCGGCGACACGGAAGAACTGCTCCTCTCCTTCCTGCTGCCGCTCCATGATGTTGATCAGGAGGAGTGCGACACCGACCGTGACCAGTGCCGCGAGGAGGATCGTCAACCCGATGAGGGTCTTCGTCCTCTTGGACGGGTCTGCCGAGCGTGGGCGCTCGGTCGTTGAACTGCTCATCTCATCACCTCTTATGCCCGACTTCGCTGTGACACCTGATGCAGGAGATCTGGGAGTCCTTGCTGTGCCTGGTGGCCTGGATGCCGCTGGTCAGTTCCCCGTGGCAGTAGAGGCACGCGTCCTCGGTGATCTGCTTGTTGTGAGGCCTGATCTGGATCTTGAGCGGGTAGTCCTGGGTCGTGAACTTGAACGAGTGCCAGAAGCCGTTCTCGGCCTTGTTGATGTACTTGGCCACGAAGTTGTCGTGCGGCGCGTGACAGTCGTTGCAGCCGGCGACGTTCGTGTGACTTCCCTTGAGCCAGCCTTCGTACTGCTCGTCCATCGCGTGACACTGGGCGCACGTCTTCGGGTCGTTGCCGAAGTACGCGAACCCGTTGGCGTAGCCGAACGTGAAGACTCCCAGACCCAGCAGCGACCCCAGCAACACGGCCAGGGTCGAGTAGACGAGTCCCTTCATGCCGACCGTGCGGGCGAGGGTCCTCCACCACCCGGTTCTTCTGCTCATGCTTTCCACCTCCGGACGCACTCACGGACAGGCGGTGTCGACCCTTCGTGAGCACGCGCGACGTCCATGTCTCGATTCTCGGGTTGTTCTCAGACTTCTCCCACCCCTCGACCGGTAGAAATCGGATACAGAGAGGGGCCGGGGTGCCTACCCGCAGCTATGCCCTACGCGCGCAACCCGGCCCGATCGGGTAGACCCGCAGGTCACGACGGGATGCGCCGGCGGATGCCGGGGTGGCGTGAGGGTGCAGCGGTGACGGGCACGACGAGCCGAGCGCAGCCCTTCCGGTCTCGACGAGAGGGGGTGCGGCGCGCGTGGGTGAGGCGGGGGATCCTCAGCGTGGGGGAGTGCCGAGGCCCTGACGCACGATGTACGCGGCGGCCTGGATGCGGTTCTCCATGCCGAGCTTCTGCAGGGCGTTGTGCACGTGGTTCTTGACCGTGCCCTCGGTGATCGACAGCCGCCCGCCGATCTCCTTGTTGGACATGCCGTGGGCCACGAGGCGCAGGATCTCCAGTTCGCGCGCCGACAGCAGCACGTCGGGGCGCGACGGTTCGGGTGAGCGGGGTTTCTGCCCGCCCTGGCGCAGTTCGGCGAGCAACCGGCCCACCAGCGAGGGGGCGACAGGGGTCTCGTTGCGCATGACCGAACGGATCATGTCGAAGAGCTGCTCGGGACGCATGTCCTTGAGCAGGTAGCCGTGCACGCCCAGGCGGACGGCGCCGAGCAGGTGGTCGTCCTCCTCGCTCACCGTGAGCATGACGATCTTGACGTGCGGGAGTTGCTCACGCATGAGTCCGGCGGCCTCCACGCCGTCCATCACCGGCATCTCGACGTCCATGACGATGACGTCGGGTTGCAGCGTGTGCGCCTGCTCGAGCGCCTCGAGGCCGTTGGCGGCCTCACCGACGACGGTCATGTCGGCCTGCCGGTCGAGCACCGAGGCGATGGCGCCGCGGAACAGTCCCTGGTCGTCGACGAGGAGGACGCGGATGGGCGTCGTCGTGCGCGTGGTCGGGTTGCTCATGCCTGCACCGGGGTCGACACGGCGTGGACGCCGCGGCCGGCGGGGACTCCGAGGACGATCCGGGTGCCGTGGCCGGGGCTGGAGTCGATGGTCAGCCAGCCGTCGAGGAGTTGGGTGCGTTCGGTCATGGTGGCCAGGCCGTAGCGCTCCTCGGTGAGGTCGGCGGCGTCGAACCCGCGGCCGTCGTCCTCGACGACGAACAGCACCGAGCCGGGTTCGGACTCGATGCGGACCCGCGCCGAGCGGGCGCCGGAGTGTTTACGCACGTTGGTCAGGGCCTCCTGGACGACGCGGATCACCTGGATCTCGTGGTGGGGCGGCAGGTCCAACCCCTCCAGGGGGTGACGAGCGCGGTCGCGATGCCGGACTGCCGGCTGAACTTCTCCACATAGCTGTCGAGGGACTGCAGCAGGGTGCGGTCGGCCCGGCCCGCCTCGCGCAGACCGAGGATGGCCTCGCGGACGTCGCCGTAGGCGTCGTGACAGGTGGCGGCGAGGTCGGCCAGTTCGTGATGGACCTCGGGGCTGGACTCGACGTCGGGGTGGGTGCCGATGGCCGTGAGGCGGAAGTGCGCGGCGCCGAGCGCCTGGGCGAGGCTGTCGTGCATCTCGCGCGCGATGCGGTCGCGTTCGGCGAGGGCCGCGTCGTGGCACTCCTGCTGGAGATGCGACATATACCGGGCTCGTTGCAGGGCGCTGCCGATGGCCCGGCCGATGCCCGCGTACGCCGCAGGTGTCAACGCGGAGGTGGCGGGGTCGATGCCCTCGAGGGTGAGCGACCCGATGGCCTCGGGACCCGAGAGCAGCGGCACGGTCTCCGGGGCAGAACCCCCGCCGGAGCGCACCGGCGATTCCAGGTACCAGGTGTCGGCGGTGCGCCGCGGGTCCGTCGGGTGGGCCGCCGCGATGCGCGCCGACGCCGCGCCGGTGGTCTGCAGGATCGCCTCGAGGGACTCGTGGGCGACGGCATCCGCCGTGTAGGCCCCGCGGGCGGCGACGACCACGGCGTCGATGGCCGCGAGGTCGCGGTTCTGCTGCAGCAGGGCGCGGTAGCTGCGATCGATGAACGAGAACATGACCAGGGAGAACGCGAGTGTCCCGGCGACGAGGACCCCGTCGAGCAGGAGGTGGCCGTTCGTCGGCGACACCGTGCGCACGATCGTGCCGCGCGCGAGCAGGACCAGCAGGAGAAATGCGGCGGGGACGACGAGGGCGATGACGCGCAGTCGGCGGAGTCGTTCCTCGCCGGCGGTGTCGGCGGGACGGGGAAGCGCGCCGGAGGGGTCGATGCGACGATCCTCGGACACGGCGACGGATGCTCTCACGCTCCTCCTTCCGCCGGTTCGCCCACCGGTGTCGGTCGGGCTCGGTTGGTCGGACTCGGGTCGGCGACGGCTGTGCCTCGCGTGTATCGAAGTCTAGAGAGTTTTCCCGGACATAACGAGAAGAAGTCGCAAGGTCGGGACGATGGTCCGTACCGACAGGTACCGCCGGGGTAGGGGTGGGCGGCTCATCGGTCGCGGTCCGCGGGGGTGGGTGGGCCGCCGGGTCGTTCGCGGGCCACGAGGTCGAGCAGTTCGGCCCACGCCTCGATCTTGGTGCGGGTGCGGCCGAATCCCTCGCCCAACCCGGCCTCGGCGCTCTCGATGCGCTGCCAGTCCTCGAACGAGGTCGGGTACAGGCCGCGTTCGGCGAGGTGGGCGTCGAGGTCGAGCAGCGCTGCGGTGTGCGGTTCGTGCTCGCGGGTCGCGAGGTCTTCGAGCAGGAGGCGCACCGTCTGCACGGCGTCGGACTTGTTGGTGCCGATGACCCCGATCGGGCCGCGCTTGATCCAGCCGACGACGTACTCCCGCTCCAGGACGTGCCCGTCCTCGGTGGTCACCCGGCCCTCCTCGTTGGGGATGACGCCGTGCTCGACGTCGAACGGCACCCCCGGCAGGGGGACGCCCCGGTAGCCGATGGCGCGCAGGATGAGCTGGGTCTCCAGCGTGGACGTCTCGCCGGTGCCGACGACGCGGCCGGACGCGTCGACCTCGGTGCGTTCCACCGTGATTCCGGTGACGGCACCGTCACCTTCGACGGCGATGGGACGTCGCCAGAACAGGAAGTGCAGGCGGCAGCGGGCGTCCGGGACCTGGCGGGCGTCGGCCGCGCGCAGCGCCTCGACGTTGGCGCGGGTGCGGCGGTCGAGGTCGGCGTCGTCGATCCCGTCGAACGCGCCGGCGGAGACGCGGACCTGCACACCCTCCAACGTGCACAGTTCGCGCAGCTCCTTGGTGGTGAAGCTGGCGTGGTGGGGGCCGCGACGACCGATGATCCACATGTCGGCGACGGTGTGGGACGCGAGTGTGTCGATGACGGCCTGGGGCATGTCGGTGCGTTCGAGTTCCTCGGGGTGCCGGGTGAGGATGCGGGCCACGTCGATGGCCACGTTGCCCACGCCCACGGCGACGGCCGACTCGACACCGGTGAGGTCTTGGTCGGTTGCGTCGGGGTGGCCGCTGTACCAGGCGACGAACTCGCGGGCGGACCGACTGCCGGGCAGGGACTCACCGGGGATGTTCATCCGCAGGTCCTCGCTCGCGCCGGCCGCGTAGATCACGGCGTCGTAGGCGGCGAGCAGTTCCTCACGGGTGACGTCCTGGCCGAAGTCGATCAGCCCCCGAAAGCGCAGGCCCTCGGAGTCGAAGACCCGCGCCAACGCCTGCGCCACCGACTTGATGCTCTCGTGGTCGGGGGCCACGCCGTACCGCACCAGCCCGAACGGAGTGGGGAGCCGGTCGAAGATGTCGACCTCGACGCGCTGGTCCTCCTGCGCGAGCAACGCCTGGACCGCGAACAGGCCCGAGGGTCCGGCACCCACGATGGCCACCCGGCGGATCGCCCCCGGAGGACCCTCCGATCCGGCGATGCGATCCGATGCGGCGGTGCTGTCGGTGCCCGTCATGTCCGCAGCGTAGTGGCAGGCATTGGACGCATGCACGATCGAGCCGACGACACTCCCACCCACGACGGCCCGGTCGCGCACATGCGCGATCGGGCCGTGGGTGACGTGAGTGTCGTCGGCGCTGGTGCGCACGCTTGCGCGGGTGTCGGCCCCCATCCCCGGCGTGGTGCCGACTCCCGGTGTGGGTGTGCTCTCAGCTCCGGGCCTTCAGATCCCAGATGCGCTGGAGGTAATTGCGCATCGAGCGGTCGGAGGAGAAGAAGCCGCTGCGGGCGACGTTGAGGATCGCCGAGCGCGACCAGCGGTCCTGGTCGGCGTACGCCTCGTCGACGCGCGCCTGGGCCGCGAGGTAGGAGTCGAAGTCCGCCATGGCCATGAAGCGGTCGGTGTTGAGCCAGTCGTCGAGGACCGCGCCGACCGTGCTGCGGTCGCCACCGGTGAAGGCGCCGCTCGCGATGAGGTCGAGCGTGCGCTTGAGCTGGGGGCTCTGCTGGTAGAAGGAGCTGGGCACATACCCCTTCGCCTGCAAGGCGGCGACCTCCGGCTCGGCCATGCCGAACAGGAAGAAGTTGTCGCCGCCGACGAGCTCGCGGATCTCGACGTTGGCGCCGTCGTCGGTGCCGATGGTCAGGGCGCCGTTGAGGGCGAACTTCATGTTGCCCGTGCCCGAGGCCTCCTTGCCGGCCAGGGAGATCTGCTCGGAGAGGTCGGCCGCCGGGATGAGCGTCTCGGCGAGGGTGACGTTGTAGTTGGCGGGGAACGCCACGGCCAGGCGACCCTCGACCCGCGGGTCCTCCCCGATGGTCTTGGCGACCGCGTTGATCAGCGCGATCGTCTCCTTGGCCATGTGGTAGCCGGGGGCGGCCTTGGCGCCGAAGACGAACGTGCGCGGCGTGATGGTGGCCGGGTCGACCTCGCCGGAGATCAGCCGCTCGTACAGCGACACGATGTGCAGCAGCTTGAGGCTCTGCCGCTTGTACTCGTGCAGCCGCTTGACCATGACGTCGAGCATGTGCCCCTCGGGCAGCTCGATGCCGTCGCGGTGGTGCAGGAGCTGCCGCAGGCGGTCCTTGTTCGCGACCTTGACCGCGCGGAACCGCTCGCGGAACGCGGCGTCGTCGGCGAACGGCTCGAGCTCCCGCAGGCGCTCGAGGTCGGTCACCCACCCCTCGCCGATGGCCTCGGTGATCAGCTCGGACATGCCCGGGTTGGCCATGCGCACGAAGCGGCGGGGTGTGACGCCGTTGGTGACGTTGGTGAACTTGTCGGGCCACAGCTCGGAGAAGTCCGGCAGGACCTTGTCGCGCAGGAGCCGGCTGTGCAGTTCGGCCACGCCGTTGACCTTGGAGGCCGCGACGGTGGCGAGGTAGGCCATGCGCACCGCGCGCACGGGGTGTTCCTGCACCATCGACATGCGCCGCGCCCGCAGTTCGTCGCCGGGGAAGGCCTCGCGCACCTCGGCGAGGAAGTCCTCGTTGATGCGGTAGATGATCTCCAGGTGTCGGGGCAGCAGACGGCCGAGCAGCTCGACCGGCCAGACCTCGAGCGCCTCCGGCAGGAGCGTGTGGCAGGTGTAGTCGAAGCAGCGCCGGGTGACGTCCCAGGCCTGCTCCCACTCGAAGTCGTGCTCGTCGACGAGCAGGCGCATCAGCTCGGGGATGGCGATGACCGGGTGGGTGTCGTTGAGCTGGAACGTGATCCGCTCAGGAAGCTGGTGCAGGTCGAAGTCGGCCGGCAGCGTGTGACGGATGAAGTCCTTGAGCGAGGCGGCCACGAAGAAGTACTGCTGCTGCAGCCGCAGCTCCCGGCCCTGAGGGGTGGAGTCCTCCGGGTACAGCACCTTGGTGATGTTCTCGGCGAAGGTGCGCGCGCGCACGGCCTCGGCGTAGTCGCCCTGGTTGAACAACTGCAGGTCGAACGCGCTGGTGGCGCGGGCGCTCCACAGGCGCAGGGTGTTGACGACGCCGTTGCGGTAGCCCGGCACGAGCAGGTGGTAGGGGATGGCCTGGACGTCCCAGGAAGGAACCCAGCGCACGCGCTCGCGGCCGTCCTCACCGGTGTAGGTCTCGGTGTGGCCACCGAAGTCGATGCGGGTGGCGCGGTCGGGCTGCGGGAACTCCCACGGCGAGCCGAGCGCCAGCCAGGAGTCGGGCTCCTCGACCTGGCGACCGTCGACGAACGTCTGCTTGAAGATGCCGTACTCATACCGGATGCCGTAGCCGATGCACGAGACGTCCATCGTGGCCAGGGAGTCGACGAAGCAGGCCGCCAGGCGCCCGAGGCCGCCGTTGCCGAGGCCGGGCTCGATCTCCTGCGCGCGCAGGATGTCGAGGTCGAGACCGCAGGCGTTCATCGCCTCGCGGGCGATCTCCTGCAGGTCGCTGGCCAGCAGGGCGTTGTCCAGCTGGCGTCCGAGGAGGTATTCGGCCGACAGGTACCCGACGACGCGGTCACCGGCGTCGCGGCGACGCTTGCCGGTCTGGATCCACCCCTGCATGAGGTAGTGCCGGACGGTGTGCGCCAGCGCGAGGTACTGGTCGTTGACCGTCGAGCGGGCCAGGGAGACGCCCTGGCCGTAGTTGAGCTCGCGCATGAACTGGCGGACGAATCCGTCGACGTCGCGGCCGGGGCCCACGGCGGGAACCTTGGCGCGCTCGTGGGTGGGTTCGAAGTGCGGTCCGGTGACGTAGGTCGCCATCTCGGGCGATTCGCCGACGCTGCGCCGATCGCTGGTGGGGTCGAGTGCCACGGGTCCTCCGGTTCGGGTGGGTCGGGTGGACATCGGCCCCCCTGCCGCGCGTGACCTGAAGTCTCGACGACCGAGGAGGACGAAACGCTTAGAGGCTAGCCGATCTGGGGGACGCCTCCGGCTCCGGCTCGTATGGATGGAACGACCCGCCCGGGCCGCAGGTCGCGGGTGTCGCCGACCTGCGGTTCGACGTGAGGAACCGGGGTCGAGAAATCCGGATGAAACGGGACCTTCGTCCGCTCCCGAACTTCCGCGGACCTTGCAGAATGACACGGAAACCCCTGGAACAAACCGCCTTCGCACAGAAGGCGCCCCCGACAGAGGAGCACCGCATGAAGACCCGAGTCCTGCCCCTGGCCCTGGCCGTCGCTCTCTCGCTCGCCGCGTGTGGCTCCGGTGGCGAGACCCAGGCGGGCTCACCTGCCCCGCAGGGTGCGGCCACCTCCCAGCACGGCGGCGGATCGGGTGCCACCGGCGGTGCCGGCGGTGAGGTGATCGACACGGTGAAGACCGAGACGGCGGCCGCCCCCAAGGTGGAGAACGCGATGCTCGAGAAGTACGGCATCAGCGGTCGCAGCGTCGTCGAACTCGTCGACTTCATGGACGAGACCAACGAGCACCGCGGCTCCGGCCTCAACGGCTCCGTGCGCGCCGACCACCTGCTCCTCAAGGACGAGCAGACCGGCCAGGAGCAGGCCGTTCCCGTGCCGGACGGTCTCTTCTACGTCTCGGTCGCCCCGTACGCGGGTCGCACGCACGAGTGCTTCAACCACAGCCTCACCGGTTGCGTCGGCGAGTTCGCCGGCACGCAGATGCAGGCGAAGGTCGTCACCGACGACGGCACGGTGCTGCACGACGGGCCGGTGACGACCTTCGAGAACGGGTTCGTCGGTTTCTGGCTGCCGCGCGACGTCAAGGGCACCATGTCGTTCACCTACGACGGCAAGTCGGTCGAGGCGCCGTTCGCCACCGACGAGAAGAGCCCCACCTGCATCACCACGATGCAGCTGACGTGAGCTGACGTGAGCTGACGTGAGCTGACGCCACCCGAGTGCGGTGCGCCGGTCGGGGAGGCCGCCCGGCATGCTGACGGGGTGAGTACTCCACCGACCCTGCACGCGGACATCACCGAGGTCCTCACCCGGTGGACCGCGCCGGACATCGCACAGGACGCGCTGCGGCACACCGTCCTGGCGTTCCTCGCGGCGAGGCCCGACGCGCATCGGCGTACGTGCGCTCCCGGACACATCACGGCCTCGACCGTGGTGCTGTCCGCGGACCGGCGTCGGACGCTGTTGACGCTGCACGCGCGGGTGGGCAGGTGGTTGCAGCTCGGGGGCCATCTCGAGGACGACGCGACACTGGCCGACGCGGCCCGGCGGGAGGCGGTCGAGGAGTCGGGGTTCGAGGTCACGCTCGACCCCGACCCGGTCGACCTGCACTGCCACCCGATCGTCTGCAAGGGCTACGACGCGCCGACGCGGCATCTGGACGTGCGGTTCGTCGCCGTCGCTCCCGCCGGGGCGCGGGAGCGGATCTCGGAGGAGTCGACGGACCTGCGGTGGTTCGACGTCGAGGCGTTGCCCGATGTGCCGCCCGAGGTGGCGCTGCTCATCGGGCGGGCGGTGGCTCAGTCGGAGACGCCGTCGACGCGTCTGCCGTTCTCCAGGTAGACGCAGTGCTCGCTGCGGTAGGTCTTCTTGACGCGGCGCCGCACCGCGGGGCGCAGCAACTCGAACGCCTCGGCGGGTTCGGCCCACTTGTGTTCGCTGACCTCGTACTCCTGCAGCCTGATCGCGCTCGCCTGCTCGGGGGTGACGGTGCCGCAGTGGAACAGGAACCGCAGGCCGAGTTTCCTGCCCTTCTTGGCCGGGCGGGTGTCGACGCACACGAGGCCTCCGCTGCTCACCTCCAGGCCGGTCTCCTCGGCCACCTCGCGGCGGCACGCCTCCCAGGGGTCTCGCCGTCGGCCTCCATGACACCGCCGGGCACGGTCCACCCCGACTTGTACGTGGGCTTGAGGATGAGCAGCCGTCCGTCCTCGTCGAGGATGATGGCGCCGGCCGAGGCCGGTAGCTCCGGAAGTGTGAACACGACGCGACTCCTCGATCGACCGGCCTGGTCTTGTCGTCACGAAGGCTAGTGGACTCCGGTGGCCCTTCGGCCGGGGGTCTCGCGGGGGAGTCGGGAGCGGCATCGGAGGTGGTGAGAGGGCTCTCATGCGGGCCTCACGGCCACGTCACGGCCGCCGCCCAGAGTAGGTGGTGGGACCGGATCCCACTCGGACGTCCAGCGCCGAGCCCTCTGACCTCTGAACGTCTCGACCCAGGAGTGAACCATGACGAGCATCACCCGCCGCACCGCCGCTTCCGTCCTCTCAGCGCTCATGGTCGGCGCGGGTCTCGTCGGCGTCACCGCCGCGCCCGCCGCCGCCGACGAGATGCGGTGCAACGGCACGATCAGCAACCGCAAGCTCGACCGCGACATCGTCGTCCGTCCCGGCGCCACCTGCGTCATCACGAAGAGCACGATCGACGGCAACATCAAGGTCGGCACCAACGCGACCCTGCGCATCAGCAGCTCCCGGGTGGACGGCGACATCCAGTCCAAGCACCACCGCTGGGTCATCGCGACCAACACCGTCGTCGACGGCAACATCCAGCTCGAGCGCGGTCAGTCGGCCACCGTCAACCGCAACCGTGTCGACGGCGACATCCAGCTCTTCGGCAACCGCGGCCGTCAGGCCGTCACGAGCAACCGGGTCGACGGCAACCTGCAGTGCACGTCCAACCGCCACGCCCTCACCGGCGGCCGCAACGTCGTGGACGGCAACAAGGAAGGCCAGTGCCGTCGCCTCTGACGCACTCGAGCGCGCACTCGACGCAGGCATCGGTCGCCTGACGTCGGGCGCGTGACATCGGACGCACCTCGGGCGGTGCCCGGCTCCGCGGGGAGAGCCGGGCACCGCCCGATGTGTTGTGTCTCGCTGTGCTCAGAGCGCCCGCGCCAGCGACTGTCCCACGGTGCGGCAGGTGAACAGGCAACCGCCGAGGAACGTGCCCTCGAGCGCGTTGTAGCCGTGCATCCCGCCGCCTCCGAAGCCGGCCGCCTCGCCCGCGGCGTACAGGCCCGGCATGGGAGTGCCGTCCGCGCGCAGGGCCCGCCCATCGAGGTCGGTCTGGATGCCGCCGAGGGTCTTGCGCGTGAGGATGTGCAGCTTGACCCCGACCAGCGGCCCGGCCGTGGGGTCGAGGATGCGGTGGGGTGGGGCGGTGCGCACCAGCCGGTCGCCCAGGGAGCGCCGCGCGTTGTGGATGCCCATGACCTGCGTGTCCTTGCAGAACGGGTTGTCCATCTGGGAGTCGCGCGCCTCGATCTCGCGGCGGATGGCCGCGGCGTCGAGCAGGGGGTGTCGGTGAGGCCGTTCATCTTGGCGACGAGCTCGTCCAGGGTGTCGGCGACCACGAAGTCGGCGCCGTCGTCCATGAACGCCCGCACCGGGCCGGGGACGCCGGGGGCGAGTCGGGCCCGCATCATCATCGCGCGGTCGCCGGAGGTGATGTCGGGATTCTGCTCGGAGCCCGACAGGGCGAACTCCTTCTCGATGATCGCGCGGGTGAGGATGAACCACGAGTGGTCGTGTCCGGCCAGATCGGGTGTGGTGCGCAGCATCTCGAGCGTGCCGAGGGTGTCGTAGCCGGGCAGGCCCGGTGGCTGCAGGCGGCGTCCGAGCGCGTCGAACCACATCGAACTCGGCCCGGGCAGGATCCGGATGCCGTGGCCGTTCCAGATCGGCGAGTGGTTGCGCACCCCTTCGGTGTAGTGCCACATGCGGTCCTTGTTGACCACGCGTGCCCCGGAGTCCTCGGTGATGCCGATCATGCGTCCGTCGACGTGAGCCGGGACGCCGGTGACCATGTGCTCCGGTGCCCGGCCGAGTCGCGCGGGCCAGTACCTGCGGACGAGGTCGTGGTTCGCGCCGATGCCGCCGCCGGCCACCACCACGGCCTGGGCCCGCAGCGAGAAGTCGCCGACGACCTCACGACTCGAGGCCACCCCACGCGGGGAATCATCCGGCGCGAGCAGCGATCCGGAGACGCCGACGACCGCGCCGTCCTCGACGATCAGGGAGTCGACGCGGTGGCGGTGACGGAACGTCAGCAGCCCGTGCGTCGCCGCGTCGCGGGCGCGGTCGGCCCACGGCTCGCTGACGCCGGTTCCGGTGCCCCACGGGACGTGGAAGCGGGGGACGGAGTTGCCGTGGCCGCCCGCCATGCCGTCGCCGCGCTCGGCCCAGCCGACGAGCGGGGTGAACCGCACACCGTGTTCGCGCAGCCAGGAGCGCTTCTCGCCGGCGGCGAACTCGACGTAGGCCCGACCCCACTGCACGGCCCACTCGTCCTCGGGGTGCTCACCGGCCAGCCGGTCCCACCGCGCGCTGCCCTTCCAGTCGTTCCACGCCAGCTCGATGGAGTCGCGGATGCGCAGGCGTCGCTGTTCGGGGGAGTCGATGAGGAACAGCCCGCCGAAGGACCAGTAGGCCTGGCCGCCGATGTCGTTCTCGTTCTCCTGATCGACGATGACGACGCGCTTGCCCGCGCGGATCAGTTCGTTCGCGGCGACGAGCCCGGCCAGGCCGGCTCCCACGATGATGACGTCGGTGTCCACAGCGTTCCCCTCAGCGTCGATGGGTCTCCCAAGTGACCCTGAGGTTCTCACGAGCGCCGAAACCCACGAGGTGTCGTTCGAGGACATCGCGCAGCTCGGCCGCACGGGCCTCCGGGCACACGAGCGTCATGGTCAGCGCCTCCGCGCTGACGGTGAGGACGGCGTGGGAGGCCTCGTCGAAGGTGATCGTGCCGACGCTTGATGCCTCGTCCCACACGACGCTCACCTTGCGGCCCAGGTGCGAGACGAGTTGCCGCGCATAGCGATCGCCGCGCTCGGTGGCGACGGACCCGACCGAGGTGACGCTCCGCCGCCTCACGAACAGGTGGACGAGGGCGTCGCGGACCTTGCGAAACGGCATGACGATGACCATGCCTCCAGGGTGCCTCACGCCCGAGAGGGAGCCGGCCGGTGCCCGACGTGGGTCAGCGGGAGGGCGCGAGCGCCCGGTGGTCGGCGTCGGTGGATTCACGGGCCGGGAACGCGTCGCTCGCGAGGTGCGACAACGCCCAGAGGATGCCGACGGCGGTGACGGCGTACAGGACGGCGAGGCCGGGTCCGATCCCGTTGGTCTGGCCGGCTCCCAGGCCTCGTGCACCGATGAGGAGACCGAGGCAGAGCTCCAGCGTCGTGACGGTCACCAGCGCGAGGGAGGGGATCGTCAGGTGCGGTGTGCGCAGACCGGTCAGGGCGACGCCGACGATGAGGACCAGCGCCACGACCACCAGGACCATGCGTGCCACCTGCAGCGCGACCGGCCCGTCGATGGGCACGATCTGCCACACCGGCCAACCGATGACGCGGGTGAACGAACTCGTGCCGTCGGTCGTGCGACCGGCGACGACGATGCCGAGCAGGTGCACGAGCACGAGGACTCCGAAGGCCGCGCCGGCGAGCCGACCTGTCAGATGCGTGGAGGGAGCAGCGGGCCGGTCGTCGAGCGCCCGGGCTCCCAGGGTGATGAGCAGCAGCGCGACCAGGGCGCCACCCACATCGACGAGGGCGAGGGGAGCGGCAGCGTGAAGAGGACGGTCATCATGCCGAACACGGCCGCGCCGACCGCGAACGCCAGGGCGATCCAGGGAAAGACGCGCAGCCGCACGTCCCGGTGTCGCCGCCCCCGCCATCCCGCCACGCCCAGCAGGATCAGACAGAGGCCGCTGATGACGCGGTGCACGAACTCGATCGCGGGATTCTCGAGCCACCCGCCCTGGAGTGCGGGGCCGACGCGGTCGGCGTAGCAGAGGGGCCAGGCGGGGCAGGCGGAACTCGAGTCCGTCGCAGCGACCATCGAGCCCATGGCGACGGTGAGGAAGGTGAACAGGGCTGCGGCGCGGAAGATGTCACGTGTCGCGTCGAGCGAGCGCCCGGGCATGAGGTCTCCGAGGGTCGGCGGTGGGTCAGAACTTCGATCCTGTCCCTCGGTGAGGAGATGACCTCGGGCCCAAGGTCCTCCGACGTTCAGCCGAGCGTCCCCAGATGGTCGATCAGCGTCGTCGTGCCCAGTCCCAGGAGGATGAGGCCGCCGAGGACGCCCGCGGGAGTGCCGAGTCGGTCGCCGGCCCGGCGGCCCAGCAGCACGCCCATGTAGCTGAGCAGGAACGTGACCAGGCCGATCGTGGCGACGAGCTGGAGCACGTCGGTGCCGAGCAGCGCGGCGCCCACGCCGACGACGAGGGCGTCGACGCTCGTGGCCACCCCGAGGACGAGCAGGTTGCGGGGCGAGAGGCGGGCCTGGGACGGGGTGTCCCCACCGCGGAGGGACTCGACGATCATGTGCAGGCCGATGCCCCCGAGGAGGGCGAAGGCGACCCAATGGTCGACGGCGCTGATGTACGGCGCGAATCCGGTCCCGAGGACCCATCCGATGAGCGGCATCACCGCCTGGAAGGCGCCGAAGGTGGTGGCGATGGCGGCAGCGTCACGCCGGCGGAAGGGACGCAGGACCAGGCCTTTGCCGAGCGCCACGGCGAACGCATCGGCGGCGACGCCGACGGCGATGAGCAGCACGGCCCAGACGGACATGGGTCTCCTCATCGCGGTCTGATCGGTGGGGTGGATCCCGGGGAGGGTGTGATCGCGGTCGGCCGACGTCGCGACAGCCCATCGAAAACCGTACCCGTGGAAGGTACTCGCGTCGAAACTGCGCTGCCTCACGCGGGACGGGTTTCGCCTCCAGGGCATCCGGCGCCGCGAGGTCCCCACCGGCCGACGTCGTCGGCGCCACGGGGAGTCTGCCGAACGGCCCTCGCGAGCCCCGACCGCTGGTGCATGATCGACCCCATGCGAGACGTCCACGTCGACACACCCTCCGGGCGATACGCCGCGATCGATTTCGGGGGCGAAGGCCCCGATGTGCTTCTGCTTCATCAGATCGCGTCGAACGCGCAGGTCTGGGCCCCGCTGGGGGTCGCCCTCGCGGAGTTCGCACACCCGGTGGCGATCGACCTCTGCGGCCACGGCCGTACCCGGGTCGGCGAGGAATCGCTGGAGCGTCTGCTGCGTGACCTGCCCGCCGTGGTCGAGGCCCTCGGGCTGCACCGGCCGCTCGTCATCATCGAGAACGAGGAGCTCCTGCCGCTGGTGGGCGACGGCTTCGCGACCGTGGACGCCTGCGGCCTGCTCGTGGTGGGGCCGTCGTCCTCCAAGCGGGGTGAGGCCGCCGAGAACGAGTACCAGGAGATCCTCGGCATCGACTCCATCGACGTGTGGGACGCCCGCAACTCCATGTTCATGACGGGCACGCCCGAGGAGCGGCAGGCCTTCATCGACCGGCGCACCTCGGCGGCGGTGGCCGATTGGGTCAACGAGGGCGTGCCGCAGGAGCAGCTCCGCCGCTACATCGAACGGCAGATCCGCGACACCGAGGACGGCTGGGAGCGGGTGCCGCGCCGGCCGCTGGTCGAACAGACCCTCGAACGGGTCGGCCGTGGGCCGTTCGGGCTCGACCTGTACGACGGGATCTCGATTCCGGTGTGGGTGGCCGTCGGGGCGCAGGACGTCACCGACGCCGAGGTCGACGAGTTGTCCGCGTGGGCGGGCGAGCACGACCTCCGGCGCGCCGCGTTCCTGCCCGGGTACGGACCGCCCGACTCCTTCGAGGCCGAGCCGCTCGCGCTGTACGTGCGCGACATGCTCACGGCCACCGCCGTCGGCGCCTGATCGCGCGCGGTGGACACGGAATGAGCCGAGCAGCATGATCGAGCCCACCGCGCCCCCGGCTCCCGGCTCCGAGTTCTCAGGGCCACGCCCGCAGGTCGAGCAGATCACCGTCCCCGCCTGGGGTCCCTACGCCCTGGCCGTCCACGGTGGCGCCGGGCCGCGTCGGCGGCCGTTGACTCCCGATGAGCAGGTCGAACGCGAGCAGGGCCTGGCCCGCGCCCTGTCGGCGGGGCGGGTCGTGCTCGACGCCGGTGGTCGCGCGGAGGACGCGGTCTGTGCCGCCGTCGTCGAACTCGAGGACTGCGCCTTCTTCAACGCCGGCCGCGGGGCCGCGCTCACCACGGCGGGCCGGGCCGAGCTGGACGCCTGCGTGATGCGGGGCGACCGCGCCGCAGGGGCCGTGGCCGCCGCGGGTCGGGCCCGCAACCCGATCCGCGCCGCGATGGCGGTGATGGAGCAGACCCCGCACGTCCTCATGGCGGCGCCTCCGGAATCCCAGATCCGGCGGTGGGGGTGCGAGGTCGCGGGCCAGAAGCACTTCGTCGTGCCGCGGCAGCGGAGGCGCTGGACCGGCTGCTCGACGAACGCACCCACGGCACGGTCGGGGCGGTGGCTCGCGACGCGAGTGGTCACGTGGCGGCGGCCACCTCGACCGGCGGCATCACCGGGCAACTGCCCGGCCGCGTCGGCGACACACCGCTGGTGGGAGCGGGCACGTTCGCCGACGATGGCACGGTCGCGATCTCGGGCACCGGCACCGGCGAGTTCTTCGTCCGTGGCGTCCTCGCGCACGACATCCACGCACGTCTGCGCTACGCCGGCACGGATCTGCCCACCGCCTGCCGACTGGTGTTGGACGAGCACCTCGGCGACCGCGGCGCCGACGGCGGCGTCATCGCGGTCGACCCGGCCGGAGAGATCGTCGTGGCCTGGAACTCCGGTGCCATGTACCGGGGGTGGCTCACGGCCGACGGCGTTGTCGCGCTCACGTGAAGCGTGGCCCGCACCCGTGACGGGCGCGGGCCACACCCCGATGTGACGTCAGCCCTTCCAGTTCTGCAGGGTGGTCACCGAACCCGTGCGGGTGGCCGCCCAGGCGATGTCGGTGCCGGGCTCGACGGCCATCGCCACCGTGCGGTCACCGGGATCACCGGAGATCAGGCGCTCGCCGCCGTCACGGGTGCGGATGCCGAAGGTCGCCTCGACCTTGGACTGTGCCGGGTGCTGGTAGTCCATCCCGCCGACGACGACGCGCCCGCCACGCAGGAGCGCTGCAGCGCCGGTGGCCCAC
Organism: Mobilicoccus caccae; assembly: GCF_030161635.1. GTDB lineage: Bacteria > Actinomycetota > Actinomycetes > Actinomycetales > Dermatophilaceae > Mobilicoccus > Mobilicoccus caccae. The sequence goes on from NZ_BSUO01000001.1 coordinate 4,349,012, forward strand.
TGGGAGGTGCAGCTCTTCTCACCCTCCGCCTTGGTCCACATGGTGCACGTGGGGTACCAGGGCATGTCACTGCTGCTGCTGCCCGAACCCATGACGATCTGGGTGGTCGCGTCGGGGACGAGCCACGCGCCGAGCGTCGCGTAGGAGCCTCCGCCGATGAAGTGCGTCTGGAAGAGGTTGGTCCACGTCCCACCCTCGTAGGCGAACGAGTTCTGCCACTGCGCGGCGCTGCTCGAGCGTCCCATCCAGTTGCCGAAGAGCTTGCCGTCCGCCACCCGCAGGTCGGTCGGGTGCCATGCCGGCGGGTACGGGTGGTCGCCGTCGTCCGGGCGGCCGTGGGAGATCCACCGCGATCCGCGCAGGGTGTAGACGCCCGTGGTCCGGACGTCGCCGCGCAGCCCCACGTACGCGTCGCGGCCGGCGACGTCGTACACGGCGGTCGCGGTGGTGCCGGCCGGCAGCGACACCTTCTGCCACCGACTGCCGGTGTAGTGCCACAGCGTGCCCGCGGCGACCATCCACACGTCGCCTCTGGCCGAGCCGTGCAGTTCGACGTCATCATGCGGCGAGACCTGCATCGGCATCCGGTGGGTGCGCCACCGTGCGCCGTCCTTGTGCTGCAGCACGAGCTTGTCGTCGGCGCCACGGGCGGCGATCCAGAGCTGCCCCTTGGCCGTTGACGTCATCGCCATCACGTCACCGGTGAGGGTGCGCACCGGCGTGAACCCCGCCGCGTCCGGACGGGCCGCCTTCTTCGCCGGTGCCTTCTTGGCCGGTGCCTTCTTCGTGACCTTCTTGACGGCCTTCTTCGCCGTCTTCGCGGTGACCTTCTCCGCCTTCGCCGTCGCCGACCGGCCGGTGTGTCCCGGCCCGCTCGGAGCGGCCCCTGCAGGTGTGACGGCGAGCAGGCCCGCCGTCGTCGCGATCGCCGCGGCCGAGACGACCGTGCGGTGCAGTGTGCGGGCGCGACGACGCGATCTGGATGTACTCATGATGATTCCCCTTGTTCCCCAGGTCTTCTTCCCCCGTCGGCCCCTCGCCGACATCGAATTCTTACCTGACACAAGGCTTTTCGGTATGTGATCCGCGCGACTTACCGGTTGCGCGCGGGGCAGCCCGGCCCTCGAGGTGATCGCCCGCGTCCCGGTGTACGCGCAGTGCGGGGTGGGCGCGACGCCGGTGAAAACCCGTTGATCCGTCGTGGGCCGTCCGTCAGGCTCGCGGCATGACATCGAGTGATGTGTGGGACGCCGAGACCGCGCAGCGGTACGACGACGAGGCCGCGGACATGGTGTCGGTGTGGCGCACCCGCGGCTGAGGCGCGTCAGCCTCCGGCGACGACCTCGCTCGCCTGACGGGCGATCTCCCACTCCTCGTTGGTCGGCACGACCCACGCCTGCACCGCACTGGCGTCCGTCGTGATGCGGGCCTCCTCGCCGCGCAGGCCCTCGTTGGCCGCGCGGTCGAGCTCGACGCCGAACACGCCGAGACGCTCCAGCACCGCGGCCCGCACCTCGTCGTCGTTCTCACCGACACCGGCGGTGAACACGATCGCGTCGAGCCCGCCGAGCACCGCGGCGTAGGCGCCGACGTACTTGACCAGCCGGTGCACGACGACGTCGAAGGCGAGGGCGGCGTCGGCGTCGCCGTCGGCGCGCCGCTCCATGACCTCGCGGAAGTCGGCCGAGCCGGTGAGGCCCAGCAGGCCGGACTCCTTGGACAGGGCGTGATCGATCTCGGCCTGGGTCTTGCCGTGGGCGATGAGGTGACCCGCGATGCCGGGGTCGAGATCACCCGGGCGCGTCCCCATGACCAGCCCTTCGAGGGGCGTGAGCCCCATCGACGTGTCGACCGACCGGCCGCCGTCGACCGCGGTCGCGCTCGCGCCGTTGCCGAGGTGCAGCACCACGGTCTTGAGGTCGGCCTCCGGGCGCTCCATCAGCTCCGCGACCCGCCGGGCCACGTACGCGTGCGACGTGCCGTGGAACCCGTACCGCCGGACGCGACGCTCCTCGCGCCACTCCCGCGGCACGGCGTAGGTCGACGCGGCCTCGGGCATGCTCTGGTGGAAGGCCGTATCGAAGACCGCCACCAGGGGGATGTCGGGAAAGATCCTGGTCGTGGCCGCGATCCCCTGCAGGTTGCCGGGGTTGTGCAGCGGGGCCAGCGGCACGAGTCGCTCCACGGCCGTGATCACCGAGTCGTCGATGACGACCGGGTCGGCGAAGTCCTGGCCGCCGTGCACCACGCGGTGGCCGACGGCGATGAGGTCGACCTCGGCCAGGTCCGGGCCGTGCTCGGCGAACGCCTCCTCGAGGAGTTCGATGGCCCGCACGTGATCGGGCACCTCGAGCTCGCGGACGTGCTTGTGCCCGCCCACCTCGTGCTTGATCGAGCCCTGCGGCAGGCCGATGCGGTCGACCAGCCCCTTGGCGTGGGACTCACCCGTGTCGGGGTCGACGAGCTGGTACTTGAGCGAGGAGGAACCCGCGTTGACGACGAGAACTGCGCGCATGCCTTACCCCTTGGCCTGGATGCCGGTGATGGCGACGGTGTTGATGATGTCTCGCACGGTAGCGCCGCGCGAGAGGTCGTTGACGGGCGCGTTGAGACCCTGCAGGACGGGCCCGATCGCCACGGCGGACGCGCTGCGCTGGACGGCCTTGTACGTGTTGTTCCCGGTGTTGAGGTCGGGGAACACGAGCACGGTCGCGCGACCGGCCACCGGGGAGTCCTTGAGCTTGGTGGCCGCCACGTCGGGGTCGACCGCCGCGTCGTACTGGATCGGTCCCTCGACGAGGAGTTCGGGGGCGCGTTCGTGCACGAGGGCCGTGGCCTCACGGACCTTCTCGACGTCGGCGCCGGAGCCCGAGCCGCCCGTGGAGTAGGACAGCATCGCCACCCGTGGCTCGACGCCGAACTGCGCGGCGGTCTTGGCCGAGGAGATCGCGATGTCGGTGAGCTGCTCGACGTTCGGGTCGGGGTTGATGGCGCAGTCGCCGTAGGCGAGGACCTTGTCGGCCAGGCACATGAAGAACACGCTGCTGACCACGGAGACGCCGGGAGAGGTGCGGATGATCTCCAGCGCCGGGCGGATCGTGTGGGCCGTGGTGGTGATCGATCCGGACACCATGCCGTCGGCCTCGCCGGCCTTGACCATGAGTGTGCCGAAGTAGGCGGGGTCGACCACGACGTCGTGGGCCCGGTCGAGGGTGACTCCCTTGTGGGCGCGCATCTCGGCGTAGGTGTGGGCGAACTGTTCGCGCAGCTCGCTGGTGTAGGGGTCGATGACGCGGGCGTTGCTCAGGTCGAGGCCGAGCACGATCGCGCGGTCGCGGATCTGGGCCTCGTCGCCGAGCAGCGTGAGCCTCGCCACGCGCCGCGCGAGGAGGGTGTCGGCGGCGCGCAGGATGCGGTCCTCGCCCCCTTCGGGCAGGACGATGTGCGCGTCGGCGGCGCGGGCCCGGGCCGTGAGCTGGTGCTCGAACATCAACGGCGTGACGACCCGCGGTGCCGAGGAGGGCTCGTCCTCCGGCCCGGCCGCGGGCAGCAGCGCGTCGACGTCGACGTGATCGTGCACGAGCGCGCGGGCGTGCTCGATCTTGCGGGTCGTGTGCGGCGTGATCCGCCCGGCGACCTCGTGCATGGCCATCGCGGTCTGCATCGTGTCGTCCTCGCACGTGAGCACGGGCAGCTCGACCTCCAGGCCCTCGACCAGGCGCGAGACCTGGCGAGACAAGGGGAATCCGCCGTTGAGCACGACACCGGCGAGCGCGGGGAACGTGGAGGACTTGTGCGCGAGCAGCGCCGCGATGAGCACCTCTTCGCGGTCGCCGGGACAGATGAGGACCTTGCCCTCGGTCAACCGGTCGAGCACGTGCGGCATCGTCATGCCGGCGACGACGAGGCCGGCGGTCTCGCGGTCGAGCAGGCTGTCCTCACCGGCGAGCAGGGTCGCGTCGATGGCGGTCATGAGGTCGCGCAGGGTGGGCGCGCCGAGCAGTGTGTCGTCGGGCATGGCGAACACCCGCGGGGTGCAGGTGTCGAGGTCGAGCTCGGCGAGCCGGGACTCGATCGCCTCGCGCACGACGTCGACCTGGCCGTCGGGGACGCGGTTGGTGACCACGGCGGCGACGTCGGCGTGCCGGCTGCGGGCCTCCTGGACGCTCACGACGGCCGCGGTGGCGGTGGCGTCGGCGCCGCGGTCGATGGCGGGGACGACCAGCACCATCCGCGAACCCAGGTGGGCGGCGAGGGCGGCGTTGGTGGAGAACTCCGCGGGAGCGGGGACGCCGGTGAAGTCCGATCCGACGATGAGCACCATGTCGTGGATCGCGGCGAAGGCGTGGTAGCGCTCGACGGCCGTGCTGATGGCGGCCTCGGTGTCGCGGTGGATCTCCTCGTAGGTGACGCCGACGGCCTCCTCCAGGGGCGTCTGGGAGGTGGAGAACGGGTGGAGGAGCTCGAGGATGCGGTCGGAGGAGCGGTCCTGGACGACGGGGCGGAAGACGCCGACCCGGCCGCCGCGGGCGCAGAGTTCGGCAAGGAGCCCGACCGCCAACGCGGTCTTTCCTGATCGGGATTCGACGGACGCGAGGTACAGGCTGCGAGTCACGTTTTTCACGATAACCTCCCGAGAAATAGCCGGTGACACGCCCGGTGATTCGCGAGGTGCCTCCTGTCCCTTCGGCCGCCACGGCCGACTCAGAAGTCGGACATTTCGACCGATGGGTGCCCGACGACATCAACGAGCCGGGAGAATTCGTGCGACGCCCCTTCAGAAAAGACCCGGTCATCCAGACCGCGACGACCCCGATCGAGCACGACGAGGTCTTCATCCTTCGCAAGGTCGTCAAGACCCTGGCGGGGGCGGAGGGCTACCAGGCCGCCGCACACGCCGGCATCAACCGGGTGTGCGACACCGTCGGGTGGGACCTGTCCAGCGTGTGGCGGGTCGACGAGGAGGCCGGCGGGCTCGTCCTCGACGTGTCCTGCGGACGCAACCCCGAGCTGACCGCGAGGTCGGCCGGAGTCGTCATCCCCCGCGGTGCGGGCGGGCTCGGCAAGGCCTGGCAGACCGGTGAGCTCGTCCTCGAGGAGGGCGAACTGCGCGATCTCCAGGCGATGCTCGGCCCGGATGCGCCGGTCCTGTCGACCACGCTGGCCATCCCGATCTTCTCGGGGCGTCGCGTCGAGGGGGTCCTGAGCTTCGCGTCCCTCGAGCCGTGGCCGCGCACCGAGCGCCGCATGGAACTCATGCGCTGCGTCGGCGACCTGGTGTCGCAGGCCCTGGACCGGATCCAGGCGGCCGAGTCCTCCGCCGAACGCGCTCGTGACGCGACCGCGATCAACGCGGTGCTGCGCGAGGTCACCGAGGCGGAGTCCGAAGAGGCCGCGGTGAAGATCGCGCTCGACACCATCCGGCGCGAATTCGGTTGGGCCTACGGCTCCTTCTGGGCCGTCGACCCGGAGGCGCAGGTCCTGCGCTTCTCCACCGAGTCCGGTGACGCCGGCTCGGAGTTCCGGGACGTGACGCGCGCGGCGACCTTCGCCGAGGGCGTGGGCCTGGCCGGGCGCACCTGGCAGAAGCGGGATCTCGTGTTCGAGGCCGATCTCGGCACGGTCACCGACTGCGTGCGCGCACCGGCCGCCCAGCGCGCCGGGGTGAAGTCGGGCGTGTGCGTGCCGATCACGATCGGCTCCCAGGTGGTCGGCACCATGGACTTCTTCGCCACCCGCGAGATCGTGCTGACCGACGCGCGCCGCGACGCCCTGCGCAACACGGCGTTCCTCGTCTCGCACAGTCTCGAGCGCAGCCGTGCCACCGCGCGGATCGCGCACGCCGGCCGCGAACTCATCACCTCGATCTCCGAGGTCGGCAAGAACGTCGATTCCGCGCGGGACGTCGCCGCCGAGGCGAATCGCATCACGGCCGAGGCGGGCCGGATCGTCGCCGGGCTGGACAACAGCTCCATCGAGATCGGCGCCGTCGTCAAGACCATCACGACCATCGCCGAGCAGACCAACCTCCTCGCCCTCAACGCCACGATCGAGGCGGCCCGTGCCGGCGACGCGGGCAAGGGCTTCGCCGTGGTCGCCGGAGAGGTCAAAGACCTGGCGCGCGAGACCGCGTCGGCCACGGAGGAGGTCGGCACGAAGGTCGCGAAGATCCAGTCGGATTCGACGGCGGTGCGCGGTGCGCTCGACGAGGTCTCACAGACGGTGCGCCAGATCAACGACGCTCAGGAAGTCATCGCGAGCGTCCTGCGAGAGCAGGTGGAGGTCACGCGCAGCGTCCTCGGCGGCTGAGTGTCGGGATGTCGGCGGCGACGCACACATCGCAGCGAGAGTGGCGACACCCGCCGAATCTCCTACGCCTCCTCCGGTCTCGTGCCGCCTCCGATCGGAGGCGGCCTCGAGCTCGCTGTCCTGGGCGGCTCCCGTCGAGCGATCTCCCAGGTGGGGTCGCTACCCTGCCGACTCGTGCCGGGGGGCGCGCGTGAGTACCAGGGGGGACGATGAGACGGATGCCGGTGGCCGTGACGGCTGCCCTCGCGCTGAGCCTGCTGGGTGCGTGCGCCACCACGCCCCCGCTGACGCCGGAGGAACATCGGACCATGCACCCCACGCCGTCCACCCCACCCGCCACACCCGTGCCGGAGCAGCACGTGCGTGATCAGGCGTACGTCGCCGGCGGCGACGACGCACACACGCTGGACCTCACGGTGCCGGGCGGTCACCGCGGTCCGCGTCCGGTGGTCGTGTTCATCCACGGCGGCGGCTGGGAGGGCGGCTCCCGAGCGCTGTTCGAGAGCACCGAGGGGCAGAACGTCGCGGCCCTGCGCGACGCCCTGCACCGGCGCGGCTGGGCGACCGCGAGCATCGACTACCGCCTGTCCGGGGACGCGCGGATGCCCGCGCAACTGCACGACGTCAAAGCCGCTGTGCGGTGGGTGTACTCCCACGCCGGGCGCTACGGACTCGATCGGGAGCGCATCGCCGTGGCCGGGGAGTCCGCCGGCGGGCACCTGGCGCAACTGCTCGGGACGACCCGGGGGCGGGCCGCGCACGAGGGGCGCCTGGGGCCGCTGCAGGGTGCCTCCAGTCACGTCGTCGCCGTCGTGAGCTACTACGGCGTCTCCGATCTGGCGGCGGTCGTCCCCGATCGGGTCCGGGCCGGGTGTGGTCGTGGGTCCGCCGGGCGGAGTTCACCGGAGGGGAAGCTCATCGGCGCCGACCCCGGTGCCGAGGCGGGCGCGAAGGCCGCGGCGGCGGCGAGTCCGATCACGTACGTGTCGCCCGAGTCGGCGCCGACCCTGTTCATCCACGGGCGTCAGGACTGCGTCGTCCCGCACGCCCAGTCCGAGCGTGCGGCCGAGGCGCTGCGCCGAGCCGGTGTCGCGACCGACCTCGTCCTCACCGACGGCGGGCACGCCGAATCCCGGTACTACGCAACGGAGGACATGCAGCGCAAGGCCGTCGACTTCCTCGCGACCTACCTGGATCCGCCTGCCGACGGCGGATGAACGCAGCGGTGGATCCGGGACCCGACCGGGCGGGGGAGCCCTCGGGGAGGTCCTCCTGGAGGAGGACCCGAAACCCTCCTGCAGGGTGACGCGCCGAGGGGAGGCCGGCGGGCACCGTGGTCGGTGAGAGCGCGGACCCGCGCTCGACGCGACCGTCCGAGGAGTCGACATGTTGAGCCAGGCCGTCTGGTCCGTGATCGCCGGTCTCGCCCTGTCGGGTGTGGCCTTCGTGCCCGTGCTGGTGTGGCAGTACCGCCGCTACGGTGCGCCGTCGCCCATGCGCTTGTTCGGCCTGGTCATGGCCGCGGTGTACGGGTCGGCGATCATCGCCTACACGCTGTTCCCGCTGCCCGGGCCGGGGAGCTGACCCCGGGGTTCTGCACCGCTCGCGGTCGCCCTCTCGAACTCGATCCGACCGCCTACTTCCGCGCGATGCCGCGTGAGCTCGCCGGGCTGTCGCCGATCGCGATGGCGAAGAGCTGGGTGGTCATGCAGATGGTCCTCAACGTCGCGCTCTTCGTGCCGCTCGGGGTGCTCGGGCGGCGGCTGGGGCACTGGTCGGCCGGTCGGACCGTCCTCACCGGGGCCGGGGTGTCGCTGCTGGTGGAGGCCACGCAGTACACCGGCAACTGGGGGCTCATGGCGTGCTCCTACCGGTTCGCCGACGTCAACGACCTCATCACCAACACCACCGGCACCGCGATCGGCGTGGCCGTGGCCGGGTTCGTCCCGCGGTTGTTCGCCGACCCCGACGCCCTCGTGCGGCAGCGGGAGTCCGCCCGCCCCGTCACCCGGGTGCGCCGGTGGACCGCGATGCTGCTGGACGCCTGGATCCTCGCCTGCGCCGTCGCGCTCACCTGGGTGGGGGTGTTCATCGCGTTCGGGCTGGCCGTGGGGCCGCGCCTGGAGGAGCGGGGGATGAGCGACCTCGCGCTCGAGCTGATGCGGTGGGCGGCGGTGGCCGTCACGGTCGCCCTCGCCGTGCTGCCCACCCTGCGCGGATCGCGGGCCTCCCTCGGGCAGCGGATCGTCTACCTGCGACCCGTGCCGGTCCGGCGGGACCGCCCGTTCCCGCTGGTCACGCCCGGTCTGCTGCGCGGGGTCGCCGCGGTGGGCATCTTCGCCGGACCCTTCCCCGTGGCGGCACTCGCCGTGCTGTGGCTCGTCGCCGACGTGCTGTGGGTGCTGCGCGACCCGCGAGGTCTGAGCGGGGTGGTCTCCGGGCACGACGTCGCCGATGCGCGGGCCGTGGACCGGGCGGGTTCGCACGCGGGCTCGGGAGCGACGGTGCGCGAACCCGTCGGCTGAACCGCGCGGCCGACACGGGCGGTCGTGGACGGCGAGGGTGAACCCCGCAGCCTCGGCGGCTGCGGGGTTCACCCTCATCGGGCCGTGCCCGGTCCGTTCTTCCGGTGCGGCGTCACTTCACCGGCGCGCGCTCGTCGACGACCGTGAAGCGGACCGTCTCGGTGTAGACCCGGCCGTGGCGGTCGGTGCCCTTCACGGTGGCGGTGTGGGTGCCGTTCGACAGGTTCTTCGGCAGCGTGGCGCGCCACACCGAAGAGCTGTTCTGGGGCACGTTGCCGCCGGCCGACAGCAGGTTGGCGTTGGCGACCTGGACGTCGGCGAACTCCCACCCGGTGTTGGTCTTCTCGCCCTTGCCCGGCTGCGCGAGCTCCGCCACCTGGTAGGCGCGGCCGTCGACGGACATCTCGACCGTGGCGTCGCGTGAGCCGAGCAGGAAGTTGGCCGAGATCCAGGTGCCGCCCTCGAGGTCCTCATCCGTGATGACGTTGAGGTTGCCCATGGTGGGGCGTGCACCCTTGTCGGCGGCCTTGTCCGCGCGCCACGCGAGAGCCTTGGGGGCCCAGTCACGCCACGTCGGGGAGTTCACGCCGAGGGAGAGCCGGTACTTCCAGGGCTCCTGGCGCACCTTGTAGCTCTCGACGAACCGGTTGCCCTTGAGCGACAGCGTCAGGGTGCCGGGACGGTTGCCACCGATGCCGACGGCGTAGGGCAGTCCGGACTCGTCGAGGTTGCCGGAGTACCAGTCGCCGGAGACGGCGCCCGCGACGATCTGGTGGAACGGCAGCTCGGCGATGCCCTTGGCCGCCCATTCCTCACGCTTGGTGCCCGGGAGCAGGTTCTCGATGGTGTGGGTGTGGCCACCGATCATGACGGTGTTCTCGGCGGTCCGACCGGTCGACTTCAGCACCGCGAACAGGTCGGCGGCGTTGTCGGTGCCCACGCCGCGGTAGTGCATGATCGGCGCGTGCGCGTTGATGACGACGAGCTTGTTCGCCGGCACGCTCGCGAGGTCCTTCTTCAGCCAGTCGAGCTGCTCCTGCGTGAGGGACTCCTTGTAGCCGCCGTTGTCCCACTTGCCGCCGGGCTTGGTGCCGTTGTAGCGGATGTTGTCGAGGGCGACCATGTGGGTGTTGCCGACGTCCCAGGAGAAGTAGGCCGGGCCGAACTGCGCGCGGTGGGTGTCGAGGCTGCCCTCGTCGTCCTTCGCGTCGAAGTCCATGTCGTGGTTGCCCGGCAGGGCGCGGACGGGACCCTGGAATTGGCGGTAGATGTCCTTCGTCGGGTCGTTCATGGCGAGGTCGTCGCCCACGTTGTCGCCGAGGAGCAGCACGCCGCAGCCGCCGAGGTCGGTGCGCTTGACGAGGTCGCGCACCGCACCCTGCTTGGCGTAGGCGACCTCCTTGAGGTTGTAGCCCTGTGTGTCGGAGGCGACCGCGCAGTTCTGCGAGGTCTTCGCGGTGGCCTTCGACTTCACCATCGGGAAGTTGACGGCCTTGGGCAGGGCGCCCGTGGCGGGTACGCCACCGAACCGGAGCTTGGGCGAGCCGGTCGGGAAGTGGTTGTAGGAGAACTGGGCGATGTTGTCCTCGTTCACCGGCACGGCGTAGCCCGAGGGCTGCGTGACGAAGACCGTCATGCGGTCGAACGCGGGGAGCGAGTACTCGCCGTCGGCGTTCGTGGTGACGACGTCGCGGCCGTTGGAGACGGTCACGCCGGCGATGCCCTTCTCGCCGCGGTCCTTGACGGAGTCCTTGTCCTTGTCGACGAACACCGATCCGGTGAGGACCTTCTCGTCCGCGGCCTTGCCGCGGACGACCTGCACGTGACCGGTGTAGTCGTCACGGACGACCTGGGCCTTGCGCTCGGGGTTGACGGGCGGGGTGGAAGCGGCCTGCGAGACGGTCACGGGCGCGAGGGCCAGACCGACGAGCGGGAGGATCGCCGTGGCGACGCGGCGGGATGCCTTGTTCATGAGGTGCTCCTGGGTGAGAGACGGAGGGCTGGACGGGCCCGCCGTCACGCTGTCGCGCCGGGGTGAACGCGACTCTGCCGTCGTCTGTTGGCCCGATGTACGCCACCTGACCGGACCCTGAGTAAATCCCTTGGTGCGCAACGAATTTCGGGTGACGTTCACCTGGTGTGCGCCGCCAGAGAACGTCGATCTGTTGTCGGGGTCGTCGGTCGCGCTGCGGGAGGGGTGAGGTGCGGGTGCAGGCATCGGGGTGCGGGCGGGCCGGACCCCGGCGTCCGGCGCGCCCAGCGTCGCGATCGTCGGCGTGGTCCAGGACGTAGCGCAGTTTCGACGTACTCGCGGAGGGGGTCGGGGGCAACAGTGCAGGTCAGCGGGGTGGGGTGTGGCGGGACCCCCTCCAGATGACGTCGAAACTGTGCTACGTCTCGGGTGGCATGGGCGGCGTGCCCGCTACCGAGATGGGCGCTTCGTCCTGCGTGACGCGCCGGGGTGGGGGCGGGAGGCGTCGGCCTGGTACGTCCTCGCGTTCCAGGTCGGGATTGCGGCGGGCGCGGGCCTCGGAGGTCTCGTCATCGCGCTCCGGGCGGCCCCGGGATGCTCCCACCCACGTCGTGCGTCGCGGTGGTCGCCGCGGCGGTCGTGGCGTGGGTGGCGGTGCGCGACCCTCATCGGACTGCTCGCCGGGCATGAGCGTCGTCAGGCCCGAGCCTCATCAGAAGGGTGGGGGTCCTGGGTCGGTGTCGGTCCAGGGGTCGCGTCGTGGTTCGGTGGTTCGACGCAGTCGTGTTCGTCGTGGTCGGTGGATGTGGATGGGGTCGTCGGTGAGGTCTCCGACCAGGACGGTGTCGATCGTGGTGGTGCGTCGGCAGTCGGGGCAGCGGGTGATGCGATGCACCACGCGCTCCGGCTGGGCGGGCCTCGATCCGAACGCAGTGAGCGCTCCTGGCGCGGGGTCGGCGGCGGGGTGGCCGGCAGTGCTGAGGGCCTCCAGGATCTGGTCGGGTGTGGGTGGGTCGGGGTCGCGGTAGTCCCAGGGTGTGGTGCGGTAGCGGCGTCCGGTGGGGGTGGTCCAGATGATCGTCCCGTCGGGTGCGGGTTCTCGATGGGAGTGCCAGGTGCGGTGGGTCTTGTGGTTGTGCCCGCCACGATGCTTGGCCGACACGTTCGACTCGCTGGTGGGGCCGCCGTCGGCGTAGTCGATGTCGTGGTCCATGTCGCACGCCCCGGCCGGACGGGTGCTGCCTGGCACTCGGGAGACCCGGTCGCGGGCCACGATCCGTTCGCGCAGGTCCCCGGTCACCGCGTATCCGGTGCTGGAGAGGTCGACCAGGTGCCCGCTCATCGGGTCGGTGACCAGTCGCCGCCAGGTCGATCCGGCCGCGAACGCCACATCGCGCACGATCTCCGCGCAGATCCACTCCTGTCGGCCCGCGATCGGCACCATTCCCGGATCTGCGCTCGCACCCATCAGGGAGGCCGCCGAGATCACCACATCGACCCGCGCCGCGGGCAACGCTCCGGCGAACCTCGAATACGCGGACAGGCCGGCGACGTCCAGGATGGCCGAGTCGGTGGGTAGTTCGCCCCACTGCAGCAGGTCCAGGGTGATGTCGGAGCGCAGTTGGGCCAGCGTGCGCGGATCCCCCTCGCCCCGCAGCCGGCGCGCGATCCGGTCGACGCGTTCATGGGCGCTGGCCACGCGCAGCACATGGCCTGACGCAGACAGGGTGGCCTCGCCCTCGGGCAGCACGTCGATGCGGGTGCACCGCTGCCGCATCCGCTGGGCGTGACGCTCGGAGGCGTCCACGTGCCTGGCCACGAACCGCCGCAACCGGGCGCCGAACACCTCGTGCGGCACCAAGAGTCCGCCCACTCCGTCGACCGACCGCGCCGGATAGGGCGCCACGACCCGCGTCACCAGGTCTTCGATGTGCTCGGCCGGGACTTGGGCAGCGGAGTCCATGACTCGTCGCGCGCGTTCCCAGGACAACTCGCCCCGGCCCAGCGCCGCCCTGATCGGTCCCGTCCGCGAGGCATCACCACAGGCCAGGTCCAGCCGGGCCCGGCATTCATGAACCCGCAACCCCGTCGCCAGTGCCACCTCATCGACCACACACGCATCGGCCTCGGCGACCTCCAGAGTGCGCCGCCCCGCCGGGACATCCGGTGCCAGCGCCGCGAGGGCCTCCCGCCGCCGGCCGCGCGCCATGACCTCCATGAGGACCACCGACCGCGCCACCAACGCCGCCCGCTCACGCTCGATCCGCTCCAACTCGGACAGCAACTCATCCCCGGACATGCCCGCGAACACCGCCGCCTCGACACGCTCGCCCTCGCCGTCTGAGCGCGTGAGGGGGCCGCCGGCCCGACATATTCGGTCGCTGTCGACACAACCCTCACCCCCCGATCACCCGTCTGATTCCGTCTCCTCACCCTATCGCGTTGACCGATGAAAAGGAATGCTCAAACGGGAAACAATCGAATAGGTGTACGAGTTATCCACAGCGCTGTGGATACTCCCGCGTTGTCCACATCGTCGCCAGAGCAAGCCGGGCCTACAGGAACGGGCACCGCCTGATGATCTCCGCCGCCGCATCCCCCGGGGTGGCCGTGTCGGTGTTCACCACCATGTCCCAGTCGCCGCCCTGGCCCAGGCGGTGATGCCCTCGCGCATTGCCCGACTTGCGGCCCGACATCCGCTCCCGCTCCCGTCGTTCCAGCACCTCCAACGGCGCCGTGACGTAGACCCAGCAGCTCGCCGATGCCCGGAGATCACGCCGCCAGGTAGGCATGGTGGAGGCCTCGATCGGCATTTCGTCGAGGATGACGTCGTTGCCCGTCGCGAGGAGCCCGTTGACGGCGGCCCGCATGCCGGCGAGCAGCCTCCCCCAGCGTCTCCATAGCGGATGCGGGCCAGCGGAGCGCCGTCGTCGTCGGCGGAGTCGTCGTACCAGAATCCCGGCCCCGGACCTCGCGGATGGTCCTTCCAGTGGTGGGGGAACATCGAGAAGAATGATCCACCCCGACATGCAGAAGGGGTTCGCCCAGCCGGGTCTGCAGCTCCTGCGCCACAGACGTCTTGCCTGCGCTGGAGTCTCCCGCCAACACCACTGCTCTCCCGATCACGCGCCGAGTGTCCCAGCTTCAGGAGTCCGGTCGCCGGTCGACGCGCGGTCCTCCGGTGACCTCCCTGGCCAGGGGAGCCGGTGACGCCCGTCCTCACCCACGGCCCGTTTCGATCATGCCCACGGCGTCGACGTGCTCGCCCCCCCGCTGTCCCGGCGCGTGAGAGGGGTTGCCGGCGCCACACGTTCCGTCGCGGTGGACACCGCACGTCCCCCCGATCGCCCGCCGTCCACAGCACCCGGTCGAGCCGGCTCCAGGAGCAGACACCGTGCGTGGTCAGACACACGACTCAGCCCCTCCTACCCTGGGGGTCATGTCGCTGACCTCCCCGCCCAAAGCCGTGCCCGGAGACCGGGTGGCCGTGATCTCGCCGTCGTTCGCGGCGCCTGGATTCGCGCCGGAGGTGCACGAGCAGGCGATGCGTCGCCTCGCGGAGGTCACCGGTCTCGTCCCGGTCGAGTACCCCACGACCCGGCAGCTCGGGTCGTCGGCGCAGGCTCGGGCCGACGACATCATGGCCGCGTTCGCCGACCCCTCGATCCGGGCGGTGCTGGCGACCGTCGGCGGTGAGGACCAGATCACCGTCGTGGGCCGCCTCGACCCTGACGTCGTGCGCGCCGACCCCAAGCCCTTCTGCGGCTACAGCGACAACACCAACCTGCTGAATTGGCTCTGGGCGCACGGGATCCAGGGCTTCTACGGCGGGTCGACCCAGGTCCACCTCGGGCCGGGGCCGGAGGTCGACGCCGTCCATGCGGCCTCCCTGCGCGCCGCGTTACTCACCGGTGAGCGGCTGCGGATCACCGATCCGGGGGTCTCGGAGGACGTCGGCAAGGACTGGACCGACCCGGCGGCCCTCACGCAGTTCGGCGATCGCGAACCGACCGAGCCGTGGAGTTGGGCGGGGCCGGCGCGATCCGTGACCGGCCGCACCTGGGGCGGGTGCATCGAGGTCCTGCAGTGGATCCTCACGGCGGGGCGATTCCCTGACGACGCCGGCATCCTGGGCGGCGGGATTCTCTTGCTCGAGACGTCGGAGGAAGTCATCGACGCACGCGAGTTCTCGTGGATCCTGCGGTCGATGGGGGAGCGCGGCCTCCTCGCCGCGGTCGACGCGGTGCTCGTGGCGCGTCCGCCGGTCGCGACGATGGAGCACGCCCCGCCGGCGCGGGACCGAGCCGCCCATCGGGAACGGCAGCGCGACACCGCGATCGAGATGATCGCCCGCTACAACCCCGACGCCGTCGTGGTCGTGGGAGTTCCGTTCGGGCACACCAGGCCTCAATGGATCCTGCCCTACGGCGGAGTCATGACCGTGGACGGCGCCGCCCGGGAGGTCTGGGCGGAGTACGCCTGAGGCGCCCCTGATCCGGTCGTCAGCCGGCGGCACAGGCCTCCGCCGTCTCCTCCAACCCGGGCAGCCCGACGACGCCCGCATCCACCCACGTACCGTTTCGGTCATGCCGCCGACTCCCTCGTCGTCCACCTCGCCGCAGGCGCCCGAGGCGCCGCTCGACGTCAAGCTCGACCTGGCCCTGCAAGGTGGGGGTCGCACGGCGCGTTCACCTGGGGTGTTCTCGATCGTCTGCTCGACGACGACCACATCACGATCAGCGCCGTGAGCGGGACGAGCGCGGGTGCGCTCAACGCCGTCGCTCTCGCCTCCGGTCTCGCGGACGGCGGTCGGGTGGGTGCCCAGCAACGCCTCGCGCGGGTGTGGACGGAGGTCGGCCGGATCGGCACATGGATCTCCTCGCCGCTGGAGGCAGTTCTCGCCGACACGCCGCTGCAACCCTGGGTACAGATGTCCCAGGCCTGGGCCCGCATGTGGACCGGTCCCGTCGGCGGGGCCTGGCAGCAAGCCGTCCGGATGTGGGGCGCAGCGTGGTCGGCCGGGTTCTCCCCTACGACATCAACCCCTGGGGCGTCCATCCGCTGCGGCGGATCATCCAGCGCGAGATCGACTTCGACGCGATGCGCCGCGGTGAGGTGGAGGTGTACGTCTCTGCGACGGCCGTCCGCAGCGGGCGGCTGCGGGTGTTCGACGGGTCCCGGATCGACGTGGACGTCGTCCTCGCCTCCGCCTGCCTGCCCACGTTGTTCCAGGCCGTGACGATCGACGGCGAGGAGTACTGGGACGGCGGGTACGCCGGCAACCCCTCCCTCCTGCCGCTGGTCGACCACGCCGAGGCCCGCGACCTGCTCGTCGTCCAGATCAACCCGGTCGGCCGTGACGAGGCGCCCACCACGGCCCCCGACATCCTCGACCGGATGAACGAGATCACCTTCAACGCCTCGCTGGTCAAGGAGCTGCGCATCCTCGGTCTCCTGCAGATCGTCGCGCCGGAGGCCGACCGGGCCTGCGAACAGCACCCGTTCCTCGCGCGCGTCCGGGATCTGCGCGCGCACCGCATCGACGGTGGTGACGAGCTGGCCCGGTTCAGCGCGTCCTCCAAGACCGAGGCGCCGGCCGCGCTGATCAGGAGCTTGCACGACCTGGGATGGCAGCAGGCCGACGCCTGGTTGGTCGAGCACCGCGCCGACCTCGGCCGCCGTCAGACCCTCGACCTCGCTTCGCTGGCGATCGCGTGAGTCGCGCCCGCCGCGCTCAGGACTTTCGGTACAGCTTCTTGGTCTGGTAGGCGGGTTCGCTCGTGACCTGCACACCGAGGTTGCGGAAGATCCCCTCGTCGACGGGCCCGAGGATGACGGTCGAGTGCACGTCGCACCCGCGCAGCTTGGGGAGTTCGGCGAGCGCGCGACGTGCGTTGTCGTCGTGCTGGGCGCCGACGGCCAGGGCGATGAGCACCTCGTCGGTGTGCAGGCGCGGGTTGCGGCCCCCGAGGTGGCGGGTCTTGACCTCCTGGATCGGCACGACGGTCTCGCGCGCCAGCAGCTTGACGCCGTCGTCGATCCCGGCGAGGGCCTTGAGCGCGTCGAGCAGGATCGCCGAGCAGCAGCCCAGCAGCGAGGTGGTCTTGCCGGTGATGATGCGGCCGTCGGGCAGTTCGATGGCGGCGGCCGGCCCCTTGGTGCGCTTGGCGACCTTGAGCG
Organism: Mobilicoccus caccae; assembly: GCF_030161635.1. Lineage (GTDB taxonomy): Bacteria > Actinomycetota > Actinomycetes > Actinomycetales > Dermatophilaceae > Mobilicoccus > Mobilicoccus caccae. Next base: position 4,365,998 of record NZ_BSUO01000001.1, read on the forward strand.
CGGGCTCGACGACGGGGCGGTCGGTGGCCTGGATGCCCATCCGGCCCATGAGCAGGGCGATCTTCTCCGACTGCTCGGGCTCGATCTCCTCGCGCCGTTCGTGCGCCAGGGCCTTGTAGTAGCGGCGGAGGATCTCCTGCCGGCTCGCCGCCACGCACGCGTCGTCGTCGCTGATGCAGTGCCCCACCATGTTGACGCCCATGTCGGTGGGGGAGGCGTACGGCGAGGTCTCCATGATCTGCTCGAACAGCAGGTTGAGGACGGGAAAGACCTCGACGTCGCGGTTGTAGTTGACGCAGCTCTCGCCGTAGGTGCGCAGGTGGAACGGGTCGATGAGGTTGACGTCGTCGAGGTCGACCGTGGCGGCCTCGTAGGCGACGTTGACGGGGTGGTCCAGCGGCAGGTTCCAGATGGGGAAGGTCTCGAACTTGGCGTAACCGGAGGAGATCCCGCGCTGATGGTCGTGGTAGAGCTGCGACAGGCAGGTGGCCATCTTGCCGCTGCCCGGGCCGGGCGCGGTGACGACGACGAGGTCGCGGGAGGTCTCGATGTACTCGTTGCGGCCGTACCCCTCGGGGCTGACGATGTGCGCGACGTCGTTGGGGTAGCCCTTGATCGGAAAGTGCCGGTAGACCTTGACGCCCTGCCGCTCGAGCTTGCGCTTGAAGGCGCGTGCGGCCTTGTTGTCGTCGGTGACGTGCGAGATGACCACGCTGCCGACGAACAGTCCACGGCTACGGAACTCGTCGATGAGGCGTAGGACGTCGGCGTCGTAGCCGATGCCGAGGTCGCCGCGCATCTTGTTGTCGGCGAGGTCCTGGGCGCTGATGACGATGACCATCTCGACCTCGTCGGCGAGCCGGCGCAACATGACCAGCTTGTCGTCGGGCGCGAAACCCGGCAGGACGCGGGAGGCGTGCAGGTCGTCGAAGAGCTTGCCGCCGAACTCCAGATAGAGCTTGCCGCCGAACTGCTTGCGCCGGGCGTCGATGTGCTCCGCCTGCATCTGCAGGTACTTCTCGCGGTCGAACCCGATCTCCATCTCGCCCCTTTCGACCGTCGGAGCCTACCGGGCGCCTCCGAGCGCCCCGCGCACCGCTCCGGTCACGTGCGGACGAGGACGACGAGGGCGCCGATGCCGGCGACGACCGCGGCGATGACGCAGGCCGCGACCACCGACTGCTGGTAGATCGGCAACAAGGCCGGCGCGAAAGCGGATCCGAGGAACTGGGCGGACAGCGCGAGGGCGGTGGCGGTGTTGCGGTTGGCGGGGTGCTGCGCAGCGCGAGCGTGTTGGTCATGACCCGGGCCCCGGTGCCGGCGATCCCGGCGGCGACGACGCACGCGACGAGGGCGGCGACCACGGGCGGCCAGGCGGCGGCGCCGACGGCGAGCGCGAGGGTGGCGGTCGCACCGAAGCCCATCCGGCGCATCCCGAGGCGATCGGCGAGGGCGCCCACCAGCCGCCCGGAGGCGAGCCCGGCGACACCGAACGTGGCGACGACCAGCCCGCGGGCCGCGGGGGACAGGCCGAATCGGTCGCTGGCCTCGAGCGCGGCCACCAACATGATGACGGTGGAGGCGAACTGCACGGTGAACCCGACCAGGCACGCCTGCCCGAGCCCGCGGTTGAGCAGGGGCCGCCACGGCGGGCGGGCGGCGTCGGTCCGGGTGTGGGCGGGTGCGCGGGGGGTGACGATCGCGAGAGCTCCGGCCGCCACGGCGACGACGACGAAGGCGAGCCGGTAGTCGACGGCGGCCGCCAGCCCACCGACGAAGGGCGCGAAAGCCATCCCCGCGGCCTGCATGCTCGCGTACGTCCCGAGACTGCGGCCGATCCGCGAGGCCGGCACGCGGTCGGCGATCATCGTGATGAGCAGCGGCGTCGTGAAGGCGTTGGCCATGCCCTGCAGCACGCGTCCGGCGAAGAACACTCCGAACACCGGAGCCACGACGCACACGAGCGCGGCCGCCGCGTAGACGACGTACGCGCGCCGCACCGTGCGCTCCGCACCCCACCGGGCGGCGAGCAACCCCGCCAGCGGCATGAGGGCGGCGAACGGGAACAGGTAGGCGCTCACCGCCGAACCCGCCGCCGTGACAGTCGTGTCCAGCCCACCGGCGAGCTCCGGCAGCATCGTGTTGAGGATCGCCCCACCGAACGGGCCGAGGAATCCGCCGGCGTACAACGGCCACAGCGAGCGCTCCTGGTCGCGGGGGACGTCGCCGGTTCGGTCGGACACCGGCACAGAGTACGCGTGCGCCGGTCGTGAGCATCGGCGATGATCGAGCGCGGATCGCGACACCGGGCCACGCGGATCACGGCCCCGACCCGAGGAGAGCCCACCGATGACCGAGTTGTCACTGCGAACCACGTTGGAGCCGTTCGGTCCTGCGTGCGCGATCATCCTCACCGACGACCAGGTGCGCGAGCTCGGCGGCGGCAAGCGGGCGGCGGTGCGCGTGAGCATCGACGGGCGCACGACGGCCCTGCGTCTCGCCGTGATGGGCGGCGTCAACTGCATCGGCCTCAGCAAGGCCGCACGTGCCGAGCTCGGGGTCGAGATCGGGCAGCAGGTCGACGCCGTGGTGGCGCGCGACGAGACGCCGCGAGAGGTCGAGATCCCCACCGAACTCGCCGACGCCCTGAGCCGGGACGCCGACGCCGGCCGGGGGTTCGAGGCGCTCGCCTACACCCACCGCAAGTCCTTCGCGACGTGGGTGGGCGAGGCCAAGAAGGCCGAGACGCGGCTGCGGCGGGCCGCCGAGGCGATCACGATGATCCACGAGGGCCGCATGCGCTGATCCCGGTGGTTTCACCGCTCGGGGGAGTTCCTGGGCGAGGGACTCGCTGCCGCGGCGCCGCTCAGCCCTTCTCGAGGGTGGCGACGACGGTGATCGTGCCGGGGTCGACCTCGGTGTACCCCGCGTCGCGGACGGCCAGGCGCCGATGCTCGGTCCAGGCCACCGCCGGGTCCTGCAGGCTCGCGAGGAGATCCCTCCAGCACCGCTCGTCCGCGACCTCGGCCACGGCGGGGCAGTCGGCCTCGAACCACCGGCGCAGCAGGTCGGGGTCGGTCTCGGCGGCCAACGCGGCGGCGATCATGCCCGCGTGTCCGGTCTGGGCCATGAGCTTGCCCGCCGTCATCTCGAGCGAGGCCGGGACGACGCAGCGCAGGTGAGGGCCCTCGTGCGGCGTGGTGGCCGGGTCGGCTGCCGGGGCGGGGGTGTCGTCGTCGGGGTCGACGGGCGGGATCTCCGTGCCGCCCACCTGCATCACCGACACCCGCTTGTCGAGGTCGCCGACTCGCCCTGGAACGAGGACGCGGATCTGCGTGTCGCCCTGCTCGAACGACAGTCCGGGCAGGTCGGCGCTCGCCTCCCATCGGGCTCCGCGGGCGCGGCGGGTGACCTTGCGGATGTGGCCTCGGCAGTACGCGTCGACCTCCGCATGCCAGGGCCCGCCAGGAGCGCTGCGCTCGTCGAGGCAGAGCAACGCGCACCCGGTGGCGGCCAGGGCCAGTGCCGTCGCCCGGTCGGGGGATCCGTCGCGTTCCAGGCGCAGGATGAGTTGCAGCGCGCGGACCTCCTCGGGGTCCTCGCGGCCGTCCCGTTCGACCTCGACTGCGTCCAAGCCCAGCCAGTGCGCGTATCGCTCGCGCACCGGGGTCAGCACCTCACCGATCGACATGACTCCCACGGTGCCATGGGGACGCGGATGCCCGTCGCCGCGGCCCGCCGGCGTCGGATCGGGTCGTCGTCGCCGCTCGCCGTATCTGTGGCGTGACCAGCGGTGTTCTGCGTTCCGGATGCGTTGTCGGTGGCGGCGGCTACGGTCGGCACCCACGGCGTCACGACAGAGGAGCACCGATGCCCGACACCCTCACCCCCACTCTCGATCGCCACATCGATGGCATCACGGTCCGCGACCTGCTGACCAACGGGTCGGGCTACGGCATGCAACCCGGTGGGTCGCCGTTGGCGGCGGCCTACCGCGACGCCGGCGTCGAGGCGGGGGCGGATCCGGTCGACTCGTGCGCCGACGACTGGCTGGTCGCGCTCGCCACACTGCCCCTGGCTCATCAACCGGGGGACGGGTTCCGGTACCACCACGGCTTCGGCATCCTCGGCGTGCTCCTGCAGCGGTTCGCCGGAATCCCGGTGGAGGAGTACCTGCGTCGAGTCGTGTTCGATCCACTCGGCATGCCGGACACCTCGCTGTTCGTCCCCGAGGATCAGGCCCACCGGCTCCCGGCCGCCTACCGCCACGGCGAGTCGGGCCTCGAGGAGGCCGAGCCGCTCGGCGGCGGGTTCTACGTGGGCGAGCCTCCGTTCGACACGGCGCACGGAGAACTGGTCTCGACCGCCGCCGACTATCACCGGCTGTGCCGCATGCTCGCCGACGGCGGCAGGCATGAGGGTGACCCCTTCCTCGACCCCGACCTGGTGCGCGAGATGACGCGGGATCAGGTGCCGGAGTCGGTCAAGACGCCGGACAGCTTCTTTCCCGGCTTCTGGGACGGCATCGGGTGGGGCTACGGCGGATCGGTCGCCACCGGTGGTGAGCACGAGGGGCGCTACGCCTGGTCGGGTGGCCAGGGGACCGACTTCTACATCGACCCCGACGGCACGATCTCGGTGTTCCTCACGCAGGTCGAACTCGGAGACGCGATGTGGCCGGTGCTCGGTGAGGTGCAGGCGAACGCGGCGTCGCTGCTCGAGGGGTGAGGCGCGCGCTCAGGCGAGGGAGAGGAAGAGCTTCTCCATCGCGGCGAGATCGGCCTCGCGGTCGGGGTTGTCCTCGGTCATGCACTGCTGCAGGCCGGTGGTGATGATCGAGAACCCTGCGCGATCGAGGGCGCTGCTGCAGGCGGAGAGCTGGGTGATGACGTCCTTGCAGTCGCGGCCCTCCTCGATCATGCGGATCACGGCACCCAGTTGACCGTGGGCGCGGCGCAGCCGCTTGAGGGCCGAGTCCAGGTCGGACGGGTCGAGTCGCATGGTGAGTACCTCCTGGTGACGACGAGCTACCGGACGTCGACGATGCCGGCACCGCACCCAGTGAGTCGGGGCGTGCGGTGATGTGCGGTCTCGGCGCAGGCCGAGCCCCGATCGTACATGTACCCCCAGGGGTATCGGTCGGCGCGTGCCGTGCAGCGACCTGGGAGCGCACCCCTCATCACTGTCGGCGGAGCTCGCCGGTCAGGTCGTGGGGGTCGGCGTAGGTCGGCGGGTGGCTCAGCGAAGGAAGTCGAGCAGCGTCGGTCGCAGGTCGTCGGCGAACTCGTCGAAGAAGCCGTGACGGCCGCCGTGGTGGTGGATGAGTCGGGCGTCGAGGATGGCCGAGGCGATGATCTCTGCGTTCTCGGGGGCACCATCGGGTCGTCGGTGCCGTGCAGGACGAGGGTGGGTGCGGTGATGTCGGGCAGCGCCGTCCAGGCGTCGTGGCCGGTGCTGGCGCGCAGGTGGGCGAGGGAGGCGGCGGGCGTCATCGTCGGGTCGCCGAGCAGCAGGCTGTCGGAGGGCCGGCCCGGCCAGTCGTCGGTGTAGAAGAAGCGCAGCACCCGCTGGATGCGGTTCCCGTCCTCCGGGGAGGCGAGGATGCGGCGCACCTCACGGCTGCGCTCGCGGGCCAACGGGCCGCCGGGGGAGGTGCACGCGAGGATCAACCGCTCCACCCGTGAGGCGTGCCGGGCGGCGAGGTGTTGCGCGACCCGGCCTCCCATCGACGTCCCGTAGACGCGGTAGCTCTCGAACCCGAATTCGGCCATGACGAGCGCGGCGTCCTCGGCGAAGGTCAGCGTCGTCCAGTCGCCGACGTCGGCGCAGGTGTTGCCCGTGCCGCGGTAGTCGATGGTGACGGTGCGGTAGGCCTGCTCGAAGCCGGTGCGGAGCTCCTCCCACCACCGCATCGAATTGGCCTGACCCTGCAGCAGCAACAACGGGGGCGCGGTCTTCGGCCCGGCCTGGCGGACGGCCAGCAGGGCGCCGTCGGGGGCGCGGACGTAGTCGTTCATGCCGCAGGCATGCCGAGAGCGCCGTTCATGGCCACACCCTGTCACGACGCGGGCCGATCGCCCGCGCGTCGGGCCCTCAGCGAGTCAGGCGAACGCGCGCATCACGATTCGGAAGAACGAAGCGCGAGACGCCGGCACGCGGGACGTGAAGCGCGAGACGCGACGCCGCGAGGCGCGGAACGGCGCCCCCACTCCCACCTCCGGTTCGAGGTGGTCGGCGGCGAGATGTGGGGCGGGTGCGGCTATCGACCCAGGAGCCTGCTGAGGAAGCCGGACTTCTGGCCCGCCGCCGCTCGCGGGTGGCCCTCGCACCACTGGTCGGCGGGGACGTTCTGGCGGACCGAGTCGATGTGCAGGCCACATCCGGCCCAGGTCGTCCGGCCACAGACCGTGCAAGGCACTGCTCGGCACATGGTGAAGCTCCTTCTGATGACGGGGGTCGACAACTTGACGACCATATACCCCCAGGGGTATGTATGTCCACATGAACATCGTGATCGTCGGTGGCGTCGCCGCCGGAATGTCGACCGCAGCCAGACTCCGCCGGTTGGATGAGACCGCCACCATCACCGTGGTCGAGAAGAGCGGCAACGTCTCGTTCGCCAACTGCGGTCTTCCCTACCACGTGGGCGGGGTCATCGAGGAGCGCTCGGCTCTCCTGCTGCAGACCCCCGACTCCCTGCGGGCGCGGTTCGACATCGACGTCCGCGTGCGCACCGAGGCCGTCGCCATCGCCCGCGACGCCCGAACCGTCCGGGTGCGCGATCTCGACTCGGGGCGGGAGGAGGACCTTCCGTACGACTCGCTCGTGCTCACTCCCGGCGCCGCGCCCGTGAGGCCGCCGATCCCCGGCATCGAGCGCGCTCTCGTGCTGCGCAACGTCGAGGACACCGACGCGCTGGTCGCCGCCGTCGACGGCGCGAGGTCCGCCGTCGTCATCGGTGGGGGATTCATCGGCGTCGAGATGACCGAGAACCTCCTGCACCGTGGCCTCGCGGTCACGGTGGTCGAGGCGATGCCGCAACTCATGGCGCCCATGGACCCCGAGATGATCGCCGGTGTCCACGACGCCCTGCGTGAGGCGGGGGTGGATCTGCGTCTGTCCTCCAGCGTCACCGCCATCGGTGAGGATCACGTCGAACTCGCCACGGGAGAACGGATTCCGGCAGACCTCGTCGTCGCGGCCGTCGGCGTCCGGCCGGAGTCGGCGCTCGCCGTGGACGCGGGTCTGGAGGTGGCGCCCCGCGGCGGCATCGTCGTCGACGAGCACTACCGCACCAGCGATCCGCACATCTACGCGGCCGGCGACGCCGTCGTCAAGAGGACGCGCTCGACGGCGAGGGGTCCTCGTCCCGCTGGCGAACACCGCGAACCTGCAGGGGCGTCGCATCGCCGACACCATCGCCGGACGCGCGGTCGAGGATCGCCCGGTGCTCGGAACGGCGATCGTCGGGGTGCTCGGCCACCAGGTCGCGGCAGTGGGTTGGAACGAGAAGCGCCTCGTCGCGGCAGGCCGCGCCCACCGCTTCATCCACACCCACGCGGCCTCGCACGCCGGCTACTACCCTGGCGCGGAGTCGATCTCGCTCAAGCTCCTCATCGACCCCCAGACCGACGCCATCCTCGGCGCCCAGGCCGTGGGGCGCGACGGCGCCGACAAGCGCATCGACGTCATCGCCACCGCCATGCGAGCCGGATTGCGGGCGAGCGACCTCGCCGAGCTCGAACTGGCCTACGCCCCGCAGTTCGGCTCCGCCAAGGACCCCGTGAACATGCTCGGGTTCGTCGCCGAGAACCGTGCCACCGGTCTGGAGGACAGCATCCAGTGGCACGAGGTCGCCGACGCGCAGGCCGCGGGCGAGACGGTGATCGATGTGCGCACGCCGGCGGAGTTCGCGGCCGGGGCCATCCCGGGGGCGGTCAACATCCCCGTCGACGAGCTGCGAGTTCGGGCCGATGAGGTACCCGCCGGTGACCTCGTCGTGCACTGCGCGGTCGGCATCCGTGGCCATGTCGCCGGCCGCATCTTGACTGCCTCCGGTCGTCGCGTCCGCAACCTCGACGGCGGGTATCGCACCTGGTCGGCAGGCATGTCGACCCGCGGCTGAGTCGTCGAGCCCTCCGTCCATGAGGGGAGAGGTCCGCGTGCGTCCTCGCCGGCGCGGGCGACCGCGTCTCGATCCGCCACCGCGCGCGTCCGGAGGGGAGGTGGCAGGCTCACCCATGTCGACAGGGGTGAGCCATGGTGGACTCCGGGCGGCTCGCGGAGTTCTGGGACTCCGAGGCCGCGACGTACGACCGCAAGACGTCGCTCCTCGAGCGTCGCCTCTTCGCGCCGCATCGCGCCTGGGTGGGTGAGCGGGCTCGTGGGCATGTCGTCGACGTCGCCTGCGGGACGGGCGCGAATCTCGACCACTTCCCGCCCGGGACGCGGGTGACCGGTGTCGACTTCAGTCCCGCGATGCTCACCGAGTTCGCCTCCCGCGCATCGGCGTTGCGCATCCCCGCGGAGACGAGGCAAGCCGACGCCGGCCGACTGCCGCTGGACGACGCCTCGGCCGACACGGTGCTCTGCACGCTCGGTCTGTGCTCGATCGACGGCGTCGAGGGCGCGCTGTCGGAGATGGTGCGCGTCCTGCGTCCGGGCGGTGCGCTGCTGCTGCTCGACCACGTCGTCTCGACGTCCGTCCTGGTCCGGGCAGGTCAGCGGATGCTGGAGACGGTCACGGTGAGCCGGTTCAACGAGCACTTCACCCGCCGCCCCCTCGACGTGGTCACCGCCCTCGCCGCCGAGGACGTGCTGGACGTCGTGGAGACCAGGCGGCGCCTCGCCGGCACCCTCGAGAGCGTCCACGCCACTCGTGCCGAGACCGAAGTCCTGCGCCGCGAGATGAGGGGAAGGCGATGACTGTGACGCACGACGACTCCACTGGACTGGACCGGCTCGCCTGGCACGAACACCGTGAGCGCACGAACACCTCTGAGCGACGACGCCGGCGGCATGACAGTGCGGGTCTGCGGGTCTCAGTGACGTCCGTAGGCATCGCGGCGGTGTTCGATGCGGAGGACGACGACCTCGCGGTCCTGTTCGTTGATCCGGTACAGAATCCGATAGGTGCCGCGCCGCGCAGAGTGGATATCCGCGAGTTCGCCTCTGAGAGGTTTTCCGACTCGTCGTGGGTTGTCGATCAGTGCTCCGGTGAGGAGCTCGACCACTGCTGCGGCCACGGCCTCTGGCAGACCATTCTGGATGGCTCGCGATGCCGGTGGGGTGAGGACCAGCTCGAAGGGCTCCGTCACGGGAGGAGAGCGCGGACCGCGTCGGCTCCCCGGATGACGTTGCCTTCCTGGTAAGCCACGTCGGCCTCGCGGATGTCGGCCAGCGCGGCGGGATCGCTGAGCACCGCCAAGGTCTCTTCGAGCTCGGCGAGGTCCTCGGGGCTGAGGATGACGGCGGCTGCCTTGCCGTTGCGGGTCACGGTCACTCGCTCGTGCTGGTGCTGCACTCGGTCGACCACGTCGCTGAAGTGATCGCGGACCTCACGCAAGGACTCGATGCTCATGACCACAATTGTGGCGCTTGGCAGTGCGGGGGTCAATCCTGGTCGCGAGCACCCAGCACGGCAGATGAGTGCGTTGCGATCGGCCCCGTCAGGGGAGGAGGTCGAGTACTGCCTACGCGCAGGCATGGCGTGGATGACCAGCTCATTGCCGCTCACGAAGACGAGGACGATCGTCTCGATGAGGCGGGTGTGGGTGTCGAACCCGAGTCTCATGCCGCACCCCATGCTTGAGGGCGTCATGTAGGCCGCGAGAATGTCGTTGGGCTGCCGGTCGGGGGTTCTTGCGGGCGCGGTGGTAGCGCGCCGTGGTTCGCGGGCCGGCGTGGCCGGCTGCGGGCTGGACGTCTCTGAGGTCGACGCCTGCGCGTTCAGATGTCCTGGCTGGTGCGTTGCCGCACGCGGGCGCGCAGGGTGAACAGGACGACGATGAGCAGGACGCCGTAGAGCAGCCAGGTGATGGGGCTCGCGACGAGTACCCCGTAGTCGCCCGCCGACGACAACAACGCGTCGCGAAGCGAGGTCTCCGCGAGCGGCCCGAGGACCATGCCGATCATCAGCGGCGCGAGCGGCATGTCGTGGCGGCGCATCGCGAAACCGATGAGGGCGATGAACAGCAACATGAGCAGGTCGAACGTCGAGTTCGACAGCGCGTACACGCCGAGGCCGCAGAACACCGCGATGCCGCCGTAGAGGTACGGGGCGGGGATGAGCAGCAGCTTGGCCCACAACTGCGCGAACGGCAGGTTGATGATCAACAGCACGATCATCGCGACGAAGAAGCTCGCCAGCAGCGACCACACGAGGTCGGGTGCACGGTCGAACAGCAGCGGCCCGGGCTGGAGTCCGTACTGCCGGAACGCGGCGAGCATGATCGCCGCCGTCGCCGACACGGGCAGGCCCAGGGCGAGCAGGGCGCCCATCGCGGTGCCGGTCGTGGCGTTGCCGGCGGCCTCCGGGGCGGCCAGGCCACGGATGGCGCCGCGGCCGAACCGGGGCTCCTTGCGCCGACGGTCGAGACGCCGCTCGAGGGAGTAGGCCATGAACGTCGGCACCTCCGACCCGCCGACGGGGATGACGCCGAACGGCAGACCGATCGCCGTCCCGCGGGCCCACGCGGGTGCGGCCTCCTTGAACTCGGCCGGGGACAGCCACGGCCGGCCCGTCGTCTTCATGGCCCGCACGGTGGGGTCGCGTCGGATGCGGGAGGCGACGTAGAAGACCTCCCCCAACGCGAGGATCGCGACCGTCACCGTGACGAGCGAGATCCCGTCGAACAGTTCCTGCACGCCGAGGGTGGCCCGCTCGACACCCGTGGTCGGGTCGATGCCGATGGTGGCGATGCCGAGCCCGAGGATGAGCGCGGCGATGCCCTTGACCACGGAGTCGCCGACGATCGAGGAGGTCGCGACGAACGCGAACAACGCGAGCGCGAAGTACTCGGCGGGGCCGAAGGCGGCCGCCCACTCCGCGAGCTGGGGGCGAGGAACACCACGACCACCGACGCCGTCATACCGCCGATGAACGCGCCGATCGCCGCCGTGGCCAGGGCCTGGGTGGCTCTGCCGTCCTTGGCCATGCGATGGCCCTCGAAGGTCGACGCGATCGCCGAGGCCTGGCCGGGGGTGTTCATGAGGATGGCCATGGTGGAGTCGCCGAAGAGGCCACCGAAGTAGACGCCGGCGAACATGATGAACGCCGCCGTGGGGTCGAGCGCGAACGTCATCGGCAGCAGCAGCGCCACGGCCATCGACGACCCGAGTCCGGGCATGACACCCACCGCCGTGCCCAGGAGGCACCCGAGCACGACCCACATGAGGTTCATGGGGGTCAGCGCGCCGGCGAATCCCTGCATCAACAGATCGATCGACACCTCAGATCACCCCCAGCACGCCGGAGGGGAGGCGCAGACCCAGGCCGACCGAGAACGTCAGGTAGATGACGGAGGACAGCAGCAGCGCCGCCGAGATGTCGAACAGCGGCCGCCGCGACCCGATCCCGCGGGCCACGAACCAGAACAGGAGCGCGGCGGCGAGGATCCAGCCGAGCAGTTCGAGGGTGGCGGCGAACAGCGCGAATCCACCGATGCACCACGCCACGGCCGACCAGTCGGAGAACGTGCGGTACCGCCCGCGGTCGTCCGTGACGTGCTCGGGGAGCGCACGTACTGCAGCACGAGCAGCAGCGAGAAGACGTAGCCGAGGACCACGAGGATCGTCGGGAAGAAGCGGGGACCGGGAAAGTCGGTGCCCTCGGGGACGTCCGTCGTCAGCACGCCGAAGAGGAGATAGCTGCTGAAGGCGGCGAGGATCAGCGGCAGCACCAGCCCGGAACGGCCACCCCAGAACGACCCGCCGCGCGGCTCACCGGCAGCGTCGGCATCCTCGTCGACGACGTCGACGCGGGACACCTCCGTGCCGTTCGGCTCCCGCCCGGGATCGGTCGCGTTCACAGGCCCAACTCCTTGACGAGCGCCGTGATCTGCGCGGTGTCCTCCTCGATGAACGTGTCGAGTTCAGGGCCGGTGAGGAGGACGTCGGTCCACTTGTTGCGCGCCATGGCGTCCTTCCACTCCTGGGTCTGCGCGGTCTCGGTGATGATCTGTTGCAGCTCGGAGAACTGCTCGTCGCTGATACCGGGCGGCGCGACGAATCCGCGCCAGTTGGTCATGGCCACGTCGTAGCCCTGCTCGACGAGGGTGGGCAGCTCGATGCCGTCGGCCCGTTCGGGAGCGACGATGGCCAGCCCCCGCATGCGGCCGGCGTCGATCTGGTCGGCGAACTCGTTGTAGCCCGACACCGCCGCGTCCGCCGCGCCGGAGGACAACACCTGCACGGCCTCCCCGCCTCCGGACTTGGGGATGTAGGTGATCTGCTCGGCGTCGATGCCCGCCTTGAGCGCGAGGTCCGCGACGATCAGGTGGTCGAGCCCGCCGGCCGAACCACCGGTGAACACCATGCCCTTCGGGTCCTGCTTCCAGGCGGCGACGAGGTCGTCGATGCTCTGATGGGGCGAGTCCGCCGGGACGACGATGACGTCGTACTCCTCGCTGATGCGGGCGATCGGGCGCACGTCCTTGAGCGTGTTGGGGGAGTCGTTGGTCTCGATGGCGCCGATCATCACCGTGCCCGTGACCATGAGGTTGGTGGCCTCTCCCGTCATCGTGACGAACTTGCTGAGTCCGATCGTGCCGCCGGCGCCGGGGATGTTGACGACCTGGGCGTTGTTGACGACGTTCTCGGTGCGCATCGCGGCCTGCTGTTCACGCGCGAACGTGTCCCAGCCGCCGCCCGCGCCCGCCGGGGCGATGAGCGTGAGGTTGGCGCGCAGGTCCTCACCGCTGTGGGCCGCGCGCGCCGAGACGAGCACCGCCAACCCGACGACGACGACGCACACGACGGCGTAGATCGCCATGCCCAGCCGAGGGGTCCTCCGATCACGCTGGGGGACGGGTGTGCTCATACCGGCTCCTTCGGGCGACGACGGGTCGTGGCCGGGAGGCTATCCCACCGCGAGCCGCCTCAGAAGGGCTGAGACCGGGTCGTCCGCTCCGGAGCTACCTCGGCGCGGTGAACGGGCGAGCGTCGACGACGGCGGCGGTGGGGAGATCGCCGCCGTAGATGTGCGGGAAGAGCTCGGTGTCGACGTCGGAGGTGGCGGGATCGGCCGGCTCGTAACGCACCTCGAGGCCGAACCGGGTCAGCACGGCCTCGGAGATCACGAGCACGAGCATCGGGTCGGTGACGTCGCGGTAGAACCGGCGGGCCACCCGGCGCAGCTGGTCCTCGTCGGTGCTGGCGTGCAGGAATCCGACCTCGGCGATGGTGAGGCCGCGGGTGGACATGAGATACGCGGGAGCTGCCGGATTCCAGTCGCGGGAGAAGGCGAGGTGCAGCAGCGACATGCTCGTGCCTTTCATCGGTGGTGGTTCGATCATGCCTCGTCCACACCGTGGCAGACAGGGAGACCGGACGCTCGGGTCGCCCCCGATCCGACGCGGCCCGATCGGTCCCGGCGCGTTCGCCCGGGTTCGCCGGGTTCTCAGTGCGCGTCGCGGCGCAGGAGGACGAGCACCTCGGCGTGATCGCTCTGGGGGAACATGTCGAACAGCCGGGCCCGCACGGGCCGCAGCGACGGCATCCGGTCGAGATCGGCGGCCAGGGTGACCGGGTTGCAACTCGAGTACACGACCGCGCCCACGCCCGAGTCCTCCAGCCAGGAGGCGAGGCGGGCCCGGATGCCCCGGCGGGGTGGGTTGACGACGACGAGATCCGGTGGCGTCGGCAGCGATGCGGCCCACGCGGTGGCGTCGCCGACCTCGAACCGGGCGTCGAGCCCCATCTCCGCCGCGGATCGCCGGGCGCTCGCGACCGCCTCCGTGCTGACCTCCACGCCGTGCACGGCACGACCGGTGCGTGCCGCGTGGAGTGCGAATCCGCCCACCCCGCAGTAGAGGTCGAGGACGGAGCGAGGGTCGCATTCGTCGATCCACTCCGCCGCCTGGCGGTACAGGCCGGAGGCGACGACCGAGTTCGTCTGGACGAACGCGCCCGGCATGGGATGCAGGGTCACGTCGCCGATGGTCATGGGCAGCGTCGTCTCCTCGGTGAGGAGGATCTCCTCCTCACCCTCGGGCAGCGCGACGTGCCGTGGGAGGAGGTTGACCGAGACCACGCGCAGGCCCGGCAGCGCGTCGAACAGCGCCGGCAGCGAGCGTCGGAGGCGTCCGACCTGCCCCTCCGAGCGCAGCACGAAGCGCACCATCAGCTCACCCCCCGCCGACTCCAGCACGTGGATGTTCTTGAGTTCGCCGGTGCGGGCGGGAACGTCATAGGGGCGCAGGCCGGTGTCGGTGATGAACCGCGCGAGGACGGGCATGCTCGCCGTCGTCGCCGGGCCGAGGAGGCCGCAGGCGCGCAGGTCGACGCCGTGGCCGTCGGCGTCGAGGATGCCGAGGGTCGGGGCGTTCGGGGTGCCGCCGACGACCATCTTGGCCTTGGCGCGAAAGTGTGACTCGGGCGAGCCGAAGGGCGCCGACCAGGCCAGGGCCGGCCGGTCGCCGACGATCTCGCGGACCCGCCGATCCTTGTCGGCCAGTTGCGCGTCGTAGGGCTCACCCATGCGGGTGCACGAGCGGCACACGCCGGCGTCGAAGTAGTCGCACTGCACAGGGGCGATTCTCCCCGATGCCCCGCGACGGACTCGCTCAGGCCGTCAGCGTCGAGCCGAGCCGCTCACGGGCGCTGCGCCCACGGCGCCCGACGGGGACGGTGCCTGTGGCGGCGCCGAGCCCGATCGTGGCGCCCTCGTTGTAGAACGTCTCGATGCCGTCCGCCGGCACGGCGAACGTCTCGTGCCAGATGCCGACCGCCCCGGGGTTGGCGCGGCTCGCGCGGTTGAAGGCGCGCCAGGCCGGGAGGTGTTCGAGGTCCGTGCGCTGGGCGTAGGCGTAGAGGTGCTCGATGCTGCGCCAGTACTGGACCACGAACGGGCCCTTGCCGCCGATGAGGGTCTCGGCGCCGAGAAAACCCAGGTCGGGAGCCTCGCCGCGGCGGGCCGCCTCCTTGTTGGCGTGGAGTTCGCGCAGCATCTTCGGCATCGCGACGAAGGCGGGCATCCACAGGTCGGGCCGGTGGGGCTTGCGGATCGTCATTCCGATCGTGAAGACGACGACCGGGCCGTCGTGGGCGTGGGTCGTGGCTGCTGCGGACATGGGAACCTCCAAGAACGGCGAGTGCGACTCTCTATTTATGGCGAGTGTTACTCTCCATGTCAAGAGGTGATGTGGAATGAGGATCTCCGGACTGTCCGAGCGGACCGGTCTGCCGGTCGCGACGCTGAAGTACTACCTGCGTGAAGGACTGGTCCCACCCGGGCGGGCCACCTCGCCCAACCAGGCCCGCTACGACGACACCCACGTCGAGCGGGTCCGCCTCATCCGTGCGCTCACCGAGGTCGGCGGGCTCGACCTCGCCACCGTCGACCGCGTGCTCTCCTCCATCGACGGACCGGACGTCGAGCGACTCGGCGTGCTCGGGTCGGCCCAGCGGGCTCTGCTCGGAGCGGAATTCGTCGAGTACGACCCCGCCACCGCCGACGAGCCGCCGACCTCCCGCGCCCGGGACTGGGTGACGCGGCGCGGCTGGCAGGTCGACCTGCACGACCCCGTGCTCGACGCGCTCGATCGGGCGTGGGACGCGTGCGAGGCCTCGCTCGTGGGCTTCGACGAGGGCAAGCTCGGCGTGTACGCCGACGCCGCCGAACGCATCGCGCAGATCGACGTGGAGTCGGTGCCGCCCGATCCCCACGCGGCCGTGCGCCAGGTTGTGCTCGGCACCGTGCTCGTGGACGCGCTGCTCGTCGCGCTCCGCCGCCTCGCGCAGCAACACGTGGCGGTCTCGCGACACGGCGACGGCTGAGGGCAGGCTCCTCCCACAGGAGGAGGCCGAGGCCAGGGTGACTTTCTACGATCGAGGCGTGCCACGACCACCGCTTCCAGACCTGATCCTGTCCGGGCTCGCCCTGGCGCTGACGGCGCTGCTCGGGCTGAATGAGGCGGAGCGCGGCCTCACCTGGGACGGCGTGCTCTACGTCCTCCTCCACCTGGGCCTGGCGGCCACGCTGGCGCTGCGGACCACCCGACGCCGGGGGTCCTTCGTCGCCACCTATGTGCTCCTCGCGGCGATGGCCCTGCTCGTGTGGTTCGCGCCCGTCAATCACGGCGTCAGCCCGGTCATCCTCTGCGCGCCGGCGGCCCTCTACAAGGTCGCCCGGCACGATCCACCCGCCTGGGGGTGACCGGACTGCTGCTCGGCGTCGCCGGGGCGTTCGTCAGCCCGGTCAACCGGCTCGCCGGGGGACCCACGACCGCGCTGGTCGCGGTGATGATCCTCGGCATGGTCGGCACCTACCTGTGGGCGAGCGGTCGGCGTCGCACCGAGGTGGCCTACCGCGAGCAACTCGAGCGAGAACGGGACGAGCACGAACGCGAGGCGGCCCGCCGGGTCCTCACCGCACAGACCGACGAACGCGCCCGCATCGCCCGCGAGATCCACGACATCGTGGCGCACAGCCTGGCCGTGGTGAACGTGCAGGCGAGCACCGCTCTGGCCGTCGGCGGTGAGGCCCAGATGCGCGAATCACTCACGGGGGTGCGCGACGCCAGCAAGAGTGCGCTCGGCGAACTCCGTTCTCTGGTCAGCGTGCTCCGCGACCAGGTCACCGACCACGAGGTCTCCGGCGACCTGCTGCGACTGCCCGCCCTCGCGACGGAGACCACCGCGGCGGGAGTCCGGCTCGAGACCGCGCTGCCCGAGGAGGAGACGCTGCGCCGGTGGCAGGAATCCTGGTCCGCCCCGGCGCGGTTGGCGGTCGTCCGCGTCGTCCAGGAGGCGCTGAGCAACGTCATCAAGCACGGCGGGGTCCGGCCGGTGGCGAACCTGTCCGTCACCGAACGCGACGGCGCCTGCCTCGTGTCGGTGACCAACGAGGGCCGTGGGCAGGGTGACTCGCTCGGGTACGGTCTGCTCGGCCTGCGGGAGCGGGTCACCCTGACCGGTGGGGACATCACCGCCGGCCCCGAGGGTGCGGGCTTCGCGGTCCACGCGCGCATCCCGACGAGGAACCCGACTGAAGGGGAGTGAGATGACGGGCGAACCGATCAAGGTCGTGGTCGTCGACGACCAGCCGCTGCTGGTGTCGGCGTTCTCCGCGCTCATCGGCAACCAGCCGGACATGACGGTCGTCGCGACCGCCGCCGACGGCGTCGAAGCCGTCGAGCGCACCCTGGCCCACGCCGTCGACGTCGTGCTCATGGACATCCGGATGCCGCGCCTCGACGGGGTCGAGGCGACGCGGCGGATCCTGGCGCGCGAGAAGGCTCCTCGAGTCCTCGTGCTCACCACGTTCAACGTCGACGAGCTCGTCCTCGCGGCGGTGGGCGCCGGGGCGCGCGGGTTCCTCCTCAAGGACGCCGAACCCACCGAGGTCATCGACGCCATCCGTGCCGTGCATCGGGGCGAGGCCGTCATCGCGAGCCAGGCGGCTCCGGCGCTGCTGGCCGCGGTGCGCAACCCGGCGGCCCTCGTCGAACCCACCGGTGACGAGGAGGACGGAGCAGCCGGGCCGAGTCCGCTCGTCGACCACCTCACCGCCCGCGAGGTGGAGGTACTGCGCCTCATCGCGCAGGGGCGCACCAACGCCGAGATCGCCGACGACCTGTTCATCGCGCAGACCACCGTCAAGACGCACGTCGGCAACCTGCTGCTCAAGCTCGACGCGCGTGATCGCGTGGCCCTCGTCGTGCTCGCCCACAGCGTCGGGCTGGCCGGACCGGCCGGCACCGTGCCCCTGTCGTGAGCCGTCTCCTCCCACGGGAGGAGACCGCGCCGCGAGAGCTCCGTGAAGATCGTCTCCCGGCAGGAGGTGCCCGACTTCCGCGGTGACCAGGCTGGATGTCATGACCACGACGATTCCCGCCTTCGGGTGCTCCGGGCTCACCAAGAGCTTCGGCGCCCACCGTGTCCTCGACGGCCTCGACCTCACCGCGACTCCCGGACGCGTCTATGCGCTGCTCGGACGCAACGGCGCCGGCAAGTCGACGAGTCTGAAGATCATGCTCGGCCTGTTGCGTGCCGACGCCGGGGAGTGCCACCTGCTGGGTGAGCCGTTCTCGCGCGCCGGGCTCGCGCGCGTCGGGGCCTCCATCGACGGCCCGGCCCTGTACGGGCACCTGTCCGCCCGTGACAACGTGCGCGTCCACGCCCTGCTCACCGGGGTCGACGCCGACCGCGTCACCGAGGTGCTGGAGGTCGTGGGGCTGGACGCGGGCCGGCGCGGAGCCGGACGCACCAAGGTCCGCTCGTTTTCCACCGGCATGAAGGCGCGGCTCGCGCTCGCGATCGCGCTGCTCACCGACCCCGACGTCCTCGTCCTCGACGAGCCGCAGAACGGCCTCGACCCCGAGGGCATCATCGAACTGCGCGGCCTCATCCGCGAGCTCGCCGCCCGCGGACGCACCGTCCTCATCAGTTCCCACCAGCTCGGGGAGGTCGTGCGCCTGGCCGACGACATCGGCGTCCTCGCCGGCGGGCGCCTGGTGTACGAGGGCCCGCTCGCGGACTTCGCCGAGGGTTCGGCCGGCGACCTCGAGGCGGCCTACCTCGCCGCGACCGGAGGCGGTGCCCGATGACGACGACCGACGTCCGTCCCTCCACCCGATCCAGGGTGTCCCTGTCCGGTGCGGTGCGTGCCGAGTTCGTGCGTGCGAAGGGGAGCGCCGCGGCGCGGTTCGCTGCCGCCGGCCTGGCCCTCGCGCTCCTGCAGGCGGCCGGGTGGCTGCTCGTCCCCTCGGGGCCGGTGCGGGACTGGTCGGCGCTCTTCGGGTGGCAATCCCTCTACGCCACGGGGCTCCTGGCGCCCGTCGTCGCTCTCCTCGCGGCGTCGGCGTCCTCGCGTGAGGCCCGGGCCCGCGAGGGCGGCACCTGGGCGCGCCCCCTCACGCCGGGGGTCGCCTGGACGGCGCGGAGCCTCGTCCTCGCCTGGCAGTCGCTGCTGCTGCACCTCGCCCTGACGATGCCGCTGATCGGGCTGGGGCTGCTCACGGGTTTGGGCGACCCGCCGGTGGCCCGGTTCGTCACCCTGTGGCTCGTGCTGTGGGGCACGTCGTTGCTGCCGCTCATCCTGTCGCTGGTCCTGGCGCGCCGGGTCGGCATGCTGCTCACGGTCGGGTTCGCCCTGATCTGGCAGGTCGCGGGAACGATCACGGCCGAGTCGTCGCTGTGGTGGGCGCAGCCGTGGAGCTGGGGAGTCCGGGCCGTGCTGCCGGTCCTCGAGATCCACGCGAACGCCGTCGGACTCGACCCGGATTCACCCATCCGACTCCAGAACCCGTGGTGGCCGACCCTCGCCTGTCTCGTCGCGGCCGGAGCTGTGCCGGCGGTCACCGCGTGGGCCTGTTCCGCCGGCGAACCACGGCGGGTCGGCCTGCGGGCATGGCTCGTCCGCCTGCGTGGGGGTGGTGGCCCGCGCGGTCATCTCTCCACGACCGAGGACGCTCCCGCCGCGGATCAGGGGAGCCCGCTCGTCCGACGCGACTTCTCCCCGCGCGGGCCCATCGTGCGGGGTCGCCCGCGGCCGGTGCGCGCCCAGCTCGCCCTGTTGCGCGGGACGGGTGTGTTTCCGCTGGTCCTCGTGACCCTTGGGGTCGTGGCCCTCGTCGGCGCGATCTGGGACGCGGAGTACGTCCGCGGTGTCGCGACGTGGCTGGTCGTGCCGCTCGGGTCCTGCGTCCTCGCCGCTCTGGCGTGGTCGGCGATGGCGCCAGGGTGGCGTGTCGCCGTCCTGAGAATGACCCCCGGCGGCTCGCGGCGTCGATGCTCGGCGTGTGTCTCGGGCTGCTCGCGGTGGTCGTCACGTGGGTCGCTCTCGTCGCCGCCCTCAGCGGCGGGGTCTCGATCGCCGTCCCGGTCCTGCTCTTCGCCGTAGGCGCGATGGTGCTGGTCACGAGCCTGTGGCTGGCGACGCGGTGCGGAGCCGGCGCAGCGCTGGGAGTGGTGCTCGTCGTGCTCGTGGTGAGTCTGGTCTTCGGCGCGACGACCATCGCGGACTCGACCCTGTGGATCGTCGGAGTCCTCGCGTGGCCCCTCACCGCGACGTCCGCACCGCGCATCGCCGGCGTGCTCACGGTGACGATGGTCGTGTGCGTCCTGGCCGGAGCGGCGTGGTCGGCAGCCCTGCGTCGCGCGGCCCGGAGCTGACGCTCCGGACGCGTGGGGGCGTCGCGGTCAGGGCCTCGGGAGAGTGGGGTCCGCGAGTTCGCGGTTGCGTGCGTCCTGGATGCCGTGGCTCACCCCGTGTCGGACGGCGGCGTAGAGGCCGAGGAGCACCAGCGCCACGGGGACCGCACCGCCCACCACGCCTACGACCAGCATCGTCAGAAGCTCAGTCCATCCGATCATCATGGCCGAAGCGTAGGCGCCCGTGACCTGTGGTCACGGGCGCCTCGCGGGGATGCGGTCGACATCGCTGTCGACATCCCTACCCGTTCTCGACGACCGGTTTCTGGTCGCGCAGGGTCGTGCCGTCCTCGAGAGTGACGTCGTAGGTCAGCTCCGGGGTGGTGTCGGAGTCGCCCGGCCACTCGGCGAGGAACGTGCCGTCGGTGACCTGCGCGGTCACGGCACGGTCGCCGTCGCGGACGGTGACGCTCGCCACGTCGGCGCCCGCCGACCCGGACACCGTCACCACGCTGCCGCCGCCCTCGGACACGCCGCCGCCCGAAGCGATGTCGCCGATCTCGCACGGGCCCAGCTCCGTCCTGGCGGTCAGGGGGTCGGGCACGTCGCGCTCGACCGTTCCGTCGCGGGAGGTGACGTCGTAGGTGACGACGGGTGACGGGGCGTTCGGCGCGGTCTCGGCGGAGGGCCACCACGCCACGAACCAGCCGTCGGCGACGGTCGCCCGCACCTCGCGTCCCTCCGACTTGACGGTGACGGCTGCCACCTCGGCACCGACACGTCCTTCGGCGAAGGAGTACGTGCCCTCCGGGCCGCTGGACATGCCGCCTCCGTTGCTCTCGATCTCGTTCGGGGCCAACGACGTCGGAGGCGGGGAGCCCTGCGTCGACAGACCCGCCGAGGAGCCGCGCACCTCAGAGGGCTTCGCGGCGTCGTAGAAGCACGTGGTCGTGCTGCCGTCGGACGAGGCCATCGCCAGGAAGAGGAAGTCACCGCGCCGCTCGGAGGCGACGGTGCGGAAGCTCTCCGGCGTCGCGGTCGGGCGGGTGGTGGGGTCCTCCCCGGTGCGACCGAGGGCCTCGGCGACGTTCTCCCGGCAGGCCGACTCGGCGGTGGCGAGGTCGGCACCGTCGACGGGCATCGGTCCGGCGGTCCAGGAGGCGTACGCCGGAGCATTGCCACCCGGCCCACCCCACACCGTCATCACACCGACGAGGGCAGCGGCGGCCGCGGCCGGGATCGCCCACCGCACGGTGCTGCGCCTGGCCCGGCGACGTCCGACGACGTGCGCCGCCTGGGAGCGGGTCAGCGTCGTCGGCACACTGTGCGGCACAGGGGTCGGGAGCGTCGTGCCGGTCGTGGCGGGCCGCCGGTCACGCTCGCCCGCGAGAAGTGAGGCGAGCAGTGCGTCCTTGCGGGAGGTCTGCTCGGCGGTGAGGTCGCGGTCGGCGGCGTCGAGGTCGCGCAGCGCCACGTCGAGGCGGTCGTCGTCCAGGTGGGTGGTCATGAGATCTCCTCGAGCGAGACCGGCCGGAGCCGGGAAGTCATGGGCTGGGGTCGCCGGTCGGGGCCGGCGCCGTGCGCCTCGACATCGGTGCTGGTCAGCCCCTGTCTCAACGCGGCGCGGGCGCGGGACAGCCGGACCCGATAGGCGGCAGCGCTCACGCCGAGGACCTGACCCGCCCGCCGGGAGTCGAGGCCCTCGAACACGGCGAGTGCGAGGACCTCCTGTTCGACGTCGGACAGGCGTGACCAGGCGCGGGCCAGATCGACACGGGAGATGGCCGCGTCGGCGCCGTCGGGTGTCACCGTGGCGGAGTCGACGTCGGCGAGCCGCACCCCGAGCGCGTCCCGCCGCCGGCGGGACCGGGCGTCGTTGAGCAGGCAGTTGCGGGCGATGCCGAACAACCACGCCCGGGCGTCGTCCAGGCCGGAGGGCAGGTCCTCCACCCGCCGCCAGGCGATGGTCATCGCCTCGGCGACGACGTCCTCCGCGCCGGCGCCGTCCGGATGGAGGCGCCGTTGCACGTACCTGAGGAGGTCGTCGTAGCCGGCCGCGTAGGCGCTGGTGTAGGCGGCGAGTCGATCCTGCGTCGTTCCGTTCACACCTACTCCTGTCCGGCACGGCCGGGGTGCAACAGGCCGGATCGAGGACCCGCCGTGATGGGTGGCGCCTCAGCCGGGGAAGGGAGGACATCATCCTCCCCCGAGGTCAGCGTGGAGGGGTGAGCTGGAGGAGTCGGCCCGACGGGCCGTCGGTGAGCAGCCAGATCGACCCGTCCGGGCCTTCTTCCACCTCACGCACCCGCGTGCCCATGTCCCACTCGTCCGCCTTCTCGGCGGTCGTGCCCTCGAGGTCGATCCGCGCGAGCGCCTGGCCCGACAGCCCGCCGACGAACGCGTCGCCCTGCCACTGCGGAAAGGCCTCGCCGGCGTAGATCATGAGGTTGGCCGGCGAGATCGACGGATCCCAGAACGCCGCGGGCGCCTCGACGTCGGGCCGTTCGGTGTGCGACCGGATCTTCCGACCGTCGTAGTGGTCGCCCTCGGAGGTCTCGGGCCAGCCGTAGTCGACACCCGGCTCGATGAGGTTGAGCTCGTCGCCACCCCGCGGGCCCATCTCCGAGGACCACAGGTTGCCCGCGCCGTCGAACGCGATCCCGAGCGGGTTGCGGTGGCCGTAACTCCACACCGTCGCGGCCGTGTTGTGCTGGTCGACGAACGGGTTGTCGTCGACGTGACCACCGTCGAGGGTGAGGCGCAGGATCTTGCCGAGGTTGGACTGGAGGTCCTGGGCCGGGGTCATCTCCTGCCGGTCCCCGGAGGCGACGAACAGGTTCTCGCCGTCCGGACTCACGGCCAGGCGCAGGGCGAAGTGCCCGCTGCCGCCCGCCGGGTCCTGCTCCCAGATGGTCTTCAGTCCCTCCAGGCGGGGCTTGTCCGCCAACGACAACGTGGCCCGGCCGACGACGCCACGGGACTGGCCCTCGTCCGCGGCCTGGACCCAACTGAGGAACACGGTCCCGTCCTCGGAGAACGTCGGGCCGAGGGCGATGTCGCTCAGGCCCCCTGACCGGCGTCGACGACCTCGATGCCGTCGAGCCCCTCGACGGCCTCCGTCGCCCCCGAGGTGGTGTCGACGACGAGCAGACGCCCGCCCTTCTCGGTGACCAGGCCCCGCCCGTCGGGCAGGAACGTCATCGCCCACGGACTGTCCAGGGTGGCGACCTCGCGCGTGGCGAACGGCTGCCCGTCCCGCACGGTGCCGGCCGGTACCTCGGCCGACCTGGTGGGTGGCGGTGCGGTGCCGCCGGTGCCGCCTGGGCCCCCGGGGTGCTCGGCTGGGTCGTGGTGCAGGCGGCGAGCAGGACCGCGGCGGCTACGGGCAGGAGTCGTCGGGCGTCCATGAGTAGACCCTACGGGTGTCGGCCTCCGACGTCCGGCCGTGCGCGGCCCCGCGTGTCCTCGCCCGGCCGGTGAGTATCCCGACGAGACAGGCGAATCGGGCGGTGCGGGCGGCGACCGAGGCAGAGCGTGTGCATGCCGGGAGACCGTGGGCGACCGGCCTACGGTGGGGTCATGGCCGAGACGACCGAACCCTGCCTCAACTGCGGGACCCCGATGCGCTGGGAGACCTCCCACGAACGCTGCGACGGCTGCGGATGGATCATCCCGTGCTGTGAAGGTGCGCCGTGCCCGCCCGCCGCTACGCCGGCTCCCGCCTCGCCCGAGCGTGCGGACGTCGATACGGTCGAGGCATGACTTCGCTCGTTCTCGTCGCCAATGCCGGAGACGGCACCATCACCTCGCTGCGTCTGCACCCCGGCGACGACCCGCGTCTCGAGACGCTGACGACGACCCGGGTCGGCGACGGATGCGGCACGCTCGCCGTCGACCCCGAGAACGCCCTGGTCTACGCCGCGACCAAGGAGCCTTCCGTGGTCACGCTGCGCGTGGATCGCGAATCGGGGGCCCTCACCGAGATCGCCCGCACGCAGATCGAGGAGACCCTCGCCTACATCTCCCTCGGGCGCGGCGGCTCGATCGTGCTCGGCGCCTCCTACGACGGGGCGTGCGCGATGACGTGGCCCGTCGCGGACGGTGTTCTCGGCGAACGTGTCTCACGCGTGGAGCACGCGAACGCCCACTGCGTCCTGCCCGTGGGTGAGCACGTGTACGTCGTGGCCCTCGGTGACGACGAGATCGGCCAGTACCGCCTCGGAGCCGACGGCGAGCTCGTCGCCCTCGACCCCGCCACCGCCTCCGCGCCGCAGGGCTCCGGGCCGCGCCACCTCGTGGTCGACGGCACGAACGCCTACGCGGTGACCGAGTTCTCCGCGGAGGCGATCCGCTACGACGTCGCCGGCGACGGAACGCTCACCCGCGGTGAGGCCGTCCGCATCGACGACCCCGCAGCCGGCCTGGGGCACAGCGACATCGACGCCGACCCCGCCAAGGAGCACCTGCGCTGGGGCGCGGAGGTCCGGCGCGTCGGACCGTGGCTGCTCTGCTCGGAGCGCACCGCCTCGACGATCGCCACCGTGCGGGTCGGGGACGACGGCCACCTCGGGGAGGTCGTCGCCGTCACCCCCACCGAGAAGCAGCCGCGCGCCTTCGGCATCACCCCCGACGGCCGGCACGTCGTGGCCGTGGGCGAGAAGTCGCCCCACGCCGCGCTGTCGCGGATCGAGGACGACGGATCGCTGACCCTGCTCGGCCGCGCCGACGTCGGTCAGACCGCCCGCTGGGTGTCCTTCATCTGAGTCCGCGGGGTCTCCGCCGACGGAACCCGGGGGCAGATTCGCCGACACCGGCAGGAACCACGTCCTGCCGGTGTCGGCGTTTCTCTGTCCTGCGGTGGGCGCGCTCAGGCGTCGGTGTCGGTGTCCCCACCGGTGAGTCCGCCGAGCACGTCGCCGGAATCGGTGCCGGTCACGTGGCCGCCGATGACGCCGTCGGCGCCCTCCTCGACGGTCGGGGCGTCGGACATGACGACGCCGGTGTCACCCGTGGAGCCGGTGCCGGTCTGGCTGGCGCCCTCCTCGGCCA
The DNA here is from genome assembly GCF_030161635.1 of Mobilicoccus caccae. Classification (GTDB taxonomy): domain Bacteria; phylum Actinomycetota; class Actinomycetes; order Actinomycetales; family Dermatophilaceae; genus Mobilicoccus; species Mobilicoccus caccae. The sequence continues at coordinate 4,391,360 of NZ_BSUO01000001.1, forward strand.
TCTGGGATTCGGGGTTGTTGCGCGGGTCGA